>NZ_JBNDMA010000002.1:0-4231537 GCF_050436345.1 Paraburkholderia sp. WC7.3g
GGATTGGAAAGTGATGAAACGCGCGATATCGGCCGCGTAAACGCAAAAACCCCACCGCGAGGGGTGGGGTTTCTGACGGGGTAAGGAGCCTGACGATTACCTACTTTCACACGGGCAATCCGCACTATCATTGGCGTGGAGTCGTTTCACGGTCCTGTTCGGGATGGGAAGGGGTGGGACCGACTCGCTATGGTCATCAGGCATGACGGGTTGTTGCGTCGCGGGGTGCGCGCCACAGCCAATCTGGAAGAAGTAGTTTCTGGTGATGCTCACCAGGGTAAGGCAGGTTGTGTTGTTTCTGGCACAACACTGATCTCAACCGTGTGTGGTCTGCATAAGACCCTGCGCTTTGCGCAGGGTGGGGCATCCATAAGCGCTGAAGCGCTAACGGCTGCCGACACACACCGGTTATAGGATCAAGCCTTACGGGCAATTAGTATCAGTTAGCTCAGTACATTACTGTACGTGCACACCTGACCTATCAACGTCCTGGTCTTGAACGACCCTTCAAGGGGCTCGAAGCCCCGGGGATATCTCATCTTAAGGCGAGTTTCCCGCTTAGATGCTTTCAGCGGTTATCTCTTCCGAACATAGCTACCCGGCGATGCCACTGGCGTGACAACCGGTACACCAGAGGTTCGTCCACTCCGGTCCTCTCGTACTAGGAGCAGCCCCCTTCAAATATCCAGCGCCCACGGCAGATAGGGACCAAACTGTCTCACGACGTTTTAAACCCAGCTCACGTACCTCTTTAAATGGCGAACAGCCATACCCTTGGGACCGGCTACAGCCCCAGGATGAGATGAGCCGACATCGAGGTGCCAAACACCGCCGTCGATATGAACTCTTGGGCGGTATCAGCCTGTTATCCCCAGAGTACCTTTTATCCGTTGAGCGATGGCCCTTCCATACAGAACCACCGGATCACTATGACCTGCTTTCGCACCTGTTCGACTTGTCAGTCTCACAGTCAAGCACGCTTATGCCATTGCACTATCAGCACGATTTCCGACCGTACCTAGCGTACCTTCGTACTCCTCCGTTACACTTTGGGAGGAGACCGCCCCAGTCAAACTGCCTACCATGCACTGTCCCCGATCCGGATCACGGACCAGGGTTAGAACCTCAAACAGATCAGGGTGGTATTTCAAGGTCGGCTCCACGCAAACTGGCGTTCACGCTTCACAGCCTCCCACCTATCCTACACAGACCGGTTCAAAGTCCAATGCAAAGCTACAGTAAAGGTTCATGGGGTCTTTCCGTCTAGCCGCGGGGAGATTGCATCATCACAAACACTTCAACTTCGCTGAGTCTCGGGAGGAGACAGTGTGGCCATCGTTACGCCATTCGTGCAGGTCGGAACTTACCCGACAAGGAATTTCGCTACCTTAGGACCGTTATAGTTACGGCCGCCGTTTACCGGGACTTCAATCAGGAGCTTGCACCCCATCATTTAATCTTCCGGCACCGGGCAGGCGTCACACCCTATACGTCCACTTTCGTGTTTGCAGAGTGCTGTGTTTTTATTAAACAGTCGCAGCCACCAGTTTATTGCAACCCTTTCACCCTTCTGGCGCAGGCCAGTCAGGCTATGAGGGCGTACCTTATCCCGAAGTTACGGTACCAATTTGCCGAGTTCCTTCTCCCGAGTTCTCTCAAGCGCCTTAGAATACTCATCTCGCCCACCTGTGTCGGTTTGCGGTACGGTCACTGTGAAACTGAAGCTTAGAGGCTTTTCCTGGAACCCCTTCCAGTTGCTTCGTCGCCTAAGCGACTCGCCTCGCACCCTTGAATCCCGCGCCCGGATTTGCCAAAGCGCCTTCTCCAATGCAAGGACCGGGACTTCCAACACCCGGACAACCTTCCGCGATCCGTCCCCCCATCGCATTTCACAATGGTGCAGAAATATTAATCTGCTTCCCATCAGCTACGCATTTCTGCCTCGCCTTAGGGGCCGACTCACCCTACGCCGATGAACGTTGCGTAGGAAACCTTGGGCTTACGGCGAGGGGGCCTTTCACCCCCTTTATCGCTACTCATGTCAGCATTCGCACTTCCGATACCTCCAGCACACTTTCCAGTGCACCTTCGCAGGCTTACGGAACGCTCTCCTACCATGCACATTACTGTGCATCCGCAGCTTCGGTATATGGCTTAGCCCCGTTACATCTTCCGCGCAGGACGACTCGATCAGTGAGCTATTACGCTTTCTTTAAAGGGTGGCTGCTTCTAAGCCAACCTCCTGACTGTTTTAGCCTTCCCACTTCGTTTCCCACTTAGCCATATTTGGGGACCTTAGCTGGCGGTCTGGGTTGTTTCCCTCTTGACACCGGACGTTAGCACCCGATGTCTGTCTCCCGTGATTGCACTCTTCGGTATTCGGAGTTTGCTATGGCGTAGTAATCCGCAATGGACCCCACAACCATGACAGTGCTCTACCCCCGAAGGTGATACACGAGGCACTACCTAAATAGTTTTCGGAGAGAACCAGCTATTTCCAGGTTTGTTTAGCCTTTCACCCCTATCCACAGCTCATCCCCTAACTTTTCAACGTTAGTGGGTTCGGTCCTCCAGCACGTGTTACCGTGCCTTCAACCTGGCCATGGATAGATCACCTGGTTTCGGGTCTACACCCAGCGACTGGACGCCCTGTTCGGACTCGCTTTCGCTACGCCTGCCCTAATCGGTTAAGCTCGCCACTGAATGTAAGTCGCTGACCCATTATACAAAAGGTACGCCGTCACCCCTTCGCAGAGGCTCCGACTGTTTGTATGCATGCGGTTTCAGGATCTGTTTCACTCCCCTCCCGGGGTTCTTTTCGCCTTTCCCTCACGGTACTGGTTCACTATCGGTCGATCACGAGTATTTAGCCTTGGAGGATGGTCCCCCCATCTTCAGACAGGATTTCACGTGTCCCGCCCTACTTCTCGTACACCCAGTCCTTCCATGCTGTTTTCGTCTACAGGGCTATCACCTGCTATGGCCGCACTTTCCAGAGCGTTCGACTAACAATACAGATAACGTGTACAGGCTGCTCCCATTTCGCTCGCCACTACTCTGGGAATCTCGGTTGATTTCTTTTCCTGCGGTTACTTAGATGTTTCAGTTCACCGCGTTCGCTTCGCGTAGCCTATGGATTCAGCTACGGATACCTCAGAAGAGGTGGGTTTCCCCATTCGGACATCTCCGGATCAAGGCTCGTTTGCCAGCTCCCCGGAGCTTTTCGCAGGCTACCGCGTCCTTCATCGCCTGTGATCGCCAAGGCATCCACCACATGCACTTGTTCGCTTGACCCTATAACGGGTGTGTCTCTGTCGACCAGTGTTAGCGCTTTAGCGCTTACTCTGGTCCCATCCCCGGAGGGGACAGGTTCCCGAAGGAGTCGACCATTCACGTTCCGCTACAGGTTGAGTATTCGTGTTGCGCCGTATTCCAAAGCGATCTCTCGATCACCTTTAAAATACATCGATACAATCACAACCCTGATTCACCTACTCACACACCCATCTCCAGGCACGCTTTCGTGAATCTCCTTACTACTTCTTCCTGATTGTTAAAGAACGACAGCCGGTATCAGGCTTGTGCCTCATACCGCCCTGACTGGCTCAATCGCCAATGCGCAACGCTCTGCCTTCATGCAGAGCCCTGCGCATTGAGGATTGGTGGAGGATGACGGGATCGAACCGACGACCCCCTGCTTGCAAAGCAGGTGCTCTCCCAGCTGAGCTAATCCCCCAGTCCCACAGCTATTCCAGAGGCCCCAGCCCTTCAGCTCACCAGACAAGACACTGGTGGGTCTGGATGGATTCGAACCATCGACCCCCGCCTTATCAAGACGGTGCTCTAACCGGCTGAGCTACAGACCCCTGAGCCTGTCTGCGTTTTCTTTCATCACCACAGCCGATAAGCGTGAGCACTTGACGCGAGCAATGCATAGCTCTGGAAAGGAGGTGATCCAGCCGCACCTTCCGATACGGCTACCTTGTTACGACTTCACCCCAGTCATGAATCCTACCGTGGTGACCGTCCTCCTTGCGGTTAGACTAGCCACTTCTGGTAAAACCCACTCCCATGGTGTGACGGGCGGTGTGTACAAGACCCGGGAACGTATTCACCGCGGCATGCTGATCCGCGATTACTAGCGATTCCAGCTTCACGCACTCGAGTTGCAGAGTGCGATCCGGACTACGATCGGTTTTCCGGGATTGGCTCCACCTCGCGGCTTGGCAACCCTCTGTTCCGACCATTGTATGACGTGTGAAGCCCTACCCATAAGGGCCATGAGGACTTGACGTCATCCCCACCTTCCTCCGGTTTGTCACCGGCAGTCTCCCTGGAGTGCTCTTGCGTAGCAACTAGGGACAAGGGTTGCGCTCGTTGCGGGACTTAACCCAACATCTCACGACACGAGCTGACGACAGCCATGCAGCACCTGTGTTATGGCTCCCTTTCGGGCACCCCCGGCTCTCGCCAGGATTCCATACATGTCAAGGGTAGGTAAGGTTTTTCGCGTTGCATCGAATTAATCCACATCATCCACCGCTTGTGCGGGTCCCCGTCAATTCCTTTGAGTTTTAATCTTGCGACCGTACTCCCCAGGCGGTCAACTTCACGCGTTAGCTTCGTTACCAAGCCAATGAAGGCCCGACAACCAGTTGACATCGTTTAGGGCGTGGACTACCAGGGTATCTAATCCTGTTTGCTCCCCACGCTTTCGTGCATGAGCGTCAGTATTGGCCCAGGGGGCTGCCTTCGCCATCGGTGTTCCTCCACATCTCTACGCATTTCACTGCTACACGTGGAATTCCACCCCCCTCTGCCATACTCCAGCGCTGCAGTCACCAATGCAGTTCCCAGGTTAAGCCCGGGGATTTCACATCGGTCTTACAGCACCGCCTGCGCACGCTTTACGCCCAGTAATTCCGATTAACGCTCGCACCCTACGTATTACCGCGGCTGCTGGCACGTAGTTAGCCGGTGCTTATTCTTCCGGTACCGTCATCCCCCAGGGGTATTAGCCCCGGAGCTTTCTTTCCGGACAAAAGTGCTTTACAACCCGAAGGCCTTCTTCACACACGCGGCATTGCTGGATCAGGGTTGCCCCCATTGTCCAAAATTCCCCACTGCTGCCTCCCGTAGGAGTCTGGGCCGTGTCTCAGTCCCAGTGTGGCTGGTCGTCCTCTCAGACCAGCTACAGATCGTCGGCTTGGTAGGCCTTTACCCCACCAACTACCTAATCTGCCATCGGCCGCCCCTTGAGCGCGAGGTCCCGAAAGATCCCCCGCTTTCCTCCTCAGAGCGTATGCGGTATTAATCCGGCTTTCGCCGGGCTATCCCCCACTCCAGGACACGTTCCGATGTATTACTCACCCGTTCGCCACTCGCCACCAGACCGAAGTCCGTGCTGCCGTCCGACTTGCATGTGTAAGGCATGCCGCCAGCGTTCAATCTGAGCCAGGATCAAACTCTTCAGTTCAAACCTGTTACTGTTTTCGGTCCATCTCTGAACCGGTCGCTCACTCAACGTACTGACGATGATCAATCCGTCTTCCGACAGATCAACCTTCCTCTGATACTGTGTGAGGCTTCCTGATACTGTTGCCTGACAGCAGGTTCCGCAGAACCCGCCGCCGCACCGCGCATCAAGCGCCCACACTTATCGGCTGTTAGTTTTTAAAGATCGTTCCGCCCAACCCGCAGCACCTGCACCACAACCACCGGCACCGCTTCGTTTGCGTCGCTGCATCTGCAGCAGAGAAGCGAGATTATGGAGAACTTCCTTCGGATCGTCAACAGGTTTTTATCACTCGCCTGACCTGCCCACGCCGCTGAAACCCCCGCCATCCAAGGCTTCCCGCTTCTCCGTGCCCCGGCGTCCGGAGCACGAAAGAGCGGAATTCTAGTCGCCGCCATCGGGACTTGCAAGCCATATTTTGACAAGCGTATTAACGGTGCTTGAAAACCGGTTTGCGCTTCTCCACGAACGCGGCCATGCCCTCTTTCTGGTCTTCGGTGGCGAAGAGCGAATGAAACAGGCGGCGCTCGAAATGCACGCCCTCCGCGAGCGTCGTTTCATAGGCACGGTTGACCGACTCCTTGATCATCATCACAGCCGGCAGCGGGAACTCCCCAATGGTGGCGGCCGCGCTGACTGCTTCGTCAAGCAGCGATGCCGCCGCGATCACCCGCGAAACCAGTCCGGCGCGCTCCGCTTCGGCGGCATCCATGAAGCGGGCGGTCAAACAGAGGTCCATTGCCTTCGCTTTCGACACCGCGCGCGGCAAGCGCTGCGTGCCGCCCGCGCCCGGCATGATGCCGAGCTTGATTTCCGGCTGACCGAACTTCGCCGTATCAGCGGCGAAAATGATGTCGCACATCATCGCCAATTCGCAGCCGCCGCCGAGCGCGAAGCCCGCCACCGCGGCAATGATCGGCTTACGGATCGAGCGAACCGTTTCCCAGTTGCGCGTGATGTAGTCGCCCTTGTAGACATCCATATAAGTGTAGGACGCCATCATGCCGATGTCCGCGCCGGCAGCGAACGCTTTCTCGCTGCCCGTCACGACGATCGCGCCAATCGCCTCGTCGCCGTCAAACTCCCGCAGCGCGGCGCCCAGTTCGTCCATCAGCGCGTCGTTGAGCGCATTCAAAGCCTTCGGACGATTGAGCGTAATCAATCCGACCCGCCCCCGTGTCTCAACCAAAATGTTTTCGTAAGCCATGCCGCCTCCGCAAGAGTTAATTGCACGCGAAAACGCTTCGCGCATCGTTCATAGTGATGCTACTATTCACCAACCAACCGGTCGGTCAATTATTCGACAGGTTCTTCCCAACGCACAGCCGAGTCCTCTTTGCCATGACACATCCGCTATTCACCAAGCACAAGGACACGCTGCACAAAGCGCTCGCCGCGCTCGAAGCGCGCGGCTACTGGAGCCCGTTCGTCGAGATGCCCAGTCCGAAAGTGTACGGGGAAGCAGCCAACGCGGACGGCGAAGCCGCGTTCAAGGACCTTCTCGACAAGACGTTCGACCTGGACCAACCGTCGACCGGCGAAACCGTCGGCACGGAAGTCTCGCCGTTCGGCTTTCCACTCGGCGTGCGTTACCCGAAAGCCGACCCCAGCGCGCTCATCACCGTGTCCGCCGCGGCGCAACGCGATTGGCGCGCGGCCGGCCCGCAGGCATGGATCGGCGTGAGCCTCGAAATCCTCGCGCACCTGAATCACGCCAGCTTCGAGCTCGGCTACAGCGTGATGCACACGACCGGTCAGGCGTTCATGATGGCCTTCCAGGCAGGGGGCCCGCACGCGCAGGATCGCGCGCTCGAAGCGGTCGCGTACGCCTGGGATCAGCTGCGCCGTATTCCCGCCGAAGCGCACTGGGAAAAACCGCAAGGCAAAAACCCGCCGCTCGCGATGCACAAGCGCTACACCGTCGTGCCGCGCGGCATCGGCCTCGTGCTCGGCTGCTGCACATTTCCGACGTGGAACGGCTATCCGGGTCTGTTCGCCGATCTGGCCACCGGCAACACGGTGATCGTCAAGCCGCATCCAGGCGCGATTCTGCCGCTCGCGCTGACCGCGCGCATCGCGCGTGACGTGTTGCGCGAAGCGGGCTTCGATCCGAACGTCGTCACGCTGCTGGCCACCGACCCGAACGACGGCGCCCTCGTCCAGCAACTGGCCCAGCGGCCCGAGATCAAACTGATCGATTTCACGGGCAGCACCCAGAACGGCACCTGGCTCGAGCGCAACGCGCATCAGGCGCAGGTCTACACCGAAAAAGCCGGCGTCAACCAGATCGTGATCGACTCGGTCGACGATATCAAAGCGGCCGCGCGCAATATCGCGTTCTCGCTGGCGCTGTACTCGGGCCAGATGTGCACCGCGCCGCAAAACATCTACGTGCCACGAGACGGCATTCGCACCGCGGACGGCACGCTCGGCTTTGACGATGTCGCCCAGACGCTTGCCGGCGCTGTGAAAAAGCTCGTCGCCGATCCGGCCCGCGCGGTTGAACTGCTCGGCGCGATTCAGAACGAAGGTGTCGTGCAGCGCATCGACGAAGCAGCCAGGCTCGGCCGCGTTCTCGTCGCGAGCCAGACGCTCGAGCATCCGTCCTTTCCGGGCGCTCGCGTGCGCACACCGCTCGTATTGCAACTCGACGCCGCGACCGACCGCACCCAGTTCGCGAGAGAATGGTTCGGGCCGATCTCGTTCGTCATCGCGACGGACTCGACCGCGCAGTCGCTCGATCTCGCGGGCAACATCGCCGCCGAGCACGGCGCGCTGACGCTATCGGTCTACAGCACGGACGACGCGGTGCTCGACGCCGCGCACGAAGCTTCGATTCGCGGCGGCGTCGCGCTGTCGATCAACCTGACCGGCGGCGTGTTCGTCAACCAGTCCGCGGCTTTTTCGGACTTTCACGGCACCGGTGCCAACCCGGCCGCCAATGCCGCGCTGGCCGATGCCGCTTTCGTCGCCAACCGCTTCCGTGTCGTGCAAAGCCGCGTTCATGTTGA
Source organism: Paraburkholderia sp. WC7.3g (assembly GCF_050436345.1). Classification (NCBI taxonomy): domain Bacteria; kingdom Pseudomonadati; phylum Pseudomonadota; class Betaproteobacteria; order Burkholderiales; family Burkholderiaceae; genus Paraburkholderia; species Paraburkholderia sp. WC7.3g. Next base: position 8,527 of record NZ_JBNDMA010000002.1, read on the forward strand.
ACCGAAAACGCCTCCGGTGGTAGCCGGCTGAAAGGCATAGAAAGCAGCGTCCGCAGACAGCACGACTTCGTCCTATGCCTTTCGGCGGATGGACCGGGTCGTGCGATGTCACTAACATCAAAGCATCGGACCGGCATCACACGTCGACGCTAGCCGAGCCGCCGTGCCCGTCGGTCAACGAGACTTTGAGGAGACACCCCATGTCATATGAAGCGATCCGGCTGGACATCGACTCATCGAGCCACGTCGCCACCATCACACTGAACCGCCCGGACAAGCTCAACAGCTTCACGCGCGCGATGCATCAGGAACTCGGCGCGGCGCTCGAACAGGTCGAAACGTCCAGCGCCCGTGCGCTCGTGCTCACCGGCGCGGGCCGCGGCTTCTGCGCCGGTCAGGATCTCGCTGACCTCGATTTCACGCCCGGCGCCATGACCGACCTCGGCGCGGTGATCCATGAATACTTCAATCCGTTGATCCGCCGTCTGCAGGCGCTGCCGCTTCCAGTGATCGCGGCGGTCAATGGCACGGCCGCCGGCGCGGGCGCCAATCTCGCGTTGGCCTGCGACCTGGTGCTCGCGGCGCGCTCAGCGAGCTTCATCCAGGCGTTCGTGAAGATTGGGCTCGTGCCGGATTCGGGCGGCACGTGGTTTCTGCCGCAGCGTGTGGGCATGGCACGCGCGCTCGGGCTCGCGATCACCGGCGACAAGCTCAGCGCCGACAAAGCCGAAAGCTGGGGTTTGATCTGGCAAGTGCTCGACGACGGCGAAGTCGCTCCGGCCGCAGCGAAACTTGCGGCGCGGCTCGCGCAGCAACCAACCCGCGCGATCGCCGCGATCAAGCAGGCGATGCGTGCCAGCGCGACGCAAACGCTCGCCCAGCAACTCGATCTCGAGCGTGATCTGCAGCGCGAACTCGGCACCTCGCACGATTACGCGGAAGGCGTTCAGGCATTTATCGAAAAGCGCGCACCTCGCTTCGAGGGGCGTTGAGATGTCGACGCAAACCACCCGTCCCGACCAGATGACACCCGACGAACTCGCCCGCGCAACGGCCGCCGCGATGTACGAAAACGATGCCTGCAGCCGCGCGCTCGGGCTCGAAATTCTCGAAGTGCGTCCCGGCTATGCGCGGCTGCGCATGGCGGTGCGCGACGACTTCCTTAACGGCCATCAGATCTGCCACGGTGGCTTGATCTTCACGCTCGCCGATTCGACCTTCGCGTTCGCCTGCAATACCTACAACATCAATACGGTCGCGGCCGGCTGCTCGATCGAGTATCTCCGGCCGGTCTACGGCGCCGACGTGCTGAGCGCCGAGGCGGTCGAACAGACATTGAGCGGGCGCACAGGCATCTACGATATCCGCGTGACGAATCGGGCCGGCGAGACTGTCGCGATGTTTCGCGGCAAGTCGGCGCAAACCAAGGGCAACCTGATTCCCCCCGGCGACTAACAGCTAGCGGCGGCAAACCAGTGCCGCCCACGCGGACAACCGGCCGCGTGGTTTTCTGGCATCAACGCGTCACATATCAGACTCAGATACTGAGGCAGCAAGGAGACATTCGATGAGCACCGTCCTTCCGCTCGATCCGATCGAGACCGCCAGCCGCGACGAGCTCGCCACGCTCCAACTTGAACGGCTCAAATGGTCGCTGAACCATGCGTATGAAAATTCGCCGGTGTATCGGCGCAAGTTCGACGAAGCCGGCGTTCATCCGGGCGATGTCAAGTCGCTCGCGGACCTCGCGCGATTTCCGTTCACGACGAAGAAGGATTTGCGCGACAACTATCCGTTCGGGATGTTCGCCGTACCGCAGGAGCAGATTTCGCGAATCCACGCGTCGTCCGGGACGACCGGCAAGCCGACCGTCGTCGGCTATACGGCGCGCGACATCGACACGTGGGCGAATCTCGTCGCGCGTTCGGTGCGCGCCGCCGGCGCGAAGCGCGGCGACAAGGTGCACGTGAGCTACGGCTACGGCCTCTTCACGGGCGGCCTAGGCGCGCACTACGGCGCCGAGCGCGCGGGACTCACCGTCATTCCGTTCGGCGGTGGCCAGACCGAGAAGCAGGTGCAACTGATCCAGGACTTCCGGCCGGATATCATCATGGTGACGCCGAGCTATATGCTGTCGATCGCCGACGAACTCGAACGCCAGGGTATCGACCCGGCGAGCTGCTCATTGCGCATCGGCATCTTCGGCGCTGAGCCGTGGACCAACGACATGCGCGAGGCAATCGAAAAACGCATGGGCATCGATGCGGTCGACATCTACGGTCTCTCTGAAGTGATGGGCCCGGGCGTCGCCTCGGAGTTCGTCGAGACCAAAGACGGCCCGACGATCTGGGAAGACCATTTCTATCCCGAGATCATCGACCCTGAAACGGGCGAGGTGCTGCCCGATGGCGAACTCGGCGAACTCGTGTTCACGTCTCTGACGAAAGAAGCGCTACCGATCATCCGCTACCGCACGCGCGATCTCACGCGCCTGCTGCCGGGCAGCGCCCGCACGATGCGGCGGATGGAAAAAATCACCGGCCGCTCGGACGACATGATGATCGTACGCGGCGTCAACGTGTTCCCGACGCAGATCGAAGAACTGCTGCTCAAGCAGCACGCGCTCGCGCCGCACTATCAGATCGTGCTGACGAAGGAAGGGCCGCTCGACGTGTTGACGCTGAACGTCGAACCGTGCCCCGAAAGCGCGCCGGATACTTCCGCGCTAACCACCGCGAAAAACGCGTTGGCTTACGACATCAAGGCGCTGATTGGCGTGAGCGCGGTGGTGAACGTGCTGGCGGTGAATGGAATCGAGCGCTCGGTGGGCAAGGCGCGGCGCGTGGTGGACAAGCGCGGGTCGGGGCTCTGACCCGGGCGACGGCCAACCCGCAACGCTCAGCGTAAGCGCGGCAGAGTCAAACGCGTCTCGCGAAAGTCGCTGTACTCGAAACGGCTGTCACGCTCCCGTCTGCGCCCCACCGCCTCAGGAATTCGGCAGCAGCAACCACATCCGGCCGCCCTGCTTCATCTTGCCAGCCAGGTCGCCGGCATCGTCGCCGAGACCCCAGAAGTAGTCGGCGCGCACACCGCCCTTGATGGCGGTGCCTGTGTCCTGTGCGAACACGAGGCGGTTCATCGGCGAGTTCGTCAGCGGCCGTGTAGTCTGCAGGAATACCGGCGTCCCGAGCGGAATCGCGCTCGGGTCGACCGCAATCGAGCGCTCTGGCGTCAGCGGCACGCCGAGCGCGCCGATCGGACCGTCCGCACCGCCGCTCGGCATACTTTCGGCCGACGGCATCTCGCGGAAAAACACGAAGCGAGGATTGGTGTCGAGCAGACCATCGACGCGCGTCGGATTCGCGCGTGCCCATGCCTTGATACCCTGCATCGTCGCCTGCGCGGGTGTGATCTCGCCATGATCGAGCAGCCAGCGCCCGATCGACTTGTACGGCTGATTGTTGGTGCCGCCAAAGCCGACCCGCATCACGCTGCCGTCTTCCATCACGATGCGCCCGGAACCCTGCACCTGCAGGAAGAACGCTTCGATCGGATCGTCGACCCAGACGAGTTCGTTGCCGCTGAGCGCGCCCGAGCGTTCGAGCTGGCCGCGCGCCGGCATCGGCGCCCCCGCGCGATAGCCGGCGGGCCAACGGTACAGCGCGGTCTGATACACCCCATGCCGCGTGCGCGAACCCCGCAGCAGGGGCTCGTAGTAACCGGTGACCAGACCGTCGAGTGTGCCATCGCTATTCGCGAGCTGGAACGGCGTGAAGTAGGCTTCGAAGAAGGCCCGCGCGCTGGTGACGTCGAGATCGTCGATTTGCGCGGCCGCCGCGCATGCACGCGACCAGTTTGGCTGACGCGCGAGCCTCGCGCAGTTTTGCCGCAACGCGGCCGTCGCGCCGATCAGGGAGTCGTCCTGCCAGCCCGGCACCTGCTGCCACGCCACCGCGGTCAAGCGCGTCGAGGCGATCTGGCCGGGGATGATCGCCGCGCCGCTCGGCGGTGAAGGCCAGATCGCGCCGCCGCCACCGCAGGACGCAAGCAACACCGCAACCGACAATGCACCGAGCCAGGCGCCGGCCCGGCCGACAAAACGCATACAATGTTCTTTATTGATGGAAACCGCCATGTCCGATCTGTTCGACGAATACCCGATGCTCATCTTCGCGCTGGAATCGCTGCTCGCGCTGTTCCTGCTCGTCTTTATCGTTGTGTGGACGTCGTCTGGCAAGAAAAAAGCCTCGCGTGCCAAGTCGGCGGAACGCTCCCAACAGCAAAAGCCGCAGTGACCCTGGTCTGCGAGCAGTCCACAACCGCACCCTTCACCGCGTCAAGCGCTCGCCCGAGCGCCCATCCCTCCACTCAACTGCCCGCTGCGCCGCGCGCCCATGCGAACTCATTAAAGACCGCGTAGCACCGCGCCGGTTCAATGCAACGTTCGCGGCATGCGCAACACGAACTCCGGCACCGGCGCCTCGAAGCGCTCGCCGTCCTCCGCCACGCAGAAGTAATCGCCGCGCATCGTGCCGACTGGCGTCGCGATCACTGCCCAACTCGTGTATTCGAAATGCTCGCCCGGTTTGAGCAGCGGCTGATGACCGACCACGCCGAGGCCTTTGACTTCCTGCACCGTGTTTTCGCTGTCGGCGATGATCCAGTGACGCGCGATCAACTGTGCAGGCACCTGGCCGGTGTTACGGATGGTCAGCGTGTAGGCAAACGCGTACTGGCGGCGCTCCGGGTCCGATTCTTCGGGCAAGTATTGCACCTGCGCCGAGACGCTGAATTCGTACTGGCTCATCCTGATTCCGGTCTGATCAAACTGGCTGTGAATAATCGTGGAAGGCCCGAACGCCAATGATCTGCTGGTGCAGCGGCGATGCGGCGCTCATGAAATGGCATTCTGCTTGATGCGCGGCATGGCCGCAACCGGACACGCCTTTCGGCCAGGAACGCCTAAGAAGTTCGGACACGACTGCGTTGCCGCGCCGTTTCTCTCAGCTGTTTTTGCGCGGGCACTTTGCGACTTTCATCGCGCGATTCGGCCACGCCAACCGCGGCCCGAACCCCGGTCAGCACGCGCAAAAACGGTAAAATGGCGCTTTCCCGCTTGCATTTTCCCCGCCATGACGCAATTTCGCATCGCCCCCAGCATTCTTTCCGCCGATTTCGCCCGTCTGGGCGAAGAGGTCCGCAACGTCGTCGCCGCCGGCGCCGACTGGATCCATTTCGACGTGATGGACAACCACTACGTGCCGAACCTGACCATCGGCCCACTCGTTTGCGAAGCGATCCGCCCGCACGTGGATGTCCCGATCGACGTGCACCTGATGGTGCGCCCCGTCGACCGCATCGTGCCGGACTTCGCGAAAGCCGGCGCGAACCTGATCAGCTTTCACCCGGAGGCGTCGGATCACATCGACCGCACGCTGTCGCTGATCCGCGACCACGGCTGCAAGGCCGGCCTCGTGTTCAATCCGGCGACGTCGCTGAACTATCTCGATCACGTGATGGACAAGGTCGACCTCGTGCTGATCATGTCGGTGAACCCGGGCTTCGGCGGCCAGTCGTTCATCCCCGAGGCGCTCAACAAGCTGCGCGAAGCGCGCAAGCGCATCGATGCGTACAACGAGCGCACCGGCCGCGACATCCACCTCGAAGTGGACGGCGGCGTGAAGGTCGACAACATTGCGGAAATCGCGGCAGCCGGCGCGGACACGTTCGTGGCCGGCTCGGCGATTTTCGGCCAGCCCGATCACAAGGTCGTGATCGACAAGATGCGCGCCGCCCTCGCCACCGTCCAGCGCTAATCCTACGATGACGGCTCCATACCCTGCCCCGAACTTCACCGGCCCGCGCGTCGAAGCCGCGATCATCGACCTCGACGGCACGATGATCGACACCGCCGACGACTTCACCGCCGGCCTGAACGGCATGCTCGCTCAGCTCGACGCGGAAGAAACGACGCGCGAGGAAGTGGTCGGCTACGTCGGCAAGGGTTCGGAGCATCTGATCCGCAGCGTGCTCGCGCCGCGCTTCGAAGCCGAGCACGCGCAACAGCGCTTCGACGAAGCGCTCGCGATCTATCAGGCCGAGTACGCGAAGATCAACGGCGTGCACACGCGGCTTTATCCGGACGTCGAAGCCGGTCTGCGCGCGCTGCGCGACGCGGGCCTGAAGCTCGCCTGCGTGACCAACAAGCCGCACCGCTTCGCGCTCGAATTGCTGCAGCAGTACCGGCTTGCCCCGTATTTCAGTGTCGTGCTCGGCGGCGACAGTCTCGCGAAGAAGAAGCCGGACCCGCTGCCGATGCTGACCGCCGCCGCGCAACTCAGTGTCGAGCCGCGTGCCACGGTCGCGATCGGCGACTCGGAAAACGACGCGTTGGCGGGCCGCGCGGCCGGCATGGCGACGCTTACTGTGCCCTACGGATACAACCATGGCCAAGCTATACAAACAATAAAATCCGATGGTATAGTTGCCTCGCTGCTCGACGCCGCCAAGGCGATTGCGGCGCACCAATCCACGATTTAACAGTCCTTCATCCTCATGTTTCTGAATAAAAAACGGAGTCTGATTAGCATCGACCGGGGAGCCTGGCCCTGGCGTCGCTGGTCGCGCTAACCTCGCCTGAGGTACGCTGGAGCTCGTCTTCGGCAACCGTTTTTTACTTCGCTGCGCTTACGCGCTTTTTCCATCGTTCTGTTTTTGCGCTGCTGCATCGGCTGGTTGGACCTGCGCGTACCCGCAAAGGTACCGTTGCTCTCCCGCACCGCTTGCACGCGCCGATGGGAGACCCGCGCCGGTCGGTATCATCGTGTCGAGAACGTCGACCCACGCCCTGACTGGAGGCGCTTAGCCCGCTTTGCCCGACGCTTGCCGCCGCCGGGCCACCGTACAGGATCGGAACATGACCGAACTCGAATTCCAGTCCCTCGCCAACGAGGGTTTCAACCGCATCCCGTTGATCGCCGAAGCGCTCGCCGACCTCGAGACGCCGCTGTCGCTATACCTGAAGCTCGCGCAGACCGAGCGCAACGGCGCGAACTCGTTCCTGCTGGAGTCGGTGGTGGGCGGCGAACGCTTCGGGCGTTATTCGTTCATCGGCTTGCCGGCGCGGACTCTGATGCGCACGCGCAACGGCGTGTCGGAAGTGGTGCGCGACGGCAAGGTCGTCGAGACGCACGACGGCGATCCACTCGCGTTCATCCAGCAATTCCAGGCGCGCTTCAAGGTCGCGCAACGCCCGGGGCTGCCGCGCTTCACGGGCGGTCTCGCCGGCTACTTTGGCTATGACGCGGTGCGCTACATCGAGAAGAAGCTCGCGCACAGCGCGCCGAAAGACGACCTCAATCTGCCCGACATCCAGCTGCTGCTGACCGAGGAAGTCGCCGTCATCGACAACCTCGCCGGCAAGCTCTATCTGGTGGTCTACGCCGACCCGACCCAGGCTGAGGCCTACACGAAAGCGAAGCACCGTCTGCGCGAACTGCGCCAGCGGCTGCGCGTCACCGTCGAGCCGCCCGTCGTGTCGGCCAGCGTGCGCACCGAGATCTACCGCGAATTCGCGAAAGACGATTACCTGGCCGCCGTGCGCAAGGCGAAGGAATACATCGCCGCCGGCGAACTGATGCAGGTGCAAGTCGGCCAGCGCCTGATCAAGCCGTACCGCGACAATCCGCTGTCGCTGTATCGCGCGCTGCGCTCGCTGAATCCGTCGCCGTACATGTACTACTACAACTTCGGCGACTTCCACGTGGTCGGCGCGTCGCCGGAGATTCTGGTACGCCAGGAAAAGCGCGGCGAGGACCGTATCGTCACAATCCGCCCGCTCGCCGGCACCCGTCCGCGCGGCAACACGCCCGAGCGCGATACCGCGCTCGCGACCGAACTGCTGAACGATCCGAAGGAAATCGCCGAGCATGTGATGCTGATCGACCTCGCGCGCAACGACGTCGGCCGCATCGCGCAGATCGGCTCGGTGGTCGTCACCGACAAGATGGTGATCGAGAAGTACTCGCACGTGCAGCACATCGTCAGTTCGGTCGAAGGCAAGCTCAAAAACGACATGACCAATTTCGACGTGCTGCGCGCCACCTTTCCGGCCGGCACGCTGTCGGGTGCGCCGAAGGTCCGCGCGATGGAGCTGATCGACGAGCTCGAACCCGTCAAGCGCGGCCTGTACGGCGGGGCGGTCGGCTACCTGTCGTTCACCGGCGAGATGGATCTGGCCATCACGATCCGCACCGGCGTGATCGCCAACGGCAATCTGTATGTGCAGGCGGCTGCGGGCGTGGTCGCCGATTCGGTGCCCGAATCCGAATGGCAGGAGACCGAGAACAAGGCACGCGCCGTAATGCGCGCCGCCGAGCAGGTCCAGGACGGCCTCGATAGCGACTTCTGACCGGAGACACACCATGCTGCTCATGATCGACAACTACGACTCGTTCACCTACAACCTGGTGCAGTACTTCGGCGAACTCGGCGAAGACGTGCGCACCTACCGCAACGACGAAATCACGCTCGATGAAATCGCGAAGCTGAACCCCGAGCGCATCTGCCTGTCGCCGGGCCCGAGCAATCCGCAGCACGCGGGCATCACGCTCGACGTGCTGCGCGAATTCGCCGGCAAGACGCCGATTCTCGGCGTCTGCCTCGGCCATCAGGCGATCGGCGAGGCGTTCGGCGGCCGCGTCGTGCGCGCGCAGACCATCATGCACGGCAAGGTCAGCACGATCGAAACCGACTGCAAAGGCGTATTCGCGGACCTGCCGAAGCATTTCACCGTAACGCGCTACCACTCGCTCGCGATCGAACGCGAATCGCTGCCCGACTGCCTCGAAGTATCGGCATGGACCGATGACGGCGAAATCATGGGCGTGCGCCACAAGGAACTCGCGGTCGAAGGCGTGCAGTTCCATCCGGAATCGATCCTGTCCGAACACGGCCACGCGCTGCTCGAAAACTTCGTCAAGCAGTCGAAGCTCGCCGTCGCCGGCAAGGCCTCGCATCACGCGGCGTCCCGCAATGTCTGACACAAAGAGAGACGAGATCATGTCGATTACGCCCCAGGAAGCCTTGCAGCGGACCATCGAGCACCGCGAGATTTTCCACGACGAAATGCTGCACCTGATGCGCCTCATCATGCGCGGCGAGCTTTCGCCCGTGATGTCGGCGGCGATCATCACCGGCCTGCGCGTCAAAAAAGAGACCATCGGCGAAATCACCGCGGCCGCCACGGTGATGCGTGAATTTGCCCGGCACGTCGAGGTGCAGGACAACTCGAACTTCGTCGACATCGTCGGCACCGGCGGCGACGGCGCGCACACGTTCAACATTTCCACCGCGACGATGTTCGTGTCGGCCGCGGCGGGCGCGAAGGTCGCGAAGCACGGCAATCGCGGCGTGTCGAGCAAGTCGGGCAGCGCGGACGTGCTCGAAGCGCTCGGCGTCAACATCGATCTGCAACCAGAGCAGGTCGCGGCATCGATTGCGGAAACGGGCATGGGCTTCATGTTCGCACCGAACCATCATCCGGCGATGAAAAACGTCGCGCCGGTACGCCGGGAACTCGGCATCCGCACGATCTTCAATATCCTCGGCCCGCTCACCAATCCGGCCGGCGCGCCGAATCAGCTGATGGGCGTGTTCCACCCCGACCTCGTCGGCATTCAGGTACGCGTGATGCAGCGCCTCGGCGCCAGGCACGTGCTCGTCGTGTACGGCATGGACGGCATGGACGAAGTGTCGCTCGGCGGTGCCACGCTCGTCGGCGAGTTGCGCGACGGCGAGATCCGCGAGTACGAGATCCATCCGGAAGACTTCGGCATGCAGATGGTGTCGAACCGTACGCTCAAAGTCGCCGACGCGGGCGAGTCGAAGGTCATGCTGCTCGACGCGCTCAGCAACAAGCCCGGCGTCGCGCGCGAAATCGTCACGCTGAACGCCGGCACGGCACTCTATTCGGCGAACGTCGCGGCCACGATCGCGGACGGCATCGAGCTCGCGCGCGAAGCGATCGCGAGCGGCAAGGCGCGCGCGAAGGTCGACGAACTGGTGCGCTTCACCCAGCAATTCAAGCAGTAATCACGTAGCGAGACATTTATGAGCGACATCCTCGACCGCATCATCGCGGTCAAACGCGAAGAAGTCCGGGCGGCCGAACAAAGCGTGCCGCTCGAAGAACTGCGGCTCGAAGCGTCGTCGCGCGATATCCGCGACTTCGTCGGCGCGTTGCGCGCCAAGCATACTGCGGGTCTCGCCGCGGTGATCTCCGAAGTGAAGAAGGCGAGCCCGTCGAAGGGCGTGCTGCGCGAGCACTTCGTGCCGGCCGACATCGCGCGTTCGTACGAAAAGCACGGCGCGGCGTGTCTGTCCGTGCTGACCGACGTGCAGTTCTTCCAGGGCAGTGTCGCGTATCTGCAGCAAGCACGCGCCGCGTGCCAGCTGCCGGTGCTGCGCAAGGACTTCATCGTCGATCCGTATCAGGTCGTCGAAGCACGCGCGATGGGCGCCGACGCAATCCTGCTGATTGCCGCCGCGCTCGCAACCGCCGAGATGCAGGACCTCGAAGCGCTCGCGCATTCGCTGGGTCTCGCGGTGCTCGTCGAAGTGCACGACAGCGATGAACTCAAGGAAGCGCTGACGCTGAAGACGCCGCTGATCGGCATCAACAACCGCAATCTGCGCACGTTCGAAACCTCGCTCGACACGACGCTCGGCATGCTCGACGCGATTCCCGATGATCGCATCGTCGTGACCGAGTCCGGCATCCTGTCGCGCGACGACGTCGAGCGCATGCGCGCGCGCGACGTGCATACGTTCCTCGTCGGCGAGGCCTTCATGCGCGCGGACGAGCCGGGCGTGGAACTCGCGCGGATGTTTTTCTGAGCGCCGTATCGAAGCAACGACGCAACGACGCACCGGCGCAGACAAACACTCGCAACAAGGAATCACGTCATGGGCATGGAACGCGAAATCAAGCTCGCGCTGCCGGCTTCGCAGGTGCAGGCGGCGACGCGGTGGTTCGTCGCACGCGCCGGCAACGACGGGCATGCGATCAAGCTCGTGAACATTTACTTCGACACGCCGCAGTTGACGCTGGCGTCATCGAGGAGCGCGCTGCGTCTGCGGCAGACGCCGGACGGCTGGCTGCAGACCTTCAAGACGGTTGGTCACGCGACGAACGGTTTGCATAGCCGGCACGAATGGGAATTACCGGTCGCGGACGCGAAGCTCGACATCGACGGGTTGCTGAGCGCTTGCGACGAACCCGCCGCCGCGGACGCTTTGAAACAGGCCGCGCCGGCGCTGATCGCGCTGTTCCGCACGAATTTCACGCGCACGCTATGGCTGCTCGACCTCGACGGCGCGCAGATCGAAGCGGCGATCGACCAGGGCGACGTGCTTGCGGAAGTCGACGGTGAAGCGCGCCGCGCGCCGGTCTCGGAGATCGAACTCGAGCTGAAGTCGGGCGACGAAGCGGCGCTTCACACGCTCGCCGCCGAACTCGGCAAACGGATTGCCGGCCTCGCGCCGGACGACATCAGCAAGGCGCAGCGCGGGTATCGGTTGCGCGCGGGTTGAGTGCCGGTTGGGCGCGGATTGCGCGAAACCCTCGGCGCCTCATGCGCTCGCTCCGCGCAACTTGAGCTAGCCGGCGTTTGCTGCGACACTTCCCCGCCATGACCTCCGCTTCCCGTACCCGCTCCAGTTCGCCGCAGGCATCGTTGTTCGACGATGCCGCGCCAGTCTCCGCCGAAGCCTCGGCCGACACGACCGCCGCCGCCCCCACGCTCGAAGCCCAATTCGCCGGGCTGTCGGCGGCCTGGCGCGCGCACCTGAAACCCTTCATCGAAAGTGACACCTACGCACCGCTGTGCCGCTTCGTCGACGGCGAGCGCGCCGCCGGCAAGTCCATCTACCCGGCCGACGTGTTCCGCGCGTTGCGCCTGACGAGCCCCGACGAAGTGAAAGTCGTGATCCTCGGCCAGGACCCGTACCACGGCGAAGACCGCGGCACGCCGCAGGCGCACGGTCTCGCGTTTTCGGTCGCGCCACACGTGCGGCCGCCGCCTTCGCTGCGCAACATCTTCAAGGAAATCACCGCGAGTCTCGGTCACGAAACGCCGCAGCACGGCTGTCTGGACAGCTGGGCCAAACAGGGCGTGCTGCTGCTGAACACGGTGCTGACCGTCGAGCGCGGCAGCGCCGCGAGCCACGCAAAACGCGGCTGGGAGAAATGCACGGACACGCTGATCCACGAACTCGCGACGCGGCATCGGAACCTGGTGTTCATGCTGTGGGGCGCGCATGCGCAGGCAAAGCGCGCGCTGCTCGACGGCAAGTCGCACTATGTGCTGGAGGCGCCGCATCCGTCGCCGCTGTCCGCGCATCGCGGCTTTCTCGGTTGCGGGCATTTCGCGAAGGCGAACGAATATCTGTTGCAGCACGGCCGGGAACCGATCGACTGGCGTCTACCGGACGACGCGCAAATGCTTGCGTGAGAGCGTCGTCGTCAGAAGATTGCGATACACAACGAAAACGCCACGGAGGGTGAATCCGTGGCGTTTTTCTTTCACCGCTTGGGCCGCATCGAAGCGGCGCAATGCGGCACAACGAACCCGCTTAAACCGCGGCGATCGCTTCGCGCGCCGAGCTCAGCGCGGCGTTCGCGGCGTCCGGGCCCAGGTTCAGGCCTTCGGCGTAGATGAAGTTCACGTCGGTCATGCCGAGGAAGCCGAGGAAGCTCTTCAGATACGGCGTCTGGCTATCGTTCGGCGTGCCGAGATACTTGCCGCCGCGCGCCGACACGACGTGGACCTTTTTGCCGGTCACGAGGCCTTCGGGACCGTTCGCGGTGTAACGGAACGTGATGCCCGCACGCGCGATGAAGTCGAAGTACGTCTTCAGTTGCGACGAAATGCCGAAGTTATACATCGGCGCGCCGATGACGACGACGTCGGCGGCTTGCAGTTCGGCGATCAGCGCTTCGCTGCGCGCGGCGATCGCGGCCTGTTCCGGCGTGCGCTGGTCGGCCGGCGTGAAGAACGCGCCGAGCACGGCGTCGTCGAGGTGCGGCAGCGGCTCGGCTTGCAGGTTGCGGACGACGACTTGCGCGCCCGGATTCGATTGTTGCAGCTTTGCGGTCAGCTCGTTGACGAGAAGCGTCGAGTTCGCGCCTTGCGAACGGGCTGCCGAGTTGATTTGCAGGATCGTGGTCATCGTTGACTCCAGTAGGGGCGCGCAGTGTTGCGCGAGTGGAGTCATTGTGTTTTTTTACCGGCCGGCGAAAAAGCCATCCAGCGGCGACGGATTGTTGCAGGGGTAGAACAATCCACCGACCTCCTTCGCCGATTGATGATGCGACGGGCGACGATCACTTCGCCAGCCAGCGCTCGCGGGCTTTGCGAGCGGCGGGACGGCGATCGCTGACCGCGAGCTTGTAGCGCGCCACTTCGGGACCGTCGAGCTTCACCTGCGTGACGCGCAGCTCGTCGCGGCGGAACGCGTGCACCTCGACTTTCGCGCCCGGCTGATAGCGCGACAGCAGAGCATCGATATTCCCGCCGGTCACGCGCAGGCCATCGAGCGCGATCAGCACGTCGCCGGCGGAAAGGGCCGCCTTCTGCGCGGCGCTGCCCTCGTGCACCGTCGCGAGCGTGCAATCCGCGCCGCCGCGAAGCCGCACGCCGAGCGACGGCTTGCCGTTCTTGTCGAGGTCCGGGGCGAGAGAGACGCCGAACGGCGCGAGCAGCGCGTCGAGCGGCAGATCGTGCGTACCGCGTACGCCCTCGGCGAACAGTTCGGCCAGTTGCGCGCCGCTCGCTTCCGCGAAAATCGCCTCGATCTCGCTTTCGTCGACGCCGACCGGCTGGCCTCGATAAAAGTCACGGCCAAAGCGCTGCCACAGCAGACGCATCACGTCGTCGAGCGATTTCTGGTTGCCGGTCTGCGCGCGGATCGTCAGATCGAAGGCGAGCGCGAGCAGCGAGCCCTTCGTGTAATAGCTGACGATCGCGTTCGGCGCGTTCTCGTCCTGCCGGTAGTACTTGACCCATGCATCGAACGAACTCTCGGCGACGCTCTGCTTCAGACGCCCGCTGCCGCGCTGCACGCCGCCGATCACTTTGCCGAGCAGGCCGAAATAGTCGTCGGACGAGATCACGCCGCTGCGCACGAGGATCAGGTCGTCGTAATACGACGTGAAGCCCTCGAACAGCCACAGCATCGACGTGTAGTTTTCGACGCCGAGGTCATACGGCGCGAACACGGCCGGCTTGATCCGTTTCACATTCCACGTGTGGAAATACTCGTGGCTGCACAGACCGAGATAGGTCCGGTAGCCCTCGCTCATCGCCTCGCGGCCCTGCACCGGCAGATCGGTGCGATTGCAGATCAGCGCGGTCGACGCGCGATGCTCGAGCCCGCCGTAACCGTCGGTGACCGCCTGCGTCATGAACACGTAGCGCTCGGCCGGCGCCTTCTTCGACTTTGGTTCGAACAACGCGATCTGCGCTTCGCAGATGCGCTTCAGGTCCTTGCAAAGACGCTCGATGTCGAGCCCGATCACGCGACCGCCGATCACGACGTCGTGCGGCACGCCGTGCGCCTTGAACGTCGCGAGCGCGAATTCCCCGAGCGTCACAGGATGGTCGATCAATTCGTCGTAGTTCTGCGCGCGGTATTCGCCGAAGCCGTAGCGCTTGGTGCCGCGCGCTTCCGGCAGCGCGGTCGCGACGCGCCAGCCGCGATACGCGGCGCCCTGCGGCTTCTGGATATCGACCACGCACTGCGCGTCCTCATGGCCGAGCGGCGACAGGAACACGCTGGTGCCGTTGAAAAAACCGATCGTGTCGTCCAGATGCGCGGCGCGCACCGACAGGTCCCATGCGTACACCTCGTAGCGCAGCGTCAAGGCTCCCTTGACCGGCGCGGCCTGCCACGTGTGCTTGTCGATTTTCTCGACGCGCACCTTGCGGCCCGCGTCGTTCACCGCGCGCAATGTGACGATGTTGCGCGCAAACTCGCGCACCATGTAGCTGCCCGGAATCCACACCGGCAGCTTGAAACGCTGGCCGGCCGGATCGGGATCGGCGACGGTCACGGTGACTTCGAACAGGTGGGCGGCGGGGTTACCCGGAACGATGGTGTAGCGGATCGGCTTCATCGGCGGCGCTTGGGAGTGTCAGGAGAGTGAGGCGGGGAAGTTCGGGCTCGATGCGAAAGGAGGCGCCGCGTGCGCCTCCTTTCTTTTGAACGTTGCATCGGTTGCGCCCGCGGCGGGCGTGGCGCTGCTTGCGGCGCGCTGTTCAGTGCACCGCCGACAATTCCGTGTCGAGCCGATCGGCCGGCACCGCGCCGGGCAGGCGGCGACCGTCGGCGAGGAACACCGTCGGCGTGCCTTCGACGTTCATCGAACGGCCGAGCGCGAGGTTTTTGTCGATCGCGGCGGTGTCGCAGGTGGCGGCGGCGGTCGGCGCCTGACGGTCCTGCATCCACGATTCCCACGCTTTCGCGCGATCGGCCGAGCACCAGATCGACTTCGACTTGGCCGTCGAATCCGGCGACAGCACCGGGTATAGGAACGTGTAGACCGTCACGTTGTCGATCGACAGCAGCGTCTTTTCGAGCTGCTTGCAGTACGGGCAGTTCGGGTCGGAGAACACGGCGATCTTGCGCGCGCCGTTGCCGCGCACGACCTTCACCGCGTTGCCCAAAGGCAGGCTCGCGAAGTCGATGCGGTTGGTTTCCGACAGGCGTGCTTCGGTCAGGTTCTTGCGTGTCTTCGAGTCCACCAGATCGCCGAGCACCAGGTAGTCGCCGCTCGCATCGCTGTAGACGATCTGCGTGCCGAGATTCACTTCATACAGGCCCGCGATCGGCGTCTTCGACACGCTCTTGATCGTCACGTCGGAAAGACGTGTTTGCAGCGTGGCTTTGAGTTTGTCGGTGGCCTGATCGGCCTGCGCCGAGCAGCCGAGTGTAGCGGCAGCGATCGCGAGCGCGGCGGCGGCGATGCGGAAGGTCTTTTTCATGCTGGAGTCCTGGGTTCAGTCGCGCACTGTGCGCGTTTTTTACGTTCAGGCCGCGCGTTTCGGCCGCCGATCGGTTGAATCAGGTTCGATCAGGTTCGATCAGGTTCGATCAGGTTCGATCGGGATCGGATAGGGGCCGGATCGCAGCGCGTCGATGCGGTCATGATACCTGTCCCGGGCGCCCGTGACCGGCCACCGGCTATCCGCGCGACGCCTCGTTGCGGTTCACCCCAGCGCGGCCGACACCAGCCAGCGCTTGATGAATGGCTGCGCGCCGACGAACGCCATGCCGGTATTGCGCACGGCGCGTGCGAGCGGACCGGGCACCGAGAACAGTTTCTGCAGCCCGTCGGTGGCGATCATCAGCGCTCGGATGTCTTCGCGGCGCGCGCGTTCATAGCGACGCAGCAGCACCATGTCGCCGAGATCGCGGAATGACTCCTTGCCGCCGATCGTGCTCGCGAGCGCGGCGACGTCGCGCAGGCCGAGGTTCATGCCCTGCCCTGCCAGCGGATGGATCAGATGGGCGGCATCGCCCACCAGCGCGACACGCGGCGCGACGAGCCGGTCCACGGTCTGCAGCGCGAGCGGAAAGCCCTGTGCGGGCGTCACGCAGTCGAGCGCGCCGAATTGCTCACCGCTCACATGCTCGACTTCGGCGGCGAGCCGCTCGGGATCGAGCGCGAGCAACTGCTCGGCGTGTTCGGTGCGGGCCGACCAGACCAGCGACACGTGGCCGTCCGACATCGGCAGCAACGCGATGATCTCGCCGTCGCGGAACCACTGATACGCGGATTCACCGTGCGGCTTCGCGGCCTTGAAATTGGCGACCACGCCAACCTGCCTGTAGTCGCGGCGCACCATCTTCGAGCCGATCTGCGCGCGCACCCACGAGTACGCGCCGTCCGCGCCGACTACCAGGTCCGCTTCGAGCACGCTGCCGTTCGCGAGGCCAACGCTCGCGCTGTCGACGGAGAAGTCGAGCGCCTGCGCGCGCGTGTCGATCCACGTGAGATTCGGCTGGAAGCGCAGCGCGGCATCGAGCGCGCGCTCGATCACCGACGACTCGACGATCCATGCAAGCTGCGGCACCGATGCCTGAAACGCGGAGAAATGCAGCTCGGCATGCGCGTCGCCGTAGACGCGCATGTCGTAGACGGGACCGAGCCGCGTCTGATCCAGCGCCTGCCAGACCCGCAGCCGTTCGAGCAAGGCCTGCGAACTCGACGACAACGCATAGACGCGCGAGTCGAAGACAGCACCGGCGGCCAGCGCCGCGCAAGGCTGCGCGAGCAGTGCGACACGCAGTCCCGCTTGCGTGAGCGCGAGCGCCGCGGTCTTGCCGACGAGCCCGCCGCCGATCACGGCGGCATCAAAGGTCTGGTGGTGTGCGTTCATGCGCGCATTATAGCCGCGGGGGGTGCGGGGGACGGATCGATCGGCGGGGCATTTGGGCTCGGTGCACGGGGCCTCGCGGGCTCGTGCCGGACGCGGTGTGATGGGGTCGCGGCCCGGGGTTGTCTGCGGGCGAAGCGCGTTGCCGCGCGTCCTCGATGCGTGCTGCTAATGCGTCGCGGCGCTTGCCGCGAGCGCCGCATTCGCCTCGCGCGTGCGCATGAAATCGGGATCGGACGAGAGGATGCGCCACGCGGCTGCCTCGAGCTCCGCCTTGCGATCGCGCTGATCGCCGCGCACCGCGCAGTCGGGGAATACGCGGTCGTACGCGTGCCACAGCGAGTCGTAGTCGTTCTTGTCAGCGAACTGCGCGATATTGGCACGGTCTTCGCGCGCGAGGTGGGCCGTCAGGCAATCGATCGTCTGACGGTCCGTGGTGGCCTGCGCCTCGTCGAAATTCGGCGCGACCCACGTCGCGACTACGCTCACCACGATCGCGCCAACGATGCCGATCCCGACCCATCTGATGATTCGCACGCTGCTCCCCCGGATATTGAGCTCTGCCGGCTCTGAACTGACGATTCTACAGTGGCTTCGCGCAAATGCGCCGGCCGGTCCGCTCGGGCGAACGGGTTACAATTGCGCTTTCCGTGAAAACTCGCACTCAATCGTCGAGCCAACGCCCCGATTCGGTGACTTGTCCGCTCCGCTGAGCCTGCCCCGCCCTATGCGAAGGCTTGCCGAATCCGCGCACAGCGTCGAGCGCATCACACAACCTACTGATTGACTGAAGGATTTCCATGAGCCTCAAATGCGGCATCGTCGGCCTGCCCAACGTCGGCAAGTCCACCCTGTTCAACGCGCTGACCAAGGCGGGCATCGCGGCGGAAAACTATCCGTTCTGCACGATCGAGCCGAACGTCGGCATCGTCGAGGTGCCGGACGCGCGTCTGAAGGCGCTCGCCGAAATCGTCAAGCCGGAGCGCATCCTGCCGGCCGTGGTCGAGTTCGTCGACATCGCTGGTCTGGTGGCCGGTGCGAGCAAGGGCGAAGGCCTCGGCAACCAGTTCCTCGCGAATATCCGCGAAACCGACGCGATCACGCACGTCGTGCGCTGCTTCGAAGACGACAACGTGATTCACGTCGCGAACAAGATCGATCCGCTGTCGGACATCGAGGTGATCAACACCGAGCTCGCGCTTGCCGATCTCGCCACCGTCGAGAAGGCGCTCGCGCGCTATTCCAAGGCGGCCAAGTCGGGCAACGACAAGGAAGCCGCGAAGAACGCGGCGGTGCTGGAGAAGGTCCGCGCGCAGCTCGACCAGGCGAAGCCGGTCCGCGCGCTCGACCTGACCGATGAAGAAAAGGCCACGCTCAAGCCGTTCTGCCTGATCACCGCCAAGCCGACGATGTACGTCGCCAACGTGAAGGAACACGGCTTCGAGAACAACCCGCACCTCGACGCGATCACGAAGTTCGCGGCCGCTGAAGGCGCGCCGGTGGTGGCCGTGTGCGCGGCCGTCGAAGCGGACATCGCCGACCTCGACGAAGCCGACATGGAAGTCTTCCTCGCCGACATGGGCATGCATGAGCCGGGCTTGAACCGCGTGATCCGCGCGGGCTTCAAGCTGCTCGGCCTGCAGACCTACTTCACGGCCGGCGTGAAGGAAGTGCGCGCATGGACGATCCACGTCGGCGATACGGCGCCGAAGGCAGCCGGCGCGATCCACACCGACTTCGAGCGCGGCTTCATCCGGGCGCAGACGATCAGCTTCGACGACTACATCACCTACAAGGGCGAGCAAGGCGCGAAAGAAGCCGGCAAGATGCGCGCCGAAGGCAAGGAGTACGTCGTGCACGATGGCGACGTGATGAACTTCCTGTTCAACGTGTAAGCATGAACTGTTGTTCTCGGGTGTTCGCCGACATTCTCGAATTCAGTTGCGTGGCAAAGAAAACCGCTACGCCATTGGCAGCTACCCGCAAACTGAAAAAGCGCCGCGAGCCCGTGACTCCATTGGCAACACACGCCGAGACCTCGGAAAGCTGCACCGATCGCCAACGAAGGCGTCGACTACCTGCAGGCCTATAAATAAGTGGGAATCTTTGCTTTACAGGCTTCTAATATCTCCGTACCCGGATCTGTTATGCCGAAGCGATACTTGCAATAGTCGGCAAAGCGTGATCGGTCCAACGGTGGCAGACGGTCGACGGGCGCGTCATCGCCTTCATTGGCGTACGGGTCGTAGAATTGAAGTTGCAAAGTCGGATATCGCTTTAAAAAGAACGTCGTTTGGACCTCGTGATCGAGGTAAGAATGGACGTATCCCGTATAGGCGATTGCCAACATGACGCAGGCTGCGCAGGCAACTGCTGCCAAGCATTTGCCCGCTTTCATGGTGCGCCTAGCCCCATCGATTTCCTCAATTCCCTGACGATCTCAAGTCCAAAGTTGCCGGGACAAATCTTCCCCTCACCAAGTTGCCCGGGAAACTCGCGGTGTCCGCCGAGAGTGTCAACGTGAAAAAATTCTCGGAGGATTCCGACGAATGCCGTCAACGATTGAACCTGGCGTTCGTCGACCTTTGGTGGACGGGCGAAGCCCACCGCGCCCAAGAATTTTTGAAGCTTGGCGACGCCGTCGTGCCCCTCACCAGGCTCGGTCAAGTTTTCCAGCAATACGATGCCAATAACACCCGTATTGTAGTTGTGCACGTTTTCACCCTTGAAGCGGATATCTCGCCCTTCGAAGACGTTTCCGAAGCAGTCAAGCGCGTAGTGATAGCCAATGTCATCGCTGGGTGCAATGCTCTTGTCCATCTGCATTTCTTGAATGTCTTGCAACTGAAGCGCGGCAGGGCCGCACGAAAAGCTACGTCCTGCATGATGAATGGCGATCCTTTTGTAGTTCCAATCGTCATGCATACGCTCTGAGCGATTCTTGTGTGCAGCCCAATCCGACCGCTCGACAAAGTTCATGCCGCCTTGGCGCACCCGATTGATGATCGCCTGCCGCGTCGCGGCTCGGTCATTGACGGAAACCGATATGACGTCGCCAGCATTCCCATCCGCGGTGGTATGGCTGGACGTCCAGTGTTGATTTTTATAGTCAGCCATGCTCACGACCCTTAACTGTATGTGAGGTTCCGCTTCGGGGACGCAAAAATCACGTGGATGCGAAACGACCTGGATCCATCGGTCTCGATCGTCGCATACCCATTGTCGTCAGTGCGACCGGACTGCTCGCGCCCTTCTACGTCAGCTATGAATGGTCGATTCGTCAGCGGCTCACCTGTCGAGCTGTCGGACACATAAATGCGTTTCAGGTGCCGCCGTGCCGTTTGGGCGTTCTTGCTCCTCTGTGCGCCTTGACGCATATGTCCCGTGCCGGCCAGCTCGCGAGACTCGAACGACATCGACGCATTGTTCTGAGACGCAATCAGGCGTGGCGGTGGGTCGCACTTGCAGATGCAGATATCGTTCTCCAGCGCGATCTGCTTTCCGTGGAGCGTCATCGGTCGATACGGAGGCACGTTACAAATATGACCGGTCGACTTGCACGCATGACAATATATCTGCGCACCGTGATAGGCCAAGGGCTTACCGTGATTTGTGAACCTTTCTTCCGCCTGAATCACGACACCACCGGCCGTTGTCTTGTCGCCGAGTACTATGAAATACCGCCTCATGCATACTCCTTCAGTCACAATTCACAAACAGCCGATCGCCCGACTCCGGGTCGTACACCGCGCCTTGATCGCCGATTCCTTTGCCAGCCGGTCAACAGGTGTCCTCGACGGCATCCACATAAGCGCCAGCTCGCGCGTTTCAGCATGTGCGCTCTCGACCAATGGTCCATCGCTTCGAGGTATGTCCACGTCATTGTTGACACCTTCGTATCAAGTCGAGAGACTGAGCTTACGGCATTAGCACATGGGCGAATGTCAAAAGTGGTGAAGGTCCGACGAGCGCATCCACGCGGCACCGCACCACGACCTGCATCGCCCGAGCCCACCCGAGTCCCCTCCCGTTTATTTCCTTTCCCCGACAGCCAATGCTAAATTTCGGCTTCCGGCGCGCCGCCGCCGGAATGTCATCGAACACAAATAGAATCGCGCGATTCGCGTCCGCGCCCTTCCGAACAGGAGACAAATCGATGAATTACAAGCCGCTGTTCCGTTCACTTTCCCTCGCCGCCGTATTAAGCATCGGCGTCGGCCAGGCGGCTCACGCCGCGACAGAAATCCAGTTCTGGCATGCAATGGAAGCCGCACTGGGCGAACGTCTGAACGACATCGCGAACGACTTCAACAAATCGCAGAGCGACTATGAGATCGTGCCCGTGTTCAAGGGCACCTACGACCAGACCCTCGCCGCCGGCATCGCCGCCTATCGCAGCGGCAACGCGCCGGCCATCCTGCAGGTCTACGAAGTCGGCACCGCGAC
This sequence comes from Paraburkholderia sp. WC7.3g, assembly GCF_050436345.1. NCBI lineage: Bacteria > Pseudomonadati > Pseudomonadota > Betaproteobacteria > Burkholderiales > Burkholderiaceae > Paraburkholderia > Paraburkholderia sp. WC7.3g. The sequence goes on from NZ_JBNDMA010000002.1 coordinate 30,411, forward strand.
GATGATGCAGGCGAAGAAAGCCATCGTCCCGGTGACGCAGGTGTTCAAGAACGCGGGCGTGCCGCTCGATCAGAAAGCCTTCGTGCCGACCATCGCGAGCTATTACAGCGACTCGAAAACCGGCGAGCTGATCTCGATGCCGTTCAACAGCTCGACGCCGGTGCTGTACTACAACAAGGATGCGTTCAAGAAGGCCGGACTCGATCCGAACCAGCCGCCGAAGACCTGGGCCGAGCTGCGCGCCGACGCGCAAAAGCTGAAGGCGTCGGGCATGTCCTGCGGCTACTCGTCGGGCTGGCAGAGCTGGATTCAGCTCGAGAACTACAGCGCGTGGCATGCGGCGCCGTTTGCGTCGCGTAACAACGGCTTCGATGGCATGGACGCGCAGCTCGAATTCAACAAGCCGCTGCAGGTCGCGCACATCCAGTTCCTGCAGAACATGGCGAAGGACGGCACGTTCACCTATGTCGGCCGCAAGGACGAACCGGTGTCGAAGTTCTATAGCGGCGACTGCGGCATCATCACGAACTCGTCGGGCTCGCTCGCGACGATCAAGAAATACGCGAAGTTCAGCTTCGGCACCGGCATGATGCCGTACGACGACAGCGTGAAGGGCGCGCCGCAGAACGCGATCATCGGCGGGGCAAGTCTGTGGGTGCTGTCGGGCAAGGACCCGGCCGTCTACAAGGGCGTCGCGAAGTTCCTCGCGTACCTGGCCACGGCACCGGTCGCCGCGAAGTGGCATCAGGACACGGGCTATCTGCCGGTCACGACCGCCGCGTACGATCTGACGCGCCAGCAGGGCTTCTACGACAAGAACCCCGGCAGCGACACCGCGATCCGCCAGATGCTGAACAAGCCGCCGCTGCCGTTCACGAAGGGCCTGCGTCTAGGCAACATGCCGCAGATCCGCACCGTGATCGACGAAGAACTCGAGCAGGTGTGGGCGGACAAGAAGACGCCGCAGCAGGCGCTCGACTCCTCCGTCGCGCGCGGCGACGACCTGCTGCGCCGCTTCGAAAAGGCCGGTAACTAAGCATCGTCTGCTGGCAGGGTTCCGGCGCTCCCGCGCGGGAACCCGTCGTTACAGCACACTCTGGAAATCCCGATGGAAAAGCGCCCCTACTTCGGCACCAGCGTGCTGCCCTACCTGCTCGTCGCGCCGCAGTTGCTCATCACGCTGGTGTTCTTCGTGTGGCCGGCAGGCGTGGCGCTCTGGCAATCGACGCAGACTCAGGACGCGTTCGGTACGTCGAGCGAGTTCGTCGGACTCGCGAACTTCAAACAGTTGTTCGCCGACCCGCTGTATCTGGCGTCGTTCAACACGACGATCGTGTTCTGCACGCTCGTCACCGTGTCGGGCCTCGTGATCTCGCTGCTGCTCGCGGTCTGCGCCGATCGCGTGACGCGCGGCGCGAAGGCCTATCAAACGCTGCTGATCTGGCCATACGCGGTCGCGCCCGCGATCGTCGCGGTGCTGTGGTCGTTCCTGTTCAACCCGAGCATCGGCCTCGTCACCTATGCGCTCGCAAGATACGGCATCGTGTGGAATCACGCGCTGAACCCCGCTCAGGCGATGTTCCTCGTCGTGCTCGCGTCGGTCTGGCAGCAGGTCAGCTATAACTTCCTGTTCTTCTATGCGGGCCTGCAGGCAATTCCGCGCTCGCTGATCGAAGCGGCCGCGATCGACGGCGCGGGTCCGGTGCGCCGCTTCTTCGGCATCGCGTTGCCGCTGCTGTCGCCGACCACGTTCTTTCTGCTGGTGATCAACATCACCTACGCGTTCTTCGACACCTTCCCCGTGATCGACGCGGCGACCGGCGGCGGTCCCGGCCAGGCCACCCGCACGCTGATCTACAAGATCTTCGCCGAAGGCTTCCAGGGGCTCGACATCGGCAGCTCGGGCGCGCAGTCGGTCGTGCTGATGATCATCGTCGTGGCGCTGACCGTCGTGCAATTCCGCTTCATCGAACGCAGGGTTCAATACTCATGATCGAGAACCGACGCGGTTTTGACCTGTTCTGTCACGCGGTGCTGATCGCGGGCGTCGCGCTGGTGGTGTTTCCCGTGTACGTCGCGTTCTGCGCGGCGACGATGAGCGAGCACGAAGTGTTCACGGTGCCGCTGTCGCTCGTGCCGAGCACGCATCTGTTGGAGAACATCGCCACGATCTGGACGCACGGCACCGGCAATGCGGCGGCGCCGTTCAATCGCATGCTGTTCAACAGCCTCGTGATGGCGCTCGTGATCGCGATCGGCAAGATCGCCGTGTCGATGATCTCCGCGTACGCGATCGTCTACTTCCGCTTTCCGTTTCGCACGCTCGCGTTCTGGCTGATTTTCATCACGCTGATGCTGCCGGTCGAAGTGCGGATTTTCCCGACCGTGCAGGTGGTGTCGTCGATGCATCTGAGCAATACGTACACCGGTCTGACGTTGCCGCTGATCGCGTCGGCGACCGCGACGTTCCTGTTCCGTCAGTTCTTCAAGACGCTGCCGGACGAGCTGATGGAAGCCGCGCGCATCGACGGTGCGGGCGCGCTGCGCTTCTTCTGGGACGTCGTGTTGCCGCTGTCACGGACCACGATGGCGGCGCTCTTCGTGATCACGTTCATCTACGGCTGGAATCAGTATCTGTGGCCGATCCTGATCACGAGCCAGCAGTCGCTGAGCACCGCGGTGATCGGCATCAAGGGGATGATCGCGTCGGGCGATACCGCGACCGAATGGCATCTGGTGATGACGGCCACGCTGCTCGCGATGCTGCCGCCGCTCGTCGTCGTGCTGACGATGCAGCGCTGGTTCGTGCGCGGCCTCGTGGATTCGGAAAAATGATCCGCTGTGGCGGACGGCGACAAGCACTCAAAAGACAAGGCTAGAACGGCATGGCTACACTGACCCTGCAAAGCGTTAAGAAAACCTACGACAGCAAACAGTTCGTGTTGCACGGCATCGACGTGGACGTCGCCGACGGCGAATTCGTCGTGATGGTCGGGCCGTCCGGCTGCGGCAAATCGACGTTGCTGCGGATGGTCGCCGGGCTCGAGCGCATCTCCGACGGCAGCATCTCGATCGCCGGCAAAGTCGTCAACGAGTTGGAGCCGAAGGACCGCAACATCGCGATGGTGTTCCAGAACTACGCGCTGTATCCGCATATGAGCGTGGCCGAAAACATGGGCTACGCGTTGAAGATCGCGGGCGTCGATCGCGCGCAGATCGCGAAGCGCGTCGAAGCCGCCGCGCAGATTCTCGAACTCGGCGCACTGTTGCAGCGCAAGCCGCGCGAGCTGTCGGGCGGGCAGCGGCAGCGCGTCGCGATGGGACGCGCGATCGTGCGCGAGCCGGCGGTGTTTCTGTTCGACGAACCACTGTCGAATCTCGATGCGCGTCTGCGTGTGCAAATGCGCCTCGAAATCCAGCGCCTGCATGCGCGACTCAAGACCACGAGTCTGTACGTCACGCACGATCAGATCGAAGCGATGACGCTGGCGCAGCGCGTGATCGTGATGCACAAGGGCAACGCCGAACAGATCGGCGCGCCGACCGAAGTCTATGAGCGGCCGGCCACGGTGTTCGTCGCGAGCTTCATCGGCTCGCCGGGGATGAACCTGCTCGAAGGCCGTGTTTCGGACGACGGCTCGACGTTCGACGTCGCCGGCAACGGCCCGAAGCTGCCGCTCGCGGGCGTGCCGTCGATCGGCCGCGACGTCGCGACAGGCCGCGAATGGACGCTCGGCATCCGCCCCGAGCACTTGAGCCCGGGCACGGCCAACGCACCGCACGCGACGCTGAGCGTCGACTCGTGCGAACTGCTCGGCGCGGACAATCTCGCGCACGGCCGCTGGGGCAAGCACGACGTGACCGTGCGGCTGCCGCATGCGCATCGTCCGGCGGCGGGCGAAGCGCTGCAGGTCGCGCTGCCCGCGCAGCATCTGCACTTCTTCGATCCGGCGACGGGACAGCGCGCGAACTGAGACGCCCCCCGGAGTGCCGCGACGGCGGCCCGCCGCCGGAACTCCCCTGCCGCCCGGCCTCCGCCCCGAAGTACAATGCCACCTGAACCATATGCCGGGCGCGGCAGCGTCGTCGAATCCGACGCCGCGCCAGCCGGCGCCGGGTGTTCCGTCCGGCCCTCACACCGATTACCCATTCACCCCCGACTGCCCGCCCGCACGCGGCCGGCGTCGTCAACGTCTACTGCAAGCAAATGGCCCAATACGTTTTCACCATGAACCGGGTCGGCAAGATCGTGCCGCCCAAGCGCCAGATCCTGAAAGACATTTCGCTATCGTTCTTCCCCGGCGCGAAGATCGGCCTGCTCGGCCTGAACGGCTCGGGCAAATCGACACTGATCCGCATCATGGCCGGTGTGGACACCGAGATCGAAGGCGAGGCGACGCCGATGCCGAACCTGAACATCGGCTATCTGCCGCAGGAGCCGCAACTCGATCCGCAGAAAACCGTGCGTGAAGCGGTCGAGGAAGGCCTCGGCGACGTGTTCAACGCGCAGAAGAAGCTCGACGAAATCTACGCGGCCTACGCCGAGCCGGACGCCGACTTCGACGCACTGGCCGCCGAGCAGGCGAAGTACGAAGCGATTCTCGCAACGACCGACGGCAGCGCCGAGCAGCAGATCGAAATCGCCGCCGACGCGCTGCGCCTGCCGGCGTGGGACGCGAAGATCGAGCATCTGTCGGGGGGCGAAAAGCGCCGCGTGGCGCTGTGCAAACTGCTGCTGCAAAAGCCGGACATGCTGCTGCTCGACGAGCCGACCAACCACCTCGACGCGGAATCGGTCGAATGGCTCGAGCAGTTCCTGACACGCTTCCCGGGTACCGTGGTCGCCGTCACGCACGATCGCTACTTCCTCGATAACGCCGCCGAGTGGATTCTCGAACTCGACCGCGGCCACGGCATCCCGTGGAAGGGCAACTACAGCAGCTGGCTCGATCAGAAGGAAGAGCGCCTGAAGCAGGAAGAAGCGTCGGAGTCGGCGCGCCAGAAGGCGATCAAGAAGGAGCTGGAGTGGGTGCGCCAGAATCCGAAGGGACGCCAGGCGAAGTCGAAGGCGCGTATTGCCCGCTTCGAGGAACTGAACAGCCAGGACTACCAGAAGCGCAACGAAACGCAGGAAATCTTCATTCCGGTCGGCGACCGCCTCGGCAACGAAGTGATCGAGTTCAAGAACGTCAGCAAGTCGTACGGCGATCGTCTGCTGCTCGATAACGTCAGCTTCAAGATTCCGGCCGGTGCGATCGTCGGCATCATCGGTCCGAACGGCGCCGGCAAGTCGACGCTGTTCCGGATGCTGACCGGTCGCGAACAACCCGATTCGGGCGAAATCGTGCAGGGCCCGACCGTCAAACTCGCTTACGTGGACCAGAGCCGTGAGGCGCTCGCAGGCACCAAGACCGTGTTCGAGGAAATCTCGGGCGGCGCGGACGTGCTGACGGTCGGCAGGTACGAAACGCCGTCGCGCACGTATATCGGCCGCTTCAACTTCAAGGGCGGCGACCAGCAGAAGATCGTCGGTAATCTGTCCGGCGGCGAGCGCGGTCGTCTGCATCTGGCGAAGACCCTGATCGCGGGCGGCAACGTGCTGCTGCTCGACGAACCGTCGAACGACCTCGACGTCGAAACGCTGCGCGCGCTCGAAGACGCGCTGCTCGAATTCGCGGGTTCCGTGCTCGTGATCTCGCATGATCGCTGGTTCCTCGATCGCATCGCCACGCATATCCTCGCGTTCGAGGGCGACTCGCAAGTCACGTTCTTCGACGGCAACTACCAGGAATACGAAGCGGACAAGCGCGCGCGTCTCGGCGAGGAAGGCGCGCGGCCGAAGCGCCTGCGCTACAAGCCGATCTCGCGCTGACAGGCAGCGGACGACGGCCCGTCTGTCGCAATGCCGGACGGGTCGCGGGGCATGCGCGTTGCTATCCGCCGCATGGTGGAGGCGCATGAAAGTCTCGCGCACGCGACAGACGGTCAACACCACGCCGCGCGATGCGGTGACGGCCTTGCATGGGACCCGAGTAAGCGCTGAAGCGCTAACTCGGGTCGACAGGAGACAGACATGGCGATGTCGAGGGGCAAGCGCTGGATCGTCGTCGTGGGTGCAACGTTATTGGCGTTGATTCTGATCGCGATCGGCGCGATGCAATTCGCGCAACAGGAAGTCAAGAATCGCGTCAGCGCGGCGCTCGGGCCGCTCGGCAGCGCCGAGCGCATCGATGTCGGTCTCACCTCGGTTCACCTCACCCACGTTCTGCTGAATGCGCCGCCCGGCTGGCCGGCGGGCGAACCGCTACGCGCCGACGAAATCACGATCACCCCCGATGTGCCCGATCTGATCGCGCGGCGTATGCATATCCGTGAGGTCGTCGTGCGTGGCTTCGACATGGCCGTGCTACGCACGAAGGACGGCGCGCTCAATTTGCTGCCGAACCTGCGCGAATCGCTGAACCGCGGCGATCAGCCGGGCGGCACCGGCACCGCTCCGCCGATCTCGCGCGAAAAGCGGGTCGACCATATCCGCTTCGAGCAGGGTAACTTCCATTTCTACGACATGACTGTCGGGCCGCCGCCGTTCAAGGTCACGGTCAGCAACGCGAACGCGACCGTCGACAATCTGCGTCTGCCGTCGCTCGCCGAGCCGACCAACGTCAGCGTTCGCGGCTCGCTGAAGGGTCCGGCGCATACGGGCACCGTGACGTTCGACGGCTGGATCAAGGTTGCCACCCGCGATTCGCAGACGACGAGCACGCTGCGCGGCGTCGACATCGCGATGCTCGATCCGTATCTTCTGAAGAAGGCCGGCACGCGCGCACAGGTGACGGGCGGCACGGTCGATCTGACAATCGAATCGACGGTGCGCAACTATCACCTGCGCGCGCCTGGCACGGTGACCGTCCACAATCTGCAGCTCGCTGAAACCGACAATCCGCTGGAGACGTTCATGTCGATTCCGACCCGCGCCGCCGTTGCGGCGCTGCGTACGCACAACGGCGACATCACGCTGCATTTCGTGCTCGACGGCGATCTGCGCGATCCGAAGTTCTCGGTGCGCGAAGGACTCTTCAAGCGCATCGGCGCCGGGTTTGCGCAGGCGCTGGGGGTCAGTGTCGAAGGCGTCGCGAAGGGCGCGGGCGAGACCGTCAAGGGTCTCGGCAATGCGTTGAAGAATCTGTTGGGACAGTAGCGGTCAGCTCAAACCGGCAAGCCCAGCCCGCGCAGCTTTGCTTCCGTTTGCGCGGCGCTCGTGTGATGCACACCGTGCCAGCCGAGCGCCGTCGCGGCTTCGGCGTTCTTCGCGTTGTCGTCGATGAAGACGAGTTCGGCCGACTCGATGCCGGGCATCTGCAACTCGATACGCCGATGCATTTCCGCGAAGATCGCCGGGTCGGGCTTCACGAGCTTCACGCGCCCCGACACGACGATGTCCCGAAACCGCTGCAGCACCGGATAGTGCTGCCACGCATACGGGAAAGTCTCGTCCGACCAGTTGGTGAGTCCGAAAAGCGGCACCTCGGCCGCTTCGAGCTTTTCCATCAGCGCGATGCCGTCGTCGAGCACGCCCGCCACCATCTCGTGCCAACGCTCATAGAACGCGCGGATCAGCGGCTCGTGGCCGGGAAACTGTGCGATTAACTCGTCGGTGGCTTCGACAATCGGCTGGCCGCCGTCCTGGCGAATCACCCAGTCCATCGAGCAGACGTGCGTGAGGAACCAGCGGCGCTCGAACTCGTCGGGAATCAGCTCGCGGTACAGGTACTCGGGACTCCAATCGATCAGCACGCCGCCGAAATCGAACACCACTGCCTTGATCGCCATGTACCACGCTCCGTTTCGCAGGTCGTCGCTATGCTCAGATGGGTTGCGTGCGCAGTTCGAGCCATGCCTTCGCGTCGCCAGACACATGCGGCGCGAGGCGCGCGCGCACCGTTTCGTGATAGGCGTTGAGCCATGCGCGCTCGTCGTCGCGCAGCAGCGACAACTCGATGCAGCGCGTGTCGATCGGGCACAGCGTCAGCGTTTCGAACTTCAGGAAATCGCCGAATTCGGTTTTTTCGGCGGCCACGTTCAGCACGAGGTTTTCGATGCGCACGCCCCACTTGCCCGGCCGATACAGACCCGGCTCGTTCGACGTGATCATGCCCTCCTCCATCGCGGTCCACGGTTCGGCCGGCGCGTAGTGCGAGATCACCTGCGGGCCCTCGTGCACGTTCAGGAAGTAGCCGACCCCGTGACCGGTGCCGTGGCCATAGTCGGCGCCGGCCTGCCAGATCGGCGCGCGCGCGATCGCGTCGAGCATCGGCGAGCGGATGCCGCGCGGAAATTGCGCGCATGACAGCGCGATCATGCCCTTCAGCACGACGGTGAAATCGCGGCGCTGTTCGTTGCTCGGCGTGCCGACCGGCACGACGCGCGTGATGTCGGTCGTGCCGCTCAGGTACTGGCCGCCCGAATCGATCAGCAGCAGGCCGTTGCCTTCGATCACCGCATGCGACTCGTCGGTCGCGCGATAGTGCGGCATTGCGCCGTTCGCGTTGAAGCCCGCAATCGTCGCGAAGCTCAGCGACACGAAGCCGGGACGGCGCGCGCGGGCGGCCGTCAAACGTTCGTCGATCGTCAGCTCGGTGATGCGCTCGCGGCCCAGCGCGCTTTCGAACCACGCGAAGAATTCGGCGAGCGCCGCGCCGTCCTGCTCCATCGTCCCGCGCACGTGCGCGACGTCGGCGGCGGTCTTGCACGACTTGAGGAAGGTGGACGGATTGACCGCCTCGACCACCTTGACCGCCGACGGCACCGCCTCCAGCAAGCCGTACGTGATGCGACGCGGATCGATCAGCAACGTGCTGCCGGCCGGCAGCGCGGCGAGCGCCTCGGCGGCTTTCGCGTACGGCTCGACGCTGATGCCGTCGCGTGCGAGCACTTCGGCGAGCGCCGCCGACACCTTGCCGTCCGCGATAAAGAGCGACACGCTCTCCACGCCGATCAGCGCGTGCGCGACGAACACCGGGTTGTAGCTGACGTCGGCGCCGCGCAGGTTCAGCAGCCAGGCGAGGTCGTCGAGCGTCGAGATGAAGTGCCATTGCGCGCCTTTGTCGGCCATCGCGCGACGCACCTGCGCGAGCTTGTCCGCGCGCGCGACGCCCGCTTGCGGCGCGATGTGCTCGAAGACGGGGTCGGCGGGGAGCGCGGGACGCTGCGCCCAGATCGCGTCGAACAGGTCGACGTCGGTACGCAGCTGCACGCCGCGCGCGTTCAGTGCGGCGCTCAACACGCGCGCGGCCGCAACGCCTAGCACCGCGCCGTCCACACCGACGATGCCGCCGCTCGCGACGTGCTGCGCGAGCCATTCGAAATGCGGTGTGGTCTGCTGGCCGCCCATCATCTTCATCAGCTGGACACCGCTGCCGGTGAGCTGCGCGCTCGCCTGCTCCCAGTAGCGGCTGTCGGTCCAGACGCCGGCGAAATCGGCGGTCACGATCAGCGTGCCGGCCGAGCCGGTGAAGCCTGACAGCCACTGGCGGCCTTGCCAGCGCCCGGGCAGATACTCGGACAGATGCGGATCCGCCGACGGCACGAGGTAAGCGGCGATGCCTTCGCGCGCCATCGCGGCGCGCAGGCTCGCGAGGCGCTCGGGAATGGAGGAGGTTTCGGGAAGTCGGGCGTTCATGGGATTACCTGCGAGGATTCATCGACGGATCGACCGGCGCGTTGATTGACGCGAAAAGAGGCCGACCGTCACGGCGACGGCGATGAGCGCGACGGCGGTGCATACCGGCCATTCGAGCATGTCACCGTCATGGAAAAGACCTGTCACATTGCCGGCCATCCGCGCGACGCTCGCGCCGAACACGCCGGCCAACAGCGCCGCCCACCAGCGGGCGCAGCTCGCCCGCCGCTGCGGATGCAGCCACCAGCCCGCGAGGCCGATCACCGCGCCGAGTACGAGAATGCCTGGCCAACCCATCAGGCGTGGACTCCAGACTGGGCGCTCAAACACGGCAAAATCAATTTCGGATTCGTCTCATAGGCGAAAGGAGCCGCCAACGCTAGCATTTTTGCCTCCTCAACTATACAAGTTCAGCACGGCGCTTTCCGCATAGCGGTTGAGTTTAGGGGTCGGGGTGTGCTTAGGCAAGTTGCAAGTCTGACGAAAACGCCTCACGCTCCGCCCGTTGCCAGGCTGACGCCGCGCCCATGCGCATCGCCCTTATCGAACCCGACGTGCACCACGCCAAACTGGTTGACCGGCTGATTTTCGCCGGCGGCCACGTGTGCCAGCACTTCACCACCAGCGCCACCTTCCTGCAGCGCGCCACCGACGAATTCTTCGACCTGCTGATCACCGAAAGCTGGGCCGGCGACCATTGCGCCGAAGACGTGATCCCACGCGCGCGCTCCATTTTGCCGGGCCTGCCTGTCATGATGCTGATTGCGGCGCCGCGTGAATGCCAGATCGTCGCCGCGCTGCACGCCGGCGCCGACGACTGCCTGAGCAAGCCAGTGCGCGGCCCCGAAATGCTCGCACGCGTCGAGGCGCTGCAGCGCCGCGCGGGCCTGCGGCGGCCGCCTAACCGGCGGCGCGACGTGATCGGCGGCTATACGTTCGATGCGGCGCATTTCGCCGTAACCTTCCGCGACCTGACCGTGATCCTGACGCCGAAGGAATTCCGCCTCGCGCTGGTGCTGTTCAACAATCTCGCGCGGCCGGTGTCGCGCGCGCATATTCTCGAAACCGTGTGGGCGTGCCGTCGCGACGTAAAGTCGCGCACCATCGACACCCACGCGTCGCGCGTGCGCAGCAAGCTGCAACTGCGCCCGGAGCTTGGCTACACGCTGACGCCGGTCTATGGTTACGGTTACCAGCTCGACGCGATTCCGCCGGAGACCCTGACAGGCGCGATCTGACGCATGCGGGATATATGGCGGGCAGGATGTGATAATCGTGGAAACGCTATAATATAGAACTGAACGATAGCCCCCCAAATGCAGCTTCTAACGATCGGAATCAACCATCACACTGCGCCTGTCGCCCTGCGCGAACGCGTGGCGTTTCCGCTCGAACAAATCAAGCCCGCGCTGGGATACGTTCAAAGGCATCTGGCTGGGCCGTGTGGCCCCCAATGCACCGGAAGCGGCAATTCTGTCCACCTGCAACCGCACTGAACTCTACTGCGCGACCGACGACCTCGCCGCACGAGAAGCTTCGGTCCAGTGGCTGTCGAAGTACCATAATCTGCCCATCGACGAACTCGCACCGCATGTCTACGCGCTGCCGCAGTCCGAAGCGGTGCGGCATGCGTTCCGCGTCGCGTCGGGGCTCGATTCGATGGTGCTCGGCGAAACGCAGATCGTCGGACAAATGAAGGACGCGGTGCGCACTGCTTCCGAAGCCGGCGCCCTCGGCACCTATCTGAACCAGCTATTCCAGCGCACCTTCGCCGTCGCGAAAGAAGTGCGCAGCACGACCGAAATCGGCGCGCAGTCGGTGTCGATGGCCGCTGCTGCGGTACGCCTCGCCCAACGCATTTTCGACAAGATCGCGAATCAGCGGGTGCTGTTCATCGGTGCTGGCGAAATGATCGAGCTTTGCGCGACGCATTTCGCCGCGCAGTTCCCGCGTGAACTCATCGTCGCGAACCGCACCGCCGAACGCGGCACGCGGCTCGCCGAGCGCTTCAACGGCCGCGCCATTCCGCTCTCCGAGCTACCCGCTCGAATGCACGAATTCGACATCATCGTGTCGTGCACGGCGTCCACATTGCCGATCATCGGTCTTGGCGCGGTCGAGCGCGCGGTCAAGGCGCGCCGTCACCGGCCGATTTTCATGGTCGACCTCGCGGTGCCGCGCGACATCGAGCCCGAAGCCGGCCAGCTCGAAGACGTATTCCTGTACACCGTCGACGACCTCGGCGCAATCGTCCGCGAAGGCAATGCGTCGCGCCAGGCCGCGGTCGCGCAGGCCGAAGCAATCATCGAAACGCGGGTGCAGAACTTCATGCAGTGGCTCGACGCGCGCAGCATCGTGCCGGTGATCCGCCACATGCACACGCAGGCTGATACGCTGCGCCGCGCAGAGGTCGAACGTGCGCAGAAAATGCTCGCGCGCGGCGACGATCCGGCCGCGGTGCTCGAAGCACTGTCGCAATCGCTCACCAACAAGCTGATCCATGGTCCCACGCACGCGTTGAATCGCGCGAGCAGCGACAACCGCGACAAGCTGATCGAGCTGATGAGCGGCTTCTACAAACACCCCGGCTCCTCCGAGCGTTAGCGGCGTTGTGCTCGCCGCACCCCGCGCGCCACCACCGTGGCTCGCGACGTTCTTCCGCCCCGGGCATTCGCCCGTTCCCCTGGCCGCATCCTTCCGGAGTCCGCTCCGCTACCCGCCCGATGAAAACGAGCATGCAACGCAAGCTCGACCAGTTGACCACCCGGCTGGCCGAACTGAACGACCTGTTGAGCCGCGAGGACATCACCGCCAACCTCGACCAGTACCGCAAGCTCACGCGCGAACACGCGGAGCTCGGCCCCGTCGTCGAGCAGTACGGGCTTTGGCGCCAGGCGCGGAACGACGCGGCCACCGCGCAGGAACTGCTCGCCGACGCGTCGATGCGTGATTTCGCCGAAGAGGAGATCCGCGCGGCGCGGGATCGCATGGAGACGCTCGGCGTCGATCTGCAGAAAATGCTGCTGCCGAAAGACCCGAACGACGACCGCAACATCTTCCTCGAAATCCGCGCGGGCACCGGCGGCGACGAATCCGCGCTGTTCGCGGGCGATCTGCTGCGCATGTATCTGCGCTATGCCGAACGCAATCGCTGGCAGGTCGAGATGATGTCGGCGAGCGAATCGGATCTTGGCGGCTATCGCGAAGTCATCGTGCGGATCGCCGGCGACGCGGCGTATTCGAAGCTGAAATTCGAGTCGGGCGGCCATCGCGTGCAGCGCGTGCCGGCCACCGAAACGCAGGGCCGCATCCATACATCGGCGTGCACGGTCGCGGTGATGCCGGAAGCGGACGACATCGGCGAAGTCGAGATCAATCCGGCCGATCTGCGTATCGACACGTTCCGCGCGTCGGGCGCGGGCGGTCAGCACATCAACAAGACCGACTCGGCGGTGCGCGTCACACACTTGTCGACGGGCATCGTCGTCGAATGTCAGGACGACCGCTCGCAGCACAAGAACAAGGATCGCGCACTGAAGGTGCTCGCCGCGCGCATCAAGGACAAGCAGGCGCACGAGCAGCAGGCGAAGGAAGCGGCGACGCGCAAGAATCTGATCGGCTCGGGCGATCGCTCCGAGCGCATCCGCACCTACAACTTCCCGCAGGGGCGGCTCACCGATCACCGCATCAACCTGACGCTGTATCGCCTCGACGCGATCATGGACGGCGATCTCGAAGAACTGATCGCGGCGCTCGTCAGCGAGCATCAGGCCGAGTTGCTGGCCTCCCTCGGCGACGCGGACTGACGCCCGACAATGATCGACACCTCCCCGGCTCCGCTCGATCCCACCGCTTTGCCCGCCACGGCCGACGCGCTGTTGCGCGCATCGCCGCTGCCGCCGCTCGAAGTGCGGATTCTGCTCACGCATGTGCTCGGCTGGCGGCGCACGCAGCTGATCACGCGCGGCGAGGAGCCGCTCGAGCGGGCGAGCGTCGAGCGTTATCGCGCGCTCGAGGCGCGGCGCGTGGTCGGGGAGCCGGTCGCGCAGCTCGTCGGTGCGCGCGAATTTTTCGGGCTCGAGTTCGAGGTCACGCCGCAGGTGCTGATCCCGCGCCCCGAAACGGAGTTGCTGGTGGAGACCGTGCTCGCGGCGATCGAACACCGGCCGCGTCCGCGTGTGCTCGATCTCGGCACCGGAACCGGCGCAATCGCGGTGGCGATTGCGTCGATGCGGCCCGACGCGCAAGTCTGGGCGCTCGACCGATCGACGGACGCGCTTGCGGTCGCCGCGCGCAACGGCGCGCGCCTTCTCAGCGCGAAGCGCCCGGGCGGCGCCGTCGCTTTCCTGCATAGCGACTGGTACGGCTCACTCGACGCCGCGCTGCGCTTCGATGCGATCGTCAGCAATCCGCCCTATATTGCGAGCGGCGACCCGCATCTGGGCGAAGGCGATCTGCGCTTCGAGCCGCGCGGCGCGCTCACCGACGAAGCCGACGGCCTCAGCGCGATCCGCGCGATCGTTGCCGGTGCGCCCGAGCGTCTCGCCGACGACGGCGCGCTATGGATCGAACATGGCTACGACCAGGCTGAAGCCGTGCGCGTGTTGCTGGGCGCGCGCGGTTTTGCCGGGGTCCGCTCCGAGCGCGATCTCGCCGGCATCGTGCGGATCAGCGGTGGCGTGCTGCGCGGCGCCGGGGCCTGAGCGCGGTCGTCGCGGCTAAAACCCCAGGCGCGACGCGGCTGCGGCCGCCCGTAGCGAAATCCGCTATCATTTCAGCCTATTCCCTTCCTTTATCGGAACCGCAAGGTCAGTCATGGATACGCAACAACGCATCAAGCAAATCGTCGACGGCAACCACGTCGTTCTCTTCATGAAGGGCACGGCTCAGTTCCCGATGTGCGGTTTTTCCGGCCGCGCCATCCAGATTCTGAAGGCGTGCGGCGTCGGTGAAATCAAGACCGTCAACGTGCTCGAAGACGACGAAATCCGTCAGGGCATCAAGGAGTTCTCGAACTGGCCGACCATTCCGCAACTGTACGTGAAGGGCGAATTCGTCGGCGGCTCGGACATCATGATGGAGATGTACGAATCGGGCGAGTTGCAGCAGCTGTTCGCCGCGGCCTGAGCGTTCTCCGCTCCGTTCGCTTCATCAGGCGCCGCAAGCCATGCAGCAAGCACGCACCGCGGCGCCCCGCCGGCTGATCATCGCGATCACCGGCGCCACCGGCGCCATCTACGGCATCCGGCTACTCGAGACGCTGCGCCGGCTGGGCGGCGTCGAGAGTCACCTGCTGATCTCGAGCGCGGGTTGGCTCAACATCCAGCACGAACTCCAGTTGGGCAAGGAAGACGTGCATCCGCTTGCGGATGTCGTCCATTCACTGCGCGACGTCGGCGCGAGCATCGCGTCGGGCTCGTTCGCGACCGACGGCATGATCGTCGCGCCCTGCTCGATGAAAACGCTCGCGAGCATCGCGCACGGTTTCGCCGACAACCTGATCACCCGGGCCGCCGACGTCACACTGAAGGAGCGCCGCCGCCTCGTGCTGCTGGTGCGCGAAACGCCGTTCAACCTCGCGCATCTGCGCAATATGACGGCCGTCACGGAAATGGGCGGTGTGATTTTCCCGCCACTGCCCGCGTTCTACAACCAGCCTGCTTCGATCGACGAGATGGTCGATCACACGGTCGCGCGCGTTCTCGATCTTTTTGCGCTGGGGCCGGCCCTGTCGCCCGCGTGGCAAGGATTACGAGGCGCGCAGGAGTGAACCCGATCGCGCGTATTAACAACATCCGCGACACAATCAATTCCGCTCCAACCCATTTATCAAGCGAGCGTGCGGACCTATATTGGTAGCAACCCAATTTTTCGTGCCGTGTCTCCACGGCCGCGTCGCCGTCATGAACCGCCTACCTTCGCTTTTTCTGTCCCACGGCGCACCTACGCTGCCGATCGATCCATCGATGCCGTCCGCCGAGTTCGGCGCGCTCGGCAAGCAATTTCCGCGTCCCGAAGCCATCCTGATGTTGTCGGCGCACTGGGGCACCGCGCGGCCGCTCGCGAGCATCGCGACGGCGCCTGAAACCATCCACGATTTTTACGGTTTTCCGCGCCAGCTGTATGAAATCCAATACCCTGCGCCGGGCGCGCCCGACGTCGCGCGCCGCGCCGCCGCGCTGCTCGGCGCGAGCGGCATCGCCGCGGACGTGCAGCCGCACGGACTCGACCACGGCGCATGGGTGCCGATGCTGCTGATGTTCCCGCAAGCGGACGTGCCGATCGCGCAACTGTCGATCCAGCCGCACCAGGACGCCGCGCATCATTTCCGCCTCGGCCGGGCACTGCGCGCGTTGAAAGACGAAGGCGTGATGGTGATCGGCTCCGGCCAGATCACGCACAATCTGCGCGTCGCCGATTTCTCCGCGCGCCCGGAAGACGCCGATCCGCGCGTGAGCGAATTCACCGACTGGTTCGAGGACAAGCTCGTCGCGCGCGATATCGACGCGCTGCTCGACTATCGCCGGCAGGCGCCGCATGCGGTGCTGATGCACCCGACCGACGAGCATCTGTTGCCGGTGTTCGCCGCACTCGGCGCCGCCGACGACGACTATTCGCTCGCGATCCAGTCGCTGGGCACCTACCAGCGTTCGCTCGCGATGACGAACTACGTGTTCGGCACGGCCTGATCCGGCGCAGGGTCGCGCACAAAGGCCAACAAAAAGCCCCCCTGATCATCGATCAGGCGGGCTTTTGTCTAACGCGAAAGACCCGCGTCGAGCGGATCCGTCGGTTTCGGCGCTCAGTGCGCGCCGATGCCTTCGAGCACTTCGTCGTGCACGATCCGCTCATCCAGATACTCCGATCGATAGCCGCTGTTCACGCCCCAGAAGTAGAACACCAGCGAGAAGGCGATTACGACGAGCATGTCCCAGCCGTACGGCAGGATGCCGACGCCGCCGAATTCCTTGCTGCCGATCAGCGAAAGGAGCGCCATGATCGGCAGATACGCGACCAGCCACCACGCGGCCTTCAGGTCACGGCCCCAACCCTCGAAGCCCGACTTCGCCTGGAAGTAGAAGTACACCGGCAGCGCGACGATCATCAGCAGAATGATTTCGCCGGTCAGCGGCCACTTCGCCCAGTACAGGATCAGCGACGCGCAGACGAACGCGAACGGCGCGATCACCTTCATACCAGCAATGTGCAGCGGGCGCTCGAGATCGGTTGCCGCGCGGCGCAGTGCCATCAGGCTGATAGGACCGGTCAGGTACGAAATCACGGTTGCGACCGAGATCACCGCCGCGAGCGAACTCCAGCCGCGGAAGAAGAACAGGAAGATGAACGACACGATCAGGTTGAACCACATTGCCGGACGCGGCACGCCGTAGAACGGATGCACCTGGCCGAAAATCTTCGGCATCGTGTTGTTGCGCTCCATCGCGTAAATCATCCGCGTCGTGGTCGCCATATAGGTCGTACTGGTGCCGCTCGGGCTCACGAACGCATCCACGTACAGTAGGATCGCCAGCCAGTTCAGGTTCAGCGCGATCGCCAGTTCCGCGAACGGCGAAGCGAAGCTGAAGTGGCCCCAGCCCTGCATCACTTCGGCCGGGTTCACGGCGCCGATATATGCGATCTGCAGCAGCACATAGATCACGAGCGCGAGCAGGATCGAGCCGATCACCGCGAACGGCACGCTCTTGGCCGGATTGCGCGCTTCACCAGCAAGGTTGATCGGGCTCTGGAAGCCGTTGAACGCGAACACGATGCCGCTCGTCGCCACCGCCGTGAGCACCGACGACCAGCCATAGGGCGCGAACGTATTCACCTGGCCGAAGTTTTCCTTGTGAAAGCCCGTCAGCATCAGACCGAGAATTGTTGCGCCGGGAATCAGGAACTTGAAGATCGTGATCGCCGAGTTGGCGCGCGCGAACAACTTCACTCCCCAATAGTTGAGCAGGAAGTAGATGATTACGAGCCCTGCGGACAACAGCAGGCCGTTCGTGGTCAATGAGCCGCCGACAAAGAGCGCATGCGCCCAGGGATAGGGCCACGTACTCATGTATTGAATCGATGCTTCGGCCTCGATCGGGATCACCGACACGATCGCGATCTAGTTGGCCCATGCGCTGATGAAGCCGACCAGCGCGCCGTGCGAGTAGCGCGCATAGCGCACCATCCCGCCAGATTCCGGAAACATCGCGCCGAGCTCCGCGTAGGTCAGCGCGATCGCGAGAATCACGACCGCCCCGATGATCCATGCACAAATCGCGGCGGGACCGGCAATTTTTGCAGCCTTCCACGCGCCGAACAGCCAACCCGATCCGATAATCGAACCCAGACCGGTCAGCATCAGCGCGAATGGCCCGATGTCCCGTTGTATAGAACTTTTCACGTCTTCTCCTAAATCAGAACCATGTCGGCACCGCGTGACATCGCTCGTGGCGGTGGGGACGGTGACGTGCATGTGAGCGCGTCCAGATGCGCAATAGGTGCAACCGACGCGCGGCGCGTAGTTTAACGGTTGCACCACGTTGCTGCAGCGGAACTGCGGCCCGACTAAGGGTTCTCCCTAGCAAAAGGTTAGACTGGTGCGCAAGCTTTGTAAGGAATCTTTGCATCCGTCTGGCAAAGTTTCGGCAGACAGTTGACCTTTGTCTCAATTCGCCGTATAACGTTCGGGCAGGATTTCAAGCGGCGAGTGAAGTGGTTCTTTCGTAGTTCGCCCATCAACGGTACTCCGGTTGGTCCCATTACCCCCTTCCTTGATTTTCATGCACCCCCGGGCTTCGGCCTTATTCACCATCTTTAGGAAAAAGTAATATGGAAACCGGTACCGTCAAGTGGTTCAACGACGCTAAGGGCTTTGGCTTCATCACTCCTGACGGCGGCGGTGAAGATCTGTTCGCGCATTTCTCGGAAATTCGCACGGAAGGCTTCAAGACGCTGCAAGAAAACCAGAAGGTCACGTTTGAAGTGAAGACGGGCCCGAAGGGCAAGCAAGCGGCTAACATCAAGCCGGTGTAAGCTCCGCGCTTCCTTCTGGACGCAAAAAAAACCCCGCCTCGGCGGGGTTTTTTATTTCCGGCGTCCAATTCAAATCGGCCGATTAAAATCGCGTGTTCGCAATTCGCGGCGGATTATCTGCTGAATATTCGCGATTATCGGAACACGCGCCGCGCATGAATACCCAGGCCGGTCGCCACGCTCGCGAGACGATCGCCGAATACCGCTTTCGCGTCCGGAAACGCCGCGGCCAGCGCGCCCGACAGAAACGCGAGGCCGGTCGAGCCGCCGGTGAAATAGATGGCGTCGACGTCGCGCGGCGCGACACCCGCCGCCTGCACCGTGTCGCGCGCAGCCTGCACGATACGTCGCGTTTCTTCCTCGCCGGCCTTGACGAGTTGCGCTTCGTCGAACGCGAGACGCAGATCCTCTTCCACCTCCTCGAGATCGATCACGGTCTCGCCGCCCGCCGCCACCCCGATCTTCGCCTCTTCCGCATGCGCGGCGAGCGCGTGCCCGAAACGCTGCTCCACTACGCGCATCAGCCGGTCGTGGTGCTTCGTTTCCGTGAAAAGGTGCCGCATTAGCGCGAGTTCGCTGACGCGCTTCGGCGTGTAGACGGTGTTGATCAGGTGCCAGGTTGCGAGATCGAAATAGATCCGGTTCGGGATTTCGCGCCCTTGCGGATCGAGCGACTGGTAGCCGAGCTCGCGCAGAATCGTCACGAGTTCGACGCGGCGGTCGAAGTCCGTGCCCGCGACGTGCACACCGTGGTGCGCGAGCACGTCGTCCTTGCGCTCGACGCGCTTCGTCCGGTCGGGCCCCACACGTACGAGCGAAAAGTCCGACGTACCGCCGCCAATGTCCGCGACGAGCACCAGCCCCTCGGCGCTCAGATGTGATTCGTAGTCGAACGCTGCCGCGATCGGCTCATACTGAAAGTGGATGTCGCGCAAGCCGACCGTGCGCGCAGCGGCTTCGAGCTGATGCTGCGCCATCTGGTCGGCGCGCGGGTCGTCGTCGACGAAGAAGACCGGTCGGCCGAGCACCGCGCGGTCGATCGCGCCACCGACGCTCGCCTCGGCCGCGCGCTTCAGGTGAGCCAGGAAAGTCGCGATCACATCGGTGTACTTGATCGCACTGCCGTCGCCGAGATCGGTTGTATTCTCGGCGAGCGGCGAGCCGAGAATGCTTTTCATCGAGCGCATCAGCCGGCCGTCGAAGCCGTCGATGTAGGCGGCGAGCGCCGCGCGGCCGAATTCGCTGGTGTTTTCGTCGGTATTGAAGAAGACCGCGGTGGGCAGCGTCGTGTACGCGCCCTCGACCGGCGCCAGCTTCAGCTGCGGGCCGGTCGGAACAGCGACGGCCGAATTGGAAGTACCGAAGTCAATCGCGCAATAGTTCATGGCAGGAATGGCCGCTCACGGCTGGCGCGCACAGAAGGGGAGCGGCTTTGTATCACGAAAACTCCGACAGCATCAACTGAAGCTGGCGGAATGGCCGTCAGATCGTTTGAAATGATGCCGCGGAATGGATCTTGCTGCGTCCGACCGAATATGCCGCCCCATTTCGCCATCGAGGAGAGTTCGCGCCATGAGCGTGCCGCCCACTGCCGCCGTCGATGACCGCCACGCCACGCTGATCGAAACCGATCTGCCGTCGCGATTAGACCGCCTGCCGTGGGGCCGCTTTCATACGCTGATCGTCGTCGCGCTCGGCGTGACGTGGCTGCTCGACGGGCTCGAAGTGACGCTCGCGGGCGCGGTCGCGAGCGCGCTCAAAACGAGCCCGGCGCTGCGCTTTTCAAATGCCGACGTCGGCCTCGCGGGCAGCGCATACATTGCCGGCGCGGTGCTCGGAGCGCTCGGTTTCGGTTGGTTGACCGATCGGCTTGGCCGCCGCAAGCTGTTTTTCATCACGCTGACGCTCTATCTGGCCGCGACCGCAGCGACCGCGTTGTCGTGGAATCTGATGAGCTTCATGCTGTTTCGCTTTCTGACCGGCGCGGGTATCGGCGGCGAATACACGGCGATCAACTCGACGATCCAGGAATTTACGCCGGCGCGCGTGCGCGGCTGGACCGACCTCGGCATCAACGGCACCTTCTGGGTCGGCGCGGGGATCGGCGCGGCGGGCTCTCTGGTGCTGCTCGATCCGCATCTGCTGCCGGCCGACTGGGGCTGGCGCGCGTGCTTTTTCATCGGCGCCGTGCTCGCGCTAGCAATTCTGCCGATGCGCATCTGGTTACCCGAAAGCCCGCGCTGGCTGCTCACGCATGGCGACGAGCGCGACGCGCGCACGATCGTCGAGGGGATCGAGACGCGTTTTCGCGACGCCGGCCACGCGCTCGCCGACCACGCCCTCACACGGCTGCGCCTGCGGGCACGCAACCATACGCCGTTGCGCGAGGTATTCCACGCGCTATTCAACCTGCACCGACGCCGCGCGCTGGTCGGTCTGACGTTGATGACCGCGCAGGCATTCTTTTACAACGCGATCTTTTTCACCTACGCGCTCGTCCTCACGGACTTTTATCACGTGCCCGGTGGTGACATCGGATGGTATCTGCTGCCCTTCGCGCTCGGCAATTTCCTGGGACCGCTGGTGCTCGGGCGGCTATTCGATGTGATCGGCCGACGCAAGATGATCGCCGCGACGTACGCGATGTCGGCGATCCTGCTGACGCTGTCCGGCTATCTGTTCGAGCAGCAATTGCTCACCGTCGTCACGCAGACGGTCGCCTGGATGGTGATTTTCTTCTTCGCGTCGGCGGCCGCGAGTTCCGCCTATCTGACCGTGAGCGAATCGTTTCCGCTCGAAATCCGCGCGCTCGCGATCGCGGTTTTCTATGCGTTCGGCACCGCGCTCGGCGGCATCATCGGGCCGGCGTTTTTCGGTCGGCTGATCGATACGCATCAGCGCAGCGCGGTGTTTTCGGGCTATCTGGTCGGGTCGGCGTTGATGCTCGCGGCGGCGCTCGTCGCGGCGATCTGGGGTGTCGACGCGGAGCGCAGGCCGCTCGAACACGTGGCGGCGCCGCTGTCGAGCGTGGCGGACGATGAGAACGGCGCAGACCGCGCCGAATGAAAAACGCGCGGACCATGCCGCGTGCTTGACTGCTTCGTCGCTCGTCGAGTGCTTTTTCGCTGCGCGGAACTCAGGCGGCGAGCGACGCGAAGCCGTCGTTCAGAACGCTTTCTTCCAGCCGCCGCCGTACGCGATATCCGCGAACGCCGCGCGTTGACGCGGCGCCTTCTCGCGTTCGCGCAGAACCGGGTCCAGTTTGTCGACGTCGCCGTAATGGCCGAGCGAGATCATCGCGATCGGTTCGACGTCCTTCGGCAACTCGAACGTGGTGCGGAACGCGTTGACGTCGAAGCCACTCATCTGATGCGCGGCGAGACCCAGCGCGTGCGCCTGCAGCACCAGTGACATCGCCGCCGCGCCCGCGTCGTAGAACGCGCAGCGGTTCACGTCGCCCTTGTTGGTCAGCGTGTGCGCGGTCACCGCGATCAGCACCGGCGCGGGCGCGTTCCAGCCCTGGTTGAACGGCACCAGCGTGGCAAAAGCCTTCTTGAACGCGATTTCGTCGACGCTGCGATCGAAGACGACAAAACGCCAGGGCTGCGCGTTATACGAAGACGGTGCCCAGCGCGCCGCTTCGAGCACGACGCGCAACTGATCGCGGCTCACCGGCTCGCTCGAATACGCACGTGGGCTCCAGCGACCTGCAATCAGCTCGTGAATGGCAACTTCGGTTGAGGCGGGTTTGTTGGCCATGCGCTTCTCTCGGTAGAAATTCATCATCGCTGGGCGGCTGCCCAAGGCCACATAGGATAACGGGCTTTCGGTGCGCGCTCCAAGTTGCCGCGCGACGCTATGCGCGCTGGCAGCAAAACGCGCACGGTCCGCTTCGGGGCCGTGCGTCGTCGCTTCGGGGACGGTGAATCCGCGCGGCTCGCGAAGGCCCGTCAGATTGCCTGTGGCGTCGGCACTTTGGCCGGGCGGTTGATGCGCAGCACGATCACCGCGGCGAGGAGACACAAGCCGCCGGAAATCATCGACGCAACCGTGTAAGTGCCAAGGCTTGCGCGCAGCATGCCCGCGCCGAGCGCCGCGAATGCCGCGCCGAGCTGGTGTCCCGCCACCACCCAGCCGAACACGATCGGGGCCGACTCCTTGCCGTAGACGTCGGTGGCGAGACGCACGGTCGGCGGCACGGTGGCGATCCAGTCGAGGCCGTAGAACACCGCGAATAGCGGCAGCCCGAAAAAGTCGATGCCGAACGCATGCGGCAGATACATCAACGACAGGCCGCGCAGCCCGTAGTACCAGAACAGCAGCACGCGGCTATTGAAGCGGTCCGACAGCCAGCCCGACATCGTCGTGCCGAACAGGTCGAATACGCCCATCGCCGCGAGCAGCGACGCGCCCTGCACTTCCGTCATCCCGTAGTCGCCGCACATCGCGATCAGATGGGTGCCGACATAGCCATTGGTGCTCGCGCCGCAGATGAAGAAGCTGAAGAACAGCAGCCAGAAGTCGCGCGTTTTGCTCGCCGACGCGAGCGTGCCGAACGCGATTGCAAGCGGGTTCTGCTTCGTGACGGTCGTGGTGATGGGCGCGTCGTGGGGTTCACCGTACGGGCGCAGTTGCATGCTGGCCGGATGCTCGGGCAGCAGGAACGCGACGAGCGGAATCACGACGCCCGCCGCGAGCGCCACGACCCACACAACCTGGCGCCAGCCGTAATGCTCGGCGATGGCCGCGAGCAGCGGCAGGAACACCAGTTGGCCGGTCGCCGAGCTGGCAGTCAGGATACCCATTACGAGACCCCGGCGGGTGGTGAACCAGCGCGTCACGACGGTCGCCGACAGCGACAGCGCCGCCACCCCGGTCGAGCCGCCGACCATCACGCCCCAGATCGTCACCATCTGCCACGGATGCGTCATCAGCGATGACAGCGCGACGCCCGCGGCCATCGTGCCGAGCGCGGCGAGCAGCGTCGGACGCACGCCGAAGCGCTGCATCGCGGCGGCCGCGAACGGCCCCATCAACCCGTACAGTGCGATGTTCACGGAGATCGCGAGCGAGATCGTCGCGCGGCTCCAGCCGAATTGGTGCTCGAGCGGCACCATCATCACGCTCGGTGTCGCGCGCGTACCCGCCGCCGCGAGCAAAACCAGGAACACCACGGCGACGGTCAACCAGCCGTAGTGGAATCGTCCGCCTATCAGTCGCGCAGCCCAGTTCATCGGTTCTCCCATCGACGCGCCCGGATGGCGGCGTCGTTCGTGTGATTACGGCGTCGGTGAATGACTTGTGACAGATCGGTCACAATGGTGTTGCGATGTTAGTTACTGGTCGGTAACATGTCAAGGTAGCAATCAAGGTAGCAATTTCATTCGGGTGACTTGCCATGTCCGACAGCGAAACTCTCAAGCCCGCGCCTACTCGCGCCCGGCGCGCGCGCGGCGCGCAGACCGCCGGGCCGCAGGCGCAGCAGCATCTGCTGCGCGCGGCCAGCGAGTTGTTCTATCGCGAGGGCGTGCGTACGGTCGGCGTCGATGCGGTGGTCGAACGCGCGGGCGTGAACAAAATGAGCCTGTACCGGCAGTTTTCGTCGAAGGACGAGCTCGTGATGGCGTATCTGGAGCAGAAGGACGAGCAGTTCTTCCGCTACGTCGAGAAGAGTTTCGCGAAGCATCCGGGCGAGCCGGCGAAGCAGCTTCAGCAGTACTTCGACGATCTCGCGGTGCGTGCCTCGGTCGACGATTACCGCGGTTGCCCGTTCGTGAACGTGTCGGTGGAGTTTTCCGATACCGCGCATCCGGCGCGGCAATTCGTGTTCCGCAACAAGCAGCGCTTGATGGCGCGCCTGCTCGAACTGTCGACGGCGGCCGGCGCCGGTGATCCGCAAGCGCTCGCCGATGCGCTCGGGCTGCTGATCGAGGGCGTGTACGCGGCGAGCCAGACTTATGGGCCGGGCTGCGGGCCGATCCTCGCCGCGCCGAAAGTCGCCGCGCAGTTGATCGCGGCCGCTTGCGGGCAGACGCGGGCACGCTGAGCCAATCCGTCAGCCGGGTCCATTAAAATTGCCCTTTTCCCCGCCGCGTCCGTCCGCCATGCCGTTACCCGCCGAATCCCATGATGCCGTGATCGCCGCGACCCGTCATTGGCTGACCGAGGCCGTAATCGGCCTGAACCTGTGTCCGTTCGCGAAGGCCGTGCATGTGAAGGGGCAGATCCGCTACGCGGTCACCGAAGCTGACACACTCGAAGCGGTGCTGACCGATCTGGAAGGCGAACTGCAGACGCTCGCCGCTGCCGACCCCGCCGCCATCGACACGACGCTGCTGATCCTGCCGCGCGCGTTCGGCGAATTTCTCGACTTCAACGATTGCCTGTTCTTTGCCGACCGGCTGATCCAGCAGCTGCGGCTCGAAGGCGTCATCCAGATCGCGAGCTTTCATCCGCATTACCAGTTCGAAGACAGCGAGCCCGACGATATCGAAAACTACACGAATCGGGCGCCCTATCCGATCCTGCATCTGCTGCGCGAGGACAGCATCGCGCGGGCGGTGCAGGCCTTTCCCGACGCGCAGCAGATTTACGAGCGCAATCAGGAAACGCTGCGGCGCATTGGCGTCGCCGGCTGGGATGCGTTGATGAAGCGCTGAGTCGCGCCTCAGCCCAGCACGAAGAACCGCTCCTTCAGCGCATCGAGTCCGAGGGTGTCCAGCACTTCGCCGAGCCGCTCGGCCGGCCGGCGCCGCGGCAAATCCTTGTACTGCGCGATGATCAGCTCGTTTTTCATCGAGTGTTCCCAGCCGACCAGTTCGGTCACACTGACCTGATAGCCATGCGCTTCGAGCTGCAGGCAGCGCAGCACGTTCGTGATCTGGCTGCCGAATTCGCGCGTGTGCAGCGGGTGACGCCAGATTTCCGTCAGCGCGCTCTTCAGCGCCCGGCCTTTGTTCTGGCGCAGCACGCCGGCCACCTCGGCCTGGCAGCAAGGCACGACGACGATGTACTTCGCGTGCTTTTCGAGCGCGAAGCGAATCGCGTCGTCGGTGGCGGTATTGCACGCGTGCAGCGCGGTCACGATGTCGATTTCGGCGGGCAGGCGCGTCGACGTGATCGACTCCGCCACCGACAGATTCAGAAACGACATCCCGCTGAAGCCGAGCCGCGCCGCCAGCTCTTCGGACTTCGTCACCAGCTCTTCGCGCGTTTCAATGCCGTAAATGTGCGAAGGCCCACCTGCGGTGTCCTGAAACTCCTTGAAAAACAGGTCGTACAGGATAAAACCGAGGTATGACTTGCCCGCGCCGTGATCGACGAGCGTCAGCGACCCCTGCTGTGCCTTCAGGTCCTCGAGCAGCGGCTCGATGAACTGGAACAGATGGTAGACCTGCTTCAGCTTGCGACGGCTGTCCTGATTCATCTTGCCGTCGCGCGTGAGGATGTGGAGCTCTTTGAGCAGTTCGACGGACTGGTTGGGACGGATTTCGTGGGTTTTGCCGGACATCGTGTGGGCCGCCATCAATTGCCGTGCGAACGTGCGACAGATGACGGAAAAAGAGAAGAGTTGCTGCCAGTTTACCCAAAGTGCCGCACTCCCAGCGAGCACGCCGCGCGGAACACGCGGGACGGGCAGTCCGCTGGGAACATTTCCTGCTCGAAAGGCGGTGCGCGAAAGTGTCTCGATAATGGCTGAAAAGAGCTTACGCGCCGGCTGAGCCTGCAGATGCAAGCCGTGTTGCCGAAAACAGGACGCTGTCCGGCCGTGCGATTCGGACACGCGGGCCGGAGGATGTGGGGAGAGCGGTCCCGGGAGCGGGCCGAACGTTACGGAACCAGCAGCGAGCCGGCGTAGCCACCGCTCGCGCGCTCGGATGATCACAGAAGAGGCGGCAATGGATACGGTACCCAACGGAAATGTCGAGCAGAAGTTTCAGGAAATGCTGGCGAAGCTCACCGCCGCGTCGGCATGGTCGGAGAAGCAGCAACTCGAACTCGAGATGGCACGCGATATCTCCACGGAAATGCTGCGGCTCGCCGAAGTCATGCGCGACGGCAACGTCGATCTCGAAACCTGCCTGACGATGCTCAAATACGCCAAGGTGCTCGACTTCGTGATGACGACACTCGCGTCGCGACGCGACATCAAGCCGCAGACGCTACGGGTGATCTTCAAGCTCGCCGGGCTGAAGGTCGACGAAGCCTATCCGGGTTAGCGCGCGACGCGGGCTTCCGCACTCCCCCTCCACGCTCGTCTCAAGCGCGCGGCGCCTCGACGGGCGGTGTTCCTTCGTGAAATAGCGTCTTGAGCTGCGCGCGCAGCTCCGGCGAATCCGCGTGCTGGTGAACGCTGACGGCATGCTGGACCGCGGCTTCGAGCAGTTCGCTGTCGCTGTCGGCGGACAGCGCGACAGTGCAGTTCGTTTCGCTCGGAAACTCGCGACAGTCGATATATTTGCGGGTCATGGCAACCTCCTTGAACCAGACAAGATGGACCCTTCCACCGATTCAACACGCGAGGTGCGTCGGCTGTCGGCGCGCGGCAGTGAAGCGCGCCGCAGCGGCTGCGTCGGAAATGACGTGATCGGGGATTGACGCGAGCAACGACGCGAACGGCGCCCGATGGAAGGGGTTTGAAAAGTATAGGTCGCGTGCCGCGCGAGCCAAGCGGTGAACGCGATGCGCAACGGCCGGGGGAAAGACTGAATCCAGTGTTTCCGGCCCGGGGCGGCCGAGCGTCGCTGCCTGGCTGAATAGCCGCCTGCTTGCCTGCACCGGGCAGTGTTCTGCAATGTTCGGTAGCCTGCGACGGCGTTTGCCGCGCACCGCGCGCGGTGTGACAATAGCGCCCTTCGCGTCGCCCGTCCGCTCGCTGGCCGCGGCGCACCGCCAATTTCCCCCCCTGATCCGCTGAACCGCATGCCATCCTCGCTCGATTCCGCTCGCGTCGCCGTGATCGGCGGCGGCCCCGCCGGCCTGATGGCCGCCGAAACGCTTGCCCGGCGCGGCGTGCGGGTCCACGTGTATGACGCGATGCCGTCGGTTGGTCGCAAATTCCTGATGGCGGGCAAAGGCGGCATGAACATCACGCATTCGGAACCCCTCGAGCCGTTTCTCGCACGCTACGGCGCGCGCCGCGCGCACATCGCGCCATGGCTCGACGCGTTCGGTCCCGACGCACTGCGCGCATGGCTGCATGAGTTGGGCGTCGAGACATTCGTTGGCAGTTCGGGGCGCGTGTTCCCGTCCGACATGAAGGCCGCGCCGATGCTGCGTGCGTGGCTGCATCGGCTGCGCGAAACGGGCGTGCAATTCCATATGCGTCACAAGTGGAGCGGCTGGGCGTCAATGCCCGGAGACGACGCCGCGCAGGTGCTGCGCTTCGACACGCCCGCCGGTGAACAAACGGTGAGCTGCGACGCGGTCGTGTTCGCACTCGGCGGCGCCAGCTGGCCGCGTCTCGGCTCCGACGCCGCGTGGGTGTCGCTGATGATGTCGCGCGACGTCCCGGTGGTGCCGCTGCGTCCCGCGAACTGCGGCTTCGACGCGGACTGGAGCCCATATCTGCGCGAGCGTTTCGCCGGTCAGCCGATCAAGCCCGTCGCGATTTCGCTGACCGGTGTAGACGAAAAAGTCCACGATCGACAAGGTGAAATACTTTTGACCGAAACGGGCCTCGAAGGGAGCCTGATTTACGCGTTGTCGGCGCTTATCCGCGAGCGCATTCTCGCCGAGGGCGAGGTCACGATCGCGCTGGATCTCGCGCCGGGCTTGACGCTCGAGCGGGTCGTCGAGGAAGTGACGCGGCCGCGCGGCTCGCGCTCGATCGCGAGTCATCTGCATGGGCGAATCGGGATCGGCGGGGTCAAGCTTGCGCTATTGCACGAGATTCTGTCGAAGGAAGCATTCGCTGATGCGCGCGGCCTCGCTCACGCGATCAAAGCGCTGCCGGTGCGGCTCCTGCGCACGCGACCGATCGACGAAGCGATCAGCACGGCGGGCGGGATCCCGTTCGAGGCACTGGACGCGCATCTGATGATCGACCGGATGCCGGGCGTATTCTGCGCGGGCGAAATGCTGGACTGGGAAGCGCCGACCGGCGGTTATCTGCTGACTGCCTGTTTTGCCAGCGGGCTGGTGGCTGGCCAGGGCGCATGCACGTATCTGGAAGCGCGCGGCGCGTCGGCGTGACGCGCGCAATCGCCGTCATCGAACCTTGAGCCGCCACAACGACGTGACCTCGGCCGCTCGCGCAACGTACAGCGGATCGTTCTGATCGCTGGCCTTCGGATGCCGTGGGCGAATGTCCTCACGTCCCACGACACTCAGCCCCGCGTGCTCGATCGCCGCCAGCAGCCACTCGCGCGTGCGCAGGCCGAGGTGCTCGGCGAAATCCGAAATGATCAGCCAGCCCTCGCCGCCCGGCGTCAGATGAGCCGCAAGCCCGTTCAGGAAGCCGAGCAGCATACGGCTGTCCGGATCGTAGACCGCGTATTCGAGCGGCGACGCAGGCCGCGCCGGCACCCACGGCGGATTGCAGACGACGAGCGGCGCGCGTCCGTCCGGAAACAGATCGGCTTGCACGATCTCGACCTGCTCGCCGTAGCCGAGGCGCACCAGATTTTCACGAGCACATGCAAGCGCGCGCGAATCCTGATCCGTCGCGACGATCTTGCGCACGCCACGTTTGGCCAGCAGAGCGGCCAGCACGCCGGTGCCGGTGCCGATATCGAACGCGAGGTCGAGCGACGGCAGCGCCGTGCGCGCGACGAGATCGACATACTCACCGCGTACCGGTGAGAACACGCCATAGTGCGGATGGACGCGCTCGCCGAGCGCGGCAATCTCAACACCTTTCTTGCGCCATTCGTGCGCGCCGATCAAGCCCAGCAATTCGCGCAACGACACGACCGACGCCTCACCGGTCGCCGGGCCATACGCTTCGATACAGGCCTGCCGCACGTCGGGCGCGCGGCGCAGCGGAATGCCGTAGTCGGCATCGAGCGGAATCAGGATCATGCCGAGCGTGCGCGCGCGCTGCGACTGCGCCTGCCGATGCAGGTTGAACGCGTCGAGCGGTGTCGCGCCCTGCTTGCGGGGCTTGCGTTCGAGCCGGCGCGTGACCGCCTGCAGCAGTTGGCGCGCATTCTGGAAATCGCCGTGCCACAGCAGCGCGATGCCCTCGCAGGCGAGGCGGTAGGCCGAATCGGCGGTGGTGCGGTCGTCGGCGACGACGACGCGCTTAGGCGGCGGCACGGCCGCTTCGGAACGCCAGCGTGCGGTGCGCGGGCCGTCGGCTTCGGGCCAGGTGAGAGTTGTGGGGCTGGTCATGGCGCAATGGAGTCGATGTGACGTCGCCGGCGACGAGGACCGCGGCAGCGGACCAGCATACTCGGTGGCTGCCGGTCATTCCGGGCGACGCCCGAATAGTACCGTACCGCCATCGTGCGGATTCGCGGCGCGGTATGCGTCGGTGAAGGTGATCAAGGGAGTTTAGACGCACCGAATGTAGACAAACAAGTCCACGATCGACAAGGTGAAAGAGATATCGTGATTTTTGAGCCATCGAGCGGCTCACCTCACGCTGCCTTCGCACGCTTTGACGTGCGTGAAATCCGCGCAATAAGCCTGACCGAGGCTTCCGTCATCGGCTTCCGCAACGATTCGGGCGTCTTCCACCGGAAAAGAAAAACCCCGCCGAAGCGTGCGCTTCGACGGGGTTTTCCAATCTGGTGCCGGCTGCAGGACTCGAACCCGCCACCTCATGATTACAAGTCAAGCGCTCTACCTGATGAGCTAAGCCGGCATGAGGCGGTGATTCTACTTCATTTCACGATCTTAAGGCGAGCCCTGCCGCCGCCTTTCGAGCCATCGTCGTCGGGCTGCGGTTTGTCGCTGGCTTCCGTCGCTGCGGCCGGGTCGGCCGGTGCGGTTTCGACCGCGTGCGGAGTCGTCGGCGTATCGGCTTCGTCCGCGGCATCCGCGCCCGAATCCTGAGCCTCGCCGCCCGCCGATTCGACCGGGAACGCCATGCCCTGGCCGTTTTCGCGCGCGTAGATCGCGAGAATATTGGCGACCGGCACCTCGATTTTGTGCGACTTGCCGGAAAAGCGCGCGTTGAACTCGATCCACTCGTTGCCCATCTGCAGCTGGCTGGTCGCCTCGAAGCTGATGTTCAACACGATTTCGTTGTCACGCACGAACTGACGCGGCACACGCGTCTGATTGTCGACCCGGACCGCGATGTGCGGCGTGTAGCCGTTATCCGTGCACCACTCGTAAAGCGCGCGCAGCAGATAAGGCTTGGTGGAAATCTCTTGCATCAACAGTCCTCTTGCGGGCGCGGGCGCGCCTCAAAGCGATGCTGCGCCCGCGCTCCAAAGCCAAACTCAACGACGCATCACCTTCTCCGACGGCGTCAGCGCTTCGATATAGGCCGGGCGGCTGAAAATGCGCTCAGCGTACTTCATCAGCGGCGCGGCGTTCTTCGACAGCTCGATACCGTAATGGTCGAGGCGCCACAAGAGCGGCGCAATCGCGACGTCGAGCATCGAGAACTCTTCGCCGAGCATGTACTTGTTCTTCAGGAAGATCGGCGCGAGCTGCGTGAGGCGATCGCGGATCGCGAGGCGCGCTTTCTCGTGATTCTTCTCCGCAGCCTTGCCCTTCTCGTTTTCGAGCGTGCCGACGTGGACGAACAGCTCTTTCTCGAAGTTGAGCAGGAACAGGCGGGCGCGCGCACGCTGCACCGGATCGGCCGGCATCAGCTGCGGGTGCGGGAAGCGCTCGTCGATGTACTCGTTGATGATGTTCGATTCGTACAGAATCAGGTCCCGTTCGACGAGAATCGGTACCTGACCGTACGGATTCATCACGGCGATGTCTTCCGGCTTGTTGAACAGGTCGACGTCGCGGATTTCGAAGTCCATGCCCTTTTCGAACAACACCAGCCGGCAACGCTGGGAGAACGGGCAAGTAGTGCCGGAATACAGAACCATCATGTTTACGTTTCCTCAAAAAGCTGAAGGGCCAGCGCGCGGAAAAACCGTTCAGCAGTCTTTCCTGGCGCCGGCCCCACGCCGTGTAACGACGTGATTATTTGATATGTTTCCAGTACGCGGCGTTCAGTCGCCAGGCGAAAAAGCTCAGGATACCGAGGAACAACAGCACCCACACGCCAAGTTGCCTGCGAGTTTGCTGAGTCGGTTCGGACATCCATGACAGGTACGACACGAGGTCGGCCACAGCAGAATCATAATCTACCGGCGACATCGTCCCCGGAGTCAGTTGCTGGAAGCCGAGGAATTTGTGTACCGTTTCGCCGGTTCTTTCGTCGGTTTCGTCGCCGAATTTCGCCGCGCGCTGCCCCTGAAGCTGCCACAGCACGTGAGGCATGCTCACGTTTTGGTACGCCAGATTGTTCCAGCCAGTCGGGCGCGTATCGTCGCGGTAAAAACTGCGCAGATACGTGTACAGCCAGTCCGTGCCGCGCGCCCGCGCCTCCACCGACAGATCCGGCGGCGTCGCTCCGAACCACGCTTTCGCATCCTCCGGGCGCATCGCCACGGTCATCGTGTTGCCGACCTTGTCGGTGGTGAACAGCAGGTTCGCCTGGATTTCGTTCGGCGTAATGCCGAGATCGGTCAGGCGGTTGTAGCGCATCAGGTTCGCGCTGTGGCAATTCAGGCAGTAGTTTACAAACAATTGCGCGCCGCGCTGCAAGGAAGCGAAATTGTTCGTGTTGTCCGGCGCGCGGTCGAGCGGGAAATTCTCGTCCGCGTGGACCGGAGCGGCCAACAGGGCGAGCACGGTCACGCCGAGCAGCGCGCACAACGAAAGCAGTTTTTTCATCTTCGTGTTCTCCTGGCTCGCGATTAGTGAGGCTTGAACCGCACCCGTTCCGGCGGCTGCTTGAACTTGCCAAGCCGCGTCCAGAAAGGCATGCCGAGGAAAAACGCGAAGTAGATCAGCGCGCAAATCTGCGCGATCAGCGTCGCCGCCGGCGATGGCGGCCGCGTGCCGAGGAAGCCGAGCGTCAGAAACGCGATCACGAAGATCCCGAAGAAAACCTTGTGGAAGAACGGCCGGTAGCGGATCGACTTGACCGGCGACCGGTCCAGCCACGGCAGGAAGAACAGCGAAATCACCGCGCTGCCCATCACCACGACGCCCCAGAACTTCGATTCGGTGAACACCATCGCGACGATCACCAGCACGGCGAGCACCGGCAGACCGATCCGCCACTTGCCGCGCGCTCGCACGAGCGCGAGCAGCCCGAGCAGCGCGATGACGATCATCAGCACGATCTTGAATGGATCGGTGGTGGCGCGCAGCATCGCGTAGAACGCGGTGAAGTACCACACCGGCGCAATTTCCGACGGCGTCTGCAGCGGATTCGCGGGAATGAAGTTGTTCGCTTCGAGAAAGTACCCGCCCATTTCCGGCCCGAAGAAGATGATCGCCGCGAAGATCAGCAGGAAGATGCACACGCCCATGAAGTCGTGCACGGAGTAATACGGGTGGAACGGAATGCCGTCGAGCGGCACGCCATCCGGCCCCTTCCTCGCCTTGATCTCGATGCCGTCCGGGTTGTTCGAGCCGACTTCGTGCAGCGCGACCACGTGCGCGATCACGAGGCCGACCAGCACGAGCGGAATCGCGATCACGTGGAATGCGAAGAAGCGGTTCAGCGTGACGTCGGACACGACGTAGTCACCGCGAATCCACAGCGACAGATCCGGCCCGATGAACGGAATCGCCGAGAACAGGTTCACGATCACCTGCGCGCCCCAGAACGACATCTGGCCCCACGGCAGCAGGTAGCCGAAGAACGCCTCGGCCATCAGGCTCAGGAAGATCAGGCAGCCGAAAATCCACACGAGCTCGCGTGGCTTGCGGTACGAGCCGTACATGAGCCCGCGGAACATGTGGAGATACACGACCACGAAAAACATCGACGCGCCCGTGGAGTGCATGTAGCGGATCAGCCAGCCCCACGGCACCTCGCGCATGATGTACTCGACCGACGAAAACGCGAGCGTCGCATCGGGCTTGTAGTTCATCGTCAGGAAAATGCCGGTGACGATCTGATTGACCAGCATCAGCAACGCAAGCGAACCGAAGAAGTACCAGAAGTTGAAGTTCTTCGGCGCGTAGTACTCGGAAACGTGCTTCTTCCACGTGGCAGTCATTGGGAAGCGCTGGTCGATCCAACCCGCCAGCCCGGTCGTCTCTACTTCGTGTTCGCTCGCCATTACGCTTCTCCTTTTTCGTCCTTCCCGATCACGAGGGCCGTCGCCGACGTGAACATGAAGCGCGGGATGTCGAGGTTCTGCGGAGCGGGCTTGTTCTTGAAGACGCGGCCGGCCATGTCGTAGGTCGAGCCGTGGCAAGGACACAGGAAACCGCCGGGCCAGTCGTCTGGCAGGTTGGGCTGCGGGCCTTCCTGGAAGCGCGGCGTCGGCGTGCAGCCCAGATGCGTGCAAACGGCGACAGCGACGAGCAGACGCTTATTCTCGGCGCGTGAACGGAATTCGTTGTTGCAGTACTCCGGCAGCGGCATCGAGAATGGATTCAGCGAGTGGGGGTCCGCTACCTGGCTGTCGGCTTTTTGAACATCGGCGAGCATGCGGTCCGTGCGGTTGATGATCCACACCGGCTTGCCACGCCAGGCGACCGTCATCATGTCGCCGGGCTTCAGACTGCTGATATCGACTTCGACCGGCGCACCTGCGGCCTTGGCCTTTTCGGATGGTGCAAACGAACTAACAAAGGGTACGACAACGGCAACACCTCCTATGCCGCCTGCTACGGTCGTCGCTACCAGCCAGTTACGGCGGCTGCCATCGACGCGTTCCTCTTCTTTGTCTCGCATTACACGCCCCACTTCTGAGTTGGATTTTTCCTTCACGTCGCTTCTACCGCTGCTAGTTTGCTCGAATGGAGTCGTCATTTACAAGGGCCGATTGCCAAAAACCGTGCGAAGTCCTTGATAACTCAGGGTTTGTCCGTACCGATCGCAAACTTTTTCGTGCCCCCTTTTAAGTGCCTTCTACGGTATTCCTACCTTTTTCTTCGTTAATGCAATTCGCAATTCAAACGGGATTGGGGATGTCGATAAACAGGTGTTCGATATCGAACGATTCGGACAGATGCTTGCCCACTGCCTGCACGCCGAAGCGTTCGGTCGCGTGGTGGCCGGCGGCCAGAAACGCGACGCCGCTTTCCGCCGCCGTATGCATGACCGACTCCGAAACCTCGCCGGTCACGTAGACGTCGACGCCCGCGTTGATCGCCGCGTCGAACATGCCTTGCGCGGCGCCCGTGCACCAGCCGACGCGGCGCAGTTCAAGATCCGGATCACCGAACACGAGCGGCGTGCGGCCCAGCGTCTGCGCGATTTCCGCGGTCAGGTGCGACAACGTGATCCGCATCGGCAAGGTGGCGAGCCAGCCAAGATCGTTGTCGCCAAAACGCGCGTCGCTGATCCAGCCCATCTTCTCGCCGATCTGCGCGTTGTTGCCGAATTCGGGGTGATCGTCGAGTGGCAGATGATAGGCGAACAGGTTCAGGTCGTTGGCGAGCAGCAGCTTCAAACGAGCATGTTTGCGGCCGGTGATCTGCGGTGCCTCGTTGCGCCAGAAGTAGCCGTGATGGACCAGAACGGCGTCCGCGCCCCAGTCCAGCGCGGCCTCCAGAAAGGCCACCGACGCGGTCACGCCGGTCGCGAGTTTGTTGATCCGGCGGCGCCCCTCGACCTGCAATCCGTTCGGGCAATAGTCCTTGAAGCGCGCGGTTTCAAGGAGATTGTTCAAGTACAATTCAAGTTCGATCCGATCCATATAGACCCCTAGTCTTCAGATGCTTAGACGCTTCTGGCTGTTATTTGCCCAAGCGGTGACGGTGCTGTTGGCGCTGATGTTCATCATTGCGACCCTCAAACCGCAGTGGCTGCAGCGTCAAGGACAGTTCGGCAGACAACTCGTCGAACCGATCGTCGCGCTGCGGGAAGTGGCGCCGGGCATCGGCACTGGCCACGCCGAAACGTCCTATGCCGAAGCGGCGCAAAAGGCCATGCCCGCGGTCGTCAACGTGTTCTCCAGTAAGGATGGCTCACTGCCTCCCGACCCGCGCGCCAAAGATCCGCTGTTCCGCTACTTCTTCGGCGACAGGAACAATCGCAAGCAGCAGGAGCAGCCTGCCTCGAATCTCGGCTCAGGCGTGATAGTGAGTTCGGAAGGTTACATTCTAACGAACCAGCACGTCGTCGACGGCGCCGATCAGATCGAAGTCGCGCTCGCCGACGGCCGCACCGCCAGCGCGAAGGTCATCGGTATCGACCCCGAAACCGATCTGGCCGTGCTCAAGGTCAACATGACCAATCTGCCCACCATCACGCTCGGCCGGATGGACCAGACCCGCGTCGGCGACGTCGTGCTCGCGATCGGCAATCCGTTCGGCGTCGGACAGACCGTGACGATGGGCATCGTCAGCGCGCTGGGCCGCAACCACCTCGGCATCAACACGTTCGAAAACTTCATCCAGACCGACGCACCGATCAACCCCGGCAACTCGGGCGGTGCGCTCGTCGACGTGAACGGCAACCTGCTCGGCATCAACACAGCCATCTACTCGCGCTCTGGCGGCTCGCTCGGTATCGGCTTCGCGATTCCGGTGTCGACCGCGCGCAGCGTGCTCGAAAGCATCATCACGACCGGCACGGTCACGCGCGGTTGGATCGGCGTCGAACCGCAGGATGTGACGCCGGAAATCGCAGAGTCGTTCGGACTCGACCAGAAGTCGGGCGCGATCGTCGCGGGCGTGCTGAAGAGCGGTCCGGCCGACCGCGCGGGCATCAAGCCCGGCGACATCCTGACCAGCGTGAACGGCCAGCAGATCACCGATACCACGCGTCTATTGAACGTGATCGCGCAGATCAAGCCGGGCACGGCGGCCAAGGTGCACCTGGTGCGCAAGGGTCATCAGATCGATCTCGATGTGATGATCGGCAAACGCCCACCGCCGCCGAAACAGGCGGAAGACGAAAACGGCGGCGATCACCCGGACGACGAGGGCGGCTGAGGTTAAGGCTTACGGCTTCCGCGCAACGAAAAAGGGCAGTCCGCGATGAACTGCCCTTTTTATTTGACGCACGACACCGGCTCGCGATACCTCAACTCGACGGCGGACTCGCATCCTCCACGATCACCGGCTGCTTGCCGACGATCAGCCGCGCCGCGATGATGCCCGCTTCGTACAGCACGATCAGCGGAACCGCGAGGATCAACTGCGAAAACACGTCCGGCGGCGTGACGACGGCCGATACCACGAACGCGCCGACGATCACGTACGGCCGGATTTCCTTCAGCTTCTTCAGCGTCACCACGTTCATCCGCACCAGCAGCACGACGACGATCGGCACCTCGAACGTGACGCCGAACGCGATGAACATCGTCAGCACGAAGCTCAGGTAATTGTTGATATCGGTTGTCATCTCCGCGCCTAGCGGCGCGTTGTAGTGCGCCATCACGCGGAAAATGGTCGGAAACACGACGAAGTACGCGAACGCCATGCCGCACAGGAACAGCGTGTAACTGCTCGCAACCAGCGGCGCGACCAGCTTCTTCTCGTGCTGATAGAGCCCAGGCGCGACGAACGCCCAGATCTGGTACAGCACGACCGGCAGCGCGAGCACGAAGGCGACCAGCATCGTCACCTTCATCGGCACGAAGAACGAGCCGGTGACGTCGGTGACGATCATCTTGCCGTCCTTCGGCAGATTCATCATCAGCGGACGCGCGAGCAGTTTGAAGATGTCCGGCGCCCAGTACACGAGCCCGATGAACACGACGATGACGGCAAGCCCCGCACGGATGATGCGGTCACGCAGTTCGACGAGGTGGGAAATGAAGGTCTCTTCAGTGCCTTCGTTCTGGGATTGCTGGGGGTCGCTCACACCGGCCCTCGGTTAGGGATTGTCGATCTGAACATCAGAAAAACCGCGTCGGACGACGCAGGTTGGCAGGTGTGTGCCGCGCAACGCGCGCGGCGCCCGACTGCACGCGCGTGCGGCGCAGACTCGCACGTTTATACCAGGTGGGCATGGCGCTCTGCTGGACGCGCCAGTTCTTGCGTTTGGGCGCGGCGGCCGGCGTACTGACTGGCCACGAGGTGGCACCACCGGTGCTGCCGCTGCCCCCGCTGCCAGCGTCTTCGAGCGCGCCGCCGGCGATGCTCGGCGACACCGACGTACCGCTATTCCATGCTTCGTTCAGTTCATTCTCATGCTTGCGCAGATTGTCCTGAACCGCCGTTTCGACATTGCTCGCGGCCTTCTCGAACTCGGTCTTCATGCGCCGCAATTCGTCGAGCTCGATTTCGCGCGTGACCTCGGCCTTCACGTCATTGATGTACCGCTGTGCGCGGCCGAACAGCGCGCCGGCCGTGCGAGCCACACGTGGAAGGCGCTCAGGCCCGAGGACGACCAGCGCGACGACGCCGATCAGCGCCATCTTGGTTAGACCGAGGTCCAGCATGAAATGGGGTGTCCGTCAGAAACGCGGGAACGGCGCGAACGCCGCGGCTTAGCGGTAGTCGCTCGATTGCTGCGTCTTTTCCTTCGCGTCCACGTCCACCGCGCCGTTGCGCGGCAACTCGCGCTGCTGCTGTTGCGCGTCGGCGGACGGCGAATCGGCATCCTTCATGCCTTCCTTGAAGCCCTTTACCGCGCCGCCCAGATCGCCACCGATGTTGCGCAGCTTCTTCGTGCCGAACACGAGCGCGACGATCAACAGAACGATCAACCAATGCCAAATACTCAACGAACCCATGACTACTCTCCTTAACCCCGGCGCCGCATCTCGATGCGGCAAATTTGCATAACCTGAAGCGCGTGCGCTTCGTCTCCATCTCACTCTACGTTACCGCACGTCGCCACGCCTCGCTGGCGATACGCCCGTGGTCTCCACCGATGTCATTGTGGCGAGACGATCGCGTCGACGTTATTACAGCGGTAAAAACAACGGTGGCGCTATTGTCCTCGACCAAAACTCGCGCCGGTTTGCGCATTTCACGCAGCGCGCATGACACGCGAGCCGGCACTCAGCCCATGCGTTGCCAGGGGCGCGGTCCCGCGAGAATGTGCAGGTGCAGGTGATACACCTCCTGACCACCGCCCGGACCGGTATTGATGACCGTGCGAAAGCCCGTTTCTCCGCCGCTGTATGCGACCCCCAATTGCTCGGCCAGTCGCGCGGCCAGCACAAGCATTCTACCAAGCAGAGGCGCGTCGCTTTCGACGCAGTTCGACAGCGTCGCGATGTGCTGGCGAGGAATCACCAGCACATGCGTTTCGGCCGCCGGCCGGATGTCGCGGAAGGCGACGAACTCGTCGTCTGCGTGGACTCGGGTCGACGGGATTTCGCCAGCGGCGATCTTGCAGAAAAGACAGTTCGGATCGTGACTCATCGTATTCCTGACGCGGTATGACTTAGGCGAGCGAAGCCGCGCGCGACGAGGTTCGACCCGAAAGCCGGCCCACCCATGCGGACCGGCGAGCGTTCAGACCCAGCCGGCCGGATTCGCGAACGGCTTGTTATCGTACAGATACAGCCAGCCTTTGATAATACGGTACAACATCCATATGCTGACGGCCCACAGCAATGGAATGCCGATCACGACGAGCAACAGCAACGCACCGATCGCGTAACCGACGAGGCCCAGCCAGAACGTGCGGATTTGCCATTCGAAGTGCGCTTCGTACGGCGTGCCGGCCACGTCCGGCCGTTTGACGTAGTTGATGATGATCGCGATCAGAATGGTGAGCCCGCCGGTCAGCCAGTGAACCGCATACAGCGCATACAGCACGTGTGTCAGCGTTCGCAGGCTGCGCTCGCGTTCGGGCTCCATCGCGTGGCGGTAGACCGGCGGCGGATAGCTTTCTTGCGGCTGTTCCATGCTTGCGTCCTCCCGAAGGTGCGGTT
Organism: Paraburkholderia sp. WC7.3g; assembly: GCF_050436345.1. NCBI lineage: Bacteria > Pseudomonadati > Pseudomonadota > Betaproteobacteria > Burkholderiales > Burkholderiaceae > Paraburkholderia > Paraburkholderia sp. WC7.3g. The sequence goes on from NZ_JBNDMA010000002.1 coordinate 70,104, forward strand.
ACCGCTATATAGGTGCCGGCGCACGCGACTTCAAGCGGAAGCGCCAGATTTCCGCTCCGCTTGCTCAGTCGCCGTTCTCGTCGCGCTCGCGGCTCTTGCGCAGCGCCTTTTCCTCGATGCCCGACAGGCCTTCGCGTCGCTCGAGCTCGGCGACCACGTCAGCGGGACTTAGATCGAAATGCGACAGCATCACGAGGCAGTGGAACCACAGATCCGCGACCTCGCCGACCAGCGCCTTAGGCGCGCCGCCGTGGCGCGCGTCTTTCGCGGCCAGCACGACTTCCGTGGCCTCTTCGCCGATCTTCTTCAGCACCGCGTCGTCGCCCTTGTGGAACAGGCGCGATACGTACGAGATGTCCGGATCGCCGCCCTTGCGGCTGTCGATCACCGCCGCGAGGCGCAGCAGCGTGTCGAGCGTGGAAGCCGTGGCGGGCGACGGGTTTTGCGTGGATTGCGTCATTTGTAGATGTGTTCGGGGTCTTTCAGCACGGGATCGACGGCCTGCCAGTCGCCGTCGTCCACCGAGCCTTCGAATTTCTGGAAAAAGCACGAGTGGCGGCCGGTATGGCAGGCGATGCCCGATACCTGCTCGACTTTCAGCAGCACGACGTCTTCGTCGCAATCGAGTCGCACTTCATGCACATGCTGCACGTGGCCCGACTCCTCGCCCTTGAACCACAGGCGCTGGCGCGAGCGTGAGAAATACACCGCGCGGCCGGTCTCGACGGTCTTCGCGAGAGCCTCGCGGTTCATCCACGCGAACATCAACACGTCGTTCGTCGACGCTTCCTGCGCGATCACCGGCACGAGGCCGTTCGCGTCCCACTTGACCTTGTCGAGCCAGTTCACTGCCGAGGAATTCGTCACGTCACAACCTCACCGAAATGCCCTGGTCGGCCATGAAGCGCTTGGCCTCGCCGACCGTGTGTTCGCCATAGTGGAAGATGCTCGCGGCGAGCACCGCGTCCGCGTGACCGCTCGTGATGCCGTCGGCGAGATGCTGCAGATTGCCGACGCCGCCCGAAGCGATCACGGACACCGGCACTGCGTCCGACACCGCGCGCGTGAGGGCGAGGTCGAAGCCGCTCCTGGTGCCGTCGCGATCCATGCTGGTCAACAGGATTTCGCCGGCGCCGAGCTCGGCCATCTTGCGCGCCCATTGAACCGCGTCGAGGCCGGTGGCCTTGCGCCCGCCGTGCGTGAACACTTCCCAGCGCGGCGTTTCGCCGTCGGCCGAGACGCGCTTCGCATCGATCGCCACGACGATGCACTGCGAGCCGTATTTGTCGGTCGCGTCCTTCACGAGTTGCGGATTCGCAATCGCCGACGAGTTCATGCTGATCTTGTCGGCGCCCGCGTTCAGCAGGCGCCGCACGTCTTCGACCGCGCGCACGCCGCCGCCGACCGTCAGCGGAATGAACACCTGCGAGGCGACCGCCTCGATGATCGGCAGAATCAGATCGCGCTGATCCGAGGTCGCGGTGATGTCGAGGAACGTGAGTTCGTCGGCGCCCTGATCGTCGTAACGGCGAGCGATTTCGACCGGGTCGCCCGCGTCGCGCAGTTCGACGAAGTTGACGCCCTTGACCACGCGGCCCGCGGTGACGTCGAGACAGGGGATGATGCGTTTAGCTAGAGCCATGATCGTGCAATTTTGCCAATACCGCTGATGAGGCCGCTCGCTTGCGGGCAAGCGGCACGGTGCCGGCGCGAGCGGTTGCGTCGCGCCGCGAGTGAGGTGCCGGCCGCAAGCTGGCGAGATTCCGGGCGCGTGATCGTGCGACGCGCGTTACAGGCAAGCCATCGTTCGAACGAGCGCCGCAAGCCGACACGAGCGCAACGCCGGCGGCCCCGCGCAACCTGCCCAGCACGCGCAGCCGACGCCGTGCTTAAGCGTCGTCCGCTTCGCGCAGCTTGTCCGCGAGCGTCTGCGCGGCCGCGAAGTCGAGGTCGCCCGAATAGATCGCGCGGCCGCAGATTACGCCCTCGATGCCCTCGCCTTCGACTTCGCACAGCGATTCGATGTCCGCGAGGTTCGACAGACCGCCGCTCGCGATCACCGGAATCTTGACCGCGCGCGCAAGGCGCACCGTCGCTTCGATGTTGATGCCTTGCAGCATGCCGTCACGGCCGATGTCGGTATAGATGATCGACTCGCAGCCGTAGTCCTCGAACTTGCGCGCGAGGTCGGCCACTTCGTGACCGGTCAGCTTGCTCCAGCCGTCGGTGGCGACCTTGCCGTCTTTCGCGTCGAGACCGACGATGATGTGACCGCCGAACGCGGTGCACGCGTCCTGCAGAAAGCCGGGGTTCTTCACCGCCGCGGTGCCGATGATCACGTACGATAAACCGTCGTCCAGATAGCGCTCGATCGTGTTCAGGTCGCGGATGCCGCCGCCCAGCTGAACCGGAATCTGGCCGCCCACTTCATCGATGATCGCGCGGATTGCATCGCCGTTTTTCGGCTTGCCGGCAAACGCGCCGTTCAGGTCGACCAGATGCAGTCGACGCGCGCCGCGGTCGACCCAATGTCGGGCCATTGCCGCCGGTTCCTCGGAGAAAATCGTCGCCTGGTCCATATCGCCCTGTTTGAGGCGTACACACTGACCGTCTTTCAGGTCGATGGCGGGAATCAGCAGCATAGCAATCGGGTGTTATCTGGGAGTGGATTGAAGGTCGGCGGCAGCGGCTGGCGAGTCAGCCCGCCGCAATACCGTCTCGCTAGTTTAGTACAACTCGTTCGGCGCTCCAGTGGGGCGCCGGTCGGATGCGGGACCGGGACACCGCGCGACGCGCGCGCGGCAACGGGATGAAAAAAGGCGTTCACGGGTTCCAGTGCACGAAGTTGCGATACACGCGCAAACCCGCGTCGGCGCTCTTTTCAGGGTGGAATTGGGTGGCAAAGATGTTATCCCGCGCTACCGCCGAGGTAAAGGGCACGCCGTAGACCGTTTCGCCCGACGTATGCGCCGGGTCGTCCGGCACCACGTAGTAGCTGTGCACGAAGTAGAAGAACGCGTTGTCGGCGACGCCGTCCCAAAGCGGATGCGGCTGCGCCTGACGCACGCGGTTCCAGCCCATCTGCGGGACCTTGAAGCGCGAGCCGTCGTCCTGCACCTGGCCTTCTAGCTCGAAACGCACGACCTTGCCGGGCAACAGACCCAGACCCGGCGTGTCGCCCTCGGCGCTCCAGTCGAACAGCATCTGCTCGCCGACGCACACGCCCATCAGCGGCTTGCTGCGGGACGCCTCGACGACCGCTTGCTGCAAACCGGACGCACCGAGACTGCGCATGCAGTCAGGCATCGCGCCTTGGCCCGGCAGCACCACGCGGTCGGCCGCGCGGATCGCTTCCGGACGATCGACGATCGCCACGTCCGCTTCCGGCGCGGCTTTGCGCAGTGCCTGGGCAACCGAGCGCAGGTTGCCCATTCCGTAATCCACAATCGCTATCGAAGTTTTCATTTCAAGTTTGGCCGCTCTGCCCCCGATCCATCGATACCGCCGCGCCGCGTCGAACGACGTGCCGGCATGGACGGTCATGTCCGATGGGTCGCCTGAAGGCGGGTGGCTGAAGACGTTGGAGGCGTTGAAACCCGTGTTAAAGCCTGTTACGGCCGTTGCGTTAGAGGCTGCCCTTGGTCGACGGAATCTGCCCGGCTGCGCGCTCGTCGAGTTCGACGGCCATGCGGAGCGCGCGCCCGAACGCCTTGAATACCGTTTCCATCTGATGGTGAGCGTTGATGCCGCGCAGGTTGTCGATGTGCAGCGTCACGCCGGCATGGTTCACGAAGCCGCGGAAGAATTCGATCGACAGGTCGACGTCGAACGTGCCGATGCGCGCGCGCGTGAACGGCACGTGGAATTCGAGGCCCGGACGGCCGGAGAAATCGATCACGACGCGCGACAGCGCTTCGTCGAGCGGCACGTAGGAATGACCGTAGCGGCGGATGCCCTTGCGATCGCCGATCGCCTTCGCGACGGCCTGGCCGAGCGTGATGCCGGTGTCTTCGACCGTGTGGTGGTCGTCGATGTGCAGGTCGCCATGCGCTTCGATCTCGAGGTCGAACAACCCGTGGCGGGCGATCTGGTCGAGCATGTGGTCCAGGAAAGGCACACCGGTGGCCAGCTTCTGCTGGCCGGTGCCATCCAGGTTGATCTTCACACGGATCTGCGTTTCGCTAGTGTTGCGAACGACTTCCGCAAGGCGCATGGCAATTCCTCGAATCTGGCTTGAAAGCGCTAGTAATGTGGGGTGGAAAAATGGCGGGCTACACAGTGCAGCCGCTTTTATGCCGCCGCTCGGCGCGGCGGATTACCGCAACACGAGTTTCAGCCCGGCGAGCAAGTGGGCGTTTTCGTTCGGCGAACCGACGGTCAAACGCACGCAATTGACCAGCAATGGATGCATTTTACTCACGTTTTTGATCAGAATCCGCGCCGTTAGCAGAGTTTCGAACAGCACCGACGCATCGGGCACGCGCACGAGCAGGAAGTTACCCGCGCTCGGGAACACTTCGGCGCCCGGTAGCGCCGCCACCGCCCGCGCGAGCTTCGTGCGCTCGTCGCGCAATTGCGCGGCCTGCGCGTCGAGCACGCCGATGTGGTCGAGCAGGAAATCGGCGGCGGCCTGAGTCAGCACGTTGGTGTTGTACGGCGGGCGCACCTTGTCGAACTCGGTCAGCCACGCGGGCCTGCCGACCAGGTAACCGAGGCGGATGCCGGCGAGGCCCAGCTTCGACACCGTGCGCATCACGACGACGTTGTCGAACTGATCGGCGCGAGGCAGCCAGCTCTTCTGCGCGAACGGCTGATACGCCTCGTCGATGACGATCAGGCTCTTGCTCGCCGCGGCGATGATGCGCTCGATTTCGGCGTCATCGAACAGCGTGCCGGTCGGGTTGTTCGGATACGCGAGATAGACGATCGCCGGTTCGTGCTCGGCGATCGCCGCGAGCATCGCGTCGGTGTCGAGCGTGAAGTCGGGTTTCAACGGCACGCCGACGAATTCCAGATTCGCCAGCTTCGCCGACATCTGATACATGACGAAGCCCGGCACCGGCGCGAGCACCTTCGCGCCCGGCTTCGCGCACGCGACCGACATGATGCTGATGATTTCATCCGAGCCGTTGCCGAGCAACACGTCGCAACCCGCCGGCACGCCCATCACGTGACGGATGCGCTCGATCAGCTGCTCGGGACGCGGCGCCGGATAACGGTTCAGCGCGACGCCGGCCAGGCGCTCGCCGAGATGCGCGGCAAGTTCCGGCGGCAGCGGAAACGGGTTTTCCATCGCGTCGAGCTTGATGAAGCCGGTGGCGTCCGGAACCGGGTAGCTCGTCATTGCGAGCACGTCGCTGCGGATGATGTCTTGAGGTGTCGTCATAGCTTCGGGGGCCAGGCCGTGCGAAGAACGCCGGGACGGCGTCGTCGGCGCAGGGCCGCTCGGGGTTGGTCTCTGTCGTCGTTATTGAACGGGCGTTAGGCTCCGCCGCGCGCCAGCGTTATCGCGCGATCCGCCTCAGCCGCGTTCGTGGTTGTTCTGCCGCATCCGGTATTCGGCGCTGCGTGCGTGCGCTTGCAGACCTTCGCCGTATGCGAGTTCCGCGGCGATCTCGCCGAGCGTCTGCGCACCGTCCGCGCTAACCTCGATCAGGCTCGAACGCTTGAAGAAATCATAGACGCCGAGCGGTGACGAAAACCGTGCGGTACGCGACGTCGGCAGCACGTGGTTCGGGCCCGCGCAGTAGTCGCCGAGGCTCTCGCTCGTGTAACGGCCAAGGAAGATCGCGCCTGCGTGACGGATCTGCTGCGCCCACTGATGCGGCTCCAGCGCCGAGATTTCGACGTGCTCCGGCGCGATGTCGTTGGCGATCGCGCAGGCCTCGGCCATGTCGCGCACCTTGATCAGCGCGCCGCGGTTTTCGAGCGATGTGCGGATCACTTCGTGGCGCGGCATGGCGGGCAGCAGTTCGTCGATCGCTTCGCGCACGCGCGCGATGAACGCGTCGTCCGGGCACAGCAGGATCGACTGCGCGAGCTCGTCGTGCTCGGCTTGCGAGAACAGGTCCATCGCGACCCAGCGCGGATCGGTCGTGCCGTCGCACAGCACGAGGATTTCCGACGGCCCGGCGATCATGTCGATGCCGACCGTGCCGAACACGCGCCGCTTCGCCGACGCGACATACGCGTTGCCAGGGCCGCAGATCTTGTCGACCGCGGGGATGGTCTGCGTGCCGTACGCGAGCGCGCCCACCGCCTGCGCGCCGCCGATCGTGAATACACGATCGACGCCGCCCAGCAGAGCCGCCGCGAGCACGAGCGGATTCTTCACGCCGTCCGGCGTCGGCACCACCATCACGATTTCGCGCACGCCGGCCACGCGTGCCGGAATCGCGTTCATCAGCACCGACGATGGATACGCGGCCTTGCCACCCGGCACATAGATCCCCGCGCGATCGAGCGGCGTGACCTTCTGGCCGAGCACGGTGCCATCGGCCTCGGTGTACTGCCAGCTATGGCTGCCGCACTCGATCTTCTGCTTCTCGTGATAGCCGCGCACACGCGCCGCCGCCGCTTCGAGCGCCGCACGCCGCTTCGGCTCGAGACTTTCGAGCGCAGCCTCGAGCTCCGACATCGGCAGCTCGAGTTCGGCCACGCTTTTCGCATCGATGCGATCGAAGCGATTCGTGTACTCGAGCACGGCGTCGTCGCCGCGCGCCTTCACGTCGTTCAGAATCTGCGCGACCGCGCGCTCGATGGCTTCATCTTCGCTCGCCTCGAACGCGAGCACCGCGTGCAGCGACTTGTGGAAGTCGCGAGCGGTGGAATCGAGTTTGCGAATCTTGGTAGACATACGGGTATCCGTTTCGGTAAGGCGCGCTATCAGGGCGACGTCACGTTGCCATCGTCAGTCAGGCCGCCGGGGCGCCGGCATTCGACGACGCATTGGCAAACGCGTCGAGAATCGGCCGCAACGCGGCGCGTTTGAGCTTCAGCGCTGCCTGGTTCACCACGAGGCGCGACGAAATCTGCATGATCTCCTCCACCTCGACGAGATTGTTCGCGCGCAGCGTATTGCCCGAGCTGACCAGGTCGACGATCGCGTCGGCGAGGCCGACCAGCGGCGCGAGTTCCATCGAACCGTACAGCTTGATCAGATCGACGTGAACGCCCTTGGCGGCAAAATGCTCACGTGCGGTTTCAACGTACTTGGTCGCGACGCGCAGACGCGCGCCCTGGCGCACCGCGTTCGCATAATCGAAACCCGCCGCGACCGCGACCGACATCCGGCAACGGGCGATGTCGAGGTCGACCGGCTGATACAGGCCGCCGCCGCCATGCTCGAGCAGCACGTCTTTGCCGGCTACACCGAAGTCGGCCGCGCCGTACTCCACATAGGTCGGCACGTCGGTCGCGCGCACGATGATCACGCGCAGGTTCGGGTCGGTGGTCGGCAGGATCAGCTTGCGCGAGCTCTCCGGATCTTCCGCGACTTCGATGCCGGCCGCCGCGAGCAGCGGCAGCGTTTCCTCGAAGATACGCCCTTTCGACAACGCGAGCGTGAGCGGCGCGCTCACCGCCGGCGACGACGACGTTTGCGGCATCGAACTCATGCGTCGCTCCCGGAAACGCGACGCACCTTCGCGCCGATCGCGTTTAGCTTCGCTTCCATGCGATCGTAGCCACGATCGAGGTGATAGATGCGGTCGATCAGCGTCTCGCCCTCGGCGCGCAGCGCGGCAATCACGAGACTTGCGGACGCGCGCAGATCGGTGGCCATCACCTTCGCGCCGGACAGCTTTTCGACGCCGGTTACGAGCGCCGTGTTGCCGTCGATCGTGATGCTCGCGCCGAGACGGTTCAGCTCCTGGACGTGCATGAAACGGTTTTCGAAGATCGTCTCCACGACTTGCGACGTACCGTCCGCGATCGTGTTGAGCGCCATGAACTGCGCCTGCATGTCGGTCGGAAACGCCGGGTATTCGGAGGTGCGGAACGTGACCGCGCTCGGGCGCTTGTCCATGCGCACGCGCATCCAGTCGTCGCCTTCCTCGACCGTGACGCCCGCTTCGCGCAACTTTTCGGTGACGGCTTCGAGCAGCAGCGGACGCATCTTGCGCAGCGTGACGTCGCCACCGGCTGCCGCGACCGCGCACAGGAAAGTGCCCGCTTCGATGCGGTCCGGAATCACCGTGTGCTTCGCACCGTGCAGCTTGTCGACGCCATGGATCACCAGACGGTCGGTGCCGATGCCTTCGATCTTCGCGCCCATCGCGACGAGCAGATGCGCGAGGTCGACCACTTCGGGTTCGCGCGCGGCGTTCTCGATGACCGTTTCGCCATCGGCGAGCACCGCCGCCATCAGCAGGTTCTCGGTGCCGGTCACGGTGATCATGTCGGTGACGATGCGCGCGCCCTTCAGACGCTTCGCGCGCGCTTCGATGAAGCCGTGCTCGATCGTGATCTCGGCGCCCATCGCCTGCAGACCCTTGATGTGCTGATCGACCGGACGCGCGCCGATCGCGCAGCCGCCCGGCAGCGACACGCGCGCATGACCGAAGCGCGCGACGAGCGGACCGAGCACGAGGATCGACGCGCGCATCGTCTTCACCATTTCGTACGGCGCGACGAGGTTGTCGACCTTGGACGCGTCGAGCGCCACGCGCCCTTCGCCGGCTTCGATACGCACGCCCATCTGGCCGAGCAGCTTGAGCATCGTGCGCACGTCCTGCAGATCGGGCACGTTCTCCAGATGCACCGGATCGGCGCTCAGCAGACCCGCGCACAGGATCGGCAATGCCGCGTTTTTCGCACCCGAGACGACAACTTCACCGGAGAGCGGGTAGCCACCTTCAATGATGAGTTTATCCATGCCTGTCGGTTCCTGATCGGCCCGGTTCGCGTCCGGACCTGCCTTGTCTGTGTTCGGCGCGCCGCTAGCGGTGTCGCGCCCTTCCTGAGTAATTCGCACTAAATTTCCAGATTACGCGTTCTGCCATTCGGCGGGCGTCAGCGTCTTCATGCTGAGCGCGTGGATTTCTTCGCGCATGCGGTCGCCGAGCGCCGCATACACGAGTTGGTGACGCTGGATCAGGCGCTTGCCTTCGAAGTTCGGCGAGACGATCGTCGCAAAGAAATGCTGACCGTCGCCTTCGACTTCAAGATGCTCGCACGCGAGTCCAGCTGAAATGTACTGTTTGACCTGTTCGGGAGTCGGCAACATGTTAGAAGCTCCTCGTCAGTGGCGCAGCTTGTAGCCGGTAGCGAGCATGCGCATCGCCACGACGGCCAGCACCACGAAGAAACCGGCGACGATCGCGAGGCTCACCAGCGGGTCGATATCCGACACGCCGAAAAAGCCATAGCGAAAGCCGTCGATCATGTAGAAAAACGGATTGAGCCGCGATACTTCTCGCCACACCGGCGGCAGCGTATGCGTCGAGTAGAACACGCCCGACAGGAACGTGAGCGGCATGATCAGAAAGTTCTGGAACGCGGCTAGCTGGTCGAACTTCTCGGCCCAGATGCCGGCGATCAGACCCAGCGTGCCGAGGATCGCCGCGCCGAACATCGCGAAGACGATGATGTAGAGCGGCGCGGTGAACGCGAGCGGCACGAACCAGATGGTCACGATGAACACGCCGAAGCCGACACAAAGGCCGCGCGCCACGGCCGCGAGGACGTAGGCCGCGAACATCTCGTAGTGCGACAGCGGCGGCAGCAGCACGAACACGAGGTTGCCGGTGATCTTCGATTGAATCAGCGAAGAAGAACTATTCGCGAACGCGTTCTGCAGCACGCTCATCATCACGAGGCCCGGAATCAGGAAACTCGTGTATTCGACGCCCGGATAGACCTGCACGTGGCCGCGCAGCGCGTGGCCGAAAATGGTCAGGTAAAGCAGCGCGGTGATGACCGGCGCGAGTACGGTCTGGAACGACACCTTCCAGAAGCGCAGCAGTTCTTTATAGAACAGCGTGCCAAATCCACTGTAGCCGCTCATGCAAGCCCCTCGATCACTTCCGGACCGTTCATCACCTGAACGAATACGTCTTCGAGGTCGGCCTTGCGGACCTCGATTTCTTCGAATGTACAACCGGCCGCGCGGCATTGCGCGAGGATGCGCTCGACGTCGTCGTAGCTCGTCAGGCGCAGCAGATGCTGTCGGCCATTGCCGTTGCTCGCGCCGCTTTCCGCCTCGAGCGGACGCAGCTCGGCAGGTAGCACACCCTGCGCGAACCGCACGAACAGCTGCATGCCGGCGAAACGCTGCAGCAGCGTGCTGGTGCGATCGAGCGCAACGACCTCGCCACGGCGCAGCATCGCGATGCGGTCGCACAGCGATTCGGCCTCTTCCAGGTAGTGCGTCGTCAGCACGATCGTGTGGCCTTCGCGATTCAGGCGCGAGATGAACTTCCACAGCGTCTGGCGCAGTTCGACGTCGACACCGGCGGTCGGTTCGTCGAGCACGATCACCGGGGGACGGTGCACGAGCGCCTGCGCGACCAGCACGCGACGCTTCATGCCGCCCGACAGCGCTCGCATGTTGGCATCCGCTTTTTCGGTGAGATCGAGATTGGCCATGATCTCGTCGATCCACGCGTCGTTGTTGCGCAGCCCGTAGTAGCCCGACTGGATGCGCAAGGTTTCGCGCACAGTGAAGAACGGATCGAACACCAGCTCCTGCGGCACCACGCCGAGCGCGCGGCGCGCGTTGCGGAAATCGTCGACGACGTCATGACCGCGCACCGCGATGCTGCCTTCGTCGGCGCGCGCGAGACCCGCGAGAATGCTGATGAGCGTCGTCTTGCCCGCGCCGTTCGGACCAAGCAGTCCGAAGAACTCGCCTTCTTCGACCGTGAGGCTGACGCCCTTGAGCGCCTGCAAATCCTTGTAGCGCTTCTTGACGTTACGAATTTCTATGGCTGACATGATTATGGGCCGCGTGCGTCGCGGCGCCTCAAGTAGCCCCGATGGAGCCTGGGGACGAGCAAATGCTGGAAGAAACGGAACCGGGGCCGATTAGGGGGCCAGTTCAACGCCCCAAAAAAACGTTTGATTATAGGGCAAAAACTGGCACCCCCGGCTTGGCCGAAAGGAGGGAGACGACGCTAGAGGAGCGTCAATGTCGTGCTGACGCAACCATGCCGGAGGCGACTGCAGAGAGAAGTGTATCGACGCCGTAGGCCTGCGCGAGACTGGCGAGACCAGCCGGAAGATTGACGATTTCGAACTTGCCGCCACGCGCCGCCGCGGCCCGCACCCACGCGAGCAGTACGGCGAGCGCCGACGAATCGAATTGCGTGAGCGGCGCACAGTCGACGCCGCCCGCGCCCGCCGCGATGCGTTGCAGACCCGCCGCGAGCGTGGCCTTCGCGCTCTCGTGGGTCAGCGTCGCGCCGCTGTCGAAGCGGTTCGCGACCGCGTTCAGCACGTCGTTCACGACTGTTTGCCCGCGGCGAGCTGCTGATTGCGCTGCGTGAGGAACTGGATAAGTCCGTCCACGCCCTTCTGCTGGATCTGCTCGTTGAACTGCTGCTGATACGCCTGGATCAGCCACGCGCCGAGGACGTTGATGTCATACACGCGCCAGCCTTGCGGCGTCTTGTACAGGCGGTAGTCGAGTTCGATCGGCTGGCCGTTGTTCATCACGACCGAGCGCACCACCGTGTCGGTGTCGTCCGAGTTCATGCGGAACGGCTTGTACTGGATCTGCTGGTCGCGCACCTGCGCGAGCGCGCCCGAGTACGTGCGGATCAGCAGCATCTTGAACTGTTCGACCACCTGGTTCTGCTGCTCGGGCGTCGCGGTGCGCCAGTTGCGGCCCATCGCGAGCTGCGTGGTGCGGCGGAAATCGGTGTACGGCAGGATCTTTTCATTGACGAGCGCCGTGATGTGCGTGATGTCGCCCTGCTGGATCGACTTGTCGCCGCGAATCGCGTCGATTACCTGCTGGGTGACGGTCTTGATCAGCGCGTCGGGCGAGTTGGTGTCGACGGTTTGCGCCGAAGCACCGGCGCTGACGAACGAAAACAACGCGGCAAACAACGGAATCAGGAAGAATTTTTTCATATCGAGCTTTGCCTCAAAAATAGTGCAACGGTTTAAACCGACCTTATCACGCGAGTTCGACGGCGATCCATGCGCAAACTGCGAGAGTCGTATCGATCTGTTACGGCTGCACGTTCAATGCAATCTTAAGGACGGAAAGTTGAAGCGCGTGGGCGGCACAAACTGACCGGCCGGAATCTGGGTTTCGGGGCTGCCGTTCAGGTCGAGCGGCGGTGCTGCGGTGCCCGACGCGGCCTCGGGTGCCGACGCGCCCTGTGGCGTGGCCACGGCCGCGCCGGATGCAGGAACCGCCTTGGCCGCAGCACCCTGCGTACCCGCGGCGGCGCCTGCCGCGCCGGTTACGGCGCCGGCCGGCGCGCCTGCCGCCCCCGTAGCCGCGCCCGTCGCGGCACCCGTGTCGCCTTCCTCGTACTTCGGCAGCGGCGCTTCCTCGTCATAGCTCGGAAGTTCCTGCGGACGCCGGCGGTTATCCGACAACAGATACTGACGGCGCTGCAGATACGCATTCCGCACGAACGAGTATTTGTCGAGCGCCGCGGCTTCCAGCAGGTTGCTCGCGCCGAGCAGATTCGCGCGCGTGTTGACGATGTTCAGGCCATACAGCGCCCAGCTCAGGCCCGACGGACTGATGTAGCTGACCGGGTTCACGTAGTAATTGCCGATCGAGCCGACCGCGTCGCGCACCGTACTCGGCCCGAAAAGCGGCAGCACCAGGTAGGGTCCTGCCGGCACGCCGTAGTGACCGAGCGTCAGGCCGAGGTCGTTGTCGTGCTTCGGCAGCTTCGCGAGCGTCGCGACGTCGAACAGACCGCCGACGCCGAACAGCGTGTTGATCACGATCCGCATGACGTCGGACACGCCGTCCGCGATGCGCAGTTGCAGCAGGTTGTTCGCCGCGATGTAGACGTCGCCGATGTTCGAGAAGAAGTTCGTCACGCTGTCCCGAACCGGCTGCGGCGTGACCCGAACATAGCCCTGCGCAACCGGCTTCAGTGCGTACTGGTCGATCTTGTCGTTGACGGTGAAGATCGTGCGGTTCAGCCCTTCGAACGGGTCGCCCTTGGTAGGCGTCTGCACGGTCGTGCAACCGGCGAGCAGCGCAGCCGCCACGGCGACCTTGCCGAACTGTAGGACGCGCGCGCCGCTGCGCGGGGTCTGCAGTGTCGTCTGCATCTAGTTCTCCTTGTTGGCCTTACTGGGCGGCAGAGCCGGAAGCCGGCGCGCCCGGCGCCGGTGCGGGGGCCGAGGCAGCGGGCTTTGCCGCGCCGGAATCCGCGGCCTTGCTGTACAGGAACTGGCCGATCAGATTTTCCAGCACGATCGCCGATTGCGTCATCGAGATCGTATCGCCCGCCTTGAGCATTTCCGAGTCGCCGCCCGGCTCGAGTCCGACGTACTGCTCGCCGAGCAGACCCGAGGTCAGGATCTTCGCCGAGGTGTCTCTCGGAAACTGGTATTGCTTGTCGATGTCGATCGTGACGAGCGCCTGGTAGGCGTTGCTATCGAAGCCGATCGACGCGACCCGCCCGACCGTCACGCCGGCGCTCTTCACCGGCGCGCGGGGCTTCAGCCCGCCGATGTTGTCGAACTTCAGCTTGACCGGGTAGGTTGCCTGGAACGACAACGAGCTCATGTTGCCGGCCTTCAGCGCAAGAAACAGCAACGCCACGAAACCCAGCACCACGAACAGGCCGACCCAGAAGTCGAGAGCATTCTTTTTCATCGTCATCCCAAAGTGAATCCGCCGCGCCGTCGCCTCCAGCCGTGCGCGGCGCATCATGCGCCTCCGACAGCCGGCGCGCTGCGCGGTCTTAGCTGAACATCAGTGCGGTCAGCAGGAAATCGAGCCCGAGCACCGCGAGCGACGCGTACACGACCGTGCGGGTCGTCGCGCGCGACACGCCTTCCGGCGTCGGCTTCGCCTCGTAGCCCTGAAACAGCGCGATGAAGGTCACCGCGAGGCCGAACACCACGCTCTTGACGACCCCGGCGCCGACATCGCGCCACACGTCGACGCCGCTTTGCATCTGCGACCAGAACGCGCCGGCATCGACGCCGATCAGCAGCACGCCCACCACATAACCACCGAGGACACCGACCGCGCTGAAGATCGCCGCGAGGATCGGCATCGACACAATGCCCGCCCACAGGCGCGGCGCGATCACGACCTTGACCGGATCGACGGCCATCATTTCCATCGCGGTGAGCTGCTCGCCCGCCTTCATCAGGCCGATTTCGGCGGTGAGGGACGTGCCCGCGCGCCCGGCGAACAGCAGCGCGGTCACGACGGGCCCGAGCTCACGCACGAGCGACAGCGCGACCAGCAGCCCAAGCGCCTGCTCGGAGCCGTAGCGGTTCAGCGTGTAATAGCCCTGCAGCCCGAGCACGAAACCGACGAACAGCCCCGACACCGCGATGATCACCAGCGAATAATTACCGACGAAGTGGATCTGCTTGGTGACAAGACGCGGGCGGCGCAGCAGCGGAAAAAATTCGAGCACGAGGCGCAGGAAGAAGCGCGTCGCGTAGCCGGCGTTGCCGAGCCCGGTGATGACCGAGCGACCGATCGGACTGATCACGACTGGCCTCCGCCGATGCCAAAGTCCGCCGCGAGCGGCGTCTTGGCCGGATAGTGGAATCTGAACGGGCCGTCCGGCGCGCCGTCGATGAACTGCCGCACGGTCGGATCGGTCGACGCGCGCAGTTCGTCCGGCGTGCCCTCGGCGAGCACACCGCCGTTTGACAGGAAGTACACGTAGTCGGCGATTGCGAATGATTCCGGCACGTCGTGCGTGACGAGAATCGACGTGGCGCCGAGCGCCCGGTTCAGCGTGCGGATCAGGTTCGCGGTGATGCCGAGCGAGATCGGGTCGAGACCGGCGAACGGCTCGTCGTACATCATCAGTTCGGGGTCGAGCGCGATTGCGCGCGCAAGCGCCACGCGCCGCGCCATGCCGCCCGAAATTTCCGACGGCGGCAGGTCGCGCGCACCGCGCAGCCCGACCGCGTTGAGCTTCATCAGCACTAGGTCGCGTAGCAGTTCTTCGGGGAGATCGGTGTGCTCGCGCAGCGAGAAGGCGACGTTTTCGAACACCGACATGTCGGTGAACAGCGCGCCGAACTGGAACAGCATGCCCATCTTGCGGCGCAGCGCGTAAAGGCCTTCGCGCGTCTGCTCGCCGATGTCCTGGCCGTGGAACAGCACCTGGCCGCGCTGCGCACGCACGAGGCCGCCGATCAGCCGCAGCACCGTGGTCTTGCCGCAACCCGAGCCGCCCATGACCGCGACGACCTGACCGCGACGAAAGCGCAGATTCAGATTCGACAGGACGAGCCGGTCGCCGTAACCGAAGTCGACGTCGCGCAGCTCGAGTAAGGTCTCGGGATAGGAAGGCACCAAACTGACGATCCTTTTACAGGGAAGGCCGAATTATAGGGCCATCGTGCAAAAGCTGCCGTGAGGTGCCCCGTTCCTTGACTATGCCTGACGATTATTGCGTAAACATGTGTTGCAACGCGGAGACGGCGGCGGCCGGATCGGCCGCTTCGGTGACCGCGCGCACCACGGCCGCGCAGCCGACGCCCGTCGCGAGCACGTCCGGCAGCACCTGCAGATCGATCCCGCCGATCGCGACGAGCGGCACCACACCGTCGAGCAGCCGCACGTAGCGTGCGAGGCGCCGCAAGCCCTGCGGCGCGGTCGGCATCACTTTGGTGGTGGTCGGGAACACGGCGCCCAACGCAATATAGCTCGGACGGAAATGCAGCGCCTTCAGCATCTCGTAGAAGCCGTGAGTCGACAGACCGAGCCGGATGCCCGCCTCGGCCAGCGCGGACAGATCCGCCATATGCACGTCTTCCTGGCCGAGGTGTACGCCGTACGCGCCCGCCTCGAGCGCCGCCTGCCAGTGGTCGTTGATGAACACCTGCGCGTCGTGCGCGCGGCCGGCCGCCACGCAGCGGGCGATTTCGCGCTTCAGCGCGTCGGCGGGTTCGGCCGACTTGCGGCGCAACTGCACCGTCTTCACGCCGAAGCCGACCACCCGTTCGACCCAGTCCGCGGTCGGCAGCACCGGATACAGGCCGAGCTTTTCCGGGCAGCGCGGGAACACCTGGACGGGCGCCTCCGGCAGGCCGGTAACGCGTGGAAAGCGCGCGAGGTCGGCAGGGAACGCGTCGTCGGCGCGGGTTTCGTCGCCGTCGCGCCACGCGAGCGCGAGCACCAGCGCGTCGTGCGGATCGAAACCGCAGTCGAGGAACGCGGCCAGCGCAGGGATCCAGTCTTCCGCCAGATGCCCTTCGAGGCCGTATTTCTCGCCGCCCAGATGCAGCGTCGCGCGGTTTTCCGCGGCGACGATCACGCCCGCGCCACGCGTCAGCCAGCGCGCGATCTGCTCGCCGTGCTGCTGCGCGTCGGCGATGACGATCAGGTCGCCACCGTTCGGTTCATCGGGCGCGGTCAGGCAGATGCGCCACGGCGCGTGCATCGGCGGCCAGTCGCCGAGTCGCGCGCGGATGCGCTCGGCGGCCTCGATGAGTTCGTCGGCCGTCGGCCAAAATAGATCGCGATTCTTCAGCGTCAACGATTGAGTCATGCGGCACCTCCATCCTGATGCCAGAACGGCATGCCGACCACCGGCGTGCTCGCGTGCGCGCTCTCGCGCTCGGCCATCGGGCCCGCGAGGTACGCTTGCCGGCCCGCCTCGACCCCAAGCGCGAACGCCCGGGCCATTGCGTCGGGATGCGTTGCCTGCGATACGGCCGTGTTCAGCAGCACGCCGTCGAAGCCCCACTCCATCACCTGGGCCGCGTGCGACGGCACGCCGAGACCGGCGTCGACGATCAGCGGCACATCCGGCAGCCGCTCGCGCAGGACGCGCAGCCCGTACGGATTGATCACGCCCTTGCCAGTGCCGATCGGCGCGCCCCACGGCATCAGCGCCTCGCAGCCGGCATCGAGCAGACGGCGGCCGATCACCAGGTCTTCGGTGCAGTACGGCAGCACCTTGAAGCCATCCTTGACGAGCCGCGCGGCGGCCTCGATCAGGCCGACCGGGTCGGGCTGCAGCGTGTAGTCGTCGCCGATCAGTTCGAGCTTGATCCACTCGGTCTCGAAGATTTCACGCGCCATGTGCGCGGTCGTCACCGCTTCGCCGACGCTCAGGCAGCCCGCCGTGTTTGGCAGCAGCGGCACGCCGTGGCGCTTGAGCAGATCGAAGAAGCCGGCTTCGGCGTGGCCCTCGTTCATCTGACGGCGCAGTGCGACGGTCACCATGCCGGGACGCGCGGCGTCGATCGAATCGGACAGCGACTGCAGCGACGGGTAGCGCGACGTGCCGAGCAGCACGCGGCTCGCGAAAGTTTGACCGTATAGCGTCAGCGCGTCGGCGGTTTCGTGAGAAGTCATTTGCATCATCCTGGTTTGCCGCCGCGGCCTTGCGCCGACAGTGTTGCGGCAACGGGTTTTCGGCGACGGTTTTTTGGCGTCCGGTGGGCGACAGGCTGGCGCGAGCGCGCTCAGCCGCCCGCGACTGGCTGCACGACGTCGAGCCGGTCGCCCGTTTGCAACGCGCGCGCCGCATGCTGCGTACGCGCGACGAAATCACCGTTCAGCGCGACCGCGAACGGCGGACGCGCGCCAAAGGCGGCGAGCGCATCGGCGACAGTCGCGCCCTCGGGCAGCGACAACGGCTTCTGATTGATATGAATGTCCATGGTGTTCGAATACGGTTCAATCGATGGCGAAAGCGGCATCGTGTGCGGCACGAAGGCCGCCACGCTCAGGCCGGCTCCCGCGCGAATTCCTGCTGGAACAGCTCGCTCCAGCACGCGTCGCGCCGCCAGCCGGCGAATGCGTCGGCGTCACCGACGCGGCCGTCGAGCAGCGCGCTGGCGAAGCGCACGGCTTCGTCGGCGACTTCGGGCGCGATCATATAGCCATGACGGTACAGGCCGTTCACACGCAGCGTGCGCGCGCCGTCCCACAGCAGCGCGGGACGGTGATCGGGCAAAGTCGGCCGGCATTGCGAATTCAGCTCGAGGATGCGCGCCTCGCCGAAGCCCGGATGCACCGAAAACGCCGCGCTCAGCAACTCGAGCGCCGAGCGCACGCTGACGGGCGACATGTCCTCGCCCTCTATCTCCGTCGCGCCGATCACGTAAAGACCGTTCTGCTTCGGCGCGATATACAGCGGGTAGCGCGGATGCAGCAGCCGCACCGGGCGCGTCAGCTGCAGGTGAGGCGCATGCACGCGCGCAACTTCGCCGCGGATGCCGCGCAGCGTCGGCAGCACCGGCTTCGCGCCGAGCCCGCGGCAATCGATGGTGATGCCGGCCTCGGGCAGCGACGCGCCGTCGATCGGCGTGTTCCAGTGCGTGTCGACGCCGCGCTCGGCAAGCCCCGCCGCGAGCGCGGACAGCACCTGGCGGTTGTCGAGCTGGCCTTCGCGCGGCAGCAGCCACCCCTGGTTGAAGCGGCCGGCCAACGCGGGTTCGGCGGCGCCGAGCTGCGCACCCGCGAGCGCGATGAAGCCGCCGTCGAGCAACTCGGCCGGCGCGTTCGCGCGCACGCGGCGCTCAAACAGCGGCGCCTCGGTGCGGTCCGCGTGATGCCAGACGACCAGCGTGCCGTTGCGCTGGAAAAACACCGGCTCCGGCAGTTCGGCAAGCACACGCGGCCAGCTTTCGAGCGAACTCGCGCCGAGCCGCGTAATCAACGGTTCGGCGCTTGCAGCTTCGGCCAGCGGCGCGAGCATCGCCGCGGCGACCCACGCCGCAGCCTGCGAACCGGTGGCATCGCCGCGCTCGTAGAGCGCCACGCGATGCCCGTCGCCCGCGAGGCGCCACGCGACCAGCCGGCCGCACAGGCCGCCGCCGAGCACGGCGAAATCGGGTCGGGGGGAACGGTTCATCGCGTGCGCTCCATTCGATTACGGCGGGCAAGCCGGGAGCGGCACGGCACGCACGAGGCGGCGTGACGAAGAGAAGAATGCATGTCTGAAGAATAGGCGGTCATCGAGTCCTTTCCGTACGGCCAAAAAACGCACGTACCCAGGACGAAACCGGCGGGTGAAGCCGGCCGGTCACGGCGCGCGTATGTCAGATGCGCTCGCCGCCCGGCGGGGAATGGAAGACGGTTGCTTCCGGAAACTTCCCGCGCCGGTATTACCCGGATCGGGTGCAAAGGGTGTCTCTCAGCCTCGCCGCCCCGGCATGAAAGTCATGCCGCCTGTGGGCGAAGCACCCCTGTTTCGTCGCAGGTCATTAGACCATAAAAGGCGCGGCGCCCGCAAACCAGCGGTCCGCCGTCGCTGGCGCGATTTCGACCTGGCACCGTCCACCGTGATGCCGATGCGAAGCGGGCCGGCGCTCTGGCACAATGCCGTGATCGGTGCCGCGAAAACGCGGCGCGCGCGGCGCTGGTGGCCGCATGCGTGGCGGCGGCACCCGGGCGGGCACCGGCCCCGAAAATTAATTTTCGCTTAAGGGCGTCACGCCAGAATCGGGCGCCCGTCCGGACTCGCGTTCATCGAGCGCGATGGCGCGATGCCCGGCCAGGCATCGCAGACCCGCCGCAGCGGTGGCCCCGCAAAAGGGGCGGCTGTTCGCGGGATCGCCCGACATGGGTCAACCAGATCGGACCCGCACGCCGGATCGGCACTTCGGGTCAGCACTTCATCAGGACGCTCATGACACCACATACTTCCGCCAGCCCCGCGCTGCCGCCCGACGAAAGGGTCTCCGCCTGGAGCCTGATCAAGCCTTACTGGGTTTCCGAGGAACGAGGCATCGCGTGGGGGCTGCTCGTCACGATCATCGTGATGAACCTGCTCGTCGTCTGGATCAACGTGCGCCTGAATAGCTGGAGCAGGGACTTCTACAACGCGCTGCAGGCGAAGAACGTCCACGACTTCCCGCACCTGCTGATGATTTTTACCGGGCTCGCGTTCGGTTTCATCATCCTCGCGGTATATGGGCGCTATCTGCGCCAGATGCTCGGCTTTCGCTGGCGCCAGTGGCTGACCACCCGCTACCTGAACGAGTGGCTCGACGACAGCGCGTTCTACCGCATCGAGCGCGACCGTCTCGCCGACAACCCCGACCAGCGGATCAGCGACGACCTGCAGTCGTTCGCGACCACCACGCTGTCGCTGACGCTCGATCTGCTGTCGACCGTCGTCACGCTCGTGTCGTTCATCACGATCCTGTGGTCGCTCGCGGGCGCGTTGAGCATCTCGCTCGGCGGCATGCCGCTGCAAATCCCCGGCTACATGGTGTGGGCCGCCGCGCTGTACGCGGTGGTCGGCTCGCTCATCACGCAGAAGGTCGGCCATCCGCTCGTGTCGATCAACTATCAGGCGCAGAAAGTCGAGGCCGATTTCCGTTTCGGTCTGATCCGGCTGCGTGAGAACGCCGAGCAGATCGCGTTCTACGACGGCATGGAAACCGAGAAGACGAATGCGCGCACGCTGTTCGGCCGCATCCGCGATAACTGGTGGCAGGTGATGAAGTACACGAAGCGCCTGACCTTCGTGCTGAGCTTCTACGGCCAGATCGCGATCATTTTCCCGATCGTCGTCGCGTCGCCGCGCTACTTCGCGGGCGCGTTCACGTTCGGCGTGCTGATGCAGATCTCGAGCGCGTTCGGCACCGTCAGCGATTCGTTCTCGTGGTTCATCAACAGTTATACGAGCCTCGTCGAATGGCGCGCGACCGTGAACCGGTTGCGCGAATTCAAGCGCGTCGTGCATTCGCCGCGTCTGAAAGAGTCGGTGTCGCCGGCCACCGAGCATGGCGGCATCAACCTGCATTTCGTCGACAGCAATACGCTGACTACCGACAGCCTCAAGCTCGCGCTGCCGAATGGCAACCCGCTGTCGCGCATCCGCGATATCGCGATCCGGCCGGGCTCGCGCTGGCTCGTGCGCGGTCCGTCGGGCGCGGGTAAGAGCACGCTGATGCGCGCGCTGGCGGGCTTGTGGCCGTTCGGCGACGGCTCGATCGACGCGCCGGTCAACGCGCGCATGATGTTCATTCCGCAGGTCAGCTACATGCCGATCGGCACGCTGAAGGCGGCGCTCGCATATCCGTCGGCGGCGAAGGCCTATGGCGACGACGAATGCCGCGACGCACTGGTCACCTGCCATCTGTCGGAATACGCGGACCGTCTGCAGGAATCGGGGCACTGGACCCGCGTGCTGTCGCCGGGCGAGCAGCAGCGCTTCGCCGCCGCGCGCGTGCTGCTGCACAAGCCCGACTACCTGTTCCTCGACGAAGCGACCAGCGCGCTCGACGCGGAAAACGAGGCGCGGCTCTATCGGCTGTTCACGGAGCGACTGCCGAAGGCTGCGATCGTCAGCGTTGCGCATCGCGAATCGCTTGCGGCGTTCCATGACGAAACGCTCGACGTCGAGCGTTCGTCCGAAGCGGTAGCGGCGTGAGCGACGCGAGCGGCGCCCACGTCAGCGCGGCGCACGGCGCCGCTCCGCGCGCCGCGCTGATCACCGGCGAGGGTTCCGGCATCGGCGCGGCGCTCGCGCGGCCGCGTACGTCGAAGGCGCGCCACGTCACCGGCCAGGTGATTCACGTCGATGGCCGCTTGACGCCCGGTTAAGCATCGCCTTCGCGCCGGGGACCAGCCGGGGCAACATCCGGAAAGACATGAGAAGAGTTCGAAAGCATTTGCGAAGCGTGCAAGCTGTTCCGCGCTTTGAAAATGCCCGCGAGCGGCGACGATAGCCGTACGGGCCGCGCGATGCGCCGGCCTTCGTTGATGTCAGTCACGTCTTTCATCGCAACCGCTCTCCGGACTCCACGCCCATGCCACTCGCTCGCCGTGTTTCACCTTTGCTCCCGTCTTTGCTCCCGCGCATCGCGCTCGCCTGCGGCGCGGCGTTGCTGTTCACGAATGCCGTCGATGCCGCGCAAACGACCGAGCAGAGCCAGCCCGCCGACATCTGCGCCGCGCTCACGCACATCGTCGATGCGAGCGATTTCCGGCAACTGCCGCGCGAGAGCGCCGCGCAATTGCCGGGCGTCTCCAATACCGACGATTGCCGCGCCAGCCCGCACGCGTACGACTGCCACTGGCGCGCGCACTGGCAAGCCGACGGCGTGATCAACGATCCGCTCGAAGAACTCGGCGCCGACATCGCCGCCTGCTTTCCGCACGTCGTGCACGACGTCAACACACCGGTGCGCCAGCATTTCGTCGTGACCACCGACGCGCGCCGCGTGAACGTCACTGCGAGCGTGCAAAGGCAGAACGAACTGCGACTGCGCGTGACGCGCTAAGCGCGCGGCCGTCGCTGCCCTTGATGACCCATCGCTTTTTGTGACCGGGATCGGGCGCTGCCTCATGACCTCGTCGCCGACCGTGCGCGCGCCAGCGGCAACCAGGCGTTCGCGCCTGTGCCCGATTGCGGCGGCGATATGCCGGCGCCGTTGCGCGCGAGCCGCCGTCGCCGCCTTCGCCGCGACGCTGACGCTCGCGCTCGATGGCTGCGCCTGGACGCTGATCCAGGCCGCCGACGCCACCGGCTCCGTGATCCAGGCCGGCTACGCGATCGCGTCGAACTACTCGTCGCCGACCTTCGTCAACGGCCGGCCCGTGGATGTGCAGCACGTATGCATCGAAGTGAACCCGACGGTGTCGGTCGGCGATTTCGTGCCAGCGCTGCAGCTCGCGCTCGAGCGGCGCGGCATTCGTTCGGACGTCTACAATCCGGGCACCTCACCGGCTGGCTGCGAAGCGCGGCTCGTCTACAACGCAGCGATCGACTATGGCCGCCGCTCGTTCAGCGACGAATCGATCCAGTATCTGTCGATCATCGATCTGACACTGATCCAGAGTGGCCGCATTCTGGTCACCGCGCGCTATCAGACCGGCGGCCTGAACACCGACCGTTTTTCGTCGGCCTCGGTGAAGCTCGGCGGACTGATCGAGCGGATGGTCGTCGACCGTACCGTTTTTGCGCGGCCACAGCAGCAACAGCAGACGCTGCAAACCTCGCAGGCCTTCCCGCCAACCAACTGATACCCACGGCCTTGTTTTCGCTTGCACCGCCTTTCACCGGAAAGGATTGGAAAGCGGTATGCGCTTTGCGCGGCCCGCGCGCATCACTAAGATGACCTGAATGAACCAGACCATCCTGATCGTCGATGACGATCCCGTCGTACGCGAACTCGTCAGTGAATATCTGCACGGTCGCGGCTTCAAGGTCGCCACGCTCGAAAATGGCCTGGCGTTGCAGCGCAGATTGCAGCAGCAGCGTCCCGCGCTCGTCGTGCTCGACATCATGATGCCGGAACTCGACGGCATCAGCGCGCTGCGCGCCTTGCGTGTCGCCGGCGACGACATTCCCGTGATCCTGCTGACCGCGCGCGCCGATCCGATCGATCGCGTGATCGGCCTCGAACTCGGCGCCGATGACTATCTCGGCAAGCCTTTCGAACCGAGTGAACTCGTCGCGCGGATTCGCACCGTGCTGCGGCGTCGCGGCTCGATCGCGCCGGGCGCGCCAGAACAGCGCGCGCCCTACCATTTCGGCCGCTTCGAAGTGAACTTCCCCGCGCGCGAGCTGCGTCGCGACGGCGAACGCATCACGCTGCGTTCGAGCGAATTCGCGATGCTGAAGGTGTTCGTCACGCACGCGATGACCGTGCTCACGCGCGCGCAACTGCTCGAAAAACTGCACGGCAATAGCGAAGCGCATCGCAATCGCAGCCTCGACGTGTCGATCTGGCGTTTGCGCCGATTGATCGAAGTGGACCCGTCGGAACCGCGCTACGTGCAGACCGTGTGGGGACGCGGCTACGTGTTCGTGCCGGACGGCGAGATCGGCGCGGCCGAACGCGGGCTTGCGCCGCCGCTCGGTTAGCGGCGCCTGATGGTCGAAGCCGGTTGATGCGGCCCACGCGTCGCACGCGACCCGCGCGACCCGCGCGACCCGTGCGTCGCACGGAACGGGCAACGCGGCGCCGCGCGCACCGCACTGACGCGGCTGACGCTCAAAACGTCAGCGCGCTAAGAAACATCCTCTGCAGCCAGCCCATCGTCGTCGCATCGTTCACCATGCCGAGGCCCGCCTGTTCGATGCGCGCGTTCGCGACCTTGCTCGACGCGACGTAATTGCCTGCTTCGATATCCTTGGGATTGACGATGCCCGACAGCCGCAACCGGTCGCGGGTCCCGCTCATCGCGATCAGCTTCTCGCCCGATACGACGAGATTGCCGCCCGATACCGTGCCGATCACGGTCACGGCGAGCGTGCCCGTCATGCCGCTGATGTCGCTCAGGCTGCCCTGCCCTTTGTAGTCGGTGCTGGCCGAGCCGATGTTGAACAGTTTGGCGAGCCGCGCGGCGGCATTCGTCGACTGGTCCGCCGCGGTCGCGGTTATGCTGCTCGCGCGGTTCGCCGATGCGCTCGCGCTGTTGTTGCCGCTATACGATTCCGAGAGCCGAATCGTCAGTACGTCGCCGATGTGCTGCGCGCGCGGCGCCTCATACAACAGCAGCGGCGCGCCCG
This sequence comes from Paraburkholderia sp. WC7.3g, assembly GCF_050436345.1. Classification (NCBI taxonomy): domain Bacteria; kingdom Pseudomonadati; phylum Pseudomonadota; class Betaproteobacteria; order Burkholderiales; family Burkholderiaceae; genus Paraburkholderia; species Paraburkholderia sp. WC7.3g. Next base: position 94,706 of record NZ_JBNDMA010000002.1, read on the forward strand.
CCTGATAGATCGCGCCTTGCGTGTTGACGTTCAACGGCGCGGACGCCAACGGCGGCGCCATCGGCGTTTCGACGATCGACCTGGTCTGCGTGCTCGAACAGGCCGCGAGACAACTCGCGGCGCCGAGCACGAGGATGAGACGTAGCGCGGTCATGCGGGCTCCGTGGCGATAAGGATGAAATGGAATTGAAGCAAGGCGGCGCCAGCCGGACACCACCCGGTTTCGGCGTTGGAATCGCACCGATGATCAGACCTGCCAGGCAATCGTCAGCCCGCGCCAACCCGCGCCAACCCGCGTCAGCCCGCGTCGGCGCCGCTCGCCTGCCACTGCCGCACGACCGCCTTCATCCACGCATCCGAGCCCTTCAGCAGATACGTGAGCGTGCCGTTGCGGCTGCCCGGCAGGAAGCACAGCGTGATCGAACTCACCGCGTTCTCCCATTCGTACATCGGCATCGCGCCCGGCGCCGCCGCGTTGCGCGTCGCGAAACGCGGCGGCCCGTAACGGTCCTCGAGCGCGTCACGCAGATCCTCGGCGGTCGGCTCGTCGATCACGAACGACATCTCGTAGAGACGCAGCGCGCCCTGGCCGTCGATGCGCGTGAAGCGCATTACATGTTCGAGCGCCGGCGCGCCATCGACCACCGCCTGCGACACCGCCCAGCGCTCATCGTCGCGATGCGCCCAGCGGCACGCGACGCTCAGGCTATCGTGCGACTTCAGCCGCATGCCGAGCGCATCGGCCTGCACGTCCGTCTCGCAGATCGGCACGCTGCCGACCGGCGTCGCGCGCACGCGCGAGCCCGCGCGGAATTCGTCGATCGTGATGCCGAGCGCGACGCCGCGAAAGGAAAACGGTGCGTCCCGCGAGCGCCGGCGCGTGTCGGTGGCAACGCTATTCGATGCCGCGCTAGCCGCCTTCGCACTGCGCGCGACGGGCTGCGCGTGCGCGGCGCACGACAGCACACCGCTTAGCAGCACCAGTGCACAAACCATCCGGGTGAGCCTCATGATTCAATCGATCGCGGAAGCGCACATGTCGAAAGGCGTCGCCGCGGCATGGCCGACGACCGGCAGCACTTTCAGGGTCGCTGCTGTGACCCGGCACGGCAGCGCCGCGGCGCCGCAGCCACCGAGCGGCAATAGCAGCGCGCCGACAACGAGCCATGCCACGACACGCCACCGATGCTCAGGGGTTCTTGATAACGGCACGCGAACCTCGTCAGCTCACGCGGTCGTGTTGACCAGATGGCCGACCAGCCCCGTCCCCGCTGCGGGTTGCGCGGGTTGCGCAAGCGCGGCGTTCTTCTGCGATTTCGGCGCGGCGCCGGTGGAACTGGAGCCAGAGCTGGCGGGCTTCTCGGTGGCCGGCGTATTCGCCAACGTGGAGAAAGGCGTGGAACTGAGCGTATTGTGGATCGTCATGATGGGCCTCGCGAAGGCGCGCACTGCGCACCGGTGTCGGTTGAACGCCGCGCGCCGTCGCCCGAGGCTGCGGGCCTCGTTCGGCGTGCGGCGCGACGTGCTGCGGAACGCATCATCGCGCCGCGCAAGGGCCGACGATGGGCGAAGCAAAGCACGCTTTCGCGCGGTTGTTACGAACCATTCCGCGCGCTTGCGAGTGCTTTCGAGTGCTTGCCAACTGTTGTCATCGCGTGCCGGTCGATGCGGATCGCCGGATCAGGCAGTGCTAAAGTAGCCGCTAAACCTTTGTCGATCTGCCTCCGGCGCGAGCCCGCCAGCGCCATGCGGCACACAGTAAGCGTTGGTAAGGAAATCCGCGGTCGCGCGTCGGGCCCGCCAGTCTAGAATTTCGCCATGAATCCACAGGTCCTTATCGTCGACGACGATCCGGTCGTACGCGATCTGCTTTGCAAGTTCCTGCAGTCGAACGGCTTCGATGCGTCCGTGCTGCATGACGGCACTCATTTGCAGCGCCGTCTCGAGCGTGAGCGGCCGTCGGTCGTCGTACTCGACATCATGATGCCGAACACCGACGGCCTGCGCGCGCTCACCGCGTTGCGCGCCGCCGGCGACGACATCCCGGTGATCTTCGTGACCGCGCGCGGCACGGTGGCCGACCGCATCGTCGGTCTGTCGCTCGGCGCGGATGACTACCTGACCAAGCCGTTCGATCCGCGCGAGTTGCTCGTGCGCATCCAGACCGTGCTGCGCCGGCGCGGGCCGTCCACCACGAGCGCGCCCGAAGCACGCAAGCGCTATCGCTTCGGTCCGTTCGAACTGGACTTCGCCACGCGCTCGCTGAGCCGCGACGACGCCAAGCTGCCGCTGCGCGACAGCGAATTCGCGCTGCTGAAGATCTTCGTCAACAATCCGTACAAGGTGCTGTCGCGCGTGCTGATTCACGATCTCGTGCATCGCGACAACCTCGCGTTCCGCGACCGCAGCCTCGACGTGCCGATCTGGCGCCTGCGCCGCGTGATCGAGGACGACCCGTCGAACCCGTGCTACGTGCAAACGGTGCGCGGCAAGGGCTACGTGTTCGTGCCCGACGCCAACGGCACGCCCTTCGAGGACGAGGCCGCACCCAGCGCATGAAGAATCCGCTGAACACACTGTTCGGCAGAATGGCGTTGCTGTCGGCGGCGGTGCTGTTCGCGATTCAGGCGAGCTGGTTCGTGCTGGTGACGATGCAGCCGCCGCGTCATGAAATCGACGGCTTCGCGCGCGGCATTCTGCTCGTGCTGCAGGCGATCAACGGCGAACCGATGAAGGGTGCCGCGCTCGCGCCCGCGATGCGCGTGCATCTGGTGCCCACGTGGAACATGCCGACCAGCGTGCATCTGCGCGAGCCGCGCGAGCATATGCTGCTCGAGCTGAGCCGGCATCTGCGCCAGAACCTGCCGGCCGGCACGCAGATCGCCGTCGACGATCTGCGTCCGACGCAACTGTGGGTGCTGTTTCCGGGCAAATCGAATTGGGTCGTCGTGCCGGTCGACCTACCGCCGCCGCCGCGCTTTCTGGTCGAATCGGTATCGATGCTGATTGCGGGGCTGATCCTGTCGCTGTTCGCGGTGTGGCAGATGCAGCGGCCGCTGTCGCGCGTCGCCGATGCGTCGCGCGCGTTCGGCTCGGGCGGGCGGCCCGAACCGGTGCCGGTGCAGGGCCCGCGCGAGCTGCGCGATCTGATCGGCTCGTTCAACGACATGATGCGGCGACTGAACGAAGCCGGCGACGACCAGGCGGTGATGCTGGCCGGCGTCGCGCACGATCTGAAGGCGCCGCTCACGCGCCTGAAGCTGCGCGCGAGCGTGCTGATCGATGAAAACGAGCGCGCGGGCCTGATCCGCGACGTCGATTCGCTGACCAACATCGTCCAGCAGTTCCTCGAATTTGCTGGCCAATCGGCGGACGCCGGACCGCCTGTCGAAGTCGACGAGTTTCTACGCGAGCAGTTTTCCTCCGGCGATGACGCGCAGGCCGCTGAAACCACTGAAACCGCGGACCCCGCCGACACCCCGCTGTTCGCGCTCGACCTGCGCGCCGGACCTTCGTTCACGCTGCCGCGCACGCTGCTCGACCGGCTCGTGACGAACCTCGTCGACAATGCGCTCGAACACGGCATGCCGCCGGTGGAAATCTCAACCGCATGCAACGACCGTCATTGGACGATCAGCGTGCGCGACCACGGCCCCGGCATTCCCGACGATCGGATCGCCGCGGCGATGAAGCCGTTCGTGCGGCTCGACGCCGCGCGCGGCGGGGAGGGCCATTGCGGGCTCGGTTTGGCGATCGTCGCGCGGCTCGCGCACGATCGCGGCGGACGCTGCCTCGTGCGCAATCATGCGCGGGGCGGGCTCGAAGTACGCATCGAATTGCCGGTGGACCCGGCGCTGACGTGAGGATGCGTGCAGGCAACGGTGCGCGGACCGGGCCACTTACCCGCCCTTACCGCACCCTCTATCGCGCGGGCAGCGGCCTTATAGTCGCGCCTGGCATTTCTCGATGCCGCCCTTCTCGGTCCGCCAGCCCCTGGGGCGGACTTTTTTTTTGCTGTCGCAAGGCGAGCGAAGCGGCAGTGAAGCGCGGCAGTGAAGCGCGACAGCAAAGCGCGTCAATGCACGAGCCGATTGCGCAGCGCGTCGACCGTCGCGGTAGAAAGGCCGAGGCCTTGCGTCAGGTAGCTCGCCATCGTGCCGTAGCTCGCCTGCACCTGGTCGAAGCCCGCCTGCAGATAATTGTCGTCGACGTCGAACAACGGCGCTCTCGCCGTCGCGATGGCAGCGCCTTCCTGTGCGCGCAAGCTGGTGGTTTGCGCGGCAATCGATGGCGCGAGGTAGACGTTGCTCAGCAGATAGTCCTGCATGATCACGTCGAGCGGCACATTGGCGATGCTGAGCAAAAGCGCCGCGACCCAGCCCGCTCGATCCTTGCCCGCGCTCGAATGGAATAGCTGCGCGCCCGTGCCATTGGCGAGCGCGCCGAGCAAGCCGCCATACGCGGCTCGCTGCGGGCCGCCCGTCACATACGCGCGCGCCTCGGCCTGCATGAACGCGACGGCGTCGGCGGCCGCATCGAACGGGGGTGCGACGAAGTCGTTCGTGCCGAGCACGTTCAGCGTGGAGGATGTCGCGCCGCCCGGCAGCGCGTCGGCGGTGCGCGCGATTTCGGCGGGCGTGCGCAGGTCGTAGACCGACACGATGCCGAGCTTGTCGAGCGTCGCCGCGTCCGTGCCGCTCAGCGTCAGCGCGTTCGCGCGATAGAACACGCCGCGCCGCATCTGCTTGCCGTCGACGGTCAGATAGCCGGCGCCCGCGCCGCCGACATCGCGGAAATTGCTGACCGACACGAGGCGCGGCGTGTTCGGCTGATCGGCTTCGAGACTGCCGCCACACGCGGACAGCAGCGAGCTGCCGAAACCCGCGGCCAGCATTGCACCCGCCGAGTTCCTCAGAAAGCGTCGCCGCGCCGCCGACGGTTCGCCCGGCATGCCGCGTTCCACGGGCACGGTCGTGCTCGCAAGGGCGCGGAAAGGCGAACGGTTTTTCGCGGTAACGGACATCGGGGCGACGGGTGCATAGGAGGAATGGTTGGGCAGCCGGGCTGCAGACGCAGTTTAACGTTGACCGGATAAGTTTTGCATTACATCGTAGGGGTTAGTAAGAAAAAAGAGGGACGGTTTGCCCGCCAATGAATGCCGAATGGATCGGGCCGCGGCGCCGCGAGCACGCGCGGCACCCGATTCGTCGCGCCGCGCGCCTGCGTCACCGATTTCCATCCGGCGACGAGGCAAAAGAAAACCGGGCTCCCCTGACAGGCGAGCCCGGCTTCTCGTTTTACCGCATCGCTTTACCGCTACAGGCGCCCTTCATGGGGCGCCTTGTCGTCTCCACGTCTTCCTGCAAATCGTGGCCGGAGCGCGCGACCTGGAACACGCTGCGCACGCACCCGCTGAAGACGCTTAACGCGGCAGTTCCGAATGACCCATCAGGAACGCATCGACCGAACGCGCGCACTGACGGCCTTCGCGGATCGCCCACACCACCAGCGACTGGCCGCGGCGCATGTCGCCCGCCGTGAACACCTTGTCCACCGATGTGCAGTACGCCTTGTCGCCCTCGGTTGCGGCGCGCACGTTGCCGCGCGCATCCTTGTCGACGCCGAACGCTTCGAGCACCGGCGAAACCGGCTGCGTGAAGCCCATCGCGAGCAGCACGAGGTCGGCCTTCATTTCGAATTCGGAGTTCGGCACTTCGACCATCTTGCCGTCCTTCCATTCGACACGCGCGGCGATCAGCTTCTCGATCTTACCGTTCTTGCCTTCGAGGCGCTTGGTCGCAACCGCCCAATCGCGCTCGCAGCCTTCCTCATGCGACGATGACGTGCGCAGCTTGATCGGCCAGTACGGCCACACGAGCGGCTTGTTCTCTTCTTCCGGCGGCTGCGGCAGCAATTCGAACTGCGTGACGCTCTTCGCGCCGTGACGGTTCGACGTGCCCACGCAGTCCGAACCGGTATCGCCGCCGCCGATCACGACGACGTGCTTGCCCTTCGCGACCAGCTGGTTCGGCACCTTGTCGCCGGCGTTGACCTTGTTCTGCTGCGGCAGGAATTCCATCGCGTAGTACACGCCTTCGAGTTCGCGGCCGGGCACCGGCAGATCACGCGGCGTTTCCGAACCACCGGCGATCACGACCGCGTCGAACTGCTCGTTCAGCTCCACCGGCGTGATGGTTTCCTTCGCGGTGTTGCCGATGTGCGCCGGCAGAGAGTCCGGCTTGCCGATGAACACGTTGGTGCGGAACGCCACGCCTTCGGCCTCCATCTGCCGCATGCGGCGATCGATCTGCCACTTCTCCAGCTTGAAGTCGGGGATGCCATAACGCAGCAGGCCGCCGATGCGGTCGTTCTTTTCGAACACGGTCACGTCATGGCCGGCGCGCGCGAGCTGCTGCGCGGCCGCGAGACCCGCCGGGCCCGAGCCGACCACGGCGACCTTCTTGCCGGTCTTGTGCTTCGGCGTCTGCGGCGCGACCCAGCCTTCGGCCCAGGCTTTGTCGATGATCGCATGCTCGATCGACTTGATGCCGACCGGGTCGTCATTGATGCCGAGCGTGCATGCCGCTTCGCACGGTGCCGGGCAGATGCGGCCCGTGAACTCGGGGAAGTTGTTGGTCGAATGCAGCACTTCGATCGCGTTCTTCCAGTCCTGACGGAACACCAGGTCGTTGAAGTCGGGGATGATGTTGTTGACCGGGCAGCCGTTGTTGCAGAACGGAATGCCGCAGTCCATGCAACGCGCGCCTTGAATCTTCGCTTCGTCATCGGTCAGTGCCGCGACGAATTCCTTGTAGTGCTTCACACGCGTGAGCGGAGCCTCGTACGTCTCGTGGCGACGTTCGAACTCGAGAAAACCGGTTGCCTTGCCCATGTGGTTCTCTTCTCTATCTGTATCTAGGGGTAATCTGGACCCGCCGCGCGTCGATTGGTCGGAACGCGGCGGGTACGTCGTCTAAAGGTGACTTCCGTGAAAGCAGCTCAGGCGGCGAGCACTTCGCTGTTCGCCTTCTTCGCGGCGAGTTCGCCGAGCGCGCGCTTGTATTCGGTCGGGAACACCTTCACGAACTGACGGCGCGCCGCGTCCCAGTTTTCGAGCAGCGCCTTCGCACGCGTCGAGCCCGTGAACTGGAAGTGACGCTCGATGATCCCCTTGAGCAGCGCTTCGTCGGTCGTGCCGTGATGCCATACTCCCTGGTCGATCGTGCGCTCCTGTTCGGCCTGTTGCAGCACTGGTTCGAGCGCGACCATCGACTTGTTGCACTTGCTCGCGAACATGCCGTCCGGATCGAACACGTACGCGATGCCGCCTGACATACCGGCCGCGAAGTTACGGCCCGTCTCGCCGAGCACGACGACCGTGCCGCCCGTCATGTATTCGCAACCGTGGTCGCCCGTGCCTTCGACGACCGCCATCGCGCCAGAGTTACGCACGCAGAACCGCTCGCCGGCCACGCCGCGGAAGAAGGCTTCGCCTTCGATCGCGCCGTACATCACCGTGTTGCCGCAGATGATGTTCTCTTCCGACTTGCCGCGGAAATCGTTGGTCGGACGGATGATGATGCGACCGCCCGACAGGCCCTTGCCCACATAGTCGTTGCCGTCGCCGACCAGATCCAGCGTGATGCCCTTCGCGAGGAACGCGCCGAAGCTCTGACCCGCGGTGCCCTTCAGCTGGATGTGGATCGCGTCGTCCGCGAGACCTTCGTGGCCGTACTTCTTCGCGATCGTGCCCGACAGCATCGCGCCGACCGTGCGGTTCACGTTGCGCACCGGCTGGATGAACGACACGTGCTCGCCTTTCTCGATCGCGGCCTTCGCCTTCTCGATCAGCGTGTGGTCGAGCGCGCGGTCGAGGCCGTGATCCTGCACGTCGACGTGCTTGCGCGCGACTTCCGCCGGCACTTGCGGCTGGTAGAACACACGCGAGAAGTCGAGGCCCTTCGCCTTCCAGTGCTCGATGCCCTTCTTCGTGTCGAGCAGTTCCGCGCGGCCGATCAGGTCGTCGAACTTGCGGATACCGAGTTGCGCCATAATTTCGCGCGCCTCTTCGGCAACGAAGAAGAAGAAGTTCACGACGTGCTCGGGCTGGCCCTGGAACTTCGCGCGCAGCACCGGATCTTGCGTCGCGACGCCGACCGGGCACGTGTTCAGGTGGCACTTGCGCATCATGATGCAGCCTTCGACGACGAGCGGCGCCGTCGCAAAGCCGAACTCGTCCGCGCCGAGCAGCGCGCCGATCACGACGTCGCGGCCGGTCTTCATCTGACCGTCGGCCTGCACGCGGATACGGCCGCGCAGCTGGTTCAGCACCAGGGTCTGCTGCGTTTCGGCGAGACCCAGTTCCCACGGCGTGCCCGCATGCTTGATCGACGACAGCGGCGACGCACCGGTGCCGCCGTCATGACCGGCGATCACGACGTGATCGGCCTTCGCCTTCGCGACACCGGCGGCAACCGTACCGACGCCCGACTCCGACACGAGTTTCACCGAGATGCTCGACGACGCGTTCACGTTCTTCAGGTCGTGAATCAGCTGCGCCAGGTCTTCGATCGAGTAGATATCGTGGTGCGGCGGCGGCGAGATCAGGCCGACGCCCGGCACCGAGTAACGCAGCTTGCCGATGTAGTCCGACACCTTGTGGCCCGGCAGCTGACCGCCTTCGCCCGGCTTCGCGCCTTGCGCCATCTTGATCTGGATCTGATCGGCCGACGCGAGGTACTCCGCGGTCACGCCGAAGCGGCCCGACGCGACCTGCTTGATGCGCGAGCGCAGTGAATCGCCTTCCTTGAGCGGAATGTCGACGACCACTTCGTCGCCGATCACGGACTTCATCGTGTCGCCGTTCCTGATCGGAATGCCGCGCAGTTCGTTGCGGTAACGGTTCGCATCTTCGCCGCCTTCACCGGTGTTCGACTTGCCGCCGATCCGGTTCATCGCGACGGCGAGCGTGGCGTGCGCTTCGGTGCTGATCGAACCCATCGACATTGCGCCGGTCGCGAAACGCTTGACGATTTCCTTCGCCGGCTCGACTTCGTCGAGCGGGATCGCCTTGGTCGGATCGAACTTGAACTCGAACAGGCCGCGGAAGGTCATGTAACGCTTGGTCTGATCGTTGATCAGATGCGCGTATTCCTTGTACGTCTGGTACGAGTTGCTGCGCGCCGAGTGCTGCAGCTTGGCGATCGCATCCGGCGTCCACATATGTTCTTCGCCGCGCACGCGGTAGGCGTACTCGCCGCCCGCGTCGAGCATATTGGCGAGGACCGGGTTGTCGCCGAACGCATCGCGGTGCAGACGGATCGCTTCTTCCGCGACGTCGAACAGACCGATGCCACCGACCTTCGACGACGTGCCGTGGAAGTACTTCGACACGAGATCCGCGGCGAGACCGACCGCTTCGAAAATCTGCGCGCCGGTGTACGACATGTAGGTCGAAATGCCCATCTTCGACATGACCTTCTGCAGGCCCTTGCCGACTGCCTTCGTGAAGTTGTAGACCGCCTTCTCCGCCGACAGGTCGCCCTTCAGCCCTGCCGCGAGCTGGCTCAGCGTTTCCATCGCGAGGTACGGGTGCACGGCTTCCGCGCCATAGCCCGCGAGCAGCGCGAAGTGGTGCGTTTCACGCGCCGAACCGGTTTCGACGACGAGACCCGTGCTCGTGCGCAGACCCTGCTGCACGAGGTGCGTGTGGATCGCGGCGGTAGCGAGCAGCGCTGGAATCGCGACATTGTCGCGATCGGTCTTGCGGTCCGACACGATCAGCATGTTGTAGCCGGACTTGACCGCATCCACGGCTTCTGCGCACAGCGACGCGAGGCGTGCCTCGATGCCTTCCTTGCCCCAAGCGACCGGATAGCAGATGTTCAGCTCGTACGAACTGAACTTGCCGCCGGTGTACTGATCGATCGCGCGGATCTTCGCGATGTCCTTGAAGTCGAGCACCGGCTGCGACACTTCGAGACGCATCGGCGGGTTGATGTTGTTCGTGTCGAGCAGATTCGGCTTCGGGCCGATGAACGACACGAGCGACATCACCATGTTTTCACGGATCGGGTCGATCGGCGGGTTCGTGACCTGCGCGAACAGCTGCTTGAAGTAGTGATAGAGCGTCTTGTTCTTGTTGGACATGACCGCGAGCGGCGAGTCGTTGCCCATCGAACCGACGGCTTCCTCGCCTGCTTGCGCCATCGGCGCCATCAGGAACTTCAGGTCTTCCTGGGTGTAGCCGAACGCCTGCTGGCGATCCAGCAAAGCAGCCGCTTCGCGGCGTTCCGTCACGACGTCTTCGGCCTTCGCCTCGATCTCGTCCAGCTTGATGCGCACCGCGTCGATCCAGCTCTTGTACGGCTTGGCGTTCGCGAGGTTGTCCTTCAGTTCCTTGTCGTCGATGATGCGGCCGTGCTCCATGTCGATCAGGAACATCTTGCCCGGCTGCAAACGCCACTTCTTGACGATCTTCGATTCGGGGATCGCCAGTGTGCCGGCCTCCGACGCCATGATGACGAGGTCGTCGTCGGTGACGATGTAGCGCGCCGGACGCAGGCCGTTACGATCGAGCGTTGCGCCGATCTGGCGGCCGTCGGTGAACGCGATCGCGGCCGGGCCGTCCCACGGCTCCATCATGGCGGCGTGGTATTCATAGAATGCGCGGCGGTTATCGTCCATCAGCGTGTGCTGTTCCCAGGCTTCCGGGATCATCATCATCATTGCGTGGACGAGCGGGTAGCCGGCCATCACGAGCAGTTCGAGACAGTTGTCGAACGAGGCCGTATCCGACTGGCCCGGATAGATCAGCGGCCACAGCTTCGGCAGGTCGTCGCCGAGCACGTGCGAGGCGATCGCGCCGGTACGCGCGTTCAGCCAGTTGACGTTGCCCTTCACCGTGTTGATTTCGCCGTTGTGGGCGATCATACGGTACGGGTGAGCCAGTTCCCACGCCGGGAACGTGTTGGTCGAGAAGCGCTGGTGCACAAGCGCGAGCGCCGAGACAGTGCGGTCGTCCTGCAGGTCGCGGTAGTACACGCCGACCTGGCCCGCGAGCAGCAGACCCTTGTAGACGACGGTGCGCGCCGACATCGACGGCACGAAGTATTCCTTGCCGTGCTTGAGCTTCAGCGCCTGGATGCGATGGCTCGCGGTCTTGCGGATCACATACAGCTTCCGCTCGAGCGCGTCGGTCACCATGATGTCCTTGCCGCGGCCGATGAAGATCTGGCGGATCAGCGGCTCGCTCGCCTTCACGGTCGGCGAGATCGGCATGGCGTGGTCGACCGGCACATCGCGCCAGCCGAGCACGACCTGGCCCTCGGCCTTCACCGTTCGCTCGAGCTCCTGTTCGCAGGCGATGCGCGACGCGTGCTCCTTCGGCAGGAAAATCATGCCGACGCCGTATTCGCCAGCCGGCGGCAGCGTCACGCCCTGCCTGGCCATCTCTTCGCGATAGAAGCCGTCCGGAATCTGGATCAGGATGCCCGCGCCGTCGCCCATCAGCGGATCAGCGCCGACGGCGCCCCGGTGGTCGAGGTTCTCGAGAATCTTCAGGCCCTGCTGGATGATTTCATGACTCTTGTGTCCCTTGATATGGGCGACGAAGCCGACGCCGCAGGCGTCATGCTCGTTTTGCGGGTCGTACAGACCTTGGGCGGCGGGAACCGGGTGAATCGGTTGCTGGTGGTCGTTCATAGGGACACCGTCTGTGAGGAGGCCGGACAGGCCGTTAAACCATTGTTTTTTTGCCGCAGTGCGCTTCGCAACCACGACGACGCTCTTCTTGCAGCGCAGGGCGAAATGCGTCGGAAATCGGAATATACGCGACGAATCAATGAAATAGCAAATAAAACGTGATGATCTGACACCGATTATCAAATTGGTGCATTGCGGCTAATTTTTATTGGTGTCATATCGATTTTGGGGCAAAGAAAACGGCATTTCAGATGCCGTCTTCATACAGTCCCTTGATGTAAAACTCTTTCTTCCGATCTGAAGCAGCGCTAATGCGGGGCAGGTGTCACCTCGCGTCGCCTCACTGCGTATGCGGCGTCTCGCGCACCTTGCGAGGCCGGCCACGCGGCAGCGGCGACACACGCCGGTTCGCGGCTCGCGCCGCCCATTCGCGGTAGGTGTCGCTGCCCAGCACCCATCCTTTCAACGTAGCTTGCTGGAGCTGACTCGCCTCGCGCTCGTCGAGTGGCTGCTCGCACAGTTCGCGATAAGCGCGCTGTCGCTCGAACGGCGTGTTGCCGAGCGACCAATACAGAGGATGATCCGTGATCAAGCTGTCAAGAGTAAGGCCGATGTGATGACGATAGCTCGACCAGCGATAATCCTCGGCCGCATTCACCAGTTGCAAACGCACCGGACACATTTCGACGACCCGGCTCGCAAGCAGAAAGTAGCGCTCACCTTCGATCACCGTCGCCCGGTAACGGCCTTCCCACAAGGTGCCGCGACGCGCATAGCGCCGGTTGAAGTGCGCGACGTAGCGCCGCCCGACAGCCTGCATCGCCTTGGGCAGGCTCGACTCCTCGGTGGGCGTGACGAGCAGTTGCACGGCGCCCGGCATCAGGGCATAAGCGTGGATGGAGAGGTGATGGTCCCGGGAAGCCGCCTTCAGACAGTCGATGAAAAGCTCGTAGTCCTGGTCGTCGACGAAGGCGGGCTGCTGGTCGAGCCCGCGGAGGATGACGTGCTGCGGCTGGTCGGGGACATAAAGACGTGCAAGCCGTGCCATGCTGGAGTGTCCAATAGTCGCGTTGGTATATACCCGAAGGTCCGAAGAGCCGCATGGGCGCAAGGTTCGGCGCCATGCGGCCAAGCCAGAAACCACGCGGCGCTTAGGGAGAAAACTCTAACCGCCGCGTCTGGTTTGTTTCAAACGTTGTAGTCATAATGAGCGGGCCTTTTTTGGAGAGCACATATGAAATTAAAACAGGCCGTAACGGGGATGGCGGTGCTAGCCTGCATGAGTACGGCAGCGCACGCCCAATCGGCCGGCACCATTTACTTCACGACCGGCTGGTTCCATCTTGCGCCCCAATCGAGCAGCGACCCGCTGAGAGTGACCAGCATTGGCGGTAGCCCAACCAACATCACCGAACCCAACACCGGCGCCTCGCTGAGTTCGGCCGATACCATCGGTTTTACCGCCGGCTATTTTGTCACCGACCACATCGCAGCCGAGTTCGTCATTGGCGTCCCCCCTACTTTCGACCTGTACGGCACGGGCAGCTTCGAGCAGTTCGGCAAGCTCGGGCAGGCCAAACAGTGGAGCCCGACGCTGCTCTTCAAGTACTACTTCAACGCGCCGACCGCTTCGTTCCGCCCGTATCTCGGTGTCGGTGTGAGCCGCATCTGGTTCACCGACGAACACATTTCCAACAGCGCATTCGAAGCCAACGTTCTGCATGGTCCGACCAGTGTGTCGACGGATAGTTCGTGGGAACCCGTGTTTAATGCGGGCTTCACGTACGCCTTCAATCAACACTGGTTCGCCGGCGTGTCGATCTCATACCTGCCGCTCAGCACGACCGCAAAGCTCAGTTCGGCGTCGACGACGCCGGTCGGCACGCTGACCGTGCAATCGCAGACCAAGATCAAGCTGAACCCGATCGTCACTTACGTCAACGTCGGTTACCGTTTCTAACGCCTCGCGAGAGGGGTGGCTTGAATTAGGGTAGTCGAATTTCGCGCCTTGGGGAACGCCGTCATCGAGTCGATGACGGCGTTTTGATTTGGCGTCTCTGTTGCATCGGGATGGCCGCGCCATGCGACGTGAGCGTTTGTAAATTTGACGCGGATTCGGCTCGCCTGTGTGCAAAATCTGGCGACGATATGCGTCCACCCGTGCTGGCGCAAGCCGCGCGCGCGCAACGTTGCGGGCGATGCAGCGCTTGGCATCGAAGTTGCGTTTAGATGGCGTTTCCTGTGCTGCAGCGTAATACTGCGTCTGCGCATAGCGTGTCCGCGCGACGATGCGCGGGGCCTTTCAACTCATCGACGGAGCGACCATGACAGCACTTCCAAATACGCGAGACGCCCTCGGCGAATCCTGGACCAGCGCGAGTCGCCGCGCGCGGCGCATCGCTCGCCATAGCCGCCATGCGGCAGAAGATATCGCGGTCGAGTTGCGCACCCTGCTGTCGGAACTCGAATCGACGTTGACCGACGGCACGCAGGCCGATGCCGTGGCGCTGCGCGGCAAGCTGCGTAAACAGCTGGACGCCGCGCGCGAGCGGCTGAACGACACGCGTGACGCAATGCGCGACCGTGCGGGCGTCGCGATCTCGGACGCCGACCACTACGTGCATGAAAATCCTTGGCAGACGATTGCGATCGTCGGCGGACTTGCGCTGGTGGTGGGGGCGCTGCTGGCGTCCCGCTCGCGGTGACACGGGCCGGCGCGGCTTGACGGTGCTGGCAGGGGGGCTCGACGGCCGCATTCGATGCCGCGCGGCCGAACGTCACTCCTTGCCGCGCCTCGCACGCGGCTAACCGCTAGCGCCTAGTTTTCGTCGATTACGAACAGCCGCCGATACTCCTTCAGCGCGTAGCGATCGGTCATCCCCGCAATGTAATGCGCGATCAGACGCGGCTGGCGCGCCGCATCCGCGGACTGATAGTCCGGCGGCAGCAGCCTCGGGTCGTCGGTGAACGCGTCGAACAGGCCGACCACGACGCGGCGCGCCTTGTTGGCCATGCGCATCACGCGATAGTGCCGGTACATGTTCCTGAACAGAAAGCGCTTGAGCGCCGCGGCCTGCGCGGCGATCGCATCGCTGTGCGCGACGAGCGGGGGCGCCGCGCGCACATCGTCGAGTGACGCCGGCGCGTAGCGCGCGAGATTGGTCCGCGTCGTCTCGATCAGATCGACGATCAGCGTATTGATCACGCGCCGCACCGTCTCGTGAATCAGCCGACGCCCTTCGATCCGCGGATAGTCGCCACGCGCCGCCTCACAGTGCGTCTGCCAGAGTTCTACTTCGGCGAGTTGCTCGAGCGACAACAGGCCGGAGCGCAAACCGTCGTCGACGTCGTGATTGTTGTACGCGATTTCGTCGGCGACGTTGGCGATCTGCGCTTCGAGCGACGGCTGCCGTCCTTCGAGAAAACGCTCGCCCAACGCGCCGAGCCGGCGCGCGTTATCACGCGAGCAATGCTTGAGAATGCCCTCGCGCGTTTCGAAGCACAGGTTCAGGCCATTGAAAGCTCCGTAGTGCTCTTCCAGTTCGTCGACGACCGCAAGACTCTGCAGGTTGTGCTCAAAGCCGCCATGCTCGCGCATGCATTCGTTCAACGCATCCTGGCCGGCATGGCCGAACGGCGTATGGCCGAGATCGTGCGCGAGCGAAATCGCTTCGACGAGATCTTCGTTGACGCGCAGATTACGCGCGACCGAGCGCGCAATCTGCGCAACTTCGAGGCTATGAGTGAGGCGCGTGCGAAACAGGTCGCCCTCGTGATTGACGAATACCTGAGTCTTGTATTCGAGCCGCCGGAATGCGGTCGAGTGGACGATGCGGTCGCGGTCGCGCTGAAACTCGGTGCGCGCGCTCGGCGCGGATTCCGCATAGCGACGCCCGCGTGACTGGCTCGAATGCGCGGCGTACGGCGCGAGATGCACTTCGAGCGCCTGCTGGGTCGGCACGGCGACCGCGGGCGCGGCGACGGCGGGTGCGGCGGCAGCGGCATCCGGGGCGATGGCACCATTCCCGGCGGCTGCGCGCAAGCTCGGGTCATGCTGGATATCGTCGCTGCGCCTGTCAGTCACCGGGTTCTCCGAAACATGGGCGGCGCCGCGTGACGCAGGTGCGTGAAGCGTGGCTGCAGGGCCGTCGAGGATCTAGACGGCGGCGGCCAGCGTCGCATGCACGTCGGCGTCGGGCGCCCGGGTGATCAGTGTCTCACCGAAACGCTTCAGCAGAATGAACTTGATCGCGCCGGCTTCCGCTTTCTTGTCGATCTGCATCAGCTCGACGTAGCGGTCCGCGCCGAGCGCAGGTGCACGAGTTGGCAGACGCGCGGCAAGCACCACATCGACGAGCCGCTTGCGCGACGCTTCGTCGAGATGGCCGAGGCGCACGGACAGATCCGCGGCCATCACCATCCCACAGCCGACCGCCTCGCCGTGCAGCCACTCGCCGTAGCCGAGCCCAGCCTCGATCGCGTGGCCGAACGTGTGACCGAAGTTGAGGATCGCGCGCAGACCACCTTCGCGCTCGTCCTGCGCCACCACCGACGCCTTGATCTCGCATGAGCGCTTGACCGCCTCGGCCAACACCTTCGATTCACAGCGGTTCAAAGCCTCGATGTTGGCCTCGATCCAGGTGAAGAAACCGGCGTCGGCAATCGCGCCGGTCTTGATGACCTCGGCGTTGCCCGCCGCGAGTTCGCGTCCGGGCAACGTACGCAACGCGCCGATGTCAGCGATCACCGCCTGCGGCTGGTAGAACGCGCCGATCATGTTTTTGCCCAACGGATGATTGATGCCGGTCTTGCCGCCGACCGACGAATCCACCTGCGACAGCAACGTGGTCGGCACCTGGATGAACGGCACACCGCGCATGTAGCAGGCGGCGGCAAACCCGGTCATGTCGCCGATCACGCCTCCGCCGAGCGCGATCAGCGTAGTCTTGCGGTCGGCGCGCGAGCCGAGCAGCGCGTCGAAGATCAGGTTCAGCGTATGCAGATTCTTGTGCGCTTCGCCGTCCGGCAAAACGACCGTGGAGACCTGCTTGTTCAGCGGCGCGAGCGCCGCGCGCAGCTTGTCGCCGTAGAGGGGATCGACGGTGGTATTGGTGACGATCGTGACCGAGTTGCCGCCGATATGCGGCGCGAACAACTCGGTCTGGCCAATCAGGTCGGCACCGATATGGATGGGATAGGCGCGCTCGCCCAGTTCGACGTTGACGGTAATCATACGGTCCATTATGACGCAGGATGTTTGGCGACGCCGGCCATCTCGAGCTGCATGAGAACCATGTTGACGAGCCCGTTGACCGAGGGCCGGCCGGTTTCGATCACGAAGTGCGCGCATTCGCGGTACAGCGGGTCGCGCACTTCATAGAGCGCTTCGAGACGCGCCTTGGGGTCTTCCGTTTGCAGCAGCGGGCGATTCTTGTCCCGCCTCGTGCGCAGCCACAAGTCATGCGGGTTGGCGCGCAGATAGATCACGAGGCCGCGGCTTTTCAGCGCTTCGCGGTTTTCCGGCCGCAGCACGGCACCGCCGCCCGTCGCGAGCACGATATTGTCGCGCCCGGTCAGCTCGGAGATCACGCTCGCTTCGCGATCGCGAAAGCCCGCTTCGCCCTCCAGCTCGAAGATCACGGGAATGCGCGCGCCCGTGCGCGCCTCGATTTCATGATCGGAATCGAAGAACGGGCGCTCGAGACGGCGCGCAACCGCCCGACCCACAGTGGTTTTTCCTGCCCCCATGAGCCCTACGAAAAAAACATTGGCGTGTGCGTCCCGCGCTTGCAACGGTGTCCTCTGGCTAATCTGGTGTAGTTCGTGCCGCAGCTTACTGGCAAAGCGGCTGCCTTGTCGAGCCTGCGCGCCGCCGGGGAAGGGCGGCGCCATCTCGGCCCTATGCGCCCTAATTCTCTCGCACCACGCGCGGTGTGATGAAAACAGCCAGTTCGCTGCGCGTGTCGCGATGAGTCCGATGGCGGAACAACGCGCCCAGAACCGGTATTTTGCCGAGGATAGGCACGCGCTCGACGTCGTCCCGGTCGTCGGTCTCGTAAATTCCGCCGATCGACACCGTACCGCCATCCTCGACCTCGACGCGCGTTTGCACGTGCTTGGTGTTGATCGCGGGCCCGGCGTCGGTCTGCTCGCCGACGCTGTCCTTCGCGACGTCGAGGTCGAGCACCACGCGGCCATCTGGCATGATCTGCGGCTCGACCTCCAGTTTGAGCGTCGCGCGGCGAAACTGCACGCCCGATACGCCCTGCCCGACCTTCGCCTGATACGGCAGCTCGGTGCCCTGCTCGACGATCGCCTTCATCCGGTCCGCAGTGACGACTCGCGGGCTCGACACGATTTTCCCATGTCCCTCGGACTCGAGCGCCGACAGCTCGAGATTCAGCAGCCGCGTCGCGCGCGCCGCGAACAGCGTGAGGCCGGCGGTCGCGGCATCGAACCCGGAGATCGGACGGGCCGACAGATCGTACACGGAGCCGTCCACTCCTCCCGTCAGCCCCCTCGCCGTACCGTCCGCGCTCGTGCCAGCGAGCGACAGCCGTACGCCGAGATTGCGTGAAAAGCCCTGGTCGCCTTCGACGATCTGAGCCTCGATCAGCACCTGGCGGGTCGGACGATCGACGGAAGCGATCAGCGCCGCGATCTGCTCGAGCCGCCCCGCGAGATCGGTGACGAACAGCAGGTTGGTGCGCGGATCCGCAGTGACTGCGCCGCGTTTGGACAGCACGCGCTGGGTGCCGGAACCGGTCAGCAGACGCCGCACGTCCTCGGCGTGCGCGTAGTGCAGCTCGAACGTGCGACTCGCGAGCGGCTCGAGGTCCGCGGCGCGGGCGTGGGCTTCGAAGCGCTGACGTTCGCGCGCGGTGAGTTCGGCGGCAGGCGCAACCCAGATCACGTTGCCGTGGCGCTCCATCGCCAGATTGTTGACGTCGAGCAAGGTGTCGAACGCGGTGCGCCACGGCACCTTGTCGAGACGTATCGACACGGCGCCGCGCACTTTGTCGCTGGCGACGATGTTTAGGCCGGTGAACTCGGCGAAGGCTTTCAGGACCGCGCCGAGTTGCGCGCGCTGGAAGTTCAACGAGATCGGCTTGTTGCCCGCGGGAAGGCCCGAGTCGGCACTGGCCGACGCGTCGGCGAGGCGCCGCTGCGGCGGCAGCGGGACCGGCGGGCCTTCGAGACTGGGCGTGCCGGCGCTGTCGTCGCGAGCCGTGGCGCCGGGTTGCTTAGGCGACGGCGGCGGGATCGGGTCGCTCGCGACGTCGTCCGCGGAAGCGTCGGGCGCTGTCGCGGAATGCGGGGTCCCGGGCAGGGCGTCCGAATCCTGGGCCGCGTTTTGCGCAGAAACGTCGCCGAACGGATTCGCCGCTTGCCCGACGCTGCCGCCCGGCAGCGGCGCGATCTCGTGGGCGGGATTGGCCGAAGCGGGAAGGTCGTCGAGCGCCGCGTAAGTCGGCAACGGCGGCAGCAGCGGTGGCGTCGCTGCCTGCGCGAGCCCGGCGCCCAGCGTCGCAGCGACGTAGAGCCCGACACACAGCCCGAAGCCGACGCGGATCTCACGTCCGACACCCGACGTTGCCGTGCTCCATCGCTCGAGCGGGCGCATCATGACGCCTCCGTCAGCGTCAGCAGGCGCGTCGCGCCGCCATTCGCGAGCGTAATGCCGAGCGCGTCGAGCTGCGTAACCCGCTCGACGCCCAGTTGCTGCCCGGCCGCGACCGTCGTTGCGCCATCCGGCGTATCGATCAATGCGAGCCCGCGGGTGCGATCGCGCAGCAAGCCGACAAGCCGCAACTGCGACCCATCGCCCGGCTCGCCGCTCGTGGAGATTCGCGGTTTCGCAAACGGATCGAAGAATACGACATCTTCGTCGTCATCGTTGGCGGCCTCGTCGGCGTCAGGGCTCGCGTGGGCGCTCGTCAGCGCGATCTCGGGCGCCGGCCGCAGCGCGTCGTACACCTGCAGCGTCGCGGCCACCGCCAGCCCTTTGCCATCCTGCTTGACGGTCACGTCGCCGGGAACGATCAGCACCGGCAGTTGCGCGAGCCCATGGAAAAATGCCATCAGGTGAACGAAGTCCGTGCGCGCGGTGAGTTGCAGCGCGCGCATCCGCTCGACGCCCTCGCCGCTCGCCGTGCCCGGTTCCACCGCGAGCAACGCGACGCCGCTCTGCGTGGCCAGCTCGGAGACGATGCGTACGTCGTCGGCGGAATTCCACGGCACAGCGCTCGACGCCGTGGCCGGCATCGCCTCGGTTGCGCGGCGCAGCGACGGCAGCTGCGCGAGCGCGTGCCGCGCATCGGCGAGACGCTGCGTGCTCACGGCGAGCGCCGCGCGGCTCGCTACCAGTCCGGCGAGATCGGCCGCGGTCCAGCCGTACGCGCCGAGGCCGAACACGAGCACGGCAAGCGTCACCGCGACGAGCCAGCGACGGCGCCGGCTCCAGGCCTCGAACGGCGTACGCGCGCACTTGACCCAGCGCGAAAAACCGGCGGACACGTGCGCCGCGCCGCGCGGCTCGAAAAAAGTCGTGCTCATCGTGCTCCTCCCGGTCTTGCGGCCTTCAAGGCGCGCGTCGCTTGGGGCGGAGGATCGCCCCAGCGCAGGCGCGCATCGAATTCCACCGGTCCGCCAATCGCTGGTTCCGTCGACGGGCCGCCCTTCTGCTGCGGTCGATGCAGATCGCGCATCTCCGCGCCCTGCATCCCGTGAATCGCGCCGAGCCGCTTGAGCCATTCAGCCGACGCGAGATGGCCGCTCGAAGTCGCCAGCAGTTCGGTCTCGTACTCACGCTGGCGCAACTGCCGCAACACGACGCGATCGCCCGGCTCGAAGCTCAGCGCTTCGAGCAGATCGCGCAGATGCGCGAGCGGCGTCGCGAGGTCCGCTGCGCGCGCCGCGGCTTCGCGCTGCTCCTGCTCGGCCCGCGACAGCTTCGCGTGCTCCGCGAGCGGCGCGGCAAGCCGCGTCAGCGCCTGCCCGGCCGCCGCGCGCCGCGCATCGAGCCGCGCTGCGGCGAAGGTCTGCCAGCCCGCGACGAGCAACACCCCCGCGGCGCCGACGCAAGTCGCCACAGCCCAGTCGCGCATACAGCGGCGTCGCGCGAGTCGCGCATTGCGTTGCCGATACGGCAGCAGATTGAAGCCGCCGAGCCACCCCACAGTGGCTCGCAGATCACACCGATCCAGACTCGCGGCCGCGCCCGGGGAAAACGACAGACCGCGCATCATTCCAGCACCCCGCGTAACGCTAGCCCGAAAGCGACCGCGCCAGCCGGCTCGTGCAGCAACGCGTCGTCGAGCGGCCGCGCGTGGCTGCCCAGCAGCGTGCACTCGAACGGCAGCACCGAGCAGCCAAGCACGTCGCCCATATCGGCGAGCGAAAAGCCGACGCCGTCGAGCAGCCCGATTTCGCCGCCGATCAGCGCGCAGTCGAACTCCGGACCCCGCACGAGATCGCGCAACGCGTCGCCGAGATCGGCATGCTCGGGCGCCGGATAGCGCACCTCGCCGACGCTCGCGCCATCGACGACGCTCCAGCCGTACACGCCGTCCGTACCGACCCACACCGCCGCGTACGGCTCGTTCGGGTCGAGCTCGCGGCTGGCTGCGAAGCGCAGCGCGCGTAATGCCGCATGAGGCTCGCCATCGATCGCGGACAGCGAAATACCGGCGGTCGCCGCGCATTCGATCCGAGCTTCGAGATGCTGACGCGCGGTCGCGGCGATCTTCACCGAGCGCACCGGCGACGGTGTCTCGTCGACATACCAGTCGACCGCGAGCGCATGACGCTCGAGCCCGGCGATGCGCTCCGCCTCTCCCATCACCGCGGGTGCGAGTCCGGCGAGCGCGACGCCGCCGTCCTCTTCGTCGCAGTCGCTCTGCGCGGCGAGCCGCGCGAGCGGTACAGTGGTCGTCAGCGTGGCCGACGCGGGCACGGCCATCGCGCAGCGCAGCGCGTGCGTCGCGCATACCCGCGGCAAATCGGCGAACGCATCGCGCAACGCACGCCCGACGGCTTGCCGGTCGACGATCTCGGTGCCCGCCATTGCGCCGGCCGCGAGCGCCACCGTGCTCACATATTCGAGATGCAGCGCGCCCCGTGCGCGTTGACTCAGTACCACCAGACGCACGTTTTGCGAACCGACGTCGATGCCGGCGGCAAAACGCTGCCGGCCCTCCCGCACCGCCTGAAGCCATGAATTTTTATTGGCCATTACTCCCTCCCTCAGACTCACGCGACGAACCATTCGAACGCGAGTAACGAGGGATCATTGTCGGCAGACGCACGTCCTAGCGACATTCAGCCGAATGGCTAGCGCAGTTGCGAAGCCGCCCCGAGCGATATCAAAGCGACTACAGTTGGGACTACAGCGAAGTCGTTTCCGCGCCGCCCGGCGTGCGCTGATTGCACGTCATTCGTAAGCTTGTCGAAAGCAGGAAAACCCTGGCGGCTATAATCGCGGGACTGTTTTTCCGGTACTCCTATGCAAGCCACGTCTGCTACGTCCCCGCCGCCCGCGCCGAAAAAGCGCAAACGCCCGTTGTGGCTGAAGCTCATCCTCGGCTTTGTCGGGTTGATCGTCGCGGGCATCGTTTGCGTGGCGCTGCTGCTCGGCTATGCGCTCGTCGTCGCGACGCCGAACCTGCCGTCGCTCGACGCATTGACCGACTATCAGCCCAAGGTGCCGCTGCGAATCTACACGGCCGACCATGTGCTGATCGGCGAATTCGGCGAGGAGCGGCGCGACATCGTGCACATCCAGGACGTGCCCGACAGCCTGAAGAAAGCGATCCTCGCGATCGAGGACGCGCGCTTCTATGAGCACGGTGGCGTCGATCTCACCGGCATCGCGCGAGCCGGCTTCGTCGCGCTGACGAACGGGCATGCGACGCAAGGCGCGAGCACGATCACGATGCAGGTCGCGCGCAACTTCTTTCTGTCCAGCGAGAAGACCTACACGCGCAAGATCTACGAGATGCTGCTCGCGTACAAGATCGAATCGAAGCTGAGCAAAGATCAGATTCTCGAGGTGTACATGAATCAGATCTATCTCGGTCAGCGCGCGTACGGTTTCGCGAGCGCGGCGCGCGTGTACTTCGGCAAGGATCTGAAGGACCTGACGCTCGCCGAATCGGCGATGCTCGCCGGTCTGCCGAAGGCGCCATCCGCGTATAACCCGGTCGTCAATCCAAGGCGCGCGAAGGTGCGTCAGGAGTACATCCTGCAGCGCATGTACGAGTTGCACTACATCACCCAGGAGCAGTACGACGACGCGAGCCGGCAGCGACTCGTCGTGAAAGGCATGGGCAAGGAATACAGCGTGCACGCCGAATACGTCGCGGAAATGGTGCGGCAGATGATGTACGCACAGTATCGCGAAGAGGCGTACACGCGAGGACTGAACGTCGTGACCACCATCGATTCGGCCGATCAGGACGTCGCGTATCACGCGGTACGCAAAGGCCTGATGGACTACGAGCGCCGCCGCGGCTATCGCGGCCCGGAGGCGTTCATCGATCTGCCGGCCGACGCGGACGAGCGAGAACAGGCCATCGACGACGCGCTGCTCGAGCATCCCGATAACGGCGAAATCATCGCGGCCGTCGTCACGGCGGCGAGCCCGAAGCAGGTGCAAGCGGCGTTCATCGACGGCAATGTCGCGACGATCGACGGCGACGGCCTGCGCTATGCGCAGTTCGCGCTCGGCCCGCGCGCTCAGCCGAATCAGCGCATCCGGCCCGGCGCAATCGTCCGGCTCGTAAAGAACGACGACGGCGACTGGTCGATCACGCAATTGCCGCAGGTGGAAGGCGCATTCATCTCGGTGGTGCCGCAGGACGGCGCGATCCGCTCGCTGGTCGGCGGCTTCGACTTCAACAAGAACAAGTTCAATCATGTGACGCAGGCTTGGCGTCAGCCGGGCTCGAGCTTCAAGCCGTTCATCTATTCGGCGTCGCTCGAAAAGGGCCTCGGGCCCGCCACGATCATCAACGACGCGCCGCTCTTTTTCAGCGCGGCGGAAACCGGCGGCCAGGCATGGGAGCCGAAAAACTACGGCGGCGGTTTCGACGGTCCGATGACGATGCGCACCGCGCTGCAGAAATCGAAGAATCTCGTGTCGATCCGCATCCTGAACCAGATCGGCCCGAAGTACGCGCAGCAATACATCACGCGCTTCGGCTTCGACGCGGACCGCCACCCCGCCTATCTGCCGATGGCGCTCGGCGCGGGCCTCGTGACGCCGCTGCAAATGGCCGGCGCGTTCTCGGTGTTCGCCAACGGCGGCTACCGGATCAATCCGTATCTGATCGCCGAAGTCACCGATCAGCGCGGCATCGTCGTCGCGCACGCGCAGCCGCTCGTGGCCGGGCAAAGCGCGCCGTTCGCGATCCAACCGCGCAATGCCTACGTGATGAACAGCTTGCTTCAAAGCGTCGCGCAGCACGGCACCGGGGCGAAGAGCAACGTGCTCAAGCGCACCGATCTCGCGGGCAAGACCGGCACGACCAACGATTCCCGCGACGCGTGGTTCGCCGGCTATCAGCACACGCTCACCGCGATCGCGTGGATCGGCTACGACAACCCGCGCAGCCTCGGCGACAAGGAAACCGGCGGAGGCCTGGCGCTGCCGATATGGATCGAGTACATGGGACGCGCGCTGAAGGGTGTGCCCGAGTACAAGATGGCACGCCCCGACGACGTCAGCGAAATCGGCTCGGAGCTTTATTTCGACGACTTCACGCCGGGCCACGGTTTCATCGCGACGGTCGGCGTCAATCAGGCGACACTCGACGCCGAGGCGAGCGCCGCAGCCGCGGCGCCGGAGCAGGTCGGCGAGCAGGAAAAGCAGGACATCATGAATCTGTTCCGCGGGCACTGAGGCCGCGTCGACGTCCCGTAGAAAGAAAAAACCGCCGCGTTCGATACGCGGCGGTTCTGTTTTGACAGCGCTTCGCGCTTATTGCGCGGCGATCCGCACCGGCTCGCCCGCCTGCTCCGTCGCATACTGCGACAGCGCCGCGAAAAACTCTGAGCCGCTGCGCGTGTCGCGCCATTCTCCGTCGACGAAACGGAAGTGGAAGCCACCGGCTTTGGCGGCGATCCAGATCTCGCTCATCGGCGGCTGAAGGTTGACAATGATCTTCGTGCGGTTCTCGAATTCGAGCGTCAGAACGTTGCCGCTGCGCTCGAGTTCGATGTCGGCGTCGGTGTCGTCGAGCGCGCTCTCGATGGCGGCCAGCACGGCTTCCGCACGGGTCAGGTAATCACTATCGGACATGCTAAACTCCATCGATTATTCATTCAGGGACAGTCATGCGAGTCGTAACTCGGATGCGCGCGGCAGCGTCCGGCCGCGCGATTGTAGCGGTTTTAACCATTCTCGCAGGTTGCGCGCTCACCGGCTGCGGCCAACGCGGCTCGCTCTATCTGCCGACCGTACCGCCGATGCCTGCCCCGCCGGCTCATCGCACGCAAACGCCGTCGACCGATCAAACGCAACCGGCTAGCGGTAACGCGGCCGACATGGGTTCGATCCCCGACACCTCGGGCACGCCGCTGACGCTCGCTCCCGAAAGCCAGCTCACCACGCCGCCCGCTTCGGCGGCATCGGCTCCCGCAGTGCCGCTGCCCGCCTCCGCCGTCCCTTCTGATCAATAAGACTTTCGCATGACTCGATCCGCATTTGACTACGTCGACGGCGTATTGCACGCCGAAGGCGTGTCCGCCGTTTCCCTCGCCGAGCAGTTCGGCACGCCGCTCTACGTCTATTCGCGCGCCGCGCTGAGCGCTGCGTGGAACGCCTATGCGGGCGCCTGCGCCGGGCGTCGCGCGAGCGTGCACGTGGCCGTCAAGGCCAACAGCAATCTCGCGGTGCTGAACGTGTTCGCGCGCCTCGGCGCGGGCTTCGACATCGTGTCGGGCGGCGAGCTCGCGCGCGTGCTCGCGGCTGGCGGCAAAGCGGAAAACACCGTGTTCTCGGGCGTCGGCAAGCAGGCGAGCGAAATGCGCGACGCGCTCGCGGCCGGCGTCAAATGCTTCAACGTCGAATCGATTCCCGAGCTCGACCGGCTCAACGCGGTGGCGGGCGAGATGGGCAAGAAGGCGCCGGTGTCGCTTCGGGTGAATCCCGACGTCGACGCGAAAACGCATCCGTACATTTCCACCGGCCTGAAGACGAACAAGTTCGGCGTCGCGTTCGAAGATGCGCGCGCCACCTACCGGGCGGCCGCGGCGATGACGCATCTCGAGGTGGTTGGCATCGACTGCCATATCGGCTCGCAGATCACCGAAGTCGCGCCCTATCTCGACGCGATCGACAAGATGCTGGAACTCGTCGAGCAGATCGAGCGGGACGGGGTGACGATTCGCCATATCGATGTCGGCGGCGGTCTCGGCATCACCTACGACGACGAAACGCCGCCGGAAATCGGCGAGTTCGTGCGCACGGTGCTCGATCGCATCGAAGCGCGCGGCCACGGTCACCGCGAAGTCTATTTCGAGCCGGGCCGCTCGCTGGTCGGCAATGCGGGCGTGCTGCTCACACGTGTCGAGTTTCTGAAGCCCGGCGAGGACAAGAACTTCGCGATCGTCGACGCGGCGATGACCGAACTCGCGCGCCCCGCGATGTACGACGCGTATCACGCGATCGAGCCGGTCGTGAAGCGCGATGTACCCGCGCACGTGTATGACGTGGTCGGCCCAGTCTGCGAAAGCGGTGACTGGCTAGGCCGCGAACGGCTGCTCGCAGTCGAACCCGGTGATCTGCTCGCGATCCGCTCGGCCGGCGCGTACGGCTTCGTGATGAGCTCGAACTACAACACGCGTGCGCGCGCCGCCGAGGTGATGGTGGATGCTACACAGGCGCATGTGGTTCGCGCGCGCGAAGAGGTCAAGCAGCTGTTTGCGGGTGAGACGATTCTGCCGGCGTAAGCGTCGGAACCGGTGGCAGAACCAACGGTATAAAGCGCAGCAGCGAAAATGGCGATGCCAGGGTGGCATCGCCATTTTTCCTTGATGCGGCGTGCGCGACGCGAAAGCCTTTCGCCATCACCGTCCGCGCGTTCTGATACTTCGCTCAAGTATCCGCACCACCACGCGCCACCCCAGCAAAGCGATCATCACTGCACCGTAAATCTTCGGCAGCAGCAAATCGTGCTTGCCCGCCTTCATCCACCAGAAATGCAGGATCGCCAGCGCGCCGATCACATAGATCGCGCGATGCAGCGTCTGCCAGCGACGCCCGAGCCGACGCACCATCGCGCGCGGCGAAGTGACGGCAAGCGCGATCAGCAGCACGAACGCGGCGAAACCCACCGTGATGAACGGCCGCTTGCCGATATCCTTCAGAATCTCCGCGACATCGAACCACTTGTCGAACCACAGGTAGGTGGTGAAATGCAGCGTCGCATAGAAGAATGTGTAGAGCCCGAGCATGCGCCGGAAACGCATGAACGCGGCGACGCCGGTCAGACGGCGCAACGGCGTCACGGCTAATGTGAAGCACAGGAACACGAGCGTCCACAGGCCCGTCGAGCGTGTGATGAATTCGATCGGATTCGCGCCGAGCCGGTCGGTCACGCCGAACAGCACGAGGCGCGCGAGCGGATACAGCGCCGCGATGAACACCACGACTTTCGCCGGTACGACCCAGCGCGCGCCGGCCGCGGCACGTCGCTTCGCCGGCGACATCGGCGCCGTGGGCCGCGTCACAGGCTGGTTGCGGGTCACAGTTTGCGTATCGGATGCCATCGCGCCCGCCTCAGAAGTTCTTCTTCAGGTCCATGCCCTGATAGAGCGACGCGACCTGATCGCCGTAACCGTTGAACATCAGGGTCTTACGTTTCGGCGTGAAAAAACCGTCTTCGCCGATGCGCCGTTCAGTGGCCTGACTCCAGCGCGGATGATCGACATTCGGATTCACGTTGGAATAGAAGCCATATTCGTTCGAAGCGTACGTGTTCCAGCTCGTCGGCGGCTGCTTCTCGACGAAGCGGATTTTCACCAGCGACTTCGCGCTCTTGAAGCCGTACTTCCACGGCACCACGACGCGCACCGGCGCGCCGTTCTGATTCGGCAGCACCTGGCCGTAGAGACCCATCGTCAGCAGCGTCAGCGGATGCATCGCTTCGTCCATCCGCAGTCCTTCGGAGTAGGGCCACTCGAGTATCGGCGCCGACAGTCCCGGCATCTGCGACGGATCGGCGAGCGTGAGGAACTGCACGTACTTCGCATTGCCGGTCGGCTCGACGCGTTTGATCAGTTCCGACAGCGAGACGCCGATCCACGGAACCACGATCGACCAACCTTCGACGCAGCGATGCCGGTACACACGCTCCTCGAGCGGCGCGAGCTTCAGCAGATCGTCGATGTCGTAGACCTTCGGATTCTTGATCTCGCCCTCGACGCTCACCTTCCACGGATGCGGCCGCAACGTGCCCGCGTGCTGCGCGGGATCGGATTTGTCGGTGCCGAACTCGTAGAAATTGTTGTAAGTGGTGATGTCCTTGTACGGCGTGATCTTGTCGAGCGCGACGAACCTGGTGTTGGTTTTCGCCGCGAGCTTCTGCGCCTTCGGATCGGGCGACGAATATGTCGCGAGCGCCTCGCCGCTCACCCCGATCAGGCCGCCGAGCGCCATCGCGCCCGCTGCCTGCAGGATGCGTCGCCGGTTCTCGAACACGTGCCGTGGCGTGATCTCGCTACGCGCGATGTCATCGCCGGTCAGTTCAATTCTGTCGCTTCTCTTGATCCACATCATGCTGCTCCTTGCCGGCCCGCCGCGTCGCGCGCGTTGCGAAGCCATATTGATGATCGCCCGTTTGGGGGCGTCTGTCATCCATGGGTCCTTGCTCGGGTGCTTGACTAGCGAACACCGGAGCGCAACGAATATTCCGTCAGCCATAAAAAAACCGCCGGTGCGAAAGCACGCGGCGGTTCTTAGTCGGTTCAGCGCGGCGGATCTTACAGCTTGCCGTAGCTATGCAAGCCCGACAGGAACATGTTGACGCCGAGGAATGCAAAAGTCGTGACCAGCAGGCCGGTCAAGGCCCACCATGCGGCGAGTTCGCCGCGCAGGCCCTTCATCAGACGCATGTGCAGCCAGGCCGCGTAATTCAGCCACACGATCAGCGCCCACGTCTCCTTCGGATCCCAGCTCCAGTAGCCGCCCCACGCTTCGGCGGCCCACAGCGCGCCGAGAATTGTCGCGATCGTGAAGAACGCGAAGCCGACCGCGATCGACTTGTACATCACGTCGTCCAGCACCTCGAGCGCCGGCAGACGATCCGCGAGCACGCCGCGCTCCTTCGCCAGGTACGCGACGCCGACCATCGCGGACAGCGCGAAGCTGCCATAGCCGATGAAGTTCGCCGGCACGTGGATCTTCATCCACCAGCTTTGCAAAGCCGGCACGAGCGGCTGGATCTGCTGCGCGTCGCGCGCGACCGAGTACCACATCAGGAAGCCGACGGCCGCGCTGATCACGAGCAGCACGAAGGCGCCGAGCGCGCGCGTGTTGTAGTGCTGCTCGTAGTACAGATAGAACAGCGCGGTGATCAGGCTGAACAGCACGAACACTTCATACAGATTCGAAATCGGAATATGGCCGACATCGGCGCCGATCAGGTACGACTCGTACCAGCGCACCATCATGCCGACGAAGCCCAGCAGCACCGCCGCCCACGCCATCTTCGAGCCGATCGCGGCGCCGGTCGGCGAGCGCGACAGCAGCGCGATCCAGTAGAACACGGTCGCGAATACGAACAGCGCGCTCATCCACAGGATTGCAGACTGGCTCGACAGGAAATACTTGAGGAAAAACGCGTTGTCGGCGCGGCTCAGATCGCCGTGGTAGATCTGGATCGCAAGCAGCGACAGCGCGGCAATGCCCACCATCAGGGGACGCACCGGCTTCCAGCGCCAACCGAGCACCACGAAAACCGGCACCGAGCACACCAGCACCAGTTTGTCGTAGTAGTTCATGAACGGGTAATAGCGCGACAGCGCGAACCCTGCGCCCCCGACGAGCGCGAGCGCGAACAACCAGTCGGCGATACCCAGCCGTTTCAGGAACGGCCGTTCGTCGTAGTGCGGGAGTTCGGGCGTGCTGCTCGCAAACGCCTTGTCGGCGCGCGAAGCAGACGAAGAAGAGGAGGAGGAAACCTGAGTCAAGTCCATGATCTTACCGGGTCGAATCCTGTGAGCTTGCCGACGGTGCGGCGGCCTGAGCGGCCGGGCCCTGATCGGCTGCTTCGATGAGTTTCGCGCCCAGTGCGGCGCTCACGGCGTCGCGCGTCTGGACGAACTCCTTCTCGAAGTCTAGCGTCTTGCGTGCGCTCGACATCGCCATCACGACACGCGTGCCGTGGTCCGTATCCTTGAGCCAGAACCACAGACGCCGTTCGCGAACGTAGAACATCGAAAAGATGCCCAATACGAGAAGCAGGCTGCCAAGATACACGACTTTTTTGCCCGGCGCGCGCGTCAACTGAAATACCGAAGCTTGCACCTGCTTGAATGAGTCAAGCTGCAAATAGACCGGTGATCCATACAGAAAGCTGTCGGAAATCGCATTAAGCGAACTCTGGATGAAGCGGCTCGTGTTCGCGTCGGCCGGCGCGGCGGGCTCGCCTTGCTGCTGGCGCGACAGCTGCAACAAGTCCCACGTCACGCCTTCGAGCATACGCAGCAGCAGGCCCGCGGCCTTTTCCTGCTCACCCTTCGGCACCGACCGGTCGATAAAACCAGCGATCGCCTGGAAACCGCCGAGCCTTTCGCCGTTCTGCAGCTTCATGCCGCTGTCAGCGCCCGCAAAAAGGGTCAACACGCGCAACGCGCTTTCCTCCAGATGCTGCTGCAACTCCGCATTCGAGCCCGGCACCGAGCGCTGAGCGAACTGACGCGCGGCGATCGCGCGTTGGTTCGGGTCTTCGAGCGTGGCGCGCAGGTTCATCCATTCCTTGAGCGTGCCGGCGTTGTCGGCGGGAATGCGGAGGTAGCGGAACGGGTCGTCGGGATTCACGCGCATGCCGGCCAGGAACATCTTCTCGCCGTTCACGTCGACCGGCAGCATGTAGTTGTTGTACTCGCGCGCCTGGCCATCCTTGCCGCGAATCTTGTACTGCACCGACGGGCCGACGTTGTGCAGGTCGAGCGGCTTCGAGCTCTTCGCGCCGGAGCCGAGGCGCTCGTCGAACGCTTCCTTCAGCGAGTGTTGCGCGGTGACCCCGCGCGCATCGTTCTGGCCATTGCCGTTCGAGATGTTTTCGACGTTGATCGCGCGGAAGTCGGTGAATTCGACGCTCTGGCCATCGGCGAGCGGCGTGGCGGAGCTCAGCGGCGCGCCGCCGCCGATCGTACCGCCAAACGGTGCGGGCTTCGCGCTCGGGCCGGACATCGGGTAGGCGGTCATCTGCATTTGCGAGCCGCCGTCCTGGAAGCTCGATTGATAGATCGACACGCCGTCGTATTCGAACGGCTTGTTGACCTCGACGCGAGCCGGCACACGCGCGCCGGTCTTGTGATCGACCACGACGATGTCGCTCGCGAACAGCTTCGGCATACCGGTCGAGTAGTAATCGACGATGAACTTGTCGAGTTCGATCGAAAACGGCAGGTCCTGGATCAGCGAACCGCCGGGCTGATTCAGGATCGCGGTCGACACGTGCTGTCCTTCGGGCACCCACGCGTAGCCGCGGAAAGTCGGGTTCGATTTCGAAAACCGATGCTCGGGCGGAATTTCGTTGATCACTGTGTTCGAGTTGATCGGCGACTTGTCGAACAGCCACATTTGCAGCTTGATCGGCAGATTGCTGTCGAGCAGGCCGCCGAGGCAGATCACGACGATCGCGAGGTGCGCGGAGATGTAGCCGAGCTTCGTTAGCGCGCCACGCTTCGCGGCGATCAGCGTCGCGCCGTCCGAATCGCGCGTGACGAACTTGTAGCCGAACTTTGCCGATAATTTGGCGAGCACCGCCGCGGTCTGCGCGCGCGTGCCGTGCACCGCGAACTCGCCCTTGTGATGGAACGCGCGCAGGCTGCCTTCGCGGACCTTGTCTTTCCAGCTCTTCGCGTCGGCGAC
The DNA here is from genome assembly GCF_050436345.1 of Paraburkholderia sp. WC7.3g. NCBI lineage: Bacteria > Pseudomonadati > Pseudomonadota > Betaproteobacteria > Burkholderiales > Burkholderiaceae > Paraburkholderia > Paraburkholderia sp. WC7.3g. Next base: position 126,510 of record NZ_JBNDMA010000002.1, read on the forward strand.
CATCTTCGGCGCGTTGCGGATCACGCACAGTGACACCGACACCATCAGAAAGCCGAGAATCAGTATGAACCACCACGAGCTGTACACCGTGTAGAGACTCAGCGCGCGGAAGATGTCCGCCCAGAACGGACCGAACTGGTTGACGTAGTTGGGATACGGATCGTCCTGCGTGAGGACGGTACCGATAATGCTGGCGATCGACAGAATCACGAGCAGCGCAATGGCAAAACGCATCGAGCTCATGAGCTCGATGGTGTTGCGCATGACGCGGTTGCCCGACTTCGACTGCAGACCCGACGTGGTAACGCTCATTCAAACTCCGACTGAACAGCAAAAAAGGGTGAAGGGCTGTCGTAGCTACGACACCCTCACCCTTTTCTTGTTTTTCACCGGCCTCGCTGGGCCGGTTGGATTCGCGCGTGCAAACCGCTTAACGCAGGCCCGCGATGTAGTCGGCAACCGCCTTGATCTCGTTGTCCGACAGACGCGATGCTATCGCATGCATCGCGTCGTTGTTATTGCGAGCGCCCGGACCCTGTGTAAACGCGGTCAACTGCGTCACCAGGTACTCGCCCCACTGCCCCGACAGCCGTGGATACTGAATCGGAATGCCCTGCCCCGTGGGCCCGTGGCAGGCCGCGCAGGCAGGCACCCCGCGGTCTACAATCCCACCGCGATAGATTTGCTGACCCAGCGCGACGGTGTTCTTGTTGTGCGCATAACCTGGCTTGGGCGTCTGCGTCGAGAAGTAAGCCGCGACGTTGATCATGTCCTGATCGGAAAGCGCGGCGGCCATGCCCGCCATGATCGCATTGTTGCGCGCGGCCTGTTTGGCGGCGGGCTGCGTCTTGAAATCTCTGAGCTGCTTGACGAGATACTCGGGATGCTGGCCCGCCAGCTTCGGGTATGCGCCGCCTGCGCTGTTGCCATCCGCGCCATGACATGACGCGCATACCTGTACAGCGATTGCCTGCCCCCGATTGATGTCCGGCTTTGCCGGATCTGCTGCTCGTGCCTGAATTGCCAAACCTGAAAGACCTGCCGTTACATGAAGCACCATCAGAGTCTTGCACAGTCGATTCATTCGCACACCCTGTCTCGTCTTGTGGGATTTTAGAGGTTCTGCAAAGTACGACGACGGCGACCGAGTGACCGCCAGGAGCCGCCAAGGCACGTGGGGCGGCCTCCTAAGGTTTTCAGTAAACCATCGTATTGTACAATAACTCGCTAATCGATTAGACGCCAGTCGGGCTTGACCCCGTTCCCGCCGCGGGCTCCGCGGCTTCTCCAATCTGGCTTCCACCATGCCCTTCCTGCTCCACGAATCCCGCTTCTATACCACCGTCAATCATCTGCGCGACCTGCCGGCCACCGCGCAGCCCGAGATCGCTTTCGCGGGACGCTCGAACGCAGGCAAGTCGACTGCGATCAACGTGCTCTGCAATCAGAAGCGACTTGCGTTCGCGAGCAAGACGCCTGGCCGCACGCAGCACATCAATTATTTTTCAGTCGGCAAGGCAGACGAGCCGGCCGCCTATCTGGTCGACCTGCCGGGCTACGGTTATGCGGAAGTGCCAGGAGCGGCGAAGGCGCACTGGGAAGCGCTGCTGTCCACGTATCTTCAATCGCGCTCGCAACTGCGCGGCATGATCTTGATGATGGATTCGCGCCGCCCGCTGACGGACCTCGATCGACGCATGATCGAGTGGTTCGCGCCGACCGGGAAGCCGATCCACACGCTGCTCACGAAATGCGACAAATTGACGCGTCAGGAAAGCACGAACGCGTTGCGCACCGCGCAGAAGGGACTAGCCGAATATCGGGCTGCGGGCTATCGCGGCGAGCTGACCGCGCAGCTGTTTTCGGCGCTCAAGCGAACGGGGCTCGATGAGGCGCACGAGTTGATCGAGAGCTGGCTGATCCCGGGCGAAGCCGGCGAAACACCGGCCGCCGGTTAAACGCTTACCGGTGCCGGAATCTGGCAGCGCGCGTGAAACGCCTGTAAAAACCGCATCAAGGCACGTTTCCGGCCGCCCATAAAAAAACCCGCCGCTTGAACGGCGGGTCAAACAGCCTAATCGAAAAACGACAGGCACCCGCTCAGGGAGGAGAAGCGGGGAGGTCAGCGCTAGGCGCCTTGCTCGATCGGTATGATATACCATTGTCTCGAAAAGTTTCCGGGAGCGGGGGCAGGCCCATGTGTCCACTCCACCTATCCACGATCTTCGATTCGATATGAGCTTCTACCCGCACTACCGTCCGCGCCGCATGCGCCGTGACGACTTCTCGCGTCGATTGATGCGAGAGAACATTCTCACCACTAGTGATCTGATTTACCCCGTCTTCATCGTCGAGGGGACCAACGAGCGGCAGGCCCTGCCGTCGATGCCGGGCGTTGAGCGCGTGTCGGTCGATCTGCTGATGGGCGTTGCCGAGCAGTGCGTCGAACTCGGTGTGCCGGTTTTGTCGCTGTTTCCCGCAATCGAGTCCTCGCTGAAAACGCCCGAAGGCCGAGAAGCGGCCAATCCGGCGGGCCTGATCCCGCGCGCGGTGCGTGAGCTGAAGAAGAATTTCCCAGAGCTCGGCGTGCTCACCGACGTCGCGCTCGATCCCTACACGAGCCACGGTCAGGACGGCGTGCTCGACGAAGCCGGCTACGTGATCAACGACGAAACCGTCGAGATACTCGTCGAGCAGGCGCGTGCGCAGGCGGAAGCCGGCGTCGACATCGTCGCGCCGTCGGACATGATGGACGGCCGCATCGGCGCGATCCGCGAAATGCTCGAGAGCGAGGATCACATCCACACGCGCATCATGGCGTACGCGGCAAAGTACGCTTCAGCGTTTTACGGCCCGTTCCGCGATGCCGTCGGTTCCGCGACGAACCTCGGCAAGAGCAACAAGATGACCTACCAGATGGACCCAGCCAATTCGAACGAGGCGCTGCGCGAAGTGCAGGCCGACATCAACGAAGGCGCGGACATGGTGATGGTCAAGCCGGGCATGCCGTATCTGGACATCGTGCGTCGCGTGAAGGACGAGTTCCAGTTCCCCACCTACGTTTACCAGGTAAGCGGCGAATACGCGATGCTGAAGGCCGCCGCGCAGAACGGCTGGCTGGATCACGATAAGGTCATGATGGAATCGCTGCTCGCGTTCAAGCGTGCCGGCGCGGACGGCGTGCTGACGTATTTCGCGCTGGATGCCGCGAAGATCCTGCGTTCGCAGAAGTGAGCCAGGCGCGGTTTGGCGCCCGGCTGTGAGATAAAAAAAACGGAGGCGAACCTCAGGGTTCCGCCTCCGTTTTTTATGCTGCTCCTTTGCACCGCGGCGGCCCTGCAAGGCCCTGCGGCGTTCGATTACACGCCGGACGCGCTCGCCCGATCCAAGGTACGCAGAAATTTATTCGCCGATTCGTAGCCGACAACTCGCAACACTTCCTTACCGCCCTGATCGAAGAAAATAATTCCAGGTGGCCCGAACAGGTTGAAGCGCTTGAGCAGCGCCTGGTCGTCGGTATTGTTCGCCGTGACGTCGGCGCGCAGCAGCTTCATCTGCTTCAGCTTCGCCCGAACGCGCGGGTCGCTGAACGTGAATTTTTCCATCTCCTTGCAGCTCACGCACCAGTCCGCGTAAAAATCGAGCATGGCAGGCTGGGTAGCCGTTTTGACGACCTGATCGAGTTGATCCGCTGAACGTACCGGCGCGAACGTCAAATCGCTTTGCGACGCCGTTGCGGCCGCGCTGGAGTCATTCTTCGCGATGCTCGCCTGGTTGCCGGCACGAGCCGCGAGCACCGCCAGCGGTCGCAGCGGATCTGACGATCCCGCCGCGAGGCCAACGAGAAGCGCGACCGCCCAGACCGCCATCACGACGCCGACCGCCCGCCCGAGCCGGTGCCATATCGAGCCGCCCGCAACCGACCTGGAAAACAGGCCGAGCGCAACCGCGGCGATGAGCAGCCAGAGGGCGCTCAACACCATCGACGCCGCCCCGCCGAGCACCGGCCAAACGATCCACAGCGCCGCAGCGAGCAGAACGACGCCAAAGAATACTTTTACGCTGTCCATCCACTTGCCCGCGCGCGGCAGCAGCGTACCTGCGCCGAGGCCAATGACCAACAGCGGCACCCCGAGCCCGATGCCCATCGAGAACAGCGCCGCGCCGCCGAGCACTGTATTGCCGGTATGCGCGATGAACGCGAGCACCGCAAACAGCGGCGCGGTCATGCAGGCGCCGACCACCAGCGCCGACAGCGCACCCATCGCGGCGACCGCGGTAAATTTGCCACCCGAGCGTCCCGCTGACGCGCTCGACATGCGATCGCGCCAGCGCGGCGGCAGTTCCATATCCACGCCAGCGATCAGGAGCAGCGCGAAAATCGTCAGAAGCCCGCCGAACGAACCGAGCACCCACGGGTTTTGCAGCCATGCGCCCAGACTCTGCCCGACGAGTGCGGCCACGACACCCAGCACCGTGTATACGAGCGCCATCCCGATTACATACGCGAGCGACAGCGCGAAACCCCGCCCACGCGTGACGCGCGCCCCCTCACCGATGATGATCGCCGACAGGATCGGAATCATCGGATACGAGCACGGCAGCAGACTCAGGATCGCGCCCGCTACGAAATAAAGCCCAACGATCGCAAAGAAGCCGCCGCGCTGCAGCAGCGACTGCGCATAGTCGGCGCTGGTCGCGCGTTCGTACCAGAGTTCGTATTCAGTGGGGGCGGACTGTTGCGCGGTTGGGGCAGTTGGGGCCGCTGCCGCGCTGCCAGCCGGCTGCAGCGCGTCGCCGCTCACGCGGTACACGCGCTCCATCGGGGGATAGCAGATGCCGGCGTCGGCGCAGCCCTGCGACGTCACCGCAAGATCGAACGGTCCGGCAGCCTGCTTGACCGGAATACGAATCGTCAGCTCGTTGCGATAGGTCTCGACATTCTTGTTGAATGTCTGATCGAACTTCACGTGACCGCCTGGCAGTTGAGGCTCGCCAAGTGTCGCCGTGCCGTTGCGGGCCGCGAACGCGAAGCGCTCGCGGTACATGTAGTAGCCTTCCGAAATCTTATAGGTGACGACGACTTCGCCGGGCCGCTCGGTCGCGCTGAACCGAAACGCGACGTCTGGGTCGAGGAAGTCGTCCGCGGCGCGCGCGAGCGTTGCGACTTGGGCGAGGACCACGCAGCCGAGCAGAAAGAACGCGGTGCGCAGCGCAGCGCGCGCGCGCTGGTCGAGACCGTTAAACATGAAGAGGGCGTTGGGTTTCCGCAGTGATCCGTTGGCCGTAGGCGGCGGAGGCCGTCGCTTGCCATGAGAGGATTTCCGGCGTGTCGTAGGGATGGTGAGCCTGAATGAATCGCTCCAGTTCGAGCGCGCGAGCGGCGCTGGTCTTGAACAGGAGCTGAATTTCCTGCGCGATTTCGATTGCGCCCCGCCAGTGGTAGCTCGACTGCACGTTGCCCAACTGCGTGACGCACGCGCAAAGGCGCGCGGCGAGCGCGTCAGCGGCGAGCTTTTGAGCGACGGCCGCATCCGGCACAGTCGTCAGCACCAAGGTCACAGTCACAGTCACACCAAGCTCCGGCGGCGCAGGGTTTCGATCCTGATATCGTATCACCTGGCCCTGCTGCCTAGCAGAGCGCCACGCGGTGCGACCGCGGCATTTGGCCACCGAGACGGCGCTTTCGACACCGACACAATCTGTCACCGAAAACACAAAAGCCAGGCGATGCGCCTGGCTCTTTGTCGAAGCTAAAAAAGCTTACTCAGCTTCTTGCACTTCCGTTTCTTCAACTTCCGGACGGTCGAGCAGTTCGACCAGTGCCATCGGCGCGTTGTCACCAACGCGGAAGCCGAACTTCAGCACGCGCAGGTAACCGCCCGGACGGTTTGCGTAGCGCGGGCCGAGCACGTCGAAGAGCTTCGTGACCGAGTCGCGATCGCGCAGGCGGTTGAACGCCAGACGACGGTTTGCGAGCGAGGGCTTCTTGCCAAGCGTGATCAGCGGCTCGACGACTTTACGGAGTTCCTTCGCCTTCGGCAACGTGGTCTTGATGACTTCGTGCTCGATCAGCGAGTTGGACATGTTACGGAGCATTGCCAGACGGTGGCTGCTCGTGCGGTTCAGTTTCCGCAGACCATGACGGTGACGCATGTTGATTCCTTCAGTTCAAAGTTTTTGCCCAGCTCTTCTATCGCACTCGCTTGCCGCATCGACAGCAGACAGTGAGCGCACGGGCCGGTAGTGAAAAAGACAAGACGCGGATTTTAAAGGAAAATCCGCGTCTTTGCCAGAGAGCACAGCAGCACAACTCGCAGGTTACTCCCAAACGACTTGTCGGCTTACTTGTCGAGACCAGCCGGCGGCCAGTTTTCGAGTTTCATGCCGAGCGTCAGACCACGCGACGCCAGAACTTCCTTGATTTCATTCAACGACTTGCGGCCCAAGTTCGGCGTCTTGAGCAGCTCGTTCTCGGTGCGTTGGATCAGGTCGCCGATGTAGTAGATGTTCTCGGCCTTCAGGCAGTTCGCGGAGCGAACGGTCAGTTCGAGATCGTCGACCGGGCGCAGCAGGATCGGATCGATCTGCGGTGCGCGCGACGGCGCTTCCGCCGCTGCTTCGGTACCTTCCAGCGCCGCGAACACCGACAGCTGATCGACCAGAATGCGCGCCGATTGACGGATCGCTTCTTCCGGCGAGATCACACCGTTGGTTTCGATGTTCATCACGAGCTTGTCAAGGTCGGTGCGCTGCTCAACGCGAGCGCTTTCGACCGCGTAGCTCACGCGACGAACCGGCGAAAACGACGCGTCCAGCACGATCCGGCCGATGATCTTGGCCGAGTCTTCACCGTAACGACGCACATTGCCCGGCACATAGCCGCGGCCCTTTTCGACCTTGATCTGCACGTCGAGCTTGCCGCCCTTCGACAGATGCGCAATCACGTGATCCGGGTTGATGACTTCGCAATCGTGTGCGAGTTCGATATCACCGGCGGTGACCACGCCTTCGCCTTCCTTGCGCAGCGTAACCGTCACTTCGTCACGGTTATGCAGCTTGAAGACGACGCCCTTCAGGTTCAACAACAGGTTGACCACATCCTCTTGCACACCGTCGAGCGTCGAATACTCATGCACGACGCCTGCGATCGTCACTTCGGTCGGCGCATAACCGACCATCGATGACAACAGCACGCGCCGAAGCGCGTTACCCAAGGTGTGGCCATAACCGCGTTCAAACGGTTCCATGACCACTTTCGCGTGGCTTTCGCCAAGCGATTCAACTGCGATGATCTTGGGCTTCAACAAACTGGTTTGCATAGGTTTTCCTTTTCAATACCCTCGGCTCGTTACACCGATAAGGCTGACCGGTCACAACCTGAAAATAAACAGCCGAGACGCCCCCTTGCGTAACGCAATCGGGGTGCCCCGGCCGTCAATCCGATTACCGCGAATACAATTCGACGATCAGGCTTTCGTTGATGTCGCCAGCGATGTCGCTGCGTTCCGGCTTCTGCTTGAAGGTACCTTCGAACTTCTTCGCGTCGACCGCAACCCAGCTCGGCATGCCGCCTTGTTCGGCGAGCGACAGGGCTTCGACGATACGAGCCTGCTTGCGCTTCTGTTCGCGCACGGCGACGACGTCGCCGGCCTTCACTTGCATTGACGGGATGTTCGTCACAACGCCGTTCACCGTGATCGCCTTGTGGCCCACAAGCTGACGTGCTTCCGCGCGCGTCGAGCCGAAGCCCATGCGATACACGACGTTGTCCAGACGTGACTCCAGCAGCTGCAGCAGGTTTTCGCCCGTGTTGCCCTTCAGACGGTCCGCTTCAGCGAAGTAGCGACGGAACTGGCGCTCGAGGACACCGTAGATACGCTTCACCTTTTGTTTCTCGCGCAGCTGCGTACCATAGTCGGACGTACGTGCACCCGAGATGCGGCCGTGCTGGCCCGGCTTGCTGTCAAGCTTGCACTTGTCAGCGAGCGAGCGGCGGGCGCTTTTCAGGAAGAGGTCAGTGCCTTCACGGCGGGACAGCTTGGCCTTGGGGCCGATATAACGTGCCACGTTGATTCCTTCTGTGATTTGTCACGCGAATGCTTCCACTCGCGCTAGTCCGAACCCTTTGGGTCGAACGGTGGGCTTAGTCAATTCAATAACGCGCGCAGCCCGCCGCCGCGCAAGGCGGCAACAGGCGCGCTCGCGAAACCAGCGTCTTAGATACGACGACGCTTCGGCGGACGGCAGCCGTTGTGCGGGACCGGCGTCACGTCAGAGATCGCGGTGATCTTGATACCCAGACCATGCAACGCGCGCACCGCCGATTCACGGCCAGGACCGGGGCCCTTGATCCGCACTTCGAGGTTCTTTACGCCGTATTCCATCGCCACGCGGCCAGCCGATTCGGCTGCAACCTGAGCTGCAAACGGGGTCGACTTACGCGAACCCTTGAAGCCCTGGCCACCCGACGTTGCCCAAGCAAGCGCGTTGCCTTGACGGTCGGTGATCGTGATGATGGTGTTGTTGAACGACGCGTGAACGTGAACCACGCCCTCGGCGACGTTCTTCTTGACCTTCTTGCGAACGCGTTGCGCCGCGGAGTTGTTCGAAGCCTTAGCCATTACGTTTTCCTGTAACTGTCAGTTCCGCTTACTTCTTCAGCGATTGCGCTGCACGACGCGGACCCTTGCGCGTACGGGCATTCGTACGCGTACGCTGGCCGCGCAGAGGGAGCCCCTTACGATGCCGCACGCCACGATAGCAGCCGAGATCCATCAGGCGCTTGATGTTCATCGTCGTTTCACGGCGCAGATCGCCTTCAACGATGAACTTGCCGACTTCTTCACGCAGCTTTTCGAGGTCTGCGTCAGTCAGGTCTTTGACCTTCTTCGAAAATGCCACACCAGCAGCGACGCAAATGTCGCGAGAGCGCGTGCGACCGACACCGTAAATAGCCGTCAAGCCGATTTCAGTGTGCTGGTGATTCGGGATGTTAACCCCTGCGATACGAGCCATTGTTTTTCCTCAAACAAAAAGCGCAAGCAAAAGCGCGGCGTTCAGCCTTGACGCTGTTTGTGGCGCGGATCAGAGCTGCAAATCACGCGCACAACGCCTTTGCGCTTGATGATCTTGCAATTGCGGCAAATGCGCTTAACCGATGCCATCACTTTCATGATATTACCCTTTTTTTCAAATCACTTCGCCCGGAAGACGATCCGCGCACGCGACAGATCGTAAGGCGTCAATTCAACCGTCACCTTGTCGCCCGGCAGAATCCGGATGTAGTGCATCCGCATCTTGCCGGATATGTGTCCCAACACGACATGGCCGTTTTCCAGCTTCACCCTGAAGGTAGCATTAGGCAGGTTCTCGATTACTTCACCCTGCATCTGGATAACATCGTCTTTGGCCATAAGTCCTTTCAACGCATCGGGACGCCGCCGCCTTTGAAATTAGCTTTCTTCAGCAGCGATTCATACTGTTGCGACATAACGTACGACTGCACCTGCGCCATGAAATCCATTGTGACGACAACAATGATCAGCAGCGACGTTCCACCAAAATAAAACGGCACGTTCCAGCGCAGCACCAGAAATTCGGGCAGCAGACAAACGAACACGATGTAGATCGCACCGGCGAGCGTCAGACGCGTGAGGATACGGTCGATATATCGCGCCGTCTGATCGCCCGGGCGGATGCCAGGGACGAAAGCGCCACTCTTTTTCAGGTTGTCGGCCGTTTCCCTGCTGTTGAACACCAGTGCGGTGTAGAAGAAGCAGAAGAAGACGATCGCCAATGCGTACAGCAACACGTACACGGGTTGACCGGGCTTCAGGGCTTCGGCCACGTTGTGCAACGCGTCTGCGAACCAGCTGGTACGCGAACCCGAACTGAACCAGTTCAGGATAGTTGCCGGGAAGAGAATGATCGACGATGCGAAGATCGGCGGAATCACACCCGACATGTTCAGCTTCAGCGGCAAATGCGAAGACTGGCCGCCGTAAATCTTGTTGCCAACCTGCCGTTTTGCGTAATTCACAAGAATCTTGCGCTGGCCGCGTTCGATGAACACCACCAGATACGTCACAGCAGCAATCAGCGCGACGACGATAATCGCCGAGATGATGCTCATCGAGCCGGTTCGCACCAGTTCAAAGAGACCACCAATTGCGTTCGGGAAACCCGCCGCAATACCGCCGAAAATGATAATCGAGATACCGTTGCCAAGCCCGCGTTCCGTGATCTGCTCACCCAGCCACATCAGGAACATCGTGCCGGTCACCAGCGTCACGACCGTCGTCAACCGGAACACCATCCCCGGATCAATCACGAGGCCCGGCTGATTTTCCAGCGCGACGGCAATACCGAACGCCTGGAAGGTCGCCAGCACAACCGTGAAGACGCGCGTGTACTGCGTAATCTTCCGCTGACCTGCCTGCCCTTCCTTTTTCAGCGCTTCGAGCTGCGGCGACACAATCGCCAGCAACTGCATGATGATCGAAGCCGAAATGTAGGGCATGATCCCTAGCGCGAAAATCGTGAACCGCGAAAGTGCGCCGCCCGAGAACATGTTGAACATGCCAAGGATGCCGCCCGACTGGCTTTGGAACAACTTCGCCAGTTGGTCCGGGTCGATACCCGGCACCGGAATATGCGCGCCGATACGGTAGACGACCAGCGCCAGCAGCAGAAACACTGCTCGCCGACGCAGATCGCCGAACTTCGCCGCGCTGCGACCGGGTTTTGCGAGACTCGGGCTGTTAGCCAAGTACGTTCTCCGATGCAAATGCTAGTGACGGCAAATAACTTGCGCGTTACTCGGCAAAAGAGCCACCGGTTGCTTCGATGGCAGCGCGTGCGTTCTTCGTCGCACCCAGACCCTTTACAACGACCTTGCGTTTCAGCTCGCCCGTCGCGATGATCTTGGCGCTACGGATCAGCTCGCCGACCAAGCCGGCTTGCTTGAGAGCCAGCAGATCGATTTCGTCGACCGGCAGCTTCTCGAGATCCGAGAGACGCACTTCACCGACGAATTCCTTCGTCAGCGAGGTGAAGCCGCGCTTCGGCAGGCGGCGTTGCAGTGGCATTTGACCGCCTTCGAAGCCAACCTTGTGAAAGCCGCCCGACCGCGACTTCTGACCCTTGTGACCACGGCCAGCAGTCTTGCCGAGGCCGGAGCCGATGCCGCGACCAACGCGACGCTTTGCGTGCTTCGCGCCTTCAGCCGGCTTCAGGTTATTCAATTCCATTATCAACTCCTTGAGTCCCGGTCAGCCGCTTAGCTGATGACCTTAACGAGGTACGAAACCTTGTTGATCATGCCGCGCACAGCCGGCGTGTCCTCCAACTCGCTAACCGAGTTGAGTCGGCGCAGACCCAGACCACGCACCGTTGCGCGGTGCGATTCACGGGTGCCGATCAGGCTCTTGACGAGCTGGACCTTGACAGTTTTATCAGACATGGTGTCCACCTTTAGCCCAGAATTTCTTCGACGGACTTGCCACGCTTCCCAGCGATATCGGCCGGCGTGGACTGCTTGCGCAGACCGTCGAGCGTCGCACGAACAAGGTTGTACGGGTTCGTCGAACCGTGGCTCTTGGCCACGACGTTCTGCACGCCCATCACGTCGAACACAGCGCGCATCGGGCCGCCAGCGATCACGCCGGTACCGTCCTTCGCCGGAGCAAGGAGAACCGTCGATGCGCCGTGCTTACCGTGCACTTCGTGTTGCAGGGTACCGTTCTTCAGCGGCACCTTGAACATGTTGCGGCGAGCCTGTTCCATCGCCTTTTGGACAGCGACAGGCACTTCCTTCGCCTTGCCCTTGCCCATACCGACGCGGCCATCACCGTCGCCAACCACGGTCAGTGCGGCGAAGCCGAGGATACGGCCACCCTTCACGACCTTGGTCACGCGGTTGACCGAGATCATCTTTTCACGAAGGCCGTCGTCGCGTTCGTCAGCCTGAACTTTAGCTTGCATCTTTGCCATGACGAATTCTCCCCTTAGAACTTGAGTCCGGCTTCGCGCGCCGCATCAGCCAGCGCTTTCACGCGGCCGTGGTAACGAAAACCCGAACGATCGAAGGCGACGGATTCGATGCCGGCTGCCTTTGCCTTTTCTGCAATGCGCTTGCCGATCAGAGTCGCAGCGGCAACATTGCCGCCCTTGCCTGACTGATCGGCCAGTTGCGCACGCACTTCGGCTTCGAGCGTCGACGCACTGGCAAGCACCTTGGTGCCGCACGGCGAGAACACTTGCGCATAGATGTGCGTGTTCGTGCGGTGCACGGCGAGACGCGCGACCTGCAGTTCAGAGATCTTGATACGCGTCTGACGAGCGCGGCGCAGGCGAGATTGAGTCTTATCCATGATTGCGCACCCTTACTTCTTCTTCGTTTCTTTGAGGATCACAACCTCATCGGCGTAACGCACGCCCTTGCCCTTATAGGGCTCCGGCGGACGGTAGCCGCGCACTTCTGCAGCGACTTGACCGACTTGTTGCTTGTTGATCCCCTTGATCACGATTTCGGTTTGCGACGGAGTTTCTGCCTTGACGCCAGCCGGCATCTGGTGCACCACCGGGTGCGAGAAACCCAGCGACAGGTTCAGCTTGTCGCCTTGCGCCTGTGCGCGATAACCGACGCCAACAAGCGTCAGCCTGCGCTCGAAACCCTTCGTCACGCCATGCACCATGTTCGCAACCAGTGCGCGCATCGTGCCCGACATCGCATTCGCCTCGCGGCTTTCATCGACCGGCTCGAACTTCAGCGTGCCGTTGTCGTTTACCACCTTCACGAGGCTGTTGGCAACCTGCGAAATCGTACCCAGCGGACCCTTGACAGTAATACTGTCGGCGCTCAGGGCCACTTCCGCGCCTTGCAGCGCGATCGGGCTCTTACCTACTCGAGACATGTTTCTCTCCTTTCGGCCTTAAGCGACGTAGCAGATGACTTCGCCGCCAACGCCCGTTGCACGTGCCTTGCGGTCCGTCATCACACCCTTCGGCGTCGACACGATCGCCACGCCCAAGCCATTCATGACCACGGGGATGTCGTTACGGCCGCGGTACACACGCAGGCCGGGTTTCGACACGCGTTCGATGCGCTCGATGACCGGGCGGCCAGCGTAATACTTCAACACGATATTCAATTCCGACTTCGCACCTTCGGACTTCACTGCGAAATCGTCGATATAGCCTTCGTCCTTCAGGACCTGCGCAATCGCAATCTTGACTTTTGACGAGGGCATAGTCACCGAAACCTTCTCGACCATCTGCGCATTGCGGATGCGAGTCAGCATATCGGCGATAGGATCACTCATGCTCATTTATGTTTCTCCTATTACCAGCTCGCCTTGGTCAGGCCAGGAATCTCGCCGCGGAACGCGATTTCACGAATCTTGTTACGCGCCAGACCGAATTTACGGAACGTGCCGCGCGGACGACCGGTAATTGCGCAACGATTGCGCTTACGGGTCGGGTTAGAGTTACGCGGCAGTTGCTGCAGTTCCAGACGTGCTGCGTAATGCTCTTCTTCCGACTTGCTCGTGTCGCCTATGATTGCCTTAAGTGCAGCACGCTTGGGAGCGTACTTGGCGGCGAGGCGAGCACGCTTCTTTTCACGTTCGATCAGTGCCAGTTTAGCCACGGTAACCTCAGTTTCTGAACGGGAACTTGAAGCCGGCGAGCAGAGCCTTTGCTTCGTCGTCAGTCTTCGCAGTCGTCGTGATGCTGATGTTCAGCCCACGCAGTGCGTCGATCTTGTCGTAGTCGATTTCGGGGAAAATGATCTGCTCTTTCACACCGATGTTGTAGTTGCCGCGACCGTCGAACGCCCTGCCCGACACGCCACGGAAGTCGCGTACACGAGGGAGCGCAACCGTCACGAAACGGTCGAGGAATTCGTACATTGCCTGACCACGCAGCGTGACCATTGCACCGATCGGATAGCCCTGACGGATCTTGAAGCCAGCGATTGCCTTGCGTGCCTTCGTGATCACCGGCTTTTGACCTGCAATCTTCGTCAGATCGCCAACGGCGTTTTCGATGATCTTCTTGTCGGCGACGGCTTCGCCAAGGCCCATGTTCAGGGTGATCTTGGTGATGCGCGGCACTTCCATAACGGACTTGTAACCGAACTTCTCGATGAGGCCGGGTACAACCTTCTCTTTGTAAAACTCTTGCAAACGAGCCATTTTTTACTCCGCAGCGTCAGGCGCTTAGCACGGCACCGGTCGTCTTCAGGAAACGGACCTTCTTGTCTCCTTCGACCTTGATGCCTACACGCGATGGCTTGCCATTCGCGTCGACCAATGCGACGTTCGAAATTTGCAACGGCATCGTCTTGGCTTCCACGCCGCCCGTCGTTCCCTTCATCGGGTTCGGCTTGACGTGTTTCTTGACGAGATTGATGCCCTCGACAGTCACGGTCTCGCCGTGAACAGCCAGCACAACGCCACGCTTGCCCTTATCTTTGCCGGTGATGACGATAACTTCGTCACCCTTGCGCATCTTGTTCATCGCGACTCCTTACAGCACTTCAGGCGCCAGCGAAACGATCTTCATAAATCGTTCGCTACGCAACTCGCGCGTGACAGGCCCAAAAATACGGGTACCGATCGGTTCGAGCTTGGTATTGAGCAACACCGCTGCGTTACCGTCGAACTTGATCAGCGAGCCGTCCTGACGGCGCACGCCCTTGGCGGTGCGAACCACCACGGCGTTGTAAATTTCGCCTTTCTTCACGCGCCCGCGCGGCGTTGCCTCTTTGACAGTCACCTTGATGATGTCGCCAATGCTGGCATAACGACGCTTCGAGCCGCCGAGCACCTTGATGCACATGACTTCACGTGCACCTGTGTTATCGGCCACTTCAAGCCGAGTTTCGGTCTGGATCATGGTTTATCTTTCCCAACTTAATCCGGTCACACCACCATGGTGCCTCCCGGTCAGTCTTGGTCCCGTCAGCCGATCGGCTGCTTGGGTTAGAACAGCAGCGACGGCAAACGAAACCCGCCATCGCAATCCGGTGAATCCTTCGGCACAGGCTGGTGCCCGAACCGCTTCCCCCACCAACTTCGCCCGCGACGGGGCTCCCATAAAGAGGGAAGACCGAGATTATATCAAATAATCCCGGCCTTGCAAGCGAAACTTACTGCGACTTCAACTACTTCTACAGCCTTGCGACATTAGATGACGCGAGCCGCCTCGACTAGGCGAGCCACAACCCAAGCCTTCGTCTTCGAAATTGGACGAGTTTCCTGGATTTCAACGAGGTCACCTTCGTTGTACGTGTTCGCGTCGTCATGCGCGTGATACTTCTTGGAACGCACGACGTACTTGCCGTAGATCGGGTGTTTCACGCGGTGCTCGACCAGCACGGTAACCGTCTTGTCCATCTTGTTGCTGACGACCTTGCCGACCAGCGTCCGCTTGAGCGAGGTTTTTACGCTATCGTTCATTTCTGGTTCGCCTTCTCAGTCAGGACGGTCCGCACACGTGCGATGTCGCGACGGACCTTCTTCAGCTGACTCGTGTTCGTGAGCTGCTGGGTCGCAAGTTGCATGCGCAGGCCGAATTGCGCCTTCAACAGGTCCGACAGCTCCTTGTTGAGCGCGGCCTGATCTTTCTGGTGAAGTTCGGAAGCCTTCATCATTTGCTCCTTAGGCGCCGAGCTGACGCACGATAAACGTCGTCTTCAGCGGCAGCTTCGCTGCAGCCAGACGGAACGCTTGGCGCGCCAGTTCTTCGGTTACGCCGTCCATTTCGTACAGCATCTTGCCCGGTTGAATCTCAGCGACGTAGTACTCCGGGTTACCCTTACCGTTACCCATACGCACTTCAGCTGGCTTGGTCGAGATCGGCTTGTCCGGGAAGATTCGGATCCAGATGCGGCCACCGCGCTTGATGTGACGCGTCATTGCACGACGCGCCGCCTCAATCTGGCGCGCGGTCAGACGACCGCGACCGACAGCCTTCAGGCCGAACTCACCAAACGACACCGCGTTGCCGCGGGTAGCAACGCCGGTGTTACGACCTTTCTGCTCTTTGCGATATTTTCTGCGTTTCGGTTGCAGCATCGTTATTCTCCAGTCTTCCCGTCGCCGCCGGCACGACGAGGAGCGCCACGGCGTGCACCTGCCGGGCCACCACCTTCACCATCACGACGCGGACGGCGATCGCCACCCGGACGTGCGTTGCGGCGCGGACGCTTTTCTTCGGCGACTTCTTCGACCACCGGTGCGTCATTACGGCCGAGCGTGTCGCCCTTGTAGACCCACACCTTTACGCCGATGATGCCGTACGTCGTCTTTGCTTCCGACGTTGCGTAGTCGATATCTGCACGCAGCGTATGAAGCGGCACGCGACCTTCGCGATACCATTCCGTACGGGCGATTTCGATACCGTTCAGACGGCCAGCGCTCATGATCTTGATGCCTTGAGCACCCAGACGCATCGCGTTCTGCATCGCGCGCTTCATCGCGCGACGGAACATGATCCGGCGCTCGAGCTGTTGCGTGATCGAATCAGCGATCAGTTGCGCGTCGGTTTCCGGCTTGCGGATTTCTTCAATGTTGACGTGAACCGGGACGCCCATGCGCTTTTGCAGCTCGGACTTCAGCAGTTCGATGTCTTCACCCTTCTTGCCGATCACGACACCCGGGCGCGAGCTGAAAATCGTGATTCGTGCGTTCTTTGCAGGACGCTCGATCACCACGCGGCCGACGGACGCGTTCTTCAGCTTCTTCTTCAGGTATTCACGAACACCGATGTCTTCCTGCAACATCGCCGCGAAATTGTTGTTGTTCGCGTACCAACGCGAAGCCCAATTGCGGCTGACGGCCAAACGGAAGCCAGTCGGATGAATTTTCTGTCCCATCGTATGACCCCTTAATTCCCGACCGTCACAGTGATGTGACAGGATTGCTTCTCGATGCGGTTACCGCGGCCTTTAGCGCGCGCGGTAAAACGCTTCAGCGACGCTGCCTTGTCGACGTAGATGCTCTTGATCTTGAGCTCGTCGATATCGGCGCCTTCGTTGTGCTCCGCATTCGCGATCGCCGACAGCACGACCTTTTTCACGATTCCCGCAGCCTTCTTCGGCGAAAACGTCAGAACGTTCAACGCCTTGTCGACCGGCAAACCGCGGATCTGGTCAGCCACAAGGCGCGTTTTCTGCGCCGAGATGCGGGCACCGCGATGAATTGCTTTCACTTCCATCTTGATTGCCCCTTATTTCCTGGCCTTCTTGTCGGCCGCGTGACCCTTGAACGTCCGGGTCAGTGCGAACTCGCCAAGCTTGTGGCCGACCATGTTTTCCGTGACATACACCGGAACGTGTTGACGGCCGTTGTGAACCGCGATTGTCAGACCGATGAAGTCCGGCAAGATCGTCGAGCGACGCGACCAGGTCTTGATCGGTTTCTTGTCACGCGATGCTGCAGCCGCCTCAACCTTCTTCAGCAAATGGGCGTCGCAGAACGGACCTTTCTTAATAGAACGTGCCATTGCCTACTCCTTAACGCTTGTGACGGCGCTGGACGATCATACTCGTCGTGCGCTTGTTGCTGCGGGTGCGATAGCCCTTCGTCGGCGTGCCCCACGGGCTCACCGGATCGCGGCCAGCCGCAGTCTTGCCTTCGCCACCACCGTGCGGGTGATCGACAGGGTTCATTGCAACGCCGCGCACCGTCGGGCGGATACCGCGCCAGCGGTTCGCGCCAGCCTTACCGATTTGACGGAGGCTGTGCTCTTCGTTGCCCACTTCACCGATCGTCGCACGACATTCAACGTGCACGCGGCGGATTTCGCCAGAACGCAGGCGAACCTGCGCGTAGACGCCCTCGCGAGCCAGCAGCATCGCAGACGTACCAGCCGAACGCGCCATTTGCGCGCCCTTGCCCGGCAGCATCTCGATGCAGTGAATCGTCGTACCGACCGGAATGTTGCGGATCGGCAGCGTGTTACCTGCGCGGATCGGCGCTTCGGAACCCGACATCAGTTGCTGACCGACTGCTACACCCTTCGGAGCGATGATGTAGCTGCGTTCGCCGTCTGCGTACAGAACCAGCGCGATGTTCGCGCTCCGGTTCGGGTCGTACTCGAGACGCTCGACCTTTGCCGGAATCCCATCCTTCGTGCGACGGAAGTCAACGACACGATAATGATGCTTGTGACCACCACCCTTGTGACGCGTGGTGATGTGACCGTTGTTGTTACGGCCGGCGGTCGACGATTGCGTGTCGAGCAGTGCCGCGAACGGCTTGCCCTTGTGCAGTTCTTTGTTGACCACCTTGACCATCGCGCGGCGACCCGGCGAAGTCGGCTTAACTTTCACGATTGCCATGATTACTTGGCCTCCGCTTCAAAGTTGATTTCTTGGCCGGGCTTCAGGCAGACGTACGCCTTCTTCACGTCCTTGCGCTTGCCCATGAAGCGGCCAAAGCGCTTGGCTTTGCCCTTCGCGACCAGCACGTTGACGGAATCGACTTCCACCTTGAACAGCAGCTCGACTGCAGCTTTCACTTCCTGCTTCGTGGCATCCGGCGCGACTTCGAACACGACCTGCTCGTTCTTGTCGGCAACCAGTGTCGCCTTTTCGGAGACCACCGGCGCGAGCAGGACCTGCATCAAACGATGATCGTTCTTGCGAATCTCGCTCATGACAGCAACTCCTCGATCTGGGCGACCGCAGCCTTCGTGATCAGGATCTTCTTGAAGTAGATCAGCGACAGCGGGTCGGCGTAACGCGGCTCGACAACCGCCACGTGGGCGAGGTTGCGCGACGCGAGGTACAGGTTTTCGTCAACCGTGTCGGTAATCACCAGCACGGAGTCGAGACCCATCGCCTTGAATTTTTCGGCCAGCAGCTTCGTCTTCGGCGCTTCGAGCGTCAGCTCGTCGACCACCGAGATGCGGCCTTCGCGGGCCAGCTGCGAGAAGATCGAGCAGAGACCTGCGCGATGCATCTTCTTATTGACCTTGTGCGAAAAGTTTTCTTCCGGCGAATTCGGGAAGATGCGGCCACCGCCGCGCCACAGCGGGCTCGATGACATACCGGCACGGGCGCGGCCCGTACCCTTCTGGCGCCACGGCTTCTTGGTCGTGTGCTTGACCTGCTCACGATCCTTCTGCGCTCGGTTGCCGCTACGGGCATTCGCCTGGTACGCAACCACGACCTGGTGAATCAGGGCTTCGTTGTAATCGCGGCCGAACACGACGTCCGACGCGCTAACGCCTGCACTTTCCTGACCATTGGCATTCAGGAGCTTAAGTTCCATTATTTCGCTCCTTTCACGGCACGCGTCTTCACGGCCGGCGTAACGAATACCTTGCCACCCTTCGCACCCGGAACAGCGCCCTTGACAAGCAGCAGCTTGCGGTCAGCGTCGATGCGAGCGATCTCGAGGTTTTGCACCGTTACCTTCTCGTCACCTAGGTGACCGGTCATGCGCTTGCCCGGGAAAACGCGACCCGGATCCTGCGCCATACCGATCGAGCCCGGCACATTGTGCGAGCGCGAGTTACCGTGCGATGCACGGCCAGACGAGAAGTTGTAACGTTTGATGGTACCGGCGTAGCCCTTACCGATCGACACGCCTTGCACGTCGACCTTCTGGCCCACTTCGAACAGCTCGGGACCAACCACCGTGCCGCTCGACAGCTCGGCAGCCTTAGCGGCATCGATCTGGAATTCTTTGAGGATTTCACCGGCTTGAACGCCGGCTTTGGCGAGATGACCTGCCAACGGCTTCGTCACGCGCGATGCGCGGCGCGTACCGAACGTAACCTGCACGGCCGTGTAGCCGTCGGTTTCAACAGTCTTGATCTGCGTCACACGGTTGTCGGACACGTCCAGCACGGTGACGGGAATCGAATCCCCTTCAGCCGTGAAGATACGGGTCATGCCAACCTTGCGACCTACGAGTCCAAGGCTCATCGTTTTCTCCATTCCCGACTGCGATTGGTCGGGGCTAATTTACAAAATGCCGGCGCCGCTTCGGGCACTAATCGATGTTGCAGCACGCCGGCTTTTTTGCGCAAATGCGCGAAAAGCTCAACATTATAGCGAGACTTTCCGTTTTCCGCAAGCAATCAAAGACTTAGCGTTGTCCGAGTTGCCGCATAAAGGCCGGAAGCCTTACTGCAGCTTGATTTCAACGTCAACGCCAGCCGGCAGATCCAACTTCATCAGCGCGTCCACGGTCTTGTCCGTCGGGTCAACGATGTCCATCAGCCGCTGGTGCGTGCGGATTTCAAGCTGATCGCGCGAGGTCTTGTTGACGTGCGGCGAACGCAGGATGTCAAAGCGTTGAATGCGGGTCGGCAGGGGCACCGGACCACGAACGATTGCGCCAGTCCGCTTGGCCGTATCGACGATTTCAGCTGCCGATTGGTCGATCAGGCGATAGTCAAAAGCCTTCAGGCGAATGCGGATTTTCTGATTCTGCATGACGAATTCCTTAAAAAGAGCAAGGCGATATTGCACCGCCGATTAGAAAAAGAACGTAGGCACGGGCGCTCGCGGAGAGCGGGTGCCCGTGCCCGGGCACTGCGTACTGCTACACCGATCTTCGATCTTACTCGATGATCTTGGCGACGACACCAGCGCCGACCGTACGGCCACCTTCGCGAATTGCAAAACGCAGGCCTTCTTCCATCGCGATCGGGTTGATCAGCTTCACCGTGATCGACACGTTGTCGCCCGGCATCACCATTTCCTTGTCCTTCGGCAGCTCGATGGAGCCGGTCACGTCCGTCGTACGGAAGTAGAACTGCGGACGGTAGTTGTTGAAGAACGGCGTATGACGGCCGCCTTCGTCCTTGCTCAGCACGTACACTTCAGCCGTGAAGTGCGTATGCGGGTTGATCGAACCCGGCTTGGCCAGAACCTGACCACGCTCCACGTCTTCACGCTTCGTGCCGCGCAGCAGGATACCAACGTTGTCGCCTGCCTGACCCTGATCGAGCAGCTTGCGGAACATTTCCACGCCCGTGCAGGTCGTCTTCACCGTCGGCTTGATACCGACGATTTCGATTTCTTCGCCGACCTTGACCACGCCACGCTCAACGCGGCCCGTCACCACCGTGCCACGACCCGAGATCGAAAACACGTCTTCCACCGGCATCAGGAACGAACCGTCAATCGCACGCTCCGGCGTCGGGATGTACGTGTCCAGTGCATCGGCCAGGTTCATGATCGCCACTTCGCCCAGCTCGCCCTTGTCGCCTTCCAGCGCCAGCTTGGCCGAACCCTTGATGATCGGCGTGTCGTCGCCCGGGAAGTCATACTTCGACAGAAGCTCGCGAACTTCCATCTCGACCAGCTCCAGCAGCTCAGCGTCGTCCACCATGTCGCACTTGTTCAGGAACACGATGATGTACGGAACGCCAACCTGGCGCGCCAGCAGGATGTGCTCACGCGTTTGCGGCATCGGGCCGTCAGCAGCCGAGCACACCAGAATTGCGCCGTCCATCTGTGCCGCGCCCGTGATCATGTTCTTCACATAATCAGCGTGGCCCGGGCAGTCGACGTGTGCGTAGTGGCGGTTAGCCGTCTCGTACTCGACGTGCGCGGTGTTGATGGTAATGCCGCGCGCCTTTTCTTCCGGCGCCGCGTCGATCTGGTCGTACGCCTTCGCTTCGCCGCCGAACTTCTGCGTCAGAACCGTCGTGATCGCCGCCGTCAGCGTGGTCTTGCCGTGGTCAACGTGACCGATCGTGCCCACGTTCACGTGCGGCTTGGTCCGTTCGAATTTACCTTTAGCCATGTTTCTCTTCTTTCAGAAAGTTAATCGTTGAATGACTTTGCCGCGCGATTACTTCGACTTGGCGTTGATGATCGCTTCCGACACGTTACGCGGAGCTTCAGCGTAGTGCTTGAACTCCATCGTGTACGTCGCACGACCCTGCGTCAGCGAACGCAGCGACGTCGAGTAGCCAAACATTTCCGACAGCGGCACTTCGGCGCGAACGATCTTGCCGCCGCCAACCATGTCTTCCATGCCCTGGACGATACCGCGACGGCCCGACAGGTCGCCCATCACGTTGCCCATGTAGTCTTCCGGCGTTTCGACTTCCACGGCCATCATCGGCTCGAGGATGACCGGGCTTGCCTTGCGCATTGCTTCCTTGAACGCCATCGAACCAGCCATGCGGAACGCGTTTTCGTTCGAGTCGACGTCGTGATACGAACCGAAGGTCAGGTGAACCTTCACGTCAACGACCGGGAAGCCCGCCAGAACGCCAGCCTTCAGCGTTTCCTGGATACCCTTGTCGACCGCCGGGATGTATTCACGCGGAATCACGCCGCCCTTGATTTCGTCGAGGAACTCGTAACCCTTGCCTTGTTGGTTCGGCTCGAGTGTGATGACTGCGTGACCATACTGACCGCGACCGCCCGACTGCTTGACGAATTTGCCGTCAACGTCAGCCGCCGTGCTGCGAATCGTTTCGCGGTAAGCAACTTGCGGCTTGCCGACAGTCGCTTCCACGCCGAATTCACGCTTCATCCGGTCGACCAGAATTTCGAGGTGCAGTTCGCCCATACCGGAAATGATCGTTTGACCCGATTCTTCGTCCGTCTGAACGCGGAACGACGGATCTTCCTGAGCCAGACGGTTCAGTGCCAGACCCATCTTTTCCTGGTCAGCCTTGGTCTTCGGCTCGACAGCCTGCGAAATCACCGGCTCCGGGAAAATCATGCGTTCGAGCACGATCGGGTTTTGCGGATCGCACAGCGTGTCGCCCGTGGTCGCTTCCTTCAGGCCGACCGCAGCAGCGATGTCACCTGCGCGCACTTCCTTGATTTCTTCGCGCTGGTTCGCGTGCATCTGCAAAATACGGCCCAGACGTTCCTTCTTGTCCTTGGTCGCGTTCAGCACCGTGTCGCCCGAATTGATGACGCCCGAGTACACACGGAAGAAGATCAACTGACCGACGAACGGGTCGGTCATGATCTTGAATGCCAGTGCCGAGAACTTTTCGTCGTCAGCAGCGCGGCGCTCAGCCTTTTGACCATTTTCCAGCTCGCCGGTGACCGGCGGGATGTCGATCGGCGACGGCAGGAAATCGAGCACGGCGTCCAGCATGCGCTGCACACCCTTGTTCTTGAACGCAGTGCCGCACAGCATCGGCTGGATTTCGCAAGCGATCGTACGGTCGCGCAGACCCTTGATGATTTCCTCTTCAGTCAGTTCGCCCGACTCGAGGTACTTGTTCATCATTTCTTCGTTCGCTTCAGCCGCGGCCTCGACCATCTTTTCACGCCATTCATTGCACGTGTCGACGAGTTCTGCCGGGATGTCTTCGTACGAGAACTTGGTGCCTTGAGACGCGTCGTCCCAAATGATCGCCTTCATCTTCATCAGATCGACGACGCCCGTGAAGTTCTCTTCCGCGCCAATAGGCACGACGACCGGAACCGGGTTCGCCTTCAGACGCAGCTTGAGCTGGTCGTAGACCTTGAAGAAGTTTGCGCCGGTACGGTCCATCTTGTTGATGAACGCGAGACGGGGAACCTTGTACTTGTTAGCCTGACGCCACACGGTTTCCGACTGGGGCTGCACGCCGCCCACAGCGCAGTACACCATGCACGCGCCGTCGAGCACGCGCATCGAGCGCTCAACTTCGATCGTGAAGTCGACGTGACCCGGGGTGTCGATGATGTTGATGCGGTGTTCGGCGCGGTCGCCCGCCATGCCCTTCCAGAATGCCGTGGTAGCAGCGGAAGTAATCGTGATGCCGCGCTCCTGTTCCTGCTCCATCCAGTCCATGGTAGCAGCGCCGTCGTGAACTTCACCTATTTTGTGGTTCACGCCCGTGTAGAACAGAATCCGCTCGGTCGTCGTCGTTTTGCCGGCGTCGATGTGAGCGCTAATACCGATGTTACGGTAGCGCTCGATAGGAGTCTTGCGAGCCACTTTGATCCTCTATTGGGATGACGCGATGCGAGAGATGCCCATCGCGCTGTAACACAAACGGGCGAGGCGCCTTGGAAGCGCACCCGCCCGGAATTTCTTTCCGCTTTTCCGCTAAACCCGGGGTCGGGAGCTTAGAAACGGAAGTGCGAGAACGCCTTGTTGGCTTCTGCCATCCGGTGAACTTCGTCGCGCTTCTTCATTGCGCCGCCACGGCCTTCGGCCGCTTCGGAGAGTTCACCTGCCAGACGCAGGGCCATCGACTTCTCGCTGCGCTTCTTCGCGGCTTCACGCAGCCAACGCATCGCCAATGCCATACGACGCGACGGGCGCACTTCGACCGGAACCTGATAGTTGGCACCACCAACGCGGCGGCTCTTCACCTCGACCACCGGCTTGACGTTGTTGAGCGCTACCGTGAACACTTCCAGCGGGTCTTTGCCACCCTTGGTCTGAATCTGTTCGAAAGCGCCGTACACGATACGCTCGGCAACCGACTTCTTGCCGGAGAGCATCAGCACGTTCATGAATTTTGCTACATCAACATTGCCGAACTTCGGATCCGGCAACACTTCCCGCTTGGGGACTTCGCGACGACGCGGCATGTTTCTTCCTTTACCTTTTCAGTTGGAGCTGTTTGCAGCCCCGCGGCCACCAACTAACCCGATTCAT
Organism: Paraburkholderia sp. WC7.3g; assembly: GCF_050436345.1. NCBI lineage: Bacteria > Pseudomonadati > Pseudomonadota > Betaproteobacteria > Burkholderiales > Burkholderiaceae > Paraburkholderia > Paraburkholderia sp. WC7.3g. Next base: position 151,103 of record NZ_JBNDMA010000002.1, read on the forward strand.
CCGAAAGACTAACCAGCCCGGTCGGGTGACCACTTACTCGATAGTACCGGCGATTCCGGCACCATCGCTATTACCGCCTTTGCAGGCGACCTGAAACTACCTGGCTAATTACTTGCCAGCCTTGGCACGCTTCGCACCGTACTTCGAGCGAGCCTGCTTACGATCCTTGACGCCTTGGGTATCCAGCGAGCCGCGAACCATGTGGTAACGCACACCCGGCAAGTCCTTCACACGGCCGCCGCGAATCAGCACGACCGAGTGTTCCTGCAGGTTGTGGCCTTCACCACCGATGTACGAAATGACTTCGAAGCCGTTCGTCAGACGAACCTTGGCGACCTTACGGAGTGCCGAGTTCGGCTTCTTCGGAGTCGTGGTGTACACACGGGTGCACACGCCGCGACGCTGGGGACAGTCCTGCAAAGCCGGGCTCTTGCTCTTCGTCGTTTCCGACGTGCGGCCTTTGCGAACCAGTTGATTGATGGTTGGCATTGTTTATTCCTGAAATTGAACAAAATCGACGCATCGGTTTCCGGGCAAAGCGGAAACGCCTGCGCATCGAACTTCCGGCTGGCCCGCTCACGCACGAACTGAAGCTGCGCGCAGGCATCCCAAGAACCGGAACCTAACATAATATTCCGAAATTACTAAGGGAGTCAACCGGTTGCGACGTGTCGCACCCCTGTCAATCCGGCGAAACAACCAGACGAGGTCAGTCTGCCGCTACGACCTGCAGCAATTCGTAGCCGAAACGGTCCAGTTTGCGCGCACCCATCCCCGGAATACCGCGCAGATCGTCGATCGAATCGGGACCGAGACGGGCGATTTCCGCGAGCGTCGCGTCATGAAAAATCACGTAAGCCGGCACCCCGTCGCTCTTCGCGGTTTCGGTGCGCCACATGCGTAGACGCTCCCAACGCGCGCGCTCGCGAGGGCCCATGCCGATCGTCGGATCGGCGCGCTCACTCGTGCGCCCCGACGATTGACGCGTGCGTGTCGGCTTTACGTAGCGACGCATCGTCACCTTCTGCTCACCCTTGAGCACCGGTTTGCTCGCCTCGGTCAGCACGAGCGACCCGAACCCTTCGTGGTCGACTGTCAGATAGCCAAACGCGACGAGCTGGCGGAACACCGCGCGCCATTCCGGTTCGCCGAGCGCCGCGCCGATCCCGAACGTAGTTAGCTTCTCGTGGCCGCGCTGCAGGATCTTCTCGCTGCGGTTGCCACGCAAAATATCGATCAGATGCCCGGCGCCGAAATGGAAGCCGCTCGCCCGCTGCGCGCGAAACACGCACGACAGCGCCATCCGAGCCTCGCGCGTCGCATCCCAGGTCGGCGGCGGCTCGAGACAGTTATCGCAGTTGCCGCACGGCTGGCTGGTCTCGCCGAAGTAGGCGAGCAGGCGCACGCGCCGGCAGGTCGCCGTTTCGCACAAACCGAGCAGCGCGTCGAGCTTGCCAGTCTGCACGCGCTTGTGCGCGTCGTCGGCTTCAGATTCGTCGATCATCTTGCGCTGTTGCACGACGTCGCCGAGCCCGTAGGCCATCCACGCGTTCGACGGTAATCCGTCGCGGCCCGCGCGGCCGGTCTCCTGGTAGTAGCCTTCGACGCTCTTTGGCAAATCCAGATGCGCGACGAACCGCACGTCGGGTTTGTCGATGCCCATGCCGAACGCAATAGTCGCGCACATCACGATCCCTTCCTCGCGCTGGAACATCTCCTGATGTTTCTGGCGCACCTCGAACTCCATGCCGGCGTGGTACGGCAGCGCGCGCATACCCTTTTCCTTCAGCCACACCGCGGTTTCCTCAACCTTTCGGCGCGACAGGCAATAGACGACGCCCGCGTCGGTTGCGCCGTCCGGTTTCGTATGCTCGGCGCGAATGAAGTCGAGCAGCTGCGTGCGCGCATTGTCCTTTTCGGCGATGCGATAGCGGATGTTCGGCCGATCGAAACTCGACACGAACACGCGCGCATCCTCGAGCGCGAGACGATGAATGATTTCGTCGCGCGTGATTGCGTCGGCGGTCGCCGTCAGCGCGATGCGCGGCACATTCGGAAAGCGCTCGTGCAGCACCGACAGCTGGATATATTCGGGCCGGAAATCATGTCCCCATTGCGACACGCAGTGCGCTTCGTCGATCGCGAAAAGACCGATGCGCGTGCGCTCGAGCAGTTCCTGGAAGCGCGGCGTCATCAACCGCTCCGGCGCAACGTAGAGCAGATCGATGTCGCCGTCGCGCAGCGCCCGCTCGGTGGCCATCGCCTCCGCGCTCGACAGCGTCGAGTTCAGGTACGCGGCCCGCACGCCGACTTCGGTCAGCGCGGCCACCTGATCCTGCATCAGTGCGATCAGCGGCGACACCACGATACCGCTGCCGAAGCCGCGTTCGCGCCGCACCAGCGACGGAATCTGATAACACAGCGATTTGCCGCCGCCCGTCGGCATCAGCACGAGGCAATCGCCGCCGTCGGCGACGTGCTCGACAATTTCGCCCTGCCGTCCTCTAAACGCGGGATAACCAAAGACTTCGTTGAGGATTTCGAGCGGACGGGACATGTATTTGAGAGAGACGGCGAAGGGGAACGGCACGCAGGCGGTGACACGAATTTTACCAACGCATTCGTGCCGCGGCCGCGCTTTACGACGACGTTATCCATCCGGCTTAGGACTGCGTCGGCGCATGGCATCGATGCACGTGCAAAAAAGCGCAAAAAAAAGCCGCTCAGTCGAAACTGAGCGGCTTTCGTGGCTCGTCAGGCAAGGCGGCTTGCGCCGCCCGTGCTTACTCGCCTGAGTGCTGCTGTTCGGCAGCCGGGGTTTCCGGCGCACCGAATTCGAACGACTCTTCCGCTGCGATCTGATCGAAACGCTCGCGGTCCGCCAGTTCCTTGCTCTTGCGCGCCTTGTGGAATGCGAGACCCGTACCGGCCGGAATCAGACGGCCCACGATCACGTTTTCCTTCAGGCCACGCAGATCGTCGCGCTTGCCCATGATCGCCGCTTCGGTCAGCACGCGGGTCGTTTCCTGGAACGACGCCGCGGAGATGAACGAATCGGTCGACAGCGACGCCTTCGTGATACCGAGCAGCACGTTTTCGTACGTTGCAGGACGCTTGTCTTCCGCGATCATCCGGTCGTTTTCGTCGAGCATGTCCGACCGCTCGACCTGTTCGCCCGGGATGAAACGGGTATCGCCGTTGTCCGAAATCTGCACACGGCGCAGCATCTGACGCACGATCACTTCAATGTGCTTGTCGTTGATCTTCACGCCTTGCAGACGGTACACGTCCTGCACCTCGTCCACGATGTAACGCGACAGCGCCTCGACGCCCTGCAGACGCAGGATGTCGTGCGGATCCGCCGGTCCGTCGACGATCATTTCGCCCTTGTTGACGACCTGACCATCGTGCACCAGAACCTGCTTTTCCTTCGCGATCAGGAACTCGTGCTGGTTGCCCTCGAGGTCCGTGATAACGAGACGCTGCTTGCCCTTCGTGTCCTTACCAAACGACGTCGTACCCGTGACTTCCGCCAGGATACCCGCGTCCTTCGGCGAACGTGCTTCGAACAGTTCCGCCACACGCGGCAGACCACCGGTAATGTCACGCGTCTTCTGCGATTCGGTCGGGATTCGTGCGAGCACTTCACCGACCTGCACCTGCTGACCGTCCTTCACGGTGATCAGCGCGCCGACCTGGAAGCCGATCTGCACCGAGTGCTCGGTGTTCGGGATCTTCACTTCCTCGCCATTCGCATCGAGCAGCTTGACCTGCGGACGCACCGTCTTCGCCGCCTGCGAACCACGACGCTTCACGTCGATCACGACGAGCGTGGACAGACCCGTCACGTCATCGATCTGCTTCGCGACGGTCACGCCTTCCTCGACGTTTTCGAACTTCACCGTACCACCGTACTCGGTGATGATCGGACGCGTCATCGGATCCCACGTGGCCAGTTGCGTACCGGCCTTGATCTGCGCACCGTCGAGCTGCAGCAGCGTGGCGCCGTACGGCACCTTGTGGCGCTCGCGCTCGCGGCCGTGATCGTCGGTGATCATCGCTTCGCCCGAACGCGAGATGACGATCTGCTCGCCCTTCGCATTCGTGACGTAACGCATCGTCGACGTGAAACGCACCGTACCGTTCGACTTCGCTTCCACCGACGAAGCGACCGCCGCGCGCGACGCCGCGCCACCGATGTGGAACGTACGCATCGTGAGCTGCGTGCCCGGTTCACCGATCGACTGCGCCGCGATCACGCCGACCGCTTCGCCGACGTTCACCATCGAACCGCGACCGAGGTCGCGACCGTAGCAGGCTGCGCACAGGCCGTAGCGAGTTTCGCAGGTGAGCGGCGTGCGCACGCGCACTTCGTCGATGCCGAGGCGTTCGATTTCTTCGACCGCGTCTTCATCGAGCAGCGTGCCCGCTTCGAACAGCGTTTCCTGCGATTCCGGATTGACGATGTCAGCCACGGCCACACGACCCAGAATACGGTCACGTAGCGCTTCGACCACTTCACCGCCTTCCACGAGCGCCTTCATCGCCACGCCGTTCGACGTGCCGCAATCTTCCTCGACGACGACCAGATCCTGCGTCACGTCGACGAGACGACGCGTCAGGTAACCCGAGTTCGCGGTCTTCAGTGCCGTATCAGCCAGACCCTTCCGTGCGCCGTGGGTCGAGATGAAGTACTGCAACACGTTCAAACCTTCGCGGAAGTTCGCCGTAATCGGCGTCTCGATGATCGAGCCGTCCGGCTTCGCCATCAGGCCGCGCATACCCGCCAGCTGACGAATCTGAACCGCGGAACCACGAGCGCCCGAGTCCGCCATCATGTAGATGGAGTTGAACGACTCCTGACGCGTCTGGTTGCCATCGCGGTCCGTGACCGGTTCCGTCGACAGCTGCTCCATCATCGCCTTGCCGACTGCTTCCGACGTCGCCGACCAGATGTCGACCACGTTGTTGTAACGCTCCTGCGCGGTGACGAGACCCGACATGTACTGACGGTCGTATTCCTTCACCTTCTTCGCGGCATCGCCAACGATGGTTTCTTTCTGCGGCGGCACGAGCATGTCGTCGACGCAGATCGAAATACCAGCGCGCGTTGCGAGACGAAAGCCCGACTGCATCAGTTGGTCGGCGAAAATCACCGTCTCACGCAGACCGCACTTACGGAACGCAGTGTTGATCAGACGCGAGATTTCCTTCTTCTTCAGCGGCTTGTTCAGCACCGAGAACGGCAGACCCGGCGGCAGGATTTCCGACAGGATCGAGCGTCCAACCGTGGTCGCATACAGCGTGATCTTCGGCACGAACGCCGGCGCGCCTTCCGACTTGTCTTCGTTGTGGACCATTTCAGTGATCCGCACGTTGACGCGCGAGGCCAGCTCGACTTCCTTGTTCTCGTACGCTCGCAGCACTTCCGACACGCCCGTGAACGTCAGGCCTTCGCCCTTGCCGTTCACCGCTTCACGAGTCGCGTAGTACAAACCCAGCACGATATCCTGCGACGGCACGATCGACGGATCGCCGTTAGCCGGGAACAGCACGTTGTTCGACGCGAGCATCAGCGTGCGCGCTTCCATCTGTGCTTCGAGCGAAAGCGGCACGTGAACGGCCATCTGGTCACCGTCGAAGTCGGCGTTGAACGCCGCGCAAACGAGCGGATGCAGCTGGATTGCCTTACCTTCGATCAGCACCGGCTCGAAAGCCTGGATGCCGAGACGGTGCAGCGTCGGCGCACGGTTCAGCATGACCGGATGTTCGCGGATCACCTCTTCAAGGATGTCCCACACGACCGGCGTCTGGTTCTCGACCTCTTTCTTCGCAGCCTTGATGGTGGTAGCGACACCCATCACTTCGAGCTTGTTGAAGATGAACGGCTTGAACAGTTCGAGCGCCATCAGCTTCGGCAGACCGCACTGATGCAGCTTCAGCGTCGGGCCGACCACGATCACCGAACGGCCCGAGTAGTCGACACGCTTACCGAGCAGGTTCTGACGGAAGCGACCGCCCTTACCCTTGATCATGTCGGCGAGCGACTTCAGCGGACGCTTGTTCGCGCCGGTCATCGCCTTGCCGCGACGGCCGTTGTCGAGCAGCGAGTCGACGGCTTCCTGCAGCATCCGCTTTTCGTTGCGGACGATGATTTCAGGCGCCTTCAGCTCGAGCAGACGCTTCAACCGGTTGTTACGGTTGATCACTCGGCGATACAGGTCGTTCAGGTCCGACGTCGCGAAACGGCCGCCGTCGAGCGGAACGAGCGGACGCAGTTCCGGCGGCAGCACCGGCAGCACTTCGAGGACCATCCAGTCCGGCTTGATGCCCGAACGCTGGAACGCCTCGAGCACCTTCAGGCGCTTCGCGTATTTCTTGATCTTCGCTTCCGAGCCGGTGTTCTTGAGCTCCGTGCGCAGCAACTCGACCTGTTCGTCGATGTTGATAGCGCGCAGCAGTTCGCGAATACCTTCCGCGCCCATTTCGGCGCGGAATTCGTCGCCGTATTCCTCGACCTTGTTGTAGTAATCCTCCTCGGTCATGATCTGCCGCGCTTTGAGCGGCGTCATGCCCGGATCGATCACCACGTATGCTTCGAAGTACAGCACGCGCTCGATGTCGCGCAGCGTCATATCGAGCACCATGCCCAGACGCGACGGCAGCGACTTCAGGAACCAGATGTGCGCGACCGGCGAGGCCAGCTCAATGTGGCCCATCCGCTCACGACGCACCTTGGCGAGCGTCACTTCGACGCCGCACTTCTCGCAGATCACGCCGCGGTGCTTCAGGCGCTTGTATTTGCCGCAAAGGCATTCGTAGTCCTTGATCGGACCGAAAATCTTCGCGCAGAACAGACCATCGCGCTCCGGCTTGAACGTGCGGTAGTTGATGGTTTCCGGCTTCTTGACTTCACCGAACGACCACGAACGGATCTTGTCCGGCGAGGCCAGACCGATCTTAATCGCGTCGAAAACTTCAGGTTGTTGGACTTGCTTGAATAGATCGAGCAAAGCTTTCATCGCTTCTCTCCAGTAGTCCGATTAGTTCCGGTCCAGGTCGATGTCGATACCCAGCGACCGGATTTCCTTCACCAACACGTTGAACGACTCAGGCATGCCGGCATCGATCACGTGATCGCCCTTGACCAGGTTCTCGTAAACCTTGGTCCGGCCCGTCACGTCGTCCGACTTCACCGTCAGCATTTCCTGCAGCACGTACGATGCGCCGTACGCTTCGAGCGCCCACACTTCCATTTCACCGAAACGCTGGCCACCGAACTGCGCCTTACCGCCCAACGGCTGCTGCGTCACGAGCGAGTACGGACCCGTGGAACGCGCGTGCATCTTGTCGTCGACCAGGTGGTGCAACTTCAGGTAGTGCATGTAGCCGACCGTCACCGTACGTTCGAACATCTCGCCCGTACGGCCGTCGAACAGACGCACCTGGTTCTTGGACGGCGTCATGCCGAGGTTTTCAGCGATGTCGTCCGGGAAAGCCAGATCCAGCGCGCGCGACATTTCTTCCTCCGTCGCCCCATCGAACACGGGCGTTGCGAACGGCACGCCTTCGCGCAGGTTCTTCGCCAGCTCGATGATTTCATCGTCGCTAAAGCTGTCCAGCTCTTCGGCGCGGCCCGATTCGTTGTAGATCTTGATCAGGAATTCGCGCAGTTCAGCGATCTTCGCCTGACGCTGCAGCATTTCGCCGATACGCCAGCCGAGACCCTTCGCGGCCCAACCCAGATGCACTTCGAGAACCTGACCCACGTTCATCCGCGACGGCACGCCGAGCGGGTTCAGAACGACGTCAGCCGGACGGCCATCGGCCATGTACGGCATGTCTTCGATCGGCACGATTTTCGACACGACACCCTTGTTACCGTGACGGCCAGCCATCTTGTCGCCAGGCTGCAGACGGCGCTTCACCGCCAGATACACCTTGACCATCTTCAGCACGCCCGGCGGCAGTTCGTCGCCCTGCGTCAGCTTCTTGCGCTTCTCTTCGAAGGCGAGGTCGAACTGGTGACGCTTCTCTTCGATCGAGTTCTTGATCGCTTCGAGCTGGGCCGCTGCTTCTTCATCCGCGAGGCGGATGTCGAACCAGTGATAGTGGTCCAGATCTTCGAGGTAAGCGCGGTCGATCTTGGTGCCCTTCGCGAGCTTCTTCGGACCGCCGTTCACCACCTTGCCTTCGAGCATACGTGCGAGACGCTGGAACGCATCGCCTTCCACGATACGCAGCTGGTCGTTCAGGTCGAGACGATAGCGCTTCAGTTCATCATCGATGATCTGTTGCGCGCGCTTGTCGCGCTGGATGCCTTCACGCGTGAATACCTGCACGTCGATCACGGTACCGCTCATGCCCGACGGGACGCGCAGCGACGTGTCCTTTACGTCAGATGCCTTCTCCCCGAAGATCGCGCGCAGCAGCTTTTCTTCCGGCGTCAGCTGGGTTTCGCCCTTCGGCGTGACCTTGCCGACCAGCACGTCGCCCGCTTCGACTTCCGCGCCGATGTACACGATGCCCGACTCGTCGAGGCGGCCAAGCTGCACTTCCGCGAGATTCGAGATGTCGCGCGTAATTTCTTCCGGTCCGAGCTTCGTGTCGCGTGCAACGACGTTCAGCTCTTCGATGTGGATCGACGTGTAACGGTCGTCCGCAACGACCTTCTCGGAGATCAGGATCGAGTCTTCGAAGTTGTAGCCGTTCCACGGCATGAACGCGATCAGCATGTTCTGGCCGAGCGCGAGCTCGCCCAGATCGGTCGATGCCCCGTCAGCCAACACGTCGCCGCGCGCAACCTTGTCGCCCATCTTCACGATCGGACGCTGATTGATGTTGGTGTTCTGGTTCGAACGCGTGTACTTGATCAGGTTGTAAATGTCGACACCGACTTCACCCGCGACCGCTTCGTCGTCGTTCACGCGAATCACGATACGGCCCGCGTCGACATAATCGACCACACCGCCACGCAGTGCCTGAACCGTCGTGCCCGAGTCGACCGCGACGGTACGCTCGATGCCCGTACCGACGACCGGCTTTTCCGGACGCAGACACGGCACAGCCTGACGCTGCATGTTCGAGCCCATCAATGCGCGGTTCGCGTCGTCGTGCTCGAGGAACGGGATTAGCGAAGCTGCGACCGACACGATTTGCGACGGAGCCACGTCCATGTACTGGATGCGGTCCGGCGTGACCATCAGCGTTTCGCCCGCTTCACGCGACGACACGAGTTCGTCGGTCAGCGTGCCGGCGTCGCCCACCGCCGCGTTCGCCTGAGCGATCACGTAACGGCCTTCTTCGATCGCCGACAGGTAGTCGATCTGGTCGGTCACCTTGCCGTCCGCGACCTTGCGATACGGCGTTTCGAGGAAGCCGTATTCGTTCAGGTGCGCGTACAGAGCGAGCGAGTTGATCAGACCGATGTTCGGACCTTCCGGCGTTTCGATTGGGCACACGCGGCCATAATGGGTCGGATGCACGTCGCGGACTTCGAAGCCTGCGCGTTCGCGCGTCAGACCACCCGGGCCCAGCGCAGAAACACGACGCTTGTGCGTGATTTCCGACAGCGGGTTGGTCTGGTCCATGAACTGCGATAGCTGCGACGAACCGAAGAACTCGCGAATCGCCGACGAAATCGGCTTCGAGTTGATTAGGTCGTGCGGCATCAGGTTTTCGCTTTCGGCCTGGCCGAGGCGTTCCTTGACAGCACGTTCGACACGCACGAGGCCCGCGCGGAACTGGTTCTCCGCGAGTTCGCCGACGCAACGCACGCGACGGTTGCCGAGGTGGTCGATGTCGTCCACTTCGCCCTTGCCGTTGCGCAACTCGACCAAGATCTTGATCGTCGCGAGGATGTCGTCGTCCTGCAGCGTCATCGGGCCGACGATTTCGTCACGTCCGACGCGGCGGTTGAACTTCATACGACCCACCTTCGACAGATCGTACGCTTCTTCGCTGTAGAACAGACGGTTGAACAGTGCCTCGACCGCTTCTTCGGTCGGCGGCTCGCCCGGACGCATCATGCGGTAGATCGCGATGCGCGCGGCCATCCTGTCGGCCGTTTCGTCGATACGCAGCGTCGACGAGATGTACGGACCCTGGTCCAGATCGTTCGTGTAGAGCGTCTGAATGTCCTTGATCTTCGCTTCGCGCAGCTTCTCGAGCACGGATTCAGTGATTTCGTCGTTCGCGTTCGCGATGACTTCGCCCGTATCGCCGTCGATTACGTTCTTCGCGAGCACGCGGCCGAGCAGATAGTCTTCCGGCACCGAGATGAACTTGGTCTTCGCGTTATCGAGGTCGCGAATGTGCTTGGCATTGATCCGCTTGTCCTTCTGGACGATCACGTTGCCGTCGCGGTCCGTGATATCGAAGCGCGCGACTTCACCGCGCAGACGCTCCGGCACGAATTCCATCTGCGCGCCTTCCGGCATCAGCGTGAAATTGTCGAACACAAAGAAGTTTGCGAGGATCTGTTCCGGCGTCAGGCCGATTGCCTTCAACAGGATGGTGACCGGCATCTTACGGCGACGGTCGACGCGGAAGTACAGCACGTCCTTCGGGTCGAATTCGAAGTCGAGCCAGGAGCCGCGGTAAGGAATGATACGTGCCGAAAACAACAGCTTGCCCGAACTGTGCGTCTTGCCCTTGTCGTGTTCGAAGAACACGCCCGGCGAACGGTGCAGCTGCGAAACGATCACACGTTCCGTGCCGTTGATGACGAACGAACCGGTCGGCGTCATGAGCGGAATTTCGCCCATGTACACTTCCTGTTCCTTCACTTCCTTAACGACCGGCTTGCTCGGCGATTCCTTGTCGAGCAAGACCAGACGCACCTTGGCGCGCAGCGCCGAGCAGTACGTCAGACCGCGCTGCTGGCATTCCTTGATGTTGAATGCCGGCGGCGACAGCATGTAGCTGACGAACTCCAGACGCGCGAAGCCGTTGTGTGAAACGATCGGGAAAACGGAAGTAAACGCTGCCTGCAGGCCTTCCGGCTTGCGTTGCGTAGACGACGTATCTGCTTGCAGAAACGTGCTGAATGATTCAAGCTGGGTAGCCAGCAGGAAAGGTACTTGGTGAACGATGGGGCGCTTCGCAAAACTCTTGCGAATGCGCTTCTTCTCGGTGAAGGAATATTGCATACGATCTCCGAATCACGGCGGGCATAGTTGTCGAGGCAGGATACCTTGATGAGACAACCCGAGTGTTCACCGACTGAGACCCGATGGCCGTCCGATGGCTTGAACGAGCCTAGAAGCTTGGTGGTTGGCCGCTACCAACCGCTGGCTGACGGCAGCGGATGCCTGTGTTGCCCGCTACCCGACCAAACTTGCCTTCTGCAGTCGCTTCAGAAGACAAAAAGAAACGCCGGTCATTTTTACCGAATGCGTTTTTCTTTGGCTTCTCGGAATCACATTTCTGCAGGCATAGACCCGCAAAAACGCGTCCTCCACAAAGCACAAAAAGGCCGGCGGTGAAAAACCGCCAGCCTTCGCACAGCGCGTTGAAGCTTACTTGATCTCAACCTTCGCGCCGGCTTCTTCCAGCTTCTTCTTGGCTTCTTCAGCAGCAGCCTTGGGCACCGCTTCCTTAACGGGCTTCGGGGCGCCGTCGACCAGATCCTTCGCTTCCTTCAGGCCGAGACCCGTCAGTTCGCGAACGGCCTTAATGACCGAAACCTTGTTTGCACCGGTTTCAGCCAGGATGACCGTGAATTCGGTCTGCTCTTCAGCAGCAGCCGCGCCGCCGGCTGCGCCTGCCGGGCCAGCCACTGCAACAGCAGCTGCCGACACGCCAAACTTTTCTTCGAACGCCTTGACCAGCTCGTTCAGTTCCAGGACCGACATCGAGCCTACGGCTTCGAGGATGTCTTCTTTTGCGATTGCCATTTGAAATACTCCTAAATTGAATTCGGATACAGCCAGCGATCAATCACGCTCGACTGAAGTGCATTACGCAGCGGTTTCTTCGCCCTGTTTCTTTTCTGCCAGCGCGGCCAGAGCGCGCGCGAAGCCCGAAACAGGTGCCTGCATAACGTACAACAGCTTGGAGAGCAGTTCTTCGCGGCTCGGGATGTTTGCCAGCGCTTGCACGCCAGCCTTATCCATCACCTTGCCTTCGTAGGAACCGGCCTTGATGACCAACTTGTCATTGCCCTTGCTAAAATCATTGACGACCTTAGCAGCAGCAATTGCATCTTCCGAGATGCCGTAGATCAGGGGGCCAGTCATCTGCTCTGCCAACGGAGCAAACGGGGTACCCTCGACGGCGCGACGCGCCAGCGTGTTCTTCAACACGCGAAGGTAAACCTGTTGCTCACGCGCTTTCGCGCGCAGCTTGGTCAGATCGCCAACCGCGATTCCACGATACTCAGCCAGAACCACGGTCTGAGCTTTCGCGACTTGCGCGGCAACCTCAGCGACGACGGCCTGCTTGCTTTCTTTGTTGAGTGGCACGGTTAACCTCCAGATTCGATACACGCAGCGTGCGCCTTGTGTACCGCATTCAATAACGGCGTCCGACCAGTCAGGAGTATTTCGACCGCCCAAAATCCGTATTGCTACGGACATCCAACGGCTTCATCACTACAAAACCTTTTCGGGTTCGCCATCTGCGTTGGCTTTACATTAAGGACCCGCTTACCTGCTGCGTGCCCACCAACGGTCTTTGACAACCGGTCGCGCGATGCAGACTGCCACCTCGCAACCGCCCAAAGCCCTTAAAAGCCGCCCCGACTCGCACCGGGGCGGCCAAACTCATTACTGTGCAGCGATCGACGTCTGATCGACACGAACGCCAACACCCATCGTGCTCGACAGAGCAACCTTGCGCAGATACACGCCCTTGCTCGTTGCCGGCTTCGCCTTCTGCAGCGCCTCGATGAGCGCGTTCAGATTGTTACGCAGAGCCGCCGGTTCGAACGAAGCACGGCCGATCGTTGCGTGGATGATACCTGCCTTGTCCACACGGAATTGCACCTGACCAGCCTTGGCATTCTTGACCGCAGTCGCGACGTCCGGCGTGACCGTTCCGACCTTCGGGTTCGGCATCAGGCCGCGCGGACCGAGGATCTGACCGAGTGTACCGACGATACGCATCGTGTCCGGCGAAGCGATCACGATGTCGAAGTTCAGGTTGCCAGCCTTGACCTGTTCAGCCAAGTCTTCCATACCAACGACGTCAGCACCAGCGGCACGAGCTTGGTCCGCCTTTTCGCCCTGTGCGAACACAGCAACGCGGACCGACTTGCCGGTACCAGCCGGCAGCACGACGGAGCCGCGAACCACCTGATCCGACTTCTTCGCGTCGATGCCGAGTTGCACGGCCACGTCGATCGATTCGTCGAACTTCGCGCTTGCGCATTCCTTCACGAGCGACAGAGCATCTTCGATCGGGTACAGCTTCTGACTGTCGACCTTGGCTGCAAATGCTTGCAGACGCTTCGAAAGCTTAGCCATTTACACGCCCTCCACGGTGATGCCCATCGAGCGGGCGCTACCAGCGATAGTACGAACCGCTGCGTCCAGATCAGCGGCCGTCAGATCGGGCATCTTGGTCTTAGCAATATCTTCAGCTTGAGCGCGGGTGATCTTGCCAACCTTGTCGGTATGAGGCTTGCTCGAACCCTTGTCCAGCTTCGCTGCCTTCTTGATGAGAACTGTAGCCGGCGGCGTCTTCAGAACGAATGTGAAGCTCTTGTCCGCGAATGCCGTGATCACGACAGGAATGGGAAGACCCGGTTCCATTGCCTGGGTCTGCGCGTTGAACGCCTTGCAGAACTCCATGATGTTCAGGCCGCGCTGGCCCAGTGCAGGACCAACCGGCGGCGACGGATTGGCTTTACCTGCAGGAATCTGCAGCTTGATAAAGCCGATTATTTTCTTTGCCATTTCGAGAACCTCTTTGGAACGCCGGCTTGCGTGCGGACGCTCAGTGAGTAGTAGCGCGTGCTCGCCGACAAAGCCGGCTAGTGACGCTCCTCAACGGTCGTTACGCGGACCGTAAGCGCGAAATACGGAACGCGCCTAGCGGTGCGTTCCGTAAAATCTGGATTACAACTTTTCGACCTGGCCGAATTCCAGTTCGACCGGCGTTGCGCGGCCGAAGATCGTAACGGAAACACGGACTCGCGATTTCTCGTAGTTCACTTCTTCTACGCTGCCGTTGAAATCTGTGAACGGGCCTTCCTTTACCCGCACCATCTCGCCTACTTCGAACAGGGTCTTCGGACGGGGCTTCTCCACGCCTTCCTGCATCTGCGACATGATTTTTTCAACTTCCCGAGGCGAAATCGGGCTCGGCCGATTGCGCGCCCCGCCGACAAAACCGGTCACCTTCGCCGTATTCTTCACGAGGTGCCACGTTTCGTCCGTCATTTCCATTTCAACTAACACGTAGCCGGGAAAGAAACGACGTTCCGTCACTGATTTGTGACCGCCCTTCACCTCAACAACTTCTTCTGTCGGAACGAGGATCTGGCCAAACTGATCCTGCATGCCAGCACGCTCGATGCGCTCCTGAAGCGCTCGCTGCACGCTCTTCTCCATCCCGGAATAGGCGTGCACTACGTACCAACGTTTGCCGCTCGGGGATGCCGGAGTATCACTCATATCATTTCCAACCCAGAATCGCCGAGAAAATCGCCCACTCGATGGATTTATCACAAACCCAGAGAAAGATTGCCATCACGACTACGAAGCCGAACACTACGAGTGTCGTTTGCGTCGCCTCTTTGCGAGTCGGCCACACAACCTTACGGACTTCTTTGTATGAGTCTTTGGCGAAAGCAATGAAACCCTTGCCAGGTGCTGAGAGAAGACCGACGGCGACACCCGCGATCGCACCAACAGTCAAGGCGGCTCCGCGGATGTACCATTCCCGGCCATTCAGCCAGAAGAACCCCACAAACCCGGCCAAGACCAGCAACACACCTGCGATCAATGCCAACTTGTCGCCGGATGTATTTACAGTTTCGACGGAAGGATTCGCCATAACACCTTAACGAAGCGCCACTACGACGCAATAGTTGGCAGGGGCAGAGGGAATCGAACCCCCAACCTTCGGTTTTGGAGACCGACGCTCTGCCAGTTGAGCTATACCCCTAAACCATTTGGGGTTGACAACACCGTCAACCCCGATACAACCAATTATCGAGAACTGTCTGGCATTACTCGATGATCTTGGCGACGACACCAGCGCCGACCGTACGGCCACCTTCGCGAATTGCAAAACGCAGGCCTTCTTCCATCGCGATCGGGTTGATCAGCTTCACCGTGATCGACACGTTGTCGCCCGGCATCACCATTTCCTTGTCCTTCGGCAGCTCGATGGAGCCGGTCACGTCCGTCGTACGGAAGTAGAACTGCGGACGGTAGTTGTTAAAGAACGGCGTATGACGGCCGCCTTCGTCCTTGCTCAGCACGTACACTTCAGCCGTGAAGTGCGTGTGCGGGTTGATCGAACCCGGCTTGGCCAGAACCTGACCACGCTCCACGTCTTCACGCTTCGTGCCGCGCAGCAGGATACCAACGTTGTCGCCTGCCTGACCCTGATCGAGCAGCTTGCGGAACATTTCCACGCCCGTGCAGGTCGTCTTCACCGTCGGCTTGATACCGACGATTTCGATTTCTTCGCCGACCTTGACCACGCCACGCTCAACGCGGCCCGTCACCACCGTGCCACGACCCGAGATCGAAAACACGTCTTCCACCGGCATCAGGAACGAACCGTCAATCGCACGCTCCGGCGTCGGGATGTACGTGTCCAGTGCATCGGCCAGGTTCATGATCGCCACTTCGCCCAGCTCGCCCTTGTCGCCTTCCAGCGCCAGCTTGGCCGAACCCTTGATGATCGGCGTGTCGTCGCCCGGGAAGTCATACTTCGACAGAAGCTCGCGAACTTCCATCTCGACCAGCTCCAGCAGCTCAGCGTCGTCCACCATGTCGCACTTGTTCAGGAACACGATGATGTACGGAACGCCAACCTGGCGCGCCAGCAGGATGTGCTCACGCGTTTGCGGCATCGGGCCGTCAGCAGCCGAGCACACCAGAATTGCGCCGTCCATCTGTGCCGCGCCCGTGATCATGTTCTTCACATAGTCAGCGTGGCCCGGGCAGTCGACGTGTGCGTAGTGGCGGTTAGCCGTCTCGTACTCGACGTGCGCGGTGTTGATGGTAATGCCGCGCGCCTTTTCTTCCGGCGCCGCGTCGATCTGGTCGTACGCCTTCGCTTCGCCGCCGAACTTCTGCGTCAGAACCGTCGTGATCGCCGCCGTCAGCGTGGTCTTGCCGTGGTCAACGTGACCGATCGTGCCCACGTTCACGTGCGGCTTGGTCCGCTCAAACTTACCCTTGGCCATTTTCGACTCCTAAGAGGATTTTCCGTACGTTGCGCCGGACGCAAACAATCACCGGGTACTTCTGGTGCCCATGGGCAGGATCGAACTGCCGACCTCTCCCTTACCAAGGGAGTGCTCTACCACTGAGCCACATGGGCGCTGCTTCTGTGTTGCTGGAGCGGGTGAAGGGAATCGAACCCTCGTCGTAAGCTTGGAAGGCTTCTGCTCTACCATTGAGCTACACCCGCAAAGGATCATGGATTCCCAACAACCGTTACAACCTGCATTCTGGTGGAGGAGGTTGGATTCGAACCAACGTAGGCGTAAGCCAACAGATTTACAGTCTGCCCCCTTTAGCCACTCGGGCACCCCTCCGCAGAGAACTGATGATTGTGGTGGAACGACATCCTTTTGTCAAGGCCAGTTTGGCCGCTCCAAACCGAACGTTCTCACTTATAAGCTCCAGCCATCGGTAAACGCAAAAACCCCACCGCGAGGGGTGGGGTTTCTGACGGGGTAAGGAGCCTGACGATTACCTACTTTCACACGGGCAATCCGCACTATCATTGGCGTGGAGTCGTTTCACGGTCCTGTTCGGGATGGGAAGGGGTGGGACCGACTCGCTATGGTCATCAGGCATGACGGGTTGCTGCGTCGCGGGGTGCGCGCCACAGCCAATCTGGAAGAAGTAGTTTCTGGTGATGCTCACCAGGGTAAGGCAGGTTGTGTTGTTTCTGGCACAACACTGATCTCAACCGTGTGTGGTCTGCATAAGACCCTGCGCTTTGCGCAGGGTGGGGCATCCATAAGCGCTGAAGCGCTAACGGCTGCCGACACACACCGGTTATAGGATCAAGCCTTACGGGCAATTAGTATCAGTTAGCTCAGTACATTACTGTACGTGCACACCTGACCTATCAACGTCCTGGTCTTGAACGACCCTTCAAGGGGCTCGAAGCCCCGGGGATATCTCATCTTAAGGCGAGTTTCCCGCTTAGATGCTTTCAGCGGTTATCTCTTCCGAACATAGCTACCCGGCGATGCCACTGGCGTGACAACCGGTACACCAGAGGTTCGTCCACTCCGGTCCTCTCGTACTAGGAGCAGCCCCCTTCAAATATCCAGCGCCCACGGCAGATAGGGACCAAACTGTCTCACGACGTTTTAAACCCAGCTCACGTACCTCTTTAAATGGCGAACAGCCATACCCTTGGGACCGGCTACAGCCCCAGGATGAGATGAGCCGACATCGAGGTGCCAAACACCGCCGTCGATATGAACTCTTGGGCGGTATCAGCCTGTTATCCCCAGAGTACCTTTTATCCGTTGAGCGATGGCCCTTCCATACAGAACCACCGGATCACTATGACCTGCTTTCGCACCTGTTCGACTTGTCAGTCTCACAGTCAAGCACGCTTATGCCATTGCACTATCAGCACGATTTCCGACCGTACCTAGCGTACCTTCGTACTCCTCCGTTACACTTTGGGAGGAGACCGCCCCAGTCAAACTGCCTACCATGCACTGTCCCCGATCCGGATCACGGACCAGGGTTAGAACCTCAAACAGATCAGGGTGGTATTTCAAGGTCGGCTCCACGCAAACTGGCGTTCACGCTTCACAGCCTCCCACCTATCCTACACAGACCGGTTCAAAGTCCAATGCAAAGCTACAGTAAAGGTTCATGGGGTCTTTCCGTCTAGCCGCGGGGAGATTGCATCATCACAAACACTTCAACTTCGCTGAGTCTCGGGAGGAGACAGTGTGGCCATCGTTACGCCATTCGTGCAGGTCGGAACTTACCCGACAAGGAATTTCGCTACCTTAGGACCGTTATAGTTACGGCCGCCGTTTACCGGGACTTCAATCAGGAGCTTGCACCCCATCATTTAATCTTCCGGCACCGGGCAGGCGTCACACCCTATACGTCCACTTTCGTGTTTGCAGAGTGCTGTGTTTTTATTAAACAGTCGCAGCCACCAGTTTATTGCAACCCTTTCACCCTTCTGGCGCAGGCCAGTCAGGCTATGAGGGCGTACCTTATCCCGAAGTTACGGTACCAATTTGCCGAGTTCCTTCTCCCGAGTTCTCTCAAGCGCCTTAGAATACTCATCTCGCCCACCTGTGTCGGTTTGCGGTACGGTCACTGTGAAACTGAAGCTTAGAGGCTTTTCCTGGAACCCCTTCCAGTTGCTTCGTCGCCTAAGCGACTCGCCTCGCACCCTTGAATCCCGCGCCCGGATTTGCCAAAGCGCCTTCTCCAATGCAAGGACCGGGACTTCCAACACCCGGACAACCTTCCGCGATCCGTCCCCCCATCGCATTTCACAATGGTGCAGAAATATTAATCTGCTTCCCATCAGCTACGCATTTCTGCCTCGCCTTAGGGGCCGACTCACCCTACGCCGATGAACGTTGCGTAGGAAACCTTGGGCTTACGGCGAGGGGGCCTTTCACCCCCTTTATCGCTACTCATGTCAGCATTCGCACTTCCGATACCTCCAGCACACTTTCCAGTGCACCTTCGCAGGCTTACGGAACGCTCTCCTACCATGCACATTACTGTGCATCCGCAGCTTCGGTATATGGCTTAGCCCCGTTACATCTTCCGCGCAGGACGACTCGATCAGTGAGCTATTACGCTTTCTTTAAAGGGTGGCTGCTTCTAAGCCAACCTCCTGACTGTTTTAGCCTTCCCACTTCGTTTCCCACTTAGCCATATTTGGGGACCTTAGCTGGCGGTCTGGGTTGTTTCCCTCTTGACACCGGACGTTAGCACCCGATGTCTGTCTCCCGTGATTGCACTCTTCGGTATTCGGAGTTTGCTATGGCGTAGTAATCCGCAATGGACCCCACAACCATGACAGTGCTCTACCCCCGAAGGTGATACACGAGGCACTACCTAAATAGTTTTCGGAGAGAACCAGCTATTTCCAGGTTTGTTTAGCCTTTCACCCCTATCCACAGCTCATCCCCTAACTTTTCAACGTTAGTGGGTTCGGTCCTCCAGCACGTGTTACCGTGCCTTCAACCTGGCCATGGATAGATCACCTGGTTTCGGGTCTACACCCAGCGACTGGACGCCCTGTTCGGACTCGCTTTCGCTACGCCTGCCCTAATCGGTTAAGCTCGCCACTGAATGTAAGTCGCTGACCCATTATACAAAAGGTACGCCGTCACCCCTTCGCAGAGGCTCCGACTGTTTGTATGCATGCGGTTTCAGGATCTGTTTCACTCCCCTCCCGGGGTTCTTTTCGCCTTTCCCTCACGGTACTGGTTCACTATCGGTCGATCACGAGTATTTAGCCTTGGAGGATGGTCCCCCCATCTTCAGACAGGATTTCACGTGTCCCGCCCTACTTCTCGTACACCCAGTCCTTCCATGCTGTTTTCGTCTACAGGGCTATCACCTGCTATGGCCGCACTTTCCAGAGCGTTCGACTAACAATACAGATAACGTGTACAGGCTGCTCCCATTTCGCTCGCCACTACTCTGGGAATCTCGGTTGATTTCTTTTCCTGCGGTTACTTAGATGTTTCAGTTCACCGCGTTCGCTTCGCGTAGCCTATGGATTCAGCTACGGATACCTCAGAAGAGGTGGGTTTCCCCATTCGGACATCTCCGGATCAAGGCTCGTTTGCCAGCTCCCCGGAGCTTTTCGCAGGCTACCGCGTCCTTCATCGCCTGTGATCGCCAAGGCATCCACCACATGCACTTGTTCGCTTGACCCTATAACGGGTGTGTCTCTGTCGACCAGTGTTAGCGCTTTAGCGCTTACTCTGGTCCCATCCCCGGAGGGGACAGGTTCCCGAAGGAGTCGACCATTCACGTTCCGCTACAGGTTGAGTATTCGTGTTGCGCCGTATTCCAAAGCGATCTCTCGATCACCTTTAAAATACATCGATACAATCACAACCCTGATTCACCTACTCACACACCCATCTCCAGGCACGCTTTCGTGAATCTCCTTACTACTTCTTCCTGATTGTTAAAGAACGACAGCCGATATAAAGCTCGTGCCTCATACCGCCCTGACTGGCTCAATCGCCAATGCGCAACGCTCTGCCTTCATGCAGAGCCCTGCGCATTGAGGATTGGTGGAGGATGACGGGATCGAACCGACGACCCCCTGCTTGCAAAGCAGGTGCTCTCCCAGCTGAGCTAATCCCCCAGTCCCACAGCTATTCCAGAGGCCCCAGCCCTTCAGCTCACCAGACAAGACACTGGTGGGTCTGGATGGATTCGAACCATCGACCCCCGCCTTATCAAGACGGTGCTCTAACCGGCTGAGCTACAGACCCCTGAGCCTGTCTGCGTTTCTTTCATCACCACAGCCGATAAGCGTGAGCACTTGACGCGAGCAATGCATAGCTCTGGAAAGGAGGTGATCCAGCCGCACCTTCCGATACGGCTACCTTGTTACGACTTCACCCCAGTCATGAATCCTACCGTGGTGACCGTCCTCCTTGCGGTTAGACTAGCCACTTCTGGTAAAACCCACTCCCATGGTGTGACGGGCGGTGTGTACAAGACCCGGGAACGTATTCACCGCGGCATGCTGATCCGCGATTACTAGCGATTCCAGCTTCACGCACTCGAGTTGCAGAGTGCGATCCGGACTACGATCGGTTTTCCGGGATTGGCTCCACCTCGCGGCTTGGCAACCCTCTGTTCCGACCATTGTATGACGTGTGAAGCCCTACCCATAAGGGCCATGAGGACTTGACGTCATCCCCACCTTCCTCCGGTTTGTCACCGGCAGTCTCCCTGGAGTGCTCTTGCGTAGCAACTAGGGACAAGGGTTGCGCTCGTTGCGGGACTTAACCCAACATCTCACGACACGAGCTGACGACAGCCATGCAGCACCTGTGTTATGGCTCCCTTTCGGGCACCCCCGGCTCTCGCCAGGATTCCATACATGTCAAGGGTAGGTAAGGTTTTTCGCGTTGCATCGAATTAATCCACATCATCCACCGCTTGTGCGGGTCCCCGTCAATTCCTTTGAGTTTTAATCTTGCGACCGTACTCCCCAGGCGGTCAACTTCACGCGTTAGCTTCGTTACCAAGCCAATGAAGGCCCGACAACCAGTTGACATCGTTTAGGGCGTGGACTACCAGGGTATCTAATCCTGTTTGCTCCCCACGCTTTCGTGCATGAGCGTCAGTATTGGCCCAGGGGGCTGCCTTCGCCATCGGTGTTCCTCCACATCTCTACGCATTTCACTGCTACACGTGGAATTCCACCCCCCTCTGCCATACTCCAGCGCTGCAGTCACCAATGCAGTTCCCAGGTTAAGCCCGGGGATTTCACATCGGTCTTACAGCACCGCCTGCGCACGCTTTACGCCCAGTAATTCCGATTAACGCTCGCACCCTACGTATTACCGCGGCTGCTGGCACGTAGTTAGCCGGTGCTTATTCTTCCGGTACCGTCATCCCCCAGGGGTATTAGCCCCGGAACTTTCTTTCCGGACAAAAGTGCTTTACAACCCGAAGGCCTTCTTCACACACGCGGCATTGCTGGATCAGGGTTGCCCCCATTGTCCAAAATTCCCCACTGCTGCCTCCCGTAGGAGTCTGGGCCGTGTCTCAGTCCCAGTGTGGCTGGTCGTCCTCTCAGACCAGCTACAGATCGTCGGCTTGGTAGGCCTTTACCCCACCAACTACCTAATCTGCCATCGGCCGCCCCTTGAGCGCGAGGTCCCGAAAGATCCCCCGCTTTCCTCCTCAGAGCGTATGCGGTATTAATCCGGCTTTCGCCGGGCTATCCCCCACTCCAGGACACGTTCCGATGTATTACTCACCCGTTCGCCACTCGCCACCAGACCGAAGTCCGTGCTGCCGTCCGACTTGCATGTGTAAGGCATGCCGCCAGCGTTCAATCTGAGCCAGGATCAAACTCTTCAGTTCAAACCTGTTACTGTTTTCGGTCCATCTCTGAACCGGTCGCTCACTCAACGTACTGACGATGATCAATCCGTCTTCCGACAGATCAACCTTCCTCTGTTACTGTGTGAGGCTTCCTGATACTGTTGCCTGACAGCAGGTTCCGCAGAACCCGCCGCCGCACCGCGCATCAAGCGCCCACACTTATCGGCTGTTAGTTTTTAAAGATCGTTCCGCCCAACCCGCAGCACCTGCACCACAACCACCGGCACCGCTTCGTTTGCGTCGCTGCATCTGCAGCAGAAAGATGAAATTATGGAGACTCTTTGACGCCCCGTCAATACCCGTTTTCGCTTTCGCTTAAAAAATTGTGCCTCACTTCAAGGCCGCACTCACCACGGCCTCAACAAGGACAGCGTCGGCCATAGCCGCGTAGCCCGCGTCGCTCGGATGGATGTGATCGCCGCTATCGAAAGCACGCTGCAGACGGTCCGGCTGCGCCCGGTCACGCAGCGCCGCGTCGAAGTCGACAACGCCATCGAAAGCATGACCGGTCCGAATCCACCGATTAACAGCGAGCCGGATGTTTTCCCGCTCTGGCGGCAGCGACGCCGGCGTCAGCGTCGCGCCGAAGACCTTGACGCCATTGCGCCGCGCGGCGGCGATCACTCGCTGGTAACCGGCGATCAGATCGGCGGCCGTGACCGACGTATGCGGAAAGTCGCAGTCGAGGCCGCCATGAGGCGGCATTGCCGCAAAGTTGATGTCGTTGATGCCAATCAGCAGAATCGC
This sequence comes from Paraburkholderia sp. WC7.3g, assembly GCF_050436345.1. NCBI lineage: Bacteria > Pseudomonadati > Pseudomonadota > Betaproteobacteria > Burkholderiales > Burkholderiaceae > Paraburkholderia > Paraburkholderia sp. WC7.3g. The sequence continues at coordinate 174,127 of NZ_JBNDMA010000002.1, forward strand.
CGCCTTGACGCCTGGACGTCGCAAAACGTCATGGTCGAAGCGGCTCGCGAGCGCGTCGCCATAGCAAGGCGAGTCGCTCAAAAGCCGGTTGCCGCTGATGCCGAGATTCACGATCGCAGTCGACTGCGCGCCGCTTGCCGCCAGCCGCCGAGCCAGCAGATCCGGCCAGCGACGGTTCAGGTTCAGGCTGGAGCGCATGCCGTCGGTGATCGAGTCGCCGATCGCGGCCACGGCAGCCGACGGCACCGCCGCCTCCACCGACAACTCAGTGACCCATACATATTGCGTGAAGCGGCCGCGAAACGGTGCGGCGGACGCGTCGGCCGTGTGATTGCCGGGACCCGATACATAATTGACCTGATTCGACACGCGGTGCCACGCGACGATCCGCTGCTCGGGCCCCATAAACGCGCTGATCGCATAGGGCGAGCCTTCGACGACGTCAATCACGATCGGATCGCTGTCCAGCTCTCCGCCAGGCGGAATCCTGACCGCGCCCCTACCGCCAAACGTCACACGGCTACCGCCGCCCTCGACCGCCGCCGCGCCGCCGACCGAGCGCGCGATGCGCAGTTCATCGATGACGAGGGGCGTCTTGCCATATGCATTGCTCAGATGGATTCGCGCCGTTTTCCCCGATAAGGTCGGATAAACGATTTGCCGAACTGTGCGCCCGGCGACTTCTGGCGCGCGATATAGCGACGGCAACTCTGCGTGCTGCGGAATCGGCTGGAGCGCGGTCGCCCACACGGCGACCCAATGCTCGGGCGTTCCGGCAGCGAATGCGCTCGAGGAAACGACAAACGGAGCAAATTGGGCAAGCAGCGCCGCGCCGCATGCGGCAGCCAAGGTGCGAATGGTCATTCGGAGGATCGTTTCGAGGCGAAACGCGCATTGTGCCCGAACGCCGAGGCAATCGTCGGCAATCGCAGGCAGGCCCGCTTCATTCCGACGGTCGGCTGCTGCGCCCGCTGAACGTCACACCGTCTGCTGACACATGATCTTCAGCGCGACCGCTTCGGCGACCTCGATTCCGTCGATCGCCGCCGAGTAGATCCCGCCCGCGTACCCCGCGCCCTCACCCGCCGGATACAGCCCCTTGACGTTGATGCTCTGGTAGTCGTCGCCGCGACGCACGCGCACCGGCGACGACGTGCGCGTTTCAACGCCGGTCAGCACGGCGTCATGCATTGCGAAACCGGCGATTTTCTTCTCCATCTGAGGCAGCGCTTCGCGAATCGCCTCGATTGCGTAGTCGGGCAGCGCGGTGCTGAGATCGGTTGGGCGCACGCCGGGCTTGTACGACGGCACGACCGAACCGAGCGACGTGGACGGCCGCCCGGCGATGAAGTCGCCGACCAACTGCCCCGGCGCCATGTAGTTACCACCGCCGAGTTCGAACGCCCGCTCCTCCCACTTGCGCTGGAAAGCGATGCCGGCGAGAGGCCCGCCCGGGTAGTCGTCCGGCGTGATTCCGACCACGATGCCCGCGTTCGCGTTGCGCTCCGCGCGCGAGTACTGGCTCATGCCGTTCGTGACGACGCGTCCCGGCTCCGACGTGGCCGCGACCACGGTGCCGCCCGGACACATGCAGAAGCTATAGACCGCGCGCCCGTTGCTGCAGTGGTGCACCACCTTATAGTCGGCTGCGCCGAGCTCTTTGTGACCGGCAAATTTCCCAAAACGGCTGCGATCGATTACCCCCTGCGGATGTTCGATCCGGAAGCCGAGGGAAAACGGCTTCGCCTCGACGTGCACGCCGCGGTCGTACAGCATCTGGAAGGTATCGCGCGCGCTATGGCCGACCGCCAGCACCACGTGGTCGCAGAGCAGCGTCTCGCCGGTCGACAGCGTCAACCCGCGCACCTGGCCGTGGTCGATGTCGATGTCCTCGACACGCGTCTCGAAGCGCACCTCGCCGCCCAGTTCGTGGATCATTGCGCGCATCTTCTCGACCATGCTGACGAGGCGGAACGTGCCGATATGCGGCCGGCTCAGGTACAGGATGTCATCCGGCGCACCGGCCCGCACGAATTCGTCGAGCACCTTGCGGCCGTAATGCTTCGGGTCCTTGATCTGGCTGTACAGCTTGCCGTCCGAAAACGTGCCTGCGCCGCCCTCGCCGAACTGCACGTTCGACTCGGGATTCAGCACTGATTTGCGCCACAGGCCAAAGGTATCCTTGGTGCGCTCGCGCACGGCCTTGCCGCGCTCGAGGATGATCGGCCGGAAGCCCATCTGCGCGAGGATCAGGCCCGCAAACAGCCCGCACGGCCCCATGCCGATCACGACCGGACGCGGCGTGTTCAGCTGCGCGGGCGCTTTCGCGACGAACTTGTAGCTCATGTCGGGCGTCACGCCGCAATGCGGCACGTCGGCGAGCCGCTTCAGCGCGGCCGCTTCATCCTTGACCTCGACATCGACGAGGTAGGTGAGTTTGATGTCGGCGCGCTTACGCGCGTCGTGCGCACGGCGAAACACGGTGTATCGGATGAGCCCGTCCCCCGCCACGCCGAGTTCCGCGAGGCGCGCACGGATGGCGGCTTCGAGGACGCTCTCGGGGTGATCGAGCGGGAGTTTGATTTCGCTTAGACGTAACATGAGTACCGGAGATGCAAGTGGGCCGCAAACCGCGGCCAATTCGCGATTTTACCGGTAAGAGTCGGAGCGGGGTGACGGCCGCTCATGAACCGCCGACGCATCGAAATCACGACAAGCCAGCAAGCATGCTTCGACGCCGTAAATGACGCTATCGACTCCGACCTCTGCCGGCAAAAAATTTATTAACCGACCGGTCGGTTGGTTTATACTACGCCCACACAGACCACTCCCCCAGAGAGCGTCCCCCCATGTACACGCAATCCCTCGATATCCCCGGCCATGTCGCCCCGCTCGACGCGGACGCGAATTCGCCCGAACAGGCGCGCTTCGACACGGTCATGGCCGCCGACGGCAAGATCGAGCCGCAGGACTGGATGCCCGAGGCGTACCGCAAAACGCTGGTGCGACAGATCTCGCAGCATGCGCACTCGGAGATCGTCGGCATGCTGCCCGAGGGCAACTGGATCACGCGCGCGCCGAGCCTCAAGCGCAAGGCGATCCTGCTCGCCAAGGTGCAGGACGAAGCCGGCCACGGCCTCTATCTGTATAGCGCCGCCGAGACGCTCGGCGTCTCGCGCGACCAGCTGATCGACGCGCTGCATGCGGGCAAGGCCAAGTATTCGAGCATCTTCAACTATCCGACGCCCACCTGGGCCGACGTGGGCGTGATCGGCTGGCTCGTCGACGGCGCGGCGATCATGAACCAGATCCCGCTGTGCCGCTGCACGTACGGCCCGTACGCCCGCGCGATGATCCGCATCTGCAAGGAAGAGTCGTTCCATCAGCGCCAGGGCTTCGACGCGCTGCTCGCGATGATGGCCGGCACCGACGCGCAGCGCGCGCTGGTGCAGCAGGCGGTGACCCGCTGGTGGTGGCCGGTGCTGATGATGTTCGGCCCGAGCGACAAGGACTCGGTCCACAGCAACCAGTCGGCCAGATGGGGCATCAAGCGCATCACCAACGACGACCTGCGCCAGAAATTCGTCGACGCGACCGTCGAGCAGGCGAAGGTGCTCGGCGTCACGCTGCCCGATGCGGACTTGAAATGGAACGAGGCGCGCGGCCATTACGACTACGGCAACATCGACTGGGAAGAGTTCTGGCGCGTCGTGAACGGCGACGGCCCGTGCAACCGCGAGCGCCTCGCGACCCGCGTGAAGGCCCACGAAGACGGCGCCTGGGTGCGCGAAGCCGCGCTCGCCCATGCCGGCAAACAGCGCCAGCGCGCGCAACAGCACGCCGCCTGAGCGGCACAGCACATCAGAGGAATAGGAGATCAGCAATGAATAGGGAATGGCCGATTTGGGAAGTGTTCGTGCGCAGCAGGCAGGGACTCGACCATAAGCACTGCGGCAGTCTGCACGCCGCGGACGCGCCGATGGCGCTGCGCATGGCGCGCGACGTCTACACGCGCCGCCAGGAAGGCATCAGCATCTGGGTGGTGCCGTCCTCGGCGATCACGGCCTCCGCGCCGGACCAGAAGGCCGAGCTGTTCGAACCGGCGGGCGACAAGATCTATCGCCACCCGACGTTCTACACGCTCCCCGACGAAGTCAACCACATGTAAGCGAAGCCATGACCACTACGTCCACTACGCCCGAACATCTGAAGTACGTGCTGCGCCTCGCCGATACCGCGCTGATCCTCGGTCAGCGCAACGCCGAGTGGTGCGGTCACGGCCCGATCCTCGAAGAGGACATCGCGCTGTCGAACATGAGCCTCGACCTGATCGGCCAGGCGCGTCTGCTGTACACGCACGCGGCCGCGCTCGAAGCGCAGCTCACCGGCCGTCAGCGCAACGAAGACGACTACGCGTACTTTCGCGCCGAGCTCGAATTCGCCAACTACACGCTCGCCGAGCTGCCGCATTACGGGCCGCTGGCCGGCACCGCCCAGGCACAGAAGGACTACGCGGTCACGATCGTGCGCAACTTCCTGTACGCGACGCTGATGATGCATCTGTGGCGCGCGCTGACCGAGTCCGCCGACGCGCAGCTCGCCGCGATCGCCGCGAAATCGATCAAGGAAACGCAGTACCACGCGCATCACGCGAGCGAGTGGCTGATCCGTTTCGGCGACGGCACCGACGAATCGCACCGTCGCGCGCAGGCCGCGCTCGACTACCTGATGCCGTACACGTACGAGTTCTTCAGCGCGGACGCGGTGGAAGACGCGGTCGCTGCGGCCGGCATCGGCCCGCGCACCGCGGCGCTGGAGGCCGCGTGGCTCGACGACGTGCGCGCCACGCTCGGCGAAGCCACGCTGACGCTGCCCGCGGCGCTCAGGCACGTGACGACGGGCAAGCACGGCGAGCATTCCGAGCACATGGGTTTCGTGCTCGCCGAAATGCAGAGCCTCGCGCGCCAGCATCCGGGCGCGAGCTGGTGAGCCCGCGATGACGACGACCTCGAGCGCCCCGCAGCCCGCGAACCTGTCCGACGCCACGCTCGCACGCGCCTGGAGCGTGCTCGAAGCGGTCCCGGACCCGGAAATCCCGGTGGTATCGATCCGCGAGCTCGGCATCCTGCGCGACGTGCGACGCGCCGCGGACGGCGCGCTCGAAGTCCTGATCACGCCGACCTACTCGGGCTGCCCGGCGATGTCGCAGATTGCCGAAGACATCAGCCTCGCGCTGGAGGCCGCGCAGCTCACGCCCTACCGCATCGCCACCGTGCTGGCGCCGGCGTGGACCACCGACTGGATCACCGCCGGCGCCCGCGACAAACTGCGCGCGTACGGCATCGCGCCGCCGACGGGCAACTGCGGCTCGGCCGCCCACGCGCCCGCGGCGCCGCAGGAAAAAGTCCTGCGCTTCGTCCCGCGCGCGCTACCCGCGCCGGGCTGCCCGCGCTGCGGCTCCGCGCACACCGAGCGGCTCGCGCAATTCGGCTCGACCGCCTGCAAGGCCCTGTATCGCTGCCTCGACTGCCGCGAACCCTTCGACTACTTCAAACCGTACTGATATGGCCACCCCGCAATTCCATCCGCTGCGTATCCGCGAAGTGCGCCCCGAAACCGCCGATGCGGTCTCGGTCGCCTTCGAAGTCCCGCTCGAACTGCGCGACCAATATCGCTTCACGCAGGGCCAGTTCGTCACGCTGAAGACGCACATCGACGGTGAGGAAACGCGCCGCTCGTATTCGATCTGCGTGGGTGTCACCGACTACGATCGCGACGGCGAGTTGCGCATCGGCATCAAGCGCGTGCGCGGCGGGCGCTTCTCGAACTTCGCGTTCGACACACTGCAGCCGGGCCACACGATCGACGTGATGACCCCGGACGGCCGTTTCTTCACGCACCTGAACGCCGGACAGGGCAAGCAGTACCTCGCGTTCTCGGGCGGCTCGGGCATCACGCCGGTGCTCGCGATCATCAGGACCACACTCGAAGTCGAGCCGCGCAGCATGTTCACGCTGGTGTACGGCAACCGCAGCGTCGAGCAGATCATGTTCGCCGAAGAGCTCGAGGATCTGAAGAACCGCTTCATGAACCGCTTCGTGCTGTATCACGTGCTGTCGGACGATCTGCAGGACGTCGAGCTGTTCAACGGCGTGCTCGACCAGCCGAAATGCGCGGCGTTTATCGAACAGCTGCTGCCGGCCGACGCGATCGACGAAGCGTTCATCTGCGGCCCCGCGCCGATGATGGACGCCGCCGAGGCCGCGCTGAAAGCGGCCGGCGTGGAGCAGGCGAAGGTCCACGTCGAGCGCTTCGGCACGCCGCTGCCGCAGGCGGGCGTGCCGCCCGTCGAGATCACCGCGGACACGCCCGCGGCGGACCTCGAAATCGTGATCGACGGCAAGCGACGCAAGCTGCGGCTGCCCTATCAGGGCGTGAGCGTGCTCGACGTCGGACTGCGCGCGGGCCTCTCGCTGCCGTATGCGTGCAAGGGCGGCGTCTGCTGCACCTGTCGCGCGAAGGTGCTCGAGGGCGAAGTGAAGATGGAAAAGAACTACACGCTCGAAGAACACGAGGTCCGCGACGGGTTCGTGCTGACGTGTCAGTGTCATCCGGTTAGCGACAGGGTCGTCGTGAGCTACGACGAACGTTGAGTCGAGCACTTCTGCGGCCCGGGTGCGGACTGGCTTCGCGTGGCGGCCGCCGCCGCTTTCGGACGTTTCGCGATCCGCTTACACTAGGGGCCGCTCGTCGATCGGGACATCGGTTTCCCGCCGGCGAGCGGCCTCTTTTTGTTACAGCTGCTGGCGTCACAGCAAGCCCTTGCCCATGAGCACGATTCACCTCACCAACGGCGACGTCGCCGCCGAGTCGCTTCGTACCGCGCTGGCCCAAGCGGGCCGCGACGATCGCGTAGAGCCGTTGCGGGACGATCTGGCGGTCGGCCCGTTATGCGGCGTCGACGACGCTCCGCACGTGCGCGCCGACTTCTGGGCGCGCGTCAGCGCCGACAGGCAACGCGACTTCGTGCGCGAGTTCCGCGAACAGGCAGGGGTGCTCGACGGCCTGGCAGGCAGCACCGCGAATCTCGTGGTGTGGCACGGCGAAAGCGCGTCCGATCAGCTGATGCTGCGCCGCGTCTGCTATCTGATGCGCAACGATCCGCAGCGTTTGAACGAAGTGCGCCTGTCGATTGCAGACCTGACCGATCCGCAAGCGTGGGCGCATACCCGCTCGGATCGCGCGACATCGGTCGGCATGTTTGCGCCGGACGTGCTGCAGACTCATCTGCCGGACGCCGCGCCGATTTCCGTACTGCGCATCAGCCGGCTCGCGCTCGAATGGCAGGAGGTCAAGCAGGCGAACGGCGAGACGCGGCGCTGGCGCGACAACACCTTCACGAACAGCAGCTTTGCCGAACTCGACGCGCTGATCGTCGAATGCGCGACCGACGACTGGCAGCCCGCCGCGCGCGTCGCCGCCTATGTGATGGCCGCCGAGCAGTGGCTCCTCGTCAGCGACAGCATCGTGCTGTGGCGCATGCGCGAACTCGCGGCGCTGCGGCGCATCCTTTTGCGCGGCGACGCGACCGAATGGCGCTCGCTCGAACTGCGCGGGGCGCCCGCCCCCTGCTCACCCCAATAAGACAAGAACAGACGAATATGGCCCGCACCCGAGCCCCCGACCACGAAACCCAACGCGAGCAGATTCTCGAACTGGCCGCGGCGAAATTCGCGCAGACCAGCTATCCGAGCACGTCGATGTCTGATCTCGCCGCGGCGAGCGGCACCTCGAAGGCGCGCCTCTATCACTATTACGAGAGCAAGGAAGCGATCCTGTTCGACCTGCTCGATCGCTACACGAAGCGACTGATGCTGATCATCGCCGAGGTGGAAGGCTCGAGCCAGCGGCGCGAACTGAGTGAGCGCGAAACCTTCGCGGAGTTGATCCGCGCGTTTCTGTCCGAGTATGAGACGTCGCACAGTCGGCACGTCGCACTGCTGAACGACGTCAAGTATCTGGTCGATTCGCAGCGCGAGATCATCCTGAACCGCCAGCGCGACGTGGTCGCCGCGTTCGCGCGGCAACTTGCGCGCGCATACCCCGAACGCGCGACTCGCGACAACCAGACCGCGCTGACGATGATGGTGTTCGGCATGATCAACTGGACCTTCACGTGGCTCAAGCCGGACGGCCGCATGGGCTACCGCGAGTTCGCCGAGCAGGTGATCGGCATGGTCGAGCATGGCCTTGGGACGGCGCCGGTCGAGTGACGCGACGGTTCGAACCGATCGCCACCTGCGCCCGCAATGACGCAAAGCAACAACATGCGGACGTGATAAATCCGCGGACGGAATGCATGCGGCATCAGGTCACGAACGTGCGTTCACTTTTATTTCCTGTTTAAAATCAATCAATTATATTTATGGCCCCAGCATTCTAGGTATTCGCTTCAGTTTTAATACGGGTTTTCCCTAGTGAATGGCCCGGGTTTCCGCTAAAATCGGTTTTGCGGTGCACAACGCCGCCTGACTAAAAGGAGAACCCACCATGAACACGCTTAACCATCGCACCACCGAACCGATTGCACCGAGCGATCGTGCGTCGCTGCCTGCCGGACGCGCGCACGTTCTGGTCCGGGAACTCACCGCAGTCGATCGCGACCGCCTCCTCACGCACTTCCTCGCGCTCGACAAAAACGACCGTTTGCTGCGCTTCGGCCAGGTTGTGCCGAACCACGTGATCGAGAACTACGTGCGCGCGATCGACTTCACGCGCGACACCGTGTTCGGCGTGTTCAACAGCAAGCTGGAACTGAGCGGCGTCGGCCATCTCGCCTATCTGCCGGCCGAAGGCGACAAGCGCACCGCCGAATTCGGCGTCTCGGTGCTCGAAAGCGTGCGCGGCCAGGGCATCGGCTCGAAGCTGTTCGAGCGCGCCGCGATCCGTAGCCGCAACGCGCATGTGACGATGCTGTACATCCACTGCCTGTCGCACAATTCGACCATGATGCACATCGCCAAAAAGGCCGGCATGAAGATCGAGTACGCGTACGGCGAAGCCGACGCCTATCTGACGCTGTCGCCGGCCGATCATTCGAGCATCCTCGCGGAAATGCTGCAGGAGCAGGCCGCCGTGTTCGACTACGCGCTCAAGCGCCACGCGCGCCAGGCATCGCGACTGTTCGAGTCGTTCATGCCGGTGGCTGTCGCTGCCTGAATAATCGCTACGGGGAAATGAGAATGGGGCGGCCGCAAGGCCGCCCTTTTTCTGTCTGGAACCAAACGATCGCGACGCGCAGGACCATGCGCCCCGGGCCTACAAAATGGGCAACGCAGTCGTTTCCTTGATCTTTTCCAGCGAAAAGCTTGATTTCACGTCGATTACCGACGGATGCCGCAGCAACTGATCCTGCACAAAGCGCGAAAAGTGCGCCATGTCCTCCACCTGGACGCGCAGCAGGTAATCCATCTCACCAGTCATCGCGTGACACGCGACCACTTCGGGCCACGTCTGCACGGCCGCCCCGAACAGATCGGCGTGCGTGGCCTCGCCATGCGGACTGAACGCGCGACCGCCGCCTTTCTCCAGTCGCACGCTGACATACGCAAGCAGGTCGAGCCCGAGCCGTTGCGCGTCGAGCAGCGCGACGTAGCCGCGAATGACGCCGCTTTCCTCGAGCCGGCGAATCCGACGCAGGCACGGACTCGGCGACAGATTGATCCGCTCCGCTATCTCCTGATTCGAGAGCCGGCCGTTCTGCTGAAGGATCGCCAGAATGCGCCGATCGATTGCGTCTATTTCGCTGTTAGCCATGTTCTGCCGCGCATCCTCCAAACGGAGCTATAAACTGGCTCAAGCGTAGCGACGCGCGATTAACTTCGCAAGTTTTTGCCCCCGCCGCAGTTCTACACTTGCTCTATCCGGTCGCGTTCAGGCGATCGTCCCGCGCTCACCGCCAGCGCACCTCGGCAACCCGCTTGCATAGGATTGGAGACAGACAATGCAGGTTTCAACTTGGGAAAATCCGGTCGGCACCGACGGCTTCGAATTTATCGAATACACGGCGCCCGACCCGAAAGCGCTCGGCAAGCTGTTCGAGCGGATGGGCTTCACAGCCGTCGCGCGGCATCGTCACAAGGACGTGACGCTGTATCGTCAGGGCGACATCAACTTCATCGTCAACGCGGAAAAGCATTCGTTCGCGCAGCGCTTCGCGCGCTTGCATGGCCCGTCGATCTGCGCGATCGCGTTTCGCGTGCAGGACGCCGCGAAGGCCTACAGCCAGGCGCTCGAAAAAGGCGCATGGGGCTTCGACAACAAGACCGGCCCGATGGAGCTGAACATTCCGGCGATCAAGGGCATCGGCGATTCGCTGATCTACTTCGTCGACCGCTGGCGCGGCAAAAACGGCGCGACGCCGAACAGCATCGGCGACATCGACATTTACGACGTCGACTTCGAGCCGATTCCGGGCGCAAACCCCAATCCGGTTGGGCACGGCCTGACTTATATCGATCACCTGACGCACAACGTGCATCGCGGCCGTATGCAGGAATGGGCCGAGTTCTACGAGCGTCTGTTCAACTTCCGCGAGGTGCGCTACTTCGACATCGAGGGTAAGGTGACCGGCGTGAAGTCGAAGGCGATGACCTCGCCGTGCGGCAAGATCCGCATTCCGATCAACGAGGAAGGCTCGGACACCGCCGGCCAGATCCAGGAATATCTCGATGCCTACCACGGCGAAGGCATCCAGCACATCGCGCTCGGCACCAGCGACATTTACCGCACCGTCGACGGCGTGCGCGCGTCGAAGATTTCGCTGCTCGACACGATCGATACCTACTACGAACTCGTCGACCGGCGCGTGCCGAATCATGGCGAGCCGCTCGACGAGTTGCGCAAGCGCAAGATCCTGATCGACGGCGCACCGGACGATTTGCTGCTGCAGATCTTCACCGAAAACCAGATCGGCCCGATCTTCTTCGAGATCATCCAGCGCAAGGGCAACCAGGGCTTCGGCGAAGGCAACTTCAAGGCGCTGTTTGAATCGATCGAACTCGACCAGATTCGCCGCGGCGTTGTGCAAGACAAGACCTGATCACGGTGAGTCGCGAGTAACCGGCGTGCACAGAAAAAAGGGCGAGGATCGCAGATCCTCGCCCTTTTACCTTGCTACGCCGCCGCTCTCGTCGGAACGGAGGCCGGTCGAAATAAGACGCGCGCGATACGGCGCGTCACGAATTCTGCCTGTACTGGTCGCTGCCGACCGCACTGTCGATCCGCTTCATTTCCAGACGCGCTGGGGCTACCTGCGCCGTGCGGATGATCGCGTTCGACAGTGCTCCCATGCTGCCCGGATTCGAGCGGACCGGCGCGCTCATCGCGAAGAAAGCGGCGGAAACCATCAGGAAGGTCTGGATGTTTCTTGCGTTCATGCGTACTCCTTTTCTAGCTAGCTACCTGCTGCCCTGAGGCTGCGCAGAATGCGCAGCGTTCGGCATCGCTCGCAGGTCGGGGGTTAGACAGTGGTTTTCACTGCGGTTCCGCAAATTTGTAGGTTTTACAGCTTGTTACACGCGCAAGCGCAACTAAGCCGATTCCGCCAAAAATCCTAGCCAATTTCCGTCAACCTGCGGGTAACTAGACGCGAAACCGGTTGAAGTCAGATCGTGCGCTGGCAATTTTTGATCGGCTGCGGCGGGTTTCCACCAGTGCTACCATCACTTAAAACCCGTCAATATGACGACCCCGGCCCCAGCATTCACGAGATGCCGGGGGCCAGAAAAGTTTTGGTGATCCCAAGCTGAAGTGGAGGAGTACACATAATGAATGCCCCGCTAGACGCAGGCCAGCGAGCCTCGCTCGAAGCCGCGTTGTCTTCCGTCACGCTCGACGACAAATACACCCTCGATCGCGGCCGCGCGTACATGAGCGGCATCCAGGCGCTGGTGCGTCTGCCGATGCTGCAGCAGGAGCGCGACCGCGCCGCCGGCCTCAACACCGCCGGCTTCATCTCCGGCTACCGCGGATCGCCGCTCGGCGGACTCGACCAGTCGCTGTGGAAAGCACAAAAACATCTGTCCGCGCATCAGGTCGTGTTTCAACCCGGCGTCAACGAAGACCTCGCGGCCACCGCCGTATGGGGCTCGCAGCAGGTCAATCTGTACCCGAGCGCCAAATACGACGGCGTGTTCTCGATGTGGTACGGCAAGGGGCCCGGCGTCGACCGTTCCAGCGACGTCTTCAAGCACGGCAACTCGGCCGGCTCGTCGCGCCACGGCGGCGTCCTCGTGCTCGCCGGCGACGATCACGCGGCCAAATCCTCGACGCTCGCACACCAGTCCGAACACATCTTCAAGGCGTGCGGGCTGCCGGTGCTGTTTCCGTCGAACGTGCAGGAATATCTGGACTTCGGCCTGCACGGCTGGGCGATGAGCCGCTATTCGGGCCTGTGGGTCGCGATGAAGTGCGTGACCGACGTGGTCGAATCGTCCGCGTCGGTCGATATCGACCCACACCGCACCAGCATCATCCTGCCGGAAGACTTCTTGATGCCCGACGGCGGGCCGAACATCCGCTGGCCCGATCCACCACTGGTGCAGGAAGCGCGTCTGCTCGACTACAAGTGGTACGCGGGCCTCGCCTACGTGCGCGCGAACAAACTCGACCGCGTCGAAATCGATTCGCCGCATGCGCGCTTCGGCATCATGACCGGCGGCAAGGCCTATCTCGACGTGCGTCAGGCGCTGACCGACCTCGGTCTCGACGACGAAACCTGCTCGCGCATCGGCATCCGGCTGTACAAGGTCGGCTGCGTCTGGCCGCTCGAGGCGCAAGGCGCGCAGGCCTTCGCCCGCGGTCTCGACGAAATTCTCGTGGTCGAGGAAAAGCGTCAGATCCTCGAATACGCGATCAAGGAAGAGCTGTACAACTGGCCCGACGCGCAGCGTCCGCGCGTGTTCGGCAAGTTCGACGAAAAAGACGGCGCCGGCGGCGAATGGTCTGTGCCGATGGGCAACTGGCTTCTGCCGGCCCACTACGAGCTGTCGCCCGCGATCATCGCGAAGGCAATCGCCACGCGGCTCGACAAGTTCGATCTGCCATCGGACGTACGCGCGCGCATCGCCGCGCGCATCGCGGTGATCGAAGCGAAGGAAAAGGCGCTCGCGCGGCCGCGCGTCGAAGTCGAGCGCAAGCCGTGGTTCTGCTCGGGCTGTCCGCACAACACCTCGACCAACGTGCCGGAAGGCTCGCGCGCGATGGCCGGCATCGGCTGTCATTACATGACTGTGTGGATGGACCGCAGCACCAGCACGTTCAGCCAGATGGGCGGCGAAGGCGTCGCGTGGATCGGCCAGGCACCATTCACGAACGACAAGCACGTGTTCGCCAATCTCGGCGACGGTACCTACTTCCACTCGGGGCTGCTCGCGATTCGCGCGGCGATCGCGTCGAAGGCGAACATCACGTACAAGCTGCTGTACAACGACGCGGTCGCAATGACGGGCGGCCAGCCGGTCGACGGCGTGCTGACCGTGCCGCAGATCACGCACCAGCTCGCCGCCGAAGGCGCGGCGAAAATCATCATCGTCACCGATCAGCCGGAGAAATACGCGGCGAACGTCGGCCTCGCGCCCGGCGTCGACATTCATCACCGCGACCAGCTCGACGACGTGCAGCGCCAGTTGCGCGAGATTCCCGGCACGACGATCCTGATCTACGACCAGACCTGCGCGACCGAGAAGCGCCGTCGCAGGAAGCGCGGCGCGTATCCTGATCCGGCGCGGCGCGTCGTGATCAACGAAGCGGTGTGCGAAGGCTGCGGCGATTGCTCGGTGAAGTCGAACTGCCTGTCGGTCGAACCGCTCGACACCGAGTACGGCACCAAGCGCCAGATCAACCAGTCGACCTGCAACAAGGACTTCTCGTGCGTGAACGGTTTCTGCCCGAGTTTCGTCTCCGTTGAAGGCGGCCAGTTGCGCAAGCCGAAGGCCGCGTCGGGCGTCGGCGCCGACATGCCGCCGGTGCCGACGCCCGAGTTGCCGTCCACCGACCATCCGTACGGCGTGCTGGTGACGGGCGTCGGCGGCACCGGCGTCGTCACGATCGGCGCGCTGCTCGGTATGGCCGCTCATCTCGAGAACAAGGGCGTCACCGTGCTCGACGTCACCGGCCTCGCGCAGAAAGGCGGCGCCGTGATGAGCCATGTGCAGATCGCGAACCAGCCGGCCGACATTCACGCGACCCGCATCGCGATGGGCGAGGCGAGCCTCGTGATCGGCTGCGACGCGATCGTGACCGCCAGCGACGAATGCGTGTCGCGCATGCAAGCCGATCGCACGCGCGTCGTGCTGAACAGCGCGCATACGCCGACGGCCGAGTTGATCAAGAACCCGAACTGGCGCTTCCCCGGCAGCAGCACCGAAGCCGACGTGCGTGCCGCAGCCGGTGACGACAACGTCTCGACAATCGACGCGAATCACTTCGCGCTCGCGCTGCTCGGCGACGCGATCTACACGAACCCATTCGTGCTCGGCTACGCGTGGCAGCGCGGCTGGGTGCCGCTCACGCACGAGTCGCTGATTCGCGCGATCGAGCTGAACAATGTGCAGGTGGAGAAAAACCGCGCGGCGTTCGAATGGGGCCGGCGTGCCGCGCACGATCTGACCGCAGTGCGCAAGCTCGCGCAAACGCAGGGACGCGGCGTCCCGGCGGACAGCGCGAGCGGCAAGATCATCGCGCTGCATACGCCGAAGGCGCTCGACACGCTGATCGACAAGCGCGTCGACTATCTGACCGCGTGGCAGAACCGTGCGTATGCGGAGCGTTATCGCGCGCTGGTGTCGCAGGTGCGGGCCGCGGAAGAAGGGCTCGATTCCGCCGACGGTCAGATGCCGCTCACCGAAGCGGTCGCGAAGAACCTGCACAAGCTGATGGCGTACAAGGACGAATACGAAGTCGCGCGTCTGTACAGCGACCCTGCCTTCATCGAAAAACTGAACGCGACGTTCGAAGGTGACTGGAAGCTGCATCTGCATCTCGCGCCGCCGACGCTATCGAAGAAGGACGCGCACGGCCATCTGGTGAAGAAGAAGTACGGTCCGTGGATGTTCCGTGCGATGCACGTGCTAGCGAAGCTCAAGTTCCTGCGCGGCACCGCGTTCGACGTGTTCGGCAGCACCGACGAGCGTCGCACCGAGCGCGCGCTGATCGGCGAATACGAGGCATTGGTGCGCGAGCTGATCGGCGGCCTGACTACACAGAAGCGCGATCTCGCGGTGGAGCTCGCGAATCTGCCCGACGGCATTCGCGGTTATGGGCACGTGAAGGAAAACAACCTGAAAGGCGTGCGCATCAAGTGGAACGAGCTGCTCGCGCGTTGGCGCTCGACGGATGCGGGCAAGACGACGCAGCACGCGGCTTGATCGACTCTCGCGGCTGAACTGAAAGGGCGGCGGTCTTCACGGACCGCCGCTTTTTTTGGCACGAAAAAAACGCTACGGAGCCGGAGTTCCGTAGCGCTTTTGACGGCGTGGTCGCGAGCGCGTGACTGCCGCGCCCGCTTCGACCTCGAGCGAAATACGTTACTTCGCGTTCACCGACTTGCGCGCGTTCGCCGAAGCGACCGCCGTCATATTGATGATCCGGCGCACGGTCGCGGCCGGCGTCAGGATATGCACCGGCTTTTCCGCGCCGAGCAGGAACGGGCCGACCGTCACGCCCTCGCCGCCCACGACCTTCAGCAGGTTGTACGCGATGTTCGCCGCTTCGACGTTCGGCATGATCAGCAGGTTCGCTTCGCCGCCAAGCGTCGTGCCCGGGAACGCGGCCTTGCGGATCGTCTCCGACAGCGCCGCGTCGCCGTGCATTTCACCGTCGATTTCGAGCGACGGCGCGCGTTCCGTGATCAGCTTGCGTGCCGCGGTCATGCGCTGCGACGACGACGACGGCGCGCTGCCGAAGTTTGAGTTCGACAGCAGCGCGACCTTCGGCGTGATGCCGAACTTCTCGATTTCGCGCGCGGCGAGCATCGTCATGTCGGCGAGCTGCTCGGCGGTCGGCAGTTCGTTCACGTACGTGTCGCAGATGAAGAGGTTGCGGCCCGGCAGCATCAGCAGGTTCATCGCTGCGAAGTTCTCGACGTCGTCGGCCTTGCCGAGCACCTGCTCGATGAAGTTCAGGTGCGTGTGGTACTGGCCGATCATGCCGCAGATCATGCCGTCCGCTTCGCCGAGGCGCACGAGGATCGCGCCGATCAGTGTGTTGAACTTGCGCATCGCGGCCTTCGCGACGTCCGGCGTCACGCCTTCGCGCGCGCCGAGTTCGTGATACGCCTGCCAGCATTGGTGATAACGCGGATCGTCTTCCGGATCGACGATCTCGAAGTCTTCACCGCACCTTAGCTTCGAGCCCATTTTCTTCAGACGCATCTCGATCACCGACGGACGGCCGACCAGAATCGGCTTGGCGATCTTTTCGAGCAGCACGAACTGCGCGGCGCGCAGCACGCGCTCGTCTTCACCTTCCGCGAACACGATGCGCGCCGGTGACGACTTCGCCGCCGCGAACACCGGACGCATCACCATGCCTGAGCGGTAGACCGTCGCGCCGAGTTGTTCGCGGTATGCGTCCATGTCCTGGATCGGGCGGGTCGCGACGCCCGAATCCATCGCGGCCTGCGCGACGGCCGGCGCGATCTTGATGATCAGGCGCGGATCGAACGGCTTCGGAATCAGGTATTCAGGACCGAATTCGAGCGAGTGTCCTTCGTATGCCTTCGCGACTTCGTCGCCCTGGTCGGTTTCCTCGGCCAGCTCGGCGATCGCGCGCACGCACGCGAGCTTCATTTCTTCGGTGATCGTCGTGGCGCCGACGTCGAGCGCGCCGCGGAAGATGAACGGGAAGCACAGCACGTTGTTGACCTGGTTCGGATAGTCCGAACGGCCAGTCGCGATGATGCAGTCCGGGCGCACCTTGCGCGCTTCCTCCGGGCGGATTTCCGGCTCGGGGTTCGCGAGCGCGAGAATCAGCGGCTGCGAGCCCATTTCGGCGACCATTTCCGGCTTCAGCACGCCGGCGCTCGAGCAGCCGAGGAACACGTCGGCGCCGCGGATCGCATCGGCGAGCGAGCGCGCGTCGGTATTGACCGCGTAGCGTTCCTTCGACGCATCGAGGTTACCGCGCCCTTCGTAGATCACGCCCTTCGAGTCGGCGACGAGAATGTTCTTCTTCGACAGGCCGAGATTGACGAGCAGGTCCAGACACGCAATGGCCGCCGCGCCCGCGCCGGAACAGACCAGCTTCACTTCGCCGAGCTTCTTGCCGACCACTTTGAGGCCGTTCAGGATCGCCGCCGACGCGATGATCGCGGTGCCGTGCTGGTCGTCGTGAAAGACCGGAATCTTCATACGCTCGCGCAGCTTCTTCTCGATGTAGAAGCACTCGGGCGCCTTGATGTCTTCGAGGTTGATGCCGCCCAACGTCGGCTCTAGCATCGCGATCGCTTCGACGAGCTTGTCCGGGTCAGATTCGCTGAGCTCGATGTCGAACACGTCGATGTCCGCGAACTTCTTGAACAGACAGCCCTTGCCTTCCATCACCGGCTTGGCGGCGAGCGGGCCGATATTGCCGAGGCCGAGCACCGCGGTGCCGTTCGTGATCACGCCGACGAGGTTGCCGCGCGACGTGTACTTCTGCGCGTCGAGCGGTTCTTCGTGAATCGCCATACAGGCTGCGGCCACACCCGGCGAATACGCGAGCGACAGATCCAGCTGGTTCGACAGCGGCTTGGTGGGCGTCACCGAAATCTTGCCAGGTTTCGGATTCTGGTGATATGCGAGAGCGCTTTGCTTGAGTTGTTCGTCCATTTCTAGGCCTGCGAGACGTAAGTGATTGGGCCCGGCGACCCACACCGTTGCAGTGCTTTCATCTGTCGGACGGATAGCCGACCGAGGCGGTTTCCGCACGCGCCCGGTCAGGCGCGATGGCTCACCTCGACGAAGACCGGACGATGTGGAGTGCTTCGCGGGTCGATCAGTGTACACCCCGGACGTGTCGATGCACTGAGTGGTTAACAGGACTCGCCATTAGCGAAACAGTCGCCGCGGATGCTGCGGATTCGATGCGATTGAACGCGAACTCAGATGCAGGTCGGCAGCGATCACGGGCAGCATGAAGCCGAGGATCAGCAGATCGAAGCCGTCCATCGCGTAGCCTAGGCACCGAGGCGAGCAGCGCGTGGCCCGCATAGCCCTGTTTGACGGCGGGGCGGGTATCGATGGCGGAGTCGGAGACGGGTGGAGCGGCGTTCATTGAAAGCATTCCGTAGGTCTGAAGGCGGCCTCACCCGGTCACAAGACGATGCGCGCGCCGAGGCACCCGCCGGCCGCGCCGCCGCGCACGACGCTCCCTCGGTGGGACCCATTTCAGGTAAAATAGCGGCCCACGCGCGCAGCAAAAGCCGGTCTGTGCTCTTCTCCCGGCCGCGTATTCCGCCCAGCATGGCGCGGCATACCCCGCTTGCTGCGCCACCGGGCCCAGCGCCCGCTTCTCCCCCGCTCACTCCGAAGGATCCGCCCCATGACAGGCTTCGATCGCCAGACGATCTCCGACACCACCGCCAAGATGCTGCTCGAAGTACAAGCAGTGCATTTCAATGCGGAGAAACCGTATATTTTCACGTCCGGCTGGGCAAGCCCGGTGTATATCGATTGCCGCAAGCTGATCTCGTATCCGCGCGTGCGCCGCGGCCTGATGGAAATGGCCGAAGCGACGATCCTGCGCGATGTCGGCTATGAACAGATCGACGCGGTCGCCGGTGGCGAAACCGCGGGCATCCCGTTCGCGGCGTGGCTGTCCGACCGCCTGATGGTGCCGATGCAGTATGTGCGCAAGAAGCCGAAGGGTTTCGGCCGCAACGCGCAGATCGAAGGTCTACTGACCGAAGGCCAGCGCGTGCTGCTCGTCGAAGACCTGACGACCGACAGCCGCAGCAAGATCAACTTCATCAACGCGCTGCGCACCGCGGGCGCGACGGTGAACCACTGCTTCGTGCTGTTCCACTACAACATCTTCAAGGAAAGCGTGTCGGTGCTGAAAGACATCGACGTCGATCTGCACGCGCTCGCCACGTGGTGGGACGTACTGCGCGTCGCGAAGCAAAACAACTACTTCGACACGAAGACGATCGACGAAGTGGAGAAGTTCCTGCACGCGCCGGCCGAGTGGTCCGCTGCGCATGGCGGTGCAACGTCGACGCCGCAATAAAGCCATCGCGCTATAGCAGTGACAATAAAACGATCGCAATAGAACAATAAAACGCAGCCGCTTTGATGCGGAGCGAATGAAAAAGCCGCCTGTTGCGAAACTGGCGGCTTTTTTATCGCCGACTACCCGGCAAAGGAACCGCGCGCGATATCAGGACTCGTTGGCGATGTCTTTACGCGAGTCCGACGTCAGATTCAGCAATCCATTGCTCTGCGCATACTGGAATAGTTGGGAGTCGCGATCGATTCCGAGCTTGCGCATGGCCGCGTTTTTCTGCGTGCTGATCGTCTTGATGCTGCGATTCAAGCGCTGCGAGATTTCCTTGATCGTCATGCCCGACACGAACAGGCGCACGACTTCGAGTTCGCGCCGCGACAGCTTCGAGTCGTCGCGCCTGCCGGCCAGATTGACCCGCAACCCATCGAGCACCGCCTTCACCGACGGACTCATATACGTCATGCGACGGCCGACGTGCTGTACCGCAAGCGCAATATGGCTGAGATCGTCCGATTTGTTCACGACCGACGTCACGCCAAGCTCCCTGAGCCGTTTAAGCAATGCGGCGTTCTCAAGCATGGTGAGCACGACGATCGGCAGGTCCGGGAAATTGCGGCGCAAATAGTCGATGAGCTGCAAGCCATCGCCGTACTGACCGCCCGGCATGGCCAGGTCGGTGACGAGTACGTCGCACTCGGTGGATTGCAATATTTTGATGAGTTCAGTCGACTGCCTTGCACGCCCAACGACTTGCATACCGGGAAACTTGACCAGCGCATGTTCAGCGCCAAACAGAATGACCGGATGATCGTCTGCCACCACGACCCTGAGTGAAACTTGCATCGTCCTCCTCTGGACGGATAAACCGGTCTCCACAACTTCTAACACTTATTTCGACGCTCGCAATTTAGACGGGTCAAATACAGCCAGGGTCGCGCGATAAGGCCTTCCACTATAGCTGATTTCCTATCTGCGAATTCCGCGGGACGCGAACTTATTGCGTCGCAGAGCTAATCAGCGCTGATGTTAGACTTGATTCGACCTTGGGGCACAATTCAAGACAACGACCATCGCGAGGACCCGCGCCTCGCGCCCTGACAGGAGAACCGGCATATGCGCGAACGTTGCCTGGTTGTTTCGATGGCTTCCTGCTGGCGGCATCGATCGCTCGCCGTCGGCGCGATGCTCGCGCTATTCGCGGCACACGGCACCGGTGCGCGGGCCGACGAGCCGTTCACGCTGACGAGCGCGAACGTGCGCGCGGGCGGCGCCGTGCCCAATGCGCAGGTGTTCGATCAGAACGACTGCCAAGGCGGCAACCGTTCACCGCAACTGTCATGGCGCGACGCGCCGGCCGGCACCCGCGGCTTCGCGATCACGATGTTCGACGAGGACGCGCCCGGGCGCGGCTGGTGGCACTGGGCGGTCGCCGGCATCCCGGCCACGGTCGACAGCCTGCCGGAGAATGCGAGTTCATCCGGTTTCCTGCACAAGCTCGGCGCGGTCGAAGCGCGCAACGACTTCGATACCGACGGCTATGGCGGCCCCTGCCCGCCGCCCGGCAAACCGCATCGCTATATCATCACCGTGTACGCGCTGAGCACGGCCGATCTGCATCTCGCGCAAGGACGCCCCGCGTTGATGTTCGATCACCAGATCGGCACGGCCGCGATCGGCAGCGCGCGGCTGGTGGTCAATTTCGGGCGCTAGCGGCGACCATCGCGGTCGTCATCGCGAGCCCAGCGCCGCAGCGCGTTGCTTCTCCCGTTCACGTTGCGGATCGCCTTGCTGGAGCATTTCATGTCGAAGATCGTCATCGTTTATCACAGCGGCTACGGCCATACGAAGAAAGTCGCCGAAGCCGTGCTCGCGGGCGCGCTCGAAGCCGGTGCGCAGGCGAAGCTGATGCCGGTCGGCGACCTCGACGACGCGTCGTGGGACGAACTCGCCGCCGCCGATGCGCTGATCTTCGGCGCGCCGACCTACATGGGCGGTCCGTCGGCCGACTTCAAGAAGTTCGCCGACGCGAGTTCGAAGCCGTGGTTCGGCCAGGCGTGGAAGGACAAGATCGCGGCCGGTTTCACGAACTCGGCGACGATGAACGGCGACAAGTTCTCGACGATCCAGTACTTCGTCACGCTGGCGATGCAGCACAGCATGATCTGGGCGGGCACCGGCATGATGCCGTCGAACACCAAGGCCGCGACGCGCAACGACCTGAACTTCGTCGGTGGCTTTACCGGGCTGCTCACGCAATCGGCGGCCGATGCGTCGCCCGACGAAGCACCGCCCCCCGGCGATCTCGAAACCGCGCGCCTCTTCGGCGCACGCATTGCGGGCGTCACCGCGCGCTGGATCGCGCCGCGCGGGTAATGGCTGAACGGCGCCGCGATGGCGGCGCGGCTCATCCGCGGTTCATCCGCGGTTCATCCGCGGTTCATCCGCGGTTCATCCGCAGTTCATCTTCGGTCATCAGCACGCATTCGCCGTGCAACAGGTCACGCCGATGTCACGTTGCGCGCGCATCGTCGTTTTTTCGCGCTGCACCGCACATGCGCAGCGATGACGTCATAAAATGACGTTCCGGCGCGGCCTCGCGCCCCGTTTTCCAGCGAGTGAGATCGAGATGAGCACGAAAGTTTTTGTCGACGGACAGGAAGGCACGACCGGCCTGAAGATTTTTGAATATCTGTCGCAGCGCGCCGACGTCGAAATCCTGCGTATCGAAGAAGCGAAGCGCAAGGACCTGGACGAGCGCCGTCGTCTCATCAACGCGTCGGACGTCACGTTCCTGTGCCTGCCCGACGTCGCTTCGCGCGAATCCGCTTCGCTTGTCGATAACGACCGTACCGTGCTGATCGACGCGAGCACCGCGTTCCGCACCTCGCCCGACTGGGCCTATGGCCTGCCCGAGCTGGCCCGCTCGCAACGCGAGCGCCTGCGCACCGCCAAACGCATCGCCGTGCCGGGCTGCCACGCCTCGGCGTTCGTGCTGGCGATGCGCCCGCTCGTCGAAGGCGGCGTCGTCGCACCCGAGTTCGCCGCGCACGCCTACTCGATCACGGGCTACAGCGGCGGCGGCAAGAAGATGATTGCCGACTACGAAGCCGGCGGCAACGACAGGCTGAAGAGCCCGCGCCCGTACGCGCTCAGCCTTACGCACAAGCACCTGCCGGAAATGGCCGCGCATACCGGCCTGAAGTCGGCGCCGATCTTCACGCCGATCGTCGGCGACTTCTACAAGGGCCTCGCCGTCACCACGTACTTCTCGCCGGGCCAACTCGCGAAGAAGACGACGCCGCAGGACGTGCAGGCTCTGTTCGCCGAGTACTACGCGGGTGAAGCGTTCGTGCACGTCGCACCGTTCGACGCCGACGGGAATCTCGACAACGGCTTCTTCGACGTGCAGGCGAACAACGACACCAATCGCGTCGACCTGTTCGTGTTCGGCAACGAGGAGCACTTCGTGACCGTTGCGCGTCTGGACAATCTCGGCAAGGGCGCATCGGGTGCGGCGATCCAGTGCATGAATCTCGCCATCAGCACGGACGAAGAGACCGGTTTGAAACGCTAGGCGAGTCGAACCGCGAACGTCGACACCAGGTCAAGCGTCCGCAGTCCCACGGCGAATTCGGGGCAAAAAAAAGCCCGCCTAGGTTGGCGGGCTGAATCCATATCAGTGGAGACATGGAGGAGACAAGGCCTACTATAGCAAACCGCTTGGTGCATTGCAACATGCAAATTAGGGTTCACCCTCGATGTTGCAAACATACCACGGTCACATTCGTACGGCTCCATTTCCTCTTGTCTGCTGTGGAGCGCGGTGCTTAGTGCCGCGCCAGCGCCATCATCGCGCCGAAGCCGACGAACACACCGCCCGTCAGCCGGTTGAACATTCGCGCAACGCCGCGGCTTTTCAGCTTCGCGCCGATGCGCGTGCCGAAACCCGCGTACACCAGATACCAACTGACCTCGATCGACGCAAACGTGGCGAGCAGTACGCCGAATTGCGGCAACGTCGGCTGGGTGGCATCGATGAATTGCGGCAGCAGCGCGGCCGCGAACAGGATCGCCTTCGGATTGCTGCTCGCGACCAGAAAGCCGTTGCGAAATAGCGCGAAGCGCGAGCGCGCGGGCCTCGCCGTTAGTTCGTCGACGTTTCGCGCAGTCGCTTCGTCGGCCGGCGCGCGCCATGCCTTGATGCCCAGATACACGAGATAGGCCGCGCCGATCATGCGCAGTGCGTTGAACATGGTCGGCCATGCCGCCAGAAACACGCCGAGCCCCGCCGCCGATACCGCCAGCATCAGCACCAGCGCCGAAAGACAGCCGACCATCGTCGCGCTCGCACGGCGCAGGCCGTGCTGGGCGCCGTGCGTCATCACGAGCAGCATGTTGGGACCGGGAATCGCGGAAACGACGAAAACGGTCACGGCGAACGGCCACCAGGTATGCAGAGTCATCGAAGTCGGGAGAAGGGGGAATCGGACGGCTATTATGCCTTGCCGCCCGGCGTGACTCCATCCGGCCACGTTGCGTCGATCGCTCGCGCCCGGCGCTCGACAGCCACCGTCAACGACCGGCCCGCCGCGTCGCCACCTGACCCAGCACCGCGAAATCCTTGTCGCCATCGCCGTGCGCGATCGCCTCGATCAGGCTGTCGCGCACCACGCTCGCGACCGGCATCGGCGTCGTCACCGCATCGGCGGCGGCAAGCGCGAGGCGCACGTCCTTCAGCCCCAGACGCGCCTTGAACAGCGCCGGTTCGAAGCGCTGCTCGGCGATCAACTTGCCGTAGCCCGAGTACACCGGTCCCGGGAACAGGCCGTTGGTGATCACGTCGAGGAAGTCCTGCATCGCGAGGCCGTGCCCCGTCACGAGCGCGGCCGCTTCGCCGAGCGTCTCGATCGCGGCGCCGAGCATGAAGTTCGCAGCCAGCTTCATCACGTTCGCCTGCTGCGGCAGCGAGCCGATGCGCCAGGTCTTCTGGCCGAGCGCGTCGAAAATCGGCTGGACCCGGTCGATCGATTCCGCCGGGCCGCCCGCGACGATCGTCAGCTTGCCCGCGGCCGCGACGTCAGGCCGGCCGAGCACCGGTGCGGCCACATAGTGCACGCCGCGCGACGCGTGCGCGGTCGCCAGTTCCTCGGCCAGTGCAACGGAAATCGTCGCCATGTTCGCGTGGATCAGCCCGCGCGGCGCATGCTCGAGCAGCGACGCGGTGATGACTTCGCGCAACGCGGCATCGTCGGCGAGCATCGAGAACACCGCGTCGCCCGCAAACGCTTCTGCCGGCGTCGCGACGATCTGCGCGCCCAGCCCGGCCAGCGGCTGCGCCTTGTCCGGCGAGCGGTTCCACACGCGCACCGGGTGCCCGGCTTTCAGAATGTTTGCAACCATCGCGGCGCCCATCTCGCCGAGACCGATAAAACCGATGTCCATCTATCGCTCCGTCTTCTAAAGAACCCGAAGTAAAGCACACTCATGCGACACGCGCAGGACAACGCGCAACGCCAGCGGTGCGATACTGCCGAGATGGTCACCGCGACATTCCGCTTCTACGAGGAGCTGAACGACTTCATCGCCCGGCCGCTGCGTCGGCGCGCGTTCCCCTGCGTCTGTGCGCGCGGGGCGACGACCAAGCACATGATCGAGGTGCTCGGCGTGCCGCATACCGAAGTCGAACTGATATTGGTGAACGGCGACTCGGTCGGTTTCGATCATCCGCTCGCCGACGGAGACCGCGTCGCCGTGTATCCGAAATTCGAGGCGCTCGACATCCAGCCGTTGCTGCGCGTGCGCGAGCGACCTTTGCGAGTGATGCGCTTCATCGCCGATGCCCATTTAGGAGGCCTCGCGCCGCTTCTACGGCTCGCAGGCTTCGATACGCTGTACGACAACCACTTTCCCGACGCCGATATCGAGGCGCTCGCCGCCGCGCAGCAGCGTATCGTGCTGACGCGCGACCGCGAGTTGCTCAAACGCCGCAACATCACGCATGGCTGCTACGTGCGCGCGCTGCGGCCGCGTGAGCAGTTGCGCGAAGTGTTCGAACGGCTCGATCTCGCGCGCAGCGCGCAACCGTTCCGGCTGTGTCTGATATGCAATGCGCCGCTGCGGCGCATCGCGCGCGAGGAAGCCGGCCCGCGCGTGCCGCACGGCGTGCTGCAGCGGCACAGCCGCTTCGTGACCTGCGACGTGTGCGGACGCGTGTTCTGGGAAGGCACGCATTGGCAGAGGATGCGCGCGTTGATGGACAGCGTCTCCGCCGGCGCGCCGGAGCGCGTCGGCTGACGCGCCGCGCGCTTGCGTACAATGCGGGTTGATCTATTTGGCAGAGGCCTTTCCGATGGCGATGAAAAAAACCGACCTTGAAAAGAACAAGGCGTTGAAACTGGGCAACGCGATGAAGCGGGCGACCGCGAGCCTTGGCGGCAAGGGCGTGGCGACCGAACCGAAGGTCGACCGGCGTGAGCAGCGCAAGCTCGATCAGGCGCAAGGCCTTGTGCCGTTTGCGTGCAAGCTCAACAGCGGGCTGGTGGATGAACTGAAAACGCGCGCCGCCACGCATCCCGACGGCCTGAACGGGCTGCTGGACGAAGTGATCCGGCGCGGGCTCGCGGGCTGATCTTCCCGCGCGCAACATCCGCCGCAAAAGCAAAAAGGCCAGAGCGCGAGCTCTGGCCTTTTTGCTGGCAACGCATCTGCCTTCACCGGCTGCGTCGACGGGCAAGTGGCGCGGCGCAGCGGTACGGCGCGCCCGACGAGCGGGCGTTGGCTTAGTTCTGCGTGCCCTTGTCGTTCGTGCCTGCTGCCGAAGCTGCGGCGGATACGTGTGCTTTCTTGCCGTGGGTCTTCAGCTGCTTGACGTGGTGCTTCTTCGGTGCGCTTGCTGCTTCCATAGCAGCGGCATCCGACGCCTGTGCGAAAGCCTGAACGGAAACCAGCGCGATCGAGGCGGCTGCGAGCGAGACGATAACTTTTTTCATGTGTTGATCCCCAAACCAGACGACTGAGTCAATGTGAATGAATACAGCTGCGCGGTGGAGCGGGCTGGACTGCGAGGCGCCTTGTGCTCCCCGCGGGAGAGTATTACCCAAGCGTCGGCGGTTTGTCATGCGCAAAACTCGATCTGTATTTTCCGGGAGACAGCCTGCTTTCAGAGTGCTTTCATTTGTCCGGCAAGCGATACCGGGGACACTACAGGGCCGTATCAAGCTGCCAGCCGCGTGCTTCGTCGACTGTTTCGCCGCACTCAGACCAGATTCCGCAGCAGGCTCGCGGTCTCCTGCAGTGCCGGCAAAACGCGGTGCAACGCGGCGTTCGCCGACTCCTCGCCGATCGGCATGCTAACGCTGATCGCCGCGACCACCGTACCGTGCCGGTCGCGCAACGGCACTGCGACGCCGCGCACCCCGATCTCCAGCTGCTGGTCGGTGACCACGTAGCCATTGCGGCGGATTTCACCAAGCACTTCTCTGAGCCGGTCGACTGTTGAATAGGTGTACGGCGTGAAAATCTTGATCGGATACGATGCGAGCCAAGGATCTATGCTATCGGGCGGCTGGAACGCGAGCAGCACGAGCCCCGCCGACGACAACGGCGCCGGCGCCCGCGAGCCGGTCACGAAGCCGACCGCCATCGCCCGATTCACGCCATTGCGCGCAACGTAGACGACATCGTGTTCGTCGAGGATCGCGACCAGCGCGGTTTCCTGCACAGTCGCGGTGATCCGCTGCAGGAACGGCTGCACCGTGCGCGGCAGGCGCGCCGAATCGAGGTAAGACTGGCCGAGCCGCAGCACGCGCGGCGCGAGCCAGAAGAGCTTGCCGTCTGTGTCGACGTAGCCGAGTTCGCACAGCGTCAGCAGATAGCGGCGCGCGGCCGTGCGCGACAGGCCGGCGCGCGAGGCGACCATCGTTGGCGTCATGCGCGCGTGCTCTTCGTCGAATGCTTCGATGATCGCGAGCGCCTTCGCGGCGCCCGCAATCCAGTCCCTGTCGTCCATTTCGTTTGCTCGTGCAAGAGCCGGGGATCGCGGTCCGTTCGGCAATTTGCTTGACGACGGTGATCGACGTGAGCGGCGAACCCGCGGCGGTTGCGCGATTATCGCGCGTCTCGCGGGCTTTGCCAGTCGCGCAGCGCTACGCGGCACCCTCGCACGCGGCGGTGATTTTTAGCATGGAAGGCGTGTTCGCGGCGTTCGCGGGCTGGCTCGTGCTCGGCGAAACGCTGACGGCTCGCGCATTGTTCGGCTGCGCGCTGATGCTGTCGGGATTGATCGTGTGCCAGGTACTGCCAGGCTGGAAACGCGCGCGGCAGCGTGCGCCGCAGGCGTCGTAATCAGGTTTCGTTGCACGGCTGACGCGTCGAGTGAGTGCGGTGCGCACCACAGGCGTCTCACCCATTCGCTAACTATGCCGCGCGCGGATGAACAAACAGGCTCGGGGTATCGGCGGTCGGCGGAAACACGCACCAGCAGCCGTCGTCGTGACGAAAGAAGAACAGACCGCGCCCGCCCTCTTCCGACGACGTCTCGACCCGCACATAACGCCGCCCGCCCGTGCGCGTGCGGCTGAACTCCGTCACGTGAACCGGATCGGCGCGGCGATGGCGCAAGCCACTTCTCGACCAGAAACCGCAACGACTGTTCGCTCGCGGCTCTCATGATCTGCCCCGAAACAGCTTGTCCCGCTGTGCGTCGCGCGCGGACTCGGGGCTGTCGTCGTCGCGAGTCGGATCGACGTCCTCGGCAGCCTCGGCGGCTGCCAGCGCCATCACCCGATTGGTCGCGGCCGCGCGTAGTGAACTGCAATGAGCCGCATGTCGAAGGTCCGAGAGAATACGGACTAACTGTCGTGCTGATCTGCGTTTCATACGTCCCCCGCACTGCACCAGAAACCTCACAAAGCACTTTAACTCTATGCCGGATTGTTCGCTGGCCCAATGGTTTTTGCGAAATAGCAACAGTTGCGCTTGCAATAAGAAGACATGCAATCCCCGTACCGCGCTATCAATGTGCGCGTTCGATGGGCGGAAATCTGTGCGTTGGCGAGCGCTTCGCATCGCGCGAAGCGTTGTTGCGAGAGCAACGGGAAACGCCATCGGAAGCGGCGGTTATCCACAGCGGCCTCTGAATAACGTCGGGATAGCGCGACGAACAGCCTGTGCGCGAAATCTTGATAAAGGCGAGCGTCGGCTAACGGTGTTCGAACTTATCCCACTTATGTAGTTTTCTACCGACGTGTTCCGCGGGGTTATCGATTCCGCATGATATTGAAGCGGCGTGACATTTGCGACTTATCCACAGATTCGGTGAGCCCTTGTTAACTACTACTACGTATGTATACGTATTAAGTAAACACCATAAGGCAATACCACTTCGCGCCTGAATCACAGCCTGATCGGAACTTGCTCAGCCTCGATGCGAAAGCCGCCGCGACGCTATCACGGCATCAGCTTGGTGCCGCTCGCGGGTTCGATCGCTGCGGCCTGGCCGATCGGATCGGCGAGCTGGACGACCGGTGAGGGTGTCGCAAACGAAGCAGTCGCGGGCGAGGCCGACGTCGGTTGGACCGGCACGGTCGGCTGCGTTTGAATGGCGGCGGGCGACGTCGCGGGCACCGGTTCGGGCACCGGCTCAGGCGTGGTCACCCGGAGCGGCGCGGCGACCGGCAGCGTCCGCGTTTCGATCGGGCTGCTCGTCACCGGCTGCGTGCGAACGACGGTCTCCAAATAATGATCGACGAGGCTGAAAAAGCGGTCGTAGAACTTGCCCGACGGAATCGTCTCGCTCGAGATCTTCACCATCGCGTCAATATCGAGCGGATCGGCAGCGACAGCGAACCTAGCACGCTGAGTCCGACGCTCGCCGACGTATCGCTTTTCTTCAACGCGAAGCCGTTCTGCACCGCGTTCACATAAACGATGCTGGTATCGGCCGCCTCTTCGCCGGGCGTGCACACGACGTGAAATTCGACGACCACATGGGTATCGCCGGTCGGCTGAAAATTCTTGGTGCCGTCGACGGTATCGGGACGCGACATCGTCGTCAGATAGCCCTGGCTCAGCAGTGCTCGGCGCGCGGCCTCGCAGCTATCGCCCGTGCTCGAATTGAAATTGCGGGCGTAAGGGCTTGCGCCGGTTTCGAACAGTTCCTGGGTGAATTTGGGCTGCGGCGTGCTGCTGCATGCCGTGAGCGCGAGCAGCCCAAACAGGGCCGCGGCGGTGGTGCGGGAAAAGGGGATCTGCATGATCAGGTGCGAGAAGCGCCTCATGGGCGCGAATGGGAATGCATTGTAGAGCGCGCAGCGCTATGTGCGTAAAAAGTGTGCAACCCGAAACCTATTACGTCGCGTGATAGTAACGAGATGCACGCCAATGACCGTCGAAGCGCGTACGGACCGGAAGGAGACGGGGAACTGCGCGAGCGCGCCTATTTCGATGCCGTGCGCGTCGAGCCCGCTGTCGCCGCGGAAGTCGAGCCCGAGGCCGGGGCCGACGATGCCGCGGCCGCCCCGCTCGCCGCGGGTGTCGCGGGTATCGTAAGCGCCGCCGGCACGCTGAACGCGTTGGCCCACTGGTTTGCGCCGGCACAAAGATCGACTTCGCACGCGGCGGGCCGCCCGGCGGCCCCTGAAGCGCCATCTGCGGGTGTCGCGACCGCCGCGAAATCCTCGACGCGCAGATTCACCTTTTGCGCATAGGCCTTCGAGCCGCCATAGCTCTTGAGCGCGCTATCCAGATCGCCGTTCGCCGAGCGCATGTAGCCGTACAGGATCGCCGAGCCGGCTTCGATGTTCGCATTCGGCTCGGTCAGGTCCTTCACATTGCGCAGCAGCCCGCGGTGCGCTTGTGGCACGACCTGCATCAGCCCCGTCGCGCCGTTGGCGCCGCGGGCTTTTTCCTTGAAGCGGGATTCGATCGAGATGATGGCGAGCAGCAGGGCCGGAGGGAGGGAGTATTTGGAGGCGGCGGATTGCACCGCGTCGGAAATCTTTTGAGCTTTTTCTCTGCCGACACCGAACTTCCGCGTCAGATACGCCGAGATTCGGTCGCTGTTTTCGTCGGCCGCCGCGGTTTGCGCGAGGCCGAGCGAAAGCACGATCAGGCAAAGTAACCGGCTCATGGCGGACGATGGAGGTGAAAAAGATGCGCGCATTATAGCGCCGCCGTGCCGGGCGGCACCTTTCTTCGACGATTTTTGTCTTTTAAATCAAGGGCGACCGGAACTGTCGCTGCTTTTCGATCCGCTTACTTCGCCGCTTTTTCCTTTCAGCTCATAGCCGTCGGTCAGCGTCGCGAGGAACGCGGCGACATCGTCGATATCGCGTTCGGACCAGACCGGGCGCTCGCCCGCTTTGCGCGTCAGCGGCTCATCGGTCGTGTCGACGTTCACGCGCAGCGCGACCGGCAGGTCGTTGAATTTGTCGACTTTTCCTTGCGCATCCTTTGGATACCACTTGTCCGGGTTCGTATCGCGTTGCATGTAAAAGCGCAGCGCATCCTTCAGCGTGTGAAAACGGCCGTTGTGAAAAAACACGTGACGCGTCGCGGTATTGCGCAGCGACACCGATTTGAACAGCCCGCAATTGAGCTTGTCGCTCTGATCCTTTCGCAAAGGTCCGCACAGGCCCAGATCGAAATACTCCGGGTCGGCGTTGACCTTCAGCTCCGGGTTGCGCGGCACGCCGAGGGCCTGAAAGTTGAAGTCGGTAAAGAGCGGATGAGCGCCGTTCACGCCTGGCTGGTCGATGTGACAGGATGCGCAATTGCCGCCAGCGGGGTCGTCGAACAGCTTTTTGCCATGCAACTCCCGCGCAGTTAGTTTCACTTTTCCGTCGAGGTAGTAATCGAACTTGCTCGTGTACGGATGAAAACTCGAGTCTTCGAGCTCGAAGCGCTCGATCGAGTACATCGCCTGCGTGAACGCTTTCGACGGATCGGCAAAGATGTTCTGGCCGAACACGTCCTTGAAACGCGCCGCGTACGGCGCGCGCTGCATCTTCGCGAGCAACGCGGCCGGATCCTTGTTGGCCATCTCGTTCGGATTGAACAGCGGGAAGCTTGCCTGTTCGTGCAGATAGTTGAAGCGCCCGTCCCAGCCGAAGCCGCCGACCGGCGCGTTATCGGTTTCGCTGAGCCGCTCGGACCGGCTCGCCGCCTGCGCATGCGTCCAGATCGGCGTGCGATTCAGCACGTAGCGCAGGCTCGGCACCGCGCGCGTGCCCTGCCGATGCAGGTCCGCGCCGCCCAGTTGCGCGGCGAGGCCGTTGGGCGGCCCGTAAGCGTGCTCGGGACTGTGACAGCTCGCGCACGACATCTTGCCCGAGCCCGACAGCGCCGGATCGAAGAAGATGAGCTTGCCGAGCGCGGCGGCATCGCTATAGACGGGCCTCGCATCGGCTGATGCCGGTGTCGGCGTCGGCGCAGCAGCGCGCGCCGCCCCGGCTCCGGCCAGCAACGCGCCGCCCATCAGGGCGGCGAGCGCTAGCCGATGCGCGCTCGCGCGCTCCGTGAATCGCATGACAGAAGACAGCATCGAATCTTTTACAGGTTCGTGAAGATGTCGCTGCCGAACCCGACCAGACCGGCCTGTCCCGCGTAACCGAGGTGGTCGAGCTGAAAGATGTCCTCGATGCTCTTCAACATCGAATAGTGGTTGTACGGCACCGTGGACACCGTGCCCGGCTTGATGAACTTCGAGATCATCACCGCGCCGGTCTGGTCGCCGCCGAAGCTCGTCTTGGTCAGGTTGATCGTGATGCCCTTATACGCGAGCGACGAAGTCTGCGGAAACGACGGCAGGTTCGGGCCCGGTTGCTGGCTACAGCAGGTCGTGCCGGCAAACGTCAGATCCTGGCCCGACGCGGACTGCGTGACGGTCGCGTAGCTGCTTTCGTCGAAGTTGATGATCAGCAGACCATCCTTCTGGAACGCCGGCGACGCGGTGATAATCGGCACCCACTTCTGCAGGAACGCGTTCGCGCTCGTCAGGCCGCCCGGTTGGCCGTTCACGCAAGGCGCGTCGTGGCCGTCGTCGCACAGGTTCGGCGTGATCAGGTTGAAGTTCGCCGTGGTCGACACCGATTGCAGATCGTTCTGCAGGTTATTCAGATTGACGACGTGCGTGCCGCAGTCCGGCGAATCGATGATCGAGTGGAAGTACATGAACGGGTTGTGGCGCGTCGCGTACTGGTCGCCGAGCGGCACGGCCGCGCTCGGTGCTTCGGCCGACTGCGTCAGGTCCGTCGTGTTCAGTGTCGGGTGGCCGCAAGTGGCGGCTTCGCGCGACGGGTCGTTGCCCATGTCGCCTTCGTAGCCCTTCCACGTATAGCCCGCTGCCGTCAGCTGGTCCGGCAGCGTCTTCACGCTCGCCGGATACACGCAGCCCGAGCCGATCGCCTGGCCATCGGACGTCATGCCGGTGAGCTTGAAGTCCTGGTAGGTGATGCAGTCGTTCTCGGTCTCATTGGTCGGCGACTGGCCGCTGATCATCGCGATGTAGTTATCGAGACTCACGTGGCCCGTGCCGTAGTACTGCTGCACGAGCGCGCCTTGCGATGCCAGAGTTTGCGCGAGATACGGCGCTTTGGTGTTGGCGCCGAACGTGGTCGAGTAGTTTTCGTTTTCGAGCGTGATCACGAAGACGTGGCGAATCTGCTGCTGTCCGGTCAGTTGCAGCCCGCCGGACGAAGAAGACGAGCCGCAGGCGGCCACGATCAAAGCGATGAAAGCCGTGCACGCGGCCATGATGAATGCGCGTAACCCGATGCGGTGTGACATGTTGGTTGCCCTTTGTTGTTACCTCTTTGTTGCCCTGTCGGGAGTGCTGTCTGATTCGCGGGCAGACTTTAGGTAGCACCCGTGACATTGCGGTGAAAGTTGACGTTAGTTCACCAACAAGTCCATTGGCGAACCAGCGAACCTGTCGGCATCGCGCATCGGCTCATAGGGCGAAGGGTTACCCGCTCGCTTCGCGCTTCGCGCGGATTTGAGACAATGCATGTCGACCGCGCATATCGTTGCGCGTCGCTTCGATGAACAACCGATGTTTCCGCTATGAGCAAGACCGCGTTTATTCCCAGCGTCCCGGGCACCTCGGAGGACGACTTCGATATTTCGGCGAGCGCGAAGATGGCCGGCTACCGGCGCTTCCTCGGCGTATTGAAGGTGGTGCGCACGACCGACGGCCGCGTGCTGTTTCCATTCGATGGCGCGCCCGAACTGGGCCCGCATTCGAGCCGCCTCGAAGCGCTCGCGGCCGCGCAGGTGTATGGCGAACATATCGTTGCGAGCGATCTGGCGCGGCCGGAGTTATAGACGGTAGCTTCTTTCGACGGCCCGCGTCCCGACGAGCGCGACGTGTCCGTCAGCGAACACGCACCCGGCTTGCCGCACCGGCCCCCGAGCGCGCGGCGAGCACTCCGCCAAGCACACCGCCGATATGGCTCTGCCACGACACATCCGGATAGATCGGCAGCACACCGAACAGCAGGCTCAGACCGTAGCTGCTGACGACGATCAAGGCCACGAGGATCGACACGATATTGCGCGTGTAGTAACCGCGTGCAACGAGGTAACCGGCATAGCCGAACACCAGCCCGCTCGCGCCGATGTGCACCGAATACGGCGCGCCGAATAGCCACGCGCAAAGACCGGCGCCGAGCATCGCGCCGATGGTCGCGCGCCAGAAGCCGGCGATGTTGGGCCACGTACACAGCCAGCCGAGTACGACGAGCCCGCTCGTGTTGGCGGCGATGTGCCCGACGCTCGCATGCAGCCACGGCGCGAACAGGATGCCCTGCAAACCGCCGAGCGAACGCGGCACGACGCCGTGTTCGTTCAGACGCAGGAACGGCAACGCGACCGACAGAAAGAACACCGCCCACATCGAACCGACGAACAGCGCGATTAGCGCAACGCGTGACTTCAGCTTTTCGGTCAGCGTGTTGGGAGATGAGGTCTTCATGATGACGAGGCCACGTGGGATGTCGACAGAGGGTAGTCGATGTGGCGTCGTCACGTCGAGGCATCGTGGAAAGACAGATGCCGATTGGAGCGATGGATATTTCGTCAGCCGGACCGCATCGCGGTGCGGCTGATCGCGTGAGCTTGCGGCCCGGTTTGCCGCTGCGTCTTCGTCACTCCACCGTCACCGACTTCGCCAGGTTCCGGGGCTTGTCCACATCCGTGCCACGCGCACAGGCGGTGTGATACGCGAGCAACTGCAGCGGCACGACGTGCAGAATCGGCGACAGCAAGCCATAGTGCTCCGGCATCCGGATCACATGCAGCCCTTCGCCGTTGACGATCTTCGTATCCGCATCGGCGAACACATAAAGCTCGCCGCCGCGCGCGCGCACTTCCTGGATGTTCGACTTCAGCTTTTCGAGCAGCGCGTCGTTCGGCGCGACCGTCACTACCGGCATCGCCTCGGTCACGAGTGCCAACGGCCCATGCTTGAGTTCGCCAGCCGGATACGCCTCGGCGTGGATGTACGAAATCTCCTTGAGCTTCAGCGCGCCTTCGAGCGCGATCGGATAGTGCATGCCGCGTCCGAGGAACAACGCATGTTCCTTGCGCGAAAACTCTTCCGACCACGCGATGATCTGCGGCTCCAGCGCGAGCACGCTGTTGAGCGCGGCCGGCAGGTGGCGCAACTGCCTCAGATAACCGACTTCCTGCTCATCGCTCAGGCGCCCGCGCAGCTTCGCGAGCGTTGCCGCCAGCGTAAACAGCGCGACCAGCTGCGTCGTGAATGCTTTGGTCGACGCGACACCGATCTCGCGGCCCGCGTGCGTCAGGAACGACAACCCGGTCTGCCGCACCATCGCGCTTGTGCCGACGTTGCAGATCGCGAGCGTGTGCCGGTGGCCGAGTTCCTGCGCGTGCCTGAGCGCCGCGAGCGTGTCCGCGGTTTCGCCCGACTGCGAAATCACCACCACCAGCGACTTCGGATTCGGCACCGACTCGCGATAACGATACTCGCTCGCGATCTCGACCTGAGTCGGAATCTTCGCGAGCGACTCGAGCCAGTACTTCGCGGTGAGCCCCGAGTAATAGCTCGTGCCGCACGCGAGAATCAGCAGGCTGTCGATGTCGGCGAACACCTGGCGCGCGCCTTCGCCGAAGATCGACGCATCGAACGCGTCGGCTTGCGGAATCGTGTCGGTGATCGCGCGCGGCTGCTCGAAGATTTCCTTCTGCATGAAGTGGCGATATGGGCCGAGTTCGACCGCGCCGCCATAGGCGGCGACCTGGCGCACCTCGCGTTGCGCGGCCTCGCCCTGGCGATCGGCGATGCGCACGCCATCGAGCGACAGTTCGCACACGTCGCCTTCCTCGAGGAAGATAAAGCGCTCGGTGCTGCCCGCGAGCGCAAGCGCGTCGGACGCGAGGAAGTTCTCGCCATCGCCGAGTCCGACCACGAGCGGCGAGCCCTGGCGCGCGCCGACCACCGTATGCGGCTGGTCCTTGTGCAGCACCGCGATCGCGTACGCGCCATGCAGTTGCGCGATGGCTTCGCGCACCGCCGCGAACAGGTCCCCGCGATACAGGCTATGCACCAGATGCGCGATAACCTCGGTGTCGGTCTGCGAGACGAACTCGTAGCCCTTGCCCCGCAGCATTTCGCGCAACACCTCGTAGTTCTCGATGATGCCGTTGTGTACCAACGCGAGCGCATCGCACGAGAAAATCGGGTGAGCGTTGTCGGTGACCGGCGCGCCATGTGTGGCCCAGCGCGTATGCGCGATTCCCGTCACGCCTTCGAGGTGACTGTCGCGCACCTGGCCATCGAGGTCGGCGACGCGCGCGACGCTGCGCGCGCGGCTCGGCCCGCGAGCGCCGAGCACGGCGACGCCGCACGAATCGTAGCCGCGATATTCGAGGCGTCGCAGTCCTTCGATCAGGACGGGAACGATATTACGTTGCGCAACCGCGCCGACAATGCCGCACATGGTGTATTCCTTTTCAGTGCCGGATTCAGTGAGCGCGCCTCGTGGGCACGCCGTATCGATCAGCTTTTCTTTTTGACCGGGCGCACGTAGCCCGTTTTGCTCGTTTGGGTCTTGTCGTTCAGCACCAGCGCGTCGGCGGCGACGTCTTTCCAAACCGTGGTGCCGGCCGCGATCGTCGCGCCGCGCTGCACGCGCACCGGCGCGACCAGTTGCGTGTCCGAGCCGACGAACACGTCGTCCTCGATCACGGTGCGGAATTTGTTCGCGCCGTCGTAGTTGCAGGTGATCGTGCCCGCGCCGATATTCACGCGCGCGCCGACATCTGCATCGCCGAGGTAGGTGAGGTGGTTGGCTTTCGAGCCGTGACCAAGCACCGCATTCTTGATCTCGACGAAGTTCCCTACATGAGACTCGTCCTGCAGCGCGGCGCCTGTGCGCAAGCGCGCATACGGACCAACGACGGCCTTCGCGCCGACTTGCGCACCTTCGATGTGCGTGAACGCGTCGACGCGCGTGCCCGCGCCGATGCTCGCATTGCGGATCACGCAGTTCGGCCCGATGCTGACATTATCGGCCAGCGTGACGCGGCCTTCGAACACACAGTTCACGTCGATCGACACGTCGCGACCGCATTCGAGCGTGCCGCGCACGTCGACACGCGCCGGGTCGGCGAGCGTCACGCCGGCGACCAGCAGCGCGTCGGCGACATCGCGCTGGTGAATCCGCTCGAGTTCGGCGAGTTGCTGCTTGCTGTTGACGCCGAGCGTTTCCCACTCGTCGTCGGGCTGCGTGGTGACGACTTCGATGCCGGCTTCGATCGCCATCTCGACCGCGTCGGTCAGATAGAACTCGCCTTGCACGTTGTCGTTTTTGAGCGCCGCGAGCCAGCCGGCGAGGCGCGCGGTCGGGGCGACGATGATGCCGGTGTTGATCTCGGCGATCTTCAGTTGCTCGGGACTCGCGTCCTTCTGCTCGACGATGCGCCGCACCTTGCCCTGCGGATCGCGCACGATGCGGCCATAGCCGGTCGGGTCGTCGAGCGTGACGGTCAGCACGCCGTAGCCGTCCCGGCCCGCGCGTTCGGTCAGCGCGCGCAGCGTTTGCGCGCGCGTGAGCGGCACGTCGCCATAGAGCACCAGCGTGGGCAACGAAGGATCGAGCAGCGGCAGCGCCTGCTGCACCGCGTGGCCGGTGCCGAGCTGCTGCTCCTGCACCGCGAATTGAATATCGGGCGCCGCGACGGCTTCACGCACGGCTTCGGCACCGTGGCCGATCACGACGATCAGCCGCGCGGGCTTCAGCGCGCGGGCGGTGTCGATGACATGAGCGAGGAGCGGCCGGCCGGCCAGAGGATGGAGCACCTTGGGAAGCGCGGACCGCATGCGCTTGCCGGTGCCTGCCGCCAAAATAACGATGTTCATGGCGTCGGCAAATAGACGAGTTTGGAGCGCACGATTCTATCATGCTGCACCTGCAAAAAAGGCCGCTGACGCGGCCTCTGCAGCACTTGCATTCCAGCGGAAAACCGCCGGAATGCCGCCAAAACCGGCACGTTTCGCCAGTTACAGGTCGTCGAACTGGACCAACGGGATCGTCTTCCCGCTGAGCGGCGCACCGTCGTCGCCGGTCGAGCACGGTTCTTCGTCGAACGCGATATCGCCTTGCGGATCGGCCTCGCCGGTCGCGCGCAGCCCCGCGAACGGAAACAGCTGGTGATCCATCAAATGCGACGGCACCACGTTCGACAACGCGTTGAACATGTTCTCGATGCGGCCCGGGAAACGCTTTTCCCAGTCGCGGACCAGAGCCTTCATTTCCGCACGCTTCAGGTTCGGTTGGCTACCGCACAGATTGCACGGAATGATCGGGAATTTACGCAGCTCCGCGTACTTCTCCAGATCGGTTTCCTTCACGTAGGCGAGCGGCCGGATCACGATGTTCTTGCCGTCGTCCGATTGCAGCTTGGGCGGCATGCCTTTCAGTTTGCCGCCGTAGAACAGGTTCAGCAGCAGCGTCTGCAGGATGTCGTCGCGATGATGGCCGAGCGCGATCCTGGTCGCGCCGAGCTCGCCCGCGACGCGGTACAGGATGCCGCGCCGCAGCCGCGAGCACAGCGAGCAGGTGGTCTTGCCCTCCGGCACCAGCCGCTTGACGATGCTGTAGGTGTCCTGGTTCTCGATGTGAAACGGGATGTCGAGCTGCGTCAGATATTCGGGCAGCACGTGCTCGGGGAAGCCCGGCTGCTTCTGGTCGAGGTTCACCGCGACGAGGTCGAAATTGATCGGCGCGCGCTCGCGCAGCCGCATCAGAATGTCGAGCATCGCGTAACTGTCTTTGCCACCCGACAGGCACACCATCACCTTGTCGCCGTCCTCGATCATGTTGTAATCGCCGATTGCCTGGCCGACCTGGCGCGCGAGCCGCTTGAACAGCTTGTTGTTCTCGTACGCTTCCTTCTGCTCGCGGCGCGTGAGCGGCGATTTCGGGGCGCGGGCGGCGCTGGTCGCCGCGGTGGCCTCGGCGGCCTGGTTGCCTGCGTTCAGGATTTCCGGTGCGTTCATCGTTCAGTCCTCCTTGATGCGGAAGACTTCGACGCCGACCGCATCGCAGTCCGGATACACGTCCGGCTTTTCGGTCGACACGCGCGCGCCGCGCACCTGCGGATGTTCGAGCATCGCGCGCACGAGGTCGTCGCACAGCGTTTCCTGCAGATGGATATGGCCTTGCGAGACGCGCTTGGCGATCGTCGAGCGCATGAAGTCGTAGTCGACGACTTCGTTGAGCTTGTCTTGCACCGGCGTGGACATCGCGAGCGGCACGAACAGTTCGACGTTGATCACGACGCGCTGCTCGCCGCGCTTTTCGAAGTCGTGCACGCCGATATTGATGTGCACTTCGTAATTGCGCAGAAAAAGCCGGCGGCAATCGGCGAGCCGGGGGTGCGAAAGAGCGGCAAACATGTTCGTTCCAGTCAAAAAAGCGTGCGGGGCACGCAAGGGGGCGCTTCACCACACGCAACGGCCGCCTCGGCGAGGCAAGCCGCGCCCGCGTGTCAGGCGCCCGTCAAAAACATCACGTCGCGCGGCAGCGGCACCAGATGCTGCCCGCCGTCGACCACCAGCGTCGTTCCGGTGACGCCGGCTGCATCCGCGAGATACAGCGCGGCGGCGACGATATCCTCGGGCCGCGACGCACGGCCAAGAGGCGTCATACGGTGAGCGGCCTCGAACCCGTCGTGGGTCTGGTCGCCCGATTGCATGGTCAGGCCGGGCGCGAGCCCGACCACCCGGAGCTTCGGCGCGAGCGCCTGAGCGAGCGCGACCGTCGCGGTCTGCAGCGCCGCCTTCGACAGCGTGTACGACAGATAGTCCGGGTTCATGTTGTACAGCTTCTGGTCCAGCACATTGATGACGACACCGCGCTGGCTCTCGTCGCGCAACGCCGCATCGGGCGTCGCGTCGTAAAGCATGCGCGCGAGCACGAGCGGCGCGCCGAGGTTCATCGCGGTCAGCTTCAGCAGCAGCTCGTAGCCGATGTCGCGCGCCGTGTCTTCCTCGAAGCGCGACGCGTTATTGACGACGCAGGATGGGCGCCCTAGCGCGGCGGTACAGTCCGGCAGCAGCCGCACGACCTGCGCCTCGTCGCCGAGTTCGGCGTGCAGCGCGACCGCGCGGCGGCCCAGCGCGACGATCTGCGCGACCACTTCGTCGGCGTCCTCACGCGAGGCGCCGTAGTGCACGGCCACGTCCCAGCCGCGCGCGGCAAAGCCGAGCGCGAGCGCGCGCCCGATGCGGCGCGCGGCGCCGGTGATCAGCGCGACGCGGGGCGTTTGGGGCGGCACTTCGGCCGCGCGGGCAGCGTTGTCCGGAGAAACGGTCATTTACAATGCGGGGATGAATCCGAAAGCTCACCAGCCCGATAGTTTACCTGCTCCCGGCCCGAGCGCGCTCGCGCAGTCCGACGCGCTCGTCGCCGAGATCCGCAAGCAGCTCGACACCGCCGACGGCTGGCTGCCGTTCGACCGCTACATGGAGCGCGCGTTGTACGCGCCGGGGCTCGGCTACTACAGCGGCGGTGCGCGCAAATTTGGCCTGCGCGCTGACGACGGCAGCGACTTCGTCACCGCGCCGGAATTGTCGCCCCTGTTCGCCGCGACGCTCGCGCGCCCGGTCGCCGAAGCGTTGCAGGCGAGTGGCACGCGCAACGTGATGGAGTTCGGCGCCGGCACCGGCAAGCTCGCCGCAGGGCTGCTCAATGCGCTCGACACGCTCGGCGCCGAATTCGACAGCTATTCGATCGTCGATCTGTCGGGTGAGCTGCGCGAGCGGCAGCGCGAAACGATCGCGGCGGCCGCGCCCGCGCTGGTCGGGAAAGTACGTTGGCTCGACGCATTGCCGGAGCGCTTCGAAGGCGTGGTGATCGGCAACGAGGTGCTCGACGCAATGCCGGTGCGGCTCTTCGCGCAACGCGGCGGCGTCTGGCACGAGCGCGGCGTGGTGTGGCGCGACGGCGCATTGGCGTTCGACGACCGCCCTGCCGCGGCCGCCGCGGATCTCGCGCTGCTCACGGAAATCGATGCAACCCGCGACCACGCTGGCGACGACTACGTGACCGAAACGCACGAGGCCGCGCGCGCTTTCACGCGCACGATCTGCACGATGCTCGCGCGCGGCGCGATTCTGCTGATCGACTACGGCTTTCCGCGCCACGA
The DNA here is from genome assembly GCF_050436345.1 of Paraburkholderia sp. WC7.3g. NCBI lineage: Bacteria > Pseudomonadati > Pseudomonadota > Betaproteobacteria > Burkholderiales > Burkholderiaceae > Paraburkholderia > Paraburkholderia sp. WC7.3g. The sequence goes on from NZ_JBNDMA010000002.1 coordinate 215,065, forward strand.
GTACTATCACGGCCAGCGCGCGCAGGGCACGCTGATGTGCCACTACCGGCACCGCGCGCACGGCGACCCGTTCCTGTATCCCGGTTTGCAGGACATCACCGCGCACGTCGAATTCACCGGCATCGCCGAAGCGGGCGTCGAGACCGGCGCGGACCTGCTCGGCTTCACGTCGCAAGCGCGCTTCCTGCTGAACGCGGGCGTCACGGAGGCGCTCGGCGAAATCGATCCCGCCGACCCCGCGCGCTTTCTGCCCGCCGCCAACGCGGTACAGAAGCTGCTGTCCGAGGCGGAGATGGGCGAACTCTTCAAGGTGATCGCGTTTTCGCGCGGACTCGACGACACGCTGCGCGCCTTTTCGAGCGGCGACCGCTCGCACACGCTGTGATTCCGAATTCGCCCCGGTTCGAGGAGTCGCGATGATCCGCTGGCTTTTGACTACCTTCATTGCCGTCGCGGTGCTGTCGTCGTGCTGGCCGTGGCTGAGGAAGCTCGGCATCGGCCGGATGCCCGGCGACGTGACCTTGCGGCTGTTCGGCCGCGAGTATCCGTTTCCGTTCATGTCGACGCTCGTGCTGTCGATGCTGTTGTCGCTACTCGCGCGGGCGTTGTAGGCGCCGCGCGCCACATCAGGCCACCGCCACCTCAGGCAAGCGCCGCTTCCACCGCGCGAACCCGCTCCTGATGGACGGCGTCCTTGATGCCGGCCGGCGCATCGGCGAGCCGCTTCGCGACCGCCCCCGCGTCCACGCCTCGCGCGGCCACCAGCGCAACCCTCAGTCGCTCCGCCTGCGCGTACTCGCTCATCTCGAAGCCGAGCCGCCCGCGTGCATCGGACTCGCAGGCCTGCAATGCCTCGGCAAAGCGCGTCGGCTTCCTGATAGCGTCGCTACGCTCGAGCAGCCGCACCAGAGCCGCCGCCCCCATCTCCATCACGCGATGTATATTGCCGTGCTCGCGCGCGACCAGCACCGCGAGATCGCGGCACTCGTTCGGTACGCGCAGCCGCTCACACAGCGGCTTCAGCAGATCGACGCTGCGGCCCTCGTGGCCAACGTGCCGCGGCAGCAGGTTCTCCGGCGTGGTCGCCTTGCCGAGGTCGTGCGTCAGCGCCGCGAAGCGCACCGGCAGCGAGTAACCCTGCTGTGCGGCATGGTCGAGCACCATCATCACGTGAACGCCGGTATCCACCTCGGGATGATAGTCAGCGCGCTGCGGCACGCCGAACAGCGCGTCGATCTCCGGCAGAATCCGCGCGAGCGCGCCGCAGTCGCGCAGCACGTCGAACATCCGCGACGGCTGCTTCTCCATCAATCCGCGCGACACCTCCTGCCACACGCGCTCGGCCACCAGCGCATCGGCTTCGCCCTCGGCGATCATCTCGCGCATCAGCGCCAGCGTCTCCGGCGCGACCGTGAAATCGACGAAACGCGCCGCGAACCGCGCGATGCGCAGAATCCGCACCGGATCTTCGAGGAACGCGGCGCTGACGTGGCGAAAAAGCCGCGCCTGCAGATCGGCCTGGCCATTGAACGGATCGATGACCGGGCCGGTCAGCTCGCCGTCCGGGCGCACCTCGCGCGCCATCGCGTTGATCGTCAGATCGCGGCGCGCGAGATCCTCCTCGAGCGTCACCTCGGGCGCGTAGAAAAACTGGAAACCGTGATAGCCGGCCGCCGTCTTGCGCTCGGTGCGCGCGAGCGCGTACTCCTCATGCGTCTGCGGATGCAGAAATACCGGAAAGTCCTTGCCCACCGGCCGATAGCCCTGCGCGACCATCTGCTCGGGTGTCGCTCCCACCACCACGTAGTCGCGGTCCTGCACCGGCACGCCGAGCAGCTCGTCGCGGATCGCGCCGCCCACTGCGTAGATATTCATGGGCATTCGTCTTGATAGGCGATCGCGTGCGTTTCGCGGCGCGCGGCGTCGATCCATTCATTGACCGCGGGCAGCGCGGTGAGCCGCTCGACATAGGCGGCCGCGGTCTCCGACAACGCCGGCTTCCACGTGTTGAAGCGCATCGCGACCGGCGCGTACATCGCGTCGGCAATGCAGAATTCACCGAACAGGAACGGGCCGCCGTAGGTTTCGAGGCAGTCGCGCCAGATCGCCTCGATCCGCGCGATATCGGCAAGTGCGCCCGGCGTCGCGTTCCTGCCCGGGAACGACGCGCGGATGTTCATCCACATCTTCGAGCGCAATTCGCCGAAGCTCGCATGCATCTCGGCACTGATGCTGCGCGCGTGTGCGCGCGCAGCCGCGTCGCGCGGCCACAGCGCATGTTGCGGGTAGCGTTCGGCCAGCGTTTCGGCAATTGCGAGCGACTCCCACACGGCCCGCCCCGCGTCGTCGATCAGGCACGGCACCTTGCCCGGTCCGCGCGGTGCCTGAGCGCGGATCTTTACATTCGTGTCCGGCTCGTACAGCCAGATCAGCTGCTCGTCGAACGGAATGCCGAAGTGCTTGAGCAGCAGCCACGGACGCATCGACCACGACGAATAGTTCTTGTCACCAATCAGCAATTTCATGCTTTTTGTCAGGAAGTGAGGAATGGGTCTCAGCGCCCAGCGCTGGCGCGGAACGTGTCGAGTCGCGACCCTTTGGCCGCGCCGGTCAGATACGTCGGTACGATCGCTTCGATGCTGACCGGTTCGAGTCCGAGTTCGGGCGCGAGCGGGCCGCTCAGAATATTGGCGACCTTCATCGAATCGAGATTGTCGCGCGAAATCACCGGTTCGCCCGGCGCCATTTCGAAGCTCAGCGCCTGTAGGCGCGCGAGCGGCTCGGGCAGACGGATGATGCGCGCATGCTTGCCGATCACGTCGCCGCAGTACGAAACCAGGTCTTCGAGTGTATAGACGGTCGGGCCGCCGAGCTCATAAGTGCGCCCGCTCGCGCCATCGAAATCGAGCACGTTGACGATCGCCTTCGCGACGTCGCCGACATAGACCGGCTGGAACTGCGCGTCCGGCATCGCGAGCGGGATCGCCGGAAACACGCGCTGCAGGAACGCGAACTTGTTCAGAAACGCATCCTCGGGGCCGAACACGACGGACGGCCGGAAGATCGTCCACGCGACGCTCGCGGCATGCACGGCTTTCTCGCCGTCGCCTTTCGAGCGCGAGTACATGCTCGGGCCGCTCGGATTGGCGCCGAGCGCGCTCAGATGAATCAGCCGATGCACGCCCTTGCCTTCGCAGGCGGCGACGATGCGTGTCGGCAGCTCGACGTGCGCATGCGCGAATTCCCGCCCATAGGGCTTGCCGCGTTTGCCGTTCAGGATGCCGACGAGGTTGATCACGCAATCCGCGCCTTCGACGAAGCGCGCGAGCTGCACCGGGTCGAACACGTCGGTTTCGAGCACGTCGATCGGCAGCATGGTCAGATGGCGCGCGTTGTAGCGTCGCCGCGTGGCAACGCGCACGTCCTTGCCCATCTCGACGAGCGCGTTGACGACGTAGCTGCCGATAAACCCTGAGCCGCCGATGATCGCGATGGCTTGATGTCGCATTTTCGACTCCCTGATGGAAGCCGCGGCAACGGCTGGCGAGGCGCGCCGCAACCTCGAAGCGAGATTGCGGCGGCAAGGCGCTTACGGTGCGATGTAACCCAGGCGCGCCTTCAGCGATTGCGGACGGCCTTCGAACAATGCCGCGTAGTAGACCGTGTTGGACAGCACATTCTTTACGTAGTCGCGAGTTTCCTGGAACGGGATCGCCTCGGCGAAGATTGCGCCTTCGACCGGGCGCTGCAACGACTGCCGCCAGTTGCGCGGACGGCCCGGACCTGCGTTGTAGCCAGCGGTGGCCAGCACGGCGGACCCGTCGAACTGATTGTAGATCATCGCCAGGTAGTTCGTGCCGAGCAGGATGTTGGTGTTGATGTCGTTCATCTGCTCGCGCGACACCGGTCCCAGACCGATCTTCTTCGCGACCAGTTGCGCAGTGGCGGGCATCAGCTGCATCAGTCCGCCGGCGCCGACGTCAGAGCGCGCGTTGATGATGAAGCGCGACTCCTGGCGGATCAGCCCGTACGCCCACTCGACGTCGAGCCCGCTCGACTGCGCGTCCTGCTCGACGATGTTGCGGAACGGCGACAGATAGCGCAGCGAAAAATCGTGCTCGCTCTTCGTGCGGTCCGCGGTGTTGACGGTGCGATCGTACAGCTCGATGCGGCGCGCGTACTCGGCGGCCGCGAGCAGTTGCCGGTCGGACATGTTGCGCAACGGCCAGTTCCACTCGCGATTGCCTTCGAGCCGCAGGTTCAGCGCATAGAAGCGCTGCGCGAGATCGAAGCCCGGCGTGGTGCCGGCCTGCTGCACTTCAGCGTCGGTCACGGTGGTTTTCGGCGGCACGGTGATCTTCTGACCGAGCTCTTCGAGCGCGAGCTGGCCGTAGAAGTTGAAGTTCGACGCGATCGACTGGAATTCCTCGCTGGCCGTGGCCGTGTCGCCGGCCTGCTTCAGCGCGCGCGCGTGCCAGTACACCCACGACGATTGCTTGCGCAGCGACTCGGGCATCTGCTCGATCGACCAGCGCACCATGTTCCAGTCGCCGGCGAGCAGCGCGCTGCGCGTGCGCCATTCGTATGCGGGATTGGACAGCGGCGCGTTCGCCGACAGCCGGAACCAGTCGACCGCGCCAGGCGTCCCCTTGAGCGCGCCTTGATAGCCGATCGTGCCCCAGCCGATCGCGCGCTCCGGCGAATTCAGCGACGGCGCGACCGCCGCGAACGTGGCCGCGGCCATCGCCGGATCGTTGCGCGCCATGCGCGTGATGGCGAGCAGCGCCAGCTGATGCGACGGCGCATCCGGCCCGACGCCGCGCGCGAGCAACAGCGGCGGCGTACTGGTCGCCTGGCCGAACAGCACCGGGTCGGGCGGCTGGTCGCCGAGCGCGTCGACGAGCTTGCTGCCGGTGCTCGTGTAGTTCTGCTCGTACGCGAGACGGATCTGCTGCCAGATGTCGTCGGCGCTGAATTGGCGGTTCACGCCGAGCACCGTGATCAGATCGACGCAGCCGTCGCCGTACCATTTCGGATCGACGAGCAGCGCTCGCGCCGCCTCCGCAACGTTCTCACCGCGCGACGCGCGCGATTCGAGCGCATAGCACTTCACCTGAGTGTCGTCGTCGAGCACGAACTTCGCGTACTGCTGGTCGAAGTTGCGCCAGTCGTGGCGCGTGCCGAGCACGGTCAGGTAGTCGTTGCGCATGCGATCGGCGATCGCCTGGCCGTCGTACTTCTGCAGGAACGCGAGCACCGGCGCGTCCGGCGCGTCGATGCGCGCATGGCCGGTCGAATCGAACAGCTGCGGCTTGATCTGGAAATACTCCAGATACGAGGGCGCCGGATAATTCGGGATCATGCTCGCAAGCTGGGCTGCGCGCGGCGCGTCGTTATTGCGCGCGGCTTCGCGTAGCTGGACGAAAATCTGGTCGTCGTTCGTGGGTTGCGAGAGCGGAAGGGGCTTGACGGCCGAGGCAGTGCTGCAGGCCACGAGTGCCGCTGCGGCCAGCGCGATACCGGCCGCGCGATATACTCGAAAAAGGCGTTTTGACATCGTTGTTTCTGGAGCGCGAATTGGACCAAAGCATAGCATGCAACCCTGTCCCGGCAGCGAAAAAGGCGCTGCGCCGGATGTTGCTGGAAAGCCGTCTGCAAGCGGCTTCCGAGCCAGCGAAGAATGCCGCGCTCGGGCGTCGAATGCTCGACGCGCTGACGCACTACGCGGTATGCAGCGTGGGATTCTACTGGCCCCTCGTCGGCGAGTTCGACGCGCGCGGCGCGATCGGGATCTGGCTCGCGGCCAATCCGCATCACGAAGCCAGTCTGCCAATCATTAAAGAACGTGGCATGGCGCTCGAATTCCATGCGTGGACCCCCGTGACGCTGATGAAAATCGGCCATCACAAGATTGCCGAGCCCACCTCGGGGCGCGTCGTGCTGCCCGAACTGCTGTTCGTGCCCTGCGTGGGTTTCGACTCGGACGGCTACCGCCTCGGTTACGGCGGCGGCTATTACGACCGCACGCTAGCCGGCTGGCCGGCCGCGCACAAGCCGATCACGGTCGGCATCGCGTACGAAGCGTGCCGCACCGACACGCTGGGCCGCGAGGCGCATGACATTCCGCTCGATCTGATCGTGACCGAAGCGGGGTTTCATCCGGCGCTGCCGACCTGAACGCGCCATAGAACGCGCGCAATGCGCGACGCCTGGGCCGCTACAGCGAAGCCGCCGCGCGCGCGGCCGTATCGTACAAGCCCGACGCATTGCGCATCAGCTGCGCGGCCTCGCCGATCTGCTGGTTGGAGAGGCCACTTTCCTTGAGCGTCGAGATCAGGCAGTTTTCGCGCACCTCGCGATATTTCAGGCATAGTTCGCGGCCCGCGTCGGTGGCGGAAAAGAACACTTCCTTGCCGGTCTTTTCGCTTTTTACATACCCTCTAGCTACGAGCTTTTTCAACGCGTAAGTCGCCACGTGCGTGTCCTCGATGTTCAGCACGAAACAGATGTCCGCGAGCTTCTTGCGGCGTTCGCGATGGCTCACGTGGTGCAGCAGCGACACCTCGATCGCGGTCATGTCCTTGTCACCGGCCGCCGACATGCAGCGCACCATCCAGCGGTTGAACGCATTGCCCGCCATGATCAACGCGTATTCGAGCTCGGACAGTTCCGCGCTGCTGTCGGAGACGAGGTGTTCCGACGAAACGATCTTGGTGGGATGACGCGTCATACGAGGTTCCCGGGACGGAAATGGGCTGGAAAAGTGTCGCAAGTGTACGACGATGCCCCGTCGCCGACGAGTCTGGCAAAAACGCTTATTGGTAAATCGTCGATATTTTATTGATAATGTACGCTCCAAACGCCGCTGACTTCGTGCCGGGCATGCGCCAACGCGCCGCGCCGTCCGCCTCATTTTCCGACTCGACCCGGGCCGCCCAGTCATGAGCCAACCACGAATCATTCCCCTCGGCGACGCCGCGCTCGTCTGCGAAGCGCCGCCGCCCGCCACGCTCGAGTGCCAGCAGCGCGTCTGGGCCGCAGCCATGGCCGCACGCGACTGGCCGCAGGTGCTCGAAGTCGTGCCCGGCATGAACAATCTGACGCTCGTGTTCGACCCGCTCGAGACCGACGCCGACGCGCTCGGCAAGCAGTTGCTCACGGCCTGGAACGCGGTGGCCAAAGCCGCCGCGCCGGGGCGCAACGTCGAGATTCCGGTGCAGTACGGCGGCGCCTTCGGTCCCGATCTGCAGGCTGTCGCCGAACACACGGGCTTGCGCGCGCGCGAGGTCGTCGAGCGGCATGCGAGCGGCGCCTACGTGGTGTTCTTTCTCGGCTTTCAGCCCGGCTTCGCCTATATGGGTGGGCTCGACGCCGCGCTGCACACGCCGCGTCGCGCGTCGCCGCGGCTCGAGGTGCCGGCGGGCTCGGTCGGCATCGGCGGCGAGCAGACCGGGATTTATCCCGCGGAGTCGCCGGGCGGCTGGCAGCTGATCGGCCGCACCGAGGTGCCGCTGTTCGATCCGGCGAGCCGCCCGCCCACACTGCTGCAGCCCGGCGACCGGGTGCGCTTCACGATCGCGGGGATCCACGCATGATCGACGTGATCCGCGCGGGTCTGCAGACCACGATCCAGGACCTCGGCCGCCACGGCTACCGGCATCTCGGCGTCGCGATGGCTGGCGCGCTCGATCGTCTGTCGCTCGAAGTCGGCAACCGGCTGGTGGGCAACCGCCCCGACGCGGCCGGCCTCGAAATCACCTTCGGCCCGACTGTGCTGCGCTTCCTGCGCGCCACGCGCGTCGCGATCACCGGCGCTGAGTTCGGCGCAACGCTCGACGGCAAACCGGTCTATTCGTGGTGGAGCTTGCCCGTGCAGGCCGGCCAGGAGCTCGTGCTGAACGCGGCGAAGCGCGGCATGCGCGGCTATATATGCGTGGCGGGCGGCATCGACGTGCTGCCGATGCTCGGCTCGCGCAGCACCGACCTCGCCGGCCATTTCGGCGGACTCGGCGGCCGCGCGCTGAATGACGGAGACCGTCTGCCGGTCGGCGCGCCGCCGCAGCGCGGCCAGTTCGGCTTCACGCCCGAGGCGCCCGAGTTCGGCGTGAAGGCGCCCGCCTGGTGCAAGTTCGTGCTGGTCCACGAGCCGCTGCGGCGCGGCCGGCATCCGTCGGGCGTGCCGTGGGCGATACCGGTTCGCGTGCTGCGCGGCCCCGAATACGACAGCTTCACCCCGGACGCGCAGCAGTCATTCTGGTCCGACGAGTGGCTCGTCACGCCGAACAGCAATCGCATGGGCTACCGTCTCGCCGGCACCGGGCTGAAACGCACGCACAACACCGATCTGCTGTCGCACGCAGTGCTGCCCGGCACGATCCAGGTGCCGCCGAACGGCCAGCCGATCGTGCTGATGAGCGACGCACAGACCACTGGCGGCTATCCGAAGATCGGTGCGGTAATCCAGGCCGATTTGTGGAAGCTCGCGCAGGTGCGCCTGAACGCGGCGGTCCGTTTCATCCCGGCGACGCACTACGAGGCACGCCAGGCTTTGCTTGAAGAACGCGCGTACCTGCGGCAGATCGATGCCGCGATCGCGATGCATGAAGAGCGTTGCGCACGCCAGGCCGCGCTCGCGGCGCTGTAACAGTGACTAAAGGACTCCCCATGGAAATCGATCTGAACGCCGATCTCGGCGAGGGCTGCGGCTCCGACGAGGCGCTGCTCGACCTCGTGAGCTCGGCCAACATCGCGTGCGGCTGGCATGCGGGCGGCCCCAATGCGATGCGCGACTGCGTGCGTTGGGCCGTGCAGAAAGGCGTGTCGATCGGCGCGCATCCGAGCTTCAACGATCCCGAGAATTTCGGCCGCAAGGAAATGGATCTGCCGGCGGGCGAGATCTACGCGGGCGTGCTGTATCAGCTCGGCGCGCTGTCGGCGATCGCGCAGGCCGAGGGCGGGCGCATCGCGCACGTGAAGCCGCACGGCGCGCTGTACAACCAGGCCGCGCGCGACGCGAAGATCGCCGACGCGATCGTCTCCGCGGTACATGACTTCGATCCGTCGGTCGCGGTGTTCGCGCTCGCCAACAGCGGGCTCGTGAGCGCAGCGCGCAACGCGGGCCTGACCGCGATCGAGGAAGTGTTCGCCGACCGCGGCTATCGAGCCGACGGCTCGCTCGTGCCGCGAAACGAGCCGGGCGCGTTGCTCGCCGACGAGAACGAAGTGCTCGCGCGCACGCTCGCGATGATCCGCGAGCAACGCGTGAAAGCCGTCGACGGACAATGGGTGGCGCTGAACGCGCAGACCATCTGCCTGCATGGCGACGGCCCGCATGCGCTCGCCTTTGCGCGACGCATCCGCGGCGCGCTCAACGACGCCGGCATCGAAGTGCACGCAGCGGGCGCCGCGCGCGTTTGAGGGTTGGCATCTCCGTCGTTTGTACCGCGCGCGCGCCGCTGTCACGCGGGGCGTTAGCCAGCCGGAGCATCTATCGTGATGCCCGCTCTCAACGGCGGTGCGTACGACGCAAATGACTAACCATCGCTAAAGAAACAACGGCTAACATCAGCGAAACCAAAAAACTGACAACGAACAACGTTGCGACGATGATGTCCGTGTTGTTTTCTCCGCCGACCGAATCTAGCCCTTTGAAGAGCGGGGCAAAAAACTCATAGCCCGCACCGCTCGCAAACCAAGTATCAATACCCGGCATGCGGGCAATTCCCACTGCAATGGGAAGCGTCAGCGCCAGTGCGAGCGCAACACAAATCAGCACCTTTTTCATTTTACGTTGATGGTGCCGTAGTAGCGGGTCATCGTTCCGGGAATGAACGCGGAAGGCTGTGCTTTCAGGTATGACCGCAGCGCCTTGAACTGCTCGCGGGACGAAAGCGTAATGCAACCGTCGCTTTCTCCGGATCGTCCTACCGGGTGCAATCGAAAGTTACCGCGTCGCACACCGTCTACGAAGGTCCAATCATCAATATGTTGATCATTGTGGTACAAAGCAAACCATTCCGCGCGGTGCGTGTCCGCCCATAAGTCTTTGGCGGCATCCCAGAGCCAACCGAAATGCCCCCGCTTTCCCTATCGACGATGTAATACTCGCCTACGGGAATAGCGCCAGCGCTTACCACTTTTGTGGAATCCGGGTCATCGATATATCGCCCATTACCCGAAAATGCAGGAACACCACCAAAACCGGGACAAAGCAAAATCGACAGGGGGCGTCGATTCAATGTAAATGTGCAGGACACAGGCATTTGATTAACCCTGCCTGTTTGCCCGGATGTCTATGAGGGCGGTCACCGTGCCCCCACTTCCACCTTGATTGTTCTGCAATATGTACTCGTGCTTCATTCTTGCAAATGACAGACGCACCTGTTCGTGGCAGCAATGACCGCCTCCAATAGGTTCAACATAAGAGACGATCACGTCGTACATCGTGATTCTTGCGTACTCGTGAGGAACACCGCCGGCTCTTCGCACCGTGAGTTTCGCTTCGGAGATATGCTCTCCGGAGAAGTAGTATTTCGCCAGATTCGGACTGGCACGGTCCATCAGATGAGTAAATTCAAGGTCGGAAACCGTGGCTGTCGGAACATGTCGGCTTGAACCGGCGAGCATCCTCGCCGGCTGTGCATCTTGCCAGCGCCACCCGATTACATCGATCTCGTTGAGATGAGCCGCGTCCTGCGATTCGCCATCGATACCATCGATCTTGATAAAGATGTCCTGTGCCATCTTTGGATCTCCTTCCTGTTAGCCGTTTGCGGAAAATTTTGACGAAGCTAACAGGCGCAGGATGCGGCAGGACTCGGACTCCTCCGAGAAATGTGCGAGAGAGGTTCACGGCGCTGATCGCGATGGCCTGCTCAGCACGGCGATCGCGCTATACGGCGGCCTGCAGTTGCCTACTGATCGATCCCGCCGCTACGGCTGCAGCCTCGATCCGACTCACCCCGCCTCGACCACGAAGCCGTGCTGCCGCAACAGCTGCAGCACGCCCTTCGGTCCACCCAGATGCAGCGCGCCGATCGCGACGAACAGCGGCCTGTTCGGCGCGGCGAGTTGCAGAATCTTCGCGACGAAGCGGCGATTGCGCTCGTAGACGATCCGCTTGTCGATCGAATTGGAGATGCGCGGATCGCGCGCGAGCTTCTCCGATTTGGCAGCCTGCCACGCGGCGATCGCATCGGCATCGCCGACCCGCCATAGCCGATGCAGCGTGCGCACGTCCTCGACGTTCTGCGCGGGCGTCTGCACCAGATCCTGCGCGAGCATCTCGCGCTGCTGCGCGGCCGCCAGTCCGGTGAACGAGCGCATCTGCTGCGCGAGCGTTTCGAGTCCGACGATCTTGCCGCGCGTCTTCAGATACACGTTCTGCAATTGCGCTTCGGTTCCGTACTCGGTTTGCAGACCCGCGGACAGCGAGTCGTAGGTCTCGACCACGAGTGACGCGAGCCACGGCCGCATGTTCTTGATCGCATCGAGCGCGGCCGGGTTGCCGCGCAGCCGCAACGCGAGCTTGTGCCACAGCGGCTCGGGCAGCAGGCCCGGCAGGCAGTCGTGCTTGCACACGCCGTATTTCGAAACGTCGTCCTGCGACACCAGCAGCTCGTCGGGCGACAGTTCGAGCGCGAGCGTCGGCGACGCGGCTAGCGCCGCGAGGATCGGCGCGCGGAACGGCTGCCCCGCCGGATAGTCGGCGGGATCGCCGACGTGCAGCGTGCCGAGCACGTAGATCGTCGTATTGCCGCGGGTCGCGACGTAGAACGGCATGCGCGCCGGTTGCTGGCGCACCGGGCCGCTCGCCGTGGTGCCCGGTGCCGGTGGCGGCGCAATGGAAGGCGGTGGCGCGGCTGGCACCGTGACCGCCGGACGAGCCGCCGGGCCTGGCGCGTTGGCCGCCGCACCGGCGGCGTCAGCGATGCCGGGTTGCGCCACGCCAACCGACAGCGCGCAGGCGGCCACCCAGCCGCCCCGACACAAGCGGCGCGCAAGACGACGCGCCGCCACCGCATCAGGCATCCACGTCCCCCACCTCTTCGGCGCGGTGACACGAGACGAGGCGGCCATCCACTTCTCGCAGCTTCGGCACCTCGCCGCGGCAGCGGTCGATCACGTACGGGCAGCGCTGATGGAACGTGCAGCCCGACGGCGGATTCAGCGGCGACGGCATTTCGCCTTGCAGCTTGATCTTGATCGTGCGGTCCGCCTCGAAGATCGACGGCGTCGCCGACATCAGCGCCCGCGTGTAGGGGTGGCGCGGCTTCGAGAAGATGCGCTGCTTGTCGCCGAGTTCGGCGACGCCGCCGAAGTACATGACCATCACGTCGTCGGCGATATGCTCGACCACCGACAGGTTGTGCGAGATGAACACGTAGCTCGTCTTGAACTGATCCTGCAGATCCATGAACAGGTTCAGGATCTGCGCCTGGATCGACACGTCGAGCGCGGACACCGGTTCGTCGGCGACGACGATCTGCGGATCGAGGATCATCGCGCGAGCGATCGCGACACGCTGACGCTGGCCGCCGGAGAACATGTGCGGATAGCGCTTCGCGTGCTCGGGGCGCAGGCCGACCGTGCGCATCATCTGCGCGATGCGTTCGGCGCGCTCGGTCGCGCTCATCTGCGTGTTGATCGCAAGCGGTTCGCCGAGCGTCTGCTCGACCGTCTTGCGCGGATTGAGCGACGCAAACGGGTTCTGGAACACCATCTGCACGCGCCGCCTGAGCGCCGCGATCTTCTCGTGATTCGCGCCGGCCACGTCCTCGCCGTCGATCAGCAAGCGGCCCGCGCTCGGCGTTTCGATCATCGTCAACTGACGCGCGAGCGTCGACTTGCCGCAGCCGGACTCGCCGACTACCGCCAGCGTCTTACCGCGGTCGAGCGCGAACGACACGCCGTTCAGCGCCTTCACCGTGCCGTGCGCGAACATGCCGCGCTTGACCGTGTAGTAGCGCGCGAGCTGGTCGGCGACGAGCACGTGATCGCCAGTACGGTCCGACTGGCGACGGGTTTCGGGTACTGCGCTCATCGGGCGCCTCCTTGCGTGTAAACGTTGGCGTCCTTCTCGAGGTTCAGCGGCTTGATGCAGCGCACGCGCGTGAAGTCGGCGTGAGCGGGCAGCGGCGCGAGCGCGGGGCGGGCCTTCATGCAGTCGTCGATCACGTACTTGCAGCGCGGTGCGAACAGGCACCCCTTGGGCCGGTCGTCGCGGCCCGGCACCATGCCCGGCAACGCCGCGAGCCGCACCGCGCCCACGTTGTGCTCGGGAATCGCGGCCAGCAGCGCTTCCGTGTACGGATGATGAGGCGCGGCGAAGATGTCCGGCACCTTGTTTGTCTCGATCACCTCGCCCGCGTACATCACGGCAACGCGCTGCGCGACTTCGGAGACCACGGCCAGATCGTGCGAAATCAGCACGAGCGCCATGCCGCGTTCCTTCTGCAGGCGCATCAACAGTTCCATGATCTGCGCCTGGATCGTCACGTCGAGCGCGGTGGTCGGCTCGTCGGCGATCAGCAGCTTCGGGTTGCAGGCGATCGCCATCGCGATCATCACGCGCTGGTTCATGCCGCCCGACATCTGATGCGGAAATGAGCCAATGCGGCTTTTCGCATCGGGAATGCCGACCTGGTCGAGCAGTTCGAGCGCGCGTTTGTCCAGCGCGCCACCGCGCAAGCCTTCGTGCAGCTTCAGCACTTCCTTGATCTGATAGCCGACCGTGTAGCTCGGGTTCAGGCTCGTCAGCGCGTCCTGGAACACCATCGCGATGTCCTTGCCGATGATCTTGCGGCGTTGTCTGGCGGAGGCGTTCAGCAGGTTCTTGCCGTCGAACGTGATTTCGTCGGCGGTGACCTTGCCGGGCGCGTCGATCAGGCCCATCAGCGCCATCATCGTCACGCTCTTGCCCGAGCCCGATTCGCCAACCACGCCGACCACTTCACCGGGCGCGACGTCGAGATTGATGCGGTCGACCGCGGGCAGGCCGCCGAAGCTGACCGCGAGATTGCGGATGGTCAATAGATTGCTCATGGTCACGCCATCCGTTTCAGTTTGGGATCGAGCGCGTCGCGCAGCCCGTCGCCGAGCAGGTTGATCGAAAGCACCGAGATCAGGATGGACAAGCCAGGCATCGTAACGATCCACCACGCGCTGTCGATGTAATCGCGCGCCGACGCGAGCATCGCGCCCCACTCCGCCGACGGCGGCTGCACGCCGAGGCCGAGGAAGCCGAGCGCGGCGGCATCGAGAATCGCCGACGAAAAGCCGAGCGTTGCCTGCACGATCAGCGGCGCGGTGCAGTTAGGCAGCACCTGCGAGAACATCAGCCGCAATGTGCTCGCACCCGCGACGCGCGACGCCGTCACATACTCCTTCTGCAACTCGCCCTGCGCCGACGCGCGCGTCAGACGCACGTAGCCCGGCAGCGCGACGATCGCGATCGCGAGCATCGTGTTGACCAGACCCGGACCGATGATCGCGACCACGGCGACCGCGAGCAACAGCGACGGCAGCGCGAGCAGCACGTCCATGATGCGCATGATCGGCGTGTCGGCCCATTTCTCGAAGAACGCGGCGACGAGGCCGAGCACGACGCCCGGAATCAACGCGAGCACCACCGACACGAAGCCGATCCAGAACGACAGCCGCGCGCCATACATCAGACGCGACAGAATGTCGCGGCCCGCTTCGTCGGTACCGAGAATGAACTTCCAGTTGCCGCCGTCGAGCCACGCGGGCGGGATCTTCACGAAGTCGCGGTACTGCTCGATCGGGCTATGCGGCGCGATCAGCGGCGCGAAGATCGCGATGAAGATCAGCACCAGCACGATGATGCCCGCGCCGACCGCGCCGCGGTTGCGCGAGAAGTTGGCCCAGAATTCGCGAGCCGCGATGGCGCGGCCGCTCGGTGGTGTGACCGCTTGGGGGACGGTGTTTTGAATGTCAGCCACGGTGATTTACCTCGTATGGCGAATGCGCGGGTTGAGCACGCCGTACAACAGATCGACGACGAGGTTCACGACGATCACCAGCGTCGCGATCAGCAGGATACCGCCCTGCACGACTGGATAATCGCGCCGGCCGATCGCGTCGATCAGCCACTTGCCGATGCCCGGCCATGAAAACAGCGTTTCGGTCAGCACCGCGCCCGCAAGCAATGTGCCGACCTGCAGGCCGATCACGGTGACGACCGGAATCAGCGCATTGCGCAGCGCATGCACGACGATCACGCGTCCCGGCGACAAACCCTTCGCGCGCGCGGTGCGGATGTAATCTTCGCGCAGCACTTCGAGCATCGACGAGCGCGTCATACGCGCGACGACCGCGAGCGGGATCGTGCCGAGCACGATCGCGGGCAGGATCAGGTGACTGAGCGCGGACTTGAACGCGCCTTCGTCGGTGGACATCAGCGAGTCGATCAGCATGAAGCCGGTCACGTGCGGAATGTCGTATTCGACCGCGATGCGGCCCGACACCGGCGTCAAGCCGAACTTGACCGAGAACACCATGATGAGGATCAAGCCCCACCAGAAGATCGGCATCGAGTAGCCGGTCAGCGCGGTGCCCATCACGCCGTGATCGAGCACCGTGCCGCGCCTCAACGCCGCGAACACGCCCGCCGGCAGGCCGACGATCAGCGCGAACAGCATCGCGCAGAGCGACAGTTCGACGGTGGCGGGAAAGCGCGCGAGGAATTCGCCCATCACGCTCGTGTTGGTGATGATCGAAGTGCCGAGGTTGCCGTGCACGGCGCGGACGATGTAGTGGAAGTACTGCAGTGGCAAGGGCTCGTCGAGCCCCAGGCGGTGCATCGCGGCCGCATGCATGGCCGGATCGACGCCGCGCTCGCCCATCATCACTTCGATGGGGTCGCCCGGGATCAGGTGAATCAGCGCGAACGCGAGGATCGTGATGCCGATGAACGTCGGTATCACCATGCCGATGCGGCGCAAAACGAAGCGGAACATGGTTCGCTCCCATGGTACTGGTGATGAATAAACGCAACCGGCGACGAGGGCTCGTGACCCCGGTCGCCGGACCATTTCGACCAGTTTTCTAACCGTGCGAAAAGTGTACTGTGTTGCGGCGTACTGTATTGCGGCCTACTGTGCGAACTTTACGGATTACTTGACGCTGACACCGTCGAAGCGCGCGTAGCCGAGCGGTTCGATGCGCATGTCGATCACCTTCTTGCTGACCGGCTGATAGACGGTCGAGTGCGCGATCGGCGAGAACGGCAGTTGCTGCGCGAAAATATGCTGCGCGTCGCCGTAGATCTTCGTGCGCGTCGCCACGTCCGACGTCGTGCGGCCCTTCTGGATCAGATCGTCGAACGGCTTGTAGCACCACTTCGAGAAGTTGTTGCCGTTGATCGCCTCGCAGCCGAGGAGCGTGCCGAGCCAGTTGTCCGGATCGCCGTTGTCGCCGGTCCAGCCGATCAGCATCGAGTCGTCTTCGCCCGCGTGCGCGCGCTTGATGTACTCACCCCATTCGTACGTGACGATCTTCGCCTTCACGCCGATCTTCGCCCAGTCCGCCTGGATCATTTCCGCCATCAGACGCGCGTTCGGGTTGTACGCGCGCTGCACCGGCATCGCCCACAGCGTGATGTCGAAGCCGTTCGGGTAGCCGGCCTTCGCGAGCAGATCCTTCGCCTTGGCCGCGTCGTACGAGGCGGCCGGCAGGTTCTTGACGAACGACCATTGCGTCGGCGGCATCGGGTTCGTCGCGAGCTGGCCCGCGCCCTGGTAGACCGAGTCGATGATCGCCTTCTTGTTGATCGCCATGTCGAGCGCCTGGCGCACTTCGAGCTTGTCGACCGGTTTGTGCGTCACGTTGTACGCGAGGTAGCCGAGGTTGAAGCCCGGCTGCGACGGCATGTCGATGTTCGGCTCGGCCTTCAGCGGCGCGATGTCGGCCGGGCGCGGATAGCTCATCACCTGGCATTCGTCGCGCTTGATCTTCTGCACGCGCACGCCGGCGTCCGGCGTGATCGAGAAGATCAGCTTCGAGATCTTCACCGCGCCCGCCTTCCAGTAGTCCGGGTTGCCGTCAAAGCGGATCGTCGCGTCCTTCGTGTAGCTGCGGAAGATGAACGGGCCGGTGCCGACCGGGAACTGATTGATGTCGGCGGCCTTGCCGGCCTTCAGCAGCTGATCCGCATATTCAGCCGACAGGATCGATGCGTATTCCATCGCCAGATTCTGGATGAACGGCGCGTTGACTTCCTTCAGCGTGAACTTGACCGTGTACGGATCGACTTTCTCGACGCTCGTGATCAGCTTGTCGAGGCCCATGTCGGTGAAGTACGGAAACTGCACCGGATACGCCTTGCGGAACGGCTGGTTCGGGTCGAGCATGCGCTGGAACGAGAAGACCACGTCGTCCGCATTGAATTCGCGCGTCGGCTTGAAGAACGAAGTCGTCTGGAACTTCACGCCATGACGCAGATGGAACGTATAGGTCTTGCCATCGGGCGACACGTCCCACTTCTCCGCGAGGCCCGGCTCGACCTTGGTGCCGCCGCGCTCGAATTCGACGAGGCGGTTATAGACGGTGAACGTGTTGGCCGTGAAGTCGACGCCCGTCGTGTATTGGGCCGGATCGAAGCCCGCGGGACTGCCTTCCGAGCAGTAAACGAGGGTCTTGTTCGGGATCCCAGCGGCCTGCGCGCTCGTGACGCCAAGCAGGGATGCCGCTGCGGCAGCGACGAGCGTAGTCACACGCGCGGCGCGCAACAGATTGTTTTGCTTCATGTTTCCTCCAGGTTCAGGGCCGGCTTGCGCCGGCGTAGCGGGATATTACTTGAGCTTGGCCCGGCCACCAAGCGGAGCAAAATCCCTCTGGTGACGATAGGAAACACTTCGTGCAAACGTTTTGCCGCGGTTTTGGCGCGAGCTGGGCCGGCCCATTCGGGCCGCCCGGCGACGAAAGCGGCGCAAAAAACGCGCCGCGTCCGCTTACTTCAGTCCGACCTCCAGGAATTGAGTCGGCCCGAACGGATCGATCTTGAAGCCCGTCACGTTCTTGCTGATCGGCTGATAGACGGTCGAATGCGCGATCGGCGTGAACGGCACCTGGTCCTTGAAGATTTCCTGAGCCTGCGTATAGGCCTTGGTGCGATCGGCCATGTTGGTGGTGCTGCGGCCCTGCTTGATCAGATCGTCATAGGGCTTGTAGCACCACTTGGAGAAGTTACTGCCGTTGACCGCGTCGCAGCCGAGCAACACGCCGAGCCAGTTGTCGGGGTCGCCGTAGTCACCCGTCCAGCCGATCAGCATCGCCTGATGTTCGCCGGCGTGCCCGCGGCGAATGTACTCGCCCCATTCGTAGGTGACGATATTCACCTTGACGCCGATCTTCGCCCAGTCCGACTGCAGCATTTCGGCCATCAGGCGCGCGTTAGGGTTATACGGCCGCTGCACCGGCATCGCCCACAGCGTCAGCTCGAAGCCGTCGGGGTAGCCCGCCTGCTTCAGCAGCGCCTTCGCCTTGTCGACGTCGTACGGCGCGTCCTTCAGGTTCTTGTCGTAGCCCCATTGCGTCGGCGGCATCGGATTAGTCGCGGCCTGGCCCGCGCCCTGATAGACCGCGTCGATGATCGCCTTCTTGTTGACCGACATGTCGAGCGCGCGGCGCACTAGCGCGTTGTCGAGCGGCTTTTTGGTCGTGTTGTATGCGATATAGCCGAGGTTGAAGCCCACTTCGCTCGGCATCGCGAGCGACGCATCGGCCTTCACGGTGGGGATGTCGGCCGGGCGCGGATAGCTCATCACCTGGCATTCGCCGCGCTTCAACTTTTGCAGGCGCACGGCCGGATCGACGGTGATCGCGAAGATCAGCTTGCCAACTTTCGCGACGCCCGGCTTCCAGTAGTCGGGATTGCCGTCGAAGCGGATCGTGTCGTCCTTCGTGTAACTGCGGAAGATGAACGGGCCGGTGCCGACCGGGTACTGGTTGATGTCGGACGCCTTGCCCGCCTTGAGCAGCTGATCCGTGTATTCAGCCGACAGGATCGACGCGAACGGCATCGCAATCTGCTGCAGGAACGGCGCGTCGACTTCCTTCAGCGTGAAGCGCACCGTGTACGGATCGACCTTCTCGATTTTGGCGATGTTCTTCGCGAGACCGAGGTCGTTGAAGTACGGGAAATTGACCGGATACGCCTTGCGGAACGGGTTCTCGGCATCGAGCATGCGCTCGTAGGTGAACACCGCGTCGTCCGCGTTGAATTCGCGGGTCGGCTTGAAGTACGACGTGGTCTGGAATTTGACGCCGCGGCGCAGATGGAACGTGTAGGTGAGGCCGTCGGGCGACACGTCCCATTTTTCGGCGAGGCCCGGCTCGATGTCGGTGCTGCCATGCGCAAATTCGACGAGCCGGTTATAGACCGTGTACGAGCCGGCGCTGAATTCGACGCTGGTCGTGTATTGCGCGGTATCGAAGCCCGCCGGGCTGCCTTCGGAGCAGAAGATCAGCGTCTTGTCGGGCAGCGTGGCCGCCTGCGACGCGGTGGGCGCGAGGCCGCTCGTGGCGACCGCGAGCGCGGCGAGAGCCGGCAGGCAGAACTGGTGAAGCGCGAACCGTCGGTGTGCCGCAGTCATTCTTGTCACTGTCATATCGTCCTCCGCACAGCAGCCGGGGTAGCTGCATTTCGATGATAGACAGCCAAAAAATGAGCTTCAACAGGGACTTACCACGCTATTTGGGACAAATTTCGCACGCACGCGAGACTGGCGGAGACCGCGCGGCCGTTGCGGCCGCGCGGGGCATGGCAGTTACACGCCAAGCCGTTCGCAGATCGCCTTGGTCGATGCGGCAGCGTTCAGCGTATAGAAGTGCAGGCCGGGCACCTTCGCGTCGACGAGCCGTTGACACAGATCCGTCACCACGTCGAGGCCGAACGCGCGGATCGACTCGCGATCGTCGCCGAAGCTCTCGAGCCGGCGCGCGATCCAGCGCGGCACTTCGGCGCCGCACATTTCGGAGAAGCGCATCAGCTGCGAAAAGTTCGTGATCGGCATGATGCCGGGCACGATCGGCACGTCGACGCCGAGTTGGCGCGCATCGTCGACGAAACGGAAGTACGCGTCCGCGTTGAAAAAGTACTGCGTGATCGCCGAGTTCGCGCCGGCTTTCACCTTGCGCGCGAAGTTTTCGAGATCGTGACGCGGCGAGCGCGCCTGCGGATGGTATTCCGGGTAGCCCGCCACGTCGATCCAGAACCAGTCGCCGAACTCGGCACGGATGAAGCTGACCAGCTCCGACGCATAGCGCAGCTCGCCGAACGCGCCCATGCCCGAGGGCAGATCGCCGCGCAGCGCGACGATATGGCGGATGCCATGCGCGCGGTACTCGCCCAGGATCGCGCGCAGGCTTTCCCTCGACGAGCCGATGCACGACAGATGCGGCGCCGCCTCGAGCCCTTCCTTCGCCATGTCGATGACGGTATCGAGCGTGCCTTGCTGGGTCGAGCCGCCGGCGCCGAACGTGACGGACACGAACTTGGGCTTGAGCGACACGAGTTGCGCGCGCGTCGCGCGCAGTTTGTCGATGCCTTCCTGCGTTTTCGGCGGGAAGAATTCGAATGAGAGTTCGATCGGATTCATAGTCAAAGAGGTCAACCTAGACTGCGGTTGCCGAAAATGAGCGCGGACAGCAGCCACGACACGATGCTGTATAGGATCGAGCCGAAGAACGCCGACCAGAAGCCCGCCACCTCGAAGCCCTTCAGCAGCGACGCGCACAGCCAGAAGCACAGCGCATTGACGACCAGAATGAAGAGTCCGAGCGTGAGGATCGTGACGGGCAGCGTCAGCAGGATCAGCAGCGGCCGCAGAACCGCATTGATGAGACCGAGCACGATCGCGACGATCAGCGCGGTGCCGAAGCTACGGATATGGATCGACGGAACGATGTAGGTGATGATCAGCAGCGCGAGCGCGTTGATGAGCCAGGTCAGCAGCACGGTCATGTAGAACTCCTTGTAAGCACCTGTGCGGAGAAGATGTCCAGCAAACGGAAAGCGGCGCTGGCGAACAAAGCGGCGCATTGCGCGCCGCCCCGGGATCAGACCGTCAAGCTTGCAGCGCCGCCCGCGTGGCCCGGCACGCCGAAGCGCGCATCGAACCCGCGGGCGGGCGCGTGCTTAGTAGCGGTAGTGGTTCGGCTTGAACGGACCGTTCTTGTCGACGCCGATGTAGCCGGCCTGCGCGTCGGACAGCACGGTCAGGTTCGCGCCGATGCGCGCCAGATGCAGACGCGCGACCTTCTCGTCCAGATGCTTCGGCAGCACGTACACCTTGTTCTCGTACTTCGCGCCCTGCGTGAACAGTTCGATCTGCGCAAGCGTCTGGTTCGTGAACGAGTTCGACATCACGAACGACGGATGGCCCGTCGCGCAGCCCAGGTTCACGAGACGACCTTCGGCCAGCAGGATCACGCGCTTGCCGTCCGGGAAAATGATGTGGTCGACTTGCGGCTTGATGTTTTCCCACTGGTACTGACGGGTCGACGCGACGTCGATTTCGGAGTCGAAATGGCCGATGTTGCAGACGATCGCGTTATGACGCATCGCCTTCATGTGATCGTGGTTGATCACATGGTAGTTGCCGGTCGCGGTCACGAAGATGTCGGCCTTGTCGGCCGCGTATTCCATCGTCACGACGCGGTAGCCTTCCATGGCCGCCTGCAGCGCGCAGATCGGATCGATTTCGGTGACCCACACGGTCGCGCCCAGACCGCGCAGCGATTGCGCGCAGCCCTTGCCCACATCGCCGTAACCGGCCACGACCGCGATCTTGCCCGCGATCATCACGTCGGTCGCGCGCTTGATGCCGTCTACGAGCGACTCGCGGCAGCCATACAGGTTGTCGAACTTCGACTTCGTGACCGAGTCGTTGACGTTGATAGCCGGGAACGGCAGGCGGCCTTCCTTTTCCATCTGGTACAGACGGTGCACGCCCGTCGTGGTTTCTTCAGTGACGCCCTTGATTGCGGCGAGGCGCTTCGAGTACCACGTCGGGTCGATCTCGAGGTGCGCGGCGATTGACTTGTACAGCGCGACTTCTTCCTCGTTGGTCGGCTTGGCGATCACCGAGCGGTCTTTCTCGGCCTTCGAGCCGAGGATCAGCAGCAGCGTCGCGTCGCCGCCGTCGTCGAGAATCATGTTGGCGAACTCGCCGTTCGGCCATTCGAAGATGCGGTGCGAGAACTCCCAGTATTCGTCGAGCGATTCGCCCTTGAACGCGAACACCGGCGTGCCGGCCTGCGCGATCGCGGCGGCGGCATGGTCCTGGGTCGAGAAGATGTTGCACGAGGCCCAGCGCACGTCCGCGCCGAGCGCGGTCAGCGTCTCGATCAGCACGCCGGTCTGGATCGTCATGTGCAGCGAGCCGGCGACGCGCGCGCCCTTCAGCGGCTGCCGCGCCTGGTACTCTTCGCGCGTCTGCATGAGGCCGGGCATTTCGGTCTCGGCGATCGTGAGTTCCTTGCGGCCCCAGCCGGCGAGCGACATGTCGGCAACAACGTAATCCTGGTTCTGGGAATCGATGACTGCGGCGTTCATCACGCCCTCCTTTCTAAGAAAATGACTAGAAATGTGACGTGAGCGCGGTTTGAGGCAGCGTTCGGAATCGCGCGAGGCGTGTTCCATGCTGCCAATTGAAGCCTTCGAGCCTGGCGGGCGGCCGGCGAATGCGGATTCGCGGTACCCGTCGCAACGCTCCTCGAAGACGAACGGCGATTGTAGCAAATCGAGATGACTTCGGCGCGCGCCAGATGGCGCTGCGCGCGCGAGCCGCGTGCGCCGCGGCACGAACGCGAGCACGATTTCGCCGACCAGAATGCCCTCTATCGCGCCGACCGACAGCGAGATCCAGTGGCGCTTCGACAGTGCCTGGCTGACATCGGATGCGACGGAGTATCGGGTGCGCGGCCGCATAAACAGAATGACTTACAATCATCGAAGTCATTCCAAACTGGAATTCGAGGGGCGATCATGGAACTCCGTGCGCTGCGCTATTTCGTCGAAGTGGTCCGTCAACAGAGCTTCACCGTCGCCGCCGAGCAGATGTTCGTCACGCAGCCGACCATCAGCAAGATGGTCAAGTCGCTTGAGGACGAGATCGGCTCGCCGCTGCTGCTGCGCGACGGCCGCCAGATGGTGCTGACCGACGTCGGCCGGATCGTCTATCAGCGCGGCCAGGATGTGCTGGCCGCGCACGCGCAACTGCAGGCCGAGCTGAACGATCTCGACACGCTCGGGCGCGGCGAACTGGCAATCGGCATCCCGCCGATGGGCGGTGCGCTGTTCACGCCCGCAATCGCCGCATTCCGCCAGCGCTATCCGAAGATCGAGCTGAAGCTGTTCGAGCAGGGCTCGCGCGCGATCGAGGCAGCGCTGATCAACGGCGAACTGGAACTGGGCGGCGTGCTGCAGCCGGTCGACCCCGACAGCATCGACGTGCTGCCGATGTCGCGCCAGCTGCTGTGGCTCGTCGCGCGCACCGGCTCGCGTTGGGACGGATTGAACGAAGTGCCGCTCGCGCAACTCGCGAACGAGCCGTTCGTGTTTTACGGCGAGAGCCTCGCGTTAAACGACGTCGTGCTGAACGCGTGCCGCGCGGCGGGCTTTGCGCCCGCGATCGTCGGACGCAGCGGGCATTGGGACTTCATGGCGGCGCTGGTGCTGGCCGGCGTCGGCATCGCGCTGCTGCCGGCGCCCTATTGCCGGCGGCTCGATGCCGTGCAGTTCACCTGCCGCCCGGTCGTCGAACCGGAGATTCCGTGGGAAATGGCGATCGGCTGGCGTCGCAACGGCTATCTGTCGCACGCGGCGCGCGCATGGCTCGACGTCGCGCGCGAAACGCTGCCCACGCAAGTCAGCGACGATTTCATGCTCGGACCAGGGATCGGCTTCAACGGCATCGCGGTGCCGGATGGAACGCCGACGTCAGCAGACGAGTGACGCGCGGCGGGCGGCTGCATGGCGCAGCCCGCGTTTCCCGAACTTCACGCCAACGTCGATCAAGCCGCCCGCGCCGCCACGTCACCTGGGTGCCGGGGCGCCACCGTCGCCGACGTCCCCGCTTGCTGGCGGCGTCAAACATGGCGCGAACCGCGCCCTCTTCACCGCATGCGGCGTCACGCGCGGCGCTCAACCAGGCGCTTCGAAGCGCATCGTGGATCGCCGTCGGCAAAGCGGCGCACAATAGGCAAAGCACGGAGACAGCAGATGGAACGGCACGGCTTCGGCCAGACTCACGAGGTGACGAATCAGGCACCGCCACTCGCGAACTACAACCTGTTCGCGAGCGACGCCGCTTTGAGCGCGGCCGTCTATCGCGACGGCGCGAGCTGGCATCGCGAGGCGCTGCTGCGGCACGGCGCGGCGCTGACGACGCCCGACACGCTCGCGCTCGCCGAGCTCGCCAATCGCCACTCGCCAGAGCTGGTCACGCATAGTCCGCGCGGCGAGCGCATCGACGCGCTGGAGTTTCATCCCGCGTGGCACGAACTGCTCGCGCTGCTGCGCCGCGAAGGGCTGCACGCGTTGCCGTTTTCCGATCCGCGAAGCGGCGCGATGGCCGCGCGCTGCGCCGGCTACTTCATGCATGCGCAGATCGAATCGGGCTCGCTGTGTCCGCTGACGATGACTTTCGCGAGCATCCCGGTGTTGCAGCGCGAACCCGCGTTGTTCGACACGCTGCGCGAGCCGCTTTATACGCGCGAGCACGATCCGCGCGACGTGCCGCTCACGCAGAAGCGCTCGGCGATGATCGGCATGGGCATGACCGAGAAACAGGGCGGCTCGGACGTGCGCAGCAACCAGACCCGCGCGCATGCGCTCGATGGTGCCGGCGGACGCGGCGCCGCCTACTGGCTCATCGGTCATAAGTGGTTTTTCTCGGCGCCGCAGTGCGACGCGCATCTGGTGCTCGCGCGCACCGACACGCACGAGGGGCTGTCGTGCTTTTTCGTGCCGCGCTTCGCGCCCGACGGCAGCAAGAACGCGGTGCAAATCCAGCGGCTGAAGGACAAGCTCGGCAATCGCTCCAACGCAAGCAGCGAAGTCGAGTTTCTCGACGCATACGGCGTGATGATCGGCGACGAAGGACGCGGCGTGCCGACCATCATCGAAATGGCGAGCTACACGCGGCTCGATTGCGTGATCGGCAGCGCCGCGCTGATGCGCGCCGCGCTAGTACAGGCGATCCATCATGCGCGGCATCGCAGTGCGTTCGGCCGGCATCTCGCCGAACAGCCGCTGATGCGTAACGTGCTCGCCGATCTCTCGCTCGAATCCGAGGCGGCGACGGTGCTGTTCATGCGTCTCGCGCGCGCGTTCGAGGAATCCGCCGACGCGTTCCCGGCTTCATCGGCCGAACGCGCGTGGCGGCGCATCGTTACGCCGGCCGCGAAGTACTGGGTCTGCAAGCGCGCGCTCGAATTCACCGGCGAGGCGATGGAAGTCTGGGGTGGCAACGGCTACGTCGAAACCGGACCGATGGCGCGCTTCTATCGCGAGGCTCCCGTCAACTCGATCTGGGAAGGCTCGGGCAACGTGATGTGTCTCGACGTGCTGCGCGCGATGGAGCGCGAGCCGCAAGCCGCGCAGGCACTGTTCGCCGCGTGGCAGGACATCGCGCGCGCGCATCCGGCGTTGGGCGCGGCACTGACGCGTCTCGCCGCGACGCTGAACGGACCGGCCGCACAGCGCGAGGCGTCGGCACGACGTATCGCGCAGCAGATCGTGCTGATCGCGCAGGCGACGCTGCTCGCGCAACACGCGCCCGCCGATGTCGCCGACGCGTTCATCGCGACGCGTCTCGCCGACGGCTGCGGCGAAAGCGGTCGCGTGTACGGCACGTTGCCGGCCACGTTCGATCACGCCGCGATCGTCGAGCGCGCGTTTCCCGCCTAAGCGCGGCGACCCCGCAAACCCCGAACGCATCGCTCGCAATTCCGACGCAAGCTCGAACCAATAAGCGCGCTCGACGCGCATCGTCATCCATCAGGGAGTGGACTACATGAAGAACGATCTGCCGGAGGTCGCGGCGCTCGAAGCGCTGCTACGCGATCAACGTCACGCGTATCTGCGCGCGCCGTATCCGACGTGGGACACGCGCGCGACGCATCTGCGCACGCTGCGCAAGCTGATGCTCGACAATCGCGACGCGCTTGCCGACGCGATGCACGCGGACTTCGGCAATCGCGCGAAGGAAGAGGTGCTGCTCGCCGAATTCCTGCTCGTGAAGGAAGAGATCGACGCCGCGCTGCGTCACGGCAAGCGCTGGATGAAAGCGCAGCGCCGCAGCACCAACAAGTGGCTGCTGCCGGCGCGCGCGAAGGTCGTGCCGCAGCCGCTCGGCGTGGTCGGCATCATCGTGCCGTGGAATTATCCCGTGCTGCTCGCGGTTGGGCCGTTGATCAGCGCGCTGACGGCCGGCAACCGCGCGATCATCAAGATGTCCGAGCTGACGCCGCGCACCTCGGCGCTCTTCGAGCAGCTGGTCGGCCAGACGTTCGCACGCAATCACGTCGCGGTCGTCAACGGCGATGCGGCGCTGGCCGCCGCGTTCAGCGCGCAGCCGTTCGATCATCTGCTGTTTACCGGCTCGACCAGGGTCGGTCACGAAGTGATGCGCGCGGCGGCCGAGCATCTGACGCCGGTCACGCTCGAACTCGGCGGCAAGTCGCCGGCGCTGATCGGCGCGCATGCGCGTTTCGACAATGCGGTCGACAACGTGGTCGCCGGCAAGACGCTGAACGCGGGGCAGACCTGCGTCGCGCCGGACTACGTGCTGGTGCCGCGCGGCAAGGAGCAGGCGTTCATCGAACGGGCGCGCGCGCGGATGATGAAGATGTATCCGGACTTCGCGCAGAACCTGGACTACACGTCGATCATTTCGGCGCGGCACTTCGAGCGGCTTGAACGTCTCGCCGACGAAGCGCGCGGCGCCGGTGCACAGGTGCATGCGCTGACCGACGCGACGCCCGATGCCGCGAGCCGGCGCTTTCCGCTTGTCGCTGTGACCGGCGCGCCGGACCACTGCGCGCTGATGCAGGAGGAGATTTTTGGGCCGCTACTGCCGCTCGTGCCGTACGACACGCTCGACGATGCGATCGCGTGGATCAATGCGCGGCCGCGGCCGCTGGCGCTCTATCTGTATGCCGACGATGCGCGGACGGTCGAGCGTGTCACGCATGAAACTATTGCCGGCGGCATGGCGGTTAACGAGACGCTGATGCATCTTGCGTGTGAGAGTTTGCCGTTCGGCGGAGTTGGGGCGAGTGGGATGGGGGCGTACCACGGGTATGAGGGGTTCGTTACTTTTTCCAAGATGAAGCCGGTGCTCATGCAATCGCGCTTGAATGCGAGGGGGTTGATTTCGCCGCCGTATGGTTGGCGTGTGAATGCGGTGTTGAGATTGATGATGAGGGTTTGATTTTTGCTCTTTGGGCGTGCTTTTTTCGTTGTTCTGGACTTGTTGGCCTTTCCTTGATTTGTTATCGGTCTATTAGCGTTGCCCCTGTGCGGGGCGGCACCTACTTTCTTTGCTGCTGCAAAGAAAGTAGGCAAAGAAGACAGCTCAAACCGCCAGCTCATAAGCGGGTCCCCTGGCTTGGAGGGGGTAGTGGTGCATCTGGAATCCGTGCTCCCGCACATTCTGCGGTAGTGACAACGCAGTCATTCTTCCGGCGGCGCTGCGCGCGCCGAAACCCCGTTCCAAAACCATCGGTCGGTTCTCCTGGCAGACCCGTCCGCGACGCACGCAGTGCGGAGTGGGAGCGGATGACGGCTTTGTCACCGAGGTGGAACGTGCGGGGGCACCGACTCCAGATGCACCACTACCTCACGCAGACCGAGGGACCCGCTTATGAGCTGGCGGTTTGAGCTGTCTTCTTTGCCTACTTTCTTTGCAGCAGCAAAGAAAGTAGGTGCCGCCCCGCACAGGGGCAACGCTAATAGACCGATAACAAATCAAGGAAAGGCCAACAAGTCCAGAACAACGAAAAAAGCACCGCGCTAATCCCCTTCCTGCACGTCAGTGGCAACAACATCAACCACATCCCCCGCGCCAGCGCCATGCTCCGGCTCGGCGTCAGCGCCGCTCTCGAGCCGATGCAACCAAGCCAGCAACTCAGCGACAGCCTGATACAACTGCGGTGGAATCCGCGCATCGAGATCGACCTGCATCAGCAGCGACACCATCTCGGGCGCCTCGTGCACATACAACCCCGCTTCCCTGGCACGCTGCACGATCATCTCGGCGAGCAGCCCATATCCCTTCGCGACTACCCGCGGGGCCGGCTCGCCGCCTTGAGCGTCGTACATCAGCGCAGCCGCGCCGCGGCGATGGGTGCGGCTCATCAGATCTCCCAATCGAAGTCGTCGCGCGACGCGCTGCTCGACCCCGTCGACGCCGTCACAGCCGCGGCCGACGAACGCGCATACGCGGATGCCGCCTGCGCGCCCGCCGCCGATGTGCCCGTAGTCATACCCGGTGCGCCGCCGCCGATCTCGCGAATCGTCAATCCTTGTAGCTCGATCCCCGCCGCCGCGAGACGCTGACGAAAACCGTCACCCTGCTTCGCCAGCCGCGCGGCGCCCCGCGGGCTCGCCTGCACGCGCGCTGTAAGCCGCATGCCGGTCAGCGTCAATTCGGCGTCGACGGTGCCGAGCGTCGGCAGCGACAGCGTCAGGCGCGTGCGCCACGGCTGGTCGTCCTCGCTCGCGAGGCCGCCGCCGCTGCGGTCCCATTCGTCGCCGTCCTGCTCGATCGTCCAGTCGAAACGCGCGCCGGGCCACGCCTCGCCAGTCCAGCGAAACTGCCCGGTCGCGAGCAGATCGAGCTGCTGACGCACCAGCGGTACGGTCGCCGGATGCACCGCGGCCGCCATCGCCTGCGCGGTTTGCGATGAACCGGCATCCGCCGCGTGCGGCGCCGCGCTGTGCAACCCCGAATGCGTGGACTGCCCGTTCAGGTCGGAGACCGAGCTGGCCAGCAGTTCGCCGGCGACCAGACGCGCGGCCTGCGCGTTCAGGATCGATGGCATCGCGTGCGCGGCGGGGTTGTTGTCAGCGGCGTTCGGCGTGCCGGCCGGCGGGCCGCTCGGCGCGCCGCGTGGCGTGGCCTGCGCTGCTCCGTTCGCCGAAGCGGACCACGCGTTCTCGTCGCCATCGTCGGCGCGCCAGTCGGGGGGCAATTGCGACTGCGCGACAAGCTGGTTCTGCGCCTCGTTCGACAGCTCGGCCGGCGAGCGCTGGCCGATCAGCCACGCCGCGAGATGCGCCTCGTAGAAAAGGCCGCTGTCGGCGACCGTTTGTTCCAGCGCGGCCGCGAGCGCCGCGACGGGCACTTCGGTCGCCGCTACGCTCGCGGTGGCCGCTGCGCTTGCGTTGGTAGCAGGATCGGGATGGATATTGGAAGTAGCGGCGGAACTGGCGACAGCAGCGCCGCCCGCCGCATCGGTCAGCGGCAAGCCCTGGATGGCGACGTCGAGCGCCGGCGCGGCCGCCCAGATCGGCGCGCGACCGAGCACGGCGGGTGTCGCCTCGCCGCCCGAATGCGCGATCGCATTCAACGTCAGCGCGACTGCCGACAGCGCGGTTTGCACCGACGGCTGCGGCGCGGCCGTCGTGTTCACGGGCGCCGTGGTCGGTAACGTGTCGACGCCGGCCGCGCCAGTCTGCGAGGTGGTCGCGGTTCCAGGCGCGATGCTGAGCAGACTGTCGATCCGGCTCGACAGCACCGAAGCGAGGGCCGAATCGATTCCGTTCATGCCGGTTCCTTGGTCGCATCGGCGGCCATGCGCGCGATGCTCTGATTGCTTCGATCCTGCAGACGCGGGCGGCGCGCCGCCCGCTCACGCGCGCACCCGCCCACGCTCAGCGCGCCCCGTACAGCTCCTTCAGCACGCGCGTCGGGCGGCCGGCGAACAGCGCCGACAGATGCGCCATGCGCGGGTTCGCGAGGTCGCGGATCGCGGCGTCGTCGGCGAGGATCTGGCGGATCAGCGCGTACTTGCGCAGGCGCTCGTCCTCGTCGAGCTTGACGCCCACGTCGGCTTCGCGCAGCGCTTCGACCAGATGCCGGTACTCCTCCTGCAAGTGGACCAGGTCGTTCCACAGCGCACGGCGGGCGGCCACCAGCATGCGACAGGACAGCGCGGCAACCGCTTCATAGCGGGCAAAATATTCTGCGTTCGATGTCATCTCAGGCTTTCCGCGGCTGGCTGGGCTGCCATCCGCGCGACCTCCGGGGCTATCCCGATCCATGCTTCTTCGAGCGTCGCGAGCAGACCGTCCACTTCCACGAGCATCGCCTCGCTCTGATTGATATTGGCTTCCAGCAGCCGACGCGTCATATAGCTGTACAACGCATTCAGCCGTGCGGCGACCTGGCCGCCCACTTCGAGGTTGAGCGACTGTTGCAGCCCGCTTTCGATGATCCGCATCGCCTTGCTGATCGCCATGCCACGCTCGGCCACGTTGCCCTGCTGCAAATGCATGCGGCTTTGCGCGATCGCCTGCCGTGCGCCCTGGTACAACAACACAGTCAACCGATGCGGACTCGCGCCCATCACGGATGTCTCGATGCCGACGCGCGCATACGCGTTGGCTCCAGCGTGTCCCGGGGAAAACATCGGCGCTCCTCCTCTGATACTGACTGCGGTTAAGTCGTGGCGTGGCCGCGCGGCGGCGCGTCGCCGCGCCGCTCGCTGACATGTACTTTGGTTATCGGATGCGCGACGACAAAGCTTTAGGCCGGTGTAAGGGAGATCGAAGGCGCCGCTGGGCGCGGACAGCAAACGCGGCACGAAGCCGCCGGCGCATGCGTCGGCAGCGGCTTGCCGGATCGTCGGACGGGGCTCGTGCAGACCCGCGCAAGCCCGCTCAGATCGACATCTGCGCGATGTCGTTGTACGCGGAGACCAGCTTGTTGCGCACCTGCAGGCCGAACTGGAAGCCGATGTTGGCCTTCTGCATGTCGACCATCACGTCGTTCAGCGACACGTTCGACGCACCGAGTTCGAACGCCTTCGACTCGCCGATCGCCGTCTGCTGGTCGCTGCTGATCTTGTCGAGCGAGGCCTTCAGCGCCGTCGCGAAGCTGGTGGGCGTTGCCGCGCCGGACTGCTCCGCCGCCGGGGCCGCGTCGCCGGCCGCCTGCGCCGCCATCGCCTGCATCTGTTGCAGCGCCGACGATAGCGCGTTCACTGGCATGGTCATGTTTTCTCCGTTGGATGGATGATCGGACCGCCGGAAGGTGTACCGATCTGGACGAAAGCATAGCAGCGGCCCCTCGCGGAAAGTCCCGAAACTAGGGGGGAAACCCGGCTCTATTCAAGCAATCGGCTTGAGCGGCGCTGCGGATAATTTCAATCGTGAAAGTCTCTGTCCGTCCGCCGAGTCACGGCGCGGCAACACGGCAGAACGCCAAGGCATCCCCCGGAGAAACCCGACGCATGGATTCGTCAGCCAACTCTTTGATCAACCCCGACGCCCGCATGGGGCTCGCCGGCGCGCAGTCCGCGGCCGGTCAGGCCGCTAGCGGCCCGGCCGGCGGTGCGGCCGACCTCGGCGGCCTCGGCGGCCTCGGAGGTATCGGCGGCAATTTTGGCCAGCGTCTGTCAGGACTCGCGCAGATGCGCGGCAACCCGCGCGCGCCGCTCGTGTTCGCGGTCGCATTGCTGATCGCGGTCATCGCCGGCCTGTTTCTGTGGTCGCGCGCGCCCGACTACAAGGTGCTCTACAGCAATCTGTCCGACCGTGACGGCGGCTCGATCATCGCCGCTTTGCAGCAGGCCAATATTCCGTACAAGCTGTCCGAAAGCGGCAGCGCGATCCTCGTGCCGGCCGAGCAGGTCCACGAAATGCGCCTGCGCCTCGCGTCGCAGGGGTTGCCGAAGAGCGGCTCGGTCGGCTTCGAGTTGATGGACAACCAGAAATTCGGCATCAGCCAGTTCGACGAGCAGATCAACTATCAGCGCGCGCTCGAAGGCGAACTCGAACGCACGATCGAAGCGATCTCGAGCGTCAAATCCGCGCGCGTGCACCTCGCGATTCCGAAGCCGAGCGTGTTCGTGCGCGACAAGGAAGCGCCATCGGCGGCGGTGCTCGTGAACCTGTACCCGGGCCGCGTGCTCGACGAAGGCCAGGTCGTTGCGATCACGCACATGGTGGCGTCGGCGGTGCCGCAAATGCCGGTGCGCGGCGTGACGATCCTCGACCAGGACGGCAACCTGCTCACGCAGCAGACCAACGGCAGCGGCCTCGATGCGACCCAGCTGAAGTTCCGCCAGCAGATCGAGCGCAACACGCAGCAGCGCATCGACGCGATTCTCGCGCCGCTGTTCGGCGCCGGCAACGCGCGCTCGCAGGTCAGCGCCGACGTCGACTTCTCGCACAGCGAGCAGACCTCGGAGAACTACGGTCCGAACGGCAATCCGCAGCAGGCCGCGATCCGCAGCCAGCAGAGCAGCAGCGCGACGGAAATGTCGCAGGGCGGCGCATCGGGCGTGCCGGGCGCGCTGTCGAACCAGCCGCCGCAGCCGGCCTCCGCGCCGATCGTCGCCGGCAATGGCGCGAGCTCGGTCACCACGACGCCGGTCAGCGACCGCAAGGATTCGACCACCAACTATGAGCTCGACAAGACCGTGCGCCACGTGGACCAGCCGATGGGCGGCATCCGCCGGCTGTCGGTCGCGGTGGTCGTCAATTATCTGCGGGTCGTCGACCCGAAGGGCCATGTGACGATGCAGCCGGTCAGCGCCGACAAGCTCGCGCAGATCACGCAGCTCGTGAAGGACGCGATGGGCTTCGACGCGGCGCGCGGCGACTCGGTCAACGTGGTCAACAGCGCATTCACCACCGAGCTCGACCCGAACGCCGACCTGCCGTGGTGGCGCACGCCGGACATGCTCGCGCTCTACAAGCAGATCGCGACGTACCTCGGCATCGGCGCGGTCGCCCTGTTCCTGTACTTCGTGATGGTGAAGCCGGCGTTGCGCCGCGCCTTCCCGCCGCCGCCCGAGCCGGTTGCCGCGCTGATGGCGCCCGACGAACCGGTGCTGCTCGATGGCATCCCGGCCGAGGAGCGCGATGGCGCGATCGTCGAAATCGAAGCGGACAGCGAGAAGCTCGCGCTCGAAAACGCGAAGCACAAATACGAGCGGAACCTGGAGTTCGCGCGCAGCATCGCGCGTCAGGATCCGAAGATCGTAGCAACCGTCGTCAAGAACTGGGTGTCCGATGAGCGCTGAAGGCGTAGTGAAGAGCGCGCTGCTGCTGATGTCGATCGGCGAGGAAGAGGCGGCGCAGGTATTCAAGTTCCTGGGCCCCCGTGAGGTCCAGAAAATCGGCGTCGCGATGGCCGCGCTGAAGAACGTGACGCGCGAACAGGTCGACGAAGTGCTGCAGGAATTCGTGCGCGAGGCCGAGCAGCACACCGGCATGTCGCTCGATTCGAACGACTACATCCGCTCGGTGCTGACCAAGGCGCTCGGCGACGACAAGGCCGGCGTGATCATCGACCGGATCCTGCAGGGCAGCGACACGAGCGGCATCGAAGGCCTGAAGTGGATGGACTCGGCGGCGGTCGCGGAACTCATCAAGAACGAGCATCCGCAGATCATCGCGACGATCCTCGTGCATCTGGACCGCGATCAGGCTTCGGAGATCGTCGCGTGCTTCACGGACCGCCTGCGCAACGACGTGCTGCTGCGGATCGCGACGCTGGACGGCATCCAGCCGGCCGCGCTGCGCGAGCTCGACGACGTGCTGACCGGCTTGCTCTCCGGCAGCGACAATCTGAAGCGCAGCCCGATGGGCGGCATCCGCACGGCGGCCGAGATTCTCAACTTCATGTCGAGCAACCACGAGGAAGGCGTGCTCGAAAACGTGCGCCAGTACGACGCCGAACTCGCGCAGAAGATCGTCGACCAGATGTTCGTGTTCGAGAACCTGCTCGACCTCGAAGACCGCGCGATCCAGTTGCTGCTGAAGGAAGTGGAATCCGAGGCGCTGATCATCTCGCTGAAGGGCGCGCCGCCCGCGCTGCGTCAGAAGTTCCTGTCGAACATGTCGCAGCGCGCGGCCGAGTTGCTCGCGGAAGACCTCGACGCCCGCGGCCCGGTGCGTGTGTCCGAAGTCGAGACGCAGCAGCGCCGCATCCTGCAGATCGTGCGCAACCTGGCCGAGAGCGGGCAGATCGCGCTAGGCGGCAAGGCGGAAGATGCCTATGTCTGATCCGAACGCCACGGCAAAGGAAAGCCTCTCGGCCTACCAGCGCTGGGAGATGGCGTCGTTCGACCCGGCCCCGCCGGCGCCGCCGCCGGCCGAACCCGAATTCGACGAGCGCGCGTTCGAGGCCGATCTCGAGCGGCGCCGCGAAGCCGCGCACGCGCAGGGCGTCGCGTCCGGTCATGTGGCCGGCCAGGCGCTGGGCTATCAGGCCGGCTACGACCAGGGGCGCGCGCAGGGTTTCGCGCAGGGTCAAACCGAGGCGCGCGAGGAAGCGATGCGGCTCGCCGCGCTCGCCGAAACTTTCAAGACCGCGCTCGATGGCGCGCAGCACGCGATCTCCGAAACCCTGGTCGCACTCGCGCTCGACATCGCGCAGCAGGTCGTGCGCCAGCACGTGCAGCACGACCCGACCGCGCTGATCGCGGCCGCGCGCGAGGTGCTCGCGGCCGAGCCCGCGCTCGCCGGCGCGCCAGCGCTGATCGTCAGTCCCGCCGACCTGCCGGTCGTCGAGGCGTATCTGCTCGAAGAATTGCAAACGCGTGGCTGGACCGTGCGCACCGATGCGTCGGTCGAACGTGGCGGATGCCGCGCGCAGGCCGGCACCGGTGAGGTCGACGCGGGCATCGACACGCGCTGGCAGCGCGTCGCCGCCGCGCTCGGCCAGGTGAGCACGTGGTGAAGCCGACGCTCGAAGAGATCCGCGCGAGCGATCTGACGCCGCTCGAACGCGAGCTCGCGTTAGCGTCGTTCGGCGCCGAAGCACTGGCTGATGCCGAGTCGGCCAGTCCCGCCGAGTCCGCGGATTCCACACCGCAAGCTTCGGCGGCTGCGCATCCCTCGACAGGCGCGGCGGCAAGCCGCGAGTCCGCCGCGCCGGACCACGCCGCGCGCGCCGCTCACGCCGCTCACGCTCCGGGCGAGCCGTCCTACGATCCCGCGCTCGACCTCAATCCACACATGCAGGCGTGGCGCGGCCGGCTCGACGCGCTGCGCGCGCGCAACGCGATCGCAAAGCCGCTGCGCGCGTGCGGGCGTCTGACACGCGCGGCCGGTCTCGTGCTCGAAGCGGTCGGGCTGCGTCTGTCGGTCGGCGCCGAAGTGAAGATCGAACTGCCGCCCGGCAGTTCGCTGCCGATGGCCGAAGCCGAAGTGGTTGGCTTCTCCGGCGACAAGCTGTTCCTGATGCCGACCACCGAAGTGATCGGCCTGTTGCCCGGCGCGCGCGTCTTTCCGCTCGAAAGCGCGCCGATCGCCGACCCGCTCGCCGGCGCGAAGCGTCTGCCGGTCGGCTGGGAACTGCTCGGCCGCGTGCTCGACGCATCGGGCCGTCCGCTCGACGGACTCGGCCCGCTCGGCACGCAAACGGACGCGCCGCTGTCCGCGCCGGTCATCAATCCGCTCAATCGCGAGCCGATTCACAAGGTGCTCGATGTCGGCGTGCGCGCGATCAACTCGCTGCTGACCGTCGGCCGTGGTCAACGCATGGGGCTGTTCGCGGGTTCGGGCGTCGGTAAATCGGTGTTGCTCGGCACGATGGCGCGCTACACCAGCGCCGAGGTGATCGTGATCGGCCTGATCGGCGAACGCGGCCGCGAAGTGAAGGAGTTCATCGAACAGATTCTCGGCGAGGAAGGTCTGGCGCGCTCGGTCGTGATCGCCGCGCCGGCCGACGTGTCGCCGCTGCTGCGGATGCAGGCCGCCGCGTATTCGACGTCGCTCGCCGAATACTTCCGCGACCAGGGCAAGCACGTGCTGCTTCTGATGGACTCGCTGACCCGCTACGCGATGGCGCAGCGCGAAATCGCGCTGGCCGTGGGTGAGCCGCCCGCGACCAAGGGCTATCCGCCGTCGGTGTTCGCGAAGCTGCCGGCGCTCGTCGAGCGCACCGGCAACGGGCCGGCGGGCGGCGGCTCGATCACCGCGTTCTACACGGTGCTCACCGAAGGCGACGATCAGCAGGACCCGATCGCCGACTCGGCGCGCGCGATTCTCGACGGCCACATCGTGCTGTCGCGCTCGCTCGCCGAAGCCGGCCACTACCCGGCGATCGATATCGAAGCGTCGATTAGCCGGGCAATGACCGCGCTGATCGACGAAAATCACCTGAATAAAACGCGTATGTTCAAGCAGATGCTGTCGCGCTATCAGCGCAACCGCGATCTGATCAACGTCGGCGCGTATTCGAGCGGGCGCGACGCGGTGCTCGATCGCGCGATCGCGCTGTATCCGCGGATGGAAGCGTTCCTGCAGCAAGGATTTCGCGAGTGCGCGAACTTCCAGCCGAGCATCGACATGCTGAACGCGCTGTTTGCCTAGGGCCGAGGAGGCTGACGATGTCGAAACATTTTCCGATCAAGACGCTGATCGGTCTCGCGCAGGACGACGTGGACGCCGCCGCGCAGCGGCTCGGCCGCGCGCAGCGCGAGCGCCACGACGTGCAGGCGCAACTCGATTCGCTCGTGCAGTACCGCAATGAGTACTACGCGCGTTTCACCGAGAGCGCGCAGTCGGGCATGCCGGCCGGCAACATGCGCAACTTCCAGGCGTTCATCGACACGCTCGACACCGCGATCGAGCAGCAGCGCAACCTCTTCGCGGCGGCGAACGCGCGCGTCGAGGCGGCGAAGCCCGACTGGCAGCGCCACAAGCAGAAGCTCGGCTCGTACGAAGTGCTGCAGGCACGCGGCGAGGCGGCCGAGGCGAAGGTTGCCGCGCGGCGCGAGCAGCGCGACGCCGACGAACATGCGGCGCGGATTCTGCGCATGCGTGCCGAGGGCGCGTGAGGCGTTGCCTCGCGGCTAAAGCCTGACGGCACACCCGTTTGACGGATTCACAGGATTCCTTATGTCGCTCCTTTCACAGATCGGCTCACAACTGAGCTCGCTGCTCGACACGAGCGGCAATGCGTCGAGCAGCGCGGCCGCAAGCGCCGCGGTCAACTCGAGCCCGTTCGCGCAGACCTTGCGGCAAAGCATCGACCAGCAGAACAGCGCGAATCAACAGCAGACCAGTTCAGCGACGCCGTCGCAATCGTCGGCGTCGAGCGCGCCCAGTGCGCCGCCGCCCTCGCCCGCTCCGGCTCCCGCGCAGCACAGCGCGAGCAGCAGTCAGAGCGGCAGCGGTACGGCGAGCAACGGCGCGTCGTCCACGACGTCGACAACTTCGACGACACAAACGCAGCAGGCATCGAACAGCCAGTCGGGCACGACGCAAGTGAGGCAGAAGGACACCAGGGCGCAGACCGACGCTGGCGCGCTCGCCGCCGCGGCGGCTGCCGCCCAGGCTCAGGCGCAAGCGCAGGCACAGGGCGCCGCGAACAACAACGCCGACGCGAGCGCGAGCACCACGACCGATGCCGCAAGCTCCGTCGCCGATGCGGTCAGCGCGCTGGCCGGCACGGCCGCGAGCGCGCTCACCGGCACCGTCGCAAGCAGGAAAGGCGCGGTCGATCCGACGTCGCTGCAGGATGCGTTGCAGAGTGCGCTGTCCGCGCTATCGAGCGGCCAGGGCGCGGTGCCCGCGCAGGCGCTCGCAAGCGGCGCCGCCGCGAAGGCGGCGAGCGTGTCGAGCGCGGCGGGCGGTCTGGGCAACGCGAAGAGCGGTCTGAACGGCACAACGGGTGACAAGACACTCGCGAACGGCCTGTCCGGCGACGGCAAGAGCGCCTCGACGAGCCACACGACGGTGACGACGGCGACGGCCGCCGCAACCGCGCTGGCCGACCCATCGGCAGCGAAGTCGGCCGCCGATGCGTTGAGCGCCGCGGCCGCGACCGGCGGCCAGGCGGACAACCTCGCGTCGGCGCGCAGCGCGTCCGATGCGGCGAACGCCGCGCTGGCCGCGACGCAAGCTGCAGCCAACGCCGCGAGCACGACGTCGGCGGCGCAGAGCACTGGCAACGCGAGCGCGGCCGCCGCCGCGAACGCGCTGACGCCGCAGGTCGGCACGAGCGACTGGGAAGACGCGTTGAGCCAGAAGGTGGTGTTTTTGTCGAATGCGCATTCGCAGAGTGCCGAGCTGACGCTCAACCCGAAGGATCTCGGGCCGTTGCAGGTGGTGCTGCAAGTTGCGGATAGCCACGCGCATGCGCTGTTTGTTTCGCAGCATCAGTCGGTGCGGGAAGCGGTTGAAGCGGCGTTGCCGAAGCTTCGTGAGGCTATGGAGTCCAATGGGATTGGGCTTGGGAGTGCGAGTGTGAGTGATGGGTTTGCCCGGCAGAGTGGGCAGCAGCAGAAGAGCGCTGGCGCGGGTGGGTCAGGTGGGGGTGCCGGCCGTGGTGGCGGCTCGCTCGGCGGTGATGGTTCGGTGGACTCCGGCGAGGCCGTTTCTGGTGTTGCCGTGC
Organism: Paraburkholderia sp. WC7.3g; assembly: GCF_050436345.1. Taxonomy (NCBI): domain Bacteria; kingdom Pseudomonadati; phylum Pseudomonadota; class Betaproteobacteria; order Burkholderiales; family Burkholderiaceae; genus Paraburkholderia; species Paraburkholderia sp. WC7.3g. Next base: position 253,671 of record NZ_JBNDMA010000002.1, read on the forward strand.
GGCGGCAGGTTGGGTTGGTTGATACGTTTGCCTGAATAGGCTTGGCTTTTTTCGTTGTTCTGGAGTTGTTGGCCTTTCCTTGCTTTGTTGTCGGTCTATTAGCGTTGCCCCTGTGCGGGGCGGCACCTACTTTCTTTGCTGCTGCAAAGAAAGTAGGCAAAGAAGACAGCTTTAAACCGCCAGCTCATAAGCGGGTCCCCCGGTCCGCAGGCGGCAGTGGTGCATCTGGAATCCGTGCTCCCGCACATTCGGCGCTAGTGACAACGCAGTCATCCTTCCGGCGGCGCTGCGCGCGCCGAAACCCCGTTCCAAAACCATCGGTTGGTTCTCCTGGCAGACCCGTCCGCGACGCACGCAGTGCGGAGTGGGAGCGGATGACGGCTTTGTCACCGAGGTGGAATGTGCGGGGACACCGACTCCAGATGCACCACTGCCTCACGCAGACCGAGGGACCCGCTTATGAGCTGGCGGTTTGAGCTGTCTTCTTTGCCTACTTTCTTTGCAGCAGCAAAGAAAGTAGGTGCCGCCCCGCACAGGGGCAACGCTAATAGACCGATAACAAAGCAAGGAAAGTCCAACAAGGCCAGACCAACAACCAGAACAAAGATAAAAAAAACAGCCAAAAACCTGAGATAACCAGAAATAGCCCTTCTTTTCGACCCATAGCGCCGCAGGCAAATCAACAACAATCACCCTAACCCTTACTAGGCTGGCAAAAAGCCAGCAACCCAAATGGCAACCACGACCGCCCCGCAACAAGCCGCGCCCGCTTCGCCGGGCCCCCTGAAGCGCATCATCCTGATCGTCCTCATTGCGCTGATCGCCGCGGGCGCCGCCGGTGCGGGCATGTGGTTCTTCATGTCGAAGCGCGCACCCGTCGCCGTATCCGCCGAAGCCGCGCCGGCGCCGGCCGTCGTGCCGCTCTTCTTCCCGCTCGAATCGATGACCGTCAACCTGCAATCGGACGACGGCCAGCAGCACTTCCTGCGCATCGGCCTCACGCTGAAGCTCGGCGACGCCGCCACTCAGCAGGCGCTCACCGATCACATGCCGGAAGTGCGCAGCCGCATCCTGCTCGCGCTGTCGAACAAGCACCCCGACGAGCTCGCGCCGCTCGAAGGCAAGCGCGCGCTCGCCAACGAACTGAAGACGCTGATCACCGAGCCGATCGACAAGAGCGCCGCACCGATCCGCGTGCAGGACGTCCTGTTCACCGAGTTCGTCGTGCAGTGACGTGACGTTGTCTAGCGCTGCCATCATCAATCGCCAAGGGACTCACGAGGAATAAGCAATGGGCCACGAAGAGTTCATGTCCCAGGAGGAGGTCGATGCCCTCCTGAAGGGCGTCACCGGCGAATCCGACACGGAATCCGAGCAAAGCGACCGCACGGGCGTGCGCCCGTACAACATCGCGACGCAGGAGCGCATCGTCCGTGGCCGGATGCCGGGCCTCGAAATCATCAACGACCGCTTCGCGCGCCTGTTGCGCGTCGGCATTTTCAACTTCATGCGGCGCTCGGCGGAAATCTCCGTCGGCCCGGTGAAGGTGCAGAAGTACAGCGAATTCACGCGCAATCTGCCGATCCCGACCAACCTGAACCTGGTCCACGTGAAGCCGCTGCGCGGCACGTCGCTGTTCGTGTTCGACCCGAACCTCGTGTTCTTCGTGGTCGACAATCTGTTCGGCGGCGACGGCCGCTTCCATACGCGCGTCGAAGGACGCGATTTCACGCAGACCGAGCAGCGCATCATCACGAAGCTACTCAATCTGACGTTCGAGCATTACGCGGCGTCGTGGAAGAGCGTGCGCCCGCTGCAGTTCGAATACGTGCGCTCGGAAATGCACACGCAGTTCGCCAACGTCGCGACACCGAACGAGATCGTCATCGTCACGCAGTTCTCGATCGAGTTCGGCTCGACGGGCGGCACGCTGCACATCTGCATGCCGTACTCGATGATCGAGCCGATCCGCGACGTGCTGTCCTCGCCGATCCAGGGCGAGGCGATCGACGTCGATCGCCGCTGGGTGCGCGTGCTGTCGCAGCAGGTGCAGGCTGCCGAAGTGCAGTTGACCGCCGACCTCGCGCAGGTGCCGGTCACGTTCGAACAGATCCTGAACATGCGCAAAGGCGATGTTCTGCCGATCAACATCCCCGAGCACATCACCGCGAAAGTCGACGGCGTGCCGGTGATGGAATGCGGCTACGGAATTTTCAATGGTCAGTACGCGTTGCGGGTCCAGAAGATGATCAGCGCAGCCGACACGATGAAGGAAGGTGGATATGAGTGACCTGAACGCAAAGCCCGAGAGCGATCTCGCGGCAGCCGAGCAACTCGCCGCCGGCGCGCTGTCCGCCGCGGACGAAGACGCGGCGATGGCCGACTGGGCCAGCGCGCTCGCCGAACAGAACGGCAACGACGAAATCAACCCGGCTGCGGGCGCCGTGTTCCAGCCGCTGTCGAAGGTCGCGCCGACCTCGACGCACAACGACATCGACATGATCCTGGACATTCCCGTCCAGATGACGGTCGAGCTCGGCCGCACCAAGATCGCGATCCGTAATCTGCTGCAGCTCGCGCAGGGCTCGGTCGTCGAACTCGACGGTCTCGCCGGCGAGCCGATGGACGTGCTCGTCAACGGCTGCCTGATCGCCCAGGGCGAGGTGGTGGTCGTCAACGACAAGTTCGGTATCCGGCTGACCGACATCATCACGCCGTCCGAACGCATCCGGAAACTCAATCGATGATACGTTTGGCCGGTCGCGGCGTCCTGTTTGCGTTCAAGGCGCTCGCCGCGAGCGCCACGGTGCTCGGCGCGTCCACCGTCGCGCGCACGCCGCCGACATGAACGCGGTCAACAACGCCGCGAAGTTCGCCTCGGGCGTCGGCGCGGGGAGCGCGGTGCCGGCGCTCGGCGTCGGTGCGGTGCTGCAAACCTTTGTCGGGCTCGCGGTCGTCATCGGCCTCGTGTTCGGCTGCGCGTGGCTCGCGCGACGTTTCGGCCTGCAACCGGGGCAGCGCGGCGGCCTCGTGAAGACGGTCGGCGGCGCTTCGCTCGGCGGCAAGGAGCGCGTCGCGGTCGTCGAGATCGGCGATACATGGCTGGTGCTTGGCGCTGCGCCCGGCAACGTGCGGCTGCTGCATACGATGCCGGCGGGTTCCGTCGCGGCCGATACGGTTGCCGCTTCGCCCGCACCGCTTTCCGGCACCTTTGGCCAACGCTTTCGCGACGCCCTGAAAGGCGAAGTGGGCAAACGTTTCAACGCGCACGGCGGCGGGGATCGGTAATGCAGGTCAGTTTCAGGCAGTCAGGTGCTTTCCTCACGCTAGCGCGCCGTGTCGCGCGGGCGCTTCCCGCAGTGCTGCAACTCGCGCTGCCGGCATTGCTGTTCGCGCTGCCGACGCTATCGTTCGCGCAAACCGCCGGCCTGCCGGCCTTCACGACGAGCCCCGGCCCGAACGGCGGCACGACCTACTCGCTGAGCGTGCAGACGATGCTGCTGCTCACGATGCTGTCGTTCCTGCCCGCGATGGTGCTGATGATGACGAGCTTCACGCGCATCGTGATCGTGTTGTCGCTGCTGCGCCAGGCGCTCGGCACGACCACGACGCCGCCGAATCAGGTGCTCGTCGGTCTCGCGCTGTTCCTCACGCTGTTTGTGATGTCGCCGGTGCTCGACAAGGCCTATAACGAAGGCTATAAGCCGTTCTCCGAAGGCACGATCTCGATGGACCAGGCGGTGTCGCGCGGCGTCGCGCCGTTCAAGACCTTCATGCTTCGTCAGACTCGCGAAAGCGACCTTGCCCTGTTCGCGCGCATCTCGCATGCGGCGCCGATGCAGGGGCCCGAAGACGTGCCGCTGTCGCTGCTGGTGCCGTCGTTCGTGACGAGCGAGCTGAAGACCGGGTTCACGATCGGCTTCACGATTTTCATTCCGTTCCTGATCATCGACATGGTTGTCGCGAGCGTGCTGATGTCGATGGGGATGATGATGGTGTCGCCGGCGACGATTTCGCTGCCGTTCAAGCTGATGCTGTTCGTGCTCGTCGACGGCTGGCAGTTGCTGCTCGGCTCGCTCGCGCAGAGCTTCGTCTGATCGTTTTCCGACTTCTCGTTCGCAGGCACTCACGATGACACCCGAAGCAGTCATGACGCTGGCCCACGAGGCCATGTACATCGGCCTCATGCTGGCCTCCCCGCTGCTGCTCGTCGCGCTCGTCGTCGGTCTGCTCGTGAGCCTGTTCCAGGCCGCCACGCAGATCAATGAAACCACGCTGTCGTTCATTCCGAAGCTGCTCGCGATCGCGCTCACGCTGGTGATCGCCGGGCCGTGGATGCTGACCACGATGCTCGACTATCTGCGCCACACGATCACCAGCATTCCGACGCTCGTCAATTGAGCGCCGCTGGCACGTCGACGCACGCCCACCCTGCCCTGTTCGCCTCATGTTCACGGTCACCTACGCGCAACTGAACGTCTGGCTGACCGCGTTCCTGTGGCCGTTCGCGCGTATCGCCGCGCTGATCGCGACCGCGCCGGTGTTCGGCAATATGTCGCTGCCCTCGCGCGTGAAGATCGGCCTTGCCGCATTCACGACGATCATCGTCGCGCCGACGATCGGCGCGCTGCCGCAGGTCACTGTCTTTTCGGCGGCCGGCGTGTGGATTCTCGTCAATCAGTTCCTGATCGGCATCGCGCTCGGCGTGACGATGCAGATCGTGTTCCAGGCGATCGACGCGACCGGCTACTTCATCGGCCTCGGCATGGGGCTCGGCTTCGCGACCTTCTTCGATCAACAGGCGACTGGCTCGGGCGTCGTGATCTCGCGCTACATGACGACGATCGCGACGCTGGTGTTTCTCGCCATCGACGGTCATCTGCAGATGATCGCCGCGCTCGTGACGACTTTCCAGTCCGTGCCGGTGTCGGCGAACCTGCTCGCGCCGCATGGCTGGCAGACGCTCGCGAACTGGGGCGGCTCGATTTTTTCCGCGGGGCTGTTGCTCGCGTTGCCGGTCGTCGTCGCGCTGCTGATCGCGAACCTCGCGCTCGGCATTCTCAATCGCGCGGCGCCGCAGATCGGCGTGTTCCAGATCGGCTTTCCGCTGACGATGCTGGTCGGTCTGCTGCTCGTGCAGCTGATGCTGCCGAACATGATCCCGTTCTTCGTGCGGCTGTTCGATAGCGGCATCGATCAAATGGGGCGGGTCGCGGCGGCGCTGGGGTAACGCCGCGCAAATCCCGAACCGTGGACGAAAAAAAACCGGCTCGCGCCGGTTTTTTTACTGCTGCGCCGAAGCGGCATCAGTTGCCGATGTACTGGAACAGCGACATGCTCTGGATCTTCACGAACGCTTGCTGCGACGCCTGCAAGGCCGCCTGCTGCAGCGTGTACTTGCTGATTGTCTTGACCATGTCGGTCGAGGTGAGGTTCGCGAGATCGCTTGCCGTTTGAGTGGTGTTGGTCTGAGTGACCGTTTGCAGCGCCTCGACTTCCTGCTCGCGGCCGCCCACCGACGCCTGCACCGCGGTGATGTTGTTCAACGTGTTGGCAAGCTGCGACAGACCCGTGTTCATCGCGTTCTGCAGCGTCGCCGACGCCACGTCGTTGCCGCTCACCGGCTGCTGAAGCGCGGCGATCATCGCGTTCAGGTTCGCGAACACGTTGGTGCCTGCCTGGTTGGCCGGCTGCACGGTGAAGGTGTCGTTGGCGGCCGGCGTGCCGGTGATGTCGACGGTCTGGCCGCCGATCGTGATGTTCGAACCCGACGTGTAGGGCTGCGCCGTACCCGCGGTGTTGGTCGTCGTGTCGGTGACCGTGTAGGTCAACGAACTGCCGCTGCCGCTGAACTGGATCTGGTACGAGTCCGCGTTCGCCGCGTTGGTCGGATCGGTGATCGTCACCGGGCCGATCACGCCGGTGCCGGTGTTGGCCGAACTGCCCGAGGCGATCGGCTGCGCATTGGTCGCGCCGACGCTCATGAATACCGACAGGCCGTTGTCGCCGGTCGCGACCGCATTGCTATCGGTGACCTGCACGGTGCGCGAGCCGGTGTCGCCCGTATAGACGACGGTGCCGGCCGAATCGGTCGTGAAGGCCTTGGTCCCATTCTGGAAGCCGGCGAACAGCGCGTTGCCGGAGCCGTCGGTCGCGTTCGCATAGGTCAGCAGCTGGTCGCGCAGGCTCGTCAACTGCGCGGCGATCGCCTCGCGGTTGGTGTCGTTCAGCACGCCGCTGCCGACGCTCAGACCCAGCGTGTTCGCGCTTTGCAGCGTCGTGATGACGCTGGAGAGCGTCGAGTCCTCGGCCTGCAGCGACGACAGCGCGGTGTTCTGGTTCGTCGTGTACTGCGACAGCGCGGCCGCCGTCGAACTGAGCTGCACCGCCTGCGCGGCGCCGAGCGGATTGTCGGCGGCCGTGGTCAGGCTTTGGCCGCTCGAGATTTCCTGATAGATCTGCGACAACTGAGCCTGTTGGTCGCTCATCGTCGACACGTTCATGCTGAAGTACTGCTGGGTCGAAATTCGCATGGTTCAACGCCTTACGAGAAGATGCCAAGCAGAGTCTGGAACAACGTCTGCGCGGTCTGGATGACCTTGCTGTTGGCCTGATAGAGCTGCTGGTATTGAAGCAGGTTGGCCGCTTCTTCATTGATATTGACGCCCGACACCGACTGCTGCGCCGACGTGATCTGCGTGACGAGCGTGCTTTGCGCGGTCGCCGACGTCTGGATCTGCGTAGTCTGGTTGCCGATCGTGTTCACGTAGCTCGCATACGCGCCGGTCAGCGTCGAGGTGCCGCCGTTGAGCGCCTGCGCCGAAGTCAGGTTCGACAGCAGTTGCGCGTTGCGGCCGTCGTTGGTCGCGCCGGTGTTCGGACCGATCGTGAACGAGTCGCCATTGGCGGGCGTGCCGCTGAGCGTAACCGTCACGTTGTTCATCACGCCCGCGCTCGTCGCGTTGGTCGGGTTGGTGATCGTCAGCGTCGCGCCCGCGCTCGCCGTGTACGGCACCGCGGTCGTCGCCGCGCTGATCGTGTACGACGTGGACGGCGAACCGGCAACCGTCACCACCGAGCCGACCGGGAAGCCGGTGAGGCCGGTGCCGGCGGTGTAGGTGATCGTCGACTTGCTGGTCGGCGCGCTGTAGCCGGCCGATACCGTGCCCTGCGTGATCGTCGCGCTGCCCGTGTTCGACGTCGAGGCCGACGCGAGCACCGGCGCCGCCGCCGCGATCGCCGAAGCGGACGTGGTGGTCAGCGCGAAGCCGTCCAGCGCGCCCCGGGTCGGCTCGACCGAGAACGAGTCGCCGGCCTTCATCGTGCCGCTCGCGACCGAGAACTGCAGGCCGCCGATCGGGTTGTTCAGGTTCGCCGCCGACCCGACGATGCCGCCGGTCTCGTTGTCGGTCAGCGTGTAGGCGCTGCCGTTGTACGACAGCGTGTAATCGCTCGTAGTCGGCTGGGCCGCGTTGGCGAACGACGCGCCGAGCGTCGCATTGCCGGTGTTCTGCGGGTTCGCGTACACAGTCGGCGAGCCGACGGTGAACAACGCGCCGCCCGCGGTGCCGTTCAGCGTGAGGCCGAGCTCGTTCTGCGCGTTGACCTGCGCGGCGAAGCTGGTCGCGATGGCGCCGAGTTGCGCCTCGGCCGGATCGAGCGTTTGCGAGCGGAATTGCAGCAGGCCGCCGAGCGTGCCGCCAGACACGCTCGTGTCGGACAGCGTCTGCGGGGTCGGCGCGGGCTTCGCGCCGGCCTGGCCGAGATACTGGACCGACAGCTCGCTCGGATCGCTCGTCGACGTCGCCGTGCCGAGGTTGAAGCTGTTGCCGGCCAGCACGAGCGGCTGTCCGTTCGACATGAACAGGCTATAGCTGCCCTTGTCCTGCACGACCGACACGCCGACCAGTTGCGACAGGTTCGACACCGCCTGGTCGCGCTCGTCGAGCAGCTGGTTCGGCGGCTGGCCCTGGTTGCTAGCCTGCGTGATCTGCGTATTTAGCGACGCGATCTGCGCGGTGTAGGTGTTGATCTGCTTGACCGCGTCGCCCAGCTGCGTGTTGACGCTCGAGCGCAACTGGTCGTACTGCTGGCCCGCCGCGTTGATCTGGTTCGCGAGCGTCTGCGCGTCGCTGATCGCGGTCTGCCGCGTCGACACGCTCGATGCGCTGTTGGCGACGTTCTGCAGGCCCGTGAAGTAGCCGCTGATCGCGCTCGCAATCCCCGAGGTCGGACTGCCGACGAGGTTGTTGAGCTCGGTGATCATCGTGTTGTACGCGGTGAGCGAGCTGCTCGACGACTGCGCGTTGTTCAGCTCGGTCGTCAGGTACTGGCTATACGAGCGCTGCACGGTGTCGGTGGAGACACCCATCGGCAGGTAGCCGGAGCCGGTATACGTTCCGCTCGTCTCCGAATACACCGGAGTCTCCACCGTATAGCCGGGTGTCGACGCGTTGCTGATGTTCTCACCAGTGGTCGTCAAACCCCATTGGGCCGCGTTGAGTCCGCTAAGGCCGATAGTCAACAGATTGCTGGACATGCGTCATCCTGAAGGGCGGCATCGCAGACATGCCACCGCGTTAGTGGAACATCCTCTTTAACGGCCCGCCGCGCAAAAAATTGAGGGCCATTCCACTTCGTTTGCGGTCGCCGCGCGTTGCCTCGCCGCTCAGCGCGCCAGCGAGCGGCGCTTCATTTCGAGCTGCGTAATCAGCCGTTGCAGCGTGTTTTCCGCGCTGCCCGGCAGCGTCAGGAAACGAAAGCCGAGCTGATAGCGCTGCGTGCCATTCGGCAGCGCGAGCGAGCGATGCGACACGAGCTGCAGATCCAGCGACAAACGGCCTAGCGCGCCGAGTGTGAGCTCGCAGTCCCTCAGGCGTGCGCCCATCGGCAGTTCGCCGACGCGCTGGTCGGTCGTGCGCATGCCGACGCCGCCGAGCGACAGATCGTGCACCTCGAAGCGGAACGTGTCGCCCTCGGGCAGGCGGCCGGTACACAAGAACGGATCGAGAATCGGCGCGGCGACGCGGAAGTACTCGCGGCGCTGCACGTGGAACAGCACCTCGGGGAAGTCGGCCTCGAACGCCGGCAGTCCTTCGAAGCGGGTTTCGCGCGGCGTCGGGGTCGTGAACTCGACGCGCACGCCGTCGGGCGACGCGTGGAACTGGCAGCGCGGCGCGCCGAGCAGCTCCGCGTTCTGATCGGAGAGCGCGCCCCAATCGAAGGTGAAAGTGCGTTCGCGCACGTCGACGTCGAGCAGGCGCGTAACGAGCTGCCCACCCGCGTATTCGACGGTGAGGAAGTCGCCGCGATTGACGAGATTGCGCAGTTGCACGCCGATTTCCAGCGGATTGCGGCGGCCGAAATCGGGAACGCTCTCGTCTTCCGGGAGGTGCGGCTGACCGTTCGTGTCAGTCTGGCCGTTCGACTGGTTCATATCCATGGGCTTGCCGGTAAGCATGTTCTTGCGGGCATGTGCCACGGCCTGGCCGTCGACTCTGAGGGTCTTCATGCAAGCCGCACCACACGCGTTCGACCGGACCTTACAGCGCTATTCCGGTATCGGGTCTAACTCGTTAGCGGCAGCATCCAGCCAAAATTTAGGGGCTTCTATTAAATATTTGCCGGAAATCTCGCGCAAACGTTAAAACCGTATCCGCCCCATTTTCCGTGATTTTGTTCGTTTTATGCACGCGGCCTCGTCGCGTGCATTGTTTTTAATCAGCCCATTTTCTGCATGATCGACATCAGCTTTTTCGCGTAATGCGGATCGGTCGCATAACCGGCGCGCTGCATGCCGTTCGCAAAGCCGTTGACGTCGCGCGACGAATTGATCACCTGCGCGTAACGCGGGTTGTTTTTCAACATGCTCGCGTAATCGGTCATCGCTTCATCGTACGAGTCGTACGCGCGGAATTTCTCGACCGTGCGATGCGGCTTGCCGTTCACGTATTCGGTCGTGACTGTCGACACGGTCTTGCCGGTCCAGTCGTTGCCCGCCTTGATGCCGAACACGTTATGGCTGGTCGTGCCGTCGGCCTTCTTGATCTCGCTCTTGCCCCAGCCCGATTCGAGCGCGGCCTGACCGATGATGAAGCGCGCCGGAATGCCCGTCGCCGCGCTCGCGGCCTGCGCCGGCGCGGCGAGCTTGTCGACGAACGCGTCGACCTTCGGCGAACTGCCGTCGCCGCGCACCGGCGGCGTCAGCGCGCTATTGGCCGAGTAGGCGCGGCCGAGCGCGAGCTGGCCGTTTGTGTGGGCGTTGCCGTAGGCGCGCGCGAGCGCGTTCAGCGCCGCGCTCTGGCCTTGGTCGCCGCCGCTACCGCCACCGAGCGCGTTGGTCATGCCGGCGAGACCGCCCGCCGCGCCCGCGCCGTTCGCGCCATCCACCTGCATGCCCTGGTTGCGCATCAGCTGTTTGAGCATCGCGTCGGCGACGCCGATGCCCTTCTTCGACAGCTGCTGCGCCATCTGCTGATCCATCATCGACGTGAAGGTCGCGGTGTCGTGCGAATCGAACGGACCGTCATGCGGCGTCGCATCGCGCATGCTCTTGAGCATCATCTGCGTGAACACGGCGTCGAACTGCTGCGCGGCCATCTTCATGCCGGCTTGCGGCGACGCTTTTGCCTGCGCGCTCAGTGCGCCGAAGCCCTGCACGTCTAGCGCGAACCGGCTGGTCAGATCGTTGGCGGAGTTCACGCTATTGGTCGTATCGGAATTCATCTGGCGTGCTCCTTAGATGATTTCAAGGTCGGCGCGCAACGCGCCGGCTGCTTTCATGGCCTGCAGAATCGACATCAGATCCGCGGGCGTCGCACCGAGCGCGTTGAGCGCCTTCACCACGTCGGCGAGATTCGCACCGGCGTTCACGAGTTTGAGCGCGCCGTTGTCCTGCTTCATCTGGATCTGCGACTGCTGCGCGACCACCGTGCGGCCGTTCGAGAACGCGCCCGGCTGGCTCACCACCGGCTGTGTATTGATCACGACCGACAGATTGCCGTGCGCGACCGCGCAGTTCTGCAGGCTCACCATCTGGTTCATCACGATCGAGCCGGTGCGGGCGTTCAGGATGACCTTCGCGGCCGCCTGCGCGGGCCGCACTTCGAGGTTCTGCAATTGCGCCATGAACGAGACCTGCTGCTGCGGATCGGCCGGCGCGCGCAGCTGGATCGTGCGGCCGTCGAGCGCGGTCGCGGTACCGCCGCCGAACGCATTGTCGATCGCCGCGACGACGCGCTGCGTGGTGTCGTAGTCCATGTCGTTCAGGTCGAGCTGCATCGTGCCCGCCTGCGACACCGCGGTCGGCACTGAGCGCTCGACGATCGCGCCGCTGGTGATGCGCCCCGCGGCCAGCTGGTTGACCTGCACCTTGCTGCCGTTCGCGCTCGCGCCCGCGCCGCCGACTGCGACGTTGCCCTGGCCGAGTGCATACACCTGGCCGTCGGCGCCCTTTAGCGGCGTCAGCAGCAGCGTGCCGCCGCGCAGGCTCTTCGCATTGCCCAGCGACGATACCGTGATGTCGATCGCTTCGCCGGGCCGCGCGAACGGCGGCAACACCGCGGTCACCATCACGGCGGCGACGTTCTTCAGCTGGATATTCGACAGCGACGACTGCGAGTTGCTCGAGCCCGCCGCCTGGTTGTTGATCGAGATGCCGAGGTTCGCGAGCATGTTCGCGAGCGTCTGCGTGGTGAACGGCGTCTGCGTGGTCTGGTCGCCGGTGCCGTCGAGGCCGACCACGAGGCCGTAGCCGATCAGCGGGTTGTCGCGCACGCCCTGGATCTGCGCGAGGTCCTTCAGGCGCTCCGCGTACGCGGGCGTGGCGGCCTGCAGCGCCGCGCAGGCGAGCGCGACGAACATCAGTGCGCGGCCCGCGCGCGACAGCGTGTGGAAGACGATACCCATGATCACCACGGCGCCACGTTGAGGAAGAACCGCTGCAGCCAGCCCATGTTCTCCGCTTCGTTTATGTAACCCTTCGCGGAGTATTCGATTTTCGCGTCGGCGACCTGGGTCGAGTACACGGCGTTCAGACTCGAAATCGTGTTGGGATTCACGACACCGGAAAAGCGCACGAACTCGTTGCCCTGATTGATCAGCATCTGTTTCTCACCGCTGACGATCAGGTTGCCGTTCGCCTGCACGCCGGTCACGGTCACGGTGATCGTGCCGTTGAACGTATTCGACGCGTTCGCGCCGCCGGTGCCGGCAAAACCGTTGGCGCCGGTCGCGCTCAGGTTGGTCTTGGCGAACAGGCCGCCGAGAAAGCCCGCGGTCGGTACGTTGAAGCTCGTGCTGCCGTTGCGGTTCGCATTCGCGCCGGACGACTTCGTCGCGTTGATGTTCTCGGCGATCACGATCGTGATGATGTCGCCCACGTTGCGCGGCCGCTGGTCTTCGAACAACGGACGGCCCGCGTAGCCCGGGTTGTAGATCGAGCCCGGCGCCTGCGCCTGCGGCGGCAGCGGCGGCAGCGCGGTCATCGGTTGCTGCGTGATCGGTTGCTTCGGCACGAGTGCGCAGCCGCCGAGCGCGGCGAGCAGCGCGAGCTGCACGAGCGCCTCGGCCGTGCGCGAATGAACCGGAGTGCGAGTGGAATGCGACATCATCGTTAACCGCCTTAAATTTCCAGTCCTCAAACCTGCATCTGGCTCAAGGTCTGCAGCATCTGGTCGGAGGTCGTCACGGCCTTGCTGTTGATTTCGTACGCGCGCTGCGTCTGGATCATGTTCACCAGCTCCTGCACGACGTTCACGTTCGACGCTTCCACGTAACCCTGGTTGAGCGTGCCCGAGCCGTTCAGGCCCGGCTGCGCCACGTTCGGCGCACCCGACGACGCGGTCTCAGAGAACAGGTTCTCGCCCTTCGCGTCGAGGCCGGCCGGGTTGATGAAGGTCGCGACCTGCATCGAGCCGAGCTGCTGCGTGTTGCTCGATCCCGACACGGTGATCGACACCACACCATCGCTGCCGATCGTCAGCGAGGTCGCATTGGTCGGGATCGTGATTGCCGGAATCACCTGGTAGCCGCTCGACGTGACGAGCTGACCTTGCGCGTTGGTCTGGAACGAGCCGTCGCGCGTGTAGGCGGTCGTGCCGTCGGGCATTTGCACCTGGAAGAAGCCGGCGCCGTTGATCGCGACGTCCTTGGAGTTGCCGGTCTGCTGCAGGTTGCCCTGCGTGTACAGGCGCTCGGTCGCGACCTGCTGCACGCCGGTGCCGAGCTGGATGCCGGACGGCAGCTCGGTTTGCTGCGTCGAGTTCGCGCCCGGCTGGCGGATGGTCTGGTACAGCAGATCTTCGAACACCGCGCGCGAGCCCTTGAAGCCGTTGGTGCTGACGTTCGCGAGGTTGTTCGAGATCACGTCCATCTGCGCCTGTTGCGCATTCATGCCGGTAGCGGCGATGTAGAGTGAGCGGTTCACTTATGGTTCTCCAAAGTCCGGGGCGCGCCTCGTAGCGCACTCCGTGGCAAGCCGTTAGCTGAAGCTGAGCAGCTGGTTGGCGGACTGATCGTTCTTGTCGGCGTTTTCCAGCAACTGCGTCTGCATCTGGAACTGGCGCGCGTTGGTGATCATCGAGACCATCGCGCTGACCGGATTCACGTTGCTGCCTTCGAGCGACGCCGGCGCGAGCGTCACGGTCGGATCGGCGTCGGCGGGGTTGCCGTCGGCGGTACGAAACAGACCGTCATCGCCGCGCGTGAGCGACTGCGGATCGGGATTGACCAGCTTCAGTTGATCGACAGTGACGACAGCGGTGGGCGGATCGCCCGGCGTCAGCGCCGACACCGTGCCGTCCTTGCCGATCGTGATCTGCGCGCCCGGCGGCACCGATACCGGCCCGCCGTTGCCGAGCACGACCTGATTGGTCGCGTTCACGAGCTGGCCGTTTTCGTCGATGTGCAGATTGCCCGCGCGCGTGTAGGCCTCGTTGCCGTCGGCGGTCTGCACCGACAGCCAGCCCGGCCCCTGAATCGCGACGTCGAGCGGATTGCCGGTCTGCTGGATCGGCCCCGGCGTGTAGTCGGCGCCCGGTGTCGACGACAGCACGAAGGTGCGGGTCGTGTCGTCGTTGACCGTGCTGCCGTCACCGAACGACATCGGCACGGCGCGGAAAGTTTCGAGCTGCGCGCGAAAGCCCGTGGTCGACGCGTTCGCGAGGTTGTTCGCGACGATCGCCTGCTGTTCGAGCGCCTGCGCGCTGCCCGACATCGCGGTGTAGATCAGCCGATCCATGAAGAGGTCCCGTTGGCTTACAGGTTGATCAGGGTCTGGTCGACGGCCTGCTGGGTCTTGATCGTCTGCGCGTTCGCCTGGTAGTTGCGCTGCGCGGTGATCAGATTGACCAGCTCGCTCGTCAGATCGACGTTCGAGTTCTCGACCGCGCCGCCTTGCAGCACGCCGTGGTTGGTCGAGCCCGGCGTCGAAATCTGCGCGACGCCCGAGGCAGCCGTCTGACCGTACTCGTTGTTGCCGAGATCGACGAGGCCGTTCTCGTTCGAGAAGTTCGCCAGCACGATCTGGCCGAGCGCCGCGGTCTCGCCGTTCGAGTAGTTGCCGGTCAGCGTGCCGTCGGAGCCGACCGTGAAGCTCGTCAGCTGGCCCGCCGCGAAGCCGTCGGTCGACAGGCTGTTCACGCCGTCCTTGCCGCCATACTGCGTGGTGCCGGCCATGTTCAGCGTGACGTTCTGCGGCGTGCCCGAACCGTCGGTGGTCGGGATCGACATGGTGAACGCGCCGAGCGTCGCGGTCGCGAGGCCGGTCGTCGCGTCGGTCGTGCTGACCAGCGTGCCCGACGAATTGAAGTTCGCCGTGCCGATCAGCTTCGCGGTGCCGGTCGACGGGCCAGCGTATACGTTCCACGTGCCCGAGCCCGTCTTCGCGAAGTACATGTTGACCGTCTGCGAGCCGCCGAGCGTATCGTAGACGGTCGTGCTCGTCGAATAGTTGTAAGTCGACGAGCTGCTCTGGTTGAACGTGGTCGGGTTCTGCGTGATCGTGTAGGTGTCGGTGGCGGCCGGCGTGCCGCTGAACGTAATGCTTTCGCCGTTGCCGAGCGTGATCGCCGTGCCGGCCGTGTAGTTCTGCGACGCCGTGGTCGTGCCGAGCGTGTTGTCCGTGACCGTGTAGGTGGTCGGGCTCGTGAAGTTGATCGTGTACTTGTCGGTGTTGGTGCCGGCGGCCGCGTTGGTGATCGTCGCGCCGGTCGTGTTCAGCGTACCGGTGTTGCCGGCGCCGGCCGTGGCGGTCGGCGCGCCGAGCATGAGGTTGTCCTGCGCGTTCAGGTTCAGGCCCGCGGTGATCGAGGTGGTCGCCTTCGGCGCGATGTTCGCGGTCGGCACCGTCAGCGGCACGGTCTGCGCGGTGTTGATGATGCCCGAGCTATTGGCCGCGTAGCCCATCAGATCGAGGCCCTGCGCGTTCGTGATGAAGCCGTTCTTGTCGAGCTGGAACACGCCGTTGCGCGAATAGGTCAGCGTGCCGTTGTTCGACATCTGGAAGAAGCCATTGCCGTTGACCGCGACGTTCAGCGCCTGGTTCGTCGTGTTGATCGTGCCTTGCGAGAACTGCTGCTGCACTTCGGCGAGCTTCGTGCCGATACCGATCTGCTGGCTCACCGCGGTCGCGACCGAATTGGCGTACATGTCGGCGAATTCCGCGGTGCCGCTCTTGAAGCCAACCGTGTTGGCGTTGGCGATGTTGTTGCCGATCACGTCGAGATCGCTCGACGACGCCGACAGACCGCTCAAACCTGTTTGGTAACTCATGACGTACTCCGTATCTGCAAAGTCGTAACTGGATGGATGCGGCTTACAGGATCGCGGCGACGCTGGTCAGGCCGACCGTCGAGCCGTTCGACAGCACGAGGCCCGGCGTGCCGCCGCTCTGCTGCACGACGCTCTCGACCGTCGCGCCGGTGAGCGTGGTGGCCGTCGCCTGCTGGCCGTTGATCGTGCCGGTTGCGGTGATCGTGTAGGTGCCGTCGGCGAGCGTGTTGCCCGCCGAGTCGGTCGGCGTCCAGCCGACCGGAATCGTGCCGGCCGACTGCTTGCCGAGGTCGATCGTGTTGACGATCGTGCCGGCCGAGTTCTTCACGACGACCTGCAGGTCGCTGACGGAGTTCGCGAGCGTGACGCCGAACTCGTTCGCTTTGCCGCTCGACACGGTGATCGTGTTGCCCGACGCGAGCACGGTCGAGCCGATCAGCAGCGCGGCCTGCGACTGCTGGCCGGCCGACAGTTGCGTCGACAGCGACGACAGCGACGTATTGAGCTGGCTGATGCCCTGCACCGTGCTGATCTGGGCGAGCTGCGAGGTCATCTGCGAGCTGTCCATCGGATTGGTCGGGTCCTGGTTCTTCATCTGCGCGACGAGCAGCTGCAGGAAGGTGTTCTGCAGGTCCGTCGCCGAGGTGCCGGACGTGCTGCTCATCGAGCTGGTCGCACTCGAGCTGCTGCTCGTGCCGTTCATCGTGTCGAGCAGCGTCTGCGAAACGGTCGTGCCGCTGCCGCCGATCGTGGTGTTGGTGGTCAAGGCTCTCTCCTCAGGTTCCGATCGTGAGCGTTTTCAGCATCAGGGTTTTGGCGGTGTTCAGCGTTTCGACGTTGGCCTGGTACGAGCGCGAGGCCGAGATCATGTTGACCATCTCCTGCACCGGGTCGACGTTGGGCAGCGTCACGTAGCCGTTCGCGTCGGCGGCCGGATTGCCGGGTTCGTACGCGGTCTTCATCGGCGACGGATCGTCGACGACGCCGGTCACCTGCACGCCGCCGACCTGCTGGCCGGAGCCCGAGCGCGCGCCGCCGAGCGGGTTCACCGCGAACACGACCTGCTTGGCCTTGTACGGCTGACCGTCGGGGCCGGTCGTGCTGTCCGCGTTGGCGAGGTTCGACGCCGTCACGTTGAGCCGCTCCGATTGCGCCGACATCGCGGAGCCCGCGACACCAAAAATGTTCATCAGGGATGGCATGTTTCCTGACCTCTCCTGCCGGTTCGCACCGGCGTTACGTTAAGTCCCGTAGCGTTCGTTTTCCTGCGCGCTGGCTGGCTGGATTCAGCCGCCATGCGCTCTGCTTGTGTGCCGTGCGGCCTGTCCGGCTTACGAGCCCGACGTGATCGCCGACAACATCGTCTTGATCTGGTTCGACACGACCGTCATACCCGACTCGAAGTGCACCGTGTTGTCGGCGAACTGCACGCGCTCGGTGTCGACATCGACCGTGTTGCCGTCGAGCGCCGGCTGCTGCGGAATCCGGTATTGCAGGTTGCCGTAGTCGTCGGGGCTGCCGCCCGTCGCCGTCAGCGTGGCCTTGCCGCTCATGTGGCCGGCCTCGGTGGTGCTCATCGACATGCCGCTCGTCGCGCCCGCGGGTTGCGTCATCGCGAGCGTCGAGCCGTTCGATGCGCCTTGGCCCGCGGTGCTGCCGCCTGTCTTCTTCAGCGCGCCGGCGAGCGACGACGCGAAGTCGATATCGCGCGCCTTGTAGCCGGGCGTGTCGGCGTTCGCGATATTCGACGACAGCAGTTCCTGCCGGTATGCGCGTACATCCATCGCCTGCCGGCCGAACGCGAATTCGGCATCGAGTTTGTCGAGCATGGGAATCTCCCGAGAACGTTTCCAAGGTCGTCCCGTGTGCGCATCGTGCGAGACACGCGGCGGGTGCGAAGGCCTTTTTGCATGTGATGCATCTTATGGGCCGCGTGCAAGCGGCAATCGGACGAATAACCGGGAAAGGGGGCTTCTATTCAACGTTTGCGCGCAAGGGGTGCTCACTAGAATGCAAGGCGTACCGATGCATTCGATGGAGACCCGCGATGGACCAGCCCACTAACACCTTGCCGCAGCGTGCGAGCGGCACGAGCGTGGGCGCGCGGCCGGGGCGGCGCTCGTTCGCGCGTTGCCTGACGCATTGCCTGACGCGGCTG
The DNA here is from genome assembly GCF_050436345.1 of Paraburkholderia sp. WC7.3g. Lineage (NCBI taxonomy): Bacteria > Pseudomonadati > Pseudomonadota > Betaproteobacteria > Burkholderiales > Burkholderiaceae > Paraburkholderia > Paraburkholderia sp. WC7.3g. Next base: position 271,600 of record NZ_JBNDMA010000002.1, read on the forward strand.
GTCGTGAACGTCGCGGTATGGGTCGCGGGCGGCATCGTGCTGTTGCCGGCCACGACCCGGGCGCAGGATGCGGGTGGCCCGATCGTGATTCCAGGACCCGCCGAGAAAAATCCCGCCGCGCTGAACGATCTCGCGCAACGGATTCAGACGCCGGCGCAGCGCCGCGCGTCGGCGGCATCGCTCGCCGCGGCGAGCGCGCAGTCGCTCGGCCGCGCGAGCGTCCCGCGCGACACCGATGCGTTCGGGCGCGCCGCGAACGCGAGCGGCGCGATCGTCATTGCGGGCGCGGGCGAGCCCGCCGCCGCCGCGCCGGCAATCATCCGCACCAACTTCAAACCGGACGCCAACGGCGTGGTGACGATTCCGCCGGCGGCCAGCACGGGCGCGTCGGGCGTCGCGCGCGTCAATGCCGAAGCGGGCTCGGCCGTCGGCCTCGCGAATCCGCGCGCGGTCGCGGCCAATCCGCCGCAAGGCGGCGGTTTCGACAGTCTCGCGTCGCGCGGCGAGCCGCCCCAGTTGGGCGCGAATGGCAAGCCGGTCGCGACCGTGCCCGGGCAGCCGGCCAATCCCGCGATCGCGGGAATGCCCGCCGCATCGTCGGGCACGCGCCAACCGGCGAGCGCCGCCACGATCGCACAGAGAACACCGCAGACCGGTACCGCCGCGCCGCCCGCGCAACCGGCGCCGCTGCCCGGCCAGCAGGACCCGGAAGCGATTCACGCGAGCGCGCTCGCGTTCCTGCAACAGCAGGCCGTCGGCTTGCCCGGCAAGGTGGACATTACAGTCGCGCCCGCGTTTCCGCGCGGCCTCGCCGCGTGCACGTCGCTCGAACCGTTCATGCCGACCGGCGCGCGCCTGTGGGGCCGGCTGACGGTCGGCGTGCGCTGCGCGGGCGAGCGGCCGTGGACCATTTATCTGCAGGCGCGCATCGCGCTGCATGCGACCTATTACCTGGCCGCCCGCGCGATGGCGCCGGGCGAAGTGCTGACGGCCGCCGACCTGGTCGCGCGTGACGGCGACCTGACCGGCCTGCCGCAGGCGATCGTCACCGACCCGTCGCAGGCGGTCGGCTCGGTCTCGCTCGTGCGGATCGCGGGCGGCATGCCGCTGCGCCGCGACATGCTGAAGAGCGCGTCGGCGGTGGCGATCGGCCAGACCGTGCGGGTCGTCGCGGCCGGCGACGGTTTCTCGATTTCGTCCGAGGGCAGCGCGATGAACAACGCGTCGCCCGGTCAGCAAGTGCGCGTGAAGACCGCGAACGGCCAGATCATCTCCGGCATCGTCAAGGACGGCGGGACGGTGGAGATCCAGATGTGAGCGGGCTGGCGGCAATGACCACGCTCGAAGCTGCTGCCGCGGTGGCGAGAGCAGCCAAACGGACATTGACGCGGGCATTGAAGCGGGCATTGAGAGGGGCAGATGGCCACCGGTTGGCGGGCCGGGTGTCGAGCGATTGCGCTAAAGTTTTGATCGGCGGTTGCCGTTATCAGGATCAAATCGTTAGGGAAGCCAATCGTGAAAGTCGATCCCACCACCTCTTCGAATCTGGCGTCGTTGAAAGACGCATTGTCCCGCTCACAGCAAAGCGGCGAAACCACGCCGGCAGCCAGCGCCGCGCAGGGCGCGACGAGCACGGCCGCGCCGGCCGCGAGCAGCGCGTCGGGCGACACCAGCGTGAGCCTGTCGGGGCTGTCGCAGCATTTGCGCAGCCTCGCGGCCTCCGGTTCGGCCGACATCGACACCGCGCACGTCGAGTCGATCAAGCAGGCGATCAAGGACGGCACGCTGCAGATCGACTCCGGCAAGATCGCCGACGGCGTGCTGCAGACGGCGCGCGACCTGTTGCAGAACAAAACCTCGTCGACCGGCAACTGATCGGCATCTCGCCGCGCGGTGAGCTGCCGGGCGGCGTCCGACCAACTCGGTTCGCGTGGTTCGCGGGCCGGTGTGCGTAGCGAGTTGTTGACATGAAAGACGCCCTGGTTGCCACCCTGATCGAAGAATATTCGACCGTCGAGGCATTCGCCTCGATCCTCGCTCTCGAAACCAAAGCGCTGACGGCGGTCTCGCCGCTGGAGCAATTGCCCCCGATCGTCGAGAAGAAAACCGAGCTGATCGGCGTACTCGCGAGGCTCGAAACCGCGCGCGACACGCATCTGGCCGAACTCGGCTTTCCGGCCGGCTGGTCCGGCATAGAGCTCGCGGCGAGCACCGACGAGCGCGTCGCGACGCAATGGAAGCTGCTGCAGAAAGCGGCCGAGCGCGCGCGGCGCGTCAACGCCAACAACGGCGAGCTGATCCGCGTGCGGATGGAGTACAACCAGCGCGCGCTGAAGGCGCTGCAGGTCAGCGTGCCGCGCAAGACGAACCTGTATGGGCCCGATGGGCGAGTTCCGGCTTATTCGGGACTTTGAGGGGCCGGCCGCCCGGCCTGCAATCGAGCAAAGATCCGATATGAAATGAGAAGGCCCGCCATCGGCGGGCCTTGTCGTTTTTCCGCTGCCGCTTTTTCACCCACGTTCCGCTCCATGTCACGCTGCGTTAGCTGTTTGGCTAGCTAGCGCTAGTCCACCCGTCACGCTGAAATGGTGACTTCCGTCGAGTTTTCGCCAGCGCCCGGCTTCGACTTGGCCGCGCATCAATAGGCGGAAGCTTGCCCGCTAGTCAGCGTGTGTAATCGTGTGTATGATGGAGGGTGTGATGTATGAACAGTGCCGAGGTCGTCAAATTGATTCAAGCGAATGGCTGGCAGCTCGTCCGCAAAGCGGGCAGTCACCATCATTTCAGGCACGCGGGAAAACGGGGGCTCGTGACGGTCCCGCACCCGAAAAAAGATTTGCCGGCCGGCACCCTGAACAGCATTCTGAAACAGGCGGGGCTCAAATGAAGCATCTGATCTTTCCGATCGCCATCGAACCCGGAGACAATACGCACGCGTTCGGCGTCGTGGTGCCCGATATTCCGGGCTGTTACTCCGCGGGCGACACGCTCGAAGAAGCGTATGCGAACGCAAAACAGGCGATCGAATCGCATCTCGAAACTCTGCTCGACGAAGGGCTGCCGCTGCCCGAGCCGCTCGCGCTCGGCGAGCATCGGCGCAATCCGGAATTCGCAGGGTTCACATGGGGTTTCGTGACGACGCGCAATATTCCGGCGCTGAAGAAGGCGGTCCGTATCAACATCTCGCTGCCCGAGGTGCTGGTGCAGGAGATCGACGCGTATGCGCAGGCGCGCGGTATGTCGCGCTCGGCATTTCTCGCGCTCGCAGCCGAACATGAGATGGCGGACGCATGAGCAACCAGGCGGCCCGGCGCGAATCGGCATCGGCGCGCCGCCGCATCCAGAGCCAGCGCTTGAAAAGCGGCGGGCTGTCCCGCGGCGGCATCAGTTCGTTTCGGCGTTCGCCCAGGCCATTTCGCGCAGCCGGGTGCGCAGGCGTGCCACGGCCTGGCTGTGCAGCTGGCACACGCGCGATTCGCTGACTTCCATTACCGCGCCGATCTCGCGCAGATTCATGCCGCGCTCGTAGTACAGCGACATTAGCAGCTTCTCGCGCTCCGGCAGGCGGTCGATTGCTTCGACGAGCGCGGAGCGCAGGCTGTCGTCGAGCAGCGCCGACAGCGGATCGGAATGATCGACGCAGTAGCGGTCAAGAAAAGGTTCGTCGTCGGCGGAGCGGTCGAAGTCTTCGTAGTAGATCAGCTGGCTGCCGTGCAGGTCCTGCAGCATCGACTGGTATTCGTCGAGCCGCATCTGCAGGTGCTCGGCGACCTCCGCCTCGCTCGCCGAGCGGCCGAGGTTCTGCTCCACCTTGTGCACCGCGCTTTCCACTTCGCGCGACGTGCGCCGCAGGCTGCGCGGCAGCCAGTCGTTGCTGCGCAGCTCGTCGAGCATCGCGCCGCGAATCCGCTGGCTGGCATAGGTCTCGAACTGCGCGCCCTGGTCTTCCTTGTAGCGGCCGGCGGCATCCAGCAAGCCGATCATGCCGGCCTGGATCAGGTCGTCGAGATCGACGCTCGCCGGCATTTTCGCGACAAGCTGCAAGCCGAGTCGACGCACGAGCGGTGCGTACTTCGCCAGAACTTCGGCCTGAGAAATCTTTCCCTGAGCGTTATACATCGACATCGTGCTCCCCTTGTCCTTCGTGCGGGCCTTTCAAGCGTGCTGCGCGGACGGTTGGTCGGCGTGGTGCGCCGCTGTAACTGTCGCAGGCGCCCGCCAGGGCGTTTGCGACGACATCGCTGGCCGCATCGGCCAGTACTGCAATTCGGCGGCGAGATGGCGGAAGTCGCGCGCGGCCGGTGTCGACGGAAACGCGTCGACCACACAGCGCGACAACTCGAGCGCCCGCGCGATGCGCACGTCGGCCGCAATGCAGCCGGCGTTTTCCAACGCGACGGTCAGGTAGCGGCCGGCCACGCCGGCGAGATTGCCGAACGCGGCTTGCGCGTCGTTGGCGCTTTGCACGTGATTCGCGAGCACGCGCAACTGCGCGATCGCGTGCGCGTAGTGCAAGCGCTTGATGCACGCATACGCGTCGGTGATCGCCTCGCCCAACATGCGCGCGACGATCATCACGTCGTGCGCCTGCTTGGCGAGGGGCGACAGATGCCCTTCGTCGTCGAGCTGCGCGTCGATCAGCACGATGTCGGCCGAGCCGCCGAGCAGCACGCTGAGTTCGGCCTCCGTATGGCCCTCGCGGTTGTTGCGCGAGGCGGACAGCACCGAAAAGCCGAGCGCGTGACGCGCCGCAGCGAAATCGACCGGGGTCTCGCCGCGCATCACCGCCGCGAAGTTGCCCGCGCCGCGCAAGCCGCCAAGCATCGCGCTCACCGATTTGTCACCGACGCATTCGTCGATCACGAGCACGTCCTTGCCCTGCTGCGCGAGCGCCGCGGCGAGGTTGACCGCCACGGTCGTACTGCCCACGCCCGTCGACGCACCGGCCAACGCGATCACGCGCGCACCGCCGCGCGCGAGCAGCCGCCGCAACCCTTCGGCCTGATCGGAAACGAATTTATCCAAAGCGAACCTCGTGCAACTCGGCCGTCGAACGCGCGGACAGCGAGGACAGCAAAGCGGGGATGTCGTCGTCGTGCGGTACGAACGGCGAGTTGTCGCGCGGAACGCAGAAGGTGCTCTTGATCAGGAATTTTTTCGTCGCGACGTACAGGTTCTCCGGCACCTTCTGTCCGGTCGATACGTAATGCACCGGCAGCTTGTAGCGGATCACCGTATCGAGCACCCCGCCCAGGTTCGTCGCTTCGTCGAGCTTGGTCAGAATGCAGCCGGCGAGCGGCTGCTGGTCCGGCGCGCGCTGATACGCCTGCACGACTTCGTTCAACGTGTCGCCGTGGCTCGTCGCGTTGAGCAGCAGCAGGCGTTGCACCGGCTGGCCGGCGCGGCACAGCATCGCGATCTGGTCGGACACGAGGCGGTCGCGCTGGCTCATGCCGATCGTGTCGATCAGCACGATGTGCTTGTTGCGCAGCTCGGAGAGCGCGAGTTGCAGATCGGCGCTGTCCTTCACCGCGTGCACCGAGACGCCGAGAATCTTGCCGAAGATGCGCAGCTGTTCATGACCGCCGATGCGGTAGCTGTCGGTCGTCAGCAGCGCCACCTTGCTCGCGCCGAAGCGCATCACGCAGCGCGCGGCGAGCTTCGCGGTGGTGGTCGTCTTGCCGACGCCGGTCGGACCCATCAGCGCGAACACGCCGCCGCGCTCCATCAGCGCGTCCTCGTCTTCCATCACCGGCAGGTTCGATTCGAGCACCGAGCGCACCCAGTCCATGCCGCCGTCCATCGTTTCGATGTCGTCGGGCAGGTTGTCGACCATCATCTGCACGAGCTGCGCGGAAAAGCCCGCGGCGAACAGATGCTTGGTGAGCGCGGCGCCTCCGGGGTTGCGGCGCTGTCGATCGCCCCACAGCAGACCCGCGAAGTGCTCTTCCATCATGTCGCGCATCGACGACAGTTCGTGCATCACGGTGTCCTTGACGACCTGCTCCATGCGCCCCTTGATCGCCTCGGCGACGGCGGCCGGCGAGCGGCTTTCGTCGGTGGCCGACGGCACAGGCGCGATCTTCTGCGCGGTGCGGCGCGCGGCGACTTCGGCGGCTTCGCGCGCCCAGTCGGGCGTATCGATCACCGGCGGCGCGGCTACCGCCCGCGCGTCGACCGCGCTGCCGAGACCCTTGGAGGTCGCGACGGCGGGCGTCATCGCGGCGGGACGGGCGCTGTATTCGCCGCTTTGTTGCTGCTGCTCAGCCGCGATACGACGCGCATGATCGATGAGCCACGGATTCGACTCGGCCATCGTGCGCGGCGCGGCGGCTGCGCTCGATGCGACAGCCGGCGATACCGGCACTCCCGCGGCTTTCAGCAGATCCGCGCGGATGTCGTTCGACAGGCGCGCGGCCGCGGCGCGGGCACTCGCGCCGGAAGGTGTGGCTGAAGCGGCGGGCGTGGCCGGTGCGTTGAACGAAGTGACTGCGTTGGGTGCTGGTTGACTCGCGGCGGGTGCGGCGCCTGTCGCGATGGCTGCGGACGCGGCCGTCGTGGCGCTCGTGCCGCCCGTCGACGGATAGGTATTTGCGGCGGCCAACGGCGCTTCATTCGCGGCCATGTTGAGCGCCGGGCTAGCCATAAAATCCGCAGCCGCGTTCGCAGGAAAATCCGCCGGAAAATTCGCCGGCGCGATCACCGACATCGCTTCAGCACCCGCTTCCGGGCTCGCGCCGAACACCGACGAAAACACATCCGGCATGGCGCTCGCGTACGGATTCATCGGCGCCGCGGGCAAGCCGCGCGGCGTGAGCATCGATGCGGCGCCTTCGCGCGCTTTCGGTGTGATCGCGGCGAGATCGCTATCGGCGAGCGCGACGATTTCGACGCTGCCGTCGTCCATCGTGCGATTCGACAGCACGACCGCATCGGAGCCAAGTGCTTCGCGAACGAGACGCAACGCATCGCGACTGGTAGCACCGACAAATTTACGAATGTTCAAGCTGGACCCCCGATGAGGTATACGGACTGGCGGACCGGCAATACACCGTGTCCCATTGCAATCAATTATTGCGAAAGGCGTCGGGCGACGATCGATGGATAAAGACCGTTAAAGGTCGGCAATTCGCTTGATGGACACACGTCAGAAGCATCGATTGACGAGGTCGGCAAAGGCGTTTCAGCGTTACAACGGCATGCGGAACCCGAAGCGGAAATGAAAACCGGCGCCCCCTGGAGCGCCGGTTTGTGTGGTGTCCTCAGCCGCAAGCGAGCGGCCTTCGTCAGCCTTGCGCGCCGATCAGATTCACCACCTTGACGTTGCGCGTATCGGGCACTTCCGCATACGACAGCACTTTCAGTTGCGGCAGGCTGCGGCGCAGGAAGCGCGCGAGCATCGGGCGCAGCGCGTGCTGCACGAGCAGCACCGGAGCGAGGCCAAGGTTCTGCTGACGCGTGATCGCCTTCTGCGTTTCGGCGAGCAGCGTGTTCGCGAGACCCGGCTCGAGGCCCGGGTTCGGTCCGGTCGATAGCGCCTGCGACAGCACCCGTTCGAGGTTCGCGTCGAGGCCCATCACCTGCATGTCGGCGATGCCGGGGAACCACTGCTGCGTGATCGCGCGACCCAGCGCGAGCCGCACCGCGGCGGTGAGGTCGTGCGGGTCGGTGATCTTGGTCGCGTGCTCGGCGAGCGCTTCGAGGATCGTGCGCAAGTCGCGGATCGGCACGCCTTCTTCGAGCAGGTTCTGCAGCACCTTTTGCAGCGTGGTGAGCGGCAGCACCTTCGGTACCAGGTCGTCGACGAGCGATGCCGTGTCCTTCTGCATCCGCTCGAGCAGCGCCTGCACCTCGCGGCGGCCGAGCAGCTCCGACGCGTGCGTGACGACGAGGTGATTCAGGTGCGTCGCGACCACCGTGCTCGAATCGACGACGGTGTAGCCGTACACCTGCGCCTGTTCGCGCAGGTTCGTATCGATCCAGATCGCGGGCAGGCCGAACGCCGGGTCCTGGGTTGGCGTGCCCGGCAGCGCGGCCGATACCTGGCCGGGATTGATCGCGAGCCACTGGCCCGGATAGGCCTCGCCCGCGCCGACCTCGACGCCCTTCAGCGCAATGCGATAGCCGTTCGGTCGCAATTCGAGGTTGTCGCGGATATGGATGACCGGCGGCAGGAAGCCGATTTCCTGCGCGAACTTCTTGCGGATGCTCTTGATCCGCTTCAGCAACTCGCCGTCCGAGTTCTTGTCGACGAGCGGAATCAGCCGGTAGCCGACTTCGAGGCCGAGCGTGTCGATCATCGTCACGTCGTCCCAGCTCGCTTCGGCGTTTTCGACCGGCGCCAGCGCGGCCGGCGCGACGTCGACGAGCGCCGGCGCGTTCTTGCGCTCCTCGGCGCGCTTCTTCATCGTGCGGCCGAGCTGGATCAGGCCGGCGCCGAGAATCAGGAACGCGAAGTGCGGCATGCCCGGGATCAGGCCCATCAGCACGAGGATGCAGCCGGTGATCATCAGCACGCGCGGGTTCGTGAACAGCTGCCCGGTCAGCTGCGTGCCGATGTCCTCGTTGGTTGCGACGCGCGACACGATCACGCCGGCCGCCGTCGAAATCACCAGCGACGGAATCTGCGCGACGAGGCCGTCGCCGATCGTCAGCAGCGTGTAGTTCTTGCCCGCCGCAGCAAAACTCATGTCGTGCTGGACCATGCCGACGATCAGCCCGCCGATGATGTTGATCACCATGATCAAGAGACCGGCGATCGCATCGCCGCGCACGAACTTGCTCGCGCCGTCCATCGAGCCGTAGAACTCGGCTTCCTGCGAGACTTCCGCGCGACGCTTGCGGGCCTGCTCTTCGTTGATGAGACCCGCGTTCAGATCGGCGTCGATCGCCATCTGCTTGCCGGGCATCGCGTCGAGCGTGAAGCGCGCGGACACCTCGGCGATCCGCCCCGCGCCCTTCGTGATCACCATGAAGTTGATCACCATCAGGATGATGAAGACGACGATACCGACCGCGAAATTGCCGCCCACGAGGAAGTGGCCGAACGACTCGATCACCTGACCGGCCGCATCGGGTCCGGTATGGCCTTCGAGCAGCACGACCCGCGTCGACGCGACGTTCAGCGAAAGCCGCAGCAGCGTCGAGAACAGCAGCACGCTCGGGAACGCGGCGAAGTCGAGCGGCTTCATCGTGTACATGCTGACGAGCAGCACCATCACCGACAGCGCGATGTTGAACGTGAACAGCAGATCCAGCAGGAACGGCGGCAGCGGCAGAATCATCATGCCGAGGATCATGCAGATCAGCACCGGCCCGGCGAGGGCGCGCAGGTTGGTGCTGTTCAGCGCTTCCGGCCGTCGGGCGAGGAAACCGGCGCGAACGTTCATGCGGAGGCTCCGTTATTGTCGTTGCCGGGGTCGTCATTGGCGCGGTCGTTGGCCTTGTCGTCAGCCGGGTTCAGCGTGTCGGCGGCTTCCTCGGCGGCGTCCTCGTCCGATACGCCGCCCTTGTCCAGTTCGGGCGGCACGTCGAATTCGGTCGGCGCGACCGGCACGTCGCCGCCTTCAGCCTTGAAGCGGCGCAGCTGATAGACCCACGCGAGCACTTCCGCGACCGCGCCATACAGCGGCCCCGGAATCTCGCGATCCAGATCGACGTTGTGATAGAGCGCCCGCGCGAGCGGCGGCGCTTCGAGCAGCGGCACGTTGTTTTCGGCGGCGATCTCGCGAATCCGCGCGGCCACCAGGTTCACGCCCTTCGCGACCACCTTCGGCGCGCGCATCTCGCCGTCCGAGTATTGCAGCGCGACCGCGAAGTGCGTCGGGTTCGTCACGACCACGTCGGCCTTCGGCACCAGGGCCATCATGCGGCGCCGCGCGATCGCGCGCTGCTGCTGACGAATCTTGCCCTTGATGTGCGGATCGCCTTCGCTCTCGCGATGCTCTCGCTTCACTTCTTCCTTCGTCATGCGCAGCTTCTTGTGGAACGTCCACAGCTGGTACGGCACGTCGAGCGCGGCCACCGCGAACATGCCGGCCACCGTCATGCCGCAGCACACCGCGATCAGATGCACGGAGTTGGCGAGCGCGAGGTGGAGCGGCTGCGTCGCGAGCGCGAGGAATTGCTCATGGCGATTCCAGATCGCCGTGCCGCCGATCAGTCCCACGACCAGCGTCTTCGCGAGCGACATGCCGAGCTGGATCGGCCCGTTGATCGAAAACATGCGGCCGAGACCCTCGATCGGGTTCAGCCGGCTGAACTTGGGCTCGAAGCCTTTCGCCGACAGCTGCCAGCCGCCCAGCGCCATCGGCGCGAGCAGCGCGGCAAGTCCGGTGAAGCCGAGGATCGGCACCAGCGTGTAGAATCCTTCGCGGCTCGCGGCGCCCGCGCCGATCAGCATGCGGCTGGTGTCGAACGCGCCGGCATGGTTGAACGTCAGCGACGCACGCAGCATGTTCTGCAAATGCTCGCCGATGCTGCCCGACATGCCCCACACGCCGTAGAACCCGGCCGCGAGCAGCGCGAAGGTCGACAGCTCCCGCGAACGCACGATCTGCCCTTCCTCGCGCGCCTTCTGCAGGCGCCGAGGGGTGGCTGATTCGGTTTTTTCGAGGTCGCTGTCCTCTGCCACAAAGCTCTCCAGTCGGCCGAGGCACGGCGCCTCTTTCCAGTGAGAGCGATTATTCCTGCTCGGCGCAAGCGCCGATCGGCGGATAAGGGCGGAGAAACGGGGGTATTTCGACGGATGAGCGGACGGCTCGCGCGTCTGTCACGCAAGCCGTCCGGCATTCGATCGACGTGGGCGTCAGAAGGCGACGGAAGGCGCGGGACCGCCGCTCGCGGTCTGATCGAGGTGGTAGTACACGTGGCGGCCGTAAAAGAACGGCAGACCGAGGTCGAAGCTCGCATTGCCGCCGATCTGGCCGGCGAGGGTGTTGAACGCGAAGTTGCTGCCGGTGGCGAACAGCGTCTGCGCACTCAGGACGCCGATGCTCGCGGCCGCCGACACCTTGTTCAACCCGACCAGCGTGACCGTGCGGGTCTGCGCCGACGACGGGCAATAGAAGCCCGCGAATTGGCTGGCGCACAGCGTGAGCGTGCTATCGCTGAAGAAGTACGCGTTCGAGCCGGAATCGAGGAAAGCCTGGACGGTCTTGCCGTTGAAGGTGCTGTTGTTCAGGTCGCCGAATCTGTCGGTCGTGAAGACCTGCGACGCGGCAAGCGGGTTGTTCCCCTGCGTGCCGATGCCGAACACCAGCGTGCCGGTCGCCGACGACTGCCCTGTGTCCGACACCGGTGCCATCTGCACGATCACGCCGTTGTTGTCGAGCGGGAAGTTCGCGACCGGATTGGCGATCTGTTGCGGAATCTGCACCGCGGTGCGCGCGCACGACGTGCCGTTCGGGCAGGCGAAGTAGTTGCTGTAAGTCGCCGCGGTCGTTGCGTTCGCGCACGTCTCGCCGCAATCGTTCAGCGCGGTGCCGATGCCGAGAATGCCGTTCGCGCCGAGATCGCTAGCCGTGTTCTGTGCCGAGCCGTTGCCGCAGCCGGTCGCGGGCATCGTGCTCACGTTGTCGCCGATGGTCTGGATGGGGATGCTGGTCGTCGTCGTTTCGCTGCCAATCGTCACGATCGCAGTGCGCACGCTGCCCCACGTGAAGCCGTCCGCGAAGGTTGCGCATTCGGCCAGTTTGGAGCCGCCGCTGCCGATGGTGCTGACCGGCAGTGCGCCGAGCAGTGTCGAATTGAGCACCGAGCTGACCACGCGCAGGCCAAACGAGCCTGTGTCGACCTGGATATTGTCGATCGTCTGGCAGTTGGTGGTCGAGCCCGGCGCGCAGATCCTCACGCTGACGGTCGGAATGTTGATGACACCCGAAACGCCGTGGCCGACCGTGATCGGCACGGTGTTCGACGCGTTCGCGGGGATCGGCTGCTGGGTCGGGCTGGCCGGCAGCGAACCGCCGTTCAGTCCGTTCGACGTGCTGCCGCCACTGCTGGAGCTTGAATTGTTGTCACTATTGCCGCCTCCGCCACAGGCGACGAGCGTCGCCGTGAGCAGCACGGCAAGCGCGGCCTGCATCCAGCTTTTGATATTCGCGGTCGTGAGCATGGTTCGCATCGTGGTCCTCGCCGTTACTGGATGTCGGAACCGCTGACGCCGGCCGGCAGCGCGGACGGCAGCCACGCGACGCCGCTGAACGCGCCCATGTGGCCGCCCGAACGCACCACCAGCTCGCTGTCGTCGACGGCGACCGGCCCCCGCGCATTGCCGCGCGCGGCCCGAACCGCCTTCACGCCGGCCACGTACTGCGGAAAATAACTGCCGAGCAGATCACTGAGATCGGGCATTTGCGGACCATGCCACGAAATGCCGAATACCGCGCCGCTCGTGCTCAGATATTCGCGGACCACGGTGCCGTTGCCGAACGTGGTCTCGCGTACCGTATAGGAAGCGGATGTGGTGGAAGTGTTGGATGTGGACGATGCCGCGCTCGATTCTGAACGCATGACACTTTGCGCCGCGCCGCTTGCGGGCTGCACCACGCGGGACGACACCGAGGCGTCGGATGGGGGGGTAAGCGGCGCGCTGCCCAGCGCCGCATGGGCGGACTGCGCGGCCGTCAGGGCCAACAACGAACACGGCAACACCAGCGCCGTGACTCTCCCGGCGCGACGAATACGACTCCACATGACGATGCTCCTCCCGAGCCGCGGCACGCTTCGCCGATTGGGCGAAGCGGCCGCTTATAGGCAGATGATACGGCACCGCCGCCGCAACGCTGAGGGGTCCGCCTCACCGCGCGACCGCCCGGCGTCGCGCTAGCCGGGTGCCGTACCGCTTTGACCTCGTAGTATGCCTGCGGATTCTTTCAGCCGGCGCAAGGTGCGCCCGCGCGCGCGACTTACCCGCCTATTACTAGCAGGAAACCGGACGGAAGATGGGTATTCGGCGCGCATTGAACGCGTGTTTGGCGCGAATCGCGGAGAAGCCAGCAGCCCGGCACGCCTGCCGGGCCGAATCGGTCGATCAGAAGCCGAGGCTCGCGAGCAGATCATCGACCTGCGATTGATCCTGCACCACATCCGTCTTGCCTTCCGGATTGATCTGCGGGCCGTTGAGCAGATGCTCCGGGCTGCCGGTCGACGACACCTCGGCCGCGAGCGCCGCTGCGTTCGCCGCGAACTGTTCGCGCCGTTCGAGCGCGATGTTCTCGACCAGCACGCCGAGCAATTGCTGCTCGATCAGATAGACGACGTCGGTGATCTTCTTGATCACCTGGCCGGTCAGATCCTGGAAGTCCTGCGCGAGCATGATCTCCATTAGCTGCGAGTTGGTCGCGCCGGTCGCCTCGGGCACGCCGCGCAGGAAGGTGCGCGTGTCGTTCATCAGCGCGCGCACTTCCTCGCGCTCGATCGGCGCCGCGTACCACTGCTCCCAGCGCGCGTCGAGCGCGCCCGCGTCTTTCTGCAACTGCTCCTGGATCGGCTTCGCGATGTCGATCGCCGACAGCACGCGCTCGGCGGCCTGCTCGGTCATGTTGGCGATGTACTTCAGACGATCGCGCGCATCGGGCACGGCTTCGGCCGCCCGCTCGACGTGCTTGTCGAGTCCGAGCTCGCGCATCGAATCGCGCAGCGTGCGCGTCAGTTGGCCGATGCGCGCGAGGATGCGGTCCGACGCGAAGTCGCCGCTGTCGTGGCCCGTTTCGGCGCCAGGCGTTTGGGTCGGCGGCGTCACGTCAGCTCCCGGCTTTCGCCATCTTCTCGAGAATCTTGTTGAGCTTCTCGTCGAGCGTCGCGGCCGTGAACGGCTTGACGACGTAACCGCTCGCGCCGGCCTGCGCCGCCGCGATGATGTTTTCCTTCTTCGACTCGGCCGTCACCATCAGCACCGGCAGGTGCGTCAGGTTTGCGTCGGCGCGGATTTCCTTCAGCATCGCGAGACCGTCGAGGTTCGGCATGTTCCAGTCCGAGATCACGAACTCGTAGCTGCCGCTGCGCAGACGCGCGAGACCGGCCGCGCCGTCTTCCGCTTCGTCGACGTTCGAGTAGCCCAGTTCCTTCAGCAGGTTGCGGACGATCCGGCGCATCGTCGGAAAATCGTCAACCACCAGAATCTTCATTCCCTTATCCATTTCTTTCCCTTTGCTTGATCCATGTAGCGGCGTTCGACCGCGTCACTCCATCCGGCACGCATCATACCCGCTGAACGCGGTCACCCATCGACGACAAACGTGCCATCACGCGCCGGCTCATGTCCGGCAGCGCGGCGATTTCGTCGGCCGCGCCGAGCGCGATCGCCTCGCGCGGCATGCCGAACACGATGCAACTCGCTTCGTCCTGCGCCAGCGTGTAGGCGCCGGCCTTTTTCATCTCCAGCAGACCGGCCGCGCCGTCGCGCCCCATGCCGGTCAGTATCACGCCGACCGCGTTCTTGCCCGCATGCTGCGCGGCCGAGCGGAACAGCACATCGACCGACGGACGATGCCGGTTCACCGGCGGGTCGTCGGACAAATGCGCAATATAGTTGGCGCCGCTTCTCGCGAGCAACAGATGCGCGTGGCCCGGCGCGATGTACGCGTGCCCCGGCAGCACGCGCTCGCCGTGCTCTGCTTCTTTAACGGTAATCCGGCACAAACCATTGAGGCGTTGCGCGAAAGATTTCGTAAAGCCGGGCGGCATGTGCTGCGCGATCAACACCGCGGGCGCATCGGGCGGCAGCGGCACCAGCACTTCGCGGATCGCTTCGGTGCCGCCCGTCGATGCGCCGACGATGACGAGCTTCTCGGTACTCAGCAGCGGGTTGTTGAAGAGCGGCGCCGAGCCGACCGGCGCCTGCGCGGCCTGCGCGGCCGCCTGCTGCGCGGGCCCGGCCTGGCGCACTCGCGCGCGGGCTGCCGCGCGAATCTTGTCGGCGAGCTTTTCCGCATAGTCGAGCATGCCGTCGCGAATGCCGACCTTCGGCTTGGTCACGAAATCGACCGCGCCGAGTTCGAGCGCGCGCAGCGTGATTTCGTTGCCGCGCTCGGTCAGCGACGACACCATCACGACCGGCATCGGCCGCAGGCGCATCAGCTTCTCGAGAAAGTCGAGGCCGTCCATGCGCGGCATTTCGACGTCGAGCGTCAACACGTCCGGGTTGTGCTGCTTGATGAGATCGCGCGCCACGAGCGGGTCGGGCGCCGTCGCCACCACCGTCATGTCCGGCTGCCCATTGATGATCTCGGTCATCAGGCTGCGGATCAGCGCCGAATCGTCGACGCACAATACGTTGATCTTTTGCACAGCGCTCACGCCTCCTCTGTGGTTCTGGCGTTGTTGGAATGAGTCGGGCGCGGGCTCGCGCCGAACAGTTCGATTCTCGGCCGCGCGGCGGCCGGCTTCGCGAACAGCTCGACCCGTTGGCGCGCCGCGGCGAGCCGCTCGGCGCGCGCTTCGGCGCTTTGCCGCACGAGCGCCTGTTCGCGCTCGGCGACGCCCGCTTCCTGTTGCAAGCGCAATTTCTTCACCATCACCTGACCGGTGCGCGGCATGAACGCGACCTTGCGCGGATGCGAGCCCTGCAGGTCCTCGGCGACGATGCGGATCTTTTCAGTGGCCAGATAGCGGCGCACGAACTCCGAATTGCGATCGCCGATGTTCATCGTGGTCATGCCCGCGAGCACCGCGCCGCCGCCGAACACCTTGGCCTCGAAGCGCTCGCGCCGCCCGCCCGCCTTGATCAGTTCGTTGATCAGCACTTCCATCGCATACGCGCCGTAGCGCATCGAGTCCGACGCGGCCTGCGCGACGTCTGCGCCGTCGTCGGGCAGCATGAAGTGATTCATGCCGCCGATGCCCGCGGTGCGGTCCTGGATGCAGGCCGCGACGCACGAGCCGAGCACGGTCACGAGCACCATGTCTTCGCTCGTCGTGTAGAACTCGTTGGGCAACAGCTTCACGCCAGGGCGCTCGAAGTGGTTGTCGTAATACAGGTTCGATGCAATCGGCAGCGTGCTGCTCATGCGGCCACCCCGCTCGATTGATGCGCGTCATGCGCGTTGGCGCGCGACGGCGCGCGAGTGCCGCCCGCGTCGCGTGTCAGTTCGTAGACGGTCTGCCCGCGCAGCCGGAACGCCTGCGTCACGTACGTGAAGTTTTCCGAATGGCCGGCGAACAGCAGACCGCCCGATTTCATCAGCGGCTCGAAGCGCGTGAGCACCTGCGCCTGCGTCGGTTTGTCGAAATAGATCATCACGTTGCGGCAGAAGATCGCGTCGAACTGCGCGCGCAACTGGTAATCGCGATCGGTCAGGTTCAGTTGCTCGAAGCGCACCAGCGCGCGCACTTCGGGACGCACCTTGACCATCCCCGCATGCGCGCCCGTGCCTTTCAGGAAGAAGCGCTTGAGCCGCTCGGGTGACAGATGCTTGACCTGGTCGAACTGGTACACGCCGGCCTCGGCCTTCGCGAGCACCTGGGTGTCGATATCGGTCGCGAGCACCGACGCCTGGCGCGCGCCGCCGTCGCCGAGCGCTTCGATCAGCGTCATCGCGATCGAGTACGGCTCCTCGCCCGTCGATGCCGCCGAGCACCACACGGACACCGGTTGCGGGCGTCGCGGCGCGAACTCGGCAAGGATCGGAAAGTGATGGGCTTCGCGGAAAAACGCGGTCAGGTTGGTGGTCAGTGCATTGGTGAACGCTTCCCACTCGGCCGGATCGTTTTCCGCTTCGAGCAGATCGAGATACTGGCGAAACGTATCGATGCCTCGCGCGCGCAAGCGGCGCGCGAGGCGGCTATACGCCATGTCGCGCTTGTGGTCCGACAGCGAAATGCCCGCCGCGCGATGAATCAGATCGCGGATGCGGCCGAAATCCGCCGCCGTGAATTCGAAATCGCGTCCCGTCTCGACGGACCTGGCCGGCTCAGTGCGGTCAGGTGCCGCCCGGACGGGGCGTTGTGGTGCGCGCGTTGCCATCATGAAAATTCCCATCTGCGATTTGAGCCGTCACGCTCGCCGCCCAACCGGACTGCCTGGGGGCCAGGAATTGCCTTCGCGAGGTCGCACCCTCCCGCGAGTGCCATCGACATACGGCCGGCTCGCGACACGCGTAATGCGCGTGCTTCGATGCTTCGCCTATCCGCGGGCGCGATACCGGTTGACCACATGTCACTCTGCCATTGCCTAAAACGTTTCCCAATCCGCGTCCGAGCTTGCCTTCGCCGCGCTCGCCGCAGCGGCGTGGGTGGGCGTGTCGGTCGTCGCGCGAGCCACGGCTGCGGCCGGTCTGGGCTTCAATGCCGGTTCGACGCGTGCGGCTGCGTCGTGCTGGGCCGGGGCCGTCGCGGCCGCCGCGGTTGCCTTCGTTCCATTACTCGCGGCGGACGCTTTCGGCGCGGGTTTGGCGAACTTCGTGGCGGGGGTCGGCGCACGCGTCGCCGGGGCGCTCTGACGCGCCGGTGTGCCGGCCACCTTCCAGCCGCCCAGCACCGCCTGCAATTGCCGCGTCTGATCTTCGAGCGACGCCGCCGCGGCGGCCGCCTGTTCGACCAGCGCCGCGTTCTGCTGCGTGACCGAATCCATTTGCACGACCGCGCGATTGACCTGCTCGATGCCGCCCGACTGCTCTTCCGACGCCGCGCTGATCTCGCCCATGATGTCGGTCACGCGACGCACCGCCTGCACGATTTCGTCCATCGTCGTGCCCGCGCGGCCGACCAGTTCGGAGCCGCTCTTCACCTTGTCGGCCGAATCGCCGATCAGCTCCTTGATCTCCTTCGCGGCACTCGCGCTGCGCTGCGCGAGGCTGCGCACTTCGCCCGCGACCACCGCGAAGCCGCGGCCCTGCTCGCCGGCGCGCGCGGCTTCGACCGCCGCGTTCAGCGCGAGAATGTTGGTCTGGAACGCGATGCCCTCGATCACGCCGATGATGTCGACGACTTTGTTCGAACTGGTCGCGATCTCCTGCATCGTCGTGACGACCTGGCTCACCACGTCGCCGCCGCGCGTCGCGATGTCCGACGCGTTGACGGCGAGCTGGCTCGCCTGGCGCGCGTTCTCGGTGTTCTGCCGCACCGTGCCGGTCAGCTGATCCATGCTCGACGCGGTTTCCTGCAGCGACGCGGCCTGCTGCTCGGTGCGCTGCGACAGATCGGTGTTGCCCATCGCGATTTCGCGCGCGCCGGTGTCGATCGATTCGGTGCCGCTATGGAGCGCGCGCACCATCGTCGCGAGACTTTCCTGCATCCGCTTGATGCCCGCGAACAGGCGGCCGATTTCGTTGCCGCTGAAAACCTCGACCGTGCCGGACAGATCGCCGGCGGCGATCCGCTCGAAGCACGCGGTCGCGTCGTTCAGCGGCTGCACGATCAGGCCGCGCAGCGCGAAACGGATGCCGATCACCACCAGCAGCGCGAGCGCCGTGATCACGCTGATCAGCGTGATCATCAGCGATGCGTTCGACTGCGCGCTCGTCTGCTGCTCGGTCACGCTCTGCTGCAGCGCCTTGACGACCGCGGCGGCAGCCGCGTCGTAGGCGATGAACATCGGGCTGATCTTCGTGTCCGCGACCGCGTGATACGCGTCCAGATTGTTCGCGTTCAACGCGGCGAATTCGACGTCGACGCCGTCGTGCATCACCGTCGTATGTTTCGCGAGCACATCGTCGAGCAAGGCCTGCTCGACGCCGTGCTTCGGGGTATCGAGATAGGTCTGCCAGCTCTGGTTGCCCTTGCCGAGCAACTCCTGCGCGCGATCGAGTACCTTTTTCGCTTCATCCGCGTTGCCGGCGGCCGTCAGCGTGTTGAAGCGATTGATCGCGATGCGCGAGCGCAACAGATACGCCGACGCATCGTCGAGCGCATGAATCGCGACCAGTTCGCCGCGCGCGATACGATCGAGCGAGCCGCTCGCGCGATTCAGCGCGTTCAACGCGAGCGCGCCGACCACCACGGTCAACGTCACCAGAAGAATCCCCATCACCGTCAGCGACGTGCGGATCGACCACCTGCTCAGCATTTTGATGCTCCTTGTGCTGTGTTCCGCTACTGCCTGCGCTCAGACGCCGAGCGCCTCGGTCAGCGCCATTTCGGAGCTGGTCATCAGCTTCTCGATGTCCATTAGGATCAACATACGGCCGTCGACCGTGCCGAGACCGGTCAGGTACTCGGTGGTCAATGTCGCGCCGAACTCCGGCGCCGGCATGATCTGGTCGACCGCGAGCGTCAGCACGTCCGACACGCCGTCGACGACCATGCCGACCACGCGATGCGCGACGTTGAGGATGATCACGACGGTCTGATGGTCGTACTCGACGCGGCCCAGATGGAACTTGATGCGCATGTCGACGATCGGCACGATGATGCCGCGCAGGTTGATCACGCCCTTGATGAACTCGGGCGCGTTGGCGATGCGCGTCACGTTGTCGTAGCCGCGGATTTCCTGCACCTTCAGGATGTCGATGCCGTACTCTTCCGCGCCCAGCGTGAAGACGAGGAATTCCTGACCGCCGGCGTCCGCCTGCGCGTCGCGGCGGCCATTCGTACCGCTCGCGTTTGCGACGCTCGAATTGATGGATTGGACTTCTGCCACGTTAGCCCCCAAACGGTTGGGATAAATTGAGTTGAAGTGGTGTTGCGATGTCTGTCATTGCCGCGATTGCTGCATGCGTTACGCGAGGCTCATCGCCTGATGCGCATGCCCTTGCGCATGACGCGTTTCGCGGTTCAGCGCCGCGACGTCCACGATCAGCGCGACGCTGCCGTCGCCCAGAATGGTCGCCGCGGAAATGCCATGCACCTTGCGGTAATTCGTTTCCAGATTCTTCACGACCACCTGCTGCTGGCCGACGAGTTCGTCGATCAGCATCGCGAAGCGCCGCCCCTCGGTTTGCATGATCGTGACGATGCCCTGAGTCGGCTCCTGCTTCGCGTCCTGCACGTTGAACACCCCGTGCAGCGCAACGAGCGGCAGGTATTCACCGCGCACGCGCACCACGCGCTCGCCGTTGGCGACCGTGTAGATGTCTTCGGCTCGCGGCTGCAGCGACTCCATCACGAAGTTCAGCGGCAGGATGAAGATCTCGCTGCCGACCTTGACCGACATGCCGTCGAGAATCGCGAGCGTGAGCGGCAGCACGATGCGCGTGGTGCTGCCCTTGCCCGCGTGCGACGTGATCTCGACGTGACCGCCCATCGACTGGATGTTGCGCTTCACCACGTCCATGCCGACGCCGCGGCCGGACACGTCGGTGACCTGCTCGGCGGTCGAGAAGCCCGGCAGGAAGATCAGGTTCCAGACTTCCTCGTCGCTCATCGTGTCGCTGACCTGCATGCCCTGCTTCGCCGCCTTCGCGAGAATCTTGTCGCGGCGCAAGCCCGCGCCGTCGTCGCTGACCTCGATGACGATGTTGCCGCCGTGGTGCGCCGCCGACAGCACCAGCTGACCGGTCGAGTCCTTGCCCGCCGCGCGCCGCGCCTCGACGGTTTCGATGCCGTGGTCGAGACTGTTGCGCACGAGGTGCGTCAACGGATCGATGATCCGTTCGATGAGGCTCTTGTCGAGTTCGGTCGCCTGACCGAAGGTGACGAGTTCGACCTCCTTGCCGAGTTTCGCCGCGAGATCGCGCACCAGACGCGGGAAGCGGCTGAACACGTAATCCATCGGCATCATGCGGATCGACATCACCGCTTCCTGCAGATCGCGCGCGTTGCGCTCGAGTTGCGCCATGCCGTTGAACAGCCGGTCATGCAGCGCCGGATCGAACGTGCTGGTGGTCTCCGCGAGCATCGCTTGCGTGATTACCAGTTCGCCGACCAGGTTGATCAGCTGATCGACCTTCTCGACGCCGACGCGAATCGAGCTGCCTTCCCCGCCGGCCGCCGCGGCGGCCGGACGGGCCGCCTTGCGGTCCTGGTCGGCAGCCGCGGCCGGAGCCGGTTTGGCTGCCGCCCGAGCCGCGGCGGGTGCCGCCGGCGGCGGCTCGACGCTGTCCGCGTGACTGGGCGCGCTTGCGGGGGCAGCGATGTAGGCCGCCGGGGCCGACGATGCCGCCTGCTCCGCGTGATTGACCGCATGCGCGTGCGCTGCCGGAGCAGCGGGCGCGACATGCACGGTTTGCGCCGGCGGCGCAGCGGCAGCGTCGGGCGTTCCAGGTTCGCCCTGCTGCGCGTCGTCCGCCGGCGCGGTGCCACGGCCGATCGTGATCTGACTTTCGTCGATCACGAAGCAGCACACGGCGATGATGTCGTCGGAGGGTACGTCGCTCGAAAGCCACAGCGTCAGATCGCTGCCGCTCTTGAGCTGCCCGACGATATTGCCCAGGTTGCCAAGCTCTTCGGCCAGCAGTTCCTGGTCTTTCTCTCCCACGCCCCGTAGCGTAATTTTCAGATGAGGGCCGGCGCTGTCGGCCGCGCCCGCGGCCTGCCCGGTCTGTGCCGGTTCGCCGTCCGTCCATTCGCCCGCCACCTGCACCGCCTGTTCGACGACGTGCTCGGGCGGGATACTGCCTGGCTCCTGTACTGCCGTTGTCTGGGTTGCCGCTGCCTGCGTGGCTGCGGGCGCCGATGCGCTCGCGGCCGGCGCGGTTTCAGCGATCGCCATTGCCGGGGCCTGCGCCGGCGCGCCGCCCATGCGGCTTTCCGCGTGCAGTTGTTCGAGCTTCGCGCAGATCGCGCGCGCCACCGCCGCATCGGGCTCGGCGCTCGCGCGATAGTCGGCGAGCTGGCCCGACAGCACGTCCTTGGTTTCGAGGAACGTGTCGATCATGTCCTTGCGCAGCACCAGCTCATTGTTGCGCGCGCGATCGAGCAGCGACTCGAGAATGTGCGTGGTCTCGGTGAGCGCGGTGAAGCCGAACGTCGCCGCGCCGCCCTTGATCGAATGCGCGGCGCGAAAGATCGCCGCGAGGTCTTCGGGGTCCGGGCGGGCCACGTCGAGATTGAGCAGCAACTGCTCCATTTGCGCGAGCAGTTCGTCCGCTTCGTCGAAGAACGTCTGATAGAACTGTGTGATGTCGAGTGTCATGCCTGGTTCACCGCGAGAGTGCCTGTCTGTCTGGCGCGAGCTGCCGTAGAGGCGCGTCGGAAGCTATCTGTACTGTGTCTAAAGGTGTTGATTACGCGTATCAGGCCGGGTCCGGTTCGGCGAGCGCCGCCACCAGCTCGGTCAGCATGTCCGGGTCGAGCGGCTTTTCGATCCAGCCGGTTGCGCCCGCCGCGCGCGCCGCCTCTTTGAAGGGTTCGCCCGATTCCGTCGTGAGGACGAGGATGGGCGTCGCCTGATAGGCCGGATTTCCGCGCAGCGCGGTGATCAGATCGAGACCGGTCTTGCCCGGCATGTGCTGGTCGGTCAACACGAGATCGAACGCCATCGCGAGCGCGTTTTCGAGCCCTTCGTTGCCATCCGCCGCGAGCGTGACTTCATAGCCGGCGCCCGTCAGCGTCGCGGCGAGGATCTGCCGCATCGATGCCGAATCGTCGATTGCCAGGATGTGCCTGATCATGAAAACCTCGCTGCGCTTAACACTGGGCCGCGGCCCGGCGGCCGCCGTCTGTTACGGTTACTGTTACTGGGCCGACGGCGCCGCCGCCGGCAACTTCGGTGCAACCGACATCGGCTGCGCAAGTTTTTGCAGCAGCGGCTTCGAGCCGGCTGCGTCGTCCGACAGGGTCGTCGTCGTGGAGTCGTCGTGATCGAGCGCCTCCTCCGACTTCCTGTTCAACACGATGATGCTGATACGGCGGTTCTCCGGATCGAGCGGGTCCGCCTTGTTCAGGTTCTGCGTCGACGCGAGACCGAGCACGCGCATCACCTTCGCTTCGTCCATGCCGCCCGCGACCAGCTCGCGACGCGACGCGTTCGCGCGATCGGCCGACAGCTCCCAGTTGCTATAGCCCTTCTCGCCGCCCGCGTACGGCACGGCGTCGGTGTGGCCCTGCACGATGATGCGGTTCGGCACGTCGTTCAGCGTATGGCCGATCTCGCGCAGAATGTCGCGCATGTACGGCTCGACGACGTCGCGCGCGGTCGCGAACATCGGCCGCTTCTGCGAGTCGACGATTTCGATGCGCAGGCCGGTCAGCGTCGAGTCGATGCGGATCTGCTGCTTGAACTGGCGCAGCACCGGGTTCGCCTCGATCGCGGCCATCAGCTTGACCTGCAGGTCGTGCAGACGCACCTGTTCCTGGCGTTCGAGCGCGCCTTGCAGCTGCTTCACCGAGTCGTCGTCGTTGTGCGACGCGGTGCGCTCGGCGCGGCTGCTGCTGCCGTCGGTCGAGCGGGTCACGCCCTGCGCGTCGGTCGAGATGTCGCGCCCGCCGCCCTTCAGGATGCTCGAGTCTTCGGCGCTGCGATCGCCGCCCCACAGCGTGATCTTCAGCGGCTGGTTGAAGTAGTCGGCGATGCCTTTCAGCTGCACGGTGGAGGCCGAACTCAGCAGCCACATCAGCAGGAAGAACGCCATCATCGCGGTCATGAAGTCCGCGTACGCGAGCTTCCACGCGCCGCCGTGATGACCGGACTTTTTCGGCGCACTGCGCTTGACGACGATTGCGCGGTCTTTGTCCTTGCTGCTCATCGGTTCGGTTCCCGTCGCCTGCTTATTTCGCCTTGACGCGGCGCACGTGCTCTTCGAGCTCGGCGAACGACGGGCGCTCGGTCGAGAAGAGCACCTTGCGGCCGAACTCGACCGCGATCGCCGGCGCGTAGCCGTTCAGGCTCGCGAGGATCGTCACCTTGATGCACTGGAACATCTTGGTCGACTCGGTCACGCGCTGCTCGGCGACGCTCGCGAGCGGCCCGATCAGCCCGTACGAAAGCAGAATGCCGAGGAAGGTGCCGACGAGCGCCTGCGCGATCATCTCGCCGAGCACCGCCGGCGGCTTGTCGGCCGAGGCCATCGTGTGCACGACGCCCATCACCGCGGCGACGATACCGAACGCCGGCATCGCGTCGCCGACCTTGGTCAGCGCGTGCGCGGGCGCCTCGCCTTCCTGGTGGTGCGTCTCGATCTCCTCGTCCATCAGGCTTTCGATCTCGAACGCGTTCATGTTGCCGCCGACCATCAGCCGCAGGTAGTCGGTCAGGAACTCGATGATGTGCTTGTCGGCGAGGATCTTCGGGTACTGCGTGAAGATCGGGCTCTTCGACGGATCGTCGATGTCGGCTTCGAGCGTCAGCGTGCCTTCCTTGCGCGCTTTCGCGAGCAGCACGTACAGGAGCCCCATCAGCTCCATGTAGACGTCCTTGTTGTACTTCGCGCCCTTGAACAGGGTCGGAATGACGCGCAGCGTCGCCCGGATCGTCTTCATCCCGTTACCGAGAATGAACGCGCCGAGTCCAGCGCCGACGATCATCAGCACTTCAACGGGTTGCAGCAGCGCGCCGAGATGGCCGCCTTCCAGCGCGTAACCGCCGAAAACGGACAACAGCGTCACGAGTGTTCCCACGAAAATCAGCACTGCCGAGCCCTCACAAAAAAGCGACGGTCACCGTCGTTAGTCAGGTTTACGGCACCGAGGCGGAAAACTTTGGGGAAAAAGGCGGCGCCCGAGTCCGGTGTTAACCAGAGGCTTGCGCGGCCTCAACGTATGCGGCTCAGACTGCGGCGGTGACGAGGTTGTCGAGCGTGGGGGCGCTGCAGCGGGCCTCGTGAGCCCGTGCGTCGGCCATTTGCGACGGCTGGGCCGGGATGCCGCCGGGGGCGACTTGCCGCTCGGCCCGCGTTTGCGCCGCCTTCTTCGTTTTTCCCGCGCGCGACGGCGGCTGGCACAGCCCGCAAACGAAGGCGTGCTGCGGATCGTGCGCGTGCGCGACGAAGCGGCCGCCGCAGCGGCGGCAGGCGCTCATCTGCAGCATGCGCGAGTCGAAGAAGCGCACCAGCGTCCACGCGCGCGTGAGACTAAGCACCGGCTCGTCATCGTGCAACTGCACGTGCTCCAGATACAGGCGGTAGCTCTTGACGATCGATTCGATCGCGCGGCAGCCGCCGTGACCAGCCATGAAACGGTAGATGTTGTAGAACAGCGACGAATGAAAGTTCGGCTGCCAGGTCATGAACCAGTCGGTGGAAAACGGCAGCATGCCCTTGGGCGGCGATACCCCTTTCAGTTCCTTGTACAGCTTGATGAGCCGGTCGCGCGACAGGCTGGTTTCCGCCTCCAGCAATTGCAGACGCGCGCCCAGTTCGATCAGCTCGATCGCGAGGGTGATTTCGCGGACTTCGAGTACGACGCTCTTACCGGCCATCAGCCGATTTGCTCGACCGGCTGGCTCGCCATCAGGATCGCGGAATGAGCCTGCGCGATCGCGCTGGCCTTGTCCTTGTCCGCGAGGGCGGACAGCACCGCGTGATCGTCGAAGCGGAAGCGGCACAGCATCTGGTTGGACGCCGCGAGCTTGACGGTCTGCGCCAACGACAGATTGGCGAGCACGTCGGCCAGCTGGTCCGAAATACCCATGCGGAACATGCCCATCGGCTTGTCTTCGCGCAACAGACGCTGGGCAAGCAGCAGATAGGACAGGTTGACTTCTCTGATCTCATTGAGCATATGGCTAGTCGTGCTCATGATTCCCCCGTACGTAGCCCGGCTGGTCAGGCCGATTTTTTTGCGGAAACGTTTGCTCGAACGCGCGCGCTAAACCCGTGCGAATCGGCTCGTCTCTGGTCTTGCAAGCATTGTCCCGGATGGGGGCACAGACGAAAATCGGAGAGACACCCCACCTGGATGCCGGATTAATCCGTCATTTGTGTAGGAATTTTTCCTACAACTCTGGATGCGGCCAGGCACGAATGGAAAAAACAGATGCGCGGGGGCGCGACTGACGATGCGCTGGGAGCTTCCACGGCTGCGGCGTGTACCGAATGGTGAGTTTTCAAGAAGTCCAGCGCCGCACCGTGATACGGTGAAAAACAAATTATAAGAGGTTTTCACTCGTCCGCAATCCGGTTCATCCGACCCTCGGGCCCGCCGCTTGCTGCGGTGCATTCCGCCTGTTGAGCGTTCGATTAAGTCATTGAATTGACTCTCCCCGATTATGGGGGCTCGCGATCTGACCTCGCGCGGCAGCTGTAGCGGTCCATGTTTCGTGCTGTAACAACATTAAGCGTTTGAAAAATAACTCGAATTACCGTGGTCGATCCCGATAATGGAGGCTAAGGGATTACCCGATACCTGTTTCGGAGCACCCTCGGGCGGAAGCCAACCGCGCCCAACCGTCCGTCAGGCATTCGTACATGGAGTCATCCAGCCGTCGTGCGAAGCCCCGGTGAAAGTATCCAAAATCTGCATGGGATCGGGGTCGGCGCAGAAGCGCTAATTCGGATCTACACAGGAGAAAACGCATGCGAATCGCACAAATCGCGCCGCTCTACGAAGCTGTCCCGCCGAAACTCTATGGCGGCACCGAACGTGTCGTGTCGTATCTGACCGAAGCGCTGGTCGACCTCGGCCATGACGTCACGCTGTTCGCGAGCGGCGACTCGGTCACGTCCGCCAATCTCGATGCGTGCTGGCCGCGCGCGCTGCGCCTCGATCCGACGATTCGCGATGCATTGGCGCCGCACATACTAATGATGGAGAAAGTCCGCAAGGTCGCGCACGAGTTCGACGTGCTGCACTTCCATCTCGACTACATGCCGTTCCCCCTGTTCACGGCGATGGACACGCCGTTCGTGACCACGCTTCACGGCCGTCTCGACCTGCCGGAATTGCAGCCGGTGTTCGACGCGTTCTCGCATGTGCCGGTCGTGTCGATTTCGGATTCGCAGCGTCTGCCGTTGCAGCAGGCCAACTGGCTCAGCACGATCTATCACGGTCTGCCGGACCAGCTACTGACGCCGCAGCCGCACAAGAAGCCCGAATACCTCGCGTTCCTCGGCCGCATCTGTCCGGAAAAGCGCGTCGATACAGCCATCAAGATCGCCGCGCAAAGCGGTCTGCCGCTGAAGATCGCCGCCAAGGTGGACAAGGTCGACATGGAGTATTTCAAGCGCGAGATCGAGCCGCTGCTGTCGATGGCGCATGTCGAGTTCGTCGGCGAGATCAACGAGGCGCAGAAGCCCGAGTTTCTGTCGGGCGCGAAGGCGCTGCTGTTCCCGATCGACTGGTCCGAGCCGTTCGGCCTCGTGATGATCGAGTCGATGGCTTGCGGCACGCCGGTGATTGCGTTCAACCGGGGCTCGGTGCCGGAGGTGATCGACCACGGCGTGACCGGCTACATCGTCGAGGACGTGCAGGGCGCGGTGGCGGCGTTGCAGCGTCTCGACGAGCTGTCGCGCACTGAAATCCGCGCCCAGTTCGAACGCCGCTTCAGTTCGAAAACGATGGCGCAGAACTATATCGACGGCTATTCGGCGTTGATTGAAACGTCGCGTCGCCCGGTATTGCGCCAGGTCGCGGTCGGCTAGACGCGGTCGGCTAGACGCGGTCGCTAGACGCGCTTTGAAACGGTCGGCGCTTTGACTGCCGGCCGTTTTCGTTCGCTTTTGAACCAGCGCTGTGAACCTTGGCTTATAGCGCCCAATAGCGGACGAATTCGGCGTCGGAATCGTTTGCACGAGCGGGAAACGAAGTCTTTGCGCTGCCGGACACGAAAAAGCCGCCCTGTAAGGACGGCTTTTTTAATACAGCGATGGTTGCGCTTCCACGTCGGATTAGCGCGGGGCGAATAAGCCAGACCGCAAAAAAACCTTCAGTCAGCTTGCACCCCGTCTCGCATCACTTCGTGCGGACATCAGGCCGAGCCAATCAGAAAGCGCTCGCGATTCTTGCCGACGATCCATTTTGGCGGCTTTCCGCGCCCGCTCCATGTATTGCCCGACTTTGGGTCCTGATATTTCGCCGGCAGCGGCGTCTTCTTGGGCGGCCGGCCCCGCTTGGCGGCGACAGCGAAGCCGAGATCCTGTGCGGTCAGACCGTATTCGGCAATCTTTTGACGGATATCGGCGACGACATTGTCGATTTCCGTGCGTCGCGCTTCTTCTGCCTGCGCCTGCAATTTGGCAATCTGCGCCTTGAGGTCTGCATATTGAGACATTCGGATCTCCCCTTTCTAAGAACTCATTCGACCGCAGACTAGCTGCAATTATAAAAATTCGCAATGGACACTAGTACGGGTTTAGCGAATTTTCCTCTGATAATTATTAAATCGGGTGAAATGTGAAAACCAGTGCTTTATCTCACAATAGTTTATAAATTTTGTCCGGGTTGACAATCCTTGACATTCGATTTGGCGCTACCTACCTAGAATTGCGCGCTCAAGGCACGTACTCGTCGTTTTTCGCTGCGTGCTTCTGAAGACCCATTCTTTTTAGGATCACCAAACATGGAGTTGTCAAAGCGCCTCGTTGCCGAACTGTTCGGCACTTTCTGGCTCGTGCTCGGGGGCTGCGGCAGCGCGGTCCTCGCCGCCAACTTCGCCGGGCCGGTTCACGGTCTGGGCATCGGCTTCGTCGGCGTGTCGCTGGCCTTCGGCCTGACCGTGCTGACGATGGCTTTTGCGATCGGCCACATTTCGGGCTGCCACCTGAATCCGGCGGTGAGCGTCGGCCTGACCGTCGCCGGCCGATTTCCGGTCCGCGATCTGCTGCCGTACATCGTCGCGCAGGTGATCGGCGCGGTGCTCGGCGCATTCGTGCTGGCGCTGATCGCGTCGGGCAAGCCAGGCTTCGATCTGGTCGCGAGCGGCTTCGCGACGAACGGTTACGGCGAGCAATCGCCGGGGCACTATTCGCTCGCCGCGGCCTTCATTTGCGAAGTGGTGATGACGGGCTTCTTCCTGTTCGTGATTCTCGGCGCCACCGACCGCCGCGCGCCGGCCGGTTTCGCGCCGATCGCGATCGGCCTGTGCCTGACGCTGATCCACCTGATTTCGATTCCCGTCACCAACACGTCGGTCAATCCGGCGCGCTCGACGGGCCCGGCGCTATTCGTCGGCGGCGCGGCGCTCGATCAATTGTGGCTGTTCTGGGCTGCCCCGATCATCGGCGCGGTGATCGCGGGGGTCGTCTATCCGCTGATCGCCGAGGATCGCATCGGCGAGCCGCGCGAGCGGGTACTCGACTGACGGCCGGTTTCGCGCGCCGGTCGGATCAACGTGATCCGGTCAGCATCAATGGGCGCCCGGCGCCCAATATTGATTGCGACCACCGACGCGATGCGAATGCCGCGCCGGCCGCGTGCAGATGTGCACCGCTGCTAGAATCGGGCGACTTCCCGGCCTCGTACAGGTGCTCTCGATGAACCGTTTCCGCGGATTCCTGCATGGCGTCGCACTGTCGCTCGGCGGCTTGTGCGCGAGCGCGCTGGCGTTGCCGGCCTTGTCCGCGGCGACGGACACGTCGGCTGTCGTTGCGACCGCGGCCCCCGCCGTAGCGACGACGGGCGGCAATATCGAAACCCTCGTATTCGTTCGACACGGCGAGAAACCCGCGCAAGGCTACGGCCAGCTCGACTGCCAGGGGCTGAACCGTGCGCTCGCGCTGCCGGCCGTGATCGCCGCCAAATTCGGCAAACCCGATGCGATCTACGCGCCAGACCCTGGCCAGCAAAAGGACGACAGCGGTCATCCGTACTATTACGTGCGCCCGCTCGCGACGATCGAGCCGACCGCGATTCAATTCCAGATGCCGGTGCAAACGCCGTACGGCTTTGCGCAGATCGACCAGCTCGGCAATGCGCTAGTCGATCCGTCCAATCGCGGCAAGCTGATCGTCATTGCGTGGGAGCACAAGCTGATCGAGAAGCTGTTGCGGCAGATGTTGAGTGCGCATGGCGGCCGTGCGGCCGACGTGCCGAAATGGCAAACCGACGACTTCGACAGCATTTACATCGTGCGACTCGACTGGCGGAACGGCACGCCGCGCGCGAGCTTCAAACACGATCGCGAAGGGCTCGACGGACGGGCCACCGATTGCCCCTGCGCGGCGTTGCCGGGCGTGTCGGCATCCTCCGCGGGGGCCGCCTCTTCCGCTACTTCGGACGCTTCGGCGCATGCGGCGGATTAATTGAGTCATACAGATGTAAGCCGTGATTACGCGCGCTGGCGAGTCAAGCGGCAAGCGTGCGCGATGAGCCGCCTGCGGGCTTGAGTTGACCGGCCGCAAAGCCCCGTGTGGCGCGACTGCAAGCGGGACAAGGTGGGCGCGCGCAACGTCCGCGCGGTCTTTCCTGTCGTCTTCGATGACTTCGACGATGCTTGCAGTCCGTAACATCTGGTCGCAGTTCACCCCGCCGCGAGCGCATACATTGGCCCTGTGCGACAAACCTACGTCGCTTCACAGGAGAGACCAACATGAAACGCATCGTCACTCACTTGCTGGTTGCTGCCGGACTCGCGGCGGGCGCATGCGGTGTCGCGCAGGCGCATACGGATCTGAGCGTCGGCCTATCGCTCGGCGCCCCGGTTTATGCCGCGCCGGTTTATGCCGCCCCGGCGCGCGTGTACGCGGCACCGGAGCCGGTGTATTACGGCGGCTGGGATCATCGCTACGAGCGCGGCGACTACTACCGCGACTATCACCGCGATGACCGCAGCTGGGGTCACGACAACCGCCGCTGGGGTCATGACGATCGCGGCGAGCATCGCGGCTGGCGGGATTGACGAACGCCGGCGGAGCGCATGCCCCGCGCTCCGCGAGCAACTTTTGCGGCCCGCATTCGCGCGAGCGGATTCGGGCCGCTTTCTATCGCAGTGGCTACGGCTCAGGACGCCAGTTCGTCGCTCAGCGCAAACAGTTTGCGCAGATGATGCGCAACGCCCGCTTCGAAATTGTTGCCGATGCGCGGCACATGCGGCAGACGCGTGATCAGATCGGGATTGGCGTTGTTCATCATGAAGGGATGGCCGGCCGTCTCGAGCAGATCGATATCGTTCATGTTGTCGCCGAACGCGACGCAATGCGACGCATCGACACCGAGGCGCTCGAGTACGATCTGCAGCGCGCGCCCTTTCGACACATTCGCGGTCATCACTTCCAGACAATCCGGCAACGAGTACGTCACGTACAGTCGCTCGCCGAATTCGCGTTCCAGATTGGCGGCCACCTGCGCGAGATCGGCGGGTTCGCCGATATACAGCGCCTTTGCAATGTCGACGCCGTCGTGCTTCGGCAGATCGGTCACTTCGTAAGTGAAGCCGGAATCCTGGTGGAACGCCAGCAGATGGGGCGCATCGCGGTCGATCAGCCACGCGTCGTCCGCAAACAGGTTGACGATCACTCGGCCATGCGCGCCGGCAATTTCGGGCTGCACGAGACGCTGCACGGTCGCTGGCGGCAGATCGTCCGCGTGGATCACCGTGTTATCAGGCGCGTGAATGCGCGCGCCGTTCGACGTAATCAGATACGGATTGATGCCGAGCAGATCGCGGATGCCCGCGACGTCACAGTAATGCCGCCCCGTGGCGATCACGAACCGCAGCCCATCGCTTTCGAGCTTGCGCACCGTGGCGATCGTGAACGGGTCGACCTGGTGGTCGGCGTTGAGCAGTGTGCCGTCGAGATCCGTGGCGATGACTTTATACATGGTGAGTCCGGCGGCTGAGCCGTCGAGGCAGCGTCAAAGCGGATATTTTACAGGTCTCGTCCGGCCAGCCGCCGCGCTTCGCGCCGCGCCAGTTGCAAGCCGCCATGCGCCGAATCTGCCCGCGGCTCGCACAGACGCGCCTGATACGCGTGCGGCACATACTCGCGTAACGGCGCACCGAGGCCTCCGCACAACGCGACCGGCAGCGTGCCCGTGGCGTCCAGCGCCGCTATCATCTTGCCGACTTCGCTGCCGGCCTCGCCGAGCAACCGCGCCGCGAACGGATGTGCGCGGTGCTCGATAGCAATCGGCGCGAGCCGCGCATAAGCGGTCTGATTGGCCGCGCACAGCCAGACGACGAGAGTGTCGCGATCCCGCGCGCCGGTATGCGCGAGCAGCGCACGCGCGAGTTCGTCGACGGGCGCGCGGCCGTCGAGCGCATGTTGCGCGTGCACGATCAGCCGGAGACCGAGCCACGCGCCGCTCGCTTCGTCGGCTGATGGAAAGCCGTAGCCGCCGGCCATGCGGAATTCGCCGTCGCTCGCGAGCGATGCCGCGACGCTGCCGGTGCCGAGTGCGACGATCACACCGGGCGCGCCATCGTGCGCACCGAGCAACGTCGTGTAGGCGTCGGTCTCGACGGCCAGTCCGGCTAGCCGCGGCGCCTGGTCGTGAAACTCGGCGAGCCAGTCGCGATTGTTGACGCCCGCGAGTCCGCAACCGAGCACGCAGCGCGACCAGTCAAGCGCGACTCCGGCTCGCTCGAACGCTTCGCCGCAGGCGGCCTGAATGGACTGCCATGCGCGCGGGATGCCGAGCCCAAGACCCGACGGGCCGCTTGTCGCCTGAGCCAGTTCGCGGCCCTGCGCGTCGTCGAGCACGACGCGCGTGCCGGTGCCGCCGCCGTCGACGCCAATCAGAAAGAAGTCGTGGTTCATCGAATCGAATCAGTTCCGTGGGTGAATGACTCGTAGCGTGGCAGGTCAATTGGAATCACGCAATTAGCCGAATGGCCAGCTTGCGGCGCACACCGCTTCCGCTATGCTGGCGAACCACATGGCCACGCGGGAGCGCGACAGTGACACAACGATGCAACTGGGTATCGAGCGAAGCGCTCGCACAGTACCACGACACCGAGTGGGGTGTGCCGTCGCGCGACGATCAGCACCTGTTCGAGATGCTGGTGCTTGAAGGTGCGCAGGCCGGTTTGTCATGGTCGACGATACTCAACAAGCGCGCCGGCTATCGGCGCGCGTTCGCCGACTTCGACATCGACAAGGTCGCAGCCTTCACGTCGAAGCACGTGGATGCGCTCGTCGCGGATCAAAGCATCGTGCGACATCGCGGCAAGATCGAGGCGGCCATCCGGAATGCGCGCGCCGTGCAGCAGATCCAGGCCGAACATGGCTCGCTCGCGAACTTCCTGTGGTCATTCGTCGACGACACGCCGATTCAGAACGAATGGGCTTCGTATAAGCACGCGCCTGCATCGACGGAAGTATCGGACGCGCTAAGTAAGGGTCTCAAGCGCTACGGCTGCAAATTTGTCGGTTCGACGATCTGCTATGCATTCATGCAGGCGGTCGGCATGGTCAACGATCATGAGACGAACTGCATGTGCCGCGAGCGATGCGCGTCCCTGGGAAAGAAAGGGCGTCGCCCTAAGGCGGGGTGAGCGACAGCGTTTGGGGGACGCGCAAAAGCGCGAATTGGAGCCGTTTCATGCTCATAGTCGGCCCTTCGTCGGACGACCCGGGGCGGATACTCGTTGCCATGCCCTCAAGCGATGCGCGCTCAACAAATAACCACCGCCTCGGACGCGGGAGACCAACCATGAAATCACTTAGCTTCCTGACCCATCAGGACATTTACGATCAGTCCGTCACGCATCTGTTCGACCAGAAACGCGCCGCCTTGCTGCCGAGGGGCGGCGGCGCCTACCGCGGCTATTGCGGCGGCTGCCCGGTCGGCAACCTGATCAGGCCGCGAGACTATATGACGGCGATGGAAGGCGTGCCCGTGCGCTTCATCGGCAAACCACCGGCCGAGGTGCCCGCTTACATGGGTGTCGGCGTGGCCGCGCTGAAAAAAGCGCTGCAGCGGGCCCGCATCAATGTGTATGACCCGGTGACCATCGCTTTGCTCAGTTGCCTGCAAAATGTGCACGACGCATTCGGCACATGGGAGTGGCAAGAGCGGCTGGGCTCGATCGCGCGCGAATTCGGGCTGTCGGCCGAGCTGCTGAGGAGCGCGGCGTAACAGCTGGACGCACGGAGTGAAATCGCGCGCCCCAAAGCAAAACGGCGATGTGGCTTCTTTCGAAGCTCACACCGCCGTTCGGCGTGCGTATAAAAAGCGTGCTTAGTGCAGCTTTTTCGGCAGCATCTGGCTGCGCAGACGCTTGTGCAAGCGCTTAACAGCTGCTGCCTTCTTGCGCTTGCGAGCCGTGGTCGGCTTTTCGTACGACTGGCGTTCACGCAGTTCAGCGATCAGGCCATTCTTTTCGATTGCGCGACGAAAGCGGCGAATTGCCACTTCGAACGGCTCGTTTTCTTTCAGAAGAATCGTCGTCATGTAATTCCTAACTCAATCACTAGATTTAATTGCGTGGTGGTAACCACTCAGGTCACCAATCACGCGCCGGCTCTCCGGTCGCTCCGATTCATGGCCAGTAACAGGCAAACGCGAGGCTGATAGACAGCTCCGGCCAAACCACGAATGAAGCGAGAGGCAAAGCGGCCACGGAGGCCGGAAAAGAGAGGTGGGGAGTTCACCGCGGAACGCGGACAGACATAATACAAAAGCCGCGTCTGTTGCCGTTTCGCCAACCTTTCATCAATGCAGAACACTGACGAAACAGGCAAAGATCTCAATTCACTCTCGATAATATCAGGAAACTACCCATCCTACCAGGGGTTTACCGATTGCGCCAGGCTTTCCCCCGGCGCGGACCGCCCGCGTCGGCGGCCGAGGTGTGCGTCCGGTCAGGTGCTCGCTTCGTCCAGCTCGCGGATATCGTCGGCTGTGAGAAATAGCCGGACGGCCGCGGCCAGGCTTTTCAGCTGCTCGACCGAGGTCGCGCTCGCAATGGGGGCCGTAACGCTCGGCCGCGCGATCAGCCATGCGAGCGCGATCGCAGCCGGCGTGCTGCCATGCCGTTGCGCAACACGGTCGAGCGCGCCGAGAATCCGCAAGCCGCGCCCGTTCAGGTATTTCTCGACCCCGCTCCCGCGCGCCTTGCCGGCCAGATCGGCCTCGCTGCGATATTTGCCCGACAGGAACCCGCTCGCGAGACTGTAATAGACCACCACGCCGAGATGATTCGCGAGCGCCATCGGCTCGCTGTCGCGCTCGTATTGCGCGCGGTCGTACAGATTGTATTCGGGCTGCAGCAACTGATACTCGGGCAGCCCGTGCTGGCGCGACACCGCAAGCGCCTCCTCGACGCGCGCGCCGCTGTAGTTCGACGCGCCGATCACACGCACCTTGCCCGCCTCGATCAGCGTCTGATACGCGCCGAGCGTTTCCGCGAGCGGCGTCGCGGTGTCGTCGTCGTGGGAGAAATAGACGTCGATGTAATCGGTTTGCAGGCGACGCAGCGAGTCTTCGACCGCAGCCCGGATGTTCGCGGCCGACAGCCCTTTGCGCTGCGGATGCTTCGACACCTTGGTCGCGAGCACGATCTGCTCGCGCTTGCCGCTGTGACGGAACCACTTGCCGACGATCGTCTCCGACTCGCCGCCCTGGTTGCCGGGCACCCAGGCCGAGTAGACATCGGCGGTGTCGATGAAGTTAAGACCGGCGTCGACGAACGCGTCGAGGATCGAAAACGATGTC
Organism: Paraburkholderia sp. WC7.3g; assembly: GCF_050436345.1. Taxonomy (NCBI): domain Bacteria; kingdom Pseudomonadati; phylum Pseudomonadota; class Betaproteobacteria; order Burkholderiales; family Burkholderiaceae; genus Paraburkholderia; species Paraburkholderia sp. WC7.3g. The sequence goes on from NZ_JBNDMA010000002.1 coordinate 306,949, forward strand.
GCCTCGTCGGCGGTCCAGCCAAATACATTGCCACCGAACATCAGCGGCACGACCTGCAATTCGGAACGGCCAATCCTGCGCTTTTGCATGATTTTCTCCGGGATCGATAACGGACGAGCGAACGACAATACGCCCACTTTCGATCACCTGCAGCGCATCGCGCCGGTCAGACAGGATGGGGCTCGCGCCCGCGAACCCCGCCGGGCGCGGCAAACAATTAGGTCGCCATTACAGAAAGTTGCTCAAGTTTTTTGGAGGCGGGCCGTCAACCTTCACTGAGGCGGCCAGCAATGAACACGTGCTTCCGCCGATGCCACCACTGGCAGGTTTAGGGCTCATGCCTCTACAGGAGAATTTTCATGCTTAGCATCAACAGTAATATCAATTCGCTGACGGCTCAGGAAAACCTGACTGGTTCCGGCAGCGCACTCTCGCAGGCCATTACCCGCCTGTCGTCGGGCAAGCGCATCAACAGCGCGGCGGACGATGCGGCCGGCCTCGCGATCTCCACGACCCTGCAAACCGCAATCAACGGCCTGAACCAGGGCGTTTCGAACGCGAACGACGGCGTGTCGATGGTGCAAACGGCAAGCACCGGCTTGAGCCAGATCACGCAAAGCCTGCAAACGATCCGTTCGCTCGCGAACGAGGCAGCAGGCGGCTCGCTGTCGGCAAGCAACCAGGCAGCACTGCAACAGGAAGTTGCACAGCAGATCTCTGAAGTGAACCGTCTCGCCTCGCAGACGACGTACAACGGCATCAACCTGCTGAACGGCACGGCTGGCACCATCAATGTCCAGGTCGGCTCGAACGTCGGTCAGACGATCAGCCTGAACCTGAGCCAGGGCGTTTCGGCCGCTTCGCTGGGCTCGGGCACGGTGCAGGCAGGCAACACGCTCGGCACGATCACCGGTCTCGACCTGAACGCGAACGGCACGGCCAACTCCGCTGGCGGCACGGGCGCGATCACTCAGATCAACATCCTGTCGAACGGCACGGGCGGCTTCACCTTCACCGACCAGAACAACCAGACGCTGTCGTCGACGGCGTCCAACAACCTGTTCTCGGTTGCAGGTTCGGCAAGCGGCATCTCGACGATCTCTCTGGCTACCGGCGCGAGTAACGGCCTGCTGCAAACCAACGAACTGACGTCGGTCAACGCTGCGTTCTCGACCGGCGGCGGCTCGGCTGCGGCAGCGGGTACGGTCCTCGGCACCCTCTCGGGCCTCAACCTGAACGCGACGAACGGCTCGGCAGCAACCGCAGGCACGTCGAACACCATCACGTCGATCACCGTCGAATCGAACGGCACGGGCGGCTTCGAGTACGTCGACCAGAACGGCAGCCAGCTTTCGAGCACGGCTGCAACGAACCTGTTCACGAGTTCGAGCGCAGGCATCAGCGCCTTCAACGGCGCCCAAACGACGATCGGCTCGACGTCGGCAGCGCAGACGGCCGGCTCGGCACTGGCATCGGTCAACACGGACAACGTGCCGACCTCAGTTGCGAACATCAACGTCAGCACGACCGCCGGCGCGAACCTCGCGATGGAATCGATCGACAACGCTCTCGCGACGATCAACAACATCCAGGCAACGCTGGGCGCGGCACAGAACCGTTTCACCGGTATCGCGACTTCGCAGCAAGCCGAATCGACCGACCTGTCGAGCGCACACGCGCAGATCACCGACGCTAACTTCGCGGAAGAAACGGCGAACCTGAGCAAGGCGCAAGTGCTGCAACAAGCCGGTATCTCGGTGCTGGCACAGGCCAACTCGGAGCCGCAGCAAGTTCTGAAGCTGCTGCAGTAATACTGGCGCAGGTAGAGTGACGCAGACGGGGTGGTGAGCGGCAACACGCCCCGTCGCGTCACGACGATTCAAACGGGAGGCTCGTCCTCCCGCTGTGCATTGTGCAGGACGGCGCGTGACGCGCTGAATATCTGGCCGCAGGCAAGTTCCCCCGTCGCGTGGCCGCGACCACGCATGGAGCATTCTCATGTCAACGATTTCCGGCTCGTCGTCATCAACATCAGCCTCCGCGGCCGCGGGCCGCGGCTCAAGCCGCGGCGGCCGCGGCCCTGCAGCAAGCTGGGCAATCCCTCATTGCCGGGTCGACAGGCAACTCGACGCTCGACGTCCAGTCGCTCACGACGGCGCTGGTCAACGCCAAGGTGGCCGGACAGGCCGCGACGCTCACCGCCCAGGCCACGACCGACAACACGCAGATTTCAGCCATCGGCCAGCTTTCGTCCGCGCTATCGAGCCTCCAGATTAGCCTCGCACCGCTTGCAACCGGCGCTTTCCAGTCCGACTTCACGGCGACCGCCAGCGGTAGCGGTCTGACCGCCCACGCCGGTTCGGGCGCCGTGTCCGGCTCCTACTCGATCGACGTCACGCAGATCGCCCAGGCACAAAGCATTTCGTCGGGCGCCTTCACGTCGACGCAAGCGGCAGGACTCGGCACCGGCACGCTGACGATTGCCGTCGGCGACAAGTCGATGTCGCTCAATGTGACGTCATCGAATAACAGCCTGAGCTCAATCGCCGCGGCAATCAACGGCTCGAGCCAGAATCCCGGTATCACGGCGACCATCGTGACCGGCTCGGACGGCTCGCACCTGGTGCTCGGCTCGTCGACGACGGGCGCGTCGAACATGATCAACGTGACCGTCAGCAATCTGGCCAACGACAACGGACTGTCGAGCCTCGGCGTCACCTCGGCCGCGGGCACGGGCGCGAGCGGCGCCTCGACGATCACGTCGGCCGGGACGATCGCGTGGAACCAGACTACCGCTGCACAGGACGCGCAGTTCACGATTAACGGCACGAAGGCGACCAGCTCGAGCAACTCGGTGACCAGCGTGCTCGCCGGCGTATCGATGAATCTGGGCTCGGCCTCCGTCGGCACGACGCAGACCCTGACCGTCGCATCGGACGCCACCAGCCAGATCAGCGACGTCCAATCCTTCGTGAGTTCCTATAACTCGCTCGTCAGCGCGATGAGCTCGCTGTCGTCGTTCAACTCGAGCGCGTCGGCAGGTTCGCAAGGCGGCCCGCTGCTGGGCGATTCGATGCTCCAGACGATTCGGTCCACCTTGGGCAACCTGCTGGGCACGAGCGTCTCCGGCTCGGGGGTGACCGCCTCACTGTCGTCTATCGGCATCTCGATGAATTCGGACGGCACGTTGTCGGTGGATACATCGACGCTCACGAGCGCAGTGCAGAACAACCCGACGCAAGTCGGGACGCTGTTCAATTCGACCAACGGCATCGCGAAGCAGATGAACACCGACATCGCGACGTTCACCAAGACCGGTGGCGTGATCGACATTCGCACCAGCGCACTGACCGCCGACCTGAAGAGCGTGACCACGCAATCGAATTCGCTCACCGCGTACGAAGCGCTACTCACGTCGCAATACTCGGCCCAGTTCACCGCGCTGAATTCGCTGATGGCGACCACCAACAGCAACTCGCAGTATCTGACGCAGCTGTTCGGCGGCACGAATAGCGAGGGCGCGCTCGCCAAGAACGCGTCGTAACCATCCGGGAGAGGGTCATGACTCAGGAGCGGCATGCCGCACAGCAAACCGAGCTCGTCGAACAGGTGCTCGGACTGACACAGCAGATCGCGTTCGCCGCGAGCCTTTACGACTGGCAGAAGGCTGCCGGTCTGGCGCAACAGCGCTCACCGCTCCTGATGTCGATCCAGGCCGAACAAACGCCGGCGACCCTCCACGTGATCCGGCGCATTCAGGCACTCGACGCGGCGCTGCTCGAAAGCGCACAGGAATCGCGCGACGAACTCGAGGCGGAATACCGGACTGCGACCAGTTCCAGCAAGGCGGTCCGCCAGTATCACCAGATCGCGCAACTGTAGTCCAAGACGGCGAGCGCGTGGACGCCGTATGGCATCCACGCGAAATCCCGCCGCATCGACGGCATGGCCGTTGACTCCAGCCCGCCCCGTGCGGGCTTTTTTTTCGCGCGCAAAAACGGCAGCGGCTGTTCGCGACGAACAGCAAGGAAATCCAGCCTTTACTCGGCCAATCGGTTGCCTCGCGTCTGGATAGACTGATCCGACATGCCAGTTTGGGCGAGGCGCGCCTACGCCCCATCCGCGACGATTCCCAGAAGCCAGACCACGAAGGGCTTCGTCGTGCGATGCCTGCAATCGACGTACACAAGGGCACACATGACTACCGAAGCCGACCTGCAACAGGCCCTGAGCCATCATCAGGCACAGCGGCTCTCCGAAGCGGAGCAGCTTTACCGCTCGATCCTGCTGGCCGATCCGGCTCATCCCGATGCCAATCACAATCTCGGCATTCTGGCGCTGCAGTTGCAGCAGCCCGCGGCCAGCCTGCCTTATCTGAAAGCCGCTGTGACGGCCGCACCGCGTTCGCCGCAGTACTGGCACGTCTATGCCAACGCGCTGACGATGGCCGACCAGCCCGCCGAGGCCGAACGGGTCCGGGAAGAGGGCCGCCGGCACGGCATCAAGTTCGACAGCGGCGCACCGACGCCGGACGGGAACGTGCCCGCGGCCGATGAACTGGCCAATCTCGCCGCGGAGTTCGTCGCCACCATACAGACGCTTCACGACAAAGGCATGCACGACAGCGTCGAAGCATTGGCGCGCCAGATGATCGCGGCTCTCCCCGCCCATGGATACGGCTGGAAAACGCTCGCCTACGCGCACCTGCGGCGCGGCGACCTGCACGGCGCGCTCGCGCCGCTCGAACGGGCTGCCGCGCTGCTGCCGCTCGACGGTGAAGTACGCCAGCATCTGGACGCCGCGTGCGCGATGCGCAACGCGCTCGCGCTCGACGGCCGCGGCGATTACGAACAGGCGGGAAAGCTTTACCAGCGTGTGCTGGCGGCCTATCCCGAGCACCCCGACGCCAATCACCGGTATGGCGTGATCCTGATTCGCCTGTTGCAGCCCGAGGCGTCGCTCCCCTACCACGAGCGCGCGATCGGGGTCGCCCCGAACCAGCTTCAGTACTGGGCCAACTACATTGACGGCCTGTTGCAAGCCGACCAGTTGAAGGCCGCCTGGATCGCGCTCGAAATGGCCCAGCAACGCGGTCTGGCGGGCCCCGCCATCGACAAGCTGATCGGCATCATGACGGTGGTGAGCACGCAGCCGGTCGCCAAGGTCGCGCCGGCGAAGCCGGCCGCGCCGCAACCACAGGTTCCCGAGCCGAAGGCTGCCCCTGACAGCGTCGTCGAGACCAGGCCGCGCCAGACCAGCACAGCTGCGCCGACGGAACGCGAAGTCCACGCGTTAGCCGAACTGTTCAATACCGGGCGGGTCGAGGAGACGGCGCGAAGCGCCCGCAAAATGGCGCAGCGCTTCCCCGATCACGGGTTCGGCTGGAAGGTGCTGGCCGTCGCCCTGCACCGACTCACCCAATACGACGAAGCGTTGAAGTACGCGCGGATTGCGCACGGCCTGTGGCCGAACGACGAGGACACGCTTCAGGTGCTCGCTAGCATCCTCGCATCGAAGGGATCGCACGCCGAGGCGGAAACGTTCTGCCGGCGCCTGATCGAACGCAACCCGAGCCGCGCGGAAGGGCACCGCGTGCTGAGCATCATCTTCCAGGAAACGGGCCGCCTCGACGAGGCAGAGCAGTTCGCGCGACGCTCGATGGAACTCGACCCAACCTCGAGCTTCACGCCCAACTCGCTCGGTGTCACGCTGATGCAGCAAGGGCGCCTGTCCGACGCCATCGACGAGTTCCGGCGTGCGCTCACCATCGATCCGAACTTCGAGCTGGCCTACAATAACCTGCTGTTCTGCATGACGCATAACGAGGCCATCGCGCCGGACGAGTTGTTCGCCGAACATCGTCGCTTCGCCGCGCACTTCGAAGCGCCGCTGAAGCCGAAGTGGCCACGTCACGAGAACACACGTGATCCCGAACGCGCGCTGCGCGTCGGTTTCATCTCGGGCGACTTTTGCCGCCACGCCGTCGCGAGCTTTCTGGAGCCGGTCGCGGCGCACCTGTCGCGCGATCCGAAGCTGTCGCTGTATGCGTATTCGAACACCTATCTCGACGATGGCACGACCGCTTCACTGCGCAAGATCTTCGGCCATTGGCGCCATGTCGTCGGCATGAACGACGACGCGATCGCCGACATGGTCCGCGCCGACGGCATCGACATCCTGATCGATCTCGCCGGGCACACTGCGCACAACCGGCTGCTGACGCTCGCGCGCAAACCCGCGCCCGTCCAGGCCTGCTGGATCGGCTACCCCGGCACCACCGGGCTCGATGCCGTCGACTATTTCATCGCCGACCGGCTCTGGGTACCGTCCGACAAGTTCCGCAGCCAGTTCTCCGAGAAGATCGCCTATCTGCCGGCGGTGGCGCCGTTCGTCGCCGATGCGGTGTGTCCGCCGGTCAATGCGCTGCCCGCTCTGCACAAGGGCTATGTGACCTTCGGCAGCTTCAACCGGATGGACAAGCTGCGCCGCGACGTCGTGGCGCTGTGGTCGCGGCTGATGCACGCGGTGCCGAATTCGCGCATGGTGCTCGGCGCCATGCCGCGTGACGGCAGCCTCGGCAAGCTGCCCGAGTGGTTTGCCGAAGAAGGCATTGCGCGGGACCGCCTCGACTTCATGGCACGTGCGAGCGTACCCGTCTATCTGCAGCAACATCACCGCGTCGACTTCTGCGTCGATAGCTTCCCGTTCTCCGGTTTGACCACCGCGCTGCATTCGCTATGGATGGGTGTTCCCACCTTGACGCTGCCCGGCGACACGGTGCCCGGCCGTAGCGGCCTCACCGCGATGACCCACGTGGGCCTCACCGATTTCGTCGCGCGCGACAAGGACGATTTCGTGCGCAAGGGCGTGGCGCTGGCGTCGGATCTCGACGCTCTGGCGGCACTGCGCGCCGGCATGCGCGAACGTTGTGCGCAGTCGCCGGTGTTCCGTCCGGAGCTGGTGGCCGCGACCGTCACGCAGGCGCTGCGCGTCATGTGGCGGCGCTGGTGTGACGGCCTGCCGGCGGAATCGTTCGACGTCTCGGAGTCGACCAATCCGCTCGCCGCGCAACCGTCGTCGACACGCCCCATCGTCGCGCCCGTCGATCTGCGGCTGGTCCGTGGCTAGACGCGATGCCTGAGCTCCCCCGAACAATCGAGTTTGAACCATGAAGCCCATCCGATTCGTCTGCGGGACGCGCCGCAACCCGCAACAGTTCTCGAACGAGACGGCGCTCGGCCGCTCGCTGAAGCTGTACAACCATCTACAGCACGCGCAGCTGCATCTGTTCGACAACAACGCGCGCGGTCTGTCCACGATCTACAACGAAGCGATCGACTACGCCGCGCACCATCCAGCGATTCTGGTGTTCGTTCACGACGACGTCTGGCTGCACGATTTCTTCTGGAGCGAGCGGATCGTCGAGGGGCTCGCGCGCTTCGACGTCGTCGGGCTCGCCGGCAACACCCGCCGGGTGCCGGGTCAGCCGTCATGGGCGTTCGTATCGCCCGAGTTCAAATGGGACGAGCCGCGCTATCTGAGCGGAACGGTCGGTCACGGCAAGGGCTTCCCTTGCGACATCGTGTCCACGTTTGGTCCGTCCGGTGTCGAGGTCAAGCTGCTGGACGGGCTCATGCTGATCGCCGATAGCGCGAAGCTGATCGAAGCCGGCCTGCGCTTCGACGATCAGTTCGCGTTCCACTTCTACGATATGGACTTCTGCCGCCAGGCTGAACTCAAGGGCCTGCGCATGGGCACATGGCGGCTTTCGGTCGTGCACGAAAGTGGTGGAGCTTTTGGGTCGGGGGGGTGGCGCGACGGGTATGAGCGCTATTTGCGCAAGTACGGCGAGTAACAGTGGCGGCCTGCGCGGCCTCCACTGATTCCAGCAAGGTCGCCCCCCCTGCCGGGGCTCCCCGCTCGAACGGCGTCGCACCGTCGACGGGGTTTCGCGCTCAGGCTTTTTCGAGCAGAAGATAGAACTGGATCGTGCACAGCTCGAGCAGTTCGTCGCGAGTCACGTCCTTGAGCGTCATCCGGTCGAGCTCGATGTTGATGGGTGCCGTCATGTTCTGGTGCTGCTGCCAGAACTTCAGGAGTCCGCCGTCGAGCGAATTGCGCGTCTGAATCACGCGATAACCGGTCTCTTCACAGAACTTGATCATCTCCTTGCGCGTGAAAAACCGAATGTGCGTCACGTCGAGCAGGCCGGCCTCCGCGTAGGTCCAGTTACCCTTGCTGAGGCCGTCCATCAAGCCGAGATGGCGAGTGTTGGGGATGCTGAGAACAAGCTGCCCGCCCGGCGACATGTACTCACGCAGTTTGACCATCACACCCCACGGGTTGTACATGTGCTCGAGCACGTCCGCGAGCAGGACCGCGTCCAGCGTGCCGGGCGCTAGACCCTCATGCTCCAGGTCGAAATCCTCGAAGCGGCCAACCAGCACGTTATCGAGCTTCTTGCGGGCGAGTTCCGCGGCGTAGCGGTTCATCTCGATACCCCATGCGCGACTGCCGGGAAACCGGTCCTTCACGAGCGCGGCGTTGTTGCCGGCCGCGCAGCCAATGTCCAGGATCAACGAAGGCGTGTTCGTGAACATCTGGGCGAGATCGCTCCGGCCGTTCGCGTGGTAGGTCCCGTTCAACGGTGCGGACTCGGCATCCAGATATTGCTGCCAGACATACCGCTTCACTCGCCGCGGCAAGCTTACCGCCATCGTCGCCATGAGTTCGGCAACCCGCGCCGCGGCCGAACCATCCTCGGCAGCGTTGTAGTGAGCGGCACGGTTCCCCATGATCTCGATCACCTCACGCCGGGCCGTCTGGTCGGTCAACATCCGGTGCATGATGCCGGCCAGATCCGCAGCCTCGACCTCCAGAATGCCCGACTCTGCTTCGAACGACGGGCCCATTACGATGCCCGTTGCGTTCAGCAGGTTGATGACCGGCGTGCGCGCAAGCATGCCTTCGATCAGATAGTTCGAATCGACGGCAACAAGCAGATCCGCACCCGCGGCGAATATCTGCGTATCGTCGGCACAGTAGAAGTAATCGCCTGCGGCCACACCCAGTTCGCTGAGAACTTGCGCGCAACGACGCTCACCGTCAGTGCGGTTCGCCGGCCTGTCCTTGATGACTCCATTGAACTGAAGCCCGCTCGCGCGCAATGCCTCGCAGCTCGCGACGAACACCATCAACGAATCGGCGTAGATGTCCTCGTTGCAGTGCGCACTGAAGTTGGCCGACCATGTCGTGCCAAACACAAGCAGCGGCAGGCCCGGTTTGAAGCCGTATTTCTCGTCGAGAGCGCGACGGCAGTCAGCCTTCCTGCTGCGGAACTGGGCGTAGCTGTCCCAGCCCGGGTTGCCCGTGATCACGAAGCGATCTTCCGGGTAGCCCAGATCGAGGTAGCCTTCCATACCTCGCCGGCCGAACACGGCAAGCTTGTCTGCGACGATATCGTTGTGCACCGTGTAAGGGTCCGCGAGGGCGAGGCCGTGCGCCACGTGCAGCGTGGGGATATCGCGTGATTTGGCCCACGTCGTTGCGACCTTGCCGTCCCCGGTCGCGTCCTCGCTCGTGACGAACAAGGTGATGTCAAAACGGTTCGCGGCCTCGTTCAGGCGCGTCAGCAACGCGGCCGTCTCGTGCAGGTCAGCAGCGAGCGTCCCGGCGATGACCGTCGACGTCTGAGCCAACGCGCCAACGGGTTCGCGCGCTTCGTTGGGACGGGTATTCAGATACTGGACGAACTGCGCCTGCATCAGTGCGGTCTCGACCGCGAATCTCGCATCGCCCGACGGATCGAACATATCCTCGAGATAGACGACCGTGCTACCCGTAGCTTCGATCCCGGTGCGCATCAGCGGTTCGGTCAGGTCGGCCGAGAGCAGCACGACCATCGGTTCGTGCATCTCCAGGAATCGACGCAGCGCGTCGAACTGCGTGCCCCACAACAGGCTAATGACGGCCTTTTGCTTCATTGCCGACCTCCAGTGAACATACCGAAATGCTTTTCCAGCAACGCCTTGACCAGGTTGTATTCAACGCCGACCGTGACGTCGACGCCGTCCTTGAAGCGGAACGGCGCGTCGGCCGCCCAGCCGCGCGCGATCTCGCTCGCGCGCTGATCGATGCGCTCCTGTTCGATCCACGCCAGAAATTGCTCGAACGCGTCCGGGGGGATCACGCCACCAAAGTTGAAGTCGGGTTGGCGCGCCGTCAGCGTCTTGAACAGCAGGAAGAAGAAATGCCGGCTGCGCAGCGGCTGCAGTAGCCGTTCAAGCCCAGTCGCATACTCGTTCGGCGTAAGTGGCAACCAGGGCAGCAGCGCCGCGAAGTCACGCTTGTCGAGCGCAGCGTCGCGCGCGGCGACGTCGGCGGCGAACCGCGCGTTCGCCTCGGGATCGGGGCAGTTGTCGAACACGACGAACATGCGGCCCGTCACGCGCGGCGTCAGGTGCGCGATCAGCGATTCTTCGAGGAAGAGGCCCAGGTCGAACAACTTCTTGTCCCGCGCGAACCACGACAGCGCGCGCTTGAAGCGCTGCGTCGCATCGAGTTCGGCATACGAGAGCCAGTTGATGTTGCCGCCGCCCAGAAACGCGCCGTACGGCACTGCGGCGACAAGACGCAATCCCGCACTGTTTGCGAAGTCGACGAGCTCGTCGACGCTCGCACGCGACATGTAGTACGCAAAGTCACCGTTGTTTTCGGTGAGCTTCAGCGGCTCGGGCCACTTCGCATGATCGGCGCCGTAGGCGGCAGTCGTGTGATCGCGCGAATGGATGTCGAAGATCAGCCGTCCTTCCGGACGCACGACACGCTTCCATTCGAGAAGCGATTCGCGCCAGTTGGGAAAGTGAACGAGCACGTTGAGCGCCACTGCACAGTCGAATTCGTTGTCGCCGCACGGCAGCGACGCGACGTCGCCCACCTTCAGCGTGATGGGCGCCCCGGCCGCCAGCCGGCGCGTCTCGTCGAGCATCGCCTGCGAGCTGTCGATCCCCGTCAGGCGGTAGCCGTCCGCGACCAGCGGCAGTGCCGCCCGGCCCGTGCCGACGCCGATATCGACGATCTCCGGCCCGCGCACGAAGCGCTTGATCGTGCCGACCTCGACGGCGTTCTTCAGGGAGTTGGTCGATTCACTCTGAACCATGCGGCCCGAGTACCAGTTGACCATGCCGGGGTCCTGCCAGGCCCCGGTTTTCCAGCGAATGAGATCCGACAGTTCGGGTTCGGTAGTGGGCGTTGCCAGCCGATTGTTCATTTCAGAATGTCCCAGGAAAGGGGGGTGCCGCGCTTGAGCGGTTGTCTGACTCTCGTCCCAAGAATGACGTCGAGGTATTTCGGCGAAAGACCCATGCCTGGCCGGATCGCGCGGACGTTTTCAACCGTCAGCGCTTCGCCAGCAGCGATGTCGCGCACGATGTAAAGAGAGCGCCTGAATATCGACGACGCGAGTTCCTGCTGCGTCGGTCCGTACGCAACGTGGCCGAGCGCCAGCCACGCACGCTCAGACTCGACAACGAGTGCCTTCATTTCCTCCGGTTCGAGCGAGAACGCCGAATCGACGCCACCATCGGCACGGCGCAGCGTGAAGTGCTTCTCGATCACGCTCGCACCCAGCGCGACGGCGGCCATGGCGGCACCGGTTCCCATCGTGTGATCCGACAGGCCCACTTCGCAGCCGAACAGTTCGCGCAGGTGCGTGATCGTACGCACGTTGCTGCTCTCGGGCGACGCCGGGTAGGAGCTCGTGCACTTGAGCAACACGAGCTGCCCGCAGCCGGCCATGCGCGCCGTGCGCACGGCCTCGTCGATTTCGGCCACCGTCGCCATGCCCGTCGAGATGATGAGCGGCTTGCCGGTCGCGGCGACCCGGCGAATCAACGGCAGGTCCGTGTTTTCGAAGCTCGCGATCTTGTAGGCGGGCACGTCGAGCGTCTCGAGGAAATCGACCGCTGTTTCGTCGAACGGCGTTGAGAACGCGAGCATGCCAAGTTCGCGCGCCCGCTCGAAAATCGGCCGATGCCAGTCCCAGGGCGTATGCGCTTCCTCGTAGAGGCGGTAGAGCGAGGTGCCCGTCCAGAGGCTCTTCGGGTCGTCGATGCGAAACTCGCCGGCGTCGAGATCGAGCGTCATCGTATCCGGCGTGTAAGTCTGGAGCTTAAGCGCGTGCGCGCCGCTCGCGGCCGCCGCCTCGACGATCTCCAGCGCCCGCTCGAGCGACTGGTTGTGATTGCCCGACATCTCGGCAATCACGAAAGGCGGGCAGTTCAGGCCGATCTGCCGATTCGCAATCTTGAATGCGCTCATTGCGCGTCTCCTTACCAGTGATACGCCGGCCGAACCGGGTGGCCGATCAGGGCGGTCATGGCGTCAGCTCGCCTGCGGCCGTTAGCGCCGCGTACATCCATTCGGCGCGCTGCCAATCCTCGGGGGTGTCGATGTCCTGGACCAGATGCCGGGGTAGCGCGACCGGCAACGCGGCGGGGGAAAACAGCGTATCGCCGCGCAACCAAGCGCCGACACGCCCCCAATAGAACTGCCCGGCGTCGTGCCACGCCTCGTGGAGATCCTGGGACCGCACGAGGCGGTATTCGGGGTAGATCGCGTCTAGCCCGCCATCGGCGGTGACATGCAACGCGCGCTGGACGGGAAAGCCGAATGTTGTCACCGAGAACGCGTACGACCTGTCGGTGTGCGATTCGAGCGATTGCAGGCCTTCACGCAGAAAGGCCGGTTGCAGGAAGGGCGCCGTCGCGTAGATGCAGCAGGCGAGCGTCGGCGCGTCGCCTAGCCGCATCAGTTCGTCGATTGCATGCTGGACGACTTCCATGGTGCCCGTGTGATCGTCGGACAGTGCCTGCGGCCGCATGAACGGCGTCTCGGCACTGTACTCACGAGCAACACGCGCGATTTCTTCGTCGTCGGTCGAGACGACGATGCGATCGAACAGGCCGCTCATGCGGGCCGCGCGGATCGAGTAGGCAAGGATCGGCAGACCGTGGAACAGGCGGATGTTCTTGCGCGGAATGCGCTTGCTGCCGCCGCGCGCCGGAATGATGGCGACGACGCTCATGCAACCACCGCTTTCAATGCCCTGGCGACGATGTCCTGATCTTCGTCGGAAAGGCCTGCGTACATGGGCAGGCTTATCGCTTCCCGGTAGTACTGTTCAGCCTCCGGATACCGGCCAGGCGCAAAGCCCAGGCGCCGGTAGTACGGCTGCAGGTGCACCGGAATGTAGTGCAAATTGACGCCGATTCCGGCTTGCCGCAAGGCTTCGAACGTCTCGCGATGCGTGAGGCGGGTCACGCCGGGCTTTAGACGCACGACGTACAGATGCCACGCCGAATCATTGAGTGCATCGTATCGAGGGAGGGTTAGGGGCAGGCCCTCGAGCAACGTCGCGTAACGTGCCGCCAGCGCCCGGCGGCGCGCGAGGAATGTGTCGAGCCGCTCGAGTTGCGAAAGTCCGAGCGCGGCCTGCAAGTCGGTCATCCGGTAGTTGAAGCCGAGCTCCTGCATCTCGTAGAACCACGGCCCTTCGCTATCGCTTTCCATTCTGGACGCATCGCGCGTGATGCCGTGACTGCGCAGACTCAACAGACGCTCATAGTATTGGGGGTCGTTCGTGAGCACGGCCCCGCCTTCGCCGGTCGTGACGATCTTCACCGGATGAAAGCTGAAGACGGTCATGTGCGCGTAGTCACCGCAGCCAACCGGCCGACCCGCGTACGTCGCGCCAACGGCATGCGAGGCGTCTTCGATCACGACGAATCCAAAGCGGTCCGCGAGACGCCAGATTGCGCGCATGTCGGCGCTGCGGCCCGCGAACGCGACAGGAATGACGACCTTAGGCAGCGTGTTGGCGTCCCGAGCTTGGACGAGCTTTCGTTCGAGCGCGGCCGCATCGAGACAGAAGGTATTGGGATCAATGTCGACGAAGTCGACATCGGCACTGCAATAGCGCGCGCAATTCGCCGAAGCCACAAACGTGTTGGGCGTCGTCCACAGCGTATCGCCCGGGCCTAGTCCTGCAGCGAGACAGGCAATGTGCAGGGCCGACGTGGCGTTGCAGACGGCCACTGCGTGGGCTGCCTGTGCACGCGCGGCGAGCGCGATTTCGAAGGCGGGGACGGCGGGCCCTTGCGTCAGCCAGTCCGAGTTCAGTACGCGAACGACGGCGGCAATGTCGGACTCGTCGATCGACTGACGCCCGTACGGGATCGTTGCGCTCATACGTCTCGTTTGTCGAGTGCTCTCAACTCTGAGACGCTCAGGAAATGGCGGTTGTTGTCCGACGTGTACGTGAACCCTTCTTCGGCCGGCACGCCACGCTCGCCAAGGCCGTTCTTCATGTAGTCGTCCTGCACGACGAACTTGATCGACGGCGTGATCACGTAGTGATCGTCGAACGTGATCGCGTTCATGCTGTCGTCGCGCGTGATCATCATTTCGTGCAGCTTCTCGCCCGGCCGGATACCGATTATGTGCTGCGGCAACTCCGGCGCCATTGCCCGGGCAAGGTCGACAATCCGGACCGACGGAATCTTCGGCACGAACAGCTCGCCGCCATGCATGCGCTCGAACGCCTTCATGACGAAGTCGACGCCGTGGTCGAGCGTGATCCAGAAACGCGTCATCCGCTCGTCGGTGATCGGCAGACTCCCCTCACCTTCGGCAATGAGCTTGCGAAAGTACGGCACGACCGAGCCGCGCGAGCCCACCACGTTTCCGTAACGTACGACGGCAAAGCGCGTCCGTTGCTTGCCGACGAGGTTGTTGGCCGCAACGAACAGCTTGTCCGACAACAGCTTCGTGGCCCCGTAAAGATTGATCGGGCTCGCCGCCTTGTCCGTCGACAGCGCGACCACTTTTTCGACGCCGTTCTCGATTGCCGCATTAATGACGTTCTCGGCGCCGTCGACGTTCGTTCGAATGCACTCCGTCGGGTTGTATTCAGCGGCGGGAACCTGCTTGAGCGCGGCGGCATGCACGACATAGTCGATGCCCCGCATCGCCTGCCTGAGACGCTCACCATCGCGCACATCGCCAATGAAGTAACGCATGCAGCCAGCAGTGTATTTCTGCTGCATTTCGTATTGTTTGAGCTCGTCGCGCGAGAATACAACCACGCGCGCAGGTCGCCACTTTGCCAGCAGCGTCTTGACGAACATCTGGCCGAACGAACCCGTTCCGCCCGTGATAAGTAGCGATTTGTTGTCGAACATTCCCCGATCCTTCAAACCCGTCACATGCCGCCGATGCGCTCGCACCCGGCACCCGCCGATCTACGGCAGCGGATCGGTCAATCGATGCGCGCCATGCGGGTGACAGATACAGCGAGCGCGAAGCTTGCCATCCAGTGACGTATGCTATTCGAGAGGGAGGGCTGTCTTAGGCTGGATTTGGAGGCGTTTTACCCTTCTAATCGGCAAACTGGCAGCCCCGTCAGACGGCGCCCACAGGTTGGCCGGAAACGGGCGACTACAAGACAGGGGAAACACGTCACGAAGACGCGATGAGCCGCCGATGGCGTTCGCGCAGCGTGAGCAGCGGAACATCCCATCCCTCCGTACCTAGAAGCTGCTCCCTGAAACGGGCGAAATCGGCCGACGCATGGAACGTCCCCGCCTCTCGCTGCGGCTGGCTGATGATGCTTCGGGTGCGCAGATCTTCCCAGTGGTTCCTGAATAGCGTTTGAATCGCCTCGTGAAGCCGCCGGTAGGAACTCGCCAGCGTCTCGCTGGCTTCATCTATCGCAACGTGCTGCTGCAAGAGAATGGCGCCCGTATCGATTCCTTCGTCGATCTCGTGAATCGTCACGCCTGGCGGGGTCCCGTCGAGGTACGACCACGCATTCGGATCAGCGCCACGATTGAACGGCAACAACGAAATATGCAGGTTGACGAAGCGGCCGGGCAACGTATCGAGCACGGCCCGCTTTAGAATATGGCGGTACGAGTAGCTAACGATCAGGTCCGGCCCATGCCTCACGACATCGTCTGGCGTCAGCTTGTGATCGACGACCGTCATGTCTTCGCGCTGGCTGAGCCACGTGATTAAAGGCTCGCTGATCGCATTATTTGTCAGAAACAGGATTCTCATCTCTCATGCTCGATGCCAACGAAGGCGACTACGACGCCGCCATCGTACTTGCCAATTTGATGGACGCGCAAGGACGACTCAACGACGAAACGCGCGCGCGCCTCGCTCGTGCCGTCGCGCTCTTGCAAGCGGGGCGAGTCCCGCTCATCGTGACCAGCGGCTGGGCGTATCGCGCTGATTCCGACATCGCTATCGCCGACGCCATGCGCCGTCACGCGATCGACGCTCATGGCCTCGATGACGACACGGTCGTCGCCGAAACCTCGGCACGCGACACGGTCGGCGATGCGGTCTTTACCAAATTGCGGCTCGCGCGACCGCGCGGCTGGAAGCGTGTAATTGTCGTGACCAGCGCTTATCACGGCGCGCGTTCGCTCGATATTTTTTCGTTCGTATATGGTCCCCGATTCGACGTTGCGCTGAGCACGGCCGCCTCGCCGGATACGGCCGCGCTGCGCGAGGCCGAAGCGAAGTCGCGAGCAGCGTTCGAGAGGACGTTTGAAGGCGTTGCGGCAGGGGACGACGGGGCGATCGTCGCTCGGCTGAGCACGCGGCATCCGTTTTATAACGGCGACGTATATGCCGCGCTGACGGACCGGGTTCTGACGAACATGGAAGAGGGTTGAGCTCAAGCGCTTTCTCTCGCCGTCAAGTTGAACGGTTGAAAATATCGGGCGCGAAATCCGCCGTCCATGTTCTCGAGCACGAGGCGCCCACCAGTTCGTCGCGCAATTTCGGACACGATAGAGAGACCCAATCCGCTTCCTGACGCTGATGAGTGGTTCAACCGATAGAACGATTCCAGCACGCGCTCAAGTTCGTTAGCTGGTATGCCGGGTCCCGTGTCACACATCCTGCTCGCAGGGCAGACGATTGCAACGGTTCCGGAGGGCAACCGCCACCTGGACGTCTTCGTTCAACTGGCGGACCCCACGCAACTGTCCATTGAGCAGCTGAAACAGATCCCCATCTTGGCCAATGGCTGGGCCGCCTTGCGGGACGTGGCCGAGAGATACTGGCCACACCGACCGGGCCGCTCGGGCAGGTCATCTCCGCCTCGAAGAAAGCGCTCGAAACGCTTCGCATGCCGGTGGGATAGGAAGTGAAGTTCGGGTGCCGGGACTGCTTATATTGCACATGCCGCTGGCAAAGGCGCTGCCCCGGAACAAGGGCTCGCCATCGTTACACTGGGCGGGCTGGTCTGGAGCGGTTTGCTCAGTACGAACCTGCTGCCGGCGCTCTATGTGTACCGGCGCGAGCGGCAACGCCGGAATACGTCTTAAATGATGTCGACGCCGGAGGGCCCCGCAGGCAGGCATCGAGATTGATCGCACCGTTGCCCGTCGATGTGACAATACCCGGATTGACGCAGACCACTACTGAACCGAGGACACGTGCAGACGGATTCAACCCAGCGTGCCAGTGCGCTCAGCCAAATTCCCCGTGGCATCTGGATGCTCGGCTTCGTGAGCATGTTCATGGACATCTCGTCCGAAGTCATCCACAGCCTGCTGCCGATGTTCCTCGTGACAAGTCTCGGTGCAAGCGCCACGATGGTCGGCCTGATTGAAGGCGTGGCAGAGGCGGCTTCACCCATCGTCAAGGTGTTTTCGGGAGCACTGAGCGACTACCTCGGTAACCGGAAGTGGCTCGCGGTCATCGGATATGGGATGGGAGCGTTAAGCAAGCCACTGTTTGCGCTGGCGCCCACGGCGGGCATCGTATTGACGGCACGGGTGGCCGACAGAATAGGAAAAGGCATTCGGGGTGCACCGCGCGACGCACTCGTGGCTGACATCACCCCAGCGCATCTGCGCGGCGCGGCCTATGGCCTGCGGCAATCACTCGACACAATCGGCGCCTTTCTTGGGCCCTTGCTCGCGGTCGCCCTGATGCTGCTGTGGGCGGACAACTTCCGTTGGGTATTCTGGGTCGCGGTGGTGCCGGGACTTATTGCCGTAGCGTTACTCGCTTTCGGTATCACGGAACCCGCGCGGCAGCCGGGAGCAAAGCGCGTCAACCCGATTAAGCTCGAAAGCCTGAAGAAACTCAGTGTGCCTTACTGGTGGGTTGTCGGTGTCGGTGCATTCTTCACGCTCGCACGCTTCAGTGAAGCCTTCCTCGTGTTGCGCGCAATGCAGGGCGGTGTGCCGATAGCCCTCGTGCCTCTCGTCATGGTGGCGATGAACATCGTGTACGCGCTGTCGGCGTACCCGTTCGGAAAACTGGCTGACTCGATGAGTCACACCAGGCTGTTGGCCGCCGGCATTCTGGTGCTCGTCGCATCCGACATCGTGCTGGCTCATGGCAACTCATGGCCGGTCGTGATATTCGGAGTAGCCCTGTGGGGGCTGCATATGGGATTGACGCAAGGTCTGCTGGCGACCATGGTCGCGCAATCAGCACCGACCGGGCTGAAAGGCACTGCATTCGGTTTCTTCAACCTGGTGAGCGGACTGGCGATGCTTGTCGCCAGTGTCGTGGCCGGTCAACTCTGGGACCGCTTCGGAGCGAGTACGACGTTTTATGCCGGAGCGGGATTCTGTATCGCCACGCTGTTCGCGCTGGTGATCCGGCCAATGACACGCGACAGCAGGACATGACCTGGCGGCTACTCTACGAGCCAGCAATGACGAATCAATCGTCGTCTTCGTGACGATGATGCTCCCATCCACGGTGCCGGCCGTGGTCATGCCATCGGCGCTCGTCGCCGTAGTCGCCTTCATAGCGGTATCCGTAGCCATAGGCCGGGGCCGGCGCGTAGACCATTGGGGGCGGCGCCTCGTACACGACTGGAGGTGGCGCAACATACACGGGACCAGGAACGCCCAGAAAAACGCCGATGTCCGCGTGAGCGAAAGCCGCGCTGGAAGCACAGGCGGCGGCCATTCCCACTGCGAGAAAAAGGGTAGCGCGCTTCATGGAGTTCTCCTGTCCTGCCGGTTCTGACGGATGCCAGACTACGACGAACGATGCAGATTGTAGGGGGCGCAAGTTGCAGCAGGTACAGCCGGATTGTCAATTCTGTAACCGGCAGTAACCGTGAAGGTCCCGCCGGTTCTGGAGGCTGGTTACGACGCGCTCAGTGAGTCCCCCGACACATGAACGCGCTCACCGATCTGGACCGGCGGTTGCGTCGAATAGTTGAAGTTCCGGTAGCTACCATCCTGCATCCTGACCTGCACCTGGTAGCTGGTCTCCTTGCGCACGGCATGCTCAATGCCATTGCCCGCAAAGCCACCGCCGACGGCGCCGGCAATCGTTGCCAGAACGCGACCGCGTCCTCCGCCGACCTGATTTCCCAACAGCCCGCCAGCCACTGCGCCGCCGACGGCCCCGAGCCCCGTTGTCGGCTCGGGTTGCTGAACCGCGTTGACGGCGACTACTTCGCCGTCATTCGGGTCAACGGCGACTGGCCGCTGCGCGGCAATTGCCGGGGATTGATATGCATCGTTGTTAGCATATCTTTGGGCCTGCTCAACGGGTACACCATGGCGATGATGGACGCGCGGCTGGGCTGGTGCTTCCTCCCGGGTCACGCGTTGCTCCGCGTTCGGTTGCGGCGAAGCAACCGGAGCGCTGGCGATTGGTGCCGCAACCGGTAGAGCTTGCGTCGGAGGCGCCGTGACAGCCCGGGACGTCGGAAGAATTCCCGTCATCGCCGCGATACCCGTGGCGCTGGCCAGGATGACGGCCACGGCTGCGCCTGCAACCAAAGGGTGAATGCGGCCGCGCTGCGGTGAACTGGACGTCAGGTTGGTGCTCATGTCGCTCTCCGTTGATGTGTATCAGGAAGAACGCCGCAACCGACAGAGCGGTGCACCGGGCCACTGCGACATTTGTAAGCAGTTGTAGTGCGCTACGCATCCGCTGTTCTGGCCACGTCCGAAGGTAAATCGGCGTCGTTGCTACGATAGGTCAGATGTGGTTGCATATGCGGCTGACCGATGCGCACAGGAAACTTGAACTGCGATGAATACACGACAAAACGAAAGCCGTATTCACGTGACGGAAATCCCCTGGCTGCTCGGGACCATCATCGGCACGAGCCTGTTACGCACCGCCATCCGCATTTTTTCAGACATACACCACCGGCACAGTCACTGAGCCGACGCGCTTCCCGTCGTTGCCGGTCACAAAGCTGTCGTGAAGGCAATCAGCCACGGTGGACTTGCAGAGAGAATTGCAGCTTCGAGTGCCTTGTCCAGGCCGGTTAGGGCAAGCACGCCGAATGCGACGAAGAATGCTCCGAAGATTGCCTTCCCGAGCTTCGCCGCAGAACCAAGTCCACCGCGCCACCTTGTCACCGACGCTCGCGAAAGCGCACCCAGGATGACCAGCGGAAGGCCGGCGCCCACACCAAACACCATCATCAACAACGCGACATCGCCAAGGTTTCGTCCCTGGGACGCGAGCGTCGTGGCCGCTCCCAATGTCGGACCAACGCACGGTGTCCAGACGATCCCTATGAGCAGTCCAATAGCGAACTGACCGGGCAGGGTGTCGCCTCTTACCTTGCTCAGCCACCTTTGGCCCGCGCTGCCGAAGCGCGCGGTCGCACGACTGAACGCGGCCTGCAAGCCGGCAGAGAGCATCACCAGTCCAAACAGAATCATCAACAGCGCGGCAACATTGCGAAAGACGCTATCTTCGAAACCGAGCGATGCGCCCAGCGTCGCCAGAAAAATGCCGATGACTGAAAAGGAAGCACCCAATCCGAGCGCAAGTGCGAAGACTGCCATCCGGTGCGCCGACAACGCCGACGCGACGAGAACCGGCACTAGCGGCAGCACACAGGGGGACAACGTCGACAGCGCGCCCGCCGCGAAGCTCAGACCGAATGTCCCCAGTCCGAAGTCCATCACAAGGCCTTTGCGAACGTATCCCTGATATCCCGCTCGCGCGTTTGCCCGGTCGACCGGCCAACTTCGTGGCCACCTTTGAACACGACGAAGGTCGACTGCTGCGTGACCTTCATGGCGTGCTTCAGGGCGGCTTCCTTGTCGTAGTCGGCCACGAAGATCGTCACCTGCTTCATGTCCGGTTGCGCTGCAAGGCGGTCGACAATCGGTTGCTGAACCTTGCAGGTCGGGCACCAGGTCGCATGGAAGTAGACAACGACCGGCTTGCCGGCGGCGTTCAACTGGTCAAACTGCGCCTGGTTGAACGGCTGTTCGCCGCCGAGCGCCCCGACTGCAGCAAAGGCAAGCGTTGCAACAAGAAAAATGCGCGCTATTGTTTTCCACATGCTCATTCTCCGAATACCGGCGTGCACACAGGTTATTCATTTGACAGGAAAGACCATTGCGCGTTTCGTCTGCAAATCAGTGGGCGCGACACGGACTCGCCTGTTGCACCGCGGGGCACGCCGTCGTGCCATATGAGCAGTAAACGCAGCAATCCCCGGCCTTCGGCTTGAGAACCGTTTTGCAGCGCTCGCACTCATAAAACCAAACGCAGGCATCGATGGGCATCATTTCTCGTTTGGCGTACCCGCACATCGGACAGGTGATGGTCGATTCACGTATGACTGTCTTCATCACTTCGTCTCTCTTGAACTGGACGGACTATCTGTTTCTTCCCGTTATAACCGTCGAACCAGAAGCGTCACCCAATGAAAAAAGACCCGGGCTCAGTCTGCCGGACGACTTGACCCATTGCTGGAGACGGTACTAAAGCGTCTATATAACAGATGGTCCACGGACCAGTTGCCCGCGCCCCGGCACAACAGAACCAGCAGCATGGCAGCCCACTGGATGTGCGTGGGCCATGCAAGCGGATACACAAACACCTCGATGACTGTCGTCATGCCGAGCAACACAAATGCGACGGGGCGCGTGGCCAGGCCCAAAACCAGTAGAACCGGCGTGGTCAGTTCGATTGACACCGCGACGTAGGCGGCGACCTCCGGTGCCAGCAACGGCAATCGATAGTCTTCCTTGAACAGTTCGAGCGCTGCATTCCAGTCGGCAAGTTTGGTCGTCGCCGAGTTCCAGAAGACCGTTGCCACTGCGAATCGCAATGGGAGCGCAAGCACCGCGTACGGCACGCGCTCCAGCCATCCAATGACACGTAGTATGCGGTCGTTCAGCGTCGGCCCGCGAAGGGCGGATTGAGATTTTCGTGTCATGCGAGCGGGCTCCCAGTTGTAGGTCCGCATGCCGGATCTGCTGCGCAGACATCGACAAAGCAACCCGATGCCAGGAGCGATGCGAGCCACACGTGCGCATCGCTGTCCGGCGCTTCGGCAAGCGCCTCATGCAATGCGTGCCCAGCAACCAATGCCGTTGTAAACCGCCATTGCCACTCGGCTATCTGCCTGACCTGCACACCGGCCGCGCTCCGGTAAACATGAAGCCAGACCGGGGCGGCGTCCAGTCTGATATTCGTCAATGTGCTGTCATCGTGGGTCAATACCGCGCGCCAGATTGCATCTACCGGAAAATCTGATTTAAGCAGGCGGGCAGCAAAGCTTGATACGAAACGTACCGACTGCAACCCGTCTTCGTTCAGTCGCTGAAGGCGTCGCAAGTCGAGCGGCTTTGCGTCTGGCGCATGCAGCACCTCATTCACGGCCCATTCAAGTCGCGCAGTGTCCGGCAGATAGTCGAGCGACGCAGCCTCTGGCATCCGTGCGAGGAAATCCGGGAACGCCGCGCCGTAGCTGTCGAGCTGCGCATGCAACGGTGGGCATTGCTCGATAAACAATCGAGCCGCACCTTCGAAGAATTCCTTTCCTACCAGGGCCTGTATGGCCGGATAGGAAAGCTGCAACGCTTTGAGCAGCGCACTGTTCACCGTATTTCGATAAATGGCGAGCCGTGCCTGCGGGGACACCCCTTCGGCCACTACGTATTGAGCTGCGACGCCGTCAGCAAGACCGAGCAGATCATTGCGGACCGCGCGTTGTAAATCAAGCAGCGTCGGCGCGCACGTCGTCATTCCGTTGCCCCTCCAAATATGCCTGCGCAATCGCCGCCTCCTCCATCAGGACTTCGAGCGCCGGCACATCCGTGTCCCACTCGATGAGGGTGGGAACGGCGCCGAAGCGCTGGAGTGCCTGTTGAAACAGGCTCCATACCGGCGGAGCGACGCGCGAGCCGTGGTCGTCGATACGAATGACCTGCCCTTGGTCGAGCGGCCGCACACTGTGACCGGCCAGATGAATCTCGGTGACGGCCGACCGAGGCAGAGCATCCAGATAGGTCCATGCATTCCACCCGTGATTGCTGGCGCTGACATAGATATTGTTGACGTCGCACAGGATGCCGCATCCTGTGCGACCCGCGACCTCGGCCAGGAACTCCCATTCCGGAATGGTCGAGTGGCGGAACCGCAGATAGGTTGATGGGTTTTCTATTGAAATGCGCGACTGCAGACAGGTTTGGACCTGGTCGACATGACGGCACACAACAGCGAGCGCCTCTTCGGTCATCGGCAACGGCAACAGATCGGCAAGGTAGATGCCACCGCTGACACTCCAGGACAGGTGTTCCGAAATCAGACCTGGCTCGACACGCTCGACTACGCCGCGCACGCTCTCCAGATGCACAGCGTCCAATCCTTCGGCGCTGCCCAGAGAGAGCCCGACCCCGTGAAGAGAGACTGGGTAATCGCAGCGTATCGCATCCAGATAGCCCGGCGTGCTTCCTCCGCCCATATAGTTCTCGATGTGCACCTCAAACCACGCGATCGGTGGCTGTCTTTCGACAACCTCCAGATGGTGTTGGAAACGCAGCCCAATCCCGGCCCGCGCCGGAATCAGGCCGGACGCACATTGCGATGCAGCAGGAGCGGCGGACATCGATTGCTCCGTGGCTCATGCGGGCTTCAGCTTGCCGCCCTGGATTTTGCTGCAATCTCCAGCGGGGAGCAGAACGAATGATTTGGGGTCGCGTGCCTGGGTGGCCTGGCCGGCGCACGAGTGAGCCCCCTCCGCGCAGTCGTTCTTTGACACCGCGTTGATGCCAAAACACTTCTCCAGTTTGTTCTGCTCCATGCGAGCCATGTTGTCTTTGACGACCTGGGGCATCTTGCTCATGTCCTTCATTTCCTGAGCCTGAGCCGGCAGCGCCTGTAGCGCAAGCGCCAGGCCGATTGCCGACGACAGGGTCGAAGCGGCCATAACATGTTTGTTCATCGCGCATCCTCCTGCGGGTTGCGGCCTCGCACGCGGGCCGTGTTGGAAAGTTCGGCCGCTCAGCGCAAAAGGTTACGTCCCAGGCAAACTTTTTCTACGTGACAAACGGCCGTCCGCGCAGCAATAATTTCGGATGCTCCAGCGTCCGCACACCACCAATCCAGTTTCAGGTTCCGGGGGAAACGGCCCGGAGACGACTGCATCTGGCCAACAGACGGAGCCGCTTGCCAGCCGAGCCGACGGCACGCTGGACTGGTCCAGCGCGATGGCGAGAGCACAGGCGGGTGACAGGGAGGCCTATCGCCGGCTGCTCCAGGACATCGCCCCCTATCTTCGCGCGCTCGCGGCGCGCCACTTCCGCAGCGATGAAGATAGAGAGGACGCGGTTCAAGACGTGCTGCTCACCGTGCACTCGGTCCGCCATACCTACGACCCGGCCCGCCCGTTCGGACCTTGGCTGGTGGCCATTGCCAACCGGCGCATCGTCGATGGACTGCGTCGGCGCGGACGCATCGGGTCACATGAAACCCTGGTGGAAATGGACCCGGAAACCTTTCCCGCGACCGAAACGAACCTACAGGAAGAGGCGGCAGATGCCCGCCTGGTCAGGGAAGCCATCGACCAACTGCCAGTCGGACAGCGCGACGCCATGCGAATGCTCAAGCTCGAGGAAATGTCTCTTCAGGAGGCTGCGGCTGCGAGCGGAACGTCGGTCGCTGCGTTGAAAGTCGCAACTCACCGGGCGATGAAACGGCTGCGTGCACTATTCCTGCCTGGAGGTGGCAAATCATGACCCGGACCTCCGACCTGATTGACGTGCTGGTCGCGGATGCAACGCCGGTCCGGCGCCTGCGTCATCCCGCGGCGAGAGCTGCATGCTGGCTGTTGTTCGCGGGCCTCGTGATGCTCGTGGTCGGTATCGCGCATGGGGTGCGTGCGGACCTGGCGCTCAAACTCCAGGAGTCTCTCTTTGTCACAGGCGTAGCCGCAGCCATGACGACCGGCGCGCTCGCAGCGGTGGCGGCTTTTATCGCCAGCGTGCCGGGTATGTCGCGTCGCTGGCTTCTATTGCCAATACCCGCCTCGCTCATCTGGATGGCGACCATTGGCTATGGCTGCCTGACCAATTGGGTTTCCATTGGGCCGGACGGTATGTCCTTGGGAGAAACTGCCCGATGCTTCGCAACGTTGGTGCTGGTCAGCGTGCCGCTATGTCTGGCGATGCTCGTCATGCTGCGCTACATAGGCCGCCTGTCGCCAACTCCGGTCACCATGACTGGAACCCTTGCGGTCGCGGCGCTAACATCGATAGCGTTGTCGATCCTGCATCCGCTCGACGCCACCATGATGATACTGGTGTGGAATTTCGGGGTTACCGCGCTGTTCCTGTGGTTGAACGGCCGGTATGGGCAGCGGCTCCTCGCGTGGGTTGCTACGGCAGGCAAACCGGCGTAGCTGCGCGGCGTAGCTGCGTCACCGCTTACGGAAGCAGCAGTAAAGAAACTGCTGTCTGGCGTGAGTGGGCGTCTCGTGGTCTTCGAGCGTGCTCGAGAGCAACTCGAATCCGGCGCCGATTTCATCGGACAGGCTTGCCACGTCGTATCTCCTCACGTCCAGCCCGCTGCACCTGACAGGTCCTTCCGGGCCGAACGTCGCAATGACCGCATATGCCCCGGGCTTCAGTGAAGTCGTGAGCAAGCTGACATATGCGTCTCGTTGCGACGCTTGGGTCAGGAAGTGAAAGGCAGCGCGGTCGTGCCAAACGTCATAGCGAGCCTCCGGCAAATGCGCCAGCGTGATATCGGATTCGACCCACGTTACGTATTCGCCAAGCGCTCCCAACCGTCGTCTGGTTGCCTCAAGAGCAACGGGTGACACATCCAGAACGGTCAAATCCCGGTAGCCGCGCGCGAGTAAATCATCCACCAGTGTCGATTCGCCGCCACCCACATCGATGATGCTTGCATCCAGGTTAAATGCAACTTCGCCAATCAGCCTCAGCGAGGTGTCAAGGTGCGGCCGATACCAGCTAACCGCGCTCGGGCTCTTCGCCCGATAGACATGGTCCCAGTGTTCCTTGCTTTGCATGCGGATTCCTCGACGACCGAAACGCTTGCAGTCACCTCGAAAGTCTAGAGCATAGCCGGCTAAATCGCCGGAAGCACTGAACGACCCGGCGCAAACCGTCGTGCGCCGAGGCACACCGGCGCTTCCCGCTCATACGGCGATTGCACGAGTCGCTTGACGAAGACGCGCCGCGACAACAGTCGCCGTGAGGGTTCGGCCAGCTTATTCGACTTCGCCGTCGTCGCTGTCTGCGGCGTCTGCATCGTGCTCATGGGTCATTGCCGCGTGCGCGTGCGCTGCCGCAACTACCGGCGCCTTTTCCTTGCGCTCGCTGTAGCGGTCCGTCAGGTAGTCGGACCGGTCGCGCACGAGCAGCGTGAACTTGTAGAGTTCCTCGATGACGTCTACGACACGGTCGTAATAGGACGACGGCTTCATGCGCCCGTCAGCGTCAAACTCCTGATATGCCTTCGCGACCGACGACTGATTCGGGATGGTCACCATCCGCATCCATCGACCAAGCACGCGTAGCGCATTGACGGCGTTGAATGATTGAGAGCCACCGCATACCTGCATCACGGCAAGCGTGCGGCCCTGGGTCGGACGGACGCCACCCATCTCAAGCGGCAGCCAGTCAATCTGGTTCTTGAAGACTGCCGTCAACGTCCCGTGACGCTCGGGACTGCACCACACCTGGCCCTCGGACCACTCCGACAGCTTCCGGAGCTCGACCACCTTCGGATGGTCTGCCGGGACACTATCCGCGATGGGTAGGTCATGCGGGTCGAAGACTTTCGTCTCGGCACCGAAGTGCCGCAAAATTCGCTCAGCCTCCAGCGTCAGCAGGCGGCTATAAGAAGTCGGGCGCAGTGAGCCATAGAGCAGCAGAATTCGAGGCGCATGAGTTGAGACTGCACGCGCCTCCAGCTTCTGGGTGTCGGGCGTGTCCAGCAATGGCAGCGTGACGTTACGAAGATCCGACGACATCAGCAAACCCCGGCCGTCGGCGTTGACTACCCGTTCGCCGTCTTCCTTCGTGAACTCGCCCCGTTGCGGATTCGGCAGAATCTCGAGAACCACTTCCGATGGCCGGCACAACCGAACGCCGAGCGGCGTGACCACAAACGGGCGGTTGATGAGAATCGGATGCGCAAGCATCGCATCCAGCAACTGCTCATCTGTCAGTGACCCGTCTGCCAGACCGAGTTCCGCGTAGGGCATACCCTTTTCGCGAATAGCTCCGCGGACCGTCAATGCGGCAGACGAAATCATGCGCTTGAGCTGCTCGCGGGTTGGGGGATGTTCGAGATACTCGATGACTTCCGGCTCTATCCCGGCGTTGCGAATCATCGCGAGCGTATTGCGCGACGTGCCGCACTCGGGGTTGTGGTAGATCGTGACGCTCATGTTGTCCTCCCTCAGTTTGCGCGCGCTTCATACCAATGCTGCGAGCGGTTGGCTACGCCGACGACCAGCAGCATCACGGGTACCTCGATGAGGACACCAACAACCGTCGCCAGCGCAGCGCCGGACTGGAAACCGAACAGGCTGATAGCCGTTGCAACAGCGAGCTCGAAGAAGTTGCTCGCGCCAATCAGACTCGATGGACCAGCCACACAGTGAGCGACGCCGAGCCGGCGATTCAGCACATATGCCAAGCCAGAATTTAAAAATACCCGGATAAGGATGGGCACCGCCAGCATTGCGATGACCAGCGGCTCCTTGACGATGGCCTGGCCCTGAAATGCAAAGAGCAGCACCAGCGTGCCAGGCAATGCGCAATTCGAATACGGACCGAGCGCCGATACGACCCGCTGAAAGTGAGTCTTACCTCGGGTAAGCAAGATTCGACGCATCAACTGCGCGATGATGACCGGAATGACGACATAGAGACCAACCGACATAATCAGCGTGTCCCACGGAACAGCGATGGCCGACAGACCCAGCAAAAGCGCGACGATAGGTGCGAACGCCACAATCATGATGACATCGTTCAGCGCGACCTGGGACAGCGTGAAGTATATGGGTCGCCCTTGCAAAGCTGCGACCAGACGAACACCATCGCGGTGCACGGCGCGGCTGCCAGCAGAATCAGGCCGGTAACGTAGCTGTCGAGTTGCGCCGCCGGCAGGTACGGTGCAACACGTGGCGCACGAAAATCCAGCCGAGCAGCGCCATTGAGAATGGCTTTACGAGCCAGTTCACGAACAGCGTCACTCCGATGCCGCGCCCGTGTCCTTTCACTTGCGCCATTGCGCCGAAGTCGATTTTGATGAGCATCGGAATAACCATCACCCAGATGAGGAGGACGACGGGGATGTTGACGTGCGCGACTTCCATGCGACCGATGGTTTTAAACGCCGCCGGAAACCACCGGCCACGCAATATGCCGCTGACAATGCCCAGCGCCACTCACGCAGTGAGGTAGCGTTGAAAGAAGCCGATGGCTGCGGGGCCGCTATTCCGTCCGGCACTCGAATGCGAGCCCGAATGTAGCGACGAGGCGTCGGATCAGTCATCGGCTGGGACAAGCAAGGGAAGCGATGCGTATCGCCGGCAGTTTGAAACCGGTTGCACCGGCGGCCAGTCATGGCAACGGCACGGAATTCCCGGGAGCGAGAGTCCATACAATTTCCGTACCAGGTTGAGATTAGAGGCGCACCGAACTTACCTCTAGTTTGATCATCGCTTTTTGGCGCGCCCGGCTGGGATCGAACCAGCAACCCCTGCCTTCGGAGGGCAGTACTCTATCCATTGAGCTACGGGCGCATCACCACGAACTGCGGAGAATTTACGCGTAAGCGCGGCAACCAGAACGGACGCAACGCCAACGCGAGAGACCGCAAGGATACCCGGTTTCGGCCGAACCGTCCACCGGACGGCCTCCAGCGCCCGCTCCGGCATCTTCCCCAAGCCCTGACACCGTCCGTGCCGCTTCGGGTAAACGCCTGCTGAACACGTTCCGGGCCCCCTCGCCGCGGCCGAAATCTTAAGTCTATAATCGTCCGTGGCTGATAAAGAACAAGAAGTTGCCGTCGCGCTGTACCGCTCACATACCCACGGAGATGAGACAAGCATGAGCGAAGCACCACACGGAGCCCCGATCAAAACCCCAGCACAGCTCATCGCCGCGGTCATTGCCGGGTTTGCTGTGCCGATCATCATCATCGTTCTGCTCGCCGTCTACGTCGACAATTCGACGCGCACCGGCGCCGGCACCGACTCCCTCTCCGAAGCCGAAGTTACCTCTCGCATCCATCCGATCGCCCAGGTCGAGATCCGCGACGCCAACGCGCCGCGCGTCTATAAGAGCGGCGAGGAAGTCTACAAGGCGGTCTGCTCGGCGTGTCATGCGTCGGGTGCGGCTGGCGCGCCGAAATTCACCAACACCGCCGACTGGGCGCCGCGCATCGCGCAGGGCTTCGACACACTGTGGCACACCGCGTTGTCCGGCAAGGGCGCCATGCCGCCGCGCGGCGGCACGAGCCCCGACGATTACAGCGACTTCGAGATCGCGCGCGCGATCGTCTATATGGCGAACAATTCGGGCGCGAGCTTCCCCGAGCCGGCACAACCGGCGGCGGGCGCGGCCGCGGCATCAGGTGCTGCGGCGGCATCCGGTGCAGCAGGCGCGGCAAGCGCATCGGATGCGGGCGCAAGCGCGGCACAGCAGGCCGCCGCAGCCATGGCGGCGATGGCCAGCGTGCCGCAGACTCCCGCGCCGGCAGCAGGCGGGGCGCAAAGCGCGGACGCCTCGCAGGCCGGCAAGGCGCTGTATCAGTCGGTATGTCAGGCTTGTCACGCGGCCGGCGTGCTGAACGCGCCGAAGTTGGGTGACAAGCAAGCATGGGCGCCGCGTCTGAAGGATCCGATGGACACGATCTACAACTACGCGCTGCACGGCAAGGGCGCGATGCCACCGAAGGGCGGCTCGAACGCATCGGATGCGGACGTGAAGGCCGCGGTCGACTATATGGTCAGCGCGGCGAAGTGAAGCGGGCGGCATCGGCCGCTGAACGAAACATCCCTGCATGCGCCAACGCGATGCAGGGATTTTTTATGCACAGTGGCAAGCAACCGCACCTGCCGGGCACTCAAAGCCTCGCCCGGTCATGCCTTCTGCAACAACGCCTTCAGACTCGCGAGCCGGTCCTTCGGCGACATTGGCGCCTCTTCCGGTGTCGGCGGCGGCGCATCGTCGAGCAGCATTTCGTTGATGAAACGCGACGGCTCGCAGACGATCGTCTCCCGCGCCCGCTTGCGCTTTTTGCACCAGTTCAGATGCAGGCTGCGCTGCGCGCGCGTGATCGCGACGTACATCAGGCGGCGCTCTTCCTCGATGCGCGCGTCGTCGATCGGCTCGTCGTCCGCGCCGCCGCGATGCGGCATGATGCCTTCCTCGACACCGACCAGGAACACGTGCGGATACTCGAGCCCCTTCGACGCATGCACGGTCGACAACCGCACCGCATCGGGATCTTCCTCGCGGCCTTCGAGCATCGACATCAGCGCGACCGTCTGGATCAGGCCAAGCAGATTCTTGCCGGTGTCGCCGAAACCGTCGGCGGTGTCGTAGCCGGTCGCCTCGCTGCCGCTGCCATGCTCCGGCTCCTTCTTCGTGCCCTTGCGCTTCAACCACTCGATGAACTCGAGCACGTTCTGCCACTTCGCCTGCGCCTGGCGCTCGTCGAACGCGTCGTACAAATACGCTTCGTAGTGGATCGCCTCCATCAGCTCGTCGAGCAGCGTGCCCGCCGCGTCCTTTTCCGCGCGGTCGGTCAGGCGCTGCATGAAGTCGCAGAACGCGCGCATCGGCTCGATCTGGCGCGGCGACAGGCGCGCCTCGATGCCGCCCATGTAGACCGCCTCGAACAGCGACACTTTCGCCTGACCCGCGAACGCGCCGAGCGCCTCCAGTGTCGTATTACCGACGCCGCGCCGCGGCGTCGTGATCGCGCGGATGAACGCGGGGTCGTCGTTCGCGTTGGCGATCAGGCGCAGGTACGCGCAGATGTCCTTGATCTCAGCTTTATCGAAGAACGACTGGCCGCCCGACAGCACGTACGGAATCCGTTCCCGGCGCAGCACCTGCTCGAAGATGCGCGCCTGGAAGTTGCCGCGATAGAGGATCGCGTAGTCGCGGAAATTCGCGCGCCGCTCGAACTTGTGCGCGGACAGCCGAAACACGACAGACTCGGCCTCGTGCTCCTCGTCGTTACAGCCCGTCACCGTGATCGTGTCGCCCATGCCGTGCTCGGACCACAGCTTCTTCTCGAACAGCTTCGGGTTATTCGCGATCACGTTGTTCGCGGCGGTCAGGATGCGCACCGTCGAACGGTAATTCTGTTCGAGCTTGATCAGATGCAGGTGCGGGAAATCCTTGCCGAGCTGGCCGAGGTTTTCGAGGGTCGCGCCGCGCCAGCCGTAAATCGCCTGATCGTCGTCGCCAACCGCCGTGAACGCCGCGCGCTTGCCGGCCAGCAGCTTCACCAGTTCGTACTGGCACGCGTTGGTGTCCTGATACTCGTCGATCAGCAGATAGCGCAGCTTGTTCTGCCAGCGGTCGCGCACCTGTTCGTTGCTCGCGAACAGCTCGGCGGTCAGGCGGATCAGATCGTCGAAATCGACCGCCTGATACGCATGCAGCGTCGCCACGTAATTGCGATAGACGATCGCCGCCTGATGCTCGTCCTCGGTCGACGCGGTCGCGATCGCCTGCTCGGGCATGATCAGGCCGTTCTTCCACAGCGAGATGATCGACTGGATCTTGCGGATGAAGCCCTTGTCCGTCGAGCCGACCTGCTCCTGGATCATGCCGAAGCAGTCGTCGGAGTCCATGATGGAGAACTGCGGCTTCAGGCCGACGTGCTCCGCCTCCTGCCGCAGAATCTGCACGCCGAGCGAGTGGAAGGTACACACCGTCAGCTGGTTCACGGGCACCTTGCGGCCTTCCTTGCCTGGCGCGGTCAACGTCTTGCCTTCGAGCAGCTTGCCGACGCGTTCGCGCATCTCCGCCGCGGCTTTGTTCGTGAACGTGACGGCGGCGATGTGGCGCGGCTCGAAGCCCTTCGCTTCGATCAGGTGCGCGATTTTCTGCGTGATCACGCGCGTCTTGCCGCTGCCGGCGCCGGCGAGCACGAGACAGGGACCGTCGAGATAACGGACCGCTTCACTTTGAGCGGGATTCAGGCCTGCGGACATCGTTTGTGGACGGGTGTTACGGTTGAGGGCCGCTGAGGTCGGACTGGCGGGAGGCGCCGGCCGAAGGCCCGGGACATGCTGCGCGGCGCAATGCGCGCGAGAGGTGCGATGTTAACATGGACACCCCCGATGAACACCCTCGATGAACCGGGCGCCCCGACAGACTGCGCGCGAGGCCGGCCCCAATGCTGAGCCCCGAGCCCAGCCCACCAATGCCACAATAATGAGATTGCGCGCCGCCGCCGCGGTGGCAAAGCGGCGCGCCGCTCCTCCAGGAAGACTCGCATGTCCGCATCGCTGAAAATTGGATTGATGGGCTACGGCTTCGCCGGCGCGACGTTTCACGCACCGGTGATCGAACATTGCGGACGCGCGAAGGTCGCCGCGATCGCGACCGGGCAGTCCGAGCGCGCGCGCGCCGACTATCCGCACGCGAAAATCGTCGCCGATCTCGACGCGCTGCTCGCGCACGACGACATCGACTGCATCGTGATCGCGACACCCAACGACACGCACTTCGACCTCGCGCGCCGCACGCTCGAAGCGGGCAAGCACGTGGTCGTCGACAAGCCGGTCACGCTGAACGCCGCCGACGCCCACACGCTTGCCAATATCGCGCTCGCGCGCGGCAAGCTGTCCGCGCCCTTTCACAATCGCCGTTGGGACGGCGATTTTCTGACCGTGCGGGATCTGCTCGCGCGCGTGGAACTGGGTCGCGTCACGCATTTCGAATCGCATTTCGACCGCTTCCGGCCCGGCGTGCGTCAGCGCTGGCGCGAAGACGTGACGCGCGGTGGCGGCCTGCTGTTCGATCTCGGCCCGCATCTGATCGACCAGGCGCTCGCCCTGTTCGGCGCACCGCAGACTGTGTCGGCGACGGTGCGCTCGCATCGCGACGACGCGAGCGCGCCCGACTACGTGCACATCCAGCTCGGCTACGACGAGTTTGAGGTCGTGCTGCACGCAAGCGCGCTGACGGCATTGCCCGGGCCGCGCTTTGCGATCCACGGCACGCGCGGCAGCTATGTGAAGTACGGGCTCGACACCCAGGAAGATCAGCTGAAAGCCGGTCTGCGCCCCGGCGACGAAGGCTTCGGCGCCAACAATGCCGCTGGCGTTCGGCGCGTGCTCGAAGGCGACCAGGAAGTCGAGCGCGAATTGCCGACCCGCAACGGCGAGTACGCCGGCTTCTATATCGCGTTGGCCGACGCGATCCAGAACGGCATCACGTTTCCGATCAGCGCGCGCGACGCGGTCGACGTCATGACGATCATCGAACTGGCCGCGCGCAGCTCCGAGCAGGGCGTGCGGCTGCCGTTCGAGCGGATTCGCTGAGCCGAGCCCGCGCTGGGCGCCTACCCCGCACCACGCTGTTTTGTGTACCAAAACGGGGCGATCTTTGGGGCCGCGAAGGCCGTCGGCGCGGACTTTCCTGACGTTCCGGAAAGGAACATAACGTTACAACTTCGCCCGCTGCCGAGTCAGCGGGCGTTCCTCCTCATCCGTTGCTAGCGGTAGCAACCCAACACGACAACGACTCCGGGAGAATCCATGTCTCGAATCATCCGTGCCCTTGCCGCATGTGCGCTGCTCGGCTCCGTCGCCGCCTGCGTGGTGACGCCCCCGCCAGCGCCGCATGCGGGCCCCACTCCGCAGCAGATCGGGGATCAGCGCCTGCATCAGGTCGACGGCCGCATCGACAATCTGGCGCACCGTATCGATAACCGCGTGAATCAGGGCTATTACCCGCCGCCGCAAGGCGCAGCGTTGCATCACCGTCTCGAGACGATCCGCCAGGAAGCGCATGACATGGCCGGCCAGCATGGCGGCGGTTTGTCCGCGGAAGAACAGCGCGTGTTGAACCAGGAGCTCGATAACGCTGCTCATGCGATCGGCGAGTGAGCCGGCGGGTGAGCCGGCGAATCAGCCGGCGAATCAGTCGGCAATCCGGGGCGGCAAACCAACTGCCAGGTGAGCAACCACTACCTCTGATCGCGCGGTGACGGATAGCACCGGGAGCGGCAACACCAAAGCGCGGGCCCCACGGTCCGCGCGTTTCTTTTGGACCTCCCGAACCGCCGCGCCCACCCTCACACCGCTGTCGGGCCTTTATTTGACAAGCCCCGGCCCGTCGCGTAAATTCGCCGCACGCGTCGGGAGAGCGCGCTGGCAGGCGAAAAATCGCAGGCCGCGCCGCCGAAGGGGCACACCCGCAAACTCTCAGGCAAAAGGACCGACCGCGTCGAAAGAACCCGCCTTGCGGCGGTTTTTTCGCACTCTGGAGAGCGGCAGTAGCCATCCGCGTCGCACATCGTGCACCGCAGGCAGGCTGCCCACCGAAGGGGCGCGCGTTTCACCGTGACGGATCGAGCTCATCGAGCAAATCGCGGCAGCGCAATCTCTCAGGTATCGAGGACAGAGGGGCCATGCAGGACCACGCTCGCAGGCATCGCGCCGCGAGGCGTTGCCCCGCATGGCCTTTTTTGTTTCGCGAGACGCCCGAGGCCCCATGACCGAACTCAAACACACCCCGCTCCACGCCGCTCACCGCGCGCTCCATGCCCGCATGGTCGACTTCGGCGGCTGGGACATGCCCGTCAACTACGGCTCGCAGATCGACGAACATCGCGCGGTGCGCACCGACGCGGGCATGTTCGACGTGTCCCACATGTGCGTGGTCGACTTCGTCGGCGATCGAGTACGCGCGTTCTTCGAATACGCGCTCGCCAACAACGTCGCGAAACTGCAAACGCCGGGCCGCGCGCTCTACTCCTGCATGCTGAATCCAAACGGCGGCGTGATCGACGACCTGATCGTCTATTACTTCGGCGAAGACGACTTCCGCGTGGCCGTCAACGCCGGCACTGCCGACAAAGACATCGCCTGGTTCGGCCAGCTCAATGCCGAGGGCGGCTTCGGCCTCACCATCACGCCGCGCCGCGATCTGGCGATCGTCGCCGTGCAAGGCCCGAACGCGCGCGAAAAAACCTGGCAAACCGTGCCAGCGGCGCGCGCCGCGACCGAAGCGATGAAGCCGTTCAACGCCGCGCGCGTCGACGGCACGCCGTTCGGCGAGCTGACCGTCGCGCGCACCGGCTATACCGGCGAAGACGGCTTCGAGATCATTGTGCCGGCAAGCCACGTCGAAGCGCTGTGGAACGCACTCGCCGGCCAAGGCGTGCGCCCGGCCGGTCTCGGCGCCCGCGACACGCTTCGCCTCGAAGCCGGCATGAACCTGTACGGCCAGGACATGGACGACAATGTCTCGCCGCTCGACGCCGGCCTCGCATGGACCGTCGACCTCACCTCACCGCGCGACTTCGTCGGCAAGAGCAGCCTCGAAGCCGACGGCTCGCGCGCCGCGTTCGTCGGCCTGATCCTGCTGAAGGAAAACGGCAAGGCCGCGGGCGTGCTGCGCGCGCATCAGAAAGTCGTCACGCCGCACGGCGACGGCGAAATCACTAGCGGCACGTTCTCGCCGACCATGCAGGAATCGATCGCCTTCGCGCGCGTGCCGAAAGGCGTGCAGCCGGGCGACACCGTGCACGTCCAGATTCGCGGCAAAGCCTGCCCCGCAAGCGTGGTAAAACTGCCGTTCGTGCGCAACGGCAAGGTGCTGGCGGTCTAAGCGGCCGACGCACGCCCCCTAATTCAAACCACTACCGAACATACCGTTCAGGAGCATCCGATGAGCATCCCGGCCGATCTGAAATACACCGAATCGCACGAATGGGTCCGCACCGAAGCGGACGGCACGCTGACGGTCGGCATCACCGACCACGCGCAGGAAGCGCTCGGCGACATCGTCTTCTTCGAAGTTCAGGAACTGGGCAAGTCCGTGACCGCGGGCGACACCGTCGCCGTGATCGAATCGGTGAAGGCAGCTTCGGACATCTACGCGCCGGTTTCGGGCGAAGTCATCGAAGCGAACACGGCCATCGCCGACTCGCCGGACACGGTCAACAGCACGCCGTACGACAGCTGGCTGTTCAAGATCAAGCCGACCGCTGACGCGTCGCTCGAGCGTCTGATCGACGCCGACGCGTACGCGAAGTCGATCGGCGCGTGAGTCCCGACCTGACTCGCTGCCTGATTCACCTTCCGTTTTAACCGTCAGGCGCGGCGCTCGCACAACGGCGCGCGCCGCGCCGCCAGGAACACCCATGAAGCTCGAACACCCGGACCGTCTGATGAACCGCACTCCTCTCTCGCTCGCCGCGCTCGAAGTGCATGACGCCTTCGCGGAACGGCACATCGGCCCGGATACGGCCGACCAGCATGCGATGCTCGAAGCGCTCGGCTTCGCGTCGCGCGCGGCATTGATCGACGCAGTCATCCCGAAGGCGATCCGCCGCACCGAAACGCTGCCGCTCGGCCCCTTCGCGCAGCCAAAGAGCGAAGCCGAGGCGCTCGCCGCGCTGCGCGAGCTCGCGGACCAGAACCAGGTGTTCCGCTCCTACATCGGCCAGGGTTATTACAACGCCCACACGCCGACGGTGATCCTGCGCAACGTGCTGGAAAATCCCGCGTGGTACACCGCCTACACGCCGTATCAGCCGGAGATCTCCCAAGGCCGTCTGGAAGCGCTGCTGAACTTCCAGCAGATGGTCACCGACCTGACCGGACTCTCGATCTCCAACGCGTCGCTGCTCGACGAGGCGACCGCCGCCGCCGAAGCGATGACGCTGCTGCAACGCGTCGGCAAACCGAAGTCGAATGTGTTCTTCGTTGCCGACGACGTGCTGCCGCAAACCATCGAAGTCGTGAAGACGCGCGCGACGCCGGTCGGCATCGAAGTGAAAGTCGGCCCGGCCGATCAAGCAGCCAACGCCAACGCTTTCGGCGTGCTGCTCCAATACCCGGGCGTGAACGGCGACGTGCGCGACTACCGCGCGCTCACCGAGGCGATCCACGCGGCGGGCGGCCATGTGGTCGCGGCCGCCGACCTGCTCGCGCTGACGCTGCTCACGCCTCCGGGCGAATGGGGCGCGGACGTGGCCGTCGGCAATACGCAGCGTTTCGGCGTGCCGGTCGGCTTCGGCGGACCGCATGCCGCCTACCTCGCGGTGCGCGACGAATTCAAGCGGCAGATGCCGGGGCGCCTGGTCGGCGTGACCGTCGACGCGCAGGGCAACTCCGCGCTGCGCCTCGCGCTGCAAACGCGCGAGCAGCACATCCGCCGCGAGAAGGCGACCTCGAACGTGTGTACCGCGCAGGCGCTGCTCGCAATCATGGCGAGCATGTACGCGGTCTATCACGGACCGCGCGGTCTGAAGACGATCGCGCTGCGCGTGAACCGCGTCGCCACGCTGCTCGCCGAAGGCGCGAAGCAACTCGGCTACACGCTCGCGAACGAGACCTTCTTCGACACGCTCACGTTTAGCAGCGGCGCGCGCACGCAAGCGCTGCACGACGCAGCGAAGGCGAAGCGCATCAACCTGCGCCGTGTCAGCGCCACGCAAGTCGGCGTGTCGGTCGACGAAACCACCACGCGCGGCGATCTCGCCGATCTGCTCGCGGTATTCGCGCAGGCGGCGGGCGTCAGCGACGTGCCGCAAGTCGACGCGCTCGACTCGGCACTGAGCGCATCGAACACCGCGTCGGTGCCGGCCGCGCTCGAACGCACGAGCGCGTACCTCACGCATCACGTGTTCAATCGACACCATTCGGAAACGGAAATGCTGCGCTATCTGCGCAGCCTGTCGGACAAGGACCTCGCGCTCGACCGCTCGATGATCCCGCTCGGCTCCTGCACGATGAAGCTGAACGCGACCTCGGAAATGCTGCCGGTCACGTGGCCCGAGTTCGGTCAGATCCATCCGTTCGCGCCGGCCGGGCAAACCGTCGGCTATCGCAAGATGATCGATCAGCTCGAACAGATGCTGGTCACCGCGACCGGCTATGCGGCCGTATCGCTGCAGCCGAACGCGGGCTCGCAGGGCGAGTACGCGGGTCTGCTGATCATTCATGCGTATCACGCGTCGCGCGGCGAAGCGCATCGCAACGTCTGTCTGATTCCCGCTTCGGCGCACGGCACGAACCCGGCGTCGGCGCAGATGGCCGGCATGCAGGTCGTGGTCGTGGCATGCGACGCGCAGGGCAACGTCGATATCGAAGATCTGAAGAAGAAGGCCGCGCAGCATGCCGACACGCTCGCGGCGATCATGATCACGTATCCGTCGACGCACGGCGTGTTCGAACAGAACGTCCGCGAAATCTGCGAGATCGTGCATGCGCACGGCGGCCAGGTGTACGTGGATGGCGCGAACATGAACGCGATGGTCGGCCTGTGCGCGCCGGGCCAGTTCGGCGGCGACGTCTCGCACCTGAACCTGCACAAGACCTTCTGCATTCCGCACGGCGGCGGCGGACCGGGCGTCGGTCCGGTCGCGGTCGGCGCGCATCTCGCGCAGTTCCTGCCGAACCAGACTTCGTCGGGCTACGAGCGCGCGCCGCAAGGCATCGGCGCGGTATCGGCCGCGCCGTACGGCTCGGCGTCGATTCTGCCGATCTCGTGGATGTACATCGCGATGATGGGCGCGAAGAACCTGGCCGCCGCGACCGAAACCGCGATCCTCAACGCGAACTACGTCGCGAACAAACTCGCACCGCACTATCCGGTGTTGTATTCGGGCCCTGGCGGCCTCGTCGCGCACGAGTGCATTCTCGATCTGCGTCCGATCAAGGACACGAGCGGCATCACCGTCGACGACGTCGCCAAGCGCCTCGCCGACTACGGCTTCCACGCACCGACGATGAGCTTCCCAGTGCCGGGCACGCTGATGGTCGAGCCGACCGAATCGGAGTCGAAGGAAGAGCTCGACCGCTTCATCGAGGCGATGATCGCGATCCGCGAGGAAATCCTCGCGGTCGAGGAAGGCCGCTCGGACCGCGAGGACAATCCGCTGAAGCACGCGCCGCACACGGCGGCGGTCGTGATCGCCGACGACTGGAAGCATGCGTATGCGCGCGAGACCGCCGCCTATCCGCTGAAGACGCTGATCGCGAACAAGTACTGGCCGCCGGTCGGCCGCGCGGACAACGTGTACGGCGATCGCAACCTGTTCTGCTCGTGCGTGCCGATCGCGGACTACGAGTAAGCAGCGCCCGCCGCCGGCCACCAAAGCAGCCCAGGTGAGCAGGCGGCGCGGCGTGGTGAAGGTCCGTCGGCGTCCGCGCGCGGTCCTGTCGTTGCAAGCCGCAACCGGCTAACATCACACACCGAATCAGCCTAATGAGGAGTTTCGCATGGCGCGAAAGGTGCGATTGATGCACAGCCGGGCAGAGGCCGCAGGCGCCCGTCCGTGGCGACCCGCTTACGCGATGCTGCTGGCCGGCGCGGCCGCGTTGCTGCCGCTGCGCGAGGCTCAAGCCGCGATGAATTTCTGCGCGGCTCCGGCGCTGCAAACGAGTGAGCGCACCAATGCCGATCCGGGCGTCAAGGCGCTCGTCGCCAATGTGCAGGCGCATCTGAACGAGCAGCCGCATGCGCTCGCCAGATTGCACACCGAGGGCACGCTGCCGCACGAGGGCATCTACGACCAGAGCGTCGAAGCGGAGAAGGATCTCGACCTGCTGCGCGACGCCGCGCTCGCGTGGCGCGCGACCAGCGACGACCGCTTCCTGAAGCTCGCCGATCGTCTGTTGTATGCGTGGGTCACGACGTATCAGCCGAGCTTCGATCCGATCGACGAAACGCGTTTCGAAGGGCTGATTCTCGCGTACGACATGACCGCGAGCGCCTTACCCGTGAAGACGCGCAACGCGGCGATGGCGTTTCTGACGAAGCTCGCGAACGGCTATATCGCGCAGATCGACGCGCAGCCGCGGCCGCTCACGGGCACGTTTCGCAACAATTGGCAAAGCCACCGCATCAAGCTGATCGCGATGGCCGCGTTCACGCTCGACAATCGCAAGATGATCGATGCCGCGCAGCGGCTGTTCGTCGAGCATATCGGCGACAACATTGCGCCGAACGGCGCGACGATCGATTTCGGCGAACGCGACGCGCTGCACTACGTAACCTACGATCTGCAACCGCTCGTGACGGCCGCGCTCGCCGCGCGCCGCCACAACCGCAACTGGCTGCAGGAGAAGGGCACGAACGGCGCGACGCTGCTCGCGGCGCTAAACTGGCTCGTGCCGTTTGCTACCGGCGGCCAGACACATCAGGAATTCGTGCATTCGAACGTCGCGTTCGATGCCAAGCGTCGCGAGGCCGGTTTGCCCGGCTATTCGGGTCAGTGGGATCCGAAGAACGCGACCGAACTGTTTCACCTGGCGGCGCGTCTCGACGGACGCTTTACGCCAGTCGCGCTGCAGCTCGCACCGACGCCGCCCGCGTGGCTCGCCGTGTGTTTGCCGCTGCCGGCGCGCTAAACTCTTTATCTACGGCAGGAGTGGTACATGGCAGTCAGCGTCTTCGATCTCTTCAAAATCGGCATTGGTCCGTCGAGTTCGCATACGGTCGGGCCGATGCGCGCGGCGCTGATGTTCGTCCAGGGACTCGAGCGCGACGGGCTGCTCGATACCACCGCATCGGTGAAAGCGGAGCTGTACGGCTCGCTCGGCGCGACCGGCAAAGGGCACGGCACCGATCGCGGCGTGATGCTCGGCCTGATGGGCGATGCGCCCGACACCGTCGACCCCGGCACCATCGCCCAGCGGCTCGATGCGGTGCGCGTGTCGCGCACGCTTGCGCTGCTCGGCACGCACGACGTGCCGTTCGTGCAGAAAGAGCACATCGCGTTTTATCGCCAGGCGCTGCCCGAGCATCCGAACGGCCTGAAGCTTTTCGCCTTCGATGCGCAAGGCGCGACGCTGCGCGAGTCGACCTACCTGTCGGTCGGTGGCGGCTTCGTCGTGACGGCCGGCGCGCCGAACACGAAAGTGCTGAGCGCCGTCGATCAACTTCCGCATCCGTTTCGCACCGGCAATGAATTGCTCGCGCTGTGCGCGTCGAGCGGCAAGAGCATCGCGCAGCTGATGTGGGAAAACGAGCGCGTCTGGCACAGCGAGGAAGAAACGCGCGCCGGCCTGCTGAAAATCTGGGACGTGATGCAATCGTGCGTCGCGCGCGGGTGCGGCATCAACAATCCCGATGCCGATGGTCACTTGCCCGGCCCGTTTCAGGTCAAGCGGCGCGCGCCGCAACTGTATCGCGCGTTGACGGGCAATCCGGAGCGCGCGTTGCAGGATCCGCTGTCGATGGTCGACTGGATCAATCTGTACGCCATCGCCGTCAACGAAGAGAACGCCGCGGGCGGACGCGTCGTCACCGCGCCGACCAATGGCGCGGCCGGCATCATTCCGGCGGTGCTGCATTACTACACGCGCTTCATGCCGGGCGCGAACGAGCAGGGCGTGATCGACTTCCTGATGACGGCCGCCGCGATCGGCATCCTGTACAAGCTGAACGCGTCGATCTCCGGCGCGGAAGTGGGTTGCCAGGGCGAAGTCGGCGTCGCGTGTTCGATGGCCGCTGGCGCGCTGGCCGCCGTGATGGGCGGCACGCCGAAGCAGGTCGAGA
This sequence comes from Paraburkholderia sp. WC7.3g, assembly GCF_050436345.1. Taxonomy (NCBI): domain Bacteria; kingdom Pseudomonadati; phylum Pseudomonadota; class Betaproteobacteria; order Burkholderiales; family Burkholderiaceae; genus Paraburkholderia; species Paraburkholderia sp. WC7.3g. The sequence continues at coordinate 349,002 of NZ_JBNDMA010000002.1, forward strand.
ACGCCGCGGAAATCGGCATGGAGCATAACCTCGGTCTCACCTGCGATCCGGTCGGCGGCATGGTGCAGATTCCCTGCATCGAGCGCAATGCGATGGCATCGGTGAAGGCGGTCAACGCCGCGCGCATGGCGTTGCGCGGCGACGGCAGCCACTACGTGTCGCTCGATTCGGTGATCAAGACGATGCGCGAAACCGGCGCGGACATGAAGACCAAGTACAAGGAAACGTCGCGCGGCGGACTCGCGGTGAATATCGTCGAGTGTTGAGTGGTTGAGCGCCGCATTGAATTGCATGCAATCGCATCGGAAAAGCGCGGGCCTTGGGGCCCGCGTTTTCATTTGAGCGATCGCGTCGCGCATCCATCGATCAAACAGTTGCGCTGCGCCATGACAGCGCCCACGTGCCCGGCGTAAGCTGTCGAAGCGCCCATCGGCCGCTGCTGCCTGTTCCGTCGATGCGGCTCCATGCCAACGCACTCACGCCCTGCCAGGAGGCTTCTTCGCAATGTCGCTGCCGAATGCTCCCGCTTCCCATGCCATTTCCGCTTCCGATACCGCACGCACCACCGGCGCGCGCCTCGTCGTCGATGCGCTGCTCACGCACGGCGTCGACCGGGTGTTCTGCGTTCCCGGCGAAAGCTTTCTCGCCGTGCTCGATTCGCTACACGATGAAACCGCGCGTATCCAGACGGTCGTCTGCCGTCACGAAGCCGCGGCGGCGAACATGGCCGAAGCGGTCGGCAAGCTGACCGGCCGCCCGGGTGTCGCGCTCGTCACGCGCGGACCGGGCGCGACGCATGCGTCGATCGGCGTGCACACCGCGTTTCAGGACTCGACGCCGATGATCCTGCTGATTGGCCAATGCGCGCGCGAGCATCTCGATCGCGAGGCGTTCCAGGAGATCGACTATCGACGCATGTTCGGTCAGTTGGCGAAGTGGGTCGCGCAGATCGACGATCCGACGCGGATTCCCGAATATCTGAGCCATGCGTTTCACACGGCTACGTCGGGCCGTCCGGGGCCGGTCGTGCTGGCGCTGCCCGAAGACGTACTGAGCGATGCCTGCGACGCCGTGCCTGGCGCGCCCGCTTATCAGCGCGTGGCGGCGTCGCCGTCGGCCGCACAGATCGCGAAGCTGCGCGAACTGCTCGAAGGCGCGCAACGGCCGATGGTGATCGCTGGCGGCAGCGGCTGGACACCGGCCGCCTGCGCGGACCTGCGGCGCTTTATCGAAAATTGGCAGTTGCCGATCGGCCTCGCGTTCCGCTTCCAGGACACCTTCGATAACGACCATCCGAACTACGCGGGCGACGTCGGTCTCGGCATCAATCCGGCGCTCGCGCAGCGCATTCGCGACGCGGACCTGCTGCTCACGCTCGGTCCGCGGCTCGGCGAAGCGACGACCAACGGCTACACGCTGCTCGACATTCCGAAGACCAGGCAGACGCTCGTGCACGTGCATCAGGGCGCGGACGAACTTGGGCGTGTGTATGCGGCCGATCTGCCGATCGTCTCCGGCATGCCTGAGCTTGCGGCGATGCTTGCGGAGCTGAAGTGGTCGTCGTCCGGCAAGCTCGTCTGGGCCGGCGCCGCTGAGCAAGCGCATCGCGCGTATCTGGAATGGCGCAAGCCGCGCCCGATTCCCGGCGACGTGCAGATGGGCGAAGTGATCCAGCAATTGCGCGCGCACTTGCCCGACGACGCGATCGTCACGAACGGTGCGGGCAATTACGCGACGTGGCTGCATCGACATTTCTCGTATCGACACTTCCGCTCACAGCTCGCGCCGACCAGCGGCGCGATGGGCTACGGCGTGCCGGCGGCGCTCGCGGCGAAGTCGCTCTATCCGCAACGCGCGGTGGTCGCGCTCGCTGGCGACGGCTGCTTCATGATGGCCGCGCAGGAGCTTGCGACAGCGATGCAGTACGACCTGCGCGTGCTGTTCATCGTCGTCAACAACAGTCACTTCGGCACGATCCGCATGCATCAGGAGCGGCACTATCCGCTTCGCGTGCACGGCACGGCTCTCACGAATCCGGACTTCGCGGCATTCGCGCGATCGTTCGGCGCACATGGCGAAACCGTTGAACGCACCGGGGATTTTCTGCCGGCGTTGCAACGCGCGATCGAATCGCAGTTGCCGGCCGTGATCGAGATTCGCATGCCGCAGGAAGCGAGCACGCCCGCGGCGACGCTCGAGATGATTCGTGAGCAGGGGAGGAAGATGCGCGGTGAGTGAAGATGGTCCGCGTGGCCTGCCTGGGCGTCAACCGCGCAGCCGATAAAAAACCCCGCCGAAGCGGGGTTTTTTATCATTCAAACGCGGTCGGCAAAAGACTTACTTGCCGCCCACGCTTTGCAGCGTCGTCCACTTGCCATCGACGACCTTGTACAGCGTGATACCGCCGTTCTTCAGATCGCCGTGCTGGTCGTACGCGAGGTCAGCCGACGTCACGGCCGGCTTCGACGTCTTCGCGAGCACCGGCAGGTACTTGGCCGGATCGGTCGAGTTCGCGGTCTTCATCGCGGTGAACATCGCCATCGCGCCATCGTAGGCGTACGGCGAATACGTCTGCACGTCTTCGTTGAAGCGCGCCTTGTACTTCTCGACGTACGCCTTGCCACCCGGCATTTCATCGAGCGGCAGACCGGCGAGCGAGGCCACTGTGCCGTTCGCCGCGTCGCCGGCGAGCTTGATGAAGGTCGGCGTGTGGACCATTTCGCCGCCCATCAGCGGGGCCTTCACACCGAGCTGCTTCATCTGCTTGACCATCGGTGCCGCTTGCGAATCCGCGCCGCCGTAGTAGATCAGATCCGGGTTTGTCGACTTCAGCTTGGTCAGGATCGACTTGAAGTCGACGGCCTTGTCGTTCGTGTATTCACGATCGACGATCGTCGCGCCCGCCGCCTTCGCAGCCTTCTCGAACTGATCGGCAAGACCCTGGCCGTAAGCGGTGCGATCGTCGACGATCGCGATCTTCTTCATGCCGAGGTTCTTCACCGCGAACGTGCCGGCCACCGAGCCTTGCTGCGTGTCGGACGTCATCATGCGGAAGGTGGTCTTGAAACCCTGCTGCGTGTATTCCGGCGCGGTCGCCATCGCGACCTGCGGAATGCCCGCGTTCGCGTAGATGCGCGAGGCCGGAATCGTCGTGCCCGAGTTGAAGTGGCCGAGCATGCCCTTGATGCCGTCATCCACGAGCTTTTGCGCGACCGTCGTGCCGGTGCGCGGGTCTGCCTGGTCGTCGGCCGAATCGAGCACGATGTGAACCTGCTTGCCGCCGATCACCGGCTTGGTCGCGTTGAAATCTTCGACCGCGAGCGTGATGCCGTTCTGGAAGTCCTTGCCGTAGTGCGCCTGTGCGCCCGTCATCGGACCGGCGAAACCGATTTTCACGTCTTCCGTCGATTGCGCGTTGGCCGTCCCCGCCAGCGACATGGCGGCAACCAGAGCTGCGCCTGCCAGCTGTTTCATTTTGTGTTGCATAGCTTCTCCTTGATACCAGGTGTGGATGAAGCGGATTCGGGGTCGCCGTGCCGCTTCCGTTCTATTGAATGGACCGCCGAGGTTGGCTCAGCCGATCGTCATCAAATTCGCATTGCCGCCTGCCGCCGCGGTGTTCACGCTGACCGAGCGCTCGGTGAGCAGACGCTCGAGCGCGTAGTCCTCGTCGCCGCTCGCCAGCGCACGAGCCGCGACGCCCTGCACCGACACGATCGGCCCCGCGCGCTTCGCGACCTCCTTCACGAGCGCGAGCAGCTCATCGCTGTCGCCTTCGAACAGCACGGCGTCGAACGGCGCATCGGCGTTCTTCTTGACGCTCGCGTGCGCCTTCAGCGACGCGGGCAGTTGCGAGACCAATTGTTCACCGGCCGCGCCTTCGAACAACGCACGATTTCCCGTCGCCAGCGCCGCCGCGAATTGCACGCGCGCGCCGCTCGCCGTCGACGCGATACACAGCACCGTGCCACGCGGACCGAGCGTATACGTGTTGCGCTCGCCGGTCGGCCCCGACAGCACCGCGGTCGCGCCCGCCGGCACATGCGTCAGATAGCCATCGCAACGCGCGGCGAGCTGCGGCTCGCGCTCGGCGATCAGCCAGTCGCGCAACGCGCTCAGCGCGGCCGCCGGATTGTCGCGCTTTTCCGTCGTCTGCGGTACTTCGGCCACCAGCGCCTGCGCGAGCGACTTCGGCAAACCAGCCGGCCGCGTCGCGAGCAGACGCTGCAGATACAGCGCGCCACCGGCCTTCGGTCCCGTGCCCGACAGCCCTTCGCCGCCGAACGGCTGCACGCCGACCACCGCGCCGATCACGTTGCGGTTCACGTAGATGTTGCCCACGTGTGCGCGGCTGATCACGTGCGCGATCGTTTCGTCGATGCGCGTGTGGATGCCGAGCGTCAAACCGTAACCCGTCGCGCGAATCTGTTCGAGCAGCTTGTCGAGCTGACTGCGGCGATAGCGCACCACATGCAGCACCGGGCCGAATACTTCGCGCTTCAGCTCGTCGATGCTGTCGAGCTCGATCAGCGTCGGCGGCACGAAGGTGCCTTGCGTCGCGCCGTCCGGCAGCGTCAGTTGCTCTACCTTGCGGCCCTTGTCGCGCATCGCCGCGATGTGGGCGTCGATGCCGCGCTTCGCGTCGAGGTCGATCACCGGGCCGACGTCGGTCGACAGCCGGTCCGGGTTGCCGAGCGCGAGTTCGCGCATCGCGCCTGTCAGCATTTCGAGCGTGCGGTCCGCGACATCGTCCTGCAAACAAAGAACGCGCAACGCCGAACACCGTTGACCGGCAGAGTCGAAAGACGATTGCAGCACGTCGGCGACGACCTGCTCGGCAAGTGCCGACGAGTCGACGATCATCGCGTTCTGGCCGCCGGTTTCGGCGATCAGCGGAATCGGCTTGCCATCCGGATCGAGTCGGCCGGACAGCGTCTTGTTGATCAGACGCGCGACTTCGGTCGAACCGGTGAACATCACCGCACGCGTGCGCGGATCGGCGACCAGCGCGGCGCCAACCGTCTCGCCATTGCCAGGCAGCAGCTGCACCGCGCCCGCCGGCACGCCCGCTTCGCGCAGAATCCGCACCGCCTGTGCCGCGATCAGCGGCGTCTGCTCGGCCGGTTTCGCGAGCACCGTGTTGCCAGCCGCGAGCGCGGCGGCCACCTGCCCCATGAAAATCGCCAGCGGGAAATTCCACGGACTGATACAGACCACCGGACCGAGCGGCCGATGCGTGTCGTTCGAAAACTCGTCACGGATCTGCGTCGAGTAGTAGCGCAGGAAGTCGATCGCCTCGCGGATTTCCGCGACCGCGTTGGCGAGCGATTTACCCGCTTCGCGCACCACGAGGCCCATCAGCGTGTGCATCTGCGCTTCGAGCACATCGGCGGCACGCGCGAGGCAATCGGCGCGCGCCTCGACTGGCGTCGCTTGCCAGATCGGCGCGGCGGCCACGGCATGGCCAAGCGCGGCGCTCACGTGCTCCGCCGTCGCTTCGACGACCGTGCCGACGAGATCACGCTGGTCGGCCGGGTTGCGCACGTCACGCCCAGCGCCGACCGCGATCTGGTTGTCTTCGAGCATCGGCGCGGCGCGCCACGGATGATGCGCGCTCGCGAGCAGCGCCGACGACAGCGACGCGAGTCGATGTTCGTTCGACAGATCAAGGCCCATCGAATTGAGCCGCTCGGCGCCGTACAGATTGCGCGGCAGCGGGATACGTGCGTGTGGCGCGCCGAGCGGCACGATCCTCGACGCCTCCTCGACCGGATCGGCGACCAGGTCGTTGATCGCGACGGATTCGTCGGCGATGCGATTCACGAACGACGTATTCGCGCCGTTCTCGAGCAACCGGCGCACGAGGTACGCGAGCAGCGTCTCATGCGTGCCGACCGGTGCGTACACGCGGCACGGGCGGTTCAGCTTTCCAGCGGACAGCGGGCCGGTGACTTCTTCGTACAGCGGCTCGCCCATGCCGTGCAGGCACTGGAACTCGTACTGGCCGGGGTAGTAGTTGTTGCCCGCGAGGTGATAGATCGCCGACAGCGTATGCGCGTTGTGCGTCGCGAACTGCGGGTAGACGGCATCGGGCGCGCCGAGCAGTTTTTTCGCGCAGGCGAGATACGACACGTCGGTGTAGATCTTGCGCGTGTAGACCGGATAGCCTTCGAGGCCGTCGACCTGCGCGCGTTTGATTTCCGAATCCCAGTACGCGCCCTTGACGAGCCGCACCATGACGCGGTGACGGCTGCGGCGCGCAAGATCGATCAGATAGTCGATCACGAACGGGCAGCGCTTCTGATACGCCTGCACGACGAAGCCTATACCGTTCCAGCCTTGCAGCTCCGGATCGAAGCACAGCGCTTCGAGCAGATCGAGCGACAGTTCCAGGCGGTCGGCTTCCTCGGCGTCGATATTGAGGCCGATGTCGTAGCGGCGCGCGAGGATCGCGAGCGAGCGCACGCGCGGCAGCAGCTCGCTCATCGTGCGTTCCTGCTGCGCGCGCGAGTAGCGCGGATGCAGCGCCGACAGCTTGATCGAGATGCCCGGGCCTTCGTAGATGCCGCGGCCGCCCGCAGCCTTGCCGATCGCGTGGATCGCCTGCTCGTACGACGCGTAGTAGCGCTGCGCGTCGGCCTCGGTGGTGGCTGCTTCGCCGAGCATGTCGTACGAATAGCGGAAACCGCGTGCCTCGTACTTGCGGCTGTTCGCGAGTGCTTCGGAGATGTTCTCTCCGGTCACGAACTGCTCGCCCATCAGGCGCATCGCCATGTCGACGCCCTTGCGGATCAGCGGCTCGCCGCCCTTGCCAATCAGGCGCGTGAGCGCCGACGACAGGTTCGCCTCGCTATTGGTCGTCACCAGCTTGCCGGTGATCATCAGCCCCCAGGTCGCCGCATTGACGAATAACGACGGCGCCTGGCCGACGTGCGATTTCCAGTCGCCTTTGCTGATCTTGTCGCGGATCAGTGCGTCGCGGGTCGCGCGGTCGGGGATGCGCAGCAGCGCCTCGGCGAGGCACATCAGCGCAACGCCTTCCTGGCTCGACAGCGAAAATTCGTGGATCAGCCCTTCGACGCCGCCGCCCTTGCTCTTCGAGCGCAGCGTTTCGACGAGCTTGCCGGCCAGCGCCTGTACGTCGCCCGCGAGGTTGGCGGGCAAACGCGCCTGGCCGAGCAGGAACGGCACGCACTCGGGTTCGGGGCGGCGATACGCGGCGGTGATCGCCGCGCGCAGCACCGACTGCGGTTGCACGTTCTGCGCGAAATCGAGAAACGGATGCGACGCGCCGTCTTCCTCGCTCTCGACCGCCGCGCCGTCGGCGAGGTCGGCCGTCCCGGCCGCACCCGATAGCTCGGGCGGCAACTGGCCGTGCTCGATCTTTTCGAGGTACGCGAAGATCGCCTGCTTGATCAACCAGTGCGGGGTGCGCTCCAGGCGGGTGGCGGCATCTTTGAGCCGGGAACGCAGGAGGTCGTCGACCTTGACGCCAAGAGTGGTGCTAGCCATGTTTCCTTCTTTGATACCGGGCGCGAGCCTGGCGAAAGACTAAAAGTTGGGCGAATCGTACGCCTCCAAATAAAAAGGTGCAACCAAACCCGGTCAATGGTTGCACCCCGCCAGAAGCCTTGGTGGGCGCGGGTTTCCGGAAGATGGCCGGCACTCGGGCCAGTGAGTATGCGATCGGTATTTTCCCTGGCGTGATTCTTTTTGAAATAAGCCTTATCAAACGACTTCGCGCGCCGATATACAGAAGCACGGCGACGAGCGGCCCGAAACGTCGGTTTCAGGGCACGCAGAAAAGATAAACGGGGTTCCCGAGGGTTGGTGTGATGGAAAAGTGGCTGGTAATACTGGGCATCTGGGCGATGTGTGCGGCCTGTGCGGTATTTTTCATTCGAGGCGCGACCGGCGGCTCGAATCGGCGCGAAGAGGAGCGCAAGCCTGGCAGCGCGGCCTCGCGTGGATCGGCGGGTAATACGCGCGACGCGCTGAACGACTGAGATCAGAAAAGCGCGCGCGACGGCTCATCAAGCCGGATGCGCGCGCGGATCGGTGGACTTGCGACAGGATTGGCGCGGGCAGACTGGCGCGCCGGGATTGCGCCTGATGGTCGCTGTTGGGTCAGCGCCGCCCGAGTGGCGGCGCAATCGACTCGAATCGCGCACAGACGTCGCGGGGCGACACGAGCTGATCGTGCAGACGACACAACCGGCTATCGGCGACGCTCGCGCCGAAACCCGAACTGAATGCGACGAGCCCGGGGATACGCTGCTCGAGCGCATCCCGTTCGTTCACGCGATGCCGGCATCCGCCGCAGCACGGCGCGCTGCTTCGCTCTACTGCGCCAACGTACGCCGCGGCGTCGGCGTCACGATCCGTCGAAATCTTCACGGGCGTTATCCGAGGCTGTTCCAGTACGACGCGAACACGCGCGCGGATAGCGCATAGCCGATCGCGATATTGACCGCAACACCCGCCGTGAAAGCAAGGAACGGCTTCAGACCGGTCGCGGCAAGCGAGCGGAAGCGCGTCGTCAAACCGATGCTCAGGAAGCAGAAGGTGAACGCCCACGTGCGCAGCACCGTGATCGGCGCGACGAACTCCGGCGTGACGACCTTGCGGTAGTCGGCGAGCGAATAATGGCTGGCGATCCACGTGACCAACGCCGACGCGATCACAAAACCGATCACGAACTTCGGGAAACGCGCCCAGATCTCACCGGCATTCGCGCGCGCGGTGATGCCGCTATCCTGCGTTTCCCAGCGTGTCGTCGCGACGATCGCGAGCACGAACGCCCAGATGCCGATCCAGATGTCGCGGCCTACCACCTTCATCAGCGTGAAGGCCTGCAACGACGCTTCCGGCGCGCCGGCGATCGCACCGCCCGCGTGCCGCGCGAAATCGCCGTAGGCCTGGGCGGCGGCGATGCCCGCGGCGTCGGCGAACTCGGAGGTGCCGATCCAGGCGCCGGCGACGGCTGTCGGCAGTCCGAGCGAGCGCGACGCGAACGGCAGCACGAAGATCATCACGATCGCCCACAGCACGACCAGCGTGATCGCCACCGACGCCTGCTCGCGCTTCGCCCGTACCGCGCCGGCAATCGCGATCGCCGCCGACACGCCGCACACCGCGCCGCCGACACCGAGCACGGCGGCAAAGCGTCGATCGAGCCCAAACGCCCGTGCGACGAGAAAGATCACGAAGAACGTCACCAACGACACGATGCTCGCCTGTACGACCGCGACTGGGCCGGCCCATACGAGCAGTGTGAACGGCAGCGTCGCGCCGAGCAGCACGATGCCGACCTTGATGTAGAACTCGACGCGCAGCCCCGCCGCGAGCCACTCCGGCAGCGTGAACAGGTTCGACACGATCAGTCCGAGCGCGAGCGCGACGAGCGGCGGCTCGAGGTTGTACTTCGATGCGTCGACCCACGCGCCGAGCGTCAGGATCAGCGCGGACGCGACGAACACGACGACGAAGGCGGTCAGAAACGCGCCGACGCGCTGCCTGAGCAGCGCGACGCTGGCGCCGAACAGCACGGCGAACGTCGCAAATAGCGCGACGTAGTTGGGTAGATGCTTGCCGATGTCCTGCGCGGCCTGCGCGACGCTCGACCATTTCGTCGGCGCGACCGCGAGCCACTTGATGCTGCTGCCCGACGCGAACAGCGCCCACGCAATCACGATCACGAGCAGGCCGACGCCAGCGGCAAGCCAGTCTTCCGTCAGCGAAAAGCCGCTGCCCCGCTCGGTTTGCGCGTTTTGTGTTCCTTGCCGCTGACCCGGCGCGGCGCCCGCCGGCACGGTGTGATGAGTGTTGCTCATTGCAGATGCCCCGAGAAAGTTGACTGGCATCGGCGTGCAATTGTTGTCGTTTAGCCCCGAAAACGCGCCGATTTCGCGACTATAGGCGAGCACCAGCGCAAAACGAAACGATCATTCGCTCTATGGATATGACGCAAAGAAGTATGGCGGGCGTAATCTGCCCGGTGGCGTCAGATGTCGAGCGGGTCGACTTCGAGGTTCCAGCGCAGCACGCCCTTGAGCGAGCGCAACAGTGGCTGCCACGCGCGCAGCGTGGCCTGCAGCGCGGCGCGCGATGCGCTTTCGATCAGCAACTGCGCGCGATGCACATGCATCACCTTGACGATCGTGAGCGGCACCGCGTCGTAGACCGTGACGCGCTCGGCGGCTGGAATCTGCGCGAGCTCGGCGGCGGCCTGCTGCAGAAACGCGAGCGCCGCTTCGAGCGTGCGGCCTTCGGCGCGCAGCAGCGCCTGGTAGACGAACGGCGGCAGGTGCGCGTCGCGTCGCTCGGCGAGCGTCGCATTGGCGAAGCCGACGTAGTCGTGACGGCCCAGCGCGTGATAAAGCGCGTGACGCGGGTAGCGCGTCTGCACCAGCACTTCGCCCGGCAGACCGCCGCGCCCCGCGCGGCCGCTCACTTGCATCAGTTGCGCGAACAGGCGCTCGCTCGCACGGAAATCATGCGAAAAGAGCGCTGTATCGGCGTTGAGCACTCCAACCAGCGATACGCGCTGGAAATCGTGGCCCTTCGCGATCATCTGCGTGCCGACCAGGATATCGACCTCGCCCGCGTGCACGTCCGAGAACAGCGCCTGCGCGCTGCCCTTGCGGCGCGTGCTGTCGGCGTCGATACGCAGCACGCGGGCACCTGGCACCGCGCTCGCAAGCGTCTCCTCGACGCGCTGCGTGCCGCGCCCGAGCGGGGCGATGTCGACGTTGCCGCACTCCGGGCACGAGCGCGGGATGCGAGACTCCCAGCCGCAGTGATGGCAGCGCAACGCGCGCTCGGGCTTGTGCAGCACGACGTAGGCGCTGCAGCGCGGACAACCCGCCACCCAGCCGCACGCGTCGCAGGCGAGTTGCGGCGCGTAGCCGCGACGGTTCAGGAACACGAGGCTCTGCTCGCCGCGTTCGAGCCGCGCCTTCACCGCCGCGATCAACGGACCCGACAGGCCTTCGATCGACGCCCGCCCGCGCCGGCGCTCGTCCTCGAGGTCGATGAGCCGCACGGTCGGCAACACAGCGTCGGCGACAGCCCGGCGCGACAACGTGAGCCGCTTGTAACGCCCCTGGTCGGCCTGCCACCAGCTTTCGAGCGACGGCGTCGCCGAGCCCAGCACGACGGGCACGCCGAGCTGCTTCGCCCGATAAATCGCGAGGTCGCGCGCCGAATAGCGCAAGCCTTCCTGCTGCTTGTAGGCCGGATCGTGCTCTTCGTCGACGACGATGATTGCCAGCTGTGGCAGCGACGCAAGCACCGCGAGCCGCGTGCCGAGCACGATGCGCGCGCGGCCGGTGTGCGCGGCGAACCAGTTGCGGGCGCGCTCGCCTTCGGCGAGGCCGCTATGGAGCGTGACAATCGCGCTGGCGTCGAGCGCGGCGAAGCGGGCGCGGAACGCCGCCTCGAACTGCGGCGTCAGGTTGATCTCCGGCACTAGCACGAGCCCTTGCGCGTCGGGCTTGGCGGCCAGAACCGCCGCGAGCGCGCGTAGGTACACTTCGGTCTTGCCGCTGCCGGTCACGCCGTGCAGCAGGAACGGCGCGAAGCCGTCGGCGTCGCGGATCGCTTCGACGGCGCTGACCTGTTCGTCGGTGAGGGTCGGCAGAGCCGGGGTGGGCGCGTCCGGCAGTGACGCGGCGGCGGGCACCGCGGCGGCGTCGATCAGCTCGAGCGTCACAAAACCTGCGCTCCGCCATGTGTCGAGCGTTGCCAGCGCCTTCGGGTGCAGCGCGCGGGCGTCGGCGGCAAACAGGAAGTCGGCTTCGGCGAGGGCCTGAGCGAGCTTTCTGAGCGCAGTCGCGCGGGCCGGCAATGCGTCGGGCAACGCCGCGCGGCCCTCTGCCGTCAGCCGATAGCGCACTTCCGGCGCGAATAGCCGCGACCAGCGCGACGCGTCGCGCAGCGCCTGCGGCAGCGCGGGCAGCGCCACTTCGCCCCGACCGCGTTGATAGTAGTCAGCGGCGAATGAGGCGAGCGCGAGCCAATGTTCCGACACCGGCGGACACGCCGTGCAGACCTTATCCACATCTCGGAGACGCTCGGCCGGCACGTCGCTGTGAGCGGCCACTTCGCAGACGAGCCCCACCACGTGGCGTTTGCCGAATGGGACGCTGACGAGCGTGCCAACCACAGCCGCATCGGACGCGCCGCAGCGGTAGTCGAACAGCGTCGGCAGCGGATGGTCCAGCGCGACTCGGACGAACACTTCGCTCATCCGGCGTAGCGCACAAGGTGAGCCGGCACGACGCCCAAGCGCGGCGCGGATTGCGTCGCGCGGCACGCGAAGGCGCGGAAGTTAAAGTAAAACCTTAATTTCACCGCTAAGTTTTGGATTCGACTGAACAATTGCGGCTCGACTCGCGGTCCTGTGGATAACTTTGTTGAGAACTTCGCTTCGACGGGCCGCAAACGGCGTCGTGACGGCCTTGTGTGGGCTTCCGCACATTTGCCCGCGCTCCCCGCAAACCCATGCCGGACAAGGCTTAGATCAAATGCGCCGAGTATGTGCAAGGGTCGGGGCACGATTAAAGCCTCTACCGCGCCGCAGCGTGCGAAGTGTGCATAAGTCGACTCTTGACTTTCACAAGACCGCCATTTGGCGGCCACTTCGCGGATCTCATGTCCCTTAGGCCGAGAGCCCAATTCGCTGCAGCGCAACAAAAAACGGTAACTATGACAGCGTCACGCCGGCGTGTGTGCACCGCTACGAATAGCGCGACTGTGTCGATGCACCTCATCGACCAGTTCGGCCACATGCTCGGGCGGCGTGAACTGCGAAATGCCGTGGCCCAGATTGAAAACGTGACCGGGATGATTGCCGAAGCTGTCGAGCACCGCGCGCGCTTCCATGCGGATCGCGGCAGGCGGCGCAAATAGCACCGACGGATCGATGTTGCCCTGAAGCGCCACCTTGCCGCCGACACGCTCGCGCGCCTTGCCAAGGTTCACGGTCCAGTCGAGGCCGACCGCGTCGACGCCGCTCGCGGCGATGTCGTCGAGCCACAGGCCGCCGCCCTTCGTAAAGGCGATCACGGGCACTTTTTCGCCGTCGTGCTCGCGCTTGAGCTGACTGACCACCTGCTCGATGTAGCGCAGCGAAAAACGCTGATAGATGCCATCGGCGAGCGCTCCTCCCCATGTGTCGAAAATCATCACCGCTTGCGCGCCCGCTTCGATCTGCGCGTTCAGGTATGCCGCGACCGAACCCGCGTTGACCTCGAGAATCCGCCGCAGCAGATCGGGACGCGCGTACAGCATAGATTTGATCGTGCGAAAGTCCGCCGAGCTGCCGCCTTCGACCATGTAGCACGCGAGCGTCCACGGACTGCCTGAGAAGCCGATCAGGGGTACGCGCTGGCGGCCTTGCGCATCCTTCAGCGCCGAGCGGATCTCTCGTACGGCGTCGGTCACGTAGCGCAGTGTCGCGTCGATGTCCGGCACCGCGAGGCGCGCGACGTCGTCTTCGGTGCGAACCGGACGGGCAAATTTCGGCCCCTCGCCATTGACGAACTCGAGGTCGAGGCCCATCGCGTCGGGCACAGTCAGGATGTCGGAGAACAGGATCGCTGCGTCGAGCGGATAGCGATCGAGCGGCTGCAACGTGACTTCCGTCGCGAAAGCCGGGTTCTTCGCGAGACCGAGGAAACTGCCCGCGCGGCCGCGCGTGGCGTTGTATTCCGGCAGATAACGGCCAGCCTGCCGCATCAGCCAGATCGGCGTGTAATCGGTCGGCTGGCGCAGCAGCGCGCGCAGGAAAGTGTCGTTCAGGAGTTGATGGGTCACGTTGCGTGCGGCTGAAGAGCTGAGGGCAATAGAGCATTTTACCGGACGCGGCTCCGGACATCGCGCGTGACGAGGTAATCATTGTGGCGGCGGCGCGTCTCGGGAAGCGGCTGTGAAACAGCCCGGGCGCACGTCGATGAGCGACGGGCCGCGACCACGCGCACGGGCCGGGGCTCGTTGTCTCCCGCTGCCCGCGTCGCCCTGGCTGAACGGCCGATGTTCAAGCCCGCGCTACCACGCTAGTATCCGACAGCCTTAACGACCAATTGCAGACTATCAGGAGACTCGATGAAGAAGGCAGCACTCGCAATGCTCGGCGCGCTCGCCGGCCTTCTGATGCATGTCGGCGTGGCCAGCGCGCAAAACGCCGCGGCCGCGCCGTCCAGGCTCGACGACATCATCAGCCGCGGCACGCTACGCGCCTGCACGATCGGCGACTACAAGCCGTACTCGTTCTATCGGGGCGATGGCCAGTTCGAGGGCATCGATATCGACATGGCGGAGTCGCTCGCGAAGTCGCTCGGCGTGAAGGTCGAGTTCGTCAAGACGTCGTGGTCGAATTTGATGAACGACTTCGTCGCGAAGTGCGACATTGGCATTGGTGGCGTGTCGCCGACGCTCGAGCGCCAGAAGCGCGCGTTCTTCACGCAGGCTTATATGGTCGACGGCAAAACGCCGATCGTCCGCTGCGACGATGTGAACAAATATCAGACAGTCGCGCAGATCGACCAACCGTCCACGCGAGTGATCGTCAATCCGGGCGGCACCAACGAGAAGTTCGCGAAGCAATACTTCCCGCACGCGGACGTGACCGTTTATCCGGACAACGTGACGATTTTCAAGCAAATCCTCGCAGGCAAGGCGGACGTGATGGTGACGGATGCGTCGGAAACGCTGTTGCAGCAGAAACTCAATCCCGGCCTGTGCTCGGTGCATCCGGACAAGCCGTTCCAGTACGGCGAGAAGGCATGGCTGCTGCCGCGCGGCGACGCTGCGTTCCAGCAATACGTCGATCAGTGGCTGCATCTGGCGCGAGCGACCGGCGAGTATCAGGCCATTTCGGATAAGTGGTTGAAGTAAGGTCGCCGTCGCAATGGGAGGCCGTCAGCTGCATACCTGTCGCGACAAGGTGCGGGCGGCCTGCCAAGCCTGCGAGTGCAACGATTTCATGCAAAACGCGGCGCTCAATTTCTACTGCCAATATGCGTCACGGATAGCATTAATCATGCGCGTCACGGTGCACGGCAGTCGCCGGTAATTACTACTTTTCGCAGGTTTTATTTTGGCAATAAATCCCGCAGCGCCTTATCGGGCGGGCGTTACAACCTGAAACACTTTGTTACCGCCTTTATAGGGTAATTCGCCCACAATGCCCTCAACGGTTTCAACACGGATGTGGCTGTGTGCGTGGTGTGAGCGGATACGATGCACTTGCCGGTCGGCGCTTTGCCGGAGCCCTGTGAAGGGGCATCCCTGTTGGGGCCGTAATCGACGTAGGGTCGTCGTAACAACCGTCCCATCTTTGGTCTCCTCGCGCTAACCCCGTAGCGTGTGGTTTTTAGCGGGCTCCAGGCCCGCTTTTTTTTCGTCTGCTCAAACGTTTGCGCGCGACAAACGGTCCGCGCACAGTTCTGGTTTACACCCGCATCTTGCTCATATCGCTCGCCCAGCGTGCTGCAGCATTGTCATGCCGTCTTGTTCTCTTTGAGCTTCAACTCGTCGATCATTCGTTCGCGCATCACGAATTTTTGGACCTTGCCGGTCACGGTCATCGGTAGTTCGTCGACGAAGCGGATATAACGCGGCACCTTGTAGTGCGCAATCTGTCCCTGACAGAACTGCTGGATCTCTTCGGCCGTCGCCTGTTCGCCCGTGCGCAGCACGATCCACGCGCAGACTTCTTCGCCGTATCTGGTATCGGGCACGCCGAACACCTGCACGCTCTGGATCTTCGGGTGACGAAACAGAAACTCCTCGATCTCGCGCGGATAGATGTTTTCGCCGCCGCGAATCAGCATGTCCTTCAGGCGGCCGACGATGTTGCAATAGCCTTGCGCGTCCAGTGTCGCCAGATCGCCAGTGTGCATCCAGCCATCGACGACGCTCTCGTGCGTTTTTGCCTCATCGCCCCAATAACCGAGCATCACAGAGTAGCCGCGTGTGCATAGTTCGCCCGTTTCGCCGACGGGCACGATGTTGCCGAGCGGATCGACGATTTTCACTTCGAGATGCGGCTGGATGCGCCCTACGGTCGTCGTGCGCTTGTCGAGCGGATCGGTCGTCGAGCTCTGGAAAGACACCGGGCTGGTCTCCGTCATGCCGTAGGCGATCGTGATCTCGCTCAGGTGCATCTTCGAGACGACCTTCTTCATCGTTTCGATGGGGCATGGCGAGCCCGCCATGATGCCGGTGCGCAGCCGCGAGAAGTCGTACGAGGCGAAGGCCGCATGGTCGAGCTCGGCGATGAACATCGTCGGTACGCCGTGCAGCGCGGTGCATTTTTCCTCCGCGGTCGCCGCCAGCGTCGCGGCTGGATCGAAGCCCTCGCCTGGAAACACCATGCTCGCCCCGACCGACACGCACGCGAGCACCGCCAGCACCATCCCGAAGCAGTGGTACAGCGGCACCGGAATGCACAGGCTATCCTGCTCGCTGAGCCGCATCGCCATCGCGATATAGCGCGCGTTGTTCACGACGTTGCGATGAGTCAGCGTTGCACCCTTCGGATTGCCCGTCGTGCCGCTCGTGAACTGGATGTTGATCGGCTCGCGGCACGACAGCGTCGCGCCGATCGCATCGAGCCGGGCGGCGTCGAACGACGCCCGCCCGCGCTCGATTACGTCGGAAAAGCTCAGCATGCCCGGCGTCTCGGTGTCGCACATACGGATCACGTAGCGCAGCTCCGGCAGCCGGGCGGCACGAAGCTCGCCCGGCGGCTGCGTCGCCAGTTCGGGCGCGAGCTCCTGCAGCATCTCGAGGTACATTGACGTCTTGAAGCGCTCGGCACTGATGATCGCCTTGCAACCGACCTTGTTCAGCGCATAGTCGAGCTCAGCGAGCCGGTAGGCCGGATTGATGTTGACCAGGATCGCGCCGATCCGCGCGGTCGCGAACTGCGTCAATAGCCACTCGACGCGGTTGGGCGACCAGATGCCGACACGGTCGCCTTTGATGATGCCGAGCGCGAGCAGCCCAGACGCGAGCACATCCACTTCATGCGCGAATTCGCGCCACGTCCAGCGGATGAGTTGTTCGCGAAACACCACGGCCGGCCGATCAGGAAAGCGCGCGGCGGTGTCGCGCAAAAACTCGCCGACGGTCGCTTCGCTCAACGGATTTTCGGTCGACCCGCGCACGTACGACAGTCCATCCGCCGGTTCTATCAGCGCACCTTCACGCGAGCTATGCGTTGCCATGGTGTTGTCTCCGTTAGCGCAAGCGCGCTCGATTGAAATGAATTTGAAATCGATTGTGCACCGGCGCGTATCCGTCCGGCATCAAGTCTTACCCGCACCGCACGGCGCGAGCGCGGCGAACCACCGCTCGTTTCTTCGACCCTGTGGATTTTGCCGACCTTTACGTAAACGTCAAATAGGTATCAAAAAAAAGCAGCCGCGCGGGCTGCTTTCTTCTACTACGTGCTGCTTTAGTGCTGGCCGCGCAGCTTGCGCAGACGCTGGATTGCCGCGAGTTGCGCCGTCGCGTACGCGAGTTCCGCCTGTGCGGTCGCGTACTCTAGGTTCGAGCCCGTGTTCTGCAGCGCCTCTTCCGCACGCTTGCGTGCGTCTTCGGCCTTGGCTTCGTCGAGATCCTTGCCGCGGATCGCGGTGTCGGCGAGAACCGTCACTGCGCCCGGCTGGACTTCGAGGATACCGCCGGCGACGAACACAAACTCTTCTTCGCCGTTTTCAACTTCGATGCGCACCGCACCCGGACGGATCCGCGTGATGAGCGGCGTGTGGCCCGGCAGAATGCCGAGTTCACCCGCTTCGCCTGGCAGCGCGACGAACTTCGCCTGGCCCGAGAAGATTTCCTCTTCCGCGCTGACGACGTCTACTTTAATGGTTGCCATATGTGTCGACTCCTGTCGACGAGAGTTAGCGCTTTAGTGCAGACTCCCGTCCCATGCAAGGCGGGTTGAGCGTAATCAGAGACGCTGGCTTTGCGCAACACTACCGTTCTGACAGCCGTGATGCGCGAGGCCGGCGCTCGCTTCGTTACACCCGACCTTTACTGGATCTTCTTGGCCTTTTCGAAGGCTTCGTCGATCGTGCCGACCATGTAGAACGCTTGCTCCGGCAGGTGGTCGCACTCGCCTTCGACGATCATCTTGAAGCCACGGATCGTTTCCTTCAGCGGCACGTACTTGCCCGGCGACCCCGTGAACACTTCGGCGACGTGGAACGGCTGCGACAGGAAACGCTGAATCTTACGAGCGCGCGCGACGGCGAGCTTGTCTTCCGGCGCGAGTTCGTCCATGCCCAGAATCGCGATAATGTCGCGCAGTTCCTTGTAGCGCTGCAGCGTTTGCTGCACGCCGCGCGTGATCGAGTAATGCTCTTCGCCAATCACGTGCGGGTCGATCTGACGCGAGGTCGAATCGAGCGGATCCACCGCGGGGTAGATACCGAGCGAGGCGATGTCACGCGACAGCACGACGGTTGCGTCCAGGTGGCCGAAGGTCGTAGCCGGCGACGGGTCGGTCAAGTCGTCCGCAGGGACGTACACGGCCTGCACCGACGTGATCGAGCCAGTCTTGGTCGACGTAATACGCTCCTGGAGCTTACCCATTTCTTCGGCCAGCGTCGGCTGATAGCCCACTGCCGACGGCATACGGCCGAGCAGTGCCGACACTTCGGTACCGGCCAGCGTGAAACGGTAGATGTTGTCGACGAAGAACAGCACGTCGAGACCTTCGTCACGGAAGTGCTCGGCCATCGTCAGGCCGGTCAGCGCGACGCGCAGACGGTTGCCCGGCGGCTCGTTCATCTGGCCGTACACCAGCGCGACCTTGTCGAGAACGTTCGAGTCCTTCATTTCATGATAGAAGTCGTTCCCTTCGCGGGTACGCTCGCCCACACCGGCGAACACGGAGTAACCGCCGTGTTCCTTCGCGATGTTGTTGATCAGTTCCATCATGTTCACGGTCTTGCCCACGCCGGCGCCACCGAACAGACCCACCTTACCGCCCTTTGCGAACGGGCAGATCAGGTCGATAACCTTGATGCCGGTTTCGAGCAGCTCGGTCGACGGCGACAGTTGGTCGAACGCCGGAGCCTTCTGGTGGATCGCACGCGTGGTTTCGCTCGAGATCGGGCCGGCTTCGTCGATCGGACGGCCAAGCACGTCCATGATACGGCCGAGAGTCGGCTTGCCGACCGGCACGCTGATCGGGTTGCCCGTGTTCTTCACGATCGTGCCGCGGCGCAGACCGTCCGAAGCACCCAGACAGATGGTACGGACCACGCCGTCGCCCAGCTGTTGCTGGACTTCGAGCGTCAGCTCCGTACCTTCTAGAATGAGCGCGTCGTAGATCTTCGGCATGGTTTCACGCGGAAATTCCACGTCGATCACCGCGCCGATGCACTGTACGATCTTGCCTTCTACCAAAGCAGTAGTACTCATCGCTTTTCCTTTAGATACTCAATTCTTCACTCGCGCAATGGCGCAGTTTCTCCGATGGGTGTGCCGCTCGGGCGCACACGAACGACCTGCCTGACCGGGGTCAGACGGCCGCCGCTCCACCGACGATTTCCGACAGTTCTTTCGTGATCGCGGCCTGACGGCTCTTGTTGTACACGAGCTGCAGATCGTTGATGACCGTCTTCGCGTTGTCCGAAGCAGCCTTCATCGCGACCATGCGGGCCGACTGCTCCGATCCCATGTTTTCCGCGACGGCCTGATAGACCAGCGCCTCGACATAACGCACCAGCAGTTCGTCCACCACTGCCTGCGCATCCGGCTCGTAGATGTAGTCCCACTGCGTGCTCGGCGTCGTACCGTCTTCTTCCGTGCGCTCGAACTGATCCGCCGACAGCGGCAACAGCTGCTCGATCACCGGCTCCTGCTTCATTGTGTTGACGAAGCGCGTGTACGCGAGGTACACAGCCGAAATCTTGCCTTCCGAGAACAGGTCGAGTTGCACCTTCACGGCACCGATCAGTTTTTCCAGATGCGGTGTATCGCCTAGTTGCACGACGTTCGACACGACCTTCGCGTGCAGCCGGTTCAGGAAGCCCAGACCCTTGCTGCCGATCGCGGTTGCCTCGATCGTCTTGCCCTGGCCTTCCAGTTCCTTGAACTTCTGCAGCGACGCGCGCAGCACGTTGGTGTTCATCCCGCCGCACAGACCTTTATCAGTCGTGACGAGGATGACGCCGGCCGCCTTCGCGCCTTCGTTCGACACCATGAACGGGTGACGATACTCCGGGTTCGCACGGCTCATGTGCGCAGCGATATCGCGGACCTTGTCGGCATACGGGCGAGCAGCGCGCATGCGCTCCTGAGCGCGGCGCATCTTCGATGCGGCCACCATCTCCATCGCTTTCGTGATCTTGCGCGTGTTTTGCACGCTCTTGATCTTGCCGCGAATTTCCTTCATTCCAGCCATTGCTTGCTCCTTTGTCGGCCCGAGTCAGCGCTTCAGCGCTTACCCGGGTCCCATGCAAAGCGGCTGAAGCAGCTCGGGAGCATTCGCATGCGGCCCGCGCCGCTTCAAGGTCCGTTTATGCCTTGCGGATCATTCGCGGATCAATATGCGCCGGACTTCTTGAAGTCTTTGACGGCCGTGTGCAGCAGGCCTTCGTCGTCCTTCGAGAGTTCCTTGGTATCTTCGATACGCTTGACCAGATCAGCATGGCTCGACTTCAGGTGGTCGCGCAGGCCCTTCTCGAACGGCAGGACTTGAGCAACTTCGAGGTCGTCGAGATAGCCGTTGTTTGCCGCGAACAGCGACACAGCAAGCTCCCACACTTGCAGCGGCTGATACTGCGGCTGCTTCAGCAGTTCCGTCACGCGGCGGCCGCGCTCGAGCTGCTTGCGGGTCGCTTCGTCGAGGTCCGATGCGAACTGCGCGAACGCAGCGAGTTCACGGTACTGCGCGAGGTCGGTACGGATACCACCCGACAGTTTCTTCACGACCTTCGTCTGAGCGGCGCCACCCACACGCGACACCGACACGCCAGCGTTAATTGCCGGGCGGATACCTGCGTTGAAGAGGTCGGTTTCAAGGAAGATCTGGCCGTCGGTAATCGAGATCACGTTCGTCGGAACGAATGCGGTCACGTCGCCTGCCTGCGTTTCGATGACCGGCAGTGCCGTCAGCGAACCGCTCTTGCCCTTCACCTCACCATTGGTGAACTTCTCGACGTACTCTTCCGACACGCGAGCCGCACGCTCGAGCAGACGCGAGTGCAGATAGAACACGTCGCCCGGGTAAGCTTCACGGCCCGGCGGGCGGCGCAGCAGCAGCGAGATCTGACGATATGCCCAAGCCTGCTTGGTCAAGTCGTCGTAAACGATCAGCGCGTCCTGGCCGCGATCGCGGAAGTATTCGCCCATCGTGCAGCCGGCGTACGGCGCGAGGTATTGCATCGCGGCCGATTCCGAAGCCGAAGCGGACACGACGATCGTGTATTCCAGCGCGCCGGTTTCTTCCAGCTTGCGCACCACGTTCATGATCGACGAAGCCTTCTGGCCGATCGCGACGTAGATACAGAAGAGGTTCTTGCCCTTCTGGTTGATGATCGCGTCGACTGCGACTGCGGTCTTGCCGCACTGGCGGTCGCCGATGATCAGCTCGCGCTGGCCACGGCCGATCGGCACCATCGCGTCGATCGACTTCAGACCGGTCTGGACCGGTTCCGAAACCGACTTACGCCAGATCACGCCCGGAGCAATCTTTTCGATTGCATCGGTCTTCTTCGCGTTGATCGGGCCTTTGCCGTCGATCGGGTTGCCGAGTGTGTCGACCACGCGGCCGAGCAGTTCCGGACCCACCGGCACTTCCAGAATGCGGCCCGTCGTCTTGACGATGTCGCCTTCCGAAATGTGTTCGTATTCACCCAGAATCACGGCGCCGACCGAGTCGCGCTCGAGGTTCAGCGCGAGACCGAAGGTGTTGCCCGGGAATTCGAGCATTTCGCCCTGCATCACTTCCGACAGGCCGTGGATGCGCACGATACCGTCGGTCACGGAGATCACGGTGCCTTGGTTGCGAACGTCTGCGCTCGCTTCAAGGCCCTGGATCCGGCTCTTGATCAGCTCGCTGATCTCAGAGGGATTGAGTTGCATTATTCGCTCCTGATAGTCAATTCTGTTGCGTGCCAGCCGCTAAAGCGCGAAGCGCTTCAGGCCGTCAGGGCCGTCTGCATGCTGGCGAGCCGCGCGCGGACCGAGGTATCGAGCACTTCGTCGCCGACCGTCACGCGCACGCCGCCGATCAACGACTGGTCGACTTCGACCGTCGGCTTCAGCTTGCGCTTGAACTTGCGTTCGAGGCTTGCGACGAGTTCGTTCAACTGCGCACCTTCGAGCGGGAATGCGCTGACGATCAGCACATCTGCTGCCCCTTCGCGGGCGTTCTTCAACTCTTCGAACTGCGAGGCGATTTCCGGCAGCAGCTGCAGGCGATGGTTGTCCACCAGCATCTGCACCAGATTCTTCGCTTGCGCGTTGTCCTTGAGCGGCGACTTGACCGCGGCCAGCAGCAGATCGCTTACCTGGGCACGGCTCACTTTCGGGCTCGAGGCGATCGACAGCACTTCGGGCAGACGCGCAACCTGTGCCAGCTCCTGCACGAGCGTGGACCAGGCGGCGATGTCACCAGCTTCGGCCACGCCAAACAGCGCTTCCGCGTACGGACGGGCGATGGTTGCAAGTTCGGCCATGATCAGAGCTCGGCTTTCAGTTGATTCAGCAGGTCAGCATGAGCTGCCTGGTCGACTTCGCGCTGCAGGATCTGTTCAGCGCCCTTCACAGCGAGTGCAGCGACTTCGCCACGCAGCGCTTCGCGCGCCTTCATGACTTGCTGATCCGCGTCGGCCTTCGCCTGCGCGATGATGCGGGCGGCTTCCGCCTGCGCCTGAGCCTTGATTTCGTCGGCGACTGCGACAGCGCGCTTTTCGGCGTCGGCGATTCGTTGCTGGCCGTCGTTGCGAGCCTGGGCCAGTTCCTGGTCGACGCGCTTGTGAGCGGCTTGGAGTTCCTGCTTGCCCTTTTCAGCGGCTGACAAACCGTCGGCGATCTTCTTCGCGCGCTCGTCGATGGCGTTGATCAGCGGCGGCCACACGAATTTCATCGTGAACCACGCGAGGATCAGAAACACGACCATTTGCGCAAACAGGGTTGCGTTGAGATTCACGGTGTTTCCTTAAACGTTGCTAGTTCGGAAAGTGAAACGGCAAGGCGCTCATCGATTCTGCTCGATCAGCGCCCCAGTACCCGTTCCGCCCTGCGCCTTTACCTGTTATAGCTCAGGCGCAAACCTCCGAGGAACCTCAGCCTGCCAGCTTCGAGAGCAGCGGGTTCGCGAACGCAAACAGCATTGCCACACCAACGCCAATCAGGAACGCCGCATCGATCAGACCAGCCAGCAGGAACATCTTGGTTTGCAGCGGGTTCATCAGTTCAGGTTGACGGGCGCATGCTTCGATGTACTTGCCACCCATCAGACCGATACCGATACAGGCGCCGATAGCACCCAGGCCGATGATGATGCCGATACCGATGGCGGTCAGACCCTGGATGTTGGCGATGAAAGCTTGCATGATCACTCCTTTGTGAAAAGTCTTTTAGAACTGGTTGGAACTGGGAATTAAAAAACTACGATTCTTTGCCGACAACGCAGGTTAATGCGTGTCGTGTGCCTGGCCGATGTACACCAGCGTCAGCATCATGAAAATGAACGCCTGCAGCAGAACGATCAGGATGTGGAAGATTGACCACACTGTGCCGGCGACCACGTGGCCGATGAAGCCAAGCACCGTCGTGTCCGCGCCGAAGCTCCAGAGGCTGCCGAGCAGGGCAATCAGCAGGAACAACAGTTCACCCGCGTACATGTTGCCGAACAGCCGCATGCCGAGCGAGACCGTCTTCGCGACGAACTCGATGATGTTCAGTGCCAGGTTGGGGATCCACAGCAGCGGATGCGCGCCGAACGGAGCGGACAGCAGTTCATGCACGAAGCCGCCGGCGCCCTTGATCTTGAAGTTGTAGTAAATCATCAGCACGAATACGCCGAGCGCGATGCCGATCGTGCCGTTCAGGTCGGCCGTCGGCACGATGCGGTGGTGCGGGATGGCTTCGGAGAGACCCAGCCAGCCGATCACACGGCCCGGCAGGTCGACGGGAATGAAGTCGAGCGAGTTCATCAGCGTGACCCAGACGAACACGGTCAGCGCGAGCGGCGCGATGAAGGTGCGCGAGCCGTGGATCATGGCCTTCGATTGATCCTCGACCATTTCGACCAGCATTTCGATCGCGCACTGGAAGCGACCCGGCACGCCGGACGTTGCCTTGCGGGCTGCCAGATGCAGCAAGAAGATCGTGACGAGGCCACACACGATCGACCAGAAAAGGGTGTCGAGATTCCACACATGGATGTCGAAAATCGACGTCTGGTGTGTGGTGGAAAAGTTCTGCAAGTGGTGCGCGATGTACTCGGACGGATCCATTGCGCGCGTGCCTTCGCTAGCTGCCATATCGTTAAAGCCACCCAAATTGTCGAAAATCGTTCGAGGCCGCTCCCGCCGAAAATACTGTATTGCGGGAACGCGCCGGATGCGGGCCCTGTCTCATCCGCACACCCGTACCGGCACTACGCGCCGGCCTTAAATTCTTTTTGCTGCTGTTTTTTGTGCTGCTACCTTAGCGCCACGCCAAGGCGATCCAGTAAGTCTTCAGCGCGATGAGGTAGGTCACGAGCAGCGGAATCCAGCGTACGTCGTGATACCAGAAGGCGATTGCGACAAACATCGCAATCGTTGTCCCCATCTTGAGCGCTTCACCGATCATCCAACTCATCACGGTCTCGGCGCTCTTCTTTTTCAGCCGTGCCGCGAACAACGCGCCCGGCACCCAGCAGATCGCTCCCCCCAGGAAGGCGGACAGCGCAGCACCGCCCGGCGGCTTGTAGAACAGCCACCACAACAACGTCGCAACCAGGGACAAAACCATTTGCGCCGCGACGACCCTGAACGGCGTCACGCGCGATGGACGACCCACGCCGGGACCAAACAGCTTTTCCGCTTCGGCCCGCGTGAGCGGAACGATATTGCTATCTTCCTGCGCGTCATCCCACGCTTCGGCCGGATCGAACTGCCGGCTGGCGGACGCATCGGGTGCGGAGCGTTCAGCGCGGTGTCTGTCGTCACCATTCTCCGGCGACAGATTCGACGTTTTAACCGCCATCGCAGTGTTCCGAAAGTCTCGTTCAGCCCGCGAGTTTACGCAGCGCTTACGGGGTTGCCGTGCAATTAAATCCGGGCGATTGTAAGCGATAGTTGCAGGCAATTCAAGACATTAGGCCAGCCTATAACGGCGTGAAACGTGCCTTCACGATGCGGCAAACTATGCGAACCACGTTTAGTCACGTCAAATATAAGGCGGGCGGGCGGCGGCAAAACCCATGTGGCGAATCGCATGGATCAAAGCTCGTTGACTGGTCGTTTCGACGCTGCGGCGGACGTGTCGAAAATGCAACAAAGCGCCTTTTTTTAAGGGTTGAATGGGACAGTTCATTTATTGACCTGAATCATCCCTGCCCGCAAAAATTCGATGAGGTCGAGCCGCCTTGTGATAGCCGCTCGTAACGATGATTGCGGCTGGGATGTCGAGCGCCCGAAACTAGGATTCCTGATTATTTTGCATCAGTTATTTAGGGATCCACGACAGTCACTCGCACTGCGTTAAACCGGCTCGCGGCGCTAATCCTGCGAATGCCGCCAGCCGTTCGCCACCCGTCCCTGTCGAGCGCCATCTCCGTTCAAACGTTCGCGTTCCCGCGCAGGCGAACCAGAATGCCCTCCAACGCATCCAGATCTCCGAAGTCCACCAGCACCTGGCCGCGACCACGTCGGCCAAGCTTGATTTTCACCGTCGCGGAAAGCAGGTCCGACAGTTCCTCTTCCAGCCGTCGCGTGTCACGGCCGCCATCCGGATTCGCGCGCGCCTTGAGCGCCGGCGTCACCTTCGCGGTCATCGTGACCAGCTTTTCGGTCTCGCGCACGGACAGGCGCTTGTTGACGACCTGGTTGGCCAGCGTGATCTGCGTCGCGGCATCGACGGCGAGCAGCGCGCGAGCGTGCCCCATGTCCAGATCGCCGGCGAGCAGCATCGTCTGTACCGGCGTCGCGAGGTTCAGCAGTCGCAGCAGATTGGACACCGCGCTTCGCGAACGGCCCACCGACTCCGCCGCCTGCTCGTGCGTAAAATTAAATTCGTCGAGCAGGCGCTGGATGCCCTGAGCCTCTTCGAGCGGATTCAGATCCTCGCGCTGAATATTTTCGATCAGCGCCATCGCCGCGGCGGCTTGGTCGGGCACGTCTTTCACGAGCACCGGCACCTCGTCGAGCCCCGCGATGCGCGCCGCGCGAAAACGCCGCTCCCCTGCGATGATCTCGTAGCGGTCCGCCGCGATCGGACGCACGAGAATCGGCTGCATCAAACCTTGCGCACGGATGCTCGCCGCGAGCTCCTGCAGCGCGCCCTCGTCCATACGCGTGCGCGGCTGGTATTTGCCCGCCTGCATCTTGCCGAGCGGCAGCACGCTCGGCGCGCCGTCGATCACCACCGCCTCGGTGATATCCGAGGTGCCACCAAGCAACGCCTCCAGACCACGGCCTAGTCCCTTCTTTCTTGCTACTGCGTTCATTGTGCTTCCTCGATCCGCTTAGGATGCCTGGGGCGCGTCATTCAGCGCGCGCACCCGCTCAATCATTTCGGCGCCGAACTGCACGTACGCCTGCGCGCCACGCGACGCCCTGTCGAACACCACGCCGGGCAGCCCGTAGCTGGGCGCCTCGGCCAATCGCACGTTGCGTGGAATCACCACGTCGAAGACCTTGTCGCCGAAATGCTCTTTCAATTGATCCGAGACTTGCTGTTGCAACGTGATGCGCGGATCGAACATCACGCGCAGCAGACCGATCACCTTGAGGTCACGATTCAGATTCGCATGAACCTGCTTGATCGTGTTGACAAGGTCGGACAACCCTTCGAGCGCGAAGTATTCGCACTGCATCGGAATTACGACACCGTGCGCGGCGCACAGTCCGTTGAGTGTCAGCAGCGACAAGGCCGGCGGGCAATCGATCAGCACAAAATCGTATTCGCCCTCGACCGCCGCGAGCGCCGTCTTCATCTGACGCTCGCGATTCTGCATGCTAACGAGTTCGACCTCGGCCCCCGCGAGCTCCCGGTTCGCGGGCAGTACATCGTAGCCGACTGCTTCGGGCCGCACGCGCGCATCGGCTACCGATACGTTATCCACGAGGACCTCGTAGACCGTGTTCGTACATTCGGCTTTGTCGATCCCGCTGCCCATCGTGGCGTTGCCTTGCGGGTCCAGATCGATGAGAAGGACTCGCTGTCCCTGCGCTGCCAGGCTCGCGGCCAGATTGACTGCGGTGGTCGTCTTGCCGACACCGCCCTTCTGGTTCGCAACGCAGAAGATTTTTGCCATCGTTGGTGTGTCCCTTTTGATGCTTGGATGAAGTGAAAATCGTTGACAGTGCTTCCGGCCGCGGCGGCGGTCAGCTTTCGGCGTCCATCCGCACCTTGATCAGATGTCGCTCGGCGTCGAGAGACGGAACGTCTAGCCGGATAATCTGTTCCACGTGAGCACCCGCCGGCAGACGCCCGATTTCGGCATCCGGTCGCACGCCCTTCATCGCCCAGATAGCGCCCTGTTCCGCAACCAGATGACGGGCCAGTGTAACGAAATCCGCGAGTTCTGCGAATGCGCGTGAGACGATTACGTCGAACTTTGCCGGTACTTCGGCGCCAGGCCGCAGCGTCTCCACCCGGCCGGTCACAACCGACAGGTTCGCGAGGCCCAGTTCGGCCCTTGCCTGCGCCTGAAAAGCCGTCTTTTTATGGACGATGTCGTTCGTCGTGATGTCCCAATCGGGGAGCACGATCGCGAGTACGATGCCCGGCAAACCACCGCCCGAACCGACGTCCAGCACCGACGACGGCCCGCGCGGCGCCAGATGCGGCACGATCGACAGCGAATCGAGAATATGCTGGACCAGCATCTGCCGCGGATCGCGGATCGCCGTCAGGTTGTAGACGCTGTTCCACTTTGCGAGCAGGACGACGTAATCGAGCAGCTTGCGCCGCTGTTCGTCGTTCAGCTCCAGGCCAAGCTCGCGGACACCATCCGACAGCAACAGTGCCAGAGCCTGCTGGTCAACTCCCCTCTGCGCTGCGGTCATTGCACCACCGGCGTGCTGTCGGCGCCGAGTTCGGCGGGTTTCGACGGGCGACGTCCGAGGCCGCGCTTTAAGTGGACCATCAGCAGTGAGATGGCGGCAGGTGTGATGCCCGAAATACGCGACGCCTGTCCGATGGTTTCTGGCCGGAACTGCGTCAGCTTCTGACGAGCCTCGAACGACAGCCCACGCACCTCATCGTAGTCCAGCCCTTCCGGCAGACGCGTGTTCTCGTGCGCCTCGTTGCGTTCGATCTCATCGGCCTGTCGATCGATGTACCCCTGATATTTGACGCCGATTTCAATCTGTTCCTTGATCTGCGCGAGCAACGCCGGGTCCTCCGCGAGTGCCTCGGGCGCGCTACAGGTGCCGCCACGCAGGCCGCATACACCGTCGTAGCTGACGCCCGGACGACGCAGCAGGTCCGCGAGGCTGTATTCATGGTCGATCGGCTTGCCGAGCAAGGAGGTCGCTTCATCGGCGGATAAGGTCTTAGGATTGACCCATGTCGAACGCAGCCGCTGTGTTTCACGTGAAACAGCGTCGCGTTTGCGACTGAAGGCGTCCCAGCGGGCGTCGTCGACAACACCCAACTCGCGGCCGGTCTCGGTCAGCCGCATATCGCCGTTGTCTTCGCGCAAGCTCAGACGATATTCAGCGCGGCTCGTGAACATCCGGTACGGCTCTGACACACCGCGCGTGACCAGGTCGTCGACGAGCACGCCGAGGTAAGCCTGATCGCGGCGCGGGCACCACGCTTCCTTACCTTGCACGAACAGACCGGCGTTGATACCGGCTAGAACGCCCTGCGCCGCTGCCTCTTCATAGCCAGTCGTACCGTTGATCTGCCCAGCGAAGAACAGCCCGCCGATCACCTTCGTCTCCAGCGATGCCTTCAACCCTCGCGGATCAAAATAGTCGTACTCGATCGCATAGCCGGGCCGCAGGATGTGCGCCTGTTCGAGGCCGCGCATCGAGCGCACCAGTTCGAGCTGTACGTCGAACGGCAGGCTCGTCGAGATCCCGTTCGGATAGAACTCGTTGGTCGTCAGCCCTTCCGGCTCGAGATAAATCTGATGCGATTCCTTCGATGCGAATCGATGAATCTTGTCCTCGATCGACGGGCAATAGCGCGGTCCCACTCCTTCGATCACGCCCGTGTACATCGGCGATCGATCGAGACCGCCGCGAATGATGTCGTGCGTCCGCTGATTCGTATGCGTGACCCAGCACGGCACCTGGCGCGGGTGCTGCTCGACGCGTCCGAGGAACGAGAACACTGGCACCGGATCCAGATCGCCCGGCTGCTCTGCGAGCTGCGAATAGTCGATCGTGCGGCCATCGATTCGCGGCGGCGTACCGGTCTTGAGCCGTCCTTGCGGCAGCTTCAGCTCTTTCAACCGTGCCGACAGCGAAACGGCGGCCGGATCGCCCGCGCGGCCACCGGTGTAGTTGTTCAAGCCAACGTGGATCTTGCCGTCGAGGAACGTACCGGCCGTCAGCACCACGGCGCGCGCGCGGAAACGAATGCCCACCTGCGTGACGGCGCCGACGACGCGATCACCCTCGACCATTAGGTCGTCGACCGCCTGCTGAAACAGCCAGAGGTCCGGCTGATTCTCCAGACGATGGCGGATCGCCGCCTTGTACAGCACGCGGTCGGCCTGAGCGCGAGTCGCGCGAACTGCCGGTCCTTTCGACGAATTGAGGATACGAAACTGGATGCCGCTTTCGTCGGTGGCGGCCGCCATGGCGCCGCCGAGCGCGTCGACTTCCTTGACCAGATGGCCTTTGCCAATGCCGCCGATCGACGGATTGCAGCTCATCTGCCCGAGAGTCTCGATGTTATGGGTCAAAAGCAGCGTTTTATTGCCCATGCGCGCCGAGGCCAACGCGGCTTCGGTGCCAGCATGACCGCCGCCGACGACGATTACGTCAAATTCTGTGGGAAAGAGCATCGCGGGATCTCACGCCAGATCATCGCGTGAGCCTTAAAAGGAAAATGTATCGGCGAATTATAACGGGTTCGGTTTCGGCCCGAATTTCACCCGAGCGGTGAAACAATAAAAAAGCGGCGTGTTTCACGTGAAACACGCCGCTTCCACAGACACCGATTAGCAAAAAAGTGCGGATTTACGCGGCTCTTTTGGCGAGGCCAAGATAAGTTTCAATCACCCGAGGATTCTGCGCAAGATCGGTCGCGGGCCCTTCCAGCGCGAGCTCGCCGGTTTCCAGCACATAGCCATAGTCCGAGATCTGCAATGCGGCGCGCGCATTCTGCTCGATCAGCAGCGTTGCGACGCCGGTCTGCCGTAATGCGCTGATGATGTGGAAGATTTCCTTCACGATCAGCGGCGCGAGACCGAGGCTCGGCTCGTCAAGCATCAGCAGATCGGGTTTGCCCATCAACGCCCGGCCGACCGCGAGCATTTGTCGCTCGCCGCCGGAAAGCGTGCCGGCCGCCTGCTTGCGACGCTCCTTCAGCCGCGGAAACAGCTCGAACACCGGCTCGAGTTGATCGAGATAGTCGCGCTCGCCTGCCCGTTTGCGTCGGTAAGCACCAAGCAGCAGATTGTCTTCGACCGTCATCGATGCGAACAGCTCGCGCTTCTCAGGCACCAAACACATGCCGAGCGCGACGCGCTTCTCGACCGGCACCGCGCTGACGTCGTCGCCTTGATAAGTAATCGCGCCTTTCGCATGGCCGGAAGTCGGGAGCGCGCCCATGATCGCATTGAGCAGCGTCGACTTGCCCGCGCCGTTTGGGCCGATCACGGAGACGATCTGCCCCGCCCGGACTTTCATCGCTGCATTGTGCAGCGCCTCGACCTTGCCATAGCGGACCGACAACTGGTCCACTTCGAGAATCGGCCCCGCCGCCGCGACGCCGGTCGTCATCGTGTTCTCCATCATTCCACCCCGCCCAGATACGCTTCAAGTACCGCCGGATCCTGCTGCACTTCCTGCGGCAGACCTTCGGCGATCCGCATGCCGAACTCCATCACCACGAGCCGGTCCGTCAGATTCATCACGAAATCCATATCGTGCTCGACGAGCAGCACGCTCATCCCCTCGGCCTTGAGACGGCGCAGCAGATCGGCGAGTTGCAGCTTTTCTTGATAGCGCAGTCCAGCGGCGGGTTCGTCAAGCAATAGCAGAGTCGGATCGCAGCACAACGCGCGTGCGATTTCGAGAATCCGCTGCTGACCGAGCGCGAGGCTGCCCGCTTCGTCATACATATGCTGTTCGAGGCCGACACGGCGAATCTGCCGTGCGGCTTCGGCCATCAGTCGCCCCTCTTCTGCGTTGTTAAGCCGCACGACGCTGCGCCACACGCCCGCATGGCCGCGCAGATGCGCGCCGATCGCGACGTTCTCGAGCACAGTCATGCCCGGCAGCAGCTTCACATGCTGGAACGTCCGGCCGATGCCCCGCTTGACGATTTCGCGTGAACTCAGCGCATCGATGCGCTCGCCGCGGAAAGTAATCTCGCCGCTCGTCGCCTGCAGCACGCCGGTCACCAGATTGAACGTCGTCGACTTACCTGCGCCGTTCGGCCCGATCAGCCCGATGATCTGCCCCGCTTTGACCTCGAAGCTCACGTCGTTCATCGCGACCAGACCGCCGAAGTGCTTGCGCGCCTTGTTCACCGTCAGCAGGTCCTCGCCCGTCTGTGGCTTGTTGCGCTGCGGCAGAGGCTCCGCGTGATCTGCGAGATGCGCACGCGGGCCACGCGGGAAAAAGCGCGCGACGAACGGCCACACGCCCTGCCGCGCGTACTGCAGCAGCAGCACCATGATGATGCCAAACACGATTACTTCGAAGTTGCCGTTCTCGCCGAGCAGTTTCGGCAGCAGCGTCTGCAGATAGTCCTGCAGCACGGTCAGGATCGCGGCGCCGAGCACCGCGCCCCAGACGTGCGAGACGCCGCCCACCACCGCCATGAACAGAAACTCGATGCCGTGATTCAGGCCGAATGGCGTCGGATTCACGGCGCGCTGCAAGTGCGCATACAGAAAGCCCGACACCGACGCGAGCACCGCCGCATAAACGAAGATCACGACGCGCATCCAGCCGGTGTTGACGCCCATCGCCTCAGCCATCTGACCACCGCCGCGCAGCGCGCGAATCGCTCGACCCGGTCGACTATTAAGCAAATTCTGAACAGAGACGACCGCACCGAGCACGACCACCCAGATCAGGTAATAGATATGGCGGCCGGACTCCAGATTGATCCCAAAGACATTCAGCACCGGGATGCCGTTGATGCCGTCGTACTTGCCGAGCATGTCGAGATTGCCGAACAGGTAGAACAGCGCGAGCCCCCAAGCAATCGTGCCGAGCGGCAGGAAGTGGCCGGACAGACGCATCGTGACGAGACCGAGCATCAGCGCGACGAGCGCAGTCACTATCACGCCCGCGATCAGTGCGAGCCACGGCGACACGCCAAAGTTCGTCGTCAGATACGCGGTTGCATAGGCGCCAATGCCGACGAACGCGGCCTGCCCGAAGCTCGTCATTCCGCCGATACCCGTCAACAGCACGAGGCCGATCGCGACGATCGAATACAGGCCGATGTAGTTCAGCAGCGTGATCCAGTACTCGGGCACGTGAATCGGATGTGGCAACACCGGCAACGCAACCAGCACCACGAGGAACAACCAGAAGAACTTCTCTTGCATGATCCGTTTCATCGCGTCACTCCTGTTCTTCTTCGGCGTGCGGGCTCGCAAGACTGCGCCACAGCAGCACCGGGATGATTAGCGTGAACACGATCACTTCCTTATAAGCACTGGCCCAAAACGACGAATACGACTCCAGCAGGCCGACGAGAATCGAGCCGGCCGCCGCGAGCGGATAGCTGACCAGGCCGCCGATGATCGCGCCCACGAAGCCCTTCAAACCGATCAGGAAGCCCGAGTCGTAGTAGATCGTCGTGAGCGGCGCGACGAGGATGCCGCACAGCACGCCGAGTCCTGCCGCAAGCGTGAATGCGAGGCGTCCCGCCTGCGTCGTGCCGATGCCGACGAGCCGCGCGCCGAGCCGGTTCACCGACGTCGCGCGCAACGCCTTGCCCGAGATCGAGCGATCGAAGTACAGATACAACGCGCCAATCAGCACGACCGCGGTGCCGATCACCCACAGGCTCTGCCCGGAGATCGACAACGTGCCGATGCTGAACGTCGCATCGGAGAACGCGTTGGTGCGCGAACCTTCTGCGCCGAACATCACGAGGCCGAGACCGACCATCGCGAAATGCACGGCCACCGCGACGATCAACAGCAGCAGCGTGGTCGCCTCCGCGATCGGCTCATACGCGAGCCGATAAACTAACGGGCCCATCGGAATCACGATCAGCAGCGTCAGCGCGATCTGCACGACCATCGGCAGCGGCTGCAGGAAGATGCCGCGCGTGAGCGCGTAGACCGCAATCGGAAACAGCAGGTACTTCCCTGCCAGCACAGGCAGCGTGCGCGCCGCGTGACGGCGCCGCTCGGCGTGCCGCACCACGGTCGCCGTCTCGACGACGAAGCAGGCGGCGCCCATCGCCATCAGTAGCCAGCAGGTGGCTGGAAACTTCTGCGTTTGCAGTGCGGCGAGCGTCAACGCGCCGTACGACACGAACTCCCCTTGCGGGATGAAGATCACCCGCGTGACCGAGAACACCAGCACCAGCGCAAGCGCGAGCAGCGCGTAGATCGCGCCGGTCGTGATGCCGTCCTGCGCGAGGATCGCGGCAATTGATAGATCCATACTTCCTCGTCCTGAAGCGTCGAATCGGAAAACCGGGAAAGAGTCATGACGGCGCGGCTCATAGCCGGCCATCGACCTGCAATGTCTGAAAAGACAACCGCCGCGCCGGGACACGGCGCGGCGGTCGATGCCATTGTCGTCGGACACAATGGCAATGCGGCGTCATGCACCGCAGATTGCGCGAGAGGCGCGTACCGCTAGTTGTCTTTGTAAATGCTCTTAATCGTTCTGCAGCTTCCACTTGCCGTCGACGATCTGCACGATCACGCGCGCGCGCTGGTCGAGGCCGTTGTGGTCGGTCGCCGTGGTGTTCATGATGCCGTGCGACACCGGCAGCTCCTTGATGTTTTCGAGCGCGTTGCGCAGCGCCGCGCGGAACTCGGGCGTGCCCGGCTGCGCGGTCTTCAGCGCGACCGGAATCGCGGCCTGCAGCATCTGGCCGGCATCCCATGCGTGACCGCCGAAGGTCGCGACCGAACCCGCGCCATACGCCTTCTCATACGCGTTCTTATAGGCCTCCGACGATTTCTTCACCGGGTTCGAATCCGGCAATTGATCGACGACGAGAATCGGACCGGCCGGCAGCAACTCGCCTTCACAATCCTTGCCGCACACACGCAGGAAATCATTGTTCGCGACACCGTGCGTCTGATAGATCTTGCCCTTGTAGCCACGCTCCTTCAGCGTCTTGGCCGGCAGCGCCGACGGCGTGCCCGAGCCCGCGATCAGCACCGCGTCGGGATTCGCGCCCATCGTCTTCAGCGCCTGGCCCGTCACCGACGCATCCGTCCGGTTGAAGCGCTCGTTCGACACGATCTTCAGGTTGTGCGCTTTCGCTGCGGCGTCGAACGTCGTGTTCCAACTGTCGCCGTATGCGTCCGAAAAGCCGATGAAGCCGACCGTCTTCACGCCGTGGCGCTGCATGTAATCGGCGATCGCATCGGCCATCAGGCTGTCGTTCTGAGGCGGTTTGAACGCCCACGCGCGCTTCGCATCCATCGGCTGGATGATCGCGGCCGATGCCGCGAGCGAGATCACCGGCGTCTTGCCTTCAGCGGCCGGATCGAGCATCGCGAGCGAATTCGGCGTGACGGTCGAGCCGATGATCGCGTCGACGCGGTCTTCGTCGATCAACTTATGCGTGTTCTGCACGGCCTTGCCGGTGTCCGACCCGTCGTCGAGAATGATGTACTGCACGCTCTTGCCGCCGATCTCCTTCGGCAGCAACGCGATCGTGTTCTTCTCAGGAATCCCGAGCGATGCGGCCGGCCCCGTCGTCGACAGCGTCACGCCGATCTTCACCTGCGCGAATGCCGCCCCCGTGCCGCACATCAGCGCCATCGCGATGCCCGTGCGTACCCAATGTCTTGTCATTTTCATTGCGAGTCTCCAAACGCCTTGAAAAACGCCTATCTGTAAGCCGGCTAGCTGGGCCGAGTGTCTGAATCTAGTGAGCGGATTCAGGTGTGCCAAGCATGGTTTTCCCTGTTCGGCGCACATACCTTCCGCGCTATGTTGATTACCGCTCATCTTGCGTCGCACGAGTCGCGCATCCGCGTCATACGCCGCGGTTCTATTTCGCGGTTCTGTTCCGATCAAGCATTGATAAACCACTAATATGTTAGTAGCCTGCGTCCCGCATTATCGACGGTCAACAGCGCTGCGCTCGCGCGATGCAGACGGCTCGCCCAGGTAACAAAAAAGACGCGTCAACTGCACGCGTCTTTTTCGATGAGGTCCCGTGGCGCAGAGCCTTTCGCTCAGTCGCCGGCGAGCTTCCACTTGCCGTCGACGATCTGCACCATCACGCGCGCCCGCTGATCGAGACCGGCGTGGTCGTTCGCGCTCATGTTGAAGATGCCGTGCGACGCGGGCAGATCTTTCGTGCCTTCGAGCGCGGCGCGCAGCGCCTCGCGGAAGGCCGGCGTGCCGGGCTGGCCCTTCTTCAACGCGAGCGGGATCGCATGCTGCAGCAACAGGCC
Source organism: Paraburkholderia sp. WC7.3g (assembly GCF_050436345.1). Taxonomy (NCBI): domain Bacteria; kingdom Pseudomonadati; phylum Pseudomonadota; class Betaproteobacteria; order Burkholderiales; family Burkholderiaceae; genus Paraburkholderia; species Paraburkholderia sp. WC7.3g. The sequence continues at coordinate 384,988 of NZ_JBNDMA010000002.1, forward strand.
CGCGTCCCATGCGTGACCGCCAAACGTCGACACCGAACCTGCGCCATACGCGATTTCATACGCGCGCTTGTAAGCGAGCGCACTCTTCTTCACCGGATTCGAATCGGGCAGTTGCCCGGCGACCAGCAGCGGGCCGGCGGGCAGCCACGTGGCTTCGCAATCCTTGCCGCACACGCGCAGGAAGTCGTTGTTCGCGACCCCGTGCGTCTGGTAGTACTTGCCCTTGTAGCCGCGTTCCTTCAGCGCTTTCTGCGGCAGCGCGGCCGGCGTGCCCGCACCGGCGATCAGCACCGCGTCCGGATTCTGCGACATCATCTTCAGTACCTGGCCTGTGACCGATGCGTCGTTGCGCGCGAAGCGCTCGTTCGCGACGATCCTGATCTTCGCCAGGTCAGCGGCTTTGCTGAATTCCTTGAACCAGCTCTCGCCGTACGCGTCGGAAAAGCCGATGAACGCGACTGTTTTCACGCCGTGATTGGCCATCTGCTGCGCGATCGCGGTAGCCATCAGGATGTCGTTCTGCGGCGTCTTGAACACCCACGCGCGCTTCGCATCCATCGGCTCGACGATGCCCGCGGCCGCGGCGAGCGAGATCATCGGCGTGGAGGTTTCGGCGGCGACGTCGGTCATGGCGAGCGAGTTCGGCACGACGGTCGAGCCGATCAGTGCATCGACGTGGTCTTCGCTAGTGAGCTTGCGGGCGTTCTTGACCGCCTGGGTCGAATCGGTTGCGTCGTCGAGGACGATGTAGTCGATTTTCTGGCCCGCTACTTCTTTGGGCAGCAGCGCAATCGTGTTCTTTTCCGGAATGCCGAGCGAGGCGGCCGGCCCTGTTGCCGACACAGTGACGCCGATTTTCACGTCCGCGAATGCATGGCCACTCCATGCAGCCGAAACTCCGGTGGCGACCAATGCCGCGCTGATCCAACGCAATGCCGACTTCATCCTGCTCATCCATTAACCCCGTTATTCAATTGCAATTAAATCCATGGATTTAATTGCCAACCCAGTGGTCGGTGAATAGCGAGTTTAGCGGACGCAAGTGCCGTGCTGCAAGCGTTTCGCAGGCTTGTGACGCTGACATGCAGCGATTTGCGAAGATTATCAAATGGCTCGCGAAATAGCCGAAATATTGGCCCGAAGAAGGCCCAAAAATACAAAACAAAAAAGCGCTGTTGGATATCAATCCAACAGCGCTTTCTCGTGGGCACTGAGTGCCTCAATTGTCTCCTCGTTCTCCACCTGCAAATTCGTGGTGCATCAGAACTGGATGAAGATTAAACGACCCCCTTAGTAGTAACAACTAGCAATTACCCTAGTGGTGCAGTGCCGCACCGAATCGGGGCGCGTTCGACCAATTTTGTCACACGGCTTGCCACAGCTTCGCTGAACCGCTGATTCGGCGCACCCTCGGCACGAGAGGCAAGTCAATCGGATGCCGAAGCAATTGCGTATCGCACTGCATCAAGCGCGGCACCTTGCGGGCGGGATCAAGCAGACGCACTCAAGCCCGCAACGGCCGCACTCGCGCGACGATTTCACCGACGATGCCGCGCCGGAACGCCAGCACGCACGCGATAAAAATCAGCCCCGTGACGATCGTCACCGACTCGCCAAGTGAGCGGAACCAGTCGATCCCGGTCATCGACGCGAGCGCCGAGCCGATATCGCCGAGCCGGTCTTCGAGCGACACGATCAGCGCGGCCCCGACCAATGGGCCGAACAGCGTGCCCATGCCGCCCACCAGCGTCATCAGGATCACGAGGCCGGACATCGTCCAATAGGCATCGCTCAGCGTTTCGAAGCCCTGCACCAACACTTTCAGCGAACCGGCGAGACCCGCGATGCCGGCCGACAGAATGAATGCGAGCAGCTTGAAACGGTCGGTGTCATAGCCGAGCGATACCGCGCGCGGCTCGTTTTCCTTGATCGCGACGAGTACCTGCCCGAACGGCGAATGCACGATCCGCACGATCAGCAGGAACGCCGCGACGATCACCGCGAGCACGACGAAATACAGCGCGACGTCCGAAGAGAGATCGAGCACGCCGAACAGCTTGCCGCGCGGCACCCCTTGCAGGCCGTCTTCCCCGTGCGTGAACGGCGTCTGCAGGAACACGAAGTAGACCATCTGCGCGAGCGCGAGCGTCACCATCGCGAAGTAGATACCCTGACGGCGAATCGCGAAGAAGCCGACGACGAGCCCAAGCAGCGTCGCCGCCGCGGTGCCGCTCAGCACGCCGAGCTCCGGCGAAAAGCCGAGCGTCTGTATCGCATAGCCGGTCACGTAACCGGCCGACGCGAGAAACATCGCATGACCGAAGGACAGCAAGCCCGTATAGCCGATCAGCAGATTGAAGGCGCCCGCGAACAGCGCGAAGCACAGCACCTTCATCACGAAGAGCGGGTAGATGCCGAGCAGCGGCACCGCGAGCAGCGCGAGCAGCAGCAGACCGTAGAGCACTTTTCTCTGCATCATTTTTCCCTGCCGAAAAGACCCGCCGGACGCACGAGCAACACGAGCGCCATGATCACGAAGACGACGGTCGCCGACGCTTCGGGGTAGTACACCCGCGTCAGTCCTTCGACCACGCCGAGCATCAGGCCGGTCAGAATCGAGCCCATGATCGAGCCCATGCCACCGATCACGACCACCGCGAACACGGTGATGATCATCGACTGGCCCATCAGCGGCGAAACCTGAATCACCGGCGCGGCGAGCACGCCGGCAAACGCCGCGAGCGCGACGCCGAAGCCGTAGGTCAGCGTAATCATCAGCGGCACGTTGATGCCGAACGCCTCGACGAGCTTCGGGTTTTCGGTGCCCGCGCGCAGATACGCGCCAAGCCGCGTCTTCTCGATCACGAACCAGGTCGCAAAGCACACCACAAGCGACGCGACGACCACCCACGCGCGATAGTTCGGCAGATACATGAAGCCGAGATTGGTCGCGCCCGACAGCACCGACGGCACGTCGTACGGCTGGCCCGACGAGCCGTAGATCGAATGGAACACGCCCTCGATCACGAGCGTGAGGCCAAACGTCAGCAACAGGCCATACAGATGATCGAGCTTGTAAAGCCAGCGCAGCATCGAGCGCTCGATCCCGACGCCGACGAGCCCAACGATCACCGGCGCGAGCACGAGCATCACCCAGTACGGCAGATTGAAATACGACAGCCCCATCCACGCGAGCATCGCCCCGAGCATGAACAGCGCGCCATGCGCGAAGTTGATCACGTTGAGCAGGCCGAAAATAACCGCCAGCCCAAGGCTCAGAATCGCGTAGAACGAGCCGTTCACGAGCCCGAGCAGAAGCTGGCTCAGCATCGCGGGTAGCGGAACGCCAAAGATGTCCATTGAAGCCCTTAGCCCTTCAAGCCATCGTCAAGGTGAGATCGGTGACGCACGATCGGGCCGGCACGCGACAAGCGGCGACGCTGCCCATCGCGTGCGGCATCTGAAACGGTCATCCGCCAGCGCGTGCCCCTGCAGCGCCGGCGGTTCTCTCAGGTCTGCGCGGTCCTCGACCGCTCACTGCGCCCGCGCTTACTTCCACAGCGCGCAGCGGGTCTGCGCCTTGGTCGTGAAGACCTGATCGCCCGGAATCGTCGCAGTGATCTTGTAGTAATCCCACGGCTCCTTCGATTCGGCCGGCGTCTTCACCTGCATCAGGTACATGTCGTGGATCATGCTGCCGTCCTGACGGATGTAGCCCTTCGCGTAGAAGTCGTCGATCTTCGTCTTGTGCAACTGCGCCATCACCTTGTCCGGATCGGTCGAGCCCACCGCCTGCACCGCCTTCAGATAGTTCATCGCCGCCGAGTAGTCGGCAGCCTGCAGGCTCGACGGCATCTTCTTCATCTTGTCGAAGTAGCGCTGCGACCACTTACGCGTGTCGGCGTCCTTGTTCCAGTACCAGCTGTCGGTCAACACGAGACCTTGCGTCGTTTCGAGACCGAGGCTGTGCACGTCGTTGATGAACATCAGCAGCGCGGCGAGCTTCATCGTCTTGGTGATGCCGAATTCCTTCGCGGCCTTGATCGCGTTGATCGTGTCGCCGCCCGCGTTCGCGAGGCCGAGGATCTGTGCCTTCGACGCCTGCGCCTGCAGCAGGAACGACGAGAAGTCCGACGCCGACAGCGGATGACGCACCGCGCCCAGCACCTGGCCGCCGTTCGCCTTCACGACATCCGAGGTCGCTTTTTCGAGCGCCTTGCCGAATGCGTAGTCTGCCGTCAGGAAGTACCAAGTCTTGCCGCCCTGCTTCGTCACGGCCGAGCCCGTGCCGTTCGCGAGCGCGGTCGTGTCGTATGCGTAGTGGATCGTGTACGGCGTGCATTGCTCGTTAGTCAACGTATCGGCGCCGGCGCCGACGCTGATATAGACCTTGTGCTTCTCGCCCGCGACGGTGTTAGTCGACAGCGCGGTCGCCGAGTTCGTGCCGCCGATCACCATGTCCACGCCGTCTCGGTCGAACCACTCGCGAGCGCGCGATGCCGCGATGTCCGCCTTGTTCTGGTGATCCGCGTACAGCACCGTGATCGGTTTGCCGTTGACCTTGCCACCGAAGTCGGCGACCGCCATCCGGATCGCTTCAAGACCGCCCTGCCCGTCGATATCCGCGTACAGCCCCGACATATCCGTAATGAAGCCGATCTTCACGGCATCGTCGGCCGCTTGCGCGCTACCCAGCGTCAGTGCGGTGCCAGCGGCGACCGCGAAACAGAGTGAGGCAAGCCGCGCGAGTGGGTTCTTTTTCATGCGTGTCTCCTGGTTCTTCGCTTGTGGTTATCAGAGGCAGTCGGGCGCGAGTATGTCCGTGTCTATACGCCCAGTAAATCGTGCAGCACCGGCATCTTGCCTTCGAGCTCGCTGGCCCCGAAATGCTCGACGATCATGCCGTGCTCCATCACATAGAAACGATCCGCGAGCGGCGCGGCGAAGCGGAAGTTCTGCTCGACCATCACGATCGTGTAGCCGCGCGCCCTCAGCGTGACGATCATGCGCGCAAGCGCCTGCACAATCACGGGCGCGAGCCCTTCCGAGATTTCATCGAGCAGCAGCAGATTCGCGCCGGTACGCAGAATCCGCGCGACCGCGAGCATTTGCTGTTCGCCGCCTGAGAGCCGCGTGCCCTGACTCATGCGCCGCTCCTGCAGATTCGGGAACATCGCGTAGATTTCCTCGAGCGACATCATGTGCGCCTTGTCGCCGACGGGCGGCGGCAGCAACAGATTTTCCTCGCACGACAGGCTCGAAAAAATGCCGCGCTCTTCCGGGCAATAGCCGATGCCGCAATGCGCGATGCGATGCGTGGCCAGGCCGATCGTTTCGCGTCCGTCGATACGGATCGAGCCGGTACGGCGACCCGTGAGGCCCATGATCGCGCGCAGCGTCGTGGTCCGGCCCGCGCCATTGCGGCCGAGCAGCGTCACGACTTCGCCGCGGCCGACCGACAGATCGACGCCGTGCAGAATGTGGGATTCCCCGTACCAGGCTTGCAGTCCCGCGATTTCCAGCGCGGGTGCGCCGCTTTTCGTTTGGTCCGCTTCGAGGCCTTCGCGCTCGACCGTCGTATTCATGCGTGGGCTCCGGCGAGCGCCGCGTCGGCGCTGCCCATGTAGGCTTGCATCACGAGCGGATTCTTCGACACTTCCGCGTAGCTGCCCTCGGCGAGCACTTCACCCCGTTGCAGTACGGTGATCGTGTCAGAGATACCGGCGATCACGTTCATGTTGTGCTCGACCATCAGAATCGTGCGGCCCGCCGATACCTTTTTGATCAGCGCGGTCACGCGATCGACGTCCTCATGACCCATGCCTTGCGTCGGCTCGTCGAGCAACATCAGTTCGGGTTCCATCGCGAGCGTGGTCGCGATTTCGAGCGCGCGCTTGCGGCCGTATGCAAGCTCGACGGTCAATACATCCGCGAAATCGGTCAGGCCGACCTGGGTCAGCAGATCCATCGCGCGATCGTTCAGACGCCGCAACGTACGCTCGCTCTTCCAGAAGTGAAATGCGGTGCCGAGTGAGCGCTGCAACCCGATGCGCACGTTCTGCAATGCCGTCAGATGCGGAAATACCGCGGAAATCTGGAACGAACGGATGATGCCGCGCCGCGCGATCTGCGCGGGACGTTCGCCGGTGATATCGACACCGTTGAAAACGATCTGGCCCGCGGTGGGCTCGAGAAATTTGGTGAGCAGGTTGAAGCAGGTGGTCTTGCCCGCTCCATTGGGGCCGATCAGCGCATGGATCGAGCCACGGCGCACGCGCAGGTTCACGCCGTTCACGGCGACAAAGCCTTTGAACTCACGGGTGAGGCCCCGCGTTTCGAGAATCGTATCGCCGAGAATCATGTTCCCTTCCATACGGAGTAAGGCGAAGCATTACGACCTTTCCGCGCGAAACTCTGCGCGACTTGTTATTTTTGCGGCACCCCTTGCCGCTCCTTGGCGTGCTGCACCAATCCGTACGGTTATCCATGGCGTGGCACGCAGCATGGCTGCCATTGTCGCGCCAATGATGCAGCGCAATCATTGGGATTTGCACTTAGGGAACGAGGCCCGCGCCGTGCGTATATGACGCGCGGTTCACACGTTTCACGTACGCGGCGGAAAACCTGACCGATGCGCTCACCCAGTGATGTCACACAGCTGACATCGACGCGTCGACACCGGTATGCGCGGCCATGCTGCCGCTCACGCGCGCGCGACGATCCTCGCGGATCATGTCGCTCGCGCGCTCGGCGATCATCAACGTCGGCGAATTGGTATTGCCCGAGGTGATGTTGGGCATCACCGAAGCATCGACGACACGTAAGCCCTCGACTCCGAGAACCCGTAGCCGGTTGTCGACGACCGCGGCGGAATCGTCGTTCGTACCCATGCGACAGGTGCCGACCGGATGGAAGATCGTCGTGCCGACCGCGCCCGCGGCCTGCTGCAATTCTTCTTCACTCTGATATTGGAGACCTGGCAGAATCTCGCGCGGCTGATAGCGCGCGAGCGCGGGCGCCGCGACGATGCGACGCGTGACACGTAGCGCGTTCGCGGCTACGTGGCGGTCGTACCCGGTCGACAGATAATTCGGCGCGATCAACGGTGGTGCACAAGCGTCGGCCGACGCTATATGAATGCTGCCGCGCGACGTGGGGCGCAAATGACACACAGAAGCCGTGAACGCATTGAAGCGATGCAGCGGTTCGCCGAAGCGATCGAGCGACAAAGGCTGCACGTGATACTCGAGGTCGGGTCGCGACAGCGAGTGATCGTCGGCGTCGGACTTCGCGAACGCGCCGAGTTGCGACGGCGCCATCGACATCGGTCCGCTCTGAAACAACGCGTACTGCATGCCGATCATCAGCTTGCCCCACCAGTGCGCGGACATCGTGTTCAGCGTGCGCACGCCTTGCACCTGATACGCCATGCGCAATTGCAGATGGTCCTGCAGGTTTTCGCCGACGCCGCGCAGATCCCGAACGACCTCGATGCCGAGATTCCGCAGACGCGCACCATCGCCGAGCCCGGACAATTCGAGCAGTTGCGGCGAGTTGACCGCGCCCGCGGAAAGGATCACTTCGCATCGCGCTTTGGCGAGATAGTCGACGTCGCCGCCCCGATATTCGACACCCATGCAGCGACGGCCATCGAATACGATGCGCTGCGTGTGGGCACCGGTGATGACCGTGAGATTCGCGCGCTTCAACGCGGGCCGCAAAAAAGCCTTCGACGCGTTCCAGCGAATGCCGTGCTTCTGATTGACGTCGAAGTAGCCGACGCCGGTGTTGTCGCCGCGATTGAAATCGTCGGTGGCGGGAATGCCGGTTTGCTGCGCGGCTTGCGCGAACTCTTCGAGAATCTTCCATTTGAGGCGCTGCTTTTCGACCCGCCATGGTCCGCCCGCGCCGTGCGCTTCGTTGGCGCCGCCGTGATGATCTTCGCTGCGCTTGAAGACCGGCAGCACCGCGTTCCATGACCACGTGCTGTCGTTCGTCACGCGCGCCCATTCGTCGTAGTCTTCGCGCTGGCCGCGCATATAGATCATGCCGTTGATCGACGAACTGCCGCCGAGCACGCGCCCACGCGGATACGACAGCGCGCGGCCGTTCAAACCCGGCTCGGCCTGGGTCTGGTACAGCCAGTCCGTGCGCGGGTTGCCAATGCAGTAGAGGTAGCCGACCGGCACGTGAATCCAGTGATAGTCGTCCTTGCCGCCGGCTTCGAGCAGCAGCACCTGGATGTCGGGATCTTCGGTGAGCCGGTTCGCCAGCACGCAGCCCGCGGTGCCCGCGCCGACAATGATGTAGTCGAACTCGCCTTCGAGCCGCCGTGCGGCGCGGGACGTACTGTCGCTATGACTCATCGTTCAGTCTCCTGATCATTTTGCGGCGCGCTTTTGTTTTTTTGCTGGCGCGCGTACCGACTTGAAGTCGCGCAAAGCCCCCCGCTATTTGGCGACCGGCATCGTAAATTCGGCACCCTTCGCGATGCTGTCGGGCCAACGCTGCATGATGCTCTTATAGCGCGTGTAGAACCGCACGCCTTCCTCGCCGTACGCATGATGATCGCCGAACAGCGACTTCTTCCAGCCGCCGAACGAATGCCAGGCCATCGGCACCGGAATCGGCACGTTGATGCCGACCATGCCGATCTCGATCTGCCGCGAAAACGCGCGCGCGATGCCGCCGTCGGACGTGAACAACGACACGCCGTTCGCCAACTGATTCGCGTTGATCAGCTCGACCGCAGTTGCAAAATCGGGCACGCGCACGACGCACAGCACCGGCCCGAAAATCTCCTCGCGGTAGATCTTCATGTCGGGTGACACGTCGTCGAACAGCGTACCGCCGAGGAAAAAGCCGTTCTCGTGCCCTGCGACCTGATGACCGCGCCCATCGACGACGAGCTTCGCGCCCGCGGCGACGCCAGCGTCGATATAGCCGAGCACCTTGTCGCGATGCGCGCCTGTGACGAGCGGCCCCATCTCGGCGGCCGCTTCCATGCCGTTGAGGATCTTCAGGCTCTTCACGCGCGGCGCCAGACGCTCGATCAGCTCATCGGCGATATGTCCCACCGCGACCGCCACCGAAATCGCCATGCAGCGCTCGCCGGCCGAGCCGTAGGCGGCGCCGATCAGTGCGTCGACGGCCTGGTCGAGATCGGCGTCGGGCATCACGACGAGGTGATTCTTGGCACCGCCCAATGCCTGCACGCGCTTGCCGTGCCTCGTGCCTTCGGTGTAGATGTATTCGGCGATCGGCGTCGAGCCGACGAACGACAGCGCGCTCACCTCCGGATGCACGAGCAGCGCATCGACCGCGACCTTGTCGCCGTGCACGACGTTGAACACGCCGTCCGGCAGGCCCGCCTCCTTCAGCAATTCGGCGAGCCGGTTCGACGCGGACGGGTCACGTTCGGACGGCTTCAGCACGAAGGTGTTACCGCACGCGAGCGCGACGGGGAACATCCAGCTCGGCACCATCATCGGAAAATTGAACGGCGTGATGCCCGCGACCACGCCGAGCGGCTGCCGCAGATTCCAGTTGTCGATGCCGCCGCCGATCTGATCGGTGAAATCGGTCTTCAGCAGATTCGGGATGCCGCACGCGAATTCGACGACCTCGATGCCGCGCATCACCTCGCCCTTCGCGTCGGAGAACACTTTGCCGTGCTCGCGCGTGATCAGTTCCGCGAGTTCGTCGTGGTGACGGTCGAGCAATTCCTTGAACTTGAACAGCACGCGCGCGCGTTTGATCGGCGCGGTTTCGCTCCATGCTGGAAACGCGGCTTTGGCGGCGGCGACCGCGGCGTCCACCTCGGCGACGCTCGCAAACGGCACGCGCGTGCTGACACTGCCGAGCGCCGGATTGAAGACGTCGCCGAAACGCCCACTCGTGCCTTCGACGGTCTTGCCGTTGATGAAATGGCTCAGTGCGCGTGCGCTCGCCGCGCTGCGTGCTGCGTCGCCCCGCGCGGTTGCGTCGTGATATGTCTCGCTCATCTCGTTCCCCTTTGCTGTGAAATCTTCCGGCCTTGCGCTTCGATGCCGCGCACCCAAGCGTGCTGAACGCCAAGCGTACGGCGCCCCGAGGCGACAAATCCAATGAGAAATGCTCAACTGCCATATAAGCCGCGCTAATATCAGGCTATGGATCTGACTCTGCTTAGGGCATTCGTCACCGTCGCACGCGAGGGCAACCTCACGCGCGCCGCGGCGCAGCTGCATCTGACCCAACCTGCCGTCAGCTTGCAAATCAAGCACTTGCAGGAGACGCTCGGCGTGACGTTGTTCACCCGCGGTTCGCACGGGCTCGCGCTCACGCGCGACGGCCAGGCGCTGCTGCCGCACGCCGAACGCGCGCTCGGCGCGGCTGCCGACGTACAACGCGCGGCGCAATCGCTGTGCCAGGAAATGCGCGGGCGTCTGCGCATCGGCACGATTCTCGACCCGGCGTTTTTGCGCCTCGGCGGTTTCCTGAAGCAGCTCGTCGAAACCTGGCCGCAAATCGAAACCGCACTGCGTCACGGCATGTCGGGATGGGTGCGCGAACAGATTCGCGCGGGCGAACTCGACGTCGGCTATTACATTGGCCTGCCGTCCGATGACGACACGCGCGACGGCGTCACCTTTCACGCGGTCACGCTGACGCATTTCCAGTACCGCGTGCTTGCACCGGCGGGCTGGAAAGATCGCGTGAAGAATGCGCGCGACTGGCGCTCGCTCGCGGCGCTGCCGTGGATCTGGACGCCGCCGGCGTCCGCGCACAACCGCCTGCTGTCGCGCTGTTTTGGCGAGGCGGGTGTGAAGCCCGTCAAGGTAGCCGAGGTGGATCAGGAGCCGTCGATGCTCGATCTCGTCAAGTCGGGCGTCGGTCTTACGCTCGCGCGCGACGCGACTGCGATCGCCGAGGCGCACGCGCACGCGCTGACGATCGTCGACGGCATTACGGTGCCGACGCAGCTGAGCTTCATCACGCTCGACGAGCGTAAGGACGAGCCGGTGATCGCGGCCGCATTGAAGCTGATCGAACAGCAGTGGGCGATCTGAGCGAGGAGGATCCGCCTCGGTTGCGATATGAGCCGCGCTAATGCCCACCCTTCACTTGCCAGTGCTAAAACCGGGCTGTCACGAAGATTTTGCTAGATTGTCGGTTTGCGCCCACACAGCGGCCTCGCGGCGCTTTCCGTTCACTTAGCCCATCACAGGAGCCTGATATGGCACGCAACATCGAAATCAAAGCCCGCGCCCAGCATTTCGAGCAACTGCGCGAACGCGCCGCGCAGCTCGCGACGGACGCGCCGCTGATCTTCCGCCAGCAGGACTTTTTCTACGACGTGCCGCGCGGCCGCCTGAAGCTGCGCCAATTCGACGACGGCACGCCGGCCGAACTGATCTTCTACCAGCGCGACGACCGCGACGGCCCGAAGGCGTCGTACTACACGCGCAGTCCGGTCACGAATCCCGAAGCGATGCATGCGCTGCTCGCGACCGCGCTGACCACGCGCGGCATCGTCTCGAAGGAGCGGCACGTGTATCTGAGCGGGCGCACGCGGATTCATCTGGATCGCGTCGACGGTCTCGGCGATTTCGTCGAACTCGAAGTGGTACTCGCGCAGGACGACGACGAAGAAGGCGGCCACGCCGAAGCACATGCGATGTTCAAAAGCCTCGGCGTCCCGGAGGCGGATCTGGTGCCAGTCGCCTATGTCGATCTGCTGAATGCCGAAGACGAGCCGAAGCAGGCGGCGTAAAGATCGCGTCACCACAGGCGCCGCGGCACGACATGCGCGGCTTCCGTTTCCCGCCAGTCGGCATCGCCGGCAATCGCCTCAAACCCTCAACCCGCCACCGCGCCCGGCGCCAGATGCCCCAGTGGCAACGGCCCATTTCGCTTGAACGTGGTCAGCACGATGTTCGAGCGCACGCTATCGACGCCCGGCACGCGCATCAGCTTCTTCATCACGAAGCTCGACAGGTAGTTCAGATCCGGCGCGACGATGCGCAGCAGATAGTCGGCATCGCCGACGACCGCATGGCATTCGAGCACTTCGGGCAGCATGTCGATTTGCTGCTGAAACTGCTCGATGATCGAATCGCCGTGATGTTTCAGCTTCAGGCTTGTGAAAGCAGTGACGCCGAGCCCGAGCTTTTCGGGCCGAAGCACGACGCGATAGCCATCGACCACCCCGACCTGTTCGAGCCGCTGCAAGCGCCGCCCGATCTGCGACGGCGACAGCGGCACCTGCTCGGCCAACTGCTGATGCGTGGGGCGGCCAAAGCGCTGCAGCACGTCGAGCAGCGCGAGATCGAAGTGATCGAGTTCAAGCATCGTTTATTTCCCGCATAGATTGGCCAAACAATGCACGATTATTGCACGATTATGCATATTCGAGCGGTGTTTGCGCCCTTCCCGCCCGTCCTCCGCGCGATCTGTTCGGCCATGTGCCACTGCTGATTCAGCCGGTGTTCGTCGACTACATGCACGCGTACGGCCGCGCCGCGCTCGCCGCCGATGGCGCGGGCGCCCTGCCGCTGCTCGCGCGGGCTCTATGGGTACATCGCGGGAAGGCCGCCGCAAGCCGACCCGGCCCAACGGGCGGCGAGGATTGCGCAACCGTGAAAAAATAACGGATGCGTCCGCCTGCCGGCGAACGCGTTCGACCAGCGAGGTAACAACATGATTCAGAAACTGACTGCCGACGAACGGCCCCAGCAACTGGCGAAACTGAATCGCTGGGAAAGCGTGGCGGAGCGTGACGCGATTCGCCGCACCTTCGAATTCGCCGACTTCAACGAGGCGTTCGGCTTTATGACGCGCGTCGCCATCAAGGCGCAGGAGATGGATCACCATCCAGAGTGGTTCAACGTGTACAACAAGGTCGACATCACGCTGTCGACCCATGAGGCGAACGGCGTGACCGAACGCGATATCGCGCTTGCCACATTCATCGACAGTATTACTGTGTAGTACAAGAATTACCGGTTTTATGCGTGTTTCTACACAACTTGCCGCGTAATTGGGCCGCAATGAAAGGGCAATGCAGGCAATTTCCTGGGCAAACCTTCAGTTCTACAGGCTATTATTAAGTTGAACGTAAGCTTCCCAGGCCTGCTTTGCAATCGGGTCCAAACGATCGAGTGGTAGCGACTGCTGACGCTGTACAATCAGCAGCGCATACGGCTTGGAGAGCGCGCTTGCCTCCTTGCACAGAACGAGTTCGTCGCCGCTCGAAGGTGAGCGGGCGCGCCAGAAGTTGATCGCGGCTTCCAGTTCGTGAATGCTGATCTCGGACATGACTTCGTGATGGCTAGCAGGGCGCTTCGAGGCGGCTCGACAGCGGCTTCGTGGCGCGTTTGCCGCCGCTTCGCACGCCGTCTGTGCAGCAGGCGCCCCGGCGAACCGCTTGCCCAAACGCCTAAACCCATTGTACTTGAGCGAAATCCATGCGACTCCTTCTGATCGAAGATGACCGCCCCATCGCACGCGGCATCCAAAGCAGTCTCGAACAAGCCGGCTTCACCGTCGACATGGTCCATGACGGCATCTTTGCCGAGCAGGCCCTCACGCAAAACCGCCACGAACTCGTGATCCTCGATCTGGGTCTGCCGGGCATCGACGGCATGACGCTGCTGTCGCGTTTCCGTCAGAGCAACCGCCATACGCCGGTGATCATCCTGACCGCGCGCGACGAACTGAACGACCGCGTGCAAGGCCTGAACTCGGGCGCCGACGACTACATGCTGAAGCCGTTCGAACCGGCCGAGCTCGAAGCGCGCATTCGCGCCGTGATGCGCCGCAGTGGCCCCCACGGCGACATGCCGCGCCCGGAAGTGTCGCTGGGTGGCGTGCGGCTGTCCGGCGTTGACCGCCGCATCTTCAACGACGACAAACCGCTCGAACTGTCGCCGCGTGAATTCGCGGTGCTCGAAATGCTGCTGCTGCGTCACGGCCGCGTCGTCAGCAAGGCGCAACTGCAGGATCACCTGACGCACTTCGGCGGCGATCTCGGCGATACCGCGATCGAAGTCTACGTGCACCGCGTGCGCAAGAAGCTCGAGAACTGCCGTGTCGAAATCGTCACCGTGCGTGGCTTTGGCTACCTGTTGCAGGAAATCCGCCAGGCCGCATGATCGTCGTGAAGGCCGCGGGTTACGTTGCGGCCTGACGACGCCGGACCGGCACCGCGCATCGGCTGCGCCCGCCGCGCGTTGTGCCGGCATCCGGACTATCTCAACGCGCTTCGCGCCGTTGCCACCGCAGTTGCCACCGCAGTTGCCATTTTCCCGCGCGTACGATCATGCACCAGCCGGCCGCCAATAGTCTGCGCCGCACGCTGCTGCGGCGCCTCGCTGCTCCCCTGTCGCTGCTCGCGCTGATGAGCGGCCTGATCGCTTACTGGCTCGCCTGGCAGTACACGCAGCACGTGGTCGACCGTTCGCTCGCGGACCTCGCGACCGCGATCTCCAAACAGATCCAGATCGCCGGCCCGGAAGCGCCGATCACGGTGCCGCCGCTCGCGCAGGCGATGTTCTCCGATCCGGTCGAACATCTGGTCTACCGGATCAGCACCGGCGATACCGAAATCGCCGGCGACAACAATCTGCCGCTGCAAGGCACCAACGTGCGCCGCATGCATTATGCGTACGTGTTCGAGACGCAGCACGAGGGCGTGACCGTGCGGGTCGCGCAGGTGCGGGTCGAACAGCCGAGCGGCAATCCGATCGTCGTCGAAGTCGGCCAGCCCGTGCATCACCGCTTCCGCATCGCCGCCGAGTTCCTCGTCGCGATCATGATGCCGCTATTGCTGTTGCTGCTGGCCGGCTGGGTGATCGTGTGGCGCGTCGTCAATCAGCAGCTCAATCCGCTGACCGCGCTCGCCGATTCGCTGAACCGGCAGACGCACACGTCGCTCGAACCCGTCGACGAAACCTATGTGCCGGTCGAAATCCGTCCGCTGACGGGCGCGCTCAACGCGCTGCTCGGTCGCCTGAAGGCCGCCCTCGATGCGCAACGTAAATTCATCGCCGATGCCGCGCATCAGCTGCGCACGCCGCTCACCGCCGTGAAGCTGCATGCGGAGCAGGCGGTCGTCGCGCGCGATCCGCAGCAGACGCTCGCCGCCGTGCGCGAACTGCGCGCCGCGGCCGATCGTGCCGTGCGGCTGTCGAATCAATTGCTGTCGCTCGCGCGCGCCGAGCCGGGCGAACAGGCGGCCCGCTTCGTCAATGTCGACATGGCCGCGCTCGCGTTCGACACCGGCGCCGAATGGGTGCCGCGCGCGCTTCGCGTACACGTCGATCTCGGCTTCCAGCGGCTCGACGATCCGTCGAACGATGACCCGCTGATGGCGCGCGGCAACCCGGTGCTGCTGCATGAAGTGATCGCCAATCTGCTCGATAACGCGCTGAAGTATGTGCCGCCCTCGCGCGCCGACGGCGGCCGTATCACGGTGACGGTCTCCCAGACCCTGATCGACGACCTGCGCATGGCCGAGATCGTCGTAGAAGACAACGGGCCGGGCGTGCCGGGTTCGCAGCAGGCGGATCTGTTCAAGCGATTCTTCCGCGGCGACGGGCAGGCCGAGGCGGGCGTCGACAGCGGCGCGGGTCTGGGCCTCGCGATCGTCCACGACATCATGGTGCTGCATCACGGCAGCGTGCATTACGAGGATGCGCCGGAGGGCGGCGCACGCTTTATCGTGCGGATTCCGTTGCTGCCGCCCGGCGCGTCCGCGGGCGTTGCCAGCGATGCCAACGCGCGGCGCGCCACGAAAAAACCGGCGCACTCGGCGCCGGTCGATTTGTAGGGATGTGAACGCTTGCCGGCTGCCGCGGCCGCGCTCGACAGGGCGCTTCGATCAGCGCAGACAGCTAACGCGGCGCGCCGGGCCGCGCCTCATTTCTAATTCTTCTTCGATTTCTTCGCCGACTTGCTCGACTTTTCCGCCTTGCCGGCGCCTTTGCCCGACTTGCCGCCGCCCTTGCCCTTCTGCGGCGGCGCCAGCATCGTGCCGCGGCACTTGCGCGCGCCGCAGCGGCATTCGTATTCCTTTTTCAGCTTCTTCGTCTGACGCGCGTCGATCACGAGCCCGTAGTCGTAAAAGACTTCCTCGCCCTCCGCGATATCGCGCAGCGCGTGCACGTAAACATGCCCGTCGATTTCCTCGGCTTCGCAGTTCGGCGCGCATGAATGGTTGATCCAGCGCGCGCTATTGCCGTTCACCTTGCCGTCGATGACCTTGCCGTTATCCAGCGCGAAATAAAACGTGTGATTCGGTTCAGCCGGATTATGCGGATGACGGCGCAATGCTTCTTTCCAGGTAATCCGCTCGCCCTTGTATTCGATCAGCCGTTCGCCCGCCGCGATCGGTTCGAGAGCAAACACGCCTTTGCCGTGCACACCCGAACGGCGCACGGCGATCCTGCGTGAATTCATTGAATGAATCCTTGTGAAGAACTGGGGAATGAAGTCTGGCAATCGTCTGGCGCGTCTTGCGCGCGGCTTTTTCTAACGCGAATAGCAAACGCGGCGCCCTGCGAGCGCCGCGTCGACTTGCGACGCGTATCGCGCCACAACCGGCATCCTACACGGTGTGGACGGCTTCCTTCAACCGTCGGCCGATGCGTTTGTTCAACGTGCGACGGGCGTCACCGTTGACCGAACGTAATGTCGCCGAACAGCGCTTTCTGCTCGCGCGGTTGCGAACGCCAGTACTGCGCCGGCGCTTCGACGGTTGCCCCGAGTTGAGCGGCGGCATGCCACGGCCAGCGCGGGTTATAGAGCAGCGCGCGAGCCAGCGCGATCAGATCGGCATCGCCCGCCTCGATCAACTGCTCCGCGTGCAGCGGATCGGTGATGAGCCCGACGCCGATCGTCGTCAGCCCGGTTGCGTGCTTGACCGCTTTCGCAAACGGAATCTGGTAGCCCGGCTCGAGCGGGATTTTCTGCAACGGCGATACACCGCCCGACGACACGTCGATCCAGTCGCAGCCGCGCTTTTCCAGCTCGTGCGCAAATGCGATCGTGTCTTCGAGCGTCCAGCCGCCTTCGACCCAGTCCGTCGCCGACACGCGCACGCCGACCGGTTTATCAGCGGGGAATGCGGCCCGCACGATGTCGAAGATTTCGAGTGGGAAACGCATGCGGTTTTCGCGTGAGCCGCCGTAGTCGTCGGGCCGCTGATTCGCGATCGGCGACAGGAACTGATGCAGCAGATAGCCATGCGCGGCATGCACTTCAAGTGCATTGATGCCGAGACGCGCGGCGCGACGCGCGGATGCGGCGAACGCCTCGCGAATCCGGTTCAGGCCGGCGACATCGAGTGCGAGCGGCGGCTCCTCCCCCGGCTTGTGCGGCAGCGCCGACGGCGCGTGCGGCAACCACCCGCGTTGCGACACCGGAATCAGCTGGCCGCCTTCCCACGGTACCTGGCTCGATGCCTTGCGGCCCGCGTGTGCCAGTTGCATCGTCACGTTGACATGCGAATGCTTGCGGATTGCGGCCAGCACCGGCACGAGCGCCTCTTCGGTCGCGTCGTCCCACAAGCCGAGATCGCCAGGCGTGATACGCCCGTCCGGCTCGACGGCGGTCGCCTCGATGCATAGCATGCCCGCGCCGGACAGTGCGAGACTGCCAAGGTGAATCATGTGCCATGCGGTCGCTTCGCCGCGTTCGGCGGAGTACTGGCACATCGGGGACACGACGATACGATTGGGAAGCGTCACGCTACGCAGCGTGAGCGGAGAGAACAGCGCGCTCATGGATTACGCCCAGTGAAAGCCCGAGAGCGATCGAGCATAGCACTGCACGCGGTTTGCTGCATGAACGTGGCACCCGGTTGGCCGCTTACGCCGCCATTGGGCTAGCCATTCAGGCTCTCGGCTGAACCTGATCGAGCCATTCGCCGAACATGCGGCACGCGGCGGCTTCGAGCGCGGGACCGAATCGAGCGGTGTCCGCGCGCAACCGACGCGCGTCGATGCCGTGGCCGGCCAGTTCGTTCGCATTCCCGATCAGCCAGGGCTCGAACCGATCGGTGCGGATCTCGGGATGACACTGCAACCCTAGCACGTGATCGCCCCATGCGAAGGCCTGATTCTGGCAAGCCGGGGTTGACGCAAGACGGGTCGCGTTGGCGGGCAAATCGAAGGTATCACCGTGCCAATGCAGCATCGACGTATGAGCGACATCGAGATGACGCAGCGGCGAGGCGCGGCCGGCATCGGTCAGCGTGAGCGGCGTCCAGCCGAGTTCGGCCTGAGCCGCGGAATAGACGCGCGCACCGAGCGCTCGCGCGATCAGCTGTGCGCCAAGGCAGATGCCGAGCGTCGGCAAGCCGGCCGCGATGCGTTTTTCGATCAACGACAGCAGCGGCGTGAGCGTGGGGTACAGCGCGTCGTCGGTGGCGCTGATGGGGCCGCCGAGCACGACCATCAGCGACGCGCCAACCGGATCAGGTGCCTCGATACGGGCGATGCCCACATCGAGATAACGGACCGGACGCCCGCGCTCGCCGAGCACGAGCTCGAGACTGCCCAGATCCTCGAAGTGCACATGGCGGATGGCGAGTACTTCCCGATTCATCGGCCTGCCCTATCTTCAGGTTAACTAACGACGCGCCGCCAACGACTCTACCCGCTGCACGGCACCCGCCGGCAAGCAGGCGGCACATACCGCCCGCCTAAGCCGGCCAGGCCATGTTAGCGGATTGCCCCGGAAGACGCCGCGTTACTGGACGAAGATCTTCCAGGTCTTCTTCTGGGTGGCGACATCCGCGGTTTCGTGCACGGAGCAATCGAGACGCAGATCGGTGTCCGCCATGTTCAGGTCAAGCAGCGCGCAGTGATGCGGCGTCTTCTTCGGATTTTTGCTCGGCTGGAAATGCGTGCAGCTCAGGCACATGCGATGCGACGGGATCGTGTTTTGCGCTTCGAGCTGGTAAATGGTCTTGAGCAGCGTGCGATAGAACACTGCCTGTTCGTCGTCGCGAAGGGTGCCGACCGCCTTCGACAGGAAGTCCGGCCATTGCACGGCGCGTTTGGCAGCGGTGCGGCCACGCGCGGTCAGGCGTACCGCGAGCGCACGACCGTCGTCGAGTGCGCGACGCTTTTCGACGAGGCCCTTGGTCTCGAGCGTGCTGACCGCATCGCTGGTGGTCGCGGCGGTCAGCGCCGTTTCACGCGCGATTTCGCCGAGCCGCATCGGCCCCTTGCGTTGCATCAACAGCACGAGGATTTCACCCTGGGTCGGCGTAAGGCCCGCGCCTTCCGCCCATTCCCAAGCCTGGCTTCGCATCGCCGTGCTCAATCGCAAGAGGCTGTGAGTCACTCGCCCGGTTGCCTGTTCTCCGTATACGCCTTCGCTCATAATCTTCGATTCGTTCATTTACTGCTTTGGTGCGATGCCGGCGGCTGACTGCCGGGATACGCCCGTTGCGTGTGTGGGGTAGCTTCGTCTAACCGCGGATGAAGCCGTTTGTACTATCTCAAAAATATACCGCTGTGGTGGCTGAAGGCGGCGAAAACGACATTCTATGCGAGAGCGGCAAATCGTACAGCTAACCGATCCGACGCGAGCTGTGGATAAGCAGGGGAAAACGTTTGCACAGCCTGTGTACCGTTTTGCAACAAGCACTTGCAGCGTGTTGAACGTTTCCTCGGTTGTGCTTGCCGCGCATGGCCGGGGCCTGTTTGCGAGCCAGTTATCATTTCCCCAGCGCATTGACTTTGCAAGAAATTATTCAGTTGTCCACAGCCATTAGCAATGCCAGCTTACGACTACTACGCTGGTATACGTAAACTTTCGAGAAACCTGAAGGGTTGCGCGCGCGAAAAATCATAAAAATTTTCTTACGAAAAAATACCCGCACGCGGCGGGTTTCGTCGGAAGGTCGCGTGCGCAGCGCACGCGAACGGGTTTTATGGTGCCTTTGCGACTAGGCACGCCACTGCAGACACTGCTGGCGTACCGCTTCATGCAAGGACTTTTCCTGCGCAAACACGCTGCGCAGCCACGTCGCGTCATTGACCTGGCCGCGCGCGATCGCGCCGACTTCGGCCAGCGCGTTGACCGAACCGAGTGCTTTCGCATGCGGTCCGATCTGTTCGAGCGTTTCGAGAATATCTTCGGAAATCGTCTTGCGCTCACCGGTTTGCGGATTGATGCAGGTGCCGCCGAGCCCGAAGCGGCAGGCTTCGAAACGGTTGAACGTGTAGACCAGATAGTCGTCTTCCTTCGGCATGATCGGCTTGTCGAGCAGCAGATGACGCGCCAGCGTCTGGATGTAGCAGGCGATCGCCGCGGCGCGATCCACCGAAAACGGCGTATCCATCACACGGACCTCGATCGTGCCGAACCCCGGCTTCGGGCGGATATCCCAGTAGAAATCCTTCATGCTGTTGACCACGCCCGTGTGGACCATCTTCGAGAAGTACTCCTCGAAGCTGTCCCACGTCAGCACGAACGGCGCGCGGCCCGACAGCGGAAACGCGAACACGGAATTCAGTCGTGCCGAATGGAATCCGGTATCGACGCCCTGTACGAAAGGCGACGACGCGGACAGCGCAATGAAATGCGGAATGAAGCGCGACATCGAATGCAGCAGATAGAGCGCGCTGTTCGGATTCGGGCAACCAATGTGCACGTGCTGGCCGAACACGGTGAACTGCTTCGCGAGATAGCCGTACAGCTCGGAAAGATACTGAAAGCGCGGCGTATCGACGATCTGCCGCTCGCTCCATTGCTGGAAAGCATGGGTGCCGCCGCCGCACAGACCGACGTTCAGGTGATCGGCTGCGGACACCAGCGTGTCACGAATCTTGCGCAGATCGGCGACCGCCTGTTCGTGCGACGTGCAGATGCCGGTCGACAGCTCGATCATGCTTTCGGTGATTTCCGGCGTGATGTTCCCAGGGATCTTTTCGTCCTTGATGAGGCGCAGCAGATCCGTGCCGGCTTTGGTCAGATCATAGTCGTGCGTATTGACGATCTGCATTTCGAGCTCGATACCGAACGTGAACGGTTTCGAATCGATGAAGGGTTCGAGTGACATGGCGTCCCCTGAGTCAGGTCGTTTGAGGCGAAGGTATTGGAAAGACGGTTCGCAAAACGCGCGTCGCAGCCAACGCGCGTTTCGCGCTTACGCCTCGCGCCGCTCGGCGACGAGCGCGAGGCTGCGATAAACGAGCCACGGCCCGAGAATCTGCAGCGCGAAAATCGAACACATGACGATCGCGCGCAGTTGCGGATCGAAATTCGGATACAGGTTGTACGTGTCGTCGACGAGCAGGTACGCGAGCGCGGACATCGGCGACAACGACAGGCCGAGCGCGACGCCCTGCTTCCAGTTCAGACCGCTCGGCTTCGCGAATGCAAGCACGCCGACCAGCTTCGCGACGAGGCGAGCAACGATCAGACCCAGCGCCGCGACTCCGCCCAACGCGATGTGCTTCCACTCGAACGACGTCAGCGTCAGCACGAACAGGATCACCGTCAGCAGCCAGCCCGCGGTGCCGAAATGCTGCGGCCACAGCTGCGGACGCGCTTCGTGATTCTTCACGATGATGCCCGCGGCGAGTAGCGCGAGAATCGTCGACAGCTTAAACAGATGCGCGATCGCGATCGCAAGCAGCACCAGACCGAACAGTGCCACGAACGAGTGCTCGTCGTGCATGTTCAGGCGCCGATAGAAGAATGTGCAGGTGCGCGCGAGCAGATACGCGAGCACGAGCGAGCCGACCAGCAGGTACAACGGCTGCACGATCGTCGCGAACACGTTGCCGTAAAACTCCTGATGTAGCCAGCTCGACACGAGCTTTTCGATCACGACCGCGTACATGCTGTTCAGTGCGGTCAAGGTCAGAAGACGCTGCGTGACCTGGCCTTCGGCGCGCAGTTCGGTTTTGAGCTGGATCACCATCGCGGGCGATGTCGCCATCGCAATCGCGGCGAGTACGGTCGCGACCATCAGCGGCACGTGCAAAAACAACAACACGGGCAGCACCAGCACGAAAGTCAGCGTGGCTTCGGCGACGCTCGACAGGATTAGCCACGGATTACGTCGGATCCAGCGCAGATCGAGCCGGCTGCCGAGTTCGAACAGCAACAGGCCGAGCGCGACGTCGAGCAGCGGCCGGGCGGCGCTCGCGGAATCGGCATCGATCACGCCAAAGCCTGCCGCGCCGGCCACGAGTCCGATCACCGCATAGCCGGAAATGCGCGGCAAACGCCACGCGCGATAGCAAAGCTCGCCGCACAGACCGGCGGCAAGCAATGCAAGACCCGCCCAGAAAATGGCGTCGGGTGAAAGCGGCCACGCTGGCAGAAACGAAAACGCCGAATTCATCGTAATGGGTTCTCCTTGGCAGCAACGGCAGACGACACGAACCGGCGCACACGCACGCCGTGGCACGAGCGAACCGGGAGCGCTCGTTGTCGCAAGCGCTTCGCGAAGTCAGCGTTGCGAGGTTTCAATGATCGGATGATCGGAATGCGCCGCGGCAGCAAAAAACCGCACGGAGTCCGGCACATTCACGGGATGCGGCTGTAGCAACAGGCACGGTGAAGGAACGCTGTCGACTTCGAATCAGATTCCGATTGACCGGCACCGTTCCATTGCTGCGCGTGCCGCTAGATGCGGTGGCACGACGCGGAAAAGAACGGGGATTGTGCCATAGCTTGTTCCGCGTTGACGGAAAAGACGTTAACTCGCAGGCAAAACGGTAAAAAAGTACGTTATTTCTAGGGCGAACGGAAAAAGCGACCTTTTTTGGGGTCATCACTTCAGTTTCGACGACGTCGCGAACGGTGAATCCGACCGCTAGGGCGACCGCCTGTGTGTGATTTCGATGTGCGGTTTCGTCTGCTTTCCGGCGTTCTTCCCGTTAGCGCCGGCGTATCGAGAGATCCGTTTACGCGAACTCGAACTCAATTTACTTAACGCGATAGGCGGGGCGTTAGCCCTCGGCTTTGCTGTTTACTGGTTTACTGTATGTATACGTAGTAACAGTTAACAAGGTGCCTCGGTTTCTGTGGATAACCGACGTATACCGAAACAAATCATCCATTTGCGGACCGCATAACCGGACGCACAGCGTGTGCGGTAGCGGCCGGTATACGCGAGCAACTTTTCGCACTTTTTCGAGACATTCCAGTTACCCCGTTTACGTCCACAACGGTTCCACACGACTTGCGCCGGTTAACTGGGCGGTTATCCACAAGTTACGGTGGATAAACCGGCGCGGCGGTTAACATGGTTTACCGGGCGGACGGCGCTCACGTGCCGGGCGCAGCGGCTAACTTCGAAATAGTCGAAGCCGGTTAACCGATCGTCCCCTGCCGCAGCGAACGCAGCAGAAAACGCGCGGGGTCGATGTCTTCGGCGAGATCGCGTTCGAGCGGCCACGGCTCGCCTTCGATCTGCGAGGCGATCAACTCAGCGCCGAGCGCGGCCCACACCAGCCCGCGAGAACCATAGGCGAATGCGCCGTACAGACCGTCGACGCGCGGCAGGTCGAGCGGCCATGCGCCACGCAGGCGTGCGGCATGGCGCGTGGCCTCGGCTTCGTCGGCGAGCTGGCCGATCATCGGCATGCGGTCCGTGGTCACGCAGCGAAACGCGACGCGGCCGGGGAGCGAGCTCAGCGGCGTGACATCGCGCGCGCTTGCGAATGACGGCAGCATCCGCGCGACGCGCTCGATATTCTCGCGATGTCCGTCCGCACGCAGCGACGTGTCGAGGTCGTCGAGTTCATAGGTCGCGCCCGTCAGCGTGACGCCGTTCCCGAGCGGCACAGCGTAGCCCTCGCCGATCACCGGCAACGCGAGCGGTGCGACGGCACCTGCCGGCAGCAAGCTCAACTGACCGCGAATGCTGCGTGTCGGCGCATGATGCAAGCCAGCGATGCGCGCCGCTTCATGCGCGCCCGCGACGATCACGACTGGCGCCCGCGCGACTACCTTGCCCGTGATATCGAACACGGTCCACTGATCGCCGGAACGTTCGAGCCGCGCGACGTCGACGCCGAAGCGTCGTTCGAGCAAGCCGCCTGCCGAGGCGAATTGCGCCGCGCATAGCGAGGCCGGATCGATCCAGCCGCCGCTCGGAAAGAACCAGCCGCCCCGCGCGAGCGGCATGCCGGCGAGTTGCGCGGCATCGGACGCGCAGACCGGCGTCACATAGTCGGACGGATAGCGGAACGTGGCGATAGCCTCGCCGATTGCGCTTGCCTCGTCGTCGTCCGCGGCGATCTGGAGCAGGCCGCGATCGCCGCGCGTGAGTCGGTGCCCTGTCCGTTCGAGCGCGACCCAACGATTCAGCGCGTATAGGAAGCCCGCCCGCGTGACGCGCGACGCGACGCTGTCGTCGCGCGAAATCATCGGGTGGAATACGCCCGCTGGATTGCCGGACGCATCCCGTGCAACCGACGCATGCCGCTCGAGCGAAGTCACGCGCCAGCCGCGCGCCGCAAGCCGCTCGATCACCGCGCAGCCGGCCAGTCCCGCGCCGACCACGACCGCGTGCCGCTCGTCGTGCGCGAACGGCGCGGGCGGCTCATAACGGCGCACACGCCAGCGCGGCGCGAAGCGGCCGACCAGCATCGCGCGTTTCCAGCCGAAGCCGTCGACCTTGCGATACTCGAAGCCGCATTGCGTCAACGCGCGTTTGACATCGCCCGCGCTGCTATAGGTGGAGAAGGTCGCGCCATCGCCGGCGACGCGCGCGAGCGCCTTGAAGATCGCCGGGCTCCACAGCTCGGGATTTTTGGCGGGCGCAAAGCCATCCAGATAGAACGCGTCGGCACGCAGCCGCAACGCGGGCAGGCTGTCGAGCGCATCGGCGAAGACCAGCGTCAGCACGACGCGGCCGTCTTCGAATTCGAGCCGGTGCGTACCGGGCACGAGCATCGGCCATGCGTTCGCGAGCGTTTGCGCGAGCTCGGCGATCAGCGGATCGGAGATCGTTGCCGTGTGGACGCGGCGCAGATCGGCGGCGCTAAACGGATGCTTCTCGGTCGACACGAAATGCAGCCGCTCGCAGCGTGCTGGATCCGCGCGCCACGCAGCCCACGTAACGAGAAAGTTGATGCCGATGCCAAAACCGGTTTCGAGCACGGTGAACGTGCGACGGCTCTGCCATCGTTCGGGCAATTCGTTGCCGCGCAGAAAGACGTAGTGAGCCTGCTCGAGCGCGCCGACGGCGCTGTGATAGATGTCGTCGTAGAGCGGCGAAAAGGGGCTGCCGTTGTCGCGGAAAGCGAGGACGGCGGGGATTAGCGGATCGGTCATGCGCGACGGAAAAACACGCTCAAAAGGTCGCTCGAAAGAGCGGGTTCGATGGTCCGAGTCGGCGCGCGCAGCGCGCGAGTCGCGGTAAAAAACCTTTCAGGACGCTTTTAGACGCTTTGCTGCGTTGGCAAAAACCAACGCTAATCCCCGCCAGGACTGGGTTTCAGCCCTCGTTTAGGGGGTGCTGAGGGGCAAAATTCGATTTCCTTGCAAGAACGGCCCGAAAACCGTGCAATTCCTCGAAACCCTTATCCTGATTGGGTTTGCGCTGCGCTATCATAGCAAGCGCCGCGAAGGGAGCGGCAGCACGGCCGCCGAACGGTGTTTTGTCCGGCGCGAGAGATCTTCAGGATCGGGGCCGCAGCTGCTCGACGGCGCGGTGCGCGCACATATAATCGGCGCGGTCGCGCTGTTCGTATCAACCTAAACTCAGAAAGGAACCTTAATGAACAAACAGGAACTGATCGACGCTGTCGCAGGACAGACGGGCGCCAGCAAGGCTCAAACCGGTGAAACGCTGGACACGTTGCTTGAAGTCATCAAGAAGTCTGTGTCGAAGGGTGAGGCGGTCCAGTTGATCGGCTTCGGCAGTTTTGGTTCGGGCAAGCGCGCAGCGCGTACGGGTCGCAATCCGAAGACCGGCGAATCTATCAAGATTCCGGCTGCCAAGACCGTCAAGTTCACGGCAGGCAAGGCGTTCAAGGACTCGGTCAACAAGCGCTAAGCAGATTACTGCCGGGCAGTTGACACCCGCGAGAAACCCGCCTACGGCGGGTTTTTTTTCGTCCGGGCACGTGGTTTAAACCCGGAGCGTGCTTCGTTCAGTCGTGACGATGCGCGTTCTCATCGTGATCGTGTTCATCGAACTCCCACGCCGGGAACGGATCAGGGAACTGCTGCCAGCCTTGCGGCCCGAGCGCGTATTCGTCGTCGGTGAGCAGGCAGGCGTCGAACTTCGCGCGCCAGATGGCGGGGTCGAGGTCGAAACCGATCAGCACGAACTCCTGACGACGATCGCCGATGCTCATATCGTCCGGCGCGCCGTACCAGTCGGCGGCGATTTCGGCTGCCAGTTCGTCGTCGCCTTCGGGCCATTCGCTGCGATCCTGCGCGGCCCACCACATACCCGCCGGACCGTGCCGGCAAGCGCCGCCGGCCTGCGATAGCGAGCCGCCGACATGGTTGCGCGTCGCGAGCCAGAAGAATCCCTTGCTGCGCAGTACGCCCTTCCACTCCTGATGCAGCAGCTCCCACAGCCGCTGCGGATGAAACGGCCGGCGTGCGCGATAGACGAAATGTCCGACCCCGTATTCGTCGGTTTCGGTGTGATGCATGTGGCCGTGATGACTGCCGTGCTGGTCCTGATGCGTGTGTTCGAGCGCCGCGAGCCAGCCCGGCGCGTTCGACGTTTCGTCGAAATCGAAGCGTCCGCTGTTCAGCACCTGGTCGAGCGGGACGTCGGCGAAGCGGCTCACGAGCTGCACCGCGCGCGGGTTCAGGCGCGCGAGGACGCGCTGCAAACGCGCGAGCGCGTCGGCGCTGACCAGATCCATCTTGTTCACGACGAGCAGGTCACAAAACTCGATCTGCTCGATCAGCAATTCGACGATCGTGCGGTCATCGTCTTCGTCGAGCGCGATGCCGCGTTCGGCGAGCGCGTCGGCCGACGCGTAGTCGCGCAGAAAGTTGCACGCATCGACGATCGTGACCATCGTATCGAGCCGCGCGACGTCCGCGAGCGATGCGCCTTCGTTGTCGTCGACAAACGTGAGGGTCTCGGCAATGGACATCGGCTCGGCAACGCCGGTCGATTCGATCACGAGCGCGTCGAAGCGCTTTTCGCCGCCGAGACGACGGATTTCATTCAGCAGGTCGTCCTGCTGAGTGCAGCAGATGCAGCCGTTCGTGAGTTCGACGACCTGATCATCGACATGCGACGGCTCGGCCACCTTGCGCACGAGCGTCGGGTCGATATTGACGGCGGCGAGATCGTTGACGATCACCGCGACGCGCAAACCGGTGCGATTCGCGAGGATGTGATTCAGGAGTGTGGTCTTGCCGGCGCCCAGAAAACCGGAGAGCACGGTGATGGGCAATAGCGGCTGGTTCATCGCGGTACGGAATACGGGAAGATTGGAAGACGTGCCGGGCGCGGGGCCATAGGGTCGGCGGCGGTGCGACGGCGCATAGACGGCGCGGCGGCAGCATGAAGCCGCATTGTGCATCAAAACGGGCGCGGCCCGCGCGAGCGACAGCGCTGCAAATAGCCACTGCGGCCTACTGCGCAGGCATCAACTTCCAGCTGCGTAGAATCGCCGCGATCTGTTGCGCGTATTTGTCCCGCAACGCCGGCGTCTCCGAGTGGTATGCGCCGACCGCCTGCCAGGTATTGCCGTACTTGTTCATCTGGCGGCGCAGATGCCAGGCCGCGATATAAACGTTCTTGCACGGCTCCATCAGCGTGCCTTGTGAGATTCCGTACTGCGCGAGCACTGGCAAATGCACCGAATTGATCTGCATCACGCCGTAGTCGATCGAGCCGTTCGCGTTCTTGTGCTGCGCACCCGGCCGGTTGTGCGACTCCTGCCAGGCGATCGCCCGTAAAATCAGCGGATTGACCTTCTGGTACTTCGCCGCCTCGTCGAAGCAGTCGGCGCGCGCGGAGCCGGCTGCGGCGAGCAGCGCGAGCGTGGCGGCGACGGTGACGAGCGGACGTTTCATCGGTCAAGACGACTGAATAAACCCGAAGTAAGAATCGGTAAGGGGGTTTGACAACTGCGTTTCGGCCGCAACGGCAAGCTGGCCGGGCGTTTGTCGAGTATCGGGGAAAACCCGCGTCAGCAAACACATTTCTGTGAGTCGAACGGCTCGTATCATACCGGCAGTCCGACCTTCGTCAAGTTGGCTAACCGACATAAGACCGCACCAAAGCCGGGTAATGGCGTGCGCGTATGGTGCTGGTTAGCTTTCAATTGGATGACAACTCAGCGATTCCTTAAGGGATTCGGATGGGGCCCCTTGTTTTGTTTCAAATCCGACATGAAAAGCTGTTACTGTTCGTTTTTTTCGGACGTCGGGACGCAGCAGCTCGAAGCGACAATCGCTTTTCGGGCCGGCATGCAGACCGACCGGGCGGTGGCTTGCTGCCAGGTCCGCATCGCATGACCGTCGGTGGCAGCGGCTGCCGGCATCGATATCACATTCCATGAGAAGAAATTGTATGGGTTTGCGTCGCGTGGCAACGGCGCTGCTGGTGGCTGGACTGATCACCGCGCAGACAGCACGGGCAGAGGTGACACTCAACTTCGTCAACGCTGACATCGACCAGGTCGCCAAGGCGATCGGCGCTGCCACCGGCAAGACGATCATCGTCGATCCGCGGGTGAAGGGGCAACTGAACCTCGTGTCGGAAAACGCGGTGCCCGAGGATCAGGCACTCAAAACCTTACAGTCAGCGCTGCGCATGCAGGGCTTCGCGCTCGTGCAGGATCATGGCGTGCTGAAAGTGGTGCCCGAGGCCGACGCCAAGCTGCAAGGCGTGCCGACCTACGTCGGCAACGCGCCGACGGCGCGCGGCGACCAGATTGTCACGCAGGTCTTCACGCTGAGGAACGAATCGGCCAACAACCTGCTGCCGGTACTGCGTCCGCTGATCTCGCCGAACAACACCGTCGCCGCGTACCCCGCCAACAATACGATCGTCGTCACCGATTACGCCGACAACGTGCGGCGCATTGCCCAGATCATCGCGGGCGTCGATAGCGCGGCGGGCCAGTCGGTCGCAGTCGTGCCGCTGAAGAACGCGAACGCGATCGACATCGCGCAGCAGATGAACAAGATGCTCGACCCGGGCTCGATCGGCAGCACCGACGCGACGCTGAAGGTGTCGATCTCGTCGGATCCGCGCACCAACTCGCTGCTGATGCGCGCGTCGAACACCGCACGTCTCGCGGCGGCAAAGGAGCTCGCGAAGCAGCTCGACGTGCCGACCACGATGCCCGGCAACATTCACGTCGTGCCGCTGCGCAACGCTGACGCGACGAAGCTCGCGCGCACGCTGCGCAGCATGCTCGGCAAGGGCGGCGGCGAAGGCTCGTCGGGCGGCGCGAACGAGGCGAACTCGTTCAACCAGAACACCAGTGGTGGTGGTGGTGGTGGTGGTGGCGGCGGTCTGTCGAACACCAGTAATGCGACGGGCACGTCGGGCACGCCGCCGTTGCCGTCGGGCGGCCTCGGCGGCAGCTCGATGAACTCACCGATGGGCGGTGGCGCCTCGGGCTCGTACGGTAGTAGTGGCGGCTTTCTCGGCAGCGACAAGGAAAAGAGCGAGGACCAGGGCGGCGGCATGATCACGGCCGATCCCGCCACCAACTCGCTGATCATCACGGCGCCTGAAGCGGTGTACCGCAACTTGCGCGCGGTGATCGACCAGCTCGATGCGCGTCGCGCGCAGGTGTATATCGAGGCACTGATCGTCGAGCTGAACTCGAATACGAGCGGCAACCTCGGCATTCAGTGGCAGGTCGCGAACAACTCGGTGTTTGCGGGCACGAACCTCCAGACGGGCTCGAGCAACAGTATCATCAACCTGACCGCGGCAGCCGCGGCGGCTGGCTCGACCGGCGGCCTCGCGACGGCATTGGCCAGCTCGGGCCTGCAACAGGGCCTCAACGTCGGCTGGATTCACAACATTTTCGGCGTGCAAGGTCTCGGCGCGCTGCTGCAGGCGCTGTCGCAGACCGCCGACGCGAACGTGCTGTCCACGCCGAACCTGATCACGCTCGACAACGAAGAAGCGAAGATCATCGTCGGTACCAACGTGCCGATCCAGACCGGTTCGTACTCGAACCTGACGAGCGGCACGACGAGCGCGGCGTTCAATACGTTCGACCGTGTCGACGTCGGTCTGACGCTGCACGTGAAGCCGCAGATTACCGACGGCGGCATCCTGAAGCTGCAGCTCTACACGGAAGATTCGGCGATCGTGAACGGTACGAACAACGCGGCGACGAACCCGGCGGGCCCGGAATTCACGAAGCGTTCGATCCAGTCGAGCGTGCTGTGCGATAACGGCGAGATCATCGTGCTCGGCGGCCTGATGCAGGACAACTATCAGGTCAACAACAGCAAGGTGCCGCTGCTCGGCGACATTCCGTGGCTGGGCCAGCTGTTCCGCTCCGAGCAGAAGACCCGCAACAAGACTAACCTGATGGTATTTTTGCGCCCGGTCATCCTGAGCGACCACGGCACCACGCAGGCCGTCACCGCGAACCGCTACGACTACATCCAGGGTGTGCAGGGTGCGTACCGTTCGGACAACAACATCATGAAGGATCGCGACGATCCGGTCGTGCCGCCGATGCCGCTCGGCCCGAGCCAGGGCGGGGTGCCGGCGCTGAACCTGTTCGACCTGAACCAGATGCGCCGCCAGCAGATGATGCCGCAGCAGGCGCCCCAACAGGTTCCTCAGCAGGTACCGCCGCAGGCCGTGCCGCAAGCCTCCGTGCAGCCCACGACGCAACCGGTGCCGCAGACGATGCCGCAAACCGCGCCGCAACCGGCGCTCGCAAATCCGGCAAGCGGCGCGATGCCGAGCACGGTGTCGCCGGGAGCGCGTCCGTGACGCAGACGCCCGCGCAAGCCGCGCCATCGCAACGTCTGCTGAACGGTGAGGCCGCCGCCGGAGAGCGCGCGGCGCCCTCGCCGCTCGCCGCCCGGCTCGTGCCATACGGCTTCGCGCGCAGCGGCCAGATTCTGGTCGCGCATCAGCATGCCGATAGCCTTGAAGTCTGGATCAGCGAGCGCACGAGCGAAGCTGCGCTTGCCGAAGTCGCGCGCAATTACGGCACGGTATCGGTGGTGCGGGTGCCCGCCGACGAACTCGCGCAGGCGATCAACCACGCGTATGCGCGCCAGGACGGCAGCGCCGCGCAGGTGGTCGGCGAAGTGGAAGGTGAAGTCGATCTGTCGCGTCTGATGCAGGACATCCCCGAGGTCGAGGATCTGCTCGAATCGGAAGACGACGCGCCGATTATCCGCATGATCAACGCGCTGCTCACGCAAGCGGCTCGCGAGCAGGCATCGGATATTCACATCGAGCCGTTCGAGAATGCGTCTGTGGTGCGCTTTCGCGTCGACGGCACGCTGCGCGACGTCGTGCGGCCGAAAAAAGCGCTGCACGGCGCGCTGATCTCGCGGATCAAGATCATGGCGCAGCTCGACATCGCGGAGAAACGTTTGCCGCAGGACGGCCGCATCACGCTGCGCGTCGGCGGTCGTCCGGTCGACGTGCGCGTGTCGACGCTGCCCACCGGCCACGGCGAGCGCGCGGTGCTACGGCTGCTTGAAAAAGACGCGGCGCGACTGAATCTCGAAGCGCTGGGCATGGCATCCGACACGCTCGGCAAGTTCGACAAGCTGATCGGCAAGCCGCATGGCATCGTGCTCGTGACGGGCCCGACCGGCTCCGGCAAGACCACGACGCTGTATGCGTCGATGTCGCGACTGGAGACGGCGACCACCAACATCATGACGGTGGAAGACCCGATCGAATACGACCTGTCCGGCATCGGCCAGACCCAGGTCAACGAGCGGATCGGCATGAGCTTCGCGCGCGCGTTGCGCTCGATTCTGCGTCAGGACCCGGACGTCATCATGATCGGTGAAATCCGCGACCTCGAAACCGCGCAGATCGCGGTGCAGGCGTCGCTGACCGGCCACCTGGTGCTCGCGACGCTGCACACGAACGACGCGGCATCCGCCGTTACGCGTCTGACCGACATGGGCGTCGAGCCGTATCTGCTCGCTTCGTCGCTGCTTGGCGTGCTCGCGCAGCGGCTCGTGCGGCGCCTGTGCCCGGTGTGCCGCGAAGAGCGCACCGAAGAGGACGGCAGCAAGCGCTGGCATCCGGTCGGCTGCGACCGTTGTGGCCAATCCGGTTACGCGGGACGGCGCGGCGTCTACGAGCTGCTGCTGATCGATGACACGATCCGTGCGCTGATCCACCGCAACGCGGCGGACGCCGAAATTCTCCAGGCGGGCCGCGCGCAGGGCATGCGCACGCTGCGCGACGATTCGGAGCGCTGGCTCGCATCGGGACTGACGTCGCTCGAAGAAGTGATTCGCGTGACGGGCGGAGCATAAGCGCATGCCGGCATTCCGTTTCGAAGCGATCGACGCGGCGGGCAAGGCACAAAAAGGCGTGCTCGACGCCGACAGTGCGCGCGGCGCGCGCACCAACCTGCGCTCGCAGGGACTCACCCCGCTCGTCGTCGAACCGGCGGCGTCGCGTACGCGCGGCGAGCGCAATCAGCGGCTCGCGCTCGGGCGTCGTCTGTCACAGCGCGAGCAGGCCATTCTGACGCGGCAGCTCGCGAGTCTGCTGATCGCGGGCCTGCCGCTCGACGAAGCGCTCGCGGTGCTCACCGAGCAGTCGGAGCGCGACTACATCCGCGAGCTGATGGCGGCGATTCGCGCCGAGGTGCTCGGCGGTCATTCGCTCGCGAATGCGCTGCAGCAGCATCCGAAGGATTTCCCCGAGATCTACCGCGCGCTGGTCGCGGCCGGCGAACACACGGGCAAGCTCGGACTGGTGCTGTCGCGGCTCGCGGACTACATCGAGCAGCGCAATGCGCTGAAGCAAAAGATCGTGCTCGCGTTCACGTATCCGACGATCGTCACGATCATCGCGTTGGGCATCGTCACGTTCCTGCTCAGCTATGTGGTGCCGCAGGTCGTCAACGTGTTCGCGAGCACGAAGCAGCAACTGCCGTTTCTGACGATCGTGATGATGGCGCTGTCCGGCTTCGTCCGGCATTGGTGGTGGGCGGTGCTGATCGGCGTGATCGTGGTCGCCTATCTGGTGCGTGCGACGCTCAGGCAACCGGCGCCGCGTCTCGCCTTCGACCGCTGGCTGCTTACCGCGCCGCTGATGGGCAAGCTCGTGCGCGGCTATAACACCGTGCGCTTTGCGAGCACGCTCGGCATTCTGACCGCGGCGGGCGTGCCGATTCTGCGCGCGTTGCAAGCCGCGGCCGAAACGCTCAGCAACAACGCGATGCGTGAAAACATCGACGACGCGATCGTGCGGGTGCGCGAAGGGACGTCGCTGTCGCGCGCGCTCGGTAACACGAAGACGTTTCCGCCGGTGCTCGTGCACCTGATCCGCTCGGGCGAAGCGACCGGCGACGTGACGACGATGCTCGACCGCGCGGCCGACGGCGAAGCGCGCGAACTGGAGCGTCGCACGATGTTCCTGACGAGCCTGCTCGAGCCGCTGCTGATTCTGGCGATGGGGGGCGTAGTGCTGGTGATCGTGCTCGCGGTGATGCTGCCGATCATCGAGCTGAACAACCTCGTGCAGTAGGCGTAGACGTAGCGCGAGGCGGGAACAGAAAGGATTACGCGGCGTGCGGTATCAGCCGCGCAACCGCTTCGGGTTTCAGCGCACGTAAATGGTGGGGCCGCTGGAGTTGGCGGGTAGGAAGATTTCCGAGTGGGCGCCGTTGCGGTCGATGATGATCGAGCGGGCGCGAACTTCGGAGAGCTTCGTGCCTTGCATCAGCGTGCCGCCGAGCGACACCGCATGCGGCGGCTCGCCGCCGACGCTGACGATCGCCGCGGCGCCTTCGCTCAACGCGAGGATGCCAAAGAGATGGATGTCCTGATTGACGTTGCGTGTGAGTTGCCCGCCGAACAGCGTCGCGGCCTGATCGGTCGAGACCTGCGCATGCGCGGCGGCAGCCGGCAACGGCGCGCCGGACATCGTACTCAGCGTGATGATCCAGTAGGTCAGCGTCGCGCAGAAAGCGGCGAACAGCGCGAGCGACAGGAGGCGGATTTGGATGGCGTTCATGCGCACATTGTACGGACTATTGTGAAAATTGCGGTGGGTTGAAACCCTTCAACTGCATGACATTAAAATGATCGGCCCGGCGTGTTCAATCTGACGGCCCGGACCGAAAAATTCACCTGAAAAGAGGTAGTAATCTATGCAACTGTCGACCATTCGCCGCGCTAACAACGCGGGTTCGCGAAGCCGTCGTCAACGCGGTTTCACGCTGATCGAAATCATGGTCGTGATCGCGATTCTCGGCATTCTCGCCGCGCTGATCGTGCCGAAGATCATGAGCCGTCCGGACGAAGCGCGGCGCGTCGCCGCGAAGCAGGATATCGGCACCGTGATGCAGGCGTTGAAGCTGTATCGCCTCGACAACGGCCGCTATCCGACTCAGGAGCAAGGCCTGCACGCGCTGATCGAAAAGCCGACCACCGACCCGGTGCCGGCCAACTGGAAGGACGGCGGCTATCTCGAGCGCCTGCCGAACGATCCGTGGGGCAATTCGTATCAGTACCTGAATCCGGGCGTGCACGGCGAGATCGATGTGTTCAGCTACGGCGCCGATGGCAAACCGGGCGGCGAAGGCAACGACTCCGACGTCGGGTCCTGGCAATAAACGCGTCGAAACCAGCAACGCGCCAGGCTCGATGATGTTCATGCACGCACCCTCTTTGCCGCCGGTTTGGCCGCGGGTGTCGCCGAACGGCCTGCCCGCCGCGTCGCAAGTTTCGCGGCACGGCGAAGCGTGCGTGCTTCACCGCTGCATTGAAGTTTGAATTTCCGTTGATCGTCGATGGCCGGCACTATGCGCACGTCCGTTTGCAAGTCCCGTGTGGACACTCCGTGTACGGCTTCGCGGCCGCACTCCCGGCAACGCCGCGGCCGCGCGGCCGGCTTCACGCTGCTCGAAATGATGGTCGTGCTCGTGATCGCCGGCCTGCTCGTGTCGCTGACCGCGCTCACGATGAACCGCAATCCGCGCACCGATCTGAACGAGGAAGCGCAGCGTCTCGCGCTGCTGTTCGAATCGGCTGGCGACGAAGCGCAAGTGCGCGCGCGGCCGATCGCGTGGCAGCCATTCGAGGGCGGCTTCCGTTTCGATCAGCGCACCCAGGACGGCTGGCGTCCGCTGCGCGACGATCTGCTCGGACCGCGTCAGTGGGAAGGCGGCGTGACCGGTGTCGCGATCAGTTACCCGGGCTCGGATTCGCACGCCGAGCGCATCGTGTTCGGTACAGAGGCGATCGACGTGCCGGTGCAGGTCACGCTGTTTTCGGCGGCCGGCCAGGCGACCATCGTCGGTACCGGCAATGGCCGCTATGAGGTGCGCTGAGATGCGGATGCGTCGTTATGGCAGGCCCGCCCATGCTCCTTGCCTCTTCAGGAGGCGCGATGTCGGGTGCCGCAAGGCGCGCGGTTTCACGATGATCGAAGTGCTGGTGGCGCTCGCCATCATCGCGGTAGCGCTGGCCGCGTCGCTGCGTGCGGTCGGCGCGCTGGCGAGCGGCGAAGCCGATCTGCACCGGCGTCTGCTCGCCGGCTGGAGCGCGGACAACGCGCTCGCGCAACTGCATCTGAAGCACGCATGGCCGAACATCGGCTCGACGAGCTTCGATTGCTCGCAAGGCAATTTGCAGCTGCGGTGTACTCAGCGTGTGACGGCGACGCCGAATCCGGTGTTTCGCCGCGTCGAGGTGATGGTGACGATGCCAGGGCAGTCCGGCAATCTCGCCCAGATGGTCACGGTGGTCGCGAATGAAAACAACCGCTCGCTGTAAGCGCCGCCGCCGCGACGGCGCGCGCGGCTTTACGCTGATCGAACTGCTTGTCGCGATCGCGATCCTCGCGGTGATCGCGGTGCTGTCGTGGCGCGGGCTCGATCAGATTATCCGCGGTCGCACGACGATCACCAACGCGATGGAAGACGAGCGCGTGTTCGCGCAGCTGTTCGACCAGATGCGCATCGACGCGCGGCAGGCCGCCAGCGACGACGAATCTGGCCAGGCCGCGGTCTCGGTCACCGGCAACAGGCTGCAGATCGTGCGGCATATGGTGCTGCCGGGCACCGCGCCGCGTCTGCAAGTGGTGCGCTATCAGATCTCGAACGGTCGCGTGGTGCGCTACGCGTCGCCGCCGCTTGGCAACGTCGGCGAGTTGCGGCGCGCGTTGCACGACAGCGACGAAGGCTGGAGCGCGGTGCCGCTGATGGGCGGCGTCGGCTCGATCTCGGCGCGGATGTACGTGCCGAAGCTCGGCTGGACCATACAGATGAACGAGGTACAGACCGCGATTACCGAGGCCGACAACAATCTGAAGGTGCCGCAGCTCGGTAACGCGCCAATGCCGCGCTCGGTGACGGGGCTCGAGGTCAGCATCGGTGCGACGTCGCTCGCGCGGCCGGTCACGCGTGTATTTCTGGTCGGAGAATGACATGACGTTCTCGTCGTCGTTGCCGAAAAAGTCCGCATCGGGTTCGCGCGCACGCGGACGCGAGCGCGAACGCGGCGCGGCCATCATCAGCGCGCTGCTCGTCGTCGCGCTGTCGGCGATCCTCGTGTCCGGCATGTTGTGGCGCCAGCAGGTCCAGATCCGGCGCATCGAGAATCAGCGGTTGCTGTCGCAGGCGCAATGGGTCGCGCGTGGGGCGCTCGACTGGACGCGGCTGATCCTGCGCTCCGAAGGCGATACGTCGGCGGGCATCACGTATCTGGGCGGCTTGTGGGGCGTGCCGATCGCGAAAACGCGGCTGTCGGATTTTCTCGGCCAGATCGGCGAAGTGCGCGCTGAGCAAGGCGCGGCGACGTACCTGTCGGGTTCGATCGAGGACGCGCAGTCCAGATTCAATCTGCGCAATCTGGTCGCGAGTCCGGCGCCCGGCGTGACGCAAATAAGCGCCGAGCAGATGGCCGCGTACCAGCGCCTGCTGGTGTCGCTCGGCCTGAGCGGGCAGCTCGCCAAAGTGACCGCGCTGCACATGCGCGCGGGGCTGTCGCAATCGGCGACGCGCTTTCAGACCGGCACGTCGATCAGCAGCACGCCGCAGGTGGGTGGCGGCGGCGGTATGACGGGCGGTAATTTCACGAACCGGCCCGGCATCGAGGACGGCGACGACAACGTGGCGGTCGCGCCGCTGCTGATGACGAGCGTCGATTCGTTGCTCGACATTCCGGGCTACACGCCGGAGATGGTCGCCAAGCTGCGGCCGTTCGTCACCGTGCTGCCTACGACCACCGCGATCAACATGAACACCGCGTCGGCCGAAGTGATCGCGGCGGTGGTGCCGGGCATGACCGTGTCGCAAGCGCAGGCGTTGGTCGCGCGGCGGCAGACCGTGTTTTTCCGCAACGTCGGCGACGTGCAACTCGCGCTGACCGCGGCCGGTGTGCAATCGGTGTCGATCGATCCGAACCAGTTCGACGTCAACTCGAGCTACTTTTTAGTCCACGGCAGCGTGCAGCACGAGCGCGCCGAAGTGGATCGCACGACGCTCGTTTATCGCGATCCGCTGACTCACACCACGCGTATCGTGCGGGTACAAGACCAACTGTGAACAACGCAATCCATAGAGAGAGTGGCCTTTGAGCACGCTGATCGTCCTATTGCCGCCGCGTGATCCGGCGGTGCCCTCGCAGGAATGGCAACTGCCCGAGCTGCCGTTCGTGCTGCTCGACAAGACGGGGCGCACGCAGCGCGCCGGCCGCTCGGCGCTCGCGCTGCTGCCGCGCGCCGGCACGACGGTGCTGATGCTCGCCGCGCGCGACCTGCTGCTGATGCCCGCGACGCTGCCGCCGCTGCGTGGCCCAAAGCTGCGCCAGGCGCTGCCCAATATCGTCGAGGATCAACTGATCCAGGATCCGCAGACATGCCATATCGCGGTCGATCCGCAGGGGCTTGGCGAAGGCCGGCACTTGCTCGCGATCGTCGATCGCGGCTGGTTCCGTTTCATCTACGAGGCGTTCACGGCGGCGGGTCATCGCAGCCTGTGCGCAGTGCCGGTCACGCGTTGCCTGCCGCAGACGCCGGTGGCGGACGTTGCCGCGAGCGTCGATCAAACAGCCGAAGTGCGCGAGCCGGTGATGGCCGGCTCCGCGAGCGTCGCGACGTCGCTGCCGGGCGTGGCGCCGGTGATCGCCGCCGAAGCGCCGACTATCGTGCCGATGGTGGCCGCCGTGCTCGGTGCCGTCGTGCAGACCGCGCCCGCACTGCTCGTCGAAGGCGCGATCGACAGCGGCGTGCCGCGCGTGGAACTGGCCATTGCGCGCGGCGCGCAGGGCGAAGGCTTCGCGGCGCCGGCCAATGCGGTGAACGCGACGCTCGCCGCGCTAGCGGGTGCGGCGCCGGTGTCGCTGTACATGCTGACCGAGGTGCCGGGCAACGAGCCTGGCCACGCCACAACGAACCCCGCGCGGCTCGCCGCGCATATCCACGGCGCGAGTCCGCTGCCGTTCGAGCAGCTCGCGCGGCGCGCGCTCGAATGCCGCTTCGACCTGTGCCAGTTCGAATTCGCGTCGCAGCCGTGGCGCCTCGATCGCGCGACGCTGCGGCGTCTGCGCCTGCCGATCGTGCTCGCGCTCGCCGCGCTCGTCGTCGCGATCATCGGCGCGAACGTGCAGTGGCTGATGCTCGCGCGTCAGCGCGACGCGATCAATACGCAGATGACAGAACTCTTTCTCAATACCTTCCCGAAGACCACCGTCGTGCTCGACGCGCCCGATCAGATGGCGCGTCAGGTGCAACAGCTGCGGGTCGCGGCGGGCGAGCTGTCGCCGGAGGATTTTCTGTCGCTCGCCGACGGCCTGGCGCGCTCGCTGTCGCCGCTGCCGGTCAACGGGATCGCCGCACTCGACTATCACGACCACCGCCTCGACGTGACCTTCAAACCCGCGATCAAGGTCGACCCCGACTTCGCGAAGCGCCTCGCGCGCAACGGCCTTACCGGCGCGATCGACAGTAGTACCGGCAAGTGGACCATCAGGAACGGACAATGAAAGCTGAACTCGCTCAAACATGGGCTGGCTTCTGGGACCAGCGCACGGATCGCGAAAAGGCGCTGCTGACGTGGGGCGGCGCCGCGCTCGCCGTGGTGATTGCGTGGTCGGTGCTGTGGGCGCCCGCGCAGGAAGGCCGCGCGCATCTGCGGGAATCGCTGCCCAGCCTGCAGCGGCAATTCGCGCAGATGACCGCGCAGGCGAATGAGGCGCACTCGCTGTCGGCGGCCGCGCAAGGCGTCGCGCCGACCGGCGCGGCGCTGAAGGACGCGCTGAGCGCATCGCTGGGCGAACATGGCCTGGCCGCGACGCAGGTGCAGTTCGTCGGCAACGCGGTGCAGGTGCAGATGAAAAACGTGGCGTTTCCGGCCTGGACCGTGTGGGTCGATGATGTGCGCAAGCAGTTCAAGGTGCAGGTCTCCGAGGCACACATCACCGCGCTGAAAGCCGACGGCCAGGTAGACCTGACGGTCGCGCTGCAACCGTCGAGCGCGAAATAACGACGCGCCGCTCGCTACAGGATCTCGCATGAATTACTGGATGTGGCGCCTGCGTGGGGCGCTGCCGTGGCTGGTGGTCGCCATTTTGTCGGTCGCGGCCGTGACGCTCGCGTTGCTGCCGGCCGCCTGGGTTACGCCGCAGTTCGCTCGGCAAACGCATGGGCACGTCAATCTCGTCGACGCGGAAGGCTCGCTGTGGCACGGCTCGGCGACGCTGATGCTGGCAGCCGGCTCCGATATGAGCGCGGCGACGCTGCTCCCTGGGCGGATCGAATGGCGCACGGCGTTCTGGCCGCTTTTCACTGGACGCGTGCGGATGCTCATGCGCCAAAGCGAGGCGATGCCGGACCCGATTACGATCGATGCGACGCCGCGCGGCGTCACCGTCACGCCGGGCGTGCTCGCGGTGCCGGCGTCGCTGCTCGCGGGGCTTGGCGCGCCATTCAACACGCTCGATCTGCAGGGCAACGTGCAGCTGTCGTGGTCCGACTGGCGCAGCTTCAACGGTGAGGCGTTCGGACAACTGACCATGATGCTCGACGACGTCAGCTCGCGTGTGTCGCTCGTGAAGCCGCTCGGGTCGTATCGGGTCAGGCTTCAGGCGCAGGGGACCTCGTCGGCGCTCGATCTGAGCACGGTCAAGGGACCGTTGACGCTGAGCGGCAGCGGCACGGTGTCGGCCGCATCGACGTCGTTTCGTGGCACGGCGAGCGCCGCGTCAGAGCAGCACGAT
The DNA here is from genome assembly GCF_050436345.1 of Paraburkholderia sp. WC7.3g. Taxonomy (NCBI): domain Bacteria; kingdom Pseudomonadati; phylum Pseudomonadota; class Betaproteobacteria; order Burkholderiales; family Burkholderiaceae; genus Paraburkholderia; species Paraburkholderia sp. WC7.3g. Next base: position 425,338 of record NZ_JBNDMA010000002.1, read on the forward strand.
AACCTCGCCGGCCTGCTGAATCTGCTTGGCCGGCCGAGCGGCCCGGATACGGTGGCGCTGACGTTCGTGCACTGAGGCGCGCTTCGCGCCTCGCGGCGAGCACGGCGGCCGTTATTTGCTCTGCACCCGCGCCGGCGGTGCTTCCGCGCCTCGCGCAGTGCTTTGTGCGATGGACGTTGCGCCGAGCGAGGCAGCCGCCGCAGCCGATGCCGGCAATGGCGGGGGCGCCGCGACATCGCCGGTCTCCCGATTCATCTGCGTCACGTCCCAGCCGCCGCCGAGCGCCTTCACGAGACCCACCGACGACACCATCCGCTGCCCGCCGATACTCTCGAGCTTCTGCTCGGCCGTGAAGGCGGTGGTCTGCGCGGTCAGCACATTGACGAAGCCGACCGTACCCGCCTTGTACTCGTTCGTCACGATGGCGAGCGCCTGGCGCGCCGAGTCGACCGCCTGGCGCTGCACGACGATTTCCTGCTCGAGGATGCGAAGCGACGCGAGGTTGTCCTCGACGTCCTGGAACGCGGCGAGCACCGTCTGCCGATAGGTCGCGACATCGGCGTCATACGTGGCGCGCGCGGCGTCGGTTTGCGCCTTGCGCAGGCCGGCGTCGAAGATCGTCCCGGCCAGTTGCGGGCCGAGCGTCCAGAAGCGCGACGGCAAGGTCAACAGCTGCGAGAACACCGAGTTCTCGAAGCCCCCGGTCGCCGACAGCGTCAGCGACGGGAAGAACGCGGCGATCGCCACGCCGATCTGCTCGTTCGCTGCGGCGGCCTTGCGTTCCGCTGACGCGATATCCGGCCTGCGTTCGAGCAGCGCGGACGGCATCTGCGCGGGCACGGCGGGCGGCGTCGCGGTGAGCGGCATCGGCGGCAGAGAGAACATCGACGCGGGCACGCCGACCAGCACCGCGATCGCGTGCTCGTCCTGCGCGCGCTGGATGCCGTTGTCGATCGCGGCGGCCTGGGCCGATTGCAGCTGCGTTTGCGCCTGGATCACGTCCGAGCGCGCGGCGACACCGGCCGCATACTGATTCTGAGTGAGCTGCAGTGAGCGCTGATAGGCGATGACGGTGTCGTCGAGCAGCTTCTGCGTAGAGTCCAGCGCACGCAGCAGGAAGTACGTCTGCGCGAGCGTGGCCTGGGCGGACAGGCGCGCGTTCGCGAGCTCGGCGGCCGCGCCCTGCTGGCCGGCTTTCTGCGCGTTGACCGAGCGCGTGACCGAGCCCCACAAGTCCGGCTCCCAGCTCGCCTGCATCTGGACGTTGAAGCTGTTGCTGATGCCTTCGCGGCTCGTCGCCGTCGTCGCATTGCCGCTGGATTGATTGCCGTTACCCGAGCGCGTCGCGCCCGCCGACGCGCCGATCGTCGGAAAGTACGCGGCCCGCGCTTCGCCGACGAGCGCACGCGCCTGCCGGTAGCTCGCGGCGAATTGCGCGATGGTCTGGTTCGCGGCGTTGAGCTTATCTTCGAGTTCGTTGAGCTTGGGGTCTTCGTAGATCGCCCACCAGTCGCCGCGGTCATGTTGATCGGCGGGTTCGGCGACCTTCCAGCCGGGCGCGGCTTCCTTGAAGGAGGCGGGGATCTCGGTGGCCGGCCGCTGATAGTTCGGGCCGACCGCGCAGGCGGCGACGAGTGTCGCGCAGGCCGCGCTGACGGCGAGGGTCAGGGCGCGCGGCGCAAGCGCCCGCGCGCGCGCGATTCGATCAGACTGCATGCAATGAATTCCTTCTGGACGCCGCGGTGCGGGCGGCAGCGGCGGCACCGGCCGGGCGAGATCGTAGTCTGCCGGAATGTTAGCGTATGAGCCCGCGCGAGCGCGGGAAACTGAAAGCTGAAAGGTTAATGCGAGGCGGTGCGCAGGTGTGTTACTTGCCGTGACGCGATGGTTACGCGTTGTTACCGGCAGGCGCGACGGGCTACGGGTTGGCGGCGATCCGGGTGGCGAGAGGAAACGAAACGGGTGCCTCGAACGCGCGTGGCGAACTGGTGTGCCGTCAAAGCCGCGGTTCCGTGGGTTGGGTCTGCTGGCGTTGATGCTGACGTTTGCACGCGGGTTTGCCAGCCGAGGCTCGGCACGACGCACCGCCGGTCGAAAGACAAGCGGTGCCGCTGTTGGCCGCAACGGCGACCACGTTTCCCGCCTCTATCGCGAAGCTTTCCTTTGGCAGCACACTCTGACTGGCATCCGCGTGCGCGGCGCTGCCCTTCATCGCTCGCTTCGTCCCCCGTCGATGCTCGGCCCACGCGAGCAGTGCGACGCCCAGCGATCCACCCGGCAGCACGAAGAGTCCCGCGAACAGCGCGAGCTTCCACCAGCGGTGCCGGCCCTGGAAGTTATGCAGTGCGGAATCGGTCAGTGAGCGGCTGAGGCCGCCAAGCGTGTCTTTGAGGTACTGCATCGGGGAAATCCTTTGGCGCGCGTCGCGAGCAGGCGATGTGCGGTCGACAGGTCAGAACATGGTCTCGAATGGCGCAGAATGCGCGAAACTGATTGCTTATCATAATATTGACTATGCAATCAAATTTCAAGATACTGTGCGGCGCAAATCGCTCGACTGTTGTTTTATTGATGGCTGATTGCGCACCGCAAAATGTGATTTGACTTGTCTGCTTAGGCAGCTAAACTTCGTCTTGCTTGCGGATGTTGCGGATACCCCATGACTGATGGCCCCTACAAAGCGGACGAGGTCGAGCTGACAAGCAGTCTCGGCTACTACCTGACGAAGGCGCGCAACGTGTTGGTCGAGCGCACGGACCGAGCGGTCAAGCCGCTTGGGCTCACGGCGCAGCAAATCGGCGTGATTCTGATGCTGTCGTCGCGGCGCGCTAGCACGCCATTCGAGCTGTCGCGCGCGATGTCGTACGACAGCGGCTCGATGACGCGTCTGCTCGATCGACTGGAAAAGAAGGGCTTCGTCGTGCGCACGCGCAGCAGCGACGACCGGCGCATGGTGAAGCTGGAGTTGACACCGCAGGGCCAGGAGGCCGCGCGCCAATTGCCGAACCTCGGCGCGACGGTGCTGAACGACCAGTTGCGCGGCTTTACCGCCGAGGAACACGCGACGCTGATTCACCTGCTCGCGCGCTTCATCGCGAACGGTCCCGAGGGTGAAACCGACGTGAATTGCGGACCGGCGCCACCGCCGGACGAGCCGCGGGGATGAGTCGAAGCATCGGCCGAAGCGCGGTCGTCGTCGGATGGCGGCGGCGCTTTATCACGAAGTACTAGCAGGACAATCACGAGGCGCTTTTCCAAGGCGCCATTGTCATAAGATATCTGTCTGGGCAGAGGGTGATCCGGCATGCAAGCATCGTGTCCCAAACGCCCGATAAAGCTGTCGCGACAAGCTTTTGCCGCCTAAGGAGAACACTATGGATGCCACGGCCTCCACCGCTGCGCTGCCCGCAGCCGAACTCGCCCCGCTCAGGGGCGGCACGCTCGCACTGCTGACCGTCGGCCTTGCGCTCGGCACCTTTATGGAGGTGCTCGACACCTCGATTGCGAACGTCGCGGTTCCGACCATTTCGGGCAGCCTCGGCGTCGCGGCAAGCCAAGGCACCTGGGTGATCTCGTCGTACTCCGTCGCCTCGGCGATCGCCGTGCCGCTGACTGGCTGGCTCGCGCGACGCGTCGGCGAGGTGCGACTCTTCACGCTGTCGGTGCTGCTGTTCACGATTGCGTCGGCGGCCTGTGGTTTCGCGCACAACTTCGAATCGCTGATCGGCTTCCGGCTCGCGCAGGGGCTTGTGTCCGGGCCGATGGTGCCGCTGTCGCAGACAATCCTGATGCGCTCCTACCCGCCCGCGAAACGTGGTCTCGCGCTCGGCTTATGGGCGATGACCGTGATCTGCGCGCCGATCTTCGGGCCGGTGATGGGCGGCTATATCACCGATAACTTCACGTGGCCGTGGATCTTCTACATTAACGTGCCGATCGGCCTGTTCTCGGCTTTCTGCGCGTATCTGCTGCTGCGCGGCCGGGAGACGCAGACGACGCGCCAGCGTATCGACGCGGTGGGCCTCGTGCTGCTCGTGACCGGCGTGTCGTGTCTGCAGATGATGCTCGACCTCGGTAAGGACCGCGACTGGTTCAACTCGACGTTCATTGTGACGCTCGCGGTGATCGCGCTAGTGTCGATCGCGTTCCTGCTCGTGTGGGAGTTGACCGAGAAGGAGCCGATCGTCGACCTGTCGCTGTTCAAGGATCGCAACTTCGCGCTCGGCGTCGTGATCGTCTCGTTCGGCTTCATGGCGTTCTTCGGCTCTGTGGTGATCTTCCCGCTGTGGCTGCAAACGGTGATGGGCTACACGGCCGGCCTCGCGGGTCTCGCCACGGCGCCGGTCGGGCTGCTCGCGCTGTTTCTGTCGCCGATGATCGGCACGAACATGCATCGGCTGAATCTGCGCATGGTCGCGAGTTTCGCGTTCATCGTGTTCGCGATCGTATCGTTCTGGAACTCGACGTTCACGCTCGACGTGCCGTTCGGCCACGTGATCCTGCCGCGGCTCGTGCAGGGCATCGGCGTCGCGTGCTTCTTCGTGCCGATGACGACGATCACGCTGTCCAGCGTGTCCGACGAGCGTCTTGCGAGCGCGTCGGGTCTGTCGAACTTTTTCCGCACGTTGTCGGGCGCGATCGGCACCGCGATCAGCACGACGTTCTGGGAAAACGACACGATCTATCACCACGCGATGCTCGCCGATACGGTCAACACGTATTCGGCGAACACTAATGCCTATACGAATGCGCTCGCGGGCGCCGGGCTGTCCGGCGACAGCCTGACCGCGCAGCTGAACCAGGTGGTGACGAGCCAGGCGTACATGATGGCCACCAACGACTTCTTCCGCATCTCGTGCGCGGCGTTTGTCGTGCTGGCCATGCTGGTCTGGATCACGAAGCCGCGCAAGGGTACCGGACCGTCGTTAGGACACTGAAGCACGTGCGCAGCAGCGGCAAGGGCAGCGCCGCTGCCGCCACTGCTTCAGCTATTTCGACATCGCCTCGCCGTTCGGCAGCGTAGTCGTCTTTCCGGGCATCGTCTCCGGATGCGTCGCATCGGGCGCGTTCTGCGACGGCGTCGCGCTGTCTTGCGGCGCTCCGGCGGCTGCGCCGGTGGTGCCTCTCACATACTGCTTGAAATCCGCACCCGCTTGCCACGGATTCGGCTTGCAGCCAAGCGCACTGTCGCAATGCGCGGAAAAGCCGATCGTAACGGTGCGATCGGGACCCGCGGCACGCGTGATCTGAAACGCGAGGGCGCGCTTGCCGCCGTCGGGGCCGGCGGTCTGGATCAGCGAGTCGTTAGCCGTTTCGATGTTGTACTTCGAATGACTGGCGACCCACGTTTGCGCCCGTTGCCACCAGAGGTCGCATTCCGCCTTGCTCGAACACGTCAACGGTGTGGTCGCAATTTGCATGACGTCCGGATCGACCTGACCTTGGGTCGAGCATGCCGCCGTCGCCGCGAGACACAGCGCGGCCACCAGAGCCTTGTTCTTCACGTCGATACCTCCCGTGTGGAGCGTGTCATAACTTTTTGGACCAGCCCACCGGGGCGGTGTTTCATCCAGATCGGAGAATCGCGACAACGCGCGGATAATTTGCCGATTCCGCACGCGCCTGAAGCGCGCAATCCGTAGAGCTTACTTGCGCGTACGCGTGGCCAAGAAAAAGGCGGCACGCGGGCCGCCTGGTTGCTTCTCGAGATGCTGTGACCCAAACGCTCACACGCTGTAGCGATTAAGGGTATAGGCCCGATACGCAGCGACGAACGCGTCGAACGAACCAACTTCTTCACGTTCGAGCTTCGTCTGTTCGTCGAGCGATTGCATCGCGAGGTCCGCAAACGCCTTGGACTGCGCGGCATCGAGCGGACGCGCACGGAAGTACGCTGCGTGCGCTTCGCTTTGCGCGAGGCCAAACGCGAGAAAGCTCTGCTGCTGGTCGCGCATCGTTTGCAGCACGCGCGCCGACGGCGTCAGCGACACATCCGCGAGCTTCGCGCGTTGCGCGGTGACCGCGCGCGCGTGTTCGTCGCCGCCCTTCAGGTTGTCGAGCATGGCGGCCGCGGCGTCGATTTTCACGAGTAATTCGTTGGCCCAGTCGATCATTGCGACCGGTTTGCCGTCGCGAACCAGTTCGAGGCCTGGCTTGCGGCCTTCCATCGTCACGCGGCCGAAGTTCTGGTTCGCTTCGGTGTACGCGAGCGGGGGCAACGGCGCGCTGTCGTCGAGCGCGCACACGAGCAGGTACGCGTCGAGAAAGCGCGATGTTTCGAGCGAAATGCCCGTCGGCTCGAACGGATCGATGTCCATGCAACGCACTTCGACGTATTGCACGCCGCGCGCGGCGAGCGCATGCAGCGGCCGCTCGCCCGGATAGGTGACGCGCTTCGGACGAATCGTCGAATAGAACTCGTTTTCGATCTGCAGCACGTTGGTGTTGATCTGTACCCACTCGCCGTCGCGTTGCGTGCCGATCTGCTCGTAGGCCGGATACGGCTGGCTCACGGCTTTCGTGAGCGCGTCGAGATAGCCGGGCAGCGTGTCGTAGTCGGCGTGCAGCCCGGCTTGCGCGGTCGTGTTCGAATAGCCGAGGTCACTCATGCGCAGGCTCGTCGCGTACGGGCGATACAGCGTGTCGGCGTCGAACGTATCGAGCGAGTGCTTGCGATCGCGGAGGAATCGACGATCGAGCGCCGGCGACGCGCCGAACAGATACATCAGCAGCCAGTTGGTGCGGCGGAAATTGCGGATCAGCGCGAGGTAGCGGGCGGACTGGAAGTCGACGGCGTTCGCGGTGGATTGCTGATCAGCGTGCAGCAGTCGCCACACTTCTTCGCTCAGCGAATAGTTGTAGTGGACGCCCGCGATGCACTGCATCGTGCGGCCGTAGCGCAGCGCGAGGCCGATCCGGTACACGTACTTCAGCTTGCCGATGTTCGACGTGCCGTAGTGCGCGATCGGAATGCCCTCGTCGGTGGCAGGCAACAGGCCCGGCATCGAGTTGTTCCACAGGATCTCGTCACCGAGTTGAGCGTAGACGAAGCGATGCAGCACGTCGAGCTGCGCGAGGGTTTCGGCGGCGTCCTGCTCGGCCGGCGTAATCAGTTCGAGCAGCGCCTCGGAGTAGTCGGTCGTCAGCGACGGATGCGTGAGCGCCGAGCCGAGCGCGCGCGGATGCGGCGTCGTCGCGAGCTGGCCGTCGCGCGTCACGCGCAGGCTTTCCTTTTCGATGCCGCGCAGGCCGCGTATCAGTGCGTCGCGCTGCGGGCTCGAGTCGAGCACGGACAGGCGGTGCGAAAACGCGTCGGTCGTGCAGGAGGGTGTCGTGTTTGGCATTGATGCAAGTCGCGCGTTGCCGGTCGCCGTGTATCGCCAGATGATTCGCAGACGCTACAGCGGCCGACAACGTTCGGCGGAATTTTCGGTAGCGGGCACTTTAACACCTCGCCAGAACGGCTGCTTGCGGCCGCTTCGGGAGGGTTTGGCGCCCAGCTACGGGCGTCGCGCCGAACTACGCGATTCCCTATCGCTACGTCACGACGACGCTTAGCCCCCGCGCGCCGCGCCCGCCCGATCCGCCACCTCGTTCCACAGATGCATCGCGGCATACGCGCGATACGGCCGCCACGCGTCCGTGCGGCTGCGCTGCTGCGCGGGCCGTACGAGCGAAGGATCGCGCGCGCAGATCGATTGCATCAGCACGAGGTCCGACGCGGGCCATGCATCGGCATCGCGCCATGCGCGCATCGCGACGTATTCGACGGTCCATGGGCCGATGCCCGCGAGCGCGAGCAACTCGGCGCGCAGGCTCGCGGCGTCGACGGTATCGCTGCTGTCGAGCGGCACGTCGCCGCTCGCGACCGCGCGCGCGAAGCCCTGCAACGCGGCGACGCGTTTGCCCGGCATGCCGATCCGCGCGAGATCGACCTCGGCGAGCGCGGCCGGCGTCGGAAAACGCCATGCGGTGTTTTCATGCGGATGCCCGTCGATGCGTTCGCCCGCGCGTTGCACGAGCCGTCCGATGATCGTCGTCGCGGCCTTCACGCTGACCTGTTGGCCGACGATCGCGCGCACCACCAGCTCGAAACCGGACCATGCGCCCGGCACGCGCAGACCGGGCACCGCGGCGACGAGCGGCGCGAGCCAGGGGTCCGCGGCGAGCCCGGCGGCGATCTTCTTTGGATCGGCCCGCAGATCGAACATCCTCGCGACTGGCGCGGCGAGCGCATCGGCGTGACGGCTCGCGGGCCCTTCGATGCTCGCGACGATGCAGCGCTTGCGCGGATGCAACCGCACGCTGAGCGTGCCGCTGTCGCCGTTCCAGTCGATCGCGCGACGATACGCGCCGTCCTCGACGGCCTCGACGCCAGGCGTCGCGCGGCCGCTGAAAAAGCGCAGCAGCCGCGGCCAGTCGAACGGTGCCTTGAACGGTAATTCGAGCGTTGCGACGTCGTTAAGCGTGCTCAAGCGGCGTGATCCAGTTGGGAGTCGTGGGAGTCGGCATCGGTGCGGCTTGCGTTGCGGCGCGGCGCGTCGCCGTCTGAAGCGCCGTCTGCGTGCTGTGCCTCATTGTCGAGCAACGCGGCCTTGCGCGGCAGCCCCCAGCGATAGCCGGCGAGCGCCCCGCCTTTCTGCACGACGCGATGACATGGGATCGCGAGCGCGACCGGGTTGGTCGCGCACGCGCTCGCGACGGCCCTGACCGCGCGCGGCGAGCCGACCGCCTCGGCGATCTGGGAATAGCTGCGCGTCTCGCCGTACGGAATGCGTCGCAGCGCATCCCACACGCGCTGCTTGAACGCGGTCGACGCGATGTCGAGCGGTAGGTCGAAGCGTTGGCGTGTGCCGTTCAGATACGCGTCGATCTGCGCGATGAAGGGCTCAAGCCGTCCGGCGTCTTCGCGCAGTTCGGCATTCGCGAACTCGCCGCGTAACTCGTCGATCAGCAGCGCGGTGTCATCGCCGAAACCGATCTTGCAGATGCCCTTGTCGGTTGCGGCGACCAGCACGAAGCCGAGCGAGGTCGGCGCACTCGCATAGCGCACCGTGAGCCCGGCACCCTTGCGACGATAGGCGGACGGCGCCATGCCGAGCTCGGCCGGCGCGCTGTCGTACATTCGCGACGGCGAGCCGAAACCGGCGTCGAGCGTCGCGCGCGTGACGTCGGCGCCGCCCTGCAGCGCGTCACGCAACGCGGCGCCGCGCTGCGCGGCCTGGTACTGACGCGGCGACACGCCGACCACGCGCTTGAACAGACGTTGCAAATGGAACGGGCTCACGTGCACGGCATCGCTTAGTTGCGCGAGCGTGAGACGCTGCTGCGGATCGGCGTCGAGCGCGGCGCACGCCCTGGCGACGATGTCGAGCTCGCGCGGCAGGCCGCCGGGCTGGCAGCGCTTGCAATCGCGATAGCCCGCGGCGCGGGCAGCGGCGGCATCGGTGAAAAAAGCGACGTTTTCGCGGCGCGGCTGACGCGACGCGCACGACGGCCGGCAGAACACGCCGGTCGTCCTGACCGCGTAGAAGAATGCGCCGTCGGCGTCGCGGTCGCGGTGGGTGACGGCGTCCCAGCGTTCGTCGTCGGTGCGCCACCGGGAGGTGTCGATGTCGGCGGCGGCACGCACGGTGGCGGAGTGGTGAGTGATGGCGTTCATGATGTCCTCGGGCCCGATGGGCAGGCAAATGTCGATGCTCATCAATCTAGGCCCGATCGCTATACAGTACGCGCCGGTTCTTGCTCTGTCATTCGGCCGCGCTTGGGTCTTGCCCCAAGTGGGGTCATAAACCGGTGAATCACGGTCTGAAGCGGCTCCCGAACGCGCTGCGGACGGGCGTTTCGCGTCAAAGACGCGACAATTTCGCCCGATATCGGGTTTTCCCCTAAAAAGTTATTGCGTCGCACCAACTCGATGTGTATATTAGTACCTGTCTCCTCCATGTCTCCTCCTGATATGGATTCAGCCCGCTCCACTTGAGCGGGCTTTTTTTTGTCCGCGTTTTTTGTCCGCACTTGTCCGCGTCGCCGGCGACTTCCCGCCGATCCGCCCGCCGCCCTTTCTCCTACACTTCGCTAATCGGTTCTCTGATAGCCAAAGGGCGTTCCACATGAAAATCCACATTCGCGAGATCGACCACGTCGTGATTCGGGCCAGGCACGTCGAAACCCTCGCGCGCTTTTACTGCGACGTGCTCGGTTGCAGCGTTGAAAAGGAGCAGCGCGAACTCGGCCTCACGCAACTGCGCGCGGGCCGATCGCTGATCGATCTGCTGCAGGTCGGCGCGAAGCTCGATCGCGCGGAAAACGGCGCGGCGGGCACGGGACGCAACATGGATCACCTGTGTCTACGCGTCGAGTCGTTCGACGTCGACGCGCTGAAGGCGCATTTGAGCGCGCATGGCGCGCGGCTCGGCGAACAGGGATTGCGTTATGGCGCGGACGGTTTCGGGCCGTCGCTGTATCTGTTCGACCCGGAGGGCAACATGGTCGAACTGAAGGGGCCGCCGGAAGCGGCGCGGGTCACGTCGCTCTGAAGTCGACGACGAAGCAACGCAGCCCGGTTCGGAATTGAGCGATCACGCGTCGGCGGGCGCTTTCAGTACGGTCCAGTCGATCTTCACCGCATCGGCTTCGGCGCTGCCGAGCCATGCTTCGCCGTCCTGCACCGTGCATTGCAGCCGCATCGTGCGTTCGGCGAGCGAGCCGAGCGATGCCGCGACGTCTTCGCCGAGCGTCCACACCGTCACGTTGCGCAGGCGTTCGACCTTGTTTCGCACGCCCTGCCACCAGATCTCCGAGGTACGCCCGCCATACGCGATCACGATCACGCGATTCGCGCGTCCGCTCGCCTTCGCGATGCGTCGCTCGTCCGGCTGTCCGACCTCGATCCACGTATCGATCGCGCCGGTCAGGTCCTTGGCCCACAGGTCCGGTTCGTCGACATCCGACAAACCTTTGCAAAACTCCAGCCGTTCATGCGCGAACAGCGCGAATGCGGCGACGCGGACCATCATGCGTTCGTCGGTTTCGGAGGGGTGACGGGCGATCGTCAGCGAATGGTCGGCGTAATAGTGCCGGTCCATGTCCGCGATCTGCAGTTCCGCCTTGTATATCGTCGATTTGAGAGCCATGCCGTTGCTGAACCAGGCGCTCGCTCCACCGGAGCGCAGCGAAAATGAATCGTCGACGGCGCGTTGCCGTTTCTTGTGTTTGCTATACATCGCATCTTCCTCCCGCGCCGTCAGCCGGTGCCTACGACAGGAAGGAAGCATTTACCGGGCCACGGCGGGTTCCGTAGCCGTGCTGTACACGTCGCGAGCCGCGTCCCGCAACGCCTCGAGCACGACGGCGGCGGCCGGGGATAACAGATGTGACTGGCGCGTGATGATACCGAATGTATCCATCCTGCACGGTAAATCGATGGGTACGCGTTTCAGCACGCCGTACTGTTGGTACTGACGCGCCACTTCGTCCGGCAACACCGCCAACATGTCGCTTTGCAGCAGCAGGCTCGAAATCGCGAGGAAGTTGTTCGTATTGACGACGTTCTGCGGCGGGTTCAGGCCGATCTGGGAAAACATCAGATCGAAGCGATGGCGCAGCACGCTGCCCGGCGGATGCAGCACCCAGCTTGCGTTGACGATGCCGCGCAGCGTCAAACCCGTTTCGTTTTCGAGCGGATGACCGGGACGCGCGACCACGCACAGCGGTTCGTCGGCCAGCGGTTCGTAGCGCACGTCGGTTTTGAACTGGTTCTGCCGTTCGAGCACGCGGCCGATCATGATGTCGAGGTCGCCTTCGGCGAGCCGCGGCAACATCACGTCGGAGGTCTCGACCTCGGCCCAGATCTGCAGCTGTGGACAGCGCTCCTTCACGCTCGCGATCGCACGCGGCACCATCGTCGCGGCCGCCGCGGCGATCACGCCGATACGCACCTGACCCGCGAGCCCCGAGCGCAGCGCCGAGATTTCGTCGTGCGCCTGACTGAGGTTCGACAGCACCATGCGCGCATGGCGGATCATCACCTCGCCGTACAGCGTCGCGTGCATGCCGTGCGGCGTGCGGTCGAACAGGCTCACGCCGAGCATGTCTTCGAGTTCCTTCAGCAGGCGCGACGCGGCCGGCTGCGTCATGCCGAGCACGTCGGCCGCGCGGCGCACGTTGCCCTCCTCCTCCATCGCCGCAAGCAGCAGCAACTGGCGCGTCTTCAGCCGCGCGCGCACGAACCAGTTTGAATAGCTACGCGTCATCGTTTGGTCTCCAGGTCTTGGCGAGCGATGTTTTTACATTCTTCCGCCGAAGTTCCCATGATGCCATATCGAAACTGATATCGGAGAAGCCTAAAAAGGGATTGGAAAGTTATTGGGCCGGCTCATACCATTCGTGGACTTTTCTGAACTTCCGGTGCGCCTTTTTTCCGCCGATGAACCGCGACCAGCTCGTCCCCCTCGTTGCCAGCCCGTTTCGCCATTACATCAATGGCGGATGGGAGACTGGCGCGACCACGGGCGTGTCGCTCAATCCGTCGGATCTCGACGAGCCGGTCGGCGAATACGTGCGCGCCGACGTGCGGCAGACCGACAGCGCGATCGAGGCCGCGCACGCGGCGTTTCGCGACTGGTCGCTCGCCTCCGCGCAGCGCCGCGCCGACGCGCTCGATGCGATCGGCAGCGAAGTGCTCGCGCGCCGCGAGGAACTGGCCCGGCTGCTCGCGCGTGAAGTCGGCAAGGTGCTGCCCGAGGCGCTCGCCGAAGCGACGCGCGCAGGGCAACTGTTCAAGCTGTTCGCGGCCGAGGCGCTGCGCGCGTTCGTCGAGCCGCTCGCGTCGGCGCGTGCCGGCGTCGAAATCGACGTGACGCGCGAGCCGCTCGGGGTGGTCGGCATCATCGCGCCGTGGAGCGCGCCGCTCGCGATCGCCGCAGCGAAGATCGGCGCCGCGCTCGCGCACGGCAACTGCGTCGTCTACAAGCCGGCTGAATCGGCACCGGCGTGCGCGGCGGCGCTCGCGTCGATCATCAGTCGCGCGGGCTTGCCGGCCGGCGTGTTCAACCTCGTGATGGGCAGCGGGCGCAAGGTCGGCGCGCGCATCGTCGCGCATCCGCTCGTCGCCGCGATCAGCTTCACCGGTTCGTCCGACACCGGCACGCGCGTGCTGCAGGCCGCCGCCACGCGCCAGGCGCGCGTGCAGCTCGAGATGGGTGGCAAGAATCCGTTCATCGTGCTGGCCGACGCCGATCTCGACGGCGCGGTCGACGCGGCGCTCACCGGTGCCTTCAGCGCGACCGGTCAGCGCAGCACGGCTGCCGCGCGGCTGATCGTCGAACGCGCGGTGTTCGCGCCGTTCATCGACGCGTTGCAGGCGAAGCTCGCGAAACTCACCGTCGATCACGCGTTGAAGCACGGCACCGATATCGGCCCGGTGGCGAACGCCGCGCAGCTCGAACGCAACCTCGACTACGTGCGCGTCGGCGAGCAGCAAGGCGCGCAGTTGCTGCGCGGCGGGAGGCAACTGGAGCGTGCGACGCGCGGCTATTTTTTCGAGCCGGCGCTGTTTATCGGCGAATCGGAGCATCGCATCGCGCGTGAAGAGATTTTCGGGCCGCTCGCGGTCGTGCTGCGCGCGGACGATTACGAACACGCGCTACATCTCGCGAACGACACCGCCTATGGACTATGCGCCGGTATCTGCACGCGCTCGCTCGAACGCGCGCGGCATTTTCGCCGCCACGTGCAGAGCGGGCTCGTCACGATCAATCTGCCGACCACGGCCGTCGAGCATCATGGACCCGGCGGCGGGCGCAAGGCATCGGCCTATGGCGCGAGCGATGCCGCGTTCTGGACCGCCGCGAAAACGGCGTACCTGGCGAGCTACAAGCAATGAGCCGCGCCGCCGTTTTCACCGCGACTTTCGCGAACCGCCCGGCGTGCCGCGCGCAGATCCGCCCCGATTCGCGCGACGGCTGACGCCGCCCGCGTTACCCCGCTGCAACTACATGACATCAATGCAGCTTTTCACCCTCAGGAGACAGTAGATGACCAGCAAGCTTCGCCGTTTGACCCTGACCGCGATGGCCGCCGCCGCCCTCGCCGCCCCGTTCGCCGCGCAACTGTCCGCCCGCGCAGATCAGCCGCTCAAAGTCGGCTTCCTCGTGAAGATGCCGGAACAGGCGTGGTTCATCAACGAACAGAAAGCCGCGACCGCGCTCGGTCAGAAGGACGGCTTCTCGGTCGTCAACATCGGCACGCCCGACGGCGAAAAGGTGCTGGCCGCGATCGACAACCTCGGCGCGCAAGGCGCGAAAGGCTTCGTGATCTGCGCGCCCGACGTGCGTCTCGGACCGGCGATTCAGGCGCGCGCGAAGCGCTACAACATGAAGTTCGTGACCGTCGACGACCAACTGGTTGATTCGACCGGCAAGCCGCTGGCGAACGTGCCGCACCTCGGCATGTCGGCGTTCAAGATCGGCAATCAGGTGGGCCAGGCGATCACCGAAGAAATGAAGCGCCGCGGCTGGAAGCCGGAGGAAGTCGGCGCGCTGCGGATCACGGACTATGAGCTGCCGACCGCGAAACTGCGCACCGACGGCGCGACGCAGTCGCTGCTCGCCGGCGGCTTCAAGAAGGAAAACGTCTTCGACGCGCCGCAGAAAACCACCGACGACGAAGGCGGCTTCAACGCGGTGTCGCCGGTGCTCGCGCAGCATCCGAACATCAAGAAGTGGGTGATCTTCGCGCTTAACGAGGAAAGCGTGCTCGGCGGCGTGCGCGCGACCGAACAACTGCATATTCCGGCCGCGGACGTGATCGGCGTCGGCATCAACGGCGCGGGCGAGGCGTTCGCCGAGTTCCAGAAGAAGGAACCGACGGGCTTCTACGGCACGATCGCGGTCAGCTCGACGAACCACGGCAAGGAAAGCACTGAAAACCTTATCGGGTGGATCAAGGACGGCAAGCAGCCGCCCGCCGACACGCAGACCACCGGCAAGCTGATGGTGCGCGGCAACTGGCAGGACGTGCGCAAGGAACTGGGCATTTAAGCGAGCTTCTCGCAGCAGACGGCGGGCCGCCCCGTGCCTCGCGTTTAGCGCGAGCGCGGCCCGCTCAGGTTTCATCCGTTCGAGGTTTTTCGATGACGTCCTTAATCACCGGGTCTGATGCCAGCGGCGCGGCGCTCGCGCCCTCGCCTGCATCGACGCCCGCATCCGACGCCCCCTATCTCCGGCTCGCCGGCATCACCGTGCGCTTTCCGGGCGTGCTCGCGCTCGACCAGGTCTCGCTCGAAGTGCGCCGCGGCGAGGTGCACGGCCTGATGGGCGAAAACGGCGCTGGCAAGTCCACGCTGCTGAAGGTGCTGTCCGGGGTCAATCATCCTGTGTCGGGCACGCTGTCGCTCGACGGCGTCGAGCAGCAGTTCGCGACGACCAAGGCGGCGATCGCCGCGGGCATCGCGATCATCTATCAGGAACTGCATCTGGTGCCGGAGCTGACCGTCGCCGAGAACCTGATGCTCGGCACGCTGCCGAATCGCTTCGGGGTACTGGACGAAAAGGCCCTGGTCGCGCGTGCAATGCGCGAGCTCGAACGGCTCGGTGAGAAGCTCGATCCGTCACAGCAGGTCAAGCAACTGTCGATCGGTCAGCGGCAGATGATCGAAATCGGCAAGGCGCTGATGCGCGACGCGCGCGTGATCGCATTCGACGAACCGACCAGCTCGCTGTCGTCGCGTGAAACGACGCAACTGTTCCGCATCATCCGTGCGCTGAAGGCCGAAGGCCGCGCGATCATCTACGTCACGCACCGGATGGATGAAGTCTACGAACTGTGCGATCGCGTCACCGTGTTTCGCGACGGCCGCCGCATCGACACCTTCGAGGCCGGCGCGGGACTCGATCGCGATCGGCTGATCAGCTGCATGGTCGGCCGCTCTATCACCGACGTGTACGGCTATCGCGCGCGCGAGCTCGGCGGCGTGCAGCTTCAGGTCAATGGCGTGATGGGACCGGGCCTGCGCGAACCGGCCACCTTTTCGGCACGCAAGGGCGAGATCGTCGGCTTTTTCGGGCTCGTCGGCGCGGGCCGCTCCGAGCTGATGAAACTGATCTACGGCGCGGTCAAACCGAGCGCCGGCGAGGTCGCGCTAAGGGGCAAGCGCGTGCAGTTCGCGACGCCGCGCGACGCGGTGCGCGCCGGTGTTGCGCTGTGTCCCGAGGATCGCAAGCAGGAAGGCATCGTGTCGATCGCGTCGGTGTCGGACAACCTGAACATCAGCTGCCGCCGCCACTTCAGCCGCTTCAACGTGCTCAACGGCCGCAAGGAAGCGCAGACCACGCGCGAGTTCATCGGCAAGCTCGCGATCAAGACACGCAATGGCGACACGCCGATCGGCACGCTGTCCGGCGGCAATCAGCAAAAGGTGATCCTGTCGCGCTGGCTCGCCGAAGAGATCGACGTGTTCCTGATGGACGAGCCGACGCGCGGCATCGACGTCGGTGCGCGCAGCGAGATCTACGGGCTGCTGTATGGGCTCGCCGAGGCGGGCCGCACGGTCATCGTCGTCTCGAGCGATCTCGCCGAGGTGATCGGCGTAACCGATCGCGTGATCGTGATGAAGGAAGGCCATATCGTCGGCGATCTGCCGAAGGCGCAGGCCACGCCGGATGCGCTGATCAAGCTGGCATTGCCGCGCTGATCGCGCAACGGATCGCGCCACCAGACCTCTTACCGAATACCGCAACGAAAATGGCATTGAATGGAACAGACATCATGAACACACCTTCGACCGATTCCTCGACCCCCGCCGTCGCCTCCGCGGGCTTGACTGCGCGCGCCGCGCGCACCTGGGACCTGATCAACAAATCCGGCATCGTGATGGTGTTCGTCATCCTGTTCGCGGTGCTGTCGTTCACGGTCCCTGACTTTCTGAGCACGCGCAATATCCAGGGCCTGCTGCTGTCGGTCACGCTGATCGGCTCGATCTCCGTCACGATGATGTTCGTGCTCGCGCTCGGCGAGGTGGACCTGTCGGTGGCGTCGATCGTTGCGTTTTCGGGCGTGGTGGCTTCCGTGCTGA
Organism: Paraburkholderia sp. WC7.3g; assembly: GCF_050436345.1. Taxonomy (NCBI): domain Bacteria; kingdom Pseudomonadati; phylum Pseudomonadota; class Betaproteobacteria; order Burkholderiales; family Burkholderiaceae; genus Paraburkholderia; species Paraburkholderia sp. WC7.3g. The sequence continues at coordinate 442,412 of NZ_JBNDMA010000002.1, forward strand.
TCACCGCGACGCATAGTGTGTTAGTCGGCGTCGCGGCCGGCGTGCTCGCGGGCGGCGCGGTCGGGCTCGTCAACGGCACACTGGTGGGCGCGCTACAAGATCAACTCGCTGATCGTCACGCTCGCGATGATGGAGGTCGTGCGCGGCCTCGCGTACATCACGTCGAACGGCGACGCGGTGATGATCTCCGAGGAGCGCTTTTTCGATCTCGGCGGCGGCTCGTTCCTCGGCATTTCGTATCCGATCTGGAGCAACATCGTCGGCTTCGTGCTGTTCGGCTTTCTGCTGAAAAAGACCGTGTTCGGCAAGAACGTGCTGGCGGTCGGCGGCAATAGCGAAGCGGCTGTGCTCGCTGGACTGCCCGTCACGCGCATCAAGATCACCGTGTTCGTGCTGCAAGGCCTCGTCACCGGCTTTGCGGGCGTGATGCTCGCGTCGCGCATGAGCCTCGGCGATCCGAAAACGTCGGTTGGACTGGAACTCGGCGTGATTTCCGCGTGCGTGCTCGGCGGCGTGTCGCTGACGGGCGGTGTCGCGACGATCTCCGGCGTGCTGGTCGGCGTGCTGATCATGGGCTCGGTGCAGGACGCCATGAGCCTGCTGAACGTGCCCACGTTCTATCAATACCTGATTCGCGGCGGCATCCTGCTGCTCGCGGTGCTGTTCGACCAGTTCCGCCGCAGCAAGCGCGTGCACTGACGCGCGATTGCTTATGGCCGGATTTCCTGCGCTTTGCGAGAAGGCGTGCTGCCGATGCGGGTCGATAAAGTCCGCATCGGCTTTTTTTATTGCACGCGAAGCGTGGCCGGCATGGAAAGCAATAAAAAAACGGCCTGGCATTTGAATGCCCAAGCCGTCTTCTAACTCACGTGTTCGTGCCTGCGGCTTTAAAGCCGCAGCGGATACGCGTGCGACCGCATTCCGGCTTTTGCCGGAATACCGGTGTTGTGCTTATTGCTTGATAAATCGGTCGTTCGCCCAGAGCCCCTCGGTGTCGCTATTGCCTGAATTCACGAACTCGACGTCGTGGCCGACCACGCGCACCACGCGGAAACTTGAATCGGTCGGTGTCGACACGCATTGATATCCGGAGAAGAATTCCTGCATCTGCTGCTGTTCACCGGCCTGCGCGTGGTGATCGGCGGCATCGAGCTTGTCCTTTGATACGCAGCCATACGCATTGGCCTTGAACTGGATCGTTTGCTGCGGCTTGATCATGACGTCTTGCGCATGAACGCTAGCGGCAGCCAAACCCGCAATGGCGAAAACAGCGGCAATACGAGTTCTCATTTTCTTCCTCCGGTGCGGACCGAAAAATACTTGGGTTAGCTATGTATTTAACTTTAACGGTGGACGCGCAATTCGCACTCTAGAAGAACCAAGGAGAACGACAAGCACATCTTGTGTGCAGTCGCAACAGTGGCGAATTGTCGCAGCAAGTGCCGTAGCTGATTAAAGCTTGAGCAGACGCTTGGTCGACCCGCAATGAAATGGATAACTAAAAAGCCCGTCGTACGCACGCCTCTAACTGGTAAAGCTTTGCACGAGAATTCGCGTAAACGCGTAGCGGCAATTAAGCAATCTAATACAATTTAATCAATGACTTTGTGCACCGCACACCAAGTCATGCACCAGGCAAAGGCGGTTATGCGCAATAACGAGGCAGGTGCAGAAAATAAACAGTGCCAGCTGTGTGTCACGGGCTTTCTCGAAAGGTGGGGATCGCCGTCGCGCAAGCATGCGGGTACAGGCGGTGCTCTACAATAAAAACAAATCTCCTGCGCCTGGAGGCTATCGTGAACGAGCACGTGATACTCGGGATTTTTCTGGTCGTTCCGCTGCTGATCGTCATGTTTCTTTTTTCTGACGAATTGTGGCAGGAGCATCGAGACCTGCATGACGGACGGCCGTTGCCACCGCGTCCGCGACGCATCGACTGGCGACATCCGCTGCGCCGTTCGCGCGAGCGGCTATAAACCGAGAAGCGGATCGCCAAAGAAAAAAGCCTGCCACAGGGGCAGGCTGAAAAAAGAGATCCACACTCAATGCCTTGAATACAAGGCAACAGCAGTCTAGTCGCGCGGCGCCCATCGGTGGTTTCAACGGCTTTTACAGTTGTTACCGAGCGTGACCGTGACGTGCAGTGGGTTGCATTGGCGTGCGATGCGTCGCGCTTTCAATGGGCGCGCCAGTGCGCGCGAATCCGTTTGGCCAGCGCTTCGAGTGTGTCCGCATCGGCGGGCTCGCGCGCATGCAGCTTCAGCGGTTGACCTTCCCAGCGCGGAATCACGTGGAAATGCACGTGCGGCACCGTCTGTCCGGCCGCCGCACCGTTGAACTGGCCGATGAACACGCCGTCCGGGCGCAGTGCTGCACGCACCGCAATCGCCAGCTTTTGCGCCATGCGCGTCGACTCGACGAGCGCCGCATCGGACAGATCGAAAATTTCCGCGACCGCCTCCTTCGGCACGACGAGCAAATGGCCGTCAGCTTGCGGCATCAAGTCCATGAAAGCCAGCGCCTGGTCATTTTCGGCCACCTTGATGCAGGGTAATTCGCCGCGCAAAATTTTTGCGAACGGGTTGCTGTCGTTGTATTCCATCGCGTTTCCTTTCATTTGGGCTGGGTTCATTCACGGCTCGTGCGGAACAGGGCTTTTTCGCGCAGCTTCGCACCGCGGTTTCCTATTCTCTACCGAACGCTTACGGCACGCGTGCGGCGCGCCGGATTGCTTGCGGCGGCTGGCCGAACGCGCGCAGAAACGCGCGCCGCATCCGCTCGGGGTCGATGAAGCCAGTGTCGGCCGCGACCGTTTCGATCGAGTGACGGCCGGTTTCAAGCATCGTGCGTGCCACTTCGACACGCAGCGCCTCGATCGCGCGAGCCGGCGACTGGCGCGTCTCGTCGCGAAACGCGCGGCTGAACTGGCGTGGACTCAGACGCGCGACGTCGGCGAGCTGTTCGACGGTCAGCGGCTCGCGCAGATGGTTTTTCGCATACGACAGCGCGTTCTGGATTCGATCGGATTTCGGTTCGAGATCGAGCATCGCGGAGTACTGCGATTGCCCGCCGGTGCGCCGGTGATAGACGACGAGCTTCTTCGCGATCGCGCGCGACACCGCGACGCCGAGGTCGTTTTCGACGAGCGCGAGGCACAGATCGATGCACGCGGTCATGCCGGCCGACGTCCACACCGAGCCGTCGACGATGAAGATGCGGTCCTCGTCGACCCGCGCGCGCGGAAAGCGCCGCTGCAGATCGCGCGCATGCGCCCAGTGCGTGGTCGCGTGGCGGCCGTCGAGAATGCCCGCTTCGGCGAGCACGAACGCACCGGTACAGATGCTCGCGGTGCGGCGCGAGGCGGCGAGCGCGTCGTTCAGAAACGCGAGCAGCCCCGGCGACGACGGTGCAATCTGCATCGCGCCGGTGACGATCACCGTGTCATAGGCCGGATCGCCGAACGGCCGCGTCGCGAGCTCGACGCCCGCCGAGCTGCGCACCATGCCGCCGTGCTCGGAGATCACCGCGACGTCGTACGCCGGCTCGCCGCTGTCCTGATTGGCGAGTTCGAAAATCGATACCGCGACCATGTCGAGGATCTGGAAGCCTGGAAACACCACCACGCCGATGCGTTTCATTGCGATGTCCTGAAACGAGGGAAATATGACATTTGAGACGGAACGGTACGCGCCTAGACTCAACTCGTCAACACCGTCGCATCAGCGCGAATGCCGCGCGGCGGCGAGTTCACGGATGTTCCCATTTACCGGATACGGCGGATGCGTCACGCGCAGCCCGCAAGGAGAGCTTCAATGACAACCCAGGCAGACAACGTCGTACAAGGCAACTCGAACGAAGGCAAGGGCACGGCGGTGGTCACGGGCGCCTCGTCGGGTATCGGCGCGGTGTACGCCGACCGACTCGCGCGGCGCGGCTACGACCTGCTGCTGATCGCGCGCGACGGTGCGCGCCTCACCAGTCTCGCCGACCGGCTGACGAAGGAGACCGGTCGCCGCGTGCGCACGGTGAGCGCCGATCTGACCGACAAGGCCGACGTGCGCCGCATCGAGAACCAGCTGCGCGCCGAACGCGGCATCACGATGCTGGTCAACAACGCGGGTGTCGGCGCGACCGCGACGCTGATCGACTCGGACATCGATCAGCTCGAGCAGATGATCGACCTGAACGTGACCTCGCTGACGCGCCTGACGGCGGCGGTGTTGCCGGGGTTCGTCGCGCGTGGCGCGGGCACGGTGATCAATATCTCGTCGATCGTCGCGTTGGCGCCGGAATTGTTGAACGGCACTTACAGCGGCACCAAGGCGTACGTGTTGAACCTCACGCAGTCGCTGCATCACGAGGTGGGCGGCAAGGGCGTGCGGCTGCAGGCGGTGCTGCCGGGCGCGACGAGCACCGCGTTCTGGGATCGCGCGGGTCTCGCGGTCGAAAACCTGCCTTCGCAGATCGTGATGAGCGCCGAGCACATGGTCGACGCGGCGCTTGCCGGTCTCGATCAGGGTGAGCTGGTGACGATCCCGTCGTTACCCGATGCCGCCGACTGGGAGCGTCTGAACAGCGCGCGTCTGCATCTGCAGCCGAATCTGTCGCGCAGCGCGCCGGCCGAGCGCTATACGCGCGCCGTGGTGTGAAACAGAACGCGGGGAAGGGCGGCTCCCGACTCAGCCGCTGACCGCCACCTGATTCTTCCCATTGGGTGTCGCGCGATACAGGCCGACGTGGGCGGCCTCGATCAGCGTCGTGACGGGCGACACATGCGCCGTTATGCACCTGTTACAGAGTTAATGTCCGGTTACCAACTGCAGCATCTATTTCCGCGCGCGTCGGCGACAATGCGTCCATGCCTGAACGGCGGGAGCTTAATATGAAAAAGATCGCAGTGGCGTTGGTTATGGCTGGGAGTCTGACGGTGGCGAGCCAGGCGTCCGCGCACGGAAACGGCGGTGACGTGGTGGGCGCGCTGATCGGTGGCGCGGTGCTGGGCGCAGTGGTCAGCTCGGTGTTGACACCAGCGCCGGTGGTCGCGTATCCGCAGCCGGTCTATGCGCAACCCGCATATCAGCCCGCGCCGGCCTATGCGACACCTCCGCCCGCCTATTGCTACGACCAGTATCAGCGCGCCTACGTCGCGTGCGGCGCACCGCCGCCTGGACAGTACGGGTATGCACAGCCGCAATCCGAGCCCCAGTGGTGACTGCGTGAAGGTTGTGATGCGCGGACGATTCGGACTAACAGCGCGCAGACAAAAAGGCCGTCGCCCAATGCGACGGCCTTTTGCATGTGAGGCACGGCTTAATGCTTGTGATGAAGCCACTCCGCGTAATGCGTGTCGAGCCAGCGCTCGAGCCTGGGCGGCCTGGATGCGTCGCGGTGACGCGACATCATCCAGATGGCAATGCCGACCACCAGCATGACGGCGGGCCCCATCAGGTAGGCGAGCATCGATTCAGACATCGGAACCTCCGTTTCGGCTTGCATCCATCTGTCAGTGTAGGCGATGGAAGCGGGGAAAGAACGACGAAGTGAAACGGTCAATTGAAGCGGAAAAAGGCGCATTTGCGCCGGGAATGGAAACCTGATTTCTTAATGACATTACCTTTATTTGCCTAGGTTTGTGGCAAGGCCGCATCGGCCTGTGTACCAACCCATTGCCGGCATGACGGCAAACGTCGGATGGCGCCAAAACCCATGACAATGCCGTCAGGCGATCCCGTTCGCCGTCTGCCGTGCGACTTCCATCTGGCTATCGACAAAGTCCGCCCAACTCTGAAGCATGCGACGTCCCCGCGCTGCTTCGCCAGTTGCTTCGCGCTTCGTGATGTCGCCCCCCGCGCCTGATTGGCGCTCCATGTCGCGCAGATGCGTCGACGCAGTCCGCCGAAAGTCATGCAGCACGAAATGCTCCACGTCGAGCCCCAATGCCTTGACCGCCTGGTTCAGCGTGCTCTTCGCGATCGGCCTATCGTCGCCCCTGATGCTCGGGAATACGAACCTCTCGCTGGTGCGCGCGCGCTGCAGCTCGCGCAGCAGCGCAACCGCCTGACGCGGCAGGCAGACGATGCGATCCTCGCGCGCGTTCAGGCGCGCGGCGGGAATCGTCCATAGCGCGTTGTCGAGATCGAACTCGGCCCATGTCGATTCGACGAGGTCCGATTTGCGCGCCATCGTCAGCACCAGCAGATGCAGCGCGAGTTTCAGCGGGCGGCGGATATTCGACGTGTCGATCGTGTGCAACATGACGCCGATCTCGGCGCCGGACAGCACGCGGGTGCGACTGTCGAAGGTCGCGATCGAGCGCGCCGGCACGACTTCCGCGGGGTTGCCGACCGCGAGCTGCCGCGCGATCAGGTAGGCGTACAGGCGCTTCACGACGTTGCGTGTGTGCAGCGCCATTTTCGGCGAGCCGCGGCCTTTGATTCGCTCGCAAATCGCGACGATGTCGTCGGCGCTCACCGCGCCGATCGGCTTGTTGCCGATCGCGGGCAGCACGTCCTTGTCGAGCGCGCGCCGCGTGGTGCGGCGATATTCGTCCGACTTGCCGGCCAGTGCGGTCGCGAGATAAAGGTCGGCCGCTTCACGCAGCACGTCGGCCTTGCTCTCGGCGCCGCGATCGCGCCGCGCGGTCGCGACCGGCGAGATGCCCTGCGCGACGAGCGCTGCGTACTTCTGCGCTTTCGCGCGCGCGACGCGCAGTGAAATCATCCGGTAATCGCCGATGGTCGCGAGCGGCTGACGCTTGCCGTTCAACGTATAGCGGAAGCGCCAGACCTTGGTGCCGGTCGTCATGACCTCGATCACGAGGCCGTTGCCGTCGGCGACACAGTAGCGGGTCGCGCGCGGTTCGAGCGCGCGGATCTCGGATTCGGTGAGCGGGGTGGCGAGGCGGGGCATGCTTTCAGGACACTGTACGTGGTGGCTCAGACAGCGGCGATTTTAAACCTTTGCGTTAGCTGTGTACCAATAATTCAGTGGATTTTGGGTCGACGGAGTGTCATTTGCACCTGCGCCGCAGCGGTGCCTATTTGACCTTGATGGTTGGTATGACGGCCGTGTTGCACGGATCCGCCAGTCCGGCGTTACTTGCCGATGCAGAATCGGCTGAAAATCACTCCGAGCAGATCGTCCGAACTGAACTCACCGGTGATCGAGTTCAACTGACCCTGCGCGAGCCGCAATTCCTCGGCGAACAGATCGAGCGCCTGCGCGTTCTGCTCCGCATGCGCGGCGGCGCTCGCCAGATGCTCGTCGGCCGCGCGCAATGCAATCAGATGCCGCTCGCGCGCGAGATAGACGCTTTCCGCGCCCGCCTGCCAACCGGCGATGCGTAGCAGTTCGCCGCGGAGCAATGCGACGCCTTCGCCTTTCTTCGCCGACAGCCACACCTCGCTGAGCTCGAGATCGGCGTCGAGTGCCTGCGTCGCCGGCGCGAGCCCGGTCAAGTCCGTTTTGTTCAGCACGCGCACGATCGGCACGCCGCGCGGAAAGCGTCCGGCGATCGTCTCGTCGTCGGCCGTCATGCCGGTGCGCGCGTCGAGCAAATGCAGCACCACGTCCGCCCGCTCGATCTCGCCCCACGTGCGCTCGATGCCGATCTTCTCGACCTCGTCCTCGGTCTCGCGCAAGCCGGCGGTGTCGATCACGTGCAGCGGGATGCCTTCGATCTGGATCGTCTGCGCGACCTTGTCGCGCGTCGTGCCGGCGATCGGCGTGACGATCGCGAGTTCGGCACCGGCGAGCGCGTTCAGCAGCGAAGACTTGCCGACGTTCGGCTGCCCCGCCAGCACGACTGACAAACCCTCGCGCAGCAGCGCACCTTGGCGCGCCTCGCTCAGCACGTGCGCGAGACGCTCGCGTATGCGCGCGAGCTTGCCGCCCGCGTCGGCGGCTTCGAGAAAGTCGATTTCCTCTTCGGGGAAGTCGAGCGTCGCTTCGACCAGCATCCGCAGCGTAATCACTTCTTCGACTAGTGCGTGGATGTCGCGCGAGAACGCGCCGTCGAGCGAGCGGCCGGCCGAACGCGCGGCGGCCTCGGTGCTCGCCTCGATCAGATCGGCGACGGCTTCGGCCTGCGCAAGATCGAGCTTGTCGTTCAGAAACGCGCGACGTGTGAATTCGCCGGGCTCGGCGAGCCGCAGACCGAACGCGCGGCCGGCGTCGACGCAGCGCTGCAGGACCAACTGCAACACGACCGGCCCGCCGTGGCCTTGCAGTTCCAGCACGTGCTCGCCGGTGTACGAATGCGGCGCCGGAAAGTACAGCGCGATGCCGCGGTCGAGCGGATTGCCGCTCGCGTCGAGAAACGGCACGTAGCTCGCGTGGCGCGCGGCGAGCGTCTGGCCGGTGAGCGCGTGCATCAACGGCTGGGCGGCCGCCGCGCCAGCGCGGCCGAACGAAATCCGCACGACGCCGATGCCTCCGCGGCCGGGCGCGGTAGCAATGGCAACGATGGGATCGGAGTCGGTCGTGAGCATGGGAAGTCGGGCGAAAACACGAGGGGAGGGCGGGCCGCGTCGTTCGAGTCGGCGCGAGGCATTGTAACGCGCGCGCCTCGGACGGAAGGGCTCGCGGCAAAGGCGCGAAGAAGGCGCGCTTTCGTTCTATTGGCTGCGTAGTTCAGATTTATCTTAAGTAAGCTAGGATCATTACTGCGTTACTTAAGAATAATTAAGATTCGGCTGGTCCTGCAATTCCGGCAAAGGCAAGCCAGGTAATAGAAAGATGAAAAAAATCGATTTCGTGCAACGCATTACGGGGCGTGCGCTGCAAGCTAAAACTATCTCAAATAGGGGAAAACTAAACTTGGTCGGTTGTCAACTGGTTGAACGCTGAATTGCACAATCTGGCCCATGCCGACCGACAAAGAAAAAGCCGCCTTCGCGAAGAGACTGAAGGATCTGCTCGAGCCGCTGAAAATTCGCGGCGGGACCAAACTCGCCGAGCAGTTCAATCTTCGCTATCACGGCGAGCGTTCCGTGACACCGCAGACCGCGCACAAATGGCTGACGGGTACGACGATTCCAAAGCCGGATAAGTTGCGCACGCTCGCCGAATGGCTGAACGTCAACGAGCATTGGCTCCATTACGGACCGCCGCCCGGCACTAGCGCGAGACCGATGGCTCGCGGGGAAAAATATCCGCCGACTCCCGAAACGATCGAGCTCGCCTCCAAGATCGCATCGTTGACGCCGAAGGACCGAAATCTGGTCGAGGAAATGATCGTGCGCTTCTACGGCGAAGATTCCGACGACGAGTGAGCGACGAATAATGAGCATGCGGCCGCCTGCCGCATTTTGTTCAACTGCCATAAAAAAACCGCCCGGTTCGCACCGGGCGGCTTTTCGTTTTTCGGCTTGCGTCGCGGCGGCCATGCGGGCCGCCGCTGAGCAGAACATCAGGCCGGCTTCGCCTTCGAGCTGCCCATCATCCGCGTGATGTAGTACTGCTGTGCGATCGACAGCACGTTGTTCACGACGTAGTACAGCACGAGACCCGCCGGGAAGAAGAAGAACATGACCGAGAACGCGATCGGCATGAACATCATCATCTTTGCCTGAACCGGATCTGGCGGCGTCGGGTTCAAGCGGGTCTGCAGGAACATCGACACGGCCATCAGGACCGGCAGGATGAAATACGGGTCCTGCTGCGACAGATCCTGAATCCACAGAATCCACGGCGCACCGCGCATTTCCACCGATGACAGCAGCACCCAGTACAGCGAGATGAACACCGGAATCTGGATCACGACCGGCAGACAGCCGCCGAACGGATTGACCTTCTCGGTCTTGTACAGCTCCATCAGCGCCGCATTCATCTTCTGCGGATCGCCCTTGAAGCGCTCGCGTAACGCCTGCATGCGCGGCGTGATCGCCTTCATGCGCGCCATCGATTTGTAGCTCGCGGCCGACAGCGGGAAGAACACCGCCTTGATCAGCACCGTGAGCAGCACGATCGACCAGCCCCAGTTGCCGACATAACTGTGGATCTTCGACAGCAGCCAGAACAGCGGCTTCGCGATGATCGTGACCCAGCCGTAGTCCTTCACCAGATCGAGGCCCGGCGCGATGCCTGCGAGCATCTTCTCTTCTTCCGGACCGGCGAACAGACGCGCGTTCACGCTGATGGTCTGACCCGGCTGGATGGTCGGCATCGCCTGCTTGATGCCGACGCGATACAGCGACGGATCGATCTTCTCGGCGTAGAAGTCACGCTTTGCGCCCTCCTGCGGAATCCAGGCCGACGCGAAGTAGTGCTGGACCATCGCGACCCAGCCGTTGTCGGCCGACGTTGCGAAGTTCTCCTTGTTCTTGTCGAGATCGCCGAACGTCATCTTCTGGAAGTGATGCTCGTTCGTGTAGACAGCCGGTCCGATGAACGTGTGCGAGAAGCGCGGCGTTTCGACTGGCTGGTCGTCGCGCACGAGCTCCATATAGACCTGCGGCGTCACCGGCGTGGTGCCGACGTTCTGGACCTTCGTCTCGACGCCGATCACGTAGCTGCCGCGCGTGAACGTATAAGTCTTGATGACCCTGAGGCCGCCTTTTTCCGGCGACTCGAAGCTCATCTGGAACGAGTTCTGACCATTAGCCAGTTCGGTCGGCTGATTCGGCATCAGCGTGAATACGTCGTTGTGATTCGGGAAATCGCCACCTAGCAGGCCGGTGCGCGCCAGATACGTGTGATTTTTCGTTTTGTCGAACAGAGTGATAACGAGATCCGGCTGCTTGCCGTCGCCCTGCTTGACGAGCGATAGGCGCGACAAGGTGCCGCCGCGGGTGTCGATTTCGCCGCTATAGACGTCGGTGCCGAACTTCACGAGTTGCGATTGCTCGGCCGCCGGCGCGTTGCCGGGCGCGGTGGCGTTGGTGGCCGGCAGATCGGCCGGCTGGGTGCCCGGCGTCGTGGTGCCCGGCGCGGCGCTGCCGGCGGTCTGGGTCGGCGTCGTGCTCGGGAAGAACATCGACGGGCGTCCGTGGTCGCGTTGCCAGTTGTCGAACAGCATGACAGCTGACATGAAAAAGATGACCCATAGGACGGTGCGTTTGATATCCATGCGTTGTCTCAGTGTCGATGGAGCGGCGCGTCAGCGCTTTTCAGAAGTGGGTGGCGGGACGAGATCGATACCGCCCGCGGAAAACGGATGGCAGCGGCAAACACGCCTCACGGCGAGATAAGTCCCGCGCGCGGCGCCATGATACTGGATTGCCTCGCGCGCGTAATCAGAGCAGGAAGGGTAAAAACGGCACCGGTTGCCGAGCATGGGGCTGACGGCAAGCTTGTAAAAGCGCAATAAAGCGATGAGTACCGTTTGCATGGCAGGTGCGGCCGGATGGCGCCGCGCAACGTTGAGTACCGGGCGACGCCCGCGCCCTGAAGCTGCCGGCGCCACGTCAGTGGCGGCGACGGAGGTGCGGGCGGTCACTGCGTCATTCCGTCCTGGGCGCCTCCGCGGGCGGCGCCTGACGACGAGTAATTTCGCGCGCTGCCTTGTCGAGCAACGCTTCGATTTCGCTGCGGCACAACGCCTTCAATGGCGACGACGACGCGCTCGGCAAAGTCTTTTTGTCGAAACGCGTATGTAGACGCAGCAGCACATCCCAACCGCCGAATTCTGCACGACGCAGCCGGAAAGCTTCGCGTGCGATGCGGCGCACCAGATTCCGCGTGGCCGCGCGCGACGCATACTTCTTACCGATCACGAGACCAAGACGCGCCTCGTTGCCGGTGGGCCTGCCGTACATGACGAAATGCGCGGTACGGCGCCATGGCCGCAAACGAAAAACGGATGAAAACTCATCCGTTTTTAGCAGCCTTGCGGCTTTGGGGAAGGCGGCTTGCGCTCGCAACGGAACCGAGCCCGGTTGCTGCGCCCCGGCTGCTCCCGCTTCGCTGCGGGCTTCAGTCACAGCGCGCAATCCGCTTGCCTTAGATCGCGAGGCGCTTGCGGCCCTTCGCGCGACGTGCGTTGATGACCTTGCGGCCGCCAGCGGTCTTCATGCGAACGCGGAAGCCGTGGGTGCGCTTGCGACGGGTAACGGAAGGTTGATAGGTACGTTTCATGTTGCTCTCACTCGATCGAAAAAAACCGCGCGATCATCGCTGAAAGCGCAATGGCCGGTGGTTTGCTGAAATTGGTTTTCGCGGAACCCGCTATTTAAACCGGTTTTCCGTTGGCCGTCAATAGTTTAGCCATCTTCCCGCGTAATTGGTGCTTGCCGAAGCAGCTGATCCGTCCCTGTGGATAACTCACTTGCGGGTCCGTTTTGGCGTTAGAATCTCGCCTTACTTCCCAAAAATGTTGCACGTCGCTCCGGCACGTTTGTCCCGCAGACCCTTGTGGCACAAGCGCCTGGGGCCGTTACGCCTGGCTGCTCAGGGCCTTGTTGCGCGTGCGCGACAGGGGCAGCGGCGACCGCCGTGCACACCATAACGATAGCAACTTGATGAACGAATTCTGGCAACACTGTTCCGCATTGCTGGAGCGTGAGCTCACGCCCCAGCAGTACGTGACGTGGATCAAACCCTTGGCCCCGGTCGCCTTCGACGCCGATGCGAACACGTTGAGCATTGCCGCGCCGAACCGATTCAAGCTCGACTGGGTCAAGAGCCAGTTCTCTGGCCGCATCGCGGATATGGCCCGCGATTTCTGGCACACGCCAGTGGACGTGCAATTCGTACTGGATCCGAAGGTTGGCATGCGCGGCCCGGCGGCGGGCGCGCCGACTCCGTCGTTCGCACGCCCGGCTTCGGCGGCGCCGCAGGGCGGCCATGCCGGTGGCGTCGCAGCTGTGGATGCGGCTGTCGGCGCCGTGCAGGCCGCGCATGCCGCACGCCCGAATCCCGCAGCTGCAGCAGCGGCGCTCGCCGCGCAAAACGCGAACTCGCGCAGCACCGCCGAAGACGCAGCCGACCTCGATCTGCCGAGCCTCGACGCGAACGAAGCCGCCGCCGGGCGCCGCACTTGGCGTCCGGGCCAAGGCGCGGGTGCCGCGGCGAGTAGCGAGAGCGACTCGATGTATGAGCGTTCGAAGCTGAACCCCGTGCTGACCTTCGACAACTTCGTCACCGGTAAGGCGAATCAGCTTGCGCGCGCTGCGGCGATCCAGGTGGCCGACAACCCCGGCATCTCGTATAACCCGCTGTTCCTGTACGGCGGCGTGGGCCTCGGCAAGACGCACCTGATCCACGCGATCGGCAATCAGTTGCTGATGGACAAACCCGGTGCGCGGATTCGCTACATCCACGCTGAACAGTATGTGTCCGACGTCGTGAAGGCATACCAGCGCAAGGCATTCGACGACTTCAAGCGCTACTACCACTCGCTCGACCTGCTGCTGATCGACGATATTCAGTTCTTTTCGGGCAAGTCGCGCACGCAAGAGGAATTCTTCTACGCGTTCGAGGCGCTGGTCGCGAACAAGGCGCAGGTCATCATCACGAGCGACACGTATCCGAAGGAAATCTCGGGTATCGACGATCGCCTGATCTCGCGCTTCGATTCTGGCCTGACCGTGGCCATCGAACCGCCCGAACTCGAAATGCGCGTCGCGATTCTGATGCGCAAGGCGCAATCGGAGTTCGTGAGTCTGAACGAAGACGTCGCGTTCTTCGTCGCGAAGCACCTGCGCTCGAACGTGCGCGAGCTCGAAGGCGCGCTGCGCAAGATCCTTGCGTACTCGAGGTTCCACGGCCGCGAAATCACGATCGAACTGACCAAGGAAGCGCTGAAAGACTTGCTGACGGTGCAGAACCGGCAGATCTCAGTGGAAAATATCCAGAAAACGGTCGCCGACTTTTACAGCATCAAGGTCGCGGACATGTATTCGAAGAAGCGTCCGGCGAACATCGCGCGACCGCGGCAGATCGCGATGTACCTGGCTAAGGAGCTGACGCAGAAGAGTCTGCCGGAAATCGGCGAGCTGTTCGGCGGGCGCGACCACACGACGGTGCTGCACGCGGTGCGCAAGATCGCCGATGAGCGCAGCAAGGACGCGCAGCTGAATCACGAACTGCACGTCCTGGAGCAGACGCTGAAAGGCTAAACGCGCTGGCCGCACGCGACGGTGAAACCGACGCGGGCGGCAGGAAATGCTGGAACTGGCTGCGCAGAGAAGCGGGCAGGGGATGAACAAGCCGGCGAGGCTGCCGGGTCCGGACGGGGAATGACAAGGAACGCGACGGCAAGCGGGGCACAAGTGATGCAGAGGCGCGGCAAGCGCGCGACGAATTTGCGGCGCAACCGACCCGTAGCGACTGAAAAACCCGCCCGCGAACAGGCGGCGCAGCGCAGCAGCGCGACAAACCGGCGGCAACCCGGATCACGGTCCGCAAATCGACCTGTTTATTCCCGAACTCGCCCCCATTTTAGTGAGGCGGTCCCGTTTTCAGGCACAATACAGGTTTAACCGCCCGGCGGCCGCGGGCGGATTTCACGCCGTGACGGGCGCTGTTCATGGCGCCGGCGGGGAGTCGCGACTGCACGCTGAAAAGCTTGTCCCGTAAGGCGTGCAGGCCGTTTATCAACGAAGGAAATCTATGCAACTGGTCAAGACCGAACGCGATAACCTCCTCAGGCCGCTGCAAACCGTGAGCGGCATCGTCGAACGCCGCCATACGTTGCCGATCCTCGCCAATTTGCTGATCACCAAGAACGGTCCGGACGTATCGTTCCTGTCGACCGACCTCGAGTTGCAGATCACCACCCGCGCCGATTTCGGCGTGGGCGGCGATTCGGTCGCGACCACGGTGGCAGCGCGCAAGCTCCTCGACATTCTGCGCGCGATGCCCGACGGCCAGGTCACGCTGACGCTGAATGACAAGCGCCTGACCGTGCAATCCGGCAAGAGCCGCTTTGCGCTGCAAACGCTCGCCGCAGACGAATTCCCGACCGTCGCTCAGGCTAAAGACTACGGCGCGAGCCTCGTGGTTCCGCAAAAGACGTTCCGCCAGCTGCTCGGCATGGTCCATTTCTCGATGGCCCAGCAGGACATCCGCTACTACCTGAACGGCATGCTGCTGGTGGTAGACGGCGATCAGCTGATGGCGGTCGCGACGGACGGCCACCGTCTCGCGTTCTCGTCGATGAAGATCGAGGGCTCGTTCGCGCGTCAGGAAGTGATCATTCCGCGCAAGACGATTCTCGAATTGCAGCGCCTGCTCGAAGACATCGACGACACGCTCAAGATCGACATTGCGCAGACGCAGGTCAAGTTCACGTTCGGCCAGGTCGAACTGGTGTCGAAGCTCGTGGAAGGCAAGTTCCCCGACTTCCAGCGCGTGATTCCGAAGTCGCACAAGAACAAATTCCAGATTGGCCGCGAAGAACTGCAGCGCTCGCTGCAACGCGCGGCGATTCTGACGTCTGACAAGTTCAAGGGTGTGCGCTGCATGGTCGAGCCGGGCCAGTTGAAGATCATGTCGACCAACGCCGATCAGGAAGAGGCGCAGGAAGAACTGGAAATCGCATATGACGGCGACAGCGTCGATATTGGGTTCAACGTCACGTATCTGCTCGACGTGCTCGCGAACCTGAAGGTCGACATGCTGCAGGTGAGCCTGGGTGATGCCAGCTCCAGCGCGTTGATCACGATTCCCGAGAACGACGAATTCAAATACGTGGTGATGCCGATGCGCATCTGACGCGTCCAGCATAAAGAAGAACACCAAGGGGCGCAGCGCCCCTTTGGCGTTTTTATGGCGTTTTGAAAAGTCCAGAGCAGCAACCTTGCAGTAACGCAGAACCGGAAAAAATCCATGACTGAAACGAACAATACACAGCCCGATAACAGCTACGGCGCCTCGTCCATCCAGATCCTCGAAGGTCTGGAAGCCGTGCGCAAGCGGCCTGGGATGTACATCGGGGATACATCGGATGGCACCGGTTTGCACCACCTCGTGTTCGAAGTGCTCGACAACTCAATCGACGAAGCGCTCGCCGGGCATTGCAACGACATCCAGGTGATCATCCACGCGGACAACTCGATCTCGATCACCGACAACGGCCGTGGCGTGCCGACCGGCCTGAAGATGGACGACAAGCACGATCCGAAGCGCAGCGCCGCCGAAATCGTGATGACCGAGCTGCACGCAGGCGGCAAGTTCGATCAGAACAGCTACAAGGTGTCGGGCGGCCTGCACGGGGTGGGCGTGTCGTGCGTGAACGCACTGTCGGGATGGCTGCGCCTCACCGTGCGCCGCGACGGCAAAAAGCACTTCATGGAATTCCACCGTGGGGTGCCGCAGAACCGCGTGCTCGAAAAAATCGACGGCGTGACCGTCTCGCCGATGCCAGTGATCGGCGACACCGAAAACCGCGGCACCGAAGTGCATTTCATGGCCGATGAAAAGATTTTCGGCAACGTCGAATATCACTACGACATTCTCGCGAAGCGGATTCGCGAACTGTCGTTCCTCAATAACGGCGTGCGTATTCGTTTGACGGATCAGCGTTCGGGTAAGGAAGAGGATTTTGCATTCGTCGGCGGCGTAAGGGGTTTTGTCGAGTACATCAACAAGAACAAGTCCGTGCTGCACCCGAACATCTTCCACATCATGGGCGAGAAGGACGGTGTGGGAGTCGAAGTGGCGATGCAGTGGAACGACAGCTACAACGAAAACGTGCTGTGCTTCACGAACAACATTCCGCAGCGCGACGGCGGCACGCACCTCACGGGTCTGCGCGCGGCGATGACGCGCGTGCTGAACAAGTACATCGCCGATCACGAAGTCGCGAAGAAGGCGAAGGTTGAAACGTCTGGCGACGACATGCGCGAAGGGCTGTCGTGCGTGCTGTCGGTCAAGGTGCCGGAGCCGAAGTTCAGCTCGCAGACGAAGGACAAGCTGGTGTCGTCGGAAGTGCGCGCGCCGGTGGAAGAAGTGGTTGCGAAGGCGCTCGAGGAGTTCCTGCTCGAAACGCCGGGCGACGCGAAGATCATCTGCGGCAAGATCGTCGACGCGGCGCGTGCGCGCGATGCGGCGCGCAAGGCGCGTGAGATGACCCGGCGCAAGGGCGTGCTCGATGGCGTCGGCCTGCCAGGGAAGCTTGCGGATTGCCAGGAGAAGGATCCGGCGAAGTCGGAGATTTATATCGTCGAGGGTGACTCGGCGGGCGGGTCGGCGAAGCAGGGGCGTGATCGGAAGTTTCAAGCCATCCTGCCGCTGCGCGGCAAGGTGCTGAACGTCGAGAAGGCGCGCTACGACAAGCTGCTTTCTTCTGAGCAGATCGTTACGCTGATTACCGCGCTTGGCTGCGGGATCGGCAAGGAAGACTACAACCTCGACAAGCTGCGCTATCACCGCATCATCATCATGACCGATGCTGACGTCGATGGCGCGCATATCCGGACACTGTTGCTGACGTTCTTCTATCGGCAGATGCCGGAGATGATCGAGCGCGGGTATATCTATATCGCGCAGCCGCCGCTTTACAAGATCAAGGCGGGGAAGGACGAGCGGTATCTGAAGGATGAGTCGGAAGTGAACGCTCATATTCTTCGGCTCGCGTTGCAGGGGTCCGAGTTGTTGGCTTCTGAAGGTGCGACTCCGATTACCGGGGATGCGTTGGGTGAGTTGGCGCGGGCTTATCTGCTGGCGCAGGCGGTGGTTGATCGTTTGAGCCGCTTGTATGACGCTGGCGCGCTCGAGGCGGTGATGGATAGTGTCGTTATCGACCTCTCCAGCGAGCAGGCGGCCGAGTCTTCCGCTCGCGCGCTTGAGGCGAAGCTGCGGGATGACGCGCTGAAGCCGGAAGTGCGCGTTACGACGATGTATGACCCGGTGCGGGAGCTGCGCTCGCTGCGCGTCGCGCGGACGCATCATGGGAATCAGAAGATCTCTGTGATCGATGAAGAGTTTCAGCTGACCGCGGATTATCAGCAGCTTGTGAATACCGCTAATACGTTCAAGGGGCTGATTGGCTCTGGCGCTGTGATCAAGCGTGGGGAGCGGAGTATGGCGGTTAGTGACTTCAAGAATGCGATGAAGTGGTTGCTGGCGGATGCTGAACGGAATGTTTCCAAGCAGCGCTATAAGGGGCTCGGGGAGATGAATCCGGGGCAACTTTGGGAGACGACTATGGATCCTGCGGTGCGGCGTCTTCTGAGGGTGCAGATCGAGGATGCAATTGCCGCCGACGGTATCTTTACTACGCTCATGGGGGATGATGTGGAGCCGCGGAGAGCTTTCATTGAGTCCAATGCGTTGAGGGCGGGGAATATTGATGTTTGAGGGTGGGTGTAGACGTAGGGCGCCAGAGTAAGTGCGACTGGCGCCACAGTTTTGCGACTGTGGGACGCAGTTCATGCGACTGGCCTACTTAGACGCGAAGGGACCGCCATTGTTTATCGCAAACGTGGGCTTGCGACTAACGCCCGGCTTGGGGACTGCGCTTGCGCTAGAAGCCGCGAATAGCCGAAAGTCGCACTGGCGATGCCAGCCGGGCAACGGAATTCGTGAGATCTGATCTGTGGGATACCCCCGAAACTAGAGCGCTCGTGTGTTGCAAGCTCCTCGAGCACCGAGGCATCGACAGGTGGATTCGTCGCGATTTGGCCCACCCAACCCTCTCCAGCCTGCGGGGCGCCGACTTTGCCAAATACCGTGACGAAAGGCGCTTAGCGGGTCGAGCAGAAAACACCATCCGACTTGAATTGCAGATTGTCAGTCATCTGTTCGAGATGGGCCTATCCAACCCCTTGACTAATATTCGGAAGCCCACTGGAAGCCAACCACGAGACCGGCGGCTTCGACCTGGTGAGTTTGAAAAGCTGTGCGTCCTCTTGTCGGCCAGCGGGAATCGATGGGCCGCCCCTGCTTGTGAGCTGGCCATCGAAACGAGTCTGCGCCAAGGTGCAGCACTGTTCAGTGTCCGCTGGGAGTGGCTCGACATTCAGAGTCGGATGATCAAGTTTCCACCTGATGCCCGTGGAACTGACAATAAGAGTGTTCCGCCTGCATTGCCGCTTTCCCGCCGGGCGATCAACGTCTTGCGGCACCTTGCGGCGATCGCAGAAGGGGCTGATACCAGATTGGCTCGCTCAATGTTTGGCCCAGCCAACGCTGACCTCACAGGACTAAAAGGCCGTGTGTTTGGCACAACCACCAACGCAATAATTTGCGTCTGGAAGCGAACCATTAAATCCGCAAGCATCGAAGACCCGATATTTATACTCTCCGCTGGCACGATTTGCGACATGAAGCAGCGTCGCGGCTATTCGAGAAAGGGTTACATCCGATGGAAGTCGCTTCGATAACCGGTCACCGCAGCATGCAAATGCTGAAAAGGTATACACATTGAAGCCCGAGAGTTTGCTGGAAAAACTAGGATAGCCCGCAATTGCCACGCGCGGCCTAATCGGGAATGTCGCGACTAGGCTGCGCCGCAATGATCCGTCTGATCACTCTCACGCCGATGCCTGTCAACCAGGCGACCTAGGTCAGATTCAGCCCAATCCACATATGCCGTTTGCGCGCCTGTTGCCTACGCCGCCGCCTATGTGGCACTCTCGATAAGTTTCAGCAGAATAAATCCATTCGAGGACAGTCATGTCGCAAATTTCTGCGCATTGCCACAGTACAAAGCATCACGCTAGCGGGTCCCAATCCATCGTGGTCGGAGAGCCGGACCGACTCGTCTGCAATACCTCCACCAGCCTTCAGCAGGGAGCATAACGATGAGCCCCCGGGCGTGGTCGTTTCTTACGATCGACGGGGTGCGCCAATATGGAGGAAACGTTGGCTATGAAGACGACCCAGCAAAGGTCTACCGCTACGACAGCGACGTCGCAAATTGTCGACAGGTTAAGAAAGACGACGTAGTCATTTTGCGCTCGCGGACCGAAATCATTTGTGTTGCGGAAATCGGGGAGATCTTGGAAGGGCAAGGCCACAAGGAACGGCTGCGTTGCCCAATCTGCCGTGCTACCAACATAAAAAAACGCGGGACAAAAACTCCCGAGTGGGCTTGCAAGAATCAGCACTCATTTGACGATCCGACGCGCGAGACAGTGGCTGTTCACACGTTCGAAGCGCATTATGCAGACACTTTCCGCTTGCCTCCGCAGGAGCTTACGACGACTCAGCTACAAGATGCCGTTCTGCGCCCGAGCGATCAGATGTCGATCAAGGAGATTGACCTCGCGAAGATCGAGCGATTCCTTTCGATAGACCCTAGCTACCGCCAGCTCGTTGTCGCGTACGCCAGCGCGATCTCGCCGGACGCTACTCCGCATTCGATGGATGACACTGAGGCGCCGCAATCAATCATTGCAGCTAGGAGGCGAGTATTGCGCGAAGTCAATCTCCGGCGCGGACAGCAGCAATTCCGCGATCGCTTGATCCGGCTCTATGGCGCAGCCTGCCAAGTGAGCCGCTGTGCGTTTCCAAGCCTCGTCGAGGCGGCGCATATCATGCCGTACGCGCAGACAAACGATCATAGCGCTCACAACGGGCTGCTGCTTCGCAGTGACCTTCATACGCTTTTTGATTTGGGATTAATGGCAATAAATCCTCTAGATATGCGTGTTTCGCTACACCCCGATTTGTTGCTTGTGGGATATGCCTCTTTTGACGGTGCATCGCTGTTCACAAACGGTACAAATGGTCCGAATCGCGACGCGCTCCGTGAACGATGGGAATTTTTCCAGACCTGTCTTCAGCGGCAATCGACTTGACTTGCAGCGCTAGTCCGTTTCTGGTCGCCTATATACGTTTTCTCTGTGAAATTTAAGACTATCTACGCTGATTTCATGATTTTGATCCACTCGCAAACTACCGTCGAGACCCAGAAGCGTGAAATCATCATTCACAGAGAATGCCCCTCTATCGAACGTCTTGTGATGGTTCGGGCAAAGCAAAAGCGTGTTTCCGAGCACTCTCGCGCCACCCTCGCTTACCGGAATGATCGAAGCCGCTTCCGAGGCACCGTCAAACGAGCATATCTGGCAGCGGTCACCGTACATCTGCACCAAGTGCAAGCGCACACGGTTCTCTTTGTATAGCCTGTTTCCTAGTTTGACTCGCTCTGACGAGATCGTTTTAACCTGCTCGATCGAATCCTTCTCCACATGTATCCCGAGATGCTGACTCGCCAGAGACATGAACCGTTCTGAATTATATATATAAAAATTCGACAATCCTGCTTCGGAAAAAACCTCAGACAGCAACTCTGGCCGTGGCCCCACCGTTTTTCCATTTACTCGAAGCCACCAATCTTGCTTATTATCATCCGTAACAAAAATAACGCCTTGCGGCTTCTTTCCCTTGATGAATTGAAGTATTTCTTTCCACACGATCAAATCGCCAAACTCGCGCTTCACATACATACCTCTATCGATAATATACGTGCCTTTTTTCTCGTCCTCATCAGCATAGCCAGGTGGACGCTTCGCCTTGTAACGAACAGCACCCTCTTTAAATATACCCTCGATCTCCTCAGAAGAAAACGGCGAGCCGATCCTTTCTGCAAAAAGCTTCTCTATCTCGCTTCTTATACTGTCTTCATGATGAACGTCCAACTGCTCACTTTCCAGTTGCGTTAATTGGGCTCGATATTTATTAAATGACGCACTGATTTCTTCCAGTAATATATCAGGGTCAATTGAAGAATGCCGCTTTCGAAGCTCCAAGGCATCCAGTTCCTTGCGCAATCTGGATTCAATGTCCGATATTACCGTATTGACTTTTCCGTATTTTTCTCGCTGATCTGAAATTACGGAAAGTCTATTAGACTGAAATTCCAAAGCAGACTGGTATGGCAGCCACAATCTGTTTTCAGAGGAGAGGCCGACCAATATCCGCAGTAGATCATCCCGGGCCTTCTTCGGGTACCTGTATAAATGAAGCAGCATGTTGGCGTCGAAAATGAAGACGGCGCTTTTAAAAAGTTCGGCAAGCTCAGAATCAGCAAGCCGATAGAATTGCGGGAACAGATTCTTCAACACACCCCCCATTATAATGCATGCCCTATCTATCCCAAGGCCTCATCTATATGCAAGTGGACCAAATCTCAGCGATATTTTATCGTCTGGTTCAATTTTATCTGTTGTGCCGGAGATCGGCAAATCACTGCAAAGTGATCACCACTGACGAGAAAAAATACCCGAAATCACGTCCTGTCTTCTGAAATTTTCTCATCGATGATTTCGCGAAGCTCCTCAATGCTAAGCGGAGGAGTCTTGCGATGAAGCATTGCGTGGCAATTCGGGCATACCGGTACTAAATCCTTTTTCGGATCCACCTGATAGCTCCCACCCAGCGAGGATACGGGTGTTGTGTGATGAACCTCGATGAAATCCCTGCCCAATTCGCCATAAAATGCCAAAAAGTCAAAACCACAAATGGTACATTGCATGCCGAAATAGGCGATGCACGCGTTGCGATTAACCGGACTTCTTTCATATCGATTTACCTCAACGCGCATTTTCGCGCCCTCAGGCAAACCTTCTTCATAGGCACTGCCGACGTCAACGATGTCCTCTATAACAAGTAGCGACAAGACGAGACCAACGCAAACCGAAGCCACCTCTAGCGCGCGCGCTCGGAGGTCGATTTCGCTGATCTTGCCGACGGGCAACATAACGTCACAGTCAATTTCGAGCTTCCCCCATTCCTCCCTAGGCAAATCTCTCAGATCCTCGACAGGATTGCCGTTGACTGACGCAATCACTCTGAACCCTCTTGCAGCAGCTAACCGAGCCAATTCCGCGAAAGCCTCGCGCGCATCAGAATCGGCTTGGCCCATACTACGCAGCAGGCGGCGAGAAAATGAGTCCGCCCGGAAACTCGCCTCGATCCGCCGAGGAGTTCGTGCAATTAGTACGCCGAAGCCGTTCGGATGCTCGAGGTCATCCGGGCGTATCACTATGAACGAACCTCCGTCGACATTTTCGACGCCGGCGGAGAACGCAACGCCATAATGGTCTTCGAGTCCTCGCGCCAACAAAGTCCCGTCAAGCGTTGTCATTGCTCGAGTCACCTTCAACATAGTCCGGTAAATCCGCCACGAGCTTTTTCAGATTACGCGATACCTCTATCCGGAATTCTTCAAAGGCATCGCGATTTTCATCGCTGACATTATTTAATTCCGCTTGAGCCAAAGCCCAAAGAAGGAAATCAAGAGCTTGAACTACCGTGCTATTGCTTTTATTTGGCAAATATGCTTTCGAGTAATATGGATGACCCGTGTTTAGCGTAACTCCAGCACCGCCATTTACCAGCGACATTTCCCACAACACGCCGTTATCAAGCGCGTCTGCCGTCGAGATATGCACCAGCCCTAGGTCATCCGAAGTCACAATACGCAGAGTCGTGGTCGAATGACCCGCGTTGTTAGTGACCTCTACCTGTCCATTTCCAGCCGCGGTTTCAGAAACTGTAGCGAGCTTTAATGCCCGTACCTTCTGTTGAATCGCGTTATCTGAATTTGTATGAATCAGTGTCGCAGCACCTTTAGCAACTCCCGCTGCGCCCTTGCGGTAGCGAATCTCGGCTTCGCGCCGGGGAGCAGCCAAGAATGTATCTCTAAGCCATTCATATAGATTTTCGTTAAGGAGAATTCTCGATTTTTTAATGTCAACCTGAAACGCGTCGTCCAGTCTGTGATCAAACGACAATTCAACACGCAGCAGCGAAAAATGTGGCTCTTGTTTATACATTCCAAGCCAATCTGGACCGTGAATCAGTCGATTCTCACGATACACGTACACGCCTTGCCGTTCATTTGATATTTTCGCGGCGGCTCTGCCCGCGTCGTCGGGAAACTCCTCCTTTCGCGGTAATATGAATGCGCGAACAGTGAAGGATGCGGTTTCGCCATTTGTCAATTGAACCGCCACGCTCCTGTCTACGACGGGCTTTTTTGTCTGCGCAAGACAAAATGGGTCCCATGGCGCAACCACGACGCCATTCAATCGGATCTCCACCGTGTGCGAACGATCATCGTCGTGATCGAGAAACCTTTGATATACCGTGCCAATATGTTCGCGCAGAGACTCTTCCAGTCGCCGCAATGCGTTTTTTAGGGGCTTTCCGTCTGGCCGCTTCAGTTCGCTAAAGAGTCGATCAACCTTTTCCCAGATCACCACCGTTCCGGCCGAATTGATTGCAACTGCTTCGAGGAGCTGCGTTTCGTGAGGCTCGGGCTGTCCAATTTCGAGCGCCCAACTGTTCGCGGAGCTCATCTCGTCAAGATCCCAGACAGCGCGCAGCGGTTGCATTGAGCCACCATCCCGAGAAACGACGATCAATCGTCGGCAAAAAGCGGTCGATGCGGTCTTTAAGCCCAGACCAAATTTCCCTAAGCTTGCGCTATCTTCTCGCTTCGAAGACCCATAACGCATGGCATTAATTAGTCCGCTCCGGTCCATGCCGCAACCATTGTCGGCAAACGACACAGCGATACCCCCTAAGAAGTCCACGCCAATGCGTACATCAACGGTGGAGGCGCCCGCCGCTATTGAATTGTCGATGATATCCGCGACAGCTGTGTTAATGATATAACCCGTGTCGCGTAGCCCCTCGCTTACCCGAGCTACATCTGGCGGCACATCGACTGTTTCGATTTCCAACATCTTATATCCTTTCACGCTATGTTAATGATCTTCCAGCCACCACTTAACACGAGAACATCATCCGAATGATGCATGAGCGACGGACCGTTGGGCCGAACGCGCGCAACGTAAACTGACCCATTCTCATTTTTTGAGAATACAAGCTCGTCATCGACTTTTGCATCCACAGCACGAAGATATTGGGTCATACAAGTGAGTCGATATTCATTGCGCGTACCGCCAAATAATCTGTTGTTATAAAAAATAAAATTGAATGTCCACGGAGTCTCACTAACAGACTCCCGAACTAACATTTTCACTCTCGGATTTTTTGTCGATCTGTTAAGTGGGGGAAAGAAATTTAAAATATCATCCTGCTTAGGAACCAAAATTCCGGCCTGATGCGCCCCCGTCAAACCGATATCGTTGGCACTGAGTCGCTTAGAAATTTTTTTCATATCAGTTGCGCCCACTTTTTATAGGTGATGTTTGCAACGCTTTGAAGACGATAGAAGAGTCTATTTTTCCATCGTGCCCCGTTACAGCTCCTTCTGCCATCTGCCGTTTATGTTCCGCTCGCTCAAGCATTATTTCTTCAACAGAATCTGCAAAGTAGAGGTGGTGGACCGTCACTGGCCGCGTCTGCTTTCTACGAAATGCGCGCGCAGTAGCCTGTGCGGTCAACGCAGGATTCCATTCTGGATTGTAGTGGATCACATGATTTGCGGCGGTGATATTCAGGCCAGTCCCGGCCGCCTTGGGATTCAGAAAAAGTGCCCCTGGACCGTTGAACGAAAAGAATGAATCAACGACCCCTTGCCTTGCTGGAACATTGACCCTTCCATCTATATAATCGAAAAAGACGTCAGGCCATCTTATCGGCAGATCTTGCTTCAATAAATCGATCATGCCTTGATAGCTTGTGAAAATCAGCACCTTTTCGGTTGACTCGAACAGCTCGCTAAGAAGTTCAAGAAGTCGCTGATATTTCGGCATATCGTGCGTAGGATCGCCGGGCCACTCAGTCGATAAGATTGGATGTGCACATAAGACCCGAAGCTTCGACGTCGCAACAATACCGGCGCCCGCGCCATATTCCGCCATCGCGTCAAGACGAATTGATTCGTAGGCGAGCGCCAGCGACTCGCTCATTTCGATTCGTTGTGGGATCTCGATTTTGTCCGGTAAGTCTCTGGCAACTTCTGCAACCCTCCGTCTTAGGATCAACGGGGACACGACAGATGCCAAGCGACTTGCATCGTCAACATGATCGCTGTATCGCCCCCGAAATTCCGATAACTCCCCTAGTAGACCAGGTAGGGCGAAATCACTTACCGACCAAAGGTCTTCAAGATGATTTTCCACCGGGGTGCCCGTAACCGCCAGTGAGACGCGACGAGGCAGCTTCTTGACTGCCAAGGTCCGCTGGGCGGCCGGATTCTTTATATTTTGAGCTTCGTCCAAAATTACGATGTCCCAAGGGACGTCGCCAAGCAACTCTTGGTCACGGACTACTGTGTCATAGGACACAATTACAACTTCGGCCCCGATAAATGCTTCCGCAACCCCCGCACGAGCAGAGCCATTGTGAACAATGGTCCTCAGCCTTGGGGCGAAGGACTGGATCTCTCGGCGCCAGTTCTCAAGCAGGGTAGCCGGCGCAACGACCAACGATGGACTTCTTCCCTCATTTTGTTCCGCCTGAAGGAGCGCGATAACTTGCAGTGTCTTGCCTAGACCCATTTCGTCGGCGAGTACGCAACCAATATCCTCCGACTCGACAAACCGGAGGAACGCAACCCCGTCGCTCTGATATGGGTAAAGGGTCGCGCAGAGACCTTGAATACCGCCATCGGTTGTGCCCATCCGCATGGCGATATCCATTGAAGAACTGACCGCTTCGTCCAGCAATTCCACGGGTGGCGAGCTCGCAGCACGTATCCGTAAAAGCTGCCCGATGGTCAAGGAATCTTTGCGACCAATACCCAAGTCCGTTAGCCACCCATCAGCCACCGCCATTTCATCCGAGTCGATCGGGTACCAACTTCCGCCTGCGATGATTTGGTCGTGAATGGGCACAACAAATACCCCAGCAGCAGTCTTCACCCCGACTTCCGCCTTTATTGGTGCAGGCGGCGCACCGAACAACCTGATGGTCGTTCTGGCGGGGTACCGAGAGAAGATCACGCCGGGCAGAGCACTAATCAGTTTTTGCGTCGGCAGTCCGGCTTCGTTGGACGCTGATGGCGAAAATGCCGCCACAAACACCTGGCGGGCACTGGGAAAATTTCTCTGCCCCGAGGTATCGATAACGCAGACCCGGTCGTCTTCAACGCTCCACGTCAACTCTCTATTCATCTTTGAATCGCCGGCAACGGTTTAGAGCAAAGCGTAACGGGTCGTCGGGGTACGCGAAGGGCTAGCGTCGACCGCGCATCGGAACGCGACTGATCGGGTGGACCGTAGGTGCCGCACCCAATTTCATAAATCTGCTTACGAGGGAGCGTCTTCGACAATGTTGCAAAACCGTTCATTGGATAACAACCATGTCCGGACACGCTGGCTCAGCACTTCCGGCGACAATCGCATCCTCCCCTTCAAGGCGCACTCCCAAATGACACATACTCGCCAGTGATTATCTAGGAGTTCCATGGTGACGTGCGCATCGTTTGCCGTGTTTCGCGCGATTTTTGATCGCCAGAATTCAGGACGAGACGAGGGCAGCCTGAAAAGGTGGCGCGCGTGACCATGCCAAAAGCAGCCATGAACTAGAGCGACCGCTTTGTGCCGCCTCAAGACGATATCCGGTTTGCCCGGGAGCTTTTGATCGTGAAGACGAAATCTGAAGCCGCACCCGTGCAACAAGCTCCTTACCTGAAGCTCAGGTCGAGTGTGAGCGCTCCGTATGCCGCACATCATTCGACTGCGCGTCTCCTTGTCTACGATGTCCACATCACCCCACTGACAACTGCGATTCTTGGAACCTCTCCGTTTCCGCCGGGTGATTTATTCCAAGAATATGCGGCAACATGATTCGGGCTACCTCGGTGATTACGGGGACGACCACACTATTTCCAAATTGCTTGTACGCCTGTGTATCGCTAACGGGTATTACAAATTCATCGTGAAACCCCATTAGTCTGGCGCACTCTCGGGGAGTCAACCTACGCGGATTTTTATTTTTACCGCGGTTGATCAAAATCTCCGACCCGTCTTTGTAATAACGCGCCGAAAGCGTTCGAGCCCGATCACTCCCTTTAACCAGACCAAAGCCGAAACCGTTACCTGCAGCTCGGTGTTTAGCCGCGTAAGCCTGAAGATAGTTCCACAGCTTATCCGAGAGTACATACTTACTGTTAACCATTGCCTTCGCACCAATCGTATAAGGCTCTTCGGTAATCTCTGAACCGTTTTGCGGATGCAAAATGGAATCCAGCGTTGGCTTGACAGTAGGAAGATGCATGTTCTCCCAAGAAAAATCAGTCTTATCTCTAAACCCGACAATAATGATTCGCTCTCGATGTTGGGGCGTGAAATGACCGCCGTCTACGACTTTCCATTGGACGTCGTAACCGAGCTCTTCTTTAAGGGTTTTTACAATCGTCCTGAATGTGTTGCCCTTATCGTGAGAAAGAAGATTCTTCACATTTTCGAGAAGAAACGCCTTTGGACGTTTCTTGGCGATGATTCGCGCAACGTCGAAAAACAACGTGCCTTGCGTTGTACATTCAAATCCGTGCGGGCGACCAAGCGCGTTCTTCTTGGATACTCCGGCGATCGAAAATGGCTGACACGGAAATCCAGCCAAAAGCACATCGTGATCGGGCACATCTTCGGCGGGGAGAACCGTGATATCGCCAACATACGCATGTGTGTTGCCAAAATTCGCAATATACGTTTTCTTTGACCAATCGTTCCATTCAGAAGTAAAAACGCATTTTCCACCAACAGACTCGAAACCCAAGCGAATCCCGCCTATTCCGGCGAAAAGGTCAATGAAGCTAAAAGTGTTCAATGGCAGAGCGCCCTGTCGCTCACCTCTCAGGATCTCTCGCAGCGCGGGCAGAACCATCGCCGGGCAAGAACTCTGCCCGTTTTCCCAGCGAGCAATCGTTTTCGCCGTAACGTCGAGTTTTTCGGCCAATCTCTTTTGGGTGAACTGCCCTCGTGCGTCCCTAAGCGCTTGACGCGCTTCTTCATGACTTGCCATCAGATCCCTCTGGGAAAATTTGGGGACATTATGACCAAGATCCCACCCAGCGCCAAGTGTTTCCGCATACTCCCTGAACTGCCTTTCTAGGAGCCAACAAGTCGAATCGTCCACGGTGTGCGCAGCGCATATGCCAAGCAAAGCCGTGCGAATTGTGATCCGCGGTGAATAATATGACGACCATCTCATCCACTCTCTTCTCAGCGCCGCGGGTTCCAAGTTGAACCGACTGTACCTGTTAGCGGCAGTCGAGACCTAATTTTCCAGAAATTCCAGCGATGAAGTTTCGGATCATCGGCAGCGCGCGCCTTGTCGCCCATATCGATCACCGTTGCTGGAGCCCAATAGGAAACCGTTGTCAGGCCTTTAATTGGCTAGGTACATCGGATCACGGCCGGTGTATCGGTAGCCACAAGGTCTTTTGTGGTTAACCGCAAGACCGGCACTCGATCACATGAAAGCTGCAAGCTAGTCGATCCCACCCTTATGCATCTCGCCGAAACCATGCCGCTAATTCCGCATGCGGAATTAGCGGCATGGTTTCGCGACGAACACACTTGTACGATGGTACCAGTCCGGACAGGATCCCGAGCGTCGTCTACCAATCCTGTCGGCCTACCTCGGCCATGTGCACGTTGAGGATACGCAGTGGTATTTAAGCGGCTCGCCCGAACTGATGCGTGAGGCGATGCGCCGACTCGAACAGCACTGGGGGGAACGGCAATGACTCCTTCTGCCACCTTTGCTCCACTACTGGAACATTTCTTCACGCAGCGCCTGATGCAGCAGCGCCAGGCGGGTTCGTCCCGCGCATCGCGACTATTGGCGAAGTACTGTGCGCGCCGAAGAATGGTTACTCATTGAATGGCCTGATGGCGACATGGAGCCGCTCAAATACTTTCTCACTACGGCCCCTGAGGAGGCGACACTTGAGCAGCTTGTCTTCGTGACCAAGATGCGCTGGCGCATCGAACGCGACTATCAGGACCTGAAACAGGAGTTCGGGCTTGGGCACTATGAAGGGCGTGGCTGGCGTGGCTTTCATCACCACGCCACACTGAGTATCGCTGCATATGGGTTTCTGATGACTCAGCGACTCATGATGTCTCCTGCTTGGACTACGGCTCATGCAACGATGGCACTCTTCCCGTACGGCGATAGACTGCGCAACTAATTATGTGACACAGTAAGATTTCTATGGGCATTGGAAGTCAAGCCCTTTGGTGATCTGTTTCCCGTGAATCAGTTACCTCCATGTGAGGGTGCTGCGGGTTGTCCACGGCTGGCCAGCGGGTCGCCTGTCACGACCACGACGCTGGCCGGCGGTGGACAACCCGCACGGCGAAGGATGCCTGATTCATGTTCGGAATCCTTCTTATAAAGCTGAACTTCAACGCGAGTCAGGTCGGAGTGTCTGATGTCCGGGCAACCACCCCCGGACTAACTTCTATCCGTGCCGGCACCAGGCCGGTCACCTCATACCACATGCGCAGAGCGCTGGAACCACTCCGTTACCGACGCGCCCCATCTAGAACTACGCTTGCCCGCCGGGCAAGCCTCTTACTGTCCGGGCGCGCCTGACCTTCAGGCCGTGTCATCGATCGTCATTCGCCGCTCAGGCTGCAACCGTGTTGCTGCCGGGTGGCTTGAGTGTTGCCCCGGGAGGAATCTCACCATGTTCCAGATAGCGCCACAAGGCGATCGACAGACGACGCGCAAGCGCCACTATGCCGATGCGTCGCACGCGCTTGCCGCCTCCCGCGAAGCGCTCATTGAACCACTGGCTCAGCTGGCTGGCAGGCTGGAAGCGCAGCCAGCTCCACGCGAGTTCTACCATCAGCCATCGCGCCCGTTTGTTGCCGGCCTTGCTGATGCCCTGTTCGACTTCGCTGGTGCCGCTTGCGTAAGGCGTTGGTGCCAGGCCCAGGCAGCCGGCGATTTCCCGGCGGTTGTGAAACTGCCGCCAGCCGAACAGTTCCTTGACCAGGGTCCATGCGCTGCCGGTGCCGATACCCGCGAGCCGCGCCAGCACCGCGATCGCGGGTTGTGCGCCGCTGCGGACCTGATGGGTCTGCAGCGCCTCAAGCGTCCTGATCTGCCTGACGACAAGCGACAGCCGCTCGACCTCGCGCTCAATCTCGGCGCGCAAAGCCGGCAGCAGTTGCGCGGCGTGCTGCGCCCACCAGCACGTCCACGCGCGCCCACCGATGTGCTCGACGCGCAGATTGTGCAGCACCAGCAGCGAGCGGATCCGGTTGCTGTGGGCGGTGCGCTCCTGCCGCAGACGCCCGAGTTCCCGATGCACGCGTCGCTCATCCTCCTGCTCGGGCGTCGGAATCCTCGCGACCGCCCACACCCGCCGTTCACCCGCGGGGTAGCGCATCAGCATCGACAGCAGCTTGTCG
This sequence comes from Paraburkholderia sp. WC7.3g, assembly GCF_050436345.1. NCBI lineage: Bacteria > Pseudomonadati > Pseudomonadota > Betaproteobacteria > Burkholderiales > Burkholderiaceae > Paraburkholderia > Paraburkholderia sp. WC7.3g. The sequence goes on from NZ_JBNDMA010000002.1 coordinate 473,587, forward strand.
CTGTCGAGCCGGTCCGTCTTCGCGCGGCGTGCCCGCCGGTTCACTTCGATACTGGCCGGATCCACCACCAGGTTGACAATGCCTTGATCGCTCAGCCAGCGGTGTAGCCAGAAGCCATCCCGCCCCGCCTCATAGCAGCTGCGCACCGGAGCGTCGGTTGCCAGATGGCAACGCGCTTTGGCCCTGGCGATCGCCATCAGCACCGCCGCTGTATCGCCGGCCGCCACCATACACCGGCTCGGCGCGCGCACGCCGTCGCCCAGTGACAGCTTCCAGCTGTTGTCGCCCAATTCGAACGCGACATACAGCCCGGCCGGTGATCGTTGTATCTTGCCCTTGACGGGCCGTCGTGACAGGCGCATCCATTTTGCGTGCTCCTTTCGAAAAACGGGTGTCGGAATCTTCCGTTTTACTCCAGGGGCTTACTCTCGCTGACCTTGATGGCGCTTCATGTCGCAACTGCATTGGGCGGGCGCCAGCAGCTCGGGCGACCATCAAGGAGGCAGGCCCCGATTCAGGTGAAGGCCTGTTACTGAAAATTCGGCTTTATTTTTTCGGTCAGCCAAGCCTTGCTTGACGCATACATTTTTACGACAGCTGGATCTGTCTCTATGGCAAGACGGGAATCAATGAAATTCAGCGTCCTTTGTTTATCAGCCGAGAATTGATATGCAAGCCACATTGCATCGGTCGCTTGGTCTAGCCGGTTCTCTTTGGCAAGCGTAACCGCCAACGGAGCCCAAACATTCGTTCGCCGCGGGTTAAGGGCCAGCGCGACAACAGCAGTGTCCTCGGACTTTGCCAACTGGCCGTCCATAGCGTATGCAAATGAGAGGTTGCTCGCAATCTCCTCATCGCCAGGATCGGCTTGGCTTGCTTGCTGGAGCAGTTTCACTGCATCGTCTGCCCTCGATGCATTGAGCGCGGAGAGTGCATCCTGATTGAGCCTTCGAGCTGTTGTTCGATCGCCACGTGGTGGTTTGGGAAGGGAGTCGATGGTCGCCGCCGCTTGCATCGCACCGGCGATATTTTCCGAACTTGCGAACGAGAGCATTGCCTTTGCGCACGCGACAGTGGTCGTGCAACTTCCCGCAGGACTTGCCGCCGATTGCGAGGGGGCTGGTGCGTCGGGCTGTGCGGGCCCATTTTCATCACTCACGGTATTTGTTAGCCACTGCCGCTGCGTTGCATACCACTGAACGAGGCAATCGCGGTCGTGACAGTTACGCTCCCGGTAGTTCCATTGCTCCCGGGCGTGCTCCTTAAAGGCATCCTGGTCGGTAACTGTCGCCTTTGCACTCGCAAAGAGATTTGCGAGTTCGACGTTGGCCGCAGCAAGTTCAGCGTCGTTGCAGATAAGACGCTCCGCATCCGAGCGCGCCTTTGCACAATCGAAGCTGGTTTTGATAGCCGGCGTATTTTGTTCGACGGGCACCGATGCATTTGCGCTAGCGGCCATGGATAACCCCTGCTGCCTCAGAGCCGCGCGATTCGACTCGACTTCCGCTCGGACGCCCTCAAGATCGCTGGTGCGGTAGCGGTAGTTCGAGCAGCGGGCGTTGTAGAAGTTTACCGACGCGTTGAACGCATCCACTGAACTCTGTGGATTTTCATTCAGCTGTCCCTGCCACGCTTCCAACCGGACTCTCTGCGACAAGCAGTAACGAATCTGTGACCGGTCCAACGTCAGCCCCGAGCCTACAGGTGCCACGGTTTCCTCGTTCTCGGTCGATGGGACTGCAGCTGACGGTGCTGGGGCCTCGAACGTTGGGGCATTGTTTGTCGTCGTGGCAGGCGGCTCGTAGGCGACCGCTGGCGGTGAACTTGACGGCTTGCCAGAGTTTGCCAGCCAGGCCAACAGCACGAACACGCCAATTGCGATGAGCAGCCACCCTTTACCTGAGATCCCAGCCCCGGAGCCTGCTCTTGGCAATCCCGTGAAGACCTGCGGCGGCTCTGCGGCCGTCGAAGTCACGTCGGGCTGTCGATTCGGTGGCTCGGTGGGCTCCTGCTGAATCGGTGGCGCGGAAGGTTCCGGCGCGGGCCCGACCTCTGAAATCATCGAGTCGAGTCCTGCGAACCCCTTCTTTTGTTTGCCGTTCTCCATGGCCTATCAATCCTTGAGGTAATCGCTTAGCTTCCGGACACCCTTCTTGAAGCCGCCGCGGACGAGGTGCTCGAGGATGTGCGTGTTCCACCCATTGATGTAGGAAGCTGACCCGTAGACTTTCTTGTCATCCTTTTTGCCGATTACAAAGTTCCCGTCGTGGCTCCAGACATGGACCTCATTCCAACCGAGACGCACTTGCTCGTTTGCCGCGAAGGTCTTATGTCGAGTAAGCGTTACTGCGTCGTCCTGGACCGTGATATCCCCGAAGCTAAAGGATTGCCCTCTCTCCAGGGCGGAGACCATCTCGAGAAGCAATCGGACGCACACGCCGCGCCACAGCGCCCCTGTAAATCCCGAGTAGGTAGACTCTTTCCGCAGAGCGACGCTCTGATGGGAACTGCTGTCGCCGAAGGCGATGGTGTAGTCGGTTCCCGTCGGAACGCCGTTGATCGACTTGCGCACGGCGCCCCATCGGACCCGTGTAACCGAGTCCAGGGGAACAGTGCGCCCCCGCCAACGGATGCCTTGCGAGGAAATAGCGAGTTCCTCCTTGAATACGAGTCCGACCTCGGCGCGGAAGGTGATCTCGCGCTCCCACTGCTCATTATTGCGAGCTTGCTCATCGGCTTGACGCCGCAGCCCCTCAAGCGCTTGCGCATCCTCACTAAGCCTTTCAGCGACATCGGGCAGCTCCGCAAACAGTTCGCGCAGCAGACGGGTCATCCGATCGGCCTCATTGAGCATGCCGTGGTCGTTGTTCAAAGCGAGCGACAAGCTCCGCAATTCGTAGGCGGCCGCCTGACTCGGGCGATGGGCAATGCCACGGGACTTTGCGCTGATCAGAATCGGTAGCGCCACCCAGTGCCAGTTGCGTGCTACATTCTCAACCCGGTCGAGGAGCGGGTCGACCACCGAGGCCCCTCTTGGCGCCGCCTCACGGGCGTGTCCGACAAGGGCGGAAAGGTTCTCCGCTTCCTTCTGCAGGAATCCCTGTGTCTCTACCTCGTAGCTGTCAACGAGGTCGTCGAGCAACGCAGGTGCTTGCACCTTCCCACCGTCAGTCGCTCGCCGCATGACATCGGTCATGGTGTCGACCAACTTTGCCGACTCCAAGCTATCCAAGAGATTTTTAAGGACCGATCGGTATGCCTTGCGCCGCTCTGAGAACTCTTGCGCGATCGTTTCCTTCCCCTGAACCTCGGGAAATCCGGATACGCTGCGATCTTCGTTCACGTCGCGCAGGACGTCCTCCAGATCGATTGATGCGACAATCTCCGCGAAATTTCGAACGAATTCAGCCACGGACGAGACCGGCTCATCGTCTGCCACCAGTTCGCAGGCGGCCGCCATGACGTTGGCTCGCGCCAAGCCTGGGAGCCCTTGCACGGTTCGGACGACCCGGGGATTTTCCGCGAGGGCCCGAATCACGTCCTCGGCGATCTTTGGCGCAACTCCCGGCATCCAGGCCATTTCCGCCGCAAGCCTCGTCCTCGGGTTGGTCAGGTCGGAACGAGCCTTCTGGCAAATATCACTGTCCAATTGCAGCGTGCGCTCTTCGGCCAACTTGACGATCTTTCGCCGATCATCACGCGTGGTGACACCGAGGACGCAGAAGGGGTTAGTGTGCAGATGCGTCTCGTATGTGTTCGTGCTCATCTCAGTTTTGCTTTGTCGCCCCTTGGGCCGTATTGGTCTTTGTCGCAGCGCACGATGCGCTCGGTAATTGCCGCCGCTGTCGGTTAACTACTCATCATTGATTCGAGCTCGAGACCGGGCCATTTGATTGCAGTCAGGCTGCGTGGCAACATCGGATCGCAGTGACATCCAGCAGCCCACATTAACCGCAGCCTGTCCTCCATTAAACGAATCCGACGCGCCGCTCCGGGCCTGCTCCAGAGCGGGAAGGGGCAGCTTCTAGTGCTGCGAGGAGAAAGTCCTGTCCGAGCATGTCACTGCCTGCTCGCGCGGACAGCCGGGCACCTTCGCGAACCACAAACGCGACGTCGGAGAGGGGCCGACCCGCGAGCGCCTTTGCCAAAGGTGCCGGGTCTACTGCTCGGTCTTTTGGCAAGGCCGCCAGTAACTTTGCGAGCAAGGCCGCGACTTCTGCCTCGTCTGGATAGCCAACTGCGATGACGTGATCAAAGCGACCGCGACGCATGATCGCCGGATCAATCATTTCCACCCGATTGGTCATTGCGATAATCAACACCTCGTTTTTGGCAGCCTCGGGGATGCGCCGCAAGAATTCGGCAACTTCCTCCACCCGGTGGTGGCTACCTCCGCCGCCTGCTTCCCGGTCGGCCAAAAACGCCTCCATTTCGTCAATAACCAGAACCGACGGCGCGTTCTGCATTGCTTTCTCGAACATCTCAGAGACCTTTCGGCTGGTCTCGTGGATGAATGGGCTAGCGATGGTAGAGGCGTCCAGCTGGAAACTCGGCCACCCCAGATACTCGACGAGTTGCTCGACCGCGAAGGTCTTGCCGCACCCTGGTGGACCGTGCAGAACGGTCGCGGCGGGAAATTCGATGCCTAGCGCGCTGTAGCGCTCCTTGTTACGAACGATGTCGACAATGTGCTCGTTGAAGAACGCCTCGAGCTCCGGGCGTCCACTTAGCTCGAATGTTTTCCCCAACTCGATACCGGCCTTGCGCTTTGCGCTTTGTTCGAGAGCGTCGGCGTTCTCCAGCGGACTCGTTTTTTGGTGCAGGGAATGCGGGAGGTGTGCGACTTTGTTGGCCCCCAAGGGGGTGCCGTCGTCGGCGAGTTCGATTCCTGCCGTTTCAATGACCTCGCGAAGTGCCGCAGGTCCGATCCACGTCAGCATCTGGCGCAGGCGCTGGAACGACTCGGCGGAGATCTGGGCTCCGCCGCTCAGCCAGTAGCCGAGCACGATGCCGTCGTCTGCAGGAGAGTTGATCTCATAAGTGGGTAGAAGCCGGCTGAGTTTCTCGACATAAACGGCGTCCTGAAGCGAGCTGTCAGAGTCGATCGCACGGGTATCACGTAGGGCTACAGCGAACGCGATGGCCTCGTTCTTATTGTTGGGCGAACGGCAATCGGACAGATGGACAAGCAGCTGGCTGGGACTGCAGGAAACCGTGTGATAGGTTTCGGCGCCGAACGTAAAGCGGTGGAAGTCGCCGAGCTCGACCAGTCCCGAGGCGGACCACCTGGCGAATAAGGTCTCCATGGCGATCAATGCATTTCCACCACCGCGCGTCTCGACAATTTGCCAGTTTGTGCCCGCGTGGAGCGGTCGCCCGCAACTCGCGCCGTCGGGCAGTTCGTATCCGATTGGAAACCAGCTCTCGAGCGCCACAATTACCCCACGAGGATGTTCGATCCTGCGAGCATATCGTCCTCGCTCGATGTAATGACCCGGATCCCATCGAGTTGACCGACGATCTGGCGTAAGGTGTCCATGTCGTTCGATTCCGCAGCTTGACGTCCCGACCTGCAAAGCTTCTCATGCTCGGCCGCATCGGCAAACTCGAACGGACGGTCTGACAGCCATTTGAGCCGGTCTATGACGAACCAGTCCTGGCGCCAGAGGATGAGGAAATTCCTTCTGCGCATTTCATCAAGAAGCGACTCGAAATCGCCGCTGTTGTTGTCGATCGCGCGTTGCGCTGTCCTCGCGAGGTTGTCAAACGCTCCGGCCTCTGCTGGCCGTGCGAATTTCCGAATGGCCGAGTCGAAGAATTCGACAGCCTTGTCTAGCTCCATCCGACGTATGACCGGAAGGTGCTTTTTGCGCGCTTGCGCAAGGAGCTTCTTCGCCTCCTGAACATCGTCCATTGCTTGCTTAGCGGATTCAGCATCGCTTTCGCTACCCAAGCGAGACGCGCGTTCGACCCTCTTGCGTGCCTGGTCAAGGCGCGAGTCGTCAACCTGCTGGGCGACTTCCTGGAGCCGGACTCCGACGCGATCAGAATCCTCCCGGATGCGCTTGGCTGCCTTGGTATAGTCAATCTGCCCTTCCACGCGCGAATAAAAATTTCGACCGCTGGGAAACAAGCCGCCGATGGAAGGCACGCTGACCTCGAGAATGATGTTGCCCGAATCGAGCACCTCATATTTGCATAGGAGGTCAGCACCCTTGGCGATCACGCCATCGGAGAAGTCAGAGCCCTTGATCTCGAACATGCCAATAAATCGGTTGTCCGAGATGGGGTCGTCGATCGGGCCTTCCCATAGTTTGAACTTGATCGATCCGGTCGCTCCGGCACGCAGGGACTCCTCGGCCTTAAAGGTCTTATTGCCGGTTTTGGGCAACTGGTCGCCCTCACGGACCAAGTAGTCAAGCACGACCCGTCCACCCACTTTCTCCCGGGCTTCCACGCCGATGGAATGAGAGGCCGGAATCGCGTCAATTTGCGCGGCGGTCCGCGAGATTACGATCTTGTCTTGCGCCAGCTTCACCGACCCGCCAGCTGCGTCGAACACGAACACTTTGAACAGGTTCTCGCCGGGCTTGGCAAGCGGCACTTCGATTGTCGCGCCATCCGAGAGAGTGACGCGACCGGAAGACCAACCAGTATCGAGGCTGTCAATTTGGAACGCCGCGCCATCGGCCGCCTTGCCACCAACTTTAGCCATCAATCTGGCGTTGGCGTCGGGCGTGCGCGCCTGATAGTTGAAGGATAGTTCGAGGCCGCCTTCCGTGGCCAGCAAACCGCGTCCGCTTTTTCGACCTCGGTTTTGGCTCGCCCAGTCGATGGACTCGGCGAATACAGCGGCCCCTTCGGCGACCGCCGACATTGGGTTGACGTCCGTGGATGCTGCGATACCCAGCTCGAAGGCCACCTTGTCGCGAAGCGGCTTATATTGGGTTGGCCCACCTACAAAGACCACACGTCCAATATCGTGGGAGCTCAGTCCGGCCTTGTCCATTGCCTCGCGCGCCGCGACGACGGATTCCGTGACTTTCTCGGAGATTAACTCGTCGAAACGATCCCGCGTCACAGCGATATCAAGGTAGATGTCTGTTCCAGAAGCGTCGCGCACACGCAGTTCGCTGTCGTCGAGCGTAATAATCGCCTCAGCGCTTGACGAAAGTTCTATCTTTGCTTTTTCGGCTGACCAAGTGGCCATGTGACGCAGGGTCGAATAGCGCTTGTCGCTGGAGAAGTCTTCCGGCAAGTCGAAGTTCTCGAGAAGCCAAGGTTTAACAACGTTGTCGAGTAACAAGCGGTCGAAGTCCCGTCCGCCACACATGGCGATGCCACCGTGCGACAACAGGCTGACTCGTCCGTTGATGCTCTCGGCAATGGCGATGTCAAGCGTTCCGCCGCCTAGATCATAGACAAGGAAGATTCCGTCACTTTTGCGCTGGCGCATCACGCTCATGACTGCTGCGACGGGCTCTTGCATGAGGGCAACCTTTCCCAGCCCAGCCATTTCAGCAGCCGCCATCGTCGCGTCCTTCTGCATCTGGTTGAAGGCTGCGGGAACCGTGATCACTGTTCCGGTGTCCGGCGCATTGCGGATTTCCTCGGGCAAGTATCCGTATAGGACGCGCAGGATTTCGGCGGAGCATTCCTCGGGGGTCATCGTCAGATCAACGCCTGGCAGGCGCACTGGCGTGCTTGTGCCCATTAAGCGCTTGAAAAGGATCGCAGCGTTTTCTGGATTCCGAGCCGCATTATCGTAAGCACGCTTGCCGAAATACTTGTTGTTACGCTTGTCGATGAATATAGCCGAAGGCGTGACGTCGTTCTGGTCAGGGCTTTTGAACAGCCTGATGCTCTCACCGTCATAAGCACAGATCGCGCTGTTCGTTGTTCCTAGGTCAATTCCGATGTAGTTCTTCATTGGCGCTCTGCCTTGGCAAGCATGACTGTCCCGCCGCGCACCAATCCTTCCGGGCCCATGACAATGGGTTCGAGCATCTGCTCAACCACCAGGAAGTCGTCGACGCTGAAGTCCGCAATGTTCAAAGCTGAGACGGCCATTCCCGGATCGTAGGGCTGGCCCTCGAGCGTGACTATGCGAATACCAAATGCACTTAGCCGATCATCGATCTTTTTATAAAAATAGCGGGCCTGATTGGCATATCGTGTCGCCTCGCCCGCATCGAGCTTATCAAGCAATCGATCAAATACCCTAGGGAAACGCTGATTTATTCGGCTCGGCGGTCATCGCCGGCGTAGCTGAGGACGTTATAGAAGACAGCTCACGGAACAGACTCACGATGATGAAGAGGCAGATTGGCTTCGCGGAAGCGGAAATTGCAGGCAAGAGGCGAGTGACGAGGCGCCAACGCTTCCTCGCCGAGATGGAGAAGGTTGTTCCGTGGCAGCGATTGCTGTCGGCAATCGAGCCGTACTATCCGAAGGGCACGCGAGGCCGCCCGCCGATTGGCCTGGAGCGAATGCTGCGGATCTACTTTCTGCAACAGTGGTACGGGCTGTCGGACGAGGGACTGGAAGACGCGCTGTATGACAGCATCGCGCTGCGAGCCTTCGCTGGCATCGATCTGGCAGTCGAGAACGTGCCTGATGCAACCACACTGTTGAAGTTCCGGCGCCTGCTGATCGAACACGAACTGACACGAAAGTTGTTCGACGAGATTGGCATCTCGCTGTGCGAGCGTGGGCTGATGATGAAGGAAGGTACGCTGGTTGACGCGACGATCATTGAAGCGCCGCCGTCGACCAAGAACGCCGGGAAGAGTCGTGACCCGGAAATGCACCAAACGAAGAAGGGAAATGAATGGCACTTTGGGATGAAAGCCCACATTGGCGTCGACGCCGATTCGGGCCTGATTCACAGTGTGGTTGGCACGGCGGCCAACGTGTCGGATGTATCACAAGCGCATGCCCTGTTGCACGGACATGAGGAGCAGGCGTTCGCCGATGCGGGCTACATTGGCGTAGACAAGCGCGAGGAAATGGCGGGTAAGACCGTGAAGTGGAACGTCGCTGCCAAGCGGGGAAAGGTCAGGGCGATGCAGGAGGGAGCGCTGAAGGAATTGATGATCGCGGTCGAGCGAACCAAAGCGCAGATCCGTTCGCGAGTTGAGCATCCGTTCCATATCGTCAAGAACCTCTTTCACCATCGCAAGACCCGATACAAGGGCTTGGCCAAGAACACCGCGCAACTGTTCAGCCTGTTCGCTCTGGCGAATCTGGTGATTGCGCGAAATCTGATGCGATCGGTCCATGGGAGCAATCCGTCAGGCGCATGAAAAATGCGAGCAGCGAGGCTCGTTTGCGCGTCCCAATTCAGCGAATTGAGCGTCGAATCGCTTTGTCATCCGGAAAATTCGACGCCGTCTCGACTGCAATTTGGGCAGTTGGGCCATTGATCAGCGTTTCCCTAGTGAAGCGCCAACCTTCCACCGAAATATCGATTAAAGCCTTCCGCTCGGCATTCTCGCTCACGTCACGGCGCATCTCGTCCATGCTTTTCCCCGACACCGTTGTAGATTATTCAAATGCATGGGGCTCCGTCTCGCCGTGTTGCCCATGAGCGTTTCCGGGGCACCCATTTGGTCTATCCCAACTATATCAGAACGTCAGTCCTTGCTGACAAGGCAGGTTGATCCGCTGCGAATAAGTTCGCCAAGAATCGTGGGGTGGCGCACGATGGTCCCGTCGGCAAGGTGCGTAGCCGGCTAAGAACGTCGCGCATTCAATTGACGAAGGACTACGGACGCCGGCAGTAAATGCTCGCACCAAACGTTTGCTTTATAGCCTGTGAAACCTAGGAGGAACGACGCTCGGGCATTGATGTGCTGGTTGTCGCATGGGTTTTCCAAGAAGTTTTCCCAAACGGGATCCTGACGAAAGTGATCCCGGATTGGTTGATGCACTGAGAAATCTCCGCGCTCACGTATCCGAAACTTATCGATTGAATCGACGGATCTTACGAAACCGCGCCGGCGGCAGGTGTCTGGACTAACGCCCGAGCGGAAAGGGCTCGAATCCTGGGTGATTGACGGATCATCGGTTCGAGCGCTGGAGTCATCAATGGAAGCTTGGCGCATCGCCGCTAATGCAACGCTATCCAGGGGCTTGGACTCAAGGCAAATTTCTGGCTTTCGTAGCTTCTATGGAAGTTTGGTACATGGCGTTCTTGAGGATTTGAATGTTGCGCGCGCCAGCTATGCTTTCATCGACGGGAACTGCTTCGACAATCCGAAAATGTCGCCGAGGCAACTTTGGAAGGTGAACTTAAATATCTGGACGATATCCTCGCAGTTTGCGACGACCGCGAGTGGATCGATTTACGGCTAGTCGCTTTAGGTGAAAATCTTAGGCGTCTCCCAGCAAGCGCGAAAGCGATCGTTTTTTTGCTCCAGTAAGCGAGTCGCCGATGAAGTCTTCAAGTACCTTCGGCGAGAAGAACTTCGCGCGTTGCGGCATCAGACAGGCTGCGATGGAGATGACGTGGTGTTGATTTGCACCGAATTCGGACCCGCCTGACCCGGTGATTTGCATCCAATATTGACCCACGTGGAACACACTGGCCCGCTGAGCAGCTTGCGGGAGAACGGAGTGATCGACATGGCAATATTGAGCATCATTCGACGCTGGCACTATCACGATAATAGTCGTCGTCCACGCGATCCATCGACGCGGACTAGTTCGACCCGAACCTACGGGGACATGCTCGACCAATCGACTCGTTCTCATTTGGGGCCACCGATACTTCGTGGCTTCGCTCCATGTCTCATTCGCTGACTGCGGGCCCTCTTCGTCGACTCAACCCGGACGCATCGATTTTTGTGCCTACATTTGCCGCTGTCCGCTTTATTCATTGATTGGACCAGCAGCTTCGTCGAGGGAGTCGACTCAGTCGCGCACGATACTACAACGGTGTGATACCGACTCTGAAGCAGTGCACGGGTCTTTTCTCCGGACGCCCTTTCTTCCTTGCCGCGGGCTGGTCCGGCTCCGGTACGCTCGCGTCTAGGTTAGTTCACCCAACCCAGCCCTGCAAGCAGTCGCTGAGACTTTGCGCCGGTGTGGCTCCCGTGTCATACGCCGAGCAACACGTTGCGCTGCAGAAACTCACCGAGTTGCTGCACAACCTCCCTTGGCTCCGCGTCCGCTCAGAGGTCTTTACGCCTCAACGGCAGCAGACGAAAATTCTCATCAATCTTCGTCAACAGAGCGCCGGCTGAATAATTCGAGAACGTTTTCGATCTTATTACGGAAAAAGTACCACTATTTAAGAGTTCGACGCCACAAAGCGATCAAAAACATTTTTAAAAACAAATCCAATTTGACTCGTAAATAAAATGTGTCTTTTATCCTCGGTCTCCTCGGAAATAATTCGTTGACCTACTGGTGCTCCGCTCCTATTCTCAGAAAATTCGCAAACAAATTTTCTTCGAATTTTAAGTGACAGATCTCGGCAAATTCGTCCGGACGCGCCGGAAAGCGCTCAAGCTTACGCAGACAGAACTGGCTCGCCAGCTCGGCGTCGATGACGCGTCCATCAGCGGAATCGAACGCGGAGTCCGCACGCCTGGCGACGTCGTTTTTATTGATCAGCTGGGACGAGCGCTGGCGCTCGATTCGGAAGGCCAGCGTGAATTAAAGGCGGTCGCGGAAAGCTCCAAGCGCCTGCTGCGCCTGTCCGAACCGCTGCCGCTTTACAAATATCAGGTCATTTCGGCCCTGGTCGGAGATCAAGCTCTGACGGAAGCTGACATGGAGACGATCGCAAAAGTACATGCTGCGATCGTCCAGATTCGGAGCGCTACGGCGGGAGCCGTTGGCATCGACAAAGGAGGGCCTATGTAAAAGCAAAAGCGCCACTAACCAGAAGGCCAGTAGCGCTTTTGGGATCAGAACCAGTAAAGATTCATCTCCTCCAAGGCCGAGTCTCTACCTCTCTGACCTCAGCGTCAAGCCCTTCTTGTTGCCTGGCGATTTGCGCCCCCTCGGAATTCGAACTGTTTTAATCGAATCTCCGATTTCGTTCGTCCGCGCTCTGGGCGATATTCGACGGCAAATTGTCGTCGGAGGGAGGCGCGTTCCCTGAAAAGTAAGCGTCTGTCTGCAGACGCTATGGAGAAAACTCGTGCCTAAAATCCCCCAAAGTTCCACCAATAATCCCTCAACACGTCGGCCGCGCGACATCGTGACCGTCTCTGGCATTGGCGTGCGAGGAAGATTTCCGAGCCGAAAGTCTGTCAAGGCCGCCCAGTATGAAAGTCGCGTCGAGAACATGGCGCTGCAATTCCTGGAAGTGGCCCCGTCCGTCAAGTCAATCGCAACTCAGCCACGAGTATTCGAATACATGGACGGTAAACGCCGGCGGCGTTATACGCCTGACGTGGCGATCGAGATCGGGACTGCCAATGAGACAGCGTACCTCGAGGTTAAAGATGACGGAGCGTTCACCCGAAGTTCAAAAGCTGCCGATCGGATCAGCGCTGCGATACGGCACCTTCGACAACGTGGCGAATCCTTGTACATAGTCTTTCGCGCCGACCTCGTCGCAAACAATCTCCAACTACAGCTCGAACTTCTATTCCGAGCACGTCCGGTTCGCACAAGGTATCGCACTGATATCGATGCGACTCTATGGGATCCGGAAAACGGCACCCCTCCTCCAGCAGACATTGAACAGCAATGGGAAGACGCAAAACGTCAATGTGATGATTTGCTCCGCCGGATCATGAAGCGTGATCCAGACGATCTCTTGCCAGTCACGATTCGCTAACAGGAGCATTCACCATGGCTAACTTCACCAAAGACCAGGTTATCTTCCGCGGCGAGGGAAAGTTTCGGCTCGTTCGCGTACAGGAGGACATTGCTCAACTGGAAAACATCGTGACAGGCGAGCTTTCCAGCCACAGCGAAGCAGATCTTCTGGAAGAGTATGTGCAGGGATACCTTTGCACAGTTAACAGCAGGCAGTATCAACGCCCTCCAAAACGCAACGCTTTCGAGGATGTATTGGAAGCTGCAACGTCACCAACCAAGCAAGGTGACTTCGACACGCACCGGCGTGTGAACTATCTCGTGGCGCTCGACCGTATGTGTGCATTTCGTTCTCGATCTGCGTTGCGTCAAGCGATTCAAAAAATAGCATCAGACGTGAACGACGCGAAGCCGCCCCATATCACGACTGTATATCGCTGGCGCGCGCGATACCGGCATGCACTGCGTGATGTCCGTGCATTACTTGATCGAACAGATCTGCGGGGAGGCAAAGGGCAGTCACGGCTCGCCCACGTCGTCGAAGGTATCGTACAGGACAAAATCGAAACTGCATTCCTCAACAGCAAAAGAGGATCAGCTGAAGATGTCTACAACGCGATATTCCTCGAAATCCAGCGGCTAAACACGACTCGTATCGAGTCCGAGTGGCTCAAGGTTCCGGGGCTTCGGACCATTCAAAGGCGAATCCAGAGCATCAACGCATTTGAGCGCGCGGTTGCCCGCTATGGTGAACGGGAAGCGCGGCGCCGGTTCGCCGACCAGCTCTGCGCGCGCCAAGTAAGCAGAATCCTTGAGATCGTTGAAATCGATCATACCCCGATCGACTTGGTTTATACGGACGCCGACGGCAGAGCGATCGATCGCCCGTGCTTCACCGTTGTACTGGACCGTTTCTCTCGATGCGTACTTGGTTTTTGCATCAGCTCAGCCGGACACGGCGTTCACGCCGTATTCGAAGCGCTGCGGCACTCCATGATGCCAAAAAACTATCTTGGAGAGCGATTTCCCGAGCTACTTCTGGAGTGGCCATGCCACGGTTGGCCAGAGCGCTTACTGATGGACAACGGTCGAGAGTTCCATGCCCGTGCAGTAATTGACGCTCTCACGAATCTCGGCGTGATATGCGAATACGCCGCTTCGCGCGATCCGAACGACAAGCCATTCGTTGAACGTTTTCTCAAAACGTTCAACTACTCTTTTATCCACAAACTTCCGGGAACAACCCTGGCGAAGGTTCATCAACGCGTCGGTTTCAAATCGGAAGATGAAGCTTGCATCACGTTCGAGCAGCTCAACGAAATGGTGCATGTCTGGATCACGTCCGTATATCATCTTCGACCGCATAAAGGTCTTGCGGCGCGCGCACCGATCGATGTGTGGAAGGAGAGTGCAGCTGCATTTCCACCCGCATTGAAGTGCAATGCAGAGGATCTCAGCATCGAATTCGGCGAGTTCGCCGAGTGCGCTCTACAGCACTACGGCATCGACTTCAATACGTTCAGGTATGTATCTCCCGAATTGCTTGCCCTGCGCCGGATGCTGCCCGCCAAGCAAAAGGTGCAAATCAAGGCCCCCTACGAAAACGCCGGCGCAATCTGGGTGTGGAACCCGATTGATAACCAATACATCCGTGCTGACAACACCGACGAGCGGTTCAGCAACTTGACGGTAGAGCAAGCCAGGTTACTCAAGCGCGAATACGCAGACTCCGATCCTTATCAACGAACCCGGGCAAATGGAGAAGAGATGATCCGTCAAAAGGCCAACGAGGCGATGCAATCAAAGGATTTGAAAACACGCAAACGGGGGGCTCGGCAGGCACATACCACATCGAAATCTGCTAATCGCCTCCCACGTGCAGCGTCTGAACCTCAAATCGCCGCTCCACTTGCCGCCTTCACTTCGGATGCCGATGAGCTTTCAGAGTTTGAAGTGGAATCGATCAGTATCGAGGTGAGCCATGAAAAATGAAAACTCATGCACTGACATTGTTAGGGATATTAAATCAAGCTTCATCCACTTCCCTCACGTCAAGAAAATACAGATGGCGTTGGATCGTATGCGTGAGTACCAGTGTGGCGACGAGGAGGCCGAGCACATCATGCTGCTTGGCGAATCCGGGGTCGGGAAATCGACGTTGCTCAAAAGATACGTTAAGAAGTACCCGCGCGTCGCGCACGAGGAATTCACTGAGGTCCCGGTATTGTTCGCGACACTTCGTCAGTCACCAACCCCCAAGAGATTGGGGGGCACGCTTCTGAGGACGCTGGGAGACCCCGAGTGGTGTAGAGGACCGGAGGATGAATTGACTGAGCGGCTCGTCTTGTTGATCGAGCGGTGTCGCGTCAGACTCGTAATCATTGACGAGGCTAATCACCTGGTCGATCGCGGAGGCGAGAAAACATTGCACACATCTGGTGATTGGCTGAAGGGCCTCGCGGATGCGACGCGAGTGTCGTTTGTGCTAGCCGGCATACCCCGGTCCACGCGCTTGCTTGCGACCAACGATCAATTGCGAGGCAGGTTCCGGGAGGTCATTGATATCGACCGGTTTTCGGTGGCAAACAAGTCCGCCGAACACGAGTTCCGCAGTGTTCTTAAGGTCTTCAAGGGATATCTGCGGGAACTCCCCACCATAGACCTCTCGGGAGCTGCCATAACGCGACTGTTTGCCTTTGCAACCGACGGGCGTCTGCGCGCTATCCGAAGTCTTCTTGTGCGAGCAGTCGAACTGGCATACGGACAGCCCGATCCCCGATTGACAGACGCGGTTCTGGCCGAGGCCTTCCGGACAGTCATCTATCCGGGATCGCCAGATAGACGGAATCCCTTTCACAAGACATTCGACAAGATGCCGCTCGTCAAGGGCGATGAACCGTTTGCACCTGTGGAGCGCTGATATGAATACCTATCACTTTTCTGGACCGCCACTATGCCGCCCGAAAATGCTCCCGGATGAGTGGGTCGAAACCTATCTTTTTCGCGTTGCAAGAGCAAATGGCATTCGCCGCCCACGATTGAGTGACACAGACCGTATCCGCCCAACGCTACCTATCACCGTTTCGAGCAGGCCTCAGGGCTATCCCATCTGGAGCGATATACCGCTGCCACGGTGGAGCGTGGTCACCCGTGTTAACAAGATCCGGTATTGCCCTGGCTGCATGGCTGAATCCCGACATATTCGTTCGCGCTGGCGTCTCACGGTGTTTGAGGTTTGTACCATCCACAATATCCGGCTGAAAGACGACTTAGCCGAACCGGTGATGACGAGAGGCTATAAAAAGGACGGGAGATACCTTGTTACGGGCGTGACAGATGAGCAGCTGTGGGCGGGTGCAGTGTGCCCAATGCCCAGCGAGCGACGGCACCTCGAACAATTATGGTCGGGTTTCGAACGCTCGATCATTCAGAACGATATTTCGCGCGCTCTCAGGACGCTTGCCTGCATCCTCTTTCTGGAGGCATTGCTCGATGCCATCGCGACCACAATCGAGGATTCCGGATATCAGCAGATCGGCGGTCCCCGCTCGGCCGACATGGCCAAGCTTGTCGAACAATTCGAATATCCCGTGTTGCCGGATCTTGACGGAATTCGCACGTTCCTGGACCAGATCACGTTGGTCAAGCATCGTTACGTTGTGCTGGGACGGCTGCGCCGTATGTTGGCCGATGAAGAGAATAGGCCCACCTGTTTGTCCAATCTGCCGATCCCTGAATTGCGAGCGCGGCTGCTAGATGGTGGTCGTAATTGGCCCTCCCCTCCAACTCGTGGTCTCGTGCATCCGCGCCATTCACAGCCCCAAGGGTATGTGAGCTTCAACAAAGCAGGATCGCTTATTGGATGCACACCTAGCTTCCTTCGGCATATGGTTCAGAACGGGATTTTTCTGGACACCAACGTCGTAAAGCACGGCCGGAAGCGTTTCACCTATATTCCTCTTCAGGCAGTGCAAGCATGCCGTAAATGGTACGCCTCGTTGGCCACGCGCGAGCACGTAATGAATGAGTTGCATATCGATCGAAGAACTTTCGCTACTCTTTTGAGTGCAGGTCAGCTGCGTCCGCTGGAGATTGGTGTCTACACCTTCTTTCAGCGGAGTGACCTGACTGATCTATGTCGACGCCTGGAAGATATATCTCGTCCGTTTCCGATGGAGGCCGCTCAGGTCCATTCCCTGTTCGGCAAATGGATGTTACAGGGCCAGACACGCAAGTCAATATCACTAGAACTCGCGAAAGAAGCATTCGAAGGTAAATTCCCCATCTTCCGGCAACCAGGCAAGCCGGGGTTGTCTGCGTATTTCGTCGATCGGAGCGCGCTCGATCGTGCACATCAACTCGGGAGGATTAACGTAGCAACCCGCCGGCGTCGCACGGAGTCATCTCATCAGCTTTCACTGCTGCCGTGATGGCTCACAAACCGATCCGAAACGCAGACTGGCGCCACCAAGGAACCGCCCTGTTTTCGGAGCGTTTCCTGGTGCGCCCGGCTGCGCGCCCGGACGAAAGCTTTCTTGGCTATCGCCTGCGGGTGGCTCATGCTAACGGGCTATCTAACCCTGGTTGGCTGGTCTACGTCGAAAACAGCCTGCCGAAATCGCACGGGATTGTCCGTTGGTGCCCATATTGTCTCGCCGCTCCCGATGGCTATTGGCGCGAGGATTGGTACACCGGACGGGCGGCGTGCTTTGTTCATCAATGCTGGCTCACGTCTGACTGCTGTGCGTGCCGGCGGACATTGCGCTGGAACCAGGCCCGCTTTGCCACTTGCACGTGTGGAGCAGCATTGCAGGACGTGCGCGTCGACACGTTTTCGGATGACGTCCTCGGGCTGATCGATGGTCGAATCGATTCGACGGCTGGCCGTTTGTCCGTTGGAGAACGCTGGAACCTAGCCCGTTTCCTCGGGGCACTGTCGCTGTTCGGGCTTCAGGGCAAGCCATTGAAGAAGGCCTCCCGTCAAACCGAGAACACCGACCAGCTGCTGGTGACTGTTGGAGCGTCACTGATCGCTGATCAGTCGGCCTGTTTCGAATTGCTGGATCGGCTTCGCGCGCCTCAGGCCGGCGCGAATAACGTCCCCCTGCTGTCGGAGGTTTTCCCGCATTTGCTCTCGATGGTGCGCAAGCAGTTGAATGAGGCCGAACGTCGCTGGATGCTGGACTTGCTGGATGAATACGTTGCGAGTTCATCGCGCCATGGATCTGCGGTGCTCTGGGAAAGGAAAGGCGTCGCCGGGGGGGCGGACAAGGAACTACTGGAACAGCAGAAGACACGAAACCCTGCCATTGCCACCATGCTTGCTCAGACGGGCGTGACTGTACCGGTCAGGCGAACCCGGGGCGGACGGCAGAAGTTCGTGATCAGTCACGCGGACCTGCACGGCCTCCGGAAAACCCAGCGTTCGCTGGTCCTGCTTAAGACAGCGGCCCGATACGCCGGGATGTCCACCAGACGTGTTCAGACGCTGGCGAAGGCCGGCCTGATTGCTTCAACGGAGGCACGGATCGACACACGGTCTGTTGATCGTCTGCTCGGCAATATCGTGGCAGCCTGTGTCCGGGACATACCAGCGTTTGCGGATCCGGTCAGCTTGGCCGACGCCTTGCGTTTGTACGTTCCTGTTGAAGCGTCAGCGGCATTCTTCAACCGGCTCATGAACGGTGCCGTACGCCTTGTCTTCGAGCCGCACAAGGTACCGGCATTGCGGGATATTTACGCCGACCGTGGCGAGGTGATCTCCGCCGCACAGGTGCCGACCGAATTGAGTTCCCGGATATCGATTGTTGAAGCTGCCCATCGGCTCGGCGTCAAGCAGGAAGTGATGTACCACCTGATCAACATAGGTCTGGTCAGGACTCGAACGGGCAAACTGCGGCGCCGGGCAGCGCGAGTCGTCGATGTCGATGATCTGCAAAAATTCACCGAGCAATTTCTGCCGCTGTTCTCGGTGGCGAAGGCGATAGGACTCTCCGCTCGCGAGGCGCCTGGCTGGGCCAGACAGCACGGCGTTGAGATCGTCACAGGACCATCAGTCGACGGCGGACGGCAATACTGGATCCGCAGGCAGGCCAGCGTGGAAATCTCCGGCAGCGAAGGAAGTGACGCATGAAAAATTGGTTTTCGTGGGTCGTGTCAACCCTGTCCTGCAACCAGGAGCGTATATGCGAATCTGGAAATCTCCGCCTGTTGAGTTGCAACCTATTGTCTTCCTGTCTCGCTGGCAAGTCATGGAGACGGACGAGGGCTTCCGCTATTTCATTGGGCACAACATGGAAACCATGAGCGGGCGGACAAGTACCTGTATCGTGAACTTTGACCCGGAGACGCGTCGAGGGGTGACCGGATCCGGGAGAATCTACGAACTGGTCGGGGAAAGCGGCGTCGACACGAAAGCCAACTATCTGTGGGCCGTCACCTGCGCTCAGGCTGGCACGAGTTCGACGGATGTCTCGTCCGATTATGATCAACCGGCAATCGCTTCCCACCGACCTGTCGCGCCTTTCGTAGCCCATCTGTTCTACGAGGGCGGGCTGGGGTGCCTGAGCGCCAAAATCCCGGCGACCGGTCAATCCTTCGAGGTGCGGGATCCGGAGGACCTGGCGGAACTACTGTTTGCCAGAGGCGTGAGAGGTTACTTGCGCCTCCCGCACTTCGACAGGACCGAGAATCGGCCCGAGTTCGTCGACCTTGTGCGCGCGGTGGAGCATCGGCTCAATCAATTGGAGCGGGGCTTGCCTCGTGACGCTGACGGGGCACGCAGCGCAGAATGGTCGTGATGCCCCGGTGACCTGACGCTGTCGAACGCCATGACTTGCTGCCGACCAGTCAGGTCAGCGACCCAACCTTTGATTGTGAAGCCATGAAGCTGCTCGTCCTGTCCGATCTCCACAACGAATTCGAGCCAACCGTAGCTGACGCGGAGGCCGTCGCCCGCGCCGATGTTGTTGTGCTGGCTGGCGACATCGACACGAAGGATCGAAGCGTTGAGTCGGCTCGGGCATTCGTTGACGATCCGGCCAAGCCCATCATCCTGGTGGCCGGGAATCACGAGTTCTACCAAGGGCACTTTGACTACACGCTAGACAAGCTTCGCGAGCGTGCGCACGGCACCAACCTTTATTTCCTGGAGAACGACGTCTTGGTGGGCCGTATGTGTCGTCGGTTCAAGGCGGCGGCAATCACGAAACGCCACAGCAGGGAACTGAGGTGCCGGCGAACGAGGTAGCATTGTTCATTGCTTCGACGTGGAAACGGTGAAAGAGCGCTGCCGTGTCGATGCGGGTATCGCTACACTGGAAAATCACTTCCGCCCCGGGTGAATCATGAGCACGAAGGCTACCCTGTCACACCACGTCAGCACGGCCGGCGAACCCTCCTGGCACTTGTACGAGGAAGTGTTTGAAGAGGGCGTTGTCTATCTGGAACTGCGCGGCGTCAACGTCGAGCTGTCCACGCTGGAAAAGGGTGGCGTTATCGTGACAATTCGCCTTCCCACCGAAACGGCCAGACAGCTTGGCCTGCACACTCAGGTTGAAGCCGAGCGATGGACGCGTGTGTCTAATCAGGACAAACCCTGAGAAGCCCTTTGCCGGTGGCGACACGTCACACCGGCGATACGCATGCCCTTAGGAGATTCGGATGGCTCACGGAAAGAAGCTCGCTGATCGGCTTGGTCGGTGGGATCCGGCTGCACCCTATGCGGGCGAGGCGTGGCACGCGTTATCGTGCAGGGCTACGAAAGCAGCTTTAATGATGTAACCGGCGCGACTCCGCAGCCGATCGTCGTCGATGGTGATCATCGCGAGCGGGATTGCTTGGGGCCGTATGTGCCGGCGCATCAGGGCGGAGGCGGCGATCATGAGTCACCCGCCGAGGTCGACGCTGCAGCTCACGAGCTGGCCGTGCTGATCACGGTCTCGACCGACGATATGCACGAAGCGGTCGGGCAGCACATCAAGGGCGAATGGATCGGCGGCTCGCCCGGCTTCACGGACGAGGCGCTTTAGCGCGCTTGCGGGTCAGGTAAGCGCATCGCCCGGCCTCGACGTGCCGCTCGAGCTGGTTGCGGATGCGAACTGGCCGCGTGCGCGTACCTGCGATCCCGGGCGCCGCGTGCTGGTGGCCACGCTCGACAGTGGCCGGCAGCTCGAAGCGCACGACGCCCCTGAACTGGCCGAGCTCATGCCTGAGGCAGGCGTGCGGGCGGGCGACATGGCCATGCTGCGCCTGCATTACGATGAAGGGAACGGCGTGCCGACCGGCGATCAGATTGCGATTCACCATCGCCTGCCAGCTGTCCGCCCGTGACGAGCGCACCGCGCAGCTGCAGGCGGTGCCCGTGCAGATGCGCGATGGCAGGCCGTATTATGTTCGGCTGCTCGATGTGCCCCAGCCTTGGCAGGACGAGTTTCGGGCCGCGTTGCGCGGCTCGGGCTGCCCCGCGATCGACGGCGAGGGCGAGTGCGCCTGGCCGTGGGACTGGTGCAACTGGCTGCAGGGGCGCTTTCCGCACTATTGAGGGCATACGTGACATGGCAATCAAGGACAAACATCACGCGTTCATCTTCGGCATCGCTGCGGGCGTGCCGTCGCACGAGCTCGCCAGCGAAAAGGTGCTTTACGCAACCGATGCGCCCTACGAGTTTCGCGACCAGCTGCTGCCGCGCTGGCTACTCGCGCACCACGGCTGGACCGATTGGGACTCACCGGCGCGCGTGGTGCGGCGCGATGCGAGAGGCAAGCTCGCCTACACGTGGCAGAGCTGGGAGGCGTTCATTGACTGGATGACGGCCACGCTCGATGCGGCGCTCGTGGACGAGCGACATGCGGGCGCATCGGAAGACGACACCACCGCGACACACCTCGCCGCGCTGCGCGCTGGCATAGCGGCAGCCGAAGCGCCGCTTACCGACGCCACCCGGCCGCACGCGCTCAAGGCCGGGTTGGAGGCGGGGGTGCCTTTTGCTGAGCCGGAATGGGGCTATGTGGTGTATCTGCACGATGTGCCGCTCGAACTATGCCGCGCGCTGCTAGGCTGGCTATCGGCCCGATTTCCATCGGACCCGGATGGATCGACCAATCCCGCCTTCTGGGTGGATGAGGATGGCCAGGTGGCGCTCATGTGGGCCCGCTGGGAGGAGTTCATTTACTGGCTGTGCAAGTTGCTCACTGACGCGCTCGACGGGCTGGAAAACGCGCGTGAACAGACCGAAGAGGGCAACTAGAAGCGCCAGCCTTGGGTCGGGGTTCAGGGTTTCTATCTCATTCGTCGTAGGGCGGATCTATGGGAAGCGCAACGTGCTTTCCACAGGGAAAGCCGCGTCAAGATGGCTGGGATATGCCCTGCGGGGTTTTGATTTCGAGGGGTAGCGCATGCGGCTTTTTGTCGATACCGAATTTACGGATTTCATCGACTGCGATCTGATCAGCGTCGCGCTCGTGGCCAACGACGGCCGCGAGTTCTACGGCGAGCGGTCCGACTTCGATATGCCCAGCTGCAGCGAATTCGTGCGCGCGGCCGTGCTGCCGCAGCTCGGCCAGCATGCGGGCCGCGTGTTCACGCGCGAGGCGCTGCGCGTCGCGCTGCTCGCATGGTTCGACCAGTTCGCCAACGAACCGGAGCGGATGCTGTGCTTCGACTACGGGGGCGACTGGGAGTTGCTGTGCGATCTGCTCGATGGGCCGCCCGCTGGCTGGCAGGCCTGCCAGGTTGGCGAGGTGATCGACTTCGACCGAATGGAAAGCTATTACAGCGCGCATGGCGGCCGGCATCACGCACTGTCCGACGCCCGCGCCAACTGCTACGCAATGGGGGACTAAATGTTACGGGTACCGGCCGCCCGCCGATTCAGGTGACGATCTTGCGAAACAGGCGCAGCACGACCGTCCGGCCCTGGTGCACGAACACGTCGGCGCTGTACTCCTCGCCGTCCAGGTAGTCTTCCACCACCACTCGGGCGGCGTCCTCGTCGAGCACGGTGCGCATGACGCTGCCGGCGTCGGCTTGCACCGCCCGGGCGATCGCCATCGGGTCGAAGCTCCCCGCTTCAGAATGACGCACGATGCCGTAGCCGGAATAAGCCGCATCCAGCGGGGCCAGATAGCGATCGGGATAAGGCGCGGCGACGTCTTCCAGGTAGCCCCGCGGCAGGGCATGTAGCCCGCAGGCGGAGAGGTCGTGCTTTGAGCGGCTGGCGCGCAGCGCGTGCGGCGCAATATTCGCCACGCCGGCCCGGATCGCCCGGCTCACCCAGAATTCATTGAGCGGGACCACGGGCGCGTGAGTGTGAGGAATGTCCTCGCTGCAGGTCACCAGCGCGCGATGCTGCGTCGGAATGTGCCCCAACATTGCCGCATTTTCCAGGAGCACAACGGCCATGCCGGCTTGCCTGAGCGGCGGCTCGTGGCCGAACTGAGCCGTACCACCCGCCTTACCGGCCTGCGACCTCGCGCCACTTCCCGGCCGAACTGAGCCAAAGACTCGCCTCGCAGCATGAACAGAGTTGGCGGAGTCGGCTCGGTCGCAAGTTCGCCACCCTGCACTATCATGGTGGACTCGACGAGGGCGCACATGTGTACCTCGAAGCCAACCCGAACGACGCCCGCTGTTCACGAATCAGGATGTCATAGCCGACATGCGAGACGTGCCACACATCAAAAGCCGGTTGCTGGTGGTCGCGGCATTCGCGCTCCCCGCGTTCGTGTTCATCAACGGCTGCAAGTCGACAGCGACGCAGGCTGTGACCGCGCCGGGGAAGGTCGCCACTGACGACGCTGCGCTCGCCGCCAGGGTGAAGCAGGCGCTCGTCGCAGACCCACGGCTGCGATCCTTGCCGATCAGCGTCGCCACGTATCGAGGCGTCGTGCAGTTGTCAGGATACGTGGATGCAGAGGTACAGATTCAGCAAGCGCTTGCCGTGACGCGCGGCGTGGCGGGGGTGCAATCCGTGAGCAACGATCTACACCTCAGGCCGCAATAACGCGCGCTCGCCGGAAAACAGATGACGGACGAGACAGCGATGCCTGGGCTGCGCGCGACCAGCGGTTCCGTCAAAGGAACAGGTGCATCTGCGCCTTGACGGGCATTCCCCTGCGCTCTATCACGTTCGCCGGTTTCGGGGCCGACCGTGATCGACCCGTTCCTGCCCCTCAGTAAGATTCTCCGAATGTCACCACCGCGCTCAAAAGCGGCCGTTCTCCCCACGCCGTAACTGGGGGCTGGGCGACTCGCGTGCGCTGGGCGATCGCCCTGGCTCCGGCATAGGGAGAGCCGGAGGCCAGGAATAGCCGCCGCATTTTCGTCCACATGCCAGCAATCTGACAGTACCCCGCCGTCCGACCATGCGCCAAAAAAGCGCAAATGGCGGACCATGCCAACCTTCGACATTCAGTGTTGCTCGACAATTCGCTGTGCCCCTATGACGAGACGGATGACGTCATAACTCGTCTTGGGCAGTTTCCAAGGCGAGATATGCCATCACGGCGTGAAGCCCGGCTCCAGGGAAGCATAGTGCGAGGAGCGCTGCGATCGCACTCGTGCACATGCCCAAAAGAACATGCCTGTGGCGCACGACCGTGGATCTTTCGCGTCCCCTCTATTAACTGCCGCATTAATGATGAAGTCGCGTTGGCGTTAACCCTATTGGCATTTTGGCTGGCAATACTTCGTCCCGCCCTATGCGGTTGCGCGCCAGAAGGCGCAGCAAGCACCGGCGAATTTCCAAGGATCGGTCCTGACCTGTCGGCGGCGATCCGTCCACGAATGATCGAGGAGTCAAGCAATGAAGCAGGAAGCGGCCGTCATCAACGGTGAGTCGATTGAGACACGCGACACGGTAGCGGTGCTGGATCCGTCCAGCGGCGAAGTGATCGCCCAGACCCCGGACTGCGGTCCTGCGGAAATCGATCTTGCGGTTAGCGCGGCCCGGCGCGCGTCGCATCCGTGGCGCAAGGTGGCGGTTGCCGAGCGCGCACGCATTCTGCGCCGCATCGCTCAACTGGTCGAACGTGACCGCGATGCACTGGCGGAGCTCGAAGCGCTGCAAACGGGGAAGCCTTTGCGGCAAGCGAAGCGCGATGCTGAAATTACCAGCCGCTACTTTGACTTTTACGCCAGCGCGCTCGAGACACACTATGGGTCGTCCATTCCGTTGAACGCGGATACGATGATCTTTACGCAATGGGAACCGCATGGTGTCACCGCGCACGTGATTCCATGGAATTATCCGATGCAGATCTTCGCGCGCACCATCGCCCCCGCACTGGCGATGGGCAATTGCTGCGTGTTGAAGCCTGCTGAAGAAGCGCCGTTGACCGCGTTGAGACTGGCATTGCTCGCGCTTGAAGCGGGCTTGCCTGCCGGCGCGCTGAACGTAGTGACTGGCTATGGCGAGACGGCCGGTGCAGCGTTGACGAGCCATGGCGACATCGACCATATCTCGTTCACCGGCTCAGTCGAAGTAGGACGCATCATCGCCCACGCCGCGGCCAACCGTGTAATTCCGGCAACGATGGAATTGGGCGGCAAGTCGCCCAATATCGTGTTCGCCGATGCGGACCTCGAACGTGCCGTACCGGGCGTCGTCAACGCCATTCTGCAAAATGCAGGGCAAACCTGCTCAGCCGGTTCGCGGCTGCTGGTTCACGAAAGCGTGCACGACGTGCTGGTGGAGCGCATCCAGCAGGCCTTTGCCAACGTGACGATCGGTCCTGCTCTGACTGACCCCGTTCTTGGGCCGCTCATTTCGCAGACGCAGCGCAGTCGCGTCATGTCGTTCCTCGAGCAGGCGCGCGGCAACGGCGCGAAGATCGTTGCCGGCGGCAACGCGCTGAACGGCGGCGTGTTCGGTAAGGGCTTCTTCCTGCAACCAACATTGATTGACGATGTCGACCCCGCGAGCCCGATGGGCCAGGACGAAGTCTTCGGGCCGGTGCTGGCCGTGACGCGGTTCCGCAACCTCGAGGAAGCGCTCCAACTGGCCAATGGCACCGACTATGGACTGGTTGCTGGCGTGTGGACGCGCGATCTGACCACCGCGCATCGAATGATCCGGGAGGTGTTGGCCGGGCAGGTCTTCGTCAACACGTATGGCGCCTCAGGTGGGGTTGAACTGCCGTTCGGCGGCTTCAAGCGCTCCGGGTACGGACGCGAGAAAGGCGCGGAGGGGCTGCGCAGTTTTGCGCAGATCAAGACCGGCGTGGTCGCGCTGTAAGCAAGTCCAACTCGTCCCAAGGTAGAGGAATTATGTCGAGCATGAGACGTACAACAACAGATCCGAGTGAGCCTGAGTTCCACGGTGAGTCGCGCGCCGCAACGCCTGGGCCAATCGAGTCCCTGTGCACCCCTGCGCTGTTGCTCGACGAGAGCCGCATGATGCGCAACATCGCGCGTCTGCGGGGACGGCTCGCGGAACGCAGCGTCAAGTTGCGCCCGCACCTGAAGACACCGAAGTCGATCGAAGTGGCGCGTCGCGTGATGGATGGTCCGGCCGGACCGGCGACGGTATCGACTCTTCAGGAAGCGGAGCAGTTCGCCGCCGGCGGCGTGCGCGACATTCTCTACGGTGTCGGCGTTGTGCCCAGCAAACTCGACCGCGTGAGTGCACTACGCCGGCAGGGCATCGACCTGTCGGTCGTGGTGGACAACGTCGACGCTGCGCGAGCGGTTGCCGAGCAGTCGCGCCGCACAAATGACCGCATTCCAACGCTGATCGAGATCGACTCGGACGGTCATCGCGCCGGTGTGCGGCCCGATGACACGGTCAATCTTCTGGCAATCGGCAACACGCTGCATGACGGCGGTGCGGAATTGCGTGGCGTCATGACTCATGCGGGCGAATCGTACGCATGCAGGAGCATCGAAGAGATCGTGGCGATTGCCGAACGCGAACGCGCAGCGGCAGTCGGTTGCGCAACAGTGTTGCGCGCTGCGGGGTTGCCAGCCCCCGTCGTCAGTGTGGGGTCGACGCCGACGGCCCATTTCGCGGGCGACCTGACGGGCGTCACGGAGGTGCGTGCGGGTGTGTTCGTGTTTTTCGATCTCGTGATGGCAGGTCTTGATGTGTGCACGGTCGACGACATCGCTGTTAGCGTGCTGGCCACCGTCATCGGTCACCAGGCCGCCAAGGGATGGATTCTCGTCGATGCAGGCTGGATGGCGATGTCGCGCGATCGGGGTACGGCGTCGCAGAGAATCGATCAGAGTTATGGCGTGGTGTGCAGTGTCGACGGCGTGCCCTACCCCGACCTGATCATGGTTCAGGCGAACCAGGAGCAGGGGATCATCGCCGTGCGCAGCGGTAGTGGGGCGTCGCTGCCTCATTTACCCATCGGCTCGCTTGTGCGCATTCTCCCGAATCACGCTTGCGCGACGGCCGCCCAGCACGCCCACTACGAGTTGATTCGAACCGGCTCTCGCGAAATCGCAGCCCAATGGCCACGCTTTCAGGGGTGGTGATAGTTAGCGGCAAGTCCCTCCCCGCTGCTGAGACAACTACACGCCTGCTTTAGGTAAGGTTGTCGAGTAGCGCGAAGCATTGCATGTCAGCCCAGGTTGTCATGCGATCGAGCTTCGAGAATGGAAAGGACTGGGAAGTGAATACGAATGGTTGGTTGCAATCTTGCGTCGCGCCGATATTGCTCGGAATAGGCGGGCCGACGTCATCTTTCCGGGCTGGAGAAATAACATGAAGATTCGCTTTAATGCGGCACGTCTCCTTGCGTGCATGGCGTTGAGCTGCGGTGCGTTGACTTTGGGAATGACCGCTGCACACGCCGATGAAGATCACCTGAGCACGGTGGTCAAACGCGGCACGCTGTTGTGCGGCACGGACAATGCAACGCCGGGCTTCGGCTATCTGAACACGAAGACCGGCAAGATGGAAGGCATGGATGTCGACCTTTGCAGGGCGACCGCTGCCGCCGTGTTAGGTGACCCGAACAAGGTCCAGTTCGTGATCGTCACGGACCGCAGCCGCTTTAACGCGCTTCGCACGGGGCAGGCCGACGTCGTTTTCGCCCACAGTACGGTCACGCCGACGCGCGAGTCGGCAGCGCTCAGCATTTCCTTCCTGCCCACCAATTTTTATGACGGTACCGGTGTTCTGGTCAAGACCGCGCTGAAGGTCAAGCACATCAGCGACCTGAACGGTGCGACATTCTGCACGACGCAGGGTTCGGAAACGGAGCAGATGCTGGCCGGTTACTTCAAGGCTCACAACTGGAAAACGTCAACCAAGGCGCTGACCTATCAGGACACGAACAAACTGTTTGACGCGCTGAATTCCGGACGTTGTGACGCAATGGTGACGGACAAGTCGGCTTTGGCGGGCTGGCGCGGCAACGCGAGCAATCCTGCTGCCTTCCAGATTCTTCCTGAGGCGTTCGACAAATCGCCGCTCGCAGGGTTTGTGTCTGAGGACGACCCTCGCTGGCACGCTGCGTTGACATGGGTGATCTATGCGACCTTCGAAGCCGAAGAGCACGGCATCACCTCGAAGAATTTGCCGACCTTCGTCAAGACGACAGACCCGTACCTGCAAAAATTCTTGGGTGTGAACGGTACGCTCAGCAAGGATTTCGGGCTGCAACCTGAGTTTGTGCAGAAGGTGATCGCGTCGGTCGGCAATTACGGTGAGATCTACGACCGCAATATCGGCCCACGGACACCCTACGCAATTGAACGCAAGGGTTCTCTGAACGCGGCATGGAATGACGGCGGCATGATGTATTCGCCGCCCTGGTACTAAGCAGCGCAAGTCGCACTGAAGCGGGCGGCCGGCAACCTGCCGCCGGCTTCGGCAGAGTCCGGATATGAAACGAGATCAACTGTCCGCCCGCATTGGAAATTTTGACGTCAGTGGAGAAGGAAGAGTGTCGCAATTAAAACTGTCCAGTACGGAAAAAAATCGACCGTTCGGACCTCCTCCTTCACCCGCTTCACGGTCCCAATCGAAGCGGCGGCGCGCGGCACGCACGCGCGCAGCGGCGATCCAGGCGCTGATCCTTGCGGCCATTATTGCGGTCGTGTTGGCCTTCTTCGCGACGGTATGGGGTGGTCTTCAACGCCATGGCATCGGGTTTAGCCTCGACTTTCTCAAGCAGCCTGCAGGCTTCGACATCAGTGAGGGCCTGACCGTAGCGAAAGGTCCGCACGGTCTGTCGCTGGTGCCGTTCAATTCTCAGCAGACCTACGCCCAGGCACTGATTGCGGGTCTTTATAACACCCTCGTAGTCACACTCATCTCGATCGTGCTCGCCACCGTTGTTGGCGTGCTGGTCGGCGTCGGGCGCATGTCGAGGAATTGGGTCGTCAAAAACTGGGCATGGGCGTTTGTCGAACTCATCCGCAATACGCCGCTACTCATCCAGATCATCTTCTGGTATTTCGCTGTGCTGTTGCAACTGCCAAGCCTGTCAGATGCGACGCTGCTGCATGGTGCGTTGATCGCAAGCCGGCAAGGTGTGTTCACTCCGTGGCTGATTGCTACCCCGGCGGCGTCCCGCTACGCGTGGATTGCAGGACTGGCCGTGGCCGTGTTTGCCGTGGGTGTGCTGGTGAGGACGCGAGGCCAGCGTCGCTTAGCCTTCGCGGTGAGTGCCGGGATATTGGCGCTCGGCGTTGCGGTCGCTGGGCGGCCGTTCAGCATCGACATGCCGCAGGCCAGCGCTTTTTCGGTGTCGGGTGGCGCGGGCTTTTCTCCGGAGATGGCCGCCCTGATCATCGGTCTCAGCGTGAACTTCGCCGCGTACGTTGCCGAAGTGGTGCGCGGTTCGGTGCAATCGATCGACCGAGGGCAGTGGGAGGCAGCCGCTGCACTAGGTCTCGGCCATCGTGAATCCCTCTGGGTCGTCGTCTTGCCGCAAGCGGTGCGCGTCATCCTGCCTTCCCTTGGCAACCTGTACGTCACCATCGCGAAGAGCACTTCCTTTGCAATTGCGATCGGTTTTCCCGATATGTTCAGTGTGTACGGGACGGTCGCCAACCAGACCGGACGTGCACTGGAGGGCATCATCATTGTCATGGTCGTCTACATGCTCATCAGCTTGTCCATTAGTGCGATCGCGAACCTGTACAACCGGCGTGTCATGAAGAAAGGAGCTCGGTAATGGCAATGACCATTGGTCGTTGGGCGCGGCACAACCTGTTCTCGACTTCATCCAGTTCGCTGCTCTCGCTGGTGTCGATTCCGCTGACGCTTTATATTGCAGTCCTTGCCGCGCGCTGGGTCTTGTTCATCGCGCATTGGTCGGTCGTGGTGGACAACCTGACCGTATTGCTGGTCGGGACGTTCCCGGCAGACCAGATCTGGCGTGCGCTCGTTACTGGCGCCGGACTGAGCGCGCTATTCGGCATGACGATCGGCCTTGTATTGATAGCGAAGCGCTGGAAGCGCCATGTCCTGAGCGGCGCCGTTCTGGCGGCGGCCGCGGCGGTGACTTTTGGTATTCAACTTCATTGGCTCGCCGGTGTGTTCGGCTGTCTTTCCATCGCGCTGGTCGCATGCGCCGCTACGAGCCGCTGGCCCCAGATCGGCCGCATGATGGGCCTGTTGTGGCTGCTGGGCGTGGGCATCATCTGCGCGTTGCTGGCACCGGCCGGCGTCGACCGATGGGTGGGTGGATTGCTCCTGAGTGTCCTCGTCACGGTGATTGCCACCTTGCTCAGCCTGCCGGTAGGCATCCTGCTCGCGTTCGGCAGAAATAGCCGATTTTCGAGCGTGCGACTGGCGTGTTCGGGGTACATCGAATTGATGCGTTCCGTGCCGCTTGTCTGCACCGTCTACTGGTCATGGATCATTATTCCGCTGGTGTTTCCACCTCAGGTTCATATTCCGGACCTTGCGCGGGGCATCGCGGGTTTCGTGCTCTTCTACGCGGCCTATGCCGCCGAGTATGTTCGCTCTGGTATTCAGAGCGTGCCGCGGGGGCAATCGGAGGCGGCTCAGTCTTTGGGCTTCAGCAAGCGGGACGAGAGTTTCCTCATCGTTCTTCCGCAGGCATTGAAGGCCGTGATTCCCGCGCTCGTGGGGAACGTGCTTGACCTGTTCAACAACGTACCCGCGCTGTTCATTATCGGGCTTACCGATTTTCTGAAGGCAGGACAAACCGTGCTCGCCAATCCGCAGTACAGCGGCTCGCAAGACGAGGTTTATGCCTTTCTGTTCGCTGCTTACCTCGCGATCGGCTCGCTCATATCGTACGGCGCTCGCCGGATTGAACTGAAAATGAGCGAGGGTGCGCGCTAGGCTGCCGCCTCGAACAAGATGGATGGCCAGCTTCTTTGCTGGGTGAAGATATTTTTGACGAAGGAGTGGATATGTCCGCGATTGTCCAAATGCACAAGCTGAACAAATCGTACGGTGCATTTCACGTGTTGAAAGACATAGATCTGCAAGTACAGAGCGGCGAAGTGGTGGTCATTATCGGTGCGAGCGGCTCCGGCAAGTCGACCCTGATTCGTTGCGTCAACGGGCTGGAGAATTTCGGCGATGGCCAACTGATTGTCGATGGAATCGAGCTGGCGCCGTCGGAGGATGTGTTCGGCACTTCAAGGAAGGAACTGGCGGCTATCCGTAAGGAAGTCGGCATGGTCTTCCAGCACTTCAACCTGTTTCCGCACAAGACCGTTCTGGAAAACGTGATGCTCGCACCGATCCGCGTACGCAGATGGCCGCGTGCGCGCGCCGAGACGATTGCCCGCAAGCTGCTCGAGCGCGTTGGACTACGAGACCATGTCAACAAGTACCCATCCCAGCTTTCCGGCGGACAGCAGCAGCGAGTCGCGATTGCGCGTTCGCTGGCGATGGAGCCGCGGGTGATGCTGTTTGACGAGCCGACCTCGGCGCTTGACCCGGAAATGGTAGGCGAGGTGCTTGAAGTGATGCGCGAGCTCGCAAGTTCTGGAATGACGATGATGATCGTTACCCATGAAATGGGCTTCGCGCGCGAGGTGGCGGACAGGGTCATCTACATGGACCACGGCAAGGTGCTTGAACAAGGGGAGCCGGCCGCCATCTTCGACAATCCCATGCATGACCGCACGCGTACGTTCCTGTCACGGGTACTCAAGCATTAATGCCGCGGCGACGCTCGCCGAGCCACGAACCCGTCCAGCCGGCGCACGAATGGGGCAGGACGGAGAGGACAGGCGCCGAGATGAGTTGAGCTGACGCGCGAAGTAGCGTCAGACCGGGCTAAACGGCTGGCCCGAAGAAGCCCGATTTTCAATAGAAAACCTTAGGAAGTCAAACAATGAAACTGCTTCGTTATGGGCCGAAAGGGCATGAAAAACCAGGGTTGCTGGATAGTGACGGCAAGATTCGTGATCTGTCTGCTGTCGTGGACGACATCGCTGGTGACGTGCTAACAGACGCAGGGCTTGCACGGCTGCGCGCCATCGGTCCTGCGTCGTTGCCTGTCGTGCAGGGCGAACCGCGCATCGGAGCATGCGTTGGCAACATCGGCAAGTTTGTCTGTATCGGCCTGAACTACGTCGACCATGCGGCCGAGTCAAATCTGCCGGTTCCTACGGAGCCAATTGTCTTCAACAAGTGGACGAGCGCCGTATGCGGCCCAAATGACGGCATTGAAATCCCGCGCGGCTCCGCGAAGACCGACTGGGAAGCCGAACTCGGCGTCGTCATCGGCAAGTCTTGCAAGTACGTCGACGAAGTAGATGCGCTCGAGTACGTAGCGGGCTATTGCGTGATCAACGATCTGTCGGAGCGCGAGTGGCAGATTGAACGCGGCGGCACGTGGGACAAGGGAAAGGGCTGCGACACATTCGGACCAATCGGCCCCTGGCTCGTGACTCGCGACGAAGTGGCCGATCCGCAGGCACTCGATCTGTGGCTCGAGGTCGACGGGCATCGCTACCAAAACGGCAATACGCGCACGATGGTGTTCAGCGTCGCGAAGCTGGTTTCCTATTTGTCCCAGTGCATGAGCCTGCAGCCGGGTGATGTGATCTCTACCGGTACGCCGCCGGGAGTCGGCATGGGTGTGAAACCGTCGCCAGTGTTTCTGAAGCCGGGGCAGACGATGCGCCTTGGCATTGATGGTCTTGGCGAACAACAGCAGACCACGTACGCGGCCGAATAACACGCTCGCCGCTTGCATTTCGGCGAACAACGCGGCGGCGAGGTTGTTTTCGTGAAGTGGCCGCACCCGAAGTCATATCAGAGGCCGTGCGCCGTTGAGCCGGGACACGGCCTCGCGCGCTCTGCAGTCACTCGCGCGAATGTGTCAGGTGCGGGTCGATGGTCTTGCGGAACTCTCGTGATTGAGGGTCGGCTGGGCTGAGCGGACATCATCGTTGTAAATCAGCAGACGAATTGCGCAGGCGGATCGCAAGGAATCTCTCGTGT
Source organism: Paraburkholderia sp. WC7.3g (assembly GCF_050436345.1). Lineage (NCBI taxonomy): Bacteria > Pseudomonadati > Pseudomonadota > Betaproteobacteria > Burkholderiales > Burkholderiaceae > Paraburkholderia > Paraburkholderia sp. WC7.3g. The sequence goes on from NZ_JBNDMA010000002.1 coordinate 506,754, forward strand.
CAAACGCAGATAGCAATGGCGGTCAAAAAACCCGCAGACTACCATCCTCGGATTGTTGCGCTCACACTCAAGTCAATGATCTCGACCGAGGACCTGCACTTTTTCATTATGCTTACGAACGCGGCGTCACTCGCTGACGCCGCGCGCAAGCTCGGCGTCACGCCGCCCGCGGTCACGCAGCGACTGCGTCTTCTTGAAGCGCGCTTGGGCATGCGGTTAATCGACCGATCGGGGCGGCGCATGGTGCTCACCGATGAGGGCGAACTGCTTGCGAGCAATGCGCGCCGGATCTGCGATGACATCGGCAATCTGGCGGACACGCTGGCATCGCGACGCGGCTCGGTGGCTGGACATCTGCGGGTGATCGCGCCGCTCGGTTTCGGGCAGCGTTATGTCGCGCCTGCCATTGCTGAATTTCGCACCCTTTATCCGGAAGTCAACGCAAGCCTCATGCTATCCGATCGTCCCGCGAGCATCTCAGACGATATGTGGGACCTAATGGTACATATCGGCGAATTGCGCGATTCGTCGCTTGTCAGCCGGCGCCTTGCACCTAACCGCCGCATCCTGTGCGCCGCGCCCGGCTATCTGGCCCGGCGCGGCGAACTGCGGTATCCGGACGATCTGCGCGCGCATGACTGTATCGCGCTGCGTGAAAACGATGAAGACGTGACGATGTGGCGCTTCACGCCGAAAGATCATGGTGCACCGGCGAACGTCCGTATCGAACCGGTCATGACGAGCAATGATGGTGGCACCGTGCGCGATTGGGCACTGGCCGGACTCGGGATCATTTCACGTTCCGAGTGGGATGTCGCCGAACACCTGAACGCGGGGCGGCTTGTCCCACTGCTCGGTGCATGGACGCAACCGGACGCGGATATCGTCGCGCTGATCAGTTCGCGGCATGGGCGCTCGCTGCGCGCAACTCGTTTTCTTGAGCTTCTCCATGCCTCGGTGTTGCAACAGCCTTGGCTCCCGCGAAATGGCAGCGAGCATCCCGAGCGCGGCAAGTGTGCAAAGGACCCGCGTGCCGATGGCTCGGGCGCTCGCGCGACTGCCGTCTGACGGGATGTGACCGCAACGGTATGCCGTCACTCTCCAAACACCATGACTCAGGTTAGTCCCGGTAGTCAGGTTCCAGCTTATCGAGCCTGCGTTTGATGCTCTCAAGATGTAGCTGACTGGCTTCCTCGGCGCCGGACTCCATTTGTTCGAAGGTCAATCGCGCGACCTGTGGATCGACCGGTTTCAGAGGCACGCCCGTTGACAGCGCGAGGCGTTCCACTTCGCAAACCCGTTCGAGATAGTAGAGGTCGTCCCAGGCTTGCGCGATGCTTCGGGCAGCGACCATGACGCCATGATTTTTCAAAAAGATCACGTTCGCGCTCCCGAGTGCGGCTGCGATGCGTTCGCCTTCACGGTTGTCCAACGCGAGGCCGCCGAAACGCTCCTCCACCGCGAGCCGGCCGTAAAACCTCAGTGATGTCTGACCCGCCCATCGCAACGGCGGCCCTTCGAGCATCGACAGGGCGGTTGCGTTCGGCATGTGCGTATGAAAGCATGCAACGGCATGTGGATGGTGCAGATGCACCTGCCCATGAATATGAAAAGCCGTGCTTTCGGGCTCCCCTTTTCCAGCGAGAACCTCACCGTCAAAATTGCAGATCAGCAGGCTGGAAGCGGTGATTTCATCGAATGCGTAACCGAGCGGGTTGACCAGAAAGAGCCTCGGGTGTCCCGGCACGAGCGCGGAGAAGTGGTTGCAAATGCCTTCATGAAGGCCGAGCCGCGCGGCCATGCGAAAGCACGCAGCGAGATCGAGACGCGCCTGCTGGATGGCAGGAGATTTCAATTCATCAGACGTCTGGCGTGAATTTGAACCTATCGTGGAATGTGTGGAAGTCACGTCATCCATATTCTTTACCCGGGCGTCTCTTAGTTGCGAGGTGTGCAATTGAGTCGCAGGGCAGGCTCAACGACATTGCGCAAGCGTTCGACGTACCGCTCCTTTGGAAAGTTGAGTGTGGCCGCCTAACCGTATTGTCCATCGACGAACTAATCGGCCTGATCGGTGCTGGACTTGGGCTGACGGCCTGTGCTTGTGGTCTATGACCCAATGATATTACCAGGGCCACGCCAACGACGTTGCCGTGCTTGTTTCGCAGGCGCGCTGATGAAGCAGGCGTGCCACCGTCAGGTCTTGCAGGGCAATACCCGTCATGTCGAACAGCGTGATGTCGTCCGGCTGCCGGTTTGTCTGGACCCGGCCGGTGATCACATCGCCGATCTCGATAGATACGGTGCCCGGCGCCCATTGAGTCTCGCCGATTTCTCGCGCCTGGGTCCGGTCGTCGACGAAAACGCGACTGCGCATCAGCAAGCCTTCGGGAAGTTCACGTTTGCCTTTGGTGTCGGCACCGACGCAGTTGAGGTGAGTCCCGGGTCGAACCGCCGCCGCGTTGAAGAGCGGCCCGAAGCCTGGAGTCGCGGTGATCACCACATCGCTTTCGGCAACTGCGGCGTTATGGTCGGTCGCATGCGACACTTCGCAGTGTCCGGTGAAATGCGCTTCAAACGAAGCATCGCGCTGAGCGTCCACGGTGACATAGCGAATGGAGGAAAGCTGCTTTAGCACACGCAGCGCGAATGTGACCTGAACTCGCGCCTGTACGCCCGTGCCAAAAACGCACAGGCGGGTGCTGTCCGCACGCGCGAAGAGTGTCAATCCCAAAGCACCTGCCGCACCCGTGCGCATGGTCGTGATTGCGTTGCCGTCGATCACGCATACAGGCCGGCCGGTCTTGGGATCGATCAACATGATGGTGGCCTGGTGCGGTTCGCCGCCCACGCCGCGGTTTGCCGGCCAGAAACCCGCAGCCTTAAAGCCGAGCAGGCCTTGCGACTGTACGTCGCCCGATTTGATTCCAAATACGCCACCCGTCACGAGCGCCTCCCTGACAACAGGAAAGACACGCCCTTCGCCCGCGCTGTGCAGAGCAAACGCCTCCCGTACCGCTTCGACGACATCGTCAGGCTTTAACAACGCCTCGACTTGGTGTTTGTCGAGAAGAATCAGCTTGACATCATTTCGCATCGTATTAAACCTCTGTTTGTGAATAGTTCAATCCTGCGAGCGTTTCGCACGTGCGCTAACCAGCGTGTGCCAGCCGGAGAGTCAGAGCGCGGCCGGGCTCAAGGAGTACTGCGCCGGGGCGCGGCTGCTGGCGGGCCGCCGCGCGGTTGGCGCGGTCCGCGAATACTACTGTGGTTGCCGAGACGCACATCAGCGCGGCAACACCGAGCATCGGAACGCGATCGGGGCCGGTAAGGCTGTGCAGCCAGCCCGTTGCGTAAGGTCCGAGGATGCCGGCCAGCGTGCCGATGATATTGACAAGGCCGATGCCGGGCGCAGCCGCCGCGTTGTTCAGATAGCGAGGCGGCAACTGCCAGAACGATGCATGTGGGTATAGACGCCAACCGCCCCAGAGGATGAAAGCGGCCATCACCTCATAACGCGACGAAAGATCCAGCGCAGCGGCGAACAACAAGCCGCCCAACGCCGTGGGAATTGCGACGTGCCAGGCGCTGAACGAGGAACGTCGGGCATATTGTCCCCACAACAGAAACATCACTGCCGATACCGCAAATGGAACTGCGGTGATCAGCCGGACGTGGACACTGAATACTTCCCAGCGAACACGGGGCGCAACTCGGTTCGACTTGATCGCGAAACCAAGAGTGCCGATGCGCAGACTTTTCATCAAGTACTCGTTCCTGGGTCACTCTCAATGGCATCGGACGCGTATCTGCCCAACGGAGTATCGACGGGTAGTGGCGTTACTTTCTGCGGCTCGGCGGGAGACTGCCGACGTGCGTGACGGCAGGTGTGTTCGCCTGCCGTTTGAAAAGTATTAGTTGCCAAAAAGCCGTTGGGGTTAAGGCAGTCTGACTGATTAGTTAACTTATGGATTAATGACGTCTCGCAAGCGAGTAGCCGGTCCGGCGTACGTCGCAGGGCAACCTGATGGGCATCCAGGAGCATCGTCAGGACCAGCGCGGCTTGCTCTGCTACCACACGTCAATGCGCCTGTGTCGGACTTGCCGGTCAGGCGCATCGTCGCTCCGTTCACTTCATTGCCGACCTGACACTGCCTTACGGACGAGTGCTGCACGACTACAACCGATAACATGCATTGCCGTTTCGTCGATCTCTGTAGTGTGGATGGCCGGTATGGGTCCGGCGAGCAGCCATTCGCCGTCACGACGCGAATGACCCATCATGGCCGTTTGCTGCCCCACGGCCTGACGTGCGCCGACACACGACAGGAAGCAAGAAACTCGACGCCGCCACGCTCCCCGACTGGACGTTCGCCGCATGTCTTCGTCAGAGAATCCGGAGATACCGGATTTTCCCGATCTGGGAAGAGCGCTTCAGGATCAGGTCGGTGATGTATTCAGGCAGGAGCGCGCGCGGCACATTAGCCGGAATATCCTCAACGAGCTGCGATGGCACGTGGACGATAAATTCGTCCGGCGCATTCTTCAGGCTGTGTTCGTAGCTGACACGATAATCCATAACTGTCCTGACCTTGGAGGGTGATCCTTCTGTGCCGGATATTATCAGCACGCTACTCTGATATGCCGCGTAACCATTCCGCAAGCTTCGAGTAGCGGCGTTCCGTTTGCTTGCCCTTGACTGCCATCGCCAGTGCACGCTTTTGCCCGACGAGCACAACAAGGCGCTTGCCGCGCGTAATGCCGGTGTAGATCAGGTTCCGCTTGAGCATCATGTAGTGCTGCGTCGAGACCGGAATCACCACAACCGGGTACTCCGATCCCTGGGATTTGTGAATCGTCGTCGCGTAACAGAGCACCAGCTCGTCGAGTTCGCCGAATGCGTAGGTGACGATGTGCTCATCAAAGGTTGCGGTGAGCTCCTGCTCTTCAGCGTCGATGTCGGTCACAAATCCAATGTCGCCGTTATAGACGTCCTTGTCGTAGTTGTTCTCGATCTGCATCACCTTGTCAGCGACGCTGAAGCGATAGCCAAACTTCTCGATACTCTGTTCGCCCGGCGGGTTCAGCGCCTCCTGCAACAGCTGGTTGATACCGCGAGCGCCGGTGAGACTCCGGTTCATTGGGCACAGCACCTGAATGTCGCGCACCGGATCGAGCTGGAATTTTCGCGGTAGCCGGGTCTTGACCAGACCAACGACTGTTTTAGCGATCGCCTCGGGTTCTTCCGCCGGCACGAAATAGAAGTCCGACTTTTCGCCTTTCGCCGGCAGGGACGGGAACAGCCCCTGATTGATCTGGTGAGCGCTTCGGACAATGCGTGATGTCGCCGCCTGACGAAAAACCTCCGTCAATCGCACGACCGCCACCGAGCCCGATTCGATCAAGTCATTGAGAACCTGTCCGGGGCCAACGGAAGGCAGCTGATCCACGTCCCCGACGAAGATCACTACCGTCTCGCCTGCCACCGCTTTGAGCAACTGGTTCGCCAGCGGCACGTCGACCATCGAGCACTCGTCGATCACTAACAGATCGCATTCAAGTGGCGATTCTTCGTTGCGTTTGAACTGCCCGTTAGCGGGATTGACTTCAAGCAGCCGGTGGATCGTCTTCGCCTCAAGTCCGGTCGACTCCGACAAACGCTTGGCCGCGCGCCCGGTTGGCGCACACAGCAGCGCCTTGACCTGCTTGGCGCGCAGGATCGTCAGGATCGAATTGACCAGTGTGGTCTTCCCAACGCCTGGGCCGCCGGTGATAACCAGCAGCTTTGACGAGAGCGCCAGGCCGATCGCCTGCTTCTGGCTTTCCGCGAGCTCGATCGAGAGTTTTTGCTCGACCCATGGGATTGCCCGCGCGGCGTCCATCGAACCCCACGACGGCGAGCCCGTTCGAAGGCGAAGGATCTGCGAGACAATCGAGCGTTCCGCGTTATAAAGCGGCGCGAGAAATACGCTGGGCACGTCATAAAGCATGTCGGCGACGACCACGCCCTCGGACAGTTCTGCGTCGATCGCCGTCTCAATGATGGCTTCTGGAATGTCGAGTAGCTTGACTGCCAGCGACACGAGATGCGTCCGGGGCAGACCGCAATGCCCCTCTCCGGCGGCCTCCGACAGCGCGTAGGACACCCCGGCTCGCGCCCGAATCGGCGCGTCGCGCGCGATACCAATTTTCTGGGCAATGGTATCGGCCGTCAGGAAGCCGATGCCACGGATGTCCTGTGCCAGCCGGTAAGGATTTTCGCTGACGACGGCAATCGCGTCCTGACCGTAGGTCTTGAAAATGCGCACCGCCCGCGACGTGGACACCCCGTTGCCATGCAGGAACACCATGATTTCGCGGATGATCTTCTGGTCGGCCCAGCCGGAGGTAATCTTTTTCGCGCGAATCTCGCCGATGCCGCCAACTTCGCGCAGGCGTGCGGGCGTTTGTTCAATCACGTCGAACACGGCGGCACCGAACGCCTTGACGAGCCGGCTGGCGTACACCGGACCGATACCCTTGACCATCCCGGAGCCGAGGTAGCGCTCGATGCCAGTCAGCGTGTTCGGCGGCGAAATCTTGACGAAGACCGCCTTGAATTGCCGGCCGTGCTCGCGATCGGTCACCCACGTGCCCGACGCTGAGGCGTACTCTCCTGGCGACACGGTGGGGGCATGTCCGATCAGTGTGATGAGATCACGCTCGCCCTTGACCTTCAGGCGTAAGACGCAAAATCCATTATCGGCGTTGTGGAACGTGACGCGCTCAACCAGTCCCGCGAGGCGCTCAGGCTCGGGCTTGGGAACGACGTTGGGTGGGCTTGCTGACATGAATGAGGTGCGGCTTGTTGTATCGCTACTGAAACGCTGACAGGACTGGCATCCTATCGTGTTACTGTCGCTTCATGACCGTTCCCGACCACCGCGGCCGGCCCGGGTAGTGTCGTCCGCTGCCCATCGCGACCGCCTTAGTTAGGCCAGGAGCAGTCGGATGTTGGAAAGGGTAGACTTGCCCGCTCCCATTCGCCGTTCAAGGTAGTCCCTATGTTGATGAAAGCCCTGCGAGTCGGTCTCGGCCAGTTGATTTTACTCGGCGACGCCGTCAGTCGCCCGCACCCGCAGCGCCGTCGGGCGCAAGGTCAGGCGATTGTAGAAAAAGAAGCGGCGCGGCTATCGCTGTATCAGTTCCATTCGTGCCCCTTCTGCGTCAAGACCCGGCGCGCCCTGCATCGTCTGAATGTGCCGATGACGCTGCACGACGCCAAAAACGATCCCATCGCACGGGATCGTTTGCTGGCCGGCGGCGGCAAGATTAAAGTGCCTTGCCTGCATATTCAGGAAGAGGGCCAGTCGCGCTGGTTGTACGAGTCCAACGCCATCATCGCCTATTTAGAGCAACGCTTCGCCGGGATCGCGTGATCCGTCGCGTGCACGCTGGTAAGAAAGCTTCTGGCCCACGCTCGCTCCGTGGCATCGAGCGTAGTTGTCTACGGGTCCAGAATCCAACTGACGTCGGGCGGTATGACGGGCCGGGGCTCGGTTTATCACGCTCCTCCAAGGGGCGCTGTCGACCCGTTGCAGCCGGTCGAGCAGTCTCTGTTCTAAGGGTAGGTATCGGAGTGGAACGGTCATTCCGTGCCGTCGCCTGGGGGCAAGTCATCGGCCTCTGCGGACGCTTAGACCCGTGAGTTGGTGAGGCGGCTTACGCCGTGCAAGGATGACGTCTTGCTCGACCCTCGAATTGCTCTCGAACTTAAGTTTGATTTCTCTATAAGCAATCAGCTTGTCGTTCACCAGATCGAAAGGAAGCGCCCGCAAGGTTAGGGATGGTGTTCAGAACTCGTTTTGCCGCACTGAGCCATCCACATAGGGCCGATGCGGTGGAAGCGGTGCGGCACCTGGCTCGAATGCAGCGCTACGTTCGGCATAAGGAAGGCGCCGATTGCCTGCCCGCGCGGGCGGCTTTTGCGCTCATGCAGCGGCCTCGCGCATCAGTCGTTCGCGCGTCATCCACAGATTGCTTAGAGCGAACAGCGTGTGCAACTCTGCGGGTTCTTCATCAAGCCGCGATAGCGCACCTTTAGATGCCACCGTGCGCGGCGATGAACATGGCGACGGCCGACCGGCAATAGGATTCGATTTCGTTGTCATCCTCTGCTCTCGCCTCATCGAAGCGTGCGACAAGCAGAAGATCGGATCCTTTGAAAAGCGCGGCAAACAAGCGGGCGGATCGGAGAGCATCGGGTACGTTCAGAATCGCTTTCGCGTGCAACTGACGCAACACGGCCTCGATTTGGGCGATGACATGGGCGGGCCCGGCTTCGTAATGGAGCTTGCTTAACGACTTTTGATTCGTCTTGTCGGCCAAAACCATGGCTTCGACACTGCGGACGTCCGGGCTCAACAGCGTGCGAAGCAGGGATGATCCCACCGCCATGAGCTGATCTTCGGCTGAACCGTCGACGCTTTCAGAAAGGGCCTGGGGTGCAAATTGATGGCAGTGGGCCACCATGGCCGCGCTGAACAGCGCCTCCTTGTTCTCGAAGTGCCGATAGATGCTGAGCTTGGATATCTTCGCCCGCTGCGCGACCTTGTCCATGGTCGTCGCTTGAAAACCCAATTCCACAAAGAGTTCGCAGGCGGCGTCGACGATCGTTTGGCGAAGCGCCTCGTTGGCGGGCCGGCCGCGCCGGCTCTGGCTGTTTTCGGTCACAACAATTCCAGTACTTGACAGTATTCAAATTCCTGCACTACGATACCACGCAGTATCTTAAATGTGCAAGCCAAGGATAGGTTTCAACCAGTTGCCCAAATCAGGTTTCCCCGGGGCGCCTGGCGATATCGAATGCGGGATTGTGGGGCCGATCAATACAGCCATCAGCAACTTTCTCGCCAATGCCGAAGCCCTACTCGCTGACCGTCTCAAGCGCGTATCGCTGGACGATATTGCACACCACGCCCAGCCCACCCCTCCAATCACAACACGGAGCCCATCACCATGGATGACGTCATCATCATCGGCGGCAGCTTTGCCGGCCTCGCCGCCGCCCTGCAGCTCGGCCGTGCCCGCCGCAAGGTCACGGTTCTCGATACCGGCCGGCCGCGCAACCGCTTTGCAGGCCACTCGCATGGCTTGCTCGGCCACGATCACAAGCCACCGCTGGACATCCTGGTCGAGGCGCGGCAGCAGTTGACGCGCTATCCAACGATCAGGCTGGTCAATGCCCGGGCCGAGAGCGTGTCTGGCGCCATCGACGATTTCTGCGTCGTCACTGACGATAACGAAAGCCTGAGGGCGCACCGCCTGATCCTGAGCTATGGCGTCGCCGACCAGATGCCTGATGTTCCGGGCTTTGCCGAAAGCTGGGGCACGTCCATCGTGCCCTGCCCCTATTGCGACGGCTTTGAAGTCGCCGGCCAGCATTGGGGCCTCGTCTGGTCCAGCCCGCAGTCGCACCAGTCTGCCAGGCTGTTCCGCGATTGGACGGACAAGCTGACTGTCTTCGCCGATGGTCATGACATTGCGCCCGATATCCAAGTCGATCTGGCGCGTCGCAACATGCCTGTCGTCGATGGCCGGATCGTCGAGATCGCCCATCACAAGGGCCATATCAACACCGTCAATCTCGATACCCGCCGCAATGTCGCGGTCGACGTCCTGTTCGCCCATCCGCGCAACAAGCCGTCCGCACGCCTGCATGAATCACTGGGCCTCGCCACGGTCGATACGCCCACCGGCATCGTCCTCAAAGTCGACGAGCGCCGCCAAACCAGCGTGCCCGGCATCTACGCCGCTGGCGACCTCGCCACGCCCTTCTTGCCCTCGGTCACCCAGGCTTCATCGCAGGGCGCGATGGCGGGTATCTTCGCCCAGCAGTCGATGGTGGTTTGAGAGCACAGATCCCTGCTCTTGTTGCGTCGTCGCCTTCGAAAAGGTTGGCGTAAATCGACGCGGCGAAAGGCGGATCGTCGAGTCAAGGAGATGACATGGCAAAGCAAAGTGCTGATCAGGTGGGTGACTGGAATGGTCAAAGCGGGGAGCGCTGGGTCGCCAACCAGGCCCGGCTCGACGCGCTGGTGGCGGTGTTCGGCCAGGCCGCGATCGAAGCCGCCGCGCCCGCGACGGGTGAGCGCGTGCTGGACATCGGCTGCGGCGCGGGTGCGTCAAGTCTGGCTCTGGCCGCTCGCGTCGGCGCGGGGGGCCAAGTGCTGGGCGTGGACATATCCGAACCGCTGATCGATCGAGCGCGCGCGCTTGCGCGCCACGATACGCCGGCCCTGTTTCAGGTGGCCGACGCCAGCAGCGCAGAGCTGCCCGAAGGCGCGTTCGACATTCTGTTCTCGCGTTTCGGCGTGATGTTTTTCCCCGATCCGACAGCGGCGTTCGCCCATATGCGACGCGCGCTCCGGCCGGGCGGCCGGGTCGCTTTCGTCTGCTGGCGCGGTGCGGCCGAGAACGATTGGATGCGACTGCCGGTGGGCGCGCTCAAGGACATCGTCCCGCCGAGCGCGCTCCCCGATCCCGAAGCGCCCGGCCCGTTTTCGTTCGGCGACCGGGAGCACGTGGCGCGCATCCTGACGGCGGCCGGTTTCACCGAAATCGTTATCTCGCCCTTCGACGCGGCCGTCCCATTCGGCGAGGGCGAAACGCGGGACGCGGCGATCGACGACGCAGTGAGGATGACGCTTGAGGTCGGCCCGCTGTCGCGTGCGCTCGCTGGTCAGCCCGACGACATCCGCGCCCGTGCCTCCGCCGCAGTTCGTGCCGCCTTCGCGAGCCTCCCCGGCGAGGGGTCGGTGATGATCAACGGCGCGGCTTGGGTCGTCATGGCACGAAATCCGGCAAGCTGACAGGGATTAACAGGGGAGATGCCTCCGCTCGGTGGAACAGGGCGTCTTTGGCCGGCCAGATTGATGTCCCTTCTGGCCGCTGAACGAGCGCTCGCCTTGCGACAATCAGATGGCCGGTTGCGAAGCAGAGCCGGCGCCTGAGCGGCCTTCCGGCGGCGCATGTGGCCGGCAGTTTGTGGCCGAACCCGGACTGTTACAACTGTGTAGATTAACTCAAGAGCGTTTGGGGGCGTGAATAGCTAGGTAACGACGCTGAATTGCTGCTGTTCAAGAGAGACGATCTCTACAATCGTTTCGAACTCGGCCAGAAGGTCAGGCTGACGCTGCCGCAGATATTGAGCTACCAGTTCGTTCTCCAGGAGCCTGGCGAGATATCCCTTTGCGAGCACCAGGTTCAGCACATCCTGTCCGTAGGTCTGCTCGACAAGTTTGTATTGACCCTGGAGGTTACTCATCTCCCGCTCCATCTTCGCCATCTGTTCAGGAGTGACGCCGGTCAGCTTCGGCGGCTTCTTGCCTTCCATCAGGTGCGCTGCGGGTGTCGCGACGAGGAGCGCTTCAGCGTAGGGCACGGTCACGTTGTTTGCCGCGATCATCAGTTCGACGCATTCGACCTGCCGCGTCGGTTTCATTTTTCGGAGCGCACGAGCAAGCTCCACCGAAAACTGACGGTCCCCCAGAAGTTCGGCCGCTTCAGGGCATATGCCGTCCAGCAGTGACAGCTTCTTGAGAATGTGGGACACGTCCATCGCAAGGGCCTTCGCCAGCCTCTCCGGCGATACACCCCGTTCGACGACGCGCCGGATCATATAGTGCTCCTGGATCGTGGACAGCCGATTGACACGGTTGTTGTAGGTGTAGCTTTCGTCGTCGGTCGCAATCAGGCAGGAAGCTTCGACAAATCCGAGCTCCTGCATCGCAATGAGGCGTAAGTGGCCATCAAGCAGCACGTGCTGACCCGTACCCTGGTGTGCTGCCGTGACAGACAGCGGTTCGATCAGACCGATCTCCTCGATCGATGCCTTGATCTGTTTGAACTTGCGGGAATCGATAATGGTCGCCGGCGTCCTGCGGGACGGCAGGATACACACTACTGGAACCGATAGGGGCTCGGGGATGAACCCGAGCGTCACGCCTGTCATGCGACGCTCCCGCTCGACCAGACCCGCTCGGCAAGATACTTGGGCAACGTTGCCAGCCCTTCCGCACGCAACAGATTGACGAAGTTCTCATCGGCGAACAATTGCCGCAGCGCACCCACGACGAACATGAGCCGCTGCTGCGCAAACCCGGCCTTACGGACCATCGATTTCTGGCGTTCGACTTCGTGCTGGTAAGTCCGCACGAGGCTAGATGTTGTCACGTCCGCGAGCTTTCCCGACATGTTGCGACCGGCAGAGCGCCCAAGTGTCTTCCGCCGTTCGATGATCCGGCGGGCGTCCATTAACTGTTTCCCACGCAATTTGCCGGACTCGTAAGCCTCCTGCAGAGCAAGCTGTATCGCTGAATCATCATCACCGGCGCCGACGATCGTGAGCGCAGCGTTAAGCGGAATCCGTCCCGTCTCAACCGCGATGACCAGTCGCTCCTCTCCATGATGCAGCAGCATCAGAATGCCTTGTATGTACTGCTGTGTCAGTCCCGTCTTTTCTGCGATCACCTTGGGCGTGTATCCCTGCTCCTGCAATTGCCGGATGCCGGCGAGGAGTTCGAGTGGCCGGCACTGACGACGGGCGATGTTCTCGGCGAGGCTCATGATGAATGCATCTTCGTCGCTCACATTCACAACCATCGCCGGGATAGTCGCTTCGCCGAGTGAACGGAAAGCCTTCAGGCGGCCTTCGCCGCACACGAGCAGATACTTCTCGACACCATCGTCAGTGGCGCGCGGAGTGACCTTGATTGGTTTTTTCAGGCCGATCGCCCTGATGTTGCCGACGATTTCGTTGAACACGCGGCTATTACGTTCGCGCGGATTGATGACCTCGATCTGGTCGACCGGAATCATCCGGACCTCGCCCGTTTGTTGCTGCTGGTTCATGCCACCCTCCGAAGGCGGGCCCGCTCCGCCATGCCATAGAGATACTCCAGCGTGTCGAAGCGGTAGCTCTCGAACTCAATCTTGTTCTGATCGGCAAGGCTGATGCGCGGCTGGCCAAAATCGAGGCGCGGCAGGAGGTAATAGTCGAGTGCCGCCGAATTCGCCTGATCGAGTCGAACGGCTACCGTGATGTCCGGCAGCAGGCTCGTATCAAACCGAACCTTCCAGTGATGCCGGCCGTTTTCGTGCGTCTGGCAACGCGCAAGAACGAGGCAGGCGGTGAACTCATGGTTGACCGTGAGCATGTCAGTTGCGGGATCACGTTCCACTGCGCCGCCGAGATCGGCGATTTTTTTCTCCGTCTGGGCAATGATTTCGGGGTGCAACTGCCGGAGGAAGCGGTTGGTCTCGAGATAGCGGTAATCGCGACCGGGCGTGAAGCCGACGGTCTGGTAAGCTCGGATGAGACTGCCGAACCGGTACATGTAAACGGAGCTCGACGGCATGCCATCCGTCTCGTCGATGACGAGCCCGGAGAGGAAGCCACGATTTCGGTACAGGTTACGCAGGCGCTGAATCAGCTCTTCATTCGAATAGCGCCGGGCACGCGCGCGCATGATGCCCTGCGCTGTGTAAAACACTTCACTCGAAACGATCGACTGGAATGCACCTTCCTTCCGTATCCACATGTCCGGCGTATTGACGACGCGCACTTTCTTGAGCTTGAACGACACGCGGTTGTAGACGTTATTGCCGATGTATTTCTCGTTGGTCAGTACCTCCCGTACAGTCGCACGTGTCCATTCCCGATCGAGATTGGTGCGAACACGCATGCCGTTCAGCCGGGCCGCAATTTCGTATTCGTTTAACGACTCGTCAATAAACCAGCTGTAGATGAGATTGACGATCCGGATTTCGCTCTCGGGCCCTGGCACCAGAATGACGCGATCGGTCTGCAGGCTCTTGTGCTCGCCTTGCTGAAGTTCGCTTTTCATGATCCCGTGCTGATCGATGAGTACACGGCGTAGACCATATCCGGCCGGTCCACCTTGCCGGAAGCCGAGCTCGATCAGCCGGCATTGGCCGGCAAATACCTTCGCCGACAGTTCGCGGCTGTACTCACCAGCCATCGCCCTTTTCACACCCTTGACGATGGTCGAGAAGGGCGAACCATCGTTCTCGAACTGCTCGGCGCAATAGGTCACCTGGATGCCTCTGCGTCGGCACACATACTCGTAATAGGCACTTTCATCCGCGTCCTGGAATCGCCCCCAGCGACTTACGTCGTAGACGAGGATCACCTGAAAATCCGCGCGGCCGCTTTCGACGTCCTTGATCAACTGCTGCAGCGCCTGCCGCCCGTCGATGCGAAGACCGCTTTTACCTTCGTCAGCGTAGGTGTGAACAATCTCGAGACCGCGCCGCGTAGCGTACTCACGAATCCTGTCACGCTGGTTCTCGGTGGAGTATTGCTGGTGCTCCGTCGACATCCGGACGTATTCAGCTGCCCGCACCGTGGGAGGAGCTTGCGCGACACCTGCACCGCATGTGTGATCGAGTGACACGGTCCTGCTCCGCAGCTTCGAATCCTCGCTCCCCTGAGCTTGCGCGTCCGGCATCGCGCCGGAAACGCAGATCGTCACTTCGAAACGCAACCGCGTCGCAACTGCGGTGGTGTTTGATTCAGAGCGGGTACAAGGCAAAGGTAGCAGGCATGGCGCGGAAGTCGATCACGTCATCTCTTTGCAATCACGTATGGGTGGCCCGTTGGTTGCCGACAGCACGGCGATATGGACGGTGCACGCGTTCGTCTTTGCAATACCGGTTTCGACCACGCGGCGCAGTATGTAGAAGCCCGACGCGAGCGGCCGGTAGGACGGTGACGCGTCCATGTTTGCAACAGGAGTGGAACTCCGTCGCGCGTTCCGCTTCCGTTGCATCGCGCAATTGCGCTCCCGATAGGTCGGGTGCATCGCGCGGTATTCACGCCAGTAGTCCGGATGACGGGTGCGCCATTTGGCCTGCGCCCGCGCCTGGTTGTCGCGATAGTCGGCATCGGTGCGCAGGCGCTGGCGTTGCCAACGTCGTCGGCGCTCACGCTGACATGCGGGGGCGGAACAAAACCGTTGGGCGGGAACCTGGGGATACGGCTGGAAGGCGCAGCCGCACGCGATGCATCGCCGGTTCGTATTCATGAGCGTGCTCCACACGTATTCCGAATGTGGGAGCGCGGGCTGGGAGATACAACGTAGTTCGGAGCGTATCGCCGGCGCTGGCGAAGCCCGTCCTGGCGCGGCTTTGACGGGGGCGCCGAGATTTTTCAGTTATTGCGGCACGGCTGCCGAGTTTTTTCACTTTTAGTGTCAGAGACGGCCCCGATGCATGTCACTTTTAGTGAAAAAGCCCTTTAAATTCATAGAGGCGTTTTTCACGAAATGTGTCATCCGACAGGTGTAGTCGTAGGGCGCCAGAGTAAGTGCGACTGGCGCCACAGTTGTGCGACTAACTTCAGAAAAGAACAGATCGTTTTTCGAGGCGAGGGAAAGTATCGCCTCATCCGTACGCAAAATGGTGTCGCCCAGCTCGAAAACGTTGAGACAGGGGAGTATTCCAACCACAAAGAAGCAGATCTTCTGGAAGAGTACGTACGCGGATATCTTAGAACCGCCAGTTCAAAGCATTATCAGAACGCGCCGAAGAACAACCTTATCAGCGATGGCTTCGAAGCGAACGCCAAGGACTGTCCTGATAGTCGGGGAGCTGTCCACGCTGGAAAAGGGTGACGCTATCGTGACAATCCGCCTGCCCACCGAAACGGCCAGACAGCTTGGCCTGCACACGCAAGTTGAAGCCGAACGATGGGCGCGTGTCTGTAATCAGGACAAACCCTGAGAAGCCCTTTGCCTGTGGCGACACGTCACACGGGCGATACGCGTGTCCTTGGGAGGTTCGGATGGCTCACGGAAAGAAGCTCGCCGCTCGGCTTGGCCGGTGGGATCCGGTTGCACCCTATGCGGGCGAGGTGTGGCCCGGTGTTGCAAGTGACCTTGCGGCAGCCGGGGCTGATGGCCCTTCGTCTGGCCGTGGTCCACGTGACCCATGGAAGCCGCGCTAGTTCCTCGACACGGAGTTCACGGATTTCGACGCCTGCCAGCTCATCAGCGTGGCGATCGTTGGCGAGGACGGGCGTGAGTTCTATGGCGAGTGCTCCGACATCGAGCGCCCGATGTGCAGCGACTTTGTGCACTCGAGCGTGCTGCCGCAGCTCGGCCAGTTTTCCCGACTGCGCGATGCCGTTCGACCAGTTGCGCCGTGAACTGTTGGACTGGCTGAACCGGGTGCCAGCGAAAGCGAAGCCGGTACTGTGTTTCGACTTTCACGGCGATCTGCAACTCGTCGACCCTCTGCTCGGTGGCGCCCTGCCACGTGGCGGGAACAGACTCGATGCCCGCCGCCTTGCCAGCTATTTCGCGGAACATGGCGGCGAACATCACGCGCTGCAGGACGCCCGCGCTCACGCGAGCGCGTTCATCTGAGGAACCAATCATGATGACCGTCGCTGAACTGATTGAAATCCTGCAGTGTCTGCCAGCTTCGGCGGGCGTTATCGTGCAGGGCTACGAAAGCGGGGCTTTAATGATGTAACCGGCGCGACTCCGCAGCCGTCGTCGATGGTGGTCATCGCGAGCGGGATTGCTTGGGGCCGTATGTGCCGGCGCATCAGGCCGGAGGCGGCGATCATGAGTCACCCGCCGAGGTCGACGCTGCGGCTCACGAGCTGGCCGTGCTGATCACGTCGACGCGGCATAACGCGGCAGCGGATGCGGTGTTGTCACGGTTGCGCGGCACGGTGCAGCAATTTGAAGGCGCAACCGGTCCCGTCTGGCTTGACAATGACGAATGAGGCTTCAACCGCGGACAAGAACTCACTGAGCACGCGGCGCGCGTGCTGGGCGTTCATGTACAGGCCAGCAAAGTGCTCGAAGACCCGGTGATCGCGATGCAATGGATGCTGCGCCCCATGGTCCTGTGAATGGTGATCGGCCACTGGATGCACTGGCGACGCAAAACGGTTATGACCGGGTGCGCGATCTGCTCATGCGCCTTGAGCGCAGCATGGGTATTTGAAACTGGATCCGTCCCTCGGCAGCGCGGCAGGAGCAAACATATGGTCAAGGAACTGAAGGGCGTCGTCCACAAGCGAGAACAGGCCGTCTCGACCGACGATATGCACGAAGCGGTCGGGCAGCACATCAAGGGCGAATGGATCGGCGGCTCGCCCGGCTTCACGGACGAGGCGCTTTAGCGCGCTTGCGGGTCAGGTAAGCGCATCGCCCGACTTCGACGTGCCGCTCGAGCTGGTTGCGGATGCGAACTGGCCGCGTGTGCGCGTACCTGCGATCCCGGGCGCCGCGTGCTGGTGGCCACGCTCGACAGTGGCCGGCAGCTCGAAGCGCACGACGCCCCTGAACTGGCCGAGCTCATGCATGAGGCAGGCGTGCGGGCGGGCGACGTGGCCATGCTGCGCCTGCATTACGATGAAGAGAACGGCGTGCCGACCGGCGATCAGATTGCGATTCACCATCGCCTGCGCCAGCTGTCCGCCCGTGACGAGCGCACCGCGCAGCTGCAGGCGGTGCCCGTGCAGATGCGCGATGGCAGGCCGTATTATGTTCGGCTGCTCGATGTGCCCCAGCCTTGGCAGGACGAGTTTCGGGCCGCGTTGCGCGGCTCGGGCTGCCCCGCGATCGACGGCGAGGGCGAGTGCGCCTGGCCGTGGGACTGGTGCAACTGGCTGCAGGGGCGCTTTCCGCACTATTGAGGGCATACGTGACATGGCAATCAAGGACAAACATCACGCGTTCATCTTCGGCATCGCTGCGGGCGTGCCGTCGCACGAGCTCGCCAGCGAAAAGGTGCTTTACGCAACCGATGCGCCCTACGAGTTTCGCGACCAGCTGCTGCCGCGCTGGCTACTCGCGCACCACGGCTGGACCGATTGGGACTCACCGGCGCGCGTGGTGCGGCGCGATGCGAGAGGCAAGCTCGCCTACACGTGGCAGAGCTGGGAGGCGTTCATTGACTGGATGACGGCCACGCTCGATGCGGCGCTCGTGGACGAGCGACATGCGGGCGCATCGGAAGACGACACCACCGCGACACACCTCGCCGCGCTGCGCGCTGGCATAGCGGCAGCCGAAGCGCCGCTTACCGACGCCACCCGGCCGCACGCGCTCAAGGCCGGGTTGGAGGCGGGGGTGCCTTTTGCTGAGCCGGAATGGGGCTATGTGGTGTATCTGCACGATGTGCCGCTCGAACTATGCCGCGCGCTGCTAGGCTGGCTATCGGCCCGATTTCCATCGGACCCGGATGGATCGACCAATCCCGCCTTCTGGGTGGATGAGGATGGCCAGGTGGCGCTCATGTGGGCCCGCTGGGAGGAGTTCATTTACTGGCTGTGCAAGTTGCTCACTGACGCGCTCGACGGGCTGGAAAACGCGCGTGAACAGACCGAAGAGGGCAACTAGAAGCGCCAGCCTTGGGTCGGGGTTCAGGGTTTCTATCTCATTCGTCGTAGGGCGGATCTATGGGAAGCGCAACGTGCTTTCCACAGGGAAAGCCGCGTCAAGATGGCTGGGATATGCCCTGCGGGGTTTTGATTTCGAGGGGTAGCGCATGCGGCTTTTTGTCGATACCGAATTTACGGATTTCATCGACTGCGATCTGATCAGCGTCGCGCTCGTGGCCAACGACGGCCGCGAGTTCTACGGCGAGCGGTCCGACTTCGATATGCCCAGCTGCAGCGAATTCGTGCGCGCGGCCGTGCTGCCGCAGCTCGGCCAGCATGCGGGCCGCGTGTTCACGCGCGAGGCGCTGCGCGTCGCGCTGCTCGCATGGCTCGACCAGTTCGCCAACGAACCGGAGCGGATGCTGTGCTTCGACTACGGGGGCGACTGGGAGTTGCTGTGCGATCTGCTCGATGGGCCGCCCGCTGGCTGGCAGGCCTGCCACGTTGGCGAGGTGATCGACTTCGACCGAATGGAAAGCTATTACAGCGCGCATGGCGGCCGGCATCACGCACTGTCCGACGCCCGCGCCAACTGCTACGCAATGGGGGACTAAATGTTACGGGTATCAGCAGCTCCCGTTCCAGTTCAGCCTGCACCGTCTGTCGCGAACGGGCAAACTGGAGCACCGTGCATTTTTTGACCTGTCGGGTCAGGATCCGTTGCTTGCCTTTGCCAAGGCGCTAGTTGCCGCTTGCGGAGAAAGCGGCCCGGTCTACGTATATAGCGCATCGTTCGAGAAGGGCGGCATCCGTGAACTGGCAGAGAAGTTTCCACGCCTGAATGCCTCACTACAAGCCGTCAATGACCGCGTGGTAGACCTGTTACAAGGTCAGGGATATGGGCTGCACCTGCCAGCGGAAAAACCTTGCCGGACCGCCTCAGGGCGTGAAGCCGCCCTTCACGCTTCCGCATCCGCGATGACCGCTTGGGGCGAGTGCCCGCCCGACAACGTTCCCGGATACTTGTCTCTCCATGCTCGCTTTGCCACGAGAAGCGGACGTTCACGCAGATTGAACATGGCGAGGTCGCGGACGCGCGCCGAAAGCTGCAGGCGGATGTGAATGGCCCAGATTTCCTTGAGCTTCAGCGGTGGTTTCTGCCCAGTCAACCGGCCTTTGTTCCACGGCACTCTGGCAGTGGTTCCTTTCTCAGGTGTTTCCATGACGATCTCCTTTCAATTGAAGGGAGATCTAGTCTGTGCCCGCAGTCAGCGGGCGCTGTCCGATCCATTGCCGTCACTCAGGCTCAGATTGCGCCGAAGGTCGCTTCGAGAGTAAAGCGGCCGTTCGATCGCTGCGCATGAGTCGTGAGTTCTCGTGAGTAGACTGCGGATTAATGCAGGTGAAGGCTTGCCTTGGATCAAGTCAAGGTGCGCCCCATCAGACTCAGCCGCGAGACGCCACCATCCGGCAATATGTTGAAGCGCGCATGTGTAACAGACATGCTTCGGCTCGGCGCAAAGGTATGTACCCTGTCCATCTCCAGCTTCTGCTCGTCGAGCAATACCGGCCAGAACATCGATTGCGTAATCAGGGACTCGTCCGTTCCCGCGCTGACGAACGCGCCTTGTAGCGAGCATCGGTCCGCAAAATTCCCCTTGAAATGCGCGGTGTCAACTTTGACCTGACTAATTTCACCGGGCGTCGCCAATTCGATGATGCACCAGTCGCAGCCCGGTTCGCGGCGTCGCCGGGTTTCCCAGCCTTCGGCCATGTTGGCCGCGCGCGTCGGCAGCAGCAGGTTCGACGCTGAACCGTAATGCTGGTTGTTCACGGCGACGATTCGCGCACCGTTCATCGCGGACGCGAGATCGAGTTCGGCGCGTGGCGCGAGTTCTCGGCGCGGCCGTCCGTACACCCGAAAACGCGCTACGCCACCGTCCGGATAGATATTGAGGCGCACGTGCGTATACATTCCGCGAGTGGCCGGATCGGTCGCGTGATAATGATGTGCGTTGCCGTTGAGCGCGGTCGCGGGCAGCACTTCAGTCCATTGTGCGTCGGCGGGCGGCATATCGTCGTCGCAACGGCACGCGTCGATCGACGCAGCCGGCGGAAAGTTGCCGGTGAAATGACTGGTGTCGATATCGACGCCCATCAATTCGCCCGCCACGCCCAGTTTGACGATGCAGAAATCGTGGCCGGTCTCGCGCTTGCGGCGCGATTCCCAACCGTCCATCCATTTGCCGTTGTCGTCGTATCTGCCGGGAATGAAGACGGCCGGGTTCGGGTCAAGCATGCGCGCCATCGGTGCAAAAAAATCGTCGCTGGCGAATACAGCCTGCGCGCCGAGGCGCGGGTCCGCGAGGTTGATACCCGTGCGTGTGAAGGCGGGTGCGTCGGGATCGAAAGTAGGGAGTGCCATCTGTCTTTACGCGAAGTGATCGGTTAGATCGGTTAATGGACCGGGATGCTCAGGCGGCAGGCACCCACGATTGCGTGCCTTGCAGATCCGACTCGAAGTTGTCGAGCACTGCAATTTCCACCGGCTTTGGCGTGTTGTCGCCTTGCCCCTGAATCTTGACGATGTCTTGCGGACAGGCGGAAAACGCGACGAAACAATCCATTTCCGCGCGCAACGTGATGTACTCGCCGGGCTTCGTCACGGTGGGCAAGGTATGGAGCGTGATGCCGTCGGGCTGCACGCGAATATTCATGAAGATGTTGAAGGACGCGAGGTTCTGGCGCGGGGGCGTGACGCCGAGTTCGAACATGCCTTCGAACATGTTGTCGCAACAGTTGCGGTGATAGCCGCGCACGCCGAGCAGTTCATAGCGTTTGCGATCGCAGGCCGCCATGAAGGTGTCGTGAACGCCAGGCGTCGTATCCTCGACTACGGTCAGCACCGGATGACGTTGATTGGTCACGAAGCTGTCGCCGACGATAGGGTTCAGCCGCTGATTCCACACGCGCGTGGTTTCCATGCACATGTATTCGTTCAGGTCGTACGCATTCCAGGCCCAGCAATCCACCACCTGAGTGCCATGCGTATTGATGACGCGCACGGCCTGGCCTGCTTTCAGTCGAACGGCTTTGCCGTGGCCGGCGAGAACGGTCGATGTGGGTTGATTCGTGTAGCTCATGAGCTTTTAGATTCCAGGTTGAAGCGATAGAGAAATTGCTGGAGACGGGGCGACGACGGTGCGTCGAGCACCTGTGCAGGCGGCCCCTGTTCGACGATGCGTCCGCCGTCCATAAAGATCACGCGGTCGGCGACATCGCGCGCGAAGCCGATCTCATGCGTGACGACGATCATCGTCGTGTCGTTCGCGGCGAGACCGCGCATCACCGCGAGTACTTCGCCGACCAGTTCCGGGTCGAGCGCGCTGGTCGGTTCGTCGAAGAGGATCACTTCCGGCGCCATCGCCAGAGTGCGCGCGATGCCCACGCGTTGCTGCTGTCCGCCCGACAGGTTCGCGGGCATCGCTGTGTGCTTGCCACTCAACCCCACTTGCCGCAGCGCTTCGACCGCGAGGTCGCTGGCGGCAAGGCGGCTCATCCGCTTGACCGACAGCAGGCCTTCCGTCACGTTTTCGAGCACCGTCATGTGCGGCCACAGATTGAAGCTCTGAAACACCATGCCGATCCGGCTGCGCTGCGCGCGTATCTCGCGGTCGGGACGTGGGCCGGTCGAGCCGTTCGCGTTTTCACGCAAACCGATCCGCTCGTCGCCGATCCAGACCGCGCCCTCTTCGGGCGGAGAAAGCCAGTTCAGGCAGCGCAGCAGGGTCGATTTGCCGGAGCCGGACGGGCCGAGTACGCAGATCGTTTCGCCGCGCGCGACTGTCAGGTCGACGCCGTCCAGGATGCGATTCGGACCAAACGACTTGACGATGCCGCTCGCCTTCAACGCAACGGGCGTCGTGTTGTCGGATAGGTTCATGCTGTTCACCGGGGCAGGGCGACCCGTTGGGCGCGCCCGAGGCGGCGTTCCCAATAACGGGTCGACAGATGGATGACGGACGTCGCGGCCCAGTAGACCATCGCGACGACGAAATAGACTTCGAGTGGAGCGTAGGTGTCGGACACGACGGATTTCGCGGCGAACATGAACTCATGAACCGAGATCACGGACAGCAGCGCGGAATCCTTGACCAGACCGATCAACAGGCCGGTCAACGTGGGAAGCAACAGCGGCAGCGCTTGCGGCGCGATGATGCGTCGCGCGATTTTCACCGGCGACATGCCGATGGCGACACCCGCTTCGACGGTGCCCGCCGGCACGGCGGCGACGGCGGCCTGAATCACTTCCGCAACGTACGGGCCGTAATAGATCGCGAGCGTGACGGTGCCGACGAGCGGAGCAGGCAGCAGCACGCCGAAATCCGGCAAGACGAAGAACGTCACGTAAAGTAAGACGAGCAAGGGCAAACCAAGCGTCAGCGCCGTATAGCCGCGAATCAGCGCGACGAGCCACGGCGCGCCGCGCCGCTGACCGATCGTCAGCAACACACCGAGTACGCCCGACATCGCCGCGCCGGCCGCACAGAGCCAGATCGTGCCGCCGAGTCCTTGCACGAGTTCGGGCCAATATCCCGACAGAACGCCGAGGTCGAACGTCATCGTGCGACGCCGCTTGCGATGCGTGACGCGCGCGGTAGGCGCGGCTTACGCTGGATGCGTCGCGCGGCGTAGATGACGGGAAGCGCGACCGCCAGATAGCCGACGCTGACGAGCAACATCACTTGCGTCGACGTGTAGGTGCGCGCGATCACCATTTGCCCCGCATACGTAAGTTCGGTGACAGCCACGACCGACGCCAGCGGCGTGGTCTTCAACAGGATCGTGAATTCGTTGATGAACGCGGGCAAGCTCGCTTTCAGCATCTGCGGTAACGCAATGCGCAACGCGATACGCCACGGCGCCATGCCGAGCGCAATCGCCGCTTCATACTGACCGGCCGTGACGACCCGGAGATTGCCGCGCAGGATTTCGGCCGTGTACGCGCCACTGTTCAGGCCGAGCGTCAGCGCGGCGGCCAGCATCGGCCGGCCGCCCAGTCCGATCAGCGGTAGCGCGAAGAACAGCATGAACAGTTGCACGAGCGCCGGCGTGCCCCGCATGAAGCTGATGTAGAGGCGCGCGGCCCAGCGCAATGGCGCGATGCGCGTCAGTTGCATCGCCAGTGCGAGATGGCCGAACACGACGCTGCCGGTCACGCCGAGC
Organism: Paraburkholderia sp. WC7.3g; assembly: GCF_050436345.1. Classification (NCBI taxonomy): domain Bacteria; kingdom Pseudomonadati; phylum Pseudomonadota; class Betaproteobacteria; order Burkholderiales; family Burkholderiaceae; genus Paraburkholderia; species Paraburkholderia sp. WC7.3g. The sequence goes on from NZ_JBNDMA010000002.1 coordinate 530,380, forward strand.
AGCGTCAGTTCTACGGTCAGCAACCAGCCGTCGATCAACGTCGGCAGGCTATGGATCACTTGCGGGTCGAAGCCCATTGCGGCGTTTTTCCGGAATCAGAGTTCGTCGAGTTCTTCCGCGGTCGAGAGTTCGAGCGCACCAGGCACGTCGTTACCCGCGATTCCGGTGCAACACGCCGACACGATGAACGTCATATCCGTGACGACGCGACACGCGATGAAATCGCCCGCGCGCGTGGTGTTCGGCAGCGGTTCGATGCGGCCGTCACGATGCAGTGCGACGTGCATGAACAGGTTGACCGGATCGGGCATCTTCGGCGGCTTGAGGCCGAGCGTGTCGATCACCGCGCCGACCGATTCGACGCAACCGGTCTGTCCGGCGTAGCCTTGTTCGACGAGATACGCGGTCGTGGATGCGGGCAGCAACAAGTCGTGCTTGCCGCTCGAATCCTTGCCGAGCACCATCATCGCGCGACGACGGTTGCTGACGATTCGCATGCCGGCCTGCAACACGTACGAATTGCTGAAGACACGCGTGTGATGGACCGACATGTAGACGTCGCCGTTGATGCGGCTGAAGCCGAACATCGAGGCGACCGCACCGGGTTCTTTCGCTTCGATGCGCAGGATCTGGCCGGCCTTGACTTCGATGGCACCGCTTTCGCCGGCAGGCACGGCGATGGTTTGCGGCGGCAGCGCGGCGCGTGAGGGCGGTTCTTTGAGAAGCAGCATGGTTGAGTCCGTTCAGGCGGCGACGGGCGTCGCGGGCAGGATGGAAATGGCGATGTCGGTGACCTTGAGGCCATTGCCGGGAATGATGTCCTGCGGACACGACGACACCGCGCACACCAGGTCTTCAAGCACATCGAAGGTGATGTGGTCGCCCGGCTTGCTGGTCGGATCGGTGACCTGCATCCGGCAGTCGGCGGTGACCGGGCCGTTCTGAAACAGATTGAACGGCTCGGGCACGTCGAACGGCGACAGTCCGTACAGCGCGAGACCCGCGTGCATGTTGTCGAGACAGTTGCGATGCCCGATCACGTTGAAATCGACCGTGAAACGCGTGTCGTCGCACGCAGGTACGTTGGCATCGTGAACCCCGACCGTGTCCTCGACGACCCGCAACAGAGGCCGTCCCAACGACGAATACAGCGCGTCGCCGACATTGAAAAACAGCGTGCGAAGCTGACGACGCGTGTGGGTCGGCGACAGCTTCTCGGTATGGTTCGAGGCGACGACCGCGACGAAATCGGCGGCCTGCTGGCCTTCGACGTCGATGATCGTCAGGCGTTGGCCGGCCTTCACTTCGAAGGTACGGCCATGTCCCGCCTTGACGGTGAGAGTCTGAACTGGATCTGTCATTTGATTCGGCCTGCCTACGCTTACTGCTGGGGAATGAAGTTGGACGTCGGCGTATCGAAGCTCACGCCGAGATTGGCCTTTTGCAGGCGTGCGAGTTCGCCCGATTTCCTCATGGCGATGATTTCGTCGCTGATCGCCTTGTTCAGACGCGTATCGTCCGGGCGAGTCGCCCACGCGATCCATTGCGACGGGCCGAGTTCACCGGTCGACTTGAGCTTGCCGGGGTTCTGCCTGATCACGCCCGCCAGCACGGTCATATCGTCGAACACGAAATCGGCGCGACGCGTCATCAATGCGGCCACCGTCTGATCCACGCTATCCACGCTGATCAGCGTGATGGGCGCGAGACCCTTGGCCTTCAGCGTGTCGTTGAACTGCTTGAGGATCTGCTCGGGCGCGCTTGCGCTCTTGACCGCCGCGGTCAGGCCCGCGAGCGATTCGACGGTGGCGTTCGCCGGAATCTTCCTGAAATCGGCGCGTACGAGTGCGCCGTTGACGGTCTTGCTGGTCGGGACGACGTACGCGAGACGCTTCGCGCGTTCGGCGGTCACGTTCAGAGCCGACCCTTCGATATCGAACGAATGCGCGAGCAGGCCGGGAATGATGCCGCTGAACGCCATACGCTGATATTCGATCTTCACGCCGAGATTTTTCGCGACGGCCGCCAGGATGGCCGGATCGAAGCCGACGATGTTGTTGCTGGCGTCCGTGTATTCGTATGGCGCGAAGGTCGGATCGATGCCGACCGTCATCGTGCCGCGACTCTTGATGTCGTCGAGCGTATCGGCGCTGGCGGCGACCGGGTGAATCAACGCGGCAAACGGTAACAACGCGGCAAGGGCAAGGCTGGAGAGGCAGCGCTTCGACATCGATGGGACTCCCGTAGACAGGTGGACAATGCAGGATGCAACGCATGATCCATACCAGTGGGATGCCTGAAACACACGTTTCACGAACTTATCGTTGAAAACGCATGTTTCTATATGGATTCGAGAGAAACACCGATTTCACGTTTCCGGCGCCGGACCTATAATGCAGCCGATGCGGATAGCGCCTACCTGCACCTGTCCCGTGCAGGCAAGCCTGGATGCACGTTTGCGGTGCTGAGATCGCACCATCACGGGCAACCCATTTATCCACCTGCCGAAATGTCAAACGCTCAAACCAAAAAAGAGAAGCGATCCCCACCGTCGATCGAAAGCCGGATTGCGGAATGCTATGACGAACTGTCTGAAATCGATCAGCGGCTTGCCGATGTGATTCTGAGTGCACCGGGACAACTGGCGATGCAAACCGCCACCGAACTGGCGACGACCGCGCAAGTGTCGAAGGCAACCGCCACACGGTTCTTTCAAAAACTGGGGTATGCGTCTTATGACGATGCCCGGGCGATTGCGCGAGCGGCACAGGTCGGCGGTTCGCCGTTATATCTACAGGACAGGGGTCGCAAGACGGCGGGTTCGAAACTCGACGACGTGATCCAGGCCCATCTGCAGCACGAAGTCGAAAACATGGCGAACACCTACCGTTCGCTCGATACGCAAGTGCTGAGCGAGGTGGTCGACGCAATCGCGCAAGCACGACGCGTGGCGATCATCGGCTATCGGCATAGCCACACGGTCGCCACGATGATCCGACGCGAACTGATTCAGGTGCGTTCGGACGTGATGCTATTGCCCGCGCCCGGCGACACGATCGGCGAATATCTCGCCGATCTGAACGCGAAGGATCTCGCGATCATCATCGGCTTGCGGCGCCGCGTGCCGGCGGTGGGCGTGACTGCCGCCGCGCTGGCCGAGGCAGGCGTGCCGGTTCTGTATATGTCGGATGTGATCGCGGGCAAACCTGCGCGGCTGGCGCGCTGGGTGATCCGATGCCATACCGATGGCTTGATGCTGTTCGACAGCAAGGCGGGCATGACGTCAGTGGTCAACCTGATTTGCTCGCTCGTCGCGGAACGGTTGCTCGAGCGCGGCAACAGTCATTTGCAGCGCGTCGAAGTTCTGCACGACAGCTTGCGTGAACTGGAGTGAACCGGGCGTCAGTGGAAGCAGGCATCGGGGATCAGACATTGTCGCGAGCCTTGAACTCTGATTAAAGCTTTCTGAGATCGCTCTATTCCATAATTGAATTCGCCGACGACCGCTTCTAAGTAAATAAGCAGCCGTTCAAATTCGTTGGAAATTCTTCGTTCGACTGTCTGCTCTTGGGCCGAAAAGGGACCGATGGTGATGGTTGATCGTCGTCCCACGCTATTTTTCGATAACGATCATGCGTAAGCGGTAATTCCTCCGCATCTGGCGAACCCAGCTGAGGAGGGTCAAGCTTGTGTCCGCAACAACAACTTGCGGACGCAAACATGACCCCAGACGATCTTGACTTCCTCCCTCTCAAAGTCACGCATATCGATGAAGGCGGCCGGCGCTGCTTTGATCCAGAGGACAAGCGCCGGCTGATCGAGGCATGCCAAAGGCCAGGAGTGTCGGTGTCCGGGCTGGCTCTCAAGGCTGGCGTGAACGCCAAAGGCCACTTGCTTTTGGCGTTCCGGAGTGTTTGTGGTCGTCGAGCATTCAAGGTCCAATGTGCCGTTTTGAATCAGCGGAATGCGGTTCTGCGCTGTGAACGGTATGACCTTGACCTGCAGATTGGGCGCTTTCAGTTCGGTTTTGATGCGATCTACGACCTTCATCATGATGTCGTAGGAGTAGCCCGCGAACTCGGTGCCTTGCACGCGGTAGCTGAAGGGTGCTGCGGATTCTCGCGCACCAAGCGTGATGACGCCGCTGTCCTTGATTTTCTTGAGGGTGCCGCTCAATTCTTCAGCGTGCGCTGTGCCGGCAACGAGACACGCGGACAGCAGGAAACTCATGCAACTAGCCAACTTCAACTTCATCAGATGCTCCATTGGTGAGCGTGAATGCGCGTTTGTGGTGCAAATATTGGATGCGGCGCCGCTGTTTTATTGACCGAAAAGTTTTGCGGCATATGGCCGATTACTCCTTCGGTGGACCTAGCGAACCGATGCGCAGTCCAGATCGGCTGTGAATCGGACAGTCACCGAGTGAGTGATTGTGCGAATACACCTTCAACGGGGACGGGTCACGGCGGCACGGAAGAAGCAAACTTCATACCATTGTTCCGGTTGCGTATTTCGGCACCCGTATTTCGGCACCACCCGAACGCGCTGCCAGCCAGCGCACTCGTATAGTCGTTCGGCGTCACCCCCGGTCACGTCGGCTAAGGGTTAAGAAGACCCCTGAAAACCTTGTGAGAGAGACGGCCAGCGACTTTTTCAACAGCATCAAGGTGCAGCGGACATCCGTGCGTCAGCGGCTGGCGGCACGCCCCCGGCTGTTGCGGACGGTCGTGGATCGCTGTGCCGAGCCCGACCCGAACCATGCAGCGGAGGTTCGCTCCAGGCTCAGTTGAATGAGGGGTAAGGCCGTCATCCACTCGCGGGTTGACCTCTTGTACAAGGGTCCTCGCGGGCCGGAGCGAACTCGCCACGCGACACGCTGATCTGATTGCCGCAGTGGATCCTAGCGTGGCGCTCCGGTTGGTGGCCCTCAGTTCATCACGCGGTGCCGTCAGCGTGGCTCATCGCTCGACATTTTTGGGCTCGCAAATCGGCCTCGGGGCAAGGCCGGGAATCTCGATCATTTCGCCGGAGCCGCGTCGGTGGCGCGCCTAGGCCCATCGCATTCGGACGACGCAAAGCAGTGCGTGCAGGCGCTCACTGCGGGTCCTCTGACCAATCCCGATGGCGCCGCGGTCGTCGAGGTGTATCCTGACCAGATGCTTTCTGCTGACGCGTTGCTGACCGTGGCGATGCCGTCTTGTCACCTGCGTTTCGAGCGCACCCTGCCCAGTTGAGGCGGACGAATATTGGCGTCCCGTTCTTCACCCCATGGGGGGGACAGCCTGACGGCAGCGTGCGGCAGATGAACCCCACCTATGGTTCCGGCGCCGATGGGTAACAGCTTCCAGATCGTGTGGGACGATGGCGAGGACGGCGCCCGGGCAATGGCGGCGACAACGTACACAACGTCCTGATTGCGCGGCCCGCCGTTGACCATCCACCGCCGGCCAGCCTCGATCGCCTCGCTCACGAGTTCGGATTGAAGGACGAACTCGATGGCGCGTGGGCGGTGTGGCCGCTGGAGCTGGTGCACGAAGGCGGCCGGACCCTGCTGGTGCTCGAGGATCCGGGCGGTGAGCCGCTCGAGCGGCTGCTCGGCGCGCCCATGGAGGTGGGACGTGTGCTGCGCCTCGCCGTCGGCATCGCCGTGGCGCTGGGCAAGCTGCACCAGCGCGGCCTTGTCCACAAGGATCTCAAGCCCGCCCATATCCTCGTGAACGGCGCGGACGGACAGGCGCGGCTTACCGGCTTCGGCATCGCCTCGTGGCTGCCGCGCGAACGGCGGGCGCCCGAGCCGCCCGAGACCCTCGCCGGCACGCTCGCCTACATGGCGCCCGAGCAGAGCGGCCGGATGAACCGCTCGATCGATTCGCCCAGCGACCTCTATGCGCTCGGCGTCACGCTCTATCTGTCACCAGCGGCGTGGAATTCGATGAAAACGGACGGTTTGAAATTCACACTGTTGAAGCGATAGCACGATGGCGGGATCAAGGGTCAAGCTGGTTCTGCGCCGCGACTCACCTCAGTGGCTAATCCGCTGAGAATGCGGCAACTACAAGGGAAGCAGGAGAACGGAGCGAAGAAAAATAAAGAAGAACCAGGCTTTAGACAAACCGGGCCCCGAAGAAGATGAACCAAGAATAGTCGGTTCCACGCAGTGAGTTTCACACCGTAGGTTTTTGACGACTTTCAGATCGCCAATGACACGCGTCGAACTGCAACAAGTCCTGCTTAACCTCGTCATCAACGCGATCGAGGACATGGGTGGCATCAGCGATGGCGTGCGGGAAGTGCTCGTCAGCACTTCCGAAGCCGACGCTGGCTGCGTGCTCGGGCGGTACGCGATTCGGGGCCGGGCGTTGCCGCGGACAGCGCCGAGCGCGTTTTCGCCCCGTTCTACACGACGAAGCCGACCGGCTTGGGGATGGGGCTGTCGATCTGCCGCTCGATCATTGAAGCACACGGCGGACGATTATGGGCGAGCGCCAACGTGCCGCGCGGCGCTGTCTTTCAGTTCACGGTGCCGGTTCATCCAGAGCTTTCATCGTGATTGCACGCAGCGCGAGCACTTTTTTGGAGTTGCGGTGTGCGCGTCGGCTCAGGCCGACGATGGCACTTGTGATCAACCGGCCAGCGTCCGATGTCTGGCTCTGAGGCGACATTGGAATGACCGCCGCAGCGCGCATACGAGTGGCCGGAGTTGGCCGGGCGCTGCCCTTCGGGCGGTCGGCCGCACCCGACCCGTTCCTGCCCCTCAGTTAGTTTCTGCGAATGTCACCATCGCGCTCCAAAGCGGTCGCACTACCCCACGCTGCCGGTCGGATATGGCTTGAGGCCGCCGATTCGTGTTCGCTCCATGCATGCTCACGAAGGACCATTCTGTACAGATTGGACGAGCCGGTTGTCGATCCATCAGCGCTCCTGGTGGCTTGTTTGTCTCACGGCCACTTGGCGCTGAAGGCACGCCGGAAAGCGAGAAGCGATATCCTGGACACCGAAGGCAAGTCAATCCTGTTGCGCTTGGTCAAGGCCTGCCTCCGTCGGCAGACCGGCCCTTCGCCGCAGCATTGCGTGCTCGGGAAAGCCCCATGGCCGGGTTGCCCGCGTCACACACATAATTGTCCAAGGTGGCCCGCCAATCAATGCACACAAACGGGGAGAGCCATGGCGCACGTCGGTCGCATCATCGGACGCATCCTGCCGGCCGGTTTGCTGATCATCGGCGCGGTTGTGAGCGCGCACGCCGCGGATGGCGAGATGCTTGCCCAAGTGAGGGCGCGCGGGGTCCTGCGCTGCGGCGTCAGCGAAGGCATCGCGGGGTTTTCGGTGCACGGCGCATCCGGCGCCTGGACAGGCATCGATGTCGATTTCTGCCGTGCGGTCGCGGCCGCTGCACTGGGCAATCCGGACAGGGTTGCCTTCGTTCCGCTCAGGGCGTCGGAGCGCTTCCCGGCGCTGGAAGACGGCGTGATAGACCTGCTTGCCCGCAACACCAGCTGGACCCTGCTGCGCGAAAGCACGCTCGGCGTGCAATTCGCGGGCATCCTCTTCTACGACAGCCAGGCGTTCATGGTGCGCACGCAGGGCGCCCCGCCGACGCTGGCCGGGCTCAAGGATGCGGCCGTGTGCGTCCAGAAAGGCACTTCGAGCCAGGATCATCTTCTCGCGTATTCGGCCGTGAACCGCCTGAACCTGCGGCCGCTCGTCCTCGAGTCGGCTGCCACAGCGAGTGCGGCTTTTTTCTCGGGCCGCTGCAGCGCCTGGACGAGCGATGCGTCGCAGCTGGCCGCCGCGCGTCTGCATGCGCCTGGCGGTCCGCAAGCCTGGGTGATCCTGCCCGAACGCATCTCGCAGGAACCGCTTGGACCCGCCGTGCGCGGCGACGACCGGAGCTGGCTGGTGCTCGTGCGGTGGGTTCTCTTCGCACTGTTGACCGCCGAGGAACTGGGTGTCACACGGGCGAATCTTGCGCAACGCTCACACGAGGCCGTCGTGCTGCAAGCGCTCGTGGCCGGCGACGAGGTGGACCGCAGTCTCGGCGTTGAATCCGGATGGATGTTGCGCGCCGTGCAGGCCGTTGGCAACTACGGTGAGCTGTTCGACCGCAATCTCGGTCCGCATAGCCTGCTCAATCTCGAACGGGGGCTCAACCGGCTCTGGACGCAGGGCGGACTGATGTACGTGCCACCAATGCGCTAAGCGGGGAGAGTCAGCCCATGAGCGAACTGCAGATCACCATCGTGATGGCCGTTTTTTCGGCAGTGATTCTTACGATCGCCTTCAATGTGATCGACATGGCCGTGGCCGCGCTCACCGGCGTATGCGTGCTGATCGCGCTCGGCATTCTGGACGGTCAGGACATCGTCGACGCCTTCCGCACCTCGGGCGGACCGATCGGCCTGCTGTTCGGCGGCATGGTCGTGGCGCGCATCCTGGCTACGACGGGCATATTCGATCTGCTGGGCGACTTCTACCTGCGCGCGACGGGCGGCAGCGGCAAGCGCTTCCTGCTCCTGCTGATCGCCCTGGTCGCGCCCGTGTGCGCGTTCCTGCCGAATGCCACCGCCGTCATCCTGCTCGCGCCCGTCATCGTGCGGGATGCGCTTGCGCTCGAAGCGGATTTCGTCGGGCCCATGATACTGACCGCGATCGTGAGTAATTCCGCCGGTCTGCTCACGCTGGTCGGCGACCCGGCGACGTTCCTCGTCGGCAGCTCGATTGGCATGACGTTCGGCGTCTATCTGCACCGCGTAAGTCTGGGCGGTGTCATGGCCATCGCGATCGTCGTGCCGCTGCTGCGCTGGCTGATGCCGGACGTGTGGCATCTGCGGCGGACCTTGCCGCCGCATACGACGGCAAGGCGCATCGAGCGGCCAGTCTATGCGAGTCTCACGCTCGCGGTGCTCGCGATGATGGTCGTCCTCTTCGTCTTCGGCGAGGATCTGCCTACGCGCATCGTGCCGCCCGCGGTGGCGCTGATCGCGAGTGCGCTTGCGCTGCTGGTCGGATATGCAGCCCGGATCGAATCGACCGACGACGTGCTGCGCGATGTCGACTGGAAGACCCTAGTGTTCCTGGCAAGCATTTTTTGCCTCGTGCAGGCGGTGGTCAAGACCGGCTTGCTGCAGTTGATGGCTCTTGGGCTCTATCAGGCGTTCGGCACGGAGCTGACGCTGGTTGCGCTGGCGATGATTGCGGGCATCGGCGTGCTGTCGAGCCTGCTTGCCAACGTGCCAGTGGCCGCAGCGTACTTCGTCTGCCAATGCGGCCCCGCTGCCGAGTAACGCGCCCGCTACGCAGAACGCGAGTGCGCGAATCCCCAGCTTGCGGATGGTCACGGCCCCGCCCCAATGTCGGTCGGATGATCCAGTCCGGATATGCATCGAGTACGGATGCCAGGCATCATGTTAGCCGGCATCGCGTGCGGCAGCGAGACTGCCGCAGTCTCAGCTTCACACTACCGCCGTCGACGGGCGCCGGCTGTTCGACGCGGAGCGGTCAGCGGGCGTCCTCTTTAAAGGACGCTCAAGATGGCAGGAGCGGACACTCATAGCACCCGCAAAGTCCAGGCGTCTGCTCAGGTGCTGATCTGACCACTAGCCCATCACGGCACCCTGAGTTGTGATTTGCATCTCACCAATATACAGATGAGTTGTAAAGTGCAACCAGCCCGCCACGGTTGGAATCCCGGCGGGCGGGTGCCCGCTGCTTTGATCGCTTGGGAAACTCGGCCATGACGCCAGCCTTACTGATCGTCGGTGCATCGATCTTCGGGTTGCTCGGGATCGTGCATGGATGGTACACATTTCGTGATTCGCAAAATCCGCGCCGGCTCGTTCCAGACAGTCGCGCAGTCTTGGAGGCGATGAAGACCACGGACCTCCGGCTTTCGCGAGGCGGTACCACCGTCTGGAAAGCCTGGTTGGGTTTCAACTACAGCCACACGCTTGGTTTGCTGATGTTTGCCATCGGCTGCATTTCCTTCGCGTTGTCGCTGCATGCCTTGGCTCCGCCGAAGGCGATTTTATTGATTCCGGTCGCCGTCGGGGCCACGTATCTATGGCTTGCCGTCCGATACTGGTTTCGGGTGCCGGCCCTGGGCGTTGCTATCGGCACGCTGTGCCTCTTAGCTGCGTGGCTAACCTACTAATGCGTTTTGGATTTCTTAACGGCATTGCACCATCCGGTTTCGCTATCGCATGCCAGATCGCGTTGGCGCCCGCACCAAATGCCTGCTTTCTGGAGAATTAGTCGAAGGCCCTCACTGGCGGCTCCTGGCCGCACCCTGCCCAATGCCGAATGGGTAGCGCGGTACGCCATAGCCTACCTCTGGCAGGCAGAAGTCGACCCTGAGCCGACATGGCAGCGCGCTGATAGCTGTCGTTCAAAGTCGCTGAAGCAGACGTTCAAAAGAGGGTGTCCAAGGCAACGTCCTGTCTCCCTGTCCGGTTCGCTCGAAGACCCCTGCCTCTGACGGACGGATGTCCCGTATCTTGATATGGCCGAGAACTATCGGATTACCCGATCCGCGCGCTCCAGCACGTCCCGCGGGATCGAAGCAGCGATCTGCCGAGCCGTCTTAAGGTTCACGATCAGCTCGTAACGCGTAACGGTTTGGACGGGCAAATCACCTGGAATGGACCCCGTCAATACTTTGTCCACGTATGTCCCCATCCATCGCATTGCCTCGCCGAGGCTCGTTCCAAAGGCGATAAGCCCTCCCGCGTCTGCCCAAGCCGGCGCGAACATGGTGGGGAGCCGATCGCGGGCCGCCAGCTCGGCAATCCGTTTCGAGTGGATCACGACGGACGGTTCCTCCAAGATCAGCACGGCGTCGGCGTTTTCCTGCCGAAGCGTGGCAAACACGGCGCCGAAATCAGGCATCGAACCCGCCACCCGGTGTCTTAGCGTCTGCAGGCGCAGCGCGCGCGCCTGCTGCTCGTTCGCGGTGATCAACGCATCGGAGACGCCTTGATCTCCGAGCAGCGCCACGCGCGTGAGTTTCGGGATGATCTGCTTGAGCAGCTCGAGCTGTTTCCTGGCTTGCAGTGGATCGAAGGTCGTTGCGCCGGTGACATTTCCGCCAGGCCGTTCCAGCGATTCGACCACGTGGTCCGCGACCGGATCGACAACGACAGCAAAAACGATCGGGGTATCGGGCGCCGCCTTTCTGGCAGCGCGAGCGGTCACGGCACCGAGCACGGCGATGAGGTCGACGTCGAGACGTAGTAGTTCGGCAGCAAGCTGGGGAAATTTCTCGTACTGTCCCTCAGCGAATCGCGACTCGATCACGACATTGCGGCCTTCGACATAGCCAAGATCTGCCAAACCTTCTCTGAACGCTTCGAAGGAGGGCGACGAACGTGCCACCGGCGACAAAAAACCGACACGTGGAATCCTGGCAGTATTCACGATACCCATCGTATACCTCCCCACTCTTTCGACGTCGTGCAGAACCCCGCTGTACCGTTCAATCTTGGATCTGTCACTTCGCACCCGCTTGTGCAGACGCGGAGAATGACTGGTCTAGAGCGATTTTCGCGCTCTCTCTGAAAGTCCACAATTGGCCGAACCCGGACTGTTACAACTGTGTAGATTAACTCAAGAGCGTTGCGTGAATAGCTAGGTAACGACGCTGAATTGCTGCTGTTCAAGAGAGACGGTCTCTACAATCGTTTCGAACTCGGCCAGAAGGTCAGGCTGACGCTGCCGCAGATATTGAGCGACCAGTTCGTTCTCCAGGAGCCTGGCAAGATATCCTTTTGCGAGCACCAGGTTCAGTACATCCTGTCCATAGGTCTGCTCGACGAGTTTGTATTGGCCCTGGAGGTTACTCATCTCCCGCTCCATCTTGGCCATCTGTTCAGGAGTGACGCCGGGCAGCTTCGGCGGCTTCTTACCTTCCACCAGGTGCGCTGCGGGCGTCGCGACGAGCAGCGCTTCAGCGTATGGCACAGTGACGTTGTTTGCCGCTATCATCAGCTCGATGCACTCGACCTGCCGCGTCGGTTTCATTTTCCGAAGTGCGCGAGCAAGCTCCACCGAGAACTGGCGATCACCCAGAAGTTCGGCCGCTTCAGGGCATATGCCGTCCAGCAGTGAAAGCTTCTTAAGAATCTGGGACACGTCCATCGCCAAGGCCTTCGCCAGCCTCTCCGGTGATACACCCCGTTCGACGACGCGCCGGATCATATAGTGTTCCTGGATCGTAGACAGCCGATTCACACGGTTGTTGTAGGTGTAGCTTTCGTCGTCGATCGCAATCAGGCAGGACGCTTCGACAAATCCGAGTTCCCGCATTGCAATGAGCCGAAGATGTCCGTCAAGCAGCACGTGTTGACCCGTGCTCTGATGAGCCGCCGTGACTGACAGCGGTTCAATCAGTCCGATCTCCTCAATCGATGCCTTGATCTGTTTGAACTTGCGCGAATCGACGATCGTCGCCGGCGTCCTGCGCGAGGGCAGGATGCACACTACTGGAACCGATAGCGGTTCGGGAATGAACCCGAGCGTCACGCCTGTCATGCGACGCCCCCGCTCGACCAGACGCGCTCGGCGAGATATTTGGGCAGCGTTGCCAGCCCTTCCGCGCGCAACAGATTGACGAAGTTCTCATCGGCGAGCAATTGCCGGAGCGCACCCACGACGAACATCATCCGCTGCTGTGCAAACCCGGCCTTACGCACCATCGACTTCTGGCGTTCGACTTCGTGCTGGTAAGTCCGCACCAGGCTTGATGTTGTCACGTCCGCGAGCTTGCCCGACATGTTGCGACCGGCAGACCGCCCAAGTGTCTTCCGCCGTTCGATGATCCGACGCGCATCCATTAACTGTTTGCCGCGCAATTTACCGGACTCGTAAGCCTCCTGCAGAGCGAGTTGTATCGCTGAATCATCGTCACCGGCGCCGACTATCGTGAGCGCAGCGTTAAGCGGAATCCGTCCCCTCTCAACTGCGATGACGAGTCGCTCCTCGCCATGATGCAGTAGCATCAGAATGCCCTGAACATACTGCTGTGTCAGTCCGGTTTTTTCTGCAATGACCTTCGGCGTGTATCCCTGCTCCTGCAATTGCCGGATGCCGGCGAGGAGTTCGAGCGGCCGGCACTGGCGACGCGCAATGTTCTCCGCAAGACTCATGATGAATGCATCTTCGTCGCTCACATTCACGACCATCGCCGGGATGGTCGTTTCGCCGAGTGACCGGAAGGCCTTCAGACGGCCTTCGCCGCATACGAGCAGATACTTCTCGACGCCATCCTCAGTGGCGCGCGGCGTGACCTTGATCGGCTTTTTCAGGCCGATCGCCCTGATGTTGCCGACGATTTCGTTGAACAGGCGACTATTACGTTCGCGCGGATTGATGACCTCGATCTGCTCGACCGGAATCATCCGGACCTCGCCTGTCTGTTGCTGCGGGTTCATGCCACCCTCCGAAGGCGAGCCCGCTCAGCCATGCCATAGAGATACTCGAGCGTGTCGAAACGGTAGCTCTCGAACTCAATCCTGTTCTGGTCGGCGAGGCTGATGCGCGGCTGGCCGAAATCGAGGCGCGGCAGCAGGTAATAGTCGAGGGCCGCCGAATTCGCGTGATCGAGCCGAACGGCTACCGTGATGTCCGGCAGCAGGCTCGTATCGAAGCGGACCTTCCAGTGATGCCGGCCGGTCTCATGCGTCTGGCAGCGGGCGAGGACCAGACAGGCAGTGAACTCATGGTTGACCGCGAGCATGTCGGTGGCTGGATCACGTTGCACCGCGCCACCGAGATCGGCGATCTTCTTCTCGGTCTGCGCAACGATTTCGGGGTGCAACTGCCGGAGGAAGCGGTTGGTCTCGAGATAGCGGTAATCGCGACCGGGTGTGAAGCCCACGGTCTGATAGGCGCGGATCAGACTGCCGAACCGGTACATGTAAACGGAGCTTGACGGCATGCCATCAGTCTCGTCGATAACGAGACCGGACAAAAATCCGCGATCGCGGTACAGATTTCGCAGGCGTTGAATCAGCTCTTCATTCGAATAGCGCCGGGCCCGCGCCCGCATGATGCCCTGCGCTGTGTAGAACACTTCGCTTGCTACGACAGATTGGAATGCTCCTTCCTTCCGGATCCACATGTCCGGTGTGTTCACGACGCGCATTTTCTTGAGTTTGAACGACACGCGGTTATAGACATTGTTGCCGATGTATTTCTCGTTGGTCAGTACCTCCCGGACCGTTGCACGTGTCCATTCCCGATCGAGATTTGTGCGAACACGCATGCCATTCAATCGGGCTGCAATCTCGTATTCATTTAACGACCCGTCGATAAACCAGCTGTAGATGAGATTAACAATCCGGGTTTCGCTCTCCGGCCCTGGCACCAGGATGACGCGATCGGTCTGCAGGCTCTTGTGCTCGCCTCGCTGAAGTTCGCTTTTCATGATCCCGTGCTGATCGATGAGTACACGACGTAGACCATATCCGGCCGGCCCTCCCTGCCGGAACCCGAGTTCGATCAGCCGGCACTGGCCGGCAAATACCTTCGCCGACAGTTCACGACTGTACTCGCCGGCCATTGCCCTTTTCACGCCCTTGACGATGGTCGAGACTGGCGAACCATCGTTCTCGAATTGCTCTGCGCAGTATGTGACCTGGATTCCTCTGCGTCGGCACACATACTCGTAATAGGCGCTTTCATCCGCGTCCTGGAATCTCCCCCAGCGACTCACGTCATAGACGAGGATCACCTGAAAATCCGCGCGGCCGCTTTCGACGTCCCTGATCAGCTGCTGCAGCGCCAGCCGCCCGTCGATACGCAGACCGCTTTTACCCTCGTCAGCGTAGGTGCGAACGATCTTGAGACCGCGCCGTGTAGCGTACTCACGAATCCTGTCGCGCTGGTTCTCCGTCGAGTACTGCTGGTGCTCGGTCGACATGCGAACATATTCGGCCGCCTGTACCGAAGAGGTCTGCAAGACAACATCGCCTGTGTGATCGAGTGACACGGTCCTGCTCCAGCCAGCGTCGAACCCCCGCTCACCAGACCTCCGCATGCAGCTGGGCGCCGGACAACGGAAGTTTGAGCTGATACGCCGGCGCAGATTACGTGCCGCAGCGTTTGATTGATTGCGGGTACAAGGCAAAGGTAGCAGGCGCGGCGCGGAAGTCGATCACGTCATCTCTTTGCAATCACGTATGTGTGGCCCATTGGGTGCCGACAGCACGGCGATGTGAACCGTGCACGCGTTCATCTTTGCAATACCGGTTTCGACCGCGCGGCGCAGTATGTAGAAGCCCGACGCTAGCGGCCGGCAAGGCGGTGACGCGTCCATGTTTGCAACTGGGCTGGAACTTCGTCGTGCGTTCCGCTTCCGTTGCATCGCGCAATTGCGCTCCCGATAGGCCGGGTGCGTCGCGCGGTATTGACGCCAGTAGTCCGGGTGACGATCGCGCCAGTTCGATTGCGCCCGCGCCTGGTTATCGCGGTAGTCGGCGTCGACGCGAAGGCGCCGCCGTTGCCAGCGGCGCCGGCGTTCACGTTGACACGCCGCGGCCGAGCAGTAGCGTTGATGGGGGACACGCAAAAGGGGATGAAACGGATGGCCGCAGGCAAGACAAAGTCGGGGCGATTTCATGATGGCGCTTCATGTCGCAACTGCATTGGGCGGGCGCCAGCAGCTCGGGCGACCATCAAGGAGGCAGCTGTCGATGCTGTTAAAACACGGCTTTAATGATTTAACTGCGTAGTAAATCGATGATTGCACTTACTGTGGCGCGGTTGTAGCCCAGTCTCACCAACTTAGACATCGGTCAACGGGCCTTTGTGGCGCGGCAGTTTGCAAGTGATTGATTTCCCTGGAAGTGCAGGTGCGCCTTTTTTGGCGCCCTACGGTAGAAGATAAACGCTTAACCTGAAAGACGGACCCATAAGTCGAGAAACTTATGGGTCTTTTTTCATTTTGCTGTATGAGGCGCAACGGAGATGCGTGGTCCGACACGGACCTATCCGTCATTTCGTGGGCGAGGCATATCATGAGGCAAAAGATCATGATTGCCTCACTTCGAACCCGCATCCTGCTGATTTCATCAGCAACCGTGATCGGTGCGCTCGCGCTCTCGGGAGGCGCCGCCTACATCACCGTGCGCGCCAACACGATGGAGACCATTGCGCAGAACCTGAGCGCCATCGCCGGCGCCAATGCGTTGGCCATCGACAAGTGGGTGGCAGCCAAACCGCTGGCCGTCAAGGTGACCGCCGAAGAGGTCGAGCATGGCGATCCGCAAGGCTTCGTCAAGCATATGAGCAGCGCGGACGGTTTCCCGATCACCACAGTCGGCTGGACCGACAAGACCTATTTCTCCACCAGCAACACCACGCCGAAGGACTACGATCCGACCGCGCGGCCCTGGTACAAGGCGGCTGTCGCAGCCGGCACGTTGATTGTCACAAAGCCGTATGGCGACGCGTCGACGGGCGTGCCCTACGTGTCGTTTTCCGCGCCGATGATCCGCAACGGCGAGGCGACCGGTGCGTTAAGCGGCGCGGTACCGGTCGACGGAGTGCGCGAAGTGGTTGCAGCCGTGCACCCGACGCCATCGAGCCTGGCCTTCGTCGTGACGCGCGACGGCCAGGTGATCGCGCATCTCCGTTCTGCTGGAAGTGCGTGCCGGCGTGGAAAACATGAAGACCGCGACCAGCGAAATCGAAACGGGCAACCGCGATCTGTCGCAACGCACGGAAACGTCCGCCAGCAATCTGCAGCACACTTCGGCAGCGCTCACGCAATTGACCGCCAGCGTCAAGCAGTCGGCCGAGGCCGCAATGGAGGCCACGCGGCTGGCGACCACCGCGAGCCAGGCGGCGGCGCGCGGCGGCGAAGTCGTGACGAGCGCAGTCAGCACGATGGATGACATCGCCAGGTCGTCCGCGCGCATTACCGAAATCATCAGCGTGATCGACAGCATTGCGTTTCAGACCAATATCCTTGCGCTGAACGCCGCCGTCGAAGCGGCGCGTGCCGGCGAAAACGGCCGCGGATTCGCCGTGGTGGCGGGCGAAGTGCGCACGCTGGCGCAGCGCTGTGCGACTGCGGCGCGCGAGATCAAGGACCTGATTCAAGCGTCGGAAGCCAGCGTCGGCACGGGCGCGCAGCGTGTACAGGCCGCCGGCGCAGCGATGCAGGAAATCGTCGAAGGGATTGATCGCGTGAATCGCGTCATCGGCGAAAGCGACGGTGCAATGAACGAGCAGAGCGCCGGCATCAGCCAGATCGACCGCAGCGTCGCCGAGATGGATCAGGCGACACAGCAAAACGCTGCTCTCGTCGAGCAATCGACGGCAGCCTCCGCGATGCTGAACGAACAGGCCCACGGCCTGTCCGGCATCGTGGCGCTTTTCAAGCTGCGCCACGCTGACCCTCGCGTGTAACGGGTAGCGGTTGAGGGGCTACGTAGACGTTGGTGTGCACGACTGGAAAGCGCCATGCCCCCAAACTTGTCCACAGCCCCCTTTGGACAACTTTTGTAAAAGCAACCGAACACGTTGTGGGCGAACCTTGATAAAACCGCGGCGTTAACCTGCCGAGGAAAACTTCTCCCGAGCTCCGTTAACCTGTCCGCCGGCGTTCCAAAGGGTTATCGATTCCACAGTGCGTTGATTCGTAAACGAACTTCCCGGTTATCCACAGCCGGACGCGCCACTTGTTAACTATTACTACGTATACGTATACAAAGACATATAAAAACCAGACAAGCACGGCAGCGAACAACAACTCAGCCACTTCGCCTCATGCCAAGGGCAAACAAATCTCCGTAACCAGCTCCGCAGGCGCAGTCTCCTTGGGACTATTCAAATACTCCTCAAACACGGGCGCATCTGCCGCCTCTCTCCCGGACTGCACGAGCCAGGTCCCATACAACCACTCATAAGCCGCCCGCATATCGCTATACGGCCCGACATGCCGCAGCACCGCGTACTCTCCACCGCGTATTCTCGTCACAGAAAGCGCCCCGCTCATCCCAACAGCCGCTCCAACCTCATCCATCACCGGCCCAGGCAACAACACCCCCGCCTTCGACCGCAAAGCCTGCTCTTCAACCACTCCCGGATCGTCGAAGTAGACCCCAATCATCCGCATCTGTCCCGCAAGCAGACGATGTTTCGCAAGCCACCCGAACAAAGCATCAAAAGCCTTGCCGATCTGCATATAAGGCCCGACATGATCGACCGACACAATCTCCATCGGCTCAACATTGCGAATCACGACCTCACGCATCATCGTCATCTGATCGTCTCCTGAAAGCGCCGGCCGGAACCGGCTATGCGTGCCTTGCCTGCGATACTGCGCCGGCGGCACACCGAACACCTCGCGAAACGTCCGCGAAAAAGACTGCAAACTGCTATAGCCCGAACGTTCGGCGATCTGAGCAATCGGCATCGAACTGTTCGCGAGAAAGCCGGCCGCGCGATGCAAACGTAAACGCCGCACCGTTGTCGCGACCGTCTCGCCATACATCGCCTGATAAATCCGGTGCCAGTGATACGGCGACAGACACGCAATCTCCGCAAGCCGCCCGATATCGAGTGGTTCGTCGAGGTGATCGTAGACGTGGTCGAGCACGCGTGCGAGTCGCGTTGCGTATCGAGTCTGACGGTCTGATTCGTTCATGTCTGGACGGAAGAATTTTGTCGCGAGAGCATGCGAACAAAGTATCACGTCGGCGCTTGCCGGCCGTTTACCCAATCCTGCGGAATTAAAGCGGGCCGCGCAAAGCGGATTAAGCGTCCGCTAACCTCGCCACATGCTCGATAGCGGAAGCGGCAAACGCAGCACCAACAAACGCAGCACCATCAAACAGGCCCAATCCACACGGCGTGACGCCGCGGCCATTTGGCGCTATCGTGTGATGCGCACCACCCGCAGCAAGCAGCATCCAGCAGTCACCGCCGTTCCCATTCCCGTCCGCGTCCGCGCGAAGCGATGGAGCCGCAAACATGAGCTACACCGAGTCGATCGGCAGTCGCACGTACCGCTTCGCCGACCTGAAGACCCTGCTCGCAAAAGCGAGCCCGCAACGCTCCGGCGACCAGCTCGCAGGTATCGCGGCAGCGAGCGAAGAAGAGCGGGTCGCCGCCAAAATGGCGCTGGCACAGGTGCCGCTGCGCACGTTCCTGGACGAACCGCTGATCCCCTACGAGATCGACGAAGTGACACGCCTGATCATCGACGATCACTCGGCACAAGCTTTCGCCGAAATCGCGCATCTGACAGTAGGCGACTTCCGAAACTGGCTGCTCGGCACCTCAACCGACACCGACGCACTCACCCGCATCACCCAGGGCCTCACACCAGAAATGGTCGCCGCGGTCTCGAAGCTGATGCGCAACCAGGACCTGATCACCGCCGCGCGCAAACGCCCGGTCGTCACACGCTTTCGCAACACCGTCGGTTTACCGGGCCACCTATCCGTCCGCCTGCAACCGAACCACCCAACCGACGACGTCAAAGGCATCGCCGCCTCGATGCTCGACGGCCTGATGTACGGCTGCGGCGACGCGCTGATCGGCATCAATCCGGCGAGCGACAACCTCGCCGCGATCACGAAGCTGCTGCTGATGATCGACGAATTCCGTCAGCGCTACCAGGTGCCGACGCAATCGTGCGTGCTTACGCACGTCACGAGCACGATCGCCGCAATCGAAAAAGGCGCGCCGGTCGATCTGGTGTTCCAGTCGATCGCGGGCACCGAGAAAGCAAACGCGAGCTTCGGCATTTCGCTCGCGCTGCTGCAGGAAGCGTACGAGGCGGGGTTGTCGCTGCAACGCGGCACGGTCGGCAGCAATCTGATGTACTTCGAAACGGGGCAGGGCAGCGCGTTGTCGGCCGATGCGCATTTCGGCGTCGACCAGCAGACCTGCGAGGCGCGCGCCTATGCGGTCGCGCGCAAGTTCAAGCCGTTTCTGGTCAACACGGTAGTCGGTTTCATCGGCCCCGAGTATCTGTACGACGGCAAGCAGATCACGCGCGCGGGTCTCGAGGATCACTTCTGCGGCAAGCTGCTCGGCGTGCCGATGGGTTGCGACATCTGCTACACGAACCACGCCGAAGCGGATCAGGACGACATGGACAACCTGCTGACGCTGCTCGGCGTCGCGGGCATCAATTTCATCATGGGCGTGCCGGGCGCCGACGACGTGATGCTCAACTATCAGAGTACGTCGTTTCATGACGCGCTGTATGTGCGCGACGTGCTCGGCTTACGGCGCGCGCCTGAATTCGAGGCATGGTTGGAGTCGATGCAGATCATCGACGCACGCGGCGCATTGATCGGCGCATCGACGCGGCAACCGCTGCTCGAAGGCGCACGTGACTGGATGGGCATCGCATGAGCGGGAACGACGCACTCGACGAGGATCCGTGGAACGCGCTGCGCCAGTTTACGCAGGCCCGCATCGCGTTGGGCCGCGCGGGCAACAGCTTGCCGACCACACCGCTGCTCGCATTCAACCTCGCGCATGCGCAGGCGCGCGACGCCGTGCACCATCCGCTCGACGTGGACGCGCTGCACGCACAACTGCGCAC
Source organism: Paraburkholderia sp. WC7.3g (assembly GCF_050436345.1). Taxonomy (NCBI): domain Bacteria; kingdom Pseudomonadati; phylum Pseudomonadota; class Betaproteobacteria; order Burkholderiales; family Burkholderiaceae; genus Paraburkholderia; species Paraburkholderia sp. WC7.3g. Next base: position 550,940 of record NZ_JBNDMA010000002.1, read on the forward strand.
GCTAGGTTTCAACACGCTCGACGTGCATAGCGCCGCGCCGGATCGCGAGCATTATTTGAGACGTCCTGATCTTGGGCGGCGTCTGTCGGATGAAAGTCGCGCGGCGCTCGCGCAACTGCCGACACAATCAAGCGATGTGCTGTTCGTCATCGGCGATGGTCTATCGGCATTCGCCGCGTCGAAGCAGGCTGTACCACTGCTGCAAGCCGTACGTGCGAAGCTCACGGATTGGACCATCGGTCCCGTGGTGGTCGCGCGTCAGGCTCGCGTCGCGCTCGGAGATGAGATCGGCGAATTGCTCGACGCGAAGATCGTCGTGATGCTGATCGGCGAGCGGCCCGGTTTGAGTTCACCGGATAGTCTCGGCGTTTACATCACGTATGCGCCGAAAGCGGGTTGCAGCGACGCGCAGCGCAACTGCATTTCGAACGTGCGACCCGAAGGGCTCGACTATCCGCAGGCCGCGCACAAGCTGCATTACCTGCTCGCGCAGGCAAGGAAGCTCGGCGTGACTGGCGTCGGCTTGAAAGACGACAGCGATGAACTGCTGGCGAGCGCGCCGACCCATGCTGCCGTGAGCGACGGTTCAGCGTAGGACGCAACGAGCGTCAACCTCACACGCCCACTCACTTCCGCAATAACCTCAACCCGTTCCCGACCACCAGCAAACTCGCACCGACGTCGGCGAACACCGCCATCCACATCGTGCCGAGGCCTATCAACGTCAGCACGAGAAACACGCTCTTGATGCCGAGCGCGAGCGCGATGTTCTGCACCAGCACCGCATGCGTCGCCTTCGACAGCCGGATAAACGTCGGAATCTTGCGCAGATCGTCGTCCATCAGCGCGACGTCGGCGGTTTCGATCGCGGTGTCCGTACCCATCGCACCCATCGCGAAGCCGATGTCAGCGCGCGCGAGCGCGGGCGCATCGTTGATGCCGTCGCCGACCATGCCGACCGGCGCGCCATCGGTCGACCATTGCGCGACCGCGTCGAGCTTGTCCTTGGGCAACTGGTCACCGCGCGCTTCATCGACGCCGACCTGCCGCGCAATCGCGTCGGCGGTGTGGCGGTTGTCGCCGGTCAGCATCGCGGTGCCGACACCGAGCCGCTGCAATTCGGCGACCGCGGCGCGGCTCGTCTCCTTCACCGTATCGGCGACCGCGAACAACGCGAGTACGCGCTGCGCGTCGGCGAGCATGATGACGGTTTTGCCCTGCTGTTCGAGCGCATCGAGACGCGCTTCGAGTTGCGCCGAGCAGCGGCCCAGCTCTTCGATCAGGCGATGATTGCCGAGCCAGTACGCGATGCCATCGATATCGCCGCGCACGCCGCGTCCGGCGATCGCTTCGAACCCAACGACGTGCAGATGTTCGACGCCGTCGTCATTGGCGGCAGCGGCAATCGCCACCGAAACAGGATGATCGGAGCGGCCCGCGAGGCTCGCCGCGAGTGAGCGATAGCGGAGGGCGTCGGCCTCGTCACCGACGATCTTGAACTCCGTCTGCACCGGTTTGCCGTGCGTGATCGTCCCGGTCTTATCCAGCGCCAACCAGCGTAGTTTTCGTCCCTGTTCAAGGTACACGCCCCCCTTGATCAGAATCCCCTTGCGCGCCGCGGCCGCGAGCCCGCTGACGATCGTTACCGGCGTCGAGATCACGAGCGCGCACGGACACGCGATCACGAGCAGCACCAGCGCCTTGTAGACCCACTCGTGCCACGCTTCACCGAACACCAGCGGCGGCACCAGAGCGACGGCAAGCGCGATCGCGAACACGATCGGCGTATAAGCGCGCGCAAATTCATCGACGAAGCGCTGCGTCGGCGCCTTCGTGCCCTGCGCCTCCTCGACCGCATGGATGATGCGCGCGAGCGTCGTGTTGCCGGCCGCGGCCGTCACGCGATAGTCGAACGAGCCCGCCTGGTTGATCGTGCCGGCGAACACGGCATCGCCGGTGGTTTTGTCGACCGGCAGGCTCTCGCCAGTGATCGGCGCCTGATCGACGCTCGAGCGGCCCGCGACGATCGCGCCGTCGAGCGCGATCCGCTCGCCCGGCTTCACGCGCACCAGCGCGCCGGGCGCGATCGTGTCGACGCGGACCAGTTGCCAGGCGCCGTCGGGCTGCCGCACGCTCGCCTCGTCGGGCGTTAGGCGCAGCAGTCCTTCGATCGCGTTTCGCGCGCGCTCGAGCGAACGCGCTTCGATCAGCTCGGCGATCGTGAGCAGCACCATCACCATCGCGGCTTCGGGCCACTGGCCGAGCAGCGCCGCGCCGGTGACGGCAATGCTCATCAGCGCATTGATGTTCAGGTTGCCGTTGCGCAGCGCGAGCCAGCCTTTGCGATACGTCGTGATGCCGCAGGAGGCGATCGCGACGATCGCGAGACTCGCTACCACCCAGGTGGGCGCGACGAGCCAGCTAGCGACCTCTGAGGTCGCCGCGACGACGCCCGCGAAGATCAGGGGCCACCACGGCTTGCCCGCGGCGCTGATGGCCGCTTGGGATGCCGCGTTGGCATTGGCATTGCCGGCGGCGCTCGCCAGTTCGGGCGTGAAGTCGAGCGAGCGCAGCGCAGCGAGGACCGTGTCGAGCGCGCCCGGCGCGTGCACGACGGTCAGCACGCGCTGCATCAGATTGAAGTCCATGCTGCGCACGGCTGGCGTACGGCCGAGCTTCTTGCGGATCAGCGCTTCCTCGGTTGGGCAGTCCATCTGCAGGATGCGGATTGCGGTGCGCAGGTCGTCGCCGACGGCTTCAGAAGGCGGCAGGCGCAGCGACGTCGGCGCGAACGCGGCGCAGGCGCAGCAAGCACCGGTAGCGTGATCATGCACGTGGCCGTGAGCGTGGTCATGGTCATGGTGTTGGTCATCGTCGCGCCGCGCGTCAACCTCCCCGCAAGCCCCGTGCGCACCGTTTTCATTCACTTGTGGACGGTCGGCGGCAATGCGGTCGGTTTCAGGCATAAGTGGCTTCCTCGTGCGATTTGTGGTCTAGTAAACACCTTGAAGCCACTACAAGGTCAAGGCCGTGTGGAGGAAGGGGCCATGAAAATCGGCGAACTGGCGAAAATCGCCCATTGCACGACGGAAACCATCCGTTTCTACGAAAAAGAGCGCCTGCTGCCCGAGGCGGAGCGCACCGAAGCCAATTACCGCAGTTACACGGCAAAGCACGTCGAACGTCTACGCTTCATCCGCAATTGCCGCGCGCTCGACATGACCCACGACGAAATCCGCGCCTTGCTGCGTCTGACCGACGCGCCGGCGAACGGCTGTGGCGGCATGCATACGCTGGTCGACGAGCACATCGCGCACGTCGACACGCGTATTGAAGAGCTGCAGCAACTGAAGGTGCAACTGACGATGCTGCGCGACCAATGTAACGGCGAGCATCCGGTCGAAGACTGCGGCATCGTGCACGGCCTGACGGACATGGATGTGGCCGTTCCACGCCCGCGGCATACGCATCTCGGCTGAGGCTCGTGCCGGCCGTCACGAGCCATGGCCGCACCTCGCCGAAGCAGTCATCCCATACACGGCAAGGCCGCGCATGCGACCTTGCCGATCGATCATCGAATCCAGTTGGAGAATCAACGTGTTCACCTGTAGAAACCAGTCCTGCGGCGCGCGGTGGGAGCAGTCCGACGTCGTCATCAAGAACGAAGGCCAAGGGCTGCTGTTCCGCTGCCCGCTGTGCGGCGCGCGAAATTACGTCGAGCGTTTCGACAGCGACGACGGCGAGGTGTTGTACGAGCAACTGCCGGGCCGCCCCGACCAGGGCCCGATGGCCGAGTAACCGCGATTCCCATAGACGACCTCATGAATAGTCCCATCCCCTCCGGCGCCGCCTTCAGCGAGCTGCCGTTACCGCCCGCCACGCTCGCGAACCTGACGCAACTCGGCTACGTCGAGATGACGCCGATCCAGGCCGCGAGCCTGCCGATCGCGCTCGCCGGCCACGATCTGATCGCCCAGGCGAAAACTGGCAGCGGCAAGACCGCGGCATTTTCGCTGGCGTTGCTCGCGCGCCTCGACACGCGCAAATTCGACTCGCAGGCAATGGTGCTGTGCCCGACGCGCGAACTCGCCGATCAGGTCACGCAGGAAATTCGCCGTCTTGCGCGCGCGGAAGAAAACATCAAGGTGCTGACCTTGTGCGGCGGCACGCCGATGCGTCCGCAGACGGCGAGCCTCGAACACGGCGCGCACGTCGTGGTCGGCACGCCGGGCCGCATCATGGATCACCTCGAACGCGGCAGCCTCGATCTGCAATCGCTGAACACGCTTGTGCTCGACGAAGCCGACCGCATGCTCGACATGGGTTTCTTCGACGACATCGCGAAGGTCGCGAGGCAATGCCCGAAAGAGCGCCAAACGCTGCTGTTTTCAGCGACGTACCCCGAGGGCATCGCGAAGCTGAGCCAGCAATTCCTGCGAAATCCGAAGGAAGTCAAACTCGCCGAGCGGCACGACGACAGCAAGATCCGTCAGCGCTTCTACGAAGTGACCGAAGACCAGCGGCTGCATGCGGTCGGTCTGCTGCTGAATCACTATCGTCCGGTCAGCACGATCGCGTTCTGCAACACGAAGCAGCAGTGCCGCGATCTGCTCGACGTGCTGCGCGCGCAGGGCTTCCACGCGCTCGCGCTGCACGGCGAACTCGATCAGCGCGAGCGCGATCAGGTGCTGATCCAGTTCGCGAACCGCAGCTGCTCGGTGCTCGTCGCGACCGACGTCGCCGCGCGCGGCCTCGACATCGCGCAACTCGAAGCGGTCATCAACGTCGACGTGACGCCGGACCCGGAAGTGCACACGCACCGCATCGGCCGCACGGGCCGCGCCGATCAGGAAGGCTGGGCGCTGAGTCTCGCGAGCATGGACGAGATGGGGCGCGTCGGCGGGATCGAGCAGGCGCACAAGCGCGACGTCGAATGGCACAAGCTGGCCGAGCTGAAGGCGGGCAGCAACGAACCGCTGCTGCCACCGATGGAAACGCTGCAGATCCTCGGCGGCCGCAAGGACAAGATCCGTCCCGGCGACGTGCTCGGCGCGCTGACCGGCGACGCTGGTTTCGCGGGCTCGCAGATCGGCAAGATCAACGTGACCGACATGTCGACCTATGTCGCGGTCGAGCGCAGCATCGCGCGCGAAGCGGTGCGCCGGCTCAGCGCGGGCAAGCTGAAGGGGCGCAAGGTCAAGGTCCGCTTGATGGACGAAGCCTGATTCACCCGAAGCACCGACTTTCCCTGAAAGTCCGATAACTAGAAAAAACGGCCGCATTCGCGGCCGTTTCCGCAAGCGGGCCGCTCAGCATCACATTCCTTCATACCTACGCGGTTTCCCGCATTCCCCGATCTCCGCGCCGCGTCCCCGCAAACCGTGATCCCGTCGGCTTTGCCCGGCGTCCAGCGGCTGCGCGCGAGCCATGACGAAAACGCATGCCGCGCATGACAAAGTTTCGATTGTGAGCGTTGTTCGGCTGATGCCTAATCACCTCACCGGAAGGAACGCGCACCGCCGCCGCCGTTGGCTCGGCCGCCAGCGGCTGAAGAAAGGGAGAAAGTCTTATGCAGAGCGCCACGCAAGCCCGCTCGAAACTGCCGGACGTCGGCACCACCATTTTTACCGTGATCGGCCAGTTGGCCGCGCAACACGATGCATTGAATCTGTCGCAGGGGGCGCCGAATTTCGCGCCGGACGCGAAGCTCGTCGACGGCGTCGCGCAAGCGATGCGCGCCGGCCACAACCAGTACGCGCCGATGGCCGGCATCGGTGCGCTGCGCGAAGCGCTCGCGGCGAAGGTCGAAACTCTGTATGGCGTGCACTACGATCCGGCCAGCGAAGTCACCGTGCTCGCGAGCGCGAGCGAAGGGCTCTATTCGACGATCAGCGCGCTCGTGCATCCGGGCGACGAAGTGATCTACTTCGAGCCTTCGTTCGACAGCTACGGTCCGATCGTGCGCCTGCAGGGCGCGAAGCCGGTCGCGATCAAGCTGTCGCTCGACCACTTTCGCGTGAACTGGGACGAAGTCGCCGCCGCGATCACGCCGAAGACGCGCATGATCATCGTCAACACGCCGCACAATCCGACCGCCACGATTTTTAGCGACGCCGATATCGACCGGCTGAAGGCACTGACGCGCAACACCGACATCGTGATTTTGTCCGACGAGGTCTACGAACACGTCGTATTCGACGGCGCGAAGCATCAGAGCATGGCGCGCCATCGCGAGCTCGCCGAGCGCAGCGTGATCGTGTCGTCGTTCGGCAAGTCGTATCACGTGACCGGCTGGCGCGTCGGCTACTGTCTCGCGCCCGCCGCGCTGATGGAGGAGATCCGCAAGGTCCATCAGTTCATGGTGTTCTCCGCCGACACCCCGATGCAACACGCGTTCGTCGACGCGCTCGCCAATCGTGACAGCTATCTCGGCCTGTCCGACTTTTATCAGAAGAAGCGCGATCTGCTCGCGCATGCGCTGCGCGAATCGCGCTTCGAGCTGTTGCCGAGCGAAGGCAGTTTCTTTATGCTCGCGCGGTTTCGCGGTTTCTCCGATGAAAGCGACAGCGATTTCGTGCTGCGCCTGATCCGCGATGCGCGCGTCGCGACGATTCCGTTGTCGGCGTTCTATACCGACGGCACGGATTGCGGCCTCATTCGCCTCAGTTTTTCGAAGGACGACGCGACGCTGCTCGAAGGCGCGCGGCGTTTGTGCGAGATCTGAGCGAGCGACGGCAAACTCGACGTATCGAAGTCATCAAGGTATTCGAAGACAGAAGGGAGATGTTATGAAGTTGCTCAAGTGCTTGTTGGCGCTGGCCTGCGCAGGCGCGTCGCTCGCAATGTGGTCGGCCGCAAGCGCCGCCGATACCGCGACGCTGCGCTTCGGCCTCGAAGCGCAGTACCCGCCGTTCGAATCGAAAGGGCCGGGCGGCGAGCTGCAAGGGCTCGATATCGACGTCGGCAACGCGGTCTGCGCGGCCGCGCATATGACGTGCAAGTGGGTCGAAACCTCGTTCGACGGCCTGATCCCAGCGCTGCAAGGCCGCAAGTTCGACGCGATCAACTCGGCGATGAACGCGACCGAGCAGCGCCGCCAGGCGATCGATTTCACGACGGTGGTCTATCGCGTGCCGACGCAGCTGATCGCGCGACGCGATAGCGGTCTGCTGCCGACGCCCGCGTCCCTGAAGGGCAAGCGCATCGGTGTGCTGCAAGGCTCGATTCAGGAGACCTTCGCGAAGGCGCATTGGGAGCCGGCCGGCGTGATCGTGCTGCCGTACCAGGATCAGAACCAGGTCTATGCCGATCTGACCGCGGGGCGTCTCGATGGCACGCTGGTGCTCGCGCCCGCCGGACAAACGGGCTTTCTGTCGAAGCCCGAAGGCAAGGGGTACGCGTTCGTCGGTCAGCCGGTGCGCGACGACAAGATTCTCGGCAGCGGCATCGCATACGGTATTCGCAAGGGCGACACCGCGCTGCGCGATCAGTTGAACGCCGCGATCGCAAAGGTGCAAGCCGATGGCACCGTGAAGACGCTTGCTGCGAAATACCTCGGCAATATCGACGTCAGCGCGAAGTAGTCGCGTCGCGCCGGGCAGGCGGCGCCGTTGGCGAGCGGCGCCGCGCGTTCGCTTGTTGGCCATGCGTTTGACGGCTACGATACGTAGGCTTCGCGAAGACGATGGCGAAGTCGACGGATCAACCGGAGAGCGTGCATGGGCGAGACGACCGAAGCGGCAAGCGCTGCGAACACCGCACGCGCAACCGGCGCAACCGCGCCGCGCTTCTGGCGCAGCAACGCGCTACCGTTTATCGAGGCGCGCTCCATCGACGATGGCCGCAAGGTCTGCTACGCCAGGCATTCACACGAAACGTTCTCGATCGGCGCGGTGACGGGCGGCCGCAGCGTGTACCTGAACCGTCACGCGCGGGAATGGATCGGCGCGGGCGCCGTCGTGGTGATGAACCCCGACGATGTGCACGCGTGCAACCCCGTTGCCGGAGAGCGCTGGTCGTATCGGATGCTGCACGTCGACGTCGCGTGGTTCACGAAACTGCAGCACGAGCTTGGCTTCAACGAGAACCATGCGTTCCGCGCTTTTTCGCAGATCATGACGCTCGACGCCGCGTTGTTCGACGGCCTGAACCGGCTGTGCGCGATTCTCGCCAGCACCGACAACGACAAGGACACGCTGCGCAAGGAAAGCGCGGCCATCACCTTCTTCTCCCACGTGCAGCAAACGCTCAATCCGGCGAGCTTGCCCGAGCGTGCCGCGAGCGGCCAGCTCGCGCGTGCCGCGGCGTACATCACCGACAACTGCACACGCGCGCTGAAACTCGGCGACGTGTGCGAGGCGGCCGGGCTGTCAGCGTCGCATCTGATACGCGCGTTCAAGCTGCGCTACGGCATGACGCCGCACGCGTATCTGATCAACCGACGGATCCAGTACAGTCGCGCGCAACTGCGGCGCGGGCGCTGATCGCCGATGTCGCGCTCGACGCCGGCTTCGCCGATCAGGCGCATTTGCAGCGCACCTTCAAGCGGCTGGTGGCGGCGACGCCGGGGCAATATCGCAGTTGAGCGCCGCGCGGCGTGAGGCCACTTCAGGAAGGAGGCGCGATCCGCGTCACTCCACGAGCAGATACAACGCACTGAGCGCGAGCAGCGCCGCCATCACGCGATTGAACACCTTGACCCGCTTCGCTTCACGCAGATGCCTGCGCAAAAACGTGCCGGCGTACGCCCAGCTCGCGATCGACAGATAGCAGATCACGAAGTACAGCGCCGTGAATTGCCAGACGAGCTTGCCGTCGCCGCCGGCCGCATATGCGCTCATGCCGGCCAGCGACGCGAGCCACGCCTTAGGATTGAGCCATTGCATCGCCGCGCCGTGCGCGAACGACGGCCCGCGCGCCGGCTTTTCCGCGCCGAGCTGGCCGTTATCGACGGTGAGCTTGTAGGCCATGTAGAGCAGAAAGCCCACGCCCGCCCATTTGACGATCTCGATCAGATTGGGAAAGCGCGCGAGCAATTCGTGCAGACCGAGGCCGATCAACAGAAGCAGCAACGTGAAACCGACCGTCGCGCCAGTGACGTGCCGCAGACTCGCGGCGAGCCCGTGCTGCGCGCCGGCGCTCAGCGCGACGACGTTGACCGGCCCGGGAGAAATGGAACTGGCGAGCGCGAACGCGGCCATCGAAAGTAATGCGGTCATCGGATACCTCGAAACGTGAGTGTGCGAATGGATTGCGACGCTCAACGGTAACGAGACGGCGAGAGCATGTATTGAAGGAAATTGCCCACCCGAAAGGCGGGGAAAAACCGCATGCCACTTCAGCGGAACAAAAAATAACGTGATGATGGAATAACAAACGCGCGTTTTAATTTTGAAAAGCGATAGGCGCAAACGTTATCGAGAAAAAGCAGATTTTTCAGATTATCTGTAAATTCTACTTCATAAACCTGAGATATGTCCCTATGAAGCGCAAGATCATTCCGTCCGATAAATGGTCCGAGGCCTCTAAAAAGCGAATGCATTCGGCGCGCGATGAATGCCTGACGTCAGTATTAATAGACCGGTCCGTTTCTTTTGGAAACGAGCAATCGAATGGATTAAACGAAATGATCCACAAAAGAAGGGGCCGGTTTCGCGTGCTGATCGCGCGGGCGCGCAGATGGCGGATGCCGCGCGATGGCGTTATCTACGCGGGATGCGGCGTGGTGCTGGCAATGCTCGCGCTGTGTGGCTATGCGCTGTATCAGAGCCGCGAGGATGCGATCGCACGCGCGCTCGATTCAACGCGCGATGTCGCGACGATCACCGAGCGAGACATCGCGCGCAATTTCGAACTGTACGCGCTGTCGCTGCAAGCCGTCGCCGATGGCCTCGGGCGTCCGGGCGTGCTCGATTCGCCGCGTTTGCGGCGCGAGATCCTGTTCGATCGCGCGGCCACCGGGCAATACGTCGGCGCGATGGTGGTGATCGACGCGCTGGGCAACGTCGTGATGGATTCGGAAAGCGACGTGCCGCGCGGAGGCAACCTCTCCGATCGTCCGTACTTCAGGATTCATCGCGACGACCCGGGCTTCGGGCTCGACGTCAGCGCCCCATACGGTTCGAGACTCAGACCTGGTTCGCGCAGCATCGCGCTGAGCCGGCGACTGTCGCGGCCGGACGGATCGTTTGCCGGGATCGTCGCGCTTGGTATCGATCAAGCGTACTTTGCGAGCTTGTTTGCGGATCTGAGGATCGGGCAGCATGGCTCGATGTCGATCCTTAGAACGGACGGCACGATCATCGTGCGACGGCCCGACGATCGACACGTGAGCGGTAGCGACATCAGCAGGACGGCGTTCTTCCAGCACGTGCTCGCGAAAGACGAGGGCAGCTTTATCACGTCTTCGCCATTCGATGGCGCCGAGCGGCTCTACTCGTTCAGACGGATTCCGCAATTGCCGCTGATCGTGCTGGTCGCCGAGTCGACCGCCGATATCTATGCGGGCTGGTGGGAGCGCGCGCTGACGATCGGTTCGCTGATGCTGATCTTCGGAATCGGCGTGATCGTGTTGTCGGCATGGCTGAGCGCCGAGTTGCGGCGACGGCAGCGGGTGGAGCACGAACTCGAACGGCTTGCCGGCACGGACGGACTCACCGGCCTGCCCAATCGCCGCGCGCTGTGCGAAACGCTCGACCGCGAATGGCTGCGCGCGCGCCGCACGGGCAGCGTGTTGTCGCTGCTGTTCGTCGATATCGATCACTTCAAGGCCTACAACGACACGTACGGGCACCAGGCCGGCGACGTTGCGTTGACCGCGGTCGCGCGCTGCATCCGCCGGGTGATCCAGCGGCCGGGCGATTGCGTCGGCCGATACGGCGGCGAGGAGTTCATCGTGGTGCTGCCGGATACCGATGTGGCCGGTGCCGGGGTGGTCGGCGAGAACATCCGCGTGGCGCTGGGCGAGTTGGGCATCGCGCACGTGGGCTGCGAGTTTGGTCGCGTGACGGTCAGCATCGGCGCGACCACGTCGCGGCCGGATCTGGTGACGGATGTCAGCGTTGTGATTCGTGCTGCGGACGAGGCGTTGTATACGGCAAAGGCCGGGGGTAGGAATAGGGTCGCGCAGACGGGAGTGGGTTGAGCGTTCGCTCGCGATTTTCTGCGCTGGAAATGAAAAAAGGTTGCGACGCATTCGCGTGCAACCCTTTGAATTTCCTGGTGGCTTACTGCTCTTATACGGCGATCAATTCACCTGCAAAGCACCGCCGGCACCGAGGCCACCCTTCACGCTTTGCGCTTTGTATTGCTTCACGGATGCGACGAGATTACTTAGCGAATCCGTAAAGGCGGCCACAACGACCTTGCCCTGCGCGGTATTCGCATATGCACCTCCAGCGCCGCCACCTGCACCACCAAAGCCTCCGGCGACGATGCCGGCGAGCATGCCATAGTCGACGTTCTTGGCCGACCCTTCTGCGGCGGCCAGTTGGACGCTCGAACGGTTGTCGACCAGCGTGAGCAATGTCGATGCTTCCTGAGTCTTCATCGTGCCGGCGACACCCGCAAGCGCTCCGCCGACGACCGGCACAAACGCGAGCAGTCCCGCTGCACCGCCACCTGCGTTGTTGTTGCTAAACGTAATACTGGGACTGATGGTGTAGTCGGCGGCGACCATCTGGCCTTTGTGCATTTTTGAAGTCTTGCGAAGCTCGCCAGTTGCATTGAGCTGCCGCTCATCCATGGCGGCAGCCAGTGCACGGCCACGATCGACAATCACGAAGCAGTTGGATTGCTGCACCAGCAGCTTTAGAACAGGGACAGTACTGCCAAGCTGATATTGCCCGGTCAGCAGGCCATACCAGGGGGCAGTGGTGTCTTCGACAATCGAAACGGTCCCGAGGGGCGCGGTGCAATGCGGCAGGCTGGCATTGGCGTTCTGGGATGTCGCGCCAGCCGCCGAGCCGGTCGCGGTCGTTTTCGCCGACGTTGCGCCCATCTGCATGTCGGAGCATGCAGCCAGCAAAAGCAGCGACAAGGCTGCAGCCCCCATCAATTTGACTTCCATGGTTCCTCGCTCGTTGTTCTTTAGTTTTTAAGTCGTTGAGTCTTCTGCCTAACGGGAATTGGGCAAGTAGCGTCCGGTGTTCTCCATTGACGCCACCCGAATAACGGCAATCCGGCATGAATCTTTACAGTTGGCATTTAATTTTTTTAATGCCAGAAGGAAAACTCAGGACGCGTATATGGTCTGGGCCTTCTTGACGCGAGCACTAGTTGACTCGTGCATATTAGCTAGCGCGAGCAATTAGCCGAAACGTGACAGTTGACCGAGCGTGAGGCTGTTGTGATAGAGGTGCAGATAATCCGGGCGGCACTTGAACGTGGAACTGGCACGTTCAGGGGCAGGCCCATCGTCAACGCCAACACCCGATCGTGGCGGAATGCCTTGCAGGAAGTTGGAATCGGGAATTTCCGCTGGCATGACAGGCGGCATTGCTGGGCGTCCTGGCTGGTGCAGAACGGGGCGCCGTTGTATGCCGTGCGGGGGCTGGGTGGCTGGCAAACAGGGCAGATGGTGCAGCGATATGCGCATCTGAGCCCGGCCATTCTGGTAGACCATGCCAAAACGATCGATGCCATGATGATCCGTCATGGCACGTTTGCGGCACAAAGCCACAAATGAAAAAGGCTCCCGATTGCTCTGGAGCCTTTGAATTCTTTGGTGGGGCGTGAGTGACTCGAACACTCGACCTACGGATTAAGAGTCCGCTGCTCTACCAACTGAGCTAACGCCCCGACAGAAACGAAATTATGCAGGATGTTTTCGAGATTGCCAACCCCATTTAGTAGTTTTATTAAAAGGATCACATCGCCCGAGATTGAGTCTTTCCTCGACAAAGCCGCCGTCCAGAAAGCACCGACGCGTCCAATCCTGCCGGTATCATGTCGCGGACATCTCGCCGCGCGCAGCATCGTGTGGCTTTCGACCGGGGGTTGCCATGGATGACAAAGAGATCACCGAGTTGCTCGACCGAGTTCTCGCGCCATGGGTCCGAGCGCTCACGCTGACGCCGGTCAACGTCGACGAGGAAAGCGCGACGCTGCGTCTGCCGTTTTCCGGCGAGTGGCGTCACTCAGGCGGCATGATCAGCGGCCAGGTGTTCATGGCGGCCGCGGATACGGCGATGGTCGTCGCCATCACAGCCGCGCTCGGCGGCTTCAAGCCGATGAGCACGGTGTCACTAAACATCAATTTCATGCGCGCGGTCCGCAAGGGCGACGTGTTGATCAAGGCGCGCGTGCTGCGCATGGGCCGCAATCTGGTGTTCGGCGAAGTCGAGCTGTTCGACGAAGGCGGCAATATGGCCGTTCACGCCACCACGACTTACGCGCTGCTGGAGTGAGTGCCCGCCGGACCCGAGCTGGCGGCCATGCAACCTACCCGTAGCAAGAGCAAAGGAAAGCAAGGAAAAGCAGCATGTTCGATCAGGTCGTATTCGCAGGCGGGGGCAACCGCTGTTGGTGGCAGGCGGGTTTTTGGGACGTCGTGCAGCCGCAACTCGACATCCGCCCGCGCGTGATCACCGGCATCTCGGCCGGCGCCGCGACCGCGTGCATGATTTACACGCGCGGCGATTCCGACTGGGTCATGCGCTATTACGAGGACGCGCTGCGCCACAATACGCGCAACGCCTACTGGGGCAACCTGCTGCGCGGCGAGTCGGTGTTCCCGCATTACCGGATTTACCGGCAGGCGCTGCTCGACATCTACGGCGACAGGTTTTCCAGGCTCGCGCAGGCGCCGGAAATCCGTATCGGCGTGTCGCATCTGCCGCGCTGGCTGGGCGCGAGAAGCGCGGTCGCGGCGGGGCTGGTCGCATACAACATCGAAAAATACGTGCGCAAGACGCTGCATCCGACGCTTGGTCGGACGCTCGGTTTTCAGCCGGAATTCGTGCGCGCGCAGGATTGCGCGAGCGTCGAGGAGTTGGCGGACCTGATCCTGCAATCGTCGAGTACGCCGCCGTTCACGCCGGTTCTACGGCGCAACGGCCGGCCGGTGCTCGACGGCGGCATGGTCGATAACGTGCCGGTCGGCGCGCTCGACGCCGATGCGCCGGGCAACGTGCTCGTGATGGTCACGCGTCTTTATCCGCGGCCGCAGATGTTCGTCGTCCCGCACGGCGTGCAGCAGCGGCTATACGTGCAGCCGTCGCGCAAGGTACCGATTTCGAGTTGGGATTACACGAGTCCGTCGCAGATGGTGCACGCGTACAACCTCGGCCGCGCGGACGGCGAGACCTTCCTTGGGCGCATACCCGCATTGATGGAGGCGGGAGCGCACGAAGCACGGTGAGCGACGCGGCCCAGCGGGCCGAACCTGGCCGCCAGCCGCGCCACCCGCCAATCATCGCCGACGGCCGCCCTGCAATGCCTCCGGATTCGCGACACTGGCGGTATCGCCGGCATCGAACGCGAGAATGTTCCTGAACGCCGCGGCGAAATACAGCTCGTAGCTCTCACGCTCCACATAGCCAATGTGCGGTGTGCAGATCACGTTTTCCATGCGCAGCAGGCTGTACCCCTGCAGGATCGGCTCGCTTTCGTAGACGTCGATCGCGACCATTCCTGGACGATTGTGCGACAGCGCGCTCACCAGCGCATTCTCATCGAGCAGTTCGGCGCGGCTCGTGTTCACGAGCAGTGCGGTCGGCTTCATGCGCATCAGGTCGTCCTGCTTGACGATGCCACGCGTGTCGTCGTGCAGACGCAGATGCAGCGACAGCACATCGCTGTTCTCGAACAGCTCCTCACGACTCGCCGCGACACCGTAGCCGTCGGCGCGAGCGGCTTCGCGCGAATGCTCGCGGCCCCACACCAGCACGTTCATGCCGAACGCCTTGCCATAGCCGGCCACGAGCCGGCCGATCTTGCCGTAGCCCCAGATCCCTAGCGTCTGTCCGCGCAGCACCTGACCCAAACCGAAGTTCGGCGGCAGCGCCGATGTCTTTAGCCCCGATTGCTGCCAGGCGCCCTGTTTAAGGTTTGCCACGTATTGCGGAATACGCCGTTGGGCGGCCATGATGAGTGCCCACGTCAGCTCGGCCGGCGCGACCGGCGAACCGCTGCCCTCGAGGACGGCGATGCCGCGCTCGGTACAGGCCGCGAGATCGATGTGGCTCGACACCTTGCCGGTCTGACTGATCATGCGCAAACGTGGCAGCTTGTCGAGCAGTTGCGAGGTGATGCGGGTACGTTCGCGAATCAGGACGAGGGCGTCGACTTCCGCGAGACGGCTCGCCAGTTGTCCGAGACCGCGCACGGTATTGTTGAATACTTTGACTTCCTGGTCGGCCAGCAATTGAAAGCAGTCGAGCTTGCGAACGGCGTCCTGGTAATCGTCAAGGATGGCAATCTTCATGGTATGTACTTTGCTGCGCACCTCGGTGGTGCGAACGGAATGTTATGCTGACTGTCCCAGCATGTGATGTAGGTCACACGCTGGTCTGGCTGAATGTCCTACCGTAGAAGCTTTCGCACGCAAAAGAACGGTAGCGCTACGTGAAGGCGAATTGAGAACGTTTTTAGCAGTTTGTTGCGTGTTGAGGCAAGCCGCTTTACACAAGGTTGCAGAAGCCGTGTACGAAGCGCGCCTCCGCCTGGCAAGCTGTGTGGCCCAGGACGATCTGCGCAATCGTGCGCGGCAGTCGAAAGTTGACACGTCATCGCGATGAATTCAATGCCTCTCGCATGCAGCGTCCCCGGGCTTGTACCGTTTTTCCATTGCTTCAAACGGAGACAAGTCGATGAATCATCCCTCGTTCGAAGGACAGCCCACTATCGAGGCGCCCACATGGGTCAAACACCGCAAGCTGATCGACTGGGTCCAGCGCATCGCCGCGCTGACCAAGCCCGAAAAAGTGGTCTGGTGCGACGGCTCGCAGGAAGAATATGACCGCCTGTGCGCGCAGATGGTCGAAGCCGGGACCCTGAAGAAACTCAACCCCGCCAAGCGTCCCAATTCCTATCTCGCCTGCTCCGATCCGTCCGACGTCGCGCGCGTCGAGGATCGTACCTTCATCTGCTCGCAGCGCGCCGAGGACGCGGGCCCCACCAACAACTGGGTCGCCCCGGCCGAAATGCGCTCGACGCTCGACGGCCTGTTCGACGGCGCAATGCGCGGCCGCACGATGTACGTGGTGCCGTTCTCGATGGGTCCGCTCGGCTCGCCGATCGCGCACATCGGCGTCGAACTGAGCGACAGCCCGTACGTCGTGACCAATATGCGCATCATGACGCGCATGGGCCGCAAGGTGTACGACGTGCTCGGCGAGGAGGGCGAGTTCGTGCCGTGCGTGCATTCGGTCGGCGCGCCGCTCGCGGCGGGCGAGCAGGATGCATCGTGGCCTTGCAACAAGACCAAGTACATCGTGCATTTCCCCGAATCGCGCGAAATCTGGAGCTTTGGCTCGGGCTATGGTGGCAACGCACTGCTAGGCAAGAAGTGCTTCGCGCTGCGCATCGCATCGACGATGGGGCGCGACGAGGGATGGCTCGCCGAACACATGCTGATTCTCGGCGTCACCTCGCCGGAAGGGCGCAAGCATCACGTCGCGGCGGCGTTCCCGTCGGCGTGCGGCAAGACCAACTTTGCGATGCTGATCCCGCCGGCGGCACTGAACGGCTGGAAAATCTCCACGATCGGTGACGACATCGCGTGGATCAAGCCGGGCAAGGACGGCCGCCTGTACGCGATCAATCCGGAAGCGGGTTATTTCGGCGTCGCGCCCGGCACCAGCGAAAAGACCAATTACAACGCGCTCGCCACGTTGAAGGAAAACGTGATCTTCACGAACGTTGCGCTGACCGACGACGGCGACGTCTGGTGGGAAGGCATGACCGACGAGCCGCCGGCGCACTTGATCGACTGGCTGGGCAACGACTGGACGCCGGCCGACGCAAAGGAAACCGGCCGTAAAGCGGCGCACCCGAACGCGCGCTTCACGGCACCTGCGTCGCAGTGCCCATCGATCGATGCGGACTGGGAAAACCCGGCCGGTGTCGCGATCGACGCCTTCATCTTCGGCGGTCGTCGCTCGACCACCGTGCCGCTCGTCACCGAAGCGCGCAACTGGGTCGAGGGCGTCTACATGGCGGCGACGATGGGCTCCGAAACCACGGCCGCGGCGGCGGGCCAGCAGGGCGTGGTGCGTCGCGATCCGTTCGCGATGCTGCCGTTCTGCGGCTACAACATGAGCGACTATTTCAGCCATTGGCTGAAAACCGGCGAGCGTTTGCAGCAGCTGAGCGCGAAGCTGCCGAAAATCTTCTGCGTGAACTGGTTCCGCAAGGGCGCGGACGGCAAGTTCGTGTGGCCGGGCTTCGGCGAAAACATGCGCGTGTTGAGCTGGATCGTTGGGCGCGTCGAGGGCACCGCGCAGGGCGAAGATCATGCGTTCGGTATTTCGCCCCACTACGAGGACATCGACTGGAGCGGCCTGAACTTCAGCCGCGAGCAGTTTGAGCAGGTCATTTCCGTCGACGACGCTGCATGGCGTGACGAACTCGTGCTGCACGCAAAGCTGTTTGACACGCTGCAACAAGGTCTGCCGCCGGCACTGACTGAAGCGAAGCACGCGTTCGAGGGAAAACTCACGGCCTGATCATGTGAGTGCTCACTTACAGTTAAAAGCCGCCCGTTGGCGGCTTTTTCTATGTGCGCCTCGTTAATGGTCGACCCTTCGACTCCCGCAATGCTCTGAACGACGTTTGCGTCTATTCGAACAAAAAACATCGAGCAAGCTGCGGCGCAGTAAATTGTTTTGATTTTGGGAATAATAGCTGTTCAGGCCCCGGTTGAATTGACACAGTCGTACCAAAATTGACAATATTTCCCGGTTCGCGGGCAACTTCTGCACGATTTTGCGAGTCGTAGGAGAATTCCAAGTTCGCTTCCACTGGTTTCCACCAATTGTCAGGAAGCAGTAACAAGGCAGGAGTTGTCCTATGGATCATTTGCAGTCGATGCGAGTTTTCGTCAAGGTGGCGGATCTCGGCAGTTTTGCCCGCGCCGCGAGCGCAATGGATATTTCCAACGCGGTCGCCACCCGCCACGTTGCAGACCTCGAGGGCCGTCTTGGTACGCGGCTGCTCAATCGCACGACCCGCAGCTTGTCGCTGACCGAGTCCGGTCAGGTCTATCTCGAGCGCGCCCGTCAAATTCTCGACGAACTGGAAGACGTCGAACAGATGGTGGTCGCGCGCAATCACGAACCCGTCGGCACGCTGCGCATCGTCGCGCCAGTCGTGTTCGGGCTGCATAACCTCGCGCCCGTGCTGCAAACGTACGCGGAGCGCTATCCGAAGGTCATTCCCGACGTCACGCTGGTTGACCGTCAGGTCGATCTCGTCGAGGAAGGTTTCGACGTCGGCGTCGTCATCGCGCGGCAAATGCGCAGCGCGAGCATCGTCACGCGGCGTCTGACCACGGGCTGCATGACCGTCTGCACGACCCCGGCGTATCTGGAAAAGCATGGCACGCCGAGCCGCCCTGAACATCTGCTCGAACATCCGTGCCTGAGCCTGCCGTCCGAATACTGGGGCGACGAGCGCGTGTTCACGGGGCCCGAAGGGGAAGTGCGCGTGCGGCCGTCGAACGTGATCGTCGCGAACAATACGGAAATGCTGCGCCAGTTTGCGCTGCTCGGCATGGGCATCGCGATCCTGCCGAGCTACCTGATCGGCCGCGACATGACGCGCGGCCGGCTCGTGCGTCTGCTCGGCGACTACCGGTTGCCGCAGGTCGAGATCAATATTGCGTACCCGAGCCGCCGTCATCTTCCGGCCAAAGTGCGCACGTTCATCGACCACCTGGTCGAGCATTTCAACCAGACGCCGAACAGCGTGCTCGGCGAACAGTGGATCAAGGACGGTCTCGAACGCCCGGCGACGTCGGCCGCGTTCGAGACAGCCGAGTCGCGCGCGCCGGAAGCGTTCGATGGCGCCGAGCCGCTGTCGCGGCTACTCGATAGCGAGCTGTCGCCAGCCGTGCCAAAGCCGCTGGGGAAGTCGCCCAACCGCAGCACACGGCCAACGGCGTTGTCGCCGCTGTAAGTCTCCGGATGTCAAAGCCCGCGGGGATACGGGCGGCCGATAAAAAAGGCGCGGTCACTTCGAGTGACCGCGCTTTTTTCATGGACACTTGCGGCTGCCACAGCGCGCCGCCGATCCGAAGCCCGGCTTACGAGCCGGTCTTACGCGCGGCAGTTTTCTTCGCGGGCGCCTTCTTGGCCGCCGCGGTCCTGGCGGCGGGCGCCTTCTTCGCCGCCGCCTTTTTTTCCGCTGGCTCGGCCTTCACGGCCACGGCGGTATCGCCTTCGTCCGCTTCCGGCATCGCTTTCGCCGTGGAACGAGCACCCGAAGTCTTGGCCGCCGCGGTTTTCGCCGCCGCCGGTTCCTTCTTCTCGAACTCGAAGCCGATCTTGCCGTCGTTCTGCTTGACGAGGAACGCCTTGAAGTTACGACCCGTGCGCGACGATTTAAAGTTCGTCAGCAGATCGGTGCGACCTTCCTCGAGCAACTTGGACATCTGCTCGCGGGCGATTTCCTGCTGCAGAATCACCTTGCCGGAGCGAAAGTCGCACGTCTTCGGACTCGCCACCGAGTTTTCGCACACGTAACTCATGCCGTGCTCGAACACGCGGCCGTGACACTTTGGACACGCGCCGACCGGCTCCTGATCGGAGAAGTCGGGCGGTTCGCCGTCTTCGCCGGCCGCATCCTGGCCGAAGTCGAACTCGAGCTTATAGTTCTTGATTTCATCGTCGAGCGACAGTTTCAGGATCGCCGAGAACGGCCGACCCATCTTGCTGCGGAAGCCCGACAGCGGCCCGATCGTCTTGTTCTGAAGCAGTTCTTCGACTTCGGCGATCTCGAACTGACGACCGCCCGGAATCTTCGAGATCGAGAACTCGCATTTCGAGCACGCGAAACGCCGGTAGTTTTCCTTCACCTGGCCGCCGCAATTCGGGCAAGGGGTCTGCAACGTCGCGTAATCGCCGGGTATCGTGTCGGAATCGTATTCCTTCGCCCGCTTGACGATGGTCTGCGTCATGCGCGCGATTTCCTGCATGAACGCGTCGCGCGGCAGGTTGCCGCGCTCCATCTGCGAGAGCTTGTATTCCCATTCGCCGGTTAGCTCCGGCGCGGTCAGCTCTTTCACGCCGAGGCCGCGCAGCAGCGTCATCAGCTGGAAGGCTTTGGCGGTCGGAATCAGATCGCGGCCTTCGCGGATCAGGTATTTTTCGGTGAGCAGACCTTCGATGATCGCCGCGCGCGTTGCCGGCGTGCCGAGCCCCTTGGCCGCCATCGCTTCGCGCAATTCGTCGTCTTCGACCAGTTTGCCCGCACCTTCCATCGCCGACAGCAGCGTCGCTTCGTTGTAGCGTGCTGGTGGCTTCGTGACCAATTGATGCGCGGCGATCTTGTCGGTCTTGACCTTTTCGTCTTTCTGCACCGGCACGAGGTTCGCGTCATCGCCGCTGGTTTCGCGGCCGTAGATCTGCAGCCAGCCCGGCTCGACCAGCACCTTGCCTTCGGTCTTGAAGTGATGGCCGACCACCTCGGTGATACGCGTCGTCACACGGAATTCGGCGGCCGGGAAGAACACCGAAAGGAAGCGCTTCACGACGAGGTCGTAGAGCTTCTGTTCGGGTTCGGACAGATTCTTCGGCGCCTGCAGCGTCGGGATGATTGCGAAGTGGTCGCTGATCTTCGAATTGTCGAAGATGCGCTTGTTCGGTTTCACCCAGCCCTTATCGAGCGCCTGCTTCGCGAACGGCAGGTAGTTGTTGCTCTCCTTGAGCATCCCGAGCGTCTGCTTGACCGTGTCCAGATAGTCTTCCGGCAGCGCGCGCGCGTCGGTTCGCGGATAGGTCAGCACCTTGTGCTTTTCGTACAGCGCCTGAGCGAGACCCAGCGTGTTCTTCGCCGAAAAGCCGAAGCGGCCGTTGGCTTCACGCTGCAGACTGGTCAGGTCGAAGAGCGCGGGCGACAGCTGCGTTGACGGTTTCGACTCCTCGGTCACCGTGCCCAACTGACCGCGGCAAGCCGCGACGATCGTCTCTGCCGCTGGCAACGCCCAGAGGCGCGAATCGCGCTTCTCCGGATCGAACTCGTCGCGCTTGAATTTCGGATCGAACCAGCGGCCTTCGTAGAAGCCGCCCGCGCAGACGAACTCCGCCTTCACTTCCCAGTAATCGCGCGGCACGAAGCGTCGAATCTTCTCTTCGCGCTCGACGACGATCGACAGCGTCGGCGTCTGCACGCGCCCGACCGTGGTCAGGAAGAAGCCGCCGCCCTTGCTGTTGAAGGCGGTCATCGCGCGCGTGCCATTGATGCCGACGAGCCAGTCCGCCTCCGAGCGGCACCGCGCCGCATCGGCGAGCGGCTGCATCTCTTCGTCGCTGCGCAGACGCGCGAAACCGTCGCGGATCGCGCCGGCCGTCATCGACTGCAGCCACAGCCGCTGCACCGGCTGTTTGGCTTTCGCGTGCTGCGCGATCAGGCGGAAAATCAGCTCGCCCTCGCGTCCCGCGTCGCATGCGTTGATCAGACGGTCGATGTCCTTGCGCTTCAACAGCCGGGTCAGCAACTTCAGACGCGACTCGCTCTTCGCGATCGGATTCAGATCGAAATGCGGAGGAATGACGGGCAGATTGGCAAAGCTCCACTTGCCGCGCTTGACTTCGTATTCGTCGGGCGCGGCAATTTCCAGCAGGTGGCCCACTGCCGATGAAAGCACGTAGTCGTCGCTTTCATAGTACTCGTCATGCTTGGTAAAGCCGCCCAAAGCGCGCGCGATGTCGTTCGCGACAGAAGGCTTTTCGGCGATGATCAGTGCTTTGGACATGACTCGATGTGAGGTTGGAAGATGCGGGTGGGTGGTCTTGAGCGCCAACATGGCGCGCGGCGCTCGCTTGAGACCTTGTTCGACCCAATAACGACCGCTTTATAGCACAAGGCGAGAACCGAACGTGCCCGGTGCCATAAAAGCGCGCCAACATAATTGCGCGTCCAGCGGTTGATCAACTGCGGCAAACGCCGCGTGCGGACAGCGATGCCAGCGGTGAAGCTGCCCCAAAAATTGTCGGCGACGGCCCGTGCCGCAAGCCGCGCGTCGGGAGGCTTTCGGTTTGGCCAGGCGGCGCGCAGGGCCGCCTTCAGGCGACCGCCAGCGCCGGCCGCAGCTTCGGCGCGCCGGTCACACCGGGCAGCGCGGTCAGATCCGACAGCATCCGCTCGACGATCGACACCTGCGGCAAAACCGTACCGAAGAAACGTGTCGTCACCGAGTCTTCGATCAGGACGGTCGGGAAATTCTCGACATCCAGGTCGTCGAAGCGATCCGCATGAGTTTCGATGTCGATCCATGCGAAACAGACTTCCGGGTGCCGCTCGGCCAGCCGGTTGAAAGCGTCCCGGTACTCGCGACACGTTCCGCACCACTCCGCGCACAGGCATGCAACGAACAATGTGTCGGGTTCGTTGACGCGCTCGGCGATCCGGTCCTGGTCGGTGTCGAGGTTCAGCGCGGGCATGAAGTGGTTTCCTTGTGTACTTTGTCGGGTGCTTTGGCGCGAATGTAGCATGGCCGATCGCGAAGAGTGGCCAATCTGCGTTGATGCCGGTCAGTCTCGGCTCAGTCATGATGGGCTCGCATGAAGCGACCGCCGGGCAGTAGCGTGACCTCGCCGGCTAGTTCGAGTCGAAGCAAGGTGGCGTGCAGGGCAGCATCCTCCATCTCGGTGCGGGCGGCGAGAATTTCAAGCGTTGTCGGCGAATGGCCGAGCGCGGCGAGCAGACGCTGGGCGTCGGAGGCGAGCGCAGGCTGCGGGGCCGGTCCGGACGGTGGCGAGTCGGCGAAGGCGGCGCTCGTAGCTTGAGGAGCCTTCCCATCCGACGAAGCGCACAAACCCGTATGCTGCAGCGGCACAGCACGCTTCGCCGCGCGTCCCGCGGTGCGCGCCGGCCGCGGGGCAAAACCTAGTTCCTCCAGCACCTCGTCAGGCGTTTCCACGAGCCGCGCCCCCTGCTTGATCATCCGATGACAGCCGCGCGACAACGGCGCGTGAATCGATCCGGGCAATGCGAACACGTCGCGCCCCATCTCGTTGGCGAGCCGCGCGGTAATCAGCGAGCCGGAGCGCATAGCCGCCTCGATGATCACGACCCCGCTGACCAGCCCGGCGATCAGCCGATTGCGCTGTGGGAAATTGGCGGCGCGCGCCGGCGTGCCGAGCGGCCACTCCGACAGGATCGCGCCTTGCGCCGCGATCTGCCGCGCGAGCGCATGATGCGCGGCCGGATACACCAGATCCGCGCCGGTGCCGACCACCGCGACCGTCCCGCCGACGCCTTCCAGCCCGCCCCGATGCGCGGCGCCATCGATGCCGAGCGCGAGCCCTGACACGACCGTCACGCCCGCCGCCGACAGGTCGCGCCCGAATCGCCGCGCATCCTCGATGCCCTGCGGGGTCGCGCTGCGGCTGCCCACCAGCGCGACGGCTCGCGTATGCAGCAGATCGAGCCGGCCCTTTATATATAGAAGCGGCGGTGGATCCGGCATCGTCAACAGCGTGGGCGGATACGCGGGATCGTCGAGCGTGACGATCTGGTTGCCCGGCAGATCGCGCCATGCGAGCACCGCATCGAGCTCACCGTCGAACGCGGGACCCGGCGGCGTCAGCACCGCGCGCGCCGCAGCTTCGCCGGCGACCTCGGCGAGCGCCTCCCGCGACTGCGTGAAAATCGCTTCCGGCAGCCCGAATGCGCGAAGCAACAGGCGCAACGCCGCCGGTTTGAGGCCCGGCGCAATCGACAACCGCAGCCAGGCGGCCAGTTCGATACGGGTTGCGGACAAGGTCTGCATGCGGGTTGCTCCTCTGGCGGGGCCTGCGGGCAGGCGGGCGCCATGCTAAAATTTTCATCATCCGAAATAAAACCGCGGAAATAAAACGGCAATGAGCCACGAATAACCGCGGCGCCGCGCTGACCGGCGCGGGTTCGTCGTGGGGCGCACGAGGCGTGTTGAATCGAACCGGTTCGACATCATCTATCCTCTGCGTATTACGTCGGGCTCACAACCTGGCCGAATGGCCAACGCGAGCCTTCCAACCGTTGGCGGCGTCTCAAATCACACTCGAAATCATGGCTTTACTGAGCATCCTCAATTACCCGGACAAACGGCTGCACAAGGTGGCCAAGCCAGTCGCGGAGGTCAACGACCGTATCCGCCGTCTCGTCGCGGACATGGCCGAAACGATGTACGCGGCGCCCGGCGTCGGCCTCGCCGCCACCCAGGTGGACGTGCACGAGCGCGTCATCGTGATCGACGTGTCGGAGACGCACGGCGAACTGCTCGCATTCATCAACCCTGAAATCGTCTGGTCGAGCGATGCGAGGAAGCTGTCGGAGGAGGGCTGCCTGTCGGTGCCCGGGATCTACGACAACGTCGAGCGTGCCGAGAAAGTGCGCGTGCGCGCGCTGAACGAGAAGGGCGAAACGTTCGAGCTCGATTGCGAGGGGCTTCTCGCCGTGTGCATCCAGCACGAGATGGATCATCTGATTGGCCGCGTGTTCGTCGAATATCTGTCGCCGCTGAAGCAAACGCGCATCAAGAGCAAGATGAAGAAGCTCGCCCACGCGATGTAACCCGCTTTCACTTGCCTTCCGCCCATTCATGAGTCATTCGTTGCGCGTCATCTTTGCCGGTACGCCGGAATTCGCCGCGGCCGCGCTGGCCGCGATTCATCGCGCCGGGTTTGCCGTGCCGCTCGTGTTGACGCAGCCGGACCGGCCCGCGGGACGCGGCATGAAGCTGCAGGCGAGTCCGGTCAAGCGCTACGCGCAGGAACATGGCCTCGCGGTCGCGCAGCCCACGTCGCTGCGCCGCGCCGGCAGATATCCGCAGGAAGCCGCCGCCGGCATCGAGCAATTGCGCGCGACACCACACGACGTGATGGTCGTCGCCGCCTACGGGCTGATCCTGCCGCAGGAGGTGCTCGACATTCCGCGCTTCGGCTGCATCAACATTCACGCGTCGCTGCTGCCGCGCTGGCGCGGCGCGGCGCCGATTCATCGCGCGATCGAGGCGGGTGACGCGCAAACCGGCATCACGCTGATGCAGATGGATGCCGGCCTCGATACCGGCGCGATGATTTCCGAAGTGCGCACCCCCATCTCCGTCGACGACACCACCGCCACGCTGCACGATCGTCTCGCCGGGTACGGCGCGCAGCTGATCGTCGATGCGCTGATCGAGCTCGAGCACAGCGGCAAGCTGACGTCGACCCCGCAGCCGACCGACGGCGTGACCTACGCGGAGAAAATCGCCAAACACGAAGCGGCACTCGACTGGCGCCGCCCGGCCGAGGCGCTTGGGCGGCAGGTGCGCGCGTTCGACCCATTCCCCGGCGGCGCCGGCACGCTCGAAGACGGCAGCACCATCAAGATCTGGGCCGCCACCACCGTGGCCTCGCTGGCGTCTGACAGCAACAAGGCGCCGGGCACCATCACCGAGGTTTCGCCCGACGGCGTGCTGGTCGCTTGCGGCGAAGGCGCACTGCGTCTGACGCAATTGCAGAAGCCCGGCGGCAAGCGCCTGCCGGTGCGCGAATTCCTGGCCGGCTCGCCGCTCGTCGCAGGCCAGCGCTTCCAGCTTCTCGATGCGAAATAAGCGCATCGCGCACGCCAGGACATCGTCCATTCGGACGATGTCCTTCGCACCCGCCGCGAGTGCGCCGCGCGTTAGAATCCTCCATGCAGCAGACCAGTTCCGAGGGTTCATCACATGTTCGGCATCGTTCATTTCGAGTTTTTCATCGTCGCGGTTTTTCTCCTGAACATCACGCCGGGGCCGGATACCGCCTATATCGTTGGGCGCAGCGTCGCCCAAGGCCGCGGCGCGGGGCTGATGTCGGCGCTCGGTATTTCGGCGGGCTGCTGCATTCACTCGCTCGCCTGCGCGTTCGGGCTGACCGCGCTGCTGGCCGCCTCGGCTACGGCGTTCACCATCGTCAAATTCGTCGGCGCAATTTATCTGATCTATCTGGGCGTGCGCCTGATCTTCACGAAACCGGCCGCAGATGCGCCCGCCGGCGACGCGCGTGTGCCGTCCACGCCGAAATCGCTGCGGCAGTTGTTCCGGCAAGGCTTCTGGACCAACGTGCTGAACCCGAAGGTCGTGCTGTTCTTCGTGTCGTTCTTCCCGCAATTCGTCGCGACGAGCAGCGAACACAAGACCTTCGCGTTTCTCACGCTCGGCGCGGTTTTCGTGCTGATGAGCATGGTCTGGAACAGCTTCGTCGCATGGATCGCGGGCAGCGTCACGCAGCGTTTCTCGGGCAAACCCACAGTCAAGCGCTGGCTCGATCGCGGCGTCGGCAGCGCGTTCGTCGGCTTGGGGATCAAACTCGCG
The DNA here is from genome assembly GCF_050436345.1 of Paraburkholderia sp. WC7.3g. NCBI lineage: Bacteria > Pseudomonadati > Pseudomonadota > Betaproteobacteria > Burkholderiales > Burkholderiaceae > Paraburkholderia > Paraburkholderia sp. WC7.3g. The sequence goes on from NZ_JBNDMA010000002.1 coordinate 577,419, forward strand.
ACCGCCTCTCGGTAATTGAATTTTCCCGCATCGCCCATATCTAACATTTCGCTTACGATCTGACGCCGCAATCGCGCGGCACGGAGATGAAGGCCACGCTCGGGGCAAGGAGTTGCAGACATGTTTAATTGGGTGAAAACCGCGATGTTGATGGCCGCGATCACGGCCCTTTTCATCGTGATCGGCGGGATGATCGGCGGGTCGCGCGGCATGATGATCGCGCTCGTGATCGCCCTTGGGATGAATTTCTTCTCGTACTGGTTCTCCGACAAAATGGTCCTGCGCATGTACAACGCGCAGGAAGTCGACGAAAACAGCGCGCCGCAGTTCTATCGGATGGTGCGCGATCTCGCCACGCGCGCGAACCTGCCGATGCCGCGCGTCTACCTGATCAACGAAGACGCGCCGAACGCGTTCGCCACTGGCCGCAATCCGGAGAACGCCGCGGTCGCGGCGACCACCGGCATTCTTCGCGTGTTGTCCGAGCGTGAAATGCGCGGTGTGATGGCGCACGAACTCGCGCACGTGAAGCATCGCGACATTCTGATCTCGACGATTTCGGCGACCATGGCCGGCGCGATTTCAGCGTTGGCGAACTTCGCGATGTTCTTCGGCGGCCGCGACGAAAACGGTCGTCCCGCGAACCCCATCGCGAGCATCGCGGTTGCGCTGCTCGCCCCGATTGCGGGCGCGTTGATCCAGATGGCGATTTCGCGTGCGCGCGAATTCGAAGCCGACCGTGGCGGCGCGCAGATTTCGGGCGACCCGCAAGCACTGGCGTCGGCGCTCGACAAGATCCATCGCTATGCGAGCGGCATTCCGTTCCCGACGGCCGAGGCGCATCCGGCCACCGCGCAGATGATGATCATGAATCCGCTGTCGGGCGGCGGCATCGCGAGTCTGTTTTCGACGCACCCGGCGACCGAGGAACGCATCGCGCGTCTGATGGAAATGGCGCGCACCGGCCGTTTCGACTGAGGCGCCGCGTCGCTCGGCGCGTCAAGCCTGAAATACTGAAGAGCGGGCCCGCGAGGCCCGTTTTTTTTTGCTTCTTTCGTCGCCACTGCGCGACAGCATCTGCGGCCACCGCCCACGCACGGCGGCGCCCCATCGGCGCCACGCTACAATGTGCGCTGATTGCGCCGCGCGCACCGTGCGGCTTGCCCTTGCTCCCTTCATGACTTCAAAGCCTTCTTCGCGTTCTGCTTCCTCGTTGGCGCGTTCACGCGAATCCCATTTGTCGACGCTGCATCTGTCGCCCGAATCGCTCGGGTTTGCGCTCGACTGCGCCGCCCAGGCCGTCGGCGTCGTGCGTCTCGGCGCGGCTCTGCCCGCGGCGCTGCAAAGCGTCTTCGTGGCGGTGCCCGAGGGCAACGCCGCGGCGGCGCGCGGCGCGGTGCAGGACATCGCCTATCGCACGATGCGCCGTCTCGCGACCGCCGAGTGGCTGATTGCGAAGCTCGTGAAGAAAGCGCCCCCGCCGCACGTCGCGCATGTGCTCGCGTGCGCGCTCGCACTGCTCGTCGACGACGAAGCGAGCGCCGCCTACACACCGTTCACGGTCGTCGACCAGGCGGTCAGCGTGATCGGCGCGCGCCAGCATTTCGCGTTTGCGAAGGGACTCGTCAACGCGGTGCTGCGTAACTTTTTGCGCGAGCGCGATGCGCTGCTCGCCGCCGTGCAAGCCGACGAAGTGGCGCGCTGGAACTATCCGGCCTGGTGGATCGACTCGGTGAAGCGCGCATGGCCCGAGGCGTGGCAATCGGTGCTGGCCGCCGGCAACACGCAAGGTCCGCTGACGTTACGCGTGAACGCGCGCCATTCGACGGTCGATGCCTATCTGCAAGAGCTGCAACGCCAGCAGATCGCCGCAAGCAAGGCTGGCGAGTACGCGGTCACGCTTGCGACGCCAATGCCGGTCGAGCGCATTCCGGGCTTCAGCGAAGGTGTCGTGTCCGTACAGGACGCAGGGGCGCAACTCGCCGCGCGATTGCTCGGCGTGCGTGACGGCATGCGCGTGCTCGACGCGTGCGCGGCGCCCGGCGGCAAGACCGGCCATCTGCTCGAACTCGCGAATATTCAACTGGTCGCGCTCGAAAGCGATGCGTCGCGCGCCCGCCGCATCGGCGAAAACCTGCGGCGTCTGAAGCTCGAAGCGGAAGTGCGCATCGGCGACGCGGGCAACCCCGCCCAATGGCAAGACGACCTCGACCAGCCATTCGAGCGCATCCTCGCCGACGTGCCGTGCTCGGCGTCGGGCATCGTGCGGCGTCATCCGGATATTCGCTGGCTGCGTCGCCAGTCCGATATCGCCGCGCTCGTCGCCGAACAGCGCCGCATTCTCGACGCGCTGTGGCCGCTCGTGAAATCAGGCGGCGAGTTGCTTTATGTTACCTGTTCGATCTTCCCCGAAGAGGGCGAGTTGCAGGCACAGTGGTTTGGAAACCAGCATCAGGATGCGGTACGATTGGACGCGCCGGGGCAGCTTTTACCCTCAGTTGCCCGCGCGCCCGCCGACCCATCGGCCGGTTCTCATGCTGGACGACCCGCTGAATTCAGCGCCGGCACGAACTCAGACCACGACGGATTTTTCTACGCGCGCTTTCAGAAACGGTGACCATAAAACGCTTCTTCCCGCTTCGGCTCGCTGCCGTGCTCTGGATCGCGCTGGCCGTCTGGCTTGCAGCGCCGGGTGCGGCGCACGCTGACTCGATCGCGGTGCAGCGGGCGTCGCTGCAGGCCGACAACGGCGGCTGGAGTCTCGACGCGCATTTCGAATTCGAGCTGAACAACAATCTCGAAGACGCGGTCAACAAAGGCATTCCGCTTTATTTCACGACCGATTTCGAACTGAGCCGGCCGCGCTGGTACTGGTTCGACGAGCAGCCGGTCAGCGTGTCGCAAAGTTTGCGGCTGTCGTTCCAGCCGCTCACGCGCGAATATCGCGTGTCGAGCGTGCAGTCGGGCGGCTTGCAGCTCGGCTTTTCCACGCTCAAGGATGCGCTCGCGGTCATCAAGCACGTGACCTCGTGGCACGTGATCGACCGCAATCAGGTACGTGTCGGTGAAACCTATAACGCGTCGGTGCGCATGCAGCTCGACATTGGGCTCATGCCCAAGCCGTTCCAGATCGACGCCGTGAACAACCGCGACTGGAACCTCGCCTCCGATTGGAAGCGCTTCACTTTCACGGCGGCCGATCATGCTAAATAAAGTGCGCTCCTCGTCCACCAGCGTCAGCAGCATCGTCGTGCGCGTGCTGGTGTCGACGGTCGCGGTGACGGCCGTGCTGCTGCTCGTGCTGCTGGCCGCGGCGAGCGCGAACACCGAATTCTTCGACCGCTACTACCAGTGGCTGTACGCGGCCAACGTCGCGGTCGCGATGATCTTTCTGCTGGTGGTGGCGACGCTCGTCGTCATCATTATCGTGCGATTACGCACGGGTAAATTCGGCACACGGCTGCTCGCGAAGCTCGCGTTCTTCATGGCGCTGGTCGGTGTGGTGCCGGGCGGCATCATCTACATCGTGTCGTATCAGTTCGTGTCGCGCAGCATCGAGTCGTGGTTCGACGTGAACGTCGAAACCGCGCTCGCGTCCGGCCTCAATCTCGGGCGCGGCATGCTCGACGCGTCGCTGTCCGATCTGCAGACGAAGGCGCGCCTGATGTCCGAGCAACTCGCGAGCGCGGACGCCGCCGGCACCACGCTGACGCTGCTGCGTCTGCGTGACCAGTTCGGCGTGCAGGACGCGACGATCGTGGAGCCGACCCGCAGCATGTCGGGCGCGACGCCCGACATGCACGTGGTCGCGCAGGCATCCGGCAACTACGCGATACTGCTGCCGAGCGATCTGCCGACACCGCTGATGATCGAGCAGGCGCGCGGCCACGGCTATGCGGCGATCGAGGGCGAAGTGGACGGCGATGCGCACGCGCAAGGCAGCAAAGGCGTGCTGCGTCTGCGTGTGGTGCAGCGTATTCCCGATGCCAACGCGTCGCTATTGCAGCCCGCCGAGCGCTTCTTGCAACTGACGCAGCCGGTGTCGACGACACTCGCGCGCAATGCCGATTCGGTGCAGCGCGCGTATCGCGAGTATCAGGAGAAGGCGCTCGGCCGCACCGGCTTGCGCAAGATGTACATCGGCACGCTGACGCTGTCGCTGTTTCTCGCGACTTTCATCGCGATGATGCTCGCGCTCGCGCTCGGCAACCAGCTCGCGCGGCCGCTATTCCTGCTCGCGCAGGGCACCAAGGAAATTACCGAGGGCGACTACACGCCGAAGCGCGAGATCAAGTCGCGCGACGAACTCGGTTTCCTCACGCAGTCGTTCAACGCGATGACGCGGCAGTTGTCGGAAGCGCGCGGGGCGGTCGAGAAAAATCGTATCGCGCTCGAGCATTCGAAGGCGTATCTCGAGAGCATCCTCGCGAACCTGACCGCGGGTGTGTTCGTGTTCGACCGGCAGTTCCGGCTGACCACCGCGAATCGCGGCGCCGAGCGGATTTTCCGTCAGCCGTTCCAGACGGTGCTCGGTTCGTCGCTGGATCAGATCGGCGTGCTGGGCGAATTCGGCGCAATGGTGCGCAAGCCATTCGCCGACCGGGAAGCGGCGAGCGAAGACGGCCGTGACGACAACGGCCATTGGCAGCAGCAGTTCTCGGTGCCGGTGCCCGGCGAAACCGAGCCGCTCACGCTGCTCGTGCGCGGCGCGCGCCTCGTCGCGGCGAACGAGCGCGACGCGCAAGGCTTGCAAACCTCGGGCTACGTGATCGTGTTCGACGACATCTCCGACGTGATCTCCGCGCAGCGTTCGATCGCATGGGGCGAAGTCGCACGGCGCCTCGCGCACGAGATCAAAAATCCGCTCACGCCGATTCAACTCTCGGCCGAGCGTTTGCAGATGAAACTCGCCGACAAGCTCGCGCCGTCGGATGCGGACGTGTTGAAGCGCGGCGCGACGACGATCGTCAATCAGGTCGCCGCGATGAAGCAGATGGTCGACGATTTCCGCGACTACGCGCGTACACCGCCCGCGGTGCTCGCGCATCTGCAATTGAATGATCTGGTCAGCGAGGTGCTCACGCTGTACGGTATCGAGGAAGGCAAGGGCGCGATCCAGGTCGAACTCGCGGCCTTGCCTGCGATACGCGGCGACGCAACGCAGTTGCGTCAGGTGATCCACAACCTGCTGCAGAACGCGCAGGACGCGGTCGCCGAAGTCGCGCATCCGCGTGTTTTGCTCGAGACGAGGACAGTAGAATATGGAGACCCCGATGCGCAAGGCAAGGCACGCGTAGCGGTACGTCTGACAGTGTCGGATAACGGACCAGGCTTTCCCGCGCGTATCCTCACGCGCGCGTTTGAGCCGTACGTGACGACTAAGGCCAAAGGTACGGGTCTGGGACTTGCGATGGTGAAGAAGATCGTCGACGAACATGGCGCGCGCATCGACATTCGCAATCGCATGAAGGCCGGCGATGTGATCGAAGGCGCGCAGATTTCGATTCTCTTCCTTCAACTGGCGGACGACCTCGCGCAGCCGGGCGCACCTGGTTCGGGTGCGCATCCGGCGCGCGCTGGCGCGTCGCAGGGAACGACAAAAGCAACAGTGCAGACAAGGGCAGCGTAAATGGCAACCATCCTGGTGGTAGATGATGAAATGGGCATCCGGGAATTGCTCTCGGAGATCCTGAGCGACGAGGGACACGTCGTGGAGGCCGCGGAAAACGCGCAGGAGGCGCGCGAGTTCCGTTTGCGTCAGGCGCCCGACCTGGTGCTGCTCGACATCTGGATGCCGGACACCGACGGCGTGACGTTGCTCAAGGAATGGGCCGCGCAAGGTCAATTGACGATGCCCGTCATCATGATGTCCGGTCACGCGACGATCGACACCGCGGTCGAAGCCACCAAGATCGGCGCGCTCAATTTCCTCGAAAAGCCGATCGCGCTGCAGAAGCTGCTAAAGGCGGTCGAACAGGGACTCGCGCGCGGCAATTCGGCGGCCGTGCCTGGCGGCGTGGCCGCGAAGCCGGCGTTGCCGGTTAGCGCGTCGTCGGTCGCGTCATCGGCCGCGTTGCCGATACTGTCGTCCGATGGCGTCAGCGGCGGCGCGCTCGCCGCGCAAACCGCATCGATCTCGTTCGACATTCCGCTGCGCGATGCGCGCGACGCGTTCGAGCGCGCGTACTTCGAATATCACCTCGCGCGCGAGAACGGCAGCATGACGCGCGTCGCGGAGAAGACCGGTCTCGAACGCACGCATCTTTATCGAAAGCTGAAGCAACTCGGCGTCGATCTCGGCAAGAACAAGGGAGAGTGAGCTCCACGTGTTGCATGCGAACGCCGGCCCGACAGGGTTTTCCATGAAAGGGCTTGCTGAACTGCGGATCGCTTGATATAGTTTCGTTCTTCGTTGGCCCGGTAGCTCAGTTGGTAGAGCAGCGGATTGAAAATCCGCGTGTCGGTGGTTCGATTCCGCCCCAGGCCACCAGGATTTAGCCCCAGGAAATCGCAAGATTCTTGGGGCTTTTCCGTTTGGCGGGCAAGTCGTTACTTCGGCTTGTCATGCAGTTAGAGCCGCGCGTGTGGGACAGCTGGCGCCGGTGAGATTCGGTGTCGCGTGATAAAATCGCGCCAGTTCAAGGACTTGCATGCAGGCGTCGCACCGAAGCGCCCAATCTTTCGCCCGACGATCGGCGGTATAAGCGCCCAGCCACGTTCACGCGCAACGCGCGACCTATACTGCTTTGGGCCGGCACAATGCCGGCACACGTCGCGCCGCGTTGCTCGTGTGGCGCACCTCGCGCAGCGCGACGTGGCACTCTCATTCACGGAGTATCACGGTGATCCGCAAAGACGCTAAGCGTAGCGCGCTCGTGCTGTTTTCCGGCGGCCAGGATTCCGCCACGTGTCTCGCTTGGGCGCTCGATCGTTACGACACGGTCGAAACGATCGGCTTCGATTATGGACAGCGGCATCGCGTCGAGCTTGAATGCCGCGAGGGGTTTCGTCAGGCCGTCGTCCGTGCGTTTCCGGCGTGGGCCGATCGTCTCCGCGACGATCACATGATCGACCTGTCGCTGCTCGGCGCTATCAGCGACACCGCGATGACGCGCGAGATCGAGATCGAAGCGACGACCAGTGGTTTGCCGAACACGTTCGTACCGGGCCGCAATCTGATGTTCATGACGTTCGCCGCGGCCATCGCGTATCGGCGCGGTTTGCAGGTGCTGGTCGGTGGCATGTGCGAGACGGACTTCTCGGGCTACCCCGATTGCCGCGACGACACGATGAAGGCGCTGCAGGTCGCGCTGAATCTGGGCATGGACACGCGCTTCGCGCTCGAGACGCCGCTGATGTGGCTCGACAAGGCCGACACGTGGCGCCTCGCGCACGAACTCGGCGGCGAGGAGCTGGTTGAACTGGTGCGCGTCGAAACGCATACCTGCTACGTCGGCGAACGCGCCGAGTTGCACTCATGGGGCTTTGGCTGCGGCGAATGCCCGGCATGCCGGTTGCGCAAACGTGGCTATGAGGCTTACCTCGCCGGCGATAAAGTGACCGAGCCGGTGTGACGGTTCGCGCGAGAGCGCGCATCATCCGCTAGTCGCGCATCATTGATTCAGGAACACAGGACAGAAAGCAGCATGACGTACGCGGTCAAGGAAATTTTCTACACGCTGCAAGGCGAGGGCGCGAATGCCGGCCGGCCGGCCGTGTTCTGCCGTTTCGCGGGCTGCAATCTGTGGTCGGGCCGCGAAGAGGATCGCGCGGAAGCCGTCTGCCGTTTCTGCGACACCGATTTCGTCGGCACCGACGGCGAGAACGGCGGCAAGTACCGCACACCTGACGAACTCGTCGCGATGATCACGTCGCAATGGCCGCAAGGCGAGGGCGAGCGTTTCGTCGTGTGCACCGGCGGCGAGCCGATGCTGCAAATCGATCAGCCGCTCGTCGACGCGCTGCACGCGGCCGGCTTCAAGATCGCGATCGAGACCAACGGCTCGCTGCCGGTGCTCGACACGATCGACTGGATCTGCGTGAGTCCGAAGGCCGACGCGCCGCTCGTCGTGACGAAGGGCAACGAGCTGAAGGTCGTGATTCCGCAGGACAACCAGCGCCTCGCCGACTACGCGAAGCTCGACTTCGAGTATTTCCTCGTCCAGCCTATGGACGGTCCGTCGCGCGACATCAACACGAAGCTCGCGATCGACTGGTGCAAGCGTCATCCGCAGTGGCGCCTGTCGATGCAGACTCACAAGTATCTGAACATTCCCTGATTTGCCGTGCTGACGATTACCCGAAAACTCGAATTCGACGCGGGCCACCGCATTCCCGATCACCGCAGCCAGTGCCGTAATCTGCACGGCCATCGCTACGTGCTCGAAATCACGCTGCAAGGCGATCTGGTCGACACCGAAGGCGCGCCCGATCGCGGCATGGTGATGGACTTCGCCGATGTGAAGTCGCTCGCGGTCGAGCATCTGGTCGACAAGTGGGACCACGCGTTTCTCGTCTACAAAGGCGACACGCAGGTGCGCAGCTTTCTCGAGAGCATGGTGGGTCACAAGACGGTCGTGATCGATCGCATTCCCACAGTCGAAAACCTCGCCGCGATTGCATTCGACATGCTCGCGAACGTGTACGACGCACACTACGGCGTGAACCTGCGCCTGCATAAAGTGCGTCTATACGAGACGCCGAACTGCTGGGCCGACGTGGTCCGCGACTAGCTCTCGCGTCAATCCACGCCCCGCCGCGGGCGAACTCTCGCGTTATTGTCACGGTATGATCGTTCCGACAACCACACGGAGCGAGACATGCCGGTCATTGCATTGCGTCGCAGCAGGCATCGAGGCCGTCAGCGCCCCGGCGCCTACCTGATCCGCTATCTGGCCCCGCTTCGCGTTGCAAACCTGCGCGAGGCCAGCCGATGAGCACCTTCACCAACTCCCTCAAACAACGTCTGAAGGACAACGCGCCGCTATTCGGGCTGTGGCTGTCGCTCGGTAGCGAGACCGCGGCCGAAGCGCTCGCGCATGCCGGCTTCGACTGGCTGCTGATCGACATGGAACACGCGCCGAACGACAGCGGCGGCGTCGAGTCGCAGTTGCGCGCGATCGCGGCCGCCCATCTGCCGAGCGAGCCGGTGGTGCGCGTGCCCGCGAGCGAGCCGTGGCTCGTCAAGCGCGTGCTCGACGCCGGCGCCCGCACGCTGATGTTCCCGAACATCGAATCCGCAGACGACGCGGCACGCGCCGTGCGGCTCACCCAGTATCCGACTGCCGAGGCGCTTGGCGGCCTGCGCGGCGTCGCGGGCGTCGTGCGTGCGGCGGCTTACGGCATGCGGCGCGATTACGTGCAGACGGCCAACGCACAGATCGCGACGATTGTGCAGATCGAATCGGCGCGCGGCTTGCGGGAGGTCGAGCAGATCGCGGCGACGCCGGGCGTCGATTGCGTGTTCGTCGGGCCGGCCGATCTCGCCGCGAGCCTCGGTCATCTCGGCGACGCGAAGCACGCGGACGTGCAGGCGGCGACGGCGCGTATCGTCAGCGCGGCGGACACGGCCGGCATCGCCGCCGGCATTTTCGCGATGGACGTGGCGAGCGCGCGGCAGCATCGCGACGCCGGTTTTCGCTTCGTCGCGCTGGCCGCCGACGTGATCTGGATGTTGCGCGCGACGCGCCAGGCATTACAGGAGGTGAGGTCATGAACGGCAGAGTGCAGCGGGGCGCCGGGCGGACGGTCGCGCAAGTGACCATTGCGGCGGCGCTGCTCGCGAGTGTCGCGTGGCACGCCGCGTATGCGCAGGATCGCGTCGCGAAGGCGAACGATCCGCAGACGCAATCCGCGGTGGCCGACTACAACGCCGGCAACCTCGGCGCGGCGCTGACCGAATTCCGCGAGGCCGCCGAGCGCGGCAGCCGGCTCGCTCAGTTCAACTACGCGATGATGCTGCTCAACGGCGAAGGCGCGCCGGCCAACGTCGACGAAGGCAAGAAGTGGCTGCGCAAGGCCGCCGACGCGAACATGTCGCACGCGCAATACGTGTACGGCAAGATGTACGACGATGGCGAGTTCGTCGGGCGTGATCCGGTGGAGGCGCATCGCTGGTTCATGAAGGCGGCCGCTCAGGGGCATGTGCAGGCGGAGCTCGCGCTCGCAAATCAGTTTCTCGACGGACGCGGCACCGAGCGTGACAACAAGCAGGCGTTCGTCTGGTACAAGAAAGCGGCGCAGGGCGGCGACATGACCGCGCAGTACGTGACCGGGTCGTTCTACGAGCGCGGCGGCGATGGTGTCGACCGCAATCTGAACGTGGCACGCGCGTATTACGCGGCCGCGGCGGCGCAGGGCGACCCGGCGGCGCGCCTCAAGTATCAGCAGCTGAGCGCACAGCTGCGCGATCAGAAGGAAGTGAAGCCGCAGTGACGAAAAAGGGCGCTCGCAAGGAGCGCCCTTTTGCATTTTCGACCGCTGCTTGCCGCTAGCTGCGGTTAGCTCTGCATCAACCTCTTCTGTCGCGCGACGCTCATGATCAGTCCGATCGCGACGCCCAGTGTAGTCAGCGCCGTGCCACCGTAACTCATGAACGGCAACGGCACGCCGACCACCGGCAAAATCCCGCTCACCATGCCGATATTGACGAACGCGTAGGTGAAGAACGCCATCGTCAACGAGCCGGCCAATAATCGCCCGAATAACGTCGCGCCATTGGCCGCGATGTAGAGCCCGCGCGCGATCAATAGCATGTACAGCGTGAGCAGCACGATCCCGCCCGCCAAACCGAACTCTTCCGAAAACACCGCGAAGATGAAGTCGGTGTGCTTCTCGGGAATGAACTCCAGATGCGCCTGCGTGCCCTTCAGCCAGCCCTTGCCGAGCGGGCCGCCCGAGCCGATCGCGATTACCGCCTGAATCGTGTGGAAGCCTTTGCCGAGTGGGTCCGAGGTCGGATCGAGCAGCGTGCAAATACGGTGCTTCTGGTAGTCGTGCATCAGCGGCCACTGCACTTCGGGCTGACAGATCTTGTCCTGGAACGCCGCGATCGACGCAACCGCAATCACGGCCGCGATCAGCACCGGCACGATCAGCCTGAAGCTCAGTCCGGCGAAGTAAATCACGAATAAGCCGGCCGCGAACACGAGCACGGCCGTGCCCAGGTCGGGCTGCTTCGCGATCAGGGCGACCGGCACGATGAGGATCACGAAGCCGACCAGATAGTCGTACCAGCGCATCACGCCTTCGCGGCGCTGGTAATACCAGGCTAGCATCAGCGGAGTCGCGATCTTCAGGATTTCCGACGGCTGGATCACTACGCCGACGTTGATCCAGCGTTTCGCGCCCTTGCGCGTGAGGCCGAACATCGCGACCGCGACCAGCAGCGCGATCCCGAACGTGTAAAGCGGGACTGCGAAGCGCATCAGCGTATTGGGCGGCACATTGGCGAGGGCCCACATCAGCACGAAGGTGAGCAGGATGTTGCGCAACTGGTCTTCGACGCGGCCCGGCATGTCGAGCGTCGCGCTGTACAGCGTGACGATGCCGACGCACAGCAGCAGAAACACGATCAGTGCGAGCGGACGGTCGAAGCCCACGAACATCCGCTTGATGCGCTCGAGCCAGGCGCGCTTGTCGAATTGCATGCCTTTCTCCTTATTCGATGCCGCCGGCGGCCGGCTGGCGCGGCGACGCGCGCTGGATGCTGTCCTCACGCGACGGCGCCGCTACGGTCGGCGCCGGCTCGCTTGCGGGACGGGGTTTGTGCGGGGCGCCAGGCGTATGCGGCGCGGACTTCTTTGCCGCGACCGAAGCCGAAGCGGGCTTCGCCGCCGACGCCGCTCGCGCCGCGGTGGCCGAAACCGCTGCGGGTGCGCTGGTCGACGCCATTGCCGCAGCGCCCGCCGATGCCGCGCCGGCCGATGCCGCGACCGGCGCCGACGCGCCATTCAGGCCCGAAGCGGAAACAGCCGCCGACGCACCGGAGGCCGCCGCGGCAGGGGCGGCTCCCGGCACAGGCAGTGCCGTAAAGCCCGCCGCAATCTTGAGCGGCTGAGCGCCATCATGCGATGCCGGCGTATCGCCGACCTGCGGCGCGGATGCTTCGAGCGTGGTCGATGCCGCCGCTGCGACGGCCGCTTGCTCCGCGCCGGGCTTGTTTTTGCCGATCAGGTAGTAGTCGAGCACCCTGCGCGCGATCGGACCGGCCGCCTCCGCGCCCCAGCCGCCGTTTTCGACGACCAGCGCGAGTGCGATCTTCGGTTGATCCACTGGCGCGAACGCGATGAACAGCGCGTGGTCGCGCAAATTCTCGGCAACCGCGTGACCTTTGTAGTTCGCACCCTGCAGCGAATACACCTGCGCGGTACCGGTCTTGCCGGCGGCCTGGTACGGCGCGCCCGCGAACACCTTGGCCGCCGTGCCGTTCGTCACCACGCCTTCCATCGCGCGCTTGATGAAGTCGATGTCCTGCTGCTTGACCGCGATCTTGTCGCTCGGATCGCGCACCACCGGCCGCGTGTCCTTCGTGATCGGATTTTCGATGTCGCGCACGAGGTGCGGTTTCATCACGACGCCGTCGTTCGCGAGCGTTGCGGTGGCATGCGCGAGTTGCAGGATCGTGAACGAGTTGTAGCCCTGGCCGATGCCGAGGCTGACCGTCTCGCCTTCGTACCACTTCTGCTGCTCGGGCCGGCGGTACGCGTGGCGTTTCCAGTCGGTCGACGGCAGGATGCCCTTCGCCTCGCCGGCGATGTCGATACCGGTGACCTGCCCGAAGCCCCACGGCTTCATGAAGTTCGCAATGTTGTTGACGCCGAGATCGTGCGCAAGCATGTAGAAGTACGTGTCGTTCGACACGACGATCGCGCGGTTCATGTCGATCCAACCCTGCCCGGAGCGCACGTCGTTGCGGAACGTGTGGCCGCCGAACGTGTAGTAACCGGGGTCCTGGAAGCCCCAGCTCGGCGTGCGCTTGTGCAGCGTCAGCGCGGCGAGCGCCATGAACGGCTTGTAGGTCGAGCCCGGCGGATAGGTGCCGTGCAGTGGCCGGTTCAAAAGCGGATGGTCGGGCGAGTTGTTCAGTTCGTCCCAGGTCTGCTGGTCGATACCGTCGACGAAGGAATTCGGATCGAAGCTCGGCGCCGACACGAACGCGAGCACGTCGCCGGTGGACGGCTCGATCGCGACGAGCGCGCCGCGGTGTCCGGCGAACGCCTGCTCGGCGACCTGCTGCAGACCGATGTCGAGCGACAGCTCGAGGTTGTTGCCCGGCGTCGCCTGGGTGCGCGACAGGGTGCGCACAGGGCGGCCGCCCGCCGTCACCTCGACTTCCTCGAAGCCGGTCTGGCCATGCAGCTCGGTCTCGTAGCTCTGCTCGACGCCGATCTTGCCGATGTAGTCGGTGCCCTTGTAATTGTTCGCATCCAGACGCGGATCGTAGTGATCCGGGTCGCTGTCGTTCTGATCGCTCGCATCGTCGATGCGGTCCTGGTCGCGCTGCGAAATCCGTCCGATGTACCCGATCACGTGCGCGGCAGTCGGCCCGAGGGGGTACTGGCGGAACAGCCGCGCGCGCACTTCTACGCCAGGAAAGCGGAAGCGCTGCGCGGTGAAGCGCGCGACTTCGTCGTCGGTCAGGCGCGTGCGGATCGGCAGACTTTCGAAGTTCTTCGAGTCTTCCTGGAGCTTCTTGAAGCGGCGGCGGTCGCGCGCGTCGATCGACACGACGGTGGCGAGGTTGTCGACTACGTTGTCGAGCGTGTCGTTCAGCTTCGACGGCGTGATTTCGAGCGTGTAGGCCGAGTAGTTCTTCGCGAGCACGACGCCGTTGCGGTCGGTGATGATGCCGCGGTTCGGCACGATCGGCGCGACGGAGATGCGGTTTTCATCGGCCTGCAGCGAGTACTTGCTGTAGTGCCAGACCTGCAGGAACAGGAAGCGGAAGCCGATCAGCCCGAAGCAGACGAACACGAACAGCCCCGCCGCCGCGACGCGCAGGCGGAATTTCGTGAGCTGCTGTTGAGTGTCCTTGAATTCGGTCATGCGATTCTGCAAAAGGCCGGCATGCGGCGATCAAGAGTGTGCGCCCAAACCGGCCGCAGCCGGTGGGTCTGTTGCGGGATCAAATGGGGCGCGTATCGTCCGGGTCGGCGGGGCGGCGCTGCGGCATCAGCAGCAAGATGCTCGCGACCGGCCACAACGCCGCTTCGACGAAACCGTCGATCAGATAGCTCCAGCCTGGAAAGGCCGCGCCGGTCAACAACCGGATCACGAACGGCACCAGCTGCGCGACGACGAGCAGCGGCATCACCGCAAAGGTTTGTACGCCGAGCGACATCCACAGCACGCGGCGGTGAATCGTGATCGCGCCGTACGACAGCAGCGTGTATGCGAGCGCGTGCTCGCCGAGCAGGCTCGCGTTGTGCACGTCCATCAGCAGGCCGAGCAGAAACGCGATGCCCATGCCGACCTTGCGCGGCTGATGCACATTCCAGAACAGCAGCACGAGTGCGACGAAGTCGGGAACGCCGGCGAGACGCCCCCACGGCATCAGGTTCAGCAGGAACGCTGCTGCGAGGCTGAACGTGATGAAGTATGGGTTGACCGGCTGCAGGATATATTGCGGGCGATTCATGGCTGAGCCCCCGGCTCGGCTTGAGGCTTCGCGTTCTTCGCGGCGGCCGCCTTTTCGGCTTTCCTGTCGGCTGCTGGCTTCTCGGACTTCTTGTCGGCGGCAGCTTTGGCCGGCGCCTTTTCCGTTGATTTGGCCGCAGGCTTTTCGGCGGCGGTTTTGTCGGCGTCGTTCCTGTCGCCAGGCCTGGCGGCGGATTTATCCGCCGCGCCCTTGCCATCCGCGGCTTTGGCGCCCTTTTTCGCTTTCACGTCCTTCGCGACGGTTGCCGCGTCGGGTGCGTCAGCCGGGCGCGGCAGCGCGTCGTCGTGGACGTGCAGCACGAGCACCTGACGCGCCCCGCGCACCGCCGCGACAGGCAGACTGACCACATGCGCAAACGCAGTGTCGGCCTGCTTGTCGACGCGCACGACCTTCGCGACCGGCAGCCCCGGCGGATACACACCGTCGAGTCCGCTCGTGACGAGCTCGTCGCCAGTCTGCACGTCGGCGCTGATTGGCACGAAGCGCAGATCGAGCGTGTCGCCCTTCGGCGTGCCGTAGATCACGCTGCGCAAGCCGGTGCGCAGGATTTCGACCGGTACGGCCTGGTCCTTGTCCGTCAGCAGCGTGACTTCAGCCTGCAGCGGGAACACCCGTGTGACCTGGCCGATCACCCCGTCTTCGTCGACGACCGGCGAGCCGTTCTGAATGCCTTGCTGCGCGCCGCGTCCGATCACGACCTTCTGCGTGAACGGATCGCGCGTGTCGTACTGGATTTCGGCGGGCAGCGATTGCGTGGTGAGGCGCTGCGACAGTTCCAGCAGCGCGCGCAGATGGCCATTTTCGGCGGCGAGCGACGCGGCCTTGTTGGCCTGCTGCGACAGTTGCAGATCCTTCGCCCGCAGCTTTGCGTTCTCGTCGCGCAGCGTGGCGCTCGTCACGGCGAGGTCGGCGGCGCCCATGAAGATATCGCGCGGCACGAGCGCTGCGCGCTGCAACGGATAAAGACCCGCGCCGACCACGCCGCGGACGATTTCGAGCGTCTGGAAGCGGGCATCGGAGATCAGCAGGGCGAGCGCCAGCACGACGAAGAACACCAGCCGGGCGAGAGCGGAGGGGCCTTGCTTGAACAGGGGCGGCGGACTGTATTCCATGGTCGGCGCCGGGGGCGTGAGCGGTTGGGTGAGACGGCGACGCGCAAGGCGCGGTCAGCGCGCGGAGGCTGGTCGGCCCAGCCAACGACAAAGCGGCCCGCAAGGGGCCGTGTGCCAGATCCGCGTTACTGACATGGGAGGAAGGCTCGCTTACTCGTACGAGAAGATGCTGCCGAGCTTGTCCATGCGCTCGAGCGCCATGCCCGAGCCGCGCACGACGCAGGTCAGCGGGTCTTCGGCGACGAGCACCGGCAGGCCGGTTTCTTCAGCGAGCAGGCGGTCGAGGTCGCGCAGCAGCGCGCCGCCGCCGGTGAGCATCATGCCGCGCTCGGCGATGTCCGCGCCGAGTTCCGGCGGCGTCTGTTCCAGTGCGATCTTCACCGACGACACGATCTGGTTCAGCGGATCGGTCAGTGCTTCGAGGATTTCGTTGCTGGAAATCGTGAAGCTGCGCGGAATGCCTTCCGACAGATTGCGGCCCTTCACTTCCATTTCCTTGACTTCGGAGCCCGGAAACGCGGAGCCGATTTCCTTCTTGATGGCTTCGGCGGTCTGTTCGCCGATCAGCATGCCGTAGTTTCGGCGAATGTAGTTGACGATCGCTTCGTCGAATTTGTCGCCGCCGACGCGCACCGAGCCCTTGTACACGATGCCGCCGAGCGAGATCACGCCCACCTCGGTCGTGCCGCCGCCGATATCGACGACCATCGACCCCGTTGCTTCCGATACCGGCAGGCCCGCGCCTATCGCGGCGGCCATCGGCTCTTCGATCAGATACACCTGCGAGGCGCCCGCGCCGTGCGCGGCTTCCTTGATTGCGCGGCGCTCGACCTGGGTCGAACCGCAAGGCACGCAGATGATGATGCGCGGCGACGGCGAGAACATGCGCGATTCGTGAGCAGTCTTGATGAACTGCTTGATCATCTGCTCGGTGACGGTGAAGTCGGCGATCACGCCGTCTTTCATCGGGCGGATCGCCTCGATGTTGCCCGGCACCTTGCCGAGCATCTGCTTGGCTTCCTTGCCGACTGCCTGAATGGTCTTCTTGCCGTTGGGGCCGCCTTCCTGGCGGATCGACACGACCGACGGTTCGTCGAGAACGATGCCCTTGCCGCGCATGTAAATAAGGGTGTTGGCGGTGCCGAGGTCAATCGCCAGATCGTTGGAGAAGTAGCTGCGCAAAAAACCGAACATTCAAAATCCTGTCTCGCTGGGGGCCGGGCCTCGCACCGTATGCGTAGGGCGGCAGCGGAAAAATAACAGCTTCAACCGGGCGGTAGCGTCGCCACATGAACTTGAAGCTGCGGGGAAGTCTACCGGAGGCGGTTGCAAACCGAGGGCTGAAAGCGCCGGACGTTCCTGGAAAATGTCCGCAAGGCCTTGGTAAGTCGCTCCGGGTTTGGGTCGAACGCGTAATGATACCTTATAATTTTGGATGTTTTGAAGGAAACGGAGCGCACATTTTGACGTTGCCGCGCCTTTTTGTGGATTGTCCTATCTTGTCGTAACCCGCTGTTACAACGCGACTTTTTTGCGTGTTGCGACATTCCACCCATTCCGGTGAATGCATGGCTCTGACCCTGACCGATGTAAAACGCATCGCGCATCTCGCGCGGCTCGAACTGGCCGATGCCGACGCCGAGCACACGCGTGCCCAGCTCAATGATTTTTTCGGCCTTGTCGAGCAGATGCAGGCGGTCGATACCGCCGGCATTGCGCCGCTTGCCCATCCGATCGAGCAGATCGAAGACGTTGCGCTGCGTCTGCGTGACGACGCCGTCACCGAGACGGTCGAGCTCGAGGCTTTCCAGCGCCCCGCGCCGGCCGTCCAGGACGGCCTGTACCTCGTGCCGAAGGTGATCGAATAAGACCTGACGGGCAGACCCCGGTCTGGCGTCGGCGCGAACCGCCATGCCGCAGCGCGGCTTCGCCGCGAACCTTGCCGGGCCGGTCTGCCGACGGGCAACCGAACGCCTCCACGGCAGCGTGACCACGCTGCCGCGCTTTCCAGGATAAAACGCAATGCATGAAAAAAGTCTGACCGAATTGCGCGCCGCGCTCGCGGCCAAGCAATGCTCCGCAGTCGAACTGGCGCAGCTGTACCTGAAGCGGATCGACGCGGCCAATAGCCTGAATGCGTTCATCCAGGTCGATCCCGAACTGACGCTCGCGCAGGCGAAAGCCGCCGACGCGCTGTTGCACACCGGCCACGCCGGCCCGCTCGTCGGCCTGCCGATTGCGCACAAGGACGTGTTCGTCACGAAGGGCTGGCGCTCCACGGCCGGCTCGAAGATGCTCGCGAACTACGAAAGCCCGTTCGATGCGACCGTGGTCGCACGTCTGCAGACCGCAGGCATGGTGTGCGTGGGCAAGACCAACATGGACGAATTCGCGATGGGTTCGTCCAACGAGAATTCGTACTTCGGCGCCGTGCAGAATCCGTGGGACCGCAAGGCCGTGCCGGGAGGGTCGTCGGGCGGCTCGGCTGCGGCCGTAGCCGCGCGTCTCGCGCCCGCCGCGACCGGCACCGACACCGGCGGCTCCATCCGCCAACCGGCGTCGTTCTCGGGCATCACCGGCATCAAGCCGACGTACGGCCGCGTGTCGCGCTACGGCATGATCGCGTTCGCGTCGTCGCTCGACCAGGGCGGCCCCATGGCGCAAAGCGCGGCTGACTGCGCGACGCTTCTGAACGCGATGGCCGGCTTCGACGAGCGCGACTCGACCAGCCTGTCGCACGAGCATGAGGACTACACGCGCTACCTCGGCAAGTCGTGGCAAGACGGCGGTGCGGACAAGCCGCTCGCCGGGCTGCGCATCGGCCTGCCGAAGGAGTACTTCGGCGCCGGTCTCGCCGACGACGTGCGCGCGTCGATCGACGCCGCGTTGAAGCAGTACGAAGCGCTCGGCGCGACGCTCGTCGAGGTGTCGCTGCCGAAGACCGAACTATCGATCCCGGTCTACTACGTGATCGCGCCGGCGGAAGCATCGTCGAACCTGTCGCGTTTCGACGGCGTGCGGTTTGGCCATCGCGCGGCCGGGTACCGTGATCTGCTCGACATGTACAAGAAGTCGCGCGCCGAAGGCTTCGGCCCGGAAGTGAAGCGCCGCATTCTGGTCGGCACCTACGTGCTGTCGCATGGCTATTACGACGCGTACTACCTGCAGGCGCAGAAGATTCGCCGCATCATCGCGCAGGACTTCCAGCAGGCGTTCAAGCAGTGCGATGTGATCATGGGCCCGGTCGCGCCGTCGGTGGCGTGGGATATCGGCGCGAAGGGCGACGATCCGGTGCAGATGTATCTGGCCGACATCTACACGCTGTCGGTGAGCCTCGCCGGCCTGCCCGGCATGAGCGTGCCGTGCGGCTTCGGCGCGGGCGCGAATGCGCAGCGTCCGGTCGGTCTGCAGATCATCGGCAACTATTTCAATGAAGCCCGGATGCTGCAGGTGGCCGACGCGTTCCAGCGCGCGACCGACTGGCACCGTCAGGCACCGGCAGGAGTGTGAGCACCATGACCAAACAATGGGAAGTCGTGATCGGTCTGGAGACCCACACGCAGTTGTCGACGCATTCGAAGATCTTCTCGGGCACCGCGACGAAATTCGGCGCCGCGCCGAACACGCAGGCCAGCCCCGTCGATCTGGCCTTGCCGGGCACGCTGCCGGTGATGAACCGCGGCGCGGTCGAGCGCGCCATTCAGTTCGGCCTCGCGATCGGCGCAACGGTCGCGTCGCGCAGCATCTTCGCGCGCAAGAATTACTTCTACCCCGATCTGCCGAAGGGCTACCAGATCAGCCAGTACGAAATCCCCGTCGTGCAGGGCGGTCAGGTGACGATCCAGGTGCCGGCCAATGAAAAGGCGGGCAAAGAAGCGTACGAGAAAACCATCAACCTGACGCGCGCACACCTCGAGGAAGACGCGGGCAAGTCGCTGCACGAAGACTTCGCGGGCATGACCGGCATCGACCTGAATCGCGCCGGCACGCCGCTGCTCGAAATCGTCACCGAGCCGGAGATGCGCAGCGCGGCCGAGGCCGTTGCCTACGCGAAGTCGCTGCACACGCTGGTCGTGTGGCTCGGCATCTGCGACGGCAACATGCAGGAAGGCTCGTTTCGCTGCGACGCGAACGTGTCGGTGCGTCCGGTCGGCCAGAAGGAATTCGGCACGCGCACCGAGACCAAGAACCTGAACTCGTTCCGCTTCCTCGAGGAAGCGATCCAGTACGAAGTGCGTCGCCAGATCGAGCTGATCGAAGACGGCGGCACGGTGGTGCAGGAAACGCGTCTGTACGATCCGGACAAGCGCGAGACGCGTTCGATGCGCAGCAAGGAAGACGCGCACGACTACCGCTATTTCCCCGACCCCGACCTGATGCCGCTCGTGATCGACGCCGCGTGGGTCGAGCGCGTGAAGAGCGAGATGCCCGAGCTGCCGGAAGCGATCCAGCAGCGCTTCGTGTCGCAGTACGGCCTCACGCCATACGACGCGAACGTGCTGACCTCGAGCAAGGCGACGGCCGCTTACTTCGAGGCGGTGGTCGCGAAGGTCGGCCCAGCCAACGTGAAGGTTGCGGCGAACTGGGTGATGGGTGAAGTGTCGTCGCATCTCAATCGCGAAGGCCTCGACATTGCCGCGTGCCCGGTCTCGGCCGCGCAGCTCGCGCTGCTGCTGCAACGCATTGCCGACGGCACGATTTCGAACAAGATCGCGAAAGAAATCTTCCTCGCCATCTGGGAAGAGAAAGCCACCGACGATGCCGCCGCCGATCGCATCATCGAGGCGAATGGTTTGAAGCAGATTTCGGACACTGGTGCGCTCGAAGCAATCATCGACGAAGTGCTTGCCGCGAATCAGAAGTCGGTCGACGAATATCGCGCCGGCAAGGAAAAGGCGTTCAACGCGCTGATCGGACAGGCGATGAAAGCGACCAAAGGCAAGGCCAACCCTGCTCAGGTCAACGAATTGCTCAAGAAGAAGTTGTCCTGAGTTGAAGTGCCGCGGGCGGGCGTGATCACGCCTGCGCCACCACGGGCTGTTGCCGGATTGAAGCAGGGCAACGGCCCGTTCTATTTTGCGAACCCGCTTCACCGGTTAATCGTAGGTAAGCGTAGATCACGGAGTATGTGCATGGCAAAGCAACCCGATCTCGACGATTTCCTCGTGCCGTATTTCGACGACGGCAAGAAAAACGGCCACTTCTCGCTCGACGATTTCGATCCCAAGGCGAAGCCGTTTTCGAGCGGCTCGAAAGATGCGGACCGCGCGCGTCTGTCGGAGATCGGCCTGCTGCTCGACAATTTGCAGGAACGGCTGCATGCGCAGCGCAAGCGCCGCATGCTGCTGGTGCTGCAAGGCATGGACACGAGCGGCAAGGACGGCACGATCCGCGCGGTGTTTCACGAAGTCGATCCGCTCGGCTTGCGCATCGTGCCGTTCAAGGCGCCGACGCCGGTCGAACTCGCGCACGACTTCCTGTGGCGCGTGCATTCGCAGACGCCCGCGGCCGGCGAGCTGGCGATCTTCAACCGCAGTCACTACGAAGACCTGCTGGTGCCGACCGTTCAGGGCGAGATCGACGCGGAGGCGTTCCTGCAGCGTTGCCGCCACATCCGCCAATTCGAGGAGATGCTTGCATGCAGCGGCACGGCGATCCTCAAGTGCATGCTGCACATTTCGAAGGACGAGCAGCGCACGCGTTTGCAGGCGCGCATCGACGATCCGCTGAAGCACTGGAAATTCGACGTGTCGGATATCGAAGCGCGCAAGCAGTGGAACGTGTATCAGTCCGCGTATCGCGACGCGCTCGCCGCGACGTCGACCGAATACGCGCCGTGGTACGTGATTCCGGCCGACTCGAAGACGCATCGCAACGTGATGATCGCCGAACTGCTGCTGCGCACGCTGGACGCGTTGAAGCTCGAATATCCGCCCGCCAAGGAGTCGCTGAAGGGCATCAAGGTCGAATGAACGCGGCCTCGCCCCCTGGTTTCACAAACGAATCGAACAAAAGAGGAACGACATGTTGCGTGTGATTACCGCCAACCTCAACGGCATCCGTTCGGCGGCGAAAAAGGGCTTTTTCGACTGGTTCGGCGAACAAGCCGCCGACGTGCTGTGCGTGCAGGAAATCAAATGCTCGCAGGACGACATGACACCGGAGTTTATGGCGCCGCACGATTTCACCGGCTATTTCCAGCATGCGGTGAAAAAGGGTTATAGCGGCGCGGGCGTCTATACGCGGCACGAGCCGGACGAAGTGGTGATCGGCTTCGGCAGCGAAGAGTTCGACCCGGAAGGGCGCTATGTCGAGCTGCGTTTCGGCGAGCTGTCGGTGATCTCGGTGTACGTGCCGTCAGGCTCGAGCGGCGACGAGCGCCAGCAGGCCAAGTTCCGTTTCATGGACGAGTTCATGCCGCATCTCGCCGAGCTGGCGAAGGAGCGCGAGGTGATCGTGTGCGGCGACGTGAACATCGTGCACAAGGAAATCGACATCAAGAACTGGAAGAGCAACCAGAAAAATTCGGGGTGCCTGCCCGAAGAGCGCGCGTGGCTCGACCAACTGTTCGACGAAGTGGGTTACGTCGACGTGTTCCGCACGCTCGACCAGCGGCCAGAGCAGTACACGTGGTGGAGCAATCGCGGTCAGGCGTATGCGAAGAACGTCGGGTGGCGGATCGATTACCAGATCGCGACGCCGGGTATCGCGAGCAAGGCGAAGCGCACCGACGTGTTCCGCGATATCAAGTTCAGCGACCATGCGCCGCTGACCGTCGACTACGACCACAAGGTCAAAAAGTAAGCCTACCGAGCGCGGCGCATGGCGCGCCGTGGCCCGCCAGCAGTCGGCAGAAGCGGGTATCAGTCGCGCACCGGCTTGCGGGTCGGCCGGCCGATCCCCGCGAAATCGGGCAACTCGTCGACGCTCCTGCCGATTGCCTTCGCGTAGAGCGCCAGCATGTCCGGCAGCCGCTTGATGATGTCTTCGCGGCGCGCCGGCGTGTACGGGTGCACGTAGATGAAGCCCTGTTCGCGATTGCCGCGCGTCACCTGCGCGAGCTTGTCCCACAGCGTGACCGCCGCGCGCGGATCGAAGCCCGCGCGCGACGCGATATCGCTACCGATCACGTCGGCTTCGGTTTCGTCGGTGCTCTCGTACTTCATTTCCAGCAGACGCGAACCGATGCCGAGCGGCGCCATGCCGAGATCGGCGAGGCCGAACAGCTGCGGGATCGTGCCGGACGAATCGAGCTGGCTCGCCTGCAACTGACCGAGTCGCATCCTCGCATGCTCGCGCAACGCGTGCGCGATTTCGTGACCGATCAGCATGCCGACCTCGTTGTCGTTCAGGCGCGCGCGATCGAGTATCCCGCTATAGACGACGATCTTGCCGCCCGGCAGGCAGTACATGCGGATGTCGTTCGAGCGCACCACCGCGACTTCCCACTTCCAGCCCTTGGCTCGCTCGTTCCACTTCAGCGAATACGGAATCATCCGGTTGATGATCGAGCGCACGCGCGTCACGCGCGCGTCCGTGTCGCCGTACAGGCGGTTCGCGTGGCTGGCGCCGTAGACGATCTGGTTGAATTCCGCTGCGGCCTGCGCCTCAAGCATCGACGACGGGATCAGGTTACGGAACACCATGTAGCCGCCGTAGCGCAGTTGCGGACTCACATAGTACGGCGGCGGTACGGCTGCGGCGGCCGATGCCGCTGCGGCCGATGCCGCGGCGGGCGCTTTGGCGGTAACGGGCGGTTGCGCGGACTGAGGCGCGGAGCCCGAGGTGGCGGCGGGCGGAGCGCTGCCGCTATTACTGGGCGTGCCTGGGGCACCGGCGTTAGCGCCGGTGGTGCTGTTACCCGTGCCAGCATTTACACCGCCAGCGTTGTTGTTGCCGGGCGAGGTCGGTGTCGTGTTTTCCGCGCTGGGGCCGCTTGTCGCGGATTTGGCCGCAGGCGTCGGAGCGGGATTGGGTGTCGCACCGCTCGTGGCCGCGGCGGCAGCAGCCGGCGCGGGAGCTTGCGCGCCGCTCACCGGACTGGCGCCAGTCGCCGCCGCGCCGGCCGCATAGGCGCTCACTGGCATCGCCAGCGCGACGCTCGCGCAGCCGAACATGCAGACGGCGCTGAGTGCGGGGCCGCGCGGGCGAGTCGGAAACTGTGCCTTCACGACCGTTCCCTCCATGGCGCGATACGCAACAGCAGCAGCATGCCGGGCACCGCGAGCGCGGTACAGAGGATGAAGTAGTCGAACCAGCCCATGCGCGCGACCACATAGCCGCTCGCCGCCGACGCGAGCGTGCGCGGTACCGATGCGAGGCTCGTGAACAGCGCGAACTGCGTCGCGGTGTAGCGCGGATCGGTGGTGCTCGCGATGTAGGCGGTGAACGCGGCCATCGTCAGCCCGGTGGCGAAGGTCTCGAAGCCGTACACGAGCGCGAGCGCGACCGAGCGGGGATCGAGCTGTACGCTCCAGTCGATGCCGACGAACGACAGCAGCCTCGACGTGCCCTCGCTGAGCGCGACCGCGATGTTGTAAATCGCCGCAAGTCCGGGCGAATCCGGGCCGAGATGCGCGAGCCACGCGAAGCCGAGCGTCGACACCATCTGCAGCAAACCGAAAATCCACAGGCCACGGCCGATGCCGATCTTCATCAGCCAGATCCCGCCGATGATGCCGCCCGCGAGGCTCGCGCCGAACGCCGTGGTCTTCGCGATCACGCCGATCTGCGTGCGCGAGAAGCCGATGTCGAGGAAGAACGACGTGGACAGCGTGGTCGCCATCGTATCGCCGAGCTTATACATGAAGATAAAGCCGAGCACGAAAAGGGCAGCGCGCCAGCCGTCGCGCTGGATGAATTCCCTGAACGGCTCGACGATTGCCTCGCGCAGATTCTTCGGCGGCTCGCCGTGCACCTCGGGCTCGCGCACGACCAGCGTCATCAGAACGCCCGGCAGCATGAACGCGGCGGTCACGATGAACACGGTGCTCCACGGCAGATGATCGGACAAAATCAGCGCGAGCGAACCGGGCACGAGCGCTGCGATCTTGTACGCGTTGACGTGCACGGCGTTGCCGAGGCCCTGCTGCGTGTCGCTGAGCAATTCGCGCCGGTAAGCGTCGATCACGATGTCGGAGCTCGCGCCGAAGAGTGCGACCAAAGCGGTCAGCGCGGCGACGGTCCAGATCGATTCGCGCGGCGACACGAAACCTAGCGTCGCCATCGCGCCTGCCACGAGCAATTGCGTGACCAGCATCCAGCCGCGCCGTCTGCCGGGCCGCCAGCCGGGCAGACGCGGCACATACCGGTCCATCAGCGGTGCCCAGACGAATTTCCAGGTGTACGGAAACTGGATCAGCGCGAAGAGGCCGATTTCCTTCAGATTGACGCCTTCCGAGCGCAGCCACGCCTGCACGAGGTAGACGAGCGTAAACAGCGGCAATCCCGACGTGAAGCCGAGAAAGACGCAAATCAGCATGCGCGTATTCAAAAACGCGCGCCAGCCGGGATGTTCTTCGTGAGCGGTAAGTGCGGGCGCCTCGTGCGGCGGGTTCGACATGTGGATAAGTGAGGTTAGCTTTTCTTGACGCGATAGACCGCAAGACTACCACGCCAGTTCACGCCCCAACGCACCACTTGTCCGTCGTGCAGCACGACGCGATCGAGAATCTCGATGCCGACTTCGGGCGCGAGCGCTTCGAAGTCCTTGATCGTCAGCACGCGAACGTTCGGGGTGTTGTGCCACTGATAAGGCAGCGACTTCGACACCGGCATGCGCCCCTGCAACACCGACAGCCGATGCGCCCAGTAGCCGAAATTCGGAAACGACACGATGCATTGCTTGCCGACGCGCACCGTCTCGCGCAGGATCGCCGCGGTCTGATGAATGGTCTGCAGCGTTTGTGACAGCACCGCGAAATCGAAGCTGCCGTCTTCGAACAGGCGCAGGCCGTCTTCGAGATTTTGCTGGATCACGTTGACGCCCTTCTGCGTCGCGGCGAGCACGCCGGCGTCGTTGATCTCGATGCCGTAGCCCTGCACGTCCAATTCCTCGTTCAGCAGCGACAGCAGCGAGCCGTCGCCGCAGCCGAGATCGAGCACCGTCGCGCGCGGTTCGACCCAGCGGGCGATCGCGCGGAAGTCCGGGCGCAATGCCAGGTAATCAAGTGCTCGCTGGTTCATGCGTTGACCTCGTTTGCAATGCGTTCGTAGTAGGCCCGCAGCAGGTTGTGATAGCGCGCGTCGTCGAGCAGGAAGGCGTCGTGGCCGTGCGGCGCGTCGATCTCCGCGTAGGTGACCGTGCGCTTGTGGTCGAGCAGCGCCTTCGCCAGTTCGCGCGAGCGTGCCGGCGCGAAACGCCAGTCAGTCGTGAAGCTCGCAATCAGATACTTCGCGGTGGTGTGCGCGAGCGCGGCGGTCAGATCGCCGTCGAAAGCCTTGGCCGGATCGAAGTAGTCGAGCGCGCGCGTGATCAGCAGGTAGGTGTTCGCGTCGAAGTAGTCGGCGAACTTGTCGCCCTGATAGCGCAGATACGATTCCACTTCGAACTCGACGTCGAAGCTGAAGTTGTAGTCATCGAGCGCGCCTTCCGCGCGACGCAGCGAGCGGCCGAATTTCTCGGCCATGTCATCGTCCGACAAATACGTGATGTGGCCGATCATCCGCGCGACGCGCAGGCCGCGCTTCGGTTTCACGCCGTGCGCGTAGTAGTTGCCGCCGTGGAAGTCGGGGTCCGACAGGATCGCCGAGCGTGCGACCTCGTTGAACGCGATGTTCTGCGCGGACAGTTTCGGCGTCGATGCGATCACGATGCAATGGGCGATCCGCTGCGGATACATCATGCTCCAAGCGAGCGCCTGCATGCCGCCGAGACTGCCGCCCATCACGGCGGCGAAGCGCGTGATGCCGAACGCGTCGGCGACGCGCGCCTGCGCGCTGACCCAGTCTTCGACGGTGACGACCGGAAAGGTCGCGCCATACGGCTTGCCGGTCGCGGGGTCGATGCTCATCGGCCCGGTCGAGCCGAAGCACGAGCCGAGGTTATTCACGCCGATCACGAAAAACTTGTCGGTATCGAGCGGCTTGCCCGGGCCGACCATGTTGTCCCACCAACCGATGTCCTTCGGATTGTCGGCGTACACGCCCGCCACGTGATGCGATGCGTTCAGCGCGTGGCACACGAGCACCGCGTTGCTGCGCGCGGCATTGAGCGTGCCGTAGGTTTCGACCATCAGGTCGTAGCCTGCGAGCGAACTGCCGTTGCGCAATGGCAGCGGCTCGGTGAAATGCATTTTTTGGGGAGCGACGATGCCGATGGATTCCATTCATTCCGCCATTGAGTCAACAGGGCGGCTAAACGGCGTCGGCGATGCACGAAGAGAAGGGCTGTGCGCAGCTGACGACCTCTTTAGCCGCATTTATAGTGAACCGCGGGCCTGGGGCCAAGGGTTCGCGCGCCCGCAATCGAGTCAGCAAATCGGCGCGTGAAAGGGGGTGAAACCGGGTGCAACGTGTTCGGGATGCCTTGGCGCGGTCCGTTGTGTATCGGAAGACCGCGGCGGCGTCAGGCGCAAAGTATAGCGGAAAATTCCGCGCGGCAGCGGCGCGGGCGGTGCCGCGCGAAGGGCTCGACTCCTCGCGGACTACTGAAGAATCAGCAGCAGTTGCTCGTCCGCGTGTTCGGCGGGCGGCCGCGCGAAACCGCTGCGCACATAGCGATGCCAGCGGCCGATCACGTAGCTGACTAGCAGGCTCGCGCGAATCGCGGGATCGTAGCCGGCGGGCAGCGCGGCATTGCCGTTGGTGTCGTCATCCGCATGTTGAAGCGCTTCGACCTGTGCAAGCCGCAAGCACTGCTTCAGCGATGCTTCGACGCGCTCGAGCATCTGGTTCACGCGCTCGGTCAGCCGCTCGTGCTCGCCGACCAGCGCCTCGCAGGTCAGCACGCGCGTCATGCCGGGATTTTTCGCCGGAAAGTTGAGCAGCATCAGCGAGATCGCGCGCGCCTGCAACACGCCGTTGCTTTGCTGACCGGTGATCTGGTTGATGAGCCCGAACAGCGTCTGCTCGATGAACTCGATCAGCCCTTCGAACATCTGCGCCTTGCTAGCGAAGTGGCGGTACAGCGCGGCTTCGGACACACCGAGCCGGGCGGCGAGCGCGGCCGTGGTGACCTTTTCGCTCTTCGGCGCCTCGAGCATGCTGGCGAGCGTCTGCAGGATGTGCACGCGACGCTCGCCCGGCTTCGGACGCGCTGGGCGCGTGGCCGCGGGCGCCGCGGGGGAGGCTGCGGCTAAGGCTTCGTCAGGCTTGTCGATCGGCTGCATGGCTGTCGTCCCCCGGCTGATGTCTTTGTCGGCTTTGGTCCCTACTGTCCCGGCTTGCGTCCCTTCCATCGAACCGGGCGCGTGCCCAATCGTAGCGATTTTAGCGAACGAATACTGCAGTCGACATAATGCGGCCGGCCGGTGCCCGGCAGGCGTGTCGGTACGCCGTCCACGTGCGGTTTGCGCGGCAGATGACCGGTGATCCACACGGTGCGGATGCCGAGCCGCCGATAGTTTTTCAGGTGCGAACGCGTGTCCTCGACGAGGATCGCGTCTTTCAGCGACACGTGCGCGTCGCGCATCGCGCGGCGCAGCATCGCGTGATCGGGCTTCGCACGCCATTGGCGGCGATCGCGCATGTGCTCGATCGCGATCACGCGCTCGAATAGCCGCTCGATGCGCAACTCGGCGAGTACCGCGCGCGCGTAGGTTTCGGGCGCGTTGGTGAGCACGATCTTGCGGCCCGGCAGCGCCGCGACCAGACGCGCGATACCGCGCTCATGACGGATCATCGAGCCGAGGTCGGGGAACGTGTGCACGACTTGCAGGAAGTCGTGCGCGTCGAGCGGATGGTGGCGCGTGAGGCCGAGCAGCGCTGCGCCGTAACGCAGCGTGTAGCCGGTGCGCAGACGGTTGGCCTCGTCGATGTCGACGTGCAGCGCGTCGATGATGTACTGGGTCATCCCGCGATTGATCGCAGGGAAAATGGCATGCGACGCGCGGTGCAGCGTGTTATCGAGATCGAACAGCCAGACTGGTTTGCCGCACGCGATGTCGGGACGGCGGCGCCGCGAAGTGGGGGTGCGCATGGTGGAGATCTTCAGCCGCTGACGGGCGCTTGATGCTGCGGATGAACAGAGTTTGCCGCATCAACGCTCGGGTGGGTGCAGAGCCTGCCAGCCGCGAGGTAGGGTGCAGGCGTCGCGCCGCTGGGATGCAACGCCCGTGCAGGGGATTCCGCCGCGATCAATGCGAGCGGATCATCGTGCCGAACGGCTGCTCGGTCAGGATTTCGAGCAGCACCGAGTGTTCGATGCGACCGTCGATGATGTGCACCGAGCGCACGCCGCTCTTCGCGGCATCGAGCGCGGACGAGATTTTCGGCAGCATGCCGCCGGAGATCGTGCCGTCTTCGAACAAGCCGTCGATTTCGCGCGCGGACAGGTCGGTCAGTAGATTGCCTTCCTTGTCCATCACGCCGGGGATGTTGGTCATCATCACGAGCTTTTCGGCGTTCAGCACGACCGCCAGCTTGCCCGCGACGAGGTCCGCGTTGATGTTGTACGACAGGCCGTCTTCGCCAGTGCCGATCGGCGAGATCACCGGAATGAACGCGTCGTCCTGCAGTGCCTTCACGACCGCCGGGTTGATCGACTCGACTTCGCCGACCTGGCCGATGTCGAGGTACTGGCCCGGATTGTCGCGATCGGGCATCAGCATCTTGCGCGCGTGGATCAGGCCGCCGTCCTTGCCGGTCAGGCCGACCGCGTGGCCGCCGAAGTGATTGATCAGCATCACGATGTCCTGCTGCACCTCGCCGCCGAGCACCCATTCGACGACTTCCATCGTCTCTTCGTCGGTGACGCGCATGCCCTGGATGAACGTGCCCTGTTTGCCGATTTTCTTAAGTGCCTGGTCGATTTGCGGGCCGCCGCCGTGCACGATGACCGGGTTGATGCCGACCAGTTTCAGCAGAATCACGTCGCGCGCGAAGCCCTGCTTCAGACGCTCTTCGGTCATGGCGTTGCCGCCGTATTTGATGACCACGGTCTTACCGTGATACTGGCGAATGTAAGGCAGCGCCTCGGCCAGAATTTCGGCTTTCAGGGTGGGCGCAATCTGCGAGAGGTCGGGAAGCTCGGACATGGCGGCAGGCTCGGGCACGGAACAGTTAAAACAGCGCGAATTGTACAGGACTGGCGCGCTGCAACAGGGTTTTCGGCAGCGGCGCGAGCGACGGGCGGTGCGGGCTTGGCGTACCGCACCATGGCGGCCACGGGGCGGGGCGAACGGCAAGCGTAACGCACTTGCGTGACGGCTGTGCATTGGCCGAACGGACGACTGCACCTGGCATATTAGTCATGGCATCATGGCTTGATCGATGTCTCCGTCCCGCTACGCCGACCTGCAATGAAATCGTCTTCCGCCCGCTCCGGACGCAGCGCGCGCTGTGCGCGCTGCGGCAATGCCTTCGACTGCGGCATGCAGACCGAGCCGTCGAACTGCTGGTGCCGCGCGCTGCCGCCGCTACCGGCCGAGCGGTTGAAACCAGGCGGCCGGTGTCTGTGCCCGGAGTGTCTGGCCGCGGAGATTGCACAGGCCACACGCGAGGCGAGTGAGGATGAGCGGCCGTGATGGCAGGGATCGCCCAAGGGCCGGTCTGAAACCGCCTACGCGCCGCTCAGATGCGAGACCGATTGGCATGCGGTGATTGCGAGGTCGAGCGCTAACGAACGCGGCGGTGTCGCCGAAGGTCGCGAGGCTCGCGGTGTGATCGATCATGCGCAGGCCGGCCGCCTGGCCAGCGGGGCGTATCTGAACGGGTAGACTAGGGTGATGCACCGTATAACCAACACCGGCCGGGTCAATCTCGGTCATCTGTTCTGGCTGCGCAGCCTCGCGATCATCGGGCAGTTGCTGACGATCGCGTTCGTGCAGATCTTCATCGGCGTGAATCTGCCGTTGCCCGCGATGCTGCTCGTGATCGGGCTCGAAGTGCTGTTCAACGCGCTCACGTGGTGGCGCGTGTCGCAGCAGCGTCCCGAGTCCAACCTCGAGCTGTTCGGGCAGATCTGGGTCGATCTCGGCGCGTTGTCGGCGCTGCTGTTCCTGTCCGGTGGCACTACCAATCCGTTTGTGTCGCTGTACCTGCCGTCGCTCGCGATCGCGGCGGCCGTGCTGCCGTGGTATCTGATGGCGTGGCTCGCGGCGTTCGCGGTCGCCTGCTACGCGACGCTCAGCTTCGATTCCGTCCCGCTCAATCTCGAGAATCCGGCCAACCTGTTCGAGTACTACCGCTCGGGCATGTGGGTCAACTTCATGGTCAGCGTGGGGCTGATCGCGTGGTTCGTCGCGCGCATGTCGCGAGCACTGCGGCTACGTGACGCAGCGCTTGGAGAAGCGCAGCAGCGCTTGCTTCACGACGAACGGGCGGTCGCGCTCGGCGTGCAGGCGGCCACCGTGGCCCACGAAATCGGCACGCCTCTGTCTACAATCGCGATGTTGTCCGAAGAATTGCGCGACGCGGCGCGCACCGATGCGGGACTCGCACCCTATCGCGCCGATCTCGAGTTACTCGAGCAGCAGATGACGTTGTGCACGTCGGCGCTCGCGCGGTTGCGCAGCCGCGCAACGACCACGACGGACCGCCAGCCGGTCGACGAATGGCTCGAGTCGTTTGCCGAGCAATGGCGCCTGCGCCATCCGCACGTGACGTTCGAGCGACTCGGCACGCCTCCCGCCGATGTCAGTCTCAACGACACGGTGGCCGTCAGCCAGATACTCACGATCCTGCTCGACAACGCCGCGCGCGCGAGCCGCGATCACGTGACGCTGTCCTGCGCGCTCGCGCCACGCGGCGGCCAGATCGTGTTCGAAGTGTGTGACCACGGCCCGGGCATACCGAACGCGCTGCGCGGATCGCTCGGCGCGATGCCGGTGGACAGCACGCAGGGCGGCCACGGCGTCGGCCTGTATCTGGCGTTTTCGGCGGCGACGCGTCTGAAGGGATCGATCGAGCTGACCGACGCAAACGGCGGGAGGCCGCGCGGCACGCGTGCGGTGCTGCGACTGCCGCTCGCGACGCGCACGATTTCCGGAGCGAGCCCGCAAGGCGCCGCGCCATCCAACACGGAGAAACAGGCATGAGCGAAAAGAATTTTCTGGTGATCGACGACGACGAAGTGTTCTCCGGCATCCTCGCGCGCGGCTTGACGCGGCGCGGCTACACGGTGAGCGAAGCGCACAACGCGGACGAGGCGATCCGGCTCGCGAATCAGCAGAAGTTCAGCGAGATCACCGTGGACCTGCATCTGGGCAACGACTCCGGCCTTACGCTCGTCGCGCCGTTACGTGATCTACAGCCCGATGCGCGCATGCTCGTGCTGACCGGCTACGCGAGCATCGCCACCGCGGTGCAGGCGGTCAAGGACGGCGCCGACAACTATCTCGCGAAGCCCGCCAACGTCGAGACGATCCTGGCGGCGCTGCAAAGCGAGGCGAGCGCGTTGCAGGCCGAGGAGGCGATCGAGCATCCGCAGCCGCTGTCGGTGGCGCGGCTCGAATGGGAGCACATTCAGCGTGTGCTCGCCGAACACGGCGGCAATATCTCGGCGACCGCGCGCGCGTTGAACATGCATCGGCGCACGTTGCAGCGCAAGTTGGGGAAGCGTCCGGTGAAGCAGTAGGCGGCGATCGTGGCGCGGCGTCGGCTGTTCGAGGCAACGCCGGCGTGGCTCGAGCGGCACAAAACAAAACAGGCTGCCTTTGAAAAGGCAGCCCGTTTTTCAGACCTCAGTGGCTGGTGATATCACCGCACAGATCACAGCACGTAGCGCGACAGATCCTCGTCTTGCGCGATTTCGCTCAATGCGCGATCGACATACGCCGCGTCGATTTGCACGGCACGGCCCGAATGATTGCCGGCCGAGAACGACACCTCCTCGAGCAGCTTTTCGATGACCGTATAAAGACGCCGCGCGCCGATGTTCTCGGTCTTCTCGTTGACCGAGTACGCGATCTCGGCGAGACGGCGGATGCCATCGTCGGCGAATTCGAGGTGCACGTCTTCCGTCGCGAGCAGGGCCTGGTATTGCTTGACGAGGCTCGCATCCGTCGACACGAGGATCGATTCGAAGTCTTTGACCGATAGCGAATCGAGTTCGACGCGAATCGGGAAGCGCCCCTGCAGTTCCGGGATCAGATCGCTCGGCTTCGCGAGATGGAACGCGCCGCTAGCGATGAACAGGATGTGATCGGTCTTCACCATGCCGTACTTGGTGTTGATCGTCGTGCCTTCGACCAGTGGCAGCAGGTCGCGCTGCACGCCCTGACGGGACACTTCGCCGCCGCCCGCTTCGTTGCGCGACGCGATCTTGTCGATTTCGTCGAGGAACACGATGCCGTTCTGCTCGACGTTCTGCACCGCCTTGCTCTTCACCTCCTCGTCGTTCAGCATCTTGCCGGCTTCTTCGTCGGTGAGGACCTTCAGCGCTTCCTTGACCTTCATCTTGCGGCGCGTCTTCTTGCCGCCGCCGATGTTCGCGAACATCGAGCGGATCTGCTCGGTCATGTCTTCCATGCCCGGCGGCCCCATGATGTCCATGCCGACCTGCGGCTGCTCGACGTCGAGCTCGATTTCCTTGTCGTCGAGCTGGCCTTCGCGCAGGCGCTTGCGGAACGTCTGACGCGTCGTGCTGCCTTCATCGGCGGTGTCGGTCGAGCTCGAACTCGAACCGAAGCCGACCGGCCGTGCGGTCGGCAGCAGGATGTCGAGAATGCGGTCTTCGGCCTGGTCGCCCGCCTTGGTCCGCACCTTGCGCATTTCGGTTTCGCGAGTCTGCTTAACCGAAATCTCCATCAGGTCACGCACGATGCTGTCGACGTCGCGGCCCACGTAGCCGACTTCGGTGAATTTGGTCGCTTCGATCTTGATGAACGGCGCGTCCGCGAGCTTCGCGAGACGCCGCGCGATTTCGGTCTTGCCGACGCCGGTCGGTCCGATCATCAGGATGTTCTTCGGCGTGATTTCCTGGCGCAGCGGTTCGTCGACCTGCTGACGGCGCCAGCGGTTGCGCAGCGCGACGGCCACGGCTTTCTTCGCGCGGCCTTGGCCGATGATGTGTTTGTCGAGTTCGGAGACGATCTCGGCGGGGGTCATGGTGCTCATCGATGGGTCCTTACTCGATCGTCTCAACGACGCGGTTATGGTTCGTGTAGATGCACATGTCGCCGGCGATTTCCAGCGACTTCTCCACGATGTCGCGCGGCGACAGTTCGGTGTTGTCGGCGAGCGCCTTCGCGGCCGCCTGCGCGTACGCACCGCCAGAGCCGATCGCGCAGATGCCGCCTTCGGGATCGAGCACGTCGCCATTGCCGGTGATGACGAGCGTGGTGGTTGCGTCCGCGGCGATCAGCATCGCTTCGAGACGACGCAGCATGCGGTCGGTGCGCCAGTCTTTCGCGAGCTCGACGGCCGCGCGCGTCAGATTGCCTTGATGTTTCTCGAGCTTCGCCTCGAAGCGGTCCAGCAGGGAGAACGCATCCGCCGTGCCGCCGGCGAAGCCGACCAGCACGTTGCCGTTGTAGATGCGCCGGACCTTCTTCGCGCCGCCTTTCATGACGATGTTGCCGAGCGTCACCTGGCCGTCGCCGCCGAGCGCGACCTTGTTGCCGCGGCGCACGGAAACGATCGTCGTGCCGTGAAATTGCTCCATATGCGTTCCTCTTTGCAAAACGGGTAGGACGCGGTAGCGCTGCGCGCTACCGCATGAATCCAGTCAGCGGACGGCGCGCACGCTGGCGCGCTCGTGAGCGCATCTCGGATCTATTTTAGGGCGCGCGCGGTCATATCAAGATCCGCCGGAAGGCATAGGACGAAAAACTGAAAATCCGCTCAGGGGCCTGAGAACAGAGGCGGAAAGCGACGGCGGGGCGGGACGGAAGTCGGAGCATGCGCGAATGTCGCGCAAAAAGAAAAGGCGCACGGTTCACCGTGCGCCTCTCGACGAAGCAGCGTTTTGAGGGCGCTGAGCCGAAGCCGCGCCGCAGCTAATCAGTCGCCGAACAGCTTCTGGCGCAATTCACGGCGCTCTTGAGCTTCGAGCGACAGCGTGGCCGTGGGCCGCGCGAGCAGACGCGGAATGCCGATCGGCTCGCCAGTTTCCTCGCACCAGCCGTAGTCGCCCGCCTCGATTCGCGCGATCGATTGCTGAACCTTCTTCAGCAGCTTGCGCTCGCGGTCGCGCGTGCGCAGCTCCAGCGCATGCTCTTCCTCGATCGTTGCGCGATCGGCCGGGTCCGGCACGATGACCGTTTCGCGCAGATTCTCGGTCGTCTGGCCGGCATTGCGGAGAATGTCCGCCTGCAACTGTTCGAGCCTGTTCTTGAAGAAGGCGAGCTGATCCTCATTCATGTAATCCTTGTCGCTCATCTTCAGGATTTCGGCTTCGGTCAAGAGTCGTTTCGTCGTCATCTGGCTTACTTCTTCAATGTGAGGCAAAACTCATAGGGCCCGCACTTTCGTATTGCCCGCAAACGCGTCGCGCGGACGCGCAGCGCAGGGTGGCCACGAACGTTGGGCTGTCGTGACGCCGAAGCGCCTGGCGCCCACACGCCGGACGTTGCTAGCTACGCCGCTGCGGGGCCGAACTCCTCTGGAAACCGATTCTCAAATGCTCCTGAGGCATCGCTCGCCGACTAGCGCGTGCCCTTTCAGGCCGTGCCCGCCGGCGTTTTCGGCGCGTCTCCGGACAAGATTTTCCGGCGCCGTTTCAGGCCCGTCGCGGGATACGCGCGACCGGGCAATTCGTTGTCATTCTCCCAGTGGGCACGTATTGTAACTGAATCACAATCCGGCGCCGCATCTGCTGAAAGCCGGCCTGCGGCGCTGCGATATCCCGAAAATATAACGCGCACCAAGCCAAAAAGCGATGGTCGTGCACGCTTTAATACAGCAGGGTTTTCACGCGTTTTTCATATGGCCTGCTGTCGAACGGTCGCCCGCCGCGGCGTCGCTGTTTCAGCAGAGGATTCACGCCCCGCGCACCTGGCGGCGGGCGTCTCGGCACAATGCAGCAGCACGGCGCATGCCGCGAAGCGCGCGGCATGCCATGAGCTTTCCCGCGGGCTTGCGCCGCAGCGCTGCGCTCGCTTCAGGCGAGGCAGGCGTCGAGACCGTCGGTGATCAGGTCGCGCGGCAGTTCGATGCCGATGAACACCATCTTGTTGGTCTTCTTCTCGGCCGGCTGCCATTTCGCGGCGAGGTCGCTGCCCATCATCTGATGCACGCCCTGGAACACGACCTTGCGATCGACACCCTTCATGTACAGCACACCCTTGTAGCGCAGCAAGTGCTCGCCGTAGATCTGCAGGATGCCGCCGAGGAAGTCTTCGAGCTTGTTCGGATCGAACGGACGGTCGCTGCGGTATACGAACGACTTGATCTTGTCGTCGTGATACGCACGGTGGTGATGCCCATGATCGTGGCCTTCGTGATCGCAATGGCCGTGGTCGTGATCGCAGTTGGCGTGATCGTGGTCATGATCGCCGTGCGTGTGCGTGTGGCCGTGCTCGTCGTGCGCGTGCGCGTGGCTGTGCGCGTGTTCGTCTTCGCTCAGGAAGTCTGGATCGATTTCGAGCTTCGAGTTCAGGTTGAAGCCGCGCAGATCGAAAATTTCCTTGATGTCCGCTGCGCCGAAATTGACGACCTTGATCGCAGCCTTCGGGTTCATGTGCAGCAGACGGTGGCGCAAATCGCCCACGTGCTGCTCGTCGACGAGATCGGCCTTCGTGATGAACATCCGGTCCGCGAAACCGACCTGGCGCTGCACCACTTCGTGCTCGTCGAGCTGATGGTTCGCGTGCTTCGCGTCGACCAGCGTGATGATCGCGTCGAGCAGGAATTCGCTCGCGATCTGGTCGTCCATGAAGAAGGTTTGCGCGACCGGGCCCGGATTCGCGAGGCCGGTGGTTTCGATCACGACGCGGTCGAAGTCCACTTCGCCCGCCTGCTTCTTCGCGGCCAGATCGTTGAGCACGCGCGACAGGTCGCCGCGAATCGTGCAGCAGATGCAGCCGTTGCTCATCTGGATGATCTGCTCGCTCGTGTCCTGCACGAGGATCTCGTTGTCGATGTTCTCTTCGCCGAACTCGTTCTCGATGACGGCGATCTTCATGCCGTGCTTTTCGTTCAGGATGCGCTTGAGCAGAGTGGTTTTGCCGCTGCCGAGAAAGCCGGTCAGGATGGTGACTGGAATCATGTGGGTCGCCTGTAAGTCGTGAAACGGTGCGTGATCGAACGCTAGAGCAATGCTAGCCAGATGCGTTGGGCCGGCCGCCGCAGCCGGATGGCGCGGCCGTGTCTAGCCGGTTATTGAAACAT
This sequence comes from Paraburkholderia sp. WC7.3g, assembly GCF_050436345.1. Classification (NCBI taxonomy): domain Bacteria; kingdom Pseudomonadati; phylum Pseudomonadota; class Betaproteobacteria; order Burkholderiales; family Burkholderiaceae; genus Paraburkholderia; species Paraburkholderia sp. WC7.3g. The sequence goes on from NZ_JBNDMA010000002.1 coordinate 614,619, forward strand.
ATTTGCCAGGCGGGCGCAGGGGCGCTTGGGCTGCGGCCGGGTCATGGCCGCGTGCGCCGACGATGACCGCTGCCGCGGCCGGCACGCGCAATCACCGACAAAATAAGGGCGATCAGGCGATTTGCAACAGCAGCCCCTTCAGATACTCCCCTTCGGGGAACGCAGTGAGCAGCGGATGATCGACGCCCGCGCCAAGCCGCTTCAGGATGCGGGCATCGACGCGCGCGTCGGCGGCGGCGCCCGACACGATCTTCTGGAACAGCTCGGGATCGATCGCGCCCGAACACGAGTAGGTGAATAGCAAGCCGCCCGGGCGCAGCAGCTTCAGGCCCGTCAGATTGATGTCCTTGTACGCGCGTGAGGCGCGGTCCACGTGCTCGCGCGACGGTGCGAATTTCGGCGGATCGAGCACGATCAGGTCGAAGCGCTCGCCTTCGTCGTAGAGGCGCCGCAGTGTCTTGAACGCGTCGGCGTCGAGCCAGCTCGCGCGGTCTGCATCGAAGCCGTTGGCCGCGACGTTCTGCTGTGCGAGCGCGAGCGCTTCACCCGACGAATCGACCGACACCACGCGCTTCGCGCCACCCTTGAGCGCCGCGAGCGAAAAGCCGCCGGTGTAGCAGAAACAGTTCAGCACGTCGCGATCTTTCGCGAACTGCTGCACGAGCAGTCGGTTATCGCGCTGATCGACATAGAAGCCGGTCTTGTGGCCATTGCGCACGTCGACGTGATAGCGCACGCCGTTTTCGCTCGCGACCAGCTTCTCCGACGGCGGCTCGCCCGCAAGCACGCCGGTGATCTGCTCGAGCCCTTCTTTCTGACGGATCGACACGTCGGAGCGCTCGTACACGTTCGGGCAGCCGGTCGCGCCGACCAGCGCGGCGACGATCGCATCCTTCCACGCCTCGACGCCAGCCGCCATGAACTGACAGACGATCTGGCTGCGCTGATCCGCGTCCTCGGCGACGTAGTAGTCGACGATCAGGCCCGGCAGACCGTCCGCCTCGCCGAAGATCAGCCGCACGGCGCCGGTGTCGCGCACCATCGCCTGACGATGCGCGAACGCGCGCTGCACGCGGCGCTTGAAGAACGCGTGATCGATCGGCTCGGCTTCGTCGAAGCTCCATACGCGTGCGCGGATCTGCGAGTGCGGGCTGTAGGCGGCGCGCGCGAGAAAACGGCCGTCGTGCGCGCGCACGAGCACGGTCGCGCCGGGCGCGGGGCGGCCGTCGACGTGCTCGATCGCGTTGGCATAGACCCACGGATGGCGGCGCAGCAGCGATTTTTCCTTCGATGGTTTGAGCGTAACGGTATTCATCAGATGTCGGTAAAGTGCAAGCGAAAGCGGCGCGTGGTGACGCGCGGCGTCAGTCGCGTGAGCCGTTGCGTTTCTTGGCGCGCGGATGCGCGCTGTCGTAGACGTGGGCGAGGTGCTGGAAATCGAGGCCCGTATAAACCTGCGTCGCGGTGATGCTCGCGTGGCCGAGCAGTTCCTGCACGGCGCGCAGATCGCCGCTCGACTGCAGCACGTGCGTCGCGAACGAATGGCGCAGCACGTGCGGATGCACGTTGGCCGGAATGCCGGCCGCGAGCGCCGCGCGCTTCACGCGCTCGCGCACGACGTTCGGCGACAAGCGGTTGCCGCGCGTCGACAGGAACAGCGGATGCGGATCGTGGCGGACCATCCGTTCGCGCACCGGGAGCCATGCGTTCAGCGCAGCGACCGCCTTGCTGCCCACCGGCACGACGCGGCGCCGGTTGCCTTTGCCGAGCACCTCGACTTCGCCGGAATCGAGCTTCAGCCAGCCGGCCGAGCGATAGCCGTCGACGTCGGCGAAACGCACGTCGAGGCCGACCAGCTCGGCGAGGCGCAGGCCCGACGAGTAGAACAGCTCGAGTATCGCGTGATCGCGCAGAGCTTCGGGCGAGTCGGCGGGCGGGTTGTCCATCAGGCGCGCGGTGTCGTCGACAGAAAGCGCCTTCGGCAGCGTTTTCGCCTGCTTTGGCGCGCGCACCGCGGCGACCGGATTGGCCAGCAGCTCGACGTGGCCCGCGAGCCAGCGATAAAACGCGCGCCATGCCGATAGCCGATGGCCGATCGACCGCGCGGTGAGGCCGCCCGCATGCGCGCGCGCGACGGCGCCGCGAATGTCGACGGCGGTGAGACTTTCGAGCGATCGACCTTTGGCGAGCTGCTTGAGCTCCGCCAGCTCATGCGTGTAACCGCGCAGCGTGTGCGCCGACAGCCGCCGCTCATGCTCGAGATGCGACAGGTAGGCGGCGATCGGGTCGGCGGCGGTCACGGTAGGCGGTGAGGTTGCGTGGCGAGGCTTAGCGCGGCAGCAGCCGGCTCAGCGCGGCGCTCGCGAGCGCGCCGATCTGCGTCAGGAAATCGGTGGCCATGCCTTCGTGGAAGCGTCGCGGGTCGGATGAGCCCATCACGAGCAGGCCGAACGTCGGCGCGTCTTCGCCACCTTCGGGGTCGCGCAGCGCGAGCAGCGCGATCGATTCGGTGGTCTGCACCGTCTCGCTCGATGCGTCGTCGCCGGTCGCGCTCGTTGCCGCGCTGGTCGCCGGGTTAGCCGCCCCGTTGGACGCGCCCGCCGCATGCGCGAGCCACTGCGCGGCCTCGAAGCCGGTGTTCGCGCCGCAGTATGGCGTGCTCAGGCTGCCCGCGAAAATCCGCACTTCCTCGCTCACGTGGCGCGCGAAGTCCGCTTGTGCATACGGCTCAGCGACGTCCCACACGCGCAGCGCCGCTTGCGGCACATCGAAGATGTCGCGCAGACCGCCGGCGATCGTGCGTGGCAGCGCGTGCGGATCGCGCCCGGCCATCACGCGGATGGTCCAGCGGTTGAATTTCGACGCGATGCTGTCGTTCTCGTGGCCGTAGCGCAGCAGCTCGGCGAGACGCCGTTCGAGATGCTTGTTCTTGTCGCGTAGCATCTCCATCTGCCGCTCCTGCAGCGACACGGCGGCTTTGCCGTGCGGGTTCGCGAGCCGGATCGTCGCGAGCGTTTCCGCGTGTTCGACGAAGAATTCGGGATTGGCGAGCAGGTATTCGGCGACTTCGCGATCGTTCATGGTTTCGGCTAGAGGACGACGGGACGACCGCCTCACGGCGGCGCATCGGTCAATGAGTTAGACGGAGGACGCCACGGCGGCCGGGCTGGACGGATTGCGATGCGACGAGTCTGGGGATGCGCTCGACGCTTCGTCGGCCAACTCGATCTCCCCTTCGAAGACGGTGGCGGCGGGGCCGGCCATCAGCAGCGGCGCGCCTGGCTGCGCGCTGTCCCACGTGATGGTCAGGTCGCCGCCGTGGGTGTGCACGAGCACCGGCGAATCCAGCAGCCCGCGCCGGATCCCGGCCGCGACCGCCGCGCACGCGCCGGTGCCGCACGCGAGCGTTTCGCCAGCGCCGCGTTCATACACGCGCAGTCTGATCTCGTTGCGGTTGACGATCTGCATGAAGCCCGCGTTGACCCGCTGCGGGAAGCGCGTGTGCCGCTCGATAGCCTGACCTTCGACGAGCACCGGGAACGCCTCGGCATCGTCGACGACCTGCACCGCGTGCGGATTGCCCATCGACACCACCGACATCCAGCGCGTCGTGCCGTTCACGTCGAGCGGCCAGGGCGTGTCCGCGCCTTCGCGGCGGCCTTGCAGGCCCTTGGTCGCAAAAGGGACGAGTTCGGGATCGAAAACGGGCGTGCCCATGTCGACGATCACTTCACCGTTGTCCTGCATCGTCAGCGTGATCGTGCCTTTCTGGACTTGCACGCGCACGCTGCGCTGGTCGGTGAGGCCGCGCTCGCGCACGAACTTGACGAAGCAGCGCGCGCCGTTGCCGCAGTGCTCGACCTCGCCGCCGTCGCAATTGAAGATGCGATATCTGAAATCGACGCCTTCGACGGTCGGCTTTTCGACCAGCAGCAACTGGTCGGCGCCGACGCCGAAATGGCGGTTCGCGAGCGCGCGAACCTGAGCCGTGGTCAGGTTGACCGGGTGGGTGTAGCCGTCGAGCACGACGAAGTCGTTGCCCGCGCCCTGCATTTTGGTGAATTTGAGCTTCACGTTTTCCGTGTATCCGTTGCTGCGTAGGGCTTCGCGCGTGCGGGCGAAGCCGAAAATCCGGCCTCACCGGCTCTCGGGCGAGTCACCCGTTCGAGCCGTGCTGGACCAATAGCAGATGATACACGTTGGCACATCCGAAACGGTATGGCGGGCAAGGGTCTCAGCGCCACCGTCAATACACGCCCGGCACCCCCGGCGGCCGCGTCTTGAACCGCTTGTGTACCCAGTAATACTGCTCGGGCATTAGCGGAATCTGCTGTTCGAGAAACTCATTCATGCGTCGTGCATCGATGTCATCGTCGCCGGTTGGATAGTTGTCCCACGGTTTGAAGACCTTGAGCCGGTAGCCCTTGTAATTCGGCAGCACTTCGCCGATGAACGGCACGACCTGTGCGTGCCCGACCTTCGCAAGACGGCCGACGGCAGTCAGCGTGCAGGTCGGCACGCCGAAGAACGGCACGAACGTCGAATTGCGCGCGCCGTAGTCCATGTCCGCGCCGAGCATCACCGGTTTGCGTTCACGCAGCCAGCGCAGCACGATGCGCGCGCTGTCGGCGCGGCTCGCCATGTCCGCGCCGAAACGCGCGCGCGCCGCTTTCGCGACTTGCTCGAACTGCTGGTTCGACATCGGCTGATAGAGCGAGCCGCACTGGCGCTTGAGCGAGTAGTTCAGAAAGATCGAACCGGCCTCGATGCCGACAAAATGAAAGCCGAGAAACAATGTGGGCGGCAGATTCGGGTCGGTCAGGTCGATCGCGCTGTCGAGCTGGATCAGCTTCTCGAGCTTCTTCGCCGAGCCGAACCACTGCACGCTGCGCTCGAGATAGCTGCGGATCGCGTGACGGAAGTGCTTCTGCGCGACGTCCTCGCGGCGCTCGTCGCTCCAGTCGGGGAAGCACAGCTTCAGATTCGTATGAACGATGCGCCTGCGGCGGCTCGGGATCTGGTAGAGCAACCAGCCGAGCCCGTCGCCGAGACGGGCGACGGATCCATACGGCAACAGCGCAAAGAGTTTGAGCAGCCCGATCGCGAGCTTCGCGCCGTAGCGGCTCAGCATGCAACCTCCACGTGGGCGGCGCTGCAGGGGGCGAAATGGTGGACAACGGAAAAATTGACGTGATGCCGCACGCGTTGAACTCTGTGACATTCAAGGGAAGTCGCTATAATAAGTGCTTCGCCGAGTTAATAGACAACTTGCGGGGCGAAGCCGGCGGGTGCTGTCCATGGTTTCCATGGTGATGCGTCCATCGGTCAGGTAATCCGCTAAAGCGTCGCCGCTTCAGACTCCCGAAGTCGGCTACGTGGAACGCAACCGTAACCACTAAATAGGAGTCTGCAACGTGGCAAACGACTATCTCTTCACTTCCGAATCCGTTTCCGAAGGCCATCCCGACAAGGTCGCGGACCAGATCTCGGACGCGATCCTCGACGCCATCCTCGCTCAAGACAAGTACTCGCGTGTCGCGGCCGAAACGCTGTGCAACACGGGTCTCGTCGTGCTGGCCGGTGAAATCACCACCACCGCGAACGTCGACTACATCCAGATCGCGCGCAACACGATCAAGCGCATCGGCTACGACAACACCGACTACGGCATCGACTACCGCGGCTGCGCGGTGCTCGTCGCCTATGACAAGCAGTCGCCGGACATCGCCCAGGGCGTGGACCGCGCGCACGACAACAACCTCGATCAAGGCGCGGGCGACCAGGGCCTGATGTTCGGTTACGCGTGCGAGGAAACGCCGGAACTGATGCCGCTGCCGATCCACCTGTCGCACCGTCTGGTCGAGCGTCAGGCAAATCTGCGCCGCGACGGTCGCCTTCCCTGGCTGCGTCCGGATGCGAAATCGCAGGTCACCGTGCGCTACGTCGACGGCAAGCCGCATTCGATCGACACCGTCGTGCTGTCCACCCAGCATTCGCCGGACATCGAGCTCGACACGCTGCGCGAAGCGGTGATCGAGGAAGTGATCAAGCCGACGCTGCCGGCCGAGCTGATCAAGGGTGACATCAAGTTCCTCGTCAACCCGACCGGTCGCTTCGTGATCGGCGGTCCGCAGGGCGATTGCGGTCTGACGGGCCGCAAGATCATCGTCGATACGTACGGCGGCGCGGCACCGCACGGCGGTGGCGCGTTCTCGGGCAAGGACCCGTCGAAGGTCGACCGCTCGGCGGCTTACGCTGGCCGTTACGTCGCCAAGAACGTCGTGGCCGCGGGTCTCGCGTCGCGCTGCCTGATCCAGGTGTCGTACGCGATCGGCGTCGCCCAGCCGACCTCGGTGATGGTCAACACGTTCGGCACGGGCCGCGTGTCCGATGCGACGATCACGGAACTCGTGCGTCAGCACTTCGACCTGCGTCCGAAGGGCATCATCCAGATGCTCGACCTGCTGCGCCCGGTCTACGAGAAGAGCGCCGCGTATGGTCACTTCGGCCGCGAAGAGCCGGAATTCACGTGGGAAGCCACCGACAAGGCGCTCGCACTCGCCGAAGCGGCAGGCACGGAGCCGGTCGCGGCGCTCGCCGAATAAGCGCGAGCTGATTGCTGCCTGATTGCAAAAAACCCCGCCGGCGTGAGCCGGGCGGGGTTTTTTCTTTGTCTGAAGGCGCAACGACGCGCGCTGCGCGCGCACCTTCGAGGGAGGCGGTGTGCGCGAGGACTTACGGTTCGCGAACTCGGCCGTGCGGTAAACCGCCAGCCGGCAGCAGTTCAGCGGCTTGGCCGCTCCCCGCGCAACTCACGTTCAGCGACTTCACCGGCTCGCGAACACAAACGCGAACCATCCGCTACTGCTCGTCGACAGCCGACGCGGCCGACGGCTCGTGGGCGTGCGCACCGCCGGCGCGCGTTTCGCGACCGCGAGGTGCAACGGTGTCGGTTTGCGCAGCAGCGTACGCAGCGACAGACGGCGCGTGCCGCTCTGCTGGCGCAGCGCCGAGAAGAACGTATGGAACCAGGTGCGGAAGCCTTCGACGGCCTTCGCGTCGCGCCACTGCTCGCCGAGCGCGCGAGTGCGCGCGGCATGGTGGCGCAGCGCTCGCATCATATGGCGGCGCGCGGGACGCGCCGCTTTCAGCGCGGCGCGGGTAAGACGGGTGCTCAAAAGAGTATGCATGGCTTCACAATTAGGCAATGTACCGCACGTCGGCGCGTGCACCGGATGGGCACGGACAAAAAGCACCATATGTGCCAATGACGGGGTTGCAATGAACGGCCTGAAAGCCGGCAGTTCGGCGCGGATCATGGCGCGGCGGATCGCGACGCGAAACACGGCGCACAACGCAGCGAACGTACAACGTGGAGAATCGTTGGGAATGGGCTCTCTCGGCCCGCGCCCTGAAGAAAAGTGCATCAGCGACGATCGACATGCGTGAAGGCTACAGGGGAATCGTGACGTCAGAAAGTCCGTTATTACCCTGCGAACTGGGTTTTCCCTCGGTCGCATCGTCGCGGATGCCATCCCGCGCGCTCCGCGAAACAACGCACCCCGATCGCGCCCGTTTTACAATCGAACATCAGTTAGTCGACAGTAACGGAGCACCATGTCACTCCATTCGAAGAAAGAGCAGATTCAAGCGTTGCGGGAGCAGGGTTTTGTCGTCGTGCCAGGACTCGTGTCGCCCGAGCGTTGCGACGAGTTTAAGCAAATCGCGCAGCAGCAGCTGCAGGAAACGGCGGCACCGATCGAATTCGAAGCGGATCTGCAGTATCCGGGCGCGCCGTCATCGAAGGATGCGCCGGGTGGACACACGGTGCGGCGTCTCCTCGACGCGTACGGTCGTCACCCGGCATTCGCGCAATGGGCGACCGCGCCGGAAATCCGCGGCTGGATGGAGCTGTATTTCGGCGAGGAGCCGCGACTGTCGCGCGCGCATCACAACTGCATGATGACCAAGCACCCCGCGTACGGCAGCCTGACCGGCTGGCATCGCGACGCGCGCTACTGGTCGTTCGAGCGCGACGATCTGGTGTCGGTGTGGCTCGCGGTCGGCCCTGAAACCGTCGATAACGGCGCGCTATGGTTCGTGCCGCAATCGCACAGCGCCGCCTTCACGTCCGAGCGTTTCGACGAAGCGAAATTTTTCCGCACGGATCTCTCGGAGAACGAGGCCGCGATCCGCACCGCGGTGTCGCCCGAGTTGAAGGCCGGCGACGTCGTGTTCTTCCATTGCAACACGCTGCACTCGGCCGGCAAGAATCTGAGCGACCAGGTGAAGTTCTCTCTGGTGTTCACCTATCACGGCGTCAGCAATGTGCCGCTGCCCGGCACGCGCTCGGCGGCGAAGCCCGAGATCGCGTTCTAGGTTCTTTCGTCGCGGGCCTCGCGCTAACGCTCAGCGCTTGCGCCCCGACAATGCGATTCCCGTCAGTCCGGCGAGCGTCGCCACCACACCCGCGACGATCAGCATGATCGCCTTGTTGCTCGGCGAACCGGTAAAGAAGCGCGACACGTCGCTGCTCACCGAATTGAACGCCTGCCCGCCGAAATACAGCAGCACGATACCGCCGACAATCAGCGCGATCGAAATCGCTTTCGTCATCTGCACCTCCCATCAACTTGACCGGCCAGAGTGTAGGTGAGCCGTGCGCGCTCGTCCATCCTGCATACTGGGTGCCTGCAAGCGCCGCGTCGTTTGGCTAACATAGCGGTCTGGCCGCACCGCAACGACACTACGACAATCCATCTCCCAAGCAGTACGCCTCTCACAACGCGCGAATCCTCACGCCCGCAATCGTCGGGCGATCTCATCGACAAGGACACTAGCAATGGCTTACGAAGCAGCTTCAGAACGCTATTCGGACATGCAATACCGCGTCTGCGGCAAATCGGGTCTCAAACTGCCGGCGCTGTCGCTAGGCCTATGGCACAACTTCGGCGACACCACGCCGATCTCGACGCAGCGCGACATCCTGCGCACCGCGTTCGACCTCGGCATCACCCACTTCGATCTGGCCAACAACTACGGGCCGCCGTATGGCAGCGCGGAAACCAATTTCGGCCGTCTGTTCAAGGACGATTTCAAACCGTATCGCGACGAACTGCTGATTTCGTCGAAGGCGGGCTGGGACATGTGGCCGGGTCCGTACGGACAGGGCGGCGGCTCGCGCAAGTACGTGCTGGCGAGTCTCGATCAGAGCCTGAAGCGCATGGGCCTCGATTACGTCGACATCTTTTATTCGCATCGCTTCGACGCGCACACGCCGCTCGAGGAAACCGCGGGCGCGCTCGCGAGCGCGGTGCAGCAGGGCAAGGCGCTGTATATCGGCATCTCGTCGTACTCGTCGGCGAAGACGCGCGAAATGACGAAGCTGCTCGCCGAATACAAGGTGCCGCTCCTGATCCACCAACCGTCGTACAACATGCTGAACCGCTGGATCGAACACGACCTGCTCGGTACGCTCGACGAACTCGGCGCGGGCGCGATCGCATTTACGCCGCTCGCGCAGGGGCTGTTGACCGGCAAGTACCTGAACGGCGTGCCGGCCGATGCGCGCGTCAACAAGCCGGGCGGCGGTTCGCTGAAAGACGAGCATCTGAACCCGCAGAACATCGAGCACGTGAGGAAGCTCAACGACATCGCGCAGCGGCGTGGTCAGAGTCTCGCGCAGATGGCGCTCGCGTGGGCGTTGCGCGATGCGCGAGTGACTTCGGTGCTGATCGGCGCGAGCCGCGCGGAGCAGGTGCGTGAGAACGTCGGCGCGCTGAAGAATCTCGCTTTCCCGGCCGACGAACTCGCCGAGATCGATCGTTATGCGACCGAAGGCGGGATCAACCTGTGGGAGAAGCCGTCGACGGATCAGGCGATCTGATCGCGTGACGGAGCGTCCGCGCAACAGGCGGACGGAAAAAGGCAAAACGAAGCCGCACGCGTCGCGTGCGGCTTTTCAATTGGTGCTTCGCCGCGCCGCTACACGAGCGCCGGCAGACCCTCGACCAGCGCCACCGCGCACATCACACCGATCAGCGCGCCCAGCACACGCAGCCCGTTATGTCGCAACTCGGTCTTGCAGGGCAGCGCGCCGACGAATAGCGCGCCCGCCAGCGCCATCGGAATGATCAGAATGAAATCGCCGATCGTAAAGTACGTCATTTTTTGTCTCCTCCCATGCAGGATGGTTGCTATGTCGTTCCAGCAGAGGCCGCGCCTTCAAATAATGCGGCGTCCGTGCGCCAATCGAGTATAGGAGACCGATGACGGAGCGCGACGCCGCGAGCTTGCGCGTCGGCGCTTATTCGCAAGCTGCTGAACCCCCGCGCCGCGGGCCGTGCGGCGGTTGGCGCGGCGCAACAAAACATGGCGAAATAGATGAAACGATCGCTTACGCACGCCTTTCGTTTTGCCGCCGATCCATGCGCAGCGGGTGATTGCGTGCGGCTCCCCGTCATTGAACCGCGCAGCGCGACAGACCCCTTTCGCTATTCGCGTCCGCGCAGGCGTGTCGCCGCGAACAGCCCGATCACGAGCAACGCAGCGACCAACCCGACGACCCCGTTCCAGCCATGAGCGGCCCACGCGTGGCCGCCATACGAGCCGACCAGGCTCGAGCCGATGTAGTACGCAAGCAGATACAGCGCCGCGGCTTGGCCTTTCGCGTCTTTTGCCAGACGCCCGACCCAGCCGCTCGCGACCGAGTGCCCGGCAAAGAATCCGAACGTCACGCATGCGATCCCGGTCGCGATGGCCGCGAGCGGATGCAGCATCGTCAGCGCGAGGCCGAACACCATCAACAGCAGGCTCGCGATCAGCACGCGCGCGCGGCCGAACGTGTCGGCCATGCGGCCGGACCACGGCGACGCGACCACGCCAGTCAGATAGACGATGAAAATCGCGCCGACCTCGGTCTGATTCAGCCGATACGGCGGCGCGAGCAGCCGGTAGCCGATGTAGTTGTACAGCGTGACGAAGCTGCCCATCAGCACGAAGGCGAGCAGGAACAGCAACGGCAGGCCCGGTCGGGTAAATTGCCGCAGCAGCAACGTGCGGTGATGCGCGAAGCTGAGTCCGCGGCGCGGCACGAAATGGCGCGACGGCGGCAGCAGCCCGCGGAATGCGAGCATCGACAGCAGGCCGAGCACGCCGATCGTGCCGATCGCGACACGCCACGAAAACAGATCCGCGACCACGCCGGTGATCACCCGCCCGGCCATGCCGCCGATCGCCGTGCCGCCCACATAGAGGCCCATCGCGAGGCCGAGGCCGTCGGGATGCACTTCCTCGGCGAGATAAGCCATCGCGACGGCCGGCACGCCGCCGAGCGCGAGCCCTTCGAGCGTGCGCAACACGAGCAGCTGATGCCAGTGCGGCGCGACCGATACGCCGATCGTCAGCACCGCCGACACCGTCAGCGACAGCGTCATCAGCTTGTGCCGGCTCCAACCCTCGGAGACGAATCCCGCGACGAAGGTCGCGAGCGCGAGCGCGGCGGTCGACAGCGACAGCGACAGACTGCTTTGTGCCGGTGTCACATTGAACGCTTCGGAGAACGACGGCAGCAGCGGCTGCACGCAATAGAGCAAAGAGAATGTCGCGTAGCCGGCGAACAGCAGCGCGACGCTCGCACGCCAGTACGCGCGCGAGCCGCGTTCGAGATAGGGGATGTCCGACACGGCGGTGATGGAAACGCTCAAAGTGTTAAGAATACGCTGAAAACCCGGCGCGTCACGCGCAGCAGCATGCCGCGCGCCCTTCTCGCGCTAGCCGCGAACCGCGGCTTCGCTGATCGGCGCCGGCGCGGAGCCCGAAGTGGACGTCGACGGATGCGAGAGCGCATCGCAGAAACATCGGCACGAACACGATACAGATCGCCAGCGTCGACGCGAGCGTCGGAATCGCGATCTGATGCGCGCTGTCGTGAATCGCCTGTTCGAGCTGATGGTTGATGTTTTCGATGGCGGCGGTCGCATCGTCGACGAGAATCCCGACCGCGAGCACGAGCCCGCCGAGCGTCATGATGTTGATCGTCTGGCCGAGCGCGGACAACGCGATGATCGACGTGATCATCGACAACGGAATCGATACCGCGATGATCAGCGTCGCGCGCCAGTTGCCGAGGGACAGCAGGAACAGCGGGTTCTTCAGGCCCGTCGGGCACGCGGCGATCAGCGCTTCACACAATACGCCCTGCACCGATGCACGCACATCATCGTTTTGATGCGATCGACGATATCGAGCGTGAACGCGTTGCCGCTTTTTGCTGCGCGGCGCCCGGATCCGGCAGATCGTTCTGGCAATGCACGTTTTTGATGTCTCCCCCCGCAGGGTTTATGATGATCTTCATTACGGCGTCTGACGCCGAGATCATCGGCCATGCGCAACGTAATGGGGATAGCGCCAAACGACTGGTGAAAGCTTTTCGTGCGCGCTTCCCAAAGCCCCGCAATGCGGGAACAATGACTCGAACCTCTCATGCGCCACGCGCGCGGCAGATCAGGTGCGCACGCAACGCCAAGCGAAGCGGCGTTTTTATCATCACCTCGACCGGCGTGAAGTCATAAAGCCGGCTAAGGGAAGCGGGGAAATATCATGGAAGTCGGTTCCATCGTCCGATCGGTACATATCGCCGTGCCGCAAGGCGCGCGCGGAATCGTCATGCGCATCCTTGGCGACATGGCGATGGTGGCGTGGTACGCCGGCGAGCCCGGCGCATCGCCGCAGCTCAACACTGAACCCTTTTTCCTCGAAGATCTGATCGATACCGGCGACCTGATACGTCCGGCCGGCGCGCAGACGCATTGAGCGACAGGCTGACTGGTTGCTCATTCCCGTTGTTTGACACGCAAGTGCGGGCTGTAGCGATGCTGTGAGGTAAGGCCGACTCGCCAGCATCGTGCCGGTCGATGCGCGCGTCGATCCACTGCGCGCGTCGCCAATCAGTGCACGTTTCTAACGATGCAACCACGCATTGCGAGTCGTCGCCCTCGTCTTTACCCGCGGCGCGGCGCACAATGCGGGGCATGAACGACACCATTCCCGACAATTTCGATCCCGAGGCTGGCGCCGATGGCGCCGTGCCGTTTGCGCGGCTTACGCCGGAAACCGTGCTGGATGCGCTCGACGGCGTGCTCGCGACGACCGGCGTGCGCACCGACGGCCGCCTGCTGCCGCTCAACAGCTACGAAAACCGCGTGTATCAGGTCGGCGTCGAAGACGGTCCGCCCGTGGTCGCGAAGTTCTATCGTCCCGAGCGCTGGAGCGATGCCGCGATTCTCGAAGAGCACGCGTTCGTCGCCGAGCTTGCCGCGCGCGAGATTCCGGCCGTGCCCGCGCGCTTGCTCGACGGCCGCACACTGCATACGTTCGACGGTTTCCGCTTCTCGGTCTTCGAGCGGCGCGGCGGTCGCGCGCCGGATCTCGACCGGCGCGACACGCTCGAATGGCTGGGGCGTTTCATCGGACGCATTCATGCGATCGGGCAGACGCAGGACTACGCGGAACGTCCCACGCTTGACATCGACACGTTCGGCTACGAGCCGCGCGACTTCCTGCTCGCGCACCGTTTCGTGCCAGACGACGTGCGCACCGCGTGGGAAACCGTGATGAATCTCGCGCTCGAAGGCGTCGCGCGCGCGTTCGAGCGGGCCGGCGAGATTCGCACGCTTCGTGTGCACGGCGACTGTCATCCGAGCAACGTGCTGTGGACCGACGCGGGCCCGCATTTCGTCGATTTCGACGACAGCCGCATGGCTCCCGCGATTCAGGATCTGTGGCTGCTGCTGCCGGGCGAGCGCGCGGAGGCGTCGCGCGCGCTGGCCGATCTGCTCGCCGGTTACGAGGATTTCTGCGACTTCGAGCCGCGTGAGCTGTATCTGGTCGAAGCGCTGCGCACGTTGCGGCTGATTCACTATCAGGCATGGCTCGCGCGCCGCTGGAGCGACCCGGCGTTTCCGGCCGCGTTTCCGTGGTTCAACACGCAGCGCTACTGGGAGGAGCGCATCCTCGAGATGCGCGAGCAGATCGGCGCGATGCAGGAAGGGCCGCTGTGGCCGGTTTGACGTTCAAGGCGCCTGCGACGCCATATTCGACGACTCCACCAACGTCGATCTGACGATGACCTCCGCGCGCACGTCCCGCCCGATTGCTTCGATCGCGGGACGCATGCGCGTGAAGTCATCGGGCGTGCACACGTCGCTGTCGAAATGGGTGGCGCCGTCGCGCGTCATCGTGACCACGTTGCTGTGCGGATCGAACGCGTATTGCGACGTGAAATCGACGAAGCGGTCCTGGGTGCGCTGCGCCTCCGGCATGTCGAGCAGGCGGAAATTGGCGGGCAGCTCGATGCGCGCGTGTTCGTGGATCGCGAGGTTGTGGCACACGAACGGCTGCGTGCGCTTGCGTTCGCCGAGCCAGTAGCGCGTGTCGGCCTCGACGCCGCCGCCGAGGCTCGTCAGCGCCGGAATCGACGCCGTCATGCCGGTCACCACGAGACTTTCGAGCGTGCCTTTCATCGTCAGCGTGAGCGGGCCGTCGGCCGCGTTGAGGTCGCTCGTCGTCAGCGTCGCGGTGCCGCGCAGATTCGCGTTGCGCAGCTCGGCCTGGATCGATTCCTCGCGCTGCGCGGGCGTTTGCCTGCGCAGCCGCGCGCGGGCCTGCTCGGCGTGCGGTCCCGCATCCTGCAGCCGATACGTGAAGCTGGCCGAGCCATCCGGTTCGATCTTGATCGCGAGGTCGGTGCTGCGTGACATCTGCGCGGTGGCGGGAGTTTGCGCGAGCATGCCGTCGCCGATCAGCACGGTCGGACGGTCCATGTCGGACGATGGCAGAAAACCGAATTCGACGTTCGATGCGGTCGAATCCGCGTACATCTGCAAATCGGGCAGCCACGTGATCGCATGATTGATGACGCCGTAGCCGGGCACACTCGGCAGCGTGTAGATCGTGCCGCTGCTGATCAACGCCGGCTCGTTGCGCACGCCGACCGCGTCGAGCAGCGCGCCGTAGAGCGCGACATGGTCCTTGCAATCGCCATAGCGGTTCGCGAGGATCGCGCTGGTGCTGTGCGGCACGACGGAGCCGCGTCCGACGTAGATCGCGACATAGCGGATAGTGCGGCGAACCCAGTCGTACAGCGTTTTGGCTTTGTCGTGCGGTGTGCGATCGTGCGCGGTCAGCTGTTGCGCGAGCTGGGCGATCGCGGCGTCGTGGGTGCCCGGGTCCGCCGCGGAGCCGCGATAGGACGCGGCGAACGCGGCATAGCTCGCGAAGGTCGACACCATCAGCCGATCACCGTACGACACGTACGCGACCGAGCCGCGTTCGAGCCGCTCGAAATGCGCCTTGTCGTAGCGGAATTCGTAGCGCGTGCGGCCGTCGCGCGTCACCGGCGTGACCGCGCTGAAGCCGCGCGCGTCCGTGTACAGCGGCTTGTCGGCGGGCAGGTCGTAGATCACGCGGAAGTTGCGCGTCGGTGCGAGATCGGGCGGCGTGAAGTCGCTGAATTCGCCCGGCACGATCGGTTGACGCTGCGTCTTGCGGTACGTCAGATGCACGCGCGCGCCCGGTTCGACTGCGGGGAACACGATCACCTTCTCCTCGATGTCCTGGAACATTGGTGCGTCGAATGAGCGGGCTTCCTGCACGTCGCGGATCTGCTCTGCCGCTACGTCGTGACGCTTGCCGTCGACGGTGAGGGTATAGGCCTCGAGGATCTGCACGTCGGCCATGTCGCGGTTGAACCAGACGTACTGCTGCGCGACCCGCTCGACGCCGGCTTCGTTGTTGACGCGCAGCGTCATCGAGTCGAGCTTCACATACGAGCCGTCCGCGTTGACGGTGAAGGTCTGCGTTTCACCTTCGTTGGTGTATGGGTCGTCCAGTCTGACCGGCGCGCTCGCGCTCGCGCTTGCGGCGTGAATGGCGGCCAGCCAGCAGGCGGAGGCTAGGACCACGACGGAGAGGCGCATGACGGGCGGTATCCGGACGACGACGTTGACGGCATCGCCCGCTAGCGTCGTTTCCCGCCGGGCGGATGTCAAGCGGCTGGCGCGCATTGAGAAGCGCTCCCCGGATTGCCGGATGGGTTTGCGCGGCGCGCCGGCGCCAGGCTACGCGCTGCAAGCGGCGCCACCCGACGCCGCAATTTCCCGCGCAGCCTTCGCGCCTTCGACCTGCAATAGCGTCGGCAGCGACACGCCATTTTTCGCCGCCGTCACCTCGGCCAGAATCGACACCGCGATTTCAGGCGGCGTCCTGCTGCCGATATAGATGCCGACAGGTCCATGCAAACGGGCCAGTTCGGCTTCGTTCAGATCGAACTCCTTCAAGCGCTCGCGCCGCGCCTGATTGTTCCGGCGCGAGCCGAGCGCGCCGACATAGAACGCCGGCGTCTTCAAGGCTTCCATCAGCGCGAGATCGTCGAGCTTCGGATCGTGCGTCAGCGCGATGACCGCGCAGCGCTCGTCGAGCTTCATGTCGATCACGGTGTCGTCCGGCATCGTGCGGACGATCTTCGTGCCGGGCACATCCCATTCCTCTGTATATTCCTCACGCGGATCGCAGACCGTCACCTGATAATCGAGCCCCACCGCGATATGGCACAGGTAGCGCGACAACTGCCCGGCGCCGATCACCAGCATCCGGTAGCGCGGACCGTGGATCGTCAACAGACGCTCATCGTCGAAATGCACGCCGTCGGTCGCCTGCGCGTTGTCGAGCCGTGCTTCGCCCGTCGTCATGTCGAGTTCGCGCGCGACGAGCCGGCCAGTTTCGACCGCGTGACACAGCTCGGCGATGCCGCTTTGCCGCGTCAACGGTTCGAGCACGAGCTGGATCGTACCGCCGCACGGCAACCCGAAGCGATGCGCTTCCTCGGCGGTGATGCCGTACTTCACCGCTTCCGGGTGCGTCTGCTCGATACCCCGTTGCCGTACGCGATCGATCAGATCGTCCTCGATGCAGCCGCCCGACACCGAGCCCACCACGAGGCCGTCATCGCGCACCGCGAGCATCGCGCCCTCGGGACGCGGCGACGAGCCCCACGTCTTCACGACCGTCACGAGGAGCGCGCGATGTCCGTCCTCCAGCCAGCGGGCGCTGGTTTTCAGAACTTCGAGATCCACGCTTTCCATGATTTCTTCCCTTTCTTTGCTTCGCCGCCGGACTCTGCGTCCGCGGCCTCGTTCGATTCTGTTTGCGTAGACGCGGACGCGGCTTCGGCTTCGGCTGCGGCTGCGGTTTCGGCCGAGGCGTCGCCGTCCGCCGCTTGATCGACGCTATTGTCGCCCGAGAGCTGGGCGCTCAAGCGCCTGAAAAATTCCCCGGCAATCTTGCGCGCCGCACCGTCGACGAGCCGCGAGCCGATCTGCGCGAGCTTGCCGCCGACCAGCGCGTTGGCGGTATAGGAGAGCTTCGTCGCGGCGTCGCCGTCGGCTTCGAGCGTGACCTGCGTATTGCCCTTGGCAAAACCCGCGGCGCCGCCCTGGCCTTCGAACACGATCGTGTAGGTGTTGGGCGCGTCGATATCGGTCAGTTGCATACGCCCCTTGAAGCGTGCCTTGACCGGTCCGACCGCCGCGCTCAGCGTGACCAGGTACGCGTTTTCGCCGTCGGGGTCGATGCTTTCGCAACCGGGGATGCAGGCGCGCAGAATCTCGGTGTCGTTCAACGCGTCCCACGTTTGCTGCTGCGCGACCGGCAGCGTATGAATTTCGCTCAATTCCATGAGGTTGCTCCTGCGAGTGTCGTCGCGGTGATGGTGCGGCGAGGCGCGCGCGTCAGCTGCGCGAGATCTCGGCCGAACGCTGCGAGACTGTCTAGATTATGAACCGGACGGTGCGCGTCGACATACGGCAGGATCGCCTGCACGCCGCGCGCTTTCGGAGTGAAGCCGCTGAACCGCAGCAGCGGGTTGAGCCACACGATGCGATGCGCGAAGCGTGCGAGCCGCGCCATTTCGGTTTCGAGCACGTCGATCGCTTCGTGATCGAGACCGTCGGTGACGAGCAGCACCGTCGCACGACCGGTGAGCACGCGACGCGCCCAGCGTCGGTTGAACTCGGCGAGCGCCGCGCCGATGCGCGTGCCGCCCGACCAGTCGGCCACCTGATCGCTGAGCGTCGCGATCGCGACGTCCGGGTCGCGTTCGCGCAGTGCGCGCGTCGCGTTCGTGAGCCGCGTGCCGAACAGAAACACCTGCAGACGTTCGCGCGACTGCAACAACGCGTGGCAAAAGTAGAGCACCGCGCGCGAGTAGTTGCTCATCGAGCCGGAAATGTCGAGCAGCAGCACGAGCGGCGGCTTGCGCTCGACCATCGCGCGATACTTCCACACGGTCCAGTCACCGCCGGCGCGAACCGCATGCCGGGCGCTCGCGCGCAGGTCCGCATGGGTGCCGTGCGACGCCGCCTTCAGGCGTCGGGTCGGCTCGGTTGCGAGCGGCAGCCGCTGGCCGCGAATCAGGTGACGCAGCGTGCGCCATTCGTCGGCGCTCAGTGTATCGAAATCGCGATGACGTAGCCGCTCCTCCGCGCTGAACGTCAGTTGCGCGTGCAGCTCGTGCTGCTCGGTTTCCTGCGGCGCATTCAGATGCGGCGACGCCGGCATGCGTACCGCGAGCGCATCGGCGAGACGGTTGTTGCGCTTCGGCGGTGGCAGCCCGTCGCGTACTTTCGGCAGCATCAGCGCACGCAGCTTGCCTTCCCAATCGGGGTCGCGCCAGAACAGATCGAATGCGGCATTGAAGAGCTCGTGTTCGTCGGGCGCGGTGACGAGCAGCGCGGCGAGCGCGGCGCGCACATCGTCGCGGCGGCCGAGGTCGATCCACTGCAACGCGGCGAGCGCGTCGACTGCCTGCGCGGGCGACATCGGCAGGCCAGCGCCGCGCAGCACGCGCACGAAATGAACGACGTTGCGCGCGAGCACGGGCGCAGCGTGCCGGTTCGTGTCGTCGTGCGTGCCTGAGCCGGTTTCGTTCGTCATGTCAACGATCCTCACTCGGACAGACACTTCGCGATCTGCGCGGCATCCACGCGCGCCAGATCGTCCTGATACTTGAGCAGCACGCCGAGCGTGTTCCGCACCGATTGCGGATCGAGTTCCGTGACCGACAACGCTTCGAGCGCGCGGCACCAGTCGATCGTCTCGGCGATGCCGGGCGCCTTGAACAGATCCATGCCGCGCAGCCGATGCACGAAGTCGACCGCGCGCCGCTGCAATTGCGCCGACGTATGCGGCGCGCGGGCGGCGACGATCTCCAGTTCGCGCTCGCGGTCCGGATAGCCGATCCATTGATACAGACAGCGGCGCTTCAACGCGTCATGCACTTCGCGCGTGCGGTTTGACGTCATGATGACGAGCGGCGGCTGCGTCGCATGCACGGTGCCGTATTCGGGAATCGATACCTGAAAGTCGGACAGGAGTTCGAGCAGGAACGCCTCGAACGGTTCGTCGGCGCGGTCGATTTCGTCGATCAGTAGCACGCGCCGCGCGCCGGGATGATTTTCGTCGGGCATCAACGCCTGCAGAAGCGGACGCTTCAGCAGGAATTCGCCACGATATAGCGTGTCGTTATCGGGGCGCTCGCCGCTCGCTTCGGCGAGCCGCAGCGCCATGATCTGGCGCGGGTAGTCCCATTCGTAAAGCGCGCTCGCGGTGTCGAGGCCTTCATAGCATTGCAGGCGCAACAGCGTGGTGCCGAGCATGCCGGCCGCCGCTTTCGCGAGCTCGGTTTTGCCGACGCCCGGCTCGCCTTCGACGAACAGCGGCCGCTCCATGCGTAGCGCGAGATACAGCGCGGTCGCGAGCTCGCGGCTCGCGAAATAGCGTTGGGCGGCGAGTTGGGCGAGGGTGTCGTCGATCGAAGCCGGTTGCATGGTGCTCCTGAATCTGCGCGACAGGCCGTGGCGAAAGCGTAGCGCGAGTGAAGAACGGATAGGACGCGAGGCTGACGTCAAACGCTCGCGCCGGCTCGCGAAGTGAGCGAAGCCGGCTTGCGCGCGCCGTGGTGTGCGCGCGGCAAGCCGGGCGGCTCAGCGCGAATCGCTAGGCATTTGCCTTCGTGACCGCGCGCGCGGCCAGCACTGGAATCAGATGCGCGCGATACGCGGCGCTCGCGTGCATGTCGTCGTTCAGCTGGTCGGGCGACACGCTGACCGCGCGTGCCGCGTCGGGGGTGAAGTTCGCCGACAGCGCGCTTTCGAGCTCGGGAACGCGAAATACCGATGACGCCGCCCCCGTTACCGCGACGCGCACGCCGCTCGCGACCTTCGCGACGAACACGCCGACCAGCGCAAAGTGCGAAGCCGGATTGCGGAATTTCTCGTACGCGGCGCGCTCGGGCACTGGAAACTCGACGGCGACGATCAGTTCGTCGGGCGCGAGCGCGGTCTCGTACATGCCGACGAAGAAATCGGCCGAAGGGATGCGCCGCCGGTCCGTGACGATCGTCGCATCGAGGCCCATCGCCGCGGCCGGGTAGCACGCGGCCGGGTCGTTGTTCGCGAGCGAGCCGCCGATCGTGCCGAGCGCGCGCACCTGGCGATCGCCGATATTCGCGGCCAGCTCCGCGAGCACGGGCAACACGCGTCGCACTTGCGCGTGCTCGGCGACGTCCGCGTGACAGACGGCCGCGCCGATCGTCACCGTGTTGGCGTCGACGGTGACGGTCTTGAGCGCAGGAATGCGCGTCACGTCGATCAGTTGCGACGGCTGCGCGAGACGCAGGCGCATCGTCGGCAGAAGGCTCTGGCCGCCGGCAAGGAACTTCGCTTCGCTGTCGGCGGTGAGGGCTGCGGCGGCCGCTTGCGGATCCGTCGCGCGTTGATACTCGAATGAATACATGTCGAATGCTCCGCTCAGGATCGTTGGGTCAGACTTGCTTCGCCGCTTGAATCGCGGACCACACGCGATGCGGCGTGGCCGGCATCTGCAGAGCGGTCACACCGAGCGGCGCGAGCGCGTCGATGATCGCGTTGATCACGGCCGGCGGCGAGCCGATCGCGCCCGCTTCGCCGCAGCCTTTGACGCCGAGCGGATTGTGCGTGCACGGCGTACCCTTCGAAGTCTCCACCGTGAAGTCGGGCAGGTCGGACGCATACGGCATCGCGTAGTCCATGTACGAGCCGGACAGCAGCTGGCCGCTGTCGTTGTCGTACACGCAGCGTTCGAGCATCGCCTGGCCGATGCCTTGCGCGAGCCCGCCATGCACCTGGCCTTCGACGATCATCGGATTGATCACGTTGCCGAAATCGTCGACCGCGGTGAACTGCTGGATGCGGGAGACGCCGGTGTCCGGATCGACCTCGATCTCGCAGATATACGCACCCGACGGATACGTGAAGTTGGTCGGATCGTAAAAGGCGCTTTCCTCGAGCCCCGGTTCGAGCACGTCGAGCGGATAGTTGTGCGGCACGTACGCCGCGAGCGAGATTTCCGCGAACGCCTTCGTGCGGTCGGTGCCTGTGACGCGGAACACGCCGTTCTTGAACTCGATGTCTTCAGCCGACGCTTCGAGCAGATGCGCGGCGATCTTCTTCGCCTTTGCTTCGATCTTGTCGAGAGCCTTCGAGATGGCCGAGCCGCCGACCGCGATCGAACGCGAACCATACGTGCCCATGCCGAACGCGATGCGGCCGGTGTCGCCGTGCACGATCTCGACGCTTTCGAGCGGAATGCCGAGGCGATCCGCGACCACCTGCGCGAAGGTCGTCTCATGGCCCTGGCCGTGGCTATGCGAGCCCGTGAACACGGTCACCGAACCGGTCGGGTGCACGCGAATCTGGCCGACTTCGAACAGGCCCGCGCGCGCGCCGAGCGCGCCCGCGATGTTCGACGGCGCGAGACCGCATGCCTCGATGTAGCACGAGTAGCCGAGGCCGCGTCGCTTGCCGTTCTTTTCGGATTCCTGCCGGCGTGCGGCGAAGCCCTCGACGTCGGCGAGCGTGAGCGCGCGCGACAGGATCGCGTTGTAGTCGCCGGTGTCGTAGGTGAGGCCGACCGGCGTCGCGTACGGGAATTGCGTGATGAAATTGCGGCGGCGGATTTCCGCGGGGTCTAGTTTCATCTCGCGCGCCGCGGCTTCGACCAGACGCTCGACGACGAACGTCGCTTCCGGCCGGCCCGCGCCGCGATACGCATCGACGGGAACGGTGTTGGTGAAGACCGCCTTCACTTCCGCGTAGATCGCGGGCGTTGCGTATTGCCCGGCGAGCAGCGTCGCGTACAGGATCGTCGGCACGCTCGACGCGAACGTCGACAGATACGCGCCCATGTTCGCGATTGTATGCACGCGCATGGCGAGGAACTTGCCGTCGGCGTCCAGCGCAAGCTCGGCTTTGGTCACGTGATCGCGGCCGTGCGCGTCGGAGAGGAAGGCCTCGGAGCGCTCGGCGGTCCATTTGACCGGCCGGCCGATCTTCTTCGATGCCCACGTGAGCGCGACGTCTTCCGCGTATAGAAAGATCTTCGAGCCGAAGCCGCCACCGACGTCCGGCGCAATCACGCGCAGCTTCGATTCCGGCAGCGACAGCACGAACGCGGCCATCAGCAGCCGCTCGACGTGCGGATTCTGATTGGCGACATACAGCGTGTAGCTGTCGTCCTGCGCCGAATAGTTCGCGTTGACCGCGCGCGGTTCGATCGCGTTCGGCACGAGGCGGTTGTTGACGATGTCGAGCGTGGTCATGTGCGCGGCTTTCGCGAACGCGGCATCGGTCGCGGCCTTGTCGCCGTGGCCCCAGTTGTAGCAGACGTTGTCGGGCACTTCGTCGTGCACCGCCGCTTGACCTGGGTCGGCCGCATGCGCGGTATCGACGACGGCCGGCAGCACGTCGTAGTCGACGTCGATCAACTCGGCCGCATCTTTCGCGGCCTTGATCGAGTCGGCGATCACGAGCGCGACCTGATCGCCCACGTGCCGCGCTTTCGTATGCGCGATCACCGGATGCGGCGGCTCGTTCATCGGCTTGCCATCAGTGCTGTGGATCAGCCAGCCGCACGGCAGTCCGCCGACGTTGTCGGCGGCGAGATCCGCGCCGGTGAAGATCGCGACCACGCCCGGCGACTGTTTGGCCGCGCTCGTGTCGATGCTTCTGATCTTCGCGTGCGCGTGCGGCGAGCGCAGGAACACGGCGTAGGTTTGCTGCGGCAGCACGATGTCGTCGGTGTACTGGCCTTTGCCGGTCAGGAAGCGATAGTCTTCCTTGCGTTCGACGGCGGCGCCGATCAGGCTCGGGGTATCGGGTGCGTTCATCGTCGGCTCCTCAGGCGGCGGTGGCGCCGGCGGCATTCGCGCCGGCAGATGCGTTCGATGCGGCGGACTTCATACCCGCGGCGCCTTCGAGCACGGCCTTGACGATGTTGTGATAGCCCGTACAGCGGCACAGATTGCCGTCGAGCTGCTCGCGCACGTCGTCGCCGGTCAGATCGGGTTGACGCTGCACCAACGACACCGCGCTCATCACCATGCCAGGCGTGCAGAAGCCGCATTGCAGACCGTGGCAGTGCTTGAACGCGGCCTGCATCGGATGCAGCGCGCCGTTGTGCGCGAGCCCTTCGATGGTCGTGACTTCGGCGCCGTCGGCTTGCGCGGCGAGGATGTTGCAGGACTTGATCGCGCGGCCGTTCAGATGCACGGTGCAGGCGCCGCATTGCGCCGTATCGCAGCCGACGTGGGTGCCGGTCAGACGGAGTTGATCGCGCAGGAACTGGACAAGCAAGGTGCCAGGGTCGACTGAGGCGCTCACGGGCGCGCCATTGACCGTCAGACTGATGCTGATCGCCATGAAGCTGTCTCCTTAATTGATCGGAGCGGGCGCTTCGGCGTATCGATCCCCGCCTCGGCGCAGACCACGATCCCATGCAAGATAGTTGCTGTGGGTGAGACCGGACCTGTGATTGATGTTGCCCCTGCTTTGCTTCGACTGCGTGCTGACTGCGATTCGCGAGGTCCGACGAGGGTGCTGCGGGTCTTATAGGTCTGCCGAAAAGTAAAGCACAAATCGCGTGAGCGCGCTATGAGGGGAAGTGTGTCCGGCGCGCGCGAACGCACGAAGACAAAACTCGCGGCCACGCAATGGGCCGCCGCAACGACATGCGCCCCGTCTGCAGAGCATGACGGGGCGCATCGATAGATCAGCGGAAAGCGAGGCCGTGCTCGCGAGCATTCAGCGCGTTGGCGTGGCCTCGTCGAAACGGCGCATTACTTTGCCAGTTTCGAGTGACGGCGCGAGTAGCCGAAATAGACGACCATGCCGATCAGCAGCCAGATCACGAACGCGGCCCACGTGATGCCTTGCAGGTTCAGCATCAGGAACAGGCACGATACGACCGCGAGCACCGGCACGACTGGCACGCCCGGGCAACGGAACGCGCGCGGCAGCTCGGGGTGCGTCTTGCGCAGCACGAGCACCGCGATCGACACCATCGAGAACGCCGCGAGCGTGCCGATATTGATCAGTTCAGCCAACACATTGAGCGGCACCAGCGCGCCGATCAGGCCGAAGAAGAGACCGACGAGCCACGTCGTGAAAAACGGCGTCGCGAAACGCGGATGGACTTTCGACAGCTTCGCGGGCAGCAGGCCGTCGCGCGACATCGCGAAGATCACGCGCGTCTGACCATAGGCCATCACGAGAATCACGGTCAGCATGCCGAGCACGGCGCCGAGATCGATGAAGCCCGCGACCCAGTTCTGCCCCGCGAGCTGCAGCGCGTACGACACCGGATGCGAAATGCCCATGAACTTCTCCGACGGCACGATGCCGGTGACGACCGCGGCCACTGCCACATACAGCACCCCGCACACGCCGAGCGACGCGATGATGCCGATCGGCAGATCGCGCTTCGGGTTTTTCACTTCTTCCGCCGCCGACGACACCGAGTCGAAGCCGATGAACGCGAAGAACATCACCGCGGCGGCGCCGAACACGCCGCTCCAGCCGTGGGGCATGAACGGGTGCCAGTTGGCCGGCGTGACGTGAAACACGCCGACGGCGATCACGAGCAGCACGACGACCACCTTGATCGCGACCATGATGTTGTTGATCCGCGCGGACTCGCGCACGCCGAGCGACAGCAGCGTGGTGATGGCCATCATGACCAGGAAGGCGGGCAGGTTGAACAGCGTTTCGTGTCCCGGGACGGCGCCGGGGGCCGCGCTCAGCGCCATCGGCAGCGACACGCCGAAGCCCGACAGCAGCGACTGCAGATACCCGGACCAGCCGACC
This sequence comes from Paraburkholderia sp. WC7.3g, assembly GCF_050436345.1. Lineage (NCBI taxonomy): Bacteria > Pseudomonadati > Pseudomonadota > Betaproteobacteria > Burkholderiales > Burkholderiaceae > Paraburkholderia > Paraburkholderia sp. WC7.3g. Next base: position 639,854 of record NZ_JBNDMA010000002.1, read on the forward strand.
GACACCGCCGAGGTCGCGAGCCCGTACTCGAGCATCAGGTCCCAGCCGATGATCCACGCGGCCAGCTCGCCGAGCGTCGCGTACGAGTACGTGTAGATCGAACCGGCGACCGGAATCGTCGACGCGAATTCGGCGTAAGCGAGCGCGGCGAAGCCGCAGGCGATCGCCGCGATCACGAACGAGATCATCAACGCGGGGCCGGCCTGCACGGCGCCCGTGCCGGTCAGCACGAAGATACCGGTGCCGATGATGGCGCCGACGCCGAGGAAGGTCAGGTCGAGCGCGCCGAGCGCCTTTTTCAGGCCGGCGGTCTGAGCGCTCGCCGCGAGCATGTGCTCGACGCTCTTTTTGCGAAACAGGGACATTGGCGTGGGTCTCCAGTGGTGCACGCGTGTTGCGCGCCGAATGTCGGGAAAACCCGCAATTCTAGCGGATGCGTGCGGCCGAGCTAGTTCGCGGCGGCGCTTCGTGGGCCAAGGCGATGGGCGGAAACTCCCGTCCGGACGGGCTTCCTGGTGGTCTTGCGGTGCCGGGGCGGTGCGGAAGTCAAGCTTTTACCGGATGAGCGACAAACGGGGAGGGACTCTCTCCGTTCGCGTGCGCCACGGTTCGAGGTTTGCTGGCCTAGCCCGCCATCGCGGGATTCAGATCGACGAGGCGGTTGCTCATCACATAAAACGTCAGCTCGGCGTTGTTGCGCAGCTTCATCTTGTCGAGCAGCCGCGTGCGGTACACGCTGACCGTCTTCACCGACAGCGACAGCGCGGCCGCGATATCGGTGAGCCGTTTGCCCGACGCGAGCATGCACAGCGTCTGGTATTCGCGATCGGACAGCTTTTCGTGCGGCAACTGCTCGCCGTCGAACGACACATAGTCGGCGAGCGCCTCGGCCATCTCGGGGCTGACGTACTTGCGGCCCGCGGCGACCTGCTGGATCGCGCCGATCATCTGCGCGGCGTCGACCGTCTTCGACAGATAGCCGGACGCGCCGGCTTTCAGCGCGCGCACCGCGTACTGGTCCTCGCGGAACATCGAGAACATCAGCACCGCCGCACGCGGCGCCTTGCGCTTCAGGCGCTTGAGCACCTCGACACCATTCATGTCGGGCAGCGAGATGTCGAGCAGCACGACGTCGAAGTTCTGATGGACGACCGAATCGAGCGCTTCGGAGCCGTTTTGCGCCTCGGCGACCTCGCGCGCGACGCCGCGATCGAGCAGCAACTGGCGAACGCCCTGGCGGACCACCGCGTGATCTTCGACGATCAGGATGCGCAGGCTCATGGTCGCGGGCTCACGATTGCAGTGCGCGCCGGGCGGCGCGCGGCGCGGCGGTGGCCGCCAGCAGCGCATGCCACGTAAAGCGAGCCTGGATCAGCGTGCCGCGCCAGGCGGGGGCGCCTTGGCTGCCACTGCCGCTGGCCTCGACAGCACCAACGCTCGCGCGCCTGGCGCTGACTCGCAGCGTGCCTTCGAATGCGACGCAGCGCGCGTGCATGCCGGCGAGGCCGAAATGGCCGCCTGATTTTTTCTGGCCACCGCGTTCGCGCGTGCCGCGCGGCAGGCCGATGCCATCGTCGCCGATCAATAGTGTGAGATGACGCGCGCCCGTTTCGATGCGTACGTCGGCGCACGTCGCGCGTGCGTGCTTGGCGACGTTATTCAGCGCTTCCTGCGCAACGCGGAATACGGCGAGCGCCGCGTCGGCGGGCAGGCGCGCGAGCCGCGCGTCGTCGCTGCATGTGACGGTGGTGCGCAAGCCGGTGCGCGCGGAGAAGTCGCGCACCCAGCACTTCAGCGCGCCGGCGACGCCCGTCTCGAACGACGGCGCGTGCAGTTGCGCGACGGCCTCGCGGCTCGCCGCGCACACGGCGTCGAGCGAACGGTTCGCGAGCGCGAGCGCCGCCGCGCATTGCGACGACGCGTCGGCGGGCAGCCAGGTTTCGATGCCGGCGAGCGCGAAGCGCGTCGCGGTCAGCTCGGCGCCGACGCCGTCGTGCAACTCGCGCGCGACGTGACGGCGCACGCTCTCCTGCGCGTCGACCAGCTCGGCCGACAGCTCGCGCACCCGCGCGCGCAGCCGCTCGATCTCGCGTGCGGCGTGCAACGGCATGTCGAAGCCATCACGCTGCGCTGACGAGGCCAGCGCAGCGTTGAACGGGACGGCAGTCGACGTATCCATGAATTTCCCTCTCAGGAAGCGGAGCGGAAAGCGAAGCGGGCGCACACAGGCGGCACGAAAACCTGCGAATCACGAGGTTTCGCGCCTCGCCGTCGAGCGCGCGGGGCGACGGGCGAAAACACGATGGCCCAAGGTAACGAAATTTACATTCAGTAACAAGTCCGCTTGATGACGATTGATGCACTGATTCGTCTGATCTCGCCGCGCGATCATATCTCAAAAAGACAAAAAAAGCAGTTGCACCAAGGGTTAGCGCAGGATGCTCAGAGATTACATGATATTTACATCAGATCGTTCTGTCAGAAGAATCCTGACAGCGGAAGTCCTGTAACCGGCTCCGATTTGTAACGAAGCAACAAAAAAGGAGCCCGGAGGCTCCTTTTTGGAATTCGCGGCGTGAGGGCCGCGAAGCGGGAATGCCGGCTTAGCCGACGAAGGCCTTTTCGACCACGTAATGACCCGGCTCGTTGTTGCTGCCTTCCTTGAAACCCGCGTCTTCGAGCAGCTTGCGCGTGTCGCGCAGCATGTGCGGGCTGCCGCACAGCATGACCCGGTCGTCCTCGAGCGAGAAACCCGGCACGCCGAGGTCGGCGAACAGCTTTTCGGTTTCGATCAACTCGGTGATGCGGCCACGGTTCTGGAACGCTTCGCGCGTGACGGTCGGGTAGTACAGCAGCTTTTCCTGCACCAACTCGCCGAGGTGTTCATGCGCCGGCAGGTGGTCGGTGATGTATTCCTTGTACGCGAGTTCGTCGACGAAGCGGCAGGTGTGCGTGAGGACCACACGCTCGTAGCGGTCGTAGACCTCCGGATCCTTGATGATCGACATGAACGGCGCGAGACCCGTGCCAGTGGACAGCAGCCACAGCGTCTTGCCCGGCAGCAGGTTGTCGGCCACCAGCGTGCCCACCGGCTTCTTGCCGATCAGCACTTCGTCGCCGACCTTCAGGTGCTGCAGACGCGACGTGAGCGGGCCGTCCTGCACCTTGATGCTCAGGAATTCGAGATGCTCTTCGTAGTTCGCACTGGCGAGGCTGTATGCGCGCAGCAGCGGCTTGCCCTCGACCTGCAGGCCCACCATCGTGAACTGGCCGTTTTCGAAGCGGAACGACGGATCGCGCGTGCAGGTGAAGCTGAAAAGCGTATCGGTCCAGTGATGGACGCTCAGGACGGTTTGTGAATTCAGGTTGCTCATGGCTTCTTGGATAGTGCGAAAACAAAGGCGGCCAGTCGTCTGAGCCGGCCGGCACGGCAAGGGCGATGCTGCGCTGATCCGTGGTCGGGACTTCCGCGCAATCCGCTATTTTAGCGTGTCCGCCGGAGCGGGGCCGCGGCGCGGCGGTCGAGCCTGGTCAAGCGGGTCGCCGGACCGGCAGCGGCGGCACCGGCTTGCTGGCGCCGCGCAGTACGTTGGCGTGAGTGCGGCCGTGTTTCAGCGGGGTACGGCGATTCGGCGAACGCCGCGCAGAGTGGTTGCCATTGACTGTCCGGCAGGCGCGAAAGCGACGCGCCGCGCGGACAACAATTTCAGGATGATACCGAAAGGCGGCGTGCGCTGCAGCATTGACCCTGCAGAGAAAACTGGCAAATGGGGCGCAACCTGGCCGGCGCCATCGGGATAGTTCGCGTGCGACATTGGTTCGACATCGTTCACGCCGCGCGATTTTTTTGGGAATACGCCAGACGTTGCCTCGTTTACGCAGGACGCGAGTCGCGCGAAACCAGGCAGTGCGGTGGCTGCGCGACTCGTCCTGGCGGCTACGGCCGCCCATGCGAGTAGGGGGTGTCAAATGGAAGCTTCTCGTGCGATATCTGCATCCGGTTCATACACTGGCGTCGACGGGTTGGTGATACGGGCACGCGCATCGCGCTGCGTGCGTCGTGCGGTGTGTCGAGCCGGTCTGCTGGCTTTATCGTTGGGGACTGTCGGGGCCGAGGCTCAGGAGGCGATTCTGCCGCCGCAGTCGGTAACCTCATCGACCGTTCCCGCCAACGGCGATGTCAATCCGTACGGCATGGCGTTCGTGCCGACCGGCGTGCCGTCCTGGAGCACGCTCAAACCGGGCGATGTGGTGGTGTCGAATTTCAATGCGAAGTTGAATCTGCAGGGAACCGGTACGACGATCGTCAAGCTCGTGTCCAATAGCGATCCGGTGACTTTCTTCCAGGGACACAATCTCGGTCTCACGACGGCGCTCGCCGTGCTAAGAAGCGGCTTCGTGCTAGTGGGCAATGTGCCAACCACGGATGGCAAGCACGTCGTCGCGCCGGGCTCGTTGCTCGTCATCAACCCTCAGGGCGGGCTCGTCAAGGAGCTGAAAGATCCCAACCTGCTGGACGGCCCCTGGGATCTCACCGTGATCGACGGGGGGCGATTCGTCCGGGTCTTCGTCTCGGATGTGTTGAACGGAAAGGTCGCGCGGATCGATCTTGCCATCGGCGAGGATGGCGTTCAGATGCTGCCTGGTTCGACCATCATCGCGTCAGGCTATGTGCACCGCACCGATCCGGCGGCGCTCGTGGTCGGCCCGACAGGGTTGGCTTACGACCCATCGCATGACGTGCTTTACGTCGCCTCGACCGGTGACAACGCGGTGTTCGCCATTTACGGCGCTGCGGCCGCGAAACACGACGGCGGCATCGGCCGGATGATTTACCAGGACAACAAGCACCTCCACGGTCCACTTGCGCTGGCGCTCGCACCCAACGGGCATCTCGTTACCGCGAACGGCGACGCGGTCAACCCCGACCCGGAACATCCCAGCGAACTCGTCGAGTTCACCGTTGACGGCCAATTCGTCGCCCAAATGTCAGTCGACGCTGCGCCGGGCTCCGCATTTGGCCTCGCTTTCGGCCTCGATAGCAAGCGTCGCTTGCAGTTCACCGCGGTAGACGACAACACGAATACGGCGACAGTCTGGACGTTGCGCGAAGACAGTCAATAAGCGAAAACAGGACGAAGATCGGGAACGCCGTGACGCTCGCTGCGACGCGTCACGGTTTTCGCTCGCGAGCGTGCGGCGGGCTGTCTTTCCAACCGACGTATGCCGATTACGATGCGCGCCGACGCGCCGTTCGACCACATGGTCGTGTTCGCGCCGGCCAACGATCCGCAGCTCTGCGTGGAGCCGGTCACGAATACGACGGATTGCTTCAGCGCGGTCGGTCTGCGGGAGCAGGCCGGTGGTTGCGTGTTGCAGCCGGGGGAACAGCTCGAAGCGGCGTCGAGCTGGACGCCGCATCGACAGTGACGGCGTAGTTAGCGTGAGAGCGCGCACGCACCTTGCGCTGGGGACAGCGCACGAACAGAAGCAGAAGCGCTCATTCCACCCGCAACTTCGCCATGTACGGCAAATGATCGGACAGCCACGCGGTCTCCTGGGTCGGCTGAATCCACTCGACGGGCTGCATGCCGCGCACGAACATCTTGTCGAGCGACAGCGCCGGCGAGAACGCCGGAAACGTGCGCGCCGGTTCGCCGAGCAGCGTCGCGACTTCCTGCAAGCCGTGCTCGCGAAAGAGCGGCACCGAGTCGTTGCGCCAATCGTTGAAATCGCCGGCTAGCACCAGCGGACCGTCGGGCGCTTCCTTCGCGATCCAGTGCGCGATCCAGTTCATCTGCCGCAACCGCGCCGGGCGCGTCAGCGCAAGATGCGCGCACAGCAGCGTGACGAGCCGTCCGCCGAACGTCGCACGCGCGACCAGCAGGCCGCGCTTTTCGAAGCGATGCGCGGAGATGTCCCAGCGGCCGCCGAGATCGAGCGGATGCGGCGACAGGATCGCGTTGCCGTGCCGCCACGACGGCTTGAACACGTTCGGGCCGAGCGCGACTTCGAGCTCGAGCGAGCGCGCGATCTCGGTCGCCTGACAATGCCACACGTCGGTCAGCGGATCATCGATCGGCGCGCCGAAACTGCTCGCCAATACCGGGGCCGGCATGCGCCGCGCCATCGCTTCCTGCAGAAAGTACGCGTCCGCGTGGGTCGATTGAACCCAGCGCTGCATTGCCTGCCAGGCCTGAAAACCGAGCGGCGTGCGGCCCTTGTGCAGGTTCCAGCTCACCGCGACGAAATCGTTTGGTGCGAGGTTCTCGCGGATCAATTCTTCTGGGTTTCGCATGCCGCGGTATCCCCGTGTTCTGTTTGAGCGCGTCGGTAGGGCGCGTTGTTCCTGCTAGTTCGGATTGCTGCTGCCGGTCGCGGCGCCATTGCCGCTGATACCGCCAGTCGTGCCGTTGCTGTTCGCACCGTTGCTCACCACGGTCGCATGCACGCGGTACACGAGGTTCGGATTGTGATCGACGATGGTCCAGCTCGCCCATTGATCGGGCGGCACGACGAGACCCGGGTGGCTCGCGCTCACCTGGCGAGGCTGCGGCGGCAGCTTGCAGCCGATGTCGGTGCGCCGCGCGTTGTCGTCCTCGAGCGTTTCCTGCGTGTCGATGGAAAACATCACGCCCTCGGGATCGACGCGCAGTGGCGACACCGTGATCGTGCGCGACAGATCGATGCTGCCGGCCGGCTGGTCCTTGCAGCCGACGTCGTGTTGCACGACCTGGTGATGGGTATCCGTGCGCGCCTGGCCGACGGTGGTGGTGCCGTCGAACGAATCGATCTGCTGACCATCTTTCACTACCTGCAACTGCCATTGCACGACCTGCTGCGTTGGCCGTTGTTGCGCGTGGGCGAGCAACGAAGCGCCAAGCAGCATGGCCACGATACTGGTTTTCCACATGGAAGGATCTCCGCTTACGCGTCGGTTGCGTGGTTGCCCCGGCGTAGCAATTAGAGAGCCATCTTACCCCCGATGGCCGCAACGATTTCTGACACGGTCAGCGCGCGCCGGTTCAGCAACAATACATTCCAGAAAAGGACGGGAATGCCAGCGGTTGTTAGCAGCAGAGCCGCACGACTGCTGGCTTGCACGCGTTGACGTCCTCGCTACACTGGACTCGAACCGGTGCCCACGAGGCGCCGCCGCAGGATCAGTCAGACGGGGTGAGCGATGACGACAGCAATGGTCAAACAGGAAATCGCGGTGGCCTCGTTCAGCCGGGTGTATGACCTCGACGAGGTCGAAACCGCGCTGAACGGTCTCGGCGAGGGCGCCAACGACGCGTTGCGCGCGACTTACGAAAAGATGCTGAAAACCGGCAATCTGCGCTTCTGCGTGAAGCCGAACCGGATGCCGTCGATCGACGATCTGATCGACGCGCTGCCCAATTTTTCAGCACCGCTCGACGACATCCGCAAGCAGGTCGCCCTTTGCCTCGAAACCGAGGACCGACTCGAGTTGATGCCGATCCTGCTGCTCGGCGAGCCCGGCATCGGCAAGACGCATTTCGCGAAGCAGTTGGCGCGCCTGCTCGGCACCGCGTACCAATACGTCGCGATGAGTTCGCTGACGGCGGGCTGGATTCTGTCGGGCGCGTCGTCGCAATGGAAGAACGCGAAACCGGGCAAGGTGTTCGATGCGCTGGTGAACGGCAGCTACGCGAACCCGGTGATCGCCGTCGACGAAATCGACAAGGCGAGCGGCGATTCGCAATACGATCCGCTCGGCGCGCTCTATGCGCTGCTCGAACACGACACCGCCGAGAGCTTCATCGACGAGTTCGCCGAGATTCCGATCAACGCGGGCAACGTGATCTGGATCGCGACCGCCAACGACGAATGCGCGATCCCCGAGCCGATCCTCAACCGCATGAACGTCTACGAGATCCCGCCGCCGGACCACGCAGGCGCGCGTCGCATCGCGCAGTGTATCTACGATGAGATTCGCGGCGCGCACAACTGGGGTCTGCGCTTTCCCGAGACGCTCGGCGATGCGACGCTCGATGCGCTCAAGCGTGCGTCGCCGCGCCAGATGCGCCGCGCGATCCTGAACGGTTTCGGCGCGGCACGCATCGCGGGACGCGACCGGATCGAACCGGCCGACATCCGCGTCGATTACGGAAATCGGCGAAAAGCGATCGGTTTCTAAGGTTTTTGGCCATTTTTTTGCGTCAAACCCCGCTTTTCTGCGATTTAGACGGTTCGGATCGGCAATTCGTATCGTGCGTACGGTGAATGCCAGGGCAATTGTTTCTGTTTTCGGCAGGGGATCGCGAAATCGAGCGAGCTTGCATCGCCATCGCCTGGCCGGCGCGAACGACTGTTTGTCACCTCCGCCTGTACCGGGTCGTACAATCTTCCTTCCATCGGCTGAACGAGGCAGCGCGCGGCGCAATGGGCCGCGTCAACGGATATGGATCAGATCGAATGTGTAGTGATCGGCGCCGGCGTGATCGGCCTCGCGACGGCGCGGGCACTGGCGGCGCGCGGGCGCGAGGTGATCGTGCTGGAGGCCGCCGACGCGATCGGCGTGGGCACGAGTTCACGCAACAGCGAAGTGATCCACGCGGGCATCTATTATCCGCGCGGATCGCTGAAGGCCGCGCTGTGCGTGCGCGGTCGCGAAATGCTGTATGACTACTGCGCCGAGCGCAACGTGCCGCATTCGCGCTGCGGCAAACTGCTTGTCGCGACGTCGCGCAATCAGATTCCGCAGCTCGAAAGCATCATGACCAAAGGACGCGACAACGGCGTGCTCGACCTGATGCGCGTCACCGGCGATCAGGCGCAGGCGCTCGAACCGGCGCTCGAATGCGTGGAGGCGGTGTTTTCGCCGCAGACCGGGATCGTCGATAGTCATCAGTACATGCTCGCGCTTCAAGGCGATGCCGAGCGCGACGGCGCCGTGTGCGCATTCCATGCACCGGTCGAGGCGATCGAGGCGCGCAACGGCCGCTTCGCCGTCACAGTCGGCGGCGCGGCGCCGAGCACGATCAGCGCCGCCTGCGTGATCAACAGCGCCGGTCTGCATGCGAACGCGCTCGCGCGCAAGATTCGCGGACTCGACGCCCGTCACGTGCCGCCGCTTTACTTCGCGCGCGGCAATTACTTCAGCATCTCGGGACGCGCGCCGTTCAGCCGCCTGATCTATCCGATGCCGAACGAAGCCGGCCTCGGCGTGCATCTGACGATCGATCTGGGCGGTCAGGCGCGCTTCGGTCCCGACGTCGAGTGGGTCGACAAGATCAATTACGACGTCGATCCGCGTCGCGCGGAGTCGTTTTATGCGGCGATTCGCGCGTACTGGCCGGCGTTGCCGGATGACGCATTGCAGCCCGCGTACGCCGGCATTCGTCCGAAGCTGTCGGGTCCCGGCGAGCCCGCCGCGGACTTCGTGATTCAGGGGCCGGCCGCGCATGGCGTGCGCGGGCTCGTCAATCTGTTTGGCATCGAGTCGCCGGGGCTGACGGCATCGCTTGCGATCGCGCAGCGGGTCTGCGAACTGGCCGGGCGCGCGTGAGGTCGCGGTTGCATCGTACCAATGCGCTTATCTCTACCATTTCGATGCTCACGGGGGACGGCTTCGTTGCTATGCTTGGCGAACGCTGTCGTCAGAACGGCGTTGATTTCAATATAAATGGAGTGAGTCCCCATGAGATCGTCCCGTCGTACGTTTTTGATCACCAGCATCGGTGTGGCATCGACGTTCGCGCTGTCGCGCCAGGCGTTCGCCGACGCGCCGAAACTCTCCGAAACCGATCCGACCGCGCAGGCGCTTGGCTACAAGTCGGACGCGAGCAAGGTCGATAAGGCGAAATTCGCCAAATACACGCCTGGCGAGCAATGCAGCAACTGCAGCTTCTTTCAGGGCAAGGCGGGCGACGCCTACGGCCCCTGCCCGATGTTCGCGGGCAAGCAGGTCGCGGCCGCGGGGTGGTGCAGCGCCTATAACAAGAAGGCCTGATCAAACCTGCCTGAGTCGTGCTGGCAGGCTCTCCGCGGGATGCGCGGTGACATCGCGGCGCATCCCGTGACGGCGCGCATCGTGGCGTTCTGCGCCGCATGCGGCGCACGTCGCGAAGCGCAAGCCGGGCTGGATTTTCAACACTTCATTGCAGCGGGCCGCTGGATTGTTAGCGCCGCGCATTCATCAACGGTGGACGCTTGTTGAACCACGGCCGTGCCGCCTCGAGTTGCGCGGCGAGTCTGAATAGCGTCGCCTCGCCGCCGCTACGCGCCGCGAATTGCACGCCGATCGGCAGCCCGCGTGCGTTCCAGTACAAGGGCACCGACATCGCTGGCTGGCCGCTCAGGTTGAATAGCTCCGTGCAGCCGGCCCACGCGAACGCCTTATTCGACGCTTCGAACAGCAATTTCTTGATCAACGGTTCTAGCGGCATCGTCGTCACCGCACGCATTTGCATGCGCTCGACGGAGCTCGGCCGCATCTCGCCGATCTTTATCGGCGCGGACGCGAGGGTCGCGCACAACAGCACGTCGTAGCGGTTCAGCAGATCGGTCAGACGTTCGGTGATGCGGCGCTGTTCGTCGAGTGCGGCCGGTAAGCCCTGCTCGCCGATCTTGCGGCCGACATGCGCCATCGCCCACGTCGAAATCTCGAACTCGCTGCGTGTGGGCTTGTGGCCGGTGATGCGTTCCGCGTTCAGCACGAGGTCTTCGGCGGTCACCGACCACAGCGTCAGGAACGCGTGACGGACCGCCGCGAAATCGACGCCGAGCGACACCGGTTCCAGACGATGGCCGAGCGAGCTCGCGAGTTGCGCGGCGTCGTCGAGCGCGGCGCGCGCATCGGCCGATAGCGAGGGCGCGAGCATCGGCTCGGTCACGTATGCGATGTTCAGCGGCTTGCACGGCTCGCGCGTCGCGCCGAGAAAGGTGCCGGGCGCGCCGGCTGGCCGCTCGGCGTTGCCGGCCAGCAGATCGAGCAGCAACGCGCTGTCGCGCACGCTGCGCGACACGGCGTGATCGATGCCGAGCTCACCGGCGCCGGGTGGCGCCGCGCGCGGCACACGACCGCGCGAGGGCTTCAGACCGAACAGTCCGCAGCACGATGCCGGAATGCGGATCGAGCCGCCGCCATCCGATGCATGCGCGAGCGGCACGATGCCCGCCGCGACTGCCGCCGCCGCACCGCCGCTCGATCCGCCCGGCGTGTGATCGAGGTTCCACGGATTGCGGCACGCGCCAAATAGTTCGGGCTCCGTATAAGGCATCTGGCCGAGTTCGGACGTGCTGGTCTTCGCGAAGATATTCAGACCCGCCGCTTTCGCGAGCGCGACGACCGGCGCGTCCTGCGTCGGAATGAAGTGGCGGTAGTGGCGGCTGCCCATCGCCATGCGCAGTCCCGCAACGGGAGCGCCGAGATCCTTGATCAGGAAGGGCACGCCGGTGAGCGCCGCATGGGCGGCGGAGCCGTCCGTTCCGTTCACGCCGTTGACGGTATTCGCGCGATTCGCGTCGTCGCGCGACGCGCGCTGGCGTGCCGCATCGTAGTCCTTCAGAACGACCGCGTTGATCGCGGGATTGACGGCCTCGGTGCGCGAGATCGCGACGTCGATCAGTTCGCGCGCGCTGACCTGGCGCGTGCGCACGAGTTCGGCCAGGCCGATGGCGTCATGAGCGAGATAGTCGGATTGCACGTCGGTTGAGCCCTCGCGGTCGGTTGGCATGCGGCGTCGAACTCGTGGTGCGATCACATGAGCAACGCGGCGGGTCCGGCTGGGTGCCGGACCCGCGAATTACATCCGCTCGCCGAGGAACGTCAGCGTACGGCCATGCGCCAACGCGGACGCGCGCTGGTTGTACGACGCACGCTCCGAGCAGTTGAAGCCGTGTTCCGCGTTCGGGTAGATGTTGAACTGCACGTCGGCGCGACCCGCGAAGCGCTCCTGAATCTGGCCGATGTCCGACGGCGGGATATGCGCGTCGAGCTCGCCGTAATGGAACTGCATCGGTACCTTGACGTTCGCGGCTTGGTCGAGATGATTGTGGATGCCGCCGCCGTAATAGGCGACAGCGGCGTCGACCGAACCGGCCGCCGCGGTCAGGTAGGCGAGACGGCCGCCGAAGCAGTAGCCGATCGCCGCGATCTTGCCGGTGACTTCCGGCAGCGCGCGCAAGGCGGCCGCGGCGGCGCCGATGTCGGCGACCGCGTCGTCGAGCCTGGTCTTCTGCATCAGCTCGATGCCCTTTTCGCGATCCTTGCCGTCATACGTCAATTCGACGCGCGGCTGCACGCGCCAGAACACGTCCGGGGCGAGCGCGACATAGCCGTCCTGCGCGTACTGGTCCGCGACCGAGCGGATATGGCTGTTCACGCCGAAGATTTCCTGAATGATGATGACGGCCGGTCCCTTGCCGCCCTTCGGCAGCGCGAGGTAGCCGCCGAAACTGTCGTTGCCGGCGGGGATGTCGATCCATCGGGAAGTCGTGCTCATGCTGTTCTCCATTGACTTGCGCGAACCCCGCGCGAGGTCGGTGTGTACGAAACGCCCAAGGCCGCCAGGCCCTGCAACGGGCGGTTAGTTTGCCATCAAAAGAAACGGCTTGCAGCGAGGCGGGACGGGGCCTCGCGGTTGATGCGGCGCGGTTCGATTCCCGTAAGGCGATTGAAACGATCTCGACGATTCATTTCTCCGTGATGGGCGTATGGATACAGTCAGCGTGTGATGATTCGCGCATGTCGGCGCATCTCGCGACCACGTTGGCGAGCGCATCGCGTCCCGCGTTTGCACGCGGCCGGCCACCGTGCGGAGCGCCGCGTTCAAGCGTTGATTGCCGGGCCGATTTAAACTCGATTCAGAAGTTTTTGGCGTACTCACAATCCTGTGCGGTACGCCACCTTTTCGAGTTGAAAAACCCTTCGAATCACACGGGACATAAGTCGGAAAAAGGCTGAATCCGCGTCTGCGGAGATACTTCCTGATTAGCGGAAACCCGCATGGGACGGGGCTTTGCGGCCCGATCCGCCAAGCCGCGAGTGGCTCGCGCGGAAACTGCGCTATTAGTGTTGTTCCCACTTTCTCAAAAAATTCCCCCAAATTAATTTGATGGCCTACACTTGCGCGCAAGTACGGTTTGCCAACTGCCACAAACAGTCCGGTAAACGTACTGGCCAAGTGCATGAACGATGCAACCGGCGTGGTCGTCCACGGGACTGAGCGACACGTGTAGGGGAAGCGGGGCACAGGGCGATTACGTTGTTTTGACCGAAACTGGAGACTCACATGAACATCAAAATTCAAAAGCTGTTGCCGATCAGCGCTGCGGCGTTGCTGTTCGCGACGTTGGCAACATCGGCCGCGGCCGACACGGTCGTCAAGATCGGTCACGTCGCGCCGTTGACTGGCGGTATCGCTCACCTGGGTAAGGACAACGAAAACGGCGCGCGCCTCGCCGTCGAGGAAATCAACGCGAAGGGTCTCACGATCGGCGGCGAGAAGGTCACGCTGCAACTCGACGCGCAGGACGACGCGGCCGACCCCCGCACGGCTACGCAGGTTGCGCAGAAGCTCGTCGACGACAAGGTCGTCGCCGTGGTCGGCCACCTGAACTCGGGCACCTCGATCCCGGCATCGAAGATTTATAGCGATGCGGGCATCGTGCAGATCTCGCCGTCGGCAACGAATCCGGCCTACACGCAGCAGGGCTTCAAGACGACCTATCGCGTGGTCGCGACCGACGCGCAGCAAGGCCCGGCACTCGCGAACTACGCGGCGAAGGGTATGAAGGTGAAGAGCGTCGCGATCGTCGACGATTCGACCGCTTACGGCCAGGGTCTCGCGAACGAGTTCGAGAAGACGGCGAAGGCGCTCGGTCTGAAGGTCGTGTCGCATGACGCGACGAACGACAAGGCCGTCGACTTCCGCGCGATTCTGACGAAGATCAAGGGCGAAAACCCTGACGCGATCATGTACGGCGGCATGGACGCAACCGGCGGCCCGTTCGCGAAGCAGGCGAAGCAACTCGGCCTGCGCGCGAAGGTGCTGGCAGGCGACGGCGTGTGTACCGATAAGCTGTCGGATCTGGCCGGCGACGCAACCGACAACATCGTCTGCTCGGAAGCCGGCATGGCGCTCGAAAAGATGGCGGGCGGCAAGGCGTTCGAAACGAAGTACGAGAAGCGTTTCGGTCAGCCGATCCAGATCTACGCGCCGTTCACGTATGACGCGGTGTACATCGTCGTTGACGCAATGAAGCGCGCTAACTCGACCGATCCGGCCAAGATCCTGGCAGCGATGCCGACGACCGACTACAAGGGCGTGATCGGCGAAACGACGTTCGATTCGAAGGGCGACCTGCAGCACGGCGTGATCTCGCTGTACAGCTACAAGCAAGGCAAGAAGACGCTGCTCGACGTCGTGAAGATGTAAATTCGTTGTGGTCGAAGGCGGCGTGGCGCCGTACTTCGATTTGCCGCTAAAGAGGCACGTAGGCCGTGAGGCTTGCGTGCCTTTTCTTTTGGACGTTGCGTTTGGCTCAGATCTTCAAACGCCGCAGTACCCTCGGTCCGACGAGCGCGATCATCGCGGCGCAGACGGCGACGACCGACAGTCCGATCGTCAGATTGGTCACCTGCGCTACCGCGCCGATGATTACTGGACCGAGCAGCAACCCGAAGTAGGCGAGCCCCGCGACGTGCGCGAGCCCCTCGGCCGCGTGAATGCCCTTCACGCTCGCCGCCGCCGCGAACAGCACCGGCATCATGTTCGCGAGGCCCAGGCCGATCAGCGCGAAGCCGGCGAGCGCGGCCACCGGATTCGGCAGCAGCAGCGCATCGACCATCCCCGCGCAGGCCAGCGCCGCGCTGATCATCACGAGCTGCGGTGCGCCGAAGCGGGCGCGCACCGCGTCGCCGGCAAAACGCGCGGCCGCCATGCCACCGGAAAACGCCGCGTAGGCGGCACTCGAGAGCGCGGGCGTCGCCAGCACGACATCGCGCATATAAACAGTGGCCCAGTCGTACATCGCACCTTCGGCGATCAGCGCGACCAGTGCCATCGTGCCGAGCGCCCACAGCGCCGGTGAGCGCCAGCGGCTCGCGCGCGGCGTCGCGGCATCGGGATGCTCGGCGTGCGGCACGTGTGGCAGCACCGACGGGCACGCGAGCATCAGCACGAGCGCGCTGACCGCCGCGGCGAGCGCGAGATGCAGCGCCGGCGCCATGCCGCGCGACAGCAGCGCTCCGCCGACCGCCGCGCCGAACATGCCGCCAAGGCTGAACATCCCGTGCAGCGACGACATGATCGGCTTGCCGAGGGCCTTTTCGACGGCGCTCGCTTCGGCGTTCATCGCGACGTCGAGCGTGGCCATGCCCGCGCCGAAGACGGCCAGCACGACCAGCAGGATCCAGTACGCCGGCACGACGAGAATCAGCGCGGCGCAGGCGGCCATCGCGAGGCCGCCGCTCAGGCAGGCGCGGCGGGTGCCGACCCGCGCGATCCACGACGCATTGGTCACCATCGCGCCGATCGATCCGCCCGCCACCGCGAACAACGCGAACGACAGCATCGCCGGATTCACATGAAAGCGATCGCGTACGGTCGGCACGTGCACGCCCCACGACGCGTACATCATGCCGGCGATGAAGAACAGCGCCATCGTGGCGATGCGTGCGCGTTGCCGTGCAGTGACGGACAGATTGCGATGCGCGGCGGGCAGAACGGCGAATTCGGAGGCTTGGTGATCGGGCACTGAGGTCTCGAGGCGGAGTGCGCGAGAAAGCGCATTGAAAGCGGATCTTCGATTCTATCGAAGCGTGGAGGCTTATGCTTGGAGCCGCGGGCTCCCGCGCATACGATCGAATGGATGCGGCTGCGACCAGGCAGCGTTGCCGAACGCATGCGTTGGGGCGGCGGCGTTGGCTTTTGCATTGCCGCGTGCGGCGGCCGTTCTGCCACTCACGACTCATCGCTAATCACCGAGGAACGCTCAGTTGAACATTCCCGCTCACGCTCCGCTTCATCTGCTGCACACGGCCGCGGTCGGCACGCTCGCCACGCACGCGCGCCGGCCCGAGGGCTTTCCGTATCCGTCGGTGCTGCCGTTCGCGCCGGACGCGCGGCATCGTCCGACGATCCTCGTCAGCCGGCTCGCGGAGCACACGCACAACCTGCAAGCCGATCCGCGCGCCGGCTTTCTGGCCTTCGACGCGCCCGACGGCGACGTGCTGGGTGGCCAGCGCGTCACGCTGCTCGGCCGCTTCGAGCCGGTCGATTCGAGTCCGGACCTGGTGCGGCGCTATCTGCGCTATCACCCGGACGCGGAGCGCTACCTGGTGCTGGGCGATTTCACCTTCTGGATCATGAATCTGGAGCGGCTGCGCTACATCGGCGGCTTTGGCGCGATGGGCTGGCTCGACGGCGCCGAACTCGATCGTTTGCCGCCGCTTGCAGCCAGCGAGGAGGACGCGCTGATCGCGGAATTCGGTCGCCGGCTAAGTGGCGCGGGGGGCGTCGAATTGCTGGGCGTCGACCGCTACGGCGCTGATCTGAAACGCAACGGCGCGCGCCACCGTTTCGCATTCGATGGCGCGCGGTCCGATACCGGAACATTGCACGCCGCGCTCGAAGTCTGCATCGAGCGGCATACGAATTAAGCATTTATCGTTTATCGGGAAACGCGCATGGGCCAGTCGCAATGCGCGGGCTCCTGTCTCAATAGTGCGCTTATCGTGGACGAAGCTTTCATGCGGTGAAATGTTTGTTGAGCAATAGACGTCCGAAGTCTCATTTTCTGATAGTTAAATCGTATAAATATGCATGCAGATGGATTTTTTTCAGCTACATGCGAATCAGCTAATTGGAAGGCCGCAGCCCCGACACAGAAGCAGCTCTGGAAATTTTTTGAAACGAATTTAAACTAAATTTTCCCCGGTGCTTTTCCAGGCTTTCTATTTTGTGTTAATCTCGCCATCAAATTCCGAGGCATGAAACCTTCAAAGGCAAGTCGGCATAAGACTGGCGTTCATTTTATCCATACCACAAGGGAACCTATGTCTTCTTACAAGGAACTGCTCGCGCAGCGCGAGAAGCTCGAAAAGCAGATTGAAGAAGCGAAGTCGCGCGAATACGCGGAAGTCTTGAATGAAATCAAGCAGAAAATGGCGGACTACGGCATTTCGCTGAGCGAACTCGGCGGCGGTCGTGCATCGAAGGGCGCTAAGGCGAGCCGCCCGCGCGCAGGCGTCGCGCCTAAATACCGCGACCCGGAAAGCGGCAGCACGTGGTCCGGGCGCGGCAAGCCGCCGCGGTGGATCGCGGGTCTTGATCGCGAAAAGTTTCTGATCCAGAAGTAATGACCATCCGGCGGGTGGTAAGCGTTGCCTGCGCGTAATACGAATACGGGCAATCCGCCGCGTTTATAGCCTGCTGCAGAATCTCAAAAAACCGCGCACCGTTCAGGGCGCGGTTTTTGTCATTTGCGACGCCGGGTTTTTGTCGCAAGCACTCAGATAGCTGGAACGCGAATGCTTTTCGTTTAGATAAGCGACTGATTTAAAACGTTTTTTTGCGCCTCGCCTGCGCGTTCGATTCGCGGCGGCTACAATAGCATCAATCGACCTTTCCGCCATTTCAGCATGCAGTCCGCCTCGATCGCCCAAACCACAGAGAAGCAGCGCGTTGCGCGCAAAAGTACCCTTGCGAGTATTGGGCTCAATACCGTGTTGATGACGCTGCAAATCGTCATCGGCACGATCGCGCACTCACAGGCGTTAGTTGCCGATGGTGTCCATTCCCTTGCGGATCTTATTTCCGATTTCGTCGTGCTGATTGCCAATCGGCATAGCGGGGCAAAGCCCGACGCGGATCACAATTACGGGCATAGCCGTTACGAGACGGTGGCGTCGTTATTTCTCGGCGCGCTGCTGATCTCGGTCGGCGTCGGCATGTTGTGGCGCGCTGGTACGCGGCTCGCCGATCTGCAAAATATTCCGGCCGTGCACCTAAGCGCGCTCGCGGTCGCGGCGCTCGTGCTCGTCTGCAAGGAAGCGCTGTTTCGCTACATGCTGCGCGAGGCCAAGCGTGTGCGTTCCGCGATGCTGATCGCGAACGCATGGCACGCGCGCTCGGACGCGGCGTCTTCGTTGGTGGTGGGGATCGGCGTGATCGGCAGTCTCGCCGGCTTGCGACTGCTCGACCCGATCGCGGCGGCCATCGTCGGCTTCATGGTCGCGCGCATGGGCTGGACCTTCGGCTGGGACGCGCTGCAGGACCTGTCGGATCGCGCGCTCGACGAAGCCGCCGCCGCCGACATGCGCGCGCTGCTGATGTCCACCCCCGGCGTGCGTGACGTGCACGAAATGCGTACGCGCAAGATGGGCGATTTCGCGCTCGTCGACGCCCACATCCTGGTCGATCCGATGATCTCTGTGTCGGAAGGGCATTACATCGCGGAGTCGGCGCGTCTGCGCGTGCTCCGCGACAAGCGCGTGCTCGACGCGCTGATCCACGTCGATCCGGAAAACGATGCGCTCGCGCATCCACCCGTCGATCTGCCGCCGCGCGAGCGGGTGACCGCCGAAGTCGACGCGGCGCTGGCGGCAGGCGGCTTGCGGGCCGCAGCGGTGAATCTGCATTACCTGAGCACCGGGCTCGACGTGGAGGTGGTGTTGCCGGCGGCGGCATCCGGTGAAGGGGGGGCTGCGGGCGGCGCCGAGGCCGCGCGTCTGCTGGAAAGCGAGGCGCAGTCGCTCGGCCGCGTCGATCTGGCGGCGCTCAAGCGTCGTCTCGGCGCGCGCAAGCTCGACGTGCTGCTGCAACGGGATATTTCGGCCGCGCAAGGCGGTTCGGCGGCGGATCCCGCGACCGGCGTCGCGCGCCCCGGTCGGTCGACCGCCACGGAGCCTCACAGCGCCGCCTGAGTTCGATGAGTTTCGGACACCCGACGTCGCGAACCTCCATGCAGGCCGCGGCGGCAGCACCCGTCACAACGGCAACTGCGTATCGAACTTGATTTCGCGCAGCACCACACTCGTGCGCACCTGCGCGACGGCTGGAATCTTGAAAATGCGTTCATGCAGGAAGCTGTCATACGCCTTGATATCCGGCGCGACGATCTTCAGGATGTAATCGGATTCACCGGTCGTGCTGTAGCACTCGGTCACTTCGGGACAGGTGGCGATTTCCCGCTCGAACTGCTCGACGCCGCCTTCGGTGTGACGCGTCAGATGGATATGCGCGAGGGCGCACACGTGCAAGCCGAGCTTTTCGCGATCGAGCAGCGCCGTGTAGCGCTGGATCACGCCCGACTGTTCCATGTCCTTGATGCGCCGCCAGCACGGCGTGCTCGACAGCCCGACCTGGTCGGAGATTTCCTGCACGGAACGACGTGCGTCGAGCTGCAGAAGGCGCAGGATCTTCTGTGAGAACGTATCGAGTGTCAACTGCGCCTCCGTTAGCGTCGCCGTATCAACGCATGGTAGAGGGCGCGAAAACGAAACGCAATGTAAAACGGCTCCCGCGAGCGAGATTGCCTAATTTACCGGGTCGGGAGCGGCGTTTTGCCCTGAGCCGTCCCCATCATCCTTGCCGTCGGCCGGCAGCTCGGGCTGACGCGCGCGCAAGTCCTTCAGCATGTTGCAAAAGAGGGCGCCCTGCTCGATCGCGTCGTCGAGCGCGACGTGCGTATGCGGATGATCGTCGAACCAGTGCTTCGGAAAGCGCGGCTTGATGTTCTTGCGGTACGGCAGGCCGGTCATCGCGAACGCGAGCGTCTTGATGTCGAGCGCCGACCACGAGAACGGGCAGCGGTCGACGAAGCGCATCATGTACCAGAACATGTAGGTGAAATCGAAGCCGGCCGGCATCGCGACGAACACCGGCTTGCCCGGCAGCGCCTCGACCCATTCGACATAGGCGGTCATTGCGGCTTCGGGCTTCTGCAAGTCCTGGCGGCAGGCCGCCCACGCTTGCGGCTGGGTCTTCCACCACGCCGCCTGCACCGGATGCGGCGCCGCGCCTTCGAGTAGTTCGAGATTCGCCGAGAACGTCGCGATCAGCTGCTTGTCTTCGGTGTATGCGGCGGATGCAAAGCTCAGCATCGAATGCGGGCCGGGGATCGGGCCATCCGCTTCGACGTCGGTACTCACATAGATTTCGCTGCTCATGCGCCCACTCCGTCTGCGACGTAGGGATTCGTGCGGCGCTCGGCGCCGAACGTCGAGGTCGGGCCGTGGCCCGGCACGAACGTGACGTCGTCGCCGAGCGGCCAGAGCTTGTCGCGGATCGAGCGGATCAGGTCCGCATGGTTGCCGCGCGGGAAATCCGTGCGGCCGATCGAGCCGGCGAACAGCACGTCGCCAACCAGCGCAAGCCGGTGCGCGCGGCTGAAGAAAACCACGTGGCCCGGTGTGTGACCGGGGCAGTGGTAGACCTCGAAGGTTTCGTCGCCGAATTGCGCGGTATCGCCGTCTTGTAGCCAGCGGTCCGGCTCGAAGGCGTCGGCGGCCGGGAAGCCGAAGCGCGTGCTCTGGTCCGGCAGCTTGTCGAGCCAGAAGCGTTCGTCCGGATGCGGACCTTCGATCGGCACGCCGTAGTGGGTGGCGAGTGTCTTCGCGCCGGCGCAATGATCGATATGGCCGTGAGTCAACAAGACCTTCTCGACGGTCACGTTCTGCCGTGCGATCTCGCGCTGGATCATGTCGAGGTCGCCGCCCGGATCGACGACGGCCGCGCGCCCGGTGGCCTCGCAAACGAGCAGCGAGCAGTTCTGCTGGAACGGCGTGACGGGGATCAGGGTGACTTTCATGGCTGGACGACACGCTGGGAAAACGTTGATTGTACCGGGCCTCGCGACCGTCTCCGCCGGCCGTGCGACGGGGTCGGCTCACAGCCCGTCTCAGTCTTTTCGTATGCCCATTTTTGCGATAAATGTGAAGATTGGTCAAGTTTTTGAGCAGCTTGCCATCCTAAAAAAAAGTTTTGGGTATAATGGACTCCAAGCACTAGGAATTGTGCTGCCACAAGGCGATGCGTTCCCACAAAAAGGGAATGCCGCTCGCCGTTCAAGTAAGGGCTGTCGGAATGCCGACGGCCATCAGTATCGATGCGTTCGATGCACACGTCTTGCCCAGCCAGGCGCCGCGCGCCTGCTACGGAATTAACCTCCGGGACGCTGGGTGGGGCCTACGCCGCCGTTCCTGCGCGCTGAGTTGCGCGCGCAAGAACGTGTCATTGCCACGTTCAGTTGGCGGCATGTGGGGTCTGGTCAGGCTGCCGGGGACAGGTTGCGCCAGACGTGAAAATTAACCGTGCGGTAGCGGCTGAGTGAGCCGTATCCGGGCTTTGACGTACTGCGCTTTTTCGCGCGGCGCGTTGTCGTCCCTGCCGCCGGAGCCGCAAGCAACATATCCAGCAGTTTTGCGGGTGACGCGGCTCGACAATGTGATTGCACGTCTTATGAAAACTCGGCTAACCCGTGGTCTAGGGACTCTTTTTGCCTTTTTTGTACTGGCCGGCTGTGCCACGCCTCCGGGCGCGCGCGATACGTCCGCGAACGACACGCCGCAAAGTACAAAGAACACGCACCTGAGCTCTTTCGGACCGCAATCGTTCGGTAGCGCGCCGGCCTCGAGCCCGAGCGCGTCGAACGCGCCCGCGTCGCCGCTGGCTGACGCGCAGCCGCTCACCGACGACGGCGTCGACGTCGCGGACTTCCATCAGATCGGACGCGCGTCGTGGTACGGACGCTTCTTTCACGGCCGCCGCACTGCCAATGGCGAGCGTTACGACATGCATGCCCTGACGGCCGCGCATCGCACGCTGCCGCTCGGCTCGTACGTGCGCGTGACCAATCCGGCCAATTCGCGCTCGGTGATCGTACGGATCAACGACCGCGGCCCGTACGCCCGCGGCCGCGTGATCGACCTGTCGATGGCGGCCGCCGCCATGCTCGACATGCGCCACACCGGCACCGCGCGGGTCAAGATCGAAGGGCTCACGCAGCAGGAGGCGCGCGCCGAGCTGAACGAGACGCTCGCGTCGAACTCGGATTCGAACAAGTGATGTGACGTTACGTGGCGGCGATGCCGCGTAGGCTGAACCAACTGTCTGCAGAAAATCGGAGGGCCGCGACATGCGGCCCTTTTCTATTGCCGTCAGCCTTTTATCCGCCGGGCTCGACCCTCACGTTTCAGGCTTGTCTTCCTTCAGCGCCAGCGCGCGCGCATACAACACGTTGCGCGATGCGCCCGTGAGCGCCGCCGCGACCTTAGCCGCGCTGCTCACCGTCAATTCTTCCAGCAGGATGCCGAGCAGCGCGTCGTGATCTTGCTCGCCGGCCGCTTCGGGCGCCGCGCCTTCGACCACCAGCACGAATTCGCCACGCTGCCGGTTCGCGTCGGCAGCGAGCCACGTTGGCCCTTCGGCCAGGGTGCCCTGATGCAGCGCTTCGTGTAACTTCGTCAGTTCCCGCGCGATCAGCAGACGGCGTGTGCCGCCAAACGCATCGGCGAGCGCCTGCACGGTCTCGACGATTCGGTGCGGCGCCTCGTAGAACACCATCGCGTGAGGATGTTGCGCGAGCGCCTGCAAAGCGGCGGCGCGCGCCTTCGGTTTCGGCGGAAGGAAGCCGAGGAACGAGAAAGTCGCGACCCAGTCGCCGGTCGCGCTGAGCGCGGTTGCGAGCGCGCTCGCACCGGGCAGCGGGACCACCACGAAGCCGGCCTCGCGCACGGCATCGACGAGCTTGGCGCCGGGGTCCGAGATGCCCGGCGTACCCGCGTCGGACACGTAGGCCACGCGCTCGCCGGCCCGCAGATACTCGACCACGCGCTGCGCCGCGGCGCGCTCGTTGTGTTGATGCACGGCGACGAGCGGCTTCGAGATGCCGTAGCGCGCGAGCAGCTGACCGGTGTTGCGGGTGTCCTCGGCGGCGATGCGGTCCGCAAGTCCGAGCACGTGCAGCGCGCGCAGCGTGATGTCGGCGATGTTGCCGATCGGCGTTGCCACCACATACAGCGCGGCGGCGGGGTACTGCTGCCCTTGCGCGAGTTCGGAGAGAGGAGTCATGACACGGAAGACACAAACAGACGGAACGAGGCCGACATTGTGCCATGTGGGCTTGCGCGAGCAGGCCGTGCCGAAGACTGCGCAAAAGATGCCCCGACACGCCAGCCCGAAAACCGCCCACAACTTTTCCGCCGCTCACCAGTCCAAATCCGTCGGCGCGGCTTTCGAGGCACGCGCACAAGAATTTTTGCAGCGCCAACGTCTGCGCTTCGTCGCGCGCAACGTGTGCTGTCGGGGCGGGGAGATCGATCTCGTGATGAGCGATCGCGATGGCGCGCTGGTGTTCGTCGAAGTGCGCGCGCGTGCGCAGCGGCATTACGGCGGTGCCGCCGCGAGCATCGGTTGGCAGAAGAGGCAGCGCATCGTGCGAGCGGCGCGGCATTATCTCGCGACGCACGCCGCGACGAACCGCCACCCGCGCGACGAGCCCACGTGCCGTTTCGACGTAGTCGCATTCGAGAGCGGCAGGCTCGTGTGGCTGCGCGATGCGTTTCGCGCCGACGAAGTCTGACGGACCGCGCGGACAACGCGCGTGAGTGCGATAAACTTGCGCTCGCGTGCCGCGCGAACTCATCGGCGAGCACGGCCTGGCAATATGACTTCACAACACGGCCGCGTAGTGCGGTCCATTCGCGGTAGAAGATAGAGACTCGATGTCAGTCGAACGCATCCAACAACACTTCCGCGACAGCGCGGCAGTCAAACTCGAAGCCCTCGAAACCCTGTCGATGCCGATCGCTGTCGCGATCGACACGATGTTCGCCGCGCTCGCCAATGGCAATCGCATCCTCGCGTGCGGCAACGGCGGTTCGGCCGCCGACGCGCAGCATTTCGCGGCCGAGCTGATCGGCCGCTTCGAGCGCGAGCGGCCAGGTCTGCCGGCCATTGCGCTCAGCACCGACACCTCCGTGCTCACCGCGATCGCCAACGACTATTCGTTCGAACAGATTTACGCGAAGCAGGTCTGGGCGCTCGGCCTGCCCGGCGACGTGCTGCTCGCAATCACGACATCCGGCAATTCCGCGAACGTGCTCGCTGCGATCGAAGCGGCGCACGAGCGCGAAATGATCGTCGTCGCGCTGACTGGCAAGGGCGGTGGACGCGCGCAGCAAGTGCTGAGCGACACCGACATCCAGGTATGCGTGCCGTCCGACCGCACGGCGCGCATCCAGGAAGTGCACCTGCTGACCATCCATTGCCTGTGCGACGGCATCGATGCCATGTTGCTCGGCGAAGACTGACACTGATTTCGAAGGAGAGCTAGTTGATGAGCGTTTTCCGCATCAAGAAGACACTGGTGAGAACCGTGCTCGTGGTCGGCTTCGCGGCGGGGCTGTCGGCCACGCTGCAAGGCTGCTTTCTCGCGGTCGGGGCCGCGGCGGGCGGCGGCGCGCTGATGGCGACGGACCGCCGCACGCTCGGCGCGCAGACCGAAGACCGCGAGATCCAGGTGAAGGCGCTGTCGCAGATCAGCCAGAATCTGCCGGACTCCGCGCACGTCAACGTCACGGTGTTCAACCGCCGCGTGCTGCTGACCGGCGAGGTCGCGGGCGATGCGTCCAGGCAGCGCGCCGAGAGCATCGTGCGGAACATGAACAACGTGAATACGATCGTCAATGAACTGGTGATCACGCCGGCGAGCTCGTTCTCGTCGCGCACCAACGACACCTACCTCGAAACGCGCGTGAAGACCGCGCTGATCGCCGAGAAGAACATTTCGGCGAACAACTTCAAGGTCGTGGCTGAGCGCGGCAACGTCTATCTGATGGGCCTCGTCACGATGGACGAAGGCAATCGCGGCGCCGACGTCACGAGCCGCGTGCCGGGCGTCGTGAAGGTCGTCAAGGTGTTCCAGTATATTCAGCCGCAGGAAGCGGAGGTTGCTGCTGCCGCTGCTGCGACGGCGCCAGTGGCCGCCTCGCAGCCCGAGGTTGGTGAGCCGACGGTCGGCGCGATCCCCGATTCATCGGTGAGCGCGCGGCCGCTCGATCAACAGGCGCCCGCGCCGGTCAGCTCGTCGACCTCGGTGCGGCCTGGCAATCCCAAGGCGGTGCCTTGATACGCGGTATGACGCGCGGGGGTGTTGTGTTCGCGTTGGTGGTTGGCACGCTGGCCGGCACGCTGACGTCGGTTGCTCACGCGGCCGAGGCGCCGCGCGGCCAGCAGGTCGCCACCGCGAATGCGTGCATGGGCTGTCACGCGGTGGATCGCAAACTGGTCGGTCCGTCGTTCCAGCAGATCGCCGCGAAGTACAAGGGCGACGCGCAGGCGCCGGCCAGACTCGCGCGCAAGGTGAAGGACGGCGGCTCCGGCGTATGGGGCATGATTCCGATGCCGGCCCATCAATCGATGAGCGATGCGGACATTCGCGCGGTGGTCGACTGGGTGCTCGCGGGCGCGCCGTCCAGATGAGGTTTTCCCGAGGCTGGACGCTTGGCAAAACGGAAAATGGCTGTGCTAGAATTATTTTCATGTTGGGGGGGTAGCTCAGCTGGGAGAGCGTCGCGTTCGCAATGCGAAGGTCGGGAGTTCGATCCTCCTCCTCTCCACCATATATTCGTCTGAAGAAATCCGGCAAGATCTAGAAAACCCCGTAAGCTCAAGGCTTGCGGGGTTTTTTGTTGCCGGTTAGATCCCGGTTCGTCCATTGACATCCGGTGCCGAAACGGGAACACTTTTGGGGCTACTGGCCAACCTGTCAAGGCAGTATTCCCCAAATGGCGCTTACCGATACCGCCGTCATGCAAGCGAAGGCCGCCGAAAAGCCCACAAAGCTGTTCGACGGCGGCGGCCTGTACCTGCTCGTCAACGGTCGGGGCAAATACTGGCGGCTCAAGTACCGGTTCGGCGGTAAGGAGAAGGGCCTGTCGTTCGGCATATACCCGAAAGTGACGCTCGAAGAGGCGCGGGAACAACGGGATCAAGCCCGAGCGTTACTCGCCGCAGGCGTCGATCCCAGCCAGGCACGTAAGCACGATCGCGCCATCCGGCGAGATAGAGCCGCTCGACCTGGGGCAGCAGTGCTCTTTTCCCTGAATAGCGATGGTCCGCTGTCGATTTGTCTCGGCGCGCGCCACATGAACCTGGATCCTTCGGAGACGGCCCGGCTTCGCGTCTTCCTGGATGCAACGCGCAACGTGATCCCGAGGAGCAGTTTGCATGGCACTGACTGACGCAGCCGTTCGGAATGCGAAGCCGACTGGCAAGCTCTATCGTCTGTTCGACGAGCGGGGGATGTATCTCGAGGTCTCGGCTGCCGGCGGCAAGTGGTGGCGCTTCAAGTACCGATTCGGGGGCAAGGAGAAGCGGCTGTCGCTCGGAGTGTACCCGGCTGTTGGTCTAAAGAAGGCGCGCGACCGCCGGGACGAGGCGCGCGAACTCCTCGCAGACGGCGTGGACCCCGGCGAGCACCAAAAGGCCAAGAAGGCCGCGAACGGTGAGCGCGCTGCCAACTCTTTTGAAGTGGTCGCGCGCGAATGGTTTGCCCGACAGTCGCACGCGTGGGCTCAGAGTCACGCCGATAAGGTCATCCAGCGTCTCGAAAAAGACATCTTCCCGTGGCTCGGCAAGCGGCCCATCTCGGAAATTGCCGCGCCCGAGCTGCTGGGGGTAATTCGGCGGATCGAAGAGCGCGGTGCGCGAGATACGGCGCACCGGGCGATGCAGAACTGTGGGCAGGTGTTCCGTTACGCCGTGGCGACCGGACGCGCCGAACGTGACCCCTCGGCCGACCTGAAGGGCGCCCTTCCGCCCGTTCGGCACGAGAACTTCGCATCCATCACCGAGCCCGAGAGGGTGGCGGAGTTGCTGCGTGCGATCGATGCCTTTCGCGGCACATTCGTCGTGAAGTGTGCCTTGCAGTTGGCCCCTCTGCTCTTCGTGCGCCCTGGCGAATTGCGTAAGGCTGAGTGGTCGGGGCTCGATCTGGACAAGGCGGAATGGCGGTATTTCGTGACCAAAACGAAGACCGAGCATCTCGTCCCTTTGGCGACGCAAGCTGTAGCGATCTTGCGCGACCTGCACGCGCTGACCGGACACAGAACTCACGTGTTCCCGGGGCGCGATGTACGGAAGCCAATGAGTGAGGCGGCGATCAATGCGGCACTGCGGCGCATGGGGTACGACACGAAGACAGAGATCACTGGTCACGGATTTCGCGCGATGGCTCGCACGATCTTGCATGAAGAACTGCTGTTCAAGCCGGAAGTGATCGAGCATCAACTTGCGCACAAGGTGCCGGACGCATTGGGCACCGCATACAACCGCACCAGATTTCTGAAAGACCGGCGGAGCATGATGCAGCAGTGGGCGGACTACCTCGACGCACTTAAGTCTGGATCGGTGAGTCCAGGAGTCCAACGATCCGTGGAAAGCGACGAGCCGACCAGCTAACGGATCTCATTCCGCGCGGTGCGCGCGTCCGACCATGTAGTGCCCGACGAAAACGTAACCGATACCGCGCAGCCGGACAGCGCTGCCCGCCGGTTCGTTTCGAGTACCGGGGCACCAGCAATCTCCGTGGAGAACCTCAACAATGCCGACCGCGAAGGCGCGCTACACCGGGCGCGAAACCGGATCCAAACCGAATAGCCTGTCGGAAGACGTCAAACACGCGCTACGCGAATTGCACTCTCAGTTCACCGAAGAGGTCGATGAACGGTCTCCAGATTGGGACGCCGCCGGGCCGGAAGTTCCGTGGGGCAATCGCCCCCACGACTTCGTAAATGCCATCAACGCGGAAGTCCACTGGGCTTTCGCAGAGCTGCAAGAACATGGGCGCGACCTGACGAAGTCCGAGATGTGGGCAGAGCATGATGATTTTCTGCGCTCGCTACGTGCCGCCCGCGAAGCGGCGCGAGATCGGTCGCCCGATTACAGCCGCTTGTTTCCGACTGACGTCGATCTGGTTTCGCAGTTGGATGACATGATCTCGACCGTGGAGGCCGCCGGACTGAAGATCACCCAGGCGCCCAAAGCCGGCAAGCCCGCGGACAAGCAGCACGCGGTGGCGGTCGAGATGGCAATACGCGTGCTCCGGGTAGTGAAGCAATACAGGATACCCGTGACAGCAACGGCCGATGTAGATCTGGGCCGCGCATCCCCGGCAGTCCGCATTCTGAAATTGATCGGCGACGACCTCAAATTGGTGCTCAGTATCGCAACATGGCTTAAGGTTGTTATTGCCGCGAAACACAGTGCACCCGATGTTGTCAAGTAGCGCCATGCACCCGTCTTAGGCGGGTGCATGGCGCTAGCGGCCCCCGTTCGTCTGCCAACGCACACTGCGAGTCATGACGTTCCAGCAACCCGCTGGACGCTTCCTTTCTAAAGGAGAGAGTGCATGGCTGACAGAGTCAATCAAGCTACGGGGCCGCTTCGCATCCTGCGGCGCCCGGAAACCCAATCGCGGGTGGGTCTCGCGCGGTCGACAATCTACGCAATGATGAAGGCCGGTCAATTCCCCAAGCCGATTCAGCTTGGGCCGCGCGCAGTCGGCTGGGTCGAATCCGAGATCGACGAGTGGTTGAGCGCAAAAATGAAAGCCCACACCAGCGCAGTCGAGAAGGAGTAATCGTCATGACGAAGACCGATTGCTCTCCGGTGCTTGCAGACGGCGGCTCCTCCAAAGGCGACGTGGTCGCACGCCGTATCAGTGATGAAAGATGGGCGCTTATCGTTGGTTATCCCGCTGAGACCGACGAGATTGTGGCAGCCGGTCAAACCGACGGAGCCGTTAAGGCTAATACGACCGAGGCGACCGAGGCGACCGGGGCGACCGGGGCGACCGGGGCGACCGGGGCGACCGAAGCGACCGAAGCGACCGAAGCGACCGGCGAACCTCAAGAAACCAATTTCTCGGCTGTGTCGAACGCCGAGTTTCTTGGCGCCGTCTTCGCGTCGCTGCAGGACGGACACCGACCCATCGTTTGTGGTTTCCGGGGCAGCCCGAGCCTGGTGCAAGGTAACAAGTGGTTCGGGCACCCTTGGAGTTCGGCAAAGGCGGACGCGGGTGCGCCCGACCAGAATTCCTATTTTTCGTTGGCTGCGTTCACCCCTGACAGCGAGGGTAAATATCGGCGGCGGAAGTCGCAATTCGCGGCCTTGCACGCTCTCATGCTTGACGACGTTGGTACGAAGGCTTGTGGGCGAGACCGGCTCAATGCGTTGCCCCCGTCTTGGGCGATCGAAACCAGTCCCGGCAACTTTCAAGTGGGCTATTTGTTCGCTGAGCCTTTGAGCGACGGCGCTGCGGCGAACGCCATCATGGACGCGGTCATTGATGCCGGTCTTTGCGATCCGGGGGCCGACGGGCCTCTCGCTCGGTACGCGCGGCTCCCCGTCGGCATCAACGGGAAACATGAACCTCCGTTTCGCTGCCGGCTGGTCGAATGGCATCCGGAGCGTCGCTATACGCCCAACCAAATTGTCGATGGGTTGGAACTGAGGCAGAACGAGTCCACGGAACACCAGCGTCCGACGCGCTTGGGCGGCACGTCCATTGAAGGGGCGGCGGACGAGGTTTATCTGCCGCGACCCACCGAAAACGCTGTTATCGGCGCTCTGCGAGCTCGCGGCTACTATAAGTCTCCGCTTGGCTCCGCTCGCCATGACATCACGTGTCCGTGGGTGAACGAGCATACCGATCGGGTTGATCGCGGTACGGCGTACTTCGAGCCCGACTTGTTCTATCCGCGTGGCGGATTCAGTTGCTTGCATGGGCATTGCGCCGAGCGGCACATCGGTGCACTGCTGCAGCATCTCGGCATCAGTTCTCAGGCCGCCAAACATAAGCCCACCATTCGAGTGACTCAAGGCGAGCTGAGTCGGATCGTTGACGCGACGGAACGCGAGCTCGCTTTGGCCGGAAGCCACTATCAGCGTGGCGGCCTGATCGTCACGGTTATTACCGATCGAGGCACCGGCGAAACGGTCGTTAAGGAGCTTGGTCAGCAGGCGTTGCTTCGTGCCGTGTCGGCCGTGGCCATCTGGGAGCGGTATGACGCCCGCAGCAAGACTTACGTCATCGTCGACCCTCCTTCGAAGCATGTGAGCGTCTTGTTCGACTCGGAGGACTATCGCCATCTCCCGGTTCTTATCGGCATTGCACGCCAGCCGTATCTGCGACCCGACGGTAGCTTGATGAAACGCTCGGGGTATGACCAGGCAACGGGCATGTTCGGAGCGTTTGACGAACGCACGTTTAACGTGCCGGACACTCCGACGCGGGAGGAGGCCGTCGCGGCTCTGCACGAACTGAATGGGTTGTTGGACGAATTTGCGTTTGCTACGGATCGCGATCGCGCCGCTGCCCTGGCGGCTATCTTGACGTCGGCTATCCGCCCGTCGCTACGGCAAGCGCCAATGTTCCACGTCAGGGCACCTCAGATCGCCAGCGGCAAAAGCTACCTTGCGGCTCTGTTTTCCGCCTTCGCCACGCCTATGAGACCTCCGGCGCTGTCCTTTCCGCAGGACGATGAAGAATGCAGGAAGCTCCTGCTTTCGACCTTGCTCACATCTCCGGCGGTGCTTTTCTTTGACAATCTGACGAGTGACCTGTTGCCGCACAAGAGTCTCTGCAGTGCGCTGACAGAGGAGTCCATTGCGGGCCGCATTCTTGGTGTCAGCAAAAACGCCACTGTTAGTACCCGGGCCTTGTTTCTGTCGTCGGGCAACAATGTTGACCCTGTGCATGACATGGCGCGCCGCTGCGTCACCATCAGCCTTGATCCAGCCTGCGAAACCCCGGCGACTCGCGAGTTCAAGGGCGATCCGGTATCTGCGGTTCATAAAGAGCGAGCTCGATTTGTGTCGCTGGCGATGACGGTTGTGCGGGGCTGGCTCGTCGCAGGCGCTCCGATTGCGGCTTGCAAGCCACTGGCGAGCTTCGAAAAGTGGAGCGAGTGGGTGCGTCAGCCCTTGCTCTGGCTGGGCTGCCCCGACCCGGCGGCTTCGGTCTTTGACTCCATGGCCACCGACCCCGCGAGGGAAACGCTCGAACGGATCTTGCTCATGTGGGAGCGGGTTTTTAATCGTGACCCGACGAGGGTGCGCGACGTGGTCGACGCTATTTCGACTTTCGAGCCCACAGCTGACCTTGTTGAATTGAAGGAACTGATTATGGACATTGCTGGCGAACGCGGGCAGGTGAACCGTCGCCGCCTCGGCTGGTGGATCAAGCGGCACGTCGGGCGAGTTGTGAACGGGCTCAGGTTCGAAAAGGCACCGATCACCGGGAATGCCGACTACTGGCAGGTTTCGTCGGTTTCGTCGGTTTCGTCGGATGTTGCGGGCGGAAACGTCAAGACTGTCACCCAATAGTTAGGTAGATGCGCGGCCTTGCAACGCGAATGGACGGATGCCACGATGTGCGCGTTTCGCAGCGAAATTTATCGCTCCACTCGCCGCGCAAAGGAGTATCGCAAGCCGTCGTTGGTCCGCGCCCGATGACGTCTCTTCCCGTGATCACGGAATAACCTGAAAACGCCGCGGAGCAGGAAAAGCGATGCAATGACCGAAAACCGGCCGCCACACCGTGTTTTCAGGATGCCTAAGCAGTGCGAGAATCGCCCGCCACGTCGAGTGCGCGATTATCGCACTGCCCGCATTCGCTTTTGACGACATTGATCTGTCTGCTGCTCTGCAGGACGATGCCTGTCTTTTGGTTTGTGCTGCTGACGAAACCGACAAAACCGACGAAACCGACAAAACCGACCGAAAGCACCGATGTCGTACCCCGTTGCCAACGTTTTTCGCAGTCGGATAACATTCGTGCTAGGAAATCCGTTTCGATTTGTCC
Source organism: Paraburkholderia sp. WC7.3g (assembly GCF_050436345.1). NCBI lineage: Bacteria > Pseudomonadati > Pseudomonadota > Betaproteobacteria > Burkholderiales > Burkholderiaceae > Paraburkholderia > Paraburkholderia sp. WC7.3g. The sequence continues at coordinate 671,693 of NZ_JBNDMA010000002.1, forward strand.
GAGCCTTACCCAAGATTGCCTTAAAGCGATTTCGTGGCGGAGTGGGGCAGCCGAGCTTGTGCGCAGACAATCAGCGAGTGAGCGGCCTCAAGTCTGCCGACGCCCGTCAGTTCGCGCATCTTGGCGTGCATCTCTCTAGGTCATCGCGCACCTTCGCTCTGTGGCCGTGATGGGCTGCGCGGGTCCAATTACGCGCGCTTCGGTGCGGTGATCGCAGCGGCATACTGTTTGCCCCCGCAGCCCACGATTGCCGGAACAGCGGGCTCAATGGGTGCAGACAATTCCCATCTACGACAAGCGCGGCGGAATCAGTGCGGCGGACGAGCTTGCTCTTATGCCGAGTTCGGCCTCCATGGCGAAGGCGGCCATCACTCATTCCCGGCTATGCGCTTGCATGTTTGATCCGGCACCTCGGAGACAACTACAGGTATCGCGCACGCGCGAGGATGGCGGCGTTTGCCCGGCTTCAAGTTATTGCGAGAGCAGGCCTGCCATACGTGCGCCGGCCGGGATGGGTTGACTGGTTCGCGCCTTAAGTGTGCGCTTCTCGCTCATGAAGCACTTCTCGGTGACCAATCTTCCGCGACGACTCGTTGGAACTATTCAATTAGTCGGTGCATTTTAGCCAACGGACCCTCCGGCACTACTCCTGAAAAAGGGCAGCCTGTGCCGTTCGCTCGCGAGTGCACCGGGGCGCTCCACTCTTGGTCTTTTTTTCTCTGTCCTCGGCACAGTGCTGTCGTCACTCCAATCTGACCACCGGCAGAGCTCAGTACGACAATTCAGTCGGAAGAACCGCAAGAGGCCATCGCCCTTTGCTCGTGTTAACGCAAAGCAACCAGTGAGAACGTACCAGTGAGAACGCTTATCTCGTCCGTGTACATTTGAGGTACACCTTAGATGGACGGTCCATCCGGGCCGCCGCGTCAGCTTCTGCGTGTCTAACTAGGGTTGATTTGAATTCTTTGACATGGTGCCCATCATAGTCTAGAACTCACTTATACAGTCACGTAGACACGCGGAGCGGTACCGCACCCTCGCTACAGACTGATCTAAACGGAGCCCATCATGAGCAAGGGGCAGAGAATCGGCTACGTGCGAGTGAGCACGGTCGTTCAGAACTCGGAGAGGCAGCTAGACGGTCTCGCGCTTGACAAGGTGTTCACCGACAAGGCTAGCGGCAAGGACACGAAGCGTCCTCAGCTACAGGGGGCACTCGAGTACGTGCGCGAGGGCGACACGCTAATCATCCACAGCATGGACCGGCTTGCACGGAACACGGAGGACCTATTGCGGATGGTGCGTGAACTCACTTCGCGCGGCGTATCCGTCGAGTTCGTGAAGGAGCGGCTCACCTTCAGCGGAAACAGCGATGACCCGATGGCGCACCTCATGATGACGATGCTGGGCGGCTTTGCGCAGTTCGAGCGGGCCCTCATCCGCGAGCGCCAACGAGAGGGGATTGCGCTGGCCAAGGCGAAAGGCAACGTGTACAAGGGACGTAAGCCCTCACTTACGAAGGCCCAAATAGCAGAGGTGCGGCAGCGGGCTGCGAAGGGCGAGTCCAAGGCTGAGATGGCTGCGAGCTTCGGGGTGGCACGGCAGACCATCTACAACGTGCTTGCCCGCCCATAATCCGCGGCTTTCGCATGCGCGACGCCGTGTGGAACACCAATACGGCCGAGGGGCCGTCGCCGCCTCAAACGCGATTGTCATTTACGCGAGGCGCGTGCAGTCGACGGTAAGTGGTGTCGACTGAGTGTGCGGTATGCAACCCTCGAACATCTTCAACCCTGCGACATGGGTGTACTCTGTATGGCTGTCACCTGCCGTCACGCATGATTTCGACGGCCCATCAAGGGCGCACCCTCAAATGAGTCGCCGGCTGGAGTCCGTCGAGGCTTAAACATCGGGAGAAACCATGGGCGAGTCAGACTTCGCGCGACAGATGCGCGAGGATCGTGAGCGGTGGGAGCGCCAGCGCAAGGAAGAAGAACGCAGGCATGAAGCGGCCCTTAAGCAAACGGACCGATTCATTCGCTGGTTCGCTTGGCCCATGTGCGCACTGATGGGCTTGATGTTTCTCGTGCTGATGTACACCGTCATGCCGACGATCATCAACGCTGTCATCAAGGCGACGCACCAGTGGCAAGCCCTGATACGGTAAGGAGGTTCGATGGACACGCACAAGTTCGTACTTGCGTTGGAAGGCGAAGGTATGGATCCCGAGCACGCATACATCATCGCCCGCGAGCTGTATGCAATCTATGCTCATTCGGTACGGGGTGGCGTGTACAAGCCTGTGGACTATGGGGATTTCGAGACGCTTCGTCTTAAGGCGAGCTTGGCGCGAGCCGCGAAAGAAGCGATGACCAACGCGCTACGCGCGGCGATCGCCGAGGACGCCGACCAGGAGAAGCACTGGCGGGGTGAAATGGAACGGATCGAGGCAGAGAGAAAGCAGCGAGGGTTCATCAAGTGAGCGACCCGAAACGCGGTCCGGGCCACCCCAATGCCTAACGACCCATCGTTTCACGCGATTCTCGGAGCGCGGCGAAAGCGCACGTTAACGTTCCGGGCAGTCTCTATAAGGGCGATCTGATATGGGAAATCCATTAGCGCACGTCGACCCGTCAACATGGCGCGTCATGCGTGACATATATGAAGGTTACTATCGCGAGAAATCGCTGACTGATTGGCTCAGCGATATGCGGCGTGCACACTGGGCGTTGCGTGGTGAAGACGTACGTGTTGTCCGCTGTCTTTCGGAGGCGATTGCGATTCTTGAATACACCATTATTGTGCGCGACGGTCATCTTGTTCGCGAGATCGCCGATTCATTGGTCGACAAGAGGTCAAATGAGGGCGCTGACTCTCAGTGCGGGGCCCTGAGCGTCCATAGGTGAATTCCGCGAGCGTAATCCATGGAAGCCGCCGGTCAGTCAATAGCGTCTCGCGCGCATCAGTTCGAGCATGGATCTCGGGAGGCTTAGTTCGAACCGTTGCCGAGGGAGCGGCAAGCGCATGGGTGGTTTGCAAATGCTGTACAGACGAAGAGTGGCGGCTCATCGGACGTACTGCGCGATGGCGACGGCAGTGTGGAGGGAAATGTGAACGATAGCGGTGAGACTCGAATTCTGCTCGACGACATCGAGGCCAGTCTGCGCGATATCTTCGCCAGTTTGGACCGGCTGGAGGATGGCGTGGCACGGTTGGAAATGCATTTCGCTCGTTTCGCAGCATTTGACGCTCAATTGACGAAGCTCGCGACGATGGTTTCACAGGAGGCCGCACAAATCGCGACGATGGCGGAGCATCGGCGGCGCTTGCTGGACTCGCGCCGCATGACCTGACTGTGTGCAGACGTGCGGCTAGCGGGCGCAAATCCTGACGCAACGAAGTCGTTGTGTCGAGTGTGACGCATCGCGCTGCGGATTGCGGACTCGCATGGTCACAATCGTGCCGATCCCGTTCGCTTTCGCCGCAGAGGCCTGCATAAGCGTGACGTCATAACGCGGGAGGAGCAGACGTGACGAAGGACGAATTCGACAGCCTCATGGTGAAGGGAGTGATGGAACTGGACACTCCCGTGGCTGCGTTCGAGGGAAGTATGGCGCAAAGCATGGGTGAGCTGAACGCGGCGTTGAGTAGGGTCGAGATGGAAGTTGCGGCGTTCCAGGTGGAGATTGCGCAGATGAATCTGATGGTCGCTCGACGGCAGCGCTTCCTCGCTGACCGCGGTGACGTGCCATCACTCGGTCTTCCGCCTGCGGCACCAGACAGCACGCATAGGCTAGTGCGGGAAGCGGTCTCGGTGGCCCACTTCATGCCGGCGACTGGGGGCGCGAGCGCACGTCCCTGAAGCAGGCGACATCCGAATAGTCTTCGCAAGACGTCAAGTCCGGCAGGTAGCCGGATGAAGGCTGCAAATCAGCGCGGACCCTTGGCGCGCAAGCGGAGAAAGCATAAAAGGAGGACGGCGTAAGCATGACGCGTTACGAAGATGACCGCGCGCAATGGAGCGATGAGCAGATCGCCGCTCTCCAGTCGTGCGACTGGGTCGCTCTGGACGTGCCAATGCTGGTGCGCCTCCTTAACGGACAGACACCCGAACACGTCGAGCGCCACCTGCACAAGCTGCTTGCCGCGCTCCTTAAATGGATGGTCTGCCCCTCGCGCCGCAATGCGGGCTGGAGCGAAATCATCAGGCGGCACCGATATTTCCTGGAGTCGATTTTCGAAGATGACCCACCGATGCGCGAGCACGCTGTCGCCGAGTTGCAGGGCGAATACGAGCTTGCAGTCTACCGGGCTGCGTCAGCAATCGGAGTTGAGCCTGAAGATCTGCCCGCACGTTGCCCGTGGACACTTGATGAGACGATTGATAGTCAATTCATGCCCGGTGAGCCGACAACGCCGGGGGACTATAACCGGACGTACGGCGAAACCGGCCTGTAGCGCCTGGGTTGGATTCCACGGAGCGCAGGCGCCAATAACAGGTCTGGACCTGAACCAATGCGCCGTTTCCCGCTCCTATCGCAGGACGACACCACTCATCGCGGCGAAGAGATACCTTGTTTTAGAGCTGAAACCGCCCGTGCTGCGCTGGTTTTTTGACCCCCGGCACACCCGCTTTTGCTTTTCAAAATGGGTCCCCTTAAGGGCGTGGGATCAGGCAGAGACAGGCGGGCAGACGTTCAAAGGGTGAGCGCGTAGCGTCTTTGACGAGGACGAGCGGTTCGCGGGTCCGTGGCAACTGCGCGTGATGGAACAGCCGCTTCTAGAGGGCATGTCAGTGCGACAATTTTAGAGCACTGCCTGGAACTCGCGAACGAGGTGACCGCTCGCATATGTTTGACGACGAACGTTACGAGTCTGCGCAATAGCGACATGCTCAAACACCTGCTCGTGGCTTCATCGGCGGCCACCGATGTGCTACTTGTGGCGCCTTCCATTGAGATCAGGAGAGCCATCGTATGAGCGACAACGACACGGACCGCGACCACCCTGCACGCACGATCGCCGAGGCGCTCGACTCGCGCGATTGGGATCTAAATGCCGGTGGATTGCACAAATCTTTTCTCGAGCTGGTCGGCGCGGTGATAGCGGTCGCGCGCGAAGTCGCCAACGTCGCGGCCACGGCCAAGCGCGCTAACGACAGGCTCGATTCGATAAACGAGGGGTGCAGGCAACTGATGGATGAGGCGCATGCCGACCAGGCGACAAGAGCGGCCCCAAGTGCAGCTCCCGATGCTCGCCTCGAGGATCCGTCGGCGGCCAACGCACGCCATGACAGGGAGAAGCATGACGACACTGACGCCCGATTGAGCCGCCTGCTCGCCGATATGGAGGAACAATCAACCCAGGAAACGCTCAGGCGTGAGCTGGAGCACGCCCGTCAATATCAGACTCGCGCAAAGCTCGCAGAGCATCGGGTTGACTTTCTGTATCGCGGCCTCGTTGAAATGTGGCGCATGGCGCGTTGCGCCGAGGAGGACGCACAAACACCCGAACAACTGCGCAAGGCACTCGTTTCCATCGAGACACGTTTGCGCGCCATGCTTGAAGCGGCGGGCAAGCTGCCGCCCGAGTAATCCGCGACGTGCGCGTATCGATAAGCCCCAAGGTCGGATCAGTGCGCGGCCGGTTCATGTCATCGCCTGTTCGGACTTGCGCAGTACGGGCCTACAACGAAGACCTATCTCCGAGTGCAGCTCGAGGGTCATGCGGGCGTTTTAACGCCGCTTGAGCAGCCGATACGCCAATAGTAAGTGTTTTTGGTCCAGTGGCACGGGGCGTACCGCGATTCGACTCACTCTATTATTTGACGGCCACTCCAGCGCGGTATCGGCTGCGATGCTTTGCGGCCAGATTGCTCCGGAAGGCCCCGAAGTCATCGCCGATACCATTTCTACCCCGTTATTTATTTGTAAAACTCCGGGCTGATCGGACAGACGATGTCAAATCGTCCGGCTCAGTTCGGCCATAAAGGGACGGTCGACAGCACCGGCAAAATCGTCAACAATCGCTCTTGGATTGAAACGGCTACACGGTCCGATGGAACAAAAAAATCCCCCAAACAAAAATGATGTCGGCGCCCAACTAAAAGCGGCGCGTCGACCAGAGAAAAATCTATGACCACCGTATCGACAAAAGAGCAGCTAGAGAAAGCCAAAGAAAGGAAAGAACCGGAAATCATCATCATCGGCCAGTTGGCTGACAACTTGGCGAAAGCAAAGAAGATCGCTACGCTAAGCGCATGGGCTGTGGCAGGTATCGTCGCGGTAGTCGGCGTCGCAGCCGTCGCTGCGCCGGAAACGGCGGGATTGTCTTTGGCCTTTGCTGCCGCGCCGGTTGCAGCCATAAGTGGGATGGAGGTGGCTGCTATCATTGCAGCGGCATCCATTGGAATTGCGTTGATACTTGCAGTCTACAAAGAATATGACGAGGTGGAGGCCGGAGGCGGCCGACTCGTATTGCGACGCAAATCGAAATAATAATGAGCGTTCAGCCACTGGATGATTGAAATTGATCCAAGACGCAGAACATCCCGGGGAGCGGGCTGACCAATCTGACAACGGCCAGCTCTCGCGACCAACACCGAACAGAGTGGCGGCTTCCGTTAAGGCTCAAAAGTCCGCTTGGGATCGCTTTACGCCAATCGCATTTTGGCACCGAACGGTGTCAGATCGAGGCTAGCGTCGGGTAGGGTTCGGCCATCTATGGGTGTCACAGAGCTAGCTCTTGTCGCAGAGAGATAGAGAACAATTTTACAAAAAGCCACCGTATGTTTGCTCTTGGATTTATTGTCAAACAAATTGACACGCACGTTAAAGGCAGCCTTACGGAATGCGAATTGGATGCGGTCGGGAACCTCATTCAACAAAAGGTCATACTTGACTGTATCGTATTACCAAAAGAGGTGTTCCTCTACTTCGTCCAGCGTAAGGCGATCGTGATACGCGCTATCCGCAAAGATCCCAACTTTGTGGCGTTCGATGACTACTTCAACAGTTTGGTAAAACCCGGCAGGCGAAAGATTGCCGGCGAATACAAAGGTGCACTTGACAGGTATCGCTTAGGGTATGACATACAGATTAGTGTGCTAGCAGTAGATCGGACGTATAGCAAAATCGAGTTATCGACTGCTGGCTGCTTTAACTATCGTCTAGCACCAATGGTGCTGCGAAAGGACGTACTCGAGAACCTAGTCTGGCAGATTAATGCAAAGGTTTCTTTCCCAGACATTTGGTCCGACATTCGACATCGACTAGAACGCATACGACCCAAGCTTAGCCGTTCTACCTTGTTTTCACCTTGGCGCGCGACGACGCTCAACGCGATCCAGCTGATCCTTGAATCCCCTGTGACGGTTCTTTTTTCAAACGCTCTTAAGATGCTGGCGCCGACGATTGAGGGCGTGTTGGGTGCATACATCACCCACAAGGGTGTGAAGGGCATCAAGACGCAAACGCTGAGCACGATTGTTGGCGGATTGGCCAACCACACCGGATCCGAGTTTTCTCCGGAATTCAAGGAATATGTCCGGATCATACTGGAGCCGATTAGGAATATGTTGCTCCACGGGAAGATTCCAAGTGAGTCGGTATGCAACTTCCTTATCGTGATTTGCTGCGACTTGTTCGAGGAGATTCTTGACAGCGAATAGCAGAGGCGTTTGACACTTTTATCCGCTATAAAGACCATACTTAGGCGCTCCCTACTGCATCGACACTAATACAGATGCTGCTTATCTGTGCTGCGGGTGACTTTTACGTAATGCGAAGCGCTGCGTGAACGTCCGTTGCTGAGTGCAATATGTCCGACTTCTTCGGGTCGCGTGCTGCCGATCGCCGACAGGCAGGGACCGGCCAAAAGCTATCATTGGGATTGCAATTCGGACCGTCCGGTCGAGACTTCGCTGGAACTGTTCATCTGTGAGAAAAGGGGCTACGATGCGAAAATCTACTCGTTCCTCGGGTGTCTCAATGTCCACTAAAGAGGACTATCTGGTCAGAATTTTCTTGGGGGACCTCGAAAAAGCGATGTCATCGAGAGCGGTAGATGAGCGTCGCATTTTCACTATTTTTCACAACTATGCTAGACAAACGTACTATTCCAGTTCTCAAATTTGGAAGCGGGATGATGCTGGCCCTGTAGTTCCGCCCCGTTTACTGGCTTATGACAGCATCAACGGTCCGAGTCGGGATGTGAATTACATCCGCCCCAATAAAACAGACGATTATAAAAAAATCTTTAAATGGGCAGCTCTGTATTTGGATGCCGCGACGATCGTGAGCGAAGATGTCGCTTCGCGCTCGAGAGAAGCGATAGAGGGGGATTTGATTTCTACGGCCAGATTGAATTTATCGCTAAAGGAGGACGTTATCGCCTCGGGAATAGCGATTCTTCCTGACCAGCTTGAGGTAATTTGGCCGCATATGGTAAACCAAAACCTTGATGAACTCCGGAAGGAAGTTCTATCCTCCAGATCGATATTAGGACGCAACGCGCCATCCCGCGCTAGCTTCGACATGCATTCTACGAAGTTGCCAAGGTACGAAGATTCAGTGATCCTCGCTCCCATTATTCTCCCTTACTTCGACAACGTCTCGGTTGAAACAATACGAATTATCAAAAAAATGGAGACTGACGCGTTTGATCGGTTTAAATGTGCACTTCAAAAAAATCTCATTAAAATAGGCAAAAATGAAAGCGAGAGCGCAATAAAGGAAATAATAAGTGAAATACAAGAGGATGCTATCAAATTAAAAATCGAAACCATAAAGCTGAATAGGTTAAAGACGCTTCAGTATGCATCATACTGCACTCTCGGCGTCTCGATTGCTGCCACGATCGCACCCGAACTTACTCAATTACATTTTCTGTCGGGAATGTTGGGGACAGCTTCAGTATTTACAGCAATGCAATCACTTGCCAGTGCGAGGAATGCGCTGGATACCATGCGCCAGAGCGCGTACTACATACCGTTCATAGTTAAGAGGTGATTCACAGCACAGTCACGTCACCATGCGGGCGATTGAATGACCGGTCACGAGAATCGTGAACGTCGCTTTGGGGTCAGTTGCCGCCCTTTACCTTGAACACGTTTGGGACTTGATCTGACTGTGACTGTCATATCGAGTCCCGCCTCTTACAATTTGTTCAGCAAACGTTACGCTGGTACGCCAGCCTGCGGCGGTGTCTTGGGAGGCACGGCTCCTGGATGATACGTCGAGTCGAAAACCATATCTGTCAGCCAGCGCTTAAAGCTGGGGTTATCGCTGAACTGCTTGAATAGTTCCGTATGATCAGAGATCAGTTCCAGCACCACGCGATTCAGTGCCTTGTCGTGTTCCAGCTTTGCGTTTTGCTTGTCGGAGTTGGCCTGCGCGTTTTGGTAGGCCTTGTCCTGCGCCACGCGGGCGGGAATGTCCTCGGTGATGACCTTGCGAATCTTGTCGCCGTCCTTCCACTCGATATTGCCGAACATGTCGTTGAAGGCCTTGATGATATTCGACAGCTTGTCGATATCGGGCGTGCCACCACCGCCACCACTACCAGGCGGCGGCGGTTCGATGAAGGCATCCGCATCGTCCATCGACATCTTCAGCGACGCTTGTGCCTCCACCCGATAGCTGTCCATGTCTATGGCTTCCAGCACGCCCATCGAGAGGTCTTCCTCCTTCGGGGCAGGGAGCTTTGGGATCAGGAGGTTCAGGAAGATCGCGAGCTTCTCCCAAGCCGGGTGACCGTAAGTCAGGATTGCCGCGAGGAAGCCATAGCTGCGCACAAATGCCTTGGCTTTGCCCTTGAACTCAACTTGGTCGTCTTCGTTCAAGTCGTCGATGTACTCGGCAACGCAGGCGTCGAGAATGGGGTCGAGCTCGTCCCGGTCTGAGCCGGTTACGTACAGCGCGACCAAGTCCTCGACCTGCTGCCAACTGTACACCTGTTTCGCATCGAGATCGTTCTTCAGATCGTGCAGTTTGTTGGGGTCTGTTTCGCCAGTCTGGATCGTGGCACGGTAGTAGTCTTGGAATGCCGCTTTGACCGCCTCGGCGTTATCAGCAAAGTCGAGCACGAAGGTATCGCGCTTCTGCGGATGGGCGCGGTTCAGCCTTGAGAGCGTTTGCACCGCCAGCACGCCCGCAAGCGGCTTGTCCACGTACATCGAGTGCAGCAGCGGCTCGTCAAAGCCGGTGACGAACTTGTTAGCAACGATCAGGAAGCGATACGGATCTTGCTTGAGCTTGGACGGAATGTCTTTGCTTGGGAATTCATTAAGGTCGGCCTCGGTCATCTCTACTCCGCCAATTTCGAAATCGCCCGAGTACGCAACGATGGCTTTGCACGGGCTCTTGATCGTGGCGAGGTAATCTGACACCTCGCGGTAGTAGTCGATGGCCCTTGCGATCCCGTTGCATACGATCATCGCTCGCGCCTTCCCACCGATCTTCTGCTTGCCAATTACCTGCGCCACGAAGTGATCGACCATAATCTCGGCCTTCTTGCGGATCGCCTTGTCGTGCGATTCGACGTAGTGGCGAATCTTTTTCAGTGCCTTAACCTTTTCAAAGTCGGGATCGTCCTCGACCGTCTTGGCGACGTGGTAAAAGCTGTCCACCGACGTGTAGTTCGCAATCACGTCGAGAATGAAGCCCTCCTGGATCGCCTGCTTGGTGGTATAGGTCAACTCCTCCGGTGAGCGGAAGCATACTTCGCCACCCTCCACGTAGCGCTCGCCGAATAACTCGAGCGTCCGGTTCTTCGGCGTGGCGGTAAAGGCGAAATAGCTGGCGTTCGGCAACATCTTGCGCGACTCAATCAGTTTGTTGACGGCGTCCTCGACGGATTCTTCGTCACCCCCGCCATTACCCGGAGCTCCCGATAGGGCCATGTGCATCTTGGCCGCGGTCTTGCCGCCTTGGCTGGAGTGCGCCTCATCGATCAGCAGCGCGAATTTCTTGCTCCCCAGATCGCCCAGCTCATCGAGGATAAACGGGAACTTTTGCACCGTCGTCACGATAATCTTTTTGCCTTTGCGCAGGAAGGTACGCAGCTCCGCCGCATCCTCGGAGTGGCCGAAGATGGACGCCACATGGTCGTAACTCTTGATAGTGCGGGCAATCTGGGTGTCGAGCGCACGTCGGTCGGTGATAACGATGACCGAATCGAACTGAGTCAGCATCGCATTAGCGACGGTCTTGAGTTCCACTAACTGATGAGCTAGCCACGCAATGGTGTTGCTCTTGCCGCTGCCCGCCGAATGCTGGATCAGGTAGCGCTTGCCGACCCCATCCTCGCGCGAGCGCCGTAGCAAAGCGCGAACGGTACGCAATTGGTGGAAGCGGGGAAACACTTGCTTGCGCCGCTTCTTTCCCTTTTCGTCGTCCTCTTCCACTACTTGAGTAAAGTTCTCGATGATGTTCGCCAGCGAGTCCCTTAGCAACACCTGCTTCCACAGATAGTCGGTCTTCAAGCCGTATGGGTTAGGGGGATTGCCCGCACCGCTGTTCCAGCCTTGGTTGAACGGCAGGAACCAAGAGGTCTTGCCTGTGAGGTGCGGGCAGAACTGGACCTCGGCATCGTCCACCGCCATATGTGCCACGCACCGCCCGGGCTGGAACAGCAACTCGTTCGGATTGCGGTCAGTCTGGTACTGCGTGATGGCGTCGGCCACGGTTTGTTTCGTCAGCGAGTTTTTCAACTCGAACGTCAGCACCGGCAGGCCGTTGATGAAGATCACCATGTCCAATGAACGCTGCGCCTCGTCGTTGCTATAGCGTAGCTGCCGAGTGACGCTGAAAAGGTTTTTGTCGAAGTTTTCGGCCGCGCTGACGTTGCCCGGCGTCGGCAGCAGCTTGTACAGGTCGACGTGCACCGGGCCGTGGCTGACGCCTTTGCGCAGCACATCCACCACACCGCGCTTGGCAATCTCGCCCTGGATGCGATGCAGGAACTGCGTGCGCTTGATGCCCTCGTTTGCCAACTCCAGTTCCGTGATCACTGTGGGCTGGGTGGCTTGCAGAAACGCCAACAACTGCACCACATCCACCGCTACGTCGGGGTTGTAGTCGGTGGCCCGGCCTTGCATGTAGCCCCCGCTGGTGCAGAGATCACGGACGATCAGGGCTTCCAAACCCTTTTCACTAGTGTCAGTCGTCGCCATCATCTTCCTCTCCAACTGTATCGTCTTCTTCGTCGCTGTCCAGTGCCGCCAGGTCTTCCTCGGAAACGACGTCGTCCGGACTCGGCGCCCAGTCGCGTACATCTATCTGGCCAGTGACAACGTCGGCGATCTGCCGGTCGCGGTACTCGCGAATGAGCTTTATCTCATTCATCGCCTGTTCGATGGCTGTGTCCAAAGGGGCGCTCTCGGACTTGATGTGACTCACGATGGCCTGCTGCTCCGTCACGGTGGAAGGCATTGCTACCGGAAATCGACCGAGCACGGTCTCCGCGATAGCCGGGTACGCAATCCCGATGGAATTGGCTGTTACGCGATTAACGAAACTACTGCTCTGAATGACGTAGCCAAGATATTCCGGTTCAACGTTCCTGCCGGGCGTCAGCACTGCAAAGCCGGTCGAAGCGATCAGGTCGTTTGCATCCTCATCGACGTACCAAATCGCCTTCAAATAGGTCCGCACCGTCGAAATGATGGTGTCTCCGCGTTTCAAGATTCGCCGTGCGCGGGATGGCGCACTCGCGAAACGAATCCGATCCAGTTCCTTTACCAGCCGGCCTGTTTTCACAGAACCGATGTCAACGTAACGGAACTCAAACTCCGGGTCGGTTTTTTCTCCGAGGACGCTGCCGTTGAGACCCACCCAGCGTTTGAGAGGCTTGGCGATCCAATGCTCCGGAATCTCGCCTAGCCATTCGATGCCAGATGGCTGGCGCCTGACAGACGGGTCGAGGCCGCGTGTGACGGCGTGATCGATGATGCGCAGCTTCTGCTCGGTGAGCAAGCCGATGAGTTCGCGCTTGGCCTTGATGAACCGGGCGATGTGGACATCCTTCGACCGCAGGTATGCGACGATCTTGTCTTGTTCAGGGCGCGGCGGTTGCAGCAGCGCAATGTCGAGAAACTGATTTGGGTACAGGCGCAAACGCGAGGATCTGATGCCAGTCGAGCGCCCGATGTATTCCGCAACGTAGGCTCGGGTGCGTAGCAGGTAGTCGAGATACGTAGGGTTGAAGCTGTCGGCGCGGCGCGGGCGGTACACGCCGTAGGCCGGACTGACAATGCCAACGTGCCCGCTCGCGCCAAGGGCCGCCATCCACGCCCATAGCGTGTTGATCACGATGTCACCGGGACGGCACAGCTTGGAACCAACATAGCTTGCAGCCTTGAACATCGTGACTTTCTTCTGGCTACGCGGCGTGACGCCCGTCAGATGCGAAACCGACAGCAGTTCTTCACGTCCCGTCTCGGAGCGCTCGTCCACCTCGCGGAAGAAAATCTTGGCGCGCTCCTCGTTCCAATGTTCCGGCACAGGCGGGAGCCAGCGCATTCTCGCTTTGCGGTACCCCGAATAAACGTTCGCGCCGGTCATCATTCCGCTCCCACGATCTTGTGCAGCAGGCCGTCAGTTTGCTTCTCAAGCTTGAGGATGTCCCTCCGAATTTGATCTAGCGTGCGTAGTGGCGCGGGCTTGTAGAAGTAGCGGGCAAAGGAGATTTCGTAGCCGATTTTGTTTGCGTCCGTCGCAATCCATGCATCCCGAGCGTGCGGCGCCACTTCCCGCGCAAAAAACGCTTCGATGCCACCTTGCTCCTTGAGTGGTATCTGCTCGGTATCACGCAGGTCGGTATCAGCCTCGTATTCGACTATGAAGCGATCCTTGCCCACGGCTTCCAGATATGCGCCGTCGTAGCCTGGTTCGAACTGGTCGGCCGCCTTGAGCTTGCTGCGCTTGGCGATAACAGGGGGTGCCTTTTCATCGCGCCAGCTTACCGCCTTGTAGATGGCTCTTTTCTCGGGCGCGCCCAGCTTCTTGCCGTGTGCCTTCATCGCGCTGTCAAAGCGCGTGCGGAACTCGTTGTGGTTGTCGAACACGCCTTCGCCAAGTTCTTGCTCCGCCAGCCTCGCCAGTTCCATTAGGGTCTTGTCGCGCAGCCACGTTGCGGGGTCAAGCAGCTTCTTTCGCCGCTTTTCCGGCACCGCCTTCTTGGCGGTATTCGCATCATCGTCTGCCTCGTCGTCGGGATCCTCGTCGCCATCGTCACCTTTCAGCCACGCTTCGATTTCGCCCCTGATGGCGTTAAATTCCGTGTACAGCTTGTCGCCGTACCTGACGTAAATCTCACTACGCAGCGCCTCATCGCCCGTGGCAAAGCGCAGGCTCTCGATGGCGCTGCGCTTGAGCTGGCTTTTGAGTCGCAGCGGACGTTCGACCGTGATCTTCCAGTAACCGAAGTCGGCGTTGTCGAACCACTTGCACTCGGGCGCAGCCTCCGGAGTCTCCGCATCGGTGAGCGGCTGTTGGAGGTAATGCTTCAGAATGCGTTCAATGTCTGCGTCCCCCAGTTCACAGTTCTTGTTACCGAGGTTGCGCCGCATCGGCAGGAACCACTGCGAAGCGTCGATCAACTGCACCTTACCCCGCCGGTGTTCGGCCTTGCGGTTTGCCAGAACCCAGATGTAGGTGGCGATGCCAGTGTTGTAGAAGATGTTGAGCGGAAGCGCGATGATGGCTTCGAGCCAGTCGTTCTCCAGCACCCATCGGCGGATATTGCTCTCGCCCTGACCCGCATCGCCGGTGAACAGCGCCGAGCCGTTATGCACCAGCGCAATGCGGCTGCCCAGCGCTGTGTTGTGCTTCATCTTCTGCAGCTTGTTCACCAAAAACATCAGCTGCCCGTCACTGGACCGTGTGATTAGCTTGAACTCCGGATCGCCGCCGTGATTGACGATGAAGCGCGAGTCGCTGAACTCCTTCTTGCCGCCCATCCGGTCGAGGTCGGTCTTCCAACTCTTGCCGTACGGGGGATTAGAAATCATGAAATCGAACTCGCGCGACCCGAACTGATCGGCGGACAGCGTCGACTTGTCCGCGCCGCCGACAATGTGCTCTGCCTCATCGCCTTCGCCCTTGAGCAGCAGGTCGGCCTTGCAGATGGCGTAGGTCTCCGGGTTGATCTCCTGCCCGAACAGGTGAATCGAGACTTCCTTGTCGTGGCTCATTGCCAGTTCGTGCAGCGCTTCCTCGGCCACGGTCAACATGCCGCCCGTGCCGCAACTGCCGTCATACAGCAAGTAGGTGCCGGACTGGATTTGGTTTGCCACCGGCAGGAACAGCAATTTGGCCATCAGTTTGACCACATCGCGCGGGGTGAAGTGTTCACCAGCCTCTTCGTTGTTTTCCTCGTTGAAGCGGCGGATCAGTTCCTCGAACACCGTGCCCATGCCGTGGTTGTCCAGCGCGGGCAGCTTGATCCGGCCGTCGGCGTCCTTGACTGGCAGGGGAGAGATGTTGACCTCGGGGTCGAGGAAGTCCTCGATGAGGTAGCCGAGGACGTGCGCATCAACCAGCGTTTGGATTTGTTCGCGGAATTTGAACTTGGTCAGGATTTCCTGGACGTTGGGCGAGAAGCCGTCGAGGTAGTCGATGAAGTCGTCGCGCAGACGCTGGCCGGCACTGCTGGCTTTAAGCTTTTCGAGCGTGAATTCAGAGGTGTTGTAAAACGCCTGCCCGGCAGCCATCCGCAGCGCGCCATCCTGCTCGGCTACATGGTGCGTATCGAGGAACTTCTTGCGCTCCAGTACAGCCTGCTTGGTCGATTCCAGCACGGCGTCGAGCCGCCGCAGGACCGTGAAGGGAAGGATCACGTCACGGTACTTGCCGCGCACGTACACATCGCGCAGACGATCATCAGCGATGTTCCAGATGAAGTCAGCAACCCACTTCAGGTTACTTTGATCTTGTTGTTTTACGGCTTTCATCAAACCTGCCCTTGCATAGCTGTTGTGGTGTCAGGCGCATTAATGACTGATTCGGTTGGCGACGCGGTTGTTCGGTGGTTCATGAAGTGTGTGGGGTTCTGTTCTGTTCCGTACGGTGACAATCGTAGGGCTAATTCCTGCATTTCGCCGTACTCCGGCCCGGGGCATCGAGCCGCGCTGGCTGAGTTGTGAGCGGGGTTGGATTGAATTGCACGCAGCGTTGTCATCTACGACGAAGCGCAGAAGTGCTACCTTAAACTTCTGTTGCTCGTGTCACCATGCTCGGCCGACTCTCGCGACATTATCGTTGCGGCGTTGTGCGGTGCCGTGTTGCTCGCGGACGATGCATTAATCAACGCCGCTTTTTGGGATTCATGTCTTGGCGCCCAACGACAATCTGGTGCGCAACAGGGTTTGGATCCGTTTCCGGGTCAAATTTCGCTTTCACGTAGAACAGCATCGACTCTCGCAACCCGAGTGTCAGCTTCAGCGTCTTTGGGGGAAGATCGTATTCCGCCGCGATGGCAGCACGCTTGTCCGCGTCGAGACCCGGATTCGGCATCACCGTGACTTCAACTGTGGTGTTCCACTCTCGATCGAACGTGGGGTCCTCGCCGCCGGGCTTCCCGTGGCGTGTCGACAGAATGCGGCCTAGCGCGAAATCCCGGAAGTCGCCATGTGTATGACAGAAAGCCCGCACGTGCCACCGTTCACCATCATTAGCAAACGCGTGCGGCGACAGCCATCGCCAAGTTGGCGTTTCACCGGTCATCGACTGATATTTCACCTCGATCTTTTGCCGTTCCCTGACCGCCGTCACCATTGCAAGCAGCACATGGGGGGTGGCTCGCCTTTTCGGCAGTGGCCATGTGGCGACGGGAATCCGGGGCGACGTCATCGGCACAAACTCGTCAAGCGTTGTCGGCTCAATCAATTGCGGCTGGAAACCAGATAGCGGCAGATAACGTTTCCTGGACTTGTTGTAGTCCATGTTGCCGGGGTGGCGTGCCATGTAAAGTCGGAAATCCATTGCTGCCTGGGCGGGATTGATACCAAACGTATTCACGAGATCGGCGCGCCGCAGTTCCCCTTTCCAGAAGAGACAGCGCTCGATGTGTGCGAGACGCTGCAGGATTGTCGGCGGCAATTCGTCAGGATTGGACTTGTGGGGCTTCTGTGCCATGACACTTCGCAATTATCGATGTTGACAGCCTATCATCCAAGAATTAGGCTGTGCAACATGTCGTACAAGGCGATGTATTGCCGTGCGGAATAGCCGTGATTTGCCGCTGTTCTACACAACTGCACAGAGCCAACTATGGATGGACTGGAAAGCCCCGCCTCTAGCGACCCGCACATCGTCGCGCACTACAGGCAGTCAGACCGCCAATGGCAGCCCCTTGCCGATCATCTATGGGCGGTAGCGTTCTGGGGAAAACTTTTTGGCGGTAAGATCGGTATGCCGTTGCTCGGCGAACTGCTCGGCCTGCTCCATGATCTGGGAAAGTACGGTCACGACTTCCAGAATTATCTGAAATCTGCAACCGGGCACCTAAATTCCGACGAGGACGAAACATGGGTCGATGCCGGCAGGCTCAAAGGCAAGATCGACCATTCCACTGCTGGCGCGCAGTTCGTCTGGCAGCATTCAGCCGGTGCGCGTCATGACATTGACGTAAACTGCGCCGCTCAGTTGGCTGCGCTCTGTATTGCATCCCATCACTCCGGGTTAATAGACTGCGTGGCGCCAGACGGTGACGACAACTTCATGCGCCGTATGGGAAAGGATAATGACCGGCGGTTTCAAAGGTGAAGCGCAACAGCGGGTTAATGAACGGAAGCTGAAGTTATGGAAGCGGTTGCGAGCATACGTTCGAACACCTCGAATGGCGAATGAAATGCATGCGTAGCACGCGGTCGGCTGTTGAGGCTGTCGGCGATGGCATCGAGTTCGTCCTGGCTGTAGATCGAGAGGTCGGTGCCTTTTGGCAAGTACTGACGCAGCAGCCCGTTGGTGTTCTCACAGGTGCCGCGTTGCCAGGGGCTGTGCGGATCGCAGAAGTACACGCGCACGCCGGTGGCGGCGCTGAGCTCCTGATGGCGGGTCATTTCCTTGCCCTGGTCGTAAGTGAAGCTCTGGCGCAGGGGCGCAGCGATCGAATTCAGCTTCGCAGTGAAGCCGGCCAGGGCCGAGGCGGCGGTGGCGTCGTCCATCTTCGCCAGCAGCACCAGGCGACTGGTGCGCTCAACCAGCACGCCGACGGAAGACTGGTTGCCGGCACCCTTGATAAAGTCGCCTTCCCAATGGCCTGGCATCACCCGGTCATCGACCTCAGGCGGGCGCACATGGATGCTCACCATGTCGGGGATCTGGCCGCGCCGGTCAGTGCCCCGCTTGCGTGACATACGCGTGCTGTGGCCGTGGCGCAGACAGGCGATAAGCTGGCGGCGCAGCTCGCCGCGTGGCTGGGCATAGATGGCGGTGTAGATGGTCTCGTGCGAGACATGCTGGGTCGGATCGTTGGGCCACATGCGCTTGAGGGTACCTGAGATCTGCTGGGGCGACCACTTCCATTCCAGCAGGGTGAGTACCACGCGCCACGACACGCTTTGAGGGTGCAGCTTGGGACACGGGCGCGCAGCCTCGCGTCGGCTCGTGCTGAGCGCCTGCGCTGGTGCAGACGCATAGCCCACGGCAGAACACGTGTTCCTGGTCAGCTCGCGGCTCACGGTTGACGCCGCGCGCCCGAGTGTTCGGGCGATGACCTGAACGCTCGAACCCTGCTGCTTCATGCTTGCAATCGTCATGCGTTCTTCAGGCTGCAGTTGTTGGTAACTTCTTTTTTGCATTGGCACACCTTACACGAGCAAGGTGTTGCACTTCAAATTTGATCGCGCCACCTTACCCATCTGGACGAAGTATGCAAGGTCGCAGATGCCAATATCCTCTCGCGCGGTCGAGAAGTACTGAATGATCCTCAATTGCTGGCAGACGTCAGGCGCATAAGGGAGCGCATCAAGAGCGCGAATTCCGGTGCCCTGATTCCGCGTTTCCAGCAATTTGGCCTGCTTGTGCGTTTCCTGTTCAGTTGCCTGATTGCAGGCGATCGCATCGACACCGCCGACTTTGAGAAGCCGGCCCGGATGGGATTGCGCCAGCATGTCGAAGATGCCCGGTGGCCGGACCTGATACGGCGGCTGGAGCGTTATCTTTTCGCGCTCGAAGCGCCACAGCCGATCGATGCGTTGCGTCGCGGCATTTCTGACTGGTGTCTGGATGCGGCGACGAGGGATAGGGGCATTTATCCGCTGACCGTCCCGACCGGCGGCGGGAAGACGCTCGCCAGCCTTCGCTTCGCATTGCATCATGCGCAGCATCGCAAGCTCGATCGCATCATCTACGTCATACCCTTTACTTCGATTATCGAGCAGAACGCGGGCATCGTGCGCCAGGTCCTTGAGCCTGTTGACATGCCGCACGATGAAGGTCGTGTCGTCTTGGAGCACCACAGCAATCTCACGCCGGAACGGCAAACCTGGCGAGAGAAGATTCTGAGCGAAGACTGGGATGCGCCGGTCGTATTTACGACGATGGTGCAGTTTCTCGAAACGCTGTTTGGTTCCGGTACGCGCGGCGCACGGCACATGCACCAGCTCGCCAACAGTGTGCTGGTCTTCGATGAAGTCCAGACGCTGCCCGTGCGCTGCGTGCACCTGTTCAACAACGCGATCAATTTCCTGGTCGAGCAATGCAACAGCACCGCGCTGTTGTGTACGGCCACGCAACCATTGTTGGATAAGGTTGAGCCGGAGAAAGGCGCGGTGCGGATTTCGCCAGAGTCGGATCTGATCCCTGACGTTAGAGCCCTGTTCGACGAGCTCAAGCGTGTGGAGGTCGACGACCTGCGCAAACCCGGCGGATGGGGCGACGAGGAAATTGCCCAGCTTGCGTTAGCTGAATTTCGCAACACCGGACGTTGCCTGGTGATCGTGAACACCAAGGTGCACGCGCGAAGCCTGTTTGACCTGCTAAGCGCGGACGTCGGCGAGGACTGTCTTTACCATCTCAGTACCGACATGTGCCCCGCCCATCGCCAGCTGGAGCTTGGCAAGGTGCGCGAACGGCTCGAGTCCACGAAACGGGCACCGGTGCTGTGTATCAGCACGCAGTTGATCGAGGCTGGTGTCGATGTGGATTTTGACGTCGTGATCCGCAGTCTGGCGGGTCTCGACTCAATCGCGCAGGCAGCCGGCCGGTGTAACCGCAATGGCCGTCTTGAAAAAGGACACGTCTATGTCGTTGATCCCGTCAATGAGCGGCTGGCCATGCTACCGGACATCGCGATTGGTCGGGAGCATGCGAAGCGCGTACTGGACGACTATCGCGCCGATCCAGGCCTGTATGACGGCAACATCCTCGGCACGCAGGCCATGCGCGATTACTACCGCTACTACTTTTTCGAGCGTGCCGCGGACATGAGCTACGCCGTGCCGGGTGACACGGTAGGTTACAGAGGCACGCTGCTGGAGTTGCTTTCCACCAATGAGCGCCTGGTCGATGAGTACAAGCGCCGTCAGGGCAAGCCTCCTCCGTATCTTTTCAGGCAGCCGTTCATGACGGCCAGTCAGCAGTTCAGTGCCATCGATGCGCCGACGCAGGGCATTGTGGTGCCTTACGGGAATCAGGGCATGGCGTTGATAAACGACCTGTGCAGCTCGCCCGACCTGTCCAACGCGTCTTCCTTGTTGCGGTCGGCGCAGCGGTACTCCGTGAATGTCTTTCCGTACGTTTTCGAGAAATTGAACCGGCTGGGTGCCTTGCATCTCGTCAGCAAGGATCTGCGCATTTACAGCGTGAATCGTCGCTACTACAGCGAACGCTTCGGGTTGTCCGTCTAAGCCGTCAAGGTAAGGAGGTCCTGGTATGAGATCACAGGCAATTCCGCGCAATACGATTGAGTTCTCGCTACGTGGACGGTATGCGCTGTTCACGGATCCGCTGACGAAGGTGGGCGGCGAGAAATGCTCATACCACGTTCCGACCTACGAAGCGTTGAAGGGGGTGGTCAAGTCGATTTACTGGAAGCCCACCCTGATCTGGTTTATCGACGAGCTTCGAATCATGAAGCGCATCCGCACCCAGACCAAAGGTGTCAAACCGCGGGTATATGGCGGTGGCAACGACCTTGCAATCTACACGTTCCTGGCCGATGTCGAATATCAGGTGCGCGCGCACTTCGAATGGAATCTGCACCGTCCGGAGCTCGCGAAGGATCGAATCGACGGCAAACATCGCGCGATTGCCTTGCGGAGTTTGGAACGAGGTGGCCGCCAGGACATCTTCCTGGGTATTCGTGACTGCCAGGGCTATGTCGAGCCCTGCGTCTTCGGCGAAGGCGACGGTGCGCTTGATCACGATGGCGAGCTGGCGTTCGGCGTGATGTTTCACGGATTCGATTATCCCGATGAAATCGGGGTTCCGGAGTTTCGTGCACGCTTCTGGCGTCCCGTCATGTGCGACGGCCACATCCGGTTCCCGCGCCCGGAAAAATGCGATGAGCCCAAGCTACTGCGCAGCATGACGTGCAAGCCGTTCGGCCTCGGCAGTAACGTGCTCGACGTTGATGTAGAAGCGGCCGCATTGGGAGTGGGGGCATGAGCTGGCTGCAGAAACTCTATGAGACCTGCGAGATCTGTTATGGCCACGAACCGGATGGCTCGGGTCGTATCCTGCCGACCGGGCATACCACGCAGCAGGCCCAGGTGGAGATCGTTCTCGACGGTCGGGGCCGGCTCCGCCGCGCTTCTATGCTGGAGAAGGAGCACGGCACGACGCTCATACCATGCACCGAGGCCTCGGGCGGTCGCTCAGGTAGCAAGCCGGTCAGTCATCCGCTGTGCGACAAGCTGCAATATCTGGCAGCCGATTTTGTTGCCCACGGCGGGGAAGTCACATCGGGGTTCGCCCACGACCCGGGCGAGCCTCACCGCGATTACCTGTCGCAGCTTTCGGCTTGGGCCGCGTCCGCGTACGGGCATCCGAAGCTCGAAGCGATCCTCCGGTACGTCAGGCGTGGCCGCGTCATGGCGGATCTGGTTGAAGCAAAGATTCTTCCTGTCGATCGTGCCGGCCAGCTTGCCAGGCAATGGGCTGGCGACAAGGATCGTGCTCCGCCGATCTTCAAGGCGCTCTCGCCCGGCCGGTTGCCCGCGGATGCGTTCGTCCGCTGGCGAGTGGAGGACAAAAGCGAGGCTTCCGGTACCTGGGAGGACGTCAGTTTGCGGGATGCGTGGATCGAGTATTACGCGACCACGCCGGCGGTACAGGGTTACTGCATGGTAGCGGGGAAGGTCACCCGGCTTGCTGGGCAGCATCCGGCCAAGCTACGCCATGGCACCGACAAGGCCAAGCTGATTTCTACCAACGGCACGTCCGGCTTCACTTTCCGCGGCCGGTTCACCGATGCTGCGCAGGCGGTCGGAGTAGGGTATGAGGTCACCCAGAAGGCTCACAACGCGTTGCGCTGGCTTATTGAACGCCAGGGCTCTCGCCGGGGTAGTCAGACCATCGTGAGCTGGAGTATCGAGGGGATCGATGTTCCCGACCCAATGATGGACACGTTTCAGGGTCTGGCCGTGTCCGTCACGCCGGCGGGAGATCCCAGTGCCGGCGAGATTTTCGCGAAGCGACTCCGGCTGGCGATCAACGGATACCGTGCGCGCCTTGACGGCTCGGAGGGGGTGCAGATTTTGGCGCTCGATTCAGCCACGCCGGGCCGGATGTCAATTACGTTCTACCGGGAACTGTCCGGGTCTGAATTTCTGCAGCGTCTGGAGGACTGGCACCAGTCGTTCGCCTGGCCGCAAGACTTCGGAAAGGACCTCAAATTTATCGGCGCCCCGTCGCCCCAGAGTATCGCCGAGGCTGCGTATGGGCAGCGCGTCGACGAGAAACTGGAAGCGCTAACGCGCGAGCGGCTATTGCCCTGCATCGTGGAAGGGGTTCCGGTTCATCGAGATCTCGTCGATGCCACCCGACGCCGGTTTGTTGCAAACCGGGTCGCCATGGTGCCTCGCTGGGAGTGGGAAAAATGCCTTGGAATTGCCTGCTCACTGTTCAAAGGCCTATATCGGGAGAGGGCCTACCAGATGACACTCGAAACTGACCGTACCAGCCGCGACTACCTGTTCGGACGTCTGCTTGCTCTCGCGGAGAACATCGAAGGCTTCGCTTTGCGCGACGCGAGTGAACAGCGCGCGACCAATGCCGCCCGGTTAATGCAGCACTTCGCTGACCGGCCGTACACAACGTGGCGCACGCTGGAGCTGCAGCTGTCGCCCTACAAGATTCGGTTGCGCTCCCGTGCGCCAGGCTTTCTGATTAGTCGGGAACGCCAGCTGGATGCCGTTCTCGCGTCATTCGATCCGGAGCAGTTCTGCAGTAATTCCCCGCTCACTGCGGAATTCCTGCTCGGGTATCACTGTCAGCGAAGTCATCTTTATGCTGGTGTCGAGGAAGACGCGCCCCCGAAGTAACCTTGACCTGAGAGCAAACAAAATGACGAAGTTGAGGAAGATTGACTTCGCTGTCGTCTTCCGCATCATGCACGCCAACCCCAACGGCGATCGGCCACGAACGGATTATTCGGGCGGGGGTGAGATTTCCTACGTTTGCCTCAAGCGCATTTTGCGCGACCGTTGGCAGGAAACCGGCCGGACGATCTTCTCCCCGGCAGACGACCGCAAGCCTGAGAGGCAACCATAATGACCACGTTGAAAAACAAGATTGACTTCGCTGTCGTCTTCCGTGTCAGGAACGCCAACCCCAACGGCGATCCGCTTAATGGCAATCGGCCACGAACGGACTATTCGGGCAATGGTGAGATGACCGACGTTTGCATCAAGCGGAAATTGCGAGATCGTTTGCAGGAAACCGGCCACGCGATCTTCGTCCAGGCAGACGACCGCAAGACCGATGGCGAAGTCAGCCTGCGTAGCCGTTTTGAAACCGCGCTCGGAAAGGGCACGCTCAAGCCAGGTTGCAACAGGGATGAAATCGTCCGGCTGGCCTGCGCACGATGGTTTGACGTACGTGCGTTTGGTCAGATCTTCGCTCGCGGCAAAGAGAACGATGCGGATGGTGTTTCGGTCGGTGTCCGTGGGCCGGTCACCATCCATTCAGCCTTCAGCAAGGAGCCCGTGACGATCACGAGTACCCAGATCACAAAAAGTGTGAGCGGCAGTGGTGATGGAACCAAACGCAGTTCCGATACGATGGGCATGAAGCACCGGGTGGATTTCGGCATCTACGAAACCTACGGCAGCATGAATCCGCAACTGGCTGAGCGCACCGGCTTCAGTGATGCGGATGCCGCGCTCATCAAGGCGCAGCTTTCCCGGCTGTTCGAAAATGATGCCGCTTCGGGGCGGCCAGAGGGGAGTATGCATGTGCTCAAGGTCGTATGGTGGAAGCACAGGTCGAAGCTGGGCCAATACTCGTCAGTCAAGGTTCACGACACCTTGCGTAGTCTGCTGCAGCCCGACGGATGTTTTGACGAGAAGGCGCTGTGTAAGGCGCTGCCAGGGCTCAAGCCTGAGATTATCGAGGGGTTTTGAGTACAAGTCGCGCTCCGCCGGAGGCGCGTGGATTGAAACTGCTCGCCACCCGCACCGCCGCCCGAGCCCGTGCCCTACGCGGGCGTGTGGATTGAAACTTGTCGTCGGCCTGGAACAACAGGTTCATGAGGCGTGTCGCGCCCTCCGCGGGCGCGTGGATTGAAGCAACTGCTACCCGGTGGTGAAGAAGAAGCGGTACTAGTTGCGCCCTACGCGGGCGTGTGGATTGAAACATGACGCTGACATCGGAAGGAGGTACGGGCCTTATGTCGCATCCCGCGGGGACGCGTGGATTGAAACCCAATGCTCGACTATATCGACGACGTACGTGAATTGGTCGTGCCCCGTGGCGCATGGATTGAAACATGAACTACCAGCTGCAGACGCTGCAGCAAATCGCGTCGCGCCTTAAGACGGCGCGTGGATTGAAACATCCACACCGACTGCGAATCGGACGTGCGCAACGTTGCGCCCTACGTGGGCGC
The DNA here is from genome assembly GCF_050436345.1 of Paraburkholderia sp. WC7.3g. Lineage (NCBI taxonomy): Bacteria > Pseudomonadati > Pseudomonadota > Betaproteobacteria > Burkholderiales > Burkholderiaceae > Paraburkholderia > Paraburkholderia sp. WC7.3g. The sequence goes on from NZ_JBNDMA010000002.1 coordinate 696,746, forward strand.
GTGGATTGAATCACGCGCGAAGGCTATACAGGCGTGGCCGAAGCTGAGTCGCGCCCTATGCGGGCGCGTGGATTGAAACGAGGCCGCAATCGGCTCAACGTCGGGGCACAACCCGTCGCGCCTCACGTGAGGCGCGTGGATTGAAACAGGGCGGGGCGAACCTGATTCATAGTCGACCCGCAGGTCGATCCTCACGGGCGCGTGGATTGAAACCACTGGTGCTTGCACTGGTTAGTGCCGCCAAAAGCAATAGCAACTTGAAGCACGGGGGCAGATGTGCCTACTGGACTGATGACGGTTTAACCGTCCTCGAGACTCTGGGCCAACCTCGCGGCAGGGAGCCGCCGACGCAGATCCACGCGCTACGGCTTTACCGCGCGGAGTCACCTAGCAAATGCAGCCTAGCCGATCGAGGTGGGGGCAACTATGGGGGCAACTTCACCGGCGGAAAACCGTGGAGCTGCGCTGGTTAAGCATCTGTGAGGTTTGTTTGATAGTCCTCCTCGCCGAACAACTCCACAGCTATACCGGCTACATGGCGCGCGTGCGCTTTCGCTTCGTTTCTTTCGTCTGGTAGACGCAACAGCCCTGCACTTTGCGGGGCCTACATCAACCTGTCTAGACATAATGCGCCGTTCGAAGCATCCCGCCTCGCTGACGGAATGCGCACAGTCGTGCGCAACCATCTCCACGAGCCGCGTCGTACAGCCACATCTAGGGGCTTACCCGATAATCGATGCAATTTTTCGCGAATCCGCTTGCGACAGCTTTTTGACTCATGCAGTCTTGTCTATACAAATTGGCGACGGTTAAACATTCGACTCGACGGTTTCCTCAATTAAGGAGTTTCGACGTGAAAATGAAACGCACCACGGCAGCAACAGCATTGATCGGCGCCCTGCTTGGCGCCGCGGCGATTTTCGCGGCACCGGCACCGGCGCAGGCAAGGGACTGGAAGACGGTGACGATCGCGCTCGAAGGCGGCTACGCACCGTGGAACCTGACTTTGCCGGGCGGCAAGCTCGGCGGCTTCGAACCGGAACTGGTCGCCAACCTCTGCGAGCGCATCAAGCTGCAATGCAATCTGGTTGCGCAAGACTGGGACGGCATGATTCCGGGCCTGCAAGCGGGCAAGTTCGACGTGCTGATGGACGCGATCTCGATCACGCCGGAGCGCGAAAAGATCATCGCGTTTTCAAAGCCGTATGCGGCCACGCCGGCCACGTTCGCCGTTTCCGACGCGAAAGTGCTGCCCAAGGCGGCGTCCGGCGCCGCCGTCGTCAGACTCTCGGGCGACCCGAAAGCCGATCAGCCGACTGTCGACGCGTTGCGCAAGCAGTTGAAGGGCAAGACCATCGGCATCCAGTCGGGCACCGTCTATACGAAGTTCATCAACGACGGCTTCAAGGACGTTGCCACGATCCGCGTCTACAAGACCTCGCCGGAGCGCGATCTCGATCTGGCGAACGGCCGCATCGACGCTTCGTTCGACGATGTCACGTACTACGCCGCGAACATCGACAAGAAGGAAACCGCGTCGATCGCGATGGCGGGTCCGAAGATCGGCGGCCCGATCTGGGGCCCGGGCGAAGGCCTCGCGTTCCGCAAGCAGGACGCGGACCTGAAGGCCAAGTTCGACGCGGCGATCAGCGCGGCGCTCGCCGACGGCACCGTCAAGAAGCTGTCCGCCAAGTGGTTCAAGACCGACGTGACGCCTTGATTCGCGAGGCGTTGAACGAATGCGGCACGTGCGGGGCGAGTTCGCGCGTGCAGCAGTTTCATCGGCCGTGGTGAATGAGAGGTAAGGAATGGCTCTGATACAGATGCTCGGCTTCGGGCGGGAAGGCTGGGGCGGCGTAGTGCTGCTCGCGGCGTTGATGACCGTCGCGCTCACGCTGGCCGCGCTCGCGCTCGGCGCGGTGTTCGGCGCGCTGGTCGCGGCGGCCAAGCTGTCGCGCCTGCGCACGCTGCGCGTGATCGGCGATATCTATACGACGGTGTTTCGCGGCGTGCCCGAACTGCTCGTCATCTATCTCTTCTACTTCGGCGGCTCGACGCTCGTGACCACGGTCGGCCAGTGGTTCGGCGCCGAGGGTTTCGTCGGCGTGCCGCCATTCGCGATCGGCGCGCTCGCGGTCGGCATGATTTCCGGTGCGTATCAGGCTGAGGTGTATCGCTCGGCGGTGCTCGCGGTGTCGCGCGGGGAACTGGAAGCAGCCCGTTCCATCGGCATGCCGACCTTGACCATGGCGCGTCGCATCCTCATTCCGCAAGTGCTGCGTTTCGCGCTGCCCGGCATCGGCAACGTATGGCAATTGAGCCTGAAGGACTCCGCGCTGATTTCGGTCACGGGTCTCGCCGAACTTTTGCGCACGAGCCAGGTGGCGGCGAGCTCCACGCATCAGTACTTCACGTTCTTCGTGGTCGGCGGCGCGCTGTATCTGCTGATGACCAGCATCTCGAACCGCGTTTTCAACCACGCCGAGGCGCGCGTGGGCAGGTCCTTCAAGCGCAACTTCGCGCGCAACTGACGGCGACGGCATCATGAACTTCGACTTCGACTTTCTGTTCGATACGGTCAAGCAGCTGCTCGCCGCCGTGCCGACCACGCTTGGCCTCTTCTTTTGTTCGCTGATTCTCGGCGGTCTGCTCTCGCTCGTGATCGTCACGATGCGCGTGTCGCCGCACTGGCTGCCGAACCGCTTCGCACGCGCGTATATCCTCGTATTTCGCGGCTCGCCGCTGTTGATCCAGATGTTCCTCGTGTACTACGGCATGGGCCAGTTCGGCGTGATTCGCGAGAGCTTTCTGTGGCCGGTACTGCGCGAGCCTTATATGTGCGCCGTCTTATCGCTTGCGCTGTGCACCGCCGGCTACACCGCGGAGATTATTCGCGGCGGCTTGATGGCGGTGCCCGTCGGGCAGATCGAGGCCGGCTATTCGATCGGCCTGTCGGGTTTCGCGCTGCTGCGCCGCGTGATCGGCCCGATTGCAGTGCGTCAGTGCCTGCCCGCTTATTCGACGGAAGCCGTGCTGCTCGTCAAGTCGACGGCGCTCGCGAGTCTCGTCACCGTGTGGGAAGTGACCGGCGTCGCGCAGCAGATCATTCAGCAAACATATCGCACGACGGAAGTGTTTATCTGCGCCGCGCTGATCTATCTGTTTCTGAACTTCATTATCGTGCGCGCCCTGAGCCTGCTAGAGACGCGTCTGTCGCGGCATCTGCGCGCGGCGCCGAAGTCGTCCGCGCAGAGCCGCCCGGCGTCCGCCACTACCGAAGCACGCCGCGCCGCGCCCTGAGCGCCGGCCATTTCGGATGAACTGGAGAATTCCATGAACGCTACGGCACCCGTTGCACTGTCGGTCAAGAACATTCATAAATCGTTCGGCGATCATCACGTGCTCAAAGGCATTTCGCTCGACGCCCATCAAGGCGACGTGATCTCGGTTCTCGGCGCGAGCGGCTCGGGCAAGAGCACGTTCCTGCGCTGCCTGAATCTGCTCGAAACGCCGGACGACGGTTCGGTCGCGCTCGCCGGCGAAGAGCTGAAAATGAAACGTCGCGGAGACGGCAAGCTGCAACCGAGCGACCGCCGCCAGGTGGACCGCATTCGCTCGCAACTCGGCATGGTGTTCCAGAACTTCAACCTCTGGTCGCATATGACGGTGCTCGAAAACCTGATCGAAGGGCCGATGCGCGTGCAGAAACGCAGCCGCGCGGAGTCGGTTGAAGAAGCCGAGGCGCTGCTCGCGAAAGTCGGTCTCGCGGAAAAGCGCGGCCACTATCCGGCGCACCTGTCAGGTGGCCAGCAACAGCGCGTGGCGATTGCGCGCGCGCTGGCCATGCATCCGAAAGTGATGCTGTTCGACGAACCGACTTCGGCGCTCGATCCCGAACTGGTCGGCGAAGTGCTGCGCGTGATGCGCTCGCTTGCGGAGGAAGGCCGCACGATGCTGGTCGTCACGCACGAAATGGGTTTTGCGCGTCACGTGTCGAATCGCGTGATGTTCCTGCATCAGGGCCAGGTGGAAGCGGATGGTACGCCCGACGAAGTCTTCGTCGAGTGCAAGTCGGAGCGCTTCCGGCAATTCGTGTCGAGTCACCAGGACCGCACGACGAACTGACGCGCGCAAAGACGCTGCGTCGCCACCTCACATCACGTTACTTACCGCGCAGAGCACTATCATGGCCGTGATCCGTTCCGATCGTCCTCTCAACTGGGCACAGGTGGCGGCGGTCGCCGCCGGCGAGCCGCTCGAACTTTCCGCCGACGCCCGCGCGCGCATCGCAGCGGCACGCGTGCTCGTCGAACAGATCGTCGAGCGCCGCATTCGCGCGTATGGCGTGAATACCGGAGTCGGCGCATTGTGCGACGTGATCGTGTCGCCGACCGAGCAGCGCACGCTGTCGCGCAACATTCTGATGAGTCATGCGGTCGGCGTCGGCGCACCGCTCGGTGTCGCCGAGACGCGCGCGATCATGGCCGCTGCAGTGAACAATTTCGCGCATGGGCATTCGGGCATCCGTCTCGAAGTCGCGGATCAACTCGTAGACTTACTTAACGCCGATTGCTTGCCCGAAGTGCCGGCGTTCGGCTCGGTCGGTTATCTGAGCCATATGGCGCATATCGCGCTGGTGTGCATCGGCGAAGGATATGTGCGGTATCGCGGCGAGCGTCTGAAGGGTCGCGAAGCACTGCGCATGCTTGGCCGCGAACCGCTCGTGCTTGAAGCGAAGGAAGGGCTCAGCCTCATCAACGGCACGCCATGCGTGACCGGACTTGCCGCGTTGGCGCTGGCGCGCGCGGTGCGTCTGCTCGATTGGACCGATGTGGTCGCGGCGATGAGCTTCGAGAATCTGCGCGGCCAACTCGCCGCATTCGACGAAGACTCGCTCGCGTTGCGCATTTCACCGGGCCTCAACCTGGTCGGTGAACGCATGCGCACCGCGCTCGCCGACAGCGGCATTCTCGCGGCAGTGGTCGGCCAGCGCACGCAGGACCCGCTCTCCATGCGCACCATCCCGCATGTACACGGCGCCGCGCGCGATGTGCTCGCCGCGACCGCCGACGTGGTCAACCGCGAACTGGCGTCGATTACCGATAACCCGATCGTCGCCGGCACGCCGGAAGATCCGCGCGTCTATTCCCAGGCGCATGCGGTGGGCGCATCCATCGCGCTGGCCATGGACAGCCTCGCCACCGCGATCGCCCAGCTGGCCGCGATGGCCGAGCGGCGGCTCGACCGTCTCGTCAATCCGCTCGTGAGCGGCTTGCCCGCGTTTCTCGCGGAGCCGGGCGGCACGTGTTCCGGCTTCATGATCGCGCAGTACACGGCGGCCTCGCTCGTCGCGCAGAACCGGCGCCTCGCGCTGCCCGCCAGTCTGGATGGCGGCATCACGTCGGGCTTGCAGGAGGACCACCTGTGCCACGCGACGCCCGCCGCGCTGAAAGCGCTGGAGATCGTCGACAACGCGGGGCGCATCGTCGCGATCGAACTGTTGGCCGCGGCGCAGGCCTACGATCTGCAAGCCACGGACGCGCCGCGCGCGCCGCATACGCAGGCACTGTGGCAACGCGTGCGGCAGATCGTGCCGACTTATCGCGACGACCGTCCGCTCGCCGACGACATGAGCGTCGCCTTCCGGATGATCGCGGGCGAGGCGCCGCCGCTGTTGCCGCGCCCCGGTAAGATGAGGCCGCGCGACGCGACGCCGGGCAGCGGCGCGGAGTTTGGTGCGGGTGCATCCACTGCGAGCCTGGCGGCTGCGGACAAATTTCCTGCAGCCGCGAACAGCGCGAGCAACACACTGGGCGCAGCGCGCGTGGCCTGAGGCAGACATAGCCGGTGCGCGGGCCGCAACCCACCCACGAGGTCGGAATGAACACAATTACAGATAATCAAAAACAAGGGCAAATGCAGGCGCAACCCGGCGCGCAAAGCGCCGGCACCGCGGAGCGCGCCGCTTGCAAGGAGACCCCGGCGAGAGCAATGCCCGCTTACGAGCAGATCAAGCGCTACGTGATCCGGCGCATCAGCGAGGGCGATTGGAAGCCGGGCGGTCTGATCCCATCAGAAGCAGAACTGGTGAAAGAGTTCGGCGTCGCGCGCATGACGGTCTCACGCGCGCTGCGCGAATTGACCGCTGAACGCGTGCTGGCGCGAGTGCAGGGTTCCGGTACGTTTGTCGCGCCGCAGCGGTACGAATCCACCGTGCTCGAAATCCGCAATATCGCCGATGAAATCGCCGCGCGCGGTCATCGTCATTCGGCGCGCGTGTTGACGCTCGAACCGAGCGGCGATCCGCAGGCGCTCGAAGCGCTCGGTCTCTCGAGCGGTCCGGCCTTTCACTCGTGCATCGTGCATAGCGAGGAGGGCGAGCCGATTCAGTACGAGGACCGATACGTCAATCCCAAGGTGTTCCGCGAGTATCTGCAACAAGACTTCACCGTCGAGACGCCGAATCACTACATGGTGCGTCTCGCGCCGATTCAACGCGCGGAGTTCCGCATCTACGCTCAAAAGCCGGATGCGTATGTGCGGCGTCATCTGTCGATGGAAATCGGCGAGCCGTGCTTGCAACTATGGCGCCGTACCTGGGTGGGCGACGACGTCGCGACGTCCGTGCAGTTGTGGCATCCGGCGTCGCGTTTTCATCTGGCGGGGAAAGTCTAGCGGGGAATGCGCAACCAGTACGCGGCGGAAGCCCTTCTCAATGCGAGCGCAACAGCGACTTGTCGGAGGACAACATTTCATTCATCCGCCCGCAGCGCCCACGGTTGATGTAGTCTTAGCGAACCCCACAAATGTCCCCGTTTTGCGCCCCGATGAACGGCCTTGGGGCGCGCATCCTCGGTACTTCGCTTTCTACGTATGCGATCAACTTCGGACCCCGGCAATCGCGATCTCCGCGCCGCATTAAGCGACCTCGACGGCGCGCGCGACTGGATGGCCTCCATCTGCGGCCCGCACGGGCTGCAGGTCAGTCATCCGGAGCGGCTGCGGTTTCATCAGTCCGGCACGGTGCTGCGTTCGATGGCGACGACGATCGGCTACGTCGAGTACGGCACCGACGTGACGGTCGCGGTGAGCGAGAACAGCCCGCTGAACTGCTACAGCGTGAGCCTGCCGATGGTCGGTCATCAGGAACTCGCCGTGCATGGCAAGAGGTGGTTATCGGATCAGGATCGCGGTTTGATCGTCAGTCCGCAGCAATCGCAGGATCTCGCGATCACCGGCAATTGCCGCAAGCTGCACGTCGCGATTCCGCGCTCCGCGCTTCAACAGGTGCTGCAGACAATGCTGCAACGCACCGTCGAAGCGCCGCTCGTGTTCCAGCCCGACATGGATGCGGCCGCCGGCGACCAGGCCTCGTGGTGGCGCATGGTCAAGTTCCTGGCCGGCGAAATCGAACGCTCGGGACCGTCGCTGGGGCAGCTCTACATGTCCAGCGAACTCGAACTGACGTTGCTCAAAGGACTGCTGCTGTCGCAGCCGCACAACTACTCGGAGCTGCTGGCCAACGCGTCCGCGCCGACGCCACCGCATTATCTGACCCGCGCGCGCCAGTTCATTCACGACAACGCGCGCGAGCCCATCGCGCTCGAAGACATCGAGCGCGCCTCAGGTGTGTCGCGCTTCAAGCTGTTCGATGGATTCCGGCAGTACTTCGGCTGTGCGCCCATCGCGTATCTGAAACGCTATCGGCTCGAATCGGTGCGGCGCGATATTCTCGAAGACCGCTCGGTGCGCAATATTTCATCGGTCGCGCTGGGCTGGGGGGTGTCGCATCTCGGCCGTTTCTCGACAGAATACAAGGCGTTGTTCGGAGAGTCGCCATCCGAGACGCTGAAGCGCACGGCGCGGCGTTAGAACGTCCTATCGAGCGTTGCTTTCGCCGAACTTCTCGTAAAACAACCGGTAGTCGTGAATACCCTGCTCGGTGAGCCAGGTCTTGATTGCTTCGACCATCGGCGGCGGTCCGCACACGTACATGTCAAAGCCGTTCGATTCGAGGAACGAGCGGTCGAGATGTTCGGGAATCAGTCCGGTCTTGCCGGACCATTGCGGCGCCGGATTCATCACGACCGTTTCGATCGCGAATTCTTCGATGCTCGCCTTGTAGCCGGTGATGCGCTCGGTCTCGCATAGATCCGCCGCATTCGTGACGCCGTAGTACAGATGCACCGGATGCGCGACATTGCGTTTCGCCGTGATGTCGTCGAGCATGCCGAGGAAGGCGGAGAGTCCCGTGCCGCCCGCGACCATCACGACCGGTCGTTCGACCTGGCGCAGATAGAACGCGCCGAGTGGCGCCTCGAACTCGACCGTGTCGCCGACCTTGCAACGCTCGCGCAGATAGTTGCTCATCACGCCGTCGGGCAGCAGGCGGATCAGGAATTGCAGCGCGTTGCGCGCGTTCGGATGATTCGCGAACGAATACGATCGCCATTCTTCGGTGCCCGGCACTTTCATGCGCGCATACTGGCCCGGCAGAAAATCGAGCTGACGGGCATGCGCGCTCGCATCGATACGCAGGATCGCGGTCGTCGCCGACACCAGCTCGACGCCGGCCACGCTCGCGGATACGGTGTTCGTGCCGGCACCTTCACACAGCGTCGAGTCGAAGTCGAAATAGAACGACGCGTCCGACTTCACGCGGGTCTGGCACGACAGGATCTTGCGCTGCGCGAGGTCTTCTTCGCTGAGCGTTTCCTCGTCGACGTAATCGAGCGTGTAGTCGCCCGATTCGCAGCGCCCCTGGCAGGTGCCGCACACGCCTTCGCGGCAGTCGAGCGGAATGTTGACGCCGTTGCGCAGTGCCGCATCGAGCAGCAGCTCGTTCGGGCTCACATCGACAAACGCGGTTTTGCCATCGGCAAAGCTCAACGCGACTTTATGTTTCATCGTCGTGCTCCCGGCTCACAGATGGTAGAAATCCAGCACCGCGTTGATGTGGTCGTTCAGCAGCAGCACGTGCTTGCGCCTGATCTTCCAGCTATCGCCCGACGGTCGCAGGTCATACACCGCGCGTCCATAGAAGTAGTCGGTCGAGCCGTGACGCGTGTAGAGCGTCGACCAGTTCACGTTCGCTTCGATGCTCGAATCGTTGCGCTCGCTCAGGCGCACGTTGCTGATCTGATGCATCGTGCGCGGCAGCGGTGTCGACGCGGCCGACTTGCCGGTACGCAGCCGGAACACGCGGTCTTCGAGACCGGCGCGATCCGGGTAGTAAATCAGCGACATGCCCTGCTTCGGATCGGTCGTGTACACGTGCTCCGAATCCCACTGCGGCACATGGAACATGCTCTGCGGATCGAACAGGTCGAGATATTCGTCCCATTGCTGCTTGTCGCACAGATCGGCCTTCAGATACAGAAACTGCTCGACGGAGTGTTGGAGTTGGCTCATGCCTGCTCTCCCTGCGATTCGATGGATTTATCCAGTCCCTTGAGGATCGTGTCGCGCCAGGTGCCGTGCTGGTTCACGTAAAGCCCTTCGTGGGTCAGCTCGGTGCCGGTCAGATTCGGCGCGATGCCGAGCAGCGTGGTGTTCGCGGTCGCGCCACTGGCCCACTTGTGATGCCCGCGCGAGATGTCGCTCCAGCGTTCGAGGCGCGCCTGGAAGCCGCGCTGCTGCTCGCGGAATTCGACGAGGTCGTCGGGGTTGCCCATGCCGGACACGTTGAAGAAGTCTTCGAACTGACGGATACGGTTCTCGCGGTCCTTCGCCGCCTCATCCTTCACGCCAATGCACTGGCTGATGATCTCGGTCTTGTTCCACGCGACCGGACGCACGATGCGCAACTGCGAGCTGATCTGGTCCATGAAGAACAGGCTCGGGTAGACATTCAGGTTGCGCAGCCGGTGCATCATCCATTCAGCCTTGTCCTGACCATAGGCTTCGACGAGGCGCGGCATCACGCTTTCGTAGCCGGGACGCACTTGCGGATTCGGCATGTCGCTGAACAGCACGCTGTGGCCGTTCCTGAATGCGAACCAGCCGTCGTCGGTTTCGCCGTCGCCGGCGCCGAGCTTGCTGTAGTCGAGCGTGCCGCTCGGGCTATCACCCTTTTTCGCGTTTGACTCGTGGCGGTGCTGCACGGTCGCCACGTAGTTGTAATGCACGGTGCTCACGTGATAGCCGTCGAGACCGTTTTCGTTCTCCAGCTTCCAGTTGCCGTCGAACGTGTAGGTCGACTTGCCGGGCAGCACTTCGAGCTCGCCGGTCGGCGACTGGGCCACCATCATGTCGAAGAAGATGCGCGCGTCGCCGAGGTAGTCTTCGAGCGTATCCGAGCCGTCGACGTCGAGGCTCACGAACACGAAGCCCTTGTAGCTCGCGATGCGCGCTTTCTTCAGGCCGCGCACCGACTTGTCGAAGTCGTCGCGGTATTCGCCGGGCGCCTTCACCTTCACGAGGCGACCGTCGTTCTTGTAGCACCATGCGTGGAACGGGCACGTGAAGGTCGACTGGTTGCCCTTGGTCATACGTGTGAGCGTCGCGCCGCGGTGCTGGCACGCGTTGATCATCGCGTTCAGGTTGCCGGCGCTGTCGCGCGAGATGATCAGTGGCTGGCGGCCCGCGCGCATCGTCAGGAAATCGTTGTTGTCGGGGATCTCGCTTTCGTGGCACGCGTAGATCCAGGCCTTCTCGAAGATGTGCTCCATCTCGAGCGAGAACAACTCGGGCTCCGTGAACATTTCGCGGGCGATCCGGTACACGCCTTCCGCGGGGCGGAAGTCCAGACAACCGCTAACGAATTCGCGCCATTCGGCGGCGCTGCGCTTGTCGCTCATGTTGTGTCTCTCCTTGTATCCAATCGTTTGAACGTGACAGGTTCGATTGAATACCCAAGTGGCGACGCGAACTATCCAGCCAATTTGCATTCGCTATCCGAATAATTGGGCGGCGGCTGGGGCACCGGGTCTGCTACCCTAGCGTTTCGTAGGTCGCGTTTTTGACGGTTATTTCCGAGGCGTGGCCGTTTTTTCACGCGCGACATTCAGCGCACGTCAAACGAAAAACGCATGGTGACGCGCCGACCGAATACCGTGATTGCGATCAGCATCGTGCTGGCTGGCGCGATCCTCGCGATCGCCGTGGCGCTGCTCGCACAGATGCGCGAGGACGCGTTGCGGCGCGCGCAGGACTCTGTGGGCAACATCTCGCTGCTGGTCGAGCGCGACGTGTCGCGCAATCTCGAGATCTACGACCTGTCGCTGCGCGCGGTGATCGACGGACTGAAGCAGCCGGGCGTGCTCGATCTGCCGCCGCAGATCCGCCAGATGGTGCTGTTCGACGGCTCGGTCAGCGCAAAGGACATGGGCTCGGTGTTCGTGCTCGACGAAAACGGCAACGTGCGTTTCGATTCACGCGCGTGGCCGCCGCGCGCGAATAGCCATGCCGGGCGCGATTACTTCAAGGTGCAGCGCGCTTCGCCCGACGTCGGCCTCTTCATCAGCCATCCTTTCAGCCCGAGCGGCACCGACGAAGACTTGCGCATCGCGCTGAGCCGGCGCATTTCGAGGCCAGACGGCAGCTTCGGCGGCGTGGTGGTCGGCACACTGCGCCTCACGTATTTCCATCGGCTGTTCGACGGCATGAAACTCGGGCCGAGCGGCTCGATGGCGTTGATGCTTAGCGACGGCACGATGTTGATGCGTCGTCCGTACGATCCGAAAACGATCGGCATCAACCTGACCGGCACCGCCAACTACTCGCGCTTCATCACGCAGCCGAGCGGCGAGTTTTTCGGCACCGCGGCAATCGACGGCGTCTTGCGCTGGTACGCGTTCCGCCATATCGACGACTATCCGCTGATCCTCGACGTCGCGCTGTCGACGCACGACATCTACGTCGAATGGCGGCGGCGCGCATGGATCATCGGCACGCTGATCGGCGCGCTCGACGTGACGATCATCGCGCTGGCGTTTCTGTTCTCATATCAGTTGCGCCTGCGCCGCGCGGCCGAGGAAGAACTGCGCGAACTGGCGCGCACGGACGGGCTGACCGGCCTGTACAACCGTCGCGCGTTCGAGGAGCACGCGAACGACGCGTGGCGGCGCGCGCAGCGCAACAGCCGGCCGCTGTCGCTGCTCCTGATCGACGTCGACAACTTCAAGGGCTTCAACGACCTGTACGGCCATTCGGCCGGCGACGAAGCGCTGATCGTCGTCGCGCGCTGCATCGCGCAGAACGTGCGGCGTCCGGGCGACACGGCCGCGCGCTTCGGCGGCGAGGAGTTCGCGGTGCTGCTGCCGGATACCGATGCGACGGGCGCGGGGCGGATCGCCGAGCAGATCCGCGCGGCTGTGCAGGCGCTGCAATGCCGCCATGTGGCAAGCGCGCATCACGTGCTGACGGTGAGCGCCGGCGTGGCGACCGCGCAGGGCGCGGCGATCGCGACGAGCCGCGCGCTGGTCGACGCCGCCGACCAGGCGCTGTATCGCGCGAAGGATGCCGGCCGCAATCGGGTGATCGCGTATGGCGCGACGACGGACACCCCCTCGCGGGACGGCGCCGCGCTGACGCCGGACACGGACTCGCGCGGCGCGAATTGACCCGCTTGCCAGCCCTTATTGCTCTCCGTAAACTCGCGCGTGACTTTGCCGGACCCACGCCGCAGCGCGTGATCGGCACACCTCGCCGCATACACCACGCCGACCCTGAGGAGAATCCCCGCGATGGCCGCATCCTATTTCCCCCGCTGGCGCCGCCAGCCTGCCGCCGCCGAGGGCGGCATCGTCGGCATCGACGAACGGCTCGCGTGGCCGCCGATGTTCGCGATGGGCATCCAGCACGTGGTCGCGATGTTCGGCGCGACCGTGCTCGCGCCGCTGCTGATGGGCTTCGACCCGAACCTTTGCATCTTCATGTCGGGGATCGGCACGCTGCTGTTCTTCGTGCTCGTCGGCGGCCGCGTGCCGAGCTATCTCGGGTCGAGCTTCGCGTTCATCGGCCTCGTCATCGCGGTGACCGGCTACGGCGGACACGGCGCGAATCCGAACATTCCGGTCGCGTTGGGCGGCATCATCGCGTGCGGCGTCGCGTATGGGGTGATCGGCCTGATCGTGTCGGCGGTCGGCACCGGCTGGATCGAAACGCTGATGCCGCCGGTCGTGACCGGCGCGGTCGTCTGCGTGATCGGCCTGAACCTCGCGCCGATTGCCGTGCGTGGCGTGAGCGGCAGTAATTTCGAGTCGTGGATGGCGCTGGTCACAGTGCTGTGCGTCGGCGCGGTCGCGGTGTTCACGCGCGGCATGCTGCAGCGTCTGCTGATCCTGGTCGGCTTGCTGCTCGCCTACGTCATCTATGCGATCGTCACGAACGGCCTCGGCATGGGCAAGCCGATCGATTTCTCGATCGTCGCGAACGCCGCGTGGTTCGGCATGCCGCACTTCATGTCGCCGGTGTTCGAGCCGCACGCGATGACGCTGCTCGCGCCAATCGCGGTGATTCTCGTCGCCGAAAACCTCGGCCACATCAAGGCCGTCAGCGCGATGACGGGCCAGAACCTCGACCGTTACATCGGCCGCGCGTTTCTCGGCGACGCGCTCGCGACGATCGTGTCCGGCTTCGCGGGCGGCACCGGCGTGACCACCTACGCGGAGAACATCGGCGTGATGGCGGTCACGAAAATCTATTCGACGCTGGTGTTCGTGATCGCCGCGTTGATCGCCCTCGTGCTCGGCTTCTCGCCGAAGTTCGGCGCGGTGATCCAGACGATTCCGGGACCGGTGCTGGGCGGCGTGTCGATCGTCGTATTCGGGCTGATCGCGGTGACGGGCGCGCGCATCTGGGTCGTCAACAAGGTCGACTTCTCCGACAACCGCAACCTGATCGTCTCGGCCGTCACGCTCGTGCTCGGCGCCGGCGACTTCTCGCTGAAGCTCGGCGGCTTCGGGCTCGGCGGCATCGGCACCGCGACGTTCGGCGCGATCATCCTGTACGCGCTGTTGAGAAGAAAGCCGACGCAAGGGCCGGTGGCCTGAGCGTCGATCGGCATCGGCGTTTCAGGCGCCGGTGCCGATGTCGATGCAGCAGCCAACTCCTACCCTTTGCGCGCGGTTAGCGCCGTCTCCGACAGATCCACCTCACGCATCAGCTTGTTCAACGTCTCGTCGTTGATCCGCTGCGTGTCGCGCAAATCGAGCAGCGTCTTGCGCTCGGCACGCATCGCCGCGAGCTTCATGCGGAATTCGATCGCATCGGCACGGCGCGCGAGTTCGCGCGGCGCCTGCTCGTCGTCGAGCGTCGCGAGGCGGCGGCGGTACACATCCATCACGCGCGCGGTCACATCGGTCGCATACGCCTGAGCCGATTCATCGAGGTCCGCGCACTCGATGTCGTGCAGATGATCGACCGCGCGAATCGCCGACTGCGCGGCGAGCGTACGCGCAAGTGCTTCCTCGGCCGCGTGCGGGTCCTTGCCGCGCCGCCAACCGCGCAGCAGCAGCGGCAACGCGGCCACCGCCACCAGCAGCGACAGCAGGATCACGCCCGATGCGATGAAGATCGCGAGATCACGTCCCGGCAGCGGCGTGCCGTTGGGCAGCAACTCCGGCAGCGACAGCACGCCCGCGAGCGTCACCGCGCCGCGCACGCCGGCCACCGTCGTCACCGACACCATGCGCAGCCCCGGCACCGCGTTCGCGACGCCGTGCTTCGCCGCGCCACGGCTCGCGAACCAGCGCAGCAGCCACACCCACACGAAGCGCATTGCGTATAGCGCGATCGCCACCGCGACGATATAGCCGATCAACAGCGCAACCTGTGCGTCGTTGGTTTGGTGCGCGTCGAGCAGCGCGCGGCCGAGGATGTGCGGAAACTGCAGCCCGAGCATGATGAACACCATGCCGTTGAACACGAACTCGATCATCGTCCACGTGCTGGTGGCCCGCACGCGCGAGGCGACCTGCCACTTTTCCGCGATGCTCGCGTAGTTCATCATCATGCCGGCGGAGACCGCGGCGAGAATGCCCGACAGTTCGAAGCGCTCGGCGCTCAGATAGGCGGCGAACGGAATCAGTAGCGTCATCACGACGCCGGGCGCGGGATCGCCTTCCTCGGTGAGATTGAGAAACCGCGCGGACACGAAGCTGAACACCGCGCTCACCGCCGCGCCGACCGCGAGGCCGCCCACCGCGATGATCACGAAGCTCACCGACGCTTCACGCAGCGAAAAGGCGCCGGTCAGCGCCGCGGCGATCGCAAACTTCAGCGCGACGAGGCCCGACGCGTCGTTCATCAGCGCCTCGCCTTCGAGGATATGCATCAGCTGCCCCGGAATCTTGCCCTTGCCGGCGATGCCGGACAGCGCGACTGCGTCGGTCGGCGACAGCACCGCGGCGAGCGCGAACGCGACCGGCAACGAGATCTGCGGCACCAGCGCGTGCACGAAGTGACCGACCACCAGCACAGTCATGAACACGAGGCCGAGCGCGAGCATCAGGATCGCGCGGCGCGCCATGAAGAACTCGCGCTTCGGCATGCGCCAGCCATCCGCGAACAGCAGCGGTGGAATGAACAGCAGCATGAAGATTTCCGGATCGAACGCGACGTGCAATTCGAGGCGCGGCCACGCGAGCATCGCGCCGATCGCGATCTGCACGAGCGGCAGTGGCAGCTTGAACGGCAACGCGCGGGTCAGCATGCCGGACGCGGCGACAGCGAGCAGCAGGATCAGGACGGTGAAGACAATTTCCATCGTGTGTTCCGGGTGGATGAAGGGGTGTCCTGGGAAGGGGTGTCCTGGGAAGGGGTGTCCTGGGAAGGGGCGCGATGCGCAGCGTCGAGTGTAGCCCGGCGTCGCGCGCACTTGCGGCGCGCTTCGCAGCGAGGCTCACGGCGAGCATCACTGAAGCGACGCACCGCAACGGTGCGCGCCATGCCCTCGGACGGCGCATCAGCGCTGTCGCCGGTGCAATCTTTCGGGCGAGTTACAGCGCAATGTGCGCCAGCGTGCGCATGGACCTTGCTTAACCGGTAACGATGACGCACATTTTGAGGACCAGCGTCGGTTTCGGCGCTTTTCGCGTTCGGAACGGCTGGCTCTCGCGTGAGAGGACTGGATGAGGATTGCGCAACAACAGGACAGGTCGGCGAGCGTGCCGCACGGCTTCGAGGTCGAGGTGACCTCGGGCCTTCAACGCTATTCGGTGCAGCATGGCGAGGTGACGCTGACGAGCGTGTTCCAGCCGATTTTCAGTCTGTCGCACCTGCGCGCGGTCGGCTATGAGGGCTTGCTGCGCGCGCACGACGCGCTCGATCGCGCGGTGTCGCCGCTCGACGTGTTCGGCGAGGCCGCGCGCCTCGGCGACGCGCTGCAGATCGACCGGCTCGCGCAGACGTTGCATCTGGAGAACTTCAAGATGCTCGGCGCCGAGCACGAATGGCTGTTCCTGAACGTGCATCCAGGCGTGCTGACCGACCCGTATCTCGCGGCGGCGCTGCTCGCGAATCTGCGGCGGCTCGATCTGTCGCCGCGACGCGTCGTGCTCGAAGTGCTCGAGCAGAGCGCCGGCGATCTCGACCGACTCGCCGACGCGGTGCGCGAGTTCCGCGAGCGCGGCTTCCTGATCGCGCTCGACGACTTCGGCGCCGGTCATTCGAACATCGAGCGCATCTGGCAGCTGAATCCCGACATCGTGAAACTCGACCGCATCATGCTGTCGCACGCCGCGCATCGCGCCGACATGGCGACCATCCTGCCGGGGCTCGTGGCGCTGCTGCATGAGGCGGGCAAGCTCGTGCTGATCGAAGGCGTCGAAACCGAGCACGAAGCGCAGATGGCGCTCGCCTGCAATGCCGATTTCGTGCAGGGCTTTTTCTTCGGCCGGCCGAATCCGGGTGTCGTCGATGCGAGCCACGCGGCGGCTTGCATCGGCGAAGTCATCGAACGTTATCGCGAGCAGGCCGAGGCGCGCGAGCGGCGCAACGCGAGCCGGCTCGCGCCGTATCTGCGCGCGTTCGAGCGCGCCGCGGAGCGCCTCGCCGCCGGTGAGCCGCTCGACGAGGTGTGCTGGAATTTCCTCGCGCTCGATCACGTGGCGCGCTGTTTTCTGCTCGATGCGAAGGGCCGCCAGGCGGGCCGCAACATCGTGCTGCGCGCCGATCGCGCGGCGCGCGAAACCCGCTTCTTGCCGCTTGCCGACGCGCAGGGCGCGAACTGGTTGCGTCGGCCGTACTTCAGCGTCGCAATCCATGCGCCGGAGCGTGTGCATGTAACGCGGCCGTATCTGTCGATCAACGAAGCGTTGCCGTGCGTGACGCTGTCGGTGGCGACGCGCGTCGGCAGCGAAACCTGCGTGCTGTGCGGCGATATCGATTGGGTCGAGGACGAACGCGACGCGCGCATCTGACATGATGCCGTTTTCAATGACACCAGGTTGCGCTCATGTCCGTGCTACTCGAAGTGATTGCCACGACCGTCGCGGATGCGCGCGCCGCCGCGCAGGCAGGTGCGGATCGTCTGGAACTCGTGACCGCGATGGGCGAGGGCGGTCTGACGCCGAGTGTGGGATTGATCGAGGCGGTGGTTTCTGCGGCCGGCGTGCCGGCGGCCGGCGTTCCGGTCAACGTGATCGTTCGACCGCATAGCCGCACGTTCGTCTACGACGCCGACGACTATGCGGTGATGCTGCGCGACATCCGTGCGGTGAAGGCGGCCGGCGCGAACGGCATCGTGATCGGCATGCTCGATGCCGAGCGCGCGATCGACCGCGAAGGTCTCGCGCGCGTGTGCGAGGCCGCCGATGGACTCGCGATCACCTTCCATCGCGCGTTCGACGAGGCGCGCGATCTGCGCGAAGCGCTCGATGTATTGCTCGGTTTCGAGGCGGTGACGAATGTGCTGACGTCGGGCGGAAAGCCGTCGGTGCTGGAGGCGCGAGCCGTGGTCAGCGAACTGGTGCAGCAAGCGTCGGGATCGCATTGCACGGTGCTGGCGGGTGCCGGTTTGACGGTCGAAGCGGTCGCGAACTTCGTCATCCAAACGCACGTCGAGGCGGTGCATTTCGGCTCGGGCGTGCGTGTGAACGGCAACGGTCTTGCGCCAGTCGATCCCGCGAAGGTCGCGCAGGTGAGGGCGCTGCTCGATGCGACGTAACGCCGGGCAGCGCAGCGAACGACTTACTTCGCGACCACCACCGGAATGCCGCGCAACTGCCCGGCGCCCTTCAGCTCTTCCAGCGACTTCTTCACCGCCGTACCCGTCGCCGCATCGATGCCGAGACGCGCGGCGAGCTCACGCTCACCACGCTTGACCCCCGCCAGGTTCGCCAGCTTCACGTGTCCATAACCGCGCACGCGCGCATGCAGTTCGGCGAGTTTCGCGGCGTCGTCGAGATGGCTCGCGTCGAGCTTCGCTAGCGCGCGTTGCAGCGTGGTTTCGTAATCGCTCGCGAGCTCGCGCTCCATCTTGCGCTCGAGCGTGCGGCCGAACGGATCGAGCGCCGAGCCGCGCAGACCGCGCCACTTCGCGAGCAGGCCGAGCACCGACCACATCCACTGACCATAAGTTTTCTTCGTGGGTACGGCGCCGGCTTGCGCGCGCGTGAGCGTCGGCGGCGCGAGGTTGAAGCGAATCGTGAAGTCCTTGCCGGCGACGCCCTCGAACTGCGCTTCGAGCGCTTCACGAAACGCGGCATCCGTATGCAGACGCGCGACCTCGTATTCGTCCTTCACCGCGAGCAGCCGATAGAACGTCGTGGCGACCGCGCGCGTCACGGGCTCGCTCGTCGCGTCGACGGCGGCTTCCGCGCGCCGCGCCGCATCGATGAGCGCGCGATAGCGCTTCACATAAGCCGCGCCGCCATACCCGAGCAAGCGTTCTTCGCGATGGGCGATCAACTCATCCAGCGTATCGACGCGCACGCCCGGCTTCGGCGCATGACGCGCCTGCCACAGCGATTCGAGCGCGGTGGGATCGGCCGCGGCCATGCGGCCGATCGAGAACGCGAGCTGGTTCATCTGCACGGCGACGTTGTTCAGTTCGATCGCGCGCATCATCGCGGCGAACGACACCGGCACGAGACCGAGCTGCCACGCGAAACCGAGCATCAGAATGTTCGCGCCGATCGTATCGCCGAGAAAACGCGTCGCGAGCGCTTGCGCGTCGCACGTCGACATGCGCTCGGCGCCCGCCGCGTGACGCATCTTGTCGATCAGCGCATCGGCATGCAGCGTCGCGTCCGGGTTCTGCACGAAGCTCGCGTTCGGAATCGCATGTGTGTTGACGACGATGCGGGTACGGCCGTGGCGGACCGTTTGCAGCGCATCGGCGCTCGCGCCGACCACCATGTCGCAGGCGAGCAGCACGTCGGCCTGCTGCGTGTCGATGCGTACCTGGTTCAGCCATTCGTCACGCGCGGCAAAGCGCACGAACGACAGCACCGCGCCGCCCTTTTGCGCGAAACCCATGAAGTCGAGCACCGACGCGCTCTTGCCTTCGAGATGCGCGGCCATGCTGATCAAAGCGCCGACCGTCACGACGCCGGTGCCGCCCACGCCGGTGACGAGGATGTCATACGGCGCGGCATCGAGATGGGTCGCGGGAATCGGCAACGCATTGACGTACGTGGCGAGCGCCTGCGGATCGAACGCGGCGCCCGCGGCCTTTTTCAGCGTGCCGCCTTCGACGGTGACGAAGCTCGGGCAAAAGCCGTTCACGCACGAGTAGTCCTTGTTGCACGACGACTGATCGATGCGGCGCTTGCGACCGAGCGCGGTTTCCACCGGTTCAACCGACAAACAGTTCGACTGCACGCCGCAATCGCCGCAGCCTTCGCAGACCTCCTCGTTGATGAAGAGCCGCTTGTTCGGATCGGGGAATTCGCCTTTCTTGCGGCGCCGGCGTTTTTCGGCCGCGCAGGTCTGGTCGTAGATCAGCACGGTCACGCCGTCGGTATCGCGCAACTCGCGCTGCACGGTGTCCATCTCGCTGCGATGGTGAAACGTCGTGCCCGGCGGAAACTGGCTATGATTGCCGTCGTATTTCTCGGGCTCGTCGCTGACCACGACGAAGCGCGACACGCCTTCGGCTTCGACCTGACGCGCGATCTGCGGCACCGAGATGCTGCCGTCGACGGGCTGGCCGCCCGTCATCGCGACCGCGTCGTTATAGAGGATCTTGTAGGTGATCGTCGCTTTCGCGGCGACCGCCTGGCGGATCGCGAGAATGCCGGAGTGAAAGTAGGTGCCGTCGCCGAGATTCTGAAACACGTGGCGCGTCCTGGTGAACATCGAATGCGCGGCCCAGTCGACGCCTTCGCCACCCATCTGGATCAGTCCGGTCGTATCGCGCTCCATCCACGACGCCATGAAATGACAGCCGATGCCCGCCTGCGCGATCGAGCCGTCCGGCACTTTCGTCGACGTGTTGTGCGGACAGCCGGAGCAGAAGTACGGCGTGCGCTTCACGCTGTCCGCCGCGTTCGACAGGATCTGCGGCGCGACCAGATCGACGACGCGTTCGCGGCGATCGAGCGCCGGCTTGTGCTTCGCGAGCCAGTTCGCGAACACGGGCAGGATGCGCGACGGCCGCAATTCGCCGAGCGACGACAGCAGCAACGTGCCATCTTCGGCGTGCTTGCCGATCACGACCGGCCGGGTGCCTTGTGTGCGGTTGTACAGATAGTCCTTGATCTGTTGCTCGATGACGGGGCCCTTCTCTTCGATCACGAGCACTTCGGACAGACCCGACACGAACGCATCGATGCGCGTCATCTCCAACGGAAACGACAGCCCGACCTTGTAGATGCGCACGCCGGACGCGTCGAGATCGGCGAGCGTCAGGTCGAGCCGGCGCAGCGCTTCCATCAGATCGAGATGTGCTTTGCCGCACGTGACGATGCCGACGTTCGCGTGCGGGCTCGGCGCGATCCATTTGTCGATGCTGTTCGTTCGCGCGAAGTGACGCACCGCGTCGAGCTTCGCATGCAGACGCGCTTCGATGGTCAGGCTTGGCAGATCGGGCCAGCGGTTATGCAGGCCGCCGGCCGGTGCATCGAACGCGTGAGGGATGGTCCATTCGATTTGCAGCGCGTCGAGATCGACGGTCGAGCCCGATTCGACGGTCTCCGAAATGGCCTTGTAGCCGACCCACGCGCCTGAGAAGCGCGACAACGCCCAGCCGTACAGGCCGAATTCGAGCATGTCTGCGATGTTCGACGGATTTACGACCGGCATATGCCACCCGATCATCGCGAAGTCGCTCTGATGCGGCATCGACGACGACACGCAGCCGTGATCGTCGCCCGCGACGACCAAGACGCCGCCGTGCGGCGACGAGCCGTAGGCGTTGCCGTGCTTCAGCGCATCGCCCGCGCGGTCGACGCCCGGGCCTTTGCCGTACCACATGGCGAATACACCATCGACGGTGCGCTCGGGATCGGCTTCGACGCGCTGGGTGCCGAGCACGGCCGTGCCGCCGAGTTCTTCGTTGATCGCGGGCAGGAAGCGGATGTCACTCGCGTCGAGCAGTTTGTTCGCTTTCCACAACTGCAGGTCGACCATGCCGAGCGGCGAGCCGCGGTAGCCGCTGATGAAGCCGGCGGTGTTCAGGCCGCGGGTCTTATCGAGCGCGCGCTGCATCAGCGCGAGGCGCACCAGCGCCTGGGTGCCGGTCAGAAAGATCCGGCCGCGCGTCGCGGTGAGATTGTCGGACAGCTTGTAGTCGGCGAGAGCGGGCGTGCCGTCGATGGGCAGGCGGGCGGTCATGGGCGAGTCTCCAATGTTCTGGCTTCGCGCGCGGGTGATGGGCTCACCGAGACCACGCAGCGAAAGAGACTCTATTTTTTAGCGCTCGTGAGAGTGATTTATTTCTTCTTTAATCGGGCGTGCGCGAATGAGCGCGAAGAGTTGCGCCTTTTGGCCCGCTTTTGAGCCGGATTTGCCGTGCGGCGGCGCGCTTCGGGTATGCCCTGGGGTGTCGACGAGACGGATGGGGCGGCAAATGGACTGTGGCGATTGCTATTGCGCCGTGTTCGCCGCGATGTCCGGTGCGAGCGGTGCCGCATCGAGCGGCGCGATTTCGTCGAAGTGCGCGTAGTCGATGTGGCTCACGCCGTCGCGCTCGCTCATGATGTCGACGAACCGGTGCTGCCAGACGATCTGGTCGCAGGTCCACATGTGGCGCGCCTGCATGGTCTGCGACGTCGATTCGTCGATGCCTTCGAGCGTCAGCAGCAGCGACACGTCGCGGCCCTTCAACGATTCGGCGGTTTCGCCGAACAGCGGACTCGCTTCGTCGATGATGTGCATCAGCGTCCAGCCGAGCTTGAACACCGGATGCTGGTCGCGCACCAGCGCGAGGTCGTAGAGCTTGCGCAGCGTATAGCCTTCGATCGACGTCTCCTGACGCATGATGCGCAGCCGCGCGCGCGCCTCGGCGATCACGTTCTGACGCGCGTTGGCCGAGCGCACCATCAGCGTCATGCGGCCGTCGATCGGCCGGATCACCGCGTAGCGCGCGAACATGATCTTCGCGTGCGGCCGCGAAAAGCGCGCGAAGATCAGCCCGGTCGCCAACGCGATGCTCGACATCCCGACGAAGATTTCGAGCGTCGCGATCCAGTGCGCGTACGCGGTTTGCGGATGCATGTCGCCGTAGCCGACCGTCGCGAGGGTTTCGACGCTGAAGAAGAACGCGCCGCCGAAGCCCTTCGGAAACTGATTCGCGATCGGTGCGTCGCCGAGCACGTAGAGCGTGGCGAACACGATGTTGAGCAGCAGGAACAGCAGCGCGAGCGACACGAAGAACACCGGCCAGCGCACGCCGAGCGCACGGTGATACAGGTCCTGCCACAGCGGCGTCGGTATGCCGTGCGCGATCACCACGCGATCGTCGAGACGCATCTCGCGGCTGCCGCGCGCGCGGCGCTTCCGCGCGCTCGTGCCGGTGTCGGCATCGTCGAGCGTGGAAAAACGGTCTGACGGTTCGCTTGCCATCACGCGCTCGTGTGGATGAAAACGCGTACAGCGTAGCATGGCGCGTTGCGCGCGCAGAGGGTTCGGAGCGGCGTGGCAGGGCGGGGGGCATTGGCCTTTTAACGTGTTATGACAACGCTCGTGCAATTGACTGGCGCGTGCTGATTACCTTGAATTTTTTGTCTTAAAAATTAGTGCGACGCGGACTGTCTTTTTATTCAAAATAACTATCTCATTTTAGATGATATTCGGATTAGTTAGAAATTAGGTCTTTTGTTTAATTTACTTTTTTCTGTTGTATCATGCCAAAATCAAAACATGGTTGAGATAATTTAATATGCCGTGGGATCAGAACGCTGCCGTAAAGCATCTACAATCACATGCCAAACCAATGAGTCGCGGAGAGTGCGCCCGGTACGTCCGGGAAGCGATTGAAAGAGGCGGAATTATATTGAAACTCACGCGATCCGCGAAAGACTACGGTCTTTCGCTGGCTTACGCTGGCTTTCGCGCGGTCTCGACCACTGATCCGCAACCGGGCGACGTAATCGTGATCGAAGGCATACATCTGCATCCGCACGGACATATGGCGATGTACGATGGAGAATACTGGATCTCCGATTTCAAGCAGTGGCACGGCTTCTATCCCGGTCCGGATTATCGGTCTGCGCGACCGAATTACAAAATCTATCGCCACGACTGAGGGTTGCATCCATGCGCAAATATCTGGCGGTTTTCGTTGCCATGCTGTTGCTGACTTTCAACGGCGTGTCATATGCTGGCAACGCGACGCACGCCCAACAGGCAACTCCCGAGACCCGCGTAAAAGATTTCTATACCTGGTTTATTCCGCGCCTGGCCGCAGATGATGCCTATCCAATCACGGACAAGGAAATATACAGGCACGTTGCAAAAGAAACGGTTCATTTTTTAAGAAGCCAATATCAGGCCAACAAATTACCGGAAGATGCGGAGTACTTCACGAAAGTGCAAGACTTCGACGAGAAAGATTGGGGCGCGCACATTGAAGTGCATCCAGCCGTCATGCTCGGTAGCGTGGCGCTCGTGCCCGTTACCTTCGGCTCGAAAGACAAACAGACCAATATCGTGTTTTTGCGCCAGGAAAATGGCATCTGGAAGATCACTAAGGTCGTGGATACACTCGACTATCGGTAGCTACTCATACTTTGCCTCGCCTGGCGGCGCGCAAAGCTGAACCGCGCCGCGCCGCGTCGCACCGAATCCCGCTGCGCCCGAAAAAGCCCGTCGCCAATCGCTCACGGAAACGCGTGTGGCTTCGGAATTCCCGCGCCGTGCTCGATATCGTCGACTGCCTGGCGGTGCGCGCTGTCCACCGCTTCGGCCTGATCGGCATAGCCCGCGTCGCCGCCGACCGTGGTCCACGCCTTGACCGCTTTCTCGCGATGACGGATTTCGTACTCCGCGTCCCAGCGCGCGCCGCTGAGTTCGAGCGGACGAACGTGAATCGAATACACGCCGTATTGGAACAGCTGTTCAGCCATGATCGCCTCCAGCCGGTCGAGCCGGCAGCGGCGCGCCGATGCGCGAGCGCGCGCGACGCGCTGCCCCAGCTTCGGCCTACAGTTCGATTTCCCCGAGGATACGATGTGCGAGCGCTTTGGCTTCTTCGAGCGCTTCTAGCGGCGTCGACGACGTCGAGTCGACTTCATAGAGCGTGGTTTCCTGTTCGTCGCGGGCTTCGCCTTCGTCGCGCGCGAGAGTGACGACACCCTGCCAGGCGTCCTGTCCGACTTCTCTTATCGACGCAGTAGCCGTGTAAAGCCCTTTGGTGTAGGTGACGTCCTCCATGGCCTCGCTCCTTTTCGCAAAGGTTTCGATGATTTTCATCCTAGCACGGCGTGGCGAGATCGGTTGCCCGATGGGGCGGTTTCGCGCGACGCCATGTGCCAGATATCCGTCACGCTACGCGCGCCCCAAGGCAGCAGAATTACAGCGACGCGGTTTACAGCAGCGCGACCACTTCGTCGAGCGTCGGCGCGTGCGCGCCGGCGTGGCCGCACGCCGCCGCGCCGGCCGCGAGTGCGAACGCGAGATGCTCGGGCCACGCGCGCTGCGGCGCGCTCATCAAGCTGAACAGCAGACCGCCGATCGACGCATCGCCCGCGCCGACCGTATCGACCACTTCGACGCGCGGCGGCTTCGCCTCGATTACCGCGTCGCCCTCGAGCAGCATCGCCGATGCGGGGCCGCGCGTGACGAACACGGTGGCGGCCGGGTTCATCGTGCGCAATTGCGCGAGCGCGGCGGCTTCGTCGCTGGTCTTGAAGATCATGCGCAGGTCTTCGTCCGAGACCTTGATCAGATCCGCAAGCGCGGCCATCTTGCGCAGCGTCGACTCGTAGCCGTGCTCCATCAGGTTGCGATAGTTCGGATCGAAGCTGATCTTCACGCCGTGCGAACGCAATTCGGCGGCGAGCGTCGCGAGCGTATCGCCGAGCGGCTGACGCACGAGGCTGATGCAGCCGAAGTGCGCCCACTTCACCGCGTTCATCCAGCCGGCCGGCAGCCTGGTCGGTTCGAACGCGAGATCGGCGCCGTTTTCACCCATGAAGAAGTACGCGGGTGGATGCGTCTGATGCACGATCGCAAGCAGCGGCGGGCGCGCGACGCGCTGCAGGAAGCGCATGTCGAGACCGGCGGCGACGCTCGCATCCCACAGTTCGTCGGAGAAGTTATCGACGCCGAGCGAGCCCGCGCACGCGGTCGGCAGGCCGAGCCGCGCGACACAGCGCGCGACGTTCCAGCCCGCACCGCCCGGGCGCGACAGCCAGTGCGATGCGCCGGTGCGCACGAGATCGGTGAGGATGTCGCCGGCGGATACGAAAACGGGGAGGTCGGTCGTCGCGTTCATTGTGTTTTCTCCGCGGAAGCCGCTGCGGCGGGAGCGGCCGGTTCTACCGCCGCTTTTTCGCCGAGCGCATGGGCGAGCACTTCGTAGCACGCGCCCATCGTGTGATAGTCGGTCTTGCCGGCCGGGCTCTTTTCGTCGCTGTACTTGCGATTGTCGCAGGTGAGGATGCGATACCAGGCGCCGAACTTGTGGTCGACGAAATGCGTCCAGCTATAGCGCCAGATCTCGTCGTACCAGTCCCAGAAGCGCTCGTTGCCGGTGCGCTTGCCGAGCAGCGCGGCCGCGGCGAACGTCTCGGCCTGCACCCAGAAGTACTTGTCGTGATCGCACACGGTGCCGTCGGGGCCGAAGCCGTAATAGAGGCCGCCGTGGTCTTCGTCCCACGCGTGCGCCATCGCGGCGTCGAACAGTTCGATCGCGCGCGGCAGCAGCCACGGCAGCGGCCGGAAGCGTTCGAGAATCAGCAGCAGCTTCGCCCATTCGGTCTGATGGCCCGGCTGGAAGCCCCACGGACGGAAGATGTTCGAGCTGTCCTCCTCGTTGTAGTGCCAGTCGACCGACCAGTCCGCGTGAAAGTGCTCCCACACGAGCCCTTGCGACAGCTTCGCCTGGCGCAGCGTGATGTTCGACGCGACGCGCTCGGCGCGGTCGAGATACACCAGATGACCGGTCGCCTCGTGCGCGGCGAGCAGCGCCTCGGTGGTATGCATATTCGCGTTCTGCCCGCGATAGGTGCTGACGCGCCATTCGGGCGACGCGTCGTCGGCATAGAGGCCGGCGGCGGCGTCCCAGAAGCGGCGCTCCATCAGCTCGAAGGTCGCGCCGATCATCGGCTTCGCTTCCTCGATGCCGGCCATCGCCGCGTGCGAGTACGCGAGCAGCACGAAGGCGAGGCCGTAGCAGTGGCGCGTCGCGTCGAGCGTGCGCTTTCTGCCGTCGCGCCATTCGATTTCCCAGTCGTAGCCCTCTTGCTGCGAGTCCCAGTGCGCGTCGCGCAGAAAGCGCAGGCCGTGGCGCGCGTATTCGAGGTGCTTCGGGTCGCCGAACTGCCGGTATGCCATCGCGTAGTTGAACACGTAGCGGCAGGTGCTGACCAGGTGGCGGGTGGTGCGGTCGTAGATCGAACCGTCGTCGCGGAAGAAATGGTAGAAGCCGCCGCTCGGGTCGAGCACGTTCGGCGCGTAGAAGCGCAGCGTGTCCTCGATGTGCGAGAGCAGGAACTCGCGATTGCGGAAACTGGCGACAGGCGGCGCCTTCACGGCGTCGACGGAAGAGTTGAGCGGATCGGTTAGCGTCATGGCGTTTTCACCAAAGTACTGGCACGGGCAACAAGTTGAACGGGCAAGCGGACTTCGAGCTCGGCGGGGGAGTCTTCCAGCAGCAGTTCCACGCCGCGTCGGCCGAGCGCTTCCTTGTCGACCGCGATCGTCGATAGGGGCGGGGTGGCGTGGGCGGCGGCGGGGATGTCGTCGAAACCGATGATCGCGATGTCGTCGGGCACGCTGAGGCCGCGCGCGAGGCACACGCGCAGCGCGGCGAGCGCGGCGGCGTCGTTGAACGCGAACACGGCGTCGGGGTGCGGACCCGGCGCGTCGAGCAGGCGCTGCATCGCGCGCGCGGCGCCGGTGTCGGGATCGAGCCCGGCGCCGATGTTCACTTCGAGCGACGGATCGAACAGCAGCCCCGCTTCGAAGAACGCGCGCCGGTAGCCGAGCGCGCGCTCGGCAATGCTGAAATGCGCGAGCGAGCCGCCAATGAACGCGACCCGCTTGCGCTGCTGCTCGAACAGATGGCGCATCGCGAGCGTGGCGCCGGCGGCGTTGTCGAGATTGACCGAGCGCAGGCCCGGCGACCACAGATCGATCAGCACCAGCGGGCGCTGCATCGCGACCAGCGTGGCGAGCGTTTCGGGCTCGACGAAGCCGGCGATCGCCACGGCGTCGGGCGCGTGCAGGCGCATCTGATGAATTACGTCCTCGGTCGGCCCGGCGGTCAGCACCGACGGCACGATGCCGCGCTCGCGGCAGGCGTCTTCGACACCGTGCAGCACATGCGAGAAGAACGGGCTCGCGGCGAAGTTGTTGTGCTGACGATGCAGCAGGAAAGTTAGCCGGCGGATGCGCGGACGCAGCTGCGCCGAGTCGTAGCCGAGCTGGCGCGCCGCTTCGACGACGCGTTCGCGCGTGGCCTCGGAAAGGCCCGGCTGATTTTTGAGCGCGCGCGATACGGTGCCGATCGAAACGCTGGCCGCGCGGGCGACGTCGCGGATGGTTGTGGCCATCGAATAAAGCTGCCGCGCGAGGCGGAGCAGCACGGTTCAGGTCGGGCGATTGTATAGTAAAACGCAGCTAAAACAGCCCGGAAAACGCCTATGTGACACCGGTAAATACCCGTATTTTATGGGATTATTGGCAATCTAATTGTTTAGTAAAAAGACACTAAACAGTAGGCGGGACGCCGTTTTCGAGACATTTCCGGAATCTTCCTATGCCATCCGGCCGAGGCGACAGCGCGAGCGTTTGCGCGTGAAATAACGACAAGGCCAATCACGAGCCGAATGAAACAAGCCGCCCCAAGGCGGCTTGCTCCACTCGATCAAAACGACGCTCAGGGAGGGCGCTTATGAATGTCCTGTTTGCATTGCGCGTGTTGTCAACGGCGCGCGACGGCGGCGGGGGGGCGCCGTGCCGCGGTGTCGCTCTCGCCGCTGAGGTCGCGGGCGCCCCAGCGTTGCGCGAGCGCGGCGCAGACCATCAGCTGGATCTGGTGGAACAGCATCAACGGCAGCACCACGGCGCCGACCGCGTGCGACGCGAAGATCACCTTGGCCATCGGCACGCCGGCGGCAAGGCTCTTCTTCGAGCCGCAGAAGATGATCGTGATCTGGTCCGCGCGGCTGAAGCCGAGCCGCTTGCTCGCGAAGATCGTCGCGGCCAGCGCGAGCGCGAGCAGCACCGCGCTCACCACGACGAGGCCGCCGAGCGCCGACAGCGGAATCGTGTGCCACAGGCCTTCGGTGACGGCCTCGCTGAAGGCGCCGTACACGACGAGCAGGATCGAGCCTTGGTCGACGAACTTCAGCACGCCGCGATTGCGCTCGATCCACTTGCCGATCAGCGGGCGCAGCAACTGGCCGGCGACGAACGGCACCAGCAACTGCAGCACGATGTTGCCGACCGTATGCCACGGCGACGCGCCGCCGCTCGCGGCCTGATTCGTGACGACGACGCTGACGAGTGCTGGGGTGATGAAGATGCCGAGCAGGCTCGAGGCGGACGCGCTGCATACCGCGGCCGGCACGTTGCCCTTGGCAATGGACGTGAACGCAATCGACGACTGGACCGTCGATGGCAGCGTGCAGAGGAACAGGACGCCGGCGTAGAGCGACGGCGTGACCAGCGGCGAAAGGACCGGTTTAAGCGCGAGGCCGAGCAGCGGAAACAGCGCGAACGTGCTGAGCAGCACTACAACGTGAAGGCGCCAGTGCGTCGCGCCCGCAATGATCGCTTCGCGTGACAGCTTGGCGCCGTGCAGGAAGAACAGCAGGCCGACCGCGATGTTCGTCACCCAGTTGAACCCGACGGCGGCTTGCCCGTGAACGGGCAGGAAGCTGGCGAGGATTACGGTGCCCACTAGGGAAAGGGTGAAGTTATCGGGCAGGAATTTCGGGCGAGCCATGTCGGAATCTCGAATTCAATGACGCTGTGTAAGCACGAGACGCGTCTGTTGGGCGCGGTCTGCGGCAATGGAAAACGGCTATTGTTGTCAAAAGTCGATTGAAAAGGCAAATTCATTTACCGAATCGATTAATGATGTTTGCGCATTGACTTGCCAGGTCGTGCGACGTCCATCCACGCGACACCCAGGTTTCAGTATTGGTGACGCAATTCGTCGCGACAAACCGTTTAACCGTTGACGGTGCAAGCGGCGTTTATCTGCAACAAACCGCGCTTGCGCGGTATAGGGGAAAACGCCCGCCAGCAGTCCGCCGCGGCGCGCCCGCGGAGCGGCTCCGGCGTCGAAAAACGCCGCAGTAACAAGGTGTTACATCCGCCGACGAGACCTAACACTTTTTGGCTCGACACCCTCTGCCGGCGACCATAAATTACCTCTTCAAAGGCCGTAGGGATTTCCTGCGCCGCGACAGGAACGCGGTGTTTTTCGTCCTCCCGCAACAGGTCCATCGCAGCTCGAACGGTGGATTTCAGGCAAGTCTTCGGGCGTGAGAGTCACAAGGTGGACGGGTTGTCGAGAACGAAGCACTGGGCGTGGGGCGCGGTCATCGCCGTGCTGTGCTCGTTCGCCTATGCGAAGGGGCTCGGTGCGGGCGGCGTGCCTGATCATCGCGCCTCGCGCAATGAGATGGCTTCTCGTGATGCGCGCGTGCAGCGCGGCAACCCGAATCTCGCGGTTGCCAATTTCGGATATGGCTTCGGCAACTCCAAGTCCGGCATGCGCCGTGTCGGCAATCCATCCGCCTATGCCGGCGCGATCACACGGGTCAGTGCGGAGTCGCGTCCGGTGCCGCATCCCCCGGCCAATATGCCGATGCGCAACGGCTCGATCCGCGCCGACGTGGCCCGCTACAACGAAGAGCGCGGCGCCGCGCGTCCGATGCAACGCCCAACGGATGATCCGCGGCAGCCGGAAGGCTCGCCGTACCGGAATTAGCTGAGCGCGATTTACCTGATCGTTCTGCGTCACGTGGGGCAGGTTCGCCGCCAGCTGAACGATCCCTTCTCCAGTTCCCCTCCCGCGATTCCCGCACGGCTCCCTACGCCTTCCGCTACAGCCGAATCCCGAATCTGACGTTTCGACGCCACACTTTTTTGAAAACGCTCGGCATCGAAGTGTCGGTCAGCGTCAAATCTTGGCATTCCGCCGCGTCGCGTCATCGGCCTGTCATTTGAGGCGTTCATGCGCGCTGCGGCGCGCCGTTCGCCATATCCCGCATTGCGTTCGAGGGGCCGGCGGCAGTCCGGCCGATAGCGCCGTATCAGGCCGATAACCGACCAAACTAATCAGACCGATATACCGGCAATAAGCAGCGATATTTTTGTTTATAAAAATGGTCCGCAAAGATAGACCAGCCCCAGATTGACTCGACGGTCGAACGGATAACAACAACGTTTCGCGCGAGCGCCCCCTTTCGCACAGCCACACCCTTTTGACAAAGATTGGAGAACCCATGAACAAAAGCCTCAGCAGCGCGCTGAAGACTACTCTGAAGGTCACCGCATGCGTCGCCGCGCTGGCGGGTGCATCGTCGGCGCTCGCGCAATCGAGCGTGCAACTCTACGGCCAGGTCGACGAATGGGTCGGCTCGCAAAAGTTTCCTGGCGGCAAGACCGCGGTGGTGGTGTCGGGCGGCGGCATGTCGACGTCGTACTGGGGCTTCAAGGGCACAGAGGATCTGGGCAACGGCTACAAGGCGATCTTCACGATCGAAGGCTTCTTCCGTGCGCAAACCGGCGAGTACGGCCGCTTCACCGGCGACACGACGTTTTCACGCAACGCGTACGTCGGCATCGAATCGCCGTACGGCACGGTGACCGCCGGCCGTCTGACGACGCCGCTGTTCGTGTCGACGATCCTGTTCAACCCGTTCGTCGATTCGTACTGGTTCTCGCCGATGGTCTATCACGTGTACCTCGGCCTCGGCACGTTCCCGACCTACACGACCGACCAGGGCGTGACCGGCGACTCGGGCTGGAACAACGCGGTGTCGTATGCGTCGCCGAACTTCAACGGTCTGTCGGCGACCGCGATGTACGCGCTCGGCAACACGACCCAGAACGGCGCGAAGAAGTGGAGCGGCCAGGTGCTGTACTTCCACGGCCCGTTCGCGGCGACCGCCGTGTACCAGTACGTGAACTTCAACAATGTGCCGGGCGACCTCGGCAGCTTCGAAACGTCGGGCGTGCCGGGCCTGCGCAGCCAGAGCGTCGCGCAGGCGGGCGTGTCGTACGACCTGAAGTTCGTCAAGCTGTACGGCCAGTACATGTACACGTACAACGACCAGCAGGTCACGAGCTGGCACGTGAACACGGGCCAGGGCGGCGTCACGGTGCCGCTCGGGACAGGCTCGGTGATGGCGTCGTACGCGTATTCGCGCAACGGTGGCGGTTCGAACCAGACGCGCCAGACGGCGGCGCTCGGCTACGACTATCCGCTGTCCAAGCGCACCGATGTCTATGCCGCCTACCTGTATGACCATATCACCGGCCAGTCGAGCGGCAACACCTATGGCGCGGGGTTGCGCGCGAAGTTCTGAGCTCGGCCCACGGTGTCACCGCAAAGCCCGCGTTCCGGTCCGGAGCGCGGGCTTTGTCGTTTTCGGGTGCCGTCGAAAACGCGCGTTTGTTGCCGTGTTTTTGATAAACCCGGCAAAATGGCGTCGATTGATTCCCGAAGCGAGCGATCGAGATGGACACCCTCGTCAGCATGAAAGTGTTTCGCCACGTGGTCGAAGCCGGCAGTTTCGTCGGCGCGTCGGAAAAGATGGAGATGTCGGCGGCGATGGCGAGCAAGCACGTGATGCATCTGGAGCAACAGCTCGGCGCGCGGCTCCTGAACCGCACCACGCGCCGCGTCGCGCCGACCGAGGCGGGCCGTGAATACTACGAGCGGCTGAGCCAGGCGCTGACCGAACTCGACGAAGCCGGCCAGGCGGTCGGCGCGGCGAGCGTCGTGCCGCACGGGCGGCTGCGGGTGTCGTCGCTATCGGCGTTCGGCCTGAATCACGTGATGGCCGCGGTCGCGGACTATGCCGCGCAGTATCCGCAAGTAACAGTCGACATGACGCTGTCCGACCGTGTTGTCGAGCTGATCGACGAGGGCTTCGACGTTGCGATCCGCGCGTCGCCGGGCGGCCTCAAGTCGTCGTCGCTGATCGCGCGGCAGATCGCGACCGCGCATCTGGTGCTGTGCGCGTCGCCCGCCTATCTGCGCAAGCATGGCACGCCGAAGCGCGTCGCCGATCTCGCCCGCCACAACTATCTGCAGTACGCGGGCGTGTCCGCGCTCGAAGTCGCGACCGGCGACGCGGGCTCGCGCGTGCGTCTGTCGGGCAACCTGATCGTCAATCAGCTCGAGGCGCAGCGCGTGGTCGTACTGCACGGCGCGGGCATCGCGATGCTGGGCACCGAGGTGATCGGCAGCGATCTCGCCGACGGGCGGCTCGTGCCGCTGCTCGTCGACGAAGTGCCGCCGCGCGAACTGCCGATCCACGTGGTCTACACGAGCCGGCGGCATCTGTCGGCCAAGGTGCGCTCGTTCGTCGATTTTCTGGCGGCGCGGTTCGCGAACGAGTCGCTGTGGCCGTCGCTCGACCAGATCAAGGCGTTGGCGGTGCGCTAGGGTTTCGCGGAGCACCGAACAAACGCCGCCAATCGCCCGCCCCGCGCGGCGCTGCCGTCTTACCCCGTTTCTATATACTGACTGTCACACCCGTCAGTTAAGTGATCTGGGGGAGACATGACCGATCTGTCCACGCCGCAGCGTGCCGGCAGCCACGAACTGCCCGCGGGCCGGCGCCTGCGCTTCGTCACCGCCGCCGCACTGTTCGACGGCCACGACGCGTCGATCAACATCATGCGGCGCATCCTGCAGGCAAGCGGCGTCGAGGTGATCCACCTCGGCCACAACCGCTCCGTCGCTGAAGTCGCGACCGCCGCGCTGAACGAGGACGCCGACGGCGTCGCCGTGTCGAGCTACCAGGGCGGCCACAACGAATACTTCCGCTACCTCGTCGAGCTGCTGCGTGCGCGCGGCGGCGAGCGCATCAAGGTATTCGGCGGCGGCGGCGGCGTGATCGTCCCCGAGGAAATTGCCGCGCTCGAACGCGACGGCGTCGAAAAAATCTACTCGCCTCACGACGGCCAGCGGCTCGGTCTGCAAGGCATGATCGACGACATGATCGCGCGCTGCGTCGATGCCGCGCGCGCGGCCGACGCGGCGCGGCCGACGCCGGTGCGCGAATGGCTCGCCGAACTGGCCGCGCGGCCGTTGCCGCGTTGCGATGAGGCCAATGCTGCGCGCGCCGGCACGGCGCCTGGTTCGCACGCCGCCGATCCTGTCGCGCCGATCTTCCGCCGCCTCGCGCAACTGATCAGCGCGTTCGAAACGAACACCGTCGACGCCGCCGCGCGCGACCAGCTATCGACGCTCGCAGAAGCGTCGCGGGTCCCCGTGCTCGGCATTACCGGCACCGGCGGCGCGGGCAAGTCGTCGCTGACCGACGAGCTGATCCGCCGCTTCCGGCTCGACTACCGCGACACGCTGACCATCGCCGTGCTCGCGATCGATCCGTCGCGCCGCAAGTCCGGTGGCGCGTTGCTCGGCGACCGCATTCGCATGAACGCGATCGGCGATTGGAGAGACGGCGCCCGCATCTATATGCGCTCGATGGCGACGCGCGAGGCATCGAACGAAATTTCCGACTCGCTGCCCGCCGCGCTAATGCTGTGCAAGGCCGCGGGCTTCGATCTGATTGTCGTAGAGACATCGGGGATCGGCCAGGGCGATGCGGCGATCGTGCCGATCGTCGACGAATCGCTGTACGTGATGACGCCCGAGTTCGGCGCCGCGAGTCAGCTCGAGAAGATCGACATGCTCGACTTTGCGAGCTTCGTTGCGATCAACAAGTACGATCGCAAGGGTGCGCAGGATGCGCTGCGCGACGTTGCGAAGCAGGTGCAGCGCAATCGCGGGGACTTCGCGACATCGCCCGACGCGATGCCGGTGTTCGGCACGATCGCGTCGCGCTTCAACGACGACGGCGTGAGCGCGCTGTACCGGTGCATCGCTAATGCGCTGCGTGCGCACGGCCTGCGCGAGGGTGGCGCACGGCTCGGCGCGACCGAAGGTCTGCGCTTTTCGAGCAACCTGCACGCGATCGTCCCACCCGCGCGTGTGCGCTATCTGGCCGACATTGCGCAGACGGTGCGCGGCTATCGCGAGCGGGCCGACGCGCAGGCGCAAATCGCGCGCGAGCGCTGGCAGCTGATCGAGACGCGCCGCATGCTCGGCGAAGCGGGCAACGGCGCGGCCTCGCTCGATGCGCTGATCGACCAGCGCAGCGGCGCGCTCGGCGAGCGCGAACGCAAGCTGCTCGACGCGTGGCCGCAAACGGTGGCCGCGTATTGCGGCGACGAACATGTGGTGCGCATCCGCGAACGTGAAATCCGCACCGCGCTAACGGTCACGACGCTGTCCGGCTCCGCAGTCCGCAAAGTGTCGCTGCCGAAATTCGTCGATCAAGGCGAGATTCTGCGCTGGCTGATGCTCGACAATCTGCCCGGCTATTTCCCGTTCACCGCTGGCGTGTTTCCGTTTCGCCGCGAGACCGAAGACCCGACGCGCATGTTCGCGGGCGAGGGCGACCCGCAGCGGACGAATCGCCGCTTCAGGCTGCTGTCGGAGGGAATGCCGGCCAAGCGGCTATCCACCGCGTTCGACTCGGTGACGCTATACGGCGAGGAGCCGCATGAGCGCCCGGACATCTACGGCAAGGTCGGCAATTCGGGTGTGTCAGTCGCGACGCTCGACGACATGAAGACGCTGTACGACGGCTTCGACCTGTGCTCGCCGAACACGTCGGTCTCGATGACGATCAACGGC
The DNA here is from genome assembly GCF_050436345.1 of Paraburkholderia sp. WC7.3g. NCBI lineage: Bacteria > Pseudomonadati > Pseudomonadota > Betaproteobacteria > Burkholderiales > Burkholderiaceae > Paraburkholderia > Paraburkholderia sp. WC7.3g. Next base: position 732,189 of record NZ_JBNDMA010000002.1, read on the forward strand.
CCCGCGCCGACGATCCTCGCGATGTTCTTCAACGTCGCGATCGACCAGCAGATTGCGCGAAAGGAAGCGGAGCAAGGCCGAGCGCTGAACGCAGGCGAACTCGCCGCAACCCGCCGCGCCGCGCTCGAAAACGTGCGCGGCACCGTGCAGGCCGACATCCTGAAGGAAGACCAGGGGCAGAACACCTGCATCTTCTCGACCGAATTTAGCCTGAAGGTGATGGGCGACATCCAGGCGTATTTCGTCGAGCACGGCGTGCGCAATTTCTATTCGGTGTCGATTTCCGGCTATCACATCGCCGAGGCGGGCGCGAACCCGATCTCGCAGCTCGCGTACACGCTCGCGAACGGCTTCACGTACGTCGAGGCGTATCTCGCTCGCGGCATGTCGATCGACGACTTCGCGCCGAATCTGTCGTTTTTCTTTTCGAACGGCATGGACCCGGAGTACACGGTGCTCGGCCGCGTCGCGCGACGCATCTGGGCGATCGCGATGCGTGAGCGCTATGGCGCGAACGAGCGCAGCCAGAAGCTCAAGTATCACGTGCAGACGTCGGGCCGCAGCCTGCACGCGCAGGAGATCGATTTCAACGACATTCGCACGACGCTGCAGGCACTGATCGCGATCTACGACAACTGCAACTCGCTGCACACCAACGCGTTCGACGAAGCGATTACGACGCCGACCGAGGAATCGGTGCGCCGCGCGGTCGCGATCCAGCTGATCATCAATCGCGAATGGGGGCTCGCGAAGAACCAGAATCCGAATCAGGGCAGCTTCGTGATCGACGAACTGACCGATCTGGTCGAGCAAGCGGTGCTCGCCGAGTTCGAGCGGCTCACCGAGCGCGGCGGCGTGCTAGGGGCGATGGAAACCGGCTATCAGCGCGGGCGGATTCAGGACGAGTCGATGCTGTACGAGCATCGCAAGCATGACGGCTCGTATCCGATCGTCGGCGTCAATACGTTCCTGAGCGCGCATCCGCGTGAAGCGCCGCGGCCGTTGGTGCTCGCGCGTTCCACCGACACGGAAAAGCAGAGTCAGCTGCGGCGGTTGCGTGACTTCCAGACGCGCCACCGCGACGCCGCGCCCGAGGCGCTCGAACGCCTCAAGCGCGCGGTGATCGACGACGGCAACGTGTTCGCGGTGCTGATGGACGTGGTGCGTGTGTGTTCGCTCGGGCAGATCACCCACGCGCTATTCGAGGTGGGCGGGCAGTATCGGCGCAATATGTAGGCCGCGAGCGGGCGGCCCGGCCCGCCCCGTTCTTCACCTCAGCGCGCGATGCCGAGCCGCGCCTTCGCGTCGTTGTATTCCTGCTTCAGACGCCGCACGAGTTCCGCGACGTCCGGCACGTCGTCCATCAGGCCGACGCCCTGGCCCGCGCCCCAGATGTCCTTCCACGCCTTGGCCTTATCGCCGCCGAAGTTCATCCTGGTCTTGTCCGATTCGGGCAGCGCATCGGGATCGAGCCCTGCGTTCGTAATGCTCTCGCGGATGTAGTTGCCGTGCACGCCCGTGAACAGATTCGTGTAGATGATGTCCGACGCCTTCGCGTTGATGATCGCCTGCTTGTAGCTGTCGACCGCGTGCGCTTCTTTGGTGGCGATGAAGCGTGTGCCCATGTACGCGAGGTCCGCGCCCATCGCCTGCGCGGCGAGAATCGAGCCGCCGTTCGCGATCGAGCCCGACAGCACGATCGGGCCGTCGAAAATGCGCCGCACCTCACCGACCAGCGCGAACGGCGAGGTCGTGCCCGCATGGCCGCCCGCGCCCGACGCGACGAGAATCAGCCCGTCTACGCCGGCTTCCAGCGCCTTCTGCGCATGGCGCAGATTGATCACGTCGTGCAGCACGATGCCGCCATAGCTATGCACCGCATCGACGATTTCGCGTGCCGGCGCGCGCAGGCTCGTGATGAAGATCGGCACCTTGTGCTCGACGCAGACGCGCACGTCGTGTTCGAGCCGCGCATTCGACTGATGGACGATCTGATTGACCGCGATCGGCCCGATGACCGTATCGGGGTTCGCGGTCTTGTGCTCTGCGAGTTGCGTCTGGATCTGCGTCAGCCACTCGTCGAGTAGCTCTGCCGGGCGCGCGTTGAGGGCCGGAAACGAGCCGACGATACCGGCCTTGCACTGTGCCAGTACGAGTTCGGGATAGCTGACGATGAACATCGGCGAGGCGACGACGGGCAGCGCGAGGTTTTGCAGAGCGGCGGGCAATGCCATGGTGCGGGTCTCCTGTGTCGACCCGAGTCAGCGCCTTAACGCTGACTCGGGTCCCATGAATTTTCAACTTGCCGGTGCGACGCGCGCCCGGCCTGAGGTGAGTTTAGCGGCACGCGGCTTGCGGAATGTGGACCGACGACTGCATCATGCAATCGCACGAAACCGGCATGCCGAAGCCCCGCGAATATTTAAGAACGATCGTTCGATTATAGGCGAAGCGTGAGGCTCGCGAGCGGCAGGCCCGTTTGAAACGGTTCGAAGAAGTATTCAGGTTCCACGTTTGCGTGGGTTATCCCACCTCGCGTGGACTTGTCGGCCTCCTACAATGCACGAACCCTCAAACGACCAACGAGATGTCATGGCCTTCGAGAATTTCACGCCTTTTCGCGTCGCCGTGGGCGATGTCGATATTTTCGGAGTGAAGGGCGGCGCCGGGCCGCCTCTGCTGCTGCTGCACGGCCATCCGCAATCGCATCTGATCTGGGAGCGCTGCGCCGCGCGGCTCGCTCGGCACTTCACCGTGATCGCGACGGATCTGCGCGGCTACGGCGCGTCCGGCAAGCCGCCGAGCGATGCGGCGCACACGCCGTATTCGAAACGCGCGATGGCCGCCGACCAGGTCGCGGTGATGCGCCACTTTGGCTTCGAGCGCTTCCTCGTCTGCGCGCACGATCGCGGCGCGCGGGTCGCGCACCGAATGGCGATCGATCACGCCGACGCGGTCGAGCGTCTGATGCTGCTCGATATCGCGCCGACGCTCGCGATGTACGAGGCCACCGATCGCACGTTCGCGACGCATTACTTCCACTGGTTCTTCCTGATTCAACCTGAACCGCTGCCCGAAACGTTGATCGGCGCCAATCCGGCCGCCTATGTCGACGCGGTGATGGGCGGCCGTCACGCGGGCCTCGCACCGTTCGATCCCGGCGCGCTCGACGCCTACCGGGCGGCGCTCGCACAACCGGGCGCGGTGCATGCGATGTGCGAGGACTATCGTGCGTCGGCGGGCATCGACCTCGAACATGATCGCGCCGATATCGAGCGCGGCAACAAGATCGGCTGTCCGCTGCGGGTGCTGTGGGGGGACAAGGGTGTGATCGAAAAATGCTTCGATGCGCTCGACGAATGGCGACATGTCGCGCGCGACGTGAGTGGCCGCGCGCTGTCGTGCGGGCACTATCTGCCCGAGGAAGCGCCGGACGAACTGGTCGCCGAGATGCTGTCGTTTTTCGAAGCGGTCGAACGATAAGCGACGGGCCGCTTCGCGCGGCCTTCGTTGGACCTTCGATGGATCTTCGCTAGCCGAGCGGCGGCAACCGCCGCGCAACCGGCGTCGACTTGACGATCGCGGTGCTGGTCTCCGCGCGCTCGGTCACTTTCGACAGGATCTCGTCGAGCTGCTCGATCGAATGCAGGTACAGGCGGCAGATGAAACAGTCGTCACCGGTCACCTTGTCGCATTCGACGAACTCCGGAATGCGCCGGATCACCTCCTCCACCAGATGCAACTGGCCGGGCAGCGGCTTCACACGCACGATCGCCTGCAGCGCGAAGCCGAGCGCGCGCGCATCGATTTGCACGGTGAAACGCTCGATCACGCCTTGCGCTTCGAGCCGTCGCACGCGTTCGGCCGTGCTGGGCGCCGATAAGCCGACGATGCGCGCGAGTTCGCTGACCGGTTGGCGCGCGTCCTGCGCGAGCGCGGCGAGCAGCGCACGGTCGGTGTCGTCGAGGGCGATCGGTGCGGTCGACGCAAGGCGTTTGCTCATGATGGCCTTCGTTTATCAGGTGAAAACGCGGAAACGCTTAAGTTTAGCCATGTATTCGCGCGGGCGGATTAATTACACTGCCAGTCATGCAGGCATCAATCCCGGATCGAATCATGGCTTCGAACAAGGCTTCCGCGCCCACCGCAAGCGGTACGTCCAGCGACATCCGCCGCGGCGCGGCGGAGATGAGCATCGCGATGCTGATGTCGGGCACGATCGGCTGGCTCGTCGTGTCGTCACAGCAAAGCCCTTTCAACGTGGTGTTTTTCCGCTGCATCTTCGGTGGCGCGACGCTTGCGCTCGTGTGCGCGGTGCTCGGACTGTTTCGCCGCGAGCTGTTCTCGTGGAAGATGCTCGGCCTCGCTTTACTCGGCGGCGCGGCGATCGTCGTGAATTGGGTGTTGCTGTTCGCCGCGTATTCACGCGCGTCGATTTCGATGGCGACGGCCGTCTACAACACGCAGCCGTTCATGCTGGTCGGGCTCGGCGCGCTGGTGTTTCGCGAGCGCATCAGCGCATCGACGATCGCGTGGCTCGTGGTCGCGTTCGTCGGGCTCGTGTTCGTCGTGAAGGTTGAGCCGGCCGTGCTCGCGGTGCCGGGGCAGTATCTGGTCGGCGTGGCCTACGCGGTCGGTGCGGCGGCGATGTACGCGGTGTCGTCGATCATCACGAAGCGGCTGAAGGGCACGCCGCCGCATCTGCTCGCGCTGATCCAGGTCTCGCTCGGCGTGCTGTTGCTCGCGCCGTTCGTGCGCTTCGATGCGTTGCCGGCAAGCGGCGCGCAGTGGCTCGAACTCGCCGTGCTCGGCGTCGTCCACACCGGGCTCATGTACGTGCTGCTGTATGGCGCGATTCAGAAGCTGCCGACGTCGATGACGGGCGCGTTGTCGTTCATCTATCCGGTGGTCGCGATCATTGTCGACCGGCTTGCGTTCGGACAGACGCTTGCATGGATTCAGGTGCTCGGCGCGGCGCTGATTCTGCTGGCGGCGGCGGGCGTCAATCTCGGGTGGCGGATCGTGCCGCAGAAAAAGCGTTTGCCGTCCACGTGATGCCGATTCGACATTCGATCGTATATTGCTACGGATTCCGGAATAACGTGTACACATTCGAGCGCCTAACGCCGTTCGATGACAGATCGTGTGTGCATTGGTAAAACGTGGCGTCAAATTTCCGTAGGGAAATCACCGATGCGATGCAAAAACCCACACGCGTATCATTGATAGCGACGCTGATCACGTCCAACAGATGTTCCGCCGCTCGCTTCGTCGAGCGGTTTTCTTTTTGGGCGCACGGTTTTGCGTTCCGGTGCGCTGTTCCGCCGCGCCGGCCGAACCGGTCACATCATGGTTCAACGCCGCGCGAGAATGCGCGTGCCGTCCACTTCGAGCGGCCCATCGTTCGCCGCGAGTTCCCCGATCATTCCCTTCAGCAACGCGGGCCATTCGCCGCGCGGCTTCAGCATCGACGCGGCCGCGCGCATCACGGTCGCGTCGTCGAGCATGCGCAGCAGCGCGTCCTCACTCATCTCGCGGACTTCGAGTAGCCTGAATACGATTAGCACTTTCAGCGCATTCTTTGCGTTGCGCGCGGGATCGGCGCGCAACCATGCGACGCGCGACATCGCGCGTTCGAGCGCCGTTTCGACATGCGCGAACGGCGCGCCGTGGCCCGGGATGACGACGCGCACGTCGAGCGTTGCGATCAGGTCGAGCACCGCTTGCTGCTCGGCGAAGCCGCTTTCGCCTTCGAGTTCGGGAAAGATCACGCCGAAGCCGTTTTCCCACAGCGCATCCGCGCTGATCAGCAAGCGTTCGTCCGCGCAATAGAGCATCAGCGAATGCGGATCATGGCCGGGCGCGCCGAGCACCTGCCAGTCGAGCGCGCCCAGCCGCAAGCGTGCGCCGGGTGCCAGCGTGCCGGTGAAGCCGAAGCGCTCGCAGGTTTGACCAGTCGCGCGAAAGCTGAGGCGCGTTTCGTCCCAGTCGCGCACGGCAGCGGCTTCGGATGACGGAATCAGCGTGCGGCACGGCCACGTAGCCTGCAACAGTGCGTTGCCGCCGCAATGATCCGAATGCAGGTGCGTGTTGACGATCAGATCGAGCGGCCGCGTGCGCAACGCATTGCGTACCAGCGCGACCGTTTGCGATGCGTGCGTCGCATAGCCGGTATCAACCAGCGCGGCGCATGTGTCGTCGACGAGCAGCACGTTGTTCGACGACAGCCAGCCGCGCTCGAAAACCCGGATCGATGCGGGCAGCGCGATCATGGCGTGCGCGTGCGCGTTTGCGTCTGCGTCGGGCTTCGGCATCACGAGGATCGTCGACGTGCCCGTCAACATCAGCTCCCCACGCTGATTGACCACCGAGCCTTCGAGGAAGGTCAGGTCGCCGTTCAGGCTCGGCTTCCAGTGAGCGTCGCGCACGCGCCACGTGATCGTCAGCGTGTCGTGCGCGTGCACGGCCTTCTTCAGCTTGATATCGAATTCGAGACCCAGCGGCTGCGCGTAGGTCGAGAAATGCGTGGCGAGCAGCGCCATGAAATACGCGGTGGGTTGCGTGCCCGACGCGATCAAGCCGCCAAAGCGGCTTTGCGCGGCATACGCTTCGTCGTGATGCAGCGGGTTCAGATCGACGACGAGCGTCGCGAACGATTTGATTGAATCCACCGACAACTCGAGCGTCGAGCTGAACGTCTCACCGGGCGTCACGATGCGCGGCGCGGCGTTCATTGCTTGTCCTTCGTCGTCGATGGTGTGCGCGTCGCCATGAATTCCGCGTGGCGCGCTTCGATCGCGTCCCACACCGCGCGCTTCGCGTCGTCGTCGAGCATCGACCAGCCGGCGATTTCGTCGATCGTGCGCAGGCATCCTTCGCACCAGCCCGTCGATGCATCCATTCTGCACACGCTGATGCAAGGCGACGGCACGCAACCGCCGTCGCCCTTGTCATCGTAATCGTTGCAGCTCGCCATCGTGTTCAGGCCGGCTCACGCAACGCGACATCAACGACCGGCGCGCCCGTCAATGCGATCAGCTCCTGCGCGGTCAGATTGAACACCGCATGGGGATGACCGGCGGCGGCCCACAGACTCTGCAGCGCGAGCAGATCGGCATCGATCAGCGTGACGGGCTCGGTCGCATGACCGACTGGGCACACGCCACCAATCGCATAGCCGGTTTTTTCGCGCACGAACTTCGCGTCCGCGCGGCCGATCTCGCCGACCTGCGCGGCCACTTTCTTTTCGTCGACGCGATTCGCACCGCTCGCGATCACGAGCACCGGGGCGTCGTCTTCGCGGCGCCGGAACAGGATCGACTTCGCGATCTGCGCGACCGAGCAGCCGAGTCCGGCGGCCGCTTCGGCGGAAGTCTTGCCGGTGTCCGGCAGCATCACGATCCGCCCCGCGTGACCGCGTTCGCGCAGTAGCAGTGCGACGCGGCGGGCCGAGTCGGGCAGCGCGGCGAGATCGTCGGAGTCGAAGGACGTGAGGTCGTTCATCGTTTGGGACCCTGAATGAAAATGGATGCTGCGGTTATACGCAGGTGTTCGCTTCGCTGCGCGCCTTCGCGAGCAGCGCTTTACCGGCGCGCGACACGTTGGGCCGGCCGATCGCGTTCGAAATGAAGTCGCCGATTTCAACCACTTGCGCGAGGTCGATGCCGGTCTCGATGCCGAGGCCGTTCATCAGATACAGCACGTCTTCGGTCGCGACGTTGCCGGTCGCGCCCTTCGCATACGGACAGCCGCCGAGCCCCGCGACCGATGCATGAAAAATCTCGACTCCTTCGAGCAGCGCTGCATAGATGTTCGCGAGCGCCTGGCCATAGGTGTCGTGAAAGTGCCCCGACAGGCGCTCGCGCGGAAACACCTGGGTCACCGCCTGGAACACTTCGCGGGTGCGCCTGGGCGTGCCGACGCCGATCGTGTCGGCGATATCGATCTCGTCGCAGCCGAGCGCCGCGAAGCGCTTGACGACGTCGACGACCGACGCGACCGGCACCTCGCCCTGATACGGACAGCCGAGCGCGCACGACACGCTGCCGCGAATGCGCAGCTGATGTTCTTTCGCCGCTGCGGCAACCGGCGCGAAGCGCTCGATGCTCTCCGCAATGCTGCAGTTGATGTTCTTCTGCGAGAACGCCTCGCTCGCCGCGCCGAAGATCACGATCTCGTCGGCGCGCGCGGCGAGCGCGCCTTCGAAGCCGCGCAGGTTCGGTGTCAGCACTGAGTAGATGGTGCCAGCGCGGCGCTCGATGCCAGCCATCACGTCGGCGCCGTCGGCCATCTGCGGCACCCATTTCGGCGAGACGAACGACGCCGCTTCGACGTTGCGGAATCCCGCCGTCGACAGTCGGTTGATCAGCTCGATCTTGATCGCCGTCGGCACGAAGTCCTTCTCGTTCTGCAGCCCGTCGCGCGGACCCACTTCGACGATTTTCACTTGCTTCGGTAAGGCCATGATGTGTCTCCGATCCGATGCGGTTTATCGCTGTCCCATCGAGGATGGGCGTTGCCGTGTTGCGGCAATTCAATTCAGCCCGCGCGCGTGCGACGCGCGCGAGCGCGGGGTTCACTCTTCACTCAATAGCCGCGTTCGAGCTGCACTGCGCCGCTCACCTGTTCACCGCGCATCATCGCGCCGATCTTGTCCGCGACCTGCGCGACGCTGTCTTCGCGCAACGTCAGCGCCGACGTATGCGGCGTGATCGTGATGCGCGGCTCGCGCCAGAACGGATGATCGGCGGGCAGGGGTTCTTCGCGGAACACGTCGAGCGTCGCGGCGGCGAGCTGGCCGCTTGCGAGCGCGGCGAGCAGATCCGCTTCGACCAGATGCGCGCCGCGCGCGACGTTGATCAGATACGCGCCGCGCGCGAGCTTCGCGAAGGCTCGCGCGTTCAGCACGCTTTCGGTGTCGGGCGTATGCGGCAGCAGATTGACGAGCACCTTCACGCCGTCGAGAAAGCTATCGAACTGCGCATTGCCGGCGAACGTCGCGATGCCGTCGATCTGCCTGGCGCCGCGGCTATAGCCGCGCACCGGCAGGCCAAACGAAGCGAGCGTTCGAGCGACCTGCGTGCCGAGCACGCCGAGGCCGAGCACGCCCACCGTGAACGTTGCGCGCTGATGCGGCTCGAGCACTTGCCAGCGGCGCTCGTGTTGCAGCATCTGATATTCGTCGAAGCGGCGCAGATAGCGCAGCACCGCATGCGTCACGTATTCGGCCATCTGCGCGCCCATGCCGGTATCTTCGAGGCGAATCAGCGGCACCTTCGGCGGCAACGTGCCTGGGTGCGCGCGTTCGAGCGCGAGAATCGCATCGACGCCCGCGCCGAGATTGAAGATCGCGCGCAGCGCATTGCGGCCGGCCAGCATCTCGCGCGGCGGACGCCAGACCACCGCGAAATCGGCTGGGGCGGTGTCGCCGGGCTGCCATTCGCGCAGCTCGGCCGCGGGCAAGGCGCGCGCGAAGTCGTGCAGCCACGCGGCGGCTTCGGTGTGCGGTGCGTAGAAGAGTATTTTCATGCGGTCCGGAATGCGTCGGCGTCGATGTGAGCATGAGCGGGGCGGACCCGGAGCGCGCCATGGCAATGGGACGACGCGTGCGGCATCGGGACTCCTCCCGTTCTGGATAGGCTTCATTCTACTTTTTCGACGCAAATCGCGTGCGTTTGTGCACGGACATGCGCTTTGAGATGGACTCCGTCGTGGGTGTCGACCCCGCGCGCACCGCGCATGTCTTCGTTTGCCCGATAACTAAAGCACAAAAACTTGGTTCATCGACGCGCGACCGAGCGGGACAATGATTGCCCGAATTCCCTGCGCAGCGAGGCACGCACATGCTTTCATGCACCCGTTCGAACTGGCCGCCGCGGCTCGTCACCGTTCCCGGCCTGCACGGCAGCGAAGGCGCGCATTGGCAAACATGGCTGGAGCGGCAGTTCGCGCACTCGTTGCGCGTCGAGCAGGCCAATTGGGACGCGCCCGATCTCGCGCTATGGGCGAAGTCGATACGCGATCTGCTCGCGCGCGAACGCGGTCCGTTCGTGCTGGCCGCGCATAGCTTCGGCTGCCTCGCGACTGCGCATGCGTTCCAGCAAGGCGCGCTCGTCAGCGACGTGGTCGGCGTGCTGTTCGTCGCGCCGGCAAGTCCGCGCAAGTTCGAATTCGCGGGACCGTTCGACGCGCGACGGCTGGGCGTGCCGTCGATCCTGATCGGCAGCGAAACCGATCCGTGGATGACGCTCGCCGACGCGCGCGATCTCGCGCGGCGCTTCGGCAGCGCGTTCGTCAATCTCGGCGACGCGGGGCATATCAACACGGCGGCGGGCTTCGGTCCGTGGCCGCGTGCGAAGTATTTCGTCGATACGCTCGTGCATTGCGCGGCGCCGCTGCGCTTTCGCGAAGAGGCCATCGAAAGGCCACAGCATGCGCTCGTGTGAGCGCCGTGTGGCGCTGCGCGCGAGGGCAGCAATCGCTAGAATCCCGCTTCACGCCGCGCCTGATGGGGGGACGTTCGATCAGGTTACTGTTGATCGGAAGTAAGCACCAGATTTCTCGTCTGGCGCATGCGACTTGGCGGCGCAGCGATTCCGCGACTCAATTCGCCACGCCATGTTCCCCATGCTCATGAGCACACGCACGCTCGCACCCACTCTGCTCGACCGGCATCTGCTGCGCGGCTTCAGCGTGAATCCCCAGACGCGCGAGCAGCTTGCGATCCGCTTCCGCCTGCGGGTTGCTGGTGGTCAACAACTGGTCGCCGTAGAAAATCGAATTCGCGCCCGCGAGGAAGCACATCGCCTGCAACGCCTCGTCCATCTGCTCGCGGCCGGCCGACAGACGTACCATCGCGCGCGGCATCGTGATGCGCGCAATCGCGATCGTGCGCACGAATTCGAACGGATCGATCGCTTCGGTCCCCGTCAGCGGCGTGCCTTGCACCTGCACCAGATTGTTGATTGGCACCGATTCCGGATACGGTTCCATGTTCGCGAGCTGCGCGATCAGCCCCGCGCGTTCGCGGCGCGATTCGCCCATGCCGACGATGCCGCCGCAGCACACGTTGATGCCCGCGTCGCGTACGCGTTCGAGCGTGTCGAGCCGATCCTGGTACGTGCGCGTCGAAATGATCTGGCCGTAGAACTCTGGCGACGTATCGAGATTGTGGTTGTAGTAGTCGAGGCCCGCATCGCGCAGTGCTTGTGCCTGGTGTGCTTCGAGCATGCCGAGTGTCACGCAGGTTTCGAGGCCCATCGCCTTCACGCCGCGGATCATGTCCTTGATCGGCTCCAGGTGGCGGTCCTTCGGATTGCGCCACGCGGCGCCCATGCAGAAGCGCGTCGCGCCGTTCTGCTTTGCGACCTGCGCGGCGGCGAGCACGTCGTCGACGGCCATCAGCTTGTCGGCCGCGAGACCCGTGTCGTGATGCACCGATTGCGGACAGTACGCGCAATCCTCTTCGCAGCCGCCGGTCTTGATCGACAGCAGCGTCGACAGTTGCACCGCATTGGCGTCGAAATGCTCGCGATGCGTTTGCTGCGCGCGAAACAGCAGGTCGTTGAACGGCAGTTCGTACAGCGCGACGATATCGGCGACGCGCCAGCGCGCGAGCGGCTTCGCTTCGGTAGCGGCTGCGGTCGGATTGCTGTTGGCGGCGCTCGCTTCGGCGGTGCCCGCTGCGATGTTCAGTTTTGTCATGTGATCGATCCTCGTAAACGGATGAATTGGGTTCGGTGCTGCGGGGCAGCGCTATGCCGCGCGCAATTGGCGCAGCGTTTGCAGAAGCCGTCGAATGTCGAGCTGTTGCGCCGCAAGTTCCGGCGACGGCGGGCTGATATGCGGCACGACGCCGAGCAACGGTGCGTCGTACGCTTGCGCAAGATGTGCGCGAATCGACGCGATGTTTTCGTCGGGAAAGGTCATGTCCGGGTCGATGCGATTCGCGACCCAGCCCGCGAGCGTGAGACCGCGCGCGACGATCGCTTCGGCGGTCAGCAGCGCGTGGCTGATGCAGCCGAGCCGCATGCCGACCACCAGCACGACCGGCAGCTTCAGTGCGACGGCGAGATCGGCGGTGTCCCGCGTCGCGGTCAACGGCACGCGAAAACCGCCGACACCTTCGACCACGACAACCTCGGCGAGCTTCAGCGCCTGGCTGTGGCACGCAACGATGTGCTCGAGATCGAACGACACGTTTTCCAACGCGGCCGCGATGTGCGGCGCGGCCGGTTCCTTCAGCAGATACGGCGTGCGCATGGCGGGCGGCAGCAGCACGCTCGACGCGGCATCGAGCAGATCCGCGTCCTCGTTGTGCAGCACGCCGTTCACTTCGAACGCGCCCGCCGCGATCGGCTTCATCGCGGCTGCCTGCAGGCCTTCGCGCACGAAGCCGCGCAATAGCGCCGACGACACGAAGGTCTTGCCGATTTCCGTATCGGTGCCGGTGACGAACAGCGACAGCGTGCCGTCATCGTTATTCAGATTGCTCATGCCGCGCGCGTTCCAACCTGTTGCAGGCCGGCTTCGAGCCGGTCGAGATCCGCATGCGAGTGCGCGGCCGACAGCGAGATACGCAGGCGCGACGTGCCGGTCGGCACGGTCGGCGGACGGATCGCGGGCACCCACAACCCCGCGCGATCGAGCGACGCGGCGATGTCGAGCGTCGCATCGTTCGCGCCGATGATCAGCGGCTGAACGGCCGTATGCGAATCGACGGGTAACCACTGCGTCGCCTTCAGCATCGCGCGCGTGCGTTCGATCAGTTGCTGGAGATGCGCGCGGCGCGCATCGCCTTCCTCGCCACCGATGATGCGCAGACTCGCCGACACCGCATGCGCGGCCGCCGGCACCGACGCGGTCGTGAAGATATACGGACGCGCGCGCTGCACGAGCCATTCGATCACGGTCGCATGCGCGACGACGAACGCGCCGGAGACACCCGCCGCCTTGCCGAGCGTGCCGATCGAGATCAGATGCGGCGAGCGCAGCGCGGCTTGTGCGATCGCGCCACGGCCTTGCGGGCCCAGTACGCCGAAGCCGTGCGCATCGTCGACGATCAGCCATGCGCCGTGCCGCTCGGCGAGTTCAAGCAAACGCGGCAGCGGCGCGATGTCGCCGTCCATGCTGAACACCGTGTCGGACACGATCACCTTGACGTCCGCCTCCGACGCTTCGAGCATCGCGCTCAATGCATCCATGTCGCAGTGCGGATAGATCTGCACATCCGCGCGCGACAGCCGCGCGCCGTCGATCAGCGAAGCGTGATTGAGCGCATCGGAGAACAGCGTCGTGCCGCGGCCCGCGAGCGCGGTCAGCGTCGCGAGATTCGCCATATAGCCGGTGCTGAAATACAACGCGCGCGCATCATCGACGAAGCCGCCGGCAAATTCGGCGAGATCGTCTTCGAGTTGCGCATGCGCACGCGAATGACCGCCGAGCAGATGCGAGCCGCCGCTGCCCGCGCCGTACAGGCGCGCGCCTTCGCCGATCGCGTCGATCAATCGCGGATGCGCGGCAAGGCCCAGATAGTCGTTGCTCGCGAAGCCGATGATGTCACGGCCGTCGACCGTCATGTGCGCGGCGCATGGTGTGTCGGCGGTGCGGCGGCGTCGGCGCAGACCTCGTGCGTCGAGTTCCTTGAGCCCTTCGGCGAGCGTATCGAGCAGATGCATCAGCGGGCCTCCGCGAGCGTGGCGCCGAAGGTGTCGCGCGTGCGTGCGGCGAGCAGCGCGAGTTCTTCGTCGTCGAGGATGTACGGCGGCATCAGGTACACGGTGGTGCCGATCGGGCGCAACAACAGCTCGCGTTGCAGCGCGTTGTCGAAGAAGCGGCGCGAGAACGTTTTGGCTTGCTCGGGATCGTCGATCATCGCGTCGAACGCGAAGATCGTGCCGCGCTGACGCAGATTGCGCACGTGCGCGTGCTCCGCGAGCGGCGCGAGCGCGGCCGCGAGCGTCGCCGATTTGCGTGCGTTGGCGGCGAGCACATCGTCGCTCGTGAACAGATCAAGCGTCGCGAGCGCGGCGCGGCACGCGAGCGGATTGCCGGTGTACGAGTGCGAGTGCAGGAAGCCGCGCGCGGTGTCGTCGTGATAGAAGGCCGCGAAGATCTCGTCGCGCGACAGCACGATCGACAGCGGCAGATAGCCGCCGCTGATGCCTTTCGACAGACACAGGAAGTCGGGCCACACGCCCGCCTGTTCGCATGCGAAGAACGTGCCGGTGCGGCCGCAGCCGACCGCGATTTCGTCGGCGATCAGATGCACGCCGTACTGGTCGCACAACGCGCGCAATCCGGCGACGTACGACGCGTCGTGCATCGCCATGCCGGCCGCGCACTGCACGAGCGGTTCGACGATCAGTGCGGCGATGCGGTTCGCGCGCGCCTCGAACAGCGCGCGCACGTTGTCGAGCGCGCGGCGCGCGACGTCGGCGGCGGTTTCGCCCGCTTGCGCGAGTCGCGCATCGGGCGACGCGACGACGTGCGCGTGACGAATCAGCGGGTCGTATGCGTCCTTGAACAGTGCGACATCGGTCACGCCGAGCGCGCCGATCGTCTCGCCGTGGTAGCTGTTGGCGACACAGACGAATTCCTGTTTGTCGGCGTAGCCCCGGTTGCGCCAGCTGTGAAAGCTCATCTTCAGCGCGATCTCGACGGCGGACGCGCCATCCGAGGCGAAGAACGCGTGGCCGAGCGTGTTGCCGGTCAATGCGTGCAGACGTTCCGCGAGTTCGACGGCGGGCTCGTGCGTGCAGCCGGCGAGCATCGCGTGTTCGAGCGTATCGAGCTGGTCTTTCAGAGCCGCGTTGATGCGCGGGTTCGCGTGACCGAACAGATTGACCCACCACGAGCTGATCGCGTCGAGATAGCGATGACCCGCGCGATCGAACAACCATGCGCCTTGACCGCGAGCGACGGGGATCAGCGGCAGACGTTCGTGGTGCTTCATCTGCGTGCACGGATGCCACACCGCGCGCAGACTGCGGGCGACCCAATCGTCAGGGGCGACGGGGGGAACTGCTGACTTTTCCAAAGAGGTACTCCAGGATGCTTTTTTGCCACGCGCGCAAGCCTCGGCGAGTGCGCGGGGTCGAGATTAGCGGTTTATTGCGTCGCGCGCATCACCCGCGGGACCCGCATTTTTCGCGGTGGCGTCGAGGTTTGGCGCCGTTCGATGCAGCTTGTTCGATTTCGTGAGGGAAGCTCGCCAATCGACGGAGTTAGCGACGTCAAAGTAATGAGCTATTACTGGCCAGAATTTGGGTGACGAGGTGTTTTTTGCGGGGGAACCGAGGGCACAAGAAAAAGCCCGCCGATACGGCGGGCTTGCGGCACATCAAAATCAGCGCGACTTTAAGGCTCTATGCGTACTTCACTCCCGGCTCGCCATTGCTGGCCGGCCGTTGGCATCGGCACCATCCGCATCCGCCGTCTGCGAGCTCTGGTTGCCCCACACGACCGCGTTATCGACCGCATACAGCCGGCACGGATCGGAGCTCTGTTTCTGGCAATTCGCCACCGCCACCGACATCGGATTGTCGCCGCCCTCGGCCCACGACCACGCGCCCGAATCCGACACCGCGAACGCGCGGCTCGGATACTGATGCAGGAAGTTGCGATAGCCATTGCGGCCCTCGTTGTCGAGGTACGGCACCGCATCGACCGCGTCGAGCGCGGCGAAGCCGGTCGCCTTCGGCGCGGCCGGATCGGCGACGTGATATTGCACGGCCGTCGGCATACCGGCGCGCGCCAGGAATGCTTCGACGGTCGGCCACCACACGTGCACGCCGTCGCGGTCGCCGATAAGCCGATGCGCGTCGTTCTTATAGTTGCCGAAATCGATCATCTTGACGCTCGCGCCGTGCGCGCGATACGCGGCGTACATGCTCGCGACGAGCGGCGCGTTCCATACCGAATCGTTATTGCCATAGAGCCACAGCGACGGCACCGTGGTTTTCTCGCCGTATGCGCCGAATGCGCGCGTCAGATTGCCCTGCCAGTCCTCGCAGGCGTCCTGACGCAGGCCGCCCGAGAAATTGATCAGCGCGCGCACGCCGGGCGCCGCTTCGGTGCCGTACGCGATCGTCGCCAGACCGCCATGTGAAGTGCCGGCCACCGCGATGTGCGTCGCGTCGACATAAGGCTGCTTCGACATGTAATCGATCGTCGCGGCAACGTCGCCGGCCTGGCCGAGGCCATTGCGCTCGACGTCGCAGCCGTCCTGCTCGTACACGCCGTCCGAGTGGCCGAAGCCCTGGCGGTTCGGCGCGACGACCACGTAGCCGCGGCGCACGAATTCGCGCGCGAACGGCAGTGGGTCGCTGCGTTCCTGGGTGCGCGGGTCGCCCGGAATCTTGCCGTGGTTGAACACGATCATTGGGAACGGGCCGGGCCCGTCCGGCTTGTAGATCGTGGTTTCGAGCGTGACCGCGCCGGCGGCGTCGACCGGCACGCGGATGACCTTTTCGTTCAGGCGCGCGGTGGGCAGATAGACGTCGTCCTCGAGCGCGAGCCGCGGCACGCGGGCGCGCGACAGCGGCCCTTGGGTGTCGCTTAGCGGCGTCGCATTCTGTGTCGAAGCAGACGTGTAGGTGAGCGAATCGGCGTGCGCGATCGCGACAGCGCACGTGGCCGCGGCGCAGATCACCGCACATTTCGTCAGAACCTTGCTCAACACCATCGACGTACCTTTTTCGACACAAAAAGACCCACTCGCGTACGTTGTGCGGGAAGCGCACGCACGCCAATCGAGATTGCACGGGATGAACCCAACGGCCGGCGCGACCCCACGCGCCGAAGATGAGCGTCACTCGATGCCGCCGGAGTCCGCGGCCCGCATTCGATCGGCGGCCCGTCAGGCTTCCTGCGCATGTTGCGGAGCCGGCATGACCGGCTCTCGCAATGTGACGTCATGAAACAACGGACTCATCCTGGCACGCCAATTTTGTTTTGTGCAATCAAGGAGAACCCGCGAGGAAAAAATTGCTGCATGTGCGAACGAGGCTTCAAAGCCTTGCGGGGCAAAGGCTGCGGACGTATGGCGGCAAGCGGCGGGTAAAGGCCGTGTAAGTGCTGTGGTGCTCGGCCAACAAAGAGCACAGCGGAGAAAAACGAAAAAGGCCCTGTCCAAGGGCCTTTTATGAATCTCGTCGCGAGGGACGAAAGACGTCGGAAAGCTTCGTCGTGCAATGTAGCGACTACTTAATCGCCGCTTGCTCGTCGTCACTCGTTGACGTCGCCATCGACATAACGCCAGCGGCCATCATCGCCGCGCAGGAAGCGGCTCACTTCATGCAACCGTTGCGCACGTCCCCCCACCTTGTAGCGGGCGACGAATTCGACGGTCGCGTGATCGGCATCGCTTTCGGCGAACGCTTTGATCTGCAGTCCGAGCCAACGGGGCGCGTCGGGCGCGGCAGGGTCGGCGTCGAGAGCGGCGGGGCAGGTGCGGGCGTCCCACGTCGCGCGCAGATAGTCCGTTGCACCGAGCACGTACGCGCTATAGCGCGAGCGCATCAGTTCCAGCGCGCGCGGCGCCGCGTCGCCGCCGTCGATATAGCGACCGCAGCATTGCGCGAAACGCGGCGCTTTGGTCGCGGTGCCGCCGCGTGTGTCGGGCGTGGCGCCGCCGCACGGACAGTCGGCGGGTCTTTGCAGTGACAACAATGGTTTGTTCATCGAAATTTCAGTTGAGCGCGCGAGCGATCAGCATCTTCTGAATGTCGCTCGTGCCTTCGTAGATCTGGCACACGCGCACGTCGCGGTAAATCCGCTCGACCGGGAAGTCGCTCAGATAACCGTAGCCGCCGTGAATCTGCAAGGCGGCCGAGCAGATGCGCTCGGCCGCTTCGGAGGCGAACAGTTTTGCCATCGCGGCTTCGGTCAGACACGGCTGGCCTGCGTTCTTCAGTGACGCCGCATGCCAGATCAATTGACGCGCGGCTTCGAGCTGCGTCGCCATGTCGGCGAGACGGAACTGCACCGCCTGATGCGAAAACAGCGGGGCGCCGAAGCTCTCGCGTTCTTTCGCGTAATTCAATGCCGCCTCGAACGCGGCGCGCGCCATGCCGACGCTTTGCGCGGCGATGCCGATGCGCCCGCCTTCGAGACCCGACAACGCGATCCGGTAGCCTTCGCCCGGCGCGCCGATCAGGTTCGCGGCCGGCACGCGGCACGCCTCGAACACGATCTGGGCGGTATCCGACGAATGCTGTCCGAGCTTGTCCTCGACACGCGCGACCACGTAGCCCGGCGTGCTGGTGGGCACGATGAACGCGCTGATGCCGCGCTTGCCGGCGGCCTTGTCGGTGACGGCCATCACGATCGCGACGTCGCCGTTCTTGCCGCTTGTGATGAACTGCTTGACGCCGTTCAGCACGTACGCGTCGCCGTCGCGCGTCGCGGTGGTGCGCAGCGCCGACGCATCCGAGCCCGCCTGCGGCTCCGTCAGGCAGAACGCGCCGAGCATCTCGCCGCGCGCGAGCGGCGTGAGCCAGTCGCGCTTCTGCGCGTCGTTGCCGTAAGTCAGCAGGATGCTGCATACCGGGCAGTTGTTCACCGAGATCGCGGTCGATGTGCCGCCGTCGCCAGCCGCGATTTCTTCGAGGATCAAGGCGAGCGCGAGCGCATCCATGCCGGCGCCACCATACGTTTCGGGCACCAGCACGCCATAGGCGCCCAGCTCGGCGAGCTGCCGGTGCACGTCGCGCGGAAAGGTGCGCTCGCGGTCCCATTGCGCCGCGTACGGCGTGATCGCTTCGCGCACGAAGGTGCGCAGCGCGTCGCGCACCATCAAGTGATCCTGATCAAGCACCATGAACGTATCTCCTACCAGTCGAGCTGCGTACCGTCGTGCTGAAAGAAGCGGCCGTGAAAAGCGTCGCGCGATGCGGCCGCCTGCGCCAGCACTTCGCGCATGCCCGCGACGCTGCGCGCCGGATCGAGCGCGGCCTGCGCGCCGCCCATGTCGGTGCGCACCCAGCCGGGATGCAGCGACACGCAGGTCGCGCGCTGCGCGTCGAGCGACGCGAGCTTCAGCACGTCGTTCAGCGCCGCCTTGCTCGCGCGATACAGCCAGCCGGTCGTGCCGCTCGCATCGGCGATGCTGCCCATGCGGCTCGAAATCACCGCGAACACGCCGTCCGTTTCCTCGACGAGCGGCAGCAGGATCGGTAGCAACTGCATCGGGCCGCGCACGTTCGTGTGCATCACGTGATCGAAGTCCTCGGCGCTGACCGTCTCGATACCTTCGGTGCGCGGGCCGTACACGCCCGACACCAGGATCGCCGCATCGAGGCGTTCGCCGTCGAGCTTCCAGCCGAACGCCGCGATCTCCTCGGGCACGGTGACGTCGAGCGCGAAGGTTTCGGCGCCCAGTTCGTTGAGCGCGTCGAGCGCGGCGCCGTCGCGCGCGGTCGCGAGCACGCGCCAGCCGCTCTTGCTGTACTGCCGCGCGAATTCGCGGCCGAGGCCGCGCGACGCGCCGACGATCAATACTGTTTTCATCGTATGCCTCGAAGTTTTGCCGACGCGTCAGATCAATTCGATACCCATCGCGGTCGCCTCGCCGCCGCCGATACACAGCGTCGCGACGCCGCGCTTCAGACCGCGCTTTCTGAGCGCGCCGATCAGCGTAACGACAATGCGCGCGCCCGAGGCGCCGATCGGATGGCCGAGCGCGCATGCGCCGCCGTTCACGTTGACCTTGTCGTGCGGTAAATCGTGCTCTGTCATCGCGGCCATCGTGACGACCGCGAACGCTTCGTTGATCTCGTACAGGTCGACGTCGCCGGCGCGCCAGCCGTTCTTCACGAACAGCTTGCGGATCGCGCCGATTGGCGCGGTGGTGAACTTCGCGGGCTCCTGCGCGAACGTCGAATGACCGACGACGCGCGCGAGCGCCTTGACCCCGAGCCGCTTCGCGGTGGACTCGCGCATCATCACGAGCGCGGCCGCGCCGTCCGAGATCGACGACGAGTTCGCCGCCGTCACGGTGCCGGTCTTGCTGAACGCGGGTTTCAGCGTGGGGATCTTGTCGAGGTTGGCCTTGAACGGCTGCTCGTCGCGCGCGATCGTGACGTCGCCTTTGCGGCCCGCTACGGTGACTGGCGCGATTTCCCAGTCGAACGAGCCGTCCTCGTTCGCGCGCTTCGCGCGGTTCAGCGACTCGATCGCGAACGCGTCCTGCGCCTCGCGCGTGAAGTCGAACGACGCCGCGCATTCCTCGGCGAACGTGCCCATCAGACGGCCTTTGTCGTACGCGTCTTCGAGGCCGTCGTAGAACATGTGGTCGAGGACCTGGCCGTGGCCCATGCGCATGCCGCCACGCGCTTTCGGCAGCAGATACGGCGCGTTCGTCATGCTTTCCATGCCGCCCGCGACGATCACGTCGAGGGAGCCGGCGGCCAGCATGTCGTGCGCGAACATCGCCGCGCGCATGCCGGAGCCGCACATCTTGTTGACCGTCGTGCAGCCGGTGGCGAGCGGCAGACCCGCGCCGAGCGCGGCCTGGCGCGCGGGCGCCTGGCCGAGGCCGGCGGGCAGCACGCAGCCGATCACCGCTTCGTCGATCTGCTCGGGCTTCAGACCCGCTCGTTCTACGGCCGCCTTGATCGCGACCGCGCCGAGTTGCGGCGCGCTCAGCGACGCGAAGTCGCCCTGAAAGCCGGCCATCGGCGTGCGCGCCGCGCTGACGATCACGATCGGATCGGCATGGATACCACTGTGGTTTGCGTCACTCATGTTAGAGCTCCTTGGTCATAGCTTGGATGGCTACCGCCGCGCGTGGCCTGATGCGAACCCTCGTGGGATTCATCAAGCCACGCGCACATCTGGTTCGTCCGCCTGCGCATCGGTCGCTGCGGCGAACCGCTCGGGATAACGCACGCAAAAGCGCACGCTCTGGTCATACGGGAAAAAATCGGGCAGCTCGCCCTTTAGCAGAGAATCCTTGTATCGTTGCCACAGCTCGGGCTCGAAGAAATCCGCGTGATGCCGCATGAACGACCGGCGCACGCGCGGATCGCCGAGCAGGAACGTGCCGTACGTCTCGGGAAAAATGTCGTGTGGACCGACCGCGTACCAGGGCTCGTCCGACATTTCGTCTTCCTCGTTGCGCGGCGGCGGCACCGCGCGCACGTTGCAGTCGGTCAGGTATTCGATCTCGTCGTAGTCGTAGAACACGACGCGGCCATGTCGCGTGACACCGAAGTTCTTGTACAGCAAGTCGCCGGGGAAGATGTTCGCCTGGATCAGTTCCTTTACCGCGTTGCCGTATTCCTTGATGCCGTGCTCGACGTCGTCGTCGTTGCCGTTCTGCAGGAACAGATTGAGCGGCACCATGCGTCGCTCGATGTACATATGGCGAATCACGAGGTTGTCGCCGTCGTATTCGATCAGCGACGGCACTTCCTTCTCGAGTTCACGCAACAGCGTTTCGTCGAGCCGCGCAAGCGGCAGCGCAACGCTCGAATATTCGAGCGTGTCGGCCATGCGGCCCAGGCGGTCGTGACGTTTGACGAGTAGGTACTTCTGCTGGATCTGCGCGCGCGTGGTTTCCTTCGGCGGCGGAAAGTTGTCCTTGATCAGCTTGAACACGTACGGAAACGACGGCAACGTGAACACCAGCATCACGAGCCCCTTGATGCCGGGCGCGACGATGAAGCGGTCGCTCGAATGCGACAGGTGATGCAGCAGGTCGCGATAGAACAGATTCTTGCCCTGTTTCTGCAGACCCACCGACGTATAGATTTCCGCCTTCGGTTTGCCCGGCATCACCGTGCGCAGAAACTCGACATACGCGGACGGCACTTCCATGTCGACCAGAAAATACGAGCGCGAGAAGCTGAAGATGATCAGCAACTGCTCGCGCCTGAGCAGCACCGTGTCGAGCGCAAGCACGCCCGGTTTCACATGACGCAGCGGCACCGCGAACGGCAGCAGCGCGTCGCCGTTGATGATGCGCCCGACGATATACGCGGCCTTGTTGCGATAAAACAGCGACGACAACACGTGAATCTGGAAGTTCGGCGCTTCGTCGAACACGCCGAACGCGTCGCGAATCGACTGCATCACGCAGGCGACGTCGCGCGTCAGATCCTCGAACGGCGGATCGAGCTGGAAGTTCGTGACGACCCGCTCCAGGGTCGCGGCCAGTCCGTCAGTGCCGGGGTAGTACGCGCGATAGGTCGGCTTGGCGGCCAGTTCGTCGTTCTCGAGGTATTCGGTCGAGATCGCCGGACGCACGAAAATGAAATCGTTGTTGAAATACGAGCGGTGCAGAATCTTGCAGCACACCGAATTGAAAAACGTTTCCGCGCATTCGGGCTGGCGGTGCGTAGTCAGAAGACCGATGTAGTGCAGCTTGATCTGCTGCCACACTTCGCTGTCGATCTTCTCCGCGTCGTACTCGTCTTCGAGCAGATGCACGCATTCCTGCACACGATCGTCGTACGACGTGATGCGCTCGCGAGCGAGCCTTTGCAGGCCATGCCAGTCGCCGGCTTCGAACAGCGTCTTCGCGTGGATCGCGGCGTCGCGAAAGACCCGGTAGTGACGGTCGAACCCTTCGAGCATCGTCTGCGCGACGTCGAAACCGATTTGCGACGATAACAGCTTGGGGAAGTGATTCATCACGCGCGCTCCGCAAACGCCGGTCAGAGTCAGACAACTTCAGGCAGGCTTCGCGTCGTGCCTGGCGCCATCGAGCAGCGCGCGCGCCTGCGCTTCGTACTGCGCGAGATCTTCGAGCGTCGCGTCGAGATCTTCGCGCTGGCGCTCGAGCACTTCACGATGACGCGTGACCGTCGCGAGAAACGCATGCAACTGCGGTACGGTGTCGGTTGGCGACTCGTAAACGTCGAGCAGGTCGCGGATCTCCGACAGCGTGAAGCCGAGCCGCTTGCCGCGTAGCGTGAGCTTCAGACGCGTGCGGTCGCGGCCTGAATAGACGCGCCGCAAGCCGCTGGAACCCTCGCGGCTCGGCGAGAGTAAACCCTGGTCTTCGTAGAAACGGATCGCGCGCGGCGTGACGTCGAATTCGCGCGCGAGCTCGGTGATCGTGAATTGCGTATTCATCGGAACATCTCGTGGACGCATGGCCGGGCACAAATATGGATTGGACGATAGAATCGACGTTTACGTTATCGTCAACCTGAGCGGAAAGCAACCACAACCTGGCCGACCGGCATCGCACACCTCGCCGTGCCGGAGAGTCGTCGGAGGAAGACAGTCCCCATGAATGCACTCGAACACCAACTCCAATACCCGTTCAACGACACGTTGCCCGACGCGGGCCGCACGATGGCAGTCGCGCCCGGCGTGCTATGGCTGCGTATGCCGCTGCCATTCGCGCTCGACCATATCAACCTGTGGCTGCTGCGCGATGAAATCGACGGCCAGCAGGGCTGGACCGTGGTCGATTGCGGCATCACGTCGGACACGATCAAAGTGAATTGGGAGAACGTGTTCGACTCGGTGCTCGACGGTCAGCCGGTGCTGCGCGTGATCGTCACGCATTGCCATCCTGATCACATCGGCCTCGCGCACTGGGTGTGCGGCGGCGGCAATAAGAAGCGCTGGGACGCGCGGCTGTGGATGACGCTCGGCGAATACATGCAGGCGCGCGTGATGGCGACCGGCGACGGCTCGAACGCGGGCGGCGAGGCCGCGGCGCGGCACTTCGCGCGGCACGGACTGAACGACGCCGAATCGCTCGATAAACTGCGCAATCGCAACAGCTATTACTCGAGCCTCGTGCCGGCGATTCCGGGGCAATACCGCCGTTTGCGCGAAGCCGAGGACGTGAGGATCGGCGGCAGGACATGGCGTGTGGTGACGGGCTTCGGCCATTCGCCTGAGCACTGCGCGCTGTACTGCGCACAAACCAGCACGCTGATTTCCGGCGACATGGTGCTGCCGCGCATTTCGACCAACGTGTCGGTGTTCGATATCGAGCCTGAGGGCTCGCCGCTCGAACTGTACCTGGAGTCGCTCGGCCGCTACGAGACGATGCCCGACGACACGCTGGTGCTGCCGTCGCATGGCAAGCCGTTTCGTGGCGTTCGCACGCGGATTCAGCAGTTGCGCGAGCATCACGACGCACGGCTCGCTGAAGTGCGGGAGGCTTGTGCGGAAAAGCCGCGCAGCGCCGCCGATATCGTGCCGCTGATGTTCAAGCGCCAGCTCGATATCCATCAGATGACGTTCGCGATGGGTGAGGCGCTCGCGCATTTGCATCTGCTGTGGCGGGCGGGGGATTTGAAGCGTACGCAGGATGCGGATGGGGTGATTCGGTTCGCGGCGGTGTGATCTCGACCCTTTGTCCGGCTCTGCTTCGATACGCCGATAGAAGAGCCCGGCTGCGTATAGCGGGCCTTTTTTTGAATAATTCAGCACTGTTAGTTGCTGGCGGCGCAACGGTGCTGGGTGTGTTCATACGAACTACTTCAACGGCAAGTCAGATGCAGCGTCGCGGAGTTGCTGGGCACGCCGGTTATTCAGTTCCGAAACGCAAGCCAAATGACCCATTTCGTGCGCATTGCCGGCTCCGCCACCACTTAATGAAGCTGAGAAGTCGCATTGAGTCTCGCGGTACTCGGCGAATTTCCGGTTTGAGGCGGCGAGTTTTGTCCTGGCCTGGTTGACGTACTTGTTGTCTTCATCCCATTTGGAGAGGGTGCCAGCCATCTTCTCCTCGGCTCGTCTGAGGGCCTTCTGACTGGCCTCTGCTTTTTCTGCCAGACAGTCCCGCATTCCCGCTTGCGAGAACGCGCTGCATTCCTCGCGCAAAGTTTTCTCGCTCGCAACGGGAGCAGTTGAGGCCGCAGGGACCATTGTTGGCAGGCAGGCGACCAGGCCGAAACAGATCAACTTGATTGTGCGCATAGGGCTGCCTTTCCTTTACGAACCAATGACAACGCGTAATCAAGCTTTCTGGCGTAGTTTGGGTCGCGGCGTCCCTTATAGCGCTGCGCTATCAATGTCGTGGAGATGGGGTGCCAGCCTGCAATCACGTTTTGAACTGACGCTTTCCGGTACTTCAACACTTGTCCAGGGCGAAGAACAGTGGCCGTCGGGTTCAGTTTTCTCAACGTCTCGATTGTGGTGCCTTGAGCCCTCGCCATCTTGTCCATGCTATCGCCTGGCTTGACACCGATTTCATAGACTTTAGGGTCAGCGTCAAGTACGCTTCGGTGCTCGAAACGTGCCATGCGCATGAGCAGGTAGCCAATCCCGGCGCGGATGTTATACGCCGGTATCGTTCTGACTGAGGCTACTGTCAGTTGTCTTTTCCAGCCTGGAACCAGAGTGAGATCGCCGCCTTCTTTGCCCGAAAGCAGCGATGCTAGTCCGGGATCTCCTGAAACCCCAATTTGCATCGGCTTGGCGTTCCACTGAGGATCGTGCGCACCTGTTTCGACCCACAACATCGCCTTGATAAGCTGCCAGTCCAAGGGCACGTACCCGGATGTGCCGCGAAGATGGCGGTTGTACTCATTGACTGCCCTCTGGATCTCGCAGTCCCAGGAATTCCATTTGACATCGCTTACAGCCTTGCTAACGCCATCCTGCCACCGTTCAAAACCTGTCCTCGTCGGAGCTTGCATTGCCATAACCATTCCTTCTGTCAAAGTGTAGGCGGCTACTTCGCAAGCAATTATCAGCTTCTTGCCAGAGGAAAATTGCATTAGGAATAGGTCTGGCGGGCAAAGACCCGAAATCACGTCGGAAAAAGGTTACGCAGTGTTAGATGCAACCAGCCAATCCGTGCGTTGAACAAAAAAAAGCCCGGGCAAAAACCGGGCTTTCTTGCAGGGTCGGCGGCGTCAGCCGCGGCGCAGAATCACCGTACCGCCACCGCCCCAAAATTCTGCCGCCCAAACGGACTCACGCGATACCCGCTCACGTTCGTGCGCGTGATTGCGGCAGCGGTTGGATAGCCGAGCGGAATCCACAGCGCTTCGTCGTGGATGATTTGCTGCGCGGCTTCATACGCTTTCGTGCGCCTGGCGATATCGGCCGTGGCTTTGCCGTCGGCAATCAGCTTGTCGAGATCCTGATCGCAGAATCGCGCGAAGTTGATGCCCGACTTCACCGCATTGCAACTGAACAGCGGCGACAGATAGTTGTCCGGATCGCCGTTGTCGCCAGCCCAGCCCATGAAAAGCGAGTCATGCTGTCCTTGCTTCGCCTGCTTGATCAGCTCGCCCCATTCGATAACCTTGACTTCCGCCTTCACGCCGATCTTCGCAAAGTCGGCCTGCAGCATTTCGGCACCGGCCTTCGGATTCGGATTCAGCACGCTGCCATTCGGACGCACCCAGATCGTCGTTTCGAAGCCGTTCGGATAGCCCGCGTCGGCGAGCAGCTGCTTCGCCTTCGCCGGATCGTACGGCCAGCCCTTGATCGACCGGTTGTAGCTCCACGTGTTCGGCGGATACGGGTTCACGGCCGGCGTCGCGGTGTTGTCGAACACGGTCTTCAGATACGAGGTGCGGTCGAACGCCATGTTCAGCGCGGCGCGCACCTTCTGGTTGTCGAGCGGCTTCTTCTGCGTGTTCAGCGCGACGAACGCCGTCATGAACGCGGGCGTTTGCACGATCGCGAGAGACTTGTCGTTCTTCGCGTCGGCAAGATCCTGCGGCTTCGGCGACAGCGCGATCTGACATTCGCCAGCCTTCACTTTCTGCGCACGCACGGTCGCGTCCGGCGTGATCGCGTAGATCAGGCGCTCGATCTTAGGCTTCGGCCCCCAGTAGCTCGGATTCACGTCGTAGCGGATCACCGCGTCTTTCGTATAGCTCTTCAGCACGAAGGGCCCGGTGCCGATCGGCTTCGCGTTCAGGTCGACCTGCTTGCCGGCCTTCAGCAACTGGTCCGCGTACTCGGCCGAATAGATCGATGCAAACCCCATCGTCAGAATCGACACGAACGTCGCGTTCGGCTCGTTAAGCTCGAACTTGACCGTGTTGTCGTCGACCTTGGTAATCGCTTTGATCAGCTTCGGCAGCCCCATCGACTGCGCGTGCGGGAAGCCGCTCGCGCCCGCCACCTTGTGCCACGGATTGCTGTCGTTGAGCATGCGGTCGAACGTGAAGATCACGTCGTCGGCATTCAGCGCGCGGGTGGGCTTGAAGAAGTCAGTGGTCTGGAACTGCACGTTCGGGCGCAGGTGGAACGTGTAGGTCAAGCCGTCGGGGCTCACTTCCCACTTGTCGGCGAGCGCGGGTACGACCTTCTTCGCGGCTTCATCGAACGACACCAGCGAATTGAAGATCACATCCGCTGATGCATTGGTCGTGACGAGCGAATTGAACTGCACGACGTCGAAGCCGTCGGGGCTCGATTCGGTGCAGACGGTCAACGGCTTGGCGAGCACGAGCGCGGGCGCGGTGAGCAGGATGGCGGCTGCGAGCAGTTTGAAGTGCATAGGATCTCCGGTAACGAGCGCAGTCAGCGGTGCGTGTGGTTGTGTTTATGGCGGCGATGCGTAAGCCGACCTTCGAGGCCTGGCTGGCGGCGCGCCTTCGCGAAAGCTTATCGAAGGGCCATTATGGCGACAACCATTTAATCGACATATCCATATGCGGCGGCGCGCCATGTTGCCGCGTCAAGCCGCCGCCGTCTGGCGCAGCAGATAGTCGATGCCATAGATCGCGCGCGCGCCGTACCACGACGTCATTTCCCCATCGATCAGCTCGATGCGTTTGCCAGAGAGACGCGGATCGCGCGCGAGCGCATCGCGATGTGCGGCCGTGAAGCGGTATGGCTCGCTCGACAGCAGCACGCGGTCGACTTGCGCGAGCCACGGCGCGTCGTCGAAGTCGAGCGTGGGGTAACGCGCGGCGCCCACGCGGCCGCCGTACACGTCGGGCAGCGTGTGCCAGTTCACGAGACGCAGCATCGCGGCGATGTAGGTGTCGCGCGCGACGCTCATCCACGGTTCGCGCCAGATCAGGTACAGCACGTTCTGCGCGGCGAAGCTGTGAGCGGCGGCTTCGTGCAGACGCGCTTCGAGCGCGGTGCTCAGGCGCTGCGCTTCGTCCTCTCGTCCGAAGATCGTGCCGAGCAACGTGTACAGCGCGAGATTGTCGCGCGGCGTCTGCGGATGGGTGACGACGATGTGCGGCACGAACGCGCGCAGTTGCTCGACGGTGTCGCGTTCGTTCTCATCGACATTGACGATCAGATGGGTGGGGCGCAGCGCGCGGATCGCGTCGAGTTTGACGGCTTTCGTGCCGCCGACCTTCGGCACCGCGCGGACCTTGTCGCGCGGATGCACGCAAAAGCCGGTGCGCCCGACGATCTGCCGCTCGAGGCCGAGCGCGAACAGCGTTTCGGTGATGCTCGGCACCAGCGATACGATGCGCGCATCGGCGCCTGCGACACTGTGCGCGGCGCCGGCTGCATCGACCGCACGGGGCTGCATGATTTACTCGGTGACAACGCGCGGCTTGCGCGGCGCGCGTTCGAACACGCGGTCGTAGAGCCGGCGCGGCAGCACATGCAGCAGCATCGCGGCCACGCGCATCTGCCACGGAAACACCGCGAACGACGTCTGCCGTTCGATCGCCCGCGCGACCTTCGCTGCGAAACGGTCGGCGTCCATCAGGAACGGCATGTCGTACGGATTGTGCTCGGTCATCGGCGTGCGGATATAGCCGGGCGCGATTGTAACGACCCCGACGCGGAACGGCCGCATCTCGACGCGCAACGCTTCGAGATACTTCAGGGCCGCCGATTTCGACGCGCTGTACGCGCCCGAACCCGGCAAGCCGCGCACGCCCGCGACGCTCGCAATGCCGACCAGCGTGCCGCGCTTCGATGCGGCCATCGCGGCGGCAAATGGCTCGAACGTCGCGACCATGCCGAAGTAATTGATGTCCATCACCTCGCGGAAGGTGCGCAGTTCGCCGTGGCCCGTCAGTGCGCCGCGGCTGATGCCGGCGTTGGCGATCACGACGTCGGGCAGGCCGTGCGCGGCGATGAAGCGCGCGGCCGCATCGGCGAGCGCTTCCGTGTCGCGCACGTCGACTGCATAGACCGAGACGGTGTTCTGGGGATGGGACTGCCGGAACGCGGCGAGCGCGTCGCCGCGGCGGGCGACGAGGCCGAGAATCGCGCCGCGCCGTGCGTATTCGCCGGCGAGCGCGAGGCCGATGCCGCTCGAAGCGCCGGTAATGAAAACCTTCAGCGGTGAAGTCATACCGGCGCCTCGTGATTACATCTTCTTGGCGCGGACTTGCGAGACGAGGTAGTCGAGCACCTGGATCGTGCCCGGCAGGGTGCCTGTCGCGGCCGGGCCGGTTTCATACTTGCCCTGGACCGCGAGCGTCGGCACGCCGTCGATCTTGTAGTCGTCGAGCAGCTTCTTGTCCTTCTGCAGCGCGCTTTGCGTCGAGAACGAGTTGTACGCTTCCATGTACTTCTTCGGATCGACGCCGAGCTTCGCAAGGAACTTGGTCTGATCTTCCGGCGTCAGCAGGTAGTTCTTGTTGACGTGGATTTCGTTGAAGACCTTCGGCGTCAGTTCGTCCACGACGCCGAGCGCGTCGAGCGCATGGAACATCTTCGAGTGCGGGATGAAGTCGTCGCGGAAGGCGACCGGCACGCGGCGGAACACGACGTCCTTGCCCTGCTTCTTGACCCACGCGTCGAGGAACGGGTTGAATTCATTGCAATGCGGGCAGCCGTACCAGAAGAATTCGATGACTTCGATCTTGCCGGCCGGCACGTCGGTCGGCTGCGGCGAGGCCAGCACGGTGTAGTCCTTGCCGGCGACCGGCGCGGCCGGCGACGCGTGCGCGCTGGCCGCGATCAGGCCCAGCGACAGAAACAGGATGCTCAGCAGTTTTTTCATGTTGTGTAGACCCAGATAAGGCGGAGCGCGGTGACGCGATACGAAAGGCCCGTCACCACTGGTCGGATTCGGCGTGGCCGCCCGACACGAAACAGGTCGAAGCGGAGGTCGAAGCGGCCATCGTGCTTGTGACCCGCGCGCCGCGCCGATAGTTCGACGCGCCGCGCGAGCCGGCGTTACCGTTTATTTATTGTTTGGTGAAGCGGATCACCGCGGTATCGACACCGGCGTCCGACAGACGCTGACGGCTCGAATTCATGTCCTCGAACTTCGAGAACGGCCCGATGCGCACGCGGAAGTACGTGACGCCGCCGGCATCGCGCTGCGTGACCTTCGATTCGAAGCCCTGGAACGCGAGACGCGCGCGCTGCTGTTCGGCGTCGGCGGCGGTCTTGTACGCGCCGACCTGCAGGAAGTAGCCGGTGTTCGCGTCGCCCGGCGCGGGCGCGGCGGCCGAGCCCGGCTTGGTGTTGGCCGCGGTGGTCGTGCTCGGGCCCTTCGGCGCGGAGCCTTCCGCGGTGGCGGCCGGCGCGCTCGACGTCTGCGGCTTCCTGGCCGGCGCCGGCGCGATGGTGCCGCCGGTGCCGTTTTCCTGCGCGGGATTCGGCGCGACCGCCGTGCCGTTGTTATTCGCGTTCCCGGCCGACGGCGGCACTTCGACGATCTGCGGTTCTTCGAGCATGCCCGACTGGGTCTGCGCGTTGGTCTGACCCGGCGCGGTGTTCGGCGGCGCGGGTTGCGCGGCCTGCGGCACCGGCTGGCCCGGCGTCTTGCCTTGCAGCGGACGGTTCGGATCGTATTGCGCCTGGCTCGCGCCGTTGTCCGTCGCCGCCGGCGGCGCGACCTTCGACACAAACGGCGTCGGTGCACGGGTGATATACAGCGCCACCACTACCGCGATCGCCAGGCCGACGATCAGGCCCAGCACGAGACCGAGAAAAGTGCCCCCGGTTTGCTTCGATTGCTTTGTTGTGCGGCGTGGTTTTGCCATCGTACGAATCACCTGCAAAAAGAATCCAGGAACGGGCCGTCGATTATAACGACGGCCGCGTGCATATTGCGCCGCAGGAGTTACATCTTGACGGGAGCGGAGACGCCGATCGTCGCGAGACCGTTGGCCAGCACCTGGCGCGTGGCCGCGAGCAGCGCGATGCGAGCGTTGCGTTCGGCCGCATCGTCGACCAGCACGCGCTCGGCACGGTCATTGTAGAACGAGTGAAATTCTCCGGCGAGTTCGCGCAGGTAGAACGCGACCGCGTGCGGCGCGAGCTCGTCGGCGGCGTGCTGCAGCATGTCCGGGAATTCGGCGAGCTTGTTGAGCAGCGCCATCGAGCGCTCGCTCGTGAGCGGCGCGAGATCCACGCTCGCGAGCGCGCTGTCGTCGAGCCCGTAGCGCGCGTTGCACTCGGCGATCACCGAGCAGATGCGCGCGTGCGCGTATTGGACGTAGTGCACCGGGTTCTCGTCGTTCTGCTTCAGCGCGAGGTCGATGTCGAACACGAACTCGGTGTCCGCCTTGCGCGAGATCAGGAAGAAGCGCACCGCGTCGCGGCCGCGGCGAATGGTCTCCTCGTCGATCAGATCGACTGCCGCTTCCGAGCCCGGCGTCGCGCCGCCCGACCATTCGATCAGATCGCGCACCGTCACGTAGCTGCCCGCGCGCTTCGAGATCTTCACCTCTTCGCCGTTGCGCATGACCGTGACCATCTTGTGCAGGATGTAGTCGGGGTAGCCCTTCGGAATGCCGATGCCGAGACCCTGCAGGCCCGCGCGCACGCGCGCGATCGTGCCGTGGTGGTCCGAGCCCTGCACGTTGATGACCTTCGTGAAGCCGCGCTCCCACTTCGCGACGTGATAGGCGACGTCCGGCACGAAGTACGTGTAGGTGCCGTCGGTCTTGCGCATCACGCGGTCCTTGTCGTCGCCGTCGTCGGTGGTGCGCAGCCACAGCGCGCCTTCCTGCTCGTAGGTCTTGCCCGCGGCGATCAGCGCGTCGACCGTTTTCTCGACGCGGCCTTCCGTGTATAGCGACGATTCGAGGTAGTACTGGTCGAACTTCACGCCGAACGCCTGCAGGTCCATGTCCTGCTCGCGACGCAGATACGTGACCGCGAAGCGGCGGATCGCTTCGAGGTTCTCGACGTCGCCCGCGCCGGTGACAGGCTCGCCGTCGCTCGCCTCGACGGTGATGCCGTTCAGATAGTCTTTTGCGATGTCGGCGATGTACTCGCCGTTATAGGCCGACGCGGGCCAGCCTTCGTCGCCGGGGGCGAGGCCGCGTGCGCGCGCCTGGGTCGACAGCGCGAGCGTTTGGATCTGCACGCCGGCGTCGTTGTAGTAGAACTCGCGGTGCACGTCCCAGCCCTGCGACGCGAGCACGTTCGCGAGCGCGTCGCCGAGCGCGGCCTGACGCCCGTGGCCGACGTGCAGCGGGCCGGTCGGGTTGGCCGACACGAACTCGATCAGCACGTGCTTGCCGGCATCGTGCTGCGAGCGGCCATACGCGTCTTTCCCGGCGAACACGGCGGCGATCACGCCTTGCTTGGCTGCAGCCGTGAGCCGCAGGTTGATGAAGCCGGGGCCCGCCACTTCGGCGGTCTCGATCAGGCCTTTGGCCTGCGGATTGACGAGCAGGGCATCGACGATCTGCTGCGCGAGCTGGCGCGGATTGGCGCGCAGCGGCTTGGCGAGCTGCATCGCGACGTTGCACGCGACGTCGCCGTGCGCGGCGACTTTCGGGCGCTCAAGCGCGATGGCGGGCGAGACGAAGGCGGCTTCAGTCGCGCCTTGCGTGGCAGTCGCGACCTGCTTCACCGTCTCGGCGAGCAGTGTTTCGAGTGTGTGTTTGTGTGCGGGCAGCATGCTTGTTGCGAGTCCAGTGAGGCAATCCGGTAAGGCGGAAGAGGTGCCGGCCGCGCCGGTGTCGCATGCGTGGAACGCGGCCCGCGCGCGTTGCGGCGCTAAAGGCGGCGCCGCCGGCAGGCTGTCCCCGAGACGATGCGACAACACGCGACGCAAGCAGCGCAACGCGGCGGGCGCCGCACGGCGGCTCGCGATTATGCAGGCTCGCGCGGCATGCCGGTTGCGACCGATGCTTCGACGCCCGGTCGCACACGTGCGCGATGCTCGTCGAGCCTCGCCGTACATGGCGCTGGCGGCGCGCTTTTCCGTTCAGACGGAATTTTAGCAGGTGCTAATATGTTCAATGAGTTGCCCGCGAGGGGCTGTGGCCGCCGCGCGTTGCCGGCGCCACGTCAGGCGCGCGCTGCCGCCGCCCGTGGGACGCTCGTGCGTCAACCCGACATAACGAAAAAGGGAGCAGTCATGCTGATTACTTTCAAGTGCCACGCCTGCCCGGACGTCATGATGCTGGAGAATCTGGCGCAGTATCTGGTCGGCATTGTCGGCAAACGCCTTGGGCAGCGCGGCGTCATCACCCACGAGGAACTGGGCTCGGCCATCGAAAAGCTGGAAGCGGCGATCACCTTCGACAAGCAGGAGCGCGCCGAGCACGAGGGCCATTTCCACGAGGGGGAGGGCGGCCACGAACGTCACGAGATTCCACCCGGACTCGCGCAGCGCGCCTATCCGTTCCTCGACATGCTGCGCGCGGCGCAGAAGGAAAACGCGGATATCGTCTGGGGGCTCTGATTTCTGCTGGGTTCCGGGTGCCGCGGCCCGTTCGCAGCAGGTGGTGGGCGCTTCTGGCGCAGACAAGAAAAGAGCCCGCTCACCGCGGGCTCTTTGTCATTCGGAACGCTCGTCCGCTGTGCCGCTTATTGGCTCGCGGAATCTGCCGACGCCGCCGCGCCTTTCTTCTTCTTTTGCTTCTTCGCCTTTTTGACGTGTGCCTCGGTCGGCGGCGAGTAGGAACTGACCGCGCTCGAACTGGCCGGCGCGGCGGGTTGCGCGAGCACCACGGAAGCGCCTGCGGCCAGCGAAACAGCGGTCAATAACAGCGTGAGCTTCTTCATACGATTTTCTCCGTTGACAGTTGCAATCTGGATGAGCCGGCGCGTTGTGCTCGCGCCTGACGGGATGAAAGCCGCATCAGTCTACAAAGCCCAAATTGCCGTGGCGGAAAATATTCAGTCTTTCGGACTCGATATAGTGGCGCACGCGCTGGCGCACGCGCGGCCCGGGCCGCACGGCCACGCCACGTATCGCTTCACGCTTAAAGCAACGGTGCCAATGCGCGCTCGGCGTCCGCTTTCGTCAGCGACATCCGCTGCGCGTAATCGTCGAGCTGATCCGCGCCGATCTTGCCGACCGAGAAATAGGTGCTGTCCGGATGCGCGAGGTAGAAACCCGACACGCTCGCGGCCGGCAGCATCGCCAGTGATTCGGTCACGCTCATGTCGATTTCGTTCGCCTGCAGCACGTCGAACATGTCGCGCTTGACGAGGTGGTCGGGGCAGGCCGGATAGCCGGGCGCCGGGCGGATGCCACGGTATTTCTCGGCGATCAGTTCGTCGTTGGAAAGGGTTTCGCTGTTCGCGTAGCCCCACAGGTCGCGCCGCACGCGCGCGTGCAACGCTTCGGCGAAGGCTTCGGCGAGCCGGTCCGCGAGCGCCTTGAGCATGATCGCGCTGTAGTCGTCGTGATCCTTCTCGAACTGGCGCTCCTTCACGTCGACGCCAAGACCCGCCGTCACCGCGAACATGCCGATGTAGTCGGCGACGCCCGAGTCCTTCGGCGCGATGAAGTCGGCAAGCGAGCGGTTCGGCCGCATCACACCGTCGACCACCGGCCGTACGCTCTGTTGACGCAGATTGCGCCACGTCAGCGCGACTTCGGTGCGCGATTCGTCCGTGTAGATTTCGATGTCGTCATCGTTCACCGTGTTGGCCGGCAACAGCGCGATCACGCCGTTGGCGTGCAGCCAGCGGCCCTGGATCAGGCGCGCGAGCATCGACTTGCCGTCCGAAAACACGCGCCGCGCCGATTCGCCGACGATCTCGTCGTTGAGAATCGCCGGATACGGGCCGGCGAGATCCCACGTCTGGAAGAACGGACCCCAGTCGATATAGTTCGCGAGCTCGTTCAGATCGAAGTTCTTGAACACGCGCCGGCCGATGAACTTCGGCTTGACCGGCTGGTAGCCTGCCCACTCGATCTTGGTTTTATTGGCGCGCGCTGCGGCGAGCGTGACCATCGGCTGCGCCTTTTTGTTCGCGTGCTGAGCGCGGATGCGGCTGTAATCGGCGTTCAGTTCATCGATGTACTTCGCGGCGCCCTCGTCGGACAGCAGGCTCGAGGCGACGGATACCGAGCGCGACGCGTCCGGCACGTAGACCACCGGCCCGTCGTAGTGCGGAGAGATCTTCACCGCCGTGTGCACACGCGAGGTCGTCGCGCCGCCGATCAGCAGCGGAATCTTCTTCACGCGGAAGTAGTCGTCGCGCTGCATTTCCGACGCGACGTAGGCCATCTCTTCGAGACTCGGCGTAATCAGGCCCGACAGCCCGATGATGTCCGCGCCCTCGACCTTCGCCTTCGCGAGGATCTCGCTGCACGGGACCATCACGCCCATGTTGACCACTTCGAAGTTGTTGCACTGGAGCACGACCGACACGATGTTCTTGCCGATGTCGTGCACGTCGCCCTTCACGGTCGCGATGACGATCTTGCCCTTCGCGCGCACGTCGCCGCCGGCCGCCGAGAGCTGGCGCTTTTCTTCCTCGATGAACGGGATCAGATGTGCGACTGCCTGTTTCATCACGCGCGCCGACTTCACGACCTGCGGCAGGAACATCTTGCCCTGGCCGAACAGGTCGCCGACGATGTTCATGCCGTCCATCAGCGGACCTTCGATCACGTTGATCGGGCGGCCGCCCGCGGCGGCGATCTTCGCGCGCACTTCCTCGGTGTCTTCGACGATGAACGTGTTGATGCCGCTCACGAGCGCATGCGCAAGACGCTTCTCAACCGGCTGGTTGCGCCATTCGAGGTTCTCTTCCTTCTTCGCGGCCCCGCTCTTGAACTTGTCGGCGATTTCGAGCAGGCGGTCGGTGCCGTCTGCACGGCGGTTCAGCACGACGTCTTCGACGAGTTCGCGCAGTTCGGGATCGAGTTCGGCATACACGCCGAGCTGGCCCGCGTTGACGATGCCCATGTCCATCCCCGCCTGGATGGCGTGGTAAAGGAACACCGTGTGGATCGCCTCGCGCACCGGGTCGTTGCCGCGGAACGAGAACGACACGTTCGACACGCCGCCGCTGATCTTCGCGTACGGCAGGTTCTGCTTGATCCAGCGGGTCGCCTCGATGAAGTCGACCGCATAGTTATTGTGTTCCTCGATGCCGGTCGCGATCGCAAAGATGTTCGGATCGAAGATGATGTCTTCGGGCGGAAAGCCGACTTCGTTGACGAGCACGTCGTACGAGCGCTTGCAAATGCCGGTCTTGCGCTGGAACGTGTCGGCCTGGCCCTGCTCGTCGAACGCCATCACGACGGCAGCCGCGCCATAGCGGCGAATCAGCTTCGCATGATGAACGAACGCTTCCTTGCCTTCCTTCAGCGAGATCGAGTTGACGATCGCCTTGCCCTGCACGCACTTGAGGCCCGCCTCGATCACTTCCCACTTCGACGAGTCGATCATGATCGGCACGCGCGCGATGTCCGGCTCCGACGCGATCAGATTCATGAAGCGCACCATCGCCGCTTTCGAATCGAGCATCGCCTCGTCCATGTTGATGTCGATCACCTGCGCGCCGTTCTCGACCTGCTGGCGCGCGACGGCCAATGCTTCGTCGAACTGATTGTTCAGGATCATTCGCGCGAACGCTTTCGAGCCTGTCACGTTGGTGCGTTCGCCAACGTTGATGAAAAGCGTCCCGGACGTGACGTTGAACGGCTCGAGGCCGGCAAGGCGCATGGTGTGATCGGTCATGGCGTGTGTGCGAGTCGGGTGCGTGCGTTAAGGGGCGTGCTGGGCTTCGGGTGAAGTACGTGAGGCCGGCTCAGGCCGCGTCGCGATACTGGCTGGGCCACTTGCGCGGCTTCAGCTCGGCGAGCGCCTTCGCGATCGCCGCGATGTGCTCGGGCGTCGTGCCGCAGCAGCCGCCCGCGACGTTCACGAGTCCCCCTTCTGCGAACTCCTTCAGCAGGCCCGAGGTATCCGCTGGCAATTCGTCGAAGCCGGTGTCGCTCATCGGATTCGGCAGGCCGGCGTTCGGGTAGCACGACACGTAGGTGTCGCACAGTTTCGCGAGCTCGGCGATGTACGGGCGCATCAGCGCTGCGCCGAGCGCGCAATTCAGGCCGAACGTCAGCGGTTTCGCGTGACGCAGCGAGTTCCAGAAGGCCTCGACGGTCTGGCCCGACAGAATGCGGCCCGACGCATCGGTGACGGTGCCCGAGATCATGATCGGCAGACGCTCGCCGGTGTTTTCGAACAGCTCGTCGAGCGCGAACAGTGCGGCCTTCGCATTCAGCGTATCGAAGATCGTTTCGACGAGGAACAGGTCCGCGCCGCCGTCGAGCAGCGCTTTCGCCTGCTCGTAGTACGCGGCGTGCAGTTCGTCGAAGCTCACGTTGCGCGCGCCCGGATCGTTGACGTCCGGCGAAATGCTCGCGGTTTTCGGTGTCGGGCCGATCGCGCCAGCGACGAAGCGCGGCTTGTCCGGCGTCGCGTATTTGTCACATGCGGCGCGCGCGAGTTTCGCCGATTCGACGTTCATCTCGACGGCGAGCGATTCCATGCCGTAGTCGGCCTGCGCGACCGTGGTCGCGCCGAACGTGTTGGTTTCGATGATGTCCGCACCCGCCGCCAGATACTGCTCGTGAATCTCGGAGATGATCTTCGGCTGGGTGATCGACAGCAGTTCGTTGTTGCCTTTGATGTCGCGCGCGTAGTCCTTGAAGCGCTCTCCGCGATAGCGGGCTTCGTCGAGCTTGTAGCGCTGGATCATCGTGCCCATCGCGCCGTCCAGAATCAGGATGCGCGAGTTCAGCAGCGCGGGCAGCGCTGCGCCGCGGGTGTAGGCGGGCTCGGAACGGACTGGCGTGACGGATTGAGCAGGCTGGGTCATGGCGGAAGAGGGCTTGCGCCGGCGTTGGCGGAAAGCCTGTCATTGTAGCCGCTGCCGGACGGATGCGCCCGGCGCGGCGGGCCGGCGCAAAGGGCGGCCGGCAAAATCGACGTATAAGAGCGCGCCGCGCCAGGAATCCGGCAACGCGCTAACAAACGAAGCAAGCGAAGCAATGAAATGACGCGATAAGAAACGGCCCGGGAAGCCAAAGCCTGCCGGGCCGTTTCGCTGCCGCCGACCGCCTGATGGAACCCGCCGGCAAAGCCGCGCGGTGCGGTCGATCGATGTTGCCAGAGTGTCAGCTAAATCCCTCCGGTCAGTGCAGGACCACCGGTTGATGCATCAGACTGTCGAACTGGCCGAGGAACTCGTCGACCTCGTCGAGCGTCGGCTCGCCTTCGATCAGCTTTTGCACATGCTCGCGAAAACGCGCCGCCATTGCCCCGTCGATGTAGATCTCGCGCTGCATGTTCTTGTCGACAATCTCGTAGCCGCCCGACTTCATGGCCAGCAGACCTTCTTGCGGAGGAAACTCGACGACGCAATAGTTAGGGCTGTTATAGATCATTTGCATGGCGACACTCCTTATTTCCGTTGGGCTCCTGCCGTTTTCTGCACCATAGGTGGAGCATGTGGGATGGAATTCAAGGGGTGGGTCCGGACGACGCAAGTAAAAAGCTCCGGACCTGAAGGTTAGACCCGCCGCTCCAGAAACGATTCAAGCAAGGCGGCAAAACGGTGAGATTGCTCGATTGGCGCGAGATGCGCGGCGTCCAGCAACTCGAAGCGGGCGCCCTCGATCGCCTCCGCTATTGCCTGAGTAGCAGCAGGGGGCGTGCCCGTGTCGTGACGTCCGGCCACCGTCAGCGTCGGACAGCGGATCAAGCCGTGGCGGCCGCGCAGGTCGAAATCGCGCAGCGCCTCGCAGGCCATCGCAAAACCTTCCGGCGGCGTGCGCGCAAAGGTCTCACGGATCGGCTCGACCGCTTCGGGATGCCCGGCATGAAAGTTGGGCGTGAGCCAACGCGCGAGCGTCGACGGCAACAGCGCCGCCATGCCCTCGCTGCGCGCGGTGTGAGCGCGCTGATCCCATAACGCGTGGCTATCGGGCGGGGTGCCGCCGGCGCTATCGGCAATCGTCAGTGTGTCGATGCGCGACGGATGGTCGAGCGCGAATTGCTGCGCGATCATGCCGCCGAGCGACAGGCCGACCAGGTGCGTCGTCGGCGCGCCGAGGGCATCGAGCAGTTTGGCCAGATCGTCGGCCAGATCGCGCATGCCGAACGGCTCGCGCGCGACCGCGCTGTGGCCGTGGCCGCGCACGTCGTAGCGCAGCACCGCGTAATCGTCGCGGAAATAGCCGGCCATCTGATCCCAGATGGAAAGATCACCGCCCAACTGGTGGATGAAGGTGAGCCACGGGCCGCCGCCTTCGTTGCTCAGCACGTAGCGTGTTTCGATACCGTTGATGTTCACCTGCATGCGGACTCCTTTGAAGGAAACGCAGTGAAAAAGCGCGGTAGGTCGCCTCGTTCTCGCGAACGGGCGCTCCATTGAGGTGCGAGTCAGCGTTGCAAAGGAAGTTTCGCCGATCTTGAGCGAATCTGCTCGTGACACTCTGTCACGAAACATGTCACGGTTTGATGATGGCCGGAGCGGTCGAATCGACCGGTGCGGCGGGGGCGGTCTCGGGCGTTACTGCCGATGCATCCGCCGGCGCTGGCGTTGCGGCCGCCGCGCCGTTGTCACCGCCGTGATCCGGCGACGTCTCATCGGCACTGAGCTTGCCACGCCACACCAGTTCGAACTGGGAGCCGTTCGGCTCCGTCTGCAGGATGCGCGCGGGCAGCCAGCCGAGCGACGGCGCGAGCCACACGTCGATACGGCGCTGGTCGCCGTCGCGCCGCGGCAGACGTTTGAAATGACGCGTCTGCAGATAGCCCTGCGCCGCGCGGATCATTTCGTCGCCGATCGTCTCGATCGGCCAGTTCTCGCCGCTATCGGTATCGACGACGAAAAACTGTCGCGCGACGCCAGGCTTATAGGCGTCAGGATCGCCGCGCACGAGGCTCGCGAGTTGCATCACGACGCTGAAGCGGTCCTGCGCGCCGTCGGGCAACGGCAACGTGGCCGGCGTGCGCGTGAAGCCGATTTTCCTGTCGTTGCGACTGAAGATCGCGATGTCTTCCGCGCGACGACCACGCTTTTCGCTGTACTGCGCCGGCGCGAGGCCAAAGGCATCGATGCCGCCGTGGCTCGAAAACACGAACGGACCGACGAACGGCAGCGGCACCGACACGATCATTTCGTAGCCGTGCGCATCGCTCGCCCAATGGATCGTGCCGGGCGCGTTGCGCACGCCGTTGTAGAACGTGTCGTATTCGAGCTCGGCCGATGGCGGTACCGAAAACTTCACGCCCTGCGACGCTTGCGGCGCGCTGGCCGCGGCCGGGGCGCTCGCGGCGTTGCCGCTGGCGTTCGCTTGGGCCGATGCATTCGCGTTCGCAGCGGCGGGCGGCGCGCTCGCCGCCACCTCCGATGCCGGCGTTGCCGCCGGCTCGTTCGGCCTGGCCGGCTGCAACGCGGTCAACACATGCTGCTCGCGCGGCTGATTCACCGCGGGCTTGCGTGCGGGCGCGGGCGGATGCCGTGCCGGCGCGGCCGGCTGTAGCGCCGGTTGACGCTCGACCTTCTCGGGCGTCAGCAGCGCGACCTGCACCGGCACATGCTCGTGATCCGCGGGATTGAGATTCACGCGATTGCGCTCGAACCATTGCGCCGCGATCCAGTGCACGACCGCCACGGCCATGAGCACCGCGATCCAGCGCCACGCGCGCGCGCCGCGTCCCGGCCCCTTGCCAAATGCTGGCAGGCGATCACGACGGCGGGTGGCGGAAGCAAAGTCCATCGGCGCTTGAATGGGTGGAGGTCTGGAAGGTCCGGTCCGTATCAACCGTGTTCGCTGCGTGGCGTCGCGCTGTAGCCGAGTTCGTACGACAGCTTGCGCGCGCATTCGCGCAGCGCGGTATCGATCTCGCCGCCCCAGCGGATATCGAACGCGCCCTCATGGCCGAGCGCGACCAGACCGAGCGCGAGTTCGCCGGTCGAATCGAACACCGGCATCGAAAACGCGTGGATCGTCGGGAGCAGCATGCCTTCGACGCGCGCGGCCTCGTGTTCGCGCACCTCGGCGAGAACCTTGTCGACGTCTTCGCGAGTGCGCGGCACGCCGCTATACGACGAGCGCCGCGAGTCGGCCAGCTCGCGCTCGAGCATCGCGGCGGTCTTGCCGGACGGCAGGTAGGCGGCGAACAGCAGACCGGTCGCCGAGCTGAGCAAGGGCATCACGTCGCCAAGTTTCAGCGATGCCTTGGCCGGATAGCTCGACTCCATCCAGTGCACCATCGTTGGTCCCTGATTGCCCCATACGGCGATGCCGACCGTCAGATCGAGCCGGTCGCGAAGCGTGGCGAGGGCGATGCGCGCGAGCTTCACACCGTCGACGCGCGCAAGCCGCGCGAGCCCCAACTGCAAAGCGAAGCCGCCGAGTTCGTAGCGGCCCGACAGCGGGTCCTGCGCGACCACCCCGAGGCGCAGAAAACTGACCAGATAGCGATGCGCCTTCGCCGGACTCATGCCCGCGCGCTGCGCGAGATCGCGCAGCATCATTGCGCGCGGTTCGTGGGTCAGAACGTCGAGCAGCCTGAATCCGACCTCGATCGACTGGATGCCCGAGCGTAGTTTTTCTTCGCCGGGTTCGCCGGTTTCGTCATCGGCGCCGGTTGCGTCGGTGAGATCGGCGTGCTCGAGCAGATCGTCGGCGGATGCCGGGTCGGTGCGGGTGCGGATCGTGCCGGAGCGGGCGTTGGCGGACATGGGCAAAAGGCGCGGGCGGCGCATTCGGTAAAAATAAATGGCGGTAGTGCCTGTGGCAACGACGACCAGCGACGAACGGCGACGAACAGCGACGAACAGCGACGACGAACACTCATACTGGGCCGCGCCGATTCACCATCGTAGAATAGATTCCTTCCATCGTCACTCTTACACGGTTCACAGCACTATGAAACTTGCCTCGCTGAAGGACGGCACGCGCGACGGTCAACTGATCGTCGTGTCCCGCGACCTGCACACGGCGGCCATTGCCGACGCGATCGCGCCCACGTTGCAGCGCGTGCTCGACGACTGGGCCTTCTACGCGCCGCAACTGCACGACCTCTACGATGCGCTGAACCAGGGCCGCGCGCGCAACAGCTTTTCGTTCGACGCGAAGGAGTGCATGGCGCCGCTGCCTCGCGCGTTCCAGTGGGCCGACGGCTCGTCGTACGTGAACCACGTCGAACTCGTGCGGCGCGCGCGCGGCGCGGAAATGCCGCCCGAAATCTGGACCGACCCGCTGATGTACCAGGGCGGCAGCGACGACTTCATCGGTCCGCGCGACGACGTCGTGTGCGCATCGGAAGAGTACGGCATCGACTTCGAGGCCGAAGTCGCGGTCATCACCGGCGACGTGCCGATGGGCGCGACGCCCGAGCAGGCGCTGCGCGGCGTGCGGCTGGTTGCGCTGGTCAACGACGTGTCGCTGCGCAATCTGATCCCCGCCGAACTCGCGAAGGGCTTCGGCTTTTTCCAGAGCAAGCCGGCCACGTCGTTCGCGCCGGTCGCTGTGACCCCGGACGAACTCGGCGAACACTGGCGCGATGGGCGCGTGCATCGGCCGATGATCGTCCACTGGAACGGCAGAAAGGTCGGCCAGCCCGACGCGGGCACCGACATGGTGTTTCACTTCGGTCAGCTGATCGCGCATGCGGCGAAGACGCGCAATCTGCGTGCCGGTTCTATCGTCGGTTCGGGTACGGTGTCGAACAAGGACGCGAAGCGTGGCTACTGCTGTATCGCCGAGAAGCGCTGCCTCGAAACGATCGAGCACGGCGCGCCGCAAACGGAGTTCATGAAGTACGGCGACACCGTGAAGATCGACATGTTCGACGACGCGGGCAAATCGATTTTCGGTGCGATCGAGCAGAGCATCGCGCCGCTCGACTGAAGCGCGGCGGTGATGCCGTCGTGCCTTGACGCGGCGGCACGCGCGAAAGGGTTTCGCCCGATGCCGCCGCCAGCGTGCGCGGCTACACTGACTGGCGCGCCGGCTGGGACGGCGCGAAATGCGCGAGTTTCGGATG
Organism: Paraburkholderia sp. WC7.3g; assembly: GCF_050436345.1. Classification (NCBI taxonomy): domain Bacteria; kingdom Pseudomonadati; phylum Pseudomonadota; class Betaproteobacteria; order Burkholderiales; family Burkholderiaceae; genus Paraburkholderia; species Paraburkholderia sp. WC7.3g. The sequence goes on from NZ_JBNDMA010000002.1 coordinate 775,268, forward strand.
GCGTGCAGCAACGCATCGGTAGCACATCGGCAATACATCACAATGAAACCCGACGTGAGGAAATAGCATGCCGCGATTGGACTTCTCCACAGCTGAACATCGGCGTGCTTGCGCGTCTTCCGTTCAGGCGCGTACGAGCGCGCCTCGCTCGAGCGCCCGCGTGATGGTCGAAATCAGTAATGGCAAGTGGCTTTATCAGCCGCATTGAATGGGTCGCGACGTTGCGCGCGCGACTGGATGAATCTTTCACGGATTGCTCATCATGTCTCAGCCATCGCAACCGAACGACGCGTGCTACGCGCACTATCAGTCGCTGCGCTTGCAGCGTCATCCGCACGGCGTGCTCGAAGTCGTGATGAGCGGCGAGGGCGCGAACAGGAGCGGTCTCGCCACCGCGAACGCGCGCATGCATTACGAACTCGCCGAGGTCTGGCGCGACATCGATCGCGATCCCGACACGCGCGTCGCGATCATTCGCGGCGAGGGCAAGGGCTTTTCGGCCGGCGGCGATCTGCAACTCGTCGAGGACATGGCGAACGATTTCGAGGTGCGCACGCGCGTGTGGCGCGAAGCGCGCGACCTCGTCTACAACGTGATCAACTGCGGCAAGCCGATCGTCTCGGCGATGCATGGTCCGGCGGTCGGCGCGGGGCTCGTCGCGGGGCTGCTCGCCGATATCTCGATCGCGGCGAAGACGGCGCGCATCATCGACGGACACACGCGCCTCGGCGTCGCCGCGGGCGATCATGCGGCGATCGTGTGGCCGCTGCTGTGCGGCATGGCGAAGGCGAAGTACTACCTGCTGCTGTGCGAGCCGGTGAGCGGCGAGGAGGCGGAGCGCATCGGGCTCGTGTCGCTCGCCGTCGACGAAAGCGATCTGCTGCTGAAGGCGTTCGAAGTCGCGCGCAAGCTCGCCGACGGTTCGCAGACCGCAATCCGCTGGACCAAGTACGCGCTGAACAACTGGCTGCGCACGGCGGGGCCGGCGTTCGATGCTTCGCTCGCGCTCGAATTCATGGGCTTCGCGGGGCCCGATGTGCGCGAGGGCCTGAGCTCGTTGCGGGAGCGGCGCGCGCCGGATTTTGGCGCGGGCGATCCACGCAACGACGAGCGATCCTGATGCCACAGTCGGCACGGTATGATCGAATCAACGCGCGCGGCTGCGCGCACCCCACCAATCTTCAGGCACCGAGGCGACAAGCATGACCGACACCACTGGCTCCGCGCCGCCCTTTCCCGGTTTTCCCGGTTTCCCGCCCGCTGAAATGCTCGATCGCATGTGGGCCATGATTCGGCTGTCGCCGTTCGGCGCCGCCATGACGGGCGCGCAGCCGGGGGGCGGCACGAGCCCGTCGCTGTCGATGATGACCGACATGATGGCGCCGCTCACGAGCGTCGAGGAGCTCGACAAGCGCATCACCGACATGCGCGCGGTCGAGCAATGGCTGAAGCTGAACCTGAGCATGCTGCAGTCGGCGACCCAGGCGCTCGAAGTGCAACGCGCGACACTCGCGACACTGCGCGCGTTCGGCGCGTTCGCGCAGTCGTCGATGTCGCAGCCGGCGGCGGCTGCGTCGAGTTCCGCCGCGACTGACGCGCCGGCGCGGAGTTGGACGAAGCCGGCCGAGCTCGCGCCCGAAAGCGCCACGCAGGCCGACAGTGACGAAGAGGAAGCGCCAGCGGCGCCCGCTTTCGATGCATCCGCGTGGTGGAACCTGCTTCAATCGCAGTTCAACCAGATCGCGCAGTTCGCGGTGACGCAGCCGTCCGTCGCGGTCGCCGCGGCGGGCGGGGGCACGCAGGGAAAGCCGGAGCCGTCGAAGGCCGCCGATGCGCCGGGCGCCGATGCATCGGGCGCCGCCGCGCAAAACGCGAAGCCCGCCGCCAAACGGCCGGCCGCGAAGCGCGCAGCCACGTCAGCCAAACGCGCGGCCGGAACGAGCGCGGCAACGCCGAAAAAGTCGACGTGAGCCGGACGGCGCGCCGGGAATCAGTGGCCGATGATGAAGGCGACTGATCGGCTGCGTTTTTCCCTATTCCAACGCCGTCGATTTCCGCGCGCGCGAATCGCCGAATTTCTTGAGAGAAGTCAATGCCACAGCGCACTCGCGCGGCTTCTGTCACGGGTTTGGTGGGAAGCGCATGCTATCATTGTGTAAGCTTGATCTGGCTTTGGGGCGCGCGCTGAAAGCAACCAATCCCGCCACCCTGGCGTCATTCGCCGCCGGCACTACCGGTGCAGGGCTGGACGGGGTGGTTTGTCGACCCAGACTGGCTCGACCTCAGGCAAAGGGTATTCCTCACCCACGGTTGGCTGCGGCGGCTGGATCACGCTTCAGACGACAATACAACAGCCCGGACTTCTTTGCTGCCCGATGCTTCTGGGCGGCCGGTTAACGCGTAAAATTGAACGCTTGGCCGATAAACGGCAGATCCGTTCGTCGTAGGTAAAAACGACTACACGTAGCAGCAACAGACACACACAGTATGTGCAGAACAGGGGTGGGACTATGAACACCATGCTTTATCCGGAACTTTATAGATCGCTCGAATCCGTTCGATGGGACATGGAGAAGGACATTCCCTGGGACAAATTCGATGCATCGCTGTTGACCGACGAGCAGGCCGCGACGATCAAGATGAACGCGATCACCGAATGGTCGGCGTTGCCCGCCACGGAAATGTTTCTGCGTGACAATCATCACGACAGCGATTTCTCCGCATTCATGAGCGTGTGGTTCTTCGAGGAGCAGAAACACTCGCTGGTGCTGATGGAGTACCTACGCCGCTTCAAGCCGGAACTGGTCCCGACCGAAGAGGAACTGCATGCGGTGCGCTTCGAGTTCGATCCCGCGCCGCCGCTCGAAACGCTGATGCTGCACTTCTGCGGCGAAATCCGCCTCAATCACTGGTATCGCCGCGCTGCTGAATGGCACACCGAGCCGGTCATCAAGCACATCTACGAAACCATCTCGCGCGACGAAGCGCGCCACGGCGGCGCGTATCTGCGCTACATGAAGAAGGCGATGGCGCAAACCGGCGACATCGCGCGTGCCGCGTTCGCGAAGATCGGTGTGCTGATGGCGTCGGCGCGTCGCACCGAAAAGCCGCTGCACCCCACCAACCTGCACGTGAACCAGGCGCTGTTCCCGCGCGACACGATTCAGTCGCGTCTGCCGGATCCGGAATGGCTCGAGCGCTGGCTCGACGAGCAGATCCGTTTCGACGACGGCTGGGAAAAGAAGGTCGTCGAGCGCATTCTGCACAACCTGTCGCTGCTGTTCGAACGCACGTTCAACACCGCGCAGGAATTGAACCGTTATCGCAAGGAAGTGGTCGCGCGCCTGCAGGCCGCTGATCAAAACTCGGCGCATCAGCAGCCGGCGTAACGGCTCGGGCGGTTTCAATACCATTTGAAAAGGCGGTCCGGCAGGCGCGAGCTTGCCGGACCGTTTTGCTTCGCGCGGTCCAGCGTGTATCGTGACGGCACCTGACATTCCCGTTCCCGTAACTCCGTAACTCCGCAACTCTGTGACTGTACGATGACCGCCATCTTTGAACGCAAGATTCTGACGCGCGATGCCCTCGCGAAACTGCGTCCTTCGCTGCGCGCGCCCGTCGTGTTTACGAACGGCGTGTTCGATATCCTGCATCGCGGTCACGTGACCTATCTGGCTGACGCGAAGGCGTTGGGCGCATGCCTTATCGTCGGGGTCAATAGCGACGCGTCGGTTCGGATGCTCGGCAAGGGCGACGACCGGCCGATCAACAACGAGGCCGACCGCATGGCCTTGCTCGCGGCGCTGGAAAGCGTCGACTACGTGGTCGGCTTCGGCGAGAAGACGCCGGTCGAGCTGATTGCCGCGCTGCGCCCGGACGTTCTCGTCAAGGGCGGCGACTACGACATGGACGCGCTGCCTGAATCGGCGCTCGTGCGTGGCTGGGGCGGCAAGGCGCTCGCGATAGCGTTCGAGCACGATCGCTCGACGACCGCGCTGCTGAAGAAGGTACGCACGCTGGGTTGATGCTGCTGATTGCCGCGGGCAAGCGCGGCGGACTGCGGAACCTCGCCTCGCTACTGCGGCAACTCCGATGTCGAAATCGGCGCCTCCGGCGCGGGTCCGCCGACCACCGCCTGATCGGCGGCATCGGCGGCGCTGACCGGCTGCACCTTCAGCCAGCTCGGATGAATCTGGCGGTTCAGACGGTTTGGTTCGCGTCCGCCCGCGGTGGGTGTCGGGCCAAAGGTGCCACGCAGCGCGACGAAAGCCAGCACGTTGACAACAATCAGAATGGCGATCGGCCAGCGAAGCATTATGGGTGTTTCCAATCCAGATACGAGTTGAGCCTGGGTTGTGACGGAGAAGCGCTGGCGCGAAAAATACACGGCGATATGCGCGCGAGGCAATCAGACGCGCTGCCGCGCCGTATCCTCGGCCGCGATCAGCGCAAGCCCCGACAGCACCAGCGAATCGTGGCGAGTATGCGGCACTTTCAGCGCGCTCGCCACTTCGTCGGCGGCGCCGCCGCTGACCACGAGACGCACCGGCACCTGCCACTCCTCCTGCAGATCCCGCCACATCCGCTCGATCAATCCCGCCTGCGCCAGCGTGCAGCCCGCCGATAGTGAGCGTGGCGTATCCGTCGCGAAGAACGGGCCGCGACGGGCCAGGTCGGCCGCGTCGAGCAGACTGCGCGCGTGTGCGGCGTCGAGCGTCGGCAGTTGCGCGGTGTACTCACCGAGCGAGCGCATCATCAGCGTCCAGCCCGGCGCAATCAATCCGCCGATGAATGTGCCGTCCGCGCACAAGGCCTCGAGCGTTGTCGCGGTGCCGAAGGTCGCGAGCAGCAGATGCTCGCCGGGAAAGGTCGCGTGCGCGCCGATCATGCCGGCCCAACGATCGCTGCCGAGCGAGTCCGGTGTCGTGTAGCAATTGGTCACGCCGCATTGGCGAGCGCTCGCGCGGATCGTCGCGAGCGGCAGTCGCGGCCAGTGCACGTCGACGAGCGTCGCGATGTGCGTCGCGACCTCCGCGCCCGCCACGTTGGAGAGCCACGCGCCGCATGGCGCCGGCCAGTCAGTCCAACCGGGTTGCGCTCCCGGCCGCGCGCGTGGCCCGGCAAGGTCGTCATGCGAGAGCGCGCCGCTCGCCAACTGCGTCCCATCGGACTGCACCAGCGCCCACTTGATCCGGCTATTGCCCGCGTCGATCAGCAGATAGGGCGCGCGCTGCGTCATACGACACCGTCGGCGAGGCGCAGCGACACGTCGCCGGTCGCGATGCTCTGGCGGCCCTCAGCCGTATCGAGCAGCAACTGGCCCCGTTCGTCGACGCCCGCCGCCACGCCGCGCGCGAGTTCCTCGCCCTGCTCGAGCAGCACGACTTCGCGACCCGCGTAAGCATGCACCGCGTTCCAACGCGGCTGGAACGGCGCGAAGCCTTCGGCGCCGAAGCGCTGCAGCATCGGCTCGAGCGCGTTCAATTCGGCGGCGAGCGTGTCGGTCAGATTCGCATTCGGCAGCGCGCGCTGCAACGCGGTGGGCACCGTGCCGCGCGCCTGCGGCGGCACGTCGGTGTTCAGCGCGCCGACCTTCGCCGCGAGTTCATCGGCGCCCTTCACGTTGGTGCCGATGCCGATCACGACCGCGCTCGCATCGTCGGTGCTCCACGCGGTTTCGATCAGGATGCCGGCGAGCTTGTCGCCTTCGAGCAGCACGTCGTTCGGCCACTTCAGCGCGATCTGTCCGGGACCTGCGACCGGCAGCGAGCGCAACCCGTCGACGAGCGCGACGCCCACCGCGAGGCTCAAGCCCGCGAGCCCTTCGAGCGGGCGCGGCAATACGCACGCGACCGAGAACAGCAGCGCGTTACCCGGCTCCGCGTACCACGGCCGGCCACGGCGGCCGCGCCCCGCGGTCTGCAGATACGCGACGCGCACGATCGGCTGCGGCAGCGCGTTCGCGCGGCGCGGCAGTGCTTTCACGCGCGCCATCAGGTCGGCGTTGGTCGAGCCGGTTTCTTCGACGATTTCGATCGGCCAGTCATGCGCATGCGCGCCGAACAGTTTGACGGCGCGTTCGCGATCGATGCGCCAGTCGGTCGAAGCCGACGACGAGACTGGTGCCGCGCTTGTCGCAGCGGGCGGGGAGGCGGGAGTCCTGGAGGCATTCATGACTCGTATTGTAGCCACAGCGAACCCGCCCGAGACCCGAATGCGGACCGGTGAGCGGCGACGCCGATCGATGTGCATCAGTGCGGACCGACGGCCGAGCCTTCGCTACAATGGCCGCTAATCCGATAACCAGATTCACGCGATCCTTGAACTACGACACTCCGCCCGGCCTTGAAGTCGCGGCTGGCAGCCAAGGCAAGATCGTCCGTCTCTCGGGCCAGTGGACGGCGCTCGCGCTCGCGCGCGATCGCGACACCGGGCATGTGATCCCGTTGCTGCGTTCGCTGACCGGCGCGCAGGGCATCGGCGAGTGGGACCTGTCGCGGGTCGACAGGATGGACCACGTCGGCGGCCAGGCGCTGTGGCGTGTGTGGGGCCGCACGATGCCGCCCGGCACCGCGCTTACCGACACGCAGCGCGACATCTTCGAGCGCATCGCGCTGCTCGACGCGGGGCGCGAGAGCGCCGAGCCGGTCACCCGCCTCGATCCCTTTACGCGTCTCGGTCTCGGTCTCTTCTCGTTCGTCGAGCATATGCAGGGCGGCGTCACGATGCTCGGGCGCGTCGTGCTCGATCTGCTCGCGATCGTGCGCAAGCCGAAGATCACGCCGTGGACCGAAATCTCCGCGAACATCTACAACGCCGGCGCCCGCGCGCTGCCGATCACCGCGCTGGTCGCGTTCCTGATCGGCATCGTGTTGAGCTATCTGTCGGCACAGCAATTGCGTATCTTTGGCGCGAACCAGTTCATCGTCAATATTCTGGGCCTCGCGGTGATTCGCGAGCTCGGCCCGGTGTTGTCGGCAATTCTGGTGGCGGGCCGCTCGGGCTCGGCGATCACCGCGCAGATCGGCGTGATGCGCGTGACCGAGGAACTCGACGCGATGCGCGTGATGGGCATCCCGCACGGCCTGCGCCTGATCCTGCCGCGCGTGATCGCACTGGCCGTCGCGATGCCGCTGCTCGTGATGTGGACCAACGTGATCTCGTTGACGGGCGGTGCGCTCGCTGCGAAGCTCGTGCTTGGCATCGACATGAGCTTCTTCGCGCGGCAACTGCCGAACGTCGTCCCGATCGCGAACCTGTGGATCGGCCTTGGCAAGGGCGCGGTGTTCGGTATGCTGATCGCGATCGCAGGCTGTCATTTCGGCTTCCGTATCAAAGCCAATTCGCAGAGTCTCGGCGAAGGCACGACGACCTCGGTGGTCACGTCGATCACCATCGTGATTCTCGCGGACGCGGTGTTCGCGATCCTCTTTCAGAACGTGGGGCTAGGATGATCGCGCCACTGACCGAGGCCGTGCGCGGCCAGCCCGTACCGTCGATCGCCGAGCCGGTGATCGAGGTGATCGACATCACCAAGCGCTACGGCCGCAACATCGTGCATCAGCATTTGAACCTCGACGTGCGGCGCGGCGAGATCGTGTCGATCGTCGGCGGCTCGGGTTCGGGCAAGACCACGCTGGTGCGGCAGATTCTCGGCCTCGAACGGCCGTCGAGGGGCACCATCAAGCTGTTCGGCGAAAATCTCGCCACGATCTCCGCCGACACCGCGCTGCTGATGCGCAGCCGCTCCGGCATGCTGTTCCAGCGCGGCGCGCTGTTCTCGTCGCTGTCCGTGTTCGACAACGTCGCGCAACCGGTGCGCGAGCTCGGCAAGGTGCCCGAAGACCTGCTGCGCGACATCGTGATGCTGAAGCTCGAAATGGTCGGGTTGCCGTGCAAGCACGCGTCGAAGATGCCGTCGGCGCTGTCGGGCGGAATGATCAAGCGGGTCGGCATCGCGCGCGCGATCGCGCTCGAACCCGAGCTGTTGTTTCTCGACGAACCGACCGCCGGCCTCGACCCGCAGGCGTCCGAAGAATTCGTCGAGCTGATCTCCGGGCTGCATCGCGCGCTCGGTCTCACGGTCGTGATGGTCACGCACGATCTCGACACGATGGTCGCGCTGTCGACGCGCGTGGCCGTGATCGCCGATCGGAAGGTGCTGGTGAACGCGCCGGTCGAACAGGCCGCGGGCATTGACCATCCGTTCATCCGCGAATATTTCCTCGGCCTGCGCGGGCGCCGCGCGTTGCAGGCGCTGCCGCCGGAGCGCCGCGCGAAGCTGCCGCGGGCGGCGCTCGAGCCGGCGTCGTCCGAGTTGCCGCTGTGAGGCCGGCCGTCGTGAACCAGGAAAACTGACAATGGAAAACAAATCGCATGCATTCTGGGCCGGGCTGTTCACCGTCGTGCTGATGGCGGCGATCGGGCTGGCCGCGTTTCTGTTCAACGTTGACCGCACGGTGCGGGTGCCGTACGACCTGATCGCGCGCACCAACGTGACCGGCCTCTTTGCGGACGCCGCGGTGCGCTTTCGCGGGCTCGACGTCGGCCGCGTGCAGTCGATCAAGTTCGATCCGACACATCCGGGGCAGATCCTGATCCGCATCATGGTCGACGAGCACGCGCCGATCACGCATTCGACGTTCGGCAGTCTCGGCTTGCAGGGCGTGACCGGCATCGCGTTCATCCAGCTCGACGATACCGGGCGCGATCTGACACCGCTGCCGTCGTCGGCGCAGAAGGTCGCGCAATTGCCGATGCGCCCGGGCCTGTTCGACCAGTTGCAGCAACGCGGCGACGTGCTGTTGCGCAAGCTCGAAAAAGTCACCGACAGCGTAAACAACATGCTGTCGCCGGAAATGGTCGCGCAACTGCACGATACGGCGGCGAACATCGCGCAGGCCGCTTCAGGCGTCGCGGCGCTGACTCAACAGTTGGGGCCCGTCGCCAGCAAGCTGCCCGGCACGATCGACCAGTTGAACCGCACGCTCGCCTCGACCAACCAGATGATTACGGGCCTCGAACGTCCCGACGGGCCGTTCGAGCGCAACCTGAACAAGGTCGGCACGGCCGCGCAGCAGGCGGGCGAAGCGCTCACGCAGATGAACTCGTCACTGCAGGATCTGTCCGCCCGGGTCGGCTACGACACGCTGCCGCGCGTGAATTCGCTGACCGAGGAAGCGCGCTCGGCCGCACAATCGATCGACCGCGCCGCCGACACCTTCAACACCAATCCGCGCAGCGTGCTGTTCGGCGCGCCGCGCGCGGCGCCGGGTCCGGGGGAGGCCGGCTTCGCGTGGCCCGCCGCTGCCGCCGCGCCCGCAGCCCACTAACTCCGCAGGCTGGAACACAGGAAGATGCTATGTCACGCTCGATTCACCGACTGTTGTCCTTGCGAGCCGCGCTCGCGGCGCTGCTCGCGTTCGGCGTGCTGGCGGCGGGCTGCGCGGGCACTTCCGCGGTGGTCTCGGACCTCCGCTACGACTTTGGGCCACCGCCGCAGAGCGCCGCCGCGAGCCGGCTGCCCGCCGTCAAGGTGCTCGAGGTCGGCGCGCCGTCCGTGCTCGAATCCGACCGGCTGATCTATCGGCTGAGCTACGCCGACGCGCAGCAGACGGCCGCCTACGCCAACAGCCACTGGACGATGATGCCGTCGCAACTGCTGACGCAGCGCCTGCGCAATGCGCTGAGCGAGCGCGGCACCGTGCTGACGGGCGCCGACGGCGTGGCCGCGCCGGTGCTGCGGGTCGATCTGACCGAGTTCGAGCAGGTGTTCGACAGTCAGACCGACAGCCACGGCGCGATCGCCGCGCGCGCGACGCTGATGCGAGGCGGCAAGGTGATCGGTCAGCAGACGTTCGTCGCGCGCGCGCCAGCGCATTCGGCGGATGCAGCCGGCGGCGCGCGGGCGCTCGCCGCGGCCAGCGACGACCTCGTCGCGCAGATCACCACGTGGCTCGGCTCGCAGGCGCTGGTCGCCGCGCAATGACGGGCGGGCAGCGCACGCATCGGAGCGCCGCATGAGCGAACGCCCCTGGCTGCGCCGTCCGTCGGCGCTGGCTCGTCAGGCGCTGCTGCTGTACACGGCGCTGATCATCTACGGGTCGTGGTATCCGTTCTCGGGCTGGCGCTCGCTCGGCATCACGCCGTTTGCCTATCTGTTCGATCCCATGCCGCAATACCTGACGGCGTTCGACGTCGTCACCAACGTGCTCGGCTATATGCCGTTCGGCGCGCTGGTGGTGCTCGCGCTATATCCGCGCTGGCGCGGCGCGCTGGCCGTCGCGCTCGCGTTCGTGTTGGGCGGCCTGCTGTCGGGCACGATGGAAGCCGTGCAGACCTATCTGCCGACCCGCGTCGCCTCGAATCTCGACCTCGCTGCCAACACGCTCGGCGCGCTCGTCGGCGCGGCGATGATGTCGCCGTTGACCGGCGCGCTGCTCGATCGGGGGCTGCTCAGGCGTCTGCGGCTCCTGTGGTTCGAGCGCGACCATGCGACGCTCGCGTGCCTCGTCGCCGCGTGGCCGTTCGCGACGATGTTTCCGGCGCCGCGCCTGTTCGGCCTCGGCAACTGGCCGCGCGCGCTGTGGCTGAGCTTCGATCCGACCATCCAGGACGCGCTGCTCGCGTGGACGCCGTTCGCGTGGCACGTCGGCGCATGGCCGGCGGCAGCCGCCGCGTGGCTGCCCGACGACACGTGGGAAGCGCTGATCACGACGCTGAACCTGTTCGCGGCGCTCGCGCTTGCGTCCGTGCCGGTGCGCCGTCATGCGCCGCGCGTGCGACTGCTGTTCGTGTTCATCGTCGCGACCTTGTGCGTGAAGGCCGGCGCGACGTTCCTGCAATCGCAATCGGGCCTCGCGTTCGACTGGGCGACGCCCGGCGCGTTGACAGGACTCGCGTGCGGCAGCGTCGCGGCGGTCGTCGCGCTGCCGCTGCGGCGACCCGTGCGCGTGACGCTCGCGGGAATCGCGCTCGTCGTCGCACTCGTGTTCGTCAATCTGCTGCCCGTGAACCCGTATTTCGACGCCGTGCTCGCGGACTGGCGGCAGGGTCGCTATCTGCATTTCAACGGACTCGCGCGCTGGCTCGCGTGGATGTGGCCCTATGCGGCGCTCGTGTGGCTCGCGTTTGCAGTCGAGCGGGCGTGGCTGAAGCGGCGCGCCAAGCCGGTGTGACGCGCTTGCGCGCCGGCCGCCGGGCCCCCGACGCCTCCACGGCCCGGTCGCTATAATCGTCCGCACGATGGGCGCCGCGGCATATCGCGTGCTGACAGCGCCATTGCACTTCCTTTCAGTCTCGCCTCCCGGACATCATGGATTCCTTCTACAAGCACCACGTTTTCTTCTGTCTGAATCAACGCGAGCCCGGTGCCGAGCGCCCGAGCTGCGCGAACTGCAACGCGCAGGCGATGCAGGAGTACGCGAAAAAACGCGTGAAGCAACTCGGCCTCGCCGGTCCCGGCCAGGTGCGCATCAACAAGGCCGGCTGCCTCGATCGCTGCGAACTGGGCCCGACGCTCGTCGTGTATCCCGAAGGTGTCTGGTACACCTACGTCGACGAGAGCGACATCGACGAGATCGTCGAATCGCATCTTGCGAATGGCAAGGTCGTCGAGCGTCTGAAGATCGATCAATAAAGCGAACCACGAAACGATCCACAGGCATCCCGATGAACGTCAACACGAAGAAGTATCTGATCGACGGCCCGGTCGGCAAGATCGAGGTCGCGCTGGACCTCCCTGACGACGTGCGCGAAACCGGCGCCGCACCGCGCGGCATCGCGCTCGTCGCGCATCCGCATCCGCTCTTTGGCGGCACGATGGACAACAAGGTCGCGCAGACGCTCGCGCGCACGCTCGTGCAACTGAACTACGTCACGTACCGGTCGAACTTCCGCGGCGTCGGCCAGACCCAGGGCGAGCACGACGCGGGCGTCGGCGAGCGCGATGATCTTCGTGCGGTGCTCGAGCACATGCGCGCCGACGCGGACTACGGAGATCTGCCGCTCGTGCTCGCGGGCTTTTCGTTCGGCACCGTGGTGCTGTCGCACGTCGCGGCGAAGCTGCGCGACGAAGGGCGGGAAATCGAGCGCATCGTGTTCGTCGGTACCGCGGCGAGCCGCTGGGACGTCGCGCCCGTGCCCGAGGGCACGCTCGTGATTCACGGCGAAGTCGACGAGACCGTTCCGATTCAATCCGTATTCGACTGGGCGCGGCCGCAGGAACTGCCGGTCGTCGTGATTCCGGGCGCGGAGCATTTTCTGCACCGCAAGCTGCATATCCTGAAGCGCATCATCGTCGACGCGTGGCGCTAACACGCGCGCCGCACGCGTTTTGCGGGGGACAGGTGCGCGCAAACGTGTGCAAATCGGTGCCGCGCGCGCGAAACTGACCAGGTAGCGCGCGTATAATGGGCGCTCTTTTTTTGGGCACAGCGCCGTCGAGCCGGCAGAATCGCGCGCCGCGGAGTCATTTCGCGAGGGGGCGCGGCCGGATGCGCAGCGCTGCGCTCGCGAACCGTTTGCGTCGCCATCAGTCCAACGGGCGCCCGCCGTTTTACGGCCAGATGCCCCGCCGACCGGCTCCCCCCAACTCCGCGCGCTGTCGCGCAACGTATTTTTCGGCACGAATCGACCCTATGCGTTTCTCCTCCTCTGGCCGTACGTCATTCCCGTCAGTCGCTTCTTTCGTTCCCACTTCGCTTCATCGTGCCGTCGCCGTCGGCCTCGTGCTGCCGGCCACGCTGGTCGCGAGCAGCGCGTTCGCGCAGGTGCCGCCGCCGGGCGTCAACGCGCGCTCGTGGGTGCTCGTCGACGCGACCAGCAACCAGGTGCTCGCGTCCGCCAATGCCGACGAACGCGTCGAGCCTGCGTCGCTGACCAAGCTGATGACCGCGTATCTGGTGTTCGAAGCGCTCGACACGAAGAAAATTACGATGGACCAATCCATCGAGCCGAGCGAAGCGGTGCGCCGCGTGCGCAACGACGAATCGCGCATGTTCGTCGAGGCGCTCAAGCCGGTGACCGTGCACGACCTCGTGTACGGCATGATCGTGCAGTCGGGCAACGACGCGGCGATCGCGCTGGCCGAACTGGTGGGCGGCAGCGAAGCGCAGTTCGTCAACATGATGAACAACGAAACGCAGAAGCTCGGCATGAAGCACACGCATTTCGCCGACGTGAATGGCATGCCCGACCCGCAGCACTACACGACCGCGGGCGATCTCGCGATCCTGTCGGCGCGTCTGATCCGCGACTATCCCGAGTACTACAACATCTTCTCGGTCAAGGAATTCACGTACAACAAGATCAAGCAGCCGAACCGCAACCGTCTGCTGTGGATCGACCCGACCGTCGACGGTCTGAAGACCGGCCACACGCAAGCCGCCGGCTACTGCCTGATCGCGAGCGCGAAGCGTCCGCTGCCGGGCACGACCGACGCGTCGCGCCGTCTCGTCTCGGTGATGATGGGCGAGACCAAGGAGCACGACCGCGTGCAGGACAGCCTGAAGATGCTCAACTACGGCTATACCGCCTACGACACGACGCGTCTGTACAAGGCGAACCAGGTCGTGGCCACGCCGCGCGTCTACAAGGGTTCGCAGGACAGCGTTCAGGTCGGCGTGAAGAGCGACCAGTACATCACGCTGCCGAAGGGCGCGGGCGACAAGGCGAAGCCGCAGATCGAACTCAACGATCCGCTCGTCGCGCCGCTCGCGAACGGCCAGCAGGTCGGCACTGCCAGGCTCGTCGCCGACGGCAAGGTGCTCGCGCAGTTCCCGGTGGTCGCGCTGCAGCCGGTGCCGCAAGCCGGGGTGGTCGGCCGCGTGTGGGATTCGCTGATGCTGATGTTCAACAAGAAAAAGTAAAGGCCACGTCGCAATGACCGCTGTCTCCGATGTTTCGTCGGACCCGATCGTTTATCTGAACGGCGAACTGGTGCCGCTGTCCGAAGCGCGCGTGCCGGTGCTCGACCGCGGCTTCATTTTCGGCGACGGCATTTACGAAGTTGCGCCGTTGTACGCGCACGCGAGTGGACGCCGCACCGCGTTTCGTCTGAAGCAGCATCTGGCGCGTCTCGCGCGCTCGGTCGGCAAGATCGGCATCGCCAATCCGCTCGACGACGCCGGCTGGCGCGAGCTGATCGCACGCGTGGTCGAGGCCAACGAAACGAACGGCGGCTTGCGTGCCGATCAGAACGCGATCGCATATATCCAGGTCACGCGCGGCGTCGCGAAGCGCGCTCACGCGTTTCCGGCCGGCGTGAAGCCGACCGTGCTCGTGATGGTCACCGCGCTGAATCTACCCGACGCCGCGCAGCAGTCGAGCGGTGTCGCGTGCGTGAGCGCTGAAGATCGTCGCTGGCTCAATTGCGACATCAAGTCGGTGTCGCTGCTCGGCAACGTGCTGATGGCCCAATACGCGGCCGAAAACGACGCCTTCGAGACCCTGCAGTTCCGCGATGGTTTGCTGACCGAAGGGGCGTCGTCGAACGTGTGGATCGTGAAGAATGGCGTGCTGGCCGCGCCGCCGCGCAGCAACAAGATTCTCGAAGGGATCCGCTATGGGCTCATCGAGGAGCTGACGGCCGAATGCGGCATTCGGTTCGAGGCGCGCGACATCACCGACGCGCAAGTGCGCGCGGCCGATGAAATCATCGTCAGCTCGGCGACCAAGGAAGTGCTGCCGGTCACGCGGCTCGACGGCGCACCGGTTGGCGCGGGCCGGCCGGGGCGCGGTGTTTGCGGCGCTGCACGCGGCGTATCAGCGAGCCAAGGCAGCGGCAGCTAGCGCGGCGCAAGAAGGAGTAAAGAATGAATCTCGAGAACGACTCACTGTTTGACTTCCCCTGCGATTTCCCGATCAAGATCATGGGCAAATCGCACCCCGAGTTTGCCGCGACGATCGTCGAAGTGGTGCGTCAGTTCGACGGCGATGTCGATGCGTCGCGCGTCGAGACGCGGCCGTCGAGCAGCGGCACGTACACGGGGCTGACCGTCCACGTACGCGCGACGAGCCGCGCGCACCTCGACGACATCTATCGTGCGCTGACCGGCCATCCGATGGTCAAGGTCGTGCTGTAACAGCGCGCGATCTGTCACCTCACGGCGCGACGCGCAACGCGTCCGCCGGCGTTTGCTCCGCCGCGAGGCGCGCAGTCGCCGCGGGACCCGCCTCACAGGCGAGATCGAACAGCTGCCTGAAACGTGTCACCTCGTCGAACACCCAGTCGCGAAACGCCTTGACCCGCGCGGTCTCCAGCGTTTGCGGCAGGCAGATGAAATAGTATTGCCACGGGCTTGGCCCATCCACATCGAACAGCCGCACGAGCCGGCCTGACGCGATTTCGTGCATCGCGAGCGAGCGGCGCGTCAGCGCGACCCCCTGACCGTCGACGGCCGCCTGCAGCAGATTCGACGAATCCTGGTACAGTACACCGCGCTTCGGCTCGGGCCAGTCGGCGAGGCCGGCGGCGTCGAACCACGGGCGCCATAGTTCGTCGGCGGAGCGCAGCAGCGGGACTTTGGCGAGATCGGCCGGGGTTTGCGGCAGCTTGCCGCCGTTGAAGTTGGGCGAGCAGGCCGGGAAGAAAATCTCGTCGAGCAGCAGCTCCGCGTGCAGCCCCGGATATTTGCCCAAGCCGAAGCGGATCGCGACGTCGACGTCGTCGCGCGCGAAGTCCGTCAGCGCATTGGTGGACAGCAGCTCGAGATCCCACTGTGGATGCGTCTCGATAAAGCTGCCGATGCGTGGCGTCACCCAGCGCGCCGCGAACGACGACAACATCGACACCACGAGGCGCCGCTCACGGTCGCTGGCGCGGATCGCGCGGGTCGCGTCGGCGAGCTCCGTCAGCGCGGCGCGCACCTGGGCGGCGTAGCGGCGGCCGGTTTCGGTGAGGCGCACGCGCTTGCCGTCGCGCGCGAACAGCGACACGCCAAGCTCGGCCTCGAGCGCGCGGATCTGGTGGCTGACCGCGCCGTGCGTGACGAACAGCTCGTCGGCGGCGCGCGAAAAGCTCTCGTGGCGAGCGGCGGCTTCGAACGCCTTGATCGCGTTCAGCGCGGGGAGTTGACGAAGATCCATCGCAATATTTCTCACATAGCCGTGAAAATTGATCGTTTTGCCCAAGTCCTTGGTGCACCTAGGATTCTAGTCATGAAACGATTTTTGGCGAGGGCATTATGCGAGAAATTTCCTCTAGCATTGCGTATGAAATCCGCACTGGCGACACGCTGCCGCTGAAGGTGGCGCGCAGCACCAAGCTGCGAGTGCATGGCGGCGCGGTGTGGCTCACACGCAGCGACGACACGATGGACTACTGGCTGCAGCCGGGTCAGACGCTGCATCTGCGGCGCGGCGAGCGGCTCTGGCTCAGCGCCGAGGGCGCCACGTTCGCGAAGGTTACGTTCTCGGTGCCGACGCGCCGCGACGAGCGCGCGCTGAACTGGCTCGCGCGCATCGGGGAACGCTGGATGATGCGCGTGCGCGGCGGCTGGCGCACGGTTTGAAGGTGGCGCGGCGCCAAAGCCGCGCATGACGCGACGGGGCCTGCGGCATGCCGGCTGCGTTCGGGCTGCGCTGTCCTGGTTCCCGGTGCGCTCGGGCGCGGTTTCGCAGATTTCGGTAAACTCCCGAAATCATGTGCGCCGCCCCGGTTTCTCCGACCCCTTCGCCTGCCATCGAGCCGCCCAAGCTGCGCTGGCTCGGCCGCGAACCCTACGAAGCCAGTTTCGGCGCGATGCGCGCGTTCACCGACGCCCGCACCGCCGACACCCCCGACGAGATCTGGCTCGTCGAACATCCGCCCGTCTTCACGCTCGGCCAGGCCGGCGATCCGGCCCACCTGCTCGCGGCCGACAGCGACATTCCCCTCGTCAAGGTCGACCGCGGCGGGCAAATCACTTATCACGGCCCCGGACAGGTGGTCGCTTATCTGCTGCTCGACCTGCGCCGGCGCAAGCTGATGGTGCGCGAGCTCGTCACCCGGATCGAGCAGGCCGTGATCGACACCCTGGCGGCGTATAATCTCGCCGGAGAACGCAAGGCGGGCGCCCCCGGTATCTACGTGGCGCCCGGGCCCGACGCCGGGCCGCATGCCGGCGCCAAGATCGCGGCGCTTGGCCTGAAAATCCGCAATGGCTGCAGCTATCACGGCGTCAGTCTGAACGTGAATATGGACCTGCGACCGTTTCTGGCGATCAATCCATGCGGCTACGCGGGGCTCGAAACAGTCGACATGGCGACGCTCGGCGTCGCCGCCGGCTGGGACGACGTGGCCCGCACACTCGCAGCAAGCCTCACCGCAAACCTCGACGGCAATCCCGCGGCCGTCGCCCAACCGCAGGCCGGTGCGCTCACCGCCTGACTGGATCGAACGAATGACTGACGTAACCGCGAACCCCGCAGCAGCCACCCTCACGCCCGAAGGCGTGCCGGCCCCCGCCGCCTACGACGCCACCGCGAAGCAGAAAGCGCAAGCCAAGACCGCGCGCATCCCGATCAAGGTCGTCCCGATCGAAAAGCTGAAGAAGCCGGAATGGATCCGCGTGAAGGCGGCCACCGGCAATTCGCGCTTCTACGAGATCAAGCAGATCCTGCGCGAGCACAACCTGCATACGGTGTGTGAAGAAGCGAGCTGCCCGAACATCGGCGAATGTTTCGGCAAGGGCACCGCGACCTTCATGATCATGGGCGACAAGTGCACGCGCCGCTGCCCGTTCTGTGACGTCGGCCACGGTCGTCCCGATCCGCTCGACGCCGACGAACCAGCCAACCTCGCACGCACCATTGCGGCGCTGAAGCTGAAATACGTCGTGATTACTAGCGTCGACCGTGACGATCTGCGCGACGGCGGTGCGGCGCACTTCGTCGAGTGTATTCGTCAGACGCGCGAGCTGTCGCCAGAAACTCGCATCGAAATCCTGACGCCGGATTTCCGCGGCCGCCTCGATCGCGCGCTCGGTATCCTGAACGCCGCGCCGCCCGACGTGATGAATCACAACCTCGAAACGGTGCCGCGTCTGTACAAGGAAGCGCGCCCGGGGTCGGACTACGCGCATTCGCTGAAGCTGCTGAAAGACTTCAAGGCGCTGCATCCGCACGTCGCGACCAAATCAGGCCTGATGGTCGGTCTCGGCGAAACCGAAGAGGAAATCCTGCAGGTGATGCGCGATCTGCGCGAGCACGACGTCGACATGCTGACGATCGGCCAGTACCTTCAGCCGTCGGAGCACCACCTGCCGGTGCGCACGTACGTGCATCCGGACACCTTCAAGATGTACGAGGAAGAGGCGTACAAGATGGGTTTCACGCACGCCGCGGTGGGTGCAATGGTTCGTTCGAGCTATCACGCCGACGTGCAGGCGCATGGAGCCGGCGTAGTCTGACGCGCGGCGCCTCGCTTCACGCTCGCAAAATCGAAAAAGCCCGCCGATGTGCGGGCTTTTTACTTGAACCGCTGTTCTATCAGCAAGGAAGCGACACGTGGCAACTGGGATCGATCGCGGGAGCTCCGCACCATGGCCTTATCCGCGGCTGGTCGCCCATCGCTGCGGCGGTACGCTCGCGCCGGAAAACACGTCGGCCGGTTTCGACGCGTGCGTGCGCTACGGCTATCGCATGGTCGAGTTCGACGCGAAGCTGTCCGCCGACAATGTGCTGTTTCTGCTGCACGACGACACGCTCGATCGCACGACCAACGGCCACGGACCGGCGGCCGCGCACACATGGCCGGAACTCGTCGCACTAGATGCCGGCGCGTGGCGCGGTGCGGAGTTCCTCGGCACACGGCTGCCAACGCTGGCCGACGCAGCCGAGCGTTGCGCGCGCGACGGCATCGCCGCGAACATCGAGATCAAGCCGTGTCCGGGCCGCGAAGTGATCACCGGCACGCTGGTCGCCCAAGGCGCGCTCGCGCTGTGGCAAGGGCGGACGCCGCCGCTGTTGTCGTCGTTTTCGTTCGACGCGCTCGCCGCCGCGCGCGATGCCGCGCCGTCGCTGCCGCGCGGCATGCTGTTCGAGCAGGTGCCGGCGGACTGGCTGCGCATCGTGAGCGAACTCGACTGCGTGTCCCTGCACGCGAGTCACCGTTATCTGAGTGAGCCGCTGGTCGCGCAGATCCGCGCGAGCGGGCTGCGCGTGCTCGCCTATACGGTGAACGACCCGACGCGCGCGCGGTTGCTCGCACAATGGGGTGTCGACATGATCTGCACGGATCGCATCGACCTGTTGACCTGACCTCGCGCTCGCAAGCTGCGCGCAAACCCTTGCGGGTTTCCACTCAATCGCGCGCGCATCGGATTCCGGATTCCCCGACAGCGGTCGTCCGGATTTCCGGAAACCCGGACGACGCGCGCCGAGCCTTGCCGGAAAACCCATAAGAATCAAGCCTCCATGGTCGATATCGAACTGGCATCGACCTTGCGAAACAAAGGCGTGGCCGCCACGGCCCGACAAAAAAGCAAGGAGACAACGATGTCCGATTTCCCTTCCCGGTATTTCTGAATTCGTCGTCTTGCAGCGGTCCGCTAACGGGCGCCCGCGCGACGACGTTTCGTTCGCGTGTCGCGCCTCGCGGCGGCTCATCAGCTCATTTCCCCTCGCAGGAACTATCGTGAAGAAACCTATCCATAAAGTGCTGTACGTCCAGGTGATCGTGGCGATCATCATCGGTATCGTACTGGGGCATTTCTACCCGAACCTCGCCGTCGACATGAAGCCGCTCGGCGACGGCTTTATCAAGCTGATCAAGATGGTGATCGGGCCGATCATCTTCTGCACGGTCGTGACAGGCATCGCCGGCATGGAGGACATGAAGAAGGTCGGACGCGTGGGCGGCAAGGCGCTGTTGTATTTCGAAATCGTGTCGACGTTCGCGCTGGTGCTCGGCCTCGCCGCCACGCACCTGCTGCGACCCGGCGCCGGCTTCAACGTCGACCCGGCTTCGCTCGACAGCCGCGCGGTCGCGTCGTATGCAGCGAAGGCACACGGCCAGTCGACGGTCGACTTCTTCATGCACATCATTCCGGACACGATCACGTCGGCGTTCGCGCAGGGCGAGATCCTGCAGATCCTGTTGATCGCGCTGCTGTTCGGCGCGGTGCTCGCGACGGCCGGTGAGAAGGGCAAGCCCGTAATGAACATCATCGAAGGGATCTCGCACATCCTGTTCGGCATGGTGCGCATCATCACGAAGCTCGCGCCGATCGGCGCGTTCGGCGCGATGGCCTTCACGATCGGCAAGTACGGCATCGGCTCGCTGTTGCCGATGCTCAAGCTGGTCGGCACGTTCTATCTGACCTCGATCGTGTTCGTGGTGGTGGTGCTCGGCGCGATCGCGCGGATGGTGGGCTTCAACATCCTGCGTTTCGTTGCGTACATCAAGGAGGAAATGCTGATCGTGCTCGGCACGAGCTCGTCCGAAGCCGCGCTGCCGCAGCTGATGCTGAAGCTGGAAAATCTCGGCTGCTCGCGCTCGGTGGTGGGCCTCGTGGTGCCGACCGGCTACTCGTTCAACCTCGACGGCACCAACATTTACATGACGATGGCGGTGCTGTTCATCGCCCAGGCGACCAACATCGACCTCACCTGGGGCCAGCAGCTGACGCTGCTCGCAGTGACGATGCTGACCTCGAAGGGCGCGAGCGGCGTGACCGGCGCGGGCTTCATCACACTCGCGGCGACGCTTGCCGTCGTGCCGACGATTCCGCTGTCGGGCATGGTGCTGATTCTTGGCATCGACCGTTTCATGAGCGAATGCCGCGCGCTGACGAACATCGTCGGCAACGGTGTCGCGACGGTCGTCGTGTCGGCCTGGGAGAAGGAACTCGATCGCAGCAAGCTGAACAAGGTGCTGCGCGGCGAGGTGGCGGTCAAAGAGCCGGCCGGCGTTTGAGCCGCGCCTCGCCGACCTTGTCGTGATTAGCGCGGACGCTTGCTGATGAATCCGGCGTCCGCGCGTCCTCCCGAGGCATCTGCTGTTGCTCCGGCCGCACCGGGGCCTTCGGCGCTTACCTTTGGCGAGACTGCCAGCGCAACCCGCGGCCCAGCCCGCGACGCATCTCGCGGCGAGCCCTTGCCGCCCTATGCCACAATGTCCGATCCCCATCGACCGGACCTTGCCAACGTGACCCGCCGCCTGCTGATTCTCTTCGCGCTCGCAGCCGGGCTCGCGGCGGCATGCTGGCTCACCTACAGCCTCGCGTGGAAAAGCGGCGTCGACACGCTGCGGCGCAATGCCGCGGTGCGCGCCGAGCGCACCGCGAGCGTGCTGAAGAGCACACTCGAGCGCTACGAATCGCTGCCTTATCTGCTCGCCGAGCATCCGATCGTGCAGGACGTGCTGATCGATCCGACGCCCGCCAACGCCGCGCGCGCGAATCTCTATCTCGAGGATCTGAACCGCCACGCGCGCGCGACGGTCACCTACGTCATTTCGCTCGACGGCTACTGCGTCGCCGCGAGCAACTGGCGCGGGCCGGGCAGCTTCGTCGGCGCGGGCTATCAGTTCCGGCCGTATTTCGTCGATGCGGTGAAGGGCGGTGTCGGCCGCTTCTTCGGCATCGGCACGATTTCGCAGGCGCCCGGCTATTACATCTCGCAGCCGGTGCGGCGCGACGGCAAGATCGTCGGTGTGGCGGTCGTCAAGCTCGATCTCGAATGGTTTCAGGGCGCCGACGCGTCCGAGCCGCTCGTCGTCACCGACGATCATGGCGTGATCTTCCTGTCGTCGGTGCCGGCATGGAAGTACCACACGATCCGGCCGCTGCCCGGCCAGATCGCCAATTCGATCTACCAGGCGCGCCAGTACGCGCAGCAGCCGATCGAGCCGCTGCCGGTGGCGGTCGAGCGCATCCTAAAAGGCAATGCGCAGATCCTGCGCGTCGGCGGCGGGCGCTCCGCGCCGCGCTACCTCGCGTCGCGGCACGCCATGGGCGAGCCGGACTGGCATCTGATCACGATGTCACCGGTCGATCCAGTCGATGCCGACGCGCGCAAGGCGACCATCGTCACCGGCTTCGGCTATGTGTCGCTGGTGCTGCTCGCGTTCCACTGGCGCATGCGGCGCGCGCGGCTGCGCGAAATGATGCGCAGCCGCGCGCTGCTGCAAAAAGCGTATGCCGAGCTGAACGAGCGCGTCGCCGAGCGCACCGCCGATCTGTCCGAGGCGAACGAGCAGTTGCACAGGGAAGTCGTCGAGCGCACGCGCGCCGAACAGGAGCTGCGCGCCGCGCACGACGAGCTGATCCAGGCGAGCAAGCTCGCCGCGCTCGGTCAAATGGCGGCCGGCATCACGCACGAGCTGAACCAGCCGCTCGCCGCGCTGCGCAGTTTCTCGGACAACACGCGCGTGCTGCTCGAACGCGGCGATCAGGCATCGGCGCGCGAGAATCTCGAAGCGATCGCGGCGCTCACCGAGCGCATGGGCAAGATCACGAACCAGCTGAAGCTGTTCGTCGGCCGCGCGCGGCCGCGCAGCGCGCGCGCGTCGATCGTGCGGGCGCTGCGCAACGTCGTCGGGTTGCTGCAGAAGCGGCTGCAGGGCGTCGAGCTCGAGTTCGTGCTGATCGATGCCAGGGCCGGCACCGACACCGCGGCCGCCGATGCGGCAGGCGGCGCGCACGCACCGCTGAATCTCGCCGACGATCATCCCGAGCTGGTCGCGAATTGCGACGATCTGCGACTCGAACAGGTGCTGATCAACCTGCTGGGCAACGCGCTCGATGCGACCGCCGGCATCAACCCGCCGCACATCACGGTCGAGGTCGCGGCCGGCGACGCGAACCTGTCGATCGTGGTCGGCGACAACGGCCCCGGCATCCCCGACGACGTGCTGCCGCATCTCTTCGAGCCGTTCTTCACGACGAAGGAAATGGGTCAGGGGCTCGGCCTCGGCCTCGCGATTTCATCGTCGATCGCGCGTGATTGCGGCGGCTCGCTGGCCGCGCGCAACGCGCCGCAAGGCGGTGCATTATTCGTGTTGACGCTGCGTCGCGCTCGCGTGCAGTCGAGCCCCTCGCACGATCCGCTGACCGCGGGCTCCTGATTTCACCCCGAAGCATCACCCGGAACACGCAATGAACGACGGCCTGCAAGTGCTGTATATCGAAGACGACGAACTGGTGCGGCGCGCGAGCGTGCAGAGCCTGCAACTGGCTGGCTTCGACGTGATCGGCCTTGCGTCGGTCGAGGCGGCGGCGAAGCTGATCAGTGCCGACTTTTCCGGCGTGATCGTCAGCGATATCCGGCTGCCCGGCGCGAGCGGTCTCGATCTGCTCGCGCAGTGCCACGAGCGCGCGCCCGACATGCCGGTGATTCTGGTCACCGGCCACGGCGATATCTCGATGGCCGTGCAGGCGATGCGCGACGGCGCCTACGACTTCATCGAAAAGCCGTTTGCGTCGGAGCGGCTGATCGAAGCCGTGCGGCGCGCGCTGGAGCGCCGGACGCTCGTGCTCGAAAACCTCGCGCTGCGCCGTGAACTGGCCGGGCAGAACGCGGTTGCGCCGCGCATCATCGGCCGCAGTCCGGCGATCGAGCAGGTGCGGCGGCTGATCGCCAACGTGGCGCCGACCGATGCGTCCGTGTTGATCAACGGCGATACCGGCGCGGGCAAGGAGCTGATCGCGCGCAGCTTGCACGAGCTGTCGCCGCGGCGCGACAAGCCGTTCATCGCGGTGAACTGCGGTGCGCTGCCCGAGCCGATGTTCGAATCGGAGATGTTCGGCTACGAACCGGGCGCGTTCACCGGCGCGGCCAAACGGCGGATCGGCAAGCTCGAACATGCGTCGGGCGGCACGCTGTTTCTCGACGAGATCGAGAGCATGCCGCTCGCGCTGCAGGTCAAGCTGCTGCGCGTGCTGCAGGACGGCGTGCTGGAACGGCTCGGTTCGAATCAGCCGATTCGCGTCAATTGCCGCGTGATCGCGGCCGCGAAAGGCGACATGGCGGAGCATGTCGCGGATGGCTCGTTCCGGCGCGACCTGCTCTATCGTCTCAACGTGGTGACGATCGCGCTGCCGCCTTTGAGCGAGCGTCGCGAGGACATCGTGCCGCTGTTCGAGCATTTCCTGCTCGATGCGGCCGTCCGTTATCAGCGGCCGGCGCCGATGCTGACCGATCGGCAGCGTGCGAGTCTGATGCAGCGCGACTGGCCGGGCAACGTGCGGGAACTTCGCAATGCCGCCGACCGCTTCGTGCTCGGCATCGCCGAC
Source organism: Paraburkholderia sp. WC7.3g (assembly GCF_050436345.1). Classification (NCBI taxonomy): domain Bacteria; kingdom Pseudomonadati; phylum Pseudomonadota; class Betaproteobacteria; order Burkholderiales; family Burkholderiaceae; genus Paraburkholderia; species Paraburkholderia sp. WC7.3g. Next base: position 799,483 of record NZ_JBNDMA010000002.1, read on the forward strand.
GAACCGGTGCTGTCCTTCGCCGATGACGGCGAGGCCACGCACCCGCTGAAGGAGCGTGTCGAGCAGTTCGAACGCGCGATGATCGCCGAGGCGTTGGAGCAGGCGGGCGGCGTGGTCGCGGTCGCGGCGGACCGTCTGCAGCTCGGCAAGGCGACGCTCTACGAAAAGATCAAGCGATATGGCCTCGCGGCCAAGGGGGAGGGGGAGCGGTGAGGAGGGGTGACGCCGGCGGCGGGAGAGTGCGCCGGCGCGTGCGGATCTGCTTGACCCGGCTTAAGCCGCGCTAGCCTTCAGCGCCTTCGCGAGCAACTGGTCGAGTTCCGCGAACTGCGGCTCGCCGACATAGCGCTTCAGGATCCTGCCGTCTTTATCGACGACGAAGGTGGTCGGCGTGAGTTGCACGTTGCCGAACTGCCTGGCGGCCGAGCCGTCGTCCATGGCGACCTTGAACGGCAGCTGACGCGTTTGCGCGTAGTTGGTCACGTACATCGGCGCGTCGTAGTTCATCGCCACTGCGACGAATTCGAGGCCCTGGCCCTTGAAGCGGTTATAAGTCTCGACCATCTGCGGCATTTCCTTCATGCAGGTGTCGCAGTTCGTCGCCCAGAAGTTGACGAGATAAACCTTGCCTTTCAGGTCCGCGGTCGTGAGCTTCTGCCCCGACAGCAGCGTGAAGCTTGCATCGGGGACGCGCTGCTGGCCGGCAAACGCGAAGTAACCGGCGACGGCGAGCGCGATGGCCACGGCCGCCGCAATCAGGTAGCGAAGTGGGTTCGTGCGCCGGGCGGCGGTCGGTGAATTGGAACTCATGAACGGAACCTCGTGAGTCGCGCGCGGCGCGGAACAATGGGTCGATGCGATGGCGCTCGGGCCGATGCTGAATAGCGTTTGTATTGTAGCGCCAAGGCGGCGATTGCGCCGAAATCGCGCGCCGGCCCGGCGGCCCGATCAGCGGATAATGACACTTTGCGCTCCGCAAGCCCGATCTTTCGTCACATGCTCCGAACCGTTCTTCGCGTCTGCTGTTTAATTGCCCGCGTTTCGTGCCGTCTTCCGTTGATCAGCCGATTGTCCGCCCGCCGCGCGGGCGTCTTCTTGTCGGTGAGTCCTTTTCCTCGTGCCTTCACGCCGCCTGGCCGTGGCCGAACCGCGATCGGCGCAGCGGCGGCCGCGCTGGCTCTCGGCGTCGCGCTCAGCGCCTGCTCGCCGACTTTCGACTGGCGCACGGTGATGAACAACGACAACGGCTACACGGTCGACTTCCCGGCCAAGCCGGGCAACGATCGGCGCGCGGTGCAAATCGACGGCACGCCGATGCAGATGGCGATGCAGACTGCCGAAGCCGGCAATGCCGTATTCGCGGTCGGCACCGTGATGCTGCCCGACGACAGTGACGCGACGCAGCGCGCCGCGCTTGATTTCCTGCGCGCGGGATTGGCGCGCAACGTCGGCGCAACGCCAGAGGCTCATGCAGTGCAGATCCCGCTGGCGGCGGGCGGCAAGACACCAGGCCTGGAGATGACGGTGAGCGGCGCGGCGGGCGCCAAACACGAGACGCGCACCGTGTATGCGCGGCTCGTCGCGCGCGGCCGGCACGTGTACCAGGCGGCGATCATCGCCGATCAACCGCTGCCGGAAGACCAGGTGGATCAATTCTTTTCGTCTTTCCAACTGCACTAATCGCGGTATTTTTGGCCGATCGGGCGCACCTAGAGGGTGGAACGCAGTGAAAGTTCATTCGCAGGTTTGCGCGCTAATTGCCGGTTTACGTTGAGGTTTTCGAGTTGCCCGCGCGGCCTGTGGATAACTCTGTTGAGAAGTCGGCCTTACTGGCGGCAAAAGCCCATCGGGCGGGGCCTTTCGTCAAATTCGGCGAGCGTGGGGTATTTTAAAAGTCAATAAAATCAATGGCTTCGCGGGATGCCCGTCCGCGCGCCATTGAGTTGTATCAAAATCTATCAGGATCGCGGGCGTGTGAATAAGTCAAGACTTGACAGCAGATTTTTCTCCTCATAACGAGCCAAAAGCGCGGCGGTATTGAATCGCCTCGGCGACTTGCGCGGCGCTCGGCATTGCCGCGCCAGCCAGGTCCGCGACGGTGCGCGTGACCTTCAGCACCCGGTAGTACGCCCGCGCCGACCAGCCGAAGCGCTCGCCCGCTTCGCGCAGCAGCGCTTCGCCCGATGCGTCCGGGCGGCACACATCGTCGACTTCGCGTCCGTCCAGCTCGCGGTTGGTCTTGCCTTGCCGGGCGAGTTGCCGCTCGCGTGCGGCGCTCACGCGCTGTGCGATCGCCGCGCTCGCTTCGCCAGCGGTGGCGGCGCGGGCCGCGAGTTCGGCGGCGGTCAGCGCCGGAATTTCGAGCTGGATGTCGATGCGGTCGAGCAGCGGGCCCGACAATTTACGCAGATAGCGCGCGGCAACTTCCGGCGTGCAGCGGCAGCGCCCGCCCGGATCGCCGCGCCAGCCGCACGGGCACGGGTTCATTGCGGCGATCAGTTGGCAGGCGGCGGGGAAGTCCGCTTGCCAGGCGGCGCGCGAAATCGTGATGCGGCCGGCTTCGAGCGGCTCGCGCAGCGTTTCGAGCACCACACGATCGAATTCGGGAAGCTCGTCCAGAAAGAGCACGCCCAGATGCGCGAGCGTAATCTCGCCGGGCTGCGGCGGATTGCGTCCGCCGACCAGCGCCGCCGCGCTCGACGAATGGTGCGGCGCGCGAAACGGCCGCTGCCGCCACTGCGACGGCCTGAAGCCGATCCGGCTCGCAGACTGCAACGCGGCGGAGGCGAGCGCTTCGTCGTCGGTCATCGGTGGCAGCAGGCCGGGCAGGCGTGCAGCGAGCATCGACTTGCCGGCGCCGGGCGGCCCGATCAGCAGCGCGTGATGACCGCCGGCCGCGGCGACTTCGAGTGCGCGCCGGGCCGCCCGCTGGCCGATCACGTCGGCCATGTCCGGCACTGTGGCGGCGGCGTGCTCGCCGGGCGCGGGTGCGGTGACCGGGCTCAGACGCGCGTCCAGCGAGCCCGCGAGGTGCGCGCATAGCGACGGTAAATCGGCTGCGCCGAATACGTCGACGCCGGGCACGAGAGCCGCTTCCGCCGCGCTCGCGGCGGGCAGGTAAAGCTGTGGGGTGTGGAACGGTTGTCCGGCTGGTCGATCGAAGAGGGCCGGCAACGCGGAACGCGTTTCAGATGAAGCGCCGGTGTCGGCGGCGCCGGCGCTCGCCACAGCGCCGCGCGCGGTGCCACACGCCATCGCGAACGCGCCGCGCATCGGCCGCAGCGCGCCGGTCAGCGACAGCTCGCCGGCAAACTCGCGATGGAGCAGCGATTCGGCCGGAATCTGCCCGCTCGCGGCGAGGATGCCGAGCGCAATCGGCAGATCGAAGCGACCCGATTCTTTCGGCAGATCGGCGGGTGCCAGGTTGACTGTGATGCGGCGGACCGGGAAATCGAAACCGCAGTTTTGTAGCGCCGCGCGCACGCGCTCGCGGCTCTCGCGCACTTCCAGGTCGGGCAGGCCGACGATCGAAAAGGACGGCAGTCCATTGGCGAGGTGAACCTCGACGGTCACTTCGGGCGCGCGGCCAGCGGCCGGCGCGCGGCTGCGCACCACGGCAAGCGACATATTCTCTCCCGTCGGACGATGCGCTGACGACGCGCGAAAGTCCCTAAAACGCTGATGACGTCACGGCTCGCTTGCCGGTGATGTGCGGCACTGCGCAGCTTGGCTGCGAGCAGCGCTTACGACGTCTGCGCGAGCGGCAGCTTTTGCTCGAGCTCGGCGACGCGGCGCTCGAGTTCCTCGAGGCGCGCGCGCGTACGCACGAGCACCTGGGTCTGCGTATCGAATTCCTCGCGCGTGACGAGATCGAGCTTCGAAAAGCCCTGCGACAGCATTGCCTTGACGTTGCGCTCGACATCCTTGGCCGGCGAGTTCTTGAACAGATCGCTGATGCGAGCCTGGAAGTCGTTGAAAACGTCGTTCGGTTGTTTCATCGTGTTCCCCTTTCTGCACAAAAAAAGTGCATGTTTCGTTGCGCCCGTGCCCCGTTGCGGCGAATGGGCGATCCTGGTGCGCGGCGCATGCGCTGCCCGCAGCCGCGTGAGCGTGTTTGGTGCGCGCCGTCGCGCCAGAACGTTCGAACACTCTAGCAACGATCCCCCCGCCGCGCCACCGCCCGCCGCGTCGCTGGCCGTTTGGACAAGGGCGTCCTGGCGCACTGCGCCACGCGCGCGAGGCCCAGTTTGACACAATATGGCATGGAAGTTGCTGTTACTGCCCCGCGCGCACTTCCAGGGCACTTTTACCGGTGGTGCGGGAGACCGCGATCACGGTACGCGACGAGTTAGCAACGGATCAGCAACAACTAGCGAGGATTTCATGAAACTCATTACCGCAATCATCAAGCCGTTCAAGCTGGATGAAGCGCGCGAAGCCTTGTCGGCGATCGGCGTGTCGGGCATCACGGTGACGGAAGTCAAAGGTTTCGGACGGCAGAAGGGCCACACCGAGCTCTATCGGGGCGCCGAATACGTCGTCGACTTTCTGCCGAAGGTGAAGATCGAAGCGGCGGTGTCGGACGACATCGTCGACCAGGCGATCGAGGCGCTCGAGCGCGCCGCGCGAACCGGCAAGATCGGCGACGGCAAGATCTTCGTCACGCCGATCGAGCAGGTGATTCGGATCCGCACCGGCGAGACCGGCGCGGACGCACTGTAAAAGATCAGAACATAGCGATACGGATAGCGACAAGAGGAAAACCAAGATGCGAAAACTAATGATGTCCCTGCTGATGGCCGGCTCGCTGCTCGCGGGCGGTGTCGGCACCGCCCTCGCGGACGATGCGTCCGCTCCCGCAGCCGCCTCCGCTGCCGATACGACGGCGAGCGCGCCGGCACCGGACGCCTCCGCCGCAGCCGCTGCCCCGGCGGCCTCGGCTCCCGCCGCCGATGCGTCCGCCGCGCCGGCCGCAAGCGTACCGGCCGCGGCCGATGCATCGGCCGCCGCCGCCGCCGCGCCGGCCACCCCGACTGCGCCGTTCTCGGTCGATTCGTCGAAGATCAACTCCGGCGACACCGCGTGGATGCTGACCTCCACCGCGCTCGTGCTGTTCATGACGATCCCGGGCCTCGCGCTGTTCTACGGCGGCATGGTGCGCAAGAAGAACGTGCTCGCGACGCTGATGCAAAGCTTTGCCATCACCTGTGTGGTGACGATCGTCTGGACCGTGATCGGCTACAGCATCGCGTTCACGCCGGGCGGCTCGTTCATCGGCGGCTTCTCGCGCGTGTTCATGACGGGTATGAACTACATCAAGGGCGACAAGGCCACGACGCTGACCGTCAGCCATCTCGCGCCGACGATCCCCGAGACGGTCTACTTCGTCTACCAGATGACCTTCGCGATCATCACGCCGGCGCTGATCACCGGTGCGTTCGCGGACCGCATGAAGTTCTCGGCGATGCTGGTGTTCATGACGCTGTGGTCGATCATCGTCTACTCGCCGATCGCGCACATGGTGTGGGAACCGAGCGGCTGGCTGGCTAGCGCGGGCATCCTCGACTTCGCGGGCGGCACGGTGGTGCACATCAACGCCGGTATCGCGGGTCTGGTCTGCTGTCTGGTGCTCGGCAAGCGCGTCGGCTATGGCAAGGAAGCCATGGCGCCGCACAACCTGACGCTCACGCTGATCGGTGGCGCGATGCTGTGGGTCGGCTGGTTCGGCTTCAACGCGGGATCGGCCGTGGCAGCGGACGGCCGTGCCGGCTTCGCGATGTTCGCGACGCAGGTGGCGACCGCCGCGGCGGCGCTCGCGTGGATGTTCGCCGAATGGGCAGCCAAGGGCAAGCCGTCGGTGCTCGGTATCGTGTCGGGCGCGGTCGCGGGTCTGGTGGCGGTGACGCCCGCGTCGGGCTTCGTCGGCACGCTCGGCGCGCTCGTGATCGGTATCGTCGCGGGTGTGGTCTGCTTCTGGGCGGCCACGTGGCTCAAGCACAAGTTCGGTTACGACGATTCGCTCGACGCGTTCGGCGTGCACTGCATCGGCGGGATCATCGGTGCGCTGCTGACCGGCGTGTTCGCGGTCAAGGACATCGGCGGCGCGGACGGCAGCGTGATCCTGCAGGCGAAGGGCGTGCTGACGACGCTGGCCTACAGCGGCGTGGTGAGCTTCGTGCTGCTGAAGATCATCGACATGGTGATGGGCATCCGCGTGACCGAAGAGCAGGAGCGCGAAGGCCTCGACGTGAGCCTGCACGGCGAGCACGTCGAATAACGAAAAACCAGCAAGGCTTCGCGGGCCCGTGCTCCCGGGCCTGCCGGATCACGAAATGGTTGGCAAGCGCAGCGATTTGGCCCGTCTTCATGGCGGGCTTTTTTCTTGCTGATCGGGTTGCGGACAGCAATTTTCCGCGCCTATCATCGAGATAGGGAGAATGCATTCGAGTCTGCTTGCGAATGGAGAAACCGTCCCCAAATGGACAAAGCATTTGCTCTACAATCTTTTTTCTCCAGTCTGCGAGTGATCAATGGTTCCGCACCTAGTTACGGCGTTAAACGGCCCGCTGCTCGACCTCGAGCGGAAGATCCTCGACGCCACGCCCGCTATCGAACGCTGGTTCCGGCTCGAATGGCAGGAGCACACGCCGCCGTTCTACTGTTCCGTCGATCTGCGTAACGCGGGCTTCAAGCTCGCGCCGGTCGACACCAATCTGTTTCCCGGCGCATTCAATAACCTGCCGCAGGAAGTGCTGCCGCTCGCGGTGCAGGCCGCGATGGCCTCGATCGAAAAGATCTGCCCGGACGCGAAGAATCTGCTCGTCATTCCCGAGCGTCACACCCGCAACGCGTTCTACCTCGAAAACGTCGCCCGGCTTGCGTCGATCATGCGCCAGGCGGGTCTGAACGTACGCTTCGGCACGCTCGACGAAACCATCAACGGCCCGGTCACGATTGCGCTGTCGGACGGCCAGAAGCTGGTGCTCGAACCGCTCGAGCGCTCGCAGCGGCGCCTTGGTCTGAAGAACTTCGACCCGTGCTCGATCCTGCTGAACAACGATCTGTCCGGTGGCATTCCGCCCGTGCTCGAAAATCTGCACGAGCAATACCTGCTGCCGCCGCTGCATGCGGGCTGGGCGGTGCGTCGCAAGTCGACGCATTTCTCGTGTTATGACGACGTCGCGAAGAAGTTCGCGAAGATGGTCGAAATCGATCCTTGGATGATCAACCCGTACTTCGCGCACGTCGAGGGCGTCGACTTCCAGCAGCGCACCGGCGAGGAAGCCCTTGCCGATGCGATCGACGGCGTGTTGAAGAAGATCGCGCGCAAGTATCGCGAGTACGGCATCTCCGAAAAACCGTATGTCGTGATCAAGTCCGATGCGGGCACCTACGGCATGGGCGTGATGACCGTGCACGATGCGTCGGAAGTCGCCGCGCTCACGAAGCGCGAACGCACGCGCATGGCGGCGACCAAAGACGGCCTCGAAGTGCACGACGTGATCGTGCAGGAAGGCGTGTACACGTTCGAGCGCATCGGCGAGGAAGTTGCCGAGCCGGTCGTCTACATGATCGACCGCTATGTGGTGGGCGGCTTCTATCGCGTGCACGGCAGCCGCGAGCGCGACCAGAACCTGAACGCGCCGGGCATGCACTTCGTGCCGCTCGGCTTCGAACATACGGCGCTGCCCGATGCGCACGCCAAGCCCGGCGCGGCGCCGCCGAACCGCTTCTATATGTATGGCGTCGTGGCGCGGCTGGGGTTGCTGGCCGCATCGGTCGAACTCGAAAAGACCGATCCCGAAGCGATCCAGGTCTAAGCCAGCCCGCGCGGCAAGATGGCGGCACACGTGCCGCCATCGCCGTCTTCACAGACTATATTGACGAACAATGTCACGCCTGTCAGGGCGCACCGGAACCTTCATGGACATTCTTTTCATCGCCGATCCGCTCAACCATTTCAAGATCTACAAAGACACGACCTACGCGATGATGGCCGATGCGGCGCGGCGCGGTCACACGGTGTACACCTGCGAGCCGAAGCATCTGGCGTGGACGGGCGGCGATGTCGAGGCGAACGTGCAACGCATCGCGATCACCGGCGATACCACCGATCTGCATCGTGACGTGTGGTTCGCCGCCGATGCCGCGGCGCCGCGCGCGCTGGCGAGCTTCGGCGCGGTCGTGATGCGCAAGGACCCGCCGTTCGACATGGAATATGTGACGTCGACGTGGCTGCTCGAGCTGGCCGAGCGCGGCGGCGCGCGGATCTTCAACAAGCCGCAGGCGATTCGCGATCATTCGGAGAAGCTCGCGATCGGCGAGTTCGCGCAGTTCGTCGCGCCGACGCTGGTCACGCGCGACCCGGCGCGTCTGCGCGCGTTTCACGAACAGCACGGCGACGTGATTCTGAAGCCGCTCGACGGCATGGGCGGCATGGGCGTGTTCCGCGTGAAGGCGGACGGCATGAACCTGGGCTCGATCATCGAAATGCTGAGCCACGACGGCGCGCGCTCGGTGATGGCGCAGAAATTCATCCCCGAGATCAAGGAGGGTGACAAGCGCATTCTGCTGATCGGTGGCGAAGCGGTGCCGTACTCGCTCGCGCGTATTCCTCAGGGTAATGAGGTGCGTGGCAATCTGGCAGCCGGCGGGCTGGGAGTGGCGCGGCCGCTCAGCGGGCACGATCGCAAGATCGCCGATACCTTGGCGCCGGTGCTGGCGGCGCGTGGCTTGCTGCTGGTTGGGCTCGATGCGATCGGCGACTGGCTCACCGAAGTGAACGTCACGAGCCCGACGTGTTTCCGCGAGATCATGGACCAGACCGGCTTCGACGTCGCCGCCATGTTCGTCGACGCGCTGGAGCGCGCGGTCGGCTGACGCGTGGCCCTCGTGAGGCAGGTCGACGCGGCGGCCTTGATTGGCCGGTCCTACCCCCAATCTGTGTAGTAAACCCGCATCAGGCGCGCCGTCGGGATTGGCGCGAAAATGAGGCTGCTACAATGCCCGCTCGCCCGACGATGCATTCCCGCCCTCGCGATCCACGGCCGGTCGTGGGCGATGGCGAACCGGGCTCGAGTCCCGGTCCGCGGTTTGGGGCCGTTCTTTTGCAGTAAGGCTGACATGGCAGGCATTCTGATCATTGCGCACGCTCCATTCGCCACCGCGTTGCGCGATTGCATTTCCCACATCTATGGCGGTTTGCCGGCGCGTATCGGCGTGATCGACGTGTCGCCGGATTGCGATCCCACGCAGGTCGTTGCGTTTGCGAATTCGGAAGTCGCGCGGCTGAAGGAAGAGAACGGCGCGCTTGTGCTGACCGACATGTTCGGCGCGACGCCGGCCAACATCGCGGGCCGGCTCGCCAACGTGCCGGACGTGCGCGTGCTGTGCGGCGTCAATCTGCCGATGCTGGTGCGCGCGGTCTGCTATCGCGCCACGCCGCTCGACACGCTCGTCGACAAGGCGCTCGCCGGTGCGACCAAGGGTGTGCACGCGATCGGACCGGCGACGCCGGAAGCGGTCGCGTCGCCAGTCTGCTCGGCCGCTTGCCTGCCGGCGCTGCCACCCGACGCGGCGCCCGCCGATTGTGTTCCCGCGTTACCGCCCGATGCCGATCTGACGCAAAAGACGGACGCGCCCGGCCTGTAAATCGGGCTGGTTCGCAGGCAAGCTTTGACAGATTCAAACGGCTTCGCACTGGCTTCAATCGCATTGCAGCCGCTTTGTGGTTTCACCTTTCACCATTTCATTCACCCGCGCTTCGGACCATCACATGCTGCAACAGGAAACGACTATTGTGAACAAGCTGGGGCTGCACGCGCGCGCGTCGGCCAAGTTGACGCAACTCGCGGGCAACTACCAGGCGGAAATCTGGATGAGCCGCAATGGCCGTCGTATCAACGCGAAGAGCATCATGGGCGTGATGATGCTGGCCGCTGGCATCGGCAGTACCGTGCTGATCGAAACGGAAGGCGCCGACGAAAAGGAAGCGATGGACGCGCTGTTGAAACTGATCGCCGAAAAATTCGGCGAAGGTCAATAAAGCCGCGCGTTTTGCGATCGACGAAATGCCGCGGCTCAGTCCGCGGCTTTTTTTCGCAGCCGACATTTGAATATCAGATGAGGCGCCTGTTAATCGACATTGAAGGGATCTAGAAGCGGAGCGAAAGCCATCGGGAAAAGTGTGTAAGGCGACATGCGTTTTCAATGTTTAAACCATATATTTTGCGCGACGCGTATAAAGCGAAGCTTCGCTCGGTACGACGACACCTGAATACGATGATTCGTGCTGCGCTGCACACACCCCGAACATACATTACGAAGGCGCGGAATTTATAATGCCTGGTACAGTCTGAGAGCATTGCAGCGCTTTGCCGCGGCATCACACAACTAGAGGAGGTGCGCGTGTCATTCACGCTGCATGGAATTCCCGTGTCACGGGGTATCGCCATCGGGCGGGCCTATCTGATCGCCCCGGCAGCACTCGACGTAGACCACTATCTGATCGAACTTGCCCAGATCGAAGGGGAGATCGAGCGTTTTCGCGCGGCTCAGCAACGCGTGCATGAAGAACTCAACGTATTGCGCGCCGATCTCGCCGCCGATGCCCCTAGCGAAGTGGGCGCATTCATCGACGTTCATACGATGATCCTGAACGACGCCATGCTCGTGCAGGAAACCATCGACTTGATCCGCACGCGCCGCTACAACGTCGAATGGGCGCTGACCGAACAGCTCGAAAGACTGTCGCGCCATTTCGACACTATCGAAGACGAATACCTGCGCGAGCGCAAGGCCGACATCGAGCAGGTCGTCGAGCGCGTGTTGAAGGCACTCGCGGGCGCGCCGGGCATCGTCAACAACGTGCATGGCGCATGCGACGAGATGATCGTGGTCGCGCACGACATCGCGCCGGCCGACATGATGCAGTTCAAGACACAGACGTTCCAGGGCTTCGTCACCGATCTGGGCGGGCGCACGTCGCACACCGCGATCGTCGCGCGCAGCCTCGGCATTCCGGCCGCGGTCGGCGTGCAGCATGCGAGCGCGCTGATCCGCCAGGACGATCTGATCATCGTCGATGGCGACCACGGCATTGTGATCGTCGATCCCGCGCCGATCGTGCTCGAGGAATACTCGTACCGGCAAAGCGAGAAGGAGCTGGAGCAGCGCAAGCTGCAACGGCTCAAGTTCTCGCCGACGCAAACGCTGTGCGGCACGCGCATCGAACTGTGCGCGAACATCGAATTGCCGGACGACGCGCGCGCGGCGATCGAATCGGGCGCGACCGGCGTGGGTCTGTTCCGCACCGAGTTCCTGTTCATGAATCACAAGCACCGGATGCCCGAAGAGGAGGCGCAGTTCAGCGCATATCGTCGCGCGGTCGAGCTAATGAACGGCTTGCCGGTCACGATCCGCACGATCGACGTCGGCGCCGACAAGCCGCTCGATTCGATGGCCAGCAGCGACGGCTACGAGACCGCCGCGAATCCGGCGCTCGGTTTGCGAGCGATTCGCTGGAGCCTGTCCGAGCCGCAGATGTTCCTCACGCAGCTGCGCGCTATCCTGCGCGCGTCGGCATTCGGCAAGGTGAAGATCCTGATCCCGATGCTCGCGCACGCGCAGGAAATCGACCAGACGCTCGATCTGATCCGTGAAGCCAAGCGTCAACTCGACGACGCGGGTATCGCTTACGATCCGAACGTGCAGGTCGGCGCGATGATCGAGATTCCGGCCGCCGCGATCGCGTTGCCGCTGTTTCTGAAGCGGCTCGATTTTCTGTCGATCGGCACCAACGATCTGATTCAGTACACGCTCGCGATCGATCGCTCGGACAACGCGGTCGCGCATCTGTACGATCCGCTGCACCCGGCCGTGCTGCATCTGATCGCGTTCACGCTGCGCGAGGCGAAGCGCGCGGGCGTGCCCGTGTCGGTATGCGGTGAGATGGCGGGCGATCCGGCGTTGACGCGTCTGTTGCTCGGCATGGGCCTGACCGAGTTTTCGATGCATCCGAGCCAACTGCTCGAGGTTAAGCAGGAGGTACTGCGCTCGCATCTGAAGACGCTGGAGAAGCCGGTGGCCGATGTGCTGGCTTCGTTCGAGCCGGAAGAGGTGCAGGCGGCGCTCAAGCGGGTCGCGCTGGTTTGAACCCGAGGCGCTTCGTCGCGAGTAGCATGGAACCGCCTCAGGACCCGTGCGCGTGGCCGCACACCGGACAATCCAGCTGACGTCCGATGCGCATCGTGTTCCATTCCATCCGCAGCGAATCGAGCATCGTCAGGCGTCCCACGAGCGGCGTGCCGATTTCGCCGATCAACTTCAGCGCTTCGGCGGCCTGCATCGAACCGATGATGCCGACCGTCGGCGCGAACACGCCCATCGTCGAGCATGCGACTTCCTCGAACGGCTGGTCTTCGGGAAACACGCACGCGTAGCATGGCGACGCTTCGTTGCGGAAATCGAAAGTGCTGATCTGGCCGTCGAAGCGCAGCGCCGCGCCCGACACGAGCGGCACGCGATGCTTGACGCACGCGCGGTTGATCGCGTGACGCGTCGCGAAGTTGTCGGTGCAATCGAGCACGACATTGGCGTGCGGCACCTCGCGATCGAGCCACGCATCGTCGACGCGTTCGGCCACCGGATTGACGACGACCTCGGGATTGATCTGCGCGAGCAGGTCGCGCCCGGACTCGACCTTGCTGCGTCCAACCGACGCGCTCACGTGCAGGATCTGCCGCTGCAGATTGGTCAGGTCGACGGTATCTGCATCGACGAGTGTCAGACGGCCGACGCCCGCCGCCGCGAGATACAGCGCGACCGGCGAACCGAGCCCGCCCGCGCCGACGATGATTGCATGGGCGTCGATAAAACGCTGCTGCGCCTCGATGCCGATTTCGTCGACGAGGATATGGCGGGAGTAGCGAAGGAGTTGATCGTCATTCATGGCGGGCGCGTGAGTGTGTCGCTATGTCGCGCAGGGAGAGGCAGACCGGGGGTCCGCGGCGCGCATTCGTGGCTGTTATTTTAATCGCGCGGGGAGGGTGGCTGTTGCGGCTTGCCGTGAGACGCCGCCGGCTATGCGGCGGCCTTTGCCGAGACTCTTGCGGCGTGTCTTCGCAGGCTATCGTGCTGCGAAGACACGCGCGGTTCGTTGCTTATTTTCCAGCTTATTCTCGAACTTACTTGCCAGCGGGTGCCGGTGCCGAAGCCGGCGCCGGTCCCGATGCGCCCGGCACCGGTTGCGTCGGCTTCACCGCCACCGGCGCGGAGGCCGACGTGCCCGGCTTGTTCTGCGCGAGCCGGCGCTCCATCAGCGACTTGGATTCCTGAACCGGCTTGCCTTCGAGCTTGTCGACCGCCTGTTGCAACATGAAGTCGTCGGTCGAACCGAACTCGACCGGCTTGCGGTCGCGCTCCTTCTGACGCTGTTCCGGCGTCTTCTTGTCGTTCTGCTCTTCGAGCTGACGCAACTGATCCATGCGCTCCTGCTCGCGTTGCTCCGCTTCCTTCTTCTCGTTCGGGTCCTGCGTGTTCGCCAGGTGATTCGAGTAGTCGACCTCGCGGGTTACGAGCGCGTCGTCCGGATCGCCGTCCGCGTATTGATCGACCGGAAGGTCCGGGCGGATGCCCTTGTTCTGGATCGAACGGCCGCTCGGCGTGTAGTAATACGCGGTGGTCAGGCGCAACGCGGTGTCGGCCGTCATGGGACGCACGGTTTGCACCGAGCCTTTGCCGAACGTGGTCTTGCCGAGGATCAGTGCGCGGTGCTGATCCTGCAGCGCGCCCGCGACGATTTCCGACGCCGACGCCGAGTACGCATTGGTCAGTACGACCATCGGCACGGTCTTGAAGATGGCCGGGACGTCCTTGAGCGGATCGCTGTCGAACGATTGCAGGCGGTAGTTATCGTAGGTGTCGCGATAGATCTGCTTCGAATCCGGAATCTGACCGTTGGTCGACACCACCACCGAACTCGGCGGCAGGAACGCGCCCGCGACGCCGACCGCGCTCTGCAGCAAACCGCCGCCGTTGTTGCGCAGGTCGAGGATCAGGCCCTTCAGGTTCGGCTCCTGGCGCGCGAGATCCTGCAGCTTGGCCGCGAGGTCGGGCGTGGTGCGTTCCTGGAAGCTCGTGATGCGCACATACGCGAAGCCCGGCGCAACGATCTTGCCCTTCACGGACTGCACCTTGATGATCGCGCGTGTGACGGTGAGCGGGAACGTGCGGTCGTCGGTCTTGCGGAAGATGGTCAGCGTGACCTTGGTGCCCGGGTCGCCGCGCATCTGCTTGACCGCCTGGTCGAGCGTCATGCCGCGCACGGGCTTGTCGTTGATGCGCGTGATCAGGTCGCCCGGACGGATGCCGGCGCGGAACGCGGGCGTGTCTTCGATTGGCGAAATCACCTTGATCAGGCCGTCTTCCGACGAAATTTCGATGCCGAGGCCCGCGAAGCGGCCCTTGGTCTGCTCCTGCAGCTCTTCGTAGTCGGTCCTGTCGAGGTACGACGAGTGCGGGTCGAGGCTCGACACCATGCCCTTGATCGCTGCGGTGAGGAGCTTCTTGTCTTCGACCGGTTCGACGTATTCGTGCTTGATCTGCCCAAACACTTCGGCGAAAAGCCTGAGCTGGTCTAGCGGCAGCGGGGCGACCGCGGCGCTAGCGGGTTGCTGGGCCGAGGCGGAGTATTGCAGGGTGGCAAAAACACCGGTAGCAAGGCCCGCGGCAATCAGGCCGATATTTTTCAGGTTCTTTCGCATAGAGTCTGTTGCGGTCGGATGCGCGTGGCAGCGTCGATAAAGATTGGACGGACAAGTATAACTGCACACCCGCCTGCTCAGGGCGCGGTGCAGGCAATCGTGCTTCGACAGTACGGGAAGGCCCTGGTTCTTGCGATCCGGACAGCGGATGGCGAGCCGTGCGACATGACTCTCGGCGGCTCGAAACCGAGACCTGCCGCGCAAGACCTACGGATGCGGTCGCCGCCACGCTGACTCCTGCAGCGGCCCGACTCCGGCCACCGGGCGCAATACAGTATTTCTTGCCGGCCCGGTTGTCTGCGTGCGACCCCGCGCGTCTTGGTGGCGCGGGGCCGCGGCCGGCAACGCTCGATCAGCCCGCCTTGCCCTGGCTCGCGACCGCGGCTTGCGCCTTGGCGATCGCGTCCTGGTCGCCGAGATAGTAGTGCTTGATCGGCTTCAGGTTGTCGTCGAGTTCATAGACGAGCGGCACGCCGTTCGGAATGTTGAGGCCGACGATGTCGCTGTCCGAGATGTTGTCGAGGTATTTGACCAGCGCGCGAATCGAGTTGCCGTGCGCGGCGATCAGGATGCTGCGGCCCGACGTGATGGCCGGCGCGATCGACTCGTTCCACAGCGGCAGCACGCGCGCGACGGTGTCTTTCAGGCACTCGGTCAGCGGCAGCTGCTCGCGCGGCACCTTCGCGTAGCGCGGATCGGCATAGGGCGCGCGCTCGTCGGTCGGCTCGAGCGCGGGCGGCGGCGTGTCGTAGCTGCGGCGCCAGACCAGCACCTGCTCGTCGCCGAACTTCGCGGCGGTTTCGGCCTTGTTCAGACCCGACAGCGCGCCGTAGTGGCGTTCGTTCAGGCGCCACGAATGCACGACGGGCAGGTACATCAGATCCATCTGGTCCTGCACGTGCCACAGCGTGCGGATCGCGCGCTTGAGCACCGACGTGTAGGCGATGTCGAACGTGTAGCCCGCTTCCTTCAGCAGCACGCCCGCCTGCTGGGCCTCGAGATTGCCCTGCTCGGTGAGGTCGACGTCGACCCAGCCGGTGAAGCGGTTTTCCTTGTTCCACGTCGATTCGCCGTGGCGGATGAGAACGAGTTTGTACATGAGAATTGCCGGTCGGTAGTGAGGAAGCGGTCTCGCGCTGTGCGGCGCCTCTAGCGGCGCATCGCCATCGCATCAGACGGTTATTTTATAATGGTCAGGTTGACCTTTTCGATTTCTCTCTTTCCGGCGGATCCTCCGTGAAGTTTTTCACCGAATACACAAACCTTGTCCTGATCGCAATCGTCCTTATCTCCGGTGGATTGCTACTGTGGCCGACCATCACCCGGCGTGGACGCGGCGGCCTGTCGGCCGCTGAAGCCACCCAACTAATCAACCGGCGCAACGCGGCGGTCATCGATCTGCGGCCGTCCGCCGATTACGCCAAGGGGCACCTGCCCTCGGCGCGGCATTTCGAATTCGCGGAGTTGCAGGCGAAGGCCGCGCAACTCCCGAAGAACAAGAGCAACCCGGTGCTGCTGGTGTGCCAGACCGGCCAGCAGTCGAACAAGGCCGCGCGTATCGTGCAGGAAGCGGGATACGCGGAAGTCCATGTTCTCGAGGGCGGCGTCGACGCCTGGCAGAAAGCCGGTATGCCGGTTGTGAAACAAGGAGCAGCCAAGTGAACAAAGTGATCATGTACAGCACCCAGGTGTGCCCGTATTGCCAGATGGCCGAACGTCTTTTAAAGTCGCGCGGCGTCGAGCAGGTTGAGAAAGTACTGATCGACAAAGACCCGGCCCGTCGTGCGGAGATGATGACCAGGACCGGTCGTCGCACGGTGCCGCAGGTGTTCATCGGCGAGACGCATGTCGGCGGCTATGATGACCTTTCCGCGCTCGATCGCGCGGGCGGTCTGACGCCGCTGCTCGAAGCAGCCTGAGTTCGCGCGTTTCGCGCCGCGCGAGCGGGCGGACCACTCGATAAGCCGGCGCGTGCGCGCTCCTCGTGGAGCCGGCGGGCCGGCGCAATAATCTGGCGGCCCATGCGCACATCGGCCGCCGCCACGCATACCTATCAGGGAATCACCATCATGTCCGACGAGAATAACCAGCCGTTCTTCAACATCCAGCGCATCTATCTGAAGGACATGTCGCTCGAGCAGCCGAATTCGCCGGCGATCTTCCTCGAGCAGGAAATGCCGTCGGTCGAAGTCGAAGTCGACGTGAAGGCCGAGCGCCTCGCGGAATCCGTGTTCGAAATTCTCGTGACGGGCACGGTGACGGCCAAGGTGTCGGACAAGGTCGCGTTCCTGATCGAAGCGAAACAGGCCGGCATTTTTGACATTCGCAACATTCCTGCCGAGCAGATCGATCCGCTCGTCGGGATTGCATGCCCGACCATCCTGTTCCCGTACCTTCGCTCGAACATCGCCGATGCGATCACCCGCGCCGGCTTCCCGCCGATCCACCTCGCCGAGATCAACTTCCAGGCGCTGTACGAGCAGCGTCTCGCGCAAATGAGCGCGGCACAGCAGGACGGCGCGGCGCAAAAAGGCGTCACGCATTAAGGCGCCGCGCGCAGTGCCGGCTATGAAAGTCGCCGTTCTCGGCGCTGGCGCTTGGGGCACCGCCCTCGCCGGCCATCTGGCCTTAAGGCACGACACGGTGTTGTGGGCGCGCGAGTCCGCGCTCATCGCCGAGCTTTCCACTTCGCATCAAAACGCCCGCTATCTGGCGGGCGTCGCGTTGCCGCCCGCGCTTCGCTATGAAGCGGATCTCGGCGCGGCGCTCGATCACGCGCTCGCCGACGCTGCGCTATGCGTGATCGCGACGCCGGTCGCTGGCCTGCGCGGTCTGTTGCGCGCGATGCGCGACGCGGGCAAGGTGCCCGCGCATTTCGTGTGGCTATGCAAGGGGTTCGAAGCCGATTCGCAACTGCTGCCGCATCAGGCGGTCGTGGCGGAATTGCCCGAGCATGCGAGCAACGGCGTGTTGTCCGGACCGAGCTTCGCGCGCGAAGTCGGACAGGGGCTGCCGGTTGCGTTGACGATCGCGAGTTCGTCGGCGGCGTGCCGCGAACGCACGGTCGCGGCGTTCCATCACGGCGCGATGCGCATCTATACCGGCGACGACGTCGTCGGCGTCGAAGTGGGCGGCGCGGTGAAAAACGTGCTCGCCATCGCGACGGGCATCGCCGATGGCCTCGGCCTCGGCCTCAATGCACGCGCGGCGCTGATCACGCGCGGCCTCGCCGAAATGTCGCGTCTTGGCGTGACGCTCGGTGGCCGCGCGGAAACCTTTACCGGGCTCACCGGCCTCGGCGATCTGATTCTGACCGCTACCGGCGATCTGTCGCGCAACCGCACCGTGGGCCTGCAACTCGCCACGGGCCGCACGCTGGACGACATCCTCGGCGGCCTCGGTCACGTGGCCGAAGGAGTGCGCTGCGCGAAGGCGGTACTCGCGATCGCACGTGCTCATGCGATCGAAATGCCGATCACGCAAGCGGTCTGCGCGGTGCTGTTCGACGGCGTGGCGCCGCGCGATGCGGTCAGCGCGCTGCTGCGGCGCGATTCGAAGGCCGAATAAAGCCTTTTCCCTCAGCCGTTTAGCGCAAACTCGCGGTGAACGGCTGCCTCACCTGGCGGTCCACTTCGTAAACGACGCTCGGATCAGCGAGGTATCCATGCCCACTTTCAATCTCAGTCACGGCACGTGCATGCTTGAAGCGCGCGTGGTCGATATCACGACGCTGGCCGTCGATGCGATCGTCAATGCCGCGAATACTTCGCTGCTCGGCGGCGGCGGGGTCGATGGCGCGATTCATCGCGCGGCCGGCAACGAGCTGCTGCGCGAATGCGAAACGCTCGGCGGCTGCGCGACCGGCGACGCCAAAATGACCGCTGGCTATCGACTGCCCGCCAGGCATGTGATTCACGCGGTCGGTCCAGTGTGGCGCGGCGGCACGCATGGCGAGGCCGACCTGCTCGCTTCGTGCTATCAGCGCTCGCTCGAAGTCGCGCGCGACACGCATTGCACGAGCATCGCGTTTCCGGCGATCAGTTGCGGTATCTACCGTTTTCCCGCTGACGATGCGGTGAGCATCGCGGTCGCGACCGTGCTCGACACGTTGCCGCGCACACCGCGCATGAGGCACGTGACGTTCGCGTGCTTCGACGACGCGATGCTCGCGCGCTACGAGGCCGAGTTCGAACGCCGTCAGGCGCCGCCCTCGAAGCCGGCCTGACGCCATGCTTCGAACACCACGATCGCCACCGTGTTCGACAGATTCAGACTGCGATTGCCGGGACGCATCGGCAGACGCACGCGCTGTTGGTTTGGAAAGCGCTCGAGCACCGTGTAGGGCAGGCCGCGCGTTTCGGCGCCGAACACGAACCAGTCGCCCCGTTGAAACGCGTGGTCGTGAAAGCGCCCCGCGCCGCGGGTCGTGAATGCGAACATCCGCGACGGGTCCGGTGTTTCTTTTGCGACGAACGCGTGCCAATCGGCATGCACGTTCATTTCCGCATACTCGTGATAGTCGAGGCCGGCGCGCCGCATCTTCGTATCGTCGAGTGGAAAGCCGAGCGGCTCGATCAGGTGCAGCCGCGCGCCGGTGTTTGCGCACAGGCGAATCACGTTGCCGGTGTTCGGCGGAATTTCGGGTTCTACGAGAACGACGTTGAACATAAGGAGACCGCGTAAAAGCTAGTTTTTCGGAGTGCGCAGCGCGACGAAGTTGGTGACCCGCCGCGCGCCGGCGGCCTTCAGCGTATGCGCGAGCGCTTCGAGCGTCGCGCCGCTCGTCATGACATCGTCGACGATGCCGACATGCAGGCCGCGTACCGTGCGCGCGACCCGAAACGCGCGGCCGACGTTCTGCCGGCGCGCATCGAGATCGAGGCGCGATTGCGGCGCGGTGTCGAGCGGTCGTTCGAGCAGCGTCGCGTCGCTGGGCACGCGGAGCGCACGGGCGAGCGGCCGCGCGATCTGCCACGCCTGGTTGTAGCCGCGTTCGACGAGACGGCGACTCGCGAGCGGCACTGGCGCGATCACGTCGGGCCGTTCGGCCGCATCGTGCCAGTTGTCCTGAGCGAGCCGCGCGAGGCGTTGTGCGAAGTCGCGCCCGAGCATCAGCCGGGCGCGGAACTTCAGGCCGACCGCGAGCGTATCGAGCGGCGCGTGATAGTCGGCGAGCGCGAAGCTCGCGTCGAACGGCGGCGGCTCGGTCACGCAATCCGCGCAGCGATACCGCGCCTGAGCGACCCAGCGTGACGCCGGCAACGGCACCGCGCAAACGGTGCAGCGCAGGCGGCTCTCGTTCCAGTAGGCCGCGTCGCAACCGTCGCACAACGTGTTATGCGACAAATTGCCGCATAACGCGCACAGGTTCGGCAGCACGGCGTGCATGGCGCGCGGCCATGCCGAATGCAGACCGCGCGCAAAACGCGCCACCTGATTTCGACACGACGAAGAAAATGACTGGACTCGCACGAGTTGGTGCCGGTGAAAGCCGTTCACGCTGAATGGATGGGAGCGAACGAGTATACTTCGAGCTCACGCCAGCACGACACACATGTCCCCAACATCCGCTCAATCTGGCCGTCCGGCCTACGATTCACGGCGCCTCAGGCGTATTTTCGACCGTCGCGCCGCCACCTTCGACGAAGTTGCGTTCCTGCCGCGCGAGATTGCGCAGCGCATGCGCGAGCGTCTCGATTACATCAAGGTTTCGCCCGCGAGCGTGCTCGACGCCGGCTGCGGCGCGGGCGAGGACATCCCCGCATTGCGCGAACGCTTTCCCGAGGCGCCGGTTTTCGGCGCTGATCTGTCACACGGCATGCTGATGCGCGCGCTGCGCCACGATGCCGGCGACACCAGTTGGCGGCGCTTTCTTCCAGCCTCGCTGGGCAAAGCACTCGGCGCGCGCGGCCCGCGTTTCGCGCAAGCCGATTTCTCCGCGCTGCCATTCACGGCCGGCGCATTCGAATTCATCTGGTCCAACCTCGCGCTGCACTGGCACTCGCGGCCCGATCTCGTCTTTCCCGAATGGCAGCGCGTGCTGAAGGTCAGCGGCCTGCTGATGTTCAGCACGCTCGGCCCCGATACACTGAAGGAATTGCGCGGTGCGTACGCCGAGATCGAGGCCGCGCACGGCGTTGCGTCGCGCAGGCATGTGATCGACTTCGTCGACATGCATGATCTCGGCGATATGCTCGTCGAGGCCGGCTTCGAGATTCCGGTGATGGACCAGGAGACACTGACGATCACCTACAAGTCGCCCGAGTCGCTGCTCGCGGACGTGCGCCGCTGGGGCGCGTATCCGTTCGAGCGCGACACGCATGACGTCGCGCACGCGCGCCGCTTGCGCAAAGCTCTGCTCGCCGCGCTCGAAGCGCGCCGGCGCACCGACGGCACGATCGCGCTGACCTTCGAGGTGATCTACGGGCACGCATGGAAAGCCGTGCCGCGCACCACGGCCGAAGGACATGGCATCGTGCGGCTCGAGGACATCGGGCGAGGTCCGGCGAAGCGTGGGTAGCAGATTGCGGCGCTGTCATCAACTGCTTGCCGGGGGTCCGGTCGACGTGTTGCAAAAGCGGTAAGGAGGACATCCGTTATGCCTGGGATTTGCCCTTCCAGAGAGCTTCAAAATGCCGGGCAAAATGGCGCGAAGGCTTGTCGCGCCTGGCTTGTGAGCCGATCTGGGCTTGCTTGTCGATGCTATGGATCGCGCCTATAATGCGTCAGTTTGTCACCCGAGGTTCCCACATTTAGGGGTGACAAGCCCGAGACGCAGGGCTGCAAAATGAAGTGATGCGGTAGGAGTTGGCGCGGTCGTGAGTGGTGCTGACAGCAGCGACACGAGCGGCGGCCGCAAGATGCATCCGGAAGTAAAAGAAGGCAGGCCGGACGCGACGATTCGCAGGAGGCAGCGATGGGCGCATTAGATCATCTGCTGGCGGATTCTGAACCGGTCCTCAGGGACTGGACCATGAAGCGCAACTGCTCGATATCGCCGCGGCAGTTCGTTTGTCTGTACGTGTCGCTTGCGTTGTTCTCGTTGGCAATTGCTTTCATGCTGGTTCTGGTCGGAGCCTGGCTGGTGTTGCCGTTCACCGGAATCGACTTGCTGGCGGTAGGTATCGCGTTTGCAATATATGCGCGTCATGCTGTCGATTACGAGCGCATCCGGTTGTTTCCGAACCGGCTCGTGATCGAGCAGGTCAGCGCCGAGCAGATTACGCAGTTCGAATTCAATCCGCGCTGGGTGCGGATAGAGCCGGGCGCAACGCCGCGCGATCAGATCAAGCTGGTCTCGCGCGGGCAGACGGTCATGATCGGGCAACATCTCGCGCAGAATCGGCGCGCGCAGTTCGCAGGCGAACTGCGTATGTGGCTGGCACGTTGCTAGGTGGTGCCGGACACGCGGCGTTCAAGGGGGCGCGACACGCTGCCAGCGGGGTCGAGGGGTTTGAATGGAAAATTTGGGTAAGGAAGCTATGAAAACAATCAAGCGAGCGCTCATGAGCGTGCTGGCGACGAGCGGACTGCTTTTCGCCGGTGCCGCCCTGGCAGTGGGCGATGCTCCGGGCGGCCCCGCCGTCAACGCGATCAACCTCCAGCCGCCTGCAAGCAGAATCGCTGAGGAGATGTTCAGCCTCCACATGTTCATGCTGGGCCTTTGCACCGTGATTTTCATCGGTGTGTTCGGCGTGATGTTCTATTCGGTCTTCGCGCACCGCAAATCAAAAGGCCACAAGGCAGCCAATTTCCACGAAAGCACCACCGTCGAAATCATCTGGACGATTGTGCCGTTCATCATCGTCGTGCTGATGGCGCTGCCCGCCACCAGGACCGTCGTCGCGATGAAGGACACCTCGAACGCCGACCTCACGGTCAAGGTCACCGGCTACCAGTGGAAGTGGGGGTACGACTACGTGAAGGGTCCGGGCGAGGGCATCAGCTTCCTGTCCACACTCGCCACGCCGCGTGCGCAAACCGAAGGCCGCGAGCCGATCTCCACGCTGTATCTGCAGGAAGTCGACAACCCGCTCGTGGTCCCGGTCGACAAGAAAATCCGCATTATCACCACCGCCAACGACGTGGTCCACTCCTGGTACGTGCCGGCCTTCGGCGTGAAGCAGGACGCGATCCCCGGCTTCGTGCGCGACACGTGGTTCAAAGCTACCCGCACCGGCACGTTCCGCGGCTTCTGTACCGAACTGTGCGGCAAGGAACACGCGTTCATGCCGGTCGTCGTCGAGGTGCTGTCGGTCGACGACTACGCGAAGTGGGTCGACGAGCAGAAGAAGAAAATGGCCGCCGGCCAGGACGATCCGAACAAGACCTACACGATGGCCGAGCTGATGGAACGAGGCGGCAAGGTCTACTCGGCGAACTGCGCGGTCTGCCACCAGCCGACCGGCAAAGGCGTGGGCGCATTTCCGGCGCTCGACGGCAGCAAGATCGCCAACGGTCCGATGGGCCAGCACGTGAGCCTCGTGCTGAAGGGCAAGAATGCGATGCCTTCGTGGGCGCCGACGCTGAACGACGTCGAAATCGCTTCGGTGATCACGTACGAACGTAACTCGTGGGGCAACCACACGGGCGACATCCTGCAGCCGAAGCAGATCACTGACGCGCGCAACGGCAAGCTGCCGGAAGGCGGCGACCATCTGGCCAACGCGGGAGCCGCGGCAAGCGGCGCCGCTGCGGCATCGGGTGCGGAAGCGGCTTCCGCACCGGCTGCATCTGGCAACGACGCCGGCGCGGCTGCTTCGAATCACGCAGAGGCCACGCTACCGGCGAGCATCTACTTCGAGACTGGCAAGAGCACGCTGCCGGCCGACGCGAAAGCGGCGGTCGACGCGGCCGCCGCCTACGCGAAGGCGCACCCGGATGCAAAATTCACGCTGTCGGGCTTCACCGACGCAACCGGCTCCGCCGACGTCAACGCGAAGCTCGCGAAGGGTCGTGCCGAAGCCGTCCGTGACGCGCTCAAAGCAGCCGGCATTGCCGAAGACCATATTGTTTTGAAGAAGCCGGAAACGATCACGGGCGGCACCGACGCGAAGCAAGCCCGGCGTGTACAGATCAGCCCCGCAGCCTGACGTGTCATGGTCAGCACCGCAGAATTCGCTTTAGGAGATTGTCATGTCTAGCATCGGACACGATGTAGTCGCGGGCCACGAGCACGTGCACGGCGACCATGCCCACGAAACGCCGCATGGCTGGCGTCGTTGGCTGTTCGCAACCAACCACAAGGACATCGGTACGCTGTACCTGATCTTCTCGTTCACCATGTTCCTGTCCGGGGGCGTGATGGCGCTGATGATCCGTGCCGAACTGTTCGAGCCCGGTCTGCAAATCATGCGTCCCGAGTTCTTCAACCAGTTGACCACCATGCACGGGCTGATCATGGTGTTCGGCGCGATCATGCCGGCGTTCGTCGGCTTCGCGAACTGGATGGTGCCGCTGCAGATCGGCGCATCGGATATGGCTTTCGCGCGGATGAACAACTTCAGCTTCTGGCTGCTGCCGGTCGCCGCTGTCCTGCTAGTCGGCTCGTTCTTCGCACCGGGCGGCGCGACCGCCGCGGGCTGGACGCTGTACGCACCGCTGTCCACGCAGATGGGCCCGGGCATGGACTTCGCGATTTTCGCGATCCACCTGATGGGTGCGTCGTCGATCATGGGCGGTATCAACATCGTCGTGACGATCCTGAACATGCGCGCACCCGGCCTCACGCTGATGAAGATGCCGATGTTCGTATGGACCTGGCTGATCACCGCGTACCTGCTGATCGCCGTGATGCCGGTTCTCGCGGGCGCGATCACGATGGTGCTGTTCGATCGTCACTTCGGCACGTCGTTCTTCAACGCGGCAGGCGGCGGCGATCCGGTCATGTACCAGCACATCTTCTGGTTCTTCGGGCACCCCGAGGTGTACATCATGATCTTGCCGGCGTTCGGGATCGTGTCGCAGGTGATCCCGGCGTTCTCGCGCAAGCCGCTGTTCGGCTATAGCTCGATGGTGTACGCAACGGCATCGATCGCGATCCTGTCGTTCATGGTCTGGGCGCACCACATGTTCGTGACCGGCATGCCGGTGACAGGCCAGCTGTTCTTCATGTACGCGACGATGCTGATCGCGGTGCCGACCGGCGTGAAGGTGTTCAACTGGGTCGCGACGATGTGGCGCGGTTCGCTGTCGTTCGAAACGCCGATGCTGTTCGCGGTGGGCTTCCTGATCGTGTTCACGTTCGGCGGCCTGTCGGGTCTGATGCTCGCCATGGCGCCGCTCGACATCCAGTATCACGGTACTTATTTCGTCGTCGCGCACTTCCACTACGTTCTGGTCGCGGGGTCGCTGTTCGCGCTGTTCTCCGGCTGGTACTACTGGTCACCGAAGTGGACCGGCTGGATGTACAACGAAACGCGCGGCAAGATCCACTTCTGGGCGTCGATGTTCTTCTTCAACCTCGCGTTCCTGCCGATGCACTTCGTCGGTCTCGCCGGCATGCCGCGTCGTTATGCCGACTACCCGGCGCAGTTCACCGACTGGAACCAGGTGATCTCGATCGGCGCGTTCGGCTTTGGCCTTTCGCAGGTGTACTTCCTGTTCGCGGTGGCGCTGCCCGCCTACCGTGGAGGCGGCGAGCACGCAGAGGCGGGCGACAAGCCATGGGAAGGCGCAACGGGCCTCGAGTGGACCGTGCCGAGCCCGGCTCCGTTCCACACGTTCGAGCATCCGCCGACCGTCGAGTAAGCCTGTCCCGGCGAGGTGCCGGGCTCTGGCGGCGCGGCATGCGGCCACGGGAATCCGGCGCTTCGCGAGGCGGCCTCGCCAGTCAAGAACAGTATTCAGAAAGTCGAGCATGACGCGCAATCCACAGGAAAGACGTACGCCGGAGCAGATTCGCGCAGGCAACAGGCGGATAGGGCTCGTGATGTTCGCGATCGCCGCGGTGTTTTTCGCGAGCGCGATTCTGAAGCAGTACTGGTTCAGCTGACGCCGCGTTGGCAGTCTGTTTGCAGGTTTGGTGAGGATTCAGATGTCGACGCAACCGCCGGCCGGGACCGACCGCTCTTTCAACCGTTCGATGCTGATCAAGCTTTTCGTCGTCGCGTTGATGATGTTCGGTTTCGGTTTCGCGCTGGTGCCGATGTATCGCGCGATCTGCCAGATCACTGGCGTGAACAACCTCGTGCAGCGCGACGTGTCGGCGCGCGAGGCGAAGAATACGCAGGTCGACATGAGCCGCACGGTTTCGATCGAATTCGATGCGAACGCGCGCGGTCTGTTGGGTTTCAAGCCGGAGCAGCGCAGTCTCGACGTGCATCCGGGTGAAGTGACGACGGTCATGTACGACGTCAGCAACGAGCAGTCGCGCACGATCCGTGCGCAGGCCATTCCGAGCTACGCGCCGAAGCAGGCGACTGGGTACTTCAGGAAGATCGAGTGTTTCTGCTTCACGCAGCAGACGTTGAACGCGAACGAGACGAAGCGGATGCCGGTGGTGTTCGTGGTCGACCCGAAGTTGCCGAAGGACGTGAAGACGATCACGCTGTCGTACACGTTTTTCGAGTTGAACACGCCGGCGGCGGCGAGCGCGGATGATGCGGTGCCGAAGGCGAACCCAGCGGCAAATGCAGCGACCAGCGCGGCAGCTACGCCCGCGAGGCCGGCCTGAAGCAGATTTGATGGTGCGAGCCGCGGACTAAACGAGGAAGACGAAGCGAGATGAACGATAACGGCGGCAAACCGCGCAAGAGCAGTTTCGGTCAGTCGATGCGCGCGGTGTTATGGTCGTTTTTCGGCGTGCGCAAGCGCCGCGATCTCGAAGCGGACGCCACGCAGCTCAACCCGGTGCATGTGATCGTGGCGGCGCTGATCGGCGCGGCGGTTCTGATCGGGGTGCTAATTCTGATCGTGCGCCTCGTGGTCGGTTGACGCAGTGCCGGGGCACGGCAGCGGAGCGGAGCCCACGAATTAGAGAGAAGCGGTGCGGTATCGACGCGCCGCCGAAGATACAGCCGGAGATTCCGGAACAACTGGACTGAAGTGGAGAATCAAGAATGAGCGGTCAAAACGAGAGCCCGTACTATTTCGTACCGCATCCGTCGCGGCATCCGATCAGCGCCGCTACCGGGTTGCTGGTCATGCTCGGATCGCTTGCGGCCTGGATCAACGACCACACCTGGGCGCCGCTCGGCGTGCTCATCGGTCTGCTGTGGCTGCTCTTTACGCTGTGGCACTGGTTCGGCGACGCGATCGCCGAGTCGGAAGGCGGTATGTACGGCAAGAACGTCGACCGTTCGTATCGCTGGAGCATGAGCTGGTTCATCTTCTCTGAAGTGATGTTCTTCGGCGCATTCTTCGGCGCGCTGTTCTATGCCCGCGAAATCGCGCTGCATCAGCTCGGCAGTCTCGACTACAAGCTGATCTGGCCGGACTTCTCGGCGGTGTGGCCGAACAACGGTCCTGCCGAGCTCGTGGGCACCTACAAGTCGATGCAGCCGTGGCCGGTGCCGACCATCAACACGGCGCTGCTGCTGTCGTCGGGTGCGACGCTGACGGTGTCGCACCATGCGCTGCGCGACGACCATCGCAGGAAGGCGATCGCGTGGCTCGCGGCGACCCTCGTGCTGGGCGTGAGCTTCCTGTTCCTGCAGGGCTTCGAGTATTTCCACGCGTATAACGAGCTGAACCTGACGCTGTCTTCGGGCATCTACGGTTCGACGTTCTTCTTGCTGACTGGCTTCCACGGCTTTCACGTGTTCCTCGGCGGCACGATGCTCGCCGTCGTGTTGGCGCGCCTGATCCGCGGCCACTTCACGCCGGAACATCACTTCGCGTTCGAAGGCGCGGCCTGGTACTGGCACTTCGTCGACGTCGTGTGGCTCGGTCTGTACGTCGTCGTGTACTGGCTGTAACGCGCTCAAAACCGCGCGCCGCTCGTCGGCGCAGGCGTGCACGGAGCAGTATGCAAGGATCAACGCAGCGCCGCCCTCGATCTGTCAGGGCGGCGTTTTGTTTGGCGGCGAGAACATTTGCCGCGGACGGATGCGCCGCCGACCTTTCCGCGAGCGTCAGCGCCCGTACGGAATCCCGGTCGATTGAATCCAGCCCATCCAGTGCGCGAACAGGATGAACAGGAACAACGAGATCGACAGGCCCACCCGCGTGGCCAGCGACCAGACCATCCGCTTGGTCTTGCCTTTGTCGTGCATCATGAAATACAGCGCCGACACCATGCTGGCGATGATCAGAGCAAAGGCGATGGGAACGATAATGTGCATGGAACCAACTGAAACCGGAAAGCGCAGTGGCAAAACATTTATTATCGCACCGCGCGCGGGCATCTGCCGCAGGTTCCCGGCGGCCCTGAACGCGATGCCGGAGCGCCTGCAATGAAGTTTCGCCTGATTCCCGTGCTGCTGATCCTGTTGGTCGTCGTCGTGACGATGCGGCTCGGCTTCTGGCAGCGCGATCGCGCGCATCAGAAGGAAGCGCTCGAGGCACGTATCACGCAGTTCGAAAACGCGCCCGCGCTGCCGGTCAGCGCGGCGCCGCTCGCGCTGAAGGAGGTCGAGTTTCATCGCGTGAAGGCGCGCGGCCGTTTCGTCGCGGACCAGGTCGTGTACCTCGACAATCGTCCGTATAACGATCAGCCGGGCTTTTACGTCGTGATGCCCTTTAAACTTGCCGACGGCGGCTACGTGCTCGTCAATCGTGGTTGGCTGCCGCGCAACCTCAGCAGTCGCGAGACCATCGCGCCGTACACGACGCCGTCGGGCGAGCTCGAGATCGAAGGGATTGCGCGCGCCGATGCGTCGCGCGCGTTCGAGCTCGGCGAGGGCGGATCGGCCGCGCATCGTCTGATCCGGCAGAATCTCGATGTCGCCGCGTACGCTGCGGAAACCGGGCTGCCGCTGCAATCGTTCGTGATCCAGCAAACCGGCGACGAACGCGATGGTCTGGTGCGTGACTGGCCCGCGCCGACCATCGGCGTCGAGCGCAACTACGGCTACATGCTGCAGTGGTGGGGCATGGCCGCCGCCGCGCTCGCTTTCGGTCTGTATGCGGCGCGCCGCGCGGGCAAGAAAGAACATGCGCCTGGCGCATGACGAAGTGAAGGCGCGGCCCGCCGTCGTCCAAACATTGAAAGAGGTTCCGTAGTGTCGACTCAAACTCCCCGTTCGCCGGAAGCTGGCAAACCCGGCGGCAAACCCGCCGCGGCCAAGGCGATGCCCGGCCAACCCAACGGCCCGGGCTCGTGGCGGCGCGGCCGCTGGGTGCTGTTGCTGCTCGCTGTGATCTGCGCCGCGCCGATCGCGATCTCGTACTTCATGTACTACGTCGTCAAACCGACCGGCGGCAGCACGAACTACGGCGCGCTGATCGAGCCGCAACGGCCGATCCCCGACTCGCTCGTGGTCACCGGCGCCGACGGCAAGCCGCTGAAGCTCGCGTCGCTGCACGGCCGCTGGCTGATGATTTCGGTCGACGACAGCGCGTGCGACAAGGCCTGCGTGACGAAGCTCTACTTCATGCGACAAATCCGCACAGCCCAAGGCCCGGAACGCGAGCGCGTGGTGGAAGTGTGGCTTCGCACCGATGCAGGCAAGGTCGCGGACGTGATACAAACCGCCTACCCCAACACCAACATGCTGATCGCCGATCCGGCGCAGCTCGTCGGGTGGCTGCCCGCCGACACCGGCATGCGGATCACCGACCACATCTATCTGGTCGATCCGAATGGCAATCTGATGATGCGTTTTCCGAAAGACGCGAACCCGAGCAAGATCAAAGGCGACGTGACCAAGCTGCTCAAATGGTCGACCATCGGCTGACGCCGCAACTGGGTAAATGTGATGTTCGTATTGCAACTGGGCCTGATCGGCTTGTGTATCGCGTTGTTGCCGCTGTCCTACGTGTGGGTCAAGGCCGACGACAACAAATTCCGCAAACTGGTCTGGCTCACCACCTTCCTGACGCTCGATCTCGTGATGTTCGGCGGCTTCACGCGCCTCACCGATTCGGGCCTCGGCTGCCCGGACTGGCCCGGCTGCTACGGCACGTCGTCGCCGTTCATCGCGCACGCGGCGATCTCCGCGGCCTATCATGCGATGCCGAGCGGTCCTGTCAGCATGACGAAGGCGTGGATCGAAATGATCCACCGTTATTTCGCGATGGCGATCGGCGTGCTGATCATCGCGCAGACGCTGATCGCGTGGACGGCGCGCATCAAGCGTCGTCCGCTGCATGTGTCGCCGTGGTGGCCGACTTCGCTGCTGCTGCTGATCGTCGTGCAGGGCGCGTTCGGCGCGTGGACCGTGACGATGAAGCTGCAGCCGATCATCGTGACCACGCATCTGCTGCTCGGCCTCGCGCTGCTCGGCACGCTCGGCTGGCTCGCTGCGCGCTTGACGCCGCTGCCGGCCTACGAGCCGGAGACTGCGCGCTGGCGCGCTGCGGCGCTCGCGGGCCTGGCGCTGCTGGTGCTGCAGATCGCGCTCGGTGGCTGGGTCAGCACGAACTACGCGGTGCTCGCGTGCACCGACTTCCCGACCTGCAACGGCCAATGGATCCCGCCGATGGACTTCGCGCACGGCTTCCACCTGTGGCGCGCGCTCGGCATGACCGGCGACGGCGACGTGATCACGCAGGATGCGCTGGTCGCGATTCACTGGACACATCGCACGTTCGCGTTCGCCGTGATCGGCTATCTGGCGTGGTTCGCGTTGAAGATGCGCCGCTTCGAGTCGCTGCGGCGACCCGCGAACGGTGTGCTGCTGGTGATGCTAATCCAGTTCATTACCGGGTTGTCGAATATCGTGCTGCAATGGCCGCTGCCGATCGCGGTCGCCCATAACGGCGGGGCCGCGATCCTGCTGCTGCTGCTCGTTATGTTAGACTTTCGAATCGCTTATAGCCGTCCCGGCCGCGCCACGATCCCTGCGCGCGATGCCGCGCCAGCGTGACTCACATGGACAGCACAACACTCTCCCAAACACCCGGCAGCCGGGTCTCCCAATACCTCGCCCTGACCAAGCCGCGCGTTACGCAACTCGCGGTGTTCTGCGCGGTCATCGGCATGTTCCTGTCGACACCGGGCATGGTGCCATGGACCGTACTGATCGGCGGCACCGTCGGCATTTGGCTGCTGGCCGGCGCCGCGTTCGCGATCAACTGCCTCGTCGAACAGCAGATCGACGCAAAAATGCGCCGCACGTCGTGGCGTCCGTCGGCGCGCGGCGAAATCACCTCCCCGCAGATATTGCTGTTCTCGGCCGTGCTCGGCGGCCTCGGCATGTGGACGCTGTACACGTTCGCCAATTCGCTGACCATGTGGCTTACGCTCGCCACGTTCGTCGGCTATGCGGTCATCTACACGCTGCTGCTTAAGCCGGCCACGCCGCAGAACATCGTGATCGGCGGCGCGTCGGGCGCGATGCCGCCGGCGCTCGGCTGGGCCGCGGTCACGGGCCACGTGCCCGGCGACGCGTGGATCCTCGTGCTGATCATCTTCGTGTGGACGCCACCGCATTTCTGGGCGCTTGCGCTGTATCGCCGCAAGGACTACGAAAACGCCGGCCTGCCGATGCTGCCAAACACGCACGGTGAAAAGTACACCCGCCTGCATATCCTGCTCTACACGGTGATCCTGTTCGCGGTCACGCTTATGCCGTTTATCTCCGGTATGAGCGGCGTCGTGTATCTCGCGGCGGCGGTGCTGCTCGGCGCGGTGTTTCTCGCGTATGCGTGGAAGATCTACCGCGAGTATTCGGACGATCTCGCGCGCAAAACCTTCCGTTATTCGATCGTCTATCTGTCGCTGCTGTTCGCCGCGCTGCTGATCGACCACTACGCCCGCGTCGTGATCGGCGCGTAACACCATGCTCAACAACCGCTTTGCGCGCGTCGCGCGCGCTGCTGTGATGGCTTGCGCCCTCGGCGCCGCACTCGGCGGCACGCTGCTGATGGCGGGGTGCGGCAAGCAGCCCCCGGCCTTCTCGAATCTCGACATCACCGGCAATACGCAATTCGCCAGCGATTTCTCGTTGCCCGACACCTCCGGCAAGATCCGCACGCTTGCCGACTACAAGGGCAAGGTCGTCGTGCTGTTCTTCGGCTATACGCATTGCCCGGACGTCTGCCCGACGACGATGGCAGAACTGTCGCAGGCTTTGCAGCAACTCGGCCAGGAAGACGCGAAGCGCGTGCAGGTGCTGTTCGTCACCGTCGACCCCGCGCGTGATACGCCGCAGTTGCTCGCGCAATACGTGCCGGCGTTCAATCCGAGCTTCGTCGGCCTGCGTCCGGCCAACGAAGAACAGCTCGCGAAGGTTGCGAAAGACTTCCGCGTCTACTACGCGAAGGTGCCGGGCAAGACGCCCGACAGCTACACGATGGACCACACGGCCGCGAGCTACGTGTTCGACGCGGACGGCAAGCTGCGTCTGTTCGCGCGCGATGGCCAGGGCGCGACGCCGTGGGTGCATGACATCAAGCTATTGCTTGATTGATGCGCATCGCGGGCCGCTTTTTATAGCAAAGCCGCTCCCGCATCCGCTCCCCAAGGCAGTATGACTTTCCGTGAGGCAGGGGCTGGCCAGCCGTGACGAATCAGACGCGGGTTAGCATTGCTGCCAGAGCCGCACGGTGTGGACAGCGCCACACCCGGCGATTTCCGGCACGGAGGCCAGCATGGAAAACGATAGCACGGTGTACGTCGGTCTGGATGTTCACAAGGATTCGATCACGGTCGCCTACGCGATCGGCATGGGCGAGGTGGAACTGCTTGGCAAGATCGGTACGACGAAGGCAGATATCGACCGCCTGTGCAGGCGCCTGCAGTCAAAAGGGCGACACGTACGCATCGTCTACGAAGCGGGTCCGTGTGGTTATGGGCTTTACCGGCAGCTCGTCCAGAAGGGATTCGACTGCATCGTGTGTGCACCATCGCTGATTCCGAAGAAGCCCGGCGAGCGCGTGAAGACGGATCGGCGCGATGCGATCAAACTGGTGCGAGCGCTGCGCGCCGGTGACCTGTCAGCGGTCTATGTCCCGGGCGTCGAGGATGAGGCATTCCGGGATCTGGCGCGGGCATGGGCCGGTGCCAGAGACGATCTGAAGCAGGCGCGGCAGCGGCTGAAGTCGTTCCTGCTCTCGCATGGCGTGCACTATACCGGGAACGCGAACTGGGGCGCCGCCCATCGGCGCTGGCTCAGCGCATATTCATTCGGGCACCCGTGGCGGCAACTGGCGTTTGACGAACACCGGCGCACGATCGAGGACCGACTCGCGCAGTGTGATCGCCTCGAAGCAGCGCTACGCGAGGCAGTCGTCAACTGGCGGTTTTATCCAGCCCTGCTGGGACTGCAGGCGATGCGGGGCGTGCAGTTCGTCACGGCCGTCGGGATACTGTCGGAACTGGGCGACCTGTCACGCTTCGAACATCCACGTCAACTGATGGCATGGCTGGGGGTGACGCCGTCGGAACATTCCTCGGGCGACAAGCGACGTCGGGGTAGCATCACCAAGACCGGCAACAGCTACGCCAGAAAGCTGCTGGTCGAGGCGGCCTGGAGCTACCGGCATCCTGCGCGCGTGAGCCGCGACATCCAGCGTCGGCACGAAGGTATTCCGAAGGCCATTATCGATCGCGCCTGGGACGCGCAGGTCCGGTTGTGCCGGCGATACCGGAAGCTGGCAGTGCGCGGCAAACACGTCAATATCGCGACGGTCGCCGTCGCCCGTGAACTAGCGGGCTTCATCTGGGACATCAGCCGCCTGGCGATGTCGCTTGCCACGTCACGCAGCGCACAGACCGCGTAAGCCGCCCGCCACTCAACGCAAGACAACAAGTGGAGGAGTTTCCTGAAGGCGGCGTAGCCCGGCACTCGAGTAACCCGCGAAGATATTTCGCAACGGGCATCACCAATTTGCGGCCCAAGACAGCGGCAGGCTCATGAGGCGGACCTCTGTAATGCGGTAGCCAATCCGCGGATATCAGTGTGATCCACCGTCGACCTTACTGCTACGCCGCCCTCAGGGAATTCTCGCGCCTATGAAAAAGCGAAAAATCAAGCAAAAAAAATCAACATCGCGATTGACATGGAAAGTCATATCAATATCCTCTTCGCAACTCGCGCTCAAACCGGAATCGGCAGATTCAGCCCCGGCGCGAGACGCGTCGTCTTGAATTCCGTCACCTCATAGCGCGCGAGCTGCTGCTCGGCGAACGGATCGCTCGCGAGAATCCGATCGAGCCTGTCGCGCTCGATACGCATCGCGAGAATGATCCCGCCGTCGCGCGGCACCTTCGGGCCGGCCGCCAAGAAGATGCCGGCTTCGAACTGCGTCGCGAGAAACGCGCGATGGGCGTCGAGCGCGTCATCGATGCGATCGAGCGAGGCGGTGTAGATAACGTTGATCACGTACATGGTCGCTTTCACTGGGGGTTAACTGGGCCGTGTCCGGACAAGGCTCTGGATTATCAGTCAGCCGCGGATTCGGCGTCGCGCTAGCGGTTGCGCTCCGCATA
This sequence comes from Paraburkholderia sp. WC7.3g, assembly GCF_050436345.1. Lineage (NCBI taxonomy): Bacteria > Pseudomonadati > Pseudomonadota > Betaproteobacteria > Burkholderiales > Burkholderiaceae > Paraburkholderia > Paraburkholderia sp. WC7.3g. The sequence continues at coordinate 833,779 of NZ_JBNDMA010000002.1, forward strand.
ACCCTATGCGCTGAGGATATTTCCCAACTTGCCGCCCCTATGAAACAATTTAGGGCTTGGCCGACGGCACACCGGCACGAACCGGGGCGCCGCCCATTTTCATCCGACTCCGGCACCGATCGGAGCCATCGACTCAAACGTCGATCAGCAACAGCGAGAATCACATGCAGCGCAGAAATGTCCTCAAATCCCTCACCGCAATTGTGGCCGGTGCAATGATCCTGACCAGCTTCGGCGCGCACGCCGACGACAAGGTCATCAAGGTCGGCACGATCGGCGGCCCGGACTCGCAGATCTGGGAAGTCGTCACCAAAGTCGCGAAGCGCGAAGGCCTGAACGTGAAGGTCGTCGAGTTCAACGATTACATCCAGCCGAACGCCGCGCTCGACGCGGGCGACCTCGACGCAAACAGCTTCCAGCACCAGCCCTACCTCGATAGCCAGATCAAGCAGCGCGGCTACAAGCTCGTCAACGCGGGTCTCACGTACATCTCGCCGCTGGGCGCGTACTCGAAAAAGCTGAAGTCGTTGAAGGACCTGCCGCAGGGCGCGAAGGTCGCGGTGCCGAACGATCCGTCGAACGAAAATCGCGCGCTGCTATTGCTGCAGGCGCAGGGGCTGATCAAGCTGAAGGCCGGCGCGGCCACGGGCGGCAACAACGCGACCCCGCTCGACGTCGTCGACAATCCGAAGAAGATCAGGTTCGTCGAGCTCGACGCCGCGCAACTGCCGCGCTCGCTCGCCGATGTCGATGCCGCCGTCATCAACACGAACTTCGCGCTGGCCGCCGGCCTGCAGCCGACCAGGGACGCGATCGCGCTGGAAGACATCCATAGCCCGTACGCGAACCTGATCGCCGTGCGCGCGAAGGACAAGGATCAGCCGTGGGTCAAGAAGCTGGTCGCGGCGTATCAGTCGGAAGATGTGCGCCAGTTCATCAAGACGCAGTTCAAGGGTTCGATGGTGCCGTCGTTCTAAACGACGCGTGCAGAGCGGTTGCGCTGGCAATCGCATCGCATCATCGGAAGAGGCACTCGCCGCCCGGGCGAGTGCCTTTTTTATAGCTCCAACTCCCATCTTTCGATCACCAGATCGTGGCCGAAGCGGCGTTGTGCCGCGCTGCCGGCCAGCTTGAATCCGGCGCGCTCGCAAAGCCGACGCGGCTCCGCCAACGCGCTCGCGGTGGTCAGCGTGAGCTTCGTGTAGCCCGCGCGAAGCGCGAAGCGCACGCATTCGCCGAGCAACTGAGTGCCGATGCCGAGCCGCCGTACGTCCGGTTCGACCCACAGCATGCGCAGTCCGGCGACCGTCGTCGAGACCCCGACGAGGCAAACCGAGCCGACCACCAGACCTTCCTGCTCGGCGACCCAGCATTTCTCGCGCAACGTATCGTTGCGCTGCGCGTACTCGGCGACGATGCGCGCGAGCAAGCCCTCGAACGTGTGATCCCAGCCGTACTGTGCGGCGAACCACTGCGCCTGACGATGCACGAGCCAGCCGCATTCGCCCGCGCGCGGTTGACGCAGCCTCACGAGCTCGTGCTTCGGCTTGTCGGCGAGCAGACGCTCGATCAGCTTCATCGCGCCGATCAACTGCTCCTGCGACAGCGCGCTGAGCCTGTCGAGCAGGCCGAGCGCTTCGTGGACGGCGGCGGCGTCGAGCGGCGCATAGGTCGCGTGTCCGTGCTCGGTCAATGCGATCAGCGACTGGCGCGCGTCGGTGTCGGACGGGCGGCGTGTGATCAGGTTGCGTCGCTCGAAACTGGTCAGCAGGCGGCTCAGATAGCCGCTATCGAGCCCGAGCGAGCGCCCGAGCACCGACGCCGTCTGCGCGCGCACGCGCGATAGCTCGTGCAGCACACGCACTTCCGTCAGCGAGAACTGGCTTCGGGCCAGATGCTCGTGCAGGGCGCCGATGCATTGGGTATAGAAGCGGTTGAAATGGCGAACGGCCTGAGCGCGCCGCAGCGCCTCGGAATCTGTCAAGGGGACTCCCCGGGACTCTTTATGGTATGTACACGCACTATATCGGCACGCCTGTTATTTACAAAACTTGCGAATCGCAGCGATGCGCAAAGTGGTATTGAACAGGTATTGATCGATGAGGTTTTTCCGATACCACTGTGGTACGCGGACCGCTTGCTGGTATCGCCCAGCGAGTTCGATACGGGTAACTCCTGGTCTCCGAATTCCCGTCGACACAGCGCCCGGAAAAGGCGATGAGCCTTGTGCGGCAAGGCTTTGCGGCTTGCTGGACTGACATAGAACCACTCGATTGACTGGTATTATGTTGGTTATATAATGGGCTCTCAGTTTTCCTAGGCCGTGCTGCTCGCGGCGTCCTTGGAGCCCCATGGAAACTCGCTGGTCCGCATTGATGCCTGACGTGCGCAACGTCACGCCGCTCTACCTGCAACTCGCGCGCAACCTGGCGACGGCGATCCATTGCGGCGTCTGGTCGGCCGGCGAGGCGCTGCCCTCCGAACGTACGCTGTCCGACGCTATCGGCGTGTCGCGCATCACCGCGCGCAAGGCGATCGAGCTGCTGGTCGAGCAGGGGTTGATTCGGCGCTCGCGCGGCGCGGGCAGCTTCATCACGCCGCGCGTCGAGGATCCGCTATCGCGTCTCACCGGCTTCACGAAGAAGATGCAGCAGCGCGGTTTCCGCCCGGATTCGGTGTGGCTCGAACGCGACGTGCGCGCCGCCAACCGCGACGAGCTGCTGCACCTCGGCCTGTCACCGGGCGCGGCCGTCACGAGCCTGCGGCGGCTGCGGCGCGCGGACGGCATCGTGATGGCGGTCGAGCATTCGGCGCTGCCGGTCGCGATCGTGCCCGATCCGCTCGTGATCGGCGACTCGCTGTACAGCTATCTCGAGCAACGCGGCGCGGCGGTCGTGCGCGCGTTGCAGCACTTTCGCGCGGTCAACGCGTCGAGCGAAATCGCCGCACTGATGGACATCGAACCGCGCACCGCGTTGCTGGTCATTACCCGTATCGGCTACAGCGCGGATCAGCGCGCGATCGAGCTGACCGACACCTATTGCCGCGACGACTACTACGACTTCGTCGCTGAATTGCGCACCTGAATTGCGCGGTCCGCGTCGGCCCTAAGTCCGGCGGACGCACATTTGCCGCATCCGTATCACGCACCAGAGAGACTCATGCTGACCGGAAACATACTCACCACCGAAGGGTGGATCCACGGCACGCTCGAATTCGAAAACGGCCGCATCACGGCGCTGTCCGGCGAGCGCGCCGATCCGTCGACGAACGACGCACCGTACATCCTGCCCGGCTTCATCGATCTGCACGTGCATGGCGGCGGCGGCGCCGACGTGATGGAGGCAGGCGACGCGATCGAAACGATCACGCGCACGCATGCGCGCTATGGCACCACGAGCCTGCTCGCGACGACGATGACCGCGCCGCGCGACGAACTGATGAACGTGGTGGCCGGGCTCGGCAACGTCACCCGCGTGCGCACGCCGGGCTGCGCGCGCGTGCTTGGCGTGCATCTGGAAGGGCCGTACATCAACCCCGGCAAGCTCGGCGCTCAGCCCGACGCGGCGGTATCGGCGGTGATGGACGAGGTGCTCAAGTATCTGTCGATCGCGCCGATCCGCGTGGTCACGCTTGCGCCCGAGATCGCCGGCCACATGGAGATCATCTCCGAGATGGCGGCGCGCGGCGTACGCGTGCAGCTCGGCCATTCGCTCGGCACCTACGACGACGCGGTCGCCGCGCTAAAGCACGGCGCGTGCGGTTTCACGCATCTGTTCAACGCCATGTCGCCGCTGCATCACCGCAACCCTGGTCTGGTCGGCGCCGCGCTCGCGCACGCCGAATACGCCGAAATCATTCCCGACCTGCTGCACGTGCATCCCGGCGCGATCCGCGCCGCTCTGCGCGCGATTCCGCGCCTGTACGTGGTGACGGACAGCACGTCGGCCACCGGCATGCCCGACGGCGAATATCGCCTCGGCAGCCAGCACGTGACCAAGTGCCTCGGCGGCGTACGTCTGGCCGACGGTACGCTCGCGGGCAGCACGCTGACGATGGATCAGGCGCTGCGCAATCTCGTTTCGATCGGCCTGCCGATCGCCGATGTATCCCACCGTTTGTCGCGTTACGCCGCCGACTATCTCGCCATCGAGGACCGCGGCCGCATCGCGCGCGGTGCGTGGGCCGACGTGGTCGTATTCGATCGCGAGCTGGCGCTGAGCGCGACCTATGTCGAAGGAGAAGCCATTGTCGAATATGCTTAAGGAAGCGCTCGCGTCCGCCGCAACGGTCGCTGAGCAGCTCAAGGACACCTCGCGCGTCGCGGCGCTCGCCGCGACGCTTGCGCAACAGCCGCGCCATGTCGCGCTGACGGTCGCGCGCGGCAGCTCGGACCATGCCGCCAGCTACTTTGCGTCCCTGACGATGAGCCGCCTCGGCGTGCCGGTCGCGTCGCTGCCGATGTCGGTCGCGACGCTGCAGCAGGCGCCGCTGCAGGTGCGCGATCAGCTTGCGCTCGCGTTTTCGCAATCGGGCAAAAGCCCCGACCTCGTCGGCACCATGAACGCGCTGCGCGCGGCCGGCGCATTGACGGTCGCCGCCGTGAACGCGCCGTCGTCGCCGCTCGCCGGCGCGTGCGAGTGGCATCTGCCGCTCGTCGCCGGTCCCGAACTGAGCGTCGCGGCGACCAAGAGCTATATCGCGATGCTGTCGATCTCCGCGCAGCTGGTCGCGCATTGGCAGAACGACGCCGAGCTGCTCGGCGGACTGAGCGCGCTGCCCGATGCGCTGGAACGCGCGGGCCGGCTCGACTGGTCGATGGCCGTGAAGGAGTTGCGCGGCATCGAGCGGATGATCGTGATTGGCCGCGGCCTTGGCCTCGCGATCGCGCAGGAAGCCGCGCTGAAGCTCAAGGAAACCTCCGGCATTCAGGCCGAAGCGTTTTCGAGCGCGGAAGTGCGTCATGGTCCGATGGAGCTGATCGACCGCGACTATCCACTGCTCGTGTTCGCGCCGCGCGGACCGGAGCAGGCCGGTCTGCTGCAACTCGCGCACGACATGCGCGCGCGCGGCGCGCGCGTGCTGCTCGCGGCGCCGGACGACATCGAGGAAGCTTCGCTGCCGCTCGTCGCCACCGCCCACGCGGCGCTCGATCCGATCGCGGCCATCCTGTCCTTTTACGTGATGGCCGCGGACCTTGCCGCCGCGCGCGGGCGCAATCCCGACGCGCCACGCCATCTGAACAAAGTCACCGAAACTCACTGACGAGAATGACGATGCGACGTGTCGAGAAGTCAAATCTGATGAGCCATTCCGAAGATCACATTGTTTTGCTTGCACCGCTGACCGGCCCGGTCGTGCCACTCGCGAACGTGCCGGACCCGGTGTTTTCGGGCGGCATGTTCGGCGACGGCATCGGCGTCGATCCGCTCGAGGGCCGGCTCGTCGCGCCATGCGACGGCGTCGTCACGCATCTGGCGCGCACCGGCCATGCGGTGACGCTCGAGAGCGCCGAAGGCGCGCAGATTCTGCTGCATATCGGTATCGACACGGTCGGGCTGAACGGCAAGGGTTTTGCGCCGATGGTCGGGCAGGGCGCGCACGTGCACGTCGGCGACGTGCTGATCGAGTTCGATCAGGATCAGATCGCGCTCAATGCGCCGAGCCTCGTGTCGGTCATCGCGATTGCGAATTCGGATGCGTTCGAGATCATCGAGCGTGCACCGGCCGGCCACGCGAAGGCCGGCGAAACGCCGCTGCTGGTGCTGCGCGCGCGCGAGGGCGTCAGCCACGACGCGGTGCGCGAGGCGAGCGCTGCGCACATCATGGACGAAGCGCGTCGGCAGGTCACGCTGACGCACGCGGGCGGCTTGCATGCGCGGCCCGCGGCGCGAGCGCGTGAAGCGGCGCGCGGCTTCGACGCGCGCGTCGAGGTGCGCTACGACGGGCGCAAGGCGCCGATCGAAAGCGTAGTGGGTCTGCTGGGACTCGGTGCCGGCGAAGGCGCGAGCATAGAGCTGCTCGGCGTCGGTCCGCAGGCGCAGGCGGCGGTCGATGCAATCGCTGACGAACTGACGCGCGAAGCGCATGGCGAGGTCGAGCAGATGCGCGAGCAGAAGCCGGCGCGGCAAGCGACACCAGCGGCGGCAGTCGTTGCGGCGCCCGCTGCGGGCGAGCCGCTCGCGCCGAATACGCTCGCTGGCGTGTGCGCGGCGCCGGGCGTCGCGCTGGGCAAGCTGGTGCGCTGGGACGACGCGGATCTCGATCCGCCGGAGCAGGCGAGCGGCACGCCGGCGGCGGAGAGCCGTCTGCTCGACAAGGCGATCGCGACCGTCGACGCCGATCTCGACACGATCGTGCGCGATGCGTCGCAACGCGGCGCGGTCGGCGAGGCGGGGATATTCGCGGTGCATCGTGTGCTGCTCGAAGATCCGACGCTGCTCGACGCCGCACGCGATCTGATCAGCCTCGGCAAGAGCGCCGGTTTTGCGTGGCGCGAGGCGATCCGCGCGCAAATCGGAATCCTCAGTAACGTGGAGGACGCGTTGCTGGCCGAGCGTGCCGCCGATCTGCGCGACATCGAAAAGCGCGTGCAGCGCGCGCTCGGTTACACCAGCAGCGCGGCCCGCACGCTGCCAGACGAGGCGGTGCTCGCGGCCGACGAATTCACGCCGTCGGATCTGTCGTCGCTCGATCGCACGCGCGTCACCGGGCTTGTGATGGCACGTGGCGGCGCGACCTCGCACGCGGCGATTCTCGCGCGTCAGGCGGGCATTCCGGCGCTGGTCGCGGTCGGCGACGCGTTGCACGCGATACCCGAGGGCACTCAGGTGGTGGTGCATGCGAGCACGGGCCGGCTCGAATTCGCGCCGACCGAACTCGACGTCGAACGTGCGCGCCGCGAATGCAGCCGCCTCGCCGACGTGCGCGAAGCGAATCGCCGCACGTCGCAGCAGTCAGCCGCGACCTCCGACGGCCGCGCGATCGAAGTGGCCGCCAACATCGCCACACTCGACGACGCGACGGCCGCCGTCGACAACGGCGCCGACGCGGTCGGACTGCTGCGCACCGAGCTGCTGTTCATCCACCGCCCGACCGCACCGAGCGCGGACGAGCATCGCCACAGCTATCAGGCGATCGTCGATGCGTTGCGCGGCCGCACCGCGATCATCCGCACGCTCGACGTCGGCGCGGACAAGGAAGTCGATTATCTGACGCTGCCGCCCGAGCCGAACCCCGCGCTCGGCCTGCGCGGCGTGCGCCTCGCGCAGATTCGCCCCGATCTGCTCGACGACCAGCTGCGCGGCCTGCTCGCCGTGCGTCCAGTCGGCGCCGTGCGCATCCTGCTGCCGATGGTCACCGATGCCGGCGAACTGATCCGCATCCGCAAGCGTATCGACGAGCTCGCACGCGAAGCGGGTGGTACCGAGCCGATCGAAGTGGGCGTGATGATCGAAGTGCCGTCGGCTGCATTGCTCGCCGATCAGCTCGCGCAGCACGCTGATTTCCTGTCGATCGGCACCAACGACCTGACGCAATACACGCTCGCGATGGACCGCTGCCAGCCCGATCTCGCGGCGCAGGCGGACGGCCTGCATCCGGCGGTGCTGCGCCTGATCGCGGCGACCGTCGAAGGTGCCGCGAAGCATGGTAAATGGGTCGGCGTATGCGGCGCGCTCGCCGGCGACCCGCTGGCGATGCCGCTGCTCGTCGGCCTCGGCGTGACCGAGTTGTCGGTCGATCCGCTGTCGGTGCCCGGCATCAAGGCACGCGTGCGCACGCTCGACTATCAACTGTGCCGCCAGCGTGCCCGCGATGCGCTCGCGCTCGACTCCGCGCAGGCGGTCAGAGCCACGAGCCGCGCCACGTGGCCGCTCGATTGAAAAATTAACGAACTCAAAGACCCGCACGCCGCGCGCACGGCAGCACGTCTGCCCGCGCGCGCGACACGATTCACTGCATTGCTGCACCACTCCCCCAAGCCGTACCCCTACGAGACAAAATTGGAGATACCGATGGATGGAAATCCGTTTCTGAAGATTCAGCGCCTGGGACGCGCGCTGATGCTGCCGATCGCGGTACTACCGGTTGCCGGCCTGCTGCTGCGGCTCGGGCAGCCCGACGTGTTCAACATCAAGATGATCGCCGATGCGGGCGGCGCGATCTTCGACAACCTGCCGCTCTTGTTCGCGATCGGCGTGGCGGTCGGCTTCGCGAAAGACAATAACGGCGTCGCCGGTCTCGCCGGGGCGATCGGCTATCTGGTGCAGATCGCGGTGATGAAGGACATCAACGACAAGCTCAACATGGGCGTGCTGTCGGGGATCATCGCCGGGATCGTCGCGGGGCTGCTGTACAACCGCTACAAGGACATCAAGCTGCCCGACTACCTCGCGTTCTTCGGCGGCAAACGCTTCGTGCCGATCGTGACAGGCGTGGTGTGCGTGGGGCTAGGCATCGTATTCGGCCACGTGTGGGAGCCGGTGCAGAACGCAATCGACGTGGCCGGCCACTGGCTCACGACGGCCGGTGCACTCGGCGCGTTCGTGTTCGGCGTGCTGAACCGGCTGCTGCTGGTCACGGGCTTGCATCACATCCTTAACTCGCTGACGTGGTTCGTGTTCGGCACCTTCACGCCGGCGGGCGGCGCGCCGGTCACGGGAGACCTGCACCGCTTCTTCGCGGGCGACCCGACCGCGGGCACCTTCATGACCGGTTTCTTCCCGGTGATGATGTTCGGCCTGCCGGCCGCATGTCTCGCGATGTATCACGAGGCGCCGAAGGAGCGTCGCGCGATGGTGTTCGGCCTGCTGTTCTCGATGGCGCTCACGTCGTTCCTGACCGGTGTCACCGAGCCGATCGAGTTCAGCTTCATGTTCCTCGCGCCGGTGCTGTATGCGATCCACGCGCTGCTGACGGGGCTGTCGCTCGCGATCTGCTCGGCGCTCGGGATTCACCTCGGCTTCACGTTCTCGGCGGGCTTCATCGACTACGTGCTGAACTTCGGTCTGTCGACCAAGGGCTGGTGGGCGATTCCGATGGGCGTCGTGTACTCGGTCCTGTACTACGGTCTGTTCCGCTTCTTCATCCGCAAGTTCAACATGGCGACGCCGGGCCGTGAGCCCGCCGCTGCCGACGAGCAGGTCGAGTCGTTCGCGGCCGGTGGTTTCGTCGCGCCGGCGGCCGGTGCGGCCGTGCCGCGTGCGCAGCGTTATATCGCGGCGCTCGGTGGCGCGGCGAATCTGTCGGTCGTGGATGCGTGCACGACGCGTCTGCGTTTGTCGGTCGTCGATGCGAACAAGGTCTCCGACAGCGAGCTGAAGTCGATCGGCGCGCGCGGCGTGCTCAAGCGCGGCGCGAACAACGTGCAGGTGATCATCGGACCCGAGGCGGACATCATCGCCGATGAGATGCGTACGGCGATCGCGCAGGGTGAGGGTAGCGCGGTGAAGGCGGCGGGTGCTGCTGCCGTGTCGGCGCCAGCTGCTACTCCGGCAGCTACCGCGGCCGCGCCGGTCGCGCAAAACGCCGCGCACGCTCACGACGCGCAAGGCGGTCCGCTCGATCCCGATCCGCTGCGCTGGCTCGCCGTGTTCGGCGGCGCGGGCAACGTGGTGTCGCTCGATGCGGTCGCGGCGACGCGTCTGCGAGTGGTCGTGCGCGATCCGTCGGCGGTCGATCGTCAGCGCCTCGCGACGCTCGATACCGCGTGGGTGTCGACGAACACGTTCCATATCGTCGTCGGCGAAGCCGCGCAGCGCTATGCGCAGAAGCTGGCCGGGCGACTGTCATCGCAAGGCGGCGGGGGCGCGGCGCCGGTGCCGGCGTGATCGGTTGATGGCTGTGCAGCGCTGTTGAGTCGCGCAGCGATCACAGCACGGCAATAACAAAGCGGCACCTTGTTCCAAGGTGCCGCTTTCGCGTTGACGCGCAACGCGTGGCGCCTGGCGAATCGCCCGCTGTGGCAGTGCCGCTCAATACATCGAATGATGGTTTTCCTCGATCGCCGCGGCGGTCACCTTGCCGCGCATCACCCGATACACCCAGCCCGTATAGAGCAGGATGACCGGCAGGAACACGATCACCGCGAACAGCATGATCTCGAGCGTCATGCGGCTCGACGCCGAATCCCACAGGGTCAGGCTGCTGCGGCCGTCGAGCGACGAAGGCATGATGAACGGGAACATCGAGAAGCCAGTGGTCAAGATCACGCCGACGATCATCAGCGACGTCGACAGAAACGCCGTCGCCTCTAAGCGCGAACGCGCGAGCAGCGCCGCGAGCACCCCGCCGACGAGAGCCGCGAGCGGCGCCATCACCATCCACGGATAAAGCGCGTAGTTGGTCAGCCACAAACCCGGCGCGCCGATCACGGTCTTCATCAACGGATTGGAGACGGCGTCGAGCGGCGGCGCATCGACGATCTGATAGCCGCCGATCATCGTCGCGACGAGCGCGCCCGCGACGAGGAACAGCACCACCGCGCACAGCGCCGCGAGCCGCAGCGCCTTCGACGCGCGCTCGTGAACCACGCCATCGGTTTTCCACTTGACGAACGCGGCGCCGTGCGCGGCCAGCATCGACACGCTGACGAGACCCGTCAGTAACGCGAACGGATTGAGCAGGCCAAAGAAGCTGCCGTGATAGGTGACGCGCAGGTCGGTATCGAACGAGAACGGCACGCCTTGCAGCAGATTGCCGAACGCGATGCCGATCACGAGCGCCGGTACGAAGCCGCCGATAAAGAGGCCCCAGTCCCACGCGTTGCGCCAGCGCGGATCCTCGCGCTTGCCGCGATAGTCGAAGCCGACCGGGCGGAAGAACAGCGCGAACAGCACGAGCAGCATCGCGAAGTAGAAGCCCGAGAAGGATGCCGCGTAGGCGAGCGGCCACGCGGCGAACATCGCGGCCGCCGCGGTCACGAACCAGACCTGGTTGCCTTCCCATGTTGCGCCGACCGTGTTCACGACGATGCGGCGCTCGGAGTCCGTTTTGGCGATGAACGGCAGCAGGATCGCCGCGCCCATGTCGAAGCCGTCGGTGAGCGCGAAGCCGATCAGCAGTACCCCTATCAAGACCCACCAGATCAGTTTGAGGGCTGCGTAATCCATATGGGTTTCTCCTCCGAGGCGGTGTAGCGGTGCGTCATGCTGCCGTGTTCGACAGTGGCCGCGTCACCGGCTGTTCGTTCTCGTGGTGATAGCGGCCCGTATGCAGCGACGAGGGGCCGAGCCGCGCGTACTTGAACATCAGCATGATCTCGATGACGAACAGCGCCGTGTAGAACAGCACGAAGCCGCCGATGCTCAGATACAGATCGCGCGGCGTCAGCGTCGACACGGCCAGGTTGGTCGGCAGAATGCCCGCGATGCTCCACGGCTGGCGGCCCATTTCGGCGACGATCCAGCCGAGCTCGGCGGCGAGCCACGGCAGCGGAATCGCTATGACCGCCCAGCGCAGGAACCAACGGCGCTTTTCGAGCAGCAGCGTGCGCTGCGCGCAGAACCAGAATGCGAGCACGAAGGTCGCGAGGAACAGCAGCCCAAGGCCGACCATCATGCGAAACGAGAAGAACAGCGGCAGCACCGGCGGAACCGTGGCTCTTGCCGCGGCGGCGATCTGGACTGGTGTCGCGTCGGTGACGTTCGGCGTGAACTGCTTGAGCAGCAGGGCGTAGCCGAGATCGTCCTTGTACTTGTCGAAGGCGGCATGCGCCTCGTCGCTGGAGTCGCCGCCCTTCAACCGCTGCAACGCCGAATAGGCGAGCATGCCGTCCTTGATGCGACCTTCGTTTTCGGCGATCAGGTCGCGCAGGCCGACCACGGGTTCGTCGAGCGAGCGGGTCGCGATGATGCCGAGCGCGTACGGCACACGGATCGCGTAGTCGGTGCGTTGCTCCTTCTGGTTTGGAATACCGAATACCGTGAACGGTGCCGGCGCGGGCGCGGTCTCCCATTCGGATTCGATCGCGGCGAGCTTGATCTGCTGGACTTCACCGGTGCGATAGCCGGATTCGTCGCCGAGCACGATCACGCACAGTGCCGACGCGAGGCCGAAGCCGGCGGCGATTGCGAACGAGCGCAGCGCGAACTCGGTGTCGCGGCGCTTCAACAGATACCACGACGACACGCCGAGCACGAACATCGCCGCGGTCACATAGCCGGCCGACACCGTATGCACGAACTTCACCTGCGCGACCGGATTGAAGATCACCGCGCCGATGCTGTCGAGCTCCATGCGCATCGTCTGGTAGTTGAACTTCGCGCCGACCGGATTATTCATCCAGCCGTTGGCAATCAGAATCCATAGCGCCGACAGGTTCGAACCGAGCGCGACACAGAACGTGACGATCAGATGCTGGACTTTTGACAATCTGTTCCAGCCGAAGAAGAACAGACCGACGAACGTCGATTCGAGGAAGAACGCCATCAGCCCTTCGACGGCTAGCGGCACACCGAAAATGTCGCCGACATAATGCGAGTAATAAGCCCAGTTGGTGCCGAACTGAAACTCGAGCGTGAGGCCGGTCGCGACGCCCATCGCAAAGTTGATGCCGAACAGCTTGCCCCAGAACTGCGTCATGTCCTTGTAGATCTGCTTGCCGGTCATCACATAGACCGACTCCATGATGACGAGCAGCCAGGCGAGGCCGAGCGTCAGCGGCACGAACAGAAAGTGATAAAGCGCCGTGATGGCGAACTGGAGCCGCGACAGTTCTACGACTTCGCTAACGGGCATGTTGATCACCTCGAGACGGATGCGGGACGGGCACCGACAGCAGCGCCTGCGCGACCTGCTCAGGCGGCAGCATCATGTGCTCCGCCTGTGGATGATTGAAGAATGTGAACTTGAGCGCCATCAGCAGTGTGAACTTGATGGCGAGGATGATGGCGATATCGCGCGCGAGCGCTGGATCGCGTACCCACCTGGTGAACCGGCCGCGCCAGCGCGACCGGACAGAGCTGCTGCGATTCAGGGCTATGGTCATGATCGGTCGAAGACGACTTCACGCCGGTGAGCCGGCTGGATCCAGACCGCGCTGGCCGTCAGGCAGTCTGGCGAATGCATGCCGATTGTAGGAGGTGAGCCTCGCGCGCTCCAGTTTAGCCATGCGGCGTCACATCGCAAAACTTGCCGCGTTCACGCAGTATTGCTACCGGATTCTCGATACGTCAAGAAAGGCTTACCGGCCTCGCCTGGGCAACTCGCGGGTCGGCCGACGTGAATGCGCGGCCGCGCGGACCAAAGAGTGGACGAAACGAATAAAAAACCCCGCCGTCTTGCGAGGGCGGGGCTTTGAGCGCCATTTACGCGCGCATGGCTTCGACGCTTTATGCGTATTCGGTCAGCGCACCGCGCATCTTCTTCATCGCGCTGGCTTCGATCTGGCGGATACGTTCGGCCGATACGCCGAATTCATCGGCCAGCTCATGCAACGTCGAGCCGCCCGAGCCGTCGTCAGCCACCTTCAGCCAGCGCGCTTCAATGATGCGGCGGCTGCGCGGATCAAGCGCATCGAGCGCGCTTGCGATGCCGTCGCTTTGCAGCCGGTCGCGCTGGCGCGAAGCCAGCACGGCGGTCGGCTCGCTGTGCGAGTCGGCCAGATAGGCGATCGGCGCATACGACTCTTCACCGTCTTCGACCTGACCTTCGAGCGCGATGTCGCCGCCCGACAGACGCGTTTCCATCTCCGCGACCTCTTCGCGCTTCACGTTCAATTCCTTGGCGAGACCCTCGATCTCATCCGGCGTGAACGCGCCGAGACCTTGCTTGTGGCTGCGCAGGTTGAAGAACAGCTTGCGCTGCGCTTTGGTGGTGGCGACCTTCACCATGCGCCAGTTGCGCAGGATGTATTCATGGATCTCGGCCTTGATCCAGTGCATCGCGTACGACACGAGGCGCACGTTTTGCTCGGGATCGAAGCGCTTGACCGCTTTCATCAGGCCGATGTTGCCTTCCTGGATCAGGTCGGCGTGCGGCAGCCCGTAACCGAGGTAGTTACGCGCGATGGACACGACGAGTCGCAGGTGCGACAGAACGAGGCGGCGCGCCGCCTCCAGATTGTCGTGTTCGCGCAATTCGGTGGCGAACTGGCGTTCTTCCGCCGGCGTCAGCATCGGGATCCGGTTGACCGCCTGGATGTAGGCGTCGATGTTGCCCAGTTGGCCGGACAGCAGCGAGGAATGCGAGAGCGCCAGTGCACCTGCCGAAGCGGCCTTAGCCGACGACGGGCTCAAAGTACTCGGAAGGGTCATTGCATGGCTCACGTGTGAAGCTCCTTTGGAATCAGACAATAGCGTACTCAGTAAACGACTCCAGCGTTGGATGTTAGCACTCTGATCTGCCGAGTGCTAATACTTAGAGGTCGCAGGGGTATCCAAGTTCCCGGAAATCCTATTGACTTTCGTATTTTGATAGTCATCATACGCTCTATTCGGTCTGCCTGTTTGATCTGTAAAAATGAGCACCTCGGGCCACCATCACTCTAATAATCGACTTACGTTTGCTCGCTTCCAAGCGGTTAATTTCATGAAAATCAGCGTTGTTCGTGCCTTGAACGCTGCTCAGCTTGCGCCAAAAATAAAGGAAGCAGTCGCTTAATACGCGCCGGGAGTGAAGGCCGGATTATCCGCGAGGCAGACCACACGTCGCCGGCTATCGCTTCCAGCAAGCTTCAATGGCGGTATCAAAGAGCCGAATCCTGGTATAAATTTCAGCCAGCTATATTTGCAATATCACTTCTGACCGTGGCCGCCTGCGGCTCGCGGTGTGCGAGGGTCTCTGCAATGGCGGCAAAGATGATCGAGGCGATCCGCGGGCTCGAGCGAGAGCGTTTTCGCGCGATGGTCGACGGCGATGGGCAGTCGCTCGACACGCTGCTCGCGGACAATGTGAGCTACGTCCATACGAACGGCAAGCGGGAGACGAAACGGCAGTTCATCGACGGGATCATCGCGGGGCGCCGCCGTTATCGGCAGATCGAAGTGCAGTCGCAGGACGTGTTGCCGGCCGGGCGGGAGACCTACGTGGTCACGGGCCGCGCGCTGATCGAGATGGAGGCGAACAACGGCGCGCTACTGTTTCCGATTGCCTATACCGCGATCCATACGCACGAAGACGGGCAGTGGCGGCTGATCGCATGGCAGGCGACGCGTTGCGCGCTGGAGTGAGATTTTCCTGACGCGGGCGCGCGTCGCGAGCGCGTCCGCGGCGGCAGCGGAATCGGGGTGCGCACTCCGCCGCTGAAGGCTCAACGCTCAGTTCAGACTCAGTCCAGATTTGCGCGCTCACGCCGCTCACGCATTCGTCAGCTTTGTCGCGCCTGTTTGCGGCGGGCTCATCAATGTCCGCATGCGCGTCGCGAGGCTCCCGCACGCCGCGCATCACCAGCTCTCCCGCATACGGATGCCGCGCGGCCACCGGAAGCCGCGTGCAACGCTCCGCCACGCGCCTGACCGTCGTCAGATCCGACAAATCCAGACCGCTGTCGATGCCCATCGCGTCGAGATTCATCGCGAGCGTGACGAGATCGACGTTGCCGGTGCGCTCGCCATTGCCGAACAGACAGAGAACTGCGACGGGGGTGAAGCGAAACTGCGGGAACTACGGGAAGGACCGCCGACGGCAACCGGAGCTGCCAGCGCGCGGCGCTACACGTGACTTACGCCAGGTGTAGCGATAGGGGCCGCGCCAGGCGGCCGGAGATAATTCGGAAGGTGTTCGGAAGGGAATGCATGAGGACAAATGTATGACGGTGTATGTCGGCCTGTAAACCGGCGGGCCGTCAGGCCGCCGTCTTCGCGATATCGACGATCAGCTCGACCTGCCGCTCGATCGCGCCTGGCACCGGCGCTTCGCCGCGCAGCACGGCGTCGATCCAGGCGGCCGTGGTCGCGGCGTCGCGCGCCTCGGGCAGTTCGACTTCGGGCGCATCGGGCGACGAGCGCGCGTGCGGCAGCCGCGTCTCGCAGATGCCGTCATGCAGCCAGTCGACCTGCACCTGGCGGCGCGTATCGGCGACCGCCTCGCCTTCGGTGCCGCGCGCGAGCAGCGCCCCGCCGACGGCCGCATCGGGATGCGTGATGAACAGCTGCGTGAGGCTGTCGCGATACGGCGGATGCGTGTAGTTGACGAGCCGCAGTCCGGCGGGCGCGAAGGGCTGCAGCAGCTTCACGAGCGTATGCGTCGAATTGCGCACGCCCATGCGCCGGCGCAGCGCGAGCAGTCGCGCGAGCTTGGGCGCGAGCACGTCGACCGATGCGAACGCGACGCGGCGCTCGGCGAGTCCCGCTTCGATCTGCGCGCGCGACTGCGCATGGGCGATGCGCAGATGCGTGAAGATTTCCGCGCTCGTCACGCGACCCGGATCGTCGGTGACGCCGTGCACGAGCACGGGCACGCCTTCGCGCGCGAGCAGCAGCGCGAGCAGCGGCACGAGGTTCGGCTGCTTGCGCGCGCCGTTGTACGACGGAATCGATACTGGCCGGAACCGGCCGGGCGGCAGCCGCACCGGCTCGAACGACGTATGCGCGGCGGCCAGCATCGCGGCGAGTTCGTCGGCGGTTTCGCCTTTCACGCGATACGCAAGTAGCACCGCGCCGAGCTCGAGATCGGCGACGCGGCCGTCGAGCATCGCGGTGTAGAGCGCGCGGCTATCGTCGGCGGTCAGCGCGCGGGCGCCGTTCGGGCCGCGGCCGATTTCCTTGATGAATCGGGCGCAGGGGAAGGGGGAAGTGGTATCGGTAGAGTCGGTCATCGGGCGCAAGAGGCGGTGGCGTGCCGCGCTGGGGCGGATCGCTACGCCATTCTGGGAACTGGTCGGTGTGAGTATCGCATCTATGGCGAGCGGGGCGAACAGCAACGAAGCGGGAACTCAGCGACGCGCGACAGTCCGCCTGACACGCACTCGCACGGTGCCGCGCGTTACACTCGATCTTTATCGGCGCGTTGCGGCGTCCATCGGAAACGGAGAACGGGATGAGTTACGTATTTGCACCCTCACCACAGGTCGCGGTGCCGGTCGCGGGGTCGAGCGAGCAGTTCGCGGTGCGGCGCATCTACTGCGTGGGGCGCAACTACGAGGCGCATGCGCGCGAAATGGGCCACGATCCGGACCGCGAGCCGCCGTTCTTCTTCACGAAGCCGGCCGATGCGATCGTCTACGTCGCGCCGGGCACGACCGGCGAATTCCCGTATCCGTCGCAGACGAAGAACGTCCATTTCGAAATGGAAATGGTCGCGGCGATCGGTGAGGGCGGCAAGGACATCCCGGTCGACCGCGCGCTCGGCCACGTGTACGGCTACGCACTCGGTCTCGACATGACGCGCCGCGACCTGCAAGGCGAAGCGAAGAAGATGGGACGTCCGTGGGATACCGGCAAGGGCTTCGATCACTCGGCGCCGCTCGGCCCGATCCATCCGGCCGCGACGGTCGGTCATATCGGCAGGGGCGCGATCTGGCTGTCGGTGAACGGCGAGGACAAGCAGCGCGCGGATGTGTCGCAGCTGATCTGGTCGGTGGCCGAGACGATCGCGTATCTGTCGACGCTGTTCGAACTGCGGGCCGGCGACCTAATTTTCACCGGCACGCCGGAAGGCGTCGGCGCGGTCGTGAAGGGCGACTTGATGAAGGGCGGCGTGGACGGACTCGGCGAGTTCAGCGTGCGCGTCGTCTGAGACGGCTCGCGGGTAGGTGGAGGAGGCAGACAACATGAAGCTCTACAGCTATTTCCGTAGCTCGGCGTCGTATCGCGTGCGCATTGCGCTGAACGTGAAGAACCTGCCGTTCGAGTACGTGCCGGTGCACCTCGTGCGCGAAGGCGGCGAGCAGCTGAAGCCCGAGTATCGCAAGATCAACGCGGACGGTATCGTGCCGACGCTCGCGGACGGCAGCCATTTGCTGCCGCAGTCGCTCGCGATCATCGAGTATCTGGAGGAGACGCATCCCGAGCCGCCGCTGCTGCCCAAGGCGCCGCTCGATCGCGCTTATGTCCGCTCGGTGGCGCTGCAGGTCGCGTGCGAGATTCATCCGCTGAACAATCTGCGCGTGCTGCGGTATCTGAAGCACACGCTGCGAGTCGACGACGACGCGAAGGACGCGTGGTACCGGCACTGGATCGACGCGGGCTTCGCGACGCTGGAGACGCACCTCGCGGGCGACGCGCGCACCGGCAAACTGTGTTTCGGCGACGCACCGACTCTCGCCGACGCGTGCCTGATTCCGCAGGTGTTCAACGCGCAGCGCTTCAAGGTCGACACCGCAAAGTTTCCGACGATCCAGCGCATCTACGATCACGCGATGCAACTCGACGCGTTCGCGCGCGCCGCGCCGGGCGTGCAGCCAGATGCGGAGTGATCGCGTGATCGCGTGACACATCGACTGCGGCTCGAAATGAAAAAAGGGCACTCAACGTAGTGCCCTTTTTCGTTTGTCCGTCGCGATCAGCCGCCCAGCAGCGCGTCCGAAAACTCCTCCGCGCTGAACGGCTGCAGATCTTCGACCTTTTCGCCGACGCCGATGAAATACACCGGAATCGGCCGCTGCCGCGCGATCGCCGCGAGAATGCCGCCCTTCGCGGTGCCGTCGAGCTTGGTGACGATCAGACCGGTGAGGCCGAGCGCGTCGTCGAACGACTTGACCTGGGTGAGCGCGTTCTGACCGGTGTTCGCGTCGATTACGAGCAGCACTTCGTGCGGTGCGCCGTCCTGCGCCTTGCCGATCACGCGCTTCACCTTGCGCAGTTCTTCCATCAGATGCAGCTGCGTGGGCAGGCGGCCGGCCGTGTCGGCCATCATCACGTCGATCTTGCGCGCGCGCGCGGCGCCGACCGCGTCGAAGATCACTGCGGCAGGATCGCCGCTTTCCTGCGCGACCACGGTTACATTGTTGCGCTGGCCCCAGATGGCGAGCTGTTCGCGCGCGGCGGCGCGGAACGTGTCGCCGGCGGCGAGCAGCACCGACTGGTCGAAGCTCTGCAGATGCTTGGCGAGCTTGCCGATGCTCGTGGTTTTGCCCGCGCCGTTGACGCCGGCGATCATCATCACCAGCGGCTGCGCGCGGCCGAGCATCAGCGATTTCTCAAGCGGCTTCAGCAACTCGACGAGCAGCGTGCGCAGCGCGATTTTGACCTGCTGCGGGTCCGTCAGGCGTTCGCTGCGCACTTTCTCGCGCAGCGATTCGAGCAGGAATTCGGTCGCCTCAACGCCGGCGTCCGACATCAGCAGCGCGGTTTCGAGTTCCTCGTACAGGTCCTCGTCGATCTTGGCGCCGACGAAAATGCCGGTCAGGTTCGAACTGGTTTTCGCGAGTCCGGTCTTCAGGCGCGTGAGCCACGAGCGCTTCGCACCGGCGTCCTGCATGGGCGGCGGAACGATTTCGACGGTGTCGAGCGCGGCGTCTTGCGGCTCGGGCTGCGGCTCGATGATGGTCGTGGCCACCACAGGCGGAGCGGCGGCCGCGCCACGCTCGACGGGTTGGACGGGTTGGACGGGCGCAACCGGCTCGACGGGCGCAGCCTCGGCCTCGGGCGTCGCGCCGTCTTGCGCCGCCAGCGATTCGTCTGCGGCGGTATCGGACTCTTTTGAGCCCTTGAATCGTTTGAAAAAGCTGAACATGATCTGACGTATTGGAGGACGCGCCGATGGGCGCAGCCGGCACGGGACCGGCGAAGCGGTGGGCAGCGCCGGAATGCGAAAAGCCGGGGCGCTGGCAGCCGCACATTTTATCAGGCGTGCCGCGGCGCGTCGTATCGGCCGCTCGGCCAGGCTGGACGCGCGCCGCCCCTGTGGTAACGTGGGTGCTCCGGTCCGCGCGCATTGGCGCCGCGGGCGTATTCATCACTCAGCTGAAACTGCACGATACCGCATGCCCCGTTTAGCACCTTCACGCGCTGCTGGCGCTTCGTCCAAAAGCGGCAAGCCGCATGCCATTCGCATCATCGGCGGCGACTGGAAACGCACGCCGCTGCCCGTGCTCGATCTGGACGGTTTGCGCCCGACCCCCGACCGCGTCCGCGAAACGCTGTTCAACTGGCTCGGCCAGCGTCTGGACGGCCAACACTGCCTCGATCTGTTCGCCGGTAGCGGCGCGCTCGGCTTCGAAGCCGCGTCTCGCGGCGCGGCTCGCGTGCTGATGGTGGAGCGCCATGCGCGCGCCGCCGCCCAGTTGCGCGCGAACCAGCAGCGGCTCGATGCACGCATGATCGAAATCGCCGAGGCGGACGGCTTGCGTCTTGCGGCGAGTCTTGCGCCCGCCTCGTTCGACGTCGTGTTCATCGATCCGCCGTTCGATGCCCACCTGCTCGGCAAGGCGCTCGCGGTGGCCGTGCCGCTGGTGCGCGCCGACGGCTATCTTTATGTCGAGGCCGGTGAAGCGCTCGAACCGGCCGCTCACGAGCCGCTCACGGGCTGGGAGGTCGTGCGGGAGGACAAAGCGGGCGCTGTGCACTTTCATTTGCTGCAGCGCGAAAATAAGGAATAATGCGCGTTCCAAAAAAGGGCCGGGCGGTTTATCGTCATCCGGGCCGGTGCCAGATGCGTCGCGTGGACGCTTGGACGTGCCCTTTTGTCTGAAAAGAGGAGAAGTCTCATGGTAGTCGCCGTGTACCCGGGCACGTTCGACCCGCTGACGCGCGGTCACGAAGACCTCGTTCGGCGCGCGTCGAGCATTTTCGACACGCTGGTGGTGGGTGTGGCGGACAGCCGTGCCAAGAAGCCGTTTTTCACTCTCCAGGAGCGCCTCGCGATTGCGCATGAAGTGCTCGGCCACTACCCGAACGTCCAGGTAATGAGCTTCAAGGGATTGCTCAAGGACTTCGTGCGGACCAACAACGCGCGGGTGATCGTCAGGGGTCTTCGCGCGGTGTCGGACTTCGAATACGAGTTCCAGATGGCCGGCATGAACCGCTATCTGCTGCCCGACGTCGAGACGATGTTCATGACGCCGTCCGATCAGTACCAGTTCATCTCGGGCACGATCGTGCGCGAGATCGCGCAATTGGGCGGCGACGTCAGCAAGTTCGTGTTCCCATCGGTCGAAAAATGGCTGAAGGAGAAAGTCGCGTCGCTCGATCCGCAGGATGGCGCTCAAGCGACGTGAGCACGAGTCGCGCGAACGGCCCGTTTTGACGGATCAAAACCGGCCAGGCCCCGGAAAATTCATGGCTGCCGTGGGCACTCGAAGCAGGGCTCGCCGTCGATAACTCGATCCGTTACCCGGGCTAGTTCGGTCGGCTGTACATCGGCGCCATGTACTCGTTCGGTAACAGCGAGAAGATAACCGGCGCCGATGGCTTCTCTGGCGGATCGCTGCTTCGGTGCTGCTATCCACCGCGTGCTATTACGATCACATGCGCAACGGGGCTACGACAAGCGGGATATTGGGCGAGGGCAATCGATATGCCTTTGTCCAATTCGCCGGGTATGAACTGACGAAGTGCACAGAACTTTACGGTACGGTGGATTTCAACAGGATGACAGGTGCCGCGTACGTGGAATTGCCCGGGCCGAGTAACCAGACGGGCGTTGCAATCGGAATGAGGAGCTTTTCTAGTCGGACAGTGCCGGCATAACCGACGCAGAGCAATGTCAGCTACCCTTCGCGGCTTTGGTGAACGCCTCGGCAAGTTTGTCAAAGTGTTTGAGGGCCGCGGGCGTTAGCTCGACCTGTTTGCGGCGAGCGTCTTCAGTGTCGTTGAGAAGGAGCCAGCCCTTTTCGCGCATTGACGTGATACGGGCATGCAAGGTCGCCGGCGATCCGAGCGCGCTTTGCGCCATCATGTCTCGGACCGACAGCCGCTCGTTTTTTTGCCTCACGCGAGCAACGAATTCCAGGATTCTTTCTTCGAGGGGATCGAGCGCGGGAAGTGAGGGAAGACCTCGCAGTGCTTCGGTCAGTTGAAGAAATCGAAGATAGATATCAGCAGGGCGGGTCATGACCATCGCTCCAACGAAAACGCCGCTAACCCGAGCGCGGAAAGCGAACCGTGATGCTGCCCAGCGACAACCGGGCTCACCTATTTTATCTCCATGTCTAGCTTACGTTTACGTTTCCTCTCGGTCGTGGGCACGGCCATCGTGTTCGTGTTGTCGCTGTGGATCAACCAGGAAGTCTTCACGCATACCGAGTTCGTCCGGGGCGTGAACTGGATCTACCTGCCGTCAGGCGTCAGACTGCTGAGCACCCTGCTTTTGGGCGGTGATGGCGCAATCGGCTTGCTATTGGCGAGCTGGCTCGTCGACTTTTTCTACTTCTTCCCGCACGACCCTGTTCGATCAATCGCCGGCGGAATCATCGCCACCGTGGCGCCGTACGCGGTGTATCGCCTCGCAAGGGAGTGGTATGGATTGAATGCTTTGCTGACCAACCTCACCGCGAAGCGACTACTCGTACTGGCGCTCGCGTATTCGATCGCGAATCCGCTGTTACATCACATCTGGTTCGCGTTGCAGGGAAACACACACGAGCTTGTCCAAAGCTTCTTCCTGATGTGTGCCGGCGATCTGTCCGGCGCGCTCATCATGCTGTACGTCGTGAAGGGCGTCCTCGCGCTGCTGCCGACGCAAGGAACTTCGCGCGCCTGAGTCTGGCGTCGGCTTTTGCCGCCAGATTGGCGCTGACGGACCGTGGGTCGATGATCGGCTTGCCGAGCGTGACGGCTTGATAGGTCACACGTACCTGCACGGCATCACCGCCCTGATTGACGACGGTGCAAAGGGCGCGTGGTGATGAATGGATATGAAAATCGCCTTCGGCGCGTCCTCGCTATCGAACAAGTATCGACGTACTTCTTCCGCTACGCGTGTGCTGCGAAGTTCCAGGATGCTGGCGCGAGATTGCACCAGCGTGCGGCAGGCGGAAAAGCTATAATATGTTGTTTTTTCGACGAAAGTTGGTGGCAGCATGGCTCTGATGATTACCGACGAGTGCATCAATTGCGACGTCTGCGAGCCCGAGTGCCCGAACGACGCGATTTCGATGGGCCCGGACATCTATGTGATCGACCCGAAGAAGTGCACCGAGTGCGTCGGTCATTTTGACGAGCCGCAGTGCATTCAGGTGTGCCCGGTCGAGTGCATCCCGCGTGACCCGAACCACCCGGAAACGCGCGAAGGCTTGATGGCGAAATATCACGCGTTGCAGGCTGCCAAGGGCGCCTGAAGTTCGCGGGTAACGCATAAAAGAAAACGGCGAAGGCTTGCGGGCCTTCGCCGTTTTTTTCGGCGGCGTTTCCGTTATCCGACGTAAGCGCTGAAAATGCCGCGCAGTGCGTCGAGCAGGATGTCGCATTCGGTGTCGGTGCCGACCGAGATCCGCAGATGTTGGTCAATGCGCGGTGCGTTGAAATGCCGCACGAAAATTTCCTTTTCCCGCAGCCGCGACGCGAGCGTCGCCGCGTCGTAGCCTTCATGCCGCGCGAACAGCAGATTCGCGGCCGACGGTACCACCTCAAAGCCGAGCGCGGTCAATTCCGCGGCGAGCCGTTCGCGGCTCGCGATCACTTTCGCGCAGCATTCGCGAAACCACGCGTCGTCTTCGTAGGCTGCGGTAGCCGCGGCTTGCGCGAGCTTGTCGAGTGGGTACGAATTGAAGCTGTCCTTCACGCGATTGAGCGCATCGATCAGCGCCGCGTCGCCAAACGCAAAGCCGACGCGCATGCCAGCGAGTGAACGCGACTTCGACACCGTCTGCACGACGAGCAGATTCGGATAGCGGTCGATCAGCGCAATCGCCGACTCGGCGCCGAAGTCGACATAGGCTTCGTCGATGACCACGACCGAATCAGGATGGCTCGCGACGAGGCGTTCGATTTCCGCGAGCGGCAGCGGACGGCCGGTCGGCGCGTTCGGATTCGGAAACAGGATGCCGCCATTCGGCACCGCGTAGTCGTTAATGTTGATCGCGAAGCGGTCGTCGAGCGGAACGGTGCGGTAGTCGACTTCGAACAGCTTCGCGTAGGTCGGATAGAAGCTGTAGGTGATGTCGGGAAACAGCAGCGGTTCGTCATGCTTGAGCAAAGCCTGGAACGTCAGCGCGAGCACTTCGTCCGAGCCGTTGCCCGCGAATACCTGATCGGCGCGGATGCCGTGATACGCGGCCACCGTTTCGCGCAGCTTGCGCGCGCTCGGATCGGGATAGCGGCGAAGTGCGTCGGCCGTGTCACCGAGCTCGCGGCGGATCGCGTCGAGCACGCGTGGCGACGGCGGATACGGATTCTCGTTGGTGTTCAGCTTCACCGGATGCGCGAGCGCGGGCTGCTCGCCCGGCACATAAGGCGTCAGACGGTGAACGATGTCGCTCCAGTAGCGGCTCAAGCGATTCTCCTCGCGAGGTCGATTGCGGATCTCGATGAATGCGGCGCGCGTCAGCTGTTGTTGCGATGCAGTTGCATCATCGCGCGTTCCAGCTCGCCCTTGATGACCTGCGGCATCACCGCGAGCGCACGCTCGATCGACGCATCGATCACCTCCTGCTCTTCGCGCCGCGGCGGCTTTAGTACGTAGTTCGCAACGTCCGGCTTCGCGCCGGCGCGCGCGCTCTCGGGAATCAGATCGCGCGGATGGCCGATGCCGATCCGCAGCCGCCAGTATTGCTGGGACGACAGATGCGCGCTGATGTCCTTGAGCCCGTTATGCCCGCCGCTGCCACCGCCGAGCTTCAGCTTGACGCTGCCGGGTGGCATGTCGAGCTCGTCGTGCGCGACGAGGATCTCGTCGGGAAGGATCTTGAAGAATTGCGCGAGCGCGACGACCGATTGGCCAGAGCGGTTCATATAGGTCTGCGGCTCGAGCAGATGCACTTCCTCGCCATGCAGCCGCGCCTTCGCGTAGAAGCCGTGAAAGCGTCGCTCGTCGCGCAGCGTCGTGCCTGACTCCCGCGCGAGTTGATCGACCAGCCAGAAGCCGGCGTTGTGACGCGTCGCGGTGTATTCGGCGCCCGGATTGCCGAGCCCGACGATCAGCTTGATCATGATTGCGTGAGTCCACCAGGTCTGGAAGTGAAACAGCAGCCGGAATGAAAAGCCGAAAAAAAACCCGCCAGGGCGAACCTCGGCGGGTCACATCGACCGTTTCATCGGAAACGGATCGAGAGGATTGCTTGCTTCGAACCGGAAGGCTCTCAAGCAGCCGGCGTTTCGCCGCCTTCAGCAGCAGCCGCGTCTTCAGCGATTGCGCCAGCCGGAATCGTTGCAGCAGCGACCACCGGGTTTTCCGCGTCGACGTGGGCGACGAGCGCCACACCTGCCGGCAACGGGATGTCCTTCGCGTGAACCGATTGACCTGCTTCGATCTTCGCGAGGTCGACTTCGATGAATTCCGGCAGCGCCGACGGCAAGCACTCGATTTCGATTTCGTTGATGATGTGCGAAATCACCGCGCTCGACAGCTTCACTGCAGGGTTGATTTCCTGGTTCAAGAAGTGCAGCGGCACCTTGGTGTGCAGCTTCTTCGTCGCGTCGACCCGCTGAAAGTCCACGTGCAGCACGAGCTGACGGAACGGGTGGTATTGCACGTCGCGCAGCAGAACCTGTTGCGACTTGCCGGCCACTTCCAGATCGAGGATCGACGAGTGGAAAACTTCTTTCTTCAGCGCGTGCCACAGGGCGTTGTGATCGAGTTCGATCAGTTGCGTGTCAGCACCGGCGCCATAAACGATACCCGGGGTCTTGCCCGAGTTACGCAGGCGGCGGCTCGCACCCGTACCTTGCAGGGAACGCTCGAAAGCGACTACTTTCATGTTGAATCTCCAATGCACTGCCCGCGACCAGGCAGCAAAAACAAGGCCTCGAAGCCGTAATGGCTGAGGCCCGGGATAGCGGCACGAACCTTCGTTCGTTCATGCCGATTGTGCAAAAACGCCGCGTGTCGCACGAAGCGGTACGCGGCATCTTCACAAATGCTTAACTTTCAGCGAACAGCGACATCACCGAATCGCCGCGGCGGATGCGCGAGAACGTTTCGGCTAGCAGGCCGGCGCTCGTCAGCGAACGGATCTTCGCGCACGAACGGGCTTCTTCGCCGAGCGGGATCGTGTCCGTGACCACGAGTTCGTCGAGTGCGGAAGCGGCGATGCGCTCGCCCGCGCCGCCCGACAGAACCGGGTGGGTAGCGTACGCGAACACCTGCTTCGCGCCACGCTCCTTCAGAACCTGCGCGGCCTTGCACAGCGTGCCTGCCGTGTCGACCATGTCGTCCATGATCACGCAGGTGCGGCCTTCGACTTCACCGATGATGTTCATCACTTCGGCGACATTCGCCTTCGGGCGACGCTTGTCGATGATCGCGAGATCGCAATTGAGCTGCTTCGCCAATGCACGGGCGCGCACCACGCCGCCGACGTCCGGCGAAACGACCAGCAGGTTCTCGTAGTTCTGCTTGCGCAGATCGCCAAGCAACACGGGCGTTGCGTAGATGTTGTCGACCGGGATGTCGAAGAAGCCTTGAATCTGGTCGGCGTGCAGATCCATCGTGATGATCCGCTCGACGCCGGCGATTTCCAGCATGTTAGCCACGACCTTCGCCGAAATGGCGACGCGCGCCGAGCGCGGGCGACGATCCTGACGGGCATAACCGAAGTAGGGGATGGCTGCGGTGATCCGGCCTGCGGATGCGCGTTTGAGCGCATCGACCATGATCATCAGTTCCATCAGATTGTCGTTCGTCGGTGCACACGTGGATTGCAGGACGAAGACATCCTTGCCGCGCACGTTTTCCTGAATCTCAACCTGGATTTCACCGTCCGAGAAACGGCTAACCATTGCTTTGCCGAGGGGAATACCGAGGTTTTTGACGACTTCCTGAGCAAGCGCGGGATTTGCGTTGCCAGTAAAAACCATCAGGCCGTCATGGCTGCTCATCGTGCACCTACTTCAGGCTGGGGGCGGGAGAAATGCGAACTACAGCGAACTACGAGAATTTTTGGCAGGGGAGAAAGGATTCGAACCTTTGCATGCCGGAATCAAAATCCGGTGCCTTAACCAGCTTGGCGACTCCCCTACACTGACTTTGAGCTCCGCCGAACGTGGAGTTTCGTTCGACGATGCAAAACTTATGACGCGAAAGCAAAGAGTGGATGCAAATCCAGGCCCGCTGCTACTGCACTGTTCCAATCGCCGGGCAGTTTGGCTTGCGCCGCTTCTGCTTCAGCTTTACTACGGAACGCTGCAAAAACACTTGCACCTGATCCGGACATCCGCGCTGGAGCGATGTTTTCAAACCACCGCAACACTTGCGCCACCTCCGCGTACTTTCCTACGACAACCTGCTGCATGTCATTCCGGCCGAAGCTTTCTGGCCATTCAGTGTTGCAGCTATGTTCTGCAGGAAAGTCCGTAATTATGAGAGGCTTTGTATCTCTTGTCAACGCTTTCTGGGAAAAAATCGCTGCAGTTGGAACCTGCACCCTCGGCGTCACAACCAGGAAGTAACGCGGCGGCAATTGTACAACGTCTAAAGATTCTCCGACACCCTCTGCGAACGCATTTCTTCCAAATACAAAGAAAGGTACGTCCGCGCCGAGCTTCAACGCGAGATCCTGCAATTCCTGGCGCGGCAGATTGAGCTTCCACAAGCGATTGAGCGCGAGCAGCGTCGTCGCCGCGTCGGAGCTGCCGCCGCCGAGACCCGCGCCCATCGGCAGGCGCTTGTCGATTTCGATATCGACGCCTTCGCCGGAGTTCGTATGCGCCTTCAGCAACGTCGCGGCACGCACGGTCAGGTCGTGCTCGGGCGGGACGTTTGCGATTTCGGTGCGGCGCGTGATGAGACCGTCGTCGCGTCGCGTGAAGTGCAGCGTGTCGCCCCAGTCAAGCAACTGGAAGACCGTTTGCAGCGTGTGATAACCATCCGGCCGACGACCAGTGATGTGCAGAAAGAGATTGAGTTTCGCTGGCGCGAAACAGTCGCGCAGCGAATTGCTTGTTTCGATCATGAGTGAAGGCTACATGCGCCACAGTGGCGCCAAACGGGTAGCAAGGTTACGTGAGCGAATGCCGGGGTAAAAGCCCCACAGCAAAGACGATTCACTGATCCAGTACGAGCTTGATGTCGAGCGGCGGCTCCGAGCGACTCAGATTGAGCCGCTTCACGCCGGTGGCTGGCGCATCGGCATAGGCGAGATAGTCGATCGTCCAGCCGTCCTGGGTGATCTGCTTCAGGCGCGACGGCTGCTCCGGGTCCTTCTCGGTCGTCGCGCGCGACGTCGGCGCCGGCGACGGCTGCAGCCAGTAGCGCAGCCCTTCGACCGGCAGCGTGAAGCCGAGCGCGTTCTGCATTAGTGTCGACACGTTGTCGGCGGTGAGCGGCGGGCGGTTCGGCAACTCGAGCGTGGCCGTAGCCGGCGACGACGTCACGATGGCCAGCGTCTGGCCGAGCGGATTGCGCAATTGCAGTGTGACAGTGTCGCCCGTCTCCTGCCACGAGAAATTGCCGTAGGCGTTACGCTGCTGACCGTTCTGGTCGTTGTACTGGATCGCGAAGCGGCCCTGATACGAGCGGCTCGTCTGCGCGGTGACTTCGGTTGCCGCGTTCGACGTGGACGGCCCCTGCGGCTTCACCGACGCGCAGCCGGCCAGCGCGACAACCGCTGCCGCCGCGAGCCCGAGCGCGATGCCGCGTGGCGCCCTGGAAAAAGAAATCAAACGGGAAAGACGCATCAAAGATCGTTTACCTGAAGACGTTGCAACGTTTTGACGAGAGTCTCGTTGTCGGGTTCTAGTTTGCGTGCCTCGCGGAACGCGGCGCGCGCCTGTTCGCGATCGCCGGCCTTCCACAGCACTTCGCCCAGGTGCGCGCCGATTTCGGCGTTCGGCTGGAGGCTGTATGCCTTGCGCAGCAGCTTGATCGCGTCGGTCGTGTTACCCATCCGGTACTTGACCCAGCCGACGCTGTCCATGATGAACGCATCGTTCGGTGCAAGCGCCGAGGCCTTCTCGACCAGTTTATCCGCCTCCGGCAGGCGCTGGTTGCGATCGGCGAGCGAATAGCCGAGCGCGTTATACGCCTGCGGGTTGTCCGGCTGCGTCTGGATCAACTTGCGCAACTGCGCTTCCATGACGTCGTAATGGCCGGTTTTCTCGGCGGCCATCGCGTAGTCGTAGGTGAGATCGGGGTCGTCGGGGAAGTTCGCCGTGGCTTGCTGCAGGCGCTGTTCGGCCTCCGGGTAGCGCTTCGCGTCGAACAGGATCGCCGCATCGGTGCGCGCGATCAGCGCCACGTCACGTGGATCAGAGGTCTGCAAATTGGCCAGCAACTGGCGCGCCTCATCGGTCTTGCCCTGTTTCGCAAGCAATTGCGCGCGCGTGATCTGCGCGGCCAGGTATTGCTGACTCGCCGGCGAGATCTTGTTCAGCCAGCCGTCGGCGGCCGCTTCGTTCTTCTGTTCGAGCGCCAGCTGCGCGAGATAGATGTAGGCCTGGCCTGCATCGGCGCCCGGCGTCTTCTCGGCCTGCTGCGCGAACTGCATCAGATAGGTCTGCGCTTCGGCCAGATTCTTCTGCTGGATCTTGATCAGCGCAAGCGCCATCAACGGCGTCAGGTCGTTGGAGTTCGCCTTGCGCATGATCTCGAACTGCTTCTGCGCGTCGTCGAGACGGTCGCTCGCGAGATACATCTGCGCGAGCGCGAGCCGCGCGTCATGCGATTTCGGGTTCTGCTGCACGTACTTTTCGAGCGACGCGATGCCTTCCTTACGCTCTTCCGGGCCCATCTGCGACAGCATCAGCGCGGCCGGCAGATAGTCGGGCTTGATCGCGAGCGCCTGCTCGAGCGACTTGCGCGCTCCCGGCGCGTCGTCGGCCAGCAGCTGCTGGCGCGCGACGGCCAGTTGCGCTTCCGGCCGGTTCATGTCGTTCTTCACCAGCTCCTGCAACACGTGCAGGCCACCGATTCGGTTCGGGCCGCGCGACAGCAGCAGTTGCAGCGCGAGCATAGCGCTGCCGCGATTTTCTTCAGGTACCTTCGCGAGTTCTTGCGACAGGATCGGCGACGCATCATCGGGCTTGCCCGACAGCACGAGCAGGGATGCGTCGAGCTGGGCGGCGCGTTCCGAGCTCGGCGCGTACTGTTGCCACAGTTGCGCGGCGGCCAGTGCGTCCGACGGGCTCTGCGCGGCCAGCGCGATTTCGGTGGCGCGTTGCGCCATGCGCGGGTCGTGCGTATCGCGCGCGAGCGCGAGGTAGGTCTGATAGGCGGGTGCCGGTTGGTCGCGCTGCAGCGCGATTTCGGCGGCCAGCACCTGGAAGACGATCTGGCTCGACAGCGGCACGTCGGGCAGCGACTTTTCCTCTTCAGGCGTTGCCGGGCCCAGCGGGTCCGGCATCGTGACCGACGTGTCGTCGGAATCCGGCGACGGGTCCTGCGCATGCGCGGGCACAGCGGCCAGCGCCCACAATGCAAGCGCGGCTGCACCGAGCATCCGCCGAGCGGAGCCGAGCGGCACGTGGGACACGCGCGCGCGGCGCTTTGAAAGCAGCTTCACGAAGGACACGTTCATGGAAATCCGTTCAATGTTTCAGTCGATTGTAACGCGCTCGCTACAATACGCGCACAACCACTCACGCAAGTAGCAGACCACTCAGCCATGCCAGAGTTGCCAGAAGTCGAGGTTACCCGACGAGGGATCGAACCGTATGTGTCCGGGCGCAAGGTTGAGCGCGTCGACGTGCGCACGACCGCGCTGCGCTGGCCGATTCCGACCGATCTTGCGAAGACCTTGTGCGGCCATGTGGTACGCAAAGTCGAGCGGCGCGGCAAGTATCTGCTGTTCGAAATCGACGCAGGGTGGTTCATCGTGCACCTCGGCATGACGGGCACGTTGCGCGTTCTGCGTCACGTGCCGCATCCGCCGGCCGCGGCGAAGCACGACCATGTCGATTGGATCTTCGATGACTTCATCCTGCGCTATCGTGATCCACGCCGCTTCGGCGCGGTGCTGTGGCATCCGCGCGAAGAAGGCGACATCCTCGACCATCCGCTGCTCGCGAGCCTTGGCGTCGAGCCTTTCTCGCCGGCGTTTTCGGGCGCGCTGATGCATCGGCTGACGCGCGGGCGCAAGGTGTCGGTGAAGCAGGCGCTGCTGGCGGGAGACATCGTGGTCGGCGTGGGCAACATCTACGCGTCGGAAAGTCTCTTTCGTGCGGGCATCCGGCCGACCACCGCGGCGGGCCGTGTGTCGCTCGTGCGTTATGAACTGCTGGCCGATGCCGTGCGCGTAACGCTCGCCGCCGCGATCGACAAGGGCGGCAGCACGCTGCGCGATTTCGTCGGCAGCGACGGCGAGAGCGGCTATTTCCAGCTCGACTACTTCGTCTATGATCGCGCTGGCCTGCCATGCCGCGTATGTGAAACGCCAGTCAAACAGATCGTGCAGGGGCAACGCTCCACATACTTCTGTCCCACCTGCCAGCGCTAGATTCTCGATGCCTTCCCGCCCGACTCCAACGACCAGCGCGTCCGATTCCACACCCGCGATTGCGCCGATGCCGGATTTTGCCGCGCGTCTGATCGCATGGCAGCACCAACATGGGCGCCATGATCTGCCGTGGCAGAACACGCGCGATCCGTACCGCATCTGGCTGTCCGAAATCATGCTGCAGCAGACCCAGGTGTCGACGGTGATTCTGTACTACGCGAAATTTCTCGCGCGTTTCCCGGATGTCGCTGCGCTCGCCGCCGCGCCGTCCGATGAAGTGATGGCACTGTGGGCCGGCCTCGGCTACTACACGCGCGCGCGCAATCTGCATCGCTGCGCGCAGGTGGTCGTCGAGCAGCATGGCGGCGTGTTTCCAGCGTCGGTCGATCAGCTCGCCGAGTTGCCCGGCATCGGACGCTCGACGGCCGCGGCGATCGCGTCGTTCGCGTTCGGCGCGCGCGCGACGATTCTCGATGGCAACGTGAAGCGCGTGCTTGCACGCGTATTCGGCGTCGAAGGTTTTCCGGGCGAGAAGAAAGTTGAGAACGCAATGTGGACGCTCGCGGAATCGCTGCTGCCGTCGAATGCGTCGAACGCGGAGGTCAGCGCGTACACGCAGGGCTTGATGGATCTTGGCGCGACGTTGTGCGGGCGCGGCAAACCGGACTGCACGCGCTGTCCGTTCGCGCCGGACTGCGTCGCCAACGTCACCGGCCGTCAGCGCGAATTGCCGATCGCGCGCCCGAAGAAAGCGGTGCCGACACGCCGCACGTGGATGCTGGTGCTGCGCGACGGCAATGCGGTGATGCTCGAGCGGCGTCCGCCGTCGGGCATCTGGGGCGGTCTGTGGAGTCTGCCCGAAGCCGCCGACGAAGCATCGCTGGCCGAACGGGCGCGCTCGTTCGGCAGCGACGGAGAGGTGTCACCGCTCGCGTCGTTCTCGCACGTATTCACTCACTTCAAGCTCGATATCGAACCGCGGCTCGCGGAGCTCGATCGCGGTGTCGGCGCCTTGGCCGCGCTCAACGATGCGCACACCGCCTGGGTAGCGCTCCGCGATCTGGATGCGTTCGGCGTGCCGGCGCCGGTGCGCAAGCTGCTCACCAGTCTGCGTGGCTCGTTGATCTAGCGGAAGGGATCGGCGGCATTGCGTGCGCAACCTGCGTTGCGCGCGGCCGCCTTCACGCCTTCAGGATTTCACAGCAACTGATGCTGCTGCATGTAGTGATGCACGATGTCGATGCGCGCGCCCGCATCGGTCAATTCCATCAGCTTTTGCCGCGCGCGCAGCGCGATCGGCAGCACCTCGGCGAGACGGTTCGACACCCACGACGGATCGGCTAGCCGGAACGGCTCCGCGAACGGTAGGCTGTCCGGATCGCGTTCGCGGATCGTCGCAATGATCCGCTCGAGCACTTCGGCGCACGCGCCGAATTTGGCCAATAGCTCGTTGCCTTCGAGCGGCAGGTCGTCGGCGAGCGGCTCGGCCATGCCGACCAGCAGACCATCCGCTTCGACGCGATGCGACAGCAGACGAAAGCGCTTCGTACCGCGCGCGCGAATCAGCAGCATGCCGAATGCTTCGACGTCGCACTCGTCGATTTCGGCGAGACAGCCGATCGTTTCGGGCACCGAAGGTTCTTCCTCGCGCGCGACTTCAGCGCCGCTTTTCAGCATGCACACGCCGAACGGTGCTTTTTCGCGCAGACAGTCGCGCGCCATGTCGAGGTAGCGCGCTTCGAAGATTTTGAGCGGCAGCAAGCCATCGGGAAATAGCACCGTATGCAGCGGAAACAGCGGCAAATCGGCGTACACAGTAGGCGTAGAGGACATGGCGCAACGCTTCGGGTTAAGGCCGCGCGATGCGGCCGGTTAAGCCACCAGCTTCGATGATTCGCCGACGTCGACCGGCGCATCGCGGTGCCGCACAATCACATTCGCCGATGTTGCGAGACGCGCGGCAAGCGTCTCCGCGATGAATACCGAGCGGTGCTGGCCGCCCGTGCAACCGATTGCGACGGTCAGGTAGCTGCGATTGTCGTCGCGGAAATGCGGCAGCCACTTGGACAGATATTTCTCGATGTCGTCGATCATCTCGTGGACGACGGGCTGCGCATCGAGAAAATCCATCACCGGTTTGTCGAGGCCGGTGAGCGGCCTCAATTCATGATCGTAGTATGGGTTCGGCAGCGTGCGTACGTCGAATACGAAATCCGCGTCGAGCGGTACGCCGCGTTTGAAGCCGAACGACTCGAACATCAGCACGAGCCCCGCGTCCTCCTGCTCGATGAAGCGCTTGACCCATGCGCGCAGCACATTCGCGCGCAGATTGCTCGTGTCGATCTGATGGCCGAATTCGGCAAGTCCCGCGACCAGTTCGCGCTCGCGTTCGATCGCTTCGGCGAGCGACGTGAGCAGGCCCACGTCCGCGTCGTGCGCGGGTGAGCCGGACAGCGGGTGGCGGCGACGTGTTTCGGAAAAGCGTTGAATCAGCGACTGCGTGCTCGCGCTCAGGAACAGTACACGCACGTCGTGTGAGCGCTTGAGGTCGTGGATCATCGCGGGCATTTCGTCCAGCGACGAACTGGAGCGCGCGTCGATCGCGACCGCGAGACGATCCTGGCCATCCGCGGCGAGGTACGTGGCGAGTTGCTGCAGAAAACGCGGCGGCAGATTGTCGACGCAGTAATAGCCCGCGTCTTCGAGCGCGTTCAGGGCAACCGATTTGCCGGAGCCGGAGATACCGGTGATCAGGATTATGCGCATGGAGTCGTCGAAAGCGTAGATTTCATCATAGCATCTGGCCTCCATGCGCGTGCCCGCGACCTGCCTTCCGCGGGCGCTTCATGGCGCTGCGCCGGCTTCAGATCAGCTTGCCGGGAAACTGGCTATCGGGATCCTGCATTGCGAGACGTTGCCGATCCATGAAGTCGCGCAGCGTGTCGATGCCGCGCAGCTGCAGGATCGTGTTGCGCACGGCCGCTTCGACCAGGACCGCGAGGTTGCGGCCCGCGGCCACCTGGATCGTCACCTTGCTGATCGGCAGGCCGAGCACGTCGACAGTCTGGCTTTCCAGCGGCAGCCGCTGGAATTCGCCGTCGGGGCGGCGCACCAGTTGCACGATCAGCTTCAGCTTCATTTTGCGGCGCACCGCCGTTTCGCCGAAGATCGTCTTGATATCGAGCAGACCGAGGCCGCGAACTTCGAGCAGGTTCTGCAGCAGCGGCGGACAGCGTCCTTCGACGAAGTCCGGCCCGAGGCGCACGAAGTCGACCGCGTCGTCGGCGACCAGACCGTGGCCGCGGCTGATCAGTTCGAGGCCGAGCTCGCTCTTGCCGAGACCCGAGTCGCCGGTCAGCAGCACGCCCATGCCGAGGATGTCGAGAAACACGCCGTGCAGCGTCGCGCGCGGCGCGAGAATGCGCGACATGTAAAGACGCAGACTATCGATTACCGCGGCCGCCGAGGTCGGCGTCGTGAACAGCGGAGTCGACGAGCGCGTGCAGCGCAGCACTAGCTCCGGCGGCGCCGCGACTCCCCCCGCGACGACGAGAAAGGGTGGCTCCAGTGCGATCAGCTCAGCCATGTGGCGCGAGCGGTCTTCGTCGGTCTGACGTTTGTAGTAGTCGATTTCAGCGTCGCCGAGTACCTGGATCCGGTTCGGGTGGATCAGGTTCAAGTGGCCAACAAGGTCGGCGCTCGACGTGGCATTGGCGACCGATTCCGAAGAAAAGCCGCGCTCCCAGCCTTCATGCCCCGTGAGCCAGCTGAGCTTCAGCATGGCGGCGTTGTCGTCGAAAATGCTCTGGGCGTTGATGCTGGACGTATCCATGAGTCAGTGACTCCAGTGTGAGCCGCTTGCCGGGCCTTACCTGTGTGTGCGCGTACGAACTACCGCCGCCGTTGCATCAAGGTTGCCACTGGGTGAGCAGGCGATGCAACGATTCGCGGTCTTCTTCCGTGTGCAGCCGCTCGCGGGCGTCGCGATCGGACAGCAACTGCGCGATCTCGGAAAGAATTTCGAGGTGCTGTTGAGTGGCCTGTTCGGGGACGAGCAGGAAGATCAGCAGCGAGACCGGCTGGCCGTCCGGCGCTTCGAAGGGGATGGGTTCCGCGAGTCTGACGAATGCGGCGAGCGGCTGCTTGAGGCCCTTGATCCGCCCGTGCGGAATCGCGACGCCTTCGCCGAGCCCGGTCGAGCCGAGTCGTTCTCGCGCAAAAAGATTGTCTGTGACAGTGCTGCGGGCGATGCCGTTCTGGTTCTCGAAGATCAGGCCCGCTTGCTCGAACACGCGTTTCTTGCTGGTGACCGATAGTCCGATGACGACGTTCTCGAGGGGAAGAAATTTGGCTAAACGATTCATGTTGACAGGCGAAAACGTGGCCTGAGTTCTCCCCACCGGGGCGGTTGAGTGGCGTTCCATTCGTTCGATGCTGGCGAAGATGGGCGGTGAGAGTCGATCGAGAAAGCCTGACGCTTCGGCCGGCCCCACTTCGTCAGAACTGGCTTGACCCCGATGGTAACCGGAACATTATAGAACAGGGCGACGGTCGATGGTGCGGCGCGCCATCTATGCATATCAGGTTTTTCACCGCTTGCGGCGCGGCTCATGTCGCGCTGCGCAACCGACTGCGGGAACGGTTGAAATCGGCCTCGACGACGCGCACCGGCGGGCGGTGAGCGGAGAGCGGGCGCCGAAACGAAAAACCGCCCGGTCGCGGGCGGCTTGACGAGTTCAGGCGAAATGAGGGAATTCCCTCTAATTTCTCCTATTGCGGCGGCACGTCTAGTTGCGGCGCCGGCTGATACTTGATCGCTTCGTGCTGATGGCCTTGCAGACGATCCTTGTGGCGTATCACCTGCCTGTCGAGCTTGTCGATCATCAGATCGATCGCAGCGTACAAATCACTGTCACAACTCTCGACGAAGATATCCTTACCCTTCAGATGGAGGTTGATTTCCACCTTTTGACGCTTGTCCTTTTCCTTATGGTTGTCGACCGAGAGGACCACACTGCCGTCGATGACCTGATCGAAATGTCTTAGCACCCTATCCAGTTTGGTGATCACGTATTCGCGCAACGCAGGCGTTACTTCGAGGTGGTGTCCACTGATCTTGAGATTCATAGTGCTTCTCCAAGCTAATGGCCGCTTGGTCCGCACGATGACGAAGGTCCGGTCGATCTGACGGCTTGCCTGTGTCGCCCCCCGGTGACCGACATCTGGCAGGTCGCAGCGGCCGGCCTGTCCGCCAGGTGCGGAGCGGCCGGTAAATGCCCGCTGCCAAACGCGGCGGGCTACAGAGACTTGCGCAGGTTGACTGCCGGGATTCTGAGCGCCTCACGGTATTTCGCAACGGTGCGCCGTGCGACCACGAAGCCCTGTTCCGCCAGCAGTTCGGCTATGCGACTGTCTGAAAGTGGCGATTTGGGGTTTTCCGCTCCTATCAGTTGTTTGATCAGCGCGCGAATGGCCGTGGACGAGGCTGCGCCGCCGGTGTCCGTCGAAACGTGTGAGCCGAAAAAGAACTTGAATTCCAGCGTCCCGAATGGGGTCAGCATGTATTTACCGGTTGTCACACGCGAGACAGTCGACTCGTGTAGGCCCAGCGTATCAGCTATTTCCCGCAAAACCAAGGGGCGCATGGCAATTTCGCCGTGCACAAAAAAGCTCTTTTGACGCTCGACAATTGCTTGTGCAACTCGCAGGATCGTCTCGAAACGCTGCTGGATGTTTTTGATCAGCCAGCGTGCTTCCTGCAGTTGCTGGCGCAACGACCCACTGCCGGGATCGCCGCGGTTATTACGCAAAATATTCGCGTATAGATGGTTAATGCGCAGCTTCGGCACCACCTCGGGATTTAACTCCGCCTGCCACCCCTGTGCCGTTTTGCGCACCATGATGTCGGGCACCACGTAGTCCGCTTCTGCCTTGCCGTAGGCGGCGCCCGGAAATGGTTCGAGCGAGCGGATCAGCGCATGCGCGTCGCGCAGATCGTCGTCGCTGGCCTTCAGGTGCTTGCGCAGCCGCGTGAAATCGCGCGCCGCGAGCAGTTCCAGGTAATGGCCGACAATGTCTAGCGCGAGCGTGCGTGTGGGCGATGGATCGAGCCGCAACAATTGCAGCTTCAGACATTCGGACGCCGACCGCGCGCCGACGCCGGCCGGGTCGAAGCTATGCAGCAGCGCAAGCGCGGCGTTCAATTCGTCGAGATCGACTTCGAGCTCTTCGGGCAGGTCGGCCAGCACTTCTTCGAGCGTGGCGGCGAGGTAGCCGTCGTCGTCGAGCGATTCGATCAGGAACGTGCCGAGCGCGCGGTCGCGCTGGCTCGCCTGGGTAACGCGCAGTTGCGCCATCAGGTGGTCGCGCAGCGACGTGCTCGATTCGTGGATTTGCAGCGGGGGCAGGTCGTCGTCGTCCGACGCGTTGCCGGAGCGGCCGTAGTCGTCGAGGTTCCACTGCGACATATCGCCGCCACCGTCGCCCGAGATGCCGTTGTATTCGTCGACACCCTGCGGCTCGCCACTTTCGGCGCGCTCGCCGTTGCCTTCGGACGATGTCGAACCGTTGCTGGCCATCGGATCGGCCGGCGCCGCGGAACCCGGTGTCTGGGCGATCACCGAACCGTCGGCTGCCACTCGCAACGGGCTCGAGATCCACTCGTCTTCGTTTTCGAGGAGCGGATTCTGCGAGATCGCCATCGCGACTTCCTGCTGCAGTTCGAGCGTCGACAACTGAAGCAGCCGGATGGACTGCTGCAGTTGCGGCGTGAGCGCAAGATGCTGCGATAGGCGGAGTTGGAGGCTGGCTTTCATGGCAGGTTGAGATTCATTGTAGAGAGTTTGCCACGACCGCGATACCTTGCGGCACTCGCAATTTGCGGATACGCACCGATCGGCGCGCCGCGCGGCGCCAGCCTGCGCCGCCTGGGAAGGATGTGCGGGTGCCGCAAAAACGGTGTCCCCGTTCGCGCGAACTCGCGTGGCCGGGAACGCCGTGTGTGCTTACATGCGGAAGTGCTCGCCCAGATAGACGCGCCGCACGCTTTCGTTTTCGATGATGTCGCTCGGCGCGCCGGCAGCCAGCACGCTGCCGTCGCTGATGATGTACGCGTGATCGCAGATACCGAGCGTTTCGCGCACGTTGTGGTCGGTAATCAGGACGCCGATATTGCGCTGCTTCAAGAATTTGACGATTTTCTGGATTTCCAGCACCGCGATCGGGTCGACGCCGGCGAACGGTTCGTCGAGCAGAATGAAGCTCGGGTTGGTCGCCAGCGCGCGCGCAATTTCAACCCGACGACGCTCGCCGCCCGACAGCGACAGCGCCGGATTTTCGCGCAGATGCGAGATTTGCAGCTCGTCGAGCAGCGCTTCGGTGCGCGACGTGATCACGTCTTTGCCGAGGCGCTTGCCGTTTTCGTCGTGCTGCAATTCCAGCACCGCGCGAATATTCTGCTCGACGCTCAATTTGCGGAACACCGACGCTTCCTGCGGCAGATACGACAGGCCGAGCGATGCGCGCTTGTGAATGGGCAGCAGGCTGATCGACTTGCCGTCCAGGTCGATTTCGCCGGCGTCGAGCGGCACAAGGCCGACGATCATATAGAACGACGTGGTCTTGCCGGCGCCGTTCGGGCCGAGCAAACCAACCACTTCGCCGCTTTTTACGTCGAGCGATACGTCCTTGACGACGGTGCGCGAGCCATAGCGCTTCTTCAGATTACGCACGGCCAGCGAACTACTGGTCCCGGCCGGCTTGCGATGGGGGAGGGGCGCGATTGTGCTGCTGATGGTGCTCACTGGTTCGGCGCTCCCTGGATCGAGTTGGACGGCGCGAGCGCGGCCGACGCGCCGGTCAGCGGCGCAGCGCCGGCGTTGCGCGGCGACAGCATCGCGCGCACGCGACCGGTCGGGTTGCCCGGACCTGCGACGTCCTTGCCCGCCTTCGCGGTGTAGAAGTCGTTCTGGCCGTCGTACGTGATCACGCTGCCGTGCACCTGATCGAGCAGCGTCGTCATGCCCTGCAGGCGGCGCACCGTCGCGTTGGTGGTCAGCGTGGTCAGATCCTGCTTGCCGTCGTAGTCGATGCGGATGGCCGTACCCTCGATGTATTCGTCCAGCCCCTCACGCTTCTGGCGGAAATACGACAGATTGCCGCCGCTGGAGGTGCCGGTCGCATACTGGTAGCCCTGCGGGTCTTGCGACACTTCGACGCGATCGGCCTTGATCAGGATCGTCCCTTTGGTCGCGACCACGTGGCCAGTGAAAATGCTGACCTGCCGCAGGTCGTCGTAGGTCATGTTGTCCGCTTCGATGTTCAGCGGCTTGTCCTTGTCGGCGCGGTCCGCGTGCGCGAGCGGCGCGAAGCCGACGAGCGGCAGCGCGATGACTAGCGCGGCGAGTCCGGCGCGGCACGCCGACAGCACGCGCGGACGGCCGGTATCAAAACGGGGGAGCGATTCGTTCATGCAGTCACGCCTGGAATGGATTACCCGGTATGCGTTGGCTTAGTGGCCGGAATCGGACGCGGCAATTGCGCCTCTTACATTGCCGAACAGCTGCATAAACCGGTTGACATTGTTGTATTTCATGCCGCTGGCAGTCATTACGGACATGCCGCGCTGAAGTTTAACTGGCTTTTCAGTCTCGATCACATCGTCGTTGACGAGGACCCTGAAATGCTCGGAATCGGCCTGCATCGGCGGATCGCCGCTGCCGGGCGCGCGCAGGATGCGCGCGTTCTGGTACAGATTGACGATCGACGCATCCGCGTTGACCGTGCCCGTATCGCCGGTCGCGGTGACGATCGGCTTGCCGGGCTGGAACGCCCGCATTGCCGGCTTGACGAGGTCGCTCATTTCGTCGTCCTCGTAATGGACCAGCGACTGTGCGGTCAACCGGTACTGCGTCGCGCCCGACTGATCGAGTTCGGACACCGAGAAATTGTCGGCGAAGTAGTCCGGCGTGTGTTCCTTCGACCGAACCTCGTCGTCGGTCTTACGCGGCAACGTGGCTTGCAGCAGCCACCACGTGATGCCGGCGAGCGCCGCCATCGCGATGAGCGGGATCAGCGAAGTCAGGCGAAACTGGTTCATCCCACTAGGCCTCGTTGCTCGCCGCTGCACGCCGCCGCCAGCAGTGCTTCATATTTGTGCTGCGCACGCAGTAGCGTGTCGCACACTTCGCGCGCCGCGCCGTGGCCGCCGCGCGCCTCGCTGACCCAGTGCGCGCGTGCGATCACTTCGGGATGCGAATTGGCCGGCGCGGCCGCGAAGCCGACGCGCAGCATCACCGCGAGATCGACCCAGTCGTCGCCCATGTAGCCGCACTCCTCGGCGGTGAGGCCGGTTTGCTGCAGCAGATCGCCAAACGCCTGGGGCTTGTCCTGCACGCCCTGATAGACATGCGCGATGTTCATTTCTTTCGCCCGCGCCGCCACGATGCCGGACTTGCGCCCGGTGATGAGCGCCGTTTCGATGCCGGCCTGGCGCAGCAGCTTCATGCCGTGGCCGTCCATTGAATTGAAGCCTTTCATCGTGTCGCCTTCCGCCGTGAACAGCAGGCCGCCGTCGGTCAGTACGCCGTCGACGTCGAAAATCATCAGCTTCACGCGGCTTGCGCGTTCGGTGGCGGTAGGAGGGGCAACGGCCATCAGATCACCTTCTTCGAGAACAGGTCGTGCATGTTGAGCGCGCCGATCAGCTTGCCCGTTTCGTCGACGACCAGCATCTGATTGATGCGGTAGCGCTCCATCAGTTCCACGGCTTCGACCGCGAGATGGTCTGGGCCGATCGTGCGCGGGCCGGCGGTCATCACCGAGTCGATCGGCAACTGGCGGAAATCGCCGTCGCGTTCAAGCACGCGGCGCAGGTCGCCGTCGGTGAAGATGCCGGTCACACGGCCCTCGTGGTCGACGATCGCGGTCATGCCCATGCGCTTCGCGGTCAGCTGGAAGAGCGCATCGCTGACGGTCGCCTCGGGTGTGACCTGCGGCAACTGGTCGCCGGTGCGCATCACGTCGCGCACGTAGGTGAGCAGGCGTCGGCCGAGCGCGCCACCGGGATGCGAGCGCGCGAAGTCGTCGCGGCCAAAGCCGCGTGCGTCGAGTACCGCGACCGCGAGCGCGTCGCCGAGCGCGAGCGCGGCGGTGGTGCTGGCGGTGGGCGCGAGATTCATCGGACAGGCTTCCTTTGCGACGCCGGAATTCAGATGCACGTCCGCGAGTTGCGCGAGGCTGGAGCCCGGACGGCCGGTCATCGCGATCAGCTTCGCGCCGATCCGCTTGATCAACGGCAAGATCGCGATCAACTCCTCGGTTTCGCCCGAATTGGACAGCGCGAGGAATACGTCCTCGGCGGTGACCATGCCGAGATCGCCGTGGCTCGCTTCCGCCGGATGCACGAAGAATGCGGGGGTGCCGGTGCTTGCCAGCGTAGCCGCGAGCTTGCGGGCCACATGGCCCGATTTACCG
The DNA here is from genome assembly GCF_050436345.1 of Paraburkholderia sp. WC7.3g. Classification (NCBI taxonomy): domain Bacteria; kingdom Pseudomonadati; phylum Pseudomonadota; class Betaproteobacteria; order Burkholderiales; family Burkholderiaceae; genus Paraburkholderia; species Paraburkholderia sp. WC7.3g. The sequence goes on from NZ_JBNDMA010000002.1 coordinate 875,660, forward strand.
ATGCCGGAGACGACCACGCGGCCACGGCAACCCAGGATGAAATCGACCGCGCCGACGAAACTGCCGTCGAGCTGGTCGCGAAGCGCGCGCACGGCGTCCGCTTCGATGTCGAGTACGTCGCGAGCAAGCGTGAGTGCCCTGTCGCCATTGATTTTCGCTATCATTCGCGGAGTATAGCAAAGGCGCCTGTTCGCCGCGCCGGGCCTGCTGTGCCGAGCCGCTGTCTGCATCGGCCTGTCGATAATCCCTTTTTCAGCTGCTTTGCCGTCTTTTGGCAGCTTTTTTACCGGCCCAATCAATCATCTCGCACGGCGTTCTCGTGCGCGGTTCCGCTGACGAACGAGGACGCTTCACCCATGCGTTTTTGCCGATGATCTCCCCGCTCGAAATGACGCTGTTTCTGCTGCTGGCATCGGTGGCGGGCGTGGTGATCTTTCGCTTCCTGAACTTGCCGCCGATGCTCGGCTACCTGACGGTCGGCATCGTCGTCGGGCCGCATGCGTTCGGGTTGATTCCCGATTCGGCGGGTGCGCAGAATCTCGCGGAATTCGGCGTCGTGTTCCTGATGTTTTCGATCGGGCTCGAGTTTTCGCTAGCCAAGCTGCGCACGATGCGCCGACTGGTGTTCGGACTTGGCTTGCTGCAGGTGATCGGCACGGTCGCGGTGGCCGTGTCGGTCGGCTTCCTGATCGAGCGTTGGGTGCATATCACGTGGCAGGCGAGCGTCGCGCTAGGCGGCGCGCTGGCGATGTCGTCGACGGCGATCGTCAGCAAGATGCTCGCGGAGCGGCTCGAGATCGAAACCGAGCACGGCCGCAATATCTTCGGCGTGCTGCTGTTTCAGGATCTCGCGGTGGTGCCGCTTTTGATCATCATTTCGGCGCTCGGCGGCCGCTCGGAGAATCTGGTCAGCGCGCTCGGCGTCGCGGCGATCAAGATCGTCGTGGCCCTCGCGCTGCTGCTGATCGTCGGGCAGCGCTTCATGACGCGCTGGTTCAACGTGGTCGCGCGGCGGCGCTCGCAGGAGCTGTTCGTCCTCAATCTGCTGCTGGTGACGCTCGGCGCCGCGTTCATCACCGACAAATTCGGGCTGTCGCTCGCGCTCGGCGCGTTCATCGCCGGCATGCTGATCGCCGAGACGCCGTACCGGCATCAGGTCGAAGAGGACATCAAGCCGTTTCGCGACGTGCTGCTCGGGCTCTTCTTCGTGACGACCGGCATGCTGCTCAATCCGCGCGTGATCTGGGAGCATCCACTCGTCGTGCTGGCCTTTTTCCTCGGCCCGGTGCTGCTGAAAGCGGTCATGATCACCGGCCTTGCGCGGCTCTTCGGCGCGACGCCGGGCGTCGCGATGCGTACCGGTATCGGTCTCGCGCAGGCGGGCGAGTTCGGCTTCGTGCTGCTGAACCTGATTCTCGACCGGCATCTGGTCGACGCGACGCTATTGCAGGCGATTCTCGCCGCCATGCTGCTGTCAATGCTCGCCGCGCCGTTCATGATCCAGAACGCGGACCGCGTCGTGCTGCGGCTGTCGTCGACCGAATGGATGATGCAGTCGCTGCAGATGACGCGCATCGCGACGCAGAGCCTGAAGCAGAGCGGCCACGTGATCATCTGCGGCTATGGCCGCGCCGGGCAGAACCTCGCGCGCATGCTCGAGCATGAAGGGCTCTCGTATGTCGCGCTCGACCTCGATCCCGACCGTGTCGCGGCGGCCGCGGCGGCCGGCGAATCGGTCGTGTTCGGCGACGCGGGGCGGCGCGAGTCGCTGCTGGCCGCCGGCCTGCATCGCGCGGCCGCGATCGCGATCACCTACGCGAACACGCCGTCGGCATTGCGCGTGCTGCACAACATTCACGAGATGGAGCCGACGCTGCCGGTCATCGTGCGCACCGTCGACGACGCCGATCTCGAGAAACTGCTCGCCGCCGGCGCGACCGAGGTGATTCCGGAGATCGTCGAGGGCAGCCTGATGCTCGCGTCGCACACGCTGGTCGTGATGGGCGTGCCGATGCGGCGCGTGGTGCGGCGCGTCGAGGAGATGCGCGACGAACGCTACTCGCTGCTGCGCGGCTATTTCCACGGCGCCGACGACATCGACGACGACGACGGCCACGAGCAGGTGCGGCTACAATCGGTGCCGGTCGACGAGAGCGCCGACGCGGTGGGCCGCACGCTCGCCGAATTGGGCCTGTTCGAGCTCGGTGTCGACGTGACCGCGATCCGCCGGCACGGCATCCGCGGCGTCGAACCGGACCCGTCGACGAAACTGCGCGCGAGCGACATCGTGGTGCTGCGCGGTCTGCCCGAGCAGCTGGCGCAAGCCGAGGAGCGGCTGTCGAAGCATCGCCGCGCGGCCGCGGCCTGAACCCGTGAAGCAAGCCCGTTCTGTCGGGCCACCCTGATTCAAAGCTTTTCACCGGACCCGTCGAGGTCCATCCGGAGACATCATGTCCAACGCGCTCGCGAGCGCGCCGCTCGATGCGGCCGACTACGTCAGAAGTCACATTCGCACGGTGCCCGACTGGCCGCAGCCGGGTGTGCAGTTCCGTGACATCACGCCGCTGCTGCGCGAGCCGAAGTCGTTGCGCGTGCTGATCGACCTGTTCGTGCAGCGCTATATCGACGCGAAGCTCGACTACATCGCTGGACTCGATGCGCGCGGCTTCATCATCGGGCCGATCGTCGCGCACGAGCTGAGTATCGGCTTCATCCCGATCCGCAAGGCGGGCAAGCTGCCGTACAAGCGGATCTCGCAATCGTATGAGCTCGAGTACGGCACCGCGACCGTCGAGATTCACGAGGACGCGTGCGAGCCGGGCGACCGCGTCGTGATCATCGACGATCTGATCGCGACCGGCGGCACGATGATGGCTGGCAAGCTGCTGCTCGAGCGGCTCGGCGCGGTCGTAGTGGAAGGCGCGGCGATCGTCGATCTGCCAGAGCTGGGCGGCTCGAAGCTGCTGGGCGAGGGCGGCCTTGCGCTCTATACCGTGACGAGTTTTGACGATCACTAAGCTGGGAGACGGTCCGCGCGCGCCGTGACGCGCGGTCAGGTTTGCCGCCGTATGAGCAGCCAAAGCCGCGCAAGCCGCACGATCCCCCAAACCGCGCAATGCCAGGCGGGCCCAACAGCCGTGCCCAACAACAGGGCTCACCATCCGCGAACCAGATCAGAAGGCCACCACGATGCCCAACTTCCTGCTGTTTCTCGCCACCTCGATCGCGATCACCGTGGCGCCCGGCCCGGACAATCTGCAGGTGCTCGCGCGCGGCATCTCGCAGGGCCGCGCGGCCGGCTTCGTCGCCGCGCTCGGCTTTGCCGCCGGCATCACCTTTCACACGACGCTCGCCGCGCTCGGCGTCGCTGCACTGCTGCGCTCGTCCCCGCTCGCGTTCGAGGTGATCAAACTCGCCGGCGCCGCGTATCTGGTGTGGATCGGCATCAAGGCGCTGCGCAGCCAGGGGCTCGCGACCGCGCACGAGCGCGCGCGGCAGCCACTGTCGACGGTGTTTCGCCAGAGCGTGCTCGGCAATCTGATGAACCCGAAGGTCACACTGTTCTTCATCGTGTTTCTGCCGCAGTTCGTGCAGCCTCACGGCGCGCAAAGCGTAACCGTGCAGATGCTGGAGCTCGGCGCGCTGTTCATGCTGCAGACCGTCGTCGTGTTTTCGCTGTTCGGCGTGTGCGCCGGGATCATCGGCGGCTGGCTCAGACGGCGGCCGCGCGTGGGCTTGTGGCTCGATCGCCTGGCCGGCGCGACGTTCATCGCGATCGGAATTCGCGTCGCGTTGCGCGACTGACGCGCGTCACGCAACACGCCCGCTTCCGGTTTGCCCCGGTTCGCCGCGACGGCGGACAGTTTGGAGTATTCGATGACTTTGCCTTGCATCACCGCCGCGCGCCGCTTCGACGCGGCCGCGCATCGGCCGTTCTGGATCGGCGCCGACCAGGTCGGCTGGATTCGCGAGCGCGACGTGCCACTGCTCGCGCGCTGGCCCGACGTGTTCGAGATTGCGAACGACAGCGTGACGCTCGCCGCCACGTTCGATACCGTCGATCTGCGCAGCGCGGCGCTCGCTTCCGTGATCGGCGCGCTCGCCGCCGATGGCCGCATCCCCGGCTGGCGCAACGAAACCTACGCGATCCGCAATGCGTTCGACGCGCCGCCGCTTGCGTATATCGAGCGCGCGGCGTCGCGCTTCTTCGGCACGATGACCTACGCGGTGCATCTGAACGGCGTCGTAGAATATGCGGATGGCGGAGCGCCCTTTGGCGGGGCGCCCCTTGGCGGAGCGCCCTTTGGCGGAGCGCCGCAATTGTGGATCGCGCGCCGCAGCGACACGAAGGCGACCGACCCCGGCATGCTCGACAATGTCGTTGCGGGCGGGATCGGCTGGGGCTTCGGCATCGCCGAGACGATCGTCAAGGAATGCTGGGAAGAAGCGGGCATTCCGGCGCAGATCGCGGCGAGTGCGGTCGCGGGCCGCACCGCGCACGTGCTGCAATCGCTGCCGGAAGGCACGCAGGCCGAGCAGATTTTCATCTACGACCTCGCGCTGCCCGCCGACTTCGCGCCGCGCAACCAGGACGGCGAAGTGGGCGAACACCGGCTCGCGCGCATCGACGAAGTCGCGCGCTGGATCGAGGAAGGCGCGCTGACCGTCGACGCCAGCCTCGCGACGCTCGATTGCCTGCTGCGCCGCCGCTGGATCGACGAGGACGCGTGCGAGGGCATCGACACGCTGTTCGCGCCGCCCGCGCTGGGCTAGCCTGGGCCTTTGCAGCCAGTACGCACTGAAACAAACCATGCATTGAAGAAGGGAGTCACCGAGGTCATGTCGACCGATCACAGCTTTATCCTCAAACTGTCGTGCGCCGACCGGCCCGGCATCGTTCACGCCGTGTCGGGCTTTCTGTTCGAGCGTGGCAGCAATATTCTCGACTCCGCGCAGTTCGGCGACAGCCGCACCGGCGAATTCTTCATGCGCGTGCATTTCCAGCAGGTGGGCGGAGATCCGGGGCTCGACGCGCTGCGCGCGTCGTTCGTGACACTTGCCGAACAGTTCGGCATGAGCTGGGAGTTGCACGACGCGAGCGTGAAGCCGCGCGTCGTGATCATGGTGTCGAAGATCGGCCACTGCCTGAACGATCTGCTGTTCCGCTACCGCACCGGTCAGCTCAACATCGACATCCCGGCGATCATCTCGAACCACAAGGAGTTCTACCAGCTCGCCGCGAGTTACGACATCCCGTTCCATCACTTCCCGCTGCTCGGCGGCACGCCCGAAGCGAAAATCGCGCAGGAGGCGCGCGTGCTCGACGTGATCAACGAGCATCAGGTCGACCTCGTGGTGCTCGCGCGCTACATGCAGATCCTGTCGCCGAAACTGTGCGAGGCGCTCGCCGGCCGCGCGATCAACATCCATCACTCGTTCCTGCCGAGCTTCAAGGGCGCGAAGCCGTACTACCAGGCGTTCGACCGCGGCGTGAAGCTGATCGGCGCGACCGCTCACTACGTGACGACCGATCTCGACGAAGGCCCGATCATCGAGCAGGAGGTCGAGCGCGTGGACCACAGCATGACGCCGGAACAACTGACGGCGATCGGCCGCGACGTCGAGTGTGTGACGCTTGCGCGCGCGGTGAAGTGGCACGTCGAGCATCGCGTCGTGTTGAACGGCAGCAAGACGGTGGTGTTCCGCTAAACGTTGCGCCGATGAAGACCGCGCCGGTCGAGGCCGGCGCAATCCTTTCCTTGCTATCAAACAGCCACACGATGCCGACGATCCCCATCAGCCACGTGCCGATGTCGATGCCGCCGGTAAACGGCAGCTGCAGCGTGTAGTGCAGCTTGTAGGTGAACGGAATCAGGTTGAGCCGCGTGAGCGACACGGCGCCCCATTCCCGACGTCCCTGGATCTCGCCGGTGACGGGATCGACGGCGATCTGGTTGAACTCGAGCGGATAGGGCCGTTTCGTCGCCGGATCGGTGCGCGGCAGCACCATCATCTGCAGCGTGTGGCCCGGTTCGACCGCGAGCGGCAGATAGGTCACCTGAACCCGCGGATCGGCGGTTTCGACGCGATTCGCCAGTTCGAGGCCGGACAGCGTCGGCCCGGCCGTGCGGGCCCGGTAAAACGACGGGTTCAGCGCGGCATCGAGCTCGTGGTCCCGCGCGATGATCGCGCCAGTGAGGCCGGCGACGAACAGAAACAGCGCGATTGCGACGCCGAACCAGCGGTGCAGGCGGACAAGCGGGCGCCTCATGCGCGAGCCGGCAACGAGTAACAGGGATTCAGGCGCAAACCCGAGCGGGAAAACAGGGGTAACGTCACAATGCGGATCAGCTGTAAATAGGAATTGTTCGCATCTTAGGGGGCGCCATGTGCTGCAAGTTTTCTGTCGGCGAGAGACGGCGACTCAGCGCCGCGGGAAGCAAAAAAAGCGGCACCGAAGTGCCGCTTTTGCTTGCGTGGCCTGAATGGCCCGCTCGGTGAGCGCTAGTGGGCGCTGACTTGTGCTACTCGAGCCCGTGCCGCTCACACCATCCGCAAATAAATCAGCTCCCGCTTGATATACGCATAAAAAATCGGCGCAGCGACGACCCCGGCGATACCGAACGCCGCTTCCATCACCAGCATCGCGATCAGCAGTTCCCACGCGCGGGCCTCGATCTGGCCACCGACGATCCGCGCGTTCAGAAAGTACTCGAGCTTGTGAATCAGGATCAGAAACACCAGAGACATGATCGCCGCCGGAAAACTCACCGACAGCGCGACCGCGACGATGATCGTGTTCGAGATCAGATTGCCGATCACCGGCAGCAGACCCACGATGAACGTGACGAGCACGAGCGTCTTCGACAGCGGTAGCCGGTCGTGGAAGATCGGCAGGATCACCAGCAGGAAGACCGCCGTGAATACCGAGTTGAGCGCGGAAATCTTCACCTGCGCGAACACGATGCGGCGAAACGCGTCGGCAAAACGCGTCACGCGCGTGACGAACGCGGTGGACAGCGGCAGCCGTTGGATATGCTTCTGCGCGCCGACCGCGATGATTGCGCCGATGATCATGCCGAGCAGCACGTGCGTGAATGCGCGCGCCGCGGTCGTGCCGCTTTGCTGCAGCATGTTGGCGTGCGTGTGCATCAGTTCCGCGGCCTTCGCCTTCATCTGCTCGGTGTCGACTGGCAGATAGTTCGCGACGAATTGCGGAATCCTGCCGCGCGCCTGGTCGATCAGCTGCATCGCCTGATCGAGTAGCGCCTGCACGCTCGGTACGTCGTTCTCGAAATGCGAGGTGATGCCGAGGGTGAGCGCCGTCAGCGCGCCGACGATCACCGTCGACAGGATCACCACCGCAAGCCAGCGCGCCCGCTTGCTCGACATGTGACGCTCGATGCGCGGCGCGATCGTATGCACGAGCTGAAACACCAGCAGCCCGGCGAGCAGCGCGCCGAGCAGCTTCAGTTCGATCACCGCCCACATGCCGAACAGCATCACCACGTAGCTGCCGATTTCGACCGCCGACAGCTTTGGCAGACTCATGTCGCTGGTCAGCCTGACCGGGCGCGGGCGCAGGTCCTGCACCCGATCTTCTTCGCGCGCCTGATTACGCTTGGTCATGGCTTATCCCGTCTCCAACCTCGGTAGTGCAGCGTTACTTTATGCTGGCGGCGCGCTTGAGCAGCGGCGCCAGATATTGGCCGGTAAAGCTGGCCTTCGACTTCGCGACCTGCTCGGGCGTGCCCTGGGCGACGATCTGCCCGCCGCCGGCGCCGCCTTCGGGACCGAGATCGATGACCCAGTCCGCAGTTTTGATTACATCGAGATTATGTTCGATGATCACGACAGTATTACCCTGGTCACGTAACCGGTGAATGACTTCCAGCAGCAGCGCGATATCGTGAAAATGCAGGCCGGTGGTCGGTTCGTCAAGAATGTACAGCGTGCGACCGGTATCACGCTTGCTCAGTTCCAGCGACAGTTTCACCCGCTGCGCCTCGCCACCCGACAGCGTGGTCGCCGACTGACCCAGGCGGATATAGCCAAGACCCACGTCCAGCAAGGTTTTCAGCTTGCGCGCGACGACCGGCACGACCTTGAAGAACTCGTACGCGTGCTCGACCGTCATGTCGAGCACTTCGCTGATGTTGCTGCCTTTGTACTGAATGTCGAGCGTTTCGCGGTTGTAGCGCTTGCCGTGGCACACGTCGCACGGCACGTACACGTCGGGCAGGAAGTGCATTTCGACCTTCAGCACACCGTCGCCCTGGCACGATTCGCAGCGCCCGCCCTTCACGTTGAACGAGAAGCGGCCCGGATCGTAGCCGCGCTCCTTGGCGGCCGGCACACCGGCGAACAACTCGCGGATCGGTGTGAAAAGGCCCGTGTAGGTCGCCGGATTCGAGCGCGGCGTGCGGCCGATCGGCGACTGGTCGACGTTGATCACCTTGTCGAAGTGCTCGAGGCCCTCGATCGACTCGTACGGCGCCGGCTCCGTGGCCGAGCCGTACAGGTGATGCGAGACCGCGTGATAGAGCGTGTCGTTGATCAGCGTCGATTTGCCCGAGCCGGACACGCCCGTCACGCAGGTCAGCAGACCCACCGGCAGATCGAGTGTCACATTGTGCAGATTGTTGCCGTGCGCTTCGACGATGCGCAGGCGCCGCTCGTCGGGTTCCTTGCGCTCGTCGGGGTATTCGATCGTGCGCGCGCCGGACATGTACTGGCCGGTGAGCGACGCCGGGTTCTTCTGCACCTCTTTCGGCGTGCCCTCGGCGATCACCATGCCGCCGTGCTCGCCCGCGCCCGGACCCATGTCGACCACGTAGTCGGCCATGCGGATCATGTCTTCGTCGTGCTCGACGACGATCACCGAGTTGCCGAGGTCGCGCAGATGCTTGAGGGTCGAGATCAGCCGGTCGTTGTCGCGCTGATGCAGGCCGATCGACGGTTCGTCGAGCACGTACATCACGCCGGTCAGGCCCGAGCCGATCTGGGAAGCGAGGCGAATGCGCTGCGCTTCGCCTCCCGACAACGTTTCCGCGCTGCGTTCGAGCGACAGGTAGTCGAGCCCGACGTTATTGAGGAACATCAGACGCGCGACGATTTCCTTGACGACCTTGTCGGCGATCTCCCGCTTCGAGCCTTCGAGGCGCAGGGTCTGGAAGTAGCCGAGCGCATCGCGCAATGGCCAGCCGCTGATCTCGAAGATGCCGCGCGCGTCGCCGTCCGCGCCGATGCGCACGAAACGCGCCTCGCGACGCAGCCGCGTGCCCGCGCACGCCGGGCATGGCTGGTTGTTCTGGTATTTGGCGAGTTCTTCGCGCACCGCGGACGAATCGGTTTCGCGGTAGCGCCGCTCCAGATTCGGGATGATCCCTTCGAACACGTGCTCGCGCACCGACGTGCGGCCGCGCTCGTTGATGTACGAGAACGGAATTTCCTGCTTGCCCGAACCGTACAGCAGGATCTTGCGGACTTTCTCCGGCAGGTCCTCGAACGCGGTGTCGATGTCGAAGTCGTAGAACGCCGCGAGGCTCTGCAGCATCTGGAAGTAGAACTGGTTGCGCCGGTCCCAGCCCTTCACCGCGCCCGCCGCGAGCGACAGCGACGGATGCGCGACCACCCGCTTCGGATCGAAGAACGTAATCTGGCCGAGGCCGTCGCATTCGGGGCACGCGCCCATCGGGTTGTTGAACGAGAACAGGCGCGGCTCGAGTTCCTGCAGCGAATACGAGCAGATCGGGCAGGCGAACTTCGAGCTGAACAGGTGCTCCTTGTCCGTGTCCATTTCGAGCGCGATCGCGCGGCCGTCGGCGAGGCGCAGCGCCGTTTCGAACGATTCGGCGAGGCGCTGCTTCATGTCCGGGCGCACGCGCAGGCGGTCGATCACGACATCGATCGTGTGCTTGTCGTTTTTCTTCAGCTTCGGCAGTGAATCGACTTCATAGATTTTCGCGCTGCCTTCGTTGGCGGTGCCGCCGCCCGAGCGCACACGAAAGCGTACAAAGCCTTGCGCCTGCATGTCCTCGAACAGATCCGTGTGCTCGCCCTTGCGATCGCTGACGACCGGCGCGAGGATCATCATGCGCGTTTCCTCGGGCAGCGCGAGTGCCGCGTCGACCATCTGCGACACGCTTTGCGCTTCGAGCGGAATCTCATGATCGGGGCAGTAGGGCGTGCCGACGCGCGCGAACAGCAGACGCAGATAATCGTGGATCTCGGTGACGGTGCCGACCGTGGAGCGCGGATTGTGCGAAGTCGCCTTCTGTTCGATCGAGATGGCCGGTGACAACCCTTCGATCAGGTCGACATCCGGCTTTTCCATCAGCTGCAGGAACTGCCGCGCGTAGGCGGACAGACTTTCGACGTAGCGCCGCTGCCCTTCCGCATACAGCGTATCGAACGCCAGCGACGATTTGCCGGAGCCGGAAAGCCCCGTGATAACGACGAGCTTGTGACGCGGTAGGTCGAGATTGACGTTCTTCAGGTTGTGGGTGCGGGCCCCACGAATACGAATTTGTTCCACGGATCTATTCCATGAACTGCGGAAAGGGAAAGAGGCTAAACCTGCTACTATAACGACTTTTCCAGACCGCCGTTACGGCATGCTGACAGCGGGAAAGAGGCCTAACTGGGGAAGTTTTCCGTGAGTACAAGATGCCGCAAGGGGCGAGCGGGGGCGATAGGGCACGGGGTTTGCGCGTCTCGTCAGCGCAAGTCGGTCGGCATCCGGGGTTAGCCGCCAGCCCGTTCGTCGCGCTCCACTGTGCCGGCGGCCAGGGCTGTCCACACGGGCTCGCCGCCCGGTTCATTCAAACCACGCTTCGATGTCCAATCCGTCCGCCATCTCCACACGCATGAGCGCGCCCGAATTGCGCGCGACCGTGTCGCTTGCCGCCATCTTCGCGCTGCGCATGCTGGGTCTGTTCATGATCATGCCGGTGTTCTCGATCTACGCGAAGACCATTCCCGGCGGCGAAAACGTGCTGCTCGTCGGCATCGCGCTCGGCGCGTACGGCGTCACGCAGTCGATGCTCTATATCTTCTATGGCTGGATCTCCGACAAGATCGGCCGCAAGCCGGTGATCGCGACGGGCTTGTTGATCTTCGCGATCGGCAGCTTCGTCGCGGCGGCCGCGCACGACATGACGTGGATCATCGTCGGCCGGGTGATACAGGGGATGGGCGCGGTATCGTCGGCGGTGATCGCGTTCATCGCCGATCTGACCTCGGAGGAACATCGCACGAAGGCGATGGCGATGGTCGGCGGCAGCATCGGCGTGTCTTTCGCGGTGGCGATCGTCGGCGCGCCGATCGTGTTCCACTGGCTCGGCATGAGCGGGCTGTTCACGCTGGTCGGCGTCTTCGCGATTGTCGCGATCGGCGTCGTGCTGTGGATCGTGCCCGATGCGCCGAAGCCGGTGCACGTGCGCGCGCCGTTTGCCGAAGTGCTGCACAACGTCGAACTGCTGCGTTTGAATTTCGGTGTGCTCGTGCTGCACGCGACGCAAACCGCGCTGTTCCTGGTCGTGCCGCGCATTCTCGAAGCGGGCGGGCTGCCGGTCGCGTCGCACTGGAAGGTGTATCTGCCGGTGATGGGGCTGTCGTTCGTGATGATGGTGCCGGCGATCATCGCCGCGGAAAAGCGCGGCAAGATGAAGATCGTGCTGCTGTCGGCGATCGCTCTTATCCTGATCGGCCAGTTGTTATTGGGCGTTGCTGCGCATACGATTCTGAGTGTGGCGGCGATCCTGTTCGTGTACTTTCTCGGCTTCAATATTCTCGAGGCCTCGCAGCCTTCGCTGGTGTCGAAGCTGGCACCCGGCACCCGCAAAGGGGCCGCGGCCGGCGTGTACAACACCACGCAGTCGATCGGTCTTGCGCTGGGCGGCATGGTCGGCGGCTGGCTGCTGAAAGTGAACGGCCAGAGCGCGGTTTTCTTCGCTTGCTCCGGGCTGGTATTTTGCTGGCTTATAATCGCCGCAAAGATGAGACAGCCGCCGCGCAAGGCATAACACAGCGTACTCGGGGCATCTCCCGAATCATCCAGAACTCACCCGGCGGCGGGCAGAGGCGCTCTTCTGGTCTCGGGCCTGCCGGCCGTGAGACGCGAACCGCGTAGTGCCGCGCCGCCTGCAACAGGAATCAACAGGAGAAATTCATGGCATCCGTGAACAAGGTCATTCTAGTCGGCAACCTCGGCGCCGATCCGGAAGTCCGCTATCTTCCGAGCGGCGACGCAGTGGCGAACATCCGCCTTGCGACGACGGACCGCTACAAGGACAAGGCGTCGGGCGAGATGAAGGAAGCCACCGAGTGGCACCGCGTCGCGTTCTTCGGCCGCCTCGCGGAAATCGTGGCGGAATATCTGAAGAAGGGCTCGTCGGTGTACCTCGAAGGGCGCATCCGCACGCGCAAGTGGCAGGCCCAGGACGGCACCGATCGTTACTCGACCGAGATCGTCGCGGAGCAGATGCAAATGCTCGGCGGCCGTGGCGGCGCGTCGATGGGTGGCGGCGATGAAGGCGGTTATAGCCGCGGCGAGCCGTCGGAGCGTAGCGGTGGCGGTGGTGGCCGCGCGATGTCGTCGGGCGGCGGCTCGCGTGGCGGCAGTGGCAGTGGCGGTGGCGGTGGCGGCGCGAGCCGTCCGAGCGCGCCGGCCGGCGGCGGTTTCGATGAGATGGATGACGATATTCCGTTCTAAAACCCCCTCGTTGTTTTTTGCTGATTGAGGCCCGCTTTCGTGAGGAAAGCGGGCCTCTCTGTTTCCAGACATTTTTTACGTCATCCGCGCCGAGCATTCCCTCGGAAACTCACCGCCTTAAATGCTCCAACGTATCCCGCAACGGCAGGCTCGAAACCACGATCGGCCCGGTAAACGGCGTGTCCAGATCGACGATCACATAAATCGCTGAAGCAATCGACACCGCCCCCAGCGTTATCGTCACCAGCGCCAACGCATTACGCGGCGCGATCAACCCAAAACTCAGAAAAATCACGCATAGCCAGAACGTCAGCGTCTTGAAGAACGGCTGCGAAATCGAGCTGTGCGCTTCCTCGATGATTTTCCAGCGTGCATCGACGACGCGCCGGTACTGCGTCAACGCGTCATCGAGCGCGCGTTCCTGCAACGAATCGTGCGCTCGCAGTTGTCGCAACTCGCGTCCCACCGTGCTCAGCATGTCGCCGAGCCGCACGTTTTCCAGTTGCTCCGGATTGTCCGGTGCGCCGAGGTCGCGCGGATAGTCGCCGCTCGGCGCGGGTTCCCGCGGCCACGTCGACGCGATCGCCGCCGCCGTGTACTGGCGCAACAGGCGCCGCGATTCGTCGGCCGCGCTGCCGAGTTCGCGCAGCGTCGAGTCGAATTCGATCAGTTCGGCCGCATAGCTGCGCAGATCGTTCGACGCGGTGTCGAAGCCCGCTTTCGCCGATGCGGTCATCAAACCCAGCACCAGCGCGGCGAACGTCACCAGCATGCCGATCACGAGCTGCACGAGCTGCACGGTCTCGTGCGCCTTGTGCTCCTCCGGCAGCAGCGGCCGCACTCCAACGCCGAGGCCGGTAGCGATCAGCAGCAGCACGAACACGAGTACGGCCGAACCGATTTCCGACATGCGTGCGCTCCGGGCGGGAGGGGGCTTCGACAGAAGGTGGCTTCAGCAAACGGGCTTCGAGACATCTATTGATGTAGCGCAAGCCGCGCGAGCGATCAACCATAAAGTTTTTGGACCATCTGCCGTTGACCTTCAATGCACTGTTTGCTTAATCTCAAGCCAAGTTGCGGACCGGGCCGAACGGCGTGGGCGCAGCCTGCGCGGCCGTGCGGGTATCGTGAACGATACGGAACCATCGGCCGGCCAGCCCAAGGAGACCAGTCCGATGTTGAAAAAGCTGTCGATTCGCACCAGCCTCACCGTGATGATCGTGTTCTTCGGCATCGTGCTGCTGCTCGGCGCGGCCGCGGGATTGTTGTCGCTGCGTTCGTCGAATGCGTCGCTGCAGCAGATGTACACGATCGACACCCCCGCCGTCGCCGACCTCGAAGGCAGCGCTGGCCAGCTGTTGCGTCTGCGTCTGGCGCTCGCGACGTACGCGTCGCTCGTCGCGCTGAACGATCAGGACGGCGCGAACGCCGTGCTTCAGCGCCTCGATCAGTACCGCAAATCCTCCGATGACCGACTTGCCCACTATCTGAGCCACGCGGGTACGGATGCCGACGAGCAGCGTCTGATCGCCGACATGCAGCACAAGCGCGACACCTTCCTGCACGATGGCGTAGAACCGACGCTCGCCGCGCTCAAGTCGAGCGACACCAACGCCTTCGAGCAATTGCAGGCGCACAAGCTGCCGTCGCTGTACAGCGCGTACGAAAAGGCCATGCTCGCGCTCGAGCAGTTGCAGCTCGATCACGGCGCGCAGCGCTATCAGGATGCGCAGGACCTGTTCTACGCGATCAGTATGGCGGTGGCGATCGGCATTGCGCTGTCGCTGGTCGGCGGCTTTCTCGCCCGCTTCGTCCTCGTGCGTGCAATCGTCGCGCCGGTCGATGCGACGATCGCGCAGTTCCAGCGGATCGCCAACGGCGACCTGAGCGGCCGCATCGAAGTGCTCGGCGACAACGAAATGGGCCGTCTCGCGGCCGCGCTGCGCAGGATGCAGGAATCGCTGATCACGACCGTCAACGCGGTTCGCCAAGGCACCGAATCGATCGACACCGGCGTCAGCGAGATCGCGGCCGGCAATGCCGATCTGTCGCAGCGCACCGAGGAGCAGGCCGCGGCGCTGGAGGAAACGGCCGCGAGCATCGAAGAGTTGACGTCGACGGTCAAGCAGACGGCCGACAACGCGAAAGAGGCGAGCTCGCTCGCGCAGGGCGCCTCGACGCTGGCCGCGCAGGGCGGCGAACTGACCGAGCAGGTGGTCGGCACGATGCACGGCATCGTCGACGATTCGCGGCGGATTGCCGACATCGTCGGCGTGATCGAGGGGATCGCTTTCCAGACCAACATCCTCGCGCTGAATGCCGCAGTCGAGGCGGCGCGCGCGGGCGAGCAGGGACGCGGCTTCGCGGTGGTCGCGAGCGAAGTGCGCTCGCTCGCGCAGCGCAGCGCGGCGGCGGCCAAGGAGATCAAGGGCTTGATCGATGCGTCGACCACGCGCGTGGAGCAGGGCTCGCAGCTCGTCGAACGCTCGGGCACGACGATGAACGACATCGTCGTGGCGATCGCGCGCGTCAGTTCGATCATGAACGAGATCGCGGCGGCGGCGCTCGAACAGAGCACCGGCATCGACCAGGTCAATCTCGCGGTCAGTCAGATGGACGAGGTCACGCAGCAGAATGCGGCGCTCGTCGAGCAGGCGGCCGCGGCGGCGAGTTCGCTGGAAGATCAGTCGCGGCGCTTGTCGGCGGCGGTGGCGGTATTCCGGACTGGCAGCGAGTCGCGCGGCGGTGCTTCGGCGACCGCGGTGAAGCTGGCCGGCGTTGCCGACGCGCGGAGAGTGGAGAGCGAGCTTGTCGCGGCGTGACGCGAGCCGTCGCGCCGCGTCACCTCGCGACCTGACACTGTCCCACTACTGGATGGCCGCGTAATACCTCGCCACGGCATCGATTTCCTCGGGCGTCATCTGCCGCGCGACATTGCGCATCTGCTCGTTGATGTCGTTGCGCCGCGCGCCCGAGGCGAACGCGTGCAACTGCGCGGCCAGATAGAGCGCCGACTGTCCGCCGAGCCAAGGCGCTGCGCCCGTGCGATCGAGTTGACCATGACATGCCGCGCACGGCGCGATATTGCGTTGCGGATCGCCCTGCATCACGAGCCTGATTGCGGTCGCATCCGGTGCTTCGCCGGCCCGGGTTTTCTCGGCCGCTGGGGCGAGCGGGAGCGATGCGTAGTAGACCGCCAGATCGTGCAGATCCTGGTCGCTGCGTGCTGCGATGATCGGCTTCATGACCGCGCTTTGCCGCTGGCCGCTCTGGAAGTCACGCAGTTCCTTGTAGGTCACGTCGGCGTACTGCCCGGCCAGCGCGGGCGCGGTGACCTGCTCGGTGCCGAGTACACCGTGGCACATCGAGCAGTGCTGTGTCGCGATCGTCGCGCCGCGGCCGATCGCATCCGCCATCGGCTGAATCGTGCCCGAAGGCGGCAACACGACGACGTCGCTCGGCACCCAACTGGTCGCGTTGCCGCCGTACCAGCTCGACGGCACGCCGGCGGCGCCGCAAATCCTCGCCCACAGGCCGAGGTCGCGGAACGCGCTGCTCGCCGACGGCAGCCACACGAAGCCGATCAGGATCGCAACGATCGCGATTGAGAGCGTGCCGCCGACGCCCCACACGAACCACGGGTTGCGCAGCGTGAACATGCGTTCTTCGTTCATCGCTGTGCTCCGATGACGACTGCCGGCACCGACGTCTGCGGCAGTCTGAGCAACTGGACGATCGGCACGCTGTAGTTGACGACCGTGAGCCCGATCATCAGCGCGACCCATAGGCCAAAGCTGTTGAGCGCGACGGGCACGCGCTCGACCGGGTGCGCGGCGCTCGCGAAGCGGAACGTCTGCGGCTCCGCCACCGGTCCGAATTGCGACTTCGCGAGGATATAGACGAACAGCAGGCCGGACACCGTGAGGATCAGCCCGCCGATCGCCGACGTGCCGACCCAGAACGCCTGGTCCTGGATGCCCGTCATGCCGTAGTCGTAGTAGGCCATGCGGCGAGGCGCGCCGAGCAGGCCGACGTAATGCCACGGTATCGTGACCACCATCATGCCGATGAACCACAGCCACAATTGCGTGCGCAACAGTTTCGCCGACACGAGCGCGCGGCCGGTCAGCTGCGGCCACAGTTCGTACGCGATCGCAAAGTACATGATGACGATCGCGCCGCCGAAAATCAGGTGGAAGTGGCCGGTCACCCACTGCGTGTTGTGCACGGTCGAGTTCAGCTGATAGCTCATGTTGATGAGTCCGCCCGCGCCGCCGAAGCCGAGCATGACGAACGAGAACGCGATCACCAGCATCATCGGATTGCGCCACGGCAACGCGGTGAGCCAGCCGAGCGCGCCCTTGCCGCCGCGCAGCCGGCCGGCGATTTCCACCGACGCGCAGATCGTGAACACGGTCAGCAGCGTCGGCACCGACACCATGCCGGTGAACACCGCATGCAGGAACTTAAAGCCGGCGCCGACCTGCGGATCGACGAACAGGTGATGGATGCCGATCGGCATCGCGAACACGAGGAACAGGATGAACGACACGCGCGCCATCGAATCGCTGTAGATCCGTCCGCCGATCGCGCGCGGCACCAGCGTGTAGTACGCGATGTAAGCGGGGAACAGCCAGAAGTAGACGATCGCGTGCAGCGTCCACGAGAACAGCACGCGCGCGAGGCCGGCGTCGATCGTGTGGGCGAAGCCGAGTGCGACCGGCAGGATCTGGAACAGGATCTCGAGCGCCGCGCCGACCGCGGTCCACGCCCACAGATATGCGCCGGCGACGTTCGCGAACATCGCGAGCGGCACGGGCCTGCCCGGATTCGCGCGCTTCCAGACGCGCAGGTTCACGTGCATCAGCGCGACCCAGATCCACGAGCCGACCACCACGAGCACGACGCCGAGGTAGTAGAACGGACTGCCGATCATCGGCGGATAGAACGTGTAGAGCACCGATGCCTTGCCGAGCGCGACCGGCACCATCGCCATCACCGCGCCGACCAGCAGCATCAAGAACCCGGTCCATGCCCATTTGAGACCGACGAGGCGCTGCGCGAGTGCGAGCTCGACGATCGCGTAGCCGAAGCCCATCGCGACCAGCGTCGGCATCACGTAGGCCATCACGGTGCCGTGTGCGGTCACCGATCGATAGTACAACTCGGGATCGCTGACCCACGGCAACAGCGGACTGCGCACCAGCATCTGCCACGCGCCGAGGCACAGCGCGATCGCGAACGTGATGAAGGCAAGCCAGAAATGCGCGAGTACGAGTCGCTTAGCGTGGAACACAGCTCAGTCTCCGTGATTGTCGGGCCTGTTCGAAGAAGGCGGCTTTGTCGATCACCTTCACGTGCGCCCACATCGTCTGATGGCCGAAGCCGCAGAATTCGTGGCATGGCATCGCGTGATCGGCGGGATGGTCGAACTGCGTGTTCAGCGTCGCGACGTAGCCGGGCACGACCATCGTATTGATGTTGGTGTCGGTGACGAGCAGGCCGTGCACGACGTCGGCGCTGGTCGTGCGGATCGTGATCGGCGTATCGGCGGGCACGAGCAGACATTGCGGCGTGAACGAGTACTGCTGCGCGATGAAGCGCACGATCACCGAGCCGTCCGGCTGCACCGCGCTGCCGAGATTGTCCTCGGCGAATTCGCCGGAAAGCTGCAGGCGCGACGGATCGATCGTCTCGACGCGCGACGGCGGCATCATCGCCCAATGCACGCCCGAGAACACGATCACGGCGAGCATCAGCAGGATCAGCGCGACCGTGTAGATGGCCCAGCGCCGCTCGGCGCGCAAGGCGACCGCGTGGCCGCTACCGGGTTGATGAGAAGAGTCGGTCGACATGGTCAGTGGATGATGCCGCGCGGCAGAAACGCGAAAAAGTAGAAGGAGAACCAGATCAACATCACGATGACCGTGGCGACGCCGGCCAGCGCGATCGCGCCGCGCGGACCGGCCGCGACGACCTGTTCGACTTCGTGGTCGGTCGGCGGGGCGGCGCTGTGCGGGTCGTTCGCTTTCATGTCGATGGATCTCCTATGCGGCGCTTCAGCACGGCGTTTGGGAACGGCGCCTCAGTGCAGTGGCGCCTTGCGCAACGCGTTGACATCGCGGGCCGTGACCGGCAGGCCGTGATTGCCCCACGCCGTGCGGATGAACGTGACGACGGCGGCCGCCTCGGTGTCGTTCAGCTCCTGACCGAACGGCGGCATGCCGAACGGCTGCGGATTGTGTTTGGTGCCGGGTGGAAAGCCGCCGTTCAGCACGATCCGGATCGGATTGACGTTCGAGTCCATTTCGATCGACTGGTTGCCCGCGAGCGGCGGGTAATGCGGCAGCTGTC
The DNA here is from genome assembly GCF_050436345.1 of Paraburkholderia sp. WC7.3g. Classification (NCBI taxonomy): domain Bacteria; kingdom Pseudomonadati; phylum Pseudomonadota; class Betaproteobacteria; order Burkholderiales; family Burkholderiaceae; genus Paraburkholderia; species Paraburkholderia sp. WC7.3g. Next base: position 894,729 of record NZ_JBNDMA010000002.1, read on the forward strand.
CCTCGCCATTGTCACCGTGGCAGATCGCGCATTTGTCCGCGTAGATCTGCTTGCCGAGCGCGAACACCTTCGGGTCGGGCGTCGCGCTCGGGCCGGTCTTGCGGCCGCCCTGGGCCGGCAGCGATTTCAGATAGACGGCCATCGCGCGGATGTCTTCGTCGCTCAGATACTGCAGGCTGTGATAGGTGACCTCGGCCATCGGACCGTAGACGGCGCCGCGATCGGAGATGCCGGTTTGCAGCAGATCGACGGTGTCCTTGATGCTCCAGTCGCCGAGGCCGCCGTCCTTGTCCGAGGTCAGCGACGGCGCGTACCAGTTCTGCACCGGAATCAGCCCGCCCGCGAACTGCTCGCGCGGCGACGAGCCGCCCAGCATGTTGATGCGCGTGTGGCACATCGTGCAGTGCCCGAGCCCTTCGACCAGATACGCGCCGCGATTCCATTCGACCGATCTGGTCGGGTCGGGCTGGAACTCGCCCTCGCGGAAATACAGCGTGCGCCAGCCGTATAGCAGATCGCGCTGATTGAACGGGAAGCGCAGCGTGTGCGGGCGGTTCGGCTGACGCACCGGCTCGACGGTCTTCAGGAACGCGAAGATCGCGTTCGAGTCCTCGCGCGTGACCTTCGTGTACTGGGCGATCGGCATCGCCGGATAGATCAGCGCACCGTCCGGCTTGCGGCCCGTGCGCATCATGTTGAAGAACGCCTGCTCGCTCCAGGTGCCGATGCCGTACTGCGCGTCCGGCGTGATGTTCGGCGAGTACAGCGTGCCGAACGGCGTTTCCATCGCGAGGCCACCGGCGAACAGCCGCCCGCGCGGCGCGGTGTGACACGCGATGCAGTCGCCCGCGCGCGCGAGGTACTCGCCGCGTCTGACGATCTCCGGGCGGGTGTCGGGGCCGGCTCCAGCTGTCGCTGCGGTGGCGGCCGGCTCCGCGCCTTGGGACGCGACGGTCGCGGCACGCGCGGTCGTCGCGAACGGTGCAAGGACCAGCAACGCGAGCGCGAGGCTGCCGATCGCAAGGACGCTAGCCATGCTTGCCGGGCGCAGCCAACCGGGCGGGCGAAGTGTCGGCTTCATTGCGGTTGGCTCCCGCAAGCGAGGGGCAGCCGCTCGGCGGATGCCGGTGCGGGCCGGGGATCGGCGGGACGCGGCTGGCGCGCGAGCCAGTTCGATACCGCGGCGATGTCGTTGTCGTTCAGCTTGAGCGCGATCGTGCGCATGCAGTCCGGCGCGAGCGCGTGGCGGGTGCCCGAGCGCCACGTGCCCATCTGTCCGGCGATATAGCTCGCATGCAGCCCGAGCAGGCCCGGAATACCCGGCTGCGTGCCGGTCATGCGCGCGCCGTGACAGGCGATGCACGCCGGTATGCCGCGCGCAGGGTCGCCATGCATCACGAGCTTTTCGCCGGCGGCAAGCAGCTTCGGCGGCAGCGCGGCGTGGTCGGATTGGGGATAGGGCGGCTGCAGGGCCGCGAAATACTCGCTGATCTGACGCAGGTAGTCGTCGGGCAGGAACGCGAGCAGATAGCCCATCGGCGGATAGGTGCGGCCGCCGTCGCGAAAGGCGATCAGTTGATTGAACAGATATTCGGCCGGTTTGCCGGCGATGCGCGGGAAGTAGTCGTTATTGCGGCCCTGGCCCTGCACGCCGTGACACGACGTGCACGCGCGTATGCGCTGGTCCATCGACTGGGGCATCGCGCCGGCCGCGTCGGTGGCCGCGAACGCCGCGCCGCTCGATAGCGCGTGAAGCGCGCACAGCACGAACAGAACCGCGGAGCCGATCGTTTTGCGATACACACCGGGCCTCGTTGGGGACTATTGACCGCTATTCGGAACGGGCTTGCTCGGGACCGCGAAGTACTGAAGCGCAATGATGATGCAATTGTCCGGCCAAAACCTTGATCTGTGACAATGATCCGCGCTGGATGCGCCTGGGACGGCGGCTTTCGGGCTGCAAGGAGCGACGCGTGAGGCGCGGGAAAAACGCGCGGTAGCGTGTAGCAGCCTGCAGCAATTCATCGGACGCGTCAATAGAGAATACAAAGGCAACGAGCGATCCGACAATCGCGGGCGGGCATGGGTGCGGGCGCTGGTGCGCGTCACGCGAAGAGCCGCACGAGCGCATCACGTGCATTGCTGACCAGTTCGCTTTCGCCCGGACGCCCCGGCAGCAGATGAAACTCGATGGCGGGCAGCGGCGGCAAGCCGATGTTCGCGGCACACGCGACCACGCCGCCGCCGAGCGACGACTCGTTCAGACAGGAAATGCCGAGCCCGGCCTTCAATGCGAGCTGCAGTCCCGCGACGCCCGACGCCGAATGCGACACCACGTAGGGCACCTTGTGTTCGTCGAGCAGTTTGACGACGAAGCGCTGCAACTGACATGTCGACGGCAGCAACACCAGCGGGTACGGCGCGGCGGGGCGGGCGGCATCGGCGCAACTGACCCATAGCAGCTTTTCGCGCCGCACGACGATGCTCGCGCCACTGGCACCGGCCCCCGCGCGCCGCGCGCGCGTTTGGCCGGTAACGAGCCGCGCCGACAAACCGATGTCGAACGACGCGTGATCGTCCGCGCCGCTGTCGATCGCCGCGCTCGGCAGCACGGTCACGTGCAGCTTCAACCGCGGATGCTGTTCCGAAAACGTCTTGAGGATGCGCGCGATGTCGTGCGGCCGGTAGTAATCGGTGATCGCGATGCGTAGCTCGCCGTCGAGCGAGCGACCTTGCAGGTCGTCGAACGCCGCTTCGCTCATCGCGATGATGCGCCGCGCATGCTCGAGCAGACGCTCGCCCGCGGGCGTCGGGCTCACGCCTTGCCGACCGCGCACGAAGAGCGGCTGGCCGGCGCGCTCCTCGAGCTTCTTCAACTGCTCGCTCACCGACGACTGCGACAGGAACACGCGCTCGGCGCCTGCTGACACGCCCCCCGATTCGGCGACCGCGACGAAGGTCCGCAACTGTGCAAGGTCGAAACCACGCTGGCTCATGATTCGGTTTTTCCGATGGCGATGATCTAATTTTCCGGCTTTTCCGATGGAAGGCGCAGCCGTAGCATACCCCCGAACCGAAATACGGAGGGTGTGATGGAAAACGGACCGATGACAGCGTCGCGCGGCGCGGGCGAACGCGGCGCGCAGCATCGCTGGAAGGTGTTGGGCGTGGGCTTTGCCGCGAACGCGAGTTTTTCGGCGGCATTTTCGGGTATCCCGACGACCGCCGTGTTGCTGCGCTCGGACTACCATCTCGGCAACCATGGGCTCGGCCTCGTGCTCGGCATGCTCGGGCTCGGCATCGCGGTTAGCGAGCTGCCGTGGGGGCTGCTGACCGACCGCTGGGGCGATCGTCGCGTGCTGTTGCTCGGGCTGCTGTCGACCGCGGCCGCGCTCGCCGGTCTCGCGCTGTTCGTGTCGCCGGGCGGCGCGCATGTGCCCGGCATCGTGCCGCTCGCGCTCGGCTTGCTGCTGGTGGGGCTGCTGGGCGGCAGCGTCAACGGATCGAGTGGCCGAGCGGTGATGGCGTGGTTTCGCGAAGGCGAGCGCGGCCTCGCGATGAGCATCCGCCAAACCGCCGTGCCGGCGGGCGGTGGACTCGGTGCATTGGTGCTGCCGGTGCTCGCCTCGCACTTCGGTTTTGCGAGCGCCTATGCGGTGCTGGCGTTGGCGTGCGCGGTCACCGCATGGTTCGCGTGGTGCTGGCTGCATGAGCCCGCGCACGCGAACGACGCGCTGGCGGCCAAAGGAGCGCGCGCGACCGCGACGGCCCGTGCGGCGGCGGCCAGCGGGCGGCATGCGGACGCCTTCAACATCAGCGCGCCGCGGCCGATGATTTCCCCATTGCGTCACATCGCGATCTGGCGCGTCGCGCTCGGCGCGGGCGCGCTGTGCATGCCGCAGATTGCCGTGATCACGTTCGGCACCGTGTTCCTGAACGACTTCGCGCGCGCCGGCATGTTTGCGATCAGCGCGACGATGGCCGCGGTGCAGATCGGCGCCGCGATCGCGCGGGTCTGGAGCGGCGCGTGGACCGATCGGCGCGGTAATCGTCGCGCGTATATGCGGGCCTGCAGTCTGTTGACCGCCGTGTTGTTCGTGCTGCTCGCGCTCGCGACCGGGCTCATCGGCATGCATCGCGCTGTGGCGGTCGCGCTGTTCGCGCTGATGATCGTGCTCGGCGGAGTCAGCGCGTCGGCGTGGCACGGCGTCGCGTTCACCGAACTGGCGACGCTGGCCGGTACGCACCGCGCGGGCACCGCGCTCGCAATGGGCAACACCTGCGTGTTCCTCACGCTGTTCCTGACGCCGCTCGCGATTCCTGCGCTGCTGTCGATCGGCGCGTGGCCGCTCGTGTGGACGGTGGCGAGCGCCTGCGCGTTGCTCGCGTTGCCGGTGTTTCCGCGCGCCGCGTCGACGCGACCACTGCGCCCGACGCGTGCATGTGATGCGGCGTGAGACATTGGGAACAACGCCGGCGCCCGCGTTGCGCCGTCGACTCGATTTGATTCGATTCGATTCGAATTGCGGTTCCTATCGTTTGGTAGAACTATGAAATATCCCAATTCTTAAGCCGGATTAGGAACGTTCCGATTGTCGCGAATTCGCGAGGGTGATCAGATGGTCTTACTGGCACGTCGCTTGAGTGCCGTGACGCAGATCGACGCATGCCGCATGCACAGTCATTGCTGCGCACATTCCGACCATTCTTATAACGAGCGAGACTCATCGTGGCGAATCTTCGAATCATTCTGGCGGACGATCATCCGTTCGTCCTGCTCGGCCTGAAATCGACTCTGGAGAGACACGAAGGTCTGTCTGTCGTCGGTCAGGCGCAGATGCCCACCGCGTTGATCGCACTGCTGCAACACACGCGGTGCGACGTGCTCGTCGTTGATCTTTCCATGCCCGATCCAGGCGGCGAGATTGGCGACGGACCCGGCCTGATCCGGCGCATTCGCGGCGAGTGGCCGTCATTACGGGTCGTCGTCGTGACCGCGCAGACGAATGCCGCGATGTTGCGCGTCATCGCCGCCGATGCCGCGGTCAGCGTGCTGGGCAAAACCGATTCGCTCGAAGAACTGCCGCAAGCGGTCCGTGACAGCGCGCGCGGCGCGCGCTACCTGGGCCGCTCAGTGGTCGAAACGCTCGCGCGTTCGCAGCAGGACAACGGTCTGTTGGTGTCGGCCCTGCTGCTGTCGAAGCGGCAGACCGACATCCTGCGCAGGCTGGTGAGCGGTGAGTCCATCGTGCAGATCGCGGCGGCGCTCGGCTGCCACCGCCGCACGGTCAGCCGGCAAAAGCGTGAAGCGATGGCGCGGCTTGGCGTCAACGACGATCCCGCGCTTTTTTCCTGTGTGCGCGCATGCGGCACGCTGCTGCTCGAACCCGAAAACTAGGCATCAGGCCAATGTCATTCGGTCCATTTCAGAGCGCTCTTATGTTTGTCGCAAAAGAAATGCTCGACCATTGCGAGAGCGCCGGTCACACACAACAGGGTGTCGGGAAATGAAAGTATCGAGGAGCGCCAGACGATGAACCTCATGGCTGCATCAGGCACGCCCGTTCGAACGATCATCGCGGACGATCATCCGCTGGTTCTGCTGGCTATCGAAAATCTGATTGGCAATTATCCCAACCTGAAAGTGGTTGGCCGTGCGGCGGATGTCGCCGAACTGTTCATCGAAGTCGATCGCAGTCCCTGCGATATCGTGCTGATGGACCTTTACATGCCAGGAGGGCACAACGACAACCGCTTCGACGTCGTCAGGCAGTTCAAGGCGCGCTATCCCAACGTGGCGCTCGTCATTCTGACAATGGAAACGGAGGCGGCGACGCTGCGCAAGGTGATGTCACTCGGCGTCGATGGGCTGCTGAGCAAGCGCGATCGCATCGACCTGATTCATGTCGCGGTGGTCATGGCGCTGGCTCGCGAGTGTTATGTCGGTCCGGCGGTGCGCGCCATGCTTACCGACGTCACGCTGACGCAACGTCTCGACTTCGTGCGCGCCACGCTGTCTCGCCGCGAACTCGAGGTATTTACGCAGTACGCGTCAGGACTTGGCGTCACGGAAATCGCCACGCGGCTGGGACGCAGTGTGAAGACGATCAGCGCGCAGAAGTGCATGGCCATGCGCAAGCTGTCGCTGAATAGCGACGCTGAACTGTTTCGCTACGCCGTCGAGTATGGAGTCGTACCGGAAGCGTTTGGTAAGAACCGCTAACCAGGCGGCAACATCCCGCGCAGGCGCGCGGCGAATGCATCGGCATAACCGGGGGTCACGTTTCGTGCGGTATGCCGATCGACAACATAAGAAAGTCACGGGAAAGAATGACAAACAAGATTCACGTCGTCGTGGCGGACGATCACGACTCCATTCGTGCGGGCGTCCGATTTCTGCTGCGCGATAGGCCGAATATCGAAATTGTCGGCGAAGCGGCCGACACCTCGGGTCTCGCCAAGCTGCTGGATGCCTGTGCATGCGACGTCGTCGTGTCGGACATTGGCATGCCGGGACTCGACGGAGACACTAGCGCGGTGCCACTATTGCGTCGGCTGTTACGGCGCATGCCGCATCCGCACGTGGTCGTGCTGACCATGATTGGGCGCGAGCATATGCTGGCCGGCTTGCGCAATATCGGTGTCACTGGAATCGTCGACAAGCGCGACGCCGTGGCCGCATTGATCGACGCAATCGAAGCCGTTGCGGCCGGGGGCACCCATCTATCGGAGCAGGTTCAGGCCGCACTCGCGGCTGCGGAACCTGCGCCGCCCAGGCGCGGCGGTGCGATGAGCGCGCGCGAGTGGGAAGTGTTTCAACTCTATGTGCGAGGCCTCGCGGTGCACGAGATCGCCACCCGCCTGCGACGTAGCGACAAAACCATCAGCACGCAAAAGCGCAGCGCGATGCGCAAGCTCGGACTGGAAACAGAAGCCGACCTGATCAACTACGCCACTCAGATCGGGCTGATATGAGGCTGAGGCGCCGCAATGGTCACAACTTCCTGTTTTCGATGGGTCTGGTGGGGCCGATATCAGACTATTCCGATTGGCGTGGCGTGGGGGCACTCAATAATTCTGACCGCCGCCCCTCATTGCGCTTTGCGCCGCAACTGTCGCCTTGGCTAGTTCGTGATCCGATTACCGATGGATCAGGGGAATCCGGTGCAGACCTCTTCGCGCGATCGTTCGGCGTCTGTGCCTCGTACTTGATGGATGGGATAAAGATGGTTGCGTTAGGCAAGCGATTATGGAGTGAGGGTGTGGGTACGGCATGGCTCGTGTTCGTCGGCTGCGGCAGTACGGTGCTGGACACCACGGGTGTGCTGCAGGCCAGCGGCGCGCTGCAAATGTCGTTGGCGTTCGGTCTTGCGCTCGCTACCGGCAGCTATGCCTTCGGCAAGATTTCCGGCGCGCATTTCAATCCTGCCGTCACCGTCGGCCTCACGGTCGCGCAGCGCTTTCCCGTGCGTGATGTGTTGCCCTATATCGCCGCGCAAATCGCGGGCGCAATCGTCGCCGCGGCGCTTCTTGCCTACCTGGCCAGCGGCCGACCGGGTTTCGAACTCACCGCGAGCGAATTCGCGGCGAACGGCTTCGGCGCTCATTCGCCCGCCGACTATCCATTGCATTCGGCGCTGATCGTGGAGTTCGTGCTGTCGGTCGTGTTCGTCGGGGCCTGCCTGCTGGTCGTCGTTCGAAAAGAGATGGCAACGGTTGCGCCGTTCATCACCGGCGCATGTCTGATGCTCGTCTACCTCGTGTCGATTCCGGTCACCAATGGAGCAGTCAATCCCGCCCGCTCGACCGCGCAGGCCCTGTTCGTCGGTAACTGGGCGCTGGATCAGTTGTGGCTGTTCTGGGCCGCGCCGTTGGCCGGCGCAATCGCCGCTGGCGTGCTGTTTTCGTTTCTGGGCGGCCGAGCCGATTCGTCCCCGGTGTCGTTAGTGGACGGGCAGGGTGACGTTTCGTGAGCGAGGGACGGTACTCGCCACTGCCGTTGGGGATGCGGTGGAGGTTGCGGTGTCTGTGGCCGCGCTCGCCGCGCCACTCAAAGATGCGTTGGCTCGCATTATGTCTGCTGGTGGCTACGCATGCGGTTTGCATGGCCGTGCCTGCCCGCGCCGCGTCAGACTCACCCGTCATCTCCGCCGTGAGAGCCGGCTCTTCCGCGTCGTCACCCATTGCATTTCCTGCCAGATTGACTGTCGGCATACTCGAAGGCGGCTGGCCGCCGTTCGACATCCCACAGGGCGGGCGGCTTGCCGGCGTCAGCGGCGACCTGTTGCGCGCACTCGTGGGGCCGAACGTCGTCATCGAGACGAAGCGCTTTCCCGACATGGCCAAACTGCTCGCCGCGGCTTGCGCCGGCGAGGTCGACCTGCTGACGAGCCTGGCGCGCACGCCGGAGCGCGAGCGCTGCCTCGGCTTTACGGCTCCCTACTTCCGCTCGTTTGCGTCGGCCGTCGTGCGTCGCAACGACGTTCGGTACGTGAACCCCGCCGACGTCGCCGGCGCGCGCATCGCGATCGAGCGTGGTTTTGCGCGTGAGCGATTGTTGCGCGCCGGTTTTCCGCGCGCGACGATCGTCTCATTCGCGAGCACACGCGAAGCGCTGAACGCGGTACTGCATGGCGATGCCGATCTCTACTTCGGCTTCACGCCGGTCGTGCAATACGAACTGGCGACCCACGCGTATCGCAGCCTGCGCGTGGCGTTCGAGCAAGGCGGCAAGGCGCTCGACCTGCGCTTTGCCGTCTCGCCTCGCCAGCTTGCTTTACGCGATCAACTGAACCGCGCGCTGGTGTCGATGAACCCCGCCGAGGCCGCCGCGATACGCGCGCGCTGGCTGTCCGGCAACTTCAACGCGGCGCCCGCGCCGGATGCGCCGGGCTTCACGCTAACGCCGGAAGAAAAGAACTGGCTGCGTGCGCTGCCGCCATTGCAGATCGGCTTCGACAATGACTGGGCGCCGTTCAGCTATGTTGACGCCGCCGGTCGCCCCGTCGGTCTGACAGCCGATTACCTCGCGTACCTGAGCAGCACGCTCGGTGTCGTGTTCAACCGCGCGCGCATGGCCGACTGGGCCGCCACCATCGAAGCGTTCCAGCGCGGCGAGCTCGCGATGCTGTCCTCCACATCGAGTCGCGCTGCGCTTCTCGATGGCGCCGAGCGCAGCCGCGTGTACGACAGCGATCCGCTGGTGATCGTCGGGCGCAGCGGCGCGCCGCCCCCATGCTCGTTCAACGATATCGCGTCGTGCCGCGTCGTGATGTCGCCGCACGTAGCCGGCTCGGTACCGCTCGCGTTGGAGGCGGTGCCGGTCGATCACATCGTCGTCGCGGCGAGCCTGGGCGATGCGCTGCGCATGGTCGCGAGCGGCGAGGCCGACGTGCTGGTCGGCAACGCTGCCGCGATCAACGTGCAGCTGCGGCAGCACTATGTCGGCGCGCTCAGGGTGCTCGACTCGCTCGGCGAATCCGACTCGTTGTATTTTGCGGTGCGCGAGGATCTGAGCCCGCTCGTCAAGCTGATCGATCGCGCGTTGCAGGCGATGCCGGCAACCGAAAAGCAGCGCATCCGGCGCAAGTGGGTGAGTCCCGCCGCGCCGGACGACACGATCTGGAGCGTGACCGCGGTGCGGCTGCTGCCGGTGCTGATCGGCATCGGCGTCGTGCTGCTGGTCACATTGCGCGCGTACGTGCTGCTGCAACGCGAAGTCCGGCTGCGCAAGCAGACCGAGCGCGAGCTCGCGCTGCAACTGAACTTCCAGCAAACGATGATGAAGACGGTGCCGTATCCGCTCATCGCGAAAGGCCTGGACGGACGCTACATCGCGATCAACGAGGCCTATGAGAAAGCGTGCGGACTGGAGCGCAAGGACGTGCTCGGGCGTACGACGGCCGAGGTCGGCACTTGGGGCGACGCAAACAGCCGTGTGCTCGACGACATGACGCGCGAGATCCTGCGAGGCGGCGGCATCGCGAAAGTCGAACTGCAGTTCGAGGACCGCGCTGGCGAGTCGCGGCATGGGATTTTCTGGACCAGCGTCTGCGAAGGCGGCGACGGGCAGCCGGCGTACGTGCTCGGCACGATGGTCGACATCACCGACATCCGGCGCGCCGAAATGCGCGCGCGCGAAACCGAACGGCGCCTGTTCGACGTCACGCGCTCGTTGCCGGCCGTCGTGTTCCAGTTGCGACGCGCGCCGGCCGGCGCGTATTCGTTCCCGTACATCGGCGGCGATACGCGGCATCTGCTCGGCGAGGGTGATGCTTCGCATCGGCGCGCGCGGGTCGATTTCCAGCGCGTGTCGGAGCTGGATCGGCCGCTCGTTCTCGCCGAGCTCGAGCGTTCCGCGACCTGTTGCACGCCGGTGCATATGGAGTTCCGCCTCGAAAGCGCCGGTCAGTTGAAGTGGCTGCGGGCCGAGCTGGTGCCGCGGCGCGAAGCCGATGGCAGCGTCGTGTGGAGCGGTTATTGGGTCGATGCGAGCGTCGAGCGCGCGCGTTCGGAGGAGCTGGCGCGAGCACGCGATGTTGCCGAGGCGGCCTCGCGCGCGAAGGACGGCTTCTTCGCGATGATGAGCCACGAAATCCGCACCCCGATGAACGGCGTGCTGGGTCTCGTCGAAGTGCTCGAGCGCACGCCGCTCAGTACCGATCAGAGCGAAATGCTCGGCATGATCCACGAGTCGGCGGGCGCGCTGCTGCAGATTCTCGATGATTTGCTCGATTATTCGAAGATCGAGGCGGGGCGGCTCACGCTCGAAGCGGAGCCGATCGATCTGCGCGAACTCGTCGATAACGCGGTCGGCCTGCTCGCGGGGCGCGCCCACGAAAATGGGCTCAAAGTGCGCGTCGACATCGCGGCCGACGTCGCTGCGACGCTGAGCGGCGATAGCGTGCGTCTGCGGCAGATCCTGTTCAATCTGCTCGGCAATGCGATCAAGTTCACGCCGAAGGGCGAGGTGGGTGTGAGCGTGGCGGTCGTCGCAGATCGCGCGGATTCGCAGACGTTCGAGCTAACCGTGCAGGACACCGGCATCGGCATCGCGGCGGATGTGCAGTCGCGTCTGTTCGAGCCGTTCGTGCAGGCGGAATCGTCCACCACGCGGCGCTTCGGCGGCACGGGCCTTGGGCTGACGATCTGCCGCAAACTGATCGACCTGATGAACGGCACGCTCACGCTGCGCAGCGAACCCGGCCACGGCACGAGCATGATGGTGCGACTGACGATGCCGATCGTCGCGCAGCGCTATCCGGTCAACGATCTGCGCGGCAAACTCGGCGTGGTGATCACGCGTGATCCGCGCATCGGTCGAGCCCTCGCACACTTCGGCGAGGCGCTCGGGCTCGAACTGAGCAGCCTCCCGCCCGATGCGGCGACACTGCGCAAAAGCGCTGTGCTGAGCCGCGCAGATCTGCTGTTCGTCGGCGAGGACGTCACATTGCCCGTCCCTATCGGCGCGAATACGCGCGTCGTCACGCTGACCGAAAAACCGAAGCCGACGGGTTACCGCATCCTCGACGACAAGGTGCGCGTGAGCATCAATCCGATTTCGTGGCGCGGCCTCGACGCCGCATGCGCGGCCGCGATGACCGGCCTGCCGTCGATGGCTCCGACGGCATTGCGTGCGGCAGGCATGCCGTTCACGACCGATGGCGTCGCGAACCCGCCCGATCGTGAACGCGCGATCGCGAGCGGGCGGCTGATCCTCGTTGCGGAAGATCATCCGGTCAATCAGGAGCTGATCCGCCATCAACTCGCGCTGCTGGGTTTCGCGTGCGACGTCGCGAACGACGGCGCCGAGGCGCTCGCCGCGCTGGAGAGTACGAGCTATGGCTGCCTGATCACGGACTGTCACATGCCGAACCTGTCCGGCTACGAATTGACCCGCCGTATCCGCGAGGCGGAGGCACTGCGCGGCGGCGCGCAGCGTCTGCCGATACTCGGCATCACGGCCAATACCGCGCCTGACGACCTGAGTCTGTGCCGCGAAGCCGGCATGGACGACAGTCTGACCAAGCCGACCCGGCTCGCCACGTTGCGCGACTACCTGAGCCGCTGGTTTGGGACCGACAGCGCGCGGCACTCCGCACCGGCGGAAACATCCGGTCGCGTTTCGTCCGCGCCAGCCGGCGAGCGGCCGGCCACGCTGCGTGTCGGTCCTGAACCGTTCGTGCCCGTCGAACTCGCGCACATGACGCAGTTATGGGGAAGCGAGTCGACAGTCAAGGCGTTGCTCGGTTCATTCGTCTCGTCGCTGCGCGACGACATCAACGCGCTTGCGACGTTGCTCGAACGCGCGGATGTGCGACGGGTGCACGAGTGGCTGCATCGTGTGACGGGAGCGGCGAACGTGCTGCAGTATCCGCCGCTCGTACAGGTACTCGAAGCCTATTGCCGCGACATTGCTGCGAAGCCCGAGCAGTTGCGTGACGGGGGGCATGCATTAATCCGCCGATGCGAGGCGATGCTCGATGGCATCGAACAACAGGCCGCATTGCTCGACTAACAAGCGGTGCGCCGTAACTTTGCGCAAATGCGCGGGCAATTCAAACGGCCTCGACCAAAAATCGAGACGAAAAAAAACGCGGCCGAAGCCGCGTTAAAGATTTGGAGACATCCTTCGATGAAGGAGTCACTTCTCGCGAATCGAAGCATACCAGGAATGACCTGATTTATTCATTACGAATCGCGCAACTAACTTTTCGGTTAAATCGATTAAAACGGTCTTGCAGCAGGCCTTGCGTTTGAATTACGCCCGGTTCGAGTTAAAGCGGACTAACAAACCACCGTCCCGGCGTCACCGGCTTCAAATGAATTGCACTAGTATGTGGAAGCTCCGCACGGCCGACACTGGCGCCGCGGCGGCGCGTCAATGTCCGGAGAAGACCATGATTTCGCTGCGAAAATTGAATCTGGCCGTGGTGTTGTGGGTGCTTGCATCGGGCGCTGCGTTCGCAGACGCCGTTGCGCTAAAAGCGGATCTCGAGCCGTCGAGCGAAGTGCCGCCGCGCGTGAGTCACGGGCACGGCACACTGAATGCGACCTTCGACACGTCCACCCAATCGCTGCAGTGGACCGTTACTTACGACGGCTTGAGCGGTCCGGTCACCGCCGCGCATTTCCACGGTCCCGCGCCGGTCGGCCAGAACGCGAAGATCCAGGTGCCGATCGACAAGCATGCGCTCGCGAGTCCGATCAACGGCACGACGAAGCTGACCGAGCAGCAGGTCACCGATCTGATGGCGGGGCAGTGGTACTTCAATATTCATACCGCGCAGAATCCGATGGGCGAAATTCGCGGGCAGGTGTTGCCGGCGAACTAGGCGCGGCACTCGCGGGCCGAGCGCGCGAGCCACGGCCCACGACCACCGTCGCGCGACTAGAGCCCGCCGTCCAACGGCGCCCCCGCCAACGCACGTACCATGACGGGACTTCAACGAAGGGGCATGTCCCGATGAGCTGGCAAAGCGCGCTCGCGTGCTGGTACTTGCGCAGGCAGTTCCGGCCCGAAACTCTCAAACCGTTGATCAACGTCGAACGGGCGCGCGCGCTGACCTCGACGCGCGTATGGTCGCCACGCGTGCCTCGCGGCTGGCATCTGCGCGAAACGTATGGCGTGAGCGACGCACCGCTCGTCGGCGAATGGCTGGAGCGCGTGGACGGCGGCACGGCCGGCGGCGCGGAGCCCACGGTGCTGTATTGCCACGGCGGCGGCTACTATTTCTGCTCGCCGCGCACGCATCGGTCGCTGACGTTCGCTCTCGCGCCGCGCGCCGACGCGCGGCTCTTCTCCCTCGACTATCGCCTCGCGCCCGAGCATCGCTTCCCGGCCGCGCTCGACGACGCCACCGCCGCCTATCGACAGTTGCTCGCGATGGGCATCGCACCGAGCTCGATCGTCATCGCTGGCGACTCGGCCGGCGGCGGTCTCGCGCTCGCCACGCTGGTCGCGCTGCGCGACGCCGGCGCGCCGATGCCCGCCGGCGGCCTGCTGTTCTCGCCGTGGACCGATCTCGCGGCGACCGGCGCGAGCCTGCGCACCAACGACAGCGTCGATCCGATGTTCTGCGGCGCCTCGATCGAGCGCGCGGCCAAGGTCTATCTCGGCGACGCGTCAGCCACGCATCCGTACGCATCGCCGGTCTACGCGGACCTGCGCGGTCTGCCGCCGCTGTTCGTCCAGGCGGGCAGCACCGAGGTGCTGCTCGACGACGCGCGCCGCGTCGCCGACAACGCGCATGCGGCGGGTGTCGATTGCGAATGCGAGGTGTGGAATAACGTGCCGCACGTGTGGCCGATGTTCGCGCCGTTCATGCCGGAGGCGAACCGCGCGCTCGACCGCGCGGCGGCGTTCGTGCGACGCGCGACGAGCCGCGCCGCGAATCGGGCTCAGGTGTCGAGCGTGACGTCGAGCGTCCGATAGACGGCCTCGATCGTTTGCTGGCCGTATTGTCGCTCGAGCCGCCGCACGGTGAAGTGGCCATGCGCGACCTGCTGGAAGTGATCGATAAACACGGTGTTGACCATCGCGCCGAGTACCGCGCCGATTGCCGGAATCGACTTGGCCGCGATCTGTTCGCTGACCTGCACCGAAAAGCGCGCGGCGATCGCGTTGAGCAGCCGCAGCAGTGCCGCCGTGCCGTGTGTCGTGAAGCCCTTGCTGGCCACTTCGGACGACGCTTTCGACACCGCCTGCGCTAGCGCGCCACGCATGAAGAAGTAGCCGAGGTCGGCGTCGTCGTCCTCGCTCGATGTGCCGCCCATGCCGAGTACGGTCAGGCATTGCAGTTGCGTTTCGACCGAGCTCAGGTCCTCGCCCTCGCTGCGCGCGATGTCGCAGATCGAGCGGAACATCAGCGTGGTCGTGACCGGCAGCTCGACCGGCAGCGCGACCAGTCCAAACGCACCGCCGGCCGCACCAGTCGTCGCGACCGCGAATTTGTGCAGCAGGTTGTTGGGCTTGTCAGGCGCGAGCAGCTTCGCGTCGTCGCGCCGGCCGAGCGTGCGCAGTGCGATCGACAAACATTTGCGCAACGCGGCCTGCGTCGCATCGGACACCTTTTCGTTGGCGAACGCCGGGATGCGCGACAGCAGCTTCTCGATCGGCGCGCCGACGACGCTCGCGAGCTTCATCGTGAGCGCGGGGCTTTCGAGCTGGTGTTTCGCCCGCCGCAGCGCGGTGAGGTCCTGCTCCGATAAGGATGGTGCTGCAAGCGAATTCGGCTGCATGAGCCTCCCTGGCATGTCGTGTCGTCGGGTACTTCGGGTCAGTCTACCGCGTTGCAAGCCGCGTTCCGGTCACGCCTGGAGCATCGCGCCGTGATATGATCCACAATTCTTTGACACGTCAACTTTTGCTCCATCAAAAATGGCTGTCCATACCGCCGCCCCTCACTCGAGCGGGCAAGTTTTACCGTTCCGCGAATCCCTGCTGGCCATGCTCGGCATCTCGTTCGTCACGATGCTGGTCGCGCTCGACCAGACCGTGGTCGGCACCGCGCTGCCCACCATCGTGTCAGAACTCCGCGGCTTCGAACTGTATGCGTGGGTCGCCACGTCGTACCTGCTGACTTCAGTGATCACCGTGCCGGTCTTCGGGCGGCTCGGCGATTACTACGGGCGCAAGCCGTTTGTGATTGCGTCGATCGTCGTGTTCACCGGCGCGTCGGTGCTATGCGGTGCGGCCAACAACATGCTGAATCTGGTACTCGCGCGCGGGCTGCAGGGTATCGGCGGCGGTATGCTGGTCGGCACCGCGTTCGCGTGCATTCCCGATCTATTCCCTGATTCCGTCGTACGGCTGCGCTGGCAGGTGTTGATGAGCTCGGCGTTCGGCATCGCGAACGCGGTCGGGCCGTCGCTCGGCGGTTTTCTGACGCAGTACTACGGGTGGCGTTCGGTGTTCTACGTGAATCTGCCGGTCGGCCTGCTATCGCTGTTTTTCGTGTGGCGTTTCCTGCCGCATCTGCGACACGTCGAGCACACCGGCAAAATGCGCCTCGACTGGCCCGGTGCACTGCTGATCGCGATCGCGCTCGGCTCGCTGCAGCTGTTCGTCGAATTGCTGCCGAAGCACGGCATCACGCTGAGCGCGTTCGCGCTGCTCGGGCTCGCCGTCACGTCGGCCATCGCGCTGTGGAAATGGGAAAAGCGCTGCCCGACCGCAATCCTGCCCGTCGACATGTTCCGCAACCGCAGCCTCGCCGCGCTGTTCACACTGGCAGTGCTCGGCGGTTTCACGATGTTCTCGCTGCTGTTCTACGCGCCCCTGCTGTTCCAGGGCGGCTTCGGCATGTCGCCGAAAGAGGCGGGCATTGTGATCACGCCACTCGTCGTGTTCATCACGATCGGCAGTATCGCGAACGGGCGCGTCGTGTCGCGGGTGAAGAATCCGAACCTGATGCTGTACGTCGGCTTTGCAATGGTCGCGCTGTCATGCCTTGGCATCGTCGTCGCGACCCGTTCGATGCAGCAATGGGTGCTGATGTCGTTCATGGTCGTCGGCGGCCTCGGGCTGGGCTTCGTGATGCCGAACCTGACGATCTTCGCGCAGCAGACCGCGGGCCGCGAACATCTCGGCATCGCGACCGCGCTGCTGCAGTCGCTGCGGATGATCGGTGGCATGATCGGCACCGCGTTGACCGGTACGC
Organism: Paraburkholderia sp. WC7.3g; assembly: GCF_050436345.1. Taxonomy (NCBI): domain Bacteria; kingdom Pseudomonadati; phylum Pseudomonadota; class Betaproteobacteria; order Burkholderiales; family Burkholderiaceae; genus Paraburkholderia; species Paraburkholderia sp. WC7.3g. The sequence continues at coordinate 911,390 of NZ_JBNDMA010000002.1, forward strand.
TGGTGACTCACATGTACAAGAGCGGCGTGCGCAATGCTCTCGAAGGCGCGGGCGCGTCGCACTGGTTCGCCGATCTCGGCGATCCGCAGATCCTGATCAATCGCGATGCGCAGACCACGCTCGTCAACCAGTTGACGCACGCGGGCCACAACGGCGCGATGCTGCTCGAAAGCGCGCGCGAGGCGCTGGTCGCGGCGATTCATCTGGGTCTCGCGGTGGCCGCGGTGATCGCCGTCGTGTCGGTGTGGCAAACCCGCCGCGTACCGCCGATCAAGCTGCAGCGCAAGCTCGAGCCGGTGATTCACGCAGACTGATTTTTGGACTTGGGGTTGGACAGGCAGATTATGGAAGAACAGGACCGCGTCGCCATCATGCAGCAATTCGGCCGAACGTATCGGGCGTTTATGTCGGCATTCGAGGCCCAGGTGGGTCATCCGTTGCCACGCTGGCGCATTCTGCTCGCGCTGCACGAGCAGGCCGGCGAGTCGTCGCAGAAGCGGCTGGTCGAGCGGCTGCGCGTCGATCCGGGTGCGTTGACGCGACAATTGAAGGCGCTCGAAGGCATGGGCTGGATCGCGCGCAGCATGGATGCACGCGACAACCGCGTGACCAACGTGCGCCTGACCGAAGCGGGGCACGCCGCAACCGAGGAGAGCCTGCCGCGTCGCAATGCGTTTTTGCACGACACGATGGCCGGGTTGCCGGATGAGGCGCTCGGGGCGTTGTCGAGCGCGCTGAAAATGCTGGAGACGCGCATCGGCGAAGTGACGGCCAACGCCAGCGCCGCGAGCGTGGACGTCGCGGCGGCGCAGCAGAGCGCTGGCGACTAGGCGGCGCAACGCGTGTGATCTTCTGCTCCGGGCGGGGCGATAAAAAAGGCTGTGAGCCCAAGGGCGCACAGCCTTTTTTTTGGTCGAACAACTCGCGCTTCAATGAGCGCGGCGCAATCCAGGCCAATCAGAAGAACGTCTCGATCACTTCCTTCACGCGATACTGCGGATCGACGACCAGCACCTGCTTCCACTTGTCGAACGTCAGGCATGGATGCGAGATGTCGAACGCGATCATGTCACCCACTTTCAGATCGGCGCCAGCGGGAATCCGCAGATACGCGTGCTGATCCATCAGGCCGAAGATTTCCCAGCCCTCGCTCGCGGCGATGTCGCGCGGCGCTTGCTGGCCCGGACGATAGTGACGCGCGGGCTCCGGCATGCCAGCGTCGAACGCGGAGTCGCGTTTGCCGAGGCCGATGATCGCGCGATCCGGCTCGGGAATCGACTGCACGTACGCCCACAATTGCAGCGCCGGCAGCAGCCCTTCGCCCATTTTCTTCGCGACCGGATTGCGCTTGAAGATGTCGGTCTGCGCCTTGCGATAGATGCCCACGTCATGCGTCAGATAGCAGCCCGGGCGCAGCACGACCTCGACCTTGCCGGTTTGCGTCGCCTGCGCGAACTCTTCGGCGACCACGTCGTACCACGCCGATCCCGCGCCCGATAGCACCGCCGGTGAGCGCGCGAAACGCCCTTGCTCGACCAGTTCGCGCGTTACCGCGACCGCGCCTTGCAGGAACGCGCGGACCTCGGCTTCTTCCTTCAGCACGCCTTCGTACAGTTCGACGCCCGCGAGCTTGAGCACGTCCGGATAGCGCGCGATCGCGTCCAGCACCGCGTTGCGCTGCGCTTCATCGCGCACGCCGGTGCGCCCGCCCGGCACACCGAGTTCGAGCAGCACCTGCAGCGGCTTTTTCACCGACGTGAAGAATTCGCCGAGTTGCTCGACGCCTTCGACCGAATCGACGAGGCAGAAAAATTCGAAATCCGGATCGCTGAGCAATTCGGCGATCATCATCATGTTGCGGCGGCCGACCAGTTGGTTCGCCATCAGGATGCGCGACACACCGCCGTGGTACGCGGCGCGCACCTGATGAGCGGTGGCGAGCGTGATGCCCCACGCGCCGGTTTCGAGCTGACGGCGAAACAGTTGTGGCGCCATCGTGGTCTTACCGTGGGGCGCGAGCTTGACGCCGTATTCGGCGACGAACGCCTGCATCCACTTCAGGTTGTGCTCGACGCGATCCGCGTACAGCACGGCGGCCGGCAGGCTGACGTCTTCGGCGAGCAGGTTCCACTCGAGGCGCGTGGCGTCCGTCAGTTGGATGCTCGTGCCCGGAACCATGCCCAAGCCCTTGCTATAAGGATCAATCGTCGCGCTCTGATAGTTTGTAACTTTCATGTCTCCGTGCTCCATCGTCCGGGTAAATCGAGTCAGATTTGACTTTATCATGTTACCGAAAGTACGATGTCTGAAGGAATGTTATTTAGTACCATGGGTTTCGAAGGCTGCCGGAAAGGGCCGCGAAAGCCGTGCCGCGAACCCTACCGCCTGCCATGAACAGTAGCGCCGAACCGCTCGCTTTCGACATCGTCGCGCGCATCGCCGAATGCGCGCCGGAGTTGCGCTCGGCCGAACGCAAAGTCGCCGCGCTGATACTCGACGATCTCACCGGCGCGTCGCGCGCGAGCATCGGCGCGCTCGCGCAGCAGGCCGAGGTCAGCATCGCGACCGTCACGCGCTTCGCGAAGGCGGTCGGCTGCCGCGACGTGCGCGAACTGAAGCTGAGGCTCGCGCAGGCGGCCGCGGTCGGTCAGCGGTTTTTCGATCGCGACACCGCAAGCGACGCACCCGAGCCGATCGCCACGCGCGTGTTCGACGAGCTGCAAACGGCGCTCGCGCACAACCATCAGCTACTGCGCGCGGCGCCGCTCGCCGAAGCGGCGACCGCGCTGCGCAATGCGCGCATGATCTACGTGTTCGGCATGGGCGGCGGCTCGACCGCGCTCGCCGACGAAATGCGCTTTCGGCTCGTGCGCCTCGGCCGCCCGGTCGCGACCTATCAGGACGGGCTGTTGCAGCGCATGGTGGCGAGCACGGTGTCGCGCGAGTGCGTGGTGATCGCGCTGTCCGCCACCGGCCGTGTGCCCGAGATGGTCGAGAACTGCGAGATCGCGCGCAGCTACGGCGCGACGGTGGTCGCGCTGACCGCGCCCGCGTCGCCCCTGGCGAAGCTCGCCGACTGGCTGATCCCGATCGTCGCGTTCGAAACCGATTTCATTTACAAGCCGTCGTCATCCCGTTACGCGCTGATGATGGCGCTCGATGTGCTCGTCACCGAACTTGCCGTCAGTCAGGGCGACGAGAGCCGCGAATTGCTGCGCCGCATGAAGCACGCGCTCGACGCGCACCGCGGCGGCGGCGATCGACAACCGTTAGGAGATTGATCCATGCACTCGCATCCCGAAGCCGCCGACACGCTGATCGTCGGCGCGCAACTGTACGACGGCACCGGCGCGCCGCCCGTCGAGCGCGACGTGGCGATTCGCGACGGGCGCATCGCCGCGATCGGCAATCTGTCGAACTGGCTCGCCGAAGAGGTGATCGAGGCCGAGGGGCGCGCGCTTGCGCCTGGCTTCATCGACGTACACACGCACGACGATACGCACGTGATCCGCTCGCCGCAGATGCTGCCGAAGATCACCCAGGGCGTGACGACGGTGATCGTCGGCAATTGCGGGATCAGCGCGTCGCCGGTATCGCTGAAGGGCGATCCGCCCGATCCGATGAACCTGCTCGGCGAGCGCGACGTGTTCCAGTACCCGACCTTCGCCGACTATGTGAACGCGGTGGACGCCGCACGGCCGGCGGTGAACGTCGGCGCGCTGATCGGGCACACGGCGTTGCGCAATAACCAGATGGACCGGCTCGATCGCGCGGCGACTGCAAAGGAAATCGAAGGCATGTGCGCGCAGCTCGAGGAAGCGCTCGCGCACGGCGCGCTCGGTCTCAGCTCAGGGCTCGCATACGGTTCGGCGTTCGCCGCGCCGACCGAGGAAGTGATGGCGCTCGCCGAGCCGCTCGCCGTCGCGGGCGCGCTGTACACGACCCACATGCGCACCGAGTTCGACGCGATTCTCGACGCGATGGACGAGGCCTATCGCGTCGGCCGTCATGCGCGCGTACCGGTCGTGATCTCGCATCTGAAGTGCGCGGGGCCGTCGAATTGGGGGCGAAGTGTCGAGGTGCTGAAGTCGCTCGAAGGCGCACGCGGCGCGCAGCCGGTCGGTTGCGACTGCTATCCGTATAACCGCAGTTCGTCGACACTCGATCTGAAGCAGGTGACGGGCGACATCGACATCACGATCACGTGGTCCGAGCCGCATCCGGAGATGGCGGGCAAGCTGATCAAGGAAGTCGCGGCCGCATGGGGCGTCTCGCAGCAGGAGGCGGGCAAGCGCCTGCAGCCGGCCGGCGCGGTCTATCACAACATGTCCGAAGACGATGTGCGACGCATCCTGTCGCATCCGGCGACGATGGTCGGCTCGGACGGCCTGCCGAACGATCCGCTGCCGCATCCGCGGCTGTGGGGCGCGTTTCCGCGCGTGCTCGGCCACTATGCGCGCGATGCCGCTTTGCTGCCGCTCGAGGAAGCGGTGCGCAAGATGACGAGCCTGTCCGCGCGCCGCTTCGGACTCGCTCAACGCGGCGAAGTGCATATCGGCTATCACGCCGACCTCGTGCTGTTCGATCCGGCGAAAGTCCACGACATGGCGACGTTCGACAAGCCGCAGCAGCCCGCTGCCGGCATCGACGCGGTGTGGGTCAACGGCGTGCTGTCGTATCGCGACGGCGCGGTGACGGGCGAGCGGGCTGGCCGGTTCGTCTCGCGCGGCGCGCCGTCGAAGGGCGATGCGCAGGGCGCGTTCTAATTTTTATCGATTGATGGTGGTACGCGCGGCGAGGGCGCCGCGCGTACCCGACTTTTTAAGGAGTGTGACGATGAAGCGATATGGCGTGGAAGGCGGAAAGGGAACGGGCGGTCAGGTTATGCCGTTCGCGCGTGCGGTCGAAGCGGACGGCTGGCTGTTCGTGTCGGGCCAGACGCCGATGGAAAACGGCGAAGTGATCAACGGCGGCATCGTCGAGCAATCGCGCAAGGCGATCCAGAACGTGTTCGCGATCCTGAAGGAAGCCGGCTATGGCGCCGAGCACGTCGTGCGCTGCGGCGTGTGGCTCGACGATGCGCGCGACTTCGCGTCGTTCAACAAGGTATTTCGCGAGTATTTTGGCGAGAATCCGCCGGCGCGCGCGTGCGTGGTGTCGTCGATGGTGATCGACTGCAAGGTCGAGGTGGACTGCGTCGCTTATAAGAAGCCGGCGGTCTGATCGCTTTGATGGCTTTCATGCGACGAGGGCGCTGCAGGCCGTGATGGCCTGCGGTGCCCTCGTCGCGTTTACCGCTGTTATTTGTGTTCCAGTTACTGCCGCGCAAGCCGCATGTTGTCCGGCATCGGCAAGTTGTAGTTGGTGCGGAATGGGTTGATGTCGAGCCCGCCACGGCGCGTGTAGCGCGCGTACACCGCGAGCTTCAGCGGTTTGCACATCTTCATGAGGTCGACGAAGATCCGCTCGACGCATTGCTCGTGAAAGCCGGTGTGATTGCGATACGAAATGATGTAGCGCAACAGGCCCGCGTGATCGATCTGCGGCCCGGCGTAGTGGATCTGCACGCTGCCCCAGTCCGGCTGACCGGTCACCGGGCAGTTCGACTTCAGCAGGTTCGAGAACAGCGTTTCCTCGACCGGCGCTTCGTCGTGCGCCGCGCTGAGCAGCGACGCGTCCGGCTGATAGACGCTCGCCTCGAGTTCCAGCCGGTCGAGCGACAGGCCGTCGAATTCTTCCATTTTCAGCCTGCCGAATTCGTGCGGCGTGCTCAGATGTGCCGACACCGTCGCGCCGCACGACGCGGACACGTCGCGCTTGATCGTGTCGCGCACGCTCTCGGCCGAGTCGAACGCAGTCTGCGCGAACGAGCCCAGATACAGCTTGAACGATTTCGACTCGACGATGTTCGGCGAGTCGGCCGGCACGAAGAACGTCGCGACCGCGATCTGCGGCTTGCCGCGCGCGTTCAGCCACGACAGCTCGTAGGCGTTCCAGATGTCGGTGCCGAAAAACGGCAGTCGCGCGCTGATGCCGATCGCCTCGCGGGCATGGCTGCGCGCGATCGGAAACAGCAGCGTCGGATCGTATTGTTCGGTGTAAGTCGAGGACTTGCCGAGCGGGGATTGTTCGGGTGTCATGATGCGTTCACGATGCCACTCAGCACGTGCCCGGTCGCCGTTACGACGCGGGCCGATTCGCAGTGGCCGATCTGGTCGTCGAAGAAAAAGTCGGGCTCGAACTCGCGCAGAAATGCGCTTTTGTCGAGGCCGCCGAGGAACATCGCTTCGTCGATTTCGATGTTCCATGCCATCAGCGTGCGGATCGCGCGCTCGTGCGCGGGGGCCGAGCGCGCCGTGACCAGCGCCGTGCGAATGCGCATCGGCGCGGCCGCGTCCGCGAGTTTTTGCAGCCGGTGCAATGCTTCGAGCAGCGGCTTGAGCGGACCGTCCGCGAGCGGCAGATGCTTGTTGTCGATCTCGTGACCGACGAAGGCGCGCAGGCCGTCAGTCTGGAAGATGCGTTCCGCTTCGTCGGAAAACAAGACCGCGTCGCCGTCGAACGCAATGCGGATTTCGTCCGGGTACTTGCTCGCCATTTTCGCCGATTCCGGCAATACACGTGCGGACGGGAAGCCAGCGGCGAGCGCATCGCGCACGTCCTGCTGATTCGCCGACAGAAACAGCGACGCGTTCAGCGGCTTCAGATAACCGAATGGCGCGCGGCCGCGCGTGAACACGCCGCGCTCGATCGCGAGCCCGTGTTCGCGGCAGGAATGAAACGCGCGCAGACCGCTGATCGGATCGCTGCGCGACAGGATCACCACTTCGACGCGATGATCGCGGGCGTTCAGCGCGAGCAGTTTGCGGATCAGCGCAAACGCGACGCCCGGTTTCGCGGGCACGTTCAGGCGCTCACGCTGCAATGCTTCGTAGGCCTTCAGGTCGCCCGCCTCGAAGACGCAGTTTTCTTCCTCGAAGTCGAACAGCGCGCGCGACGAGATTGCGACCACCAGTTTGTCGACAAGCGAAAGCGCCATCGGTGCATTCCGGTCCGAAGAGATCACGCGAGGAAGAGGCGATAGACAGGATTTTTCGTCTCTTCCCAGCACGGATAGCCGAGCGTTTCGATGAAGCGCTCGAACGCGTGGTGGTCGCTTTCGGGCACCTGAATGCCGACCAGAATCGAGCTGTAGTCCGCGCCCTGGTTGCGGTAGTGGAACAGGCTGATGTTCCAGTTCGGCGCCATCGACGACAGGAATTTCATCAGCGCGCCCGGACGCTCGGGAAACTCGAAGCGGAACAGACGCTCATCGCGCGCGAGCGGCGAGCGGCCGCCGACCATGTAGCGGATGTGCTGCTTCGACAGTTCGTCGAAGGTCAGGTCGACGGTCGCGAAGCCGTGCGCTTCGAATGCGCCGGCGATCTGCGCCGACTCGCTGCGATTGCGGATCTGCACGCCGACGAAAATATGCGCCGAGTTCGCGTCGGCGATCCGGTAGTTGAATTCGGTGACGCTGCGCGTGCCGACCAGCTCGCAGAAGCGCCTGAAGCTGCCGCGCTCTTCGGGGATCGTCACCGCGAATACCGCTTCGCGCGCTTCACCCACTTCCGCGCGTTCGGCGACGAAGCGCATGCGGTCGAAGTTCATGTTCGCGCCCGACGTGATCGCGATCAGCGTCTGGTTCTCGATGCCTTCGCGTTCGGCGTACTGCTTCGCGCCGGCCACCGCGAGTGAGCCGGCCGGTTCGAGCACGCTGCGGGTGTCCTGGAACACGTCCTTGATCGCGGCGCACAGCGCATCCGTGTTCACGAGCAGCACTTCGTCCAGATATTCGCGGCACAGGCGGAAGGTTTCTTCGCCGACGAGCTTCACTGCGGTGCCGTCGGAGAACAGACCGACTTCATTCAAGGTCACGCGCTCACCTGCCTTCAACGACGCGGCCATCGCGCATGAATCATCGGTCTGCACGCCGATCACCTTGATCTCGGGGCGCACCGATTTGACGTACGCGGCGACACCGGCCGCGAGACCGCCGCCGCCAATCGGCACGAAGATCGCGTGAATCGGCCCCTGGTGCTGGCTCAGGATTTCCATCGCGACGGTGCCCTGGCCCGCGATCACGTACGGATCATCGAACGGATGCACGAAGCTCAGGCCGCGTTCTTCCTGCAGCTTGACCGCATGGCCGTAGGCATCGCTATACGATTCGCCAAACTGCACGATCTCGACGGTCGGCCCGCCATGCGTGCGGATCGCGTCGAGCTTGAGCTGCGGCGTCGTCACCGGCACGACGATGATCGCCTTCACGCCCATGCGTGCCGCCGATAACGCCACGCCCTGCGCATGATTGCCCGCCGACGCGGTGATCACGCCGCGTCCGAGCGCCTCGGCCGGAATATGCGCCATCTTGTTGTACGCGCCGCGCAGCTTGAACGAGAACACCGGCTGGTTGTCCTCGCGCTTCAGATAGACCGGGTTGCGCAGGCGTGCCGACAGGTTCGGCGCGCGTTCGAGTTCGGTCTCGCGCGCCACGTCGTAGACGCGCGCGGTCAGGGTCTTTTTCAGGTAGTCGTGGGAAGCCATGCGGGTGGCGCGGTGCGCTGTGTAAGACGGGAAAGCGTCAATGATAGCGCCAACGGTGCCCGCTCTGGCCGTTCCGCGCACGGCGGGGAAGGATGCCGCGCCGCTGACCCGGGCATTTCGGAACCGCGTGATCGCAGTTGACCAAACCGTCCGGACGGTCAATCAGGCGGCATGCGAATCGTCGCCGGATTCCCCCGCCAAAACCCCCGAATCGCCGCCGCCGCCCCGCTTCCCGCCGTCAACGCGTGGTGGAATGATGCGGTAGAATTCCATTTTGGAATAAGGATCGGAAGATGCACTGGCAGCCTCGGATCGCCCATTTGATGCCGGTCCCGCGCGAATCGTGCCCCGCGGCGGAGCGGCATGTCCGCCACGCGCGATCGTGTAGCTGTCTCTGAGTGCCGCGAAGCGACCGCCGTGAGTTGGCCGCCGGTCGTGTTCGCTCCCCTGGAAGCCCTAGAAGATTTCAAGCATTGCGCCCCACGCGCACTGTCGGCCGACGCCTCGTGACGAGCGCGTCAGGCTGACCTACCGAGTCGTCCAAACATGAACGCACCTCAAGTTTTCGATCCGCACGGCGCCACTGCTGCGGTGGCCGCCGATCCCGAAGCGCGTCTGCGCGAAATTCCCTACAACTACACGTCGTTCTCCGACCGCGAAATCGTCATCCGGCTGCTCGGCAACGACGCGTGGGACGCGCTCGCCGAACTGCGCGCCGAACGCCGCACCGGCCGCTCGGCGCGGATGCTGTACGAAGTGCTCGGCGACATCTGGGTCGTGCGTCGCAATCCGTATCTGCAAGATGATCTGCTCGACAACCCGAAGCGCCGCGCGCTGCTGATCGAGGCGCTCAATCACCGCCTCGCCGAAATCGAGAAGCGCCGTCGCGCCGATCTGCGCGAACACGGCGACGAAGCTGGCGTCGATCGCGCCGCGCGCGTCGAAAAGCTGGTGCAGGCCGCGCGCCGCGCGATCGACGAGTTCGCCAGCGAATTCCAGCAGACCTACGACCTGCGCCGCCGTTCCACGCGCGTGCTCGGCAAGGTCACGCAGAAAGACAACATCAAGTTCGACGGCCTGTCGCGCGTCTCGCACGTGACCGACGCGACCGACTGGCGCGTCGAATACCCGTTCGTCGTGTTGACGCCGGACTCCGAAGCCGAGATCGCCGGCATGATCAAGGCCTGCTTCGAACTTGGCCTGACCGTGATTCCGCGCGGGGGCGGCACGGGCTACACGGGCGGCGCGGTGCCGCTCACGCCGTTCTCGGCCGTCATCAACACCGAAAAGCTCGAACAGCTCGGCCCTGTCGAAATGACCCAACTGCCGGGCGTCGATCGCAAGGTGGCGACGATCTTCTCGGGCGCGGGCGTCGTCACGCGGCGCGTGACCGAGGCGGCCGAGCAGGCCGGCTTCGTGTTCGCGGTCGACCCGACCTCGCTCGACGCGTCCTGCGTCGGCGGCAACGTCGCGATGAACGCGGGCGGCAAGAAGGCGGTGCTGTGGGGCACGGCGCTCGACAACCTCGCGTGGTGGCGCATGGTCGATCCGGAAGGGAACTGGCTCGAAGTCACGCGTCTCGCGCACAACATGGGCAAGATCCACGACATAGACGTCGCGCGTTTCGAGCTCAAGTGGTTCGACGGGGACTACGCGCCGGGCGAGAAGCTGCTGCGCACCGAAGCGCTGGACATCAAGGGCCGTGTGTTCCGCAAGGAAGGCCTCGGCAAGGACGTCACCGACAAATTCCTGGCCGGTCTGCCGGGCGTGCAGAAGGAAGGCTGCGACGGGCTCATCACGTCGGCGCGCTGGGTGCTGCACAAGATGCCCGCGCATACGCGCACCGTCTGTCTCGAGTTTTTCGGCCAGGCTCGCGAGGCGATTCCGAGCATCGTCGAAATCAAGGACTACCTGTTCGAGACATCGCGCCAGGGCGGCGCGATTCTCGCGGGTCTCGAGCATCTGGACGAGCGCTATCTGCGCGCGGTCGGCTATGCGACGAAGAGCAAACGCAACGCGTTCCCGAAGATGGTGCTGATCGGCGATATCGTCGGTAACGATGCGGACGCGGTCGCGCAGGCCACGTCGGAAGTCGTGCGCATGGCCAACGGCAAGAGCGGCGAAGGTTTCGTCGCCGTCAGCGCCGAGGCCCGCAAGCGCTTCTGGCTCGACCGCAGCCGCACCGCCGCGATCGCCAAGCACACCAACGCGTTCAAGATCAACGAAGACGTCGTGATTCCGCTCGACCGCATGGGCGAGTACACGGACGGCATCGAGCGCATCAATATCGAGCTGTCGCTGAAGAACAAGCTGCAACTGGTCGACGCGCTCGAAGTGTTCTTCAAGGGCGGCAAGCTGCCGCTCGGCAAGAGCGACGACGCGAACGAAATCCCGAGCGCCGAGCTGCTCGAAGACCGCGTGCAGCAGGCGCTCGATCTACTCGCGCGTGTGCGCACGCGCTGGCAATTCGTGCGCGACAAGCTCGACCTGTCGCTGCGCGAGGCGCAGCACTATCTGGTCGGCCTCGGCTACGAATCGCTCGCCGAAAAGTTCGCCGATCGCGTCGACGCGCAACCCGACGCAACCGTGTTCCACCTTGCGCAGGACCGCACGATTCGCGTGTCGTGGAAGCAGGAAATCCGCGCCGAATTGCGGCAGATTTTCAACGGCGGCGAGTTCGAGCCGATCCTCGACGAAGCCCAGGCGATCCACAAGCAGGTGCTGCGTGGCCGCGTGTTCGTCGCGCTGCACATGCACGCGGGCGACGGCAACGTCCACACGAACCTGCCGGTCAACTCCGACAACTACGAGATGCTGCAGGACGCGCACACGGCGGTCGCGCGCATCATGAAGCTCGCGCGTTCGCTCGACGGCGTGATCTCCGGCGAGCACGGCATCGGCATCACGAAGCTCGAATTCCTGACCGACGACGAGATCGGCGAATTCCGCAAGTACAAGCAGCGCGTCGATCCGCATGGCCGCTTCAACGCGGGCAAGCTGCTCGAAGGCGCGGACCTGCGCAACGCGTACACGCCGAGCTTCGGCCTGATGGGCTACGAATCGCTGATCATGCAGCAGTCCGATATCGGCGCGATTTCCGAGTCGATCAAGGACTGCCTGCGCTGCGGCAAGTGCAAGCCCGTCTGCGCGACGCACGTGCCGCGCGCGAACCTGCTGTACAGCCCGCGCAACAAGATTCTCGCTACGTCGTTGCTGGTCGAGGCGTTCCTGTACGAAGAGCAGACGCGCCGCGGCGTGTCGATCAAGCACTGGGACGAATTCAACGACGTCGCCGATCACTGCACCGTGTGCCACAAGTGCGTGACACCGTGCCCGGTGAAGATTGACTTCGGCGACGTGTCGATGAACATGCGCAACCTGCTGCGCAAAATGGGCAAGAAGAAGTTCAACCCGGGCAACGCGGCGGGCATGTTCTTCCTGAACGCGACGAATCCGCAGACCATCAACCTCGCGCGCACCGCGATGATGGGCGTCGGCTACAAGGCGCAGCGCCTCGGCAATGAAGTGCTGAAGAAGTTCGCGAAGAAGCAGACCGCGCATCCGCCCGCCACGGTCGGCAAGCCGGTGATCACGCAGCAGGTGATCCACTTCATGAACAAGAAGATGCCGGGCAACCTGCCGAAGAAGACCGCGCGCGCGTTGCTCGATATCGAGGACAATAAGATCGTCCCGATCATCCGCAATCCGAAGACGACCACCGCCGACACCGAAGCGGTGTTCTACTTCCCGGGCTGCGGCTCCGAGCGGCTGTTCTCGCAGGTTGGTCTCGCGACCCAGGCAATGCTGTGGGAGGCGGGCGTGCAGACCGTGCTGCCGCCGGGCTACCTGTGCTGTGGCTATCCGCAGCGCGGCTCGGGCCAGTACGACAAAGCCGAGCAGATCGTCACCGACAACCGCGTGCTGTTCCACCGCGTCGCCAATACGCTGAACTACCTCGACATCAAGACGGTGGTGGTGTCGTGCGGCACGTGCTACGACCAGCTCGCCGGTTACGAATTCGAAAAGATCTTCCCGGGCTGCCGGATCATCGACATCCACGAGTATCTGCTGGAAAAAGGCATCAAGCTCGATGGCGTGAACGGCGTACGCTACATGTACCACGACCCGTGTCATTCGCCGATCAAGACGATGGACCCGGTCAAGCTCGTCAATCAGCTGATGGGTTCGGAGCAGGACGGCTACAAGATCGAGAAGAACGACCGCTGCTGCGGCGAATCGGGCACGCTCGCGGTCACGCGTCCCGACATCTCGACCCAGGTGCGCTTCCGCAAGGAAGAAGAAATCCGCAAGGGCGCGGCGAAGCTGCGCGGCATCCCACTCCTCGCGGAAGCGGGCGCGAACGCGATCAATCCGGCGAATGCGTCGGCCGGCGCCGCGGGCGCGCCGAACGGTTCCGTGCTGAAGGCCGGCGACGGTCCGCAGCCCAATCACGGGAACGCGGGCGCGACCGACGTGAAGATCCTCACGAGCTGCCCGTCGTGCCTGCAAGGGCTGTCTCGCTACAACGAAGACGCGGGTACCGAGGCCGATTACATTGTCGTCGAGATGGCACGCCACGTGCTTGGCGAGAACTGGATGGCGGATTACGTTCAACGGGCGAACAATGGCGGAATCGAGCGCGTGCTGGTTTAATGGCACGACCAACGATTTTTGCCGAGGACGACGATGGACTGCGTTTTTTGCCGTGAAGACGGCGGCGATGTGCTGTGGCAGGACGACTCGTTGCGCGTCGTCCTCGCCGACGAACACGACTACCCGGGCTTTTGCCGGGTCATCTGGAATGCCCACGTCGCCGAGTTTTCGGATCTTTCGGTCGACGAGCGCGATCACGTGATGAAGGCCGTGTACGCGGTCGAGCGTGCGCAGCGACGCGTGATGCAGCCCGCGAAGATCAACCTCGCGAGCCTCGGCAACCAGGTGCCGCACGTGCACTGGCACGTGATTCCGCGTTTTTCGAACGACGCCCATTTCCCACTGCCGATCTGGGCGCCGCGCCAGCGCACGGTGTCCGAGGCGATGCTGTCGTCGCGCCGTGCGCAAGCCACGCTGCTGCGCGAAGCCGTACGGCAGGAAATCGAACAGGCGCTGCGCTGAGCGTCGCTGAAATCCGTCGCCGCGCACCGCCGGGCTCCCGTCGGCGTGTGGGGCGGCCGACCCGCCGTTATCACCCGCCGTTATCTGATGAGGCCAACATGAGCGGATTGACTCCCGAGACGCCGGTGCCGACCGGCGTGGTCGTGCATTCGAAGTCACGCGTGCTCGAACTGCAGTACGCGAACGGCGAAGCGTATCGGCTGCCGTTCGAGCTGCTGCGCGTGTATTCGCCGTCGGCGGAAGTGCAGGGCCACGGGCCCGGCCAGGAAACGCTGCAGACCGGCAAGCGCGACGTGACGATCACGATGATCGAAGGCGTCGGCAATTACGCGCTGCAGCCGACCTTCTCCGACGGACACGCCACCGGCATCTACTCGTGGGACCTGCTGTACGACATGGCAGTGCGTCAGGATGAACTCTGGCGCGCGTATCTCGCCAAACTGGCAGCGGCCGGCATCGACCGCGATACGCCGATGGTACCTGCCGCTGCTGCGCACGGGCACTGTCACTGATACGATTCGCCCCCGAACGCCGCTCGAGCGGCGCAACATTCAAGAACACGCGAAAGGACGAGCGCGATGAGCAAAACCCACTTCGGCTTTCAATCGGTCGACGAACAGGACAAGGCGCAGAAAGTGGCGGGGGTGTTCCACTCGGTGGCCGCCAACTACGACTTGATGAACGACCTGATGTCGGGCGGATTGCACCGGGCGTGGAAGGTGTTCACGATCGCCCAGGCGAACGTGCGGCCGGGCTACAAGGTGCTCGACCTCGCGGGCGGCACCGGCGACCTGTCGAAAGTGTTCGCGAAACAGGCGGGCGAGACGGGCGAGGTCTGGCATACCGACATCAATGAATCGATGCTGCGCGTGGGCCGCGACCGGCTGCTCGACAAGGGCATCATTACCCCGACGCTGCTCTGCGATGCCGAGAAAATCCCGTTTCCGGACAACTACTTCGACGTCGTGACCGTGGCTTTCGGGCTGCGCAACATGACGCATAAAGACATCGCGCTCGCCGAAATGCGTCGTGTGCTGAAGCCGGCCGGGCGGCTGCTCGTGCTGGAATTCTCGAAGGTTTGGGATCCGCTGAAGAAGGTCTACGATCTGTATTCGTTCAAGGTGCTGCCGTGGCTCGGCGAGCGCTTCGCCAAGGACGCGGAAAGCTACCAGTATCTGGCGGAGTCGATCCGCATGCATCCGGACCAGGAAACCCTAAAAACGATGATGGAACAAGCTGGTCTCGACGGCGTCAAATATTACAATTTGTCAGCTGGCGTGGTAGCTTTACATGTGGGGACCAAATACTAGGTTTCCTAACCCATCGTTTTTTAAAGGAAAGTGCGAAATGCCCGATTCGATTGTGTTATCTACTCGTAAGGTAAGGGGGGCGCTGGCGAGAAGAATCGGACTGATCGCGATGGTCGGTCTGCTCATGGCCGGCACCCTTGCCTCCCTCGACGCCGAAGCGCGCCGCATGGGCGGCGGTCGCAGCTTCGGCCGTCAATCGAATAGTCTGCAGCAGCGCCAGACGACCCCGCCAACCCAGCCGGCGCAGAACAATCAGGCCACGCAGCAGCGCGCGCAACCGGCGCCCGCGACTACGCCCACACCGCCCGCCGCGCCGAACCGTAATCGCTGGCTCGGGCCGATCGCCGGTATTGCGGCCGGCCTTGGCATCGCCGCGTTGCTGTCGCATTTCGGGCTCGGCGAGGCATTCGCCGGCATGTTCGCCAATGTGATCGTGATCGCGTTGATCGCGATGGTCGCGATCTGGCTCATCCGCCGCTTCATCGCCCGCAAACGCAATGCGGCGCAGCCGGCCTACGCGGGCACGGCGCCGTCGCTGAACGCCAACAGCACCGGGTATATGCAGGAGCCGCAGTACACCGCGCCGCCCACCGGCGCGTATCTCGAGCCGCAAGGCAATCCGTTGACCACGCCGTCCGTCGGCGCGACGCCGTCGGTGCCGGCCGGCTTCGATTCGGAAGCGTTCCTGCGTAACGCGAAGGTGTACTTCGTGCGCCTGCAGGCCGCGTGGGACGTCGGCAACGTCGAGGACATCCGCGAATTCACGACGCCGGAAATGTTCGCCGAGGTGCGCGTCGATCTCGCGTCGCGCGGCACGCAGCCGAACCGGACCGATGTCGTGCAACTGAACGCCGAGCTCCTCGGCGTCGAGGAGCGCGCGAACGAGTCCTTCGCGAGCGTGCGCTTCTCCGGTTTGATCCGCGAGGAGCCGGGCGCGGCGGCCGAGCCGTTCGTCGAGGTATGGAACCTGTCGAAGGCGAACCGCGCTGGCGAAGGCTGGCTGCTTGCCGGCATCCAGCAGGTCGAGCAACACTGACATGCCGAAGCATCGAGTCGCGTTTGCCTCGCAAAACGCTGGCCGCGGCACGGCGATTCCTGGCCTCGCGCATGGCTTAGGCCGTTCGGCATAGCAGGCCGCGAAGCGAACGGACGCTACAATGGGAACCCGCGCAAGCACCTCGCTCGCGCGGGTTTTTTCTTGCCACTTTCGATGACCCTCGCCGCCAAGCCCTTCGCTGCTGCTGTCAATCATCTGCTCGCCCGCGAATCGTGGGCCCGAGAGCGCCTCGCCCCGTACGCGGGCAAGACCGCTCACCTGTCATGTCCACCGGTTGTCCTCGCGCTGCTCGTGCAGCCCGACGGTTACCTCGGCACGCTCGACGAAGCCGATGCGCATCAGTTCGACGTGACGATCTCGGTGCCGTCCGACGCACTGCCGGCCTTCCTGCAAGGTGGCCAGGCCGCGGTGATGAAGCACGTGAAGATCGAGGGCGACGCCGAGTTCGCGACCGTGATCGCGAAGCTCGCCGAGCATCTGCGCTGGGAGCCGGAGGAAGATCTCGCGAAGCTGATCGGTGATGGTCCCGCGTGGCGCATCGCGTCGCTCGTGCGCTCGGTCGGCGAGCAGGTGCAGCGCACCGGCCGCAACCTGCTCGACACCGCCGCCGAGTATCTGCTCGACGAAAATCCACAGCTGGTACGCCGCACCGCGCTCTCGGACTTCAACCTCGAGCTGGCGCGCGCACGCGATTCGCTCGCGCGCGTCGAGAAGCGCATCGAGCGTCTCGAACAGAAGGTCGAAGCCCGCGGCGCGCAAGCGCCGGGCGGCGCCGCCACGTCGCGCGGCACGCGCTAGTCACCGGGCCCAGCCATGCGTTTTCTGCGTTTCCTCAAGATATTTTTTACGGTCATCCGCTTCGGCCTCGACGAAATGATGTTGAGCCGCATCAACGACCGGCGCGTGCGTCTGCTGCTGCGTATCACGACGCTCGGCCGTAAGTTCGATGCGCCGCCGGGCGTGCGTCTGCGGCTCGCGCTCGAAAGCCTCGGGCCAATCTTCGTCAAGTTCGGCCAGGTGCTGTCGACGCGTCGCGATCTTCTGCCGGTCGATATCGCCAATGAACTCGCCAAGCTGCAGGACCAGGTGCCGCCGTTCGATTCGGCGGTCGCGATCGCGCTCGTCGAGAAGTCGCTCGGCGCGCCGGTCGACGTGCTGTTCGACGATTTCGAGCGGGTGCCGGTCGCGAGCGCATCGATCGCGCAGGTGCATTTCGCGAAGGTTAAGGCCGGCCAGCATGCGGGCAAGGCGGTCGCCGTCAAGGTGCTGCGCCCGAACATGCTGCCGGTGATCGAATCCGACCTCGCGCTGTTGCGTGACATCGCTGTGTGGGCCGAGCGTCTGTGGGCCGACGGCAAGCGCCTGAAGCCGCGCGAGGTGGTCGCCGAATTCGACAAATACCTGCACGACGAGCTCGATCTGATGCGCGAGGCCGCCAACGGCAGCCAGTTGCGGCGCAACTTCCAGGGGCTCGACCTGCTGCTCGTGCCCGAGATGTACTGGGAGTTCTGCACGCCCACGGTGCTCGTGATGGAGCGCATGGTCGGCGTGCCGATCAGCCAGGTCGAAACGTTGCGCGCGGCGGGCGTCGATATTCCGAAGCTCGCGCGCGAGGGCGTCGAGATCTTCTTCACGCAGGTGTTCCGCGACGGCTTTTTCCATGCCGACATGCATCCCGGCAACATCCAGGTGAGCCTCGATCCCGCGCACTTCGGCCGCTATATCGCGCTCGACTTCGGCATCATCGGCGCGCTGTCGGACTTCGACAAAAACTACCTCGCGCAGAACTTCCTCGCGTTTTTCAAGCGCGACTACCATCGCGTCGCGACGCTGCATCTGGAGTCCGGCTGGGTGCCGCCGAGCACGCGTGTCGAAGAACTCGAAAGCGCGATCCGCGCGGTCTGCGAACCGTACTTCGATCGCGCGCTGAAGGACATTTCTCTCGGCCAGGTGCTGATGCGCCTGTTCTCGACATCGCGGCGCTTCAACGTCGAGATTCAGCCGCAGCTCGTGTTGCTGCAAAAGACGATGCTGAACGTGGAAGGCCTCGGCCGCTCGCTCGATCCCGAACTTGATCTGTGGAAGACCGCGAAGCCTTACCTCGAGCGCTGGATGAACGAGCAGATTGGCGTGCGCGGCTGGTACGAGCGTCTGAAGATCGAGGCGCCGCAGTGGAGCAAGACGCTGCCGCAGTTGCCCCGCCTCGTTCATAACTTGCTGGCCGAACGTCACCATCCGGTGGGCGGCGCGAACGACGACGTGATCCGCCAGATCCTGCTCGAGCAGAAGCGCACTAACCGTCTGCTGCAAGGCCTGCTGCTGTTCGGCGTGGCGGTCGGCGTCGGCGCGATGCTGGCGCGCGCGTTCTTGGTACTGGCTTATGGTGGATAGAACCCGATGAGCGATCCGACCCAACCCTCCGGGCCCGATTTCGCGACCCGCGATCCCAACTCGCCCGAGTTCTGGGACGAACGCTTCGAGCACCATTTCACACCGTGGGATCAGGCGGGCGTGCCGTCCGCGTTTCGCGCGTTCGCCGAACGGCACCGCCACGCCGCCGTGCTGATTCCAGGCTGCGGCAGCGCGTATGAAGCGGTATGGCTTGCGCGTCAGGGCAACCCGGTGCGCGCGATCGATTTCTCGCCGGCCGCCGTCGCGGCGGCGCGCGAGCAACTCGGCGCACAGCATGCATCGCTCGTCGAGCAGGCGGATTTTTTCACCTATATACCGCCGTTCGCACCGGCGTGGATCTATGAGCGCGCGTTCTTCTGCGCGCTGCCGCCGGCGCGCCGCGCGGACTACGCGCAGCGCATGGCCGCGTTGCTGCCGGCCGGCGCGTTGCTCGCGGGCTTGTTTTTCATCGGCGCGACGCCGAAAGGGCCGCCGTTCGGCGTCGAACGCGGCGAGCTCGACGCGCTGCTCACGCCACACTTCGAGCTGATCGAAGATGAAGCGGTCGACGACTCGATCGCCGTCTTCGCCGGACGCGAGCGCTGGCTTACCTGGCGACGTCGCGGATAACGCCACGCGCGACGCGCGCCGCTCTTGAGAGGTCCGCGGGTCGCCCCCATCTGCCGCGCTGGTGGGCGCGGCACGCGTCGGCTTCCCCGAAATGCGGGGAACGGACATCGTTTGCGGCTATAATTCGAGGCTTTGCAAGCGTTTACAAGATTTCAGTAGGGATTTGGAGTAGGAAACGATCATGCCGATCTACGCTTATCGATGCGGGTCATGCGGTTTCGGGAAGGACGTGCTCCAGAAGATGAGCGACCCCCAGTTAACGCAGTGTCCCGAGTGCGGAAAAGACACTTTTAGCAAACAACTCACCGCCGCCGGCTTCCAGTTGAAAGGCTCCGGCTGGTACGTGACCGATTTCCGCGGCGGCAAGAGCACGCCGGCCGCCTCTGAAGCGTCGGAAGCGAAGTCCGAGCCGGCCGCAGCCGCTGCCCCGGCTACATCGGCTGCCCCGGCCGCTCCCGCAGCCCCTGCCGCTGCGCCCGCCGCTGCGAGCCCGAGCGGTTCCGGCAGCGCCTAGTGGGACTGCCGCCCCGCGCGGGCGGCGTATCTACCGCGCATGGGCTTCGGCCCGCGCAGCTTTCTGGCGGTACACATGACGACGAAGAAATTCACGCTCAAATCGGTGTTTCTGACCGGCCTGCTGGTGCTGGTGCCTCTGGCCATCACACTGTGGGTGCTCGGCCTGATCATCGGCACGATGGACCAGACCTTGTTGCTGCTACCGAGCTCATGGCAGCCGGAGCGCGCAATCGGCTATCGTTTGCCCGGCCTCGGCGCGGTGCTCACGCTCGCGTTCATCTTCGTCGTCGGGCTGTTGACGCAGAACTTCATTGGGCAGAAGCTCGTGAAGTGGTGGGAACTGCTGGTCGCGCACATTCCGGTGGTCGGCCCGGTCTACACCAGCGTCAAGCAGGTGTCCGACACACTGCTGTCGAGCAGCGGCAATGCATTCCGCAAGGCGCTGCTGATCGAGTACCCGCGCCGTGGTTCCTATACGATCGCGTTTCTGACCGGCATTCCGGGCGGCGACGTGGTCAACCACCTGAAGGAAGACTACGTCAGCGTCTATGTGCCGACCACGCCGAACCCGACGTCCGGCTTCTTCCTGATGGTGCCGAAGAGTGAAGTGATCGAGCTCGACATGACGGTCGACGCTGCGCTCAAGTACATCGTCTCGATGGGCGTCGTGGCGCCGTCCGCGCCGCCGCCGGCGCCGGTGCGCCGCACCACCGTCGAGCCTCCGCTGTAATGCCGGCGCGCAACGCTTCATGCAGGATCGTCTGCGGCGCGCCGTTCAACCAATGCATAACGAAAGACAAACATCATGTCGATGAGATCTGAATACTGCGGTCTGGTGACCGAAGAACTGCTGGGCCAATCCGTCTCGCTGTGCGGCTGGGTCAGCCGCCGCCGCGACCATGGCGGCGTCATCTTCATCGACCTGCGCGATCGCGAAGGGCTCGTTCAGGTCGTCTGCGATCCGGATCGCGCTGACATGTTCAAGATCGCCGAAGGCGTGCGCAACGAGTTCTGCGTGCAGATCAAGGGCGTCGTGCGCGGCCGTCCGGAAGGCACGACCAATGCCTCGCTGAAGAGCGGCAAGATCGAAGTGCTGTGCCACGAGCTGATCGTGCTGAACGCGTCGGTCACGCCGCCGTTCCAGCTCGACGACGACAACCTGTCGGAAACCACGCGCCTCACGCATCGCGTGCTCGACCTGCGCCGTCCGCAGATGCAGCACAACCTGCGTCTGCGCTACCGCGTCGCGATCGAAGTGCGCAAGTACCTCGACGAGCAGGGCTTCATCGACATCGAAACGCCGATGCTCACGAAGAGCACGCCGGAAGGCGCGCGCGACTACCTCGTGCCGTCGCGCACGAACCCGGGCCAGTTCTTCGCGCTGCCGCAGTCGCCGCAGCTGTTCAAGCAGCTGCTGATGGTCGCGAACTTCGACCGTTACTACCAGATCACCAAGTGCTTCCGCGACGAAGACCTGCGCGCCGACCGTCAGCCGGAATTCACGCAGATCGACTGCGAAACCTCGTTCCTGTCGGAACAGGAAATCCGCGATCTGTTCGAGGCGATGATCCGTCACGTGTTCAAGACGACGATCGGCGTCGAGCTCGACCAGAAATTCCCGGTCATGGAATACGCGGAAGCGATGCGCCGCTTCGGTTCGGACAAGCCGGACCTGCGCGTGAAGCTCGAATTCACGGAGCTCACCGACGCGATGCGCGACGTCGACTTCAAGGTGTTCAGCACCCCGGCCAACACGAAGGACGGCCGCGTCGCGGCGCTGCGCGTGCCGAAGGGCAGCGAGCTGTCGCGTGGCGACATCGACAGCTACACGGAGTTCGTGCGCATCTACGGCGCGAAGGGTCTCGCGTGGATCAAGGTCAATGAAGCGGCGAAGGGCCGTGACGGTCTGCAAAGCCCGATCGTCAAGAACCTGCACGACGAAGCGCTGAAGGCGATCATCGAGCGCACCGGCGCGCAAGACGGCGACATCATCTTCTTCGCGGCGGATCGCGCGAAGGTCGTCAACGACAGCCTCGGCGCGCTGCGTCTGAAGATCGGTCATTCGGAGTTCGGCAAGGCCAACGGTCTCGTCGAGTCCGGCTGGAAGCCGCTGTGGGTCGTCGACTTCCCGATGTTCGAATACGACGAGGGAGACAACCGCTACGTCGCCGCGCATCACCCGTTCACGAGCCCGAAGGACGAGCACCTCGAGTACCTCGAAACGGACCCGGCGCGCTGCCTCGCGAAGGCCTACGACATGGTGCTGAACGGCTGGGAAATCGGCGGCGGCTCGGTGCGTATCTACCGCGAGGAAGTGCAGAGCAAAGTGTTCCGCGCGCTGAAGATCAACGCGGAAGAAGCGCAGGCGAAGTTCGGCTTCCTGCTCGACGCGCTGCAATACGGCGCGCCGCCGCACGGCGGTATCGCGTTCGGTCTGGACCGCATCGTCACGATGATGGCCGGCGCCGACTCGATCCGCGACGTGATCGCGTTCCCGAAGACGCAACGCGCGCAGGATCTGCTCACGCAGGCGCCTAGCGAAGTCGACGAGCGTCAGCTGCGCGAGCTGCACATCCGTCTGCGTACGCCGGAACCGAAGGCGTAAACCGCGGCCGCTTCGCGCGACCGGCCAGCGGGCCGGCGGCCGCAAAAAAGCCACACAAGCGAAACGAAAAGGCGCTGAGGTGATCTCCACCTCAGCGCCTTTTTCATTTTTTGCGTTACAGTGAAGCCACCGCTTTCCAGACCCTTTCGACCGTCATCCGACATGTACCGCGCGTCTCGTCGCGCCCAGTTTTGAGCCATGCCGAAACCGCCGAAAATTCCGCAGTCCGTCCTCGTCATCATTCATACGCCCGCGCTCGACGTGCTGCTGCTCGAGCGCGCTGATCATGCGGAGTTCTGGCAGTCCGTGACGGGTTCGAAAGACCGGCTCGACGAACCGCTCGCCGACACGGCGGTGCGCGAAGTCGGCGAGGAAACCGGCATCATGATCGGCGGCGCGCTAGTGCCGCGTAGCGCGTTGTTCGACTGGCAGTACTCGATCGACTACGAGATCTACCCGGAATTTCGTTACCGCTATGAAGCAGGCGTGCTCTACAACACCGAGCACTGGTTCAGCCTGCAGGTGCCCGAGCGCATCGACGTGACGCTCGCGCCGCGCGAACACACCGCTTATATGTGGCTGCCGTATGAAGAAGCCGCATCGCGCTGCTTTTCGGCGTCGAATGCCGATGCGATCCTGCAGTTGCCGCGCCGGCTCGCCGCGCGCCCGGACGACCCGCAATCCGGTTCGCTGGCCGGGGAGCGTGGCCGGTGAGCGCAGGCGGCTCGGGCCGTTTCGCGCGTCTGCGGCACACGTTGCTCGGCCGTCGCTACTGGCAGCGCTACCGCTTCACCGGTAACAACGAGGTCGAGCTGCTGCGCTCCGGCGACGATTTCTTCGACGCGCTGATCGGGCGCATCGACGCCGCCGAGCACGACGTCGCGCTCGAAACCTACATCTTCTGCGACGACGAAGCCGGCCGCGCGGTCAGCGAGGCGTTGCTGCGCGCTGCCGCGCGCGGCGTCAGAGTGCGCGTGATCACCGACGGCGTCGGCACCGCGCGCCTGAAGATGTTCGAGCAATGGCCGGCTGGCGGCATCGAGCATCGCATCTATAACCCGCATCTGTTCGGCCGCTTCGGCTTTTCGCGCACGCATCGCAAGCTCGCCGTGATCGACGATCAGATCGCGTATTGCGGTGGCATCAATATCGTCGACGATTACGAGAACAACGGCGAGAAGCTGCCGTACCGGCGATGGGACTTCGCGGTCGAACTGCGCGGGCCGGTGGTCGCCGACGTGCGCGACGCCATCGAGGTGCAGTGGCGGCGGATTCGCGTCGGCCATCGGCCGCTCGATTCGATGAAGCCCGACTTGTCGCCGCAGGGCGCCAACTCGCTCGGCAGTCTGCGCAGGCGCCGGCGGCGCCGCAACGAAGAGCGGTGGGCCGGCGGCGAGCCGTGCGTCGCGTTCGTCGCGCGCGATAACCTGATCAACCGCCGCGCGATCGAAAAAGCCTATCTGGTCGCGATCGGCCAGGCGCGCCACGAAATCCTGCTGGCCAATCCGTATTTCATGCCTGGGCGCAAGCTGCGTCGCGCGCTGGTGTTCGCGGCGCAGCGCGGCGTGCTCGTGAAGCTGATCATCGGGCGCAAGGAGTTCAAGGCGCTCGATTACGCGGTGCCGTTTCTGTACCACGCGCTGCTGCGCGCGGGCGTGCAGATCGCCGAATATGAGAAGACGCTGCTGCACGGCAAGGTCGCGGTGGTCGATTCGAACTGGGGCACGGTCGGTTCGTCGAATCTCGACGCGCTCAGCCTGATGCTGAACAACGAAGCGAACGTCGTGCTCGTGAACGATCCATCGATCGCCAAACTCCGCGACGCCATTCTCGACGCGTTCACTGACGCACGCCCGATCGATGAAGCGCACTACGAATCGCGACCGGCACGCGTGCGCGCGCTGAGCTGGATCGCGTACACGAGCTACCGCGTCGCGATGAAGCTGCTGACGGTAGGCGGCTACGACTAATACCGGTCACAAGGCGAACGCCTCTAAAAATCTGATTGATCTGATGGTCGAAAGCCGCCAAATTAAAACGCGGTTAGAAACCGGTTTCTAATAAAGTGCTTGTTTCGCGGACGGCAAGCACTCAATAATAGTACGGCCGTTCGATTTTAAATTCGGTCACGTTAGAACAGTAAAACAGCTATGCGAAAAGGCGAACAAACCCGAGCCGCGATTCTCGATGCAGCACTCGATCTGGCAAGCCGGGACGGACTGGAAGGTCTGACCATTGGGTTGCTGGCCGAGCGCATGCAGATGAGCAAGAGCGGTGTGTTCGCGCATTTCGGATCGCGCGAGGATCTGCAGCTC
This sequence comes from Paraburkholderia sp. WC7.3g, assembly GCF_050436345.1. Taxonomy (NCBI): domain Bacteria; kingdom Pseudomonadati; phylum Pseudomonadota; class Betaproteobacteria; order Burkholderiales; family Burkholderiaceae; genus Paraburkholderia; species Paraburkholderia sp. WC7.3g. Next base: position 935,915 of record NZ_JBNDMA010000002.1, read on the forward strand.
GAGGTCGTGCGCGAATATCACCGCCGTTTCGAAGACGAGGTGTTTTTCCCGAGCCTGCGTGAGCCGCGCGGTCTGCCACGCTTGCGCGCGATGATCTCCCGCTGGTACGAGAAGCGCATTCAGGAAGTCAAGACCGGATGCATCTACATCAGCGGTGCCGTCGAATACGACGATCGCGCGGACAGCCAGGTGCGCGAGCAACTGGTGTCGAGCGTGACGATGTGGCGTGCGGCGCTCATGCGCGCGATTTCGCAGGCAATGGAAGAAGGGCACTTGCGTGCCGATACCGATCCGCAGCTGATGCTGTTCGAACTGTATAGCGTCACGCTCGGCCTGCATCACGACGCGCGCTTCCTGCATCTGCCGGACGCGGTGCGTCTCACGTGGGCCGCGCTGGAAAAACTGATTAATTCGTACCAGAGCGAAAGCCGTTAGCGGTGTCGCCGGAACCTACCGGAAGCGCGCGGCGCAGAAGGTCCGACCACGGACCCGGCCAACGGCCTGGCCTTTTGTCAAAACAGGGAGAGAGAGAGTCATGGGACAGTACGCCGCGCCGCTGCGCGACATGCAATTCGTGTTGCACGAACTGCTCAACGTCGAGGCCGAACTTCGGCACATGCCGAAGCACGCCGAACTCGACACCGACACGATCAACGCGGTGCTCGAGGAAGCCGGCAAGTTCTGCTCCGAAGTGCTGTTCCCGCTCAACCACAGCGGCGACCAGGAAGGCTGCACGTATGCCGGTGACGGCGTCGTGACCACGCCGAAGGGCTTCAGGCAAGCCTATAGACAATACGTCGAAGCCGGCTGGCCGGCGCTCGGCTGCGACCCGCAATACGGCGGCCAGGGACTGCCCGCGTTCGTCAACAACGCGCTCTACGAAATGCTCAACTCGGCGAATCAGGCGTGGACGATGTATCCGGGCCTGTCGCACGGCGCTTACGAATGCCTGCACGCGCACGGTACGCACGAGCTGCAGCAGCGCTATCTGCCGAAACTCGTCGCGGGCGTCTGGACCGGCACGATGTGCCTGACCGAGCCGCATTGCGGCACCGATCTCGGCATTCTGCGTACCAAGGCAGAGCCGAACGGCGACGACTCGTACTCGATCAGCGGCACGAAGATCTTCATCTCGAGCGGCGAGCACGATCTGGCGGAGAACATCATTCACCTCGTGCTCGCGCGTCTGCCGGATGCGCCGACGGGCACCAAGGGCATTTCGCTGTTCATCGTGCCGAAGTTCGTCCCGAACGATGCGGGCGAGCCCGGCGAGCGCAATGGCGTGAAGTGCGGCTCGATCGAGCACAAGATGGGCATCCACGGCAACGCGACCTGCGTGATCAATCTCGATAACGCGAAGGGCTGGATGGTCGGCGAGCCGAACAAAGGCCTGAACGCGATGTTCGTGATGATGAACGCCGCGCGTCTCGGTGTCGGCATGCAGAGCCTCGGTCTCACCGAAGTCGCGTATCAGAACTCGCTCACGTACGCGAAAGAGCGACTGCAGATGCGTTCGCTGACCGGTCCGAAGGCGCCGGAGAAGGCCGCCGATCCGATCATCGTGCATCCGGACGTGCGCCGCATGCTGCTCACGCAGAAGGCCTACGCAGAAGCCGGCCGCGCATTCTCGTACTGGGCGGCGCTCCATATCGACAAGGAGCTGTCGCACGCCGACGAAGCCGAGCGCAAGCAAGCCGCCGACCTGGTCGCGCTGCTCACGCCGATCCTGAAGGCGTTCCTGTCGGACAACGCGTTCGAAAGCACCAATCACGCGATGCAGATCTACGGCGGTCACGGCTTCATCGCGGAATGGGGCATGGAGCAGTACGTGCGCGACGCGCGCATCAACATGATCTACGAAGGCACCAACGGCATCCAGTCGCTCGATCTGCTCGGCCGCAAGGTGCTCGGCGACATGGGTGCGAAGATGAAGAAGTTCGGCAAGCTCGTCGCCGAATTCGTCGAAGCCGAAGGCATCAAGCCGGAGATGCAGGAGTTCGTGAACCCGCTCGCGGACATCGGCGAAAAGGTGCAGAAACTGACGATGGAAATCGGCATGAAGGCGATGCAGAACCCCGACGAAGTCGGCGCCGCGGCCGTGCCGTATCTGCGCACGGTCGGCCACCTGGTGTTCTCGTACTTCTGGGCGCGCATGGCTCGTATCGCACTCGACAAACAGGCGTCGGGCGATCCGTTCTACAAGGCGAAGCTCGCGACCGCACGTTTCTACTTCGCGAAGCTGCTGCCCGAAACGGCGATGACTATCCGCCAGGCGCGCGCCGGTTCGAAGCCGATGATGGACGTCGAAGAAGCGTTGTTCTGACGCTCGCACATCGAGCGAGGCCACACACATCGCGCGAAGCATGGCTGACGCTTCGCGCCATCGCACTACTCCCCGGAGAAACGACGTGAGCAATCTGATCATTCGCAAGGTAGCCGTGCTCGGCGCCGGCGTGATGGGCGCGCAGATCGCCGCGCACCTGATCAACGCCAAGGTGCCCGTGCTGCTGTTCGACCTGCCCGCCAGGGAAGGCCCGAAAAACGGGATCGCGCTGAAGGCGATCGAGAATCTGAAAAAGCTGTCGCCGGCGCCATTCGGCGTGAAGGACGACGCGCAATACATCCAGCCCGCGAACTACGACGACGACATCGCGAAGCTCGCCGAATGCGACCTCGTGATCGAAGCGATCGCCGAACGCATGGACTGGAAGCACGACCTGTACAAGAAGGTCGCGCCGCACCTCGGCCCGAACGCGATTTTCGCGACCAACACGTCGGGGCTGTCGATCACCGCGCTGTCCGAAGGTTTCGCGGACGACCTGAAGGCGCGCTTTTGCGGCGTGCACTTCTTCAATCCGCCGCGCTACATGCATCTGGTCGAACTGATCCCGACCGCGACGACGCGTCCGGAAATTCTCGATCAGCTCGAAACCTTCCTGACCAGCGTGGTCGGCAAGGGCGTCGTGCGCGCGAAAGATACGCCGAACTTCATCGCGAACCGCGTCGGCGTGTTCTCGATCCTTGCGGTTATTGCCGAAGCCGCGAAGTTCGGCCTGCGTTTCGACGAAGTGGACGACCTGACCGGCGCGCGCCTCGGCCGCGCGAAGTCGGCGACGTTCCGCACCGCCGACGTGGTCGGTCTCGACACGATGGCGCACGTGATCAAGACGATGCAGGACACGCTGCCGGACGATCCGTTTCTGCCGGTCTACGAAACGCCGGCCGTGCTCGCCGAACTGGTGAAGAAGGGCGCGCTCGGCCAGAAGACCGGCGGCGGCTTCTACCGGAAGGAAGGCAAGGCCATCAAAGTGCTCGACCCGCAGACGGGCGAGTATGTCGACGGTGGCGCGAAGGCCGACGAAATCGTCGGCCGCATCCTGAAGCGTCCGGCCGCCGAGCGGCTGAAGCTGTTGCGCGAAACGCAGCATCCGCAGGCACAGTTCCTGTGGTCGATCTTCCGCGACGTTTATCACTACATCGCCGTGCATCTGGAATCGATCGCCGACAATGCGCGCGACGTCGATCTCGCGATCCGCTGGGGCTTCGGCTGGAGCGAAGGCCCGTTCGAAGGCTGGCAGACGGCCGGCTGGAATCAGGTCGCCGAGTGGGTCCAGGAAGACATCGCGGCGGGCAAGGCGCTCGCCAACGTGCCGCTGCCATCGTGGGTGCTCGAAGGCGCGGTTGACGAGAAGGGCGGCGTGCATACGGCTGAAGGCTCATGGTCGCCGGCCACTAAGACCTTCGTGCCGCGCTCGTCGCTCGACGTGTACCGCAAGCAGGTGTTCCGCGCGCCGCTCGTCGGCGAAACCGGCGCCGATCCGAAGACCTACGGCAAGACGCTGTTCGAGACCGATGCGGTGCGCGCATGGGTAGACGATCGCGCGGGCGAGAACGACGTGCTGATCGTGTCGTTCACGAGCAAGATGAACACGATCGGACCGGCGGTGATCGACGGTCTGACGCAGGCGATCGAATTGGCCGAGAAGGACTACAAGGGCCTCGTCGTATGGCAGCCCACATCGCTGAAGCTCGGTACGCCGGGTGGTCCGTTCTCGGCGGGCGCGAACCTCGAAGAAGCGATGCCCGCGTTCATGATGGGCGGCGCGAAGGGCATCGAGCCGTTCGTGAAGAAATTCCAGCAGGGCATGCTGCGCGTGAAGTACGCGAACGTGCCGGTGATCTCGGCGATCTCGGGCATCGCGCTCGGCGGCGGCTGCGAACTCGCGCTGCATAGCGCGAAGCGCGTCGCGCACATCGAGAGCTATCTGGGTCTCGTCGAAGTCGGCGTGGGTCTGGTGCCGGCGGGCGGCGGCCTGAAGGAAGCGGCACTGCGCGCGGCCGAAGCGGCGAGCCAGGTCGGCGCCACGAACGACCTGCTGAAGTTCCTGCAGAAGTCGTTCGAGAACGCGGCGATGGCGAAGGTGTCGGCCTCCGCGCTCGACGCCCGCGCGATGGGCTACCTGAAGCCGTCCGACACGATCGTCTTCAACGTGTTCGAACTGCTCGACATCGCGAAGAAGGAAGCGCGCGCGCTCGCCGCGGCGGGCTACCGTGCGCCGCTGCGCGCGACCCAGGTGCCGGTCGCGGGCCGCTCGGCGATCTCGACGATCAAGGCGTCCCTCGTCAACATGCGCGACGGCCGCTTCATCAGCGAGCACGATTTCCTGATCGCGAGCCGCATCGCGGAAGCGGTGTGCGGCGGCGACGTCGAAGCGGGCAGCCTCGTCGACGAAGAATGGCTGTTGCAACTCGAGCGTCGCGCGTTCGTCGAGCTGCTCGGCACGCAGAAGACGCAGGAACGGATCATGGGCATGCTGCAGACCGGCAAGCCGGTGCGCAACTAAGCGGCTTGCCGACAAAGGAGATTCCCAAATGGCAAAGCAATTGCAGGACGCATATATCGTCGCCGCGAGCCGTACGCCGATCGGCAAGGCGCCGCGCGGCGTGTTCAGAAACACGCGTCCGGATGAGCTGCTGGTTCACGCGATCAGGTCGGCCGTCGCTCAGGTGCCCGGCCTCGACACCGGCGTGATCGAAGACGCGATCGTCGGTTGCGCGATTCCGGAAGCGGAGCAGGGTCTGAATGTCGCGCGGATCGGCGCGCTGCTCGCCGGACTGCCGAACACGGTCGGCGGCGTCACGGTGAACCGCTTCTGCGCGTCGGGTCTGACCGCGCTCGCGATGGCCGCGGACCGCATCCGCGTCGGCGAGGCGGATGCGATGATCGCGGGCGGCTGCGAATCGATGAGCATGGTGCCGATGATGGGCAACAAGCCGTCGCTGTCGCCGCATATCTTCGATCGCGACGAAGACGTCGGCATCGCGTACGGCATGGGCCTGACCGCCGAGAAGGTCGCCGAGCGCTGGAAAATCAGCCGCGAAGCACAAGACGCGTTCTCGGTCGAATCGCATCGCCGCGCGATTGCCGCGCAGCAAGCCGGCGAATTCAACGACGAAATCGCCGCGTACACGCTCACCGAGCGTTTCCCCGATCTCGCGACCGGCGAAATCAGCGTGAAGGCGCGCGAGGTGAAGCTCGACGAAGGTCCGCGCGCGGACACGTCGATGGAGGGCCTCGCGAAGCTGCGCGCGGTGTTCGCGAACAAAGGCTCGGTCACGGCCGGCAACAGCTCGCAGACGTCGGACGGCGCGGGCGCGTTGATCGTCGTGTCGGAAAAAATCCTCAAGCAGTTCAACCTGACGCCGCTCGCGCGCTTCGTCAGCTTCGCGGTGCGCGGCGTGCCGCCGGAAATCATGGGCATCGGCCCGAAGGAAGCGATTCCGGCCGCGCTGAAAGCCGCGGGCCTGAAGCAGGACGATCTCGACTGGATCGAGCTGAACGAGGCATTCGCCGCGCAGTCGCTCGCGGTGATCCAGGACCTCGGCCTCGATACCTCGAAGATCAACCCGCTCGGCGGCGCGATCGCACTGGGCCATCCGCTCGGCGCGACGGGCGCGATTCGTGCGGCGACCGTGGTGCACGGCCTGCGCCGCCGCAACTACAAGTACGGCATGGTGACGATGTGCGTCGGTACTGGCATGGGTGCGGCGGGCATTATCGAGCGCCTGTGAGCCGGTGATCGACCGGGGGATCCTTCAGTGATCCACTCAGCACCGCGCAACGGTTCGCAGGCCGCCCGGCTCGCGGACCGTTTTTACATTCAGCAGGAGCACAAGGAGATGAACGGGATGACGACGGATATTCTGGTCGAGCGCGCGGACGGGGTGCTGACCATCGGCTTGAACCGGCCCGGCAGGAAAAACGCGATCACGGCCGCGATGTATCAGACGATGGCCGACGCGCTCGTCGAAGCGCAGGGCGACGCGTCGGTGCGGGCGATCCTGATTCGCGGCAGCGCGGGCATTTTCAGCGCGGGCAACGATCTCGAAGACTTCATGAAGTCGCCGCCGGTCGGTGAAAGTCCGCCGGTGTTCCAGTTCCTGCGCGCGATCAGCTCGGCGGAAAAGCCGGTGGTGGCGGCGGTCGCGGGGCCGGCGATCGGCATCGGCACGACCCTGCTGCTGCATTGCGACCTGGTCTACGCGGACGATACCGCGAGCTTTTCGCTGCCGTTCACGCAGCTCGGGCTGTGCCCGGAGGCAGCGTCGAGCCTGCTGCTGCAGCGCGCGGCGGGCTATCAGGCGGCGGCGGAAAAGCTGCTGCTCGGCGAGGCGTTCGACGCGGCCGAAGCGCACCGCATGGGCTTCGTGAATCGCGTGCTGCCGGCGGGCGAAGTCGACGCGTTCGCGGCGTCGCAGGCCGCGAAGCTGGCGGCGCTGCCGGCGTCGTCGTTGCGCGTCACGAAGAGCCTGATGAAGCGCGCAAGCCAGCAGGAACTGCAGACGCAGATGACCGAGGAAGCGGTGCACTTCGGCAAGATGCTGCTTGCGCCCGCAGCGCGCGAGGCGTTCAAGGCGTTCTTCGACAAGCGCAAGCCGGATTTTCGGCAGTTCGACTAGCGGCGGGCGGCGCAGGCGGGATTCGGGTGCGTTGCCGGTGAATCGCCGCTGCGCAGCTTCAATCGCTTAAACCTGCGGCTGCCACGTGTCGTAATCGACGTAGCTGCCTTCGCGGCAGAAGCTCACGAGCCGCACGCCTGCCTCACGCGCGATCGCAATCGCGAGCGACGACGGCGCCGAGATCGTCGCGACCATCGGCACGTCGACGCGCGCGGCCTTGCGTACCAGCTCGTAGCTCGCGCGGCTCGATAGAAACACGAAACCGTCGCGCGTATCGGCGCGGTCGAGCACGAGCTGGCCGATCAGCTTGTCGAGCGCGTTGTGGCGGCCGACGTCCTCGAATGCATAGTGGATCGCGCCTTGCGCATCACACCACGCGGCCGCGTGCAGGCCGCCCGTCAAACGAGTGAGCGCCTGGTGCTCGGGCAGCGCGCGCGCGGCGCGTGCGATCGCATCGGGCGCGAGCCGCTGCAAGAAGCCAGTGTCGGGTACACGCTGCGGTTTCAGATCCAGCAGATCGATGCTTTCGATGCCGCACACGCCGCAGCCGGTGCGCCCGGCGAGCGCGCGGCGCCTTTCCTTCAAACCGGCGAACGCCTGCTGCACGACCTGCAATTGCACCTCGGCATGCGGCAGCTCGCCGTGCTCGTGCAGTTCGACCTCGATGTCCTGAATGTCGCTGCCGCGCTCGACGATCCCCTCCGAAATCGCGAAGCCGACCGCGAACGCTTCGAGATCGCGCGGCGTGCACATCATCACCGCGTGCGAGATGCCGTTGAACACGAGCGCGACCGGCCACTCCTGGCCGACGTGATCGGTGGCGGTTTCAACCACCGCGCCGCGATGGCGGCGCACTTCGAGTTGCATCGCGCCGGGTTGTTCGTCGGTGTCGAGGGCGTGGGGCTGATCGTTCGCCCGCCCGGTCTGGCGCCCGTTTTGCTGTCCGTTCAAGCTGCTTCACTCCTGTACCATGCCGCGCGTTCAAGTGCCCGCCGGGCTCGCCGTATGCTCTGCGGCGGCCGTCGCGCGGGCCGCCGTCGCGCGAATAAGGTTCTAAAATACCTCAAGCGACGCCCGCACGCTGTCCGCCATCGACAAGGAGCACTGACATGGGACTCAACGAAGCACCGCTTCTGTTCGACTTCGAAGTCGCGTCTTCGGAGAATTTCACTTATATCCCGATGTCGGTGCGCTTCAATCTCGACCGTTTCGGGCTGCGCATCACTCTCGCGCAATGGCAGCAGCTGCCGCTCGAAGACCGCAAGCTGCTCGCGCGTTTCCCGGTCGAAGACGATACGCAGATCGAGCCGAATTTCGATCACGCGCTGTTCGAAATGCTGCGCACGCACGCGAACGTCGAACCCGAGTGGTTCACGCCGGAGGAGTCGCCGGCCTGGCGTCAAACCGACAGCGTGCCCGACGGTGTCGCGCATCAGGCGGGGCTGGCGGGCCTCGCCGCGCCGAGCGTCGTGCGCTGGGCCGAGCTCGATCCATTCAAGCGCTATGTGCTCGCGAAGCTGTCGCGCAAGCCCGAGGCGAACCACGATTTCGTGCCGGCGATGAAGGAATTTGGAGCGGCCGGCTAGGTGCGGCCGGCTAGGCGCGGCCGGCTAGGTGCGGCCGGCCAGGCGCCCCGGAACTACGTGCAGCCTTTCCCCAATCCTCAGTTTTTTTCACGCCGACCCTCAACCCGCTTCCGATCGCTGCCGATATCCAAAGGTTGGCGCGTAAAAGAATTGCATCGATGCGGCCCGACGCACCGACCGCGAGCGCGCGCTCCCGCCCTCGGAACGATTGAACGTTCGGAACCCATGATTCCTTATTTTTCGAAGCGGCTGCTGATCAATATCGCAGTCGTGGTCGTCGCGGTCGGTGCGAACGCGTTCGTCGCGTACACGCAGATTCGCGGGCAGCGCGACGCCGATGCGCGCCTGCAGCGCTCGACCAGCGTGCACCAGAACCTCGATGCGTATCACGCCGCGCTCGCTAATGCGCTAGCCGCGCTGCACCGCCTGAAGGCATCGGGCAAGCCGGTGCCGCCCGACGCGGCCGCTTCGATGACGGAAACACTCGCGAGCCGCGAGCGCGCACTGCGCGACGAACTCGCGAGCGAGCCGTACATGTCGGCGGCGCTCGCCAGCCTGAGCGCGGCGCGGCACGGGTTGCAGGACGATATCGAGCACGCGCTGCGCAGCGACGCGAGCGGTGTGCGCGGCGCCGCCGGCGCGGCGTCGGACGCGGCCCCTTTCGACGCGCCATTCGACGCATCCGTCGACCGCTCCGTCGACACCGCGCCGCCAGATTCGCATCTCGGCCTCGCGCTCGAGCGTGTCGAAGTCGCGCTCGCCACGTTGCGCAGCGAGGAAAACCGCTCGTTGCAGACCTCGCTCGCGGCATCGGCGAGCGACAGCGAGCGCGCGATGTTCGTGCTGCTCGTGACGATGCTCACCGGCAGCGCGCTACTGTTCCTCACCTTCGGCGCGCGCGAGAACAGCGCTCGCGAGAAGCTGCGCAGCGCCCGCGCGCTGGTGCGCAACGACGAGCGTTTTCGCAGCCTGTTCGACGATCACACGGTGCCGATGTACATCATCGATCGCGACACGCTGCGCTTTCTCGCCGTCAACAAGGCCGCGATCCAGCAATACGGCTACACGGAAAGCGAGTTTCTCGGCATGACGATCCGGGCGATCCGCCCGAACTCCGGAATCGGCCGCCTGGAGACGCATCTGCACCGCAGCGCCGACCTCCGTCAGAGCCACACGATGGCGGGCGTCTGGCGGCATCGGCGCAAGGACGGCTCGATCTTCAGCGTGAACGTGTCGTATCACGCGCTGAACTTCATGGGCCGCGACGCCTCCTTCGTGCTGGCGGACGACGTGACCGACCAGATCAACGCCGAAGCAGAAGCGCAGCGCTCGAATCAGATGCTCGAAGCGGTGATCGACAACATTCCGCAGCGCATCTTCTGGAAGGACCTGAACTCGCGCTATCTCGGTTGCAACATGGCGTTCGCGCGCGATGCGGGGCTCGCGTATCCCGAGCAGGTGGTCGGCAAGACCGACGCCGATCTGGCGTGGCGCGCGTTCGCCGATCTGTTGACCGGGCACGATCGCGAAGTCGTGAGCACCGGCGTGCCGAAGATGAACTTCGAGGTCGACTTCGTGATCGACGGCGTGCATCGCACGACGGTCACGAGCAAGCTGCCGTTCACCGACGGCGACGGCCAGGTGATCGGCGTGCTGGGCTCGTACACCGACATCACCGAGCGCAAGCGCGCCGATCTCGCGCTGCGTCTGCAAAGCCGTGCACTCGACGCGAGCGTCAACGCGATCCTGATCACCGCGCCGTCGCCGTCGGGCAATCTGATCGAATACGTAAATCCGGCGTTCATGCGCATCACCGGCTACGATCCCGCCGAGGTGATCGGCCACGACTGCCGCGTGCTGCAACGCGACGACCGTGACCAGGAAGGCGTCGCGTTGATCCGCGAGGCGCTCGCGGCGAATCGCGAGGTCAGCGCGGTGGTGCGCAACTATCGCAAGGACGGCGCGCTGTTCTGGAATCAGCTGTTCATCGCGCCGGTGCCGAACGCGGAAGGCGTGATCACGCATCATATCGGCGTGATCAACGACGTGACCGAGCTGATCCGCTATCAGGAACAGCTCGAATACCAGGCCAACTACGACGGCCTCACGCGGCTGCCGAATCGCAACCTGCTGCGCGACAGACTCGAACATGCGCTCGTCGTCGCGCAGCGGCACCATACGGGCGTCGCGGTCGTGTTCCTCGATCTCGACGGCTTCAAGAACGTCAACGACAGCCTCGGCCATAGCGTCGGCGACCGGCTGCTCGGCGTGGTCGCCGAACGGCTCGCGCGCTGCTCGCGCACCAGCGACACGGTTGCGCGCCACGGCGGCGACGAGTTCGTGATCGTGATGACCGACACCGTCGACGAGCAATCGCTGATCACGTGGATGGAGCGCGCGCGTGCGTCGATCGCCGAGCCGGTGTGGCTCGACGGCACCGAGCTGTACGTCGGCTGCAGCATGGGCGCGAGCCTGTTCCCACAGGACGGCGAGGATGCCGAAACGCTGATGAAGAAGGCCGACGTCGCGATGTACCGCGCGAAGGACATGGGACGCAACACTTTCCAGTTCTATCAGCCGGAGATGAACGCGAGCGCGGGCGCGCGCCTGAATCTCGAACGACGCCTGCGCCGCGCGCTGCGCGACAAGGAGTTCTTGTTGCACTATCAGCCGCAGGTCGATATCGGCAGCGGACAGATCGTCGGTATCGAGGCGCTGGTGCGCTGGCACGATCCCGAGGTCGGGCTCGTGCCACCGTCGTCGTTCATTCCGCTGGCCGAGGAAAGCGGGCTGATCGGGCCGCTGTCGGAGTGGGTGCTGCGCGAGGCATGCCGCCAGAACAAGGCGTGGCAGGATCAGGGCTTGCCGCCGGCACGCGTGTCGGTGAATCTGTCCGCGCGCGTGTTCCAGCAGCGCGATATCGCGAAGCTCGTCATGCAGGTGCTCGACGAGACAGGGCTCGAACCGAAGTACCTCGAACTCGAGCTGACCGAAAGCACGATCATGCGCAACGCGGAAGAAGCGGTGTCGATGCTCAACGAGCTGCACGCGCTCGGCATCGGTCTCGCGATCGACGACTTCGGCACCGGCTATTCGAGCCTCAGCTATCTGAAGCGCTTCCCGGTGGACCGGTTGAAGATCGACCGCTCGTTCGTATCGGATATCGGTGTGTCGGGCGACGACGAGACGATCACGTCGGCGATCATCGCGCTCGCGCATTCGCTGAAGCTGCAGGTGATCGCCGAGGGCGTGGAAACGTCCGCGCAACTCGACTTCCTGAAGGAACGCGCGTGCGACGAGATGCAGGGCTTCTATTTCGCCAGGCCGCTATCGACGGAAGCGATTTCCGAGCTGCTGCACGGCGGGTTGGTGCGGGAGCTGGAGCCGGCGTGAGGCGAGCGTGATGCGCGGCGCCCGGTGTCGCCGTGGGGCGCCGCGTAGTGCCGCGTGTTGCCGCGTGTTGCATTAGCCGCCGGTCACTCCGCCGGTGTGTCCTTGAACACTGGCAGGCTTTCCGCGAACGCGGAAAACTTCTCGAGCCGCGGATGATCGTCCTTGCTGACCGTCTCCGGCAGCATCATGTGCGTGAACTGCCATGCGACGGCGACGGCCACGTCCGCCGCGCTGAACTGCTGCTGTGCATCGGGCAGTGGCCCTTCTCCCAACTCGTGTTCGAGTCCGGCATAGGCGGCGAGCAGTTGCGCGCGCACGCGCTCGACCCACGGTTCATGCTGCTTCTCCTGAGGCCGCAGATTGCGCTCATAGACGATCTGCACGCTCTTTTCGCACGCGGCGAGCGCGAGACCCGTCAGACGCGCGGCGCGCAACGCCGCGTCGGCTTGCGTCGGGAACAGCTGGGTGGGACCGGCGAGCGTCGCCAGATACTGCAGGATCACCGTCGAGTCCATCAGGATCGCGCCGTTTTCGGCGACGAGCGTCGGCGCCTTGACGACCGGGTTGATCTTCGCGAATTGGTCGTAGGTGCGGAATACCGAAATCGACTGGTGTTCGAAGTCGAGCGCGAGCAGCTTCATGCAGATGGCGACGCGCCGCACGTAGGGCGAGTCGAGCATTCCGATCAGTTTCATCTCGTTTCCATTAGAAGAGCGACTATGGGGCGCCCGGGCCTCGTGCGCTGATCGGCTGAAACGGCTAGCGGGTGGCGCGGCGCGTGACGCGTGGAACCGCTAGCTTAAGCATCCTCGCTGACTCAGTCCAGCACGGGCAGCGCGCGCGGACGGCGGTCGCTGTCGGTGGCGACGTAGGTGAGGATCGCTTCCGTGACCTTGACGACTTCCTGCGAGAGCCTCATTCGCTGCGCGTAGACCTCGACCGACACCGTCACCGACGTATTGCCGGTCTTCACGATGTCCGCGTAAAAGCTGAGCAGATCGCCGACGAACACCGGCTGCTTGAACAGGAAAGAATTGACCGCGATCGTCGCGACCCGCCCATTCGCGCGACGGCTTGCCGGAATCGAGCCGGCGATGTCGACCTGTGCCATGATCCAGCCGCCGAACACGTCGCCATGAATGTTCGAGTCCGATGGCTGCGGCATCACGCGCAGCGCGCACGGCTTGGACGGAAGTTGAAGAAGATCGGTCATCGGGACATCCTTGGGAAACGTATTCGACCGTGGGCCATGAAAAGCGGCACCAGCCGGCTTCTGCGACAATACGAAGATCAGGAATTGTACGGGAAAGCGCCCAGCGAAGCGCGCGAGCCGCGCGCCGCTGCGAACTCTGGCAGTTCCACACTCTCCTCACGATTTATGCGCCGCACGCCTTCGTCCGAACCCTCGCCGATTTCCACCCAACCCCGCAACGACTGGCAGACGATCCTGTCGCTGCTGCCGTATCTCGCGACCTACAAATGGCGGGTCGGCTTCGCGCTCAGCTGCCTGATCGGCGCAAAGGTCGCGAACCTCGGCGTGCCGATCGTGATGAAGCGCATCGTCGACAGTCTCGCGTCGGTCCGGCATCTGACCGCGCTCGGCCGCGCGCAGGACGCGCCCGGCATCGTGCTGCTCGGCGGCGTCGGATTGCTGGTGGTCGCGTATGCGGTGGTGCGGCTATCGACGTCGCTCTTCACCGAGTTGCGCGAAATGCTGTTTTCGAAAGTGACCGAAAGCGCGGTGCGCCAACTCGCGCTGAAGGTGTTCCGCCATCTGCACGGGCTGTCGCTGCGCTTTCATCTGGAGCGGCAGACGGGCGGCATGTCGCGCGATATCGAACGCGGCACGCGCGGCATCACGCAGCTGATTTCCTATTCGCTGTACAGCATCCTGCCGACGCTCGTCGAAGTCGGTCTCGTGCTCGGCTTTTTCGTCGTCAAATACGAGGCCTATTACGCGATCGTCACGTTCGTCGCGCTCGCGGTGTACATCGCGTTCACGGTGAAGGTCACCGAGTGGCGCACGCACTTTCGCCGTACGATGAACGAGCTCGATTCGAAGGCGAATTCGCGCGCGATCGACTCGCTGCTCAACTACGAGACCGTCAAGTACTTCGGCAACGAGGAGTGGGAAGCGAGCCGCTACGACGAAAACCTGAAGCGCTATCGCGCGGCGGCGATCAAGTCGCAGCGCTCGCTGTCGGCGCTGAACTTCGGGCAACAGGCGATCATCGGCACGGGGCTCGTGTTCATCCTTTGGCGCGCGACGCAGGGCGTGATGGCCGGGCGTCTGACGCTCGGCGACCTGGTGCTGATCAACACCTTCATGCTGCAGCTGTATATTCCGTTGAATTTTCTCGGCGTGGTCTATCGCGAGCTGAAGCAGAGCCTGACCGACATGGACCGCTTGTTCTCGCTGCTCGGCGCGCCGCAGGAAGTGCCGGACGCGCCCGACGCGGTGGCCTTGCAGGTCAGCGGCGCGCAGCTGCGCTTCGACGACGTGAGCTTCGCGTACGAGCCTGCGCGGCAGATTCTGCACGGCGTGAGCTTCACGATCGCGGCCGGCACGACGACGGCGGTGGTCGGCCACAGCGGCTCGGGCAAGTCGACGCTCGCGCGGCTGCTGTTCCGCTTCTACGATCTCGACCGCGCGACGGGCGGCGCGATCCGGATCGACGGGCAGGATATTCGCGACGTCACGCAGGATTCGCTGCGCGCGTCGATCGGCATCGTGCCGCAGGACACGGTGCTGTTCAACGATTCGATCTACTACAACATCGCGTACGGGCGGCCGTCGGCGACGCGCGACGAAGTGATCGCGGCGGCGCGCGCCGCGCATATCCACGAGTTCATCGAGAGTCTGCCGAAGGGCTACGACACGCCGGTTGGCGAACGCGGACTCAAGCTCTCCGGCGGCGAGAAACAGCGCGTGGCGATCGCGCGGACAATACTCAAGAATCCGCCGATCCTGCTGTTCGACGAAGCGACGTCCGCGCTCGATTCGCGCTCCGAGCGCGCGATCCAGCATGAGCTGGACCTGATTGCGCGCGAACGCACGACGCTGATCATCGCGCACCGGCTGTCGACGGTCGTGCACGCGCAGCAGATCATCGTGATGGACAAAGGGCGCATCGTCGAGCGCGGCACGCACGCGGAGCTGTTGCGCGCGAACGGTCTGTTCGCGCAGATGTGGGCGTTGCAGCAGCGCGCCGCGCAGACACCGGAGGTGGTGGAAGGGGCGGAAGCCGTCGGCGCGAGCGAGAGCCCGGCGAAGTAAAGCTCAGCGCGAGCGCAACAGCCGATCGAGCACTTCCAGCTGCGCCCGCGTGCCGACGTTCTCCCACACGCCTTCATACAGCTCGCCGCTCGCGAGCCCACGCGCGATGGTCCCGCGGTAATACGGGCTCAGCGCGCGCCGCGTGCCGCGCGGCAGATCCCGGAACATGCGCGTGTCGTACAGCCCGAAACTGCCGAACGTGACGCGCGGCTGCGCCTCGAGCGACAGCATGCCGTCGACGAGACCAAAGTCGCCGTTCGGGTGAAACGCCGGATTCGGCACCATCACCAGATGCATGCCGGGCTCGGGCAGCGCCTTCAACTGGCCGGCGCGTGCGTGCAGCGCGGCGTAGTCGTACTCGCTGTACACGTCGCCGGCCACCGCGACGAATACGTGGTCCGCGCCGTCGTCTGCTAGTAGCGGCAGCGCCTGCGCGATGCCGCCCGCGGTCTCCAGCGCCTCGTGCTCGGGCGAGTAGCGCAACTCGACGTGCCAGCGCGAACCGTCGCCGAGCGCGGCTTCGAGCTGCGCGCCGAGCCACGCATGATTAATCACGATGCTGCGGATGCCGGCGCGCGCGAGCCGTTCGATCTGCCACACAATCAGCGGCTTGCCGCCCACTTCGAGCAAGGGCTTCGGGCACGCGTCCGTCAACGGACGCATGCGCTCGCCGCGGCCCGCGGCGAAAATCATCGCTTTCTTTACGGACATCGTCATCGGTCAGAAGGTGTAGCCGATTTCCTGCGCGCGGCCGTCGAGGTCGTCGAGCAGTTTCGCGAACCCGCGCAGCGGCGCGTAACGCTCCGCCACCTTGCGTGCATAGCCGATGAAGCGCGGCAGGTCGTTCATGTAGTGCGCCTTGCCGTCACGGTAGTTGATGCGGCAGAACAGGCCGAGCACCTTGATGTGCCGCTGCAGTCCCATCCATTCGAGCTGGCGGTAGAACTCGCCGAAATCGGCATCGACCGGCAGGCCGGCTTTTTTCGCGCGCTCCCAGTAGTACGCGAAGCAGTCGAGCTCGAACGCCTCGTCCCAGCTGAGGAACGCGTCGCGCAGCAGCGATACGACGTCGTACGTAATCGGTCCGTACACCGCGTCCTGGAAGTCGAGCACGCCGGGGTTCGCCGGGTTGGGCGCCGAGGCGATCATCAGATTGCGCGGCATGAAATCGCGCAGCATGAAGCTTTGCGGCTGCGCGCGCGCGCTCGCGATCAGCAGCGCGAACGTGCGATCGAGCTGCGCGCGCGTGGCGGCGTCGACCTCGCGGCCGAGGTGCCGGCCGATGAACCACTCGGGCATCAGCTCCATCTCGCGGTGCAGGAACGCTTCGTCGAACGGCGGCAGCACGTCTTCGCGCGACGTGAGCTGCCAGCGGATCAGCGCGTCGAGCGCGTCGCGCATCAGCGTGCGAGCCGCGCGCGTGTCGCCCGCGGCCTGCGCGTCGGTTAGCGCGCCGAGGTACGACGCGGTGCCGAGATCGGTGACGAGCATGAAGCCCGCGTCGAAGTCGACCTCGAGCACGCGCGGCACGTGCACGCCGGCGGCCTCGAGCAATTGCGCGATCTGCGCGAATTCGCGGCATTTTTCGGGCGGCGGCGCGTCGACGGCGATCAGCGTGGCCGCGCCATTGCCTTGCGCCGCCTTACCGGCGAGCCGGAAATAACGGCGGAAACTGGCGTCGGACGAGGCCGGAACGAGGGTGTCGGGCTCGAGCGCATGGCGCGCCGCGTGGCCTTGCAACCAGGCCTTGAGCAGGGAGAGACGGGTGTCGGTGAAGTCTTGGGTGGAAGGCAGCGTCATGAAAAGCGGCGGCAAATTCTTGGGGACAACGTCTTGCCATATAATACCCCACGACTTTTTTGACGCGACTCACACGCCAGCTTTCGCGTGCACCGTTTTACCGCCCGCCTTATCACTCGGCAAATTGGGAATCCAGACATGCAGCCGACTCTTCGGGTCGCGGTGTGCAGGCGGTGGATCGTGACGACGGAAGCTTGCGCACGGGTCGACTCGCCAAACGATACATGCCGCCCAGACAGCTTTCCGATACCACTCCTTCCTGTGCAGTAGTGCCGCGCAAAAGGCGGCTCGTCGCGGCGTTGATCGCCGTTCCGGGTCTGATGCCCGCGCTTGCGCACGCCCAGTTGACGGGGGAAGCTGCGCAACCGCAAGCGGTCTACCCGCCGTGGGGCATGCAGCTTGCCCCGCAGCTCGAAGAGCATCCGTTGCAAACGGGCCAGCGGCCGGCCACCTTCGTGCTCGGCGACCACGCGAGCGGCACGATCGACCAGGATCTGGCCGCCAAGGGCTCGGCCGAAGTGCGCCACAACACGGCCGTGATCAAGGCCGACGCGCTGCACTACGACCAGGACACGGACATGGCCGATGCGTACGGCAATGTCCACGTGATCAATACCGGCAATACCTTCATCGGACCCGAAGCGCATCTGCGCGTCGATTCGACCGAAGGCTTCATGACCGCGCCGAAGTATCGCTTCACGCTGACGGGCGGCTCGGGCAGCGCGCAGCGCGTCGACCTGCTCGACGCCGAGCGCTCGGTGTTCACGAAGGGCACCTACACGGCGTGCGCGTGCACGGACAATCCGGCCTGGTACATCAAGGGCAGCGAGTTCGATTTCGACACCGGCGCGGACGAAGGCGTCGCCTATAACAGCGTGCTGTTCTTCCAGGGCGTGCCGGTGTTCGCGTCGCCGTGGCTGTCGTTCCCGCTGTCGGGCGATCGGCGCAGCGGCCTGTTGCCGCCCACGTTCTCGCTGAGCTCGACGAACGGTTTCGAGCTGTCGGTGCCGTATTACTTCAACATCGCGCCGAATCGCGATCTGACGGTCACGCCGCGTCTGATCTCGAAGCGCGGTGTGCAGTTGCAGAGCACGTTCCGCTATCTGTCGCCGACGTATTCCGGGTCGATCACCGGTGAATTTCTGCCCGACGATCACCTGACGAAGACCAACCGCTACGCGCTGTACATCCAGCACAACCAGAATTTCGGTAACGGCTTCGGCGGCTACATCTATTACAACAAGGTTTCGGACAACACCTATCCGGAAGACCTGTCGTCGTCGGTCAACCAGTTCATGAACGGCACCCAGCTCCTGTATCAGCAGGAAGCCGGGTTGACCTACAACAACGGACCGTGGTCCGTGCTCGCGCGTGAGCAGCACTGGCAGACGCTGCAGCCGTCGGTCGCGCCGTACGGCCGCGAGCCGCAGTTGAACGTGAAGTACGCGAAGTACAACATCGGCGGCTTCGATTTCGGCGCCGAGGCCGACTACACGAACTTCCGCATCACCACCGCGGATCTGAGCGAAGGCCAGCGGGTGCTGTTCAACCCGTACCTGTCATATTCGGTGGTGGGGCCGGGCTACTTCGTCACTCCGAAGGTGCAGTGGCACTTCGCGTCGTACAACCTGAACAACATCGGCACCGATCTGGCGAACGTGCCGGGGGCGCAGAAGAATTTCACCGAGTCGATCCCGACCTTCACGTTCGACACGGGACTGATCTTCGAGCGCTCGGTGCGCATTTTCGGCGCGGACTATATCCAGACGCTGGAGCCGCGCCTGTACTACGTGTACACGCCGTACCGCAACCAGAACAACGCGCCGCTGTTCGATACCGCCGAATCCGACTTCGGTCTCGCGGAAATCTTCACGCCGAATACGTTCGTCGGTAACGACCGGATCGCCGACGCGAACCGCGTGACCGTCGGTCTCACGACGCGCTTCATCAACCCGTCCACCGGCGACGAACGCGCGCGCTTCGTGATCGCGCAGCAGTATTACTTCCAGGATCAGCGCGTCACGCTGACGCCGACCCAGACCAGTACCCAGGCCACGCACTCGGACCTGATCGCGGGTGCGTCGATCAAGCTGGGCGCCGGTTTCGCTTCGGAAACGGCGTTCCAATATAATGCGGACAATAACCAGCTCACGAAAACGAGTGTCGGTTTCGGGTTCAGTCCGGAGAGCGGCAAGGTCATCAACGTCGCATACCGCTATACGCGCGCCAACACCACGCTCGACAACCAGCCGATCAATCAGGTGCTGATTTCGGGCCAATGGCCGCTGTCGCACCGGATGTACGGGGTCGGCCGGTTCAATTACGACCTGGGTGGCCACCGTGTCGTCGACGGCCTGATCGGCCTCCAATACGACGCGGACTGCTGGACGCTCGGCGCCGGCATCCAGCGCTATGCGAACGGCCTGAACACGTCGGGACAGAATCAGTCGAGCACGCGGTTTCTGGCGCAGTTGACGTTCAAGGGCTTGTCGAGCGTCGATAACGGGCTGATGACCGCGTTCCGCAGCAGCGTGGCCGGCTATACACCGCTGCCGCCGCCGCCGCCGCCGGAGTCGCGGTTCACCAATTACGAATGACGGTCGCCCGGTCATTCACGGCTTGCGAAAAGACGGGCGAAGCGCCCGACATCATTGGAGTATCTGTGGCAATCATGAAACAGCTTCGCTTGGCAATACTCGCGGCGGGTCTCGCCGCCGCGGCGTCCTTCGTTCCAGTTGCGTCGGTACAGGCGCAGGCATTGGGCGGCAATAGCGGCCAGACGGTCGATACCATCGCCGCGGTAGTCAACAACGGTGTCATCACGCAGCGCGAACTCGACGAACGGGCCAGCCTGATCGCGCACCGGCTGAACCAGCAGAACGCCCCGGTGCCGCCGGCGGACCAACTGCGCCAGCAGGTGCTCACGCAGATGGTGCTCGAGCGCATCCAGCTGCAAAAGGCCAAGGAAGACGGCATCACCATCGACGACGCAGCCGTGCAGCGCACGCTCGAGCGTCTCGCGCAGGCGAACAACATGTCGGTCCAAATGTATCGCGCGCGCATCGAGGCGCAAGGCGTGCCCTGGACCACCTTCTCGAACGACGCCCGCACGGAGCTGACGCTGTCGCGTCTGCGCGAGAAGGAAGTGGATAGCAAGATCACGGTGACGGACGCCGAGGTCGCGAACTACATCGCCAGCCAGCGCGGCCCGGGCGTCGGCCAGACGAACGACCTGCACGTGCAGCACATTTTCGTGAAGGCGCCGCTGAACGCGTCGGAGACCGACATCGAGGCGGCGCAGAAGAAGGCCGAAGGGCTGCTCGCCGAAGCGAAGGGCGGCGCGGATTTCGAAAAGCTGGCGAAAGCCAATTCGCAGGCGCCGGACGCGTCGAAAAACGGCGGCGATCTCGGCTTCCTCGCGCCGTCGAAGCTGCCGCCCGAGTTCGTGAAGGCCGCGTCGGCATTGCGTCCGGGTGAGGTCAATCCGGATCTGGTCCGCACCAACGACGGCTTCGAAATCGTGCGCCTCGTCGAGCGCCGCGCCGGCCAGGGCAACAGCTCGGACGCGCCGAAGCTCGTGCAGACGCATGTGCGCCACATTCTGCTGCGCGTCGGCGACGGTCTATCCGAACCGCAGGCACGCCAGAAGCTGCTCGACATCCGCAACCAGATTGCCGCGGGCGGCGACTTCACGAAGTTCGCGCGCACTTACTCGCAGGACGGCTCGGCGTCGCAAGGCGGTGACCTCGGCTGGATCAGCCCGGGCGAGACGGTGCCCGAGTTCGAGCGCGCGATGAACTCGCTGCAGGACAACCAGATCAGCGAGCCGGTGCGCAGCGAATACGGCTACCACCTGATCCAGGTGCTCGGCCGCCGCGATGCGGAAGGCTCGGTTGCGCAGCAGATGGATCTCGCGCGTCAGGCCATTGGCCAGCGCAAGGCGGAACAGGCTTACGCCGACTGGCTGCGCGAGCTGCGCGACACCGCATACGTCGAAGTGAAGCCGACCACGGCGAGCGTGCAGTAACGGAGCGAAGGCCATGACGAGCGCTACCCAGTCCACCCTCCGCCCGCTGCAGATCGCGATCACGACCGGCGAGCCCGCCGGCGTCGGTCCCGAGCTGACCGCGCAGGCGCTGGCGGGCGCGGCGGCGCATTGGCCTCACGCGCAGTTCACCGTGCTCGGCGATGCGCGGCTACTCGCTGAGCGGGCGGGCGCGGTCGGCGTCGATTGGGCCGCGTTGCTCGCTCAGGGTCCGCGCGTGCGGCTCGAGCATCACGCGCTCGGCACACCAGCGCGGGCGGGCAAGCTCGACGCCGCGAACGGCCGCTATGTGCTCGATCTTCTCGATGCGGCGATCGACGGCGCGGTGGCCGGCACGTTCGACGCGATCGTCACCGCGCCGCTGCAAAAAAGCACGATCAACGACGCCGGAGTGCCGTTCACCGGACACACCGAATATCTGGCCGGGCGCACCCATACGCCGCGCGTCGTGATGATGCTCGCGGGCATCGGCAAGCGGCCGCTGCGCGTCGCGCTCGCGACCACGCATCTGCCGTTGAAGGACGTGTCGGCCGCCCTGACGATCGAAAGCCTCGTTGCAACGCTGCGCATCATCGATCACGACCTGCGTCACCACTTCGGCTTGCCCGCGCCGCGCATCCTCGTGACGGGGCTCAATCCGCACGCGGGCGAAAACGGCTATCTGGGCCGCGAGGAAATCGACGTGATCACGCCGGCGTTGCAGCAGGCGAACGGCGAGGGCATCGACGCGCGCGGTCCGTATCCGGCTGACACGCTGTTCCAGCCGCGCTATCTCGACGAAGCCGACTGCGTGCTCGCGATGTTCCACGACCAGGGCCTGCCGGTGCTGAAATTCGCGACGTTCGGCGAAGGGATCAACGTGACGCTCGGCCTGCCGATCATCCGCACGTCGGTCGATCACGGCACCGCGCTCGATCTGGCCGGCACCGGCCGCGCCGACGCGGGCAGCCTGATGGCCGCGATCGACACGGCGGTGTCGATGGCGCAGCATCGTCGCGCGGGCTGACGCGCGGGTGATGTGAGCGGGTGCGGCGCGCGTGACGCGCCGCGCGGCGATGGGTTCCCTCCGGTACGTCTTTCATTCTCAAGCAGTTTTCTTTCTAGCGTTTCTTCGATGTCCACCAGCAGACAGCAAGGCCGGCACCAGGGCCATCTCGCACGCAAGCGTTTCGGTCAGAACTTTCTGGTCGACATGGGCGTGATCGATTCGATCGTCAACGTGATCCGGCCGCAGCGCGGCGAGCGCATGGTCGAAATCGGTCCGGGCCTCGGCGCGCTGACCGAGCCGCTGATCGAGCGGCTCGCAACCCCCGAGTCGCCGCTGCACGCGGTTGAACTCGACCGCGATCTGATCGGCCGTCTGAAGACGAAGTTCGGCGACCTGCTCGAACTGCACGCGGGCGACGCGCTCGAGTTCGACTTCGGCTCGCTCGCGGCACCCGGCGACAAGGCGTCGCTGCGCATCGTCGGCAATCTGCCGTACAACATTTCGAGCCCGCTGCTGTTTCATCTGGCGACGTTCGCGGAGCGCGTGATCGATCAGCACTTCATGCTGCAGAACGAGGTGGTCGAGCGGATGGTCGCGGAGCCGGGCACGAAGGCGTTCGGCCGCCTTTCGGTGATGCTGCAATACCGCTACGTGATCGACAAGCAGCTCGATGTGCCGCCCGAGTCATTCCAGCCGCCACCGAAGGTCGATTCGGCGATCGTGCGGATGATCCCGTACGAACGGCACGAACTGGCGGTGGTCGATGAAAACGTGCTCGGCGAGGTGGTGACGGCGGCGTTCTCGCAGCGTCGCAAGATGCTGCGCAACGCGCTTGCCGCACTGCGCGATACCGTCGATTTCGACGCGCTCGGCTTCGATCTGCAACGCCGCGCGGAGGACGTGCCGGTCGCCGAATACGTGAGCGTGGCGCAGGCGGTGGCGGCGCACTCGGCGGCTGCGGCTGCGCCGGAATAAGCGCGGCGCCGCGCTCAAGCCGCTTGCCGCTTCGCCGGCGCATTGACCAGCGCGATGCCGGCCAACACGAGCAGCGCGGCGATCAGAAAGCGCGCGCTGAACGACTCGCGCAGAAGCAGTACGCCGAAGGTCACGCCAAAGAGCGGCGTCAGAAACGAAAACACCGACAGACGCGACGCAATATAACGCGTGAGTAGCCAGAACCACAGCAGATAGCTGACGAACGCGACGATCACTGCCTGATACGCGAGACTCGCGAGCGCGAGCGGCGTCACGTTTTCCACGCGCACCTGGCCGAGTCCGAACGCCAGTGCGAGCAGCACCACCGCCGACACCATGAGCTGATAGAACAGGGTCTTGCTCGCGCTCGTATGCGCGAGCCGCGAACCGCGCACCACGACGGTAGTCGCGGCCCATGCGATGCCGGCGAGCACACCGAGCGCATCCCCGGCGGCGCCCGCGAGCGTCGAGCCGTGAGACGCGCTTGCGCCCGGACCTGCGCCAGGACCGGCGTGTGGACCGGCATGCAGGAAGCCGTCCGCGAACGCGAGCGCCATCCCGGCAAACGCGACGATAATGCCCAGCCACTGAATGCGGCGCATCCGTTCGCCGTCGACAAACCAGTGCAGGCCGAGCGCCGTGAAGCACGGTGCCGTGTAAAGAAACACCGCCATGCGTGACGCGCTCGTCAGCGTCAGGCCGAGAAAGATGCAAATGAATTCGGTTGCGAACAGCATGCCCGCGAGCAGGCCCGCGCCGAGCGTGCCGTCGTCGCGAAAGAGCGGTGTGCCGCGCGAGCGCGCCCACGCCCACACGAGCACCGCCGCGATCGTCGAGCGCAGCCCCGCCTGAAAGACCGGCGGCACCGCCGCATTGGTGGTCTTGATCGCGACCTGCTGAAGTCCCCAGATGGCACAGAGGCCGACCATCAGGAGGATCGCAAAGCTATCCGGGGCGCGGCGCGTGGGCAGGACGGTGGTGGTGCTCATGGACGATGTGGTGGCGATGCGGCGACGTGAAGAGGGCGCGGCGAGCCGGCGGGTCCGGTGCGCGACGCAGGCCATACGATAGCAAGCACCGGCGGTCAAAGTCGATCGCAGCGCGACTCCTGCGCGCCACCGGGCATCAGTCGACGCGTCCCTTCTTCTGGATCAGCTCGATCTTGTAGCCGTCCGGATCGGCGACGAACGCGATGACCGTCGTGCCGTGTTTCATGGGTCCCGCCTCGCGAGTCACCACACCCCCGCGTTTCTTCACTTCATCGCACGCCGCATACGCGTCGTCGACCTCGAGCGCGATGTGGCCGTAGCCGGTTCCGAGGTCGTACTTGCTCGTGTCCCAGTTGTGAGTGAGTTCGATCGCCGCGCCTTCCGATTCGTCCTCGTAGCCGACGAATGCGAGGGTGAACTTGCCGTCCGGATAGTCGCTCTTTCGAAGCAGGCGCATGCCGAGAACTTCCGTGTAGAAACGGATCGACGCGTCCAGATCACCGACTCGAAGCATGGTATGCAAGATTCGCATGAATAGTCCTTTAGTGGTTGGTCGATAAATGCATTGACTTGCGGCAATTGTAAATGATTGCCTCAAACCTCGGCGCGAAGCGGCGCGGCGCGGCCGTCCCGCGGATTCCAGCACCACGCTCCGCGTCCCTGCTTCGAATCCGACATATTCGGACAAAAAACAGGCGGCAATAGGGGTTGTGTCCAGTTGCCCGATTGATATTCGTGCCCAAAACTCATCTTCAATCCGATTTGTCAGATCGTGGTCTGATATATCGGACAACCCAGCGTGACCCGGCGAGTTTCGAGCGTGCCGAAAGGCGCTGAAGCCGATTCGTCCGCTCCGGAATACTCCTCTGCGCTTAGGACCCTGCACATGAAACTTGCCCAACGAGGCGCCAAAGCCGCCTTTCCGTTCGCAATCGCTGGCTTGCTGGCAATCACTGGCTGCACCAAGGTCTCCACGCCGGAGCAGAGCGCAGCGGCATCGCCGTCGACGCTTCAGGCCGTGTTGCAGCGTGGCACGCTGCGCGTCGGCGACTGCCTGACGTTCGCGCCATTCGGGTTCTATAACAAGGACGGCCAACCGGACGGCTATGACGTGGACCTCGCGAAGGAACTCGCGAAGCAGATGGGGGTGAAGCTCGAGGTCGTGAATACGACGAGCGCGAACCGGATTCCGAACCTGCAGACCAGCAAAGTGGACGTCGTGTTCTGCAATTTCACGCGGAATCTGGAGCGCGCGAAGGTGATCGAATTCACGGCCCCCTACGTGGTGGCCAGCGAAGCGCTGCTGGTCAGAAAAAATAGCGGCGTTCAGTCGGTCAAGGACATGGGCGGTCGCACGATTGCGACGGTCAAGGGCTCGACCAACGGCGACGAAGTTCGCTCGTTGAATATCCCGATCAAGATCCAGGAGTACGACAGCTCGCAGGCCGCGATTCTCGCCGTTAAGCAGGGGCAGGCCGACGCGATGATCGAGGACAACAACTTCCTTGCGTATCAGGCCAAGCTCGACCCTGAACTCGCGGTGACGAACGAAGCGCTGGTGCCGCTCGAATACAACGCGTTCGGGGTCAAGGCCGGTGATCAGGAATGGCTCAATTACCTGAATCTGTTCCTCTTCAACATCAATGGATCGAAGCTGAACGCGCAGCTCTACAACAAGTGGTTCGGCACCGATCCGCGCTACCCGCTCAATCCGCAATTTTAACGAGCGGCAGATGCCGATATCTGACGAAGCCCGAACGGTGGAGAGTACGCGATGAGTTACGAGTGGCTGACTTTGTGGGGCTACGTACCCGAGTTCCTGAGCGCGAGCTGGCTGACCTTGCAGGTGACCGTGCTGGCATTCGTCCTGGCGGTACTGCTTGGTTTGCTGACCGCGCTCGCCAGTGCTTCTCCGCTCGCGCTGATTCGGTGGATTGCTCGTGGCTACGTTGAGATCATCCGCAATACGCCTGTGCTCCTGCAGATCTTCATCGTTTTCTTCGGCTTGCCATCGGCGGGTATTTCGCTCGACGCATACTGGGCGGGCGTCATTGCACTCGGCGTGAACGTTGGTGCCTACCTGTCGGAAGTGTTCCGCGCCGGCATACAGTCGGTGCCGCGCGGCCAACTCGAGGCCGCCGGCATTCTCGGACTGGAGCCCGCGCAGATCTTCGCCGAGGTCGTGCTGCCGCAGGCCACCCGCGCGGTCTATCCGGCCATCGTCAATTACCTGATCCAGTTGCTGCTCGGTACCTCGCTGCTGTCCGCCATTGCGTTGCCCGAGTTGACCGGCACGGCGACCGTGATCAACTCGCGCACGCTTCTCTACCTTCAGACGTTCAGCGTGACGCTCGTCGCGTATCTCGTGCTCAGTAACGTACTGTCCTGGCTTGCGGGCCAGCTTGGAGCGCGGATCTTTCATCCTCCCCTCGCGATGCCGGCGCGCACCGGTTTCGGCGGAGGTTTCATGCGCCGGACGAAGCGGGCCTGATTACCGGATTGGAGTTGGATCATGTCAGTCGAATTGCTGAAAACCAGTTTCTCCATCCTGCTGCAAGGTCTGTTGACGACGCTGCTGCTCTCCGTTGCGGCCATCGTGGGCAGCACGCTGATCGGCCTTTTCGCCGCGGTATTGCGCTCGTTCGGACCGTGGGGCACGTCCCGCATCGCCCGACTCTATACCGAGCTGTTTCGTGGCACGCCGGTACTCATCACGCTGATGTTCATCTATTTCGGCGTGTCGTACTTCGGTTATGCGATCGACGTGTTCGCAGCTGGCGCGATCGGCTTGAGCGTGTACCAGGGCGCGTACATCGCCGAAGTCTTCCGCTCAGGGATCGAGTCGGTACCCAAGGGCCAATGGGAGGTATCGCAAATCCTTGGCTTGACGCGGGCTCAGGCGTTCTCGTTCGTCGTGCTGCCGCAGACCGGCAAGATCGTGCTGCCGCCGCTCGTCGGTCAGTATCTGTCGCTGATCAAGGACACGTCGATCGTCAGCATGATCGGCATGTCCGAGTTGATGCACGGTGGCCAGGCCATCGTCGACCGGATCGGA
Source organism: Paraburkholderia sp. WC7.3g (assembly GCF_050436345.1). Lineage (NCBI taxonomy): Bacteria > Pseudomonadati > Pseudomonadota > Betaproteobacteria > Burkholderiales > Burkholderiaceae > Paraburkholderia > Paraburkholderia sp. WC7.3g. Next base: position 962,983 of record NZ_JBNDMA010000002.1, read on the forward strand.
AAGCCCGTCGAAATCTACGGACTCGTCGCGCTCGTTTACTTCGCCGTGTGCTTCCCGCTCTCGCAATGGGTACGCCACCATGACCGCAGGAGATTGTCGTGAGTAACCAAAGCCAACCCAGACCCATCATTTCACTGACGGGCGTCAGTAAAGCATTCGGTTCGACCCGCGTGTTGAACGAAATCAACCTCGAGGTGCGCTCGGGTGAAGTGCTGGTGCTGATCGGCGCGTCCGGCTCGGGCAAGAGCACCGTGCTGCGCATCATGGCGGGACTGGAGACGACCGACTCCGGTGAGGTCTGGGTCAACGAGGTGCCGTTGCATGATCCGCGTCGGGCACGGGAGATTCGTGGCCACGTCGGCATGGTCTTCCAGCAGTTCAATCTGTTTCCTCACAAGACCGCGCTCGGCAACGTCACGCTCGCGCTGATCAAGGCGCGCCGCATGCGTCCGGCCGACGCGCGCAAGCGCGCGATGGACGCGCTCGAGCGTGTCGGGCTCGCGGACCGCGCGGAACATTATCCGAGCCAGCTGTCGGGCGGTCAGCAGCAGCGCGTGGCAATTGCGCGAGCGCTCGCGGTCGAGCCCGGCATCATGTTCTTCGACGAGGCGACGTCCGCGCTGGACCCGGAACTGGTCGGCGAGGTCACCGAGGTGATGCGCGGACTCGCGCGCGACGGCATGACGATGGTCGTCGTCACGCATGAAATGGGCTTTGCCCGCAAGACCGCCGACCGTGTGGTGTTCATGGACAAGGGCGTCATCGCCGAGCAGGGCGACCCGGAGCAGATCTTCGTCAATCCCGCGAACGAACGCACCCGGCAGTTTCTGCATAGAGTTCTCGACCATTGACCAGCGCGGTGTGAAAGTCGCTTTCGCGGGTCTGCCGCGCGATAGACTCACGTCGCTTGAAAGACAACCGGTCGAATGAACGCGTTACGGAGTGAATGCATGGCTGTTACAGAATCGTCACGGGCGAGAGGCGTGGACCGCGTCATCGCAATGTTCAGGCAATTGCATATCGCCCAACGCCCACTGACGATGCGCGAGTTGATTGAGGCGACCGGTGCACCGCGTTCGAGCATCTACGAGCTCGTTGCGATTCTCGCGGAGGTGGGCTGGCTCGAAACGGCCGCGGATGGGAGCGTGTTCTTCGGGCGCGAGATGCACTACTATGGGTCCGACTATGCAACGCACAACGATCTGATCAGCCGCGCGCATCAATCCATTCTGGCATTGGTGAGGAAGTACGACGAGACCGCGCAGCTGTGCATGCTGGAAGGCAACAAGTACACGGTCGTGTTGTCCGAGAACAGTGCGCGGCCATTCAACATCAGTTCGGACATCGGCGTCAGAGTGCCGATTCCATGGACCGCCACCGGACGTCTGCTGCTAGGTCACCTGAACGCCGACGAGATTCGCGCACTGATTCCGGCCGAAGATTTCATCCTCGACAACGGGGTGAATATCGAATTCGACGAATTCCTGAAGGACGTGCAGGCCGCCAAAGAACAGGGCTATTGCTGCACCGAAGGACTCTCGAATGCGTTCAGGCTTTGCATGGCGGCGCCGATTCGCGATCGCGCGAGCCTGCCGATTGCGGCGCTGTGTTTCATGACCGGCCGCGACACGAGCCCGGACAGACGCGGCGCGATGCTCGACGATCTTTTGCAGTCCGCGAAGGCGCTCTCGCAGCGATAGCGGGTTGCGTTCGATGCGCGGGTGAGCGGGTGAGCGGTTCGCTGCCCGGCCTCAAAGCGTCGGCAACAACTCCGGCGGATGCGACTTCAGTGTCTGCCGCGCCTCGCGGAATTCCGGAAAAATCGATTCGACCGTCTGCCAGAAGCGCGGACTGTGATTCATCTCGCGCAGATGCGCCAGCTCGTGCGCGACGACGTAATCGATGATCGGCAGCGGGAAGTGAATCAGCCGCCAGTTCAGGCGGATCTTGCCGTCGCTCGAACAACTGCCCCAGCGCGTCGCCGCCGAAGACAACGCATACGCGCGATAGTCGACGCCGAGCTTCTGCGCGTAAATCGCCAGACGCTCGCCAAACAGCCGCTTCGCTTCGCCTTGCAGCCAGCCCTGCACACGATCCTTGATCTGCTGCTGATCGGCTTGCAACGGTAGCGGCAATTGCAGCGACCCGTGTTCGGCGCTGAACGCGAGCATGCCTTGCGGCGCGCCGAGCGTCACGCGCACCGGCTGACCGAGGTAGGGCACTTCGGCGCCGTCTTTCCAGTCGATCTTCGGCAGCGCGCGCTGCTCGACGCGCGTTTGCCATTCGATCAGCTTCGTAAAAATCCAGCGCTGTTTTTCGGTGATCGCGGTTTCGATATCGGCGAGCGTGACCCAGCGCGGCGCGGTGATCGTGAGGCCGCTGCTGTCGATCGCAAAGCCGATCGAGCGGCGCGCGGAACGCTTGAGCGCGTAATGCAGCGTGCGTGAGCCGATGGAGAGACTGCGCAGCTTGCTGCCGTCTGGCGCAAGCGGCGCGGCGGGCGGCAGGGCCGGCGCTGAGCCCAATGAACCCGGTGCGGAAGGTGAAGGAGACGACGACGTCGACCCCGGCTCGGCGAAGAGCGGGAGATCGAGCTGCCGGTTTTCGAGCGCCGCGGCGGGCTGCGGCGTGGGAGACTTCTGCATCGGCTTCGCTTCGCGCAATACGCCTTCGGGCTTCGAGGGCGTGGCGCGTCAGATGGGAGCGGCGGCGGAACCATTGGCCGCCGCGCTATAGGCAGTCGGATCGATGCGGCGCATCTCGGCTTCGATCCACTGCTCGACGCGCGTGTTCACTTCGTCGGGCGTGAGCCCCGTCGTGTCGATCGGCTTGCCAATCGACACCGTGACTATACCCGGATATTTAAGAAACGAGTTGCGCGGCCACACGCGGCCCGCGTTGTGCGCGATCGGCACGACGGGCGCACCGGTCGCGATCGCGAAGCGCGCGCCGCCGGTCTTGTACTTGCCCTGCTTGCCGGTCGGCGTGCGCGTGCCTTCCGGAAACATGATGACCCATGCGCCTTCGGCCATGCGGGCCTTGCCCTGGTTCGTGACCGATACGAACGCGTATTTGCCTTCCTTGCGGTTGATGTGAACCATCTTCAGCATGCCGAGCGCCCAGCCGAAGAACGGCACATACAAAAGCTCGCGCTTGAACACATAGCACAGCGGGCGCGGCATGATTGCCGGAAACGCGAGCGTTTCCCACGCCGACTGATGCTTCGACAGCAGCACGGCCGGGCCGTTGGGCAGGTTCTCGAAACCTTCGATACGGTAGCGGATGCCATTGAGGTAGCGCACCGCCCACAGCGTGAGGCGACACCAGCCGGCCGCCATCCAGTAGCGGTTTTCCGCGCGCAGGAACGGGAAGGCGATGAAGCACGCGGTCGCGTACGGCACCGTGACCACAACGAAATAGATCAGCAGCAGCAGGGAGCGGATAAAGCGCATCGGCGTGGTCGGAGAGGGTTGGGAGCGCGGTGCGCGCGTTTATTCCTGAGCGTCGGCGAGAAAGTCGAGCGCGAACGCGCGCAGGTCGTCGTGAACGATCGTGCCTTCGGGCAGGCCGCCCGCGGCGAGGGTCTTGCGACCCTTGCCGGTCAGCACCAGATGCACCGGATGACCGAGCGCCGCGCCCGCCTGCAGATCGCGCAGAGAATCGCCGACCGTCGGCGTATGCGCCGGATCGACCTCGAACCGCTCGGTGATCATCTTCAGCATGCCGGGCTTCGGCTTGCGGCATTCGCAGTGATCTTCCGCCGTGTGCGGGCAGAAGAACACCGCTTCGATGCGCGCGCCGACCGCTGCCGCCATCCGGTGCATCTTCAGATGCATCGCGTTCAGCGCGTCCATGTCGAACAGACCGCGGCCGATGCCCGACTGGTTCGTCGCGATCGCGACGCGATAGCCCGCCTGGTTCAGGCGCGCGATCGCTTCCAGCGCGCCGGGCAGCGCGACCCATTCATCCGGCGACTTGATGAACGCGTCGGAGTCGACGTTGATCACGCCGTCGCGGTCGAGGATCACCACTTTCTTGATCGGCATGGCGCGGTGCTCAGGCGGCGAGTCGGGAAATATCGGCGACGCAGTTCATCTGCTGATGCAGCGCGCCGAGCAGAGCCAGGCGGTTCGCGCGCAACGCCGGATCTTCGGCGTTGACCATCACGTCATCGAAGAACGTGTCGACCGGCTCGCGCAGCGCGGCCAGTGCGGTCAGCGCGCCGGTGTAGTCGCGCACGGCCAGTTGCGATTGCACGCGCGGCGTCACCTGTTCGAGCTGCGCGTTGAGCGCCTTCTCCGCTGCTTCGGTGAACAATCCAGGCTGCACGGCGCCGTTCGTCACGCCTTCCGACTTCTTCAGGATGTTCGAGATACGCTTGTTGGCCGCCGCCAGCGATGCCGCTTCGGCGAGCAATGCGAATTCGCGCACCGCGTCGAGGCGCGCGACGATGTCGTCGAGCCGGGTCGGGTTCAGCGCGAGCACCGCGTCGATTTCGCCCGCCGCATAGCCGCGTTCGCGCAGCAGGCCGCGCAGGCGGTCCATGCTGAACTCGTAGATCGCGTCGGTCGAATCGGCGACGTTCGGCACGCTGGCGAATTGCGCATAAGCGGCGCGCAGCAGCTCGACGTAGTCGACGTTCAATTGCTTCTCGACCAGAATGCGCAGCACGCCGAGCGCATGACGGCGCAGCGCGAACGGGTCTTTCTCGCCGGTGGGTTGCAGGCCGATGCCCCAGATGCCGACCAGCGTTTCGAGCTTGTCCGCGAGCGCGACGACGGTGCTGGTCGCGGTGGTGGGCAAAGCGTCGCCGGAGAAGCGCGGCTGGTAGTGTTCCGAGCACGCCAGCGCGACTTCTTCCGGCTCGCCGTCGTGGCGTGCGTAGTACGTGCCCATCGTGCCTTGCAGCTCGGGGAATTCGCCGACCATGTCGGTGATCAGGTCGGCCTTCGCGAGGCGCGCGGCGCGCTTCGCGAGCGCGACGTCGGCGCCGATCAGTGTCGCAATCGCGCCGGCCAGTCCTTCGAGCCGCTCCACACGTTGCAGCGCCGAGCCGAGCTTGTTGTGATAGACCACGTTCGCGAGCAGCGGCACGCGATCCGCGAGCGGCTTCTTCTTGTCCTGCGTGAAGAAGAACTTCGCGTCGGCGAGACGCGGACGCACCACGCGCTCATTGCCTTCGACGATCTCGACCGGCGTCGCGGTCTCGATGTTCGACACGATCAGGAAGCGCGAGCGCAACTTGCCGTTCGCGTCGGTCAGCGCGAAGTACTTCTGGTTCGTTTGCATCGTCAGGATCAGGCATTCCTGCGGCACCTGCAGGAATTCGTCCTCGAAGCGGCACTCATAGACGACCGGCCATTCGACCAGCGACGTCACTTCGTCGAGCAGCGCTTCGGGCATCACGACCTTGTCTCCACCGGCTTGCGCGAGGAGTTGCGAGCGGATCGCTTCCTTGCGCTTCGCGAAACTCGCGATCACGCGGCCCCTGTGTTCCAGCGTTTCAGCGTACGACTGCGCGTGCTGGATCTGCACGAAGCCTTCGGACAGGAAGCGGTGGCCGAGCGTGGTGTCGTCGGCGTCGATGCCGAGCGCGCTGACCGGCACGATTTCCTCGCCGTGCAGCGCGGTCAGACGATGCGCCGGACGCACGAACTGCACGCTCGAACCGTCCGGACGCTGATAGGTCATCGGCTTTGCAATCGGCAGCTTCGCGAGCGTCTCGTCGAGCGCGCCTTGCAGGCCATCGGCGAGCGTCGCGCCCGGCGCCGCGTAGCGCAGGAAGAACGCTTCGGCCTTGCCGTCCGGCGCGCGTTCGAGGTCGCCCACCGTGAAGTCGGCGAAGCCGAGCGCGGCGAGCTTTTTCGCGAGCGGCGCGGTGGGCTGGCCGTCTTTGTCGAGCGCGACGGAAACGGGCAGCACTTTTTCGCGCACGTGTTTTTCCGGCGCGACCGCGCGCACGTTGTGAATCGTCACCGCGAGGCGACGCGGCGTCGCAAAGCGTTCGAACGACGGCTGCTCGCCTTCGATCAGGTCGCGCGCCGCGAGGCGCTGCGCAATGCCTTCGGCGAAGGCGTCGCCGAGACGCGCGAGCGCCTTCGGCGGCAGTTCTTCGGTCAGCAGCTCGACGAGCAGGGTAGCGTGTTGAGATTGAGTCATTGGTTGAAGTTCTCGTCAGTCCTGGTCGATCTTGCGTTCGACTTTCAGCGGCGGCGCCCACGCGGGCATCGCGGCGTCCTGCGCGTCGGTGGTGAGGCCGGGCACACCGTGCACCGGATTGCCGAGCATCGGAAAGCCGAGCTTTTCGCGCGAGTCGTAATAGGCCTGTGCGACCACACGCGACAGCGCGCGAATCCGGCCGATGTACGCCGCGCGTTCCGTGACCGAAATCGCGCCGCGCGCGTCGAGCAGGTTGAACGTGTGGCCGGCCTTGAGTACGAGTTCATAGGCGGGCAGCGCGAGCTGCGCATCGATCATGCGCTTCGCTTCCGCTTCGTAGCTGTTGAAGAACGTGAACAGCAGATCGACGTTCGCGTGCTCGAAGTTATACGTGGACTGCTCGACCTCGTTCTGGTGATACACGTCGCCGTAGGTCAGGCGGCGGAGTTCGGGGCCGTTCGGGCCTTGTTCTTCCCACTCGGTCCAGACGAGGTCGTAGACGTTCTCGACCTTCTGCAGATACATCGCGAGGCGTTCGAGACCGTAGGTGATTTCGCCGAGCACCGGCTTGCAGTCGAGACCGCCGACCTGCTGGAAATACGTGAACTGCGTCACTTCCATGCCGTTCAGCCACACTTCCCAGCCGAGACCCCATGCGCCGAGCGTCGGGTTTTCCCAGTCGTCCTCGACGAAACGCACGTCGTTCTGCTTCAGGTCGAAGCCGAGCGCTTCGAGCGAGCCGAGGTACAGGTCGAGAATGTCTTCCGGCGCGGGCTTCAGCACCACCTGGTACTGGTAGTAGTGCTGCAGACGGTTCGGGTTCTCGCCGTAGCGGCCGTCCTTCGGGCGGCGCGACGGCTGCACGTAGGCGGCGCGCCACGGCTCGGGGCCGATCGCGCGCAGGAACGTGTGGACGTGGGACGTGCCCGCGCCGACTTCCATGTCGATCGGCTGGAGCAACGCGCAGCCCTGCTTGTCCCAGTAGGACTGCAAGGTCAGGATGATTTGCTGAAACGTGAGCATGAAGTGCCTTTCGGGCATGGGGCCGTGCCGCGTGCGCGTAAGCGCGCGAGGGGGCCGTGGAGCGAAGTGCTAAGCCCGAGATTTTAACGGAAAGGAAGGGGGGCGGCCCGTTTTGCGGGTCGGACGGGCCGCGATGCGGCTTTTGGGCGACAGGCGGCGCGGCAAGCCGCCGCGCGTACGCTCAGCTCGCCGCCAACTCCGCCTTCGGCGAGAAAGAATCGCTTTGCGCGATCGGCCAGTACGTCTCGAACAGCGTATAGCGATAGTTGCCGTTGAGCAGATCGTTCGGTTCGAGATACTTGAGCAGATCCGACATCAGCCGCACCTCATGCGAGGACACGCGCCGCACGATGTGATGCGCGCGCAGTTCCGCCGGATGCCGGAGCCCGGCGGCCTGGATGATTTCCCGTAACGCGTGTAGCGTGTTGTGGTGGAAGTTGTACACGCGATCGGCCTTGTCCGGCACGACGAGCGCGCGCTGGCGCACCGGGTCCTGGGTCGCGACGCCGGTCGGGCAGCGGCCGGTATGGCAGGTCTGCGCCTGGATGCAGCCCACCGCGAACATGAAGCCGCGCGCCGCGTTGACCCAGTCCGCGCCGATCGCGAGCGTTTTCGCGATATCGAACGCGGTGATCATCTTGCCGCTCGCGCCGATGCGGATGCGCTGCCGCAGACCGATGCCGACCAGCGTGTTGTGCACGAGCAGCAGCCCTTCCTGCAACGGTACGCCGACGTGATCGGTGAATTCGAGCGGCGCCGCGCCGGTGCCGCCTTCCGCGCCGTCGACGACGATGAAGTCCGGCAGGATGCCCGTTTCCAGCATCGCCTTCGCGATACCGAAGAATTCCCAGGGATGCCCGATGCAAAGCTTGAAACCGGTCGGCTTGCCGCCCGACAGCGTGCGCAGCCGCTCGACGAATTCGAGCAGCTCGCGCGGCGTCGAGAACTCGGAATGTGTCGCCGGAGAGATGCAGTCGCGGCCCATTGGCACGCCGCGCGTCTCGGCGATTTCGGGCGTGATCTTCGCGGCCGGCAGCACGCCGCCGTGACCGGGCTTTGCGCCCTGCGACAGCTTCACCTCGATCATCTTTACCTGCGGTTCGGCGGCCTGCCTGGCGAATTTTTCGGCGTTGAAGCTGCCGTCGTCGCTACGGCATCCGAAATAGCCGGACGCGATTTCCCAGATGATGTCGCCGCCATGTTCGCGGTGATATTTCGACATCGAGCCTTCGCCGGTGTCGTGCGCGAAGTTGCCTTTCTTCGCGCCGAGATTCAGCGCCATGATCGCATTGGCCGATAGCGAGCCGAAGCTCATCGCCGACACGTTGAAGATCGACATCGAATACGGCTGCGCGCGATCGGGTCCGACGACGATGCGAAAGTCGTGACCGTCGAGCGTGGTCGGCGCGAGCGAGTGGCTGATCCATTCGTGCGCGACCGCCTTCACGTCGATCCGCGTGCCGTATGGGCGGCTGTCGACATCGTTCTTCGCGCGCTGATAGACGATGCTGCGTTGCGCGCGCGAGAACGGTTTCTCGTCGGTATCGTCTTCGACGAAATACTGACGGATCTCGGGACGGATGAATTCGAAAATGAAACGCAGGTGGCCCCACAGCGGGTAATTGCGCAGGATCGCGTGGCGCTGTTGCGTCAGGTCAAACACGCCGAGCGCGACGAGCGCGGCCGGCACGATGATCCAGAACCACGACAGACGATGCGTCGCGGCGAGCGCGGCACATACCGCGGTGAGCGCGATGGCGCACCACATGGCCAGATAGCGTCGAGAAAACATGGGGACTCCAGTGCGGTGAAGATCATTGCGGCGGGCTCGTCTGCGCGAGGGGCGCGGACGGAATCCGTCGCGAAGGGAAACTGGCGGCCGCAGGTCGCGGCGTGACGCGGAGCGGGGAAGCCCGAAGATAAGGCCTGAGAATGAAGGCCAGCGTTGCACGCGAAGGTGAAGCGTGTGTGACTGCATCGAGTGGGGGGCGCGAGGCGAATGGCGTGTGCAGCGCGCGCGTGTCGGCGTGGTGCGACCCGCCGCGCTCGCCGTGATGCATCGCTCAACGCGCGCCGAGCAGCGCCGCTTTTTGCCGCGGGGTTTGAGGCTCGTCCTGAGATGGGCCCTGCGGCTGCTTTGGCTTGTGCGCCTGCTTGCGACGCTGCGCGCGGGTCTGTTTCGGCGCCTGATCCTGCGGCAGCTCGGCCGGCTGCCCGGTTATCGCGCGTTCGATGATGCCGCCGCCGAGGCACACGTCGCCGTCGTACAGCACCGCCGATTGCCCCGGCGTGACGGCCCATTGCGCGGCGTCGAAGGTCAGCTCGAACAGGCCTTCGCCCGAACCGCCAGCCGTCGCGGCGTTGAACGTGCATCGCGCGTCGGCCTGCCGGTAGCGCGTCTTCGCGCCGCACACGAAGCCGTCGGCCGGCGGCTCGCCCGCGACCCAGCTCGTGTTGCCCGCCGACAGCGTATCGCACAGCAGCCACGGATGATCGTGCCCCTGCGCGACGTACAGCGTATTGGTCGGAATGTCCTTGCCGGCGGCGAACCACGGCTCGCCGCTGCCGTCCTTGCTGCCGCCGAGCCCGATGCCCTTGCGCTGGCCGAACGTGTAGAACGCGAGGCCGATGTGTTCGCCGACGATCTTGCCGTCGATGGTCTTCATCGGCCCCGGTTTGGTCGGCAGATAGCGGTTCAGGAAGTCGCGGAAAGGCCGCTCGCCGATGAAGCAGATGCCGGTCGAATCCTTCTTCTTCGCGTTGGGCAAGCCGATCTGCGCGGCGATCTCGCGCACTTTCGTCTTGGGAATTTCGCCGAGCGGGAACAGGGTTTTCGACAACTGCGCCTGGTTCAGCCGATGCAGGAAGTACGACTGGTCTTTCGTATGATCGAGCGCCTTCAGCAGCTCGAAGCGGCCGTCGTTCTCGCGCACGCGCGCATAGTGGCCGGTCGCGATGGTCTGCGCGCCGAGCGATATCGCGTGATCGAGGAAGGCCTTGAACTTGATTTCGGCGTTGCACAGCACGTCCGGGTTCGGCGTGCGGCCGGCCGAATATTCGCGCAGGAACTCGGCGAACACGCGGTCCTTGTACTCGGCCGCGAAGTTGACCGCCTCGACGTCGATGCCGATCAGATCCGCCACCGACACCACGTCGATCCAGTCCTGGCGCGTCGAGCAGTATTCGCTGTCGTCGTCGTCTTCCCAGTTCTTCATGAACAGGCCGACCACGTCGTAGCCCTGTTCCTTCAGCAGCCACGCGGTAACCGACGAATCGACGCCGCCCGACATGCCTACTACGACTTTACGCTTGCTCATAAGGTACTCACTGGGTGCTGCATGACTGCATGGATCTTGGGGGCCGCTAGTGACGGCCTTACCGCTTCGGCCCGACCGAATGCGTATGCACGAAGTCGAGCGGGAAACGCCGGCCGGCCAGGTAATCGTCGATGCACTGCATCACGAGCGGCGTGCGATGCCGATCGGGGCACGCGCGCAACTCTTCGGCGCTCATCCACAGCGTGCGGACAATGTCCGCATCGAGCGAGCTCGCCGGGTCCGGCTCGCCGCCCGCGCCGCAAAAGGTGAAGCGCAGGTAAGTGGTGCCCGCGCGGTCCGGTCGCTCGATGTGGGTCATGTACATGCCGACGAGCGCCTCGGGCGCGAACGGATGGGCGGTTTCCTCGAGCGTTTCGCGGACCACCGCTTCCAGCAGCGTTTCGCCCGCCTCGAGGTGGCCGGCGGGCTGGTTCAGGCGCAGGCCGGCGGTGGTGTGTTCCTCGACCAGCAGGAAGCGCCCGTGACGCTCGACGATCGCCGCGACGGTCACGTGCGGCACCCAGGTTTCCGGTTTCATGGGTGCGCATTTTACCGGTTATGCGCGCCGGCTGCCGGGCGGCGGGCGGGCGCTGGGGCGGGGCGGCGACCACTGGTGGCTAGCAACAGGTTCACACCGGGTTCACAGCAGGTTCAGAGCAGGTTCAGAGCAGGTTCAGAGCAGGTTCACACCGGATTCGCGGCCGGTTCGCGGCAGATCGGCAACAATTTGGCGGTCTACCGCGCATTCGCATCGACCCCGATTTCTGCGCCGTGGCGGTTTCGGTTAAAGTGAGGCCCTGCATTAGCCGTTGCATCTGCAAGCCGGCGAGCCTCGTCGGCGGATCTGCCGTCAAACAGGAAGTCGAGGAGGAACCACGATGCACATCGGAGTGCCAGCCGAGACGCGCGCGCATGAAACCCGCGTTGCCGCGACGCCCGAAACGGTCAAGAAGTACGTGGCGCAAGGGCACCGGGTCACGCTCCAGAGCGGCGCGGGCGCCGGCGCGAGCTTTCCCGACGACGCCTATACGGCCGTGGGCGCGGAAATCGTCGATGCCGCCACCGCGTTCGGCGCCGATCTCGTCCTCAAAGTCCAATCCCCCACTGATTCCGAACTGCCGCTTCTGAAGCGCGGCGCGACGCTCGTCGGCATGCTCGACCCGTTCAACGCCGACAATACGGGCAAACTCGCCGCGGCCGGCGTGACCGCGTTCGCGCTCGAAGCCGCGCCGCGCACGACACGCGCGCAGAGCCTCGACGTGCTCTCGTCGCAGGCGAATATCGCCGGCTACAAGGCGGTGCTGCTCGCGGCGACCCTTTATCCGCGCTTCATGCCGATGCTGATGACCGCGGCCGGCACCGTGAAGGCCGCGCGGGTGCTGATTCTGGGCGCGGGCGTGGCCGGCTTGCAGGCGATCGCGACCGCGAAGCGCCTCGGCGCCGTGCTGGAGGCGTCCGACGTGCGCCCAGCCGTCAAGGAGCAGATCGAATCGCTCGGCGCGAAGTTTCTCGACGTGCCCTATGAAACCGACGAAGAACGCGACGCCGCGCAGGGTGTCGGCGGCTATGCGCGGCCGATGCCGCCGTCGTGGCTCGCGCGCCAGTCGGCGCTGGTGCACGAGCGTGCAAAGCAGGCCGACATCGTGATCTCGACCGCGCTGATTCCGGGCCGCCCGGCGCCGACGCTGCTGTCGGTCGACACCGTGCAGGCGATGAAACCAGGCTCCGTGCTGGTCGACCTCGCGGCCGGCCGCGGCGCGGAAGTCGATGGCCGGCGCGGCGGCAATTGTCCGCTGACCGAGGCGGACCAGGTGGTGGTGCGCCATGGCGTGCAGATCGTCGGCTATACGAATCTCGCCGCGATGGTGCCCGCCGACGCGTCGTCGCTGTACGCGCGCAACCTGCTCGACTTCCTGAAGCTGATCGTCACGAAGGAAGCCACGCTGAACATCGATCTCGCGGACGACATCGTCGCGGCCACGCTGCTGGCCCGCGACGGCCAGGTCACGCGCAAAGCCTAGGAGGCAACGGCGATGGAAGTCATCAATCACACGGTGATCAATCTGATCACCTTCGTGCTGGCGATCTACGTCGGCTATCACGTGGTCTGGAACGTCACGCCCGCGCTGCATACGCCGCTGATGGCCGTGACCAATGCGATCTCGGCGATCGTGATCGTCGGCGCGATGCTTGCGGCGGGGCTGACGGTCGGCGGCGCGGGCAAGATCTTCGGCACGGTCGCGGTCGCGCTCGCGGCGGTCAACGTGTTCGGCGGCTTTCTCGTCACCCGGCGCATGCTGGAGATGTTCAGGAAGAAGGAACCCAGGAAGCTGGAATCCAAACCCATGGCTGGCGGCAAGGAGGGTACGTAAATGAGCCTGAACGTCGTCACGCTGCTGTATCTGGTCGCGTCGGTCTGCTTTATCCAGGCGCTCAAGGGACTATCGAATCCAAAGACCGCGCGCGTTGGCAATACCTTCGGCATGGTCGGCATGGCGATCGCGATTCTGACGACCATCGCGCTGATCTCGCGGCAGGCCGAAGCGCTCGGCTCCAATCTCGGTCTCGGTCTCGGCCTGCTGCTGTTCGGGCTCGTGATCGGCGGCGCGATCGGCGCGTTCGTCGCCGCGCGCGTCGAGATGACGAAGATGCCCGAGCTCGTCGCGGCGATGCACTCGCTGATCGGTCTCGCGGCCGTGTGCATAGCGTATGGGGTGGTGTCGGAGCCGGCCGCGTTCGGCCTCGTCGATCCCGACGTGCCGATCGAGGGCTTCCTGCCGTACGGCAATCGCATCGAGCTGTTCATCGGCACGTTCGTTGGCGCGATCACGTTCTCCGGTTCGGTGATCGCGTTCGGCAAACTGTCGGGCAAGTACAAGTTCCGGTTGTTTCAGGGCGCGCCGGTCGTCTACGGCGGCCAGCATCTGATCAACCTGATGCTCGCGCTCGCGATGTTCGGCTTCGGCATCCTGTTCTTCCTCACGCAGTCATGGCTGCCGTTCATCATCATGACGATCATCGCGTTCGTGCTCGGCGTGCTGATCATCATTCCGATCGGCGGCGCGGACATGCCGGTCGTCGTGTCGATGCTGAACTCGTACTCGGGCTGGGCGGCGGCGGGCATCGGCTTTTCGCTGAACAATCCGATGCTGATCATCGCCGGCTCGCTGGTCGGTTCGTCGGGTGCGATCCTGTCATACATCATGTGCCGCGCGATGAACCGCTCGTTCTTCAACGTGATCCTCGGCGGCTTCGGCAACGAGCCGGGCGCGGGCGCGGCCGCGGGCGGCGCGGCCGAGCAGCGTCCGGTGAAATCGGGTTCGGCGGACGACGCGTCGTTCATGCTCGGCAACGCCGAAACCGTCGTGATCGTGCCGGGCTACGGGCTGGCCGTGGCGCGCGCGCAGCATGCGCTGAAGGAGCTGACCGACAAGCTGGTCGAGAAGGGTATCGAGGTGAAGTACGCGATTCACCCGGTGGCCGGCCGCATGCCGGGTCACATGAACGTGCTGCTCGCCGAGGCCGAAGTGCCGTACGACATGGTCTACGAGATGGAGGACATCAACGGCGAGTTCGGCCAGGTCGACGTGGTGCTGGTGCTTGGCGCGAACGACGTGGTGAATCCGGCGGCGAAGAACGATCCGCAGTCGCCGATCGCCGGCATGCCGATTATCGAGGCATACAAGGCCCGCACCGTGATCGTCAACAAGCGCTCGATGGCGGCGGGCTACGCCGGGCTCGATAACGACCTGTTCTACATGGACAAGACGATGATGGTGTTCGGCGACGCGAAAAAGGTGATCGAGGATATGGTGAAGGCGGTCGACTAGTTCGTTAGCGCTGAACAACCTAAGATCGCGGTGTGTCGCCGCCGCGATCCTTTTCATCTTTTCGGCCTCGCGTCCACATGCCGCAGCAAATCCGCGAGCCGCCTGCCTTCCTGATCCGGATAAGTGTCGAGCACTTCGAGATCGCGCATCTTCTCCAGTCCGAAGTTGCGGAAATCGCCGCGCAGTTCGCACCATGCGCCGAGCGTCCAGCGCGCGCCCCAGTACGCGAGCGCGAGCGGCCAGACGCGGCGCTCGGTGTCGGCGCCGTTCGCGTCGGTGTAGGCGAAGCGCACCACCTGGCGCGTATCGATCGCGCGATGCAGCGTGTCGAGCTGCGTCGAAAAATCTCCCTTGATGTGAAACGACGGCGCAAAGATGGCGAGCCGTTCGAGCGCCGCGCGCTTGTCGGCGGGCATTGCCGATGCGATTTTGGCCAGCGCGCCGCGCGCGCCGCTCGCGAAGCCCGCGCCGCCCCACGACTCGAGCATGCGCGCGCCGGCGGCGAGCGCGGCGAGTTCGTCGGCGGTGAAGGTGAGCGGCGGCAGACTCGCCGAGCGCGACAGCCGATAACCGATGCCCGCTTCGCCTTCGATCGGCACCCCTGACAATTGCAGATCGCGCACGTCGCGATAGACCGTGCGCGGCGAGATGTTCAGCCAGTCGGCCAGTTGCTGAGCGGTGGTCAGGCGCCGGCCGCGCAGCAGTTCGGCGATCTGGAACAGGCGGTCGGCGCGGCGCGTCATCGTGGGCGTCGGGTAGAGGAGGAGGGGGACGGTCCCGCGATGATAGCGCCGCATGGCGGCCTTCGGTTGGGGCGCGGCGGCTTCAGGCGCGCTTAGCCGTTGGTGCGCGAATGCAGACCGACGCGGTTGCCTTCGGTATCGGTGAAGAACGCGATATAGCCGATGTCCTGCGGCAGCTTGATCACCGGGCCGTCGGTCTTGCCGCCCGCACGTTCGATGCGCGCGAGCGTCGCGTCGACGTTGGGCAGCGCGTTCAGGTAGACGGTGACGCCGTCGGCGCCGGGCGTCATCGACGGATTGTGAACGATCGCGCCGCCGGTCGCGGGCTCCTCGTAGCTGAATACGGCGATCGGCTGGCCGCCGATCTCCTGGCGATTCAGGGGGGCGTCGAGCGCGGCTTCGTAGAAGCGCACCGCGCGATCGAAATCGATCGACGGGATCTCGAACCAGGCAACGAGTTTGGGCAATGCGGACATGACATTCTCCTTCGGTTGGCAGTAGGCCGTTCAAGCGCCGGATGGCGTGGGAAGGAGTGTGCGGGGGTGCTGCTGACAGCGTGGTGGCAGTAGGGTGGGAAGACGCCGCGACGACAGGGCAACCACAGGGCGACGACAGCGCGCGCCGCCCGCTAGAAACTACCTCAAGCCGCCGGCGTATCGCCCTGCGGACGCTGCCGCACGCTGCCAGCAATCAGATCGAAGCGGAACAGCCGGCATTCGAGCGCGCCGTTGAACAGCGGGGTCTTCGTCGATTCGCGCAGCCGCAGTTGACCCGGCAGCTTGCGATCCGATGTCAGGATAAACGCATGCCATCCGGCAAAGCGCTGCTTCAACGCATTGCCGAGCAACTGGAAAAATTCGCTGTCCGGCACTTCTTCCTGAACGCGGCGGAAGCCGTCGTCGTCGCGATTGCCGCGGCCTTCGCGAAGCTCGCCGCGCGCATTGCGGCCGCGCACTTCGATCCGCTCGCCATACGGCGGATTCGCGACGAGGATGCCCGGCGTCGATGTCGGCGGCGTCATGTCGCGCGCGTCGAGCTGCTTCAGCGCAATGGCCGGCAAGCCGGCGCGCTCGAAATTCGCGCGTGCTTTTTCGAGCATGTCGCCGGAGATATCGCTGCCGAAAATCTGCAGATCCGTGCCGCGCGAGCCGCGTGCCGCGTTTTTCGCTTCGAGCGCGGCGCCCTTCAGCGCTTGCCAGATCCGCGCGTCGAACTGTTTGAGCTTTTCGAAGCCGAAGCGCCGCTCGACGCCCGGCGCGATGTTCAGCGCGACCTGCGCCGCTTCCGCGAGAAACGTGCCGCTGCCGCACATCGGATCGTAGAGCGGCGTGCCGGCCTGCCAGCCGGTCAGTCGCAGGATGCCCGCGGCGAGATTTTCGCGCAGCGGTGCCGCGCCCTTGTCCAGGCGCCAGCCGCGCTTGAACAGTGGATCGCCCGAGGTATCGAGGTATAGCGTGCAGTCGGTCGCGGTCAGGAACGCGAACACGCGCACGTCGGGCATCGCGGTGTCGATGTTCGGTCGCGCGCCGCTCTTTTCGCGCAGACGATCGCAGATCGCGTCCTTCACGCGCAGCGTCGTGAACTCGAGGCTGCGCAGCGGCGACTTGATCGCGGTGACGTCGACGCGCAGCGTCTCGTGCGCGGAGAACCACTGCTCCCAGCGCTGTTCGAGCGCGAGCGCGTAGATGTCCTGCTCGCCACGATAGGGCCGCTGCGCGATTTTCAGCAGCACGCGGCTCGCGAGACGCGAGTGCAGGTTGGCCGCCATGCCGGCGGCCCAGCCGCCGCTGAAATGCACGCCGCCCGGCACCTGGACGCCGGCTGTGAATGCGGCGCCGTTCAGATGTTCGGCGGCAATTTCGGCGAGTTCGGCCGCGAGCGGAGCTTCGAGCCCGCGCGGGCAAGGAAGGAAGAAATCGAAGGACATTGAGGTTGCCGCAAGGCGTTGGATAAGGCGCTATTGTACGCGGTCAGGGTCGGCGGGCCGGCGCGATTGGCGCGCCGGCCCACGGCGCGACCCGCAGGAACACGCGTGTGCACGCGCGCACCGGGCTGCCGCCAGCCAGGCCCTGTCAGGCGCCGGCTCCCGTGGCCGTTTCCGCGGAAGGACAGGGCGGCACGACCGGCGCCACAGCCGGCCTGGCGGAAGGCGAAGTCCGGCCTGTTGTGGCCGTGGTAGCGACGGCCGCGGCCGCCATCGCGCGAACCCCGATCGCGATCTGCGTCGACACTTCCGCAAGCGCGCGCCGATGTCCATCGACGAGCGCGTCGTACCCGCCACCAACCGTTTCGCTGACCACGCTGCGACACGTCATCACCGCATTGCTGCGCACGGCCCGCACGCTCCACACCGCGTCGATCAACGCATGTGAGCCAGGCCACGACTCGAAGCGCTGCACGGTCATCGCGATCCGGTAGACGGCCACGTCGTCGGGGTGCGCGGTGCCGAACGTATCGAGGGTGCCGAGCTGCTGCGTCAGATTCGTCGACAGCGCGCGGCGGATTTCATCGCCGGGCAGCGACGCCCAGCGTTCCTGTTCGAGCAACTGCACCTGAGTCGGCCCGCTCTGCACGACCAGCTGATTTCTCGCCACCTGCGGCGGCACGTTGACCGGCGCGACTTCGATCAGCCACGCGGGCGCGGCGCCCGTGCGCGCGACGGCCGGCGCGGCGCCATTCGCGCCGGCCGCTGCGCTATCCGCGCCGCCCAGCGTATAGAAACGGCTCGACGGCGACGAGCACGCCGCGATGGCGAGCGCCGCGGCCAGCGCGGTGCCATACACGACGCCGCGTACGGCGGCGCGCACGAGCGCGCGCGGCGGACGGGGGAGCCGGGCAAACATCATGGTTTATCTCCTGATTTACCGCGCAACAGCGATTCGGGATGACGTTCCAGGTAGTCCGACAGCGCGTTCAGCGACTGCAACGTGCGCGTCAGTTCCTGCAACGCCTGATGAACGTCGGACTGCATCGGCGAATCCTGCTGCAAGGTTGCCTGGGCCGAACTGAAGGTTTGCTTCGCGGCCGTCAGCGTGTCGCGCGCCTGCGGCACGACTTCCTTGTCGAGACGCGAGAACAGCTGGTCGGCGTTCTTCAGCGCGGTGTTCAGGTTCGCGCCGATCTGGTCGAACGGCACCTTGTCGAGCTTCTTCGCGATGTCGGCGACTTGCAACTGCAATTCGTCGAGCGTGTTCGGAATGGTCGGCAGCTCAAGCGGATCGGTCGTCACGTCGACCTTGGCCGGCGGCGCTTTCGGGAAGATATCGAGCGCCACGTACAGCTGGCTCGTGATCAGGTTGCCGGTGCGCAACTGGCCGCGCAGGCCGTGCCTGACGAGTTCCTGCAGCAGGTTCTCGCCGGCGAGCGTGCCCGCCTGCGGCGCGCTCTCGCGGAAGCGCTTGCCGAGGCGGTCCGGGTACAGGTTCATCGTGACCGGCATCGTGAAGCTCTGCGTCTTCGGATCGTAGTCGATGCCGATATTGGTCACCTGGCCGAGCACGATGCCGCGGAAGTCGATCGGCGCGCCGATCGACAGCCCGCGCAGCGACTGGTTGAAGTTCATCACGACGCGCAAGGGGACGCCGTCCGGTTCGCGCATTGCGTCCCCTTCGTCCGAGCCGAGGCGGAACGTCTGGTCGTTGGGCGCCTGCGGGCCCATGTTCTGTCCCGGCGGCGACTGGAACGACAGCCCGCCGACGATCACCGTCGCGAGCGACTGCGTATTCAGCTTGAAACCGCTCGAATCGAGCCGCAGATCGACGCCGCTCGCATGCCACCAGCGGGTGTTGGTGCCGACGTACTGGTCGAACGGCGCGGACACGAACACCCGCATCGTGACGCCGGTGCCGTCCTTGTCGAGCGAGAAGCCGACCACCTGGCCGACCTGCACGCGCCGATAGAAAATCGGCGAGCCGATGTCGATCGAGCCGAGCGAATCGCCGTGCAGCGTGTACTGACGGCCTTTTTTATCGCCGGTAACGGGCGGCGGCGTTTCGAGGCCGACGAAGTCGCTCTCGCTGTCGGTCGAGCGGCCCGCGTCGGCGCCGATGTACGAGCCCGACAGCAGTGTGGTCAGACCCGACACGCCGCTTGCGCCGACGCGCGGACGCACCACCCAGAAGCGCGAGTCCTTGACCGCGAACTTTCCGCCTTCCTTGGTGAGCTGCACCTGCACCAGCACGTGCGACAGATCCGGCGCCAGCGTGATCGTCTTCACCGCACCGACATCGACGTCCTTGTACTTGACCTTGGTCTTGCCCGGCTCGAGCCCTTCCGCGCTGACGAAGCTGATCGTGATCACCGGCCCGCGCTCGGTCACCGACCTGACCACGAGCGCGATGCCGATCAGCGCGGCAATCAGCGGAATCACCCAGACGAGCGACGGCAGCCAGCGGCTGCGTGGTTCGATGTCGGGGTCGGGCAGTTGGGGCGGCAGTCTGGGTCCGTTCGAATCGTTGCGCGGCGCGTCATCGGAAGCGGGCGTCGGTTCTTGCGGGCTAGTCATGGTCGAGATCCTGAGGTGTTGGAGTACTGCTTTCCACGGGGTCCCAGATGAGTCGTGGATCGAATTGCATGGAGGCCAGCATCGTCAGGATCACGACCGAGCCGAACGCAATAGCGCCTGGCCCGGCCGTGATCACGGCCAGCGATTTGAAACGCACGAGCGCTACGGTGAGCGTGACGACGAAGACGTCGAGCATCGACCAGCGGCCGATCCGCTCGACCATCCGGTACAGTGTCGTGCGCTGTTGCGGACGCCAGTGCGAGCGGCGCTGCGCGCTGACGGTGAGCAGCACGAGCACCGAGAGCTTCAGCATCGGCACCATGATGCTGGCGATGAACACGATCATCGCGAGCGGCCAGTCGCCGGAGGTCCAGAAATAGACGACGCCGCTCATGATGGTGTCGTCCTCGGAGCCGAGCAGCGACGACGTGTGCATCACCGGCAGCAGGTTCGCCGGAATATACAGCAGCGCCGCGGCGATCAGCAGCGCCCATGTGCGCATCACGCTGTCGGGGTTGCGCGAGTGCAGACGCGCGCCGCAGCGGCCGCAGTGCTGCGGCGTGACCGAGCGGATGCGCGGTTCGACGCGACCGCACGAATGGCAGGACAGGAGGCCCGCGCGTTTCGCGGTGACGTATTTCATCGCGGGCTCATCGTTCGCGCCGCGTGGGCGGCAAGCCGGGCGCGGCGCTGCCCGCTGGGCCGTGGGTTGAGTCACCCGCGGTGCCGCCAGCGGTGTCACCGGTCGAGGCCGCGATGCTGGCGGACGGCGCCGGCGGACCGGCGAGTGAGCCGACCGCGACCGCCGCGCTGTCGGCCGACGTGCGCGGCAACGGCCGGTCGCCGCGCGCGTCGAGCTCGTCGGCGACATCCCACAGCACGCGCGGATCGAATGTGACGACGACCGCCAACATCAGCGTCAGCGCGCCGAACGCGAACAGCGCCGCCTCGGGAATCACGCGCGCGATGCTCACCATCTTAACGATCGTGATCAGCACGCCGAGCATGAACACTTCGATCATGCCCCACGGCCGCACGAACTGGATCGCGCGCAGCACGCGATTGAAGTGCGCAGGCACGTAGCCCGCGCGCAGCGGCACCAGCACGTATAGCAGCGCGACGAGTTCGGTGAGCGGAAAGAGGAGGGTCGAGCAGAACACCATCACGGCGACGATCTCCATGTCCTCGCCCCACAGCGCGATGAGCGCGCCGAACAGCGTGGTCTGCGACGTGATGCCGTTGGTTTCGAGTTCGACGATCGGAAAGCCCTGCGCGATCAGGAACGTAAACAGCGCGGCGAGCGTCAGCGCGCAGATCGCGTCGAGCTTGCGCGAGACGCCGCGATAGAGCGTCGCGCCGCAGCGCGGACAGCGCGCGGCGACGCGCCCGACAAGCCGTGGCTTGCGGAACAGCGTATCGCATTCATGGCACGCGATCAGGTTGTCATGTTCCATGCGGCAGATGGGCTAACGACGTAGTAGCGGCGTGCAAGGCCTGCTCTTTACGAGGGGTCGGGCGGCGGTGAGCAGCAATAGTACCAAACGCGGCCTCGCGACCGACGCGAGCCGCGCGCGGCCCGGGGCGTGGCGCCGTCCCGCCGCGCGCTGGTCCGGGCCTGAGATGGCGTCGCTTCGGGGCTTTCCGTCCCCGAATCGTTCAACGCAAGGGCGGTGACGCGACGCCTTGGGGCCATTGCAGCACAAAATTCGGGCCCGTTCCGCCGACGCGCTCCAGCCAGCTTTTCGCGCTTGGGGTAGCATGGCGCCCGTGGCATGCCCGGCGGCCTTTTGTGGCGATGATGTCCGCCGCATCGGCCGCGCGCGCCGCGCCGATGCGCGGCGGCGATCGCGGAATAGCTGGCCGCGGCGCGC
Source organism: Paraburkholderia sp. WC7.3g (assembly GCF_050436345.1). Taxonomy (NCBI): domain Bacteria; kingdom Pseudomonadati; phylum Pseudomonadota; class Betaproteobacteria; order Burkholderiales; family Burkholderiaceae; genus Paraburkholderia; species Paraburkholderia sp. WC7.3g. Next base: position 984,430 of record NZ_JBNDMA010000002.1, read on the forward strand.
CGTTAACTTCTAACTGCCTGCGTTGATCTGTCATGACACTCAATCCATCGTTCGGTACCCGGGAGTCGTACACGCGGACCGCCATCGCGTTTCACTGGCTGATCGCACTGCTGATCGTCTGCGGCTTTGCGCTCGGCTGGGTGATGACCGACATCCCGGGCTTCACGCCCACTAAGCTGCGCTATTTCTCGTGGCACAAATGGATCGGCGTGACCGTGTTCGCGCTCGCGATCGTGCGCATCCTGTGGCGCGCGACCCACGCCTCGCCGCCGATGCCGCGCCGCATGCCCACCTGGCAACGTGGCGCCGCGCATGTCACACATCTGTTGCTGTACGTGCTGATGATCGTGATTCCCGTGTCCGGCTATCTGTATAGCTCGGCGGCGAACGTGCCGGTCGTCTACCTCGGGCTGATTCCGCTGCCGCGAATCATCGCGCCCGATCCGCACCTGAAGGAAGTGCTGAAGAACCTGCACATCGCGTTGAATTACACGTTGCTCGTGCTGGTCGCGCTACACACCGCGGCGGCGCTCAAGCATCAATGGTTCGATCGCGACGGCCTGCTGTCTCGCATGCTTCCTTTCCTCAAATAAGGACATCCATGAAGGTTTCGTTTTATCGCTACATGCTGGCCGCGTTCGCGGCGGCGTCGCTGAGCGCCGCGGGCGCGGCGCTCGCGCAGGTCGACGTCGTGAAGAGTTCGGTGACGGCTACCTCGAAGCAGATGAACGTGCCGGTCGAAGGCAAGTTCAACAAGTTCACGGCGCAGGTCAGCTTCGATCCGGCCAAACCGACGGCCGGCAGCGCGCAGCTCAACATCGACGTCGCCAGCTACGATCTCGGCGACGAGAGCTACAACGAGCAGGTGCGCGGCAAGGAATGGTTCGACGCGAAAACCTTTCCGAGCGCGACGTTCGTGTCCAGCGCGATCGCGCCGTCCGGCGGCAACCAGTTCAAGGTGACCGGTAAGCTGACCATCAAGGGCAAGTCGGAGACGGTCGTGGTGCCGGTCACGGTCGGCCAGCAGGGCGCGATGCAGACCTTCGACGGCGCGCTGCCGATCAAGCGCTCGCAGTTCGACATCGGCACCGGCGAATGGAAGGACACATCGGTCGTCGCCGACGAGGTCGTGATCAAGTTTCATATCGTCGCCGCGCGCAAGTAACGCGCACGGCGCTCGCGAGGTCCGCCGCGCCACGTGGGGTGCGGCCGCTTTCCCACCGCAGGTTGCACCGCGATTTTCAACACAAAACAGGAGCACGAATTGAAAACGTCCATGTTGATCGCTGTTGGCGCGCTGGCTTCGTCGCTGTCGCTTGGCGCCTTCGCCGCCGATACCTATTCGCTTGATCCGATGCATACGTTTCCGAGCTTCGAGGCCGACCACTTCGGCGGTCTGTCGATCTGGCGCGGCAAATTCACGAAGACCACGGGAACGGTGACGCTCGATCGCGCGGCCAAAACCGGCACCATCGACGTCACCGTCGATCCCGCTTCGGTCCAGACCGGCAACCCGAAGCTCGACGATCACCTGAGGGCCGCCGAGTTCTTCGACGTCGAGAAGTATCCGACCGTGACCTACAAGGGCACCGAGATCAAGTTCGACGGCGACAAGCCCGTCGGGGTGATCGGCACGCTGACGATTCGCGGCATCACGAAGCCGGTGAATCTGAAGATCGATTCGTTCAAGTGCATGCAACACCCGGTCCTCAAGCGCGAAGTATGCGGCGTCGAGGCAAGCACCGAATTCAATCGCGCCGATTACGGCATGGAGTTCGGCGCGAAGTACGGCTTCAGCATGCAGACGCGCCTGCATATCCAGTCGGAAGGTATCAAGCAGCAGTAAGCGCGTTCGCGCTGCGCCGCAGCCAGAAAACCGCTTCGGTCGTTCACCGACGAAGCGGTTTTTTATCGCCTGTTGCGAACGCCGCGGCCATGCGTGGCAGCCATCGGCCCATCTGGCGCTCGCTTCATTTTTATTTTTTCAGTTAAATAGAGCGCATCGAGTCATGCCGGCGGTGCGCGCGTTGCCGGGGTGGCCAGCGCGGGCGCCAGGCGTTCGCGTCGATAAATATCTCGCGCGGGACAGGAGATCTGGATGAATTCAACGACAGCAGCAAGCGTCGCGGGAAGCCGGCAGAATTCGTGGCGCGCGGTGGTGGCCGCCTCGATCGGCAACGCGCTCGAATGGTTCGATCTCGTGGTGTACGGCTTTTTCGCCGTGACCATCTCCAAGCTGTTTTTTCCGGCCGGCAACGAGACCGTATCGCTGCTGCTCACGCTCGGCACGTTCGGCGTGTCGTTTTTCATGCGGCCGCTCGGTGCGATCGTGATCGGCGCGTACTCGGACCGCGCCGGGCGCAAGGCGGCGCTCACGCTCTCCATCTTGCTGATGATGAGCGGCACGCTGATCATCGCGATTCTGCCGACCTATCAGAGCATTGGCCTCGCCGCGCCGTTGATCCTCGTGCTCGCACGGCTGATGCAGGGCTTCTCGGCTGGCGGCGAGTTCGGCAGCGCGACCGCGTTTCTCGCCGAGCACGTGCCGGGGCGGCGCGGCTTCTACGCGAGCTGGCAGATGGCGAGCCAGGGTCTGACGACGCTGCTCGCGGCAGGCTTCGGCGCGTTGCTGACTGGCCGACTGTCGCCCGAGCAAATGGCGTCGTGGGGCTGGCGCGTGCCGTTCTTCTTCGGTCTGCTGATCGGGCCGGTTGCGTTCTACATCCGCACCAGGCTCGACGAGACGCCCGAATTCCTGGCCGCCGAAACGACGCAGACGCCGCTGCGCGATACGTTCGCGACGCAGAAGCTGCGGCTCGTGATCGCGATGGGCGTGGTGATCCTCGGGACCGTGTCGGCTTATCTGATGCTGTTCATGCCGACCTATGGTGTGCGGCAACTGGGGCTCGCGCCGTCGGTCGCGTTTGCGGCGATTGCGGTGACGGGCCTGATCCAGATGGTGTTCTCGCCGGTGGCCGGGCATTGGTCGGACCTGCATGGACGCACGCGCATCATGCTGAGCGCGGCGGTACTGCTGTTCGTGCTCGTCTATCCTGCGTTCGCGTTGCTGATCGCGCATCCGAGCTTCGGCACGCTGATCGTGTGGCAGATCGTGTTCGGCTTTCTCGTCAGCGGCTACTTCGGCGCGACGCCGGGGCTGCTGTCGGAGATGTTCCCGGTGCAGACGCGCACGACCGGCATGTCGCTCGCGTATAACATCGCGGTGACGATCTTCGGCGGCTTCGGGCCGTTCATCATCGCGTGGCTGATCAGCGCGACTGGCTCGAAGGCCGCGCCGAGCTACTACGTGATGTTCGCCGCGCTGCTGAGCATCGCGGCGCTGATCGGCGCGCGGCGCAAGCTGGGGTTCCGCTAGGAATGAGGCGGTAACGACGGTGTAGGTAAACGCAAAAGGCCGGTTCGTAATGAACCGGCCTTTTTTATTTGCGCAATCCTCAGCGACTACGCGCGCATCAAACCTGCGCGCCCGCGTTCGGATCGCCGGGGTCGTGGCTTTCCTTCTTGTCCTTCAGCAGGTCTTCGCGTTTGACGCCGAACCACATCGCGAGCGCCGCGGCGACGAACACCGACGAGTAGATACCGAACAGAATACCGACCGTCAGCGCGAGCGCGAAGTAGTGCAGCGTCGGGCCACCGAACAGGAACATCGACAGCACCATCATCTGCGTACAGCCGTGCGTGATGACGGTTCGCGACATCGTGCTGGTGATCGCGTGGTTGATCACTTCGATCACGGTCATTTTGCGTTCGCGGCGGAAGGTCTCGCGAATCCGGTCGAAGATAACGACCGACTCGTTGACCGAATAGCCGAGCACCGCGAGCACCGCGGCCAGCACCGACAACGAGAACTCCCACTGGAAGAACGCGAAGAAGCCAAGAATGATCACGACGTCATGCAGGTTGGCGATCACGCCGGCTACCGCGTACTTCCATTCGAAGCGGAACGACAGGTAGATCACGATACCGGCGACCACGCACGCGAGCGCGAGCAGACCGTCGGTGGCGAGTTCCTTGCCGACCTGCGGGCCGACGAACTCGACGCGCTGCAACTGCACTTGCGGGGTGTCGGCCCTCAGCGCGCCCATCACCTGCTCGCTCTGCTGCGCGGACGTGTAGCCGGCCTTCAGCGGCAGACGGATCAGCACGTCGTGCGAGGAGCCGAAGTTCTGCACCTGCGCGTCGGCATAGCCGAGCTTGCCGAGCGTGTTACGCACCGGGTCGAGCGGCACCGCGCCCGGATACTGCACCTCGATCACGGTGCCGCCGGTGAATTCCACCGACAGATGCAGCCCCCGATGCACGAGGAAGAACACGGCGGCGAGGAAGGTGATCAGCGAGATCGCGTTGAAGATCAACGCGCGCTGCATGAACGGAATGTCTTTACGGAAACGGAAAAATTCCATGGTCTAGTTCTCCGGGACTCAGCGGGATGAACCCGGTTTCTGCGGCGTCGAGTCATTCGACGTCGGCGTACCTGGCGAATTGCGACGGCGCACGGTCGGCTTGGCGCGACCCTGCGCGCCAGGCGCGGCCGGTGCCTTTCGGCTAGCCTTCGCGCTTGCCTTCGCCGTGGCGATGGCCTGGGCGGTGTCGGTCGCGGCGTCGTTGCCGCCGAGGCTGTTGCCAACATACGCGGCCGAGCCTGCCGCCGCCGTTTGCGGACGCCACACCTGGCCGATCGACAGCGACTTCAGCTTCTTCTTGCCGCCGTACCAAAAGTTGACGATGCCGCGCGAAAAGAACACCGCCGAGAACATCGACGTCAGAATGCCGATACAGTGGACGATCGCGAAGCCGCGCACCGGACCCGAGCCGAACGCGAGCAGCGCGAGGCCGGCGATCAGCGTGGTCACGTTCGAGTCGAGAATCGTCGCCCATGCATGCGCGTAGCCGTTCTGGATAGCCAGTTGCGGCGGCGCGCCGTTGCGCAGCTCTTCGCGCACGCGCTCGTTGATCAGCACGTTCGCGTCGATCGCCATACCGAGCGCGAGCGCGATAGCGGCGATACCCGGCAGCGTGAGCGTGGCCTGCAGCATCGACAGCACCGCGACCAGCAGCAGCAGGTTCACGGACAGGCCGATCATCGAGATCACGCCGAACAGCATGTAATACGCGATCATGAACACGGCGATCGCCGCGAAGCCCCACACGACCGAGTGGAAGCCCTTCTTGATGTTGTCGGCGCCGAGGCTCGGGCCGATCGTGCGTTCCTCGATGATTTCCATCGGCGCGGCGAGCGAGCCGGCGCGCAGCAGCAGCGCGAGGTCGGCGGCCGCTTGCGGGGTCGGCTGGCCGGTGATCTGGAAGCGGTCGCCGAGTTCCGATTGGATCGTTGCGACCGTCAGCACTTCGCCCTTGCCGCGTTCGAACAGCACCATCGCCATCGGCTTGCCGATGTTGTCGCGCGACACTGCGCGTACCGCGCGGCCGCCGGCCGAGTCGAGACGGATGTTGACCGACGGACGCTGATGCTCGTCGAAGCCCGCCGACGCGTCGATGATGCGGTCGCCGGTGAAGATCACCTGCTTGCGCAGCAGCACCGGCGCCTGGTTGCCTTGCGTGAAGAGTTCATCGCCCGGCGGCACCGGGTCGTTCGGATTCGGATGCGTGTTGACCGGGTCGGCGAGACGCGCTTCGAGCGTGGCCGTACGGCCGATGATGTCCTTCGCCTTCGCGGTGTCCTGCACGCCCGGCAGTTCGACCACGATGCGGTCCGAGCCCTGTTGCTGGATCACCGGCTCGGCCACGCCGAGTTCGTTCACACGGTTATGCAGCGTCGTGATGTTCTGCTTGAGCGCGGCGTCCTGCACCTCGCGCTGCACGGCCGGCGTGAAGGTACCGACCAGCTGCACGCCGCCGTCCGCGCCGGTGTTCGGCTGCGACGCCCACTGAAGTTCGTTGACGCTGCGGCCGAGCAGCTTGAGTGCCGCGTCCGCCGTGGCCTGGTCGGCCAGATTCACCACCACCGACTGGTTCACGCGATTCACGCCGCCGTCGCGGACGTTGTTGTCGCGCAGCAGCGTGCGTACGTCCGAAGCGTCCGAATCGAGCTTCTTGTTCAGGGCGCCGGCCATGTCGACCTGCAGCAGGAAATGCACGCCGCCGCGCAGGTCGAGACCGAGGTACATCGGCAGTGCGCGCAGCGCGGTCATCCAGGTCGGCGACGCGCTTTGCAGGTTCAGTGCGACGATGTACTGCGGATCGTTCGGGTCGCTATTGAGCGACTTCTGCAGCAGATCCTTGACGCGCAGCTGCGTGTCCGTGTCCGTCAGGCGCACGCGGATGTTCGCGTTGGTCTGCGAGTTGTCGAACGTGATCGCGGTCGGCTTGATCTGATTGTCCGCGAGCGCGGCTTCGACCGACGCGAGCGTGGTGGCGTCGAGCTTGACCGTTGCCTTGCCGCTCGACACCTGCACCGCCGGCGCTTCGCCGTACAGATTGGGCAGCGTGTACACGAGACCGATGACCAGAGCCACCAGCATCACGGCGTATTTCCAGAGGGGGTAGCGATTCATGAGTGGTCCAACGGGAAGGTTGGCTTGGATGCGATGCGTCCGGCGATGAGCGCGGGCTGTTCAGCGAAGTGCATGAACTGCCGGCGAGGCCGCACCGGACGCGAGGAGTGCAGGCCTTACAGCGACTTGATCGTGCCCTTCGGGAGAATCGTCGTGACCGACGCCTTTTGCACGGTGATTTCCGTGCCTTCCGAAATTTCGATGCCGACGTAGGCTTCGCCCACCTTTGTCACCTTGCCGACGATGCCGCCGTTCGTCACGACTTCGTCGCCCCTGGCCATCGCTGCGAGCATGTTGCGATGTTCCTTCTGGCGCTTCATTTGCGGGCGAATCATGATGAAGTACAGCACGCCGAACATCAGGATCAGCGGCAGGAAGCTCATCAGGTTGGATTCGATACCGCCTGCTGCAGCGCCTTGCGCGAAGGCATTGGAAATGAACGACACGTTGGTCTCTCCGTTATCAGTCAAACGAACAAAAAAATCAGCCGGTTATTCTACCACCGGCCAGATGCGCGCCGGCGCGGCGAATCGGCTTTGCGATCAACCGTTTAAAGCTCCGATTCGGCACAAATTCACTGGCCGGCGAAAGTGAATTGTAAGTTGTCGGCGTGTGGCACGCGAAATCCGCCTGCCGGGGCCGTCAGGAGGACGGTTCGACGCCGCGCGCGCGGTCTTCGTGGAAGCGCTTGCGGAATGCGTCGAACAGCTTCGCCTCGATCGCATCGCGCATTTCCTGCATCAGCTCCAGGTAGTAGTGCAGGTTGTGGATCGTGTTCAGCTGCGCGCCGAGGATTTCGCCGACGCGATGCAGATGGTGCAGATAGCCGCGCGTGAAGTTGCGGCAGGTGTAGCAGCCGCATTGCTCGTCGAGCGGGCGCAGTGAGTTCCTGTGCGTCGCGTTGCGGATCTTGACGTCGCCAAAGCGCGTGAACAGCCAGCCGTTGCGCGCGTTGCGCGTCGGCATCACGCAGTCGAACATGTCGACGCCGGCCGCGACCCCGGCCACCAGGTCTTCCGGCGTGCCGACGCCCATCAGGTAGTGCGGCTTGTCGGCCGGCATCCTGGGGCCGATGTGGTTCAGGATCCGCATCATATCTTCCTTCGGTTCGCCGACCGACAGACCGCCGATTGCGAGGCCGTGGAAGTTTTTTTCGGCGAGGCCGGCGAGCGACTCGTCGCGCAGATCCTCGAACATGCCCCCCTGCACGATGCCGAACAGCGCATTCGGATTGCCGAGGCGCTGGAATTCGTCGATCGAGCGTTGCGCCCAGCGCATCGACATGCGCATCGATTCTGCCGCTTCCTTGTGCGAGGTCGGAATGTTGTTGGTCGCATACGGCGTGCATTCGTCGAACTGCATCACGATGTCCGAGTTCAGCACCTTCTGGATCTGCATCGACACCTCCGGCGACAAGAACAGCCGGTCGCCGTTGATCGGCGACGCGAATGTGACGCCGTCCTCGGTGATCTTGCGCAGATCGCCGAGCGAGAACACCTGGAAGCCGCCCGAGTCGGTCAGGATCGGCTTTTTCCAGCCCATGAAGCCGTGCAGGCCGCCGTGCGCGTCGATCGTTTCGAGGCCGGGGCGCAGCCACAGGTGAAACGTGTTGCCGAGGATGATCTGCGCATGCATTTCCTCGAGCTCGCGCGGCTGCACCGCCTTCACGGTGCCGTACGTGCCGACCGGCATGAAGATCGGCGTTTCGACCACGCCGTGATTGAGCGTGACGCGGCCGCGGCGCGCGGGGCCGTCGGTGCCGAGCAGTTCGAATTTGAGGCCGCTGATGTCGTTTCGGGGGTGCTCGTGGCCTGGCTGTTGCGAGGGATGACCAAAGGTCATGGGGATCACTCCTGTGCTACCGGAAAACAGTCCGGCGCAATCAATGAAAACCGCCACGAGCGATCGCAGCGGCTAGGAAAATTGCCAATACCTTGAAACGGTGCCCGCACTGGGTTAGGCATCGCGCCGCGTGAGCAGCATCGCGTCACCGTAGCTGAAAAAGCGATAGCGCTCGTCGATCGCATGACGATACGCGGCGCGAATCGTCTCGACGCCCGCGAATGCCGACACCAGCATCAGCAGCGTCGACTTCGGCAAATGGAAGTTCGTGACCAACCGGTCGACCACACGAAACCGGTAACCCGGCGTGATGAAGATGTCGGTTTCCGCGCTCGCCGCGGCGAGCGGATGGCCGGCGGCTTCGGCGTCGCGCGCGGCGGCTTCGAGCGCGCGCATCGAGGTCGTGCCGACCGCGATCACGCGGTTGCCGCGCGCTTTCGTCGCGGCGATCTTGTCCGCGAGCGCTTGCGGCAGGTAATACCGCTCGCTGTGCATCTTGTGCTCGGCGATGTTCTCGACCCGCACTGGCTGGAACGTGCCCGCGCCGACGTGCAGCGTCAGCGTTGCGCGTTCGACGCCATGTGCGTCGAGCCTGGCGAGCAGTGCGTCGTCGAAGTGCAGGCCGGCGGTCGGCGCGGCGACCGCGCCCGGATTCTGCGCGAACACGGTCTGATAGCGGGTTTCGTCGGTCGCGTCGGGGTCGTGCTCGATGTACGGCGGCAGCGGCAGACGGCCGTACTGCTCGATCAGCGTCAGACAGTCGTCGGGGAAATGCAGCGTGTAGAACTGATCGACGCGCTCACCGACGGTGACGTCGAACGCATCGGCGAGACGGATCGTCGTGCCCGCCTGCGGGCTCTTGCTCGCGCGGATCTGCGCGAGCACGCTGCGCTCGCCGGTCAGGCGCTCGACCAGCACTTCGATTCTGCCGCCGCTCGCTTTCTGGCCGAAGAATCGCGCCTTCAGCACTTTGGTATCGTTGAAGACCAGCAGATCGCCCGGCGCGACGCACTCGGGCAGCTCGGTGAAGCGGCGGTCGGTCAGGCGCGCGGCGCCGTCGGCGGCGCCTGCGGCGTCGACGTCGAGCAGACGGCTTGCGCTGCGCTCGGGCAACGCGACTTGCGCGATCAGCTCGGGCGGCAGATCGAAATCGAAATCGGAAAGCGTAAACATGCGAACGACTGGAAGCGGGTTGGGACTGATTTGGGACTGAATCGAGCCGAAGCCGGAGCCGGGCGGCTATGATGGCGGGACGCCGAAGCGGCCCGCGCGCCCCTAGAGCCGCGTCCTGCCCACGCTGGATGCGCGATGCGCGGCACGACTTTTTTCGACAGAAGCCGATATTGTACTTGCGAAGCAGCCCATGCCTTTGTCCGACCGCCGATCGTCCGTTGCCACCCTCGAAGCGGGCGCCGAACCGCGGCGCCGCGGCGCGCGAGCGGAGGCGAGGCAACGGGATCAGGCGCAAGGGGGCGCGCATGGCGACATGACGGCGGCTGGTCACGATGTCGGGCGCGACGGCGACCACACCGGAGCGGCCGCGGGCGACCCGCCGGATGAATTCGCGGCCGACCACGCGAGCGACGACAAACCCGCGCCCAAAACCAGAGCCACGGCGAAGGCCGCCGCCAAACCCGCAGCCAAAGCCCCCGTCAAAACCGCCGACAAGCTCGCCAAGCTCGGGCTCACGCGCGACATCGACCTCGTGCTGCATCTGCCGATGCGCTACGAAGACGAAACCTCGCTGACGCCGATCGCTCACCTGCTGCCCGGCGGCATCGCGCAAACCGAGGGCGTGGTGTTCGACAACGAGATCGCCTATCGCCCGCGTCGGCAGCTCCTCGTGAAGCTGCGCGAAGCCGAAGGCGACGAGCTCGTGCTGCGCTTTCTGAATTTCTACGGTTCGCAGGTCAAGCTGATGGCGCCCGGCGCGCGCCTGCGCGTGCGCGGCGACGTGCGCGGCGGCTTTTTCGGCATGGAGATGGTGCACCCGACCGTGCGCGTCGTCGATGAGGACACGCCGCTGCCGCAGGCGCTGACGCCGGTCTACCCGAGCACAGCGGGCGTATCGCAGGCGTATCTGCGCAAGGCGATCGACAACGCGCTCGCGCGCACGTCGCTGCCGGAGCTGCTGCCCGCGCCGGTCGCGCGCGCGTTTCTCGAGCCGCTTGGCGTGCCCGCGCTGATGGACGCGGTGCGCACGCTGCATCATCCGGGCGCGCAGTCGGACGAAACGGCGCTGATCGACGGCACGCATCCGGCCTGGGTGCGCATCAAGTTCGAGGAATTGCTCGCGCAGCAGATGTCGCTCAAGCGCGCGCACGACGAACGTCGCACGCGCGCCGCGCCGGCCATGCCGCGCCGCAAGCTCGGCGACGAGTCGGCGCTGGTCGCGCGTCTGCTGAAGGCGCTGCCGTTTTCGCTGACGGCCGCGCAGCAGCGTGTCGGCGGCGAGATCGCGCTCGATCTGACGCAGCCGCATCCGATGCAGCGGCTGTTGCAGGGCGACGTCGGCAGCGGCAAGACGATCGTCGCGGCGCTTGCTGCCGCGCAGGCGATCGACGCCGGCTACCAGGCCGCGCTGATGGCGCCGACCGAAATCCTCGCCGAGCAGCACGCGCGGAAGTTGCGCGGCTGGCTGGAGCCGCTCGGCGTGAACGTCGCGTGGCTCGCGGGCAGTCTGAAGACCAGGGAGAAGCGCGCCGCGATCGAAGCTGCCGCGCTCGGCACCGCGCAGCTCGTGATCGGCACGCACGCGATCATCCAGGACGCGGTCGAGTTCGCGCGCCTCGGGCTCGTGATCGTCGACGAACAGCATCGCTTCGGCGTCGCGCAACGGCTCGCGCTGCGAGCGAAGGCGCAAGGCGCCGCCGACGGCGCGCCCGACTTCCAGCCGCATCAGTTGATGATGTCCGCGACGCCGATTCCGCGCACGCTCGCGATGACCTACTACGCGGACCTCGACGTTTCCACGATCGACGAATTGCCGCCCGGCCGCACCCCGATCCTTACGAAGCTCGTGTCCGACGCGCGCCGCGAAGAGGTGATCGGCCGCGTGCGCGAGGCGGCGCTGACGGGGCGCCAGGTGTACTGGGTGTGTCCGCTGATCGAGGAAAGCGAGACCCTGCAGCTGCAAACCGCGGTCGAGACCTACGAGACGCTCGTGGCCGCGCTGCCCGAGCTGAAGGTCGGGCTCGTGCACGGGCGCCTCGCGCCCGCCGAAAAGGCCGCGGTGATGGACGCGTTTTCGCGCAACGAGATCCAGCTGCTGGTCGCGACCACGGTGATCGAGGTGGGCGTGGACGTGCCGAACGCGTCGTTGATGGTGATCGAGCATGCGGAACGCTTCGGTCTCGCGCAGTTGCATCAGTTACGCGGACGGGTGGGGCGCGGCAGCGCCGCGTCGGTTTGCGTGCTGCTGTACACCGGTCCGCTGTCCATGACCGCCCGCGCCCGCCTGCAAACGATGCGCGAAACTACCGACGGCTTCGAGATCGCCCGCCGCGACCTCGAAATCCGCGGGCCCGGGGAGTTTCTCGGCGCCCGTCAGTCGGGCGCGGCGATGCTGCGTTTCGCCGACCTGCAGAACGATCAGCACCTGATCGAGCCGGCGCGCGAAGCCGCCGCGACGCTGCTCGACCAGTATCCGGACGTCGTGATCCAGCATCTGGCGCGCTGGCTCGGCGCGCGCGAGCATTATCTGAAAGCCTGAGCGCGAGCCTGCGCCGCAAGTGGAACGGCTAAAAGGTTGGCGAACCGACCCTATCGGTGTATAACTAGAATCTATCAAATCCCTCATACTGATTGATCCCCGAATGACGCTCACCGAATTGAAATACATCGTGGCGGTGGCCCGCGAGCGGCACTTCGGCCGGGCCGCCGAAGCCTGTTTCGTCAGCCAGCCCACGCTGTCCGTGGCCATCAAGAAGCTCGAAGACGAGCTGAACGTGCAGATTTTCGAGCGCGGCACCAGCGAGGTCAGCGTCACGCCGATCGGCGAACAGATCGTCACGCAGGCGCAACGGGTGCTCGAGCAGACGCTTGCGATCAAGGAAATCGCCAAGCAGGGCAAGGACCCGCTGGTCGGTCCGCTGCGCCTTGGCGTGATCTACACGATCGGGCCGTACTTGCTGCCGACGCTCGTCAAGCAGATGATCCGGCGCGTGCCGCAGATGCCGCTGATGCTGCAGGAAAACTACACGCTGAAGCTGATCGAGCTGCTCAAGCAGGGCGAAATCGACGTCGCGATCATGGCGCTGCCATTTCCCGAAACCGGTTTGATGCTGCGCCCGCTTTACGACGAGCCATTCGTCGTCGCGCTGCCGTCTGGTCACGCGTGGGAAAGCCGCCCGAAGATCGACCCCGACGATCTGAAGCAGGAAACCATGCTGCTGCTCGGCAGCGGCCACTGCTTCCGCGATCATGTGCTCGGCGTGTGTCCCGAACTGATGCGCTTTTCGCAGAACGCGGACGGCATCCAGAAGACCTTCGAGGGCTCGTCGCTCGAAACGATTCGTCATATGGTCGCAAGCGGCGTCGGCATTACCGTGCTGCCGCGCATGTCGGTGCACGAGGTCAAGCCGCATGCGGGCGGGATCGACGCGGGCCTGCTCAGCTATGTCGCGTTCGACGAGCCGGTGCCCGATCGCCGTGTCGTGCTGGCATGGCGCAAGAGCTTCACGCGCATGCCCGCGATCGACGCGATCTGCGACGCAGTCGCCGCCTGCGACCTGCCCGGCGTCAACAAGCTCGATCTGCCTGCCGCCGTCAACTGAGTCGCCGTCGTCCCCCAGCCGCCCCAGACACCGGGGCGGCCTGTCGCAACAAGGGCGCAAGTCCTATCGAATAGATTAAATTAATCAAATACGATTATTCGATAGCTGTTGCTATAGTTTCCTCCACGGATCGCCCGATCCCCTTATTCGATTAAGGCTCAGCGCCCAGACCCCGAGTCAGGGCGCGAGACAGGCCAGGAGGAAAACACCATGCAAACGGATTCACAGCCCATCCACGCTTTTCCTGCACAAGCGGCCACGACTGCGGCCGCGCCGAGTATCCATACGGTTGCCATGTCGTTGCTGGCCGACCGGGTGCTGGCCGCCTGACGCGCCTACCCGTGACGGCGTCCGGCACGCACGGATGCCGCGCGCTTTCCCTTTGATTCGATAAAAACCACGCAGGAGTGCCCATGTCCGAACGTAAGCTCACCCATGCCGCCGGCGCGCCCGTCGCCGACAACCAGAACTCGATGACCGCCGGCCCGCGCGGCCCGGTCGTGCTGCAGGACGTCTGGCTGCTCGAAAAGCTCGCGCATTTCGATCGCGAAGTGATTCCCGAACGTCGCGTTCACGCGAAGGGTTCGGGTGCGTTCGGCACGCTGACGGTGACGCACGACATTTCGCGCTACACAAAGGCGAAGGTATTTGCGCAGCCTGGCAAGGAAACGCCGCTTTTCATGCGCTTTTCGGCGGTGGCCGGCGAGCGTGGCGCGGCCGACGCCGAGCGCGACGTGCGCGGCTTCTCGATCAAGTTCTACACGGAAGAAGGCAACTGGGACGTGGTCGGCAACAACACGCCGGTGTTCTTCATCCGCGATCCGCTGAAGTTTCCGGACTTTATCCATACGCAGAAGCGTGATCCGTACACGAATCTGCGCAGCAATGTCGCCGCGTGGGATTTCTGGTCGCGTCATCCGGAGTCGCTGCATCAGGTGACGATTCTGATGAGCGATCGCGGCATTCCGAAGAACTACCGGCAGATGCATGGCTTCGGCTCGCACACGTACTCGTTCATCAACGCGAACAACGAGCGTTTCTGGGTCAAGTTCCACTTCAAGTCGCAGCAGGGCATCGAGAATTTCACCGACGCCGAAGCCGCGCAGGTGGTCGCCAATGACCGCGAAAGCGCGCAGCGCGATCTGGTGAACAGCATCGACGCGGGCCACTTCCCGAAGTGGCGCTTCGCGATTCAGGTGATGCCGGAAGCGGATGCGTTGAATTACCGCTTCAACCCGTTCGACATCACGAAGGTGTGGTCGCAGAAGGACTATCCGTTGATCGACGTCGGCACGATCGAGCTGAACCGCAACGCGGCGAACTATTTCGCGGACGTCGAGCAGGCGGCGTTCACACCCGCGAATGTGGTGCCGGGCATCGGCTTTTCGCCGGACCGTCTGTTGCAGGGGCGTCTGTTCTCGTACGGCGATACGCAGCGTTACCGGCTCGGCATCAATCACCACCAGATTCCGGTGAATGCGCCGCGCGCGCCGGGCGCGCATCCGTTCCATCGCGACGGCGCGATGCGCACCGACCGCAATCTCGGCGGCAACGTGAATTACGAGCCGAATCGCTTCGGCGACTTCGCGCAGGACGCCAACGCGTCGGAGCCGCCGCTCGCGGCGGGCGCGGTCGAGCGTTACCCGCATCGCGAGGACGACGACTACTACACGCAGCCGCGCATGCTGTTCGCGCTGTTCGACGACGCGCAGCGCGAGCGTCTGTTCGGCAATATCGCGCGACATATCGACGGCGTGCCGCAGCAGATCGTCGCGCGTCAGATCGAGCATTTCCGCCGCGCCGATCCGGCTTACGCGCAAGGGGTGATCGCGGCGCTCGCCGCGTTGCAGGAAGGCAGGAATCGTTAGGCGTCACGATACGCACCGGGAGTACGATCATGATTCAGATGGTGATGGCAAGCATCGGTGGTTCGGCCGCGACGCGAAGCATGCTGGCGCAACGGCGGGCGTTCATGCTGCGTAAGGTGGTGGGTTTTGCGATCGTCGCGAGCGGCTTCGCGGTGATCGCCGCGCAGGCGTTGCAGCATGCGCTGGGCGGCTGAGCGCAGTGCCGCCGGAATCGCCGCGCAGCAAGGCTTCCGGGCACCTGTTGCGCAAACGTTGCGGCATTTCACGCTACACTGTCGAACGTTTTATTTTTGTTTCCGCAGACCGTTATCTGCCGACCGGTTCGTATCACTCTTCGAAGGAGTCGTCATGGCCAAGAAAGAAGCCGCTGCCGTACAGCACGTCAACATCGGCATCAGCGACAAGGATCGCAAGAAGATCGCGGAAGGGCTGTCGCGTCTGCTCGCCGACACGTACACGCTATACCTGAAGACCCACAACTTTCACTGGAACGTCACGGGTCCGATGTTCAACACGCTGCACCTGATGTTCGAAACGCAGTACAACGAACTCGCGCTCGCGGTCGACTCGATCGCCGAACGCATCCGCGCATTGGGCGTGCATGCGCCGGGCAGCTATAAGGATTTCGCGAAGCTGTCGTCGATCCCCGAAGCGGACGGCGTGCCGCTCGCCGAAGACATGATCCGCCAGTTGGTCGAAGGCCAGGAAGCCGTGGTGCGCACCGCGCGCGCAATCTTCCCGTCCACGGAAGCCGCCAACGACGAGCCGACCGCCGACCTGCTCACGCAACGCATGCAGACGCACGAAAAGACCGCGTGGATGCTGCGCTCGCTGCTCGCTTGATTTGCCGTGACTGAGCCGGTCGAGTCAGGTCCGATGCCGGCGCGGGCAACGCCCACGCCGTGCTAAAAACGCACAAGCCTCCCTGCACGGGGGGCTTTGTTTTTTGCGCGGCCGTGCGAATCCGGGCGCGCCGTGTGCTTCCCGTAAAATAGGTGCACCGTGTTCGCACTTCACCGAATTCGTCCCATGTTCGCCCGACTTCCCCTGTATCTGCGCCTCGTGCGCATGGATAAGCCGATCGGCAGCCTGCTGCTGCTGTGGCCGACCCTCAACGCACTGTGGATCGCATCCGGCGGTCATCCGTCGTGGCAATTGCTGGTGATCTTCACGCTCGGCACGGTGCTGATGCGCTCGGCCGGCTGCGCGATCAACGACTATGCGGACCGCGATTTCGACCGTCACGTGAAGCGCACCGAAAACCGGCCGCTCACGTCCGGCAAGATCAACGCGTGGGAAGCGGTTTTGCTGGCCACGGTCCTGTCGTTGATTGCGTTTGCGCTGATCCAGCCGCTCAATGCGTTGACCAAGGCGTTGTCCGTGGTGGCGCTATTCGTCGCCGGCACGTATCCGTTCATGAAGCGCTTCTTTGCGATTCCGCAGGCGTACCTGGGCATCGCGTTCGGCTTTGGCATTCCGATGGCGTTCGCCGCGGTGCAGGATCACGTGCCGCCGCTCGCGTGGGTGATGCTGATCGCGAACATCTTCTGGGCCGTTGCGTACGACACCGAATACGCGATGGTCGATCGCGACGACGACATCAAGATCGGCATCCGCACGTCGGCGCTGACGTTCGGCCGCTTCGACGTGACCGCGGTCATGCTGTGCTATGCGGTGACGCTCGGGATTTACGTCGGCATCGGCGTAACGCTCGGGTTCGGTCTGCTGTACTGGCTCGGCTGGGCGGTCGCAGTGGGTTGCGCGATCTATCACTACACGCTGATCCGCCATCGCGAGCGCATGCCGTGCTTCGCCGCGTTCCGTCACAACAACTGGCTCGGCGGCGCGTTGTTCGCGGGGATCGCCGCGCATTACGTGCTGGCTTCGCTTTAATTCGCGTCAGCGCTTTGCGGGCTTCAGACCGCTGCTGTTTCCGCCGTTTCTTTTCGACGCCGGTTCGCGTTACTGCTTGCCGAACTCGTCGCCCATTTCGCGCGCCCGCGCGTCGGCGGCCAGCGCGCCGCGCACGATTGCATCCTTGATACCGCTCGCGTCGAACGAGGCGAGCGCCGCCGCGGTCGTGCCGCCCTTCGATGTCACGCGCTCGCGCAACACGCTCGGCGGCTCGTCGGAATTGGCTGCGAGTTGCGCGGCGCCCGTGAACGTCGCGACCGCGAGCGCGCGGCCTTGCGCTTCGTCCATGCCGAGCTGGCGCGCGGCTTCCTGCAGCGCTTCGATGAAATAGAACACGTAGGCCGGCCCGCTGCCCGAGATCGCGGTCACCGCGTCGATCTTCGCTTCGTCATCGAACCAGACGGTTTCGCCGACCGCGCCGAGCACCTGCGACGCGAGCGCGCGACCCGCTTCGTCGACGCTGCCGCTTGCGACCAGACCCGTCACGCCCATGCCGATCAGCGCCGGCGTATTCGGCATCACGCGCACGATGCGGCTGTGGCCGTCGAGCCAGCGCGACATGTCGCCGATGCGAATGCCCGCGACGATGCTGACGATGAGTTGCGACGCGCGCAGATGCGGCGCCACCGTCCCGGCGACGCTCTTCAGGATCTGCGGCTTTACCGCGAGCACGACTGCGTCGTAATCAGCGAGCGCGCCGTCGGCGGCCACGCCGGTGCGGATGCCGAACTGTTGCTGGTTGCGCTGGCGCGCGTCTTCGTTCGGATCGACCGCGTACAGGTCCGAGGGCGCCACGCCCCGCTTGATGAGGCCGCCGATCAACGCCGCGGCCATGTTGCCGCCGCCGATAAACGCAATTTTCATGATGGTCAGGACAGGTTCAGTTGAGATGCGGAAATGCGGTGAGGGCGTCGCGCGGCCAGGCTCGCGCGACGCCCGTGCAAATGCTCAGCGCGAGTAATCGCGCGCGCCGAAGATCGCGGTGCCGATGCGGACGATCGTCGCGCCTTCGAGCACGGCTGCTTCGAGATCGGCCGACATGCCCATCGACAGCGTATCGAGCGCAAGTCCGTCGACACGCAAGCGCTCGAACAGCACGCGCAATTGGCGATGCGGCGCGCGTTGCGCGTCCAGATCGCCGAGCGGTTCGGGGATCGACATCAGTCCGCGCAGCTTCAGCTTCGGCAGCGCGGCGATCTGTTGCGCGACGGCGGCCGCGTCGCCGACCGTGACACCGCTCTTTGACGCTTCACCGCTGACGTTGACCTGCAGGCACACGTTGAGCGGCGGCAGGTCGTCGGGGCGCTGTTCCGACAGTCGCTGCGCGATCTTCAGCCGATCGACCGAATGTACCCAGTCGAAATGCTCGGCGACGGCCCGCGTCTTGTTCGATTGCAGCGGCCCGATGAAGTGCCATTCGAGCGACGCGCGCAGATCGGCGAGCGTCTGGATCTTGTCGAGTGCTTCCTGCACGTAGTTTTCGCCGAATGCGCGCTGACCGGCCGCACGAGCGGCGCGCACCGCATCGGCGCGAAACGTCTTGGAGACCGCGAGCAGCATCACGGACTGCGCGTCGCGGCCGGCCGCTTGCGCGGCTCGGGCGATGCGCTCGTGAACGTCGGCGAGATTGAGAGCCAGGTGCTCGGCGAGACGGTGAGGCAGATCGGACATGGAACGAACCGGTGTTCAGCGAAGACGATGTCCCGATTATACGGACAGCATGTGCTCGACCAGTTCGATCCAGTGCGCGACCGGCGTCGACGTGCCGCTTTGCAAATGCGCGATGCAACCGACGTTCGCCGACAGGATCACCTGCGGCTCCTGCGCCTGCAAACGCTCGAGCTTCTGGTCGCGCAGCGCGTACGACAGGCGCGGCTGCAGCAGCGAGTAGGTGCCGGCCGAGCCGCAGCACAGATGGCTGTCGGCGGGCAGGCGCACTTCGAGGCCGAGCGCGCCGAGCAGTTGCTCCACCTTGCCGCGGATCTGCTGCCCATGCTGCAGCGTGCAGGGCGGATGAAATGCGACCGTGTGCACGGCCCGGCGGCGCGTGATCGCGACAAGCTGCGCCTCGAACTCAGGCAGGATCTCGCAGACGTCGCGCGTCAGTTCGACGATGCGGCGCGCTTTCTCCGCATAGTTGGGATCGTGGCGCAGCAGGTGCGCGTATTCCTTGACCGTCGCGCCGCAGCCCGACGCGTTCATCACGATCGCTTCAACGCCCTGTTCGACGTAGGGCCACCATGCGTCGATGTTCGCGCGCAGGTCGTCGAGCGCCTCGTCGTGGTAGCCGAGGTGCAGGCGGATCGCGCCGCAGCAGCCGGCTTCGGGCGCAACCAGCGTTTCGATGCCGAGCGCGTCGAACACGCGCGCGGTCGCGATGTTGACGTTCGGCATCATCGACGGCTGCACGCAGCCCGCGAGCATCAGCACCTTGCGTTCGTGTTGCGCGCTCGGCCATTCGAGCGGGCGTTGACGCGCGGGCACCTTGTCGCGCAGTTTCTTCGGCAGCAGGCCGCGCACGTGCTGGCCCAAGCGCATCGCGGGCGTGAAGATCGCGCTGTTCGGCAGCACGCTCGCGAGCAGGCGCCGCATCAGCCGCTGATTGAGCGGACGCTTGACTTTCTCTTCGGTGAGCTTGCGGCCGATTTCGACGAGCCGCCCGTATTGCACGCCCGACGGGCAGGTCGACTCACAATTGCGACAGGTGAGGCAGCGGTCCAGGTGAACCTGCGTGCTGCGCGTGACCGGCGCGCCTTCGACCATCTGCTTGATCAGATAAATGCGCCCGCGCGGGCCGTCGAGCTCGTCGCCGAGCAGTTGATAGGTCGGGCAGGTGGCCGTGCAGAAGCCGCAATGCACGCACTTGCGCAGGATGGCGTCGGCTTCGTTGCCATCGGGCGTATTGCGAATGAAGTCCGCGAGGTTGGTTTGCATCGCATCGCTCAGAAGTCGGGGTAGAGACGGCCGCGGTTGAATATGCGGACCGGGTCGAATGCGTGTTTGAGGCCGCGATGGATTTTCATCAGCGGCGCGGGCAGCGGTGTGAATACGCCGGCGCTGCGGTCGTAGCCTTGGCCGCTGCGGAAGATCGTCGCGTGGCCGCCGGCCTGCTTCGCGCTGATGCGCACGGTTTGTGCGTCGGTGTCGGTGATCCACCAGCGCTGGCCGCCGCCCCATTCCATCAGTTGCGCGCCGGGCAGTTGCAGCGGCTCGGTGATCGACGGCAGCGCGAGACGCCACAGCGCGGCCTTCGGCGGAATGCCCGCAAAAAACGAATCGGTCTGTTCGCGCAGTCCGGCCCAGAAGCGTTCGGCTTCGACCGCATCGACGACTTCGCCGCCGAGCCCGGTGCGCGCGGACTTGACCGCGGCTTCCGCGCCGCCCAGGCGCACCGCGAGCGTGCCGTTGC
This sequence comes from Paraburkholderia sp. WC7.3g, assembly GCF_050436345.1. Lineage (NCBI taxonomy): Bacteria > Pseudomonadati > Pseudomonadota > Betaproteobacteria > Burkholderiales > Burkholderiaceae > Paraburkholderia > Paraburkholderia sp. WC7.3g. The sequence goes on from NZ_JBNDMA010000002.1 coordinate 1,004,774, forward strand.
GCCATGCGCTCGCGGTGATCGGCAGCGGCCGGCCGCCCCATTCGTTGAGCTTGCGTACCGCGTCGGTGCCGTTCATGTCGAACTTCAGCGTGGCTTCGGCCTGCGGCCGCGGCAGCACTTTGACCGATAGCTCGAGGATCAACCCGAGCGTGCCGAGCGAGCCCGCGAGCAGCCGCGACACGTCGTAGCCCGCGACATTCTTGACGACCTGGCCGCCGAAGCGCAGCACCTGGCCGTGGCCGTTCATCACGACGGCACCGAGCACGAAGTCGCGCGCGGCGCCGACGGCCGGCCTGCGCGGCCCCGAAATACCCGCGGCGATGCAGCCGCCGAAGGTGGCCTGCGGACCGAAGTGCGGCGGCTCGAACGGCAGCATCTGGTCGTGCTCGGCGAGCGCGGCTTCGATTTCCAGCAACGGTGTCCCCGCGCGCGCGGTGATCACGAGCTCGGCCGGATCGTACGCGATGATGCCGCGATAAGCGCGCGTGTCGAGGATCTCACCTTCCAGCGTCTGACCATACCAGTCCTTGGTGCCGCCGCCGCGGATGCGCACCGCGCCTCCCTCGGCGCTGGCCGAACGCACGCGTTCGGACCATCCGGCGACGATGTCGTCCTCTTCCATGGTGTCCTGCTCGTTGTGTGTCGTTTGATTGTACCGGGCGGCGGCTCGCTGGCAAGCCGGAGCGCACCCGCATGACGGGGCGCGGAGCATTGGTCTGAAGGGGACGGAGCGAGGCGCCGCGCACGCCGCGCCAGCATCAGCGCGCGCGGCGTGCGGCGGATGCGCAATGCCGACGCCAGCCGCTAGAAGCGAGGCAGCTCCGGATGCGGCAGCAGCCCGCCGCGCACGTGCATCTTGCCGTATTCGGCGCAGCGCGCCCGTGTCGGGATGCCCTTGTCGGGGTTCAGCAGGCCGGGCGCGTCGAAGGCCCGCTTGACCGCGTGGAACGTATCGCGCTCCTCGGGCGAGAACTGCACGCACATCGAATTGATCTTCTCGATGCCGACGCCATGCTCACCCGTCACCGTGCCGCCCAGCTCGACGCAAGCTTCGAGGATGTCGCAACCGAACAACTCGGCGCGGTGCCACTCGTCCTTGTCGTTGCCGTTGAACAGGATCAGCGGATGCATGTTGCCGTCGCCGGCATGGAACACGTTGATGCAGCGCAACTGGTACGTTTTTTCCATCTCCTCGATGCGCGCGAGCAGCGGCCCGATACTGCGGCGCGGCACGGTGCCGTCCATGCAGTAATAGTCCGGCGAGATGCGGCCGGCGGCCGGAAACGCGTTCTTGCGCCCGGACCAGAAGCGTAGGCGCTCCGCTTCCGTGCGCGAAATCTGGATACGGGTCGCGCCGTGCTCGCGCAGCACCGCGGTCATGCGTACGATCTCGTTCGCGACTTCCTCGGGTGTGCCGTCCGATTCGCACAGCAGGATCGCCGCCGCGTCGAGATCGTAGCCTGCGTTGACGAACTCCTCGACCGCGCGCGTGGCGGGCTTGTCCATCATCTCGAGGCCGGCCGGAATGATGCCCGCCGCGATGATGCCCGCGACCGCGTCGCCGCCTTTGACGACGTCGTCGAAGCTGGCCATGATGACCTGCGCCGTTTGCGGCTTCGGGATCAGCTTGACGGTGACCTCGGTGACGATCGCGAACATGCCCTCGCTGCCGATCAGCACCGCGAGCAGATCGAGCCCCGGCGCGTCGGGCGCGAGCGAGCCGAATTCGACGATTTCGCCTTCCATCGTCACCGCTCGCACGCGCAGTACGTTGTGCACGGTGAGGCCGTACTTCAGGCAATGCACGCCGCCCGAATTCTCGGACACGTTGCCGCCGATCGTGCACGCAATTTGCGACGATGGGTCGGGCGCATAGTAGAGGCCGTACGGTGCCGCGGCCTCGGAGATCGCCAGATTGCGCACGCCCGGTTGCACGGTCGCGATGCGCGCGTACGGGTCGACCTCGACGATCTTGCGAAAGCGTGCGAGCGACACCACCACGCCGAGCCGGATCGGCATCGCGCCGCCGGACAGCCCGGTGCCCGCACCGCGCGGCACGATGGGCACCTCGAGGCGATGGCAGATCTGCACGATGCGCTGCACCTGCGATTCGGTTTCCGGCAACGCGACCGCGAGCGGCAGACGCCGGTACGCGGCGAGGCCGTCGCAGTCGTACGCGACGGTGTCTTCCTCGCGATACAGCAGACAGTGGGTCGGCAACACGGCCATCAGCGCCTGCACGACTTCGCGCTGACGCTGCGCGAGGACTTCAGCCGACAGTTCAGCGGGTGCGTTCATGTGAGTTGTCTCCTCGTGGCTTGCCGCGGCCAGCCTTCGCAACGTCGGTCAGGCCGCCGCCCACGCGAAGATCTTGCCCGGGTTCATCAGATTGCGCGGGTCGAGCGCGTGCTTGATCGAGCGCATCGTGTCGACCGCGACGTCGCCATGCTCCTCGAGTAGAAAGCCCATCTTGTGCAGGCCGATGCCATGCTCGCCGGTGCAGGTGCCGTCCATGCGCAGCGCGCGCTGCACGATGCGATGGTTCAGGCGCTCGGCTTCCTCGAGTTCCTCGGGCTTGTTCGGGTCGATCAGGATTGCGACGTGGAAGTTGCCGTCGCCGACATGGCCGACGATCGGGCAGGGCAGCGGCGAGGCCAACAGATCCTGCTCCGTTTCGACCACGCACTCCGCGAGACGCGAGATCGGTACGCAGACGTCGGTGGTCACCGCGCGCGAGCCGGGCTTCAGTTGCAACATCGCGAAATAGGCGTTGTGACGCGCGTTCCACAGACGGCTGCGGTCTTCGGGGCGCGTCGCCCATTCGAAGCCTTCACCGGCGTTCTGCGCGGCCAGTTCCTGCACGAGCTGGGCCTGTTCCTTGACGCCCGCCTCGGTGCCATGAAATTCGAAGAACAACGTGGGTGCTTCGCGCAGCGTCAGATTCGAATGGCGATTGATCGAGCGGATCGCCAGCGAATCGACGAACTCGACACGCGCGATCGGCACGCCGATCTGGATCGTCTCGATAACCGCGCGCACCGCATCGCCCATCGACGGGAACGTGCACACCGCGGCCGACACCGCCTCCGGCTGCGGATACAGGCGCACCGTGATTTCGGTGATCACGCCGAGCGTGCCTTCCGAGCCGACGAACAGGCGCGTGAGGTCATACCCCGCCGCCGACTTGCGCGCGCGCGAGCCGGTCTTGATCACGCGGCCATCGGCGAGCACCACCGTCAGGCCGAGCACGTTCTCGCGCATCGTGCCGTAGCGCACGGCGTTGGTACCCGACGCGCGCGTGGCCGACATGCCGCCAATGCTCGCGTCCGCGCCCGGATCGATCGGGAAGAACAGGCCGGTGTCGCGCAGTGCTTCGTTCAGTTGCTTGCGTGAGATGCCGGGCTCGACGGTGACGGTCAGGTCTTCGGCGTTGATCGACAACACGCGGTTCATTTCCGACAGATCGATCGACACGCCGCCTTGCACCGCAAGCAGATGTCCTTCGAGCGACGAACCATTGCCGTACGGAATGATCGGCACATCGAACTGGCCGCACAGCTTGACGGCGGTTTGCACGTCTTCGGTCGTGCGCGCGAACACGACGGCGTCAGGCAGTTGCGGATCGAATGGCGATTCGTCGCGGCCGTGATGCGCACGCACGGCTTCGGCAACGGAGACCCGATCGCCGAAAGCGGCTTTGAGCTGGTTCAGCAATCCGGCGGGAAACGGCCGGCGCAGCGGGGCCGGCGGCACGGGATGGTTCACGCATGTCTCCTGTGTCGACCGGAGTTAGCGCTACAGCGCTTACTCCGGTCCAATGCTTTAGCTCGATCGGTTTAGCGCTACAGCGCTTGCTCCGGTCTCGTGAAAGTTTCTTTAGGTGCAGCCTGTTTGCAGCAGGTGTTTCATTTTACGCCGCCAGCCGGCGCGGCGCCGACTAGCGCTCATATAATGGCGGCGATTTCGCGATGCGAGCAATATGGATAAACGTGGTGGCCGCATCGCCACCGAATGCATGGGAGATATCATGGGCAATCGCCTCAGCAAGATCGCCACTCGCACCGGCGACGACGGCACCACCGGTCTCGGCGACGGCCGCCGCGTGCGCAAGGACAGCACGCGCATCGCCGCGATCGGCGACATCGACGAACTCAATTCGAATCTGGGCGTGCTGTTGTGCGAGAAGCTGCCCGAGAACGTGCGCGCGGCGCTGGTCGCGATCCAGCACGACCTGTTCGATCTTGGCGGCGAGCTGTGCATTCCCGGCCACACGATGCTTACCGACCAGCATCTCGCACAGCTCGACGGCTGGCTCGCCGACTACAACGCCGCGCTGCCGCCGCTGAAGGAATTCATTCTGCCGGGCGGTTCGCGCGCGGCCGCGCTCGCGCACGTGTGCCGTACCGTTTGCCGCCGAGCGGAGCGCGCGATCGTCGCGCTCGGCGAACACGAGGCGCTGAACGCGGCGCCGCGTCAATACGTGAACCGGCTGTCCGATCTGTTGTTCGTGCTGGCGCGCGTGCTCAATCGCGCGGACGGCGGCACCGACGTGCTGTGGCAGCACGATCGCGGCGCGCCGTGAATGGCGACGCGCATGCGCGTATCGACACGCACGGTGCTCTGCACGAGCCGACGCTCAACCGACGGCGAGCGTGACCGGCTTGCCGATACGGCTGAGCATTTCCACGAGCGTGTCGATCGTGAACTTGGTGGTTTTCTTGTTGACGACATCGGACACGCGCGGGCGCGACACCATCAGAATTTCAGCCGCCTCGGCCTGCCTCAGATGATGCTGTTCGATCCACGTGGACAGCTCGGTCATCAGCTGTTCCTTGAGCAGCCGCGTGTCGTTGATCTGTTTTTGCGACGCCGCGTGAAGACGCTTCGCTTCCTCGGCGGAAAAACCGAGTTCGACAAACACGTTCGCGCCGGCTCGCGTTACGTGACGAATGTTGGTGTCGATCGTCATGGCTGGGTGGTCCTGTAATGGATGATGGCGCGGTAGCGCGTTTCGGCAATTTTTCTGTCGTGCGGGCCGAGCTTCTGCGTCTTCTTCTGAAAGCAATGCAGCACGTACAGCGCTTCGGCGTATTTGGTCACGTACATCACGCGAAAAATGCCGTCTTCGTCTCTGATGCGAATTTCGCGCGTTCCCGCGCCGATCGAGTCAATCGGTTTCCAGTCGTCGGGGTCGAGTCCTGACTGAATCTTGTGAAGCTGAAACCCTGCGAGACGACGCGCTTCGTCGGGAAAAGCGAGCAAATCACGGTAGCTGGAGCCTAACCAGCGAATTTCCTTTTGCTGCTCCATCGCCACCTCATGTATAAAATCTTATACGCATCCTCCAACCCGGTCAAGTCGTGCGAACGACCAGGCAACGAGCTATGACGATAGCGAGGCGGCAGGCTCAGTACCGTTCGTCCGACTGGCCAATAAAAAACCCGGTTCGAAATCGAACCGGGTTTTTTCTACCAACTGCAGACAAGTCGCCAAAGTGGCGACGGGGCGAGTGTTCAGTTGCCGCTGCCGCGCGCGACGCGGCGCTGCCTGACCGCTTCGGCAAGGCCTTCGAGCACGGCGACGCTTTCATCCCAGCCGATGCATGCATCGGTAATGCTCTGCCCGTACGTGAGCTCGCAGCCTTCCTGCAGATCCTGGCGACCCGCGACGAGGTGCGACTCCACCATCACACCGACGATCCGCTCGTCACCCGCGGCGATCTGACGGCCGACGTCCGCGCACACCGGAATCTGGTTCTCGTGCTTCTTCGAACTGTTCGCGTGGCTCGCGTCGATCATCAGACGCGCGGCGAGACCCGCTTTGCCGATGTCCGCGCAGGCCGCGTTGACGCTGTCGGCGTCGTAGTTCGGCGTTTTGCCGCCGCGCAGAATGACGTGGCAGTCCTCATTTCCCGCGGTCGATACGATCGCCGAGTGGCCGCCCTTCGTGACCGACAGGAAATGGTGCGGCTGCGAGGCCGCCTTGATCGCGTCGACGGCGATCTTCACGTTGCCGTCCGTGCCGTTCTTGAAGCCGACCGGGCACGACAGTCCCGACGCGAGCTCGCGATGCACCTGCGATTCGGTCGTGCGCGCGCCGATGGCCCCCCACGAGATCAGGTCCGCGATGTACTGCGGGCTGATCATGTCGAGGTACTCGGTGCCGGCCGGCAGGCCGAGTTCGTTGATGCGCAGCAGCAGCTCGCGCGCGGTGCGCAGGCCTTCGTTGATCTTGAAGCTGTTGTCCATATGCGGGTCGTTGATGAGACCCTTCCAGCCCACCGTCGTGCGCGGCTTTTCGAAGTACACGCGCATTACGACTTCGAGTTCGCCGGCAAAGCGCTTGCGCTGCTCGATCAGACGCCCCGCGTATTCGATCGCGGCCTTCGGATCGTGAATCGAGCACGGGCCGATCACGACGATCAGACGGTCGTCCATGCCGTGCAGAATCCGATGCATCGCGGTGCGCGAGTCGTAGATCACGTTGGACACCGTCTCGTCGCACGCAAATTCGCGGATCAGGTGAGCGGGCGGCGTGAGTTCCTTCAATTCGCGGATGCGGACATCGTCGGTATTGTGCGGGGGCATGTGGTTCTCCTGAATCGGTTCGTAGCGTGTTCGGGTCAAAAGCGTGAGACGAAAAAAAACCGCCAGGCTGGCTGGCGGTTTTTCGTGAATTCCTGGTGTCCTGCGTGCACTAACACCCCTCTCGATCCGCCAGCGGTCTGAGATACCAAAAAAAGTAAAAATAAAATTTGGCGGACATGGCGAAGTGAAATGCGTCGCTGATCAAAAAAGGTGAGTGCCTTTATAACCCGGTACAAGCTCGGCTGACAAGCCGGGGCATCGAAAAATGCGGGAAATCCGCACGCTTGGCGACATGCGTGCGCGAAGCGTGCATCAGTCGCGCAATCAGGCCGTACCGCCGACCGTCATCCGCTCGATGCGCAGCGTCGGCTGACCGACGCCCACCGGCACGCTCTGGCCTTCCTTGCCGCACACGCCGACGCCGGAATCGAGCTTCATGTCGTTGCCGATCATCGTGACGTACTTAAGCGATTCCGGGCCGCTGCCGATCAGCGTCGCGCCTTTGACGGGATACGTGATCTTGCCGTTCTCGATCATGTACGCCTCCGAGGCCGAGAATACGAACTTTCCGTTCGTGATGTCGACCTGACCGCCGCCGAAATTCACCGCATACAGGCCGTTCTTCACGGACGCGAGGATTTCTTGCGGGTCCTTGTCGCCGTTGAGCATGTACGTGTTGGTCATGCGCGGCATCGGCAGCGCCGCGTACGATTCGCGCCGTGCGTTGCCGGTGACCGGCATTTTCATCAGACGCGCATTCAGCGTGTCCTGGAGGTAGCCCTTCAGGATGCCGTCCTCGATCAGCGTCGTGCACTGCGTCGGATTGCCTTCGTCGTCGATATTGAGCGAGCCGCGGCGGTTCGGCAGCGTGCCGTCGTCGACCACGGTGACGCCCTTCGCGGCGACCTGCTCGCCGATGCGTCCCGCGAATGCCGACGACCCCTTGCGGTTGAAGTCGCCCTCGAGCCCGTGGCCGATCGCCTCGTGCAGCAGCACGCCGGGCCAGCCCGGCCCGAGCACGACGGTCATTGCGCCGGCCGGTGCCGGGCGCGCGTCGAGATTGACGAGCGCGGCGTGTACCGCGTCGTCGACGTAGCGCGACAGCACTTCATCGGTGAAATAGCCGTAGTCGAAACGCCCGCCGCCGCCGCCGCTGCCGATTTCGCGGCGGCCGTTCTGCTCGGCGATCACCGTCACCGACACGCGCACCAGCGGCCGGATGTCGGCCGCGAAGCCGCCGTCGCTGCGCGCGACGAGCACCACGTCGTATTCGCCGGCAAGACCCGCCATCACCTGCTGGATGCGCGGGTCGCGGCCGCGCGCCATCTGCTCGATGCGCTCGAGCAGCTTGACCTTCGCGGTGGCGTCGAGCGAATGCAGCGGATCGGACGGCAGGTACAGATCGCGCCCGGCGATGCCGGTCAGCGACGACGCCACCTTGATCTTCTGCTTGCCGCCGCCCGCCCTGGCGATCGCGCGCGTGGCGATGGCCGCCTGGCGGATCGCTTCGGGCGACAGGTCGTCCGAGTACGCGAACGCGGTGCGCTCGCCCGACACGGCGCGCACGCCGACGCCCTGATCGATGCTGAAGCTGCCCGACTTCACGATGCCTTCCTCGAGACTCCACGCTTCGCTGCGGGTGGCCTGAAAGTACAGGTCCGCGTAGTCGACGCGGTGCGTGAAGATTTCGGCGAGCGTGCGCGTGAGCAGCGACTCGTCGAGACCATAGGGCGTGAGGAGGATGTCCTTGGCGGCGGCGAGATTACGGATACCGGGTTCGATGATGTTCATGCGAAGTATGTTCTGCTCGATACGGAGGGGTCGGGGAGCGCCTGCGTCGCTATATGCGTGGCAGGCGCCGCAGTTTCAATGTCGGTTTCAGCTCAGCACGCGATGACGCCATGCCGGCAGGCTCTGCCGCACTTCGTCGATGCGCGCGCGTTCGAGGTTGCCCGCAACCACGCCGACGCCCTCGTCGCGCACCGCGACGATCTCGCCCCACGGGTCGATCAACATGCTGTGGCCCCAGGTGCGGCGGCCGTTCTCGTGTTTGCCGCCTTGCGCCGCGGCGAGCACGTAGCACTGATTTTCGATCGCGCGGGTGCGCAGCAGCAGCTCCCAATGCGAGCGGCCGGTCGTGTAGGTAAACGCGGACGGCACCACGATCAGCGCGCAGTCGCCCAGGCGCCGGTACAGCTCGGGAAAGCGCAGATCGTAGCAGACCGACAGGCCGACCCGGCCGAACGGCGCCTGGAAACCTTGCACCGCGGTGCCGGGCCGAATCGTGCGCGCTTCGTCGAACGATTCTTCGCCCTTTTCGAAGTTGAACAGGTGGATCTTGTCGTAGCGCGCGGCTTCGTTGCCGAGCGGGTCGAACACGAGCGTCGTGTTCAGCACGCGCGATGCCTCCGGCGCATTCAGCGGCAGCGTGCCGCCGATCACCCAGATCTGGTGGCGGCGCGCGGCGTCGGCGAGAAAGCGCTGGATCGGGCCATCCCGATGCGGCTCGCGCACGGCGAGCTTGTCGGTGTCCTTGAAGCCCATGAAGCAGAAATACTCGGGAAGCAGCACGAGTTGCGCGCCGTCGGCGGCGGCTTCGGCGATCAGGCGCTGTGCGTCGGCGAGATTGCGATCGCGATCCGGCGTGCTGACCATCTGCAGCGCGGCGACCCGGAAGGAGCTGGCCAATGGCCCGCCCGATGCATCGGCGGACGGAGAAGGAGAGATGTGTATTTCGCTCATGAGCGTGTCGAAAGGCTCCCGGCAGGGCGGCGGTGCGAAGCGCCGCGCCGCATGCATGATTGTGGGCTGGCTCGGCCCCGTTGGCGCATTGATTCGACGAAGTGGCACGAGCGGCCGCGTAATTCGCGATAGCGGCGCCGGGAAACCAAAGCTCAGTGCGCTTCCACGGTCGAAGCCGGAGCGTCAATCTTACCCCGTTCGGTCGTCACCCGCTGGACGTGCGGTTTCGACCACGAGCCGGTGATCGCATAGTCGCGCGCGAACACCTGCGACACCCCGTGCGTGAGCGCGAGATCGGCGATCAGTGCGCCGAGGCCGATCAACGGATTGACGATCGCCGCCGCGATCACCGCCGAGCCGGCGCTGACGGTCGGCACCACGTGCAGGTGCAGATCCTGGCTCTTCTGCGCGATGTCGACCGAGCCCACCATCTCGGCGCGCGCCGGCGCGGTCACCATTCTGAAGTCGTCGATGCGGGCGATGCCGTCATGAATCTGCGCGGTCCCGGTCACGCTCGAAAACGGCAGGCCCTCGCCGATCACGTCGCGGAAATCGAGCGTGGCGATGCGTGCGAGGCTTTGCAGGCTCAGCACGCCGAGCAGTGTCGCGACGCCTGGATCGACCTTCAGGATCTGGCCGTGGCGCAGATCGAGCGCGAGATTGCCGTTCAGCGTCGAATAGTCGATCGTGGTCGGGCCGCCTTGCCACACCGCCTTGCCGGCGATCGAGCCGCTGCCGCTCCTGAGCGTCCTCGGCAGACCGAGGCGATCCAGCATTGCGCCGGCATCCTTGATGTCGAGCTTGAAATCGAACACGGTGCGGCGCGGCGTGGCTTCGTCGGCCGAGGTGGCCAGCCCGGTCGACGTGCGCCAGTTCGCGGTCGCGGTGAGCGTCGCGGTCGGGTTCGTCACATCGAGCTTGTCGAGCTGCCAGACCGGCACGCCGTTCTCGTCGAAGTTGTGAGCGTCGACCTCGAGCCGGCCCACGTTGCGATCGTGCACGATCAGCTCGTCCACGACCATATCGATCGACGGCATGTTCAGCGCCGGCGCCGACATCGCCGGGCCGAGCAGGTCCTTGTCCGCGACCGACGGAATCACGAGGCGCGCAAAACGCGCCTGCAGCTCGCCCGGCGATTCGCGGGTCGCGCCTGGCAGCCACGACACGTGGCCGGACACCTGATTCGACGCGATGTTCGCCTGCCATGTGCGGTCCGTGTGCGACGCACCGACGATCACGTTGTCCCAGTGGCGCTTGAGCAGCGTCAGCGTGTCGATGTGCAGCGCGAAGCGATTCGGCATGAACTGCGTGAGCATCGGATTGGGCGCGGCGGCGGGGGTGGCCGCGTTGCTCGTGTTGGTGGCGCCGCTGGCGGTACTGCCGCCGTTCGCCCCGCCGTTCACGCCATTCGCCCCGGCCGCGCCCCCGCGCAACTGCGCGGCGAGCGCGCGCCAGGCGTCGGCATTGAACTCCTTGACGTCGACCGCGGCAACCACGCCCTCGGACGGCAGATCGGCCGGCCGGTTCACGCCGATCGCGCCGCGCACGACGGCCGGTGGCGTATTCGGCTGCACCTTCGGCTGATAGCGCAGCAGATACGCGGCGGCGACCGGCCCGAACGTCAGGTCGGCGCGTTCGAGGCCGGCTTCGCCGGGCACCGTCGACGGATTGACCGAGAAGTGCAGCGGCATCGGCGTGCCGACCGGCTTGTTGAACGGTGCGGGAAAATCGAGCGCGAGGCCGCTCAGATCCGAGTTGGCGCTGACTTCCGGCAGGCGGCCCCTCGCGCCGCTGACGTTCAACGCATACGGCGCGCTGCCACGCATGTGCGTGAGCACCTGCGCGGCCGGGCCATGCAGATGCAGCTCGCGCGCGGCATCGACGGCGATGTGGCCGTTGAGCGCGAGCGCGTACGTGCCGTCCTGACGCAAGCCGCCGTTCGCGTGCACGTCGCCGCCGAGGAACCGGCCGGACAGCCGGTCGGCCTCGGCCGTGTGCTCGGTGAAGCGCACCCGGCCGGTCAGCTGCGACAGCGGCGGCACGTTGTTCGCGCTCAGGCGATTGTTCTGAAAGCCGAGCGCGCCTTCTACACCGACGTGCGGCTTCGGCGTGCGCGGGATCGTCAGCTTCAGCGCGAGCGCCGCGGGCCCTTCCGCGCGGATCTTTTCGGTCTGGTGCCGCGCCATGATGCCGAGCGAGCTGCCGTTCACGTAGTCGAGCATGTCGGCGAGGGGGCCGCGGCCGTTGCCCTGAATGACCAGGTTCGACGCTTTGGTGCCGAGATCGTCGATGTGGCCGTTGACGTCGGTCAGTGCGATGCGCTTGTAACGCCCGCGGTCGATGTCGAAGCGCAGCACATTCTGCTTGAGTTCGAACACGCCGTCGATGCCGTCGAGCGGCGGCCAAACGTTTGGCGTGCCGTTGCGCATATTGCGCGGCGGAAACGGCGTTGGATCGAACTTGCCGCCGGTGAACGGCGCGACGATGTGGAAGATGCCGGCGTCGGGGTCGCGCGCGTAAGGGAACTTGGTCAGGTCGCCGTGCACTTCGATCATGCCGCCACGCGACACGCCAGCCTGCAAGCCGTGGCCTAGGTAAACGCGCAGCTTTTCGCTGACCGCGGTCGGCAGATAGCGGGCGATGTGTGTCACCTGCGCGCGCTTGAAGTCGGCTTTCAGGTCGAGCGAGCCGCGGCCGTGGCCGGGATTACTGTAGCTCGCGGTCGCGGTCGCCTCGACGTCGGGGTCGGATATCCCGAAATCGTTGAGCTTGATCGCGAACGCGGGCCGGGTGTCGCCCGGCGCCTTCGCGCCCACCGTCCAGTCGGCGCGGCCGTGCAGACGCGCGAGCGTGAGACGCGGATCGTCGAACACGCCCGGCAGCGTGATCGCCACGTTGGTCGTATCGAGGTTCGCGTGGCCACCTTTTTCATCGGCGTCGACGTTGCCCCACAGGTTTTCGATGCCGGGAACGCCGGCGCGCGGGTGGCCGCGCGGCGTCAGGCCCGGCCCCGGCTCCTGGGCGGCGAAGCTGATGCCCTGTAGATCGCCCTTGAAGCGATAACGCTCGATCGGTTCAGCACCCGTCGGCCGACGGTCGCTGCCCACTTCTCCGGATTCCGGCTTGCCGCGCTCGACCTCGATCACGTAGTTCGCGACGAGCCCGCGCGGATTGATGCGCACGAGTTCATTGAGAAAGTGCCGCGGCAGCGGCAGCGCGCGGCTGAATTCGGCGAGGATGCCGAGATCGACGCGATCGCCGCTGATGCTCAAAAGCTGCCCATGCTGCTGCGACGCCATCCGGTAGCGGCTGTCAAGGGTCCGGAAGCGCAGGATGCGCGTGAGCGGCGTGCCGTCTTCGAGCGGCGGCTGGCCGAGCTCGGCCCGCAGGTCCGACAGCTGCAGCCGGTACTCGCCTTCGTTTGCCTCGACGCGCCACAGAAAGTGGGTGATCGGCACGAGCAGCCTTGGCTGGGTCGGGCGCACGCGCATCGCGACGTCGTAACCGCTCAACTGGCCGGTCGCCTGGGTCATGCGGCCTTCGCTGAAGTCGATCCAGATTGCATTGTCGATGCGGCCGGCGAACGTCTCGATCGGGAACTGGATGTAGCGCGCGAGCGTCGGCAGATCGACCGGGCCCGTCGACATGTACACCTGCCCGCTCCAGTTTATCGGCTTGCCGAGCGCCGAGAGCGGCGCGTGGCGGAAGTGCGTGCGGAAGTCGAGCGGGCCTTTCAGCACCTGGCCGTCGGGTGGCGCCTGCAGCGCCATGCGGTGATCGCGGCCGTCATTGAGGATCGCGATGCGGATGTCGCGCAGCGCCAGTTCGGGTTCGTTGCGCGTCGCGTCACGCCAGCGCAGCACGCCGCCGCGCACGACGATCGCCTGCTGGCGCAACAGCCAGGTGGACAGCGCGTCGTTGCCGCTGTGGCGCGTCGGCACCGGCACGCCCGCGACCGACAGCACGCCGTCCTCACTGCGCGACACCAGCACGTCCGGCTGATCGACGATCAGGCTCGACAGCGCGGGATGAAACTGCCACAGCGAGCGCCAGGATACCGTCGCGGTGGCGTGCGGAATCGTCAGCGCGGGTCGGCCGTCGTGGTCGCGGATGACCAGATTCGTAACGTCGAGCCCCGGCTGGAAGCCGCTCCAGTGCGGCGCGAGCCGGCCGATCGTGAACTGGGTGCGCAGCTTGTCGGAGACCGCGGCTTCGATGCGTGGGCGGAACGAGTCGGCGCGCGGCAGCACCACGTAGCGCAAACCCAGAAACAGTCCGGTCGCGATGAAATAAAGGACGAGTGCGAGCGTGACGAGCACGCGCAACGTCCGACGCAGCACGATGTGGTCGCTTCCGCTCACATGCCGGACCTGCGATGGGGCTTGCGGGTCGGCGGATTCGTTTCGCTCGGACATGCTGCGGCGACTGGGCGTATGGTAGTTTTGCGAGTTAACGACGAAATGTAACACACGGGAAAGCGTCGGCGGACCTCCTGCAAACCCTGTCCGATAGCCCGCGACGGCGTTTGGCGAAGCCGTCCGGCACCGCGTTCGGCACGGGTTCGGCACGCGTGTCGCCGTGTGCCGATGGCGCAACGGAACGGCACGACAACGACCCCGGAACGACACCCGTCAGATACCGCCGCACCCAATTCGATCAAGCAACGAGCGAGCCAGATTTTTGATGACTGACGCCACCCTCCTGAGTTCCAGCTATTCGCACTATGCCGCGCGCGCCGCCGCGGCCCGCCCGCAACTCGTCGCGCATGTCAGCGCGCTGGCCGATGAACCGCTGACGCGGGAGCGCATCGACGCGCGTCTCGACGCGCTGTGCGCCGAGGCGGCGGGCCCAGCCGGTGCGCCGGTCAACGAAGATGCGCTGAAGCGCGCGCTGCGCCAGCTGCGCACCGAAGTCTTCTGCGCGGTGATGGAGCGCGACCTGGCTGGCGAGGCCGATATCGCCGAAGTCACCGGCGCGATGACCGATCTGGCGGAAACGACGATCCAGCGCGCGCTGACGGTGCTGAGCGCCGAGCTCGAAGCGTTGTATGGCGAGCCGCGCGGCCAGCAGGGCGAGCGGCTCACGCTCGGCGTGGTCGGCATGGGCAAGCTCGGTGGGCGTGAGCTGAACGTGTCGTCGGATATCGACCTGATCTTTGTTTACGAGGACGACGGCGAGACCATCGGCGGCCAGCGCTCGCCGCTCGCGACCCAGGAGTTCTTCACGCGCCTCGGCAAGCGGCTGATCGGCGCGCTCGCCGAAGTCACCGCCGACGGCTATGTATTTCGCGTCGATATGCGTCTGCGGCCGAACGGCGATTCGGGGCCGCTCGTGTGCAGCCTCGGCATGCTCGAAGAGTATTTCTACGTACAGGGCCGCGAGTGGGAGCGCTACGCGTGGATCAAGGGCCGACTCGTGTCCGAGGGCACGAGCGCGTCGGCCCAGCGGCTGCGCAAGCAACTCGACGCGATCGTCACGCCGTTCGTCTATCGACGCTATCTGGATTTCGGCGTGATCAGCGCGATCCGCGCGCTGCATCTGCAGATCCGTCAGGAGGCGCAGCGCCGCGCGTCGATGCGCCCGGACAAGGCCGACGACATCAAGCTCGGCCGTGGCGGCATCCGTGAAATCGAATTCAGCGCGCAGGTGTTCCAGCTGATCCGCGGCGGCCAGGACGCCGGCTTTCGTGTGCGGCCGACGCTCGCCGTGCTGCGCCACGCGGCCACGCATGGGCTGATGGACTCGTCGGTGTGCGTGAAGCTGTCGCAGGCGTATCGCTTTCTGCGTGAGCTCGAGCATCGTTTGCAATATCGCAACGACGCGCAGACCCACGCGATGCCCGTCGATGCCGAAGACCGCATCGCGCTCGCGCGCGCGATGGGCTGCGACGACTACCCGCAACTGATGACGAAGCTCGACGCGCATCGCGAGTTCGTGGAACAGCAGTTCGACCAGATTTTCGCCGACAAGGTGAACGGCCGCGACGGCTGCGGCGCGCCCGAGGACGGCGCGGCCGCGTGGGTATGGAGCAGCGCGCTCGCCGACGACAGCGCCGACGACGCGCTGCGCGCGCGCCTCGTCGAGCTGGGTGTGGCCGAACCCGGCGAGCTGCTCGCGCGGCTGCGGGGGGTATGGCGCTCGTCGCGCTACACGGGCCTGAACGAGCGCAGCCGGCAGCGTTTCGACATCGTCGCGCAGCGCGCGCTCGATGCCGCGCGCACGCTGGAGCCGGCTGCGCGGCGCGCCGATACGGTCGCGCGCTTTTTCGATCTGCTCGAAGCGGTGAGCCGGCGCGGCGCGTATCTCGCGCTTCTGACCGAATATCCGCAGGCGCTGCACCAGGTGCTGTCGGTGTTAGGCGGCTCGCGCTGGGCGGCGGGCTATCTGATCCGCCATCCGCAGCTGCTCGACGAACTGCTCGACGGCGAGGCGATCAACAGCCCGTTCGACTGGGCCGAATTCAAGCGTACCTTGCGTTTGCGGCTCGCGGCCGCCGATGGCGTCGAGCAGCAGATGGATCTGCTGCGTCACGCGCATCAGGCCGAGGTGTTCCGCATTTTGCTGATCGATCTGGCCGGCAAGCTGTCCGTCGAGCACGTCAGCGACCGGCTGTCCGAACTCGCCGACGCGGTGCTCGACGTGACGATCGAAGCCGTGTGGAAGCAACTGGCCAAACGTCACCGCGACGCGCCGCGCTTCGCGGTGATCGCCTACGGCAAGCTCGGCGGCAAGGAGCTCGGCTACGCGTCGGACCTCGACCTGATCTTCCTGTACGACGATTCCGACGATGCCGCCGCCGACGTCTACGCCACCTACACGCGGCGCCTGATCACGTGGCTGACAACCGCGACCGGCGCCGGCACGCTGTTCGACATCGACCTGCGACTGCGGCCCAACGGCGAGTCGGGCCTGCTCGTCACCGATCTCGACGCGTTTCGCCGTTACCAGTTGCGCGAGGGCGACGCGGCGAATACGGCATGGGTGTGGGAGCATCAGGCGCTGACGCGCGCGCGTTACTGCGCGGGCGATCCGGAGATCGGCGCGAAGTTCGAGGCGATCCGCAAACAGGTGCTGACGATGCCGCGCGAAGCGCCACCGCTCGCGAAGGAGATCGTCGAGATGCGCGCGCGTGTCGAGGCGGGACATCCTAACCAAACGCCGGCGCTGTTCGATCTGAAACACGACCGCGGCGGCATGGTCGATATCGAGTTCACGGTGCAGTACTGGGTGCTGCTGCATGCAGCGCGCGATCCCGAGCTGATCCGCAATACCGGCAACATCGCGCTATTGCGCGAGGTGTCGCGTTTCGGGCTGATGAGCGAGGCGGAAGCGGAGACGGTCGGTGCCGCGTATCGACGGTATCGCAAGTTGCAGCACACGCTGCGGCTCGATGGGATGGAGAAGGCGCGGGTCGATCCGGCGCTGGTCACGACCGAGCGCGAGGCGGTGCTGGCGTTGTGGAACAGGGTGTTTGGGTGATGGCGCTGACACACTTCGCGTAGCGCATCATGCGTGGCCGGGATCGTTGTGACGTCCCGGCCGACCCGACTCGGGCCGTATGCGGCGGACCAGGCTCGGCGCAAACTCAAGCGGCCAGCATTTCCTTCGCGTGCTTGCGCGTGGTCGCCGTGATTTCGAGGCCGCCGAGCATCCGCGCGACTTCCTCGATGCGGCTTGACTTGTCAAGCGAGGTCACGCTGCTGAGCGTGCCGCCGTTGCCGTTGCTCAACTTTGCGACCTGGAAATGATGATCGCCGCGCGCGGCGACCTGCGGCAGATGGGTCACGCACAGCACCTGGCGCGCCTCGCCGAGCTGATGCAATAGCCGCCCGACCACTTCTGCCACGCCACCACCGATGCCGGTATCCACTTCGTCGAAGATCAGCGTCGGTGTCGGGCTGGCCGCGCTCGCGATCACCGCGAGCGCGAGACTGATACGCGCGAGTTCGCCGCCCGACGCGACCTTCGCGAGCGGCCGCAGCGGCACGCCGGCATGACCGGCGACGCGGAACTCGATCTGTTCGAGCCCATGCGCGCCGCCTTCAGGCAGCGGTACCAGCGCGACTTCGAAGCTGCCGCCTTTCATCGACAGTTCCTGCATGCCGGTCGTGACCGCTTCGCCGAGCGCCCTGGCTGCTTTGGCGCGTGCTTTCGACAGTTTTTTCGCCTCGCCGACGAACACTTCCTTCGCTTGTGCCTCGGCGGCGCGTAGACCGTCGAGGTCGGCGGCGGCGTCGAGCGCGGCCAGTTGCTGGCGCCGCGCCGCGTGTTCTTCCGGCAGCATCCCGGGTTGCAGGCGGAACTTGCGCGCAGCCGAGTGCAGCGCGTCGAGGCGTTTTTCGACCTGCGCGAGCCGCTCCGGATCGAGCTCGAGTTTCTGCGCGTAGTGGCTCAGCGAATGCGCGGCTTCCTGCAACTGGATTTCGGCCGGTTCCAGCGCGGCGAGCACGTCGTTCAGCGCCGGATCGATGTCCGCGAGGTCGCGCATCTTCGACGCGATCGAGCCGAGATGCGTGATCATCGCGTCGTCCGATTCGGACAGCGCGCCGAGCACGCCCTGCACGCCGTCGATCAAATTCGCGGAATGCGACAGCCGCCGATGCTCGGTGTTGACCTCTTCCCATTCGCCCGGCTGCGGCGCGAGCTTGTCGAGCTCGGTGAGCTGCCACGCGAGTCGCTCGCGCTCGAGTTGCAGCTCGCGATCGCGCGTCTGCGCGTGCTCGACCGCCTGCGCCATGTCGCGCCACGTGCGCCAGGCGCGCGTGACGGCGCCGGCCATGTCGGACAGGCCCGCGTGCGTGTCGAACAGCTCGCGCTGCGCGTCCGGGCGCATCAGCAACTGGTGCGCGTGCTGGCCGTGAATGTCGACGAGCATTTCGCCGACCTCGCGAAGCTGCGCGAGCGTGGCCGCCGTGCCGTTGATGAACGCGCGCGAGCGGCCGTTCGCGTCGACCAGCCGCCGCAGCATCACGGTGCCGCCGTGCGGGCCGTCGTCGGCCGCGCCGAGCGCCTGCGCGTCGAGCCATTGATCGACCTGCGCGTGCGTTTCGAACTCCGCGGTGATGTCGGCGCGACTCTCGCCGGTGCGCACGACGCTCGCCTCGGCGCGCGCGCCGAGCGCGAGCGCGAGCGCGTCGATCAGGATCGATTTGCCGGCGCCGGTTTCGCCCGAGAAAACGGTGAAGCCGCTGTCGAATTCGAGGTCGAGCGCGGCGACGATGACGAAGTCGCGTATCGAGAGGTGGCGAAGCATGGGAGTCTTCGGGTGAGCTTGGGATTCGGGTGGCGGCCGCGGCGGCGTGCGCAATTCAAAGCGCCGCTTAAGGCCTCGGGTCTTCTTCGTGCGACGGGTACTCGTGCCAGTGCAGCTTCTTGCGCAGCGTCGCGTAATAGCTGTAGCCGACCGGATGCAGCATCGGCACCGTGTGGCGCGAACGGCGCACCTCGATCGTGTCGCCGAGCTCCAGCGACGTGAACGACTGCATGTCGAAATTGACGTTCACCTCGCGCCCGGAAACGATCTGGATGCTGACCTTCGATTCGTCCGGCAGCACGATCGGCCGGTTCGACAGCGCGTGCGGCGCGATCGGCACGAGCACGATGCCCTGTAGTTGCGGATGCAGGATCGGCCCCTGCGACGACAGCGCGTACGCGGTCGAGCCGGTCGGCGTCGCGACGATCAGGCCGTCCGAGCGCTGGTTGTACATGAAGCGGCCGTCGACCGACACGCGCAGCTCCGCCATGCCCGAGAAGCCGCTGCGGTTGACCACCACGTCGTTGAACGCGAGCGCGTGGTAGATCGGCGTGCCGTCGCGCACGATGCGCGCTTCCAGCAGCACGCGCTCCTCGCGCTCGAAATTGCCGGACAGCATTTGCGGCACGATCTCGCGCATGTCGGAGATCGGAATGTCCGTGATGAAGCCGAGCCGTCCGTGGTTGATGCCGATCAACGGCGTGTGATACGGCGCGAGCTGGCGGCCGATGCCGAGCATCGTGCCGTCGCCGCCTAGCACCACGGCGACGTCGGCACGCGCGCCGATCTGGGCGGGATGCAGCGCCGGATATTCGATCACGCCGATTTCGGCGGCGGTGTCGGCTTCGAACACGACTTCGAGGCCGAGCTTCGCGATGCACGCGGCGAGCGCGGTCAGCGGCTCGCCGATGCCTGGCGTATTGCTGCGCCCGACGAGCGCGACGGTCTTGAACTGGCTGGTCACTTGCATGCCGGCATTACACCATAGGTAGGGCCTGAAAAGAACCGCCGACCAACCCGGTTGTGGGCCGGCGCACGCAGGGCGTCAGCGCATGTCGCGATTATCGTTAGAATGGTGAAGACCCGATGACATGCGAGCCCGCCGAAGGCGGCGCATTCGCCGGGGGCGGGCGCCGCGGGGCGCTCGCGGCTGCGGTGCCATTGAGCTAAAATTTTTCGTCATGCTAGATCCTCGCGCACAAACCCTCCTCAAAACGCTGATTGAGCGCTACATCGCCGAAGGTCAGCCGGTCGGCTCGCGCACGCTGTCACGTTATTCGGGCCTCGAACTGAGCCCGGCCACGATCCGCAACGTGATGTCGGATCTCGAGGATCTGGGACTCGTGATCAGTCCGCATACGTCGGCGGGGCGCATTCCGACGCCGCGCGGCTACCGTCTGTTCGTCGACACGATGCTGACGGTCGAGTCCGCCGCCGACGAGGAAGCGGTGATGCGCACCGTCAAGACCACGCTGCAGGTGAGCGAGCCGCAGAAGATCGTCGCGGCGGCGGCGAGCGTGCTGTCCAACCTGTCGCAGTTCGCCGGCGTCGTGCTCACGCCGCGCCGCAGCCACGTGTTCAAGCAGATCGAATTCATGCGCCTGTCCGATCAACGCATTCTGCTGATCATCGTGACGCCCGAAGGCGACGTGCAGAACCGCATCCTTGCCACCCAGCGCGACTTTTCGCCTTCGCAACTGGTGGAAGCCTCCAATTACATCAACGCGCACTTCGCGGGCCTGTCGTTCGACGAAGTGCGCCGCCGCCTGCGCGAGGAAATCGACGAGCTGCGCGGCGACATGACCTCGCTGATGCACGCGGCCGTCACCGCAAGCACCGACGAATCCGACACCGGCGAGACCGTGCTGATCTCGGGCGAGCGCAATCTGCTCGAAGTCGCCGATCTGTCGTCGGATATGGCGCGCCTGCGCAAGCTGTTCGATGTGTTCGACCAGAAGACCAGCCTCCTTCAGTTGCTGGACGTGTCGAGTCATGCGGCGGGCGTGCAGATTTTCATCGGCGGCGAATCGAATCTGGTGCCGATCGAGGAAATGAGCGTCGTCACCGCGCCGTACGAGGTGAACGGCAAGATCGTCGGCACGCTCGGCGTGATCGGGCCGACCCGCATGGCCTATAACCGCGTGATTCCGATCGTCGATATCACCGCGCGGCTGCTGTCCTTGACGCTCAGCCAGCAGTAGCCCCCGCGCTCCCCGGAGCCGTCATCGCAACTCGTGCCGGCCATGATGCGCGAACCCGCGACGTCTGCCAATCGTCCGAATGGCCAGGGGTGTCTGGCGGCGCCGGGCAGGACCCGCGCCGCTATAATGAATCTCCACTGAATCGACTCGCCGCGTGAAGCGGTGATTTCTGCTGCCTATGCGCTTCGACCTCGAGCGGCCTTCACAGAACGCCACGTCGCATCGCGTCGCCGTATTGCTGATCAATCTCGGCACGCCGGACGCACCGACGCCGCGTGCGGTGCGCCGCTACCTCGCGCAGTTCCTGTCCGATCCTCGCGTGGTCGAAATTCCGGTGCTGTTGTGGCAGTTGATTCTGCGTCTGCTGATTCTGCCGTTTCGCGGCCGCAGCTCCGCGAAAAAATACGCCGCGGTCTGGATGCCCGAGGGCTCGCCGCTGCGTGTCCATACGGAGAAGCAACTGGAGGGTTTGCGCCACCTGCTGCAACTGAACGACTACACGGTACTGGTGGACTACGCGATGCGCTACGGCACGCCCGGCATTCCGGCGATGCTCAATCAGCTGAAGCTCGCGGGCGCCGAGCGCGTGCTGCTTATGCCGATGTATCCGCAATATTCGGCATCGACCACCGCGACTGCTTTCGACGAAGCTTTTTCCGCACTCAAGCGCATGCGCAACCAGCCGGAAATCCGCACCGTGCGCCAGTATGCCGATCACCCGGCGTACATCGCGGCGCTCGCCGCGCAGGTGCATCACTACTGGCATCAGCACGGCCGCCCCGACTTCTCGGCGGGCGACAAACTGGTGCTCAGTTTCCACGGCGTACCCAAGCGCACGCTCGACCTGGGCGACCCGTACCACGAGCAATGCCAGCAGACCGGCGCGCTGCTGATGCAGGCGCTCGGGGTGACGCCGGTCGAATGCCGCATCACGTTCCAGTCGCGCTTCGGCAAGGCCGAATGGCTGCAGCCCTATACGGCGCCGACGTTGAAGGAGCTCGGCGCGGCAGGCGTGCGGCGTGCTGACGTGTTTTGTCCGGGTTTCATCGCCGACTGCCTCGAAACGATCGAGGAAATCGGCATGGAAGTACGCGACGAATTTCTGCGGGCGGGTGGCAAGGAGTTTCACCGGATCGCCTGTCTGAACGCGTCCCAGCCGTGGGTTGCCGCGCTCGGCGAAATCGTCGCGCAGCATCTGCAGGGCTGGCCGGTGCAGGCAGTGCCGGTGCCGCACACGACATGAGCTTGAATACGCAGATGAACTACCGCATTTCAACCGAACCGGGCGCGAAACTGCGCATCGACAAATGGCTGTGGGCCGCGCGCTTTTTCAAGACGCGTTCGCTGGCCGCGGAGGCGGTCGAGAAGGGGCGGGTGCGCATCGGCGGCGCGGCCGTGAAACCGGCGAAGGACGTGCGTGTCGGCGATCTGGTCGAGATCGAGATCGAGCGGTACGTGTGGCAGGTGGAGGTGCTGGGCCTGTGCGAGGTACGCGGTCCGGCGAGCGTCGCGCAGACGCTTTATGTGGAAACCGCGGACAGCAAGGCGAAGCGGCAGGTCGAGCAGGAGCGGCGCCGGGAGTATCACGAGCCGGCCGCCGCGCTGCACGGGCGACCGACCAAACGCGACCGGCGCACTATCGACAGATTTTCAGGTGGGGATTGAAAAACTGCTCCATCGTGGCGTGCACGCCGCCGTACTCGGTGGTGTGGTCGTTGACCGCACCGGACATGCAGATGGTCGTGGTGCCCGCGATCAGTACCAGTGCGACCACCCCGATTGCAAAGGTCAGTTTCACGGTACTCCCTTGGGAAGGTGATGAGCTGAAACAGGCTTTCGGAAAGACTGTCAGGCGTTGGTAAGGCTTACGTCGGATTAGGGTTAACGTGCGTTGCCGCGCCATGACTGGAGAATAGGTCAGTTGCGAGCCGCACTCAATCTCTATCTGATCGCGCCACGTTAATGCTTGTTACGGCGCATTTCGCCTGCACGACGGTGGTGCGAAAAAACCCTCGGAGCCGCTTGAAACGGCTCTTGCAGGCCCCATCTGGGGTCGGGACTGGCGGTTCGGCGCGACGACGCGTGGCGCGATTTTGCAAAGCACAGATCGCCGCGTGTCGGAACGGCTTTCACCGCCTTTGGCTTTTACTTTTTAACGACTTTCAGCGACATGGAAAACACGCAAGAGAACCCGACGAGCCAGAATTCCACGCCCGCCGACGAAGCCGCGCGCCAGGCCGCCGAGGCCGCTGCTCAACAGCAGGACACCGGCGCGCAGGTCGAACCGGCTCAGGGTGCCGACGACCAGGCGCTGGCCGACGCTCAGGCGAAGATCGCCGAACTGCAGGAAAGCTTCCTGCGCGCGAAAGCCGAAACCGAAAACGTGCGGCGTCGCGCTCAGGAAGACGTCGCCAGGGCGCACAAGTTTGCGATCGAGAGTTTCGCCGAGCATCTGCTGCCGGTGGTCGACAGTCTCGAGGCGGCCATTGCCCATTCATCCGACGACCTGCAGAAGGTCCGCGAAGGCGTCGAGCTCACGCTGCGTCAGTTGAGCGGCGCGCTCGAGAAAGGCCGCGTCGTCGCCATCAATCCGGTCGGCGAAAAGTTCGACCCGCATCGCCATCAGGCCATTTCGATGGTGCCGGCCGATCAGGAGCCGAACACCGTCGTCGCGGTGCTGCAAAAGGGCTTCGTGATCGCGGATCGGGTGCTGCGTCCCGCGCTCGTGACCGTCGCGGCGCCGAAGTAAGCGCGGCGACGCACGCCCGGCATCGCCGCCTGGCGTGGCGAAAGATCCCGTCGATTCAGGCACTTACGGCGAGCCACGCCGGGGCGTCGCGCAGGCTGACGGGGCGGGCTCGCAGCGAAGATTCAGGAGCCCGTCGCGTGATTGAAAAAAATTAAAGACCGCATCGCAAAAGAGGTCTTGAAAACGATGTGGCCGCACTTACTTTCAGTGCAGGTATGAATTGAGAGCGGAACGTCCCGCCGCCAGTTGGGCCAACCGGGCGCTTTCCGCAGCGATCAAAGTCAGGAGATTTGTAAAAATGGGCAAAATCATCGGCATCGACCTCGGCACGACCAACTCGTGCGTGGCGATCATGGAAGGCAATTCGGTCAAGGTCATCGAGAACTCGGAAGGCGCGCGCACCACGCCGTCGATCATCGCTTACATGGAAGACAGCGAGATCCTGGTCGGCGCGCCGGCCAAGCGTCAGTCGGTCACAAACCCGAGGAACACGCTGTTCGCGGTCAAGCGCCTGATCGGCCGCCGCTTCGAAGAGAAGGAAGTGCAGAAGGACATCGGCCTGATGCCCTACAAGATCATGAAGGCCGACAACGGTGACGCATGGATCGAAGTGCGCGACCAGAAGCTTGCGCCGCCGCAAATCTCCGCCGAAGTGCTGCGCAAGATGAAGAAGACCGCTGAGGACTACCTCGGCGAGACCGTCACGGAGGCCGTGATCACGGTGCCGGCGTACTTCAACGACAGCCAGCGTCAGGCAACCAAGGACGCCGGCCGCATCGCCGGTCTGGAAGTCAAGCGGATCATCAACGAACCGACCGCAGCCGCATTGGCATTCGGCCTGGACAAGGCTGAAAAGGGTGACCGCAAGATCGCCGTGTTTGACCTCGGCGGCGGCACGTTCGACATCTCGATCATCGAAATCGCGGACGTTGACGGTGAAATGCAGTTCGAAGTGCTGTCCACGAACGGCGACACGTTCCTCGGCGGCGAGGACTTCGACCAGCGCATCATCGACTACATCATCGGCGAGTTCAAGAAGGAGCAGGGCGTCGATCTGTCGAAAGACGTGCTCGCGCTGCAGCGCCTGAAGGAATCGGCTGAAAAGGCGAAGATCGAACTGTCGTCGAGCCAGCAGACCGAAATCAACCTGCCGTACATCACGGCCGACGCATCGGGTCCGAAGCACCTGAACCTGAAGATCACGCGCGCCAAGCTCGAAGCGCTGGTTGAAGAGCTGATCGAACGCACGATCGAGCCGTGCCGCGTCGCGATCAAGGACGCAGGCGTGAAGGTCGGCGAAATCGACGACGTGATCCTGGTCGGCGGCATGACCCGTATGCCGAAGGTGCAGGAAAAGGTGAAGGAATTCTTCGGCAAGGATCCGCGCCGTGACGTGAACCCGGACGAAGCCGTGGCCGTTGGTGCCGCGATCCAGGGCCAGGTTCTGTCGGGCGACCGCAAGGACGTTCTGCTGCTCGACGTGACCCCGCTGTCGCTCGGCATCGAAACGCTCGGCGGCGTGATGACGAAGATGATCAACAAGAACACCACGATCCCGACCAAGCACGCGCAGGTCTACTCGACGGCTGATGATAATCAGGGCGCCGTGACGATCAAGGTGTTCCAGGGCGAACGCGAAATGGCAGCGGGCAACAAGCTGCTGGGCGAGTTCAACCTCGAAGGCATCCCGCCGGCACCGCGCGGCGTGCCGCAGATCGAAGTGAGCTTCGACATCGACGCGAACGGCATTCTGCACGTCGGCGCGAAAGACAAGGCGACCGGCAAGGAAAACCGCATCACGATCAAGGCGAACTCGGGTCTGTCCGAAGCCGAAATCGAGAAGATGGTGAAGGACGCCGAAGCGAACGCGGAAGAAGATCACAAGCTGCGTGAGCTGGCCGACGCCCGCAACCAGGGTGACGCGCTCGTCCACAGCACGAAGAAGGCGCTGACCGAGTACGGCGACAAGCTCGAAGCCGGCGAGAAGGACAAGATCGAAGCCGCGTTGAAAGACCTCGAAGACACGCTGAAGAGCAACTCGAGCGACAAGGCCGCGATCGAAGCGAAGATCGAAGCGGTGGCCACGGCCTCGCAGAAGATGGGCGAGAAGATGTACGCCGACATGCAGGCTACGCAAGGTGCCGATGCGGCAGCGGGCGCGGCGGGCGGTGCCGGTGCATCGGCGGGCGCGAGCCAGCAGGCCGACGACGTGGTCGACGCGGACTTCAAGGAAGTGAAGAAGGACTAAAGCCAGGTCGGCATCCGACCGTAAAGCCGTGCACAGCAATGTGCGCGGCCCGGCTGCACGAGAACGGCGCCTCTGGGGCGCCCAAAGTGCAAGAGCGGTTTTCGCGCCTGGCGAGCCTTTTTGGGCTCTCCGGGCACGTTCGTTTTATGGAGGGCGTTGTTTTGAACCGTGCCTTGGCGCGGCGCAGGCAGCGGCCGCACGAGTCGTGAGACTCCACAGCATTCACAAGGAGCTACCGCGTCGCTTTGCGCGGCGGCGTTGAACCGATATGGCGAAACGGGATTACTACGAGGTTCTGGGCGTCGCGAAGAACGCGAGCGACGACGAAATCAAGAAGGCTTATCGCAAGCTCGCGATGAAGCACCACCCCGACCGAAATCCGGGCCACAAGGATGCGGAAGAGCATTTCAAGGAGGTGAAGGAAGCCTATGAAATGCTGTCGGATTCGCAAAAGCGCGCCGCGTACGATCAGTACGGTCACGCGGGCGTCGATCCGAACATGGGTGGGGCCGGCGCACAGGGCTTCGGCGGCTTTGCCGATGCATTCGGCGACATCTTCGGCGACATCTTCGGCCAGGCGGCCGGCAGTGCACGCGGAGGTGGCCGCGCGGGTCCGCAGGTATATCGCGGCGCCGATCTGCGCTACAGCATGGAAATCACGCTCGAACAGGCCGCGCACGGCTACGACACGCAGATTCGCGTGCCGAGCTGGGTCTCGTGCGAAGTCTGTCACGGCTCGGGCGCGAAGCCGGGCACCAAGCCGGAAACCTGCCCGACCTGTAGCGGCTCGGGCTCTGTGCGCATGTCGCAGGGCTTCTTCAGCATCCAGCAGACTTGCCCGAAGTGCCACGGCACTGGCACCTACATCCCCGAACCGTGCAATCACTGCCACGGCGCGGGCAAGGTGAAGGAAACCAAGACGCTCGAAGTGAAGATTCCGGCCGGTATCGACGACGGCATGCGCATCCGCTCGGCCGGCAACGGCGAGCCGGGCATCAACGGCGGTCCGTCAGGCGATCTGTACGTCGAGATTCATATCAAGCAACACTCGGTGTTCGAGCGTGACGGCGACGATCTGCATTGCCAGATGCCGATCCCGTTTACTACCGCGGCGCTCGGCGGCGATATCGAGGTGCCGACGCTCGCCGGCCGCGCGAGCTTCACGGTGCCGGAAGGCACGCAGTCGGGCAAGACGTTCCGTTTGCGCGGCAAGGGTATCAAGGGGCTGCGTTCGAGCATCGCCGGCGATCTGTACGTGCACGTGCAGGTCGAAACGCCGGTCAAGCTCACCGAAGCGCAGCGCGATCTGCTCAAGCAGTTCGAAAAGGCGCTCGTGGAAGGCGGTTCGCGGCATAGTCCGCAAAGCAAGAGCTGGTTCGATCGCGTGAAGAGCTTTTTCGATTGATCTGATGTGGCGGTCAGTATGACGGTGGACAGGCGCGGCGCGATGTTCGCGCTGCTCGACGATTGCGATGCAACGGCGGCGCGCCCGTCGAGCCGCTTGTACACGGGTTTAGTGCGCGAGCGGGTCTGCACGGAGGCCGCGCAGCTCGAAGCTGTGTGCGACAACGTCGCGGCGGATGCCCGCAACGGTCTGCACGCTGTCGTGCTCGCCGACTATGAATTTGGCCGCGCGCTGATGGGTTTCGATGCGCGCCGGTCTACCGAAACGCAGCGTGGCAATGCCGCGCTGCGTTTTTTATTGTTCGAACGCTGCGCGAAGCTTTCGCGCGACGAGGTCGACGCGTGGCTGATGGCGCGTGACGACGGTGCGCCCGAACCCTCGGTCGCGGGCACGGCGAACGTGCGCGAGAGCGTCGACCGCGCGCAGTTCGACGCGGCGATCGGCGCGATTCATGCCGCCCTGCGCGCGGGCGACTCCTATCAAGTCAACTACACGTACCGGCTCGGCTTCGACGTGTTCGGTTCGCCGCTCGCGTTCTATCGGCGTTTGCGCGTGCGCCAGCCGGTGCGGTTCGGCGCGCTGATCGCATTGCCGGACGATGCGTGGGTGCTGTCGTGTTCGCCTGAACTATTCGTCGAGAAGCACGGCGCGACATTGCGCGCGCGGCCGATGAAGGGCACGGCGCCGCGCTCGCAAGATGCTGCCACCGACCGGAGCAACGCCGAGTTCCTCGCCAACGACCCGAAGAACCGCGCCGAGAACGTGATGATCGTCGATCTGTTGCGCAACGATCTGTCGCGGGTCGCGCAGATCGGCTCGGTCAACGTGCCGGCGCTGTTCTCGGTCGAGCCGTATGCGTCGGTGTGGCAGATGACCTCGACGGTGGAGGCGACGTTGCTCGGCGGCACCTCGTTCGCGACGATCCTGCGCGCGCTGTTTCCATGCGGCTCGATTACCGGTGCGCCGAAGCATCGCACGATGCAGTTGATCGACGAACTGGAAAGCACGCCGCGCGGGCTTTATACCGGCGCGATCGGCTGGCTCGATGCGCCTGGCGATGATCACGATTGCGGCGACTTCTGCATGTCGGTCGCGATCCGCACGCTGACATTGACTGCGTCGACGGCGCAAGCCGGCGGCACGGACGGTCTGCGCGGCAGCATGGGCATCGGCGCGGGCATCGTGCTCGACAGCGTGGCCGCCGACGAGCACGAGGAGTGTCGATTGAAAGGACGTTTTCTGACGGGCGCCGAGCCGGGTTTCGAACTGTTCGAAACGATGTACGCCACGCGGGAAGATGGCGTGCGGCACGTCGAGCGGCATCTGCGGCGCCTGTCGTCGAGCGCCGCGACGCTTGGCTTCGGGTTCGACGAGAAGCGCGTTCGCGAGGAATTTTCAGCGCGGTGCGCCACGCTGCCGGCGCAGACGCCGCATCGTATGCGTCTTGCTTTGAGCAAGAGCGGCGCGACGCAGATCACCGCCGCGGTACTTGCGCCGTTAGCGGATGCGATCGTTGGCGTTCTGCTCGGCTCCGAAGCCCGCTTCGCGCCGACCCGCGCCGCCGATCCGCTGCTGCGCCACAAGACCACGCGCCGCGCCGACTACGACCGCGGCTGGCGCGAAGCCGAAGCGAAGGGCGCCTTCGATACGCTGTTCTTCAATGAACGGGGCGAGCTGACCGAAGGCGGCAGGTCGAACGTGTTCGTGAAGCTCGCGGGACAATGGTGGACTCCGCCGCTCGCGTCAGGCGTGCTGCCTGGTGTCATGCGAAGCGTGCTGCTCGACGACACGTCGGGCCTGCGGGCAGGTGAAAAAGTGCTGACGCGGGCGGATGTGCTGAACGCCGAAGCGCTGCTCGTGTGCAACGCGTTGCGCGGCGCGGTGCCGGCACGGGTTGTTGGTTAGAGCGCGGAAACAAACGTGAATGCCGCGCGCTCGCGCGGCAATAAAGCATCAGAACGTGTGCTCGGCGCCGGGAAACGTCCCGTCCTTCACCGCTCGCACGTACGCCTCGACGGCCGCCTGAATGTTCGGCTGCCCCTGCATGAAATCCTTCACGAAGCGCGGCCGCTTGCCGGGAAAAATCCCGAGCATGTCATGCAGCACCAGCACCTGACCCGAGCAATCGAGGCCCGCGCCGATCCCAATCGTCGGAATGCGCAGCAACTGCGTGACCTCGTCCGCGAGTTGCGACGGGATCGCTTCCATCACGATCAATTGCGCGCCGGCTTCCTGCACGGCGAGCGAATCGCGCAGCAGCTGGCTCGCGCCCGCTTCGGTCTTGCCCTGCACCTTGAAGCCGCCGAACGCATGCACCGACTGCGGCGTGAGACCCACATGCGCGCACACCGGGATCGAGCGCTCGACCAGAAACCGCACCGTGTCCGCGACCCATTCGCCGCCTTCGAGCTTGACCATCTGCGCGCCCGCGCGCATCAGTTCGACCGAGCTCCTGAATGCGTCTTCGCGCGTGCCGTACGTGCCGAACGGCAGGTCAGCGACGATCAGTGCCGACGGCTTCGCGCGCGCGACGCTCGCCGTGTGATACACGATGTCGGCAAGCGATACCGGCAGCGTGGTCGGCTGGCCTTGCAGCACGTTGCCGAGCGAGTCGCCGATCAGCAGCACGTCGACGCCCGCGCGCTCGAGCAGTGCGGCGAAGCTCGCGTCGTAACAGGTGAGCATCGCGATCTTCTCGCCGGCGTCGCGCATTGCCTGCAGTTTCGGCACGGTGATCGCGCTCCGGCTCGCTTCCTGCAAATAAGTCATGGTCAATCCAGTGAGAAAGAGAGTTGGCCGCGCCGCTTACAGCGACGTGCCTTTGACGAAGAATTCCTTGCGGCCGCGCATCGTCTCGATGCGTTCGACGAGCAGCGCAAGGTCCGCGTCGGAGTCGAACGGGTTCAGGTGTTCGGCGTTGACCGTCAGCACCGGCGTGCGGTCGTAGTGGTAGAAGAATTCGTTGTATGCGTCGCACAGCGCGCGCAGATACGCATCGGAAATCTGCAGTTCCATTGGCACCGCGCGCTTCTGGATGCGCGCGAACAGCACCTCGGGGCTCGCCTGCAGGTAGACGACGAAGTCAGGCGCCGGCGCGCTGACGTCGAGGCGGGCGGCAAGCGCGCGGTACAGTTGCCACTCGTCGTCCTGCAAGATCAGACGCGCGAAGATGTCGTTTCGCTGCGTGATGAAGTCGGCGATCAGTGGCGTGCCGCTCGCCTGCGCGGCGTTCACTTCCTGCGCCTGCTGCGCGCGTTGCAGCGCGAAATGCAGCTGCACGGGCAGCGCATAGCGCGTGGTGTCGCGATAGAAGCGTTCGAGAAACGGATTGTCTTGCGAGCGCTCGAACAGTTCGTGCATCGACCAGCGCTGCGCGAGGCGCCGCGCGAGTGAGGTCTTGCCGACGCCGATCGGCCCCTCGATCGCGATATAGCCGAACGGCGGGCGCAGCTGCGGCGCGGTGACCGTGAGCGGCGTCGAACTCATTCGCAGCGGCCTTTTTCGGCGGAAGTGCCGCTCAGCGCATTGAGCATCGGGCACTGGCAAAGCGACTTCACCTTCTCGATGCGCTGCTCGCTGACGCTGTCGAGCAGCGCGGCGGCCCGGCCATGTTGCGGTATGACGATCGCCGCGTCGATCTCGACGAGCGGCACCAGCGCAAACGCGCGCTCGACGAGGCGTGGATGCGGCACGATCAGATCGGCTTCGTCGATCGATTGATCGCCATACAGCAGGATGTCGAGATCGAGCGTGCGCGGCGCATTGCGGAACGGCCGCTCACGGCCGAACTGATGCTCGATCTTGTGGCACAGCGCGAGCAGATGCCGCACGGGGAGCGTCGTTTCCAGTTTCACGACGCAGTTGAAATAGTCGTCGCCGCCCGCGTCGATCGGGGCGGTACGATACAGGCTCGATTTGGCGAGCACGGTGATGGTGTGCTGTTGTGCGAGGCACACCACCGCGTCTTTCAGGGTCTGGCGCGCGTCCCCGAGGTTCGCGCCGAGGCCAAGATAAGCAACCGTCATGGCATAACTTCCTGCAACTATCGGTTTGACGGCTTTTCCGCGAACGCCGGGTCAGTCTTCGTGCGAGCCTTCAAGGCCCGCGTCGTTGTCCGTGCGTTCGGCGGACGAGCCGCCCTCCACTCCGTCACCTGATTTGCGGCTTCTGGCGCCACCGCGCCGCCGTCGTTTTCTTGGGCTCCGGTCCTTCCCGCCTTGCGTGAGCAATGTTTCGCGCGCGACGGAGTCTCCTTCGATGAACTCCGTCCACCACGCACCGACCGACTCGTCGAGTTCGCCCGATGCGCAGCGCAACAGGAGGAAATCATACCCCGCTCTAAATCTTTGGTGTTCGAGCAGCTTCAGCGCGCTGCGGCCCGAGCGTTTTTCGAGGCGCAGTTGCAGGCCCCAGATCTCGCGCATGTCGGCCGAAAAGCGCTTGTGAATCGCGAGCTTTTCGGTCTGCATGTCGAGCACTTCGTCCATCGCGCGATGCAGCGCGGGCACTGGATACTCGCCTTCGGCCTCGAACTTCTGCCAGCGCTGCTGCACGTCGTGCCACAACAGCGTCGCGAACAGGAAACCCGGCGAGACCGGCTTGCCGGCGAGCACGCGTGTGTCGGTGTTGGAGAGTGCCAGCGAAATGAATTTTTCGCCGGTCGGCTGTTCGAGCACGACGTCGAGCAGCGGCAGCAGCCCATGATGCAGGCCTTCCTGGCGCAGCCGTTTCAGGCACGCGAGCGCGTGGCCCGACAGCATCAGCTTCAGCATTTCGTCGAACAGTCGCGCGGCCGGCACGTTGTTGATCAGATCGGCCATCTTCTCGATGGGTGCGCGCGTGGCGTCGTCGATGTCGAAGTCGAGTTTGGCGGCGAAGCGCACGATGCGCAGCAGGCGCACCGGATCCTCGCGATAGCGCGTGGCCGGGTCGCCGATCATGCGCAACAGGCGCGCGCGCATGTCGGCCATGCCGTTGTGATAGTCCAGCACGGTTTGCGTGGCCGGATCGTAGTACATCGCGTTGATCGTGAAGTCGCGGCGCGTGGCGTCCTCGTGCTGCTCGCCCCACACATTGTCGCGCAGCACGCGCCCGCTTGCATCGACCGCATGGGTGCGGCGGTCGAGCTCATCACGCTTCAGGCGCTTCGGCGGCGGCGCGTCGGCCGCGGGCGGATCGACCAGCGCGCGGAACGTCGAGGTTTCGATGATTTCCTGGCCGAACTGCACGTGCACGATCTGGAAGCGCCGGCCGATGATGCGCGCGCGGCGGAACAGCTTCTGCACCTGTTCGGGCGTCGCGTCGGTCGCGACGTCGAAGTCTTTCGGCTTCACGCCGAGCAGCAGGTCGCGCACCGCGCCACCGACGATGAACGCGCGGAAGCCCGCCTGTTGCAGGCCCTCTGTCACGCGGATCGCGTTGCGCGAGATCAGCGTGGGATCGATGCCGTGCACGTCGTGCGGAATGATGACGGGGACGTCCGGTTCGCGCGGCGCTTGCGCGGCGGCGGCACCGGCGGGCTTGCGACGCGGCCGCGCGGTTGTGCCGGAAGCGGTCGTGCCGGAAGCGGACTTGCGGCGCGCCGGCGGATTGCCATTAGCGTTGCTGTCGGCGCTGGCCTCGGCATGGGGGTCGGCGGAGAGCGTGTCGTCAGCGGTCGCCGAGTCCTGGCCGAATAGCTTGCGGATGAGTTTCTTGATCACGAGGGTTGGAAAAGTTCGAGGATGCGCCAGCCTTTGGCCTGCGCATGGGCACGCAACGTGTCGTCCGGATTGGTCGCGATGGGATCGGTGACTTTATCGAGCAGCGGGATGTCGTTGTGCGAATCGCTATAGAAATAGCTGTGCTCGAAGTCGCTCCAGCTCTTGCCGAGCGACGCGAGCCACATTTCGGTGCGCACGATCTTGCCCTCCTTGTAGCTCGGCGTGCCGGTCGGGCGGCCGGTGTAGGCGCCGTGCGGCTCGCCGCCGACCGTCTCCGCCTCGCACGCGATCAGCGTGTCGACGCCGAACGCTTGCGCGATCGGCCGCGTGATGAACTCGTTGGTCGCGGTGACGACGCAGCACAGGTCGCCCGCTTCGCGATGCTGTTTCACCAGCTCGAGCGCCACCGGCTGAATGGCCGGCGTGATGACCTCGTGCATGTACTGCGCGTGCAAGTCGGCAAGCTGCGCGCGGGTGTACTTCGCGAGCGGCGTCAGCATGGCGATCAGATAAGCGTGAATGTCGAGCTTGCCGGCCTTGTAGTCGGCGTAGAAGCGGTCGTTGTCACGGGCGAAATTTTCGGCGTCGACCATGCCTTTTTTCACCATGAAGCGGCCCCATTCGTGGTCGCTGTCGGTGGGAATGAGCGTGTGGTCGAGATCGAAGAGTGCAAGATTAGCCATGGGGGCCTATTTTACTTGAAGCGGGAAGGGCGGCGTATGAACCCGGCGCGGCGGCGGGGTCGGGCGACGCGAGCATCGTGCGCAACAGCGGCAGCGTGACCGCGCGCTTCTGTTCGAGCGAGAAGCGATCGAGCGCGTCGAGCAGCGCCATCAGGCTCGGCATGTCGCGGCGAAAGTGCGTGAGCAGGTAGGCCGGCACGTCGTCGGCGAGCATGATGCCGCGCTCGCGCGCCGCGCGTTTCAGCACCGCGGCCTTCGCGTCGTCGGGCAGCGGCGCGAGATGAAACACGAGACCCCAGCCGAGGCGCGTGCGCAAATCCTCGCGCACGGTCATGCCGATCGGCGCCGCGTTGCCCGCGGCGACGAGCGCGGTGGTGGGATGCGCGCGCACTTCGTTGAACAGGTTGAACACGGCGATCTGCTGCGCGGCAGACAGCGCGTCGCAGTCGTCGATCGCATAGAGCGCGACGCGCGGATCGAAGCCGAATGCGGCGAGGCTGCTCTGCGGACCGGCAAAGCGCGCATGTCCCGGCGGCGCTTCGTGGACGAGCGCCTGCAGCAGGTGCGTGCGGCCGCTGCCGGCTTCGCCCCAGATGTAGAAGGTGCGATCGGCGACCGGCCCGGCGGCGAGCGCGTTGTCGAGCTCACGCAGGCGCGTGACCAGCTCGGCGTTCGCGCCGGCGAAGAAATTGTCGAATGTCGATGGCGGCGGGGTGCCGAGATCGAGCGTCAGTTGACGAAGCACAGTAGGTTAATGCCGAAAATGAGGCTCAGGCCGCGAATGGCCCGGACCTCGGCGCCTGGAACGTCGCCAGGCGGTCAGTTGTCGTAAAGCGTGCTCGCCGGAACGTGAGGCCGCGCGTCGCGAAGCGCGGCGGGACGGAACTTCGCGGGTAGGCGACGCCGGAATCGGGGGCGTGCTGCAAAGTCGTTTCCAGGATCCCGTCGGAACGCGCGAATTCCAGCCAGCCGGCCAGCATCGGGTAAAATCGCATTTTACCGACCTTCGAGCGTTTCCCCATGAATCAACCGAAATCCGCCCAGCATTCAACCGATTCGGCCCAAGGTTTGTCGTATCGCGACGCCGGCGTGGACATCGATGCGGGCGACGCCCTCGTCGACGCCATCAAGCCCTTTGCCAAGAAGACCCTGCGCGACGGCGTGCTGGGCGGCATCGGTGGATTCGGCGCGCTGTTCGAAGTGCCTAAGAAGTACAAGGAACCGGTGCTGGTGTCCGGCACCGACGGCGTCGGCACCAAGCTGCGTCTCGCGTTCCAGCTGAACAAGCACGACACGGTCGGCCAGGATCTGGTGGCGATGAGCGTCAACGACATCCTCGTGCAAGGCGCCGAGCCGCTGTTCTTCCTCGACTACTTCGCGTGCGGCAAGCTCGACGTCGGCACGGCGGCGACCGTCGTGAAGGGCATTGCGCAGGGGTGCGAGCTGTCGGGCTGCGCGCTGATCGGCGGCGAAACCGCGGAAATGCCGGGCATGTACCCGGACGGCGAATACGATCTGGCTGGTTTCGCGGTCGGCGCGGTCGAAAAGAGCAAGATCATCGACGGCAGCAGGATCGCTGCGCGCGACGTGGTGCTCGGTCTCGCGTCGAGCGGCATCCATTCGAACGGCTTTTCGCTGGTGCGCAAGATCATCGAGCGCGCCAATCCGGATCTGAACGCGGACTTCGACGGCCGGCCGCTCGCCGACGCTCTGATGGCGCCGACGCGCATCTACGTGAAGCCGCTGCTCGCGCTGATGCAGCAGATCGAGGTCAAGGGCATGGCGCACATCACGGGCGGCGGCCTCGTCGAGAACATTCCGCGCGTGCTGCGCGAAGGTCTGACTGCCGAGCTCGATCATCGCGCGTGGCCGCTGCCGCCGCTGTTCTCGTGGCTGCAGAAGCACGGCGGTGTTGCCGATGCGGAAATGCACCGTGTGTTCAACTGCGGTATCGGTATGGCGGTGATCGTGTCGGCGGCGGATGCCGCAGCGGCGATCGGTCTGCTGTCCGCGGCGGGCGAGCAGGTCTGGAAGATCGGCACGGTCCGTGAAAGCGCGGCGGGCGAAGCGCAGACGGTCGTGGTCTAAAGATTGACAAGGGTTCGCGTGGCGTGCCGCAACGGTGCGCCGCGCGAGCTTCGAGTCCCTTGCTTCACATCCCCGCTTTGAATCCACCGCTTTAAATCCCGGCTTCACACCCTCTGATTCGCCCACGCTGATCGGCGCCTCAAACCAGCGTCTCGATCAACTCCATCACCCGCGCCGTTGCGTGCGGATCGCAGCAATCCACCACCTGTCTTTCCGGCATGCTGCGTAGCCACGTGAGCTGCCGCTTGCAGAGTTGCCGCGTCGCGAAGACGCCCTTGTCGCGCATGGTCCGATAGTCGACCGCGCCATCGAGGTATTCCCACACCTGCCGATACCCGACGCAGCGCATCGACGGCATGTCGGGCAGCAGGTCGCCGCGCGCGCGCAGCCGCACCACTTCATCGACGAAACCGTGCGCGAGCATCGAATCGAAACGCTGCTCGATGCGCGCGTGCAGCACGCCACGCTCGGACGGCTCGAGCGCGACCGGCACGAAGCGCCAGGCCGACGCGGCGTCGGTGCGCGCGGGCGCGGCGAGCAGCGTCGACATCGGCTGGCCAGTCAGCATGAACACTTCGAGTGCGCGCTGGATGCGCTGCGAATCGTTCGGCGCGAGACGGGCGGCCGTGACCGGATCGAGCGCGGCGAGCCGCGCGTGAAGCGCAGGCCAGCCGTCGCGGGCGGCGTCGGCGTCGAGTGTCGCGCGTACTTCGGCATTGGCGGCGGGCAGGTCATTGAGTCCCTGTGTGAGCGCCTTGTAATACAGCATGGTGCCGCCGACCAGCAGCGGCAGTCGCCCGCGCGCATGAATCTCGCCGACGAGCCGCAGCGTATCGGCGCGAAACTGCGCGGCCGAGTACGAGTCGGCCGGATCGACGATATCGATCAGATGATGCGGCGCTATCGCCCTTTCTTCCGCTGTCGGCTTCGCGGTGCCAATGTCCATCTCGCGATAGACGAGCGCCGAATCGACGCTGATGATTTCGACCGGCCGCCGCGCGGCCAGCGCGAGCGCGGCGGCGGTCTTGCCGGACGCGGTCGGGCCGAGCAGGCATGGGACGGGGGTAGGGCGAGACATCATGGGCAAGCGGGCGCGTGGGGCGCAACGGAGTGATTCAACGCGGCGCGTTACTGCCCGCGCATGAATAGCCGATCGAGATCGGCCAGCGTCAGCTGATACCAGGTCGGACGCCCGTGGTTGCACTGATCGGCGCGCTCGGTCGCTTCCATCTGGCGCAATAGCGCGTTCATTTCGTCGAGCGTCAGACGCCGGTTCGCGCGCACCGCGTGATGGCACGCGAGCGTGCCGAGCAGTTCGTGCTGACGCTCGGTCAGCACGCGCGAGCCGCCAAACGCGTGCAGATCGGACAGCACCGCGCGCGCGAGCGCTTGCAGGTCGGCGTCCTTCAGCAATGCGGGGACCGCGCGGATCGCGAGCGTGGTGGGCGACAGCACCGCGAGGTCGAAGCCGAGCGTATCGAGTGTGTCGCGCTCTTCTTCGACCGTGCCGATTTCGACCGGGTCGGCTTGCATCGTCTGCGGGATCAGCAGCGGCTGCACGGCGATCGCGCGGTCGGCGAGCGCGTTCTTGAATTGTTCGTACAGGATGCGCTCGTGTGCGGCATGCATGTCGACGATCACGAGTCCGTGCCGGTTCTGCGCGAGCACATAGATGCCGTGGACCTGGCCGAGCGCGAAGCCGAGCGGCTGGTCGTCGGTGGCGTCGAAAGCGGGGGGCGTCGGGCGCGACGCGAACGGCGCTGCATCGTACGGCGAGGTCGTGTCGGTTGCAGAGTCGCGTGCCTCGAACAGCGACGCGCCTTCGACGCGGCCGGCCAGCGGATCCTTGCGGCCGAACAGCGCGTCGTAACCCGCTAGCGGTTGCGCAACCGGCAGCGTGCCTTGCGTCATGCGCGCCTCGCGCATCCACGTGTTGCCCGGCTGCGAGCCGCCGAAGCCGCTGAATCCGCTGCCGCCGCCAAAGCCGCTACGGCTTCCCGCGCCGCTCGAAAGACCCGCGCCCGCACCGATGCCGTCGCCTACGCCGCTCGTGCCACCCAGCGGCGCCGAACCGAATGAAGCCGGTCCGCCGGCCGACGGCTCCAGATGCGCGGCATGCCCGCCCGCCGTCGTTTCCGGCGACGCGCCCGCATGCCGCGCGAGCGCGCGCTGCACCGCATGGAATACGAACTGATGGATCGAGCGCGAATCGCGGAAACGCACTTCGATTTTCGACGGGTGCACGTTCACGTCGACGCCTTCGGCCGGCAGATCGAGAAACAGCACGTACGATGGAAAGCGTTCGCCATGCAGCACGTCTTGATACGCGGCGCGCACCGCGTGAGTGAGCAGCTTGTCGCGCACGAAGCGGCCGTTGACGAAGAAAAACTGCTGATCGGCGCGGCCGCGGCTCGCGGTCGGCAGACCGGCGCAGCCGTAGATCGCGAGCGGACCGGCGGCTTCGTCGAGCGGCAGATGGGCGGTCGCGAACGTCTCGCCGAGAATCTTCGCGACACGCGCGGGCGGCTCGCTCGCGTTCCAGTGTTCGACGGCCTTGCCGTTGTGCAGCACCGAAATCGCGACGTCGGGCCGCGCGAGCGCGGCGCGGCGGATCTGTTCGAGGCAGTGGCCCAGTTCGGTCTGTTCGCTCTTCAGGAATTTGCGGCGCGCGGGCGTGTTGAAGTACAGCTCGCGAACTTCGATCGTCGTGCCTTGCGTGCCGGCCGCGGGGCTCAGCACGCCGGTCTGCTCGTCGATGCGCACCGCGTGCGGCACGTCGGCGGTGCGGCTCGTGATGCTGATCTGCGCGACCGACGCGATCGACGCCAGCGCTTCGCCGCGGAACCCGAGCGTCGCGACCGCTTCGAGCTCGGCAAGCGAGCGGATCTTGCTGGTCGCATGGCGCGTCAGTGCGAGCACGAGTTCGTTCTCGGGGATGCCGCAGCCGTCGTCGGTGATCGAGATGCGTTTGACGCCGCCTTCGTCGAGCAGGATGCGCAGCGTCTGCGCACCCGCGTCGAGCGCATTCTCGAGCAGCTCCTTGACCACCGACGCCGGCCGCTCGACCACTTCGCCGGCGGCGATCTGGCTGATCAGTTGATCGGGGAGGGGCTGGATTGCGCGCATCGGACGCGGCACGGGCGCCGCGCTGGGGGCGTCGGACGATGCGGCCGCGGCGCCCGCAGGCGTTTCGGAGAATTCGGACATGGCGAAATTATAGCGACTCGGCGCACGCGGCCCGCGCATGCGCCTCACCAGTACATTTTTAATCGATCCGAGGCACTTTCTGTATCATGTCGCGGTCAGTTCGCAGCGGTCGGCCCGCCGCTTGCTGCCCCTGTT
This sequence comes from Paraburkholderia sp. WC7.3g, assembly GCF_050436345.1. Taxonomy (NCBI): domain Bacteria; kingdom Pseudomonadati; phylum Pseudomonadota; class Betaproteobacteria; order Burkholderiales; family Burkholderiaceae; genus Paraburkholderia; species Paraburkholderia sp. WC7.3g. Next base: position 1,043,774 of record NZ_JBNDMA010000002.1, read on the forward strand.
CCAGGGGCGCCCGTCGGCCGTTTTCCCTCTACGCATACACTGGTCTAAAAGGACGTTCCTTGGATACGTTGCTACATTTCGCCAACCTTGTCCTGCACATCGACAAGTTTCTCGGGGACTTCATTCATATCTACGGCGCCTGGGTCTACGCGGTGCTGTTCGTGATCGTGTTTGCCGAAACGGGGCTCGTGGTTCTGCCGTTTTTGCCGGGCGATTCGCTGCTGTTCATCGGCGGCGCGTTCTGCGCGACCGGGCAGATGCATCTCGGACTGCTGATCCTGTTGCTGCTGGTGGCGGCGGTCGTCGGCAATACGACCAACTATCTGATCGGCCGTGCGATCGGAGCGCGCGTGTTCAATTCGCACATTCCGGTGCTCGAGCGCTTTCTCGATCGCGCCGCGCTGCAGAAGACTCACAACTTCTATGAGAAACACGGTGGCAAGACGATCGTGCTCGCGCGTTTCATCCCGGTCGTGCGAACGTTTGCGCCGTTCGTCGCGGGCGCGTCGTCGATGACGTGGAGCCACTTCCAGATGTTCAACGTCGTCGGTGCGCTGCTGTGGGTGCTGCTGCTGACGCTGCTCGGCTACTTCTTCGGCAACATCCCGTTCATCCGTCAGTATCTGAACGTGATCGTGCTGGTCGGTATCGGCGCGGCGATCGTGCCGGTTGTGCTCGCCGCGCTGTGGAAGATGCTGCGCAAGAACGACGCGAACACGAGTACGCGTTGACGACCGGTCGTTTGCCGTATTCCGAGCCTTGAAAACACCAAGGCGTCGCGAATCTCGCGACGCCTTTTTTAATGCCGCCGTGCCGATGCGGGCCGGGCCCGCGCGAAGGTTCGATCCGATCAATCGCGCGTGATCGCGCGCGGCGCGAGCGGCGTTTCCGGCGTCGGATAGCCGGCTTCCTTGAAGGTCTGCACGATCGCGCGATTGGTGTCGAAGTAGACCTGCCAGTAGTTCTGGTTGGACGAGTAAGGGCGCACGCACAGCAGCGGTCCTTCTGGCGTGAAGCTCAAGACCTCGATATCCGGCGCGGGGTTTTCGGTCACGTTCGGAATCTTCGCGACGGCGGCTTTCAAACGCGCGATCGCATCGGTCGGATCGACGCCATTGGCGATCTTGGCGGTTAGCTCGACGCGCCGGAACGGCAGCACGCTGTAGTTCGAGATCGTATCGGAGAAGATCTTGTTGTTGCCGATGATGGTCGTCACGTTGTCCGGTGTCACGATCGTGGTGCCGAACAGGCCCAACTCCGTGACGGTGCCGGTGACGCCCGCGGCCATGACGAAATCGCCGACCTTGAACGGCCGCAGCACCTGCATGAACACGCCGGCCGCGAAGTGCGCAAGCAGGCCGCCCCACGCAGTACCGATCGCGAGGCCGAGGCCGGCGAGCAACGCGGCGAACGACGTCGTCTGCACACCGAAGATTTGCAGGATCGCGAGGACGAGCAGCAGGTTCAGCAACCCGGCGAGAATCGACGCGAGGTAGTGGGCGAGCGTCGGGTCGACCCGGCCATTGCGTGCGAGCATCTTGCGCAACAGGCGGGAGATCAGCCCGATGACCCAGCGGCCGCCGATCCACAGCACGATTGCGCCGATGACCTCCGTGCCGATGTCGATGCCGCGGGTCATGACGAATGCACGTACGGTTTCGATATCCAAGATGTTTCCTCGTTATAGGTTGTCATCAACGGATTGAACGACGGTGGTGCCATGACCCACAGCGCGCGGTCTTCGGGAGTTATAGCCGACGGCGCCCGCATCTGCAAGGACCGTTCCTGCCCTGCTCGCGGCTGGTGATAGGTGGATTTGGCTTTACGGGGTATCGATGCGATACACACGCATTGCGTTGTCGTGCCACACCGCGCGAGCCGACGACTCATCGAGTCTTGCCAGCGCCTCGGCGAACGTCTGAATCAGCATGGAATAGGTTACCCGCAGACTGGCCACCGGAAAGTTGCTCGCGAACATGCAACGCCGCCACCCAAAGATCGCAAGCACTTCCTGGATTATTCGAACATTCTGTGCGGTGTCCCACGCCGAGTTGCGCAGCCCGAACTCCGACAGCTTGACGAACACGTTGGAATTCTCCGCCAGCGCTGCCATACCACGACGCCATAGCGCAAGTCCCTCGTCGGTACGGTCCCACGGCAGGCCGGCATGCTCGAGAATGACCGTCACACCCGGCGAATCAGCGACCAGCGCAGCTGCCTCCTCCAGATGCCAGAACGGAAGACGCAGGTCCCACGACAGTCCGTGCACCGCAAGCCGTTCCAGAGCGGCTGACCAGCCGGGATCGCTCAAAGTGCCGTGCCCGATTGCGCGCGGATGGCCGGGGCCGCCTGTCGTCACCGGCTTGAAGCGGATTCCACGCACGAGCGGCCAGGCGGCCTGTTCCGCAAGCCGGTCGGAGGCGTCGCTCGCCAGCAGATCGACCCAAGCAACGATCGCCGAGGGCAGTCCGTCGCGGGCCACCGTGTGCAGCCATTGCGTTTCCGCGAGCGCCTGCGATCGGGCACACTCCGCCTCCACATGAACACTGGCGACAACGGGCGCGGGTTGAGTGACCTGGCGAAACGCCGCGACATCGAAATCGTTGCGCAGCGCTTGGTACGATCCCAGCATGAAGCGGTTCGGATCGTAGGCATCCTGCAGCCATGGATACTGCACGCCCGACGAGGAGAGCCGCCACAGGTGATGATGCGCGTCGACGATCGCGTCGGGCATCCGCAACATGGTTCGTGTCGACGGGTCAGACGCTGCTGAGCACATAGGACGCGTCCGGTTCACGTAGCGTTGGCAACGCCTCGACGAACTGCCAACGTTCGAGGTCGAGTTCCCGGACGAAGTCGTCCTGAAACGATACGAACGATGAACGACGGGCAGGGTGAAACGACAGAGCCGTGGGATTCGCAGGCAATCCGACCCGCTCCATCTCTTCGAGATGTTCGGCGTCGAACACGGAAATGGAGCGCTCGCCGGAATTCGTGAGCAGCAGCAGATCGCGCCCATCTGCGGCTTGCGTACGATAGATCCGGTTCGGATCGCTACGCGTTTTGACGCGGCGGCCGCAGGCCATCGTGGCGGTGTCGATTGCGACAAGCGTGTCGTCGCCGCGGTTCGCGACGTACAGCGTTTTCTCGTCGCTCGAAAGCGCATTTCCCTCGGGGCGCGGACCCGGCATGACGGCCACCGGAGTCACAGTCGCGTCGCGCGGATGAAACCGGGTGACCGTATTCGACAGCAGGTGAATTCCGTACGCCACGCTCGCATCGCGAGTCAGGGTCACAAGATGAGTCTTGACTCCGCCGGAAGGCAGCGCCATGTTCGGCACCTCCTGCTCGCGCGGACGATCGAATACGAGGAGCAGGTCGTCGGCCTCGCTCATCGCATACAGACGCCCCTCGCTGTCCGTCGCCATTCCGTGCGGCCGGTAGTGCGGCCACAGGTCGAGCATTCGCGTGAGCCTGCGCTCATGCAAATCGATCTCCGCTATCCGGTGATCTCCGCGGTGGCCGCGCGACCATGCGGTCTCGATCCCGAAGATGCCGACGTATGCGTAACGCTGTTCGGCATCGACGGTGAATTCGTGCGGAAAGTTGGGCAGAACAATGTGTTTGAGTGCCGCCTTGGTGGCGAGATCGTAGAAGCTGAAGGTGTGGGCGCATTTCTGTACCAGCAGCAGGATGTCGTTCATCGTGAATCTCCGTCATTTTCAAGGTTCGCCGCAGCGCACGGATTGGGCCGCCGCGCGCTCGTATCGGTCGTCGTCAAACATGCGGCGCGCGTTAGTCCTCGCAACGCCGCGGCAGCGTCAGGGACAGCAGGCCCGCCATCGCCAGCACGAAGGCGAGGCAGTACACGCCGGCGGCTGAGCTGACGTGCTGGGTCAGCAGGCCCACCGCGTAGGGTCCGCAGAAGCCACCGAGATTGCCAAGCGCGTTAATGAGGCCGCGCGCGCTGCCGGCCGTTTCGACGCTGCAGAGTTTCGGCGGAATCGCCCAGAACACGCCCGCGGCAGCCTGCAGGAAGAAGCCGCAACCGATCAGGAACGAGAACGAAACGAGCATCGTGGGGCGCGTCAGCACGGACAGCGCCAGACACGCGGCGAAGCCCACCAGCGGCAGCAGCACGAACAGGCGGCGCTTGCCGGTCAGATCGGACAGATATGACGTGGCGAACATGCCGGCGATCATCGCGACATAGGGGATCATCGCGAGCATACCGATCTTGCCCATTCCCGTGTGCGTGAGATCTTTCAGCAGCGTCGGCAACCACATCGTGTAGCCATAAATGCCGGCCTGGTAGCAGAAGTTGATCGCGATCAGCAGCCAGATCGTAGGATTGCGCAGGAGTGCGCCGAACGACTCCGCGCCCGGCGAGCCGGTCGCCTGCTTGCGCTCCTGCTCAGCGCGCAGTGCGTCGAGGATGTATGTCTTCTCCCGGGGCGACACCCAGCGAGCGGTCTTGGGACCGTCGTCGGCGAACGCGAGCCACACGCCGAGGAAAAGCACCGACAGCACCGCTGTGCTGAAGAAAAGATGACGCCAGTCGTAAGCGGCCAGAATGAAGCCGGACAGCGGCGCGGTAATGATTCCGGCCAGCGGAACGAACATGATGACCATCGCGTTCGCGCGACCGCGCTCGCGATCGGGGAACCAGTTGCTGACCATCGTGAGCACGACGGGCAGCATGCCGCCTTCTGCGACGCCGAGCAGGAAACGGAGCCCGAGTAGTTGCCACGTGTGAGTGACCAGACCCGTGAGCGCGGAGAGCAGCGCCCAGCTGACGAGCGACCACGCGATGAATGTCTTGCCGCTGCCGAGTGCCGCGCGCCGGCCCCCGGGAATCTGCAGAAACAGGTAGCCGAAAAAGAAGATGCCGCCGGCGAGGCCGGCCATCGTCGCATCCATTCCGAGGTCCGCGTTCATCCCGCCTGGCATCGCAAACGCGATGTTCACGCGGTCCATATACGAGATGATGCAGGCCAGTAGAAGCGGCGGAATCACGCGCAGCCAGCGGCGGCGAGGAATGGCTTCGCCGGCTTCATAGGGCGGATTGGCCGGGCTCAGGGTGGTCATGATGTCTCCAGTCTTTTAATGTTTGGTGTCGGCCTTCTGATGGGGACTCAGCGCCCCCAGCGCAGCACGAGCGGATCGAGCCGGCGTGCCGCGTCCAGAGTCACTCCACGATCTCGAACTGGTCGAGAAACTCGGTCTTCAACGTAAGGCCCAAACCGGGCACGTCGTCGCGCAGTTGCAGAAAGCCGTTTTCGGCGACGGGCTCGCCGTCGAAAATGTAGTAGAACAGTTCGTTGCCGACCTCGACGTCGAACATCGGGAAATACTCGCTCATCGGCGAGGCCAGTGTGCTCATCGTCAGGTGATAGTTGTGCATTTGCCCGGCGTGTGGAATCACAGGGACGCTGTACGCCTCGCACAGCGCGTTGATTTTGTGCGCCATCGTGATGCCGCCGACGCGGTTCGTGTCGTACTGGACGACGGACACGGCCCTGCGGTCAAGCAACTGCTTGAAGCCGTACAGCGTGAATTCGTGCTCTCCGCCGGAGATCGGAATGCTCGTCAGGCGGTTGAGCTCGGCATAGCCGTCGATATCGTCGGCGATCACAGGTTCTTCCAGCCAGCGTGGCTGATACTTGTCGAGCTTGGGCAACATCCGTTTCGCGTACTCGAGGTTCCAGCCCATGTAGCACTCGAGCATCAGGTCGTTGTCATAGCCGATCACCTCGCGGATCGCTGCGACCGACTTGAGGTTCTCGAGCACGCCCTGTTGACCATGATTGGGCCCATAGCCGAAGCGCATCTTGAACGCACGAAAACCCTGGTCGAGATAGCGCTGCGCTTCGGCCTGCATGTCCTTCAGGTCGGAGCGGTACAGCTTCGAGTAGTAGCACGGAATGCGCTCCTTGGTTCGTCCGCCAAGAAGCTTGAAGACAGGCTTGTCGACACTCTTGCCGAGGATGTCCCAGATCGCGATGTCGATCGCCGAAATCGCCGCCATGCCGACGCCCTTGCGTCCCCATGCGTGGGTTGCGCGGTACATGCGCTGGCTCAGGTACTCGTAGTCCCAGGGATCCTGGCCCATGACAAGCGGTGCGAGATACTGATCGATGATCACTTTCGCGACGTGCGGCGCGAGCGCCACGTTGCCCAGCCCGACGATGCCGGTGTCGGTTTCGACCTCGACAACCGTCCAGGCATGGAAGCGGAAGGTGCTCATGCTTTCCTGCGGCGCGTAGAGCATATCCATCGCGTTCGAGCAGAAGTTGCCCTGCGGCGGCACCGTCTTGCCTTTCCACTCGTAGACACGGGCACGCACAGACTTGATTTTCATTCGGATGTCTCCATTAGTTCGTTATGGTCAGAGAATCGAGAACCGCGTGCGCTCAGGCCGCGATAAAGTCGCGCCGGTGGGCGGTGCCCATGCGGCATGCGATCTGAAACGCTTGCCACGTCGCGCCGACGTCTGCACAGCCGCGTCCGGCGATGTCGTACGCGGTTCCGTGAGCGGGAGTCGTGATCGGCACGGGCAGACCGCCCTGCACCGTGACGCCGCGCGAAAAGCCCAGCAGCTTGATGGCAATCTGCCCCTGGTCGTGGTACATCGTGACGATCGCGTGATACTCGCCGGCCTGGGCCTTCAGGAAGATCGTGTCGGCCGGAAACGGCCCGTGAAAGGGCGCGTTGGTGGGCCAGGCCCTTGCCTGAAGCGCCCTTACCGCGGGAACGATCACGTCGACTTCCTCACGGCCGCAAACGCCGCCGTCGCCGCCGTGCGGGTTGAATGCCGCAATCGCCACCTTCGGCGCGCTGACATCGTTTGCGCGAAGGGACTGGTACATCAGTTCCGCTGCCTGCGTGATGCGCTCGACGCTCACGTAGCTCGCCGCATCTTTCAGAGGGATATGCGACGAGATGCGTGCGGTCCACAGGTCGCCGAGTGTGTTGAACTCGCAGAAGTAGCCGGTCACGCCGAGATACTTCGCGAAGTGATGGAGTTCGTCTTCGTGTTCCAGACCGCCTAGCTTCATTGCCCGCTTGTTAAGCGGCGCGAAGCAGATCGCGTCGACGTGGCCGGCAAGCGTGGCATCCATGCACAGGTCGAGTACGTGGAGCACGGAGCGGCCGCCCGCTGCGCGGGCTTCGCCGCTTACCACGTCGGCTGGATTCACGGTGTCGACGGCGACGAAGGCCGGCAGGCTTGTCGATGTGCGCAGGCGCGCATCGGCCAGCGAGTCGAGCGGCTCGACGTCCACTCGCACCCGCGCAATGCGCTGGCCGTCTTCCCACAGCCAGCGGTCGCCGACCAGCACGATGTTCGCGTGCGTGGTTGCATCAGGCCGGGCAAGCAGCTTCGCAATCAGCTCAGGGCCGATGCCCGCCGGATCGCCAAGCGTCAGCGCAATGACGGGGAGGCCGGAAATGGCGGTCATGCGTTGTCTCCCGCCGCAATGGACCGCGATTGCGCGGTCAGATGTTCGATTCGCATGGTGCGTCTCCTCATGGCGGCCGCGTTGCGGCCCGGTGTCGTTCAGGGTTCATACTAGGTAGACGTCACCACCCCGTAAATTGAAAACTGCTGATGAATTGATAACTGCAGGTAATCAGAATGGGTTCGATCGACAGACGGGACACGACGCCGCAACTGCTGAACCGGCTGCGAATGCGCCAGATTGCGCTGCTGCTCGCCGTCGAGGAATACTCGACGCTGCGCGGTGCCGCGGGTCAACTCGGACTCACGCAGCCCGCCGCGACGAAAATGCTGCACGAACTGGAAAGCGCCTTGGGGCAGCCACTTTTCGAGCGCGCGGGCCGCGGCTTGCGGCTCAATCCGGCGGGCGAGCGGGTACTCGGCTACTTCCGTGGAATACGCGGCAGCATGGAAGCTCTCAATCGTGAGCTGGCGGAATTGCAACTGGGCAGCGCGGGGCGACTTGCGATCGGCAGCATCATGGCGGCGACGCCTGGCCGACTGACCGAGGCGCTGGTGCAGTTGAAAGAGCGCTTTCCGCTGATGGCTGTCGAAATCGCGGTGGATACCAGCGACCGCCTGATGCCTCAACTGAACGAGGGCGTGCTCGAGGTTGTGATTGGTCGTGATGTCGGCGCAGGCAGTGAATCGCTGTTCCGCTCCGTCGATGACGAAGCCCTTGCGATCGTCGCTGGATGTGAGCATCCCCTTGCAGAGCAGCCATGCGTCGAGTTCGAGACGCTGGCTTCCTACCCGTGGATCCTCCAGCCGGCAGGCAGCCCTGCCCGCGAAGTCGTCGAGCGCGAATTTCAGGAGCACCACCGGCCGTTACCGCGCGGCCTGATCGAAACCGGCTCCATCCTGACGACGATGAGTCTCGTTGCGCGCTCGCAGATGCTGGGCGTCATTCCCGCAACGGTGGCGCAACGCAACGCGGAGCACGGACTCGTGGCCGCGATCGGCTATGCGTTCGCGCACAAGCTTCCCTCGTATGGGAGCATCGTGCGTCGCGACAGGCCATTGAGCGCGCCCGCAAGGCATTTTCTGGCGCTATTTCATGGCGATGCCTGACAGGCCCGCAGTGCCGATCGAGCGCGGCCGGCACGGCGTTCTGTCGTTGCCCTGTTCCGAACCGATACTACGTACACCTATTTGCGTCTTGAGGCTCTAGTGCCTAGTTGAAGCGATAAGAAATGCCGACCTGCAACGTCGGATACCATCGATAAGGCGACGCCTTGTCGCGCAGTTGCTGCAATCCGGTATTGATGATCTGCTGACTCATCTGCGGTCCCGCCGCCTGCGACAGTGCCGGCGACAGCGTGTACGAGGACTTCGGAATGCCGTACGCAACACCGAGATCGACCACGAGCCCCCAGCCTTTGGCTCTCGGGTGCAAGCCATAGCCGATGCCGAGGTAGGGCATCGCGCTCGGGTATCGCGCGCTCGCCGTCGCGTATTCGCCAGGAAAGGCTGGCGAGGCTTTACCCTCGAATACGTACATGCCGTTGGTCGGAACCGAGTTGCCGCTGACTTCGTTGTCGGTTAGACGCAGGCCCGCGGTCACGCGAAAGCCGCTGCCGGACCACGGGAACAGATCGCCGTACAGACCACCCTGGCGCAGCCGTATGCCGTCTTCGTAGCGGTTGCCGCCTACGTCGAAGTTGTGCGACAGATCGATCGCGTTGAAGTCCGCGTGCACGCCGAACCACGACGTGACGCTCCACGCCGCGCCAACCCCGATGCCTAGCGTGCCGCCTTGTAGATAGACCTCTTGCGCATGCGAGGTTTCGATCAGACACGGCAACGCCACTACCCAGATCACCTTTCCAGCTTTCATGGGCACCTCCTGAGCGAGGCAGCCCGATCGTTGCGGGACGCGCTCGCCGTTTTTCTCTCTTGTTTGTTTTCAGAACGCTCTAAGGCGTCGTGAAGTGATCATGTGAGCGGAGGGCGCAGACGGTCTGTGAGGTGGCGAACCATCCGGTCAAATGAATGGGGTCGGAGGGCGTGAAGCCGAAGAGATCTTTCGCATGCGGGAGTCGCTCCGCTGTGGCGAAAATACCAAATCAGGTTTGTTTCAATTTTGACGAGTCGCGCCGTGCGTTTATACGTGCGAGGATGAAATCGTCAATGTTCCTGACGTGAAGATCCAGACTTACGGGGGCTCCATGAGTAGCATTCCGCTTATCTGGGCAGCGGTGCCGCATAACAGCGACGGTGTTGTCTTTCAGATCCGGCTTGGCCGCGGACTTCAGCGTTTTCACGTGTCGCGGCGCGTGCTTGAGGATGTGTTCGAGCTCGAACGAAGATCGTCCGATGCGCGCCAACTCGAATTCTTCTACGTGCACGAGCAGCGAATCCTCGCGCGCGCCAGCGCAAAGCGTTCGACGGCCTGCTCGGCTACCGTTTCACTACAGGCCGCCGATTTCGGCGTGTCGAACGACAGGGAGCGTTGGACGAGGCCGAGCGGCATTGCGCACGGCCTCATTTAGTCGAACCGACGATTCGCCCGCCCCTGCAGTTCGACGCGCGATTGCCGGCGCGTTCAGGTGCGACGGGCGGTATGTCGCGACGGCCTCTACCCAGCAGCGTGCAAGAAAAAACGACCTGCCGGATCGCAGGTCGTTTGTATAGACTCTACCAGCCCGTTCAGGACTTCGGCACGAGTGCGACGCCGCGCAGCGCCTGGCCATACGGCGCGGTCTGCATCACGGTGAAGCCCTTCGCCGAAGTCACCGTCGAACCGCTGATGCTGACCGTGATCTTGACCAGCTGGTTCGAGTCGGCGCCCGCATCGAACGCGGTGCCGAGGCTGTTGCCGATCGTCGAGGTCACTGCGTAGATCGTGAACGAACCGTCGCTGTTGACCTGGCCCGTGAGGTTGCGCAAGCCGTCAGGCGTGGTCGTATAGCTCGCGCCCTTCGTACCATACACGCCGGTGGTGTCCGTCGCGGTGTAGGCCGTGCCGAGGTTCAGGCCCGTCGTCAGGTTGGCGAGCGGCTTCCATGTGCCGTTCTGGTTCTGATAGACCCACAGGCCACCGCTGCCGCTGACCTGGTCGCCCGCCGTGCCGTCGCCTTCGTCGGCGACGAACATGATCGACGGATTCGACGCGGGGATCCACATGCCGAACGGATACACGGTGCCGGTCACCTGGCTAGGCGACGTGAGCGCCGTCAGATTGGTCGCGAGGGCGGTCGGGAAGCCCGGCACGATCGTCGTCGCGGCGTTTTGCGGCAACTTCCCGCCATTGGCGAGCGCACCCGTCGCGCCCACCTGATACATGGTGTTCACCCCATTACCGCCGCTGCCCTTGGAGACATACATGGTGCCGTCCGGACCGACGAACAGGCCGCGGTAGTTGGCGTCCTTGCCGGTTTTGTCGGCGGCCGTTGCGGGCGTCGTCGGCAGACTGGTGATCGAGAATCCGAATTGATCGCCGGTCGAACTGCCGCCCGTGATCGAACCCATCGACGCCAGCGAGCACGCCGTTCCAGCCGGTGCGACCGTGTACGTGCCGGTGCCCGTACCCGACTGGAATGCGCCGATCACCTGCGTGAACGCGCATTGGCTGCCCGGAGCAATGCTTTGCACGCCGGTATCCATCGTCAGCATGTCGAGCTGCGCGGTAGTCGGCTTCGGATTCTTGCCCGAGTTGCCGGCATTGCCGACGATGTAGTACAAGCCGTTGACCAGCACCGCCGCGCGGCTGTTGTTGCCGGCGTAAGCGTTGGTGTTCGTGAACGACAGGCTGTTATCGGCGAAATTCAGCTGCGCGACGGTACGGTAGGTCGGCGTTGCGACGTCGGTATTCGTCGTGTCGACCACGCCCGGCGTATTCGTGTTCGAGATATCGACCTGGTCGATCGACGTGTTGTAGCCGGTGAAGGTCAGCGATTTCTGATCCAGCGACACGTTCAACGCGAGCTCCGACTTCGAGGCGAAGCTGGTGGCGAAATTCACGTTGCTTTTCGCGGCCTGGGCGGTGACATCCAGCGTTTGCGACGGGCTCGCCGCATTCGGTGCCCATTGATCCAGATACGCTTCCGACGTCACGCCGAAGTTGGCGTCGTTCGAATCGTTGGTGAACACGTTCGGAAAGCCGCCCGGCGTGACGGCCGTCACGGGCGATGCATTGGTGGTCGTGGGCGCCGCGTTATAAGGCAGCGTGCCGCTCACGACGTACGCCGGATCATAAGCCGTGCGCGAGACCAGCAGGTTGCCCGCCGCATAGTTGCTGGTGGAGGTCGGGTATTGCAACTCGCGAGGCTACAAACCACCTGCGGCACAAACATGAATGCGAAAATACAAAAGATTAAGAATGTGGCGGCGCGTGGGTGCTTTTTGATTGCGTGTTGTGTCGTTGGAGAGGGGCTGAAAGCGCCTGGACGGAACGCCTTTTTTGGGGAGGGCAGGAAGAGGCGGGCGCCGCGCGTACCTGTTTTGCGTGCGGAAAAAGAAAAGGGCTGACATGCATTTGCATGTCAGCCCTCGAATCTTTTGGTAGGCCGTACGGGATTCGAACCTGTGACCAACGGATTAAAAGTCCGCTGCTCTACCAGCTGAGCTAACGACCCAAAAGAGAAGCAAAATTATATCGGCGCACCCATGCCCTGTCAACTCAGCAAGACCATCAGCCCAAAATGAAAAGCCCGGGCATCACTACCCGGGCTTTCCAGCGAGAGGCGCGCGTGGCTATCACTTCGGGCACTGCGCGCTACTGCCAACTACATCAAAACGTGATCAATCCAACACCACGATCTACTTGATCTGCGACAGCTTGCTCTGCGCCGACTGCGCGACGTCCGAGCCGGCGTATTGCGCGACGATCTGCTCGAGCGTCTTTTTCGCCGCGGCCTTCTGACCTTGTTCGAGCTGATTGTTCGCGATCGCGAGCAGCGCTTCCGGTGCACGCGGATGCTGCGGATAGTTCTTCACGACACTTTGCCAGATCGCCGTCGAACCCTTGTAGTCGCGCATTGCATACAGCGCATTGCCGAGCCAGTATTGCGCGGTTGGCTGATAAGGGCTGGTCGGATATTTGGAGATGAAGCTACGGAACGACGTCGCCGCGTTCTTGAAATCGCCGCTGCGGAATTGCTGTGAAGCCGCGTTGAACGCCTCGGTTTCACCCGGCTGCACCTCGCCCTGGACGCCGTCCACCGTCTGTTGCTGCGGCTCGAATTTCTTCAGGCGCGTGTCGAGATCGGTGTAGTAGTCCTTCTGCTGCTTTTGCAGCGTCGTGAGCTGGTTCGCCATGTCCTCGTTCTGCCCACGCAGCGTCGCGACCTGCTGGTTCAGCTGGTCGAGACGGTTGGACTGATCGAGGATCGTGCGTTGCGCCGCCGACAGCTGGCTCGACAGACTATCGGTCTTCGAGCGCAGATCGAGAATGGCCTGGCGGGCCTGATCGTCGTCGAACATGCCCGCATGGGCGGGCACGGCCGCGAGCGCCGTGCCCGCGACGCAGGCCGCTGCGGCCAACCGCAGCCAGGAGAAACGATGCGTCATTCGGCTTACCACCCGTTGGCTTACTGTTGATACACGAGGTCAGCGCGGCGGTTCTGTGCCCACGACGCTTCGTCATGACCCGTTGCCAGCGGCTTTTCCTTGCCGAGGCTCACGGCTTCCATTTGCGAGTCCGCCACGCCCATCAGAGACAGCGAACGACGCACGGCTTCAGCACGCTTCTGGCCGAGTGCGAGGTTGTATTCGCTGGTGCCGCGCTCATCGGTGTTGCCCTGGATCAGCACGTGACGCTGCGGGTGGCTCTTCAGATACTGCGCGTGTTGTTGCAGCAGCGGTTGATAATCGTCCTTGACCGAGTAGGCGTCGAAGTCGAAGTATATGCTGCGCTTGGCAAGCGGGCTGTTCGGATCGTTCAGCGGGTCGACGTTGACAGTCGCGACGTCGTTCGGGTTCGGTTGAGCCGAGCCTGCGCCCTTGTTGGCGTTTTCGTCGAGCTTGACGCCCGAGTGACATGCGGCCAATGCGCCGACCATCACGACGGCGAATGCGAAACGAAGTTTGGACATCATTTGAATACTCTCCTTGTGTTATTGCATCAACGTTATTGCATAAACGGGCCCCAGGACGGCTCGCGTACGCTGCCGCCCTGAACGGACAGGACCTGCCGAGTGCGACCATCGGTCGATACTGCGGCCAACACGCCACGGCCGTTCACCTGAGTGGCGTAAAGAATGTACTGACCGTTCGCCGCGAAGCTCGGCGATTCGTCATGTGTCGTGTCCGTCAGGCCCGTGGCGGTTCCGCCTTGCAGGTCCTGGATGTACAGCTTGAATGCACCGCCGACGCGCGAGATGTAGGCAAGCTCCTTGCCGTCAGGACTCACACGTGGGCTGGTGTTGTAGCTGCCCGTAAACGTGACGCGTTGCGCGCTGCCCGCGCTTTCACCTTGCGCCGGCATCTTGTAGATCTGCGGTGCGCCGCCGCGGTCGCTCGTGAAATAGATCGACTGACCGTCAGGAGAGTAGGTCGGCTCGGTGTCGATCGAGCTGCCCTGCGTGAGGCGACGCAGACCGCTGCCGTCCGCGTTGACCGCGAAAATCTGCGTATTGCCGGTGCGCGACAGCGCTACCGCGAGCGTGCGGCCATCCGGTGACCACGCCGGCGCACTGTTGTTGCCCTTCTGGTCCGATACGACGATGCGCCGGCCCGTGGGCAGGTCGTGGATATAGACGATCGGCTTCTTCTTCTCGAACGACACGTAAGCGACCTTGGTGCCGTCCGGCGACCAGGCCGGCGAGATGATCGGCTCGGGGCTCGACAGCGCGATGTGCGCGTCCTGACCGTCCGAATCCGAGATCTGCAGCTGATAGCGGTTGCCCGACTTGATCACATACGACAGGCGCGTCGCGAACACGCCGCGATTGCCCATCAGTTTTGCGTAAATGTAGTCCGCGACCTTGTGCGCGCTCATGCGCAGACCGCTTTCCGGGCTCACCAGCACGAGGCCGCCGAGGCTTTCGCCCTTGACCGTGTCGTACAACTTGAAGCGCACTTCGTACTGGCCGTTCGGCAGACGGTTCACGCTGCCAGCGACGAACGCGTTGGCGCCCTTCGCCTTCCATGCGCCGAGATCGACGGAATCGGTCTCGGAGACCGGCGTCGAGCCCGCGTCGATATTCGTGAATTTGCCGCTGCGTTGCAGATCCTGACGCACGATCGTGCTGACCTGCTGCGGAGAGTTCGCTTCATTGGCGAAATTCGCCGTTGCGATGGGAAACTGTGTGGATCCGACGCCCGTCACGAGGACGTTGAGTTGTGCGTTGGCGGCGCCGCCGACGGCGATCAGGCACGTTGCCACGAGTGTTCGCAGGCCTAGCTTGGTCATCAAACTCATGCTGTATGGGTTCCTCAAAACGGTTTTACTTAAAACTCGAGACAGCAGACAGACCGGAAAACGCCTATTTCGTTCCCACCTGACCCCGCGCCGGGTGGGGCGCGGCGTTGGCTGTCGGTCGGCTGTCAGACTGCACATCAACTTGCCGGGCGCAGCGTGACAAGGAAGTAGTCGGGCGTCTTGCCATTGACGTCCCGAGGCATCGGATCGGAGGCTTTCACCGCCCGCAACGCGGCGGCGTCCCACGCGGCGTTGCCGCTGCCATGGGTAATGTTTGCGCTCAGCTGATTGCCGTCCGGCGAACAGCGCACGGCGATCACGGTCTCGAGACCTTCCGTTTCGCCGCCCCAGTTCACATGCTGAAGCACCAGCCGGCGCACCTTGTCGGCGTAACCGGGCGATGCCGCCGTGCCCCCCGAGCCACTTCCCGTTCCGTTCTTCCCGAGTCCGTTGCTGCTGGAGCTGCTGCCGCCCACGCCGCCAGCCAGACCCTGCATCTGCGCAAGCCGCGTGCGACGTTCGTTGTCGAGCTGCTTCTTCGCCTGCGCCGTCGCATCGGCTTGCGCCTTGGTCTTCGCCGCTTTCTCGGCGTCAGCCTTCTTCTGCGCTTCTGCCTGAGCCTGCTTTTGCTGCTGCTCCTGCTGTTCTTTCAGTTGCTGCTGCTTCTGCTGCTCGGCGAGCTGCTGTTGCTTGAGCTTCTCGGCCTGCTGCTGTTGCTGCTGCTGCTGTTGCGCCTGCTGCTGCTTGAGCTTCGCGGCCTTCTGCGCCGCGAGCTGGGCCGCCTCATCTGCCGCCAGCTGTTGCTGTCGCTTCGCTTCCGCTTCCTGCTGCTCTTTCAGTTTCAGCTGGCGCTGCTGCTCGGCCAGTTGCGCGGCGCGAGCCGCTTCCTGCTGCTGGCGCTTCTTTTCCTGCAGCGCGATGTCGGCCTGCTCGTCGCGCACGGGCGGAGCAGGGGCGACCGGCGCGGGCGGCGGCGTGACGACGGGATGCGGGATCGCCGAATCCGGTACCTCGGTCCACAGTTCCGCTTGCTCGCCTTCGGGCGTGCTGTTTTGCCACTGGATGCCCTGATACAGGAAGAATCCGAGCAGCGCATGCATCACCAGCGCGAACAGAAAAGCTCGCCCGGTGCCGCGTTCACGCGGCGGCTGAAGCGGGTATTCGGAATTCTTGCGGATCATTGCGATTTGACGAGCAATCCGACGCGCTTGACGCCCCGAGCCTTCAACTCGGACATCACGTTCATCACGACTTCGTACTTCACGGTTTTGTCGGCGGCGATCACGACGGGCTGATCGGGGTGCGATTGTGCCCGATCGGCGATGAAACCGTTGAGGCCAGCCTTCGTCATGTCTTCCTGCTGCTGCGTGCCGGAGTCGTCCTTGTACTTGACGCTCATGTTGCCGTCCGCGCGGATGTTGACGATCACGGGCGGCGTCTGCTGCTGCGGCGCGGCGCCGCCGACGGTCGGCAGATTGACGATCGACGGCGCGACGAGCGGCGCCGTGACCATGAAGATCACGAGCAGCACGAGCATCACGTCGATATACGGCACGACGTTGATGTCGGCCATTGCGCGACGCGAGCGCGAGCCGCGCATGCTGGAGGAACTGGAGCCTGCCATCGTGGCCTCCTCAGTGTGCCTGGCGCTGCAGGATGTTCGAGAACTCTTCAATGAAGGTTTCGAAACGGATCGCCAGACGGTCGATGTCGTGCGCGTAGCGGTTATACGCGACCACGGCCGGAATGGCGGCGAACAGGCCGATCGCGGTGGCGGTCAGCGCCTCGGCGATGCCCGGCGCGACGTTCGCGAGCGTAGCCTGCTGCACGTTGGCGAGGCCGCGAAAGGCATTCATGATCCCCCAGACCGTGCCGAACAGACCGATATACGGGCTGACCGAACCGACCGACGCGAGGAACGCGAGGTTCGCTTCGAGCACGTCCATTTCACGCTGGAACGCCGCGCGCATCGCGCGCCGGGCGCCGTCGAGAATCGCGCCGGAATCGTTCAGGCGTTTCTCTTTGCCTTTCAGGAATTCGCGCATGCCGGATTCGAAAATCCGCTCCAGCGCGCCGATCGTGTAGCGGTTGTTCGCGGCGCTCTGATACAGCGCCTGAAGGTCGCCGCCCGACCAGAAATCACGCTCGAAACGTTCAGTTTGCGCGCGCGCCCGGCGAATCGCAAACCACTTGCGGAAGATGAAAGTCCAGGAGAGTAGCGACAGCAACAGCAGCAGAGCCATGACGGCCTGGGCCAGCAGGCTCGCGTTGAGGACGAGTGAAACGATCGACAGATCTTGTGTAGTGTTCATAAAGGTTCGTTTTAACGTCCCGGGAAGGGCGCGTCCGGCTGCAAGGCCGCTTCAAGCTTGCCGTGGGCAAAACGGAAGCTTCGGCGATATCGAAGCCGAACCATGCTTGGTGTTACCTGACCGGTATGTATTCACTGGCCCCGTAACAACGAGGCTCAGACATCGTTCGTTGACATGCCGCCGCTGTTCAGTCCGCGCTCTCGCTGACGTCCGGCCCGCGCCGCAGCGCGGCGAGGATCGAAGGTGGGATCCCGGCCGGCCGCAGCGTCGCGCGGTCCACACAACCAACCCGGACCGAGCCGGTGGCAAGCAACGTGTCTTCGCGCCACGCTTCCTGGACGAAGTCTACCGAAGCTCGGCCAAGACGTTCGATCCGGCTGACAATTTTCACGATGTCGTCGAGCCGGGCCGGCGCCCGGTAATCGACTGCGGTACTGCGCACGATGAAAATCGCATCGCTTTGTGCCGCGAGCCGATGCTGGTCGACGCCGCACGCGCGCAGCCATTCGGTGCGCGCCCGTTCGAAAAATCTCAGGTAGTTGGCGAAAAACACGATGCCGCCGGCGTCGGTATCTTCGTAGTACACGCGGATGGGCCACGTGTAGCCGATTTCCGCGCCGGGCTGGCTGGTCGACATATTCATGCGGCGCATTCTACCGGAACGCACACCCCGGGGTCTGTTTCGAAGTGTGAGTTGCGTGCGGGGGCGTCGGCGGCGATAGTCGGCGGCGCGAGCAATCGTAGCGGCCGCCGCCGCCCGCCGTCACACTCAGCCGCGATGCACGGACAGACCGCCGAACGACTGCGCGACCGGCATCAGCTCGATCGTGTTGATGTTGACGTGGGCCGGGCGCGTGGCGATCCAGTAGATCGAATCGGCGATGTCTTCGGCCGTCAGCGGCTGCACGTTTTCGTAGACCTTGGCGGCTTTGTCGTCGTCGCCGCGATAGCGTACGTTCGAGAATTCCGTGCCGCCGCACAGACCCGGCTCGATGTCGGTCACGCGCAGCGCAGTGCCGGCGAGATCGGCGCGCAGGTTCAGGCTGAACTGGCGCACGAACGCCTTGGTCGCACCGTACACGTTGCCGCCCGCGTACGGCCAGCGGCCCGCCACCGAGCCCAGATTGAAGACATGCCCGCGATTGCGCTCGACCATGCCGGGCAGCAGCGCATGCGTGACCTGCACGAGGCCCGTGCAATTGGTCTCGATCATCGTGTTCCATTCGTCGAGGCTCGCCTTTTGCGCCGGCTCGGTGCCGAGCGCGAGGCCGGCGTTATTGACGAGCACGTCGATCGCGGCGAAGTCGGCCGGCAGCGAGCCGGGCACGGCTGCGACGGCGGCGCGATCGCGCACGTCGAGCTCGTACGGCAGCAGCGCGTCGCCGAACTCGTCGGCGAGTGCCTGCAGGCGGTCCTTGCGGCGAGCGGTGGCGACGACACGATGGCCGCCCTTGACGAACGAGCGGGCGATGGCGGCGCCGAAACCGGCCGACGCTCCTGTGACAAACACGATCATTGCAGTTCCCTGGTCGGTGACAGACAAAGGCCCCAAGCCTACTTCCAATGCCGCGCTGCGGCAAGGCTGCACGAGCCGGATCGGCGGCTGCCGCGGCGACGCGCAACGGGTGCGCGGCGCGGCGCGCGCGCTTTCGTCGGACGGTTGCGCAGCGGGGCCGCCGGTATGTCCGGAGGCCCCGCCAGCGGCGGCTGGAGCAGCCGCAAGTCGGTTGCCTATTCGGGCCTCTTCCAATACACTAACGCGCTCGACCCTGCGTGACTGGCGATAGAACCGAGTCGTCCGACTCAGCCGATTCAACCAATCGGGTTCAAGGTGGAACAACCCACCGTGAAGCGCGGGGTGCCGTTTTGCCGTTCGCCTGGGCAGCCGTGAACCGCGCGCATTAATCTGCGCTGACGGTGGCTGGCCTGCCTCGCGTATGCGGCGACTCTCCACTCGCCACGTCAGGGCAAGCCTCGCCGCCCACAGCGCTGCGTACCCCGCTGTGTACCCTCTACGCAGGATTCGGCGCACGATCCGGTCAACCTGAAAACACTCAACGGAACCCGTATGTTTGACAGAGCCCAAAGCACCATCGCCAACTTCGATCCTGAACTCTGGAAGGTCATCGAGCAGGAAAACCGCCGTCAGGAAGAGCACATCGAACTGATCGCGTCGGAAAACTATACGAGCCCGGCCGTGATGGCCGCGCAAGGCTCGCAACTCACGAACAAATACGCCGAAGGGTATCCGGGCAAGCGCTACTACGGCGGCTGCGAATACGTCGACGTCGCCGAGCAACTGGCGATCGACCGCGTTAAGCAGCTGTTCGGCGCCGAAGCCGCGAACGTGCAGCCGAACTCGGGCTCGCAGGCGAACCAGGGCGTGTTCTTCGCGATGCTCAAGCCGGGCGACACGATCATGGGCATGAGCCTCGCGCACGGCGGTCACCTCACGCACGGCTCGCCGGTCAACATGTCGGGCAAGTGGTTCAACGTGGTCAGCTACGGCCTGAACGAAGCCGAAGACATCGACTACGACGCCGCCGAGAAGCTTGCGCACGAACACAAGCCGAAACTGATCGTGGCGGGCGCGTCGGCGTTCGCACTGCGCATCGATTTCGAACGCATGTCGAAGATCGCGAAGTCGGTTGGCGCTTACCTGATGGTCGACATGGCGCACTACGCCGGTCTCATCGCCGCGGGCGTGTATCCGAATCCGGTGCCGCACGCCGACTTCGTCACCACCACCACGCACAAGAGCCTGCGCGGCCCGCGCGGCGGCGTGATCCTGATGAAGGCCGAGTTTGAGAAGCAGATCAACTCGGCGATCTTCCCGGGCATCCAGGGCGGTCCGCTGATGCACGTGATCGCGGGCAAGGCCGTCGCGTTCAAGGAAGCACTGTCGCCGGAATTCAAGGCATATCAGCAGCAGGTCGTCGAGAACGCGCGCGTGCTCGCTGAAACGCTGGTCAAGCGTGGGCTGCGCATCGTGTCGGGCCGCACGGAAAGCCACGTGATGCTGGTCGACCTGCGCGCGAAGAAAATCACCGGCAAGGCTGCGGAAGCGGCGCTCGGCGCGGCGCATATCACGGTCAACAAGAACGCGATCCCGAACGATCCGGAAAAGCCGTTCGTCACCAGCGGCATCCGCCTGGGGTCGCCGGCGATGACCACGCGCGGCTTCGGTGTAAAGGAAGCCGAACAGGTCGGCAACCTGATCGCGGACGTGCTGGACAACCCGGAGGACGCTGCGACGATCGAGCGCGTGCGCGCGCAAGTCGCCGAGCTGACCCAGCGCTTCCCGGTTTACGGCTAAGCCGTCATGCATTGCCCCTTCTGTCGCCACGCCGATACGCAGGTCGTCGACTCGCGCGTATCCGAAGACGGCGCGACGATTCGCCGGCGCCGCCGCTGCCCGGCCTGCGACAAACGTTTCACGACGTATGAGCGGGTCGAGCTGGCGTTGCCGTCGGTCGTCAAGAAGGATGGGACCCGCACGGAATTCGATCGCCGCAAGATCGTCGCGAGCATGCAACTGGCGCTGCGCAAGCGTCCGGTGGCGGTGGACGCGATCGAGGCGGCGGTCGCCCGCATCGAGTATCAGCTGCTCGGCAGCGGCGAGCGCGAGGTGCGCAGCGAGCGCCTCGGCGAACTTGTGATGAACGAGTTGCGTGCGCTCGACACGATCGCCTATGTTCGCTTCGCTTCCGTATACCGGCGCTTCGAAGACGTCTCCGAATTCGAGGACGTGATCGAGGAATTCCGCCGCGCCTCTTCCCCGCCCAAGCCTTCCCGCAAGCGCTGAGCGCACGCGTGCCGCACCTGAGCCGCGGTCGTTCGCACGCATCGCCTCGCGCATTTCGCGCTTCTTTTCACGCATTGCTTCTCCCGTCTCCGTGATCGATCGTCACGTGCATTGTTGCGCGCGCTAGCGTCTGAATGCCACCTGGCCATTCGGACGATGGTCGCATCGCTCGCAAATCGCTAGATTGACTGCATCTGTTCGAAACGCTCAGGGATGCAGATGAAATGCAAGGGGATTCGCCGGCCGTCACGCGCCGGCTTCACGCTCATCGAAACGCTGGCGGTGATAGCGCTCGTGATGCTGACCACCGTGATGGCGATGCCGTCGTTCGCCGCATGGCATATGCGCGATCAGGTCGACGCGCGCTCGAAGGCGCTTCTATCCACGTTCGCCTACGCGCGCAGCGAGGCGCTGCGGCGCGGCACGCGCATCACGGTGTGTCGCGTCGATGCGGCGCGACTCTGTCTGCCGTCGGGCCAACCCTGCGCCGACGGCATCGGCGACTGGGCCTGCGGCTGGGCCGTATTCGCCGAGCACGGCGGCAAGCCGTCGTTATTGCGCGCGCAGCCGGCGCTTGCGGCAGTGAGCATCACCGGCGTGCAGACGGACATGACGTTCACACCGCCGGCTGGGCAACTGATCGGCTCGTTTCGAAGTTTCGATATAGCGCCGCGAAGTCCATCGAAATCGATGCAGGGAAATCCATGGCGGCGCTGCATCAGCGTCGCGGCAGGTGGTCGCGCGCGGATCTCGGAGGGCGCGTGTGGAGCGACGTCATGAGACGGCCCGCACTCGACATCGGTTCGCATGGGCGCGCATCGGCATGCGGCGGCAGCTCGCTGATCGAGGTGATGCTGGCGGTCGTGTTGGTCGCGGTGAGCGCGCTGGGTCTGGTCGCGGCTCAGGTATGGACCGCGCGCGAGGCGCGCGCAATGACGCTGCGCGAGAGCGCCGCGTGGATAGCCGACTCGATTGCCGAAGCGACGAGCACGCCGTCTTCGGGCGATGCCGCGCTCAATCAATGGAGAGTGCGGGCGAGCGCTCTGCTACCGCACGGCGAGGCATCGATCGGCGCCAGCGGCGAGGTCGCGACGGCGCGGGTGACGTGGGCGTCCGTGCGGGACCGGCCCACTGCGGGCGACATGATTGCCCAACCAGCGCAGCCTTGCGGCGACGTCGATGCACCAGTCGGGTCGTCGTGCGTCGCGTTGGCGTTCGCGAAATGAAGCCGCCGCATTGCGCACGCGGTCATACATTGGTCGAATTCCTGATCGCGATGACCCTTGGACTGATCGTGAGCGCGGGCGCCGTGTCCCTCTACACGGCGCAGCGCAACGCGTTCGTGCAGGCAAGCAACACGAGCCGGATTCGCGAAACCGGGTTGACCGCGCTGATGCTGATCGGCCAGCAATTGCAGATGGCAGGCTTCGTCCCTGCCGATGTCGTTGGCTATAACGCGGCGCCCGCGCTGTTCGGCTGCTCGGGCGGTCGCCCGATCGGCGCCGACGACAGCCTCGCCTGCTCCACGTTGAGTAACGGTTCGGATGGCGTCGCGATCCGTTACGTCGCAGACGTCGTATCGACCTGGGCATCGTCGAGCGGGCAGGTCACCGACTGCGTCGGGCAGGCCGTTAAGAGCAGCGTTGCGGTCCTTGGCGACCAGGGCGCGCCGGTGGTCAATCGCTACTTCGCCAACGTCAGCGGCTCGACCGGCGAGCCGGAGCTTTACTGCGTAGGCAGCGGCAATGCCGGATCCGCGCAGCCGCTGGTCGAAGGCGTAGAACGCGTGCGGTTGCGCTACTGGCTGGACGGTGCCGCGGATACGGTGGATGCATCGGCCGTGTCGGCGGATCAATGGACGAACGTCGTCGCGGTCGATGTCTGCGTGCTGGTGCGCGGCGCGCCGCAAGGGCAGCGGTCGAAGTACGTCGATTGCGACGGCGTGAGTACGCTCGGCACCGACCTGCGGCCCCGGCAGGTGTTTTCGCGCAGGGTTGCGCTGCGCAATCGCGTGGCGGGGTCGTCATGATGGACCGTGACGCAGCAACGCGATGCCGCCGCGCATACGATCTATGCGGCGGGGCAGACAGAGAACCGAAATACTTAGGCAAGCGGAATTGTCGGAGCGGTGCCCGACGGGCGGATCAACGCGGTATCGTCCTCGCGATCGTGCTGTTGATCTCGGCCATGATGCTCGCCACGTCCGCGATCTGGTTCGAAACATCGCTCGCCGCGGCTCGCGCGGCGACCAATGTGCGCGACTATCTGCAGGCTTTCCACGCGGCGGATTCGGCGCTGACCTTGTGCGTGCGCAACATGCTATCGACAAGTGGCAACGCGCCCAATATGCCGCTCGCATCCGGCGAGCCGGCTCAATGGAGACTTGAAGCCGCGTTCGACGCGAGCGCCATCACGCCTGTCGCGCGATGGCCGGGATCATCACGCGGGCCGCAATGCCTGATCGAGCCCTGGCGTCTTGCGAGTCGACCCAACGCCACCGCTTATCTGCTGAGCGCGCGCGGCTTCGGGCAGAGCAGCGAGTCGCAGGTCTGGTTGCAGATGGAGTTGGTGATCGAGGATGGCGCGATCGAACGTCATTGGCGGCGCGTTGCCGCAAGACCATTCTGAGGAACGAACCGACTGGATACGCATGAAAAGGCCGAACACATCCGCATTCACGCTGCTCGAACTCGTGATCGCGCTCGCGATCGGCGCCACGCTCGCCGCGTTTGCGATCCCTTCGTATCGCAGCCACATCGCACGCACACATCGCATCGATGCGGCGTCGGCGTTATATCGGGCCGCGCAATTCGTCGAGGGCGCGGCGAGCGATGGGGTGTTGGCCTTGCCACCGGGCTTCGATCAGGCGCCGCAGTTCGGCACGCCGGTGTATCGCGTGCGCATGCTGCCCGCGGACGACACGAACGGCGGCTATTCGATCGAAGCGGCGCCCGCGGAAGCGGGCCCGATGCGCGACGACCCGTGCGGCACGTTCACGCTAGATGCGACAGGTCAGCGAGGCAATAGAAACGAAGTGGGCGGCTCGACACCGACAAGCAGCGAATGCTGGAATACGGGTTAGCGGTCGTCGAAACCCGGCGTGCGGCCTTGCGGAAGGAGGGCCCAGCGATCATGCCCAGACCCGCGGCGACGACGTCAATAGCCCTTCACATCGACTCGGTCTGAGCCGCCGCCGACTGTACCGTAGCGGAAGCCGCCGCGGCCGCCGAAGCCGCCGCCGACTCGTTCTTCATCTGTTGCCAGATCCGGAACGCTTCCCACGCGCCGAGCGCAAGGCCCCCCCACTTGAGCGCGGGCTTCGCGCTCGCGAAGACGGTCGCGCGCAGCGGTTTGGCGAGCAACAGCGAAGCGATCGAGCTGATGAGCGGATACTGCTTGAGCAATGCGCCGATGGTGCCCGCGTTGAGCACGCTCGCCTTAGGCCCTCTGCCCACGCGTACGCCGCCGAAGCCCGGGATCACGAACCTGAGCCAACTGAAATGCGTGACGGCCTGGCGAAGTTCGAAGGTGGCCTGCGCGAGTTCGACGCGCTCGACGTCCGCGCGCACCAGCAGCAATTCCTTGCGCAGCGCCCGCAGATGCGGCGCGCTTAGATCCTTCGACGGATGGCGCTTGTTACGAAAGGCGGTATCGGGACGGGACTGGCTCATGGCGTGTCGGCGGCAGTGGAGTTGAGGCGATGGATCGGATGCAGACAAACTTACGCATCAGTCGCGGCTGCGGAACGCGTCGCGATCCTTTTCGAACTCGGCGATGGTCGCTTCGAATACCATCGGCGCGTTGCGCAGACCACTGCGCGCCTTCAGCGCGCAGACCAGGCCGGCAATCGCGTAGACCGCGGTGATGCCAGCGAGCGCCTGCCATCGGTAGGTGTCCCAGAAGGCAATGGCGATCAGTGCGGTCAACGCGATCAAGGCCATCGTGGCGAGCATCATCGCGGCAAGGCCGAGAAACAGCACGCCGAGCAGGCGGTCTTTTTCCTCGGCGAGTTCGATGCCCACCAGTTCGAGGCGTGTCTGCAGGATGGCAAAAACGGAACTGAGAATACGGCGCAACGGGCTGCGTTCCGCGCGCTGCGAGTGTGTTTCGGTCGTCATGGCTGTGGGCGTTGCGCGTGAGGGCCTGGCTAGCGCGCACGCGCGCCAGCGGAAGGGGACCGGCGAGGCTTGCGCCGGTCCGCCCGTGTCGCCGGTGCGCCGGACATGCCTGCTCCGGCGGCCTACCGGCCTTTACTTGCGATTGATCAGCAGACCGACCACCACGCCGATGCCGGCGGCGATGCCGATCGACGCCCACGGATGTTCGTGCACGTAATCGTCGGTGGCGCGGGCGGCCTTCTTGCCCTTTTCGACGACCACGACCTGAACGTCGGCTGCTTTTTCTTTCGCCTGCTTCAGGCGCGTCAGCGCGGTTTCGCGCAGTTCCGACGCGCGTTCGCCGGTAGCGCTCGCGGCCTGTTTCAGCAGGTCTTCAGCGTCCGCGAGGACGGTTTTGATATCCGACATCAATCTCTCCTTGTTGACTTCCGACATTGACAGCTCCCTTTGTCTCACGCTGCGCGTAAATCGTAACCAAAGAAACGGTCGCTGGCGAGCGTAGTGCCGGGTTACATGCCGCCGCTGCACAATCCGTTCCCGGCAGCGCGTGGCGTCGAGCCACCCGTTTTAGGGCACTCTGCTCCAGACCGGTATCGAATTGAGTTGATCTGTCCCGCAAAGTTTCCGTCAAACGCGAGAAAATTACAAAAACGCATAAAGTACTGACGCGATGTTGGTTCGCCATATACCACCGCAGCCTTATGCTTTATCGTGACGGGCCGCCGCGGGCACACGCCCGCGACCTTATCCGGATACCTTCCGAATACCTACAGGAGATGCACTATGAGTCTACGTCTTGGCGGCATTGCGCCGGATTTCGAACAGGAGTCGAGCATTGGCCGCATCCGGTTTCACGAGTGGCTCGGCCATAGCTGGGGCGTGCTGTTCTCGCATCCCGCCGACTTCACGCCGGTGTGCACGACTGAACTGGGCCTGACCGCGAAGCTCGCCGGCGAGTTCGAAAAGCGCAACGTGAAGACGATCGCGTTGTCGGTCGACAGCGCGGAGTCGCACAAGGAGTGGATCAAGGACATCAACGAGACGCAGGCCGCCAACGTCGGTTTTCCGATTCTCGCGGACGGCGATCGCAGGGTGTCCGCGCTGTACGACATGATTCATCCGAACGCGAACGAAACGTTCACCGTGCGCTCGCTCTTCGTCATCGATCCGAACCGGAAGGTGCGCCTGATCATCACGTATCCGGCGAGCACCGGCCGCAACTTCGACGAAGTGCTGCGCGTGATCGATTCGCTGCAACTGACCGACAGTCACTCGGTCGCGACGCCGGGCAACTGGAGGCAGGGCGATGACGTCGTCATCGTGCCGTCGCTGAAGGACGAGGAAGTCATCAAGCAGAAATTCCCGAAGGGCTACAAGGCGCTGCGTCCGTATCTGCGCCTGACGCCACAGCCGAATCGGTAGGCGGCGCGGCATAAACCAACAAGCCGGTCCCAAGGGACCGGCTTGTTGGCATTACCGATACATCAGCATCGGAATCAGAAGAACGCCTGAATACCCGTCTGCGCCCGCCCGAGGATCAACGCGTGAACGTCGTGGGTGCCTTCGTAGGTGTTGACGACCTCGAGGTTCACCAGATGACGCGCGACGCCGAACTCGTCCGAAATGCCGTTGCCGCCGAGCATGTCGCGCGCGAGGCGGGCGATGTCCAGCGCCTTGCCGCACGAATTGCGCTTCATGATCGAGGTGATTTCGGCAGCGGCCGTGCCTTCGTCCTTCATGCGGCCGAGGCGCAATACGCCTTGCAGCCCGAGCGTGATTTCGGTCTGCATGTCGGCGAGCTTCTTCTGGATCAGCTGGTTCGCGGCGAGCGGCCGGCCGAACTGCTTGCGATCGAGCACGTACTGACGCGCGGTGTGCCAGCACGCTTCAGCCGCGCCGAGCGCGCCCCAGGCGATGCCGTAGCGCGCCGAGTTCAGACACGTGAACGGCCCGCGCAGACCGCTCACGCCCGGCATGATGTTCTGTTCCGGCACGAACACTTCGTCGAGCACGATTTCGCCGGTGATCGACGCGCGCAGACCCACCTTGCCGTGGATCGCTGGCGCCGACAGACCCTTCCAGCCCTTCTCCAGAATGAAGCCGCGGATGTTGTCCTTGCCGTCTTCCTCGAGCTTCGCCCACACGACGAATACGTCGGCGATCGGCGAATTCGTAATCCACATCTTCGAGCCCGACAGCGAATAGCCGCCGTCGACCTTCTTCGCGCGCGTGACCATGCCGCCCGGATCGGAGCCGTGGTTCGGCTCGGTCAGACCGAAGCAGCCGATCCACTCGCCGCGCGCGAGCTTCGGCAGATATTTTTCCTTCTGCGCGTCGGAGCCGAATTCGTAGATCGGCACCATCACCAATGACGACTGCACCGACATCATCGAGCGATAGCCGGAGTCGACGCGTTCCACTTCACGCGCGATCAGCCCGTACGCGACATAGTTCAGACCGGGGCCGCCGTATTGTTCGGGAATCGTCGGACCAAGCAGGCCGAGCTCGCCCATTTCGCGAAAGATCCCGATATCGGTCTTTTCGTGGCGAAACGCCTCCAGCACGCGCGGCAGCAGCTTGTCCTGCGAGTAAGCCGCAGCGGCGTCGCGCACCATGCGTTCGTCTTCGGTGAGCTGCTGATCCAGCAGCAACGGGTCTTCCCAGTGAAACTGCGCGGCTACGGCCATCACGTATCTCCTGATCTCTCGCCCGGAACAAGCTTGACTTGAGTTCCGCGTTGCGAAACAATGTTTTGCAAAACGACGCCCGAGTGTATCACCCTATGACGCTGCCATCCACTTTCTCCGCTCCGCTCGACGAACGCAAATTCGTCGTTGCCCTTGCTCGCGGGCTGGACCTGTTGCGCGCGTTCCGGCCGGGCGAGACGATGCTCGGCAATCGCGATTTCGTCGAACGCACGGGTTTGCCGAAGGCAACCGTAAACCGTCTCGCCTACACGCTGACGGTGCTCGGCTATCTGCGGCTCGACGAAACACACGGCAAATATGCGCTCGACGCCGGCGTGCTGTCGCTCGGCTTCGCGCTGCTGTCGGGCACCGACACGCTCGAACTGGCGCGCCCGCACTTGCGCAGCTTCGCGCGCGAGGTCGGCGCGGCGGTCTCGCTCGGTTGCCGCGACGGGCTCGACATGGTGTATCTGGAGACGATCCGCAGCGACACCGCGCTGACGCTCGGCCTCGCATCCGGCTCGAAACTGTCGATGCTGACCAGTTCGATGGGCCGCGCCTATCTCGCCGTGCAGCCGCTCGACGCCCGTACCGCACTACTCGCGGATCTGAAAAAAGCGGCCGGCAAGGCGGGGGCGATGCTCGTCGCCGAAGCCGAAAAGGAGATCGCCGCGTTCGCGACCGCGCGCTGCTGCTACTCGTTTCGCGCGTGGCATGACGACGTGAACGCAGTCGCGGTGCCGTTTCGCGAGCCGCGCGAACAGCGCTGGCTCGTGCTCAGCTGCAGCGGGCCGGCGTCGTCGATGGGGAAGGAGGTGTTTCGCGAGAATGTCGCGCCGCGCCTGAAGGCGCTCGCGGCGCGATTGGGGGAGCCGGGCTGAGGTCAGGCCCGGGCAACCCGGCTAACCGGGCCTGCAACGTGTCACGCCGCCCGGTCGTGGTAATGCGCGTTGAACAACGGTCCCTGCACGAATCGCACGTCGTACTGCTGGAGCGCGGAGAACTGTGCCTCATCCGTCACGTGACTGAAAATCAGCGGCACCCGCAGCCGGCCCGCGTAGCCGACGAGCGGCTTCACGGTCGCGTCGCGCAAGGCGACCACCGCATCCATCTTGAGGAAGTCGAGCCGCGCGGTTTCCGATACCGACAGAATCTGCCCCGCGTTCGACAGATTGCCCGCCACCTTGAATCCGTAGTGCTGATAGCTGCGCGTCAGATAGCCGAGAAATGTCTTGTGCGCGACCGCCGCCGCCGGCAGCTCGATCACGATGCGCGCCGGGCTTAGATTGAACGACGTCAGCACGCTCGAAAAATGCTGGCCATGGTCGTATTTCACACTCTTCAGCAGCCTCTCATGCACCCGCAAGAACAGCAGCCCATGCCGCTGCGCGCCGAAGAAGTTGATCGCGTGCAGTGCGCGCGACATGCGATCTAGCGCCACCAGCTGCTGATCGTCGGCGATCTTGTCGAACGGATCGAACACGTCGAACGGCGGCGCGTCGAGCCGGTGCGTGACCGCCTGAAAGCCGAGTTCGTCGCCGAACCGGTCGACTCCTTCCGCGCCGCATGACAGCGACTGCGCGAGCGCGTGCACGCTGATGTCGAAGATCGGTTCGTAGGCGCTCGTGAGCTCGATGCCGTCGAAGTGCCCGAGCGCGATGCCGGCGTGCGCGCCTTGTCCCAGTGCGAGATGCTCGCCGAGAAACGGGTGATCACCGGCACGGGCGATCAGATTGGGGATGGTCGGCGAAATCATGAAGGCGAATGAAAGGCGACGATGAGCGCGCACCGGGCGCGTGGCAACGCGACTCAATGGCCGCTTTCGTTGATGGTAGCAGTAGGCGCCGTGCGCAGATTAACAAAATCTTCATAACGTTATTGGCCGCACGCTTATCGGCCGGGGCTGAGCGCGGAATGACGAGCTTGGCGCGTGCAATTCCAAGGGTATACGTTAGTTTCACTATTCGTAATTCGTTTTACTATTCGTAAAATGCCAGCCTGGGCGCAAAGATCACGTATCAACGGGAAAGAACAGAGCAACTCGCGGAGAACCTTGTATGGAAATCTCAACACGTACGCCGGCTGACGAACACCTGCGGCCCGACATCGAACCCGGCTATCAGTCGGGTTTCGCGAACGAATTCGCGACCGAGGCGTTGCCGGGCGCGTTGCCGACTGGCCGCAATTCGCCGCAGCGCGTGGCCTATGGTTTGTATGCCGAACAGATTTCGGGCACCGCATTCACGGCGCCACGCGGTCATAACCGTCGCTCGTGGCTATATCGGATACGCCCGGCGGCCATGCACAAGCCGTTCACGTCGATGCCGTCGGAGCGGCTCGTCGCGAACTTTGCCGAGGTGCCGCCGACGCCCCCGAACCAGCTGCGCTGGGACCCACTGCCGATGCCGGGCGCGCCGACCGATTTCATCGATGGCTGGGTCACGATGGCGGGCAACGGCTCGGCTGAAGCGATGAGCGGTTGCGCGATCCATCTGTACGCGGCGAATCGCTCGATGCAGGAGCGCTTTTTCTACAGCGCCGATGGTGAACTGCTGATCGTGCCGCAACAAGGTCGCCTGCAGATCGCGACCGAAATGGGGCGCGTCGATATCGAGCCGTTCGAGATCGCGGTGATTCCGCGCGGCGTGCGCTTCGCGGTGAGCCTGCCGGATGGCAGCGCGCGCGGCTATATCTGCGAGAATTTCGGCGCGCTGCTGCGCCTTCCCGAACTGGGGCCGATCGGCTCCAACGGTCTCGCGAATCCGCGCGATTTCCTGACGCCGCACGCCGCGTACGAAGACCGCGAGGGCGCGTTCGAACTCGTCGCGAAGATGAACGGCAATCTGTGGCGCGCGGACATCGGTCATTCGCCGCTCGACGTGGTCGCGTGGCATGGTAACTACGCGCCGTACAAGTACGACCTGCGCCGCTTCAACACGATCGGCTCGATCAGCTTCGACCATCCGGATCCGTCGATCTTCCTCGTGCTGCAATCGCAAAGCGACACGCCGGGCGTCGACACAGTTGACTTCGTGATCTTCCCGCCGCGCTGGCTCGCCGCCGAAGACACGTTCCGCCCACCCTGGTTCCATCGCAACGTCGCGAGCGAGTTCATGGGTCTCGTGCATGGCGTCTACGACGCGAAGGCCGAGGGTTTCGTGCCCGGCGGCGCGAGCCTGCACAACTGCATGACAGGCCACGGCCCGGACGCGGACACGTTCGAGAAAGCGTCGCATGTCGATACCTCGGTGCCGAAGAAGGTCGACGACACGATGGCCTTCATGTTCGAGACCCGCACGCTGATCAAGCCGACGCGCTTCGCGCTCGAAACCGCGCAATTGCAGGCGCATTACTACGAGTGCTGGCAAGGCCTCAAGAAACACTTCAATCCGGAGCAACGATGAACGCGGTGAATGATCTTCCGTCGACGTTCGATGCGTCGCGCAAGAGCTGGATCGAGTCGGCCAACGACCCGCTTGGCGATTTCCCGATCCAGAACCTGCCGTTCGGCATTTTTAGCGACCGTGACAACGACACGCGGCGCGTGGGTGTCGCGATCGGCGATCAGATCGTCGATCTCGCCGCGTTGCAGGCCGCGGGCCTGCTGAGCGTGCCGGCGCCGAACGTGTTCGCGCGCGATGCGTTAAACGATTTCATCGCGCTGGGCCGCGACGTATGGCGCAGCGTGCGTATCCAGCTGAGCCGACTGCTCGCGCGCGACACCGCGACGCTGCGCGACGATGCCGTGCTGCGCGCCACGGTGCTCGTGCGCGCGGCCGATGCGCGTCTGCATCTGCCGGTGCAGATTCCGGGCTACACGGACTTCTATTCGTCAAAGGAACATGCGACCAATGTCGGCTCGATGTTCCGCGATCCGAAGAACGCGCTGCTGCCGAACTGGTCGGAGATGCCGATCGGCTACAACGGACGGGCCTCGTCGGTGGTGGTCAGCGGCACGCCGGTTCGTCGTCCAAATGGTCAACTGAAACTGCCGGATCAGGAGCGCCCGGTGTTCGGCGCGTGCCGCAAGCTCGATATCGAGCTGGAGACTGGTTTCATCATCGGCGCCGGCAATGCGCTGGGCGAGCCGATCGCATGCGAGGATGCGGAGGCGCACATCTTCGGCATGGTGCTGTTGAACGACTGGAGCGCGCGCGACATCCAGCAATGGGAATACGTGCCGCTCGGCCCGTTCAACGCGAAGACCTTCGCGACGACGATCTCGCCGTGGGTCGTCACGCTCGATGCGCTCGAACCGTTCCGCATCGCTCAGCCGGTGCAGGAGCCGCAGCCGCTCGCGTATCTGCGGCATCGAGGCGAGCATGCGTTCGACATTCACCTCGAAGCGACATTGCGTGCGCTCCACGCGCGGCAAGCGAGCACGATCGCGCGGACCAACTTCAAACACATGTACTGGACGATGGCGCAGCAACTCGCGCATCACACGGTGGCCGGCTGTAATACCCGGGTGGGCGACCTGATGGGCTCGGGGACGATCAGCGGGCCGACCGAGGATTCGTACGGCAGCCTGCTCGAGCTGACATGGAACGGCAAGAAGCCGCTGGAGTTGAAGGAGGGCGGCACGCGCACGTTTATCGAGGACGGCGATGAATGGTCGCTCGTCGGCTGGTGTCAGGGCGATGGATACCGCGTGGGGTTTGGCGCGTGTACCGGGGAGATTCTGCCGGCGCTAGCGTGAGCGCGCGGCAGTTGCGACGACCGAGTGCGCACCGTGTCGCGATGACCCTGCTCGCCGTCCGCTTCATCCACCCAGCAACCCGAACACCGCTACCCCATTCGTCGTGCCGACATACACCTTGCCATTTGCGATCATCGGCGTAATGAACTTGTTGCCCGCGCCGAACTGATCGCGCGTGCCCATCTGATTGCTGTTGTACAGCTCGTTGAGCGTGACCGGGTCGAACGCATGCAGCGCCGCGATGGTGCCGTTTTCGGCGGCCCACACGATGCCGTTCGTGGCGCCACTCGCCGAGATGCTGGGTGTGGTGCCGGGATAAGCGAACGTCATCGCGCTTTGCGCCGTCGGTGTGATCGACAGCTTCGCGTTGGTCACGGTGAACGCCTTCAGATGATCGCCGACCGAGCCGAAATACACGCGCCCGTTGAAGTAAGCGGGCATGCCGAACTCGCCGCCGGCCAACTGCGCGGGAATCTCCTGATAGATGTTGTCGGCCGTCGCATTGAACTTGCCCATCGAGTCGCGATTCAGCACGTAGATGGTGCTGTCCTTGCCCGCGCCGAGCGTCAGATGCTGTACGGCGCCGCTCGCATCGGTCAGGTCCGGCAGCACGAGTGCGCCGCCGGAGCCGAGGTCGATGTCGTCGTTGGCCTCGTGCACGACGTTCGTCATCGCGAAGTAGTCCGCGACCGACAGACCACCCGACGTGCCCAGCTTCAGGAACGTATTGCCGAAGTCGTTGCTGGCCGGAAAGCCGTTCGAGGTCATCGTGGTGTCGAAGGTGCCGTTGGCATCGAGCAGATAGATCGATGAGCCGTCCGACGCCGGTCCCGCGCCGCTCATCCAGATCGCGCCGCCGATGCCGTTGGGCGTCACGTTGAGCACGGTGGTCTGCTTCAACGTGTCGGCGGCGTAGCCCATGATCCAGCCCGTGTAGCCGCCGTCGTCGCAGTGCGAGGTCCACGTCGTATAGACGGTGTTGCCGAGCAACAGCAGCCCCGCGCGCTCCGCATACAACGACGGTGTGAACGGCAGGACCCCGTTCGTATTGCCCGCGCCTTGGCCCCGATAAGAGGCGGCGATTTCGGTGGGACCGTTCAGCAACTCGGCGCCGGTCGCGAGGTCGAGCGCGTGAATGCGATGATGGTAGCCGCCGGCCGCGTCCTTCGACATCGCGACGACGTAGATCGTGCCGTGCGTGCCGCGCGAACGGTCGATCACCGGTGTCGACGTGATGCCGATGACGTTCATGATCTGCGTGCAGCCGAGGTCGTCGCTCGGGGTTTCGCCGGTGCCGAGCGTGCTGACCTGCCACAGTGTCGCGCCGGTGTCGGCGTCGAATGCGAACAGACTGTCGTTCTCGGTCGCGACGTACAGCACGTTGTGCGTGCCGCCCGCGATCGCCAGTGCGCCGACGAATAGCGGCTGTGCGTCGACCTTGCCGTCGACGGTGAAGAAGCCGACCTTGCCGAACTTCGAGGCCGTCACGTTGGCGGGCGTCAGCGTGGTTTCGCCGAGGTTCTGGCCGGTGCGCGCGATGTCGTCGTGATAAGTGAGCACGTCCTGCACGGCTGCCGTCGATGTGCCGCTCGTCGGCGTGCCCGAGCCGCTGCCGGTGCTGCCGGCGGTGGCGCCGCCGCTGGTGGTGCTGCCGCCGCTCGCCGCGCTCGGACTCGATGCGCCCGATGCGCCGCTACCGCCGGCGCCGACACTGGTGCCCGTCGGGGTACTGCTGTTTCCGCCTCCGCCGCCTCCACAGTTCGCGGCGACGATCGCGGCTACCGTGATCGCCGCGCCCAACAGGCTGACACGGAGCAACAGTGGCATCGACACCATGGCGGACTCCCCGTTGCTTGCGGCGGCGCCACAAAAATATGGGCCGTTTGTCGAGTGCCCGCGCAACGTGGGTTGAGAGTATCACCCTGCGTATAGATCGTAAAAGCCAGCAACTAGCGTCTAATCGTCAACTCGCCGCGCGCGCAGCAGCGCCCATAGCCACAGGTTCGCGGTGCGCTCCATCAACGCGGTAGCGCCAATCGCGGGTGAACGACTTTCATCGGCGGGGGAGGCTACTACGGGCAGAATTTTGATTCGATATCCGAGGATTTCCTGCGCCGCGGCGCAAGCGTGAGACCGTGCAGACGGATCTGCGCGAGGCGGTTGTCGTCAGCGACGCCGATCGCGAGCGCTGCCGCAGCAGCGTACCAGTGAGACGCGGCGCCCCACGACAGGACGCGGCAAGCTTACCCCGCCACCGCCATCCGGCGCTCGATCGACACCGACCACAGCGTCAGCATCAGCGCGCCGAGCGCGGTCACGACGCCGACCCACGGCAGCGTCGTCAGAGGCGCGCCCGCACCGATCGCCATGCCGCCGAGCCACGCGCCGGTCGCGTTGCCGAGATTGAACGCCCCCTGATTCAGCGTCGACGCAAGATTCGGCGCGTAACTTGCCCGATCGACGATCAGCATCTGCAGCGGTGGCACGATCGCGAAGGCGAGCACGCCCCACACGAACACGGTCAGCATCGCCGGCATGCGCGCGTGCATCGTGCCCGCGAATACGCACAGGATCACGACGATCGCCATCAGAAACGCGATCAGCGACGGCATCAGCCGCCAGTCCGCGAGCTTGCCGCCCAACGTGCTGCCGACCGTCAGGCCGAGGCCGAACAGCAGCAGCACCAGCGTCACCGCGTGCGGCGTGAAGCCGGTCACCTCCTCGAGGATCGGCGTGATATAGGTGAAGGTCGAAAACAGGCTCGCCGACGCGAGCACGCTGATGCCGAGCACCATCAGCACCTGCGGATTCTTCAGCACGCTGAATTCGCGCACGAGGCTCGCCTTGTGCATTTCGATCTTCGCGGGCAGGCATACCGCGAGCGCGACGGCCGCCAGCACGCCGATGCCGGTCACGGCCCAAAAGGTCGCGCGCCAGCCGACCGCCTGGCCGAGCGCGGTGCCGAGCGGCACGCCGAGCACGTTGGCGAGCGTGAGGCCGGTGAACATCAGTGCGATGGCCTGCGCGCGGCGATGCGGCGCGACCAGCCCCGCCGCGACCACCGAACCGATGCCGAAAAACGCGCCGTGGCAGAACGCGGTGACGATGCGCGCGGCCATCAGCACTGCGTAGCCCGGCGCGATCGCGCACAGCAGATTGCCGACGATGAACACGCCGATCAGGCTCATCAGCGCCCTCTTGCGCGGCATGTTGGCGACCGCGATCGCGACGATCGGCGCACCGATCGTGACGCCGAGCGCATACGCGGACACCAGCATGCCGGCCGCCGGAATCGACACGGACAGATCGCGCGCGACGTCGGGCAACAGCCCCATGATGACGAACTCGGTGGTACCGATTCCAAACGCGGCAACGGCAAGGGCAAGCAGAGGCAAAGGCATGGCGATGATGGAGTGTGACGCATGAAGCAGCGCGAAAAAACGGGCGCCGGGCGCGCGATCTCGAAGGCGGGGAACGCTGTCGCCGGATAGGGAGAAAACAGTAGGGGATTCTACCTAAGCCAATTCAGGCTTGCTGACTGGCGGGCAAGGTGTTGTTTTTTGTGGAAAGCAACGCGCGGCCGGCGTCGCGACGAGCGATTGCAAGCCAGTCAACGATCGCGCGGCGCCGCGTTGTCCGCGTCGAACGTGTCGCCATGACGGCCGGCGCCGGACGCAAAGCGCGCCGCGCCCGCGATGCCCTCGGCGAAGACGGCCGCGTAGCCGCCCGCGCCTTCGCGCCGCAACGCCTGCGCGAGATCGTCGAGCGCGCTGTTCTCGAGCGCGGAGCGGCGATCGGCGAGCAGCGCCGCCTGCGGAAAAGCGGCGAGTTCCGCGGCCAGTTGCTCGGCGGCCGCGCGCGCTTCGCCGTGCGGCACCACGCGGTTGGCGAGCCCGAACGCGAGCGCTTCGCGCGCATCGACCGCGCGGCCGGTCAGGATCAGATCGAGCGCGCGCGACAGACCGATCAGTCGCGGCAGCCGGATCGTGCCGCCGTCGATCAGCGGAATGCCGACACGCCGGCAGAACACCCCAAGCACCGCGTCTTCCTCGACGACGCGCAGGTCGCACATCGCGGCAAGTTCGAGTCCACCCGCGACCGCATAGCCGGCAATCGCGGCGATCACCGGCTTGCTGAAGCGCATGCGCGTCGGTCCCATCGGACCTGGGCCGCCGCCGTCCGGGTGCAGTTCATTGCGACGCGCGCCGTCGGCGAGCGCGCTCAGGTCCGCGCCAGCGCAAAACGTGCCGCCCGCGCCGAACAGCACGGCCGCGCGCCACGCGGGTTCCCCCTCGAAGCGGCTGAACGCGGCGCTCAACGCGTCGGCCACCTGGCGATCGACGGCGTTGCGCCGCGCGGGCCTATCGAGCACGATCGTGGCGACTCCTTGGTCGTTATTCGACTCGATTCGCACATGGTGATTGAAATGCTCGGTGGCTATCATCGTCATAAACTTGAAGGGTATCTGAGGCTCGCTGCCTGCCTGTCGATCCGCCGATGTTGGACCACGCTCATGCAGCGTAAGTAATCCGGTGGGCTGTCATGTTTCCGTCACATCTGGCTCGTAGCGTGAGCGCTCTATTGATGCGCTGGTGTCCTGTCGCCGGCTTGCCGAGTGTGCCTTTGTCCTTGCCTTTGCCCAATTCATCGCCGGCCTGCGCGCCGGGCTGCGCCGACACGGTCTGGATCGTGCCGTTGAGCGAGCATTCATGGTACGACCATGTGCGCCTGAAACGCGTATTCGTCACCGACGGCACACGTCACCAGGTCGTGCTCGTCGATCTGCGCAAGCTGCTGCAATGCGCGGATCGCGACAACACCGATTACGTGCTGAAGCCAGTCGCCGAATGGCACGCGGGCAAGGTCCGCGGCATTCGCGAGTTTCTGGATCCCGAAAGCCCGCGCGTTCCACAGATGCCCTACGTGACGATCTCCACGCGTCGCGCGCCGGGACTGCTCGGGTGGATCGGCATCGAGCGCGAGGGAGTGGTGGCGTTTCGCAACGGCCAGCATCGCGCCCGCTATCTGGCCGACGCGGGCGCGCGCTGGTGTCCGGTCGAAGTGCACGAGCGCGAGGCGATATTGTTGCGCGAAATATGCGGCGCTACCGATGACGCCCGCACCGCGATTCGCGCGACCTCGGCGGGCGGCGAGAACGACGTCTAGTTCCCGCGGTCCGCGGTCATTCGCGGGCGCCGCGGTTATCACAGCTACCCCGCCTGCACGACGTTGCGTGGCGTGCCCGCCTGCCACGCCGCGATGTTCGCAAGCGTGGTCTGCGCGATCTCGGTCATCGCCTCGCGCGTGAAGAACGCCTGGTGCGCGGTGACGATCACGTTCGGGAACATCAACAGACGCGCGAGCACGTCGTCCTGTAGCGGCAGGTTCGAATGATCCTCGAAGAAGATGCCGCCTTCTTCCTCGTAGACATCGAGTCCGAGATGGCCAAGCTGGCCTTCCTTCAACGCGGCGATCAACGCATTCGCCTCGACGAGCCCGCCGCGCCCGGTATTGATCAGCATCGCGCCGCGCTTCATCTTCGCGAGCGCCGCGCTGTCGATCAGGTGATAGGTGTCGGGCAAGAGCGGGCAATGCAGACTGACGACGTCCGACTCGGCGAGCAGCGTATCGAGCGGCACATAGCGCGCGCCGAGCGCGAGCAGTTCGTCGACGGGCGTGCCCGGATCGTAGGCGAGCACCTGCATGCCGAAGCCGGCCATGATGCGCGCGAATACCCGGCCGATGATGCCCGTGCCGATCACGCCGACCGTCTTGCCGTGCAGGTCGAAGCCGAGCAGCCCATGCAGCGAGAAGTCGCCTTCGCGTGTGCGCGCGACCGCGCGCGGCAGGCGCCGGTTCAGCGCGAGGATCAGCCCGACCGCATGTTCGGCGACCGCGTACGGCGAGTAAGCCGGCACACGCGCGACCGGCATGGCGAGCCGCTCGGCCGCCGCGAGGTCGACGTGATTGAAGCCCGCCGAGCGCAGCGCGATCATCCGCGTGCCGCCCGCATTGAGCCGCTCGAGCGTCGCGGCGTCGACGTGGTCGTTGACGAACGGGCAGACGACGTCGTAGCCATGCGCGAGGATCGCGGTCTCGCTGTCGAGAGGGGATTCCTGGAAATGCAGTTCATAGCCTTGCGCGGCGTTGGCCTCGGTGAATGTATCGACGTCGTATTGACGACTGCTGAACAGGATTATGCGCATGTCAGGCTCCGAAGAAGCGTGCTCCAGACGTGTTTTTGCGAGGCAAACAGCAGATTATCTTTCTCACGATGTTAGGCGACTTCGCGATGAAAGAGTAACTGTCGGTGCTCGGTGGTGAACGGCGGTGCCGCTCGCGCGTGAGGGCGGGCTAGCCTGGCCAAAAAACTTGCGCAATCGCACGGTTCAGTGAATGATCGGACGAACGGCCTCGAGCGGCGTACCTGCCGCGAGGCCGTTCGTTCCTCTGCGCTCCACATTCACACACCGATCATGCCGACTTCAACTTCCACCACCGTTGCTTCGTCTGTCCCCTGTCCGATCGTCGAATCGCTCGACGCGATCCTTCCCGAAGAACCGCTACTGATGATGGGTGCCGGCCCCGTGCCGATTCCCGCCGCGGTCGCGAAGGCCAATGCGATCGTGATCAACCATCTCGGCGGCACGATGGCGAAGGTGGTGAACCAGGTGAAGACGATGGCGCGCTACGTGTTCCAGACCCAGTCGAAGTGGGTGCTCGGCGTCGCGGGACCCGGATCGGGCGCGATGGAAATGGCGATCTGCAATCTCGCGTGGGAAGGCACGCGCATGCTGTGCATCAAGAACGGCTTCTTCAGCGACCGCATGGCCGAAATGGGCCGGCGCGTCGGCGCGCGCGTGAGCACGCTCGAAGTCGCGGACCGCACGGTCGCGAGTCTCGACCAGGT
This sequence comes from Paraburkholderia sp. WC7.3g, assembly GCF_050436345.1. Classification (NCBI taxonomy): domain Bacteria; kingdom Pseudomonadati; phylum Pseudomonadota; class Betaproteobacteria; order Burkholderiales; family Burkholderiaceae; genus Paraburkholderia; species Paraburkholderia sp. WC7.3g. Next base: position 1,083,166 of record NZ_JBNDMA010000002.1, read on the forward strand.
CGCCGAGGCGCTGCGCCGCGAGCGTCCCGAGGTTGTCACGGTGGTGCAGGGCGAGACGTCGAACACTGTGTGGAACCACCATCTGAAAGACATCGCCGCGCTCGCGAAGGAAGCTGGCGCGCTCGTGATCGTCGACGCCGTCTGCACGCTGAGCACGATGCCGCTCGAAATGGACACCTGGGGTATCGACGCGGTGATTACCGGCGGCCAGAAGGGCTTGTCGTCGATTCCGGGCGTGTCGCTGATCGCGTTTTCAGACGCGGCGTGGGCGCGCGTCAAAGGCCGCACGGTGCCCAATACGCACTGGTGCCTCGATGCGTCGCTGGCGGAAAACTTCTGGCACAACGCCGGTTATCACTATACGGCGCCTGTGTCGGGCGTGCTCGCGCTGCACGAGGCGCTGCGGCTCGTCTGCGCGGAGACGCTGGAGAAGCGCTTCGCGCGCCATCTGAAATGCTCGCTCGCGTTGCAGCAGGGCGTCACTGCGATGGGCCTGCGGCTATATGCGCCCGAGAATTGCCGCCTGAATTCGGTGGTCGGCATTGAAGTGCCGGACGGCCTGAGTCCCGCCGACGTTTGCGCGCATATCTCGCGGCAGCATCAGGTGGAAATCTCCGGCTCGTTCGGTCTGCCGATCGTGCGTATCGGCCAGATGGGCGAGCAGTGCCGCGAGCACAACCTGTTTCGCACCGTGCATGCGCTCGGCCGCACGATGGTCGATCTCGGCGTCAAGGTGGATCTGCCGGCGGGTGTCGCGGCGCTCGAGCGCGGCTTGAGCGAAGGTAAATAAATGCATTTCAGGACGCGATGCAAATAGCATTCACAGCGCGTCTATTTTGTGCGGTCCAGCATTTTACAACCTGGTTAGAAAGTATTTTTCCGCCATTATCGCGTTGTAATAAATTAATGCTTCGCAAGATTTTTACATACTAATGGCGGCCTCTGCGAAACCCTTACGGAATAAGGCTCTCCGCCTTTCGAAAGGGTTTTTTCCTTCCTGCTTTCTATTGCTCTCTGTGCGCCGGCGCACGTATCGAGATCAGGCGGAAACGTAAAGTAGGTCACGGCGAGAGCAGCGCAATGCTCACGCTGCGGTAAATCGCAAGACCATGATTCGACACACGGCGCGTGCCAGGACGCGCCTGCCGCGCTCATGCACGCTTTCCGCCGAAACACAGCTTTAACGCCGAAGCGCCCCCGCGAGGCGACAAAAAGGTTTTCTACCCAATTCGATAATTCGATCGCGTGGAGTCTCGGGGCTGGTCTTCGAGGGTGCACGCACGTACGGAGCAAGGAAATCGATACTATGGCGAGCGCATACGACTCAGGTCAATCGGCAGGAGTTATTGTTGGAGCAGAGTTGAACGGACTGGGGGTGGCGCGATCGCTCGCGCAAGCCCATGTTCCGGTTATCGCAGTCGATACGAGGACCCGCGCGGCGTCGTGGTGCCGACACGTTCACGCGTATCAGGTAAAGAGTTTTGCCGGGAAAATATTTGTTGATGAAATGATCGAACTCAGCAAGCGGTTCGATCGTCCGCCGGTTCTGATTCTGACCGACGAAGACGCGGTGCATGCGGTGTCGGAAAATCGGACGGCACTGTCGCACTGGTATCGCTTCCGCCTGCCGACAGACGACACCGTCAACATGTTGTCGAGCAAGACGCGCTTTCACGAGTTCGCGCAGCGGCATGGCTTTCCGGTGCCGCGCTCGGTCGTGCTCGACAGGCTTGCCGACATCGAACGGCTGTCCGAATTGCGCTACCCGTGCGTGCTGAAACCGGACGACAAGCGCAACGTGCTGCGAGGCGAGAAAGAACGCGCGGTGCGGGTCGACACGCTGCAGCACGCACGCGATCGCGCGATCGCGATGCTCGCGACGCCGGGCGGCATCATCGCGCAGGAGTGGATCGAGGGGCCTGACAGCAATATCCACTTCACGCTGTTCTATCGTGGCGCCGACGGCAACATGGTCAGCATGTTCACCGGCCGCAAGGTGTTGAGCTCGCCGCCGGGCATCGGCAATACCGCGATCTGCGTGGCTGCGCCCGAAGCGCGCGGGACGCTCGAACCGCTGACGCGGCGATTCGCCGAGCTGGCCGATTTCGACGGCATGGGCAGCATGGAATACAAGTGGGACGACAACTACGGCGAGTTCGTGATGGTCGAGCCGACGGTTGGCCGCACGGACTGGCAGGAGGAGATCGCGACGCTGTGCGGCGTCAACATTCCGCTTGCCGCGTACCGCCATGAACTCGGCCTGCCGCCACCCGCCGAGCGCCCGAGCCGTGTGCCGGTCGCGTGGCGCGCAACCTTTTCCGATCACCTGCCGCCGGAACTGCTGAGCGAGCGCACGAAAATTTTCGATGGCTATTTCCGCTGGAGCGATCCGCTCCCGGCGTTGCAGCACTATTTGGTGATGAATCCGCTGCGACGCATGAAGCGCAGCTGGAAAAAAGCGATCAGGGCACCCGAATCGCGGCAGGCCAAAGCCTGACGCGTGGCGACGAAAGACGTTCCCCCTGGAGACCAGCAATGTCTTTGACCGATACCATAATCATTGGCGCGGGGCCCTACGGGTCATCTCTTGCCGCGCATCTGAGGGCCGCCGGCATGGATTACCAGATCCTCGGCGAACCGATGGGCGCGTGGCGCAACTTGATGCCGCCCGGCATGCTGCTGCGCTCCGAGGCGTTCGCGTCGAGCCTGCATGCACCGCGCAGCGGCTTTACCGTCGAAGACTACTGCCGCCTCAAAGGGCTGCCTTATCGGCCGCTCGGCATGGCGCTGCCGCTCGAAACGTTCGTCGAGTATGGACTGTGGTTCCAGTCGAATCTGGTCGGCGAGATCCAGCCGGTCGACGTGCTCGCGTTGCGTCGCGTCGGAGATCAGTTCAAGTTGTCGCTGAGCGACGGCCGCTCGCTCGCCGCGCGCAAAGTCGTGATCGCGCTGGGCCTGAAGGGCTTCGCGCAAACGCCGCCGGCGCTGCGGGCTTTGCCGGCGCAGTATGCGACGCATTCGGAGCTGTACGGGAACCTCGAGTGGGCGCGTGGCAAGGACATCGCGATCGTCGGCGGCGGGCAGTCGGCGCTCGGGCTGTCCGCGCTGCTCAACGAGCTCGGCGCGCGCGCACACGTGCTGATGCGCGAGAGCAGTGTGGTGTGGCACGAGCGGCCGCAGGGCGGGCGCCACATCCTGTCGCGCATCAAAGGGCCCGACGCGGGACTTGGGCGCGGCTGGCGGTCGCTGTTCCTGTCCGAATTTCCCGGCGTATTCCATATGCTCGACCCGAAACGCCGCAAGCAGATCATGGAGCACACGTACGGCGCGTCCGGTGCATGGTGGCTGCACGATCGCGTCGTCGGCAAGGTACAGATCTCGCATCGCACCGAGGTGCGCTCCGCGGCGATCGAAAACGATCGCGTCGTGCTGAACGTGCTGACCGACGGCAAACAGGCGCGGGTGAGCGCCGATCACGTGATCGCCGCGACCGGTTTCAAGACCGACATGCGGCAGCACGCGTTCCTGTCGAAAGATCTGGCGGATGCGATTTCGAATCAGGGCGGCATGCCCGACCTGACGTCGCACTACGAAACGCGGGTGCGCGGCCTCTATGTGGTCGGACCCGCGTGCGCGCACAGCTTCGGGCCCGTGATGCGTTTCGTCTACGGCACCAAGCACGCGTCGCCGACCGTGGCGCGGCACATCGTCGGTTCGTTGAAGGCGGGTGCGCGGCAACGCGCGTGGCCGATCGCTCATGCACCCATGCCGGAGCGCTCAGGTGAATAAGACCCATGCAATGGGCGCGCGCTCGCGCCTGTCCGATAGCTATCGCGGGCGCCGCATGAAGCGCTTCAAGGCGCTCGTGAAGGAGATGCTTGCGGGCCTGATCGTGATCGCGGGGCTCGCGTGGCTCACGCGCAAGCTGCTGTGGCGCGACCGCGTGGCCGTGCTGCTTTATCACGATCCCGATCCCGCCACGCTCGACCGTCACCTGACCTATCTGCGCAAGCTGTGCGAATTCGTACCGTTGACCGACGTCAGCGCACCCGGCCGCGGCCGCCCGCGCGTCGCGATCACGCTCGACGACGGCCACGCGGGCAATGCGCAGCTGTTGCCGGTGTTCATCAAGCACAACGTGCAGCCGACGATCTTTCTGTGCAGCCGCATCGTCGGACGGCCACGCAGTCACTGGTGGCTGCATCCGGGTTCGTTGCGCGTCGGCCACGAACGTCTGAAGCGGATGACCAACGACGAGCGCCTCGCCGCACTGGCGGCGCAAGGCTACCAGCAGGACGGCGATGACCGGCCCACCGGCCTGTCGATCGAACAGATGCAGGCGATGCGCGAGCACATCGACTTCCAGGCGCATACGCGCTTCCATCCGATTCTCACGCATTGCAGCGACGCCGAAAGCGCGGCCGAAATCAGCGACAGCCGCCATGAGATCGCGGCGCTGCTGCAGCAGCCTTGCGAGCACTTCGCCTATCCGAACGGCAATTACGGCGATCGCGAAGTGGAGTTCGTGCGGGCGGCGGGCTTCAAAACCGCGCGCACCTGTGACATCGGCTGGAACGATCAGCACACCGATCCGTACCGGCTGCGCACGATCATCATCGACGATGCGGCGTCGACGCTGCGTTTCGCCGCGCAATTGAGCGGCATTGCGCTGTTTCTCCATTATCTGCGCGAGGGTGGCGGCTGGCGCGGCAAGTTTCCGCAGTTTTGAACACAAGGAGCGCCCGGACGAAGCGATCCGTCCGGGCAAGCCGTCCGGGTCTTTCGCGAGACGGCACGAGGGGCATACGACAGGAGGGGCACATGCAGCGCTGCAGAGTACTGGTGATCAACGATTATGTGCAGATGGGCGGCGCGGAAGTCGTCTATCAACAATCGGCCGAGCTGTTGAGCACGCTGCCCGGCGTCGAGGTCGAACGTTTCGACGATAGCCAGTTTTCCGCGCGCTCGACGATGCTGTCGCGCTCCTGGAACGCGACCGCCGCGCGCGCGCTCGAAAAGACGCTGCACCGCTTCCGGCCGCATCGGCTGATGGTGCACAACTACCACAACGTGCTGTCGCCTTCGATCCTCAGCGTGATCGCGCGACAGCAACGCCAGCTCGGTTACCGCGCATATCACACCTGCCACGACTACCACCTCGTCTACTACAACCCGTCGCTGCAGTACTTCGACAAGGACAGGCATCCGATCATCCTGCCGCTCGACGTGCTGCGCACGCGCGCAGCCTTGACGTTGCGGCCGACGCCGAAGGGCCTCGTGCACGACCTGATGACGAAGGCGTGGTGGCACGCGATCCGCTCGGCCTACCATCCCGCGCGCGTGTTCGACAGGATTCTGTGCCCGAGCCTGTTCATGGAGCAAGCGCTGCACCGCGTCGGCATTAAAAACACGGTCATCGTGCACAATCCGTCGGCGGTGCCGATCGCGATGCCGTGCGTCACGGCGCGTAACAAGGAGCGCTTCAACCTTGCCTTCGTCGGACGGATCTCGCCGGAGAAAGGCCTGCTGCAATTTCTGACGCTCTGCGAAGCGGCGGGCTTCGAGCGCATCAATTGCATCGGCGTGTACGGCGATGGCCCGGATCGCCGGGCGATCGAGCAGCGCTACGCGTCGCTGATCGCCCAGCGCAAGCTGATTCTGTTCGGCACCATGCCGCAGCAACAACTGTTTCCCGCCATACGCGAGTTCGCCGATGCGGTGGTGGTGCCGTCGGTGGGCGCGGAGAACGCGCCGCTCGTCGTGATCGAGGCGGCGATGCTCGGTCTGCCGGTGCTGGTTCGCGATGGCGGCAGCATGGCGGTGACCGCGGAAGCGGTCGGCAACAAGATCAAGTTCATGTTCGATCCGCACAGCCTGAAACGGGCGCTCGGCGAACTGGCTATTCATCTTGCCGATGAGCACAGAAAGTACGACGTCGACGAATACCTTCCCGAGCATTACGCGCGGCGTCTCGCCGAAATCATGCACATCGGCGAACGTCCGGCGCACTTCGCGCTGTCGCGCCGGCGTGCGCGTTATGCAGATAATCCGCGTCCGGCGCCGTGAAAATAATCGGCGCTGATGGCGACAAACGGCATGTATAACAGCGCCGTTATCATGATTTTAAAAGCGCGTTTTTTTATCGCCTGTTTTGTCTGAAGCAATCCGTAGCAATCGGCTTTTGTGTGCGCTGCCGAACGTTGAAAGACCCGCTCTCTGAATACTATGATCGCCAAGGAAAGGCATTTTATCGAGCGCTGAAGCGCACGGTTTGACAGAGTAAACGAGGCCGCGGTGACGGCACAGAGCTGGCGATGATCGGCTTAATGGCCGACGCAAGGCCAGACACTTTAGAACAAAAGCATGTGCATGTCGTGCGCGTTTGCGGAAATCGGCGGACGAGACGCGGCTAATCGGGGAAACATCACTACCGGCCCGACAGTCAGTTCAACCAAACAGGAATGTGGCCGCAAGCGGCCACATCGCGAGCCGGGGAATCCAGACCGTGATGCGCTTCAGTTCAGCGCGCGCTGTATGGATCGGAGGTGTCGGGAGACGCGTAGGTCTGGTCTGAATTCCACAAATCGTTGCCGTAGGGGTCCGCTGAATTCTTCCCGCGGACATGCTGCGTAACGCTTGAACGTTTATGTTTCGGAAGGCTGGTTTTCGTTTCGGTGTACACGTTGGGCGCGACATAGAGGTTCTTTTTAGCGTACGTGAAATCCGACGGCGAGCCGTAGAGCGTAGTGGAACTGGCGGCATGCGGCGTCATCGCGTCGAGTTGCGAGTGTTTGGCGACATATCGCGGCGCATAAGCGGAAGAGGCCGCGGACACGATGCTCTGGGCGTAGGTCAGCTGGGCGGTCAGCAATACCGGCAATACGGCGGCAAAAAGTATTTTCATTTCGGTCTCCATAAGAAAGCGTGTGGTGCGATGTTAGGGAAAAGAGCCGAACTCGCATAGGCGCTGTTACACACAAAGGTAGCCGATGTGGCGTAAATCAGCTACCCCGTCCGATCGAGCCGGTCAACTCGATGGATACAGGCGTGACGCAATGCGGCGACGAGCTGATCCGGCGCCGCGAAGAAGTGGCAAACCGTCGAGACTTTGGGAGAACCCGCATGAACCAAAGCAGTGCACCATTCGATAGCCGGAACAACAACAGCGAACATCCGCCGGCGGGCTTCGCGAATTATCTGGATGCGCTGTACGACAATCGCAAGCTGATTGCCATCACGACGGCCATCGCGGTCGCACTCGGCATCGGTTATTCGGTTTTCTCCCAACCCGTGTATCGCGCGGACCTTCTCGTGCAGGTCGAGGAAAACGCGGGTACTTCGTCCAAGAGCGTAATCGGCGACGTATCCGCGATGTTCGATGTGAAGACCGCGGCGTCCGGCGAGGCGCAGGTGATCGGCTCGCGCATGGTGGTGGGCCAAGCGGTCGACAAGCTCAACCTGGACATCCAGGCGACGCCGCGCTACTACCCGCTGTTCGGCAGCTGGCTCGCCCGCCATTCGGATCATCTGTCGACGCCGGGACCGCACGGCTACGTGTACGGCAACGAGCGCATCGACGTGTCGAAATTCGACGTGCCCGAAGAGCTGTTCGACCGTCCGTTCGTGCTGAAGAAGGGCGAGGGATCGAGCTACGAGCTGCAATACGGCAAGCTGAAGCTCGAGGGGACGGTCGGCCAGCCGCTGAACGCGACGACCAACTACGGGCCGCTCACGCTGGTCGTCGACCGGATCGAGGCGGAGCCGGGCGCGACCTTCGAGGTGCGGCGCCAGTCCGAGCTGACGACGACCGAAAAGCTGCGCAAGGAACTGACGATCTCGGAAAAAGGCAAGGAATCCGACATCCTCGGCGTGTCGCTCGAAGGCAGCGAGCCGAAGAAGATCAGCGCGATTCTCGCGACCATCGCGGGCGAATACGTGAGCCAGAACCTGAAGCGCAAATCCGAGGAAGCGGAGCGTTCGATCCGTTTCCTCGAACTGCAGCTTCCGGAAATGCGCCAGCAGCTTTCCGATTCGGAAACGCGCTTCAACGACTTCCGCGCGAAGCATGGCACCGTCGATCTCGGCGAGGAAGCGACCAACCTGCTGCAACTGTCGGTTCAGGCGCAGACGCGGCTCGCGGAACTTCAGCAGAAGCGCAATGAACTGCTGTCGCGCTTCACCGACCAGCATCCGGCCGTGCAGTCGGTCAACGCGCAGTTGCATGCGACGCAACAGGAAGCGAAAGATCTCGCGAGCCGGACGCAATCGCTGCCGCCGCTCGAACAGAACGTGCTGCGCCTGCAGCGCGACGTGCAGGTCGGCACCGAACTCGACACGTCGCTGCGCAATACGCTCGAACAGCTGAAGCTGATCAAGGCGGGCAAGGCCGGAAACGTGCGCATCGTCGATGGCGCCGTCGCGCCCGACACGCCGGTGCGGCCCAAGCCGCTTCTGATCATCACCGCGGCGCTGATGCTGGGCGTGTTCGTCGGCGTGGTGATCGCGCTCGTGCGTCAGCGTCTGTTCGACGCGATCGACGATCCGTACGAAGTAGAGCTGTGCACCGGTTTGCCGGTCTATGCGAGCGTGCCGTTCAGCCGTCAGGAAGAGCGGTTCGCGCAAAGCCGTCGCCGTCCGGAATCGAAGGCGCTGGTGCTCGCGGGCGAAGCGGTGATCGATCCGGCCATCGAAAGTCTGCGTGGCTTTCGCACCGCGCTCGAATTCACGATGACCAAGGCGCGCAACCACATCGTGCTGATTACGGGCCCGACGCCGGGCATCGGCAAGTCATTCGTGTCGTTGAATCTCGCCGCGGTGATCGGCGCGACCGGCAAGCGTGTGCTGCTGATCGACGGTGATCTGCGGCGCGGTTTCCTGCATCGGCATCTCGGCGGCGATCGCGGTCCGGGCCTGTCCGATCTGATCCAGGGTGCGTACCGCCCCGACGAACTGATTCGCGCGACCCGTTTTCAGGGCGTCGACTTCATCGCGAGCGGCCGCCAGGTCGCGAGCCCGAGCGACGTGCTGTCGAACACACGGCTCGATGCGGTGCTGCGCCAGGTCGCGACCGGCTACGACGTCGTGCTGCTCGACGGACCGCCGGTGCTGCTCGCCTCGGATGCGGTGCGGCTCGCCTGCGTGGCCGGTACGACCTTCTTCGTCGCGCGTCAGGGTGTCACGGGTATCGGCGAGCTGCGCGAGTCGGTCCGCCAGATGCAGAAGGTCGGCCTGCCGGTGCGCGGCGTGATCATGAACGGACTGCGGATGCGGCCGGGACGCTATAGCTACGGCTATGGACGCTATCGCTACGCAGCCTACATCTACAAACCGTACGACAGATAAGCCCGGGCGCTTTGTTCGCTACGCGCCCGCGGTGCGGGGCGTAGCGCGCGAATGGACCGATCACAAGACCAATATGCGATGCGAAGGGATCTTACGGCCGCGCTTGCCGAGCGCGTACCGTACAGGCAAGGGACTACTCGGATGAAACAGCTATTTGTCACGCCTTTTCTGCCCCAGAAAAACGCGCCGCAAGCTGGCCACCGTCTGGCATACGATTACCTGATCAAATTGAGCTCGGAATCGGAGCTCGACGTGCTGATCGTGTCGCGCGTGCCGGTCGACGAAAAAGACGTCGAGTTCCGCGCGAACGTTCGCAACGTCTACGTCAAGTACGTAAGCCGGTTCGACCTGGTTCCATCGTTCCTCGCGAATCCGCTGATTTTTTCGCCACGCCTGTGCTCGCGCTATAAACCCGCGATCGGCAAATTCATCTGCGAGCTCGTCGAGAAGAACCGTTATGACACGGTGCGACTCGAGTTCTCGCAATCCTTTGCGTATGCGCAGAATCTGCGCGACCGTTTCCGCGACGGCGTGAAGATCGTGATGTGCGCGCATGACGTGCAGATCCAGGCCATGTTGCGCGTCAAGTCCATCGAGGGATGGCTGTTTACCCGGCAGACTTTCGTGCTCGAGCAGCGTCTTCTGAAGCTGGCCGACAAGGTGCTCGTGCTGTCCAGCAAGGACGCGCAGCTGATCAACGGCTTGTACCCCGGGGTCGGCACGTTGCAGGTCGTGCCGATCTCGCTGCCGGCGTTTCTGCAGGACGTGCGGCGCTCGAAAGACACGGTGAAGAAAGGCAACATCCTGTTCTGGGGGGCGATGCAACGCCGCGAAAACGAAGAGGCGCTGCTCAATTTCATCGACACGATTTTTCTGCCGCTGCGCCGCCGCGGCCTTGACCTGAAGCTGTTCGTGGTCGGCTCCGATCCGAGCGAGCGCGTGAAGCGCCTGAATTGCGACGATATCTGCGTGACCGGCTTCGTCGAAAATCCGGGCAAGTACTTCGAGTCCGCCGATATCGGCGTGGTGCCGCTGCTGTCGGGCGCCGGCGTCAAGCTGAAGACGCTCGAGATGCTCGCGGCGAAGCTGCCGGTCGTCTCGACGCCGCTCGGCGCGGAAGGCGTCGAGTACGACGGCACCTTGCTCAACGTGTGTGAGATCGACGCGTTCCCGGACGTGATCGAACGCATCTACCGTGGTGAGCCGCTCAACGCACACGCCTGCGTGGCGCTGACGCCATGATCGCCACCATCGCCTATCTGCTTGCCGTCGTGCTGTGCGCCACGCGCGGCGTTCTCGAGTACCTGATCGGCAAGGACGCCGCCTATCTCATTCAGGTCGGCGGCATCGTCGGTCTGCTCGTGTGGTACATCTCGCCGACGGCGATTGCCGCTTACTTCCGCGACGAAGGACGTCTGTCGTTCGGCTTCGTGGTGGGCATGCTGTTCTCGGTGGCGCTGTCGATCGTCGCGACGCTCGAAGTTACCGATCAGCTCGGGCGGTCCTATCTGCTCGTCTTCGTCTTCACGCTGTTCGTCTATTTCTACGCGATCTCGAACTATCAGAAGCGTTTCGTGCGGCCGCGCATCGCGTATGCGGGGCTCGTGCTGATCGCGCTGATCGAGGCGGGCGTCGCACTCGCGCAGCAGCAGAACGTGTTCCCGATCGATCTGCCCGGCGCGACTTACGGCTTCGACAATCTGCGCGCGCCGGCGCTGACCGGCAGTTATCTGCATTACCCGCTGTTCGCCGCGATTGCCGCGTCGCTGTGCGGCGTCGATTATCTGGTGCGCAAGAACGTGCTGTCGGGCCTCGCGTGCGCGGTGCTCAGCTTCGCGATTTTCTCGGCGCTGTCGCGCAGCGGCATGCTGATCATTCTCGGCACCTTCGGGCTCGCGTTCGTGCAGGGGCCGATCCAGTTCATCACGAGAAACGCGAAATTGATCGTCGCCACCGTGTTCGCGACGATGGCGATCCTGATCTTCGGCGTCGCGGTGAGCAGTCAGAACGATAGTGTCGTCAACGCCGGCACCGAACGGATCATGGGTGCCACGAATCTGGAGTCGGACGGCAACGACGGGCGCACCGAAGCATGGGACAAGGCGAGGGCGCTCGCATTGCCGGCCAACGTAATCGCCGGCACCTACTTCGGGCTCGTCACCAACTCGGCACCCGACCCGGTGAAACAGGAGTTCGGCGTCGTCGAATCGAGCGTGCTGCAGCAGATCCTGAACATCGGCCTGATGGGCGCGATCTTCTATTACGGCGTGCTGGTATCCGTGACGAAACTTGCAAGCAGCGAAAGCCGGATTTCTCTGTGCGTGTGGGCCGCGTTATTTCAAACGTTCTTCTATCAATCGATCGAAGTGATCCCGTTTGTCTTCATCCTGATGACATTGCCAGTGTTCGATTACGTGGGCGGACCGCGTCGAAACAGCACGTAGCGAACGCAAGGCAGTGCGTGCCGGATCGTTTGCCTCGCGCAGACGAGTAGTGGGGAGTCGGTAGTGCGCGCGAAAGGCGCGCAGCAAAGGTGCAAGAACAAAGATGCCGTGTTTGGGGGTATTCCACGAACACCTGATGTAAAGCAGGAGGTGGGGATGAACCTGAAGGGAACGTTTAGCGTTGTGATCGTCAATTACAACACGCCAAAACTGGTCAGAAATTGCGTGCGCTCCGTGCTCGAACTTTCGATTGCGGATAAGGAGGACATCGTCGTGGTGGATAACGCGTCACCCGACAATTCGTTTTCCTATCTGAGGGAGACGCTTCCGACGGGAGTCAGACTCGTCAGAACGTCGATCAATCGCGGCTTCGGGGCCGGCGTCAATTTCGGCATGGTCGGTTGTCTGCGCGAGCTCGTGCTCGTGCTGAATCCGGACACCTATTTCGTCGATGCTTCGCTCGAAAACGCAGTGAAGCTGTTCAGAACGGAGATGGATGTAGGCTTGATCGGTCTCGATCTAATCTATCCGGATGGCGAGCGGCAGTTTTCCGCCCGGCGCTTCTATTCACTGCTCGACATACTCGGCCGGCGTTCGCCGCTCGGGCGGCTCGAAGCGTTCAAGCGCCGCATCGACAACCACATGATGCGCGAAGCGTGGGGCGCGGGCACGCCGTTCGAAGCCGATTGGGTGGTGGGCACCGGCTTTATCGTGCGGCGCGCGCTGTTCGGCGAACTCGGCGGCATGGACGAGCACTTCTTCCTCTACATGGAGGACGTCGATTTTTGCGCGCGCATCTGGCAGGCGGGCTACCGCGTGCTGTGCGTGCCCGGCGCGCGACTCACGCACGAGCATCAGCGCGCGTCGGCAGCGGGCGTCCTGAGCAAGGCGGGGCGCCGGCATATGAACAGCTTGTGGCGCTTCAGCCGCAAGTATCGTGTGCCGCTGTTCAGACCGCCAGGCGTGCAGGGCCTGATTCGCGGCGCGAAGGCGCGTGCGGTGCCGGTCCCGGTGACGGTGAGCGCGCGTCCGTCGGCCGCCGAGCAGGCGCAGAGCATCACGGTGGAGTGACGCCTGTCGACGTGTCGACTTGAGAAAAGAAGGGAGTCATGCCATGGGAGAGGGGTAGATGAAGACCCGGCGACAGGCGCTCAAGACGTTCCTGCTCGGCGGCCTGGCCGGGGCCAGTGCAAGCACGGCCGATCTGGGCATCGCGCACGCGACGGGGCACGCGCTGCGCGAGCGCGGTGCGTTCGCGAGTATGGGTAACGGCGCGGGCGACGGCGCGGGCGGCATCCTGCGCGTCGCCGCGTCAGTGCCCGAGCGCGCCGCATCGGAACCGGTTGCGCCGAGCTATCTGAAGACGCTCAGCGACATCGTCGCGGGACAGGAGGTCAGCGTCGCGCGCTTCGTCGATCCGCACAGGCTGGCGGCGATCCAGCGCGGCGCGTCCGGCTACGATTGCGGCGCCGAGCTCAGGCAGGCGTTCGCGAGCGGTGCGCGCGGGCTTTATCTGCCGCGCGGCATCTGGCGTTACACCGGCGACCTGACCACGGCGAACGGCTCGCAACTGCGCGGCGACGGCGGCGGCGAATACGTGACGATCACCGACATCGCGATGGGTGCGACCGTGCTGGAGCGACAGGACACCGGCGGCCCGAAGTCGGCGGCGCTGACTCTGGGCGAGGCGGCGTTCGTCGAGCATGTGCAGGTACGGCCCGCGCATTACGACAAGGTCATCTACCACCTCGCCAACTATCCGGTGCATACCGGCAACACGGCGATTGGCATCCATTTCGGCACGTCGGCCGGCGCGCGTCGTTGCACGGCGATCGGTTTTTCGCGCGCGGGCTACGAGCTCGGCACGACGTCGACACTCGAGCGCTGCTATGCGTACATGTGCGAGCGCGGCTTCTACGCGACCGAGCACACCGACGGCTCGCTGATCAATTGCATCGGCATGTTCTGCCACACGGCCGGCGCGGATATCGTCGACAACTTCTGGCAGGTGATCGGCGGACGCTGGGAATGGAACGCGCGTCACGGCGTGATTCTGGGCGCGGAGTCGCTGATCGTCGGCGCGGTGTTCGATCGCAACGGCTTTGCCGGCGTCTGTATGAAGAGCGGCAACTGGGGCAAGGTGGTGAGCGGCAATTACTTCTCGCGCAACGGTTGCGGCGGCGACGGCAAGATCGGCCGCTGGAAGTTCTCGACGCGCGGCCATCCGTCGTACGTCGACGTACCGCCCGGTCAGAGTTGCCATATCCAGATCGATTACCAGCAGGCGGCCACGATCGTCGGCAATCGCTACCGTCCGGGCCAGGACGACGAGAACGCCGGCTGTGAAGGTCCGCAGTTCGTCTACGGCAGTTCGACCACGCCGGGAAGCACGCCGCTGAACGGCATCACGATTCAGGGCAATTTCGGCGATCGCGCGGGCGATTCGATCGTCGGTTACGCGAAGGCGTATCCGGGCGGCGGCGCGATTGCCGGCGGCAAGGATTCGAGCCTCGTGCACGCACTGAATCTAGGCCTCGGCTATGAGCGCGGCGGCATCGCGGCGGCGCTGCATAGCGGCGACCAGACGGTGTCGCCCGAAACGACGCGCATCTCGGTCAACGTGCTGCGCTCGACCTCGGGCCGCGTGGTGTTGCGTGCGGCCACACGCGGCCATGCGCTACTCGCCGAAATCCTGTTCGCAACCGATGCAAGCGACGCCAACTACAAGACCGTGGTCAGCAATCTGATCGGCAATGCGGTGAAGAGCGCGGTGTTGAGCGCAAACGGCGAAGACGATCGCTACAACAAGATTGACATCGCGCTAAGCGAACCTTCGTTCGTGTCGTATTCTGTTTTTTCGACTTGAGTTCTTAACCGCCGCCTACTGGAAACAGGACGATTGTGTCGACGAGAAACGTCATCATCGCGTTGTATTCGGTGTACGCGCTGAACTACGTGCTGCCGCTCGTTACGTTGCCGTATCTGTCGCACGTACTTGGGCCGGCCGGGTTGGGCGTGATCGGTTACGCGCAATCGATTGCGCAGATTCTTCTCATCATCGTCGACTTCGGCTTCGGCCTGTCCAGCGCGCGCAAGGTGGCGGTGCACATCGACCAGCCTGAGGTCGTGAACCGCATCTACTGGTCGACCACGATCGGCCGGGCGATTCTCGCGTTGCTGTGTTCGCTGGTGCTGGTCGGCTGGGCGTTCGCCGCGCATATGTCGCCGCAGGAACGCGGTGCGACGCTGCTCGGCTCGCTCGTGATCTGGGGCGGCGTGGTGACGCCCGGCTGCTTCTACGAAGGCACGCAGCGCCTGCCCGTGCTCGCCGGCACGCTGCTCGCCGCGCGCGTGGGTCTGCTGATTCCGCTGTTCCTGTTCGTGAAGACGCACGACGACGTGATGCTCGCGGCCGCGCTGCAATATGCGCCGACCTTCGTGTGCGGCCTGATCCTGACGGGCGCGCTGATCTGGAAGCGCGAGATTCTGCTGACCGTGCGGGTCGGCTGGCGCGACGTGATGGCCGAGGCGAAAGAGGCGTATCACATCTTTCTCGGCTCGGCGCTCACGTCCGTCTACATGTACGCGAACGTGATCATGTTGCGCATGATCAGCGGTCCTGGCGCGGTCGGCTATTACGTCGCGGCCGAGCGGCTCACCAATGCGCTACGCGCGTGCACGGCGCCGGCCATCCAGGCGTTCTTCCCGAAGATCTGCGTCGCCTACGAACGCAACGACTTCGCCTATATCCACAAGGTCAACCGCGGCTTCATGCTGGCGTTCGCGGCGTCGGCGGTGCTGATTCTGGTCGGCTTCACGGTGCTTGGCGAATGGTTCGTCGGACGTTTTCTCGGCGAGGCGTTCGGCGAGACGTTCCGGATTTTGCGCATCCTCGTGTTCGTGCCGGCGATCGTCGGCATGACGACGACCCAGGTGATGCTGACGATCATCGCGTCGGGCAATCAGTCGTTGCTCAAGCGGATCTATATCTACGGCGTGCTGTTCCATCTGGTGCAGGCGCCGATCAGCATTTACTTCTGGGGCGGTGTCGGCACCGCGTGCTCGGTGGCCGCGACCGAGCTGTTCATGCTGATCGGCGTGTACAACGTGTCGAGCAGGATCAATCACGGACAGATTGCGGTGCGCCCGCAGACGACGATCAAGCGGGAGATGGCGGCGGAGCGAGATTAGCCGCCCGGACGGACAGCGGGAGTGAAGGGCCGCGGCGCGCGTTGTGAAAACATCGCGCGTCGCGGCCTTGTTGCGTCAGCGCCGCGCGCTCATTTGCGCATTCATTGCGCGGCGGACAGGCTGGTCGGTTTCGCGTTGCGCAGATACAGCACCGTCGACAGCACGACCGCCGCGGCTGCCGCGATCGCGGCAAACAGGAACACCGAGCCGTAACCGAACTCGCCGGCGATATACCCCGCCAACGGCCCGGTAATGCCGAGCGACAGATCCAGAAACACCGAATACGCGGACAGTGCCGCGCCGCGGCTCGCTGGTGGCACGAGCCCGACCGCCTCGACGCCGAGCGCCGGAAACACCAGCGCGAAGCCGAAGCCGGTCAGCGCCGCGCCCGCGAGCGCGATAGGCGGCTCGGGCGCGAGCCACAGCATCAGCAGTCCCGCGCATTCGAACGAGAACGACGCGATCGCGACGCGAAAGCCGCCGTAGGTCTTGATCGTGTTCGCGAACAGCAGGCGTGCGCCGATGAACAGCGTGCCGAACACCGTCAGTGACAGCGCCGCGTTCGGCCAGTGCTTCGCCGCGTAGAACAGCGTGATGAAGGTCGCGATCGAACCGAAGCCGGCTGAGCCGAGCGCAAGCCCCATGCCGTGCGGCAGCACACGCGTCAACACGCTGCGGTACGACATCCGCTCGCCGTGCACGACCGGCACCGGCGCGATCAGACGCGCGAGGTAGTAGCCGAGCGCCGCGAGCGCGATCACCAGAATACCGAGCGCGGTAAAGCCGATGGAGCGCGAGATCATCACGCCAAGCGGTGCGCCGATCGCGAGTGCGCCGTAGGTCGCGATGCCGTTCCACGAAATCACGCGGGCGTTGTTGGACGTGCCGACCCGGCCGATTCCCCACAGGATCGCGCCGGTGCCGCACAGACTCTCGCCGAAGCCGAGCACGAGGCGGCTGCACACGAGCAGCGCGAGGCTCAGCCCCGGCCAATGACCCGTCAGCGCGGCGAGCAGCAGCAGCACACCGCTCGCGCCGCAGCCGAGCAGACCGATCGACACCGTGCGCTTCGGCCCGAGCGTATCGGCCGAGCGGCCCGCGAGCGGCCGCGACGCGAGCGTCGCGAGGTACTGCACGCTGATCGCCGCGCCGGCCAGCACCGCGCTGTAACCGAGCTCGGCGTGCACGTAGCCGGGCAGCACCGCGAGCGGAATGCCGATCGTGAGGTAGCAAAGAAAAGTGAAAAAGACGACCGGAATGATGTGCAGGGTCGTCGCAAATTCGCTGCGGGCGGGCGCGGAGTCGGTGGACATCGGGAAAACGAGACTTGAAATCGGCAGGAAAGCGTGATTCTCCCATGGAACCGATTCCCTTGCAGAGTTTGCTTAAAAAATGGGACGAATCGATGGCGGGTCATATCGCGCGAACAATATGTCCCCCATGCGATTCAGGCTATGGGTTAGGTTTATTGACGGTGATAGCTTTCGAACCATCAACGCGGCGCGTTCGCGCGCACCCAGAACAGACGAGAGCAACGACACATGACTGAGCCGATTCGTTTCTATCACCGCAACGCGATCCGCGAAATCCAGCATGCGCCCGTCACCCGGACGGTGCTGCAGTATCTGCGTGAGGACGCGCATTGCACCGGCACCAAGGAAGGTTGCGCCGAGGGCGACTGCGGCGCCTGCACCGTCGTGATCGGCGAGCGCAACTCGGGCGGCGGCGTCGACTTCAAGGCGGTCAACGCCTGCATCCAGTTCATGCCGACACTCGACGGCCGCGCGCTCTTCACGGTCGAAGACCTGCGCCAGCCGGACGGCTCGCTGCATCCGGTGCAGCAGGCGATGGTGGACTGCCACGGCTCGCAGTGCGGCTTCTGCACGCCGGGCTTCGTCATGTCGATGTGGGCGCTCTACGAGAAGCATGGCCACGAGCATCGCTGCGCGAACCGCACGGTGCCGTCGCGCGAGGCGATCGGCAATGCGCTGACCGGCAACCTGTGCCGCTGCACCGGCTACCGGCCGATCGTCGACGCGGCCGAACGCATGTTCGAGGCGCCGGCGCCGCGGGCGCCGGTCGACGTCAAGGCGCTCGCCGACACGCTCGCGGCGCTCGAACGGCGCGACACGTTTCAGTATGAGCACGCGGGCCAGCGCTTCGCCGCGCCGCGCACGGTCGACGCGCTCGCGCGGATCAAACAGGAAGAACCGGCCGCGCGCCTTCTCGCGGGCAGCACCGACATCGGCCTGTGGGTCACGAAGCAGATGCGCGAGCCCGGCAACCTCGTCTATGTCGGGCAGATTGCCGAGTTGCAAAAGCTTGAAACCAATGACGACTGGATCGAGATCGGCGCGGGCGTCAGCATCGAAAAAGCGTATGCCGAAATCTCGAAGCAGTACCCGGAGCTGACCGAAATGTGGCAGCGCTTCGCGTCGCTGCCGATCCGCAACGCTGGCACGCTCGGCGGCAACATCGCGAACGGCTCGCCGATCGGCGATTCGATGCCGGGGCTGATCGCGCTCGGCGCGCGCGTGATCGTGCGTGGCGGCGATATCGAGCGCGAGATGCCGCTCGAAGACCTCTACCTCGGGTATCAGAAGAAGGACATGGCCGAGCACGAGTTCGTCGTCGGCCTGAAGGTGCCCACGCGCGGCGGTGCGCGCGTGAACCTGCGCTTTCGCACCTACAAGCTGTCGAAGCGCTTCGATTCGGATATCTCGGCGGTCTGCGCGGCGTTCTCGTTCATCGCCGACGCCGGCGTGATCCGCGAGCCGCGCATCGCGTTCGGCGGCATGGCCGCGACGCCGAAGCGCGCGCTCCAGGCCGAAGCCGTGCTGCGCGACGCCGAATGGCACGAGGCGAGCGCGCAGGCCGCGATGCTCGCGCTCGGCACTGACTACGCGCCGCTCACCGACATGCGCGCGAGCAGCGACTACCGCCTCGAAGCGGCGAAGAACACGCTGTACCGCTTCTGGCTCGAAACGCGCGCGCATCAGCCGCTGCCGAAGTGCGCGCTCGACGTGCGCGCGGTCGCGCCGGCCGGCGCGAGCGCCTGAGCGCCGCACGTCCCCGAGGATACGGAGAACACAACCATGAACCAGCAAGCCGAACCGTTCCTGCAAGAGATTCAGGATCTCGACGACTTCACCCAGGTCCACGTGTCGCGTCCGCACGAGTCCGCGCATCTGCACGTGAGCGGCCGCGCGACCTACACCGACGACATCCCCGAGGCGGCCGGCACGCTGCACGCGGCGCTGGGGCTGTCGGCGAAGGCGCACGCGAAGATCGTGTCGATCGCATTCGACCAGGTGCGCGCGACACCCGGCGTCGTCGCGGTCTTCACCGCCGACGACATACCCGGCGTCAACGACGTCGGCCCGATCATTCATGGCGACGATCCGATCCTCGCCGACGGCGTCGTGCAATACGTCGGCCAGCCGATGTTCATCGTGGTGGCGACGTCGCACGAGGCGGCGCGTCTCGGCGCGCGGCTGGCCGACGTGGTCTACGAGGAACTGCCGGCGGTATTGACCGCACAGCAGGCGCGCGCCGCGAACCAGTACGTGTTGCCGCCGATGAAGCTCGCGCGTGGCGACGCCGGGACGAAGATCGCGCAAGCCACGCATCGCGAGACCGGTGAGATGCTGCTCGGCGGCCAGGAGCAGTTCTATCTGGAAGGGCAGATCTCGTACGCGGTGCCGAAAGACGATGACGGCATGCACGTCTACTGCTCGACCCAGCATCCGACCGAAATGCAGCATCTGGTCGCGCACACGCTGGGCGTGGCCTCGCACAACGTGTTGATCGAATGCCGGCGCATGGGCGGCGGTTTCGGCGGCAAGGAATCGCAGTCGGCGCTGTTCGCCTGCTGCGCCGGACTCGCCGCGTGGAAGCTGCTGTGCCCGGTCAAGCTGCGCCCGGATCGCGACGACGACATGATGGTGACGGGCAAGCGCCACGATTTCCACTACACGTACGAAGTGGGCTACGACGAGCAGGGCTGGATCGAAGGCGTCGCGGTCGACATGACCTCGCGCTGCGGCTTTTCCGCGGACCTGTCGGGCCCGGTGATGACGCGCGCGCTGTGCCACTTCGACAACGCGTACTGGCTGTCCGACGTCTCGATCGAAGGCTTCTGCGCCAAGACCAACACCCAGTCGAACACGGCGTTTCGCGGCTTCGGCGGCCCGCAGGGCGCGTTCGCGATCGAGTACATCCTCGACAACGTCGCGCGCTCGTGCGGCATCGATGCGCTCGACGTGCGCCGCCGCAATCTGTACGGCAAGAACGAGCGCAACCAGACGCCCTATGGCCAGGTGATCGAAGACAACGTGATTCACGAGCTGATCGACGAACTCGAAGCGACCAGCGACTACCGCGCGCGCCGCAAAGAGATCGACGAATTCAATGCGAACAACGAGATCCTGAAGAAGGGCATGGCACTCACGCCGGTCAAGTTCGGCATCGCGTTCAACGTCACGCACTTCAACCAGGCCGGCGCGCTCGTGCACATCTACACGGACGGCTCGGTACTCGTGAACCACGGCGGCACCGAAATGGGCCAGGGGCTGAACACGAAGGTCGCGCAAGTCGTCGCGCATGAACTGGGCGTCGCCTTCAAGCGCATTCGCGTGAGCGCGACCGATACCAGCAAGGTCGCCAATACGTCGGCGACGGCCGCGTCGACCGGCTCGGATCTGAATGGCAAAGCCGCACAGGACGCCGCGCGCCAGCTGCGCGAGCGGCTCGCCGCATTCGCCGCCGAACGTTTCGGCGCGGGCAGCGTGAACGCGCGGGACGTGCGCTTCGCGCACGACCGCGTGGTGGTCGGCGAGGTCGCCGTTCCGTTCGAGGAAGTGGTCGCGAAGGCTTATCTCGCGCGTATCCAGCTTTGGTCCGACGGCTTCTACGCGACACCGAAGCTCTACTGGGATCAGTCGAAGCTGCAAGGCCGGCCGTTCTACTACTACTCGTATGGCGCGGCGGTGTCGGAAGTCGTGATCGACACGCTGACCGGCGAACTGCGCGTGCTGCGCGCCGATGCGCTGCACGACGTGGGCGCATCGCTGAATCCGGCGCTGGACGTCGGCCAGGTGGAAGGCGCGTTCATTCAGGGCATGGGCTGGCTCACCACCGAGGAACTGTGGTGGAACGCGGGCGGCAAGCTGATGACGCACGCACCGTCGACGTACAAGATCCCGACCGTCAACGACGTGCCGCCGATCTTCAACGTGAAGCTGTTCAAAAACCGCAACGCGGAGGACAGCATTCATCGTTCGAAGGCGACCGGCGAGCCGCCGCTGCTGCTGCCGTTCTCGGTGTTCTTCGCGGTGCGTGACGCGGTGTCGGCGGTGGGCGGCCACAAAGTCAATCCGCCGCTCAATGCGCCCGCAACCAGCGAGGAAATCCTGAAGGCGGTCGGCGCGGTGCGGGCCGCGACGGCGGCCGCGCGGCAGGCGTGACGGCGAGCGGCAAACGAGTGGGAGCGCACTATGGAAGCACGCCTGAATTATTGTCCGGGCGGGACCGGACCCGAGCTTGCGCCGCGGCCGGCGCCGATGCATATCGTGCTGTTCGGCGCGGGACACGTCGGCCATGCGCTCGTGCAACTGCTCGGCAGCCTGCGGTGCGTGGTCCAATGGGTCGACGAACGCGACGAGTTGTTCCCCGACGAAACGCCGCCCAACGTGCAGGTCGAAGCGACCGACACGCCCGACGCGATCGTCGACGCGGCGCCGCCCGGCGCGTGGTTTCTGGTGATGACGCACAATCATGCGCTCGATTTTTCGCTCGCCGCGCGCATCATGCGACGGCGCGATTTCAGCTACTTCGGCATGATCGGCTCGAAGACGAAGCGCGTGAAGTTCGAGCGGCGTCTGCTCGCGCGCGGCGTCGAGCTGGAGCGGCTCGCGGAAATGACCTGTCCGATCGGCGTGGAGGGGATCGTCGACAAGGCGCCGGCGGCGATCGCGATCGCGGTGTGCGCGCAATTGCTGGTTATCGCTTCGCGCGCGGCGTCCTGCGCGCGACCAGCTCACGCGACACCTCGGACATCAACGTCCTGAGCCAGCCGATATCGCTCGGCCGATCCGGCTGCGGATGCCACAACTGATAGCAGCGGATGCGCGGGAACGCGATCGGCACGTCGACGACCGCGAGCGGCAACATGCTCGCGTAGTGCATCGCGAAGCGCCGCGTCGTCGTGAAGATCAGATCCGATTGCAGAAGCGTCTGCGCGACGAGGCCGAAGTAGGGCAGCGTCGCGACGATGCGCCGGCTCGCCTTCGCACGCGCGAAGCCGGTATCGATCGCGCCGCCGCGCGCGCCGCTGTAGGGTGTCGGCGCGAGGTGCGGCGCGGCCAGATAGGCGCCGCGTGTGAGCGGCTCGCGTGTCAGTGGATGGTCCGCGCGCATCATGCACACGACGGTATCGGCGAACAGGTCGCTGCGCTCGAAGCGCGGATCGGGCTTCGGCCAGTTGCCGATCACGAGATCGAGTTCGCCGGCGTCGAGCGCGGCCGAATGATCGAGCAGCGGCCCCAGCGATCCGATTTCGAGCCGCGCATGAGGCGCCGCTTCGCGAAACCGCGCGATCACGGTTGGCATGAAGAAGTCGTTCAGATAGTCGGGCGCGGCGACCCGAAACGTGCGGCGCGAGCGGCCCGGGTCGAAATCGCCGTGCGGCGTCGCGACGAAATCGACGTCGCGCAGCACGCGCTGCGCGGCCGCGAGCAGCGACTCGCCGTATTCGGTCGGCACCATGCCCGACTTGCCGCGCACCAGAATCGGATCGCCGAGCGTTTCGCGCAACTTGCGCAGCGCGGTGCTGATCGCCGGCTGGGTCTGGTTCAGCCGCAACGCGGTCTGCGTGACGCTGCGCTCGACCAGCAGCGTGCGCAACACGCGCACGAGCCAGATATCGAGTGAGGCGGCGGTGTCGTCCATGATCGAAGCGTGGTGGCGCGAGCGCAGATAAGCTCGCCGCGCGGCGCGCGGGTGGGGTGCAAACGCCTATAACCATAGGCCCGTTTGCGCTTCGCCGGCATAGGGGGGCGCGCTATGGACGGCATCAGCGCCGCGCCTGCCGGCGTGGATTCTTTCGCGCCGGCCGCAAGCATCGCGCGGCCGGCTGCGGTTGCCGTGTTATGCCGGCTTGTCCGCCAGCCCCCACGGCAGCGAACTGATCCGCTTCACCTCGCGCGATTCGAGCCAGTTCGGCGTGCGCGCGCAATAAAGCACCATCGGCAGCGCGTCCTCGCCCCAGAACAACTGATCGTTCAGACGAAACGTCGGCACGCCATAGACGCCCAGACCGATCGCATCGGCGGTATTGCGTTGCAGTTGCGCCTTCACGGCTTTTTGCCGGATCAGCTCCGGGCCGTCCGGCTTGCCGACGCGCTCGCACAGTTCGGCGAACGCTTCGTCGCTCGACGGGTCGCGCCCGTCGCGCCAGATGAAGCGGAAAATCTCGCGCACGAATTGCACGTCGCCGTTCGCGGCGGTCGCGAGCAGCAGCGGCTTCATCGAATCGAACGGATGGGCGGGCGGCATTTTGTACGGAATGCCGAGCTGCTCCGCGCGAAACAGCGCGTGCCGGTACATGAAGGTGCGCTTGGCGGGCACGCTGTACGCGGAGCGCTGGCCCCAGTGGCGATACAAATCGTTCAGCACGACCGGCGTGAACGCGAAGTCGAAGCCGGGCCATTTGTCGTATTGCTCGAGCAGCAGATAGGTGAACGGAGAGACGAAATCGTAAAACCACTGCCGCTGTTGGGCGTCGATGCCAACGGTCATAAATGTCTCCCGGATTGCCTGTGTCGGACGACGCGGAGGCCGCGTCCGTTATCTGATCAAAATTGTAGCGATCTTACGCGGTCGTGGCTTGCACCGGTCGATATCCCCTGGTGGCGGGCGTTGGGTGTGAGTCTCTGGCGGTGTCGTCAGGGCGCTCAGCCTCTGACTTTATCGGTCGCCTGCTCGTCGGCCATCTCCAGCCCGCCCTGCGTGTCGCGGCTTTCCGCGAGTCGCCGCCGCACGAATCCGATGTGCTCGCGCAGCACGTAGAACTGGTCCGCATACGCGAGCGGCATCTTCATGCCGTTGACCGACTCTTCGATCGTGTCGAGCCGCCCGATCAGCGACGCGCGTTCGGCCGACGAATGTTCGCTGAGCGCGCTGCGCTCGATCGCAATCAGCGAGCCGTACCAGCGATAGATGCGCGACTTGACCCGCCACGCGTACAACCCCGGCACGACGCGCAGCGCCGGCACCAGCAGCACGATCAGCGGCACGACGATCACCAGCAGGCGGTCCGCGAGACTCGCGATCCAGAACGGCAGCGTCCGGTACAGGAAGCTCTTGCCCGACTTGTAGTAGCGTGCGGCGTCGTCGGAAAGCGGGAAGTCGTGCGCGAGCGGCGCGGGGAATTCGCCGGCGCGCTGCATCGTCGTTGCGCCGCCGTGCACCTCGCGGGCGGCTTCGATCAGCAGATCCGACAGCGCCGGATGCAGTGAATCGCGCGCGACCAGCTCGGCGGTCGGCGCGACGATGTTGATCGAGTTCGCCGGCAGGTTCTTGCCGAGGTCGAAGGCGCCCATCGGCACCTTCAGCTGCGTCAGGTACGGAAAGCGGCGCGTGTACGCGTCGGCCTGCGTGAAATCGTAGAAGCGCACGTTCTGCGTGCGGTAGAGCTTGCCCATCACGGCCGGCTGCGCCGAGTCGCCGGCGAGGAAGGTCGCGTCGATCGTTCCGTCGATCAGCGCGTTGGCGGCGGCGTCGCCCGTCAGCGGCAGCAGTTGGGTCGGACCGCCCGGCACGATGCCGTTGGCCTTCAGCAGCGCGAGCGTGAGCTCGCGCGTGCCGCTGCCCTCGGGGCCGATCGCGAGGCGCGCGCCCTTGAACCCGGACAGCCAGTCGACCGGTGCGCCACGATAGAAGATCGCGAGCGGCACGTAAGCGACGCTGCCGAGCGACATCAGGTCTTTGTCCTTGTCCACCCCGGCCGGCGCTATGCCGCCCTGCACGAAGCCGACGTCGACGTTCGCGTTCGGGTCCAACAGCCGCTTCAGATTTTCCTGCGAGCCCTGCGAGGCCAGCACGTTCACTGTAATGCGGTTGCGCGCAAGGATCGTCTTGTACTTCTGCGCGGCGATCCAGAAGGTGCTGCCGACGGGACCGGCGCTAATCGTCAGCGTATTCGGCGGGGCGGGCTGGATCAGCCGCACGGCGGCCCAGATCGCGACGATCACGAGCAGCACGAGCGGGCCGAACGAGACCGCCAGGTCGCGCCACGAGATCGCGACAAAACGGGCGACGAGGCGGGTAGGGCGGGTGCGGCCGGTGTCAGGCTTCATCGGATCATCTGGGAGCGGCGGTCGATAGGGCTCGAATGCGCGGCGGGGCGGCGCGCCAGCACGCGTCGCGCCGATGGTACCTGAGATTGGCGCGGCCGCGAAACGCGCGGCCGCCCGTCGCGCCGACAAACGAGTAACAAATGGTGAACGCCGGGTGGACGTCGCGGTCAACGCCGCAACGAACGCCCGCTGTCGGCGCGCGACGCCGCGTGGTAAACCCTTTGCGCTTCTGTGCCGGCTAGATTAAATTGTGCATCGCTACCGCGATCCAACGTTTGCGGCGCGAACCCGGCAAGACGGACAAGAACCGGGTGCGTCGGCGGACTTCGCGGTTTGCCGATTGCCGATTGCCGATTGCCGGTAATCAGCCTCTCTCGCCTCTTGCACATCGTGTCACAGCCGTTGCCGGCCGTCGCTCACGCGCGCGTTCGCGCGATGATGGCCGCCCGTTGTCGTAACGAAGCCGCTTATTGATGCGGTCCAATGTAGAACCAAGGGGAGAAGAGAGCTATGAAGACGGTCGGTTTTCTGAAAGCACTGGGTCCGGTTGTGGCAATGGTGGTGGCGTGCAACGTCTACGCGCAGACGAACGCTCCCGCAACCGATACGGCGTCCGCGGCAGCCTCCGTCAAGGCCGGCAAGCACGCGAATCACGAACTCGGCCGCAAGGTGCGCGGCGCGCTGGCCAAGACCCAGGGTCTTGACGTATCGAACATCGCCGTGCGCGCGCGCGGCGGCGCGGTGACGCTGACCGGCACGGTGCCGAGCCAGGATCAGATCGATTCGGCCGGCGAGGCCGCGAAGGGCGTTGCGGGTGTGACGTCGGTGTCGAACAAGCTGACCGTGATGCAGCAGTAAGCGATGGGCGGGCGCGGCGCCGCAAGGGCCGCGTCGCGAGACCTATCTATCGATTCGGAAGCTCCGACATGATTGCCGGGGCTTTTTTTTCGCCGCTGGTCTTGGAGCGTGGTACTTCGCCAGATTTTTGCGGGACCGCAGCAATGCGGCTTGCCGCACGCACGGGTCCTGATGACGGCGCGGCCGCCGCGGATTCGTGCGCTGCGACACATTGATGACGTAGCGCGGGGCGTACTGTGACGAGGAGGAACCGGGAGCCAAGGTCATGGGAACCACGCTGTTTCGCTATATCGATCTGCCGATCGGCGATCGCGCGGCATTCGAACTGGTGTGCGCGCGACACGGTTTCGCGCCCGCGCATTTCGACATCAGCGCGAGCGCGGCACCGGATGAGCCGGCGCACGAGCGGGTCGTCACGGTGCGGCGCGGCAGCTGGTCACAGTCGTATCACGACCGCCACGGCCAGTGGGTCCGGCAGTTCGAGGCGGATCTGACTTGTCGTTTTTTCAAATAGAGAGACGGGGTGCGCGGGCGCTGCGCGCGGTTCACGTGTCGTCAGCGGATCACGCCAACACCAGCCGCACGCCGACCAGCGTCAGCGTCGCCGCGAGCAGATTGCGCAGCAGCGCGTCGGGCGCGCGCGACGCCAGAAAGCTGCCGATCGCGATGCCAGGCAGCGATCCCACCAGCAGCGATACCAGCATCGACCAGTCGACCGAGCCGAGCAGCCAGTGTCCGGCGCCAGCAAGCAAGGTCAGCGGCACCGCGTGCGCGATGTCGGAGCCGACGATGCGCGTCGTCGGCAGCATCGGATACAGCAGCAACAACACCGTCACGCCGATCGCGCCCGCGCCCACCGACGTCAACGACACCAGCACGCCGAGCACCGCGCCGGTCAGGATCGTCAGCCCGAGCGTGCGTGCCTGGCTCGGCGCGCGTTGCTTGCGTGCGCCGAGCGCCGCGAGCTGCGGACGGAACACCAGCGCAACTGCGGTAATCAGCAAGGCCGCACCGAGCACGACCTGGATCAGCCGGCTCGCGCCCGGCGTGTCCATCCCGTAGCGATGCAGCAGGATCAGCGTGATGGTCGCCGCGGGCACGCTACCGGCCGCGAGGCGCAGCGTGACCTGCCAGTCGACCGAGCCCTTCAGGCCGTGCACCAGCGTGCCGGTTGCCTTGGTGGCGGCCGCGTACAGCAGGTCGGTCCCGACCGCGGTGGCAGGGTGCACCTTGAACAGCAGGACGAGGATCGGCGTCATCAGCGAGCCGCCGCCGACGCCCGTCAGCCCGACCAGAAATCCGACGAACAGGCCGGAGACGGAGTACAGCAGATCGATGTGGGGTAGAGCCATTTAGCGGACAGCTGACGCAGCGCGGGTGAAGGGTTGGGCGGCAAAGCCGGCGTGTGCGCCGGGGCGGGTGGGTGCCGCGGCGTGCGGTGCGCTGCACGGTCGTGTCGACCGTCGCCGGTGCGGCGAAAGGCGCTATTGTCGCAAAACTGCCGCGCCTGCGTGCGGCCGTTGCTCAGGGCGAGCGCGTCGCGGCATGCGCCGGGCTGTGTTCGGCATGTGCGGCGCGGGTGTGTCGCATGGCGAGCGAGGTGGCGTTCACAGCGCGCGGCGGATTTCGACGACGCCGAACGCCGCGAGCGTAAAGCCGACCACGCGATCGATCGCGACGCGCAGCCTGCTGCCGATCGCGTGACGCGCGAGCGACACCGCGCTCACCAGACAACACCACCACGCGATCGAGCCGGCGAACACGCCGCCGACCGTCGTCAGCGCGATGGCCGGCGAGAACGCGCCGCGCGGCGCGAGTGTCGTGAACAGCGCCGCGAACATGATGACGGTCTGCGGATTGGTCAGCGTCAGCAGCAGTGCGCTCGCGTACGCACGCAGCGCGCCGGCGCGGCCGATCTGCGCGAGCTTGCCGTTGCCGTTGCCATTGCCGTCGGCGGGTTCAGCGGGCGGCTTCTGCAGCAGCGCTCGCACGCCGAGATACAGCAGGAACAGCCCCGCGAGCAGATGCAGCGGGCGGTCATACGCGAGCATGAATTGCGAAATGCCGACGAGGCCGAGCGCCGCGATCAGCCCGTAGGCTGCGTCGCCGCTGGCGATGCCGAGGCCGATCGCAAGTCCCGCTCGCGGGCCGCCGCTCAGCGTTCGGCGGATGCACAGCATGCCCATCGGGCCGACCGGCGCGGCGATCGCGAGGCCGACGCCGGCGGCAGTGAAAAACAGACTGGTGGTGGACATGGGCTGGTTCTCGAGCGGTTGTTCCGGGTGGGGCGGTCGCTTGCGGGTAGCCGGCGCACCCGCCAGCATAGCCAGACCGGAAATCGCGAGCAAGGGCGGGGTGGGTGAGACGCGCGGTTCGATGATCTTCTCAGCGGCAATGCCGCCTTTTATGTTGGACGGTGATATCGGAAAGATGCGCCTGAAAATGAGATAGCCAGAGCAATTGTGAATATCTGTCAAAGCAGCTTTGTCTCAAATTAAACTCGTTGACCGTGACCCGTTTAAATGGTTTATTCGATGGGTGTTTTCTGGAAAATCAGAAGAGGTCAAATGGGACAACAGAAACAAGGTGATACCGTGGGCAAAGAAGAGTGCGAGCTTTGCCGCATCACCTATTCAATATACTCAAACTTCCCACCAATGCCGTCCGCAATGGCGCTGAACGCCGAAACCGGCGAATGGTTTCCGTTCGATCGGCTGAAGTCGTATTCAAACGGTTACGACATGGCCGAAGCTCTGGGCTACGCATGGGCGTGTAATTGTCGCGAGCGCAAGGCAGCGTCAGCGCTGACGCCGAAGGTTGGCACTCACGACGAGTATTACGTGCTCAAAGATCGCAACGGTCAACCGCTCGCTAATGTGCGTTACCGGATCGTCGTTGACGATGAGCGGGTGATAGCTGGAACCACAAGCAATACCGGACACACCGTGCGCGTAGTTACGCGTGGAACAGCTAGTCTTAAACTTCAATTGGAGAAGTAGGAATGCCGGACAGTACAGATTGGCTAACGATTCACGACACCGCATGTACGAGCACAAACCCGGACTCATGCGTTGAAGTTAGGATTGCAGCGAACCTGTTGTCGTGGAATATTCCAGACAACAATTTCGGCGACAAGTTGCCTGTCATTCCCTCGTCCTCGCGAGTGTTGGGCGGGAAGATTCTCTACCATCTGACTATCCAAGCCACAGTGAAAAGTCGTCGAAGAGATTCGGTTTTCGGGCGAACCCTATCGATCACGAGCAGCCGTCCGAGCGACACAATACAGATTTCGGGTCCGACCGATTTAGATGGTTGCGCGACGGTTATTCTAGAATCGCGCGAATCAGGAGACTTGACACTTACGGTAGCCGGCGAAGATATAACGGCGATTCCTCTGCGCATAACGCTGGCGCAAGCATGGTACGAAGCTGGTTTTGAGGTTACGCATTACATCATTGCAGACGAACATGATGCGCACGGCCCAATGGCTCAGGCGCCTGGCGTGTCCGGAAGTCATCGGCAAGACTTCCTATATGGTGCAGCCGGCGTACCAATGCAGGGAACAGGCGAGACCCTGGATCATCGTTTCGTCCGGTGGAATGGCGGCGGCGGATGGCATAAAAATGCAGCCGGACATCCGGATATCCTTAACAAGCCTGCACAAGCGCGCCTCAGTGAAACTGACGCCGCACATGGTTGCTTTGCTGATGTAGTGGCGAATCGTTCGATAGCTATTGATCCTACCGTTATTCCCGGGCGCTCGCGGGTTTATATTGCCTCTAGCGACGGTAGACGAGTAGTTGGCGAGCGATCTGCCGATGATACGAGCGGTGGCATTCGCGGCGCACATATCGACCACTTCAGTGGTCCCGGAAGCGCAGCGACGCGCGCATGGCAAGCATCGGGAGGGGATCTCCAAAACGCCCGTGTCAAATTCCTGGGCTATTAAATGAAAAAAGCTTTTTTTCTCTTGTTGTTTTTTCCGTTTGTCTCCTTTGCGCTAGATGGGACGGGGTCGGTCGATTTTTATTCGACAATCATTCCGCTATTGAATAAAAACGCAGTCTTGAGAGAGCTGGTGCTTTGCAACTTCGATATCGTTGGCGATCCAATGGGGACGCGAATCGGCGACATTCAATCGAAGGCGCTAGGAGGAGATCGAATTGGGCCTTACTCAATGTGGGCAAATTGGCACGGGAATTCAGGTGTAAAGCCGGTGATTCTCACTATCAATACGCACACTGATTTTGTCGACGCGCACGGAAGGAAGGTGGGAGGCGATTTGCAAAAGGCGGTTCGCATTGAAGAATACATCGAGAGCGTAACGATAGAGCCGCCGGAAAAAGACCAGCCGGAATCTGTGCCCGGTGGACTAAAGCACAGTATCGAGCCACAGACGTGCTCGGCAAAAAACGGCCAACGCGGCAGATAGCGCGATGCTGCCTCGTTCAGGCGGGGCTCCGCGCAGCCGGGTCACGCAAACCAGCACCGCCATTGAGAAATAGAGTTATGGCTAAACGACGTTTAGCGCAGGCACTCAGCGCCTGGTTGTTCTGTACCTTGCTGGTTCCGATCGCCTACGCAGAAGGGGCGATTAGCTTCACCGATAACATCATGCCGATGCTGAAGGATCGTCCGCAATTCAAGGAATTTATATTGCAATCGTTTTCGGTCACAGATACCGGGTGGGGAGTACGAGTAGATAGTCTGACAATGCCCCATATGGGCGGCGCGCGAATGGGGCCATACAGGTTCCAGGCTATCTGGCATAGTCCGCAAGGCGACACTCCCGTTACCCTTGTAATCGATACTAAAACAGAGTTTTTTGATAGCCACCGTCGGCAAATAACCGGCAGTGATCTACGCAGAACCACTTCAATTACGGAAACACTGGACTGTATCGAAGTCGAGCCACCCGAAGCACAATAGCTTCGAAGCTTCGAACCGTACTACTGCAATAGTCGCCCCGTTTCGCTGTGCTTTCCATTTGAGCGTCAAGCGTGGGAAGCATGAGCGCCCGCAGGTGCGCTTCGTTGATGCGTGGCCGGGATACGTTCAATTCAGATGAATTTGCGGAAAAGTAGATTTGGTAATCTGATGAAAAAAATTATTTTATCCGTTTTTTTGTATTCTCTTTTGCCATGTCGCGGCAAGTGATCGCTTGTACCGTATCAGAAGATTTGACCGAAAGCGTTCCACTGAACTACCAGGGAATTCCAAATTCCTACCGTCTAAAAATGGTGGGCATGGTATTGAATGCCCGGCAATGGCCCGATGTTGAGATTCAAGCCCAAATCGTCGCAAACGCTTACGTTGGGGAAACCAATGCTAAATAACTGGCAGAATCGCGCGGTAAGCAACTAAAAGAATTTTTGATTCAACTTCGTATAAAACCGCAATATATATATGTTGATACTCATCTGGAGACGTTGCCTTATCCAGAAGATAGTACTGGGCGCAGTGGATATTTACAGCTTAGCGTGGGTCTCATGCCGTTATGCAAGGGTGGCTGCCAGCGACTGTGCGACGATCCGCGCGTGACGCCGACAAGCAAGGCAATCAAATAATCGAAGTCGAGCCAGCGAAGCACAGCTTCCAGGTAACAAGGCGACCTGGAATGACAGCCTGGACGCGGCGGGGGAAGCCTATTACGCTGCGTCCGCTTCCAATCCGATACCAGGGGCGACGCATTATTACAGCCCTGATGCGCAGGCCCAGCTACATAAAAAAATCCGAAGATGTATCCAGCGGTGCCCCGCTTTCTTACACCGGATGCTATACAAGTCCCAAATCCTTCAGGGGTTTTCGAACATGACCTCAAGTTTTACAAGAACGTGCGCTAGCATCATTCTGCCGTGTTTGGCTACTGTCAGCTACGCTCTCCCTTTGGCGGCATATGGTCCAGATAAGCCTGTCAATGATCTGCATCGAGGTCCCGCTGGATGGGCGATATCCATGAAATGCAAGCACAACGGAGCGTCCGATGATTGTGTTGTCTCTGCGTTAAAAAACGGAAAACCAACACAGACAATCATCAAGACATCAGTCCGACCGGGAATTCAATGGTACGGAGACATCGCAATGATGCGGTTCCCTTGTGGTACTGGCTGCCGCAACGATATGTTTTTCAGTCCGCCGAACAAGGTTGACGGGCATGAGTTAGTCGCGCAAGACGCGATTGACATCAAGCGCCGTCTGGTTGTTAGTGTGGCGTCTAACCCGCTCGAGGTTTTTAGACTTTTTGCGGGCAAGGCACCTGTGGCAACACTGCACCTTGCGACTTCGTACACTCGACCGCACGTTGAAAGACTTCGCTGGGAACGTGATCGCCTCGATGTCTGGTATCGAGACGATTCGGGGGCGTTGAAACGAGCGTCGGTCGCAATTCCGCGAAACTAATCTGCCGGCTCGCGATGGCTGCTAAAGACGTCGCGATCAACCATAATTCCCCCCACCCCCAACCCACGAATCCACTGCGCCGATGTGGCAAATCGATCAGGTGACACTGCGCTTGTTCATCGCCGTATGCGAGGAAGGCACGATCGCGCGCGCGGCCGAGCGCGAGTTCATCGCGCCGTCGGCGGTCAGCAAGCGACTCGCCGATCTCGAAGCGCTCGTCGATGTCGCATTGCTGTCGCGCAGCCAGCGCGGCGTGCGCACGACCGCCGCCGGCGAAGCGCTGTTGCGCCACGCGCGGCTCATCATGCGCGGCCACGAACGCCTGCAGGCCGAACTCAGCGAGTACGCGGCCGGCGCGCGTGGGCATGTGCGCGTGCTCGCCAACGTGTCGTCGATGGTGGAGTTTTTGCCCGAGGCGTTGTCGGCGTTTTTGCGGGCGAATCCGGCGATTCGGGTCGACGTCGAGGAGCGCGTTAGCGCGGACATCGTGCGTGGGCTCGAAGAGGGCGTCGCCGATCTGGGCATCTGTCGCGACACGGTGCCGCTCGGCAGTCTCGACACGTTGCCGTATCGCGCCGACCATCTCGCGCTGATCGTGCCGCGTGCGCATCCGCTCGCGGGCGAGACGCAGATCGGCTTCGAGCAGACGCTGTCGTTCGATCATCTGGGCCTCGCATCGAATGCGTCGGTCAACGCGCTGATGCAGCGCATCGCGCTGGAGAAGGGCAGCGAGTTGAATTACCGCACCTATGTGTCGACGTTCGATGCCGCATATCGCTTCATCCAGGCGGGTCTCGCGGTCGCGATCCTGCCGCGTGAGGCGCTCCCGCGCCATGCCGCCGACGAATACGGCATCGTCGCCGTGCCGTTGCGCGACGCGTGGGCCGAGCGGCGCTTCGTGATCTGCATGCGCGATCGCGCGGCGTTGACGCTGGCGGCCTCGCGTTTGCTGGAGCATCTGCTGGGCATGATGTAAGACGGGCGACGCGCGTCGTCACCCGCGCCTTCGCCACGTCCCCAGACAAACCCCTAGGCATTTCACCCAGGCAAGCGTCAAAGCCCGCCCCATCGGCCTGAGCGGCCATCGCGAGCGGCGATGGTGTGCGTCGTCAAAGCAGACTTTGCCGCGCCCCAGCACGCGGGCACGCTGTGATCCAGTTAGCGCATCACTTCTATCCAACGGGCCGCCCTGGCCCGCGTACACGATCAGGATTCAAACCGATGAATGACACCCGCGAGCGCGTCGTCGTGACCGAAGTCGGTCTGCGCGACGGTCTGCAAAGCATTGCCCGCATCATGTCCACCGACGACAAGCGGCGCTGGATCGACGCCGCCTACGCGGCCGGCGTGCGCCACATGGAAGTCGCGTCGTTCGTGCCGGCGAAGCTGCTGCCTCAGATGGCCGATGCCGCCGACGTAGTCGCGCACGCCCTCAGCTACGACGATCTGAGCGTGACCGCGCTCGTGCCGAATCTGAAGGGCGCGCAGCGCGCGCTCGACGCCGGCGTGCAGCGCATCGTCGCGCCGATTTCGGTGAGCGCCGCGCATAGCGCCGCGAACGTGCGCAAGACACCCGCGCAGATGATCGACGCGTTCGCCGCGATGCGCGCGCTGATCGATGGCGCGTCCTCGACAACTGGCCGCCGCGTCGAGTTGATCGCCGGTTTGTCGACGGTGTTCGGCTGCACGCTGCAGGGCGCGGTGCCCTACGCGGATATCGCCGCGATCGCGCGCGCCGCGGTGCAGGCCGGCGCCGACGTGATCGCGCTCGGCGACACGACCGGCGAAGCGACCCCGCGCCAGGTCGCCGAGGTCATCGAACTGGTGCGCGGCGTCGCCGGCGACAGGCTGCGCTCGCTGCATTTCCACGACACGCGCGGCCTCGGTCTGGCCAACACGCTGGTCGCGCTGCGTCACGGCATCCGCGAGTTCGACGCGTCGCTGGCCGGACTCGGCGGCTGTCCGCATGCACCGGGCGCGACCGGTAACGTCAATACCGAAGACCTCGTGTTCATGCTCGAAAGCATGGGCTACGACACCGGTATCGACATCACACGGCTGCTCGCATCGCGCGCGGTGCTGGCGCAAGCGCTGCCGGGTGAGCCGCTGCACGGCTATCTCGCGCGAGCGGGATTGCCGAAGCAGTTCGCGCACGCGCAAGCGGGTGCGCGCGAACCCGTCGAGTACTCTGAATCTTTGCGTCGTCCCCATTCTTCCGTTCCGCAGGTGCCGCAATGACTCCGCTTTCTTCCACCCCCTCCGCTTCGTCTTCGTCGTCAACGTCTTCGCGGCAGCCGGGCGCGTTGCCGCTCGCGGGCATCCGCGTGATCGAGTTGTCGCATATGGTGATGGGTCCGACCTGCGGCATGATTCTCGGCGACCTCGGCGCCGAAGTGATCAAGGTCGAGCCGCCGCGCGGCGACAGCACTCGCCGGCTGCTCGGCACCGGCGCGGGCTTTTTCCGGACCTTCAATCGCAACAAGAAGAGCGTCGCGCTCGATCTCGACAGCGAAGCCGGTCTCGCCGCGCTGAAGCAACTCGTCGATACCGCCGACGTATTCGTCGAAAACTTCAAGCCCGGCCGCATGGCGAGTCTCGGCCTCGATTACGCGACGCTGCGCGAGCGTAACCCGAAGCTGATCTATGTGTCGCACAAGGGCTTTCTCAATGGTCCTTACGAACATCGTCTCGCGCTCGACGAAGTCGTGCAGATGATGGCGGGGCTCGCATACATGACCGGGCCGGTGGGCCGTCCGCTGCGCGCGGGCAGCTCGGTCAACGACATCATGGGCGGCATGTTCGGCGCGATCGGCGTGCTGGCCGCGCTGCACGAGCGGCACGCGAGCGGCCGCGGCAAGGAGGTGCAGAGCGCGCTGTTCGAGAACTGCGTGCTGCTCTGCGCGCAGCACATGCAGCAGTTCGCGGCGACCGGCGTGGCCGCCGCGCCGATGCCGGAGCGCATCAGCGCCTGGGCCGTCTATGACGTGTTCACGCTCGCGCACGGCGAGCAGATGTTCATCGCCGCGACGGGCGACGCGCAGTGGCGCGCGCTGTGCGCGATTCTCGAACGCGACGATCTGCTCGCCGATGCGCGCCTCGCGACCAACAACGACCGCGTGCTCGCGCGCGGCTGGCTGCTGCAGACGCTCGGCGAAAGCCTGAGCCGTCTCGACGGCGCGACGCTCGTGCCGCTGTTCGAGCGGAATCACATTCCGTTCGCGTCGATCACGAAGCCCGAAGAACTGTTCGACGATCCGCACCTGAACGCCAGCGGCGGCCTCGTGCCGCTGACGCTCGAGGACGGCAGCGAAACCGCGATGCCGTTGCTGCCGATTTCGATCGACGGTGCGCGTCTTGGGCCCCGTCGGCCCATCGCGAGAATCGGCGAGCACACCGTCGACGTGCTGCGCGAACTCGGCTTTGACGACGCGCGGATCGCGGAGCTAGGCGGCGACATGCAAGCGCGGCCGCGCGCGGCCGCGTGAGCGTCGTGCCGCGCTTCATTCGCTTCAACCGGCAATAGACCAAAAATTCGGAGACAGACGATGAAATCGTCGAATCAGGCGGTATACGCATCGGCGCTCGGCGACGCCGGTGCGCTGGGTGACTCACGCACGGACGCGGGCGCCGATGCGGCAGGCTCGGGCCGCGCCGGCGCGATCGCGCTCGACGGCGCGCGCATTTCCGCACGGCTCGACCGGCTACCCGCGACTCGCACGATCTGGCAGCTCGTGATGCTGCTGAGCTTCGGCATGTTCTTCGAACTCTACGACCTGATGTACTCCGGCTATATCGCGCCGGGACTCGTGCACAGCGGGCTGCTGACGGCCACGACGCGCGGCCTGTTCGGCACGAGCGGCGTCGCGAGTTTCATCGCCGCGCTGTTCGCGGGACTTTTCATCGGCACGGCGGCCTGCGGCTTTCTCGCCGACCGCTTCGGCCGGCGCGCGATATTCACCTGGTCGCTGCTGTGGTACACGGCCGCCAACATCGTGATGGCGTTCCAGCACACGGCGCTCGGATTGAACTGCTGGCGCTTTATCGCGGGAATCGGCATCGGCGTCGAGATCGTCACGATCGGCACATATATCTCCGAACTCGTGCCGAAGTACATTCGCGGCCGCGCTTCAGCGTGCTCGCAAGCAGTCGGCTTCTGCGCGGTGCCGATCGTCGCGTTCCTGTCGTATCTGCTGGTGCCGCAGCACGTGTTCGGCCTCGACGGCTGGCGTGTGGTCGTGCTGATCGGCGCGCTCGGCGCGATCGTGGTGTGGTGGATTCGCCGTGGCTTGCCGGAGAGCCCGCGCTGGCTCGCGCAAAAAGGCCGCCTCGACGAAGCCGACGCGGTGATGACGCGTCTCGAAGCACGCGTCGCGCGCGAATATCAGCGCCAATGCGGCCTGCCGTTGCCCGAGCCCGCGCGGCCCGAACCGGTGCGCGCGCGGGCGGCGTTTCGCGATCTGCTGGTGCCGCCGTATCGCAAGCGCACGCTGATGCTGATCATCTTTCACGTGTTCCAGACGATGGGCTACTACGGCTTCGCGAACTGGATTCCGACGCTGCTGATCAAGCAGGGCATCACGGTGACGACGAGTCTGATGTACGCGAGCATCATCGCGATCGCGGCACCGCTCGGGCCGTTGCTCGGGTTGCTGATCGCCGATCGCTTCGAGCGCAAGACCGTCATCATCTGCATGGCGGCGGTCAACGTCGTATGCGGAGTTGCGTTCAGCCAGGCGCGTGAGACGGTGCTGCTGGTGAGTCTCGGCGTGTGCCTCGTGCTCGCCGGCAACATCATTTCATATAGCTATCACGCGTACCAGGCGGAACTGTTTCCGACCGGCATCCGGGCGCGCGCGGTCGGCTTCGTTTATTCGTGGAGCCGGATTTCGGCGATGTTCTCGGCGTTCGTGATTGCCGCCTGCCTCGGTCGCTTCGGCGTGAACGGCGTGTTTATGTTCATCTCCGGCGCGATGGCGATCGTGATGGTCGCGATCGGTACGCTGGGACCGAAGACGCGCGATGTCGCGCTCGAGGATATTTCGAAGTAGCCAGGATTCGAAGTAGCTAGGAGTCCTGGCGGGTCTCGTCGTTGCTCGACAGCCGGTCCGACACGTTGCCGAGCAGCAGCGCGAGCAGCACCATGCCGATCATCGCGAACAGCAGCCCGCCGATCATCGTGGCAAGTATCAGCGTGGCCCATGAAATGCCGTTCATGTGTGCGGTTCCAGCGCGTTTGTCGGGGGCATCGTAAACCGTTCAAGCTTGACTTCTCTGTGCGCTTGCCCGCCGTAAACCTGTCAGTCGACGCCGAATTCTCGCCGGATCGTGCCATTGCGCGGCGCATTCTGATCGGGCGTCATCATCGTTGCCTAAGGCGATGGCGGACTTCGTCCGCTATGCGCAACCCGCCTGGCGGAAACTTCATAGCGCATTTCCGCAACCGGGTTGGCGGAATGGGACCCGGTCCATCCGACATATTCCGCCATTCGCCCGCCTATTGCGGGGCACGCTAAAGTCGTCCGATATCGATGTTTCAAGTTTGAAACGTCAATCGCCGCGTTTATATTCCTGATAGAAATAAAAAATGGATTAAATAATTTTTTCAGGCGCGTCGAATGCTTATTTGGACGCCGGAAGGATCAGTTGGGCCGCGCTGCCGGCACTGTCAGCGAAAGTTTTCGATCAGGCCCGAGTATGCCGGGGAGGACGGGGGTGACTTCGACTCATCGAGCCGGCGTTCTCGCAAAAAATAACTTTCAAAATACGCGCCATCGGGTGGATAAGGCGAAGGGACGCCGTTTTTCGAGTGCCCCGCAGTGTGCGGTGGCGTACGCATTCAATTCCCGAATTGCATTAAGCTTCGCGAGTGCATATTCAACCATATGCGGATAGACGATTAATCCATTCAAAAGGCGGTCGTTCGGTATTGCGCCGAATTGCACTGGCCGATCACGTAGTCATAGTGCCAATATGTCTGCACTTTCGGACACGGCGGCGGAGTGCTGGAGGCCGTCGCTATGATGCACTGCGCGGAGTTCGCATTGTGCGTGATCGTAAAAGGTGTAGTAGATCGTTTTCTGTCGAGAGGATGACTATGACCTGCGCGAGTCTCGAGTCTGCAATGCTGCGCTGGGTGCATGCGCCGAACAAGGGCGTGCGTCGTGTCGCGATTCTGATGTTCAACGACTGCTCGCTGCAGGGGGCGGGAGTTATCGCCGAGGTGTTTCAGGCTGCCAACGAACTTGCCACTTCCGGTTCGGGCGCGTGGCTCTACGACGTGTCGTTCCTGTCCGCCGACGGCGGCATGGTGACTTCATCGTCGGGTTTGCGCGTATGGACCGACGGCCTCGACGCGCGCCATTACGGCGGCTTCGACGCGCTCTATGTGGCGGGCGGCAAGGGCGCCGCATCGGCGGCGCGCGATGAGCGGCTGCTCGGGTGGCTGCGGCGCGTACGTCGCAACACCGCGATGATCCGGCCGATCGCCGAAGGGCGCTCGGTGCTCGACGCGGCGTCCCTGCCCGAGGACAAGGACGCGAGCAGCGCGCGCCAGCCAACCCTGGCCACGAATGGCGGGCGCGCGGCGGAGCAGGGCGTCGTCGAAGTCAGCGACCGGCTCGAATCGATGCGCAGCGCGCTCGCGATGATCAAGCGCGATCTCGGCAACGCGACCGCACGCTCGGCTGCCGAACGGCTGCTGTCCGACTCGTCGACGAACCTCGCGCCGTTGCTCGGCGAAGACGGCGGCATGAGTCCTGGCGACAAGGTTCGCGCGGCGGCGCGCTGGCTGCAGGAAAACTGCCAGCAGGCGATTTCGATTGCGGATGCCGCGCAGTTCGCGGCGATGAGCGAGCGCAACTTTCTGCGCCGCTTCAAGTTGGAAATGGGTATCACGCCGTCGAGTTTCCTGCTGCACGAGCGCCTCGCGGTGACGTGCAGCCTGTTGACCGAATCGGAATTGCCGGTCGACAAGATCGCCCGCCGCACCGGGATGGGCAACGGCGACCGGCTCGCGAAAGTGTTTCGCAAGCGGATGAGGATTTCGCCGACTGAGTTCAGGATTCAAAGCCGCCGCATGGCGGGCGAGTAGCGCATACGGGGCCAATCAGGCAGCCGCGCAGCACAGGCGGAGGCCGGGCCCGTTGTTTGTCGTACCGTGCAGAACGATGAGGATGCCCGATATGTTGACGCAGGCAGGTGTGAGCGCCCGATCCGTCGAGCCGAACGGCGCAAGCGCCGGGGTGGCTGGCGCGCGCTGCGCGCACATCGTCCCCGTCATTCTCGCGGGCGGCTCGGGCACGCGGCTTTGGCCGGTGTCGCGCGAAAACTTTCCGAAGCAGCTGATCGACGTGGTCGGCTCCGACTCGCTGCTGCAGGCGACTGCGCGGCGGCTCGATGGCTTCCCCGCGGGCTGGAGCGTCGACGCATCGCCGATCGTCGTGTGCGGCGAGGAGCATCGTTTCGTGATCGCCGAACAACTGCACGAGAACGGCGTCGACGCGCGTCTGATCGTCGAGCCCGCGCGCCGCGACACGGCGCCCGCGCTGACGCTTGCGGCATCGCTCGCGTGCGCGGGCGGCGACGACGCAATCCTGATCGTGATGCCGGCCGACCACGCGATCGCCGACGTGCCCGCGCTGCAGCGCGCGCTCGTGTGCGCGGCGCATCACGCGAGCGAGGGCGCGATCGCGACGCTCGGCGTGCCGCCGACGCGTCCCGACACCGGCTTCGGCTATATCCGCATCGGCGCGGCATTGGCCGCCGGGGGCCATGCGATCGACGGTTTCGTCGAGAAGCCCGCCGAGGAAATCGCGACGCAGTACGTTGCGGCGGGCACCTACTGGTGGAACAGCGGCATCTTCATCGTGCGCGCGCGCGTGTGGCTCGACACGCTCGCGTCTCTGCGGCCCGACATGCATGCGCCGTGCGCAAGCGCGTTCGCGAGCGGCCGCCAGGACGGCGACGTGTTCCGGCCGTCGCACGACGGCTTCCTCGACGTGCCCGCCGATTCGATCGATTACGCCGTGATGGAGCGTCTGGCCGAGGAGCCGTCGGCCCAGGGCGACAGCGCGAGCAAGCTCGAAACGCCAGCCGCGGCACCGACCGATGCGCAGGCTCAAAGCCCGGCCGCGGCCATGCCCGCCGGTGTCGTGGTCCCACTCGAAGCCGGCTGGTCCGACCTCGGCTCGTGGGACGCGGTATGGGCCGCAATGGAGAAGGACCCGAATGGCAACGCCGGCCGCGGCCGCGTGACGTTCGAAGGCGCGGTGTCCTGCTATGCGCATTCGGAAGGGCGGCTGGTCGCGTGCGTCGGCACCGCGAACGTCGTCGTGGTCGAGACCGCCGACGCGGTGCTGGTGGTGGATCGCTCGCACGTGCAGGACGTTAAGGGGCTGGTGTCGCGCATCAAGGCGCAGCACGCGCCGGAGGCCGACGCGCATCGCAAGGTGCGGCGCCCGTGGGGCTTCTACGACTCGATCGATCGCGGCGAGCGCTTCCAGGTCAAGCGCATCGTCGTGACGCCTGGCGCACAGCTGTCGCTGCAACTGCATCATCACCGCGCCGAGCATTGGGTGGTGGTGCGCGGCACCGCGCTCGTCACGCGCGGCGAAGAGCAGTTCCTGCTCAGCGAAAACGAATCGACTTACATTCCGCTCGGCACACGTCACCGGCTGGAAAACCCCGGCAAGGTGCCGCTCGAAATCATTGAAATCCAGTCGGGTACCTATCTCGGCGAAGACGACATCGTGAGGTTCAACGACAACTACGGCCGCTGCCCTTAGGCAGCCCATGCACGCCCCATTTGCGAACAGGAACGGCAGAACGAGGTAAGTGAAATGCGCAAGTTTCAGGATCTGCTGGCGCGGATTTTCGATGTCGCTTTGGTATTGACGGGTGCGACCGTGGCGTCGCGCATCCGCTTTGACTATCTCGGCCAGTCGGGTTTCTACTGGGCGCTGGCGATGTTTTCGGCTGCGTTCGCGCTCGCTATCTTCCCCGCTTTCGGCGTCTACGAATCGTGGCGCGGCCGCTCGAAGCTCGGGCTCGCCGGTCAGGTGTCGCTCGCGTGGCTGATCGTGCAGGCCTGCGCGCTGGTGCTGATGTACTCGCTGCATCGCATCGACATCGTGTCACGGTTGTGGTTCTCGTACTGGACCGCGACGACGGGCGGTCTGCTGATCTCGAGCCGGGTGATCACGCACGCGCTGCTGGCGCGGGCGCGCGGCGCGGGCATGAACCTGCATCAGGTCGCGATCGTCGGCAGCGGTTCGCAGTGCGATGCGATACTGCGCCGCATCGAGTCGGCGCCGGGCGCGGGTTTTCGCGCGACCGCCGTCTACAACACGCGCCCGGACGACTCCGGCGTGACGAATCCGCGCGTGCCGGTGTTCGATCGCGTCGATCTGCTGGCGGACTACATTCGCACCAACGACGTGCACGAGTTATGGCTGATGCTTTCGCTGTCCGAGGAGCCGCTGATCTGCGCGCTGATCGACGAGTTTCGCGATGACCTCGTGAATATCCGTTTCATGCCGGACGTGCGCAGCCATGCGCTGTTCGAAGGCAGTGGCGTCGTCGATCTGCTCGGCGTGCCGGCGATCAATCTGGTCGCGTCGCCGCTGTCGGCCAACGCGATGCTGAAGAAGGAAATTTTCGACCGGCTGTTCGCGGCGGTCGCGCTTTTCGCCCTCGCGCCACTGCTGATTGGCATCGCGATCGCGGTCAAGCTGTCCTCGCGCGGACCGGTGCTGTTCAAGCAGAAGCGCAAGGGCGCGGACGGCCGTGTGTTTACGATCTACAAGTTCCGCTCGATGCGCGTGCATACCGAAGCGAAGGGCACCTTGAGCCAGGCGACGCGCAACGACAAGCGCGTGAC
Source organism: Paraburkholderia sp. WC7.3g (assembly GCF_050436345.1). Taxonomy (NCBI): domain Bacteria; kingdom Pseudomonadati; phylum Pseudomonadota; class Betaproteobacteria; order Burkholderiales; family Burkholderiaceae; genus Paraburkholderia; species Paraburkholderia sp. WC7.3g. Next base: position 1,125,633 of record NZ_JBNDMA010000002.1, read on the forward strand.
GAAGGTGGGCGCGTTCCTGCGTCGCACGAGCTTCGACGAGCTGCCGCAATTTTTCAACGTGTTGCGTGGCGACATGTCGGTCGTAGGACCGCGTCCCCATGCGCTCGAGCACGACGACCTCTATCAGAAGGTGGTCGCGGGCTATATCAATCGCTACCGGATCAAACCGGGAATCACGGGCTGGGCTCAAATCAACGGCTTCCGTGGCGAGACCGACCGCATCGAGAAGATGGAGCGCCGCGTCGAACATGACCTGTACTACCTGGGTCACTGGTCGTTCGCACTCGACATGCGGATCATCGGCGCGACGATTGTCGCCGGACTGGTGCATCGAAACGCTTACTAGAAGTCGATAACAACGCCTCGGGGCGAAGGAGGAAAGATCATGAGCTCGCTTGGTTTTCGCACAGGAAGTCTTGTGGTTTTCACTACAGCAGCACTGCTTTCCGGATGCTCGATCGTACCGGGACAACGGATGATCACGCCGGCCACGATTCAGGACACGGGGGGCGAATTCAGTACCGAAGCTGCGCAGCAGAAGCAGATTCCGATTACCGATATCAATCTGGAACTGCTGAAGAAGATGAGCGCCGACCAGAAGGCCTCGGTGCTGCCGCCGGGGACGACGTCGTTGTTCGGCAAGCCGGCCGTCTACCGGGCCGGCCCGGGCGACGTGCTGCAGATCGTCGTGTGGGATCACCCGGAACTCGCTGCCGCGCTCGGCCAGCCGCCGAGCAACTCGCGCATCTCCGATGCGATGCCGGGCTTTCTGATCGACGAGAAAGGCGACATCCAGTTTCCGTATGCGGGCAACCTGCACGTCGCGGGCAAGGACGCCGCGACGATTCAGCGCGAGCTGTATGCGCGGCTGAGCAAGGTCTATCAGAAGCCTGAAGTGACGGTGCGCGTCGCGTCGTTCCGTAACGCGACGGTGTATATCGACGGCGAAGTGCGCACGCCGGGCACGCAATCGATCAACGACATTCCGATGTCGCTGACCAACGCGATCGGTCTGAGCGGCGGCTTCACGACGACCGCGGATCGCAGCCGCGTCGATCTGATTCGCAACGGCACGACCTATTCATTGAACATCGACGACCTCGTCAAGCGCGGCCACAATCCGTCGGATATCTATCTGCAGCCCGGCGATACCGTGCGCGTGAACGCGCGCGAAGACAGCGGCGTCTACGTGATGGGCGAAGTCAACAAGCCGGCCACCGTGCTGCCGTTGCGCAACGGCTCGCTGACGCTGTCGCAGGCGATCTCCGACGGCGGCAGCTTCGACTCGAACACGGCGGCGGGGCAGCAACTGTTCGTGATCCGCGATTCGACCAGCCAGTCGCCACAGATCTATCACCTCGATGCGACCTCGCCGGTGGCGATGCTGCTCGCGAACCAGTTCGAGCTGCAGCCGAAGGACATCGTGTACGTCGGTCAGGGCGGTCTGGTTCGCTTCAACCGTGTGCTGAACCTGCTGTTGCCTGCGATCAACGCGGCGGTGACGGGAGTCGTCGTGTCGAAGTGACGCATGCGTGACGCGATATCTGAACCGGCAGGCCTTGTTGGGTGAAAACATGGCAATCAATTACGAAAACCGTTACGCCGGCGTGTATGAACCGGGGCAGTCGCACCTGTCGGACTACGTGCGCACGATCGTGCGCGGTTGGCGCACCATCGTGACGGTGACGCTGATCGCGCTCGCGCTCGGTTGCGCGTATGCGTTCCTCACGCCGCCGGTCTATCGCTCGGACGTGCTGTTTCGCGTCGAGGACAGAACGGCGAACGCGGCCAACGTCAATGCGAACGGCCGGGATGCGGGCTCGCCGCTTCCCGGCGCGTATGGTTCGAAGCCGTCGACCGCGGCGCAGATCGAGCTGCTGAAGTCTCGTCTCGTCACCGAGGAAGCGGTTCGCGCGCTGCATCTCGACATCACGGCGAAACCGCGGTATCTGCCGGTGATCGGTAGCAGGATCGCGGGACTCGTGAACGGGCACTGGTGGTTCCGGGTGCCGTCGTTCGTCGACCTGCGCGGCTTCGCGTGGGGCAACGAGAGCATCGCGGTGTCGCGCTTCGACACGTCGAAGGACTTGTATGGCGAGACCTTCACGCTGGTCGCGGGCGCCGGCAACACCTACATGCTGCGCGATCCTCACGGCAGCGCGATTCTGTCGGGGCGGGTCGGCGAGACCGTGCAGACCGATACCGCGGTCGGCCCGATCACGCTGCACGTCGACACACTGGTCGGGGCGCCCGGCTCGCGTTTCGAGCTGACGCGCGCGTCGACGCTCGGCACGGTGGAGCGTTTGGCGAAGACGATGGTCGTGCAGGAAGCGGCGGAGGACTCCGGCGTGATCCGGGTGAGCCTCGAAGGCGCCGACCCGGCGCTGACCGCGGCGATCGTCAACAACGTGGCGCGTCAGTTCGTGCGGCAGGATCTCGCGAGCCGTTCGACCGAGTCCGAGCACACGCTCGCGTTTCTCGAGCAGCAACTGCCCGACGCGCGCAAGGCGCTCGACGACGCGGAAGAGCGCTACGGCAAATTCCGCAATACGCATGGCACCGTCGATCTCGGCGAAGAAAGCAAACTGCTGCTGCAGCAGATCGTCGACAACAAGACCAAGCTGCTCGATCTTCAGCAGCAGCGCGCGGACATGTTGCAGCATTTCACGCCGAACCATCCGATGGTCGCCGCGCTCGATGCGCAGATCGCCGCGTTGCAGGGCGCGCAGAGCACGATGAACCGCAGCGTCTCGACGATGCCCGACACCGAGCAGACCGCGCTGCGTCTGCAGCGTGACGTGCACGTGAACACCGAGCTGTACATGAACCTGCTCAACGGCGTGCAGCGACTGCGGGTGGCGCAGGCCGGCCAGGTTGGCGGCGTGCGCGTGGTGGACTTCGCCGAAACGCCCGACGATCCCGTGCGGCCGAGGCGCATGCTCGTGATCCTGATCTCGCTCGGCGGGGGCCTCGGGCTCGGCTTGCTGCTGATCTTTCTGCGGCGCGCGATGCGCGGCGGCGTGGAGCGCCCGGACGAACTCGAGGGGATGCTCGGCGTGCCGGTATTCGCGGTGGTGCCGCGCAGCCAGACGCAATTGCGGCTGCAGGAGAAGGTGTCGCTGCGCCAGCTCGGGCAGCATGTGCTCGCGCAGCAGGCGCCCGAGGATATCGCGGTGGAAGGCGTGCGCAACCTGCGCACCTCGTTGCAGTTGTCGCTCGATCACGCGGCCAACAACGTCGTGATGATCACCGGCTCGCGGCCCGATGCGGGCAAGTCGTTCCTGTCGGTGAATCTGGCGACGCTGGTCGCGTCGGCGCACAAGCGGGTGCTGATCATCGACGGCGACATGCGGCGCGGCGACGTGCATTCGCATTTCGGCGTCAGCCATCGGCCGGGATTGTCCGACGTGCTGTGCGGCGGCGATCTCGACGCGATGATCCAGCGCGACGTGCTGCCCGGCCTCGACGTGCTCGCGAAGGGCACGCTGCCCACGCACCCGGCCGAGCTGCTGATGAGCAAACGCTTCGAAGCGATGCTGGAGGTGCTGAAGCCGCAATACGACGTCGTGATCATCGACACCCCGCCGGTGCTCGCCGTGACCGACTCGACGCTGATCGGCAAATACGCGGCGACGACGCTGCTCGTCGTGCGGCATGGACGTCAGCCGCTGCACGAGATCATCGAAACCGCGAAACGGCTGCGTAACGGCGGCGTCGGCCTGCGCGGCGTGCTGCTCACCGACGTGCCGCAGGAAGCCGCGTTCCTCGGCTCGGGGTATCAGGGCGGCTATTACGGCTACGACAGCATCGCCGGCTGACACTGCTGCCCGCGCGGCGCGTCCGTGGTGCCGCCGTCCCGCGAGATACCTCGAAGTCCTTAGTGATGACGCAGCAGATCGCGCAGATCGCCCTGATCGCCCTGATCGCCCTGATCGCCCTGATCGCGCAATTCGCGCGACTCTTGCAGCGGCGGCGGTAGGGTTTGCCACGCCGACTCCTGCGACGCGAGCGCGACGAGCCGCTGCGCGGCCTTACTGCTCGAATCGATCCGCAACGCTTCGTTTGCGTTGTGCGACGCGCACTCCCAATGTCCGATGGTGCTGCAGCCGCGCGCGAGACTCAGCAACGCGTCGCGTTGCTGCTCTAGCGTGCTCACGTGGGCGCGCATGCTGCGCGCGTCGCGATTGTCCGGCTGTGCGGTGATTGCCGCCGCGAGGCGCGCTTTGGTCGCCGACAGATTGCCTCGTTGCAGATAGCCGTGCGCGGCTTTCAGATGACGCTCGGCGTCGGCGCGGAGCTGGTCGGCTCGAGTGAGCGTGGCGGCCGTCGTGTCGGTGCTGGTGTTGGTGCCGGTTTTGATCGACGCGACTGCCGTGCCGCGCGGTGTGGGCGCGGTGATGGCAGCACTCGATTTCGTCGTTGGCGCTGCGGTGGGCGTGGCCGCAACGACGGGCGGTGACAGTCGCGCTGCGGTGGGGGCGGCCGCAACGACCGGGGGTGACGATGGCGCGGCACTCGGCGCAGTCGCCACGACGCGCGATGACGATGGTGCTACCGCAGGCGCGGTCGCCACGACGGGTGGTGTCAATGGCGCGGTGCTCGGCGCAGTCGTAACGACGGGCGGCGACGATGGCGCGATCGCGACGATCGGGGGTGCCGGTGGCGCGACGGAGGCCGCGGGCGCGGGCGCCGGTTGCTGCCGCACGACGACAACGGGACGCGGCGGTTGCGCGACGCTCGACGCGGGCTTCGGCGCGGCCGGCTGCGGCGCGGCCGACTGCGCCGCCACGGCGACAGACGGCGCCGCATTCGGCGCGACGTTCTGCTCAGGCTTCTCCGAGTGCACCGTGCCGAAAGCCGTGACCGGCGTGTCGACGCTCGCATCGTCGCCGTTGACAAGAACGAAGCCGACATACGCGGCGCCCAGCGTCGCGAGCGCGAATGCGGCCAACGCGAGCGGGTGCCGCCGTCGACGGCCGCTGGGCTCGAAGGTCGCTTCGTCGACCAGATCGTAGGGGCTCATCTTCGTTTGCGCGGAGCGTCGCGACGAACGGTCCGCCGGCAAGCTCGCGGCTGCTGGCAGCGGTTCGAACTGCATGCCTGGTACGCTCAGCGCTCGGGATCGCGCGGTGCGCTCGCCGGGCTTGTCGGCCGAATCGAACGAATCAATCGGCAGCGCATGGCACGCGGGACACGGCGAAAAGCGGCCCGGCAGCGGCACGCCGCAGCATGCGCAGTGGTGAAAGAATGGCTGATCGGAGGTCGTGTCGCGCGGCATGGCCGTGTCGCTCCACTGGCGCCGAAGGCCGGCGCCATCAAAGAAAGAGAATGAATGCAACGACGCTCGCAGGCGGCGTCGCCTGGACTACTGGACGACGTAACCGCGCGCCTGCATGCACGCGCCGTAGGCGGCCCAATAGCGCGTCATCGGCGGCTCGGGCGCGGGCAGCGGCGGCAGCTTCACGTTCGATGCCGCATTGGCCTGCATCGAAGCGGCCGCCCCATCCGACGCGCCGGGTGCCGCGCTCGCGCTGGCGCCGGCCGCAGCTTCGTTGACGGGTTTCGCCGACGATGCGCCGCCAGGCGCTTGCTCGCCCGCCATCGGCGCGCTCGCGGCTTCGGGCGCGCTCGCGCTCCACGGCAGCGGCGCGGCTGAGAAGGAACTGGGTGGAAGCGGCGGCTTCGACGGTACGCCGGTCGACGCACCTTTGGCCGCCGGCGGCCGACGCTGCGGAATCTGCGACTCGTGGGCCATGTTGACCCCGGTCGACCGGTTCGCCTCGGCGTAGCACATCGCGTTGTCGACGCCGCGCTCGTAAGGGCTCTGGCTTCGAATCGGATAGGTGACGGGCCGCCACGCGAATGCGGCAGTGCTCATCACCAACAGCGTCAGTACGGTATATGTTCTAAATGCCATCGCAGTCACTCCCGCAGCGATGTCTCGCCTTTTTGTGTTTGATTTCGTGTCGTGCTTTCGTTATGTGCTTGTTGCGCGTCCGGTTCGAGCTGGTTGTTCGCCCCCGGACGGGCACGTCGCGAATGCTGCTTCAACGAGCGTAGCACCGCGGCTTGACCACGCGATGCATCCGATAGCGCGCGAAAACGCCATCGTGCAGTGCAATCAGGACACAATCAGCGAGGCGGCGTTGAAGATCGGGACAATCCCTGGTCGCCACGAAGGATCGTCAGGAGTCGAACATGAAGAACCTATCGTATCGCTACCGGCCGTTTTGCGCAGCGCTCTGTCTGTCGATGCTGTCGCTCGCCGCGCCGCTCGCGAACGGCGCGAGCAACGCCGACATGAGCGCGGAGACAGCGGGCGAGCGCGCGAGCTTCGCGCAGGCGTTCTGCGACGTGTCGCCCGAGCGCATCGGCGCCTACAAGGAGCGGCTCCGAAGGGTACTGACGGGTGTGACGGATTTCGATCAGCATTGGGACACGGGCTGGCAGCGCGCCGACAAGACCAATAGCCAGATGAACGCGCTGCGTGAGCGCGATCCGCAGGAATTCGCGGCGCGCATCAAGGTCAACTGCGAACGGCTCAAGTGGATGGCGGGTAATGCGTTGCACCCGCGCGCGCAGAAGTGAGTTGGGAAGTGAGCTGAGCGGGACGAACCGGTTGTTGTCGCGGCTCGTTGGACCTTGCAGGCTTATGCTTAATCAGGTGAGGGTTTCCCCCGGGGATGGGAAATCCGTCGACACGGATTGCCGTGCACGGCTGACGTTTGGCTGCGGTATTGCCCCTTTGCGGCCCGGCGTCAATCGTTGAATCTCGTCGCAAGTGTTTGTTTTTGCTGGAATCGCTGCCGGCGCCCACGACTGCGCCGCGGCGCGCGCGTAGCCCCGGTCGCGGCAAAACCTCGCCAGCTGTCGAGATTCATTTAATTTTGAATTGGTCATGCCGCTTTGATAATGCTTTCGGGGCGTACTGCTCAGCCAACTCTGAACCTGCGGTTCACTTAAGTTTGAACTATCTGGAGTTTGGTTCGCTTAACTCTGAACTTTCTGGAGCGCACCTGAAACTATAACGGCCAACGACCAATATCGGCGCATTAGTCCTGAGTGGCCACATCGGGAGCGTCGGTCTGCATCAGTGCGCGCACGAGCAGGTACACAGTTGGCAAGCTGTCGTCGTCACGTCGCCAGTCGACGGGTTCGTCGAGATCCATCCCGGACAAACGACTGTCGCAAAATCGGACAAACGTCGAGCGCACTTTCTCGTTGTGCCTCGCCGGAAGCCCCGATTCTCAAAGACCTGTTCGTCGATTGTCAGCGGCGTCCGCCAGGTCGGCAATTGCGCGCCGCTTTAGTTTTAGTAACGGTGACGGTCATTGTTGAGGTAACGACTTGCGACCGTTGCAATGATCTGTTGGAGATCCAGCGACGCGCTGCGGAGTACGCGTTCGAGGGAGACAGGATTGATATCGTGGACATCCATATCAATCACAGAGTCGTTAATCATTCTGTTATCTGCCGGAAGATTCGCAGCAACTCGCATCATCAAGGTTGACGCTTCAACAATGCCTGGTTTCGCGGTTCCAGCAACTGGCGGATCTGGGCAAGATAGTTATCACCGACCGTGCAGTCTTCAACAGGCCGGCTATGTTGATGAGGATTTGGTGGACGTACTCCGAGATAGCGGCACACCGCAGACAGGTACGGTTTGCCGTTGCCTGCCAGATGTCGCGCAGCAGCAGCCACGCGCACGTCTCCGACATGCTTGCGCAACCACGCAAGCGTTTCGCGGTCACCGTCGTTCAAGATGCGGATGAGCTGGTTCATGACCGATCCTGTATATAAAAACAGTACTGTTAATTTATACAGTATTTGATCGCAATGCAAGTCAATTCGCAGGATGTTGACCACCCATCTGCCGGTCATGTGCAACCGCTGCGACGAAGCGCCCTGCATGCGGGTGGGCGGCGACGTCATTCGCAAACGCGCCGACGGCATCGTCATCATCGATCCGGACAAGGCGCGGGGCCGGAAGGACATCGTGAAGTCCTGCCCGTACAAGGCGATCGTCTGGAACGATGAGCTGCAACTGCCGCAGACCTGGATTTTCGATGCCCATCTGTTCGACCAGGGCTGGCCCCAGCCGCGTTGCCAGCAGTCATGTCCCACCGACGTCTTCGAGACGGTCAGGCTCGATGACGCAGCGATGGCCGAGAAGGCCCAGCGCGAGGGACTCAAGGTACTGCGGCCAAACCTGGGTACGAAGCCGCGCGTGTGGTACAGCGGCCTCGAGCGTTGGGAAACCTGCTTCATCGGGGGAAGCGTCAGCGCCCGGGTGGGAGACATGGTCGAATGCGTCACGGATGCGGTCGTCGCACTTTACGTCGGTAATCAGAAGGTAGGCGAAACCGTGTCCGACCAGTTCGGCGATTTCCGGTTCGACGGTCTCGTGAAGGACAGTGGCGGCTACCGGGTCGAAATCCATCACGCCCTCGGCAACGCGTGGCGCAAGTGCGAATTGGGCGAAAGCGTTTACCTTGGTGAGGTCAGCCTCGCCAAGTCGACAAACAGCATGGAGGTCGCGTGATCATGAGCACAGCGACGAAGCTGGATGCGTATCCAATCCTGAACAGAACGAATGAAGCCTGCGTGCTGTCAGGAACACGGAAGCCCCGCATGCGCCGCTCGCGTTCTCGGGTAGGCTGGTGGCTATTCTCGGCTCTTGTTGTTGACCCGAGCGCTGGCTTTGACGAACACGTGCCTGACGTTTGCCAATTCGGGGATCTCCGCTTTGGCGGCCGGATATAACTGCGCAACTGATCGGTGACGATCTTGCGTGGCACTTCGCCACATGAGGTGAGTACGCGTTTGAAGAAGCGCTTCGCTGCACTCTTGTCGCGCCGCTCCTGTAGCAGTATGTCGAGTTCAATGCCGTGCTGATCGACAGCGCGCCATAAAAGGTACGGCTCGCTCGCCACCCCGCGTCACGTACATTTCGTCGAGGTGCCTTATGGTACCGGGCTTGCGACGGGCAGCTTTGACCAGATGCGCGAAGCCGTTGCCAAATTTGTCGCACCAGCGGCGGATCGTTTCATAACTGACGACAATCCCGCGCTCGAATAGCAGCTCCTCGATGTCGCGGAGGCTGGTTTGGCGCTCACCTCCTGGCATTGGCCCCGGCGCCGACTGGCTCCTTGTCCACATGTAGTCGCGAGGATCTTTCTACCTACACGTTCACATATCCGCCTCCCGTGCGGACAACGCCTTTCCGGTCAGGAGAGCGGTCATGGACGAAGGTGTCAGCTTCCCGCAGATCTCGAACGATCACAGTCTGCGGGGTCGCCAACGTAATGGCCGCTGCACGCAACCGCTTGAGAATGTCGAACAGCAGGTCGCTCTTCGTATCAGCCGTTACCCTGGGGCTGCGAACGTAGCCGGTGACACTCAATGTGATGCCGTCGGCGGCGAGCTGACTGAACATGACCGACGGTGCCGGATGATCAAGTATCGACGGGTGCGCTTCGTACGCCGCGAGCAGCAGATCGCGCACCTGTTCGGGATCGATGTTCAACGGGAAGGTGAGCGTGAGGGTCGTGACACCCTGGGTCCGGTTTCCCATCGTCACATTGCGCAGGTTCTGCGAGATGAGGTGGGAGTTGGGAACGATGACCGTGGACCGGTCGGCGAGCTGGATTTCGGTAGCGCGAACGTTGATGCGGCGGATGTCGCCCTCGACGCCCGCAATACTGACCATATCCCCGACCTTGACCGGGCGCTCGGTCAGCAGGATCAGCCCGGAGATAAAATTCTTGACGATTTCCTGAAGCCCGAAGCCGATGCCAACCGACAGCGCGCTGACGATCCATGCGAGGCTGGTCCACCGCACACCCAGTATCGACAGCGTCAGCAGCGTGATCAGCACGCGGCCCGTGTTGACTAATAGCGCGAGGAGGGTGGCTCGCATGCCGGCGCTCATACCGGTTTTGGGCAGCAACTCCTGATCCAGCCATTTGCGCACGGACCGAAGCAGGTACAGGCCAATACCCAGAGCGAGGAGCGCGTTGAGGATGTGATCCGGAACGATGTTCAGCCCGCGCAGCCGGTTGCCGCCGACGATCTCGAGGATGCTGCTAGCCAGGCCGGCGGGCGTGGTGCCGAAGCCGCCGGTCAGCAGCGCGACGACCGCGACCGCCAGCAGCAGGCTGCGGCCCACCGCGGACATCACCGTCGAAGCCTGTTCGAGGTGAATGTCGTCCAGCCCGAATAGCTGCCTGATCGTTTGCCCGCTGGCGTGGCGCGCCGAGAAGAGGTTTTCGCAGATGTCCTGGGTTAGCCTGCTCAGCAGGTAGAAGCTGCACAGGACGAGGTCGACCCAGACGAGTTCATAGGTCAGGAATCGAGCAACCGAAATGTAGCCGGTCAGCAGCGAAAACAGCGCGCCCACGACGGCAATGGCGACACCGGCGTGGATCAACCCGGCGACGGTCGAGCGGGCCTCCGGCGGTTCTCCTGCGGCGGCCAGCGCACTACGCACGCGGTTCGCCCGCAGCAGGGCAGCGCCGATGGTCAGTGCGACCACCAGCGACACCAACCCGCGACCGAGCAGCGTCATCTGCAGACTGGTATCGACTGTTCTGTTGAACTGCTCCACCGTGCCGGAGAGCATGAGCAGGGCGGCAAGTATCCTGGGAAATGGCTGGATGGCGCGCGCCACGGGATCGGCCATGCCTATCAGGCGCCACGAGGGCCGCTCACTGCACAGCAGCGCCCGGCCCAGTCCCGCGATCATCGCGCAGGTCAGGGCGAGCGTAATCAGTTCGCTGGCGAAATCCTGCAGGTTGGCGTTGAGTGGCTGGTGATGAGTCAGGGCAAGATAGATGAGCCGGACTGCGCATGCAGCGCACGCCACGCTGGTGAGCGTGGTCGACAGCGCGATCGCGCTGCGTCGCAAACGGCCCTCGGGAAGGCGGTGCAGGCAGAACCATACCAGTGCGCTTTCGAGCAGATGGGCGCCTGCTGTCCATGTTCCGAGCGCGAGCAGCAGCATCAGTACGATCGTGAGTCGCTCGCCCGGTTGCCACGCCGACTGCAGTTGACCGGTAATCAGTGAATTGAATACCTTGAGCCGGTCAAGGTCCGTCGGTTCAGTCTGTAAGAGCGGGGCCCAGAACGCACGGCCCAGAATGCTGCCGGAGCGAAAGGCGAGCTGGTTTTTTAGATAGTCATGCTGCAGCCGGCCAATCTGGGTAGTCAGCTTCGGCAGGTTCTCCCTGATGGTTTCCACCTGCCTGAATTCGGCGTCGAGCCGCGCCCGCTGTGCCGCAATAGCGACCCGCTGCTCGGCGACCGCCGGTGTTTCGACGGTGTTGCCCGGAACCGGCGCAGGACCGAGCACGTCAAGCTGGGCCTGTAATTTCGCGCGCCCGGGCTGCAATGACGTCGCCAAAAGATTGTCCACCCGAGCTGAAAGCTGCTGGATTGCTGTCTGCAGCTCGACGAATTGCGCGTCGCTTGCCGCCGTTGATGCCCGCTGCTTGATCTGGTCCTGTTGAGTCTGCAGCTTCCCCAGGATTGCCAGGGTCTCAGTGTCATCGCCAGGCGATGCCAGAGGCGCAATTGCGATGAACTCCGACGGAGTGGCTGCCCAGACTGTCGGGAGAATCAGGCTGAATAGTGCCAGCAGGGCAAGACGAAAGACGAAGTACGGTACTTTGCGCATGATGGTGGACCCGGCAAGGGCACGTAATTGGGTATGGGGTGCGATGGCTCAGGCCTGTGGCGTGCAGCCGCGCTGTCGCGACTGCGCCCAGCCTCGCGCATCCTCCGCGATGCGGCCGGCCAGGCTCGCAATGGCGAGTTGCTGAGCGCGCACCAGGTCCGCGTAACCACCCGGCGCCGCCTCCTGCAGCTGCGTATGGCAGGCCAGGCGGGCACCGTTGGGGTCTTGCGCGAAACCGAGGCTCCAGTCAGCCTCGAGCTGCACCGCGTGCCCCGGCCAGGCGTCGAGGCGCCGGATCTGCAGCCTGATGCCCAGCACCGGTTGATTGATCGGCCGGGTGAGACCGGCCACGTCCTGGGTGCCCAGGCGGCGCACCAGTTGGGTGGATAGCGCGGCGCGCAGTTGATCGCCCAGCGGTGCGACCCAGCGCTCGTCGTCGAGCACGGCAACGCCGCTGTCGCCCTGCCGTACGACCATCGCCTGCTGGTCGAGCTCGGCGGGAACACCCACTGGCAGCACGTCGATCGCGAACGGCGCGGCTGGCTGGGCCGAAGCGGGCTGTGCTGCCGGGGAAACCAGCGTGTAGTAGTGCACTGGCGCGGACGCGCAGGCGCTCAGGGCCAGCGCGACGGTGAGCGTGACTGCGCGCAGGCTGGCGCGGGCTGAAAAACTCATTGTTTCGACTCCTGTGAAGCGGAGGGGCTGGCCGCGGTTACCGGGGCCATGGCTGACTGATCCGCTGCATGGCCGCGCAGCAGCGCTTCGGGATGGCGGCCGAGCAGATCAGTGAGCGTGCGCAGCGAGCGGGCAGTGCGCTGCACTTCCTGCAGCGTCTGGCCCAGGTTTTCCTGGAGCGGCCCGTCTTCGGCCAGCATGCCCTGCGCGGCGCCGAAGGTCTGGCGAGCCTGCTGCAGGGTTTGCGTGGTCGCCGGCAGCACCTGGCCGTTGATCTGCTTCAGGGTGCTGTCCAGGTCCGCCAGACCCGTGTCGAGATGGCGTGCGATGGAGTCGAGCGGCATTTTGTCAATCTTGCCGACGATGCTCGCCACCTGCTCCTGCAACTGGTCGAAGCCGCCGCTCACGGTCGGCAGCGTCAGCGGTCGCGCATCGGCGTCGTATGAGACCTTCGGGGCGTTCGGTACGAACTCGAGCGAAATATAGAGCTGTCCGGTCAGCAGATTGCCGGAGCGCGCCTGTCCGCGCAGACCGTGCGCGACCATGGTGGACAGGAAATCCGCGACCTTTTCGATATCGCCATTTATTCTGGGCAGCTTGTCGAGCACCGGTCCGAGCCGCTGCGGATAGACCTCGATGCCGACGATCATAGGGAAACGCTGCGTGGCCGGGTCGTAATCGAGTTTCATGGAAACCACCCGCCCGAAGTTGATTCCCGAAAACACCACGGGAGCGCCCCTGGACAGGCCGCGCAGCGACTGTGCGAAGCGCAGCTCGATGTACTGGGCCGGACCGTCTGGCGGCGCCATCGCCGTCTCTTCATCTTTCGCCAGATTGAACCGGCTGCCGCCTGCGCCGGCGGTCGTGCTACCGACGGGCGTGGCGAACGCAATTCCGCCGCCAACGATCGCGGCCACGGATTGCGTCTTGAGCTTGAAACCGTCGGCGCCCAGCGAGAGGTCGACCCCGCTCGCATTCCAGAAGCGGGTATCCGCCGTGACAAACCGGTCGTACGGAGCATCGACGAAGATCTGTACGCTGACGCCGTGGCCATCGGCGTCGAGCCTATACGACGCGACGCGGCCGACCTGAATGCGCCGGTAGTAAACGGGCGAGCCGATGTCGAGCGAACCTAGGTCGTCCGCATGAATCGGGAAACTCGATCCCGGCGTCCCACTGATGACGGCGGGAGGCGTCTCCAGCCCCGTGAACGCTGTGCGCGCGACCTCCGAAGCGCCGGTGTCCACGCCGATATAGGCGCCGGACAGCAGCGTGTCCATACCCGAGACACCGGTCATGCCCAAACGAGGCCGGACGACCCAGAAGCGGCTGTCCGCGCGCGCCAGGCTCCGCGCGCTTCTGGCAAGCGAAACCGAGGCGACCACGTGTGAGCCATCGTCGCTGAGCGCGACCGTCGATACGGTTCCGACCGTCACGTCCTTGTATTTGACAGGGGTCTTGCCGGCCTCCAGCCCCGCCGCCGTCCTGAACGAGATGGCGATTTCCGGGCCCGCCGAGAGCCACGCGTGGATCACCATCGACAGCCCGATCAGCGCGGCGATGAGAGGTACGAGCCAGACGGGCGATAGCCGCCAGCGGCCGTAGGTGACGACGGGATCCCGGGGTTCGGGTAGCGGCTTGCTTGATACAGGATTCATGTTTCCTCAGCGTCCCAGATGAGTCGGGGATCGAAGTTCATGGCGCAGAGCATGGTGAGAATCACCACAAGGCCGAAAAAGAGAATGCCGATGCGCGGCTCGCTGTCGGACAGCGCATGGAAGCTGACCAACGCACAGACGATTGCCACCACCATCACGTCGAGCATCGACCAGTAGCCGACCGCTTCGACGAGCCGGTACAAACGGGCACGCTCGCTCATTGCCCAGCGACTGCGACGTTGCGTGGTCGCGAGCAGCATGCTGAGGATCAGGAACTTGGCGCACGGCACGACTACGCTTGCAATAAAGATCACCGACGCAATGCCCCAGGACCCTGCTTTCCAGAACTCCACGACGCCGTAGAGAATCGTGCTGTCGCTGCCGTGTCCCAGAAGGCTCGTGTGCATGACCGGCAGCACGTTGGCGGGGATGTAGAAAATCAGGGACGCGATCAGGAACGCCCACGACCGTGCGATGCTGTCCGGGCGCCGTCGATGCAGGGCTCGTTTGCAGCGCGGGCATTGGGCGTGTCGGTCCACGCGCGGCATATGTGCGCAAACCAGTCTGCATCCATGGCAGGAAATCAGGCCTAGCTGCCCCGCGCGAGGAGGTGGCTTCATGCTGTCTCCGCGTCGGTCCATTCCCACAGCAAGTGGACATCGCGACTGGCGATCACTGGGATCAGCACCATCAGCGTTGCCGTGGCCCAGATGCCGGGACCGGCTGCCACCTGCACGAAGCTGGAAAGTTTGATGACGGCTACGAGCATGCCAAGTACGCCGACCTCGACGATGCTCCATGGGCGCAGCATCGCAAGCAGCCTCATGCTCCACGCGAAACCCGGCGCCCGGCGTGCGGCGCGGGCAAATGCCAGCACCCAGCCGAGCAGCGCGATCTGCAGAAGCGGCACCACGACGATCATCGCCGCAGTGGCGAGCGCAATCGGTGCAACCGCGCCGTGCGCCAGCGCTGCCGCGGACTGCCAGAGCGTCGTCTCGCTGTGCAGGCCCCGCAGGGAGATCCGGATCACCGGGCAGACGTTGGCGATCACGAAGACGATGGCTGCGGCGACGGTTAGCGCGAGCCACCGATCGACATCGAGCTGGCTTGCGCGATACAGGACGGCCGAACATTGCCCGCAGCGCGCCACCTCGCGCGTGGCCAGCGCGCGGCGGCGGTACACGCCGTCACAATGCTCGCAGACGACGAGATCAGGGAAGGTTTGCATGAGCATCTGGCAGTCAGGACGGCCTGTCACTGCCGGCGGCCACCGTCTTCCGCCGTTGCTGCGCGTGGTCCACCTGAGTGGCGCGCGCGTCGAAGTACGACGTCGCATAGTCGATGAACGCCCGGACCTTCGCCGTCATCAGGCTCCGGTCGCGATATGCGAGCCTGAGTTCGGCGTCCCCGCTCATGAGTTCGAAGTCGGGCAGCAGCTGGACGAGGCGCCCATCGTCCAGCTCCTTGCCGACCATCGTAAGAGGCAACACGCCGAGACCAGCACCGCTCATCACCAGTTCCTTGTTCAACGCGGCGTTGTTGGTCGACACGTCGTGTTCCAGTGGCACGGCAATCTGTTCGCCACCGCGCCGGAACCGCAGTTGTGGTTCGCTGATCGATGCCAGCATTGTGACGAAGCGGAATGCGGCGAGATCGTTGGGCCTTTGCGGTAGCTGGCGCCCCCGCAGATAGCTGGGGGAGCCCACCACGGCGAGGGGCAGGCGGCACAACGAACGGGTGATCGTCAGCTCGCTCGTGAGCATGAACGGCAGCACGATGCCGAGATCAAAGGCTTCCTTGATCAGATCGACTGGCCGTTCCGCCAGCGTCAATTCGAGCTGCACGGCTGGATACCGGGCACGGAACCCGGCGATCAGCGGTGGCAGCTCTATCAGCGCCGCGGTGGTGTGGGCGACGAGCCGCAGTACCCCCGCAGGCTCGCGTGCGCGCTCTCCGGTACCGGCCTCGAGCACGTCCAGTTCAGCAACCACGCGCGAGCAGCCGCCGTAAAACTCCTCCCCGGATTCAGTGAGTGCGAGGTGACGGGTCGTGCGCTGAAAAAGACGCACACCGAGCCTGGTTTCGAGCCCCGTTATCGCGCGCGAGACGACTGTCTTTGAGATGCCCAACGCATTCGCGGCGTGCGTGAAGCTCTGCATTTCGACGACGGTACAAAAGGTCCGCAGCGTTTCGAGATGGTCCATAAGTGTTCGCAATCCAGAGTGAATCAAAATTCAAAACCATACGGTTCAGTATAGTGAAAACATACTGTTGCTGTCAACGTAAATAAACCATACAGTTTAGTTATGTTAAAGTCCAAACCTGTAAAGATGGAAGCTCGGTCAGGTGCGTTGCCGCCGGCGGCGTCGTCGATCGATCGCATAAACAAAAGGAGAGCCCGAGATGAGGGGGAAAACGGAAGCAAAGCGGCAGGCGATTGTTGACGCCGCGTTCGAGGTGTTCAGTGAGGTGGGGTTCGAGCAGGCGTCGATGTCCGAGATCGCGGCACGGGCAGGCGGGTCCAAAGCCACGCTGTACAGCTATTTCGAGTCGAAGGAAGAGATGTTCACTGAGTTCATGACTGCCGCCGCGCAGGAGGAAGTCCGAGCGGGGTTCGAACTGCTCAAGACCTCGGCGCCGGTTCGCGATGCACTGGTGAGCTTCGGCACGCACTATCTGGTTGCGGTGCTGCAACCGCAACTGCTCGCGGTACGCCGTCTCGCGCATCGCGAAGGCGGCCGGTCGAATGTGGGCGCCCTGTTCTATGAGCGCGGGCCGAAGCTCGGCTGGCAAACGGTGGCTGTCTTCCTGCAGCAATTGATTGACACCGGGCAGCTGCGCAGCTGTAACGCAGCCATCGCGACAGCGCATCTGCGCACGCTGTATGAAGCGGAGTTGATGGAGCTTTGCCTGTTTGGCGTGCCGGCCGATACCAGCCCCCGCAACATCGCGAAGGTCGTCCAGAGAGCGGTCGACGTGTTCATGGCCGCATACGGGCCGACGGACGCCGCACAAACCACGCACTGATCATCCGGCTGCCGCCCGCATTGTCCGGGCGGCAGATCCGCATCCAGGGCAAACCGGCGGTCAATCCTTATACAGCGCACTGGCCACATAGCGGCGCCGCAAGTCGCCCAGCAGCGCTGCAAGGATCGCACTGACCGGCAGCGCGAGCAGCACGCCAAAAAAGCCAAAAAGTTGGCCGAACGCAAGCAGAGCGAAGATCACCGCGAGCGGGTGTAGACCGATGCGGTCACCCACGAGTCTGGGAACAAGAAAAGAACTTTCGAGAACCTGCCCAACCCCGTACACGGCTGCGACTGCAGCCAGTCCGTACCAGCCGCCAAACTGCAGAAGCGCGGCAAGAAGGGCAAGGGCGAGTCCCAGGGCGAAACCCACGTAGGGGATGAACACCGCAAAGCCAGTGAAGAGTCCGATGGGCAACGCGATGTCGAGGCCGGCCAGCGTCAACGCTACCGGGTAGAACACGGCGAGCACGCCCATCACGAGCAACTGGCCGCGTAAGTATTGCGACAACATGTGGTCCATCTCGGTCACGAGTGCCCGGACCTTGCCGACCCAGCGCCGCGGCACAAGGCTTTCCATCCGCGCGAATATCTGGTGCCTGTCGTAAAGCTGATAGAAAAGGACAAGCGGCACCAGTATGACGTTGCTTGCAACAGGAAGCACGACGTTGCTGCCTGTACGCGCGTACCGCCAGGCGGCGAGTATGACGGTCTGGCCGTTGCCGATCGTGTCGCCCGTCAGCAAATCGCGGACTCCGGGCAGGTCGAGTGAGTAGCTGACGCCCAGCAGTGCCAGCTTCGGTTGCAGCCACGCGTTCAGGCCGGCGATGAAGACGGGAATGTTCTTCGCGAGCTCGGGCCCTTCCTTGTGGATCACGGCGAACGCAAGTAGCGGCAGTAGCGTCAGCATCGATGCGAACAGGAGCATCATCAGGAGCACGGCCACCGTACGCGGCACACGCTGGCGCACCAACCACTCGACGCCCGGCTGCAACATGTACGCGACGAGCGCGCCGAGCAGGAATGGCGTGAGAACCGGTCGTAGGATCCATAGAAGGATACCGAGGCCAGCGGCGATGGCGCTCCAGACGAGAGCCTGGCGCCGATAGGGAGTCATGGGCATGGTTTGAGAATCGTATTCGGGTGGCCCGCAAGCGACACCGCAAAAAAGACTGCGGCGTATCGAGCAGGGTCATCAGTGTCGCCATTCAATCAGCGGGGGCGCACGCGCCCCCCGCGCTCAATGCGCCTGCGACGTATCGGCCACACGCGTCGGTTTGGGCGCAATCCAGATCGCCAGTGCGCCGACGACGAAGCAGCATGCGATGCTGAAGAAAAGCTGGTTGGTGGCGAGCATCACCGCCTGCGACTCGACCATGTTGCTGATCTGAGCCTGCGCCTGATGTGCGCTCCAGCCTGAGCCCGTTAGCGAGGCCGCATAGTGGCCAGCCTGATCGACCAGGCCCGACAACTCCGCGCGGTTGTACTTGGTCTTGTTCTCCCACAACGTGTTGACGACCGACGTGGCAATCGCTCCGCCGAAGGTCCGGCAGAAGCTCATCAGCCCCGCCGCCGAAGCCGTTTCGGGCTCGTCGACACTGCTCAACCCGAGGCTCGTCGTCGGGACGAAGAAGAACGGAAGTCCGACGCCTTGCAGCAACAGCGGCAACGCCACCTGCCAGAAGTCCATGTCCGAATTCGCGTGGGTGCGGAACAGCGTTACCGAGCCGAGCCACATCACCCCGGCAAACACGAGCCAGCGTCCATCGAACTTCGTTGACAGTTTGGCCGCAAGCGGCGCGGAGACGACCGCGAAGATGCCGGTGGTCGCCGTGGCGTAGCCGGCCCACGTGGCCGTGTACCCCATATTGCTCTGCAACCACAGTGGCGTGAGCACGGTGGCGCCGAAATACGCGCCGAACGCCAGCGTCATGGTGACCACGCTCGCACCAAAGCCACGATGGCGGAACACCCG
This sequence comes from Paraburkholderia sp. WC7.3g, assembly GCF_050436345.1. Lineage (NCBI taxonomy): Bacteria > Pseudomonadati > Pseudomonadota > Betaproteobacteria > Burkholderiales > Burkholderiaceae > Paraburkholderia > Paraburkholderia sp. WC7.3g. The sequence continues at coordinate 1,144,641 of NZ_JBNDMA010000002.1, forward strand.
TAGATCGACGATGGGGTTACGCTCGGTCAGCTCCCAGATGAGGAAGGCGAGGAAGCCGATCACCGCAGTCACCGCCAGTACGCGAATTTCCATCGAGCTGAACCAGTCCTGGTCCTTGCCCTCATCGATCATGATCTGCAGGGCCGAGACCCAGATGACCAGTAACACCAGTCCAACGGTATCGATCCGCATCCGGATCTTCTCGGATTCATAGCGCTTGAGCAGCATCCATCCCGCGTATGCGCAGATCAGCGACACCGGCACGTTGATGAAGAAGATGTAGGACCAGTGATAATCGTCGCAGATGACGCCGCCCAGCACAGGACCCATCACCGGCGCCAGCAGTGTCGTCATGCTCCACAGGCCGAGCGCGGCGGCGGTCTTCTCCTTCGGGAAGATGCGCAGTAGCAACGTCTGCGAGAGCGGCATGAGCGGGCCGCCCGCGAGCCCCTGGAGCACACGGAACAGCACCAGCGTGGTGAGGGAAGTCGCCATTCCGCACAGTGCCGAACCCAGTCCGAACATGATCAGCGCCGTGATGAACACGCGCACCGTTCCGAAGCGACTCGCCAGCCAGCCGGTTAGCGGCACGGTGATCGCTTCGGCCACCGCGTAGGACGTGATCACGTACGTGCCCTGGCTCGTCGAGGAGCCGAGTGCACCGGAAATAGTCGCCACGGACACGTTTGCGATCGTGCTGTCCAGCACCGCAACAAAGTTGGCGGCGGCGATCATCAACGCCGCGAGAATCAGCATGGGGCCGGACAGCGGCGGCAATGCTATGTCATTGGCCTGACTGGAAGACATGGTGGCGGATCCTTAGTGAGCGGGCGCGTCGTTGCCGCTGCGCGTGTCGACCGTCGCGGCCATCGAAAGGCTGATGCCAAGCGGGTGCGCGCGAAGCTCGGCCGGGTCGATCCTGACGCGCACCGGCAGGCGCTGCACGACCTTGATCCAGTTGCCGGTCGCGTTCTGCGCGGGAATCATCGCGAACGCCGAACCTGAACCGCCCGCCAGGCCCGCGACCTTGCCGTGATAGACGACCTTGCTGCCGTACAGATCCGACTCCAGTTCGACCGGCTGACCGATGCGCACCTTGCCGAGCTGCGTCTCCTTGAAATTGGCGTCGACGTACACGGATTCGATCGGTACGACCGACATCAACGCCCCGCCGGTCTGAACGCGCTGCCCCACCTGGACCTGGCGGCTCGCGACGACACCGTCGACCGGCGCGCGCAGCACGGTGCGCTCGAGATCGACGCGTGCCTGATCGCGCTTCGCGCGTGCGAGCAGGACCTCCGGATTGGTATCGACCGTCGTGTCCGCAATCAGCACCTTGTTCGCCTCGAGCGAGCCGAGTGCGGCGTCGCGGCTTGCCTTCGCCTGCAGGGCCGCAGCGCGGGCTGCGTCGAGCGCCGCCCTGGCGGTGGCAGACGCAGCGCGCGCGTTGCTCAGCTCTTCGCCCGATACGCTGCCGCTGTGGGCTAGCACTTCGCGGCGCTGCAGGTCGATCGCCGCGCGGTCAAAGTCGGCCTGGGCCGACGCGATCTGTGCGGCCATGCGGGTTTCGTCGGCTGCGTGCGCACTGACTTGCGCGCTCAGCTGCGAATCCGTTGCGACATAGCCGCGGACCTTGCGTTCGGCGCGGCCCAGATCGGCCTCAGCCTGCGCGAGCGCAATCTTCGCGTCGGTGTCATCGATGACGGCCAGTACGTCGCCCTTGTGGACCTGCTCCGTATTCACGACCGGCACGCTTTTGACGATGCCGCTGACCGCCGGCGTGATCGATGCGACTTCGGCCGCGGTGTAGGCGTTATCGGTCGACACGTAATGCGACGCGACGAAGTGCCAGTAGCTCGCGTAGCCGAGACCGGCGACGAGAATGGCGCCGCCGAGCAGCGCGAACAGCTTCTTGCGGTTCGAAGGGGGAGCGCCGGCCGCAACGCCGGTATCGGCGGGAACGGCGGGAGCAGCGGGAGCAGCGGAAGCGGGCGAGTCCGGCATCAGCGACTCGCTGGTTTTGACGAATTGCGTTTCAGACATGATCGGAGTCCTTGAAATCAGCTTTGCTTGTTGGGATGGGTTGCGTCGGTTGCGGCCGGCGTGCTGGCCTGATATCCGCCGCCGAGTGCGCGCACGAGCGCGACATCGAGCGAGAAGGTGCGCGACTGGATATCGGCGAGCTGGCGCTGCGCGGAAGTCATCGTATCGGCGGCGTTCAGCACTTCGAGGTAACCGGCAAGGCCGGCGCGATAGCGATCGAGGGCGACCTGGTGCGCCTGGGCGGCGTCGTCGTAGGCGGCCTGCGTCGCTTGCAGCCGGTCCGCCAGCGCGCGTTTGCTTGCGGCCACGTCGGCCACGTCGTGCAGCGCCTTCGTCAGCGTTTCATCGTAGTTCGCGACCGCCTCGTCGTAGGCCGCCCGCTTGCCGCGCAGTTCGCCGCGCAAACGTCCGCCGTTGAAGATAGGCAGCGTGATCGCCGGACCGAAGTTGCCGGCCAGCGAAGCCGCGTTCGTCAGCATGTTCAGGCCAAGCGACTGGAAGCCGATCGACGCGCCAAGCGTGATGTCCGGATAAAACCCGGCTCGCGCGACGTCGATCCGCTTCGCCGCCGCCTCTACGCGCAGGCGTGCAATGACCACGTCCGGGCGGCGGCCAAGCAGGCCGAGTCCAAGGTTGGCGGGCATGCCGGCAGGCTGCGTCAGATCGACGGCCGGCGGTGCGATGCGCAAGCCGCGGTCGGGCCCGGCGCCCATCAGCGCGGCGATCTGGTTGCGCTCGAGTGCAACCGATTCATCCAGCGCGAGCAGGTCGGCCTGCGCGCTTTGCTGCTTCGACTCCGCCTGCTTCACACCTGCCTGCGTTTCGAGCCCGTTGGCGAAACGCTCCCGGAACAGCTGTGCGGATTGCGTGCGGACCTGCAGTGCCGCCTGCGCACTGTCGCGCTCGGCGAACAGACGCGCGAGGTCGGCATACGCTGCGGCGATCGACGCGGACAGCACCATGCGGGCCTGTGCCGCATCGGCGCGCGCCGCTTCGAGTTCCGACGTGGCGGCGGCTAGCGAAGCGCGATTCTTGCCCCAGAAGTCGATTTCGTAGCTGAAGTCGAGTTCGGCAGTGCCGTAGGGGCGCCATCCGTGGGGAACGAAATCCGAGGGAATACCGTTGTTGTAGCTCTGCTTCTTCTTTTCAACCGAGCCCTGCGCGCTGACTTCGGGCAGCAGCGCCGCGCCGGCCACCTGCGCCGACGCCTCGGCGTTATGCAGCCGCGCCTGGGCGGCCGCCAGCGTCGGCTCATCCTGGAGCGCTTCTCCGATCAGCGCGTTCAGTTGCGGATCGTTGTAGCCGAGCCACCACTGATCGGTGGGCCACGCAGACGCCGTGCTGCCCTGCTTGCCACCGTCCGCACTGAGACTCTGCGCCGTCTCATATCTGCTGATGTCCTTCGTGACCGGCTTTTGCGGCATGTCAGGCAGTTGCGCGCAGGCGCTCACCACCATCGTGAACGCGAACGCGACGGCCAGCCTCACCGGTTTCACCTGACTCCGAATGTCCGTGCTCTCTTGCATCATCGCCTGCTCCCTTCGCTCTTTTACAATACTGGACAGTCTAGTTATGAGAGCCGTGCCTGTCAACACAAATAAACTGTACGGTTCAGGTATGGTAAGATCACAACATTGAAGGTCGAAGGCCGGTCACGGGCGTCGCCGCCGGCCATGTCGTTGATCGGTCTTGCAGACCGGAGGAGGGCATTGAAAATGAGAGTGAAGACAGAAGAAAAGCGGCAGGCGATCGTTGACGCCGCGTTCCAGGTGTTCAGCGAAGTGGGGTTCGAACGGGCATCGATGTCGGAGATCGCGGCGCGGGCAGGCGGATCAAAGGCCACGCTCTACAGCTATTTCGAGTCCAAGGAAGTGATGTTTGCGGATGTCATGATGGCCGCCGCGGAGGAAGCCAAAGTGGCGACGGAGCTACTCAAGACCTCGCTGCCGATTCGCGAAACACTGCTGAGGTTCGGCAAACAGTATCTCGCCGCGACGCTCAAGCCGCAGGTACTGGCGGTGCGCCGTCTCGCGCATCATGAAGGCGGCCGATCGAACGTCGGCGCCCTGTTTTATGACCGTGGGCCGAAGCTCGCCTGGCAAGTGGTGACTGACTTCCTGCAGCAAGCGATTGACGGCGGGCAACTGCGCAGCTGTAACGCAGATGTCGCGACCGCGCATCTGCGCGGGCTATATGATGCGGAGTTGCTGGAGCTATGCCTGCTGGGCGTGCCCGCGGATACCAGTTCCCGCAACCTCGCCAAAGTTGTTCAAAGAGCGGTCGACGTCTTCCTGGCCGCATACGGGCCCACGGACAAAGGTGACGCCGCCGCATAGGCAGGCGCCTGGACGGGTCGCGGAAGTCGGGAGACGGCAAGCGAACCGCCACCGTGTCGCCAGGTGGGCGGTTCAGCCTACACCGCGTCGGCAAAATCCGCCGCTTGCAACGCCTGACATGGATATCCGCCTGCTAGCCTGTACTGGGGCCAATTGTCACTTGAATCGGCCAGTGGCTGGCTACCCTGAAACATGCCCGGATGGCGGGGCACGCCGATCTCGGTCCATGCGATCGCCGAAACCCGAAGGCGGCCGGCGAAGATGCAGCGCCTCATCGAATTGCTGAGGGGAGCGTTGAGCGCAGTCTATTGCTCAATCAACCACAGTCTCACGGCCAGCGATTTGCCGGCGCCATGAACGAATCACCGGCAAACGCCGTCGCGCATCGCATGCGCCTACGGCGATGAACCGAATCCGGCTAGCCGCGACAATCGCCGGTCTCTCAGGTACGGCTGCGCGGGTTGCGCAGCCGTACGGGTTATTTCGGAAGCTGGGTCGGAACTTGCATCGACGCTTGTGCCGGAAGCTGCGGCCCACCCTGTGAAAGCTGCTTCGTGGCGGGTTGCCGGGCGGAGGCTAGCTGCTGCTTCGGCAATTGCTGCGGCAGATTGCTTTGCGCAAGCACGGATGTGCTGGTAACGAATGCGAACAGTACGGGGAAGGTCTTTTTCATTCCGATTTTGTTCAGCTGGTTGTCTTGATCTTGATGCGATTGGCAGCCGCAGGCCGTATCAACGCGCGGCCATAGTTGCCTTGTAACGCCAGGCCGCCGTTGCGGTACTGAAGTCGACGGGGCTGCCCGACGCTACATTGTCTGACGGGAGGGGAGCGGACGAACTATTCACACCACCACAGCTGTTGAACGCCTGTCGTTGTGCTTCCACGCGGGCTAACACCGCCTGAAAGTCCATCGCATGTTGTGTAGCGGCGCTCGTGCGGTCATGGTAGCCGACCGTTTGACGCTGAACCGTTTGACGCTGAACCGGTTGCGCGGCCGCTTGCTCATAGGTTTGGGGACCGCTGCTGCTGGCGAATGCGGGGGTCGAAAGGGACAAGATCGACGCGACAACAGGGACGGGGATGAAGGTCTTCGACTTTTGCATGATCAGACTTCGTATCGAGCGTCGGATGCAGGAGACGCGGTGTTTGGGGAACAACGGTCTGGCGAGGCATGAGTGCTGTTTGCCAGTTCGTTGGTGCCAGTTTAGTCACTTACCGTCGGCTTACAAGCATCTCCGGGGCAACGGATAGTTGCCGTCGCTGGAAGGTAAAGTGTGCAAGCTTCAATCGAAGTCCGTTGCCAAGACGCTACTTGAATATCGGAATACCTTTCGCTTGTTGTCCTGATGCCAGCGATTCGCGGTTCCCACAAACCCGTATATTGGAGATCTCGCAACTCATAATTGCGCGCCTCAAATGGCAGCGCGCTTTGCTTATACTGCATCCATCTGACACACACTTCGCTATTTACGCAGGAATACTTATGGCACACCAACTGACGTTCCAGATCGGATCATCGAACACGGAAGTCATTCATGAGGTCGTTCAGCATGCGTTGCGCAGCGCTGCTACGGCCTCCACCACGAATGGGGCTATCGATGTGCTCGGCCAGGCGCTACTCGAGGTCGAGCGCCTCGCCGCGCACACGACCGTCCTGACGCACTGAGCCCTCTGCGCGCAACGACGAAGGCCACTCGATCACTCGCCCAATGGGGGCGCTTATGGCGGTTCTGTTGGCTGGTAGAGATACCGCCTGATGTCGCCGACTCCGTTTTGATCCGGATGCCGAGATTCGCATGAACCTGTTCGATGCCCAATCTCATCTCCGAACGGACGGCTTTACGTGCTTGCAGCCCGGCTCATCGGTGCGTCGGCAACTGGCTCATTTTTGCACCGGCGAGAACAACACCAGATTCTTTGGTCGCCGCTTCATCGTCTGCTCGACCCACTCGCCGGGCTCCTTTGCGTTCTCTATTACGCTACGCGCGCCGTGGATCATCAGTGTGCGTAAATAGGTGTCGCCTCTCTTGCTTGCTGATCCTGTGCAGGTTCACCTTTCCGCCTGAGCCGGTCTGCTTCGGCACGATGCCGACCCATGCGGCCAACTCCCGCCCCGAACTGAATGCTTAGTGTCTTAACAGGAGTGTGAGTTCGCTGATGCGGGAAGCTGACGTCCGGCGGTGCGGTGTCGCGACCGTCAGCAATCCGCCGATCAATGCGAGACGTTCGCTTACCAGGATGCGAACCACAGCCTTTCGGTCCTCATGAAACTCTCGCATGATCGGACCTTGCAGACAGTGACGCCGCTTCAATCAGACCCTCTCCCGACTATGCGCTTTCGAGCGCCGAACGCTTGCTATCGCCCCGGCACATCATCGCCTTGGTGCTATACACCCCACCTTAGCGCCGGCGTGTGCACGGCGCTGTCCCAATGCTTCGTCATCTCTTCGTCGAGCATGCAAAGTGTGATTGAAGCGCCTGCCATCTCGAGCGAAGTGGTCAGCGTGCCCACCTGCACGCGCGCAATTTTCAGATCGCGCTTTTGAAGCCACGCGCGCGTTGAGTTGAAGAGAAGATAAAGCTCGCCAAGCGGCGTGCCACCAAGGCCGTTCACAAGCACCAGCAAGCCAGCCCCCGCAGGCGGCTTGAGATCGTCGACGATAGCCGTTAGCAACTCCCCCGCAATCGTGTCGGCCGACGCAAATTTTGCGCGCCGCCTGCCCGGCTCGCCATGGATGCCGACGCCGACTTCGATCTCGTCGTCGCCGATCTTGAACGTCAGCGTACCAGCTGCCGGCACCGTGCAACTGGAGAATGCGACACCCATCGAAGCCGTGTGCTTGTTGATTTGGTCGCCAAATAACTTGCATTCATCGAGGCTCGCACCGCTTTCAGCCAGGCTGCCCACCAGCTTCTCGACGATCACCGCACCCGCAACGCCGCGCCGTCCGGTCGTATAGCTGGAGTTCTCTACCGCGACGTCATCGTTAATGAGGACCATTGTATTCGGCACCTCGGACATCTCCGACGCCATTTCGAAGTTCATCAGATCGCCCGAGTAGTTCTTCACGATGAAGAGCACGCCCGCGCCGGTATCGACGGCCTTAGCGGCAGCCATCATCTGGTCGGGTGTCGGCGATGTGAAAATCTGACCTGGGCAAGCGGCGTCGAGCATGCCATGGCCGACAAATCCTGAATGGAGCGGTTCGTGCCCCGAGCCGCCGCCCGAGATCAGCGCGACCTTGCCGGGCTTCAGGTCCTTGCGCCGCACGAACACCGGTTCGCGATTGAGTACGACCAGGTCGGCATGCGCCGCGGCGAATCCCGCCAGGCTTTCGGTGAGAAAATCGTCCACATGATTGATGAATTTTTTCACCGTCACGCTCCTTGTCCATTGTGTTGCACGAGCCGCGCGCATACCGAAGCAATCATGATCTGACTGGAGCGCGCGCCCGGATCGATATGCCCGCGCGAGCGCTCGCCGAGAAACGATGCGCGCCCCTTGGTTGCCAGCATGTCGCGGGTCGCCAGCATGTTTTCCTCCGCGACGCGCGGCAAAGTGTCAAGCACCGCGCGCGCCGCTGCGCTTTCTGTAGCCAGTTCCTCGAAGCGCTGCGCGACCGGTATCAACACGTCCATCATCGTCTTGCTGCCGAGGCCGGTCTTGCCTCGTTGTCCAACGGCCTTCACTCCCGCCGCAAAGACGCGGGCGAAGCCAGCCAGATCCATTGCATTGTTCGCGGACGCTTTCGCCATCCCGTTCAGCAACGAGAAAAATAATGGCCCGGACGATCCCCCCACCGTGGACAGCACCTTGGACGCCGCGATCTCGAGCGCGGGGCCGAACGCTTTCGCCTCGATCTCCGCGCGCGTCGCGAGCAGCGCTTCCATGCCGCGCAGCAGATTGAAGATGTGATCCCCATCGCCGATCTGCTGGTCGAGCGAAGCAATCTCGTCGGTGTGCTCCTTCAACGCCGCATACGCGGCGTCGATGCACGTCATGACCGTTTTGCCGTTCATGTCGGGATCCTTCTGCCGTCGGCATGGAAATATAGAAGGCTGCGTGGGGGCAGCGACACGCCGACCCGTTGGCCCGGCGAAAAATTGCGCTCGGTGACGGTCGTCGCGACCACGGCGGTTCCGGCGCGATCGAGAATCAGCAGATGACGTAGCGGCGAATATTCGAGCACCGTCAAATTGAGTGCATCCTGTGCGCCATTCGCGTCGCCCTGAGCCGGGTCGTGCAGCACGATATCCTCGGGACGGATCGCGACAGTCGCCGTGCCCGCCGGCATGTGAGCCGAGTCGAACAGTGCGGGCGGCAGCAGGTTGATCGGCGGGGAGCCGAGCCGCTGCGCGGCGCTCAGCGACGCCGGATTGCCATACACCTCGCGCGGCGTGCCGAGCTGCACGAGACGCCCATGGTCGAGAATGCCGATGCGATTCGCAAGCGTGGTCGCTTCGACCTGATCGTGCGTGACGTAGACGATGGTCGCGCCGATCGTACGATGCAGGCGCTTTAGTTCGATGCGCAGTTCTTCACGCAGCTTCGCATCGAGCGACGACAGCGGCTCGTCCATTAGAAACACCTTGGGCTGCCGCACGAGCGCGCGCCCAATCGCCACACGCTGCATCTCGCCGCCGGACAGATGTGTGGCCATGTTGTCGAGTTTCGCTTCCATATGCAGCATTTCCGCGACCGCGTGAACACGCGCACGCACATCCGCCTCGCTGCTGCGCCGTCTTGGCGAGCGCAACGGAAAGGCCAGGTTGCCGAACACGGTCAAATGCGGATACAGCGAGTATTGCTGGAAGATAAACGCGACGTCGCGATCGGATGGATGCACGCCGGTCGCTATCGCCCCGTCGATCAGCACGTCCCCCGCATCGGGCCGCTCCAGCCCGGCGATCAGACGCAGCGTCGTGGTCTTGCCTGCGCCGCTCGGTCCGAGCAGCACGACGAACTCGCCGTCGGCCACGTCGATCGAAATATCGTCGACCGCGGCGATGTCGCCGAACCGTTTTGACACATTGCGCAACTGGATTTCAGCCATGAGCTTCTCCGTGTGCAGGAACCGTGCGAGCAGCGCCCGGCAGCAGCCGGCCGCTCTGCGCGTCGTACAGCAATGTGCGTTCCTTGCGAAACGACAAGCCGACCGGTGATCCGGCCGGCAGGCCATCGTCTTTGCCGACCCGCACTCGCACTGCGCCCAGCGCGGTCTCGACCACAAGCACCTGATGCGAACCGAGATATTCATCGGCGGTGACCTTGCCGCGCAGCGGACCGTGCTGGTCGATCGCGACATGCTCGGGACGAATACCCAGCAGCACGCGTTCAGCGGCGGCGACAGAGCGCGGCACCGGCACCGCTGCCCCATGCAAACGGACTTGTTCGTCGCCAGCGTCCAGGCCGCCATCGATAGGGAGGAAATTCATCGGCGGACTGCCGATAAAATTGCCGACAAACACCGTCGCCGGAAAGTGATAAATCTCCTGGGGCGGCCCGGCTTGCAGCAACTCTCCCCTGTTCATCACGACGATGTCGTCGGCCATCGCCATCGCTTCGCTCTGATCGTGCGTGACATAAACGGTCGTGGCACCAAGCGCGTTATGCAGCTTGCGCAACTCGAGACACATCAGCTCGCGAAAATCCGCATCGAGCGTGCCGAGGGGTTCGTCCATCAGGAACGCCTTCGGCTGCCGAACGATCGCGCGGCCCAGCGCCACGCGCTGCCGGTCGCCGCCGGACAGGCCGCCCGTCTTGCGATCGAGAATGTTCTCGATGCGCAGCATGTGGGCGGCGGTGTCCACGCGCGCCGCGATCTCCTTGCGCGGCACATGCTCGTTCTTGAGCGGAAAGGCTATGTTGTTGCGCACTGTCATATGCGGATAGAGCGCAAACATCTGGAACACAAATGCGATGTCGCGCTGACGCGCGCGCAATTGCGTCACGTCCTCGCCGTCTATCAGGATCTGTCCAGAGGTGGGCAATTCAAGGCCGGCTATCATGCGCAGCGTCGTGGTTTTGCCGCAGCCCGACGGACCCAGCAACACGACAAAGCGCCCGGAGCCAATGGTCAGACTGGTGTCGCGCACCGCGACGAAGTTGTCGAAACGCTTGTGAAGGCTGGCAAGAACGATCGTCGACATGGCGTCAGTCCGGGAAATGACTGGTAACGACAAACGCCAGCGCGCCAACCAGGATGACGGAAAACGACCACGTGAACAGTGTCAGTGAAAACGGCTGCACCAGCATCGCCATGCCAAGACCGATCAGTGCAGTCGACACTGCTTCGCTGTAGCCACGGCGCAGATAATGTCTTTGCGGCAAAACGGAATTTCGTTTCATTTGCGCACCGCTCCGAAGGTGATGCCGCGCAACAAATGTTTGCGCAGCACGACAGTGAAGATCAGGATAGGCAGCACGAAAAGTGTTGTCGCGGCCGCGACGGCCGGCCAGTCCTGCCCGCCCTCGCCAATGATGAACGGAATGAACGGCGGCATTGTTTGCGCATCACCGCTCGTCAGCAGGGACGCGAATGCGTACTCGTTCCACGCGAAGATCAGACAGAAAATCGCAGTCGCGGCAATGCCGGTGATGGCCTGCGGCAGCACTACCTTGACGAAAGCCTGGAGCCGCGTATAGCCGTCCACGAGCGCGGCCTCCTCGTATTCGCGTGGAATCTCGTCCATGAAGCCCTTCAAAAGCCAGACTGCCAGCGATACATTTACCGCCGTATAGAGCACGATCATGCCGACATAGCTGTCGCTCAGCCCGAGCGCCCGATACATCAGGTAGATTGGAATGGCGACTGCAATCGGCGGCATCATGCGCGTCGACAGAATGAAGAACAGCAGGTCGTCGGCGAGCGGCACCTTGAAACGCGAGAACGCATAAGCCGCCAATGTGCCGAGAAATACCGCGAGAAAGGTCGAGCCGAAACCGATCACGAGCGAATTTACAAAGCGCGGCAGAACTTTGGAAGGCCCGGCAATCACCATGTTTCGCTTGTGCACATCGCGCTCATACCAGGTCTTCGCGGGCGGCAGGCTGGCGATGAACTCCGGTGTTTGCCGCGAACGGATCGTGAACAGGTTCACATAACCTTCCAGTGACGGTTGAAACAACACGACAGGTGGATAGGCGATGGCATCTTCCTGCGTTTTGAAACTGGTCAGGCAGATCCACAGCATCGGCAAAGTTGCGAGCAATGCGTAAGTGATGACAACCGCCGCGGCGAAGCGCTTGCCGCGAGGCGAAGAGGCCACCACCGAATGTTGTGCGGTAGTCGGTCTCATCGCTGTTTCACCCGGTTGAGCGCCTTGACGTAGATATTCGCCGCACCGAATACCGTCACGAACAGAATGATCGCCAGTGCGGAAGAGTAGCCTGTCTGCCATTTCTCGAAAGCGGCGCGCTTCAATGTGATCGATACCGTTTCGGTCACCGAACCTGGGCCGCCCGAAGTCAGCAGGTTCACCATGTCGAACATCTTGAAGTTCTCGATGCCGCGAAACAGCACGGCGAGCATCAGGAATGGCAAAGTCATGGGCAAGGTAATCGACCAGAACTGCCGCCACGGTGTGGCGCGATCCACCTCGGCGGCTTCGTAGATATAGTCGGGAATCGAGCGCAGGCCCGCGAGGCAGATGAGCATCACATACGGTGTCCACATCCACGTATCGACCATCACGATGGTCCACGGCGCGAGCGACACGTCGCCGATCATCTGGAACGAGCCGGGCGCAATGCCGGTGAAGAAGCCGACGATATCGTTGAACAGTCCCGTTTGCGGTTGCAGCAGAAAGGTCCAGAAGTTGCCAACCACTGCGGGCGACAGCATCATCGGCAGCAGGATCAGCGTGGTCCAGAAGCTATGACCGCGGAACTGCCGGTTGATCAGTAACGCGAGGCCGAAACCCAATAGCACTTCGAGGCCGACCGACCAGAACACAAAACGCGCCGTTACCTGCATCGCGTACCAGATGTCTTCGTCGGTGAGAATGTCGACGTAGTTTTCGATTCCAACGAAGCGCGCCGGCACACTCGGCATATTCGACTTGAAGTTGGTAAACGACAGACGTAACGCCCAGATCAACGGAAAGATGTTGATTGCGAGCAACAGCAGGATTGTTGGAAGGATGAACAGCCACGCAATGCTTGTGTCCGACAGTCCAGCCAGACGCGTGCGCGCGCGCACCGTCGCCGGGGATTCCAGCCCCGCCGACGAAAAAGGCTTGTTTGCCAGCATGCCTCGCTCCTTTAAAGGCATCGGCGGCATCCGTGCAGGAGCCGCCGGTCCCGTCCTCGATACGCGCTAGTTCTTGCCTTCCGCCTTGAATACCTTGTTCCAGTCTTTGACCAGCAAGTCCAGCGCTTCCTTGGCCGTGCCCTTGTCGGCCACCACGTAGTCATGCACGCGCTTTTGCATGTCGAGCAGCAGTTCCGCATAGGTGGGTTCAGCCCAGAAGTCCTTTACTATCGACATCGACTTCAGGAATGCCGGCGCAAAGGGTGCGCTCTTCTGAAAGTCGGGTGCATCTACTACCGACTTCGCCGCCGAATAGCCGCCCAACTGCCACCATTTCTTCTGAACATCCGGCTGCGCGAACCATTTGATGTATTCGAGCGCGTCGTCCTTATGATCCGAATAAGAGACGACTGAAATGCCCTGTCCGCCAAGCTGCGTGTACTGCTTCGATTCCCCCGGGTTAACGAAGAAACCAATCTTGTCGCCGCCGACATTCGGGTCTTTGTAGAGCCCGGGGAAGAATGCAAACCAGTTCATCTGCATTGCCACCTGGCCGGACTTGAAGGCGTCCAGTCCTTCCTGCATGTACGCGTTGGTCATGCCGGGCGCCGTGCAGCACTTGTAAAGCGCCTTGTAATACTCCAGCCCCTTGACCGCGCCCGGCGAGTTGACGAAGCCATCCAGGTGATAGGGTTTTTTGGGGTCTTCATACTCGAAGCCGAAGTTGTAAAGCGCATTGGTCACCCCCATCGTGATGCCTTCAGAACCGCGCTCTGTAAAGATATAGGCACCGTATACGGTCTTACCATCGATCTTGCGGCCCTGAAAGAACTCCGCGGTTTGCTTGAGTTCATCCAGTGTGGTCGGCGGTTCGAGTTCGCGTTTATATTTCTGCTTGAACTCGGCACGCAATTCCGGACGGGCGAACCAGTCCTTGCGATACGTCCAGCCCACTGCGTCCGCCATGGCCGGCAAGGCCCAGTAGTTAGGTGTATTCTTCGGCCACTCCGCATAACCGACGACGGTCGCCGGCACGAAGTCGTTCATCGAAATCTTGTTCTTCGCGAAGAAATCGTTGAGCTTCACGTAGTGCCCGTTGACTGCCGCGCCGCCGATCCACTGACTGTCGCCAATGATCAGGTCACATAGTTTGCCATGCGAATTAAGTTCGTTGATAAAGCGATCCGCGTAACTCGTCCACGGCACGAACTCGAATTTCATCTTGATGCCGGTTTTCGTGCTGAAATCTTTCGACAATTCGACGAGTGCATTGGCGGGGTCCCATGCTGCCCAACATAACGTCAACTGCTTGCCCTGTGCCTGCGCGCCGGTTGCCGTGCCGAGCCCCAACGTGATGATGCCCGCCGCTATTACCCTTGCTGACGTAAGACGTAACATTTGTCTTCTCCTTGTCTTTCCCGGGTCTCCAACCTGCTATGGAACAGCGCCCATGCGCCGGGTGCTGCGTTTGAGCTCAGCGGATTCAGACTGCAATCCACGTGTCGCGAGCTTCAGGCATGCGCATTCTCACGAAGATAGATCCTGGTCTCCGGCGTTGGAATGGCGAGCGCGCCACGCACGTTGTTAAGACAATTGATTGCGACGAGGCCCGACCAGTGGACGATGCCGCGCACGTCCTGATCGAGGATTACGTCGATCGCACGCTCGGACAGTTGCGCGCGAGTCTCCACGGTGCATTCATGCCCGATCAGTACCAGGCGTGCCTTGTCGCCGGATTCCTGCAATGCGGTCGCGATGCCAGAGATGCCGCCACCCGTCACATAAACGCCGACCAGATCCTGGTGACGCGCAAGGAGCCCCTGCACGGCAAGACCCGCGCCGTCGTCATCTTCGGCGAAGTCTGGTTCGGCAATCCAGCGCAGGTTGCGAAAGTCCTCTTCCAGCACCTGCGAAAAGCCCGTGCGTCGTTCCAGTTGATCGTGCAGGCGCGACGAGGCCGATAAAATCGCCACCGTGCCGAGTCGCGCGCCGAGAAAACGGCCCATCAAGAGTCCTGCGGTGCGTCCAGCAATCCTGTTATCGACGCCGACATACGCCGCGCGGCGACTTGCAGGCAGATCGGAGAACACCGTAACAACGGGCACGCCCGCATCGCTCGTATCTTCAATGAGGCGTTCGACTCCGGGGTAGTCGAGCGGCACAAGCACCATTGCGTCGTAGTCGACCGCCTGCTCGGCGAAAGCAATGGTGTCGCGATGAGTGGAGAAATCGCACCGATAGAACGACGGAATGATGCGGTGCTCGCGAAAGAAACTTGCGGACAGCGCAATGTCGCGCTCGACCTGGTCGAGGAACCGCGAATTGACCTGAGGTAGAACGAAGGCCACGCGATACGTGTTGATCTTGGCAGGGCGACCGCGACTGGCGCGGTCGTCGCGCAGGGCCGAGAGCGCCAGATGGACGCGCTCTGCCGTTTCGGGACGCACGGCCTGGTCGTCGCGCAACACACGATCGACCGTAGCGACGCTCACGCCCGCACGACGCGCAATCATCATACGTGTAGCCGGCATGTGTCTCCTCCAGTGCCGAGCCAGAAGCTGCTTTGTTTAATGAAGGTAGTTTTTCCCGCGGGAAATGCAAGTTTTTTTGCGACGATAAACGCATCATTTTTGACGGCATTAATGAATCGCGTTTAAGCGTGCATGTCTGAATGCATGAATTGCCTAAATCAGAAGGCGGTGCTTGGCACGAAAGGTATCGGGGGCAACCGCCTTGCGTCGAATACGGGGAACACTGCACAGAACGCGATGGGTGCCGTGCCCGCGAGCTTCGTAGCGAGCAAGCGGGTGACCGCAATCAAGGCATTGTCGCTCGATCGCTCGCATCTGGCGCAGCGCGCGTGGATCGGTAAAGACGTCCCGCTATACGGATATCGATAGAGGGTCGTCGCCGCCGTTGACGCGTAGCCGAGAATCCGCACCCATCATTCGCTGGTTGTCAGGCACCAGCACGGTCCAACGGATAGCCGAACTCATCCGTGTATTTGGTGCGCCTTAAACTACTGCCGCGCCGATCGACCATTACCCGTTGCTGCGCCGACGGGCCGCTGGTACCTCGTGAGCGGATGTGCGTGAACCGAGTGAGAAGGACCGTATATGGACTCCTATCAAGCCTCATTGTGGATCGCTCACGTATATCCGGTCTCGTACAAATGTGCCTCTGCGAGGCAACGGACCATGATGGGCTATTCGCGCGCTGACTCCCAATCGCTCCTACGGGCTCGAGGCCTCGGTCCTTCGCGGGTTTGATCAGCGCCGGTTCGACCTGTTGGCCATCGTGCGGCTTGTTTTGCAATCGTGGATGAAGGTACAGCTGGGTTCGGCGATCAGGCGCGGCCAAAGGAAGAATGGTCGCCGGAGCTTCTCTCGGAGTTTCTTAACTGGTTTCCAAGCGACATCGTGGCACCACCGCACGCCATTGTGGCGGCCGGACATGCAGCCACCTATGCGCTTTACCAGGCCGTCTTGCGGTCAGGTACGGTTGATCGCCTGGTCCTCGTCGCACCGACATGGCGCGGCCCGTTGCCGACGATGATGGGCGGCCAGCGGGCCTGGTTCTCCGGTGTGCGCGCTGCGATCGATCACCCCCTCGCTGGCCCGCTTCTCTACCGGCTCAACGTCAGTCGCCATGTCATCACCATGATGGCGAGAGAACACATTTACAGCGATCCTGACTGGCTTGACGGCGATCGTCTCGCGGCCAAACTCGCCGTCACCCGTGCGCCCGGAGCCCGGCACAGTTCGGTACGCTTTGTGACCGGTGCGCTAGACCGGGTCGTCAACCGTGCGGCGTTCCTTGATCTTGCGCGCCGAGCCAACATTCCGATCCTCGTGATCTACGGCGATCAGACGCCGCCGAAATCGCGTGTCGAAATGGAGGCGTTAGGACAATTGCCAAATGTTCAGGTTGAATGGGTCATGAAGGGCAAGCTCGCGATTCACGAAGAGTTTCCAGAAATCGTCTCCATTGCCATCAGGCGATTTTTGACGAAGGAATCGCCGCTTTAGACAATCAACGACAGACGGGCATAGCCAGACGCTCTGGAATGCTTTCCCCTATCAACTGTCTGACCGTGCATCAACTATTCGCGCGTGTTGTCGGGCGCTGCGTGAAATCCATTTGCTCAACGCTCGCTTCGATCGCATATGCGGTAACCCGCCAGTTCGCTCCTGGGCGCCGACAGTTACTTGAAAGCCGCCACCAATTCGCTTCCATCGATCGGTGGATTGAGAGATCATGGAGCGAGTCCGTGTGAACGGGTTCGATGCTGTGCTCAAGCTGCCAGACAGTGTGTTTACCCAGGCGGAAGAGCCGAGCCCGCGCGCGGAAAAGAAGGCCCCCCATCCACCGCGAGGAGAGTCACCATGAGCACCTGTCACGAACCACACCATGCGCATCACGATCATCAGCATAGTCCGGATTGCGGCCACACAGCGATCAGGCATAACGATCACGTCGACTATCTGCATGACGGTCATCTGCATCACCCGCACGGCGATCATGTAGACGAGCATAGGCTCGAAGTGAGCGCGAACAATCCCGATCAATGTACGCCGGGCTGCGGCGGCCACGCGCCGGGCCACGTCCATGGCCCCGGGTGCGGCCACGAACCTGTACCACATGGGGACCACGTTGACTATCTCGTCGACGGTCACCTGCATTATCCGCATGGAGATCATTGTGACGATCACGGCCCGGTCGAACTCGCCTGAGCGAGCGATGAAAGGCGATTGATGCCTTTGAAAGCGAACTGATCTCAGTCGAGCAGAGTCTGCCTGCGGATTGCTGCTCGCCACGGCGGGATACGCGTCACCCCTGCACCGCAGCACGTCGCCGTTCAGGCACAGACGCGGGCTTCACCTTTGGTCACAGGAATCCGTGTTCCATTTGCCGCGGAGCTACGATTGCCGGTGGCTGTTTATTACCGCGCAATGACTTGCGTGTCGCCGGCGATTTTCATGCGCGACGCAGACAGGCGACGCGCATCTACTTCATCGTGTGAATTTGGACGCGTGGATATTCGTTGCCCGACTCGATTTGCAGCACCAACAGTCAAAGAGGCTTGATCTGCGATGACCGCCACAAACTCCACCCATCTGATCTCTACGACGATGCTGACGGGCTTCCTGGGTAGTGGCAAGACCACCCTGCTCAACCGCATCCTGTCCGAACATCATGGCGGCCGCGTCGCCGTGATTGAAAATGAATTCGGGGAGACCGGTATCGATAATGAACTGCTCGTCCAGGACGGCGACGAGCAGATCGTCGAGATGAACAACGGCTGTATCTGCTGCACGGTGCGGGGATCTGGTGCGCATCCTGTCGACACTCGCCGAGAGGCGCGCGAAAGGGGAGTTGAACTTCGAACGCGTGATCATCGAGACGACCGGCCTGGCTGACCCCGCGCCGGTTGCGCAGACGTTCTTCGTCGACGACACGGTGCAGGCGTCATACATGCTCGATGCAATCGTCACGGTGGTTGACGCGAAGCATGCCGAGGCGCAATTGAGCGAGCATCACGAAGCGCAGGAGCAGGTCGGATTCGCGGACCGCATCCTGATGTCGAAGGTTGACCTCGTATCGCGAGAGGAGGCCAGTCAGCTCGCTGCGCGACTGCGGCAAATGAACCCGCGGGCACCGATCAGGCCGGTGCATTTCGGTGCGACCGACCTCAGGGAACTGCTGGATATTCGAAGTTTCGACCTCAACGCAATCATCGACATTGAACCGGACTTCCTCGCGGACCTGGCACACGAACACGATGACGACGTTGCGTCGTTTGTCTACCGCACCAAGGTTCCGCTCGATCGGGACAAGGTCGAGGAGTTCTTTAGCGAAATGGTCGCCACTTACGGCCCGGCCATGCTGCGCTACAAGGGGGTGCTCGATATCCATGGCGTTGACCGTCGCACCGTCTTCCAGGGCGTGCACATGATCTTCGGTGCGAGCACCGACAAGCCGTGGGGTGGGGTTGACGAGCGTGAAACGAAGATCGTTTTCATCGGCAAGCAGCTGCCAGCCGATCTTTTCAGGTCGGGGCTCGACAATTGCATGATTCGCGACGACCTGCGGCAGTGACCTGCGCGGTCATCTCCTGATGGACGTTCGGAGTTGTACGGCGTGGCTATACCACCGCTTTCGCGGTACAGCCCAGAGTGGGAAGCAGACTACGTCGTGTCGACGGACCTCGGAACTACGTTGTGCAAGCGGCAGTCCCAGGACTTCGGCAATTATTAGTTGTATCCCAACGGCCGATGAACAGTGCGCAACGGCCGGTCGCGGCGCACTGTCGAATAACCCTTAACGAGAGCACCAGTTCAATGAAGGTCCTGTAGAGCGACCGTTGAAAATCGTCGACGGCCGCTTTCGGGCGGCTTCTGTGGATGAGTACTGTCGGCCAGTTTCGGACGGTCGACGGCGTCGCCTAAATTGCCGACAATTGTGGTCGTGAAGGACTCGGGAACGTCACCGCTGTCGCAATCACCCGGCGACGATGCCCGCTTTACCAACTACGGAACATAGACCACACGGTGATCTACAGCATAGAGCTTGCATCCCTGCAAGCCACTGTCGCGGCAGTGTTTCAGTGCCCTTTCGGCCGCGTCAGGCGGCTCGTTTTGAGACGTGGGTGTGCCCCACGTAGCATTAGCTTGGCCGCTATCTGAGACGGCAAACGCTCGGGGAATGGGCTTGTCGAGCCATGCGGCGTAGAGTTCTCGGACATGTTGATCGTGTGTAGGAACAGCGGACACGTCTCCAATTGCAGCGAAATTGCTTTCCGGATAACGCGTTGTCGATGTGTCTGCATCGCGCGCAACCAAGTGCGCGGCGGTGGTAGATGAACCGTTGGCGAGCACCTTGCTCAAGCCATCAAGAATGATTTGCTCCCAATTGGTAGCGAGGATATTCGTCGCCATCGCCCGCTTCGACACCACCTCGACGATCGTCGTTGACGCGGTGCGTCCCGGCTCTACGAAGATGGCAACGTTCTCCCCATAGCTCAGAACATTGATACCGTGTTGAGCAAGTGCATACCCCGCCGACTGGTTTTCGTCGATGAAATCGAGCCCGGCAGTCGTAACGACATTGGGCAATGACCTCCAGACTATATCGGGTGTCACTGAGTACAAGCGCGTCGTGCCAGTTCCGCGCGCCAATTTTGCATCCGCCAAAGTTGTGCAGCCAGATACCAACGCCCAGAGCATCAGCAGCAAATACATACACAGAACACGGCTCTTCGTCATCTTTTGGTCTCTTGTTTTGGCCGAAGCACGCTAAATTGCGATCTTTAACTTGATTCTTTCCCCGTGACGCTCTGAACCCGCCGGGCTTGGGTCAATGCGACAAATAGGGCGCCCTAGTATCGGCGATCAATGCGACTCCATGCCGCCAAAACAGAGTGCCGAGTGACCGCTCCAGGCGGACTAACTCGTCCGCTCAGGGTCGGGAGGACCCGTTTGCGCGACGCGAGTGCGACATTCGCCACGGTCGACAGGCGAATGTCGGAAATCCGACGCGGAGCTGCCTCATCATCGCCGACTGCCGAGCGTCGGCATTGGCCGAACGGACTAAACCGCTCGCGCGGTAGGGGGCTACGGCCCGACTCTGGCGGCGAATGGGAGGCGAGTGGCGCCGGTGCTTATGTTGGTGGTTGAGGCAATCCGCCTCGTCCTCCAGCAGGAGTCCCATCATGACCTCCTCCGATCCGGGCATCAGCCCGCTGCGCCGCCGTATGCTTGAGGACTTGCGCATGCGCAAGTTCGCACCCAAGACCCAGGCCGCCTATCTGCGTGCCGTACGTCAGTTCGCCCGATACCTCGGGCGTTTACCCGATACCGCCACTGTCGAGGACCTCCGGGACTACCAGTTGCATCTGGTCGATCACGGCGCGTCGCCGGTGTCGCTGAACGCCGCGATCAGCGCTCTGAAGTTCTTCTTCGAAGTCACGCTCGGCCGGCCTGAGCTGATGGCGCGGATGCAGCCGGTACGCGTGCCTCGCACGCTCCCGGTTGTGCTCAGCCCCGAGGAGGTGCGTCGGCTCATCGCGGCAGCCGGAAACCTCAAGCATCAGACCGCGCTGTCGGTCGCCTATGGCGCCGGGCTGCGTGCGAGCGAAGTGGTCGCGCTCAGGGTCAGCGACATCGACAGCCAGCGCATGACCCTGCGCATCGAGCAGGGCAAGGGCCGCCGTGACCGCTACGCGATGCTCTCGCCGGTCCTGCTCGAACGTCTGCGCGTCTGGTGGCGCGTTGCCCGTGCCCAGGGCTGCATGCTCGATGGCGGGTGGCTCTTTCCGGGCCTCGATCCGATCGACCCGCTCAGCACGCGGCAACTGACCCGCGCCATCCATGCGGCCGCCGAGACCGCAAACATCGACAAGCGCGTATCCATGCACACGCTGAGGCATTCCTTTGCCACGCACCTGCTGGAACAGAAGGAGGATATCCGCGTGATCCAGGTGCTCCTTGGGCACAGGCAGATCGAGACCACCACGCTCTATACCCAGGTTGCCACTGACCTCCTGCGCAAGGTGGTCAGTCCGCTGGACCGCCTGCCCGCCGGCTAGCCCGGCCGCACGCGGAGCACCCCGTGCTGGAGGTCGCGGATATCTTCCGCGCCTGCGGGCCGGCGTGGCGGCGCACGGTAGCGCTGAGCCTGGGGCAGTTGAAGGTCATGTCGGCCATCGAACAGTGCCGCAGTGCGGCACTGGGGGGGCATGTGCTGCGCTGCGCCGGCTGCGACCGGATCGAGGTTGCCTACAACTCCTGCCGCAACCGTCATTGCCCGAAGTGCCAGGGCAGTGCTGCGCATCGCTGGCTCCAGGCACGCCAGGCCGATCTGCTTCCGGTCGGGTACTACCATGTCGTCTTCACGCTGCCCGCGCCCATCAGTGCCATCGCCTGGTACAACAAGGCCGTCATCTACGGGCTGCTGTTCGATATCGCCGCCGAAACGCTATGCACCATTGCCGCTGATCCGAAGCACCTCGGCGCCCAGATCGGCGCGACGCTCGTGCTGCACACCTGGGGCTCGGCACTCACGCATCATCCGCACGTACACGGTATCGTCCCCGGCGGTGGGCTGTCGCCCGATGGTCAGCGGTGGATCGCATGCCGGCCCGGCTTCTTCCTGCCGGTACGTGTGCTCTCGCGCCTGTTCCGCAGGCGCTTCCTCGAAGCGCTCACGGACGCGCACCGGCATGGCCACCTGCAGTTCTTCGGCCAGTACGCTGAACTTGCCGACCCAGCTGTCTTTGACGTGTGGCTTGCGCCGCTGCGTGCCTGCGAATGGGTCGTCTACGCAAAGCGTCCCTTTGCAGGACCCGAAGCAGTGCTCGCGTACCTGTCGCGCTATACGCACCGCGTCGCGATCTCCAGCCAGCGCCTGCTTGCATTCGATGAACGCGGCGTGACCTTCCGCTGGAAGGACTACCGTGCGAAGGGGCACACCCGCTACAAGACCATGACCCTCGAAGCCGGCGAGTTCATGCGCCGCTTCATGCTTCATGTGTTGCCCGGCGGGTTCCATCGCATCCGTCACTACGGGCTGCTCGCCAACCCGGTGCGCCGCACCAGTCTCGCGAAGGTCCGCGAACTGCTGCACGTCGCGGCGGAGGTCAACACATCACCCGAAGAGACTCTCGTTGAAACTCGGCCGGCCTTCATCTGCCGGCACTGCGGCGCGCCGATGATCGTCATCGATATCCTTGCGCGCACTGCACCGATTCGCGCACCACCCACGCGCCGGGGCGAGATATGAGCGCCACTGTTCCAGGACGAACAACCCGACCCTCGGCTTTGCGGCAACGCGGCCCACGAGCAGACCTTTGCGTCTGTCGCTTCGCACAGGCCCTTGCACGTCCGTTCCGCCATCACGACGGCGCCACTGCACCGCTTCGGCACAGCATCAGCCCTCAGCCAGCATCCCGCCTGACCACGCATCCCGCAACACCGCTCGCCATCCCGGGCAATCAATCGCCATAGCCCCGAAGACTCCCATTGCATCAGAGCACTCCGCGGTTTCCTCCCTTCAGGTTTATTCAACGCCTGCCTGCACGCGCCGGCGCGCACCCCGAGTCCACGGACATGGGCAGGCATCGAACAAACCTCAAGACAAGCGCGCGTCGCGCATCGGGCGGGTTTCGAAGTGGACCAGCCGTTCGAGTGACCGGTGGTGCATGGCTCAGACGAGCGGCAGAAAGTGGCCGACTACTGCCTGTCGGCAAGTGGTCACCCCGGAAAATCCGCGAAGAACGATCTTTTTTGGCCCGACGGTGCGAGAAATGCACGGATTGGAGTCGGCCCTGCCAGCTAGATAAGGGACGGTTGATCGCCCGCTTCGGGAGCGAGCGCGGTTCGTCCGCGCGGCGGAAGCGGGTACGGTTCCGCGTGCAAGGCGTCGGCCGGCAGCAATCGCAGGAACGATCTGGCTTCGTCCGTACTCCTGCACGAAAGCCAGTCAATGTGATCGGATTGCGGGAGCACGACGACAGCGCGCTTTTCCGCTCCGGGTTTGTGAAACCGCGTCATTAACGGATGCTCGTCGGCGTTGAGCGTAAGCATCGTCATGCTCATGGCTTGCGTGCCGTCCGGGTTTTCCCACGTGCGCCATAGGCCCGCTATGGCACACGACACCTGATCGGCCAGACCGATCCGCCAGCGCACGGGCTTGCCGGTTTCATATGATGGCTTCCCCGGCGACACCCGCCCGTCTTTGCGTTGGCAACAGTTCGGGCCGTGAGTGCGGATGTGTGGGCGCCAGGCACAAGAGCACTCAAGCAATGACGCTATGGAGGATAGCGCGCTGGCGCGCGTCTCGAAACAGGGTCGAGGTTATTTCAAGCCGCATGCCCTTTGACGACGTGCGCTCCGCGGAGGCCTCGAGAAAGTATCGGACATTACGCCGGATCGCTTCCATATCGATTCCATAGATGTTGTAGCAGCATCTTCTGCCAGGCGGGAGTGACGCGCGCGATTTACAGGTTCCACATGGTCTCATGTATGGATTGGGCGCTGTCTCTCGCAGTGAAAAACCTCTCCCTTTAATATTTTCATTTGATGGGGCATTGTCTGGCTTGATGAACGTATAAACACGATCTGGAATCGATTCCGGGTAGAAGAGGACAACGAAGCAAAAACGTGCCGAAGTGAATATATCCTGAAGATCGAAGCCTCTGAACGGGCGCGTCACGATCGTGCCGCCATATTCGAAGTACAGTTCTTCCCTGAAATGTATTGCGAACGCGCCTGAAGCGGCCACGATCTGATTACGCTCCAAAAACAGAAAGATGGCGCCAAGATCGACGGCATTGGCAACTTCACGCGCGCTGCGCCGAAGGATATTAGGATCGCTTTCCCGTTCGTAGAACGCAACAATGCCTGGAATGTCGCTGTGTTCTGCGCGTCGCAATGTGATGTCCATCATATGCGCTTTGTTGCGCCCTCCGCAATGTAATATTGGATCAGCCTTGGAACAGGGCACACACGTCTTCAGTTGACTAAAGGCGACGTCTCGCGAGCGGGTTCGAAATATAGCGAACCGCGAAATCGGAAAGCGGTGAGCAAGGCAACAGGCAAAGACTGGACAGCGCGAGCGTGCCTATCTTCTTCTTATAGCTCCAGAACGGATTGGCGACTATCGAGCGCAAATAACCATGCGACTGCCGGCTGACCCATCCCCAGCGCTTCGCGAACGAAGCCTGATAAACAGCAGAGCAAAAATACGCTTTCTCGAGTGAGAAGTCGTGAAACGATGGCGGAAGCTCTATGCCGAGCCGCGAGCGCGCCATCTGCCGAAGGATCGACCAACGCTTGGTCAGCGCCTTGGGCGCCTTGTCGGTGCTGTACGAATTGGCGAAATCGATTCCTGTGTTTTCGGTCCGATGCACGCGGTATGCACCTAACGATTTCGGGATCGTCGCGATTGCTCCCAACAATGCGACCCCGTAGATCGCGTAGAAGTCTGCGCCGTAGCGATTACTGCTTGCTTCCGGCACGGGAAAGATTTTCTTTAATGCGCTGGTCCGGTAGGCGTTGCCTGACGCTGGCGGCGACGGATAGAGCCAACCCCGGCGCAGCAGGCTACCGCAGTCGACTGGCGCGGCGGAGTGAGGTACGTATGTACCCGAGGGCTTCCCGGCTGAATCCACAACGTCGAGACGGAACTGAACCTTGACGGAGTCGCCGGCCTCGAATGCTTGCATGACCTCGGACACCGCACCCTTGTACAGTAGATCGTCGGAATCGAGCAGGATCACGAATTCCGTGTCGATCATATTGACTGCATCGTTATATGCGGAGACCTGGCCGCCGTTCTCCTTATAGAACGCCTGGATGCGGCCGGCATAACTTTCTGCGATTTCGCGTGAGCCGTCCGTCGATCCGTCGTCGATCACCAGAACACGCGTTTCCGGGTAGTCCTGAGAAAGAGATGAGTCAATTGCGTCGGCCAGAAAGCGACCGTGGTTGTAATTGCAGATCACGATTGTGATTTTTTGCATGGCGCTTCACCACTGTCGTTACCGCTAATGGAGAGTTCGCGAAAAACATCGGCAGGAAACTACGGTGCCCCGGGCGAAGTTGCTCGTAAGGAAGGCCTTATCGACAGGTAAGCGTCTGGTATCAGGCTTCCCCACTCGTAGTCGATCCTGTCCGGCATGAATGGCAGAACGCCCGCACCCGGCGTGAAAGTAAGTTCACCAAAATAAATCTGGTTATTGGGCGAATACAGGTCAACGCGGACATAGTCGAAGTCCGCCGAGAGCTTGATCCCAGCGTCCACGATCGCGTCGAGATTGTCCGGGCGAGGCGGCGGGTTTTCACTGGGTTTGTACTCGCCAATGACTACGTCCAGATGGTTCCAGTTGACGTCGTACAGATCGCCGCGCGTATCAGCGCCGAATCTGTCCGAGATGACGAGAATGTAGATGACCAGCCGGCCTGATTTGGCACCAAAGCACTGCAGCTTATAGTCGGGGGGAACGTTGCCGCTCTCATCGAGCAGCAGTTGCTCGAAGAAGATACGCGGCTTGATGGGGCGATAGTGCTTTTCCCGACCGATCTTGTAGAAGTCGAGGGACATCCAATGGTTCGCGAGATCCCGCAATTCCTCGAATGAGGTTGCCGATTTGTTTCTGACCACTTTGACATAAGTGCTGCCGTGATTCGCCTTCATCACGAACGAGTCCGGCAACGCATCGAATACCTCTTTCGTGAAGGTCTCGGGGGCGGCAAGCAACGGTATAAGATGGCTCTCGCCAAGCTTTCTCGCAACATAGTCCCTGACCGTAAGCTTGTCGGTCAACTCCGTGAGCCACGGATCCGGCCGCAGGCTTTTCTGCAAAATTTTCTCGTTGAATGTTGTCGGACGAAGCAGGTTCGGATAACGGCCAATGTACTTGTGATGCAACAGGCTCAAGAACAATGGCGCAGGCAGCATCGACTTGGCCGCGTCTTTCAGCTTGCGCAGAGTTGGGTTGGTCGTCGTCATGGTTCCCATCCCGTCAGATAGTCTTGCCGTATGTGAGGCCAGGCCAGCCTTCCAGGTACGTCACTGCGGAGGTTAGCGCACAGAGTCCGTCGTGATTGACGGCGTCGCTAAAGGAAGGTACTTTGGCCCATTTTCGCGAAAACGGCGGCTTCTGCAGGGCTCTTTCGGGATGAAAAGGGTCTGGAGCCTTCTCAACGGCCAGAGATGGAAACTGCGTCCGCAAGATGGCTGGCGTGCGCGGCGATTCGTTCAGCAGCGAATTCAGCCCGCACCGGTCTGCCGTGAGGATATCCCTGCGCATGCGGGTACGCCCGCCGTCAGCAACGACGCGATCCAGAACCAGGTCTACCGATCGAACGAGATCGTCGCCGGTCAGTTGCTCGTAGCGCTTCACCGCAGGGCTAACGTAGTATTCGCACCTGTGCCATCGCAGTCGAGCGCTACGGTCCCTAGCAGGTCCAGAAGTGCCGCTAGGCGTTGCCGGTCCTGAGCGGTAATTCCCGGCCGGACGAGCACGCCTTCAACCTCCGATACGCAGTAATCCCGGCGGATAACCCGCGGACGGCGCACCAGGGTGTTCACCGCAGCTTCCAGCTGTCCTATTTCGTTACGCACGACACCCATTTGCCTCTCCGCAATCCCGAACTGAAATCCGACCTGCTGAGACATCTCTCTCATGCGGTCGCCTGCAAATTCCGACAACGCCCGTCCCCGCTCTACCTGGGCGTTACAACGAGCCATATGACCAGAACAACACCCGTCAGCACTGCGACCAACAGGCGCAACGTCGGCACTTTTGGGTGAGGTCTGCACTAGGGAAAACACCAGATGCGCACTCGCCCATAGGCTGCTGGCTGAGCCCTACGTCTCTCTTCATTAGAAACTGCATATACCCTTTGCATGCGGCGAGCATGCAAGGCGGCCGATCGTCTGCGGCCCGGGGACGCAGTGCGGCCAGGAACGGACGTCGAGGTACCAGCTTGGGATCGCTCCGAAGCGGACTTTCGCGAACTGTTTCGCGTAGCTTGCACGCACCGAAGAGGTCACAGGAACCTCGAGTGCGGGGAACGTGAACCCCGCGGAGTTCGGTTAGCCCCGATTTGATTCACGCGTCGCGCTGATCAGGTTCGGCGCGACGTGGGCCCTTCAAGCGCGCACGACCCAAGCAATCGCCCGGCAACGACGACGGCAATGCCGGCAGCGCGTTCGCGCTGAACATCGCCACGCGGCGCGGGCGCGCGAGGTCGCGCGCGTCGATTCACGCTTTCGGCTTAATGTTCTGGTTGACTCGCAACAGGTTATTGGGATCGTACTTCGCCTTGATCGAGGCAAGGCGCGTGTAGTTCTCGCCGTAGCTTAGTTCTACTCGGTTCTCGGCCTCGTCGGCGTCCAGGAAGTTGACGTAGGCGCCCTCCAGATTGAACGGGTGGATAGCCCCCCAGTAGGCACGGCCCCAGGCCTTAAGCGCCTCGGCGTCCTGGGGATCCGGGCTGATCGCGGCAATTACCATCGAAAAAGACGCGTCCCGCGCGCTCCACGGCGTGGCATCCTTGGCGACCCGCCGAACGGCGCCGTCTATGGGGTAAAGGTGCATGAGGCAGAAGGGGGACGGTGCCTTGAGCGCGTTGGCGATGTGCACGTCGATCGCCTCGTCAGGCAGCGCCTTGACAAAGTCGCCCTTCCAGTACCACTGCAAGCCTTTAGGGAAGAACGGGTCGAACAGACTGTTGATGGCGGTCCACGGCATCTCGCCCATCCAGTTGAACAGCGGGGCGGGCAGTTTCTCGAGCAGCGAGCCCATGAGCTTCTGACCCTCTGCGATCGGCCCGTTGAAAGCGCCGATCAGAGCACAGGCGCGTTTGTTCCAGTGCTCCTTAGGGAAGGGATCGGTTGGAGGCACGGTTTTCAGGCCGACAAATAGACCAAGCTCTTCGGGGGCGTCTGGGATGAAGTCGCGATACAGCGCCATAACTTGCCTGGCTTCCTTGGCGTCCCAGAAGATCGGACCGGCGAACACCATCTTGGCCCGGTGGGCCTGAAAGAGAAAACTTGTGACCACGCCGAAGTTACCGCCGCCACCGCGCACCGCCCAGAAGAGGTCAACGTGCTTGTCCTTGTTAGCGGTGACAAAAGAGCCGTCGGCCAGCACTACATCCACTTCGAGCAAATTGTCGACCGTGAGGCCGTGCTTGCGCGTGAGGTAGCCGGTTCCTCCGCCCAAGGTCAGACCTGCGACCCCCGTGCTGCCGACGATGCCGAGTGGTACGGCGAGGCCAAAGGCGTGGGTCGCGTGATCTAGATCCGCTGCAGTGCAGCCTGGATCGACACGCACGGTGCGGCTCGCTGGGTCAACGCGCACGCTGCGCATCTGCGACAGGTCGATGACCAGCCCACCGTCGCAACTGCCCAAACCGGGGCCGTTGTGTCCGCCTCCGCGGATTGCGAGAAGCAGTTTGTTATCTCGCGCGTAGTTGACCGCCGCTATGACATCGGCGGCGTCGGTGCAGCGAGCGATCACCTTGGGCCGCTTATCGATCATGCCGTTGTACAGCGCTCGCGCCTCGTCGTAGTCCTTGTCTGACGGACCGATCAGCCTCCCGCGAAATTCCTGAATCGCAAACTCGTCCATGACGCTGCCTCTTTAAAGAGTTAATCCATCGCGCGCCCGCGCGACGACGCGCTGCCGTACCAAGAAGCCTCGCGCCGAACTGTCGACAAGAACGACATCGGGCGCGTGGGATCAATCGGCATCTACGCACCTATCCGGTAGCCGGTCGCGAGCTTAGCCTCGCACCTCACTTGATGAAAAGCATAGTGCTCCGACGCAATTGCCGGAAGGAACTTCCGATTGACGACACTGACAGCAAGACGAGCGAGCAACCAGTCGAATGAAACCCGACCAATCGGCGGCCGCTCTTTAGTCCAGGAGAAAAAAGGGGCGCGTCCAACCGGAGACTTGACCGGCCAGACGGCATTGAAGCGTCCGACGCAGCTTCAAATGGCCATTTGAATGGCCGCTACCGGGAATTCCGAAGGTCTCTTTCGGGTCGACATGCGCCCGATGCGTCCGGCAGCATGCGGCCGAGGGTGCGTCAAAACTCAAATTCACTAGGTTTTAGTGGGTCGCTTTGCCCCTCCCGAGGTGCCGCGAGGCCGGTATAGGTCGTTTTGACAAGCCGTTTTTTGCGGTGCGCCGAAGCGACGTGCGTTTTGACACAGTCTGGGCCATCTCCAGCAGTTCGCCTGCACGCCCAGACGGACGCTCATGCGTCAGCTTCATCCAGACAGCGGATCTTCGCCCGCCGATTACAGGCGTCGTGTCATCGGCCATAACAGCCGCTCGTGGCAGCAAGACGATGTCGGCGAATGATGTTGCCGTTCGACGCGTTGACGGGCCGCTTTATGGGTCGGCGGTCGGTCTCGACCTTCACAGTCGGCGAGGAGCAGACAACCCAATGCATTCTTGCGCAGCGCGAACGCGCTCCTTGAAGCCCCCAAGCTTCAAGGAGCGCTACCGGCGAGGATCGTGCCGCAACCTCCACGCCGGCAGCGGTTCATACGTCCTCAATGCGTAGTGATGACATGAATCCCGCCATTCGGGAAAGCCGCGACCCCTGGCTGGAAGGGCACGTACACCTGACCCGAGGCGCCATCCACCGCGACCGAATGTACACCGTTGCCGACCGCCAGCTTGTCGATGAGTGTGCGCGTCGACGCGTCGACTGTGCCGAGTATCGGCGTGAAGCCGGAGGCGGCCGCGATGCCGGTCGCGGTCTCATGACGAGCCGGGAGAAAATAGCGGTTCGACACTGCGTCGTACGCGACCTGATCGACTCCGCCGAATGGAATGCTCGCAAGCGTGGCGCCCGTCGTCCGATCGAGGATCAACGTGATAAGCGGCTTCCCGGCGGCCGGATCGCAGCCCACCAGCATGTCGTTGTTCGGACCGAGTTCGAGTCCTGTTGGCCCGCATGCGCCAAGCGGGAATACTTTGCTCACCGCGGGTGCGCCTGCGACCACCGTATTCGCGGCAATCACGTTCACCTCACCTGCCGGATTGGTAGGCGTGCCGTCGTTGTTGACGATGAAGCTCTTCGACTTCGAGTCGTACACGCATGCCTCGAGGCCGGACGACGTCGTGAACCTATACGTCGCGACGATCGAGTTTGTCTTCGTCGAAATGAAAGTCGCAATCGGGGGCGTCTCCCCCGGACTCGAAAACATCACCAGGTTGTCGTCCGGGTCGTAGCAGCCTTCGTCGACGCGGTGCGGGGCCGTGTTGAGTGGTGGGACTGCGATGGTGCTGACGACTTTCTGCTGGGCGACGTCTATGACCTTGATCGAGTTGACATCGCCGGCATAGAGGATGTTTGTGCCGGGGATGCCGACGAGTCCATCAGGGCCGGCCACATCGGTGTTCGCATTAAAGCCGGTGAAGGCGGTGGGGCCACTGCCCTTGATCTGCGCGATGAGCGTGTTGCTCTTCGTGTCGACCACGTCGACCGCCGCGTTGTTGCGGTCGGCAAGATAGTATTTGCCACTATCGGCGTAGCTGATGTCGAAACTGAACGGCGGGGTGGCTGAATTGGGTACCGAGATGGCAGTCTTGATGGTCGGCGAAGTGGAGGTGACTTCCGAGCCTCCCCCGCACGCGGTGAGCAGAACGGACGCGCCAAGCGCTAACGCGAACCCAAGCTGTCTTTTCATTGTTGTCTCCGGAATAGGTCCGCATGTTCGGTCAGGAACGGGGACCATTTTTGGTTGCAAGGTTGCGAGACCACGCCATGAGTGGACGAAGCCTCCGCATGCACAATAGGACGAGCAACGCGTAAAGTCGAAGACGTAATTTTGCTGCGCGCAACAAAGCATGCCGTCTGGCGTATCAGGCGGACTATTTCATTGCAAATTCAACCAGTTATGCGATTCCTTCGAGTTAGTAGACTCAGAAGTTACTTTTTATTTGCAATGAGCTAACGTCAAGAGTGGTGTATGGGCAACTTGAAGGCAGGCGCTTTCAGGCGGCGAGTTTCTGCTGAACCCGTTGATCGTCTTTCACCTGTTCGCCGTCCTTGAAGGCAATGCCCTCCAGCAGCAGCTTGATCTGTGCAG
Source organism: Paraburkholderia sp. WC7.3g (assembly GCF_050436345.1). Lineage (NCBI taxonomy): Bacteria > Pseudomonadati > Pseudomonadota > Betaproteobacteria > Burkholderiales > Burkholderiaceae > Paraburkholderia > Paraburkholderia sp. WC7.3g. Next base: position 1,175,890 of record NZ_JBNDMA010000002.1, read on the forward strand.
GGCCGTTGATACGGCGCCAGGTTTTCTCGGCTTCCTCGATCAGCTTGAATGCCAGACCCAGGAAGGTCGCTCGCGACACGCAGTTGCGCGTACGCGTGGTGCGGTGGCGCACGGTCGCGAACGTCGACTCGATCGCATTTGTCGTGCGCAGATGCTGCCAGTGTTCCGCCGGGTAATCGTAAAAGGCCAACAGGCTTTCCCGGTCCTTCTTCAACGTTTCGGTGGCTTTCGGATACTTCGCCGCGTAGACCGTCACGAAACGATCGAAGGCGGCGTATGCGTCAGCGCGCGTCGCGGCCATCCAGATCGCCTGCAGGTCTGCTTTGGCTTTGCCTTGCTGCGACTTCGGCAGCGCATTGAGCACGTTGCCCATCTTATGGAACCAGCAGCGCTGGCCTCGCGTCGCAGGAAACACTTCTTCCAGCGCGGCCCAGAAGCCCATCGCGCCGTCGCCGATCGCCAGCAGCGGACCAGCCTGCAGGCCTCTCGATTTCAGGTCGAGCAGCAGTTCCTGCCAGGACGCCTTTGACTCCCGGTACCCATCGCCGATCGCCACGCGCTCCTTGCGCCCATCCGGCCTCACGCCGATGATCACCAGCAGGCACTGGCCGTCCGAATTCTCGCTTCGCAGCCCCGTGTGGATCCCGTCGACCCACCAATACACGTAGTGCGATTTCGACAGATCACGTTGGCTCCAGCTGGCATGTTCGTCGGCCCACTGCGCCTTCAGGCGGCTCACCACATTGGCCGACAGAGACCCTTGGCATCTTCGCCTAGCAGGACGCTCAGAGCCTCGCTCATGTCGCCTGTCGAGATGCCTTTCAGATACAGCCACGGCAGCGCAGCACTCACGCGTGGCGACTTCCTCACATACGGCGGCACAATCGACGAATTGAACTTCACACCAGATCCTGATCGATCGCGAACCTTCGGGACCTTCACGGCAATTGGCCCAGCCGCCGTCAACACTTCGCGCTCAGGCAGATAGCCGTTGCGCACCACGGCGCGCTGGCCGTGCAAGTCTTGACGTTCTCGAACCGCTCCAGCAGCGCCGCGAGCTCGGCTTCGATCGCCTGCTGGATCACCTGCCGGGCTCCGTGCCGCACCAGTTCGTCCAGACCCAGACCGGCTCCCGATAGACCAACGACTTCTTTTTCCGTAAACTTGTTCATGGTGGATGGTTTGTTGTTTGCTGGTTTCCGACTTCGACAATCAGATTCTCAGCTGAAACCTCCACCGCCTACAATCTCCCGCCTCAACTCCCCCGTACACCACTTCCGACTTTAGCTCTTCTGCAATCCGGCATTTCTGCTGCCTGTCCTTGAGCGGACGGCTCGCCTCGGAAGGCGAATGTTTATACAGGGTCGACTTCTGCCGGACACAGAACGTCGACGGCGGCTACCTCGACTGTCTCGGCGTCGGACCGGGTTCGGCCAACAACGGACCTTCGCCCACGCTTGTGCACGGACGTTCGAGCGTCGGCTTCGACCCAGGCAACGGACGTTAGCGTGCCAATTGCGTCGGTTGTGTCGTCAGCCGAAGCCGACATTGGGGGCCGAGCGGTGCGACATTATGGAGTGTCCGCTATCAAGATACGGAATGCGCTCGACTGTTCAGCGTGAAGCCTGCGGAGAAACTCAATCTTTGCCTTCCGGTGCTGCCAGCCCACGAAGGTTCCACAGGGGAACAAGGACTGTCTTGTCTTCGCTATTTTCCGTTGAATGATGAGCATCAACGGAAGGCGACAACAATAGGGCCGCCTTTTGGGCGGCCCTATTGTCTACCTGCAGAGCGCACGATACGGTTTGAACGCCTCTCGCAACTCAGGAGACAGCCCGTCAGGTCGACGAGTTGCCTTCAACGGTCGTCGCCATCGCGACCCGCAGACGCCGGCCGCGGCGGGCTTACGGTAATGGCGGCGCCAGTCAGTACCCAAGCCCGCTGGCTGGGCGCAAACCGCGGCGCCAGGGAGCCGTCATTGATTTCGCGCGTCACGGCAAAGCGACGGAACGAAGTCGCCGGCAAGAACAGACGGGAATTGTCCGGGAACCCATCGCTGGCCGTATCCACGTCTCCCTCGCGTGCCGAAATGACGCCGTCGCCATTGGTATCGACCCGTTTGACTTCGGCCACATAGGCGTCGTACAACCGCTGCGGGAATGGCGTGCCCTGCTCGAACGATGCCACTCGCACGTAGGTGTCCAGGTAGATTTCGTGGGCCAGTCCGCTCGGGATGAAGCGCTGGCGGTATTCCCGCTGGTTATCGACTGTGGCATCGAATCGGTCGGGGTCGCGCGGACCTGCACCACCCAGCGGGGCCGCATTGTTCGGATCGTCACCATAGTCGATCGGACTGTTCTTTACGCCTGCCGGTCCAGAGCCGGGAATCAGTGACGAGAGCGCGCCAACTTTGCCGGCTTCAAAGGTACCGGGGATACCGCCGGTAAAAGGCAACTCGTAGAGTGGATGGATCCAGTTGGTCGTGTAGTTGAATTCCCAGTAGCCGTGACAATCAGACTGCTGCATGCAGTTGAGCGCCCCCATGCTCAGCTGGATCGGCACGATATTGGTCTGGCGGTCGGGGAAGTGGTCTGAAGCTTCGGGCAAATGCGGTGCCTTGCCATCCATTGTGAATAGCTGGCCCGGCACGTTGTGGTGCGTGCCCATCGCCCGCAAGGCGGCCGCGTCCGCGACTGTCATTGTGCCGAACTGGGCGTGCCCGTCGGGACGGGGTGGTGCGACATTCGGCACTTGCAAATCGTGGATCATCCAGCCCTCGTACCAGCCGCTTTCGTTGTTAATCACAAACAGATATGACAGGTCGGTAAATACATCGATGAAGGCGCGAACGTTATTGGGATCAGTGGGCAACCCCGGCTTCGGCTCGACCACCAGGCGTACCGCACCGATGGTTGGCAAGCCGCAGTTGGCGCCAGTTGCCGTCAGCATCGCCTTGTCGTTGATGCCCGGGAATCGTGTCGTGAACGGATTGGGTTCGAATCCTACTGTGGACAGCAGGTAATACTGGAACAGCTGGCTCGGTTTGTCGGCCTCGGCATAGGCCTGAATCGGCAAATAGGTATGGGGCCGCTCGGCTATCCTTTGGAGGAGATCCTGCAGCGGATCTGGCAGGTGCGCGATGTCGCCGCGCTGGCGCACCAGCGCGGCGTCAGCGGCAGCGTTCGGATTCGGATGGCAAGGTGGCGGCGGCTGTTCTGCGCATGCCTGGCCTGCGGCCAACGCGCCGATGAAGGCGGCAGCGGACAGACTGGCAGCTCGAGAAGCCAGTGGTCTGAAGCTGCGGGGCTTGAATAGCGATTTCATGATTGCTCCTGAGGTTGACCCGCTTCGACGGACAGATCTGCGGTTAGGTATTGATGTGTGGCTTAACCTCCTTTGAAAGTTGAGTCGCGGGTTGTCCATGGCCGGGCAGCGGGTCGCCTGTCTCGACCATGACGCTGCCTCGCGGTGGGCAACCCGCGAGGCGATGTGACTGGGTGAAATCGGCAAATCGGATGCCGCGAGAGAAGTGTCGAGTAAACGGGTTGGAGGAAGAGATATTCCGGGCGCAGCTAAGGAATGCAGCGGCAGTCATGCCTGTCGGATCCATTGCGCGCGTACTAGCCGCAACATCCGGCTGTATTCGCGCACTACCTTAAGGCAGGCTGAAGAAGTCGCCGTTCGTCGTTGCCGCAGCAGCAAAGTTGCGTCAAGTTGCAGGCGTAACGGCATCGCCGTCGTTTGATCGCGCCACGCCGCCCTCGGAAGGCCGATGGCGTCCAATAGCGCATTTGCGCGCGCGGTGAAATCCGGACTTGCTTGTCCCGCGATTCATTTTCGTCGCACCGCCAGAGCGGACGCTCGACATGGGTTGTTACGGCCGTGCAACCAACGACAGCGATGGCCGTTCATGTCGCTCAGCGCGGGATGTCGGATGATCGCTGTTCCGGAGTAAGCTGCCGTTGAGGTGACGGAGCTTCGAACGACGGCAGTGCGTCGAAAGTACGCGTTCGCCGAACGGAGCACGAGATTCAGAGCGGATGGTTGGCGAATGCCCGGTTAGCGTGCTTCAGCCGACTCCCGCACGCCCACACATCAATGACCGCAAAGGCCGACAGAACAAACCTCAAGACACAAGACAGGATGACTTGCCGGCTGGCTCCGAGGGATGAATGACCGCCGCATCCTCAAAAGCTGCACATGATGTGGTGCTTGGCCCGGTGTCCGGAGTGGGCGAATCCGCCCAGTCGCGATATGGGGCAACTAGCAATGTGCTGTTCGATGCGCCGCGTGATGCGTGATCTACACATCCTTTGAAAACTGATCGTTGCAGGCAGATCGAATGGCAGCGCGTTGGTCCACTCTGACAACCCTGCGGACGTTTCATGGAAACGTGAAGTCTGGCAGACTCTTCTGGCTACTAGCGGATAGGGGTTTTCCCTGATGGGGCAATCGGGCATCTAATTGTGATGCACAGATTCCATGAGTGGCCGTCCGCGCCGGAGCCGACAACAGCCGATGGATCTCCGAGAAAATAGTTTAAGTATTTGTTTTTAATGTAAATTATCCGGCGACCTCGAATTTTTGTTGCGTTGCAAGATTCAGACTTAAGCGAACAAAGTTCAAACTCAAGCGAATCTCGAGACCAGCACTGCCGCTACTCCTCACTTCTTGAATTTGTCACTACCCGTCCATATAATTAGCACTCGCTGCACGAGAGTGCTAACAACATCTCCGGTTGGCTCAGCCAGCCGGGTTTTCTCAGCGTTCTTCAGTCTCAATCAGAGAGGAGTATGTATGAACCTTCGTCCTTTGCATGATCGCGTGATCGTCAAGCGCCTGGATCAGGAAACCAAGACTGCGTCGGGCATCGTGATTCCCGAAGCCGCAGCGGAAAAGCCGGATCAGGGCGAAATCCTCGCAGTCGGCCCGGGCAAGCGCGACGACAAGGGCGCAGCCATTGCGCTCGACGTAAAAGTCGGCGACCGCGTCCTGTTCGGCAAATACGCAGGCCAGACCGTCAAGGTCGACGGCAACGAATTGCTGGTAATGCGCGAAGAAGACATCATGGCCGTGGTGCAGAAGTAAGCGCAAGGTCGCTACTTCCCCGGTTACATCCAAAGTATTCAAGGAGTTAGAAGATGGCAGCTAAAGACGTCGTATTCGGAGATTCCGCCCGTGCCAAGATGGTCGAAGGCGTGAACATTCTCGCCAACGCCGTGAAGGTCACGCTGGGTCCGAAGGGCCGCAACGTGGTCCTCGAGCGCAGCTTCGGCGGCCCGACGGTCACCAAGGACGGTGTGTCGGTCGCAAAAGAGATCGAACTGAAAGACAAGCTCCAGAACATGGGCGCGCAAATGGTCAAGGAAGTCGCTTCCAAGACCAGCGACAACGCAGGCGACGGCACGACGACCGCTACGGTTCTCGCGCAATCGATCGTCCGCGAAGGCATGAAGTACGTCGCATCGGGCATGAACCCGATGGACCTGAAGCGCGGTATCGACAAGGCCGTTACAGCCGCAATCGAAGAACTGCGCAAGATCAGCAAGCCGTGCACGACCAACAAGGAAATCGCCCAGGTTGGCGCGATCTCGGCGAACAGCGATTCGTCGATCGGCGAGCGCATCGCTGAAGCAATGGACAAGGTCGGCAAGGAAGGCGTGATCACCGTCGAAGACGGCAAGTCGCTGCAAGACGAGCTGGACGTCGTCGAAGGTATGCAATTCGACCGCGGCTACCTGTCGCCGTATTTCATCAACAACCCGGACAAGCAAGTCGCCGTGCTCGAGAACCCGTTCGTGCTGCTGCACGACAAGAAGGTGTCGAACATCCGTGATCTGCTGCCGGTGCTCGAGCAAGTCGCGAAGGCTGGCCGTCCGCTGCTGATCATCGCTGAAGACGTCGAAGGCGAAGCGCTCGCAACGCTGGTCGTCAACAACATCCGCGGCATCCTGAAGACCGTTGCCGTCAAGGCTCCGGGCTTCGGCGATCGTCGTAAAGCGATGCTGGAAGACATCGCGATCCTGACCGGCGGTCAGGTCATCGCTGAAGAAACCGGCCTCACGCTCGAGAAGGCAACGCTGGCTGAACTGGGCCAGGCGAAGCGCATCGAAGTGGGCAAGGAAAACACCACGATCATCGACGGCGCTGGCGAAGCTGCAAACATCGAAGCACGTGTGAAGCAGGTTCGCACGCAAATCGAAGAAGCGACCTCGGACTACGACCGTGAAAAGCTGCAAGAGCGCGTTGCCAAGCTGGCAGGCGGCGTTGCAGTGATCAAGGTCGGTGCTGCGACCGAAGTCGAAATGAAGGAAAAGAAGGCACGTGTCGAAGACGCACTGCACGCAACGCGCGCGGCTGTGGAAGAAGGCATCGTGGCCGGTGGCGGCGTCGCGCTGATCCGTGCACGTAAGGCAATCGATGGCCTGAAGGGCGCTAACGCCGATCAGGACGCAGGTATCAAGATCGTTCTGCGCGCAATGGAAGAGCCGCTGCGCCAGATCGTCACCAACGGTGGCGAAGAAGCGAGCGTCGTCGTGGCAGCGGTTGCGGCTGGCAACGGCAACTACGGCTACAACGCAGCGACCGGCGAGTACGTCGACCTGGTTGACGCAGGTGTCGTGGACCCGACGAAGGTGACGCGCACGGCGCTGCAAAACGCAGCTTCGGTTGCCGGTCTGCTGCTGACGACCGACGCAGCTGTCTGCGAACTGCCGAAGGAAGATGCTCCGATGCCTGGTGGCATGCCCGGCGGCATGGGCGGCATGGGCATGGACATGTAATTCCGCTCGGGCCTCGTGGTCCGGCCGCGTGGTTGACCACAGCGGCCGGGTCACGGACGAGGCCCGGCTGGAAGTCCATGTGGGGAGTGCGCCGCGAGGCGTGCTTCCCAAATGAACAAACCCGCTTATGCGGGTTTTTTCGTTTGGGGTCGGCGTTGACGTGGGGACCGGGGGGCGCTTGTGGATGCCCGCCGTGCGGATCAGGCGCCTGCCGTGTGAGCGGAACGATCAGTCGACGTTCCGAGGCACTTTTCGCGCAGGTAGTCGAAGATCTGCGCGACGCTTTCCTCGCGGGGGAGCGTTCCCGTATCGACGTACAGGTCGGGATCGATCGGCGCTTCATAGGGCGCTGATACGCCGGTGAACGAGCTGATTTCGCCAGACCTCGCTTTCGCGTAAAGACCTTTGGGATCGCGGTTCGCGCAGATGGCGAGCGGGGCGCACACGTAGGTCTCGACGAACTTGTCGGGTCCGATGATCTCGCGCGCCATCGCCCGGTCTTCGCGTATCGGCGAAATCAGCGCGGTAATCACGATCAGGCCCGCGTCGTTCATCAACTGGGCGACGTGCGCGACGCGGCGGATGTTTTCGCGCCGGTCGTGGCGCGCGAAGCCGAGGTCGCTTGCCAGACCGTGGCGGATATTGTCGCCGTCGAGCACATAGCAGGCATGACCGAGCGCGATCAGCTGCTCCTCGAGCGCGAACGCGAGCGTCGATTTGCCGGCGCCGGACAGGCCGGTCAGCCAGATCGTGGCCGGCGTCTGATCGAATAGGCGTATGCGGTCTTGCACCCCAATGTTGCCGTGGAAGCGTTGCACGAAGCTCGGCGGCTCTTTCATGGATAAGTTCTCCCGACTCTTCTGGCTCACTCGCAGTGCCAGCCTTGCCGCCACGTGCCGGCGTTGTGCAGGCGTTCGGTGGAATTGGCGATCGTAACGCAAAAGCCTTCCGGGATGCCGTCCGGCAGTGGAATCGAAAATCCGCTGTTCGAGCTGGGATAGCCGGCGCTCGCTACATCGGGCCGCGGCTCGCCGCTGTAGCCGGTCGCGACGATCTGCGCGCCGACCCGCACTTCGAGCGGCACCTGTCGCTCGGGCCGGCTCAGATTGACCGCCCAGCCCGACACCCCGGCGTCGCTCACCGTGTCGACGAAGCCCTCGAAGAGGTCGATCGGCGCGCGCTGGCAGCTTTGCGCGAACTCCAGATAGGCGTCGATCGGCGCGAGATCGAAGCGGCGGATCACCTGATGCACGCGCGACAGGAACGAGCCGTCGAAGCCAAAAACCGGCGAGCTATAGACGTGAGGATTCTCGAGCTGATTGATTTCGGACTGAATCAGCCGGACCAATTCGAGCGCATTCGAAAAGACGCTGCCTGTATCTTTCGCATAAGCTTCGACGATCCGATTCGCGTCGTCGAACAGCTCGTAATCAAAGCGATTGTCCGCGATAAACTTTTTTCTTGCTGCCTCGCTGATGTGAGCCTTGCCTTTCGACGCGCCATTGGTGCGATTCGTTTCGAAATAAAACGGTAGTTTCATCCCGGTCGAACCGCAAAGCCGCAGTAAGAATTCACTCATCTCCTCACAGGCGCCGACGGTCTCGATCTGCTCACGCAAATGGATTTGCGCGACAGCGAGGCTCGCTTCGTCGACCACCGGTTCGCCGCTCAGCATCTGCACGAAAAGGTTCTTGCCGGCGAGCGATTCGCTGACCCACTCATCCAGCGACAGCGCGCCTTGCTGCGCCAGAGCCTCGGGCGTCGACACGCTGACGCCGCGCGTGACCTCGCCGTTCTTGCCGTTCGCCGCATACCAGTAGTGCGAGACTTGCCGTGCGAGCGGATCGCGCAGGATCGTGCAGTAAGTGAGCGGATGTTTGATCGCCCGATGAATGCCATACGGTTGATGCCCGCCGCCGACCTGCGTTTCGAGCAGCTTTGCGCGGCAGTTTCCCCACCCATCCTGATCCCAGATAAAGCTAATGAATTGGTCACTACCTTTATTCAAATCAAAACACGAAATTACGGTCGAGCCGCCGCATTTCGGTGGATGGATGAAAAAGCTAGGGAAAGACATGTGGTGACATATGACAGTTCGCGATCTGTAAAGTCTAGCCAAAGGGTGTCGCGGAGGTTGTAACGTTTAATTACGCGGCAAAACGTCTGTTGCCGCGGCGCCAGCATCATTTCATGCTGTCATGCGAAATGGATTGGCCAGAGCGTCCACAATAGGCGCGGGGCGCGGCAGTAGCGATAGCGGGCATCGAATTGCGCTATTCATTTGGAATAAATCGAATGAAAATTCGCCGTAACCACGAAAGAGGCATGTAATAAAAAACCCGCCAAAAAGCGGGTTTTCAATCAATACAAACGAATGACGGGGTCAGTGCCGTGCTTCTCCGGGCGCCGCACCCTTGCCTTGCGCTGGCGGGGTTTCATCGTCGTCGCTGCTGCGCGCCCAGAAGAAGCGATCGGGCATGTATGCCCCCATGCCGGGCCGGAACGCATTGCGCACCGCCTGATACAGATACTCCTGGCTTTCGCGCACCGCTTCCGCCGGCTCCTGGCCGTTAGCGAGCAGCGCGGCGATCGCCGCGCCGAGCGTATCGGTCAGTCCGGTCAGCCGATGAGGCGCGCGGTCCCACATGTCCTGACGCAACTGGCCGTCCTCGCTGAACAGCGTATTGACGAGCCGATGCGTGCCGGTTTCGGTCGACAGAATGTACTCGCAGCCCTGCGACAGCAGATGCGAGATCGCCGCGTCGAGGCTCGGCGCCTCGGCGTCGCCGTCGGGCTGCGCGAGCGCGAGCAGCGTGGACGAGTCGGCGACCAGCAGCGTGGTTTGCGGCGCGAGCAGATCGGCGATCGCTTCGCGCAGTTCGTCGGCGGCGAGCACGTGTTCGTCGTCGAGCGTGAAGTCGGGGACGAGGATCAGCGGGATGTCGTCGTAATCGGCGACCACTTCGGCGATCGCGCTGACCACTTCGGCGCGCGTGCACGCGCCAACCTTGAACGCGGCGATCGGCATGTCCTCGAGCAGCATGCGCGCCTGCGTCGCGACGACGTCCGGGTCGAGCCCGGTGACTTCGTCGCAGTTCGCCGAATCGCGCACGGTATAGCCCGTAAGCACCGAAACGCCGTGGCAGCCCATGCTGGCAAGTGTCAACAGGTCCGCCTGCAGGCCTGAGCCGCCGGTGGGATCGGAGAGGCCGAAGGTGAGGACGATCGGAGGCGTGTCGCTGGGCATGAAAATGGATAAAGAAAGCAGGATTTCGGCGCGCAATGCGCAATTGGCTCAATTATGCGGCCTAAACCGTGGAGAGGGCGTTTTTTCGCGCGGCGGGGATCGCGAGAGGCTGGCTCGCGGCCCGCTGACGCGGGGCGGACGGGGATTGCTTCGAGGTTGCCACGCTAGCGCCGCGAGCGTCGCCCGCACACCGCTGAAAGCCGGTCCACGTTACGGTTGCGCGTTTTCGATTGCTAGGCATGGGGGCGGCAACACGGTACCATCATGGCTCCCGCTTCCACGGACTCAACGACGCGACAAAAGAATGGAATATCAAAGCTGGATGTGCCTGATTTGCGGCTGGATTTACGACGAAGAGGCCGGCTTGCCGGACGAAGGCATTGCGCCGGGCACGCGCTGGGAAGACGTGCCCATCAACTGGACGTGTCCGGAGTGCGGAGCGCGCAAGGAAGACTTCGAAATGGTCCAGATCTGAAGTTGGGCAAGCCACCGGCGTCGGCTGGCCGGCCGTTGCCTGGCTGATCGATGGTTCCGGCGCCGCGGTTTGACGGGTTCATGCGACACGCCGCATGCGGCGCCGCCAAAACCTCGTCCCGAGGTTCGATCCCGAAATTCAGCGGCGTCATTCGCCGCGTAATTCCTGCAATCGCTTGAAGCGTCCGGCGCGGCCGGTGCCCGTCTGAGCGCGCCGGCGCGGAACATCGCAGCGCGCGTCGTGTCGCAACGGTAGTCTGTCATTGTCCTGTCGCCGGTTCGCGCGTTGGCCGATCACTCAGCACGCGGCGCGAAGCGACGGCCCCGTCAGCTTCGTGTCGCCTGCCCATGACTTTTCGATCCGCAGCACCCGTTTCCATCGATGCACTGCCGAACCCGCGCGGCGGCGCGGTCCGCCCCGCGGAACTGGCGCTCGCCGAGGCGTCGCTCGCGTTCGAGCAGCGCGACGAGAGCGGTGCCGCGCTGCTGCGCGCGTCGCACGCGCTGCGCACGGCGGGCTGGCTCAGCGCCCAGCGTTTCGCCGACACGCTCGTGCGGCTGTCGCCGCTCGCGTGCGGCGAGCCAACCGAAGCGGAAGGCGCGCGGCCGGTGTTCGGCGCGGCGCTGCACGACTTCCGCGCGGCGCTCGAGCGCCACAACCTGCGCGAGCTCAGTTGCTCGCCGACGCTGTTCGACCACTATCGCGAGCTGTGCGCGCAACTGGTCGAACCCGCGCCGGGCTCCGCCGTCGCGTTCGAAGACCTCGCGCTGTACGGGCGGCCGGTGCCGCCGGCGTCGCTGCACGTGCAATCGGCCGATCAGCTTGCCCATCTGCGGGCACGCTACGAGCGCGCGTTGCTGCCGGTGCTGCGCTCGCAGGCCGACACGGGCAGCGCGGTGGCGCTCGCGGTCACGAATGCCGCGCTCGACGAGCTCGACGCCGTGTTCGTCGAACTGGCTGGCCCCGATCCCTATGATTTCTGGCGGCTCGCGCGCGCCTGCGCCAAGGCGCTGCGCGCGCGCGGCCACGCGATCCGCGATATCGAGGCACGGCGCTTTTACGCGCGCTGCAACCTGGCGCTCGCCGATCACGCGCGCGGCATCGAGCGCGCGCCGCGTTCGCTGGTGCGCGCGACGCTCGCGCTGCTGTGGCGCGATTACGCGCTGTTCGGCGCGGCGCCGCAAGACGCCGACCAGGTCGAGGTGTTGCACGACTACGGCTTGACGGTCGACTGGCACGTCGCCGGCACGCAGTCCTCGGAAGCGCTGTGGGAGGCGGGCGCGCTCGAGGCGCAGGCGCTGCCGCACACGCGCGATCTCGGCGTGCTGAGCGTCAACGCGAGCGCGTATGAAGACTTCCTGCAGAGCGCCGACGCGTCGATCGAGGCGCTCGCCGCCCATGCCCGTGCGGCCGATCAGCCGGAGAAGGCCGACCCGAGCGAAGCGCTGCAGGCGGGCGACGCCGCCTACCGGCTCGGCTCGGCCGCTTGCGCGCTCGGCCTCGGTCACGTCGCGCTGCTTGCCGATGCGCTCGGTCTCGCATGGCGGCGTCGCGCGCATGCGGGCGTCGCGACGCCGGCGGTGCGCGCGCACGTGATCGTCGGCGCGCCGCCCGCCGATACGCTCGAACAGGCCGCCGAGGCCTTGCGCGCGACGCTGCACAAGGTCGCCGCGGGCGTCGCGCCGGTCCGCGGCAGCCTCACGCAGGCGGCGCTCGGCGCGCTCACGCGCGCGATCGAGCAGGGCGGCGCGTGAAGCGCGGCCCGCGCCGCGCCGAACGCGCGACGTGGCCCGCGACTTGCGTCCGTAACGTCTCGACTCACGCGCACACGACGGGCAGAAGCCCATTGTGACAACACACCTTCCCGCCGCTTCGCGACGCCCGCCGAACGCGCCGTTCTGCGCGGTGTTTCGGCGCCTGATCGCGAGATGGCGCGAGTCGCGCGCGTGATAGAGTGCAACTTGATCCGGCGTCGATGGCGCGGCACGTCGCATGCAGCGCAACGCGCTGCAGCGCTCAAAGCAGCCCGCCATCCCGCATCGTCTTTGCTAAAATCCGAACTATGTCCAAGAGTACCGATCGCATCAATCTGACCAACCAGTTCCTGATCGCCATGCCGAACATGGCCGATCCGACATTTTCAGGAACGGTGGTCTACCTTTGCGATCACAGTGAGCGCGGCGCGCTCGGCCTCGTGATCAACCGGCCGACCGATATCGACCTGCAGGCGCTCTTCAATCGCATCGATCTGAAGCTCGAGATCGAACCGCTTCTCCATGTTCCCGTGTATTTCGGCGGCCCGGTGCAAACCGAGCGCGGTTTCGTGCTGCACGATCCGAAAGGCGGCAGCGCGTACACGTCGTCGATGTCGGTGCCCGGCGGGCTCGAAATGACCACGTCGAAAGACGTCCTCGAAGCCGTCGCGAGCGGCACCGGCCCGGAACGCTTTCTGTTGACGCTTGGCCATGCCGGTTGGGGCGCCGGTCAGCTCGAGGACGAAATCTCGAAGAATGGCTGGCTGACCGTCGAGGCCGATCCGAAGATCGTCTTCGACGTGCCCGCTGAAGATCGTCTCGAAGCGGCGCTCGCGCTGCTCGGCGTGTCGCTGTCGATGCTCTCGGGCGAGGCCGGGCACGCATGAGGGGCCGCGCATGACTGTGCCGGCCGGACGTGAGGCGACGCTGCTTGCGTTCGACTACGGAGAGAAACGCATCGGCGTCGCGGTCGGCAATTCGCTGACGCGCCGCGCGCGGCCGCTCGTCGTGGTGCAGAACCGCAGCAAGGAGTATCGCTTCGAAGCACTCGGCAAGCTGATCGCCGAATGGAAGCCCGATGCGCTGGTGGTCGGCTTGCCGATGCACCCCGACGGCACGCCGCACGAACGCACGCAACTCGCGAAGCGCTTCGGCAACCAGTTGAACGGCCGCTTCAATCTGCCGGTCACGTGGGTCGACGAGCGCTACTCGTCGGTCGAGGCCGAGGCGGAAATCCGCGCCGGCAACGCCCGCGCCGACATGCTCGATGCCGAAGCCGCGAGCATCATCCTCCAGCAATATCTTGACGGACTTTCCGACGATCATGAGTTCCATTGACGCCGAAGCGCTGTATCGCGCGTTGCTCGACCAGATTCGCGCGGCGTACGGCGACCATCTCGCCGCCACGCAAGACGGTGCCGAAGCGGCGGTACTGGCCGGTATCCATAGCGGCGGCGCGTGGATCGCCGGGCGGCTCGCGCGTGACCTGAAGCTGGCGAGCTTCGGCGTGGTGAACGTCGCGCTGCATCGCGACGACTACGCGAAGAAAGGGCTGCACGCGCAGGCGAGCCCGACCTCGCTGCCGTTCGCGGTCGACGGCCGCCGCATCGTGTTGGTCGATGACGTGCTGTACACGGGCCGCACGATTCGCGCGGCGGTGAACGAGCTGTATGACTATGGCCGGCCGGCATCGGTCGAACTCGCGGTGCTCGCCGATCGGGGCGGACGCGAGTTGCCGGTGGCGGCGCGCTTCGTCGGTGGCGTGGTCGACGTACCCGCCGACGCGACGCTCGTACTGGCCCGTGAAGACGACGGCGCCGGCGGCCAGCGGTTTTCTTTTCACACTGAGGCACGCGTCGATTGAAACGCGCGTGAGCGGCGTGTCGACGCGACCTCGATCACGTCGAAGCCCGTATTTGACGCAGGTACATCATGAACACGGCCACCCAGGCTCCGCAAGATTCCTCCGCCAGCGCATCCGAGCGCTTCCGCTACGGCTTCCTGAAGGGCAACCCGCAGCTCACGAAGAACGGCGAGCTCAAACATCTGCTGTCGATCGAGGGGCTGCCGAAGGCCATCGTCAATCACATTCTCGAGACCGCCGACCAGTTCGTCAGCGTGACCGATCGGGAAGTGAAGAAGGTGCCGCTGTTGCGCGGCAAGTCGGTGTTCAACCTGTTCTTCGAGAACTCGACGCGCACGCGCACCACGTTCGAGATCGCGGCCACGCGGCTGTCGGCCGACGTGCTGAACCTGAACATCAACGCGTCGTCGACGAGCAAGGGCGAATCGCTGCTCGACACGATCAACAACCTGTCGGCCATGCACGCGGATCTGTTCGTCGTGCGTCATGCGTCGAGCGGCGCGCCGTTCCTGATCGCGCAGCACTGCGCGCCGCACGTGCACGTGATCAACGCCGGTGACGGCCGTCACGCGCACCCGACGCAGGGTCTGCTCGACATGTACACGATCCGCCACTACAAGAAGGACTTCACCGGGCTGCGCGTGGCGATCGTCGGCGACATCCTGCATTCGCGCGTCGCGCGCTCGGACATTCATGCGCTGACCACGCTCGGCGTGCCCGAGGTGCGTGCGATCGGGCCGCGCACGCTGCTGCCGGGCGGCCTCGAACAGATGGGCGTGCGCGTGTTCCACAACCTCGACGAAGGCCTGAAGGACGTCGACGTGATCATCATGCTGCGCCTGCAGAACGAACGCATGAGCGGCGCGCTGCTGCCGTCGTCGCAGGAGTACTTCAAGAGCTGGGGGCTCACGCCCGAGCGTCTCGCGCTCGCCGCCCCCGATGCGATCGTGATGCACCCCGGCCCGATGAATCGCGGTGTCGAGATCGACTCGCAGGTCGCGGACGGCCCGCAATCGGTGATCCTGAATCAGGTCACGTTCGGTATCGCGGTGCGCATGGCGGTGATGGGGATCGTCGCGGGCAACAACGACTAAGCAACGACTGATCAGGAAGCCGAACATAGGCTGAACCGCAGGTTTAACAAAGGCAGCGCATGAAGATTCATATTCAAGGCGGCACGCTGATCGATCCGGCAGCGGGCACCGAACAGCAGCAGGACGTCTTTATCGAGGCGGGCAAGATCGCCGCCCTCGGCAACGCGCCGGCCGGCTTTCAGGCCGAGCGCACGATCGACGCACGCGGCCTCTTTATCGCGCCGGGTCTCGTCGATCTATGCGCGCGTTTGCGCGAACCGGGCTACGAGCACAAGGCGACGCTCGGCTCCGAAATGGCCGCGGCGCTCGCGGGCGGCGTGACGAGTCTCGTGTGTCCGCCGGACACCGATCCGATGCTCGACGAACCGGGCCTCGTCGAGATGCTGAAGTTCCGCGCGCGCAACCTGAACAAGGCGCACGTGCATCCGCTCGGCGCGCTGACGGTCGGTCTCAAAGGGCAGGTCATCACCGAGATGGTCCAGCTGACCGAGGCGGGCTGTGTCGGCTTTTCGCAGGCCGATACGCCGATCGTCGACACCCAGGTGTTGATGCGCGCGCTGCAATACGCGAAGACTTATGGCTTCACTGTCTGGCTGCGTCCCGTCGATGCGTACCTCAGCAAGGGCGGCGTCGCCGCGAGCGGCGCGCTGGCGTCGCGGCTCGGGCTGTCGGGCGTGCCGGTGGCGGCCGAAACGATCGCGCTGCATACGATCTTCGAACTCGTGCGCGTGACCGGCGCGCGCGTGCACGTTTCGCATGTGTCGTCGGCGGCGGGCGTCGCGCTCATGCGCGAGGCGAAGGGCGAGGGGCTGCCGGTGTCGTGCGACGTCACCGTAAACCACGTGCATCTGATCGACCTCGACATCGGTTATTTCGACGCGCAGTTCCGGCTCGATCCGCCGCTGCGTCAGCAACGCGACCGCGAAGCGATCCGCGCGGGCCTCGTCGACGGCACGATCGACGCGATCTGCTCGGCGCACACGCCGGTCGACGACGACGAAAAACTGCTGCCGTTCGCCGAAGCGACGCCGGGCGCAACCGGCCTCGAGCTGTTCCTGTCGCTGACGGTGAAGTGGGCCGACGAAGCGGGCGTGCCGCTCGCGAGCGCGCTCAATCGCATCACGGCGGCGCCGGCGCAGGTGCTCGGCCTCGAAGCGGCTGGCCGCATCGCGCCCGGCGCGGTGGCCGACCTCTGTGTGTTCGACCGTCACGCTCACTGGCGCGTCGAGCCGCGTGCGCTGAAAAGCCAGGGGCACAACACGCCGTTCCTCGGCTACGAGCTGCCGGCGCGGGTGCGCGCGACCGTGGTGTCCGGTCAGCTCGCGTACGAACAGCGCTGAACGGTATCGTTTCGGTCTAGTCAAGGAAAGCTCCGGCCATGAAGCTCGCGTTACGCAAGGTCCGTCTGATCACGCATCTGCTGCACGGCATGTGGACCGTCGCGACGCGCTTTCCGAACGCGAGCGCCGAGCGGCGTCACGCGCTCAACCGCGCGTGGTCGCTGAAGATGCTGCGTCTGTGCGGCATGCGCCTCGTCGTGCATAACGACGCGGTGCGGCTCGATCGTGGCGCGCTCGTCGTCGCCAATCACATCTCGTGGATCGACATCTACGTGATCAATGCGTGGCGGCCTACGCCGTTCGTGTCGAAGGCGGAGATCCGTCAATGGCCGGTGGTCGGCTGGCTCGCGCAGCAGCTCGACACCGTGTTCATTCAGCGCGACAAGCGCAGCGACGCGAAGCGGATCATGCACGAACTCGCCGCTCGGCTCAGCGCGGGCGAGCTGATGTGCGTGTTCCCCGAAGGCACGACGTCGAATGGCCTCGCGTTGCTGCCGTTTCACGCGAACATGTTCCAGGCCGCGGTGTCGGCTGGCGTGCCGGTGCAGCCGCTGTGCATCATGTACGAGGACGCGCAGGGCCGGCAGTCGACGGCACCGGCGTATATCGACGATCTGTCGTTGTCCGATTCGCTCGACATGCTGTTGCGCGGCGCTCCGCTGACCGCCCACGTGTATGTCGGCGCACCGCTCGCGCCGGACGCGGACCGGCGTGCGCTCGCGGCGCGAGCGCAGCACGTGGTGGCGGGCGCGCTGCGGGAGATGCAGGCTGGCAACGCGGTGGCGGGGACGGTCGCGGAAGAGGGCGAGGTTGCGGCTGCTGCGTCGCCGGAAACGTTGATCGAGCCCGTCGATCAGCCGCGCCGCTCGGCCTGAGCAGCGGCGCTGCCGCGCAGCGCCGTTTTCCGTTTAATTTGCGCCGCGCTGCACGCCGCACGAACCGCAATCGACCTGCGTCAACGTCCGCTCGGCCGGATCTCGCGCGAGCCGTACCGCCGACAGCTTCGCTCCCCACACGCAACCCGAGTCGAGGCCGATCAGGTTGTCGCGCAACACCAGGCCGAGCGCGGCCCAATGACCGAACACGACGGTCACGTCGGCGGTCTTGCGCGACGGCACGTCGAACCACGGCATGCAGCCGCTCGGCGTGCAGGCGAGCGTGCCGCTGCTGCTGAAATCCATCACGCCATCGGCGTTGCAAAAGCGCATGCGCGTCAACGCGCTGCACGTGACACGAAGACGCTCGATACCCTTCAGGCCCGGCGTCCAGCGATTCGGCTCGTTGCCGTACAAGCCGGCAAGCGTCTCTTTCCAGCTCGGCGCGCGCAGCGCGCGTTGCAACTCGTCGGCGAGTTCGAGCGTCAGCGTCGCATCCCATTGCGGCAGCACGCCTGCATGCACCATCAGCATGCCGTTGTCGAAATGCGCGAGCGGCCGGTGGCGTATCCACTCGATCAGGTCGGCGGCGTCGGGCGCGGCGAGAATGTCTTCGATGGTGTCGCCTTTCTTCGACTTGCGAATCCCCGCCGACACCGACAGCAGATGCAGATCGTGATTGCCGAGCACCGGCACCGCGCGTTCGCCGAGCGCGATCACGTCGCGCAATGTGTCGAGCGAATCGGGGCCGCGGTTGATCAGATCGCCGGCGAACCACAGCGGCGTGCCGTCCGGCGGCGCGGCTTTGGCGAGCAGTTGCTGAAACGGTCCGCGGCAGCCTTGCAGATCGCCGAAAGCAAGAGGGACGAGCGGAGCGGACGGGCTGGAAGCGTTGAAGGGTGTCATCGAGGAAATCAAAAACGATTCGGTACGCGCGGTGTTGCACGACGCGTGCCACGCTGGGCAGCCCAGCAAGCTAGCGTGACATAATAGCCCGTTTGGGGTTCGGATATCGCGCGGTCCCGTCCCGGGACGCGGCTGGAACGCCGCCGCGACTCGGCAAGGCGGCACCCACGCATCGACCGCGCGCGCTATTCCAATACAACAACAGGATGACTCTCTCGTGAACGAAGCCAGCATGTCGTCTCCCGCGGTGAAGCAATCATTTCGCACGCTCGTCACCGGTGCGAGCGGTTTTACCGGCCGCTATCTGGTCGAGAAGCTGAACGGGCGCGGCCATACCGTGATCGAAGCGGTGTCCGGGCGCGACGAGCCCGATACGCCGACACGCGTCAAACTCGACATCACGTCGCCGGATGCATGCCGGCGCGTGCTCGATACCGTGCGTCCCGATTACATTGTGCATCTGGCCGCAATCAGCTTCGTGGGTCACAACGATCCGCTCGACTTCTATCGCGTCAACGTGGTCGGCACGCAGAATCTGATCGAAGCCTGCGCAGCGATCGGCCATGTGCCGCGCAAGCTGCTGATCGCGAGCAGCGCGAACGTGTACGGCAACGTCAGCAGCGCCGCGATCGACGAGAGCTTCCCGCTCACGCCGGTCAATCACTACGCGGCCAGCAAGGCGGCCATGGAAGCGCTGGTGCGCACATGGTTCGACCGCCTGCCGATCCTGATCGTGCGGCCGTTCAACTACACTGGCCGCGGCCAGGCCGTCAACTTCCTCGTGCCGAAGATCGTCAGCCACTTCGCGCGGCGCGCGGCGTCGATCGAACTCGGCAATATCGACATCGCGCGCGACTTCTCGGACGTGCGTTATGTGGCGAGCGCGTACGAGGCGCTGCTCGACGCCGACGTCGCCGCCGAAATCGTCAACGTCTGCACCGGCACACCGTATTCGTTGCGTCAAATCCTCACGACCGCGAGTGAACTCACCGGTCACGACATCGAAGTCCAGGTCAATCCTGCCTTTGTCCGGCAAACGGACGTCAGGATGCTCGCCGGCTCGCCCGCCAGATTGCGCGCGCTGGTGCCGGCGGTCGAATCGATTCCGTTCATCGATACGCTGCGCTGGATGCTCGCGGCCTGAGCCCCGTCGCACACGACGCGGCGCGCATCATGAAAAGCATCAAAATGCGCGTAACCGCACCGAAAAATCGCATTTGATGGGATAACGGCAACGAATTCTGTCAAGCTGTTTCAAGTTGTTAGGGTTCTAGTTTTTGCACTGGGCGGCTTTATAATTGGGGCTTCCTAAAATTGGCGTTTGAGTGTCCACGCTCCGGGCGGGCACGACAGGCGGCTACAGAAACGGACACCACCATGCGGGGTGAGGCAGGCTGCAAGCTCTTGGCTGCCTGTCACTAACATCGACAAGGGAATTACATGATCCTGGTAACGGGCGGTGCCGGCTTTATCGGCGCCAATTTCGTGCTCGACTGGCTGAATGCGTCGGATGAAGCGGTGCTCAACGTAGACAAGCTGACCTACGCGGGCAACCTGGGCACGCTGAAGTCGCTACAGGGCAATTCCAAACACATTTTCGCGCGCGTCGACATTTGCGATCGCGCCGCGCTCGACGCGCTATTGGCCGAACACAAGCCGCGCGCCGTGCTGCATTTCGCGGCCGAGAGCCATGTGGATCGCTCGATTCACGGTCCGGCCGATTTCGTGCAAACCAACGTGGTCGGCACCTTCACGCTGCTCGAAGCGACGCGCAGCTACTGGAACACGCTGGGCGAAGCGGAGCGCGCCGCGTTCCGCTTCCTGCACGTGTCGACCGACGAAGTGTTCGGCTCGCTGTCCGCTACCGATCCGCAATTCTCCGAAACCACGCCGTACGCGCCGAATAGCCCCTATTCGGCGACCAAGGCCGGCTCGGATCACCTCGTGCGCGCCTATCATCACACGTACGGCCTGCCGGTGCTGACCACCAATTGCTCGAACAACTATGGCCCGTACCAGTTCCCCGAGAAGCTGATCCCGCTGATGATCGCCAATGCGCTCGGCGGCAAGCCGCTGCCGGTGTATGGCGATGGGCAGAACGTACGCGACTGGCTGTACGTCGGCGACCATTGCAGCGCGATCCGTGAAGTGCTCGCGCGCGGCACGCCGGGCGAGACGTACAACGTCGGCGGCTGGAACGAGAAGAAGAATCTCGAGGTCGTGCACACGCTGTGCGACCTGCTCGACCAGCAACGTCCGAAGGCGGCCGGCTCGTATCGCGACCAGATCACCTATGTGACGGATCGTCCGGGTCACGATCGCCGTTACGCAATCGACGCCCGCAAGCTCGAGCGCGAACTCGGCTGGAAGCCGGCGGAAACGTTCGAGACGGGCCTCGCCAAAACGGTCCAGTGGTATCTCGACAACCATCAATGGGTCGACGAAGTCGCTTCGGGCGAATACCGGAAGTGGGTCGAGACCAACTACGCGCAGCGCGCGTAAAGGCACGGCAATGGCGCGCAAAGGCATTATTCTCGCGGGTGGTTCGGGCACCCGCCTGTATCCGATCACGCACGTCGTCTCCAAGCAGCTGCTGCCGGTGTACGACAAGCCGATGATCTACTACCCGCTGTCCACGCTGATGGTGGCGGGTATTCGCGACGTGCTGATCATCTCCACGCCGCAGGACACACCGCGCTTCGAGGCGATGCTCGGCGACGGCAGCCAGTGGGGCATGAACATCCAGTACGCGGTGCAGCCGTCGCCGGATGGGCTCGCGCAGGCGTTCATCATCGGCCGCAAGTTCGTGAACAACGATCCGTCGGCGTTGATTCTCGGCGACAATATTTTCTACGGCCACGATCTCGCGAAGCAACTCGAGCGCGCCGACGATCAAACCGACGGCGCGACCGTGTTTGCCTATCACGTGCAGGACCCGGAGCGCTACGGCGTGGTCGAATTCGACCAGCAGTTCCGCGCGTTGTCGATCGAGGAAAAGCCCGCGAAGCCGCGTTCGAACTACGCGGTCACCGGTCTGTACTTCTACGACAAGCAGGTCTGCGACATCGCCGCCGACATCAAGCCGTCGCCGCGCGGCGAGCTCGAAATCACCGACGTGAACTCGCGCTACCTCGCGAACGCGGCGCTGAACGTCGAGATCATGGGCCGCGGTTATGCGTGGCTCGACACCGGCACGCACGATTCGCTGATCGAAGCCGCGACCTTCATCGCGACGCTGCAAAAGCGCCAGGGTCTGGTGGTCGCGTGTCCGGAAGAGATCGCGTACCGGCGTCAGTGGATCGACGGCGAGCAGCTGCTCGCGCTCGCCAAGCCGCTCGCGAAGAATGCCTACGGGCAATACCTGCAAAACATTCTCACGGATCACGTCGCATGGCCATCCAGGTAACCGCTACCGCGCTGCCCGAAGTCAAGATCATCGAGCCGAAGGTGTTCGGCGATGCGCGCGGCTTCTTCTTCGAAAGCTTCAACGCGCTCGAATTCGCCGAGAAGGTCGAGGCGGGCGTCGAGTTCGTGCAAGACAATCACTCGCGTTCGGCGAGAGGCGTGCTGCGCGGTCTGCACTATCAGATCCAGCACGCGCAGGGCAAACTCGTGCGCGTGGTCGAGGGTGAAGTGTTCGACGTCGCCGTCGACATCCGCAAGCGCTCGCCGAACTTCGGCAAGTGGGTCGGCGTGACGCTGTCGGTCGAGAACCATCGGCAACTGTGGGTGCCGCCCGGTTTCGCGCACGGCTTCGTCGTGCTGTCGGAATCCGCGCAGTTCCTCTACAAGACCACGGATTATTGGTTTCCCGAGCACGAGCGCAGCATCGCGTGGAACGATCCGGCGATCGGTATCGAATGGCCGATCGACTTCGAGCCGTTGCTCGCGGCCAAGGATGCGGCGGGCAAGCGTCTCGCCGACGCCGAAGTCTACGCATAAGGGGATCGCATGAGCGCACGTGAAGCGAAACGGACGATTCTCGTTACCGGTGTAAATGGCCAGGTCGGTTATGAGCTCGCGCGCACGCTGCAAGGGCTCGGCAACGTGGTCGCGGTCGACCGCTCGCGGCTCGACCTATCGAACCTCGATCAGATTCGCTCGGTGGTGCGCGACGTGCGTCCCGCGCTGATCGTCAATCCGGCCGCTTATACCGCGGTTGACAAGGCCGAAGAAGAGCGCGATCTCGCGATGCGGATCAACGGCGAAGCACCTGGCGTGCTCGCCGAGGAAGCGAAAAAGCTCGGCGCCGCGCTGATCCACTATTCGACCGACTACGTGTTCAACGGCACGAAGGAAGGCGCGTACGTCGAAGACGATCCGACCGATCCGCAGAACGTCTACGGCCGCAGCAAGCTCGCGGGCGAGCAGGCAATCGCCGCGAGCGGCGCGAACCACCTGGTGTTGCGCACGAGCTGGGTGTACGGCACGCGCGGCAAGAACTTTCTGCTGACGATGCTGCGGCTCGGCGCCGATCGTCCCGAGTTGAAGGTGGTGGCCGACCAGTTCGGCGCGCCCACCTGGTGCAACACGATCGCGACGCTGAGCGCGCATCTGTGCGCCCAGTCCTTCGCCGCCGAAGACGGCGCGAAGTGGTGGAGCGAGCGCTCGGGCGTCTATCACCTGTGCGCGGGCGACTCGACGTCGTGGCACGGCTTCGCGTCGGCGATCTTCGAACTCGCGGATTTGCCGAACAAGCCGACCACGCTGCCGATTCCCGCCGCGGATTACCCGACGCCCGCGAAGCGCCCAGCCAATTCCAGAATGTCGAACGACAAGCTGGCGCGCGTGTTCGGGCTCGCCGCGCCGCATTGGCGCGACGCGCTGAAGCTGTGTCTGACGGACGGTTTTCCGAAGTCGCCGGCGGTGCGCGCCTGATTCGCGGATTCGACGCGGGGGCGCGAGCGCCGCTGTGGCAAACGAAACACAATCGGACGATCGTTCCCTGACAATGATGAAAGGGGGCAGCGGTAGAATGTTGCTCGACTGAAGGGCGCGCTGGGCGCGGATTCGACGGTCTATGCGCAGAAGATTGCAAACGTGTGCGTCAACCGTGCGCAAGCCAATATGGCCACGTAATAAATACGGTATCGAGAGGGAGCTGTGAGTTTGTTACCGATCATTCTGTGCGGCGGAGCGGGATCGCGGCTGTGGCCGGTTTCGCGCGAATCCCACCCGAAGCCGTTCATCCGTCTCGCGGACGGCGAAAGCCTACTGCAGAAAGCCTTCCTGCGCGCGGTCGCGTTGCCCGACGTGAAGGAAGTGCTCACGGTAACGAACCGTGAGCTGTTTTTCAAGACCGAAGACGATTTCCGCGAGGTGAACGGCAAGCACATCGCGATCTCGTTCATTCTGGAACCGTTCGGCCGCAACACGGCCGCGGCGGTCGCCACGGCGGCCTTGCATATCGCGAAGGTGCATGGCGAAGACACGGTGATGCTGGTGCTCGCCGCCGATCATCTGATCGCCGATCAAACCGCCTTCGCCGCAGCGGTCGCGCGTGCGCAGACGCTGGCGCAGGCCGGCAAGGTGGTGACCTTCGGCATGCATCCGGACACGCCCGAAACCGGCTACGGCTATATCGAAGCCGATGGCGAGCGGGTCGTGCGCTTCGTCGAGAAGCCGTCGCTGGAGAAGGCCCGCGAGTATCTGGCGTCGGGCAAGTTCGTGTGGAACTCGGGCATGTTCTGCTTCACCGCGGGCACGATCCTGAAGGAGATGCGCGAGCACTGTCCGGACATTCTCGATGCCGCGGCCGAATGCATGGACAAGTCGCCGTCCGCCGAAGGCAAGAGCGGCGCGCAGGTGCGTCTCGATCCGGGCTGCTTCGGCGCGGTGCCGGAGCTGTCGTTCGACTACGCGGTGATGGAGAAGTGCGAGCACGCGGCGGTCGTGTGCTGCGACCTCGGCTGGACCGACGTCGGGTCGTGGACCGCGCTGTCCGACCTGTCGCCGGCCGATGCGAGCGGCAACCGCGTCGAAGGCGAGGCGCTGCTGGTCGACGTGAAGAACTCGTATCTGCGCAGCGGCGGGCGCCTGATCGGCGCGATCGGCGTCGATGACCTGATCGTGATCGATACGCCCGACGCGCTGCTCGTCGCGCACCGGGACCGCGCGCAGGATGTGAAGCAGATTTTCGCGGAACTGAAGTCGCGCGGGCACGAGACATACAAGGTGCATCGCACCGTGCACCGGCCGTGGGGCACCTACTCGGTGCTCGAAGAGGGGCCGCGCTTCAAGATCAAGCGCATCGAGGTGAAGCCGGGCGCGAGCCTGAGCCTGCAGATGCATCATCACCGCAACGAGCATTGGGTCGTGGTGAGTGGCATGGCGAAGGTCGTCAACGGCGAGAAGGAATTCTTCGTGTCGACCAACGAATCGACCTACATCCCGGCGGGTCACAAACATCGCCTCGAAAATCCGGGCGTCGTCGAGCTCGTGATGATCGAAGTGCAAAGCGGCGAATATCTGGGCGAAGACGATATCGTTCGCTTCGAAGACATTTACGGACGTACTTGAGATGGATATCAGTTTCACCAACGACTCGGAAGACCTGACACGTCACAACGAGCACGACGATCTGCTGGTCGGCATGAAGGCGGTGCGGGTCTGGGGCACGCTCGGCTGGCACGACATCCGGCAGCGTTATCGCCGCTCGGTGCTCGGGCCGTTCTGGTTCACGCTGAGCACGATCATCATGGTGGTCGTGCTCGGCGCGTTGTATTCGACGCTGCTGCACCAGGAACTCTCCGACTACCTGCCGTATCTCGCGGTGGGTCTCGTCGTGTGGGCGTATCTGGCGTCGGTCGCCAACGAAGGCTGCATGGCCTTCATCGGCTCGGCGTATCTGATCAAGCAGATCAGGCTGCCACTGACGGTCCACGTTTGCCGCATCGCGTGGCGCAACTTCGTGATCCTGCTGCATAGCCTGCCGGTCGTGGTCGTGCTGCTGATCGTGTTCGGTCACTGGCCGGGCTGGGAAATCGTGCTGGTGCCGTTCGCGCTCGTGATCCTGCTGATGCACGGCGTGTGGCTCGGCGTCACGCTCGGCGTGCTGTGCGCACGCTTTCGCGACATTCCGCCGATCGTCACGAACCTGATCCAGGTCGTGTTCTTCTTCACGCCGGTCATGTGGTCGCCGGAAATCCTGAAGGACCGCGCGTGGGTCGCCGATTACAACCCGCTGTATCACCTGATCGAAACGGTGCGCGCGCCGCTCACCGGCCGCCCGACCTACTGGGACTCGTGGGCGTGGTCGATTGGTCTCCTGATCGTCGGTTTTGCGTTCGCGCAGTTCCTGATGAAGCGTTTCCGTAATCGCGTTCCTTACTGGCTTTGATATTGTGAGTTCTTCATCGATTGTCGCTCGTAACATCTCCGTCGAATTTCCGATTTACGAGAACTCGCATCGCTCGCTGAAAAAGGCGGTGCTCAATCTGACGACGGGCGGCCGGATCGGCCAGGACGCGGGTCGCCATGCGATCGTCCGCGCGATCGACGACCTGAGCTTCACCTTCGGCGAAGGCGAGCGCATCGGCCTGATCGGCCACAACGGCTCGGGCAAGACGACGCTGTTGCGCACGCTGTCGGGCGTCTATGCGCCGGTGCGAGGTGAGCTGAAGGTGCAGGGCAAGGTCGCCTCGCTGCTCGACGTGTCGATGGGCCTCGACCCCGACGCAACCGGCTTCGAGAACATCTATCTGCGCGGCATTCTCGATGGGCTGAAGCCCGCGCGCATCCGCAGCAAGATCGACGAGATCGCCGACTTCAGCGAACTGGGCGACTACCTGAATCTGCCGGTACGCACCTATTCGAGCGGGATGATGCTGCGCCTCGCGTTCGCGATCTCGACGAGCGTCGAAGCCGACATCCTGATCATGGACGAATGGCTGAGCGTCGGCGACGCCGAGTTCAGCGTGAAGGCGGCCGAGCGTCTGGAAGGTCTCGTCGGCAAGGCGGCGCTGCTGGTGGTGGCGTCGCACGATCCGTCGCTGGTCGCGCGCGTGTGCAACCGCAAGATCTCGATGGAGCACGGCAAGATGGTCGCCGACGAACCCGTGCTGCCGCCGGAAAAAACCGACGAGCCGCTCATCAGCCACGCCGCGCAGTTGCCGCACTGAGCACGCGGGCGCGCGGCCGGCGCGGCGCCCGCGCCAGTCCCGCAGTTCAGCAACACCCTCGGGGCAGGCCCCGAGGCGTAACAAGGTTCGAATTCGATGCGAGCTAATCACCCATTTCTGCGCTACTCCGAATGCCTGCTCGTGCGTCAGCCGTTTCGCACGCTGAAGGGTTTCGCCGGCGGCTATATCGCGTATCCGATTGCGGAGAACGCCGAAAAACGCAACGTACGCCCGAAAATCCGCGAACTGCGCGAGCACTATGCGCTGCCGGTGCCGCATCGCCGCGGCATTGCGCTCGAACGGCTGGTCGCCACGCTCGAATTCGCCGGCGCGAAGGTGCCTTACTATCGCGATCTGTTCCAGGCGAAGCAGTTCGATCCCGCCAGGGTCAAGGACGACCCGCGCTACCTGCAAGAACTGCCGTATCTGACCAAGGACATCATCCGCGAGCAGGGGCCGCGTCTGTTGTCGGGGCCGCTCGTGGCGGGCAAGCACCACGCCTGCAAGACCGGCGGCTCGACCGGCCTTTCGACGACGATCTACTACGACCAGCAAGGCGCCGATTATTCGTCGGCGGTCACCAACTATTGCCGCGAGCGGATCGGCAAGCTGCGCCATCGCTCGGAGTTGCACTTCGCATGCCGTTTCCCGGATCAGGCCGTGCCCGAGTGGCCATCGCGCGAAGACTTCAAATGCTTCGCGATGAATCGCAGCAATGTCTTCTTCGACCGCATCGACGATCAGGGTCTCGAGGAAATGTGGCGCACGCTGAAGCGTCGCCGTCCGTACCTCGCGCACTCGCATCCATCGACGATGTACGCGCTCGCCTGCTACGTCGAGCGCAAGTACGGCGGCGGCAACGCGTTCCAGGTGTTCGAGTCGAGCGGCGAGCTGCTCGAGCCGCATGCGCGCGAGATGATCGCGAAGGCGTTGCGCTGCCGCGTGATCGACCGCTACGGTCTCGCCGAGCTCGGTGTGATGGCCTATGAGCTCGACGGTCACGAAGGCGGCTTCCAGATCCTCGAATCGGAAGGCTGGCCGGAAAGCCGCGTCGCGCCCGACAACCCCGACGGCGCGCATGAGCTCGTGTTCACCGGTTTCCGCAACCGGCTGATGCCGTTGATCCGCTACACGACCGGCGACCTAGCGCGCGTGCAGGAGACGGACAAGGGCTTCTTCCTGACCGACGTGGTCGGCCGGATTCACGACGTCGTGCCGATCAACGGCGTCGCGCATCCGACGCACCACATCCAGGACATGCTCGATCACCGCGTCGGAGGCATCCAGGAATTTCAGATCGATCTGCGCACCGCGCCGCCCACGCTGCGCATCGTGCTCGAACCGCACGCGAACGCGGAGGACACGACCGCGAAGCTGCGCCACTTCTGGCAGGACGCGTTCACGATCACCTACGTCGGTCACGACGATTTCGTACGCGTGGGCAGTCGCGCCAAATTCCGTCACGTGGTGAGCGCATGATCGGCGTCGCGTTTCCCGACGCCCGAGCCGACGCCGGCCAATACGTGCTGGCGGCGCTGCGGCGCTCGGTCAGCGCGACCCAGGCGCAGGCGATCACGCGCAATATGCTGCACGAGATCGCGCCCGACGTCGTGGTCGCCGTCGACGCGCCCGACGCGTGGAGCGCCGACCTGATCGCGTTCGTGAATGCACGGCCGCGCAAGCTGATCGTGTTCGGCCATATGCCGATCGCGCTCGCGGACTATCTGCGTTATCGGCCCGCGGCCTTGCCGCCCGAACTTGCAGCGGCGAGCCGCAGCGCATCGGCGCCTTCCGGCGAGTCGCGCGAAAGCGCGGCGGCGGTGCGCTACGGCGCGCTCGCGCAGACGCTCGGCGGCGCGGCATGGCATCGCCCGTTCGAGCGCTTCGATTTCACCGACGAATGGAACAACCTCGGCTACGGCGCGATTCGCGCCGACGGCTCGATTTGGGCGCTCTCGGAAGCGCCCGACGTACCTGCCGAAGCGGAACTGGCCTCGGTCGTCGTGAACGGCGATCGGCAGTTCGCGTACGCGGCGCTGTGGGATGCCGGCGCATCGGGCGTGCTGTGGTTCAACCGGCCGGTCGGCCCGTGCGATTCGTTCGAATGGCGCCTCGTCGAGCAGTTCCTGTGCGGCTACCGGGGCGATGCGCTGCCGTGTCAGCCGGTGCTGAGCGAACTGCCGTGGGGCTACGACGCGGCGATCACGTCGCGGCTCGATTGCGACGAGGACGTCGAATCGGCGCGTCCGCTATGGCACGCGTATCAGCGGCTCGGCGTGCCGTTCACGCTCGCGGTGCATACGCACAACCTGCAGCGCGGCGGCCAGCACGACATCCTGCGCGAGCTGCTCGCCGACCGGCAGCAGGGCGCGGTGCTGTCGCACACGGCGACGCACTCGCCGAACTGGGGCGGCAGCTACGACACCGCGCTCGCGGAAGGCGCGCAATCGGCCGAACTGCTCGAACACGCGACCGGCGTGCCGGTGCGCTACGCGGTGTCGCCGTTTCACCAGTCGCCGCCGTACGCGATGCTCGGCCTGATCGACGCGGGCTACGCGGGCTGCATCGGCGGCATCATCCGCAACGATCCCGAGTTTCTGAGTGCGCGCGGCGGCGCGTTGGCGGGACTGCCGGCGGGTTTCGTCGGCCATAGTCAGCAGTGCATGCTGCACGGCGACTGCATGCTGAAAGAGGGCGACCCGCTCGCGATCTTCAAGCAGGCCTTCGACACCGCGTACGCGACCAACACGCTGTTCGGCTATCTCGACCATCCGTTCTCCGAGCGCTACGCGTACGGCTGGTCCGGCGAGGCGGCGCGCATCGACGCGCACGAACGGTTCATCGCCTACATGCGCGGCAAGGCGCAACGGCCGCTGTTCCTGCACGAGGAAGCCGCGCTCGATTTCCTGCGCTTCCGGTCGTTCGCGCGGATCGTCGAACACGACGGCGCATTCAGCGTCGTCACGCCATATGCCGACACGACGCCGCTCGCGCTCGGCGTCGAGTTCCGGGGCGCTCATACCAAGGTCGAGGCGGGGAAAGCACTGCAATGAAAGTCATGGTGGTGATGGGCACGCGGCCCGAGGTGATCAAGCTCGCACCGCTCGTGCGAGCGCTGCGCAGCGAGTTCGACACGATCGTCTGCGCGAGCGGACAGCACAAGGACATGGCTGCGCAGGCGCTCGAATTCTTCGGCATCGAACCGGACATCACGCTCGAAACGATGCACCCTGGCCAATCGCTGAATGCGCTCGCGTCGCGCCTGATCGCCGCGCTCGACCGCGCGCTCGACGAAACGCGTCCAGACTGGGTGATCGTGCAGGGCGACACGACGACCGCGTTCTGCGCGGGCTTCGCGGCGTTCCAACGCGGCATTCGCGTCGGTCACGTCGAGGCGGGGCTGCGCACCGGCGATCTCACGAGTCCGTTTCCCGAGGAAGCGAACCGCAGCCTGCTCGGTCGCATCGCGACGCTGCATTTCGCGCCGACCTCGCGCGCGCGTGACAGCCTGCTTGCTGAAGGGGTCGCGGCGGAGAAGATCGTCGTAACCGGCAACACGGTCGTCGATGCGATCGGCGAAGTGCGCGCGAGCTGGAACGTCACGCCTGCGGCGAGTCCGCTGCCCGCATGGCACGGCGCGCAGCAGCAGCACGTGCTGGTCACGTGCCATCGCCGCGAGAATTTCGGCGACGTGCTGCAGGACATTTGCCGCGTGCTGCGCGATCTATGTCAGCGCTATAGCGACTACCGCTGGGTGTTCCCTGTGCACCTGAACCCGGCCGTCCGCGAGCCCGTGCATCGCGAGCTCGATGGCATCCCGAACCTCGCGCTGATCGAGCCGGTCGACTATCCGACGAGCCTTTATCTGATCAGCGGCAGCGCCGTCGTGGTCAGCGATTCGGGCGGCATCCAGGAAGAAGCGCCGACCTTCGGCGTGCCAGTCGTCGTGATGCGCAACCACACCGAGCGTCGCGAAGGCGTCGACGCCGGCTTCGCGACGCTCGCGGGCCAGAGCGCCGCGAGCATCGAAAGCGCGGTGATCGGCTGGCTCGACGATCCCGCGCGGCGCGCCGCGCTGCGCGATCGCGCCAATCCGTATGGCGACGGGCTGGCGTCGCGGCGCATCGTCGACAGCTTGCGCGGCCGACCGGTCGAGGTGTTCGTTGGTTGACGGCGTGAACCCCGTGCTTGCCCCGCAAGACTGCGTGCTCTTTTCGACCGCCGACTGGGACGAGCCGTACTGGACCAACAAGCAGCACACGGCGAGCATCCTCGCCGCGCGCGGCTGGCGGATTCTGTATGTGGAAAGCGTCGGATTCCGCTCGCCGAAAGTGGCCAGCGGCCGCGACTGGTCGCGACTGTGGCGGCGCCTGTGGCGCGGCGTGCAGTCGCTCGTGCTCGGGCCGCCGCGCCGCGCCGACAACATCTGGGTGCTGTCGCCGCTGATGGTGCCGGCGGGGCATCATCTGCCGTTCGTGCGCTCGCTGAACCAGGCGATGCTGCGCTTTTCGGTGAACCGCTTCGCGAGGTCGCATCGCTACGACAAGCCGGTCGTGTGGACGTACCACCCGTACATGCTCGATGCGATCGCGACGCTGCCGCGCGGGCCGCTCGTCTACCACTGCGTGGACGATATCGCGGCGATTCCGGGCGTCGACGTCGATGCGTTCCGCAACGCGCAACGCGACCTGCTCGGCCGCTGCGAGGCGGTGTTTACGACCGCGCAATCGCTGAAGGACGTGTGCCTGCCGTTCAATCCCAATACGCATTTCTTCGGCAACGTCGTCGATGAAGCGCACTTCGGCGCAGCGCGCGCGGACGGCCCGTTGCCCGCCGAGCTCGCCGCGATCCACGAGCCGCGGCTCGTCTATCACGGCGTGCTGTCGGACTTCAAGGTCGACCTGCCGCTGCTGCTGCAAACAGCGCAGGCGCGGCCGCAGTGGCAATGGGTGATCATCGGCGAGGAGCGCGAAGGACAGCGCAGCGACCTGCTCGCGGAGCTCAAGCGTCTGCCGAATGTGCATCTGCTCGGCTACCGGCCGTATCGCGTGCTGCCGCAGTATCTGCGCGGCATGCGGGTCGGCGTGCTGCCGACGTTGATCAACGAGTACACGCACTCGATGTTTCCGATGAAGTTCTACGAATATCTCGCGGCCGGTCTGCCGGTCGTATCGACGCCGCTCGATTTCGCGAAAGAGCCGCGCGCCGGGCTCGAAGTGGGCGGCGATGCCGACACGTTCATCACGGCGATCGAAAGGCAGCTGGCACGCGGCAAGCTGAGCGCGGAAGAAGCGCGCGCGGCGGTTGGCGAAAATACGTGGGAGGCACGGCTCGACAAGATGCTGGCGATCACGTTCCACTCCCGCCAGGCGGACGGCAGTAGCGCGCAGCAACACGGCGCGGAGGTGCGCACGTGAGGGTCGTTCATGTGTACCGCACGTACTTTCCCGACCCGCCTGGCGGCCTGCAGGAAGCGATCCGCCAGATTGCGCTATCGACGCGCGAGCGCGGCGTCGAACCGCGCATCCTTACCCTGTCGCCGAGCCCGACGCCGACCGTCGTCGAACGTCCCGAAGGGCAGGTGGTGCGCGAGAAATCATGGGCGGCGCCGGCATCGTGCGATCTCGGCGGTCCGTGCGCGGTGATGAAGTATCGCGAGATGGCCGACTGGGCCGACGTCGTGCACTTCCATTTTCCGTGGCCGTTCGCCGATGTATTGCATCTGCTCGGACGCACGAACAAGCCGACGGTAATGACGTATCACTCCGACATCGTGCGGCAGAAGCTGCTCGGCGCCGTCTATGGACCACTGATGCGGCGCACGCTGCGCAGCATGTCCGCCGTGGTCGCGACGTCGCCGGCCTATGCGCGGACCAGCGAGGCGCTCGCCGCCTGCGTGTCGAAGGAGCGGCTGAAGACGATTCCGCTGGGCATCATCGACTATCGCGACGAGCCGCAGCCGCTCGACGCGCAGCGCAAGCTCGAGAGCCGGCTCGGTCTGGCGCCAGGCGAGCCTTATTTTCTGGCGCTCGGCGTGTTGCGCTACTACAAGGGGCTGCACACGCTCGTCGAGGCAGCCCGGCATGTGCGGGCGAAAATCGTCATCGCGGGCTCGGGACCGGAGCGCGAGCGGCTCGCCGCGTTGGCGCGGGAGCATGGCGCGAGCAACGTCGTGTTTGCCGGGCAGGTCACGCATGACGAAAAGGTCGCGCTGCTCAAGGGCTGTCGCGCGATGGTGCTGCCCTCGCATTTGCGCTCCGAAGCGTTCGGGATGGTGCTGGTCGAAGCAGCGATGTTCGGCAAGCCGATGGTGTGCTGCGAGGTGGGGTCCGGGACGTCGTTCGTGAACGAGGATGGGGTGACGGGGTTTGTCGTGCCGCCCGAGGCGCCGGAGCCGCTGGTCGCCGCGATCAACCGGCTGGCGCTCGATGAAGCGCTCGCGCGCGGTATGGGGGCGGCGGCGCGGGAACGGTATGAGCGGTTGTTTTCGGGGCCGGCGTTGGGAAGCGCATATAAATCGCTGTATGAACAGGTATTGTGTTCGTGAGTCGTTATTTCCTCGGTCCATTTCGGCCATACAGTCGCGAGAAATCGGTAATATCTGCGCAAATTAGACGGGCACACTGCCTTCCACACTCTTTTCTGCCTTGCGGCGGCTCACTGAATGAGTAGCAAACCCCTCGTTGTCGACCTTGATGGAACACTCATTCGCTCGGACGTCCTGATTGAATGCGGGTTTGCTTTCACCAGATCTGCACCGCATCGGTTCTACGAGCCGTTTCTCTGGTTCCTGCGCGAGGGCAAAGCCGGACTCAAAGCCCGGTTGGCCGAAGCGACCGATATCGACGTCACCGTCCTGCCGTACGACGCCACGGTCATCGAGTGGCTGAAGGAGGAGCGGGCCGCCGGGCGTTCGCTCGTGCTCGCGACTGCTAGCCATGAACGCTACGCGAATGCGATTGCCGATCATCTTGGGCTCTTCGACAAAACGTTCGCCACGCATAGCGATATCAATCTGTCCGCGCATCGTAAGCGCGACAGGCTCGTGGCGGAGTTCGGCGAGCAAGGCTTCGACTATGCAGGCAATTCGCACGACGATGTCGCGGTCTGGGCCGCCGCTGAGCGTGCCTATGTCATCAATCCGTCCAGCGGCGTAGAGCGCGCGGCGCGCAAGCAGGGCAACGTCGAGCGCGTCATCGGCCAACGGTCCGCGTGGCCGAAGACGTGGGCAAAGTCGTTGCGACTGCATCAGTGGCTGAAAAATCTGCTGATCTTCGTGCCGCTGCTCGCGGCGCATCAACTGTCGGACGCCGCGCTGGTCATTTCCGCGCTGCTCGCTTTTTTTGCCTTTGGTATCTGTGCATCGAGCGTCTACCTGTTGAACGACCTGCTCGATCTCGAGGACGACCGGCATCATCCGACCAAGCGCAAACGCCCGCTTGCTTCGGGCGCGTTGCCGCTGGTTTGGGGCGCGGCGCTCTTTCCGGTTCTGCTGGTCGCGGGTGGTGCGATCGCGTGGCTCTGTCTGCCTCATAAATTCGCCCTGGTTTTGCTCGGCTATTACGTACTCACGCTGGCCTATTCTTTCCATCTGAAGCGGCGAGTCATGATGGACGTGGTCGTGCTGGCCTTGCTCTATACGACCCGGATCATCGCCGGAAGCGCAGCGATCGACGCGCGGCTCACCTTCTGGCTGCTGGCGTTTTCGATGTTCATTTTTCTCAGCCTTGCGCTCGTCAAGCGGTATGCGGAACTGCACGCGTTGAAGGAGCGCGGCCTCGCCAAGTCACGCGGCCGCGGCTATGTGGCGAGCGATCTGCCGTTGATTTCGTCGCTCGGCGCGGCCTCGGGCTATCTTTCCGTGCTGGTTCTCGCGCTTTATATCCAGGATGGCAATACCACGAGCCTCTATCGGCATCCGCAGTACATCTGGCTGGCCTGTCCTCTGCTGCTTTATTGGGTGAGCCGCACATGGATCATCGCGCATCGCGGCTCCATGCATGACGACCCGATCGTATTCGCGGCCAAAGATCGGAGCAGCTGGCTGATCATGGCACTATGCGGCGCCGTGTTCTGGATGGCGACCTAGCCATGTCCAAAGTTCAGTCCTGGGGGCGCTATCCGTATGCGCTGCAAGATGCCCATCCGATCGCATGGCGTGATACGGCCGCGGCGGTATGGCGAAGTGTCGGCAGCGCGGAGCGCACGACCCTTGCCTTTGGCAATGGGCGCAGTTACGGCGACAGTTGCCTTGCGTCGTCAGGACACGTGGTCCACATGCTGCCGCTGGACCGGATGATTCTGGCTGACTGGCAAAACGGCGTATTGCGTGCCGAACCAGGCATGACGCTCGAGCAGATTCTTGACGTGGCGATTCCACGTGGATGGATGTTGCCCGTCACGCCGGGGACGAAGTACGCGACGTTGGGCGGCGCAATTGCCAACGACGTGCACGGCAAGAATCATCATGTACGCGGCACTTTTGGCCGACACGTGCGGCGTTTCTCCCTACTGCGAAGCGACGGTACGCAGTTCGAATGTACGCCGGAATCGCACCCGGAGTTCTTCGCCGCAACGATTGGCGGCCTTGGCATGACAGGGCTGATCACGTGGGCTGAAATCCAGTTGATACCGATCAAGTCGAGCATGCTCGACGTGACCAGCATCCGTTTTGCCAACCTCGACGAGTTCTTCGTGCTGTCCGAACGACTAGACGACCTGCATGAGTACAGCGTGGCCTGGGTGGACTGTCAGAGCCGCGATGCCGCGTTGGGCAGAGGCATCTTCATGGTCGGCGATCACGCTTCCGATGGGGGGCTCAAGGTCGGGCGCCGCAAGACGCGTACGGTGCCGTTCACGTCGCCGATCCCCGTTTTCAACCGGCTGACCCTGCGCGCCTTCAACGAGTTGTACTATAGGCGGCAACGCGCGGACGAGGTCCGTTCGACGGTCAGTTACGACTCGTACTTCTATCCGCTCGACAGCCTGCTCGAATGGAACCGTATCTACGGCCGCTCGGGCTTTCAGCAGTATCAATGCGTGATACCGGCGCCCGTTGCGCGTGATGCGACGCGGGCCATTCTCGACGCGATTGCCCGCAGCGGCACGGGATCGATCCTTGCCGTGCTGAAGCGCTGCGGCGACATCAAATCGCCGGGCTTGCTGTCTTTTCCGCTCGAAGGCACATCGCTCGCGCTTGACTTCCCGCAGCGCGAGGAATCGAATCGCAAGCTCTTCGACCGGCTGGATGCGATCGTGCGCGAGAGCGGCGGCCGTTTGTATCCCGCCAAGGACGCGCATATGTCGGGCGAAGATTTTCGCGCTGCCTATCCGCAGTGGGAGCAGGTCGAAGCGCTGCGTGATCCGGCCTTGCTGTCACGCTTTTGGGAACGAACCACTCGAGTATGAAAAACATCGTTATCGTTGGCGCCACTTCGGCGATCGCCATTGCCTGTGCACGGCAATGGGCAAAACAGGGCGCGCGGTTCTTTCTCGTCGCGCGCAACATGGAGCGCCTCCAGCAGGTTGCTGACGACCTCAAGGCACGTGGCGCGCAAGACGTGCTGTGCCAGCAATTGGACATCGATCAGCTTGGTGAACACGCCGCCATGATGCAGCGCTGCTCGGCCGAGTTCGGCGCGCTCGACATCGTGCTGGTGGCTCCCGGCACGCTGCCTGATCAGCAGGATTGCCAGAACGATGCCAACGTCGCAGTCCGAGAGTTCAACACCAATGCGGTCTCGATTATCGCGTTGCTGACGCGTTTTGCGAATGTGATCGAGCAGCAACGGCGCGGCACGATTGCGGTCATTTCGTCGGTGGCCGGCGATCGCGGTCGGCAGTCGAACTATCTGTACGGCAGCGCGAAAGCAGCGCTCTCCGCGTTTTGCGAGGGCCTACGGGCGCGCCTGTTCAAAGCGGGCGGGCACGTGGTGACGATCAAGCCTGGCTTTGTCGCTACGCCAATGACAGCGGGACTCCCTTTGCCGGGACCGCTTGTTGCCACGGCGGATAAGGTCGCAGGCGATATCGTGCGC
The DNA here is from genome assembly GCF_050436345.1 of Paraburkholderia sp. WC7.3g. Taxonomy (NCBI): domain Bacteria; kingdom Pseudomonadati; phylum Pseudomonadota; class Betaproteobacteria; order Burkholderiales; family Burkholderiaceae; genus Paraburkholderia; species Paraburkholderia sp. WC7.3g. The sequence continues at coordinate 1,212,384 of NZ_JBNDMA010000002.1, forward strand.
GCGGTGGAAAAGGGCAGGGATGTCATTTATACCCCCTGGTTCTGGTGGGGCATCATGCTGATCATTCGCTCCATTCCTGGCCGCGTGTTCAAGCGGCTCTCGTTGTAATGCATTGCATGCATCGCGACCGGTCTGCCGTGCTCCACGGCAACCGTCGCCGCGCAGCGAGCGCATGGTGCGGCGAACGTTTGTCTGACCTTTCTGATTTGGTGTGCCTTTCGTGAACTCCTCGGCAACTTCCATGAGCGCGTCGCGCCTCGTGATTTTCTACGCGATATTCGCGGCGATTTCGATCGCCGCGAATATCGGTCTTCAGAAGCTCTCGCTGATGACCTATTCGGGAGCGTTCAGCGTGCCGCTGTCCGTGGTCGTCGGAACGGGTGGTGGGCTGGTGGTGAAGTTCGTACTCGACAAGCGCTGGATCTTCCGATACCGCCATCGCGATCTGTCGCACGGCATACAGAGTTTTCTGCTGTATACGGTGATGGGGCTCGCAACTACCGCGATTTTCTGGGGCTTCGAGTTCGGCGCGGACGCGATCTATCACTCCGAGCCTGCCCGCTTTACGGGCGGCGTGATTGGACTCGTGATTGGTTACATCGTCAAATATCGGCTCGACAAGAAGTTCGTTTTTGCCTGATTCGGGCAATGCGTCGATTTTTAGAAGTTGCGTCGCTGCTGGACGAGCGCAACCAGAACTTATTGGCCAATGAACATGCAACGATTGAGGCGGTACCTTGCGGAGAATGCGCTTCTATTGGTGATCACGATTGCCGTGAGTGGCTGTCTCGCATGGAAAACGCGCAACTATCAGCTCGATGATTCGCTGATCTACCTGCGATATCTGCGCAATCTGTTTGACGGAAATGGCCTGACCTACAATGCCGGCGATCGCTTCAACGGGCTGACGTCGCCGTTGTATTCCTACATGCTGATCGTCGCCAACGCTGTGTCGGGGAATCTGCAATATACGGCGATCTTCCTGTCGTTCGTCTTTCTGTGCGCGGCTGCAATCACGGGAGCGCATCTGCTGGCGAGCGGGAAATACGAACAGACGCTGTGCGCGCTGATCGTTGTTTCCTTCAATTATTTTTACTACACCTTCGGGATGGAGACTTCGCTGTTTCTGTTCCTTTCCGCGCTCGCGTTGCTGCTCTATCGCAGAGAGCAATTTTTCGGCCTTGGCGTTGTGCTGGGCCTGCTGTTCATTACGCGCAGTGAAGGTGTGTTCGTTGGCCTCGTCGTGGTCGTCGATTACTTTATCAGGAACAGAAAGCTGCCTCATGTTAAGTATTTGGTCGCGCCAGTCATTTTGCTCGCGGCCAATTTCATATTTAACTACTACTACTACGGCGCGTTTCTTCCGGCTACCGGTAATGCGAAGCTCGGCCAGGGCAAGTCAGGGTACTGGGGCGAAGGACTGATTTTTCTTCACGTACAGTACATGAAGAATGCTTTCTTCGGCGGCGATTTCCGGCTGCTCGCGTTCATGCTGCCGGTCGGTCTTGTCGGCGTGGTGTCGAGTCTCGGCAAAAGGATCGGGTGGCTCACCATGGTCTATCTGGTGCTGCTGGGCTCGTTTTATGTGTTTATGCAGATTCCAAATTACCACTGGTACTACGCGCCGTTCTTTTTCTTCGGCTTGTTGTTCGTTGGTGTCGGCGCGTGGAAGCTGCTCAACTTCACGTATGAGCGGTCCCGGGAGAGTTCTGTTTTCCTTACGCTGTTCCTTGCGTTTTTTCTTGTCACGAGCGGATTCGTTTATCACAGTTTTCGTATTTCGAATGTCCAGCGCGGCCCGATTGACGCCTACAAGAATATCGGTGAATGGATAAAAGCCAACACGCCAGGTAATGCGGTAGTCGCCAGTGTCGAGATCGGGACCGTCGGCTGGTACTCCGACCGATACATCATCGACATTCTCGGTCTGACTAATCGCTATAACGCGGACTATATTGCCCGCAGAGATCTTTACTCGTGGCTCACGAAGTACAGCCCGGATTACATTCTCGTGCATCAGCCGCTCTGGAGTTTCGAGGCAAGCGCGAATTGTTTGCTTGCGAGCCAGGCCTATGCGCCCGTGGACGCATTCAATTTTGCTGGTTACCTCCTGCTACGGCGGAGTGACGCCGCGGGCACGCAGCAGCAGATTCAAACATGCGCAAAAGGGCCACAGACCTGAAGCTCGCGCCGAACGGGGCGGTTCAGATTCCTGATCGTCCACCCGGCCATTAGGTCCTCTGGAATTCCCTTGTCGCGATTGTTACCTCGTTTCAGTGGCAACCGCAGCAGGGGCAACCGCAGCGGGGGCAGCGTGAGACTCGGGGGACCGCCGCAATGCCCGTCCCTCCCGCCACCCATATTGCAGGTAATGCTGACCCGCATCCACTCCCGCCGCCGCCACGTCCGTATTGACGGCGAGATATTCCTGTTCATTGAAATCCGGCGGCAATTTGATCGCTGTGTCGGGGTCCAGCTCGCTACGCTGTCCGCATACGCGCCGCGGGCTCTTACCGGCGTCCTCCCCGGAGCATAGCTCCCGGAGTTTGCGGTGCGTGCGCCAGAACGGCACGGCCGGCGTTACGTCGCTGGCCTGCCGCTCCATACGCCGCCAGCTCTCGGCAATATATTGCGAATCGCGCGAGCGCCTCATCACGACGGAAAACTCAATATCGTTGCGCATCGTGTCGCAGAAGTCTTCACAGGCGAAATCGATCAGCTCCATTTCGCAAAGATCGGCGATCAGTTTTGCAAACGAGCGCGGCGTGAACACCCAGCAGTGAACGTCGTGATACGTGCCGTTTTCGAATGCGTCGCGCGCCAGATGCAGCGCGCCTTGCCATGTGTGATGCCGTCTGACCGAGTGCGGATCGATCCGCCTTTGCCACGCTTCCTGCGTCGACACCTCGGCGGCGGACAGGCAGTGATCGAGCAGCGAGTAGGGCTGCGGTACCCGCGCACGCGCGATATAGCTGGCCAGTACTTCGGGCAGCCGGCTTTCGCGACGGAAATAATCGAAGGTGTAGCGTCGGTCGGGAACGACGAGACGCACTTCGCCGGTCGGTTTGAGGACCGCGCCCAGTTCTCTGAGCCACGTCACGAGATCGGGAACATGCTCGACGACATGAGAGGCCACCACGTAGTCGACATAGCGGCCCCTGATCGCTTCATGCAGCGTGTTGCGCCCCCACACCGCATCGACATCGACGATCTCATTGACGTTGAGATGAGGATCGTCCTTGTACTTCTGACGCAGGTGCGGCGTGTCCGTATGGTCGACGTAGATGATTTCACCGGCGTCGCTGCGTCGCACGAGAGGCCAGCACAACGGGCCGATCTCGACGCCTACGCTTTCCTTGACGTTCAGTCCTTTCAGCAGACGGCAACGCCGCTTATCTCGAATTTCATCGATGCTGAGAGCATTGTCTTCCTTCGCCATGTTGCCTCCTCGTATTGGACGGCACAGCTTCCAGTTATGACCGATGTTCACCGCATTGCGCGAGACCGCTCACACCACTAGGTTCGCATCTGCACCTTGATGGAGTGTGAACTTTTATCACTGGCCAGACGGAAGGCCTCGTCAACATCGTCGAGGCTCAGTTCGTGCGTGATCATTGCGCGCAACGTATCGCCCTTGCGCGCCAGCAGATCGATTGCGAGCGCGAAGTCGTGTTGACCGTCGATATAGCCGTAACAGTTCGGCAGATGAATCGTCAGTTCCTTGATGTGCGGCTTGATGATTTCAATGTTCTTGAAGCCGTGATCGAAAGCGCCGAGCACGCACACGTGACCGAGCGGGCGCACGAACTGACACGCGAAGTCGAATGTGTCGGCCGTGCCGCCGACGGCTTCGATCGCATAGTGCGCACCCAGTCCGCCGGTTGCCTGTTCGACGATGGCGAGCGCTTCGGCGCGATCGGCCGGCAGGATCGCGGTGGCGCCCATCGCCAGCGCGGCGCGCGCCTGAGCCGCGTGTCTTGCGACCACATAGACTTTATCGCTGCCGGCGTCCAGCGCCGCGGCGAGTGCCGCGAGGCCGATGGTGCCCGCGCCGATCACGACGCCGACCGAGCCTCGCGCAATCGGCATCTTGCGGCAGCCGTGGATGCCGACCGCCACCGGTTCGACGATGGCGCCGAGCTGATCGTCGACGGCATCGGGCAGCGGGAACACGCCCGGCTCTTTGCTGCGCACGTATTCGGCAAAGCCGCCGCCGAACGGAAACTCGCGCGCGCGGCAGTGAATCGGCGTGCCGTGCTTGCAGTACTCGCATTTGCCGCACGCGGTGCCCATCACCATGTCGATCGTGACGCGCTGGCCGACGCGCACGCTCGTCACGCCCTCGCCGATCTCGACCACGGTGCCGCTCAGTTCGTGGCCGTTCGGAAAGCTTTGATGGACGTCGACGTTCCGGTAGGCGTGCAGATCGCTGCCGCAGATGCCGACGCTCGCCACCTTGACGATCACGGTGCCGGGTAGTAGCTCAGGCACCGGGATGCGGCCGACCTTCATCGTGCGGAGGCCGTCTTGCAAGCCGGCTCGCATGGACGCGCCTTCGGTGCGATGCTCGAGCGCGTGCGTCGAAGTCATCGATGAATCTCCTCAAAACATCAAACGTTTTGCGTTGCGACGCCTAACGGGTCTTGCGAATCCAGAAGCTCGCACCGGGATTGCGCATGAAAAGCGGCATCCGCGCGTTCATCAGGTCGGCGTGGAAGTGTCCCATGAAGGTATTCATCAGCACCACTTCGAAAGCGCTGTTGTACTGAAGGAAGGCACGCAGCAAATACGCTTCGTTCCATGCGCGGCCCTCGTAGATCCACTGCGGCGGGTATTCGAGCGGCAGGAACACGTCGTGAAAGTGCACGTGCACGCCGGGCGCGAGGATCGGCAGTATCTCGAAGACGATGCGGTTCACGTCGCTGCCGATCTTGCTCACGTGCGACGAGTCGACGAACAGAATGTCGTTCGCTTCGAGCTCCGCGAATACCGACAGGTCGACGTCCTGCGCGAGCGACTTGACGATCTTCGAGGTGACCTTGTCCTTCTCGGTCAGTAACGACAGCAGGCGTTCGTTGTTCGGCTCGACGAAGGTGCACTGGATCTGGCCGTCGAAGAACAGGTCGTTGGTATCGAGCGAAACGGCGGACGAAAAACCCGAGCCGATCTCGACGATGCGGCGCGGCCGCAGATGACGAATCATGCAGTAAAGCGACGTCGCATCGCCATACGAGAACATCACGTTTTCGAAGTAGAAGCGCAGGCCATCCTTCTTGTGCGGCTCGAACGGCATCTCGCCGTAGTACTTGTCCGCGAACTCGCCGACGAGGCGCACCTGCGCCTCTTCGTTGAACTCGATGCCGGGCAGCGTGCGCGAGACGTTGCCGAACAGGCGTGCTTCGTCCTGTTTGATGTCTTGGATCGACGGGATCGGCGAATAGTAGTGGCCAGGGGGCACGTCGCCGAGATTCGAAAAGTGCGGAACGTTGACCTGAAGCGCGTCGCGATACTTGTCCCGATCAGCGATCAGTTCTGCAATCTCGGGATGCTGCGCGGCAAGTGAATCGAGAAGCTCGGGCGATGCCGACATCTTGTTTCTCCGCTTGAAATAATTTGCGAAAAGCTATGTCAGAAAGGCGAATCGATAACGATATGCCGAATGGCTGGCGGCCCGGCATTTCCGGCCGGCCAATCTATCGTACCGCGAGTATTCTGCACGCCCAATATGCGCTGTTGTTTCAACATGAGCCAGCATTTACCGTTACTTACAAATTATTCGTCGTAGCAATCCACACAGCCACGAGCGCAAAGGGTACGTGCCCTTCGCTTCGCGCGGAAGGGCGCGTGTGGGTCGCGATTGAGGGCGGGAAGGGCTGGACGGCGACTGTTTCCGTAAGCCACGTAAGCTGACGAAAGCGTGGAGAGGGTGCTCGCCGGGTCGCCCGGGGCGGTCGTTAGCGTTACGATTTGGCGTAAAATCAAGCCCTGCCAATAGTGGTCTGCGCCTGTTTCGCGCGTGGCGCGAACGCGTGAATTCCGCACCGTCCAGCGGACGGCAGCAGCACCCACGATACGGGACGATTCGGGACGGAGCCCGCAATATGCATTTTAAAATTCTCCTGACCACTCACAGTACCGCGTTCATGACGAGCGGTGGTGGTGAGTCGGAACTCGTGCAGGTCGCCGAACTTCTGAACGATTCGGACGTACAGGCCGACATTTACGGCATTCGCAGTCGGCCGCTACGCTTTTACGACGCGGTGATGCACTTCTCCGTTCATGCGGACGGCGAAGCGATCATTCGCGAAACGGTGAATCAAGGCAAGAAGCTGTTCCTGTGGCCGAACGTCTGGTGGTTGAGCGCGCCCGACGCGGCGGAAATCAGCCGCATCGAGGCGCTCGTGCAGCGTGCCGAGCGGCTGCTCTTCAAGTCGTCGACCGAGCTGGCGCACTTCAACACGTACATCACGGTCGATCCGGGCAAATGCGTGGTGGTGGGCTCCGGCATATCCGACCGGTTCCTGTTGCCGGCCGATAAGGATTTGCTCCCCACGGTCTGCGACGTGTCGGATTACGTGTTGTGCCTCGGCTTGATCGAGCCGATCAAGAATCAGCTCGAACTGATCCGCGCGCTGAACCAGCTCGACATGAACGGCCTGATGGTCGGCGGATTCAGGGACGAGGCGTATTACCGGCAGTGCGTTCGCGAAGCGCGTCGCGGCATTCATTTCCTGCCGTTCATCCAGCCGTGCAGCGCGCTATTGCGCTCCGCGCTCGCCAACGCGCTGGTGGTGGCGGAGCCGAGCTTCGATCCGCCCGGGCGCTCGTGCCTCGAAGGCGCGTTCGTGAAAAAGCCGCTCGTTATGGTTGATGGGGATTGGCAGCGCGAACACTTCGACGACAATGTCTGGTACCCGGCTTCCACCCGCGCGCCGGACATCGTTCCCGCCATTCAGGCCGCCCTGACCGACCCGGACAGGGATGAAAAGATTGAAAGTAACTACGAACGCGTCTATGCACGGCACTCGTCGAGCACGGTAGCAGCAGACCTAATCAGACACCTGATCGATGCCGGCCTCACAAATTACTAAAATTCCCCGACTGCTCGTCGTTCAGCGGCGCTCCATGACCGATGGGCGGATGAATTCGCGCACCATCGGCGCGCGCTTCGCGCCTTTGCTTTCGTACATGCAGCGCCATCAGCTGATCGAGTGGGAGCAGATCTCGGAGGCGGACGTCGGCGTCAGCCACCTGCATCGCTTCGACGTCGTGCTGTTCAACAAGCACGTGTCGAACCTGTCGCTGAAAATCATGCGGATGGCGAACGAACTCGGCCTCCATACGATTTACGATCTCGACGACTGGCTGCTCGATCTGCCGTCGTGGAGCGTGCTCGAAATGAACGAGGACGTGCTCTACAACGTGCTCGCGATGATTCGCGAAGCGAGCGCGGCCACCGCGTCGAACCCGCTGTTGCAGGAGCGTATGCGCAAGGTGCGTCGCTCGGACGACGTGCTGATCATCCCGAACGGTTTCGACGATCAGGCGTTCGACCTGTCGCCGGAACTGTGGACCGAAAAGCAGCCGCCGAAAATCATCTTCTCGAATCTCGACGGCATCAAGCTCGTGAGCTTCCGCAAGGCGTTTTTCGACACCTTGCGCAACTTCCTTGCGCGCCACGAAAACGTATCGATCGACTTCTGGGGCGATCCGTTTCCGGAACTCAATACGATTGACCGCATCACGCATCGCGGCAGCCGCGGCAACCTCGAATACAAGAAGGCCATTCGCGACGAAGGCTACACGTTCGCGATCGTGCCGCTCGGCGCCGAAGAGGATCCCGAGACGCTGTTTTTCAACTCATGCAAGTCGCCGATCAAATACGCGGATTACGGCAGCCTCGGCATCCCGAGCATTTACTCCGATTGCCCGACCTACCGCGAGAACGTCAGACATCGTGAGACGGGATACATTGCGTCGAACACGGCTGAGAGCTGGGCACGAGCGCTGGAGGACATGCTGGGCGACCCGCGGCTTCGCCAGTCGATCCGCCGCAACGCTTATGCCGACGTGTTCGACCGTTTCAGCGTGCGACGCATCTCGTCGATGTTCCTGAAGGCCTTGCCCGACCCCAAGCCCCAAAGCAGCTAACACCTATGGATCTTCTTCTGATTCGCCACGGCCAATCGCACGCCAACGTGGCTGGCCTGTTGAACTCGACCGAGCAGGACGAGTTGACCGAACATGGCCTGCGGCAGGCCGCGAAGCTACGCACGCTGATGGAAAGCCACGGTTTCGTGCCCGACCGCGTTTTTTCCAGCCCGTGGCGGCGCGCGTTGCAGACCACAGAAGTGCTGTTCAAGGACAAGGCCGACTGGACCGTCGACGCCCGTCTCGGCGAAACCAATGCGGGGCGGTTCGCAACCTGGAAGGCCGAAGACTTTCGCGAGGCGTTTCCCGACTGGGGCAAACATCTATCGGACCGTTACGAGGGCGGCGAGTCGCATCTCGAGTTGGCCGCGCGTTCGGTGAACTGGCTGGAGGAGGAGGTGCTGCGGCACGCCGAGCAGTCCGGCCTGGTCGCCGCCGTATGCCACGCGGGACCGATCTCGGTGATCTCGCAATACCTGCTGAACGTGCCGTTGTCCCGCTTCCCCAACGTGCTGGTGCCGAACGCATCCGTCACGCTATTCCGGCGCAACCCGCATACCGGAAACTTTTATCTGCAGATCGCAGGGCTGTCATGAGTGCATCGATCAAGATTTTCGAGCCGCTTTACGCGCCCGGGCAGGTGCTGTCCGAACCGGTTTTTCACCCACTCGAGTTGCGCGACAACGCGCACGCCGCGTGGCGCGAGTTCTATATTCTCGTCGACATGTACCGCAAGGGCATGCATCGGCAGCAGCAGATCACCGGCCTTTTTTCGCCGAAATTCGCACTGAAGGCGCGCATCGACGGCAGCCGGTTTCTGGAGTTCGTGCAGGCCAATGCCGACGCCGGCGTCTGGATGATCAATCCTTTTCCGCAGCTCGCGTATTTCTCGTACACCGCGTGGATGCAGGGCGAGCATGCGCATCCGGGACTCGTCGAACGCAGCCAGCAACTGCTCGACGCCTGCGGCATTGCGTGGAATCTGCGTGAGGCGCCCCGGCAGTCGCCGCACACGCTGTGCTACTGCAATTTCTGGGTCGGTACCCAATCGTTCTGGGACAACTACGTCGGCAAGGTGCTCGAGCCGATTGCCACGTTCCTCGAAACGCGGAGCGACACTGAAGCTGCGCGCGGTGTGCTGGAGCCCACGATCCACTCGGACGACGCACCGTTCCTGCCATTCGTGGCCGAGCGTCTGTTCAGCACGTATCTGTCGCTGCATCCCGGGCTGAAGGTGGCCGCCTATCCGATCGAAGGCGACCAGGTGCTGGACTATTGCGTCAGTGACTTCGAAAAAGACATCGTGCGCTATATGCAAAAACCGATCGACGCGGCGGATCGCGCGCCGGTGTTTCCACCCGAGCAGATTGCGTTGATGGATTTGCTGTGCACGCTATCGCAGAAGTACGTGCGCGCGCATTTCTCGTTCACTCCGCACCCGCATACGGGCCAAACGATCGACTTCGACAGGACCGGTAAGTCGTTTGCGAACGAGTGAGGCGGCGCCGACTAGCTATCTCTTCTCGGAGGAAACGGTCTTGGCACCCGCGCGCGCATGCCTGGGCGCGCCCGCCATGCCGACACCGACGCCGATGAAGATGTTGCGCCACACCTCGTCGCTGGCACGTTGCAGCATGCCGTCGGCGTGTTTGACGAAGGCCGCGTCGATCGGACTGCGGCCGTGGGTCTGGCCGAGGCGCTGCGTGATCGCCGGTATCCAGGCGGCGAGTTCGGCATTGGCGTCGAACACGCAGTCCGGCGGACAAATCTCCTGAGCGGCCGTGCCGCCGCGCACGAATACCGGCTTGCCGTAATGCATCGCTTCGAGCACCGGCACGCAGAAGCCCTCGTGGCGGCTCATCGCGAGCAGCGCGTTGGTGGATTCGTAGCACTCGAACAGATCGGCGTCGTCGAGCATGCCCTTGAAGTCGACCTGCTCGAGCACGCCGAGGCGCCGCGCGTGATTGATCAGAAACTTCAGATAATCGTAGTTCGGCGTGCTGCCGACGATGCTTAGCGTCGCGCCGAAATCACGCTGTTTCAGCAGCGACAGAATTTCGATGCCGTCTTCGATGCGTTTATGCGGCACCACGCGGCCCACCATCAGCAGGTTCGGCTCATGGCGCTTGCGGCCCTTGCGCGGCCCTTCGCGCCGGAACACGTACATGTCGGGAAAGATCGGCGGCACGACCTTGATGGCGTCCGCGGCGACGATACCGGCGAGGCTCGCAGCCGTGCTGCGCGAATTCACGACGACGGCGTCGAAGCCCGTGAGCAGCGGCAGTTGCGCGAGTGCCCTGTCGCACAACTGCGCAGTGCGTGGTTCCAGCGCGCGCAGCAATTGCGGGTCGGTCACGCCGTGGAAGTAGCCGATCTTCCGGCAGTCGAGCGCGAGTATCCGCTCGAGGTACGGATCGTAGATCGAGTAACTCAGCAGGACCACATCGTCGCGAGTGACCTCGTCGAATAATGCGTCAAGCGGTCGCACTCCATTTGTTCCCTCCTCGAAACCGCTTGCATACAGCTCGGCCCTCATGCCGAGACGTTCAGCCATGCGTACGAAACCGATGCAGTGATTACCCACCGCATCGCCCGAGAAAATGTCCGGAGCACATACCCGCAGCGTCATGTTTTCTTCGCCTCCGCAATGTCGGTCAACCGTCGCGCATATGCGCGTGCGACTGCTTCAACTGAGTAGTCGCGCTCGATGCGCGCCTTCCCCGCCAGGGCGATGCGCTCACGCAGCGGCGCATCGTCGATCATGCGTTTGAGCTGTTCCGCCGCGATCGACACGTCCGGATCGCACCAGTACTGACCTTCGGCGAACAGGTAGTCGCCGGGGCGCAACGGCACGAGTTCGCCGTCCACGAGGAACGCGGTGTCGGATTCGCAGAAGTCGACGTTGCCCGAGAAATTCGTGACCACGGCGGGCTGCCCCAACGCCATCGCCTCGGCGATCACGCGGCCGAAGCCTTCACTACGGTGCAGCGAGATGTAGGCATCGCAGCAGGCCATGAAGTCGGTCGAATCCTGGCGGCTCAGCCGCTCTGACACGATGTGGATGCGGCTATCGCCCGCGGTGAGGTCGAGCACGGCGCGCCACACCGGGTCGTCGTCGCGCACGTTCATCGCCTTGATGACGAGCCCGACGCCCGGCGAGCTGTTGCCGAACGCCTGCTTGAACGCCTGGACGCCGGCGAGCGGGTTCTTGCGGCTCAGCCACGAGTTGCCATCGAACATCAGGTAGAACAGGAACTCGTTGGTCGGCAGACCAAAGCGCTCGCGCTTCGGCTCGACCGGCGCGGGCACCTCGACCGCCATCGGCATCCGATAGACCGGCGTATTGCCGAGCCGGCTGTAGACGCTCTGTACGAAGCGGCTCTGCGCCCAGATTTCGTCGACCATCTGATGCACGTTGCCGAACGCGTTCGGCCAGTGGGGCAGCTCCCACGGCCATGCGCCGATCTTGTGCGTGGGCGCGTCGATCAGCTTGCGGCCACCTTCCAGCGCGAGCCGCACCATTTCCGGGGCCGGCAGGCAGATCAGGCTGATGTTGTACTTGAGCTCGTCGCTGATCAGGTGGTCGACCGAGTGGTCGAGGCGCGCGGGCCCCGCCATCGGCGCGTTGAGCAACGTGACCGGCGTCGAGCCGAGTTGCAGCACGCGCGCGGCCATGCGCGCGTCTTCGCCGAGGCCGAGCACGCCTTGCGGGAAGCCGATGATGTTGACGCCGAAGTCGTAGCCGACGCCTTCGACGCGCGCGTGATAGCGGGCGGGCTCGCGTGCGTCGTCATCGGCTTCGTCGTCGGCGGTGTCGGCGCCATCGGCGCTTTCGGCCCAATGCACTTTCAGCGAGCCGACGAGCGGATATTCGGTCGACGCCCACTCGTTCCACCAGCGCACCAGCTGGTCGCGGCCTGCCTCGGTGTTCAGATCGTACGCTTCACGCAGATCCGGGCGGTCGCTCGCGATCATCGTCAGGAAGCGCGGCAGCAAGGTGTCGTCGGCCGGCTGCTCGTCGTCGATTCTCGCGAGCTCTTCGGCGAGATGAGTTGGCGACCACTTGATCGCGTAGTACTCGTCGTGCCCATGCTTGTCCCACCACGAGATGAAGCCGAGCCGCTCGCTGAAGCTGTTCAGATTGAACGATGCCTGCAGGTCGGGCCGCTCGTTCCAGATCAGCAGCAGAAAGCGCGGCAGCAGCGGCAGCGCGCCTTCCTCGCCGGCTTCCGCGGCGAACAGGCTGTCGGGCAACGGCGGGATGGTCCACTGAAGTGCCGGATACTGATGCTGCCCGTGTTCGATCCACCACGACAGGCACTTCAGGCGTCCGGTGAAGCTGTCGAGCGAGCAGAGTGCCTGCAGATCCTCGCGCTCGCCATGCAGCAGCCGCAGGAAGCGCGGCACCGGCAGCCAGTCGGCGTGCGTGCCCCATTCGGGCTCGAACATCAGTGCGGGCGTGGAGGGCGGCACCCATTTGATCGAGGGTTCTTCGGCGAGATGAGTCGGCGACCATTTGATCGCGTAGTACTCGGCGTGTCCGTGCTTCTCCCACCACGAAATGAAGCCGAGCCGCTCGCGGAAGCTGTTCAGATTGAACGACGCCCGGAGGTCGGCCCGCTCGTTCCAGATCAGCAACAAAAAGCGCGGCAGCAGCGGCAGCGCGTCTTGCGCACCGGCTTCCATGCTGAACAGGTTGTCGGGCATCGGCGGCACGCCCCAATGAAGCGCCGGATACTGGTGCTGACCGTGCTCGATCCACCACGACAGGCACTTCAGGCGCCCGGTGAAGCTGTCGAGCGAGCAGAGCTCCTGCAGGTCCCGGCGTTCGCCGTGCAGCAGCCGCAGGAAACGAGGCACCGGCAGCCAGTCGGCGTGGGTGCCCCATTCGGGCTCGAACATCGGCGCGGGCGTGGTGGGCGGCACCCATTTGATCGAGCGGTACTGATGCTGGCCGTGTTCGATCCACCACGACAGGCAGCTGAGCCGCCCACGCAGGGACTGCAGCTCGAAGGTTGCCTGCAGGTCCGGCCGGTCCCTGTAGATCTCACAAAGAAAGCGCGGCACGTAAGGGCCGCCGTCCGCCGGCGGCGCTTCGGGCTCGAGCATAAAGCCACCGATCGGCGGCTGCGACCACTTGATGCGCGGATACTCGCGCTGGCCGTGGTCTTCCCACCAGCTGAGCGCGTTGAGCCGCGACGTGAAGCTGCTCAGATTGAACGCGCTGCTCAGATCGGGCCGCTCGGTCGTGATCAGCGCGAGGAAGCGCGGAAACGGCATCGCGTTGGAACCGGCTGCGTCGATCGGTTCCAGCAGCCCGGGCCACGCAATCGGCGGGCGCCACGTCACGCGCGGACAGGTGACCTGGCCGTACTGATCCCACCAGTCGAGGCAGTTCAGATAGCCGGTCAGCGTGTTCAGGTTGAATGCCTGGGACAGATCGCCGCGATTGCGCACGATCATCGTCATCAGCTTCGGCAATTGCAGGCTGGCTTCCGCGAGCACGGTGACAGGTTCGTGCAGCGTTTCGCTCAGGTGCTTCGCATCGAGCACGCTCGGTTTGGTCGAGCCGAGCCAATACGTGACGGCGTCCGGGTGGCGCTCGATCAGCGTGTCGTTATCGAGCTGACGCAAATATTCGAGGTCTTCCTGACGCAGTACCCAGTCGAAGTCCGGATACGTTTCGCGCGCCGACATTTCCCACCAGAAATACAGCGTGACCCGGTCATCCAGCACTTTGGAATTGAAGCGCGCAAGATCGGCTCTGAACTTCATCAGAAAGTAGATCGCGCTCGGCAGGCAGAACAGTTCCCCCGGCGATGGATGGCGGTACTCCGCCAACCATCCGGTCTTGTTTTTTTTGGGTCCCAGATTAATCAAGATTTGCAATCCTTGAAGGCCAAGCAAAGGAAAAATCGTCGGCAGTCAGTGTCAGATTGGGCGAATAGCAGGGGTCGTTCATCAACAGATGCCCCCAGCGCTGTCTGACCAACTCAGATTCCTGGTTGAAGCGGCTGATTTTTTCCGGTGTGTCTTCGGCGCCGCGGGTTGCCGATTCGTGATGATAAAGCTCCGCGTAGGGCGTCCACACATTGCGGTAACCCGCTTGCCGCACACGCAGGCAAAAATCGATGTCGTTGTAAGCGACGTGTAACTGTTCGTCGAGGCCGCCGACTTCCTTGTAGATCGACTGGCGGATCAGCAGGCACGCGGCGGTCACCGCGCACATCACGTTGCGCAGGCGCGCACGCGCGAAGTAGCCCGGGTGCGAATTGGGGAAATGCTTGTGCGCATGGCTCGCGATACCGCCGACGCCGAGCACCACGCCGCCATGCTGGATCGTGTCGTCCGGATACAGCAGTTTCGCGCCGACCGCGCCGACGTTCGCCTGCAGCGCGACCGACACCATTTCCCCGAGCCAGTCGGCATTGATCACTTCGATGTCGTTGTTCATCAGGCAGACGAAGTCCGCCGTGCTCGCGAGCGCGACGCGGTTGTTCAACGCCGAGTAGTTGAACGGCGAATCGTCGCGCACGACCTTGATCCGCTCGTCCTGCTGCAAGCTCGCGAACAGCTCAAGCGTTTCCTGCCTGACCGAGCCGTTGTCGATGATCGTGATGCGGAAGTTCGGGTAGCCCGATTTCTGCCGCACCGATTCCACACATTGCTCGACGAGTCCGGCGGAATCGCGCGTCGGAATGATGATCTCCACCGACGGCAGCACCTCGGGCAGTTCGTACACGACCTTGTTGAACGCGTCCGTGCCGGGCGCGTGCTCGGTGTGGGCGGTGATGCCGTTGCGCGCGAGGTGTTCGTCGAGCGCGCGCATCGCCGCGATATGCGCGTACGGCTTGGCTTCATGGCCGGCCGCGGTGCTTTCGGGAATCATGCGCCAGTGGTACAGCGCGCGCGGCACGTGATACACCGTGTGATGACCCGCGCGATCGATCACGCGCAGCGCGAGGTCGTAATCCTGCGAGCCTTCGAAGCCGGTTCTGAAGCCGCCGACCTCCTTCATGACCGAAGTCTTGTACACGCCGAAATGCGAGATCATGTTCTGGCTCAGGAACAGATCGTAGTTGAAGTCGCATTTGAAGTACGGGTCCGAGCGGACCCCGTCGATCGAGATCTTGTCTTCGTCGCTGTAGATCACCGTCGCGTCCGGATGCGCGTTGATCAGTTCGGCGACGCAGTAGAGCGCGAGCGGATGCAATTCGTCGTCGTGGTCGAGCAGGCCGACGAATTCGCCGACGGCAAGCTCCAGCGCCGTGTTGCTGGAGTTGCTGATGTGGCCGTTGGTCGTGCGGTACGCGACCTTGATGCGCGGATCCTTCGCGGCGTAGCTGTCGAGCACCTGCTTGACCTCGGGGTTCGTCGAGCAGTCGTCGGCGATACAGAACTCCCAGTTTTCGTAGACCTGGTCGACGACCGAGTCGATCGCCATGCGCAGCCATCTCGCCGGCGTGTTGTAGGTCGGCATCACGATGCTGATCAGCGGCTGCAACGCCCACGCCTTCGAGCGCGCGCGCAGTTCCGGGTAATGCGACGCGGGCGGCTCGTGCCGCTCGATCCATTCCTGATACGTGTGACCCACGGTTGCCGGCGGCGCGGGCTGCGCGCCGCCGCCCCATGACGCCATCCGGCGCGCGCGTTCGAGCAGTTCCGTCGGGCACTCGGCGTCGGCCACCAGTTCGACGTTGAAGCCGTTGACCGAAAACAGTCCCGAGCGCGCGATCGGATCGAGGCGCAACGGACCGACGAGCGGGGGAAACGCGACGACCTGATCCACCTTGCCGTCGGCGTCGACCAGCAGACCGATCGTCGCGTGCTCCGACATGCCCGCGCCCGCATCGAAATAGATCATGCACGGCGAAGACGGCATGTCCGCTTTCGCGAGTTCGAACGAAATACGCGCGGCGCGACCCGACAGATCTTCCCATCCCGTCAGCTCGAACTGCGGATCGCTGTTCGTCGCGTGCCACGCGAAGCCGGAATTCGAGGACGCCTCGACGTTATTCAGGGGACGAAGTTCGAAGTTCTTCATGAGGTTCGTCACGGGTTTTGTCATTTCGTCAGCAGGGAATCGTAGAGGTCTTTCAAGGGCGACAGGACGGCCTGCCAGGTCAGATCTCGCGCCGGGGCCGCGGCAGCGCCGCGTGGTTGCGCGAGCGCCGCGCGAATCGATCCGGTGATGCTGTCGACGTCGAACGGATCCAGGTAGGCGACGTGCTGCGCGAAATATTCTTCGGTAGAGCCAACTTTTGTCACCGCGATGCGAGAGCCCGCGGCGTGCGCTTCGAGCGCGGCAAGCCCCGGCGTTTCCAGCGTGCTCGGCAGCACGAACGCTTCGCAGGCCGCGTAGGCGGAGCGCAGCAGCGGCGAATCGTGAGGCAGCGTGCCGGCGTAGACGACCTGCCCGCCGCCTTCGTCGAAGCACGCCTTCGCGTATTCGGGATCGCGCTGATGGCCGATCAGCACGAGCTTCAGTTCGGGGAACGACTTCATCGCCCGGATCAGCGCGAGCTGGTTCTTGCGCGGTTCGATGTTGCCGACGTTCAGGATGAAGTGTCCGTCGATGCCGGACTCACGCCGGAACAGCTCCGCCGCGACTGGCTCGTAAAAGCTCGGTTCGACGCCGTTCAACACGCTCGCGAACTTCTCACGCGGCAGATCGAAGATGCGCGCGAGCGTGTCGCACTCGATCTCGGAGTTCGCGACCACGCGGTCCGCGAGAGAAAACTGGTGATGAATCTCGCCGATCGGATACAGATGCCTGGTTTCCTCCGTCACCCACAGGCTCGACGACACGACGAGCGGCAAGCCGAGCTGCTTGATGAAGTTGCAAAAGTGCACCGAGCCGCCGACACACGAGAAGAAATGCACCACGTCGTGTTCAAGAAAACGCGGCTTCCACGGATCGAACAGCGTGACGTCGACGCCATGCGCGGGCAGATGCTTGTGATACGCAAGCAACTGGATTTCTCCGCCGCCGGGGGTATGGAAAGCCATCGGGTAGGTGGCGAACAACACTTTCATAGGTGGGACTCTAGGGTCTGTTTACATTTGGAACACACGTGCGTTGCCGCGAGAAGGGCCGCTTGCAAGGACTGCGACGCCGCGAATACTCGACGTATTCGCAAGGAGCATGACGCAGCGAGCGGCCCTTCTCGCGGCAACCCCATTGCGTGGAATATTTCAGGGGAATGCCCACTATCGGCCTCATGGCGGCGTCGCGCGTCGCTCACGTGGCGAGGCCACGCGGCGCTCCTTACTCCTTGCCATGAGGCCGATAGTGGGCATTCGCACGTGCGTTCCATATGTAAACAGACCCTATCGCTCAAACAGTTCTTTTCTTCAGACCAGCATGCGTGGCCCGCCGCTCGCGCGCAACGCGCGGGCTCGGCGGCGAGACCGGCAGGTTTCGGGGCATTCACGTAGATGCTCGCCGCGCGCTTGCGCGGCCTTCAGGCGCCGGCTCGCCAGTGCGCGGGCCGGGGCCGGTTCGCGCGGCCAGCAAGCAGGCCTGAGTGTGCTGTTGTCGAGCACGTCGGATCGATACCACGAATTCCACATGCGCGAATATGTTTGAGTTGTTACGAAGTGTACGAACGACGCGCCAGCAGGCGCCGGTCCGTTTTATTATCACGGCCCGAATACAATACGTTCCAAGCCAGACTTCCTGAGAAAGCACCGCCGATGCCTGATTGTATCGTGTCTGATCCGCCTTTCCCGCCGTTGGCGGCCGCGTCGAATGCTGACGGCGACCGTCTGTTTGCGTGGGTCGCGCGGCAGGGCGTGGGCGCGATCGTGCGCCGCGAAGTGCGTGACGGAGCATCGCGATGAGTCTGCAAATTCTCGTCACTGGCGCCAACGGCTTCGTCGGCCAGGCGGTATCGCGCGCGTTGCTGCGGCGGGGCGATCGCGTGATCGGCGCGGTGCGCCGGCCGCAGACGGCCGCCGAGGGGGCGTGCGCGAATGGCTGCTCGATACCGAAGACTTCGCGGGCATCGACCAGCGCTGGCCGGTCACGCTCAGTTGCGATGCGGTGATCCATCTGGCGTCGCGCGTGCACGTGATGCGGGAGACCCTGACCGAGCCGCTCGCCGCCTATCGCGCGACCAATGTCGAGGGCAGCTTGCGCGTCGCGGCCGCGGCGCGGCGCGCGGGCGTGAGGCGCTTCGTGTTCGTCAGCAGCATCAAGGCGATGGGCGAGGCGAGCACCGGCCAGCCGATCGCCGAAACGGATCGGCCCGCGCCGTCCGATGCTTATGGCATCTCGAAGCTGGAGGCCGAGCGCGCGCTGTTCGACTACGGCCGCTCGGCGGGTCTCGAAGTCGTCGTCGTGCGGCCGCCGCTGGTCTACGGGCCGGGTGTGCGCGCGAACTTCCTGCAACTGATGAACGCGGTCGCAAAGGGCATTCCGTTGCCGCTCGGTGCGGTCAATGCGCGCCGCAGCCTGGTGTTCGTCGACAACCTCGCGGACGCGCTCGTGCATTGCGCGACCGATCCGCGGGCGGCCGGCGAGACTTTCCACGTGACCGACGGCCGCGACCTCAGCGTGCCGGAACTCGCGCGGCTGCTCGCCACACAGCTGCACGTGCCCGCGCGGCTGGTGCCGGTGCCGGCCAGCGTGCTGCGTGTCGCGGGTCGCCTGACCGGCCGCTCGGCGCAGATCGACCGGCTGGTCGGCGAGTTGCGCGTCGACAGTTCGCATATTCGCGAATGTCTGAACTGGGATCCGCCGCATACGGTCGAGCATGGGCTGCTCGAAACCGCGACGTGGTATCGCTCCACGCATTGACCACCTGTTGAACCCGGCTTGACTCCGACCTGAACCGCTTACCCTATCGATGCCGCTCGCTGCACATTCCGCCTCTTCCGTCGTCTCTCTATTGCCGTGGGGCGCCGCCGCGCTCGCCGCATGCGCGGCGATCCTGTGGACGCTGCTGCGCACCGGCCTCGCGTGGCGGCTCGCCACCGACGTCCCCAACGACCGCTCGCTGCACACGCGCCCGACCCCGCGCGTCGGCGGCTGGGGCATCGTGCCGGTCGCGGTGCTGCTGATCGCGCTCGCGGCGCCGTCGCTGTGGGTGCCCGCGCTTGCCGCGGCGCTGCTCGCGGCGCTGTCGCAGATCGACGATCGACGCGGCCTGCCCGCTCGCGTGCGCTTCGGCGCTCACGCGGCGGCGGTGGCGGCGCTGATCGCCGTCTATCCGGCCGACGTGCCGTGGTGGGCGCTCGCGTGCATGGCGGTTCTACTCGTGTGGCTCGTCAATCTTTACAACTTCATGGACGGCTCGGACGGCCTCGCGGGCGGCATGGCGTTGTTCGGCTTCGGCGGCTATGCGGTGGCCGCGTCGCTGTCGTCGCATGCGGACCCGGCGCTCGCGACGGCGAGCCTGATCGTCGCGGGCGCGGCGGGGGGCTTTCTGCTGTTCAACTTTCATCCGGCGCGCGTCTTTCTCGGTGACGCCGGCTCGATCCCGCTCGGCTTTCTGGCTGGCGCGCTCGGCTATTGGGGCTGGCGCGACGGCGCGTGGCCGGTGTGGTTTCCTGCGCTGTGCTTCGCGCCGTTCATCGGCGATGCGTCGGTCACGCTTGTTAAGCGTCTGTTGCGCGGTGAAAAATTTTGGCAGGCGCATCGTGAACACTACTATCAAAGACTGGTGCAGTCGGGTTGGGGGCACGCGTCGACCGCGTGGATTTGGTATTTGTTCATGGCGGTGGGCATAATGCTTGCTGTTTGGGCGCTGCAATTCGCTCTTCTGTATCAATGGCTGGTTGTCGTCGCATGGGCTGCCGTGCTGGTCATCGCGGGGCTGTGCATCGATCGCCGCTGGCGGCGCCATGTGTCCCGTTCCGGGCCAATCTGAGGTTCTGCGCAATGAAAAGCTTCAAAGCCAGATGGCTTTCGTTCAGTGCGTTTGCGTTCGACCTGTGCGCGGTGGCGATGGCTTGGCTGCTGGCCTATGTGATCCGGTTCAACGGGCCGGTGCCCGCGCCGTTCTGGTCGAGCGGGCTGCATGCGCTCGTCTGGGTGCTGCTGATCTACGCGGTGATGTTTCGCAGCTACGGCCTGTATCGCGGCATGTGGGTGTTCGCGAGCCTGCCCGATCTCGTGCGGATCGCGAAGGCGATCGGCGTCGGGGCGCTGGTCGTCGTGATCGGCTCGGCGCTGTTGCAGCCGGCGCCGGTCGTGCCGCGTTCGGTGCTGATCGTGTCGCCGATGCTGCTGTTCCTGACGATGGGCGGCTCACGCGCGCTGTATCGCGCGGCCAAGGAGTTCTATCGCTACGGCGGACTCGTCGGCCAGGGCAAGCCGGTGCTCGTGCTCGGCGCGGGCAATGCCGGCGCGAACCTCGTGCGCGAGTTGAAGCGCTCGGGGCAATGGCGCCTCGTGGGTCTGCTCGACGACGATCCGATCAAGCAGGGCCGTGAAATCTACGGCTATCGCGTGCTCGGTGCGATCAGCGATCTGCACCAGATCAGCGCGGAACTGAAGGTCGAGCATGTGATCATCGCGGTGCCGTCGGCGTCGGTGGAAGCGCATCGGCGCATCGCCACGCTGTGCGTGCGCGCCGGCGTACGCGCGATGACGCTGCCCGCGCTCACGCCGCTCACGCAGGGCCAGGCGTTCCTGTCGCGGGTGCGGCAGATCGATCTGGAAGACCTGCTCGGCCGCGACCCGGTGACGATCGACACCGAGCACGTCGCCGCGCTGCTGAAAAACCGCGTCGTGATGGTGACGGGCGCGGGCGGCTCGATCGGCTCGGAGCTGTGTCGGCAGATCCTGCGCTTCGGGCCGGTGCAACTGGTCGCGTTCGACATCTCCGAGTTCTCGATCTATCGGCTGAACGAAGAGCTGCGCGACAAGTATCCGGAAGTGTCGGTGGTGCCGCTCGTCGGCGACGTGAAGGACTCGCTGCTACTCGACCAGGTGATGGCGCGCTATTGTCCGCACATCGTGTTTCATGCGGCGGCCTACAAGCACGTGCCCTTGATGGAAGAGGTCAACACGTGGCAGGCGGTGCGCAATAACGTGCTTGGCACGTACCGCGTCGCGCGCGCCGCGATCCGCCACGACGTCGCGCATTTCGTGCTGATCTCGACCGACAAGGCCGTCAACCCGACCAACGTGATGGGCGCGAGCAAGCGGCTCGCGGAGATGGCGTGCTCGGCGCTGCAGCAGCAGGGCGCGCGGCGCACGCAGTTCGAAACCGTCCGCTTCGGCAACGTGCTTGGCAGCGCGGGCAGCGTGATTCCGAAGTTCCAGGAGCAGATCGCGCGCGGCGGGCCTGTGACGGTCACGCATCCGGAGATCACGCGTTTCTTCATGACGATTCCCGAGGCGTCGCAGCTCGTGTTGCAGGCGTCGAGCATGGGGCGCGGCGGCGAGATCTTCATTCTCGACATGGGCAAACCGGTGCGAATCGCCGATCTCGCGCATGATCTGATCCGGCTGTACGGCTTCACCGAAGAGCAGATTCGCGTCGTGTTCACGGGCCTGCGCCCGGGCGAAAAGCTCTACGAGGAATTGCTCGCGGACGACGAAACGACCACGCGCACACCGCACCCGAAGCTGCGCATCGCGCAGGCGCGCGAGGTGCCGGACAGCCTGATCGACAACCTGCTGCCGTGGCTGATGCAGCATCGCGTGCCGGCCGACGATGAAGTGCGGCGCGATCTGCGGCGCTGGGTGCCGGAGTACCTGCCGGCGACGGCGACTACGTTGCGTAGCGTGGCGCCGGCGACGCGGGTGTCGTAGGCGTTCCGCTGCCGCGAGTCATCGGAGTAGTCGAAGCATCAGTACTCGCGAAGGCAGGTCATTCGACCCGTTGAAATTGGCCGTCGGATGTTTATCGATAAAAGCCCCTACAGACCTGCTGGGGCTTTTTTATTTTTGCCCAGGAGAGTACGACCATCGCGCACGCCCCGGCTTTCGGAGTTGTCTGAAGCCTGTGCCCGGCACATACGCCCAGCATTGAACCGTCGCCGCCCGGTACGTCAGGTGGCGGCTCTGTTGGCTCTTTTTCTGTGATGCAAAGGCTTTGGTTTTGCGCGCCCTTCGGGCGCGTTTTTTTGTCCAGGCGAAAGAGGCGGCAAATCCGGAATCGACCTGTAGCGCGCCAGCGGCACGCGCGCGCTCACGGTCAAGGTTCACCAACGGAAGGAACCTATGCTGGGCGCAATGACCTGCAGCCAGCGCAATCAGGAGGCGTGAAACATGCCCTACACCGGCAAATTTCTCGTGAATAGCGAGCCCCTATCACCGCTCACGATTTTTGGCATCGGCACATTCAACGCGTATTCAGGCAACAATCAATACCGCAATCGGGGCGGCTGCACGATGGTGCCTAATGATGGGCCGCTCCCTGCCGGTAAATACTGGATCGTGGACCGCCCCACGGGTGGCATCCGTTCTCAGGTGTTTGCATGGACAAAAGATGAGTGGAATGCAGCAATGGGTCACCCATCGGATCACGGTGAATGGTTCGCGCTATATCGTGATGATGGGACGATTGATGATGTGACGTGGATTAATGGCGTCAAACGCGGGCAGTTCCGTTTGCATCCGACAGGCGGACGCGGGATTTCGCTTGGCTGCATCACCCTGCCGAGCCATAGCGATTTCATGACAATCCGCAACGCGCTGCTGCACACCGTCAAAATTCCCGTGCGCAGTTCGGGCCTTCTCGCCTACGGAACAATTGAGGCCATCACATATGGCAACACTTGCCCGTAGGGTGTTCAAGGTCGCCCTGTTTATCGGCCTGTGCTATCTCTCCCTGCTCTATGTCCGTCCATACCATTATGAGTGGACAGAAAGCGAGTCGCGCGCATGGTTTGCTGCTTCGCGCTGGCTTGGTGTCCGCGATCCCGAAGACTTGTATTTCGTGGTGTGGGTAACGATTGAACTGATCGCGGCGGCGCTGGCGTATGTGGCGATCGTGAAGCTATGGCGGTGGTATCGCACGACGTAGATGAAAGCCCCGGCGACCGGGCTTTTGTATTTTTGCCCAGGAGAGTTGACGACCATCGTGCACGCCTCGGCGTTTCGGAGTTGTCCGAAGCCTGCGCCCGGCACATACACCTAGCATTGAGCCGTCGCCGCCCGGTATGTCATTCCTGCTGAGGTGGCGGCTCTGTTGGCTCTTTTCTGTGATGCAAAGGTTTTGATTTTGCGCGCCCTTGGGGCGCGTTTTTTGTCCAGGCGAAAGAGGCGGCAAATCCGGAATCGACCTGTAGCGCGCCAGCGGCACGCGCGCTTGCGGTCAAGGTTCACCAACGGAAGGAACCTATGCAGAACGCAATGACCTACAGCCAGCGCAATCAGGAGGCGTGAAACATGGCTTACTTCGGCAAATTTCTCGTGAACAACGCGCCGCTGTCACCGCTCACCATTAATGGCATCGGCACATTCGACGCGTTTTCGGGTGATCAGCAATATCGCAATCGGGGCGGCTGCACGGCGGTGGTGGGCAAAGGGCCAATTCCCGCTGGTAAATACTGGATCGTCGCGCGTCCTGCTGGCGGTGTAGGCTCCACGGCTTTAGCGCGGATAAAAGATGCGTTTAATGCCTATGATGGGAGGCCAACCGATCACAACGAATGGTTCGCGCTATATCGTGACGATGGTGTGATTGATGACTGGACATGGGTCAATGGCGTCAAGCGTGGCCAGTTCCGGTTGCATCCGGCAGGTGGTCGGGGTGTTTCGCTTGGCTGCATTACCCTGCCGAGCCGTACGGATTTCCTGAGAATCCGCAACTCACTCCTGCGCACCATGACGATCTCTGCCGGCATGTCGGGGCTTCGCGCCTACGGAACAATCGAGGTCATCACATATGGCAACACTTGTCCGTAGGCTCTTCAAAATCGCGCTGTTTATCGGGTTGTTTCTTCTTTCATTTCGTTATGTCCGGATATCCCATCAGTGGACAGAAGGTGAAGCGCGAGCGTGGTGGGGGGCTTCGGATTGGCTCGGTGTCCGCGACCCCGAAGATTTGTATATCGTGGTGTGGGTGACGATTGAACTGATCGCGGCGGTGCTGGCGTATGTGGCGATCATGAAGCTATGGCGGTGGTATCGCAAGAAGTAGACGAAAGCCCCGGCGACGGGGCTTTTTTTAATCCCGCGCATTGATGAATTTCGAGGAATCTCGGTGACGAGAGGGGTTTCATGTACATATGAACCACCTTTCGAGGCGGCTAAGGCTATTTCGACCAACAAAAAAAGGTGCCCTCGGTGTCTTTGTCGCTTCTGCTCACCGCTTACCCTTCCTCACCACCATCCACCGCGGCGACTTGAACCGCACGATGCTCACATAAAGCCACACATAAGTCGCCGCGAACACCACAACGAAGCAGAACAGATGCAGCGTGTGCCGCCAGAACAGCGTCGCGGGCACGACCGCGATCAGGCACAGTAGCCACAAATAGGGCGACGTCAGCGAGTTGCGGCGCGTCAGTTCGCGCGCGGTGCGCGCGCCGACCGCCCAGCGCATCAGCCGCTTGTAGACCAGCATGTGCAGATGCACACCGTCCGGAATGCCCGGCGACATGCCGCGAATGAACTTCTTGCGGTAGATCGAGAAGCAGGTCTCGAAGATCGGGTACATGAAGAGCAGCACCGGATACCACGCGGATACGTCGCGATTGCGCATCACGAGCAGGATCGACAACTCGGCGAGCATGAAGCCGATGAAGTAAGCGCCGCCGTCGCCGAGAAAAATCAGTCCGGCCGGGAAGTTCCAGATGAAGAAGCCGAGCACCGCGCCCATCATCATGAACGACGCGGACAGCACGACCGGGTCATGCACCTGGAACGCCACATACGCGAGCGATGCGAACATCATGCACGCGACCATCGACGCGAGGCCGTTGAAGCCGTCGATGATATTGATCGCGTTGGCGAGCGCCGCGACCGCGAGTACCGTGACCACGAACGAGATCGCCGCATACGACAGCAGAAAGTCGAGCGGCGGCACGCTGATGCGCGTGACCGCGATGTCGAGAAAGAACCAGGCGAGCGCGGCGGCCGCCATCGTGCACACGAGGCGCGCGAGCGGCGACACGCGCTTGGTCAGATCCTCGGCGAGCCCCGAGCCGAACGCCGGCATGCCGCACGCCATCAGCCCCAGAATGCCGCCCGACACGGCCGGATACGCGCGATGCAATTGCGCCGCGGAGACGATCAACCCGACCAGAATCCCGGTCCCACCGATGCGCGGCACCGGACGCACGTGGAATTTCTGCACGCCGGCCAGATCGGTATCGGTCGAGAATTTTTCATGCAGATGCGCATAGCGCACGATCAACAGCGTGATCAGCAGGGAGACGAGAAAGCCGAGCGCAAAACTGAGCATGAAAGTGGGCCTGAGCGAAGACGCGGAATTATACAAACGAAACACGCGGCGGCCGGCGTGCGGCCGCCGCGCAAGGTTTTCAGGCGGGACAGCAAAAAATCCCAGATAGCGAGACCGAAGCCGCCCGCCGAGGCCCGCGAGCGCTCGCTCGTCATGGATTCCCCCTATGCGGCGCGCGCGCGCAATGACCGTAAACCTGGATGCGACGAAGTGTAAGTCGCGCGAAACACAGGCGTTCCGGAGATCCAATGCTAAATAACATCACAATTCGTGGCGGACTGACGCTCGTGATCAGCGTATTCGTCGCCTTCCTTCTGACGGTGATCGCTGTCGGTTACGGCGCGCTGAAGCTCGCCAACGGCAGCCTCGACGACACGCAGCGCAGCGCCGCTGCGCTGTCGCATCTGAAGGCGAGTTCGGAGAAGCTTTTGCAGGTGCAGCTCGCATTGGGCACCTATCAGACGCTGTTCAGCGTCGGCAAGCAGACCGACGATCTGCTGCCGGCCGCGCACAAGGTGCTGGTCGAATCGAACAACGACTTCCGCAACTACATGGCCAGCCCGTTCGCGAGCGACGCCGAGCGTAAGTTCGCGCAGAGCGTCGGGGATGCGCGCGCGGCGCTCGTCGACAAGGCGATCGAGCCGGAATTCAAGGCACTGACCGACTTCGACTTCAACACCTTCCGCAACATCCAGGGCGATACCGCGAACAGCCTGTACGCGTCGTACTCGAAAGCGATCGACGCGCTCGAAAGAGCGCAGATGGACAATCGGCATCAGCAGGCCGCGACCGGCGCGCGACGCTTCCAGCTCGCGACGGCGCTGTTCGGCGCGATTGCGGTGATCGCGCTCGCGATTGCCGTGGGCGCGCGCGTCGCGTTGTCGTCGGCGCTGATCAAGCCGGTCAACGCGACGGTCAAGCACTTCGAGCGCATCGCCGCTGGCGACCTGAGCGTCGCGATCAAGGTGAAATCGCGCAACGAGATGGGCCAGCTGCTCGGCGCGCTGACGCGGATGCGCGACGGCCTCGTCGAAACGGTCGGCAAGGTGCGCGGCAGCACGAGCGCGATCACGCAGGGCGCGAACGAAATCGCGTCGGGCAATGCCGATCTGTCGGCGCGCACCGAGCAGCAGGCGGCCGCGCTGCAGCAGACCGCGGCGAGCATGGAGCAGCTGTCGGCGACCGTGAAGCAGAACGCCGACAACGCCAAGCAGGCGAACCGTCTCGCGCACGGCGCACTCGATACGGTCACGCGCGGCGGCAAGGTGGTGTCGCGTGTGACGGAGACGATGGACGGCATCAGCGAGTCGTCGCGCAAGGTCACGGAGATCATCGGCATGATCGAGGGGATCGCGTTCCAGACCAACATTCTCGCGTTGAACGCGGCCGTCGAAGCGGCGCGCGCAGGCGAGCAGGGGCGCGGCTTCGCGGTGGTCGCCTCGGAAGTGCGTAGCCTCGCGCAGCGCTCCGGCGCGGCGGCCAAGGAGATCAAGGAGCTGATCGGCGAATCGGCGGCGAAGGTCGAGGAGGGCGCGTCGCTGGTGTCGGATGCGCAGAAGACGATTCAGGAAGCGATGAAAGCGGTCGAGCGCGTGACCGGCGTGATGAGCGAGATCGAGGCGTCGGCGCTCGAACAGAGCGATGGTATCGAACAGGTCAACAAGGCGGTGTCGCAGATCGACGAGGTCACGCAGCACAACGCGGCGCTCGTCGAGCAGGCGGCGGCCGCGGCGAAGTCGCTGGAGGAGCAGGCCAATGTTCTGAAGGAGGCCATTGCCGTGTTTCGGCTCGAAGAGTCGCGGGTGCCCGCTTAGCGCCTGGCCCGCAGAAATGGGAGCTGTCGATCGCATAGCGCGCCGATAGCTACCTTAGAATCCTGCTTTCCATCCTGACCTCCGCTTTGGCTGCCAGTTTCTTCCACTTTCTTCATCAAGTGGTTTGCCGGGAAATCGCGCCAGATCACAGCAAAGTGTTGGATAAAGCGAAAACAGGTGTTCGATGCTCAAGGGTTTGGCAGCATTTTTTATTTCGGCGCTGTGTGTCGGGATGTTCATTATCGTGTTCGGTCAGACCTTTGCGTCCGTTCCGCTACACGAAGTCGGAGACTTTGCGGCGAACTCGTTGCTGATCGCCGACGCGAAGCATCTGAAGCTGCTCGTCGGACATTACTCGCGCGTCGGGTTCAATCATCCTGGCCCCGCGTTTCTGTACGTGCTTGCCGCGGGCGAGATCGTATTTTCCGACCTGATGCACTGGGTCGCGTCACCGTTTTCCGGTCAGATCTATGCGGTTGCGCTGCTTTCCGGTTTCTGGATCGCGGCAATCGGGACGCTTTTGATCAGGATGCAGTGGGCGACCCGGAGCGGCACTGCGGCGGCCGTCGTCACGACGGCCTTATTCGTTGGTATCACCGCTTACATCAGCTACCAGGCCTTCGCGGGTCCCTGGTTCCCCCATCTTTACTACTTCGCTTTTGCGGCCTTCACGGTGTCCGTGGGCGCATTGATCATGGGCCGCGCAGACGGGCTTGTGCTGCTTGCCGTGAGCCTTGGATTTCTTCTGAATGGTCACGCCTCTTTTCTTGGAATGACTATCGTCATGCTGGCGTGCGCGCTGATAGCCAATAGCTGGCTTTCGCGCAGGTCGGGTTCCAGTGAAACCTGGGTGCTGAGCCGCCAATACCTCGCGGCCAATTTCCGAACCATCGCTGTTGCATTGGCGATTGTGGTGCTTTTCCTTATTCCTCTCGCGATCCAGACGATCCTTCATTTTCCTGGCCCCCTCGCTGAATATGCCGCTTTTGGGCGTGCCCACAAAGCCAACCGTTTCGTGGACGCCGTGCGCTTTGCCGGTCTTTTCTGGAGTAACGGAATCTTCGGCATTTTGCTGGGCGCGGTGGCTTGTGCGGTTCTCGTGACCAACGATCCCGCGCGGGACAATGAAGGCCGTGACATGCCTGAGCGGGCATTGTCGTTGGCACTGGCCAGTGCGACGGTCGCCTTTCTGTTTTATGCGGTTTTCGGAGTCGACGATCTTTCGCTGACCTATGTCGGGATCTTCTACTATGCCGTGCCTGCTCTGGCGCTCACGTTGCTGGCGAAGCGCGTTCTCGACAATGTGACGGTTGCGAGTCTGCCCATTGCCGTGATCGTTTGCGTGGCCGTTGGGGCGTTCACTGCGATCCGGATTCATCAGCCGCCTGAAAACGTTTCCCAATACAACGATCCGCAAATTCCCGCTGCTTACGCAGCTATCCGCAATCTCGACGCGGGGGGCGGCGTGCCTGTTTTCGACCTCGATGGCTCCGCGGATTGGGAACGGCTGTGGCCTGTTCTGGTGGGCATCGAAGCGTATGCCAAACGCCAGGGCAGCGTACCGTTTTGCATCGCGCAAAACTGGCAGCTCGTGTTCACTCGATCGGCGCGTTGCACGCCTGACAAAATTCGAAGCGCCCACCGGCGCTTTCTCGTGTCAGCAGTGCCGAAGGAGGGGTTGACAAGTGTGGTGAACGTTTCGGGATTATATTTTTATCCGCGCGAATCCGCGCAGTAAGCAGTAAGCAGTTCGCCGCGGAGCGCGACCCAGCGCACGCGCCAGCGGCGCGTGAGCGATCCAGGCTGTGATGCGGGCTGTGATGCCGGCCGTGATGCGGGCCGGCCGCCGGCCTCATCTGTCAGGCCGGCGCGACGGAGATCGCGCCGCGAACGTCAGGCAAACCCCTGCGGATTCATCGACTGCCAGCGCCAGTGGTCCGCGCACATGCGCTCGATGCCGAACTGCGCGCGCCAGCCGATGATCTTTTCGGCGGCGCTGGGGTCCGCGAAACACTGCGCGATGTCGCCCGGGCGGCGCGCGACGATTTCGTACGGCACCGGCCGTCCCGACGCCTGCTCGAACGAGCGCACCACGTCGAGCACGCTATAGCCCTGCCCCGTGCCGAGATTGACGACGAAGCTCGCATCGCGCTTGACGAGCCCATCGAGCGCGGCGAGGTGCCCGCGCGCGAGATCGACCACGTGGATGTAGTCGCGCACGCCGGTGCCGTCGGGCGTCTCGTAGTCGCCGCCGAACACGCGCAGGCGGTCGAGCTTGCCGACCGCAACCTGCGCGACGTACGGCATCAGGTTGTTCGGAATCCCGGCCGGATCTTCACCGATCAGGCCGCTCTCATGCGCGCCGACCGGATTGAAGTAGCGCAGCGTCGCGATGCGCCACGACGGGTCCGACACTTCGAGATCGCGCAGGACCTGCTCGGCGATCAGCTTCGATTGACCATACGGATTGGTCGCCGACAGCGGAAACGATTCGTCGATCGGCGAGCTTTTCGGCACGCCGTATACCGTTGCGGACGAGCTGAACACGAACTGCCTGACGTTGCGATCGCGCATCACGCCGAGCAGCGTCAGCAGGCTGCCGACGTTGTTCGCGTAGTACTCGATCGGCTTCGCGACCGATTCGCCGACCGCTTTCAGCGCGGCGAAGTGGATCGCGCCGGTGATCGGATGCGCGTCGAAAATCCGCTGCAGCGCGGCCGCGTCGCGCGCATCGTTGTCGTAGAAGCTCACCGAACGGCCGGCAATTTGTTCGACGCGCCGCAGCGATTCGCGCTTGCTGTTCACCAGGTTGTCGATCACCACGACGTCGTAGCCGCCGTTCAGCAGTTCGACGCAGGTGTGCGAGCCGATGAAACCCGCGCCGCCCGTTACCAGAATCGTGCCTTTCGTGGTCATGCTGTTACTCCGTTAAAGTAAAACGCCCGTGATTTTTTGCACCAGATCTTTATAGGTTTCGATGACCATGCGTTCGTCGAATTCGGTCGCGACCTTCTGCCGGCCGCGTTCCGCCATCGCGCGCCGCTCCGCGCCGCTCATGTCCAGCATGCGCGCGAGGCTCGCGGCGAGGCTCTGCGCACTGCGCACTTCACACAGCAAGCCGTTGACGCCGTCGGCCACCACTTCGCGGCAGCCGGGCACGTCGGTCGCGACGATCGGCCGGCCCATCGCCGACGCTTCCATCAGCGTGCGCGGCACGCCTTCACGATACGAGGGCAGCACGACGCAATCGGCATCGGCGATCAACGGCCGCACGTCGTGCGCCTCGCCCAGATACTCGATCACGCCTTCCTGTTCCCACGCGGCGACTTCATCGCGTGTGATCGCGCTCGGATTGTCGACGCCGACCGGCCCGAGCAGCTGGAAGCGCGCATGCGGATAGCGCGCACGCAACTGCCGCGCGGCCTCGACGTATTCGCCGACGCCTTTATCCCACAGCAAGCGCCCGATCAGCAAGAAGCGAAACTGCGCGCGCTCGCGCAGCGGCGTGAACGGGAACTGCTCCAGATCGACGCCCTCGCCATGCAACAGCCGCGCGCGCTCAGGATGCGCGAGCAGCTTGCCGTCGATGAACGCGGCCTGGTCGTCGCGATTCAGGAACCACACTTCACGCGGAAAGCGGAACGCGAAACGATACAGCCTTTTGGCGATCTGCGCGGCGCGGCTGTGCTGGATGAACACATAGCCGAGCCCGGTGGTGACCGCCACCGATTGCACGCCAGCCAGCTTCGCCGCGATCGAGCCGTAGATGTTCGGCTTTATCGTGTAGTGAAACACGACATGCGGATGAATCGTCCTGTACTGCCGATAGAGCGCGACCAGCGTGCGCAGATCCTCGCCCGGACTCGTGCCCTTCGACGCAACCGGCAGTTCGATGCAACGGCAGCCCATCGCGGCGAGCAGCTCGAACGTGCGGTCGCGCGGCGCGAGCACCGTCACGTCGACGCCGCGTCCGATCAGTGTGCGGATCAGCCCTTGCCGGTACGTATAGATTGCCCAGGCCGTGTTGCAGACGAGTGTAATGCGCAGCGCGGGCGTCGACTTGAAAGAGGGCTTCATGCGGAAAGGGGCCGGGCGTTGAATGAAATGTGGACCAGCGATACGAATACAGCGGCAGCGCTCATACGCAGCGCGACTCAACGGCTCGCGCGCGGCGTGAGCAGTGCGCGCTTGACCCGCTGCAACGTGCGATAAGGCAGCATCAGATGCAGCAGATTCTTCGCGAGACCCAACCAGTCGTACGGATTGGCCACGTTGAAGTAGCGCAACTGCAAACGCAGCGTCGAGCCGATCTGCCGCCGCCGCTTCGTCGCGCTGATGCCGCCTTCGTTCAGCTCATAGAAAAGGCCGAGCTCCGGCAGATTCGCGCAGTCGTAGCGTTCCATCAGACGAACGAACAGATCGAGGTCCTCGGCTGAACGATACGCGGCGCGATAGTTGCCGACTGTGCGCACGGCATCGATACGCAGCATCATCGACGGATGCGCGAGGCACGAACGGAAAAAGCGCTGGCGCCGGATCGCGTTCGGCTCGGCCGGCGGCGTCAGCATGAATAGCGGTTCGCCCGCGCGCGTGACGACCTGGGTCCACATGCCCAGGCCCGCCACATTGGGATGCGCTTCCATGAAAGCGCGCTGCTTCGCGAGCCGTCGCGGCGCCGGGCGATCGCCGGCGTCGATGCGCGCCGCATAGCGAAAGCCGCGCTGCGCGAGCGCGTCGATGCCGGTTCGCAGCGCGCGCTCGATGCCGCCGTTCTGCGCCATGCGCAGCACTTCGATCTTCAGGTTCGGCAGCGTGGGCGCGACGATCGGCGGCGTGCTGCCGTCATCGACGATCAGTACGTGCACCAGCGCACTTTCTTCGAACGACGCAAGCGTAGAATCGACGTCCGACTGGCCGTTGTACGCGGGCATCAGCACCGCGACGTCGTCGAGCGTGGTTTGCGCGGTGGCGGATGAATTCGTCATGGGCGCAATTTGAGACGGATGTAATAAAGATTGACGGAGGCGGCCGCCAGATAGCCGGCCGCGAGGCCGACGAGCGCGCCGTAAGCACCGAGTCGAGGAATCGCCAGCAGATTGACCGCGAACGCGATGGCGAGCGCAAGCAGCCACTTCGCGAGCAACACGAACCTGGCCTGATACTTGAGCACGACCAGATTGCCGATCGCCTCGATACCGGCGGGCACCGAGAGCCAGACGGCCACGCGGAAGATGTCGATCGCGCCTTCGAAGTCCGGGCCGAACACGCGGCGGATGATGAAACCCGCGAGCAGATCGAGCATGAGCGCGCCGCCCACCATCAGCACGGCGGTCAGCGCGGTGAGCCGCCACATATTGCGGCGCAGTTGCGCGATGCCCTGCACGCGATAGACGAAAGCGGGCGCGATGGTTTGCGCCAGCATCAGCGCGAGCGTGATCCAGTTTTCGTTGAGTTGCTGGGCGGCCGAGTAGCGTCCGAGGTCGGCGAACGAAATCGCGCGCTCCAGCATCAGCCGGTCCAGTTTCAGAAAAAGATACATACAGATGAGCCCGAGCCAGAACACGGTGCCAGCGCTCGCGAAGTGCCTGAACAGCGAACGTTCGACATGCCAGCCGAGCTTGCCGCCATGCCGGCGCATGAAGTAGAGCAACAGCACCGCGCCGATCGCCGCCGATTCGAGCGCCCACAGCCAGCCGAAGCGCGCGGGCGCGGCCATCGCGCGCACCAGCAGATAGACGAGGCCGGCCTTGATCACCGCGGTGCTCATGCTGGTCAGCAACTGCGGCTTGCTGTAGGTCATGCTTTGCAGCCACGCGTTGATCACGCCGACGAACGGCTCGCGAAACAGCATCGTCACCGCGAGGCCCGCGAGCATCGCACCGACGAGCGGGTCGAACCAATGCAGCGCAATGCCGAGCCATGTCAGCATCAGCGCAACGGCCGACACCGAAAAGCGCAACGCGAACGCGCTGCCGAGTACGGTGCCGAGTTGTTCGGGCGACCGGTTGACGATGGTCGGTACGAGGATTTCGGCGCCGCAGACCCACGTGATCGGCGACAGCACCAGCAGCAGCGTGTTCGCGTACTGCCATTTGCCGAACGTATCGGGCCCGAAGTAACGGGCGAGCATGCCGCTGATCACGATCGCGACGCCGATCTGCGTGAGCCGCTCGAGACCCAGCCAGACGATGTTCGCAAATGCGCGGGTGACGTCGGGATTGGCGAAGCGCTTGAGCGTCAGCATCCGTTGGCCGCTCGCCGCCGTGCGTCGGTCGAGCCGCCTTTTGCGGCCGTGCCTGCGGCGCTATGCGGGTTCGCCCGCCCGGCCGGCAGCCACGGCAACTTTGCAAAAGGAGGGCGTCTAAGCATTAGAATGGCGGTATTCAGGCTGGTCAGAAGAACGCAATTATAAGTTGGAACCGGACCGCTTCCGGCAAGGGTGCATCGAGGCGGTAACACGCATTTTTAACGCGAGTATGACTTCGGCTTTTTAACGCGAGTTTTTACCGCGATTTTTTTACGGCGATTGTTCCCGGCGATTGTTACCGGTTGCCGTCGGTGCGCAGGTCAAAATTTTCCATTGCACGCAAGTGAGCCAACATGATCTCCAAATCCATTTTCAAGGCCTATGACATTCGTGGCGTCATTGGCAAGACGCTCGACGCCGACGCCGCGCGTTCCATCGGTCGCGCGTTCGGCAGCGAAGTGCGCGCGCAGGGCGGCGACGCGGTCGTGGTCGCGCGCGACGGGCGCCTGTCGGGTCCCGAGTTGATCGGGGCGCTGTCCGACGGTCTGCGTGCGGCCGGCGTCGATGTCGTCAACGTGGGCATGGTGCCCACGCCGGTCGGCTACTTCGCGGCAAGCGTACCGTTGACGCTCGCGGGCGGCGAGCGTCGCGTCGACTCGTGCATCGTCGTGACCGGCAGCCATAATCCGCCGGACTACAACGGCTTCAAGATGGTGCTGCGCGGCGCGGCCATTTACGGCGAGCAGATCCTCGCGCTGCATCAGCGCATCGTCGACGAGAACTTCGCCGACGGCAGCGGCAGCTACGCCGAGTACGACATCGCCGACGCGTATCTCGAGCGCATCGTGAGCGACGTGAAGCTCGCGCGTCCGATCAAGATCGTCGTCGATACCGGCAACGGCGTGGCCGGTGGGCTCGCGCCGAAGCTGTTCAGCAAGCTCGGCTGCGAACTCGTCGAACTGTTCACCGAAGTCGACGGCAACTTCCCGAATCACCACCCGGACCCGGCCCACCCGGAGAACCTCGAAGATGTGATTCGCGCGCTGAAGGAAACGGGTGCGGAAGTCGGCTTCGCGTTCGACGGCGACGGCGACCGCCTCGGCGTCGTCACCAAAGACGGCCAGATCATCTACCCGGACCGTCAGCTGATGCTGTTCGCCGAAGAAGTGCTGTCGCGCAACAAGGGCGCGCAGATCATTTACGACGTGAAGTGCACGCGCAATCTCGCGAAGTGGGTCAAGGACAAGGGCGGCGAGCCGCTGATGTGGAAGACCGGCCACTCGCTCGTGAAGGCGAAGCTGCGCGAAACCGGCGCGCCGCTGGCTGGCGAAATGAGCGGCCACGTGTTCTTCAAGGACCGCTGGTATGGGTTCGACGACGGCCTGTACACGGGAGCGCGTCTGCTCGAGATCCTCACGCGTGTCGCCGACCCGAGCAAGCTGCTGAACTCGCTGCCGAACTCGCACTCCACGCCCGAGTTGCAGCTGAAGCTCGAGGAAGGCGAGAACTTCGAGCTGATCGCCCGTATGCAGCAGAACGCGAAGTTCACCGGCGCGGACAACGTCGTGAAGATCGACGGTCTGCGCGTCGAGTATCCGGACGGCTTCGGCCTCGCGCGTTCGTCGAACACGACGCCGGTCGTCGTGATGCGTTTCGAAGCCGACAACGACGCGGCGCTCAAACGCATCCAGGACGACTTCCGTCGCGTGATTCTCGCGGAGAAGGCCGATGCGAAACTGCCGTTCTGACGGCTGACGCGGCGGCGCGCTTCGAAGCCCGTTCAGACGGATCGAAGCGTCGCCGCTACCGAACGCGGCGCGGGTTGCCTTACCGCGCCGCGTTTTTCATGTGTTTTACCGATGACGCGCTAGAATTGCGGTCCTTTCAACGCATCTTCGATGCCGGATAGCCGGTTTTCCCACTCTTGAGCGCGCAAAAGATACTGATCGTGAGGGTGTCGTCGCTGGGCGACGTCGTTCACAACATGCCCGCAATCGCCGACATCCGTCGCCGCCATCCCGACGCGCAGATCGACTGGCTCGTCGAGGAAAGCTTCGTCGGGCTCGTGGAACTCGTGAGCGGCGTGCGGCGCGCGATTCCGGTGTCGCTGCGGCGCTGGCGCAAGCGCATCCTGTCCGTCGACAACTGGCGCGAGATCGGTGCGTTTCGTCGCGCGCTCGCCGCCGAGCACTACGATCTGGTGATCGACTGCCAGGGGCTCATCAAGACCGCGTGGCTCGCGAGCATGGCGCGCGGACCGCTCGTCGGCCTCGGCAATCGCACCGAAGGCGCCGGCTACGAATGGCCGGTGCGCTTTTTCTACGGGCGGCGAGTGCCGATCGCGCCGCGCACGCACGTGGTCGAACGCACGCGGCAACTGGTGGCCGCGGCGCTGAACGATCCGCCGCCGCAAGCCACCGACGACATCGACTTCGGTCTCGATACGGGCCGTGCCGCGCTCGCGCTGTCGCAGGCGAATCTGAATCTGCCGGTGCCGTACGTGGTGTTCGTGCACGCGACCTCGCGCGCCGACAAGCAGTGGCCCGATGCCGCGTGGATCGAGCTCGGGCAGTCGCTGGTGCGGCGCGGCGCGTCGATCGTGCTGCCATGGGGCAGCGACGCCGAGCGCGCGACCAGTGAGCGGCTCGCGAAGGAGTTCGGCGCGGCCGCGATCGTGCCGCCGAAGCTGTCGCTGGCGGCGGTGGTCGGGCTGATCGATGGCGCGGCCGCGACGGTCGGGGTCGACACAGGTCTGGTCCATATCGCGGCGGCGCTGAAGCGGCCCACGGTCGAGTTGTACAATTTCTCGACCGCGTGGCGCACCGGCGGCTACTGGTCGCCGAACGTCGTCAATCTCGGCGCGGCCGGGCAGCCGCCCACGCTGCGGCAGGTCAAGTCGACGCTGGCCGACTTCGGTTTGTTGTAACCCGGGTCTGCGGTAGCCCGGGCCGGCAGTCATCAGCACGGGCTGCAACCCGCCGGTGCGCTTCGCCTTGCGCACCCTCCGTTCCCAAGGGCGATCATGAACGAAACCCAGATCATCGAAGTAGCGAACGCCGACTGGCACGGGCGCAACCTGTCCGTGCCACGCGAGACGCTGCTCGGCGGCGTCGAGCGCGGCAAGGTGCTGTACTTCCCGAACCTGCGCTTCGCGATCGACGGCGGCGAGCAGGCGCTGCTGGACCCGGCGCTCGCCGATCCCAACCGCAAGAACATCAGCCTCGAACCGAACGGCGGTGCGCTACATGGCGTGGCCGGCGATGCGGTCACGCAATCGGCGGTGCGCGCGTTGATCGCGCGTTATCAGGCGAATGCGCGCACGCTCGTCGACGGGCTGTTTCCCGAGTACAGCGGCAAGCTGCGGGTCGCGCCGACGAGCCTGCGGCTGCATCAGGTCGAGACACGCGAAACCTCGTGGCGCAAGGACGATAGCCGCCTGCACATCGACGCGTTTCCATCGCGGCCGAATTACGGCGAGCGCATCCTGCGCGTGTTCACCAATGTGAACCCGCATGGCGTGCCGCGCGTATGGCGCGTCGGCGAGCCGTTCGAGGACATGGCGCAGCGCTTCCTGCCGCGCATCAAGCCGCAGATGCCGGGCACCGCGTGGCTACTAAATTTGCTGCACGTCACCAAATCGCTGCGCAGCGAATACGATCATTTGATGCTCAGTCTGCACGACGGCATGAAAGCCGACCTCGACTATCAGAAGACGAGTCCGCAGCAGACCATGCCGTTTCCGCCGGGTAGCGTGTGGGTGTGCTTCTCCGACCAGACCTCGCATGCGGTGATGTCCGGCCAGTTCATGCTGGAACAGACTTTCTTCCTGCCGGTGAAGGCGATGGCGCAGCCGGAATGCGCGCCGCTCGGCATTCTCGAGCGCCTGAAGGGCAGGGCGCTGGTTTGAGCGCGGCGGTTGATTCGAGAGCTCGGCAGGCGCCGGCCCGCAGGGCGCGCATGAGCGCCGTGGGCTTGCCGAGGCGGGCGAACCACGCGGAGCGCCGATGCTAAGAGCGATCTATCGCGCGCTCTGGTGGCTGATCGCGCCGCTTGCGGTGCTGCGTCTGTTGATCCGTTCGCGCAAGGAGCGTGGTTATCGCGAGCATATCGGCGAGCGCTTCGGTTATTCGCGCGGACGCTTGCCTGATGACAGCGCGCCATTGATCTGGGTGCATGCGGTATCGGTCGGCGAGACGCGCGCCGCGCAGCCGCTGATCGATGCGCTGATGAAAGCGCGCCCCGACGCGCGCATTCTGCTCACGCACATGACGCCGAGCGGCCGCGCGACCGGCATCGAGATTTTCGGCGACCGCGTGTTGCGCAGCTATCTACCGTACGATATACCGCACGCAGTTCGGCGTTTTCTGCGCGCATGGCGACCGTCGCTCGGTCTCGTGATGGAAACCGAGGTGTGGCCGACGTTGATCGACGAATGCCGGCGCGCCGAGGTGCCGCTCGTGCTGACCAACGCGCGGATGTCGGCGCGATCGTATAAGCGTGCGGCGAAGTTCGGCGGCGCGACGAAGGACGTGTTCGGCGGCTTTGCGCGCGTGCTCGCGCAGAGTCCATCCGATGCGGAGCGCTTGACGTCGCTCGGCGCGCGCAACGTCGCGGTGCTCGGCAATCTGAAGTTCGACATGAGCACGCCGCCCGAACTCGCGGCGCGAGGCCACGCGTGGCGCGCGGCGATCGGCACGCGGCCCGTGTGGGTCGCGGCGAGCACGCGCGAGGGCGAAGAAGCGCTCGTGCTCGACGCGTTCGCGGCGCTCGGCATCGACGATGCGCTGCTGATTCTGGTGCCGCGTCATCCGCAACGCTTCAATGAAGTCGCGGCGCTCGTCGAGAAGGCGGCGATGCGGCTCGAACGCCGATCGAACTGGGCACCCGACGCGAAGGTTGCCTCGGCGGCGCTTGGCGCCGACGACGGCGTGCCGCCGTTGCGTCACGATGTGAATGTGCTGCTCGGCGATTCGATGGGCGAGCTGGGCGCTTACTATGCGGCGTCGGATCTGGCGTTTATCGGCGGCAGTCTGTTGCCGCTCGGCGGACAGAACCTGATCGAAGCGTGCGCGGTCGGCGTGCCGGTACTGATCGGGCCGCACATGTTCAACTTCACGCAGGCCACCGCCGATGCGGTCGCGGCCGGTGCCGCCGTGCAGGTGCAGGACCCGGCGGATCTGGCGCGCGCGCTGCGCGAGCTGTTCGGCGACAAGTCGCGGCGGCTCGCGATGGGCGGTGCGGCTGCCGCGTTTGCGGCGAGCCATCGCGGGGCGACGGCAAGGACGGTCAATGTGTTGGCTGCGTTGTTGCCGGAGTAGGGTTGGGCGGCTGCCGTGCAACGCGGTGTAGTGCTTTGTCGGACGACGCAGAAAGTGCAGACCGTGCTGGTTAAATGCGATGGTGGTGCCGCGGATAGCGAACAAATCTGGCTAGCGCTGGAAAACAAGCGCCCGGAATCCCGGGTTTTGTTTTTGATGCGCAGTTTAAAAATGCTCATTGCGCGGTGCAGGGGCCAACGGTGGCCGCTGCGTCCTCGCACTCGTCGGGCGGCTGTCGACCCTCTGCGGACCTTGAACCCGGTGACGCCTCTACGGCCGCTTTGCGGGGTTCAACGGTCATCCACACCTCGAGTCGTCTGGCAAATCGTTGCCCATAACTGTTATTCGCAGTTTCGGAAAACCGGCTGAATCTCGTCAACCCAAATTCTCGGACCAACCGAGGCCTCAGCGCGTCGTTGCGATCAGCATGGCCTCCGTGCTCGCGTCCGAACGCCGTCAGTCAGTCTTCGCCATTCCGGAACTCATCGAGGCACCGTCCTGGCAACTCGACGTCCCTGGACCACGCGCTCATTGACCGGCCTGAAGTTCAGGTGTCTTACATGTGTCCGTCACCTGGTCCGCGCGTGCGGAACCTCCCCTGACCGGCGGATTCAGTTTTATCGAGCGGGTTGAGGCCGACAGCGATTACGACTCAACCCGCGTGATCAGACAGTAGTGGAATGGCAGACGACGTCACCTGCTGGCAAGGTTGGCCATCCTATGCCGCGCGTGTTGACAGAAGCGATGCTGCCAACCTCGCGCCGGTGCAGTTCGTGCATAGCGACAAAAGCAGGTGGTTTTCGACGTTCAGCAGCGCTGGCCTGAACGCCGACATCAGGACGACGACCGGAAGGAGCGACGGCAGGGTGATCCCAGTCGTGTACGCACCCGCTCGGGAAGGCTCCTTTGCATGCCACCCGGCGAACCGCGAATATCCTGGTCCCCGCTGCAACAAGAATCGTAGGGAGAGGGCAAACATGGACTGGAATCGCTGGTACAGCTTAAGGAGCTACCTAAGGTCTTCGCTGTGGACCGTGCCGCTCATCGCGATCGCGATCTATGCCGTGGCGAAGCCCTGTGGCTGAAATGGTAGACAGATGGATGACTAGGCAAGGGGGTTGTGTCGCAGTAAGACGGGAGGGACGAGAAAATGCGATATCCAAAGGATACCTTATGAAACGAGCGAGTAGAACTGCTGTGCAGCGGACAGCGGGATTTTACCCCGGCATTTCATCTGCCCTTTCTTGATCATGTGCAAGGTCTCAATGCCACTGAGAATAACGCGAGCGCAGTCAAAGTCCTTGAACCCCTGCATCGGCCGAGTGATGCGTTTGATGGCCCGATGGTCCTGTTCGACCACGTTGCTCAAATACTTGACTTGACGAATCTTGATGGGCTTCTCGCGCTCGGCATTCACCGGATGAAGCGCTGCCAGATTGGAGCCGCTCTTGTCGATGGTCACCGTCTCGGGCGAGCCGTTCTGACCGATTGCCTTTTCAAAAAACCGCCGGGCAGCAGTCTTGTCCCGCTTGGCTCTAAACAGAAAGTCAATGGTGTTGCCCGCCTTGTCCACGGCGCGATAAAGACATTTCCACGAGCCTTTGACCTTGATATAACTTTCATCCATGCGCCAACTCCTGCCCACCGGGCGCTTGTGCTTGCGAAATGTCTTTTCGAAGCAGAGGTCAAACACAAACCGAAACCGCAAGGGGGCCGCGGCGTGCGGCCCGGTTGCGGGCTTAACGCGTAGCGACATACATTACGATTTCAAAACCGAGGCGTACGTCGGTGTAGCTCGGAGTCGTCCATTGCATACGTGCTTTCTCCTTCGGTTGAAACAGCGGTTGGAACAGCGTTGCGCCGGCGGCCCGGCGAAATTTCATACCCGGTGTCGACAGCAGCCGGCATCACGCAAACTCCATGCCCACGTTTACCGGCCAGCCAGGCGGGCGTTAAGAAAGCACCAACTGGATGACCCAACGATGCACTGTTGAACGATCCAAGCCAATGGCGCGCTCAGCCATCATCTCTCAATAAACACATCGCAAGGTCTTGATTTTGCGAGTGGTTTTATGCAGCCTCCGAAACAGGGGTAAGTTTGAAACCCAGTTTTTCGGCCCGACGGGCAAGATGATGCATGACGCGTTGACGGTAACGCTCCTCGTAGTAGTCTTGCCCTTGATCGATAAATTCGCCGCCTTTCGTCAGCATCGCATAGATCAGACGCGCCAGCTTATGCGCGGTCGCCGTGATGGCCTTGGGTCGGTCCAGTCTGGCGCACATGCGCCGGTAGTAGGCGCCCAGTGCAGACTGGCTGGTACGCAGTGCTGCGGCTGCCAGACGTAAAGCGTGTGCCGCACGGTTAGTAGTACGTTTGCTCGCGCTGGACAGCACCTTGCCCCCGGAGATCTTCGTTCCAGGACACAGGCCGAGCCATGCTGCAAACTGCTTGGCGCTTCTGAAGCGCGAGAGGTCCGTGCCTGTTTCGGAAATCACCTTCAGTGCGGTTGCCGTGTCGATGCCGTTAATGCGCGTCAGATCAACACCGCACAGGCCAATCAGGTACGTGCGTAAGTCGAACCGTGGAGCATTCTTGCCGCGCGAACGACGCTGAGGCTTATCCAGGCTTCCAGCATGCTTTTGCAGCGCGGCCAGCATGGCCTCAAGCTGCTGGTCACACACCATCAGTTGCGTACTGTATGCGTCATACAATGACATGGCCTGCTTCAGTGTGAACAGGTGCTCGTCGCGCCAGTTGCCCTGCAATGACTTGACGATGTCCTCTTCACTGGCGCGGATGCGGGCGTGTTTCATTCTGGCCAGGGTCACGGCGTCCCGCTCGCCGGAGATGATGGCGCGCACAATCTTCTGTCCCGTTTCGCCCATGATGTCGGAGATCACGTTGGCGAGTTGAACGTTCATTTGCGATAAGG
Organism: Paraburkholderia sp. WC7.3g; assembly: GCF_050436345.1. Taxonomy (NCBI): domain Bacteria; kingdom Pseudomonadati; phylum Pseudomonadota; class Betaproteobacteria; order Burkholderiales; family Burkholderiaceae; genus Paraburkholderia; species Paraburkholderia sp. WC7.3g. The sequence continues at coordinate 1,254,213 of NZ_JBNDMA010000002.1, forward strand.
CTTTTTGTATATGCTGGACGTGTCGCGCCTGATAGCGCAACAGCATATCCCGTTGCCGTGAAACAGCCCGCAAGGCGCAGATTTCGTCTGTCGGCCGAAACGCTCCCGACAGCAACCCGTAGCTCATCAGTTGTTGCAACCACTGGCAGTCAAGACATCGCTCTTGCGGCCCGACACATTCTTTACGTGCCGGGCATTGACCAGATGGACCGTGAAACCCCGTGATTCCAGCAACTCGTACACGGGTATCCAGTAGACTCCGGTCGACTCCATTGCCACAGTGTCGATGCCGCAGGCTGTCAGCCAAGTGGCCAGCTTCTCCAGCTCACAAGTGAAACTCTTGAACTCGCGCACAGGTTCGTCGTCACGATCAGCAGGCACCGCCACATAATGGCTTGCCGAACCAATGTCGATGCCCGCCGCGTTCGGACAGGCTATCTCCAGCGTTGTTCTTGTGCGCATTGCCATGACTTTCGTCCTTTGGATTCGAGGTTGCCGCACAGGTTCGGGTACGTCGTTGTACTCACTCTCTCAAACGGGATGGCCGTTCATCACGGTCTCACCAGTGTCGCCGACGTGACCCAGGACCACGCTCTATCGCGGGCTGAGATGCACCATTGATGAATCGGTCTTCTCCCGCGCGGAATTCAACCTTACCGCAAGGGCGTCGCCACATGTTTATTGCAAACGCCTTTCGGCCGGCGCGCCGATTATTTCGCTCTATATGAACGCGTCCCTTTGCGCTAGTTCTCGCTTGTGTGACAGACAGGATGGGCTGCTGCTCTATATCCGGGCTTGTTGCAGCCCAATAGGCTACGGCCCCCTATGAAATCCGCTGGCCCGCGCCTCACTCCTCAAACGAGCTCGAAGCTCTGGAAATGATTCAGGCTTGGCGGGCCCCGGTCCTACCTGGCTTGTCATCACACTCGTTTGCTGCGCAACCTTTCGACGTTCACCCTGTGTCAAACGTTGATCTTCTACATCGCGTGAGCCATTCAGGCCGGATTCACGCTGACATAGTCCTTCCGGTATGGCCGGTTATGGGCCAGTACGGCCCAGATCGTTCGCGCCATCTTGTTGGCCAGTGCGACGACCACGACATTCTTTGGCCGCCGCTTCTTCATCTGCTCGACCCACTCACCCGGCTCCTTTGCGTGCTCAAGGACGCTACGCGCACCGTGGATCAGCAGTGTGCGCAGATACGTGTCACCCCTCTTGCTGATCCCGTGCAGATTCACCTTGCCGCCCGAACCCGTCTGCCTCGGTACGATCCCAACCCACGCGGCAAACTCCCGCCCCGAACTGAACGCTTTCGGATCGCCCATCATCGCGACTGCCGCCGTTGCCGTCAGCAGTCCGACGCCGGGAATCTCGCCGATTGCCTTTACCGATTTGTCTTCCTTCTTCCACTCGCGCATGCGGCGCTCAATCTGCGCTACCTGTTCGTCCAGCTTCGCCAGTCCGTTCCACTGCTCGCGAAACGTGTCAATGATCACAGCAGGCAGACGCTCAGCGAGCCGTTCGAGCACCACTGGTATCTCCTTGTCCAGCTTGCTTCGCCCCTTGCTCATCACCTCGCCGTATTCCGTCAGCAGTCCTCGCAGGCTATTGGTCTGCATCGTTCGGAACTTGAGCAGTTGCTGCCTCATCCGGTGCAGCCCAAGCATCGCCTGCTGCATCTCAGTTTTTACCGCTACCGGCTTGCCTGGCTGCTGTACTGCCAGCCAGATCGCCCAGGCGTCCGCCGCATCGCTCTTGTTGCGGACATTGAACGCTTTCACAAACTCCCCCGGCATCAGCTTCACCTCGTGGCCCATCTTCGTCAGTTGCCGGGCCCAGTGGTGCGCACCACCACACGCTTCTATCCCGATCAGGCACGGCGCACGGTTCGCGAAATGTTCAAGGAACTTTGCCCGCTTGATCGGCTTGTTCACGATCTCGCCGGTTTCCTGATCGATGTAATGCACCTGGAACACGTTTTTCGCGATGTCCACGCCGACTGCTGTACGATTCACGACTGGATCCTCCGGTTGCCTTGGGAAACTTCCTATTTTCCACGTGGGTACATCGATGCCGTTGGCCAGTGAGGATCCACCTTGATTTGCTCACTCGGTCACGGGGTGGGACGCGTTCATTTCATTCCTCAAGATTCCGATGACTTAGCGAATAGGCCCACATACCACCGTACGCACAACAACATCACGTCCAGCGGATAGTGCAACCGCTGCAGCACCTTGGCAACGCCAGCAGCAAGGGCCATTCGTGGCTTTGCGGTCTTGTTCATCGTGGGCACAAGCAAAGTTTTGGCACCTCACTTTACCGCAGCATCGCTATTGCGACAAAACCCACGACCGAGCAGCGCCGCGCAGTCAAGGTCCTCGAGTTGGAGAGGTGAGCCCCTCGTTATTTCATGTATGACCTATCAGCCTTTTCGGCCATGTCTGTCTGGCGAAAACCATCGATCCGGCGCTTCGCCATGCGAAGGTAGGGCTAGCCCTTATGTAAATGGTGACCACCAGTCTTTGCCTCGTTCAGATTGAAACCGATTGGAGCAGTTCTTCCAATAGCGCCAATCGGTTTCGGCACAAAGTCGGGTTGGCAAGGGCGTCAGTTCGTCGGCACCCAGGATTCAGGGGAGTCCTTAGCACGAAGAATTCTTTCCGCGTGCCACGCTCCACTGCTGAATGAGCCGAAGACGTGGACGGCCTTTCCGACCACGAGCGGAACGCTCAAGTTAGCCTGTTCGGCAGCAGAAGTATCAACCAGCACAGGGACTCCGGTTTGAGGTTTGATTGTTATTTGCAACCTGTCTACCGAAGTGATAGTTCCGTAGATTTGGCTGGGCAGCGGTGCTGGCGGAGCAGGCGGGGGCAGGACTACGAGGGGAGCGCGCGTCCCGCCCGGAGCGAAGATGTTCAGGGCCGCGAAGCTGGCGACAAAGACCTTGCCGTTGGCGACAGTCGGCACGATGTTGGCGTTGGAGTTGGGGCCAGGCCAGGAGCCGGCGACGGACGAGAAGATCGGTGTTGTGCCACCTGAAGCTGAAGCGTCGAAGGCGTATAGCGTCACGTTGGCCGGTGCAGCAGTGCTGGTGGGGCGACCGACGGCCCAGATGATCGCGGACCCGGCTGATGTGCCGTTCGATGAAATCGTCGTAAAAAAGCCACCATCCTGGCCGGATGCGATGCTAGCAAACGTTTTTTCCCATTGCAGCTGCGGCGGGTTTGGCGGAACCTTCCATACACTTATGCTTCTGCCGCCGCTGCCGACAACGCGGCGGACGCCGTCCGATCCCATAAAATACGATGGACCGCACCAGCAGGAACCGAAACCGCCGATGGAAAGCGCTCTGCCCGAGTCGTTGTGACCCATCGAGCTCCGGTTGATGAGGTATAGACGGCCGCGCTTTCCTCCGGCAACGACCGTACCAACCGATTCTCCGGGGATGGCCGGTATAACCATGGCGCCACCAGAACCGAAATCGTCGTCCGCGGCATCTAGAGATGCGACGCCATTAGTACCTGAAGGTGTGAAATAGTCCACCAGCCCGGTCAAGTCGGCAGAGAGCTTCACCACGCTTTCCTGGATATTGTTTGGAGGAGCGTAGGTCGTACCGGCTGGGTCTGCGTTTCCAGTGATGAAGTACAGCTCCCCCGACGGACCCGCGGCAATGCCATACCCGGACATCCAGACGGACGACAGGAAAAACGTGTTGGGGGAAGTCGACAGCTTGTTCATCAACTGATTCGCAACATTCGACCCATTCGCAGGAAGCGGTGACAGCGTGTTCGCCTTCCATCCCAACACCCAGCCGCGCGACTGGTCGGCGCGTATGTCGCAGAAGCTGCCGAAACCGGCGTAGATGTTTCCGTTCGCCAAAAGGAGACCGGCACGTTGCCGGCTGAACTGTGCGGCGAAATGGTAGGTCGTGCCATTCGTCAGGGTACGCGAAGCCGAGACCGGGGTCGGAGAACCCGCTTTGTCAGCCAAGGTGGTGATGTCAAGAGCGTGGAGCTGATAGGTTGGCATGCCGCCCAGCATCTTGAACGAGACCACGTACAGTGTTTGGGCACTCCGATCGATCACCGGCGTGGAGTTGATTCCCACGGTCGGGCCGTTGTTGTCACAGCCGCCGGGAAGCCTCGATCGCGGTACCGGAGTCCCGAGGTTCCTCTGGAGTAGCAGCGCGCCCGTGGAAGCCGAGTAGGCGTAAATGTTGTTGGCTTCGGTGGCAACGTATACGACGTCCTGTGTTGTCCCTTTGAGGCTCAGCGCGGAAACAACCAATGGCTGCGCGTCGACCCAGTCGTTCACTCGGTCGCCGAGCGGGATTGAATATAAGACGCCGAACGAACCGGCTTTGACGTTGGAAGGGGTAAGGGTCGTCTCGTTCGAATTCCAACCAGTACGATTCGTGTCGCCATGATAGGTCAACACGTTCGCGGACGTGGCCGCCAACGTATTGATCGGAGATGCCGTCGCGGCAGGTCCTGTGTCGGTGACTTCTGGAGACAAAGGCTGTCCAACCGACTGCCCGGACGCGACGGACATCCAGGCACCTAAAAAGACGGCGGCGAACAAATAGGATAGCAACGAAAAATGCTTTGCCGAAATTGCGCCGGATCCTTCGTTGTTAGGATTAAGCTTCGCGTTTTTCATGACAAGTCCTGCCTTCTTTCAAGGGACGTTGTGTAGCGGTTCGCTGGACGCATATATTTCGTGTTTGGTCAAACTTACTGTCTCAGCAATCCTGCGCCAGTCAGGACATAGGTGGCGTCCGCCATCCACCGTACGTTGGGCGCTTCGGCGCTGACTTGCCGGCGCACCGGATCGGGCGCGCGCCGCGCACCCGGGTGCTGCCGCGTGGTGCGGGCCAGCGCCGCCGCCCTACGCCGCACGGACCGGCAAGGCGCATCAGGCGCGCCACGCGCTTGCGTCCCACATGCAAGCCCTCGCGGGGCCAATCCACCCAAGTTAAGAAATGGAGATCTTTCAGCAAGGTTTTTGCGTCATGGATTTGTGGGGTTTCGAGCGGGGTTTCCGTTGCTTTGAGATGCCTGGTCGATGACGGAAGGTATGGCTTGCGATGAGGGCCAGGGCGTCCGCCAGCGAGGTCGCCGCGGCGATGCCGAGCAACAGGGATGGCAGTAGAGGCTTGAGCACGGAATGCACGTACGCGCGGTTGATGCGCCGGTCGGGTGGCAATTCATGGCAGGCGTGGGCCGTCAAGGTGGTCAATGCCTGCAGGTTGTCGCACAGCACTCTGGCGGCGAGATCTTGTACCACCGCCCGTTGTGATAGTCCCGAAACATGCTCGAGGTTCAAGCGGTGCTTGAGACGCTTGTACGCTTCCTCTATTCGCCAGCGCTGATGGTAGAGATCGCCAAACTGGCAGGCCGGATAGCGTGCGCTGTCGAGTAAATTGATCATCACGACGCGCACCTTGCCGGTGGATACCACGTGACTGCGTGACGGACCAGGCGCACGGTCAGCGCCATGGTGCGAACTGGTCGCTCTCAGGCGGCGTGAAGTGGCGCCGCAGCCAGGCGAATTTTTCCAGTCGGTGCTGATCTATGCACCTAGTGTCCCGAGTTAGAAATTCGTAGACAAAATCGCTTGACGCTGGCGAGGATGTCGTCGGCCGATTTGGTCCAGTTGAAAGGTCTCGGATCAGTGTTGTTGATCTGGATGTATTGGCGAATCGCCTGTTCGAGTTGCCGGGTGGAGCGATGAGTGCCACGGCGGATGTATGTCTCGCTGAGCGTGGCAAACCAGCGTTCGACTTGGTTGATCCACGAAGCAGAGGTCGGGGTGAAATGCACATGAAAACGCGGATGGCGCGCCAGCCAGGTATTGATCGAGGAGGTCTTGTGCGTACCGTAGTTGTCCATCACCAGATGCACGTCCAGTTGGGGTGGCACGTTAGCCTCGATGGTGCGCAGGAACTGCAGGAATTCACTGCTGCGATGACGTCGATGCAGTTCGCCAATGACTTCGCCAGTGGCGATGTCCAGCGCCGCAAACAGTGTGGTCGTGCCGTGGCGCATATAGTCGTGCGTGCGTCGCTCAGGGATGCCCGGGGCCAGCGGCAGCATGGGCTGGGTGCGGTCCAGCGCCTGGATCTGGCTCTTCTCGTCCACGCACAACACCATGGCCTTCAGTGGCGGATCCAGGTACAGCCCGACGATATCGCGCACCTTGTCCACAAAAAATGGATCAGTGGAGAGCTTGAAGGTCTCCTGCCGATGCGGCTGCAATCCGAAGGCACGCCAGATCCGCGACACGGCTGTCTGCGACATCCCCATCTCGTGGGCCAGGGTACGCGTGCTCCAGTGAGTCGCGCCCGTGGGTACGGATTCGAGCGTGCGTGCGACGACCGCCTCCACCTGCGCGTCCTCGATCGTCCTCGGCGCTCCCGGGCGAGGTGCATCAAGCAACCCGTCCACACGGTGACTGATGAATCGCGAACGCCACTTCGAGACGGTATGCGAGGTGACACGTTGTCTTGTCGCGACCGTCTTGTTGTCGACGCCCTCGGCGCAAGCCAGCACGATGCGCGCTCTCAGGGCAAGCGCCTGTGCCGTCTTGCGCCGCATCGTCAGTGCAGTCAGCTGTCCGCGTTCCGCTTCACTCAGGATCAGTGGCGTCTTGGGTCTTCCTCTCATCGTTGCCTCGCTCATTTGCGAACCCTGGAACCCAGGTTAGTACATAACGCAAATAAGGCAACTAATTTCTAACTCGGGACACTAGCAGGCTGAACCCGAACTACATGATGAACGTCAACCAGACGCTGCGGTTCGTGCTTCAGTTAGGTCTCTCTGAGGACCAGACCGCCTCCGGGTGGGGTAAGTGGCAGTTGCTTCAAGGGCACGGCGTGCACCCCGTGCCTCAGGGACCGGGACGGCAGTTTCATCTGGGCAATGTGTGGACCGTCGACGGCGTCTGAAGGCCGTCGACGAACCTCGCTACTGCCGGGCCATCGCCGCTCACACGACCGTCAGAAACAGGCAACCCAGCATGCCGCACCACTGCCGGCGACGCCGGTTGCGCGTCGCCCGCTGGCGTTTTATGACCAGGTGGCCAAACGTCTGGCCGGTGCAGGGAGGCCTGCATGAACAGCATGCCATCATCGACACTCGAACTTCGTTCAGATTGAAACCGATTGCAGCAGTTCTTCCATTAGCGTCAATCGGTTCCGGCACAAAATGGAACTGGCAAGGGCGTCAGTTCGTCGGCACCCAAGATTCAGGGGAGTCCTTAGCACGAAGAATTCGTTCCGCGTGCCACGCTCCACTGCTGAAGGGGCCGAAGACGTGGACGGCCTTTCCGACGACGAGGGGAACGCTCAGGTGAGCCTGTTCGGCAGCCGAAGTGTCAACGAGCGCAGGGCCTCCGGTCTGAGGTTGGATGGCTATTTGCAAGGTGCCTACCGAAGTGACAATTCCATAGATTTGGCTGGGTAGAGGTGCCGGCGGAGAAGCTGGCGGTGGGACTACGAGAGGAGCGTGCGTCCCGCCCGGACCGAAGATGTTCAGGGCCGCGAAGCTGGCGACAAAGACCTTGCCGTTGGCGACAGTCGGCACGATGTTGGCGTTGGAGTTGTTGCGAGGCCAGGAGCCGGCGACGGACGAGAAGAGCGGTGTTGTGCCACCTGAGGCGTCGAAGGCGTATAGCGTCACGTTCGCTGGCGCAGTAGTTTGGGTGGGGCGACCGACGGCCCAGATTATCGCGGACCCGGCTGTTGTGCCGTTCGATGAAATCGTCGTGAAAAAACCACCGTCCTGGCCGGAGTGGATGCTAGGGAAAGATTTGTCCAGTTGCAGCGCCGGCGTTGCAGGAACCTTCCATACGTTGATGGTTCTGCCGCCGCTGCTGACGATGCGGCGGACGCCGTCCGGTCCCATAAAATACGATGGACCGCACCAACAGGAACCGAAATCGACGATGGAAAGCGCTTGGAACGAATCGTTGTGACCCATCGGAGCCCGCTTGATAAGGTACAGACGGCCGCGCTTTCCTCCAGCAACGACGGTGCCAGTTGATTGACCGGGGATATCCGGTATAACCATGGCCCCACCAGAACCGAAATCGTCGTCCCTCGAATCTAGCGACGCGACGCCATTAGTACCTGAAGGGGTGAAATAGTCCTCCAAGGTGGTCAAGTCGGCAGAGAGCCTCACCACGCTTTCCTGGATGTTATTTGGAGGTGTGTAGGTCGTACCAGATGGGTCCGAGTTTCCAGTGACAAAGAAAATTGAGCCCGTAGGGCCTGCGGCAATGCCATACCCGGACATCCAGATGGATGACAGAAAAAAGTTGTTGGGTGAAGTCGACAGCTTGTCCATCAACTGATTCGCAGGCAGCGGTGACAGCATGCTCGCCTTCCATCCCAACACCCAGCCTCTCGACTGATCGGCGCGTATGTCGCAAAAGCTGGCGAAAGCGGCGTAGACGTTGCCGTTTGCCAAAAGGAGACCGGCACGCTGCCGGCTGAACTGTGCGGCGAAATGGTAGGTCGTGCCGTTCGTCAGGGTATGCGAAGCCGAGACCGAGGTCGGAGAACCCGCTTTGTCAGCCAAGGTGGTGATGTCAAGAGCGTGGAGCTGATAGGTTGGCATGCCGCCCAGCATCTTGAACGAGACCACGTACAGTGTTTGGGCACTCCGATCGATCACCGGCGTGGAGTTGATCCCGACGGTGGGACCGTTGTTCCCACAGCCGCCGGGAAGCTTCGATTGCGGTACCGGAGTCCCGAGGTTCCGTTGGAGGAGCAGCTCGCCGGTGGAAGCCGAGTAGGCGTAAATGTTGTTGGCTTCGGTAGCGACGTATACGACATCCTGTGTTGTCCCATTTACGCTCAACGCTGAAACAACCAATGGCTGCGCGTCGACCCAGTCGTTCGCTGCGTCGCCGAGCTTCTTTGCAAACAAGACGCCGAACGAACCGGCTCTGACGTTGGAAGGGGTGAGGGTCGTCTCGTTCCGATTCCAACCGGTACGTTGCGTGTCGCCATGATAGGTCAATACGTTCGCGGGCGTAGTTGCCAACGTATTGCTCGGAGATGCCGTCGCGGCAGGAGCTAAGTCGGTGACTTCTGGAGATAAAGGCTGTCCAACTGACTGCCCGGACGCGACGGACATCCAGGTACCTAAAAAGACGACGGCGAACAGATAGGATAGGAACGAAAAATGCCTCGGCGAAATTGCGTCGGATCCTTCGTTGTTAGGATTAAGCTTCGCGTTTTTCATCACAAATCCTGCCTTCTTTCCAAGGACGTTATGTAGCAGTTCGCTAGACGCAAAAATCTTCGCGTTTGATTAAACTTATTGTGCAAGCAATCCTGCGCCAGTCAGGATATAGGCGGCGTCCGCCATCCACAGTACGTTGGGCGCTTCCGCGCTGAATTGCCGGCGCACCGGATCGGGCGCGCGCCGCGCACTCGGGTGCTGCCGCGTGGTGCGGGCCAGCGCCGCCGCCTTACGCCGCATAGACCGGCAAGGCGCATCAGGCGCGCCACGCGCTTGCGTCCCACATGCACGCCCTCGCGGGGCCAATCCACCCAAGTTAAGAAATGGAGATCTTTCAGCAAGGTTTTTGCGTATGGATTTGTGGGGTTTCGAGCGGGGTTTCCGTTGCTTTGAGATGCCTGGTCGATGACGGAAGGTATGGCTTGCGATGAGGGCCAAGGCGTCCGCCAGCGAGGTGCGTGGCGAGGTGGGTTCGACCTCGCACCTCGATGAAGTGTTCGTGAAGCTGCGCGGCGAGCCGTACGTGCTGTGGCGCGCGGTGGACGAACAGCGCGCACATTGTCGCCCTTACTCGAAAGCATCACGGCAATGCGGTCGATGCTCGCGCACATCCAAAATGACGAGGATAGACACATGTTGTGGGACTCGATATGCCGCAAGCCCGGCTACGACACTGTACTTTCGAACCTAGGAATTCTCCCCTTTAGGCGTCCGTGTCAGCGCAGCCTGTCTGTTGCTGAATGTGGAAGCAGTACCCGTTTTGGGCATTGCAACAGTCGGGGGCCGTATATCGGTCACCATGAGCACGTCGGATGGCAATGACCATATACCGTGGTTCCGGCAATTCGAGCAACTGTTGTCCGGGGCGACGAACTCTGCCCGCTGAAGTGAGAGCGCCGTCCGATGTACTCGGTTTGCGCCATTGTGAAGCGTGTAGCGCGCTGTTACCGGGTGCAGAATCATGAACGGCACGCGCGCCCCTAACCGTACGACCGTTGCCGGAATGACAGCCGACGCTCAGATGTCCACACAACCTCGCAGCCGAAAGGCTGAAAGTGGCCGTACCCGGCCCGACGGCGAACGCAGCAAACTGACCCCGGAGCAGTCAACCAGTTCGCTGCAAGGCAGACGTGCGTGCTCGATCGAAGACTTAGTTCGCGCGGAAGTACTTATAGTCGGGGTCGAGCGTGCTGTGCTGTGGACGAACGACCAGATTGAATTTCAAGGGAGCACCTTCTGGAGGTCTCGGGAGCCCGGTTTTTTTAATGATTTCCATGCACGCGCTATCAAACTTAGGATCGCCGCTTGATGTTTTAACCGCGATTGATAGTACGTTCCCATCCGCGTCAACCTCAACCGGAAAAACGGCCTCAATATTCTTGTCGCCCTCTGTGACCAAGGCGTTTGTTACGGGCACGATACGCTTCTGGATTGCTCGGGCGAACGCTTCGACGGTAGCCGACGAATTTTGCGAACCTGGTTGCTGCGGTGACGAGCTCGTCAACCCCGCTGCCCAACAGGGGGCCTCAGCAGCACAACCACAACTGCGACAAGAAGTGCGGTCCTGCCTGGCGACGCCTGTACCTTGCTCATTATGTTTGTGGGGCTCGTATGCGCAACTTGTGTGTGAGCTTGCGATGTTGTTTGAGAGTGTCGACGATCTCGGCATAAGTGTCGATTGACTGTTCATGTCCGACCGCCGTCCCATGGAATCCGCAGCAGCCGACCTATTCGGCCAGGAACCGCTTGATAGCAGCTACAAAAGCAACCTCGTCGTCGAGCATCATCAGATGGCCGCTGTTGGCCAGTGTGTGATCTCCGGCGGATTTTTCCAGTGCCCAGTCCGGTACGTTCCAACCCTTGCGTGAATGCTCACCGGAAAGCAGATACACCGGACGCCGATCGAAGACCTGTTCGAGTATCACAAGGTAGTCCTCGTCGCCTGTTGTCGCGACAACCGACTGCCCCATCGCGCGAAGCGTCGAAGCTGGTTGGTGAGCAAGCCAGCGGATGGCGACCTCACGCAGATGGGGTGCAGGTACGGTGACTGAATCACTGATCCACGCGAACGGGTCGGAGCGGAAGCGGTTCATCATGGCGTCGGCCTCGCTCGGGCTCATCCGTCCGACCGACGCCGACCAGAACGCATCATCCAACGTGAAGTTCCCTTCGACATTGACAATCCTGCGGACGTACGCAGGGTACGTATGGGCAAACAGCATGGCGATCGCACCGCCAACGGAATGGCCGACTACGTCGACGGGCTTGCTTCCAAAGCGGGCGTCGACAAAGGCTCGCAGGTGTTCGACCTGGCCGGGTAGCGATATGGCATCCAGGGACACGGATTGGCACCGGCCGTAGCCAACCAGATCCGGGGTCGCGTGCTGAGACTCGTAGCTGGCGACATCCAGTGTGCCGATGAAGCCATGAATGAAGACGACTGGTAAGGGATTGCTCATGCTTGGTAGATGGGAGCGCTATATATCGTCAGGTCAGTATCCGCGAATGGACACGAGGTAAAGCCGTTGCGGAAATTGTCACCAATTTTGGCCGCAGTGTCGACTGTCCGCAGCCGACCACTGCTGAATGCGATCAGCGTGCTCGACCCAAAAGGACGCTCGCGGTTTCCGATGGCAGCGGCTCATCCTCGATGTCACAACGGATACGGAACGCAAATCTACCGTGCTAATGTGCCAAGACATCGCAGGCTGAACAGGAACAGACCAAGATGATTTCGCACGTTTTCGTTGGAGTTAATGACTTTGATCGAGCCTTTAAATTCTATTCGGTCATCATGAGCGAACTGGGGCATAAGCTGAAGTTTTGTGAGTCGGATCGACCGTGGGCGGGTTGGATGGCTGAGGGTATGGCGCGTCCGCTCTTCCTTATTGGCACGCCACATGACGGCAACTCAGCGGAACACGGAAACGGGCAAATGGTGGCGTTGCTCGCGCCTGATCGTCGTTCAGTCGACAAAGCATACGCGAGCGCACTGGCAAATTCAGGGTCTTGCGAAGGCCCTCCCGGCCTACGACGGCACTACCACCCGGACTATTACGGGGCGTACTTCCGGGACCCCGAGGGAAACAAGATTTGCGTTTGTTGTCACGTTCCCGTGACCCAGTAGGTTTTGGTGCGTTCCGCCAAAGCGCCCGGTAGTGACGGAGCCCCGCGACCGTCACTTCATGGCCGTACTCCGCCCGGTCAACCGATCGTGCCGTCCCGCCCGGAGCGAACGCCTGGGCACGCTTAAAATCGCCGTTGCGGCTCCTTCCGAAACGAGCGCAGCGCTGCGTCGATCGGGCATTGGGCCCATGGGCGTTGATTGGATTGCGCGGCATCGCTACGGAAACGCACCCACGTCTGCTGGTTCATCAATGGTCACAACCCTGTTACGCTCCGCCTCAAGCGAACCCGCGGTTGCTCAAGCAAAGATATTTTCGCGCTCGCCACAATATTTGCGCGTCTGAAACGTCTTCAGACGCATGGAACCGCCACCCACCCCGCACCCGATGACCGACCGAGACAGCGACATCACTGCGACCGTGGTGCGTGAGCGCACGAGGCTCGTCAATTTCATCCGGCGTCGAATACGCGACCCGGACGACGCCGAAGACATCCTGCAGGATGTGTTCCACGAATTTGTGCAGGCTTACCGGCTTCCCGCTCCGATCGAACAGGCGAGCGCGTGGCTTTTCCGTGCCGCAAGCAACCGCATCATCGATCGTTTTCGCAAGAAGAAAGAGCAACCGCTGACAGACTTGTCTGAGGCCGAGGACGACGCCAGCAGTGAGTATCGCCTCGACCTCGCCCTGCCGGCGCACGATGCAGGTCCCGAAGCCCTCTACGCTCGCGCTCTATTGCTGAAGGCCTTGCAGGATGCGCTCGATGAGTTGCCGCCGAATCAACGAGAGGTATTTATCGCGCACGAACTGGAGGGGCGGCCTTTCAAAGACATGGTGGCGCAAAGCGGTGTCACGCTCAATACGCTGCTTGCGCGCAAACGCTACGCGGTCTTGCATCTGCGCGCCCGACTGCAGGCCATTTATGACGAACTGGATATTTAGAGGAGTCGACGGATGAATTTTCGAATCAGATGTGCGGGCAAAGCGCTGCTGGTGGTGGTCGCCATAGGCGTGCTCGGATGGGTGGTCATGACTCTATGGAATTGGGTGATTCCGGCGCTATTCGTTGGCGCCCGTGCGATCGACTTCGCACACGCGTTAGGCCTGCTGGTATTGAGCCGCATCCTGTTTGGCGGATTCCGCGGACACGGCGGCTGGCGCGCACGGCGTCACTGGCGCAAATGGGAAGCGATGACGCCCGAGGAACGGGAGCATTTCAAGACGGCATGGCGATCGGGCCGCGCACCGCGCGCGGGAGACTGACCATGCGCGAGAAATCAACGGGCGACTGCAAACAGAAGCCGGGCGTGATTGCGCCAGTCGTCGACCTGAAACGTTGCGAAGGCAAGGGCGATTGCCTGGAGGTTTGCCCTGAGAATGTGTTTGAGATCCGGCGCATCGATGAGGTCGATTATCTCAGCCTCGATTTGATGCACCGCTTCAAGCTACGCGTGCATGGAATGAAAGTCGCCTACACACCGAACGCGCACGCCTGCCGCTCGTGCGGTCTTTGCGTGCCGGCGTGCCCTGAACGCGCGATCAAACTCGCCAGAACGGCATAGCGTTACACGTTTTCGCTGATCGTGGAACGACAGCGCAGGCCGCTTAACGTCGTGGTCAGTCGTTGCATACGTCATCGGCATTATCGGTCTTGTCAAGGAGCGCACATGACATCATCAACCACAGCTCTACTGCGGCGGCTTCACGAACAGAGCCAGACAGAAGTGATAGCCCGCGCACAGGCGCAATTCCGAGGATCGAGCGAAGAGTTTCTGATTCTCGCGGACGAATACGAAACGCTCGCACCTCGACTGCGTGGACGGTTCCTCGAAACGCTCGGGCTATCGAGCGAAGATTTCGAATCCTCGCAAGGTACTCCTCTATCGTTAGCCGTATCAGCGGAAACGGGACGGTTTTTGCGCAACATGGTGCTTTCACACAAGCCGGCTCGAATCCTCGAACTCGGCAGTTCCCGCGGTGTGTCCACGCTGTATTTCGCCGAGGCCCTTCGCACGTTGGGCAGCGGCATGGTTGTAGCGACTGAACTCGATGTTGTTAAGTGCGCACATCTTCGGGCACACGTCAGAACCGCGGGCGTAGACGCTTATGTTGACCTGCGGGAGGGCGACGTCTTCCAGACCGTTTCCGAACTGGACGGCACTTTCGACATGGTGTTTATCGATGTATGGGCCAACAGCTATCTGAATCTGTTCAAGCGAATTGAGCGCCTGCTGCGCCCGGGATCTATCGTTCTCGCCGACAACATGTACACAGCCGAGGACGCCGTTCGGCCCTACAAGCACTACCTCGACGGCAATCCGCGCTATTCGACCACGACGCTGGACTTTGAATCAGGGGTCGAATTTACAGTCGTCGTTTCTTAAGCTGATGAAGGGCTTTTCGGCGTGTGTCGGTGTGGATGATGTTGGTCACCGCGTATGGCGGGTATCGAAGCGATCATGCTGACAGGGTGCCGCTTCGACCGGCTGCTGTTCGAGGCGAGCCCGCCAGGACGATGGCAAGCCGATGTCCGTGGGGCGCGCTAGGACACGGCGCGGCGATACCCGAATTTGCGTGTCCTGCGTGCGCATCTTCATTTCCAGGGCAAGCACCCGCGCGACTGAATTTCTGTAAAGCGTGACCGAGCGCGCTGCAGGTCGCGGCAAAAGCGTTTGACGATTGTTTGCATAAATTCAGAGCGCGCCGCATTGATGCTGGCCCTCGATCCGTCATAAGGTGGTGCGACCTCATCTATAAGGAGTGCACCGAATCCATGACGAGCAAGTCGGTACCGCATAACCCGCAAAAGCCACCGCCGCCCCGCCTCAAGCAACTGGCATTCGCCTTTCCCTTCCTGCACAAGGCGCAAGGCAATGCCCGACTGTCAGTCCAGTTCACCGATGAGCACGATATCTACCGGCTGCTCGCCGCAAGCGAGCCGTCCGGCGCGTATCTCGTCAGCCGCAAGGGCATGTGGCACGGCGGGATTCACATCACCGAGGCCGGCGCTGGGCAGGCGCTCGACCTCGACGCGGGACTACGCTGCATCGCAAATGGTGTGCTGGTCGCCTATCGCGCCGACAGCGACTATCCAATCAGCGAAGTGAGCGTGGACGGCAGTGACGTACCGCTTCGAGCCCCCTACAGTACGGGCTTTGCCCTCGTGCGGCACGAGATGGAGTTTCCGCGCGGCACGAAGCTGACGTTCTACAGCCTGTACATGCACCTGATGTCGAACGCCGACTACGACAGCAACTTCCCGAAGCGGCAGAAACCGGCGTACTGGTCGCGGCAGTGGCGGGTGACGCAGCACGCGCAGGACAAGCCTCTGCGGGGTCGTGCTGGTCAGCTCGCGGACCCGTCGCAGGTCGGTTTGCATGTACGCAAGACGCCTAACGGCTCCGTTCTTGGCATCCTGCCGCAGGGTGCGAGCGTCAGCATAGGCAAGACGGAGACGGTACAGGGTGCAGCATGGGGCCAGGTAACGCACCTGAATGGAGCAACGCTGTATCCGCCTGAGGCAGGCGGCTATGTCGCGCCTTCCGTGGCTATCAATGGCTGGATTTACCTGGGCACGCAGAATGGCGGCCCGGTCGCCGAAGAGCACATCCCTGAATCGAATTTCGACCGTGTGATTGTCACAACGGATCAGACATGCAGCCCGGGCGATCCTCAGGGAACACAAGGCGGCGTCCCGATCAAGGCGGGCGACCTGATCGGCCACCTCGGCCGGTATGACTCGCTGAACGGGTGCACGTCCGGGACGCGGATGGCGCACATCGAGGTGTTCTGCGACGACAGCATCCAGCCGTTCCTCGAACAGGGCCGCGCGTGGGTCAACCAGCACGGTCCGCACAAGGAGGACTGGGCGGCACTGGGCCTGCCGTCCGGGCCGACGATCCTGCGGATCGCACCGGGCACGGTGCTGTATCAGCGTACTGAGGACAACAAGTTTGTCCCCGGCGCTGACCCGCAGTCGAGAAAGACGGACGCCGTCCAGGTGTATTCGCTCGCCGAATTGGCGCGCGATTCGAATCGACGGGTCCCCGAGCCGCATCCGCATCCCGATCCGGGTTACCCGGTGAGCTGGTGGCACGTCGACGGGGTGAATGCACAGGGTCAACCGGTCGATGGCTGGGTGTGCGACTTCAACCACCCGGGCGGCCGGGTGACGCCGGAATTCGCGCAGAAGTGGATCGACTTCGAGTGCCTGGCGGATGCCCATGATCCGGCGCATACGATTTTTGCGACCACCCGGAAGTGGGTGGATTATGCGAGCGGCGCCAATGTCGCGGACCTCGCTTCGCGTTCGAATCTCAGTCCGTTGATGCTCAAGGCGTACGACGCGCTGTTCAGGAAAGGCGACGGAAAGCAGGCGGCTGATGAGCTATGCACGCTGTCACAGTCTGAGCGTGGCGGGTATCCGTGGCTGATGCAGGCGGCGTCCCGGCTGATCGTCAAGCACGAGAGCGAGTGGGCGAAACCGGGAAAATGGAAGCAGTTGATCGCCGAGCTGGAGAAGCAGACGGGGCCCAAGCCGCAGCACGAGGAAGAGCAGAAGCGGATCGGGAAGCTTGCGTGGTGGGATGAGGTGAAGGCAGCAGTGCCGTGCTTCCCAAGGCCGGAAGTTTTTCATGTCAATCCTATCGGCCTGGTTGGAAATTTCTACGGAAGCAAATTTCGATTCACCCTGCAGATGATGGAACGACTATTCCCCAAAGCTCGAATAGAAGACCTTCAAGGCTTGGTCGATGAATTCAATGCACACATCGATATTTACAAATTAGATTCGCCTCTCCGAAGAGCTCACTTCTTTGCGCAGGTAATGCAAGAGACGGGGCCATCTCTAACGCTAGAGGAAGGATTTGTTTGGAAAGCAAGCTCCTTGATTTCTAGTTTCTCTTACTTCAAACGAAATCCAAAACAGGCTATAGCTCACGGCTACGAGAAAGTGAGGCCAATCAAGGCGGACAGCACTCAAATGACGCAAAAGGATTTCGAGGCTATCGCGAACGGCGCCTATGGCGGACGCGCTGAATTGGGCAATGGGGACTACGAAAGTGGTGATGGATGGAAATACAGAGGAAGAGGTATGAAGCAGCTCACGGGCCGTACCAACTATCGCCGGTTTACAAATTGGAATACAGGTCATCAGAATGAATGGCCAAAGGACGTTGCAAATTTCGAAGAAAATCCGGATCTCTTGACGCAACCCAAGTACGCCGCAAGATCAGCAGCTTATTTTTGGGTGGCGAATCGCCTTCCTGAGATAGCCGACCGAGGGGCAACAGGAAATCAAGTAAATGCGATTACGGCAATTGTCAATTTGCACACTGACAGCTATGCTGCACGGGTTGCGAACTTTGAGAAGATTACTAACCTCGGAGATTTAAATTGAGACACATTTTATCCAGAGTGATGTCGCGCCTGGTAACCCTCTTGTTTATAGTGAGCATTGGGGTGGATGCGCATGCAGGCGAAACTACTCTATGCCAATCACACGAAGAGGTATATTTCAGCTGCACAGCTGGCAATAAGATAATCTCATTATGCGCTTCCGGTAATATATCGTCCAACAATGGATACGTTCAGTATCGCTTTGGTACGCTCGATCAAATTGAGCTTCAATATCCCGATAAGCCATATCCACCAAAAAGTCTTTTTTTGATCAGCGATATTTCCGAGGGAAGTTTGAGCTATACGCACGTAAGATTCAAATCTGGAGAATACAACTACGTTATCTACCAAGGTTTCCCTGGTGGCTTATACATAAAAAAGAAAGGGAAGCTTGTTTCGAATCTAACTTGTGGTGATGGGATCTATCAACGGCTAAGTCAGCGAGCATACCGCGGAATACGAACAGCTCCGCCGGTTGCTGATATAGATAATTAACCAGATTTACCGGGTGCTGGCCGAGTGTGTCTATTCGGCTAGCACTTCGTCACCCAAAGGGGGCGTTGTTGCGTAAATTCAGGTGCATTCGCTCGTCGAACTGGCGCGCGATTCGAATCGACGGGTCCCCGAGCCGCATCCGCATCCCGATCCTGGTTACCCTGAAAGATGAGTTGGCTGGAGAGAGTGATTTGGCTGTGCCGATCGGTGGCATCGATGATTTGATTAAGTGAGACGAAAATGAAAGCTATATTTCGAGTCTTGATGGTTTTTTTTGCTAGTGAATGTGCCTTTGTTCACGCAGCTGACAACGGGGCGCTGCCGAACTTTTCGGACTATTCCATTGATGTTTACCATGGCACGCTAAAGATTCCGACTTACTATAAAAAAGTGGATGACGCGTGGCGTGATGATGTGGGAAAAACGGTCGCCCCAATTGGGATAAATTTTGCTCGTAAATATTATATCGGAACTCATAGCTGTGGGGCGAGTTGTAGGTATTATACGCTTTCGAACTTGGTAAGCGGATCGGAATCAAACGCGCTTGATATGTTTTCGAATGATGAGGACCCCCTCAAAAAACCAATGATGGACGAAATTATGTAACCAGTCTCGTTAGTCGACCCAATAGCAAGATGTTGGTCGCGCGATATCATATTGATCGAAGTGCAACATCTAAAGAAGAATGTCGGGAAAGAATTTTCTATCTTAGTAATGATGGGAAGGAAGTTCTGCCGATAACGACAACCGTCAATTCTTGCGGCGAGCGTCATTGAAATTTGATTGCGGGTGACTGATTGATATCACCCTTTCATCGAAAAAATGCAACTTTCATGCTATATGGAACAACGGAATCTTCAGTGAGGTCAGCCAATGAGAAGATATGTTTCAGCAACATTTGTGCGAATGTTCGTTCTGAATTTGGGACTCACCTTTTTCTGGTCCGGTTTATCTAACGCAATCGAACAGTTGAGTTATCGAATTCCATTTTTTAATGATAGAGCAAGCATCGAGTTTAGATCGGAGCGGAGAGAAGATGGAGACGGAGTCCGGGCATATTTAACAGGTATTAGAGAAACAGGTAGTATTTTTGTTGATCTGTATGAAGCAGAGGGTGGAGTCACCCCGGAAATCAAGAGCGTATTTGTGACTGGCAAAAATCCGAAGAAGCTTTTTATCATAGTGGCATGGGCTGCCGATAATCCATCCATCGGAACCGGCGGAAGTGTTTATCAGGTGTTTGTCTACGACGAACGGATCGAACAAGGCGGGCCATTGCCGAAGTTGAAACAGGATACAGGACTGTCCAACCGCTTTGGCGTTGGCTTCGACGGTACGCGCGAAGGACAACTCTTAATATACAGATATAAGAACGCATCAGCGGTAAAACGTCAGCTATTTGAATGGGGCTACAAATGATCTCATTGTACCGACCCCGGACTTACGGCCATTGCTAATTCCGATCCGGGTGTCGGCGCCGGAGCATGCTTGGGTTGCCGATTGCTTTAGTCGACGCATCGGTATCCTTCAACAGAATACGTTCGCATATTCGGTCTATGGTCACAGGAAGCGCCGCATTAACCCAAATTTCCATTTGATCTCAAAGGATGCGTCAACTTTTGTGTGCGACCCGGCGGCGGCGTGACCCGCGAGTTTCCGCAAAGCTAGATCGATTTCGAATGTCATAGCGTAGACCACGATCCGGCGCATCCCATTTTCGCGACATCAGGCATTGCCAAACTCACACCATCAACAACCCCTTCTTCTCAATAAACTTCACCACCTCGCCAAGCCCCTCCAGCACCTTCAGATTACACATCACAAACGGCCGCTCGCCGCGCATCTTCTTCGCGTCCGATGCCATCACATCGAGGTTCGCGCCCACCATCGGCGCGAGATCCGTCTTGTTGATCACGAGCAGGTCCGACTTCGTGATCCCAGGTCCGCCCTTGCGCGGAATCTTCTCGCCGCCCGCGACGTCGATCACGTAGATCGTCAGGTCCGACAGTTCCGGGCTGAAGGTCGCCGCGAGGTTGTCGCCGCCCGATTCGATGAACACGATGTCCGCGTCCGGAAAACGCGTCAGCATGCGGTCGACCGCTTCGAGGTTGATCGACGCGTCCTCGCGGATCGCGGTGTGCGGGCACCCGCCCGTCTCGACGCCCATGATGCGCTCGGCCGGCAGCGCGCCCGCGACCGTCAGCAGACGCTGATCCTCTTTCGTGTAGATGTCGTTCGTGATCGCGACAATGTCGTACTGGTCGCGCATCGCCTTGCACAGCATTTCGAGCAGCGTGGTCTTGCCCGAGCCGACCGGGCCGCCGACGCCCACGCGCAGCGGCGGCAGCTTCTTCGTGCGGGTCGGGGTAGCGGAAGCGGAATGATGAGGTGCGTTCATGATGGATCGTGGGAATCGTGCTACGAGCGGAAGAGCCGCGAATACTGCGACTCGTGGCGCGCCGACAGAATGCCGAGCTGCGGCGCGAACGTGTTGAGGTCGTCACGCGAGGTCGCGAGCGCGCGTGCGACGGCTGCGTCGATCGGCTCGCGCAGCGCGACGATGATGCGCTGCCCCGCGAGCTGGCCGAGCGGCACCGCCTTCAACGCGGCGGCGGCCTGGTTCTCGACCCAGCTGAACGCATAGGCGGCGAGCGCGGCATCGACCGGAACATCGTGCGCATAGGCGGCGAATGCGAACGCACTCGGCTGCGCGAGCGGCGTGAGCGACGCGAGCGTCGCGCGTCTTGCCGCGTCGCCCCATTCGAGCGACACGCATAGCTGTCGCAGCGACCAGCCCATCTGCCCGGTTTCCCGGCGCAGTTCGGCGGACTCGCGACTCGCGAGGAATTCGGCGTTGGCGTCGGCCAGTTCCCCGGCATCGTGCGTGCGCCAGCGTTCGATCTGCTGCGCGAGGAACGGCAACTCGCCGCGTGCGAGCACGTCGGTCAGGCCGCGTTCGATCCATATGCGCGCGGAGTCGGCGTCGGTGATGAGCTGCGCTTCAATCGCCGCTTCGAGACCCTGCGAATAGCTGAACGCGCCGATCGGCAGCGCCGGCGACGCGAGATGCAACAGCGCGGTGAGTTCAGCGATGCGCATGACGATGCGGGTGATGCCCATGTCCGCACGATTCGTCGTGCACGTGGTCATGGTCGTGATCGTGCGAGTGCGAGTGCGAAGAGCCCGCATCGGCCTGAGCATGCTCTTGCCCATGATGCTCACCAAACACCTGCTGCGCGATCGCATAGTCCTCGGCGAACGTCTCGTCGTGCCCATGCTTATGTCCACCGCCATACGCACCGGTTTCAGGCTGAAACGGCAGTGACACCTGCTCGACCGTCGCGCCGATGCGCGCCAGCATGTCGGCCAGCACCGGATCGTATTCGAGCTTCAGATAATCGGCGCCCACCTCGACTGGCGTATGACGATTGCCGAGGTGATACGCGGCGCGCGTCAACGTCAACACATCCGGCGCTCGTACGTAAAGCACCGCTTCATGCGCCGCCACCACACGCACGAGCCCGCCATCATCGGCGACGAGCACGTCGCCATCGCGCAGCACCGTGCCGCGCGGCAACAGCAATGCGACTTCCTCGCCGTTATCGAGCGTCGCGGCAAGACGGCTCCTGCGACGTTCATCGAACGCGAGCGTCAAGCTCGGCGCGCGCTTGACGAGTACCGGCGCAATCTTCAGATGCGGCGCGACAAGTTTGTTCAGTGTACGCATGATCAGAACAGGAAATAGCGTTGTGCCATCGGCAGCACGGAGGCTGGATCGCAGGTCAGCAACTGGCCGTCGGCGATCACCTGATAGGTTTCCGGATCGACGCTGATGGTCGGGCGCCACGCGTTGTGAATCATGTCGGCCTTCGTCACGTTGCGGCAATTCTTCACCGCGACGATGCGCTTGTGCAAACCGTAGCGTTCGGCGACGTTCGCATCGGCGGCGAGTTGCGATACGAAGGTCAGCGACGTGCGGCCCAGCGCGCCGCCGCGCGTCGCGAACATCTCGCGATAGTGCACGGGCTGCGGCGTCGGAATCGATGCATTCGGGTCGCCCATCTGCGCCATCGCGATCATGCCGCCCTTCAGGATCAGCGACGGCTTGATGCCAAAGAACGCCGGCTCCCAGAACACGAGGTCGGCCCACTTGCCAGGCTCGATCGAACCGACTTCATGCGCGATGCCATGCGTGATCGCCGGATTGATCGTGTACTTCGCGACATAGCGTTTCGCGCGGAAATTGTCGTGTCGCGCGTTGTCCTCGGGCAGCGCGCCGCGTTGCACCTTCATCTTGTGCGCGGTCTGCCATGTGCGGATGATCACTTCGCCGACGCGGCCCATCGCTTGCGAATCCGAAGAGAGCATCGACAGCGCACCCAGGTCGTGCAGGATGTCCTCGGCGGCGATCGTCTCGCGGCGAATCCGCGATTCGGCGAACGCGATGTCTTCGGCAATCGACGGATCGAGGTGATGGCACACCATCAGCATGTCGAGATGCTCATCGAGCGTGTTGACCGTATAGGGCCGCGTCGGATTCGTCGACGACGGCAGCACGTTCGCCTCGCCGCACACCTTGATGATGTCCGGGGCGTGGCCGCCGCCCGCGCCCTCGGTGTGATACGTGTGGATCGTGCGGCCCTTGAACGCGGCGACGGTCGCTTCCACGAAGCCCGCTTCGTTCAGCGTGTCCGTGTGGATCGCGACCTGCGTGTCGGTATCGTCGGCGACCGAAAGGCAGTTGTCGATCGCCGCGGGCGTCGTGCCCCAGTCCTCGTGCAGCTTCAGGCCGATCGCGCCCGCGGCGATCTGTTCGGTGAGCGGTGCCGGCTGGCTCACGTTGCCCTTGCCGAGAAAGCCGAGGTTCATCGGATAACCGTCGGCCGCTTGCAGCATGCGTTCGAGATGCCACGGCCCCGGCGTGCAGGTGGTCGCATTCGTGCCGGTCGCGGGGCCGGTGCCGCCGCCGAGCATCGTCGTCACGCCGCTCGCGAGTGCTTCGTCGATCTGCTGCGGGCTGATGAAGTGGATGTGCGTATCGACGCCGCCCGCGGTCACGATCAGCCCTTCGCCCGCGATCACTTCGGTGGCGGCTCCAATCGCGATCGTCACGTTCGGCTGGATGTCGGGATTGCCGGCCTTGCCGATCGCGGCGATGCGGCCGTCCTTGATGCCGATGTCGGCCTTCACGATGCCCCAGTGATCGAGGATCACCGCGTTCGTCACGACGGTATCCACGACATCGGCGTGCACGCGCTGCGACTGGCCCATGCCGTCGCGAATCACCTTGCCGCCGCCGAACTTGACCTCTTCGCCGTAGGTCGTGAAGTCGCGTTCGATCTCGATCAGCAGTTCGGTATCGGCGAGGCGCACGCGGTCGCCGGTGGTGGGGCCGAACATCTCCGCGTACGCGCGGCGGCCAATGCGTAGTGTCATGGTGTGGGTCCGGAATGAGCTACAGGCAAGGCACGGGGGAGCAGGGCGGTCGAAACGCCAGGGCGCGGGCGTCGCATTAGAGCTTGCCCATCACCTTGCCGTTGAAGCCGTAGACGATGCGCTCGCCCGCCAGCGCGACGAGTTCGACCGTGCGCTGCTGGCCGGGCTCGAAGCGCACCGCGGTTCCCGCCGCGATGTTCAGGCGAAAGCCGCGCGCCGCTTCGCGATCGAACGACAGCGCGTCGTTCACTTCGTAGAAGTGATAGTGCGAGCCGATCTGCACCGGACGGTCGCCGGTATTCGACACGACCACCGTGAGCGTCGCGCGGCCAGCGTTCAGTTCGTGCTCGCCGTCGTCGATGAGGAGTTCGCCGGGAATCATGGGCCTGCCTTGACGGTGATGAGTTCAGGGTATCGGATGATGGACGGTCACGAGCTTGGTGCCGTCGGGGAACGTCGCTTCGACCTGGATGTCGGGGATCATCTCGGGCACGCCCTCCATCACGTCGGCGCGCGTGAGCAGCGTGGTGCCGTAGTGCATGACCTCGGCGACGCTCTTGCCGTCGCGCGCGGCTTCCATTAGCGCAGCGGTGATGAAGGCGACCGCCTCCGGATAGTTCAGCTTGAGGCCGCGCGCGCGGCGCCGTTCGGCAAGCAGCGCGGCGGTGAAGATCAGCAGCTTGTCCTTCTCGCGAGGTGTCAGCTTCATCGGGTGTGGGTCTCGGCGTTGATGTGTCGTGGCGGCGTGGCGCAGTGGGCGTGTGGCGACGCGGTGACGGGGTGACGGGGTCCCCGCGTCGCGCCATCAGCCGGTCACGTTATCAAGCCCGGCTAACGGCGCGCTTACAACGACGCTTGCAACCGCGTTTGCAACCGCGTTTGCAACCGCGTTTGCAACCGCGCTCGCAACATTACAGATCGGCGGGCAGCGGTGCGCCGAACCACTTCTTCGACATCGCGGCGAGCGTGCCGTCGTTTTTCGCCTGCGCGATCGCGGCATCGACCTTCTGTTGCAGGCGCGGCTCGTTCTTGTTCATGCCGACGAAGCACGGCGAGTTCTTGATCACGAACTTCGGCTCCGGACGGCGCGGCGGATTCTTCGCGAGGATCGCGGCCGCGACGATGTTGCCGGCCGCGATCAGCTGCACCTGGCCGGACAGGAACGCGGCGATCGTCGCGTTGTTGTCCTCGAAGCGTTTGATCGTCGCGTTCGGCGCCATTTGTGTGAGACCGATTTCTTCGAGCGCACCGCGCGTCGCGCCGACGGTCTTGCCGGTCAGGTCGGCGGGACCGCTGACCTTGATATCGGTGGGACCGAACACGCCCTGGTAGTACGGCGCGTACGCGCTCGAGAAGTCGATCACCTTCTCGCGCTCGGGCGTTTTGCCGAGCGACGAGATCACGAGGTCGACCTTGCCTGTTTGCAGATACGGAATGCGGTTCGCGCTGTTGACCGGGACGAGTTCGAGCTTCACGTTCATCGTTCGGGCGAGCAGCGCGGCCGTGTCGATGTCGTAGCCCTGCGGTTTCATGTCGGGGCCGACCGAGCCGAACGGGGGATAGTCCTCGGGCACGGCGACCTTCAGCACGCCGGCCTTCGCGATGTTGTCGAGCGTGTCGGCGCGCGCGTCGGCCGCATGAAACGCGAGGCTGGCGGCGATGGGCAGGGCGAGCAAGGCGGTCAGCAGGGCGCGGCGCGCGGGGCGGGGGAGAGTACGGATCATGGGGCGTGAGCGGTGGTGGGGTGTCGTTGGTGTCGGGTCGTCGCTGGCTTCATGACGGCCGGCCGCGAAGTGGCGAATGCCATGCAAGCTATGTGCCATCGCGCTGCGCTGAGGCGGGCGGCGCGCTTCGGCGGCCCGTGCACAGTGTTGGGGCGTACGGTTGCGCCAGCTTGGTGCGCGAAGGATGCGATCAAGAAAAAACGGGGAACCGCGCGCTCAGGTCGACCAGATTCGCAACGGCACCGCCGCAACGCCATGCACGACCGGCCGCAATTGCAGCCAGCAGTGCGTGAGCGCGTGCTGCAGCGTTTCCATCGAGCGCGACACTGCGCGCACGAGCAGCACGCCGTTCGTCACGCACGAGGCGGCCGCTCGCAACGTGTCGTCGAACGGCAGTTGCGCGCTCAGCGATTCGGCGAGCGCGTCGTCGCACGCGGCGCCTACGGCCCACAGCGTGCCGTAGGCCGGAAAGCCGGCGAGGCCCTGCGGTGCGTCGCGCAGCGGATCGTCGGCGGTGAGGCTCGCGCGTTCGAACCACAGCAGCTCGCCGTTCACGCCGACGATGCGCGACAGCGTGCGCAAGCTACCCGCCGACCAGCGTTCGCCGGCCGCCTGCCGTCCGAGCTGCGTCGCGTCCCAGCCGATCGCGCTCGCGCCGTCGGCGAGCGTCAGCGAAAAATCGAGTTGCGCGTTCGCGTGATCGAACACGAGGTTATTCTGCGGCAGCCAGTCGAGCTTCGCGTGTTCGCCGACCTGCAGCGCGACGCGCTGCCGCGCCGCCCGGCCGTTCGACTTGTACCACTTGGTTGCGCCCGGCGTCGTCAGCACCGCATGGGTCTGCGCGGCAAGCGTGATGTCGATGTCGAGCTGATCGCCACCCGCGACGCCGCCGGGCGGATGCACGATCACCGCGTGACAGATCGCCGGGCCTTCCGGATAGAGCGGCCGTTGCACGCGCAGCGGCCCATCGTGGAGCCGGTGCGCGAGGGTCGTGCGAGCGCCGTCGCCGACGAAGCCGAGTTCGAGACGCGCGCGCCACGGCGCGGGCGCGGCGGCGAGCGTGGCGTGGTTTTCGTGAAGCGACATGCGGATAGATGGTGGAATCGGCGTGCGGCGAGGATAGCACGCGTGTCCAGGCGCGGAACCCACGGTAGGACTACGACGCGGTGTCTTCAGGCGAAGCCTCGGTCACTGACAGCACCTTGATGCCCTCCCAATGCGGATGCAGCAGTCGCAGCAACGCAAGAATCGCGCGGGGGGTGTTCTCCTGGACGGTCAACGAGTCGCTGCCTGTCTGGACTGCTTTCTTGCCATGTTGGCAGTACTGATACTCGACGTGAACCGTCACGGACATGCTTTTCTCCTTTCTCGATCGATGTTGTGTTGCTAAGCCGCGCCGTATCGTGGCCGCGCTTAGGGTCTGTTTACATATGGAACGCACGTGCGTTGCCGCGAGAAGGGCCGCTCGCAAGGACTGCGACGCCGCGAATACTCGACGTATTCGCAAGGAGCATGACGCAGCGAGCGGCCCTTCTCGCGGCAACCCCATTGCCTGGATTTCTTTCAGGGGAATGCCCGCTATCGGCCGCATGGCGGCGTCGCGCGTCGCTCACGTGGCGCGGCCACGCAGCGCTCCTTACTCCTTGCCCAGCGCCCCGAAGGAAGTCCCCTTGGGGGACGACCGATAGCGGGCATTCGCACGTGCGTTCCATATGTAAACAGACCCTAACGTGCGGGTGTCGGCTCGGCGTGATCGTCCACACCCCGTTCCGCGCGATTGATGAATCCGCATTCGAGCAAAAGCTGACAGAATGCTTCCGGCGAACACGACGGACCGGTTGTGTCGGCCATTCTCGCGAGAACGTCGGGGAACGACGCGAGCACGTGCCAGCTGTCGTAGTACGCGTGCAGTTGTGGCGCGAGTTCGTTGCCGAGCTTCTCCCAGCGCACCGACAGCATGCCGACCGTACCGCCGCTATCCACCTCGAATAGCCCAAAAGTGACCGCCGACACGACATTCATCACCCTGCAATAGGAGGCGGGGTTTCTGTAGAACTCGCGTCTGACCTGCTTTTTGTCGTCCATGGTGTCCACCTGATCGAACCGTTGCGGCGCTGCCTAGCCTGTGTAACGGTTGCGCGGCGGATAACTTGAGCTTGCTTACACGGCAATCAACCCCCTTACCCCATCCGCGTCCATGTTCGCCCCGTCGCCGCCCGCGATGATTTCGCCGCGACTCATCACCCAATAGTGATCGGCGATCGCTTTTGCGAAGTCGTAGTACTGCTCGACGAGCAGCACCGTCATGCCCATGTCCTCGACGAGCTGCCGCAGCGTGCGGCCGATGTCCTGAATGATCGACGGCTGGATGCCCTCGGTCGGCTCATCGAGGATCAGCAGTTGTGGCTCGCTCATCAGCGCGCGGCCAATCGCGAGCTGTTGCTGCTGACCGCCGGACAGATCGCCGCCGCGCCGGTTGCGCATGTCCTTCAGCACCGGGAACAGCGCGTAGATGCGCTCGTGGACTTGCTTCGGCGCCTTTCTGCTGGCGGCGCCCACCAGCAGATTTTCCTCGACGCTCAGGCGCGGGAAAATATCGCGGCCCTGCGGCACGTAGGCGAGCCCCTGGGCGACGCGCGCATGGGTCGGCAGTTTCATCAGCGGTGCGCCGCGCCACGCCATCGCGCCGCTTTTCGCGGGCACGACGCCCATCAGACAGCGCAGCAGCGTGGTCTTGCCGACGCCGTTGCGCCCGAGCAGCACCGTCAGCTTGCCATCGGGCACGGTCAGCTTCACGTCGCGCAGAATATGGCTGCCGCCGTAGTACTGGTTCAGTCGGTCCACTTCGAGCATTGCCTGGTCATCCTGTCGAGTTGACGATGCGGTTGCGCCGCTAGCCGCCGTCAGCGGCCAAGATAAGACTCGATGACGGTCTCATCGCGTTTCACTTCGTCGAGCGTGCCGTGCGCCAGCACGCGTCCTTCGGCCATCACCGTCACCTTGCCCGTGTCGCCCGCGAGCGCCGCGACGAACTCCATGTCGTGCTCGACGACCATCATCGAGCAGGTGCCGCGCAGGTGATTGAGCAACTCGGCGAGCTGCATCGTTTCGTCGTCGGTCATGCCGGCCGCGGGTTCGTCGAGCAGCAGCAGCGCCGGTTGCTGCATCAGCAGCATGCCGATTTCGAGGCGCTGCTTCTGGCCGTGCGACAGCTCGCCGGCGAGCCGTCGCGCCTCGCTTTCCAGCCCGATCAACGCAAGCGTTTCCTCGATGCGCGCCTGCGCGTCGCGATCGAGCCGCGCGCGCAGCGACGCCCACCAGCCCTTGTCGGCCTTCATCGCGAGTTCGAGGTTTTCCCACACCGGATGCTGCTCGAACACGGTCGGCTTCTGGAACTTTCGGCCGATACCGGCGCGAGCGATCGCCGGTTCGTTCATTCGCGTCAGATCGATCGACTGGCCGAGAAACACCTTGCCGTGATCGGGCGCGGTCTTGCCCGTGATCACGTCCATCATCGTCGTCTTGCCCGCGCCGTTCGGGCCGATGATGCAGCGCAATTCGCCCGCGTCGATTGCGAGCGTCAGCGCGTTCAATGCGCGAAAGCCGTCGAAGCTGACCGTCACGTCTTCGAGATACAGGATCGTGCCGTGCGACACGTCGATCTCGCCGGGCACGACCGCGTGCCCCATGTTCGCGACGCCGCTCAACGAGCGTTGCGCCGGTGCTTCGGGCAAATCCAGATCGGGAACCATCGGGTTCAGGTTCATCAGCGGTTCCTTTTACGCGTCAGCAGATCGACGAGACCCATGATGCCGTTCGGCAACAGCAGCGGCACCAGCACGAAGATCAGGCCGAGAAAGAACAGCCAGTATTCCGGAAAGTTCGCCGTGAAAAAGCTCTTCGCGCCGTTCACCGCGAACGCGCCGATGATGGGTCCGATCAGCGTGCCGCGTCCGCCGACCGCAACCCAGATCGCCATTTCGATCGAGTTGCCCGGCGACATCTCGCCCGGATTGATGATGCCGACCTGCGGCACGTACAACGCGCCCGCGATGCCGCACAGCACCGCCGACACCGTCCACACGAACAGCTTGTACGCGAGCGGGCTGTAGCCGACGAACATCAGCCGCGTTTCGCCGTCGCGCACGGCGGTCACGACGCGGCCGAGCTTCGACGTGACGATCGCGCGCGCGCCGACGAACGCGGCGATCAGCACCGCGAACGTGATCAACAGCAAGGCGGCGCGCGTGCCCTGATGCGTGATCGGAAAACCGCCGATGCGCTTGAAGTCGGTGAAGCCGTTATTGCCGCCAAAGCCGGTTTCGTTGCGATAGAACAGCAGCATCGCGGCGAAGGTCATCGCCTGCGTGATGATCGACAGATAGACGCCCTTCACGCGCGAGCGGAACGTGAAGAAGCCGAACACCCATGCGACCACGGCGGGCACCAGCACGACGAGCAGCAGCGCGTAACCGAGATGCTGCGTGCCGTGCCAGTACCACGGCAACTGATGCCAGTCGAGAAACACCATGAAGTCGGGCAGATCGCTGCCGTACTTGCCGTCGTGGCCGATCGCGCGCATCAGGTACATGCCGATCGCGTAGCCGCCGAGCGCGAAGAACAAAGCGTGACCCAGACTCAGGATGCCGCAGTAGCCCCACACGAGATCGAGTGCGAGCGCCGCGATCGCGTAGCACATGAATTTGCCGGTCAGCGTCATCGCGTACGCGGACAGATGCAATGCGCTCGTCTCCGGAACCACGAGCGCGGCGAACGGCACGCCGAGGCCGAACACGATGATCAACGCGATCAGCGCGAGCCACGCGCGACGCGACAGCAGCGCGGGCCGTATTGGCAGGCCGAGCGCGAAGCCGCTGTTGGACTCGCGCGCGTCGCCGGCATCCGCGCCAGCAACACCGACGCGCGACGACGCAGCGGAAGGCGGTTTTGCCGATGAAGTAGCCGGTGTCATCTCACGCCTCCGCGCTACGGCCCTTCAAGGCGAACATGCCCTGCGGACGCTTCTGGATGAACAGCACGATCAGCACGAGCACCGCGATCTTCGCCAGCACCGCGCCCCAGAACGGCTCGATCGCCTTGCTGACGAGGCCGAGGCCAAAGCCGCCGAGCACCGTGCCCGCAAGCTGGCCGACGCCGCCGAGCACGACCGCCATGAACGAATCGATGATGTAGCTCTGGCCGAGGTCGGGCCCGACATTGCCGATCTGCGATAGCGCGCAGCCGCCCAGCCCCGCGATGCCCGCGCCGAACGCGAATGCATACGAATCGACGCGCGCGGTTTTCACGCCGACGCACGCGGCCATGCGGCGGTTCTGCGTGACCGCGCGCACGAACAGACCGAGTCGCGTGCGCGTGAGCACCGCCCACGCGATCGCGACGACGATCAGCGAGAACGCGAGAATCGCGAGCCGGTTGTACGGCAGGATCAGGTTCGGCAGCACGGTCACGCCGCCGCTCATCCACGACGGATTGACGACCTGTACGTTCTGCGCGCCGAACAGCATGCGGGTCGCCTGAATCAGGATCAGGCTCACGCCGAAGGTGGTCAGCAGCGTTTCGAGCGGGCGACCATACAGGTGCTTCAACACCAGCCGTTCCAGCACGATGCCGACCAGCGCGGCCGCGACGAACGCGGCAGGAATCGCGAGCAGCGGATACCAGTCGAATGCATTGGGCGCGAAGCGCTGAACGAGGTTCTGCACGACGTAGGTCGCGTACGCGCCGATCATCAGAAACTCGCCGTGCGCCATGTTGATCACGCCGATCAGCCCGTACGTGATCGCGAGGCCGAGCGCGGCGAGCAGCAGCACGCTGCCGAGCGACAACCCCGCGAACAGCGTGCCCGCGATCTGGCTGCGGCGCTGGATCGCATCGAGCTCATCAATGCCGCTTTGCGCGGCCACGCGCACGCGTTCGTCGGTTTCGGCAAACGTGCCGTCCGCTTTCTTCGCGACGAGCGGGCGCAGCAGCTCGTTCATGTCGAGGTCGTGGCGCGCGGCGACCAGTTGCACCGCCTGGAGACGCTTCGCCCGATCCGGGTCGTGCAAGGCGCTCATCGCCCACAGCGTGTCGAGACGTTTCTTCAGCGCGGGATCGGTTTCTTTCGCGCGCGCCGCGTCGACGAGCGGTTTGAGCGACGGATCGGGATTCTGCAGCAGCGCGTCAACGGCGGCTGCGCGTGTCGCCTGGTCGGGTGAGGCGAGTTGCAGGCCCGACATCGCGCCCGCTACTTTCGAGCGCAA
Source organism: Paraburkholderia sp. WC7.3g (assembly GCF_050436345.1). Taxonomy (NCBI): domain Bacteria; kingdom Pseudomonadati; phylum Pseudomonadota; class Betaproteobacteria; order Burkholderiales; family Burkholderiaceae; genus Paraburkholderia; species Paraburkholderia sp. WC7.3g. The sequence continues at coordinate 1,285,901 of NZ_JBNDMA010000002.1, forward strand.
CAGGTTGTTCAGCGTGAGCGGCTGTGCGTCGCTCGCGGCGACGGGCTGGCCAGTGACGGCATCGCGAGTGGCGTCGCCGTCTTGCAGCAGCACTTCGCCCGAGTCGGTGGCGAGCGCGCTGTCGTCGGCGAGTGCCTTGAGCACCGCGAGCGACGCGCTATCGTGCGCGGCGATCAGCTTGTCGATCGCGGCGGACTTCGCGTCGAAGTCGTCGCCGGCGAGCGGCGCGACGTCGGCCTGGGTCAGCGCGAACGCGGCGCCGGGCGCGGCGGCGAGCAGGACCGCGAGGACCGCGAGCGGCACCAGCAGCGCCGCGCCGCGCCGCCGGACGGAAGTCGAAAATGAAAACGCCATGATGGCCTTTTGCACTGGGTTGAATCGATGAGCCAGCCAAGCGCGCCAAGGCGCCGCGTGAGGCGTCGCCGCAGCTTCAGCGTGACGTCGGCGCGCGCCGCCGCGCGCCGCAGCAAGGCTCACTCCGACACGTCATGCGACGCGCGAGCGCCGCAGGAACGCCGGAATCGAGCTGACGACATCCGGCTTGCCCGCATTGCCGGCGATGAACGGGCTCCACGGTTGCGCGCGAACCGGTCCCTTGGTGCGCCACACGACGTTGAACTGGCCATCCGCGCGCACCTCGCCGATCATCACCGGCTTGTGCAGATGGTGGTTGCCGTCCATCTCCAGCGTGAAACCCGACGGCGCCGCGAAGGTCTGTCCGATCATCGCGACGCGCACCTTGTCGACGTTGGTGCTTTTCGCTTTCTCGACCGCCTGCTTCCACATATGAATGCCGACGAAGGTCGCTTCCATTGGATCGTTGGTCACGCGCTTCGTGCCGCCCGGCAGGTTGTTGTCCTTGACCCACGTGGCCCATTGCTTCTTGAACTTCTCGTTGGCCGGGTTGCGCAGCGACATGAAGTAGTTCCAGGCCGCGAGATTGCCGACGAGCGGCTTCGTGTCGATCCCGCGCAGCTCCTCCTCACCGACCGAGAACGCGACGACCGGCACATCCGACGCCTTCAGCCCCTGGTTGCCGAGCTCTTTGTAGAACGGCACGTTCGAATCGCCGTTCACGGTCGAGATCACCGCGGTCTTGCCGCCCTGCGAGAAGGTCTTGATGTTCGCGACGATGGTCTGATAGTCGCTGTGGCCGAATGGCGTATAGACCTCCTGAATATCGGCTTCCTGCACGCCCTTCGATTTAAGGAACGCGCGCAGGATCTTGTTGGTCGTGCGCGGATACACATAGTCGGTGCCGAGCAGGAAGAAGCGCTTCGCGCCGCCGCCTTCGGCGCTCATCAGATATTCGGTCGCGGGAATCGCCTGCTGGTTCGGCGCGGCGCCCGTATAGAACACGTTGCGCGACATCTCCTCGCCTTCGTACTGCACCGGATAGAACAGCAGGCCGTTCAGCTCCTCGAACACCGGCAGCACCGACTTGCGCGACACCGACGTCCAGCAGCCGAATACGACCGCGCACTTGTCCTGGGTCAGAAGCTGGCGCGCCTTCTCGGCGAAAAGCGGCCAGTTCGACGCCGGGTCGACGACGACCGGCTGGATCTGACGGCCCATCACGCCGCCGTTCTTGTTGATGTCGGCGATCGTCATCAACGCGGTGTCTTTCAGCGACGTCTCGGAGATCGCCATCGTGCCGGACAGCGAATGCAGGATCCCCACCTTGATCGGGCCGCTATCGGACTGCGCGTGCGCGAACGGCACGCGGCCCGCGAGCGCGAGCGCGCCGGACATGGAGCCGAACTTCAACAGACTGCGACGTTTCATGTGCTTTCCCCTTGCCAGTGATGGTTACTGTTTATGAGCGTCGATTTCAGCCAGCTGGGCCGAGCTCGCACGACTTGCCGTTCGTCTACTGCAAGGCACGTGCCATGTGACACATTCGACGCGATGCACGTGCGATGCTCGCTGCGGTGCGGCGGTCGGCGCGCCGCGGCGAACCGGCTAATTGCTGACAGGGCGCAAAACTGGTGCAGTCGCGCGCGTCGCGCTTCGTTCGGGTGCGCATCGCGCCGCGACGAAGCGTACTTCGCCGCCAGCGGAGCGCCGCTGGCTCACACGGACCGTTGGCGGCGCATCGGCGGTGCATGGGCGGCATCAATGCGCCGCGTCTTTGTGCATGACGCGCGCTCTGCCTACACTGAAAGACCACCGACGCATAACAAGGAGACCCGACATGAGCGAAGGCGCTGCCGTCAGCCCACCCGATATGTCCGCTTTCTGGATGCCCTTCACCGCGAACCGCCAGTTCAAGAGCGCGCCGCGGCTGCTCGCGAGCGCGAAGGGGATGTACTACACGACGCACGATGGCCGCCGCGTACTCGACGGCACGGCGGGCTTGTGGTGCGTGAACGCGGGCCATTGCCGCGACGAGATCGTCGCGGCGGTGCAGGCGCAGGCCGCGGAAATGGATTTCGCGCCGACCTTCCAGATGGGGCATCCGAAGGCCTTCGAGGCGGCGACGAAAATCGCGCGTCATACGCCTGGCGATCTGAAGCACATCTTCTTTGCGAACTCGGGTTCCGAAGCGGTCGATACCGCGTTGAAGATCGCGCTGGCCTATCACCGCGCAAAAGGCGAAGGGCAGCGCACACGGATGATCGGACGCGAGCGCGGTTATCACGGTGTCGGCTTCGGCGGGATCTCGGTCGGCGGTATCGCGCCGAATCGCAAGGCGTTTTCAGGCGGGCTGCTGCCCGCGGTCGATCATCTGCCGCACACGCTGAATCTGAAGGAGGCGGCGTTTTCGAAGGGGCAGCCGGCGTGGGGCGCGCATCTGGCCGACGAACTCGAGCGGCTCGTCACGCTGCACGATGCGTCGACGATCGCCGCGGTGATCGTCGAGCCGGTGGCGGGCTCGACCGGCGTATTGATTGCGCCGCAAGGCTACCTGCAGCGTTTGCGGGAGATTTGCGACAAGCACGGCATCCTGCTGATCTTCGACGAAGTGATTACCGGCTGGGGACGCCTCGGCGCACCGTTCGCCGCGCAGTACTTCGGCGTGACGCCCGATCTGCTGACGATGGCCAAGGGCACCAACAACGCCGCGGCGCCGATGGGCGCGGTCGCGGCGAGCGCGAAGATTCACGACACGATCGTGGGCGGCGCGCCGGGCGGCATCGAACTATTCCACGGCTATACGTATTCGGGGCATCCGATTGCGGCGGCCGCCGCGTGCGCGACCATCGATCTGTACGAACGCGAGCAGCTATTCGAACGGGCCGCGCGGATGGCGCCTGTCTTTGAACGCGCGATTCACAAGCTGCGCGGCGAGCCGCATGTGATCGATGTGCGCAATCTGGGGCTCGTCGGCGGTGTGGAGCTGGCGTCGCGCGACGGCGCGCCGGGCGCGCGGGCCTACGATGTGTTCGTGCGTTGTTTCGAGAAGGGCGTGCTCACGCGCTATACCGGCGATATTCTCGCGTTCTCGCCGCCGTTGATCGTCGATGACGCGCAGATCGACGAGATCTTTGGGACGGTGGCGGAGGTGTTGAGGGAGACGACGTAGCGGGAGGTGGGGGCGTGGGCACAAAAAAAGCCGACTTGTGAGGGTCGGCTTTCCGTATGCGAGTGTCTTAAACCGATGGTTCAGGTTCGACTTCAAGCGGCTGACTAGTCGCAGCTAATCTTCTTGACGACCTCACCGGGGCCATAAACAAGCCGGCATTCTTTATAGGAAGCTGGCAGTTGCCTTGTAAGCACGATGCCAGTGCCTTCATATCGACACCCGAGCCAGATCGGGACACCGCTTGATCGAAAGCGCCACCGGGCTATTCGCTCGTGGCCCGACAATGCGGTGTCGCTAGTCGGGGCGATGCTTGCGTTCTTTTTCGGATCGTCATCGAAGAATGTTACTCCCTGCAAAAAGCGAGGTGACGTATCCATCCGGGGCGTCCATTCTTGGGATATTGGTTGACTCAATGACTCATTGACTGAAATTGATGTCAAGCACGCCAATTCTGTTGCGCAAGCCTGATTCGTGAGAAAGAGGCCGAGTGACGCGATCACCGCCACTACCGGGAGATTTGATTTCACCATTCGATCACCGAGAAAGCATTCGCATTGTTGCCCCAAGCCCCCGGAATGGGGATGCCAATAAATTGTTCGCCGGCGTACCTGATTCTGGCTGTTCCACTGATCCATGACCTGAATACCAGTGGCGTCCTGTCCGAGATAGATAGCCGCGTGCTTGCCGGTACTTCCATGGTGCGGATACCTGCCGCCCACAAACGTGGCAATGGCGGTTCCCGACGGGATCGGGTCTGTTTGACCGGAGGCTATCCTCACGATTTTCGTACCCTCGCGCCACACCGCTGTATTGGGTGCGTTCACGGTTTGCCGAATGAACTCAACGCACTCCGTATGACCTTTCGCATTGGGAAAGCGTTTCCCGCTGTAGCTCGCCGCGTTAGCTAATACGTGACTCATATCGATTGACCAAAAACTATGAATGTTCAAAGCTACCCGCGAAACGCCCATCGTCCATTTGGGCATAGTCTGAAAAGATGTGGGGGCGGCAGTATGTCTTGAGTGATCTTTTCTGCCTGCTCCTGAGATACAAGCGCGGGTTTGGAGTCGGTCCAGCTACGGATCCATCCGATGATTGTCCTCACGTCGCTGACAGAAAATGAATGCTTCGGCGACAGCAATACGCGTGAGACAACGTTTTGCTCTGCGAAGTCCAGCATCCGCAGGGAAATCACCCGCTTCAAAAGCAGAATCTCAATTTCACCGTTGACGCGATTAGAGCCAAGCTCGAACTCGCGCTCGTCGCGACGATGCTCAATCCGAAAGAGCTCTGCATCGTGGAAGCTTGGGAAATTCTGGATATCCCGCACGTTTGCGTAATTTGATTCTTCCATTTCATTTCATCGCGTCATGCCGGCACAGTCGAATGATTCGGGAGCGACTGTCCCGCCTTCAATCACCAAATGTTTCGCGTCGCGCTTCGACCCGAAGAACCGCCAGTTCTCGTGATCCGATGTTACGTCCGGCGCGACAATCAAACGCAACGCTTGCGACAAAGACACGACCAGGCAGCAGTCAGAGTTGGCCGATATGCTCTCGACGATGATGGGTGCATTTCGCGCTAACCATTGCCGCAGACGCAGCGCAAATGCGTTAGCCTCCTCGTCGGGACCCCTGAGAGACTCTTCGGTTGCGATGACTTTGCCCGCCTCGCTCAGCGTCCAGGCGCACTGAATATGAAGAGCCCATGCGCTGACCTGCCTGGGCAAACCATAAAAGTTTTTCTCTTCGTGCTTCGGGCCAAAACCCAAGGTAAGCATATCCGCTGCACGACTGACGCTGCTCCATTCCAAGCCGCGAAGTGCTGACAAGCGGCGCTCGATTTCTCTCTGATCGTTAGAGGGTGTTAGGCACTTTCTGTCGGACCTGGTATCCTGGCAGGATGAAGAAACGCAGACCCTATCCAACGGATGTATCGGATGAAGAGTGGTATTTCGCCGCTCCGTACCTGACCTTGATGAACAAGGACGCACCGCAGCGGCGCTACGAACTGCGCGAGATGTTCAACGCGTTGCGCTGGATCGTACGCGCGGGTGCACCTTGGCGCTTGTTGCCCAATGATTTTCCACCGTGGGAACTGGTGTACCAGCAAACGCAACGCTGGATTCAGGCCGGCTGTTTCGAGGCCATGGTAAATGACCTGCGTTCGATCATCCGGGTCGCGCAGCAGCGCCGTGGTCAACCCAGCGCAGTCATTCTCGATGGGCGGACCCTGCAGTCGACCTGCGAGAGTGGGCCTCGCGCCGGATACGACGGCTACAAACGCAAACGCGGCAGCAAGGTCCACATGGCGGTTGACACTCTGGGGCAGTTGCTTGCTGTGCATGTCACGCCGCCCAACGAACAGGAACGCGCGCAGGTCGGAGAACTGGCGCGTCAGGTTCAGCAGGCCACAGGCCAGACGGTCAAGGTGGCGTTCGCCGATCAGGGATATACCGGCGAAGAGCCTGCGCAGGCAGCCCTCGACGAAGGAATCGAGCTTCAGGTGATCAAGCTGTCGGAGGCGAAAAAGGGCTTTGTGCTGTTGCCGCGCCGCTGGGTGGTCGAGCGCAGCTTCGGCTGGCTCAATCGCTTCCGCCGACTGGCCAGAGACTACGAACGATTGCCCGAGACCCTAGCTGGTTTGCACTTCGTCGTATTCTCCGTGCTTATGCTTGTCCACTTTGCAGCCCTTAACAAAAGTGCCTAACACCCTCTAATCGTCAAAATTCCTCTCAAACTGTCTGGTCTCACTCACCCAACTGACGCACTGATGATCCACCGGCCATCGGTGTCGGGGTTCCGGTTCTGGACACCATGAAACGTCAATCAGAGACGCTTTTGTAGGCTTGCGACGGACGCGCGAGCTTAGCCAGGAGCAATGATTGAGTCGATCAATTCGGCGCCGCCTTCGATATCTTCGTGCCCAATAAAACGCGACACTTCCATATGCCCATCGTCGAATACATCAATTTCGACGCGCTGGCCGACGACGGTTATGGAAAGAAGCACGCTACCCGGTCGTTGGCGGCTTAAGGCATAGTGAATTTTGGCATCGTCAAGCTTGTCGAGCAGGTCATACAGTGGATGTGGCATGGCTATCGTTCCATTTCTTGGATCGTCCGTCACCCGCGGTCCGTTGGGCAGAACAGATATGTCGGGCCTGTTCATGTTTCGACGATTGGCACGTCGCGGCACGAACAGATAGCTGAGAGAAATGGCACAAAAATGCCGACTTGTGGGGGTCGGGTTTCCGTTTTCCAAGGATCCTAAACCGATGGTTCGGTTTCTACATGAAGGGAATCAAACTCTATAAGCAATTCAGCGCCTAATGTGGCCTCAACAACCGCAATTTTTCTCAACGGCTTCCCTTTTTCCCAAGGGTAGGTGTTGTCCAGCGAGGCTAGCGCCTTCCGGTGCCCGTCCGAATTGAAATCGGTCAGTACCTTGATCGAGTAGATAATGTTCTGTATCAGAAAGTCATTGACCCAACATCGGGTGGCCCCGCTAAACGACAGCCGTACGCGGTCCTTCTTGTTGTCGAACATCAGGCGAAGTTCGACGACCTGTTTGTCCATGTCTGCTGCTATGCCGAGCAGGTACCAGTCGTGAAACGATTCATACTTTTCGATAATTTTCATTTTGGATCATCCATCCATCAGGGGTTCCATGGACTGAAGGGTACAACCAAGTCCCCACCGTCTCTCGCGCCGCCATTCCAGTTATGTGCGTGCGGTTTCATGCCATTATGAAAATGGTCGAAATCTAGGTCTACAACAGGTTTTCCATCATCTCCGAATAGCCGCATTTGACCGCTGCCTGGATTGGTGTGCCACGTACCAGGTTCGCCATAGTTTGGCGTTTTGCCAATGTCGAATGAGTCCCCGTCAGGCATACCCGACCGGTACTCGAACGGCTGCGCGTTACCAAGTAGCGTTGAGGCGTCGCCCGCCGACGTCCCGACCAAGGCGACAGCCACACCGAACAGACCGCCGTCACTGCTGCCGCCAGACATGGCTGCTTGCGCGGCGAACAACCCCGTTTGCCGTGTGGCCGGATCGTACCGGCCGACCGGCATGGGTCCGCCGTTCGTGAGATAGACTGCCCGCGCCGCGAGATTCCCCAGCGGCGTGCCGTGTGACTGCGGAAACAGGTCAGCACGACGCCCTTTAATCGCAAGCAGCGTGCCCCTACGCACCTCGTCGAGAAGCGCACTGATAACCCACCAGCCATCTGTCTCGGGGTTCCGGTCCCGCACGTTATGAAACCACAGCCAGCGATGCTTGATGATGCGCTCGACCAGCCCCCGGTCCTCCCCCCACTTGCGACGGTTCAGTCCGGCAATACCGAGAAATTCCCGCGTTTCTGCTTTGGCCTTCTCGAGGTCGGCTGCCTTGCGCAGGCACGCCTTGTAGTGCCACTCGTCGCAGATGACATAACAAGCACCCGGAGGCCTATGGCAAAACATCTCCACGGAGTGCATCTCGAATACGGACAAGGACATAGGTGTGCCGACGATCCATTTGAAGTCGCTGCCCGGATCGGCAGCGACCAGATGATCACCGTGCGACAGGGTTGTCCGTATATGGGCGACAGCCCAAAATTTCCGCCGCTTTCGCCAGCGCGCGCAACAGTCGTCGCGCAGCAGAGACGTACGCGAAGAACCGTTAGTCCCTGCTTAATGATGGGCTGAATGATCGCGCCGAAAAAGCGAACACCCCGCAACCGGTCGATCCTGCGGGGTGTTCGTCACCGTTTCTGGCGTAGCGCCAATGAAAAGCGGCGCAAGGACCGTCAGCCCTTGCGCCGCTTCAACGCGCTGCCTTCGCGGTGAATTTCAGTAAGTCGGAACCGACGGATCGACCTGACGCGACCACGCGTCGATGCCGCCTTGCAGATTGAACACGTTGGCGTGTCCGCGCGATTCGAGGAACATCGCGACCTGCGCACTACGCGCGCCGTGATGGCAGATGCAGACGATCTGCGCGTCGTCATCGAGCTCTTCACTGCGCGCGGGAATCTCGCGCATCGGAATCGACACGACGCCGGCCATCGACGCCGTTTGCAGTTCCCACGGCTCGCGCACGTCGAGCAGCACGGGTGCGGGGCGCGAGGTATCGGCGAGCCATTCGGCGAGCGCGGGAGCGGTCAGATTTTGCATCAGCAGGACATCCAGTTCAAAGGACGGCGGCTCACTAGGCCCGTCCGGATCAACAATACACCTCGAAGCGCAGCTTAGAACCGGAACCGCGGCGGCTGCACTGCATTGGCGAGCGGCTCGACGTAGATTTCGAACACGTCGGAGATGCGGTATTGCTTCTCGTCGATGCGCGTGATGATTTGCGCCTTCATCACCGGCGCGCTGCCGACGAACGCCGCGAGACGGCCGCCGACCTTCAACTGTTCGAGAATTTCCTGCGGCAGCACCGGCAAACCGCCCGACACGCAGATCACGTCGTACGGCGCCGCGCCGCTCCAGCCGCGCGCGGCGTCACCGGTCGCGACTTCGACGTTCAGCACGCCGTTGGCGATCAGGTTGGTTTTCGCGAGTTCGGCCAGTTCCGGTTCGATGTCGACCGTCAGCACATGTTGCGCGCGATGCGCGAGCAGCGCCGCCATGTAACCCGAGCCCGCGCCGATTTCGAGCACGCTTTCGTGCTTCTTCACCGCCAGTTCCTGCAGCACGCGGGCCTCGACGCGCGGCGCCAGCATGTGCTGGCCGGCCGGCAACGGCACTTCGAAGTCGGCGAAAGCGAGGTTGCGGTAAGCGGCGGGGACGAAATTCTCACGTTTGACGATCGACAGCAGATTCAGCACGTCCTGGTCGAGCACTTCCCAGGGGCGGATCTGCTGTTCGATCATGTTGAAACGCGCTTGCTCGATGTTCATGGTGGATTCGGCGGTTTTGGTTTGGCGAGCGGGCGGCGGCTGCCGCTGACGTTTGTCCTGACCCGGCCCCGGCGGATTGCCGCGACCGCGGCTTCGGAGCAAGGCGTTCGCTTGCAAGCCGCGTCAGGGGAACGGCGGGATTGTACCAAATGGCGCACACGCCCCGGACGCTCGCGGGCAAGCGCGAGGCCGGGCGGCCCCGTGTTAATCCCTAGCGATCCGTCCTTGCGATTCGCCTCGCCATCGCCAAAAAATGTAATCGATTACATTCCCGTTGCGAGGCCGTGTGTCCCGAACGCCATCCCGATCGTCGCCGGCCGTGTTGTCCGGCGCGGGCAGTCAACCTCAACCCCAGTCGCAGGCGCCGCCGCCGCGCGCGGCCGAGGGGCCGTCGATTGCCGGCGTCGCCGAACAGGCGGGCGTGTCGGTCGCGACGGTGTCGCGCGTGCTGAACGGCCATCAGAATGTGCGGCCCGCCACGCGCGACAGGGTGCTTGCCGCGATCGACGCAAGCGGCTACCGCGTGAACGAACTCGCGCGCAATCTGCGCACCGCCGAAAGCCGCCTGCTGTTGACGATGGTGCCGGACTTCGGCAATCCGTTTTACGCGGAGATCGTGCGCGGCATCGATAGCGTCGCGCGTCAGCACGGCTATTTCATGCTGCTATGCGACACCGGCGCGGACCCGGGGCGTGAGCGCAGCTACTTCGACATGCTGCGGCGCCGCCGCGCGGACGGCGCGATCTGCCTCGATCCGGCGACGATCCAGCAGGCGCTCGGCGAGGCATCGCAGGCGCTGCCGTGGGTCGCTTGCTGCGAGTTCGATCCGCAGATGGGCGTACCGTACGTCGGCATCGACAACTACCGCGCGGCGGGCGACGCCGTGCGCCATCTGCTCGCGCGGGGCCACCGGCGCATTGGTCTCATCAATTCCGACGTCGACTATCTGTATGCGCGCCAGCGTCAGCAGGGTTACCTCGACGCATTGAGCGACGCGGGCATCGCGCCCGATCCGCGCTGGCGCATGAATCTGAACAGCCTCGATTACGAAGCGGGTGCTTCGGCCGCAGCTGGGTTGATGCGGCAGTCCGATGCGCCGAGCGCGATCTTCGCGGTGTCGGACACGCTCGCGATCGGCGTGATCCACGGCTTGCGCGGGGTCGGCAAGCGCGTGCCCGACGACGTCGCCGTGGCCGGCTTCGACGACATCTCGCTCGCCGCGCAGATCGATCCGCCGCTCACGACGATCGCGCAGCCGATGCGCGAGCTCGGCGAGACCGCCGCGCGTCTGCTGCTGCAACGCCTCGCGAATCCGCAGGCCAACGTGCCGGGCGTGCTGCTGCCGCATCGTCTGGTGATCCGTGGGAGTGCGTGAGCCATGAGCCTCGCGATCCGCTTCGACGACATCCGCAAGGACTTCGGCCCGGTGCGCGTGCTGCACGGCGTGAGCTTCGAGCTGGCGCCCGGCCGCATCTACGGTCTGCTCGGCGAGAACGGCGCGGGCAAGTCGACGCTGATGAAAATCCTCGCCGGTTATGAAACCGCAACATCGGGCAGCGTGCTGGTCGAAGGCCACGCGCAGCGCTTCGCCGGTTCGCGCGACGCCGAGGCGCAGGGCATCGTGCTGATCCACCAGGAGTTCAACCTCGCCGAGCATCTGACGATCGCGCAGAACATGTACCTTGGTCACGAGAAGCGCCGCGGCTGGCTCGTCGACGATGTCGCGATGCGCGGCGACGCCGCCCGCTATCTCGCGCAGGTCGGACTCGAGCGTGCGCCGGACACGAAGGTGCGCGAACTGATCGTCGCGGAAAAGCAGATGGTCGAGATCGCGAAGGCGCTGTCGCGCCGCGCGCGTCTGTTGATCATGGACGAGCCGACCGCGACGCTGACGCCCGCCGAAACCGAACGGCTGTTCGCGCTGATGCTGAAGCTCAAGGCCGACGGCGTGACGATCGTCTACATCTCGCACAAGCTCGATGAAGTCGAGCGCATCACGGACGAAGTGATCGTGATGCGCGACGGCCGCTTCGTCGCGCGCGGCGAAACCACGGGGCTCGCGCGTCAGCAGATGGCGAATCTGATGGTCGGGCGCGACGTGTCCGACATGTTCCCCGACAAGCAGACGGTGCCCGCCGACACGCCGATCGCGTTGCGCGTGAGTGGCCTCGCGGTGCCCGACTGGGTCGAGGATCTGAGCTTCGAGGTGCGCACGGGCGAAGTGCTCGGCTTCGCGGGGCTCGTCGGCGCGGGGCGCACCGAGGCGTTCGAGGCGATCATCGGCTTGCGCAAACGCACCGGCGGCAGCATTGAAATCGCGGGCCGGCCAGTCGATCTGAAGAGTCCGCGCGACGCGATGCGCCACGGTCTTACGTATCTGAGCGAGGACCGCAAGGGCAAAGGCCTGCACGTCGACCTGAGCCTGCAGGACAACGTCACGCTGATGACGCTCGAACGCTACGCGCATCCGCTGCTCGACATCAAAGCGGGACGCGCGGCTTTGCAGAAGGCCGTCCGCGAATTCGGCGTTCGCACCGGCGAACTGTCGAGCCGCGCGCGCATGCTGTCGGGCGGCAACCAGCAGAAGCTCGCGCTCGCGAAGTTCCTGCAGCCCGACCCGAACGTGATCGTGCTCGACGAGCCGACGCGCGGCGTCGACGTCGGCGCGAAACGCGACATCTACTTCCTGATTCATCGGCTTGCCGCGCAGGGCCGCGCGGTGATCGTCATCTCATCCGAACTGATCGAGCTGATCGGCTTATGCCATCGCGTCGCCGTAATGCGCGCGGGACGCCTGCAAGCGACGCTGACGCTCGAGCATCTGACCGAAGAGGAGTTGATCGCTCATGCGACCGGCACCCACTGAAGCCGTGCAATCACGCCGCGCGCTGCGCGTCGCGCAGCGGCTCTACACGCTCGGGCCGCTTGCCGGGCTGATCGTGCTGTGCATCGTCGGCACGCTGCTCAATCGCGACTTCGCGACGCTCGGCAACCTGATGAACGTGCTCACGCGCACGTCGTTCATCGGCATCATCGCGGTCGGCATGACCTTCGTGATCATCTCGGGCGGCATCGATCTGTCGGTCGGCTCGATGGCCGCGTTGATCGCGGGCACCATGATCTGGCTGATGAACGGGCTCGCAGCCGGTGCGGCCGGTCATGCGTTGCCGCCGCTCGTGATCGTGACGATCGGCATCGTCGCGGCGCTCGTGCTCGGTGCGCTGTTCGGCTGCGCGCATGGGCTGCTGATCACTAAAGGCCGCATCGAGCCATTCATCGTCACGCTCGGCACGCTCGGGATTTTTCGCGCGGTGCTGACATGGCTCGCCGATGGCGGCGCGCTGACGCTCAATGATTCGCTATCCGATCTCTACGGTCCCGTCTATTACGCGAGCCTGTTCGGCGTGCCGGTGCCGATCTGGGTGTTTCTCGTGGTCGCGGCGGGCGGCGCGCTGATCCTCAATCGCACCGCGTTCGGCCGGCACGTGCAGGCGATCGGCTCGAACGAACAGGTCGCGCGGTATGCGGCGATTCGCGTCGATACGGTGAAAATCGTCACGTATGTGCTGCTCGGGATTTGCGTGGGCGTGGCCACGGTGCTCTACGTGCCGCGCCTCGGCTCCGCCACGCCGACCACGGGCCTGTTGTGGGAGCTCGAAGCGATCGCGTCGGTGGTGGTCGGCGGCACCGCGCTGAAGGGCGGCGAGGGACGCGTGATCGGCACCGTGATCGGCGCGATCCTGCTGTCGGTGATCGCGAACATCCTGAACCTGACCAGCATCATCAGCGTGTATCTGAACGCGGCGGTGCAGGGCGTGGTGATTATTTTCGTCGCGTTCGTGCAGCGTGGGCGGCGCTAGCCGCGCGCTTCCAGGCGGCGCGAGCGCAGTGAAAAAAGCGCGGTGAACAAATCGCAGCAAAGCAGGCACAGTAAAGCAGGCGCGGTAAACCAACGGCAGGTCCGAAAAATCGGGGCGAGCGAACGCCTCATGATTGGAGACACACACCATGAAGCAAGTCATTCGAGCGATCGGCGCCGGCGTGCTGGCGTTGGGGATACTGGGCACGAGCGGCGCGGCGCGCGCCGACGACAAGGTCACGCTGGGCGTTGCGATTCCGACGGCCGATCACGGCTTCACCGGCGGCATCGTCTGGTGGGCGAACAAGGCGAAGGAGGACCTCGAGAAGGCGCATCCCGATCTGAAGGTGATCGTGAAGACCGCGGCCAACGCGCCCGAGCAGGCGAACCAGTTGCAGGATCTCGTGACGGTCAACAAGATCAACGCGCTCGTGATCTTCCCGTACGAATCGGCGACGCTGACCCAACCGGTCGAGCAGGTGAAGCGAAGGGGCGTGTACGTGACGGTAGTCGATCGTGGCCTGACGAACACGAGCGCGCAGGATGCCTACGTGGCCGGCGACAACACCGCGTTCGGCAAGATTCCAGCCGAGTACCTGGCGAAGGCACTCGACGGCAAGGGCAACGTCGTCGCGCTGCGCGGCATTCCGACCACGCTCGACAACGAGCGCTGGACCGCCTTCACCGGCGTGATGAAAAACTATCCGGACATCAAGATCCTCGACGCGAAGTACGCGAACTGGAATCGCGACGACGCGTTCAAGGTGATGCAGGACTACCTGACGCGCTTCAAGCACATTGACGCCGTATGGGCCGCCGACGACGACATGGCGGTCGGCGTGTTGAAGGCGATCGATCAGGCGAAGCGCAACGACATCAAGATCGTGTTCGGCGGCGCGGGCTCGAAGGGCATGGTGAAGAACGTGATGGACGGCGCGCCGATGATCAAGGCCGACGTGTCGTACTCGCCGAAATTCATCTACGACGCGATCAAGCTGACGGCCGAAGCGCGGCTGAAGGGCGACAAGCTGCCGGCCACGACGATCATTCCGTCGGTGCTGATCACGAAGGAAAACGCCCAGCAGTTCTACTTCCCGGACTCGCCGTTCTGAGCGGCGCTCCGGGCATCGTCTAGCGTGCGTGGGCGCGACCCCCGCGCAAAGTTCGAGGAACCGTACGATGAAAACCATCAAAGGGCCGGCGATTTTTCTCGCGCAGTTCCTGGGCGACGACGTGCCGTTCGACAACCTCGCGCATCTCGCGGATTGGGCCGCGGGTCTCGGCTTCAAGGGCATCCAGGTGCCGTGCGACCCGCGCCTGATCGATCTCGACAAGGCGGCCGCGAGCGACGCGTATTGCGACGAACTGCGCGAGAGCGCCGACAACGCGGGCGTCGCGATCACCGAACTATCGACGCATCTGCAGGGGCAACTGGTCGCCGTGCATCCGGCTTACGATACGTTGTTCGACGGCTTCGCCGCGCCGCACGTGCGCGGCCATCCGGCGGCGCGCACGGAATGGGCGATCGCGCAGATGAAGCTTGCGGCGCAGGCGTCGCGTCGTTTGGGTTTGCGCACGCACGTGTCGTTTTCGGGCGCGCTCGCGTGGCCGTATCTGTACCCGTGGCCGCAGCGGCCGGCCGGTCTCGTCGAACTCGCGTTCGATGAACTCGCGCGCCGCTGGACGCCGATTCTCGATGCGTTCGACGCGGCCGGCGTCGACGTCTGCTACGAACTGCATCCGGGCGAAGACCTGCACGACGGCGTGACGTTCGAGCGTTTTCTCGCAGCGGTCAAACAGCATCCGCGCGCGAACATCCTGTACGACCCGAGCCACTTCGTGCTGCAACAGCTCGACTATCTCGCGTTCATCGACATCTATCACGAGCGCATCAAGGCGTTTCATGTGAAGGACGCGGAGTTTCGTCCGACCGGCAAGCAGGGCGTGTACGGCGGCTATAGCGGCTGGGTCGAGCGCGCGGGGCGCTTTCGCTCGCTCGGCGATGGGCAGATCGACTTCGGCGCGATCTTCTCGAAGATGGCGCAGTTCGATTTTCCGGGCTGGGCCGTGCTCGAATGGGAATGCGCGTTGAAGCATCCGCACGACGGCGCGCGCGAAGGCGCCGAGTTCATCCGCCGGCACATCATCCGCGTGGCCGAGCATGCATTCGATGACTTCGCGGGCAGCGGTGTCGATACCGCGCAGCTAAAGAGCGTGCTGGGCATCTGACCGATGGGCGGTACCTGTCGGTGCAACGGAGGACGCAAAAGAGGGGAGCGCAAGCGATGCAGCGAAGAAGGCTCAGGCTGGGCATGGTCGGCGGCGGGCAGGGCGCGTTCATCGGCGCGGTGCATCGGATCGCGGCGCGGCTCGACGATCGTTTCGAACTGGTGGCGGGCGCGTTGTCGTCCGATCCCGAGCGCGCGCGGGCGAGCGCGCTCGAAGCGGGCGTCGCGCGCAGCTACGCGGACTGGCGCGAGATGGCGCGCGCCGAGGCCGCGCGCGACGACGGCATCGACGCGGTCGCGATCGTCACGCCAAACCATCTGCATGCGCCGGTCGCGACGGCGTTTCTCGAAGCGCAGATCCACGTGATCTGCGACAAGCCGCTCGCGGTTTCGCTCGCTGAAGGCGAAGCGCTCGCGAAGCTTGCGCAGTCAAAAAAGCGGCTGTTTGCGTTGACGCATACCTATTCGGGCTACCCGCTGGTGCGGCATGCGCGCGAGCTGGTCGAACATGGCGAGCTGGGCGAGATACGCGTCGTGCAGGTCGAGTATGCGCAGGACTGGCTCGCCGAGCCGGTCGAAACCGGCGGCGCGAACAAGCAGGCGGGCTGGCGTACCGATCCGGCGCTGGCTGGTCCGGCCGGGTGCCTCGGCGATATCGGCACGCACGCGTATCAGCTGGCCGCTTTCGTGACGGGAATGACGCCGCGGGCGCTGTGCGCGGAGTTGCACACGTTCGTGCCGGGACGTCGTATCGACGATCACGTGCAGGCGATGCTGCGTTATGCGAACGGCGCGCGCGGCATGTTGTGGGCGAGCCAGGTGGCGAGCGGCGCGGAAAACGCGCTGCGCTTGCGCGTGTATGGCACGAAGGCGGGACTCGCGTTCGATCAGGAGGAGCCGAACGCGTTGTGGTTCACGCCGTTGGGCGGTGCTGCCGAGCGCTTGACACGCGCTCGTGTGAAAAGTCCGGTTGCCGCGCATGCGACGCGCGTGCCGGCCGGGCATCCGGAAGGCTATCTGGAAGCCTTCGCGCAGTTGTACAAGGATGCGGCATTGCAGATCGATGCGCTGAACGAAGGTCGCGCGCTGCCACCGGAAAGCCTGTTGTTGACGACGGTCGATGATGGCGTCGACGGTTTGCGGTTTATCGAGGCGGTGCTGAAAAGCAGTGCGGCGGATGGACGGTGGGTGGAGATCGCAAGGGCGTGAAGCGTTGAACTGAAGCGCAAGGCCGGCGAAGCTGCCGAAGCGTCAACCGCCCTTGCTTTTCTTGATCTGCGCTTCGAATGCGATATCGAACTTGCTGGCCTTGCGCGGTTTCTGCGGGCCATAGGCATCGACGAACTTGACGAAGTCGTCGAGTGTCAGCGGGTCGGACACTTTCTTGTCGACCCCGCCCGATTTGTCGACCAGATAGAACAGGCCGCCGGACAGACTGATCGCGGCGAAGCGCGGGTTGCCGGTACGCGTTTTCAGGCGCTCGACGGCGTGAATGGCTCGGGTAGTGCGCATGATGGGGCCGCGGGTGCTGATTGGGTAGAGCGCTACTTTAGCAGTTCAACTCCCGATGCAACGCCCGATACTCCTGCGCCAGCTTATGCCCCGGATCGAGATGAATGACGGGTGTCGCCAGCTGATGCGATTCACGGATCTTCACCGACGATGACAAGCGCGACCCCAGCACCGGCAACCCTTCGCCGATCAGTTCGTCGACGAGCTTCTGCGGCAGGCTCGCGCGAGGCTGGAACTGGTTGATGACGATGCCTTCCACCTCCAGCGCGGCGTTGTGATCCTGCTGGATCTCCTTGACGTTTTCGAGCAGCGTATAGAGCGCGCGACGCGAAAAGTCGTCGCAGTCGAACGGAATCAGGCAACGCTCGACGGCGATCAGCGCCGAGCGCGTGTAGAAGTTCAGAGCGGGCGGCGTGTCGATGTAAATCGCGTCGTACATGTCGAGCTCGTTCAGCGCGTCGCGCAGCTTATAGATCTTGTAGCGCGATTCGAGCTTGCCGTGCAGCGTGTCGAGGTCGGGATGGGCGGGCATCACGTCGAGATTCTCGAAGCGCGTCGGATGGACGAACGAGGTGGCTTCCACAGGCCTGAAGCTGAAGCCGAGCGCTGTTTCGAAGAAGCCGGCGACGGTGGGGTTGACCTCGCTCGCCTGCGCGCCGAGCAGGTACTGGGTCGAATTCGCCTGGGCGTCGAGGTCGATCACCAGCGTGCGCAATCCTTCGCTCGCGCTGATGGCCGCCAGGTTGCAGACGATGGTCGATTTGCCGACGCCACCTTTCTGATTGAATACAACGCGCCGCATGGTCTCCCCTTGAACGGAAGCGATTACAAAGCGCCCAGCATACCTGAGTCGGGTGACGGCAAAGATTTTGACG
The DNA here is from genome assembly GCF_050436345.1 of Paraburkholderia sp. WC7.3g. Taxonomy (NCBI): domain Bacteria; kingdom Pseudomonadati; phylum Pseudomonadota; class Betaproteobacteria; order Burkholderiales; family Burkholderiaceae; genus Paraburkholderia; species Paraburkholderia sp. WC7.3g. The sequence continues at coordinate 1,303,789 of NZ_JBNDMA010000002.1, forward strand.
GGTCGCGAGGCCCCGATGCAAGATTACTGGCTCAGATAAACAAACTTGCCATTCTTGATGGTGCCCATCACGCTCGCCCGCTGATCGAGACCGACGTGATCTTTCGGGCTCGTATTGACGACGCCGTTCGGCACCACCAGTTCATGCGCGTGCTCGAGCTCGTCGCGCAACGCGACGCGAAACGCCGGCGTGCCCGGCTGCGCGGTCTTCAACGCGCGCGCGACGGCGTCCTGCAGGCGCGGGTATACGCCGGCCGCGTCACCCGCGAACTGCGTGACGCTGCCGGGACCGTACTTCGCCTCGTACGCATCGACGAATGCGAGCGCCGCCTTCTTCGACGGATGATCGGCCGGCAGCGTGCGCGCGACGACGACCGGCTGCGTCGGGAACAGCGTGCCTTCCACGTCTTTGCCGCCGAGCTTGATGAACTCCGGCGTCGCAATGCCGTGCGTCTGATAGATCGGCCCCTTGTAGCCGCGCTCGATCAGCGTGCGCTGCGGCAGCACCGTCGGCGTGCCCGCGCCGGCGACAAGGATCGCGTCGGGTCTGGCGGCCATCAGCTTCAGGATCTGGCCGGTCACGCTGGCGTCGGTGCGGTTGTAGCGCTCGGTGGCGACGAGCTGGATATGGCGCAGCGCCGCGAACTTGCTGAACTCGTTGAGCCAGCTTTCGCCATAGCCATCCGCGAAGCCGATGAAGCCGACCGTCTTCACGTTGTGGTTCGACATGTAGCGCGTCATCACATCGGCCATCGCGCGATCGGTCTGCGCCATCTTGTAGGCCCAGATTTTTTTGCCTTCCTGCGGCTCGACGACGCTTGCCGAGCCGATCAGCGTGATCATCGGCGTCTGGCTCCCGGCGACCGGATCGAGCGCGGCCATCGCGGCGGGCGTGATGTTCGGGCCGACGATCACGTCGACGTGGTCTTCGTTGATCAGCTTGCGGATGTTGCGCACCGCGTTGCCGGGGTCGGACGCGTCGTCGAGGAAGATGTAGTCGGCTTTCTGGCCGGCGATCGTCTGCGGCCACATCAGCATCGCGTTCTTGCTCGTGATGCCGATGACGGCGGCCGGCCCGGTGGACGACAGATCGACGCCGACTTTCAGGTCGGCGTGCGCCGCGCTGGCGACGAGTAGCGCCGCGGCTGCGAGGCCGCGCAGGGTGTTGCGTACTTTATTGTTATGCAACTTCATCGGAAGGTCTCCGTAGCGAGAGAGCGGTATGGAAGCGGTTCAAAGTTCGTAGGTTTCGTGTTCGCCCTTCAGCGCCTGCTCGATCAGCTTGCGGTTCAGGCTCGGCGACAGCAGCTCGACGAGCGTGTACACGTAGCTGCGCAGATACGCCCCCTGTTTCAGTGCGACGCGCGTCACGTTGCTGCCGAACAGATGGCCGACCGGCATCGCGCGCAATTGGCGGTCGCGCTCGGCGTTGAACGCGATGTCGGCCATGATGCCGACGCCGAGACCCAGCTCGACATAAGTCTTGATCACGTCGGCGTCGATCGCCTCGAGCACGATGTCCGGATGCAGACCGCGCAGGCGGAACGCCTCGTTGATCTTGGTGCGGCCGGCGAACGCGTTGTCGTAGGTGATCAGCGGGTACTGGGTCAGGTCGTCGATCGACAGCAGCTTGCGCTCGAGCAGCGGATGGTCCGGCTGCATCACCGCGACGTGGTGCCACTGGAAGCAGGGCAGCGACACCAGATCCTTGTAGTTCGAGATCGCCTCGGTCGCGATCGCGAGGTCGGCCTGGTCGTGCAACACCATTTCGGCGACCTGGGTGGGACTGCCTTGCAGAATTGAAAGGTGAACCTTCGGAAAGCGCTTCTTGAACTCGGCGATCGCCGCGGGCAGCGAGTAGCGTGCCTGCGTGTGGGTCGCGGCGATCGTCAGGTTGCCCTGATCCTGCGCCGCGAAGTCCTTGCCGACCCGCTTCAGGCTTTCCACTTCCTGCAGGATTTTTTCGACCGACTCCAATATGATGCGGCCCGGCTCCGTGAGTGAGCGCACGCGCTTGCCGTGGCGGGTGAAGATTTCGACGCCGAGTTCGTCCTCCAACTCGATGATCGCCTTCGAGACGCCCGGCTGGCTCGTATACAGCGCCTTGGCGGCTTCGGTGAGGTTGAAGTTCTGCCGCACAGCCTCGCGAACGAAGCGGAATTGGTGCAGATTCATATATAACCTCGCCGCATATAAAAAGAATTTTTTAGTCGTTTGAAATATAAGGCGAGTTTATTACGATCTGTCCATCTTTTTCAATATGGATATCTGTATTTGTTATAAGCAAATGAGCGATGGGTCTAAACGCTCGCTTGCGATAGCTGACAAAGCGGATATTCAAGCCGCGGCCGAGCCGGACGGTCGCGTGTCACGCAAGTTTCAAAAAATTGGGGTCCCCGAATGTACCAATACGATCAGTACGACCAGACCATCGTCGATGAACGGGTCGCGCAGTACGCCGATCAGGTTCGCCGCCGCTTGTCGGGCGAATTGAGCGAAGAGGAATTCCGTCCGCTGCGTCTGCAGAACGGCCTGTACTATCAGCGCCACGCGTACATGCACCGCATCGCGATTCCGTACGGCAACTTGCGCAGCGATCAGATGCGCGTGCTCGCGCTGATCGCGCGTGAACACGACCGCGGCTACGGCCATTTCTCGACGCGTTCGAACATCCAGTACAACTGGATCAAGCTCGAAGAAACGCCGGAGATTCTGCGCAAGCTCGCGTCGGTGCAGATGCACGGCATTCAGACCTCGGGCAACTGCATTCGCAACATCACCGCGGATCAATTCGCCGGCGTCGCGCCCGACGAAGTGGTCGATCCGCGTCCGTGGGCCGAAATCCTGCGTCAATGGTCGACGTTCCACCCCGAATTCGCGTGGCTGCCGCGCAAGTTCAAGATCGCCGTGTCGGGTTCGAAGGAAGACCGCGCGGCTGTGCAGATCCACGACATGGGCGTGTATCTGCGCAGGAACGAACAGGGCGAACTGGTGGCCGACATCCTCGCGGGTGGCGGTCTGGGCCGCACGCCGATCGTCGGCGCGGTGATCCGCCGCGATCTGCCGTGGCAGCACCTGCTGACCTATAGCGAAGCCGTGTTGCGGGTGTACAACCGCTACGGCCGCCGCGACAACATGTACAAGGCGCGTATCAAGATTCTGGTGAAGGCGCTGTCGCCGGAGAAGTTCGCCGCGCAGGTCGAAGAAGAGTGGCAGCACCTGAAGGACGGCCCGTCGACGCTCACGCAGGCCGAAGTCGATCGCGTGACGCAATACTTCGCGCCGCCCGCTTACGACAAACTGCCGGACACCGACACGTCGTTCGAAAAACATCTGCTCGAAAACCGTGCGTTCGCGCGCTGGGTCGAGCGTAACGTGCGTCCGCACAAGGTGGCGGGCTACGCGTCGGTCACGCTGTCGCTGAAGCCGACCACGGTCGCGCCGGGCGACGCGACCGATGTGCAGATGGAAGCGGTCGCCGACTGGGCCGACGAGTACTCGTTCGGCAAGGTTCGCGTGTCGCACGAACAGAACCTGATCCTCGCCGACGTCAAGAAGCGCGACCTGTTCGCGCTGTGGGAAAAGGCCAAGGCGCAGGGTTTCGCGACGCCGAACATCGGCCTGTTGACCGACATCATCTCGTGCCCGGGCGGTGACTTCTGCTCGCTCGCGAATGCGAAGTCGATTCCGATCGCGCTCGCGATCCAGGAACGCTTCAACGACCTCGACTACGTGTACGACCTCGGCGACGTGTCGCTGAACATCTCGGGCTGCATCAACGCGTGCGGTCACCATCACGTCGGCAACATCGGCATTCTGGGCGTCGACAAGGACGGCTCCGAGTGGTACCAGGTGACGCTCGGCGGCGAGCAGGGCACGGGAGCGACCGGCGCTCACCTTGGCCGTGTGATCGGCCCGTCGTTCTCGGCCGAGGAAATGCCCGACGTGATGACGAAGGTGATCGATACGTTCGTGGAAAACCGCCACGAAGGCGAACGTTTCATCGATACGTACACCCGCATCGGCATCGCGCCGTTCAAGGAGCGCGTGTACGCCGCGCGTCAACCGGCTCACGCGTAACCGCGAAAAGGATACTGAACAGATGGCTTCTATCATCAAGAACCGCGCGATCGTCAACGACGACTGGAGCGTCGTGCGTCCCGCGGAAGATGGCGCTTTGCCCGCGGTGAGCGAACTGCCGGCCGGCAAGGTGATCGTGCCGCTGGCGCTGTGGCAGGCCGAGCGCGACGCGCTCGTTGCCGCGCGTCAAGCCGCCGACATCGGCGTGTGGCTCGCGCCGGATAACGAACCGGCGGACATCGTCAGCGACTTCGACAAGCTCGCGCTGATCGCCGTGGACTTCCCGGTGTTCCGCGACGGCCGCGGCTACAGCATCGGCCGTTTGCTGCGCGAGCGCTATGGCTACACCGGCGAACTGCGCGCGATCGGCGACGTGCTGCGCGACCAGATCACCTTCATGTTCCGCTGCGGCTTCGACGCGTATGCACTGCGCGCCGACAAGGACATCAACGACGCGTTGAAAGCGTTCGACGACTTCAGCGTGCAGTACCAGGGCGCCGTGGACACGTCGCCGCTATTCCGCCGCCGTGCGACGCAGACTGGCGCCGCCAAGGTGCCGGCATGAGCGCCGCCCAATCGTTGAGCCCGGAGCTCGCAGCGAAGGTCGAGCGTCTCGACGCGCTGCTCGACTCGATCGCTGCGCGTCACGCGAACGTCAAGCTCGCGAGCAGCCTCGCGGCCGAAGACATGCTGCTCACGCACGCGATCCTGTCGCGCGGCGTGAAGATTGGCGTCTTCTCGCTGAACACGGGGCGTCTGCATGCGGAAACGCTGGGCATGCTGGATCGCGTGAAAGAGCGCTACGGCTACGACATCGAGCAGTTCCATCCGCAGGTGGCCGCGGTCGAGCAATATGTGAGCGAGCACGGCCTGAACGCATTCTATGAAAGCGTCGAGCTGCGCAAGCGCTGCTGCGAGATCCGCAAGGTCGAACCGCTCAATCGCGCGCTCGCCGACGTCAGCGCCTGGGTGACCGGGCAGCGCCGCGAGCAGTCGGTCACGCGTACCGAGCTGCACGAGGAAGAGCACGACGGCGCGCGCAACATCGCCAAGTTCAATCCGCTCGCGGACTGGACCGAAGCCGAAGTCTGGGATTATCTTAAGGCGTTTGATGCGCCGGTCAATCCGCTGCATGCGCGCGGTTATCCGAGCATCGGCTGCGAGCCTTGTACGCGCGCGATCCGCCCAGGCGAGGACAGCCGGGCGGGGCGCTGGTGGTGGGAGTCGCGCGATACGAAGGAATGCGGCTTGCATATCACGGCGATTACTCCGATTGCGGTCGAGCGCAACGAAAACGCGTCGGCCTGAGCGCTGCGTACCGAGCTTGCGGCGCACTACCGCCGAAACCGATCTGAATACTTTCGCCCGTGCGAGAAGCGCTTGCCGGGCGAACCAACGAAGGACCCGCTATGAGCACCACGCTCGATTCCACTGTCAACGCTCCGCTTGCCAACACGGTCAACCGGATGGATCACCTCGATTGGCTCGAGGCCGAGTCGATTCACATCCTGCGCGAACTGGTCGCCGAATGCAGCAAGCCGGCGCTGCTGTTTTCGGGCGGCAAGGACTCCGTCGTGGTGCTCGCGCTCGCACTGAAGGCGTTCGGCCTCGGCGCGAACCGCAAGACGCAGCTTCCGTTCCCGCTCGTGCATATCGACACGGGCCATAACTACGGCGAAGTGATCGACTTCCGCGATCGTCGCGCACAACAGATCGGCGCGGAACTGGTGGTCGGCCACGTTGAAGATTCGATCAAGCGCGGCACCGTGCGTCTGCGTCGCGAAACGGATTCGCGCAATGCCGCGCAGGCGGTGACGCTGCTCGAGACGATCGAGAAATACGGCTACACGGCGATGATCGGCGGCGCGCGCCGAGACGAAGAAAAGGCCCGCGCGAAAGAGCGTATCTTCTCGTTCCGCGACGAATTCGGCCAGTGGGACCCGAAGGCCCAGCGCCCGGAACTGTGGAGCCTCTACAACGCTCGTCTGCACAAGGGCGAACACATGCGCGTATTCCCGATCTCGAACTGGACTGAGCTAGACGTGTGGCAGTACATCGCGCGTGAACAGCTCGAACTGCCGTCGATCTACTACGCGCACCAGCGCGAGATCGTGCGCCGCAACGGCCTGCTCGTGCCGGTCACGCCGCTCACGCCGATGCGCGAAGGCGAGACGAGCGAACAGACGCTCGTGCGCTTCCGCACGGTCGGCGACATCAGCTGCACGTGCCCGGTCGAAAGCGACGCGGACGACATCGAGAAAATCATCGCCGAAACGGCCGTCACTGAAATCACGGAACGCGGCGCGACGCGGATGGACGATCAGGTGTCGGAAGCGGCGATGGAGCAGCGCAAAAAGCAGGGTTATTTCTAAGCACGACAGAGGGACAAGGAAAATCATGAGCAGTATTCATCAACCAGAAGACCTCGGCGTGCTGCGTTTCATCACCGCGGGCAGCGTCGACGACGGCAAGAGCACGCTGATCGGCCGCCTGTTGTACGACAGCAAGGCCGTATTGAGCGACCAGCTGTCGGCGCTGTCGCGCGCGAAAAACAAGCGCACGGTCGGCGACGAAATCGATCTGTCGCTGCTGACAGACGGCCTCGAAGCCGAGCGCGAGCAGGGCATCACGATCGACGTCGCGTACCGCTACTTCGCGACCGCGAAGCGCAAGTTCATCATCGCCGATACGCCGGGCCACGAGCAGTACACGCGCAACATGGTGACGGGTGCGTCGACCGCGCATGCCGCGATCATCCTCGTCGACGCGACGCGCGTGACGTTCGAAAACGGCGTCGCGCAACTGCTGCCTCAAACCAAGCGTCATAGCGCGATCGTCAAGCTGCTCGGTCTGCAGCACGCGATCGTCGCGATCAACAAGATGGACCTCGTCGACTACAGCGAAGCACGCTTCAACGAGATCCGCGACGCGTACGTCGAGCTCGCGCGTCACCTCGGTCTGCAGGATGTGCGCTTTGTGCCGGTGTCGGCGCTGAAGGGCGACAACATCGTCACGGCGAGCGAGCGCATGCCGTGGTACGCAGGCGAGCCGCTGCTCGACGTGCTCGAAGCGCTGCCGGTCGAAACCGCGAGCGGCGAGGCGCTGCGCTTCCCGGTGCAGTGGGTTGCGCGTCAGGACGGCAGTCAGGCCGACGATTTCCGCGGCTACATGGGCCGTGTTGAATCGGGTGAAGTGAAGCTCGGCGACACGATCGTCGTGCTGCCCGCCAATCGCGAGGCGACCGTCGCCGAGATCATCGCGCCGGTGGTTGGCGGCACCGCCCAGGTGGACCGCGCGTTCGCCGGTCAGACGGTGACGATCCGTCTTGCGGAAGATGTCGACGTGTCGCGCGGCGACACCTTCGTGCTGTGCGAAGCGGCACCGGAACCGGCGAAGAAGCTCGAAGCGGACCTGTGCTGGTTCGACGACACGCCGCTGTCGACGCAGCGAAAGTATCTGCTGAAGCAGACCACCAGTACGGTGTTTGCGAAGATCGGCGCGATCAAGGAAGTGCTCGACGTGCATACGCTGTCGCAGGCGACCGATCGCAACGAACTGGCGATGAACGACATCGGTCGTGTCGCGTTGACGCTGCAGAAGCCGCTCGTGTGCGACGCGTACGACTCGCATCAGGGTACCGGTGCGTTCGTGCTGATCGACGAGGCGACGAACCACACGGTCGCGGCCGGCATGATCCGGGCGTTTTCCGCCTGAGCACGACATAAGCAAGGCAAGGGCGACGCAGGCGGCGCAACGCGCGGCCGCGTACGCTCCAATGAACAGGTTGATGCCAATGGGTAAGGTTTATCTGATCGGCGCGGGACCCGGTGCCGCGGACCTGATTACGGTACGCGGCGCGCGGCTGCTCGGCGCCGCCGACGTCGTGCTGCACGACGCGCTGGTCGAGCCGGCGATGCTCGACTACGCGCCCACGCGCGCGAAGCGCATTGCGGTCGGCAAGCGCTGCGGCCAGCTATCGACGGCCCAGCAGTTCATCAACAAGCAGATCGTCGATGCGGCTTTGGAGCACGACGTGGTCGTGCGTTTGAAAGGCGGCGATCCGATGCTGTTCGGCCGCGCCGACGAAGAGATGCGCGCGCTCGAAGCCGCGGGCATCGAGTATGAGGTCGTGCCGGGCATCACCGCCGCGCTGGCGAGCGCGGCAACGCTGAAGCGTTCGCTGACGCTGCGCGGCGTGTCGCGCAGCGTCGCGCTGGCGACGTTTAGCCGCGCGCCTGGTTCCGATGAGATCCGCGAGCAGGTCAACGCCGATTCGCTAGTGTTCTACATGGGGCGCGACAGCGGCGTCGAAATCGCGCAGCAACTGATCGACGCCGGCAAGCCCGCGACGACGCCCGTGGCGATCGTCGAGGCGTGCAGCACGCCGCGCGAACGCATGCTGACGTTGACGCTGGAAGATCTTGCGGCCGGCGAAGCGCAGCGCTGGGTCGATGCGTCGCAGCCGAGTCTGTTGATGATCGGCGAGGCGTTCGCAGAGCGGCAGATCGACGCGAAGTGCCCGTCGAATGGGATGCTGGTCGCGGCTTGAATTGTCCCGGCAGGCCGGCCTGACAGCGGCGAATGAGCCAAGCAGAACGAAAAAATCAGATCTGCCGCAAGCAATACTGCGCGAGCGCATCCAGCACCGAATCATCCTCACCGACCGCCACCGCGCAGCGAATCTCGACACCGGGGTGCGCGGCGCGGCATTGATCGACGATCGCGGGCAAGTCCTCGCGGACATGTCCGCCTTGCCCGAAGAACACCGGCACCACGGTGATCGCATCGCAGCCTTGCGTGGCGAGTTGCGCGACGGCCGTCGGCAGATCGGGCTCCATCAGTTCGAGAAAGGCGAGCGTAACCGCCTGAGCTTCGCCCGTCGCCGCGCGCGCGGCGCGCAGCTTGTCGGCGAGCCGCTCGAACGGCTCGCGCCAGCGCGCATCGCGCGCGCCGTGACCAAACAGAATCAGTCCGTGCATAGCCATCACGTCAGCTCCTGACGATGCCCCTCAACGCACTGGCGTTAGTGCCGGTCGACCCACTTCAACCCGACGAGTCCCAGCACCAGGTAGACGAGCCCCGGCGTCGCGGCGGTCAACGGCGCGGGCCACGTGTTGAGCGTGCCGATGTGCGAGAACAGCGTGTTGAACAGCTGGAAGCTCATACCGAGCATGATGCCGCCGAACACCTTCATGCCGACCACGCCCGCACGCGTATGCAGATATGCGAACGGCAGCGACAGCACCAGCATCACGAACACCGCGAACGGATACAGCACCTTGCGCCACAGCGCGATTTCATAGCGCTGCGTGTCCTGATGATTTTCGGTCAGATGCTGGATATAGCGGAACAGATTGAACATCGACATCCGGTCCGGCGACACCAGCAGCACCGACAGGATCTGCGGTGTCAGTTCCGAGCGCAGCGAATACTCGGGCAGCGTGACCTGATTCGCGCGATAGACCGGATTGAGCACATCGGCCGGCGTGCCGGGAGCCGGGGCCACGTCGAGCAGTTGCGTGTCGGTCACGCCGGTCAGCAGCCAGTGGCCCGGCGGCTGATAATGGCCGCTTTGCGCGATGCGAATGTTCGACAGACGGAACTTCGAATCGAACTCGTAGATGCGCACGTTGCTGATCGTGGCGTCGGGCTTCAGCTCGCCGACGTTGACGAAGCGCGTGACCTGCTCGCCGTCGGCGCGCTCGGTCAGCGTGTCCTTGACCCAAACGCCCGACTGGAAGTTGCTCGACACCGACGAGCCGAGCGCCTCGAGCCGTACCCGCTCGGACAGCTGATCCGTGTACGGGCCGACTACTTCGCCGATCAGATAGGTGAGGATGACGAGCGGAATGCCGATCTTCAGCAGCGAGCGCAGCGCCCGGTTGGTGGCGAGGCCCGACACGCGAAAGATCGTGTATTCGGAGTTCGCCGCCATCTGCGCGAACACGTAAATCGCGCTGATCAGCGCCGCGACCGGAATGATTTCGTAGAAACGCGACGGCGTTTGCAGCGCGACGCGCAGCACCGCGTACTGAAACTTGTAGTTGCCGTGGCCGACCGAGTTCAGTTCATTGATCAAGTCGAAGAAAAAGAACAGACCTGAAAAGGCAAACAGAATGAACACGAACGTGAGATAGATCTGACGCGCGAAATACCTTTCATAAATGCGCATCGCTCAGGCTCCCTGCGAACGGCTGAACATGGCGCGCGTGAACAGCGGCCGGTTGCGCACGCGCAGCCAGAAGATGAACGCGACGATCCCAAGCACGATCACGTGCAGGATCACGAGTCCGACGCCGAACGACATCTTGCCCTGCTCGATCCATGCCTGCACGACGTTCAGCAGATTCGAATAGGTGAGGTAGATCAATACGGCCATCACGAGGTTGATGGTGCGGCTGCGCCGCGGGTTCTGGTGCGCGAGCGGAATCGCGAGCAGCATCAGGTTGATTGCGATCAACGGAAGACCCGCGCGCCACGCGAATTCGGCGAGGTTCTCTTTAGTGGGATTGCGCAGCAGCGTGAGCGTCGGCAAGCCGGTGGTGGTCGGCGTATTGACGACCGGCTGGCTCTGGATCTTCACGCCGTAGCGCTCGAACTCCATGATGCGGAAATCGGGGTGGCCCGGCTCGCCGTCGTAGCGGCGGCCGTTTTCCAGCACGACGAAACGGTCACCATTCTTGTGCGTCTCGATGTGGCCGTTCTTCGACACGACGACGTTGACCTTGCCGCCCTCGGTGCTCGTCACGAACACGTTCTCGACGTGCCCCTGGTCGGGCGACATCTTCTCGATGAAGAACACGCGGTGGGTGGTCGGCGATTCGCGGAACTGCCCCGGCGCGAGCAGCGAGACTTCGTCGCGCTGCTGGAAGCGCGCGCGGATCAGCTTGCTCTGCTGGTTCGACCAAGGCCAGCCAACGAACACGAAGAACATGATCAGGATGATGATCGGCGTGGCGAAAATGCCGATCGGCTTGATGAATTGCGCGAGACTGACGCCCGAGGACAGCCACACGACCATCTCGGAGTCCTTGTACCAGCGCGTGAGCACGAACAGGATCGACACGAACAGCGTCGCGACGAGCATGATGGCCAGATAGCCGATCACGGTGAGGCCGATCAGGACCAGCACGTCGCGCGGGTCGATCTCGCCCGAGGCCGCGAAGCCGACGATGCGGATCATCATCGTCGTCAGCACTAGCGTGAGGAGAACCATGAACACGGCGCCAGCCGTGTACGCGAGCTCGCGCTGGAGGGAGCGTTCAAAGATCATTATTGATGACGAGAGGGGGCGCTCACGGCGACGCGCGGGTTCGTTCCCGTCACGCCTCCGGTGCAGCCGCCGCGGGAAAAATAGCGGATAATTGCGGCTTTCATCCTAAGCCCAGATTTTATCCGAGGACAAGCGCGATGGACTTTAGCATAAAAGCCTGTGATTGGACCAAAGGCTCGACGAACGGTTTCCTGACCGGCAAATCCGATTGCATCGTGATCGGCGTGTTCGAGTCGCAAACGCTGTCGGGCGCCGCGCTGGAGATCGACGCGGCCACCAAGGGCCTGCTCACGCGCATCATCAAGGCGGGCGACATGGACGGCAAGGCCGGCACCACGCTGTTCCTGCACGAAGTGTCGGGTATCGGCGCGTCGCGCGTGCTGCTCGTCGGTCTCGGCAAACAGGACGCTTTCAGCCAGAAAGCTTACGGCGAGGCGGTCCGCGCCGCGTGGCGCGCGCTGCTCGGCACGAAGATCGTGCAGGTCACGTTCACGCTCGCGCAACTGCCGGTGCTCGAGCGCACCTCCGACTGGTGCGTGCGCGCCGCGATCCTCGCGCTGCGCGAGCTGACCTACCGCTTCACGCAGATGAAGAGTAAGGCGGACAACGCGCCACGCGCGTTGAAGCGCGTCGTGTTCAGCATCAACACCGGCGACGAGAAAGCCGCCAAGCTCGCCGCGAAGCAGGGCGCCGCGCTCGCCAACGGCATGGACCTGACGCGCGACCTCGGCAATCTGCCGAGCAACGTCTGCACGCCGACCCATCTGGCGAACACCGCGAAGAAGCTCGCGAAAGACTGGAAGCTGAAAGTCGAGGTACTCGGCGAGAAGCAGTGCGAAGCGCTGAAGATGGGCTCGTTCCTGTCGGTCACCGCGGGCGCGGTCGAGCCGGCGCAGTTCATCGTGCTGCAGTACCAGGGCGGCGCCGCGAAGGCCGCGCCGGTCGTGCTGGTCGGCAAGGGCGTCACGTTCGACACGGGCGGCATCTCGCTGAAGCCGGGCGAGGGCATGGACGAGATGAAGTACGACATGTGCGGCGCGGGCTCGGTGCTCGGCACGCTGCGCGCGGTCGCCGAGATGGGCCTGAAGATCAACGTGGTCGGCATCATCCCGGCCGTCGAGAACATGCCGTCGGGCACGGCCACCAAGCCGGGCGACATCGTCACGAGCATGAAGGGCATCACGATCGAGGTGCTGAACACCGACGCCGAGGGCCGCCTGATTCTGTGCGACGCGCTCACCTACGCGGAGCGCTTCAAGCCGGCCGCGGTCATCGACATCGCGACGCTGACGGGCGCCTGCATCATCGCGCTCGGCCATCACAACAGCGGCCTGTTCTCGAAGAACGACGCGCTCGCGGGCGAGCTGCTCGACGCGTCGCGTGAAGCGGCCGACCCGGCATGGCGTCTGCCGCTCGACGACGAGTACCAGGAGCAGCTGAAGTCGAACTTCGCGGACGTCGCGAATATCGGCGGGCGTCCGGCGGGCAGCGTGACGGCCGCGTGCTTCCTGTCGCGTTTCACGGATTCGTACCCGTGGGCGCATCTGGACATCGCGGGCACCGCGTGGAAGAGCGGCACCGCGAAGGGCGCGACGGGCCGTCCGGTGCCGCTGCTCGCGCAGTTCCTGATCGACCGCGCCGGCCAATGACGCGCTGCGGTAAGCGCGCGCACGGCGCGCGGCAAGCGGGGCGGAGCGGCCGATGACGAGAATCGACTTTCACTCGAACGTCGGCGATTCGCTGCTGTACGCCTGCCGCCTCGCGCGCAAGGCATATCTGGCGGGCCAGTCGCTCGTCGTGCTGGCCGAGTCCGCGCGTCTGCTCGCCTTCGACGAAATGCTGTGGACCTTCTCGCCGCTCGACTTCGTGCCGCACTGTATGGCAGCCACGCCGCTTGCCGCCGACACGCCCGTCGTGCTGGCCACGAATCTCGACGACGTGCCGCATCATCAGGTGCTGCTCAATCTGGGCGCAACGGTGCCGGCGCAGTTCGCGCGCTTCGAAAGATTGCTCGAAGTGGTCGGTAACGCACATGAAGAACTCGCCGCGGGCCGCGAGCGCTATCGCTTCTATCGCGATCGCGGCTATGCTTTGAATAACTACAAGCAGGGCGGCTAGTTCGTTGCGCTGCGCGTCATTGCCGCGAGGAACGCGGCATGCGGGCCGCCTGCCCTGTCTTCGACTCACGGAGAGCGCACGTGTCCGATCCCCACGACAATTCGATTCCGGTCCTGAACGAGGTCCTCGTGCCGGGCCGCGCGCGCGAGACGCACGAGGCGTCGGCCGATGCCGCCGCGCCCGCGCCCCAGCCGGGCGCCGAACCCGCAACCCCACCCGCCGCGCAACCGGCGGCGGCGCGCGAACCTGCTTCCCGCACGGAACCCGCGTTCGTGCCGACGCCCGCGCACCAAGCCGACCCGACGCTGGCGCCCGAGCCGCTACTCGCGCCCCAACCGGTGCCCACGCCCGAGCAACTGAGTTCGCCGGAGCCCGTGCTCGTGCCGGAGCCGATGCCGACGCGAGAAGCCGCGCATGCGGCGGAGCATGAGCCTCTCGCGCAGACCGAGCTTCATCAGCCGCGCGTGGCCGATCACACGCACCCGAAGAAGCACGCACGGCCGCATCACGGCGTTCATGTGCGACATGGGCATGATGACTTGCAAGAGGACGTGGAGGTGTCGCCCGGCGTGTTCGATCGAACCGAGCCCTTCATACCGCTCGAAGCCGGCGCGACCGTGCCGCCGGATATCGGCCATGACGGCGCGAACGAAGCCGCGCCCGCGCAGCCCACATTCGATGCCGACGCGATCGCCGCACGTTTGCACGGACGCTTCCAGGGTTTTCTGACGGGCGAGGGGCGCGGCATCATCGAGGCGCGCTGCCGCGATGCGGTGCAGCAGCACACAAGCCTGCTCGTGAGTCAGATCACGCGTGAGGTCGCGCAGTCGCTCGAAGTCGCGATGACCGATTGGGTACGCGAAGCGGTGGAAGAAGAAATTGCGCGGCGCTCGAATTGATGCCGCGCTGACGGCAGACGTCCGTTATTTGAGCGTCAGCACCCAGGCCGCCAGTGTGGCCGCCTGATCGGGCGTCAGTTGCGTGTTCGCGGGCATCGGCACGGTTCCCCATACGCCGGTGCCGCCATCGAGGATCTTGTGCTTCAGATAGGTGGCGGCGTCGTTGCGTCCCGCATAGCGGGCTGCAACGTCGTGCAGCGCCGGTCCCATGAACGGGCGCGTGACCGAGTGGCAGCTCATGCAGTTCTTCTGCTGTGCGAGCGCGAGGCCGGCCGCTTCGGCACGGGCTGCGGGACTGGCGGCGCTCAATGCGGCGGCGAGCGCAACAGCGGCTGCTACGGCCGCGTACGACATCGATTTCATTATGGTCTCCGCCAGTGCAGATGCCCGGCTCGTGGTGCACGCATTATAAGAGCAAAGGGGCGCACGGCTTTTCGTGCGCCCCTTCGCGTTTTTTGCGTAGCGCGGCCGGCGGGTTCATCGGTCGAGCCGGCCACGCCCGCCGCGGTGATCAGCCCGTCACCGCCCCCCGGTTCGCCGGCTGCGCAAGCGCGAAATACTTCGCCATCACGCCGCGTGTGTAGCGCGGCTTCGGCGCCTGCCATGCGGCGCGGCGGCGCTGCAGTTCGGCGTCGTCGATGTTCAATTGCAGCAGCAGCCTGTGCGCGTCGATCGTGATCGAATCGCCTTCCTGCACGAGCGCGATCGTGCCGCCGACGAACGCTTCCGGTGCGACGTGCCCGACCACCATGCCCCACGTGCCACCCGAGAAGCGGCCGTCGGTGATGAGCCCGACCGACTCGCCGAGTCCCTTGCCGATGATCGCCGAGGTCGGCGCAAGCATTTCCGGCATACCGGGGCCGCCCTTCGGGCCAAGATAGCGCAGCACGATGACGTCGCCGGCGACGATCCTGTCGGCGAGGATTGCTTCGAGCGCGCTTTGCTCGTCGTCGAACACGCGCGCGGGACCCGTGATGACCGGGTTCTTCAGCCCCGTAATCTTGGCGACCGCGCCGTCTTCGGCGAGATTGCCTTTCAGGATCGCGAGGTGCCCTTCGGCGTACAGTGCCTTATCGATCGGGAAGATCACCTGCTGATCGCTGCGCGGTTTGGCTGGCACGTCCTTCAGTTCCTCGGCGATCGTTTTGCCGGTGATCGTCATGCAATCGCCGTGCAGAAGTCCGGCGTCGAGCAGGATCTTCAGCACCTGCGGGATGCCGCCCGCCTTGTGCAGATCGGTGGCGACATACTGGCCCGACGGTTTCAGGTTGCAGATCACCGGCACTTTCTTGCGTATGCGCTCGAAGTCCTCGATCGTCCATTCGACCTCGGCCGCGTGCGCGATCGCCAGATAGTGCAGCACCGCGTTGGTCGAGCCGCCGGTCGCCATGATCAACGCGACCGCGTTTTCGATCGACCGCTTCGTGATGATGTCGCGCGGCTTCAGATCCTGCTTGACCGCTTCGACGAGCACGCGCGCCGATTCGGCGGCCGAATCGACCTTCTCCTGATCGGGGTTCGCCATCGTCGACGAATACATGAGCGACATGCCGAGCGCCTCGAACGACGAGCTCATCGTATTGGCCGTGTACATGCCGCCGCACGAACCGGTCGACGGACACGCGTTCTTTTCGATGCCCTCGAAATCTTCCTGCGACATGCGGCCCGCCGTGAATTCGCCGACCGCCTCGAACGACGACACGATCGTCAGATCGGTGCCTTTCCAGTTACCCGGTCGGATCGTGCCGCCGTACACGTAGATCCCCGGCACGTTCATGCGCGCGAGGCCGATCATGCCGCCCGGCATGTTCTTGTCGCAGCCGCCGATCACGACCACGCCGTCCATCCATTGCCCCTGCACGCAGGTCTCGATGCAGTCGGCGATCACCTCGCGCGATACGAGCGAGTACTTCATGCCCTCGGTGCCCATCGACATGCCGTCCGAGATCGTCGGTGTGCCGAAGGTCTGCGGGTTCGCGTCGGCGTGCCTGATCGCGGTGACGGCCGCGTCGGCGAGAGGCTGCAGGCCGGCGTTGCACGGCGTGATCGTCGAGTGGCCGTTGGCGACGCCGATCATCGGTTTGTCGAAATCCTCCTTCTGGTAGCCGAGCGCGTAGTACATCGAGCGATTCGGTGAACGCGCGATGCCTTGCGTGATGTTCTTCGAACGACGGTTGTAGGCCATGGGAAGCTCCAGGTCTGGCTGTTCTGATGAACGCGCGCGGTGGCGTTCGCGCGCGCATCCGTTCAGTGTAGTTCCGCCGGACCGTGCGAACCGGCGGTTTTGCGTGACACGCGTCGCGTGTATTATTCGCGGTTGTTCAGGTCGTAAAATGTATTAATCATGCTGCCGACCATTCCCGACCTGCGCCAGTTGCGCTATTTCGTCACCGTCGCCGAGGAAAAGCACTTCGGACGCGCGGCCGCGCGTCTGTCGATGACGCAGCCGCCGCTGTCGCAGGCGATCCGCGCGCTCGAGGAGACGCTCGGCGTCGAGCTGTTCGCGCGCACCAAGCGCTCGGTGGAGTTGACGGCGGTCGGCGCCGATCTGCTGCCGGAGGTGCAGCGGCTGCTAGCGGCCGCGGAAGGGCTGAGGCCGCTCGCGCAGAGCCTCGCGCGTGGCGAGGCGGGTGTGCTGGCGCTCGCGTTCGTCTCGACCGCCGATTACGGCCTGCTGCCGCTGCTGCTGCGCGATTTCGGCGCGCGGCATCCGCGCGTGCGGCTCGAACTGACCGAGGCGACCAGCGACGTGCAGGTCGAGGAACTGGTGGCCGGGCGTATCGACGCCGGTCTGGTGATCGCGCCGCTGCCGTCCCGGTATGTGGCGCGGCTGTCGTGGCTGCCGATCGCGCGCGAGCCGCTCGTGATCGCGATGTCGACGGAGATGGCGCAGCGGGTGCCGGGCGGCATGAACGCCGACGGCAACGCCAATGAAGACGCCGCTGCCGAATGGCTCGACACGCCCGTCAGCCTGCGCGATCTCGCCGACGCGCCGCTCGTGATCTTCCCAAGGCGTCTCGCGCCAGGCTTTTATGACATCATTATGGATTGCTACGGCGTCGCGGGCCTCGCGCCGCGGATCGGCCAGGAGGCGATCCAGATGCAGACCATCGTCAGTCTCGTGTCGGCCGGCATGGGCGTCGCACTGGTGCCGCAATCGTTGCGTAACCTGCGCCGCACCGGCGTCGTATACCGGCCGCTGTCCGAGTCGGTGCCCGCGATCGAGACGGGCCTCGTCTGGCGCACCGACGAGGTCAGTCCGGTGCTGGCGGGCTTCATCGATATCGTGCGCGCGCATGCGGCGAGCGTGGCGTCGCGCGTGTGATCCGCTGTAAAAACTGCTTCCGAACCTGAACTGCCCATAACTACACGATGCTCATTCACCCCAATTTCGACCCTGTCGCCATTCATCTGGGGCCGCTCGCCGTGCGCTGGTACGGCTTGATGTACCTCGTCGCGTTCGTCGCGGCGATCGTCGTCGCCCGGCTGCGTCTGCGTCTGCCGTACGTCGCCGCGCAAGGCTGGAGCGCGAAGGATATCGACGACATGCTGTTCTTCGGCGTGTTGGGCACGATCCTCGGCGGCCGGCTCGGCTATGTACTGTTCTACAAGGCGAGCTTTTATTTCGCGCATCCGCTCGACATCTTCAAGGTGTGGGAAGGCGGCATGTCGTTTCACGGCGGCTTTCTCGGCGTGACGCTTGCGATGATGCTGTTCGCGTATCAGCGCAAGCGCTCGTGGCTGCAAGTCACCGACTTCGTCGCGCCGATGGTGCCCACGGGCCTTGCGGCGGGGCGTCTCGGCAACTTCATCAACGGCGAGCTGTGGGGCCGCGTGACCGAGCCGTCCGCGCCGTGGGCGATGCTGTTTCCCGGCGCCGCGCCTGACGACGCCGCGTGGCTCGCCGCGCATCCGCAACTGGCCGCGCAATGGCATCTGAACGAAGTGTTCGCGCAATATCACATGCTGCCGCGGCATCCGTCGGAACTGTACGAGATCGCGCTCGAAGGTGTGGCGCTGTTCTTCGTGCTGATCTTCTTCTCGCGCAAGCCGAAGCCGCTCGGCGCGATTTCCGCGATGTTCCTGATCGGCTACGGCCTCGCGCGCTTCACGGTCGAATTCGCGCGCGAGCCGGACGATTTCCTCGGCCTGCTCGCGATGGGTCTGTCGATGGGTCAATGGCTGTCGCTGCCGATGATCCTCGCGGGCATTGGCCTGATGGTGTGGGCGTATCGCCGTGGGCGTCGCGAGCCGGCGCAGGCGGTTGGCGCGAACTGAGCCGCGCTCCGGTAGCGTGGCGAGCGCTGCGTGAAAAAAACGCCACGGCATCGACAGATGCCGTGGCGTTTCCCTTTGAGCTTGCGTTCGCGCTTGCGCGTCACTTCATCTGCACCGACCCCGACACGTTGACGGTCACCGTCGACGTGCCGCCTTCGAGCGACAGCGGCGCGCTCTTCGCGTCGGCACCCATCGCGCGCGCGCTCATCATCATCATCGGACGCGGCATCGCGCCGCTGTGATTCACGTTGACCTCGCGAATCGAATAGCCGCTAAAGCCGAACGCCTGCGAGGACGACGCGGCCTGCTCGCGAAACGATTTGATCGCCTCGCCGCTGAGCCGCTGCTCGGCCGCGCGCTGCGCTTCCGGCGACAGCGAGAAACGCACGTTGCCCACCTGCATGATCGATGCCATCTGTCCGGCGAGCTTCGATGCCGCGGCGAAGTCGCGCGATTCGAGCACGACTTCCGTACGGCCGCGCCACGCCGAGATGCGTCCGTCCCGGTCCGTCGACGGAAAGATCGAGAACGCGCCCGAGCGCGCGGTCACGCCGCTGACGCCGCGCGCTTTCTGCAACGCCGCGTCGGCGCGTTCGTTCAGCGTCGACGTCAGCGACGACGGCTCGCTCGCTTCCTGCTCGTAAAACAGCGTGATCTCGACCTCGTCCTGCGGGACTTCGGCGCTCGCCTGCGCATTCAGCGACAGCACGCCCGAAGGCTGCGGCATCATGCTCTGCGCTCGCGCTGGAGCCGGGTTCAGCGCGAGCGCCACAGGCGCGCCAAAGGCGAGCGCGAGTGCGACGGCCCGTGCGGTTCTTTTCGTCATGGCTGGACTCCTGGTTTGCACAGGTTGTGCACGTTCGATGCGAGCACCGCGTGGCGGCGCGCGGTTTGACGGATGCGTTGGCGAATGGCTTCGGGTGCTGGAGAGCGGTCGGGTTGAGCCCACGCTTTCGTTGACCGATTAGGCGCGCTCGACTGGCGCTTGGTTCCCCAATTAGTGTTTTGCGGCCGGATTGGGCTGATGACCCGCGTGCGCTCACGACACGTGCCGCGCCGCGAGTTCACCTTTAAACGAGCCGTTTAGTGATGAATCGCCATTCGGCGTCGGTCACCGGCATGATCGATAGACGGTTGCCTTTGGCGAGCACGCGCATGTTCTGCAATTCGGCATGCTCGCGCAGCGCGGCAAGCGGAATCAGCGCAATTTTCTTCTTGAACACGACGTCGACGAGCATCCAGCGCGGCGTTTCCGGCAACGATTTCGCGTCGTAGTACGGACTCTTTTCATCGAACTGGCTCGGGTCCGGATACGCGGTCGACGAGACCTCCGCGATGCCCGCGATGCCGGGCTCCGGACAGCTCGAATGATAGAAGAGCACGCCGTCGCCGATCTGCATCACGTCGCGCATGAAGTTGCGCGCCTGATAGTTGCGCACGCCGGTCCACGGCAAGGTGCGATGCGGTGCGTTGGCGAGGTCGTCGATGCTTGCTTCGTCCGGTTCGGACTTCATCAGCCAGTAGCGCATGAATCGGAGTCAGCGTGTGAGATTGAACGACGCGCAACAACAGCAGGCGCGTGCGGAAAAGCCCCTGAAAAAGGCGCTCAAACGAAAAAACGACGACCAAAGAAAAACGGCATCGAACCGAAGTCCGATGCCGTTCCAGATAAGGTCCCCGCCTTAGCCGCTAGGCCGGCATCCTGAACCGAGGGTTCAGAATTGGTCGCAGTTAGCAACACTTCGGGTACATCAGACTGAGTGACGCGCACGCCCGTGCTACAAATTTCCGCAACCGTGCACATGGCATTGGTTCAAGGAATATATGACCTTGGCGAACCAGGCAGGGAAGCTAAACCGATGAAGCTACAACACATACCTTTGAACTTGCGACCGGTTCGAAACCGGCCCACTACTAACTAACCCAATACTGCTTACTGCACGCTGTACTGCTCAATCACAGTACCTAGCTGTTCGTTCATTTGCTGCATTGTACGCCGGATTTCTTCAGCGGGAAATGCTTCTCCGTGTCGCACGCTGCTTTGCAATTTAAGCAGTTCCGATGCCAGCGACAGCGCAGCCATCACCGCGATGCGATCCGTGCCCCGGACGTTGCTGTTACCGCGGATTTTCTTCATCTCCGCGTCGACGCGCGCGACCGCCTCGAGCAGCGCGCCTTCCGTTTCCGGCGAACAGGCGAGACGATAGGGTACTTCGAGAATCGATACCTCGATCTGCTTGGTGGTCATGCGCTTTCTCCGTGTCGGCTCACGTCGCTTTCCGCTTCCTCGTGTTCGGGCTGGGCGGGCTCGAGCAGATCGAGCTGGTTATCCGGTTCGCTGCTCGCGCGTGCGCGCGGCAATTTTTCGAGAATCGCATTCAGGCGCACCTGAGCGTCGTCGATCTTGGCGGACAGTGCGTCGCGTTCGGCCTGCAGTGTGTCGCGCTCTTCGCGCAATTGCGCGAGCTCCGCGTGCGTGGCTTGTACCTCGGCACGCGTTTGCGCGAGTTGCTCTTCGAGCGCGAGCCGCGCTTCGTTGTGGCGCTGGCTGATCGCAATCAGTTTGCCGATGTTCTGGGAGAGTGATTCGAGTTCGGTGAGCATGTGCTGCGTCCTCTAAAGACATCGCATTTTAGCGCGGAATATTACAGGTTCCGACAATTGTCTCGTTTCGAGACGTAACAGCATCGCTTCATGCACGTTCGTTGCATGTCGTGTCGTCGACCATAAGATAAAAAACCGGCAATCCATCGGACAATAACCTGCATTCAGCAGAACGGATTGCGCTCCGAATGACCTCTCTTGACGCTCCGCGAGGCCGCTCCTAAACTTCCCGCACTCTGGTGCCCGCGCGCGCTTATCGGCGCGCGCAGTTAAACGGGAAGCAGGGCGCGCGCGGTGCCAAAACCGGATGCGCGAACCTGCGCTGCCCCCGCAACGGTAAGCGACCGCATGTGATGTGCTCATGCAGGTCGGTCCTGATCGCAAGGTTGGAAGTTCAACGTGCGAGTGTGCCACTGCGCGTCACGCGTGGGAAGGCGGGATCGATGTGTCGTAGCCCGGATACCGGCCAGAAAAGAGGGACGTCCCCGCGAAAACGTTAAACAAGGGACGCCTCGTGACGCGTCGGCCTGCGGGGAAGCAGGCCGCGCACGCTAGCCACAGGAATGTCATCCCATGTTGTCCCCCATCGCCCGCGCGATGCTCTTCGCGTTCGCGAGCCTGCCGCTCGTCGTGCATGCGCAAAGCGCCGAGCCCGCGTCTTCATCGTCCGCTTTGGATGCAACCGCTGCGAATGCCGCAAACGTCATCAACAACGCCGCCAATATCACCTCAGCCGATGCCGCGGACACCGCGCTGTCGCCGATCGTCGTGACCGCGCAACGCGGACCGCAAGCGCTGACCGAGGCGATCCCGCAGACCACGCGGTTCGATCAGCAGGACATCGCCGACACGAGCGCGACCGATCTGCCCGGCCTGCTGCAATTCGCGCCCGGCGCGCAAATCTCGCGTACGGGTGGCCCCGGTTCGACCACGAGCCTCTTTTTGCGCGGCGCGTCGGCGACGCAATCGTTGCTGCTGATCGACGGCGTGCGCGTCGATTCAGTGAGCCTCGGCTCCGCTCAGCTCGCGCAGATTCCGCTCGATCAGGTCGATCACGTCGAAGTGGTGAACGGCAACGTGTCGGCGTTGTACGGCTCGGGCGCGATCGGCGGCGTCGTGCAGGTGTTCACGAAAGACGGCGGCGATCATCCGCCGCGGTTCAATTTTTCGGTCGGCTACGGCAGCTATCACACGCAGACGCAAACGGCCGGCGTGAACGGTGCGCTCGATCAGGACGGCCGCACGACTTTCAGCATCGCGCTTGCGCGCACCAAAGACGACGGATTTTCGTCGCTCAATCCGCTCGAGGCGCCGAACGCGAATCCGAACCCGAACGGCAATCTGAACGAAAGCATCACCGCGTCGCTGCGTCACACGTTCAACGACAAGTGGGACGCGGGCGTCAGATACTTCCAGTCGAACAACAACAACAGCTACGACAATGCGTACGGCGAGCCCACCGATCTGAACAACCTCTACAGCAAGGTGCGTCAGGTGTCGGTATTCGCGAACGGCAAGTTGACCGACTGGTGGACCACCCACTTCACGCTCGCGGAGGGCGACGACCGCAGCGTATCGAACACCAATGGCATCGACAACGGCCGCTTCAATACCGACAATCGCCAGTACACGTGGCAGAACGATTTCGCGCTCGCCGCGAACCAGAAGCTGCAACTCGGCTACGAGCATCTCGACCAGACGCTCGACTCCGACACGTTCGCCGCGCCCGAGCGTCACGTCGATTCGGTCTTCGCGGGCTACAGCGCGCGCTTCGGCCGCAACCAGATTCAGGCCAACGTGCGACGCGACCAGTACTCCGATTTCGGTGGAGCGAACAGTTACTATCTCGGCTACGGTTTCGACATCACGTCGCACTGGAAGGCAACCGCAAGCTATTCGGATGCGTTCCGCGCGCCCAGCTTCGACGATCTGTACTATCCGATCAGCGGCAATCCGTCGATCCAGCCCGAGCGCAGTCATTCTGTCGAAGCCGGTTTGCAGTACGCGACCGATGCGCTCGGCGTAATGCGGTTGAACGCCTTCCAGACGCGTTATACGAATCTGATCGACTACGTGCAGACGATCCCCGGCATCTATCTCGCCGAGAACGTCGGCCATGCGAAGGTGCAGGGACTCGAAGGATCGTGGAGCGGTCATGTCGGCAAGACCGACGTGCGCGCAACGGTGACGCTGCAGAATCCGGTCGATCTCGACAACGGCACCGACCTCGTGCGGCGCGCGCGACGGTTCGCGTCGTTCGCGGTGAATCGCGGCATCGGTGGATGGCGCGTTGGCGGCGAGTGGATCGTCAGCGGTCCGCGCACGGATAGCACTGGCAACCTCGGCGGTTATGGCATCGTGAATCTGTCGGCGCGCTACAACATCACCAAAGCGTGGTACGTCAGCGCACAAATCGACAATCTGTTGAACAAGGATTATGAAACGGCCTACTCGTACAACTCGCCGCGACGCGGTGCGTATCTCACGCTCGGCTGGCAGCAGCAATGACGCGCGCGCCGGATTGGCCGCGTGCGTGAGCGCCCGCGGATGAGTCGCGCGTCCACTTCGCTGTCCGCCGCGATGGCGACGCCGCGCCCGATGAGCGCGAAGCGCGCGGCCGCGATCTGGCTCGGCCTCGCGCTCGCCGCCGTCACGGTGCTCGGCGCGTCGCTGGTGCTCGGCAGCGTGCCGCTCGCGCCGTCGCGCGTGCTGGCGGCGCTCGCGCCTACACACACGTTCGGCGGCACGGGCAGCGACGATCTCGCCGGCGAAATCGTGCGCACGTTGCGTTTGCCGCGCGCACTCGCGGGCTTCGCGTGCGGCGCGTTGCTCGCGCTTGCCGGCGCGCTGCTGCAGGTGCTGCTGCGCAATCCGCTGGCCGAGCCGTACGTGCTCGGCGTGTCGGGCGGCGCGGCGACGTTCGCGCTCGTCGCGATGATCGCGGGCGGCGCATGGTGGATCGTCGATGCGAGCGCGTTCGCGGGCGCGTTCGTGTCGATCCTGCTGGTGCTCGGCCTCGCGCGTCGCGAGCTATGGCGCGGCGAGCCGCAGGACACGTCGCCGCGTTTGCTGCTGACCGGCGCGGTGATCGCGGCCGGGTGGGGCGCGTTGATCACGCTGCTGCTCAATCTCGCGCCCGATAGCCGCCTGCGCGGCATGCTGTTCTGGCTCACCGGCGACCTCAACGGCGGCGCGCTGCCGTGGACCGCGCTGATTGCGCTCGCGCTCGTGTTGCTCGCGATCGTCCCGGCCGCGCCGCGTCTGAACGTGCTGCTGCGCGGCGACGCCGCCGCGCAGGCGTTGGGCGTCGCGGTGATGCCGCTGCGTTTGCGCGTGTACCTGGTCGCGTCGCTGGCGGCGGCCGCGGCGGTGACGACCGCCGGCACGATCGGCTTCGTCGGTCTCGTCGTGCCGCACGTGCTGCGGCTCGCGTTCGGCAACGATCAGCGCATGCTGCTGCCGGCGGCCGCGCTCGGCGGCGGTGTCGCGGTGATGGGCGCGGATCTGATCGCGCGGACCGTGATCGCGCCCGCGCAATTGCCGGTCGGCGTGATCACGTCGCTGGTCGGCGTGCCGGTGTTTCTGTGGATGCTGCTCAAACGCCGCCGATGATGCGAGCCGAACCCAGCCCCACCGGTTCGATGCTGAGCACGCAGCGCCTGACGTTGCGCGCCGGCGCGCGCACCTTGCTCGAGGCGTTCACGCACACGTTCCATGCGGGCGAAATCTGGTGCATCGCCGGGCCCAACGGCGCGGGCAAGACGACCTTGCTGTCGACGCTGGCGGGCCTGTTGCATCCGGCGGCGGGCCATGTCGAACTCGATGGCGTGCGCGTAGCCGACTGGCAACCGCTGCCGCTCGCACGGCGCCGCGCGCTGATGCCGCAAAGCGCGGCCGATGCGTTCAACGCAAGCGTGCTCGACATCGTGCTGCTGAACCGCTTCCCGCATCTTGGCGGCTGGGGCTGGGAGCGCGACGAGGATCGCGCGGCCGCGCGGGCGGCGCTCGAACGGCTCGGCCTCGCGGACTTCGCGGCGCGCGACGTGCTGTCGCTGTCGGGCGGCGAGCGTCAGCGCGTTGCCCTCGCGGCGGTGCTGTGCCAGGACGCGCCGCTGTTGCTGCTCGACGAACCGTTGTCGCATCTCGACCTGCATCATCAGATCGACTGTCTCGAAGCGCTCGTCGCATGGACGCGCGAACCGCGGCGTAGCGTGCTGTTCTCCTGCCACGACCTGAACCTCGCGCGCCGCTTCGCGACGCACGCGTTGCTGCTCGACGGCGCGGGCGGCGCGTACGCCGGTCCGGTGCGCGACGTGCTGACGCCTGCGTTGACGAGTCGCGCGTTCGGCTATCCGCTGATTCTGATTCGCGACGGCGAGCACGAGGCGCTGATTCCCGCGCCGCGCGCGCGTCACGAATCGCCTGCCGGTCATGACGCACAGCCAGGTTGATTATCGACTCCTATTACCCCCCTATTCCTTTTCGACCGCACCTATGACTCACATCCCACTCCCGACCGGTTTGCCCGAAGTCGCCCCGCTCGATCAAACGCTGCGCGCCGAGCTGCAACGGATCATCGATACGCGCACCAAACCGCCCGGCAGCCTCGGCCGGCTCGAAACGCTGGCGCGCCAGATGGGCCTGATCCAGCGCAGTACACGTCCCACCGTGCGGCGTGCCGCGATGATCGTTTTCGCGGGCGATCATGGCATCGCCGCCGAGGGCGTGAGCCCGTATCCGCAAGCGGTGACCGCGCAGATGGTTGCGAATTTCATCGCGGGCGGCGCGGCGATCAACGCGCTCAGTCGTGTCGCGGGTCTCGAACTCGAAGTGGTCAACGCGGGCATTGCGACGCCGCTGCCATCGACGCACGGACTCGTCGACATTCCGGTCGGCCCCGGCACGCGCAACTTCGCGCACGAAGCCGCGATGACGCACGCCGAAGCGCTCGCCGCGATGCAGGCGGGCGCCGCGCGCGTGCGTCATCACGCGGCGCTAGGCACGAACGTGATCGGCTTCGGCGAGATGGGCATCGCGAACACCTCGGCGGCCGCGTGTCTGATGAGCCGTCTGTGCGGCGTGCCGATCGACGACTGCGTCGGCCGCGGCACCGGTCTCGACAACGCCGGCCTCGCGAAGAAGCGCAACGTGCTCGCGTCGGCGCTCGCGCGTCATGCGGACGCAAGCGCGCCGCTCGACGTGCTCGCGACCTTTGGCGGCTTCGAGATCGCGATGATGGCGGGCGCGTATCTGGCCGCCGCCGAGGCGCGCATGACGATCCTCGTCGATGGCTTCATCGCGACATCCGCTTTGCTGGTGGCCGATGCGTTGTCGCCCGACGTGCGCGAGTACTGTGTGTTCGCGCATGCGTCGAACGAGGCCGGGCATCGGCGCATGCTCGATCATTTTGGCGCGCAGCCGCTGCTATCGCTCGACATGCGGCTCGGCGAGGGCACAGGCGCCGCGCTCGCGGTGCCGTTGCTGCGCGCGGCGGTGGCCTTCTTCAACGAGATGGCGAGCTTCGATTCGGCGGGCGTCGCGGATCGCGAACCGTGAAGCGCGCGAGCACACGCTTCGCGAGAACGCGAAGCTCGGCCTGCATCGCTGTGAACCTGCACTCGCCACGTCCATGAACCCGCTCGCGGAACTGCGCTATTTCTTCACGGCGCTCGGTTACTTCACGCGCGTGCCCGTGCCGCGCTGGGTCGGCTTCGAGCCGCATTATCTGAATGCCGCGGCGCGCTATTTTCCGCTCGTCGGCGTGTTGGTCGGCGGCTTCAGTGCGCTTGTCTATCTGGCCGCGCTGCGCGTATTTCCGGCGAGTGTCGCGGTGCTGCTGTCGATGGCCGCGTCGCTCGTCGTGACGGGCGCGTTTCACGAGGACGGTCTCGCCGATTGCATCGATGCGTTCGGTGGCGCCTATACGCGAGAAGATGCGCTGCGCATCATGCACGACTCGCGCATCGGTCCTTTCGGCGCCATCGCGCTGGTGATCGCTCTGACGATCAAATGGCAAACGCTCGAGGCGTTGCCACCGCTGCGCGCCGCGAGTCTGATGCTTGCGGCGCATGGCGCGAGCCGCGCGTGCGCGATCAGTTACCTGGCGACGCTCGACTACGTGCGCGCGGCCGGCAAGGCCAAGCCGGTCGCGCAGCGTTTGAGCGGACCGGCGCTGCTGTGCGCCGTGCTGTTCGGGCTGCCGTGGCTGCTGTGGCCGAACGGCCCCGGCGCCCCCGACTGGCGTTTCGCTGCGCTCACGTGTGTCGTGCTGTTCGCGCTGCGCTTCGCGATGGGCCGCTATTTCGCCCGACGCATTGGCGGCTATACCGGCGATTGCCTCGGCTTCGCGCAGCAGATCTTCGAATTGAGCATCTATCTGGTGGGGCTTGCATGGATATCGTCCTGATTCGACATCCCGCTGTCGCGCTCGAGGCGGGTGTCTGTTACGGCCATAGCGACGTCGCGTTGGCGGAAGACGCCGAGCTCACGTCCAATGCGCTGGCGGTAAAGCTCGCGAACTTGCAGGTGCCGGCGCCGCGCGTGTTGATCACGAGTCCGCTCACCCGCTGCGCCGCGCTCGCGGCCGAGATCGCGAACGATTTCGGCTGCGTGGTCAGCCACGACGAGCGTCTGAAGGAAATGGATTTTGGCGCGTGGGAAGCGCAGCGCTGGGACACGATCGATCGCGCGCTGCTCGACGACTGGGCCGCCAATTTCGAACATGCGCGCTCGCATGGCGGCGAGAGCGTCGCGCAATTCGTCGCGCGTGTGCGGGCGTGGTTCGATGCGTTCGCGCAGACGCGCGAGTTGTCGCCCGCGTACGTGGTCACGCATGCGGGCGTGATGCGCGCGATCGCGTCGTGGGTGCTGGAAGTGCCGCTCGCGCGTTGCCTGCAGTGGTCGCTCGATATGACCGGGATCGTCTGGTTGCGACGTAACGACGAGACGCTGCAGTGGTCGCTCGTGCGATGGAATGCGTGAGCCGCGTTGTCATGCTGAGAACCGCTCGGTTTTTGCGCGACACGCGGCGCATTATGGCGCGGACGGCTTTCTGCGCGAGCGCGCGAGTTCGAGGTCCTCGCAGAGTTGCCGCGCGCCTTGCGCGATGCGCGGTGCGGGGCGGTTGATCAGATCGCCGTCGATCGCAAACAGGTTGTGGTTCGCGACGGCCGCGAGTCCCGGCCACGCGCGCCATGTGTCGAGTTGCGGCAGCGCCGTGTCGGGCCGCGTCGCGCCCGGTGCGGCCGTGACGATCGCCTCCGGGTTCGCCGCGAGCACCGCTTCGGTCGACACGGTCGGCACCAGCGGCTGCAGGTCCGCGAATACGTTGCGGCCGCCGCATAGCGCGATCACATCGCTGATCATGTGCTCGCCGTTGAGCGTCATCAGCGGCCGGTCCCATACCTGATAAAACACGCTGACGATCGGGCGATTCGCATACCGCGCGCGCAGACGGGCGATGTCGTCGCGATAGGCGGCGGCCGCCGCGTCCGCGCTCGCTGATGTGCCGAGCAGCCGGCCGAACCTGGTCAGCGATACGGCGACGTCATCGAGACGGCGCGGCTCGCTGAAAAAAAGCGGCACGTGTAGCTCGCGCAAGCGATCGAGCTGACGCTGCGCATTGCCATGCCGCCACACGACGATCAGGTCCGGTTTCAGCGCGACGATGCGTTCGAGATCGAGCGCCTTGTTGTCGCCGACGCGCGGGAGTTGCTTCGCTTCGGGCGGATAGTCGCTGTACGACACGGCGCCGACCATCTTCGGGCCGCCGCCCGCGGCGTACAGCAACTCGGTCACGTGCGGGGCGAGGCTGATCACGCGCTGCGCGGGCTCGGCGAGCGTGACGGTCGCGCCGCTGTCGTCGGTGACGGTGATCGCGGCGTGCGCGCCCAGCGCAGTCAGCGCGAACACTGCAACGCCGAACCGACGGAGGACGCGACGCGCGGGCGCGGCACAGGGGCTGGAGCGAGTCAAGCGGATCATCGGGCGAGGACGGGTCATGAAGCGTTGAGCGGCTGGCTTTGAAGAACAGTGTGCTAACCCGACCGCGCGACATCGAGCGCGTGAACCGCCTGTTGCAACTGCTGTTCGAAGCGGGTCCATTCGGCATCGTCGCCCGGTAATCCGAAGCGGACACTGGCCGATGGCACACCGGGCGATGGCGGAAAAAGACGCGTCCACACGCCGCGCCGCGCGAGCGCTTCATGCAGCGCGGCGGCGCGCGCATCGTCGGTCCATGCGAAGAGCGGCGTGCCGCGTGTCGCGAAGCCGTGCCCCTGCAACAGCCCGGCAAGCCGCGTGCTCTCGCCACTGAGCCGCTCACGCATGCGGGTCTGCCACGCGGCGTCGGCGAACGCGGCGCTCACTGCATGACGCGCGGGACCGCTGACCGTCCACGCGCCCAACCGGTCGCGAAGCGCGGCGAGCAATGCGGGCGCGCCCAGCACGAACCCGGCGCGCACCCCCGCGAGTCCGAAGAACTTGCCGGGCGAGCGCAACACGACGAGCCCGTTCCGATGCGTGTGCGCCACCAGCGACGCGAACTGCGCGGCCGGCAGCGTATCGGCGAACGCTTCGTCGACGAGCAGGGTGCCGCCTCGCTCGCGTAACTGCGCGTGCCAGTGCAGCAGCCTCGCGGCGTCGACATGCGCGGCTGTCGGATTGTCGGGATTGACGATCGCGACGTGCGACAGCGCGGCGGGCAGCGTGTCGCTGTGCACGTCGAGCGGCGCGACCTCGTGTCCCGCGCGCGCGAACGCGGGCGCGTACTCGCCGTAAGTCAGCGGTGCGATGCCGACCGTCGCGCGCGGCAGCAACCCGGGCAGCGCGCGAATCGCCGCCTGGCTGCCGGCCACCGGCAGCACGTGCGCGGCATCGGGCGCGCCATAGTAGCGCGCGGCGCGTTCGGCGAAGCCGTCGCCTTCGTCGGGCAAACGGCGCCATGCGTCGGCGGGGAGCGCGCGGCACCGGATAGCCGTGCGGATTGATGCCGGTCGACAGATCGAGCCACTGCGCGTACGGAATGCCGTAGCGCGTCGCCGCTTCGTGCAGGTTGCCGCCGTGCGCGATCGGGCCGCTTGCGGCGTATTCAAGCGGCGGTATCGGGTCGGTCATACGCTCATCCCACTCCAACGCGCGTCGTTCCGCTCAGCCATGAAACGGCACGCTCAATAACGCCAGCACGATCAGCACGGCCAG
Source organism: Paraburkholderia sp. WC7.3g (assembly GCF_050436345.1). Taxonomy (NCBI): domain Bacteria; kingdom Pseudomonadati; phylum Pseudomonadota; class Betaproteobacteria; order Burkholderiales; family Burkholderiaceae; genus Paraburkholderia; species Paraburkholderia sp. WC7.3g. The sequence continues at coordinate 1,334,238 of NZ_JBNDMA010000002.1, forward strand.
CCACAGAATCACCGTGCGTTCGACCAGCATCAACGCGGCGCCCACATGACGCGCCTCGGCGGGATGCCCGAAGCCCAGCGTCGGCCGATGCTCGAGTGCGCCGTGATACACGGCCGGCCCGCCGATCAGCACGTTCAGGCTGCCGGCGCCGGACGCCATCACCGGGCCCGCGTTCGGGCTCTCCCAGCGTGGCGCCTGTTCGCGCCAGCAGCGCCAGGCGGTCAGCGTGTCGCCAAGCAGCGCGTAGCTCGTGGCGGTCAGGCGCGCGGGAATCCAGTTCAGCACGTCGTCGATGCGCGCGGCGGCCCAGCCGAAGCGCAGATAGCGCGGCGTGCGATAACCCCACATCGCGTCGAGCGTATTGGCGAGGCGAAAGCCGAGCGCGCCTGGGCCGCCCGCGAGCGCGAACCAGAACAGCGCGCCGAAGATCGCGTCGTTGCCGTTTTCGAGCGCCGATTCGACCGCGGCGCGCGCGAGCGCGGCCTCGTCGGACTGGGCGGTGTCGCGCGAGACGATCCGCGCGGTCAACTCACGTGCCGTGGCGAGATCGCGTTGCCCAAGCGCTCGCGCGATCGGCTCGATGTGGTCGCGCAGGCTGCGCGCGCCGAGCGCGAACCACAGCAGCGCGACGTGCAGCGCGCAGGCCGCGAAAAGCGGCAGGACGACGACGAGCCACCACGCGATCAGCACCGGCGGCAGCACCGCGAGCGCCCATGCGAGCAGACCCTTGAGCCGCAGACGCCGGTCGTGATTGAAGCGCGCCTCGATGCGCACGGCCCAGTTACCGAAGCCGACGAGCGGATGCCGGCGGCTCGGCTCGCCGAGCCAGCGATCGACGGCGACGCCCGCGACCGCGAGCGTCGCGACGAGCGGCATCGTCAGCGGCGGCATCACGCGCGGCGCGCGCTTTTCAGCGCCAGCGGCAGACCCGCGACCATCAGCGTGGCCGCGCTGCTCAACGCGGCGATGCGCTGATTCAACCGCCCGAGTTCGTCGACGTAAAGACGCGTGGCTTCGCCGAGCGGCACGACGCCGAGGCCGATCTCGTTGCTGACGACGATGAGCTTGCCGCGCGCGCCGACGAGCGCCGCTTCGAGCGCGGCGGCCTGCGCGTAGTAGTGCGGCAGCGGCGGCGTGACGCCGTCGGCCGGACACAGCAGGTTCGCGAGCCACAGCGTCAGGCAGTCGATCAGCAGACACTGGCCCGGTGCGTCGTGCTGCGCGAGCGCGCCCGCGAGGTCGTCGTCCGATTCGACGAGCCCCCAATGCGCGGGCCGCCGCTCGCGATGATGCGCGATGCGCGCTTTGAATTCGGCGTCGTCGGTGATGCGGGCGGTGGCGATGTAGGTGACGGGGAGGGCGCTGTCGCTGGCGAGCCGCTCGGCGTGCGCGCTCTTGCCCGAGCGGGCGCCGCCGAGGACGAAGGTGAGGTCGCGGGGAGTCATCATGCGATTGTACCGGCGCGATGGGATAATGCCGCTCGATTGCATCGCACTGCGCAGCGTGCGCCATGCGCTGCATGGCAACGCCACTGTCCACATTCCACCTGCATCCCCGACCCGAATGGCCGCTCTCCCCGACCCCCTGCCCGTGCCGCGCGGCACGCTGATGATCCAGGGCACTACGTCCGACGCGGGCAAGAGCACGCTGGTCGCGGGACTGTGCCGGCTCGCGCGGCGCGCGGGCGCGCGGGTTGCGCCGTTCAAGCCGCAGAACATGGCGCTGAACAGCGCGGTGAGCATCGACGGCGGCGAGATCGGCCGCGCACAGGCATTGCAGGCGCTCGCCGCGGGCATCGACGCGCACACCGATCTGAATCCGGTGCTGCTGAAGCCGACCAGCGATCGCGGCGCTCAGGTGATCATCCACGGCAAGGCGCGCATCAATCTCGACGCGCGCGCGTATCACGACTACAAGCCGGTCGCGTTCGAGGCGGTGCTGGAGTCGTATGCGCGGCTGCGCGCGTCATACGACACGATTTTCGTCGAAGGCGCGGGCAGTCCGGCCGAGATCAATCTGCGCGAGCGCGACATCGCGAACATGGGCTTCGCGGAGGCGGTCAATTGCCCGGTCGTGCTGGTCGCCGACATCGATCGCGGCGGCGTGTTCGCGCATCTGACCGGCACGCTCGCGTGTCTGTCCGACAGCGAGCAGGCGCGCGTGCGCGGCTTCATCATCAACCGTTTTCGTGGCGACATCGGCCTGCTAAAGCCCGGGCTGGACTGGCTCGAGGCGAGGACCGGCAAGCCGGTGCTCGGCGTCGTGCCTTATCTGCATGGCCTGACGCTCGACGCCGAGGACATGCTGCCGCCCGAGCTGCGCGCGGCGGCAAGCGGCGATTCGCGCCGTCTGCTGCGCGTGGTCGTGCCGGTGCTGCCACACATCAGCAACCACACCGATTTCGACGCGTTGCGCGCGCATCCGCAGGTCGATTTTCACTACGTGCGCGCGGGCGCGCCGGCGCCGTCCGCCGATCTGATCATCCTGCCGGGTTCGAAAAACGTGCCGGACGACCTCGCGTTTTTGCGCGCGCAAGGCTGGGGCAACGTGCTCGCGCGGCATCTGCGCTACGGCGGCCGCGTGATCGGCATTTGCGGCGGCATGCAGATGCTCGGCCATGAGATCGCCGATCCGGATGGCGTCGAGGGCGCGCCGGGCACCTTCGCCGGCTTCGGCTGGCTCGACTATGCGACGGTGCTCACGCGCGACAAGACGCTGAAGAACGTGACCGGGCGCCTTGCGCTGCCCGGTGCGCCGGACCTCGCCGGCTACGAGATTCATATGGGCGAGACGCGCGGCCCGGCACTGGACACGCCGGCGCTGCGACTAGACAGTGCGACCGCAGGCGAGGGCGGCGTCGACTGTGGCCGTCCCGATGGCGCGTTGTCCGCCGATGGCCAGATTCTCGCGACCTACGTGCATGGCCTGTTCGACACGCCGGCCGCCTGCGCGGCGCTGCTCGCGTGGGCGGGTTTGAGCGATGCCGAGGCGGTCGACTATCCGGCGCTGCGCGAGGCGTCGCTGGAGCGGCTGGCCGATACGCTTGCCGCGCACGTCGATATGGGCAGACTGTTCGCGGCGATGGGGTGACGCGTTACGCCGGGCTGACTCAGCGGATCGAATGCAACGGCCGCGCGGACCGTGCGCTTAGTACAACACCATCTGCGTGCAACGAAACAGTGCGATGGTTTTGCCATCCGCAGCGGTGACCGTCGCGTCCCAGACCTGCGTGCTGCGCCCAAGATGCACGCCCTTCGCGACCGCGCGGATCGTGCCCTGCGTCGCGGTGCCGAGGAAGTTGCTCTTCAGCTCGATCGTCGTGAAGTTGCGCGCGTTGTCGGGCAGATGCGCGAGGCACGCATAGCCGCAGGCGGTGTCGGCGAGGCCGATCACGGTGGCCGCGTGCAGGAAGCCGTTCGGCGCGAGCAGCGCCTCGCGCACGGTCAGCTCGGCGAGCAGCGTGCCCTGGTCCACGGTCAGCACGCGCAGGCCCAGCAGGTCCGGCAGCTTGCCCTTCTGGCGCTCCTGCAGGCGTTCGACGGTGTATTCCGGGCGCAGTTTGCTCATCAGATTCAGGTCCTTGTTAAAAAAAACGGTGCGTCGGAGCGGCCGATTCGCGATGCGGGGGCTTCGGCCGCGCTGGATTTGTCGATATTATCAACGGCTGGACCGGGGGCGTACCTGAAAGGACCGGGGGCGTACCTGAAAGCCGAACTTCGAACGGCAGCGACTGTGGAGCCCGCCGGCGCCGGTCACAGTGGATCGGCGGGAACAGAGCAATAACGCGGCAAACCGGCTGGCAGCGTCCAGCCTTCTTTCCGGGAGATTTCATGTCGGTGATCGTGGTGGCGAATCCGAAGGGCGGCGTGGGCAAGAGCACGCTATCGACCAATCTGGCCGGCTATTTCGCCGCGGAGGGCGAATGGGTCGCGCTGGCCGACCTCGACAAGCAGCACTCCGCGCAGGCGTGGCTCGATTTACGACCCGCCACGTTGCCGGTCATCGAGACCTGGGAGGTCAATCCGGATACGCCGGCCAAGCCGCCGAAGGGCCTCGAGCACGCGGTCGTCGACACGCCAGCCGGCCTGCACGGCAATCGCCTGAACCTCGCGCTCGATCTCGCCGACAAGGTGATCGTGCCGTTGCAGCCGTCGTTGTTCGATATTCTTGCGACCCAGGAATTTCTCGAGCGGCTCGCGAAGGAAAAGGCGGTCAGGAAGGGTGCGATCGAGATCGGCGTGGTCGGCATGCGCGTCGATGCGCGCACGCGCTCGGCCGAGCAGCTGCATCGCTTCGTCGAAGGACTGAAGCTGCCGGTGCTCGGCTTTCTGCGCGACACGCAGAACTACGTGCAGCTCGCGGCGCACGGCCTGACGCTGTGGGACGTCGCGAAAAGCCGCGTCGAGAAGGACCTGGAGCAGTGGCAGCCGATCGTCGAGTGGACGAACGGCGCGGGGAAGAAGGGCTGAGGCGGGAGGTGACTACCCGCCATCAGTCCGGCCGCAAACCGGCCTCGCTCAGCTCCAGGCCTGCGTGGGCACGTGGTCGCGGCTGCCCTTGATCTTGTTGTTTTCATCGACGAATACGAGGTCCGGCTTCCAGCCCGCCTTCAGCTCCGCCTCGTCGACCACCGCAAACGCCGCGATGATGACCAGATCGCCCAGTTGCGCGCGACGCGCGGCCGAGCCGTTCAGCGAAATCATGCCGCTGCCGCGCTCACCCTTGATCGCGTAGGTCGAGAAGCGCTCGCCGTTGTTGATGTTCCAGATGTCGATGCGCTCGTTTTCGACGATGTTCGCCGCTTCTAGCAGATCTTCGTCGATCGCGCACGAGCCCTCGTAGTGGAGCTCGCAGTGCGTGACCGCGACGCGGTGAATCTTCGACTTCAGCATATTGCGTTGCATGATCAATCCTGTGTGGCTGCGGTGGCGCCGACGATTGCGGCGTCAGATTTCGAGGTTGTCGATAAGCCGGGTCGTGCCGAGCTTCGCGGCGGCCAGCACGACGAGCGGTGCGTCGGCGTCCTGCGGGCCCGGAGCGATCAGGTTCGAGCGCTTGCGGACCGCGATGTAATCGGGATTCCAGCCGCGCGCCGCCAGCGTCGCCTTGGCCGCCTGTTCGAGTTTCGCGAAGTCGCGCTCGCCCGCGAGCACCGCGTCGCGCACGCGATTCAATTCGGCGGCCAGCATCGGCGCCTCGGCGCGCTCGACGGGCGACAGAAACCGGTTGCGCGAGCTGAGCGCGAGGCCGTCGGTGTCGCGCACGGTTTCGGCGGCGATGATGTCGGTCGGCAGCGCGAACTGGTGGCACATCTGGCGCACGATCATCAGCTGCTGGTAATCCTTCTTGCCAAACACCGCGACGCGCGGCTGCACGCACGACATCAGCTTCATCACCACGGTACAGACGCCGTGGAAGAAGCCGGGGCGGAATTCGCCCTCGAGGATGTCGCCGAGATCGTGCGGCGGATGCACGCGATACTCCTGCGGCTCCGGGTACATGTCCCTTTCGGTCGGCGCGAACAGCACATAGACGCCTTCCTTTTGCAGCTTCTCGATGTCGGCTTCGAGCGTGCGCGGATATTTGTCGAAATCCTCGTTCGGGCCGAACTGAAGGCGGTTGACGAAGATGCTCGCCACCACCGGGTCGCCGTGTTGGCGCGCGAGGCGCATCAGCGACAGATGGCCGTCGTGCAGGTTGCCCATCGTCGGCACAAAGGCCGTCCGATTCTGGCCGCGCAACTGGTCGCGCAATTCATGGATCGAGCTGATGACTTTCATGATCGGACAGGGATAGGCTCGCGCGGCGCGCGAATCCGGTTGGCGCAAGACCTGCCGGAATCGCGCGGGCCATCGCCTCACCGGCAATGACGGGTTCGGAGCGCGGATTGTAGTGGATTTGGGCAGCGGGCGCACCGAAACGCGGTTGCGGTCCACAGCGGCGCGCCGCGCGCTCGCCACGCACTTCCCGCTGAGGCCCGCCAGGCTTCGCTGCGACGGTTGGTAACGATTTTCCCACGGTCCAGCCGTCGTGCGTCCGTCATTCAGCACTCAGGCCGGCAGGTACGCCAGCCGCACATAGATCGGCGCGAACGGCTCCGCCTGGGTGATTTCGACGAGCGATTCACGGCACAACTCGAGCACGGCGATGAAGTTCACGATGACGACCGGCACGCCGCGGCTCGTGTCGAACAGATCGGAAAACTCGATGAAGCGCGCGTTCTGCAACTGCCGCAGGATCATGCTCATGTGCTCGCGCACCGACAGCTCCTCGCGTGAAATCTTGTGATGCTGGACCAGCTTCGCGCGCTTGATCACGTCGGCCCAGGCGGCGCGCAGGTCTTCGCTGTTCACGTCCGGGAACCGCGGCGTGACGCTCTGCTCGATGTAGACCTCGGCGCGCAGGAAATCGCGCCCGAGCTGCGGCAACTGGTCGATGCGTTGCGCGGCGAGCTTCATCTGCTCGTATTCGAGCAGGCGGCGCACCAGTTCGGCGCGCGGATCTTCGGCTTCCTCGCCGGTATCGGCCTTCTTGACCGGCAGCAGCATGCGCGACTTGATCTCGATCAGCATCGCGGCCATCAGCAGATATTCGGACGCGAGTTCGAGATTGGTCTTGCGCAGTTGCTCGACGTAGCCGAGATATTGCCCGGTGACATCTGCCATCGGGATGTCGAGCACGTTGAAGTTCTGCTTGCGGATCAGGTAGAGCAGCAGGTCGAGCGGCCCCTCGAAGGTCTCGAGGAACACCTCGAGCGCGTCCGGCGGGATGTACAGGTCGTTCGGCAGCTTGAACAGCGGCTCGCCATATAGGCGCGCGAAAGCGACGCCGTCGACCGTGTCGGGCGTCGAGTCGGTGGCAGGCGTGGAGAGTGCGGCGTCGGACGGTGCCGGCGCAGTGCCGTGAACCGGACCGTGAGCCGGGCCGTGTAGCTCGTCAGCGTGACTCATCGTCGGCGCGACTGGCGAGCTTAGAAGTTCTGGTAGTACGAGTAAGGCGTCTGCGGCACGCGCGAAACCTTCTGCTCGGCGCGCTCTTCCAGATCGATCGGTTGTTTGTCCCACAGCAGTGCGCGGCCTTTGCGTTGCTCGGTCTCCAGATCGGGCTTCTGTTGCTTCAGCTGGTTCAGGAACTGGGTGATGTCCGATTGATACATGGCTCGACGTCCGTGGTGGGTAGGGTGGCGGCTCTTGGGTCGCTGCGGGGCGCCGCGAGGAGGGCACCGTCGTCCGCGATTTTAACGCATGCGCCGCGCGCGGTCGAACAACGCCGCGGGCGGATCATTTTTGAGACCAGGCGCGGAGCTCCGCCGGGGGCACGAGAGAGGCCGGCGAGGGTCGCGTTGTGGTCAAATAGCATGCCTCGATCGCTTGCGCGGCCGGGGGCGCGAGAATTCACTCATTGAGGCCGGAGGTCCTGTTTGGCGGGAGGTACGATCGACACGCCGCGTGCGTCGCGCGGCGAGACCGGCCAGGCGCAAGGGCGCGGGCACGCGCGTGAGCGCGAGGCGCTCGCGCAGCGCTGGCTGCGCGTGTCGCTCGCCTACAGCATCGGCCTGCTGATGCTGCTGCTGGCCGCGGGCCACGCCCACGCGGCGCGCACGGCGCCGAGCTACAAGATCGAGGTGATCGCCGAGCCGCGCTCGCTGCGCCGGTTGCTCGAACAGCACCTCGATATCTCGCGTTTCGCGAAGCGGTCCGACGTCACCGACGACCAGTTCTCGTTCCTGCTCACCGCGACGCCGCAACAGGTGCGCGATCTCGCCGCGACGCAGGGCTATTTCTCGCCGCTGGTCAGCACCGACGTGCGCACCGTCGACAACGTGCGGCAAGTCACCGTGCGCGTCGAGGCGGGCCCGCAGACCAAAGTCACGTCAGTCGATCTGTCGTTTCGCGGCGCGGTGTTGACCGAGGACCCGTCGCGCGAAAACGCCACGCGCTTCGCGTTCTCGTTGCACGAGGGCCAGCCGTTCTCGCAGGGCGACTGGGACGACGCGAAGAACGCGTCGCTGCGCGAGCTGCAATCGCGCCGCTACCTCGCCGCGAAGATCTACCACTCCGAGGCGCTGGTCGATCCGCGCACGCACACGGCGAAGCTCTCGGTGATCTACGACAGCGGGCCGACCTTCACGATGGGCGAACTCGACGTGCAGGGCACGAAGCGCTACCCGGAGCGCATCGTCCGTAACGTCAATCCGATCTCGCCGGGCGACATCTACGACACACGCACCGTCGCCGAGCTGCAGCGACAACTGCAGAACACGCCGTACTTCGCGAGCGTCGCGATCGACCTCGACAACGACCCGACGAAGCCCCTGAACACGCCGGTACACGTGAAGGTGTCGGAGTTTCCGTACCACAGCTTCCGCGGCGGCGTCGGCTATTCGACCGACAACGGCGCGCTCGTGCAGGGCGGCTACACGTATCTGAACACGTTCGGCGCGGCGTGGCCGTTCACCGTCGAGGGACGCGCCGACCAGACGCAGCAATACGGGCAGATTCAGCTGTCGATGCCGCCGGGCCAGCGCGGGTGGACCAACAGCGTGCTCGCGTCGTACACGACCACCGACGTCTCCGACACGCGCATCTACAGCATCCGCGGCGGCGTGCAGCGCTCGCGTACGTCGCAGTTCCTCGACTACAGCTACTCGCTGCTGTTCTACGACGATAAGCTCGACCAGAATGCGGCGCCGCCGACCCGCGCGCACGCGTTGGTGCCGGCATGGTCGTGGACGCGGCGCGACACCGACGACCCGCTGTTCCCGCGCCGCGGCAACCTGGTCCACGTCGAGGCGGGCTTCGCGGTCAAGGGGCTGCTCGCCGACCAGTCGTTCATCCGCGGTTACGCGCGCGGCCAGCAGTATTTCCCGATCGGCGAGAACGACATCGTGCTGATCCGCGCGGAGCTCGGCGGCGTCTTCACCAGCGGCAGCTCGAGCGGCATTCCGGCGTCGCTGCTGTTCCGCGCGGGGGGCTCGAACTCGGTGCGCGGCTACGGCTTCCAGAGCATCGGCAACGACGTCGCTGGCTCGATTCTGCCGACCAAATACCTGCTGACGAGCGCGGCCGAATACCAGCACTGGTTCTCGCACAACTGGGGTGCGGCCGCGTTCTTCGACATCGGCACGGCGACCGATACCTGGGGCGAAAAAATCTTCTATCCGGGCGTCGGTGTCGGCGCGCGCTGGCGCAGCCCGGTCGGCCCGGTCAACCTCGATCTCGCCTACGGCATCCGCAACAACAGCGTGCGGCCGTATATCACGCTCGGCATCGCGTTCTGACGTCTCGACGACAACCCGCTACCTCATCCGCCACCTTATTCGCCACCGCATTCACGCATGACCACCGACGTCACCGACCCGCCCTCCGCGCAGCCGCCCGGCGCCACGCCGCCAGGACCGCCGGACGGCCAACAGCCGCCCGACACGCCGCCGCCGAAGCAGCGCTGGGGCCGGCTGCTGCTGAAAACGGTCGCGGGCACGGTGGCCATGCTGGTGCTGCTCGGCGCGCTCGCGCTCGGCCTGCTGTACGGCGCGCTGACGACCGAGCGCGGCACCGCCTATGCGTGGCACGCGGCCGTCAAGCTGCTCGGCGGCCGGCTTGCCGGCACGCTCGACGGCGGCACGCTCGCGCACGGCGTGCAGCTGCGCGACGTGCGCTGGCGCAGCCTCGACGGCAGCGGCACCGACATCGAGATCGACCGCGTCGCCGGCAGCTGGGCGCTCGCGCGCGAGCCGTGGCGGTTCACGATCGATTACCTGCACGTCGGCACGATCGAGGCGCGGATCGGCGCGTCGTCGAGCAGCAATGAGCCGCTGAACCTGCCGCAGGATCTGCAACTGCCGATGCAGCTGGAGATCCGCGACGTGCAGGTCGAGCGGCTACTGCTGCACCAGGGCGCATCGACGACGGAGCTGTCGCGCTTCGCGTTTCATGGACGCAGCGACGGGCGTCATCACGAGGCGGCGATCGATCGGCTCGATACGCCGTTCGGGGCGTTGACGGCTGCGGCGAAGCTCGATGGCGTGCGGCCGTTTCCGCTCACGGGCGAGGTCGGTTATTCGGGCAAGGTCCGCGATGAAGCGGTGCAGGTGGCCGGCCACCTGAGCGGCACGCTCGAACAGCTGGTCGCCGAACTCGATGCCAGCGGCATGAAGCTCACCGGCCACGCGCGGGTCGAGGCGGCGCCGTTCGCCGCGGTGCCGCTGCAACGCGCGACGCTGAGCTTCGATCATGTCAATCCGCAGGCTTTCGCGCCAGCTGCGCCGCTGGCCGATCTGGCGGTGCGCGCGGAGTTGCAGCCGGTGGAGCCAGGCGCGGCGGCGGCCGGCGGCGCCAGCGCGGCCGGGCCTGCCGCCGCCAGCCATCCGCACCACGGCATCGGGGGCCACCACGCGCCGGCCGGACCGGCGACAGGTTTCGCCGTCGCCGGCCACATCTCGATCGTCAACGCGAAACCCGGCGCAATCGACCAGAAACTGCTGCCGCTGATCGACGCGAACGCGGACGTGCGCGTGGACGCCCGCGCGCAGAGCATCTCGAACCTGAACGTGCGGCTCGTGCGCAACGCGACGCTCACCGGCGGCGGCGCGCTGAGCGGCCGGCACGGCCAGCTCGATCTGAAGGTCGCGCGGCTCGACCTGAACGCGCTGCAGAGAACCGTGCGGCCGACGCAACTATCCGGTCCGATCGAAATCCGCCTGAACGACGACATCCAGACCCTGACGCTGGATCTCGCCGACCCCGCCGCCGCGCTGCGCGCCCAGGGCAAGATCACGTTCGACCCGGCGCGCATAAGCTTCAACGACGTGCGTATCACGTCGGGCCGCGGCCGCATCGACCTGTCCGGCGCGCTGAAGCACGATGCGAACTCGACTTATAACCTGAAGGCGCAGCTGACCGATTTCGATCCGCTGTCGCTGGCTTCGCAGATGCCGGCGCGCGTGCCGGTCGCGACATCCGGTGCGCCAGGGGCGAGTGGCGCGCAGCGCGAGCGGCACGCGCGGGCCGCGGCGCTCGTGGGTAGCACCGCTGGCGCGAAGAGCGCGGCGCCCGGCGATCAGGCCGCGGCCATCGCGAAGAACACCGCGCAAGCCGCGGTGCAGACCGAGGTGCTCGAGCGCAGGACGCCACCGCCCGCGCATCGCGCGACCCCCGCGCCACGCGCAGCCGCGCATGCAGCGGCGCACGCAGCCCCGCACGCAGCCCCGCACGCAGCCCCGCCAGCGCGCAGGATCGAGGCGCGCGTGAACGCCACGCTGACGGCGGTCGGCGTGCTCGCGCCGGTCTTCACGACGCGCGCCGAATTCAAGCTCGGTCCGAGCGTCTACGACGACCTGCCGCTCACGGGCGGCGGCACGATCCAGCTGGCCGGCTCGCGAATCCTGCCGAGCCGCGCGAATCTTTCCGTGGCGGGCAACCAGGTGAGTCTGCAAGGCAGCTTCGGCGCGGCCGGCGACCGGCTGCGCTTCGGCATCGACGCACCGCAACTCGACCGGCTCGGCTTCGGCCTCGCGGGCGCAGTCGCGGCCGACGGCGACCTTACCGGCTCGTTCGCGCATCCGAACGTCGCGCTGCATTACAAGGCCGACAGCGTCGTATTCGCGAGCAACCGCATCGGCCACGCGGAAGGCCACGCCGAGTTGCACGACGGCGCGAACGGCGCGCTCGCGTTCACGACCGACGCGCGCAATGTCAGCGCGGGCGGCGTCGACCTCACCACGCTGAGCGCCCGGTTGTCCGGCACGCGCGCGAATCACACGCTCGAAGCCGCCGCGACCGGCAAGCTGCAGGAGCGTCCGCTCGACCTGACGCTCGCCGCCAACGGCAGGCTGACCGACACGCGCGACGGCACGCGCTGGGACGGCACCGTCACGCGTCTGCAGAATCGCGGCACGCCGGCGCTCAATCTCGAAGCGCCGCTCGCGCTCAGCGCCGGGCCGGGGCAACTGACGCTCGGCGCGACGCGCCTGACGATCGAGGGCTCGGTGCTGACGCTGAAGTCGTTCGCGTTCGATCGCGGCCGCATCCAGTCGACTGGCAGCCTGACCGACGTGTCGCTCGCGCGCTTGCAGGAACTGCGTCAGGAGATCACCGGCGAGCCGCCTGCCGCGCGCACCGACCTCGTGTTCGACGGCGACTGGGACTTTTCGCTCGGCGCGACGGCGAGCGGCCACATCGAACTGCGCCGGCGCAGCGGCGACGTGACGGTCGAGATCGGCCGCGGGCTCGCCTCGATGGGCATCGGCGACATCCGCGCGCGCGCCGAATTCACCGGCGGCAACCGGCTCGACGCGACCGTGCATGCGCAGGCGAGCCGCGTCGGCGTGATCGACGCCGACGCGCACACCCCGCTCGTGCTGCGCGACGGCATGCTGAGCTTCGATCCGCAAAGCGCGCTGTCGGGCAACGTAGACGCGAACGTGCCGTCGCTGCGCACGACTGGCGGCCTGCTCGGCCCGAGCTATCTGCTCGAGGGCCGTCTCGCGCTGAAGCTCGCGCTCGGCGGCACGGTCGCGAAGCCGAACGTGACCGGCGCGCTGACCGGCGACGGTTTGTCAGCGACGGTCGTGAGCCAGGGCGTGCAACTGAAGGACGGCGTCGTGCGCATCGCGATGTCGCAGAACGTGGTGGACTTCCAGCAGGTCGAGTTCCACGGCGCGAGCGGCACGCTGCGCGCGACCGGCCGCGTGCGCCTCGACGGTTCGGAGCCCGATCTGAGCGCGAGCATCGTCGCGGACAAGCTCGACGTGTTCGCGTCGCCGGACCGTCATCTGTCGCTGTCGGGCAGCGCGAACATCGCGAACGGCGGCCCGGAGCGCGGCCCCGTGATCGACGGCAAGTTCGTGGTCGACAGCGCGCTGTTCGATATGCCCGAGCAGGCTGCGCCGAGCCTTGGCGACGACGTCGTGATCATCCGCCCGGACGGCACGCGCACGGGCGGCCGGCCGCGTCCGAGCGAAGGCCAGCAGCGGCCGGCGAGCCCGTTCGCGCCGCGCGCCAACATCGAGATCGGCCTCGGCAACAACTTCCGCTTCCGCGGCCAGGGCGCCGATCTCGGCCTCGCCGGAGCGATCACCGCGACGAGCGCGCCGAACACGCCGCTGCGCGCGGTCGGCAACGTGCGCGTCACGCCGGGTTCGACCTATACCACGTTCGGCCGCAAGCTCGCGATCGAGAACGGTTTCTTCACGTTCAACGGTCCGGTCACGAATCCGGGCATCAACATCCTCGCGATGCGCCGCAACCAGCAGGTCGAGGCGGGCGTGCAGGTGACGGGCACGCTGCAGGCACCGGTCGCTCGGCTCGTGTCGGAGCCGAGCGTGCCGGACAACGAGAAACTCTCATGGCTGCTGTTCGGCCACGGCACCGACCAGGGCAATAACCTCGGCCAGCAGAGCACGATGACGACGGCGCTGGCGCTGCTCGGCAGCGCGACCGGCAAGCGGATTGCGCAGACCGTCGGGCTCGACGAGTTTTCGATCGGCCGCAGCGACGTCGGCCTGACCGATCCGCAGGTCGTGATGGTGTCGAAGGCGATCAACGAGTGGCTCGTGATCGGCTACGAGCAGGGGCTGCAGTCGGCCAGCAACGCGATCAAGGCGACGATCAATCTGACGCGGTACTGGTCGCTGGTCGCGTATGGCGGCACGTTCTATGGCGCCGACGTGCTGTACACGCGGCGCTTCGATCGGATCAAGTGGTGACGCGGGCGGCGTAACAAAGCATAACGGCACGCTTTGCAGCGTGCCGTTATCGTCATACATGCTTGTCGAGGTGCGAGGTGCGAGGCGCCCGCGGGCGCCTCACGTCGGCGTTACTTCACGCGCATGCCGGGCTTCGCGCCGCTATGCGGCTCGAGCACGTAGAGGCCCGGTTCTGCCTTCTCGTCCACCGCCGATGCCGCCAGCACCATGCCCTCGGACATACCGAACTTCATCTTGCGCGGCGCCAGGTTCGCGACCATCACGGTCAGCTTGCCGATCAGCTGCTCGGGTTGATACGCCGACTTGATACCCGAAAACACGTTGCGGGTCTTCTCTTCGCCGACGTCGAGCGTCAGTTGCAGCAGCTTGTCGGAGCCTTCCACGGCCTTGCAGTCGACGATCTTCGCGATGCGCAGATCGACCTTCGCGAAATCGTCGATCGTGATGATGGCGGGCTCTTCTTCCTTCGCGGCGGGGGCCTTGGCGGTTTTCTTCGAGGTGGCCTTCGCGTCGGCCGGCGCGGCTTCCGGCGTGGCCTGCAGCGAGTCACGATTGGCCGCGAGCAGCGCCTCGATCTGCTTCGGATCGACGCGCGTCATCAGATGCTTGTACGCGTTGATCGGGCGCGCCGAGCTGAGCGGCACGGTGGCGTCGGCCCACACGAGAGGCTCGATGCCGAGGAAGGCCTCGACCGCTTCGGCGAGCTTCGGCAGCACCGGCTTCAGTGCCAGCGACAGCAGACGGAACGCCTCGATGCTGACGCTGCAGGTCTCGTGCAGCGCGACCGCGTTGGCCGGGTCTTTCGCCTGATCCCACGGCTTCGCGGTATCGACGTAGGCGTTGACCGAGTCGGCGAGCTCCATGGTCTGACGCAGCGCGCGGCTGTACTCGCGCGCCTCGTAGTGCGCGGCGATCTGCGGAAGCGCCGCGCGCAGCGTGCCGAGCAGCGGATGATGCATCGCGCTGTCCTGCACGCGGCCGTCGAAGCGCTTGATCAGGAAGCCGGCCGCGCGGCTCGCGATGTTCACGTATTTGCCGACCAGATCGCTGTTCACGCGCGCCTGGAAGTCGTCGAGGTTCAGGTCGAGGTCTTCCATCGTGCTGTTCAGCTTGGCCGCGAAGTAGTAGCGCAGCCATTCCGGGTTCAGGCCGGTGTCGATCACGCTTTGCGCGGTGATGAAGGTGCCGCGCGACTTCGACATCTTCGCGCCCTCGACCGTCAAAAAGCCGTGCGCGAACACGTTGGTCGGCGTGCGATGGCCGGAGAACTCGAGCATCGCGGGCCAGAACAGCGTGTGGAAATACAGGATGTCCTTGCCGATGAAGTGGTACTGCTCGGCCATCGAGCCCTTGCGGACCCACGCGTCGAAGTCGATGCCGCGTTTTTCGGCGAGGTTCCTGAAGCTCGCGTAATAGCCGATCGGCGCGTCGAGCCACACGTAGAAATACTTGCCGGGCGCGCCCGGAATCTCGAAGCCAAAGTACGGCGCGTCGCGCGAGATGTCCCAGTCGGCGAGTCTGGCTTCGCCGGCGTCGCCCAGCCACTCGCGCATCTTGTTGGTCGCTTCCGGCTGCGCGAGGCCGCCGACCCACGCGCGCAGGAAGTTCTCGCAGCGCGGATCGGACAGGCGGAAGAAGTAGTGTGTCGAAGTCTTGCGAATCGGCGTTGCGCCCGAGACGACCGAGTACGGATTGACGAGCTCGGTGGGTTGGTAGGTCGAGCCGCAGACTTCGCAGCTGTCGCCGTATTGATCTTTCGCGCCGCACTTCGGGCACTCGCCCTTGATGAAGCGGTCCGGCAGGAACATTTCCTTGACCGGGTCGTACGCCTGTTCGATCTCGCGCGCGTCGATCAGCCCCGCTTCCTTCAGCGCGAGGTACACGTTTTCGCTGAGCACGCGGTTTTCGTCGGAATCGGTCGAGTAGTAGTTGTCGAACGAAATGCCGAAGCTGTCGAAGTCGCGCCTGTGTTCCTGCCACACGCGATCGATCAGCTGTTTCGGTGTCAGGCCTTCCTTTTCCGCGCGCAGCATGACCGGCGTGCCGTGCGTGTCGTCGGCGCCGACGTAGTAGACCTCATGACCGTGCATTCGCAGCGCCCGGACCCAGATGTCCGTCTGGATATATTCGACCAGATGGCCGATATGAATCTGGCCGTTCGCATACGGAAGGGCCGACGTGACGAGAATCTGACGACGGCCGCAGAGCGCGCCTGCTGGGAGATCGGTGGCGGGTGCTGACATAGGGATCGAGGGTGCCTGCGATGGGACGAAACGGTGATTTTAGCAGGGCGCACGCCGCAGGCGGGCCGGGCGCGGCGGGCTGGACGAGCGCAGCAGAAGGGACGGGCGCTGGGGTGGCGGACGGCCAGCGACGCTTTGCGAAGCAAGTGCAAAACCGCGCGGGCAAAAAAAACCGGGGTCGCTAAACCCCGGAGCAACAACGACAAGAGGAGAATGGTGCCGTGACGGCTTCGCCAGCCACGTACCGTAAAGAGAGACCGCGGATTTTCGGCAGAGTTCGAAATTTTTTTTTCGAACCGTCGACAAACCAGTGCAGCGGCCCGCTCCGCCCGCCAGGCCTGCGCGGCTGAAAAGCCCGGCCAGCCCGGCCGCTCCTGCTCCTTGAGACCTGCCCTTATTGCGTCGCGTGTTGGGCGGTGGCGCGCAGATAGATTTCGACGCGACGGTTGGCCGCGCGGCCGGCTTCGGTGTTGTTATCGGCGATCGGCTGGTTCGGGCCCATGCCGGTGGCCGACAGGCGCTGCGGCGCGATGCCGCGTTGCGCCAGATAGCCGGTCACGCTCTGCGCGCGATTGACCGACAGCGTCTCGTTGTATTGCAGCGAGCCGGTGCTGTCCGTGTGGCCGACGACCGAGGCGACCACTTCGGGATTCTGCTGCAGCGTCTGCGCGAGCTGGTCGAGCACCGGCGCGAACGACGGCCTGACCGCGTAACTGCTGGTGTCGAACGTGACCGAACTCGGGATGTTCAGCTTGAGCGAGCCGTCCGGCTGCTCGGTGATCTGCGTGCCGGTGCCCTTGGTCGCGCCCGACATGCGGTTGCGGATGTTGTCCCAGTTGTAGCCGGTGACGCCGCCGACCGCCGCGCCGGCGGCCGCGCCGATTGCCGCGCCCTTGCCACCGCCGAAGATCGCGCCGAGCGCCGCGCCGGTGCCGGCGCCCACGCCGGTGCCGACCGCGGTGTTGGTGCCCTGTTGGGTCGCGCAGCCTGCCATCAGCGAGCCGGCGACTGCGAATACGGCCATGCGAGTCATGATTTTTGCGTTCATCTTCGTTTCCTTTTTAGTGCGAATAAACCAGCGGGTGGCGATCAGCCTATGCAGCGAATATGACGGCCCTGCAGCGACCACCCAGAAAGTTCGGCGACGACTCCCGCGCCTTGCTCCGCGCGGTCCGACAGCGAAGAAGGGTCTTCGGGCACCGTCTGCCGTCAGACACTACAATAATGCCTGAACCGCGCAGCGATGCGACCCCACGGCGTCCCGGTGCCCCGAAGGGTGCCCGGCCCGTCCGGTTTTCGCAATCCTGCATAACAATTTCTTGCAAATTCCGCCGCGTGGCCGATCGGTCCATCTCGCCGCGCCGCACCTATTCCCCACGGAGTTTCAATGAGCATTGATCGGGCTTTGGTCGACGCCGCCATCGCGGCCATCGCTGACCCTAACACCGGCGCGCCGTACGCGGCCGCGAAGAGCATTCGCAACGTGGCCGTGGAGGGCGACGCGGTCAGCCTTCAGGTGACGCTCGGCTACCCGGCGAAAAGCCAGTTCGACGCGATCCGCCAGCAGTTCGCCGACGCGCTGCGCGCGGTGCCCGGCGTCGCGAACGTGCGCGTCGAGGTTTCGCAGCAGATCGCCGCGCACACCGTTCAGCGCGGCGTGAAGCTGCTGCCCGGCGTGAAGAACATCGTCGCGGTTGCCTCGGGCAAGGGCGGGGTCGGCAAGAGCACGACCGCGGTGAATCTCGCGCTCGCGCTCGCGAGCGAGGGCGCGTCGGTCGGCATTCTCGACGCCGATATCTACGGCCCGTCGCTGCCGACGATGCTCGGCATCGAGGGACGCCCCGAATCGCCCGACGAAAAATCGATGAATCCGATGACCGGCCATGGTGTGCAGGCCAACTCGATAGGTTTCCTGATCGAGGCGGACAACCCGATGGTGTGGCGCGGCCCGATGGTGACCTCGGCGCTCGAGCAACTGCTGCGCCAGACCAACTGGCACGAACTCGATTACCTGATCGTCGACATGCCGCCCGGCACCGGCGACATCCAGCTGACGCTCGCGCAGCGCGTGCCTGTCACGGGCGCCGTGATCGTCACGACGCCGCAGGACATCGCGCTGCTCGACGCGAAGAGGGGCCTCAAGATGTTCGAGAAGGTCGGCATCCCGATCCTCGGCATCGTCGAGAACATGGGCCTGCACATCTGCTCGAACTGCGGCCACGAGGAGCACATCTTCGGCGCCGGCGGCGGCGAGCGCATGGGCAAGGAATATGGCGTCGACGTGCTCGGCAGCCTGCCGCTCGACATCACGATCCGCGAGCAAGCCGACTCGGGCAAACCGACGGTCGTCGCGGACCCGAACGGGCGCATCGCGCAGATTTATCGCTCGATCGCGCGCAAGGTCGCGGTGCATATCGCCGAGCGCGCGCGCGACATGAGCTCGAAGTTTCCGAACATCGTCGTGCAGAACACCTGAGCGGCCGCTCGGACAAGGGATTAGGGGCGATCTCGATCCCTATTTTCATGGGCTCTCGCGGTATCATGTCGACTTCACAAGTCCGGCTCGGCGGCCGCAGGGGCGGCCGCCAGGCCGACAAGAGGATCGCATGGGAAAACGAATCGACGGGCACGCGGTACATGCGTTCATCGTCCTGACTGCCAGCTGTGTGCTGTTCAGCGGCTGTGGCGTCTTCCTGAGGCCACAGGAAAAGCGCGCCGACGCGCAACTGCTGCCCACCGTGGGCAATCAGGCGCACGGCCTCGTGACCTTTATCGAGCGCTCGGACGGCGTCCAGGTCACCTACAATCTCACCGGCTTGCCGCCCAATAGTGACCACGCGCTGCAGGTGCACGAGCGCGGCGACTGCAACGCCGCCGACGGCTCCAGCGCCGGTCCGGTATTTTCGCCGGCGGCCGAGCGGCTCAAGGCCGGCGCGCGCGTCGAGGGCGATCTCGGTAACATCCATGCGGACGCGAACGGCGTGGCCACCGGCTTCATCGTCGCGCCGGACGTGTCGCTCGACGGCATCCGCTCGGTGCTGCAGCGCGCGGTGCTGCTGCACCACGACGCGACCGATCCCTACGCGTACCCTCAGCATGGCGCGGGCGCGGCGATCGCCTGCGGCGTGATTCGTCAGCAGTGAACGGCGAGCGCGCTTTGGCCGCTCTGCCAACGGGCAGCGGCGGCAGCATCTCCGTGTTCGCGTAAAATAGCGGCCTTCGCCGGCTGGGCGCCGAAGCGCCGGCCGGCCGTTTTTCATCTATCTTTCGTCACACCTGATATTCACGCCGAGCAGCGTTCACCTATGACCATCAAATCTGACAAGTGGATCCGGCGCATGGCCGAGTCGCACAATATGATCGAGCCGTTTGCGCCCGATCAGGTTCGCGTCTCCGAAGACGGCCGGAAGATTGTCAGCTTCGGCACGTCGAGCTACGGCTACGACATCCGCTGCGCCGACGAATTCAAGATCTTCACCAACATCAACTCGACGATCGTCGATCCGAAGAACTTCGACGAGAAGTCGTTTGTCGATTTCAAGGGCGACGTCTGCATCATCCCGCCGAATTCGTTCGCGCTCGCACGCACGGTCGAGTATTTCCGCATTCCGCGCAGCGTGCTGACCGTGTGTCTCGGCAAATCGACGTACGCGCGCTGCGGGATCATCGTCAACGTCACGCCGTTCGAGCCGGAATGGGAAGGGCACGTCACGCTCGAATTCTCGAATACGACACCTTTGCCTGCGAAAATCTACGCGAACGAAGGCGTCGCCCAGGTGCTGTTTTTCGAAAGCGACGAGATTTGTGAAACGTCGTACGCGGATCGCGGCGGCAAATACCAAGGTCAACACGGCGTCACGTTGCCGAAAACGTGACGTCGGCAGCGTCTTGACCGACCAGTTATTCGGGTGACCGCTGCGCTTTCCACGTAACGCAGCGGTCGTTTTCTTTTTGGAGAATCGCCCATGAAGTTCCGTTTTCCCGTCGTCATCATCGACGAAGATTTCCGCTCCGAGAACATCTCGGGTTCCGGCATCCGGGCTTTGGCCGAAGCCATCGAGAAAGAAGGCGCGGAAGTGCTCGGGTTGACGAGCTACGGCGATCTGACTTCGTTCGCGCAGCAGTCGAGCCGCGCGTCGTGCTTCATCCTGTCGATCGACGACGACGAACTGCTGCCGTACGTCGATAACGTGGTCGTCGAAGGCGAGACGCCCGAACTCGCGGCCGCGATCGTCGCGCTGCGCGCGTTCGTGACCGAAGTGCGCCGCCGCAACGCCGATATCCCGATCTTCCTGTACGGCGAAACGCGCACCTCGCGGCATCTGCCCAACGACATCCTGCGCGAACTGCACGGCTTCATCCACATGTTCGAGGACACGCCGGAGTTCGTCGCGCGCCATATCATCCGCGAGGCGAAGGTCTATCTGGATTCGCTCGCGCCGCCGTTCTTCAAGGAGCTGGTGCAGTACGCGGAAGAGGGTTCGTACTCGTGGCACTGCCCGGGTCACTCGGGCGGCGTCGCGTTCCTGAAGAGCCCGCTCGGCCAGATGTTCCACCAGTTCTTCGGCGAGAACATGCTGCGCGCCGACGTCTGCAACGCGGTCGACGAACTCGGCCAGCTGCTCGACCACACGGGTCCGGTCGCAGCCTCGGAGCGCAACGCCGCGCGCATTTTCAGCGCCGACCACGTGTTCTTCGTGACCAACGGCACCTCCACGTCGAACAAGATCGTCTGGCACGGCACGGTCGCGCCCGGCGACATCGTGCTGGTCGACCGCAACTGCCACAAGTCGATCCTGCACGCGATCACGATGACCGGCGCGATTCCCGTGTTCCTGACGCCGACGCGCAACAACTTCGGCATCATCGGCCCGATTCCACGCAGCGAGTTCGAACCGGAGAACATCCGCAAGAAGATCGAGGCGAACCCGTTCGCGCGCGAAGCGCTCGCGAAGAACCCGAACCTGAAGCCGCGCATCCTGACGATCACGCAAAGCACGTACGACGGCGTGATCTACAACGTCGAGATGATCAAGGAGATGTTGGGCGAATGGCTCGACACGCTGCACTTCGACGAAGCGTGGCTGCCGCACGCGGAATTCCACGAGTTCTATCAGGACATGCACGCGATCGGCGCGGGCCGCCCGCGCATCGGCGCGATGGTGTACGCGACGCACTCCACGCACAAGCTGCTCGCCGGCATCTCGCAGGCATCGCAGATCGTCGTGCAGGATTCGAAGAACAGCCGCTTCGACAAGCACCGCTTCAACGAGGCATATCTGATGCATACGTCGACGAGCCCGCAGTACGCGATCATCGCGTCGTGCGACGTGGCCGCCGCGATGATGGAAGCGCCGGGCGGCACCGCGCTCGTCGAGGAGTCGATCGCTGAAGCACTCGACTTCCGCCGCGCGATGACCAAGGTCGACACCGAATACGGCGACGACTGGTTCTTCAAGGTGTGGGGCCCGGACCAGTTCGCCGAGGAAGGCATCGGCTCGCGCGAGGACTGGATGCTGCGCCCGAACGACGCGTGGCACGGCTTCGGCCCGCTCGCCGAAGGCTTCAACATGCTCGACCCGATCAAGGCGACGATCGTCACGCCGGGTCTCGACATGGACGGCGGCTTCGGCGAAACCGGCATTCCGGCCGCGATCGTCACGAAGTACCTGGCCGAGCACGGCATCATCGTCGAGAAGACGGGCCTGTACTCGTTCTTCATCATGTTTACGATCGGCATCACGAAGGGCCGCTGGAACTCGATGGTGACCGAGCTGCAGCAGTTCAAGGACGACTACGACAACAACCAGCCGCTGTGGCGCGTGCTGCCCGAGTTCGTCGCGCATCATCCGATGTACGAGCGCGTCGGCCTGCGCGACCTGTGCCAGCAGATCCACAGCGTGTATCGCGCGAACGACATCGCGCGTCTGACGACCGAGATGTACCTGTCGAGCATGGAGCCGGCGATGAAGCCGTCCGACGCGTTCGCGAAGCTCGCGCACCGCGAGATCGACCGGGTTCCGATCGACGAGCTGGAGGGCCGTGTCACGTCGATCCTGTTGACGCCGTATCCGCCGGGTATTCCGCTGCTGATTCCGGGCGAGCGTTTCAACCGGACCATCGTCAACTATCTGCGTTTCGCGCGCGAGTTCAACGAGCGCTTCCCGGGCTTCCACACGGATATCCACGGGCTGGTCGGCGAAATGGTCAACGGACGCATCGAATACTTCGTCGATTGCGTGCGCATTTGACGATGCGGCGGATGAAGTTCCTGCCGGGCCTGCCAGCGATCGGCCGCTGGCGGCGCGGGGCCGGCGTGCTGGCCTTCGCGCTGGTGGCCGGCGCTGTGGTGTTCGGCGGCATCGTGAGTCCGGCCGCGCATGCCGAGGTGGCCGCCGCCGATCCCATCGACGCGTCGATGCGCGCGTGTCTCGCGCGCGCCGACATGTCGACGACGATGGGGCAGGTGCAGTGCATGGACAATGCGCGCATCGGCTGGAAGGCCGCGGTCGATAACGCGTACCAGCAGTTGCTCGCGAAGCTGCCGCCCGCGCGGCGCAGGCTGTGGGAAAAGAACCAGTCGAGCTGGCTCGCGTCGCACGATGCCGAGAAGCAGTTGCTCGCCGCGGTCTTCGCCACGACCCAGGGTTCGACGTACGTGCTTTCCGAAGCCGACATGCAGCTGCAGCCGGTGCGCGACCGCGCGCTCGTGCTGCGCAGCGCGCTCGCCGATGCGAGCGGACCGGTGCCGCGCCGGCCGCGCGCGTGCAACGCCGATGCGCGTTGCGAACACGCGATGTTCGACCTGAACCGCTACTACCGTGTGCTCGAATCGAAGATGCCCGCGCAATCGCGGCCGACGCTCGCGCACGCGCAACGCGCGTGGAGCGCGTATCTGAGGACGTCGACGCCGCTCGTCGACGAGCACGGGCGTATCGACATCATCGGCGCGCGCGTCGCGACGATCAAACGGCTCTCCGAAACGGCCGGCAACCACTGACGGCAGCGTCCCCCAAACAGAAAAACCCACGGCGGGCGCATCGAAGACGATGCGCTCGCCGCGGGTTCGTTCACCGCAAGCGGACCGGCACGGCCGCTAACGCAGCCTCAGTCGCGCGCCGACGAAGCCGCGCCGTGGCTGAGCCAGTCGAGTACGGCCGTCGCGTCGTCGTCGGCGCCTTCGCGCGCTTTCTCGACGGTCTCGGCTACGTCGTCGCTCGGCATCGCGCGCCGAATCGCCACACCGACAGCGAGAATGTCGATCATCACGAGGTGCAGGATGCGCGAGATCATCGACAGCTGCGACTCGCGAATCTCGATGTGGTCGGTTTCCAGCGCGACGGTCGCGCGCTTCGCGAGCGGTGTGTTGCTCGACGTGATCGCGATCACCTGCGCGCCGGCCTGCATCGCGACGTCGAGCACGCGCAGCAGCTCGGGCGCACGCCCCGACTTCGACACCGCGACGATCACGTCGCCCTTGCCGAGCAGCGCTGCCGAGGCCGCCTGCATGTACAGGTCACCGTACGCGATGGTCGGAATGCCGAAGCGGAAGAACTTGTAGTGCGCGTCCTGCGCGACGATGTTCGAATTGCCGAGTCCGTAGAACTCGATGCGCCGCGCGCCGTTCAGCAGGTCGATGGCGCGTTCCACGTGCTCGAAGTTCAGATGCTCGCGCAATTGCAGAATCGCGGACACGGTGTTGTCGAGCACCTTCGCGCCGAAGTCGGTCGCGGTGTCGCCGAGATGCACCTGGCTGTGGCTGACCGGAATCGTGCCGGTCAAACCGGTCGCGAGCTTCAGCTTGAAATCCGACAACCCCTGGCAGCCGAGCGAACGGCAGAAGCGGATCACGGTCGGCTGACTGACGTCGGCCTTGCGCGCGATGTCGACGATCGGATCGTTGATGATCGAACGCGGATGGTTCAGCGCGAGTTCGGCGACGCGGCGCTCGGCCGGCGTCAACGCGTCGCGCATCTGGCGAATCCGCTCGAACACCGCCGACGAGCTGCCGCCCGCGCGGTTCGACAGCTGCTCCGCGAGAATCGCCGATACGCCGAGAAACGCCGGATATTCGGCGGTGATCACATAGGTCGGCACGTTCTGCAGATACGCTTCGAAGCGGCCCTTCGCCTCGAAGCGCTGGCGGAACGACGAGCGCACGAAGAACTCGCCGAGGCGTGGCACGACACCGCCGCCGATGTAGATGCCGCCGAGCGCGCCGAGCGTCACCGCGATATTGCCGGCGAAGGTGCCGAGAATGCCGCAGAACACGTCGACCGATTCGGCCGCGAGCGGCTCGCCATCGAGCGCGCGCTTGACGACCTCGGCCGTATCGACGCTGGCCGCCACGCGCTTCTTGTCGCGGCCCGCGAGCGCGCGATAGATGACCTCGATGCCCGGACCCGCGGCCACCCGTTCGAACGACACGTGCGACCACTTCTTGCGCGCGTACTGCAGCACGATATCTTCACGCTCGTCGGCGGGCGCGAACGTGGCGTGGCCGCCTTCGCTGCCGAGCGCGATCCAGCGGTCGTCGGCGGGGATCAGACCCGACACGCCCATCCCGGTGCCGGGCCCGAGCAGGCCGATCACGCTGTTCGGCCGGCGCTGGCCGCCGCCCACCTGCACGCGCTGCGCGTCAGTGAGGCCGGGCAGCGCCATCGCGAGCGCGGTGAAGTCGTTGACGACGAGTAGCGTGTCGAAGCCGAGCGCGCGGCGCGTCGCTTCGATCGAAAAGGTCCAGTCGTGATTGGTCATGCTCACCTGGTCGCCGTCGACCGGGTTCGCAATGGCGATCGCCGCGTGATTGACGCGGCCGATCTTCATGTCCTTCAAAAACTTGTTGATGACGTCGGCGACGCTCGGGTAGTCGGCGCAAGGATAGACCTGCACCGAGCCGATTTCGCCGGGGCCTGTCTCGAGCGCGAAACGCGCATTGGTGCCGCCGATGTCGGCCAGCAGTCTCGGTCCGTCGGCGTGCTGGCCCGCGCCCGGCACAGCTTTAGTTTGCACACCAGTAGACATCGAGTCTCACTCCCTTGTCGTTTGCCAGCTGCGAGATGGCATTTTTTTGTAGCGCAGCGGACGCGGCGTTGAGCACGTCCAGCTTGCGCGGTCCTGCGATCAGCAGAAACAGATGCTTCACGTCCTTCAGCGCGGACAGCGACCAGCTCACGCGCGCGTGCGGTGCCGCGCCCGGATGCACGGCGACGAAGCGCTCGCTCGTGGTGATCGCGTGATCCCATTCGGGCGCGTCCGCGAAGATCGACGCGGTGTGGCCGTCTTCGCCCATGCCCAGCACCGCGACGTCGGGCGCCGCGGCAAAGCGCGCGTCCGCGTTCAGCGCGGCGACGTGCGAGTGCAGATCCTGCGTGGTGTCGACGAGCGGCCAGAAGGTCGCGTGTTGCGCGGCGTTCTGCAGCAAGGTGGCGCGCGCGAGCTGCGCGTTGCTCGCGCTATCGGTCTGCGGCACCCAGCGGTCGTCGACCAACGTGATTGCGATACGGGTCCAGTCGAACGTTTGCATCGACAACGTTTGCAGGAACGGACGCGGACTGCTGCCGCCGGACACGGCTAGCATGGCCGGGCGCGCGAGTGGGGTTGACGCGCCGGTGCCGGCCGCCTGTGCGGCAAGCGACGCATGTAACGCGTCGCCCACCGCTTTCGCCAGCGCGTCGGATTGGGCGCGCTGGTCGTCGAAAGCGTGAAGCTCGATCACTTCTCCTCCGTGCTGCATTCTTGTTAGGTCTGCGGAATCAGCCTGACTGCTCTCGCGCGATGCCTGCAAGGCGGGGTGGCCCGCAGACGCCTGACGCGATACCGGCGCGACTCCGTTCAGTTCGTCGGTGGTGTTGCCGGCGCCGCGCGCCCAGGTGTTCATCGCGCGCGGCACCGTCCGTCAATTCATCAAACTCAATTCTCTTCCTCGAGCCAGCAGGTGTCGTGCTGGGCGAGCATCGCGCTCGCCGCGGCCGGTCCCCACGTGCCCGCCGCGTACGGCTTGGGCGGCTTGGTCGAGGCCTTCCATTCGTTCAGGATCGGCTCGACCCAGCGCCACGCGGCTTCCTGTTCGTCACGCCGCACGAACAGCGCGAGGCGCCCGTTGATCACGTCGAGCAGCAGGCGCTGATACGCCTCCATCTGAGCTTCGCGGAAGAACTGGTCGAACGCGAGATTCAGGTGCACGCTCGCGAGGTTCATGCCCTCGCCGGGCTGCTTCGCGAGACAGTACAGACGGATCGTCTCGTTCGGCTGCAGACGCAGCACGAGGCGGTTCGCACCGGCGCGCAGCGCCGATGCGCCGAGCGCCGAATGGGGCACCGGGCGGAAATTCACGACGATCTCGGCGACGCGATCGGCGAGCCGCTTGCCCGTGCGCAGGAAAAACGGCACGCCGGCCCAGCGCCAGTTCTCGATCTCGACCTTCAGCGCGACGAAGGTTTCGGTCGAGCTATCCGGTTTCACGCCGTGCTCGGTCGCGTAGGCCGGCACCGCGTTGCCGCGGATCACGCCAGAATGATACTGGCCGCGCACCGCGACCTTGCCGATTTCGCGTGGATCGATCGGTTTGAGCGCGCGCAGCACGCGCAGCTTTTCGTCGCGCACCGAGTCGGAATCCATCGAGTGGGGCGGCTCCATCGCGACGATCGACAGCAACTGCAGCAGGTGGTTCTGCACCATGTCGCGCAGCGCGCCGGTATTGTCGTAGAAGTCGCCGCGCGCTTCGACGCCGAGTTCCTCTGCGATCGTGATCTGGATGCTCTCGACCCACTCGCGGCGCCACAGCGGCTCGAACAGCGCATTGCCGAAGCGCAGCGCGAGCAGGTTCTGCACCGGCTCCTTGCCGAGGTAATGGTCGATCCGGTAGATCTGTTCTTCCGCGAAGATTTCGCCGACCGCATCATTAATTGCGTTCGACGACTTCAGGTCGTAGCCGAGCGGCTTCTCGAGCACGATGCGCGCGTTGTGGTTCAGACCCACCGCGGCCAGCGCATGGCAGATCGGCACGAACAGCGACGGACCGGTCGCCAGATAGAACACGCGGATGCCGGGCAGGTCCTGAATCGCGTCGCGCAGTTGCGCGAAGTCGTCCGGGTTGCCGAGATCGATTTTCACGAACTCGATGCGCGCGAGGAAACTCGTCCACGCGACTTCGTCGAGGCCGTTCTTCGATACATACGGCTTGACGTGCGCGTCGACCCACTGCAGGTACTCGCCGCGATCCGCCACGTGCCGCGCCACCGCGACGATCTTGCCGCTGTCGGCGAGCATGCCGCCCGCGCGGTGCGCCTCGAACAGCGCGGGCAGGATCTTGCGCATCGACAGATCGCCGGTTCCGCCGAAGAGAACGAAAGTGAAGCTAGAGTCGGTTTGCATGAGTCTCCGTCGATGTCCTGAAGGGCCGCCGCGCTGATGGACACTGCACACGCAGCGTCCCGGAAGAGCGACCGTAGTCCGATAAAATATTTTTTGACACTGAATTGTAGTTTAACTACAATCCAAATCAAGAGGTAGCGTTAATTCGATGAAAAAAGCGTGCGCTGTAGAGGCGGAATACACGTTTTTGCGAATCGGCGGGCGTCCCCGGTCAAGCTACGGACAATGGGACAACGCCTTCCGGTGCGTATCAGGCACCTCGAGTCTGCAGCGCGATGCGGGCAGGCAAAAATCAAAAGAGGAGACAGTCAGTTGCATCCCGAATCACTCACCTCTTGAGCGTCCAGCGGCCGGACAACGGTCCGCCGGCACATGCCGTCGCGCATGCGCCCGACCGTGCTCGATCGCCCAGTGTTTTGCCTGTTTGAACCAACCACAGCACCCTGGCGACATCAGGGGCCATTCGTTTTTTTGTTCAGGTGTCTGGAGGAGATAAGCAATGAAATTTCGCGCGATCATGGGCGCTCTGTGCGCTGCGGGTCTGATGTCTGGCGTGTCGGCCGTGCAGGCGGCCGAGTCGGTCGAAGTGCTGCACTGGTGGACTTCGGGCGGCGAATCCAAGGCCGTCGGCGTCCTCAAGGACGACATGACGAAGCAGGGTTACACGTGGAAGGACTTCGCGGTCGCGGGCGGCGCTGGTGCGGCTGCCATGACGGCGCTGAAGACGCAGGTGATCTCGGGCAATGCGCCGAGCGCCGCGCAGATCAAGGGTCCGCTGATCCAGGACTGGGCTTCGCAGGGCGTGCTGGTGCCGATCGATTCGGTCGCGGGCGACTGGAAGAAGAACCTGCCGCCGCAAATCGACAAGATCATGCAAGCGGACGGCCACTACGTCGGCGCGCCGTTCTCGGTGCATCGCGTGAACTGGCTCTACATCAACAAAGCAGCGCTGGACAAGGCAGGCGGCAAGGTGCCGACCACGTGGCCTGAGTTCTTCGCGGTGGCCGACAAGATGAAGGCCGCGGGCATTCAGCCGATCGCGATGGGCGGCCAGCCGTGGCAAGACCTGACGCTGTGGGAAGACGTCGTGCTGTCGCAGGGCGCGGACTTCTACAGGAAGGCGCTCGTCGACCTCGACGAGAAGACGCTGACTTCGGACAAGATGGTTGGCGTGTTCGACACGGTCCGCAAGATCCAGGGCTACTTCGACGCGGGCCGCACGGGCCGTGACTGGAACCTCGCAACGGCCATGGTCATCAACGGCAAGGCCGGCATGCAGTTCATGGGCGACTGGGCGAAGGGCGAGTTCACCAACGCCGGCAAGAAGTCGGGCACGGACTACATCTGCGCCGTGGTGCCGAACACGGACAAGGCCTATACGTTCAACGTCGACTCGTTCGTGTTCTTCCAGCAGAAGGGCCAGAAGGCCGCGACGCCGGGTCAGCTCGCGCTCGCGAAGACGATCATGTCGCCGGAGTTCCAGGAGCAGTTCAGCCTGTACAAGGGCTCGATCCCGGTGCGTCTCGGCGTGCCGATGGACAAGTTCGACGACTGCGCGAAGAAGTCGTACGCGGATGAGCAGACCGCGATCAAGGCCGGCGGTTATGTGCCGTCGCTCGCTCACGGCATGGCTCAGCCGGATGCCGCGGCAGGCGCAATCTCCGACGTCGTCACGAAGTTCATGAACTCGCAGCAAGATTCGAAGACCGCGGTTCAGGCACTCGCGAAGGCAGCGAAGACCAAGTAAGCGTCAGTACGAGGCGTTGCGCCCGGCGGCTTGCATCTGAAGCACCGGGCGCACCCTTCGGGCCGTGTCGGGTCGGACCTCGAGCTGCTCTCGTTGGCAGCGCAGTCCGGCGTCACGCGGCTCACCCTGGTTTCATGGAGTCACACCCAGGCCGTCGCGGTCCCGCGCCATGCGCGCACGGCAAGCCGGACGGTACAGTTTCAGCAGGAGTCGAGTAGTGACTGCTTCCATCAGCGGGAACGGGAAAACGGCCACCGCCACCCGCCGCACGTCGCCCATGGCGGCCCTTGCCGATCGCTGGATTCCGAAGCTGGTGCTCGCACCCAGCGTCGTCATCAGCCTGATCTTCGTGTATGGCTTTATCGCAATCACCGGCTATCTGTCGCTGTCTACTTCGCGGCTGATGCCTCGTTTCGAGTTCGCCGGTCTCGACCGCTATCGCGAGCTGTTCCAGAACGACGTGTTCTGGACCTCGGCCGCGAACCTCGGCTGGTTCGGCATCCCGTTCATCGGTTTCTGCATCGCTCTGGGTCTGTTGCTCGCGATCCTGCTCGATCAGCAGATCCGCAACGAAGGCGCGCTGCGCGCCGTGTTCCTGTATCCGATGGCGCTGTCGTTCATCGTGACCGGCACCGCGTGGCAATGGATTCTGACGCCGAGCATCGGGATCGAGAAAGTGTTTCACGACTGGGGCTGGACGAGCTTCTCGTTCAACTGGCTCGGCGATCCGGACAAGGCGATCTTCTGTATCGTGATCGCGGCGGTCTGGCAGTCCACCGGCTTCGTGATGGCGCTGTTTCTCGCCGGTTTGCGCGGCGTCGACAGCGAAATCTTCAAGGCCGCGCAGATGGACGGCGCGAGCCTGCCGACCATCTACCGCAAGATCGTGATTCCGAGCATGCGGCCGGTGTTCTTCTCCGTGCTGCTGATTCTTTGCCACATCACCATCAAGACGTTCGACCTGGTCGTCGCGCTGACCGCCGGCGGTCCGGGCACGTCGTCGTCGCTGCCGGCCATCTTCATGTACACGTTTTCGTTCAATCGCGGGCAGCTCGGCGTCGGCGCGGCATCGTCGATCATGATGCTCGCCACCGTGGTGGCCGTGCTCGTGCCGCTGATGTATCTGGAATCGAGGAGCACCCGCAATGCAGCCTAAGATGACGATTAGCCGTGCCGTCATTTACGCGGCCCTGGTCCTGTTCGCCCTGTACTTCCTGTTCCCGCTGTACGTGATGCTGTCGACGTCGTTCAAGGACATCGACCAGCTGCGCACCGGCAACCTGCTGACGCCGCCGACCAGCTGGACCGTCGCTCCGTGGCTCAAGGCATGGAGCGGCGCCTGCACGGGCGTGCGCTGCGACGGCATGCAGCCGTTCTTCATGAACTCGGTGCGGATGGTGATTCCCGCCGTGCTGATCTCGTCGATCATCGGCGCGTTCAACGGTTATGTGCTCACGCACTGGCGTTTCCGTGGCGCCGATCCGATCTTCACGATGCTGCTCGTCGGCTGTTTCATTCCGTTCCAGGCGATCCTGCTGCCGATGGCGCGCTTCGAAGGCTCCATCGGCCTGTCGAACACGGTGAGCGGCCTGGTGCTGGTGCACGTGATCTACGGTATCGCGTTCACCACGATGTTCTTCCGCAACTTCTACGTGAGCGTGCCGGCTGAACTCGTGAAGGCCGCGCGTATCGACGGCGCGGGTTTCTTCATGATCTTCACGAAGATCCTGCTGCCGGTGTCGCTGCCGATCTTCATGGTGTGTCTGATCTGGCAATTCACGCAGATCTGGAACGACTTCCTGTTCGGTATCGTGTTCTCCGGCGTCGATTCGATGCCGATCACCGTCGCGCTGAATAACCTCGTGAACACCTCGACCGGCGTGAAGGAATACAACGTGGACATGGCCGGCGCGATCATCGCGGCGCTGCCGACGCTGCTCGTCTACATCATCGCCGGACGTTACTTCGTGCGCGGCCTGACCGCGGGCGCGGTGAAGGGCTAAATCATCGTAGAGCGACGGCGTTTCACCGAACGCGTGCCGCCGTCACCTGACAAGACGTTTTCAAGCAGTACCAGAGACTAGAGGATTCACAGCATGGCAAGCCTTTCCATCCGTGACGTGTACAAGACCTACCCGAACGGGGTGCCGGTTCTGAAGGGTGTCAACATCGACATCGAAGACGGCCAGTTCCTGATTCTGGTTGGCGGCTCGGGCTGCGGTAAGTCGACGCTGCTCAATATGATTGCCGGTCTCGAAACCGTGACCAAGGGCGACATCCAGATCGACGGCAAGACCGTCAACAACCTGTCGCCGAAAGATCGCGACATCGCGATGGTGTTCCAGTCGTACGCGCTCTATCCGTCGATGACGGTGCGCGAGAACATCTCGTTCGGCCTGAACATCCGCAAGGTGCCGAAACCGGAGCAGACGCAGATCGTCGAGCGCGTGTCGAACACGCTGCAGATCAAGCATCTGCTCGATCGCAAGCCGGGCCAGCTGTCGGGCGGCCAGCGTCAGCGTGTCGCGATGGGCCGCGCTCTCGCGCGCGATCCGGTGATGTTCCTGTTCGACGAACCGCTGTCGAACCTCGACGCGAAGCTGCGTATCGAGATGCGTTCGGAAATCAAGCTGCTGCATCAGCGCCTCGGCACGACGATCGTCTACGTCACGCACGACCAGATCGAAGCGATGACGCTCGGCGACCGCATCGCGGTGATGAAGGACGGCATCGTCCAGCAGTTCGGCGCGCCGCAGGAAATCTACGACTCGCCGTCGAACCTGTTCGTGGCGGGCTTCATCGGCGCGCCGCCGATGAATTTCATCGAAGGCAAGCTGGTCGAGCAGGGCTCGGGCGTCGGCATCGAACTCGATACGGGCGTCGCGCGCAAGGTGCTGGTGCTGCCGTTCGATTCG
This sequence comes from Paraburkholderia sp. WC7.3g, assembly GCF_050436345.1. NCBI lineage: Bacteria > Pseudomonadati > Pseudomonadota > Betaproteobacteria > Burkholderiales > Burkholderiaceae > Paraburkholderia > Paraburkholderia sp. WC7.3g. The sequence continues at coordinate 1,366,224 of NZ_JBNDMA010000002.1, forward strand.
GCGAAGGTGCGCTCGCACGTCGGCAACAACGTGATCCTCGGCCTGCGTCCGGAGCGCATCACCGACGCGCGCGGCGCGCATGGCGACGACTCGAAGCTGCAGCCGGTCGAAGTGAAGGTCGACGTGATCGAGCCGACGGGTCCGGACACGCTGGTGTTCGCGCAGATCAACGGCAAGCGCATCGTGAGCCGCGTACACCCGGCGTCGAACCCGCAACCGGAGTTGAACGCGACGCTGTTGTTCGATACGTCGAAGGCGGTGCTGTTCGATCCGGCGAATGAAGAGCGGATTGCATAAGCGCTGAATCCGTCGCGCAGAAAAGCCCCATGCGTTGGGTTGCGCACGGGGCTTTTGTTTTCGCAGCCGCTAAGCTGCCTTGGGCAAGCGCAAATCCGGATGACTGCGCGCAAGCTCGCCGACCCAATCGATGAACGCGCGCAACCGTGAACTCAGATTGCGGCGATGCGCATACAGAATCGACAGCGGCGTGCCGGGGCTCGTGTAGTTGCCGAGAATTTCCGTGAGCGCGCCTTGCTCGATCAGCTCCGCGACCATGAAGCGCGACGGCTGGATGATGCCGTGGCCCAGCACGCCCGCGGTGATGTACACGGAGCCGTCGTTCACGGCGAGCGTGCCTTGCATCGCGACGCGCTGAATTTCGCCGTCCACTTCGTATTCGAACGGGAAGGTCCTGCCGCTGCGCGCGGACACGTAGTTGACGGCGCGATGCTCGCCCAGCTCCGCCAGTGTGGTCGGCGTGCCGAACTTGCGCAGATACGCGGGCGATGCGCAGGTGACGATGCGCGCAAGCCCGATGCGCTTTGCGACGAGGCTCGATTCTTCGAGCGTGCCCATGCGGATCACGCAATCGACACCGTCCTGGATCAGATCGATGTTGCGATCCGCGAGACCGAGGCGCACGTCGATCGCGGGGTATTGTTCGTAGAAGTTATCGAGCGCGGGCAGCAACAGCGAGCGCGCGAGCGTGCCGGACGTATCGACGCGGATCGTGCCGGCCGGATTCTCGCGCTTGTTCGATAGCGACGATTCGGCATCGGCGACGTCGGCGAGAATGCGCACGCAGCGCTCGTAGAACGATGCGCCGTCTTCGGTCACGCTGACCTGGCGCGTCGAGCGGTTCAGGAGCCGCACGCCGACGTGTTCCTCGAGCGCCTGGATCGTACGGCTGACCTTCGCGCGCGGCAGATCCAGCGATTCCGAAACCTTGGTGAAGCTGTTCGCTTCGACCACGCGCGTGAAGATCTCCATCGCTTCAAAGCGGTCCATGGTGTGCCTTGTGAGTGGTGAGCCGAAAGAAGGGCGGGGCAGGCTTGCGACACGACAGGAAGTCTACAGCCAGCTAAACGGGTTGTCTGCCGGCGCGCCTCGTTCGCGCGAACCTGCCGCCGCCGCTCGCGGCTCAGTCCCGCTCCGGCGCGCCCAGTGGAAATAGCGGCCGATACGGCCGCGCCTCGTCGACCGCGCGTGCGAACGAGGGCCGCGCGAGCAGCCGCTGCCGGTACGCGCGCACGTGCGCGAACGCGGGGTCGATCGGATGCGTCCAGTCGGCGTAGAAGAGGGACGGGGCGGCGCCGCAGTCGGCGAGGCTGAAGCTGTGGCCGGCGGCCCATTCGCGTTCGGCCATGTGCCGGTCGAGCCATGCGTACGCGGTGTCGAGCAGCGCGCGCGCATCGGCGACGCCGCGCGTGTCGCGCTCGGTCTCGGCGCGCAGACTATCGAAGACGATCTTCTGCTGCGGCGTCGATATGTAGTTGTCGAAGAAGCGGTCCATCGCGCGCACGTCGAGCGCGGCGCGCGGATCGGCCGGCAACAGCGCGACGGGCCCCGGATAATGCAGGCCCAGGTATTCGATGATGATGCTCGCCTCCATCACCGTGCGCCCGCCGTCGACCAGCACCGGGAAGCGCTTGATCGGCCACAGCGCGGCGAATTCGGCCATGACGAGCGGGTCGTCGTGCGCGAGCACGCGCATCTCGAACGGCGTGCCGTTTTCGTACAGCGCGGTCAGGGCCTTCTGGCAGTAAGACGAGAACGGATGGGCATAAAGTTGCAGGGGCATCGCGATCACCTTGGACGGTTGCGCAGCACGAGTGCACGGCGACGCCGATGGTCACCGCGCGACGGCCAGGCTGGCCGTTTACCCCACGACGAACGACGGCCGAAAAAATCGACCTCAGACCTTCACGTTCGCCCCATGCGGCGGCAACGACCCCGGCTGCAACAGCACGACCACCGCGCCGGCGCCGCCGTCGTGCGGACGCGCCTGACAGAACGCGATAACTTCGGATTTTTGCACGAGCCACGCGCGCACCTTGCCCTTCAGCACCGGCTCCTTGCCGATCGACCCCAATCCCTTGCCGTGAATCACGCGCAGGCAGCGCAGGCCACGCTTGACCGATTCGCGGATGAATTCGGCGAGCGCCTCGCGTGCTTCCTCGCGCCGCATGCCGTGCAGGTCGATCTGCGACTGCACGATCCAGTCGCCGCGCCGCAGCTTGCGCACGACGTCGCGGCTCACGCCGGGGCGGCAATACGACAGCGTTTCGTCCGTTTCGAGCAGCACTTCGGGGTCGAACTCGTCGGAGATCGCTTCGTGAAGCACCGCTTCCTCGTCGAGCAGCGTCTGCACCGGCAGAGGCGGAGGGGGATTGCGCGTGAGCGTCGCGCGCGGCGGAATCGCGAGCGGCGCAACTTCGCCGATCTCGCGACGGAACAGATCGGCATCGGCGGCCGCTTCGCGCTGCGCGGCTCGCGCCGCCGCCTGTTTGCGCGCGCGCCGCTCGGCGTCGCCCTTCAACGCTTCGCGCAACGCGCCAAGTCCGGCGAGCCCCGACGCGCGATCGAGCTTCGGCGCGACGGCGGGCACGGCCGCTGCGGGCGCGGAACGCGCGGCGGCTTGCGGGCGTTTCGGTTCGTTCGGATGGGGCTGATTCTTCGGCATATCGGCAAACAGGCGGAAAGGTCGATCGGTGGTACGAGGCTGGGCGGCAAAAACGACGAAGGCCGCGGGCATTGCAGCCGCGGCCTTCGTGAGCCGATCACGGCTGCGCTGCGCGCCACCGTCATTTTACTGTCGCGCCTGCTGTCGCGACCTGGCGTCGCCATACGGCAGCGCGCTGCGGATCAGCGCTCCGCTTCCGCGCTCATCGCGTGCTCGCCGGCCATCTCGTTGATGGTCTCGAGATAGCGCTGCGCGTCGAGCGCGGCCATACAGCCGGTGCCCGCGCTCGTGATCGCCTGGCGATAGATGTAGTCCTGCACGTCGCCGGCGGCGAAGACGCCCGGCACGCTCGTCGCGGTCGCGAAACCGTTCAGACCGCCCTTCGTGATGATGTAGCCGTTCTTCATCTCGAGCTGGCCTTCGAAGATGTCCGTGTTCGGCTTGTGGCCGATCGCGACGAACACGCCCTGCAGCGCGATGTCGGTGGTCTCGCCAGTCTGCGTGTGCTTGATGCGCAGGCCGGTCACGCCGGAGGTGTCGCCGGTCACTTCGTCGAGCACGTGGTTCCATTTGATCTCGACGACGCCTTCCTTTTCCTTCGCGAGCAGACGGTCGATCAGGATCGGCTCGGCGCGGAACTTGTCACGGCGATGGATCACCGTCACCTTCTTCGCGATGCCGGCGAGATACAGCGCCTCTTCGACGGCCGTATTGCCGCCGCCGATCACGGCGACGTGCTGCTGACGATAGAAGAAGCCGTCGCAGGTCGCGCAGGCCGACACGCCCTTGCCCATGAACGCCTCTTCCGACGGCAGGCCGAGATACTGCGCCGATGCGCCGGTCGAAATGATCAGCGAGTCGCACGTGTATTCGCCCGAATCGCCGATCAGGCGAATCGGCTTCTCGTCAAGCTTCGCCGTGTGGATGTGGTCGAAGATGATCTCGGTATTGAAGCGCTCGGCGTGCTCGAGGAAGCGCGCCATCAGTTCCGGGCCTTGTACGCCGTTGGCGTCGGCGGGCCAGTTTTCGACGTCGGTCGTGGTCATCAGCTGGCCGCCTTGCGCCAGGCCGGTGACCAGCACCGGCGCGAGGTTGGCGCGCGCTGCGTAAACCGCCGCCGTGTAGCCGGCGGGACCGGAACCGAGAATCAGAACTTTGGCGTGTTTCGTTGCAGTTGCGGGCATGATCGAATCCTTGTACGGCGCGCGGCTCGCCGCTGCGTAGCCGTGCGTTTTGAACTGAAACTGTAGATGGGTATCAGCCCGGCATTATAAAGGGCGGGGCACACGGCTGCGCCATCAAGCTTTCTGATCGCCGCGATAGCGTGGCCGGAAGGGGCGCGGCGCGGGCAGGCGGCGCAATACGACGAATTCAGCGCGCCTCGCGCATGCATCTGTGGCCAAACAGCCAGGTTACCGTCATTTACAGCCTCGCGCGGGGCACAGCGTTTACAATAGCCCGGATCGAAGTTTCCGGTAGCCGGGATCGGGCCCGAAGCCGCGCGCGGCGAGGCTCGAGCCGCGTTCCCGGCGGCAGTTTCAGCCTGAACCGGCTACCCCAGGCAACAGGATCAATGGCAAAAGCTCCTTATACCGCGAGCGCGCAGGCATTGCCGCACCGCATGTCGCGCCTCTTCACCGAAATCCGCTGGATTCTGCAGGTGGCCCTCGGCGTCTTCCTTCTGATGTCGCTCGTCAGCTACAGCAGGCACGATCCGAGCTGGACCCACGCCGCGCAGGTCGACCATATCTCGAACTGGGCGGGCCGCGTCGGCGCGTGGACCTCCGACATTCTGCTGCTGCTGTTCGGCCTGTCCGCCTACTGGTGGATCGTGCTGCTCGGCCGCCACATCTCCGCGAACTACAAGCGCATCACCCGCAACGAAGAGCCGCGGGGCGACGGCGCGCCGCGTGGCGTGAGCTGGCTCGCGGACGCGTTCGCGTTCATGCTCGTGCTGCTGTCGTGCAACGGCCTCGAGGCGCTACGCATGTGGTCGCTGAAAGTGCAGTTGCCACGCGCGCCTGGCGGCGTGATCGGCGAGGCTGTGGCGCGCGGAATATCGCATGCGCTCGGCTTCACCGGCGGCACGCTCGCGCTGTTGCTCGGTCTCGCGATCGGGCTGTCGCTGTATTTCCGCTTTTCGTGGCTGTCGGTCGCGGAGAAGGTCGGCGAGTCGATCATTTCGGCGGTGACGTTCGCGAAGCTGCGCCGCGAGGCCGGGCGTGATCGCAAGCTCGGCGAAGCGGCCGCCGTGAAGCGCGAAGGCAAGGTCGAAAAGGGCCGTGTGCGCATCGAGGAGCACGAGCCCGTGATGATCGTGCCGCCTCTCGTCACGCCGGCGAAGTCGGAGCGCGTCGAAAAGGAGCGCCAGGTTCCGCTCTTCACCGATCTGCCTGGCGACTCAACGCTGCCGCCCATCTCGCTGCTCGATCCCGCGCCCGCTGCGCAGGAAACCATCTCTGCAGACACGCTCGAATTCACGTCGCGTCTGATCGAGAAGAAGCTGAAGGATTTCGGTGTCGATGTGAGCGTGGTCGCCGCGTATCCGGGTCCCGTCGTCACGCGCTACGAAATCGAGCCGGCCACGGGTGTCAAGGGCAGCCAGATCGTCAATCTCGCGAAGGACCTCGCGCGTTCGCTGTCGCTCGTGTCGATCCGCGTCGTCGAAACGATTCCGGGTAAGAACTACATGGCGTTGGAGCTGCCGAACCAGCGCCGTCAGACCGTGAGCCTTTCCGAAATTCTCGGCTCGGCCGTGTATGCGGATGCCGCGTCGCCGCTCACGATGGGTCTCGGCAAGGACATCGGCGGCAAGCCGGTGTGCGCGGACCTCGCGAAGATGCCGCACCTGCTCGTCGCCGGCACGACCGGTTCGGGCAAGTCGGTAGGTATCAACGCGATGATCCTGTCGCTGCTGTACAAGGCGAGCGCCGAGCAGGTACGCATGATCCTGATCGATCCGAAGATGCTCGAAATGAGCGTCTACGAAGGCATTCCGCATCTGCTGTGTCCGGTCGTCACCGACATGCGGCAGGCGGGCCATGCGCTGAACTGGGCGGTCGCCGAAATGGAGCGCCGCTACAAGCTGATGAGCAAGGTCGGCGTGCGTAACCTCGCCGGCTACAACAACAAGATCGACGAAGCGGCCAAGCGCGAAGAGAAGTTGCCGAATCCGTTCAGCTTGACGCCGGACGATCCGGAACCGCTGACGCGTTTGCCGAACATCGTGATCGTCATCGACGAACTGGCCGACCTGATGATGGTGGTCGGCAAGAAGGTCGAAGAGCTGATCGCGCGGATCGCGCAGAAGGCGCGCGCGGCGGGTATTCACCTGATTCTCGCGACGCAGCGTCCGTCGGTCGACGTGATCACCGGCCTGATCAAGGCCAACGTGCCGACGCGCATGGCGTTCCAGGTATCGTCGAAGATCGACTCGCGCACGATTCTCGACCAGCAGGGCGCCGAGTCGTTGCTCGGCATGGGCGACATGCTGTATTTGCCGCCGGGCAGCGGTTTGCCGGTGCGCGTGCACGGCGCGTTCGTGTCGGATGATGAAGTGCATCGCGTCGTCGACAAGCTCAAGGAGCAGGGCGAGCCGAATTACATCGAGGGCATTCTCGAAGGCGGCGTGAGCGGCGAGGGCGACGAAGGCTCGGCGGGAACCGCGTCCACCGAAGGCGAGTCGGACCCGTTATACGACCAGGCGGTCGATGTCGTGCTGAAGAATCGCCGCGCGTCGATTTCACTCGTGCAGCGGCACCTGCGCATCGGCTACAACCGGGCGGCGCGTCTGCTGGAACAGATGGAGAATTCGGGCGTAGTGTCGGCGATGTCGTCGAACGGCAATCGCGAGATTCTGGCGCCGGCGCGCGAGGCGGAATAGCCGTAGCCATAGCAGCCATCGCGTGCACCGTCGTGTGCACCATTGCGACTCGATGCCGGGCCAGTCACTTTGTGTCTAACGAGTGCATTGACCCGGCGCGGCTCACCACCGAATTCAATCAACGGAGAAAAACCTATGCAAGCAATCGCGCAGCAGCATGCCCGAGAGCGTCAAATGGGCCGCCTCGGTCGGCTCGCGGGCAAGCTCGCGCACACTGCGGGCAGTGTCGCGATCGGTGCGTCGCTGCTGGTCGCCTCGCATGCGTTCGCGAGCGGCACCGAGCAACTGAAGGCATTCGTCGCACAGGTCCATTCGGCGCGCGGCACCTTCGTGCAGCAGGAAGTGCGCGCGCCGAGCAAGGCGCCGGGCGCGAGCGGCGCGCTGTCCACCGCGAACCCAGGCAAGCCGACCACGTCGAGCGGCACCTTCATGTTCGCGCGACCCGGTAAGTTTATCTGGCAATACGAGAAGCCCTACTCGCAATTGCTGCAGGCGGACGGCGACAAGCTTTACGTCTACGACAAGGATCTGAACCAGGTCACGGTGCGCGCGCTCGGCAATGCGCTCGGCGCGAGCCCAGCGGCGATCCTGTTCGGCAGCAACGATCTGGACAAGAACTTCACGCTGCGCGACGCGGGCGTGAAGGCCGGCATCGACTGGCTCGAACTGACGCCGAAGGCGAAGGACACGCAGTTCGAACGCGTAGGCATCGGCTTCAAGGACGGCAATCTCGAAGCGATGGAATTGCACGACGTGTTCGGCAACGTGACGCTGCTGACGTTCTCGAACATTCTGAAAAATCCGCCACTGCCGCCCGATGCATTCAAGTTCACGGTGCCGAAGGGCGCGGATGTGATTAACGGATAAATCGCGTGTAGGCGTCGACGCGCAGCGTCTTCGCAAGGGCCCGCAAAGCCGCACTCGTCGAGTGCGGCTTTTTATTTCGCTCTGCGCGTGGCGCATGGATTGCTAAAGATGCGCGCGCCGAACGCGAAATCGCCTCGCCGGCAGATGTAATGATTTAGTGCGAGACTAGAAGCATGGGCATCGCTGATGGGCTCGAGTTAGCACATCGATCATTTCCAAAGATTTGGTAAACACTCTCTAACAATTTTTTGCTGCGGCGCAACAAAATAACGCCTAAACTGGTCGAAGCTGGTTGTCGCTTCGGATGTCTGGAAAGGTGAGGCATGTCATGAGATTGTCTTCTTCACACGATTCGCGCGTGTCCCCGTCCCTCCATGTGTTCGAACAGGAGGGCGGATGGCATTGGGGAATCACGGTTCCAAGGTCGGCAGGAAGTGGTTTCAAGGTCGTTGCATATAGCGAAAAAACCTTTATCGATGAGGCCGAAGCCCATCGGGAAGGCAATCGCGCGCTTGCACGTTTCGCCGATGTGCCGGCGGTTTCGCATGAACGGCAATAACGCCACGAGATTTTTGACGCATGTAACAGCCCATTATGTGGGTTCTGAGCAACCGCACGCTTACCCGCCGTTATTAATTCGCTTTGCAAGTTTGCAAACTTTTTCCGAAAAATCGTAGCGATAATGTCTCGTTGGCGATCGGCGATCGGCGGTCATAAAAAAGACCTGCATTCGCATTGCAGGTCTTTTATATTTTCTGGCATCTGCGTCTAAAGCGACGCGCTCAGGACAACGCGCTCACGCATACGCGGTCTTGCGCGCCGATACGAACACGTAGTAGCACACCGCGCCGATCGCGAGCGACGGCAGCGTCGCGCCGAGATTCGGCAGCCATTGATTGATGACCTGGTATGAAGCGATGCCGATCGCCCACGCGACGAACGCGCTCAGGTGCCAGCCACCCGAGAAGCCGTAGCGGCCGCGCACATCGGCAAGCACCGCGGCGTCGATGCGGCGCTTGCGCACGATGAAGTGATCCATCAGCACGACGCCGAACAGTGGTGCGAACACCGAGCCGATCAGCAGCAGGAAGTTCTGATACTTCGTCATCGGCACGAGCAGCGCGATCAGCGTGCAGAGTGCGCCGAACGCGGCCGACAGCAACGGCACGCTCGCACGCGTCCAGAACGTGCCAGTCGACACCGCGGCCGAGTGGATGTCGGCGAACGCATTGTCGATCTCGTCGATCAGGATCAGCAGCAGCGCAAAGCCGCCGCCCGCTTGCGCGAGCGCGCCGGTCAGCAGCGCATCGCCGCCGCCGGCCGCGAGGCCATAGACCGCGCCGAGCGCATAGAACCAGATGTTCGCGATGCCGTAGCCATACAGCGTGCCGCGGAACGTCTCGCCGGCGCGGCGGCCGAAGCGCGTGTAGTCGGCGATCAACGGCAGCCACGACAGCGGCATCGCGACCACGAGGTCGACCGCGCCGCCGAACGACATCTCGCCGGTGCCCGGACGATGCATCAGGTCCGCGAGATTGTGGCGCGCGAGCAGGTTCCACGTGAGCCACGCGGCGCCCGCGAGCAACAGCCAGATCCCCCACTTGCGCAGAAAGCGCCGCACGAACGACAGCGGGCCGCTGATCGCCAGCAGCGTCGCGAGCAGGCCGAAGATCACGGTCCACACGAGCGGCATCGACAGGCCAAACGCCTGTTTCGCGAGCGCATCGGCGGAATCGCGCATCACGATCACCTCGAACGAGCCCCAGCCGACCAGTTGCACCATGTTCAGCACGGCCGGCACTGATGCGCCGCGCACACCGAGCGTCGGACGCAGCGACGACATCGCCGCGAGCCCGGTGTCGGTGCCGATTACGCCCGCGAGCGCGAGCAGCACGACGCCGATCACGCTGCCGAGCACGATCGCGACGAGCGCATGCGGCAGCGACAGCCCCGGCACCAGCAGCGCGCCCGCCTGGGCGACGAGCAGCCCGATGCCGAGCGAGAACCACAGCGCGAACGCATCGCCGGTACGGAACGCGCGGCGCACGTCGGGCACCGGCGTAAGCGGCGCGTAGGTGGAGCCGGCGTTGCCGGCGACAGAATCTTGAGCCATCTGAAGTGGGTTCCCTCTCGGTGGTGCTGTGAGCTCTTTTGCTGTGATTGTTTGCGCTGCGCGCGCGTCGTGCGCAACCAGCGCGCCGGGTCGGCCATCGCGCCGCCGCCGTCACTGTCATAATGCAGGACGTTGTTCGCGTTCGTGCCTGTGCCTGCGGCCGTGCGCGGGCTTTGCGCATGTGCCGCGAAGCGTCGCTCGGCAGCGGCGCGCGACCGGAAAGCCGAGATTATCCCCAAAACGTCATGTTTGAAGAAACCCGTGCCAATGTTCCGCTCGCCGAACGCCTGCGGCCACGCAATATCGACGAAGTGATCGGCCAGACGCATCTGCTCGGTCCGAACAAGCCGCTCAGGGTCGCGTTCGAATCGGGCGAGGCCCATTCGATGATTCTGTGGGGCCCGCCCGGCGTCGGCAAGACCACGCTCGCGCGGCTGATGGCCGATGCGTTTCACGCGCAGTTCATCGCGTTGTCCGCGGTACTGTCGGGCGTGAAGGATATCCGCGAGGCGGTCGAGACCGCGCAGATCCATCGCGCGAACGGCCATCAGACGCTGGTGTTCGTCGACGAAGTGCATCGCTTCAACAAGAGCCAGCAAGACGCGTTCTTGCCGCACGTGGAGTCGGGCCTGTTCGTGTTCGTCGGCGCGACGACCGAGAACCCGTCGTTCGAGGTCAATAGCGCGCTGCTGTCGCGCGCCGCGGTCTACGTGCTGAAGAGCCTGACCGACGACGAACAGCGCGAGCTGCTCGAGCGCGCGCAGAAGGAGCTCGGCGGCCTCACGTTCACCGATGAAGCGCGCGCCGCGCTGATCGGCTCCGCCGACGGCGACGGCCGCAAGCTGCTGAACAACCTCGAGATCGTCGCGCGCGCGGCGGCCCAACAGAAGACGACTGAAATCGACGGCGCGTTATTAGGCAGCGCGCTTGCGGAAAATCTGCGCCGCTTCGACAAGGGCGGCGATGCGTTCTACGATCAGATCAGCGCGCTGCATAAATCCGTGCGCGGCAGCAATCCAGACGGCGCGCTGTACTGGTTTTGCCGCATGCTCGACGGCGGCGCGGACCCGCGCTACCTCGCGCGGCGCATCGTGCGTATGGCGTGGGAAGACATCGGCCTCGCCGACCCGCGCGCCGCGCGCATCACGCTCGACGCCGCCGAAACCTACGAGCGTCTGGGCTCGCCCGAAGGCGAACTCGCGCTCGCACAGGCGATCATCTATCTGGCGGTCGCGCCGAAATCGAACGCCGGGTACAACGCGTACAACGAGGCGCGGCGCTTCGTCGGCAAGGATCAGTCGCGCGCGGTGCCGGTGCATCTGCGCAACGCGCCGACGAAGCTGATGAAGGAACTCGGCTATGGCCACGACTACCGCTATGCGCACGACGAACCCGATGCGTACGCGGCCGGCGAGACCTATCTGCCGGACGGCATGCGCGAGCCGCATTGGTACGAGCCGACACCGCGTGGTCTCGAAGGCAAGATCGGCGATAAGCTCGCGCGCCTTGCCGAGCTCGATGCCCGGTGGCGCGTCGAAAACAAGCCGAAGAAGGCTTGAGGCGTTTCGCCTTTGCCGGTGCGCTAAAATCGCGTTTTCATACAACGAACATCCGTCCCATCCCATGCTCGACATCCAGTTGCTGCGCAAAGACCTCGACGGCGTCGCGAAACGCCTCGCCGACCGCGGCTATACCCTCGACGTCGCGGCCTTTACCGCGCTCGAAGCGGAACGCCGCGATACTCAGACCCGTACCGAAGAACTGCAGGCGCGCCGCAACAGCCTGTCGAAGCAGATCGGCGCGATGAAAGGGCGCGGCGAAGACACGTCGGCGGTGATGGCCGAAGTCGGCGGCATCGGCGACGAGATGAAGGCGTCGGCGGTCAAGCTCGAAGACATCCAGAAGCGTCTGTCGGATCTGCTGCTCGGCGTGCCGAACCTCGCGCACGAAAGCGTGCCGGTCGGCAACGACGAAACCGGCAACGTCGAAGTGCGCCGCTGGGGCACGCCGCGTCAGTTCGACTTCGAGGTCAAGGATCACGTCGACGTCGGCACGCCGCTCGGTCTCGATTTCGAGACCGGCGCAAAGCTGTCGGGCGCGCGCTTCACGGTGCTGCGCGGCCAGATTGCGCGGCTGCATCGCGCGCTCGCGCAATTCATGATCGACACGCACACGCAGCAGCACGGCTATACCGAGATCTATACGCCGTACATCGTCAATCCGGACATCCTGTACGGTACCGGCCAGTTGCCGAAGTTCGCGGACGACATGTTCCGCGTCGAAAAGGGCGGCGGCGAACACACGGTCACGCAGTACCTGATCTCCACCTCGGAAATATCGCTGACGAACACGGTGCGGGAGAGCATCGTCGAAGCGGACGCGCTGCCGATCAAGCTGACCGCGCATTCGCCGTGTTTCCGCTCGGAAGCGGGCTCGTATGGTCGCGACACGCGTGGCATGATCCGCCAGCATCAGTTCGACAAGGTCGAGATGGTGCAGGTCGTTGCGCCGGACGCATCGTACGATGCGCTCGAGCAGATGGTCGGCCATGCCGAGGCGATTCTGCAGAAGCTCGAACTGCCGTATCGCGTAATCACGCTGTGCACCGGTGACATGGGCTTCTCTGCCGCAAAGACCTACGACCTCGAAGTGTGGTTGCCCGCGCAGAACACGTATCGCGAGATTTCGAGCTGTTCGAATACCGAGTCGTTCCAGGCGCGACGCATGCAGGCGCGTTTCCGCAACGCGCAGGGCAAGCCCGAGCTCGTGCATACGCTGAACGGCTCGGGGCTCGCGGTGGGGCGCACGCTCGTCGCGGTGCTCGAGAACTTCCAGAACGTCGATGGCTCGGTGGCGGTGCCGCCGGCACTGCGGCCTTACCTCGGCGGCGTGGAGCGACTGGAGGTGCCGGCGTCCAGGCTCCGAGAAAGAACGTAGAAGTTTTTTCGCGGAGGGGCTTGGAAAATTAATTCGAGCTGTTCTATAATCTTGTTCTCCCAAGCAGCGGCCCGCTTGGATCCGACGAAGTGGTAGCAAGTTGGGATACCCGGAAAGGTGGCAGAGTGGTCGAATGCGCTGGACTCGAAATCCAGTGTACCTTTAGGGGTACCGTGAGTTCGAATCTCACCCTTTCCGCCAAATTCTGAAAACCCCTTGATTTCACCGAGATCAAGGGGTTTTTTGCTTTAAGTTACCGTATTGCTTTGCCAGGGCAATACGAGGTTGTTCAAGCATCATTTCTATTGGCGAAATCCATTGTTTCGATTTTGTGCACGCGAGCTAATTCATTGCTCGCGTTCATTTTTATTCTGTTTTCATACAAATACCTTAAGCAATACCTGCTGCACTGTCCCCCTATTCATATGCCGGACATACCAGGAGCTTGGCGGTCTCGTGCTATTGGGGGTCGAAGTACAAAAATTTTCGGGCGACCTGCCCCCTGATCGACTTCTGAAAGTGCGAATCTTCGCCGACCCCACAGATCTCGGCAAGATCTGCCTTTTTTTACAAATAAATACGATTTTTAGTTGGGCTCAGTCATTCATTCAGGGTACGATTTACGCCGTCAGCAGCTTTTACGGGAAGAATTTTCCTAAGAACGACATCTGCGGCAACAATCGGTAAAAGGTTCGCGGGGCAAACAATCGCGATCCGACACGCACCCGGCCCTGTCAATCTGGACCACCGCGAGAAGCACCTTCGCGAGCATCGGTTCAATCGGACATCACAAACGTGCGTTCAAGGCACTTCAGGACAGCTGTTTTTAAGAACTGCAAATCTGTCTTTGCATGAATCCTTATTGTCCGTCCGAATCAAAGCAAATCCTTTTTGGTCTTTTTATCGGGAATTTTCCCGACATTTGGAATTACTCCGCATGTTAAAACGACGTCAATTTCTCGGCGGCCTGACGGCCCTCAGCGCAAGTTACCTTTTGGCCGCATGTGGTGGCGGCGGTGAATCCTCAAACGCTAGCGGCAAGGCTGCCGCCGCGACTGGCGCTTCCGGTGCTGCTGCAGCTTCGGGTGCGTCCGGTACCTCGAGCAATACAACGCCGACTGCGAAGGCGAGCGATCCGAACAGCATCTCCATGCCGCCCGCCACGTCCATCACGGACAATTCCGGCAACGTCTGGACCCTTTCCGGAGGTTCGGTCTACCGCAACGGGTCGGCGGCAGGCAACACCTACAACGTCTCGCTCGTGCTGTTTTTCGGCGGCGTGATTTATCACGAAGGCACGGGTGGTCAGTTCTACCAATGGACGGGCTCGGGCTGGACGGGCTCCAACGACCCGCGCCTTGGCGGCACCTCGGCCGATGGCACCTCGCTGCCCGATTCGCCGTACATCATCGACAAGTCCGGCGCGATCTGGACGCTGAGTAATGGCGTCATTTACCGCAACGGGGCGACGGTTGGCGATACGTACAACGTCTCTCTCGTGTTGTGGTACGGCGGCAAGATCTGGCATTGCGGCACGGGTGGCCAGTTCTACGTGAACAACGACACCGCCGGCCATTGGCTGCCCTGTAACGATCCGCGCACCGCGATCGCACCGCCCGCCGGCATGTTCTACGGCATGAACGGCCACTTCGACTACAACTACACGCCCCAACAGATCGTGTCGATCCTGAAGGGCATGGGTTGCACGAGCTATCGCGTCGGCTGCGCCAACGCGTCGAACCAGTTGAACGCGGTGATCGGGCTCGCGCAGGCTTTCCAGTCGGCGGGGATGACGCTGATCGTGCTGATCACTCAGGGCGTCTACGACTCCAACGGCAACCTGCTGGCTGGCGAGAATGCCGCTTACAGCCAGGGTTACGCGGTAGCTCAGGGCATCGCGAACGCACTGAAGCCGTATGGCGTCACGATCTACGAATGCGGCAATGAGCTGACGCGGACGAACGCCACCGTGCTCAACTTCACCTATGCGGGCACGAGGGCGTCGGACTTCAACAACGCGAACTGGCCGGTGATGCGCGGCGTGATGCGCGGGATGATCGACGGCGTGAAGTCGGTTCAGTCCAACGCCAAATGCGGCATCAACTTCTGCGTGAACGATGTCGGCGCGGCGGACGCGCTGTGGGACGGTATGCAACCGGATGGTAGCGGCGGTTACCCGACCGTGCGCTGGGACATCACCACGTGGCACAACTACGAGGTGTATGGCGATCTGTTCGACGTCGGGACGGACGGCGCGCAGCCAGGCTTCGATCTGCCGACCTATTGCAAGGCCCGGTATGGCGTGCCGTTCATCGTCACCGAGTGGAACACCGGACCGGAGCAAACTCAGGCCTATCGTTCGAACTACATCTCGACGAAGCTCGGCGAGTTCTATCAGAACCGCAAGACGCACAATATCCAGTCCGTCATGTATTACGTGCTCGACAGCGGCAACGAGACGTACGGCATCATGCTCAACGGTTCACCGTTGAATCCGTCATACAGTGCTTTCCAAAGCTTCACGGCGGCCCATCCCGACAACTAGGCCGCGGCTGTCGACGCAAGCAGTTCCGTCCTCCGTAGTCGATGCTGCCCGGTGCCAGTAGCGGCATGTCGCCGGGCCTGACGGCGGCGCCCAATCTTCCCTTCAGAGTATCGAGGCGGGGGTGCGGGCGCCTCATCCACACCCCTCCATCACCTCCCTTAACGCCCGCGCCTGATCCGCGAGCGACGCGGTCGCCGCCGCGCTTTTCTCGACGAGTGCCGCGTTCTGCCGCGTGACCTCGTCCATCTGCGTGATCGCGATGCCCACCTGCTGAATCCTGTCGATGCCGTCGTGGCGTACCGCTTCTGCCGGTTTTCGGGGGATTCATTGGCGTTCCTCTGTACAATTGCCCGAAATCGCCCGATCGAGCGGCGGTTGCGGGCCGCCGGGCTCTCGGGCGCGGCGGGTCATCTCGCGCTTGACCCCGCGACTCACATCGACTGAATTCATGGCCATTACCTACAAGACCTCCGACGATCTCGCGAAGCTGCGCATTGCAGGCCGCCTCGCGGCTGATGTGCTGGCCATGATCGGCGAGCACGTCAAGGCAGGCGTCTCCACCGACGAGCTCGACGCGCTGTGCAACGACTACATCGTCCACACGCAAAAAGCGATTCCGGCCAACGTCGGCTATCTGGGCTTTCCGAAGACCGTCTGCACGTCGGTCAACCATATCGTGTGTCACGGCATCCCGAATCGAAGCGAGGTCCTGAAGGACGGCGACATCATCAACATCGACGTCGCGATCATCAAGGACGGCTATTTCGGCGACACGAGCCGCATGTACTGCGTCGGCCAGCCGAGCACGGTCGCGCGCGCGCTGATCGACACGACCTACGAGGCGATGGTGGCCGGCATCCGCGAGGTGAAGCCGGGCGCGACGCTTGGCGACGTCGGCCACGCGATCCAGAAGGTCGCGCAGCGCGAGGGCTTCTCGATCGTGCGCGACTACTGCGGGCACGGCATCGGCAAGGTCTATCACGAGGACCCGCAGGTGCTGCACTACGGACAGCCGGGTCAGGGTGTGCGCCTGAAGCCGGGCATGGTCTTCACGATCGAGCCGATGATCAACGCGGGCCGCGCCGGCACGTCGGTGCAGCGCGACGGCTGGACCGTGATCACGAAAGACCGCTCGCTGTCGGCGCAGTGGGAGCACATGGTCGCGGTCACCGACGACGGCTATGAACTGCTGACGCCATGGCCGGACGGCACTGGCGACTATGAGGCGCCGTGAGCGAGACCGCATGTTCGGGTCAATAATAATTTGACTCGCCGGCCGGTTCGGTTAAAGCTATGCGTTAGGGTTTCCAGGGGTTTTCGTCTGCATGAGTCCGTCATTGACCGTTCGCCGCATCACCGCTGATCAGGGCGCCGTTTTTCGCGAACTCCGCACGGCCTCGCTGCGGGAGGCGCCGTATGCCTTCGGCGCGACGCTCGAGGACGCGTTGTCGGCCGATGCCGCCAGTTTCGACGCGACCGCGGCGGTCCACGCGGTTTCGCAATCCGTCGGTACGTTCCTCCTCTACACCGAGGGCCATCCGGCAGGCCTGATCGAGGCGCATTTCGACGACACCGCCTCGCGCCGCGCGTTCGTCTGCGAATTGTGGGTGGCGCCGGCCGTGCGTCATCTGCGCGCCGGCGAGTTGCTCGTCGATACCGCGAGCAACTGGCTCGCGAATGCGGGCGCCACGGAAATCTACGCCTGGGTCTCCGACGCCAACCGCAACGGGATGCGCTTTTACGAGGCGCTCGGCTTTGGCCCGACCGGCGAACATCGGCGCGTCGAGCGCGCACCCGAGCAGGTGGAAAGTCTGCTGGTGCGGCACGTGCCGGCCACCTCGCGGGTGTTTCAGCAGTGATCGCCCAGGCGGCGCGTCGCGCGCGCCGCTCTTCATCGCCGTCCCTTCATCGCGGTCTTTTCCCGCCAGCATTTCTTTCGCGCCGTCGCGCGTCGATCACCTCGACGGCACGCATTGCGTCCGCGCGCGAGCACCGATTCTCCCGGGAAAAATAGTGGCCGCACGCGTGTACGCCTGTAAAATACGCAAAAATTTTTGTCGAACCTATGTCGCCCAAGAAATCGCCCTTTTTCGAACTGCGCAGCGGCTCTGTCGACACGCTGATGTTCGTGGTCAAAACGACCGACCTCGATTCGATGCGTGCCGAACTGACGCGACGCTTCGAGGCGACCCCTGAATTCTTCGCTAACGACGTCGTCGCTATCGACGTGCGGCGTCTCGCCGACAACGAGCGCGTGCCGCTCGCCGACATCGCGCAACTGCTCGACAGCGTGCGCATGCGTCCGGTCGGCGTGGTCGCGAATGCGGAGCAGGGATGGGCGTCGGAGTTGGGATTGCCGCTGCTCGAAGCGCGCGACCGCCGCGGCGCGCCGGCGAAGCAGACCGATGACGACAGCACCGCGACGGCGGCGGACACGGCACCTGCCACCGAGACGAGCCCGGGGACGAGCACTGCGTCCGCAACCGCCAGCGCGGCAGCCGGCACGGCCGCGGCCGCCGCCGATTCCACATCCGCCGCCGAGCCGGTGCGCCTCGCCACGTCGCCGCAAACGATGGTGGTCGACAAGCCGCTGCGCTCCGGTCAGCGCATCTACGCAAAAGGCGATCTGGTCGTGCTCGGTCTCGTCAGCAATGGCGCCGAGGTGATCGCGGAAGGCAACATCCATATTTACGCGCCGCTGCGCGGCCGGGCATTGGCCGGCGTGCAGGGCAATCACGACGCGCGCATCTTCTGCACGTGTCTCGAACCGGAACTGATCTCGATCGCGGGCATCTATCGAACGACCGAGAACCCGCTGCCCGCCGACGTGCTCGGCAAGCCGGTGCAGATCTGGCTCGAAGAAGAAAAACTGATGATCGAACCGCTGCGGCTCACGTAAAGCGCCGCGAAACGCGCGCTGCCCCGAGCGATTGCGGCACGTGGCGTTTCACGGCGACGCGGGCCGTGCATCAATTGACGCATTTGACGAACACAAGGTAAGGGTAATGGCAAAAATCATTGTGGTGACTTCGGGCAAGGGTGGCGTGGGCAAGACGACCACGAGCGCGAGCTTTGCGTCGGCCCTCGCGTTGCGCGGCAGCAAAACCGCCGTGATCGACTTCGACGTCGGCCTGCGCAACCTCGACCTCATCATGGGCTGCGAGCGTCGCGTCGTGTACGACCTGATCAACGTGATCCAGGGCGAAGCGAATCTGAACCAGGCGCTGATCAAAGACAAGAAATGCGAGAACCTGTTCATCCTGCCGGCCTCGCAGACGCGCGATAAAGACGCGCTGACGATGGAAGGCGTCGAGAAGGTCATCAACGATCTGATCAAGATGGACTTCGAATACGTCGTCTGCGATTCGCCGGCCGGTATCGAATCGGGCGCGCTGCTTGCGATGCACTTCGCAGACGAAGCGCTGATCGTGACGAACCCGGAAGTGTCGTCGGTGCGCGACTCCGATCGCATTCTCGGCATCCTGTCGTCGAAGACCAAGCGCGCGATTGAAGGCAAGGAGCCGATCAAGGAGCATCTGCTGATTACCCGCTACAACCCGAAGCGCGTCAGCGAAGGCGAAATGCTGTCGCTTACCGACATCCAGGAAATTCTGCGCATCGATCTGATTGGCGTGATTCCGGAATCGGAAGCGGTGCTGCACGCGTCGAACCAGGGTCTGCCGGCCGTGCATATGGACGGCACCGATGTGGCCGAAGCCTATAAGGACGTCGTGTCGCGTTTCCTCGGCGAGCAGAAATCGCTTCGCTTTGTCGATTACCAGAAGCCCGGGCTGCTGCAGCGCCTCTTCGGCACCAAGTAAGGGGAGCGCACGTAATGTCGATTCTTTCGTTTTTGCTGGGCGAGAAAAAGAAGTCCGCGTCGGTAGCGAAGGAACGCCTGCAGTTGATCATCGCGCACGAGCGCGCCGGCGGTCATCCGCCCGCCGATTATCTGCCTGCGTTGCAACGCGAACTGGTGGCCGTGATCTCGAAGTACGTGAAGATTTCCGATGACGACATTCGCGTGAGTCTCGAGCGTCAGGACGATCTCGAGGTGCTCGAAGTCAAGATCGAAATACCGCAGGCCTGAGCTTCGGATGGACCGCGGTCCATCTCGCATCATGTGCAGGACGTCGCATGGCGTCGCGTCGGAGCGACGCGATGCCGTGCGGCGTTCGGCTCGTTCTCTGGCTTCTGTCTGAAGCCGTCTCTTCGCATCTCCACGGCGCTCGCCATTTCCCGGTCGAAAATGAACCGTTGCACTCCAGCGGTGCCGTTACACGCGCAACGTCAGCCTAGCGTCGCCCTCGCGCATTTAACCGGTTACGCCGCATAAAAAGATTCTGCTCGCGCTCGCCGCCCTGGCGGTGATGCTGGCCGGCTGCGTCGTCGTGCCGGCGCGGCCGCCGTATGTGCATGCGCCGCGCGTGGTCGTCTACTGACGCGGCGAGTCGGAGGTATCCGTCTTGATGCCGTCTGCGGCATCGTCGGCGCGCGGCTCGCCGTCCTCGCTTTCCGCTTCAGGCGCCTCGACCTCGGGCACTTCCGGCACTGGCGCGGGCGCGGGCTGCGGTAGCGGCGCCATGTAGCGCTTGGCGAGCGACTCATAAAGCGGCGGCGCGAACAGGCGCGACACGCGGCTCGCGATCAACGCGGTGGCCATCAGCGAAATCACCAGCGCGTGGCCGTCGATCATCTCCATCACGATCACGAACGACGTGATCGGCGACTGTGTGACCGCGGCCAGATAGCCGACCATCGCGAGCGCGATCAGCATCGGCAATTGCATCGAATCGAACACCATGTGCAGCAGATTGCCGAAGCCCGCGCCAATCGACAGCGACGGCGCGAAGATGCCGCCCGGAATGCCGGGCAGGTACGAGCCGACCATCGCGATCATCTTCAGGAACGGATAGAACACCGACAATTGCTCGTGTCCCTCGAGCAGGCCGCGCGCTTCCGTATAGCCGCTGCCGAACGTCGTGCCGCCCGAGATCACGCCGACCACCGCGATCGTGAAGCCGCACAGCGCGGCGAACACGACCGGCCGCTCGCCATGCAACTGACGCAGCGGCGCCGGAATCCAGCGCGCGGTATTGAGCAGCAGCCAGCCGAATAGGCCGCCCGCGATTCCCGTGACGATCGCGGTGAGCACCACCGCGACGGCGAGCAGATCGGGAAAATGCGCGCCGATCTGGATCGTGCCGAAATACGTGTAGTTGCCGTTCAGGCCAAGCGCGACCACGCCCGCGACGATGATCGCCGTGATCAGCACGCCGCTCGTGCGAGCCTCGAAGCTGCGCGTCAATTCCTCGATCGCGAACACGACGCCCGCGAGCGGTGTATTGAACGCCGCCGATAAACCCGCTGCCGCGCCCGCCAACGCGAGCTGCCGCTCGATCTGCGCATTCGAGCGCGGATAGAACCGGCGCAAATTGAACATCAGCGCGGCGCCGACCTGCACGGTCGGTCCTTCGCGGCCGATCGTGAAGCCGCCGAGAATCGCGAGAAACGACACGCCGATCTTGCCGAGCAGAAGCCGCAGCGACAGCAGCCGCGTGCCGTACCCGCGCTGCTTCGTGTGCAGCGTCGCGATCACCTGCGGGATGCCGCTGCCCTCTGAGCCGCGAAAGAACTTGCGCGTGAGCCAGACCGCGAGCGCGGCGACCGCGGGTGTGATGATGAGCGGCGCCCACGCGTACCGATGCTGGACGTCGAGAAACGCGTCATACCCCCAGTCGATCAGACGCGCATAGAGCACCGCGACCAGACCGACGGCGATCGCACCGAGCCAGAAGATACCGTATTGCCGCCACAGGCGTTTCGCGCGACGCGCGACGGCGGGCGAACGGGAAAGGAAGGGCCGGGACATGAATGAGAGTCGTGCAAAGAGCCAAGTATAAAACGTGGGCGCCGACCAGAAGGCGTGGAAGATGATTGAAATAACCATGTACGATGGATCGTCAGGCGATTTTCTTTGCTGTAACGCGCCGTATTGAGAACCGGACCGCTGGCGATGCCCATTTGGCAGGGATCGGTAAATACGTCAGCTAGAATAGTTTCAACTTCGAACAACGAAAAACCTCAATGAAGCGAATCCTTATCGTCAAGGTCACTTCACTAGGCGATATCGTGCAGGCGTTGCCAGTCGTTGCCGATATCAAACGCGCGTTTCCTGGCGTTCAGGTGGATTGGGCGGCGGACGAAGCATTTGCGGAAGTCGTGCGTTGGAGCCAGGGCGTCGATCGCGTGCTGTGCGCGCCGCTGCGCCGCTTCAAGCAGACGCGCCGCTGGAGCGATCTGAAGGCGATCTGGGCATCGATCGCCGAGTTGCGCGCGTATCGCTACGACTACATCATCGATATCCACGGCGTCTACAAGAGCGCGATCATCGCCTTCCTTGCGCGCTCGTCGCGGCGCATCGGCTATCAGTCGCAGAATCTGGGCGAGCGCGGCGCCGCGTTCGCCTACACCGGGCGTTTCGGCCCACGTCCACCAGGCAGCGCGTGGCACGGCATGCGCATCAGCGCCAGCGAGGCGCTCGGCCACGAAGTGGCAGGCCCGCCCATCTACAACCTGCAGCTACCCGAACCCGTCACGCAGCCGTTCGCAACGCAGGACGGGCCTGTCGCGGCGCTCTTTCACGCCACCTCGAAAGCCGACAAGAAATGGCCGCTCACGCACTGGGTGGCGGTGGGGCGCGAGTTGAGCGAGCGTGGTTTTCGTGTCGTGCTGCCGTGGGGTTCGGACGGTGAGCTTGCCGAAGCCGGGCAAATCGCCGCGCAGGTGCCGGGCGCGAGGGTGCTGCCGCAAATGAGCGTGACGGAAGTCGCGCAGATGATCGACGCGTGCGCGCTCGTGGTTGGTACCGATACGGGCTTCGTGCACCTCGCGCATGCGCTGCAGAAGCGCACCGTGATGATCTTCGTCGCGACGTCGCCATCGCATTGCGGCATCGAGGCGCCGCATCGCTCGACCTCGATCGGCGACGGCCACTCGGTGCCGCCCATCAGCGCGGCGCTCGAAGCGATCGACTACGTGCAAGCGGCAGAGCCGGTGCTTGCGATGCAGCAAAGGTCAGCGGCCGCCTGAGTTGGTTCGCGCGATCGCGCAATCGTTTGCGCCAAAGAAAAGAGGCGCGACGCGCAGTCCGCCCTTACGGGCAGCGAGCGCATCGTCGCGCCTCGAAGAACGCCCGTGTCGGGGAACAGCGGGCGAAGAGGAATCGATTACACGTCTGTTAAAACTGTCGCTTTTCGTTGGGCACCGAAGCGTCAGGTGCGCAGACGCAAAGGCGGCAGGCTGGCATGCCGCGGTGCGTCGAGGCTTGCGCGGCGCGCCTTGAACCGCTCCATTGCGGCGAGGCTGGCACGGCCAGCAAGGCTTCCATCGCGCTAGTGCGCTCAATGGAGTATAGGCGGTGTTTTCCGCCATGGCGGCGCGATCCGGCGGCGAGCGAGGCGCGTCGATCATACGCGTCGATCCAGTGCGTAGATCCTGTAACAGCTCGGTGATCTTCCCTTACAAATGGCAACGTTCGCCGCGGCGCGCATCGTGTCCAATCGGGTCATTCGGGGTTTGCGCTCGAATCAATCTGACTCGATGGAGAACAACATGAAACGCTTGATCCTGACTCTCGTGGCCGGCACGCTGCTCGCATCGGCACTCGGCGGCTGTGTCATCGCGCCGGCGCCGGGTTACTACTACGGCGGCGGTGGCTACTATCATCACGGCTACTACCGCTAAGCCGCGCGCCGCGCTCAGGCTCGAAGCAGCGGCCTCAGGCGACGAGCATTTCGAACGCGACCACCGCGGCAATGGCCGCGGCGTTCGCGGCCAGCGCCTCGACGACGATGCCTTTCCATGTCGACGGACGGAAGCGCAGCGCGAGCAGCAGCGAGCCGAGCAAAGCCAGCGCGATGATCAGGACGATATCGGCATTGTGAAGATGGACGATCATGCGAGTCTCCCCTGCTTTTTTTAGGGTTATGCAGGGAGTATAGGCAAGTCAAAAAGTCGCGCAAGGCAGGGGATATACCGGACCGGCTTGCGGAAATAGCGAGGACGGCATCGAGCTGGCATCGCCCGGGCATCGGCAAACGCGCATCGATGGAAGCGTTAGCCCGTCGATGCGTGTTGCATCACTTCATCAGACTCTCATTGCGCGTTTCGCGCATGCACAGCACGCCGACCAGGCTCACGGCCGCCGCGACCGACACGTACGCGCCGACCCACGGCAACCCGCCGTGCGCGGCGAGCACCTGCGCGATGTACGGCGCGACCGACGCGCCAAGAATCCCGCCGAGGTTATAGGCGACGCCGGCGCCCGTATAGCGCACGTTGGTCGGAAACAGCTCCGGCAGCAGCGCGCCCATCGGCGCGAACGTCACGCCCATCAGGAACAGCTGGATCACGAGGAATAGCAGCACCAGCAACGGCTCGCCGCTGCCGAGCAGCGGCGCCATCGTGAAGCCCGACAGGATCGCCGCGATGATGCCGACGATCAGCACCGGCTTGCGCCCGAAGCGGTCGCTCGCGCGGGCCGACAGCGGTGTCGCGAGCGCCATGAACACGACGGCGATGCACAGCAGGCCAAGGAAGGTTTGCCGCGGAATATGCAGCGACCCGACGCCGTACGACAGCGAGAACGTCGTCGCGTTATAGAACAGCGTGTAGCAGACCACCATCGCGAGCGCGCCGAGCACGGTCGGCACCCAGTGCTGCGAGAACAGCGTCGCGATCGGCACGCGCACCCGTTCCTTGCGCTCGATCGCTGCCTGGAACGCGGGCGTCTCGGCAATCTTCAGCCGCACGTACAGGCCGAGCGCAACCAGCACCGCGCTGACGATGAACGGCACGCGCCAGCCCCAGCTGCGGAACTGCTCGTCGGACAGCGACAGCGCGAGCGCGAAGAACAGGCCGTTGGACGCCAGAAAGCCGACCGACGGGCCAAGCTGCGGGAACATGCCGAACCAGCCACGCTTGCCGGCCGGCGCGTTTTCGGTGGCGAGCAGCGCGGCACCGCCCCATTCGCCGCCGAGGCCGATGCCCTGGCCGAAACGCAGCACGCACAGCAGGATCGGCGCGAGGCTGCCGATCGCGTCGTAGCCCGGCACGAAGCCGATCAGCGTGGTCGACAAGCCCATCACGAGCAGCGAGACAACCAGAGTCGATTTGCGGCCGATGCGGTCGCCGAAGTGGCCGAACAGGAACGAGCCGATCGGTCGCGCGACGAACGCGATGCCGAACGTGACGAACGCCGACAGCGCCTGCGCGGTGGCCGAGCCATGCGGGAAGAATACCGGTCCGATCACGAGCGCCGCGGCGGTCGCGTAGACATAGAAATCGTAGAACTCGATCGCGGTGCCGATGAAGCTCGCGAAGATGATGCGCGCGCTGCTGTTTTGCCCGCTTGCGGGCTGGGCCGCGGAAATCGGCGAAGTGGACATGCAGGGTCTCCATTTGTCGTGACGCCGCGCGGCGCTGTGCCGTGCTTCGCAGACACGCGGCGCGCAAACGCGGCATCCTCGTTGAGGTATAGGTTTGGTGGGCGCCGCGCGCGGGTGGCGGCGCAGCACTGCAGTCGGCTCGTGCGCCGCGCCGGCGGGTGTGCGGACGGCGTGAGCCATGCCGGAAGGCTCCGGCGCGGGGAATCGGAAAATTATAGCGAGCGTGCTTGTCGCGCAGCAATGGCGGCGTAAGCTTGTGCGGCAACGAAGGGCGTGCCATGCGCTATGCGCGATGGCCTGACTGGGTCATGCGTGGCCGACCCATGCGGTGATGCGCGGGGCGGTGCTTGGGATCGCACGCGCAAACCGCGCTCAGTTGAAGGTTTCCGCTTGCGGCGAGGCGAGTTCGCGCAACTGGAATTTGCCGTTATCGTTGAACAGCCAGTCTTCGAACAGCTCGAGCTGGCCGCGGCCGTTCAGCAGCTTGCCGGGCGGTTGCGGCAGCGGCGCCGAGCGGCGCAGCGACGCGAGCGCGGTGCTCTCGGCTTCGTCGTCGCCGTTCGTGCGATACACCGACGACTCGATGATGTGTCCATTACCGTCGACCGTGAACGACACCACCACGAGCGAGCGCAGCATCGCCTGCGGCTTGCCTTGCAGCACGTACGACGGATTGCGCTCGACGATCCGCCGCGCGACCGCATCGCGGTATTGATCGAGCGTTGCGCTGTTGATCGCGGCCACCGGTGTGTTGACGGTTTCGCGCGGCGCCGGCGGCGTGATCGTGCAGCCGGCCACGGCGGCAACCGCGAGCGCGCAGAGCCATAGCCGATACGGGCGCGCCGCCGTGGCGAAGTGCCGAGCCACACGGCGAGGAACGGGAGGGGGAGAAGTGCGAGTGAGCATCGTCGACGAACCGCGATGAGAGCATGATTGAATGGTAGTCAAAAACCGCTGGTATTCAATTGGCGTTCGCCCATGTAAGGGCGGGAAATATGCGCGCATTGGTCGCCGGACGAAACCCGCTTACACTCTGATGGCCTCTTGATGAGGCATCGGTGGAAGTCTTTTCAGCCCGCTTCTGGCGGGCTTTCTTTTGCCTTCGATTTCCCATTCACGCGCGTGCAATAAAAAAGGCGAACCCGTCAAACGGATCCGCCTTTTCGATCCCGGTTCAAGCCGCGACGCCGCAAGCCCAGGCTCACAGCGCTGGCCAACCATCGATCACTTCAACGCCGCACGCGCCGCCTTCACCGCGGCGAGCACTTGCTCGGGCGCGGTGCCGCCCGGATGATTGCGGCTCGCCACCGAGCCCTCGAGCGTCAGATACGAGAACACGTCGTCGCCGATCAGATGCGCGACGTTCGGCAGTTCGCCGCGCATTTCGTCGAGCGTCAGGTCCGCGAGATCGCAGCCGCGATCGGCGCACACGCGCACCGCGAGCGCGACTGCTTCGTGCGCGTCGCGAAACGGCAGGCCGCGCTTGACGAGATAGTCGGCGAGGTCGGTCGCGGTCGAGAAGCCTTGCAGCGCGGCGTCGCGCATCGCTTGCGGCTTGACCGTGATGCCGGCGACCATTTCAGCGAAGATGCGCAGCGTGTCGGCGACCGTATCGACGGTGTCGAACAGCGGCTCCTTGTCTTCCTGGTTGTCCTTGTTGTACGCGAGCGGCTGGCCCTTCATCAGCGTCAGCAGCGCCATCAGATGGCCGTTCACGCGGCCGGTCTTGCCGCGCGCGAGCTCGGGCACGTCCGGGTTCTTCTTCTGTGGCATGATCGACGAGCCGGTGCAGAAACGGTCGGCCAGATCGATGAAGCCGACGCGCGGGCTCATCCACAGCACGAGTTCTTCGGAGAACCGCGACACGTGTGTCATCACGAGCGCGGACGCGGCCGTGAATTCGATCGCGAAGTCGCGGTCGGAGACGGCGTCGAGCGAGTTCGCGCAGATGCCGTCGAAGCCGAGCGTCTTCGCCACGGCGTCACGGTCGATCGGATAGCTGGTGCCGGCGAGCGCGGCCGCGCCGAGCGGCAGACGGTTCACGCGCTTGCGGCAGTCGATCATCCGCTCGGCGTCGCGCGAGAACATTTCGACGTACGCGAGCAGGTGATGTCCGAACGTGACCGGCTGCGCGACCTGCAGGTGCGTGAAGCCCGGCATGATGGTCGCGGCGTTCTTCTCCGCGATGTCGAGCAGCGCCACGCGCAACCCGGTGAGCAGTTCGCCGATGCGGTCGATCTCGCCGCGCAGCCATAGGCGGATGTCGGTCGCGACCTGGTCGTTGCGCGAGCGGCCGGTGTGCAGGCGCTTGCCGGCGTCGCCGATCAGCGCGGTCAGGCGCGCTTCGATGTTCAGGTGCACGTCTTCGAGATCGAGCTGCCATTCGAACTCGCCACGCTCGATTTCGCCCTTGATCTGCACCATGCCGCGCTGGATCGCGGCGAGGTCGTCGGCGGAAATGATCTTCTGCGCGGCGAGCATCGACGCATGCGCGAGCGACCCTTCGATGTCGACGAACGCCAGACGCTTGTCGAAGAAAACCGACGACGTGTAGCGTTTGACGAGCTCCGACATCGGCTCCGAGAAGCGAGCCGACCAGGCTTCGCCTTTTTTGTGCAGTTGGGACGTCATGGTGTTGGGCGGTAAAAACGAGCGGTGAAGAGGCTGGCAACGCGAGTGCGCGAATCGTGCAAAAGCGCCGCCGCAGCGAAGAAAGACGAAGATTTTAACACCGGGTGAGGGCGGCCAAAGCGCTGCCGCCCATCGCGGAGCTATTCGCGCACCAGCACCACCAGCTTCAGATCTTCGCGATGCGCGGGCTTGAACGTGATCTGGTCATAGACGATGCGCCCGTCGCGCGGATGGTTGAACTCGCGCCTGCCGCCCTCGCGGCCGCCGACATCCTGCGAGGCCCAGTAGCGCGCGAACTCGTCGCTCGCTGCCGACAGCGAATCGATCAGCCCACGCGTCGGCGCATCGTTCAGATGGCGGATCGAGTCGGCGCGGAACTCGGCGGCGAGCCGCCGCGCGCGCGTTTCCCAATCGACGATCAACGCGCGCGCGGCCGGCTCGGTGAACGTGTAGCGCAACAGGTTGCGGTCGTGCGCGCCGTCGAGCCAGCCGACGAACAGATCGGCCGCGCGCTCGTTCCACGCAAGCGCATTCCACTGCCGGTCGAGCACGTAGGCCGGCGTGTCGATGAGCTGCACGGTTTGCAGCAGCGTGGCGGGCGCATCGGCGGCGGCGGGGTCGGGCTCGGCCGGATCGCGTTGCGCGGCCAGCTCGAACAGATAGGCGCGCTCGGCGCGCGACAGCTGCAACGCGACCGCGATGCGCGCAAGCGCATCGGCCGAAGCGGACACCGGCCGACCCTGCTCGATCCACGTGTACCAGGTCGGGCTCACGCCGCACAGCTGCGCGACTTCCTCGCGCCGCAGACCGGGCGTGCGGCGGCGCGGTCCCGGCGGCAGACCGACCGCCTGCGGCGACAGCCGCTCGCGATGGGCGCGGATGAAGTCGCCGAGCGCGCGGGCCGGCGTGGCGTCGAGCGGCGGCGGGTGATCGGCGGAGGACGGCGTCGTCATGCTATCGGCTGCGCGTGGAGGGGTAGTAGAGATACCGGAATACTTGCCTGGTTTGTACTGGTACATGGCGGGCTCCATTGTAGCGGCTGGGTGGGCGCAATGAAAAAAGCCGGGTGTGGCCTTCGTCGGCCACACCCGGCTTGGGTCCGCTTCGGCGCCAGCCTCAACCGGTATTGCGCAACCCCGCCGCGATCCCGTTGATGCTCAAATGAATGCCGCGCCGAACGCGCGCATTCGTGTCGCCCGCGCGATAGCGTTTGAGCAGTTCGACCTGCAGATGATTGAGCGGATCGAGATAGGGAAAGCGGTTCTTGATCGAGCGCGCAAGCAGCGGATTCTCGGCGAGCCGCTCGCTCCTGCCGGTGATCTCCGACAACACTTTCGACGTGCGCTCCCATTCCGCGACGATGCGCTCGAACACGTGCTTGCGCAGCTTCTTGTCGCTCACGAGCGCAGCGTAACGCGACGCGACCGCGAGGTCGGTCTTCGCGATGACCATGTCCATGTTCGACATCAGATTCGAAAAGAACGGCCAACTCTTGTGCATCTTCTTCAGCAGCGCGAGACGGCGCGCGCGTTCGGCGTCCGACGGCGCGCTGTCCAGATGCTCGGCGACCGAGCTGCCGAAGCCGTACCAGCCCGTCAACAGCAACCGGCATTGACCCCACGAGAAGCCCCACGGAATCGCGCGCAGATCCTCGATCTTGCGCTGCTTCGGATCCTGCAGCTTGCGCGCCGCGGGGCGGCTGCCGATGTTCAACTCGGCGATCTCCGCAATCGGCGTCGACTCGAAGAAGTACTCCTTGAAGCCCGGCGTTTCATAGACGAGCGCGCGATACGTGGCCATCGCCGTATCGGACAACTGCTGCATCGTTTGCTCGAACACGGGCAGCTCCGCCAACGTGTGGTCGTGCGGCAGCAGCGACGCTTCGAGCGTCGCGGCCACGACGGTTTCCAGATTGCGCCGGCCGATTTCCGGATTCGCGAACTTGCTCGCGATCACTTCGCCCTGCTCGGTCAAACGGATCTGACCGTCGACGGTGCCCGGCGGCTGTGACAGGATTGCCTGATAGGTCGGGCCGCCGCCGCGGCCGACGGTGCCGCCGCGTCCATGGAAAAGACGCAGCGTCACGCCACGTTCGTTGAACAGCGACACCAGCGCAAGCTCTGCGCGATACAGCTCCCAGTTCGACGTCAGGAAACCGCCGTCCTTGTTGCTGTCCGAGTAGCCGAGCATGACTTCCTGCTCATTGCCCTGATGTTCGATCAGCGCGCCGATGCCCGGCAGCGCGATCAGATCGCGCATGATGTGCGGCGCGTTGCGCAAATCGGGGATCGTCTCGAACAGCGGGATCACCATCAGGTCCGCGCGCGCGGGGTCGTGCTCGTCGCCGAGACGTCCGCGCAACAGGCCGGCTTCTTTCTGCAGCAGCATCACCTCGACCAGGTCGCTGACGGTCTCCGTGTGCGAAATGATGTAGTTGCGCACCGCGCGCGCGCCGAATTTCTCGCGCGTGACGCGTGCTTCCTCGAGCACCGCGAGCTCGCTCTTCACGAGCTCGGAGTACTCGGCGTAGGGCACGCGCAGCGCGCGCGGCTGCGCGAGTTCGGCGAGCAGCACGTTCAGCTTGTCCGCTTCGGACAGCGCCGCGTAATCGGCCTCGACGCCGGCGCGCTTGAGCAGCTCGGCGATCACCGCTTCGTGGATGTCGGAGCTTTGCCGCAGATCGATGCTGGCGAGATGGAAGCCGAACACTTCGGCCGCGCGCGCGAGCGGCGCGAGACGCGGCGCGGCGAGCGGCGCGCCGTGATGCTCGGCGAGCGAATCCATCAGCACGTGCAGATCGCGCGCGAAGTCGGCGGCGTCGTCGTAGGGAATCGCGCGGATCGGCGCCGCGCCGCGGCCGGCGCTGCGCAGCGGCACGGTGCCTTCGCCCAGGCGCACGCGCGCGCTCGCCGCGAGCCGCGTGTAGATGCCGATCAGCGCGCGACGATACGGCTCATCGGTGCGATGCGGCGAACGGTCGGGCGAGGCGGCCGCGAGCTCATTGAGCGCATCGCTCGCCCCGGCGAGCAGGTTCGATACCGACAGCTCGGCGCCGAGCTTGTGCACCTGCTCCAGGTAGTGCTCGAAGATCACCGCGGCCTGACGCGTGATCGCGTTTTCGAGCGTTTCGGCGGTGACGTTCGGATTGCCGTCGCGATCGCCGCCGATCCAGCTGCCCATCTGGAAGAATGGTGGCAGGCGCGCCTCGAGGCCATGTTCCTTCAGCGCTTCCTCGATGTCGGCGTAAAGCGCCGGCAGTTCTTCGAGGAAAGTGCTTCGGTAGTACGACAGCGCGTTTTCGATTTCGTCGGCAACTGTCAGACGCGAGTCGCGCAACATCCGCGTTTGCCACAGCGATGTGACGCGCGCGCGCAGCATCGCTTCGTTGTGCGCGCGCTCGCGGTTCGTCAGCGGCTGGTCGCGCTCGGCGAGCAGTCGTGCGATGTCGTGCTGTGCGTCGAGGATGCTCTTGCGCTGCACTTCGGTCGGGTGCGCGGTCAGCACCGGCATGATCAGCGCGTCGTCGAAAAACCGCTGCAGCACCGGCGTCGCGGCGGCACCGGCCGCGCTGAGCCGCTCGAGCGCATGGGCGATCGTGCCCGGCTGCGAGGCCGAGCCCGCGAGCGCGTGAATCCGGTGACGGCGGTTGCGGTGACGGTCCTCGGCGATGTTCGCGAGATGCGAAAAGTAGCTGAACGCGCGTACGACGCTGACGGTCTGCTCGGGCGTCAGCGTGCGCAGCTTCTTGTCGAGCGTCTGCGCGGCGGCGCTGTCGTCCTCGCGACGAAAACGTACGGCGGTCTGCCGGATCGTCTCGACGACGTCGAACACCGCGTCGCCTTCCTGCTCGCGCAGCACGTCGCCGAGCAGACGCCCGAGATAGCGGATGTCCTGGAACAGCGGGTGGTCCTTGTCTTCGCGCGTGCGGCCGCCGCTCTTCACGGCGGGTGCGGCGGCGGACGCGGCCTGCGACACGGTTTGCAGCTTCGGCGTTTTCGCGGCGCGCGGGCGCATCGCGTCGCCCTCGGGCTTGGCCTTGGCCGGCTTGCGCGTGGTGGCCGATGTCGCGGCCTGCTGGGCCTTGGCGGCTTTCGTCGCTTTATGCGCCTTGTCCTGCTTGACGGGCACTGAGGCTTGCGCGGCCTTCGGGGCCTTGCTTGCTCGCGCGGCGAGGGCGCGGCGCTTCGCTCGCCGGTCGGCGCGCGTGTCGCCGGGTTGAGCGACGCTCGACGACAGACCGCGCGCGGCTGCGTCGAACAGGGCGTCAGGCGCGGCGGCGTCGGCCGGGCGAGCGGTGGGCAAGGCAGTGTTGCGGCGCTCAGGGCGCGCCGATCCGGAAGACGTCACGATCAGTTTCCTCAGGGAAGCCAGATTCTGTTGATTGATGAACTGCGACTGCGGAACTGCAACCAGCAATGTGCAACGGAACTGCGTGCAACAGGGACTGCGGGGCGTACCACAAGACGGACTACGCTTCCAACTGCAAAAGAGACTCGAAACGGCGACTGCAAACGGCGATTTCCCGGCTCAGCCGCGAGGCCACCTGCGCGTGCTGCGCCACGGACGATGGAACGACGCACGCGCTGCCGATCGCGCGACGCGCCGACGACCGAGGAGGGAGCCACGGGCCGCCAGCCCGTACCGGGACCGAACACGCGGCACGCACTGCCGCAGCATGTTCGCCGCATTGCATCATCGCGCATGCCGCCGCGCGGTGCGCGAACGACCGTGCGTGACAGGCGGAATGGGAGCCTACGCGCGCTGCGCGAAGCCCGTCTCCTCCGTCGATACCGCCTCTGCACAACGCTCCGCTATGCCTTGGAAGCCAACGGCGAGAATGAGGGCGCGTGCTAACATTGATTGTTATTCCATCCCGAATTCAAGCAGCAAGCTAATGAACACCGAGACGTTTTCCACGCCACCCCACACGCTTGTGATTGCGTCGCGAGAGAGCCGCCTTGCGATGTGGCAGGCCGAGCATGTGCGATGTGCGCTGCACAAATTATATCCATCTTGTGACGTAAAAATCCTCGGAATGACGACACGTGGTGATCAGATTCTCGATCGCACGCTGTCGAAGGTGGGTGGTAAAGGGCTGTTCGTCAAAGAGCTCGAAGCCGCGCTCGCCGATGGCCGCGCCGACCTCGCGGTGCATTCGCTCAAAGACGTGCCGATGGAACTTCCGGCGGGCTTCGCGCTGTCCACCATCATGGAGCGCGAGGACCCGCGCGACGCGCTCGTGTCCAACCAGTACGACTCGCTCGCCGCGCTGCCGGCCGGTGCCGTGGTCGGCACCTCGAGCTTGCGGCGTGAAGCGATGCTGCGCATGCGCTATCCGCATCTCGACGTGCGGCCGTTGCGCGGCAATCTCGATACACGACTCGCCAAGCTCGATCGCGGCGACTACGCGGCGATCATTCTGGCCGCGGCCGGTCTGAAGCGCCTGGGTCTCGCCGATCGCATCCGCGCGCTGCTCGATCCCGACGATAGTTTGCCCGCGGCGGGCCAAGGCGCGCTCGGCATCGAGATTCGCGCCGATCGCGCGGACCTGGCCGCATGGCTCGCGCCGCTGCATCATCAGCACACCGCGGCGGCCGTCGAAGCCGAGCGCATGGTGTCGCGCGCGCTCGGCGGCAGCTGCGAGGTGCCGCTCGCCGCCTACGCAAGCTGGCGCGATGGCGCGCTGCATCTGCGCGGCATCGTCGCGACGCCGGACGGCCAGCGCGTGCTGAGCGCTCAGGCGTCGGCGCCGGCGCCCACGTTGGAACGCGCGCTCGCGCTCGGCGAGCAAGTGGCGCATTCGCTCGCGCAGCAGGGCGCGCTCGACATCGTGCGCGCGCTCAGTACGGCGAGCGGTCCCGCGGCCGGCCCCGGCGTGGCGGCCAGCGAGTGATGGCCGCCACGCCGCCGCAGAAGGCGCCTTTCACGGTCGTGATCACGCGGCCGGCCGGCCAGTCGAGCGAACTCGTCGAACAGCTCCACGCAGCCGGCCTCGCGTCGCTCGATTTCCCTCTGATCGACATCGCGCCCGTCAGCGACGACGCGCCGTTGTGCGACGCGCTCGCATCGCTCGAACGCTATGCGCTCGTCGTGTTCGTGTCGCCGAATGCGGTCGATCACGCGTTCGCGCGCCACCACGATATCTGGCCGCACGCGTTGCCGATCGGCGTAGTCGGCCCGGGCAGCGTGCATGCGCTCGCGCGCCACGGCGTCAGCGCGCCCGAGCATCGCGTGATCAGCCCCGTGGCGGGCGCCGACGACGAATCGACGAGCTTCGACTCCGAGAGCCTGTTTGCCGCGATCGATGCGCAACTCGGCACCGCGAACCTTGAAGGCAAGCGCGTGCTGATCGTGCGCGGCGATGGCGGCCGCGAATGGCTCAGCGAGCGCTTGCGTGAGGCCGGCGCCGAAGTCGACGCGGTGGCCGCCTACCGACGCATCGTGCCGGAGCCGTCGATCGCCGCATGGGCGCGCGTGCACGAACTGCTCGCTGGCGCGCCGCACGCGTGGCTTGTGACCAGCTCCGAAGGCGTACGCAATCTGCACGAACTCGCGCACGAGCATCTGACCGTCAGCGAGATCGCGCAGCTCAAACACGCGCCGCTCGTCACGCCGCATCCCCGCATCGCGCAGACCGCGCGGGCATTGGGTTTTGATAGGATTACGGTGTCCGGCGCGGGCGACGAGCGCATAGTCCGAGCCCTCGTTGTTGCCGCCGTGCCTCCCGCCGTCCAACCGGTATCGTCCAACCCGGCTCAACCACGCATGACTGAAACGAACGCATCCACGAACGCCTCATCCCAGCCGCCGGCCAGCGCCGCGTTGCCGCCGAACCAACCCTTCACGCCGTACGAAGCGCAAAAGCGCCGCAGCACGAGCGGACCGCTGCTGTGGTTTGTCATCGTGGTCATCGCGTGCGCGGCAGGCGTGGGCGGCTTCGCGATGAACCGCAAGCTGGTGCGCACCGAGCAGCAACTCGCGCAGCGTCAGCAGGCCAACGACACGCAGAGCAACGAGCTGCGCATCAAGATCGACCAGGCGCTCGCCACCGTGCATCAATCGGACTCGCAGGTCGCGCAGCTCGAAGGCAAGCTCGCCGATGCGCAGGCCGCGCAGCAGGCGCTGCAACAGCAATACGCGGATCTCGCGCGCAATCGCGACGACTGGACGCTCGCCGAAGTCGGGCAGATGCTGTCGGCCGCGAGCCAGCAGTTGCAGCTGACCGGTAACACGCAGCTCGCGTTGTTCGCGCTGCAGAGCGCCGATACGCGCCTCGCCGCGTCGGACAGCCCGCAGGCGCTCGCGGTGCGCAAGGCGATCGCGCAGGACATCGACAAGCTGAAGGCCGCGCCATCCACCGATCTCACCGGCTTCGCGATCAAGCTCGACACCGCGATCGATCACGTCGACAGTCTGCCGCTGTCGGGCGAAGCACCGGTGCCGCATGCCACGCCGCATGCGACCACGTGGGCCGACACCGCGAAGGTGGCCGCCGCCACCGGCAAGCCGCGCTGGCAAGTGTGGATCGACGAGGTCACGCACGGCATCGGCGAGCAGCTGACGAGCCTCGTGCAGGTGCGCCGTATCGATAACGCCGACGCGATGCTCGTTACGCCGGATCAAGGCTACTTCGTGCGCGAGAACCTGAAGCTGCGTCTGTTGTCGGCGCGCCTCGCGCTGCTGTCGCGCAACCAGACCACGCTGAAGTCCGACCTGCAGGCGGCGCAGTCCGCGTTGACGCGCTACTTCGACGCGTCGTCGAAAGACACGCAGACGGTCGTCGATCTGGTCAAGCAGGTGGACGCCGGTTCGGCCGCGGTGGAACTGCCGAACCTCGATACGAGCCTGCAGGCCGTCAATCAATACCGGAACCGGGGTTAATCATGGCGATCCGGGGACTTCTATGGCTCGCGGCGCTGTTCGCCATCGCGGTCGCGCTCGCGGTGGGTGGGCGCTTCGACGCTGGGCAGGTGTTGCTGATCTATCCGCCGTATCGCGTCGA
This sequence comes from Paraburkholderia sp. WC7.3g, assembly GCF_050436345.1. Taxonomy (NCBI): domain Bacteria; kingdom Pseudomonadati; phylum Pseudomonadota; class Betaproteobacteria; order Burkholderiales; family Burkholderiaceae; genus Paraburkholderia; species Paraburkholderia sp. WC7.3g. The sequence goes on from NZ_JBNDMA010000002.1 coordinate 1,401,613, forward strand.
CATGTCGCTGAATCTGTTCGTCGTCGGGCTGGTGGTGCTGTTCATCCTGCTCTACGCGCTGCTGCGCATCGTCCGCAATATCTGGCGCATGCCGCAGCGCGTCGCCGCCTACCGGGCGCGCGCGCGAGTCGCGAAGGCGCACGCGGCGTTGCGCGACGCGATCGGCAACCTGTACGCGGGGCGTTTCTCGCGCGCGGAAAAGGCTGCCAGGGACGCGCTGTCGAACGGCGACAACAAGGGCGCGGCCGGCTTGATCGCGGCGAGCGCCGCGCATCGCATGCATGAGTACGCGCGGCGCGACGAATGGCTCGCGCAGATCGATGAAGCCGACTGGCAGGACGCGCGCCTGATGGCCACCGCCGACATGCGCGCCGACGGCCGCGACGCCGACGGCGCGCTCAATGCGCTGACCGAGATGCAATCGCAGGGCGCGCGGCGCATCCACGCGCAGCAGATCATGCTGCGCGCGCAGCAGCAACTGAAGAACTGGGGCGAAGTGCTGAAGCTCGTGAAGACGCTGGAGAAGCGCGAGGCGATCCATCCGGCGGTCGCGGTGCGGCTGCGTCAACTGGCGGCGGAGAATCTGCTGCGCGATCGTCGTCACAATGCGGACGCGTTGCTCGAATTGTGGCATTCGCTGTCGGCGACCGAGCGTCATTCGCCGCGCCTTGCCGACACCGCCGCGGAACTGCTGGTCGCGCTGAACCGTCCGCAGGAGGCGCGCAAGATCGTCGAGGAAGCGCTCGCGCAGAACTGGGATGCGCGCCTGCTGCGCCGCTACCCGGACACGGCCGGCGGCGATGCGCTGCCGCTGATCCAGAAGGCCGAGGCGTGGCAGAAAGACCGGCCGGAAGATGCGGACCTGATGTTCGCGTTGGGGCGCCTGTGCCTGCATCAGCAGTTGTGGGGCAAGGCGCAGTCGTTCCTCGAACGCGCGCTGAAGCTGGCCGACAACGAGACGCTGAAAATCCGCTCGCATCGCGCGCTCGCGCGTCTGCACGAGCAGCTAGGAGACACCGACAAGGCGAGTCAGCACTATCGCGAGAGCGCGTTGGCAATGAACGTGACGTGAGTCCGGCGGTTTCGGTCACGCGCTGAGCCGCGAAAGCCTGTGAAACCGCTTGATGGCCGCAGCCTCGCGCTGCGGCCATTTGTTTTTCCGGCGGCCGGCGTTCCGGCGGCCGGCGCCCGGCTCGAATCGGCGGGTCTGCGCTTTGCTTCGCCACGTCACTGGATGCGCAACATCGGAGGTGTTCAAGTGGCCAGCGACGCTATGACGGTGCATACCGATACCGGCAGCGGCGACGTCGAGCGCAAGGGCGTCGTCGTAATTACAGGAGCAAGCGCCGGCGTGGGGCGCGCGAGCGCGTCCGAATTCGCGCGGCAAGGCTATGACGTTGGGCTGATCGCGCGCGAGCCTCGGCGGCTCGCGCGTGCCGCCGTTGAGATCGCCGCGACCTATGGGGTGCGCGCACTCGCCTTTGCGGCCGATGTCGCCGATGCCGACGCGATCGAGCGCGCCGCGCAGCACGTGAATCGCGAGCTGGGCGGCATCGACGTGTGGGTCAACGTCGCGATGGCGACCGCATTCGCGCCGGTGTCCGCGCTCAGCGCGCGCGATGTCGAACGAGGCACGCAGGTGACCTATCTGGGGCAGGTCAACGGCATGCTGGCCGCGCTTGGCGTGATGCGTCCGCGAGGGCGGGGACGATCGTCAATGTCGGCTCGGCGCTCGGGTACCGGTCGGTGCCGTTGCAGTCGATCTATTGCGGCGCGAAGTTCGCGGTGCGCGGCTTCACCGATTCATTGCGCTCCGAGTTGCTGCACGATGGCATCGATATCCATCTGACGATGGTCGACCTGCCCGCGGTCAATACGCCGCAATTCGACTGGGCGCTCAATCGCACAGGGCGCAGGGCACGGCCGGTAGCGCCGGTTTTTCAGCCGGAAGTGGCGGCGCGGGCGATCTACTTCGCGGCCACCCATCGGCGGCGGCAGGTGTGGGTCGGGTGGTCGACGGTCAAGGCGATTCTCGCGAACCGGGTCGCGCCGACGCTGCTCGATCGCTATCTCGCGCGTGCGGGTTACGACGGTCAACTGACCGACGAACCGTTGCCAGCCGATGCGCCCGCGAATCTCTATGAACCGGTACCGGGTGACTACGGCGCGCATGGTCGCTTCGATGATGAAGCGCGTGCGTACTGCTGGGAGATGTTTACCGATCGGCATCGCGATGCGGTGTACGGCGCGGCGGTGCTGGCGCTGGCCGGCGGTGTTGCGTGGCTGGCGAGGCGCAGGCGGCCTTGATGCGCAGCCGCTCTGCCGGTTCACTGTCGCCGACGAGACGACTGGACTATTCTACGAATGACGTACCGCCCACGATCCGTGGCGCGGCGTCTCGACGCGAACATTCCAAAATGGAAGCGCACAGGCCAGTTCCTCCCAACGAACAGACTGCTGTGATCAGCGCGCGCCGCTGGATGCGCTGGCTGCCGGGGCTGACGGTGCTCAAGGCGTACCGTTTAAGCTGGCTGCCGAGCGATCTGACGGCGGGCCTGGTATTGACCACGATGCTGGTGCCCGTCGGGATCGCCTACGCGGAGGCATCCGGCGTCCCGGGCGTGTACGGCCTCTACGCGACGATCGTCCCACTGTTGGCGTATGCGCTGTTCGGCCCGAGCCGGATTCTCGTGCTCGGCCCCGACTCTGCGCTCGCGGCTCCGATTCTCGCGGTCGTCGTGCAAATCGCGGCCGGCGACCCGTCGCGCGCGATTGCGGTGGCCAGCATGATGGCGATCGTGTCCGGCCTGTTCTGTATCGTGATGGGCTTGCTGCGGCTGGGATTCATCACCGAGTTGTTGTCGAAGCCGATCCGGTACGGCTACATGAACGGCATTGCGCTCACCGTTCTGATCAGCCAGTTGCCCAGACTGTTCGCCATCCGGATCGAAGAGCGCGGGCCGTTGCGGGACATCGTGAGCCTCGTGCAGGGCGTCGCCGCTGGCCACGCCAACTGGTACAGCTTCGCGGTGGGCGCGGCAAGCCTTGCACTGATCCTGTTTCTGAAACGCTTCGAAAAGCTGCCGGGCATCCTGATCGCCGTGATCGTTGCGACGTTGTGCGTGACCGTCTTGCACCTCGATAGCGTCGGCGTGAAAGTGCTCGGCAAGATTCCTCAAGGCCTGCCGACCTTTGCGCTACCCTGGGTCAGCGACGCCGATCTGGTCAAGATACTGCTCGGCGGCTGCGCGGTCGCGTTGATTGCGTTCGCTGATACCAGCGTGCTGTCGCGGACTTTCGCGGCACGTTTTCGCAGCCGCGTCGACCCCAATCAGGAGATGGTCGGGCTCGGCATGGCCAATCTGGCGGCCGGCCTGTTCCACGGCTTCCCGATCAGCAGCAGTTCGTCGCGCACGCCGGTCGCCGAGGCCGCGGGCGCGAAGACGCAACTGACGGGCGTCGTCGGCGCGCTTGCAGTCGCGGCGCTGCTGATGGCCGCGCCCAATCTGATGCGCTACCTGCCCAACAGCGCGCTCGCCGCGGTCGTCATTGCTGCGGCGCTCGGTCTCTTCGAGATCACGGACCTGAAGCGGATATTTCGCATCCAGCAATGGGAGTTCTGGCTGTCGATGGCCTGCTTTGCCGGCGTCGCGGTGTTCGGTGCGATTCCCGGCATTGGCTTCGCGGTGGTGATCGCGGTCATCGAATTTCTGTGGGACGGCTGGCGACCGCATTATGCGGTGCTCGGTCGCGTCGAGGGTTTGCGCGGCTATCACGACGTGCAGCGCTACCCGGATGCCGAGCGTATCGCTGGACTCGTGCTGTTTCGCTGGGATGCGCCGCTGTTCTTTGCGAACGCCGAGCAGTTTCAGCAGCGCCTGCTCGAAGCCGTCGCCGAATCGCCGTCACCGGTACGGCGCGTGGTGGTGGCAGCCGAACCGGTGACGAGCGTTGACGTCACCTCCGCCGACATGCTGCGGGATCTGACGCGCACGCTCGACGAGCGCGGGATTGCGCTGCACTTTGCGGAGATGAAGGATCCGGTTCGCGACAAGCTCAGGCGCTTCGAGTTGACCGATCTGATCGGCGATGCGTGCTTTCATCCGACCGTGGGCAGTGCGGTTGATAGTTATGTCGAGATGGTTGGGAAGGAATAGTGTTCGAATCCGGCACGACCTCACCTGCTTCAAGACTGGCTCTATTCACCGCGTTGCCGTTTCAACTCGGAATAGTCACGATTGAGGAGAACGTCCATCAGGACCGGCGTTTTCGATTCGTCCGGAGCTGGATTCTGTGGGTCGGGGTCGCCGAAAGCAAATTCGACGTCCACCGGAAATCGGCTCGTCGGCAGGTTCGAAGCACGATAGCGATAGTGATGCAGACGAACCTGCGGCGGCACTGCTCCCATATCATTGCCGGGCCGCCGCTCGCCGTTGCCGTCGACCCAGTAACCAATATCGACCTGGAGGAGGTCTTCCAGCGTCGAGCGGCTAATGTCTGTCAATAGTGGATTGAAGCGGATCGTGAAGTGCGTCGCGACTTGCTTGGCCTTCGTGCGGTCGGCGGAGGGGTCGAGCGGATCGGGTACCACAACTACGATGATTTGCGTCCGCGGGAAAGCCGGATTCACGAAGGAATACTCCGTAACACCTACGACGCCGCGCTCGGGTCGCGCCGCGAGAATGCGGCCGAATATCGTATGTGCGGGATCGAAGGGCTGGTCGTCCCGCAGCATCGCCATTGCCGTGGTCAATATCCTGAAGGCCATATCGCGCTGAGCGTCAGTCACAGTCGGTCTCATTTCAGCTCCTGGCCCCGACGCTTCCGACAGCGTCGGCGTACTGAGCTGTGCATGTACCGGGATTGCGAACGAGAGGATCACCAGGATTGCGCCAGTACGCCTGAACCACTTCCGCGCAGGCGTAGGCATCTTCTTCATGAGGTTGGCTCCTATAGCCGGTTTCGAATTGCGCCATTTTTTGTGCTGTTTCAGCGGAGACGTTCAGCAGCTCGCTACCGTCCTTGATCCCCTTCTGGGGCGGAAGCGTCGGGCAGGACCTCATCTGCTTCAAGACTGGCTCTATTCACGGCGTTGCCGTTTCAACGCGGAATAGTCACGATTGAGGAGAACGTCCATCAAGACCGGCCTTTTGGATTCGCCCGGAGCTGGATGCTTTGGATCGGGGTCGCCGAAAGCAAATTCGACATCCACCGGAAATCGGCTCGTCGGCAGATTCGAAGCACGATAGCGATAGCTATGCAGTCGAATCTGCGGCGGCGTCGCTCCCATATCGTTGCCGGGCCACCGCTTGCCGTTGCCATCGACCCAGTAACCGATATCGACCTGGAGGAGGTCTTCCAGCGTCGAGCGGCTAATGTCTGTCAATAGTGGACTGAAGCGGATCGTGAAGTCCAGCATGACTCGCTTGACCTTCGTGCGGTCGGCGAAGGGGTCGAGCGGATCGGGTATCACAACTACGATGATTCGTGTGTCCGGCAACACCGGATTCTCGAAGGAATACTCCGTAACACCTACTACGCCGCGCTCAGGCCGCGCCGACAGAACGCGGCCGAATATCGTACGCGCGGGATCGAAGGGTTGGTCGTCCCGCAGCATCGCCATTGCCGTGGCCAAGATCCGGAAGGCCATGTCGCGCTGAGCATCGGTCACAGTCGGTTCCATCTCAACTCCTAGCCCCGACGATCCTGAGAGCGTCGGCGTACTGAGCTGTGCATGTACCGGGATTGCGAACGAGAGGATCATCAGGATTGTGCCAGTAGGCCTGAACCACTTCCGCACAGGCGTAGGCATCTTCTTCATGAAGTTGGCTCCGATAGCCGGTTTCGAATTGCGCCATCTTTTGTGCTGTTTCAGAAGAGACATTAAGCAGCTCACATACCTTCCTTTCGGCAAGGGGAAGATCTCGCCTGACGAACTCCCAGCCCGGCTTGTCCTGCATGTAGGAAATTAGCCAGTAGTAGTGGAATACAAGCATCCTGTGCAGACCGATGTGAACGCGATGATCGTCGGGCAGCGTCGTGTTTCCAGCCGCTGCATAGGTTTTTTTCAGAGTCGTCGACCTATACACCAATTGGATATTCGGCAGGTCCCTGTAGTCGTCTGGAAAGTGCTGAAGCAAAGAGAACATCCAGAAGTACTGCTGGCAGTGGCGAGACTCGTGATACAGCGTGTCGGCAAATGCCCTGAGACGGTTATCCAGCGAGGCCGGCTGGTCCCTGAGCTCGATGATGCGCGCGATTTCGCTCTCGTTGACGGCGATGAGCCAGTACTTCCCAAGGAATGCGGCGCTGACATCCTGTCGCAGGTTGTACTCCGTTGCCCGCTTTGGATTAGTAATCACAAGCTTTGGCATGGCACTACCATTTTCCGAGTTGGCGGTATCCGGTCGTGGCAATCCAAATGGCCCGGCGCTAAGCGCGTCTTCCAATTTCGGCATGACTGCGTTTTCGATCATCTCTCTCGAACTGAGCGTCAACGGCCACGTCACCCCGGCCCAATCGATTCCCTGCAACACAGTCTTGATCGCAGCCGTATAAGTCTTAGTCACCGGGTATTCGACATCCTTGCGCATCGACATGCCTGCTGGCGTGTCGGCCTCGGTCGCACCGTTGATGAAGTGATAAAAGCGCAGCCCGAAGTTTATCGGATCGCACGAGACGAATTCGGGCGGCTTGTCTTCCGTCGTCGCGCTCGGATCGGGAGAGGCCACGGCCTTTCCGGCGACCCTGGCACTGCGCTTCTCGGCGTTGGGTAGTGCGCCCGCAAACGGCTCGTTCGCCTCCCTGATCACCGCACCTTTGCTCACCGCAATGACTTTGTCCGGCTCACTCGCGGCAAACAGTTCGACCGTCGCGAACGCAAGCATATTACTGGTGACGAGACTCATCTCTCCAAGCGCGTTGGTTACACCCTGAATCAGCTGACCATCGTCGAGTGTGATGCGGTACGGCTGATTCGGCAGTGCGAAGCCCGAATCGTGTTCGATCAGAACATGATGTGCCGCAAGCTTGCCGGGATTGCCTGGCGTAACCGGCACATTGACAGGGCGGGCCGCTGGCCCGTCGGTCCGATGACTACGCGCATGAACCCGATGCTCCCCATCCGTGTAGACCTTGTACCCCTCCGAACTGATGACCACCTTCGTGTTACCGGCATGGAAAACGATTTCCTTGCTGGCCATCAGGTTGATCGAATCGGTTCTACTGATAATGCTGACGACTCGTTGCGCGATAACCTCGACATCATCGCTTTGCGCGTCGATCTGCACCTTGCCTGACGCAGCCTTCAGCCTGATGCCGAGATGTTGCGCGAACACCCGCACGCCGTTGACCGCCGACGCCAGCAGCGATTTCACCGCTGCGATGCTGACGTGTCCGCCCGCGGTGAGCGCGACGTGATCGACACTCGCCACGTGCGTGCTTTGCGCTGCGGTGAGACCGACCCCCGCCGCGCTGGCCAGCACTATGTCGGGCTGGGCAAGTTGCGGAAAGGGCCGCTCCGCGCTCGCCGCACCGCCGCGTATCGCGTCGTTCTGCCGTTTGATGGTCCGCGATACGTCGCTTTGGCTGGTCTGCGGTTCCTGTGCGTCGTATTGTCGAGCGAGACCCGCGAGGTTCTCGTGGATACCGCACGCCTGTGTGAGGCGCGCCACGGTCTCGCCGATATCCTTTGCCGGCCCGGTCGAGCCGTGACGCGCGTCGGTGCTGATCAGCATGCCCCTGTTGGCGCGCGCGACACCCCATGCGTCAGTGGCCAGTTCCCAGCCTTCACCGCGCGCTTGCTGTCGGCCGACCTCGCGCACGACGCGCGTGTTGTAGCCCAACACGAGGCGCGACTGCGCGTGATCGCTGGCGAGCTGCGCCTGGAGTTGGTCCGGTGTGTCGTCCAGTACGACGTGATTGCTCTGGCCGGCGCGGCCATCCTTGAGCTCATTGCTCAGGACGCCAGAGAGTGCCTGGTTATCCGGTAGCTTCCAGGGCGGCTGGTTCCGGTCATTGACCATCCTGTCCGATACGTATGGCTTATCCGGGTCCCCTTCGTGGTAGCTGACCGAGACCTCCTGACCGACACGCGGCGGATAAATCGCGCCGAAGCCATTGCCCTGCCACGGTGACGACACGCGCACCCAGCAACTGGCGCTTTCGCTTGTCGGGCCAAGTCGGTCCCATACGAAACGCACCTTCACCCGCGCGTATCCATCGACCCATATCGGCTGATCCTCGGCCGCCACCACGATTGCCGTTTCCGCCGCGCAGCGCGGCTTCTTCTTCGGGCAGCTTCTGAAGAACGAATTGGCGGGTTGAAGCACGAAGTCGGTCATGCACTGGCGCAGCGCATCGTTAGTGTGGTCGCCGGGCGACTGTGTGTTCTGCGGCGCATTGCGAATGTCGAGCGTGGTCGACACTACCAGGTACTCCGCGTTGATCTCCCGCTGTGGATGGTCGTTTAGCCAGAATGTTTTCCCCGTTGTCAGGCCGCGTAGATTTCCTTGCCCCTTCAGACGCAGATGACGGCTGCGCATTGCATCGACGCGCACGCTCGCGAGGTGTTCGGCTTCATTGCGGAAGTGGTTTCGCTTACCTGACAATCCCGCCGCTCCAGCGAGCGGCTGCGAATAGTCGCCCCAGCGGTGTTGCTCGATGTTGTCGTAGGACCAGTCGCTGTGGCTGTTGTACTCGCCCTCGAAGCGCTCGCCGGAGCGCGTGTAGTCGTAATCGATCAGACTGACCTTGCCTGTCGTGATCTGGCGCGAGACCTCGATCTTGTGAATGTGCTCTTCGTCCACGTGCCGGTCAGCGCGCGCGTGATAGCGTAGCGAGTCGTACGCGTTGTCGTGCTGTTTGTGCGAGCCGGGTGAATCGCACAGTACCAGCGTCATACCGTCGAACAGGTAGTAGATTCCCCATTCTCTCCAGACGCGAGTCAGGAACTCGAAGTCGGATTCCCACATCTGCCGGACATAGTCCCGCTTCGGGTAGCCGTCGCACAGGCCGGGCGCGCCGAGTTCCATCAAGACCGGAAAGTGATACCGCTCCTTGAGTATCCGGTCAGTGATGTCCATCACGCTCGCGTCGTGAAAGATCCTGCTTTCGCAGGTTTTCGTGGCCAGCCACAGCCAGGGACGGACGACGAATCGGTAATAAGCGCGCCGGCCGTCGGTGCCTGTCTGTGTGATGCCCGTTATGAGGCCCGAAATCGTGCGGTTGCCCGCGCCCGCGCCCGCGCCCGCGCGTGCCGCGTTGCCGGGTTCAAACACCTGCCGGTCGAATAATCCGTTGCCGTCGAAAGCGATCGAAACATCGATGACCTTGCCAATCAGGCTATCGAGTACGACGAGTTCCTGTGCTTGCCACAATCCGAGCGTCTGACTTTCGATCGTCGCCACGTCGAGCGTGTATCGATAGAGTTTGCCCAGGGCTTCGGTACCGCGTAGGCGTAGCGGGGCCAACAATGGCTCATCGCCCCATGTGGGCAGCGCGTCACTGGAAAGACCTAAAGTGCGGTTCTGTGCGGTTTTGAACATGCTTGCACGAATGCGAATGGGTGGCGGCAATCAGCAAGCGATCAGCACGCAATCAGAATCGCGCCGCAGCCAGTGCTGTCGCCGGCATAGCTGACGCGCCTGCCGTGATGGGTTCGCTGGCCGGTCGCGATGATCGGATAGACCCCGCCACACTTCGGACAATCGACGCCGTGCCCATCGAGTGCAACCGGGACGCCCATATGCATCAGGTCTGGCGCGGCCTCGATGACCGTGCCGTCGTGGGTCGTCTTGTCTGCGAGTCGCGTCATTGGTTGGCCGTTACCGATCTTCATCGCTCTTCCCTTGTTATGTGCGAACGACAGTATCGGGAGTGGCGTGGCCTGGGGCTTTCGGAATTGGATGAATTTGAGCCCGGATAGGATAATTATTTAATTTATCGGGCGAACAGGGCCTTGGTGCGCGTTGCGCTTGCTGGCCGGGCCCGTGTTGTCTGCTGTGGATCGTTATTCCGCGGTTTTTGCGGAAGACACAGGGGAAGGGGATGCCCCGAGTGACAAGCGGGGAGCCGCGCGTACGTAATATGTGAAGCCCGCGCGGGGGTTACAACATGCATCGCGAGTTGACGACGCGCGCCTCGGCAGCGGTCAGCACCGCGCTCCTCGGGCGGCATTCGCGGGGCAAGCGCCCGAGGCGGCGGCCGTCAAGGCCGCTTAAGGTTTAAAAGGCTTGATCGTGAAGTGCTCGCCATGCGCGGCACAATCGTTGACTACCGCGTACCACCAGGCGCGGGTGACCACGTCATTTCTGCCGTTGATGTCGTTGGGCGTCGCCACAGTGTTTTCTTCCAATGCGAAATCAGCTTGCGCCGTGATCAGACCAGCTTCGCGTCTTTTCCGGTCAGAAAATCCACGCCATTGCAGTAACCGCTTCTCGTCCGCCCAATACACCCAGATATCAAGACCATTGTTTGGCCACGCGTAGCCAACGACACAAAAGTGGTTGGTGCCTCGATTCTTCTTCTCAGATGACAGCAATTTCCTGATCGCAACTTCCGGCGGCCCGTAGTAAGGATCGTTGTCCGGGAGGGTGCGCTTCAACGGTTTTGGGTCGAATTCGGGCGGGAAGTTATCCGTTGCCTGGGCAGGCGATACAAGTACCAACAGGAAAAAACAGAAAAGATGTACAAGCTGTTTCATGCCTGAGTTCCTTCAGGGTAGGGCTACTCGTGTGAGCGCAGTAGCGGATCTTTTATGAAGGCGTCGCTCAATGTGTAAAAATCTTGGCCACCTCTGGTCTCGTATAAGACGAAATTCGCTCCCGGCGACCCTCTACCACTCGTCCGCCACGCGAATAAGCCAGTGGGGCAGGGATCACTTCCCAACTTAACACCTCTGGCGACATCGACAGCGTTTTGAACATATTGTCGATAGACGAGGAAACTTGTGTTGGTCGAGTCGTTGGCCATCTTCAGAACGTCGTCGATTACGATCTTTTGTCCCGTCTCGATGGACGGATAGCGCTCGAAGCCTTTTACCTGATTAGGGGCCTTGATCAATTCAGTGAGCGTTGTTGCCGCCTTGCTTGAGCCGAAATGCGCCGAGCCAAAGCGCAAGCGATTCGCCAACACCCAGCGCATCCATTGCATACTGGTCAATGTCTGATCCACGGAAACGAAACTACGCTGTCCCGGCGTGACATTCTCCACAATCAACATGCTGGCCAAGATATTCTCCTCCGTGCCCACGGGCGGGAGTTCAAGGCGGGGCTCGACGGTCGCGAAAATGTCTGAGACCGCCTTCTGGCCAGGTTGACTGGCTAAATAGGTGGACAGCGTGCTCCGCTCACTGGCACGGATGACGGATCGCGCGTCGAGCCTGAGTGTTTGCTCTCTATTGTGCGGGTTGGCGCTTACCACAACGACTTTCACGCAAGAGGACGAGGACTTGACGACTACGTGTCGGTGGTCTGAACCGAAGCCCGATACCTTGAAAGGAAATGCATTGCCTGCAACTAGCGTGAGATTGCGCGGCAAGGGAGCGCGGTTCATTCGTTGGAGTGTGGGAGTAGACATGGTGTTCGTGGTCAGATTGTCATGTGTTCAAGGGCATGATAATCGGCGGGTGCATATCCCAACTAGAACGCCTGTCTCAGATTTCACAGCTTTAGTCGGGAGAATCAACCATTTTTTGCTGATTTGATGAATGGTTACAGGGCAGACGTGCTGAAAGGAGGATAGTGGCGAATTAATTTATGGTTAAAAAGAGTTAACTCCGATTCATCTCGAATTGAGTTGATGTCGCGCTGACTGATCGCAGCATGTGGGGTGTCGCGCCCTGGAGCCAACTTTGTTGCTGCCGGAGACGAGTCTCCGCAACGAGCGAGTCGCTAGACGAAGTACTTTCCTGGATTCGTGCGCGGATGCTTCCGGTCTTAGAAAGACTGATGACGGAATGCGGGTTTGGATGAGAAGTTGAGGCAGACTAAAGTCTGAAGCGAGCTTCGTAATCGCGCATCGATTGATGCAGTCGGAGCGGCCTGCACTCCGCCCGGCCAAATTCGTCGGCACGCGTCGCCGGTTGACGACGCGCGCCCCCACTTAAAAGAACCCAAGCGCCTCCGCCTGATAGCTCACCAGCAGACACTTCGTCTGCTGATAGTTCGACAACGCCGTCTTGTGCGTTTCCCGTCCGATCCCCGACTGCTTGTATCCGCCGAATGCCGCATGCGCCGGATACAAGTGGTAGCAGTTGGTCCACACGCGTCCCGCCTCGATCTCACGTCCCATCCTGTATGCGCGGGTGCCGTCGCGGGTCCACACGCCGGCGCCCAGGCCATAGTACGTGTCGTTCGCGAGTTCGATCGCTTGCTGTTCGTCCTTGAACGTCATCACCGAGGCCACCGGCCCGAAAATCTCCTCCTGGAACACGCGCATATCGTTGTTGCCGAACAGCATGGTCGGCTTCACGTAGAAGCCCTCGCCGAGACCGGCGCCGGGCGTCGTGCGCTCGCCACCGACGAGGCACCGCGCCCCTTCGTCCCGGCCGATGTCGATATACGACAGGATCTTGTCGAGCTGTTGCTGCGACGCCTGCGCGCCGATCATCGTGTCGAGGTCCAGCGGGTGGCCGGCCTTGATGCGCTCCACGCGGGCGATCGCTTTCTCGATGAAGCGCTCATAGATCGACTCCTGAACCAGCACGCGCGACGGGCACGTACACACTTCGCCCTGATTCAGCGCGAACATCGCGAGACCTTCGAGCGCCTTGTCGAGGAACGCGTCATCGCGATCGAGCACGTCGGCGAAGAAGATGTTCGGGCTCTTGCCGCCGAGTTCGACCGTCGACGGAATCAGGTTCTCCGCCGCCGCATGCAGGATGCGCTTGCCGACCGGCGTCGAGCCCGTGAATGCGATCTTCGCGATGCGCTTGCTGGTGGCGAGCGCTTCGCCCGCTTCCTTGCCGAAGCCGCTGACGATATTGATGACCCCTGCCGGGAACAGGTCGCCGATCAGTTCGATCAGCACGAGGATCGAAGCGGGCGTCTGTTCGGCAGGTTTCATCACGACGCAGCAACCGGCCGCGAGCGCGGGCGCGAGCTTCCATGCGGCCATCAGCAGAGGGAAATTCCACGGGATGATCTGACCGACTACGCCAAGCGGCTCGTGAAAGTGATAGGCGACCGTGTTGTCGTCGATCTCCGAGATGCTGCCTTCCTGGGCCCGGATACAGCCCGCGAAATAGCGGAAATGATCGACGGCGAGCGGCAAGTCTGCGGCCATCGTTTCGCGGAGCGGCTTGCCGTTGTCGATCGTCTCCGCGACCGCGAGCAGCTTCAGATTCTTTTCCATGCGCTCGGCGACCGCGAGCAGCAAGTTCGCGCGCTCCGTGACTGACGTCTTCGCCCATTTGCGGCGCGCCGCGTGCGCGGCGTCGATGGCGAGATCGATGTCGGCGGCGTTCGAACGGGGCACGCGACAAAACGGTTGCCCGTTGATCGGCGATACGTTGTCGAAATAGTCGCCGCCGGCCGGCGGCACCCACTTGCCGCCGATGTAGTTTTCGTATCGCTGGCGATAGGGATACTCGATATCGATGCCGAGGGCTTTCAGGTCGAAGGGATTCATCACTTGTCTCCGTTTTGTGATGGTGATCGGGTGACTGCGCGGGACGACATCAGGCACGAACCGTACCAATGCGTCGACATACGAAATTTGCGGGGACGCCCCGGGGCTGCGCATGCAGAAGTGTTCCGTTTCGGAACAGTCATACGGGCAGCAGGTGTTCAAAAACGCCGCAGACCGGGCCGACGCTGACGCAGATCAATGGCGCTGGCGTGCGCGGATCGTCGCGGGCGGCGGGCGGGCTATCAAACGGAGTATCCTGTCGACACGCATCGAAGCGTCCGGCATGACCCGGATGCCCTCAGGAGGAGACAATGCGCGACGACGTACATCCGGTCAGCCTTACTGCGGCCAACCGCTCCAATGGCTGGCCCGCACCGGCCATTCAGAAAGCCCACGAACGCTCGGAGACATTCGGCCTTCGCGCATCGATCCGACCGGATTACGACATCCTCTCCGATACGGGCCTCGTGCTGAAGCGTGAACAGAACCAGACGCTGTGCGCGCATGCAATGCCCATCATGGAGACGCTGCGCGAGCAGATCGTCAACACGCAAAGCATGATTGTGTTGACCAACACCGAAGGCTTGATCCTGCATTCGATCGGCGATGACGACTTCCTGCATCGCGCCGAAAAAGTGGCGCTGCGGCCCGGCGCGAACTGGGCCGAGGATCGCCAGGGCACCAACGCGATCGGCACCTCGCTGGCCGAGGGCTGTGCGATGGTCGTGCATGGCGACCAGCACTATCTGGCGGCAAACCGCTTCCTGACCTGTTCGAGTGTGCCGATTCTCGATCCGTACGGCGATCTGATCGGCGTGCTCGACGTGACCGGCGATTACCGCAGCTATCACCAGCACACGATGGCACTGGCGAAGATGTCGGTGCAGATGATCGAAAATCATCTGTTCTCGACCGCGTTTCGCGACGTGCTGCAAGTGTCCTTTCATGGACGGCCGGAGTTCCTTGGCACGCTGATGGAAGGGATCATCGCGTTCACGCACGATGGCCGCTTTCTGTCCGCGAATCGGAGCGCGCAGTTTCAGTTCGGCTTGCCGCTCGCCGCGCTGCGCACGCATACGCTGTCGTCGCTGTTTCAGATCTCGTATGCGCAATTGATCGACCGGTTGACGCATGGCGTCGCGCCGCATTTGATGTTGAATCTGCACAACGGTGCGGTGGTATGCGCGCGTGCGCAGTTTCAGCGGACTTCATTCAGGCAGGGGCATGGGGCGGTCGATGTTGATGCTGCGGCCGCATCGCGACCGGCGCGAGCGAATGGGCCGCGCCCGGAGACGGGACTGTCGCGTCTCAGCGATCTCGACACTGGCGATGCTCGCGTGTCCGCGCTGATCGCGAAGCTTCGCAGGGTGCTCGGCAAGGACATTCCGATTCTGATCGCCGGCGAGACCGGCACCGGCAAGGAGTTGCTCGCGCAGGCGATTCACAACGATTCGCCGCGTCGCGACAGGCCGTTCGTCGCGGTCAACTGTGCGTCGATTCCCGAGTCGCTGATCGAATGCGAGCTGTTCGGTTATGAAGAGGGCGCGTTCACCGGCGCGCGGCGCAAAGGATCGATCGGCAAGCTGATGCAGGCGAATGGCGGCACGCTGTTTCTCGATGAGATCGGTGATATGCCGTATTCGTTGCAGGTGCGGCTGCTGCGCGTGTTGCAGGAGCGGCTTGTGACGCCGCTTGGGGCGACGAGAGCGCTTCCTGTTGATGTTTCCATTATCTGCGCGACACATCGAAACCTGCGCGAGATGATTGCGCAAAACCAGTTTCGTGAGGATCTTTACTATCGGATCAACGGGCTTGCGGTTCGGTTGCCGTCGTTGCGTGAGCGGAGCGATCTCGCGGTCGTGGTTGAGAAGATGTTGCAGCGGGAATCAGTCGAATGCGGGGGGCGGCGCTCGCTCAGTGTTGCGCCGGATGTGATGGCCGAGTTCGCGCGGCATGCGTGGCCAGGTAACTGCCGGCAACTGGCTAATCTGCTGCGCACTGCGGCGGCGATGGTGGAGGACGATAGAGAGATCCGGTGGGAGCATCTGCCGGATGATTTTCTGGATGATGTCCGTGGCGCGCGTTGCCGCAGTGGCGAGGCTGATCACGGGGAGGCCGCTGCATCGGCTGCGGACACGCTTGCTGCTGGCGATGCGTTGGTGCCCGACGGCGCACGGTTGCAGGATGTCACCGCATCGGCGGTCGCGATGACGGTAGCGCGCTATGGCGGCAACGTGTCGGCCGCGGCGCGTGCGCTTGGGGTGTCGCGGAACACTATTTATCGCAAGATGCCGGCGACGCAGTCGGGACGCCCGGGGGGTGATGATTGACGCGCGAGCTTTCTGCTTGCGGCCGAAACCTGCGCTGTCTTCGACGCATCCGCTCGGCGAATCAGTGACCACCGCACACTACCGGTGACTTTCCGATCGATTCGAACCCGGTGCGTATGTGGGAGCGTATCGGGGAGTTCATTGGCTAGCCCGTCCATGACCGCTGTCACAGCGGTCATGGACGGCCAAAAGAAAACAAAATTGTCAGCGGGTCTGCCCTTCGATCTGTTGTCGCAGACGCTTTTCCTGTTCCTGGAGTTCAGGCGTAAAGGCCTCGCCAAAGTCCGCGGGTTCAAAGAAAGGCCGAATCTCGATCTCTGAATCACTCACCATTGGATTCGGACAACGCTTCACCCATTCGATTGCTTCGTCCATCGATTGAACCTGCCAGAGCCAATACCCCGCGATCAATTCCTTGACCTCGGCAAATGGACCGTCAACGACGGTTCTGTCTTTCCCGGAAAACTTCACGCGTACGCCTGCGGAACTCGGTTTGAGCCCGTCGCCGCCTTGCATGATCCCTGCCTTCACGAGCTCCTCGTTGTATTTGCCCATCGCCGCGATGAGTTCCATGCCTGGCATTTGCCCGGCTTCGGATTCGGGGGTTGCCTTGATGATGACCATGACACGCATTCGGGTCTCTCCTTTGAAGACGATATTGTTCGGAGGCAAAGCCGCCTCCCGTGACTACGACGAATGATCGTGGGAGAAATCGACATGCGCAAGTCGAGTCTCCGCGACATGCAAGCGGGGTTGAATTATCCGAACAAGCGCGACCATAGCGTGCGTACGCGGCGCGCGCGGTCCTCGAACACGTACGACGCAAGGAGCGCAAACAGACCTGACATCACCCCCGTCGCAATGTGTTCGAGAGCATGAATGCGATACTGGCTAAAGTGAGAGTAGGCATCGCCGATTGCGGTCAGACAGCCGACGAGCAGTGCGTTGCCATAGCGATTCCCGTACCACTTCGCCGCTGGCGTGAAGGTGAGCAGCAGGGCCAGCAGACCGGTGAACAGGCCGGTTTTGAATGCGATCGCCCAGTGAGTCAGGCTCAGGACGTTGCCCCAGCTCCCGGGCATGCAGGTCATGCATGCGCTAGTTGGCTGCCAGAAACGCTGGATAAACAGTTTGAAGCGGCGTTTCAGTGCACTTCTCATGAAATACTCCACGATATCTCCCGCGCCCAGCCGCGGACGGTCGTCCGAGATGCGTTGCATGCTGAAGGCACGACCCAAAACATTCATTCATTCGTGGTGTCGACCAGGTGGCTGGCGAGGTAATCGATCAGCGCTCGCACCTTCGACGGAAGGAAGCGATTAGGCGGATACAGCAGCCAGACGGGACCCATATACGGGCGCGCCTCGAATTCCCAATCGACGAGAATCTGAACGAGACTGCCTCGCCGCAGTGCCTGCGCAGCGGCAAAGTCGGGCAAGCTCGCAATGCCCCAATCCTGCAACGCTGCATCAAGACGGGCCCCTGCATGATTCGCGATATAACGCCCCCTCACCTCAAGCGACTGAGTTTCTGTGCCGCGCCGGAAATGCCATCGATTGTCATCGACCGTTTCCCCCAGGTAAAGACATTCGTGGCGTGCGAGATCACGCGGCTCGACTGGCTCCCCGCGTGCGTCGAGATAAGCGGGCGACGCGCACAGCAGCCATTTCACGGTTCCGAGTCGCCGGGCAGCCAGGCCCAACGGAGGCGAACGGGTCAGTCGAATCACAATATCGACGTCCTCACGTAACGGATCGACTTCGCGGTCCTCGAACATCAGCTGCACGTCCACGTCCGGCCAGCTACGCAGAAACTCGGGGATCAGCGGATGAACGACGGATCGTGCGAATGCGATCGGTGCACTGACTCGGACCTTACCTGTCGGCTCGCCAACCCCTTGTCCGGCGATATCGACGGCCCCCGATGCCGCTCCGACCATGTCGCTGCAATACCGGTAGACCTGTGCGCCCGTATCGGTCACCCGGATGCTGCGCGTCGATCGCTCCAGCAATCGCGTGCCAAGCGCTTCTTCAAGGCGTTTGATCTGCCGGCTGACTGTCGACGGCGTGCTGCCTAGCCGTCGCGCGGCTACCGAGAAGTTGCCGGCATCGACCACGCGCGCAAAAGTCGCCATGTCAGGTAACAGCGCAAAAAGTTCAACGGGATTCATTGGCATACTCGCGACGACGGCCGCATCTGTGCGTTCTCGACATAACTGATGTGCGGCATGCACCGATTATGGTTCAGTTCGCAATACTCGACAATCAGGGTTCCTCGACCAGAAACGGAGAATCCATCGTGTCGCATCAAAAACGCTGGCTCTGGATATCGGACCTGATGCTGCTGGCAGTCGCGATGGTGTGGGGCACCAGCTACGGGGTCGTGAAAGGCGCCCTCGCGTTCTATCCCGTGTTGGGGCTGCTGGCACTGCGCTTTGGGTTGACGTTCTTTTTGTTGTTGCCTGCATTGCGTTCGCTCCGGTATGCCAAGGCGTCCGCGATAGTCGGTAGTTTGGGGACGGGCGGACTACTGCTAGGCATCTTTTTGTCGGAGACGTTCGGAATATCAATGACACGCGCGTCAAACGCGGCGTTTCTCATCAGCTTGTGTGTCGTGCTGACGCCAATCGTCGAATGGGGGCTGCTGCGAAGAAAGCCGTCGAGCGGCGAGTGGTTGGCCGTTGTCTTGTCGTTGGCGGGCGCCTCATTGGTGAGTGGTGGCGTGTTCATCCCGACGGCGGGCGACGCGCTGATTCTTCTGGCTGCACTGCTCCGTGCATTGATGGTGTGCGTGACCAAGCGTGTGATGCGCGACTCGGCGCTTGCGCCCTTGTCGGTGACGGCGGTTCAGGCAGGCACGGTCGCGCTCGGCAGTCTTGTCGCTGCTCTGGTGTGCGCGCCTCAACAATGGCGTCCGCTGCCGACGCTGGCCGGGCATGGCATGTTCTGGGTGAGCATCGGTTATCTGGTGCTCGCATGCACGCTGTTCGCCTTCTTCGCGCAAAATTTTGCCGTTAAACGCAGTAGCCCAACTCGCGTGGCGCTGTTGATGGGAAGCGAACCGGCGTTTGGCGCGCTGTTCGCGTACACATGGCTTGGGGAGCAGCTTTCGATATGGGGCTGGCTTGGAGGGGGGCTGATGGTATTTGCGTCTGTACTGGCGACAGTCCCCTGGCAAAGGAGCGTCAACCCCCCTGTCGATATGCATCCGGTGGTCTCTAACGACGCGTGACGGCGCACATCGTCCGCTATGGTTTAGCGTCACGCGAGACGAAAAGCGGCTGCCGACGATGTATACAGCCCCGTCGAGCGTCCCTTGGTGGCCGACCCATGCCTCATGCTGTTGGCAAAAGTCGGCCTGCATCTGTGATTCGATGTTACTTCGGCGAACCCGGTTTATTTATCAACCATCTTCGCCGGCACACTAATAGCAAGCAAACCGCCGAGCACCATAAAAGCCGCGAGCATATACATTCCCGAATCATTAGCTGCGGTAACCTGCTTCAACCACCCCACAGCGTAAGGACTCAGGAAACCCGCAAGATTCCCGATCGAATTAATCATCGCAATCCCGGCAGCGGCGCCGGTGCCCGCCAGAATCGCCGTAGGCAGACTCCAGAACAACGGCAACGTGGTCAGGATGCCCATCGTAGCCAGCGTCAACCCCGCCATGGCCAGCACGGTGTTATGCGTCCAAACGACGGAAAGCACGAGCCCGACAGCCCCAGCAAACGCCGGCACCGCAATATGCCACCGACGCTCCCGCGACCGATCCGCACTTCGCGCCACGAACACCATCGCCACGACGGCTGCGGCAAACGGCACCGCCGACAGCAGGCCGATCACGAACGCATCGGTGACGCCGGTGGATTTGATAATCGTCGGCAACCAGAAGCTCACCCCATAAAGCCCCATCACAAACGAGAAATAGGTGAGGCTCAACATCAACACTCGCCCACTAGTGAGCACTTGCCGAATCGGCATATCGTGCTTGGTCGCTTCTTCAGCCGATACTTGACTCTCAAGCAACTGCCGCTCTTCACGAGTGAGCCACTTCGCCTTCGAAATCCGATCATCGAGCATCACAAACACGATGATCCCGACGAGCACCGACGGCACCCCTTCGAGCAGAAACAGCCACTGCCACCCGTGCCACCCATTCACGCCGTTGAAGTTCTTCAGGATATAACCCGAAACAGGTCCACCAATCACCCCCGACAACGCAATCGCGGTCATAAACCAGGTCGTCATCCGCCCGCGCCGATGCGCCGGATACCAGTAGGTGAGGTACAAAATGATGCCAGGAAAGAACCCCGCCTCGGCCAGCCCGAGCAGAAAGCGCATCACATAAAACATCGTCGGCGTGGTGACGAGCATCGTCAGCATCGAGATCACGCCCCACGAAATCATGATCCGCGCGATCCACACGCGCGCGCCGACCTTGTGCAGGATCACGTTGCTCGGCACTTCGAAGATGAAATAGCCGAGAAAGAAAATCCCCGCGCCGAAGCCGTACACCGCGTCGCTCAAGCCGAGGTCGGTGCTCATTCCCAACTTGGCGAAGCCGACGTTCACGCGGTCCAGATACGCGACGATGTAGCAGAGCATCAGAAGCGGCGCGAGCCGCCACGAGACCTTGCGGTAGGTGGCTTCTTCGAACGTCGAACCCGGCGCGCCAGCGCCGGGATGGTGCAGCGGATCTGCAGGACTAGCCATGACTGTGTCTCCTCATTTTTATGGAATTGAAGTATCGCCGCCGATCGATTCTAGCCGCGCCGGCTCTTTTGCACGACGAATGCATATTGGGGGGAAACACTGACTGCGCACGCAACGCATGCGCAGCGCTTCGCTTACCGCTACACGCAGCGCCCCCCATCCACTTCGAGGCACACGCCGGTAATAAACTCCGCCTCATCCGAAGCCAGATACAGCGCGGCATTCGCAATGTCCTGCGGCGTCGAAAACCGCCCGAGCGGAATCCCCGCCAGAAACTTCTGCCGATTCTGCGGCGTATCCTCGACGCCCATGAATTCGGCCAGCAACGCGGTCTCACCGATCACCGGATTCACGCAGTTCACGCGAATCCGCTCCGGCCCGAGCTCGACCGCGAGCGACTTGCTCGCGATGATCACCGCGCCCTTGCTGCCGTTGTACCAGACGAGCCCCGGCCGCGGCCGCACGCCCGCCGTCGACGCGATATTGATGAAGCTGCCGCCGCCTTGCTCGCGAAAATACGGCACGAACTCCTGCACGCTCCAGTAGATGCTCTTCACGTTCACCGCATAGACGCGGTCGAACTCGGCCTCGGTCACTTCGAGCACCGGCTTGTTGCGATGCGTGGTGCCCGCGTTGTTGACAATGATCTGCACGCTGCCGAAGTCTTCGAGCGCGGCCTCGCGCAGCGTGCGCCAGTCGTCGCGTTGCGCGACGTTGCCGGGCACCGCGATCGCCTTGCCGCCCGCAATCGCGATCTCGCTCGCGACGCGTTCAGCGGCCGGTCCGTCGAGGTCGTTGACCACGACGTTCGCGCCTTCGCGCGCAAAGGTCTTCGCGATGCCTTCGCCGAAACCCGAACCGCCGCCCGTGACGATGGCCGTTTTACCTGTCAGCCGCATGATGTCTCCGTTGTTTGTGATGGATAGAGCGCTGCGTGTGCCGGATCCGCTAGCCGTGCCGGATCGCAATCGTCTTCAGCACCGTAAAGCCATACAGGGCCTCGAAGCCTTTCTCGCGACCATGCCCCGAATGCTTGACGCCGCCGAACGGCAACTCGACGCCGCCGCCCGCGCCATAGTTGTTGATGAACACCTGGCCCGAGCGCACGCGTCGCGCGAGCCGCATCTGGCGCGCGCCGTCGCGTGTCCAGATACCGGCGACGAGCCCGAACTGCGTGCCGTTCGCGAGCGCGAGCGCTTCGTCTTCGTCGCGGAACGACATCGCGGCGAGCACCGGACCGAATACTTCGTCGCGCGCGAGCCGGTGGCTCGCGGGCACGTCGCGCAGCAACGTCGGCGCCTGATAGAAGCCGCTTTCGGGCGCTTCGGGAACCACTTCGCCGTGCGCGGCCATCGCGATGCCGTCGTGCTGCGCATCGGACAGGAAGTCCCACACGCGCTGCTGTTGTTTCGCGCTGATCAGCGGCCCGCAGTCGAGATCGGCAGTCGATGGCCCGACGCGCAGCGCCTGGAATGCGTTGGTGAGCCTGTCGAGCAGCGGCTCGTAAATCGCCTGGTCGATCAGCACGCGGCTGCCCGCCGAACAGGTTTGCCCGGCGTTCTGCACGATCGCGGAGATCAGCACCGGCAGCGCGGCGTCGAGATCGGCGTCGGCGAACACGATTTGCGGCGACTTGCCGCCGAGTTCGAGCGTGACCGGCACATGGTTCTCGGCGGCCATCTGGGTGACGAGCTTGCCGGTTTCGGGCGATCCCGTGAACGAGATGTGATCGATGCCCGCATGACGCGCGAGCGCGGCGCCCGCTTCGTGTCCATAGCCGGTCACGATATTTAGCGCGCCAACCGGCAGGCCGGCTTCGGCGGCGAGTTCGGCGACACGCAGCACCGACAGGCACGCGTCCTCGGCCGGTTTGACGACGCACGCGTTGCCGGTTGCGAGCGCCGCGCCGACGCTGCGCCCGACAATCTGCATCGGATAGTTCCACGGCACGATGTGGCCGGTTACGCCGTGCGGTTCGCGAAGCGTCAGCACCGTGTAGCCGGACTGGTAGGGCAGGGTTTCGCCATGCAGCTTGTCGGCCGCGCCGGCGTAGTACTCGAAATAGCGGCTGAGGGCGGCGGCGTCGGCGCGCGCCTGCCTGAGCGGCTTGCCGGTGTCGCGCGCTTCGAGCTGCGCAAGGTCTTCCTGGCGCGCGGCCACCAGCAGCGACAGCCGGTACAGTACGCGGCCGCGCTCGGCGGCGCTCAGCGCGCCCCATGCGCCGTCGAACGCGCGGCGCGCCGCGTGCACGGCGGTGTCGATATCGGCCTCGGTGCCGCGCGCGATGCGCGTGAACGGCTGGCCGTCCGACGGATCGAGTACGGCGATCGATTCGCCGCCGGAAGCGGCGCACCACTCGCCGCCGATGAAATGCCGGGCTTCTTCCATGCATGCTCCTTGAAGATGGCGCGGCCGGCGTGCGGCGGCGCGGATTCGAAGGGGAAACACAAAACGATAGAGACGGGAAGCGTGAGTCGCCAGACGATTATCGCGCCGATCCAACCGCGGTTGCCATCTGCCGATTGGCTATAATGGCGCATTCCGCACGGTCCGGTGCGTGGCCCCGTCGTTCGTTGCAACAGGGTTTCAGGGTTCGGCGTTTGCGGTTCGCACACAGTTCGCACCGTATCCGCAGCCCGCGCGCCGTTCGCCGCCTTCCGATTTATTCCCCTTCAGAGAGCGCTCATGAGCTTCAATCACGTTCCCGCAGGCAAAGACCTTCCGCACGATTTCAACGTCATCATCGAAATCCCGGCGCAAAGCGATCCGGTGAAGTACGAAGCCGACAAGGACCTGGGCCTGCTCGTGGTCGACCGTTTCATCGGCACCGGCATGCGCTATCCGGCCAACTACGGCTTCATTCCGAAGACGCTGTCGGGCGACGGCGACCCGGTCGACGTGCTGGTGATCACGCCGTTCCCGCTGCTGGCAGGCTCGGTCGTGCGCGCCCGCGCGCTCGGCATGCTGCAGATGACCGATGAGTCGGGCGTCGACGCGAAGCTGATCGCCGTGCCGCACGACAAGATCTGCCCGATGACGGCGAACCTGAATTCGGTCGACGACGTGCCCGCGTACCTGAAGGACCAGATCAAGCACTTCTTCGAGCAGTACAAGGCGCTCGAAAAAGGCAAGTGGGTCAAGGTCGAAGGCTGGGCCGACGTTGATGCCGCCCACAAGGAAATCAGCGAAGGCGTGGCGAACTACAAGAACTAAGCCGCGCCGCGGTTCGTCCGCTCGCTGCATGCAGTACGAAAACCGCGCGAGTCCGCAAGGACCGCGCGGTTTTTTCATGCGATTTGTGCGGCGTTCGACTAGCGTGAAATGAGCGCCCACCATTTTCGTGTCGCACGCTTCGTGTTGCACATAATGCGCATAACCCGAATGCATCGCCACGATGAACGGAACGCATTTTTATATTTAGGTGTAAACCCTTATCATTCGCCGCACGACCTCGCGCGCGAACTCACTGCTCGATCCCCGCGGGTTTCCATCACTTCAAAAAAGCACTGTCCGGATGATGAACCGCAGCAAGTCCCACTCGACGTCGCCGCGCTGGTCGACCCGGCTGCACTCGGTCGTCACCGCGATCTACCGCAAGCGGCCGGTCTGGATGGTGTCGTTCGCGGCGAGCGAGGCGAGTCTGTCGGAGGGCCTGCGAGCGGCGTGCGCGTCGACCGCGATGCTGGCGCTCGGCAACCTGCTGCACGATCCGGTGTTCGCATGGGCCGCGATCGGCGCTTTCTGGACCTGCCTCGCCGATGCGGCTGGCTCGAACCGCGCGCGCTTCATGTCGATGATGAGCTTTGCGCTGCTGTCGACGCTGTGCGGCGGCGTCACCGCTTTCGCGTCCGCGTCGGGCAACGCGCTGGCAGCGCTCGCGGTGCTCGCGTTCGCGACGCTCGGCGCGTTCGGCCGCATCTGGGGAGCGGCCACCTCGCAGGTGACGATCCTCGCGGCGACCGCCTGCGTCGTGATGGTCGATCGGCCGATGCACGACGCGCGCGCGGGTGTCGCGTTTCTCGGCGTCTATCTGGTCGGCTGCCTGTTCGCGATCGTGCTGAGCCTGACCGTGTGGCGCATCCATCCGTTCGGCACGAGCCGCGCGTCGTTGCGCGCGGTGTATCTGCGCCTCGCCGATGTCGCCTTCGATAGCGCGCGTCTGGTCGGCGAACGTGCCGCGCCGCGCGAATGGGCCACGCATGCCGCGCGCTTTCGCGCCGATGCGCGCGCGTCGCTCGAACGTTCACGCGACGCGCTCGCGAGCGTGCCCGCCTCGAAAGCGGGCGGCGCTGCCGTCTATGACACGTTGCTTGGCTTGTTGACCGACGGCGAAGCGTTGTTCGCCTATCTGATCGCGGTGTCGGGCGCGGGCGAGAAAGTGCCCGACGATCGGCGCCGCACGCAACGCGCGGCGCGCTTGCTGAATGCGATCGGCGTAGTGCTCAGCGACATCGGCAGCGCGACCGGCGACGCGCGCTGGGAACGTCTCGCCGATCCGCAGGCGCGTCTGCGGCGCCTCGCGGATCGGCTCGAAAGCGCGTTGCCCGAACCGGTGAAGCTGTTATCCGGTTTCGAGCTCGTCGATTTCGCACCGCGTGAGGTGCACGTCGAGCCGTGGGGCGCGTGTGTCGCGCGTTACACCGCGCGCGCCTGGTCGACGCTGAAGGCGAACCTGTCGTGGCAGTCGGTCGGCTTGCGCCATGCGGCGCGTGTCGGCGTGACGACGACGGCGGGCTTCGTCGTGATTCGCGCGCTTGGTCTGCCATTCGGCTACTGGGCGACGATGGCGACGGTGCTGATCCTGCAGCCGTCGATTGCGGCGACGTGGCCGCGCAGCGTCGAGCGCGCGGCGGGCAGCATCGTCGGCGGCGTGCTTGCGGCGGCGATCGGCTATGCGATTCATTCGCCGCTCGGCATCTCGCTCGCCGTGTTCCCGCTCGTGATGGCGACGATGGCGCTGCGCCCCGTCAGCTACAGCCTGTTCGTGCTGTTCCTGACGCCGGCCTTCGTGCTGGTCGCCGACTTCGCGACGCCGGGCGCCAACGAGTTGGCGTTCGCGCTGACGCGGCTCGGCAACAACGTGCTCGGCTGCGTGCTCGCGCTGCTTGCGACGTTCCTTCTATGGCCGACGCGCGAGAAGCTCGACCTGCGCGTTTATCTCGGCGACGCGGTGCGCGCGAATCTCGCGTATCTGCGCGCGTCGCTCGAAGCGCCTCGGCACAGCGGCAAGGAGATCGAGCAGTTGCGCCGCGCCGCGGGTCTCGCCAGCAACAACGCGGAAGAAGCGATCGGCCGCGTGCGCCTCGAAAAGCTCGAGGACTCGATGGCCGATACGGTCACGCTGACGATGCTGAGTCTGCTGCGGCGAATGGCGGGCACCGCGACGCAGCTGCGCCTCACCGCGAACCGTCGCGACATGCATAACGAACTCGACGAATGGGTCGCGGCGATGAGTGCGGCGATCGAGGCCGCGTTGAACCGCACGTTACGGCCGGTCTGGCTCGAATTGCCCGCGCGCGAGCAGTTGACGTCGCTGGAGGCGGACGTGGTTGGCGAACTGGCGCGTGTGCATCGGCTGTTGACGGAGAGGATGCGGGAAGCGAGGGGATAGCCCGACTCAACTGGAACTATCGCCGTCTTCGGCGTCAGCATTTGCCGCCACCACCGGCAACACCGACTGCAGCGTGAACACCCCGGCGGCCAGCGCGCGCTTATCCGCCGCCGTGAGCCGCTTGACCCAATACTCGGCGCTCGACGCGCGCGACCGGTCCGCCAGCTCGAACGACGCCAGCAGCCGCACCGGCTTGCGCGAGCGCGTATAACGCGCGCCCGTGCCGCTCACGTGTTTGTCGAAGCGCGCGGCGACATCGGTCGCGATGCCGGTATAGACGCTGCCGTCCGAGCATTCGAGCAGATAGAGAAACCACGCCATGACCGCGCTTCTAGCCTTTGAACGGATTGTGTTCGCGCAGCTCGTCCACGTACGCGTGGATGCTGTTCTTTTCGTTATCGAGGAAATGACCGACCGCGTCGGCGAACGCCGGATGCGCGAGCCAATGCGCCGAGCGCGTGACCGTCGGCAGAAAGCCGCGCGCCATCTTGTGCTCGCCCTGCGCGCCGCCTTCGAATGCGCCGAGCTTTGCTTCGATGCAGAATTCGAGCGGCTGATAGTACGCGGTTTCGAAGTGCAGACACGGCACGTGTTCGAGCGCGCCCCAGTAGCGACCATACAAGGTGCCGCCGGTCTTGTCGTCGCGCTGATAGACGACGAGCGAGCTGGCGATCGGCTTGCCCTCGTATTCGGCGATCACGAGCAGCAGATTCTCAGGCATCGACGCGCCGATCATCCGGAAGAAATCGAGGTTCAGATACGGACTCGAGAAATGCTCGCGATAGGTTTGCCGATAGCACTTGCTGAAGAAGCGCCAGTCGGCATCCTTGATGTCTTCGCCGCGGATCCTTCGCATCGTGACGCCCGCGTCGCGCACCTTGCGACGTTCGGCGCGGATGTTCTTGCGCTTCTTCTGTTCGAGCGTCGACAGAAAGTCTTCGAAGTCGCGATAGCCGTCGTTGAGCCAGTGAAACTGCACGCCTTCGCGTTGCATCATGCCGATATCGGTGAGCGCGTCCGCTTCGCGTTGCGTCGGAAACAGCACATGCAGCGACGACACTTCGGCCTGCTCGGCGAACGCCATCAACGTGGCCGCGAGATGACGCAACGCGTGCTCATTCGTCGACAGCAGCCGGTTGCCCTGCACCGGCGTGAACGGCACCGCGCACAACAGCTTCGGGTAATAGGGCAGGCCGTTGCGCTTGTACGCGTCGGCCCAGGCCCAGTCGAACACATATGTGGCCGGGGGCATTTTGGGGTTTTTTTGAACGGGTAGGGCGAGGTAGTTTCGTGGCATTTATGTGTCAATTACCTTTCAAATCTCACCGTGGCTCGCGAAATTACATAACTTGCATCTGCCTTACTCATCTTGCCGTATGGCTGGCGATAGTCGCTTCGACCATCTTTCGGAGCTGCTTACGTTCCGACTTTCGCAAGAGACCCCAAGCAAGGACCAACTCTGCTAGGTCGTCGTCTTCACAATAGAAATAAGCAGTCGGCAACTGTAGCGCGTTTGCCAATTTCTGGGCCACGACAAAGGATGGTTCGTGCACGCCCGTTTCGTATCGGCTGATACGCGCACTTGCCGTATGTTCGTCGAGCCCAATCTGGACACCCAGTTTGTCTTGAGGAATATCCGCTTGCAGTCGCGCACCCCGAAGCCGCCGACCAAAGAGAGAGGCTGATTGCTGTCTTGTCATTCCACGAATATCGTAGGATTCGCTTGTCGAATCTCTACGTAATTCGTAGAATTGGAATCTGCCGTGGCATCTCGTTGACGTATAGGGAAAATCGATAGTACGTCAAGGTCCCCCATCGGACTGACCGTGCCCCGGTAACTACGAAGCCTGTTAGTTATCTGGCGCGCGCAGACGTGCGCATGCAGGAGACGAACTGTTAACTAGGACAAACGTCGATGCTGTCGGGACGACCGTCTCGGCCTTCCTAGGCCAGCTTTGCATGATGGAAGGATGGCACCGCAAAGCAGCCGTGCTGGCGCCAGCAAAGTGGCGCGCGCAACAATCAAGGATATTTTGATGCCGATTCAGCCCATTCCTCTCGTCGCGGTCGAGCCTGATGTCTCCGTGCCGCGCTTGAAAATCTTCGAACCCGATGACGGTTTTACGCCTCTTGTCGGTTCCGACGCCTTGTGCGCCGGAGCCGTTGTTTGTATCTGAGCGTGCGGGCATGCACGAGCCCTGTCATCATTTTTGGCCAGTCCGATGTTATTTACTGACTCCAGTTGGGAAGAGCCACATCCCATAAAGAAGAGGCTCATGCAGCCACTTCTTCCGTGGCGCTGCGTTGGATGGTCGGACCTCACGCTAAATTTCTTTGTCGTTGCCTCATCTGGCGGTGCTGACTGCGCGAGCCCGGACGGTTGGGTGGTGGACGGTGCCGAGGCGCTGATTGAACTGGTATTGCATCTTGGCGATGTAACCTTTTCGGTTCACCTGTTGGCTCGCAGTGACGCTGACGCTTCCGTCACGCTCTGTCGAGTAAGTGGGCTGTGGCAGGAGGTTCAAGCCAAAGGTTCGGACGTCGTGCACTACTGGTATTCGACCACCGACGGAGAGACAAGACGGTGTTCGCCTGTCGCATCCGGTAGGCGCGTTGAGAGGCCACGGTTGATAAACGTATTGAGCTTCGAGAACGGGTGAGTAAGCGAGATTCGAAATCTACGGCCGGCACCTGAGCAAGCACATCTCGGAAGGACGTGGCCTGTCGTCAAAAGTGGGCGTGGAGGTCGCCTCAGTCCTGCGCCCACAGGTAATGAAGTAGCAACACATAGGGATGGATATGCCGCGGTCCGGAAGTAATACGAGCACTCACGTGCGACATGTCATGCGCAATGCCGCCGTTGCGGCGATGCTGTCGGACCCAACAGGCGCTGAAGCAAGTCTTTTCCTGTCGGATGCGGAAGTCGGGCGCCTTTTCAAAGCACACCTCATCCAGGTCATTGGCACCGCTACGTTGGCGAACTTGGACCTATGCTCGACTCTTGAGGAAGACGAGAAGCGAGGCCGCCTGACCAACCGCCGAGCTTCGGAATTCCCGGGTTTGACTAACGTCTCTGCGGCCAACATAGAGCGGTACTCCCTTGTTCTACAAGGAAGGCTGCTACCTGCAGAGGACTTTTGCAAAGCCGCAGGCATCACCGAGCAGAAACTAAGCGAAGAAGTTGCGTCGTGCAGAGTGTTCACTGTGGAATTCGAGTCCAACCAGTATTACCCAATTTTTGCCTTATCGAGTCTAGTCGACCGCAGGGATTTCGCGAAGGTCGTACGGCGCTTGGGTGACTCAACCGGTTGGAGCAAATGGAAATTCTTCACGACGCCATCAGAGTCGCTTGGAGGGCTCACGCCACTGAAGCTTCTGATGCGCGAGGAAGTGGAGCGAGCACTAGCTGCAGCCGCAGATCTCAAAGCGCTAAGTGCGACGTTTTTTAGTATCACAAGAACGACACCGGTCTCCAACTAACACCTACCGCCATGAATCCAATCACAACCAATGGAGTACCGCGGCCCTCTCGTCAAAAACGAGAAGCTCTTTCGCCTGAAGAAGCACGGCTGGCACTGATAGACCACGCGATTCATCGTGCAGTTGTCGCTGCCCTCCTAGGTGACCCTATAGGCTGGAACGCACTTCTCGAGCTCCCCGCTGAGGAGCTCGGGCGTATGTTTAAGAATCAGCTGTGGAGAGTCATCGGCGTGTCTACGATACTCAACCTAGACCTCCCCGCGTTGCATCAAGAGGGCGAGGATTTACGCAAGCGCATTCGTCGGCAATCGAAACTGCGTACACACGAGGATGCGATACAGAGTGAGTCGGCAAATGCCGAGCGCCACGCTCTCGTGGACCATGGAAAGTTGCTACATATGGAAGACTACATTGGAGCGGCAGGTGTCACAGAGAAGAAACTGAGCAAATCCCTCGCTTCAGGGAAAGTCTTTAGCGTTGAGCTCGAAGGAGAGGCGTACATCCCTGGATTTTTTCTCTCCCCCATGATTCATCACAACGACTTCGCGAAGGTCTTACGTAGCTTGGGCGATACATCCGGTTGGAGCAGATGGGATTTTTTCACAACTCCGACAGAGGCTCTTGGTGGCGCCACGCCGCTCCAATTTCTCGCGATAAAAAAGGTCAAGCCTGTGCTGAAAGCCGCTGAAGAATTTACGAAGCGCTGAGCACAGCTCCTTTCGAGGCCGTGGAAGAAATTCTGGAATTCGTTCTCCGAAACTTACCGCTACTGCATCGGCTCCAAAATGTTGAGCCGGTAGTTGAGGAAGCCGCGACCTTTGCAGAGCAATACGCGCGGCTGCTTACGTAGGCACGAAACCGCAGTTTCTTACGTCTGCTCGCCATGAAAGAACTCCTGACCTTCGCGCTCAATAACCCCGCACTTCTGGTCGTGCCGGCAGTCGGGTTCGTACTCAGCCTGTTCGTGGTGCGCATCAAAAGGAGATACGTGAACGAAGCGATTTTGTTCAGGCGCAAGCCTGCTACGGAGCGCGACAACTGCGCATCAAAATCAGCGGAACAAGACATGAACGCGGATAACGATATTGACCTTGAGATTGCACTTCGCAAGCTTCACGAATTGGGCTTGGCGGACGGGGACTTAGGATATGCCTACTGGTATGAGGTCGGACAGCTACTAAAACGAGCGGCCGGCATGCAAGCACAAATTGACGCACTCAGCAAGGAACTGGAGCAGTTGTGCGCCACGCGGCCGATATCAACGCCGAAGAGCACGCAGGAGGCGGGTGGCGTGTCTGCGATGCAGATTACTTGCCTTTATCCACCGCTCTTGCTGTATTCGGTGAACAACTCAACGCTGCTTCCCTCAACGACATCACGAAAGCTCAGGCCCGGATGGTTGAGGGTCTTCCTGGTTCGGAGCGGGCGACGCGACAGGTTAAAGAGCTGGCCTGAAGGCTTTTCATCGCCAGGCTTGCCGCCGTCGAATGACGTCGCACCGTAGTGAGGCTTTCGGCCCGGACGAGAAGTGTCGTGCGTCATACTCACGCGCGAGCTGGTCCTTCAGAAGGAAATGGCGGGCGCTCAACCAGAACCGGTTCACTCACAAAACGACGCGCTATTCAATTGCTACGCCGACGTCGTGCGTCGCAAATCAAAACGCCCCCCGGGATTTTGGTCGCGAGGGGCGCTATCACGTCAGAACACTTTCGCTTACAGTGCGGCGTCCTTCAGCTTCTTCAGCGGCCGCACTTTCAGACGCATTGAAGCAGGTTTCGCGGCGAACCACTTGTCTTCACCCGTGAACGGGTCCTTGCCGAAGCGCTTCTTCGTGGCGGGCACGCCCTGAGCCACAACCTTCAGCAGACCGGGCAGTGTGAACTCCTTCGCGCCCTTCTTGTGGACCGATGTCAATCAAGTCGAACGAGTGTGCAAGTCATCGAGCGTCTGATTGATGCCCGGTGGTTTGCTGCAACGCACCTACCGCATCGCGACCATCATGCTAGGATTTCTGC
Source organism: Paraburkholderia sp. WC7.3g (assembly GCF_050436345.1). Taxonomy (NCBI): domain Bacteria; kingdom Pseudomonadati; phylum Pseudomonadota; class Betaproteobacteria; order Burkholderiales; family Burkholderiaceae; genus Paraburkholderia; species Paraburkholderia sp. WC7.3g. Next base: position 1,433,393 of record NZ_JBNDMA010000002.1, read on the forward strand.
GTACAACGCAGGCGTCAGGAGGGTGGCATGGACGGCTTCGTCAGGCATCAGATAGAAGGTGCGTCCGTCGACATCGACGTGATACCGGCTACGCCACGTGGCTACTGCGCGCGCTTTCGCATTTTCCGTGACGCGTCTGATAACCCGGAGTGGCACAGGGTGTATGTGTCGGGCAGTGTGTTCGATACGGCCGAGCAAGCGGAGGAAGCGGCCAGGTCGATGGCGCTCGAACGGGTGCTGGCGGGGGCGGCTAAGCCGCACCCATGAAAATTGCCGACCAACGGTCGGCAATTGAGTCTCTTGCGGTCCAGGACACGCTCTCGGCGGGGGACGCCGACGCCATACGCACGGCGCGCAGGTGCTACGAAATCGGAGGTGGTGACCAGTTTGTCAGCGCGGCGGGAACGCTCATTCCCCCCGGTGTCCCCAGGAGGCACGCCTGCTGTTTTGTCAGTCACCTACGGACGACGCGTATCCGTCCGCGCCCGAAGCGTGCCCGGGACCAGGCTCGTGCCGGTCTGGGCCGTCACGGAAAGTGACGGCTGAGCTGCGACCAGTTGTCGAATGGAATTCAATTGAGATGCGAGCTCTTGTTTGTACCAGTCCGGAGCCGTATTGCTAATAAAGGGCTCCCGAGAAGACCTCCATCACCGCCATGAGTTATCAGCAAGCCAACGTCTTGCTTTAGAGTGCGCATACTTCCATGCAGCGTCCTGCCAACCCGAATGCATAGACTTGCGCGAACTTCGCGGCTACGGATTCGGAGCGGGCAAGAATGGCACCCGCCTATAATGACTATCACAAGGTGGGAAGCGCCGTCGCGGCGAACTGCCGGAACGTAAGCGGAGGTCGGTTGCGGTCGGATGCGATGCGACGGTTGCAGAAGTTGTAGTGAGCTGGAGCAGCAGTTTGCTCCGCAGTTACATGCTTTGAGGCTCAACAATGAGGCGGCGTCGTGACTACAGACTCCAATAAAAGTAGCATTGCTGCGCTGACGCTGGCTGCCATTGGAATTGTGTACGGCGACATTGGAACCAGTCCGCTTTACACAATGAAGGAGGTATTCGCGAAACATCACGGTCTTTCGCTTGTCCCTGTCAATGTGCTGGGGGTGGTCTCGCTGATTTTGTGGGGCCTCATAATCGTGATTTCGCTCAAGTACGTAACTCTTGTTTTGCGGGCGGACAACCGAGGGGAAGGCGGCATTATGGCGATGACCGCGTTAGCGCTATCGTCGGTCACTCACAAATCCCGTTGGTACTATCCGGTGATGCTGCTTGGCATGGTCGGCGCAGGGCTGTTTTTCGGCGACGGTGTGATTACGCCAGCCATTTCAGTCTTGTCGGCCATTGAAGGGTTGGAAGTGGCCGCGCCGGCTCTTAAGCCGTATGTTATCTCTGTGACATTGGCCGTTCTGGTTGCACTGTACTTGTTGCAGCGCAGGGGCACAGCCGGTATCGGAAAATGGTTCGGCCCGATTGTGCTGGTCTGGTTCATTACGCTTGCTGCGATGGGCGTTGCTAATATCGCTAAGAACCCGGTCATTCTGATTGCCTTCAATCCGCTCCACGCCCTCGGCTTTCTCATCCACAACGGGTGGTTGGCCTTCGTCGCCCTCGGTGCGGTTGTCCTGGCGCTCACCGGTGCGGAAGCGCTGTATGCTGATATGGGCCATTTTGGCAAGAAGACAGTTCGCCTGGCCTGGTTCTCTATCGTCGCTCCCGCGCTGGCACTCAATTACCTCGGGCAAGGCGCCTTGTTGTTATCGAATCCGGCAGCGGTTTCGAATCCTTTCTTTCTGCAACTTGGCCCTTGGAGCGTTTATCCGCTCGTAGTGCTCTCGACGATGGCGACCGTTATCGCATCGCAGGCGACAATCTCTGGTGCATTTTCAGTGACTCAGCAAGCTATTGCGCTGGGCTTCCTGCCCCGTATGCGCATCCGCCAGACCTCTGAAAGTCAAAAGGGGCAAATCTACATCCCACTCGTCAATTGGCTCCAGCTCACGGCTGTCATATTGGCCGTTGTGGGATTCGGCTCGTCTTCCAATTTGGCTTCGGCCTATGGCATTGCTGCGACCGCTACGATGTTGACGACGACGCTGCTGACGTTCTTCGTTGTTCGTTTCGGCTGGAAATTTCCGCTGTTGCTGTCGGTCGCAGCGACCGGATTCTTTTTGATGATTGACGTCGCTTTGTTCTCTTCCACGAGTTTGAAAATCATTAGCGGCGGCTGGTTTACTCTAACAATCAGTGCGCTGATGGTCATGCTCATGCTGACGTGGCGAAGGGGGCGCGAACTGGTATTCCAAAGCCTCCAACGCCAACTCATCCCTCTCGACGACTTCCTCCAGTCGCTCTTCATCAATCCACCGCTACGCGTCCCCGGTACGGCCGTCTTCTTCCGTGCAGAAGGTGACGGCGTACCCCATGCGCTGTTGCATAACCTACTGCATAACCAAGTGCTGCATGAACGAACGATATTTTTGACTGTGTACGCCACCGACATCCCCAGAGTTCCGGATAGGGAACGCATCAAGGTGGTCCCGCTTGGACACAACTGCTATCAAGTCAACGTCTACTATGGGTTCTCGGATGAGCGCGACATACCGCGCGCTTTGCAAAAAGGTCGGCATGCTGGACTCTCGATTAACCCGATGCAAACCTCCTTCTTTATCGCCCGCCAGACAGTCCTCGCCACGCCGAAAGCCGGCATGGCGCTATGGCGGGAGGCCTTGTATTCCGCGATGTCTCGCAACGCTCGCGACGCGGCTGATTACTTCAAGATTCCGCCCAATCGGGTCATCGAACTGGGAGCGCAGGTAGAGATTTGAAGGGTAATGCCGACTCGAGCGAAGAGTTTCGGCTCCGTCCTTGGCAACATCACGTTGGGAAAAGTGGCGATAGTTGCCTGTACAGCGCTCGGAACGAGGCCAATCGCTCCACGAGCATTGAGCGCCGGCCTTCGTTAGGAACGAACGCCTGCGATATAGGTGGCGGGCGCGCAAAATCCGAAAAATCTCCACCGGCCGCTAACCAGCCGAGACGCGCGGCTCCGAGGGCAGCCACGACGGTTGGCACGTCGGGCCCTATGATGAAATGACCGAGGTGCGGGAATCGCGCCTCCTAACCGAGAGGAGTGGAAATCATGGCCACGCGCATCCCTTCGGCTTCGGTGTTCTCATCGTAGGGGCCCCACCTGAGCGGCGTGCGCGGAGCGTGGGTGGGCATCCGGACGGCATTCCAGCCGATGACTTATTCAGGGCCCGCGATGACTCGCGCTGGCGCGTACGGGCGGGCTGCTCATAGACGGCAGAGGTAAGCGGTGGCGCATACACAGGCGGGCGCCACATAAACGGCTGCCGGAAACCCGATAGTTTGTCCCACATCGACGTGAGCCACCGCTGCCCCTGAAAGTGCAAGCGCGGTGGCTCCAAGGCCTAATGAAAGCGTCAGGTGTCTCGCTTAAACCTTGCCGAGTGCTGCATTCGAGCTGCATTAGCGTGCGGTGAGTGTGCAGGAGAGGGGGCTGCCGCGCCAGAGTGCGCATGAACGACCTCAAGGTATTCCAGCGGAACCCGCTCAAGCCGTTCAGGCCGCCGCTCACCATCCACCGGGAATTCGACGCTTACGTGCTTTCCCGTGGGCTCATGCGCTATGACCTGCCCGACCCGACCTCGAAACCGGCTTGCCGAACGGTCGTCGAGTGCACTCAGGCGAGCAGCAGTGAATATCACGGAAATCTTTTTTCTTATCTGGGACACAAGAAGCTCCTTAATTCCATTGTTCAGAGGATAGGAAACAGGCGTAGGTAACGCAAGGAAAAAAAGGGTCCCCACCCAAGCCGTTTTGGCATACGGCGGCTGCTAGCGCATGCCTGCAGGTTCGGTGAACGCGTGGACCAGTCGACGGCTTCGTCCCGCGGAAGAGTCGTCAAATTTGTCGCCGGTTCGTTTCACGAGACAGACTTCGTCGTTGACGATGATGTCGCCAAGGCTGAGCCGGGGCGCGCTGGTGACCTTGAGTCTGGCAGAAACGTCGCGACGGCATCGGTCAGGTCGTCGGCTTTGGTTCGGGACAAGGCCCGCCCTTCAGCTCGCCGGGCGCATCCCGCTCCGCGGGCGAAGCGACCCCGACTGGACTCTTTTCCTCCGCGGCGTCGTGCAACGGCTCGGCCCACGCGTCCCTTCTCAGCTGGGGAAGCCCGGTCCCAAACCACTTCACCTTCTTCTGCATGTGAGCGACGTACGCCTTCCAGCCGTCAGGGTTGCCGTCAAAGAGGTCATGCTGAACGGTTGACGCGAGCGCATTGCGGTTGAGTTCAGTATCGAGCAGCTCCTTTGGCCACAGGAAGAACGCACTAGCGACGCGTGCGCTGAACTCGCCCACTGTCATCTTCCGCGCAAGTGCGCGGAGAACTCAAAGTCCTGTAACAAATCCTGCTCCTTCGCAAGCTGCACCACCAGCGCCTCCGGCCGACCTGTCCTGGCTAAACAGCTCAAAACTTCGAGCATGTCGCCGAGGTGAAGCAGCAGTTCGCGTCGGTCAAATCGGTCGTCCATTGCAGCTATCTCCGCTCGTTGCGTGCCTGGCTGGAAACGGTCTGTTCCGGCGCAACACCGCGCCCCGGCGACTCCTGCCCCGGCGCGTCTTCGTCAACCATTGCGTCATCGTCCTCTGACTGCACGAGTGGGGGAGCGCTGTCAGGCACCGGTGAGCCAGAGGCGTTCGGGGCGTCTCCAGGCCGTTCATCTTTATCATCGTCGCGGCGCACGTCGCGTGTCTGTCTCTTTCGTCGATTCGTCATGGTGGTCCTCCGTGAGGGAGGCAACGACCCGATGTACCGGGTCTGCCTGTCCGACTGTCTGACAGGCGGCAGCAGCTTCGCATGCTGCCGGCCGCGGACGGAACTCTTAAATGTCGTTACGTCTCCTTCGCTAACAGCGCGGGCGCAGACCAGTACGGGTCGCGGTTGTAATACTGATGGACCGTGGCGCCCCATTGCGCGTCTGCCATGGATGGCCAGTGGTCCTTGTCGAAACCAGACTCATTTTTGATTTGTGCGGCCGTTATGTCGACGAAGAAGCACTTCTCGTCAGTGTCCAGTGTCAGCGCACTCGACGGAATCGCGTGCAGGGTGCTGCCCATGCCGAGGAAGCCACCCTCCGAGAGCACCGCACATGCGACACGGCCGCTGCGCACGTCCAGCATGATGTCGGATATTTTGCCAATCTCTGCTCCGTCCGACGAGACCGCCTTGTTGCCATCCAGAGTCGACGCTGCCATCACCTCCGGCTCTGGCCCCGCACCCGCTCCACCGCCGACAATGTTTGCAACGGCACCGCCCGTGCGCGACGGTATTTTGGGGTCGTAGATTGCCATCAGCAATTGTTCTGGCCGGAAATCGATGAGGATGTCAACATCCCCGCGTTGATTTCATTCCAGTCCGGGAGTGCGGCGCGCCAGTGTTGTTCGCCAGAGGGAGTGTTCCCGGCCTGGCCGCCCGGGTGACTTTGCTGACAGTGAGTCCGGGTTCAACTGCATGCTCACATCACGGGGAAATCGCGGACCAATGTCAGCGGTGCATCATCCGCCTCGCGGCCGACAACCTCTTACGAAGGCGCAAACCCCATTCTCCTGCTGTTGCTCGACGACGATTTCCTGGGCGATACGACGCAGTTGCTCGCTATGTCCGTAGCGCAGTTCGGCCTGCGCCATGTCGATGGCTTCCTGATGATGGGGCACCATCATCGCGACGAAGTCCCGGTCGACATTGCCAGCCGGCTTGACGGACATGTCTGTCATCATCTTCCGTCATTGCCGCATCGTTTTCATCCATGAACGGCGCCTCGTTTGGGTTTGTACCCTGTGCACCAGCGGCGGATGCAGTCGGTGCGCCAAGTCCCGATATGGAAAGTGCGACGGCTGCCGACAGTACCAGTGGTCCAGACAGACGGATTGGGATGCGCATACACGTCCCCTTTTTCTCTTTTGGATTGCAGTCTCTTCTATTACGCCGCGCGATTGCCGAAACTTGGTGGTTCAATGGCCATGGCCTCCCCCGTGCCCGCCATGACCGCCCCAGTGGCCATGTCCACCGCCCCAGTAGCCGAAGCTGAACGACACCGACGGCCCCCACCAGCCCGGCCAGCCATACCACGGGTAGGGGGATAGTACGCAGGGTAGTAGGCGGGCGCGACGTACATGGGCGCCGGAGCGACGTGCGAGGGTTCACCCGGCGACGCGGGCCGGATGTTCTGGGCGTCGGCGCCGTTCGGCAAGCCGTAACCTTGAGCAGGGACTTCGTGCTGGGTAGCGACAGTAGGAACGGCGGGATAGTAGCCGTATGGATAGTAGCCGGAGCCGACGTAGTAGCAGCCGGACAGCGCAAGCAGTGCAACGGCGCTACCGGCGCGCGCCGTTGCGGCGAAGGGCTTCATGAGATGCTCCTGTCTCGTTGCGACGCCACGATGCGGCGCGCACTCATGAGCTCACTTCAGCGCTGGAATAGAGGGAACGAAGCGTATATGGCCGGACGCGTCCGAATCCGAAGGTCATCTCGAAGTGGGTTTCTTCGCGGCTGGGTGTGACGCTCAGCAATTACGTCGCGCGAACAAAGCGCGGCAGGTACCCATTCGCATATTCCATGGCACGACGGGCTCGTGTTGCGCAGTTCAGTATCTTCCGTCCGGCGACGACCGCGACTCGCTTGCTTCCGTCAGCGAACGCCCTCGGAAGCCGCGCGTCGTCGGCGTCGTCGGGCCCCAGAAATACCTGAACCACGAACTTTTTGTCCAATAACGCATTCCACCGTCCGCCGGTGCGAGGAAATCCGGAGGATAGCGGTTATCAGCGGAAACAGACGGTTCGTCGCGTGAAGTTTCCATGATGCGCAAGGCGTGTTATCAGTTTTACCGGGGCGGCTAAATAGTGCCGGTCACGAATGTGCGTCAACGTACATACATAATAATTTTGGGAGTGCCGTCGCCAAACTCACGGACGTTCGTGCTGCTATTTTTAAGCTAAAGCCTAGTGGAGTTGGGTGTAACCATTTAACATACGTAAGCCATCCAAAACAATTAGGATAATATAATAATACGAATCAATGTTAACCCGAGTTTTTGGCATTTAAGGAGACATTGAATGGACGTGCTGGTCGTCGAAGATAATGAGGTGGTCGCGGACAGTCTGGCTTTCCTGCTTGATTGCTATGGTCACCGCGCCACCGTGGTGGAAGACGGAGAAAGCGCGCTCTCGCTGCTGTGCTGCCGCGCTTTCGAACTGGTCCTGCTTGACGAGAACCTGCCCGGAATTAAAGGAAGTGCTGTCGCACTGTCGATTGTCAATACGCCTTTCGCTGACCGGCCCTTCATTGTCTCCATGACTGGAGACAGTGAGGATGGCGGACTCACGCGGCTTTTCGATGTCTGTCTGCAGAAGCCGTTCTGCCTCGAGGCACTTTTGCAAGTGATTGAAGATGCTCAAAGCTGTGGTGATGCGAGCGCTCGCCTGGCCGCCTAGGCATTGCTTGGCTGTCAGATGCGGTCACCCCAAGGCCGAGCTATACGCAAGCCAGGGTTGTGCTCGTCCGGATGGTCTGGACGACCTTTTTGTCGTATATGTGCAACGGCAAACGTGAATATTTATTTATTGGTTGGCGCCACTGCACACGCGAAGGAATAGTTGTTCTCGCAACTATAACGCCAACCACAGTCGCATCCGGCGTGCCGGCGAAAAGGCAACATGGCGTCATGAGGCCGTCATGACAAATACGTAGATTTCGGCCGGCACCGAAATAACTGGTGTTGAATTGCAAAAAATATAATCTGAGAGAAGTTAGACAAATGAATCAACATACTCAAAGTATCGGTCATCTCGAGCGCAGTGTCGGCAATGACCGTCTGACGCGCGCTTTGGCCGCACGCCTCGACAAGGCATTGACACGCGCCGGCATCAGTTCGGCACGCGCAGCGAAGTGGCTGGGTGTGAGCGAATATGACGTGCAATATTGGCGACGCGGAATCACCGTGCCGCCGCTGAACGCTTGTACGCGCCTCGCCGCCGTCCTCCATCTCGATGTTCACTGGCTTTGCACGGGGCAGCCTCCGGTCGCCTGATTCGCAGTTCGCGGGAAACGCGGGCCAGGGGAGTTTGTGTTCCGTGGATTCCTGTAGGTTCTGAAGTTCGCAGCCCGGTCGGCATCGCACTCGCAATGATGCAGTTGTACGCATTTCGGATGCGGCACAGCAGGCGTCTCTTCCGCAAACCCGGAGGGAATCGATGTGAAGGCAGTTAAACAAGATGCGGCGTTCGACCAGGCACCGCGCCTCAATAAGTACGAGATGGAGTTATCGCGAGGCGCCTCGCATATCGCGAGCACGCTGTACGAGGAAAGCATGCTCGCTGCGGTCTCGGAAACCATTCTGGCCTTCGAGGCCGCGCACGGACGCGACGACCTGAAATCATTTGCGCACACTCTGCTCAGAAGACTGGAGCAGCGCGGGAAGCCGCTGGCGGGCAAGGTGCTCCAGCTCTTTATTGAGCGCGGCCGTTTGCCAGAGGAGGTACCCAGCGCGCCAGTACCTGTGTCTGCTCGCAAACCTGCCGCCCGGAAGCGGCAAAGCGCGGACTCACGGGAGGCCAGAGCGCGCGAAGCAGCGTGAGCCGGATGTATGTTGGCGAACCACAAGTTTCAATCCTTAACCGCAACAACCGAGGGAAGAACATGTCAAAGCGAATCGCTTATGTCACCGGCGGCATGGGTGGAATTGGTACAGAAATTTCTCAGCGGTTGTTCAAGGACGGCTTCACGGTCGTCGCCGGTTGTGGACCCAACTCTGCCCGGCGGGAAAGATGGCTGAAGGAGCAGGAGGCGCTTGGCTTTTCCTTTACCGCGTCCGAAGGGAATGTCGGTGACTGGGAGTCTACGGTGGCGGCATTTGCCAGGGTGACGAAGGACGTCGGCGAGATTGACGTGCTGGTGAATAACGCCGGCATTACGCGGGACGGCACGTTTCGCAAGATGTCGATGGAGAACTGGAACGATGTCATTGATACGAACCTGACCAGCCTCTTCAATGTGACCAAGCAGGTCATCGAGGGGATGGTGAGCAGGGAGTGGGGGCGAATCATCAATATCTCATCCGTGAACGGTCAGAAAGGGCAGTTTGGCCAGACCAATTACGCCACAGCGAAGGCGGGCATTCACGGCTTTACGATGTCGCTTGCCCAGGAGGTAGCGACCAAGGGCATCACGGTGAATACGGTTTCTCCCGGGTACATCGGGACGGATATGGTTCGTGCGGTGCGTCCTGAAGTACTGGACGCAATCATTCAGGGCATTCCGGTGCGCCGTCTCGGAGGGGCCTCGGAAATTGCTTCAATTGTTTCGTGGCTCGCCAGCAATGAGTCCGGCTTTGCGACCGGTGCTGATTTTTCGCTCAACGGTGGGCTTCACATGGGTTGAGACCTCGATGGACGCGTGCTTTACGCGGGCCGCTAGCTGTCCAGGCCTGCGTTCCCGTCGAAGTGGCGACGAGACGCAAGCGGCTTCGCGGCGCCCACACTGATGGCGTAATACTGGGCCGGTCGCGCACATCGACGACCGATGTGACTCGCGAAGACAGTGTCAGCGTGGTGAGACTCTTCCTCCTGATTCGCCGCGCTGTGAAAATACAGCAAACGCGAATGCGACATTAAACTTTTGTGGAGTGAATATGGCAACCGGAACTGTAAAGTGGTTTAACGACGCCAAGGGCTTCGGCTTTATCACGCCGGACGACGGCGGAGAAGACCTGTTCGCCCACTTCTCTGAGGTTCAGGGCAGCGGCTTCAAATCATTGCAGGAGAATCAGAAGGTCAGCTTCGACGTGAAGCAGGGGCCGAAGGGCAAGCAGGCTGCCAACATCAAGCCGCTGTAACAAGCCCGACGCTTGCCTCGTCGCGATGAATGGGACGTTACGCAGCCCGTTTTGCAAAACGTACGGACAACCAGCTGGAGACCCGCATGCACGATGTGTCGCATATCGAACCCTCGTCCTACCAGGGTACCCGCAAGACGTTGCGCTTTCTCGCACGCGACGCCCGAAATCCTGGCGCAGCCCTGGTTTACTGGCTGGGTGTGAGAGAACCTTCATTGGAGTCCAGCTTCTTCCACGCCATGCAGAAGTACGGTCCGCTGATGCAGCTGGTTCTGCCCGATGAACGTCCAGGCGTCTTCGTGAAACGGGACGCCGTTCAAAAAGTCCAGGATTCCGGAGTTGTAAAGCGACTCGTTTTCAAGGACGAGTCATCGCTCGACGTTCGATATGACGGGCCGTGCCGCGACCTCTTTAACGAGTGAATGACGCTGGCGTGCCTCTGTTGTCGCGGGAGACGGATAGCGTCCGTGAATACGGCAACGGAACGGTGATGCGACTTCGCAGCTAGCGGCGCCATTGTTCCAGGCGAGCCTTCGCTGCACGGCTGGACATAACCATCAAGCGTGCAAAGGTGATTTCCAGTCGGGTGGCCAGGTCACTCGGCGTACCAGAACGCGACGTGACCCTTTGGCGCGCCGGAGTTATCGTTCCGAAGAGTACGGATTGTGCGCGCCTGTCTGACCTTCCCGACGTGGACGTCGCCTGACTATGCGCAGGTCAAGCGTAGACCACAGCATGTCATGACAGTTCTCATCGGACGCGAACTCACAAGTTGCTCGGCTTGTCCCGACTCACCGCCGCGCCGGAATCGCGTGCCGGGCCCCTGCCATTGGCCGGCATCACGGTCGAAATGGCATGCTTGAAAACAAGTTGCACGCCCGAGCCAGACTCCAGCAGCACTACAAACTGGTCAAAGCCGGCCAGTTGACCACTCAGTCTGATGCCGTTCACGAGGAACACGTTGACGGTGGTCTTGGCCTTTAAGAGCGTCTGCAGAAAATCGTCCTGTACGCATGGGCGTGCGGTCATGTTCTGGGCCAAAGCGATAGGTTCTTTGATTGTACGGGCGATACCTGAAGCCGCGAGCCAGTCCAGAGGAAGTGTGTTACCGCGACTCGAGGGCGTCGAGGCATGCCTGCTCCGTATCGTTCGGATGCAAGTGGCGGTATGCGTCGAACAATTGTGAGCACAGGGTTGCCAATGCAGTGAGATTCACAGCCTGGTCTGCATACTCGACCTCGCCTGCGTTAATGACGTCGTCGAGGACGGGAGCCAGGCGACGCAATTGCCGGAAAGTGGCGGCGTCAAGTTTCATATCGGAACTCCTCAGCGGCAGAGCTCACTCTAAGCTGACTGCCTCGAGGCGCTGCCCGGCCCCGCCAACTTGCGTGCGTCCCCGCCAGTTCAGTTAAGCACCCGCTTCGGCCTCCGACGGACACGAATCTCCGTTGACGGCTCATGTGACTCGCGGTGCTGGACGTCGTGTGGCAAGGCGGCCTCGGTGGTGCCTTCCGTTGCTGCCAATCGCATTGTATTCCGGGTCGCGACCGCACTCAGCACCGCGCAGGTGCGGACGCGGTTGACGCCACCCAATGTCCTTTCAGCACGTCGTGTCCTGGCTCTCATCGGTTGCCTCCTGCGGCAGTGCACAGCGAACCTGAGAAACTACTTGAATACTAGACTGCAAGGCCTCCAGGAGCAAGGAAACCGACAGTCCGCAGTGTGCGGCTGCCGACACTCGATAACGGCTGCTCGCCGGGCTGTAATTGTGCACTGCACAGCACCAAAGAAGTGTTACACGTTGTTAAACCACAGAGAGAGGGTATACGCTTAAATGAATGCCACTGCGAGACAACCATGGACACGCCCATCCTGCTGGACCGCAACGGATTGCTTGCCGCATGGCATCGCCTTGTCGCGACCGCGCAACATGCCGCGCGCGACCGGTACGAGTTGAACGAGTTCGGCGAGGTGGTGGCGAATGGTTGCCCGTCGGGGACGCGCCAGCTGGCCTTCACAGACATTTACTGTCAGCTGTCCGAACAGATGGGGCACCTTGCCGCCATGGCAGTGCCGGTGGTGACGCCATCGTTTGGTATCAGGGTCCCGGACGTGGTATGGATGGCGCCCGAAAAATGGGAAGGTCTTGATGGGGACACCCCCGTGCCGTTTGTACCCGACCTTTGCGTAGAAGTGCTGCTCGATAGCGACCGGCAGCGCGAGATGGACCGTAGGGTCGCGTCGTACCTGGAAGGCGGCGCGAAGGAGGTGATTGTGGTCAGACAGAATGGGGGACTTGAATTCTGGGGAGCCGAGGGCCGACGCCAGGCTTCCGCGTTCGCGATAGCACTCTCGCTCGAGCCCCTCTATTGCCAGGTCAGTGCGTCGGTCAGCACCATCGGCAGCCAGGTCTGCGACGATATACACCATCGAGTTGCGGAAGTGACCTGGGCTCGGGATGTCAGCCATGACTCGGTGCAGTGGGAGGCGAAGCAGGCCAACGCTAATGCGCCGCTGCTGAATCGCGCGACATCGGCGCAGTCATAATCCGTGAGCATCAACTCGTCTTGATGTCGGCCCGGGTACGTGTGGAAACCACGCGGGCGCAGAACTGTCGTTCCTCGATGCGGACTTCCGCTTTTTAGCCATCGCCAACTCCAACCTCTGCGGCGTCCGCATTTCTTGCTCGTGACGGGCCGCTATGGGACGCATTGTTGCTGAAGCCCGCCCCTATAGGCCGGTTGATAAAGGCGATTCATAATCTGCCCGACAACAGCTCGGCGTGGTGCCCCCAATCTACTCCGCTTCTGCAAAAGCTAATGTGGAATCGATGAACGTCTCGTTGGCGCCTGGCCGCCAGCGTGTCGGCGTTTCGCTGTGCAATCGAACATGGCTTCCCCATTGGAAATTGGCCCGCATCCTGGCGGGACTATGGCAACGCGCGTTGCTACTTCAAGCGACGCGTGGCACGCAGGACGGCCTATGATGAAATCATTGAGGTGCGGAAACCGTGCCTCCTAACCCAGAGGAGCGAGAATCATGGCCAAGCAAGACACCGAATCCAGCGTCTACAGCGTCACGGAAATTATCGGCACCAGCCCAACCTCCTGGGAGGATGCGGCGAAAAATGCTGTGGAAATTGCAGCGAACTCGCTGCGTGATTTGCGAGTCGCCGAAGTCTGCAAGCTCGACATGAGGGTCGATAGCGGCAAGGTCGTTGAATACCGGGCGCGAGTATCTTTGTCCTTCAAGTACGAAGCATGAAACGGCGACCCCGAACCACGGCAAAGAACACGCTTCCGACACTGCAAGTTTGCGGCATCGAGCTTGTACGGCAGTTGCGGACGGCGCAACCACGGTCCGTGCCAGACTGAGACGGTGAGTCGCCGACGACCAGCGACATCAAGCAGGCGCCTTGCTACCATCGACTAGCCGTAATTAGCCTGCCCGCCCGGGCCACTTTCTTTAAGGAGGTTGAGATGGACGTGCCAGTCACTGAAGAACAAATCCGAACACTTGCTTTCTATCTGTGGGAGAAGGACGGCTCTCCCGAAGGACGCGCGGACGAGTACTGGGAGAAGGCTCGACAGCAGTTGGGTGCGGACCAGTCACCGGCAGCATCTGAGGGCGACACAGTAGCCTGAGCGGCGCGCGCCAAAGGCAATGCGGGCGCCAGAGCAAGGGTCCTCACGCGCCTGTCTTGGCGATTGACCGGACTGGTCTCAGGTACTCCGACAGTCCGGGTGTCGCCTTGCTCCTTACCAGTTCGAGTGCTTTATCCGCCAGTGAGCCAAAATCGGCGCCGCTAGCAGTTAGCAAACCTGGATACTCTGCGAAAACAACTGGCGGTTCGCGTATGACCGAGCGCGAGGCGCGCAACGTCTCGGAGTTAGACTGACTCTGCGAAAGCTCTGGACGAACAGAAAGCTCAGTTCGCGTGCAAACGGCGGGTCTGTGCGACTGAAGGCAGCATCAGCATCGACGGGCATTTCGCTTGCTCTCGCCTCCGGGAACTGGTGTCCCGGTGCTAAGCTTCCGAAAGCCGGGAGGGTATCGGCTAGCCTCCGACAGCTGGCTGGTCCAGCCGTAATAAGAAGCCGCGCGAGCTTCCTGCCGCCGGCTACGAGGAGAAGTCCATGACAGCGCGCTCAATCGCATCGTTGACCCTTTTCTTCGGCTGGTTTCCATTCCGGTCAAACTGTATTCGGCCACCGAGAGTGCCTCAGGGGTAGGCTTCAATTTCCCGTCGCCGGAAGGCGGCCGGGTGAAGCAGCAATACGTTTGTGAAGCCACCGGCAAGGTCGTGGCACGTGCCGACATGAAGAAGGATTACGAGTTTGAGAAAGGGCGGTTCATTGTATTCACTCCCGACGAACTGAAGGCGCTGGAAGAAGGTGCCACTCATGTTGTCGAGATTGTCTCCTTCATGCCGGAGGAATCGGTCGACCAGCTGTACTGATAAGGCCTATTTCATTGCACCGGACAAGTGGGGAGCCAAACTCTACAGTCTGCTGCGGCAAAGGCAGGGCTTAGTGCGCCACTTGAGCGGCTATCGTCGTCTCAATACCTGAAGCGCGTCTAGCGCGAAACACCGCCGCTGCGCTCTCGCGCGCGGTGTTTGACGCAGGTCGCCGTCGCGACGGCCGTCAAACGCGAACGTCAAGTGAATCGAAGCCTCATGGCGAGCTAGGCTGCCGTCGAATCTCACCGGCGATGCCTCGTGACCGCGTGCGCTAAGGGATACGTGTGGCACTGAATATGCATGTCAGCATTCGAGGATGCAGGCCTGTGGCATACGCTTCATTGACCGATTCAATTTGCGATTTCCACGGTCGCGACCTTCACTACACTTCTATTAGTAGTAGATGGAGGACATATGAAGACAGCCGCCGACCCGCAGAAAATTGTCCATGACATCGCCGAGTCCACGCACAACGACGAAGAATTGGTGTCGAAGATGTACGCTGACGCCGTTGCAGATTATCAGCGTGAAGCGCGCATTCTGGATTACGTTCCTCTTTTTGCAGCAAAGCGCGTACGGGAAGGCCTGAAATCCCGAACAGCAACGTAGTGCAGAATCTTCCGTACACTGCCGAGTCAGCTTGCCCGAGTTCGGGGCGAGCTAAGCCTTGGATGTCGCGCACTCCGGGCCTCGAGGACTCAGCAGTGGCTCTCCACCCAAGCACGTGCCCAGTCTAGACCGACTAGCTCGGCCTCTTCTTCGGTCTCAAAGCTGCCGAGGACGCCCGAGGCTTTAACAAGCTTGTTGTGCTGGGTGATGGTGCCGCTTGCCGCATATCGTTCCTGGTCAAGAATGTCGTCCTGTTGAACGATGGCGTGGCCCCAGATGCGGAATCCCTTGTAGCTCTCAGCTTCCACTAGCGCGTAACCTCGACAGTTGAACGGTGCGAATTCACGCGATGTACGTTTCGAGTTATCTGTCGTGGAATTTCTTATACGTCTGGCGCAACAACTCGCGCACCATCACCGACGATATGCTGCGTTGTGGCCTGCTGATGTATCCCGCACCGCGCCTCTGGTGGGTCCCAGACCTCGATATAGTGCTCGCCGGCGAATGCGGTCGACATGCAGGCTAGCAACATCAATCCGCCGCCACACAATTTCACAGTTTCTTCTCCACATTGCGACGCTTCAGCGAATCGCTGCAGCGGACAACTTCTCCCACGCACGAGCTATCGCAGCCTTGGCAGTAGTGACGGTCGCGCACCGTACGGTCAACGCACCACACGCCGTGGCATAGACACTAAAGCGACTGACTGACAGAACACCGGCTTAACGGATATGTTTTTCAGTGCTCACTCGGCCGGAAAGCTGAGTCACTCTCCACCACCTCCTGGGTCGCGGACCAATACGGCTGCCGGTTGTAGTAGCTGTACGTTGACTGTCCCCATATCGCATCTGCCATGGCGGGCCAGTGGTCCTTGTCGAAGCCAGGGTCCTCCTTGAGGCGCTGTGCCGTAATGTCGACGAAGAAACACTTCTGGTCTGTATCGAGGGTCAGCGCGCTCCATGGGATGGCATGCAGGTTAGACCCCATCCCAAGGAAGCCGCCTTCCGACAGCACTGCATAGGCGATGCGTCCGTTGCGGACATCAAGCATGATGTCTGAAATCTTTCCCACGTGTTCGCCGTCTGAAGACATCACCTTGGTCCCGTCGAGCGTCGCGGCAGCCATGACGTCTGGTCCCGGTCCTTCGCCAACGCCACCGCCCACGATATTCGCTCCGCCTCGGGCAGCACCTTGCGGGTTGATTGAGCCCATGATTCACCTCCATCGAAAATGGTGCCTCCGTAACAAGCAAGCAGCATACCTCCGCAGGCGGGTGCCCACGAATTCGGCGCGAAAGGCTGGATGGTCTCCGGATGCGCAATTTCAGTGCAGACGTTCGCGCTAAGCCCGCAGGACCAACGACTCGACTATCGCGAGCGCGTCAGGTCCATTCGTCGCCCGCTTGACCTCATGTCCTGCCAGTTCCAGCAACGTTGATTTTTCGATACGAGCACGGCGCGACCCATGCCCACGATACTTCCTGTTGATGACAACCCGAACATTCTGCGACCTCTGCGGTGGTTGATTGAGCCTTCAGGCAGATTCACGGAGGCATTTAGTGATGCGCCCGACATCTCGCCGCTGACGCCTATCGCACCGACGTGAACTTCGGCACATGGCGCCCTCAAGAGAAGACGCGAGGCGCTCTCGGAATGCCGTTCGTTCACCGGTTACGCCCAATACCTTGAGGGCATCGGGGCCCAACGCGAGGGCGCCGGAGCCGGCGCATTGACGCGCTGTTTGGAACAGCACAAACGCCGGGCCAGGAGCGAGCTGACGGCAGACTCAAGGGCTTTCAGGTCGACGGGCTTGCAGAAGAACATGTTCCACAGCGCGGACTTATCTTTGGGCGGCAACTCGCCAGATGTCATCACCACCGGAATCTGCGCAAGTGAAGGGTAAAATTTCAGCCGCTCGCAGAGGGCGATGCCGTCCATTCCCGGCATGTTCCAGTCGGTGATAAATCAAATCAGGCAGATGGCGCCCCGCCAACGCCAGCGCCGGTTCACCGCTATCCGCGAGCAGCACCCGGTGACCACTTCGCTCGAAAACCAGCTGAAGCATCCACAGTGATTCACCGTCGTCGTCGACCAGGAGAATGAGAGCCATGGCGCAGCAACCCGGGACATATCGATTTTGCGCATCAAGCGTGCCGCCTTGCACAACCGCCGGCGTGCGCCCTCGAAGACACTTTGTTGTTCGTCGTACTCGGCGGCCGTGCGCTGAGAGCGGCGCTCTATCGTCAGTGCATTCGGCGTTTTAACGGGAGCGTGACAACGCTGTCGCCGAGGCCAGGCTGGAGCGCCCTGGGACCGACATACGCGTTCCAGCCGTCACGGTTGCCGCCAGAGCTTTCCGGTTGAGTCCGGTGGCATGCGGCGCCTGCTGCCAGTTCAGCGACGCGTGCCGGCTCGTGCGACGCCGCCGGAGTCGAGATGCACCGGGAGTAAGTCGTTCAACTACATCCGCGTTCGAAATTTCAAGGTCAGAATTGGCGTTGCTTCAAGCGCGAAATAACTTCGGTGTGGCGAGCGTATTGAGGGGACAATCCCAAAGAGATGCGAGCATGCAGGCCAGGCGACCGGTCGCTCATCGTCGGCCTGTTCAACCGATGTGCGGCTCGAAAACCGTCGGTATTCTAGCCGGTGCGGCTCGGTGTCAGATTCCAGTCACCCGGAGG
The DNA here is from genome assembly GCF_050436345.1 of Paraburkholderia sp. WC7.3g. Taxonomy (NCBI): domain Bacteria; kingdom Pseudomonadati; phylum Pseudomonadota; class Betaproteobacteria; order Burkholderiales; family Burkholderiaceae; genus Paraburkholderia; species Paraburkholderia sp. WC7.3g. The sequence continues at coordinate 1,451,063 of NZ_JBNDMA010000002.1, forward strand.
CATACGAAGTCAGGACGATTGTCGCGCATCGCCACCGCTGCATTTCAAAACCAGCCGGAGGCGGAATCATCCGCCGCACCGACATTTGGGTGGGCTAGCAGGTCAGGGGAAGAGCTAGCGCCGCTCGGGGCCGTTGATTCCGCACGGTGTATTCACATCGCCGACGGCGGGCCCACGGGACACTGCTTCGGCGCGACGCATCCAGCTCATGCCCTTTACTGCCAGCCCGGATGGGCCCACCGCAAATCGGGCGAGCCTCGGGTCTGGTTGCACACGCGGATATATACCCGTCACGGTGCCTTTTCGTCCGGCGGCTGGTCGCCGGGAGACGGCTCCGGAGGCGTCTCCTCGTCGGGAACGTCTTCGTCCGGTTCTGTTCCTGGAACGTCGCTGTCTGTCTGCGTTCCAGCATTCTCGTCCGGCCCGATTTCCGTCGCTCCACCGGTCGACGGCGGGTCGCTCGCAGCGAACGTATCTTCGACGGCTGTATCGACGTCCTTTTCCGATTTGTCGTCGGCCGCGCGTTGCTCGGTAGGATGGGTAGCCATTTCCAACTCCTGATGGTTTGTGTTCCGAGAGGCCGCAACGGCTGTTCCTGAAGCGGCATCAGCCTGCGCGGCAAGAAGGCGAGCGATGGTAGAGCCGCGCCAGGAGCGCAAATCAGCGCAGACCCTCCGTGCGGGGAAGAACCGTCAATGCATTGGCATTCCAAAAATCCGGACCTCCAGGGGAGCAAATCCGCTCCGTCCGGTCGTATCCATTGTGAGTTGTCGTCTGACCGAATGTTCTTCAATGGGAAGGGGCATCCGTAGCCGCACTTGTTTTCGGCTTTCCAGAAACTGGTTTTCCGGTGCTAAGCTTGCAAAAAAGCCGGGAGGATAGCGACTGACCTCCGACCGGTGGCTTGTGCAGCCGTAATCAGAAGCCGCGCGACCTCCGGCCCGCCGGCTACGAGGAGAAGTCCATGGCAGCTCGTTCCATCGCGTCTCTGACGCTTTCCTTCGGCCTGGTTTCCATCCCGGTCAAACTGTACTCGGCCACGGAGAGTGCCTCAGGGGTTGGCTTCAATCTCCTGACGCCAGAAGGCGGGCGGGTGAAGCAGCAGTACATCTCTGAGGCGACAGGCGAGGTGGTGCCTCGCGCCGACATGAAGAAGGGTTACGAGTTTGAGAAGGGACAGTTCGTCGTCTTCGCTGCGGACGAGCTGAAGGCGCTTGAAGAGGGTGCTACGCACGTTGTAGAAATTGTCTCCTTCGTGCCGGAAAAATCGGTCGACCCGCTCTACTACGACAAGGCGTATTTCATTGCGCCGGACAAACGGGGTGGCAAACCCTACAGTCTGCTGCAGCAGGCGATGCGCCAAAGCGAACGGTGTGCACTCGCCAAATGGTCCTATAAAGGCAAAACCCGCATCGTCCAGATACGGCCCGCTGAAGACGGTATGGTTTTCCAGCAGCTGCTGTTCGCAGATGAGGTGCGTGCATTGAGCGATTTGCATATCGAGCAGGCGCCCGTAACCGCCACGGAACTCAAGCTTGCGCTGCAAATCATCGACCAGGTCTCCGAAGACGCTTACGACCCGTCGGCTTATGAGGACGAGGAGAAAAAGCGGATTCTCGAGGCCATCGACCGGAAAATCGCGGGCAAGCAGATTGTGTCTCCAGAGGAGTCCACGAGTGAGTCGGGCGGCCAGGTAATTGACCTGATGGAAGCGCTTCGGGCGAGTCTCAGCGCCAACAAGGCGAAACGGGACGTACCGGCGAAGACGGCGCCGGCCAGGACAACGGCAACGAAGAAGACCACCGCCGCTGACGTCGAAGTGTTGGCAGCCAAACCAAGGCGCCCTGTCAAACGAGCCACACCGAAAGCCGACATCAAAGAGGCGCAACCGGCAAAGGTTCGAGCACGCAAGTGACCAGACCGAATCAGTCAAACGATTACTCGTTGCGCAGCCTTCAATCGCTGCTGGGCGTGTCGCGTCGGGTGCTTTCCGGACTAATTGACGCTGGATTCGTTCACCCGGCGCGCGGTCGCAGAAACGAGCTTCGATTCTCTTTCCAGGATGTCGTTGTCTTGCGCACAGCATTTCAGTTGCAATCAGCCAAAGTCTCAACACGGAAGATTCTGAGGGCGCTTGCCAAGCTGAAAGCGGAACTCCCTGATGAGCTTCCCCTGTCTGGCATCCGAATCACATCGGTAGGCGAGACCGTGGCTGTCAGGTCAGGACAGGCCCAATGGGACGCTGCCTCGGGCCAGCACCTGCTCGACTTCGAGGTCGCACCTATTCGTGGCGATGTCGCGTTCCTCGACTCGGCACCGCGAAACCTGGCGAGTCGGGAACAGCAAGCGGAGGAATGGTTTGCACTCGCCGAACAACTGACCGGAACCGATGCTATTGGCGCAGAGCAGGCCTACCGGAAAGTGCTGGAGCTCGCACCATCACCGCATTACCACGCTTTTACCAATCTGGGCGTATTGCTGTGCGAGGCAGAAACCCGCTGCGATGAGGCATTGTCCGTTTTTGAAGGGGCTTTAGAGCACTTCCCGGATGACGCGTTACTGCACTTCAACCGCGCGGTCGTTCTCGAAGAGCTGAAACGTTACGACGCTGCAGCGACAGCCTATCAGCGATGCATAGAACTTGACCCGACGCATGCCGACGCTCACTTCAACCTCGCCCGGCTGAGCGAGATTCGTGGTGACAAACAGGGTCTCGTTCGGTACCTTAGTGCTTATCGCCGGCTGGTTGGCTGAACCGGGATTCGCCGGCGAATCATCTGGTTCAGAGCACGGCTTGCGGCCTATCAATTCGTACATGAGGATGCTGAAACCTTGCGGCATGTCCAAGGCGACGGCCTGATGAGAGCACGTACAAAGCTGCAGCTGCGTTCCGCATCGTACTCGTGACGCAACTGTTCTGTCGAAGTTCATCGACGCGACTTGTCCTCCACCCACGTTTTACTTGTCCTCCACCCACGCGCAACTTGTCCTCCACCCACGTTTTGCTTGGCCTTCACACACGGAAAATGGGTATCCACTTCCGAAAACTATGCTGCAGGCAAGACGTTTTCTCGGTCGAGCACTCCGGTAATCTTATAATCTTTAATCTGTGTAACCCTATGCGTGAGCGAGGAGCCCCTAAGATTGGCTCAAGACAGCGATTCCGATGAATCTTCTCGGCCTTGTTGTACGGCTCCGAATATCCCCGCGGGTAGCGCTTATGGCAACCAGGACGAAGGGCTGTGCGCACGAGCGGCGTTTCTGCTATCAAGCCGGCCCCCCTTAAGGAAGCGTCAAGCTGTTCGGAAGTCACCGCTGTCCAGTGGACTCCCTGGCTGTCCTCTGCCCAGTCTCGCGAAGGAGCCCGCCGAGCCAGTGACCGGGGCGACTACTCCGTGCTGAGACGACCTGGCGTCGTACGTTCCTAGGGTCCTCGTTGGTTCGCAAGCGGCTCACGCCGGCGCAACTCGTCTATTCTCGTTGGAGTGGCTTAGCCGGTCTTCCGACGATTCGATTCGAACAGTCATTGCCAACTAGCTGGTAACAAGACGGCGGGTTCTTTCTCTGAACGGGTCGGGCGAAGCGCTGATTGAGGGCGCATAGCTACCGCCGGCGGCTCCAATTCCATTTCTCCGCAACGACGCCCATTGGCGAACTCGCCGGCACGGGCTGCCGCGCATGGATTGAAGCCAGTCATTTCTCGCGCGTTTCATGGGACGACACCTCTTCTGGACTCTCGTAGATATATGTGGCGACGCTACGCTGTTGCAGCGCATTGCCCAATTTCATCCGCAGAAAGCTGCTTGTCGTATACCGAGTCACATCTGAGTAAAATCTTGCGACAAGACCGGTCACCATTTCGGAGTACGCGTCGATGACCTCGGGCGCTATCGAGAAGTTGTCGTAGTTGACTATTGCATGGGGTCTGACTTTGAGCCCGGAGAGCGAATGTTCAACCTCGGCGCGGATTGCTTCAACATCGTCCCCCGTCAATACCTTGTGTCCTTCGAAATTGATGAAAAACATGTTCTTTTCTGAGTCGTAACTGAACCGCTCGTTGAGTTTCAGCCGCAGCAACATTGCCCGCAAGCCCATCGGCCGTTCTTCAAAGATGCGCGCGTCCATGAGGCGGGGAGTACCTTTCATGATGGGAGCGAAACCCATCTGAGAGACGATGTCGCGGCAGAGGTCGACCCCTGGTGCAACCTCAACGAGTTCGAGACCATCACGGGTAAGAGAAAAGACGCAACGTTCTGTGATGTACAGGACCGGTTGTTGGCGTTCAATGGCGTAGAGGCCACCGAAGGTTCGATGCTCCACTGCGTCCACAAACTTCTGGCAAACACCTTCCTTGAGAATCTGCAGACGTCCATCTTTGATACTCACGTTGAGCTGGCCTGCATTGAACGTTCCGACAAAGACGACCTTCTTCGCTGCCTGCGAGATATTTATAAAACCGCCGGCGCCAGAGAGCTTTGGCCCAAACTTGCTGACGTTGAGGTTACCCTCGCGGTCAACCTGCGCAAGACCAAGAAATGCGATGTCGAGACCGCCGCCATCGTAGAAGTCGAACTGGTACGGCTGGTCAATGATGGCATCGGTGTTGGTTGCTGCGCCGAAATTCAGCCCGCCTGCCGGTATCCCGCCAATGACACCGGGCTCGGTCGTCATCGTGAAAAGGTCGCATACCTTCTCTTCGTTAGCAACGCTCGCAATTCCTTCGGGCATTCCGATGCCGAGGTTGACGACGCTATTGGCCATCAGCTCGAAAGAAGCACGTCTGGCGATGATTTTTCGCTCACTCATCGTCATCGACGGAATTGAACTTGTCGCGATGCGAAGCTCACTCGCGAAGCCTGGGCTGTAGGGCTCAGTGAACGTTTGCCAATGGTTTTCCTGTTTTGCAACCACGACGCAGTCGACCAGAATCCCAGGTATTTTGACCTGTCGTGGATTCAGAGTGCCTGACTCGGCGATACGCTCGACCTGGACTATCACAATTCCGCCAGAGTTACGCGCGGCCATCGCGATGGCCAGTGATTCGAGCGTGAGTGCCTCCTTCTCCATTGTCACATTCCCGTCCGCGTCGGCGGTGGTTCCACGCACGATGGCGACATCGACCGGAAAAGTTTTATACAGAAGGCAATCAGCGCCGTTGACGGATATGAGGCTTACCACGTCCTCCGTCGTTCGGGCGTTAAGCTTGCCGCCACCGTTGCGTGGGTCGACGAACGTGCCGAGTCCAACTGTGGACAAGTGACCTGGCCGATGAGCGGCAATGTCGCGGAACAGTTGGGAAATGACGCCTTGCGGAAGGTTGTAGGCTTCGATGAGACCTTCAACGGCCAGGCGTTGGAGGCCAGGAACAAGTCCCCAGTGGCCACCGACAACCCGCCGAACGAGTCCTTCGTGGGCGAGGTGATTTAAGCCTTTACTGGCTCCGTCGCCCTGGCCACCCGCGTAGACCAGTGTTAAGTCTCGAGCCGTGTCGCTTCCGCTGCGCCCTGAGTCAAGGAACAGTTGTTCCAGCGCGATGGCGACTTCTTCCGCGAACCCGATACCAACGAAGCCACCGGTTGCCACGGTGTTTCCTGGTCGAATCAGTCTGACGGCTTGTTGTGCGCTAACGATTTTGCCTCGCGCGACACTATTGGCGGCCGCGGGGAATGGGTGTTGAAAGCCTGCACTCATGATGTCTCCAAACTGCACCATGGAGCCAGGCTCCGGCGCTATGTAGTTGTTGCGACCATTCGTAACTCGACCACAGCCTTCATTCTTGGTTAATGATGAATTATCTATCAGCTACGGACGGCCAGTGGAAGACCGTAGGTTCATTCTTAACGAGTGCCCGCGTTGCCGTCATGCTCTCCCATGCCTTACAGCCACGACCGCGGCGGGTAAGCTCCCATGGACAAAACAGAGACGGTTGACCCCGCACCATCAAGCGTGGGATGAACGGTCAGTTCAACCCTCCGCGTCCGGTTGGCCGGAGGGTTCGGCTTGCCTGAAGGCTTCCAAATCAGACGCATTGTCCGCAATGCGTTTGATTGTCGGATAGCTGTCCAGCGGGATGTCAAATCGGCGGGCGTTCCAGACTTGTGGTACCAGGCAAATGTCAGCAAGAGTTGGTGCGTCGCCGAACGCGAGATTTCCAACGCGTCTTTCCGCTTTAAGCCGCACCTCCAGTGAACCGAAGCCGACATCAATCCAATGCCGGTACCATTGCGACTTCTGCTCATCAGATATGCCGAAGTTTTTCTTCAGGTACTGGAGTACCCGCAAATTATTGACCGGATGTATTTCGCAGGCGACCTGAAGCGCAACGGAGCGGACGTAGGCCCGGTCGGTGGGGTCTCCGGGAAGAAGCGGCGGGTCGGGATACATCTCCTCGAGGTATTCGATTATCGCCAGAGACTGTGTCAAAACCTCCGGTCCGTCCTCAAGCGCTGGGACGACACCGTCTGGATTTACCCGACGGTATGCCGGTGAGAGCTGTTGGCCGCCATCTCTGAGAAGATGAACAGCCTCGTACTGAAACGGCAGCTCTTTCAAGGCGAGTGCGATACGAACCCGATAAGACGCTGAGCTGCGAAAATAGCTATACAGCTTCATTCACCGTCCTCCTGGACGGGGACCTCAAGCGCGGGCAGTATGGCACCGACGCATGAACCGAACCCGACGCGATAGCCATCGCCTTGACACCAGCCAGTCAGAGTAAGTTCGTCGCCATCGTCGATAAAGCCCCGTGTCTCGCCATCGTCGAGCTTGAGGGGTGACTGCCCATTCCATGTCAGTTCGAGCAGGCTGCCGAACGTCCCAATCTTGTCATCGCTCGACTCAGATTTCGGTCCGCTGATGGTCCCCGAGCCTAGAAGGTCTCCGACCCGCGTGTTGCAGCCAGCGGAGGTGTGGTGCACCAACTGCTGCGCCATCGACCAGTACATGTACTTGAAGTTGGTCTTGGCAATAGTCGTCGGCGACGCAGCAGCTTTTGGCTTCAACTGCACCTCAAGGTGTAAGTCGACGCCAGCGCGCGTCGCACCCCGCAGATATGACAGGGGCTTCGGCATCTGCGATGGTTGTTCGACGCGAAACGGCTCGAGTGCTTCCATCGTCACGACCCAGGGAGAAATGGTCGTAGCGAACCCTTTCGAGTTGAACGGGCCGAGGGGCTGGTATTCCCACTGCTGAATGTCGCGCGCGCTCCAATCGTTGAGGAGGACCATTCCAAAGATATGACCATCCGCGTCCGCGGCGGTAATCGTTGTGCCTAGGGTGTTACCCACGCCGACAAAAAACCCGGTTTCCAGCTCGATGTCGAGCTTGCGGCACGGTCCATAAGTGGGGCGCTCATCCTCGGGGCCCTTGCGCTGTCCATTCGGGCGGCGAATCGGTGTGCCGCTCACTACTACCGAAGACGCTCGCCCGTTATATCCGATTGGAATCTCGAGCCAATTTGGCATCAGCGCGTTCTTCGGGTCACGAAACATCGCCCCGACGTTGGTCGCATGTTCTCTCGATGAATAGAAATCGGTGTAACCGGGTATGTCGAAGGGGAGACGCATGACCGCGTCGCTTTGGCGCACGAACGCTTGCTCTCGCAGTTCGGGGTCGTCCCGAAGCGTCGCGTTGTCCGCGGACAGTAGCGTCGACAGCTGAATCCGGATGCTGCTCCAGGTCGCTTTCCCCAAGGCTACGAAATCATTGAGCCGCGATTGGCGGAAGACGCTTTTAGGTAGGCCGTCATCGTCCGTGACCACGTAAGGTACGGCAAGCAGTCCAGCGGACTCAAGCTCGCAAAGGTCGACAATCAAGTCTCCGATTGCAACACCGACCCGCCCTCTGTCGGACTTGTCGTCGGAGAACACGCCGAAAGGAAGGTTCTGGATGGGAAAGTCGGTATCGGCAGAATTCGCTGACTCGACCCAGCTTCGGAGGCTCGGGTCAGTCGTCCGACTAAGCATCAGGGTATCGTCTGTATTGACTGGCATCACTTGACGTCCGGATTGAAGTTGTTTTTGAGGCCTTGCCAGCACTCAAAATACTGCGCCTGCAACTGTGAGGTCTCTAGGGCAAACTGTGTTGGCTTGATGAGGTTGCGAGTCTCGAACATGAAAGCCATGGTTGAATCGACCTTCATGGGCTTTGTTGTGTCAGACACCGATGCCTTCTCAAAGGTGCCGGCGTCGGGCCCGTGGCCTGACATGCAGTTGTGCAGGCTGGCACCGCCGGGCACGAAACCCTCAGCTTTAGCGTCATACTCGCCGTGGATTAGCCCCATAAACTCGCTGGCGAAGTTTCGATGGAACCAGGGCGGCCGGAACGTATCTTCGGCCGCGAGCCACCGTGGCGGGAAGATGACAAAGTCGATGGTGTCCACGCCGGGCGTGTCACTCGGCGAGTGCAGCACCAGAAAAATCGACGGGTCCGGATGGTCGAAGCTGATTGAGCCAATCGTATTGAAGAGTCGGAGGTCGTATTTGTACGGCGCATAGTTGCCGTGCCACGCTACGACATCGAGCGGCGAGTGGCCAATATCTGCGCGCCACAGATGCCCGTTAAGCTTTGCCACCAGTTCAAAATTGCCCTCGCGGACTTCATATGCTGCAAGTGGCGTCAGGAAGTCGCGTGGATTGGCAAGCCCGTTCGAACCAATAGGACCGAGGTCCGGCAGGCGTAACAGGGCGCCGAAGTTCTCGCAGATATAGCCGCGGGCTTCGCCATCGGGCAACTCGACGCGAAAGCGTACGCCTCGCGGAATGACAGCGATTTCTTGTGGCTCCACGTCGAGGAGACCCAGCTCGGTCGCAATGCTCAGGCGACCGGCCTGGGGAACAATCAGCAGTTCTCCGTCGGCGCTGTAGAAGAACCGGTCTGTCATCGACCGGTTCGTTGCGTACATATGGATAGCACAACCCGACATCGCCTCCGCCGAACCATTGCCTGCCATGGTTACCAGACCGTCAATAAAATCTGTCGGCGTTTCCGGCATCGGAAGCGGGTCCCAGCGCAACTGATTTGGAGGCGTTGGGGGCACACTCGAGAAGTCGCTAACGAGTTTGTCGCTCTGTAACAGCGTGAACGGCATATGGACCGCAGCTGGTCGCACTCGATACAGCCACGAACGACGGTTGTGGGAGCGAGGAGCAGTGAATGCCGTGCCCGACAGTTGTTCGGCGTACAGCCCGTAGGGCGCACGCTGAGGTGAATTTCGACCAACCGGGAGAGCACCGGGAAGTGCTTCGGTGGCGAACTCGCTGGCGAATCCCGATTGGTAGCCAACTGGATGGGCAGAGAACGGAGACGCGGACGACGCGCGTTCCAGTAACGGATTGCAGGGCGCGCCCGCCTGAGCAGGCTCACGGCGACTTGGTATGTCTCGCGTCGGTTGTTGCACTTTGGAAACTCCAGATTGAGCTTGTCTTTGAAGCGACCTGTGCGTTCCTGATGCACACAGGCCGGCGCGCGATGCAGGTCAGCCCTCGAGGGTTTCCCACATCTCCTTGTCGCGCTGCGCGGTCCAGATGCGAGGGTCGGGGTACTGTGTTGCTTCGTCGTGCGCTCGCGTGACGTCGAAGGGCATGCAATGGTCGAAGATGACCCAGTCGCCAAACTTCGGCTTCAGTGTGGCGTAAGTCTCTTTGTAGATGGCGTTCAAGTCCTTGCCTTCGCTGGAACCGGACTTGACCTTGCTGTAGAGCTCGCTGACGAAAGCGCGGGTTCCTGCCAGACCGTCGGCCACTTCCTGCGGCGTCTTGAGAGCAGCGCCTCGGCCAGGAACCAGCTTTTCGGGCTTCAGTGCGGCGATTGCATCGAGCGTGGCAGGCCAGTCCTGGAAATACGCATCACCTGCATATGGAGTTGCTCCGTACTCGACCAGGTCGCCGGAGAGCAGAGTCTTTTCCTGAGGAAGCCAGACAACCGTATCGCCCTTGGTGTGCCCACGACCAAGCTGCAGAATTTGCACTTCGAGCTTGCCCATCCAGAGCGTCATCTTTTTCTGGAAGGTAAGCGTGGGCCACGTCAGGCCGGGCACCGATTCAACCGCATTGAAGAGGCGCGGGAAGCGCTCAATTTCGCTCTTCATGTCCTGCTCGCCGCGCTCGACAATCAGGTCGTAGGTGTCCTGACTGGCGATGATTTGCTCAGCGTTATACGCCGATGCTCCAAGTACGCGGACCGCGTGATAGTGGGTCAGCAGGACGTACTTGATAGGTTTGTCCGTGACTTCGCGAATGCGGCGAATCACATCCTGAGCCATCACCGGCGTCGCTTGGGTGTCGGCAACGAGCACGGCGTCGTCCCCGATGATGATGCCGGTATTGGGGTCGCCTTCAGCGGTGTATGCGTACGCATGTTCAGAAAGCTGTTCGAACGTGACCTTCTTTTCTTCAACGTCCGCGTGGGAAGCAAACTTCTTTTCTGTCGCCATGGCAGAAGACCTCTACAAAATTGATTGAAGGGGACAGGGTGGGTTTTGGCCAGCAACCCCGGCATTGAGAGAATTATACATAAGCGAATCAAATCGCATATAGATAATTTCCCGTACGCCTTAAACTGTCCCCAAAACCTGGGCTGCCAGTCCTGCTTGGCCTCTGCAATCACAGACATCCGAAGCATGTTGGTACATGGGGGCGCTGGCCGCAGACGAGCGGCGGAAAGCGGGGATGAACTGGCGCGACGCCAAGACGCAAGCTTGGATTCATTTCGTGTGATTGTCGGACGGCACACTTGCGCCCGTGGATGTCTTCGGCACTGGGAGGACGCGTTGCGGCGAACTACCGTGAAGCCAACACGCGTGTTGATTGTTCTTGGCGGCCGAATGGGCCGACGTGCCGCACTGATGTGTGCTCGACGTCAGGGCTTCTGTGTTTCGAAGGGTTTCAGAGAGATGGCCCCGCAAGTGAGCCCAGGTTTTTCAGGGTCGCCTGCGCCATGCGCATCAAAGCGATGCAGGGATTTGAAGGGGGGCTTGCGGGAGCGCCGCCGGCGTGCGTTGGAAAGGTCTCAAGTCGCTGACTGGCGACGCCCGAGGCAGCCGCGAATTGTCTTTTCATGTCTCGGGCGTTGCTGTCGCATCGCGATGAACTAGGCCTCGTCGCCCGGGACGGCCGAGTAGCCTAGCCGGTAGGACAGGTCCAGTGTGGTCTGGCGCAGGGTCAACGCAAGTTCCCCATCCCAACTTGTATCGAACGTACCTGCGGGCCCGACCAGAGTGATGGCGAGCGCTATGGACCCCGTGAACAGGAATACAGGTGCCGCGATAGCATTTACACCCGGCAAAGGATGGCCCGAAGTTCGCGTCATGCCTTCCTCGCGAATCTTCCGATACTCCTGGAACAGGTCCTGCTTTTCCGATGTCTTCAGTGCGGTTGCACCGCTGAGCCGTATGCTCTCATCCGCGAGAGCCTTCTGCACCAAGGACTCTGGCATATAGGCCGCCAAAAAGTCGTCCCGTTGCCGTGTTGACGAGCGACATGACCGTGCCGACTCGCAAAGTGAGATGCAGCGGATATGAAGGGTCTTCCTGCCTGACGACGACCGGTCCGTTTGGCCCCCAAGTCGTCAAAAAAACGCTTTGTCCGGTTTTCGATGCTAGCGCCAATACGTCTGCCTCGGCTTCGCGCAGAGGATTCAATCGTTGCAGCCCGTACAAGCCAAGGCGCAGCGCGAGGGGACCTGGGGCATAATCGCCTGATGGCTCCATTCGCTGTACCAGTTGAAGCTTGATGAGGCTCACCAGATACGGGAAAAGTTTGGCCGGAGACATGCCGGTGACCCGCGAAATTTCTTTGAGCGGCATGGGCGAGTCAGATTGCGTGAGTGCCAGCAGAATTTCGCTGCCCACTTCAACTGACTGGATTCCCCGCTGGGCTTTTTCGGTGCTTTCGGTGTCCATTTGCGTATCTTGTTGGATTCAGAATCCAAGTGCCTTACGGTGACCAGGAAGCCGGTAAAATCGGCGAAACATAATGTGTTCGTGCACAGAGGATTGCATGGTAACGAAGCAGCGGGCAAAAGAAAATCCGGAAAGCCTCGATTCAAGTGCCCGGAAGGAGCAACGCGGCATCCAGAGCATGGAAGTTGGTGGCCGCTTCCTTCAGTATCTCGCGGACGCTGGCGAACCAGTGACACTTGCGGAGCTCAGCGCGCGCAGCGGCATCCCCACGAATCAGGTGTTCACCTATATGGTGAGCCTGCTTCGTACCGGCCTCGTCAAACGGGACCCCGTCACCTCGCGCTTCGAGCCAGGGCCTTTGTCTCTCCGCATGGGGTTGCATGCGCTTCGCATGGTGCCCGCAGTCCGTAACGCAATGCAGCCTTCCACCGACCTTGCGACGCGCGTCGAGCAAAGTGTGCTTCTCGCCGCATGGGGAGACCGTGGTCCAACCGTTCTGCAAAGCATTGAGCCCGCCGCCTCGCTGCATGCTGGTGTTCACGTCGGCACAGTGATGTCGCTCACGCATTCGACGACTGGCCGGGTGTTTGCTGCATACAAGCAGAGTTCCACGCTCGGCGAGCTCGTTGGTGCGGACTTCGGGTCGCAAACGCCTGATGGCGAGCGTCTGACTATCACGCAGTTCGACGCCATTCTGGCGGATATTCGAAAGCGAGGCGTCGCGCGAGGAGAGGGCATGCCGATTCCAGGTATCAACAGCATCAGCGCACCGGTTTTTGACAACAACGGAGAGATTGTTCTTGTTTTGACGCTCTTCGGAGTTGCCGGGAATTTCGACGTTTCCTGGAAAGGCCCGCTGGTTACCAGTCTTCTTGCGACCACCAAGCTGTTGACCGAACAGAATTCCGCGCCGACTGTACCGGCCGTCTAGGCACGCTCGTTCCATCTGATTCGCCGTGCGCTTCCTTTGCCAGCTGGCGTCCACCCCGGTTATGTGCTCCGCCGGCATTCCGTTAGGTCCTTGCCAACTGTGCGGTTTGGCGAGAAACCAGCGACGAAAACACGACTGCGACTAGAAAAAGGCCGAAAGCACAGCCTATAAAAACGGGCGGCGCTGAAAATCTGTCGATAAACCACGCGGCGCAAGCAACGCCTATTGATTGCCCAAAGAAAAGAAAGCACGAAAAGAGTGACACGGCGGTTCCGCGCACGCTCGGTGCCATCTGCGTGGCATGGGTCTGCAGCGTGTTGTGCAACGCGTAGAAGCCAAATCCAGCCATGAAGCACGCGGGCAACGCGAGCAACCAGGTGTTGAGAAGCGCGAGTCCGCCGTATGACACTGCGAGACAGGCACCGCCAAGCCTCGCCAGATTGGCTTCTCCCAAGCGACGGACCAGGACGCGCGCGCATCGGCTGTACGTTAAGCCGCCAACCCCATAAAGGGCCACAATCGCGCCCGCCCTCGACATCGGAAGTTCGAAGGTCCCGTGCAGATAGGTCGGGATGAACGATAGCGCGCTGAACGCGAGCGAGCCTTCGATGAAGGTGACGAGGAGCACTGTTCGAGCCCAAGGAATCGCCAACACCTCAAAAGCACGGTACGCGAAACGGCCGGGGGGCGATTTTCCCGTCATGTCCGACGAATTGACTTCTCGCAAGACGAAGAGCCCCGCAACCAGATAAATCAGGGCCAGCGAGGCAAACGAGATTCGCCAGGCAGCGGCGTCGGCGAGTAATGCCCCTAGCCACTGACCGGCAATCATCCCGAAAACCGTCGCGCCGAGCAGCCGTGCAAGGACTTCCTGACGCCGTTCATAAGGCACTGTGTCGCCAATCCACGCCATAGTTAAAGGCACTATTCCCGCGGCCGCAGCCCCGGACAATACCCGGGCCACGACTAATTGGCCCATATGAACGGACAATGCTGCACCAAGGTTACCTACCGTGCAGGCGAGCGTGGTCAGAGCGATTACGCGAACTTTTCCGAACTTGTCTCCCAAGGGCCCGAAGACGAGTTGCGTAAGGCCGTATGCGAGGGCGAACGCGGAAATTGCCAGGGCGGCGCGCCCCATGTTCACACCAAACTCCGCCTGCAACGACGGTAGCAGCGAATCGCAGACCCGCATTGACGCCATGCTGGCAAAGCAGCACGCGCTCAGAAGCCACAACATTCTCGCGGACAAACCGGTCTCCTCAACGATGCAATCGCTGTACGTAGCAGCTCACTCGCACTTTATTATATATACGCAATCATATGCGCGTAAAACAAAACTGCTTGATGGTGCTGCGGGCCGCCAGGCAAAGCGAATTTCGAGGCAAGGCCGGCCAATTCGAACTTGCTGGTCTGGGCCTCTGCGACGCATAGCCCGAGTTCCGGTAGTTCTGAGACTCATCTATCGAACCAGTCGCAGGCACGGTAAGTGTTTACCAGCACTTCGAAGCCGTTTACGGTCTAGGCCGACTTAGATAGGTACAAACGAGAATTATATATTGGCGAAGTGAAACGTTAATATGTAATCAAGAAGCGTGGACCTGCCATGATGCGGTTGCCTTCTGAGTGGGTTGGCGGTCAGTGAGGTTGCGTAGGTACTTCGACTGACAGCGGACCACAACTGAAAACAACTGCACTGGAGTTTCTGATGACAACGCGAAGTTCAGTCGGCACGGTCCCTGCACCGACGAATCCCCCATCTGTCGGCACCTCGGATGACAGTCTGTTTCGCAAGGTGACGCTGCGAATCATTCCGTTTCTCTTCTTCTGTTACGTAATTGCAATCCTGGACCGGAACAACATCGGGTTCGCTCAGTTGCAGATGAAGCACGACCTTTCCTTTACTGACGCCGCGTACAGTTTGGGCGCAGTGTTCTTCTTTGTCGGCTACGTTCTCTTCGAAGTGCCCAGCAACATACTTTTGCATAAGTATGGAGCCAGGAAGACCTTCGCACGAATCATGGTGTTGTGGGGCGCGTGTTCGGTGGTGATGGTCGCGGTATCCAACAGCACGCAGTTTTACGTCTTACGCTTTCTTCTCGGTGTATTCGAGGCCGGCTTCTTCCCAGGCATCGTTTTATATCTGACGTACTGGTTCCCGGCACGCCGTCGCGCAGGAGCGCTATCCGTCTTTTATGCTGGTGTCGCCGTCGCCGGTGTGCTTGGCGGTCTGGTCTCAGGCTGGATTATGCGCGGCATGGATGGGGTCCATGGTGTCCACGGGTGGCAGTGGATGCTGGCCATCGAGGGTGCTCCCGCAATCCTGCTGGGTGTTATCGCATTCTTCTTCTTGAAGGACAGGCCGTCCGCTGCACCGTGGCTTAGCGCAGGTGAGAAGCGGCGGCTGGAAGACGTGCTGGCGAATGACGGAAAGCCTGCTGAGCATAGCCATTCCCTGCTTGCGGCAGTGGGTAACCCGTACGTCTATGTGTTCGCGTTTGTGTACTTCTGCCTGACCTCGGGCATCCTCCTGTTGCTGTTCTGGATGCCGACGATGATTCGCGAATTCGGAATTACCGACATCGTTCAGATTAGTCTGTACTCGGCAATCCCGAATGCAATCGGTGCTGTGGGCGTTATTTTGATTGCTCGTCGTTCCGACCGACGGAACGAACGCAAATGGCATTTCATCGTCTGTGGCGCTGGCGCCGCTGCAGCGCTGGCGCTACTGACTTCGCATGGCCTGGGCTTCGCACTATCCATGGCGCTGTTGACTGCGGCGGCCGTATTTATTTACGCGGCTCATCCCATCTTCTGGTCTGTGCCCGCTAGCTTCTTTCGCGGTTCCAGCGCTCCTGCGAGCATCGCGCTGGTCAGCACTATCGGGGTAACCAGCGGAACCATCACCCCGTATCTAATCGGTCTTATCAAGACCTACACCGGAAGCATGAACAACGCGTTCTATTTCATTGCATTCATGCTGCTTCTTGCCTGCACAGCGATGTTTTTTGCGTTACGGTCCGAACGGGCGAGGAATTTGCATAAAGCGTGAACTGGGAGCCGAAAATGAGATGCACCGGGCGCTCGGAGCTCCAGCGCCCGTTTTGTTTTTTGGTACGGGCTAACGGCGCGGTTTCGTAGCAATTTCCGAATCGCAGTGCGCTATGGTTTCGCTAGAGAGAGAGGGGGGGCGACGCGCCCACCAAACTGGCTACCGGTCTGAAATGGTCACCAGCATGAGATGCCGACGACCATTCGGATTACCTGACCACGAGCGGGTTGATAAGGTACGCAGCCGCACGGTCGGCTAAGCCGTCAATGCTTTGCACGAGGCTGCTCTCAACTCGAAACGCGTCATGCGCTTCCGCAAGATTCTTGAACCACAGCGCGGCAAGCACGGTGGGCACTACCGGCTCTGCCCATAGGCGTTCACGCTTCGCGGTTTTGGTCGTCCAATTGAGCGATGTTGTCGCAGGCGTCGGTTGTTCCTTGTCGGATTCGACCATTACCTTCTCGAACTCGATTCGTGAGACACCTGCCTTTAGAGCGGCGACGACGATGACCTTCACGCCTGTGTGCTCTTCGGCTCCATCCTCGTGGTCGACCACGCAAAGCGTCCATCCGCGCAGGAAGTTTGGCTCATCTTCGGGAATGTATCGACTCCCGACCGCGGAACGTTGTGCTTCGGACATGAGCTCATCGCTTTCGAAGCAGAGCTCGACGATGCCATCGACATCAAAACATCCCGAACTACCTCCGGACTTCCAGAGAGTTTTCTCGACCCTGTTTTGCGTGTATTTCGAAATGCCATCCATGCACAAAGCGAGTTGAGCATGGCAGCCAGACCAGTACGCACGGAAGTCGCTTACCGAAGTGCCTTCCTTGCGCGCCAGCAGAGTCATACGTTTAATCATGTCGTCTCCAGAGTAGGTGAAGTAAGCGGTACCGGCGACAGACCGCCGCGTCGCCAGAAATTCGATGACAAAGGTGGCGAGCGCAGCGCCTGCATACAAGGCCACCAACCGCATCCAAACACAAGGGCACACGCGTTTCCCATCGAGTCCTCAATCTACATCCGCCACAACGAAATCCGGTATAGGGATTGTACCTACGCAAATATGTACGCGTATATGTAATTACGGCGTATGATTTGACCATGGCCCAGAAGACGGGGAATGATTATGAGGACGCACCTGAAGGGGTCGCGCCTCGCTATCGGAGATGCGTGATGGAGCAGGAAAGCGAATACAGCTGTGACGTGCTTGTTATTGGTTCGGGATGCTCGGGAATGTCCGCGGCAATCACGGCCGCGTCTGAGGGGCTCAATGTTCTCGTTATCGAGAAAGAGCCCAAGTTCGGCGGCTCAACAGCTCGCTCGGGCGGTTGGCTCTGGATTCCGAATACGGCACTTGCAAAGGTGCAAGGAATTTACGAGGCAGAAGATGCGGCGCGAACGTATCTCCAGCACGAGGCGGGTTCGAGCTTTGATGGTGAGCGCGTCGACGCCTTCATCAAGAATGGGCCGGAAGCTGTGGACTTCTTCACAGCGAAGACAGCTGTACGCTTCGACATGCCTCTCGTGTTTCCCGACTATCACGCCGAGGCGCCCGGCGGTACGCAAGGTGGTCGTTCCATGGTCACTCGTCCGTTTGACGGCCGTGAACTCGGCACGGCAATCAAGGACCTCGCTCCTGCGCTGCCCGAACTCACCGTATTCGGAATGATGCTTGGTTCGGGCAAGGAAATTGTGCACTTCATGCGGGTGACGAAGTCAATCAAGTCCGCCTGGTACGTCACCAAGCGTCTGTCGCGCCACTTTGCAGACGTTTCGAAGCATGGTCGCGGCATGACGCTGACGAACGGCAACGCGCTTGCCGGGCGTCTCGCGAAGTCGCTCTTCGACCTGAACGTTCCTCTTTGGCTCAACACCAAGGCGCTCAGCCTCACCAACGACAATGGCCGAATCACCGGAGCGGTCCTTGACCGGGCCGGTTCGAAAGTACGGGTGACCGCGAACCGTGCTGTTATTTTGGCGAGCGGCGGTTTTCCGTACGACATCGAACGTCGCAAGCAACTCTTCCCCCACGCTCCGACAGGCTCCGAACATTTCTCGCCTTCTCCGACCGGTAACACGGGCGACGGATTGCGCATGGCTGAAGCAGTCGGCGGTCAAGTGACGACAACGCTGCCGAACGCGGCTGCCTGGGTGCCGGTTTCGACGCTGACCAGAAAGGACGGAACAACAGGCATCATGCCGCACTTTATCGACCGCGCGAAGCCGGGCGTTATCTCCGTGCTACGTGACGGCCGTCGGTTCACGAACGAAGGCCACTCGTACCATGACTTTGTGCAAGCGCTGGTGAAGTCGACGCCGGCGGGAGAGGAGATTTCCGCTCATCTCATCTGCGACCACAAGACTCTCCGAACGTACGGCCTGGGTAGTGTTGCTCCGTTCCCAATGCCCATTGGCCGCTATCTGCGCGTCGGCTACCTGACGAAAGCATCAACCGTAGACGAGCTGGCCGAGAAGATTGGCGTCAATGCGCTCAACTTCAAAGAGACGGTGCGAGGCTATAACGCCGAGGCGCGACTAGGTCGCGACTCACTCTTCGGGAAGGGAAGCACAGCATATAACCGTTATCAGGGTGACGCTCTTCATTCGCCGAATCCGTGTGTAGCGCCTATCGAGAAAGGCCCTTTCTATGCTCTCAAAATTCGCATCGGTGACATTGGCACATTCGCTGGCCTGAAGACTGATTCTTCATGCCGCGTGCTCAGCTCCGACGGCGCGCCAATCCACGGGCTGTTCGCGGTTGGCAACGACGCATGCAGCATCATGGGCGGGAACTACCCCGGCGCCGGCATTACGCTGGGACCGGCGCTGACTTTCGGCTACATCGCAGGCAAAGCAATCGCATCTACCACGGAGGTTCGGAAGGAAGACACTGTGATGGACGCTCCGGCTACCAAATTTGCAGTGGTGTCCCATTAACGAAGCGTAGGAATTCCGATGGGTGTGCATTGCCGCGGTTGCTGTTGCCCAGCGGCCGCGGCTTTTTTTCGCATGTCGGACCTTGTCGAGAAAACGCGACGTGCCGACCGGTTGGCATCACCAGGTCCGGGACGATGCTCGCAAAGGAGGGGAGATATGGAGGCTGCCGAATGCGTCGAGCAACTTGCTCCGGGAAGAACTAGGAAGCAGCGTGGAATCCATGCGATGGAGGTTGGAGGGACGCTTTTGCAGCATCTGGCTGACGCCGGAAAACCTGTTTCGATGCTGGGGCTGAGCGCTGCAACCGCCTTACCTTTGAATCAGGTCTTCACATACATGGTCAGCTTGGTTCGCACAGGACTGGTTAGACGTGATTCAACGACCCACAGCTTTGAGCCCGGACCACTTGCGTTGAAGCTTGGCCTGCGAGCTTTAGCGCAGCTCCACCCATTGCATAAGACGGTGGAGTTGGCCATTGAACTGCTTAAAGACGATAATCACGGCGCGTTTGTGGCGATATGGACAGACCATGGCCCCACCGTCATTCGATACCACGGCCCCGAAATGTACCTGCATGTCGGCTTGCATGTGGGGTCGGTAATGTCCATCGCCCACAGCAGCACAGGACGACTGTTCGCCGCGTTCCTTCCGAGGCAGACGATAGAACCGATGCTTGCTCGTGAAGTTGCGAAGGCCGATGCGGTCTCAGCGCGATGCTTTGTCGAGGTAATTGAGAACTTCGCAGGAGATGTGCGGGGCACACATCTGTCACGAACGCTGGGTGTGCCAATCCCTGGCGTCGACAGCCTGAGCGCGCCTGTTTTCGACCGCGGGCAGATGGTGCTTTCAGTTACCATTTTCGGCCCGTCAAGCACGCTGGATACCTCTGATACCGGAACCGTTGCGAGCGGACTGCTTCAGCTTTCTGAAAAGCTGTCTTCGTAACGCCTTGGGAATCGAAGACCCGGGTGTCCATGCCTGCCCAGCAAGCTGGTGGAAAGGATGATTGGAGGGAGGTTCTCGAAAATGTGCAGCCTCTGGTGCTGGCGTCGGCACGTGCTATCTGCAAACGGATTTCGCCGCGAGAACAGCGAAGGACTCGCTTCTGACTGCTCCGGCGTAGACGCTGTTGTGTCAAAAAAGCCCGATGGGCGGGCTTTTGCAAGATAGACCTTAGATAGCTAGAAATCCACCATCTACCGCGAGGGTTACCCCCGTCACGTAGCGCGACATTCCAGACGCCAGGAATATCGTCGGGCCGACGAGGTCCTCCGTTTGGCCAACCCGACCCATAGGGATGCGTGACATAAACGCCTCGAGACGCGCCGGATTCTCGCGTGTCGCAGCCGTCATAGGGGTTTCGATGACGCCGGGCGCCAATGCATTTACGCGTACCCCGTGAGGCGCGAGTTCGGCCGCTAGCGACTGCGTGAACATCTTGATTGCACCTTTGGACGGGGAATAGCCGAGGCTAGCGCCTTGTCCAGCATAAGCGGCGATAGACGCAACGTTGATAATCACGCCTTTGGTCGTCTTGATAGCCTCAAGAAACGCGTGAGTGACATTGAACGTCCCTTGAACGTTCACGTCCATCACTTTCTTCCAGTTCTTGACTGCATTCGGGCTTGTCGAGTTCTCACGAATAATGATGCCCGCATTATTCACAAGCAGGTCGACACAGCCGATGTCGTTGGAGACCTTTTCGGCAAGGGTGTAACAAGCGTCTGCGTTGGTGACATCCAGCTCGAACGGCCACGCTTTCCCACCTTCCTTCTCAATGAGCGCGGCGGTTTCCCTGACGTGTTCGAAAGCAATGTCGCTAACCACAACCTTGGCGCCGGCCTGAGCAAGGCCGAGCGCGAGTGCACGGCCATTGCCTTGTCCTGCGCCGGTTACGAAAGCCACGCGGTCTTCGAGCAATCGTGGCGCGACGTATTGAGGGAACGACATGATTTCTCCTTGATGTCTGATGGATATACGGTTAGCA
Organism: Paraburkholderia sp. WC7.3g; assembly: GCF_050436345.1. Classification (NCBI taxonomy): domain Bacteria; kingdom Pseudomonadati; phylum Pseudomonadota; class Betaproteobacteria; order Burkholderiales; family Burkholderiaceae; genus Paraburkholderia; species Paraburkholderia sp. WC7.3g. Next base: position 1,471,872 of record NZ_JBNDMA010000002.1, read on the forward strand.
ATGCTGCTGCGTTAGTGTTTCACATAAACATATATGGTTGCATTGGTGTAATTACCCACATCCAGACACCACATCGCCATCGATATTGCGATAGCGCTGATGCGTTGCTTGCGACTTAGCGTATGGCTCCGGCTGGAACCCGCATGGTGTGTGGGTTCTCGCCGTCCGATGGTCTTTGAGATGAATGTGAAGCTGCGAGATAGCGATTTGCACCTATGCAAAAGCAGTGGCGAATGTTTAATTTTGTGGCGTAGTATCTGGGCTATCGGGGGAGGCAGCCCTCCCTCAAGACAACGAGCGCCGCAAATAGGTCAATCATGCGCGCCGCGCGTAACACGGTGCATTTCTCTCGAATCCAGTGAGAGTAAATCGCTACACCGATTCGTTGTCCTACATATAGAAAGCCGAATTGTCCGTGTTGCCCACGACAGGCCGCGACAAGTGATGGCAATCAGACGCCGCCGCTGACGACTCGGACTAGAAAATTATTAAGGAGACTTTTAATGGCGAAGAAGAGAGTTGTTCGATGTGCAGTAGGTGCGAGTCTTGGTTTGGCTGTTCTTCCTGCATTTGCTCAGTCGAGCGTGATTCTGTACGGCATTGTCGACACGTCTATCACCTATCAAAACAGTCAAACAACTCTCGGCTCGACGACGCCAGGAAGGTCCAACGTTCGCATGCAGTCGGGTGTGTGGAACGGAGACCGTTGGGGGCTTCGTGGCACAGAGGACCTCGGTAACGGTTATCAGACGTTGTTTGTCCTGGAGTCGGGTTTCAATCTCGCGAACGGCGGGCAGCAGTTCACGAATGCCATGTTCGGTAGGCAGGCACGCATCGAGTTGTCGAACCCTGCCTATGGTGCCCTGTCAGTGGGCCGTCAATATAGCGCTTACTACGTGATGCTTTCGCCGTGGGTTCCCGCGTTCTATCAGACCGGGTACGGTTCGCATCCTGGCGACCTTGACGGCTTGGATACCTACTATCGCTCCAACAACGCGATTTCCTATACGACGCCGACGTTCTACGGCATTACAGCAAGTGGCCAATTCGCACCTGCCGGCGTGCCCGGGAGCTTGAATCAGGGGTCGACTTGGAGCGGTGGACTTCAGTACAAGGGTGGGAACTTCGGTCTTGCTGCAGGCTTCTGGCGCATCAATAACTCAACTCCTGGCGGTGGCCCATACGGCGCGGAATCTTCAGTGAACTCGTCCGGTCAGCAGGGGGTATCAGCCATCACAAATGGCTACAGCCAAGCCCAGGCTCAGCAGCGTTTTGCTGTCAATGGCGGCTATGTCTTCAACCAGAACTGGGACATCTCGTTCGCATATTCGAACGTGCAGTACATCCCGGGCGTGAATTCCAAGTTCACCGACACGGCCGTCTGGAACACGGTAGGAAGTGTGCTCCATTGGAAGCCGGCCGTTGCGTTCGATTTGGCACTTGGCTACAACTACACGTGGGCTTCCAAGGCGAACAACGTCTCGGACGCAGCCAGGTATCACCAGGTCGTTCTCTCCCAGTATTACGCGCTTTCGAAGCGTACAGGTTTATACGCGCTCGAAGGATACCAGCGTGCGTCGGGCCAGACGCTGGGTAACCCGGGAACCGGCGCAATTATTAATGCCACACCGGCCATCGGTGACAGCTTCCAGACTACCCCGGGGGCGAGCCGCTCCTTGGTCGCGGTCAGTCTGGGTGTCGTGAGCAAGTTCTGATTGATTGAAACGACGATGGGATGAAACGCCCATCGAATGCTGAAGCAACAGGTTGGAGACATCATGAAAGCAATTCGTGTCATCGCAGGAATCGTAGCCTCGCTCAGTTTTGCTGCGGCGGCCCCCGCCGCGTCGGCGCAGGAAATAAAGATTGGCTTTAACGGCGACCTTTCTGCGTCGCCCTCGGCACAGAGCGGACAAGCCGCTGTCCTAGGCATGCAAGCTGCAATAGCTGATGTAAATGCGGCGGGTGGACTGCTCGGCAAAAAACTGACGCTCGTCGTGCGCGACGACGTATCACAGCCGCCCAAGTCCATCCAGAACATGACGGACCTCATCGACAACGAAAAGGTCGTTGCCGTCTTCGGTCCGACGAACTCTGGAAACGCAATGGCATGGAAGCACATCGTCAATCAGAAGAAGATGCCGGTGATTGACAATGTCTCGTCGGGAACGGACATCACCAAGCCGATGAGCCCCGGTGCGGACAACTACATGTTCCGCGTCTCGATGGTCGACCGTGAGCAAGTCGCGGCGCTGATGGCGTATGTGAAGAAGACGGGTAGTGCGAAGAAGGTTGGCTTCATGACCGAGACGACAGGCTATGGTCAAGGTGCTCTCAAAGACATGAAGTCCATCGCCGAGATGCAGGGAATCACTCCCGCTGCCATCGAACAATTCGGCGTCAGCGACACAGACATGACTTCCCAGTTGAACAAGCTCAAGGAAGCAGGTGTCGACACAGTCATCATCTGGGCGCAGGGTACTCCTATCGCTCAAGTCATGCGGAGCATGGAGAAAATCAACTACTACCCGCGTACGCTCAGTTCCTGGGCGGCGGACAACATAACTTTCTATGATGCAGCCGGAAAGACGTTGGCAGAGAAGCCACTTTTTCTGCGTACCGTCAGTGAAAATCGGACCCCGGCCCAAGACAAGCTGTTCACCCGCGTTGGGTCTCAGCTGAAGGCTCCGGGTTCGTTCTCGTTTGCGCTGCACGGCTACGACTCCGTGATGATTCTAGTTCAGGCAATCAAGCAGGCGAACAGTACAGACGGCTCGGCAATTCGTGTGGCGCTCGAGAACCTCAATGCACCGGTGCAAGGTCTGCTTAAAACCTACAACAAGCCTTTCAGCAAGACAAATCACGAAGCACTGGTAGCAAAGGACTTTGTTTGGGTGCACTGGAAAGATGGCCGACTCGTGCCGTACAGCGATGCGCTCGTTGCGTCCCTGACCCCGGCCGACTACAAGCAGTAACGGTCCCATTGATGATGGCGGCACCGCAGGTGCCGCCACAGCGGAGAACACTCATCATGGAAGCTATCTTTCAGGCGTTAATTAGTGGATTGGCGGTCGGCGGCGCATATGCGCTTGTGGCGCTGGGCTTCAGCATTACGTTCACTACGACGAAAACGCTCAACTTCTCGCACGGCCAGTTCGTATCGAGCGGCGCATTCGTTGGAATGAGCGCGATGCTGCTCCTCTTGGGCAAGCCAATCACCTCGACAAGTTTCGGCGGGGTAGTTCCTGGCGTGAGTGCGCAATTGTTGGCGCTGGTTGCCGCACTCGTCGTGATGGGCGCGCTCGGTTGGTTGTTGTATGCCATCGGCGTGCGTCCTTTCGCAAAACAGCCTGGAATGGCGTGGGTCATGAGCACTCTCGGGTTCGGTGTGGTCCTGGACAGCATCGGGCTGGCCATCTGGGGCCCCAAACCGGTTGTGGTGCCGTCCCCTGTTGGTGACTCCGTGATTCAACTTTTCGGAATCGGCGTGCGTCCGCAAGAGCTGCTTCTCCTGGCGGTGGCCGTCCTCGTGATGATTGCCTTTGACATCGTCATGCGAAAGACGATGGTTGGAAAGATGATGCGCGCTGTCGCCGCCAACGGTAACGTCGCGAGCCTGATGGGCATCAACACGAATGCAGTGATGATTGGTTCCTTTGTGGTGAGCTCGGCGTTGGCTGGACTGTCTGGCTTTCTCATTGCACCCATCACGCAGGCGTCTCTCTTCATGGGCCTGGCCATTGGGCTGAAGGGCTTTTCTGGCGCGATGGTAGGTGGTCTCAACAATCCCCGCGGTTGCGTTATCGGTGGCTTTGCTCTCGGAGTGTTCGAGTCAACGGTCAATTTGTGGCAGGCGCAGTGGCGTGAGATTGCGGTGTTCGCTGTGGTGATTCTCGTCCTTGCTTTCAAGCCGACGGGCCTCTTTGGCAGCCGCCTCGTGGAGAAAGTATGAAAAAGTACAGCCATTTGGCAGGCGTATGCGCCATCGCGGTCGTGCTTGGCGCCGCCGCGCTGTCCGTCGGGAATGACTATTACCTGCATATCGCGTTCATGATGTGCGTCTACTACCTGTGCGCCGCCGGCATGAACGTCCTTGTCGGCTTCGCAGGGCAGAAATCGCTCGGTCAAGCTGGGCTCTTCGGAGCGGGAGCTTACGCAGTCGCACTTCTCACATCGCAGACGGAAATCAATCCGTGGGCAGCCATGGCCATCGCAACGGCCATCTCGGGCGTCTGCGGGGTGCTCATCGCGCTGCCGTCGCTCCGCGTCAAAGGGCCGTATCTGGCCATGGTCACACTCGCGTTCGGTATCGTTGTGGAACGGCTGGTCAGCGACTGGACGGATGTGTTTGGCGGAGCCCAAGGCATCTACGGGATTCGTAGCCCGGAAATGGGTGGGCAGCCGATGTCGCTCGGTCAATGGGTGTGCGTCGGGCTCGTTTTCTGTGCGGTTACTCACCTGTTGCTTCGCAACCTGCTGAATGGAAGGTTTGGTCGTGCATTCCTCTCGCTTCAGGCTGACGAGATTGCATCGTCGTCGGTGGGCGTTCGTGTCTATCGAGGCAAAGTGATTGCCTTCGTGATTGCGGCGGTCACGTGTGGACTTGCTGGCGCAATGGTCGCTCAGCAAAACCAGTACATCAATTCCGATTTTATTTCGTTTCAGCTCTCCATCTTCATCCTGTTGCTCGTCCTTTTTGGCGGAGCGGGAACGAAGCTTGGACCCGTGGTTGGCGCAATCGTCCTGACCCTGCTAGACGCACTTCTTGCACGTTGGCCTTCAGTTCAACACACGCTGTATGGGCTGCTTCTCCTGTTTGCGCTCTATGTGATGCCCGGGGGAGTTGTCGGCGCGCTGTCGAAGCTGGTCGGACGCAAGAGTCGAGACTCGAAGGAAGAATACGCTGCCCCGGGCGGGCAGGTTACGACGCTCTTGCGCGGCGGTCGGCCGAACAGCGCAGAACTGCTGACAGTCACGAAGCTCTCGAAAGCATACGGTGGCGTGAAACCGGCTCAAGACATTTCGTTCGCCTTGAAGCGGGGTCATATCCACGCGCTCATCGGCCCGAATGGTGCCGGGAAGAGCACGATGATTAACATGGTAACGGGGGTCGTCCGTCCGGACAGCGGGTCGATTCGCTTCAACGGGAAGGAGATTGGCGGAAGCGCGGTTCATTCCATCTGTTGCCAGGGGATGGGTCGTACTTTCCAGAACCTGAGGCTCTTCGCCGATTTGTCGGTTCTCGACAACGTAATGCTCGGTCGGCACAGCCGGATGAAAAACGGCATTTTTGCTTCCTTGTTTGCGACCCCGAAGGCGCGTCGCGAGGAGGAAATTACGAGGCTACGTGCCCTCGAACTCGTTGAGCTCGTTGACCTGGGCCACCTGGCGAGTCGCCCCGCAGGGAGTCTGCCGTATGGCCTGCAACGCCGGGCCGAGCTCGCCCGTGCACTCGCCACAGAACCGCAGTTGCTGCTCCTCGACGAGCCGGCAGCGGGCTTGAACCCGCAGGAAACGGCCGAGCTTGGGCAACTGCTCCTTCGTATCAGCAAATATGGCGTGAGCATCCTGATGGTCGAGCACCACATGGACCTCGTCATGTCGATTTCCGACCACGTCATCGTGCTTGACTACGGCATCAAGATTGCCGAAGGCAAGCCTGCAGACGTCCAGGCCAACCCCCGCGTCGTCGAAGCATATCTCGGCGTCGACGAAGCTGAAGCCGCGTGAGAGAGGAGCAACGATGCTCAAAATCGATTCAGTAAAGGTCTCTTACGGCGCTATTCAGGCCGTGAAGGGTGTGAGCCTCGAGGTGAGGGAAGGCGAAGTCGTCACCATCATCGGCGCGAACGGTGCCGGGAAAAGTAGCCTTCTAAAGAGCATCGCGGGGCTGCAGGCGGTCTCCTCTGGCCGCATCACGGTTGGCGGTCGCGACTGCACCCAGTTGCCTGCACACATGCGCCTTGGCCTCGGGATTGCCCTGTCGCCTGAAGGTCGCGGCGTGTTTCCCGACCAGACCGTGCGTGAGAATCTTCTTCTCGGAGCCTATTCCCGCAAGCAGCCGATGTCCGCGACCGAAGCGGCGATGGAGCGTGAGTTCGACCGGTTTCCACGTCTTCGCGAACGCCAGAACCAGCTCTCGGGAACGCTTTCCGGGGGCGAGCAGCAAATGCTCGCCATTTCGCGCGCATTGATGAGTCAGCCGCGCATGCTTCTTCTCGATGAGCCTTCGTTGGGCCTGGCTCCGCTGGTCATCCGCGACATTTTCGATGCCATCCGTAGTCTGCGCGAGGAGGGCCTCACCATTCTGCTGGTCGAGCAGATGGCGAAGCAGGCATTGGGCGTCGCTGACAGGGCATATGTACTTGAGGTTGGCAACATTACGCTGGAGGGGTCTGGGCGCGACTTGCTGAACGACCCAAAAGTCAAGGCGGCATATTTGGGCGCGCATTGACCGCGCCGAGCTTTCGACCTAAGTCACGACATTGGAGGATTGATGAGCACGGTACGCATGGGGCTTATTTCAAAGAAGCCCGAATGGTCGAACGATGAGTTTTACAAGCATTGGCTCGGCCATCACGGCCCGTTGGTGAAAAACGCACCTGGACTTAGTCAGTATTGGCAGAACCACATTGTCGACCGTGTTCAGCGCGGAATCGACTTCGAGCGGGAGCCGTGGGAGTTCGACGGTTTCTCGCAACTGTGGATTTCGGACCCGAACAAGCCGTTCGGAGAGGGGGAGCTGCCGCAAAGTATCATCGAAGACGAGAACCATTTCCTCGGCCGCCTTCATATCCTGACCGTCAGGCAGACGACGGTAGTAGAAGTGCCGGAAGACGCGTCTCGTGCAAAGCTCAAGAAGCGGATTTCTCTCATCCGCCGTCGCCCCGAGCTTTCGGAGCAGGACTTTCTGAACGAGTGGAAAGTACATGCGGATTTCTTTCGCACGATGCCTGGCGTCAAAGGCTATCGGCAGAACGCGGTAGTGCAGCGAGAGCTTCAGAAAGGCACGCCTTGCAGTTACGACGACCTACCCATTGATGGGGTCGTTGAGTTCTGGTTCGAAAGCACTGAGTCGCTGCAAAAGGCATTCGAATCAGAGGTCGGCTTGAAGACGATGGAACATGCGAAGACATTCCTCGCCGGCATCACTGCGTTCCTGGTCGAGGAGCACCGAATCATCTGACGTCGCCGGAATTGAGTGGGCACCCGCGTCCCGGCGATGGCGCGGGCTGCGGTTGTGGTGCTGGCGTAAGTGGATTACGTTTTGTAAATTAAGTTAGGAATGCAGAATCAAGTTCATCAAGCAATTGGCGAAACACCGATGGAGGTCGTCATGAAGCGTTCAAGTCGTGCAGGGCTGCTTGCAGCCGTGGCAATTCTGTTATCCGGTGCGGCAGCTCCCGCGCTTGCGTCCACGCCATTTCCGGGTGGAGTATGGAGCCCGGGCAATCCGACTTACGGGACTGCATTAGACAAAAGCGTCCCGGTCACGATGAGCGATGGAACAGTGCTCATGGTCGATGTGTCCTACCCCACCGACTTGCATACCGGTGCTCGGGCGAAGGGTCCGTTCCCTGTCATTCTCACTCAAACGCCATACCTCACGAATCCGTCCACGGCTGGTGATTACTTCGTTCAGCGAGGCTACATCTATGTGACAGCGTCGGTCAGAGGGACACGGAATTCAGGCGGCGAATTTTCCTTCTTCGGGAGCGACGGGAAGGATGGTGCCGAGATAGTCCAATGGGCTGCCACGAAGCTGCAGAACTCTAACGGCACGATTGCTCTGCAAGGCGGTTCTTGGTCAGGACTGAACCAATATACGACGGCGCTGGCAGCCGGAAAAAATTCACCAATCAAAGCTCTGGCGCCGTTTTGTGCAGGGGCGGAGTTTTACCGTGAGACGTATTTCGCGGGCGGCATCCCGACTCAAACGGGCCAATTCCCATTGGGTTTCGGTGCGGCGGTTGGTAACAATCATGGCGCGACCGCCTATGGCCAGTCTATGGTCGACGAAATCAACGCGGGTGGTCCCAGGGCTTATGACAGAGACTTCTGGAAGGTGCGCTCTCCCGGCACGTTCGCTCGGCAACTCGCAGACCTCGACATTCCGACTCTGATTTGGAGCACGCACCAGGACATTTACGCGGAGAGTTCTATGTCCATGTACGCATATCTGCAGAACGCAAGAAGCAGCCAATACGTCTACGGCCCTATGCGTCCGAATCAGGATGTCACCGGCCGCTATCAGGTGATTATCAGCCAGGGCGGTCACTGTCAATTTGACGAGCAGACGACCGGGCAGAACATTGCAAACAACATCACGCTGGAATGGTTCGACACCTGGCTTAAAGGTAAAAAGACGGGGATGGCCGACACGAAGCAGCCGGTCCACGTCCACGAATTAATTTCCAACAACTGGATTAGCACCTCGGCTTACCCTGTTGCGCCTGTGTACAAGCAATACTTCCTGACGCCACGGGGAGTTCTATCGAAGAAGCCTTCGAATCAATCCGCGGAAGTTAATCTACTTTGGGCGCAGCCAGGCGCCGGTAGCACGGCCCAATTTGATGGGCCGGTTCTGAAAAAGGGAGCGACGCTTGCCGGCCCGATGAGCGCGTCATTCTACGCCTCGTCAACAACGCCGAATCTGGAACTCATCGCGACGGTGCAACTGGTGGGTCCGGATGGGACTGTTACTCCGCTTTCCAGTGGTACCGTTCTTGGCAGTCTCTCGAGGAACGACCCGAATCGCTCGTGGCTCGATAAGAACGGCGTGCCTGTGAAGCCTTACGGCGAATACTTCGCAGACCACTACGTACCCGCCGGTAATATTGGTCGTTACGACTTCGTCATTTCGCCGAAGTTTGCCTCAATTCCGGCGGGAAGCAAGGTCCGACTCATTGTCAGCACTCAGACTCCGACGCAGCAGTCGAATGGCATCGGGACGCCGCCTCCGGCAAACTCGCAATGCTCGCCCGTACTCGGCACGGATGCGTGCTTTCCGACGCATCCTCAGGTGGTCTCTCTGACGGGAAGTACCGTCTCACTGTATGTTGGCGCAAGCCTCCCGTCGTCCTTGAATTTGCCTTTGCTCAAAGCAGGCTGCTTCAAGTCTGAAGGCAACACGAGCCTCCCATACTGGGACTCTGGTTCGGCGAAGAAGGAAGGTCCCGTGTGTCAGGAGGCAGACGACGACTGAGCGGGGTTCGATGCGGTAGGTAGTTCGCCCCGTCCTAAGGGACGGGGCGTTTCGCGGGGGTCGGAAATCTTCGATTCAACGGGTCGTCGCAAAGCGGTCAACTCCCTTGGTGCGTTCGGTCCATATGGCATGGCGAGCGAATCGACTACACGGCGCCTATTCAGATGTCTGGGTGTCGGCTGCTCGCCCCAACACCGCGGCGGCAGTCGTTACCGGGTGCGAACCTCAGGGCGGATTCGATTCACAATCACTATGCCGATGGTGGTCCAATATTCTGACGCTGCTTGCTCAATCTTCATGGACTCGTGGTCGACGATACTTGCGTTCATCGGGCTCACCAGAAAATCTTCAAGGTCTGCGAGGCTTGAAAAGCTCATAAGGCTTATTCCATCAAGCGTCGCGGCGTCAGGGTGAAAAAACGGCTGGCCGGGTTCCTGACCACCGATGTTGTGAAGCTGGGCATAACGTTTCACCAACTGACCGCCTTGGCAGTGACTGCCGGCATAGGTGCCATGGTCCTCGAGCCACCACTGCTGGAATGATTCGCGCGCCTCGTTTTTTCGACGCACATGTAGCTTGACCAATGTGACTGCTTCATTTCCCGATTCACTGGGAATGATGATGTGCTGCCGGGCAAGTACCGGCGCGATGTCACGAAACATGGTCAAGTCTTCGGGAAGAATTTTGGTGCGCACTCGCTCGTTAGCGAACACAGCTGCGATGTCATCGATGCTCTCAAAGTTGAGATACGCGACGCCGTCCCAGCGCGGCCGTTGATACGGTTCAATGTGTCCGAGAATTGTCGGCCAGAGCATCCCGCTTTCGTCGACTGGAGCGCGGTATGGGGGCGCGTTAAAGCTTGTTGGCCCTGGAGCGAATCGATGCAGTTGTTCATAACGCAGCAGTCGCTCCAAGCTGCGGTCGTCGTGCTCTTCGATGTAGGTGAAACGAACGCCATGCACCTTTCGCCAATACTCGCCCCAATGCTCGAAGCTGACGTTGGGATTACTCTCGAAACCAACGGCGGAAGAGTTTTTCGCCGGGTCTCGTAATGGACGGCCAGACGTGTCGAGCGTGTAACCATCCCCCACTCGACGTACGTCGGGTGGCGTCGTATCCGCACGGGAAAGCAACGAAAAGAGAACTGTCAGCGGCTCGCTTCCACCTGGTCGAGTTTGGACGTAGGGCGGTCGATACAGCTTTTCGACAACGAAGTTAGACATGGGTTGACCTTCGAAGGATTTAACAGACAAAAGTGGGAAGCGAGGCGTCTACCGCAACCACGCTGACATCTCATCGGCTAGCGCGCTTCCTTCAATACGGGTAAACGGCGTTAAGGCTGAGCCGGCGGAGACTCGACACCGACACACTGACGAAGGTCCATTTTTTGTTCACTGTCACTCGCTGTTCGCGCCTTTGGTCTCGGTCTGGAAGATAGAGTCTCGAAATCTGCCAAGGTCGATAACCCTAGCATCTGGCACCACGATTGCCCTCAAGACGGAGCGTAGGGAGCGTAATCCACGTAACCCTCTGCGCTGCCACCATAGAAGGTCGCCGGATTCGCGGGGCTCAATGGCCAATCATTCTGAAGGCGGGCAACGAGGTCAGGGTTGCTGATGAATGCTGCGCCGAATGCGACGAGGTCGATGACGTCAGCGTCAATCATTTCCTCCGCAAGTTCTCGCGACATACCACCTGCAAGAATGAGCGCAGTATGTGGCAAAAAGCCTTTCAGGAGACGCAGGAGGGCCATGAATCCCGACTCGGCTTCCGGTTCGAGAGCGTTGTCCAGGCGCGAGTATCCCGACTGATTCATGACGTGAACATACGCGAGCTTTCGCTTCCCGATTTCGCGGCAGAGCTCAGTGTATGTCGCATCAATGGTCGGATAGAAGGGCATGTCGAATAGCTTGCCGTAAGGCGAAATTCGAATGCCGACCCGCGCAACACCGATACGCCCAGCAACGGCATCGATGACTTCGAGAGTGAAGCGCAACCGATTCGCAATGTTGTCGGCTGAGTAGCAATCGCTCCGGTCATTGACGAGCGGGTTCATGAACTGCTCGAACAGATAGCCGTTCGCGCCATGAATTTCGACTCCGTCAAAACCTGCCCTCATAGCATTCTCGGCAGCCTGAGCAAAATCCTGGACGATACGCCGAACTTCCTGCGTCTCGAGCTGACGAGGCGTGGGCGTATTTACGGGGTTGGGCCTCCCGTTATCGTCGTAGGCGAAGGCCTTCGCGTTCACTGCCTGTTTGGAACTGGGGCTGACGGGCACCTTCCCATCATCCTGAATCGAAGGGTGGGAAACGCGACCGACGTGCCAGAGCTGCGCGAAAATCTTTCCTCCGACGGCGTGAACTGAATCGGTAGTCAGGCGCCAGCCGGCGATTTGCTCCGGCGTGTAGATGCCTGGGTTGAAGAGATAACCCGTTCCTTCTCGCGAAATCGATGTGCCTTCGCTGACAATCAGGCCAGCAGTAGCGCGCTGCGTGTAATAGAGGGCGATGCGTTCATCAGCGACTTCGCGCGACGCGCGTGCTCGCGTGAGCGGAGCCATGACGATGCGATTCTTTAGTGCGGTGCCAGAGAGATTGAATGGTTCGAAAATGGTTTTCATAGATGGATTTGCATGACCACGTCAGGGAGCCAGCGTGCATTCGGACTCGGGTGTGAAGGAAAGTGCGGGAGGACTTCGGAAGCGAGCTCTTCCATCAGGTCAGCGTACGGGCGTCGACTAACCTTGGGATTCAGCGCGATGTGATTCACGCCCGCCGTTTGAGCGTCGTGCAGAAAGTTCGCAAGGCCTTTGCTCCCGGCTCGAAATCCGCCGCGCGTGCGGATAAGCGGCTCATTCTGGTCCTCTACCAAGTCGAGAAATCCACCAATACCAAGAGGCTTGAATTCTTCGGGACCGCAGGTCTGTTCAACCTGAGCGTGCCATTGTTTCGCGAACGATGGCAGCTGTTCGGGCACCGGGGAGGAGCCAATGAACCCGTCCATGTTCTCAGCAATCCAGGCCAAGCTTTGTTGTGCTCGCCCGATTGCAACGGTCGGCGTCCCACCGAATGGCGGCTTCGGTACAAGGTCGTGCGTTCCACTCGAGCTTCCGAATCTGGGCGAAGAGAACCGGGGAAAATCGTCGTGCAGCACTCTGGTGAAGACATCGAAAGCATCACGGAAGCGCTCGCCTCTTGTCTCAAAGTCGATGCCGAAGAGAGGGTACTCGGCCGGGCGGTCGCCAGATGAGAGGCCCAAGACCATGCGCCCGCCCGATAGTTGGTCAAGCGAAGCTATCTGCTTGGCAAGAATCAACGGCTCACGCATCGGCAAGACGATTCCTGCCGTTCCGAGCGCTATTTTCCCAGTAAAGGCAGCGAGATAGGCGATGTACGGAATGGGGTCGAAAACCTGACCGACATCGCCGTAGTCTGGGTCATAGAACGGGACGTCGCGCATCCAGAGGGCAGCAAAGCCGAGACTATCGGCTTTCTGAGCCATCGTAACGTGGTCTCGCATCGTCGGCGCCGGCCTGTTCGGGTGGGTTTCAAGCGGCAGAATTAGGCCGACGGTCAGCTTCTCTCGCAAAAAGAGCCGCGCATAAGCACGCTGTTCAGAAAGCTGGGCGCGGCTCAAGCCCTGTTCAACGTTGGCGTTCATACGGGTTCTCCATGTTGGCTCCATTTTAATTTCGTCCGAGAAGGCCATTAACCGCCTAGAATTCCATTTACTTAATCCCCCGATTCTCAAATCATGTCGAAAGATAGATTCGATGGACTCAACGAGTTCGTCCTGTCAGCCCAGGAGGGAAGCTTCACGGCGGCCGGCGCTCGGCTTGGTTTGACCAGCAGTGCGGTCGGCAAAGCCGTCACGCGGTTAGAGGGACGTATCGGGGCCAAGCTGGTTCATCGAACCACGCGGCGGCTCACCCTAACGAACGAAGGAGAGGCTTACCTGGCCAGCTGTCTGCGCGTGCTTGAGGATTTGGACGAGACGGAGAGCTTTTTGGCCACAGGACACCAGGAACCGGTGGGCCGGGTCAGAATTGAGTTGCCGGCCACCTTTGGCCGGCGACACGTGCTTCCGTCGCTGCTCGAACTTTCGCGCCGCTATCCTCGGCTGGACATCTCGGCGAATTTCAGCGAGCGGCTGGTCGACCTTATCGCCGAAGGCGTCGATGTTGCCGTTCGAATCGGCCAATTGAAGGATGACGCTGACATTGCCGCGCGACGACTTGGGGAACAGCGTCTGGTGATTTGCGCCTCGCCTCAATACTTTAAAGAACACGGGAAGCCTAAAGACAAGGCAGACCTGATTCTGAATCACGACTGCATTGCGGGGTTACAGCGAAGTCGCCGGCCCGCGTGGCTGCTTCGGAATGACGCTGGCGAATTTGAACTCACGCCGGTGAGAGCGCGGCATGAGTGGGGAGACGGTGAGGCGATGCTAAATGCTGCGGTAGCGGGTTGCGGCGTGGCTCAGCTTCCAACCTGGCTTGTGGGTGCGCATCTTCGCAACGGGGACCTGATTGAAATCCTCAACGAATGGTCTGGGGGGGAGATGCCGGTTCATGTCATCTGGCCGAGAACAAAATATGTCCAGCCACGAGTCCGCGTGGTGATTGACGAGCTCATCCGGTTGTCCAACGACGTTAGCTCCGGGTTCAAGCCTTGAATATCAGGCGTCGGATGGTCTCGCGGTACTCGGTACCAGACCCGTGCTGTCGCCAGATACGGCGAAGGCTGGGTGCGTCTCGACCCGAAGGACCCAGCGTCGCTCTTCGCCATCCGGCACGACCGCCGCCGGCCGAGCTGCAAGCATCGTCTCGCACCGTCAGCGCTGCAACCCCGTAGGCTCTTTGTTTCACTTCGCAACTTTGCGCATTCTCTCAAGTGAACATCTCTTGTTTTTGTGAATGCCCCTTGGTGAAGTTGAGCCCCGCCTTATCCATAGCGAGGCCTTCAGACACGTTCCAAGCATCATGAGATGCCCCTCGGAGCCAGCGTCGCCCGTCAGCCGTTCGCCTCAGGGCGCTAACTTCGCCACCCTGTCCGGTGTCTCAAGGCTATCCCACAGTACCGGTTGTCCCGCGGCCGCTGCCGTTGATGTCCGACCAGTCGCGCGGCTGCACGCGGAACGCGCAGCAGTATGTATACCGCGATGGAGGGGTGATGATTTCGCATGGGACACGCTGCGTGCGGGAATCTGGCCACGTGCTTGGAAGATTTGCGCACGAAAAAAATTTTGAGTCTGCAGCTGACACCCAACGATACGCCTACTCTTGACGAGCGGCATGCGCCAGACGGGCCGCATGCACTGAGTTGGTAAAATCACCATGTATCTATCTATCTATCAACCAACCGAACAATCAAGCGTCGTTGAATGGACATCTTCTACTACTGGCAAAAGCTCGAAACCAAGCTCAAGAACCGTGAGGTCGGGTACTTTGGTTCCAACAACCCAAAGCTCTCGGAACTCGCGGGACGATTACCCGAGCGAATCTGGGTATTCAAGACGCCGAAGGGCATGAAAGGTTCAATTCAGCTAGTTGGGTCGCTGATGGTCTGCGATGAGCCGCGCGTTGCAGTCAACACTGACTACCCGAACGTGATTTACTACGACCCGTTCTCGCCCGAGTCCGTCATCTACACGGACTCAAAAACGCCTGAGCGAATAGCCGAAGTCTCAGGATACTTTCAGTATCGGTTTCACTCAGCGTTCAGTGCCAACTTCAACGGTGACGCTGGAATACAGCCGCTGGAAACCAATGTGGTGCGGGGCCTGGAGGCAAAGGTGGCGGACTGGTCTAAGGTCCAGATGCTCGAACGGGTCAAGGAACCCGAGAAGGTGTACCCCATCAACCCCTTCGCTCAGCAAACCCGGTGACAAATGCGACACGGCAATGCGGCGTCGGGCCCGCTCTATGTGTCGCCCTACGTTAGCTGACGCAATCGACGGCGAAGCGCCTTGCCCCTCACTACTCGTGGCTATCGACCCACGCGCGACACCACGCAAGACCTGCTGATTCTGCCTCTTCATCAGTATCGAATGCGTCGAGCACCCCAACTACGCACCCGTGATGGTTATGGAGAATGGCCAACGGGTCGTGAAACCCATGCGTTATCAGTGCCGGATTGCTGGAAAGCCCTCGTTTTACGACACTAAATACCCCGGGACTTACAATGCGCGCCGGGATAGTCTTGAAGGTTTCTGGGCACCATGCTTTGGACGTACGCATGCCGTCCTTCTTGTTGAAGTTTTCTACGAAAATGTGAGCAAGGCGAAGTTCGAAGGCACGTTACAGGAGACGAGCGCGATGAAAATGTCGTTCTCGAGTTTCGTCCGAGCAACGGCGAGCTGATGCATGTCGCGTGTCTGTGGTCACGATGGAGCGTGCCGGGGCAGCCAGACCTGCTTTCATTTGCCGCCATCACGGATGAACCTCCTCCAGAGGTAGCCGCCGCAGGACATGACCGGTGCATCATTCCTCTCAAGCCGGAAAACATAGATGCATGGCTCAACCCAGACCCGAAGAACCTGGCGGCGATGTACGGAATTCTTGATGACCGGCACCGGCCATTCTACGAGCACCGACTTGCGGCATAGCGATTGGCTAGGCAGACATCGTACCCCGGCGAACCAAGGCGCCTGCCCCTCTCAGACATTTTGCATTGCAGCGCAAGGTCACAGAACGCCTCACCTGCGTTAGACTGGCTTGAGCAACTGGAAGGAGACTTGGATGATACGCAAAACGCTCAATGCCTCGCAGCTTCAGCAGGAGGTCAACCGGCGAATCCATCGACTGCAGGAAATCGTCGAAGATGGCGTGAAGACTCGTGTGCCGCGGCCGCAGTTGCAAGAGGCTGACGAGACAGGCTGCAACTGGAGCATGACCCACTTCGGCAACGCGGTCGGCTTCGAGCGCGACATCGAGGGCGTGCTCAAGGTCACGCGTGCGGAATACAACCTCAATACCGAAGTCAAAGAGACCGGCGACCCGTTTGGGGACTAACCGCGAAAGCCATCGATTCGTTGTTCGCTTTTGATGGTGTGAGCACTAGCGATGCGCTTACCTCATCAACGTACCTCATCGCGGAATGCCGGCAGACGTCTTGTAGTGCCCAAGTCAGAAATCGCGGCTCATTATGCGACGATGCTGCCATCAGAACCGTAAATCTCGCAATCATCGCCTTGCACCCGAGCGCCCGGTTTCTGGGCGACTTGCCACATCTTGCTGAGAATGGCGGCATCGGGATTCCTGACGACAACATTAGCTTCTGCTCCTTCTAGCGCAAGTCAATCCAGTAGCGCGACCGGCATGAGCGCCGACCTGATGACGGCCTTGCTTGTCGCGGTCGGATTCGGCGCTCTCTTCCAACGCCGAAGGAGGAGCGGTGGAAGTACCCGAGAACCACCAGGCAATGTTAGCGGCAAGGACAAGCCGTGAGCGGGCCGCATTGAAGAGCCTGGAGGGCAGCGACGCAGTGCTGTGATTTTTGGTGACACACCGCTTTAGTCAATGCACTAGCCTTTTCTAGCGCGACCGTGGCATATTGCAACCACATTTATGAGGAGGCCACTTGATGGCAACGACTTTGGAAGCAATGCAGGCGAAGATTAAAAAATTGCAGGCCCAAGCGGATGCGCTGATTGCAAAGCAATCGTCGGGCGTCATCGAAAAGATTCGCGAGTTGATGGCGAAGCACGGCCTGACCACCGCTGACATTGACGCACACGTTGGCAGCAAGCGGCGCGCCACGAAGGCAGTTGCTAAGACCATGAGCAAAGACAGTGTTGCTGTGGTCAAGTATCGCGACCCGAAGAGTGGTGCAACCTGGACCGGACACGGTCGGGCACCAAGTTGGATTGCCGCCGCGAAGAACCGAGACAAATTCTTGATTGACGGAAGTACAGCGACGGCGAAGCCGGCTCCTGCCAGCAAAGCGAAGGCGGCTGGCAACTTTGTCCGTGGGCCGCAACCAGCGATGTACCAGAACCCAAAGTCAGGCGCGACGTGGAGTGGACGCGGCCGTGCGCCGGCGTGGATTGCCGAAGCCAAAGACAGGAGTAAGTTCCAGATTGCAAGTGGTGCTGAAGCGACAGTTGCGGCGAACGCGGGTGGGACGAGCAAGGCAAAGACTGCGGTGAAGAAGACCCCGAACGCGATTGGTGCGACCTCTACCAAGGGTCAGCCGAAAGGTCCGCAGCCGGCTAAGTATCGCGACCCGAAGTCCGGCGCGACCTGGAGCGGACGCGGTCCGGCTCCGGCGTGGCTAGCCAGTGCGAAAGACCGGACGAAGTTTTTGATTGGCGCCAGCGCGGCGGCCGATTTGAAACCGACGGTCACAAAGGTTGTGGCGAAGAAGGCCCCGGCGGCGAAGAGAACTGCTGCCAAGAAGGCCGTGGGCGCGAAGGTACCGGCAAAAAAAGCGCCGCGCAAGAGCGTGGCTGTGCCGGCTCCGGTGGCCACGGTCGAGTCTGATGTCGTGTTGACGACCTAAACGTAGTTGTCAGGTGCCCGGTGGACCAGCGATTTTGTGGTTCCACGGGGTACACCAAGCTGACGACGTTTAATTGCGCTGTGTTGCCTGACGTTGCGATGGCCAGCGTCGTTTCAATACCCGCGCCAATCACGACGCTCGCGCCACTCGTGCTCACGCCATTCCAGGCGGCGCCATTCATGTTCACGCCACTCGCGACGTTCGCGTGCTCGCCAGTCGTCGTCACCGCCGTACGCGACGGCGACAGATGCCCTCCTTAAATTTCTCGGCGTTGTCGACGACTCCTGGCGAATGGTGAGGGAGGGCGTCCCGCCGCCGTGGACAAGCGCTGCGCAATCGGGTTCGGTGCCACACAAGGCCGGAAAGTATTCATGCTGACGCGAGGTGGTTACACACTGCACGCGCCTGCTACGCTTAACGCACAATAAAACGTTTGAGGGTCTTCATATGAGTCGAGCGACATCCTGTCGGCGTTTACAGTCAGTCGGCCCGAGCTTTGCGCCGAAGCGCGAGCCGATGGCTATTCGTTCTATCTTTGTCCTAGGTCAACGGGCTCAGCGGGTTCTAATCGCGTCGTTCGCGTCAGCTGTACTTCGTCAGGTCGCTTGACGAAACTTAAGCGGGCCGCGACAGCGCTTGCCTATCCATATCAGCCGGCAGAGCAAGAGTTCCGCGGCAATATCGACGAGCTGCTGGTCATTGTTGATGCTGAAATCGCTTTGGTACGCAGTCGGGAACGAACAAAATGAGGTGGGCGGAGATTGTCGGCTCTCTTTGCCGCGGATTCGTCGGAAAGGTTGGGGTTTTACGGGGCCGATGGGGCGCCATTCGGCCCCATCGAGGATTTTCGCTGACCGAAGCTAGCCGCGTGGCCAGATTTTCAACGCGCGTTCAAGCAGTTCCCTCCCGCGCTTCTCGATAGCGACCTCATCCCAGATTTCGTACTGGTGCAGGTGGCCATTGATAGGCAGGAGTGAGTGCGTGAGAATCTCGGCGCGCTTATTTCCCCAAGGACCGTTCTTGATTGAGCTGTTTAGACTGCCGGTGACAAGAGTTAGATTGCCGAAAGTCTGAACGATGTCGTCTCGGCGTTGGCTTGCCGAAACAGCGGCGTCGTTCTCGTCGCCAAGCCAGGCATCCTCGATGCCCTTCGAGCCGTCCGGCAGGGGCCAATGCGCGACCCAGCCTTGCGGCATAATGTGCTCGACGGTTACCGGCGAATCGAAGCTTACGACCTCTGTTTTCGAGGTCCTATAAGTCTCACTCAGGCGTCCGAGTATATGGGTAATGCGAAGGTTATTGAGTTGAGAATACGCGTTCCTGCTCGTCCAGGCGCGAGAAAACGCGTCGTCGCTGGGCCATTCATCCGTCGAATTGTGCAACGCCGTTAGGTGTCCGATTACCACGTCGGCCGTCGCGCCGCTGCGCCGGATAGCTCGAGTCAGACCCATAAACATGCGGTTATAGGCCTTTGTATCGGCGCCGCATACTGCGCGACGTACCAGGTAACTTTCCAAAATCTTTGCCGCGCGTGACATCTCCGCGTCGTTTGCGGACTGGTCAAGCATTGCCAGCAACGGTGGGTATGCCGTGCTTACGTCGAACACATTCAAAAAGTGAGCTAGCCCTCCAAGCACGTCGCACTCGCTGCCGACGGCTATCCTTCGGAAATCGCCGCGCTGTTTTGCCAAAGCTTTCAGTTCGTCTTCGACGCGCTCAAATGGTTTGGTTCGCTCGACCCAGTATTTGTATTCGACAAACAGATGTTTGATGGGGATGTCGCGCGCCTGTTTGCTGGCAAGAAAATGTTGAATGAAAAGGTCACTTCTAGGTCGGCGAAGTCGGCCTTGTGTAACTTCCTCTCTCCAGAACGCCTCGTCAAACTCCGACCAGTGTCGCTTATAAAGCTCTTCCTGCTGCTCTCCTTGCCGGGCCGCGCGCAAAAAAATGTAATTTCGCAATAGGTCTGCCGGCAGCAGCGGTTCGCCTCTGGCATTGAGCGTTTCGAAAATTACTTGGGCATCGTCGTCACGGTCCAGGTCAATTGCTACAATCTTTAGGGCTGTCTTCAGTGCTTCAAAGCACTCCTCCAGACGGGCACCGAGCGGCATATCTGGGCCCGTTAGAGGGGTGCCGTCGATGCCCTTGAAGAACTCAACGAGTTGGTCATAGAAAAAAAGGTACGCTTCGACCATGCGAGGCCGAGGGTCGTACTTGCGAGCGTATGGTCGGCGCGTTAGCGGATGCACCTTTTCCAATGCGGCCTTTGAGCCGGCCGTCAGAACGTCCCTGAATTGCGCTCGGTCGGCGAGAGTCGGCCAAACCTTGAACTGTTCGACTTCTGGTTCGGCCATGCGGCCGGAATTGAGGGTGAACTTTTCGCACTCGTCGGCGAACTCGTCGAAACTCTCTTGCCTACAAAAGTCCCGGAACGCTGCGAGGAAAATCTGGAGTGTTGTCAGACGCTGCTGCCCATCGATAACGCTTCTTCGTTCCACGCGTCCAGTTTGCGTTTGTTTTTGGTCGAGGACCATGGCGCCTAGAAAATGTACTGGCGCGTCTTTCCGATTTTCAATGAATTCAGTGAATTTGCGGGAAATGTCTTCCCAAAGCGGCTCCCATTGGTGCTCTTGGTTCCAGACGTACTGTCGCTGGAACATTGGGATTTCGAGTCGCATCTTTTTTTCAAAGATGTCGAGCAAGGCGATTGCATTTGCATCCATCAGCTGGGTCTCTCTTTTTCGCGGCTTCGACAACGATGTGCAGGAAGAGCAGCGATGATACCTGCAGTTCGGGCGCGATTTATGCGAAGATGTCGCGGGGCGCCGCCGTCGAATCATGCATGCTGACTCATTCAGCAATCAGCGGGTAATTCCACGGCCTTATCGGTCGTTTAGAATCGGACGAGCGGCAGCAGAATCAAAAAACGAGAGTGAAGTCGGTAAAGTCGATTTTGGGGGCCAGATGGACGAGACTATAGTCGAGCCGGCGGACACGCCGGAGGAGCCGCGTTGCGTGCAGATTAGGGCCACGCTCGCCGGCAAAATAAATCTGGCCGACTTCCAAAATGCCATTCCGGTCGTCCACGAGCTTTCGCTCGCTAATGAGACCGCCGATGACATTAAAGAGTTGCGGCTCACCGCTTCGTCTGAGCCGTCATTTTTCAAGACGAAGACATGGAACCTAGACTACGTCGCCGCCGGAAAAGATATACGCATCAGTGACCTCGACCTTTTGCTCGACGGCGCGCTTCTCGGCCGTCTGACCGAGTCAGAAAAGGCACTCATAACGTTCAAGCTTACGGCGGGGTCAGCAAAACCTCTCGAGCTTGCCTCGTTTGAATCAACTGTCGAGTTGCTGCCACGCAACCAATGGGGCGGCCTGGCGGCTTTACCCGATATGGTCGCGGCATTCGTTCAGCCGAACGAACAGGCGGTGGAGCGGGTCTTGAAGAAGGCCGCGGACGTCCTTCACAAAGCAGGCAAGTCAGGGGCTATCAACGGGTATCAGGAAGGTGCAAAGCGAGCTTGGGAATTGGCATCCGCCATCTGGAATGCCATCGGCTCGATGGGCATTGACTATGCGGTGCCGCCGGCAAGCTTCGAACAGTCTGGGCAGAAGGTGCGTAGCCCCAGCCAGATAGCCGACTCGGGCCTTGGGACCTGTCTCGACCTCGCTTTGTTTGTGTGTGCCGCGCTCGAACAGGCCGGTCTCAACGCTGTGCTTATTTTCACGGATGGACACGCATTCCCAGGCGTCTGGCTGAAACCCGAAGAATTCTCGACGTCCGTTATCGACGATGTTACGGCGCTCCGGAAACGCGTGAAATTGAAGGAGATGGTGCTGTTTGAGTCGACGATGCTCACGCATCGCCCCCATCCGGCATTCAGCTTTGCTATTGCGAACGGCGAGGAGCAGATTTCCGAAGAGGCGGAGCGAAAATTCCATTTGGCTATCGACATCCGCCGCGCGCGAATGCAGCGTATCAAGCCGCTTGCCAGCGAGCAGGCGATTGAACGTGGGACTGTCGGGACGGACGAAGTCAATCTCGAGAGAGGGTTCGAGGTCGCTCCGGAACTGCCAGAAGAACTGGAACGCTCCTTGGAAGACAAGGCTGTCGAACGCCCGGAGGACCGGCTGACTCGTTGGCAACGGAAGCTGCTTGACCTGTCACTTCGCAATAATCTGCTCAGTTTCAAGGCCGGCAAGAAATCTCTGAAGCTAGAAGCGCCAGACCCCGGCCAACTGGAAGATATTCTGGCGGAGGGGCATGCCATCAAGCTGCTCACGCGTCCCGACCTGATGGACGGCAACGACCCACGTAGCCAGGCAATCCACGAAGCTCGGGAGCGCGAAAACATTCGTCGTTCCCATGCGATTGACGCATTGAAGCGAAAAGAAGTTTTCGTCGGGCTCTCGCAAGACGAGATGGATACTCGTCTTGTCGAGCTCTTTCGGACCTCACGCACAAACTTGCAGGAGGGTGGTTCCAACACCTTGTATCTGGCGCTGGGCTTTCTTTCCTGGACACGTGAAGCGAAGGACGACAAGAAGTATCGCGCGCCACTCATTCTTGTTCCGGTGTCGCTTGAGCGGCGAAGTGCGCGCTCAGGGTTCAGCCTGACTTTGCACGATGACGAACCGCGCTTCAATCCGACGCTGATTGAAATGCTTCGCCAGGATTTCGAACTGGAGCTGGGTATCCAGGACACCGAGCTGCCGAAGGATGATTCGGGCTTGGATGTCGCGGGAATCTGGAAAACCGTATCCAGTGCAGTCAAGGACATCAAGGGTTGGGAGGTAGTCGAAGAAGTCGTTCTCGCGACGTTCTCGTTCGCGAAGTATTTGATGTGGAAGGACTTGACTGAGCGAACCGAGCAGCTCAAACAGAATGCGGTCGTACGGCACCTCATTGAAACGCCGCGCGATTCCTATGAGAGCGCGATTGAGTTTCCTGACGCCAGAAGGCTCGACGTAGAACTGCCGGTGAAGAACACCTTCTGCCCATTGCCGGCCGATTCGTCGCAGCTTTCCGCGGTCGTGGCGGGAAGCAAAGGAAAAGACTTCGTCCTGATTGGGCCCCCGGGAACCGGGAAGAGCCAGACCATCTCGAATCTGATTGCGCAGTGTCTAGCGGAAAGAAAGCGTGTGCTATTCGTCTCAGAGAAGATGGCGGCGCTTGATGTAGTGTACCGGCGCCTCGCCGATGTTGGTCTTGGCAACTTCT
This sequence comes from Paraburkholderia sp. WC7.3g, assembly GCF_050436345.1. Classification (NCBI taxonomy): domain Bacteria; kingdom Pseudomonadati; phylum Pseudomonadota; class Betaproteobacteria; order Burkholderiales; family Burkholderiaceae; genus Paraburkholderia; species Paraburkholderia sp. WC7.3g. The sequence goes on from NZ_JBNDMA010000002.1 coordinate 1,494,808, forward strand.
GCCTCGAATTGCATTCCAGCAAAGCACGTAAGACGGAAGTGCTCGAGCAGCTACGTACTTCGTGGGATTCCGCTGCGGCCATGGAACCCGATGAATGGCATGCAGAAGCCGCTCGATTGGAGGGATTGCGCAACCAGTTGAATGGGTATGTTGAACGTCTGCATCTGAGATACCCGAACGGGCTTAGCGTATATGAGGCAATCGGCCGCGTTGTCGCCGGGCATGACTTGCCCGTCCTGCAGCTGTCATGGCCGTCCGCTCGGGTTCACGATTCAGTCGCTATGCGAACGCTGCGCGAGACGGCCGAGCTTCTGGATGTTCACGCAAAAGTGATGGGAGAAGGGCAACTGACGTCCAGCCCGCTCGCCCACGTGGTTCAAACCGAATGGTCGCCGCTGTGGCAAGCCGCGCTCCTCGATTCGGCCCGAGCTATTGGTCCGGTTGTCGCCGGCTTTGATGCAGCGACCGAGCAGTTGCGTGCGGCCGTCGGTCTGCCGCCGCTTATTCTCGATTCGCGGGTTAGCAGGTTGCGGAAATACCTCGCACGGAAGTCATCGCGAAGGATGGTAAAAGCGTTGATCTAGTAAGTTCACCCACTGGCCAGGAGATCATGCGCGGCGCCGACACGTTCACCGAGAGTCTGTTTTCCGTGCGTAAGCTCAACGATTTCGTTCCGAGCTCACATCCGCTGCGCTCGATTCGCGTCATGGCGAACGAGGCGCTGGCGAAGATGGATCGGTTGTTTGCCGGGATGTACGAGGCCGACATCAAGGGAGGCCGGCCGAGCATCGCGCCGGAGAAACTGCTGCGGGCCATGCTGCTTCAGGTGCTGTACAGCATCCGGTCTGAACGCCAGCTCATGGAGCAAACTCAATACAACCTGCTGTTTCGATGGTTTATCGGTCTGTCGATGGACGATTCAGTGTGGGTGCCGACGGTGTTCACGAAGAACCGCGAGCGTTTAATCCGGCACGATGCGGTGGTCGAATTCTTCAACGAAGTGCTGTCCATCGCGCAGAAGCAGAACTGGTTGTCGAACGAGCACTTCAGCGTGGACGGCACGCTGATCCAGGCGTGGGCGGGCCACAAGAGCTTCGTGCGCAAGGATGGCGAGGATGGGGATAACGACGGTGGCAGCGGCGAGAGTGACTTCAAGGGTAGCAAGCGAAGCAACGAAACGCACGAGTCGAAGACCGATCCCGATGCACGGCTTTACCGTAAGGGCAAGACGGCCAGTGAATTGCGTTATATGGGCCACACGCTGACTGACAACCGCCATGGGCTGGTGGTCAACGCCCGTGTGAGCCGGGCTGACGGACATGCAGAACGTGAAGCGGCCAAGGTCATGATCAACGACGCGCGGCAAGTTGCGGACGATGCCGCTGCGCAAATCACGCTGGGGGCGGACAAGGGTTACGACGCACAGGAATTCATCGAAGCTTGCCAGCAGATGAAGGTCACGCCGCACGTGGCGCAGAACACCTCGGGTCGGCGTTCGGCGGTGCCCGATGCGATTGCGCGCAGCGTGGGCTACGCGATATCGCAGCAAAAGCGCAAGCTGATCGAACAAGGTTTTGGGTGGGCGAAGACGGTAGGCCGCATGCGCCAGGTGATGGTGCGCGGGTTGAAGAGAGTCGACCAGATGTTCGTGTTGAACATGGCGGCCTACAACCTCGTGCGCATGCGCTCTCTGGGACAGGTCCGCCCGCAGTAGCCAAAATCGCGGTAATGGGGCGAAAAATGCGCCTCAAGCCGTCGAAAAAGAGCGGAACCGGCGTTGAAATTTCGCAATGCATAAAATCTGTGGCTGTAACCGCTCAGCAAGAGGGACGTTGCTTCTGCTGGGGTGTATTTCCGCAGCCTGTTAGGGAAGGCCTGCGTCTTTTGTCTGCGACGTTGCCGTTCGCGTCTGGGCACGACTGGCAATTTGTTCTGCGTCCGGATGCAAAAACAATCGCAGATAACCTGCGCGTCGCGAAACCGCTGGTCGAGCGCCATCGTGAACTGCACGCGTCGCTCTCTGCGCCCCGGGGCAACCAGGTTTTGGAGGACGTACGACAAGGTATCGTCCAGCTCACTCGCTATCACGAACTCCATTCGCAGCTTTCACAGGCCTGGAATGAGTCATTGCGGTCGCGCCTCGCCGCTGGCATTGAACTTTTGCGGAAGCGCCAGGACGTGATTGACCAGTTGTCGCTCAGATACAAAGAAGGCATCTCGACGGCAACAGTTCGACAGCTTGAACTGGATTGGCGGGAACTGCAGGATTCATCCTGGCCAATGAGCATGATGCGCCGCCGCGCTCTTACGAAAAAACTCGTCGACCTGTCGATGGGCGGAGGCGAGCCGGATATTGGCGGTGATATTGAACGCCTCAAGCAGATTGATGCGCTTCAGGATGAAATTAAAGCTCTTGACGACCTATCACTGCCGACATCAAACGCATGGCTGGGACTAAAAACGGAGCTCGACGTCGCGCGAGCTTCGCTTGGTTTCCAGACCGCCCTCGAACAGGCTCGCATACACGCTGCTTGGGATGATGTTGGACTTGACCCGGTTAGCCGGGGTCAGTGTGGCGAGACGGCGCGTGAAGACCTCGCACGCATCAGGGAACTTCGTCAGATTGACCAGACAATCAATCGGCTGTCGGGGCTCGAAGAAGAGACGGACGCGGTTTGGGTTGGATACAAAACGGATTTGGCTGTCGCAAAGACATACGTCGTGTTTCAGGGCGCGCTTGCGGCCGCAGTCGCTAGCAGCCCTTGGCAGGATGAGGGCTTCGGCGCTATCGAGCGTGGCAGCGCGGGTGCTGTCGCGGCGGCAGACCTGAAGAAGATGCGCGACCTGGTTGCCCTTGCCGGTCGTCTCAAGGAGTTCGACGACCTTTCCGCAAAGACCGGCGGGCTCTGGAACGGGTTGCAGACGAAACTGGAGGGCATCGACCCGGCTCTCGGCTTCTTCGAGGCGCTGTCGGGAGCGCTCGCCTTGTTGGCAAGTTCGCCTGAAGCGCTGGCGGCAGTAAAGAGCCCAATTGCTCTGCTGCTGGGCGATAACAATGTCCTGCTTGAGCCAACGGGAGCGATTGCGGGTGCAGGACGTATGTACACTGAGGCACTTCAGGCGTTTAATCAGGCAGTCGCGCAATTCACGGTCGCGAGCGGCTTGCCAGGTTCTGATACCGCGACGCTTGGTGCGCTTCTCCCTATGGCACTGGCCGCGCGTGCAAGCGACGTCCTGACCAGCTCGAACCGGCTGAACGCCTGGTGTGCGTGGCGCAAGACCCGCGCGGCGGCTCTCGCGCTGGGACTTGCCCCCGTCGTGGCTGGTATCGAACAGGGCGCAATCCAGCTCGGACGGGTGAAGGAAGCGTTTGAGACCGATTATTGTCGGTGGTGGTTGAATGCGGTCGTCGACGTCGACGACGTGTTGCGCACTTTTGTTTCCGCGGAGCACGAGAAACGCATTCGGGATTTCCGGGAGCTTGATGAACGGTTCATCGGCCTAACCCAGGCGTGGGTGCGCGCGCAGTTGTCGGCAGGGCATCCTTCGCCCGACCGGGTCTCGCGAGGCTCTGAATGGGGCCTGCTGCGATACGAGATGCAAAAGAAGACCCGGCACTTGCCTCTTCGGGAATTGATGTCTCAGGCTTCGAGCGCCGTGATGCGCCTGACGCCGTGCCTTCTCATGAGCCCGTTGTCGATTGCGCAATACCTGCCGGCCGAAACGGCGAATTTTGATGTGGTCATCTTCGACGAGGCATCACAGATTCCAGTTTGGGACGCCATTGGCGCGATGGCCCGTGCAAAGCAGGTCATCATGGTTGGTGACCCCAAACAGCTGCCGCCGACAAGTTTCTTTGACCGCGCGGAATCGGACATTGACGACACGGACGTCGAGACAGAGCTGGAGAGCATTCTCGAAGAGTGTATCGGTGCCAATCTGCCGACCATGAAGCTGTCGTGGCACTACCGTAGCCGCCATGAAAGCCTGATTGCATTCTCGAATCATCGTTACTACGACGGGGACCTGGTGACGTTCCCGAGTCCGGTCACAAATGACCGTGCTGTCAGCTTCAATCATGTTGCAAATGGGCAATATGAGCGCGGCGGTGCGCGGACAAACAAGCCAGAAGCGAAAGCGCTTGTAGCGGACCTGGTCGGTAAGATGAAAGCGCCGGGCTTCCGCGACAGCGGATTGACCATCGGTGTTGTTACGTTTAACTCTGAACAGCAATCGCTCATCGAGGATTTGCTTGACGAAGAACGCCGCAAGGACCCGTCTATTGAGCATTTCTTCGTGGAAACGCAGCTTGAGCCAGTGTTTGTGAAAAATCTGGAGAGCGTGCAGGGCGATGAGCGGGACATCATGTACTTCTCAACGACCTACGGTCCGGGAGTTGACGGCGCCATGCCGATGAACTTCGGGCCGATGAACCAGCAAGGTGGCGAGCGCCGGTTAAATGTCGCGATTACCCGCGCAAGACAGGAGCTCCGCGTCTTCGGTAGTTTCCGTCCGGAGCAGATGGACCTGACGAGAACCCAGGCCTTCGGCGTACGTGATTTGAAGCACTTTCTGGAGTTTGCAGACCGTGGTGCACGTGCTCTTGGTGAGGCTGTCGCAGGCAGCGTCCGCGACTTCGAGAGTCCGTTTGAAAAGGCAGTATCGAATGCACTCACCGAGCGGGGGTGGACTTTGCATCCGCAGGTCGGCGTTTCGGCGTTCCGCATTGATTTGGGCGTAGTTGACCCGGATGCACCTGGGCGGTACCTCGCCGGCGTTGAGTGTGATGGTGCGACCTACCATCGCTCGGCAACGGCGCGCGACCGAGACAAATTGCGTGAGCAGGTCTTGCGTGGCCTCGGTTGGGACATACTGCGCATCTGGTCGACCGACTGGTGGATTGACATGCAGGGAACCGTCGAGAAAATTCATCGTCAGCTCGAGGAATTGCTCACCGAACAAAGGGCACAGCGAGCGCAGGCGGAGAAGGAGGCGACAGTCCTTGCGGAGCAGGTCATCGCGGACGTTATGGCAATGCCGGATGAACAAGCGGGCCACTCGGTGGAGTCCGCAGCTCATATGTCGGTGGATGTGGATGCTGCAGTTGATGCTACCGCGCTTCCTGTCACTTACGCACGAAATGCCGCCGTTTCATATTCGGGCGACTCGATTGAGGGGCGTTTCATTGAGGTCGATTTGACGCTCGAGGGTTACGCCGTTGATGCTAACGCCTTCTTCGACGTCGTCTACAACCCGACGCTTTTGCGTTTGATTGAGCACGTTGTGCGCGTGGAAGGACCCGTCCGCGACGAAGTCCTCGCGCGTCGTATTGCACGGGCTCATGGCTGGGTTCGGACGGGCGCAAAAATCCAGGACCGGGTTGTACGTCTGGCATCCCAGCACTACAGCGGCGACACAGAGGATGTAGGTACGTTCTTCCGTGCCAAAGATGATTCTGCTCAAACGCAGATTCGATTCCGACGACCTGTCGATGGTACAGCACGGGCAGTCGATGAAATATCGCTTGCCGAGCTTCGGGCGCTCGCGTTCGACATGATGCGGGCAGGGCACGACGGAGAATCTGGCGTACCCGCAATGGCCCGTGAAGTTGGTCTTCGCAAGCTTAATGCGGGCAGCAGAACGCGCCTTGAGATGGCTTGGCAAGATGCTACAAAGGCCAATTCTCTCTGAACGCTGACGTTTGAGGCTGAAACAGACCGATGACCGACACGGCAAGTGTCCGGTCATCGGAACAACGGGCAGTATTTTGCCTTGTCGGACAGGCGGCATAAGTTCGCTGGACAAGGTGTTCGGGGGATGACATGGGTTGGGGCTTCAGGAAAAGCATAAAAATTGCGCCCGGTATTCGCATCAATCTCAGCAAGAGCGGAATTAGCACCTCTGTTGGTGGAAAGGGCGTCACTTACAACACACGTGGCCGCATCACCACAAGTATTCCGGGAACCGGAATCAGATATACGACGAGTTTGAAAGGCAGGAAATCCAGCCATCGGGGAAGTCACGCCACGTCTGCGAGCACGGGTATTGGATATATGAATACTGAGAATCTATCTAAAAGAGAGCAGGCCACGCAGGACGTCGCGCGCAAGTCCATGGGTGTCTACCGGCCGTGGTCCCAATTTGTCGAGCTCTACTCGGACGAGCCCATGGACGTATTCACGGACATCGTTCCGTTGCATTTGCACTTGCTGGGGCGTGTACTTCAGCTTTTCGTAGGTTTGGCCGAGCAGCAGGTCCATTCGGTTGCAGATGTCGTTGGCGACGGTGAAGCCGATGACGTCTGCGATTTGCTGGTCGGTGAGACCAAAGACGTCCACGTCGGGAGACGTCTCGTACAGCATTGAGAGAGTTTCCGTCGCCGCGTTGCGAAGCGACTCTTCGTCGACGCTTCCAGAGTTGGGTATGACCTCTCGCACCACTTCCAAGATGAGGTCGTTGGCAGAGAGATTCGCAGCGCGAACGCGCGCGACCCAATCTACGACTCTTGGATTTGTCCCATCACGTGCTTGGGTAAGGAATTGACCCAACGCCCCCGCGCCCTGCGCAGTTGCACGCATGGTTCTTGCCGCGCGGGCTGGGCCACCCATCCCCCGACTAACCATGCGCCTTGCAGCCGACTTGATTTGGTCTCGTCCACCCCCTCGCAACGCACCTGCCAAGGCGCTGCGAGCCCCGGCGAGGCGTCTCGCCGGGTTGAGCGGAGGAGGCGGCGGGTCTGCCGGCGCGTTAGCGCCGTTGTCTCCCACCTGACCATCGTCGTCTGCGCCGAGGTCTCCTTCATCCGCGCCGTCTCCACCGTCGTTGTTGTGGTCGTTGTCTCCGCCATCGATGTCGCCGTTACCGCCACCTGCGGCGGGCCCCTCGAGCCATTCCGGGTCAAATGGCGAGCGTGGGCCGCCACCTTTGCTCGACGTTGAGGTCCCCATTATTTATTCCTCTTTTCTTGGTTCTCGATTGCACGTCTAGCCTGCTTGTCGAAGGCGGGGTCGGCTGACCACCTATCTAGTACGTCCTTCGCCCATTGTTGTGCTTGCAGTTCGGGAATGATGCCAACACCGATTTGCCTGACGGGAGCGGCGAACAGTAACTCCTTGGCCTTTCCAGCATGTTGCGGGAACACTTTGCAGGTCTCGATGAGCATCAACACGTCCTCACGCTTTTTCCACGAGCGCTTCGGTGCCTTAAGCACCCACGCACGCGACATTGCCAGTCCAGCTTGTACCGGACCGGCCGTGGTGATTGCGGAGGTAAGTTGAACATTTTGCGCTGTAGCCGCGACAAGCGCGTCACGCAAATCGCGGCCACCCGCTGTCAAATCGTCCACGCCAAAGTCACGGGTTGCCGTGTCGCGACTGAGGTGAAGAAGAGGGCGGAGGTCAACTTCACCCAAGGGTGGCGCAAGCCCGAGCCATTGGGATACGAACGCGTCGTCGGAAATGAAAAGTTCGTCCAGCGGCTCTCCCTTTTCATTAGCTTCTTCAGCAAGTCGCAAGGCGTCCACGCGGCCGTCATGCTCTGACGTCACAAGGTTTGCGAGCGCCGTTGCAAGCGTTGGGGCGCAACGTTCGACGAGATGCCATTTTGCGAGAGCCTGAAGGTCAAGCTTGATGCCTTGCGGCTCAGCCAAGCTGGAGCGAAGGAAAACCGTGTTGAGAAATCGCTTCATTAGGCGAGGGTTTCCGTCGACTGCACCTGACCTCGTCAGCAATGGCGCTAACCCGTCGGCAAGCCGCATCAGCTCGACCATGTCCAGGCTACCGGAAGCCTGCGCCTCTAAAAAGTCCAGTGTGACGGAATCCCCACGCCATGCTTCTCTCAGCCTTTTGGACATAGCGGCTTGGGCAGCGGCGAATTTCTCGTCCTCGAACTGGCCGTCCTGACATGCTCTCTGCAACAGCAAGAGCGCGATATATGCTTTTGCTTCGTTCACGCCGAGCCGCGGAACATGCAAAGGAACCTGAATCAACTTGTCGAAGTAGTTCGTCGCTACCTCGTCCTTGATTTCCGTGCCAGCAAAATGAATGCGGACTGCACCCTTGATGAAATCGTTGTCGGCTGCAATAACGAACGCGCTCCGCTTGATAAAGAGTAGCAGCCGGATGGATTCGAGCGTGGAAATAGCGGTCTTGGGCAAGCATCGGTCAAGGTCATCCACGAAGACGACCAAAGTGATTTTTAGCTCCTCCAATAAGGCTTCGAGCGCCACACGAAACTCATGTATCTCGTTCGGCAGTGAAAACGGCTCCGCTTTTTTGAGAAGTCCATCGTCCTTGTCGTCGTGCTTCTTATCCTCGTCGTCTTTCTTATCGCTGTCGAGCAGGCCGAATTTCTTCATGGCTCGGCCAATCATCCCAACAGGGACACCGGTGAAATAGGTGGCGGCGGCTTCACCACCCAGTTGTACGAGACGAAGCACGTTTATGCGTTTCAGAAGGCGTAGCGCTTTGTCGCGCAGCCCTTCTCGCTCGCTGGCTTCTTCGAGAATTTTGTCGCCAACTAACTGCAAAAGAGCGCTGCGAGCGCTATCGAAGTCCTGATAAAGCCAAGGATTGAACGTGACAAAAACGTAGCTGTTCTCGCCGGGCTTGTTGAACCCTTCGAGACGTTGTGCGACCATCTTTACGAGCGAGCTTTTGCCGGCGCCCCATCCACCGGAAATCCCGACAGAAATCGGCTCGCCGCGAGCTTGTTGGAGCAACTTCGCGCAAGCATCCGCTACGATGCCGAAATTTAGATAGTCAACGGTAGTTTCGTTGTCATGCCACACAGGTTTGGCCTCTTGATGTCGCAGCTCATTTTTGCGTTAGCCCGCTAAAACGTTTTGTGTTGAATTCGATGCGTTGGTATAAAGCGCAAATCACATAAACGCTCGGTTATACCAGATTTCTCTTTTATAGAGACGGTAAAGCGATTTGGGATTATCGTTACATAAGCTAGTGGAAGTCGTACGATTCGACGCGCAACCCGCCGAAAGGGTCGGTGCGGGACCGATACCTGCGAAAGGCGGCACCAACACTGAACTGAGGCGGCCGTCGCAGATGTTGCCGTCGCAGGGCGCACGTTGAGCAGTGAAACGAATACGCCCCTCACCGCGCGCGCTCATCAGTGCCAGAGAGCAAGCACCAACTGGGAGCTGCTCGACTCGCGTATGGGCTTCACTTTCGCGCCCATGTTGATGTCGGTTGCATTGGCGGCGAGCGTGTACAGCCCGACATTGTGGAGGCGGCCACACTCTGACGACTGGCTTACCCACGAGGTGACGATGCGATAACCCTCTTTGCGGAGCTCAACCACTCGCGCCCGAGGGTCAATGATGTCAAGGAACCGCGTCGCTTCCAATGTCGTTATCCCCGCGAACAGCCTCATTGCATCGAGCAGGCGCCCACGCTGATGCTCGGCGGTGTTGTCTGGCCAGTTGGCGATGATGCGCTCGAAGGACTGGACGTTCTGCGGTTTGATGTGTTTTTGCATTCGATGCAGTGCGAGTTGTGACAGAACGTATTGTTCGCCAGTCGGCTCGAAACACTGCTACCAATATACGAAGCCAATTTAGCCGCAAAAAATCCGGAGGAAATAGGCCGGAAAACGGGCCCAATTTCCTCTGGTTTTTACTGCTCGACCGAATCCGGCTCTATCCCGAGTTCGGCGGCCGCGGTGCTGAGCGCGTCGTGAAGCACGATGGCCGCGGTCTCATCCGCGAATCCGCCTACAATGTCGAGAGCCTGAGCCAGCCGCTGGCTGTCGGTCCTGGTATCGGGCATTGGCGAAGTGCGGTTTCGCACAACGCTTGCCCGGCTCATCGCCAGATGGGCTGTGTTCTCGCTGTCGGCTTGATTCCTGCGCTTCGCTTCGACGAGCGCCCGGATACTGTCGCGTTCGGCGGCAGTCAGCACTTCGTAAACTTGACGCTCTAATGTCTCTTCCCATGCGCGCGCGACGACCGCCGTAATGAGTCGAATAGGAATTTCGTCGCAAACCTCACAGATGGAGTGGGCGAGCCGAAAAATCAGCGTTCGGCGCTGTGTCATCGGCAAGCGACCAGCGGTCCTAGCCGGCACAATCGACGGCATGGTCTGGAGCGTCCGCAGCGGCTCTTGGAAGCCGCGTGTTCGGGCGCCCGGGGTAAGCCAGGAAGATGGCGCCGCAGTCAGCTTTGTTGCTAGGTCTGTCGCGCTCTTCATGATGTCGCGCACTTCAGCACCAGTCGGTGCGAGGTCAGGCTCGCCTTCCTCGATACAGTCGACAACTGCGCGGGCAATCTGTGAAATAACCGTGACCTGCAAGCTTGTGCCTTTTGCAAGCAGCTTCTTCTTCTTGAAGAAGCTGCGGACATCTTTGTCGTCACGAAAGCTTTTGAACCAGTCCGACTGCGCGCGAGCCGCTTGGTCGAGGTTCAGGAAAGCGCTTGCCTGTTCATACATCAAGGCAAGATGCGAATTCTTCGTCAGAGTGGTCATGGGCAATAACAAGGGCGATTCACGCTAGTTGTGGGCATATTGTAGCTGCGTGCTATACGCCGACCGAGCACGTAAAGGGAGATTTCCGGGCGTGCAGGAGCGTTGTTGTTACCGCGCGTGCGGCACGTCATCCGGCGCATCCCGCGAAGCGCTAGAAGAAACGGCGAAAGAGCCGTTCCATAAGCTGCTGAGCTTCGTCGGGAGGTGGGTGAAGCTGCGCCGCCGTCGGTCCCGAACCGGCAACTGCCGAGCTACTGCCGTGGTCGGTCGCAGCGAATCACCGTTGTATCCGCTCGATAAGCATCGACCACAGATATTCAGCCGCTCCAGTGTCAGACAGCTTTTCGGAAACGCCTCTCGCCATGCTCATCATCGGCTTCAGGTACAGCGTCTGGCTATCTTCGGTCAGCGTGAGCGCCTCGTTGTAGCTGTTCATGTGCGAGGAAATCTGGCTCGAATACGTTATCTCGCGATTGCTGTGTCCGCCGAAAGCCCCGCCGTGCGTAACGGTGCACTGCGACACGCTCTTTCCGTCCTTGTAGATGCTCGCGGTGAACTGGCGCGCATCGATGCGCGAAAAGCGTCCTTGGAACTGGCCGTGCCGCTTCTCCAGCTCCTGGAGCGAACCCTCGAAGAAGCGGACGATGAAGTCGAACGTCTCCGAAACGAACGTGTCCTTGTCGAGGTCCGAGAACTCATGCTTGACGCGAAGGTTGCTCGACCGCGGCAGTTGCGCGGCCGCGGAAGGTTCTACGGCTGCAGGCCGGGGCGCTGAGCTTCTCGCTGCCGATGCCGCCCCCACCTTGGGTGCGGCCGCCGAGGCTGTCGCGGCCATGGCTTTACGAATCGACTTTGCAATGTCGGCGAACGCTTCGTCCTGGTTGGCCCAGGATGTTACCGGCCGACCGTCCGTCGGGACCGCATTCAGTTTGCCGAACGGAGCACTGTGCCAGTCACATGCTCGCAGGATGACGGGGATGACGCGCACCTCGCCGGCCTTATGCCGCTCCAATGCACGCGTCATCTCGGTCGCAAAGCAATATTCTGACGCGATGAAGTTTGCGCTGACCAGTAGCAAGATGATGTCGGCCTTCTCGAGCTGCTCATCGATACTGTCGTCGAGGTTGTCGCCTGCGACGATGCGCCTGTCGTGCCATGCCGAAATCAGGCCCTCGCGCTTCATCAGCGACAGGTGGATTTCGAGCTGGTCGCGCAGCGACTCGTCTACATGCGTGTATGAAAAGAAAACTGATGCCATCCCGTGTCCAGCCGAAGAATTCAGGTCATTTGTTGTAGCCGCAAAAGCCACCGTCACAATAGCACGGGGCGTGTCGTCCGCGCGACCGCGTGTAGCCGAATGAGGTGTCTGTCAGCACGACCATCATCAGTAGCTGACTAGGTCAAGTTCCCGGATGCGAATCGCCATTGCTGTCGGTGACATACCGAACTCTTCCGCGAGCGATTTAAAGTGGTTGCCGATACCGAATTTCCGCGCGTTTTGCCACTGCACGCGGGAACTCGAGGGAGCCGGTTTTCGACCGTAGAAGGTCCTGAGCGCCATTGCCTGCGATAGCGAACGCAACGCGGTCGTCGAGATGAAGAATCTCGCAGCCGAATCGTTCTTGGAACGCTCGTCTGACCAACTTTTCTGGAGCGAGGAAGCACGCGGCAAAGTGATTAGCTTCTCGCTCACGGCGGTCTGGAACAGGGCCGTCGCCAAGAAGCGGGCGGTCGCGATGAAGCGAGAGCCCGGGGTGGAGCACGATGTGTCCCAGTTCGTGTGCCCCAGTGAAGCGCTGAACCTCATAAGGAAGGTTGCCGGCGATACGAATCGTTGAACGTTGGACGTCGACCAAGCCCGCCACTTGATACTGCGCCTCGCCAACGTCGTGCACGCTCAGCGAACCTGCCGCTACTTCGTATTCAATTCCATGGACCGTTGCTGCATGGTCTGGCCGGAAAAGCTGGAGCAGATGGGGGATAGTGTTGATGGTAGTCCCAGCCCGTTGCCAGATTTCATACTGGAAGCGTCGAACTTCAGCCGCGATGGCTATTTTGTCAATTTCTTGCATGTGGGACCCCGAGCGAGGATTTATGTTGTTCGACTTTTCATTGTCATCCTTCCCTAAATATTTGACCACTTTGCTGCGGCTTGCGGCGTTTGGGATTTAGCGCCGACTGAATCACAGACGGAGGTCTCAGGGAGCCACTATGATTCAAACCTGAACTCAGCTGGGGCACGCAATGACGACAGTCGCAGTAGCGCCGACACAAGCCCGCAAATTCCGTTCCCTTTTCGCGGCCTGGCGTCACGAGCAGGGTGCGCATATCTTCGTGGAACCGCCGGAGAGTGCAGGGGCGAACGGTGCGGTCAACTTCTCTCAGGTGCCAGTGGAATTCCTGACGGTGCTCGATGGTGCCGGCATTCAATACACAAAAATCTTGTCCTGACGAGGATGGTGATGGATTCCGAAGACTGGCAGCCGTGCATCGTTACTATGTTCGACCTTATAGGAACTCGAAGCCAGGCAGCTACGGGCAAAGCCTCGACTGCTATGAGGCTCCTGCAGGCGGGCGGTGTGGAAGATGAACCATGGCATGGGCAACCATCGCCACTGCTATGTCTGGAATGACTCCGTTTTGCTGCTTTCGTATCAGTCTAGGCCGGCGGTCGCGCGCAGACGAGTTCTCGAGGAACTAGACGAGTGCAAGCAATGGTTGGAGCGGGAGCGCGCGAGCAAGTTGTACGCCATTTGCGTTAAGGGCCTGGCGTTTCCTCAGGACGAAATGCTGAACCCGACCGTTGACGGCGAATTGGGTGGTCAGGCGCGAGCCGTTGTCCTCAAGACCTCAAGCTGGGCGATGGCGAATTGCTTCGAGATTGAGAAGAAGCTCAAGCATCATCGGGCGGACTGGTATATCGATAGCCGAATAACCAACGACGTTGACGTGATGCCAGCGTTCGCAGTCGAAGAAGTGCAGCTATTGCCATCGGCCGAGTCGCGACGAGTAGATATGTTTCGCGGCAGCCTGTTCGGCTAGTTCGCTTTGTCGCTGCGCGTCGCGTTGTGTAGGCAAACTATTCCAGGAAATAAGGCACGATTGATTGCGAGTGAGCACGTGGCCGACATATGTTCGCATCCTGTCTCTCGGCTCGGTTTTTTTCGCGAGATAGTTGGCCGGCCGCGGCCTCCCAGCCCTTTGTGTGCGTGTGATTCGGCGTTTTATCTCCTATGCTGTTCTCAGCGGCGTTCAATTGACGCAGCTTTCCTTTTCACGCTTACGGACAGGAGATAGCGATGACGAGGCGAGAGACCGATGTATTGACGAAGACTCAGGTTAGGCGTTTTCAAGCTGCGCTCGCCGTCGAAATGTGTATGCGGACAGGATGGCGCGTCGGTGAGGCGTTGCCAATGGTAAATAAGTTAATCGCGGAGCGGCTCGCGCATTCCCAAATCGAGACCACGATGCGCTATTTGTCTGATTCGGGAAGGAGCGGCAGGGAGCGCGCAAAACGGCGAGAGATGTTTGATGCAGCCGAACTTGCGCCTTACATCACGGTTGGGCATAGCCACCAAAACGCCATAGTCGGTCGAACCCGAGAGGAACCCCCCTCGCCGTACAGTCGCGTCTACCAAGACCAAGGCCGCGTGGATGCGTTGTCCGCTCATCTCAGCGCGCTGCGCGAGCAGCTCGAAGACTGAATCCCGGCACCTGGGAGCCGTCGACCTCGGTGCCGCCGCCTGACGACTTTTCCCGTATGCGCGACAATGCTGCTTGCGGCGTAGGGCCGCGCTGGGAAAACCGTCGGGGGCAGGGTGAGCAGCAAGGTCGAGATTCTGGTTGTCGATTCGCTTTCAGAGGTGCCTGCGGAGGAGTGGAACGCGCTCGCCGCAGGCAATCCCTTCGTCGCGCACGAATACCTGTCGGCAATGCACGATTGCAAATGTGCATCGAAGTCGACCGGCTGGCAGCCGACCTATTTGCTGATGCGGCGCGGGGGGGAACTTGCCGGCGCCATGCCGTTGTACCTGAAATCCCATAGCCGCGGGGAATACGTCTTCGACCATGTCTGGGCAGATGCTTTTGCCCGGCACGGTATCCAGTATTACCCCAAGCTCCTGTCCGCAGTACCGTTCACGCCCGTTACGGGCCCGCGGCTGCTGGCGCCGACCCATGCAGACAGGGTGTTGCTCGCACGGGGTGCCATCGAGTTTGCGAAGCAGCTCGATGTGTCGTCAATCCACGTCCTTTTCTCGCACGAAGACGACCTTGAAGCCCTGACTGACGCCGGCTTCATGCTGCGAGAAGGCGTCCAGTTCCACTGGGAGAATTTCGGATACAAGACCTTCGATGAGTTTCTCTCGAAGATGTCGCACGACAAACGCAAGAAGGTCAAGCAGGACCGCCGAAGGGTCCATGACGCTGGTGTTACCTTTCGTTGGCTACGGGGACAGGAGATTGGCCAAGACGACCTCGACTTCTTCTACGAGTGTTACGAGAACACCTATCGGGAACACTGGAACCCGCCCTACCTGACTCGCAAGTTTTTCGGGCTCGTTCATCGGACGATGCCTGATGCGCTGATGCTCGTTATTGCTGAGGCAGACGGACAGCGACTAGCGGTAGCATTGAACGTCGTGCAGGGCGATACGATGTATGGCCGCTATTGGGGCACCAAGGAGTTTGTCTCAGGCCTCCACTTTGAAACCTGCTACATGCAGGGTATCGAGTATGGCATTGCCAAGGGGCTGAAGAGCTTCGAAGGCGGGGCACAAGGTGTGCACAAGATGTCGCGCGGGCTGATGCCGACCCCAACGTGGTCCGCGCACTGGGTTGCTGACCACAGGTTTGCGCACGCCATCAGCGAGTTTCTGGACCAAGAGACGGCGGCGATGGATGAGCACATTGATGAGCTCGAGGCACATACGCCGTTCAAGCGGCATCAATCTCAGTCATCAGATTCATGATGTTTTGGCGCAGCGGTGAGTCTGCTACGCTCGCATAACCTGCTGTCTCAACGCATTTTGCAAGAGTGTCGCGCAGCCGCGCAATGGTGCTCATCTGGACCGCAACGGTGTCATTGAGCTCCGCAATCCGGTTCTTCAGTACCTGTTCGACACTCAGTTTTCGTATCCTGCTCATAACTCTATGATAAGAGTCTTGAGAGATAATCGATGCGTGACCCAAGATGTCGGCCACAGCCATTGCGACATCCTCGTATGCGAGGGACAAGCCCTCGCGCTGACGAAACTCAATCTCCTCGGCCCATGTGGACTCAGCAAACTTGCGACGGAACGAATGCGTGTTCGCTCCAATATCGCTGCCAATCGCGCGAAACGCAGCCCGAAAGATTTCCGAGACCGCCGGATGTGTAAGAGGTAGGCCGGTATTTATTGAGAGGAACAAACGCCCCTGATGTATCTTGGTGTCTAACTCGCTCAAGCCATGCTTCGCCAGCAACTCGGAACGCTCCTCGCTGATGTATCGCTTGATGGACAACGCAAGGTTTAGTGGCACAGGGAAGGCGCGCTGATAGCCAAACTTTTGCTCGGGTGGGACTATTGAGATATGGGTCTCACCTGTACCAACTGCCTCGTCGATGATTGAGTCTGAGAATTGGTCAACAGTAAGGCTATTCACGCTCGCACGTCGCCAACCGACGCCTTCGAACAAGCGTAAGAACAAGTCATTCCTCGCGGCGGTAGCTGCGCCACCAGATGACCAGAAGAACTGTCGAATCGCTTCGAAATCTTCGTCGGTTGCCCAATACTGCCTGTCACTCGTACGCGACGTCTCGCCCACGTCTTGAAACTGCTTCGGAAACTTCAGCTTTGGGTCGCGCAGATTCTTATGTCCGGTGTTTTGGTGTTTGGGCAATGAAGACCGTACTGGAAAAATTCCAGAATTGCCGACGACCGACTGAATGAGTAGTGCGTCTTCCTGTGCCCATGTCAGGAACTCATAGACGACGCGCAATCTCGAATTTGCGGTTTTTTTCGCAGTTTCCTCGTTTCTTGAGCTCGCTTTTAGTCTAGCCTCATCTTTAACCCAGTTGCGAAATGTAACCAGGGTTCTGTCTGTAAGTCCTTCCCAGGTCAAACCATCGGATGCGAGGAAGCGCGCTAGAGCGAGAAGGGCATAGCCAACGTGTTCCATACCAGAATGAAAAGCTCCGTCCTTGACGTTGGCGTCGCACTTGTCGTGGGCGACTCGTAACGTGTAATCGAGGAAGGCTTCTGACAGGTTGAGATGAGCGTCCCGAATAACTGGAATCCGCCGACCATCTTTCCAGTCGACCCACATCATAGAAACGGGAAAAGTTTTCGATTTCATATCTTGCAGAGATTTAGCGAAGGTACATACCTAGACTCAAATTTCCGACGGCACAGGGCATCTTCGAACACTCCCTCTGCGGCCAGAACAACAATCTCCCTGTCGGCGCGCGTTAGCGCATCCCGGCACCAAGAGTGGTTGAGAATTTTGGACGACTCCATCGCAACAATGAGCTTCTTCCATCGCGAGAGCATCGCGTGTTGGACCTGCACAGCATGACCCAGCGATATAAGTTCGCATTCTTGCGAAGTGAGGTCGACGTAGCCGGCCGTGTCGAAAAGTACGCGCGCGGCGCTCGTCGAACGGCCGGCCGACCTAGAACGACCGCTTTGGCTTATCCGGGCGATTACGCCGCGGCTTCCTGGAAATAGCCCCTTGGCGTAGTCGCGGCTGAGGAAAGTTACAATGTCGCCGACCGTAGCCTCCTGCTTGTTTCGCAGCTTCAATATAGGAGGCTCAGGGTCAGTCGTAGCGAGATACTCCATCACCTCTTCGTGGACACGATGATTAATCTCTGTCGCGAGATTATGTGACGAGGCCACTATGACCCCATCATGGGGCTCGGTCTCGAAAACCGCGCGATAGGATTGGAGTGTCAGGTCGACTAACTCATCGCGCTTTCCTGCCCGCACAAACCGCAACGCTTTCAGGCGATAGTCGGCCGGCCGGGATGTCCGTGACAAAATTGCTGGTAGGTGCACAAACGGAGTCGTGCGCTCAAGTTGCTTGAGGAAGGGGGAAATGTTCTCGTGTACAAGTTCGGGTTCGGAAAGGAGGGCGTTGAATATCTCTCCGGGACCGGAGCCGGGTGTCACGCTAGGGTCGCCGATGAAAATAAGGCGGCCCGCTTCTTGAACGTTGCGAAGCAACTTGTTGATAAGCAACATGTCAATTGCCGCGCAGTCGTGAATGACAACGGTCATACCGTCGACGGGTCGCGGTGACGTGTCGTAGACGATGAACTCACGCAGCAGATACCAGTCGAGTCGGAGTCTTCCTGTGTTGGCGAACAGCGCGGGCGTCGGCGAAATGTGAATGGCTTTTGGGAAGCACCTTGCGACAACCTCGGCCGCAATGGCCGCAGAGGCCCCAGGCGCTTCGATAGTCGCTACGCGCGCGTCAGCAAGGGTTTCGAAAAAGCGTTGCTCGTGCTGCCGCAATTCGGCGCTCTGATTCTGTGAACTGCTCGAATGAGGCCGAGCGTCTTGGTCTGGCTGCCTATTGAGAACGGACATGATGTGATGGCGTATGGTCGACTCGATGTCAGTCATGCCAGCGCCTTGGACAAAGTCGTGTCCCTGAGCTCGGACACGTCGAACTGAGCCGCCAGCTCTCCACGGACCAATCGCGGCATTTGGACAAATGCTCATCCCTATCCGCGCCTGAAAGGCCTGCTCGAAAGCTTTGAGAGCTACAGCTGCTTTCCGGTGTGCCACCCCCGTATTGCAAATGGACTCGCAGCAACCGCGGATTCTTCGCGGACAATCGAAGGCGACCCCGAAAAATTGAGTTGCGGCGGCATCGACTTCGTCCCAATCGCAAATCGCTACTAACACATAAGGGTCGGCCGATATGACGCTCACGGCGGAACTGTCCCACAACTCGGCTGCCAAGGCTGCGGTTGACGAAGAGAAGCCGCGCTCGAGCAGGAACCGGCAAGTCTGGATTCGAGTCTTGTAGTCGGTCCACGCGATGGTGATTCCGTTGGCCATTCCGCCATCTGCACCAGCACTCTTCAGCGCCGGAAAGTCGTCCGTTTCTAGCACGGAAAGCAACTGCTCGCCAATCTTCCGGCAGATGGTGCTGATACGACGCTTACCGAGGGCTGAGAACGCGGGGTGGTTCAGCAGTAGTTCCGGAGCTGATTTCGCAGTTGGCAGCTCCGGCAGTACGAGTGTTGGAACAAACTGCTTACCGTACACGTCAAGCCGGAAGTCGCCGCTTAACGTCAGACGTTCGCCGATAGACGGAGCGTCGTACAGTACGGAATAGTCAGCCTTTACACGAATTGGCTCGGCGCGCAACTCAACTTGCAAGCTGAAGATTGCCCCTCCTGTTGGAGATGCAGAAATCACACGACGAACTGTGCCCGTGATTTTCATTTCTGTCGCTACTGGTCTCGGATTGAGGTGCCAGTGTCGTCGCCCCATTGTAAGCGGCGCAACCTAGCGCGCAACGCTGCATTCTCGCTTCGCAGTGCGAGAACGACCTCAAGAAGTCCGTCCGTGTCGCCTGTCTGGTTCTCGGAGGACGCTGGTGGTGAAGTGTCTTGACCGAGCAAACGTTTGTCGAGCTGCTCGAAGAGCTCAGCAATTCTTGGATTGCTGTGCGCGGTGGAGCGGGAGGCCCCAATCAACTTAAGAATGGCTGTCCGTGATGCCCCGCCCGACTGATTCGTAGGGATGCTTTCCAGCCTTCTTCCTTTGGCCCATTTCCGTAGCTGCTCTTCGTTCTCATGCCCTTGCGCTCGAGTCGAAAGTCGACGGGATACCATCTTGAACTCCCTCACTTAAGGGGCGCCACCTTGGCCAAAAGGCCGGTCAGGTTTGCAACTTTAGCGTTCAGATTGTCAATGACCCTTTGGGCCTCGGTCCTATTATTCTCCAGTGCCAGCGTCGCCGCACGTAGTTTTACCTCTGTCTCAGACATTCGCTCACGCAGGGCGATGATGTCGCCTTCCTGCTTGTGTGCTAGCGTTTGCCAATAATCGGCGCCCGCCTGTAGTGTTTCAATACGAGAAGTCTTGTTCGTTAGCAGTAACTGCTCATGACCTTTGGCGCGGAGCACTTCAAGCACAGCTTGGACCCTAGACTGGATGTCGCTGTGATAGGGTTCTGACAAGGTTGAGCGTCGAGTCGCCTTGATAGACGAGAGTTCAGGAAACAGCTTATGTGTTGTCTGACAGTTCTGTGTGCCATTCCAACTGGCGAAATCAATTGGCCGTGGTGGAAAATAGTCCAACAGTTGCTCACCGTCAGAATCCCGAGCTTCATTGCCATCAGCATCTCGAAGCCACGGGATTCCTGTTCGTGACCAGGTCTCCAGAATTTCCAGTTTCGCCGTGATGTTTGCCCGAGCTATCTGTTTATTTCGTTCGGAGATATGCGATGCGGTCATTCTTTGTCCTCATCCAGAAGTTCGGACCAGTGGCGTACCAACTTGACGACTATCTCTTGATTTCCGGCCGCGACCTTCTCGTCGGCTTCGAGATACGCGTCAATGATACGGACGTCCTCTAGCAATTGCTCCCGATGTGCTCGAGACAAAGACATATCTTGTACGTCGGCCATCAGTTCGTCTCGCTCAGACCGCATGTATTCTCGGTAGCCTTCCGAAGTCAAAAGATTGATACATCCCGAGCAAATTTTAGGACCAGCTAGTTCCGGATGCACTGTGTTGCCGTCAAAGCAGTGAGCTTTCCGCGCAGTATGTCGGGCCTTGCCGGCCATACAGATGCCGTTATCCTTCTCGTTTGCCTCAAATCCGCGTTTGCGCACCCGCTCGGTGACGAGCTGAGCTTTAACTTCTACCGGGCTAGCGACGAATTTCGCGTCAGCGGAGAGCCGCGCCATCAGTTTGAGGAGAAGGCGGGCGAATGGTCCACCAATGTTCTCTCCCTTGAGCAGTCGAACGATTTTGTCCGCAAGGTGCTCATCGCGAACCTGGGACAAGACAGTACGAAAATTCAAATCGTCCTCTTGGATGCGCTTGAGGACTTTGGCTGCTTTCTTGTCGGGCTTCCGCCCATGCGGGTCAAGGCCGTAGATAGAAGTCTCGTAAACGGTGGAGTGATTAAGCTGATAGCGCAGCGCAGCTAGGACCGGGTTATCGTACCGGTTGACGTATACTAAGCAGTAAAAGCGCCGGAAAACATTCCGATTTTTGCCGAAAATCTCATTCTCATCAATCTTTCCAAGTTCGAAAAAGAAATCACAATTTTCTGGCAAGTCAAATCCAATAAGGTTGTCGTCAACGAATCCCGCATATGTAAAGTTTCTCGATGAGAAAAGCTTGTCGCTACGAGCGACTTCTATCTCGTCAGAATATTGCTTTTCTGGGGTGTGAAGTGGCCGAAAAACTTGCGACAGCTCCTCAAGAGCGTGAATGGATTTGACCGCGATGTTGGGAGCCCAATACTCCGTGTAATCGAAGAGTGTCTTTTCGATATAAACGTCCACCTTGTACTGTTCGCTACCCTCGACGATTTCCCGCAAGCATCCAAAGTAGAGTCCGTAGTCTTTCCCGTGTCCTATCAATTCATTTCTTCGACGCGCGCAACATGCAGCAATGTTGAAAAACATGGCGACTTGATAAGTGAGTACAAAATTTCTTATTGACAAAGGTCCGAATACGGGGCGAAATGCCCCGGTTAGCGGGAAATTGTGGATTGACTGAAATTCTGCAAATGCCGCATCGCACGTAGAATTCAAAAATCGCGTATGCGCGTTCGAATCCACCACAAACTCTTTTTCGTTCGTTTCGAGCTTCGCCCGAATCGCTTTCAGCATTGTTATGAGTGATGGTCCATAGTCGTAAAGCCAGCGCAAAGATAGCTCAACAATTTTAACGACCGTCGTAAGTGACAAATTGCCAGTTCGACCGTCTTTTGCTGATGGTCTTCCAAAGTGTTTGTCTGCTATGTTTGCGGGTCGGGGATACGGTTTGAAGGGCAACGAATCAAACCCATCCATACTAAAGTAAATCTTGTTGACGGCATTAAATACAGTTTGGCAGGCTGAGTGCGAGGCAACGATACCGGACGTGCTACCAGTCTTGTATGGCTTGCTCTCACCGGTTATGCGCTGGAACATCCCATAAAACCAACCGGGTACTAAATGCCCAGCAATGGGGAGTCCGAGAGCTTGTTCCAGCACTACGATGTTGAGGGTAAAAAAAGTGTTATTAAGACTTCTTCCTCTTAGTTGGACTTGAAGAGCTGCGTCGCTTAGAAGTCGCCTTAGTAAGCGTCGAAACATGACGTTATAGCAGTTTGCCTCCCACCACCCAAATTGTAATATTCGGTGTTTGTATCGCTCGCAAACTTCCCTATTGACCTGCGCAAGGCTGTAAATCCCTTGGCCTATTAGGAAGGAAAAAAACCTGAGAAGCTGGTTAACCGTGCTTGTAACTTGGTCTAATAGACTCGTTCTGAATTCGTATAGTGTGCGCTTTACTGCGATTTTTATGGCCAGAACGAATTGGGGGAAGGTGGTTAGTGGGACGATTTGACCTCGATACAATCCCAAATTCCCCGCCGTTCCGAGATAGATTGCGTTCAGGTCAATCGACTCAATCCGTGAGTTTTTGGAGCCTACGTCTCTTACATCGAATTTTATGATGTTGTCATCCCAATCGCTCAGGTACCGTGCGTCGGCATCCGAGACGAATGGGTCGGTTTCAATGAAGGCGTCGTCTGTCTTTTTTTGTTCGACGGCGTCACGGCTTATTAGATTCGTCTCTGCGATGATTCCTGCGGGTTGCTTTTTCATCGAGCTTTGCCTCCAAAGAGTGAAGTTCGCCACCGAGCGGGCTGTCGAGTATGACGCGACGCAGCGCTTCGCAAAACAAGATTCGTGGAAGGTGATGAAGGTGAAATCTTTCCCCATTCGCGGCCATGAGTTTTGCTGTGTTCTTCAAGTAATAGTGACGTTGATATACACACTGCTGCAACTCTGCTGCACCGATTTCGAATGCGATGGTGCCGCCCGATTTCAGCCATTTATCTGCGACCGAATCACCGTCCTCAGGGTGTTGTGAGGACGGAGGGAACAGCAAAAGTGTTTTAATGAGCTTGCTCTTCCGGTCGGTCTGATTGCGATTGAACTTGAGGCGGCCAGCCGTGTATTCAAAGGCGGAAGAAAGGATGTCGCCATAATCTTTGATAATTGCTTCGTGCGAAATACGTAACGCGGTGCCATCGATGTAGCGCATAGTTGTCTTGGCGCTCACGTGATTGGCTCTTGCTTGTGTGGCGCGAATGTCCCGTCCGTTGGCTAGGTAAAAATGCGAATTTGTCTGTTTGCGCAAGTCATCTGCATGAAATCTCGGATGACTAATGAAGTCGCAAAATTCATTGATTCCGTCTGAGCGCAACTTGAGTCGGAAATTGCGAGACCGGAGTTCGGAAAGTGCGAGGGTCACGAAAAGACTGTCGTCTGTTGAATCACCATGCTTGTCGACGTTTTCGCGATGCTGTAACAGCATTTCGATTGCACGCACGGACGACGAGTCCAACACTTCGCGGTCGCCATTCTCGTCATCATCGGAATCTTCATCGGTTTTGAGAAGTGAAGGAATGACACCTTCTGCTGTAGTCGAAGTTGCTTTCTTTTGGCTCTTCAAATCTGCGGGAACTAAAGGTTTGAGTTCCTCTGACTCATTCTGGTCAGACCTCGTTTTCAAGCCTGCTAACCTATATCCGTCAGGAATTTTTTTGACTCGGTCCTTCGACAAAGTAATGACCGTACTCTTATTCCAGCCCGTCGCGAGCATCAGTATCACGAAGCAGGCCGCAACCACGATGCGTGATAGATAGAACTCACTCAAGAGAATGCCGAATCTCTCCTCGAATGTGTTGTGGGACAGTAGGGGTTCGAATTCCGCAATGAGCTAAAGTCGGAAGTGGTGTACGGGGGAGTTGAGGCGGGAGATTGTAGGCGGTGGAGGTTTCAGCTGAGAATCTGATTGTCGAAGTCGGAAACCAGCAAACAACAAACCATCCACCATGAACAAGTTTACGGAAAAAGAAGTCGTTGGTCTATCGGGAGCCGGTCTGGGTCTGGACGAACTGGTGCGGCACGGAGCCCGGCAGGTGATCCAGCAGGCGATCGAAGCCGAGCTCGCGGCGCTGCTGGAGCGGTTCGAGAACGTCAAGACCTTGCACGGCCAGCGCGCCGTGGTGCGCAACGGCTATCTGCCTGAGCGCGAAGTGTTGACGGCGGCTGGGCCAATTGCCGTGAAGGTCCCGAAGGTTCGCGATCGATCAGGATCTGGTGTGAAGTTCAATTCGTCGATTGTGCCGCCGTATGTGAGGAAGTCGCCACGCGTGAGTGCTGCGCTGCCGTGGCTGTATCTGAAAGGCATCTCGACAGGCGACATGAGCGAGGCTCTGAGCGTCCTGCTAGGCGAAGATGCCAAGGGTCTGTCGGCCAATGTGGTGAGCCGCCTGAAGGCGCAGTGGGCCGACGAACATGCCAGCTGGAGCCAACGTGATCTGTCGAAATCGCACTACGTGTATTGGTGGGTCGACGGGATCCACACGGGGCTGCGAAGCGAGAATTCGGACGGCCAGTGCCTGCTGGTGATCATCGGCGTGAGGCCGGATGGGCGCAAGGAGCGCGTGGCGATCGGCGATGGGTACCGGGAGTCAAAGGCGTCCTGGCAGGAACTGCTGCTCGACCTGAAATCGAGAGGCCTGCAGGCTGGTCCGCTGCTGGCGATCGGCGACGGCGCGATGGGCTTCTGGGCCGCGCTGGAAGAAGTGTTTCCTGCGACGCGAGGCCAGCGCTGCTGGTTCCATAAGATGGGCAACGTGCTCAATGCGCTGCCGAAGTCGCAGCAAGGCAAAGCCAAAGCAGACCTGCAGGCGATCTGGATGGCCGCGACGCGCGCTGACGCATACGCCGCCTTCGATCGTTTCGTGACGGTCTACGCGGCGAAGTATCCGAAAGCCACCGAAACGTTGAAGAAGGACCGGGAAAGCCTGTTGGCCTTTTACGATTACCCGGCGGAACACTGGCAGCATCTGCGCACGACAAATGCGATCGAGTCGACGTTCGCGACCGTGCGCCACCGCACCACGCGTACGCGCAACTGCGTGTCGCGAGCGACCTTCCTGGGCCTGGCATTCAAGCTGATCGAGGAAGCCGAGAAAACCTGGCGCCGTATCAACGGCCCTGCACAGATCAAGCTGCTGCTGGAGGGCATTGCCTTCAAGGACGGCGAACAGGTGAAAGACGATCAACGGGTTCAGCAGAAACTCGCCGCCTGAAAGCGCCTGCCTTCAAGTTGCCCATACACCACTCTTGACGTTAGCTCTTCCGCAATGGCGTGCACTTGCAGCTTGAGGTAGCTCGGCTTATGCAACTGATACTCGTGAAGCATGTAGGCTGCCACGGCTAGTTGCGATGCGGGCGGTATCGTAGGATGCCTGTGCTTGTATGCGGTTCCTCTCCTAAGCGCGGCCTTCGTTTGCGCGGCCAGCGGAACATCTGAAATTTCTGCATTTTTTGCGTCGCGAATTGCACGGACGATGTTGTCGTGCACGTCGAGGATTGAAACGCAGGACGACCTGAGAACCTCTATTCGGCCGGCGAAGTGTGCGAGTTGCTTCTTTTGGAGGTCATTTGTGTCGGTGAAAGCAAGGGAGCCCGCTGGTCGTACCAAGTCGGGGTTGTGCAAACCCGGGTGAGTCCTGTCACTTAGTGTGTCATTCGCTCCGTCCGGCGGCGGCTGGAGTTTCGAACGGTAGTCGATGTCACACAGCAAAGTGCCGTTGCGAATCGGAATGACCGGGCGCTTCAAGAAGGTCCGAGTGTTCCTTGCGTATCCATGCGCCGCGGAGACTGAACGTGCCAAAGCGTCAGCGTCCACTGTTGCGAGAACGTCTATTACGTTGGCTTCACTCAAGCGCGCAGATGGATTGTTCAAGAGCACGCGTAGAGCTTGTTTCGTCGCAAGCGACACCAAGCCGTTGACGATTGCAGAGGCTTGCACGAAGTGCAGTTGGCTAGGGGCTGCATCGACTGCCTCGCTTAGCCATCCACCCGCAATCAATTGCAAGACAACGGTATCAAGTACATACGTCCTGTAGGTGGTCGTGCCGTCCAACCTCTGCTTGGCAGCCAAACGCAATTGGCCATCCCGCCAAATGTGCTTGTCGAGTGCGCCGGGCTCTGTCCAATGCGCCACTGCCATTTCTTTGTCTCCGCTAGAAATCTTTCGAGCATCTTGACAGATTTTGTACGGGAAAGAAATTGAGGTGGCTACGTCAACTTATTCTTTAAAAAACAGCTAGATAGCCATTATCAATCAGTCGGGCAAATATCGCGCTGCCACATAATACGGCGTACTCGCCGTACGAATGGCCTTTCAGGTAGACGGGTGCCGCCGCCGCGAGCTTGCCCGTGCGCGCGTTGGTCAGCGTGACGAATTGCGGCGCCCAACCGGTGCCGGGAACCGCGCATTGCGTCGCGTTCAGCGCGCTCAGAAATTCGTGCCGCAAAAACGGCGTGGGCTGCGGCTGCGCGGCGAGGAGGGCGTTCCACTCGGCGGCGTCCACCTCGGAGGGCGATGCCAGAATGCCCGTGCGATAATCGATACGTTGCTGGTTCAATCTGAGTGACTGTTTGCAATGAGCGGCGCGGCGCTGTGAAGCTGAAGCGGCCACATCGTTCGTTAAGTTCGTTTATCCGGTTGTCCAATTCCGTCGAGCCATCGAGCCGCGGTACCGCGAGCCGTGAAGGCTTGCCTGTCGATCCTGCCATGAAGACCCGAATCGCTCTTGCTCAAATCAATGTCACCGTCGGCGACTTCGCCGGCAACGTCGCGAAGATCGTGGCGGCCGCGCGCGCCGCGCACAGCGATGGTGCGAAGCTGCTGGTCGCGCCTGAACTCGCGCTGTCGGGTTATCCGCCCGAAGACCTGCTGCTGCGCCCCGCGTTCTATACCGCGAGCGCGGCCGCGTTGGCCGATCTCGCCGCGCAGTTGAAGCCGTTCACTGGCCTGCATGTGATCGTCGGTCATCCGCTGCGCGACGGGTCGGACAACCTGGCGCACGGCCATGGTAATGCAAACGCGCCGATCGAGCGCGGCGTGCCGCCGGTCGATACGTTCAACGCGGCGTCGCTGATCGTCGACGGCGAAGTGAAGGGCACCTATCGCAAGCAGGATCTGCCGAATACGGAGGTGTTCGACGAGAAGCGCTACTTCGCCTCCGACCCGCAGCCGTTCGTGTTCGAACTCGACGGTGTCAAGTACGGTGTCGTGATCTGCGAGGACGCGTGGCATGCGTCGGCCGCGCAGATGGCGAAGGCCGCGGGCGCGCAGGTGCTGCTGATTCCGAACGGCTCGCCATATCACCTCAACAAGGAAGCGGTGCGCTTCGACATCCTGCGCGCGCGCATTCGCGAGACCGGTATTCCGATGGTCTACGTGAACATGGTCGGCGGGCAGGACGAACTCGTGTTCGACGGCGGTTCGTTCGTGCTCGACGCGCGGGGCGAACTGGTCGCGAAGCTCGCGCAGTTCGAGGAAACCACGGCAATCGTCGAGTTCGACGACGGCACGCCGCTGGCGGCCGCGCTCGCACCGGAGCAATCGCTCGAAGCGCAGGTGTACGCGGCGCTCGTGATGGGTGTGCGCGACTACATCGGCAAGAACGGTTTTCCGGGCGCGCTGATCGGTCTGTCGGGCGGCGTCGATTCGGCGCTCGTGCTGGCCGTGGCGTGCGATGCGCTCGGTGCCGACAAGGTGCGCGCGGTGATGATGCCGTCGCGTTACACCGCCGACATCTCTGCCACCGACGCCGCCGAGATGGCGCGCCGCGTCGGCGTGCGATACGACGAGATCGCGATTGCGCCGATGTTCGATGCGTTCCGCGGCTCACTCGCCGAAGAGTTCGCGGGCCGCGCCGAAGATGCGACCGAAGAAAACATTCAGGCGCGCATTCGCGGCACGCTGCTGATGGCGCTGTCGAACAAGTTCGGCTCGATCGTGCTGACCACCGGCAACAAGAGCGAGATGGCGGTCGGCTACTGCACGCTGTACGGTGACATGGCCGGTGGCTTCGCGGTCATCAAGGACATCGCCAAGACGCTCGTGTACCGGCTGTGCCGCTATCGCAACGCGGCCACCACGTTTGCGACGCGCGACGTGATTCCCGAGCGCATCCTGACGCGCGCGCCGTCGGCGGAGCTGCGCGAGAACCAGACCGATCAGGACAGCCTGCCCGAATATGAAGTACTCGACGCGATCATGCGCATGTACATGGAAGAGGACCGTTCGCTCGCGGAGATCGTTGCCGCGGGCTATCCGGTCGATGACGTGAAGCGCGTCACGCGCCTGATCAAGATCAACGAGTACAAGCGCCGCCAGGCGCCGATCGGCATTCGCGTCACACATCGCGCGTTCGGCCGCGACTGGCGTTATCCGATCACGTCGCGTTACACCGAGCCGATCGAGTGAAAGACCATACGCGCGCGCGGATGCCGCAATGCATCCGGCGCGGCGTAGAATAAAAATCATCCTTCTCCTTTCCACTCTTCCCCATCAAGAGACGAGGTTCGCCATGAAGCGCATCACCGCAGTCATCAAACCGTTCAAACTCGACGAAGTGCGCGAGGCGCTCGCGGAAGTCGGCCTCACGGGCCTGACCGTTACCGAGGTCAAGGGCTTTGGCCGCCAGAAAGGGCATACCGAGCTCTATCGTGGTGCAGAGTACGTGGTCGACTTTCTGCCGAAAGTGAAGATCGAAGTCGTGGTCGCGGACAGTCAATGCGATCAGGTGATCGACGCGATCATCGGCGCGGCGCGTACCGGCAAGATCGGCGACGGCAAGATCTTCGTCGCGGACGTCGAGCGCGTGATCCGTATCCGTACCGGCGAAGAGAACGAAGCAGCGGTATAAGCTGCGCAAGCACGCACCGGCCTGGTGCGCGCAACGACTCAAAATCGCGCGCCGAATAAAAAACGGTGCAATACCCTCGCGGATATTGCACCGATACGCGCCTCTCGCAGCAGCGTGAAAAAGATTCTCTTGGAGAATTCTGTGTTACGCCCCGAGGGAAAGACCCTCGGGGTGCACGGTTCGATTAGAACGAGTGCTGGATACCTGCGTACACGCCGCTTTGCTGGCGGCCTTGCAGCGGGTTGTCCGTTGCAGCGGCGAAGCCCGCATTGTTCGCGTTCAGACCGAAGTTAGCATTACGGCTGTTGCGCACCGTCGCTGCCTGCAGGTCGAGCAGCGTGCGCTTCGACAGGTTGTACGAACCGCCGACCGTGTAGATCGTCGCATTGCCCGCGCCGTGGTTGCCGTTCACGTGGTAGACAGCCGCGATCAGCGCTGCAGCCGGCGTTGCCTGCCACGTTACACCGCCCCATTCGTGATCGAGCGTGGTCGGCTGACCGGGCAGAACGCCCGTTGCGCTTGCCGAACGGACTGCCTGGTAGGCGGCCTGAATCTTGAACTGGCCGAGGAACACGTTCAGCAGAGCCGAGTATTCGCGCGATGCCGCAAATACGCCGTTGCCCGTGTTAGCCGTATTGATGCCGTTGTTGGCAACCGGGCCACCCCACAACTGGCCGTTTGCCGGGTTGCGGATTTCGTCGTACAGACCGCGGATCTGGAACAGCGAGCTCGTGTAGGTGATCTGCGCGCCAGCTTCGCGACCTTGTGCGGTCGAGCCATTGCCGTTCCAGTTCGTCGCATTCGACAGCGCGTACTGGCCGTAGAAGTCAAAGCCTGCGATCTTCGGCGACTGGTACGCGAAGTTGTTGCTCGACTGCGGCCAGTTGCGACCACGCACGAGCGATGCCGACGACCAGTTGGACTGACCGAACGGGTCGAAGTCCCACACGCCGTTCGAGATGAACAGCATGCGGCCCATCGTGAACGTACCGTACTGGTTGTTCGAAATACCGACCGTTGCCCAGCGATTGAAGAGACCGCCGCCGCCAGGACCCGCGCCCGTCATCGTGTTGAACGAACCTTCCAACTGGAACAGAATCTTGTTGCCGGCGCCGATGTCCTCGACACCCTTCATGCCCCACAGGCTGGTACCCCAGTCACCGCTTTCCGCCTTGAAGCGGTTCGAGCTGGTGTTGGCCGCGCCGTTCGCATTAGCGCCGGTCGGGACGCCCGACATGTACTCGAGGCCTGCATCCAGGCGGCCATACAGTGTGACGCTGCTCTGAGCGTGGGCAACAACGCCGGCCGACATCAGCGCAGCGGCGAGCAAAGCTTTCTTCATCTTCTCCTCCATACCCTGTCAAAAAAGAAACCCAGTACTGCGAGTGGTGTTCGGACGCGATTAGCACCGAACAGGAAGCGGTACCAGGGAGAGTGGCGGGTGGATAGGGATTCTCCTGCCATGACGCGTAGCGTCGAGCTATCTTTGCGTCACGCCGATCCCCACGCCGACCGGGTTCTCCTCTGTGTTTTGAAGTGAAACTACTTTTAATCAACTTTGTTTTGCTACTTTCGTTACCAATTTATCAAAAATAACTTTGACTGGGAGAAGAAATTAGTACCGCCCACACGTGGTGTCGCCAAATTGCAATACCAATGTGAGCCGAGACTCGGGGCAGTCCCTCACGAAATCGCGCAAAGCCTTGCCTGGCAAGGGAATCGCGGCTCGCGACGGGCCGTATCAAGGATTGCCACTATTGACGAGTCAAAAGTGACAGGCTAGGGCGGAAATGCGGCTTGAATGGCCCGTTTTGTGGGATTTCGGGCGCTTTTCAGTGGGCCGAATGGCCCGAAGGAAGGAGGCAGCAAAAACGGAAAAGGCGCTCGTAAGCGCCTTGTAAAACTACATCGACTACATTTTTAATGCCATTCACATCATAAGTCGCGGGTAATTTTATTACTTGAGACTGCCCGACAGGAATTGCTTCAGACGTTCGCTCCTGGTGTTCCGGAACACTTCGTCGGGATGCCCTTCTTCCTCGACGCGCCCTTGGTGCAGGAACATCACATGGTTCGACACATTGCGCGCGAAACCCATTTCGTGCGTGACGACGATCATCGTGCGGCCTTCCTCCGCGAGCTTCTGCATCACCTTCAGCACTTCGCCGACGAGTTCCGGGTCGAGCGCGGAGGTCGGTTCGTCGAACAGCATCACGTCGGGATGCATCGCCAGCGCCCGCGCAATCGCCACGCGCTGCTGCTGGCCGCCCGACAGATGCGACGGATACTGCTTCTCGAGACGCGGCGCGAGACCGACCTTCTCCAGATACTCGCGCGCGCGATCCTCGGCTTCCTTGCGTTTCAGACCGAGCACGTGCACCGGCGCCTCGATGATGTTCTCGAGCACGTTCATGTGCGACCACAGGTTGAAGTGCTGGAACACCATCGACAGCTTCGTGCGCACGCGCTGCAACTGCTTCGGGTCCGACACGCGCAACGCGCCGTCCCTGGCGGTCTGCGTGCGCACTTCCTCGCCGTCGACGAAAATGCGTCCCGCGTTCGGCTGTTCGAGAAAGTTGATGCAGCGGAGCATCGTACTCTTGCCCGAACCGGACGAACCGATCACGCTGATCACGTCGCCGGCATTGGCTTTCAGCGACACGCCCTTGAGGACTTCGTTGTCGCCGTACTTTTTGTGAAGCTCGTCGACGAAGAGCTTCTGCTTCTTGGAGTTCATCAGGATCCTTAACGAGCTTGCTTGTCCACGGACGCGCAGTTACTTGCCTTGCGGCCGCAGGTAAGCGAGCCAGCGACGCTCGGCGCGGCGGAACAGCCACACGAGCGCGAAAGAAATACAGAGATACAGCAACGCGGCGATGCCGAACGCGTTGAACGACTGATACGTCGCGGAGTTCACGTCGCGTGCGATCTTCAGGATGTCCGGCACCGTGGCCGTGAACGCGACGGTGGTCGCGTGCAGCATCAGGATCACTTCGTTGCTGTAGTAGGGCAGTGCGCGGCGCAGCGCCGACGGCAGAATGACGCGGCGGTACAGCGTGAACGACGACATGCCGTACGCGCGCGCCGCTTCGATCTCGCCGTAGGGCGTCGCCTTGATCGCGCCCGCGAAGATTTCGGTGGTGTACGCGCAGGTGTTCAGCGTGAACGCGAGCAGCGTGCAATGCATGCCGTCGCGGAAGAACGCGTTGGTCAGCTCGTTGTTGCGGATGATCTCGAGGCTGTAGAGACCCGTGTAGCACAGCAGCAGCTGCACGTAGAGCGGCGTGCCGCGGAAGATATACGTGTACAGCCACACCAGGCTCGCGAGCCATTTCTTCTTCGACACGCGCGCGACCGCGAGCGGCACCGACAGACAGAAGCCCAGGCCGATCGATACGACCAGCAGCCACAACGTGATCGCGACACCGGTGAAGCGATAGCCGTCGGTGAACAGATAGTTGCGCCAGTATTGCTGAATGATCTCGATCATAGATCCGCCTTTCGCACGCCGGTCGAGTAACGCTTTTCGAGGTACATCAGCACGAAGTTCGACACTGTGGTGATGACGAGATAGATCGCCCCCGCGAGCAGGGTAAAGAAGAAGAACCGCAGCGTGCCCTTGCCGGCGTCCTGCGAGGCCTTGACGACGTCGGCGAGACCGATGATCGACACGAGCGCGGTCGCCTTGACCATCACCTGCCAGTTGTTGCCGATGCCCGGCAGCGCGAAGCGCATCATCTGCGGGAACATCACGCGCGAGAACACCTGCCAGCTCGTCATGCCGTAGGCTGCGCCCGCTTCGAGCTGGCCGCGCGGCACCGCGAGAAACGCGCCGCGGAACGTCTCGGTGAAGTACGCGCCGTAGATGAAGCCGAGCACCGCGACGCCGGCCACGAACGGATCGATGTCGATCTGCTCCCAGCCGAACGCGTCGGTCAAGTTGTTTAGCCAGATCTGAATGCTATAGAACAGCAGCAACATCAGCACGAGATCGGGCACGCCGCGCACGAGCGTCGTGTACACGGTGCCGACGCCGATCGACAGGCGGTTCTTCGACAATTTCGCCGCCGCGCCGAGCAGGCCGAGCACGAAAGCGAGCACGAGCGAAAACACCGCCAGCTTGACGGTTTGCCAGGTGCCGCTGAGAAGCAGCGGGCCGTAGCCTTGAAGGAACATAGGGGGTCCTTGACCATGCGCTTCTCGCGCACCGCGAAAGACGCGGCCCGCGTTGCGCCGCGTCAGGGACGAGCGCCTGGCTCGCCGTGACGCGCGGCGCACAGCGTGCCGCTGTGCAAATCATGCCGCAGAAACGTTGGTGCTCCTGCAGCGCGCTTTTGGGACTTTCGTCTCGGATTGTTTTGAATCTACTGCCGGGTGTCGCCACCTTCGTTGCTTCTTTCACGGCCACTGCCGCCGGCCTGCGCCGGCTTGCTACCCAGTATCCTGCCTGTTTCGCTCAACGGTCAGAATAAATGTCGAAGTCGAAGTCGAAGTACTGCTTTTCGAGCTTCTTTAACGTGCCGTCCTGATGAACCTCAGCGAGCGCCTGGTTGAGCTTTCGTCCGACGCGGTGCGTTGATCCGGCGCGTTCGGTACGTGTCGGGCGCGCCTCGCACGGCTGTGGCGCGGAGCCGAAGCACGCCGCGCGCCGGTCGCGGCCGGCCCGGCGAGGCTTGCCGGCGCGGCCTGCACGTCCCGCGGGAGGTCCACGCGGCTTGAAAAGCGCGGTATTTTACCCGAACAGCGGCAAGGTGCCAGCGTGGGACGGCAGCGAGCGGCAAGACGCCGTGCAGGGCGTTGTGCGTGCGCGACGCCGGCGCGGTTTTTCGGGCGCCGGGCTGCCGGGCGCCGGGCTGCCGGGCGCCGGGCTGCCGGGCGCCGGGCCTCCGGGCGCCGGGATCGCAGCTTGCGCCGTGCGCGCGATTGCATGCATCGATGGAACGCTCCGGTGCGGCCGCGCACGATTGTTAAGTGGGCGCGGAGCCCCTACATTCCCGACATCGCCATGATTGACTACTTACCGGGAGACTTTCCATGATCGAGATTCGCCGCTCCGCCGAACGCGGCCATGCCAACCACGGCTGGCTCGACTCGTATCACAGCTTCTCGTTTGCCGACTACCGCGACCCGCAGCACGTGCACTTCGGGCCACTGCGCGTGATCAATGAAGACCGCATCGCGGGAGGCCAGGGTTTCGGCACGCATGGCCATCGCGACATGGAGATCGTCACTTATGTGCTCGAAGGTGCGCTCGCGCATCGCGACAGCATGGGCAACGGCTCGACGATCCGCCCCGGCGACGTGCAGCGCATGAGCGCGGGCACGGGCGTGCAGCATAGCGAGTTCAACGCGTCGCGCGACGAACCCGCGCATCTGCTGCAGATCTGGATCATTCCGCGCCGCGCGGGCGATCAGCCCGGCTATGAGGAAAAGCGCTTCGACGCCGACAGCAAGCGCGGTCGCCTGCTCGTGATCGCGTCGCCGGACGGCCGCGACGATTCGGTGACGATCCATGCCGACGCGTCGATCTACGCGGGACTGTTCGACGGCCCCGAACGTGCGACGTTCGCGTTGCCGGCGGGGCGCCTCGCCTATGTGCACGTTGCGCGTGGCACGTTGAGCGTGAACGGCACGGTGCTCGAGGCGGGCGATGCCGCCAAGCTCAGCGATGTTGACACCCTGACGCTGGAACAGGGCGACGACGCGGAAGTGCTGCTGTTCGACCTCGGTCAGTTGAACGGCTGATTCAAGCGGTTGATTCGCGCCGCGCGCGGATCAAGCAGCGAGCAGCGCCAAACAGCAACGCCACGGAAAACTTCTTCCGTGGCGTTTTTCTATCAGCGAAGCGTCCTTCCCGGCGCGCCTCGCGGATGCATCGCGCCGCTTACTGATTGGCGGCCGGCGCCGACGCCGCGTCCTTCTGATGCTCCCAGCGCTCGCGCATCTTCTCGTGGCGCTGTTCCATCCGCGCGAAGCGCTGCTTCAGCGCCGTGCTGACGGTGGTCTTCTGCTGGTCGTTCAGGCCGTTATAGAACTTGAGCCATGCATCGGTGGTTTGCTGACGCAGTTGCGCGTCCTTCTGCTCGATCTGCTGATGCGTCGCGGCCATCGCGTTCAGATCGAGGATCGGCTGCTGCTGCGCGGCCTTGAACTGGTCGTGAACCTGCTTGTGGTTGGCGCGCATCGCTTCGCGGTTCTGCTTCATCGTATCGAGCGCGTTTTGCCACAGCTTTTCCTGATCCGCGTTCAGCTTCAGCTGATCGTGGAGTTGGGTCAGTTCCTGCATGAAGTGGCCGTGCCAGCCGCCGGGACCGCCGCGCGCATGCTCGGCGGGTTGAGCGGCATAAGCGGCGCCCACGCCGACGGCCAGAGCGGTGGCAGCAACGGCGAGAACGCGCGACATCTTTTTGGTGGACATATGAGGCTCCTTGTAATTGAATAGCCGACGATGCAACCGGTCGTGGGACTGCCTGCACTCGGTAAGCCACAGCGTAGAGAACCGCCAACGCCGCTGTGTTACGCGCCCGGACGCCGCCATTACCAGCAATTACGTGCGCCTTTCACGGTAACACCCGGTAACCCTTCAGACGGTTCGGAAAACGAAATCCCTTTTAGCTGCGCGTTAAACTTCATTCCATGGCTACTCAAATCCTGGTCGTCGACGACGACGTCGAACTGCGCGATCTGTTGCGCGACTATCTCGCCCGTCAGGGCATCGAAGTTTCGGTGCTGCACGACGCGGGCTCGCTCGAACGGCGCCTCGAGCGCGAGCGCCCCGACCTCATCGTGCTGGACCTGATGATGCCCGGCGTGGACGGCCTCACCGCGTTGCGCAAGCTGCGCGCGTCGGGCGACGATATCCCCGTCATCATGCTGACCGCGCGCGCGGACGACGTCGACCGTATCGTCGGGCTCGAACTCGGCGCGGACGACTACCTCGGCAAGCCGTTCAATCCGCGCGAACTGCTCGCGCGCGTGCAGGCGGTGCTGCGGCGGCGCCGCACGCTGCCGTCGGCGGCCGCGCCCGAGCAGCGCGAGCCGTTCAGCTTCGGTCGCTTCACGCTGGATTTCCAGTCGCGCACGCTGCATCAGGAAGACAAGCCGCTCACGCTGTCCGGCAGCGAGTTCGCGCTGCTGAAGATTTTCGTCAATCACCCCATGCGCACGCTCACGCGCGAGCGCCTGCTGGAACTGCTGCACGGTCCCGAGTACGACGGCACCGACCGCGGCATCGACGTGCAGGTGTGGCGCCTGCGCCGCATTCTCGAAACCGATCCATCCACGCCGCGCTTCATCCAGACGGTGCGTGGCCGCGGTTACGTGTTCGTGCCGGACGGCGAGCAGCATGCGTCGGCCCATTGATTCGCTGTTCGGGCGGCTCGCGCTGCTCGTCGTCGCGGTGCTGATGCTGTCGCATTTCGCGTGGTATGCGCTGATGCGGCTCGAACGTTCGCAACTGCAAACGCGCTACGCGGTCGAGGAAGCGACTTTTCTCGTCGACGCGGTGCGTCAGCACGTCGCCCGCACACCGGATCAACCGTTGCCATCACGCGTGAAGCTCGTCGACCCGGCAAGCCCCGACGTGCCGGCGGCCAGCAGGAACATGCCGCCGCCGCTCGCGCGTTTCGCCGACGACGTGCGCGACCGCATGCCGGCCGACACCCAGGTGCGCGTCGGTCCACCCGGCGCTCCGCCCACGCTATGGGTGCGCGCCGCGACCGATCAGAACTGGATCGTCGTGCCGGTGCAGCCGCTGCGCACGCCGCGCTCGCTCGACCGCACGGTCTTGTGGCTCGTCACTATTTTCTCGTTCGCGGTGATGGCGGCGCTGTTCGCCGCGTGGGCGCTGCAGCGGCCGCTGCGCCTGCTCGCGCAGGCGGTCGCGCGCTTCGGCCGCGGGCTGCCGGTGCCGCCGGTGCCCGAGCGCGGGCCGCGCGAGTTGCGGCAACTCACGCACGGCTTCAATCAGATGGTGCAGGAAGTCGCGCGTACCGAGAACGATCGCGCGGTGATGCTGGCCGGTGTCGCGCACGACCTGAAGACACCGCTCGCGCGTCTGCGGCTGCGCGCCGAGATGATGGACGACGCGAAGACGCGCGACGGCGTCGTGCGCGACGTCGATTCGATGACGCATATCGTCGAGCAGTTCCTGCTGTTCGCGCACGACGGCGCGGACCGCAGCGAAGCCGTGGAAGTGGATGCGCAGTGCGAGCGTGTCGTGCGCAGCTATCGGGCGGTGGCCACCGGCGCGCCGACCGTGCAGACGGAACTGAACGCCGGGCCGTCGTTTCTGCTGCCCGCGGCCACGCTCGACCGGATCCTGTCGAACCTGCTCGACAACGCGCATGCGTATGGCGCGCCGCCAGTGATCGTCGCGACCGCGCGAACACCGCAGGGCTTTACGCTATTGGTTAGCGACAACGGCAAGGGCATCGCCGCCCAGGATCTGATCAACGCGAGCCGGCCATTCGTGCGCCTCGATCCAGCGCGCGGCGGCAACGGCCATAGCGGACTGGGCCTTGCGATCGTCGAGCGACTCGTGCGGCGCGCGGGGGGCGAATGGGAAATCGGCAATCACGGCGGCTGCGGTTTGCGGGTGCTGATGAGCTTTCCGTTCGAAGTGCTGCCGCGGGTCGCGACCGCCTCGGAAAACGCCTGGTAGAAGCAAGGGGGGGGTTGGAGTCGCGATCCGGGTTTGAGGCGTCGGCATCGCGAGCGGGGAGAGGAGCGGGAAGAGGTCAGTCCGAGAACAGCGTATTCAACGCGTTCGCGGTTTCGCTATCGACGGTATTCCACGTCACCGTTTCCGCCTCGAAAATGTAGTGCGTCGTATATTTGCCGAGGCGCGCGAGTATTTCCTCCTGAATCAGTTCCGGCGCGACCTCCAGTTTCAGATACCACGCGGTCGACGACAGACGCGTCTGGAACGCGCCGTATTCGGCGAGCAGTTGGTCGAACGCATCAGCGTCCTGATCGCGACAGACGATCACCAGATTTCCCTTCATGCGAATCTCCCGTTAGTGCGGTAGTGACAACCCGATATCAGGATTGATGATACCTGCTTCGTTGCGGGACGCCGGGCGTCGTTTGCGGCGTAGGTTGGCTGGGGCAGAGGGGGCAATGCCGTCGCACGCTGAGTGTTTCGGCGACGTCAAGCCAATTACCAGGCGTTCACCGCCGTGCGCGTGGGCGGCGCGGTATCGTCGGGCGGCAGTGCTTCGGTGCGGTCGCGGCCGCCGGTCTTCGCCGCGTACAGCGCGGTATCGGCGCGGCTCATCAGACGCTCGGGCAGATCGTCGGGCGACAGCTCGGTAATGCCGATGCTCACGCTCAGCCCCACCGAGGCCGGCAGCTTCGGCGAGGGCACCGCTTTCAACCGCAGCCGCAGACGCTCGACGACTTCGCGCCCGCCCGTCAGATCGGTGGCCGGCAGCAGCAGGCCGAACTCCTCGCCGCCGAGCCGGCCGACCGCGTCGGAGCTCCGTAGCTCGGCGCGGCACGTCTCGACGAAATGTTCGAGCGCGCGGTCCCCGGCGGCGTGGCCGAAGCGGTCGTTGATCTGCTTGAAGTGATCGAGATCGGCGATCGCCATGCACAGCGGCTCGTGGCCCGCGTGCGCGCGATCGATCGCGTGGCGTAGCAGGTCGAGGAAATAGCGCCGCGACAGCGCGCCGGTCAGCGCATCGTGCCGTGCCTCCGCCGACAGCAGCGTATTGGCCGACTGCAACTGCTCGGCGAGATCGCGTGTCGCGCGATGGTGGCGCCGCTCGCGCACGTAGGACACGGTGATCACCCACGCGAGCGCGACGGTGCCGGCCAGCGTCAGGAACACCAGCAGATGGTCGCGCTTGTGATTGCGCAACAGCTCCGGCCACGCGGCGAGCGGATCGACCAGATGCGCGGAGAGCCCCGAGTTCAGGCCGCCGCGGTTCTGATAGAGCGCTGGGGCAGGCTGTTCGACCATGCCGAATAGCTGCGCGGCGACCGACGCCGGCACCCACGGCGCCTGCTCACGCACTTGCGTGTCTTCGCGGATCAGCATGTCGGGGAACGTATCGCGGCGGTAGACGATGCGCCGCTCGGCGGGGCTCATCTGCGTGACGCGCGAGTTCGGCAACGCGTGGCCTTCGAGCGTGCTGTTGTGCGCCATGATGATGACGCCGTTGTCGTCGGAGACGAAGGTGCCCGCGTGCGCGACCCAGTGGCGCAACCGCGCGATGCCGACCTTGGCGACCACCGCGCCGACCAGCAGCCCGTTCGCGTACACTGGCGCGGCGATGAAGATGCCCGGCTCGCCGCTCGCGCGACCGACGCCGTAGGCTTCGGAGAATCCGCCGAGCAACGCGTTGGTCAGATAGCCGCGCGCGCGCATGTCCACACCGACAAACGACTGCTGCGCAGCGTCAGGATTCGACATCGTACTGCTCGACGCGACGCAGATCCCGTTCGCGTTGACGATCCAGACCTGATCGAGCCCGGAGAAGCCCTGCGCCTCATGCAGGAACCTGCTGACCGCGGCCATCTGCGGATCCTTCAGCAAGGCGGCTCTCAACGCGGGTTCCGCCGCCTCGCTGTTCGCGGCATAATTCTGCGATTGCACCAGGGCACGCTGGACCACGTCCATTTCGGACATGGTCGCGGGGATGGCGCGGGACATCGCGAGGTCGCTGGCAATCACTTGCGCCATGTTGTCGACGATCGACGTGGACATTTGCCGCTGCGTGCGCAACGCCGCGTCCAGCTCTTGTTGTACCATCCGGTCCGCGACCATGCCAGCCACGAACCAGCAAACCACTACGATCAGCACGAAGCTGACCGGCCCGGCTATCTGGCGCAAGGTTGTCCCGTTCATCGACCCTCTGATCCGTCTGGCTGTGACATGCAACTTGCTCGTTCGTGGCAGCGCGCTCACGACGCTGTGTCCGTTACCTGCGTCGGCTGCGGTGTCGTCCCATCGCGAGCGACGGGCGCTTTGCCGCCGCCAGAGCCCGGGATGAACCGCTGATAAACAGGTACGTCGTTTCCAGATTTTAACCGTCGCGAGGCGCGATGCCACCGTTATTGCTGGGATGCGGCACGCATATGCCGTGCCGATCAGGTTCTTAACGGCAGCCGCGCCGCATTCTTGATAGCTGTGCTGCCTGATGGGGCGATTCAGCGATGATCGCCGATGCGACGCGCCGATGTGGCTTGCGCGCCACGCCGCCTGGCGGCTTCGCGACGTGTCACGCTGAAGTACGCGGGAGCAGGGTAGGGCGCGGCGCGACGACGTGAGCCGGGGCTTGCTGACGGCTTACGCCACGGCCTCGCGATGCCGTGTCGCAATTTGCGGCGAAAGGTTGTGCCTGAAACATAGGATGGTGTAGTGTCGTGCCGTCCAAAACGAGGAAAGACCGCCAGCCCTCGGGCGGCGCCCGCGGCGACAGGAGTCCGGCGTGATGGTTGTGGTCGTGGGCGATGCGTCCACGAACCCGTCGATTGCCGGCTCCACGTGTCTCCAACGCTAACGATTTACCACGCACGCGCGTTTTGCCATGCCTGATTTCCGCTTTCCGGACCGACCCATAGACCGCCGCGGAGCAGCCGCGGCCTCCTTCGAGCGTTCGAATGCCTGTTTCAAGGGGGAGGGCATCTGATGGATTTCAGCTTCGACCTGAAGCGCACCGCCAATGCATCGGCATGGCGCGTGTTGCCCAACCGCTGGGACTTCGTCGCGTTCCCGCTGATCATCTGCCTGATCGCGATGGCGTCGATCGGCTTTCACGAGACGCTCGCGCCGATGTCGACGCTCAAGACACAGGCGATCTCGCTCGATCCGGCCAACCTGCCCGAGTACGCGATGCGCACCACGCTGCGCATGCTCGCGGCGATGGTCGCGTCGCTCTTTTTCACGCTGAGCTACGGCACGCTCGCCGCCAAGAGCCGCCGCGCCGGTCTCGTGCTGGTGCCGATTCTCGACATCCTGCAATCGGTGCCGGTGCTCGGCTACATCTCGTTTACGGTCACGTTCTTCCTCGCGATGTTCCCGGGTCGCGTGCTCGGCGCCGAGCTAGCCGCGATCTTCGCGATCTTCACGAGCCAGGCGTGGAACATGACGTTCAGCTTCTATCAGTCGCTGCGCACGGTGCCGCGCGATCTCGATGAAGTGTCGCGCGGCTTTCATCTGACTTCATGGCAGCGCTTCTGGAAACTCGAAGTACCGTTCTCGATGCCGGGCCTGATCTGGAACATGATGATGTCGATGTCGGGCGGCTGGTTCTTCGTCGTGGCTTCGGAAGCGATCACGGTCGGCAATCACACGATTACGCTGCCGGGCATCGGTGCCTATCTTGCGCAGGCGATCAGCGACAAGAACCTGCACGCGATCGGCTGGGTGATCCTCGCGATGACGGTCGTGATCCTCGCCTATGACCAGTTGCTGTTCCGTCCGCTCGTCGCATGGGCCGACAAGTTCCGCATGGAGACCACGAGCTCGGGCGACGCGCCTGAATCGTGGCTGCTCGACCTGATCCGCCGCACGCGGCTGATTCACCGGCTGCTCGTGCCGCTCGGCTGGATGTTCGCGCGCGCGGCTCGCGTGCGCTTTCAGCTGCCGGCGCTCAGCGCGGCGCGCTTTCAGATCCCGCAGCGCGAGAAGAACGCCAGGATCGGCGACATCATCTGGGCGACGATCGTACTGGTCGCCACGGTGTACGTGGTGTATCGCGTGTTCCTGTATGTGCGCACCGGCGTGTCGCTCGACGAGATCGGCCACGTGTTCGTGCTCGGCCTGATCACGCTGTTGCGCGTGGTCGTGCTGATCGCGATCGCTTCCGTGATCTGGGTGCCGGTCGGCGTGCTGATCGGCCTGCGCCCGGCGCTTGCCGAAAAGGTCCAGCCGCTCGCGCAGTTCCTCGCCGCGTTCCCGGCGAACCTGCTGTTCCCCGTGTTCGTGATCGCGATCGTGCGCTTCCATCTGAATCCGGACATCTGGCTGTCGCCGCTGATCGTGCTCGGCACGCAGTGGTATATCCTGTTCAACGTGATCGCCGGGGCAAGCTCGTATCCGAACGACTACCGCGAGGCGGCCAAGAATTTCCACATTCGCGGCTGGCAGTGGTGGCGTCAGGCGATGCTGCCGGGCATTTTTCCGTATTACGTGACCGGCGCGATCACCGCGTCGGGCGGCGCGTGGAACGCGAGCATCGTTGCAGAGTTCGTGCAGTGGGGCGATACCAAGGTCGCCGCGCATGGCCTCGGCGCCTATATCGCGCAGACCACCGCGGCGGGCGACTATCCGAAGATCATCGTCGGCATCGCCGTGATGTCCCTGTTCGTGACCCTGTTCAACCGTCTGCTGTGGCGTCCGATGTACGCCTACGCCGAAGGCAAGCTCCGTCTAGATTGAGAAATGAAGGCTTAACGCGATGCAAAATCCTAAAGCTGCTATGACCGCCGCGCCGATCCAGACGCCGCCGAAGCCCCCGCGCCTCGGCGAGGAAATCCTGCGCGTGAAGGACGTGTGCCGCGGCTTCAACAAGACGCAGGGCGAACTGCTGGTCCTCGACGACGCGAATCTGTCACTGCGCGAAGGCGAGATCGTCGGTCTGCTCGGCCGTTCGGGGTCGGGCAAGTCGACGCTGTTGCGTATCATCGCCGGTCTGATCGAGCCGACCGACGGCGAAGTCACGTACATGGGCAAGCCGCTCGCAGGCCCGGCGAAGGGCGTCGCGATGGTGTTCCAGACCTTCGCGCTGTTCCCGTGGCTGACCGTACTGCAGAACGTGGAGGCGGGGCTCGAGGCGCAAGGCGTCGGCGCGTCGGAGCGGCGCACGCGCGCGCTCGCCGCGATCGACCTGATCGGTCTCGACGGCTTCGAAAACGCGTATCCGCGCGAGCTGTCGGGCGGCATGCGCCAGCGCGTCGGCTTTGCGCGAGCGCTCGTCGTCGATCCGACGCTGCTGCTGATGGACGAGCCGTTCTCCGCGCTCGACGTGCTGACTGCCGAAACGCTGCGTACCGACCTGCTCGATCTGTGGACGCAGGGCCGCATGCCGATCAAGGCGGTGCTGATCGTCACGCACAACATCGAGGAAGCGGTCTTCATGTGCGACCGCATTCTGGTGCTGTCGTCGAACCCGGGCCGCGTGATCGCCGAGATCAAGGTGCCGTTCAAGCATCCGCGCAACCGTCTTGACCCGGCGTTCCGCCGCCTGGTCGACGAGATTTACGCGAAGATGACCGCGCGTCAGACCGACGAAAAGACCAGGAAGGGGCTCGAGCTCGGTAGCTGGCTGCCGCACGTGTCGACCAACCTGATGGCGGGTCTGATCGAGACGCTCGCCGCTGCGCCGTATCACGGCCGCGCGGACATGCCGGAAATCGCGCGCTCGCTGCATCTGGAGGTCGACGATCTGTTCCCGATCGCCGAAGTGCTGCAGCACCTCGGTTTCACCGACGTGCGCGAGGGCGACATTTTCCTGACGCCGCCGGCGCGCGTGTTCTCCGAG
Organism: Paraburkholderia sp. WC7.3g; assembly: GCF_050436345.1. Classification (NCBI taxonomy): domain Bacteria; kingdom Pseudomonadati; phylum Pseudomonadota; class Betaproteobacteria; order Burkholderiales; family Burkholderiaceae; genus Paraburkholderia; species Paraburkholderia sp. WC7.3g. The sequence goes on from NZ_JBNDMA010000002.1 coordinate 1,537,737, forward strand.
TTCGGCACGCAGGAACGAAAGATGATGTTCGCCGAGCATCTGCTGCGGCACGTGCCGCTCGCGGCGCGAATCAAGAAGGTGTTGAACGAGCGGCCGGGACATCGCGCGCCGCGCGTGCGCTTCGAGCAGGAGCTCGAGGACTTCCTGTCGGATAGCGCCGCGGAAGAGACGCTCGACGCGGTGATCAACTGGGGCCGTTACGGCGAGATCTTTTCGTATAACGACCAGAGTGAAATCTTCAGTCTGGAAGACGTGGAGTCTTAAGCCTAGGGTTTCCCGCAAAAGACTGCGGTTCAGACAAAAAGCGGCGAGGAAAATCTCGCCGCTTTTTTATTGCAGATTGCCCCAGCGTGCGACCGCCGGCTCGGCCGTCGCCCACTTCCAACCCTTGTCCTGCTGGCACGCGCTCGCCGTGAACCACATCTCGGGCGCGTTCGGGCCGTCGCCGTCCTGGACCGAGAATACGAAATCCTTGCACAGCGCGAGCGCCGAGCTGAACGCGCGGGTCACGCGCACCTGGCCGTGGCCGTTCTCGATCGGCAACGTATGCTTGACCGACCACGGTTTCGTTTCGCCGACCGGCATCGTGCCGACCAGCGCCGCCATCAGATCTTGCTGATCCTGATGCATGCTGCGCATGTAGCGCGCGACCGCTTCGTCGGTCGCGGCTTGCACGGCCACGCCGACGCCGAGTGCGACGGCCGGATTGCTGGTCACGATGCCCGACGCGAGACCCGCCGCCGCGCCGCTCGCGGCGCCGATCGACGAGCAGCCGCTCGCTAGCAGGCTCGCGCCGACGCACAGCGCGCCGGCCGTGATGAGCCGCAGCGGACGCCTGATCGGAACGCCAAGCGAGCGCGCCTTCATTGCAGCGCACCCCAGCGCTCGGTGGCGGGTTCGGCCGATGCCCAACGCCAGTCCTTGCCATCACGGCAAACCGATGCGATGTAAAACGCGCTGCTCGCGGGCTTGTCGCGCGTCGCGGTCTGATCGACGGAAAAGACGATTTCCTTGCAGTCGAGCGCGCCGGTGCTGATCAGACGGCTGACGGTCACGCGGCCGTGTTCGTCGTCTTCGATCGGGAAAGAGTGGGTGATGCTCCACGGCGCGACGGCGCCGACCTCGAGCGGACCGGCCGCCTGCGCGATGCTGGTCTGCGTATTCGTGTGGACCACACGCTCCGAATACTGCACGCCGGCGCGCGCGGCGGCGACCGCGCCAAGACCGATACCGGTCGCTACCGCCGCGTTGCTGGTGACCTTGCTGGCGACCGCGGCACCCGCGATACCGGCACCCGCGACCGCGCCTTCGGAGTACAACGAACTGCAGCCGCTCAATGCCGACGAAACCGCCAGCGCCAGCGCAATCAGCGCCGTAACGTGGGGGCGTTTGCCTGCGGCAACGGACTTCGCGTTGCCAGCCCACACTATGTTCTTTTGCATTTCTCCCGTCCCCGCCCGTACAGGTGCCTGCGTTCACGCGTCGCGCGTGTAAACGAAGGACACGTCGTTTATTACGCTGCCGCATTGTGCAGGATGCGTTTTGTAATTGGCAGCGAAAAAATGCAAGAAATTGCAAAACCTCGTGCGTTGCGATGTTTTCTGTTGCACCGGTGGGACGATTTGCCTGGCTGTGCCAGGTTTTTGGGACATTTGGACAAATTTGCCGTCGGCGTGCGCAACAGCGGGCCGCCACCATCGACGAACGGCCCCCCGTTGCACTGGCTATCACTCGGTCTCGTCTTCCCCGCTTTCGTCGCCGTATGCGCTTAGCCGGTTGTACAGCGTTTTGAGGCTCACGCCGAGCGCTTTCGCCGCCCGCCGCTTGTCGCCGCCGCAGTACTTGAGCGTGCCGAGAATGATCTGCTTTTGCGCGTCGGCGAGCGGTGTGCCGATCCACACGCTCATCGCATCGCCTTGCGTGACCGCTTTCTTGACTCGCGACGCAAGATGCGGATGCGGCAATTCAACGGTCTTCTCCGCAAGGATGAATGCGCGATACACGGCGTTCTTCAGCTCGCGCACGTTGCCGGGCCACGACCATGAACGCAGCGTCTCGAGCGAGCGTTTGCTGAAGCTCTTGTTCGTGCCTTCCTGCTGATTCAACTGCGCGAGGAAGTGTTGCGCGAGCAGCTCGCGATCGTTTTCGCGCTCGCGCAGCGGCGGCGCGCGCAGCGGAAACACCGCGAGCCGGTACATCAGATCCTCGCGCAAGCCGTTTTCCTTGACGGCCACCGCCGGATCGCGATTGGTCGCGGCGATCACCCGCACGTTGCCGCTGATCAGCTCGTTGCCGCCCACGCGATAGAACGTGCCGGTTTCGAGCGCGCGCAGCAGCTTGACCTGGCGCACCGGCGCCATCTCGGTGATTTCGTCGAGAAACAGCGTGCCGCCGTTCGCATGTTCGAAGTAGCCGACGCGGCCCTGGACCGCGCCGGTAAAGCTGCCCTTTTCGTGGCCGAACAGTTCGGCTTCGATGAGCTCATCTGGAATCGCGCCGCAGTTCACCGCGACGAACGCGCCGTCCTTGCGGCTGCTGTGTTCGTGGATGGTGCGGGCGATCAGCTCCTTGCCGGTGCCGGATTCGCCGATGATCAGCGCAGTCGCGTCGGTATCGGCGACGCGTTCGATCTGCTCGTACAGATCGAGCATCACCGGCGACGAGCCGTACAGCAGCCCGTACGATTTCAGTCCCGCGACGCCGTCCGCGACCCGCTGCTTCGCTTGTGGCGAAGCATTGCCGCCGGCGGACACGGTCGGCGAGTCCAGATCGATTGACGCCATAAAAGGGAAAGTCCCGTGCAAATGAAGTTCATGTTGCGGCGCGCAGGCCTTGAATGCGAGAGACCGTACAGCCACTATCTCATAAAGACGATTTAACCACTTCGACGCTGATTCCGGCAATGGAACCGGCAGCCGCTGAAATAATCGTGCGTGCAGTCGGTCGAAAGTGCTTGAAATTGGCCTTTTCTGCGTGCATAAGCGGTAAATATACCGGGCACATGCTTTGCAACGTTGACCGTTTGATCGAGTCGTGCGAGCTTTTGACCGCTACGTCGCATCGCCAACCGGCCAGGGCAAAAACCGGCAACCCGCATCACCCGGCAAAGCGCGAACGGTTGCACCGTTCCCACGCGCCCATTGCGCGACATTCACGAACGCCGACTCAGACGAGGAGTGAACGATGACTGACACCACGCAACAACTTGCACTCGGCGGACAGAAGATCGTCGACGATCTCCGGGTGCTGCTGAGGGACTCCGAGGAAATGCTGCGGCTCGCCGCCAACGTCCCTGGCGAAGGCGTCAATGCGTTGCGCGACCGGCTCGGCACGCATGTCGAAACGCTGCAATCGACACTCGGTGACGCGCAACGCAACGTGCATCGTCGGTATCGCGAGGCGGCGGTCGGCACCGAGCATTATGTGCGCCATAACCCGTGGCGTTCGCTCGCGCTAGCGGCGGGCACCGGTCTTCTGCTCGGCGTGCTGGTCGCGCGGTAGACGCGGCGCATCGCGCGACGCTCGCATCGGCTCGCAACAAGGCGCGGCGCGCACTTTGCGCGGCCAGCGCTCATCTGCATCACGATCCAGGGAGTTCATGATGGCACGACCCATGATTGGTATTTTCGGCGCATTGATGGCACTCGGCGGCTTCCTCGCGGTTCGCTATGTGCAGGACAAACGCACCGGCCAGATTTCCCCGGCGCGCGATCTCAGCCGCTGGGAAAACGAGGGTGGCGCGGTGGCCGCGCCGACCGCCTCGTCGACGGAGCTGGCGCCCGCCTCGCACAGCACCAACGGCTCGGGACAGGTCCACGGCGAGCACCGCGCATGGCCGTTTCCGCGTGGCTGACCCGATGTGCTTGCAGGCGAAGGCGACCAGCGACCGGAGGGCTCCGCCGCAGCCGGATCGGCGGTCAGCGGCTGGAAGGGGATTGTTAAATGAATCCTATAAAGCCGTATAATAGGCAAATAGACAACAATGACACGGAAATTTGCGTGAATACACGTGTTATTGTTGCGTTTTTCCACTAAATGGTTGGCGGAACCGGGCGCACGGCAATTTCGCGTCATGCAGCCGACTGTTTAGCGGCATGCCCATTGGCATGTTCCGCTTATTCTCTGACCCACGCTTGCAGGCTTTCGAAACGCGATGCCACATGTACTGATTGTCGATGACGACGCAAGTACCCGCGAGGCGCTTTCCGCCATCATCGGGGAAGACGGGCTGACCACCGCCACCGCGGGCGATCTGCGCGAAGCGCGCATTCAACTGATCCGGCAGATGCCGGACGTCGTATTCACCGATCTGAAGCTGCCCGACGGCAGCGGGGTCGATCTGTTCGAAGATCTCGACCCGCGCTCCGGCGTCGAAGTGATCGTGATCACCGGCCACGCGACGGTCGAGTCGGCGGTCAGCGCGCTGAAAATGGGCGCGGCCGACTACCTCGTGAAGCCGATCAACATGCAGCGCGTGAAGGCGATCCTGTCGCGCTTGCCGCGCGCCGGCGACCTGAAAGCCGAGATCGGCACGCTGCGCGGCGAATTGCGTCGCATGGGCCGCTTCGGCCTGATGCTCGGCAATTCGCCGGCGATGCAGGAGGTCTACGACCAGATCAGCCGCGTCGCGCCTACCGCGGCCTCGGTGATGCTCGTCGGCGAATCGGGCACCGGCAAGGAAGTCGCCGCGCAGACGCTGCACGAGCTGAGCCTGCGCCGCAAGCACGCGTTCCTCGCGGTCAACTGCGGCGCGATTTCGCCGAATCTCATCGAATCGGAAATGTTCGGTCACGAACGCGGATCGTTCACCGGCGCGGACCGGCAGCACAAGGGCTATTTCGAGCGCGCGAACGGCGGCACGCTGTTCCTCGACGAAATCACCGAGATGCCGATCGAGCTGCAGGTCAAGCTGCTGCGGGTGCTGGAGACCGGCATGTTCATGCGGGTCGGCACGACCAGGGAGATCGAAACCGATGTGCGCCTGATCGCGGCGACCAATCGCGATCCGGAGCAGGCGGTGCTCGAAGGCAAGCTGCGGCTCGACCTTTACCACCGGCTGAACGTGTTTCCGATCAGCCTGCCGCCGCTGCGCGATCGCGGCAAGGACGTCGAGCTGCTCGCACAATCGTTCCTCGATGAGCTAAACGAGCGTCACGGCACGAAGAAGCATTTCCCGGTCGCAATGAAGGAGATGTTGCTGTCGTATCCGTGGCCGGGCAACGTGCGCGAACTGAAGAACTACGTGCAGCGTGCGCACATCATGTCGAGCGCCGATTCGGACAGCACGGCCACCGTGCCGTTGCAGATCACGTTGTCGAAGCCCGCGGCCGGCACCGCGATCACGATCCCGTTCGGCACCTCGCTCGCGGAAGCCGACCGTCAGCTGATTCTGGCGACGCTCGAGCAATGCGGCGGCGTGAAGACACGCGCCGCGGAGATTCTCGGCATCAGCCTGAAGACGCTGTATAACCGGCTCGTCGAGTACGGCAACGATGCCCGCGAAGACGGCGATCCCGCCGACGAATCGCGCGCGCTCGGCGGCGCGGACCTCTGATCCGCGCTCGTTCGCACGTTGTCTGCCGCATCAGCAACCGCCCGTCCGGGATGCCGGGCGGGCACGCTAACGGCACAGGCCTTGCTGCGCTCCTAGGGAACGCACAACGAGGTCATCGACATGCCGCACATGCCGCATTCCGCAGCCGTTCCGGCGCCGTCTCAGCCGATGCGTGCTCACCGGCCCGAGCCGATCGAGCCGCCCACTCCGCCTCCGACCGCGCCACCGGATCCCGGCGAACCCGACACGGTTCCCGGCCCGACACCGGACCCCGTTGAACCCTTCGAACCGGTCACGCCGCCCATCGGTGATCCGCCGCCGCAGCCGACGCAAACGCCTCAGGCCGGCGAGCTTCGACACCGACCGCTGCAATGCTGATGCGACGCTCGGTGTCGGCGCACCGTCCCGCCCCGATCCGACCGCTGCCGCATCGCACGGGGTCGCCTATCCCGGTCCGGTGCGGCCGATTGCTGTATTTGTTACAAAGCCGGCGCATGTTTTACCGGCAATATACGATTTCGCCCCCTAGACTGTAGGGGTGCCGCGACAGGCGGCAGGCTTGCGCCGGAGACACGATCATGAGACATCCCGCATTGCGACGTTCCGCGCGGCACTCCAAACGTGAACCCCGGCCGGCTGACGTCAAGACCGAGCCGGCGGAGTCGCCGGACCCGGCCGCGCAGAATCGGATCGCTCCGCATACGCCGCCGGACGGCGAGCACAACCAGGGCGGTGTACGTCAGGAAGGCCTTGAATACCAACGCGATCTCGGCTCGGAGCAGGACGCCTGAAGCAGCACAGCACCGGGCGAGGCGCCGCGACGACCGCGATTTCGGTAAAAAGACCTTCTTTCGTCACATAAAAAAGAAAAATCTCCTTCGCGACCGATGATGCTCGCGGGGTTTAGCTCGTCCGTCACATTTTCATACAATTTAATTTCCGATATCTCATATATCGGCACGTCATTTGCATGCACCGTTTTGGCACATTTCCGCATACAACGAAACAATGGAGCACTAATGAGCAGATTGATCGTGGTATCGAATCGTGTCGCACCGATTCAGGAAGCGCGTCCGGCCGCAGGCGGACTCGCGATCGGCGTGCTGGACGCATTGAAGGAAACCGGCGGCGTCTGGTTCGGCTGGAGCGGCGAAACGGTCAGTGAGCCATCCGCGCCCGTCATCGAGAAGCAGGGCAACGTCACCTACGCGACGGTGGGCCTCACCAAGCGCGATTACGACGAGTATTACCGCGGCTTTTCGAATACCACGTTGTGGCCGACCTTCCACTATCGCAACGACCTGTCGCGCTACGACCGCCAGGACTACGCCGGCTACCAGCGCGTGAACGCGACGCTCGCGAAGCAGCTCAAGGAACTGCTGAAGCCCAGCGACATCATCTGGGTGCACGACTACCATCTGCTGCCGTTCGCGCATTGCCTGCGCGAACTCGGCGTGAAGAATCCAATCGGTTTTTTCCTGCACATTCCGTTTCCGGTGCCCGAAGTGTTGCGCACGATTCCGCCGCATGAGGAACTCGTCAAGGCGATGTGCAGCTACGACGTAATCGGCTTTCAAACCGAGGCGGATCGCCAGTCGTTCGTCGACTATATCGAACGCGGTCAGCACGGCACGTCGAGCGAAGACGGCATGGTGCACGCGTACAACCGCTTCCTGAAGGTCGGCGCGTATCCGATCGGCATCTACCCCGATGCGATCGCGAAAGCCGCCGAGCAGTTCACCGACCGCAAGGCGGTGCGCAGCCTGCGCGACGGCATGCGCGGGCGCAAGCTGATCATGAGCGTCGACCGGCTCGATTATTCGAAGGGACTGGTCGAGCGCTTTCAGGCTTTCGAGCGGCTGTTGCAGAACGCGCCCGGCTGGCATGGCCGCGTGTCGCTCGTGCAGATCGCGCCGCCGACGCGCGCCGACGTGCAGACCTATCAGCGCATCCGGCAAACGCTCGAAGGCGAGGCGGGCCGCATCAACGGACGGTTCGCGCAGCTCGACTGGACGCCGATCCAGTATCTGAATCGCAAGTACGAGCGCAATCTGCTGATGGCGCTGTTCCGCCAGTCTCAGGTCGGCTATGTGACGCCGCTGCGCGACGGCATGAATCTGGTGGCCAAGGAGTACGTCGCGTCGCAGGATCCGGCCGATCCGGGCGTGCTCGTGCTGTCGCAATTCGCGGGCGCGGCCGAGCAACTGCCGGGCGCGCTCGTCGTCAATCCGTTCGATCTGTCGCAGATGGCCGAAGCGCTCGAACGCGCATTATCGATGCCGCTCGCCGAGCGTCAGGCGCGCCATGCGGACATGATGGAGCCGATGCGCGAGAGCAACCTGTCGGTATGGCGCGATACGTTGCTCGATGATCTGCGCCACGTCGCGACCGCGTCTTCGGTGACGGCCAAAGCGGTAAAGCTCGCTGACGTGACGGCATCGTCCTGAGCGGACAGTGCGGCCCGCGTGAGCGGGATGCGTGCGCGCCGGTCACGTCGTGAATGGAATGGCAGCGAAGATCGAAGCAAAAAGGGCGCGCGTCGCGCAATGCGCGCCCTTTTTCGTATGCGTTGAGCGTGTAACGATCCCAGCGCTCAAGCCGGCTGCGTCACCTTCTGCATGACCCGCATCGTGCTGACGACCGCCGCGAGCGCCGAGAACCCCGCGGCCACATACAGCGCAATGATCGTCCCGTTCTGCGGCGCAACCCCAAAAATCAGCGCGACCAGCGCCGCGCCGAGCGTTTGTCCGGTCAGGCGCGCGGTGCCGAGCATGCCGCTCGCGCCGCCGCTGCGTTCGCGCGGCGCGGACGACAGCATCGTGCGATTGTTCGGCGACTGGAAGATGCCGAAGCCCGCGCCGCACAGCGCCATGCGCCACGATATCTGCAGCGCGTCGGGGTGAGGCCCGAGCGTCGCGAGCAACAGCAGACCGACCGTCATCGCGGCGAGCCCGACACCGCCGAGCCAGCCGGCCGAGATCCTGTCCGACAGCACGCCGGAAACGGGCGCCGCGATGATGATGATCGCGGGCCACGGCGTCATCAAAAGACCCGTCTCGACCTGCGACAGGCCGAGCCTGTCCTGCAGCAGGAACGGCAGCGACACGAACGCGAGCATCTGCGCGCAGAACGAACAGACCGACGTGCCGACCGACAGCGCGAACACCGGAATGCGTAGCAGATCGATCGGCAGCAGCGGCGCGGGCCGCGTCAGTTGTCGACGTACGAAGAAGTAGCCGATCACGAGTGCGCCGAGCGCCTCGAGCGTCACGTAGCCGAAACGCTCGCCGTGGCCGAGGCCATCGACCGCGAAAATCAGCAGGCCGAACACGAACGCGTTCATCACCGCGCTCAGATAGTCGTATGGCGATTCGTGGCCGGGGTTCATCGGCAGCGCCTTGAAGCCGCCGACGATCGCCGCTATCCCGATCGGCACGTTGATCGCGAACAGCCACGGCCACGTCGCGACGGCGAGCACGCCCGAGGCGACCGTCGGTCCGACCGCCGACGACACCGCCACCACCATCGCGTTGATCGCGACGCCGCGCCCGAGCTGCGACGGCGGATAGATCATGCGCACGAGCGCGGTGTTCACGCTCATGATGCCGGCCGCGCCGAACCCCTGAATTACGCGCGCGAGCGCGAGCATCGCCAGCGAGTTCGACAGCGCGCAGCCGAACGACGCGACCGTGAACAGGATCAGGCCCGACAGATAAATGCGCCGGTAGCCGATGCGGTCGCCGAGCGACGCGAGCGGCAGCAGCGTGATCGTGATCGCGAGCTGATACGCGTTGACGACCCAGATCGACGCGGCGGCGCTTGCGTGGAGGTTGCGCGCGATCGTCGGCAGCGCGACGTTCGCGATCGCGCTGTCGAGCACCGCGAGCGTCAGCGACAGCGCGATGACGAGCATCGCCCAGTAGCGTTGTGGAACCGGCAGGCCGAGGTCCTTGCCTTCGAAGCGGGAAGCGGAGGCGGTCGGGCCGTCCGTGCGCGGGGAGGGTGCGTGCATCGATTGTTTGATTTGTCGGAGATGTTGGCGCGCCGGTGCGCGGCTCACACGCTGGCCGCTGCGGGCGTATCGGTCGGCCCGGCGCCGGCGTTATCAGAGCGCCGGCGCCGCCTGCGCGTTATTTGAGTTCGTAAAGGCCCGTGTGGGTCGTCGAGTCGATTTCGTTGAGGTGCGTCATGAAGCGCGCGACCGCGTTGGTGGTGTCCGCGCTGACCGGCAGATGCGGCACCTTCAGCGCATGCAGCCGGAAGATGTAGCGATGCGTGCGATCGCCGCGCGGCGGCGCGGCGCCGCCGAAGCCGACCGTCCCGTAGTCGTTGCGCACCTGCATCGCGCCCTGCGGCAATAGCGAGCCGTCGGCCTTGCCGGCGTTGCGCGGCAGCGAGCGCGCGTCGGCCGGAATGTTGACGACGACCCAGTGCCAGAAGCCGCTGCCGGTCGGCGCGTCGGGGTCGTGAACGGTGAGCGCGAAGCTTAGCGTATCCGCGGGCGGCGCTTCCCATTGCAGCGACGGCGAGATGTTCTCGCCGTCGACGCCGAACGCCTTGTCGTTGTACTCGTGGGCTTTCGGCATGAAGCCGTTGGTGGGAAATTCGTCGGACCAGAGACGGAAGTCAGCCATGATGTGCCTCCCTTGTTGATTGGTTCTGGGATCGTCGGAGTGCGCGATGTCGCGGCGGGTGACGCGCATCTCGTGGCATGCCGACATGCGTGAGGATGTGCCGTGAAAGCGCCGGGAAAGCCCCCGAAAAACGCCGCCGAAGCGTGCCTGAAAAGGCACCTCGAAAGCGCTCCGGGTAAGCTTTTCGAGTGTATCACCAGCGGCCGCGAGACTCGCGCGAGCCGGGCAGCTCGCGCGTGGTTTTCAGCCGCGTTCCTCGAACTCGGGTGCGTCGCTTCTGATCCACGCGACGAGCCGCTCGATCACGCCCGCGATATCGCGATTCGCGCCCCGCAAAGCGCATTCCCACACGACTGCGACGCGCCAGCCGCTCGCGAGCAGCGCGGCGCGCACCTTGTCGTCGTTGCTGCGATTGCGGCCGATCTTGTCGCGCCAGAACTCGGGCCGCGTCTGCGGCCATTTGAACAGATGACAGTCGTGGCCATGCCAGAAGCAGCCGTGCACGAGCACCACCGCGCGATAACGCGGCAGCACGATGTCGGGGCGGCCGGGCAGATCGCGCGCGTCGAGCCTGAAGCGCAGGCCCTGACGATGCAGCAGGCTGCGGATCAGAACCTCGGGCTTGGTGTTGCGGCCGCGAATGCCGGACATCATCCGACTGCGCGTCGCGTTATCGACGATATCGATCATCGTCAGCGGGTCAACGAGTCGCGCGGCCGCTCATGCGTGGAGCGGCAGCGGGTGTTTCGACGCATCGCGGGTCGGGTGGGCGAGCAGGGTTTGCACATGCGGCAGCATGATACGCGCCACTTCGCGCATCACCGGCATCACGACGCTGTTGCCGAACTGACGGTAGGCCTGCGTATCGCTGACCGGAATCCTGAAGGTGTCGGGAAAGCCCATCAGGCGCGCGCATTCGCGCGGCGTCAGACGACGCGGGCGCAGCGCCTCGCCCTGATAGACCAGAATTTCGGAGCCGTCCTTGTGATAGCGCGCCGACAGCGTGCGCGTCACGCTATCCGGATACGCGATGCCGAAACCGAAGCCGTTGCCCGCCGCGCGATGCTTGGCCGCGTAGTTCTGCAGATACGCCCACAGCTTTGGGGTGAGCGTGTACTTCGGCTGCACGCGGCGCGCGACATGGTCGAAGAAGCGGTCGTGGTCCCACGGCAGCACCGGTTCCGTGCCGTCCGTGCGATGCAGGATCGCGCCGAGCCGCGGAGCCTGCTCGGGTAGGCGCAGGTCGTCCCATGTGAACGAGGTTTTGCCGCGAAAGCCGACGATGATGATGCGTTCGCGATGCTGCGGCGTGAAATGCTGACCATCGATCACGCGGTAATGCACCTCGTAGCCAAGCTCGTCGCGCAACGTTTGCAGGATCACGTCGAAGGTGCGGCCTTTGTCGTGCGACAGCAGGTTTTTCACGTTTTCAAGCAGGAACGCGGCGGGGCGTTTCGCGGCGATGATGCGCGCGACGTCGAAAAAGAGCGTCCCCTGGGTCGTGCATTCGAAGCCGTGGGGCCGGCCCAGCGCGTTTTTCTTGCTGACGCCGGCGATCGAAAACGGCTGGCACGGAAAGCCGCCGAGCAGCACGTCGTGGCTCGGCACGTGTTCGGCGGGAAAGGTGACGATGTCGCCGATCAGCGTGTGCGCGCTGCTGCTGGCGACGTTGCCGACGTAGTTTTCACCGTAGTTTTCACGATACGTGCGCGTGGAGAACTCGTTCCACTCGCTGGTGAACACGCATTCGCCGCCGTGCGCCTCGAAGCCCATGCGAATACCGCCGATACCCGCGAACAGATCGATGAAGCGAAACCGCGCCGCCTCGCCCCCGTGTTGCGCCTCACGCGCGCCTTGCCGCAGCAGATCGCGCAACGCGGGCTCCAGCATCGCGGGACAAGGCGTTTCACCTTTTTCCCAGCGACGCACCGTCTTGATGTCCTTGCCGACATGCGCGGCGATTTCGCGTTGGGTGAAACGGGCGCGCGCCTGCTTGAGCAGGTCGAACGGGGCGACGAGGGTCACGTGGCGTCCTTGCGGGGAATTTTTGCGGACATTATGACCTAAGGTCGTCCCATTTCCCTATTTTTAGCGCCAATTGATCAGGATTTTTTCGCGATACGGCGCGGCGCCGCGTTTGTCTGCGGTGAAACATGCCTGTCACGAATGCGCATGTACGCTTGTCGGGTGACGCTCGTTTCCTGCGTTGCGACGTGTGTTGGCGGCCGCGACTTCGTGCGCGGCCGTTTTTTTGCGGCGTGCACGACGAGCCGGGTGCCGGCTTGGCGGCACGCGCGCGGGTTCGGCGGGTGTAGAGGCGGTGAAGCGGACGGGCGAGCTAGGCCGGCTTCACTTTCTTCACCGGGGCAGCCGGCCGGAAAGGCGTGGTCGGGGCGGGTGCAAAGCGTTCCCATTCGGGCAGCGGCGTCGAGGCAAGCCGATCGAGCTGCAGCAGCAGGCTGTCGACCTTGTGCGATTGCGCGGCAGAGAGCTGGCCGCTGTCGAGCAGATCGGTCAGCCGTTTGCGCCAATAGGTGGCCGGCAAGATCGGACCGCCAAAATCGCCACGCAGCGATACGTGCATGGCGCGCGTGATGTGCGCAATGTCGTGGTCGACCAACGCAGCCTGCGATGATCCCGAAATCGTAGTCCCAGTGCGGTCCATGGCTCCTCCCTGAGCGCATTTACGGCGGTCCGCGGCAGGACTTTAGGGCTTTTTGATAAAAATTTTGCTTGATCGCGTGTTGGCGCTCATCAATGACGAGGTCGCCGCGCGGACCACCCCGGGAACAGCCGTTGCTTGGTACCAGCTACCGGCGGAATCCGCGCCGGCATCTTTGTCGACTATGCATAGGAAGCCGAACATGAACAAGGATCAAGTGAAGGGCGTTGGCAAGCAGGTCAAGGGCAAGGTCAACGAGGCCGTCGGCAAGGCCACGAACGACCCTGCGAAGGAACTCAAGGGCGACGTGCAGCAGGGCGCCGGCAAGGTGCAGAAGACCTATGGCGACGCGAAGGAAGACGCCAGGGACAATGCAAAGCGCGGTCATCACTGAAGCCCGATCGGTGTAGGTGGTCGTAACGACGGAGGTGTCGCGACTGTCGCGGCGCCTTTGTTTATCGTGGGGCGCGGGTCGGGCACAGCGCCTCGGCTTTCACAGTCGGGGTCGCCGCTGCCGTACACGCGGCGGCCGGCCTGGGAGTAACCCGTGATCGCGAGCGTGGGCATTCCGCGTGCGCTGCGGGCGCTTTAGACTTGGCGCAATCCCATCAGGAGGCCGCGCCAATGACACCCGAAAAAATACTTTCGATGTTCGAACGGCAGTACCTGGAAGGCAAGGCGCCGCCCGATCTCGAAGCGACCTGCGCGAACTTCGCGACGTGGTTCGCGGCCGCGTGGGAACTGCTCGACGGCACCGAGAAGACGTTGCTGCTGGCGGTCGGCGCGGCGCTGTGGCGTGAAGGCTTCACTGTTCGCGCGGGCACGGCGACGAAGGACTTGTGGTGAACCACTGATCGCGAACGGCGGCGGTGTGGCGGCGTTTGTGAGGTCTACGCGCGGCCGCGCACGCGTTGTGCCGAGTCGGTTTATATTGGGCGGTCTTGCAATTTCTGTCCCCTAGGGCGACGCGAACCCATGACCGATCTATCCGCTTTTGCGATCACGAAGAATTGGCCGGCCGAGCATCCGGACCGGATTCAGCTCTATTCGCTGCCGACGCCCAATGGCGTAAAAATCTCGATCATGCTCGAGGAAACCGGCTTGCCATACGAGCCGCATCTGGTGCGCTTCGATACCAACGATCAGATGACGCCGGCGTTTCTGTCGCTGAACCCGAACAACAAGATTCCGGCGATCCTCGATCCGAACGGTCCCGACGGCAAACCGCTGCCGCTGTTCGAATCGGGCGCGATCCTGATTTATCTCGCCGACAAAAGCGCTCAGCTGATCCCGCGGGACGCCGCGGGGCGCTACGAGACGATCCAGTGGGTGATGTTCCAGATGGGCGGCATCGGTCCGATGTTCGGCCAGGTCGGCTTCTTCCACAAATTCGCCGGCAAGGAGTACGAGGACAAGCGTCCGCGCGATCGCTACGTCGCCGAATCGAAGCGGCTGCTCGGCGTGCTTGGAGCAGCGGCTCGAAGGACGCGCATGGGTGATGGGTGATCACTATTCGATCGCCGATATCGCGATCTTCCCCTGGGTGCGCAATCTGGTCGGCTTTTACGAGGCGGGAGAACTGGTCGGCATTCAGGACTTCCCGAACGTGAGGCGCGTGCTGGGCGCGTTCGTCGAGCGTCCAGCGGTGGTGCGCGGCCTGAATATTCCGCAGCGGCCGGCTTGATGGCCTGAGCGTTTCGCGAGCTTGACCGCTCGGCCGGGCGGGCGTGCATTGGACGCGCCCGGCCGAGCTGCATCGTGTGACGCTCGGCGCTACCATGCCTCCCACACTCTGTCGGATCGAAGGGTATGACAGGCATCAGGAAGTATCGATCAATCCAGGCGTTGCGCGCGCTCGCCGCGCTGGGCGTCGTCGCGTTTCATACGAACGGCATCGTCGCCGCGCATGGCTGGCTCGTGCATGTTTTTCCGCGGGTGTCGCGCTATGGCGAAATCGGCGTCGACGTGTTTTTCGTGATCTCCGGCTTCGTGATGGCGCTGGTGACTCACGGTTTGCCGCCGGGAATCGAGTCGGCGCGCTCGTTCATTTGCGCCCGCATCGCGCGGGTCGTGCCGCTCTACTGGATTCTCACCGCGTTGTTTATCGCGCTCGTCGCGTTCCTGCCGGGCGTTCCCGAAGCGTTCGATCATGCGCGCGTGAGCGCGTGGCATGCGCTGTCGTCGTTTCTGTTTCTACCGTCGACGAGCTGGACCGGCATCGCCGCACCCGTGCTGGGCGTCGGCTGGACGCTGAACTACGAGATGTGGTTTTACGCTGTGTTTGCCGTGGCGATGAGCGTGACAAGGCGTCGTCTGCTGGCGGTGGGTGCGTTTCTGCTGGTGACGTCCGCGTTGCACCTGCTGCCCGGCGAGGGCGTCGCGTTTGCGTTTTACACGAATCCGCTGGTGCTGGAGTTTGTGTTCGGGTGCTGCGTCGGCGCGTGGTATGCGTCCGGGCGGACAGTGCCGCTGGCCGCGGCGGCGGGACTGCTGGTGGTGGTCGCCGCAGCGGGCGCATTCGCGCCGAGGTTGACCGATGCGAACCGTTTTCTCGTCTTTGGCTTGCCGGCGTTGGCCGTCGTGGTGGCGGGCTTGTCAGTCGAGAGCAAGGTACGGTGGAGCAGGTGGCTCGAGCGCATTGGCGATGCATCGTATTCGCTATATCTGACGCACCTGCTCGCGATGCCGGTGGTGATCGGGCTCTTGCAGATGATCGATGCCCGGCATCGGTGGCCGGGGGATCTGGTGGGCGCGGTGGTCGTAGTGGGGTCGTCGGTGGTGGCGCTCGGGTCGTATCGATGGGTCGAGCGGCCGGCTAGTCGGGCCGTCGCCAGGTGGATCGCCGGACTGTCGTGGGGAAGTGCGGTAGCGGGAGCGAAGCGCTAACAGCGCTTCGGCAGGTTTTTAGCATCCTTGAAATTGATACTGCTCACCGCGTATAACCTTTGAGGTAAGCAAGGTTTTTACCAGCTTTCGGGCGAGTTTCGCGCGACAGCGCTGTTATGCGGCCAAGATGAAGCAATGAGCGCCGTTACATTGTTCGCATGGACGGCTCCGGCGTATTTTCAAGAGTCCGCCGTTGATCACACATGGGTGACGACTTATGACAGCCGGGTGAAGATTTACCCGGCGCTGGCGGACGTTTTGATCGCTGGAGAGCACTATTGGTACAGCTGGGGCAGCTTCCACGCCAGAGGCGGGACGCCGGCCAGTGCGGATGGTTTCTTGGCTTCCGCCGGGGCCAATCTGCCTTATGCTAGTTGTCTATGTCGGCCCGATGTCGATCCGAACATCGAACCGGCCGGTCGTGGAACGATTTTTAGCTATGGTCGCGATGGCGTGTGCCATCAGCTGTCAAACCAGATTCTTTGGGCTACCGGCAGCGGTGGAGCGGCCGCTGCTACGGTCCGCATGTCCAGGGGTTACTGGTTGAGCAACGCGATCTTCGGAACATACGGCAAGCAGCATGCTGCATGGGCGAGCAAAAGAATTCAGTGCTCAACCCCAGGCGGGAGTAACGCCATGAAGCCAGGACATCCGCAAGCCGATGTCGATGATTTTCAGGAGCATCTTCAGGCGACCTTGACCGGTCCGGACGCGGACGCAAAGATCAAGTCGTTGATGAAGCATCGACGCGCGTTTATGGCGCGGGTCGAACGTTTGCAATACGTGCCGCCGGGCAGCGACGCACCGTCGGCCTCGAAACTGAACGAGGCCTATTCGTCTTTTCTCCACGACGCTGCTGACATTCTGGGTCCCGAAGACTTCGAGCGAGTTTTCGGCGAACGCCCGAAAGACGAGATGAACATCGTCGATCCGTCGATATACGAGCCGACTATCCATCGGCCGATTCCAAAATAACGGAGCCGTAGAACCTGCATGTGTTTCGAAGACGAAGTTTGAACTCTGCGGGGAGCGCGTCTCAGACGCGTTTTGCAATCACGGTCGTCGAACTCGCAATGTCGAGATTCTTTTTTGCGCTTAGCTGCTTAACAAACGATCGATCCAGCAACGTCGGTGGTCCCTGCAGAATGTCTTCGACCGTGAGTGCCTTGAATTCTTTCAGTGCATTCTCGTCGAGACCTTCGGCCCACTCGCTCATGATCCAGTAAATCGACCATATGGCTGTTGTCGATTCCGGCACGTACACGCGTTCGACATCGATCGCAGATCCGAACAGATTGAGAATCCCTTCGGCTGTCATGTTGTAGTAGTGATGCGGATAGCCATGAGTGGGCTGGGTAAGCGGAACCACCACGACCAGATCGCCGCCCGGCTTCAACACGCGAAGAATTTCTTTGGCAGCGGTGAATGGATCCTTCACGTGTTCGAGAACATTCAACGACAAGACGCCATCGAACGACGCATCTTTGAACGGCAGAACTTCGCCGACACCTCGAACATCGGTGGATGGGTAATTGCTGATGTCGAAATTGACCACGTTTTCGTAGACCGCGGGACGGCTGCCGGCTCCACAATCCAGAATCATCCCCGACGGGTGGCGCTCGATCATCGCCAGTGCATCCTGATCGTACAGATTGCTTCCGGCCAGTTCCGAGTCGTAAATGTCGAATTGGGAACGTAGATCGGGCGACAAAAAATCGAAAAACTTACCGTCGTCACTAAATGGCATGTCAGTGCGAAGGACAGACTTTATTCTTTTTCTTCGTTGTTGCCTGGATTGAGCGGCCACCTTTGCGTCCTGCCTGCGATGACTTTCGGAGACGCCGAATACTTCGAAATGCGATCTTCCCGATCGCAACGCACCGAGCCTGACAGCTTCAGCGACGTCCGGATTGGCGGCGAGATAGGCCTGCTCGCAAAAGTTCAACGCGGTAACGCATTCAAGGGCTTGATCCATGTGGGTCCTCGGAAACGTTTCGAAGTCGGCTCGCAGATTATAGCGATCTGACGTTTCCGGAAGGGCGTGGTTTTTCGCTGTCTTCGACGGGGTAGGTCGCGCAAAGCGCAGGGACGGCTCCGATCGGGCCTGGAAGGCAGATCGGCAGCAAAAAGCCCCGCAGCGCAACGCATACGGGGCTTTTGTGAGCGAACCTGGGAGCCGGGTGAGCTCTACTTGGTCCCCTGACAGAACTCATATTGTCACCGTAAATTAATGAATTCTATACCTTTATTTTTCTTCTATCAAAATAGATACCCCCTAAAGTACCCCCAAGGGCGATTCCCTTGGGGGGGCGCATCTGACGCATTAAGGAGTCGGGGGCCTACCGCTCGATGTTCAAGCGACAGTGATCGTATGTTAGGCCGTGATCACCAGTTCTTCGTACCTGTTCCTGCTCTCGCTGCATGCCGCTATTGGGCTGAACCTTGAAACGATGAACTGTTTGAATCCGTTTTGATATAAATTTCGAAGGGATTCATGGTTCGCGTTCGTTACCAAGATGCGAACATTGCGATTTTTTGCGCGCTGCAAACAATCGCGCAATCGAACTTGATCATCCCATGAGAAAAGAATTTCATTGTATTTAATAAATCCATTTTCATTATGTCGAACCGTGTATGGTGGATCGGCGAATATAAAATCTCCTTCTCTCGCCTCATCAATTACTGATTCGAAATCGCAATGCTTTATTTGGGCGCGCCGAAGAGCGGTAGACCATGCTTGAAAATCATCATCTGGACGAATTACCGATGTCTTAGAGCCAAGTGGAACATTAAATTTTCCTTGACGATTGACTCGATATATGCCGTTGAAACAGGTGCGATTCAAATAAAGAAGGCGCGCGGCACGCTCGGCGATGTGTTCTGGCTCGCTCTGACGGACTTTATAATAATAGTCTCGACTGTGATTTTCCGCGTGGATAGATAAAATGCGAGAGACCGCTTGGTGCTGATTGCGAATTCCTCTGTAAACATAAAATAAATCAGAGCATAAGTCTGAAAGAATCGCCTCACGGGGATTTAATGCGAAAAACATTGCGCCGCCGCCCAAAAATGGTTCGATATAGCGGCCATCAAGCTGTTTCGGAATCAATGCAGGACATTGTTCAAAAAGCCAGCGCTTACCCCCGGGCCATTTCAAGAAAGGCAGGAGGTTTTTTTCGATAGATTTTTTGGGTTTCGCTGATCTTACTCGACCCAATGGGAGTGCGAGGGTAGCTCTTGCACCGGAGATTGGCGTCGATTTCTGTTCGGTATTTCCGTCGAAAATTATCGGGCTTGTCGTCTGTTCAACGAATTTCGATGACTTATCGTAATTCACAGATAGTCACCCGAGTTTAATCCGATCTACCAGATGCTCGGAGTTGAGATACCCTGCGACTGCGGGATGGACGCTTTCTTCCCATGCCGCGTCGGAAGATCGCATTTTTTGTCTAATTTTGGTGCCGGAAATACCTTGAACCGCGCTTTCCCAAAGCACCTTCACGTCGTAGCCATGTTGCCGCAGAATTTCGATTTTTTTTCGATTCCAATCGTCGCGAATTGTAGTAAAGCAAACAACGGAGCACGGAATGATGTCAAGTAACTCGTCTGGACGGTCAATTGGAAAACGAGAAAATGAAAACTTATCGCGAGAGACGCCTTCGCCTGTGAGCATTCGTTCCATAGCAACGCATCGCTCAACGTATGTGAGCGGATTGTCGGCTTTTTGTGATCGATGTGGGTCCGCCTCGCAGTCATCCAAATATGGCGCGTCTGGTTGAGCAATTCCGATGATCAGATGCTCCACTTTAGCCAAGGCAGCTCGAATGTATTTCAGGTGGTCAAGATGTGGAGGCTGAAAGCGGCCGTGAACACATCCTTGTGGAAAAAGTTTAGTTTGCATTGTCTTTTTTCTCCTCTGCTTCGTTCCAATTTTTCTCGAAGTATTTCTTTAAAGATACGTAAAGCGTTGGTTCGCTTGCATTCGGAAACCCAACTGCCGATATCCGCAACTGCGGCAAATTCCGACCTTGATCTTTCTCGCCCGTGCTGGGAGAGAATGGGCTTACGAGGCAAGCATTATCGGCGAAAAAAAGCCGGAATGGCTTGACATCTTCCATCGTAATCGGTTGGTAGAACCGCAACTTCATGAAATTTTCGTTGTTTTGTGCTAGGGTCTCTAGAAATAGCACGGATCCTTTGACATTTGCTGCGTACCCCGTCGTCCCGTCCATTTTCTCCAGACCTTGAAATATTGACTTAGCATCCGGATCGACCAATAACATCTTAATTGGCTCGCTAGAACGCGCGGCGATTCGAATCGCCTCTCTTAGCTCAGGCTCTTCTGCCGTGAGTTTTGAAGCGCCTATCCCCAAAAACTGGAACCCGGCTCGGGCGCTTTTAAGGGCCGCCTTGTAGTTAATGCCTGTAGCGACGCTATAGTCGGCGTCAGTGATGCCAAAACGACGAAGCTTCACAATGTAAACGATTGGCACAAATGCCAAGACGAGTGGCAGCACTACCATAAAAATTTGTAAAGGTTCAATTGCGGAGGATCCGCGCCATCCAGTGAATATATGTAGTGCCGCTGGTACTATCGTCAATAGAGACAGGATCGCAGTTGCGCCCATGGCGGCCTGAAAGTCTCTGATGCCAATTTTCCTATGGCTGGAAGCCAAAAAGAAAATCAGTTTTAGCGCATATTTGAGAATGAAATGCATATTTATTTATTTTTTTAAAAAGAGTCCATCAATATCCATGACCAGTTTTCAAAATCTTCCCTTCGACTTTGAATTTCGCTAAGCGTTTCGAATTTTGGATGTAGGAGGAAGCCTCTTTCGCCGATTGTGAAAGAGGGAATGTCAATCGAAACCTCATACACCAATCCTAGGTGCTGGGTGCTGACAACACGGGAGTCATCATAAATAAAACCCCGGGATGAAACGGATAGATTCGTGTCAACAATCAGTTCCTCGCTTAATTCGCGGAGAATATATGTGCAATCCGAAAGGTCATCGTCCTCCGAAAACAGATCCAATGTAAGCTGAGCAAAGTCATCCATTGAAAGATGACCTCCTAGCATCATTGAATATTCTCCCCGTAGTCGACTTTCTGGAAGCCGAGCACTTCTCATGTGCGTCAAAAAAGCTGAGCCACATCTTACCAAGAACACAGAAACCAATTGAACGCAATCGAAGGTCTCCTCTGCTTCACGTCTACGCATCGGCTTCGCAAGCGTAGATAATTTAAACCTGTCAATTACACCCGGGAAATAGCCAACTCCAGGAATAATTTGAGATAGATCATTGCGTGATATGACAGCGATATCTTCGTCAAGCTTGCTCTTGACAAAACGGGTTGCGATATATTCGTCGGCATCGTAGTCGCGAAGCGCAAACGACCCTTGGTATACACGCTTGAACCGCGATCTTTCGCCATTATTAAGGATGTCAGTAGAAAGCTTTGACTTCATTGTTTGCCAAGGCGTCTTCCCCGACGAGACTAGCATTCCTTCAGCCATAGCTCGGCCGACGATATCTCGCGCTGATAATGGACGATTTTCTGCTTTCAAATAATATTCAGCGACATCGAGAAAGCTTAAAGACTCTTCGCCACTAAGCTGGAAGTGATCTTGATCGGCGCTTGCTTTCTCAGTGAGACTACGGTTACTCATAAAATGGTGACCTCGCCGATCTTGCCCTTTTTGAGGTTGCCGATTTTGAATAATTCAATGCCTGCTTGTTCGAAGTCTTGCTCAAGCTCCTGTGATTGCTCGCGTGGATACGTGAACAAAAGGCCGCCCGCGACTTGGGCATCAAAAAGCAGCGCCGACTTCTTATGTGCGCAAGCGCTGAGAGCATTCGAAAATCGCGAAGCAAATTCCACGTTTTGGAAATAGAGACTCGAAGTCGGATAGCCTGCCTCCTCAATCGGAGTCACGGATGCAAAAGCGGGCAGTAGGTCAAAGAAAATTTTGGACGCGCTTTCGGTACGCAGCATTAGGCGATGGAGATGATTGACCAAGCCGAACCCAGTTACGTCTGTGCAGTACGTTACACCGGACCGATACAGAAGTCGCGCGGCCGTCAGGTTGCTTTGTAACATCGAGGATTTTGCGTCTTGGAACGAGTCATCCTGCGCATCTTCCGTCTTCCAGAGCAGCGTCGCCACACTTGTGCCGAGACGCTTAGTGACAAAAATCGGGTCACCATGACCAGTAGCGCGGACCGTTTTTCTCTCACCTCTCATGGGGGTGCCAACTACGGTGAATCCAAGCGAGAGATCCGATTGCTTTGCCAACGTGTGGCCACCTATTAGGCAAGCGCCAGCGTCTCCCAATTCGCGCACAGCACCGGACATCATTTCAGTGACTTCGTTTCCTGACGCCTCGACCCCATAGGGGATTCCGACGACAGCAAGTGCGAACGTGGGGAGGCCAAAAGCAGCGTAGATGTCACCCAGTACGTGGTTCGCGACTATACGGCCAAAATCTTCGGGTTCGTGGACCATTGGGAACAATACGTCGACGGTAGCCATGCATTCCGCGTCGCCGACCCGAGAGCGTCCGACATCGGGAAAAGTCTCACCTAGTTTTCTTATGCTAGATGAGTTTGTATTGGCTGCAACGCTCCTCAGCATTGCCGTCAGTTCGCCCGCATCTGCTTTTTTTGAACATCCGGCATCAGTCGCAAGGTCTATAAATCGTTGCGCGATTTGTTGTATCGCCATCTTGTCTTTCAATCCCGTAAGCTCTGTGCGATTGGAAAAGTAGTGAGAGTTTAATGCGTATGGGCGGTTCCAGTGATGGAAAGCGTTGCAAACACAGACGGAGCTAGCACGACGCGTCGAACTGCCCCGCAGATATCGCTTTCGTCTGCGGTCAACGGTTGGTGAGCGATGTTCGCTGTTAAGTTTTTGGCTACGTTGAGCCGATTGAATTGAATTGTGGCTGGGTACGGTGGAAAAGAAACGACCGTTTTCTTGCCGGGTTAGAACACGGCGGAAATGTGGAAATAAAGTCCTTGTTTCTGGATTTGTTTACGCATGATATTATTTCCACGTTATCTTTCCATTGAGCGCGCCATGTCCAAGACCTTCCTTTACGCCCGCGTCAGCACCAACGAGCAGACGACTGCGAATCAGGTTTTGTTGGCCGAGAAGGCAGATTACGTTGTCGCTGACCGTCACGTGTATGCGGAGACGATCAGCGGTACGGTCGCGGCTATGGATCGGCCAATGTTTGCCAAGCTGGTCGGCAAACTCGACGAAGGCGACAAGCTTGTGGTCACAAAGCTGGATCGACTCGGACGGAACGCGCGCGACATAGATGCGACGGTTGCGATGTTGCGAGACATGAAGGTCGCGGTCATTGTGTTGGACCTGCCGGTAATGGAAGTAACGAGTGCAGCCGGCGATCTCGTAATGCGCATGTTTGCGGCGTTCGCTCAGTTCGAACGCGATCAGCTGGTCGAACGCACGCATGCTGGTCTCGCACGGGCCAAGGCAGAAGGCAAGATTTCCGGCCGCCCGTTGTCGCTGACGGCCACGCAACGCGCAGAAATCAAAGTTAAGCTCGCAGCGGGCGCGACCGCGCGCGGACTTGCGAAAGAGTACGGCGTGAGCCATCCGACAATTACGAAGGCCGCGGCCCACATCGCGTAATTGGCCGAGCTTTCGCTGCTCCCGTAAATGCATGCGACGGTAGATCGATGGAGCGCGAGGGCAATACTGCCGGATAGCCTGACAACGATCCATCACGTTCACCCACTCGGATCAGACTTTGCTCGCGCAGGCACATCCATTGATTCGTTACCGGGTTTGGGGGCTTCGGTGTCTGGCGCAAACGCGACTGCTTCAAATACAGAGATGTGCATGAAGCGTCTAGTCGTATCGCGCCGAGCCCGGACGGACTGCTAATGGGCAACTGCCGAATTTTTCGTTTCGGCCACCCTGAGACGTTCAGACGTTCGACATTGGGGGCCCGAATCGTTGACAATCGGTGACTGCCCACTGTGATATCTCCGAGTCTCGGCCACAATCATGCTCAACTCGCTTAACGGTTTCTCTCGATCACGCTCGCCACCCCGCTCTCGGCCCTAGCATAAGGTGGTGATAATTCAGACTACGATCAATGCATCCTGCATTCATTGGCAAATAGTCAGAGCAGCTTTGCGGCTCGCGAGATTAGCAACTCGTGCGACGCGCTTTACAGAAATGGCGCAATGCTTTTGCCGCGCGAAAGAGCGTATCACTTGTGTGATCTGCAAAATATGCAGAGCGTGAGAGGAGCATTCGCGGTCAACGAGATACTGCATGCATGCCGACGTCAAAATCAGATGTAGGACCGACGACGTTTGGCAGGGACCGGAGGGAGAAGGCCGGCGAGGGGTGATTCAAGACTCCTTTGGTCATGCCCTCACTGGGTGCCTTTCGTGTAGCGCAAACCAAATTTCTTGAAGCTTTTTGGGCAGCGGGCAAGAAGCCGGATCCGGACCTTATGTGCGCCTCCGCTCGGGCTCGGAAGCATTCCTGAGCCGGCATTGCGGGTTGCGTTGCCCAGCGAACAGTTGCAGGCGCAACCAACTGTAGACTCGGCTCGATCCGATCATGACAAGTAACAATCATGAAAACTGCCTTCGCCGCGATAACAGCTACCGCCGTAGCAGTTTTAATCGGTGGGTGCGCGACAAATCCATCGAGTGGCAAGGTGACAACAAGCCACGCGGCAGCTAAACCCACCGCGTCCTGTCCCGATTGTCTGACCTGGGTGATTTATACGGTCCCCGAAGGGGCAAGCATTTTCACAGCAGGGACGTATATCGGAGAGTCGCCATTGGCCGTGGCAACATTTCCACTCACGCCATACGAGAAAGCGTCCGGTATCGTGCAGTCGCCGTTTACGGTGGTGTGGCCCAGCGGTGCGATATGGGATGGAAATATTGCTGAGTACACGCCACCCGGACAGCCTCTCAAGCCCGCCGCGGTGTCGCTAAAAGAGCCGGCCAAGCTGGACGGCCCTTATCAGGACTCCCTGCACGCACTAATGATGGAACCGCTCCTGTCGCAGGAGGACAAAAGGCTGCGCGCTCAGCAGCAACAACGTATCGCACAGAAGGAGGCGCAGCAGGAGGAGGTGGAGCGGCAGGCGCAGCAGGAGGAGGCACGTCGACAGGCGGAGGAAGAGCGATTGGCCGGACAGGCGGCCGCGCGAAGGGCCTGGCTACAAGCTCAGCGGCAGGCGCAGCAGGAGCGGCAGGCGCAGCAGGAGCAACAGGCTCAGCAGCAGCAACAGGCTCAGCAGCAGCAACAGGCTCAGCAGCAGGCAAATTCCGGCCCCTCAGGCGCGGATATTGCCCTCATGCTGCTCGGAGGTTTCGTGTCCGGTGTTGTGCAGGGAATGAATCATCCCGCTCCGCAAATGTTCAATTGCAGGTCCGATACCAACGGAAATACGACGCGCACGAACTGCTACTGACAGCGCCCCCATCCGATTGCGCCAACTGGGTTCGACTCACCGGAATCGGGACAGCGAGTACGGGTCCGAAGCGAACTTGTCGATGAGTGCCGCGTCCGGGATATCCGGCCTGCTGGTCCCAACCGCCGGCTGCGGGTCAGGAAACTCGCAGAGCGCTGGCCACCTGTCCATGCTGGTTAACATCGCGTCGATCCGCGATTCAACGTGTTCCGTTTTGTTCATTTCGCTACCTCGATGCGCGCGGCGCTCAACAGTTGACGATTGCAGCCCTGAGATTCGCAAGATTTAATTTCGATTGCATTCATTGACCTCGCCCCGTCGAAACGTACGGTGAAGGGTTGCCAGGTTGCCAGGTTGCCAGGTTGCCAGGTTGCGGTGGGCAGGTGCCTGTAGGATTTCGAGCGTCCTGCCCCACAGGTGTTTTCGAGACCCAGCGTAAGCACTTGATTTTCAACAGCCAGTTCCGCGCCGGGTCAAACTCAGAACTACGACAGTTGCTAGGTGCCTAGGAAGCCTTCGATCCCGAAACCATATGTCAGGTGACAAGCTTGCCACCCGCTAGGCGCAGGCGCGGCGCTAGCTCCGACCGCGCCCCACACGCCTCGGGGCATTACTCTCATATCGGGCTTGCTTGGCGCGGTCTTTGGTCGCGTTCCATACCCGGTACTGAATTTGTCCTGTCCCATTGCCTCTGATTGGCTATCAGTTTTGTGTGGTATCCAAGCGAGCCGCAACGTTCTGGGTCTGTGTAATGAGGGTCATCGTATTGATCTGATAGGTGTACCACGTATTCAGACAGGCGACGTCGTTGCAACGCTTCTCCCGGAAGTTCCACTGCCCCCGCATCCTTTCCTTTAGAGCATCCAAATCTACAGGAGGAATTGCGTTTTTGGCCGCCGTTACGGAGTTAGCGAGCTTCACGTCTGCGATAGCAAGTGCTGGCGTGTGGCAAATCAAATATTCATTTTGCGAGTGGCTCTGTCCGCAGTCAAAACTCGCTTCATAAACCTGATTTGGATTCGTGTTGAAATTCGTAGCAGGGTCTGTCTGTTGAGTAGCAGGGGGTTGTGTAGACTGAACCTGTACTGGCGGTTGCTGCTCCTGTGCTTGTACCGCGTCTGCCCCAGTCGCCACCTGCGAAGAAGCCTCAGCCGCATTGGCTTGTGGCTGAGTGCTGTCCTGTTCGACGTTCGCCGCAGGCGCGCTGCTAGCGCTCTCTGGATTGGCTTGCTGTACCGCAGACGTCCGCACAGTCGTATCCGGAGTCGTGGACAGTTCGTCATGTGCCGGAGCCCTTACCGACGTCGAAATCGGTACATCCGACAGTAGAGTAGCGAAGATCGCGAACGCACCGACCGAAATAATGATAACCAGACGTTCAGTAACGCGCGTGAGTCTCGTCTTCTGCCCAGCCAGTCGCAACGCAGAGTCCTCGTTACAGTAGTTCACCTGCGCAAACAGGATACACATGCCGAGGAAGCTGAAGGTGCCGAACGGCAGGAACGCGCCCCAGAGTGCCGCAAATCCAACGGCCAGGCTGTGGATTCCATCATTGTGGAAGACCATGCCAAGAGCTAAAGTCGGAAGTGGTGTACGGGGGAGTTGAGGCGGGAGATTGTAGGCGGTGGAGGTTTCAGCTGAGAATCTGATTGTCGAAGTCGGAAACCAGCAAACAACAAACCATCCACCATGAACAAGTTTACGGAAAAAGAAGTCGTTGGTCTATCGGGAGCCGGTCTGGGTCTGGACGAACTGGTGCGGCACGGAGCCCGGCAGGTGATCCAGCAGGCGATCGAAGCCGAGCTCGCGGCGCTGCTGGAGCGGTTCGAGAACGTCAAGACCTTGCACGGCCAGCGCGCCGTGGTGCGCAACGGCTATCTGCCTGAGCGCGAAGTGTTGACGGCGGCTGGGCCAATTGCCGTGAAGGTCCCGAAGGTTCGCGATCGATCAGGATCTGGTGTGAAGTTCAATTCGTCGATTGTGCCGCCGTATGTGAGGAAGTCGCCACGCGTGAGTGCTGCGCTGCCGTGGCTGTATCTGAAAGGCATCTCGACAGGCGACATGAGCGAGGCTCTGAGCGTCCTGCTAGGCGAAGATGCCAAGGGTCTGTCGGCCAATGTGGTGAGCCGCCTGAAGGCGCAGTGGGCCGACGAACATGCCAGCTGGAGCCAACGTGATCTGTCGAAATCGCACTACGTGTATTGGTGGGTCGACGGGATCCACACGGGGCTGCGAAGCGAGAATTCGGACGGCCAGTGCCTGCTGGTGATCATCGGCGTGAGGCCGGATGGGCGCAAGGAGCGCGTGGCGATCGGCGATGGGTACCGGGAGTCAAAGGCGTCCTGGCAGGAACTGCTGCTCGACCTGAAATCGAGAGGCCTGCAGGCTGGTCCGCTGCTGGCGATCGGCGACGGCGCGATGGGCTTCTGGGCCGCGCTGGAAGAAGTGTTTCCTGCGACGCGAGGCCAGCGCTGCTGGTTCCATAAGATGGGCAACGTGCTCAATGCGCTGCCGAAGTCGCAGCAAGGCAAAGCCAAAGCAGACCTGCAGGCGATCTGGATGGCCGCGACGCGCGCTGACGCATACGCCGCCTTCGATCGTTTCGTGACGGTCTACGCGGCGAAGTATCCGAAAGCCACCGAAACGTTGAAGAAGGACCGGGAAAGCCTGTTGGCCTTTTACGATTACCCGGCGGAACACTGGCAGCATCTGCGCACGACAAATGCGATCGAGTCGACGTTCGCGACCGTGCGCCACCGCACCACGCGTACGCGCAACTGCGTGTCGCGAGCGACCTTCCTGGGCCTGGCATTCAAGCTGATCGAGGAAGCCGAGAAAACCTGGCGCCGTATCAACGGCCCTGCACAGATCAAGCTGCTGCTGGAGGGCATTGCCTTCAAGGACGGCGAACAGGTGAAAGACGATCAACCGGTTCAGCAGAAACTCGCCGCCTGAAAGCGCCTGCCTTCAAGTTGCCCATACACCACTCTTGACGTTAGCTCCCATGCCAACGCCGACACCTGTCAGAACCAATAGCAGGTAGTGGGCTGCGAGCATGACCCAGCGGCGCGTGTACATCAGGTGCGCACCGACCGAACCTAGGAAAAACCAGAGGAGGTAAGCGGCAAAAGCAGAGCGGGTCTGTGCCTGCTGGAGATTGCGGTGGAAGGCGTGGTCGCCGATGGCTTGCGCCGTGGTTTGCAAAGTATTTTCGTTCATATAAATCTATGGCTTCTCTTTAGTTGATTGAATCGACTGGCGGCCCAGCTGCGATAACGGCAACAAGAAGCCATTTCTTTAGCCTTGACGTGATCCATGGCCCACGTATCCATTAGAGGCCTGAATCATTTTTGGGAGTTTTGGCCGCAACATATTCGCAAATAACTCTTTGCCGAAGTAGACTCGATATAAGCGAGCGTCTATATGGTCAGAGTGCGCTCGCAGACAAATCAAGCCGATACCAAATTTGGGGGAATCACCTTGACTTTCAGCGATGCTTGGATCGGCTCAGTCGACGATCAAGAGTTTGCCGCTTTCTTGGCGCAGTCACCGCGCTTTCGCTTTCTCCCTCCGCCACCAAGTCCCTATTGGATTACTCATACGTCAGAAATATAGCGGACAGATTGATGCCTAAAAAATGAGCGAACAAGGCACGGATCGCGGCTAATTTGTGAAAGCTGCTCGTGAATTTTTGAGCCCAACTTTTCACCTTTTTGAAGTGGGCGTCGCGCGACGCCGGTCCGCTTGACGTGACTCCACACCAGTTCATCCGGATTGAGGTCCGGTGCGTAACCGGGCAGGAAATGTAAAGTCAACTTGCCCTGCGTACTAGCGGCATAGTCCTTAACGACGGCTTTCTTATGCGCTGGCAATCCGTCGACGATCAAATGAACCGCTCTTCTCCGATTGAACATCAACTTCTTGAGCAGTTCCACGAACAACTCGCCGCTAAGTGCCCCTTCATACGTTGCAAACCAAAAAGCGCCCTTCGAATTAACAGCGGACGCGGCGCTCATGCTTTGCCGTTCGCCGGGCCGCTCGACCACCGGCGTCTCACCGCGCGGCGCCCACGTCCTGCCATGCACCGAGTCAGCACGGAAGCCCGATTCATCCCAGAAGAAGATGTCCGCCTTCTGCTCGCGAGCCTGCCTGGCAATGCTCGGATAGGTGTCTCGCTGCCAACGCTCGATAGCTTCCGGATCACGCTGGTAAGCACGCTGCAACGGCTTTTGCGGCGTCAGGTTCAGACGGGCGAGCATCGCACCGATCGAAGCCAGACTCAGCGTGACGCCGAATTTCTGTCGTACCAGCTCACGAACCAGGTTGCGCGTCCACAAGCCAAAATCAAACCCGTACTGCATTGGATTCTTGCCATTAACCCAGCGCATTACCCGCTGCTCCTGCGTCGCAGTGAGCGTACGTGGGCGACCTGTGCCCTTGGTCGAGCGCAGCGCTCGCACACCATGACCACGGCCTCGCGCCTGCGCCCTAATCTTGTACGCCCACGAGCGATGCATCCCAAATGACGCGGCAACATCATTTGGATGCTCGCCTTCAGCCATACGCTGAACTGCAAGGATACGCATCTCTTCGAGCGTGTTGTGAGCCAGACTCCGGCCATCTCGTTTCATGGGCGATGCTCTCAATAGCTATCGCTCAAGCATAGACCATCTGTCCGCAAAATTCCTGACTTATGAGTAATCACGTACGGGGGTGGGCAACGAAGCAGGGCCTAGCGGTTGGATACCCAGGGGACGACAGCCTGGAGATCCATGTGCTGGTCACGCGGCGGCAATTGATGCGGTTCTTCGATGACATGTTTGGGCCTTTGAAACCAGGCGTCGATTGCTCGGCCTTACGCGGGTACATTGTTAACAAGTGCCGAGACGACCGTAGCTACTTGATCGCCGCGGACGAGTTTTAGGCTGAACGCGTTAGACGTCATTGGTTTGTTGGCGAAGCACCTTCCTGCAAGGTACCTGATTCGCGTTCACCGCGTGAATGCGCGCAATCTCCGCTACGGAACGTCCACTGGATAACGTCTCTTCGACGATCTGGCGCTTCTCGTCCTGCGTACGCCGACGATACTTGCGCGGGCCATTGACTTCGGTGGATTCGGTCACTGTGTCCATGATTCCTTTGTGGACACAGTCACACTCGTGCCCCGTGGATAGCATGGCGTCGCCCCCGTCAGGCGTCTATGCGGTCACGGTCGGACGCTTACCCCAGGAACAGGTGGCAGAGCGTTTGGGTATCGAAAATGAGGCGTTCTCGGTTTTTGGAACTCTGTACATTTGGTCCATACTTGCCTTTGACAGCGCACTGATGAATATCTCTTCGCGCGAGACTGCGCAGCAGTCTCGCTTAACCCTTATCCGGTCACTGCTCGGTGATGCGAAACCCCTGATAAACGTTGCTCACCTTTGTCTTTCGCCAACGAAATCCTCGTGCGTCGAGGACTTTTTTAAAGTCCGTCGTTTTCTGAGGGCGCCGCTGCTGTTTTTTCATAAATTCTGCGTAGGATGTATATGCGATGCTCGCCTGTTCTGAATACCCGGGCGTCCATTTCACATTCCGCGTCGAGCCATTCCTTGATGGAATCAATGCTGTTTCGTAGGCGCTTCGTTTCCTCCATGACCAATGTGCAATGCGGCAAGCCCGATGTCACGTAGTCTCGTGCACCTCGTAGCGTCCAATTTAGTATTCCGGGAAATTCGTCGTTGAGTTTGTCTGCGAGATGATGATCGGCCTGATCGCCGGTGAACGAACGTCGAAATGCAATCGGCACAATACGGCGCCACATCGCGTCGTCATCGAATCGCACTTCCGGAAAGCTGTTGACGGCAAGAAATAGCTTCGCAACCGGGACAAATTCGATCTGGTCACTATAGAGGCCGCGCGCGCTGACGGCGTCGTTGCCTGACAGTTGCTTCACAAATGCTTCATCGAAGCCTCGTCCTCGCGGCATCTCAGAGCAAGCAATCATGCGTCGACCCTCGATCTTTGCGAGTGCGGGGGACGGGCCATTCGCATTATCGCCCATCCGTTGCAAAAGGCTGTTTTGGACCGTGACTCCGTAATCTCCGAGCATTGTGCGCAGAGTGTTCAAAAAAACGCTTTTTCCGTTGGCTCCATTGCCGATCAAAACAAAGAAAAGCTGTTCCCGCGCATGCCCGAATAGCGTGTAGCCGGCTATAGCGCGAAGATACCGGACAAGTTCGGCGTCGCCATCCGTAATCTGGTCGACAAAAGAAGTCCACACCGGGCATTTCGCGTTAGGGACGTATTCAACGTGCGCGCTTCGGCTGACCATGTCTTCGGGGCGCCCAGGTCGGAAAGTCTGTGTGGTCAAATCTATAACACCGTTTTTTACCGGGAGCAAATTAGGATTCGCGTCAAACTGAGATTTTGTCGCTGACAAGCTTTGCTCGTATTTCGCGAGCTCGACGAGGGTGGTCAGCGCTGCGCGCGTCTGCCACCTGTCCACAGAACTGCCACTCTTCGACGAATCTGACCTGGTTGTATCAACCAATCCTTTCACGAACTCGCGAGCCCGACGGTGCGCAGATGCTTCGTCGACTTGCCAACGATTGTCCACCCATTCGTACCATTTTCGATCTGCATAGCGAAGCTCAGACTGATAGGTTGCGGCAAACATCTCGCATAATTCGAGCTCGTTTTGCGGCATGCAAGCTTCGTTGGCGCCGGTACCCCCTCGCTGTTTTTCGCTTGCCATCCAGAAGATCGTATTGACCGAGACGCCGCTTCGCTGGCCCAGTCCGTCCCACGTCGTGCGCTGATCGTCGGCATCGTATTTCGATGACTGACGGGCCCATTGACACCACAGATCGAATCCAAAAGCATCGGGCCATTGAGAGTGGAGAGCCATTCCGACCCGCAGCCACTTTTCCCGCGGTTCGGCTGAAATCAGTTTCAGTGCTTCGGCTACGCGTGCAGCCAGATCGTCGTCAGGCTTCTTACTGACAGGCTCGCTGGCTTTGATGAGTACCGGTTTTTTGTCGGCTGGAATTTTCAATTCCATGTCCGCAACGAACTCCGTCCACGGAACGGCAGGAGCGTCTTCGTCAATGTCGACGATTTTCGCGAACGTCGGCTGCCCGTACTTCCAGTTGCGGGTCCCAGGTACACGCATTACGCGCGGCAGATCGCAGACGCTAGGGTCGCTGCCAAACTTGTGAGCTAATGCCTTCTGCAACTCCGCGAACTTTTCGCATGGCAAGTCCTTCACGCGCCAGTATGCGTGATAGTGCCCCGGAGAAGACTTCACGATACAGTGGGGCATGACAGGGCTTTTTCGGACATCACTGAGAGCAACGTCTCCATCGGTATCAATAAAGCAAGCAGTCGTTTTTAAGACGTGTTCAGCTTTCCTACCCTGACCATTGCCACGGTTGATCATAAGAGTCACGTTGTAGCCCTCCTGATTTGCTTTCGATAGGCGATCCAAGACGCTACGCGACAATTTTTTGTGAATCCTGAAATTTCGTTTATCGGGAAGTGCTGGCTTCGTAAAGAAGAACAGCGTTGCTGCTTCCTCCCCGTGAATGAATTGCTTGAAACGGATGACATCGTCTTCGTCGAAGTTCATGGTCTGTGTCCTGCGGCTGTTTCCGCCTCACTCGATCAGTGATGGAGGAGGTGGAGGCACCTACTTGATATTTTGTTAGAATAGGAAGAGAGAGAACCCCCTCCCCTCGTACAGGGAAGCGCCCGTCGATCTGCTCCACCTGCTCCACCGACGGCCACGGGTCCGATTCCTTGGTAGCCATTGTCGGTTGTCCGCTTTTACGCAGCCTGCACTCTGGTGAGCAGCCAACTTTGGATGTCATGCTCGAACCAGCCCACGCATCGAGCCGATAAGCGCACCTGGCGTGGGAAGGCCTGAGCTGAGACCGCTGCGTAGATGGTGGATCGTGACAGCCCCGTTAGTTGGATGACGTCGGGGAGTCGGAGAATCGAAAGCTCGTGGCGTGAATCGTTCATAATCTGATCAGGCATTGTTTTGCTCCGGAAGTGAAGGGTGTCAACCACGCGAAAACTTGGTGGTCTCATGCCTTAATTACTGAAGCGAACCGGACTCACGAAATTTTTTTGTGTTTTCTTCGTGCCCGAGCAGAGTGACGTGAACAACCGCGGCCAGTAGTCTTGTTATCTTCGCGCGCAACGGTATACGGGCGCAATTGGAACTCGCTTTGCTCGACTACGGTGATTGGCTGCTCATTACTGGGGCCGTACGTAACGTTGACGTACGGTGGCCGCGGTACAGGCCGAACAGTTATTTACTCTTCGGTAGGAGATTTATGCGGTGCTGTCCGCGAGTTAAAGGGTTCCGGCGCTTGGGATGTCGACGTTAGTTCGCGAGTGCAAGAACGTCGGTGTCGTTGAATCGAAACGAATTGAACAAGAGAAATCGTCGACGCAGCACGCTTGCGCGTCGCGCGAAAATGAAGGGTGGCGGAGATCGGGAAGGGCAGGATCGATATGCCAACGGCCGGTACGCGAGGACGCTGGATTTTTTGATCGAGACTGTGGACGGACGGTGATAAGCGACGGAGTGTGTTCCCGTCCACCGAATGTCGGTGCCGCAGTCCCGAATACGGCAAGTAGCTCGCTGCTGAAGTTGGAGAGCGAGTTAGTGCGCAAATCGTGAATGACGCGCGGGCGCTTAGACGCTAAATTCAACCTGGTTTGCCAGTCGGAACAAGCCGGCCTATACCACGGCCCGCTCGCTCAAATCATCGGCGACGACGAAAAACACCTGTTTCCGTGATGAATAGGAAGTGTACGTCGTCAACAAGCGTCTATAACCGTGGCGTCGGATGGGTGGACAAATAACTTACGCTGTCGCCTCACGACTGCGGGCGACTTCGTCCGCGCCCGTGCGGGCCGCCTCCACATGGTCGGCCCAACGCTGCATCATTTGACGGCGTTCTTGCAGGTATTCGGCGTGGACATAGGCTGCAGTGACCTGATTGCGTTCAGCGTGCGCTAACTGGCGGTCCACTACATCACGTGAGTAGCCCATTTCGCGGAGTGCTGTCGCCGCTAATCCTCGGAAGCCGTGCCCGGTCATTTGGCCCTTGTATCCCATTCGATAGAGCGCGTACAGCATAGTGTTGTTTGAAATGTAGCTCCGGCTCTGAGGGCTATAGAAAACAAAGTCGCGCGTACCGTTGAATGTGCGCAGTTGTGCAATGATGGCGAGCGCTTGCTGGCTGAGCGGAACGATGTGCGGTGTGCGCATTTTCATCCGCTCGGCGGGGATGCGCCACTCAGCCAAATCGACATTGATTTCGTCCCACCTCGCGCCAATCAATTCGGTGGTGCGCACAAACGTCAGCGCCATCAACTCAAGTGCCAGTCGCGTTACCGGGTCCCCTTCGTATGCGCCGATGTCCGTCATCAGCCGTGGCAGTTCAGCCGCTTTTACGCGGGCCATGTGCTGCACAGCGGGTCCCTTCTTGAGGATGACCGCGGAATCTATCTCACTTGCCGGATTGCGGGTGCACCGACCGGTCATGATGCCGTACTGGAAGACCGAGCGGCAACGCTGCAGGATACGCTTTGCCGTCTCACGAACGCCGCGCGCCTCAATCGTGCGGATTACCTGCACGAGATGGTGCGCTTCAATTTCGGTAATGGGACGGCCACCCAGCGTCGGAAACACGTCGATTTCCAGCGAAGCGATGACCTTGTCAGCGTAGACGCTAGACCACCCGTCTTTCTGTCCAGCGAACCACTCCCGTGATACGGCCTCGAAAGAGGTCGCCGCAGCCAGAATACGAAGGCGTTTGGCCTCTTTCTTTTCTTCTCCCGGATCGGTCCCGCACGCCAAGACCTCGCGCGCCTCGTCGCGCTTCCTACGTGCCGTCGCCAATCCGACCTCCGGATAAACGCCAAGCGCCAGCAACTTCTCTTTTCCAGCAAATCGATATTTGAGACGCCACCACTTTTTGCCAGCAGCGGTCACAAGAAGGTACAGGCCGCCGCCGTCGAACAGCTTCAAGGGCTTCGAATCGGGCTTTGCGTTCCGGATGGTCGTGTCAGTCAGGGGCATGGGGGTATCAAACGCGGGCGGTATCTCAATACCCCCTAAAATACCCCCAGATACCCCCGGCTGTAAATGGCTGCGGTCGGACGCTGCCGGAAATAAAAAACCCCGCCAGGCCAAGCTTGACGGGGTTTCTTGGCTTTCGCTGGATAGCTTCGGAAGCTTTTGTGGTCCCCCTGACAGGAATCGAACCTGTATCTAGCGCTTAGGAGGCACTTGTTCTATCCATTGAACTACAGGGAGAGGACCGAGCCGGACAAATCGGCGAGGACTCGGTGAGTCCCAGAGCTTGACCAGCGAGGGCAGAGTATATCAAACCGGCGCGGGCAAAAGGAGAGCCCGGCAAGGGGTGGCACGCGCAGCGACCAATTCCACAAAAACAAACGGCCCCACAGACATCGACTGCCGAGCCGCACGAACCATCCTGGCCATCTGGCGAATCGCACGTAACCGCGCCCATCGCCACAAGGTCATTTCACGGTTAAAACTCCACCACCGCGAACTCCGCCTTGCCCACGTCGCACAGCGGACAGCGCCAGTCTGCCGGGATGTCGGCGAAGCGCGTGCCCGCTGCGATGCCGTCTTCGGGCAGCCCGTCTTCCTCGTTGTAGATCCAGCCGCAAATCAGGCAGACCCAGCTCTTGTATTCCGTCACTTCGATTACTTCGCTCACGACACACTCTCTCGTTCAATGCAATGGCCGGCTTGCTTTGCCCCTTTCTGGGGCGCGCGGCGACGCGCAATATTACCGGAATTTGTCAATTCGCCCCCGGAAGACCGCTGCGGCGCGGCCGCAATGCATCCGGGGGCGTGCCCAGGCTCGCGCGGCCGGCTTCGTCACATATAGCGTCTATGCTTGGGTCTGCAGCGATTTGATTAGACAGACGCGGCGCACATGACGCCTGCATCGCGACGATCGGTCTCAGGCGAGGCCGCTGGCGGCATCGCGTGGCCGGATTTCGTTCCCAAAGGAGAGAACAATGTTTAAAAGCACATGGTTGGTCGGCATCGCGACGGCTGGGCTGCTCGCCGCGTCAGGCATGGCGCAGGCGGCGGGCGTGTACTTCGTGCAGCCGGCGGACGGCGCGACCGTCAGCAATCCGGTGCATGTCGTGTTCGGCCTCGACGGCATGAAGATCGCGCCTGCCGGCACGATGACGGAGGGCACCGGGCATCATCATCTGCTGATCGACGGCAAGCCGCCGGCGAAGGGTGAGGTCATCGCCGCGACCGACAAGTCGCTGCACTTCGGCAAAGGCCAGACCGAAACCGATCTGACGCTGCCGCCGGGCGACCATACGCTGACGCTGCAATTCGGCGACGGTGCGCATCGCTCGTACGGGCCGGACATGAGCAAGACGATCACGGTGCACGTCAAGTAAGCCTCTGATCGACAGGGCCGGGCCGGCGCGCATCGCCTGCCCGCCCCGATGACGCTGCGCGCTCCATTGCACGTGTCGTCCCCCCGGCATCCCTGCGACCGGCCCCGCGCCCGGTACAATGAGCAGTTCCGACTCATCGCTGTCTTCCCCCCAATTCCCATGTCGCTTTACACCATTACCGGAGCCCAGCTGGCGTTCGGTCACGTCGCGCTGCTCGACCACGCGGATTTCTCGCTCGAAGCGGGCGAGCGCGTCGGGCTGATCGGGCGCAACGGCGCGGGCAAGTCGTCGCTGTTGAAGATCGTCGCCGATCTGGCCAAACCCGATGACGGCCTGGTCACGCGTCAGCAGCATCTGAGCACGGTCTACGTGCCGCAGGAGCCCGAGTTCAACGCCGACGACACCGTGTTCGACGCAGTCGCCGCCGGTCTCGCCGAGGCGCGCACGCTGCTCGACGAATACGACGCGGTCGCGCATCAGCTCGCCGACACACCCGAGGGCGCCGAGCACGACGCGCTGCTCGCACGTATGAACACGCTGCAATCGTCGCTGGACGCCGCGGACGCATGGAACTGGAGCACCCGCGTCGCGACCACGCTTCAGCAGATCGGCCTGAACGGCGAAGCGCGCATCGGCTCGCTGTCGGGCGGCATGCAGAAGCGCGCGGCGCTCGCGCGTGCGCTCGTCGTGCAGCCCGATGTGCTGCTACTCGACGAGCCGACCAACCATCTCGACTTCGACGGCATCCGCTGGCTCGAAGATCTGCTGGTGTCGCTGCGCGCGGGGCTGCTGTTCATCACGCACGATCGCGCGTTTCTCGACCGCGTCGCGACACGCATCGTTGAGCTCGATCGCGGGCGGCTGCTGTCGTATCCGGGCAATTTCTCCGCGTACCAGACGCGCAAAGCGCAGCAGCTCGAAGTCGAGCGCATCGAGAACGAGAAGTTCGACAAGCTGCTCGCGCAGGAAGAAGTGTGGATCCGCAAGGGTGTCGAGGCGCGCCGCACGCGCAGCGTCGGGCGCATCTCGCGGCTCGTGCAGATGCGCAACGAACGCGCCGAGCGCCGCAACGTGCTGGGCAACGTGAAGCTCGACGTCGGTCAGGGCGAAAAGTCCGGCAAGATCGTCGCGGAACTGACGGACGTGACGAAGCGCTACGGCGAGCGCACGGTGGTGGACCGCTTCACGGACACGGTGATGCGCGGCGACAAGATCGGCTTCGTCGGTCCGAACGGCGCGGGCAAGACCACGCTGCTGAAGCTGATTCTCGGCGAACTCGCGCCGGATGAGGGCAACGTGCGCGTCGGCACGAATCTGCAGGTCGCGTATTTCGATCAGATGCGCGCGGCGCTCGATCTTGAAAAGAGTCTGGCGGACACGATCAGCCCCGGCAGCGAGTGGGTCGAAGTCAACGGCCAGAAGAAGCACGTGATGAGCTATCTCGGCGACTTCCTGTTCGCGCCGGAGCGCGCGCGTTCGCCGGTCAAGTCGCTGTCCGGCGGCGAGCGCAACCGGCTGTTGCTGGCGCGTCTGTTCGCGCGTCCAACCAACGTGCTGGTGCTCGATGAACCGACCAACGACCTCGACATTCCGACGCTCGAACTGCTCGAAGAACTGCTGATCGATTATGACGGCACGGTGCTGCTCGTCAGCCACGACCGCGCGTTTCTCGATAACGTGGTGACGTCGGTGATCGCATCGGAAGGCGGCGGCAAGTGGCGCGAATACGTCGGCGGCTTCACCGACTGGCAGACGCAACGCGATCGCTCGGAACAACTCGCGCTCGACGCGCAGAAAGAGGCGAGCAAGGAAGCGCCGAAAGAACCGGCGCCGAAGGAAAGCGCCGGGGGCCGCAATGCGCAGCGCACCGTGAAGCTGTCGTTCAAGGAGCAGCGCGAACTGGAGGCGCTGCCGAAACAGATTGCGGACCTCGAGGCCGAACAGAAGGCGATCGGCGCGCAGCTCGAAGACGGCTCGGTGTTCGCGAAGGATGCGCGCGAGGGCGCGCGTCTGACGGAGCGCTATGCCGAGATCGACGAAGAG
The DNA here is from genome assembly GCF_050436345.1 of Paraburkholderia sp. WC7.3g. Taxonomy (NCBI): domain Bacteria; kingdom Pseudomonadati; phylum Pseudomonadota; class Betaproteobacteria; order Burkholderiales; family Burkholderiaceae; genus Paraburkholderia; species Paraburkholderia sp. WC7.3g. The sequence goes on from NZ_JBNDMA010000002.1 coordinate 1,576,442, forward strand.
TTGATGCTCGCGCTCGAGCGTTGGGACGAGCTGGAAAACCGCGTCAAGTAATGCGGCGTGTGCGGCCGGCACAAAAAGCAACAGATAAGGCCGCCGCGCACCGCACCGAACAATGCAACGGGCGCACGTCCGTCAGTTGCGCCGATACCTATCGCGCAGCCGTCGCGCGAGCCTTCCATCCTTCGGCGCATGTCCCCCGGCGCCCGCCGCGCCTTGTCCGGTCGGCCAATTCAGCGCGACGTCAATTGCCGGCGTGATCGAAATCAGTACAATACCCCGCGAACAGGCTTCTCCCGGCGGGCTATGCGTCCATGTCCGGCTTTCTGGCGCGCCAGCGGGAGCCGCGCGACAAAACAGCTTGCCCGCATCGCGGGCACCCCGCCTAACCCCGTTGTTTCGTTTCGCTTTTTTTGAAAACTCAACGCCATGTCCACGGCCCTGTCCACAGGATCCGTGCACAACGATGAACCGACGCACCGAGTCAATCATGTCTACGAAAAAGCCAAACGCCGCGTATAGCGAAGCGTCGATCAAGGTGTTGAAGGGTCTGGAGCCGGTCAAGCAACGACCCGGCATGTACACCCGCACCGAGAATCCGCTGCACATCATTCAGGAAGTCATCGACAACGCATCGGACGAAGCCCTCGGCGGCTACGGCCGACAAATCACGGTCACGCTGCACGCGGACCATTCGGTCTCGGTCGACGACGACGGCCGCGGCATTCCGTTCGGCCTGCATCCCGAAGAGGGCGTGCCGGTCGTCGAAATCGTTTTCACGCGCCTGCATGCGGGCGGCAAGTTCGACAAGGCCGCCGGCGGCGCCTACACGTTCTCGGGCGGCCTGCACGGTGTGGGCGTGTCGGTGACGAACGCGCTGTCCACGCGACTCGACGTCACGGTGTGGCGCGACGGCAAGGTCGCCGATTTGAGCTTCGCGCACGGCGACGTCGCGAAACCGCTCGAAGTGCGCGCCGCCGCCAGGGGTGACAAGAAATCCGGCACGCGCGTGACCGCGTGGGCCGATCCGAAATACTTCGATTCGCCGAACCTGCCGCTCGGCGAACTGCAGCGTCTGTTGCGCTCGAAGGCGGTGCTGCTGCCGGGCGTCGAAGTCACGCTCGTCAACGAAAAAACCGGCGAGCAGCAAAGCTGGAAATACGAAGACGGCCTGCGCGGCTATCTGCTCGAAGGCATGAACGGCAGCGACCTGCTGATTCCGCTGTTCGAAGGCGAGCGCTACGCGGAAAGCTCGCGTTCGAGCGAAGAGACGTTCGCCGAAGGCGAGGGCGCGACATGGGTCGTCGCGTGGAGCGAGGAAGGGCCGCTCACGCGCGAGTCGTACGTGAACCTGATTCCGACGCCCGCGGGCGGCACGCATGAGTCGGGCTTGCGCGACGGTCTTTACCAAGCGGTCAAGAGCTTCGTCGAGTTGCACAACCTGCAGCCGAAGGGCGTGAAGCTGCTCGCCGAAGACGTGTTCGCGCGGGTGTCGTTCGTGCTGTCGGCGAAAGTGCTCGATCCGCAGTTTCAAGGCCAGATCAAGGAGCGCCTGAACAGCCGCGATGCGGTGAAGCTCGTGTCGTCGTTCGCGCGGCCGGCGCTCGAACTCTGGTTGAACCAGCACGTCGAGCACGGCAAGAAACTCGCGGACCTCGTGATCAAGCAGGCGCAGGCGCGCACGCGCGCGGGGCAGAAGGTCGAGAAGCGCAAGAGCTCGGGTGTCGCGGTGCTGCCCGGCAAGCTGACCGATTGCGAATCGACGGAAATCGGCCGCAATGAGCTGTTCCTCGTCGAGGGCGACTCGGCGGGCGGCTCCGCGAAGATGGGCCGCGACAAGGAGTATCAGGCCATCCTGCCGTTGCGCGGCAAGGTGCTGAACACGTGGGAAACCGAGCGAGATCGCCTGTTCGCGAACAACGAGGTGCACGACATTTCGGTGGCGATCGGCGTCGATCCGCACAGTCCGGACGACAAGGTCGATCTGTCGAATCTACGCTACGGCAAGATCTGCATTCTGTCGGACGCGGACGTCGACGGCTCCCACATTCAGGTGCTGCTGCTCACGCTGTTCTTCAAGCACTTTCCGCAGCTGATCGAGCGCGGCCATGTGTGCGTCGCGCGGCCGCCGCTGTTTCGCGTCGATGCGCCCGCGCGCGGCAAGAAGCCCGCGCAGAAGCTCTATGCCCTCGACGAAGGCGAGCTCGAGGCGATTCTCGACAAGCTGCGCAAGGACGGCGTGCGCGACAACCAGTGGTCGATCAGCCGCTTCAAGGGTCTCGGCGAAATGAGCGCGGAGCAGCTGTGGGATACGACGATGAATCCCGACACGCGCCGCCTGCAACCGGTCGCGCTCGGCGTACTCGACTACGACGCGACCGTCGCGCGCATGACGATGCTGATGGGCAAGGGCGAGGCGGCGTCGCGCCGCAGCTGGCTCGAAGAGAAGGGTAACGAAGTGGAAGCGGACATCTGAGCGCCGCGCGCTGCACCACCGCATATGACACTTCAAGCCAAACACGGACACGGAATCTAGATGGACGACGATAACACTCTCGACCTTTTCAACGAGCCGCCGTCGGACAGCGACGTGCTGACGCTCGGCAACTACGCGGAGCGCGCGTACCTCGAGTATGCGGTCAGCGTGGTCAAGGGCCGCGCGCTGCCGGATGTTTGCGACGGCCAGAAGCCGGTGCAGCGCCGCATCCTGTTCGCGATGAACGAGATGGGCCTCGGCGACAACGCGAAGCCGGTCAAATCGGCGCGCGTGGTCGGCGACGTGCTCGGTAAGTACCACCCGCATGGCGACCAGTCCGCGTACGACGCACTCGTGCGTCTCGCGCAGGACTTCTCGATGCGCTATCCGCTGATCGACGGCCAGGGCAACTTCGGCTCGCGCGATGGCGACGGCGCGGCGGCGATGCGTTACACCGAAGCGCGCCTGACGCCCATCGCGAAGCTGCTGCTCGCCGAAATCGACCAGGGCACGGTCGACTTCATGCCGAACTACGACGGCTCGTTCGAAGAGCCGAAGGTGCTGCCGGCGCGTCTGCCGTTCGTGCTGCTCAACGGCGCATCGGGCATCGCCGTCGGCCTCGCAACGGAAATCCCGTCGCACAACCTGCGCGAAGTCGCGGGGGCGGCGGTCGCGCTGATCCGCAACCCGAAACTCTCGCACGCGGAGCTGATGCAGCATGTGCCAGGTCCGGACTTCCCCGGCGGCGGCCAGATCATTTCGAGCGAGGCGGAAATCGCCGCCGCGTACGAAACCGGCCGCGGCAGCCTGAAGGTCCGCGCGCGCTGGAAGATCGAAGATCTCGCGCGCGGCCAGTGGCAACTCGTGATCACCGAAATGCCGCCGAATACGGCCGCGCAGAAGGTGCTCGAGGAAATCGAAGAACAGACCAACCCGAAGATCAAGCTCGGCAAGAAGGCACTGACGCCCGAGCAGTTGCAGACGAGGCAGACGCTGCTCGCGCTCGTCGACGCGGTGCGCGATGAATCGGGCAAAGACGCGCCGGTGCGTCTCGTGTTCGAGCCGAAGTCGAGCCGCATCGATCAGACCGAGTTCGTCAACACGCTGCTTGCGCACACGAGCCTCGAATCGAACGCGCCGCTGAACATGGTGATGGTCGGCGGCGATGGCCGGCCGCGTCAGAAGGGGTTGAGCGAAATCCTGCACGAGTGGATCGCGTTCCGTTTCACGACGGTGACGCGCCGCACGCGGCATCGTCTGTCGAAGGTCGACGACCGGATTCATATTCTCGAAGGCCGGATGATCGTCTTCCTGAATATCGACGAAGTCATCCGCATCATTCGCGAATCGGACGAGCCGAAGGTCGCGCTGATGGCCGCGTTCGGGCTGACGGACCGCCAGGCCGAGGACATCCTCGAAATCCGGCTGCGTCAGTTGGCGCGCCTCGAGAAGATCAGGATCGAGAAGGAGCTGGCCGAGTTGCGCGACGAGAAGGCCAAGCTCGAAGAGCTGCTCGGCAGCGAATCGGCGATGAAGCGGCTGCTGATCAAGGAAATCGAAGCCGACGCGAAACAATATGGCGACGAGCGCCGCACGCTGATCCAGCAGGAAAAGCGCGCGACGTTCGAAGCGCGCGTGGTCGACGAGCCGGTGACGGTCGTGGTGTCGCAGAAGGGCTGGGTGCGCGCGCTGAAGGGCCACGGCCTCGACCCCGCGGGCTTCAGCTTCAAGGCCGGCGACGGCCTCTATGCGGCGTTCCAGTGCCGCACGCCCGACACGTTGATCTCATGGGGCAGCAACGGGCGCGTCTATTCGGTCGCGGTGGCTCAGCTGCCGGGCGGACGCGGCGACGGCGTGCCGGTCACGTCGTTGATCGAGCTCGAATCGGGCAGCCATCTGATGCACTACTACGCCGCGCCGGCGGAACAGGCGCTGCTGCTCGCGTCGAGCAACGGCTTTGGCTTTATCGCGAAGGTCGGCGACATGGTGAGCCGCGTGAAGGCCGGCAAGTCGTTCATGACGATCGATGCCGGTGCCGCGCCGCTCGCGCCGATGCCGATGCTGCCGGATGCGGCGCAGGTCGCGTGTCTGTCGTCGGGCGGGCGTCTGCTCGTGTTCGGCCTCGACGAGATGAAGACGCTGTCGGGCGGTGGCCGCGGCGTCACGCTGATGGCGCTCGACGACAACGAGACGCTCGTGCAGGCGCTTGCGATCAACAAGGCCGGCGTGATGCTGATCGGCACGCGCCGTGGCGGCCGCGTCGACGAAGAGAAGCTTGCCGGCGCCGGGCTTGCCGCGCATGTCGGCAAACGCGCGCGCAAGGGACGCGCGCCCGACAGCAAGCTGAAGCTCGACAGCATGCGCCCGGTCCTACCGGCTTAGTGGAGTCTCGACAAAATACGATGCAATCGACGTCGATATCCGGAACTGCCCGCATCACGCATGGTCGAACGCGCTCGGTTGCTGCTGAGCGGGATCGAGTGTCCTAAATGGTGTGGCGTCGTCGGGAGAGGAAAATTACATGAACAAAGCTATCGAAGTCGCGCTTTTTCTGCATCTGCTCGGGGTGGCGGTGTGGGTCGGCGGTATGGTGTTCGCGCATTTCTGCCTGCGTCCGGCGCTCGGCGATCTGTCGCCGCAACTGCGCCTGCCGCTATGGGAGTCGGTGTTCGGCCGCTTCTTCAACTGGGTCGGGGTGTCGGTGCTCGTGATCCTGATCAGCGGCGGCTTTCTGCTGATGCAATTCGGCGGCGGTCATGCCAGTTGGCCTCTGCATGCGATGGCCGGCCTCGGCATCGTGATGATGCTGATCTTCGGGCATATCCGCTTCGCGGTGTATCCGCGCATTCGCCGCGCCGTGCAGGCGCAGAAGTGGCCCGATGGCGCGCAAGCGGTCGGCACGGTCCGCCGTCTGGTGCTGATCAATCTCGTGCTGGGTGTGGTGACGATCGGCGTCGCGGTGCTGTCGCGCGGATTCTGATCTGCCGATATCGCCGATCGCCAGCGGCGCGGCTGGCGTGGTGTGGCGTGAGCCGCGACACGTCACGTCGCGGCGCCGTACGCGAGCCACGAACCGCACGCCCGCCCTTTAATTGTTGGTGCTCGATACGCTGCTTGTGCTGTCGGCTTCGTGCGCGGCGCGGCGGGCGCTCAGCTTGTTCATACCGCATATCCCGAAGCGATCGAGCAGTGCGGGGATCGCCTCCACCGGCACCGGACGCGAGAACAGGAAGCCCTGTGCCTCGATATTGCCGAGCGCGGCCAGCCACGCGATCTGCTCTTCGGTCTCCGTGCCTTCGACGACCACCGTGAGCCCGAGCGAGCGCGCGAGGTTGACGATCGCGGTGACCATCACGCAGACGCTGCGATCGCCGGGGATCGCCTGGACGAACGAACGGTCCACCTTCAGCGTATCGACGGCGAAGCGGTTCAGATAGGACAGCGACGAATAGCCGGTGCCGAAATCGTCGAGCGCGATGCGTACGCCGAGACGCTTCAACGCGAAGATTTTTTCGGAGACGACTTCCGGAAATTCCATCATCGTCGTTTCGGTGATTTCGAGCTCGAGGCGGCGCGCGGAGATGCCGGTTTTCTCGATCGCGCGTGAGATCGTTTCGAACAGGTCACCGCGCCAGAACTGCACCGCCGAGATATTCACCGCGAGCGACAGCGTGTCGTAGCCCTGCTGCTGCCATTGCGCGAGCTGACGGCATGCGGTCTCGATCACGAAGTCGCCGATCGGCACGACCAGGCCGGTCGACTCGGCCACGGGGATGAATTCGCTGGCCGCAATCAGTCCATGTTGCGGATGGTTCCAGCGCACGAGCGCTTCGAAGCCGGTAATGCAGCGACGCGCCAGATCGATCTTCGGTTGGTAGGCGAGGAACAGTTGCCCCTCGACGAGCGCGACGCGCAACTGCTGCTCCCACTTCATCAGATGGTCGGCGCGATGCGACAGATGCGGCGAATAGAACTGATAGCAGTTCTTGCCCGCGTCCTTCGCGCTGTACATCGCGAGGTCGGCTTTTTTCAGCAGGTCGATCTCGCTTTCGTTGGCGACCGAGTACAGCGCGATGCCGATGCTCGCATGCAGCACGAACGAGCTGCCGCGCACCTCGAACGGCTTCGAGAACGCTTCCGCGGCGGCTTCGGCGAGCACGACCGCGCGCTTCTCGACATCGTCGCCCTTGATCACGACGACGAACTCGTCGCCGCCGATGCGGCTCAGCGTGCCGTTCTCGCCGACCGCGGTGGCGAGGCGCGAGGCCGTCATCTGCAGCACGATGTCGCCGGCGTTGTGGCCGAGCGTGTCGTTGACGGTCTTGAAGTTGTCGAGGTCGATAAAAAGAATCGCGAGGCGGCCGAGACTGAACGGCTGCGCGACGTCGTGGCGCAGCGCCTGCAGCGTCGCATAGCGATTGCGCAGGCCGGTCAACAGATCGTATTCGACGAGTTGCGTCATCTCGCGCTCGCGACCGAGCAGCTTGCCGATCAGGCCGGTGGCGACCGCGAAGAAGCTGAGCATCGCGAGCGAGATGAAGCCCGCCATCAACAGATAGACGTTGCGCGTGTGGTTGTAGTCGGCGAATTCTTCGCCCTGCGAAAGACCGACGAGCACGCCGAGCGGATAGCCGTCGATGTGCCGGTACGACACGATGCGTGTGACGTTGTCGATCGAATCGACGTAAGTGCCCGACACGTGCTCCGAAGTCGGATACGTGCCGCTCGCGGTGAACGTGCTGCTCGCCTTGCTGGTGTTGCCGGTGCGGCGCGCGAGCACGGTGCCGCGGTCCGAGATCACCGCGATCACGCCTTCGCGGCCGATCGCCGCGTTGTTGTAGAAGTCCGACGTGAAGTAGCCCGGATCTTCGGAGACCACGATGACGCCCGCGAAAGAGCCGTCCGGATGATTGAGGCGCCGCGTCATCTGCAGCGTCCAGTGACCCGACACGCGGCCGAGCACCGGCTTGCTGATGTACAGCTGGTCGTCGTTCTCGTGCTCGTGGACCTTGAAGTGCTCGCGGTCCGACAGGTCGATGTGAACGGGATTCAGTTCGGCCGTAGTGGCGAGCAGTCTGCCGTGCTCGTCGATTATCGACACCTGCACGAGCGTTTCGCTTTGCACGACGCCTTTTTCGACCGTGCTCGCGAGATCGAAATGATTGGGCGTCTTTTCGAACTCGTACTTGACGAAGCGCGTGATCTGATCGACCTGGTGTATCGCCTTGATGGTGTGCTGCTCGAGCGCCGCGGAAAGTATGGCGGAAGACGCCATCGCTTCGCGGTACGTCGCGTCCCTTTCTACCGACAGCCGCGCGAAGATCACGGTCCACAGCAGGATCAGTACGAGTACCCCGAGCGCAGGAATGACGAGCAACGCGCGCCGGCGCGTGACCATTGGATCGCGTCGCGGCCTGGTGTCGCGCGGCTCGGAGAAGCGGGACTGAGTCATCGTGCGGGCCTTGGCTGGGTGCGGGCCGCTTGCAAACGCACGGGCATCGACTGCGCGAAATAGATGGATGGCTGCATGGAGACCAAGGTGCCAAAGCTGCTGCGCAGGAGGAGAGAGCGTGGCGCCGCGCCGGACCGTCCACAGGTCATCGGACAGGGTTCGCTATATACGTCTCGATATTACTGAATGGCACTGGATTAAGGAAGCGTCCGGGCATGGGGTATACGCTGGCGCGGCGGCGCCTCTGTCCGGCTGTTCATGTGCGCTGCATCGCCGGTCTTGTGACGCGATCGATCGGTGGTGTGTCGAAGACTTCATCGACACCCGGCCCGCGATGAATTCGGAGAACCAGGTATGGCGACGTCATCGCGCTGAGGCTTTTTGTGGTGTGAAGTGGCGACTTGCGGCGTCTCGTGGCGTGTGCGCGAAGCCGCAATTCGCTTACGCGAGCCGGCACGTGCCGTCGACGATGGTCACCGAAGGCCCGCCGATCCAGATCTTGCCGCGCGCATCGTCGTAGTGGACCGACACGTCGCCCGCGCGGCCGAGCGCGGTGCCCTGACGCGCCGTGTAGCGCGCGCCGGGACGACGTTGTTGCAGGTTCAGCAGACCCGCGAGTGCGGCATTGGCGCTACCCGTCACTGGGTCTTCGCCGATGCCGAAGCCGCCGCCCGCCATCAGGCAACGGACTTCGAACGTCGCGGGGCCGTCGGCGTCGTGCGGCCCGTACACCGCAACACCATGTGTGTCGACCGCATGCACGAGCTCGGCGAGCGCCGCCGTATCAGGGTCGAGCGCGAGGCAGGCGCGCGCCGAATCGACGCGCACGACGAGCCACGGTGCGCCGTTGTCGACCGCGCACGGCGGCGCGCTGAAGTCGATCGCCTGACTACGTAAAGCCGTAGACAGCGCTGCGTAACGATGCTCGGCGAGTGGTGTCACGCGCGCGGGCGGCGCGGCGAACGCCCATGCGCCGTGCATGCTGTCGGCGCCGTCGAGCGCTTCGAGTTCGACGAGACCCACGCCGCATTGCTGGATCAGCTTGCCGGCCTGCTTCGGCCGGTAGCCGCTTTCACGCAAAGCATGTGCGGTGCCCAGCGTCGGATGACCCGCGAATGGCAACTCGCCGCCCGGCGTGAAGATGCGTACGCGATAGTCGGCGGCCGCATCGGTGGGCTTCAGCAGAAACGTGGTTTCCGACAGATTGGTCCAGCGCGCGATGGCCTGCATTTGCGCGGTATCGAGCGTGTCGGCATCGAACACGACGGCAAGCGGATTGCCCTTGAACGGTGTCGACGTAAACACGTCGACCTGTTTGAAACGAACGGTGTGAGCGGACATCGACAGGCCCCGGCGCAATGGACGTTAAGGGAATTCGCGGATTCTATCTGCCTGCGCGCCGGCGATCCACCGTCGCCATAAAACAGAAACGCGCCGCCGGTGCGTGACACCCGACGGCGCGTTTGAATCGCAATGCGGCGTGAATCATGTACGAATCCGACGCAACACCGCATGCGTCGTCACATTGCGTCGACGCTATTGGACCTCGGCGATCAGCTCGATCTCGACGCACGCGCCGAGCGGGATCTGTGCGACGCCGAACGCCGAGCGCGCGTGCTTGCCGCGCTCGCCGAATACGTCGGCGATCAGCTCGGATGCGCCGTTCGTGACCAGATGCTGCTCGATGAAATCGAGCGACGAGTTGACGAGGCTCATCAGCTTGACGATGCGCGTCACGCGGTTCAGGTCGCCGACGTGCGCATGCAAGGTGGCGAGCAGGTCGATCGCGATCGAGCGCGCCGCGGCCTTGCCTTCGTCGGTGCCGAGCGTCGCGCCGAGCTTGCCGACCCACACCTTGCCGTCCTTCTTCGCGATGTGGCCCGACAGGTACACCGTGTTGCCGCTTTGCGCGCTCATCACGTAGGCCGCTGCCGGCGCACCCGCCGCCGGCAGTTCGATGCCGAGTTCCTTGAGCTTGTCGTACACATTCGATTGAGCCATGTCTTGTCCTCGTTTCGGTGAGATTGGATGAATGCGGGCGGGGCGAAATCCGCACGCAACGCGCGTGGTAACTTCGCCCCGATGGCAGTGCGGCTAGCGCCGTTCAGATTTTTGCGCGCACGATTGCGGCCAGACGCGCCACGCCTTCGTCGATTTTAGCCGGTGGCACCGTGACGAACGACAGACGCAGCGTGTTGTGCTGCGCGTCGCTCGCGAAGAACGGAGCGCCCGGTACGAACGCGACGTTTTGCGCGACCGCTTCCTCGAGCAGCTTCATGGTGTCGATCGCCGCCGGCAGATTGACCCAGATGAACATGCCGCCTTCCGGGCGGTTCCAGCTGACGCCTTCGGGCATATAGCGTTCGAGCGCGGCGAGCATCGCGTCGCACTGGTCGCGATACAGCTCGCGGATCGTCGGCACGTGCGTGTCGAGGAAACCGTCCTTGACCACTTCGTGCACGATGCGCTGCGTGAAGCTCGGCGTGTGCAGGTCGGTGGCCTGTTTGGCCTGCACGAGTTTGAAGATCAGCTCTTCGGGCGCGATGATGAAGCCGACGCGCAGACCCGGCGCAAGCACCTTCGAGAACGAGCCGAGATAGACGATGTGATCGGGCGCCATCGACAGCATCGTCGGCAGCGGTTCGCCCGCGTAGTCGAGCGCGCCGTAGGGGTCGTCTTCGATCACCGGGAACGGCGCGGTCTTCGCGAACTCGGCGAGTGCGCGGCGGCGTTCGACCGGCAGACGGCGGCCCGTCGGATTCTGGAAATTCGGCTGCGAGTACAGCAGACGCGCGCCTTGGGTCAGTTCCGGCTGCAGACTTTCCGGGATCAGGCCCTGCTCGTCCGTCGGCACCTGCACGTAGTGCGGCTCGTACATCGAAAACGATTGCAGCGCGCCGAGGTAGGTCGGCGTTTCGACCAGCACCGGGCTATCCACGCAGACGAGCACCTTGCCGAGCAGGTCGAGCGCCTGTTGCGAACCGGTAGTAATCAGCACCTGCGACGCACGGATCTGCGCGCCGTTGAGCGAGTGGCGTTGCGCGACCCATTCGCGCAGCGGCAGATAGCCTTCGGTCGCGCTGTACTGCAGCGCCGCGGCGGGCGTGTCGCGCAGGATGCGGTCGGACGCCTCGCGCATGCGCTCGGCCGGGAAGGTGGCCGGCGAGGGCAGGCCGCCGGCGAAGGAGATGACTTCGGGCCGTTCCGTGACCTTGAGGATCTCGCGGATCGCGGAGCTCGTGAGCTTGCGTGCGCGTTCGGACAATTGCCACATCGGGGCTTTCAGATCGCTTTGGTCCATGATCTCCTCTACTGGTATTTCTGGAACCGGTCAAAACTTCGATTATCGCGTGACTCGGCAACCGTTGCCGCAGGCAGGCCAGCAGGGTGCCACCGGTCTGCCGAACCACGCGCTGCTTATCCGAGAGTTCGCGGACCCTCGGGTGTTTCAAATTCCGCGACGAGCGCCGCGGCGCCGTCGGTCGGCTGGACGTCGAGCAGGTGCGCGGCGCCGAGCCAGCGCAGTTGTTCGCCGATCAACTCCGGCCGTGGATGCACGGCTTTCAATGCCTTCAGCGCGAGGTTCGTCGGCGCGAGCAGCTGCGACGGATGACGCGTCGAGTCCCACTGGATCAGCGATGGCAGCACGCCGTCGCCGGCGCCTTGCCAGGCGGGGAACGACCCGTCGTCGGGCATCGTCAGGCCCCACGTGAAATCGCCGCGCGTCATCGGTACGACCGGCGCGATGCGCTGCGGGTACTGCGCCTGCCACGTCGCGAGGTGCTTCGGCCGCTCGACGCGCGCGACCCAATGCGACAGATACGGCCCGCCTTCGAGTCGCGCCTGCGTCGCCGGGTTGTCGAGCGCGAACAGGCGCGGGCGCGGCGTGGCGCCGTCGGCTGCGTCGGCCGCGGCTCGCGGATCGATCGCGATCACTTCAAGGTAGACGCCGGCCCACAGGCCGAGCAGGCGATTATGGGTGCGCATCAGCGGATGCGCGCCGCCGCCGGCCGGTGCGACGCCGAGCGTATCGGCGACGTACTGGACACCCTCGTCCAGCGTGCGCGCGGAGACGACGAGATGATCGAGACTGAGCGATTGAGCTGTCATGGCTGTCATGGCGGATCGACGGAAAACGCTGTTTTGCGCAAAGGCTAGCTGCGCGCCACGCGTAACGGCTGCGCTGCCGGGGCCGTAAGCATAACCGTTGCCGGATCGATCGGCGCGCCATGCGGATGGTTTTGCATGGCGTCACCACCGTCGCGGGATTCAAATGTAACGGCCGTGACCTGCACAGTAACGGTACAATCGGCGCGATACTGTTCGGTACAGTTGGAGCCCGTCATGTCCGTCCCGCTTGCCCAGATTCCCGCCCCGCACGACACCGCGTCGCTGACGCTGGTCGAACAGCTGGTTCAATGGGCGCGGCGCCGCATCGAGGAGCGCGTGTTCCGCCCCGGCATGCGCATGCCGTCGATCCGCAAGCTCGCGCTCGACAAGGGCGTGTCGCGCTTCACGGTGGTCGAGGCCTACGAGCGGCTCGTCGCGCAGGGTTTTCTGGAGTCGCGGCGTGGTTCCGGCTTCTATGTGCGCGAACGCCAGGGCGGCGCGGCGACGGTCTCCGAGCTGCGCCCGCGCGCCGAGACGCTGCCCGCGCCGGCCAATATCGACGTCGTCTGGCTGCTGCGCAATATGCTGCACACGGGCGCGCGGCCCGAGCGCAGCCCGGGGCTCGGCTATCTGCCGGCGCGCTGGCTCGACGGCGACCTGATCACCAACGCGCTGCGCACGCTCGGCCGGCAAAGCGGCATGCAGATGCTCGGCATCGGCACCGCGCAAGGTTTCCTGCCGCTGCGCCAACAGTTGCAGACGCGGCTCGAGGAGTTGGAGATCGGTGCGTCGCCCGAGCAGATCGTGATGGTGTCCGGCATCACGCAGGCGATCGACCTCATTTCGCGCATCTACGTGAAGCCGGGCGATGCGGTGATCGTCGGCGATCCGGCGTGGTTTCAAATGTTTGGCTGCTTCGCGTCGCAGGACGCGCGGCTCGTCGGCATGCCATACACGCCGGAGGGCCCCGATCTCGACACGCTCGAAGCGCTGGTCCAGCAATGGCGCCCCAAAATGCTGGTGATCAACTCGGTGCTGCAGAACCCGACCGGCACGTCGCTGAGCGCCGCGCAGGCGTTCCGCATCCTGCGGCTTGCCGAGGCGTACGACTTCATCGTCGTCGAGGACGACATCTACGGCGACCTGTGCCCGCCCGGCTACCCGGGCACGCGGCTCGCGAGCCTCGATCAGTTGAAGCGCGTGATCTACCTGGGCAGCTTCTCGAAGACACTTGCGCCGAATCTGCGCGTCGGTTTCGTCGCGTGCGCGCCAGAAGTCGCGATGGTGCTCAGCAATCAGAAGATGCTGGTCGGCATGACGAGCCCCGAGTTGAACGAGCGCGTGATCTACAAGATCCTGACCGAGGGCCACTACCGGCGGCACGTCGAGCGCATCCGCGCGCGCCTCGACGGCGTGCGCGAGAAGGCCGTGCGGATGATCGAGAAGACCGGCATGAAGCTGTTCCTGACGCCGACGGCCGGCATGTTCCTGTGGGCCGACACCGGCGTCGACGCGGGCGCGCTCGCCGCGGCCGCGCACGAAGCCGGCTATCTGCTGACGCCGGGCGGCCTGTTTTCGCCGCAGCAGTCGCCAAGCACGTGGATGCGCTTCAATATCGCCAATTGCGGCGATCCAGAATTACCAGCGTTTCTGAGCCGTTATCTCGACGGCGTCGCGCGCCGCGCCTCTTGAAACCGCGCCGGATCGTCCCCATTTGCGCGAACGATCCGGCGGTCCGGCGATCCGGCACGGCAGGCCCGAAGCGCGGTTTGAATCCGCTTCGGCCGCCGCCCATCCCCCATTCGCAACAGAGAGGAAGTCCGACCATGGCACAAGAAACCATGAGCTTTCAGGCAGAAGTGAAGCAACTTCTGCAACTGATGATCCATTCGCTGTACAGCAACAAGGAAATCTTTTTGCGCGAGCTGATCTCGAACGCGTCCGACGCGGCCGACAAGCTGCGCTTTGAGGCGATCGAAAACAGCGCGCTGTACGAAAACGATTCGAACCTGCGAATTCGCGTGTCGTACGACAAGGCCGCGCGCACCGTCACGGTCGACGACAACGGCATCGGCATGAGCCGCGACGAAACGATCGCGCACCTCGGCACGATCGCGCGTTCGGGCACGAAGGAGTTCTTCGGCAAGCTGTCCGGCGACCAGCAGAAGGACGCGGCGCTGATTGGCCAGTTTGGCGTTGGCTTCTACTCGGGCTTCATCGTCGCGGACAAGATCACCGTCGAGACGCGCCGCGCCGGTTTGCCGGCCTCGGAAGGCGTGCACTGGGAAAGCGCGGGCGAGGGCGATTTCGCGGTCGAGACGATCGAGCGCGCCGCGCGCGGCACGACCATCACGCTGCATCTGCGTGCCGATGAAGACGAGCTGCTGTCGTCGTATCGGCTGAAGTCGATCATCCAGAAGTACTCGGACCACGTCGCGCTGCCGATCCTGATGAAGAAGGAAGAGTGGGACGCGGAAAAGAGCGAGATGGTCACCAAGGACGAGGACGAGACCGTCAATCAGGCCAGCGCGCTGTGGACCCGTTCGAAGAACGACATCACCGACGATCAATACAAGCAGTTCTACCAGCACGTCTCGCACGACCATCAGGATCCGCTGACGTGGACGCATAACCGCGTCGAAGGCCGCAGCGAATACACGCAGCTGCTGTACGTGCCGGCGCACGCGCCGTTCGACCTGTGGAACCGCGAGCAGCGCGGCGGACTGAAGCTGTACGTGAAGCGCGTGTTCATCATGGACGACGCCGAGCAACTGCTGCCCACGTACCTGCGCTTCGTGAAGGGTGTGGTCGATTCGGCCGATCTGCCGCTCAACGTATCGCGCGAAATCCTGCAGGAAAGTCGCGATGTGAAGGCGATCCGCGAAGGCGTGACCAAGCGCGCGCTGTCGATGCTCGAAGAACTGGCCAACGCGGACAACGACGCCGATAAGGAAAAGTACGCCGGCTTCTGGAAGGAATTCGGCCAGGTGCTGAAGGAAGGCATCGGCGAGGACTTCGCCAATCGCGAGCGCGTCGCGAAGCTCGTGCGCTTTGCGACGACGCATACGGGCACGGCCGAGCAGACCGTGTCGCTGGCCGACTACGTCGCTCGCATGAAGCCCGAGCAGACGAAGATCTACTACGTGACCGCCGACACGTGGCAGGCCGCGTCGAACAGCCCGCATCTCGAAGTGTTCCGCAAGAAGGGCGTGGAAGTGCTGCTGCTGACCGATCGCGTCGATGAATGGATGCTGTCGTTCCTGAACGAATTCGACGGTAAGCCGCTGCAAAGCGTCGCGCGCGGCGACCTCGATCTCGGCGCGCTGAACGACGAGGAAAAAGAGGCGCAGGAGAAGATCGGCGAAGCGTTCAAGCCGCTCGTCGAGAAGATGAAGGAAGCGCTGAAGGACAAGGCGAAGGACGTGCGTCTGACGTTCCGCCTGACCGACTCGCCGTCGTGCCTCGTCGCCGACGACGGCGAAATGAGCGGCTACCTGCAGCGCATGCTGAAGGCCGCGGGCCAGCAGGCGCCGGAGTTCCATCCGATTCTCGAAGTGAATCCGGAGCACGCGCTCGTGAAGGGCCTGCATGCCGATAGCGCGAATTTCGGCGACTGGTGCCATCTGCTGTTCGATCAGGCGCTGCTTGCCGAAGGCGGCGCGCTGGAAGATCCGGCGAGCTTCGTGAAGCGCACCAATGCGTTGCTGCTGGCGCGCGCGGGTTGAGCGTCGGTGAAGGTGAGTTGGGCCCGTTGATGTCGCCGTTGTCGGATTGACGCTTCGTGGTTGAGAAATGCGCTGCTTCGGCAGCGCATTTTTTTTACCTGTAGTTTGCGTCGGCTTCCAGGCTGAAGGGGCGCGCACGATTGCCGCGGTCGTCGCCGCGACCAATTGCCGTCGGACCACGCCGCTATAATCCGACACCATGCCTATCCGTTTCGATCCCGCCGACGCCCACTGGCGCGTCGCGCCTTTGCCCACTTTCAGCGCTGCTGAGAAAGACTGGCTGACCCGAGGCGGTTCACTGACCGCGCATCTGCGTGCGCTCGGCGTGGTCACGGTGCGCGTGACCCGCGAAACCGTCGCGCTGCCGTGGCCCGACGAAGCCGCCGCGCTCGGACTCGCGCCGCGCGCGCCCGTGTGGGTGCGAGAAGTGGTGCTGTCGGTCGATGGTGTGCCGTTCGTCGCCGCGCATAGCGTGACGCCGCGCGCCGTGAGCGTCGGTGTCTGGCAGGCGACGCGGCGGCTGCGCACGCGGCCGCTCGCCGAGCTGCTGTATAGCGATAGCAGTGTCGCGCGCTCGTCGCTGGTGAGCCGCAGGGTCGGGGAGCGGCATCCGTTGTATCGGCTGGCCGCGCCTGAGATCGGCGGCGGCGCCCGGCATGCGCCGCATGGGCTGGTCGCGCGACGCTCGGTGTTCGAGCGGCATCGTGCGCCGTTGATGGTGACGGAGTGCATGTTGCCGGCATTGTGGGAGCATTTGCGTGCGTTAGACGCGGCCGATCGCGCGCAGCTGGCCGGCTCGGGCGCCCGCGCGGCGCAGGTCGCGCTCGCGCGGATACGCGAGCACGGTCGTCCGCTCGATCACACTGCGTCGCGGGCCCATGCCGCGGCGCGCACGTCGGGCGACCGGAGCCGCTGATGTTGCGCGGCTTTCCCCCGGTCGCCGCGGCCGACACGCACACGCTGATACTCGGCAGTTTTCCCGGCGAAGCGTCGCTGGCCGCGGCGCAGTATTACGCGCATCCGCGCAACCAGTTCTGGCGCCTGCTCGGCGCGGTGCTCGACGAACCTTCGCTGCACGAGTTGCCCTACGAAGCGCGCCTCACGCGCGTGCTGGCGCATCGCATCGGCATCTGGGACGTGCTCGACGCATGCCACCGTGACGGCAGCCTCGACTCGGCGATTCGCAATGCGCAGGCAAACGACTTCGACTCGTTGAGAGAGCATGCGCCGTTGCTGAAGAAGGTTTGCTTCAACGGCAAGACGGCGGGGCGGTTTGCGCCGGTCATCGGTGCGGCAGGCTATCAAACGCTCGTATTGCCGTCGTCGAGTCCGGCGCATGCTGCGCTCTCTTTCGATCAGAAGCTGCTGGTTTGGCGCGAGATCGTGTCCTGACCCCGGCGCAACACATCCTGTCGCCAGCCGGGGCTGCTGCGGCCGACAGCCGGCCATTCGCCGTCAAAGATCGAGCCCAAGAAACCGCGTGCCCTCGACGGGATTTTCGTAGTACGGCGCGATTTCGACGAATCCTGAGCGCTCGTAAATGCGCTGTGCGAAACGGGTTTGCGGAACCGAGTCGAGGACCAGCGTCGAGAATCCCAACGTCTTGGCCTTGCGGATCACCGACGCAATCAGCGCTTCGCCGAGAGACATCCCTCTGAATGCTTCGCGAACATAGAGCCGTTTGATTTCCGCGGTCCCGGCCGTATGACGAAGCAGCCCCGCGCAACCGGCAAGCTCGCCGCCGGCGTCGGCGACGAAGAACATGCCGGAAGGCAAGGTATAAACCTGTTCGAACGCGTCCATTTCGGCGTCGAATCCACGATACGACAGATCCATATCCAGCCAGCGGACATACTCGCGGATCAAGGCGACGAGGTTGTGCGTATCAGCAGGGAACACGGCTTCGCGAACGATCGGCGGCGACATTTGCATCGCGGCTCTCAGATCCATACGTCGTTTGCCGCCGTTCTTT
Organism: Paraburkholderia sp. WC7.3g; assembly: GCF_050436345.1. NCBI lineage: Bacteria > Pseudomonadati > Pseudomonadota > Betaproteobacteria > Burkholderiales > Burkholderiaceae > Paraburkholderia > Paraburkholderia sp. WC7.3g. The sequence continues at coordinate 1,594,174 of NZ_JBNDMA010000002.1, forward strand.
CGTTGGTCGTATCGCCGGTGTTGACGACGCCGCGCGGTTCGATCAGCAGCAGCTTCACTTCGGACTCGGCATACGGCTTGTGCTCGACTCCCTTGGGAACCACGGCCATTTCTCCCGGCAACAACTCGATCGAGCGGTCGCGGAAGTCGATGCGCAACCGGCCGTCGAGGACGATGAACGTCTCGTCGGTGTCGGCATGCCGGTGCCAAACGAAGTCGCCGGCTATCTTCACGACCTTGAACTGATAGTCGTTCATTTCCGCAACGACGCGCGGCTGCCAGTGACCGTCGATCTGGCGGATCTTGTCGAGCAGGTTGATCGTCCTGGATTGGCCCCGTTGCTCGGGTGCCGGCGGGGAATCGGTGCGCATGGTTGCTCCATTCGGGTGATAGCTGGAATTGAGCTTAGGCCGGCCGCGGGCCCGTGTCTTGAACGATCGTGCACGCCTGCTAGCCTGCGCGCCGATCGCTCATCATCGCGAGCCAACGCGCGGGAGGGATCCCGTATGCGTGGCGAAAATGTCGGGTCATGTGGCTCTGGTCGGCGAAGCCGGCGGCGGCCGCGGTGTCCGCGAGGCAAACGCCGCGCAGCATCATCGCGCGCGCCGCTTCGAGCCGGCGCATGACCAGGTAGTGATAAGGACTGGTGCCGTAAAAGGTTCTGAAATCGCGCGACAGGCTCCAGCGGTCCTGTCCGCTGACGGCGGCTAGTTCATCGAGCGTGACGGCGCGGGTGCACGATGCAAGCAGATATTCCCGCGCACGCTGCGCCGCCGCGAAGTCCGCGGATTTGCGCGTCGATCGCGCGCCCGACGCGCTATCCAGCGCGAGCGCGAGGCCGGCAACAGCGTCGTCGCGTTCAAGCGGCTCCGCGTCGGCGCATAGCTGGCGCAGCGCTGTTTGCGTCGCTTCGAACAGACGCGGATCGTTGGTGACGCCGCCTTCGACGAACGGCAACGCCTGGCCACCAAGGACCTGTTGGATCGCGGCGGGCTGCACGTAAATCATCTGATAACGAAATCCGTCGTTCGTGCCGGCCTGACCGTCGTGGGCTTCGTCGGGATGCAGGACCATCGTCTGTCCGGGCAGGCTGGTGCGCAAGCCGCGCCGGTAATGGAAGCACTGAACGCCGGCGAGGGTCACGCCGATCGCGTACGTGTCGTGCCGATGCAGGGAATACGCGTTGCCGTGGAAAAAGGCTTCGATGCGTTCGACTCCGCCGATGGATTCCGAACGGGAAATCCAGTCGGATTGGGCTTTCGTGGTCACGCCGTCCATCACACTCTCCGGGCTCGTTTGCGCAGATCCGCGGGAACCTCCGTATCGGCTCATTGTATCTGTGTGGACGCTCGGCGCACGGTGGGGCAGCTCGCTGGCGTTGCGCACGTTCGTGCCAACCTGCGGCCGGTCAGTCCACCGCACCCCCGCCGACGCAACCCACCGGAATCCCGCTTTTGCGCCAGCACAAAAATGAGGCAGAATCAAACGTGCGACCCGCCCAGTGTTGTCGCTTTCCTGATCGACGTTCGTGCCTCCAGCCCAGCCCGCACCACGCGCGCGACATGCCTTTCAACTGCCCGCCCAGAGCCCAGCAATGACGACCCAGCAACCGACCATCATCTACACCCTCACCGACGAGGCCCCGCTGCTCGCGACCGCCGCGTTCCTGCCGATCATCCGGTCCTTCACGGCGCCGGCCGGCATCGAGGTCGAAACCAGCGACATTTCGGTCGCGGGCCGCATCCTCGGCGAGTTCCCCGAGTTTCTGACCGAAGCGCAACGGGTGCCCGACAACCTCGCGGAGCTCAGTCGCCTGACCTCGTTGCCCGACACCAACATCATCAAGCTGCCCAACATCAGCGCATCGGTGCCGCAACTGACGAGCGCGATCAGGGAACTGCAGGCGAAGGGCTACAAGGTGCCCGACTATCCGGAAGATCCGAAGACCGACGAACAGAAGGCGATCCGCCAACGCTACTCGAAGTGTCTCGGCAGCGCGGTGAACCCGGTGCTGCGCGAGGGCAACTCGGACCGTCGCGCGCCGGCCGCGGTGAAGAACTACGCGCGCAAGCATCCGCACAGCATGGCCGAATGGAGCATGGCGTCGCGCACGCACGTCGCGCACATGCGGCACGGCGACTTCTATCACGGCGAAAATCGATGACGCTCGATCGCGCGCGCGACGTGAAGATGGAACTCGTGACGAAGAACGGCAAGACGATCGTGCTGAAGCCGAAGGTTGCGCTGCAGGACGGCGAGATCATCGACAGCATGTTCATGAGCAGGAAGGCGCTGCTCGCGTTCTATGAAGAGCAGATGGAAGACGCGCGCGAAACCGGCATGATGCTGTCGCTGCACGTGAAGGCGACGATGATGAAGGTGTCGCACCCGATCGTCTTCGGCCACGCGGTGAAGGTGTTCTACAAGGACGCGTTCGCGAAGCACGGCAAGCTGTTCGACGAACTCGGCGTGAACGTCAACAACGGCCTCGCCAATCTTTACGAGAAGCTCGAGACGCTGCCGGAATCGCAGCGCGAGGAAGTCATCCGCGACCTGCACGCGTGCCACGAACATCGTCCGGAACTGGCGATGGTCGATTCGGCGAAGGGCATCTCGAACCTGCACGCGCCGAACGATGTGATCGTCGACGCGTCGATGCCGGCGATGATCCGCCTCGGCGGCAAGATGTGGGGCGCCGACGGCCGTCCGAAAGACACCAAGGCAGTGATCCCCGAGAGCACCTTCGCGCGCATCTATCAGGAGATGATCAACTTCTGCAAGACCAACGGCGCGTTCGATCCGGTCACGATGGGCACCGTGCCGAACGTCGGCCTGATGGCGCAGCAGGCGGAAGAATACGGCTCGCACGACAAGACCTTCGAAGTGCCGGAAGACGGCGAGGCGCGCATCGTCGATCTCGCGAGCGGCGAGGTGCTGCTCACGCAGAACGTCGAGCAGGGCGACATCTGGCGCATGTGCGAGGTGAAGGGCGCGGCGATCCGCGATTGGGTCAAACTCGCGGTCACGCGCGTGCGCAATTCCGGCACGCCCGCGGTGTTCTGGCTCGACCCGTATCGTCCGCACGAAGCGGAACTGATCAGGAAGGTCGAGACCTGCCTGAAGGATTACGACACCACGGGCCTCGACATCCAGATCATGTCTCAGGTGCGCGCGATGCGTTACACGCTGGAGCGCGTGGTGCGCGGGCTCGATACGATCTCGGTCACCGGCAACATCCTGCGCGATTATCTGACCGATCTGTTCCCGATCATGGAGCTGGGCACCAGCGCGAAGATGCTGTCGATCGTGCCGTTGATGGCGGGCGGCGGCATGTACGAGACCGGCGCGGGCGGTTCGGCGCCGAAGCACGTGAAGCAGCTCGTCGAAGAGAACCATCTGCGCTGGGACTCGCTTGGCGAATTTCTCGCGCTCGCGGTGTCGCTCGAAGAACTGGGCATCAAGACCGGCAACAACAAAGCGAAGATCCTCGCGAAGACACTCGACACCGCGACCGGCAAGCTGCTCGACAACAACCGCAGCCCAAGCCCGAAGACCGGCGAGCTCGACAATCGCGGCAGCCAGTTCTATCTGGCGATGTTCTGGGCGCAGGAACTGGCCGCGCAAACGGACGATGCCGCGCTCGCCGCGCAGTTCGCGCCGCTCGCGACGCAACTGACTGCCAACGAGCAGGTGATCCTCGCGGAGCTGGCCTCGGTGCAGGGTGCGCCGGCGGACATCGGCGGCTATTACAAGCCGGACTTCAACCTGCTCGGTGAGGTGATGCGGCCGAGCCGCACGTTCAATGAGGCGCTGAAGGCGGTTCGCGTCGAGTGACGCAACCGGAAGGGAAACGAAGGCGAGCCGCCGGCGGGCGGCTCGTCGCAGGCAACGGCGGCGAATGCTGCCGACGAATGCGGCCGACGAATGCTGCCAACCAACGCGTTCAGTACTGCACGACGATCGCGACCCGCCGATTCGCCGCTCGCGCGGCCGCGTCATCGCCCGCGACCAGCGGGAAGTTGTCCGCCCGCCCGATCGCGGCCAGCCGATGCGGTTCGATCCCACGTTCGACCAGATACCTGACCACCGCCCCCGCGCGAGCCGACGACAGCTCCCAGTTGGACGCATACTTCGCGGTCGAAATCGGCACGCTGTCGGTATGGCCTTCGACGAGCAGATTCCCCGTCGAATCCTTTTGCAGTACCTGCGCGATCTGATTCAGTACCTCGAACGAATCGGGCAGCAGCCGCGCATCGCCGGCATTGAACAGGATCTTCGCGTTGACGGCGAATTCGACGCCGTGCGGCACGTCCGTCACGGTGATCAAGCCTTTCTCGCGCAGCGCATCGAGCAGTACGGTCAGTTGCTTGCGCGCATCCAGTTGAGTGCCGCCGGCCGGCGCGGGCGCGCTCTGCTGCGCCGTTTTCGTTTCGAGCGTCTGATACCTGAGCTCGAGTTGCTTCGATTTCGCCAACTGCAACACGTACAGCGCAAGGAACAGCACCATCATCGTCGTGACGAGATCCGCGTACGAGATCAGCCAGCGGCCGCCCTCGGTGCCTTCGCCGCCGTGTTCGGCGTGATCGTCCGTGCCGCTGGCGAGGCGCTTGCCGCCAGACGTCGTTTGCATACGTGATAGTTCCGTTTCGAATGACAGCGCGCCGCAGAGCCACGCGCCCTATGACAGGCTCAGGCCAGCGACTCGGCCGCGCGCCCGCGCACTTCGCCCGTCAGGCGCGTCTCGATCGTATGCGGCGACTCCTTGCGCGAAATCGCGAGCAGTCCGTCGAGATAAAGCCGGCGGAACCGCACCTCGCTGTCGACCTGCGCCTGCAGCTTGCCGTACAGCGGCAGAAACACCAGATTCGCGAGCGCGAGACCATACAACGTGGCGACGAACGCCGTCGCGATGCCCGAGCCGAGTTGCGCCGGGTCGAGAATATGATGGGTGACCTGGATCAGCCCGAGCACCGAGCCGAGAATGCCGAACGTCGGCGCATAGCCGCCGGCCTGCTGCCACACGCGCGCCGCCGCCATGTGATTGCGCGCGTACGCATCGAGCTCGCGCTGCAGCGCATCTTCGAGCACGGCGGTCGATACGCCGTTGGCGAGCAGTTCGAGCCCGCGTCTGGCGAACCGATGAATGCCGCTCACGTCCATCGATTCGAACGCGAGCAGGCCGTTGAGCTTCGCCTGGTCACCCCATTCGAGCAGGTCCGACAGACTCTTCTGGTCGACCTGCCGAGCGCGCGTGAACGCGAGGCCGAGCAGCTTCATCGCATCGAAAAAACGTGCCCACGTGTTCTGGATCATCACCGCGCCGAGCGTGCCGCCGAGCACGATGACGAACGCCTCGTACTGGAACAGCGTCAGAAAATGCCCGCCTTCGAGCGCAAAGCCAAAAACGATTGCCGCTCCACCGAACAGCACACCCAATAACGTCAACAGATCCATGCTTTTCCTCGAACGGCGCCGCGCTCACGCTGCGCCCATCAGCGACGGCGCGCCGTCAAAGCGCTCAGCGCGCGGCGTCCTGCAGCGCCGCGTGCGGCGCGGGCGATGCCTTCAGCGTCTTCACCGCGTCGAGCAGCCGTTGCTCGATGTCGCCGACTTCGATCGCATCGATCTTGATATCGCGCCGCATCACCCACGACACTTCGTTGCGGCGCACTTCGGTCATCACCGACAGCAGGCGCTCCGCCACCGGCTGCCCGTGGAGGCTCGCGAGCAGCTTGGCGAGATCGTACGTATCGAAGCCGCTGACGACTTCGAACAGCGTGCGCTGATCGACGAACGCGAGGTCGTCGAGCGAATTCAGCGCGCCGCTCTGGCGCGTATTGCGTCGCGAAAAATACGCGACGCCTTGCTGCTCGACATAGGTCAGCACCTTCGACTTACGGAACGCGAAGACCTCGTCGGCGATTTCGCCGTGCGACAGCTTGTTCAGAATCAACGTCTTGTCGACGCCGATCAACGCCTCCAGATCGGTCAGCTCGATCAGTTCGAGCTCGCCGCTCACCGCGAGATCGAGGTCGCTGTCCGCCACCTGCTGCGCGCGATCGACGATGCGCGCGGCGTCGAACGTAACGACCTGACGCGCGGCCGCGCCGTCGTACGCCGAGTATTCGGTCGACACGTTATTCAGTTGTCCGGGCTGAGCGGCCTCGATCGTCACGAGGTTGAGCTTCTCCATCCGCTTGAGCATCGCCATCACGTGCGGACGCGAATGGCCGGCAATCGCGCGGCACTTCTTGATCACTTCGACGAGCGGCACCGAGATTTCCTCGGCCTGCCCTTGCAGCGGCCGGCGTCCCCAGCTGTCGTTGGCATCGCGCCGTTCGCCGTTCGACATCAGGGTCAGCACGTGCGCATACGACAGCACGCCGGGCAGAAAATCGGCGTGCGTGTAGGTTGCGAGCAGATCGTCCTTGCGCTTCACGCGACGAATCAGCGTGCGCGTGATATGGCGCAGCAACGGCGACACGCGCTCGATTTCGTCGTCGAGCATGCTGGCCGGCACGACGGTCAGTTGACAGAACGTCAGCGCCTTCGCGGTGTTGCTGCGCGGCTCGGCAGCAAGCAACGCGGCTTCGCCGAAGAATTCGCCTCGGCCCAGCGTCGCGACGACGACCTTCTTGTCGTCGCAGCGAGTGGAAAGTTCGACCTTGCCTTCCGTGATCAGAAAAACGACGGGCTCACCCGAGTAGCCCTCGGAATAAATGGTCTCGCCGGGCGCCGCTGTGCGCGTCCACGACTGTTGACGATTCAAAGTAATTCCCCTGCAGCGCGGTTTTGTGGTTGCGGCTGTGCGACGCGGCGCATTGCATCGCATGGGTCGGCAGCCATTCCCTGTACGCCCGTTTACGACATCGGGGCAGGGACTCTTTAACGGGCAATGCAGGGCCGGACTGGAAGCAAACGCGCCGCAAGCCGCGCCCGGATCAGAAGAACGGCGATAAAGCGATCGGTGAATCGTTTGCGCGCGGCAAGATGGCGCAAATATGGCTGGACATGGCGGCCGCAAAATTTTTTTCATTGCTGCGCAAGCAGATTGCCAACGGGTGATTCGAATGAGCGAGCGGCAGCGAATGCTATGCTCTCGGTCGACCGAAAATATTGCGCCCGTGGCGCGACATCCACACATGACAAAACTGATCAAGCGCGCTTCGGCCGAGGCGCGCGCTTTCCGTAACCGGGACGCTGAAATCATCGGCGGCAAGCAGAAATTGGCGCACAAACAAGGGCCCAAAGCCGCGCGCAACGCGAACCGCGCCGTCGATCACGACATCCACGACGCGCCGCAAATCGACACGCCGCGCAAGCCGCGTTTTGCGCCGGTGACGTTCTCCGAAGAGGGCGGCGTGCGCTACCTGCATTTCGGCACGGAATGGGTGCAAGGCGCGATGCGTCTGCGCAAGCCCGATCACATCGAACTCGAATACGCGCAGCAGATGATGGCCTGGCTGCTGTTCCTCGAAACGCCGAAGCGCATCGTGCAGCTCGGGCTCGGCGCAGCGTCGCTGACCAGGTTCGCGCACCGCTTTCTGAAGAGCGCGAAGATCGAGGCCGTCGAACTGAATCCCGCAGTCGTCGTGGCCGCGCGCACGATGTTCGAGCTGCCGCCCGACGACGCGCGTCTCACCGTGCATGAAACCGATGCGTGGGACTTCGTCAACGACAGCGCGAACCACGGCACCATCGGCGTGCTTCAGATCGACGTGTACGACGCGACCGCGCGCGGCCCGGTGCTCGACAGCGTCGGCTTCTACCGCGCGGCGCGCGCATGTCTGACCGAGGCGGGCATCGTCACGGTGAATCTGTTCGGCGATCATCCTAGCTTCGTGCGCAACATGAAGCGTCTGAACGAAGCCTTCGACGGCCGCGTCGTCGCGCTGCCCGAAGTGCACGATGGCAACCGCATCGCGATCGCGTTTTCGGGCCCCGCGCTCGACGTGCCGTTCGCCGCGCTCGAGGGGCGCGCGAAGCTGATCGAAGCCGAGCTCGGCTTGCCGGCGCGCAAGTGGATCAAGGGCCTGCGCGAATCGACGGGGCAGACGGGCGCATCGTTTGCGATCTGAGCGACGCGATCCGGCGTGCATCGTCGCTCTGGCCGACGCGTTGTCGCACGCCAGCGCGCCTCGGGTCGTCCCTGCTTGACCGGGCGTTCGCCGCTCCTATACTCTTTCGAAGCTTTCGGGGCGCCCGTGGCCAACCGCGGGACGACCACCCGCTGAGTTCCACCTGCCATCGACCACGGGCAGATAAATTCTAAATAGGAAACAGGAGACGTCATGGCTCACGACGCCGACGTGAAGAAGGCCAGCAAGCACTGGCTCTGGCTATTGCTGCTACCCTGGATCGCGATGGTCTGGGTCCCGTCGTACAACCGGATCGAGCCGCAACTGTTCGATTTCCCGTTCTTCTACTGGTATCAGCTGCTGTGGGTGCTGATCAGCGCGGTCATCACCGCGTTCGTCTACCTGAAGACCAGGTCCCGCTACACGGGTCGCACGAACGGGGGCGCGCAATAATGAACCCCATCGCAACTTTCGTCTTCGTTCTGTTTTTCATCGGCGTCACGGTTCTCGGCTTCGTCGCGGCCCACTGGCGGCGCGGCGATCTCGCGCATCTCGAAGAGTGGGGCCTCGGCGGCCGGCGCTTCGGCACGATCGTCACGTGGTTCCTGCTGGGCGGCGACCTGTACACCGCCTACACCTTCATCGCGGTGCCGGCGCTCGTGTTCGGCGCGGGTGCAACGGGCTTCTTCGCGCTGCCGTACACGATCCTGATCTATCCGTTCGCGTTCGTCGTGTTCCCGAAGCTGTGGAGCGTCGCGAAGCGGCACGGCTACGTGACGTCGGCGGACTTCGTGTCGGCCCGCTACGGCAGCCGCATGCTCGCGCTGGCGATCGCCGTGACCGGCATCGTTGCGACGATGCCGTACATCGCGCTGCAGCTGGTCGGTATCGAAGTGGTGATCGGCGCGCTCGGTTTCGACACGACCGGCTTCGTCGGCGATCTGCCGCTGATCATCGCGTTCGCGATTCTCGCGGCCTATACGTACACGTCGGGCCTGCGCGCGCCGGCCATGATCGCGGTTGTCAAGGACATCCTGATCTACGTGACGATCTTCGCCGCGATCATCGTGATTCCGCCGCAGCTGGGCGGCTTCGGCCATATCTTCGGCGCGGTGCCGCCGGCCAAGCTGCTGCTGAAGTCGCCGGACGTGTCGAGCCTGAACGGCTATAGCGCGTACGCGACGCTCGCGGTGGGTTCGGCGCTCGCGCTGTTCCTGTATCCGCACTCGATCACCGCGGTGCTGTCGTCGAAATCGGGCAACACGATCCGCCGCAACATGGCGCTGCTGCCGGCGTATTCGCTGGTGCTCGGCCTGCTCGCGCTGCTCGGCTTCATGGCGCTCGCGGCCGGCGTGAAGGACATGCCGGAGTTCGCGCCGTACTTCAAGGCCTTCGGCCCGAACTTCGCGGTGCCTGCGCTGTTCCTGCACTTCTTCCCGTCGTGGTTCGTCGGTGTCGCATTCGCGGCGATCGGTATCGGCGCGCTGGTGCCGGCGGCGATCATGTCGATCGCGGCGGCGAACCTGTACACGCGTAACGTGCACAAGGAGTTCGTCAACCGCAACATGACGCACGAGCAGGAGACCAACGTCGCGAAGCTGGTGTCGCTGATCGTCAAGGTCGGCGCGGTCGCGTTCATTCTCGGTCTGCCGCTCACGTACGCGATCCAGCTGCAGCTGCTCGGCGGTATCTGGATCATCCAGACGCTGCCGGCCATCGTGCTCGGTCTGTACACGCGCGTGCTCGACTATCGGGGTCTATTGATCGGCTGGGCGGCCGGTATCGCGACCGGCACGTGGATGGCGCTTTCGCTGAAGCTCGCGAGCTCGATCTTCACGATCCACCTGTTCGGCATGGCGATTCCGGGCTATGCGGCCATGTGGTCGCTGATCGTGAACCTCGTGGTGGCGGTGGTCGTGAGCCTGATCGTGCGCGCGGTGGGCATGCAGCGTGCCGAGGACCGCACGCGTCCGGAAGACTACCTGGACGTCGTCGAAGGCTGATCGGGCTGAAATTCACGCTTTGAACAACGCGACGCCCGCCAACGAAAGTTGGCGGGCGTTTGTGTTGGCGGGCCACTTCAGGGCAGGATAGCGGAACCGTCCTTTCACGCGCTCGCCGCGCGCCGCCATGGCTGCTGCCGATTCTCCCAAACTTATTCCCCGCCGCGCGGCGCTCAGCCGGATGGTGCGCGCGGTCACGTCGCCGTATTACCGCTACCGGCACGCGAAGGTGCTGCATAGCCTGCGCGTCGGGCTCGCGATGCTGGTGTCGATTCTCGCGACGACCGGCATCGATATTCCGCACGGCATCTGGTCGTCGGTGACGCTGCTGGTCGTGATCGGCGGCTTGCAGCATCACGGCAATATCCGCAAGAAAGCGGCGGAACGCGCGGCTGGCACGCTGCTCGGCGCGTCGATCGGGCTGCTGCTGATCGTGCAGCAGAACTTTATCGGTTCGCTGCCGCTCACCTATGTGCTGGAGGCGATCATCGCATCGATCTGCGCGTGGTTCGCGATCGGCTCGTCCGGCTATGTCGGGCTCTTGACCGCGATCACGATGTGCATCGTCGCGGGCCACGGCGACAACCTGATCGCCGTCGGCCTGTGGCGCACGCTGAACGTGCTGATCGGCATCGTGATCGCGCTGGCGTTTTCGTTTGCCTTTCCGCTGCACGCGACGTATTCGTGGCGCTACGGGCTCGCCGCCAATCTGCGCGAATGCGCGGGTATCTACGCGCGGCTGCTCGACGGCGAGACGATTACCGAGGAGGAGCAGGTCAAGCGCTTCCTGCAGATCAACAAGCGGCTCGTGCAACTGCGCTCGCTGATGCCGTCGGTCGCGAAGGAAATCGACGTGCCGCAGACGAAGCTCGAGGAAATCCAGCGGCTGCATCGCTCAGTGCTCAGCTCGCTCGAACTGCTCGCGACGGGCCCGCTGATGAGCGCGGACGCCGCCGCGCGCACCGCCTACGCGGCGCAGTGCGGCGCGGAGGTGCGCGCCGTGCGCGCGATCCTGCTGTCCACCGCGCGCGGGCTGCGCTTTGGCCGCCCGGCGCGCTTCGGCATTCCGGCGGCAGCCCCGCTCGCGAACCGGCATGGCCACGCGGCCACCGCGCTGCCGCCCGACTGGCAAGGACCGTACTGGCTCGGCCAGCGGCTCGCGGAGCAGGTGGACCGATTGCGCGCGCTGCTACTGGAGACGGAGCCGAACTGGAATATCGAGCGTCATGCGCGGGCGGCGCGGATCGCTTAGGCGGCGCTGATCCTCAAACCTGGGCCGGCAAGGTGACCATCCACATCATGCCGAAGCGGTCCATCACCATTCCGAAGCCCTTGCTCCAGAACGTTTGCTGGAACGGCATCACGACCTGGCCGCCGTCGGCGAGCGCGTTGAAGCATTGTTCCGCCGACGCGCCGTCTTCGACGGTCAACGACAGGCTGAAGCCGTTGAACGGGCCGGCCGCCGGATCGCAGTTGCCGTCGGAAGCCATCCACGTGCTCGAGCCCAGCTGCACGTTGGCGTGCATGATCTTGTCGGCGAGCTCGGGGCGCGGCGGGTTGTGCGCGTCCGGTGGCGCTTCCTTGTACAGCATCTTGAAGGTCACCTGGGCGCCGAGCTTGTCGGTGTAGTAGTCGAGCGCTTCCTGACAACGGCCGTTGAAAAACACATAAGGCTGAACGTACATGATCGTCTCCATGGTCAGGCGTTGGGGTGGCGCCGTCGTTGCAAACGAGGAGCGGCGCTGAACCGTGAGGTTCAGCGCCGCCTGTGATGGATGATGGCTTCGCGTGGATCAGCGCAGCGTTTCGATCAGCTTTTCCAGCTTCACCGCGTCCGCGGCGAACGTGCGGATGCCTTCGGAGAGCTTCTCGGTCGCCATCGCTTCGTCGTTGAGGAGGAAGCGGAACGACTTCTCGTCGACCGGCACGCGCTCGATATCCGCGTCGTGCGATGCCTCCGGCGACAGCTTGCGCTCGATCTTGTCGGTGCTCTCATGCAGCTTCTGCAGCAGGTCGGGGCTGATCGTCAGTAGATCGCAGCCGGCGAGTTCCAGAATTTGCGAGGTCGTGCGAAAGCTCGCGCCCATCACCTCGGTCTTGTAGCCGAACTTCTTGTAGTACGCGTAGATGCGACGCACCGACTTGACGCCCGGATCGTTGGCGCCGCCGTCTTTCGCTTCGTCCCATTCGCTGCCGGCGTTCTTCTTGTACCAGTCGTAGATGCGGCCGACGAACGGCGAGACCAGCTGCGCGCCAGCTTCCGCGGAGGCGACCGCCTGCACGAGCGAGAACAGCAGCGTCATGTTGCAGTGGATTCCTTCCTTCTGTAGCACCTCGGCCGCGCGCACGCCTTCCCACGTCGACGCGAGCTTGATCAGCACGCGGTCGCGCTCGACGCCGTGCTCCTTGTACAGCGCGATCAGCTCGCGGCCTTTCGCGATCGAACCTTCGACGTCGAACGACAGGCGCGCGTCGACTTCGGTCGACACCCGCCCCGGGATGATCTTCAGGATTTCGGTGCCGAAGGCGATCAGCAACTCGTCGATGATCGCACCGGCCGGCTTCGACGCATGCGCCTTCACGGTCTTTTCGAGCAGCGGCCGGTAGTCATCTTTCTGCACGGCCTTCAGAATCAGCGACGGATTGGTGGTCGCATCCCGCGGCTTGTACTGCGCGAGCTGCTGGAAGTCGCCAGTGTCGGCCACCACGGTGGTGTATTGCTTGAGTTGGTCGAGTGCGGTTGTCATGTTCGGGCCTTCAGGGCGCATACGCGCCGTGGTTCAGGAGAAGTGAGGACGCCGCCGCGCCGGCTGGACAGAGCAGAGAAACCAGCCGGCGCCGGCGGCCGCGGATCAAGCCGCAGCGCGTCCCACGATGGCGCCGGGAAACGCTGCCGGATACTTCTATTCTATGGCGGATCGCCGAGGACGGTATGAACACCGGGTAGGGACAGCGGGGCATGGCGATCCGTTTACACGCGCCGCGCGTTCAGCACGGCTTGCGTCACCACGCCGGCGACGAGCCCCCAGAACGCCGAGCCGATCGACAGCAGCGTGAGCCCCGAGGCAGTCACCATGAAGGTGACGAGCGCTGCCTCGCGCTGCCTCGTATCCTGCATTGCATTGACGAGCCCGCTCATGATCGAGCCGAACAGCGCGAGCGCCGCGACGGAGACGACCAGCTCCTTCGGGAACGCCGCGAACAGCGCGGCGATCGTCGCGCCAAAGACCCCCGCGAGCAGATAGAAAATGCCGCCCCACACGGCCGCCGTGTACCGCCTGGCGGGATTTTCATGCGCTTCGGGGCCAGTGCAGATCGCCGCCGTGATCGCCGCAAGATTGATGCCGTGGGAGCCGAACGGCGCGAGCAGCAGCGATGCGACGCCGGTCGTCGCGATCAGCGGCGCGGACGGTGTCGCGTAGCCGTCCGCGCGCAGCACCGCGATGCCCGGCACGTTTTGCGAAGCCATCGCGACCACTAACAGCGGAATGCCGATGCTCACGCACGCCGCCACCGAAAACGACGGCATCGTCAGCACCGGATGCGCGAGCGCGACGTGAAAGTGGCTGAAATCGAGCAGCCCGAGGCCGCCGGCGGCGGCCGTGCCGGCCACGAGCGTCGTCGGAATCGCGTAACGCGGCACGAACCGTTTGACGATCAGGTAGGTGAAGAACATCGTCAGCACGAGCGCGGTCTGGAACTGCGCCGCGCGGAAAATCTCGATGCCGATCTCGAACAGGATGCCCGCGAGCAGCGCCGACGCGAGGCCGGACGGAATCCGCTTCATCAGCGAGTCGAACCAGCCGGTGACGCCGACCAGCGTCAGCAGCGCCGCGCAGAAGATGAACGCGCCGATCGCCTGCGCATACTCGACATGCGGCAGCGACGACACCAGCAGCGCGGCGCCCGGCGTCGACCACGCTATCACGATCGGCGCGTGAAAGCGCAGCGACAGGCCGATCGTGCAAAGGCCCATGCCGATCGACAGCGCCCAGATCCACGACGAAATCTGCGCATCGCTCAAATGCGCGGCCTGGCCCGCCTGGAACATCAGCACGAGCGAGCTCGTGTAGCCGGTCATCGCCGCGACGAAGCCCGCGACGATCGTAGACAGCGACGTATCGGCGAGCGGATTGAAGCGCCTCGGCGGCGTGGCGGCGGGGGACAGCTGGGGCGTCGGGGACGAACTCATGCGAAGGCTTTGTTGTTGTGGAAGTTAAAGCGTCAGGGTGCGGCGGGTTGATCGGCGGGCGTTACTTGCTCAACACCCGCATGGCTGTCTCCAGGCCCGCGAGCGTCAGCGGATACATGCGGTGGCCCAGCACTTCGCGGATCGCGCTGACCGACTGCCGGTACGCCCACAGTGCTTCCGGTTCCGGGTTCAGCCACGCGAAGTGCGGGAAATGATCGGCGAGCCGGCGCAACCACACCGCACCGGCCTCGGCATTGTTGTACTCGACCGAGCCGCCCGGCTGCAACACTTCGTATGGGCTCATCGTCGCGTCGCCGACGAAGATCAGCTTGTAGTCGGGCGTGAACTTGTGCAGCACGTCCCACGTCGGCGTGCGCTCGGCGTGGCGGCGGCGGTTGTGCTTCCACAGGAAGTCGTACACGCAGTTGTGGAAATAATAGAACTCGAGGTGCTTGAACTCGGCCTTCGCGGCGGAGAACAGCTCTTCAGTGCGCTTCACGTGATCGTCCATCGAGCCGCCGACGTCGAGCAGCATCAGCACCTTCACGTTGTTGTGCCGCTCGGGCACCATCTTCAGATCGAGCCAGCCGGCGTTGGCGGCGGTGCTGCGGATCGTATCGGGCAAATCGAGTTCTTCCGCGGCGCCTTCGCGGGCGAAACGGCGCAACCGCCGCAGCGCCACCTTGATGTTGCGCGTGCCGATTTCGATCTGGTCGTCGTAATCGCGATACGCGCGCGCTTCCCAGACCTTGACGGCCGTGCGATTGCCGGCCGCGTCGCCGCCGATGCGCACGCCCTCGGGGTTATAGCCGCCATTGCCGAACGGCGACGTGCCGCCCGTGCCGATCCATTTGTTGCCGCCCTCGTGACGCTCCTTCTGCTCGTCGAACAGTTCCTTGAGCCGCTCCATCAGCTTGTCGAGGCCGCCCATCGCTTCGATCTGCGCCTTTTCCTCCGGCGACAGATCGCGTTGCAGCTTCTTCTTCAGCCAGTCGAGCGGAATGTCGAACGCGAGTTCCGAGGTCGCCGCGACACCGTTGAAAAACGTGCCGAACGCCTGGTCGAACTTGTCGAAATACTGCTCGTCCTTCACGAGCGTGATGCGCGCGAGGTAGTAGAACTCGTCGAGCGACGGCGCGATCACGTTGGCCTTCAGCGCTTCGAGCAGCGTCAGGTATTCCTTCACCGAGACCGGCAGTCGCGCGGCGCGCAGCGAGTAGAAAAAGTCGATCAGCATGCTGGATGTCCTGCGGCGCGGCGCCCGCTCAACGGTTGTTGCGGTTCATGAACAGCAGCCGCTCGAACAGGCTCACGTCCTGTTCGTTTTTCAGCAGCGCGCCGTGCAGCGGCGGCACGATCTGCTTCTGATCGGCCGAGCGCAGTGCTTCGGGCGGGATGTCTTCGGCGAGCAGCAGCTTGAGCCAGTCGAGCAGTTCGGACGTGGACGGCTTCTTCTTCAGTCCCGCGACGTTGCGCAGCTCGAAGAAGCTCTGCAGCGCCGCCGCGAGCAAATCCTTCTTGATGCCGGGGTAATGCACGTCGACGATCTGCTGCATCGTCGACGCATCCGGAAACCTGATGTAGTGGAAGAAGCAGCGGCGCAGGAACGCGTCGGGCAATTCCTTCTCGTTGTTCGACGTGATGATCACGAGCGGGCGATGCTTCGCGCGCACCAGCTCGCGCGTCTCGTACACGTAGAACTCCATGCGGTCGAGTTCGCGCAGCAGGTCGTTCGGGAATTCGATGTCGGCCTTGTCGACCTCGTCGATCAGCAGCACGCTCTGTTCGTCCGATTCGAACGCCTGCCACAGCACGCCCTTGACGATGTAGTTGCGGATGTCCTTCACACGCTCGTCGCCGAGCTGCGAATCGCGCAGACGCGATACCGCGTCGTATTCGTAGAGCCCCTGCTGCGCCTTGGTGGTCGATTTGATGTGCCATTGCAGCAGCGGCATGCCGAGCGCCGCGGCGACTTCCTCGGCAAGCATGGTCTTGCCGGTGCCGGGTTCGCCCTTGATCAGCAGCGGACGCTTGAGCGTCATCGCGGCGTTGACCGCGAGCTTGAGGTCGTCGGTGGCGACGTACTGCGATGAGCCTTCGAAACGCATGGCGAGATGCTCTTGTGCAGGAAAAAACCCAGTATAAGTCAGAAGGCCTGTTGGCCTGAAACCGGCTCACGTAGGGTGTCAGCCGCGCAGTGATGCCGCTGCGGTGCCGCTGTGATACCGCCTCAGTGCCGTTGCGATGCCGCCGCGGGCACGGCGCGGGGCCAGTCCCGGCGGGGGTTGCGCGGTGCCCGTGTCTGGTGGACGTTCGGCGCGGCGTCGCGGTACAATGGGCCCGATTTTTTTGGCCTGCGTGGCTACCCTACAAGAAGAACGGCGCGGACCGCTGCCTTTGTGGGCACCCGTTTCCCCTCAAGCCAGGTTACATCTATGAATAAATTCGTCGGCAAACACGTCGTGATCGCAGCGCTGTCGGTGCTCGCGGGGTATGCGGCCAGTGCGCACGCAGCGGATGTCGTAGGCAACGCCAAGGCGGGCCAGGACAAGGTCGCGATGTGTATCGGCTGCCACGGCATCCCTGAGTACCGCACGGCTTATCCAGAGGTTTTCCGCGTGCCGAAGCTCGGCGGACAAAATCAGGCGTACCTCGACAACGCGCTGCACGCCTACAAGAAAGGCGACCGCCATTTCGCCACCATGCACGCGATCGCGACGTCGCTGTCGGACCAGGACATCGCCGACATCGCCGCGTACTACGCAGCGCAAACTGCCGCTTCGAAAAACAATCCCGACAAGTGATCGGCGTCGGTCACCAGCACATCCAATTCGCGGGATAGGAGATTTCATGATCAAGCCCCAACAGGCACTCCACACGGTATTCAAGGCGGTCGGCGCGGCGGCGGTAATCGGTCTGGCCGCGGCGAACGCCGCGCACGCGGCGGACGCCGGCAACGGCAAGGTGCTTTCCGACAGCCACAACTGCGCGGCCTGCCACGGTGTCAACCTGAACAAGCCGGTGAGCCCGGAGTATCCGAAGCTGGCCGGTCAGCACTCCGACTATGTGTTCTGGGCACTGCGTCAATACCAGATGGGTACCGGCAATCCGCACCTCGGCCGCAACAACGCGATCATGCAGGCACAGGTGCAGAGCCTGTCGCTAAGCGACATGAAAGACATCGCCGCTTACGTCGAATCGCTGGAAGGCGACCTCGTGCAGAAGAAGTAAGCGTCGCGCGTGGGTTTCGCGCCGAAGCTTCAAAAGCAGAACACCCCGCTTCGGCGGGGTGTTTTGCTTTGGGGGTGACGCGGCGCTGGGAGTTTCAGTCGCTTCAGTGGCTCCTGTGGGCTTCAGTCGCGAGTCGCGCGCCGTTCGATGCGCTGAAGATACGCGTCGGTGTCCGGCGGTGTGCCGGTGCGCTGCGCTTCCCAGATAGTTTCGCCGAGGCAGTCCATGATCGCGTGCTGCGCCTCGTGCGTCGAGCCGAGGCGCGCGGCGAGCCGCTCGTGCGCGGCGCGAATGCCGGGCGGCTGGTCGATCGACAACTGCTCGGAGATCGCCAGATGCATCGACAGGTGCAGGAAAGGATTGGTCTGTCCGCGCTCCGGCGAATAGTCCTGCGCCTGGGCGGCGGGGCCGTCTCCGAGGTCGGCGTGGTATTCCGGATGCTCGACGATCCAGTCGGCGGCGATCGCCTCGAGCGGCGTCAGAATCTCGCCTTGGCGCTGTTTGCGCCAGGTGTCGGTGAAAAAGAGGCGAACTTCGTCGCGGCTGGGATTGAACATCGTGGAACCGGTGCGTGGGAGTGGGGCGTGTGCGAGGCGCGATGATGCGCGATGGTGCGCGACGGTGCGTATAAGCACTGCGCACTTCGGGTAAAACACTATTTTACGCGGCGGCCACGCGGGCTGCAGGCGCGGTGCACGGCCTCGGGTTTCGAGCTGGTCCGCGCCTAGAGATCGGGTGGCGGGGTCTTCGGCCGGAACTCGCACAGCGGCTCAATCACGCAATGCCAGCATTCGGGGCGGCGCGCCTTGCACACGTAGCGTCCATGCAGAATCAGCCAGTGGTGCGCATCGTGCCTGAATTCGGCGGGCGTGAATTTTTCGAGTGCCGCTTCGACCGCGCGCACGTCCTTGCCGGGCGCGAGGCCGGTGCGGTTGGCGACGCGGAAAATGTGCGTGTCGACCGCGATGGTCGGATGGCCGAACGCCGTGTTCAGGATCACGTTGGCCGTTTTGCGGCCGACGCCGGGCAGCCCTTCGAGCGCCTCGCGATTCTCGGGCACCTCGCCGCCGTACTGGTCGAGCAGGATGCGGCAGGTCGCGATCACGTTCTTCGCCTTCGTGCGATACAGACCGATCGTCTTGATATAGCTCGCGACACCTTCCTCGCCGAGGTCGAACACCTTCTGCGGCGTGTTCGCGACCGGGAACATCCTGCGCATCGCCTTGTTAACGGATACGTCGGTCGCCTGCGCCGACAGCAGCACCGCGATCAGCAGTTCGAACGGCGTCGTGTACTCGAGCTCGGTGGTCGGATGCGGATTCAGGCTCTGAAGCGTTTCGTAGATCGCGCGGCGTTTGTTCGCGTTCATGCGGAGCGGGTCCGTGTGGATGGGGCAGGCTGCGCCGGCATGGTCAGCGCGCGGTCGGTGGCGAGTTGGACGGCGGGTTCGGCTCGTCGGATGGCTGCTCCGAGCTGCGCGTGTCGTCGCCGCCAGCGAGGCCGAGACGGCGGCGGCGCGCTTCAGCGGCGTCGATCTGGGCCTGCACGTCCGCGCTGACGTTCTCGGTATTCAGCGGTCCCTCGCCCTTCGCGACCATGTCTTCTTTCTTCTTGCGCGCGCGTTCGAGCGCGGCCTGGATGATCGCGCGTTTCTTCGCTTCTGCGTCGTCCGCAAGCGGTGAAGCGGAAGTGTCGGACGGCGCTGTCGCGGCGGGGGCCTGCACCGCGGCCGGCGCAGTCGCCGGCGCGCTCGCGCTCGCCGCTCGCCGCGCCGCCGCACGCGCTTCGGCGGCGTCGCGCTCGCGCGCGATACGCGTCTCGTGGCGGTCATGACGCGCTCGCGCCGCGTCGGCCTGGCTCTGGCTCCAGGCGTTCCAACCGGAGGCCTCGCCAGTCACGGGCAGCATCGCGATGCAGTCGACCGGGCAGGGCGGCACGCACAGGTCACAGCCGGTACATAGCTCGGCGATCACGGTGTGCATCTGTTTCGGTGCGCCAACTATCGCGTCGACGGGACACGCCTGCATGCACAGCGTGCAGCCGATGCACACCTGTTCGTCGATAACCGCCAGGGGACGCGGACGTTCGACGCCATTGGCGGAATTCAGCGGAATCACCGGTTTGCCGAGCAGCGCGGCGAGGCGCGCGATGCCCTCGGCACCGCCGGGCGGGCACTGGTTATAGTTCGCCTTGCCGCTAGCGACGGCTTCGGCATACGGACGGCATGCGGGATAACCGCACTTCGTGCATTGCGTTTGGGGCAGCAGATCTTCGATGCGATCCGCGAGTGTTTTGACGTCTGTCACGGTTACGACGTGGGGAGTTGCCGTGCGATCGCACAGCCTGAAATAAATAGCCCATTATCGCCGATTTCCCGGATTGCCATTCGCAATCCATGTGCCATAATCGAAGCGCTTCATTCGAAAGACCGCAGAAAGGGTGTGTTTCCCAACCACGACGCGCCCGCTAAACGCCGCCACTGCAAGGCTCGAGGAGAGGCCGGCGGCGCGATCCGGACAACGCGGCTCACGAAGACGATGCCACCATGAATCAGCCGAAAATCAAAAGAGATCCTGAAGGCACGAGGCGCCGCATTTTGCTTGCGGCTGCCGAAGAGTTTGCAAGTGGAGGACTGTTCGGCGCGCGAGTCGATCAGATCGCCCGCCGCGCGGAAACCAATGAACGTATGCTCTATTACTACTTCGGTAGCAAGGAGCAGCTATTCACCGCGGTACTCGAGCACGCGTTCAGCGCGCTCAACGAAGCGGAGCGCACGCTCGAACTCGGTGGAGTCGCGCCCGTCGAGGCCGTTACGCGTCTCGCGCATTTCGTGTGGGACTACTACCGCGATCATCCCGAGTTGCTGCGACTCATCAACAACGAGAATCTGCACGAAGCACGCTATATGCAGAAGTCGACGCGCATACGCGAAATGATTTCGCCGATCGTCGCCACGCTCGGCGGCATTCTCGAACGCGGGCAACGCGCGGGGCTGTTTCGCACGAACATCGACCCGCTGCGCTTTTACGTCACGCTGTCGGGCATGGGCTACTACATCGTGTCGAACCGTTTCACGCTCGAGGCGACGCTCGGCCGCGATTTCAGCAGCGCCGCCGAACGCGGCGAGGTGATTCAGATGAATACCGAACTGCTGCTCGCGTATCTGTTGAGAAAGTAACGGGTGTTGCCGCGGGGACCATTGCTGCGGTAAAAAATCAGTATCACGAACAAAGCGAGATAAAAAAGCCAACGGCCTCGAACGAGACCGTTGGCTTTTTCAATGCTATTGCAGGTTTAGTGCTCAGGCTTCGACTTTCTCTTTCGTCGTTCTTGCCGCCTTGTTGTGCTCGAGAATGAAGTCGCGCAATTGCGGGTAAATGATCGTGCGCCAGCGGCGGCCCGAGAAAATGCCGTAGTGGCCGCATTTCTCCGCAGTGAAGTGACGCTTGTTCTTCGCCGGAATGCCGCTGCACAAGTCGTGCGCCGCGTAAGTCTGGCCGTCTCCGGAAATGTCGTCGAGTTCACCTTCGATCGTAAACAGCGCGGTCGTCGTGATGTCCTGCGGCCGCACTGGTTCGCCGTTGACGACCCACGTGCCATCGGCAAGACGGAATTCCTGGAACACGACGCGGATCGTGTCGAGGTAATAGTCGGCATCCATGTCGAGCACCGCGTTGTACTCGTCGTAGAAGCGGCGGTGCGCTTCGGCGTCGTCCTCGTCGCCGCGCAGCAGGCTCTGGTAGAAATCCCAGTGCGACGCCGCGTGACGCTCCGGATTCATCGCGACGAAACCGGTGTGCTGCAGGAAGCCGGGATAGACCTTGCGGCCCGCGCCCGGATAGTTCGGTGGCACCGTGAAGATCACGTTGTTCTCGAACCACTCGTACGAGTGCTGCGTGGCCAGCGAATTGACCGAGGTCGGGCTCTTTCGTGCGTCGATCGGGCCGCCCATCATCGTCATCGTGCGCGGCGTGTCCTCGCCGCGGCTCGCCATCAGCGAAATGGCGGCGAGCACCGGCACCGTCGGCTGGCACACCGAGATCACGTGCAGATTCTTCGCGCCGATATGGCGAATGAATTCCTGGATATACGCGATGTAGTCGTTCAGACCGAACTCGCCGGCTTCGAACGGCACCATGCGCGCGTCGATCCAGTCGGTGATGTAGACCTTGTGGTCTTGCAGCAACGTGGTGACGGTGTCGCGCAGCAGCGTGGCGTGGTGTCCCGACAACGGTGCGCAGACGAGCACGACCGGCTCGTCTTTCAATTGGTTGACAGCTTCGCTGTCGTCCGCGAAACGCTTGAAGCGCATCAGACGGCAGAACGGCTTTTCGATGAACGTCTGCTCGACGATCGGAATGTTATGACCGTCCTTGACAATCTGGTGAATATTGAATTCAGGCTTCTCGTAGTCCTTGCCGAGCCGGTACAGCAGTTCGTAGCCGGCGGAAAGGCGCGTGGCGCCCGGCACATAGGCTAGCGGACTGGCCGGATTCGCAAATGATTTCGATGCGGCCTGAGCCCAGGCAGTGAGGGGGCTCAGGATCGCCCGCTGGAATTCGTGAAATTGATAGAGCATGTTTGCTCCGTATTAAGCGGTTCGCATGGGGCTTCGCAAACACGCGTGAGGCGTTGCGGCGGGCCATTGTAGTTGTAGGCACATTATTGTCGGCCGACAGTCATCGATGATATCGAACAAGGCAAATTTGTGCAAAGCAACAATATTCGCATTCAGTGTACGCGAATTGTCACGGCGTCATGCTAATGGCGATGCTGCTCCGCCGCTATCAGGGCTTGCCTGAACCTCAAGCTCCATCGCGCGGATGCCGTTATGCGGCGGATGGCCGGTCGCCTGCGCCATTTCCTGCTCGTGCTTCATCAGGTTCAATCCGGTGTGTACCAGCGCCACGTGCGAAAACGCCTGAGGAAAATTGCCCACCAGACGTTTTTCGACCGGGTCGTACTCCTCGGACAGCAGGCCGACGTCGTTGCATAGCGCGAGCAGCCGCTCATACATCTCGATCGCCTCCTGCACGCGCCCCTGCAGCGCGAGGTTGTCCACCATCCAGAACGAACATGCAAGAAAGGTGCCCTCCCCGGGCGGCAGGCCGTCGTCGTATTCGGTGGTGCGGTAGCGCCGCACGAAGCCGCCGTGCATCAGGTCCCGCTCGATCGCCTCGACCGTGCCCTTGATACGCGGATCGTGCGGTGGCAGGAAGGCGACCAGCGGCATCAGCAGCACGCTCGCGTCGAGCTGGTCGCTGCCATAGTACTGTGAAAACGCATTGAGCTCCGGATTCCACGCCTTCTCGCAGACCTCGGCGTGGATCGTGTCGCGCGTCGCGCGCCATTCGTCGAGGGGGCCGTCGAGCTTGAACATTTCGGCCGAGCGGATCGCGCGGTCGAACGCGACCCACGCCATCACCTTCGAGAACGTGAAATGCTCGGGGCCGCCGCGCGTCTCCCAGATGCCTTCGTCGGGTTCGCGCCAGATCGTGCTCAGGTGCTCGAGCATCGCGCGCTGCACGCTCCACGCGGTGACGTCGGCCTGCAGTCCGCCGACGCGCGCGAGATGCAGCGCGTTCATCACCTCGCCGTAGACGTCGAGCTGACGCTGCCCGACCGCGTTGTTGCCGATGCGCACCGGTTTCGCGCCCTCGTAGCCGGGCAGCCAGTCGATTTCGGATTCGGGCAGGCGCCGCTCGCCGCCGATGCCGTACATGATCTGCAACTGGTTCGGCGCGCCCGCCATCACGCGGCCGAGCCAGCTGCGCCAGGCGCGCGCTTCGTCGTAGTAGCCGCCGCGCATCATCGCGAGAAGCGTGATGGTCGCGTCGCGCAACCAGCAGTAGCGGTAGTCCCAGTTGCGCTCGCCGCCGAGCTGCTCCGGCAGCGACGTGGTGGGCGCCGCGACGATGCCGCCGGTCGGCTCGTAGGCGAGCGCGCGCAGGGTGATGAGCGAGCGGCGGATCGGTCCGGCCCAGCGCCCCTCGACGGTGCCGCGGGCCGCCCATTCGAGCCAGTGGTTCTCGGTGCGCGCGAGCGACGTGTGCGGATCGTGCGCGGGCGGAATGCGCAGGTGCGACGGCGCGTAGGCGAGCGAGAACGGCACCCGCTCGCCTTCGGTCACGGTGAATTCGGCGACCGTCTTCATGTCTTCGCCGTGTAGTTCGACCGGCGTGCGCAGCACCGCGTTGTCCGGGCCGACGATCGCCTTGATGCCGCTGTCGTGCTTGAGCTTGTCGACCCACGGAATCGAGAAGCCGTAGTCGAAGCGCAGCACGAGTTCCATCTTCATCCGCACGGTGCCGCGCTTGCCGACGACGATACGGATCAACTCCGACCAGCCGTTGCCAGGCGGCATGAAGTCGATCAGCGTGACGGCGCCGTCGGGCGTTTCGAAGTCGGTTTCGAGAATCAGCGTTTCGCCGCGATAGCGCCGCGTGATGGTCGGCGCGCCGTGCTCGCCCCCGGTGGCGGGGGCGAGCAGCCAGCGGCCGTTGTCGGGCGTGCCGAGCAGCGCGGCGAAGCATGCGCCCGAGTCGAAGCGCGGCCAGCAGAGCCAGTCGATGGAACCCTCGCGGGAGACGAGCGCGGCGGTATGGCCGTCGCCGATCAGTGCATAGTCTTCGATGTGTGCAGGCATGGACAACGTGTCGGAAAAACGAGTCGTTATTACGGACGGCGACAACAGCCGCGCTTCGAGGGAGTGTTATTACCGGACTACGATCAGCATTGTTTGGTTCACCACATAGTGCGGCAAAACGTGGATTGGTAAATTGTCAAATCCATGCCTACAATCGGATTTCATGCCGATGTCCGGCGATATGCCGGACTGCGAATCGGCCTTGCTCATGGCGCATGCAGACGCCGTTTCCGAGGACGAAAGCCATGCTGAACCCTTCGAAAGCCGATTGCATCACGATTCTCTCCGCCGCCAGTCAGCTTGCCGGCGATTCCATGCTGCCGCTCGATCATGACCGGCTCGGCCTGAGCCGCAACGGCATGCTGGCTGCCGCGTCCTTCCTGGTCGAGCGGGCCTGCTTCCGGCGCTATCAGCAGGACGCCGGTCATTATGCGGTCGGCGCGCTGTCGTTGCAGGGACGCCTGCGGCTCGATCAACTGGCGAACGGTTGAGCGGTAGCGCCGCGGGTTCGTCGCGCAGATCCTGGCGTATCCGCGCCGCGCTTTCGCCGCATTCTTTCGTACTGCGCCTTCGCGTGGCGTAGGCGGATGTTCGCGTGGCGCGTTGAAGTCGCGCGCGTGCATTTCGCACAATGCCCGCATCTCGCGTATGTCACGGCGTGACATTTGCCGCGCTCTGACTCGTGCGAAAGGCGTTGGCACCGCCCGAACGTTCGCTTCAGGCCAAAACGCCTCGACACCGGACGCAAATCTCGCGCCCGGTGTTGCCGCATGTCGCTCACAGATGCGACGAGCCCACGCCGAAGATCCCGATGATGCCGATGATAATCAGATAAAGCGCGACGATGTAGTTCAACAGGCGCGGCATGATCAGGATCAGGATGCCGGCGATCAGCGAAACGAGCGGACCCAGGCTGAGAGTGACGTTCATGAAGACTCCGTAGTTGAGACGCGTGACGCGCGATTGAGAAAACGATTGAAGAACGCCCCGCCGCGCGGGACCAGAGCCGCTGGCGCAGACCGCGCGGCAGCGGCGGATTCACTGCATGATCCGACCTAACGCTCTTATACTGACTGCGACAACAACAACGCGGAACGACACTCGATTCGCGGCGCGGCAGACCAGACACCGTAACACCCGCTTGTACACCGGCTCATTCGCGAGCCCGTACCGGACAACCGATGTCCAGGAGGCCCCATGCTTCGCAGTCGCCGTGCCGTCTGGCGTGTTGCCGTGCGCCCAGTCCCGACTTCCGCTTTTACTTCTGTTCTTGCCCGTGTTTGTCTTTCGGGTTCCCGTCCGCATCGCGCGGACCGCGCCGCGCGTCGCGCGAGGCGGCCAGCGCACTTGCGGGCCGCCCGTTCGATGATAAAAGGTTTCGCGCTGATGGTTTCGATTGTTGCTTCGCACGCGTATGCGCAAGATTCCGGCCCGGTCCCCGCGGACGGCGTCTATACGATGCTGGTCGGTACTTACACCAGCGGCAAGAGCGAGGGCATCTACGTCTTCCGCTTCGATACGAAGACCGGCGCGGCGACCCAGGTGTCGGTCGCGCAGACGGTCAATCCGTCGTTTCTGGTCGTGAGCCGCGACCGCCGCTTCGTCTATTCGGTCAACGAACTGCCCGGCGACAACGGCCCGGCCACCCAGCGTGGCGGCATCAGCGCGTTCGGCTTCGATGCCGCGCGCGGGCAGCTGACGTTTCTGAACAAGGTGTCGTCGGATGGCAATGATCCTTGCTATCTGAGCATCGCGCCGGACGGCAAGTATCTGCTGAGCGCAAACTATTCGGTCGCGCCCGATCCGGGCGGCAGCTTCGCGGTGTTTCCGCTGCAGGCGAACGGCCAGCTCGGCACCTCGGTGCAGACCGTGCATCACGAGGGCGGCGGTCCGGTGAAAGGGCGGCAGGACAACTCACACGTGCATTCGACCGTGTTCTCGCCGGACGGCCATTATCTGTTCGCGCAAGACCTCGGCGCCGACAAGCTGTACTCGTACCGCTACGCGCCGCAGAGCAGCGCCGGCGCGGGCCCATTCGTGGCGACCGACTGGGGCTACACGCAGCAGAAGGCCGGCACCGGTCCCCGCCATCTGATCTTTGGCACTGACGGCAAGCACGCGTATCTGACGAGCGAACTGGCGGCCACCGTCAGCACGTTCGACTACCACGACGGCAAGCTCGAGCTCGTACAGACGCTGTCTCTCACCGAGCCTGGCTTCAAGGGGCAGGTGGGCGCGGCGGCGATCCACATGTCGCCGGACGGTCGCTTCGTGTATGCGTCCAATCGCGGCGACGCAAACGAGATCGTGATCTTCTCGGTCGATCCCGCCAATGGGCATTTGAAGCAGATCGGCCGGCAGTCGACCCTCGGCAAGTCACCGCGCGAGTTCACCATCGATCCGACCGGCAACTGGCTGATCGTCGGCAATCAGTTGAGCGACACGGTCTATGTGTTCAAGCGCGATCCGCAGACGGGGCTGCTCGATCCGAATCCGAAGCAGCATTTCGAACTCGGCTCGCCGGTCGATTTCAAGCTGGTGTCGCCGTCGTGACGCACACCGCCTCGCCAATTCACCGCGCGCTCATTCCGCCGGCCCCGGCGCGAGCACTTCGCGGCTGCCGTTGATACTCATCGCCGACACGAGTCCGGCCGTCTCCATCTGCTCGACGAGCCGCGCCGCGCGGTTGTAGCCGATGCGCAATTGCCGCTGCACCGACGAGATCGACGCGCGCCGCGTGCGCACGACGAAGGCGACCGCTTCGTCGTACAGCGGATCGGCTTCCGCATCCGGCGCCTCGCCGAACAGGTCCTGGGCCGCGCCGCCATCGGTGGCTGGGCCGTCGAGGATACCTTCCTCGTATTGCGGCTCGCCGAACTGCTTCAGATACTCGACGATCGCATGCACTTCCTCGTCGGCGACGAACGCGCCATGCACGCGCTGCGGGTAGCCGGTGCCCGGCGGCAGGAACAGCATGTCGCCCTGGCCGAGTAGCGACTCGGCGCCCATCTGGTCGAGAATCGTGCGCGAGTCGATCTTCGACGACACCTGGAACGCGACGCGCGTCGGAATGTTCGCCTTGATGAGGCCGGTGATCACGTCGACGGACGGCCGCTGCGTCGCGAGGATCAGGTGGATGCCGGCCGCGCGCGCCTTCTGCGCAAGCCGCGCGATCAGCTCTTCGATCTTCTTGCCGGCGACCATCATCAGATCGGCGAGCTCGTCGATCACGACGACGATCAGCGGTAGCGGCGCGAGCGGCTCGGGTGCGTCGGGCGTCAGCGAGAACGGGTTGCCGAGCTTCTTGCCCTTCGCCTCGGTGTCGCGGATCTTCTGGTTAAAGCCCGCGAGGTTGCGCACGCCGACCGCCGACATCAGCCGGTAGCGCTTTTCCATTTCACCGACGCACCAGTTCAGCGCGTTGGCCGCGAGCTTCATGTCGGTGACGACGGGCGCGAGCAGATGCGGAATCCCTTCATAGACCGACAGTTCGAGCATCTTCGGGTCGATCATGATCAGGCGCACTTCCTCGGGCGTCGCCTTGAACAGCAGCGAGCAGATCATCGCGTTGATCGCGACCGACTTGCCCGAACCGGTCGTGCCGGCCACCAGCATGTGCGGCGCCTTCGCGAGATCGGCAACGACCGGATGACCGGTGATGTCCTTGCCCATCGCGAGCGTCAGTTGCGAGTGCGAGTTCTGGTAGACGTTCGCTTCGAGAATTTCCGATAGCCGGATCGTTTGGCGCTTCGCGTTCGGCAGTTCGAGGCCCATGCAGGTTTTGCCCGGAATCGTTTCGACCACGCGAATCGACGTGAGACCGAGCCCGCGCGACAGGTCCTTCATCAGACCGACGATCTGGCTGCCGCGCACGCCGAGCGCCGGCTCGACTTCGAAGCGCGTGATGACCGGCCCCGCCGATGCGCCGACCACCGTCACCGGCACCTTGAATTCCTGCAGGCGCTGCTCGATCAGCTGGCCGGTTTCGCGGAGCTTTTCGTCCGGGATCGATTCGATGTCGGTGTCCGCAGGGGCGAGCAGATCGAGCGTCGGCAGTTCGACCATCGATGCGGCCGGCGCATGGAACTCGAAGCCGTTGACCGGCACGTGGCCGCGCAGCGGCGGGCGGGCGGCGGGCTCGGTGGCGGCTTGGTCGGCGGGTTGGCCGATGGGTTGGTCCTGCGGTTGCGGTGTCGGCGTCGAAGTCGATGACGGCGAGGCGGTCGCGGGCTCGATCGCGGGCTCGGTCGGAGCGGGCAGGGAAGCGGGGCCGAGCTTGCTCTCCCACGGCACCAGCGTTTTGTCGATGACGATTTCGGCGACAGGCGCGAGCGCTTGGTGCGGCGTCGCGTTGACGGCGGGGGCCGATTCGACGGTTCGCGCGGATTCTTCCCTCTGCGATGCCGGGATGCTGGTGTTTGTCTGTATGGCTGTAGTCGCTTGCGCAGCGGTGACGCCGATCTGCGCGGCGCTGTCGATCAAGGGCGCCGACTGCGTCGGATCGTTGTCGACCGGCGGTACGTCTTCTGGCGAAGCGTCGTCGTGCAGGCTGGCTGCGAAGCGCTGGAATGGGGTGGCTGTCGGTGCGGCGCCCGGCGTCTCATGTTGCGGCGCGCTTGCAGCAGATATCGACCGCTCGTCCGCCGCAACCGGCTCTACCCCCGCGGCTTCGACAGCCGCCACGTCGGCCACCGACTCCATCGCAACCGTAAGCGGCGCATGAATGACCGGCGGTTCGGTCGGCCATTGCGCTTCGTTGCCGCCCTCGACCGGCGTATCAGACTCAGCCGCCGTATGCTCAGCCCTCAACTCGACCGGTGCGGCTTGTTGCTGCGACTGCGCCGGCAGCACGCTCTGCGCCGCTCTCTGCACGTTCTGCACATGCGAGGCCGTAATCGTCTCGCCGTTTTCGACAGGTAGCGCGTCCTGCTGCGCCGGCGGCAGATCGAACGCCGTCGACGCATGCTCCGCATCGCCGATCTTCGCGCTATCGGCGCCACGGCTGCGCGCGAGACTCACGCCGGCCATATCGGTCCAGCGCGCGGCGTTTTCCGCGATGCTGCGCAGCGTTTCCTCGACGCTCGCGGGCGGCGCGACTGTCGACGCGTTCGCCATCGTCCGCGTGAAGTTCGGTACGGGCCGGCCCACGGTCGACGGCAATGTCACGCCATTGGCGCGCGTAGCGGCCGGGAACGGTTGACGCGCGGTCGCACCGCGATTGACCGCCGCGCTGCCATCGGCCGGACGTGGCAGCGACGACGGACGGCTTGCGCGGCCCGCAGCATTCATCGATCCCGCTGTCACGCCGATACCGGCGCCCGACGCGGCGGCGCGACCCGCCATTGCCTGTGCCGCTCGCGCCGATACGCCGGACGCGGCCGCGGCCGTCGCCGCCAACGCGGCACTGGAGCCGAACGGCGCGGCCGAGCGCTGTTCGCCGACGGAGCGCCGACCGACCTGCGCCGCGCCGTCACGAGCCGACGTGCCCGATGCAGACGATGCACCCGCGGCACCCAGCGATCCCGCCAACGTCGCCGCACGCGGCTGCGTCGGGCGCAGCCAGCCGGCCGGCGCGACCGGCTCGGTCGGCACGAACGATGCGGCGGGCCTGTGCGCCGCTCGATCGACATGCGGCGCCTGGGTCGCCATCGATGCGGCTGGACGCGGCGACGCAATCGACCCCGGGCGCAACTCCGGCTCGTTCTGCCTGGCCGGCCCGCGCGCGGGGCCAGCGGCCACATCGGCGCGCCGGCCCGCGCCGGCGCTACGGGCGGAAGCGTCCTTGCTACCCGCAATGCCGGCCGCTGCAGCGGCGGCGCTTGCGCCGCGCCCGCTCGCGGGCGGACGCCACACCGTCGGCCGCGCGTAGCGACCCTTGCTGTTGCGCGGTGCCATCGTGTTGGTAGCAGGCGAAACATGCGATGGCGCGCCGTCGTCGACGCTGCGGTGGCGGCGCGCATCCTCGTCGCGCTTCGCGAGTCCGCGCGACAGACCGAGGCCGAACGCGCCGTCGGCCCAGGCGGCGACGTCGCTCCAGCGGAAGTCGATGAGCCAGGGCAGGCTGATCACGAGCAGCGCGAGCGCCGCGAGCGGCGTGCCGATACGGCCGAGCAGATGACCCAGCCCCGCGGCGAGCGCATGACCGAAACCATTGACGCCGACGCTGCCGATCAGCGAGCCCTCGAGCGTGCAACTCGCGACCAGCACGCAGACGAAGCCGAGCCACAGCCGGATCGTGCCGGGGCCGCGCAGACCCGCGCCGCCCGGCAGCACCGATTTCACGAGGCGCCACAAAAGTGGAATGAACCAGACGGCCGACCCGCCGAACCAGCCGAAAACTACCGTGTGCATACCAGACATCTACGAATGACGGAGCGCGCGCGAGAAGCGCAATCCGTCGAGTTTAAACGGCGCAGCGCGCGGCTTCGAAAGCCGGCGTGAGTCCCGAACGCAGCGCAAACTCGCATCACTTGTCGCTACGATCGAACGTAAGTGTGTCGCCGTTATCGAGGATCAGCTGCATCTGCTGCGGCGCTCGCATCTGCACGCCGGTGCGATCGATGCGCTCGAGCGCATCGAGGAACGGCTTTTCGATGTCGCCGCGCGGCGAGACGCACGCCATGCGCGTGCCGGCGAGGGTGCCAAAGCTCAGCTTGCCGTCCTTCAGCATGTATGAACCCATGAAGCGGTTGCAGCCGGAAAAGCCACTCGCGTGACGCTGACCGCCTTCGGTCGATAACGTCAGCGTGAGCGGCCTCTGATCCTTCGGCGGCACCGCGCGCGCCGTGCCATCGGCGTTCTTCCACGCGCTCAGCACCCAGCTCGTGTCGTCGAGCAGTTGCGCGGCGGCGGGATTGAACGGATCGGGCGGCGGCGCCGACGTGTCCGGATGCTTCGGAATCGCGCAGGCACCGAGCAGCGCGGCGATGCTCAACGCGGCGACGGCCGTGCGCAGGCACGGAGTGATGCGCGCAAGACGTCGCGGGCGGGAGCGGATGAGCATGGCGTCGTTCCTGTTCAAACTGGCGAAGGCGTAAGGGTAACGTACTAAGCTTGCCGTGCGCGAGCGATGCTCGCGGCGACGTGATCGCGGGTACCAACGTCGCAGCGGCAGCGCGGTTCCGACCGACCGCGATGGCCTCGCGAGCGCGCCCACGGCCGCCGCGCGGCAAGGGGCCCGCATGTTAACATCGCGGTCTATCCAATCCCACCCTAATCCCGACTTTTATCTGGAGTTCCCATGCAGATCGGCCAACGGATCGGCACGCCCCTTTCTGAATCCGCGACGCGCGTGATGCTGCTGGGCGCCGGCGAACTCGGCAAGGAAGTGATCATCGCGCTGCAACGGCTGGGCGTCGAAGTGATCGCCGTCGACCGTTACCCGAATGCGCCGGGCCATCATGTCGCGCACCGCGCGCACGTGATCGACATGACCGACCGCGCTGCGCTGCGCGCGCTGGTCGAGCAGGAACGCCCGCATCTGATCGTCCCCGAAATCGAGGCGATCGCCACCGACGAGCTCGCCGCGATCGAAACCGAGGCGCTCGCCGAGGTGATCCCGACCGCGCGTGCCACCCAACTGACGATGAACCGCGAAGGCATCCGCCGCCTCGCCGCCGAAGAGCTCGCCCTCGCGACCTCGCCGTACGCATTCGCCGATTCGCTCGACGAGCTGCGCGCGGGCATCGCGACGGTCGGCTATCCGTGCGTCGTGAAGCCGGTGATGTCGTCGTCGGGCAAGGGGCAGTCGGTGCTGCGCAGCGACGCCGATGTCGAACCCGCGTGGCAGTACGCGATGGCGGGCGGCCGCGTGAATTACGGGCGCGTGATCGTCGAGGGTTTCATCGACTTCGAATACGAAATCACGCTGCTAACCGTGCGCGCGATCGACCCCGCGAGCGGCGCGGTCAGCACGTATTTCTGCGATCCGATCGGCCACGTGCAGGTGGCGGGAGACTATGTCGAATCGTGGCAACCGCAGCCGATGAGCCCGCTCGCGCTCGAGCGTTCGCGCGAGATCGCCCACAAGGTGACGGCGGCGCTCGGCGGCCGCGGTCTCTTTGGCGTGGAACTTTTCGTGCGCGGTGACGACGTATGGTTTTCGGAAGTCAGCCCGCGTCCGCACGACACGGGGCTCGTCACGCTGTGCTCGCAGCGCTTCTCGGAGTTCGAGCTGCATGCGCGCGCCATCCTCGGCCTGCCGGTCGACACGTCGCCGCGTGCGCCAGGCGCGTCGGCGGTGATCTACGGCGGGCGCGACGAAGCAGGCATCGCGTTCGAGGGCGTCGCGGCGGCGCTCGCGGTACCCAATGCGGACCTGCGCCTGTTCGGCAAGCCGGAGAGCTTCGTCAAACGCCGCATGGGCGTCGCGCTCGCGACCGGCGAGAACATCGACGAAGCGCGTTCGCGCGCGAAGCAGGCCGCGGCCGCGGTGCGGCCGGTGTCGGCGAAGTAAGGGGGGCGGCGACGCGTGGCGCAATAGTGTGCGGGACGCACACGAACGAGCCCGCCGCATTCGTTTTTCGCTTATCGAAGCAAAGAGATTGGAGCAGAGGATCGTATGGCGCCTGAATCGCGTAGCAATCGATGGCGCGGCGCGTTTCGCCGTGTCGGCGCACTCGGCGTGGCGTTCGCGCTGTGTGCCGGCATCAGCGGCTGCGGCCTCGGGGCCGCACCTTGCCCGGGTCGCTTCGGCGGGACTGAAGATCGTGCCGATCGTCGGGCACGTCGCCGCCGCGCCGACCGATGCGTGCGCCGATGTGATCGATCCTTGACCTATCGTTGAACTGCCTGTGACTCGTCTGTAAGCCGGCCTCGCGGCTGGTGTGCCTTCCCCGCCTGACCCTCGCAACAATCGAGGTGCTCGATGAAGACATGGCGTGTTGCACTCCTCACGGCGGCAGTATCGACGGTGGGCTGGGCGGCGGCATTTTCCGGCGGCGCGTCGGCCGCGCCGCTGCAGTTCCGGCACATCGAGGGCAAGAACCACCAGACGCGCAAATACACGTGCGCGACCGGCAAGATTCTGCAGGTCACCTACTGGAACGCGCAGAACGGACAAAGCTTCGCCGTGCTGCCGGTGAAAGGCACGTCGATGCTGTTCGTCAACACGATCTCGGCGTCCGGCGCGAAGTACCAGGCCGGCAGCTATACGTGGTGGACCAAGGGTCCGCGCGCCAACCTGTATGACCTGACGAGCGGCGAGAACGCTCCGCCGATCCTCTCCGACTGCGTGACCGTGATCCGTTGATTCGCCGATCGGCGACACATGGACCCGATGCGATGGTTCCTTCCTCTGCCGCCGCCTCCTTCCGCCGCTTCCTTTTTTGCGCGCACTTCTCGTGCTTGGCCTCCTGCCCCCCGCGCGGCCTCCCGCTTTCGCGCGCATCGTTTCCATTCGAGTAGTAAGCTGTCCGGCATGGCGCTCGCCATGCCGTTTGCCATGCCGCGCGCGGTGCCGTGTTTCGCGCGCTGCCGTCGTTATCGTCTTCGATTGTCCCCCGAGTCATCAAGCGAGACCCTCAATGAAAGCATCGGACCTGTTCGTCAAATCGCTGGAAGCCGAAGGTGTCGAGTACGTGTTTGGCATCCCCGGTGAAGAAAATCTCGATCTGCTCGAGTCGCTGCGCCGCTCGAAAATCCGTCTGATCCTCACGCGCCACGAGCAGGCGGCCGGCTTCATGGCCGCCACCTACGGGCGGCTCACGGGCCGCACCGGCGTGTGTCTCGCGACGCTCGGCCCCGGCGCGACCAACTTCGTGACCGCGGCCGCCTACGCGCAGCTGGGCGGCATGCCGATGCTGATGGTCACGGGCCAGAAGCCGATCAAGTCGAGCAAGCAGGGGCACTTCCAGATCGTCGACGTGGTGCGGATGATGGAGCCGCTCACGAAATACACACGGCAGATCGTGTCGATCGGCAATATTCCGGCGACGGTGCGCGAGGCGGTGCGCCGCGCCGAGGAAGAGCGTCCGGGCGCGACGCATCTGGAATTGCCCGAGGACGTCGCGCACGAGGAGGGCGACGGCAAGCCGATTCCGAAGAGCTACAGCCGCCGTCCGGTCGCCGAGGAGAAGGCGGTCGCGCGCGCGGTCGAGGCGATCACCGCCGCGAAGCATCCGCTGCTGATGATCGGCGCTGGCGGCAACCGCAAGACTACGACGAAGATGCTGCGCGAGTTCGTCGACCAGATCGGCATTCCGTTTTTCACGACGCAGATGGGCAAGGGCGTGATCGACGAATCGCATCCTATGTGGCTCGGCAACGCGACGCTCTCCGACGGCGACTTCGTGCACCGCGCGATCGAACTCGCGGACTGCATCATCAACGTCGGTCACGACGTGATCGAAAAGCCGCCGTTCTTCATGCGCAGCGGCGAGGCGGGCGAAAAGACCGTGATCCACGTGAACTTCCTGGGCGCCGAAGTCGATCCGGTGTATTTCCCGCAGATCGAAGTGGTCGGTGATATCGCCAACGCGGTGTGGCAACTCAAGGAGAGCCTGAAGACGCGTCAGGAGCACTGGGACTTCACGCGCTTCAAGGAGATCAAGGAGCACTTCGAGGCGCATCTGGTGAAAGGCCAGCACGACGACCGTTTTCCGATGTACCCGGTGCGGATCGTCAACGACGTGTACGAGACCACGCCGGTCGACGGCATCGTGTGTCTGGATAACGGCATGTACAAGATCTGGTTCGCACGCTACTACCGCGCGCACGAGCCGAATTCGCTGCTGCTCGACAACGCGCTGGCGTCGATGGGCGCGGGGCTGCCGTCGGCGATCGCGAGCAAGATCGTGCATCCGGAGCGCAAGGTGATCGCCGTATGCGGCGACGGCGGCTTCATGATGAACTCGCAGGAGCTCGAAACGGTGGTGCGTCTGAAGCTCGATCTGGTGATCCTGATTCTGCGCGACGACGCTTTCGGCATGATCCGCTGGAAGCAGGAGAACATGAACTTCCCGGACTACGGCATGACGCTTGCGAACCCGGATTTCGTCGCCTATGCGCAGAGTTATGGCGCGCAGGGGCATCGGGTCGAGGCGGCAGGGCAGTTCGCGCCACTGTTGCGCGAGTGCTTCGCGACGCCCGGCGTGCACGTGATCGACGTGCCGATCGACTATTCGGACAACGAGCGCGTGCTCAATCGCGAGATCAAGCGGCTGTCCGCGCGGCTTTGAGCTTCCGTGCATCGAATCAAGGAGAGTGCGACATGTTGCAGACAACCTATCCTTACTACCTCGCCAACGAGCCGGTGGCCGCCAACACCGACCTCGAAGTCACCGACAAATTCAGCGGCGAAGTCGCCACGCGTGTCGCAATGGCCGACGCCGCCGCGATCGACAAGGCGATCGGCCTCGCGGTCGATGCGATGCCCGCCATGCGCGCCTACCCGCCGTTCAAGCGCCAGGCGGTGCTCGAACATTGCGTGAAGCGCTTTCGCGAGCGCTACGACGAACTCGCGCTCGCGCTGTGCATCGAGGCGGGCAAGCCGATCAACGATTCGAAGGGCGAAGTCACGCGCCTGATCGATACGTTCAAGGTTGCCGCGGAGGAAAGCGTGCGTATCGACGGCGAGATCGTCAATCTGCAGATTTCTCCGCGCGCGAACGGTTACCACGGCTACGTGAAGCGCGTGCCGATCGGGCCATGCTCGTTCATCTCGCCGTTCAATTTTCCGCTGAACCTGACCGCGCACAAGGTCGCGCCGGCGATCGCGGCGGGCGTGCCGTTCGTGCTGAAGCCGGCGAGCCGCACACCGGTCGGGGCGCTGATCATGGGCGAAATTCTCGCCGAAACCGATCTGCCGAAGGGCGCATTCTCGATTCTGCCCGCGCATCGCGACGGCGCCGACCTGTTCACGACCGACGAGCGCTTCAAGCTGCTGTCGTTCACGGGGTCGCCCGCGGTGGGCTGGGAGTTGAAGCGCAAAGCCGGCAAGAAGAAGGTGATTCTGGAGCTGGGCGGCAACGCGGCCGCGATCGTCGACGGCGACCAGGGCGGCAAGCTCGACTACGTGGTCGACCGGCTCGCGTTCGGCGCGTTCTATCAGTCGGGGCAGAGCTGCATCGGCGTGCAGCGGATTCTCGCCCATGCGAGCGTCTACGACGCGCTGCGCGAGAAGCTGATCGCGAAGACGAAGTCGCTCGTGATGGGCGATCCGAAGAACGAAAAGACCTTCGTCGGGCCGATGATCTCCGAATCCGAAGCGAAACGGCTCGCCGGCTGGATGGAAGGGGCGGTGCAGGCGGGCGCGCGGATCGTCGCGGGCGGCAAGGTCGACGGCGCGATGTTCGAGGCGACGCTGCTCGAAAGCGTGAAGCGCGACACCGACCTGTATCGCAAGGAGGCCTTCGGGCCGGTCGCGATACTCGAGCGCTTCGACGATTTCGAGGCGGCGCTCGCGCAGGTCAACGACAGCGACTTCGGCCTGCAGGCCGGCGTGTTCACCGACTCGCTCGCGCATGCGCATCGCGCGTGGGATGCGCTCGAGGTGGGCGGTGTCGTCATCAACGACGTGCCGTCGTTCCGTGTCGACAACATGCCGTATGGCGGCGTCAAGGATTCGGGGCTCGGGCGCGAGGGCGTGCGCTACGCGATCGAGGATATGACCGAACTGCGGCTGATGGTGATGCGCGAGACGTGGTGAAGGGATCGATCTGACGTGAGCGGGGGCGGGGCGGCGGTTCGCAATGGGGCCCGTGCGGGGCGGGGCGGCTGGCTGATGCCGCCGGTCGCCCGCAGCCGGTCGCCCGCAGCCGGTCGCCCGCAGCCGGTCGCCCGCAGCCGGTCGCCCGCAGCCGGTCGCCCGCAGCCGGTCGCCCGCCAAAGCGCCCGACTGTCACGCCACTGTCGTTTGTGCGCACTACGCTTCGACCGAAGCGACGGCCGGGAGCCGCCAGTCGGCTGTCACGAGCGTTTTTGCTGAAGTGCTACAATGCTCGGCTTTCGGCGGGTGTTTCCGCCAGCCGGAGCCGGCCGCATTAACCGAACTCAGACGGGTCTCGCGCGGAACGACGTGGCTCCGCCTTCATCATGATGCCCTCCGCGGTCCCGACCGCTGCTGCGCGCATCGCGCCACGCGCATTTTTAGCGAAAGCCACCATGTCCGACACCGCCGTCACGCCCAGTACCGAGACTTTTGATCAATTCGGCCTCGCGCCCGACATCCTGAAAGCCGTCAAGGAATCGGGCTATACGTCGCCCACGCCGATCCAGGCTCAGGCGATCCCGGTCGTGCTGGCGGGCCGTGACGTGATGGGCGCCGCGCAGACCGGCACCGGCAAGACCGCGAGCTTCTCGCTGCCGATCATCCAGCGTCTGCTGCCGCAGGCCAGTACGAGCGCGTCGCCGGCGCGCCATCCGGTCCGCGCGCTGATCCTCACGCCGACCCGCGAACTCGCCGACCAGGTCGCCGCGAACGTGCAGGCCTACGCGAAGCACACGGCGCTGCGCAGCGCGGTCGTGTTCGGTGGCGTCGATATGAATCCGCAGTCCGACCAGTTGCGCCGCGGCGTCGAAATCCTGATCGCGACGCCGGGCCGTCTGCTCGATCACGTGCAGCAGAAAACCGCGAATCTGGGTCAGGTGCAGATGCTCGTGCTCGACGAAGCCGACCGCATGCTCGACATGGGCTTTCTGCCCGACCTGCAGCGCATCCTGAACCTGCTGCCGAAAGAGCGCCAGACGCTGCTCTTCTCCGCGACGTTCTCGGGCGAAATCAAGAAGCTCGCCGCGACGTATCTGCGCAACCCGCAGACCATCGAAGTCGCGCGCAGCAACTCGACCGCGACCAATGTCACGCAGGTCGTCTACGAAGTCGCCGAGGGCGACAAGACCGGCGCGGTCGTGCAACTGATCCGCGAGCGCGGCCTGAAGCAGGTGCTCGTGTTCTGCAACAGCAAGATCGGCGCGAGCCGGCTCGCGCGCAGCCTCGAGCGCGACGGCGTAGTCGCGACCGCGATTCACGGCGACCGCACGCAGAGCGAGCGCATGCAGGCGCTCGACGCGTTCAAGCGCGGCGAAGTCGAGGCGCTCGTCGCGACGGATGTCGCCGCGCGCGGTCTCGACATCGTCGAACTGCCGACCGTAATCAACTTCGACCTGCCGTTCAACGCCGAAGACTACGTGCACCGGATCGGCCGGACGGGCCGCGCGGGCGCATCGGGCGACGCGCTGTCGCTGTGCAGCCCGAACGAGCGCAAGCAGCTGGCCGACATCGAGAAGCTGATCAAGCGTCCGCTCGACTTGCAGCGCCTGACCGTCGAGGCGCCAGTGCGCCATCATCACGAGGATCGTCCGCCGCGCCGCGATCGTAGCGAACCGCGCGACGAGCGCAGCCGCCGTCGCACGGGCGGAGCGTCGGGTTCGTATGACCGTCCGCATCATCATCGCGCGCAGCCGGTCGACGATTTCTTCCTGAAGCCGTACGAGCCGTCGCCGGCGTCGGTGCGCCAGATCGAGGACACGGCCACGTCGAACGCGCAGCAGAAGTCGGTGCCGAAGCGGCAGCTGGCCGCGTTGCTCGGTGGCTTCGGGATGCCGAGGAAGACGCCTTCGTCGTCGTAACGAAGGCTGCAGCTTGACGCGCTGGTGCAACGCCGCGCGTGCGCATCATGCCGATGTGCGAATGTTCATCCGTTGCGCCCACGCCGCGGTCGCGGCGCTGTAGAACTGTTCCAGCGTCGCAGGCGGCTCGCTCCCCAGCTCCAGTCCCAGATGCCGTGCCGCCGCGCCTAGCGCGTCCAGCGGTTTGTCGGTATCGAGCGCCGACGCGCCGTTCTGCTTGCTCAGTTTCTCGCCGTGCTCGTTCGTGACGACCGGCACATGCAGATACGCGGGCGTCGCCACGCCGAGACAACGCTGCAGGTAGATCTGCCGCGCCGTCGAATCCATCAGATCCGCGCCTCGCACGATGTGCGTGATGCCCGCGTCCGCATCGTCCACCACCACCGCCAGCTGATATGCCCACTGATGGTCCGCGCGGCGCAGCACGAAATCGCCAACCTCGGTCGCGAGGTTTTGCGTCTGCGGGCCCTGCCAGCGGTCGTCGAACGTGATCACGGCCCGCTCGCCGTCGGGCACGCGCAGCCGCCACGCGCGCGCCGGCTTGCCATGCAGACCCGTGCGGCACGTACCGGGGTAGGCGAGCGTGGTGTTGCGCGCGTGCGCGTGCACCAGCGAATCGGCGATTTCCTTGCGCGTGCAGCCGCACGGATAGACGAGACCGGTCGATTTCAACTGCTCCAGCGCCCGCTGATAGCGCGCCATGCGCTGGCTTTGCCAGACCGGCGTTTCGTCGGCGTGCATGCCGAAACGTTCGAGGGTCGCGAGGATGTCCTCGGCGGCACCGGGCACCGTGCGCGGTCCGTCGACATCTTCGATGCGCACGAGCCACGCGCCGCGATGCGCGCGCGCGTCGAGCCAACTCGCGAGCGCGCTGACCAGCGAGCCGACATGCAGCGGGCCGGTCGGCGACGGCGCGAAGCGTCCGCGATAGGTCATGGTTTGGGGACGACAGGCGACGCGCCCGCGCCGCTTGCCGCCCGGGCTGTGATTACGCGGCGCACGCGGCCTTGCGGTCCGGATGGCACACCGGACAGGTCTTGCCCGCGACGTACATCGGCGATTGCTGTTGCTCGGGCGTGACCACCGCGCGGCAGCCGAAACATTGAACGGTCGCGGTCGGTTCGAGTTGCGGATTCAGCGCGGTGCGATAGTCGAACACGAAGCAGTCGCCGTGATAATGCGCGCCGCCCACTTCCTCGAAGTATTTGAGGATGCCGCCTTCGAGCTGGTACACGTTGTCGATGCCGGCGTCCTTCATATGGATCGCGGCCTTCTCGCAGCGGATGCCGCCCGTGCAGAACGACACGACCGTCTTGCCTTCGAGGTCGGCGCGGTTGTTCTCGATCACCTCGGGGAATTCGCTGAACTTCGTGATGCGATAGTCGAGCGCGTTGTCGAACGTGCCGACGTCGACTTCGAACGCGTTGCGCGTGTCGAGCATCACGACCGGACGGCCTTCGTCGTCGTGACCGCGGTCGAGCCAGGTCTTCAGCGTGGGTGCGTCGACGAACGGTGCGCGGCCGAGTTCCGGGCGAATCGCCGGCTTTTTCATCGTGATGATTTCGCGCTTGAGCTTGACCAGCATGCGCGTGAACGGCTGCTGGTCCGACAGGCTTTCCTTGAACCGCAGATTCGCGAACTTGCCTTCGAACAGCGGATCGTGGCGGAGGTAGTCGATGAACGCGTCGGTGTTCGCGCGCGCGCCGGCGATGAACAGATTGATGCCTTCCGGCGCCAGCAGGATGGTGCCGCGCAGGCCGAGCGCATTGCAGCGCTCGGTGACGAGCGGGCGCCAGGCGGCGGTGTCTTCGATGGTCGCGAATTGATACGCGGCGAGATTGACGATACTCATGTGTGTTCTGCGGTAAAGATGGCCTGCGTGGCGACGTGCGGCGGGCTGTGCCGCCGCTGTTGTGCCCGCGCTGTCGTGCCCCCGTATAAGCGCCGCGGTTTGGCGCGCGGTTGGGGCGGCCAGATGGCCATGTCGAAAGAGGCGAAACCGCTATTATCCCCCAACCCGGCATTTTCCCCGACCTGGCCGAACGGCCAAGGGGTTGCGCCAGCTCAAACAGCATTCGCGCCGCCCCCGTCCTGGCCGCTTGGCCAACGCCGTTTCGACCTGAAATCTGCGGAAGGGTGGGGTTACAATGTCGCCCATGTCAGATCCCCGCTTTGTTCATCTCCGCGTTCACTCCGAATTCTCGATTGCCGACGGCATCGTGCGTCTCGACGACATCGTCGAGGCGGCGGCCAAAGACGGTCAGGGCGCGCTCGCGCTCACCGACCTCGGCAACGCGTTCGGCCTCGTCCGTTTCTACCAGGAAGCGCGTGGCAAAGGTATCAAACCCATTGCCGGCTGCGACGTCTGGATCACCAATCCTGACGACCGCGACAAGCCTTCCCGCCTGCTGCTGCTGGTCAAGGACCACCGCGGTTACCTGAACCTCTGCGAATTGCTCAGCAAGGCCTCGCTGACGAACCAGTATCGCGGCCGCGCGGAAATCGAAGCCGGCTGGCTCGAATCCGGTCTGGGCGAAGGGCTGCTCGCGCTGTCGGGCGCGCAGCAGGGCGACATCGGTCTCGCGCTGGCGGCCGGCAACGAAGAGGCGGCGAAGCGCAACGCGCAGCATTGGGCGAAGGTGTTCCCGGGTGGCTTCTATATCGAGCTGCAGCGCTATGGCCAGCCTGGCGGCGAGCAGTACGTGCAGCAGGCGGTTGCGCTCGCGGCATCGCTGAAACTGCCGGTCGTCGGGACGCACCCGATGCAGTTCATGACGCCGGACGACTTCACCGCGCACGAAGCGCGCGTGTGCATTTCCGAAGGCGACATTCTCGCG
This sequence comes from Paraburkholderia sp. WC7.3g, assembly GCF_050436345.1. Lineage (NCBI taxonomy): Bacteria > Pseudomonadati > Pseudomonadota > Betaproteobacteria > Burkholderiales > Burkholderiaceae > Paraburkholderia > Paraburkholderia sp. WC7.3g. Next base: position 1,635,725 of record NZ_JBNDMA010000002.1, read on the forward strand.
AATCCGCGTCGCCAGAAGCGCTTTACGGCCGAGCAGTATTTCCGCTCCCAACAGCAGATGGCCGCGCTGTTCGCGGACATTCCTTCGGCGCTCGCGAACACCGTGCAGATCGCGAAGCGCTGCAATCTGACGCTCGAACTCGGCAAGCCGAAGCTGCCGCTGTTTCCGACGCCCGACGGCATGTCGCTCGACGACTACCTCGTGCAGCTGTCGAAAGAAGGCCTCGAAAAGCGGCTCGAACAGCTGTATCCGGACGCGGCCGAGCGCGACGCGCAGCGCGCGACGTATTATCAGCGCCTCGAATTCGAGTGCGGCACGATCATCAAGATGGGCTTTCCGGGCTACTTCCTGATCGTCGCGGACTTCATCAACTGGGCCAAGAACAACGGCGTGCCGGTCGGTCCCGGCCGGGGTTCGGGCGCGGGTTCGCTGGTCGCGTATGCGCTCGGCGTGACCGATCTCGATCCGCTGCGCTACAACCTGCTGTTCGAGCGTTTCCTGAATCCGGAGCGGGTGTCGATGCCCGACTTCGATATCGACTTCTGCCAGCACGGCCGCGATCGCGTGATCCAGTACGTGAAGGAGAAATACGGTGCGAACGCGGTGTCGCAGATCGCGACGTTCGGCACGATGGCAGCGAAGGCGGCGGTGCGCGACATCGGCCGCGTGCTCGATCTCGGCTACATGTTCACGGACGGCATCGCGAAGCTGATCCCGTTCAAGCCGGGCAAGCACGTGACGATCGCCGACGCGATGAAGGAAGAGCCGCTGTTGCAGGAGCGCTTCGACAACGAAGACGAAGTGCATCAGCTGCTCGAACTCGCGCAGCGCGTGGAAGGCTTGACGCGCAACGTCGGGATGCATGCGGGCGGCGTGCTGATCGCGCCCGGCAAGCTGACCGATTTCTGCCCGTTGTACACGCAGGGCGACGAAAGCGGCGTCGTCAGCCAGTACGACAAGGATGACGTCGAAGCGGTCGGCCTCGTGAAGTTCGACTTTCTGGGCCTGACCACGCTGACCATTCTGGATTGGGCCGAGCGCTACATCCGCCGCCTCGATCCGTCGAAGCAGGACTGGTCGCTCGCCCAGGTGCCGCTCGACGACCCGGCGTCGTTCTCGATCCTGAAGAAAGCGAACACGGTCGCCGTGTTCCAGCTGGAAAGCCGCGGCATGCAGGGCATGCTGAAGGACGCGCAGCCCGACCGCTTCGAAGACATCATCGCGCTCGTCGCTTTGTACCGTCCGGGTCCGATGGATCTGATCCCGAGCTTCTGCGCGCGTAAGCACGGCCGCGAGGTGGTGGAATATCCGGACCCGCGTGTCGAACCTGTTCTGAAAGAGACCTACGGCATCATGGTCTACCAGGAGCAGGTGATGCAGATGGCGCAGATCATCGGCGGCTACTCGCTTGGCGGCGCCGACTTGCTGCGTCGCGCGATGGGTAAGAAAAAACCCGAGGAAATGGCGAAGCACCGCGAAATTTTCGCGGAAGGCGCGGCCACCAACGGACTCACGCGCGAGAAATCCGACGAAATCTTCGACCTGATGGAGAAGTTCGCGGGCTACGGCTTCAACAAGTCGCACGCGGCCGCCTACGCGCTGCTCGCGTACTACACCGCGTGGCTGAAGGCGCACCATCCGGCCGAATTCATGGCGGCCAACATGTCGCTCGCGATGGACGACACGGACAAGGTCAAGATCCTGTTCGAAGACTGCCTCGCGAACCGGATGGCCGTGCTGCCGCCGGACGTGAACCTGTCCGCGTACCGTTTCGAGCCGGTCGCCGAAGCCGACGGCAAGCGCTCGCGCACGATCCGCTATGGCCTCGGCGCGATCAAGGGCAGCGGCCAGAACGCGATCGAAGAAATCCTGCGCGCGCGCGAGGAAGGCCGCTTCATCGACATCTTCGATTTCTGCAACCGCGTCGATCGGCGCATCGTCAATCGCCGCACCGTCGAGGCGCTGATTCGCGCCGGCGCGTTCGACACGCTGCATCCGAACCGCGCGCAGCTGATCGCGTCGGTGTCGCTCGCGATGGAAGCGGCAGAGCAGGCGGCGGCCAATGCGCTGCAAGCCGGGCTGTTCGACATGGGCGATGCGCCGTCGCAAGGCCACGAACTCGTCGACGAACCGGAATGGCCGGAAAAGCGCAAGCTGCAGGAAGAGAAGGCCGCGCTCGGTTTCTACCTGTCGGGCCATCTGTTCGATGCCTACAAGGACGAAGTGCGTCGCTTCGTGCGCCAGAAGATCGGCGAGCTGAAGGAAGGGCGCGACAAGCTGGTCGCGGGCGTGATCGTGTCGCTGCGCACGCAGATGACCCAGCGCGGCAAGATGCTGATCGCGCTGCTCGACGACGGCACCGGCCAGTGCGAAGTGACCGTCTTCAACGAGGTCTTCGAAGAGCACAAGCAGTTGTTCAAGGAAGACGAGCTGCTGGTCGTGCAGGGCCAGGCGCGTAACGACGCGTTCACGGGCGGCATCCGCTTCACGGTCGAAACGGTGATGGATCTCGGCCGCGCGCGCTGCCGTTACGCTGACTCCCTCAAGGTGCAGATGAACGGCAACGCGGACGCGCAGGCATTGCGCCGGGTGCTCGAAGCGCACACCGCGGGCAAGGACGAGCCGTCCGCCACAGCCGCGCCGGCGGCCGCGTCACGCGGCAATGGCGGCGGGCGGGGCGGCTTCGGCGGCGATGGCGGCCGTCAGCGTCAGGCGGTGCAGATTCCGAACGGGCTCGCGGTGCAGGTCGTTTATCGCAGCGAGCATGCGCAAGGCGAAATGCGTCTGGGCGACGCATGGCGCGTGAAGCCGACCGATGAACTGCTCGCCGCGCTGCGCGGCGAGTTTGCGGGAAGCTCGATCGAGATCGTGTATTGAGCGGGGCCGGTGGCGTGGTGGCCGGTGCCGGGTGTAGCGGCTGACCTTACCGGCCGCCCGTTTGTTCCAGACGTGCCAGCTTCAGAAACCGGTAGTACACGGTCTCCGCGTTGAACAGAGCGATCATCAACCCGGCGCGGCCGTCCAGAAAGCCGCGGCGCAGCAGATAGGTCCGCACGAACGCCCACAGGCCTCGCCCGAGCGCGAGGCGAATGCTGCCTTTCTGCCCGGCCTCGTAACGCTGCCGCGCGCCGGCTGTCGAATACGCGTCGAGCTTGCGCAGCACGCCCTCGTAGTCCTCGTACGAGTAGTGCATCAGCTTGCCGGTCAGGCGTTGCGCGGGCGTGTCGAAAACGAGGCGCTCGTGCACGAGGTCGTCGGAGAAGCGCGCGGTGCCGCGTTTAAAGAGACGCGGAATCCAGTCGGGATACCAGCCACTGTGATGGACCCAATGGCCGCAGAAGCTCGACAGACGGTCCAGCGCGTAGACGTCGGCGGCGGGCGCGGCGAGCGTCGCGCGAATCGATGCGGCAAGTTCCGGTGTGACGATTTCGTCGGCGTCGAGCGACAGGATCCAGCTTGTCGTCAGTGCCTCGACCGCGCGATTCTTTTGCGGGCCGAAGCCCGGCCAGTCCGTCTGTTCGATGACCCGAGCGCCGTGCGCGCGGGCAATGTCGGCGGTGCCGTCGCTGCTGCCGCCGTCGATCACGACGATCTGATCGGCGAAGGCCACGGCTTGCAGGCATTCGGCTAGCCGCGCCGCCGCGTTGCGGGTGATGATGGCAACGCCAAGAGTGGTTTCTTGCATACCTGAGTGGCGTGGAGGACGAAGTGACGGAGCGGGCTGCGACCCGGCAATCGAGCAGCGAGTATACACACCCCATCCCGCCCCACACCACAGCGCCGCTTCGCCAGGGGTTCCGCGCATGGCGGCGCGCACCGGGCGCCGGCCATCATCTTCAACCGATTACAATGCTCTTTTTCGATATTCCACGCGGCGGGCCAACCCTGCGCCGCGTGCTCGCTGTTCGGCATTTCCAGAGGATTCCTTGAGCGCCAAGCCAACGTTAAGCAAACCCATGGGTTCAGGCGATGCATCGTCGCCGGCCGTCGTCCTGCGGCGTCTGTGGCCATTCATCAAGCCGCTGCTGTGGGTCGTGCTCGGCGCGATCGTCGCGATGGCGGTGAGCGCCGGCACCGACGCCGCCATTCCCGCGCTGCTCAAGCCGCTGCTCGACAAGGGTTTCGGCTCGCATGCGGTCGACAGGACCAGGTGGCTCGTGCCAGCCGCGGTGATCGGCCTCGCGTTGATTCGCGGCGTGTCGCAGTACGCGTCCGGCTATCTGCTCGCCTACGTGTCGAACAAGATCCTGCTCGAACTGCGTCTGAAGATGTTCGACCGCATGATTCACACGAGCGTCGCGTTCTTCCAGCGCGAAACCGCGAGCACGGTGATCAACGCGATCGTCTTCGAGGTCAACCAGATCCTCAACGTGCTGCTGAGCGTGATGGTCACGCTGGTGCGCGATTCGCTGACGGTGATCTTCCTGCTCGGCTATCTGTTCTATCTGAACTGGCGCCTGACGCTGATCGTCGCGGTGCTGCTGCCGGGCATCGGCTGGCTAGTCGGCAAAATCAACCGCCGGCTGCGGCGCCTGAACCGCGAGCATCAGCTGCTGACGAACGAGCTGTCGTATATCGTCGAGGAGACGGTGGGCGGCTACAAGGTCGTCAAGGTGCATAACGGCGAGCAGTACGAGACGGACCGCTTCACCGAAATGAGCCGGCGCCTGCGCGGCTACGCGATGCGCATGACGGTGTCCGGCGGCCTCGCGCAGCCGTTGACGCAGTTCCTCGCGTCGATCGCGCTCGCGGTCGTGATCACGATTGCGGTGGTGCAGTCGTCGTCGGATCAGACGACGGTCGGCGGCTTCGTCGCGTTCGTCACGTCGATGCTGTTGATCATCTCGCCGCTCAAGCATCTGATGGACGTGAATCAGCCGTTGCAGCGCGGCATGACCGCGGCCGAACTGATCTTCGGCCTGATCGACGAGCCGGCCGAGCCAAAAGGCGGCGGCAAGCCGCTCGCCCGCGCGCGTGGCGAGGTCGAGTTCCGCGACGTGTCGTTCAACTACGGCGCGAACTCCACGCACAACCGTCACACGCTCGACCAGGTGTCGTTCAAGGTTGCGCCGGGCGAGATGGTCGCGCTCGCGGGTCCGTCGGGCAGCGGCAAGACCACGCTCGTGAACCTGCTGCCGCGCTTCTTCGATCCGACCGGCGGCGCGATTCTGGTCGACGGCGTGGCGCTGCCCGAATACGACCTGCACGCGCTGCGCAGCCAGATCGCGATGGTGAGCCAGGATGTCGTGCTGTTCAACGACACCATCGCGCACAACGTCGCGTACGGTCAGGCGGTCGATCCGGACAAGGTCAAGGCGGCGCTGCGCGCCGCGAACCTGTGGGACACCGTGCAGGCGATGCCGCAGGGCATCGAGACGCTCGTCGGCGACAACGGCATGATGCTGTCGGGCGGCCAGCGTCAGCGTCTCGCGATCGCGCGGGCGATCCACAAGGACGCGCCGATCCTGATTCTCGACGAAGCGACGTCCGCGCTCGATTCCGAGTCCGAACGCCACGTGCAGGCGGCGCTCGAAACGCTGATGAAGGGCCGCACCACGCTCGTGATCGCGCACCGGCTCTCGACGATCGAGCGCGCCGACCGCATTCTCGTGATGGAGGCGGGGCGGATCGTCGAGCGCGGCAGCCATCGCGAACTGCTCGAGCACGACGGCTTGTACGCGCATCTGCACCGCATCCAGTTCCAGCAAAGCGCGGTTTGATCCGGCACGTTGCGGACGGGAGCGCGGGCCGGTGTTGTGTTTAAGTCTCAATTGGTTGCGCTTTTTCGGCGCTAATCGCATGCTGGCGGGCAACCACGGCCCGTCTGGCGGAAATCGACTGCCCATGTTTCACGACGATCCGAGCAAGCCGCTCGTCTCCATCGCGCTCGCGACGTACAACGGCCGCACTTATCTGCCCGAGCTGCTGGCCTCACTCGAAGCGCAGAGTTGGCCCCGTCTCGAAGTCGTGGTGTCCGACGACGCCTCCAGCGACGGCACCCGCGAACTGCTCGCGTCCTATGCGGGACGCGTGTCGGTGCGGCTCGTCGGCGATGGTACGCGGGCCGGCATCGTCGGCAATTTCGAGCGCGCGCTCGCCGGCTGCCGCGGCGACTACATCGCGCTCGCCGACCAGGACGACGTCTGGGCGCCCGACAAAGTCACCGATCTGATGCGCGAGCTGCGGCGCGCGGAGAGCGCGGGAGGCGGCGCCGCGAAGCCGGCGCTCGCGTTCTGCGACATCGAGCTCGTCGACTCGACGCTGTGCTGTTTATCGCGCTCGCTGTTCGATATCACCGCGAAGTCGCGCTGCGCGACGCGACTGCGCGATTTTCTGCTGAGCAACCACGTGCCCGGCTGCGCGATGCTCGTCAATCGCGCGACGCTCGAACGCGCGCTGCCATTCCCGCCCGGCATCGCGATGCATGATTGGTGGCTCGCGATGGTGGTCGCGTCGTTCGGCGAGATTCGTCACGTCGAGGCGTCGCATCTGAAGTATCGGCAGCATGACGGCAACGCGGTCGGCGCGAGCGCGACCAACGAGCGCGGCGCGGCGCGCGACGAATGCGGCGCCGAGGCGGCACGGCGACGCGGCGCGAGCCGGCAGCGGCAGATCGAAGCCATCGCGGATCAGGTGCGGGCGTTCGCGCGGCGCTTCGGCGCCGAGCTGCCCGTCGACGCGCGCCACGACATGTACGCGTTTTCGCGCGGTGTCGCGAGCTGGCGCGGCGCGTTCGAGTTCGTGATGATCAGCCACACCGGCGAGACGTTCGTGCGCTCGGTGAAGATACTGCGGCGTTTGCGCGCGAGCGTGTTGAGCTTTGGCGTCGAGGTGCGACGGCCGAGCCTCGTGCGACGCTTGCGGCAGCGGCGGGGCGCGAAGCGCAGTGTTTCGCGACGCTCGCGTCTGTGAAGACGGCCATGCGCGCTCTCGTCATGCCTTTCTGCCCCGCACGACCCGCTTGATCCAGATGCCCGGCGCATACACCACCGGGCAACTCGCATAAAGAAACATCCGAATCCGCAGCCCGAGCTTCACGCCGGCGCTGCGCGTCACCAGCCCGATGCGTTCGCCGAGGCCGCCCGCTTCGAACATCGCGTGGATGAACTGCTCGCGCGCGAGCTTCGGCGCCATCGCCGCGCGCATGCGTTCGGCGACGCCGGCGATTTCAGCGTCGCGCTGCAGCTGCGCGAGTTCCGCCAATCCGTAGCGATTGCTCTGCCGCATCCGCGCGACCAACTCGTCGACCGACTGGTAACGGCGCTTGCGCGATAGCCCGCCGCGCCGGTAGCGGACCAGCGGCTCGCGCAGACTGATCGCACCGCCCGACAGGATCGCGCGCAGCACCATGATCTGATCCTCGGCCGCGGCGCCGGGCAGCATCGGCCCGAAGCGTTCTATCAGGCGTCGTGACCACGTATGCGCGGCGCCGATCAGCCATGGACGCTCGACGAGCCAGTCGTCGAAGCTGCGATAGCGGTCGAGCCCGGTCGGGCTCACGCGCTCGTGCACCTGACCCGCTTCGTCCATGTCGGCGAGATCGGTCGCGATCAGGTCGGGGCGGCGCCCATGCGCGAGCCAGCAGTCGACGACGCGTTCGCAGCGTTCGGGCGCCGACATGTCGTCGCCGGCGGCGACGAACAGCAGTTCGCCTTGCGCGAGCTGCGCGAGTTGCGACAGGTGCGCGCTGATGCCCTGGTTCGCGCTATTGCGCCGCGCGATCACGCGATGCGGCCCTGTGTAGCCGGCGAGCGCCGCTTCGATCGAGGCGTAGGTGGCGTCGCTGGACGCGTCGTCGGAGACGATGATTTCGAGCGGCTCGTAGGTCTGCGCGAGCGCGCTGCGCACGGCGTCGCCGATCTGCTCCGCCTGGTCGTAGGCGATCACGAGCATCGAGACGAGCGGACGGGTGGTGTCGGCGGTTGCAGGGGTTGCGAGGCGCGGCGGGCTATCGGTCATAAGGTCGAGGCGAAGGCGATTGGCCTAGATTCTAGCCGCTGACGGCCGCGCCGCGCGACGCACGCGGCAAACCTGAGCACTGCGAGCTGAGCCCGGCGAAACCATCCTTTACAATTGCCGCTGCCCCGAAACTGCGCACCCACGGCCCCGTCCGCGCGTGCGTCTCACCGAGACCGATCCTTGTCAGAGCCAACCCGCGACGCAGCCCTCGACCCGCACCGCCGTCCCCTCGTCGACATCGCGCTGACCGCCCAGGCGCTGAAGAACAGCGGCGGCGCCGAGCGCTACACGCGCGATGTGATCGCCGGACTGCATCGCATGGGTCTGCGCCCGACGCTGTTCGCGCGCGAGATCGATCGCGCGCTGCCCGAGGCCGCGTGGATCGATGCGCAGCCGCTCAACGTGCGCTGGGCGCCGCGCAAGCTGCGCAACCTCGCGTTCGACTGGCGTCTGAAGCAGCGTTTGAAGCGGCATCGTCCGGCGTGCGTGTTCTCGATCAATCACTCGACGCATGCCGACGTCGCGTTGTGCGGCGGCACGCACCCGGGCTCGCTCGAAGCCGCGGGCCGCGCGCCGCGCCGCAGCGACGCATGGCAGATCGAGCTCGAGCGGCGCGTCTACACGCGGGCGCGCTCGATCGTCGCGCATTCGCAATTGATGAGCCGGGAGTTGCAGCGTTTCTATCACGTGCCGGCCGCGCGCATCGACGTGCTGTATCCGCCGGTCGACACTGAACGCTTCAGGCCGCTCGACGCCGCCGCGCGCGCGGCCGTGCGCCGCCAGCTTGGTGTGCCCGACGATCGCGTGATGTTCGTGTTCTCGTCGACGAGTCACGAGCGCAAGGGCTATGCGCTGCTCGAAGCGTTTTTCTCGCGGACGACCCTGCCGGTGTGTCTCGTCGTCGCGGGCCGCCCGGTGCCAAAGACCAGTGACACGATCCGTTACGCGGGCTATAGCAAGGACATCGAGAAGCTGTTCGCGGCCGCCGATTTCACGGTCGTCGCGTCGGCGTACGAGCCGTTCGGACTCGTCGGCGTCGAGTCGGTGATGTGCGGCACGCCGCTCGTAATCGCCGACAACGTCGGCTCGGCGGAGACCGTGACCGGCGCGGCGAAGATCGAGTTCTCGCGGCAGTCCGCGGGCAGTTTCGAGCGCGCGATCGAGCAGGCGATCGCGCGCGTGAAGAGCGGTGGTGCCCGCATCGCGGCGCCGCGCGACAGCCTCGTGTACGACCCGAGCGTCGATGCGCACCTCGCGGCGCTTTACGAGGTGTTCACGCGCGGATGACAGCGGCGCGCCGCGCTCGGCTCGCCGCTTCTGCTCGCCGCTCCTGCTCGAATCGAAATCAATCGCGCGGCTGCTTCTCGCGCACCAGCGCCGCTGGCGTCGGCGTGGCCCGCGCTTCGCTTCGCAACTCGCGTTTGCGCGCATCGATCACCGCCAGCAGCGTCGCCACCAGCAAGGCGAGCAGCACCGTCACCATGATCGGCACCAGCACGTCGATCGTGAGCCCGAAGATCACCGTGCTGGCCGCGACCGCAAGACCCGCGTACGACGCGGCGCGAATCGCTGGATCGGTCGCATGCCGGTGCCGCCAGAAATACACCCCCATCCCGTAGTAGAACAACAGCAGGCAGATCACGCCGACCGCGCCCATCTCGGCGAGCGTCGAGAAAAAGTCGCTATGCGCGCGCTCGTTGACGATTTCGGCCTTCACTTCGCCGTGCTTTGCCATCACGCCGAGTTCGTCGACCAGACGGCCCTTGCCGATGCCCCACACCGGATGTCGCTCGAAGATCATCCGCGACGCATCCCACAGTTGCAGGCGCAGACCCGTGGCCGTGAAATCCTCGCCCTTGTGCATCATCGATACGTCGTTCGGCACTTCGGCGAAGCGCTTGCGAACCCGTTCGGTCGATAGCAGACCACCCGCCGCGATCACGATCACGAGCGTCGCGATCAGCATGCGCTTTTTATGGGCGAACCACTGGTACTGCATGCCGAGCAGCACGACGAACACCGGCACCGCGAGCCAGCCGCCGCGTGAGCCCGACAGAAACGACGCATAGCCGCCCGACACCAGCGCGAGGACCCGCGGCACGAGCACGCGCCAGTCGCGTGGATTGTCCCAGCCGAGCGTGAATACTGACAGGAACGCGAGCAGCAGCGCGGTATCGCCGAACGGAATCGCGTTCGTGTACGAGTTGTTCAGGCGTTTCGCGTCGGTCCAGCCGCCGGGCGGCTGATCGATGATCGCCCATGCGCCGACCGCGAGCGCGCCGGCCGCGCAGCCCCAGCCGATCATGCGCAGATTGCGCGACGGCAATTGCCGCAGCAGCAGGAACACCAGCAGTGCGAGCACGAAGCGCGTCAACGAGTCGAACTCGCGTGGCAGCCAGTAGCCGAGCGCCAGCTGCTGCACGCCGACCCCGACGACGAACGCGAGCATGCCGACCGTGAACCAGCGATAGGTGCGCAACGCGGAGAAATAGCCCGGCATGCGCCGGTTGACGATGGCCGCGCCGAGCGCAAGCGCGACGAGCGCGAAAAAGCAGTAGCCGGTGCCGCCGCGCCAGATCAGATTGACCGCGGGCGCGAGAAACAGCAGAGCCGACGTGAGCCAGACCAGACTGGATGCAAAAATCATAGGTCTACGTTATCGATGAACACTACCGTTCCGGTGGTGAAATTGCAGGAGGCGCCGGACCATTTGAGTTTTTCAAGACGGCAGAGCGATCCGGATTATAACCATGCGCTTCCTTGCGAAATGCTTGCTGCCGCACGCGGTAGGGTTCTACTGGCGCGCGGCATGCGGCGGGGCGGGGGCGGGCGGCGTCTGTCGTGCGAGCAGACGGGGGCGGTACAATCGCGCGACACTCATGGCCGGCGCGCGGCGCATGCCGCACCCGCGCCCAGCTCAACGGACCGACTCGATGTTCTCAATCATCATCCCGACCTGGAACAACCTGCCTTATCTGCGCCTCGTGATCAAAAGCCTGCGCCGTCATTCGACACATCCGCACCAGCTCATCGTGCACGTGAACGACGGCTCGGACGGCACGCTCGCGTGGGTGCGCGACGAGGGCATCGAGCACACGGCGTCGCCCGGCAATATCGGCATTTGCCACGCGGTCAACATCGCGGCGGCGCGCGCCACGCAGGACTACATCGTCTACATGAACGACGACATGTACTGCTGCCCCGGCTGGGACGAAGCTCTCGTCAAGCGTCTCGTCCAGATGCCGGCCGACAACCTGTTCATGCTGTCGGGCACGATGATCGAGCCGGTCGATTCGGGCAATCCGTGCGTGGTTGTGCGCGACTTCGGCCGCGACGCGCAGGTGTTCCGCGCCGACGAGCTGGTCGCCGCCGCGCCTGGCCTCGCGCGCGCCGACTGGCGCGGCGCGACGTGGCCGCCGACGCTCGTGCATCGTGACTGGTGGTTCAAGGTGGGCGGCTACAGCAGCGAGTTGAGCCCCGGCATGAGCAGCGACAACGATTTTTCGATGAAGCTGTGGGACGCGGGCTGTCGCGTGTTCGTCGGTGTCGGCGACAGTCTCGTCTATCACTTCCAGCAGAAGAGCACCGGCAAGATCGTGAAGAACGACGGGCGTCGCCAGTTCCTCAACAAGTGGGGGATGACGCAGGCGACCTTCGACCGCTATTATCTGCGCCGCGGCACCGCCCTCGCCGGTGCGCTCGCGCTCAGCGAGCCCGAGCGCACCGGCCGGCTGCGCCGTGCGCTTTTGAAGTCGCGCATCAAGCGCGCGCTGGGCTGACGGGCGTCGAGCCGAAAGCGGCTGCCTGACGCGCGGCGCGTGTCAAACGCCGCCCGTCACGAGCGGCAGCACGGTCAGGTCCGGATGCGTGCCGTCGATGATGCTGCGCCCCACGTGCACCGCTTCGTATAGCGCGTCGTCGAGGCTTGCGAAACTCTCCTCGCCGTCCGCGTGAAACGGCACCGCATGGCCGGGAAGCTGGGGGTTGGCGCCCGGGTGGCAGACATAGCCGAGATACGTGTAGCGGCTGCTTTGCGCGGCCGCTCCTGCGCCATGCGCCGCGTCGGGCGGGTCCTTCGCGACAGGTGAAACGTGTATTTCGAAGCCCTCGTATTGCACCGTCTGCCAGGCTGCGGTTTCGTCGGCCATGGCCGCCTCCGTCTAAGTCTGTCCTGTCCAGAAGTCTAGGTGATTTACCGCCAGAACGCGCGGGCGGGCCGCCAGGCTCGCCAGAACGCCCCTGCCAGCTCGCGTCGGATAAAATGCTGCGCTTTGCCCAAATCCGACTTCGCTCATGTGGTTCAAAAACCTTCAGCTGCACCGTCTGCCCGCTCCGTGGTCCGTTACCCCTGAACAGATGCAGAAATGGCTCGCGCCGTACGCGTTCGCGCCCGGCCAGAGCATCGAGATGCAGGCCCAAGGCTGGGCGCCGCCGCGTGACGGCGACTCGCTCGTCTACGCGATGAACGGACAGATGCTGCTGACGTTTCGCGCCGAGAAGAAGCTGCTGCCCGCATCGGTCGTCACGCAGGTCACGCGCGAGCGCGCGGCCGAGCTCGAGGAGCAGCAGGGCTTCAAGCCTGGCCGCAAGCAAATGCGTGATCTGAAGGAGCAGGTCACCGACGAGCTGCGGCCGCGCGCGTTCAGCATCCGCCGCGATACGCGCGTGTGGATCGATTGCACGAACGGCTGGCTCGTGATCGACGCGGCGTCGCAGGCGGTCGCCGACGATGTGCGCGGTCTGCTCGTGAAGTCGATCGACTCGTTGCCGATGATGACGGTGCGCGTCGCGCAGTCGCCGGTCGCGGCGATGACCGGCTGGCTGCTCGACGGTGACGCGCCGGCGGGTTTCACGCTCGACCAGGACACCGAGCTGCGTTCGCCCACCGAGGGCAACGCGACGGTGCGCTATGTCGGCCATGCGCTGGATGCCGAAGACATGCGCCGCCACATCGAGGCCGGCAAACAATGCATGCGGCTTGCGATGACGTGGAACGATCGCGTGTCGTTCGTGCTGACGCCGTCGCTGACGATCAAGCGCGTCGCGCCGCTCGACGTGCTCAAGGAAGCGAGCGACCCGACCGCGCAGAACGACGACGAGCGCTTCGATTCCGACGTCGCGCTGATGACGGCCGAACTCGACCGCCTGCTGCGCGATCTGATCGATGCGTTGGGCGGCGAGCAGAGCGAGCAAGGGTTCGCGTTGCCGCAGGCTGTGGCGGCTTGAGCGCAAATGGATCGGGTAGGTCCGCCGCTGGCCTGGCGCGCCGCGCTGACGACAGTCTGCGCGCAATCGGCCACGCATGAACCCCGGTAAAACTCCGTGCGCTGCCGCACCTTCGATGCAGACGAAAAAACGACAGCCGTATCAAAGGCTTGCAGATCTTTCCGGGAAGTTATGCACAGATTTGCCAACAAAAACTGTGGGTAACTTTGCCGTGTCGTCGCGCGCTTCGCCGCGCGTCGACGCGCCGTCAGTCTTCGAGCGCCCACGCGCGCTTGCGGCGCAGCAGCGCCGAGCCGATCGCTACCGCCGCGCCGATGCCGCCCATCGTCAGCGATAGCGCGACGATCAGTGGGCCGGTTTGCGCGCGCGCGGAGAACACGCCGACGAGCAGGCCGGCGAGAGGCTGCGTCAGGTTGTTCAGCAGAATCGCGACGCCGATCGTCTTGCCGTAATCCTCGGGCGGAATGATCTGCAAACGCGCGCTGCGGATGTAGACGTTGAACATCTTGTCAAAGCCGACGATCAGCAGAAAGCCGAGCGCATAGCCCCACGGCGACGCGCTCGCGCCCGCGATCACGCCGCCCGCGCAGATCGTCACGAACGCGACGAGACCGAGCACGCGCGCGGGCCAGCCGGCGCGCGCCACGGTCAGCAGCACCAGCACCGTGGCGATCGCGCCGGCCGTTTGCAAACCCGCGTAGTAGCGGTTCGATTGCGCATGCAAGCCCGTCACCATCGCCGCCGATGTCGCGAGTGTCACACCGATTACGAGGTTCTCCGCGGCCGCGAGCATGATGACCTTTCTCAGGCCCGGCAGGGTCCACACGTGATCGAGCGCGATGCGCAGCGGCGTGCTCCAGTGAGCGGTGGGTGCGAGCGAATGGGCGGACGAATCAGCGGACGAATCAGCGGGCGCGCGAAAACCGCTTAGTCGCTGCCAGACGAACAGCGCGGCGTCGGCGCAGAGAAACAGCACGCCGGTCGCGGCGACTACCCATTCCCAGCGCCACAAGCCGAGCAGCAGCGCGGCGAGCATCGGCCCGAGCACGAAGCCGAGCTGATCGGCCAGTTGCGAATACGCGAGCACCTTCTGGATCTGCTGAGTGCTGAAGATCTGCGGCAGCATCACCTCGCGCGCGACGAGTCCCTGGCTCGTCAGCACGCCGCACGCGGCCGACAGCGCGATCAGCCAGCCGATGCCGCCGAACAGCGCATACGCGGCGATACCGCCGAAGCATGCGAGCGCGCGCACCGCCTGGCTCAGCCGCATCAGACGCAGTGGCGGGAAGCGGTCGCACAGCGCGCCGAAGAACGGGAACACGAGGTAACGCGGCAGCGTTTCGATGAAGAACGCGAGGCCCGACCACGAGACTTGGCGCGTCGTCTGAAACACGACGAGCGGCACCAGAAAGAGCAGGATCTGATCGGCGAGACGCGCGATGAACAGCGAGCAGAAGAAGGCCTGATGGTTGACGCGCACCGTGGTTGTCTCGCCGTGTTGGGGTCGAGACCGATGCTATCAAAAGTTCGCGCGTGCGAGGTACGCGCACGCGCCCGTGTGCTCTGCTACTCGCTGCGATACGCGTGCTCGAGCGGCGCGATATCGAGCTTGACCATCTTCATCATCTGCGCCATCACGCGGCTTGCCTTCTTGCGGTCCGGGTCGCGCAGCATGTCCATCAATACGTTGGGCGCGATCTGCCACGACACGCCGAAGCGGTCCCGCAGCCAGCCGCACGCCCACGGCTCGCCGCCGCCGTCGAGCAGCTTCGACCAGTAGCGGTCGACTTCTTCCTGCGAGTCGCAGTGCACGAACAGCGAGATGGCCGGCGTGAATGGATATTGCGGGCCGCCGTTCAGGGCCATGAACTCCTGGCCTTCGATTTCGAAGACGATGGCCACTACCTTGCCTTCCGGTCCGGGCCCAGCGTCCGTGTAGTGCAGTGTGGTTGCAATGCGCGAAGCCGAAAACACGGACGTGTAGAACGCCGCGGCTTCTTCCGCATTGCCGTCGAACCATAGGCACGGCGCGATTTTCTGCATGACGTTGCTCCTTCGCGACGAATGATGGCGGGCGGCGGGCGGCGGGCGTATGTTCGCCCGACGCCCGCCGGCTGCTTACTTCTTCTCTTCGGACGAACAGTTCATCGCGGCCATCCCCTGCTGGATTTCCTCGGCGCTCAGGTCGCGCTTGTGCGTCGCGAGCGACCAGCTGTGACCGAACGGGTCCTTGAGCTGGCCGTAGCGGTCGCCCCAGAACATGTCGGTGACGGGCATCGTGACGGTGGCGCCCGCGTCGACCGCCTGTTTGAAACTCGCGTCGACGTCCTGGACGTAGTAGTGAATCGTGACCGGCGTGCCCTTCAGCGTGATGGGGCCGAAGGATTGATGCTCGGGCCATTCGTCGGTCAGCATCAGCATCGAGTCGCCTATTTTCAGCGTCGCGTGCATCACCTTGCCGTCGGGGCCCGGCAGGCGGACCTGTTCGACGGCGTTGAAGG
The DNA here is from genome assembly GCF_050436345.1 of Paraburkholderia sp. WC7.3g. NCBI lineage: Bacteria > Pseudomonadati > Pseudomonadota > Betaproteobacteria > Burkholderiales > Burkholderiaceae > Paraburkholderia > Paraburkholderia sp. WC7.3g. Next base: position 1,651,411 of record NZ_JBNDMA010000002.1, read on the forward strand.
CTTTCGTGTAGAACGCGATCGCTTCGGCGGCGTTCTTGCAGATCAGGTACGGCGTGAGCGAGTGCATCCCGTCCGGGATCGGTTTGACGGCGGCGCTGGACATGACGGTGACTCCTTGAAGTAACGGTTCCTCAGTGGAAAGACCGGCTGCGTGAGCTGGGTCTTCAACGTTACGACGAGTTCGCGGCCGTCGGATCGACACCCCGAAAAAAATATTTTCAGGCACGGGCGAGGGCGGCCCGGCCATTTATCCCGCCGGATTGTCCTCGTCCGCGGGCGGCGCGGCCGACGGCGCCGCGCTGCCCGCCGGCGCGCCGAGGATGCTGATCTGAAACGTGTGCGTCGCGGCGAGCGACTGCAGCGTCGCGTCCTCGGGGATGCGCTCGTCGAGCGGCAGGATCACCGAGCCGCCGATCACCGCGCGGCGGCTGTCGTCGGCCGGGCGCAAGCCCCACACGTCCTGATACACGACGGGGACCGAGACGCCGTCGCGCGTCGTGTTGCCGAGGTACAGCATCACGTGCCCGCCGATGTAGATCAGCGTGCGCAGCGGCACCCCATGCCGCGCCAGATAGTCGAGCCGCCCGGCGGGCGTCGAGTCCGACAGATCGACCATGCGGCCGGCGCTCATCTGCGTCGACGAATGGCGCGGCAGCCACACGCCGAACGCGGCGAAAATGCTTTGCAGTTCCGACGAACAGTCGTTGTAGAGCCCGCTATTGCCCCAGCCGTACGGCCGGCCGATCAGCGCTTTCAATAGCATCGCGAGATGGCGCGGCGTCGCGGCGAGCGGCATCGGCGTGATCTGCGTGGCGTCGAGCGACGCGCTGCGGATCAGGGCGCGGCCGTCGACGTCGCGCGCGGGTACGAGCAACTGGAGCGTGGCTGCGTTGCTGCCGGTCGCAGCCGATGATGCCGGGGCACCCGTCACCAGCGGCAGCATCGTCCCGGCCGGAGCGTCGAAGCGGAACACGCCACGGCTGTCGTTGATCGCCGCCGACGCGACGATCACCGCGCCCAGCGACTTCCCGGCCGCCGCGCGCCATTGATCGATGAAACGATCGTCGGCGAACGCGACGCCGTCGCTGCGCACCCAGCCCTGCACGTCGGGCGTCTGCACGTAATGCCACGCGCCGTCGACGCTGCTGCCGAGTACATAGAGCGGCGCGCCGGGCCGCACCGCCGAAATCTGCAGGTTGTCGAACGGGTAACCCTCGCCGGCCAGGCGATGGTCGTAGAACGACGGATCGGTGGTAGGCAACTCGCGCACCATCAGGTTGCCGGTCGCGATCGCGCGCCGCGCGGCCTGATAAACCGGGGTTTGCGTGAACTGCGCGACGTTGATGTTGTGCGCGATCGCGTCGATCCACGCCTTGTCGTGCGGCCGGAAGTTTTCGCCGTAAGCGATGATGCTGCCATGCTTGCGGGTGTTGTCGAACTTGTCGATACGGCGCTGTTGCAGTGCGGCGATGTCCTCGCCCTCGTCGCGAAACACGCGCGTCGTCACCCAGGCGGGATTCCACGGCGATGGCGCGTTCGCGCCCGTGCCGAAGTAGCGCGCGAACAGCGCGTCGAAATGCGCGCGCTGCTCGGCGGCGCTGAGAAACGGCCGATCGTAGTCAGGGCTGTCGGGGTCGAGCCAGTGATCGACGTTCTGGTCGTAATGGGCGAGCGGAAACAGCGTGACGTTGTCGACGAACGCGTGCGTATCGCGCGGCGGCGTCGGCGTGCTGCACGCGACGAGCGTCGTGATCGCGGCGCACAGAACAAGGGCGTGGCAGGCACGGCGGGAGAGAGCGGCGACGGGCATAAAGATCAGGCGGATGAGGTCCAGGGGCACGATGATACGGTGTCGGCGATGCCCACGGCGGATTGGATGTTTAGCGGCGGCGCGCGGCTTCCATTACACTCCTTTATCCGTCCACCCCGCGCGTCGCCACGCGCTTGAATCGATAGGGAGCCCGGCATGAAAACCAGCGCACGCAATCAGTTCAGCGGCGAAGTCACCGAAGTCAAGCACGGCGCCGTCAACGACGAAGTCACGCTGCGCACGCCGGACGGTCTCGAGGTCGTCGCGATCATCACGCACGGCAGCGCGAAGTCGCTCGGGCTCGCGGCCGGCAAGCAGGCGTTTGCGCTCGTGAAGGCATCGTCGGTGATCGTGATGGTCGATGTCGCGAGGCATCAGGTGTCGGCGCGCAACTGCATCGAAGGGACCGTCGCGGCCGTGACGAAGGGCGCGGTCAATTCGGAAGTGACGATCAGCGCGGGTAGCGTGCAGATCGCGGCGATCATCACGAACGACAGCGTCGAGCGCCTCGGCCTCGCGAGCGGCAAGACGGCGACGGCGATTTTCAAGGCGTCGAGCGTGATTATCGGTGTCGATCAGTAAGGGGCTCCGGTATCGCGTATGGCGCGAACGATGATGCCGTCCCATCCAGAAACAATCGTGTGAGCGTCACCTGTTGGCGCTTTCCATCCCGCATTGATCACGGACGCCGTCATGTTCGAAGTTTCCTCAACCTCGCATCTGCCCAAAGCCGCGCAATACGACGAACTGGTCACGCAGGCGCGCGCGCTGCTCGCCGGCGAAACCGACTGGATCGCGAACGCGGCGAATTTTTCATCGTTCGTGTTTCATTCGTTGAGCGATCTGAACTGGGCCGGCTTTTACTTTCACGACGGCCGCGAACTGGTGGTCGGCCCGTTCCAGGGCAAGCCCGCATGCGTGCGCATTGCGCTCGGCAAGGGTGTCTGCGGTACCGCCGCGCAAACCCGTCAGACCCAGATCGTGCGCGACGTGCATGAGTTTCCCGGCCATATCGCTTGCGATTCGGCGTCGCAATCGGAAATCGTCGTGCCGCTGGTCGCGCCCGACGGCACGCTGATCGGCGTGTGGGATGTCGATAGCCCGTTCATCGCTCGCTTCGACGACGAGGACGCCAAGGGCATGGAAGCGCTGTGCGCGGTGTTCATCGAGGCAGCGCTGCCGCGCGTCGTGTAGTGTCGCCGATTCGCTCCGGCAAGCAACTCGCGTACCGCGCGATGTAACGGCTGGACAGGAACGTATCGTGCGTCATCTGCGTCGGGGACCAACAAACGAATCGAGCCGACGATGAACGACACCCTCTACCGTCTATTTCATCTTCAGCCGTCGCTGCTCGTCACGCTGACGCACGACGTCGTGCATATCGCGATCGCGGTGCTGATCGTCGTGGTCGGCTGGTGGTTGTCGAACCGCGTCGGCGCGATGTTCGCGAAGGCGCTCGCGCGCACGGGCGCGGACCCGACCCTCGCGCCGATGCTGGCCGCGTTGGGTACGTGGGCCGTGCGCGTGTTCGTCTTCATCGCGGCACTCGGTGAAGTCGGCATCGCAACCGCCAGCATATTGGCGGTGCTCGGCGCGGCTGGCCTCGCGATCGGCCTCGCGCTGCAAGGCACGTTGCAGAACATTGCGGCCGGCATGATGCTGCTGTTGCTGCGACCGTTTCGCGTCGGCGACGTGATCGAGGGCAGCGGCGCGGCGGCGGGCATCGTGCGAGAGGTCGGGCTCTTCACGACGCGGATCGAACGAGGCGACGGCAACATCGTGTTCGTGCCGAACAGCCAGATCTGGAGCAATCCGGTGATCAACTACAGTTGTGGCGGCACGCAGCGCATCGAGGTCGACGTGGAACTCGCGCAGCGCAAGGACGTGGATTCGGCGATCGGGCAACTGCAGAAACTCGTGGCCGACGAGCCGCGCGTGCTGAGCGGCTCGACGCTGGCGCCGGTGGTATCGGTTGCGGACTATCCGGCGGATGGCGGCGCGACGTTGCGGATCGCGGCGTGGGTCAGGTCGCCGGATGCGTTCTTCGCGGCTGCTAGAGAATTCGAGGTTGAAATTCTCTGCGTTGCCGTTGCGATAGATGGGGCAGCGCGGATCGTCCAATCGTTAACGCTTGTTGACCTTATTCAGAAGGCAATTCGACTTCCGATGTTCTACTCAGATCCACTACCAAAGGGTGTTCCAAACGCTTGAGCCGATGTTTTGCGGTCTGCCGATCTATCCCGTAATTAATCGCTTTCGACGATCTGCTAGCTTCATGCAATGACAAATGAAGCGATAGGCACGGTACCGCATGCGATCACTTGAAGTAGAGATAAAAGCGGGTAAGCCGTCGCCTTTGTGATTTGCCGCTGGCCGGACGCCAGACCGGCTGACTACGGACGGCTTTGATGCGCCCCCTCTGCGTCGCCCAAAAGGCGCACATCACCACAGCGTGACACTCGCGTAGGTCTTTCGCACCCACTACATCAACACAATGTCGTACTGCTCCTGACTCAAATTCGACTCCACCTGCAACGACACCGGTTTGCCGATGAAATCGATCAGCATCGCCAGATGCTGCGACTCTTCCTCGAGAAACAGATCGATCACCTGCTGCGAAGCGATCACGCGAAACTCGCGCGGATTGAACTGCCGCGACTCGCGCAGAATCTCGCGCAACACGTCATAGCAAACCGTCCGCGCGGTCTTCACCTGCCCCTTGCCCTGGCAAACCGGGCACGGCTCGCACAGTACATGCGCGAGCGACTCGCGCGTACGCTTGCGCGTCATCTCCACGAGCCCGAGTTGCGAGAAGCCATTGACGGTCACACGCGTGCGATCGCGCGACAGCGCCTTCTTCAATTCTCCTAGCACCTGGTCGCGATGTTCGACGTTTTCCATATCGATGAAATCGATGATGATCACGCCGCCCAGATTGCGCAGCCGCAGTTGCCGCGCGATCGTGTGCGCGGCTTCGAGGTTGGTCTTGAAGATCGTGTCGTCGAAGTTGCGCGCGCCGACGTAACCGCCGGTGTTCACATCGATCGTCGTCATTGCCTCGGTCTGGTCGATCACGAGATAGCCGCCCGACTTCAGATCGACGCGACGCGACAGCGCGCGCTGAATCTCGGCCTCGATGTTGTAAAGATCGAAGAGCGGCCGCTCGCCGGTGTAGTGGTGCAGCTTCGACGATACCGCCGGCGTGAATTCGGCCGCGAAATCGGCGAGCATCTGATACGTCTCGCGCGAATCGACCTGAATGCGCGACGTTTCGTCGTTGACGAAATCGCGCAGCACGCGCTGCGCGAGATTCAGATCCTGGTAGAGCAGGCTGGTGGGCGGCATGCGCTGCGCCTGCGACAGAATCGTCGCCCAGGTCTTGCGCAGATACGCGACGTCGGCGGCGAGTTCTTCGCTCGTCGCGTCCTCGGCGATCGTGCGCACGATGTAGCCGCCTTTCTCGTCGGCGGGCAGCACCGCGGTCAGACGCGCGCGCACGGCCTCGCGCTCGGCTTCGCTTTCGATCTTCTGCGAGATGCCGATGTGCGGCTCCTGCGGCAGATACACGAGCGTGCGCCCGGCGATGCTCGCTTGCGTGGACAGCCGCGCGCCCTTCGTGCCGATCGGGTCCTTGACGACCTGCACCATCAGCGTCTGGCCTTCGAAGACGATCTTTTCGATCGGTTGATGCGGCGTTTGATGTTGTGCTTCGCCGGCGATGCGCGGATGCCAGATGTCGGCGACATGAAGGAACGCGGCGCGTTCGAGGCCGATGTCGATGAACGCCGATTGCATGCCCGGCAGCACACGCACGACCTTGCCGAGATACACATTGCCGACGCGCCCGCGCGACAGCGTTCGTTCGACATGAAGTTCCTGGACGGCGCCCTGTTGAACGAGCGCGACGCGCGTTTCCTGCGGCGTGACATTGATCAGGATTTCTTCATTCATGGTGTTGTTCTAGAAGTCGATGCGCGCTGCCCGCAGCAGGGCAGCGGTTTCAAAAAGCGGCAAACCCATGATACCCGAATAGGACCCGTCTATACGCTCGATAAACTCCGCCGCGCGTCCCTGCACGCCATAAGCGCCTGCCTTGCCGAGCGGCTCGCCGCTCGCCGCGTAGCGACGCAGCGCGTCTGCGTGCACTGCAGCAAAACGCACCTTCGAGACCGACAGCGCCGGGGGCAGCAACGTACCATCGGCGTCGATCACGGCGAGCGCGGTCAGCACTTCGTGCGTGCGGCCCGCGAGGCGTGTGAGCATGGCGAGCGCGTCGTCGGCATCGATGGGTTTGCCGAGAATCGCGTCGTCGATCGTGACGGTGGTGTCGGCGACGAGGATCGGCCGCGCCGCGTGGCCGCCGTCGACCAGCCGTGCGCGCGCCGCATGCGCCTTCGCGATGCACACGCGCTGCACGTAGTCGCGTGCATGTTCGCCAGTCCGTTCGGCTTCGAGCGCTTCGGCGTCTTCATCGGGACGCGGCAGCAGCAATTCGAAACGCACGCCGAGCTGTTGCAGCAGCTCCTGGCGGCGTGGACTTTGCGAGGCGAGGTAGACGAACGGATGCAGAGAAGCGGAGGACGTGGGCATGAACGGGTATCGACGGAGCGGGAAACGGATGGTTTGAGGGCGGTGAACGCCGGTGAAGTGTGGATGCGCGGCGGCTAACTTGGTGACGCGATCGATGCGCGGCATCCATTTACGGCATCGATGCGCAGCGCGTCGCGCGCATCATCGCATCAAGCGGCAACGATACGTTCAGGCGTGTCGACAGAGCCCCCACGACGCGCCATCAGCAACGAACGGTTGGCAGGCGTCGCCTCGCCTGGCTCACCACTCACGCGCGATGATAAGGATGATTCTGCGTAATGGTCCACGCGCGGTAAAGCTGCTCGGCCAGCAGCACGCGCACCATCGCGTGCGGCAGCGTGAGGCTCGACACGCGCAGCATCATATCGGCGCGTGCCTTTAGCTCGGGATCGAGCCCGTCCGCGCCGCCGATCAGAAAGGCCACGTCGCGGCCGTCCTGCTGCCAGCCCGGCAACGCGCCCGCGAGCTGCATCGTGGTCCAGTCCTTGCCGCGTTCGTCGAGGGCGACGATGCGGGCGTTCTTCGGCAACGCGGCTTCGATCTTCTGCCGCTCGGCGGCCATCACGCTTTCGGCCGAACGCCCCGACGAGCGCTGCTCCGGTTTGATCTCACGCAGCTCGATGCGCAGCTCGGGCGGCATGCGCTTCGCGTATTCGTTGAAGCCGGTCGCGATCCAGTCCGGCATCTTGTGGCCGACGGCGAGGATGTGCAGTTTCATTTCGAGGGCAGTAGCGGTGTGCCCGACACGGCGCGCTTACTTGCGGCGCGCCGTGGTTTTGCGCGCGGGTTTCGCGGCCGGCGCTTCGTCGTCTTCCTCGTCGTCGGGCTCGCTCGCGCGCGCGCCACCGAACGGGTTCGGCGTCGACAGCTTAATGCGCACCGGCTTGTCGCCCCAGATTTCCTCGAGGTTGTAGTACTGGCGCAGCGCCGGCTGCAGGATGTGCACGACCGCGTCGCCGCAATCGACCAGCACCCATTCGCCGATATCCTCGCCCTCGGTGCTGATGATATCGCCGCCGGCTTCCTTCACGCCTTCGCGCACGCTCGACGCGAGCGCCTTGGTTTGCCGGTTCGACGTACCGCTCGCGACGATCACGCGATCGAACAGCGAGGTCAGGTGGCTGGTGTTGAACACTTTGATGTCTTGCGCCTTGACGTCTTCGAGAGCGTCGACGATCACACGTTGCAGTTTGCGAATATCCATGGAGTTACCGGTGGTACAGATGATGTTGAAGAATATAGTCCCACACCGCGGCGGGGACATGACTTGCGGCCTGATCCTGTGCGCTGCCCGCGCCCGCGTGGGCGAGCCGCTGGTTGAGCTGCTCGCGTAGATGCGCGCGAATGTCGGTGGCCGATACGTTGAACGCGAGCGTCGTGTCGATCAGCAGATGACCGCAGGGCGTGCCCCGCAGCACGGCGGCGCTCGCGCGGCGCGCGGCGATCTCGCGGGCGACCGCGGGGGCGCTCGACGCGAGCTCGAAGCCGGGCCGCGTGGCCGCGCCGATATGCGCGAACTCGAACAGGCGCCGCCAGTCGCGCCATGTGTCGAGCTGCACCAGTTGATCCGCGCCGATCAGCAGCGTGATCGATGCGTCGTCGCCTTCGCGCTCGCGCCAGCGTCGCAGCGTGTCGACCGTGTAGGTCGCGCCATCGTGCTCGATTTCGTCGGTCGCGACGCGCACCGTCACGCCGGGGATCGCGACAGAAGCGGCCGCCGCGCGCGTCATCGCGAGTCGATGTTCGGCGGGCGACACGTCGGCTTTCTGCCACGGCTGGCCGGCCGGCAGCAGCACCAGTTCGGTCAGCCGCAGCACGTCGGCGAACCGCCGCGCGAGCGCGAGGTGGCCGTCGTGGATCGGATCGAATGTGCCGCCCAGCAGTCCGATCCGGCGAGGCAGGGCGACAGGGTGAGCGTTCGGCTTCAGATGAGGATCCTTTGTCGTGACCGTAAGCGAGACAGGTGGCGCGTCACACCCACTCGCGCGGCACGAGGAAGTCGCTGTACAAACGCGCTTCCGACGTGCCCGGCTCGGGCTGCCAGTCGTAGCGCCAGTTCGCCACGGGCGGCATCGACATCAGGATCGATTCGGTGCGCCCGCCGCTCTGCAGTCCAAACAGTGTGCCACGGTCGAAGACCAGATTGAACTCGACGTAGCGGCCGCGCCGGTAGGCCTGGAACGCGCGCTCGGCTTCGCCGTACGGCGTATTGCGGCGCCGCTCTATGATCGGCAGGTACGCGTTGAGGAAGCCCTCGCCGACGCTCCTGAGCATCGCGAACGACTCGTCGAAGCCCGGCGCCGAGAAATCGTCGAAGAAAATCCCGCCGATGCCGCGCGGTTCGTTGCGGTGCTTCAGGAAGAAGTACTCGTCGCACCAGCGCTTGAAGCGCGGGTACAGGTCCGCGCCGTACGGCGCGAGCGCGTCGCGGCAGACCTGATGGAAATGCCGCGCGTCCTCTTCGTAGCCGTAGTAGGGCGTCAGGTCCATGCCGCCGCCGAACCAGAACACCGGTTCTTCGCCTTGCCTCGTCGCGATCAGCAGGCGCACGTTCATGTGCACGGTCGGGCAGTGTGGATTGTGCGGATGCAGCACGAGCGACACGCCCATCGCCTCGAATCCGCGCCCGGCCAGTTGCGGCCGCGCGGCGCTCGCCGAGCCTGGCAGCGCGTCGCCCGCGACGTCCGAGAAGCCGATGCCCGCGCGCTCGAAGAACTGCCCGCCTTCGAGAATCCGCGTGACGCCGCCGCCGCGCAGCTTCTCGCCGGGCGCGCGCTGCCACGCGTCGGTCGCGAACGCGGTGCCGTCGAAGGCGCCGAGCGTGTCCGCGATATGCGATTGCAGGCCTTGCAGCCAGCTGCGCACGGCTTGTGCGTCGTAGCTCGAATTGCTCATGAATGCAGGTGCTGGGGGCGGCACGCTTGTCGTGCCGCGGGTTCGTCGAAAGTGGGCGACGGCCGCGTTAGCGTCGGCTGGATGCTGCGCGATCGGACCGCTGATTCGGATTGCGTGGGGGCCGGAGGCGGATCTGGGAGGCGGCTCGCCGCTTCGGCCGATCAGCGGGCTTCGGGCCCGTTCGTCGCGACGAGCGCGAAAGATGCAGTGTAGCGCGCGTCGTTTGGCGTGGCCGCCGCTCGCACGGCGGCCGACGCAAGCGCCGCTTACCTGGCGTCGTGCTTGCGATTGAGCGCGCGATAGCCGATGTCGCGGCGATACTGCATGCCGTCGAACGCGATCTGATTGATCGTTTCATAGGCGGCCGCCTGCGCGGTGCGCACCGAATCCGCCAGACCGACGACGCACAGCACGCGCCCGCCCGAGGTCGTCAGCTTGCCGTCCGTCAGCGTGGTGCCGGCGTGGAACGTGACCGAATCCGCGGTTTCGGCGGGAATGCCGTTGATGCGGTCGCCCTTCCTCGGGGTGTCCGGATAGTTGTGCGCGGCGAGCACGACGCCGAGCGCGGTGCGGCGGTCCCATTCGAGTTCGACGGTGTCCAGCGTGCCGGCGATCGCGTGTTCGACCACCTTCGAATAGTCGCCCTTCAGACGCGCCATGATCGGCTGCGTTTCGGGGTCGCCCATCCGGCAGTTGAATTCGAGCGTCTTCGGGTTGCCTTGCGCGTCGATCATCAGGCCCGCGTACAGGAAGCCGGTGTAGCGGATGCCTTCCTTCTCCATGCCGCGCACGGTCGGCAGGATGATTTCGCGCATCACGCGCGCATGCAGTTGCGGCGTGACGATCGGCGCGGGCGAGTAGGCGCCCATGCCGCCCGTGTTCGGGCCCTGGTCGCCGTCGAGCAAACGCTTGTGATCCTGACTCGACGCGAGCGCGAGCACGTGCTTGCCATCGACCATCACGATGAAGCTCGCTTCCTCGCCGGCGAGGAATTCCTCGATCACGACGCGCGCGCCGGCGTCGCCGAGCTTGTTGTCCGACAGCATCATGTCGACCGCGGCGTGCGCTTCTTCCAGCGTCTGCGCGACCACCACGCCCTTGCCGGCGGCGAGGCCGTCGGCCTTGATCACGATCGGCGCGCCCTTGGCGTCCAGATACGCGTGCGCTGCGGCGACGTCGGCGAAGGTTTCGTATGCCGCGGTCGGGATGCCGTGGCGCTTCATGAACGCTTTGGCGAAATCTTTCGAGCTTTCGAGCTGCGCGGCTTCTTTGGTCGGCCCGAAGATCTTCAGACCGCGCGAGCGGAACAGGTTGACAATGCCTGCCGCGAGCGGCGCTTCCGGCCCGACCAGCGTGAACGCGATCTGTTCCTTTTCGACGAAATCCGCGAGCGCGGCCGGCTCGGTGATGTCGATGTTGAGCAGACGCTCATCCTGAGCGGTGCCGCCGTTGCCCGGCGCGACGTAGACGAGCTGGACCCGCGGCGATTGCGCGAGCTTCCATGCGAGCGCATGTTCGCGACCGCCGGAACCGACGACGAGTAACTTCATGTGAATCCCCGAGACTTAGAAACCATAAACGGCCGAGCGGTGTGCTCGGCCGTGCAATAAACCATCACAGCAAAGGCGAACGGATTCGCGTTCGGCGCGCCATCACTCGTCGGCGATCGACGCGTTTGTATAGACTTCCTGCACGTCGTCCAGATTTTCCAGCGCGTCGAGCAGTTTCTGCATTTTCACCGCGTCGTCGCCGGTGAATTCGACTTCGGTCTGCGGCTTCATCGTGACTTCGGCCAATTCTGCCTTGAAGCCCGCTGCTTCGAGCGCAGCCTTCACCTTCGAAAAATCGTGCGGTGAGCACAGCACTTCGATGCTGCCATCCTCGTTCGTCACGACGTCGTCGGCGCCCGCTTCGAGCGCGGCTTCCATCAGCGCGTCTTCGGCGGTGCCGGGCGCGAACAGGAACTGGCCGATGTGATCGAACATGAACGACACCGAGCCGTCCGTGCCCATGTTGCCGCCGTTCTTCGAGAACGCATGCCGCACTTCCGCGACCGTGCGCGTGCGATTGTCGGTCATCGTGTCGACGATCACCGCCGCGCCGCCGATGCCGTAGCCCTCGTAGCGGATTTCTTCGTAGTTCGCGCCGTCCGCGCCGCCGACGCCGCGCTGGATCGCGCGGTTGATGTTGTCTTTCGGCATGTTGGCGTCGTACGCCTTGTCGACCGCGAGCCGCAGACGCGGGTTCGAGTCGATTTCGCCGCCGCCCAGACGGGCCGCAACCTGGATTTCCTTGATGAGCCGCGTCCAGACCTTGCCGCGCTTGGCGTCGGCCGCTGCTTTCTTATGCTTGATGTTGGCCCATTTCGAATGACCCGCCATACTTTTCTCCGTCGCGCGCGCCAGCGGGGCGCACGCATAGTGCAATTGTCGTTGCGATGTCGGGCGCCTCGCGTATTGCGCCTCGATGTCAAACCGTCAGGCGAAAGGCTGCCGGCCGCTCGTGCTGGCCCGTCGGGGCGGCCACTGCCGCCGCCGATCTCAGCCTCGCCGTTCCCGCGCGTCGTTCCACGCTTGCCCGCCGGTAGGTGTCGGGCCGGTTCTTGCATGACCGGCCGGCCAGACGGGGCCGCGGGGCGGCAGTGCGAGGGGGGGGGCAGCTTGCGCGGCCATCTGCCGCATGACTTGATGCGAAGGCGTGGTGCGTCAGTCGAAATTGCAGGCGGCGTCGCGCGTGATCGTGCGGTCGAGCCGCTCGTCGAACGGATTCGAATTTTATCACGCCGCGCGGGTGCGGCAGAGGGGGCGCGGCGCGTCAGTTCTTGGTACCGAACAACCGGTCGCCCGCGTCGCCCAGGCCCGGCACGATGTACGCATGCTCGTTCAGATGCGAATCGAGCGACGCGACGAACAGCTTGACGTCCGGATGCGCGTCCTGGAACACCTGCACGCCCTCGGGCGCGGCGACGAGCGCGAGGAACATGATGTTCTCGGCGGCGACGTTGCGGCGCTTGAGCACATCGACAGCGTGCACGGCCGAGTAGCCGGTCGCGACCATCGGATCGCAAAGGATGAACACGCGGTCTTCGAGGTCCGGCAGTCGCACCAGGTATTCGACCGGCCGATGATCCTCCGCGCGATACACGCCGATGTGGCCGACGCGCGCCGACGGCACCAGCTCCAGCAGGCCGTCCGACATGCCGACGCCCGCACGCAGCACCGGCACGATCGCGAGCTTCTTGCCGGCGATCACCGGCGCGTCGATTTCGACGAGCGGCGTGGTGATGCGGCGCGTGGTCATCGGCAGGTTGCGGGTGATTTCGTAGCCCATCAGCAGCGTGATTTCGCGCAGCAGTTCGCGGAACGTGCGCGTCGACGTGTCCCGGTCACGCATGTGCGACAGCTTGTGCTGGATCAGCGGGTGATCGAGGATGAAAAGATTGGGGAAACGGCTGTCCTGGGTCATGGCGGGCTCGCGCGCGGCGGCAAGGTGGATCGGTTCGGCGGGCTGCTCCGTTCGTCTCGTCCGCACCCCGGAAGCCGGGCGGAAGGCAGGAAAAGCGCGCCACCGCGCAAGTTTAGCGAAAGAGTGGTGCCCGGCGATACCTGAGATTTCAGCGGCGCGGCACAGTCCGGCAGCGATTCTTCTAGAATCTGGGAAAACTTCGCCACGAGGACGTACACATGGACTTGGGAATCGCAGGACGTACCGCGCTCGTTTGCGCGGCGAGCAAGGGTCTGGGGCGCGGCTGCGCGGAAGCGCTCGCCGCCGAGGGCGTGAACCTGACGATCGTCGCGCGCACCGCCGAAACGCTCGAAGCGACCGCCGAGGCGATCCGCAAGCAGAGTGGCGTCGACGTGAAGACGGTTGCCTGCGACATCACCACGCCCGAAGGGCGCGCCGCCGCGCTGGCCGCGTGCCCGCATCCGGACATCCTCGTCAACAACGCCGGCGGCCCGCCGCCGGGCGATTTCCGCAACTTCACGCACGAGGACTGGATCCGCGCGCTCGAAGCCAACATGCTGACGCCGATCGAGCTAATCCGTCAGACCATCGATACGATGAGCGCGCGCGGCTTCGGGCGCATCGTCAACATCACGAGCTCGGCGGTGAAGGCGCCGATCGACGTGCTCGGTCTGTCGAACGGCGCGCGCTCGGGGCTGACCGGTTTCGTCGCGGGTCTCGCGCGCAAGGTCGCGCCGACCGGCGTGACGATCAACAACCTGCTGCCGGGCCTGTTCGACACCGACCGCATCGCGGTCACGTTCGAGGCGCAGGCGAAAACGCACGGCATTTCGATCGACGAAGCACGCAAGCAGCGCATGAAGACGATCCCCGCAGGGCGCTTCGGCACTCGCGACGAATTCGGCCGCGCCTGCGCGTTCCTGTGCAGCGTGCACGCGGGCTACATCACCGGGCAGAACTGGTTGATCGACGGCGGCGCCTATCCCGGTACGTACTGAGCAGGTACGTACTGAGCTGGCAGGTTCGGAGCCGCCTCGTGCGCGGAGCACGCACCCGAACGACACACGTCACATCACAACAACGATAGTCACAACGGTCTGAGGAGTCTTAAGTCATGAGCACCCGCATTGCGCTGATCGCGCACGATCACAAGAAGGACGACATCGTCAAACTGGCCGGCGAATACGTCGACACGCTCGCGCGCTGCGAGATCGTCGCGACCGGCACGACCGGCGGACGCATCAGCGACGCGCACGGCCTCACGGTCGAGCGCATGCTGTCGGGCCCGCACGGCGGCGACCTGCAGATCGGCGCGCAACTCGCCGAAGGGCGCGTCGACATGGTGATCTTCCTGCGCGATCCGATGACGCCGCAGCCGCACGAGCCCGACATCAACGCGCTCGTGCGTGCGTGCGACGTGCACAACATTCCGTGCGCGACGAACATTTCGACCGCGCGCATGGTGCTCGACGTGCTGACGCTGCGCCTGTCGGGCGACGCGTGAGCGCGCGCGTCGCCGCACCCACATCCGTCCAGATGAAGGAGACATGATGGTCAAGACAATCCGATTCGACAAAACCGGCGGCCCCGAAGTAATGAAATGGGTCGACGTCGACGTGGGCGAGCCCGGCGCGGGCGAGATCCGTATTCGCCAGACGGCGGTCGGCCTGAACTATATCGACGTGTATTTCCGCACCGGTCTGTATCCGCTGCCGCTGCCGGGCGGACTCGGAATGGAAGCGGCCGGCGAAGTCAGCGCGATCGGCTCGGGCGTGAGCGGTCTGAAGGTCGGCGATCGCGTCGCGTACGTCGCGCGGCCGCCCGGCGCGTACGCGCAGGAGCGCTTGCTGCAGGCCGCGCAGGCCGTCAAGCTGCCCGATGCGCTCAGCGACGAGCAGGCCGCGTCGGTGATGCTGCAAGGCTTGACCGCGCAGTATCTGCTGCGCCGTACGTACCGCGTGAAGGCCGGCGACACGATCCTCATTCAGGCCGCGGCGGGCGGTGTCGGCCTGCTGGTGTGCCAGTGGGCGAAAGCGCTCGGCGCGACGGTGATCGGCACGGTCGGTTCGGACGAGAAAGCCGACATCGCGAAAGCGCACGGCTGCGATCACGCGATCGTCTATACGCGTGAGAACTTCACGAAGCGCGTACGCGAGATCACCAACGGCGCGGGCGTGCCGGTCGTCTACGATTCGATCGGCAAGGACACCTTCGAAAAGTCGCTCGACTGCCTCGCGCCGCTCGGCCTGTTCGTGAGCTTCGGCAACGCGTCGGGTCCGCTGCCGCCGATCGATTCGTCGGAGTTCGCGGGACGCGGCTCGCTGTTCTTTACGCGCCCGACGCTCTTCACCTATATGGCGAAACGCAGCGATTACGAGGCGATGTCGGCCGAGCTGTTCGACGTGCTGGCCTCCGGCAAGGTCAAGACGAGCATCAATCAGCGCTATGCGCTGAAGGACGTCGGGCAGGCCCACGCCGACCTCGAGGCCCGCCGCACGACCGGGTCGACGATTCTGTTGCCGTAAAAAGTAACGGCGCGGCCCCAGGCCGCGATCTACGCCATCCATCAAGGCCGTTTCATCGCGAGATGAAACGGCCTTGTGCGTTTACGCCATTTTTACGCGCACCCCGCCATCTTTGACCAGCCCTTTAGGCGGATCGGCATACCGTTGCAGCTATCCAGAATCCGTACATGGGGAACAAAAATGGATGTGCTGTATGTCGGGGGGCTCGTGGTGTTCGCCGCGCTGACCTTTGGGCTGATTGGCGGCTGCGAAAAGCTGATGCAATTCCGCCGCGGGCAGGGAGCGCGCTCATGACCTGGATGCTGTGGCTGGCCGGCGCGTCCACCGTGCTGCTGTTCATTTATCTCGTGTATGCGCTGCTGCGCGCGGAGGACATCGAATGAATGCGAACAATGTCCTGCAGGCGAGCCTTTTTATCGTCGTGCTGTTGGCCGCCGCGGTGCCGGTGGCAAGTTACATCGGCGCCGTGATGGACGGCAGCTCGCGCGTGGTGCGCTTCGGCGCGCCGCTCGAACGGCTGCTTTACCGTATCGCCGGCGTCGATCCATCGCAGGAAATGGGCTGGAAGCACTATGCGATCGCCACGGTCGCGTTCAATGTGCTCGGCGTGGTGTTCCTGTACGTGCTGCTGCGCGTACAGGGCTGGCTGCCGGGCAATCCGCAGCAGTTCGGCGCGATGTCGGTCGACAGCGCGTTCAACACCGCGGTCAGCTTCGTCACCAACACGAACTGGCAGGACTACACGCCCGAGCAAACGGTCAGCTATCTGACGCAGATGCTTGGCATGACCGTGCAGAACTTCCTGTCGGCGGCAACGGGCATCGTCGTCGTGATCGCGCTGATTCGCGGCTTCGCGCGTCATACCGCGCAGACGATCGGCAACTTCTGGGTCGACATCACGCGCGTGACGATGTACGTGCTGCTGCCGATGGCGGCGATCATCGCCGCACTGCTGATGAGCCAGGGCGTGATCCAGAACTTCAAGGCGTATCAGGACGTACCAACGCTGCAGGCCACCACGTACGCCGCGCCGAAGCTCGACGCGCAAGGCAATCCGGTCAAGGACGCGAAGGGCAATCCGGTGACGGTCGACACGCCCGTGAAGACGCAGACCATCGCGATGGGCCCGGTTGCGTCGCAGGAAGCGATCAAGATGCTCGGCACCAACGGCGGCGGCTTCTTCAACGGCAACTCGGCTCATCCGTATGAAAACCCGACACCGTTCTCGAATTTCGTGCAGATCTTGTCGATCCTGATCATACCGGCCGCGCTCGCGCTCGTGTTCGGCCGCGTGATCGGCGACCGTCGGCAAGGCGTGGCCGTGCTCGCGGCGATGACGATCGCGTTCGGTGTCTGCGTGTTCGGTGAAATCGGTGCGGAGCAGAGCGGCAACCCCGCGTTCACCGCGCTCAACGTCGATCAGTCGGCGAACGCGCTGCAGGCGGGCGGCAATGCGGAAGGCAAGGAAACGCGCTTCGGCATCGCGCAGTCGGGCATTTTCACGGTCGCGACGACGGCGGCTTCGTGCGGCGCGGTCGCCAACACGCACGATTCGTTGACGCCGATCGGCGGCCTGTACCCGATGCTGTTGATACAGCTCGGCGAGGTGATCTTCGGCGGTGTCGGTTCAGGCATGTACGGCATGCTCGTATTCGCGCTGCTCGCGGTGTTCGTCGCGGGTCTGATGATCGGACGTACTCCTGAGTATGTCGGCAAGAAGATCGAAGCCTACGAGATGAAGATGGTCTCGATCGTCGTGCTGCTCACGCCGCTGCTCGTGCTCGTGGGCACATCGATCGCGGTGCTCAGCGATGCGGGCAAGGCCGGCATCGCGAACCCTGGCGCGCATGGCTTCTCCGAAATCCTCTACGCGTTCAGTTCGGCCGCGAACAACAACGGCAGCGCATTCGCGGGTCTGTCGGTGAATACGCCGTTCTACAACTGGCTCACCGCGATCGCGATGTGGTTCGGCCGCTTCGGCACGATCGTGCCGGTGCTCGCGATCGCCGGCTCGCTGGCCGGAAAGAAGCGCATCGGCGTGACCGGCGGCACGCTGCCGACGCATGGACCGCTGTTCGTCGTGCTGCTGCTCGGCACGGTGCTGCTGGTCGGCGCGCTGACCTACGTCCCGGCGCTCGCGCTCGGTCCCGGCGTCGAGCATCTGATGATGATCGGCGTGCAGTGACGCGCGGCCGGGAACAACGACCGAACAGGCGCTTGCACGCAGAAACCGAGCAAGCGCACACGGATATTCGAGGATTCGATGACTGAACATAACGCTACGCGGTCCATGTTCGACCCGGCGCTGCTGCGCCCGGCGATCGTGGACTCCTTCAAAAAGCTCACGCCGCGCACGCAGTTTCGCAACCCGGTGATGTTCTGCGTGTACGTCGGCAGCATTCTGACGACCATTCTGTGGATCGCCGCGCTCGGCGGTCAGGCCGAGGCGCCCGCGGGCTTCATTCTCGCGGTCACGCTGTGGCTGTGGTTCACGGTGCTGTTCGCGAACTTCGCGGAGGCGATCGCCGAAGGCCGCTCGAAAGCGCAGGCCGCGTCGCTGCGCAGCGCGAAGAAAGACGTGATGGCCAAGAAGCTCAACGAGCCGCATCCGAAGTCGCCGATTCGCATCACAACCGCGACCGATCTGCGCAAAGGCGACGTCGTGCTGGTCGAGACCGGTGACGTGATTCCGGCCGATGGCGAAGTGATCGACGGCGTCGCGTCGGTCGACGAATCGGCGATCACCGGTGAGTCGGCGCCGGTGATCCGCGAGTCGGGTGGTGACTTTTCGTCGGTGACGGGCGGCACGCGGGTGCTGTCGGACTGGATCGTCGTGCGCGTCACGGCGAATCCGGGCGAGGCGTTTCTCGACCGCATGATCGCGATGGTCGAAGGCGCGAAGCGTCAGAAGACGCCGAACGAAATCGCGCTGACCATCCTGCTGGTCGCGCTGACCATCGTGATGCTGCTCGCCACCGCGACGCTGCTGCCGTTCTCGATGTTCTCCGTCGAAGCGGCGAAGGCCGGTCACGTCGTGACGATCACCGCGCTCGCCGCGCTGCTCGTGTGCCTGATCCCGACGACGATCGGTGGCTTGTTGTCGGCAATCGGCGTGGCCGGCATGAGCCGCATGATGCAGGCGAACGTGATCGCGACCTCGGGCCGCGCCGTTGAAGCGGCCGGCGACGTCGACGTGCTGCTGCTCGACAAGACCGGCACGATCACGCTCGGCAATCGCCAGGCGTCGCAGTTCCTGCCCGCGCCGGGTCTGAGCGAAGAGGCGCTTGCCGATGCCGCGCAGTTGTCGTCGCTGGCCGACGAAACGCCGGAAGGCCGCAGCATCGTCGTGCTCGCGAAGCAGCGCTTCAACATCCGTCAGCGCGACATGGCCTCGCTGCACGCGGTGTTTCTCGCGTTCACCGCGCAGACTCGCATGAGCGGCGTCGATCTGTCCCCCCAGGGGACTTCTTCCGGGACGCCCCGCCGCGAAATCCGCAAGGGCGCGGCCGATGCGGTCAAGCACTACGTCGAAGCGCACGGCGGCCGTTTCCCGAACGAAGTCAGCAACGCGGTCGCCGATGTCGCGCGACGCGGCAGCACGCCGCTCGTGGTCGCCGAGAAGGGCGAGCAGGGCGCGCGCGTGCTCGGCGTGATCGAGCTGAAGGACGTCGTGAAGGGCGGCATCAAAGAGCGCTTCGCCGAGCTGCGCAAGATGGGCATCAAGACCATCATGGTGACGGGCGATAACCGCCTGACCGCCGCCGCGATCGCGGCCGAAGCGGGTGTCGACGACTTCCTCGCCGAAGCAACGCCCGAAACCAAGCTCGCGACGATTCGCGCGCACCAGGCTGAAGGGCGTCTCGTCGCGATGACCGGCGACGGCACCAACGACGCGCCCGCGCTTGCGCAGGCCGACGTCGCGGTCGCGATGAACACCGGCACGCAAGCGGCGAAAGAGGCGGGCAATATGGTCGACCTCGATTCGAATCCGACCAAGCTGATCGAGATCGTCGAGATCGGCAAACAGATGCTGATGACGCGCGGTTCGCTGACCACGTTCTCGATCGCCAACGACGTCGCCAAGTACTTCGCGATCGTTCCGGCCGCGTTCGCATCGACGTATCCGGCGCTCAATGCGCTGAACGTGATGCATCTGGCGACGCCGACCTCGGCGATCATGTCCGCGGTGATCTTCAACGCGCTGATCATCGTGCTGCTGATTCCACTCGCGCTGAAGGGCGTGCGCTATCGCGCGCTCGGCGCGGCGATCCTGCTGCGCCGCAATCTGCTGATCTATGGCCTCGGCGGGATCATCGTGCCGTTCATCGGCATCAAGCTGATCGATATGGTGCTGGCCGCGTTCGATTGGGTTTGAGCGCGAACCGCGTCGCTACGAAGTAACCTGCAGTGATGAAAAGGGAAAGAGACCCATCATGAAAAATCTGTTCCGTCCGTTGATCGTGATCTTCGCGGTGCTGAGCGCGATCACCGGACTCGCTTATCCCGCCGTGATGACCGCGTTCGGCCAGGCGGCCTTCCACCAACAGGCCAACGGCAGCCTGATCGAGCAGAACGGCAAGGTGGTCGGCTCGCAGCTGATCGGCCAGCAGTTCGACGCGCCGCAGTACTTCTGGGGCCGGCTGTCGGCGACGAGCCCGATGCCGTACAACCCGCAGAACTCGGGCGGCTCGAACCTCGGACCGAACAATCCGGCGCTGCTCGACGAGATCAAGGGCCGTCTCGCCGCGCTGAAGGCGGCGGGCACCGACATGTCGAAGCCGGTGCCGGTCGATCTGGTCACGTCGTCGGGCAGCGGCCTCGATCCGGAGATCAGCCCGGCCGCGGCCGCGTATCAGGTCGAGCGTGTCGCGCAGGCGCGTCACCTCGCGTCGAACGACGTGCAGGCGCTCGTCGAGCGCTATACGACGGGGCGTCAGTTCGGCGTGCTCGGCGAGCCACGCGTGAACGTGCTGAAGCTCAATCTCGCGCTCGATGAAATGAAGCGCGGTTGACACCCAAACGCAACGGCAACCCGGCCGCCCTTGCGGTTCATCGATAACTCAGCGGCGTCCGCGTGGCGCCGCGCCGCCATTTGCGGGCCGGCGCGCGCCGTGCCACCATGCAGACACCGCCGCTCACACGACGATCAAAACCACTGAGCATGAACCGCCCCGATCCTGACGAACTGCTCGACAAGCTGCAGCGCGACGAAGAAAAACGTCAGCGCGGCCGGCTGAAAATTTTCTTCGGCGCGTCGGCCGGCGTCGGCAAGACCTATGCGATGCTGCAGGCCGCGCGCCGCCGCGAGGAGGAAGGCATCGACGTGCTGGTCGGCATCGCCGAAACACACGGGCGCGGCGAAACCGCCGCGCTGCTCGCGGGACTCGACGTGCTGCCGCTCGCGCATATCGAGTATCGCGGCCGCAAGCTCGGCGAATTCGATCTCGACGCCGCGCTCGCGCGCAAGCCGCAACTGATCCTCGTCGACGAACTCGCGCATTCGAACGTGCAGGGCGCGCGCCATCTGAAGCGCTGGCAGGACGTCTACGAACTGCTCGATGCGGGCATCGACGTTTATACGACCGTCAACGTGCAGCACCTTGAGAGCCTGAACGATGTGATCGGCCAGATCACCGGCATCCGCGTGTGGGAGACGGTCCCCGATCGCGTGTTCGACCATGCCGACGAAGTCACGCTCGTCGATCTGTCGGCCGAGGAACTGCTCGACCGCATGCGCGACGGCAAGGTGTACATGGCGCAGCAGGCAGAGCGCGCGGTGCGCAACTTCTTTCGCAAGGGCAACCTGATCGCGCTACGCGAACTCGCGCTGCGCCGCACTGCCGATCGTGTCGACGCGCAGATGCGCGAGTACCGCGCCGATCGTTCGATCCAGCGTATCTGGCAGGCGCGCGAGCGGTTGCTGGTGTGCGTGGGTCCCGGTCCGGAGGCGCCGGCGCTGGTGCGCTCGGCGGCGCGCCTCGCCGCTAGCCTGAAAGCCGACTGGCTCGCGGTCTATGTCGAAACGCCCGCGTTGCAGCGTCTACCCGACGCGCGCCGCGAACGCACGTTGAACGCGCTGAAGCTCGCCGGCGAGCTCGGCGCCGAAACCGCGACGCTCGCCGCCACCGATGCGCTCGACGCGCTGATCGGATATGCGCAGGCGCGCAACGTGTCGAAGCTGGTGGCGGGCGCGTCGTCGCGCACCGGCATCAGCCGCTGGCTGCGTCGGCCGGTTGGCGAGCGCATCGCCGAGAAGAGCGGCGATCTCGATCTCACGCTGATTCGTGTGTCGTCGGAGCGCGGCGGCGGCGAGCAGCGGCGTCTGCTGAACACGACCGCGAACGCGTGGCGCGAGGCGTTGAGCGCGGCGCGCGAGCGTCGTTCACCGCCGCGCGCCTACGCGCTCGCGCTCGCGATCGGCACGGCGATCACGCTGCTATCGAGCCAGCTGATCGATCGCATCGATCTGACCAACCTCGTGATGTTGTATCTGCTCGGCGTGATCTTCACGGCGGTGAAGCTCGGGCGCGGGCCGGGTGTCGTGCTGTCGTTCGCGAGCGTCACCGCGTTCGATTTCTTCTTCGTGCCGCCGCGCCTGTCGCTGTCGGTCGCCGATACGCAGTACTTACTGACGTTCTTCGGCATGCTGCTGACGTCGCTCGTGATCAGCAATCTGACTGCGAGCCTGCGCCGCGAGGCGAGCGTCGCGCGACACCGCGAGCAGCGCACCGGCGCGATGTACGAAATGGCGCGCGAGTTGGCCGCGGCGCTGACCACCGAGCAGATCGTCGGGATCGGCAGCCGGCACGTGAGCGAGGTGTTCGGCGCGCGCGTCGCGATCCTGCTGCCCGACAGCGCCGATCAGGTCAAACAGAAGATCGAGGACCCCGATGCGGCGATCACGCTCGAAGGCGACGCGCTCGATCTCGACGTCGGCCAGTGGGTTTACGATCAGCAGAAGCCGGCCGGCCACGGCACCGACACCTTGCCGGCCGCCGCGGCGCTGTATCTGCCGCTGAAGGCGCCGATGCGCACGCGCGGCGTGCTCGCGGTCGTCGTGCGTGACGAGCGCGAGCTGACCGTGCCCGAGCAGCGGCGCATGCTCGATGCGTTCGCCGCGCAGATCGCGCTCGCACTCGAACGTGTGCACTACGTCGATATCGCGCGCGATGCGCTCGTCAACATGGAGTCGGAGCGGCTGCGCAATTCGCTGCTGTCGGCGATTTCACACGATCTGCGTACGCCGCTGACGACGATCGTCGGCTTTTCGTCGATGCTCGCGCAGGGGCGGCAGCAGAGGTCGGCGGGCGAGGAGGAGCGCAGCGACGAACTCGTCGATGCAATCCACGAAGAAGCGCTGCGCATGACCGGCATCGTCACGAACCTGCTCGACATGGCGCGCTTGCAGGCCGGCAGCCTGCAACTGAACCAGCAATGGACGCTGCTCGAGGAAACCGTCGGCGCCGCGCTGCGCGCTTGCAGGCGCGTGCTCGCGGACCATCCGGTACAGGTCACGCTGCCCGCCGATCTGCCGCTCTTGCACCTCGACGCGGTGCTGATGGAGCGGCTGTTCTCGAACCTGTTCGAGAACGCGGCCAAGTACACCCCGTCCGGCACGCCGCTCGCGATCGGCGCGCAGCAGATCGACGCGGACGGCGCGTCGTTCGTGCGCATCACGATCGATGACAACGGCCCGGGCCTGCCCGCCGGCATGGAAGCGCGCGTGTTCGAGAAGTTCACGCGCGGCGAGAAGGAGTCGGCGCAACCGGGGATCGGCCTTGGGCTCGCGATCTGCCGCGCGATCGTCGAGGCGCACGGCGGTACAATCGGCGCGCTCAACCGGATTGCCGCGAACGGCCACGTCGAGGGCGCGCGCTTCTGGTTCACGCTGCCGGTCAAGACGCCGCCCGATGCACCCGATCCGCTCGAAGACGAGGGCGCCGCCACCGACACCGCCGCCGACCTCAACCCGCTCACCCGACCCGCCCATGAGTGACCCGAGCATCACAGTCGTTCTGATCGAAGACGAGAAGCAGATTCGCCGATTCGTGCGCACCGCGCTCGAAGGCGAGGGCATCGCCGTGTACGACGCCGAGACCGGCAAGCAGGGGCTCGTCGAAGCGGCGACGCGCAAGCCCGACCTCGTGATCGTCGATCTCGGCCTGCCCGACACCGACGGCCTCGACGTGATCCGCGAGTTGCGCGGCTGGAGCGAGCTGCCGGTGATCGTGCTGTCGGCACGCACCCAGGAAAGCGAAAAGGTCGCCGCGCTCGACGCCGGCGCCGACGACTACCTGACCAAGCCGTTCGGCGTGTCCGAGTTGCTCGCCCGGATCCGCGCGCATCTGCGGCGGCGCAATCACGGCGGCGCGAACGAATCACCGCAGGTGCGCTTCGGCGCGGTCACCGTCGACCTCGCGCTGCGCCAGGTCACGCGCGACGGCGCCGCGATCCATCTGACGCCGATCGAATATCGGCTGCTCGCGACGCTCGTGCGCCACGCCGGCCGCGTGCTTACACACCGGCAGTTGCTGCGCGACGTGTGGGGGCCGTCGCATGTCGAGAGTCATCACTATTTGCGCATCTACATGGCGCACCTGCGCGGCAAGCTCGAGCGCGATCCGGCGCAGCCCGAGCATATCGTCACGGAGACGGGCGTCGGGTATCGGCTGGTGGGCGCGGTGTGAGCCCGGCCACTATGCCGCACCGGTTATCATTTCCTGAAGTAAGGACGACCTTACGCTTGCATCGATCATCGGGGACGGCCCCATTTTTCATGGAGCTGTTTCGATGTCCTGGTTTCTTCTATTGATCGCCGGTTTGCTCGAAGTCGCGTGGGCGGCCGGTCTCAAAACTTCCGAAGGTTTCACCCGCTTGTGGCCGTCCGTCTTCACGGTCGTGACCGCGCTAGGCAGCTTCGTGCTGCTCGCGCTGGCAATGCGCCAGTTGCCGCTCGGCACTGCGTATGCTGTATGGACGGGAATCGGCGCGGTCGGCGCATTCATCTTCGGTGTCGTGATGATGGGGGAGGCGGTGACGGTCGCACGCGTCGCCAGCGCGTCGCTGATCGTGATCGGCCTCGTCGGACTGAAGCTGTCCTCGGGGCGCTGACCCGGCGGCCATTGCCTGCAAGCCACAGCGAGGCTTCGCCGCTCTGCGTTCTGCGAATTATCGTGACTATAATGAGACGGACGACCTTGAGATTGCCCGCGGCCAGCCTGGCGCGGCCAGGCTGGCGCGGCCGGCCTTGCGAGCCTGACGGCTTTGGCGCGGAACACCCGCTTGTTCCCGCCGCGGCGCCCGGCATGCACAAAGCGCGTGGAGGCGGCCATGCTTGAATCACTTTCGCTTGCAGCGGGCCTTTCATGGGGCAGCGGTCTGCGCCTCTATCTGACGGTCCTGCTGGCCGGCGTGTTCGCACGTCTTGGCCTGATTCACTTGCCGGACACGTTGTCCGCACTGTCATCGCCATGGGTTATCGGCGCGGCGGCCGTGCTGACGCTGGCCGAATTCCTCGCCGACAAGATCCCCGCGTTCGATTCACTGTGGGACGCGATCCACACCTTCATCCGCATTCCGGCCGGCGCCGTGCTGGCCGCCGGCGCGCTCGGCCACACCGATCCGGCGCTGCTGAGCGTTGCGGCGCTTGCGGGCGGCACGCTCGCCGGTACCGCGCATCTCGCGAAGGCAGGCACCCGCGCGCTGATCAATCTGTCGCCGGAGCCGGTGTCGAATGTTGTCGCGTCGACCGCCGAGGACGGCCTCGTGTTCGGCGGGGTACTGCTTGCGCTGTTCGTGCCGCTCGTATTTCTGGTCCTGATGGTAGGCTTCCTGCTGCTCGCGGCGTGGGCGCTGCCGCGCTTGTGGCGTGGCGTGCAGGGCGGTTTTCGCGGCATGGCCACGCACATGGTGTCGCGATTGGTGAGGAGCAGGCACGATTGAGCGAAGCACTACCGGGATCTAACGCGGGTTCAAGCACGCGCGCCGACACGAGGCCGGCGCGGCGGCTTGGTGGCATCGATCTGTGGCGCCAGGCGATACGGATGACGGCGCGCGACTGGCGCGCGGGCGAGCTGACCATGTTGCTGCTCGCGCTCGTGCTGGCGGTCGCGGCGTTGTCGAGCGTCGGGTTTCTCGGCGACCGCCTGCATCAGGGGCTCGAGCGCGACGCGCGGCGCATGATCGCCGCCGACTTCATCGTGCGCGCCGATCATCCGGTTGATCCGCAATTCGCCGCCCACGCGCATGCCCTCGGCCTGCGCACCGCCACCACGGCGATCTTCCCGAGCATGATCAATTCGACCGGCGCGCCACCGGCGTCGCGGCTCGCCGCCGTCAAGGCGGTGTCGCCGGGCTATCCGCTGCGCGGCGCGTTGCGCATTGCGCCGGCGCCGGGTGCGGCCGATCATCCGGCGGCCTCGATTCCGGCGCCGGGCACCGTATGGGTCGACCAGGCGTTGCTCGACGCGCTGAAGCTGAAGATCGGCGATGCGGTGAAGGTCGGCAATCGCAGCTTCACGGTCGGCGCGCTGATCACGCGCGAGCTCGACCGCGGCTTTTCGTTCGTCAACTTTTCACCGCGCCTGATGCTGAACGCCGCTGACGTACCGTCGACCGGCCTGATCACCTATGGCAGCCGCGTCACGTACCGGCTGCTGGTGGCCGGTTCCGACGACGCGGTCGCGCGCTTCGCGCAATTCGCGCATGACCGTGTCGACGGCGGCAAGATGCGCGGTGTCGCGCTCGAGTCGCTGCAAGACGGCCAGCCGCAGGTGCGTCAGACGCTCGATCGCGCGGGCCATTTCCTGACGCTCGTGTCGCTGCTGACCGCGCTGCTCGCGGCCGTCGCGATCGCGATGGCCGCGCACCGCTACATGCGCCGGCATCTCGACGGCTGCGCGGCAATGCGCTGTCTTGGCGTGAGCCAGGCCGCGCTGCGCGCGCTGTTCACGCTCGAATTCGTCGGGCTCGGCGTGATCGGCGGCGTGCTCGGCGTGGCGCTCGGGTATCTCGGGCATCTCGCGCTGCTGACCTGGCTCGGCGGCCTGATCGACGTGGTGCTGCCGCAGCCGACGCTGTGGCCCGCGCTCGAGGGCATCGCGGCCGGACTCGTGCTGCTGCTCGGCTTCGCGCTGCCGCCGCTGTTGCCGCTCACGCGCGTGCCGCCGGTGCGCGTGCTGCGCCGTGAATGGGGCGAGGCGGGACGCACCGCATGGGTCGCCTACGCGTTCGGCATCGTGCTGTTCGCGGGGCTGCTGATTCTCGCCGCCGGGGAATTGAAGCTCGGCGGCATCGTCGCGGGCGGTTTCGCGGGCGGGCTGCTGGTGTTCGCCGGCATCGCGCGGCTCGCGTTGTGGGGCGCCGCGCGGCTGGTACGCAGCGAGCGCGTCAATGCGGGCATCGGCTGGCGCTATGCGCTGGCGTCGCTGGAGCGGCGCAGCAGCACCAGCGCGCTGCAGATCACCGCGCTCGGCATCGGCCTGATGTGCCTGCTGCTGATCGCGATGACGCGCAACGACCTCGTGCAGGGCTGGCGCAAATCGACCCCGCCCGATGCGCCCAATGAGTTCATCATCGACATCCAGCCCGATCAGCGCGACGCGGTCACGCAGTATCTGGACGCGCACGGCATCGCCGCCCCGGCGCTGTCGCCGATGGTGCGCGGGCGGCTCGTCGCGATCAACGGCCGCGCGGTCAACCCGGATTCGTTCAAGGGCGAGGACGCGCGGCGACTGGTGGACCGCGAGTTCAACCTGTCCTACACGACGCATTTACCCGACGACAACCGGATCGCCGCGGGTAGCTGGTTCGGCGAGACGACGAAGCCGCAGATATCGATCGAGCAGGGTCTCGCGAAGCTGATCAACGTGAAGCCCGGCGACGTGTTGCGCTTCGACGTGACCGGCCTCACGGTCGAGGCGCCGGTGACGAGCATGCGCAAGCTCGACTGGGGTTCGTTCAAGGTCAACTTCTTCGTACTGATGCCGCCTGCCGCGTTGCAGGACTTCCCGGCGACGTTCATCACGAGCTTCCATTTACCGCCGAACAAACAGTCGACGATCGACGGGCTGATCGGCGCATATCCGAATCTGACCGCGATCGATACCGGCCCGATCCTCGCCCAGGTGCAGCGCGTCTTGCAGCAGGTGATCGGCGCGGTGCAGTTCCTGTTCGCGTTCACGCTCGCGGCCGGCGTGCTGGTGCTGTACGCGGCGCTCGCCGGCACGCGCGACGAGCGTATGCGAGAATCCGCGCTGCTGCGCGCGTTGGGCGCGTCGCATCGTCAGGTGCGTGCGGTGCAGGTGGCCGAATTCGTCGCGGTCGGCGCGCTTGCCGGCCTGATGGCGGCGCTCGGCGCGCAGATCGTCGGCTCGGTGCTGGCCACCCACGTGTTCGAGTTCTATCTGGACTTCGATCCGTGGCTGCTGCCGGCGGGCGTTGCCGCTGGCATCGCGTGTGCGGGTGTCGGCGGGTGGCTGAGCCTGCGCCATGTGTTGGCGCGGCCGGCGCTGCAATCGCTGCGCGACGCGTGAGTTTTTTTCTGGTGTTTCTTTGCTGTTGAGCAGGGTATGAGCGATTTGAACGATGAGGTGTCCTCGGACAAGCCGACGGCCTTCGAACTGGTGGGCGGCGAGGCGCGCGTTCGCGAACTGGTCGACCGGTTTTACGACCTGATGGATCTCGAAGCGGATTTCGCCGGGATTCGCGCGCTGCATCCGGCGTCGCTCGAGGGTTCGCGCGACAAGCTGTTCTGGTTCCTGTGCGGTTGGCTCGGCGGACCCGATCATTACATCAGCCGCTTCGGTCATCCACGTTTGCGCGCGCGGCATCTGCCGTTCGCGATCGCGTCGAGCGAGCGCGATCAGTGGTTGAGGTGCATGGCGTGGGCGATGGCGGATACCGGTTTGCCGGAGCCGCTGCGCGAGCGCCTGCTCGGCTCGTTCTTCGAAACCGCCGACTGGATGCGCAACCGCAATGGCTGACACGCCGCACCACGCCACCTCGGCGCCGTACTCGTTCGAAGCCGACTATGCGGCGCTTGCGCCGCGGGCGCGCGAGGTTCTCGACTGCTGGTTCGGTGCGCCGGGCACGCCGGAACACGGCACAGAGCGCAAGCTCTGGTTCAAACGCGATGACTCCGTCGATACGATGCTGCGCGAACGGTTCGGTAAGCTGATCGATGCGGCAAACGCGGGTGAGCTCGACGCATGGCAGCTCACGCCGTTGGGCGCGTTGGCGCTCGTCATCGTGCTGGACCAGTTTTCGCGCAACTGCCATCGCAATACGCGGCGCGCCTTCGCGACCGACAACAAGGCGCTGCAATCCGCTCAACGGATGGTCACGAGCGGCGCCGATCGACTGTTGCCGGATGCGCAGCACCGCGCGTTCGCGTATCTGCCGTTCGAGCACGATGAAACGCTCGCGAGCCAGCAGGAGTCGCTGCGTCTGTTCAAGCAGCTCGCGCAGGAGCCGGGCGGTGAGGGCTACTATCAGTACGCGCTGCGCCACGCGAAAGTCATCGAGCGGTTTGGCCGCTTTCCGCACCGCAACGTGTTGCTCGGGCGGCAATCGAGCGACGAGGAGATCGCGTTCCTGCACGAGTCCGGTTCGTCGTTCTGAATCAACGCGCACGCGCGGGCCACGCGGCCGGTGCGACGCGTGGCGCGGCTCTAGTGGCTGCCGTGCAGCTTGCCTGCCACCGGCGTGCGCACGAACACGCGCAATAGCTCATCGGAATCGCCCGGCCGCGCGCCGGACCAGAACAGTCGCCATTCGCCGGCCGGCGGCCGCGCGTTGTCGTGGCGGCTTTCCTCGATCAGCCACGTGCAGGCGGTAGTGCGCGGATCTTCGCTCGGCTGATGCTCGATGCCGGTGTAGTAGTAGAGCATCGGCGCTTCGGATTCGCCGAGTCCGGCGCTCGCCATGCAGTCGCCGTCGTTCCATTCGATATTCATCTTCGCGCCGAGGTCCCGGAACACCGAGCGGTAGCTTTTCGCGTAGTCGAGCCACGGCAGCAACAGCGTGCTGACGAGCCCCCAGACGAGCATCGCGCCCGCGCACCAGCTGAGCGCGCCGCGCCATTTGCCCGCGTGCTTGAACGACGGCAGCAGCCACAGCCAGCCGATCGTCAGCAGCAGCGCGCCGACGATCAGCGCGGGCGAGATCGGCAGCACCCAGTCGAGCGGCAGCCAGCGGCCGAGCAGATGCAGCGACGCATGCGTGCTCGCCGGGCTCGTCATGATCGACCAGGCGATCCACACGAGCGCGGCCGCGCTGCCGAACAGCACTCGGCTCGTCATATCCCAGCCGGTATGCAGCCGCGTCGGCAAGCGCTCGACGCCCTGCATCGCAACCAGCGCGAGTGGCGCGATGAACGGCAGGATGTACAGCTCGCGGACCGTCGCCGAGCTTTGCAGCACCGCGAAACCGATGCCCGAGAACAGCACCGGCAACGCGACGCGCGGATCGCGCCAGCGCCGCCACGCACCGCCGGCGAGCGCGGCCAGCGCGAGCGGCACGACCGGAAAGCCGACGCTCAGCACGGTGCGCAGCACGAACAGGCGGCTCTCGTTTTCCGAGCCGAGCTCGGCAACCGAAAAACCGAAGAAGCGCCCGACGTTGTTATCCCATAGCCACACCTTGAAGAGTGCCTCGGAGCGCAGGTAGAAGCAGATCGGCCAGATCAGCGCGAACGGCGCGCAGATGAGCGCGGCGAGGCCGAGCGCGCCCGCGAAGCGGCGGCTGCGACATGCGGGATAGAGCAGCAGTGCCGCGCAGGTGGTCGCGCCGAACACGAGTGGTACGAATAGTCCCTTCGCCAGCAGCGACACGCCGATGCCCGCACCGAACATCGCCGCGCCGCTGAAGATCGCGTGACGCCGCTCGCGTGCATGGAGCGGTTTGGTCAGCCTCGCGGCCTGCGCATGCATCGGAAAATACGACGCGGCGCGCGGGTCGTCACGCAGATGCACGAGAACGAGTTCGAACAGTCCGCAAAAGCCGAGCGCGGCGCCGGCCATCAGCGCGACATCCGTCATCATGTCGTGCACGTGCTTGACGACGGCGAGCGTGCCGCCGAACAGCGCGAGCGTGCCGATCACGCGCAGGTCGAACCAGCGCGACGCATCGACCGCGCGACGCGCGACGCGCGCTGTGTAGTACACCGTCAGGCCCGCGAACAGCGCGCTCGCGAGCCGTGCCGCATCGTGCAGCGGCAGATAGCGGCCGAACATCCACGCGAGGCCGGCGGCGACCCAGTCGTAGAACGGCGGCTTTTCGACGAAGGGCTGGCCGGCATTGGTCGGCACGACGAGGTCGCCGGTATCGAGCATGTGCTGGACGATGCCGAACGTGTAGGTTTCGTCCTGCTTCCACGGCTCGTGGCCGAGAATGCCTGGGATCAGCCACGCGCACAGGATCGCCAGCGCGACGAGCCACAGCAGCGGACGGATCGCCGCGAGCGCGTGCCAACGCTGCAGGCCGCGCGTCGCGCGGTCGGCGGAAACGGCGGAGCCCGATGCCTGGGCGGTGTCGGCACTGTGCATTGCTGCGGCCGACGCCGCGGGATCCGCAACTGCCGGCTGGGTTTGCGCGCCGGTAAGCGGGTGCGCGGTGCTGGCGGACAGCGCGGCCTCATGCGGGCCGCCAGCTGGCGCGGCCGAGGTCGTCGCGCTGGCATCGTGCGCGCGCCAGCGCGCGGGCTGCTTGTCTTGCATGGAATTCTCTGATCAGCGTACGCGGCGGCGTTGGCCTCGTACTTATGTTTTTGCTTGCGTCGCCTGCGGATGCATACGATCTGGTCGATTGTAGCGCGGCATTATTACTGAAGGTTACAGGTGCAGAGAGCCGCGCGTATTCGACGCGCGGCTGTGTCGGCTTCGCCACAGATCGAAGCGGATTCGTAGCGCCAGAGGGAGGGAGAAACGTGCTGAGAAAGGCGAGGCCGTAGCGGACCGCGCTTTGCGTTTGACGCTTGCGGCCGCTCTCGCGCGGGCCTCGCTCAGCGGCCGCCGGCGACGTCGAACAGCGCGCCCGTCACGTATGAGGCGGCGTCGCTGAGCAGCCACACGATGGCCTCGGCGACTTCGTCCGCTCGGCCGGAGCGGCCGAGCGGCGTGGTCGCGCTCAGTTGCGCGGCGCGCTCGGGCTTGCCGCCGCTCGCATGGATCTCGGTGTCGATCAGGCCCGGACGTACCGCGTTCACGCGCACGCCTTGAGGGCCGAGCTCTTTCGCGAGGCCGAGCGTCATCGTGTCGATGGCGCCTTTCGACCCCGCATAGTCGACGTATTCGTTCGGCGAACCGAGCCGCGCCGCCGCCGACGAAACATTGACGATCGCGCCGCCCGCGCCACCGCGCTGGGTCGACAGGCGACGCGCCGCTTCGCGCGCGCACAGATACGCGCCGAGCACGTTGACGTCGAACATGCGTTTCAGACGCGCGAAGTCCATATCGGCGAGCTGACTCGATGGCGCGACGATGCCGGCGTTGTTGACGAGCGCATCGATGCGGCCGAAGGCTTGCTGCAGTGTATCGAACATGCCGGTCACGTCGGCTTCGTTCGCGACATCGCCGGCGATCGGCACCGCTCGGCCGCCCGCGTGTTCGACCTCGGCGACCGTCTGCTGCGCGGCGGCGAGCTCACGCACGTAGTTCACGCCGACGCACCAGCCGCGCGCGCCAAGCAGACGTGCGGTGGCGCGGCCAATGCCCCGGCTGCCGCCGGTGATCAGAACAGCTTTCGTCATCGCAACCTCATGGAGGGAACGCTGTACGCGCGGCTCGCCTCGCTCGGGTTCGACCAAGCGGGATTCAGACCGCGTCGCTTTGCACCGCCGCCCATTTGTCGCGCGCGGGCGGCGCGTAGCGTTGCAGCTTGCCGATCAGCGCGAGCGGATCGGCGTCGATCTGCAGCATGTCGAGATAGGTCTTGCGCAAGAAGCCTTCGTCCACCGTGTGTTGAAGCAGGCGGATCAGCGGCTCGTAGAAGCCGCCGGTGTTGAGAAGTGCAACCGGTTTGCCGTGGTAGCCGAGCTGTGCCCACGTGAAGACCTCGAACAGCTCCTCGAGCGTGCCCGCGCCGCCGGGCATCGCGACGAACGCATTGGACAGCTCGGCCATCATCTTCTTGCGATGATGCATGTCGGGCACCACGTGCAGGTCGGTCAGGCCGTTATGGCCCACTTCCTTGCTGACCAGCAGTTCGGGAATCACGCCGATCGCGCGGCCGCCTTCGGCCATCACGGTATCGGCGATGACGCCCATCAGCCCCACCTTGCCGCCGCCGTAGACGAGCGCGAGATCGGCCTCGACCAGCGCGCGGCCGAAGGCGCGCGCCGCCTGCGCATACAACGGTTTGGCTCCCATCGAGGAGCCGCAATACACACACACCGACTTCATGCTCAACTGTCCTTCGATTCGTTGCGAGGCGCGGCGCCTTCACGGGGGGGCAGGTAGTCGTAGAACTCGCGCTTGGGCAGCTTGCCCGAGACGAGGTCGTCGAAGAGCTGCCGCGAGCGGCCGCGCAGGTAGGGCGCCATCAGCGAGACGATCTGCACGCTCACCTGATGCAACTCCTCGCGGATCGCTTCCTGCTCGTTGTATTTGCGCGGATTCATCACGAACTGATATGACAGCCAGTACGTGCCGATCACGCCGACGTTGGTCGCGATCACCTCCAATTCCTGCGGCGTCGCGACCATTTCGCCGTCGGCGACGAGCTGCTCGCAGAACTGGCTCGCGAAGCGCACCTTGTGGCTGATGATCTGCTTGAAGTGCGTCTCGAGCGTGCGGTTGCGCGCGAGCAGGTCGTTCAGGTCGCGGTACAGGAAGCGGTAGCGCCACGTGAAATCGACCATGTACTGCAGGTACGACCACATTTCGTCGATGGTCGCGCGATGGTCGTCGGGGAAACGCAGACGCTTCTCGATCTCCTGCTCGAACTGGCTGAAGATGCTGTTGATGATGTCGTCTTTGTTGCGGAAGTGGTAGTACAGGTTGCCTGGACTGATTTCCATTTCCTCGGCGATCGTCGTCGTCGTGACGTTCGGCTCGCCGATTTCGTTGAACAGCTTCAACGACAGTTCGAGAATCCGTTCGCGCGTGCGGCGGGGAGGTTTGGCTTCCATGTCGTCCGGCCCTGGTTATGCCGGGCTGGGCGCGCGGCGGCGTGCCGCTGCTGCGTGCTCCACCCGGACGCGGTTGGTATTTTGAGCGCTCCCGAACCCACCGCCATGCGGCGGGCCCCTCGAAAGGGCAGGATGAGGTCCGACGGTGTTGCGTTGCGCCGGCGCTGTCCTGTGAGACCATCGAACGATTATAAACCGAGCGTTCTAATACCCAACCGGCGGTGCGGATTTCCATTCCGTGGGACGTGGCCGGGCGTGCGCTTTAACCCGCATCGAGCCATCAAAGCCACGCACGAATCCAGCCGACGATAAGCGGCCCGACGATCACCCCCCACGTCATCAGACACATGCCGAGTGCGACCATCACGGCCGCGCTGCCGAGGTCCTTCGCGCGGCGCGACAACTCGTGGCGTTCCAGCGAGATCCGGTCGATCGCCGCTTCGACGCTCGAATTGAGCAGCTCGACGATCAGCACCAGCAGCACCGAGCCGAGCAGCAATACGCGCGACACGGGATCGACAGGCACGACGAGGCCGCACGGAATCAGGATCGCGGCCAGCGTGAGTTCCTGACGAAACGCACTTTCCTCACGAATCGCGACGCGAAAGCCGGCCAGCGAGTTTTTCATCGCATGCCACGCGCGCGTGAGGCCGCGGTTGCCTTTGTAGGGGTTGAAGGGCAGCGGGGCGAGGGGGTCGTCGGGGCTGAGCGGTTCGTGAGGGGCGTCGCGGGTCGAGTCGTGAGTCGTGTCGTGCGTAGCGTTGCGTTGCGCGTCCTCTGCGACGTTCGTGTCGCCCTTGATCGGCTTGTTGGCGCCGTTCACCCGGGGCGTGACATCCGTGTGCCCGGTCACACCCGGCTCGCGTACATCGTCGAACGGTTCGATGCTCGTGGTGTCGCGGGCGGACTCGACGGCGCGTAGCGCGCCGTTCGACGCGCCTTCAGCGCTGGATCGACTGCTTCGCATGAATAGCTCCGCGCGCGCCGCGTCACGCGGCGGCGCTTTCCTCGCGATACGTCGCGCCGCGCAGCGGCTTCAAATGCGTGGCGAATTGCGCGGACGCCGCCGCCCAGGAGAAGCGCTCGGCCCACGCGCGCGCCTCCGCTCGATCGATCTTCAGTGCTTCGAGACAGGCTTCGCGCAGATCCTCATGCATCGCACCCGCGCCGCCGTCGCCGAGCACGTCGATCGGGCCGGTGACCGGATAGGCGGCCACCGGCGTGCCGCATGCGAGCGCTTCGAGCAGCACGAGGCCGAACGTGTCGGTGCGGCTCGGAAACACGAAGACGTCGGCGGCCGCGTAGACTTTCGCGAGTTCGGCTTGCGACAGCACGCCCAGATAGTTGACCTGCGGATAGCGCGACTTCAGCTCGGCCAGTGCCGGACCCTCGCCCGCGACCCACTTCGAGCCGGGCAGATCGAGCTGCAAAAATGCCTCGACGTTTTTCTCGACCGCCACGCGTCCGACGTACAGGAAGATCGGCCGAGCGGTGTTGAGCACCTTCGAGTCCATCGGGCGGAAGATCTCGAGATCGACGCCGCGCGTCCACAGCACGACGTTCGTGAAGCCGAACTTCTCGAGGTCCTGCTTGACGACGGGCGTCGGCGCCATCACCGCGAGCGACCGTTTGTGGAACCAGTGCAGAAATTTGTAGGTTGCCGCGAGCGGGATGCGAAAGCGCGCCTGCACGTATTCGGGAAAGCGCGTGTGATACGCGGTCGTGAACGGCAGCTTATGCTCCAGCGCATACGCGCGCGCGGCCATGCCGAGCGGACCTTCGGTCGCGATGTGCAATGCGTCGGGCGCGAAACGGTCGATGCGCTCGCGCACCCGGCGGCGCGGCAACAGCGACAAGCGTATCTCCGGATAAGTGGGGCACGGGATGGTGCGGAATTCGAGCGGTGTCAGCAGATCGACCTGATGGCCGAGCGCGGTGAGTTCGCGCCGCGTGTTCTTCAGCGTGCGCACGACCCCGTTGACCTGCGGCTCCCATGCGTCGGTGACGATCATGATCTTCATCGCGTTGTTCATCGCTGCGGGCCCTGTGGAAGTAGAGAGTGGACGTGCTCAGGCAGTGGCGCGGGCTTTTTGCGTGCCCGCCTGGGGCGCGCGCAGCGCGGTCCAGAAGATCACCTTGAGCTCGCCTTCATAGGTCTCGACGAGCGCCGACAGACTCTCGACCCAATCGCCATCGTTGCAATAGAGCACGCCGTCGATCTCGCGCATCTCGGCCTTGTGGATGTGCCCGCAGACGACGCCGTCGCAGCCGCGGCGACGCGCTTCGTCGGTCATCACGCGTTCGAACGACGAGATGAAGTTGACGGCGTTCTTGACCTGATGCTTCAGGTATTGCGACAGCGACCAGTAAGGAAAGCCGAGCTTGCTGCGGATCCGGTTGAACCAGCGGTTCAGCACCAGAATCATCGTGTACAGCGTGTCGCCCAGATAGGCGAGCCATTTCGCGTGCTGGATCACGCCGTCGAACAGATCGCCGTGCACGATCCACAGCCGCTTGCCGGCCAGCGTCGTGTGAAACGCTTCGCCGCGCACGTGGATGTCGCCGAACGCGAGATCGCAGAACTGGCGCGCGGCTTCGTCGTGATTGCCGGGCACGTAGATGACCTGGGTGCCTTTGCGCGCCTTGCGCAGCACTTTCTGCACGACGTCGTTGTGCGCCTGCGGCCAGTACCAGCCTTTCTTCAACTGCCAGCCGTCGATGATGTCGCCGACCAGGTACAGGTACTCCGATTCGTTATGGCGCAGAAAGTCGAGCAGATAGCCTGCCTGGCAGCCGCTCGAGCCGAGGTGGATATCCGAAAGCCAGATCGTGCGATAACGGTGCGGATCGTCGTGGCTGTCGTCGGGATGGCCGGCGTGGGCATCGAGTGATGGCGTCGCCGGCAGCGGCAGGCCGTGATGGGTAGAACCCGGGGCGGGCCGGAACGCGACGGGGTCGACGCTCGGGTCGGTTTGACGAAACAGGGAAGTCGCGGACGTATTGGGGTCCATGGCTCACGCGTCGAGTGGCGGTGCCCGTATTGGGCCGGGCGCGCGTGACTGCGGCGTGACAGTCATGAGAAGTTCTTATTACGGCGGGCCTGGCGGGCCTGTTTTTTCGTTGTTCTGGCCAACACCGCAAGGAACAAAGCCAAGAGACGCGCGCTCAGCGCATAACGGCAAACTACCCGCGTCCCCGCAAGCCGATCATGTAAAAACCGCCGCTGCGGATCAAACCGCCCACTTGCCGCCCACACCACGAACCAGACACCCGCAACAGCAAGCGTCTGCGGCACGGGCAACCCAAGCATCGGATGCAACGCCAGCGGCGGCAAAAACCACAACCACGCAAACAAATACCGCCCAATCGCCCGCCCGACCGAAACCGGCGCATCATCAGCGCCGACCACCCGTAACCGCCAGGTTTTCATCGGCAGCGTCTGGCCACCATGCGTCCAGAACCAGACGAAGTACACCCCAACCACGATGCCAATCCAGGCGGCGAGCAGATTGTGATGCGCGAGTCCGTTACGCTGCTGCGTCAGCGTGCTGAACAGATAGCCGGCGAGGAACACGACGCCGAACAGAATGACCGCTTCATAGAGCAGTGCCGCCAGCCGTCGCCGGACGGTGGGCGCCGTGCCGCCGGGTGCGGCGGCGGGCAGGTTCGGAGGGGCAAGCGGCTGGGACACGTAACGGGCTCGAAATCGGAATCAGGAGCCGTGGAAGATTGCCGGCGCTTCTGCCGGCGACACTGGCAGCGGCGTTGCCGGCACGAAGCTGCCCGCCGCCGGAATCGCGGGCGACGCTGGCAGCGGGGCCGCGGCCGGTGCCGAGGCGGCTGGCGCCGGGTTCGCCACCGCGGCACCGCTGGCGCCGGAGGCGTGCTCGCGCGCGTTCACGAGCCGGTCGATGCCCTTGATCTCGTTGCGGCCCGACGGCAGCGCGCTGACGACGCTAGGGCGCCGCTTGTGCTCACTGGCGGCGAGCCGCTCCTTCGTTTCTTCGGGCAACTGTTGGTACGCTTTCCACGCGTTCTGGCGCGCTTCGCGCGGCAACTGCTTCGAAACCTGGTAGTTCTCGCGCGCGACACGGCGCTGATCGGGCGTCATGCGTACCCATTCACTCATGCGCTCATGCAGGCGCTTTTGCGCATCCGGCGACATCTTCGCGTATCGGGATGCGATCTTGATCCATTTGCGCTTGCGTTCGTCGCTAAAGGAATCCCATTGCGATGCGAATGGCGCGAGCGCGGCATGGTCGGCGGCGCTCAGACGCGACCACGCGAGCGGGCTATTGCTACCCGGCAGGCCGGGCAATTCAACGGACAGTTGGGGTGGGGGCGCAGGCGCGGCGACGTTGACACCGGGCGACGGATTGGCTGCCGACGACGGGCTCGGGTGAAAGCGCGGATACGTCGCGGCAAACGACACCAGTGCCGCGATCGTGCATCCGAAAACAACGGCCAGGCCGCGCTTGTAACTCACCCGAGGAATCTCCCGCTCAGTGGGCGCGTGAAAGATACGCGTTGAAGCCGTGGTCGAGATAGGCATTGAGCGGCAGGTCGTCGCTTAGCATGGCGGCATCGATATCGGCGAGTTCGGCGGTGCGCTGGTGGTCTTCCCAGTACGCGATGCCGATCAGGCTCACGACCAGCGCGGCGAGCGGCCACGCGAGCGCGAAGCGGCGCAGCGGCCAGCGCCGGCGCGGCTCCAGACCTCCTTGCGGCAGTCCCGCCATCCGGGGTGGCATGCCGGCGAACGCGGGCACGAACGCCGGTGCACTGACGGCTTCGGGCTTCTTGCGAGCCAGCGCGACGCGACGCGCGGCGGCGAGCCGGTCGACGGTGGCAAGAGGGAGGCTGGCGGTGGTTTCGTCGAGCGCGCGACGCAGTTGACGCGCAAACTCGACTTCTGTGTTTTCGAGGGAGCTCATAGCGTAATTCCTTTCGCCTTGAGCGCTTGCGCCAGCGTGTGGGTGGCCCGCGAGCAGTGCGTTTTCACGCTGCCTTCGGAGCAGCCCATTGCAGCGGCAGTCTCGGCGACATCCATATCCTCCCAATAACGCATGAGAAACGCCTCCCGTTGACGTGCCGGTAATTTCTGGATTTCGTCGTCGATCAACTGCAGGACCTGCTCGCGTTCCAACTTCTGTTCGTTGCTCTCCGCGGCGGTTGAACCCGTCTCGGCCGCAAGGGTTTCCAGCGGATCGAATTCGTCGTCGTCGGCATTGCCGAGCGACGAGAACAGACTAACCCATGTGTTGCGTACTTTGGCACGGCGGAAGTAGTCGTGCGTCGCATTCTGCAGAATACGCTGAAACAATAGCGGTAGCTCGGCAGCCGGACGGTCGCCGTATTTCTCGGCGAGCTTGATCATCGCGTCCTGCACGATGTCGAGGGACGCATCGTCGTCCCGCACGGCGTAGACCGTCTGCTTGAATGCGCGCCTTTCGACGCCCGCCAGAAAATCGGCGAGTTCCTTGTCTGATGCCATCCGTGTGGGGGTCGGCGCAGCAAGCGTGCGCGTAATCGGTCGAAAAATGTCGTAAAACTCGCGGATGCTAACAAACTTTTGCTCCGATAGGGCGAAACCCGCTCGAAGCTTGCATTTGCCTGACGGTCGACGTTCCACCCGGTCGCGGGCTCCGGCGCGCGAGCCACGGCAATATTTGCTTGACCACCAGCGTGGCAGCCGCTATCGTCGCAGGTTCGCAACATAAGTGAGTTGTCTCAATTGAGGTGGGGCCCAAGAAGCCCGCCTGTCAACTGGACGCGCCGCTTGAACCCGAGCCACAAGCCCGGCA
Organism: Paraburkholderia sp. WC7.3g; assembly: GCF_050436345.1. Classification (NCBI taxonomy): domain Bacteria; kingdom Pseudomonadati; phylum Pseudomonadota; class Betaproteobacteria; order Burkholderiales; family Burkholderiaceae; genus Paraburkholderia; species Paraburkholderia sp. WC7.3g. The sequence continues at coordinate 1,690,627 of NZ_JBNDMA010000002.1, forward strand.
GAGAGCACCCGATCAATTTTTTGCCGAAAATTCGAAAGGTCAATCAATGAATATGCCCAGCGCGGAATTCTCCACGTCGGATACGACCCCCCATCACGAAGCAGACTCTATCGGCGCCACCGTGCTCATGAAGGCACTGGCCGACGAAGACGTCGAGTTCATCTGGGGCTATCCCGGCGGCTCGGTACTCTACATTTACGACGAGCTGTACAAGCAGGACAAATTCCAGCATGTGCTCGTGCGCCACGAACAGGCCGCCGTGCATGCTGCCGACGCCTACGCGCGCTCCACCGGCAAGGTCGGCGTGTGCCTCGTGACCTCTGGCCCCGGCGTCACCAATGCAGTGACCGGCATCGCCACCGCCTACATGGATTCGATCCCGTTGGTCGTGATCAGCGGCCAGGTGCCGACTGCCGCGATCGGTCAGGATGCATTCCAGGAATGCGACACGGTCGGGATCACGCGTCCCTGCGTCAAGCACAACTTCCTCGTGAAGGAGGTGCGCGATCTCGCCGCCACCGTCAAGAAAGCTTTCTACATCGCCCGTACCGGCCGTCCCGGCCCAGTGCTGATCGACATTCCGAAGGACGTGTCGAAGACGCCGTGCCAATACGAGCCGATCAAGAGCGTTTCGCTGCGCTCATACAACCCGGTCACGAAGGGCCACTCCGGTCAGATCCGCAAGGCGGTGTCGCTGCTGTTGTCGGCAAAGCGCCCCTATATCTACACCGGCGGCGGCATCGTGCTCGCGGATGCGTCGCGTGAGCTGAACCAGTTCGCCGATCTGCTCGGCTATCCAGTCACCAATACGCTGATGGGTCTGGGCGGCTACCGCTCGAGCGACAAAAAATTCCTCGGCATGCTCGGCATGCACGGCACGTACGAAGCCAATATGGCGATGCAGCACTGCGACGTGCTGATCGCGATCGGCGCGCGCTTCGACGACCGCGTGATCGGCGATCCGAATCACTTCGCGTCGCGGCCGCGCAAGATCATCCATATCGACATCGATCCCTCTTCCATTTCCAAGCGCGTCAAGGTCGACATCCCGATCGTCGGCGACGTGAAGGAAGTGCTGAAGGAACTGATCGAGCAGTTGCAGACGGCCGAGCATGGCCCGGACACCGCGGCGCTCGCCGACTGGTGGAAGGACATCGAAGGCTGGCGCGCGAAAGACTGTCTCAAGTTCGACCGCAAGAGCGACATCATCAAGCCGCAGTATGTGGTCGAAAAGGCGTGGGAGCTGACCGACGGCAACGCGTTCGTGTGCTCCGACGTCGGCCAGCACCAGATGTGGGCCGCGCAGTTCTACAAGTTCAATAAGCCGCGTCGCTGGATCAACTCCGGGGGGCTCGGTACGATGGGCTTCGGCTTACCGGCCGCGATGGGTGTGAAGATGGCCCATCCGGACGACGACGTGCTGTGCATCACGGGCGAAGGTTCAATCCAGATGTGCATCCAGGAGCTGTCGACCTGCAAGCAGTACGAGCTGCCGATCAAGATCATTTCGCTGAATAACCGCTATCTGGGCATGGTGCGCCAGTGGCAGCAGATCGAATACAGCAAGCGCTATTCGCATTCGTACATGGATGCGCTGCCGGACTTCGTGAAGCTCGCCGAAGCGTACGGTCACGTGGGCATGCGCATCGAGCGTACCGCCGATGTCGAACCGGCGCTGAAGGAAGCGCTGCGCCTGAAGGATCGCACGGTGTTTCTCGACTTCCAGACCGATCCGACCGAAAACGTCTGGCCGATGGTCCAGGCCGGCAAGGGCATCACCGAGATGCTCATGGGTTCGGAAGATCTTTAACGACGGGGCGTCTGGATAATTCCAGCGCCGGCTTCGCGATGCGCGCCTTCACAAAAGGCGAGGGCAGGCGAAGCGGCGCCGCTCCGCTCGCGGACATCGACAAAACATCTGGAAGAAGCGAAACATGAGACACATCATTTCCGTCCTGCTGGAAAACGAACCGGGCGCGCTTTCGCGCGTGGTGGGGCTGTTCTCGGCACGCGGCTACAACATTGAAACCTTGACGGTGGCGCCGACCGAAGACCGTTCGCTGTCGCGCATGACCATCGTCTCCGTTGGCTCGGACGACGTGATCGAACAGATCACGAAGCATCTGAACCGCCTGATCGAGGTGGTGAAAGTGGTCGACCTTACCGAGGGCGCCCATATCGAACGCGAGCTGATGCTGATCAAGGTGAGGGCGGTCGGCAAGGAACGTGAGGAGATGAAGCGGATGGCGGACATTTTCCGCGGCCGCATCATCGACGTCACCGAAAAGACCTACACGATCGAATTGACGGGGGCGAGCGACAAGCTCGACGCCTTCATCGACGGGCTCGACTCCACGGCGATTCTCGAGACGGTCCGCACGGGCAGCTCGGGCATCGGTCGCGGCGAGCGCATTCTGAAGGTCTGACGTCGCGTTTCGCAAGGCCGGGCAACGCGGCATCCCCCGGCTCGCAGCACCAATTTCGCCGTACCTGAATTTCTGTGAATCATCGAATCTAGCCAAGGAACCGACATGAAAGTTTTCTACGACAAGGACGCCGATCTCTCCCTCATCAAGGGCAAGCAGGTCACCATCATCGGCTATGGCTCGCAAGGCCATGCGCACGCGCTGAACCTCAAGGAAAGCGGCGTGAATATCACGGTCGGTCTGCGCAAGGGCGGCGCATCGTGGAGCAAGGCTGAAAACGCCGGCCTGCAAGTGAAGGAAGTCGCGGAAGCGGTCAAGGGCGCGGACGTCGTCATGATGCTGCTGCCGGACGAGCAGATCGCCGACGTATACGCGAAGGAAGTCCACGCGAACATCAAGCAGGGCGCAGCGCTCGCGTTCGCGCACGGCTTCAACGTTCATTACGGCCAGGTGATCCCGCGTGCCGACCTCGACGTCATCATGATCGCGCCGAAGGCGCCGGGCCACACGGTTCGCGGCACCTACTCGCAAGGTGGCGGCGTGCCGCACCTGATCGCGGTTGCGCAGGACAAGTCGGGCGCGGCGCGCGACATCGCGCTGTCGTACGCCGCGGCTAACGGCGGCGGCCGTGCCGGCATCATCGAAACGAACTTCCGCGAAGAAACCGAAACCGACCTGTTCGGCGAGCAGGCTGTGCTGTGCGGCGGTACCGTCGACCTGATCAAGGCCGGCTTCGAAACGCTGGTCGAAGCGGGTTACGCGCCGGAAATGGCGTACTTCGAGTGCCTGCACGAACTGAAGCTGATCGTCGATCTGATCTACGAAGGCGGCATCGCGAACATGAACTACTCGATCTCGAACAACGCCGAGTACGGCGAGTACGTGACGGGTCCGCGGATCGTGACCGCTGAAACGAAGAAGGCGATGAAGGCCGTGCTGACCGACATCCAGACCGGCGAGTACGCGAAGAGCTTCATCATCGAGAACAAGGCTGGCGCGCCGACGCTGCAATCGCGTCGCCGTCTGACGGCCGAGCACCAGATCGAGCAGGTTGGCTCGAAGCTGCGCGCGATGATGCCGTGGATCGCGAAGAACAAGCTCGTCGACCAGTCGAAGAACTAAGGGTCTCGACGTAACGAGGTCCGGCGCGGCGCTTTCGGCGCGGCGGCCGGAACAGTCAAAAGGCCGTCCAAGGGTGCTGAACCCTGGGCGGCTTTTGCTATCCTATGGTTTTACAAAAACACAGAAGCCATCCATGAATTACCCTCATCCGATCATCGCGCGAGAAGGCTGGCCGTTCATCGCCATCGCGGCCGTCGTTGCATTACTGGTTCACGCCTTCGCGGGGTTCGGCATTGCGTGGCTCTTCTGGCTGATCCTGATCTTCGTCGTGCAGTTCTTCCGCGACCCGGCGCGTCCCATTCCGACGCAGGCCAACGCGGTGCTATGTCCCGCCGACGGTCGTATCGTCGCGGTCGAAACCGCGCATGACCCTTATGCGAATCGCGAAGCGCTGAAGATCAGTGTGTTCATGAACGTGTTCAACGTGCACTCGCAGCGCTCGCCCGTCGACGGTGCAATCTCGAAGGTCGAATACTTTCCTGGCGCCTATCTGAACGCGGCGGTCGATAAAGCCTCACTCGAGAACGAGCGCAACGCGGTCGTGATCGAAATGGCCGGCGGCCAGACGGTCACGTCGGTGCAGATCGCCGGGCTGATTGCGCGGCGCATTCTTTGCTACGTCCGTGCAGGCGAGCCGCTGACCCGCGGCCAGCGTTACGGATTCATCCGCTTCGGTTCGCGCGTCGACGTGTATCTGCCGGTGGGCAGCCGTCCGCGCGTGTCGATCGGCGAGAAGGTGTCGGCGTCGTCCACGATCCTCGCCGAGCTGTAAAGCGGCATACAGGAGGTTGTCCGAATGGCCGCATTCAAACCGCGTCGACCCCGTAGCAGCGGACCGCTGCCGCGGCCGTTTCGCCGCAACAAGCCGCCGGTGGTCACGGAGTCGCCGGTCGCTGACAGCCGGCGCGCGCAGCGTCAGCAGTTCCTCAGAAAACGCGGCATCTACCTGCTACCGAACGCGTTCACCACGGCCGCGCTGTTCTGCGGCTTCTTCGCTGTCGTGCAAGCGATGAACGTGCGCTTCGAGATCGCGGCGATCGCGATCTTCGTCGCGATGGTGCTCGATGGCATGGACGGCCGCGTCGCGCGCATGACGCATACGCAAAGCGCGTTCGGCGAGCAGTTCGATAGCCTGTCCGACATGGTGTCGTTCGGCGTTGCGCCCGCGCTCGTGATGTACGAGTGGATCCTCAAAGACCTCGGGCGATGGGGCTGGCTCGCCGCGTTCGTCTATTGCTCGGGCGCGGCGCTGCGGCTTGCGCGTTTCAACACGAATATCGGCGTGGTCGACAAGCGTTTTTTCCAAGGCATGCCGAGCCCGGCCGCGGCGGCGCTGATCGCCGGTTTCGTGTGGCTTGCCACCGACAACCGCGTGCCGCTGAAGCTCGTCTGGCTGCCGTGGGTCGCGTTCGTGCTGACCATCTATGCGGGCGTGACGATGGTGTCCAACGCGCCGTTCTACAGCGGCAAGGCACTCGACGTGCGGCATCGCGTGCCGTTCGGCGTGATCCTGCTGGTGGTGGTCGCGTTCGTGCTGGTGTCGTCCGATCCGCCGTTGATGCTGTTCGGTCTGTTCGTGCTGTACGGTCTGTCCGGCTACGTGTTCTGGGCGTATCAGGCAGTGCGCGGCAGGGCCAATCCGGCGCGTTCGATCTCGCATGACCGGTGACGCTCTGAACCATGCTGCATCGCAGCGACGTACGAAAAAAACGGCAGCTCACGAGCTGCCGTTTTTTGTTGATTCTTGCCCTTACGAGGTCGCTTCGGACCGCGCCGCAGGCCGTGCCGGCGCGCATTGCGCGGTCGCTGGAATGCCGCTATAGTCGTCGGATCAGTACGTGAGTGTGGCCGATTTTGCCGGGTCGGCGAGACCGTTCGCTGCGCCGCGCCATCACGCTTCGTTCATGCCCTTATGCTTTTTTGCGTTCCGTCCGCACCGGCGGCGACCATCGCGATCGCCCTACCTCGCCAGCGGCGGCGCCCATCGTCCCATTCCAAAACCAAAGTCCCACATCTGAACGACTTCCGAGGAGGCCCGACATGTCCGACAAACTGATCATTTTCGACACCACGCTGCGCGATGGCGAGCAATCGCCCGGCGCGTCGATGACGAAGGAAGAGAAGATCCGCATCGCCAAGCAACTCGAGCGGATGAAAGTCGACGTGATCGAAGCGGGCTTCGCGGCCAGTTCGAACGGCGACTTCGACGCGATCCATACGATCGCGGGTCTCGTGAAGGACAGCACGATCTGCTCGCTCGCGCGCGCAAACGACAAGGACATTCAGCGGGCCGCCGACGCATTGAAGGCCGCCGAACGTTTCCGCATTCACACGTTCATCGCGACGTCGCCGCTGCACATGGAGAAGAAGCTGCGCATGACGCCCGAGCAGGTATTCGAGCAAGCGAAGCTCGCGGTGCGTTTCGCACGCAAGTTCACCGACGACGTCGAATTCTCACCGGAAGACGGCAGTCGCTCGGATATGGACTTCCTGTGCCGAGTGCTCGAAGCGGTGATCGCCGAAGGCGCGACCACGATCAACATCGCGGACACGGTCGGCTACGGCGTGCCGGAACTCTATGGCCAGCTCGTGAAGACGCTGCGCGAGCGCATTCCGAACTCGCACAAGGCGGTGTTCTCCGTGCATTGCCACAATGACCTCGGCATGGCGGTCGCGAATTCGCTCGCCGGCGTGCAGCTGGGCGGCGCGCGCCAGGTCGAATGCACGATCAACGGTCTCGGCGAGCGCGCGGGCAATACATCGCTCGAAGAAATTGTGATGGCGGTGAAGACCCGCAAGGATTATTTCGGACTCGACGTCGGCCTCGATACGACTCAAATCGTGCCGGCTTCGAAGCTCGTGTCGCAGATCACTGGCTTCGTCGTGCAGCCGAACAAGGCGGTGGTCGGCGCGAACGCATTCGCGCACGCGTCGGGCATCCATCAGGATGGCGTGCTGAAGGCGCGCGATACCTACGAAATCATGCGCGCGGAAGACGTGGGTTGGTCCGCGAACAAGATCGTGCTCGGCAAGCTGTCGGGCCGCAACGCATTCAAGCAGCGGCTGCAGGAGCTCGGCATCGCGCTCGAAAGCGAAGCCGAACTGAACACCGCGTTCGCGCGCTTCAAGGAGCTCGCCGATCGCAAGTCGGAGATTTTCGACGAAGACATCATCGCGATCGTCAACGAGGAATCGGCGGAAGCGCACGAGAAAGAGCACTACAAGTTCCTGTCGATGTCGCAGCATTCGGAAACCGGCGAGCAGCCGCACGCGAAGGTCGTGTTCTCGGTGGAGGGTAAAGAGATCACCGGCGAAGCGCGCGGCAACGGCCCGGTCGACGCCACGCTCAACGCGATCGAAACGGAAGTGGGCAGCGGCTCCGAGTTGCTGCTGTACTCGGTGAACGCGATCACGACTGGCACGCAGGCGCAGGGTGAAGTCACCGTGCGGCTGTCGAAAAGCGGACGCATCGTCAACGGTGTGGGCACCGATCCGGATATCGTCGCGGCATCTGCGAAGGCGTATTTTTCGGCGCTCAACAAGCTGTATTCGAGTGCGGACAAGTTGAATCCGCAGCGCTCGGAGTAACGCGAGCTTGCTGCGCGGGTAGCGCGCAATCTCGAGTGAGAGCGAAGCAGTAGCCCCGCGGTGCCTGGCACGCGGGGCTTTTTTTCGCCGTCACCGCGCGGGCGCGGTGACGCGATATCCAGGAATCACTCCGCCGCCGTGCGTCGCAGGGACCAGCCGCGCGTTGCGCGCGCGTGCTCGCGGACCTGATATTTGACGTCGACGCTGATGCCGCGGCGGGGCGCATCGGCGACGAACGCGTTCAGCAGCTCGCGCACGTCATGATCGACGAAATCGGCGCGCGTCGCGTCGACGATGACGGTGGCGCCATCCGGAATCTGCTGCAGATAGTGCTTGAGCGGCACCTTGCCAAGAAACGACACGTCTTTGCGAAACGACAGCAGGTAGTGATCGCCATGCTGCGCGAGCACGATCGGGCCGCACAGGTTGGCATACAGCGCGAACAGCATGCTGCACAGGATGCCGAGCACGATGCCGATCAGCAGGTCGGTGGCGAGCACACCCACGAGAGTGACGACAAACGGTGCGAACGGCGCGAATCCTTGTCGCGCGAGCCCGGCGAACAACGACGGCTTGGCGAGTTTGAACCCGGTGAAGATCAGGATCGCGGCAAGGCAGGCGAGCGGGATCAGGTTGATCACGCTCGTGAGCGCGAACACGCTGACGAGCAGCAATACGCCATGAACGATCGCCGAGAGCCGGCTTTTTGCGCCGGCATGCACGTTCGCGGAGCTACGCACGATCACCGCAGTGATCGGCAGGCCGCCGATCGCACCTGCGATCAGATTGCCCACGCCCTGCGCCTTGAGTTCGCGATCGGGCGGCGCGCGGCGGCGCTCCGGATCGATCTGCTCGACCGCTTCGAGGCTCAGTAGCGTTTCGAGGCTCGCGAGGATGGCGATCGTGACCGCAACGCGCCATATGTCGAGATTGATGAGATGGGCGAACTGCGGTCCGAAGTCGGCCGACCCGAGGGCGGCCCGCAGTGCCGCAAACGATTCGAGCGACGGCAACGCGACCCGTCGTTCTGCGGCCGGCGCCAGCGATGGCGCGACGAGATCCAGCGCGAGCGTCGCGGCGATGCCGAGAAGCACCACCGCGAGCGCCGCAGGCATGATGCGCACGACAGCGAAGCGGCGCAGCGCGCGCGTTTCCCAGCCGGCGAGGATCGCGAGCGACATTAGCGTGATCAGAACGGCGGTCGGCGAGATCGTGCCGAGCGGCGTTGCGACCGCCGCCGCGGACTGAACGGAGGCACCGGTGCCGGACAGGCCCAGCGCGGCGGGAAACTGCTTGACGATCAACAGTACGCCGATGGCTGCGAGCATCCCCTTGATCACCGGCGACGGCACGTAGGCCGCGAACCGGCCGGCCTTGAGGATGCCGAAGCCGAACTGGATAACGCCCGACAGCAGGACGGCCAGCAGGAAGGCGGAAAAGCCGCCAAGCCGCGCGATGCCGTCGACGACGATCACGACGAGGCCCGCGGCCGGGCCGCTTACGCTCAGGCGCGAGCCGCTCAGCGCGGCGACCACGAGCCCGCCAATGATGCCGGACACCAGCCCCGCAAACGGGTCGACACCCGATGCGTGGGCGATGCCGAGGCAAAGCGGCAGCGCCACCAGAAAAACGGCGGTGCCGGCGAGCACGTCGCGCTGGAGCGCGGCGAAAGAGGTTTGAGGATTCATGTTGTCGAAGAGCGAGAGGTAGGGGCGGCGGGCGATTAACGGGTATGGCTTGATGACGATTCCGCTGTCGGCTCCGTCCGCGGTCGAATGGGGGGCGACGCGCTTCGCTAGGCCGCACTGTGCGCGGCGGTCGTGCAAGTCATCGCGTCGTCGGCGGTATAACCGGATGTGAGAACCTTGATGCGCCCGTCGTCGAGCGCAAAGATCCAGCCGTGCACGAGCGGCGGCGCATCGGCCTCGTGCACGATCGGGCTAGCCCGTAGCTGCCGTACCTGTTCGAGCACGTTCAGCTCGGCGAGGCGGTTGACGCGACCCGACTCGGTCGCCGCGCCGTGCAGTTCAGAGCGATGCGTTTTTGCCAGTGAGCAGAGCGGCGCGATACGCCGGTTCAAATGGGGTAGCGCGGGATCCGGCGGCAGCAGCGCGGCGCGCACGCCGCCGCAGCCGTAGTGGCCGCAGACGATCACATGGCCGACCTTGAGCACCCGCACCGCGTATTCGAGCACGCTCGCGACGTTGTCGTCGTCGGGATAAAACAGATTGGCGATGTTGCGATGGACGAACAGATCGCCGGGCTCGCAATGCGTGATCGTTTCGGCGGGCACGCGGCTGTCCGAGCAGCCGATCCACAGGATGTGTGGATTCTGTCCGCGCAGGAGGTCGCGAAAGAATGCCGGATTGCGCGTCGCGGTTTCATGGGCCCACGCGACGTTGGCGACCAGCAGGTGTTTGGGACGGTTCATCGTAGCAACTCCGTAAGAGAGGCAATTGACCTGGCACCGGACGTCGACAGCAGCCGCGCGGCTGATCGCAAGCCGGCACCCGAACGGGGTTTACAATAACCTTTCCGGCGCAAAATGGTTGACGCAAACAGGATAAAATTCTTCTTTATGCTCAAAGAATAAAAAAGCCGCCTATCGAAGGCGGCTTTTTTGAGGTTTTGGCGCTTCCTACAAAGAGGGCGCTCAGCGCTCAGAACAGGCTGCGGCGATCGGGGTCGTGCAGCGGGTCGGGGGTCTTCTGCGTCAGGCGCAGAATGCCCTGATCGTCGAAGTAGAAGCTGTACAGCATGTACCAGACGTTGTCTTCGAGATAGCGATAGGTCCAGACTTCGCGTTTCATTAGCGGAAAGTACGACGTTTCGACTGGGCGGCCGAAGTTCACCAGCACGTCGCTGCGCGTCCATTTGCCGATTTCGGCGCGGTAGAACTCGTTGGGCTGCAGCACCTGGCGCATGCCGACGAGCTTGCCGGCCGCGTCGATGTCGGCGGCGGTGGTGGTCTCGCCCATCGGTTGGGTCGGCCACATCAGGCGCTTGCCACCGTCAGGCAGATCGTAGGTTTCGCGCGGCGGACCGAGGCGCGCGATGACCGTCGATGCGTCCGCGCCCTGTTGATATTGCTGCCACGGCTGCGCGCAGCCGGCGAGCGCAAGCACGCTGAGGCAAACGAGCGCGGCGCGGCGCAGACCCGCACCGGCCGGGGCGGTGATAGAGGCCGCCGTGCGGTGGTGGCGGTTCGACATGTATTCCTCCGATGGCGTTTGAATAGCGGTTCTTATCATCGAGACGCACTATTTTGACACGCGCTGTGGCGAATGAATGGCGCTGCCTGAACGTGCGTCGCCCCGAAACGGTAACGGATGCGCCGGCTTGCCTATTCCCCGCGCGTCGTCCTATGATCCGCGCTTCGAAGATTCAGGCGGGGCACCATGACGACGATGTGGCAACGGGCGGCGGCGGTTGCGCTGACGGCGATTTCGATGGCGGTGGCGGGAGTCGGCGTGGCGGCGGCGAATCGGGCGGCGATGGCCATGAATCCAGCGTCCGCGCAGGGGACCGTTGCGGCCCCCGGCAAACCTACGGGTACGCCAATCCAGCTCGCGCTAATAGAAGGCATGTCTGGCCCATTCGCGAACGCGGGCGCGGCGGTCGAGCGCAATCTGCGCTTCGGCGTCGAGCAGGTGAACGCGCACGGTGGCGTGAAGCTCGCGGACGGCGCGCATCCGTTCGAACTTGTGGTGCTCGACAGCAAGGGCAGCACCGAGGAAGCGCTGACGCAATTGCGCGCGGCCGCGGATCGCCATATCGGCTACATCCTGCAAGGCAATAGCTCAGCGGTCGCCGCAGCACTGATCGGCGCGATCGACAAGCAGAACAGCCGCGAACCGGAGAACCGCGAACTGTTCCTCAACTACTCGGCCGACGACCTCGCGCTCACCAACGCGGACTGCAGCTTCTGGCACTTCCGCTTCGACGCGCACGCGGGCATGCGCATGGCCGCGCTCGCCGATGTGATCGAGCGCGACAAGGCGGTAAAAAAAGTCTATCTGCTGAACCAGGATTACAGCTTCGGCCACGACGTGAGCAGCCTCGCGCGCTCGGCGCTTGCGGCGAAGCGCCCCGACATCGCGGTGGTCGGCGACGAATTTCATCCGATCGGCCGCGTCAAGGATTTCGCGCCGTATATCGCAAAAATCCGCGCGAGCGGCGCGGACGCCGTGATCACCGGGAACTGGGGCAACGACCTGACGTTGCTCGTGAGGGCGGCGCGCGAGCAGGGCCTCGACACGAAGTTCTGCACGTTCTATGGCAACAGCCTCGGCGCGCCGTCCGCACTCGGCGACGCGGGCGTGGGTCACGTGATCGCGGTGGCAGAGTGGCATCCGAACGTCAGCGGCGCGGCATCCGACGCGTGGTACGCGGCGTTCCGCGCGCGCTTTCCGGCCGCGCAGGACGACTATCCGGTGCTGCGCATGCCACTGATGATCGAAACGCTCGCCGCCGCGATGAACCGCGCCGGCAGCGCCGATCCGACGGCGGTCGCCAAAGCGCTCGAGGGCGTACGCTTCGACAGCGGTTTTCACGCATCGTGGATGCGCGCCGACGATCATCAACTGGTCCAGCCCCTTTACGTGATGCTGATGGATAAGGCCGGCACGCCCGGCGTGCGTTTCGACAACGAAGGCTCCGGGTATGGCTTCCGCACGGTGCTGGCGCTATCGGCCGAGCGCACGGTGTTGCCGACAGTCTGCCGGATGCAGCGCCCCTGAGCCACCGCGAGCGGCCCTCGATCCGCCTTGCCAGCCCGGGGTTCGCGGCCGGAGTCGGCTGTGCTACAATACGCGTCCCGTTGTTGGGCTGAGTTCCGATTCAGTCGATTCAGCCACGAAGGGGCTCAGTAAATTGTGAAACGGGTATCCCACGGCACGGCCTTTCTTCCGTGACCGCCTGTCCAGTTATCAAGGAAATTGACATGTCCGCAGTTGAAGCAAGCAAGAAGTCCGAAGTCGTCGCGCAATTCGCACGCGCAGCCAACGACACCGGCTCTCCCGAAGTTCAGGTCGCGCTGCTCACGACCCGTATTAACGAACTGACCTCCCACTTCAAGGAGCACACGAAGGATCACCACAGCCGCCGCGGACTGCTGCGCATGGTGAGCCGCCGTCGCAAGCTGCTCGACTACCTGAAGGGTAAGGACGCGGATCGTTACCGCAGCCTGATCGAGAAGCTGGGTCTGCGTAAGTAATCGGCCAGTCGTTCAGCAAGATGCCTGTGTCAGTTTCGCTGATACAGGCATTTTGTTTTTGCACGGCACGCTTCGTGTAACGCGTGCCGCCTGTGATCCGCGGCGTATGCCGGTTCGCGCGGCGTCCACGGGCAACGCAGTAGCAGCAGCAAGACAGCAGTAAAGCAGGCAGTAACAGGAATATGGCCGGGCTTCAGGGCAGAGTTTTGTGTCATTCCAGCGGTTCGCGCGCGCGCAGCGCGTGGCTCTCTGGAATGGCATAGCACGACTCTTCCCATGCGGCGCCGGCCCTGGCGTTGCCGCGCCGCTCCGGTCCGCGCGGCATTACGATGAGGAAAAGCAATGACTATGTTTAACAAGATCGTCAAAGAGTTTAAGTGGGGGCAGCACAACGTTCGCCTCGAAACCGGTGAAATCGCTCGCCAGGCGGGCGGCGCGGTGATCGTCGACATCGAAGATACCGTGGTGCTCGCCACCGTGGTCGGCGCGAAGACCGCTAAGCCGGGCCAGGACTTCTTCCCGCTCACCGTCGATTACATCGAAAAGACCTACGCCGCCGGCAAGATCCCGGGCGGCTTCTTCCGCCGCGAAGGCCGTCCGTCGGAAGGCGAGACGCTGATCTCGCGCCTGATCGACCGACCGCTGCGTCCGCTGTTCCCGGAAGGCTTCTACAACGAAGTCCAGGTCGTGATTCACGTGCTGTCGCTGAATCCGGAAATCCCCGCCGACATCCCCGCGCTGATCGGCGCGTCGGCGGCGCTCGCGGTGTCCGGTCTGCCGTTCAACGGACCGGTCGGCGCGGCACGCGTGGCCTACATCAACAACGAATACGTGCTGAACCCGACGCGTCCGCAGATGAAGGAGTCGGCGCTCGACCTCGTCGTCGCCGGTACGGAACGCGCGGTGCTGATGGTCGAATCGGAAGCGCAGCAGCTCAGCGAAGAAGTGATGCTCGGCGCCGTCGTGTTCGGTCATGAGCAAATGCAGACCGCGATCGACGTGATCCACGAACTGGTCCGCGAAGGCGGCAAGCCCGAGTGGGACTGGCAGCCGGCCGCGAAGAACGAAGCGCTGATCGCGCGCGTGACCGAACTCGCGCAAGCCGATCTGCTCGCCGCTTACCAGATTCGCGACAAGCAGGCTCGCTCGACCAAGCTGAAGGAAGTCTACGCTGCGACTTCGACGAAGCTCGAGGAAGAAGCGGCGGCGGCGGGCACCGTGGCGGCCGACAAGGCGTCGGTCGGCAACGTGCTGTTCGACATCGAAGCGAAGATCGTCCGTACGCAGATCCTGAACGGCGAGCCGCGTATCGACGGCCGCGACACGCGCACCGTGCGCCCGATCGAAATTCGCACCGGCGTGCTGCCGCGTACCCACGGCTCGGCGCTGTTCACGCGCGGCGAGACGCAGGCGCTGGTGGTCGCGACGCTCGGCACGAAGGGCGACGAGCAAAACATCGACGCGCTCGAAGGCGAGTACCGCGAACGCTTCATGCTCCACTACAACATGCCTCCGTTCGCGACCGGCGAAACGGGCCGCGTCGGTTCGCCGAAGCGCCGCGAAATCGGTCACGGCCGTCTGGCGAAGCGCGCGCTGGTCGCATGCCTGCCGAGCGCCGACGAATTCGGCTACTCGATCCGCGTCGTGTCGGAAATCACCGAGTCGAACGGTTCGTCCTCGATGGCTTCGGTGTGCGGCGGCTGTCTCGCGCTGATGGACGCTGGCGTGCCGATGAAGGCGCACGTTGCCGGTATCGCGATGGGCCTGATCCTCGAAGGCAACCGCTTCGCGGTGCTGACTGACATTCTCGGCGACGAAGATCACCTCGGCGACATGGACTTCAAGGTCGCGGGTACGGAACTAGGCGTGACCGCGCTGCAGATGGACATCAAGATCCAGGGCATCACGAAGGAAATCATGCAGGTCGCGCTCGCGCAGGCGAAGGAAGGCCGCATCCACATCCTCGGCAAGATGACCTCGGCCGTGGCCGGCGCGAACACGCAGCTGTCGGAGTTCGCACCGCGCATGATCACGATCAAGATCAACCCGGAAAAGATTCGCGACGTGATCGGCAAGGGCGGCTCGGTGATCCGCGCGCTGACCGAAGAAACCGGCACGACGATCGATATTTCGGACGACGGCGTCGTCACGATCGCGAGCACGAACAGCGAAGGCATGGCCGAAGCGAAGCGTCGTATCGAGGCGATCACGATGGAAGTCGAAGTGGGCCAGGTGTACGAAGGCACCGTGCTCAAGCTGCTCGATTTCGGCGCGATCGTGAACATCCTGCCGGGTAAGGACGGTCTGCTGCATATCTCCGAAATCGCCAACGAACGCATCAAGGACATCAATGACTATCTGAAGGATGGCCAGCAGGTGAAGGTCAAGGTCATCCAGACGGACGAAAAGGGTCGTGTGCGTCTGTCGGCGAAAGCATTGCTGAACGACGAGCCGCAAGGCGAACCGACTCCGCAGTAATGCGGTAGCGGACAAACGGCCGGCCGTGTCATGCGCGCCGGCCGTTTTTCATGCAGGATGGATTGCGTTGCGGATTCGAATCGCAGCGCGGCGCTACGGCAGATGGCAGCAACGGTGGGCAACGCAATCCAATCTTGGAGTTGACGCAGATGAAAGCGATCGAAATCACGGAATTCGGTGCGCCGGAAGTCCTTAAGCTGGCGGAGCGTCCGACGCCGCAGCTCAAGGCGGGCGAAGTACTGATCAAAGTGGCGGCATCCGGCGTCAATCGTCCGGACGTGTTTCAGCGCAAGGGCGGTTATGCGCCGCCACCGGGCGCGTCGGATCTGCCAGGGCTGGAGGTGGCGGGCGAGATCGTCGGCGGGACGATCGAAGGGAAGAACAACCCGTTCGGTCTTCAGATCGGCGATCGCGTGTGCGCGCTGCTGGCGGGTGGCGGCTACGCGGAGTATGCGGCCGCGCCGTTGCTGCAGTGCCTGCCGGTGCCGGCGGGGTTGTCGGATATCGAAGCGGCTTCGCTGCCCGAAACCTTTTTCACGGTGTGGAGCAACGTGTTCAATCGCGCGCAGCTCGGTCTGGGCGAAGGCGGCGAGAACGAAACGCTGCTCGTGCAGGGCGGTTCGAGCGGCATCGGCGTGACGGCGATCCAGATTGCGCACGCGCTCGGATTCCGTGTGTTCGCCACCGCGGGTTCGGACGATAAATGCCGCGCGTGCGAAGCGCTCGGTGCCGAACGGGCGATCAACTACAAGACTGAAGATTTCGTCGAAGTCATCAAGTCGCTGACCAACGATCGCGGTGTTGACGTGATCCTCGACATGGTGGCGGGCAGCTACGTGCCGCGGGAACTGTCAGCGCTCGCCGACGGTGGCCGCATCGTGCTAATCGCACTGCTTGGCGGCGCGAAGGCGGAGCTGAACCTGAACGAAGTGTTGCGTCGCCGTCTGACGCTCACCGGTTCGACGCTGCGGCCGCGGCCCATCGAGTTCAAGGCACAGATCGCCGCGCAACTGAAGGAGCGCGTGTGGCCCCATCTCGAAGCTGGGCGCATCAAGCCGGTCGTGCATCGCGTGTTTTCGGCTGCCCAGGCTGCCGACGCGCATGCGCTGATGGAAAGCAGCACGCACGTCGGCAAGATCGTGTTGACGTGGGGTCAGGAGGCTTGACGTCATCGGTTTGACCCGATCCACCCCACGCAGTAAAATTGCGCGTTTTGCGCGCGCCGAATCGATGCGACGGTTGGAGCCTCTGGCGCAGGCAACGAGCCGCAGCGAGGCGCGAGCGGGGTCCGCCGGCACAACAGGCAGGACTGGCAAGACAGGACAATACGAGACGATGTCGAATCAACAACGAGCGAAACTGGTAGTCGGTAACTGGAAGATGCATGGGCGGCTCGCCGCGAACGCCGCGTTGTTGCGGGCGGTCGCCCAGGGCTCCGGTGAGTTGCCGGCCGACGTGCGCGTCGGTGTGTGCGTGCCGAGCCTCTATCTCGCGCAGGCCCAGTCGCTGCTTGAAGGTAGCCCGGTCGTGTGGGGCGTGCAGGACGTGTCCGCGTTCACGCACGGTGCCTATACCGGAGAAGTGGCTGCGCCGATGGTGACGGACTTCGGCGCCACGTTTGCGATCGTCGGGCACTCGGAGCGTCGCGCGTATCACCGCGAAAGCGCCGAACTGGTCGCCGTGAAAACGCAGCGTGCGCTCGAAGCGGGTTTGACGCCGATCGTCTGCGTCGGCGAAACGCTCGAGGAACGCGAAGCTGGTTCGACCGAGCAGGTGGTCGGCGGGCAGCTCGAAGAAGTGCTCGCGAAGCTGTCGGCTCAGGAAGCGAGTGGTCTCGTCGTCGCGTATGAGCCGGTGTGGGCAATTGGCACGGGCAAGAGCGCGTCGTCGCAACAGGCGCAAGCCGTGCATGCGTTCCTGCGCGCGCGCCTCGTGGCAAAGGGCGCGGCGGACGTGCCGTTGCTGTACGGCGGCAGCGTGAAGCCGGACAACGCGGAAGAACTGTTTCGTCAGCTCGATATCGACGGCGGCCTGATCGGAGGCGCGTCGTTGAAAGATCAGGATTTCCTGGCGATCTGCAAGGCGGCCGCAGCGACCAGCGTTGCGAGTTAAGCAGGACGTCTCGGCAAGGATGACTCCATTTCGCGCAACACACTGTGTGCGGCGCGGTTAAATAAAGACTCAGGTGAGTGTGATGCTGTATTTGAAAACATTAATTATCGTCGTTCAGTTGTTGTCGGCGCTCGGGGTCATCGGACTCGTGTTGCTGCAGCACGGCAAAGGTGCCGACATGGGCGCGGCTTTCGGCAGCGGCGCGTCGGGTAGTCTGTTCGGCGCGACGGGTTCGGCGAACTTCCTGTCGCGTACCACGGCGGTGCTCGCAGCGCTGTTCTTTGCCACGACGCTGGCGCTCACTTACCTTGGTGCGTATCGCGTGAAGCCGTCGGCAGGCGTGCTGGGCGCGGCTGTCACTGCGCCGGTCACGGCTTCCGCGCCGGCTGCGGGCTCGGCTCCGGCGGCGGCATCGGCCGCCGCGCCGGCTTCGCCCGCGTCGGTTCCGGCGACGGGCGTACCGAAATAAATTTTCGGCCGAAGCGCTCTTGTGCGTTGAACAATCTGTTTAGACACGTTACAATTCAAGTCTTGAAGCGATTCGCGGGTTTTACAAGTTGTTTTCCCGGATTGCATATAGTGCCGACGTGGTGAAATTGGTAGACACGCTATCTTGAGGGGGTAGTGGCGAAAGCTGTGCGAGTTCGAGTCTCGCCGTCGGCACCAAATGTTATCTAAATGCCAGCCGCTTGCTTCGCTTCGGCTGGCATTTTCACTTCTGGCGTATGGCCGCAGGGCTTACGCCATGCGCGTTGAGGAAGTGATTTCGCGTCAGTGGTGCTATGCTCCTGACGGCACTCAGAACCAACCGATTGAGGATTGTCTTGAACCTCGCAGCCTATTTCCCCGTTTTGTTGTTCCTCATTGTGGGCACCGGTTTAGGCGTAGCACTGGTCAGTATTGGCAAGATCCTCGGTCCAAACAAGCCCGACACCGAGAAAAACGCACCGTATGAGTGCGGCTTCGAAGCGTTCGAAGATGCGCGCATGAAATTCGACGTGCGCTACTACCTCGTCGCCATTCTTTTCATCATTTTCGACCTTGAAACCGCGTTCCTGTTCCCATGGGGTGTGGCATTGCGTGACATCGGCTGGACCGGGTTCGTGGCAATGATGATTTTCCTGCTCGAGTTCCTTCTTGGTTTTGCCTACATCTGGAAGAAGGGTGGCCTCGACTGGGAATGATGGATTAATCGCCGGTTTGCGTGGGTGGCCAGGCTCGCCGCCCCGTCTGGAGTGGAAAGCAAATGAGTATCGAAGGGGTCTTGAAGGAAGGGTTTGTCACCACTACGGCAGACAAACTGATCAACTGGACGCGCACCGGATCGCTGTGGCCGATGACGTTCGGTCTTGCGTGCTGCGCGGTCGAGATGATGCATGCGGGCGCTGCCCGTTATGACCTCGACCGTTTCGGCGTGGTGTTCCGTCCGAGTCCGCGTCAGTCGGACGTGATGATCGTCGCTGGCACGCTGTGCAACAAGATGGCGCCCGCTCTGCGCAAGGTCTACGACCAGATGGCCGAGCCGCGCTGGGTGATCTCGATGGGCTCGTGTGCGAACGGCGGCGGCTATTACCACTACTCGTACTCGGTGGTACGCGGCTGCGACCGGATCGTCCCGGTCGACGTGTACGTGCCGGGTTGTCCGCCCACAGCGGAAGCGCTGGTGTACGGAGTGATCCAGTTGCAAGCCAAGATTCGCCGCACCAACACCATCGCCCGTCAATAAGGCCAACGCCTCTCCACAATATGGCAAGCAAACTCGAGACCCTGAAAGCGAACCTCGAGGCGGCCTTTGGCGGCCTCCTGTCGAGCGTGACCGAGTCGGTCGGTGAATTGACGATCGTCGTCAAGGTAGGCGACTACCTCAACGTGGCAAAGCGTCTGCGCGACGACCGCTCGCTCGGTTTCGAGCAGTGTGTCGACCTGTGCGGCGTCGATTATCAGACCTACGCCGAAGGCGCTTACGACGGTCCGCGTTTTGCGGCCGTGCTGCATCTTCTGTCGGTGCAAAACAACTGGCGTCTGCGTCTGCGCGTGTTCGCACCGGACGACGACATGCCGATCCTGCCGTCCGTCGTCGACATCTGGAATTCGGTCAACTGGTACGAGCGCGAAGCGTTCGACCTGTATGGCATCGTCTTCGAAGGTCACCCGGACCTGCGCCGCATTCTGACCGACTACGGTTTCATCGGTCATCCGTTCCGCAAGGATTTCCCTGTCTCCGGCTACGTCGAGATGCGTTACGACCCGGAAGAGAAGCGCGTCGTCTATCAGCCGGTGACGATCGAGCCGCGGGAAATCACGCCGCGCGTGATCCGCGAGGATCGCTATGGCGGTCTGAAACACTAAGAGAACGTCATGGCAGAGATCAAGAACTACACGCTCAACTTCGGCCCGCAGCACCCGGCAGCGCATGGTGTGCTGCGTCTCGTGCTCGAACTCGACGGCGAAGTGATCCAACGCGCCGATCCGCACATCGGTCTGCTGCATCGCGCGACTGAAAAGCTCGCCGAAAGCAAGACGTTCATCCAGTCGGTGCCGTACATGGATCGTCTCGACTACGTGTCGATGATGGTCAACGAGCACGGCTATGTGCTGGCCATTGAAAAGCTACTCGGCATCGACGTGCCGCTGCGCGCGCAATACATCCGCGTGCTGTTCGACGAAGTCACGCGCGTGTTGAATCACTTGATGTGGATCGGCTCGCACGCGCTCGACGTCGGCGCGATGGCGGTGTTCCTCTACGCGTTCCGCGAGCGCGAAGACCTGATGGACGTGTACGAAGCGGTGTCGGGTGCGCGGATGCACGCGGCTTACTATCGTCCGGGCGGCGTCTATCGCGATCTGCCTGACGCAATGCCGCAATACAAGGCATCGAAGATTCGCAATGCGAAAGCCTTGTCGAAGATGAACGAGAACCGGCAGGGTTCACTGCTCGACTTCATCGACGACTTCTTCACGCGTTTCCCGACGTACGTCGACGAATACGAAACGCTGCTCACCGACAATCGGATCTGGAAGCAGCGTCTGGTCGGCATCGGCGTGGTGAGCCCGGAACGCGCGCTGCAACTCGGCATGACCGGGGCGATGCTGCGCGGCTCTGGCATCGAGTGGGACCTGCGCAAGAAGCAGCCGTACGAAGTTTATGACAAGCTCGACTTCGACATCCCGGTCGGCGTGAATGGTGACTGCTATGACCGCTATCTGGTGCGCGTCGAAGAAATGCGTCAGTCCACGCGTATCGCGAAACAGTGCATTGAGTGGTTGCGCAAAAATCCCGGCCCGGTGATGACGGACAATCACAAGGTTGCGCCGCCGTCGCGCGTCGGCATGAAGTCGAACATGGAAGATCTGATCCATCACTTCAAGCTGTTCACCGAAGGCTTCCACGTACCGGAAGGCGAGGCGTATGCCGCAGTCGAACATCCGAAGGGCGAGTTCGGCATCTATCTGATCTCGGACGGCGCCAACAAGCCGTATCGCCTGAAGATTCGCGCACCGGGCTATGCGCACTTGTCCTCGCTCGATGAAATGGCGCGCGGTCACATGATCGCCGACGCAGTGACGATCATCGGCACGCAGGACATAGTGTTCGGCGAAGTGGATCGCTAGGACGTATTCATCGACGCGTGTCTGCGGTCATCGCACCGCCAGCGCGTCAAGTAAAGGAACGCCGGGTCTGTCGCAGTATGACGTCAGCGACGGGTTTTCGTTCGGTAGGAATTGAAAGAGTCGTGTCTGAAAATGATCTCAGCTGAAGGCCTGAAAGAAATCGATCGTGCGGTCGCAAAGTACCCCGCCGATCAGAAACAGTCCGCCGTGATGTCGGCGTTGGCCACTGCTCAAACGGAGCATGGCTGGCTGTCGCCCGAACTCATGCAGTTCGTCGCGGATTATCTCGGCATGCCGGCAATCGCCGTGCAGGAGGTAGCGACCTTCTACACGATGTACGAGACCTCGCCGGTCGGCAAGTTCAAGATCACGCTCTGTACGAACCTGCCGTGTCAGCTCGGCCCGGACGGCGGTTCCGAAAGCGCCGCTGAATACCTGAAGCAGAAGCTCGGCATCGACTTCGGCGAAACCACGCTCGATGGCAAATTCACGCTGAAAGAAGGTGAGTGCATGGGTTCGTGCGGCGACGCGCCGGTGATGCTGGTGAACAATCAACGCATGTGCAGCTTCATGAGCCGCGAGAAGATCGACCAGCTGCTCGAGGAACTTTCGAAATGACGTCTTTACACGATCGTCACATCAAACCGCTGATTCTCGCCGGCCTGAACGGCGACAACTGGCATCTCGAAGACTACTTGGCGCGCGGCGGTTACGCGCAGCTGCGCCGCATCCTGGAAGAAAAGATCGCGCCCGAGCAGGTAATCGCCGACGTCAAGGCGTCGGGTCTGCGCGGCCGCGGCGGCGCGGGCTTCCCGACCGGTCTGAAGTGGAGCTTCATGCCGCGTCAGTTCCCGGGCCAGAAGTACCTCGTCTGCAATTCGGACGAGGGCGAGCCGGGTACGTTCAAGGATCGCGACATCCTGCGCTTCAATCCGCATTCGCTGATCGAAGGTATGGCGATCGGCGCGTACGCGATGGGCATTACGGTCGGCTACAACTATATTCACGGCGAAATCTGGGAAGTCTATAAGCGCTTTGAAGAAGCGTTAGAAGAAGCTCGTCGCGCCGGGTTCCTCGGCGACAACATCATGGGCTCGGGCTTCTCGTTCCAGTTGCATGCGCACCACGGTTACGGCGCGTACATCTGCGGCGAGGAAACCGCGCTGCTCGAATCGATCGAGGGCAAGAAGGGTCAGCCGCGCTTCAAGCCGCCATTCCCGGCGAGCTTTGGCGTGTACGGCAAGCCAACCACGATCAACAACACCGAAACGTTCGCGGCGGTGCCTTTCCTGCTCGCCATCGGCCCGCAGAATTACCTTGAAATCGGCAAGCCGAACAACGGCGGCACGAAGATTTTCTCGGTGTCGGGCGATGTCGAGCGTCCGGGCAATTACGAAATTCCGCTCGGCACGCCGTTCGCGACGCTGATGGAACTCGCCGGCGGCATGCGCGGCGGCAAGAAGATCAAGGCCGTGATTCCCGGCGGTTCGTCGGCGCCGGTGATTCCGGGCGACATGATGATGCAGACCGACATGGATTACGACTCGATCGCGAAGGCCGGCTCGATGCTCGGCTCGGGCGCGGTGATCGTGATGGACGAGACGCGCTGCATGGTGCGCTCGCTGCTGCGTTTGTCGTACTTCTATTACGAAGAGTCGTGCGGTCAGTGCACGCCTTGCCGGGAAGGTACGGGCTGGCTGTATCGCGTCGTGCATCGTATCGAGCATGGTCTCGGCCGCCAGGAAGATCTGGATCTGCTGAACTCCGTCGCGGACAACATCATGGGCCGCACGATCTGCGCGCTCGGCGACGCGGCCGCGATGCCGGTTCGGGGCATGCTGAAGCACTACTGGGACGAATTCGAATATCACGTCGCCCACAAGCATTGCCTCGTCGGCGGTCATGCTGGCATGGCGGCGGCGCCCGAAACAGTGGCTGCATGACGGTGGCTGCCTGAGTCCGGCCAACAGGCAGCTCACGGATAACCACCAGACGAATACCTCAACCACAGGATTCATCGTCCGAAGCGGGCGATGAACTGGCGAACGATTGAGCGGTAACAGGTTAAGGAAGATTGACCATCATGGTTGAACTCGAAATAGACGGCAAGAAAGTCGAGGTGCCTGAAGGCAGCATGGTGATTCAGGCTGCGCATAAGGTCGACACCTACATTCCTCACTTCTGCTATCACAAGAAGCTGTCGATTGCGGCCAATTGCCGGATGTGTCTGGTCGATGTCGAGAAGATGCCGAAGGCCGTGCCCGCGTGTGCGACCCCGGTGTCGGCCGGCATGATCGTGCGCACCATGTCGGACAAGGCGGTGAAGGGTCAGCAAGCCGTGATGGAATTCCTGCTGATCAACCATCCGCTGGATTGCCCGATCTGTGACCAGGGCGGCGAATGTCAGTTGCAGGATCTGGCCGTTGGTTACGGCAAGTCGTCGTCGCGCTATAGCGAAGAAAAGCGCGTGGTGTTCCACAAGAACGTGGGCCCGCTGATCTCGATGGAAGAGATGTCGCGCTGCATTCACTGCACGCGTTGCGTTCGCTTCGGCCAGGAAATCGCCGGCGTGATGGAGCTCGGCATGCTGGGCCGCGGCGAGCATGCGGAAATCACGTCGTTCGTCGGCAAAACAGTCGATTCCGAACTGTCGGGCAACATGATCGACCTGTGCCCGGTCGGCGCGCTCACGAGCAAGCCGTTCCGCTACAGCGCCCGTACATGGGAGCTGTCGCGCCGTAAGTCCGTGAGCCCGCACGATTCCGTCGGCGCGAACCTCATCGTGCAGGTTAAGAACAACCGCGTGATGCGCGTTCTGCCGTTCGAAAACGAAGCGATCAACGAGTGCTGGATTTCGGACAAGGACCGCTTCTCGTACGAAGGCCTCAACAGCCCCGAGCGTCTGACGAAACCGATGCTCAAGCAGGGCGGCCAGTGGGTCGAAACCGACTGGCAGACCGCGCTCGAATACGTGGTCAAAGGGCTGAACGGCATCAAGGGTGACCACGGCGCGAACGCGCTGGCGGCGCTGTCGAGCGCACACAGCACGGTCGAAGAATTGTTCCTGTTGAAGCAGATCGCACAAGCGGTCGGCACGCCGAACGTCGACTTCCGTCTGCGTCAGTCTGATTTCTCGGCGCCCGTTACCGGCGCGCCGTGGCTCGGCAGCACGATCGCCGATCTGTCGAACGTCGACGCCGCGCTCGTGATCGGCTCGGATCTGCGCCGCGATCATCCGCTGTTCGCCGCACGTCTGCGCCAGGTCGCTCGCGGCGGCTCGGCGCTCACGCTGATCCAGTCCACCAACGACGACGCGTTGATCCCGCAGGCGCACCGCGTGGTCGCGGCGCCGTCGGCATGGCTCGACGCGCTCGCGGGTGTCGCCGGTGCAGTGGGCGAAGCGAAGGGCGTCGCGCTGCCGGAAGCATTCGCGGGCACGCAGCCGAACGACGCACACAAGCAGATCGCGAAATCGCTGACTACCGGCGAGCATCGTGTCGTGCTGCTCGGCAACGAAGCGGTCCGTCATCCGGACTTCGCGGCGATCCACTCCGCGGCGCAATGGATTGCCGAGGCAACCGGCGCAACGCTCGGTTTCCTTACCGAAGCGGCCAACACGGTCGGCGCGCACCTCGTGAATGCGCTGCCGGGCGATGGCGGTCTGAATGCGCGCGAAGTGTTCGAGCAGCCGCGCAAGGGCTATCTGCTGCTGAACCTCGAGCCGGAATTCGACACGGCCTATCCGGCGCGGGCGCTTGCCGCGCTGAAGCAGGCCGACATGGTCGTCGTGATGTCGCCGTTCCAGACGGGCGCCGACTACGCCGACGTGCTGCTGCCGATCGCGCCGTTCACGGAAACGGCCGGCGCCTTCGTCAACGCGGAAGGCACGGTGCAGGCGTTCAACGGCGTCGTGCGTCCGCTCGGCGACACGCGTCCGGCCTGGAAGGTGTTGCGCGTGCTGGGCAGCCTGCTCGGCGCGCCGGGCTTCGAATACGACACGGTCGAAGAAGTGCGCACGGCCGCGCTCGGCGACGGCGAACTGAAGTCGCGTCTATCGAACCGCACCGGCGTCGCGGTGACGCGCGGCAAGGCCGTGAAGGCGGCGGAAGGCAAGTTCGAGCGTCTCGCGAACGTGCCGATCTATCATGCCGATGCGCTGGTGCGTCGCGCGGAGTCGCTGCATCTGACCGCGGCGGCCCGTGCGGCGAACTCGGTCGGCCTGCCGGCTGCGCTGTTCGACAGACTGGGTTTGAAAGAGGGCGACGCGGTGCGCGTTCGTCAGGGCGAGCAAGCGGTGCAGTTGCCGGCCGTGCGCGATGCGAATCTTGCGGAGACGGTCGTCCGCGTATCGGCGGCTACGCCTGCCGGTGCAGCGCTGGGCAGCCTGTTCGGTGAACTGGTGGTGGAGAAGGCGTAAATGAGCTTGTTCGATACGATCAACTCGGGCGGCGCCCAACTTCTCGGTGTGGCATGGCCCACGGTGTGGGCGCTCGTGCGCATCCTGGTGGTGGCCGTTGTGATCCTGCTGTGCGTCGCTTATCTGATCCTGTGGGAGCGTAAGCTGATCGGCTGGATGCACGTGCGTCTCGGTCCGAACCGCGTGGGCCCCGCCGGGCTCTTGCAGCCGATCGCCGACGTGCTGAAACTACTTCTGAAGGAAGTGATCCAGCCCGCCCAGGCAAGTCGCTGGATCTACATGATCGCGCCGATCATGGTGGTGGTGCCGGCCTTCGCGGTCTGGGCGGTGATTCCGTTCCAGGCGGGCGCGGTGCTGGGCGACATCAACGCGGGTCTGTTGTACGCGATGGCGATCTCGTCGATCGGCGTGTATGGCGTGATTCTGGCCGGCTGGGCGTCGAACTCGAAATACGCGTTCCTCGGCGCGATGCGCGCCGCCGCGCAGATGGTCTCGTATGAAATCTCGATGGGCTTCGCGCTGGTGGTCGTGCTGATGACGGCCGGCACGCTGAACCTGTCGGGCATCGTCGGCTCGCAGGAGCAGGGCTTCTTCGCCTCGCACGGCCTGAACTTCCTGTCCTGGAACTGGCTGCCGCTGCTGCCGATGTTCGTCGTGTACTTCATCTCGGGCATCGCCGAAACGAACCGCCACCCGTTCGACGTGGTGGAGGGCGAATCGGAAATCGTCGCGGGCCACATGATCGATTACTCGGGTATGGCGTTCGCGCTGTTCTTCCTCGCCGAGTACATCAACATGATAGTGATCTCGGCATTGGCTGCAACACTGTTCCTCGGCGGCTGGAGCGCCCCGTTCGGGTTCCTGTCGTTCATCCCGGGCATCGTCTGGCTCGTCGCCAAGGTTTTCTTCCTGTTGTCGGTGTTCATCTGGGCGCGTGCCACGTTCCCGCGCTATCGCTATGACCAGATCATGCGTCTCGGCTGGAAGATTTTCATTCCGGTCTGCGTGGTGTGGCTCGTGGTGGTCGGCTTCTGGATCATGTCGCCGTTGAACATCTGGAAATAAAGGGCGGACGAACCTATGACCGCAATCCAAAACTTCTTCAAGACTTTCTTCCTCACGGAACTGCTGAAAGGCCTCGCGCTGACCGGACGCTACACGTTCCAGCGCAAGATCACCGTCCAGTTCCCGGAAGAGAAGACTCCGATCTCGCCGCGTTTCCGCGGTCTGCATGCGTTGCGCCGCTATGAAAACGGCGAAGAGCGCTGCATCGCGTGCAAGCTTTGCGAAGCAGTGTGTCCGGCGCTCGCGATCACCATCGAATCGGAGACGCGCGCGGACAACACACGCCGCACGACGCGCTACGACATCGACCTGACCAAGTGCATCTTCTGCGGTTTCTGCGAAGAGAGCTGCCCGGTCGACTCGATCGTCGAGACGCACATTCTCGAATTTCACGGCGAGAAGCGCGGCGACCTGTACTTCACGAAGGACATGCTGCTGGCCGTTGGCGACCGCTATGAAGCACAAATCGCCGCCAACAAGGCAGCCGACGCACCGTATCGTTGAAGCGCTTTCCCGCTGACGCAGTAATTGCGGCAGTAAAAGCAGTAACACGGCCTGCTGTCGGGCCGAGCGCCGCGGCCTGAACGCCGCGGCACGGCGCACCTGTGTGGAGGTTCTGGCGGTTCCGTCCGCTGTTGCCAGCCACGCGTGCCAAAGAACAATGCCTGACGATGGCCTAACGATGAACCGGTAATCATGGAATTCACGACCGTACTGTTCTACATCTTCGCGCTGCTCCTGGTGGTGTCAGGGCTGAAGGTGATCACCTCGCGCAACCCGGTGTCGTCCGCACTGTTTCTGGTGCTGGCGTTCTTCAACGCAGCCGCGATCTGGATGCTGCTGGAGGCCGAGTTCCTCGCGATCCTGCTGGTGCTGGTCTACGTCGGCGCGGTGATGGTGCTATTCCTGTTCGTCGTGATGATGCTGGATATCAACCTCGACGTGCTGCGCAAGGACTTCAAACGTTTCGTGCCGATGGCCTCGGCGGTGGGCGCGATCATCGTGATCGAAACCGCGCTGATCCTGTGGCACGGCTACGGCGCGACCACCACGGCACTGCACGACACGGCCGCAGCCGCGGCCGGTATGGGCGACTGGTCGAATACGCGTCTGATCGGCAAGGTCATCTATACCGACTACATCTTCGCGTTCGAAATCGCTGGCCTGATCCTGCTGGTGGCGATCATCGCGGCGATCGCGCTGACCACGAGCCACAAGAAGGACAGCAAGCGTCAGAACGTCAGCGCCCAGGTCAAGGTCCGTGCCCAGGATCGCGTGCGCGTCGTGAAGATGCCGTCAGAGAAAACCGCGGCGACAATCGCGGCGGAACAAGCTGCTGCCGCGGCAGCGGCAGCAGCAGCCGACTCGGCACCTGCCAAGAACAGCTGAGCGGACAGGAGATAGAAATCATGTTGACCCTTGCCCATTACCTTGTCCTCGGCGCGATCCTGTTTGCGATCAGCATCGTCGGCATTTTCCTGAACCGCCGCAATGTCATCATCATCCTGATGGCGATCGAACTGATGCTGCTGGCGGTGAACACCAATTTCGTTGCGTTCTCGCACTACCTGGGCGACGTGCACGGCCAGATTTTCGTCTTCTTCGTACTGACGGTTGCGGCAGCCGAAGCGGCGATCGGTCTCGCAATTCTGGTGACCCTGTTCCGTAGTCTCGACACGATCAATGTCGAGGATCTCGATCAGCTCAAAGGTTAATTTCAGGAAAAGCGGTTATGTCCACGATACTCAATGAAAACCTGCTGTTGGCAATTCCGCTTGCGCCGCTCGCCGGCTCCCTGGTCGCGGGGCTGTTCGGCAAGGCGGTAGGGCGAGCGGGTGCGCATTCGGTCACGATCCTCGGCGTCGCGGTTTCGTTCATCCTGTCGGTCATCGTCTTTTTGCAAGTGATGGATGGCGCGAGCTTCAACGCGACCGTTTATCAATGGATGTCGATCGGCAAGACGCAGCTCGAAGTCGGTTTCCTCGTCGACTCGCTGACCGCGATGATGATCTGTGTGGTGAACTTCGTCTCGCTGATGGTGCACATCTACACGATCGGCTACATGGCCGACGACGACGGCTACCAACGCTTCTTCTCGTACATCTCGCTGTTCACGTTTTCGATGTTGATGCTCGTGATGAGCAACAACTTCCTGCAGCTGTTCTTCGGCTGGGAGGCGGTGGGTCTCGTGTCGTACCTGCTGATCGGCTTCTACTTCAAGCGTGAGAGCGCGATCTACGCGAACATGAAGGCGTTCATCGTGAACCGCATCGGTGACTTCGGTTTCCTGCTCGGAATCGGTTTGCTGTTCGCGTTCGCCGGTTCGATGAACTACGGCGAAGTCTTCGCGAAGCGTACTGAACTGGCGGCCTTGAACTTTCCCGGTACCGATTGGGGGCTGCTGACGGTCGCCTGTATCTGCCTGTTCATCGGCGCGATGGGCAAGTCGGCACAGTTCCCGCTGCATGTGTGGCTGCCGGACTCGATGGAAGGCCCGACCCCGATCTCGGCGCTGATTCACGCGGCGACCATGGTGACGGCCGGTATCTTCATGGTCACGCGCATGTCGCCGCTGTTCGAACTGTCGGATACGGCGCTGTCGTTCGTCATGGTGATCGGCGCGATTACCGCGCTGTTCATGGGCTTCCTCGGGATCGTCCAGAACGACATCAAGCGTGTGGTCGCTTATTCGACACTGTCGCAACTCGGTTACATGACGGTCGCTCTCGGCGCGTCGGCTTACTCGGTCGCCGTGTTCCACCTGATGACGCACGCGTTCTTCAAGGCGCTGCTGTTCCTCGGCGCGGGTTCGGTGATCATCGGCATGCATCACGATCAGGACATGCGCAACATGGGCGGCCTGCGCAAGTACATGCCGATTACGTGGATCACGTCGCTCATCGGCTCGCTCGCGCTGATCGGCACGCCGTTCTTCTCGGGCTTCTACTCGAAAGACTCGATCATCGACGCGGTGAAGCTGTCGCATCTGCCGGGCTCGGGTTTCGCGTACTTCGCGGTGGTCGCAAGCGTGTTCGTGACCGCGCTGTATTCGTTCCGTATGTACTTCATGGTGTTCCACGGTGAGGAGCGCTTCCGACATCCGAAACACCCGGATTCGCCGATGGGCGCCGAAGCCGCGTCGCATGGGCATGGCGTGAACGGCCACGACGACCATGGTCACGACGACCACGCGCACGAGCCGCATGAAACCCCGTGGGTCGTGTGGGTGCCGCTGGTGCTGCTGGCGATTCCGTCGATCGTGATCGGTGCGATCGGTGTCGGTCCGCTGCTGTTCGGCGACTTCTTCCAGCACGGCGTCGCGTTCGACAAGGTGATCTACGTCAGCGACAACCATCCGGCGCTGCATGAGATGGCCGAAGAATTCCAGGGCTGGGCGTCGATGGGGCTGCACTCGGTGTCGGGCCTGCCGGTGTGGCTCGCGCTCGCTGGTGTGGTAGTCGCATGGTTCCTGTATCTGGTCCGTCCGGATCTGCCCGTTGTCATCAAGCGCGCATTCGGTCCGATCTACACGTTGCTCGATAACAAGTACTACATGGACAAGATCAACGAAGTCGTGTTTGCGCGGGGCGCGGTGGCCGTTGGCCGGGGTCTGTGGAAGGAAGGCGACGTGGTCGTGATCGACGGCATCGTCAACGGCAGCGCACGGTTCATCGGCTGGTTCGCCAGCGTGATCCGCTTCCTTCAATCCGGCTACATCTACCACTACGCGTTCGCCATGATTATCGGCATGCTGGGGCTCCTGACCCTGTTTGTAACGCTCGGCGGCAAATAAGGCGAGAGACACTTATGCACGCTTATCCGATTCTCAGCATCGCGATCTGGTTGCCCATTCTCTTCGGCCTGCTGGTTCTCGCGATCGGCAACGACGACAACCCCGCCCCCGCGCGCTGGATTTCGCTGCTCGGCTCGGTTCTGAGCTTCCTCGTCACGCTGCCGCTGATCACCAGCTTCGATTCGAGCACCTCCGACCTGCAGTTCGTCGAACAGGCGAACTGGATCGAGCGCTTCCATATCACGTACCACCTCGGCGTGGACGGCATTTCGATGTGGTTCGTCGTGTTGACCGCGTTGATTACGGTGATCGTCGTGATTTCAGCGTGGGAAGTGATCACGAAGAACGTCGGCCAGTATCTCGCGGCATTCCTGATCCTGTCGGGCATCATGGTCGGCGTGTTCAGCGCGGCCGACGGCATGCTGTTCTACGTGTTCTTCGAAGCGACGCTGATTCCGATGTATATCATCATCGGCGTGTGGGGCGGAGCGAACCGCGTGTACGCGGCGTTCAAGTTCTTCCTGTACACGCTGATGGGCTCCCTGCTGATGCTGGTCGCGCTGATCTATCTGTACAACGAGACCGGCTCGTTCGACCTCGCCACGTGGCAGCACGCGCAAATCGCGATGACGCCGCAGGTGCTGTTGTTTATCGCGTTCTTCCTGGCCTTCGCCGTGAAGGTGCCGATGTGGCCGGTGCACACGTGGTTGCCGGACGCGCACGTGGAAGCGCCGACCGGGGGCTCGGTCGTGCTGGCCGCGATCATGCTGAAGCTCGGTGCGTACGGTTTCCTGCGCTTCTCGCTGCCGGTCACGCCGGATGCGAGCCATTTCCTCGCGCCTGTCGTCATCACGCTGTCGCTGATCGCGGTGATCTACATCGGTCTCGTCGCGATGGTGCAGGCCGACATGAAGAAGCTGGTCGCGTATTCGTCGATCGCGCACATGGGCTTCGTCACGCTCGGCTTCTTCATCTTCAATCAGCTCGGCGCGGAAGGCGCGATCGTGCAGATGATCTCGCACGGCTTCATCTCGGGCGCGATGTTCCTGAGCATCGGCGTGCTGTACGACCGCATGCACTCGCGTCAGATTGCCGATTACGGCGGCGTCGTCAACGTAATGCCGAAGTTCGCGGCGTTCGTGATGCTGTTCTCGATGGCGAACTGCGGCTTGCCGGGCACCTCCGGTTTCGTCGGCGAATTCATGGTGATTCTAGCCTCCGTCCAGTACAACTTCTGGATCGCGGGTGGCGCGGCAGTCACGCTGATTCTCGGCGCAGCCTACACGCTGTGGATGTACAAGCGCGTCTACTTCGGCGCGGTCGCGAACGACCACGTGAAGAGCCTGCTCGACATCGGCCGTCGCGAATTTTTCATGCTGGCAGTGCTCGCCGCACTGACGCTTTTCATGGGCCTGTATCCGAAGCCCTTCACCGATGTGATGCACGTATCCGTGGAAAACCTCCTCTCCCACGTTGCTCAATCGAAGCTGCCGTTGCCTCAGTAACGACGAGCGGAGGAATTTAAGACCATGCAAAACGCCCCTATGACTGCTCTGTTGCCCGACGCACTGGTGATGCTCGCCGTTGTCGTCGCGTGGCTCAACGACACGTTCGTCGGCCAGGAGGGTCGTCGCACCACGTATTTCATCGCGTTCTTCTCGACGCTCGTCGCCGGGATCTGGTTCGCGATCAATGCGTTCGACCCGCAAGTGCATTACTTCTTCGATCACATGTACGTGGTCGATCCGTTCGCCAACGTGATGAAGGCGGTGGTGTCGCTCGGCTATGCGGTATCCGTCGTTTATTCGCGTCGCTACCTGGAAGACCGTGGCCTGTACCGCGGTGACTTCTTCCTGCTCGGCATGTTCTCGCTGCTGGGCCAGATCGTGATGATCTCGGGCAACAACTTCCTGACGCTGTATCTCGGTCTGGAACTGATGTCGCTGTCGCTGTACGCGGTCATCGCACTGCGTCGGGAAGTAGCGGCTTCGAACGAAGCGGCGATGAAGTATTACGTGCTCGGCGCGCTGGCTTCCGGTTTCCTGCTCTACGGCATCTCGATGCTGTATGGCGCGACCGGCTCGCTCGACCTGAACGAAGTGTTCAAGGCGATCAGCACGAGCCACTACGATCCGACCGTGCTGCTGTTCGGCGTGATCTTCATCGTGGCCGGTGTGGCTTTCAAGATGGGTGCGGTGCCGTTCCATATGTGGGTGCCTGACGTGTACCAGGGTGCACCGACGGCGATGACTCTCGTGGTGGGCGGCGGTCCGAAAGTTGCCGCCTTCGCATGGGGCCTGCGCTTCCTCGTGATGGGTCTGCTGCCACTCGCGGTCGAATGGCAACAGATGCTGGTGATTCTGGCGGCGCTGTCGCTGATCGTCGGCAACATCACCGGTATCGTGCAGCGCAACGTCA
This sequence comes from Paraburkholderia sp. WC7.3g, assembly GCF_050436345.1. Classification (NCBI taxonomy): domain Bacteria; kingdom Pseudomonadati; phylum Pseudomonadota; class Betaproteobacteria; order Burkholderiales; family Burkholderiaceae; genus Paraburkholderia; species Paraburkholderia sp. WC7.3g. Next base: position 1,722,873 of record NZ_JBNDMA010000002.1, read on the forward strand.
AGCGGATGCTTGCGTATTCGGCGATCTCGAACATGGGTTTCGTGCTGCTCGGCCTGCTCGCCGGCGTGGTCGACCAGAAGACCACGGGCGCCGCGAGCGCATACGGCTCGGCGATGTTCTACAGCATCGTCTACCTGATCACGACGCTCGGCACCTTCGGCGTCATTATGCTGCTCGCGCGCCGCGACTTCGAAGCGGACACGCTGGAGGACTTCAAGGGCCTCAACCAGCGCAGCCCGGTGTTCGCGTTCGTGATGATGATCATGATGTTCTCGCTCGCGGGTATTCCGCCGGCAGTTGGCTTCTACGCGAAGCTCGCCGTGCTGCAGGCAACGATGAACGCCGGTCTGACGTGGCTGACCGTGCTCGCGGTGATCACGTCGCTGTTCGGCGCGTTCTACTATCTGCGTATCGTCAAGCTGATGTACTTCGACGAGCCGCAAGACAAGTCGCAGATCCTCGCGGACACGAGCACGCGCGCGTTGCTCGCGCTCAACGGCGTCGCGGTGCTGGTGCTCGGTATCGTGCCGGATCCGCTGTTGCGCGCCTGTCTGCAGGCGATGCAGCACACGCTGCTGCTCTGATGTCCGCTGCGGGCTGGTTTATCGTGCTGTTGGCGCTGGTCGGCGCCAACCTGCCGTTCCTGAATCAGCGCCTCTTCGCCGCCGTGCCGTTGAAAGCGGCGAAGAAAAGCACCTGGCTGCGAATTGCCGAATTGATCGTCCTGTATTTCGTGGTCGGCGCGCTGGGCTTTCTGCTCGAAGCGCGGGCGGGAAATCGCTTCGAGCAGGGCTGGCAGTTCTATGCGATCACGTTCGCGCTGTTCGTCGTATTCGCTTTCCCCGGCTTCACCTTCCAATATCTGGTCAAACGCCGCTGACGGCGTCCCGCCGTCGCGCGCCTGGCTTGTTCCGAGGTCCGCACATGGCTGAACTTCCCAATCACGACGCCGCGCTAACCGAGACTTGTATCGACAGCAAAACGGTCCATCAAGGGCCGTTCATGACGGTCAAGTACGATACGGTCCGACTGCCGGACGGCAAACATGCGACGCGCGAATACGTTCAGCATCCGGGCGCCGTCATGGTGATCCCATTGTTCGATGACGGTCGCGTGCTGCTCGAAAGTCAGTATCGCTATCCGATGGGCAAGGTGATGGTCGAATATCCGGCCGGCAAGCTCGACCCGAACGAGGGCGCGCTGGCCTGCGCGGTGCGAGAACTGCGCGAGGAAACCGGCTATACCGCGCGCGAATACGTGTACCTCACACGGATTCACCCGATTATTTCTTATTCGACCGAATTCATTGACATCTATCTTGCGCGGGGCTTGACCGCGGGCGAGCGCGAGCTCGACGAAGGCGAGTTTCTCGAACTTTTCACCGCGACCGTGGAGCAGGTGTCCGAGTGGGTGCGGATCGGCAAGATCACCGATGTGAAGACGATCATCGGTACATTCTGGCTCGAGAAAGTGCTGTCGGGCACGTGGCCGCTAGAGGCGCCCGAAGCGGTATAAGTTCACGTCTGCCGGATAGCTGATCGGCGTTGCGGTTTAACCAAGCCCCTGTTGGTCGATGACCGGCAGGGGCTTTGCCATTGGTTGCCCGGTTTGTTGCATATCTCGTTTCCTATGCCATCAGGCCGGCTCGTCGTGGCGCCTGCGGCCGGCTAGTATGAACCTTCCGATCTCCGTGTCTGTCGTCGATTTTGTTTGGAGAGCTGACCATAGACGGTGGAATGATCTGATTTCAAATCCGGTGCAGGTTGTCGATTGACAACCTGCACCGGACCGACTACATTGGAGATGTCGATGGTTCGAGGAAGGCACAGGAAAAAAGAAATCGAGGTCGCATTGGTGCACGCGGAGCAGCACGGCTGGCGCGTCCAGGACGGCGGAAAAGGTCATGCGTGGGGAAAAATCTATTGTCCATACCAAGACGGCGAGTGTCGTTGCGGGGAGTTCTGTATATCGAGCGTCTGGAGTACGCGGAAGAATCCCGGCAATCACGCCAGACACCTGCGGCGCATCGTCGAGAACTGCACGGCTCGCGCCAGTGGGTTCGTGAGTGCTAAACAGGAATGGCAATAACCTGCGCTAAACAAGACAGGAGTAACGTATGGAATATGTGTTCACGTTGAAATACCGCCTCGCCGCGGAAGATTGCGATGCCGACGCAATCGTCGAGCGGTTGGGCGAAGCAGGGTGCGACGACGCCACAGTTGGCGTCGGGCAACCGGGCCGCCTGGGCCTGCTTTTCACCCGCGAAGGCGCGAGCGTATTCGAGGCTGTCACCAGCGCGCTGAAGGACGTGAAACGCGCGGTGCCCTCCGCGCAGCTGGTCGAGGCTGGGCCTGACTTCGTGGGGCTGACCGACGTCGCCGAAATGGCCGGCGTGTCCCGGCAAAACATGCGCAAGCTGATGCTGAGCCATGCGATCGACTTCCCGTCGCCGGTCCACGAAGGCAGCGCGTCGGTTTGGCATCTGGCGGACGTGCTCGAATGGCTGACCGCGCGCGGTGGGTATGAGATCGAGACCGGTGTGACGGATGTCGCAAAACTGGCGAAACAGATCAATCTGGCGAAGGAGGCCCGTCAGATCGAACCGCGTGTGAGCCGTCGACTCGAAAATCTCGTGGCGTAGCGGTGTGCCGGAAGGCTGAAGAACGGAGCAAATGTGGTGCGGCCTAGGCGCTGGGTCGCCATCGGCAGCACATGCCGTAAAGCGTTAAAATCGCCCACCCGCGTCATATTCCCTGGCAGCAGCTGGCGGCTGCGCGGTAGCCCTGAAGTTTTACGAACGACCGTTCACAAATTTCCATTTTGCGCTAAACTGGCACGCAAGCCCTGATTCCACATGAAGGTCCTCGATTTACAGTGTCCGCATGGCCATCGGTTCGAAGGGTGGTTCGCTTCGGCTGGTGATTTCGAGTCGCAGCAGTCCCGCAAACTCGTCGAATGTCCGATCTGTGGTGCGACCGAGGTGAGCCGTTTGCCGTCGGCACCGCGTCTGAATCTGTCGGGTGCGAGCGACTCGGAGGCGCCGGCGCGCGCGGAGCAAATGCAGGCGCAGATGATGCGAGCGCTGCGCGAGGTACTGGAGAAGACTGAGAACGTGGGCGACCGCTTCGCCGAGGAAGCGCGGCGCATTCACTACAACGAAGCGCCCGCGCGCAGCATTCGCGGTGTCACGACACCTGAAGATGCGCGCGCCTTGGTCGAGGAAGGCATCGAAGTGATGCCGCTGCCGGTCCCGGCTGCGCTGAAGGAACCACTGCAATAGCGCGGTGACTCCAGGCGGCCGGGTGGTGGCGGCCAGGAGACACTACGCATGAATCTGGACTATTCCCCCGCTGAAGACGCGTTCCGCGCCGACATCCGCGCTTGGCTCGAAGCGAATCTGCCTCGCGAGCTGAGCGACAAGGTTCTCAATCACAAACGTCTTTCCCGCGAAGACTTCGCAAGCTGGCACAGGCTGCTCGGCACGCGGGGCTGGTCGGCGCTCGCGTGGCCGCGCGAATACGGCGGCCCCGGCTGGGACGCGACGCAACGGCATATCTGGGAAGAGGAGTGCGCGCGTCTCGGCGCACCTTCCGTGCTGCCTTTCGGGGTGTCGATGGTCGCGCCGGTGCTGATGAAGTACGGCAACGAGGCGCAGAAGCGCCATTACCTGCCGCGGATTCTCGACGGTACGGACTGGTGGTGTCAGGGTTATTCGGAACCGGGGTCGGGCTCCGACCTTGCGTCGCTGCGCACCCGCGCCGAACGCGTCGGTGACCATTACGTGGTCAACGGTCAGAAGACATGGACCACGCTTGGCCAGCACGCCGACATGATGTTCTGTCTGGTGCGCACCGACAGCGGCGCCAAAAAGCAGGAGGGCATCTCGTTCCTGCTGATCGATATGAAAACGCAGGGCATCACCGTGCGGCCGATCATCACGCTCGACGAAGATCACGAAGTCAACGAAGTGTTCTTCGAGGACGTCAAAGTACCGGTCGACAATCTGGTCGGCGAAGAAAATCGCGGCTGGACGTATGCGAAATATCTGCTCGGGCATGAGCGTACCGGCATTGCGCGAGTCGGTGCGTCGAAGCGTGAACTGGCGTTTCTCAAGCGCGTCGCGCTAGATCAGAAGAAGAACGGCAAGCCGCTGCTGCACGATCCGGTGTTTGCGGCGAAGGTCGCGAGTCTCGAGATCGAGTTGATGGCGCTCGAAGTCACCGTGCAACGCGTGGTGGCCAACGAGGCGGGCGGGCGCGGCCCGGGCCCGGAAGCGTCGATGCTAAAGATCAAGGGCACCGAAGTGCAGCAAGGGCTCACCGAACTGATGTTCGAAGCGATCGGCCCGCTTGCCGCGCCGTTCGACGTGCCATTCCTCGAAGGCGAACACGAGCACAGTCTCGCCGGCGACGACGATGCCGCGCCGCTTGCCGCGTATTACTTCAACTTCCGCAAGACGTCGATTTACGGCGGCTCGAACGAAATTCAAAAGAACATCATCGCGCAGATGATTCTCGGACTTTGAGGAGCGGCGCCATGGACTTCACTTTTAACGACGAACAACAGCAATTTGCCGACGCGCTTCGCCGCTATCTCGAGAAGAGCTACGGCTTCGAAGCGCGCCAGCAGATCGTGCGCTCGGAGGCGGGGGTATCGGCTGCGCACTGGGCTGCGTTCACCGAACTGGGGCTGACCGCGTTGCCGGTGCCCGAAGCGCAGGGCGGCTTCAACGGCGGTCCGATCGACATGCTCGTGGTCATGCAGGAGCTTGGCCGCGCGCTCGTCGTCGAGCCGTATTGGGCGACCGCAGTCGGCATCGAAGCGCTGCGACTTGCCGGCACCGGCGACGGCGAAGATGCCGCGCTGCTCGAACGGGCGGCCAGGGGCGAAGCCAAACTGGCCGTGGCGTTTCACGAGCCGCACGCGCGCTACGATCTGTTCGACGTCGCCACGACCGCAAGCGGGCAGGGCGCGCAGCACGCGCTGAGCGGTACCAAATCAGTCGTGCTGCACGGTGCGCAGGCCGACGACTGGATCGTGCCGGCGCGCGTCGATGTCGAGATCGCGCTCTTTGTCGTCCCGCGTCACGCGGCCGGCGTCAAGCTCACCGAGTACCGCACGATCGACGGTCAACGCGCCGCGACGCTCGAATTCAACGGCACGCCCGCACGCCGGCTCGCCGGCAAACATGCGGGAGCGGCGACCCTCGAGCAGATCGCCGACTACGCCACGCTGCTGCTGTGCGCGGAAGCGATCGGCGCGCTCGACGCGCTCAATCGCGCCACTGTCGAGTACACGAAAACGCGCCAGCAGTTCGGCCAGCCGATCGCGCGTTTCCAGGCGTTGCAGCATCGCATGGTCGAGATGCTGATCCACGCGGAGCAGGCGCGGTCGATCACGTATCTCGCCGCGATGCGCTACCCGAGTGAAGACGCGAACGAGCGCCGTCGCGCAATCTCGGCGGCAAAGGTGCGGGTCGGCCAGGCCGCGCGTTTCGTCGGTCAACAGGCGGTGCAGTTGCATGGCGGCATGGGTGTCACGAACGAAGTGGCGGCCGCGCATCTGTTCAAGCGTCTCGCGATCATCGAGACCACGCTCGGCGACGTCGACCATCATCTCGCGCGGTTTGCGACGCTGCCCGGATTTGCCGTCGCCGAAGACTGATCGGGCCGTTCCACCGCACAAAAGAGGTACACGATGAAAATCAGTTTCGAAGACATGGAAGTGGGCACGAGCCGCGAAATCGGCAAGCACACGTTCACGCGCGAGGAGATCGTCGAGTTCGCGCAGAAGTTCGATCCGCAGCCGTTTCATCTCGACGAAGCCGCCGCGGCCGAATCGCCGTTCCGCGGCCTCGTCGCGAGCGGCTGGCACACGTGCTCGGTGATGATGGGCATGCTCGTGCGCAAGGTACTGGCGGATTCGACGTCGATGGGTTCGCCCGGCATCGACGAAATTCGCTGGCTCAAGCCGGTACGAGTCGGCGACACGATCACGATGATGAACGTCGTCGTCGACAAGCGCGTGTCGGAAAGCAAGCCCGACCGCGGCATCATGTCGACGTGCTGGGAAGGCATCAATCAGCACGGCGAAACGGTGATTACGGTGCGCTCGAAGGGCATGTTCGGTCTGCGTAATCCGGGAGTCGCGGCATGACGGCGAGCGCGGCGGCAATCACGGCGGCAATAGCCGCTTTCGACAATGCGGACGCTTTGCGCGCGCTCATCGGCGCCGAGCCGCTCGTCAGCGAATGGCTGAGCGTCGACCAGGAGAGGGTCAACCGTTTCGCCGAGGCCACCGGCGATCATCAATGGATTCACGTCGATCCCGAGCGGGCCAACCGCGAATCGCCGTTTGGCGGGCCGGTTGCGCATGGGTTTCTGACACTGTCGCTGATTCCGGCTCTGCTCGGCAAAACGGTGAAGATCGAGCAGTGCATGGGAATCAACTACGGCTTGAATCGCGTGCGTTTCATATCGCCGGTGCTGGTGGGTTCGTCGCTGCGCGGGAAGTTCGCGGTGAATTCGGTGACCGACGTCGACAATAGCGGCGTGCAACTCGCATGGAACGTGACGCTGGAGCGTCAGGGCAGCGAGCGACCGGTGTGCGTGGCGGAGTTCATCACGCGGCATTACTTCTAGCGTTTGCCCTTCGCAGATGAAATGAAAAAGCGCGAGACGGCAGGCATGCCGCTCGCGCTTCCTGTTTGTGTCGACCCGTGTCGGCGAGGCGGCTTCAAGCTAGTGTTTCGCGTACTGCGTCGCGCCAAACAGGACCTCTTTCGCCTTGTCGTCCGTCAGCGGCGCGCGCGCCGACGCGAGCACGTCGACGCCGCGCACCACCGCCGGCCGCGCAGCGATCTCTTCATGCCAGCGCTTCACGTTCGGCAACGTATCGAGCTCGATGCCCTGATTTTTCCACGAACGTGTCCACGGAAACGCGGCGATGTCCGCGATCGTATAGTCGTTGCCCGCGAGGTAACGTGTCTTGCCGAGTTGCGTGTCCATCACGCCGTACAGACGTCGCGCTTCATTGGTGTAGCGATTGACCGCGTATTCGATCTGCTCGGGCGCGTACACGCGGAAGTGATGGGTTTGCCCGAGCATCGGACCGAGGCCGCCCATCTGGAACATCAGCCATTGGAGTGCCGCGTAGCGCGCGGCCGGATCGGTGGGTAGAAACTTGCCGGTTTTCTCGGCCAGATAAATCAGGATCGCGCCCGACTCGAATAGCGCGAGGGGCCGGCCGTCGGCGCCTTTCGGACCTTCGGAATCGACGATCGCGGGAATCTTGTTGTTGGGACTGATGGCGAGAAATTCCGGCTTGAACTGGTCGCCGGCGCCGATGTTTACGGCATGCACGTTGTAGGGTAGGCCCGTTTCCTCGAGCATGATATGAACCTTGTGGCCGTTCGGGGTCGCCCAGCTATAGACGTCGATCATCCTGGCTCCTTTTCGTCGAAGCGGCGCCGCAAAGAGGGCGCCGCCGTTGTCGAAAATTAGAGCATAGATCGCGCGACGCTGCTTGCCGCGGGCTCAGGCTCCGCGCTCGCCGCGAGCCGAAGCACTCAAACGCGCGTGACCGGCATCTCCACGCGAGCCGCCGCGCCCGCATCGATATGACGCGCGAGCTCGAGCTTCGCGATTGCGTTGCGGTGCACTTCGTCGGGGCCGTCGGCGAAACGCAGCGTGCGCGCCGACGCGTAGGCATACGCGAGCGGAAAATCGTCGCTGACGCCGCCGCCGCCATGAGCCTGAATCGCCCAATCGATCACCTGACACGCCATGTTCGGCGCGACCACCTTGATCATCGCGATCTCGCCGCGGGCGCCCTTGTTGCCGACGGTGTCCATCATGTACGCGGTCTTCAGCGTGAGCAGACGCGCCTGCTCGATCATGCAGCGCGCCTCGGCGAGACGCTCCTGCGTGACCCCTTGCGACGCCACCGGCTTGCCGAACGCGACACGTTGCAGCGAGCGCTTCGCCATCAATTCGAGCGCGCGTTCGGCGAGACCGATCAGGCGCATGCAGTGATGGATGCGTCCCGGACCGAGGCGGCCTTGCGCAATCTCGAAGCCGCGGCCTTCGCCGAGCAGCATGTTGGTGGCGGGCACGCGCACGTTGTCGAGGGTGATCTCCATGTGGCCGTGCGGCGCGTCGTCGTAACCGAACACCGTGAGCGGGCGATGCACGGTAATGCCGGTGGCGTCGGCGGGCACGAGGATCATCGACTGCTGCTGATGGCGCGGAGCGTCGGGATCAGTCTTGCCCATCACGATATAGACCTTGCAGCGCGGATCGCCCGCGCCCGACGACCACCACTTGTGACCGTTGATCACGTAATGGTCGCCATCGCGCTCGATGCGGGTCTGGATATTCGTCGCATCCGACGATGCAACCTCCGGCTCCGTCATCAGAAACGCCGAACGGATCTGCCCTTGCAGCAGCGGTTCGAGCCACTCGCGCTTGTTCTCTTCGCTGCCATAGCGCTCGATCGTCTCCATGTTGCCGGTGTCCGGCGCGTTGCAGTTGAACACTTCGGGCGCCCACGGCACGCGGCCCATGATCTCGCACAGCGGCGCGTATTCGAGATTCGTCAGCCCGGCGCCGCGCTCCGATTGCGGCAGGAACAGATTCCACAGGCCGACGTCGCGCGCCTTCTGCTTGAGTTGCTCGATCAGTTCCGTCGGCACCCACGCGTTGCCGTTCTGGCGATTGCGCGCGATCTCCGCATAGAACGCCTGTTCGTTCGGGTAAATGTGCTCGTCGACAAAGGCGAGCAGTTTTTCGCGCAACGCCTGGACCTTCGGGGTGTAATCGAAATTCATCTGGGACCTCGCGGGTAACGGACTGCGAATGATGGGGAACAGCGCGCGCCCTTGTATCTAGAGAACCTTCTGCGCGTAATGCCAGGCGAGCTCGGCCATCGGCTTCGCGCGCCGGCCGGCATCAAGTGCCTGCGTGCTCGACGCGGTACCGTCGACGACGCGCTTCATGATTCCTTGCAGAATCGCTGCGATGCGAAACATGTTGTAGGCCAGATAGAAATTCCAGTCGCCATGAATCTCGAAGCCGGTGCGTTGGCAATAACGCTCGACGTAGCGCGCTTCATCGGGAATGCCGAGCGCGGCCCAATCGAGTCCCGCAATGCCGCGGAACTGCGCCGGATCGACATGCCACGCCATGCAGTGATAAGCGAAGTCGGCGAGCGGATTGCCGAGCGTCGACAGTTCCCAGTCGAGCACCGCGAGCACGCGCGGCTCGTTGCGATCGAAGATCAGGTTGTCGAGCCGGTAGTCGCCATGCACGACAGACACACGCTCGTTCGTCTCCGCCGGCATATGCTGCGGCAGCCATTCGATCAGCCGGTGCATCGCGTCGATGGGCTCGGTCTCGGACGCCAGATACTGCTTGCTCCAGCGACCGATCTGGCGTGCGAAGTAATTGCCTGGTTTGCCGTAGCCGGCGAGGCCGGCGGCGGCGACGTCGACGCTGTGCAACGCCGCGATCACGCGGTTCATTTCGTCATAGATCGCCGCGCGCTCGGTGGCCGTCATGCCGGGCAGCGATTGATCCCACAGCACGCGACCTTCGACGAACTCCATCACGTAGAACGCGCGGCCAATTACGCTTTCGTCCTCGCACAGCGCGAGCATGTGGGCGACCGGCACGTCGGTGCCGGCGAGCGCGTGCATCACGCGATATTCGCGTTCGATCGCATGCGCGGACGGCAGCAGCTTCGCCGCGGGGCCGGGCTTCGCGCGCATCACGTACGAGCGCGATGGCGTGATCAGCTTGAAGGTGGGATTGGATTGCCCGCCCGCGAACTGTTCGAGCGTGAGCGGCCCCGCGAAACCGTCGACATGGGCGCCGAGCCACGCGGCGAGCGCGTCGTTGTCGAAGCGTTGCCGCTCGTTGACCGGGCGGGTGCCCTCGAAAGCCGAGTAGTCCTTTTTGCGTGCGGGTTCGCCGGTCTGCGGGGCTTGCGCCATGTGTCTCCTCCGGTTCGGTGTCAGCTACGCTGGTATCGAATAAATTGAGCGTAGAGGATTTCCATCGTGGTGTTGCGAACGTCGCGGTGCAACGGCGACGGCGGTGAATAGTTGAGCGTGCGCAGCACCCAGTCGCGCGGCGCGGCGCCGACGTCGAGCGCATTGATGCAGCCGGTCGCCTGCGCCAGATGACCGAAAAACGTGCGGCCGCCCGCCGTCAGCGCGTGCGACAGGATCGCGCGATTGACGCCGCCGTGCAGCACCAGCAACACGGTGTCCCACGACGTGTCCTCGCGTAGCGCCGCGACGGCCGGCAGCACGCGATCGAACAGCTCGCCGATCGTTTCGCCGTCGAGAAAGCGCATGGTCTCCGGCACGATGCCGTCGAACACGCCGAGAAACGCTGCCTCGATATCGCTCGGAGGAATGCTGCCGAGCCGCCCGCCGCGAATCTCCTGCCATGCGGGTTCGATCTCGGGTTCGATTTGCTGACCTGTTTCGACGAGCACACGTCGCGCGGTCTCGATCGTGCGCGGCAAGCCGCTGACGATCACGCGGTCAAAGCGCACCTGCTGTTCGGCGAACACGCGGCCCGCCGCGCTCGCCTGCTCGCGGCCGTTCGCGTTCAACGGCACGGTTTCGGGATCGATCGCGCGGCCGGAGTCGTCGAAGTAGGTGACGTCGCCGTGACGCATCAGGAAGATGCGGCGCCGTTTCGGCAGTTGGTAGTCGGGCATGTCGGGCGGCTCTCTCGTCGCTTATTTGTAGATCGGCGCGCGTTTTTCGAGGAACGCGGTGATGCCTTCGAGACCGTCGCGATGATGCAGCGACGCGACGAAGTGATCGCGCTCGGCGAGCAGATGGTCCGCGAGTGGCTGCGTGCCGGCCGCGGCGATCAGCCCCTTGATGCGCGCGACCGAATTGGGCGAAATCGCGCCGAGCTCGTCGGCCCAGGCGAGCGCGTTATCGAGCGCGGTGCCGGCTTTCGTGAGTCGGTTGACGACGCCGAGTTCGTGCAGACGCGCGGCGCCGATCGGCTTGGCTTCGATCAGTACCTCGGTGGCCAGTTGACGCGGCAGCGCCTCTGCGAGAAACCACGAGCCGCCGCCGTCGGGCGTCAGGCCGACGCGCGCGTACGACATCGCGAACCTGGCGGTGTCCGCGGCGACGATCAGATCGCAGGCGAGCGCGAGCGAAAATCCGGCGCCGGCCGCCGCGCCTTCCACCGCGGCAATCACCGGTTTCGACGACAGCCGCAGCGCCGAAATCCATTGACCGAGCATGTCGATGCTATCGGCTTGCACGGACGGATCTTTCGCGCGATTTTCGAGCAGGCGGTTCAGATTGCCGCCCGCGCAAAAGAAGTTGTCGGCACCGGTGATCACGACAGCGCGAATCGACGGATCGCGCTCGACGGTATCGAATGCCTCGATGCCCGCGGCGTACATGTCCGGATGCAGCGCGTTGCGCGCACCGGGGTTCGACAGCGTGAGGACCAGCGTGGATTCGCTGCTGGCCGGGCGTGAAGCGAGCAGGGCGGCGCTCATGATCGGGTCTCGGTTGGGATGTCGGCGGCGTCGCACTGCGTGAGCGAGAGGCCGAGCTGCGCGCGTCTTGCGAGCCACGGCGACGGACGGTAGCGCGGCTCGCCGAGCACGCTGTGCATGTTGCGCAGAATCGTGAGAATGGTGGCGGCGCCGAGCGCGTCGCCGAGCGCAAGCGGTCCGCGCGGATAGCCGAGGCCGAGCATGACGGCGAGGTCGATGTCCTCCGGCGTCGCGATCTGCTTTTGCGCGATGTCGCAGCCGATGTTGACGATCGTCGCGACCACCCGCTGCGCGACGAAGCCGGTCGAATCACGGATCACGGTGACGGGGATGCCGTCGGCGGCGAACAGCGCATGCGCGCTATCGCGCGTGGCGCGCGTCGTGGCTGGCGTGGTCATCAGCGTGCGGCGTTGCGCGCTGACGAGCGGGAACAGGGCATCGACGGCGACGACGCGGCTAGCGTCGAGCGCTTCGTCGACCGCGGCCGTGGTCGCGTCGTGTCCGAACGGCGTGACGACGATCAGCGAACCGGCGGCGGGCGTCGCGCCTTCGTCCAGCTTCACGCCCGCTGTGCCGACCAGTTGCACCACGGCCTCATACGCGTCGCGGTAGCGTTGGCTGACCCACACGCTTTGCGGCAGCACGCTCGGCGCGGGCGCTTCGGCGGGCACCTGCTGCTTGCCGTCCATGTAGCGATAAAAACCTTCGCCGGTCTTGCGGCCGAGCAGTCCGCCCGACAGCCGCGTGCCCGTGATCGGCGACGGCGTATAGCGCGGTTCTTCGTAGAACTGGTGATAGATCGACTCCATCACCGGATGCGATACGTCGAGCGCGGTCAGGTCCAGCAGCTCGAACGGTCCCAGCCGAAAGCCGGCCTGCTCGCGCATGATGCGGTCGATGTCCGCAAAGCTCGCGACGCCTTCGCCCGCCACGCGCAAGCCCTCGGTATTCATGCCGCGGCCCGCGTGATTGACGATGAAGCCCGGCATGTCCTTCGCGCGCACCGGCGTGTGGCCCATGCGGCGCGCGAGATCCATCAGCGCGTCGCCGGCTTCGGGGTCGCTGCGCAGGCCGTCGATCACTTCGACGACCTTCATCAGCGGCACCGGATTGAAGAAGTGATAACCGACCACGCGTGACGGATCGGTGCAGCCTGCGGCGATCGCGGTGATCGACAGCGACGAAGTATTCGACGCGAGGATGCAGCGACCGCTGACCACGGTTTCGAGCTCGCGAAACAGTGCCCGCTTCACGTCGAGCCTTTCGACGATCGCCTCGATGACCAGATCGCAGCCGACCAGCTCGCTGACGGCCTGCACGCCGCTCACGTTGGCGAGCGCGGCCAGCGAGCGCGACTGCTCGAGCTTGCCTTTGGCCGTCAATTTGGCGAAAGTCTCCGCGAGATAGTCGCGGGCGACGCCGACGGCCGCCGCGTTGGTATCGTAGAGCCGCACGCGCAGGCCCGCGAGCGCCGCGATCTGCGCGATGCCACGACCCATTGCGCCAGTGCCGACGATACCGATGGTCTCGATGCTGAAATTGCGAGAGTTCATTGTGATGCCCGACTCCATGATTATTTCAGAATAGCACGATCGTGCAATTTCCCGGATGATTTGATGGAATGCCGCTGCTGCAACTCCGACGCGCGGTCTCATACACGATGACACAAGGAGACACCCGATGATCAAGCTGTGCGGTTTCCCGCTTTCGAACTACTACAACAAGGTCAAGTTCGTGCTGCTCGAACATGGCATTGAGTTCGAGGAGCATTTCGCGAAGCCGAGCCAGGAAGAAGCGCTGCTCGCGCATTCGCCGCTCGGCAAGGTGCCGTATTTGCAGACCGAGCACGGCGATCTGTGCGAGTCGCAGTGCATCGTCGAATATCTGGCCGCGCGTTTTGCCGACAAGCGGATCTTTTCCGCCGATCCGTGGCAGGCCGCCAAGGAACGCGAAATGATCTTTTTCGTCGACGTGCATCTCGAGCTGACGGTGCGCAATCTGTATAAGGAAGCGTTCTTCGGCGGCACGGTCAGCGACGCGACGAAAGGGCGCGTCGAGAAGTTGCTCACGCATCACATCGCCGGCTTCAGGCGGATCGCGAAGTTCGCGCCGTATCTGTGCGGCGAGCAATTCAGCGTCGCCGATGCCGCCGGCTACGTGAGCCTGCCGCTCGTCGGCATGGCGACACAGACCATTTACGGCCGCGATTTTCTGCTCGAGGCGGGGATCGACTGGAAGAGCTACGTCAAGTCGATCAACGCGCGACCAGCGGCGCAGCGCGTGACCGAGGATCGCAAGGCCTGCGTCGCGGCGTCGCGCGCGTCCTGACGGAAAGACCGCAGTGTGGTGAAACGCGCAAGGGTGTGCAGCGCACAGCCATGCCGCGCAGCGCGATGACAAGGAACGTGGATTCGTTCGTGACATCGCGCGGAGCATCCTAGAGCTGCGCGAGCCGTTCGAGCGCGGTGGCGAGGGTGCTTTCCTGCTTGGCGAAGCAGAAGCGCACCACGTCCGACTCGTGCGCCTCGTGATAGAACGCCGAGACCGGAATCGCGGCCACGCCGATCTCGCCGGTCAGCCATTGGGCGAATTCGGCTTCGGGCAGGTCGCTGATCGCCGAATAGTCGACGCACTGAAAATACGTGCCCGTGCACGGCAGCAACCGGAAGCGCGAATTCGCGAGGCCCGTGCGGAAGAAGTCGCGCTTCTGCTGATAAAACGCCGGCAGATCCACGTAGGGCCCGGGGTCCTTCATGTAATCGGCGAGGCCGACCTGCATCGGCGTGTTGACGGTGAACACGTTGAATTGGTGCACCTTGCGGAACTCGGCGGTGAGCGCGGCGGGCGCGGCCACGTAGCCGACTTTCCAGCCGGTCACGTGGTAGGTCTTGCCGAAGCTCGACACGACGAAGCTGCGCTGCGCGAGTTCCGGATAACGCGCGACGCTTTGATGCGGTGCGCCGTCGTAGACCATGTGCTCATACACCTCGTCGGACAGGATCAGCACGTTGGTGCCGCGCACGATTTCCTCGAGCTTGCGCGTGTCCTGTTCGCGCCAAACCGTGCCGGTCGGATTGTGCGGCGTATTGATCATGATGAGTCGCGTCTTCGGCGTGATCGCGGCGGCGAGCTTGTCGAACGGGATCGCGTAGTCGGGTGCGTCGAGCGTGACGAAGACCGGCTTGCCGCCCGCTAGTTCGATCGACGGCAGATAGCTGTCGTAGGTCGGTTCGATCAGGATCACTTCGTCGCCCGGATGGACGGTGCAAAGAATTGCGGTCAGCAACGCCTGCGTGGCGCCCGCGGTGACCGTGATTTCGCTGTTCGCGTCATAGCGGCGGCCGTACAGATTCGCGATCTTGTCCGAGATCGCCTGACGCAGCGGCAGCACGCCGGCCATCGGCGGATATTGGTTGTGGCCGTCGCGCATCGCGTTCGCGACCGCGTCGACGATGCGCGGATCGCAGGCGAAGTCGGGAAAGCCCTGACCCAGATTCACCGCGCCTTTTTCCGCGGCGAGCGCGCTCATCAGGGTGAAAATCGTCGTGCCGACGTTCGGCAGGCGAGACGGAAACGTGGGCATCCTGGGCGTGTCGTGCGATGCGTTCATGGCGTCGTGGGTAGCAGGGCGATAGGTGGGCCGGTTCTCGAACTGTCGTTGCGAAGGGCGAAGACTGATTGTAGGGAATCCCGACACGCTGTGCGCGCCGCGGGTTTCACGTTGACGGTCCGGCCGGCTCGCGATGAGCCGTCAACGTGCGCTCGGCTCGAAGCGACGTGCGGGTGAGCGGATTCACGCGGTGACGGGCTCGCCGCCGGCATTCTGTGCGATGCCGACCGCCGCGACGAACAGGGCCGGTTGCGCGATCCGGAAGCCGAAATCGCGCGCGATCCGCTTGGCGAGCTTCAGGACCGCGCGGTCTTTCGACACGAGCCAGTCGGCCTTCGCTGCATGCGCGAGTTCGAGAAACTTCTGGTCGTCGCGATCCTTGCATTGGGGCAGCGGCCGGGAGTCGCCGGCGGACTCGGTCGGCCCGGGCGGCTCGACCCGTTGCGCGAGCTGCGCGACCATCGCGAGCGCAGCGGCTTTGTCGACGTTGCGATGCGCAAACTGCGGATAGTCGAGCACGTAGCTGAGTTCGGCGAGGCAGCGCGCGTCGATCAGCGCGGCGAGCGCGCCGCTCTCGAGCGCGGCGGCGATCGGCCGCGTGTGCGGGTCATCGAATACGAGAATATCGATCCACACATTGGAATCGAGTACGACGCGCAACGCGCCGCTTGAGGCGAGGGAACTTGGCATTCGTTACAATCGGGCTTTCGTCTTTGACCGTCAGGCACGGCGTGCCTGCAAGCATCTATGATAATCGTTCTGTCGCCGGCGAAATCGCTCGACTACGACACCCCGCCGCACGTCAAAAAGCACACGATCCCCGATTTCGTCGATGACGCCGCCGAGTTGATCAGCGGCCTGCGCCGTTTATCGCCACAACAGATTGCTTCGCTGATGAGCATTTCCGATCAGCTCGCGCACCTCAATTTTCAGCGTTACGCGGACTGGTCGCAGCAATTCGGCGCGCACAACGCCAAGCAGGCGGTGCTCGCTTTCAACGGCGACGTGTACGAAGGATTCGATGCGAAGACGTTGTCGTCGGCCGATCTCGACTATGCGCAGAATCACGTTCGAGTGCTGTCGGGTCTCTATGGCCTGTTGCGTCCGCTCGACCTGCTGCAACCGTACCGGCTCGAAATGGGCACGCGCCTGGCCAACCCGCGCGGCAAGGATCTGTACGCGTTCTGGGGCGAGCGGATCACGCACGCATTGAACGTGCAGTTGAAGAAGAATGCGGCAGCCTCGCGCGTGCTGGTCAATTGCGCGTCGGGCGAGTACTTCAAGTCGGTCAAGCCGAAGCTGCTCGACGCGCCGGTCGTCACGCCGATGTTCGAAGACTGGAAGGGTGGCCGCTACAAGATCATCAGCTTCCATGCAAAACGGGCGCGAGGCTTGATGGCGCGTTTCGCGGTGGAAAACCGCCTCGATCGTCCCGAGCAGTTGAGGGACTTCGACACCGAAGGCTATGCGTTCAGCGCCGAAGCCTCGAACGACTCCACTTTCGTATTTCGCCGCCGCATTGCGGAATGAGCGTGCCGCTGCGCTGAACCGGCAGCGTGAATTCAGGCAGGGAAGACTTTCATGACGTTATCGATTACGAGCAATTTCGACGCAGGCGCGATTGATGTGCTGTCCTGCGAGGACGCCGGCGATATTCGCCTGCGCGTGCGGTCCGACAGCCACGCCGAGTTCGCGCAGTGGTTCTATTTCCGTCTGTCGGGCGCGGCGGGCGAGCGCTGCGTGATGAGCTTCGAGAACGCCGCCGCGTGCGCGTTCGCGGAGGGCTGGCACGATTATCGGGCAGTCGCGAGTTATGACCGCGTGAACTGGTTCCGCGTGCCGACCTCGTACGACGGCCGCGTGCTGACGATCGACCACACGCCTGATTTCGACAGCATCTATTACGCGTACTTCGAACCCTATAGCGAGGAACGCCATGCCGAGTTTCTCGGCGCCGTGCAGCAGATGCCGCACGCGTCGCTGACCGAACTCGGCAAGACCGTCGAAGGACGACCGATCTCGCTGCTCACGCTCGGCACGCCGCCGGCGGACGATGCCGCCAGCGCCACGCCGAAACAGAACATCTGGCTGATCGCCCGCCAGCATCCGGGCGAGACGATGGCTGAATGGTTTATCGAAGGGTTCGTGAAGCGCCTGGTGGGTTGGGGCGATTGGGCGGGCGATCCGGTCGCGCGCAAGCTTTACGATCACGCGGTGTTCCACATCGTGCCGAACATGAATCCGGACGGCAGCGTGCGCGGCAATCTGCGCACCAATGCGGCCGGCGCGAACCTGAATCGCGAATGGATGGAGCCGGATGCCGCGCGCAGTCCCGAGGTGCTGGCGGTGCGTGACGCGATTCATGCGACGGGTTGCGACCTGTTCTTCGACGTTCATGGCGACGAGGCGCTGCCGTACGTATTCGTCGCGGGTTCCGAAATGCTCCCGGGCTTCACCGAGCGGCAGGGGCGCGAGCAGAAGGCGTTCATCGAGGCGTTCAAGCACGCAAGTCCGGATTTTCAGGACAAGTATGGCTATGCGCCGAGCAAGTATCGCGAGGATGCATTGAAGCTTGCGTCGAAGTACATCGGCAACGAATTCGGCTGTCTGTCGTTGACGTTGGAAATGCCGTTCAAGGACAACGCGAATCTGCCCGACGAGCGGGTGGGCTGGAACGGCGAGCGCAGCGCATCGCTGGGCGCCGCAATGTTGCAGGCGATTCTGCGTCACGTGGAGACGTTCGCCTGAAGAAGCGGACGGATGGTCGCAAAAAAGAGGCGTGCACTGAAAAAGTGCGTGCCTCTTTTTTATTGCGGCGACTGATCGGACGACCGGCGTGAGTCGATCAGCGCCAGATGTTATTGGCTCTTTTTCTTCGAGGTCTTGTTTGCCGATTTGCTCGACGTTGCGCGCGACGATTGACCCGAGCCTGTCTTCGACGACTTCTTCGGCGTCTTGCCGCCGACGGCATGCTTGCCTTTGCCGCCTTTGTGCTTGCCGGATCCCTCGCTATGCGCACGGTTCGGCGGCGCTGGATCGTTCCAGCTGAACGCGAGCATCTGCGAGCCGACATAGCCGCAGCGGAATTTCAGCTCGGCCGGCTCGGCCGAGCTGTTCTGGCGCACGCCGACGCCCTCGACGGTGACGATGCTGTCCACCTTGACGCGCTGCTTGCCTTCGTCGAACGAGTCGTTCCACGGCGTGACCGACGAGTGCGCGCTGTCGAACGAACTGGACGGAAATTCGACGTGGTCGAACGCGGTCGACGTGCTCGCGACAAAGTCGCCATGCGCGGCGCAGTCCGCGACGAGCGGATCCGCGTGCATTTCGGTGATAAATCTGTTGACGAGGTCGTTGTGCTGTTCGAGTTGATCAGCGAATGCGGGAGCCGCGCAGGTGAGCGAGAGACCCGCTGCGCAGGCTGCCAACCGGCCGATCACCCGCAGCAATCGGCGCGGTACATTGGTGCGATCCATCTAGTTCTTTAGACGCAAATGGGAGATGAGGCACATAAGATGCCCCGCGCAAGGGTTGAGTTCAATGTCGCTGAAAATATTCTGACATCTTGTCCTCGTGGGGCCGCCCGAAGAGCCTCCAACGACGAGGCGCCAATTATCACAGGAGCACCGCACGCGAGCCCGAAGCGCTCAGGTGCGCGGGCCTCCCAGCCGGTAACGCCGCACATCGTACGTGGTAACCCACGCGGGACGGTAGACCGCGATCAGCGCGGTCGCCATGCCAGTGAACCATGCTTCGCCGGTGGCGAGCAGCAGCACGCTGAGTGCGTAGCCGATGGGCACCACAGTCATCGAACCGCCGGAGACCGCTATATGAATGCCGAGCGCTGCCGCCGCGGTCAACGACACGGCGATGGCGGGCGAAACGAAGCCCTGGCCGAAGATGAACATGAAAAGATTGCGCGGCAGCCATGCGGTGCACATGCGCTGGAGCAACGTCGAGATGGCGACGGGCAGTGCGCCGTATACGAGGAACGTCAGCGCGATGCCCTGCCAGGGTGCATCGAAGACGACGGCGGCCAGCCCCGTGACCACCGCCATCGCGATCAGGGCGAGCCCCCAGTCGAACAGCGTGACGACAAGCGTGGCGCCGAGCAGGTGCATCACGGTGCCGTCGTCGAGCCAGGCGTTGCTCGCCCACAGCACCGACACCGCAACGATTATGGCGAGCCAGACATGCTGGAGCGTGCCGTCCTGAAGTCTTTTGAAAGGGTTTTTCCACAGCGCGAGCGCGACCGCCATCGCAGTGGCAATCCAGCCACCGACAGCGACCCAGAACGGAAGCGGTGTGTAGAGGAAACCCATGAATCTCATATTACTCGTTGGACGACAAAAGGTGTGAGCGGATTCCATGCCAGCCCACCGTCAACCTGCGCGCATGCGGATGTTCCAAGCCGTGCGCGCCGCGACCCGTCTCATGCGGAGTCCGGCCGGACCGACTTCCGCGCGGGTCCGCCGGGTGTGGCCTCGCCATAGGACTTGGTGGGCTCCGCAGCGAGCGGCAGCGCGCTACTGGTGTCGCCGCCGGGCAACGGGTACAGGAAGCGCCCGTGGTTGCGGCGCCGGAGCGGAACCGGGCCAGGCTGCCCGCGTATCACAGGCCGCGCGCTGTCCTCGCCGTTGTTGCGCAGAACTTGCAAATGATTCGTGAGCCAGCCGTTGTAAAGCGCGACCGCGGCGGCGCGATTGGGCGCGCCGAGTTGCTGGAATATGCTCGTCAGGTGGATCTTGACCGTGCCTTCGCTGATGCCGAGCGTGCGCGCGATCATCTTGTTGGTGCTGCCCATGTGCACGCAGCGCATGATCTGCTCCTGCCGCGGTGACAGTCCGCTCGAGAGTTTGTTGCGGCGGGGCGGAGGACTTTCTTCATCGAATGTACGGATCGTGGTGTCGGTCGGCAGCGGCGGATCGATCGCGAGCGCGCCGGGCGGCACGTAGTGACCGCCGAGCAGCACCATTTCCAATGCGCGCACGATCAGACAGGGATCGGTGTCGCGTGGAACGACGCCGAGCACCCCTTCGTCCATCAGCGCCCGCACGAGCGCTGGCAAGGTCCCGTCGGTGAGCACGCTGATGCGCAGGTCGGGGAACTGGCTGAGCAACGCGCGAACCTGCGCAACCGACATCCAGTCCTCCCAGTCGATCACGACAAGATCAGGCCGATAACGCTTGAACGGACGTTCTAGCAGACGCCATTCGTCGGCTTCGGTGAAGCGCGCCAGCCGGTCGATCTGCCGCAGCAGCGCCTTGAGTCCATCACGTCGTTCTGCGTTTGAATTGAGAATCGCGAAGCGCATGCATGTCTCCAGATGTGTCGGGCGAAATGGCGCGACGCATCTGTGGGACTCGTGAAGCTGACTCGATCACGGCGATGCGTCGCCGTGCCTATGATGACAAATTCCCTTCGTTTTGACGGCTGTCCAAAAGGCATAAGAAAGGCGGACATTCGACAAAAAAAGCCCCGCATGGACGGGGCTTTTTCGCGATAAGGTGTGATGTCGACGTCGGGATCAATGGAAATGGGGTTGCGCGGGTTCAGCGTCCTCGGGCATTTCCGCATGGACGATTTCGCCGAGCGGGTCCGCATACAGCGGCACGCCGCAGTCGTCGCAATATTCCGGCTCGAAGCGGCCCGCGTGGCGGCGCACATCTGTGATGCCGGTTTCCTTGAGCAATGCGACGATTTCCTCGAGCGGCTCGTCCGATCCGGTGATTTCCTCCGGCTCCTCGTCGATGCCCGGCTCGCCGTTTTCGCGGCCGTAGAGTGGCCACACCACCCCGTAGATCACGTCGTTGCTGCCCTTGCGCGTGAAGCCGACGCGGTACTCGTCGATGCGCCGTTCGCCGAAGCCGGCGACCACCGCGCGCAGGTCCTGCGGCGCCGCGCCAATTGTGTCGAAAAGATAACGCACGGCGGTACGCACGGTGTGCGGACGCACACTTTCGTCGGCGTCGCGGCAGGCGGAGTAGTACGCATCCGGCAGCAGGCATTCAAATTCGCAGCCCGGCAGCACGACCGACAGATTCGCGCCGCCTTGCGTGGCCCATTGCTCCAGACATTGGCCGCGCTCGATGCGAGTGCCGTGCTCTTCTTCCTGCCAGCGGAACGTCGCTTCGCCGATGGGTGCGGCGACTACTGCTAGCAGAAAGCGCGGGTCCGCCAGGATCGGCGAGGTCTCCGGCAGTTCGCCGAAGTTTAGCTTCGCGTTGCCGCCGCTGAGCGCGGCTTGCGCGAGTTGCTGGGCGATGCGCCACGTTTCGACGTGATGGCGCGGTAACTGGTCGATGCTGTACAGGAACGGAGCCATTGCCACGCGCGTGTTGGCGGCGAGCACGTGCGCCTGCAGGTGCGCGCGCAGGACGTCGGCGGCGTCGGACTTGAGGGGGCCGGACGGAATCACGTAGCGGGTCCAGGCGAGCACGGGCGCGGCGATCAGCAGCGCTTCGTAAGACACGCCTTCGTGTTCGATCACGAACGATTCGCTGTGCGTTTCCGCCATGTCGGCCAGCGCACCGTAGGCATCGGGATGGTTTTGCTGCAGATGGTCGAGCGCGGCGTCCAGCGTAGTCTGGTTGGCGTTGCGCACGATTTTGGCCAGCAGCGCGTCGAGCTTCGCTTCCCAGAAGCGATCTTCGGTACGGCTGCCCGACGCGAAAAGCGCGAGCGAGAGACCGACGAGCTTGTCGGCGTCGGGAGGGAGACGTTTGGCGATTCGCGAGCGCATAAATCCAGGAAATTGGGGGCACGGAACCTTAGATTGTAGTCTTTTCCAGGCAGCTATATCGGTTGGTCGGCAATCTCCGGCTGATTCGGGCGCTTTCATCTCGAAAAGGTGTTTGCCACCGGCACGTCGCACGCGACGCATCTTGCCTTGGCCTGATGGTATAAGACACCCTCGGACGTCCGACTCGCTTCTATGCTGGCGGCGTTCAGTGGGGCGCCTGGCGGGCGTGTGTCATTTCATTGCCACGATCTGGCGCAATAGGAGATTCATCGTGAAATCGGACCAACTGATCGAACGACTTGCCGCGGTATTCGCGTTGATTGTGCTGGTGGGCGGGTCGTTGCTGGTACTGGCGCCTTTCACGACCGCGCTGTTGTGGGGGGCCATCCTCAGCTACAGTTCCTGGGGACTCTACCGGCGACTCACCCGCGTGGTTGGCGGGCGGCGCAAGCTGGCCGCAACCTTGATCGTGCTGATCATTCTGGTCGTGGTGCTCGGGCCATTCGTCTATGCGGGTTTCGCGTTCGGCGCGCATGTTCACGATATCGTGGCGCTGGTGCAAAGACTTTTCGACTCGGGGTTGCCCGATCTGCCGCCGTGGGTGCAGCGGATCCCGCTGGTTGGTTCGAGCATCGAGGCCTTTTGGGAGCGCGTGACCAGCAGCAATTCCGAGTTGATCGCGCAAGTGCGCACTCTCGCCGCGCCGGCCGGCAAGTGGATTCTGGCGGCGGCGCTTGCGGTGACGCATGGACTGGGGCTACTGGCGTTGAGCATCGTGCTCGCGTTCTTCTTTTATACCGGTGGCGAAGGGGCGGCCGCATGGCTGAACGCAGGCATGCGTCGAGTCGCCGGTGAGCGCGCCGAGTATCTGCTGGCGCTGGCGGGCAGCACGGTGAAGGGCGTGGTCTACGGGATTCTTGGTACGGCCCTTGTGCAGGCGGTTCTCGCGGGATTCGGCTGCTGGATGGCGGGCGTACCGGCGCCGGCATTGCTCGGGCTCGCTACGTTTTTTCTGTCGGTGGTACCGGGCGGTCCGGTCATTGTCTGGTTGCCCGCGGCGATCTGGCTGTATCAGGGTGGCTCGACCGGATGGGCGATTTTTCTGGTCATATGGGGCGTGCTGGTAGTTGGCATGGCCGACAACGTCATCAAGCCGATCCTGATCGGCAAGAACAGCGACATGCCGTTGATTCTGGTGATGCTCGGTATTCTGGGCGGCGCGCTAGCGTTTGGTTTCCTTGGTGTTTTCATCGGCCCTACGTTGCTGGCGGTCGCTTATACCGTGTTGCATGACTGGACTATCGGCGCGTCCGCCGCGCAGACTCTGTCGCCGGAGGCGAAAACGCCGGTGATAGACGATCCGGGTCGCATCGGAAAGGCGCCCTAAGGAAAACCCTTGGATTTCGCTTGCATGTTCGAACTGCGGCGACTAGAATTCCGCTCTTTCGTGCTCCGGACGCCGGGGCACGGAGAAGCGGGAAGCCTTGGATGGCGGGGGTTTCAGCGGCGTGGGCAGGTCAGGCGAGTGATAAAAACCTGTTGACGATCCGAAGGAAGTTCTCCATAATCTCGCTTCTCTGCTGCAGATGCAGCGACGCAAACGAAGCGGTGCCGGTGGTTGTGGTGCAGGTGCTGCGGGTTGGGCGGAACGATCTTTAAAAACTAACAGCCGATAAGTGTGGGCGCTTGATGCGCGGTGCGGCGGCGGGTTCTGCGGAACCTGCTGTCAGGCAACAGTATCAGGAAGCCTCACACAGTATCAGAGGAAGGTTGATCTGTCGGAAGACGGATTGATCATCGTCAGTACGTTGAGTGAGCGACCGGTTCAGAGATGGACCGAAAACAGTAACAGGTTTGAACTGAAGAGTTTGATCCTGGCTCAGATTGAACGCTGGCGGCATGCCTTACACATGCAAGTCGGACGGCAGCACGGACTTCGGTCTGGTGGCGAGTGGCGAACGGGTGAGTAATACATCGGAACGTGTCCTGGAGTGGGGGATAGCCCGGCGAAAGCCGGATTAATACCGCATACGCTCTGAGGAGGAAAGCGGGGGATCTTTCGGGACCTCGCGCTCAAGGGGCGGCCGATGGCAGATTAGGTAGTTGGTGGGGTAAAGGCCTACCAAGCCGACGATCTGTAGCTGGTCTGAGAGGACGACCAGCCACACTGGGACTGAGACACGGCCCAGACTCCTACGGGAGGCAGCAGTGGGGAATTTTGGACAATGGGGGCAACCCTGATCCAGCAATGCCGCGTGTGTGAAGAAGGCCTTCGGGTTGTAAAGCACTTTTGTCCGGAAAGAAAGCTCCGGGGCTAATACCCCTGGGGGATGACGGTACCGGAAGAATAAGCACCGGCTAACTACGTGCCAGCAGCCGCGGTAATACGTAGGGTGCGAGCGTTAATCGGAATTACTGGGCGTAAAGCGTGCGCAGGCGGTGCTGTAAGACCGATGTGAAATCCCCGGGCTTAACCTGGGAACTGCATTGGTGACTGCAGCGCTGGAGTATGGCAGAGGGGGGTGGAATTCCACGTGTAGCAGTGAAATGCGTAGAGATGTGGAGGAACACCGATGGCGAAGGCAGCCCCCTGGGCCAATACTGACGCTCATGCACGAAAGCGTGGGGAGCAAACAGGATTAGATACCCTGGTAGTCCACGCCCTAAACGATGTCAACTGGTTGTCGGGCCTTCATTGGCTTGGTAACGAAGCTAACGCGTGAAGTTGACCGCCTGGGGAGTACGGTCGCAAGATTAAAACTCAAAGGAATTGACGGGGACCCGCACAAGCGGTGGATGATGTGGATTAATTCGATGCAACGCGAAAAACCTTACCTACCCTTGACATGTATGGAATCCTGGCGAGAGCCGGGGGTGCCCGAAAGGGAGCCATAACACAGGTGCTGCATGGCTGTCGTCAGCTCGTGTCGTGAGATGTTGGGTTAAGTCCCGCAACGAGCGCAACCCTTGTCCCTAGTTGCTACGCAAGAGCACTCCAGGGAGACTGCCGGTGACAAACCGGAGGAAGGTGGGGATGACGTCAAGTCCTCATGGCCCTTATGGGTAGGGCTTCACACGTCATACAATGGTCGGAACAGAGGGTTGCCAAGCCGCGAGGTGGAGCCAATCCCGGAAAACCGATCGTAGTCCGGATCGCACTCTGCAACTCGAGTGCGTGAAGCTGGAATCGCTAGTAATCGCGGATCAGCATGCCGCGGTGAATACGTTCCCGGGTCTTGTACACACCGCCCGTCACACCATGGGAGTGGGTTTTACCAGAAGTGGCTAGTCTAACCGCAAGGAGGACGGTCACCACGGTAGGATTCATGACTGGGGTGAAGTCGTAACAAGGTAGCCGTATCGGAAGGTGCGGCTGGATCACCTCCTTTCCAGAGTCGAGCATTGCTCGCATCAAGTGCTCACGCTTATCGGCTGTGGTGATGAAAGAAAACGCAGACAGGCTCAGGGGTCTGTAGCTCAGCCGGTTAGAGCACCGTCTTGATAAGGCGGGGGTCGATGGTTCGAATCCATCCAGACCCACCAGTGTCTTGTCTGGTGAGCTGAAGGGCTGGGGCCTCTGGAATAGCTGTGGGACTGGGGGATTAGCTCAGCTGGGAGAGCACCTGCTTTGCAAGCAGGGGGTCGTCGGTTCGATCCCGTCATCCTCCACCAATCCTCAATGCGCAGGGCTCTGCATGAAGGCAGAGCGTTGCGCATTGGCGATTGAGCCAGTCAGGGCGGTATGAGGCACGAGCTTTATATCGGCTGTCGTTCTTTAACAATCAGGAAGAAGTAGTAAAGAGATTCACGAAAGCGTGCCTGGAGATGGGTGTGTGAGTAGGTGAATCAGGGTTGTGATTGTATCGATGTATTTTAAAGGTGATCGAGAGATCGCTTTGGAATACGGCGCAACACGAATACTCAACCTGTAGCGGAACGTGAATGGTCGACTCCTTCGGGAACCTGTCCCCTCCGGGGATGGGACCAGAGTAAGCGCTAAAGCGCTAACACTGGTCGACAGAGACACACCCGTTATAGGGTCAAGCGAACAAGTGCATGTGGTGGATGCCTTGGCGATCACAGGCGATGAAGGACGCGGTAGCCTGCGAAAAGCTCCGGGGAGCTGGCAAACGAGCCTTGATCCGGAGATGTCCGAATGGGGAAACCCACCTCTTCTGAGGTATCCGTAGCTGAATCCATAGGCTACGCGAAGCGAACGCGGTGAACTGAAACATCTAAGTAACCGCAGGAAAAGAAATCAACCGAGATTCCCAGAGTAGTGGCGAGCGAAATGGGAGCAGCCTGTACACGTTATCTGTATTGTTAGTCGAACGCTCTGGAAAGTGCGGCCATAGCAGGTGATAGCCCTGTAGACGAAAACAGCATGGAAGGACTGGGTGTACGAGAAGTAGGGCGGGACACGTGAAATCCTGTCTGAAGATGGGGGGACCATCCTCCAAGGCTAAATACTCGTGATCGACCGATAGTGAACCAGTACCGTGAGGGAAAGGCGAAAAGAACCCCGGGAGGGGAGTGAAACAGATCCTGAAACCGCATGCATACAAACAGTCGGAGCCTCTGCGAAGGGGTGACGGCGTACCTTTTGTATAATGGGTCAGCGACTTACATTCAGTGGCGAGCTTAACCGATTAGGGCAGGCGTAGCGAAAGCGAGTCCGAACAGGGCGTCCAGTCGCTGGGTGTAGACCCGAAACCAGGTGATCTATCCATGGCCAGGTTGAAGGCACGGTAACACGTGCTGGAGGACCGAACCCACTAACGTTGAAAAGTTAGGGGATGAGCTGTGGATAGGGGTGAAAGGCTAAACAAACCTGGAAATAGCTGGTTCTCTCCGAAAACTATTTAGGTAGTGCCTCGTGTATCACCTTCGGGGGTAGAGCACTGTCATGGTTGTGGGGTCCATTGCGGATTACTACGCCATAGCAAACTCCGAATACCGAAGAGTGCAATCACGGGAGACAGACATCGGGTGCTAACGTCCGGTGTCAAGAGGGAAACAACCCAGACCGCCAGCTAAGGTCCCCAAATATGGCTAAGTGGGAAACGAAGTGGGAAGGCTAAAACAGTCAGGAGGTTGGCTTAGAAGCAGCCACCCTTTAAAGAAAGCGTAATAGCTCACTGATCGAGTCGTCCTGCGCGGAAGATGTAACGGGGCTAAGCCATATACCGAAGCTGCGGATGCACAGTAATGTGCATGGTAGGAGAGCGTTCCGTAAGCCTGCGAAGGTGCACTGGAAAGTGTGCTGGAGGTATCGGAAGTGCGAATGCTGACATGAGTAGCGATAAAGGGGGTGAAAGGCCCCCTCGCCGTAAGCCCAAGGTTTCCTACGCAACGTTCATCGGCGTAGGGTGAGTCGGCCCCTAAGGCGAGGCAGAAATGCGTAGCTGATGGGAAGCAGATTAATATTTCTGCACCATTGTGAAATGCGATGGGGGGACGGATCGCGGAAGGTTGTCCGGGTGTTGGAAGTCCCGGTCCTTGCATTGGAGAAGGCGCTTTGGCAAATCCGGGCGCGGGATTCAAGGGTGCGAGGCGAGTCGCTTAGGCGACGAAGCAACTGGAAGGGGTTCCAGGAAAAGCCTCTAAGCTTCAGTTTCACAGTGACCGTACCGCAAACCGACACAGGTGGGCGAGATGAGTATTCTAAGGCGCTTGAGAGAACTCGGGAGAAGGAACTCGGCAAATTGGTACCGTAACTTCGGGATAAGGTACGCCCTCATAGCCTGACTGGCCTGCGCCAGAAGGGTGAAAGGGTTGCAATAAACTGGTGGCTGCGACTGTTTAATAAAAACACAGCACTCTGCAAACACGAAAGTGGACGTATAGGGTGTGACGCCTGCCCGGTGCCGGAAGATTAAATGATGGGGTGCAAGCTCCTGATTGAAGTCCCGGTAAACGGCGGCCGTAACTATAACGGTCCTAAGGTAGCGAAATTCCTTGTCGGGTAAGTTCCGACCTGCACGAATGGCGTAACGATGGCCACACTGTCTCCTCCCGAGACTCAGCGAAGTTGAAGTGTTTGTGATGATGCAATCTCCCCGCGGCTAGACGGAAAGACCCCATGAACCTTTACTGTAGCTTTGCATTGGACTTTGAACCGGTCTGTGTAGGATAGGTGGGAGGCTGTGAAGCGTGAACGCCAGTTTGCGTGGAGCCGACCTTGAAATACCACCCTGATCTGTTTGAGGTTCTAACCCTGGTCCGTGATCCGGATCGGGGACAGTGCATGGTAGGCAGTTTGACTGGGGCGGTCTCCTCCCAAAGTGTAACGGAGGAGTACGAAGGTACGCTAGGTACGGTCGGAAATCGTGCTGATAGTGCAATGGCATAAGCGTGCTTGACTGTGAGACTGACAAGTCGAACAGGTGCGAAAGCAGGTCATAGTGATCCGGTGGTTCTGTATGGAAGGGCCATCGCTCAACGGATAAAAGGTACTCTGGGGATAACAGGCTGATACCGCCCAAGAGTTCATATCGACGGCGGTGTTTGGCACCTCGATGTCGGCTCATCTCATCCTGGGGCTGTAGCCGGTCCCAAGGGTATGGCTGTTCGCCATTTAAAGAGGTACGTGAGCTGGGTTTAAAACGTCGTGAGACAGTTTGGTCCCTATCTGCCGTGGGCGCTGGATATTTGAAGGGGGCTGCTCCTAGTACGAGAGGACCGGAGTGGACGAACCTCTGGTGTACCGGTTGTCACGCCAGTGGCATCGCCGGGTAGCTATGTTCGGAAGAGATAACCGCTGAAAGCATCTAAGCGGGAAACTCGCCTTAAGATGAGATATCCCCGGGGCTTCGAGCCCCTTGAAGGGTCGTTCAAGACCAGGACGTTGATAGGTCAGGTGTGCACGTACAGTAATGTACTGAGCTAACTGATACTAATTGCCCGTAAGGCTTGATCCTATAACCGGTGTGTGTCGGCAGCCGTTAGCGCTTCAGCGCTTATGGATGCCCCACCCTGCGCAAAGCGCAGGGTCTTATGCAGACCACACACGGTTGAGATCAGTGTTGTGCCAGAAACAACACAACCTGCCTTACCCTGGTGAGCATCACCAGAAACTACTTCTTCCAGATTGGCTGTGGCGCGCACCCCGCGACGCAGCAACCCGTCATGCCTGATGACCATAGCGAGTCGGTCCCACCCCTTCCCATCCCGAACAGGACCGTGAAACGACTCCACGCCAATGATAGTGCGGATTGCCCGTGTGAAAGTAGGTAATCGTCAGGCTCCTTACCCCGTCAGAAACCCCACCCCTCGCGGTGGGGTTTTTGCGTTTACGCGGCCGATATCGCGCGTTTCACCAGAGTCAATTGCCCGATCTTCGCGTGCAACACCTTCACATCGACCGGGGGCTCGGCCGATGTTTGGCCCGTCTCGAACACTTCGGCAACACCCTCCTGCAGTTGCTTCTTCCAGTCCGTGATCTGGTTCGGATGCACATCAAACTGCTGGGCCAGCTCGGCCAGCGTCTTGTCGCCCTTGAGCGCCGCGAGTGCCACCTTTGCCTTGAACGCCGGTGAGTGTGTCCGTCGGTTGCGTTTCGTCATCTTCTGGTTCCTTTGCCGGCCATTATGACCGACTCACGCGCCAGCTTTTCCACTTACCGACCTGTCCGGATTCTCGGCGCCGCCTCTATCTCGTTGCGTTGTTTAACACGGCACCATCCGTTGCACAAAGTGCCGACGATTACGAGAGCCAGCAGCCTTGACGACTGGCTCCCTCGGCAGACTAAGGCACCTTTGCTCGCTTCGCGAAGGCTACGTCGTCCGTTGCGCGCTTACAGCAACTGCCGGATCGCAATATCGAAGGGTGTGCGTCGGCCGATTTCAAATGCCTCCAGGCGGCTCGATGCCAGATGACAGTTGTGCGGGCGCGGCGTCGCATCGGTGGGTGTACGTTGGGGCATCAGATTCGCGTCGAGTTGCAATGCTTTTGCCAGGCGCACCGCGATCTCATACTTGTTCATCGGTTCGTCGCCCGACCATTGCACGATGCCAGAGATCGTTTGGCCGCGCGCGTGTCGCTCAAGCATCTGTCGGATCACGACCGCGACATCGGGCGTGAACGTCGGGTAGCGGATGGCCCAGGCGTCCATCAAGGCGGCCTGGCCGTCCGGCGCGGCCGATGCCACGATCGCCGGCACGAGGCTAGTCACAGCCGACTCCGACCAACTGATAACCGGCCCATACAGCAGCGGCAGACGCAGCACGCATCCCCGCTCGGCCGTCTCGGCCAGCGCTCGCTCGCCTTCGAGCTTGCTCCGCCCGTACGCGTTGAGTGGCGCGGGCGTGCTGTCGTGACGATAGGGCGGATTCGAGCCGTCGAACACATAGTCGGTCGAGATCGACAACGTCCACGCGCCGTGCCGGTTCGCCGCCGAGGCGATCGCCCGCACAGCATCGACGTTCAGCGCGCGTGCAAGCTCCGGATCGCGCTCGCATACATCGGGACGGCGCTCCGCCGCGGCAATCACGACGGCATCCGGCGCCACATGGTCGATGAAGCGCTCGACCGCAAGGCTATCGCGAACATCCAATGCGATCATCTGCGGCGACGGCCGGCTCAATGCGGTGGCGACGCTTTGCCAGCCGGCCTGGCGCGCAAGTTCGTCGTTGAGCGCGCGGCCGAGCAGCCCCGAACCACCGATCACGGCAACCTTGAACATGATCGGCGCTCTCAGCGCACAGACGTGACCGTGTATCCGGCTTGTTCGATCGCGGCCTTCAGCGCATCGACCGGTTGCGCCGACTCCACGACCACGCGGCCGGTTGCAAGATCCACCTGAGCCTGCGCGGCGGCGTCGTGTTCGCGAATCGCGTTCGTGACGGCGGCAACACAGTGCTGGCAGCTCATGCCTTCTACATGGAACTCGATTGTCATTGCAAAGACCTCGACGGAATCAGATTGCGAATAGTCGAATTATGCCTGCTGATCCGTGTTTGGGTAGCTGACCTTCCCACTATGGGAAGGTGTAGCATCGACTAGAGTTCAGCCAAAACCTTGGGGAAACAGCCATGAACATTGGCGAAGCGGCCCGCGCGTCGGGCGTTACGGCAAAAATGATCCGCTACTACGAAAGCGTCGGCCTATTGACCGCTAAGGCGCGCACGAGCGCCGGCTATCGTGTGTACGGGTCGCAGGAAGTGCATTCTCTGCGCTTTATTCGCCAGGCTCGCCGTCTCGGATTTCTGGTCGAGGATATCCGGCGACTGCTCGCGCTATGGCACGACCGCTCGCGTGCCAGCGCGGAAGTAAAGCGCATCGCGCTCGAACATGTCGCCGAGCTCGATCGTCGCATTGCCGAGCTGACTGACATGCGCGACACCCTCGCGCATCTCGCCCATCATTGTCACGGCGATGACCGGCCAGATTGTCCGATTATCGAGCGACTAGCGGATACTGATATGGTTTCGGACCAAGGTTGCCACCCGGTTTAGCGGCTGGCCCAGGAGAAGGTGCAACCCGATTACATCTTGATTGCATTCGACGAATTTACGCACCTCAAACGTGCATAAGAACGCTTTGACATGATGCAAAACCTGAAAAATGCTGCCGAATCGCAATAAAATCAGGCGTCCTAGCGCACATATTCGGTGCGTCATTCCCAAACGGAATGCACATCATGCAGGCATTTCACTGTTCGGGTTGCACTTTGCGGCTATAATACGGGTTAACCCTTTACGGGAAATCCCTGATGTCAAATCACCGGGGATCCGATCTGATTCCTGGAGAACACATCATGTTTGCATTCATTCTTGAAAAGCTCAGCACCTGGTTCGAAACTGCAGAACGTAGCCGTCGTGAGGCGTATCTGGCATCGTCGTCAGATATCGTCCAGCTCGAACAGCGCATCCGTTCGCTGGAAACCAACGGCTATTCGCGGTAAGTTTGCGCTTGAAAGTTTGACTTGGCGCGTGTGCTTTTGCGTGGCCATTGCAGCACCAATGTCGAGCCCCGTCAAAGCGGGGCTTTGTCGTATCCGGACATTGAAATGAGCGCGCTTTTCGGCGCCTTTCGCGCGAACGGCGCCGCAAGGCCGCGCATGGCGAATATCGACTAGCTTCGTAACGCGCGCCGCGGTAAGGTAGGGCGATTTTCGCGCAAGACGGCATTCATAATCCACCGGGGCTGCCCATGTCCTCCGTCCGTTCGCTCCAACCTTTCCGATCCGTGATGGCGGCCGCCGCCATGACGACGCTCGCGACCCTCTGCGTTGCGTCGGACGCATTCGCGGTCTCCGATAACGACCGCCCTCCCGTGATTCTCGATACGCTTGGCGGCGTCAATAATGGCCAGAGCGGCACCATACTGCTGAGCTCGCCGCCTGCGCCCGAGCCGATCGTCGCCGCGCCGCCGATCGCTGCACCCGTCGAACTGCCTCGGGATGCGTCGCCACCGTTCGTAGTCGCGCCGTATATCCAGTTGCCGGCCGGTGGCGGCGTACCGCCCCGGCCGATGCCTCGGCCGGTGCCGCTTCCGCAATGAGGTAACAAGGGCGCGAAAGCGCATCGGCGACGCTTCCGGCCGGTCCTCTGTCTTCCGCATGCGCCAGCTTGCCTCGCACCCGGCATCTCATTCGGGTTTGGGCGCATGGCGCCCGTGAAACCGTCCGACGACAATCGTTGCACGCCTCGTTGCCGTGAGCTTCGACCGCGGCATGTGCGCCTGCGTCACCGTTTCGAACGGAAAACACAACCAGGAGACGTCCCCATGCCGAATTACTGGATGCAGCGTGCCACGCGCGCCTGCGTGATGCTGCTCGCACTGGCCGCGCTGCCAGGCGCCAGCTTCGCGAAAGACACGCCGGAAAAGCCGACACTGACGATGGCCGTCGGCGGCTTACCCGGCCTCTACTACCTGCCGGTCCTCGCCGCACAGCAGCTCGGCTACTTCAAGGACGAAGGCCTGAACGTCACGCTCGAAGATTTCGCGGGCGGCTCGAAGGCGCTCGAAGCCGTAGTGGGCGGTAGCGCCGACGTCGGCGCGGGCGCGTTCGAGCACACGCTGTTCATGCAGGCGAAGGGGCAGCACTATCGGGCATTCGTGTTGATGGGCCGCGCGCCGCAGATCGTGATCGGCGTGGTGAAATCGAAGGCCGATCAGATCAAGTCGCTGGCGGACTTCAAAGGCGCGAAGGTCGGCGTGAGCGCGCCGGGTTCGTCGACGGATCTCGTGCTCACCGTTGCGTTGCGCAAGGCTGGCGTGCAGCGCAGCGACATTTCGGCGATCGGCGTCGGCAGCGGCGCGACGGTGCTGGCCGCGGTGGGCAGCGGGCAGATTGACGCACTGTCCAATGTCGATCCAATGATGACCAAGCTCACGCGTAGCGGCGCGATCAAGGTGCTGGTGGACACGCGCACCGTGAAGGGCACGCAGGATGTGTTCGGCGGCACGATGCCCGCGGCGACGCTTTATGCGCCCGAGAGCTTCATCCAGAAAAATCCGAAGACGACGCAGGCGCTGACCAATGCGATCGTGCGCGCGAATCATTGGCTGCAGACCGCAAGCGACGCGGATCTGCTGAAAATGGTGCCGCAAGCCTATCTGTTGGGCGACCCAACGCTTTATCTCGACGCCTTTCACAATGTGCGCGACGCCTATTCGCCGGATGGACTGATGCCTGCGGACGGCCCGCCGACGTCGCTGCGCGCGTTGTCGTCGTTCGATAGCCGGCTCGATCCGAAGAAGATCGATTTGAGCGCGACCTATACTAACCAGTTCGCGATCAAGGCGGCTGCGCAGCTCAAATGAGCATGAGGTGAGATCGGCTCGCTCGATAAATATGACGGGGTACCGCGCAGCCCGCTCACGCGCCGCTCGTCACGTTCAGTTGCCGCGATACTCGACCTTGAACGTCGCTGCCTTGTCTTCGCCGAGCGTCTTGACGAGCCACGGCATCTGATCCTTGAGCATCCTGGCGAGCGTATACGGGGGATTCAGGATGAACATGCCGCTACCGAACAGTCCATAGCCGTCCTCTGGGGGATTGCTGACGGTCAGGCTGACGTGGAGCCAGTTGTCCTTCTGCAACTGCTTCAGCTGATCGGGGAAACGCTGCGACTCGGGGCGCTTGACCTGCGGATACCAGAGCGCATACGTGCCGGTCGGAAAACGCTTGAGACTCTCCTCGACACAGCGCAGCGTGCGCCCGTAATCGCGCTTGTCTTCATACGACGGGTCGAGCAGGATCAGCGCGCGACGCGGCGCCGGCGGCAGCAGCGCGAGAATGCCGTCGAAACCGTCGCCCGCGTACAGCATCGCGCGACGGCCCGCGTCGCGGAAATTGTGACGCAGCACGTCGATTTCGGTGCTGTGCAATTCGAACAGCCGCATGCGATCCTGCGCGCGCAACTGCCGCCACGCGAGATACGGCGAGCCCGGATAGAAATGCAACTGGCCATCGGCATTGAGCGCGCTGACTTCGTCGACATATTCGGCAAAGAGCGGCGGCAGATCGTTGCGGCCCCACAGTTTCGCGATGCCTGTCTCGAACTCGCCGGTCTTCGTCGCGTAGCCTTCCTTCAGCGAGTACACGCCGGCGCCCGCGTGCGTGTCGATATACCAGTAGGCCTTGTCCTTCTGGCCAAAGTAGCGCAGCAGCTGCACTACGACGGCGTGTTTGAGAACGTCGGCGTGATTGCCGGCATGAAAGGCGTGGCGGTAGCTGAGCATGATGAGAAGACGCTAAAAGAGCGCAGGCTGGCGCCGAAGGGAGCCGGTGTCGCGCGGTCGCGTATTGTACGCGACCGCACGTGCCCGGTTATCCGGTCAGTGCCTGGCGGGGCGCGCGATTACTCATGCGCGTCGCCGATGATCGCCTCGATCCGCTGCTTGATCTCCGGCGTAATGCGCTCGGCCACCTCGGCGGACTGCATGTTTTCGCCGATCTGGTCGACGCGCGAGGCGCCCGTGATCACCGTGCTGACATTCGGATTCTTCAGAATCCACGCGATCGCAAGCTGACCGACCGTGCAGCCGAGCTCGTCGGCGACCGTGCCGAGCTGGCCGACCACGTTGTTTCTCGTCGGGTCGGTGAGCTGCTGACGCAGCCAGTCATAGCCCTGCAACTGCGCGCGACTGTCGGCGGGCACACCGTCACGATATTTGCCGGTAAGCAGACCCGATGCGAGCGGACTCCACGTGGTCAGGCCAAGTCCGATGTCCTCGTAGAGCCGCTTGTATTCCTGCTCGACGCGTTTGCGATGAAACAGGTTGTATTGCGGCTGCTCCATGACCGGCTTGTGCAGATGATGCCGCTCGGCGACTTGATAAGCGGCGCGAATCTCGTCGGCGCTCCATTCCGAGGTGCCCCAGTACAGCGCCTTGCCGCGCGCGATCATATCGCTCATTGCCCAGACCGTTTCCTCGACCGGCGTGTTCGGATCGGGACGATGACAGAACACGAGATCGACATAGTCGAGTTGCAGGCGCTTCAGCGACCCGTCGATCGCGTTCATCAGGTATTTGCGGTTCAGCGTGTGGTACTGGTTCGGCGCTTCGTTGAGTCCCCAGAAAAATTTCGTCGACACGACGTAGCTCACGCGCGGCCACGCGAGTTCCTTCAACGCATGGCCCATGATCTCCTCGGATTTGCCGCCTGCGTAGACCTCGGCGTTGTCGAAGAAATTGACGCCCGCGTCGCGCGCCGCGGCGAGCGATTCGCGCGCAGCGCGGTGATCCACCTGGTTGCCGTACGTGACCCACGAGCCGATGGACAACTCGCTCACTTGCAGGCCGGAGCGGCCCAGACGTCGATAATTCATGCATGTCTCCTGGTTGGTGATGCCACGGGGATCGAGCCCGGATTCAGCCCGCAAGCGTCCAGTTTAGAGAGATACGGTTCGATGTGCGTTTTACCTATGTCGTTCACGGGGTTCATGCACAATAGCAAAGTCGGCCGCCGCGTTGCATCGGCCGAACGGTCTATACCGTTTGGCCGACTTCTCGCCGCGCGTGGCCTTGTGGTCTCATTGCTCATCTACTGCATGGAGGTTCTGGATGTCGTCTCTTAACACCAATCTGAACGGCAAGGTCGCCGTCGTCACTGGCGCCGCGAGCGGCATCGGCAAACAGATCGCATTGACTCTTTCGGCCGCGGGCGCGGCGGTCGCGATCGCCGACCTGAACCAGGACGGCGCGAACGCCGTGGCTGAAGAAATCAGAAAGGGCGGCGGCAAGGCAATCGGCGTGGCAATGGACGTGACGAGCGAAGAAGCCGTCAACCAGGGTATCGACAAGGTCGCCGAGGAATTCGGCTCGATCGACATTCTCGTTTCCAACGCCGGCATCCAGATCGTCAATCCGATCGAAAACTATTCGTTCTCGGACTGGAAGAAGATGCAGGCCATTCACGTGGACGGCGCGTTCCTGACCACCAAGGCCGCGCTCAAGCACATGTATAAGGACGATCGCGGCGGCGTCGTGATCTACATGGGCTCGGTCCACTCGCATCTCGCCTCGCCGTTGAAGTCGGCGTACGTGACCGCAAAGCATGCTTTGCTGGGCCTGTCGCGCGTGCTTGCCAAGGAGGGCGCTGCGCACAACGTGCGTTCGCACGTCGTGTGTCCGGGCTTCGTGCGTACGCCGCTCGTCGACAAGCAGATTCCCGAGCAGGCGAAGGAATTCGGCATCAGCGAAGAGGAAGTGATCAAGCGCGTGATGCTGGGCGGTACCGTCGACGGTATCTTCACGACGGTCGAAGACGTCGCGCAGACCGTGCTGTTCCTGTCGACCTTCCCGAGCGCGGCGCTGACCGGCCAGTCGTTCGTCGTGAGCCACGGCTGGTACATGCACTAAGGGGCGGCCCGTGGCGCAACGCAATCTGAAGCGGGCGCGCGTAGGCGTGTCCGGCGACGGGGAGGGCGCGGGTCCGGCGGTCGCCGCCGGCCTGCGCCGGCATCCCCGGTTGCCCAACTACGAAACTGTCGCGCTGATGCTGCAAGGCGGGGGGGCACTGGGCGCCTATCAGGCCGGCGTCTTCCAGGGACTTGACGAAGCCGGCATCGAGCCGAACTGGATCGCGGGAATTTCGATCGGTGCGCTAAATACGGCGATCATTGCGGGCAATCCACCGGAACAACGCGTCGAGCGTCTGCTGCAATTCTGGGAGACGATCTGCCAGCCGGCGTTCGGGCTGCCGTTGCCGGCTCCGATCGAACACGTGCTGTTCAATTCGAGCGAAGCGGTGCGCAAAGCATTTACGGCAGCGCAGGCGATGAGTGCGATTGTCGAAGGGCAAAGAGGCTTCTTCGTGCCGCGCTTTCCACCGCCGCTGCCCACGGTGTCCGGTCCGCCGCAACTGGCGAGCTACTACGACACCACGCCGCTGAAGACCACGCTCGAGTCGCTGTGTGATTTCGACCGGATCAATTCCGGCGAAATACGCGTGTCGGTGGGCGCGGTGAACTGCGGCACGGGAAACTTCGCGTACTTCGACAATACGCGCACCACGCTCAGGCCTGAGCACTTCATAGCGTCGGGCGCGTTGCCGCCGGGCTTCGCGGCCGTCGAGATCGACGGTCAGTTCTACTGGGACGGCGGCCTGATGTCGAATACGCCGCTCTACGAGGTGCTCCAGTCGACGCCGCGCCGCGACACGCTCGCGTTTCAGGTCGATTTATGGAGCGCAATCGGGCCGGTGCCGGACAACATCACCGACGTGCAGGGACGCATGAAAGACATCCAGTATTCGAGCCGCACGCGCCTCGTGACCGACATGCTGCAGCGCTCGCAGCGTTTTCGCCACGTGCTGCGCGAGGTGCTGGACCGTGTGCCCGTCGAGCAGCGCGACGATCCGTGGTGCGAGCTGGCCGAGGATCTGTCGTGCTCGAAGCGCTACAACGTGGTTCACCTGATCTACCGGCACAAGGAATACGAAGGACACTACAAGGACTTTCAGTTCGGTCTGTCGACGATGCGCGAGCATTGGCGCAGCGGTCTCGAAGATATTCGCCATTCGCTCGAGCAACCCGGCTGGCTCGATCTGCCGGATAACGATGCCGGGTTCGTCACGCACGATATTCATCGCGACTCGCGCTGATCCCTCGCAGAGAGAGCCGGCGTGCGCCGGCCGGGCCGAACAGTCAGTAAACAAAAAACGGCGCCCTTTTCTGGAAAAGGCGCCGTTTTTACAGGCGGTGGCAGCGGCAAACCTGCTGCACTGGCGCGGCAAACCCCCGCGCCGTGAATCGCCTTACTTCAGCACGTGAGCAATCGCGTTCGCGACGACGTCGAGGTTGCGCGTATTGAGCGCAGCCACGCAGATGCGGCCCGTGCTGACCGCATAGATGCCAAACTCTTCGCGCAGACGGTCCACTTGCGGCGCCGTTAGACCCGAGTACGAGAACATGCCGCGTTGCGCATTCACGAACCTGAAGTCGCGATCGACGCCGCTTGCCTTCAGACGCTCGACGAGACCGTTGCGCATCGCGCGGATGCGGTCGCGCATTTCGCCCAGTTCGATTTCCCACGTTGCGCGCAGTTCCGGCGACGCGAGCACGGCGGCGACCACCGAGCCGCCGTGCGTCGGCGGGTTCGAGTAGTTGGTGCGGATCACGCGCTTCAGTTGCGACAGCACGCGCGCCGCTTCTTCCTTGCTCGCGGTGATGATCGACAGCGCGCCGACGCGCTCGCCGTACAGCGAGAACGACTTCGAGAACGACGACGACACGAACACGTTCAGTTCCTGCGCCGCAAACAGACGCACGGCTGCCGCATCCGCTTCGATGTTGTCGCCGAAGCCCTGGTAGGCGATGTCGAGGAACGGCACGAGGTTGCGCGCCTTGACGACCTCGACGACCTGCTTCCACTGCTCGACGCTCAGATCGACGCCGGTCGGGTTGTGGCAGCACGCGTGCAGCACGACGATCGTGCCTGCCGGGTAGCTGTTCAGCGCGCTCAGCATGCCGTCGAAGTTCACGCCGTGCGTTTGCGCGTCATAGTACGGATACGATTCGACGACGAAGCCCGCGCCTTCGAACAGTGCACGGTGGTTTTCCCAGCTCGGATCGCTGATCGCAACCTTGCTGTTCGGATTCACACGTTTCAGGAAGTCCGCACCGATCTTCAGCGCGCCCGTGCCACCCAGCGCCTGTGCCGTGACGACGCGGCCGGCCGCGATCAGCGGCGAGTCGTTGCCGAGCAGCAGCTTTTGCACGGCGGCATCGTAAGCGGCGATACCTTCGATCGGCAGATAGCCGCGCGGCAGCGCCGCTTCGACGCGGGCCCTTTCCGCATCGCGCACGGCGCGCAGCAGCGGAATCTTGCCTTCTTCATTGAAGTACACGCCAACGCCGAGGTTGACCTTGGTGGCGCGCGTATCGGCATTGAAAGCTTCGTTCAGGCCCAGAATCGGGTCGCGGGGAGCAAGTTCGACGGCGGAGAACAGAGACATGATGGGTGGGCAGCAGTAGTGAAAAGAGGGCGGCTTCGCGCGCGAGCGGCCTCGTCTGGAGCGTCGGCGGCGTTTCGGGCGCGTGGCAAAGTTCGATGAAACGCGAGAATCAGGGACGGGCCTATGGACAGCGGCGAGCGAGCGCAGCTTGGCATTGTAACGAATCCGGGCGCTTTTTTCGGACGACGAGACGGGCAAAAGTCAATTATTTGCTTGAAAAACAGGCATTGGGGAGCCATGTGACAGCGTGGAATTCGACCGGGCGTGGCTCTGGCGAACGCGCGAACTAGACGAAACACCGCTCGATCTTCGCTTTCCGCAACCCGTTAGAATGATTCTTTGCCCAAGGCCCGGTGCCGCCCTCATGTCCGAACACCATCTGACCGAAGCCGACGATACGCTCGACGAATCAAAATTCATCGCGTTCGAAGGTTCGCCGTTCAAGCTCTACCAGCCGTATCCACCCGCCGGCGATCAGCCCACGGCCATCGACACGCTCGTCGAAGGCGTCGGGGACGGTCTCGCGTTCCAGACGCTGCTCGGCGTGACCGGCTCCGGCAAGACCTTCACGATGGCCAACACGATCGCGCGGCTCGGCCGCCCGGCGATCGTATTCGCGCCGAACAAGACGCTTGCCGCGCAGCTGTATTCGGAGTTCCGGGAATTCTTCCCCCGCAACGCGGTCGAGTACTTCGTCTCGTACTACGACTACTACCAGCCCGAAGCGTATGTGCCGCAGCGCGATCTGTTCATCGAGAAAGACTCGTCGATCAACGAGCATATCGAGCAGATGCGGCTGTCGGCGACCAAGAGCCTGATGGAGCGGCGCGACGTGGTGATCGTTGCGACGGTGTCGGCGATTTACGGTATCGGCAATCCGTCCGAATACCACCAGATGATCCTGACGCTGCGCACCGGCGACCGGCTCGGCCAGCGCGACGTCATCGCGCGGCTGATCGCGATGCAGTACAGCCGCAACGAAGCCGATTTCCAGCGCGGCTCGTTCCGCGTGCGCGGCGACACGATCGATATCTTCCCGGCCGAGCACGCCGAAATGGCGGTGCGCGTCGAGCTGTTCGACGACGAGGTCGAGACGCTGCAGCTGTTCGATCCGTTGACCGGCCGCGTGCGGCAGAAAATTCCGCGCTTTACCGTCTATCCGTCGTCGCACTACGTGACGCCGCGCGATACCGTGCTGCGCGCCGTCGAAACGATCAAGGCCGAGCTTCGCGAGCGCCTCGAGTTCTTCTATAGCCAAGGCAAGCTCGTCGAGGCGCAGCGGCTCGAGCAGCGCACCCGCTTCGACCTCGAGATGCTGCAGGAGCTCGGTTTCTGCAAGGGCATCGAGAACTACTCGCGGCACTTCTCGGGCGCGGCGCCGGGCGAGCCGCCGCCGACGCTCGTCGATTACCTGCCGCCCGACGCGATCATGATGCTCGACGAATCGCACGTGCTGATTGGCCAGCTGAACGGCATGTACAACGGCGACCGCGCGCGCAAGGAAAACCTCGTCGACTACGGCTTCCGGCTGCCGTCGGCGCTCGACAACCGGCCGCTCAAGTTCAACGAGTTCGAGCGCAAGATGCGCCAGGTCGTGTTCGTGTCGGCGACGCCCGCCGATTACGAGAAGAGGACCGCGGGGCAGGTCGCCGAACAGCTTGTGCGTCCGACCGGCCTCGTCGACCCTCAAATCGAGGTCCGGCCGGCGCGCAGCCAGGTCGACGATGTGCTTGGCGAGATCAACGAGCGCATCAAGGCCGGCGACCGCGTGCTGGTCACGACGCTGACCAAGCGGATGGCCGAACAGCTCACCGAGTTCCTGGCAGACCACGGCATCAAGGTGCGCTATCTGCATAGCGACATCGACACGGTCGAGCGCGTCGAGATCATCCGCGATCTGCGTCTCGGCGCGTTCGACGTGCTGGTCGGAATCAACCTGCTGCGCGAGGGGCTCGATATTCCCGAGGTGTCGCTCGTCGCGATCCTCGACGCGGACAAGGAAGGCTTCCTGCGCGCTGAGCGTTCGCTGATCCAGACCATCGGCCGGGCGGCGCGTAACGTGAATGGCAAGGCGATTCTGTACGGGGACAACATCACGGACTCGATGCGTCGCGCGATCGACGAAACCGAGCGGCGCCGCACGAAGCAGATCGCGTTCAACGCCGCGCACGGCATCACGCCGCGCGGCGTCGTGAAACGGATTCGCGACATCATCGATGGCGTGTACAACGTCGACGAAGCGCGCGCCGAGTTGAAGGAACAGCAAACCCGCGCGAAATTCGAGGACATGTCCGAGAAGCAGCTCGCCAAGGAGATCAAGCGCCTCGAAAAGCAGATGATGGAGCACGCGAAGAATCTCGAATTCGAGAAGGCCGCGCAGACTCGCGACCAGCTGGCGCTGCTGCGCCAGCGCGTATTCGGCGCGAACGTCGGCGACCACGTGTCGGGCGTCGAATAACTAACGCATCCGTCCACCGCTTTTGTCCATTCAGAAAAGGCGCGGCCATTCGCCGCGCCTTTTCATTTATGCGGGCGCTCAAGCTCAGCCTTTCTTAAGCGAGCCTTAAGACCCTGATCGCCTATGGGCGAGCATGCTGGCAGGTTTGTTCTCGTCGGCGATCGATGATAAACTCCTTCAATATTGAGAATGGTTCGCATTTAATCTGCATCTGCCTTGCGGACCCAGTGTTCCAACTGAATCGATTCCAGTCTGATAAAAACAAGGAGTTTCAATGCGGATTTCTTCCTTTGTGCGCGGCGGGGCGGCAGCGGTGGCGGCTGTCGCGGCACTGTCGGCCTCGGCTGCCGAATATCCGATCGGCAAGCAGCAGATCCAGGGCGGCATGGAAATCGGCGCG
Organism: Paraburkholderia sp. WC7.3g; assembly: GCF_050436345.1. NCBI lineage: Bacteria > Pseudomonadati > Pseudomonadota > Betaproteobacteria > Burkholderiales > Burkholderiaceae > Paraburkholderia > Paraburkholderia sp. WC7.3g. The sequence goes on from NZ_JBNDMA010000002.1 coordinate 1,765,031, forward strand.
GTTTATCTGCAGCCGATCACGATGGAACCCGAAGGCATGATGCGAAAGGCGTCGGATTCGGACATCCACCTCGAGTCCGACATCCACGCGGTCAAGAACAATCCGACCGGTTTCGCCGAAGGCGACTGGATGCCGTATCTGCAGGTGCGCTACGAACTGACGAAGGCCGGCTCGAACCAGCCGTTAAAGGGCGAACTGATGCCGATGGTCGCGAACGACGGTCCGCACTACGGCGACAACGTCAAGCTGCAAGGCCCGGGCAAATATCACCTGAAGCTGATCGTCGAACCGCCGATGCAGATGGGCCACATGGCATTCGGTCGCCACGTCGACAAGGAAACCGGCGTGGGTCCGTGGTTCAAGCCGATCACGCTCGAATATGACTTCACCTTCGCCGGCATCGGCAAGAAGGGCGGTTACTGATCGGCGCGCGGTGTCAGCGCGGTCGATCAACGTATCCATGAATGCAGCAGGCGGCGCGCGGACCTTCGGTGTCATACCTGGCGTCGGCGCGTCGCGTTTTCCGGAAAGGCCAATGAGAACCAACCGAAAGATCGCGATGCTTGCCGCCACGTTTTGCCTGGCGGCCACGGCTCATGCAGCCGACCTGCCGACCTTCAAGCTCGAAATGAACGACGGCAAGCTGAACCCGGCCCGCATCGAAGTGCCGGCCGGGCAGCGTATCAAGATCGAAGTGCGTAACACCGGCAGGGGCGCGGCCGAATTCGAAAGCGTGCAGTTGCGTAAAGAGAAGGTTCTGGCGCCGGGCGCCGATTCGTTCGTCGTGATCGCTCCGCTCGAGCCGGGCGAATACAAGTTTTTCGACGACTTTCACCAGCAGGCGCAGGGCGTGATCGTCGCGAAGTAAGCAATGGTTCGATCGGCCGCGAGCGCCGCGGGATGTGGGCGCTGTCGGCCGCGCGAGGCAACGGAAGCAGGCGGTAGAAGGATCGAAGGGAGAGCTTGAATGGGTCAGATTCTGTTCATCGTGTGGCGGGAAAGTGTCGAGGCGCTGCTGGTCGTCGGCATCCTGTATGCGTGGTTGAAAAACGGCGACGACGACGCGCGCCGCGGCTTGCCGTACCTGTGGGGCGGCGTGGCGGCCGGCGTGATCGCGGCGGTGGCGCTCGGCGCCGCGTTGGTCGGCTTCACCGAGGTGCTCTCCGGTGATGCGCAGGATTACTTCCAGACCGCGATGGTGCTGGTCGCCTGCGTACTGATCGTGCAGATGGTGCTGTGGATGAAGCAGCACGGCCGCACGCTGAAGCGCGACATGGAACAGTCGCTGCAGAAGAGCCAGCGCGATTCGAACTGGTGGGGCGTCGCGGTGCTGGTCGCACTGGCGATTGCGCGCGAAGGCAGTGAAACGGTGATCTTCCTGTACGGCCTCGGCTTTGGCCAGTCGGGGCATGTCGACGGCAGCCAGACGCTCGCTGTCGTGATCGGTCTCGCGCTCGCATTCCTGACCTTCTACGTATTGCAGCTCGGCGGCAAGATCATCTCGTGGCGGCTCTTCTTCCGCGTCACCGAAATCATGCTGCTGTTCCTCGGCGCGGGCCTGTTCCAGACCGGCGTCGACAAGCTGATCGACAAGGAGATCCTGCCGACGCTCGTCGACCAGCTGTGGAATTCGTCGGCGATTCTCGATGATTCGAGCACCTTCGGTTCGCTCGTCGCGACGCTGACCGGCTACCGCGCGCATCCGGCTCTGATGAATCTGCTTGCCTATGGCGTGTACTGGGCGGTCGTTTATCTGCTCGTGCGCCGCGCCAGTCGCAAGCCCGCGCGGCAGGCGGCAGGGCGCGCGGCATGAGCGTCGTGATGGCTCCCAAGCCGGGCCGCCTCGCGGCGGCCGGCCAGTGGATGCAGCGCCACGGCGCGCTGATCCGTGGCATCCAATGGGTCGTGGTCGCGCTGTACGCGTTCCTGATCATCGTGCCCGCGCTGACGCCGCTGCCGGACGACACCGCGCATCTGTGGAACAACCTGACGCTCGCGGCGCAGTTCGTGTTCTGGGGGATCTGGTGGCCGTTCGTGCTGCTGTCGATGGTGATGCTCGGCCGCGTCTGGTGCGGCGTGCTGTGCCCGGAGGGCGCGCTTGCCGAATTCGCGAGCAAATTCGGCCGCGGCCGCGCGATTCCGCACTGGATGCGCTGGGGCGGCTGGCCCTTCGTCGCGTTCGGCATCACGACGATCTACGGGCAGATGGTGAGCGTCTACCAGTATCCGAAGGCGGTATTGCTGGTGCTAGGCGGCTCGACCTTCGCGGCAATCGTGATCGGTCTGCTGTACGGACGCGAAAAGCGCGTCTGGTGCAAATACCTGTGCCCCGTCAACGGGGTTTTTTCGCTTCTGGCGCGCCTCGCGCCGTTTCACTACAAGGTCGACGAAGACGCCTGGCGCCGCTCTTACACGAACGGCGAGCATGGGCATCGCGTGATTCCGATCAACTGCGCGCCGCTCGTGCCATTGCGCAACATGAAGGGCGCGGCGGACTGCCATATGTGCGGCCGCTGCAGCGGACACCGTGATGCGATCGCGCTGACGTGGCGCAAGCCGTCGACGGAAGTCGTGCAACTCGGAGACAAGAAGGCGAACCCGTGGGACACCGCGCTGATTCTGTACGGCCTGCTCGGCATCGCGATCGGCGCGTTCCACTGGACCGCGTCGCGCTGGTTCATCGACCTGAAGATGGTCGCCGCGACGTGGCTCGTCGATCGCGACATCACGTGGCCGCTCGACACCAACGCGCCGTGGTTCCTGTTCACGCATTACCCCGACCAGAACGACGTGTTCTCGTGGCTCGACGGCTCGCTGCTGATCGGCTACATCCTGTCGACGGCGCTCGTCTACGGCACCGCGCTGCTGCTATTGCTGACAGGCGCGACGCGCATGCTCGGGCGCTTTAGCTCGACACGGCTGCATCACCTGACCCAGGGGCTGATTCCGATCGCGGGCGCGGGCGTGTTCCTCGGTTTGTCGGCGACGACGCTGTCGCTGCTGCGCGCCGAGCACGTGTCGCTGTGGTGGGCGTCGGATCTGCGCATCGCGATTCTCGTGATTGCGAGCGCGTGGAGCGCATGGCTCGCGTGGCTCGTCACGCGCCGATATAGCGAGCATTTCGTGCCGCGCGCGCTGGCGATGCTGTGGTTCGTCGCGGCGCTGGCGGTCGTCAATAGCGCGTGGTGGCTGATGTTCTGGGGCTGGGCGTCGAAGTAAGTCATTCGCCGGTGGTTGGTGCAAACGCAGGCGCACGCACAAAGAGAAAAAGCCGTGGGGTGGTGACATCCCACGGCTTTGTCATTTTCATCTTCCGCGATGCGTGCCGTCGCGCGCATCCGCTTTGGAGCGAGAACCAAAAAAACGGCCTGGCTTGCTGCGACGGCTGGCTTGGTGTCTGCACGAAGGGGTCTAGTTCTCGCGTGCAAGCCGTCGTGGCTGGCTAATGCCTAACACCTCTCTGGGAGGTGGTCCCCACAATACCCGGTACTTACCTCGTGTTGCGTTGCTACTTCGTCAGGATCAGCTTGCCGAGGCGCGTCGCACGCAGTTGGTACGTCTCGCCGTTGTGCACGATGCTGATGTGACTATGGCCTTGCAGCAGCGCGTCGCTGCGCACGACCCGCTCCGACGTCTCGCCCTGGCCGGTGATGCGCTCCGCTGCGGGCTTCGTCGCGAGTACGGCCGTCGTCGACGTTTTCGGGCGGCCGGTTAGCGCGACCGCTGAACGGCGCAGGGTGAACGTGGAGGAGCGAGTCATATCGGTCATTCGTTTTAGCTTGTTCGTCGATTCGATGGGATCATTCTAAATGATAACTATTCCTATTTACAAGACCGAGAAATTGATCGAATTCGACTTCTGATAGCTGAATGAAAGAGCGGCCAGACAACGGCTCCGCGGGCCATGCTGGACATGGCCCCGCGACAGCGTGGGCAGGGCGCCCGCGCGGCATATCAGTGCAGCGGTCCCGGTTCCTGTTTGGCCCCGACGTACTGGCGGATCAGCCGCACCGTGTCGATATCGTTCTCGCGATACGCGGACTTGACGATCTCCTGCGTTTGCACCGCGTCCTGATCGGTCGTCGAGACGGGCAGCGTGGTCGCGTATTCGAAGCGCAGGAACAGCTGGAGGTCGTCGGGCTGCTCGATCGTCATGGTCAGCGAGCCGCCGACGTACTCGGCGGTCGGCAGGATGTCGTAGCGCACCCTCTCCCTTGCCTCCAGCGTGACGCGATCGCGCACGGTGGCCTGGCCATAGTGCAGTTCGCGCTCGAGCACATTGGCATCGCGCGACAGGATCTTGCAGCTGTCGAGACCCATCACGAACAGTTGCGGCTGCTCGGCGCGCAGCACGAGCCCTTCCCAAAGCTGCTCGCGGGTCATCGATTCGACGAAGGGATTCAACGGATCGTTGATCTGAATGAGGTGTTCGAAATTCAAGACGACAGCGTCCTATGTAAATGTTGCAATGCCTGCCGCGCGTGTCAGGCGACGGCGAGCGCGGAGCGGATCGAGATCGTGTGCGTCAGGATCTTGTGCACCGGGCACGCATTGGCAATTTGCAAAAGCCGTTCCCGCTGCTCGTCGGACAGATCGCCGTCGAGCATGATCTGACGGTCGATCGTCGAACCCGCGTCGCCGGTTTCCATCGACAGTTTGACGCGTACGCTCGCTAGCGGCCAGCCTTTGCGTTGCGCGTACATCTTCAGCGTGATCGACGTGCACGCGCCGAGGCTCGACAGCAGTAGCGATACGGGCGTCGGACCGCGGTCGCCGCCGCCGAGCGATTCGGGTTCGTCGGCGAGCCATGTGTGCTTGCCGTCGTCAAACACGACCTGGAAATTCGTCGAACCGATGTGGGCGGTGACGGTGGGCTCTGCCATGCGCGCTCCTGTGCTGGTGATCAAATAGCATCGCGCGCCGCGGTCTGATTGTTGCGATCGACGCGGGCCGCGCGACATCAGCCGTTATTGTGACCGAATTTTCTGGCGTTCGCGCCCCGAGACGGGCGGTTTGGCGGCGCGCGAGTCTCTGTCGGCGTGCTTCGACTCGCGCTGACAGGCGTGAATCACGCGCGGTGGGCGGTAGCTTGTCAATGCGTGATCGCGCCCATCCGTCCCGCCTGATAGTCGATCACGGCCTGACGGATCTCATCCTCGGTATTCATCACGAACGGGCCATATCGCACCAACGGCTCGTTCAGCGGCACGCCGCCGAACAGCAGCACTTCGAGGAGTTCGTCGCCAGCCGTGAGCGTCACCGTGTCGCCGTCGTTCGCGAACACGACCATCGTGCGCGCGTCGATGTCAGCGCGCGCGTCGCCTTCGCCATACACGCCCTTGCCGGACAGACCGTAGGCGAACACGCGATAGTCGGCCGGCACCGGCTGGCGAATCGTCGCGCCCGGCTGCAACGAAAAATGCTGATACAGGATCGGCGTACGCGTTTCGATCGCGGCCTTCACGCCGAGCGCTTCGCCCGCGATGACCTTCACGCGCACCTTGCCGTCTTCGGACGTCGCGACCGGAATGCGCGTCGACGGGATCTCCTGATAGCGCGGCGCGATCATCTTGTCGCAACGCGGCAGATTCACCCAGAGTTGCAGGCCGTGCACGCGGCCGCCGGTGCGCGTGAATGCCGGGTCCGGCATTTCGCTATGCACGACGCCCGCGCCCGCGGTCATCCATTGCACGTCGCCGGCGCGCAGCGTGCCGGAATGGCCCGCCGAATCCTTGTGGCCGAACTGGCCCTCGAGCACATAGGTGACCGTCTCGAAGCCGCGATGCGGATGATCGGGCGCGCCCTTGGCCTCACCCGGCGCATAGTCGACCGGCCCCATTTCGTCGAGCAGCAGGAACGGGTCGAAGTCCATCAACAGACGCGTCGGAAACGGTCGATGAACGACAAATCCGCCACCTTCCACCGTGCGAACCGACGGGAACGTGCGTTCGATCGTGCGTGGCGTAGTCATCAATATCACCTCGAAAAATGGGGAATAGCGTTATTTCTGAAACATGGAGCTATTATAAGGACCGTTTTTCGCGGTGCCAGCCGCCAGCCGGCAATGGATTGTTCTATTCATGGAACGATGAGATGAAGATCGATTCACACAATCTGAACGACCTGATGTACTTTTCGCAGGTCGTGGAACATGGCGGATTTTCCGCCGCCGAGCGGGTGCTGGGCATCTCGAAGTCGCGGCTATCGCGTCGGCTCACGGAGCTGGAGGCGTCGCTCGGTGTGCGCCTGTTGCAGCGCTCTACGCGCAAGCTCGCGCTGACCGAAGCGGGGCAGTTGTTCTACCAGCACTGTCAGGCGATGCTCAGCGAAGCGCAAGCGGCGGTCAATGTCGTGCAGCAACTGCGCTCGTCGCCGCGCGGCACGGTGCGCGTCAGCGTGCCTGTCACGGTCTCGCAGACGATCCTGTCGACGATCCTGCCGGAATTCATGCACCGCTATCCGGAGGTGCGCGTCGTGATGCGTGTGACGAATCGCGTGGTCGATCTGTTCGAGGATTCGATCGACGTCGCGTTGCGCGTGCGCTCCGATCCGCCGGAGAACGCGAACATCGTCGTGCGGCCGCTGTGGCGCACCGAGCAGATGCTGGTCGGCGCGCCGAGCCTGCTGCAGCAGAATGCGCCTCCACTGACGCCGGCCGATCTGAACCGCTTCGAAACACTCGACGTGCCGACAAGCGACGGTCGACACGTGTACAACCTGATTTCGCCCGATGGCACGCGCCATGCTCACGAGCACGAGCCGCGCCTCGTGACCGCCGATCTGATGACGATCCGTGAGGCGGTGCTCGCCGGCGTCGGCATCGCCGCATTGCCCGAGATGATGTATGGAGCCGCTTTGAGAGCGGGGCAGTTGTCGCCCGTGATGCCGGGGTGGACTTTTCCGACGCCGCAGTTGTACGCGGTGTTCGTATCGCGTCAGGGTATGGTGCCGGCCGTGCGCGCGTTCGTCGATTATCTGGTCGAGATGCTCGATCCGGACGAGGGCAAGCACATCACGGGCGAGTGTCCTCTGCACGGTAAAGAAGCTGGGGCGCAGGGAGCGGTTGCTGCGGCTTCCGCCGTCGCGTCGGCGGTGGTGCCATAAAGCGTTCGGGGCGACGCGCAAGGCCCGCGCGATGCCCCGAACGCGGCCGCTATCGCGCGGCGCAAATCGTTTTTAGCATTTAAGCGTGGCTTGTCATCATTACTTTCAATGGCCGTCTGCTTGAATGCACGCGCGCGCGGGCCTATAGTGAAATCCCTTTCGCTAAGGAGTCTCCTATGCGAAAACTCATGGCCGCTATCATAGCGAGCCTGATAGGGCTGACCGCGTTGTCCGTGTCGACCACGGCCCTCGCATGCGGTGATAAAAGCTATCAGTCTTCGGCCGATGGCAAATGATCCCGCCGCCCGAAGGCGCCGAGCGCGCACAAAAAAAGGCCTTCATCCGACGATGAAGGCCTTTTACTTTTCGGCCGCTGTTTAAAGCGGTGTTTCGCGTGGACGGGCGTCCTGCTTCGCGTGTCGCGTGACGGTTACTTCGCTTTGGGCTGCGTAACGAAACCGATCTTCGTCAGTCCGCCAGCCTGCGCGGCCGACATCACCAGCGCGACTTTCTCATACGGCACCTTGCGGTCCGCATCGAGATGCAGCTCCGGTTGCGGGCTCGCCTGCGCGGCCGTGGCGATCTTTGCGGCGAGCGCCGCGTCGTCGACCTTGGTGCTGTCCCACAGCACGTTGCCGTCCGCGTCGATCGACACCGTCACCTGCGCGGGCTTCGTATCCTCCTTCTGGCTGCTCGCGTGCGGCAGATCGATTTTGACCGCGTGCCGGATGACCGGAATCGTCACCATGAAGACGATTAGCAGGACCAGCATCACGTCGACGAGCGGCGTCATGTTGATCTCGTTCATCAGGCCGTCGTCATCGTCTGCGGCGAAAGGGCTCATTGCCATTCGAATGCCTCGTCGATCAGTTGGCGCGGGCCGCGAGACGCAGGCCATCGCCGCGCCTGGACGACGACAGGCGCGCGCCCGTCAAGAAGAACGCATGCAGGCCGTGCGCGAAGCGGGCGAGCTTCGCGACGATCGCCTTGTTGGCGCGCGTGAGCGCGTTATAGCCGAGCACCGCCGGAATCGCGACGAATAGACCAAACGCAGTCATGATCAGCGCTTCGCCGACCGGGCCCGCCACCTGGTCGATCGACGACTGGCCGCTCGCGCCGATCGCGAGCAACGCGTGATAGATGCCCCACACGGTGCCGAACAGGCCGACGAACGGCGCGGTGCTGCCGATCGACGCGAGAATCGCGAGACCGCTCTGCATGCGTGCGATGCTTTCGTCCATCGTGTCTTTCAGGCAGCGCGTGATCCAGTCCGACACGTCCATGCGGTCATGTAGATGCGGCTGGGTCTGGTGATGATGGTCGGCCGCTTCCTGGCCTGATAGCGCGAGCGCGAGGAACGGATTGTCATGCGGCGTCGAGGTGCCGCCGCCGAGCTTCTTCACGCCGTCGGCGAGGTCGTCCGAATGCCAGAACGCCTGCTCGGCGTTCTTCGTCAGACGCTTCAGGCGCATCACGTTCCAGCCTTTGACGACGATCACGCTCCACGACATCACCGACATGATCAACAGTGTGAGCGCGATACCGCGCGTCACGAAATCCCCTTGCGCCCACACGTGCGCCAATCCGTAGTTTTGCATCGCAATTCCTTGTTTTTGAAAGCTGCTTCAGTCGGTCAGGCCGAAATTGAAAGGCTGGGTGTACGCGGCCCTGACGGGCTCGCCGTTCTCGAGATACGGCTTGCAGGCGCTCGCGCGCACGGCGGCGACGGCCGCGTCGTCGAGACGGCTGAAGCCGCTGCTTTTCTTCAACTCGATGTCCTCGAGCTTGCCGCTCAGGCCGACCACGAAATGGACGTACGCAGTGCCGGTCTCTCCGCGGCGCCGTGACAGCGTGGGGTAGTCCGGGTGGGCGACGTTGCAATCGAGATGCGACACGTTCTTGGGCGCGCTGACTTGCAGCGTCGGCTTACCGATCGCGGGCGTTGCCGCTGCGGGCGGCGTCGCCGGTGCGGCGGGCGCCGGCGGCGTCGGATCGGGCGCCGCAACCGATGTCGGCGACGGCGCGGCGGCCTGCGGCAACGGAGTCGGGGCCGGGGTCGGCTTGGGCGTCGCAACCGGCTTCGGCGGGACTTTCGGCTTGGAATGCACGGGCGGCGTCGGCCGGGGTGGCGGCGGTGCGATCGATTGAAGCGCGACCGGCGCAGCGAGCGGCGCGGGCGGCAGCAGTTCGGCGGTCATCACATGCGATTCGAGCGCGACCTGCACCGGCTCGTGACGCAGCGTCATGATCACGGCGAGCAGTGCGACGTGAACCGTGGCGACCACGGCAGTGCCGATCAGCGTGCGGGAATTCGGTCGGGTGAACGACGCCAGCGGTGCGCCGGCGGTAATGGGATGCGGAGCCTGCATGGTCAGTGTGGCAGCGCACCGTGCGGGCGGCGCGTCAAACAGGACATCGTCATGTTCGGAAAATCAGCAGCGAAATGATCAAAGTAGTCACGAAACCAATCAGCAATTCCATCTCGAACTCCTTTCCAAGGGGTGAGCGGGTAGCTGGCTGGAACGAATACTGGCTTGCTGACGGCAGTGGAATACGCAGTACGGCGGACCGTACTGCGGTTGTCTTGCAGACATGCGGCGCATTCAATGTCGCATTAAGCGCGACATTAAATGTAGGTGATGCACAGGAGCTTCAGGACGCACTGGGCACGGCTCACGCCGCACCCCGTTAATTGAACTCAGGCTGCCTTGCGCTCGTAGAACGTGACTTGCACGACCTGTGCGACGCTCTGCACCTGCTGAGGCTCGACTACGCCGCAACGGCTCGCGCAGACGCCGCTTTGCAGCATCACGTCGCGCACGGATTGCTCGCACTTGCCGCAGCACGAGGCGACGCCGAGTTCAAATTGCAACTCGTCGAACGAGTCGATGCCGTCCGCAATCGAGGAGCGGATTGTGCGGTCGGAAACGGATTTGCAGACACAGACGATCATGGCAGGCGTCATAGCTAACGTTAATGCGAATTATTATCATTATGTTTGGTTCGTTTGGCAAGCGTCCTGTGCGATTTTTTGTAACAAAACCAGACCCTTAGAATGGATTTCGGCGGACGCAAGGGCGACGCCCGGCCGCCCAGCAGGCGCGTGCCGCGCGTCGGTTGCGGCTTCTAGGCGGCGCGGGAATCCGGTGCGGCGGTGCGGGGAGACGAAATCAGCACCTGCTCGACCGTGGCCTCGATCAGCAGCAGCGTGGCGGCCAGTTGCTGTTGGTGGACGCCGTCGTCGGTGGAGTAGAAGCGCGGCAGCGGCGGGGCCGCGGCCGGCGTGGCGACGCGCAGACCGTGCTGTTCGAGCACGCGTTCGAGCTGACGCGCGATCGCCACGCTTGTGTCGATCAGCGCCAGCCGCTCGCCGACGATGTCGCGGATCGCCGCATCGAGAAACGGGTAATGGGTGCAGCCGAGCACCAGCGTGTCGGCGCCCGCATCGAGCATCGGTTCGAGGTAGCTGCGCAGCAGTGCGCGCAGCTCGGCCGAGTCGACGTCGCAGCGCTCGACCGCCTGCACGAGCCCGTGGCCGGGCTGACACAGAAAGCGGCAATCGGCGGCGTAGCGTTCGAGCAGCCCTTGGAAGCGGGCGCTGCGCAGCGTCGCCGGGGTCGCCAGCACGCCGGCGACGCGGCTTTTCGATTGCAGCGCAGCGGGCTTCACGCCTGGCTCGACGCCGATGAGCGGAATCGGCAGCTTCTCGCGCACGAGCGCAATCGACTGCGCGGTCGCCGTGTTGCAGGCGACCACGAGTGCCTTCGCGCCTTGAGCGGCGAGCCATGCGCCGATGGCTAGCGTTCGGTCGGTGATGAAGTCGTCGTCGCGCTCGCCGTAGGGCGCGTAAAGCGAGTCGGCGACATACAGCATCGCCTCGTCAGGCAACTGCGCGCGCACCGCGCGCAGCACCGACAGTCCGCCAAGCCCCGAATCGAAAATACCGATCGGCGCCTGCGACGCGGCGCCAGCGGCAACACTGCGGACAGTCGGGGACGGGGAGGGGGAGGGCGCGGGCATAGGCGAAGAAAACGAGCGTGACGTGGCGGTCGGCAAAAGGTGAAACCAGGGCGATGCGCGTGCGAGTATATCGCCCGCGCGGTACGGTCCGGCGCGCATGCCTGCTGAGCAGGCATCGCGCCGCTGCCGCGCGGGATGCTTCAGCGTGCTTCGATCAGGACTCGAACGAGCCCATTCCGCTTTGCTGGTAGTTCTGGATCCCGACCTTGTCGATCAGATCGAGCTGCGTTTCGAGCCAGTCGATGTGCTCTTCGGTGTCGTCGAGAATCGTCGTGAAGATTTCGCGCGAGATGAAATCGCGCACCGATTCGCAGTACGCAATCGCTTCCTTGCAGGTGCTTTGCGAAATCTGTTCGAGCTTCAGATCGCATTCGAGGATCTCTTTGGTTTCCTCACCGATCAGCAGCTTGTGCAGGTCCTGCAGGTTCGGCAGACCGTCGAGCATGAAAATACGTTCGATCAGCATGTCGGCATGCTTCATTTCGCCGATCGACTCGTCGTACTCGTGCTTGCCGAGCTTGTCGAGGCCCCAGTGGCCGTACATCCGCGCATGCAGGAAGTACTGGTTGATCGCGGTCAGCTCGTTCTTGAGCTGCGCGTTCAGATATTCGATGACCTTCTTGTCGCCTTGCATGTTATTTCCTTTTTCGCGGACCTTGAATTTCCAACAACAATAAACGCCATGCCCAAAAAAGCCAAGAAATCCGGTAAGAGTTTTGGCGGTGCGGCGGCTTTGCGCGCCGTCTTGCGTATGCATGATGCGCGGCAATAAAAAAGCCGGGACGGCGATCCCGGCTTTTCGACCGACCTGAGTGGCGTCAATTGCGACGCATTAAGCCGTGGCGACCGGAATCTTGCCGATCTTGGCTTGCCATTCCTTCGGGCCGGTCTGGTGCACGGAGGTGCCGTTCGAATCGACGGCGACCGTGACCGGCATATCCTGCACGTCGAACTCGTAGATCGCTTCCATGCCGAGGTCTTCGAACGCGAGCACCTTCGCGCTGCGGATCGCCTTCGACACGAGGTACGCGGCGCCGCCGACGGCCATCAGGTACGCGGCCTTGTGCTTCTTGATCGCCTCGATCGCGCCCGGGCCGCGCTCGGCCTTGCCGATCATCGAAATCAGGCCCGTTTGCGCGAGCATCGTCTCGGTGAACTTGTCCATACGCGTCGCGGTGGTCGGGCCCGCCGGTCCGACCGCTTCGTCGCGTACCGGATCGACCGGGCCGACGTAGTAGATCACGCGGTTCGTGAAGTCGACCGGCAGCTTCTCGCCCTTCGCGAGCATATCGGCGATGCGCTTGTGCGCGGCGTCGCGGCCCGTCAACATCTTGCCCGACAGCAGCAGCGTCTGGCCCGGCTTCCAGCCCGCCACTTGTTCCGGCGTCAGCGTGTTGAGGTCGATGCGTTTGCTGGTTTCCGTGTTCGGTTCCCAGTGCACCTTCGGCCATGCGTCGAGCGACGGCGCTTCGAGCTTCGCGACGCCCGAGCCGTCGAGCGTGAAGTGCGCGTGGCGCGTCGCCGCGCAGTTCGGGATGATCGCGATCGGCTTGGACGCGGCGTGCGTCGGCGCGGCCATGATCTTGACGTCGAGCACCGTGGACAGACCGCCGAGGCCCTGCGCGCCGATACCGAGCGCGTTGACCTTCTCGTGCAACTCGACGCGCAGCTCTTCGATCCAGCCCTGCGGGCCGCGCGCGATCACGTCCTGAATGTCGATCGGGTCCATCAGCGATTCCTTCGCCATCACCATCGCTTTTTCAGCGGTGCCGCCGATGCCGATGCCGAGCATGCCCGGCGGGCACCAGCCCGCGCCCATCGTCGGCACGGTCTTCAGGATCCAGTCGACGATCGAGTCCGACGGGTTCAGCATCGCGAACTTCGACTTGTTCTCGGAGCCGCCGCCCTTGGCCGCGACCTGCACGTCGACCTTGTCGCCCGGCACGATCTCGTAGTGGATCACGGCCGGCGTGTTGTCTTTAGTGTTCTTGCGCGCGCCTTCGGGCGGGCTCACGATCGATGCGCGCAGCACGTTGTCCGGGTTCAGGTAACCGCGGCGCACGCCTTCGTTGATCATGTCGGTGACGCTCATCGTGGCACCGTCCCAACGCACGTCCATGCCCACCTTCACGAACACCGTGACGATGCCGGTGTCCTGGCAGATCGGGCGCTTGCCTTCGGCGCACATGCGGCTGTTGGTCAGGATCTGCGCGATCGCGTCCTTCGCCGCCGGGCTCTGTTCGAGCTCGTACGCGCGGCCGAGCGCTTCGATGTAGTCGAGCGGATGGTAGTAGCTGATGTGCTGCAGCGAATCAGCGATGCTCTGAATCAGGTCTTCCTGTTTGATGACGGTCATGGCTAGCTCAGTGGGGGGCGCTTGTTGTCGGATCGCAGCGCGGTGCGGTCAGTCTTGCGCCTTCATGGGAGTGGAAACCTTGATGCCGCCCACGGCGCGCAAGGCCGCGGGCTCTTCGACATGTTTGGGGTGGGTGTGCGTGGAGAGACGGTCGACGAGCGCCATCACGAGCGCGGATACCAGGAACGCGCCGTGGATGATCACCTGCCACATGATCGTGTGCGTCGTGTTCTGGTCGGGGCTGATGAAGGTCTTCAGCAGATGGATCGAGGAAATGCTGATCAGCGCCATCGACAGCTTCACTTTCAGCACGCCGGCGTTCACGTGATCGAGCCATTCCGGCTCGTCCGGATGACCGTCGAGGCCGAGCCGCGACACGAACGTTTCATACCCGCCGATGATCACCATGATCAGCAGATTCGAGATCATCACCACGTCGATCAGTCCCAGCACGGCGAGCATGATGCTGGTTTCGTCGAGCCGCATCGCTTCCGTGACCAGATGCCAGACTTCCTTCAGGAACAGCACGACGTACACCGCCTGCGCGACGATCAGCCCGAGATACAGCGGCAGCAGCCAGCGGCTCATGAAAACGAGGTGGGGTAGCGCGCGCATCGGGCGGCGCGGACGGGAGGAAGCGGGTCGCGAAGCGGACATAGGCAACGGTCAGATGAAGCGCGGGTGACGGAACACGGGGCCAGGCGCCGACGGCGGTACGGGGCGCGGCCACCGAAGCGGCGCGAGACTCGCGTCAGGCGCGCCATTGTACAGCGTCGGTTGAATCTGCTGCTGTGCGGCGGGCAGCGCGCCCGCTACACCAGAATTACGATGCGATCGGCGGCACGCGGCGGACCTTCAGGCTCGCGAGGCCGATACCGGCGATCACGCAGGCGAGCGCGATGCCGTGCGCGAGCGTGGGCCGCTCGCCGAGGAACACGATGCCGTAGAGCGCCGCGGCGACCGGCAGCACCGCGCTGAACACGCCGGCGAGACCGCCGGGCACGTGTCGGATGCCCTTCATCCACAGCCAGAACGAGAAGATGCTGGCCGACAGCCCGTACCACAGCACCAGCATCCAGACGCTCGCCGGCACGGCGCGATAGTCGAAATGCGCGAGCGCACCGGCGCCGAGCGGCAGCATCAGCAGCAGGCCGAACAGATGGGTGTACGCGCAGATGTCGATCGGCGCGAGCGTTTGCGTGAGGCGGCGCGACAGGATGATGTACAGCGATTCGCAGCACACGGCGCCGAGCACCATGAAGTTGCCCGCGAGCGAGCCGGTGCCGGCCGTTGCATTCGCGCCCGCATCGACGCGCGCGACATTGATGACGACGACGCCGACGACCGCCAGCGCGATCGACCCGAGCGCGCGGCCATCCGGCCGCTCCTTCAGGATCAGCCACGACAGCAGCGCGACGACCGCCGGAATCGTGCTCGTGATCACGCCGGCCGCGACCGCGCTGGTACGCGCGACGCCATTGAGCATCAGCAGCGTGAAGCCGAAGGTGCCGAATAGCGCCTGTAAAAACAGATTGATCCATTCATCGCGTTTGACGCGGCGCAGTTTGGTCACGCGCAACAGCGGCCATAGCACGGCCATCGCGATGACGAAACGCAGCAGCGCGAACAGCGGGACGGGGACGAGGGCAACGATCGATTTACCGATTCCGACATTGCTGCCGACGAGCAGCATCGAGGTAATCAGAAGCAGGGCGTAGCGATTCAAACTGGAATCCGGACGGCTAGTTCAGTTAGCATTGTAAAAGGCCGTGCGAGAGAGCGTAAAGGCGGCGCGCGCGAGGCGATGCGTCGAGTTGGCATCAGCGGTACGCAATGTGCTGTGCTAAGCGTATAGCGCCCGGTAGAACCCGCGATCTAAGGGTTTTCGCTTGCAGATCAACGCGAGGCGCGTAAGTGGCCGGTAAGTTGCAGCGCATAGGGTAAAGCCTTAACGCGGGATAGGATCGAGCAGGGCGCCTGCATGCAGGGATGTTGCGATGCCGCACGCACGCGCGTGGGACGGCACCGCGAGGTGGGAGACAGCGCCGCTCGTGGCGGCTCGAACAGGATAAGGCCCGCGCCGCGCGCCGCGCGCCGGTACAGGTTTTACGTTTCATCTTCACCAAGGGGTTGTCGATGTCTGCGATTGAATCGGTTCTTCAGGAACGCCGCGTTTTTCCGCCCTCCGCTGACACTGCAAAGGGCGCCACGATTTCCGGCATGGACGCGTACCGGGCGCTCGCCGCCGAAGCGGAGCGCGACTATGAAGGCTTCTGGGGGCGTCTCGCGAACGAGACGCTGAGTTGGCACAAGCCGTTCACCAAGGTGCTCGACGAATCGAAAGCGCCGTTCTACACGTGGTTCGAAGACGGCCAGCTGAACGCGTCGTACAACAGCATCGACCGTCATGTCGAGGCCGGCAACGGCGAGCGCGTCGCGATCGTGTTCGAGGCCGACGACGGCACCGTCACCAACGTCACCTATCAAGACCTGCTGCAACGCGTATCGCGCTTCGCGAACGCGCTGAAAAAACGCGGCGTGAAGAAGGGCGATCCGGTCGTCATCTACATGCCGATGTCGATCGAGGGCATCGTCGCGATGCAGGCGTGCGCGCGTATCGGCGCGACGCACTCGGTCGTGTTCGGCGGCTTCTCGTCGAAGTCGCTCAACGAGCGGCTCGTCGACGTCGGCGCGGTCGCGCTGATCACGTCCGACGAGCAGATGCGCGGCGGCAAGGCCTTGCCGCTGAAGAACATCGCCGACGAAGCGCTCGCGCTCGGCGGCTGCGAGAAGGTCAGGAGCGTGATCGTGTACCAGCGCACCGGCGGCAAGGTCGCGTGGGACGCAGGCCGCGACCTGTGGATGCACGAACTCATGCAGGCCGAGTCGGACCAGTGCGCGCCGGAATGGGTCGACGCCGAGCATCCGCTCTTCATTCTTTATACGTCGGGCTCGACCGGCAAGCCGAAGGGCGTGCAGCACAGCACCGGCGGCTATCTGCTGTGGGCCGCGCAAACGCTGAAGTGGACCTTCGACTGGCGTCCCTCCGACGTATTCTGGTGTACCGCCGACATCGGCTGGATCACCGGTCATAGCTACATCACGTACGGGCCGCTGACGCTCGGCGGCACCCAGGTCGTGTTCGAAGGCGTGCCGACCTATCCGGATGCCGGACGCTTCTGGCAGATGATAGCGAAGCACAAGGTCACGCTGTTCTATACGGCGCCTACCGCGATCCGCTCGCTGATCAAGGTGTCCGAGGCCGACCCGAAAGTGCATCCGAAGAGCTACGACCTGTCGACGTTGCGCATCATCGGCACGGTCGGTGAGCCGATCAATCCGGAAGCGTGGGTGTGGTACTACGAGAACGTCGGCGGCGGCCGTTGCCCGATCGTCGATACGTGGTGGCAGACCGAGACGGGCGGCCACATGATCTCGCCGATGCCGGGTGCGACGCCGCTGGTGCCGGGTTCGTGCACGTTGCCGCTGCCGGGCATCATGGCCGCGGTCGTCGACGAAACCGGGCAGGACGTGCCGAACGGGCAGGGCGGCATTCTGGTGATCAAGCGCCCGTGGCCCGCGATGCTGCGCAACGTGTGGGGCGATCCGGACCGCTACAAAAAGAGCTATTTCCCCGAAGAGCTCGGCGGCAAGCTGTACCTCGCCGGCGACGGCGCGGTGCGCGACAAGGAGACCGGCTACTTCACGATCATGGGCCGCATCGACGACGTGCTGAACGTGTCGGGCCATCGTCTCGGCACGATGGAGATCGAGTCGGCGCTGGTCGCCAATCCGCTCGTCGCGGAAGCGGCCGTGGTGGGCCGCCCCGATGCGACGACCGGCGAGGCGGTGTGCGCGTTCGTCGTGCTCAAGCGCGCGCGGCCGCAAGGCGATGAGGCCGTCAAGCTCGCGAACGAACTGCGCAACTGGGTCGGCAAGGAGATCGGTCCGATCGCGAAACCGAAGGACATCCGCTTCGGCGAGAACCTGCCGAAGACGCGTTCGGGCAAGATCATGCGTCGTCTGTTGCGTTCGCTCGCGAAGGGCGAGAAGATCACGCAGGACGTGTCGACGCTCGAGAATCCGGCGATTCTCGACCAGCTCGGCGAGTCGATTTAAGCGTTGCAAGCGGGTCTGCGCGAGCGGCGGCGGTGTGTCGATCGACATGCTTGCGGTCGCGCCGAGCAGACCCGTCGTTCGCGCGACGGCCTTGCATCACAGCGTCGCGCGGACAATCCCAATTGCCTCGCCGATGCCTTTTTGATACATAGGCGCATGGCCGCGCCACACCTATCCTCCCACGCCACCTTGAACCCCCCGCCCGAACCGCCACCGGTCTCGGCGGCGATGGCGCTTGCGCATCGCAAGTACTGGCGTTTCAACCTCGCGCTGATCGCGGCGCTGATGACGCTCGGCTTCTGCGTCTCGTTCGTCGTGCCGTTGCTGGCACCCGCGCTAGCGCAGGTGCGCGTCAGGGGCTTCAGTCTGCCGTTCTACTTTGGCGCGCAGGGGGCGATCCTGATCTACCTCGCGTTGATCGTCGTCTATATCGTGCTGATGCAGCGTGCCGATCGTCAGTTGCAGCGGGCGTTCGAAGCGGATTCGCAGCGCGATGCCGCGAGCCGCGCGAACGATGACGTCAAGGTCGGCACCAACACGCCGGCCGCGCGCGGACGCTGAGCCCGTGAAGCGCACGCATCGGCTGATTCGCTCGTACGCGCTCTATACGCTCGCCTTCCTGCTGTTCGTGTACGTGATGTGGCGCATCGAGCGCAGCACCGGTCCCGGGGTGTGGATCGGCTATGTGTTCCTGTTCGTGCCGATCGCGGTGTATGCGGTGATCGGCGTGCTGTCGCGCACGTCCGATCTGGTCGAATACTACGTGGCGGGGCGGCGCGTGCCGTCGGCGTTCAACGGCATGGCGACCGCGGCCGACTGGCTGTCGGCCGCGTCGTTCATCGGCCTTGCCGGCTCGATCTACGCGACCGGCTACGACGGCCTCGCCTACGTGATGGGCTGGACCGGCGGCTACTGCCTCGTCGCGTTCCTGCTCGCGCCGTATGTGCGCAAGCTCGCGCGCTACACGATTCCCGATTTTCTCGGCACGCGCTATTCGAGCAACGCGGTGCGCGGCCTCGCGGCGCTCGCGGCGATCCTGTGCTCGTTCGTCTATCTGGTCGCGCAGATCCAGGGCGTCGGGCTGATTGCAACGCGCTTTATCGGCGTCGACTTCGCAGTCGGCATTTTCTGCGGGCTCGCGGGCATTCTGGTGTGCTCGTTTCTGGGTGGCATGCGCGCCGTCACGTGGACCCAGGTCGCGCAATACATCATCCTGATTCTGGCGATGCTGATACCGGTGTCGATGATCGCGCACAAGGACGGCCTCGGCTGGGTGCCTCAATTCAGCTACGGACGTTTGATGGAGCGCATGGAAGGGCTCGAGAAGCAGGTGCGCGACGCGCCGCTCGAGGCGCTCGTGCGCGACGACTATCGACGCCGCGCCGCGCTGATGCAACTGCGGCTCGATACGCTGCCGCAATCGTTCGTCGACGAGAAGCATCGGCTCACGCGGGAGGTCGGCGATCTGCGCCGCCATAACGGTCCGTTGCGCGAGATCAAGGAGCGCGAGCGCGCGCTCGAACAGTTTCCCCGCGATGCCGCCGCCGCACAGATCGTCTGGAGCCAGCAGCGCGACGACATGCTGATGCGCGCGACCGCGCCGGTGCCGATGCACGAACCGTTTCCCGCAGTCGGCGACGAAGACCGAAGCACGCATGCGCGTAACTTTCTGTCGCTGCTGCTGTGCCTGTCGCTTGGTACGGCGAGCCTGCCACACATCCTGACGCGCTACAACACGACGACTTCCGTGGCGTCGGCGCGCCGTTCGGTCGGCTGGACGCTCTTTTTCGTCGCGCTGTTCTATCTGACGGTGCCGGTGCTCGCGGTGCTGATCAAGTACGAGATTCTGTCGAATCTGGTCGGTCATCATTTTGCCGATCTGCCGCAATGGCTGATGCAATGGCGCAAGGTGGAGCCGAGCCTGATCAGCCTCGCCGATGCGAACGGTGACGGCATCGTGCGCTGGAGCGAGATCCAGATGCAGCCCGATATGGTCGTGCTCGCGGCGCCCGAGATCGCGGGGCTGCCGTATGTGATGTCGGGCTTGATCGCGGCGGGGGCGCTGGCGGCGGCGCTATCGACCGCGGATGGTCTGCTGCTGACGATCGCGAACGCGTTGTCGCACGACGTGTATTACCACATGGTCGATCCGAACGCATCGAGCCAGCGGCGCGTGACGATCTCGAAGATTCTGCTGCTAGGGGTCGCGCTGTTCGCGTCGTACGTGGCGTCGTTGAATACGGGGAATATTCTGTTTCTGGTCGGGGCGGCGTTTTCGCTGGCGGCGTCGAGTCTGTTTCCGGCGCTCGTGCTGGGCGTGTTCTGGAAACGCACGACGCGGCTCGGGGCGGTGGCGGGGATGGTCGCGGGACTGGTCGTGTGCATCTACTACATCGTGTCGACGTATCCGTTCTTCACGCAGATGACGGGGTTTACGGGCGCGCGCTGGTTTGGGATCGAGCCGATTAGTTCGGGCGTGTTCGGCGTGCCGGCGGGGTTTCTTGTCGCGATCGGGGTGAGCTTGATCGACCGCAAGGCGGACGCTTATACGATCGCGTTGGTCGACTATATCCGGCATCCGTAGGGGGTGTGGGCGGGGCTTTGGGCAGGGTGTGGCGCAGGGCGTGAAGTTTGCTATAATTCGGCTCCCCGCCGGAGAGATGGATGAGCGGTTTAAGTCGCACGCCTGGAAAGCGTGTATAGGTTAATAGCCTATCGGGGGTTCGAATCCCCCTCTCTCCGCCAGGACGAAACATCAAAACCCTGCAAGTTCAGTGACTTGTGGGGTTTTTGTTTTTTGGGCCCATCAATTGGCTCATCGAGACCCGTGGAGATTTTGGGCTGTCGCCCATGTACGTACTGCCTGTCGCACGGTAATTATCTGACTGCTGTCAACCCCGGCAGCGCCTTCAGATAGACCATCGACACACCTATGTCCCTGTCCGTACTTGAAATGCACTCCGTAGAGCTGTTCTGCCAGCGCCACCGGGTGGCTGTTATGTCATCTGCGACGAACGGCACTATAAAGCGTGCCTCGGCAAGGCCGCAGACCTTGAGAGGGCCAGGGCGGAGACGCGGGAATTTCTTGCTATCGCCGCACTGAATCGCAGGAAGTGGGAGGAGGACCGGAAGCTGGTCAGGAATTTCATTGGCCGCAGCTGGCTGTTTTTTCATAGGGTCCGGGACCGCGATCCTGACGCCGATGGCTGGTGGGTCATCGTTGCGCTTCTCGAAGAGGTTCGCCGGGGCAAACTGCTTGCCGTTAAAGGTCCGCGTCACGGCCTGTTTCCGTCACCGTACAGCAGCACGCCGTTAATGAATCCCGTAGCGAAGGCCGGCAGTCAGCCGAACGGCGAACCCATTCTGTCTGGGCAGTACGATCCGGCCACCTGGCAAACCCAACTGAACGCTGGCCGCGCGGCCAGAGCTAGCGATAGAGGCGCATCAACGCTGCTCGGCGACGCGCAGCCGTTTGAGTATGTGCCTGATGCGTTGAGCGGCGATGTCGTTGAACTCGCCGCGAGCACGAACAACCCAAACTACGCGGCGAAGATGCTGGGGTATGACCGCAAGACGTTTGGGGCTATCTTGCACAGGTTCAAGCCAGGCAATGGCTTGGGACCAGCCGATAACGTCATCTGGCATGACAACGGCGACGTGTACTTTAATGGTAACCACATCGGAAATTTTCATGACTGGGCAAACTGAGGCCGCTCCAATGGCAGATCACCAACTTGCGCACGCGACCTTTTACATATCCGGCGACTCATTGGAGCCAGCCTTTTGGACGGCGTATTTCGACATCAAGCCGGATACAGCGATTACCAAGGGACAGCCGTTCACCACACCGTCTGGGCGACCGAGCAGCGCGCCGGGCCGCGTTGGCCTTTGGGGCGTGCGCAGTGAGGGCGCAGTTCGTAGCGATTCACTTGAGCCGCATTTGCGTTACCTGATTGGGCGCCTGAATCTGCCGAGAGCGGAACTTGGCCAACTGCTCGCAGACAAGGGACTTCGGATGCGCTTCTTCTGTTACTGGTACAACGAGAGCGGCGACCGCGTGCCCGATGTGCCCGACGATATCCGCACCCTGATGGAAGCGATGGGCGGCACGGTCGAGATAGACGAGTACCGATAGCGTGTCGTGAGTCCGCCAAGACGCAGAGGCCGACCCTCGCGAGTCGTCTTTTTTGTGGGCCCATCAATTGGCCCATCGTCGGGCACATACTCGCGCGTTTGCCGCCGAAAGCCGTCGAGGTTTTGGGCGGTCGCCCATGTACGGACTGCCTGTCGCACGGTAATTATCTGACTGCTGTCAACCCCGGCAGCGACTTCAGACAGACCATCGACAAACCTATGTCCCTGTCCGTATTTGAGATGCACTCCGTGGAGCTGTTCTGCCAGCGGCCACCGGGTGGCTGTTATGTCATCTGCGACGAATGGCACTACAAGGCGTGCCTCGGCAAGGCCGCAGACCTTCAGAGGGCCAGGGCGGAGACCCGTGAATTTCTTGACATTGCCAACTGAATCACAGGAAGTGGGAGGAGGACCGGAAACTGGTCAGGAATCTCATTGGCCGCAACTGGCTGTTTTTTCATAGCGTCCGGGACCGCAACCCTGACACCGATGGCTGGTGGGTCATCCTTACTCTTCTCGAAGAGGTTCGCCGGGGTGCCGTGCTTGCCATTAAAGGCCCTCGCGATAGCCTGTTTCCGTCACCCTACAGCAGCACGCCGTTGAGGGATATCGCAGCGAGGGCCGGTAATCGCCCGAACGGCGAACCCGTGCTGTCTGTCCAGTATGACCCGGCCACCTGGCAAACCCAGTTGAACGCTGCGCGCGCGATCAGGACTGGCGATAGCGGCGCATCAACGCTGCTTGGCGATGCGCAGCCATTCGAGTATCGGCCAGACATGCCTGATGTGGACGCCGTGCAGATCGCTGGTAGTCAGGGAACACCTCGCAACAATCAGGCACAGAACAAACAAACCGATGATATCGCTCGAATTTTGCGGCTAACGCCCGGTCAATCCCGGCAGCTTCACGACGAGATCACCGGTCAAGGGCTCGGGTTTCATGAAATCATGGAGCGCGCGAAAGATATGTTCAATCTGTGGTGATTAGAGCTAAAGTCGGAAGTGGTGTACGGGGGAGTTGAGGCGGGAGATTGTAGGCGGTGGAGGTTTCAGCTGAGAATCTGATTGTCGAAGTCGGAAACCAGCAAACAACAAACCATCCACCATGAACAAGTTTACGGAAAAAGAAGTCGTTGGTCTATCGGGAGCCGGTCTGGGTCTGGACGAACTGGTGCGGCACGGAGCCCGGCAGGTGATCCAGCAGGCGATCGAAGCCGAGCTCGCGGCGCTGCTGGAGCGGTTCGAGAACGTCAAGACCTTGCACGGCCAGCGCGCCGTGGTGCGCAACGGCTATCTGCCTGAGCGCGAAGTGTTGACGGCGGCTGGGCCAATTGCCGTGAAGGTCCCGAAGGTTCGCGATCGATCAGGATCTGGTGTGAAGTTCAATTCGTCGATTGTGCCGCCGTATGTGAGGAAGTCGCCACGCGTGAGTGCTGCGCTGCCGTGGCTGTATCTGAAAGGCATCTCGACAGGCGACATGAGCGAGGCTCTGAGCGTCCTGCTAGGCGAAGATGCCAAGGGTCTGTCGGCCAATGTGGTGAGCCGCCTGAAGGCGCAGTGGGCCGACGAACATGCCAGCTGGAGCCAACGTGATCTGTCGAAATCGCACTACGTGTATTGGTGGGTCGACGGGATCCACACGGGGCTGCGAAGCGAGAATTCGGACGGCCAGTGCCTGCTGGTGATCATCGGCGTGAGGCCGGATGGGCGCAAGGAGCGCGTGGCGATCGGCGATGGGTACCGGGAGTCAAAGGCGTCCTGGCAGGAACTGCTGCTCGACCTGAAATCGAGAGGCCTGCAGGCTGGTCCGCTGCTGGCGATCGGCGACGGCGCGATGGGCTTCTGGGCCGCGCTGGAAGAAGTGTTTCCTGCGACGCGAGGCCAGCGCTGCTGGTTCCATAAGATGGGCAACGTGCTCAATGCGCTGCCGAAGTCGCAGCAAGGCAAAGCCAAAGCAGACCTGCAGGCGATCTGGATGGCCGCGACGCGCGCTGACGCATACGCCGCCTTCGATCGTTTCGTGACGGTCTACGCGGCGAAGTATCCGAAAGCCACCGAAACGTTGAAGAAGGACCGGGAAAGCCTGTTGGCCTTTTACGATTACCCGGCGGAACACTGGCAGCATCTGCGCACGACAAATGCGATCGAGTCGACGTTCGCGACCGTGCGCCACCGCACCACGCGTACGCGCAACTGCGTGTCGCGAGCGACCTTCCTGGGCCTGGCATTCAAGCTGATCGAGGAAGCCGAGAAAACCTGGCGCCGTATCAACGGCCCTGCACAGATCAAGCTGCTGCTGGAGGGCATTGCCTTCAAGGACGGCGAACAGGTGAAAGACGATCAACGGGTTCAGCAGAAACTCGCCGCCTGAAAGCGCCTGCCTTCAAGTTGCCCATACACCACTCTTGACGTTAGCTCTGGTGATTAACAAGGTCAGAACAGGAGAATTTATGATGATTGATACACAGAGAGAAATCGAGCGTCGTTTATCGGCGCTTCAGGGCCTGCAATTGAGCAGCGTGAACCGTGCTGCCGATATGCTGACTTTGGGGTTTGGCGATCTGCGGCCCGTCACCAACTTTCGCGGCGTTATCAAGAATGTCGGCGAATGGGCACTCCATATCCAATGCCCCTGGAGGCTAGAGGAAGCGGCTCAAGTTGTGGCAACTCAAGAAGATCTCAGCGGGTCCGACGAAAGGGCATACGCGACTGCGGATCACCTTCGAGGACTGCTGGTAGAGCGCGGACCATGTACTGTGGATAGCGTGTCAGTAAGTGATGACGCGGGCATGATCGTTTCGCTGTCGCGCGGATTTCGCCTCGTCGTTACCCCGGATGGAATCGAAGGAGCCGAAGACTGGCGATTTTTCGCGCCAGGCGTTGACGCGGCGCATCTTGTGATTAAAGGTGGGGCCGTCGCCCCGGAGTCGTTCGATTGAAAAGTAAAAGCCGACTCTCGCACCTCAGTTCGATCATCGTTCACTACGATACCAAGCAAAAGATGCTGGTGTGCAATGCTGTCGCCGAAGCGGCGATACGTCCATTGTGCGAGGGGAAACTGGACATTCCCGTACTGCTGGAAGAATTCGATTTCAAGCTTGACGACGAGTTCGCACGTCGTTTCGGCGCGGCAATTCTGAGCCTGCTGGCTGAATACAAGCCGGAGCTGAAACAGTTCGTTTCTGTCACGCCAGCGCGATAGAGAGGGCGCGAAGGTCTATCAAGCCTACCCGTCACCCCTCACCACCACCTCCCCCGTATCCCCCCGCTCCGCACAAGCCCCCGTAACAGGCGGCATCCCCCGCGTCGCCCCAGACAACGGCACCTGCTGCTGAATCCCAGCTTTCGCCAGCATATGAGCGCTAATCGGCGCCGTAAGAAACAAAAACGCCGGAATCAGCAACTCATGCAGACTCGCAAAATTGTCGTGCGCGCTGAAATACACCACCGATGCAAGCACGATGCCGCCAACCCCCAGTGTGGTCGATTTAGTCGGCCCGTGCAGCCGCATAAAGAAGTCAGGCAGCCGTGCGAGCCCGACCGCCCCGACCAGCGTAAACAGACTGCCGACGAGCAACAGCACACATACGATCGCTTCGATAACGGTTTGCATCGGCAGGCCTCGCGCTAGTTGAGTTCGATGATGTCGCCGCGCTGCAAGTACTTGGTCAGCGCGACCGTGCCCACGAAACCCATCACCGCGATCAGCAGCGCCACCTCGAAGAGGACAGTCGAGCGCAGGCTGATGCCATACACGACGATCAATGCGATCGCATTGATGTTGAGCGTGTCGAGCGCGACGATGCGATCGGGCAGCGACGGACCGCGCACGAGGCGCCAAAGCGTGAGCAGAAACGCGATGCCGAGGATCGCGAGCGAGATCGGAAGCACGATGGCTAGCATGCGAAGATCTCCATCAAAGGGGCTTCATAACGGGACTTGATGAGCGCGATGAGCGCTGCTTCGTCGTCGAGATCGAGCACGTGAACGGCGAGGCGAGTGCGGTCGTCGCTGAGTTCGGCACACAGTGTGCCGGGGCTCAGCGAGACCACGCTGATCAGTATCGTGAGCGCGATCTCGTGGGTGCTGTCGAGCGGCACTTCGATGAACGCGGGACGCAGCCGTTTCGTCGGGCCGAGCACGAGCAGCGCGACCTCGAGGTTGGCCACGATGATGTCGATGAACACATGCCAGGCGAGACGCGCGAGCAGCCACGGCCGACCCACGCGCACCGGCCGCAGCCACAAGCCTTCGGCGACGCTAAAAGAGATCACGCCGCCGAGCACGGTGCCGAGCAGCAGATTGCCCGGCGAAACGTCGTTCATCAACAGCACCCAGCACATGATCAGCACGACGGTGAGCCAAGGGTGGGGGAAGAGCCTTTTCAACATCGTCAGCTCCCGTTGGCGCGGTCGGCCGGTGTAGCCTGCGCCGTCGGCGCGGCGCCCGCCGCGGGCAGGATCGCGCGCACGTAAGCGGCGCGATCGAAGAGTTGCGCCGCCGTATCGGTCAGATAGTGCCGCACCGCGCCCGCGCCGAGCGTGATAGCCGCGACGCAGCCGAGCAGCAGCGCGCAAGCCGCGAGCTTCGCGTTGCTGCCGCGCGGTGCGCGCTCCTGCCGGCCGGCGGCCGCGCGCGCGGCCGGCGCGGCCCACATCAGGCGCGTGCCCGTGCGGCTCAGCGCGACGATCGACAGCAGGCTCGACAGCAGGACGGTCGGCCACAGCACGGCGGCCGCGCCGGTCGGTGTTGCGGCCAGCACCATTGCCTTGCCGAGGAAGCCTGAAAGCGGCGGCAAGCCCGCGGCGCCCACCGCGGCGATCAGATAGAGCAGCGCGGCGAGGTTCGACGGCCACGGTGCATGCGTCCGCGCGGACGCTTCAACAGTAGCTTCGGTCTCGGCGTGAGCGGATTCCACGGCAAGCACGGCGAGCGCGCCGGCCGTCTCGGCCTGCAGCGGTTGCACGCGTGCAAGCGTCGCCAGCGCCTCGCCGTCCGGGACGGGCGAGATGGCCGCCCCGGACGCGTCGTCGAGCGCTTCGAGCGAGCCTGGCTCGATCGCATTGGCATCGGCGGAAACAGTGGCGCGGGCGGCGTGGGCGGCGGGCGGCGTCGAGGCTTGCTCGGGTTCGAGCGTGTCCGCCAGCAGGAACAGCGCGCCTGTGCACAGCGTCGTGCTGATCAGGTAGTAAAGCAGCGCGCTCCATGCAAGCGGCGTCTGTTGCGCGACCGCCGCGATCAGCAGTCCCACCGAGACCAGCACGAGATAGCCCGTCGTCGTCTTCAAACTTGACACCGCCAGCGCGCCTAGCGCGCCGAACGCGATCGTCGCGATCGCAAGCCACCACGCCCACTGATGCATGAAGGCATCGAGCACGCCGCCCGCCGCGCCGAACACGAGGGCGTCGCAGCGCAACATCGCATAGATGCCGACCTTGGTCATGACCGCGAACAGCGCGGCCACCGGGCCGATCGCGCTGCGGTATGCCTGCGGCAGCCAGAACGACATCGGAAACACGGCGGCCTTGAGGCCGAACACGAGCATCAGCGTCGCGCCCGCGAACTGCGCGAGCGGCAGCGACTCCGGGCCGAGACGCGCAACACGTTCGCCCATGTCGGCCATATTGAGCGTGCCGGTGATGCCGTAGAGCACGCCGATCGCAATCAGGAAGAATGACGAGCCGACGAGGTTCATCAACAGATAGTGCAGCCCGTTGCGCACGCGTCGCGCACCGCCGCCATGCAGCAGCAGCGCGTACGACGCGATCAACAGCAGCTCGAAGAACACGAACAGATTGAAGAGGTCGCCCGCGAGAAACGCGCCGTTCAGGCCCATCAGTTGGAACTGGAACAGCGCGCGGAAATAGCGGCCGCGCCTCGCGTCATCGCTCGAAGTGCCGAGCAGGCAGCAGATCGCGAGCACGGCGGTGAGCACCAGCATCAGCGCGCCGAGCCGGTCGAGTTGCAGCACGATGCCGAACGGCGCGGGCCATGCGCCGAGCGCGTAGCTGACGACGTCGCCTTGCGCCGCACGCGCCATCAACTGGCACGCGATGGGCAGCAGCGCAACGATGGCGGCCACGTTCAGCGCGCGTTGCAGTCGTTTCGCTCGCAACGGCAGCGCGACGATGAGCCCCGCGCAAAAAAGCGGAATCAGGATCGGGAGCAGCAGAACGTGGTTCATTCGCCGCGCGTCTCCTCGCCATTGACGTGATCGTTGCCGGTGATCGAATACGAGCGCAGCGCGAGCACCACGGTGAAGGCCGTCATCGCGAAGCCGATCACGATGGCCGTCAGTACGAGCGCCTGCGGCACCGGATCGGCGTATTGCGCCCCCGCCGCGATGACCGCCGGTTTGCCGATCGCGAGCCGGCCCATGCCGAGCAGGAACAGGTTGATCGCATACGAGAACAGCGTGATGCCGAGAATCACGGGCAACACGCGCGCACACAGCAGCAGGTAGATGCCGCAGGCGCAAAGCACGCCGATTGCAATGGCAAAGGCGGTTTCCATCAGCTTTTCTCCACGGATTGCATGTCCTTGTCGCGCACGCCGAGGTGCGAGACGATCGTGAGCGTCGTGCCCACCACCGCGCCCATCACGCCGAGATCGAACAGCATCGCGGTGGACAGTTCGATTTCTCCGATCAGCGGCACGTGCAGGTGGCCGAACGCACTGGTCAAAAATGGCTGGCCGAACGCGAGACTGCCGAGCCCCGTGGCCGCCGCGATCAGAATGCCGAGGCCCGCGAACGCGCGGTAGTTCAGGTGGATGCGCGACTCGGTCCACAGCACGCCGCTCGCGACATACTGCAGCAATAGCGCGATCGAAATGATCAGCGACGCGATGAAGCCGCCGCCGGGCAGGTTGTGGCCGCGCAGGAACACGAATACGGCGACGAGCACCGTGAGCGGCAGCATCAGCCGCGCGAGGATCGCGAGCATCAGCGGATGCGATTGCGACGACCACGGCAGACCGTCCGGCCCCGCATCGGGCGACTTCATGCGCAGCCCGCGCAGCAGCGCCTTGACGGCGAGCCCAGCCACCACCAGCACGCTGATTTCGACCATCGTGTCGAAGCCGCGGAAGTCCACGAGGATCACGTTGACGACGTTGTGGCCGCCGCTGCCGGGCAGCGCGTGGGCGAGGAAGTACGGTGCGATGCCCGGCACGGGCGCGCTCGTCATGATCCGGTACGTCACACCGGCGAGCAGCAGGCCGCCCGCCAGCGCGAGCGCACCGTTGCGCAGCCGCACGGGGAGCGGCGCGACGGCGCTTTGCAGCGCGGGCAGGAAATAGACGGCGAGCACGAGCAGCAGGATCGTGACGACTTCGACGGAGACCTGCGTGAGCGCGAGATCGGGCGCGGAGAAGCGCACGAAGGCGAGCGACACCAGCAGACCGCAGGTGCTCAGCATGATGAGCGCGTACAACGTGCGCGCCCGCACGAGCACCACGCCGAGCGCGAGCAGCGCCATCAGCGCGAGCCCGCCAAGCGTCACCGGATCGGGCGGCAGGCGCGTGTGGTTGCCGCTCCAGGCATCGAGCGCGACGAGCGACACGCCCGGCACGATCAGCATCGCCGCGATCATCCAGGCGAGGTAGGCCGGCAACGAGCGCGTCTCGAACACGCGCACGATCACGCCGGCGCTATGTTCGAGACGCTGCACGACGCGCTCGAAGATGTCGCTCGCGTTCAACTCGGTGAGCATTGTGCGATGGTGGCGGAACGCATTGCGGCGCAGGACAAAGAGGGTCGCGCCCGCGGCGAACGACACCACGCTCATCACGAGCGGCGTGTTGATGCCGTGCCACAGGCTCAGGCTGTAGTCGGGCAGCTTGCCGCCGAGCGCGAACCACGCCGCCGACTCGAGCAGCCTGCCGATGCTTTGCTGCGGGAACAGGCCGATCAGCAGGCACAGCGCCACCAGAATCTCGACCGGCAGCCTCATGAAGCGCGGCGGCTCATGCGGCGGATAGTGCGGCAGATCGCGCGGCGTCTCGCCGTCGAAGAACACACCCCAGACGAAGCGCAGCGAGTACGCGACGGAGAGCGCCGCCGCCACGATCGCGATGACCGGTATGGCGAGGTTCAGCGGCCCGAACATGCTTTGCGCGAGGGTTTCGCCGAAGAACATTTCCTTGGAGAGAAAGCCGTTGAGCAGCGGCACGCCGGCCATCGACAGCGACGCCACGCACGCGAGCACGGCGGTATACGGCATGTACCTGCGCAGGCCGCGCAGACGGCCGAGATCGCGCGTGCCGGTTTCGTGATCGACGATGCCGGCCGCCATGAAGAGCGACGCCTTGAACACGGCGTGGTTCACCGTGTGAAAGAGCGCGGCGACGGTCGAGAGCTGCGTGTCGAGGCCGAACAGCAGCACGATCAGGCCGAGATGGCTGATGGTCGAATACGCGAGCAGGCCCTTCAGATCGCGCTGCAATAGCGCCATCCCCGCGCCGCCCACGAGCGTGACGAGCCCGGCGAGCGTAGCCGTGTACGCCCACAGGTGAGTCCCTTCGAAGACCGGATAGAGACGCGCGAGCAGGAACACGCCGGCCTTCACCATCGTCGCCGAATGCAGATAGGCCGACACGGGCGTGGGTGCCGACATCGCGTGCGGCAGCCAGAAGTGGAAAGGAAACTGCGCCGACTTCGTGAACGCCGCGAATAGCGTGAGCAGCAGGATGGCCGGGTAGAGCGGATCGTGCTGCACCTTATCCACCTGGGCGAGCACGTCGTTCAACTCGTAGCTGCCGCATACGCGGCCGAGCAGCAGCACGGCCGCGAGCAGCGCGAGACCGCCCGCGCCGGTGATGGTGAGCGCCATGCGCGCGCCGCGCCTTGCATCGGGCCGCGATGGCCAGAAGCCGATCAGCAGGAACGACACGAGGCTCGTGAGCTCCCAGAAGATCACGAGCAGCAGCAGGTTGTTCGACAGCACGATGCCGAGCATCGCGCCCATGAAGAGCAGCAGCAGCAGGTACAGACGCGGCAACGCATCGCTGCCGGCGAGGTAGTAGCGCGCGTAGATGAAGACGAGCAGGCCGATCGCGAGCACCAGCAGCGCGAACATAAACGACAGGCCATCGAGGCGCAGCGACAGCGCGAGGCCGATGTCGGGCACCCACTCGTGGCGCCATTGCATCACCTCGTGATCGGCCATGCCCACGCGCTCGCTCAGCAGCAGCCCGCAGCCGAACAGCGCCGCCGCGAACGCGATCCACGTGCACAGCGCGCCAGCACGCTGCCTCGTGAGCGCAATCAGCGCCGCTGCGATGAATGGAAGTACGACGAGCCACCCCAGTACCATTGGATGCCCTCCGGGAGTTCCGGTGCGTGTCATACGGTGTGGCGGCCCGGCGGGGCAGGCGGGAGTCCCGCCTGCCGGGTGGCTGCCCAAGGCACACAATCATAGCCGCAAAAATCGGCCTTTGAACGCCACCGCAACTGAGATGTTCGGCGTAGTTTCGATCGTGCCATAATCGGCGAACTTGACGACTGATCGAGGCGCCAAATTGAAAGGAACTGAACTGGATCTGTACGCCACCGACGAACCAGGCCACGCCCTGGCTTTCAATCTTTTCAATGGCACATGGGTGTCGGACGTGCCAGGTTACGGTTTAGGCATGGCGCCCCACTTCGACGACGGGCGTCTGCACTGGTTCGAGACAGTGTGCGGCGGATTCTCCGGAAAAAGCGTGCTCGAACTTGGCCCCATGGAAGGCGGCCATACGTTCATGATGGCCAAAGCCGGCGCTTCACGTGTCCTGGCTATCGAGGCCAATTCAAAATCCTTTCTGAAATGCCTGCTCGTGCAGAATGCGTTGAAGTTCAATGCCGAATTCATGTACGGCGATTTCAGGGAATTGCTCAAAAAGCGCGATCAGCGATTCGATCTGATTCTTGCAAGCGGCGTGCTCTATCACATGATCGATCCGGTATCACTACTGGAAAACATGGCGCATGCGTCCGACTCGATTTGCATCTGGACGCACTATTACGATGCCGAGGTCGCGCGCACCAATACGAACATGCAGAGCCACGTCGATCCCACGCCGACCATCTCCGAGTTTCGCGGACGCGAAGTTCACATCCATCGATACCGATATCTCGACAGCATCAACCACGCGAAATTCATCGGCGGGACTGCGCCGCAAGCCAACTGGTTGAGCCGCGAGAGCCTGATGGCCGTGCTCGACGCACTCGGAATGACGGTGATTGTCGGACTGGACGATCGCGAACACCATCCGGCCGGCCCGTCGATTCTTCTTTATGCTGCTCACATTCCGCATTTCGATGAGGCGCAATATCTTCAGCGCAACGCCGATGTAGCGCAAGCCGTTGCGCAAAAGCACATCGGCTCTGGCGCGGAACACTACATCCGCTTTGGCCGCGCGGAAGGGCGCACGTTCGGATGATCGACACCGCGGAGCCTGCGTCCTGTTCAACCCAGTTACCAAAAAACCCCAAAACGCGAACCCGGAAAGCTTCCCGTAAAAAATGGATACTTCAGAGAATCAGCGCTTCTTCGATAAGCCCGTAGTCGCGGACGTTCCGATCGACAGTCAGACGCAGGTCTTCAAATTCGAAAAATTTCCCGCGGCGGGCCCGGTTCCCTGGCTGGATCGACCCGATGCGCTGGAGCGCGTCGCGGAGCTGTTGTCCCACGGAGTCATCAACGAGCAGCAAGCCGGGTGGTGCCGAAAATGGGAGAGCGACGGCTACCTGATCATTGAAGGTTTCTTCAAGGGCGAACAGCTCGATGCGACGTGGCAAGCGTACGAAAACGCGATTGCCGACGGCACGCTGCGCCCGCCGCACGAGCCGCTTTTTGAAGGTGATACCTTGCCAGGGCGCACGCTGAATCCGCATTTCCACGTGCCGGCTGTTCGCGAGATGCTGTTC
Organism: Paraburkholderia sp. WC7.3g; assembly: GCF_050436345.1. Classification (NCBI taxonomy): domain Bacteria; kingdom Pseudomonadati; phylum Pseudomonadota; class Betaproteobacteria; order Burkholderiales; family Burkholderiaceae; genus Paraburkholderia; species Paraburkholderia sp. WC7.3g. Next base: position 1,797,672 of record NZ_JBNDMA010000002.1, read on the forward strand.
GACGCGCGCATGAACGAGATCGTCAGTCTGCTGCTGGGCGCGAAATCGGCGCCGTTCCAGACGATCGGCGGTCACAAGAGCAGCGAGCAACTCGAGCATTCCGATTCGATTCACATGTCGACCTATCCGAACGGGTATCTCGTCGCGAACTGGATCGCCTTCGAGGATATTCATCCGGACTCGGGACCGCTCGTTTATCACCCCGGCACGCACAAGCTGCCGTATCTGATGTCGACGGAATTGGGCATGCCGTTCGGTTGCGGTTATTCCGCTTATCACGACATCTACGAACCCGCGATTCAGAAGCTCATCGCTGAACGTTCATCGGGCCCACAGTATTTCTACCCGAAGAAGGGCGATGTGCTGTTGTGGCATGCGAACCTGCTGCACGGCGGCAGCAAGATGCGCGATCCCGGGCACGTGAGTCGCAAGGCACTGGTCTGTCATTTCTTCGCGGACGGTTGCCTGTGCTATCACGACCTGACCGGCATGCCGTCGAGCCTCACGCCAATCGTCGACTTCGACGGCGATGCGTACCTCGACGCCAATCCGGACGTGGCGGCGAGCGGCGGCAATGCGCTGCAGCACTACATCTACTACGGTCGATTCGAAGGCCGCCCGTTGAGCCGCGCCGCGTCGTTACAACGCAAGGCGCGGCTCGCCCAACTGCCTGACGGTTTCGATCCGAAGCTTTACCTCGAAGCGAATCCCGACGTCGCCGCGGCGGCTGTCGACGCGGTCGATCACTTCGTCGACTTCGGCCGCGCGGAGGGCCGGCCGCTGCGGCCCTGAGTCACGCATGGCGCCGAGGCAGGCGAGCGCGCCCTGCTTCGGCAAAGACGAACGGCGATCACGCCGGCCGCGCCAGCCCCCGTTCTGCGGGCCCGCCGATCTTGCTCTAAACTAGCGCCCGCCCAACCGACGCCCCGATGCGCTACGTCAAGAACAACAACCGATGCCGCCAGCCTCCGCCGATCCCGCCGATTCACCGAACTTCAGCCTGCCGAAACACCCGCCGTTCCAGCGTTTCTGGTGCACCCGCATCCTGTCGTCGCTGTCGTTCCAGATGCTCGCGGTCGCGATGGGCTGGCATGTCTACGCGCTCACGCATAGCGCGTTCGCACTTGGCCTCGTCGGTCTCGCGCAGTTCCTGCCGATGTTCCTGCTGACGCTCGTCGTCGGCCATGTCGCCGATCGTTACGATCGCCGCCGCATCGCCGCCGTCTGCCAGAGCCTCGAAAGCGTCGCTGCATTGCTGTTCGCGATCGGCACCTTCGGCGGCTGGATCAGCGCGCCGGTCATCTACGTGCTGGCTGCCTGCGTCGGCGCGTCGCGCGCGTTCGAATCGCCGGCCGTGTCGTCGCTGCTGCCTGCCGTCGTGCCGCGCGGCTATCTGCCGAAGGCGACCGCGTGGGCCACCTCGGCGAATCAGACCGCGCAGATCGCCGGTCCCGCGCTCGGTGGTCTGCTGCACGGCATCGGCCCCGGTGCCGCGTATCTCGCGTGCACGCTGTCGTTCGCGGCCGCGGCGGCATCGGTGTGGAGCATTCCGTTGCAGATGAAGCCGGCGAGCCGCGCGCCCGTCACGCTCGAATCGATCTTTTCGGGCATCGCGTTCATTCGTCGCGAGCCGGTGATTCTCGGCGCGCTGTCGCTCGATCTGTTCGCGGTACTGTTCGGCGGCGCGACCGCGTTGCTGCCGATCTTCGCGCGCGACGTGCTGCATGCGGGCCCGATCGGTCTCGGCCTATTGCGCTCGGGCACGGCGATCGGCGCGCTCGCGGGCACGATCTGGCTCGCGCATTTCCCGTTGCGCAACCGGCCCGGCGCGGCGATGTTCGGCGGCGTGATCGCGTTCGGCATCGCGACGCTCGCGTTCGGGCTGTCGCATCAGTTCCTCGTGTCGCTGCTCGCGCTGATGGTGCTCGGCGCGTCGGACACGATCAGCGTGGTGGTGCGGCTGTCGCTCGTGCAACTGCGCACGCCCGATGACATGCTCGGCCGCGTCAGCGCGGTCAATTCGTTGTTCATTGGGACGTCGAATCAATTGGGCGAGTTCGAATCGGGCCTGACCGCCGGATGGTGGGGCGCGCAGCCGGCGGTGCTGGTCGGCGGTGTCGCGACGATCGCGATCGCGCTGTTGTGGATGCGTTTGTTTCCCGAACTGCGGCACACGCGCACACTCGAGCGCGAAGAGGCGCTCGCGGCGAGCGCGTGATCGCCAGGCCCCGGGCGCCATCGCCCGATTAATCAGCCGACGAGGAGACGAACCGCATGAGCCAGTCCGAACTGCACCCCGCCGCGGCGGCCGCGAGCCGACGCGCTGCTCGGCACCGCAGGCCTCAAGCCGCCGCCGCCTTCGCCGGCGCGGCACCCAGCGCATCGCGGATCGCGTCGGCGAGCTCGCTCGCCGCGAACTTCGCGACATAGCCGTTGGCGCCGGCGTTCTTCACATGCGCCTCATTGGCCGCGCCCGTCAGCGACGAGTGAATGATCACCGGAATGTCGCGCGTGCGTTCGTCGGCCTTGATCTGGCGCGTCAGCATGAAGCCGTCCATCTCCGGCATCTCGAGATCGGTTAATACCAGCGCGATGGTGTCTTTCGCGCGCGCGCCGTTTTTCTGCGCGTCGCGCGCGACCTGCTGCAGCGTTTGCCACGCTTCTTCGCCGGTTTTCGTCATGATGTAGTCGGCGCCGATCGCGGCGAGCGCCTGCTCGATCAGCTTGCGAGCGAAGCCCGAGTCATCGGCGGCGAGGATTTTCGCGCCGCGGCGGATGCCGAGCGCCTGGCCGACCGAGGCCGGATCGACGCTCGGATGCTGCGACGGGAACACGTCGCGCAACACCTGCTCGACGTCGATCACCTGCGCGAGCCGCGAGTCGCCGGTATTGCCGTCGATGCGCGCGATGCTCGTGACGAGCTTGCCGCCCGCCGGGCCATCGGCCGACAGCACCTGGTTCCATTCGAGCCGCACGATGTCGTCGACTTCCTCGACCGCGAAGGCCTGCGTCGAACGCGCGAACTCGGTGACGAGCAGGATGTTCAGGCCGCGCGTCGGCTCGCAGCCCATCAGTCGCGGCAGATCGATCACGGGGATGATCTGCCCGCGGATGTCGACCGCGCCCATCACATACGGCGACGAGCCGGCGATCGGCGTGATGGTCGGCATCGTCGAGATTTCGCGGACCTTGAACACGTTGATCCCATACAGCTCGTGCGCGTCGCTGCCCGGCACGCAGCCGAGGCGGTATAGCAGCAGCTCGAACTTGTTGGAGCTCGTCAGGTTGCTTCGTTCGGTGTTGCGCTCGTGATTGGCACGGTGGTCGTCTGTCATCGGAATCGTTCTCCAGAATTGCGGTGCTGTGCGGTGCCTGTCTATGGTTATCGGCCTCGCTCGAAAAAAGTTCAGCACTGCGTGGTAGTTTCGGCGGCGCGCGCGATTCACGCGCAGGCCGCAAACGTGTGCGCATTCCTATGAGGGTTACTTAAGGTTACAGAAGCGACAGCAGCGTTTCACCTACCTGGCGACGTGCCTCCTAGAATCGACAGCGATAAAAGCGTATCCGTCGTTTCGCTTTCAGTTGCTTTCACCTCAAGGAGAACGTATGAACCGCCTGCCTTCCGTCCCCTTCGCCCGCATCGCCGCCGCCGCATGCTTCGGCGGTCTTCTGACGCTCGCCTCGGTGGCCAGCGCGCAGAGCGCCGCGCCCGCGGACCCGGCCCGCCTGCATGCCGCCGACCAGACCTTCATCGCAGACGGCACGCAAGCCGTCGCGACGCAGCGCGATGCCGCGCGTATCGCCACCGCGCGTTCTGCCGACCGCGATGTGAAGGCCTTTGCCGAGCGCGTGTCGAGCGACGACGCGAAGATCATTGACGCATTGCGCGCGGCGAGTCCTCGCGGTGTCGACGTGCCGAAGAACGATCCCGATGCGGCCGTGCTCGCGAGCATCAACCACCTGCGCGGCGCGGACTTCGACAAGGTGTACATCGAGCAGGTCGCGCTCGCGGGTGAACAGAAGGCGCTGTCCGCGTTCCAGGCGGAAATCGCGTCGGGCCGCGACGAGCAATTGAAGGCCGCCGCGAAACAGGCGCTGCCGACGATCCAGCAGCACTATGCGATGGCGCAGGATCTCGCGAAGCGCAAGCATCTGTCCGTGGCCGCGCAGTAAGCGGCGTCGCGTCGCCACGCGGCAGGCGGCGGTACTTCGAAGCTGGGGCATTTCGGCGATAATCGTGCGCTCCTTCCGACGATTCTTCGCGCCTCCGATTCCGGGTACCGCATGAGCAAGCACGCCAGTCTGCCGCAACAGTTGGACCATCTGCTTCGACAAGCCGTCGCGCTCCAGCAGAACGGCGCGCTGGTCGAAGCGGAGGAACTGTATCGCGAGATACTCGAACTGAAGCCGAAGCATGGCGACGCGTTGCGCTGGCTCGGCGAACTCGCGCTGCAAACGGGCCGCTTGCAGGAAGGCATCGATCTGCTGAAGAAGGCGCTCGCGCTCAACGCCAGACAGCCCGCCGTGCATTCGAATCTCGCCTATGCGCTGAACGCGTTGCAGCGTCATGACGAAGCGCTCGCCTGCGCCGAACGGGCGCTCGCGATGCAGCCGAAATTCGCCGATGCGTTGAATCATCGCGGCAACGCATTGGCCGCGCTGAACCGTCCGCTCGACGCACTCGCGAGCTACGAGCGCGCGCTTTTGCTCGTACCGGAGTTCGCGCCGGCGTGGAACAATCGCGCGTGCGTGCTGCGCGATCTCGGCCGTTATGCCGATGCGCTCGACAGCTGCGACCGGGCGCTCGCGTTGCAACCTGCCTATCCGGATGCGTGGAGCAATCGCGGCAACATGCTCGGCGATCTGAACCAGCCGCACGAGGCGCAGCGCTGCTACCAGCGCGCGCTGGAACTTGCGCCTGCTTTCGTCGATGCATGGAACAACCTCGGTCTCGCGCAGATCGATCTGAATCAGCGCGACCAGGCGTTGTCGAGCTTTCAGCGCGCGCTTGCGTTGAATCCGGCGGCGGTCGAAGCACACTGGAACCAGGCGCTGTGCCTGCTGCAGATGGGGCGCTTCGACACCGGCTGGCGCGAATACGAATGGCGTTGGGAGCGCAACCGCATCAAGGCCGCCAGGCGCGCGTTCGTGCAGCCGCTGTGGCTCGGCGATTTTCCGCTCGACGGCAAAACCATCCTGCTGCATGCGGAGCAGGGCCTGGGCGATACGCTGCAGTTCTGCCGCTATGCGACGCTCGTTGCGAAGCTCGGCGCGAAAGTCGTGCTCGAAGTGCCGCGCACGTTGTTGCGGTTGCTGTCGACGCTCGATGGTGTCGACCGGTTAGTCGAAGCGGGGCAGCCGTTGCCGCCGTTCGATTGTCATTGTCCGCTGCTGAGCTTGCCGTTTGCGTTCAGCACGAACGAAGCGAGTATTCCGGCGGCCACGCCGTATCTGTTTGCGCAGGCGGCGGCCGTGAGCGAATGGCGGCAGCGTATCGAACCCGACGCCAACGCTAGCGCGGATGCCAACACGATCCGGCCACTGAAGGTCGGCCTCGTCTGGGCCGGCGAGAACCGCGCGCACGTCGCGGAACTGCGCAAGATCGACGCGCGTCGCTCGCTCGCGTTCGAGCAACTCGCGCCGCTCCTGGACGTGCCTAACGTACGGTTCTTCAGCGTGCAGAAGGGCGCGGCCGCCCCGCAGCTTGCCGACAGTGCGCACCGTGACCGGGTCGCCGATTACACGGACCTGTTGCACGATTTCGCCGATACCGCCGCGCTCGTCGCCAGTCTCGATCTGGTGATTTCGGTCGATACGTCCACCGCGCATCTGACCGGCGCGCTCGGCAAACCCGTCTGGATCCTGAACCGCTTCGACACTTGCTGGCGCTGGCTGCTCGAACGCAGCGACACGCCGTGGTATCCGTGCGCGCGTCTGTTCCGTCAACCGGCGCTCGGTGATTGGCGCAGCGTGATCGATGCCGCGCGCGATGCGCTTGCCGATCTGAGCGCGTCGCCTTCGTGACGTGCCTTCGCGGACACGCGTAGACTGAACCTCCGTTCATCGACGGCAATGCCACGGAGATTCTTCAATGGAATACAGACATCTGGGTGCATCGGGTTTCAAGGTGCCGGTGCTGAGTCTCGGCACCGGTACGTTCGGCGGCAAGGGTGAATTTTTCCAGGCGTGGGGCGCGACCGACGTTGCCGAAGCGCGGCGTCTGATCGACATCTGCTTCGACGCCGGCGTCACGATGTTCGACACCGCCGACATCTATTCGAAGGGCGCGTCCGAGTCCGTGCTCGGCGAGGCGCTGAAGGGCAAGCGCGACAAGGCGATTCTGTCGACGAAGGCGACGTTTCGCTTCGACGACGATCCGAACGGCGTCGGCTCGTCGCGCTTCCATCTGATCAAGGCGGTCGATTCGGCGCTCAAGCGTCTGCAGACCGATTACATCGACCTGTTCCAGTTGCACGGTTTCGACGCGAAAACACCGGTTCCAGAAGTACTGTCCACCCTCGATGACCTCGTGCGCGCGGGCAAGATCCGCTACATCGGCGTGTCGAATTTCTCGGGCTGGCATCTGATGAAGTCGCTCGATGTCGCCGACCGTTACGGCTATCCGCGCTATGTCGCGAATCAGACCTACTACTCGCTGGTCGGGCGCGACTACGAATGGGAGCTGATGCCGCTCGGTGTCGACCAGGGCGTCGGCGCGGTGGTGTGGAGTCCGCTCGGCTGGGGGCGCCTGACCGGCAAGCTCAAGCGCGGCCAGCCGCTGCCGGAGACGAGCCGTCTGCACAAGACCGCCGACATGGGGCCGCCGGTGCCGGAAGACTATCTGTTCCTCGTGCTGGACGCGCTCGACGAAGTCGCCGCCGAAACCGGCAAAACGGTGCCGCAGATCGCGCTGAACTGGCTATTGCAACGGCCGACCGTCGCGACGCTGCTGATCGGCGCGCGCAACGAGGAGCAACTGCGGCAGAACCTCGGCGCGGTCGGCTGGAATCTGACGCCCGAGCAGGTCGCGAAGCTCGACGCGGCGAGCGCCGTGCGCCCCGCGTATCCGTACTGGCATCAGGAAGGCTTCGAGGAACGCAATCCGAAGGCGGTTTGATCACCGGGTCGACCAGCGGGTCGACCATGTTCCCGGCGCCGTAGCCGGCCCGCGCCGGTGGTCCGGCGCGGCGGCACGCTGGGTCCCGCTTCCCGTCAAGCGAGGCCGCCATTGGCCCGCAACACCTGCCCATTGACCCAGCCCGCATCGGGGCCGACCAGAAACGCGACCACGCCGGCCACGTCTTCCGGCTCGCCGAGGCGTTGCAGCGGCGGCATCTTCGCGAACGTCTCGATCTGCTCGTCGGTCTTGCCTTCGAGAAACAGCGCTGTCGCGATCGGTCCAGGCGCGACCGCATTCACCGTGATGTTGCGCCCGCGCAGCTCCTTCGCGAACACGCGCGTGAACGCTTCCACGGCCGCCTTGGTCGCGGTGTAGGTGCCATAGCCCGGCAGGTTCAGCGCCAGCACGCTGGTCGAGAAATTGACGATGCGTCCGCCGTCGTTGAGACGCGCGGCCGCTTCGCGCAGCGTGTTGAAAGTGCCGCGCACGTTGATGTCGAAGGTCTGGTCGTAGAGCGCGTCGGGCGTGTCGGCGAGCGGCGCCGGCTTCATCACGCCCGCGTTGTTGACGAGCACATCGACGTTGCCGAATTCGCGTTCGGTGATCTCGAACATGCGACGCACGTCGCCGGGCTTCGACACGTCGGCTTGCACCGCGAGCGCCTTGCCGCCGGCTTCGCGGATCGCGCCGACGAGCGCGTCGGCTTCGCCGGCACTCGATGCGTAGTTGACGGCGACCGCGTAGCCGTCCTGCGCGAGCCGCTGTGCGATCGCCCTGCCGATGCCGCGCGATGCGCCTGTCACGATGGCGACTTTCGCTGGTTGGTTGGTGTTCATCATTCGTTTCCTCGCAGAAGGGTGTTGGATCGGTGAGTTGAATCATGAGCGCTTTCGGCGTTGAGATAATCACGCTAGACTTGGCATCATCATTCCGTTCGCTTTAATAATCCGCCGATATGGACCGTTTCGAAGAAATGCGCGTATTCGTGCGGATTGCCGAGCGCCAGAGCTTCACGCGCGCCGCCGACGATCTGCAAATCCCGCGCGCGACCGTCACCAACCTGATGAAGCGCCTGGAGCGGCGGCTCGGCGCGCGGCTGCTCGAACGCACGACGCGCACGGTGCGGCTCACGCCCGACGGCGAAGCGCACTACCAGCGCTGCGTGCGCCTGATCGCCGACATCGAGGAGGCCGAGGGGGCGTTTTCCAATCTCGCGCCGAAGGGGCTGCTGCGCGTGAACGTGCAGGGCACGCTCGCGCGGCACTTCGTGGTGCCGGCGCTGCCCGCGTTTCTCGCGCGCTTTCCCGACATCGAACTGATGATCGGCGAGGACGACCGGCTGGTCGACCTCGTTCGCGAGGGCATCGATTGTGTGCTGCGCGCGGGCGTGCTGCAGGACTCGTCGATGGTCGGGCGGCGCGTTGCGCAACTGCGGCAGGTCACGGTCGCGAGTCCCGCCTATCTGGCCGCGTATGGCGAGCCGGCCGATCCTGCCGCGCTGTCGACGCATCGCGCGGTCAACTACGTGTCGAGCGCGACCGGCAAGCCGGTGCCGCTCGAATTTCGCGTCGATGGGCGTGATACCGCGCTCGTGCTGCCGTCGGCGGTGTCGGTCAGCGGCGCCGAACTGTACACGGGCGCGGCCGTCGCCGGGCTCGGCATCGTGCAGGTGCCGCGCTACCGGGTCGACGGCGAGCTGGCGGCGGGACGGCTGCGGGTCATTCTGGCGGACTATCCGCCGCCGCCGATGCCGGTGTCGGTGCTGTATCCGCAGAATCGGCAGTTGTCGTCGCGGGTGCGGGTGTTCGCGCAGTGGCTGCGGGACATTTTCGAGGCGGTGAGTTGAAGGAGCGAAATGGCTAACCCCCGGACATCTGCGCCCCACATAATGTCATTCTCGCGCGCGCAGAAAGCCACCCGATCGACGGTGGACGCACGGAATGACCGGGGAACCTGACCATGAATCGTTTTCGTTCGCTGGGTGTGGTGACTGGCGCAGCGCAGTTCGCCAGCGCCGACATCCTCAGCCGGATCAGCGCGGCGTCGCGCCGGCCGGGCGCGGCGCGCCCGTTTGATCTGATTCTCGAACCGCGCTCGTGGCACGGGCCGGCCACGCCCGATGCGACCGACGCGCAGTTCAAGATCCACGTGTTCGACACGATGCGCGCGTTCGAAAAGCGCGGTGTCGACGCGATCGTGCTGCCGTGCTTCGTTAGCCATACCTTCATCGACGAACTCACGGCCAACCTCACCGTGCCGGTCGTCAACATCATGACCGCGCTGTCAGTGCATGTGCGGCGTACCTATCCGTCGGCGCGGCGCATCGGCGTGCTGACATCGGACGCGATTCGCGCGAACGGCCTGTTCGAACGCTACTTCGAAGCCGGCCGGTTCGACGTGTGCTATCCGCGCACCGACGCCGGTTTCGACTGCGTGACGAGCGCCGTCTTCGGCGACGAGGGCGTCCGCAATGGGTGCCTGCACGGGCGTCCCGTCGAACTGCTGCGCGCGGCGTGCGCGGATCTGGTCGCGCAAGGCGTCGACGTGATCGTGCCGGGGCTCGCGGAGATCGGCCTCGTGCTGCGTTCACTCGGGCGTATCGAAGTGCCGCTCGTCGATGCGAACCAGGTGTACGCGCGCTACGTCGCGGCGGCCCAGTACACGCAGCCGGAGCGCGCGTTCCGCCTCGGCGTGGTTGGCGGCATCGGGCCGGCCGCGACCGTCGATTTCATGGACAAACTGGTGCGCCACACGCCGGCCGCGCGCGACCAGGACCATATCCGCATCATGGTCGAGCAGAATCCGCAGATCCCGGACCGTACCGCGGCGCTGCTAGCGCGCGGCGACGACCCGACGCTCGCGCTATATGCAGCCTGCAAGACGCTCGAGGAGGGCGGCGCGGATCTGATCGCGATGCCGTGCAATACCGCGCATGCGTTCATCGAGCGGCTTCAGCCGGCGCTGCGCGTGCCGATCGTCAATATGCTCGGCTGCACCGCCGATTATCTGCGCGAGACCTTTCCGGGCTTGCGCGAAGTGGGCGTGCTGGCCACCTCGGGCACGCTCGCGAGCCGCGTCTACGAACAGGCGCTCGACGCGCGCGGCTTCGTGCAGATCGCGCCGTCCGCGGCCGCGCAGGCGCGTCTGATGAACGCGATCTACGGGCCGCGCGGCGCGAAGGCCGGCCAGACGTCGGGCGAATGTTGCGACGACCTCGCGGCGGCCGTCGACGATCTGGTCGCGCGGGGCGTGCAAGTGATCGTGCTCGCGTGCACCGAGTTGCCGTTGCTGTTGCGCGAGCCGGTGCTCGTGTGTCCGGGCGGGCGCGTGGTGCGGCTTGTCGATCCGACCGATGTGCTGGCGAGGCGTTGCGTCGCGTATGCGCTTGGCGACGGTGTTGCGCCTGAGACGCCGATGGATTGCGCGACGCCGGAGGCGGCGGGGTGCTCGCAGGTGGAAAGCGCGCTTGGCTAGCCGGGCGCCGTCATCGCGGCACGAGCCCGTCATGGAAAGCTGTATAAACATACAGTATAGTATCCCCCTACTGCCAGGCTTCCGGGCGCCCTTCGCGCCGTGCCGGCTGCACCGAACTTGCGCGGTCGCGAGAGCCGGCCGTCAGAGGTGACCCACTCCTTCACACGGTCGGAAAAATTGTCCTCCAACGACGCAACCCCAAACACCCTCGCTCACACCCCCCAAAGCGGCAACCCGAGCAGCAACAGGATCCAGGGCACGATCCGCATTCGCGGCGCGCGCCAGCACAACCTGAAAAACGTCGATCTCGACGTGCGCACCGGCGAAATGACGGTCGTCACGGGGCCGTCGGGCTCGGGCAAGTCGAGCCTCGTGTTCGACACGCTGTATGCGGAAGGCCAGCGCCGCTACGTCGAAACTTTTAGTGCGTACGCGCGCCAGTTCCTCGACCGGATGGACCGGCCGCAGGTCGACCGCGTCGACGGCGTACCGCCCGCCATCGCAATCGACCAGACCAACCCGGTGCGAAGCTCGCGCTCCACGGTCGGCACGATGACTGAGCTCAACGACCATCTGAAGCTGCTATATGCACGCGCGGCCGAGCTATTCGACCGCCAGACCGCTCAGCGGGTGCGCCACGACACGCCGGAGACGATCTACGCGGAACTGCTCGAGCGCACCGCGCTGCAGGAGCCCCGCCTCGTCGTCACGTTCCCGGTCGAGCTGCCGGACTCGGCGTCCGAGCAGGAGGTCGAGCAGTGGTTGTCGGCGAGCGGCTATACGCGCGTGCAGGCGCAGCGCGAAGTCGATTCGGCGACCGGCAGGCGCAAGCTGCTCGACGTCGTCGCCGATCGCTTCCGGCTGCGCTCGGTCGACAAAGCGCGCGCGATCGAGGCAATCGAGGCATCGCTGAAGCGCGGCGGCGGGCGCGTCAACATTTACGTGCTGCCGGCCGCGTCGGACGAAGCGCAGACCGAAGGCACCGAGCCGCGCATCTGGCGCTTCTCCACCGGTCTGCACAGCCCCGAAAGCGATCTGCGCTATGCCGACCCGCAGCCCGCGCTGTTCTCGTTCAACTCGGCCTATGGCGCGTGCGACGCCTGCCGCGGCTTCGGCCGCGTGATCGGCGTCGACCTCGGTCTCGTGATTCCGGACGCCCGCAAGACGCTGCGCGAAGGCGCGGTCAAGCCGATGCAGACGCCCGCGTGGAAGGAGTGCCAGGACGACCTGATGCGCTATGCGGCGAAAGCCGACATCCGCCGCGACACACCGTGGGGCGAGCTGAGCGAACGCGAGCGCGGCTGGGTCATCAACGGCTCGCCGGACTGGAACGGCAAGTGGCAGACGCATTGGTACGGCGTCAAACGCTTCTTCGACTATCTCGAATCGAAGGCGTACAAGATGCATATCCGCGTGCTTCTGTCGAAGTACCGCAGCTATACGCCGTGCGAAACCTGCGGCGGCGCGCGCCTGAAAACCGAATCGCTGCTGTGGCGCCTCGGCAGCAAGGCCAACGCGGACCAGGTGCTGGCGCCCGCGCAACGCTTCATGCCGCGCGGCGTTCAGTGGTCGCGCGCGCAGCTCGAAGCGTTGCCGGGCCTGACCGTGCATGACCTGATGCTGATGCCGATCGAGCGCATCCGCCGTTTCTTCGACGACATCAAGCTGCCGAGCGCGTTGCTCGACGACGCGCTGAAGCTGCTGCTCGCCGAGGTGCGCACGCGCCTCAAGTATCTGTGCGACGTCGGCCTCGGCTATCTGACGCTCGACCGACAAAGCCGCACGCTGTCGGGCGGCGAGGTGCAGCGCATCAACCTGACCACGGCGCTCGGCACGTCGCTGACCAAGACGCTGTTCGTACTCGACGAGCCGAGCATCGGTCTGCATCCGCGCGACCTGAACCGCATCGTCGAGGCGATGCACCGGCTGCGCGACGCGGGCAATACGCTCGTCGTCGTCGAGCACGATCCGTCGGTGATGCTCGCGGCGGACCGGCTGATCGACATGGGGCCGGGGCCCGGCGAGCGCGGCGGCTCGATCATTTTCGACGGCGCGCCCGAGGCGATCCGTTCGACTGGCACGCTGACCGGCGAGTACCTCGGCGGCCGGCGCCATGTCGCGGATGCCGCGCACTGGTCGCGTCGTGCGGTCGACGCGAGCACGCCGCGCATCGTGCTCGAAGGCGCGAGCGAGCACAATCTGCGCGACGTCACGGTGGAAATCCCGTTGCAGCGGCTCGTCTGCGTGACCGGCGTGTCGGGTTCCGGCAAATCGACGCTGCTGCAGGACGTGCTGTATCCGGCAATGGCGCGCCACTTCGGGCTCGCCACCGAACCACCCGGCGCGTTCAACGCGCTGAATGGCGCCGATCAGGTCACCGACGTCGTGTTCGTCGACCAGTCACCGATCGGCAAGACCGCGCGCTCGAATCCGGCCAGCTACGTCGGCGCGTTCGACGAAATCCGCAAGCTGTTCGCGAAGGCACCGCTCGCGCAGCAGCGCGGCTACGGCCCCGGCATGTTCAGCTTCAACTCGGGCGACGGCCGCTGCCCGACCTGTGGCGGCTCGGGCTTCGAGCACATCGAAATGCAGTTCCTCTCCGACGTGTACCTGCGCTGCCCCGATTGCGACGGGCGTCGTTATCGCGCGGAAATCCTCGAGGTGAAGATCGAACGAGGCGAGTCCGCGCGCGCGTTGAGCATCGCCGACGTGCTGGAGTTGACCGTCAGCGAGGCCACCGGGTACTTCGCGAAAGACACCGAAGTATTGCGCGTGCTGCAGCCGATCGTCGACGTCGGGCTCGAATACGTGAAGCTCGGCCAGCCGGTACCGACGCTGTCGGGCGGCGAGGCGCAGCGGCTCAAGCTCGCCGGCTTTCTCGCGGAGTCGGCGCAGGCGCGCGGCACACGTGGCGCGAAGCGTCTGTTCATGTTCGATGAACCGACCACCGGTCTGCATTTCGACGACATCGCGAAGCTGATGCAGGCGTTCGGCAAGCTGCTCGCGAGCGGTCATTCGCTGATCGTGATCGAGCACAATCTCGACGTGATCCGCGCGGCCGACTGGATCATCGACCTCGGTCCCGAAGGCGGCGACGGCGGTGGCCGCGTGTTGTGCGCGGGCACGCCGGACGGAGTCAAAGCGTGTGCCGAATCGCATACCGGCCAGGCACTGTTGCACTACGACCGCGCGATGGACACCGCGACCGAAGCGCAGCAAGGCATCCCGCTGCAGAGGGCATTGAGCGCGGCCCGCGCACGCCGCGCGATCGAAGGCGAGGACGTGGTGCGCATCGTCAACGCGCGCGAGCACAATCTGAAGGCGCTCGACGTCGACATTCCGCACGGGAAGTTCAACGTGATCACCGGCGTGTCGGGCTCGGGCAAATCGACGCTCGCGTTCGACATCCTGTTCCATGAAGGTCAGCGGCGCTACCTCGAATCGTTGAACGCGTATGCGCGCTCGATCGTGCAGCCAGCCGGCCGGCCCGAAGTCGACGCGGTGTACGGCATTCCGCCGACCGTCGCGATCGAGCAGCGGTTGTCGCGCGGCGGCCGCAAGAGTACCGTCGCGACGGCCTCGGAGGTGTGGCACTTCCTGCGTTTGTTGTACGTGAAGCTCGGCTTGCAGCATTGCATTCACGACGGCACGCCGGTCACGTCGCAGAGCGCCGAATCGATTGCGGCGCAGTTGCTGCGCGATCACAAGGGCCAGCATGTCGGCTTCCTCGCGCCGCTCGTCGTGAACCGCAAGGGCGTCTACACGGACCTCGCGAAATGGGCAAAAGCGCGCGGCAATACGCATCTGCGTGTGGACGGCGAGTTCGTGCCGGTCGATCCTTGGCCGAAGCTCGACCGCTTCCGCGAGCACACGATCGAGCTGCCGGTCGCGGACCTCGTCATCTCGGCCGATCATGAAGCGGAACTGCGTGAAGCGCTCGATCGTACGCTCGACATCGGTAAAGGCATCATGCATCTGCTCGCGCCGCTCGACGGCTTGCACGACGCGATCAACGGTGGTCAGTCCACCGCGAAGCTCGGCGACGTGAAGGTGTTGTCGACGAAGCGCGCGTGTCCGGTGTGCGGCACCAGCTACCCCGAACTCGATCCGCGCATGTTCTCGTACAACAGCAAGCATGGCTGGTGCACGAGCTGCGTCGGCACCGGGCTGTCGCTGACGCGCGAGCAGCGCGCCGCGTACGACGACACGATCGTCGTCGACGACAATCGCGGGCGCGAACAGAGCTTGCCGTCGGAGGAGCAGGAACCGGAAGGGCTCGTCGACGAGCCGTGCCCGGATTGCGCGGGCACGCGTCTGAATCCGGTCGCGCGCGCAGTCACGTTCGACTCGCAGGCGATCGTCGATGTCGCGCAATGGACCGTGTCCGACACGCGCGCGTGGATCGATAAGCTGCACATGACGGGCCGCGACGCCGAAATCGCGCGCGACGTGGTCAGTGAAATCGGCAGCCGGCTGCAGTTCCTCGAAGAAGTCGGGCTCGGCTATCTGAGCCTCGATCGCGCCGCGCCGAGTTTGTCGGGAGGCGAAGCACAGCGCATCCGGCTGGCCGCGCAGCTGGGCAGCAACCTGCAGGGCGTGTGCTACGTGCTCGACGAGCCGACCATCGGTCTGCATCCGCGCGACAACCAGATCCTGCTGAACGCGCTGCGCAAGCTCGGCGACAAGGGCAATACGCTCGTCGTCGTCGAGCATGACGAAGATACGATCCGGCGCGCCGATCACATCATCGATATCGGGCCGGGCGCGGGCAAGCGCGGCGGCACGCTGATCGCGCAGGGCAGCGTCGCGGACCTGTCCGCGCAGCCCGAGTCGCTGACCGGGCGCTTCCTCGCGCAGCCTATCGTGCACCCGCTGCAGCCGCGTCGCGAGGTGGTCGCGCCGGGCAAGCGCGCCGTCGCGGTGCCGGAGAACTGGCTGACCGTGCATGGCGGCAAGCTGCACAATCTGCGCGACGTGACGGTCGGCATTCCGCTCGCGCGGCTCGTCGCGGTGACGGGCGTCAGCGGTTCCGGCAAATCGACGCTCGCCCGCGACGTGTTGATGACCAATCTGCTCGATGCGGTCGGGCGCTCGGTGCTGTCGTCGCCGGCCACCCGCCGCGCGCGCGCGGCCGCTGAGGAGAAGCCAGCCGCGAACCGGCGCTCGAGCGTGCTCGCGCGCTCGGCGCCGCGCGCGCCGCTGAACGTCACGCATACGTGGCAGGGCTGCGATTCGGTGACCGGCTGGGAGAGCATCGACCGCGTGCTCGAAGTCGATCAGACGCCGATCGGCAAGACGCCGCGTTCCTGTCCCGCCACCTACATCGGCGTGTGGGATGCGATCCGCAAGCTGTTCGCGGGCACGCTGGAGGCGCGCGCGCGCGGCTATACCGCGTCGCGTTTCTCGTTCAACACCGGCGAGGGTCGCTGCCCCGCGTGCGAGGGCCAGGGCGTGCGCACGATCGGCATGAGCTTCCTGCCCGACGTGAAGGTGCCGTGCGACGTGTGCCACGGCCAGCGCTTCAATCCGGAGACGCTCGCGGTGACGTGGCGCGGCAAGAATATCGGCGACGTGCTGACCATGGAAATCGACGAAGCGGTCGAATTCTTCGCGTCGATCACGAACATCGGACATCCGCTGCAACTGATGAAGGACGTCGGGCTCGGCTATCTGACGCTCGGCCAGCCGTCGCCGACGCTGTCGGGCGGCGAGGCGCAGCGCATCAAGCTCGTCACGGAGCTAAGCAAGGTGCGCGACGACATCACGCGGCGGGGCCAGAAGCCACCGCACACGCTGTACGTGCTCGACGAGCCGACGGTCGGACTGCATATGGCGGACGTCGCGAAGCTGATTCGCGTGCTGCATCGGCTGGTGGATGGCGGGCATAGCGTCGTCGTCATCGAGCACGACCTCGACGTGATCGCCGAGGCCGACTGGATCATCGACCTCGGTCCGGAGGGCGGCGTAGGCGGCGGTACGATCGTTGCGGCAACGGATCCGGAAAGCCTGGCGCGCGTGAGCGCGAGTCACACGGGCGCGGCTTTGCGTCCGGTGCTCGCGCGCACCGCGGCTAAGGCGACGCTGGCCGGCGAAGGGACGAACGGCTGAGATGACGTGTGCCGTTGCAACCGCAGAGGTTGCAACGGCAGCGCCTCGCGATTGCTGCATTGCGTCCGATCATCCGAGGCTCGACCAACACCGCGCATGAGCGCTTTCAAATCATACGAAAGCGCCCGACGATGTTTCAATAAAGAAACATTTTCGAACGCACGATATATCTGCATTTGGATATTAATTTCCCACCGGAACGAATGGCCACGGAAACGCCTAATGCCGAAGCCGATAAATTTACGGTTTGCGAATAAAATACCGAATTGCGCGGGCGTTATCGCGAGTTAAGCAGTTCACAATTGAAACATTTTTTGAAGTGCGCAAGAAACGTACTCGGTGACGCGGGAATCACCGCGCTTCGCATTATCGGCAAGCTTGATCCGAATGCGTGAAAGCGCCGTCCATCAAGGCTGTGCGGTAAGCTAACAACAAGCTCCGCGCGCGGCCTTGTACATTTGCTCGCGCCGCCGAGGCGATCATATCAATTGCCCAATAACAAGTTTTCGTCAGACATAGGCCGTCGTGATGAAATCCTTTTTTCAAATTTACTATAGCGATCCATTCCGCTAACATCACGTTTAATCCTTTATGCGGCGTGGGTCTGCTTTTCCGCCGTAATAACGCATTCTCTCGTTCCGTCTGGTTACGGGGCAAATCGGGGTCAACAACGTATGACCGTTTGGGGAAAGATCATGCCGCACATGCACCTTGAGACAACGAGAATTACGTGGCTGCACACGCCCGCCTTGAACGTCCGTACCGCAGCGCGGCGAATCGGCATTCTGCTGTTCGACGGTTTCTGGCTGCTCGGCCCCGGTACCGTCGTGGAAATGTTCCAGACCGCCAATGAGTTCGCGGGCGCGCGAGCCGGCGAAGATCCGCCGTACGAAGTGCAGTTTCTGTCGATGGACGGCGGCAATGTCGCAAGTTCGTCATCGGCGCGCGTCTGGACCGACCGCATCGACACGCGCTTTGGCGGCGGTTTCGACGTGTTGTTCATCGCGGGCGGCTATGGCGCCCACGTGGCCGCGCGCGACGAACGAGTGCTGAACTGGCTGCGCACCGTGCAATCGCGCACACGAGCGATCGAAACGATCGGCGAGGGACGCCTCGTGCTCGAAGCGGCCGGCCCGACCGAGCATGATGGCCTGATGAGCCGCTATCCGGGCGCGAGCGCGAGCGAAGGCGCGTTCAGCGCGGCCAACGACCGTCACGACTGCGCCCGCAGCGCGCTGATGTTCATCAAGCGCGACCTGGGCGCCGAGCTCGCGCGCAGCGTCGCCGATCGCGTGATGCCCGGCATGGCCGCGACGTGGGTGCCGCTGCCGGCCGAGGGCGGCACGCTGAGCGTCGCCGAAAAGATTCGCGCGGCCGCGCGCTGGATGGAGGCGAACTGCGACCGTCCGGTATCGGTCGCCGATGCCGCGCAGGTCGCTGCGATGAGCGAGCGCAATTTCCTGCGCCGTTTCAAGCATGAGATGCAGGTCACGCCGTCGGACTACCTGCTCCAGGTGCGGCTGCGCATCGCGTGCAACTTCCTGACCGAGACCGAATTGCCGGTCGACAAGATCGCGCGCCGCAGCGGCACCGGCAACGGCGATCGTCTCGCGAAAATCTTCCGCAAGCGCATGGCATTGTCGCCAACCGAGTATCGTGCCCGCAGCAGGGCGGCCACTGAGGCGTAGCATGTCTATTTAGCATGCGATAGGGCGCCCGCGCGGCGGGTGCGCCTCGTCGTCTGTCGGACGCGGCCGCAACAGCGGTCGCATCTTCGCTGGCCAGCCTTTTTACGAGCACAGTGGCGATGGGCAACAAGGTCATGGCGATGGCATTGCCGGAGGTGAAACTCATCGAGCCGGAAGTGTTTGTCGACGAGTTCGGCTTCTGCTTCGAGAGTTTCAGCGCGGACGAGTTTGCGGACGACGTCGCGCAAGGTTTCAACTTCGTGCAGGACCGCCATCTGCGCGCCGTGCACGGCGTGCTGCGCGGCTTGCACTACCAGGTGCAGCGACCCCAGGGACGGCTGCTGCGCGTCGTGCGCGGCGAGATCTTCGACGTCGCGGTCGACGTGCGCCTCACCTCACCGAACTTCGGCAAATGGAGCGGCGAGTATCTGAGCGAAGCCAACCAGCGCCAGATGTGGGTGCCGCCCGGTTTCGCGCACGGCTTCGTCGTGCTGTCCGATGTCGCCGAGTGCGTGTGGAAGACCACCGAGTACTGGTTTCCCGAACTCGAGCGCTGCCTGCTGTGGTCCGATCCCGACATTGGCATCGCGTGGCCGATCGACTTTCAGCCGATCCTCGGCAGCAAGGATGCGGCGGGCCGGCGTCTGTACGAAGCGGAAAACATCGCGTGAACGACTCGTCGGCACGATGACGCTTTATGCTTCGGATGACGAAGATAATCGGAAGAAAAATTGAAGCGCCCGATGCGTCGGCAACTATTGCAATTTGCCGCGGCAAGTATTGCAACGGCGAAGATGAGCGGTGCAAACATCAATGCGGCACCCACTCAACATCGCCGGTTCGCATCGGGCGAGGCTTGAATTCACCGAACGCTGTATTCCACCGTCAGCGTCGGATCACGCCCATCAGCAGGGTGACGAGGAAAATCACCACGAAGATGAAGAACAACACCTTGGCGATTTCGGTTGCGCCCGCGGCAATACCTCCAAAGCCGAACACGGCGGCGATGATGGCGATGATGAAGAAAATCACAGCGTATCGAAGCATGGTGCCTCCACCGGTGGATTGTTGAAACGACGTTTGAACGGCGCCCCGTTGCGTACGTCACGCGGCTTCACGGGTGAGATGCCGGCGAGCGGAATTCAGCAATAGACGTGCCATCGCTTGATTGCCGCCAACGTTTGCGGAAGGGCTGCCTCGCGGCAAGCGAAATAGCCGTTGAACCCGCGCTAACGTTTGCACCCCTGGGCGCGCAACCATGCCAACCATGGTGCGGACAACGTAGAACCCGTTGCGCGTCACCCACCCAGCCAGCGATACGTAAGCGGCCCGCACAACAGGCCCCACGTCAGCGCACATGCGAAGCAGTACAAACATGAGAAAAGCGTTGCGCACGTTACGCTCGCACGTTGGCCGGGTCATGCGTGATGTGGAGCGACAGGTGGCCCAGGTGGCCGACTCAGACCGTGCTGCCTTGATGGAGCTGATTGGCGGCACGAAACGCATCCTGGCGCAAAAGCAGAAGGACAAAAACAAGCTCTGTGCGCTGCACGCCCGGAAGTCGAGTGTCTGGCGAAGGGCAAGGCTCGCACTCCCTACGAGTTCGGCGTGAAAGTGTCGATCACGACAACGCACAAGGAGGGCCTGGTGGTCGGCATGCGCTCGATGCCGGGCAATCCGTATGCCGAGCTGTGGCTTCTTTGTGTCTTCATCCTTGCTGCGCTATTCAACCACAAGATCGCCGCCGACCTGATGACCTGACGTTGGCGATACGAGAAACGAATTGTTCAGGGGTGACTCTATAGCCTGCAGGTCGACGGCGAGAAAGAGCTTGCGACGATGGCGTCCGACGGACTGGATGTTTGTCGACTGCACGAAAGAGCTGAAGTCGTTCGACGAGTCGGCGACGCTCGTCGGCAATCTCGATCTGGTCATTACCGTATGCACGTCGGTTGCTCATCTGTCGGGCGCGCCCGGTGTGCCGACACGGCTGCTGCTCGACGTCAACCCGCGTTGGGTGTGGATGCTCGGGCGCGACGACAGTCCGTGGTATCCATCGATGCGGATTTACCGACAGCAACACCACGGCGCGCTTTTCAAAACCGATTCCCAGCGCAAATTCGGGAATAATCGGACGCCCAATAAAAGGCAAACGTTTGACTGACAATATTTAACATTTTAAACGCTTAACTTTGCTCTGGAATAGCCGATATATAGATTGGAGTTATTTGGGGCCACGTATTAAGTTCCGCTGTACAATACGCGCCGCTCATCCTGAGCCCAAGGGTATCTCATGAGTTACACGCTCGTACCGCCGCGGCGCGGCCCTCGGTCGCCTTGGCTGAAAAATAAGACCTGGGCGCGGCCCTCCTGAAGAGGTCTCTAAAGGGCGGGTGTATCAACGGTGCCGCCTCACGATTTGGGAATTATTTATGGCGGACGCAATGATGTAACGGAAATAATGGTTTCCTTATTCGGTAAGTAAAAATTACAGCAGATTGCCCGGGCGGTACGCGGCGCAATCTGCAACAAATAATATGGCCAGTTCGACGGGGATGGCGCATGAGCAGTGCATCAGACATTTCGAATCTCTTCCAGATGTTGGGCGTGAGCCCGTCGCATTATCAAGAAATAGAAAGAAAAGAGCAGGTGCAAGGTTCGCGTGGGCGTTGGTCCATGCAGACCACGTCGTCGCCAGGGGACACGACCCGGGACGACCCGGCTCGCGAGGCTGAAGCCGTTCTTCCCGCCGATGTGACTGAAGTGGCACCCGCTGCGCCGCCGCAGCTGATTGCGCCAGCCGTCCCCGCTGCGGTGTCCGGATCTCTTCCGGTATTGCAAGCCGCCCCCGAACAGCCGGTCCTTCAGTTCAATCCCGAACCTGTCACCGCTCCTCAACAGCCGGACTCTCTGAGCGCCGTGTTTGCGCGCCTGCGGGAACGGAGTGAGCCTCAAGAAGGTGTTCCGCAACGCCAGACGTCATGAACTTCGTCACAGTCTTTTCCGTCAATGACGGCCTGGTTAAAACCACGGTAGCCGCGAACCTGCGCGTCGTGCCGAACCGGCGCACGCGCTAGAAGGCCTTTCCATGGCACAGATCAAACGTAGGCTCAGCAAGACGGAGCAGCGGCGGCAAACGCGCAACACGGACCAGAGTGACGATGCCGGAGGTTGGGACCACAAACTTCTGGAAGCGGGGACACCGCTATGGGCGTCGAACTGGCTGCGGCTGGCAGTGACGCTATTGGCCGCGCTGTTGTTCACTTCTGCCATGACGGTCAATCTGGCCGTGTCGAAGCAATGGACGTTTGGCATCCTTTGCATGGTCGTCGCGATTCTGCTGAACCGCATTCGCGGCAGGATCATCACGGTGTCCATGGTGGCGTTGTCGGTGTTTATGTCCTTGCGCTACCTGTACTGGCGCCTGACGCAGACGCTGTCCTTTACCACCTCGCTCGACATGACCTTTGGCTGCCTTCTGCTGCTGGCCGAAGGGTATGCGGTGCTCATGCTGTTGTGCAGCTACTTTCAGACGCTCTGGCCTCTGCATCGCCGGCCTGCGCGATTGCCGGCCGATAGCTCGGCATGGCCGACGGTGGATGTGTACATTCCCACGTTCAATGAGCCGCTTCAGGTCGTGCGGCAGTCGGTGCTGGCCGCCACGCTGCTCGACTGGCCGGCCGACAAGCTGCGCGTGTATGTGCTGGACGACGGCCGTCGTGACGAATTCCGGCAATTCTGCGAGCAGGCTGGCGTGGATTATCTGACCCGGCCGGACAACGCGCATGCCAAAGCAGGCAATCTCAACGCGGCACTCTCCAGGACGAGCGGCGAGTACATCGCAGTGTTCGACTGCGATCACGTCACCACGCGCTCGTTCCTGCAGGTCTGCATGGGTTGGTTCCTGAAAGATCCGAAGATGGCCATGGTGCAGACGCCGCACGTCTTCTACTCGCCCGATCCGTTCGAGCGCAACCTCGAAACCTTCCGCAAGGTGCCCAACGAGGGCGACCTGTTTTACGGCGTGCTGCAAAACGGCAACGACTTGTGGAATGCCGCCTTTTTCTGCGGTTCCTGCGCGGTGCTGCGGCGTTCGGCGCTGGAGGATGTAGGCGGCGTGGCGACGGAAAGTGTCACGGAAGATGCGCTCACCGCGCTCAAGATGAGCATGAGGGGCTACAACACGGCCTATCTCGCCATCCCTCAGGCAGCGGGTCTCGCCACCGAGAGTCTGGGGCGTCACGTCGGCCAGCGCATACGCTGGGCACGAGGCATGGCGGAAATATTCCATCGCTTCAACCCGCTGTTGATCGCAGGGCTAACACTGCCACAGCGTCTGTGTTACCTGAGCGCGATGATGCACTTTTTCTTCGGCTTGCCGCGCATCGTGTTTCTGATCACACCGATGGCGTATCTGTTCTTTGGCGCGCAAGTCTTTCATGCTTCCGCGCTGATGGTGCTGGCCTATGTCGTGCCGCACCTCGTCATTTCGAGCGTCGGCGCCTCGCGCATTCAAGGGCGTTTCCGACATTCATTCTGGAGCGAAGTCTATGAAACGGTACTGGCCTGGTACGTGATTCTGCCCGCGTTGCAAGCCGTACTCTTTCCAGGCAGCAAAGGCTTCAACGTGACGTCCAAGGGCGGTGTGATCCGTCAGTCCTTCCTGGACTGGGCGATGGCCCGGCCCTACATCGTTCTGCTGCTCATCAATCTGACCGGATTCATGGTGGGTGTCGCAGGTCTGATCCGCAGTCCGGGCTGGCCCGAAGCGACGAGCATTCTGTTCAACCTGGTATGGGTAACCTACAACATCATGAACCTCAGCGCGGCCGCGGGCGTAGCGAGCGAATCGAGACAGTTGCGTCTCGCTCCGCGGGTCCAGATCGAACTGCCGGCCGCCGTGATTCACGCCGACGGAACTCGCATCGACTGTCAGACCAGCGACTATTCGCACGGTGGTCTGGGGCTGGTGCTGCCTGAGGGTGCACCGTTGCCGGAGCACGGCGATCGCATCACGGTGGCGGTGTTGCGCGACGACTACGAGGACGTTTTCCCGGCCGAAGTGCAGGTGTGCCGCGGACGCACCATCGGCGTGAGTTTTCCGACCCTGACAATCGCTCAGGAGCGCGCCTGGATAGGGGCGACGTTTTCGCGCGCCGACAGCTGGATCGCCTCATGGGGCAGATATCGTCTCGACAGGCCGCTGCGAAGCCTGTTTGAGGTGCTCGGCATCGGCATGCGCGGCTTCGGGGAGTTGTTCCGGCATCTGTTCCTGGGTGGGCGTGAGCGCCTTGGCCGTTCGTCCGCAGACCCGGCAAGCGACTTGGGAACAAAGCAATCGTGAGGGTCGGCTACCTGTCGCTTTTGCGCTCCTTGACGAGCGCGCGCCGGTTGGGCGCGGTGTTGTGTTCGGTCCTGTTGCTCGGAGCGGGCGACGTGCTGGCCGCGTCGGCTGTCCCGGTCGATGCCGTGCGGCAAAGCCCGCACCCGGAACTCAGCGCGGCGGCGCCGGCCGACGCGTATACCTACCGGATCCCGCTGTTGCGGCAAAACGCGGAGCAGGGATTGACCTTGCTCGGCGAGGATGCCTATGCGGGCATGAACTTCGGTTTGCGCCGCGACGAGCGCGTGGTCAGCGCGCGGCTCGTGCTGGACTACAGTTACTCGTCCACATTGCTGCCTACGCTCTCGCATCTCAATGTGTTGCTCAACAGCGTTGTGGGGGCGACCGTAGCGTTGCCCGAACCGGCACCGCGGACGCCGGCGCATATCAGTGTGGATCTGCCGGTGTCGCTGCTGTCCGGGTTCAACCAGCTCGCCCTCGAGTTGATCGCGCATAGCAAGGCGAGCGATCAGGGCAACAATCCGCTGAGTTCCGACCTGTGGCTGAAGCCCGGGCCGGACAGTGCGCTGGAACTGACCGTGGTTCCGGCGACCCTGTCCAGTGACCTGTCGCAACTGCCCGCGCCGTTCCTCGACGTGCGCGATGTGCGCAGGGTGGACCTGCCCGTCGTGCTGCCGCAAGCGCCTCGCGCGCAGCTCCTCGAATCGGCCGGTATCGTGACCTCGTGGCTGGGTGCGCAGGCGGGCTATCGCGGTGCGCACTTCTCCGCGAGCCTGGGTGCGATACCCGCGCATGGACATGCGGTGGTGCTCGCGCTGCCGGGCGAGGTGCCGGGCTTGACCCTGCCTGCGGTGGAAGGGCCGATGCTGGCCATCGTGCCCAACCCGAATGACGCTGACGGCAAGCTGCTGCTGGTCATGGGCCGCAACGACGCGCAGATCCGCGAGGCCGCGACCGCGCTGGTGCTTGGCGCGAAGACGCTGTCGGGCTCTCGGGTCAAGATCGACGCCCCGGTTTCCGTGGTGCCGCGCAAGCCTTATGACGCACCCAACTGGCTGCCCGGTGACCGCCCGGTGCAGTTGGGCGAGATGCTATCGGCGGACCGCTTGACGGTGCAGGGCTTTCGCCCTGGGGCGATCAATGTGGACCTGCGTCTGCCGCCGGGTCTGTTCGGTTTTGACAACAGCGGCGCGGTGCTGAACCTGCATTACCGTTATACGGCCCGTCCGGAGTCAACGCGCTCGGAGCTCGGTGTGCTGGCCGGCAACACGCCCCTGCAGACCTTGCCGCTGACAGGCGACGCGTCGGACGGTTATGCGGTGATACGCGTTCCGACCTATCTGCTGCCGTCGTTGACGACGCTGCAATTCGACTATCGCTACGAGTCCGTGGCGCCGAAAGACCACGTCGAGGATGTGCCCGGCGGCCCGCTCCTGAGCGCCATCGATCCGACTTCGACGATCGACATTTCCCAACTGCCGCGTTACGCAGCCATGCCGGATCTGCGCGCCTTCGCAGACGCAGGCTTTCCGTTCACGCGGATGGCCGATCTGTCCGGGACGGCGGTGATCCTGCCCGCACAGCCGGTCGCTGGCGACTATTCCGCTTACCTGACGCTGATGGGCAGCATGGGTCAAACCACGGGTTATCCGGTGCTGGGCGTGACGGTGGGCGATCCAGCGCAGGTTGACGCGCTGCGTCGCAAAGACCTGCTCGTGCTGGCGTCGGGCGATAACCAGCCGTTGCTCAAAGCATGGCGTGATGATCTGCCGCGCGGCTTCTTCGCTCCGGTTGCTTCATCGGACCGCTGGATCGCCGCGTGGTGGGAAAAGCTGACGGGCGGGCATGCGCAGGCTGAACGCGAGGCCGCCATCGCCGCACTGTATAGCAGCGACGACCATGACGGCATGTTGGCGGGACTCGAGTCGCCGCTAGCTCGCGGCCGCAGCGCAGTGGTCGTATCGGGCAATACGCCGGACGGTCTCGACGCTGTCGTGGACGTGCTGCAAGCCAACCGCTACCTCATCAGCAAGCGTCCGGACGACAAGATCAGCGGCAGCCTCGTGGTCGTGCATGACGGCACGCTCACCACGCTGAGCAACGATCAAAGCTATTTCGTCGGGTCCTTGCCGCCTGGGCTCGCGCTCGAATGGTTCTTCGCGAGCCACATCCTGCTGCTGCTCGTGGCGACGCTCGCCAGCGTCGTGCTCATAGGTTTGCTCGGCGGCGTGTTTCTGCACCGGCGTGCCCTGAATCGATTAGACCTGGATATTCCCCAGACATCGCAACGTGAAGAAGGACGAAGAGGTTCTCATGTTTAGAAGACGGCCTGACATCTCGCGGGCACGCCTTGCGCGTTGCATGACTGCGCAACCCGTATGGCCGGCACTGTTGCTCGGTTGTGTGTTTGTCACATCGACGGTAACCCAGGCCGCGCAACCAGCGGCGGCTGCCGCCGCTGCGCGGCAGGATGCGTCGGCTTCGGCCGGCGGTGCGGTCAACCCGTCCGCGCGGCCGGTAACGGGCGATAGCAACGCGGCGCCGCTGCAGTCCGCGCCGGACGCCGGAGCCGCTACCGCGGCTTCTTCGACGGTGACCTATTCGCTGCAGCAACTCGGCGCGCAATACGCGCTCAACCTGCGCGGCGTCGACGGCAGCAATACGCTGCCGGTCGGCGTGCGCGACGATCGGGTCGTCACAGGTGCGCGACTGAACCTGCGCTATGCCTATTCGCCGGCGCTGCTGCCCGATCTGTCGCACATCAATGTGCTGGTCAACGATCAGGTGGCGGCATCGATCGACGTGCCCAAAAACTCGTCCGGCACCAACCTGCAGCGCACTATCACGCTGCCGCCGTATCTGTTCACCGCGAACAGCAAGCTTCGTCTGCAACTGATCGGCCACTACACCAACCAGTGCGAAGACCCGCTGCATTCGAGCCTGTGGGCCAACATCAGCAACGACAGTACGCTGAGCATCGACACCCAGCCGCTGGCGCAGGCCAGCGATCTGGCTCGCCTGCCGCGACCCTTCTTCGACGAGCACGATATTCGCCGGTTGAACCTGCCGTTCGTGTTCGCCGGCAATCCTGATACGGCCGCGCTGGAAGCGGCCGGCGCCGTGTCGTCGTGGTTCGGCGCCTTGGCGAGCTATCGCGGCGCGGATTTCCCGGTATCGATCTCCAGCGTCCCCGCCAGGGGCGACGCAGTCGTCATCGTCGAAAGCGCGGCGCAGGCGAGCCTCGCGGCGTCGCCGCTGCAAGGTCCGACGCTCGCAGTCGTGGCCAACCCCAACGATCCCAACGGCAAGCTGTTGCTGGTGATGGGCCGTGACGGCAAGGAACTCAAGCAGGCCGCCGACGCGCTGGTCACGGGCAGCCAGACGCTGTCGGGTTCGAGCGCGCTGATCACGCGGTTCGCCGACCTCGCGCCGCGCAAGCCGTACGATGCGCCGCGCTGGCTGCGCACCGACCGTCCGATGTCGTTGGGCGAACTCGTCGACGCCAAACAATTGCAGGTGTCGGGCTACAGCCCCGATCTGATCCGCATCAATACGCGCGTGCCGCCCGACCTGTTCGGCTGGCACGCGCCCAACGTGCCGATCGACCTGCATTACCGCTATACGCCGCAGCCTTATATGGTCAATTCGTCGCTGCTGTTCAGCGTCAGTGACCAGTTCATGAAGTCGATTCCGCTGCTCTCGCTCGAACGGCTCGAGGGCGGCAGCAAGCTGCGGGGTGAAGTTTTACCCGACAGCAGCCTGCCGCGCCAGGCGCAACTGGAAGTGCCGCTGGAGGCGCTGTTGCAGCCGAATACCCAGTTGCAGTTCCGCTACATGTACGACTACATCAAGCAGGGCGAGTGCCGGGACATCATCATCGACAACGTGCGCGGCGCGGTCGATCCCGAATCGACGATCGACCTGTCGCAGTACCCGCACTACATCGCCATGCCGAACCTGGCCTCGTTCGCCCAGGCGGGCTTCCCGTTCACGCGGATGGCCGACCTGTCCGGAACGGACGTCGTATTGGGCCCCAACGCGGGCACACCGGAATACAGCACGTATCTGGCGGTGATGGGCCGCATGGGCGATTCGACCGGCTATCCGGCGCGCGGCGTCACCGTGCTGCGCGGTCAGCGCATCGACGCGATGCCGTCCGACAAGGATCTGCTCGTGATCGCCTCGGGTGCGGATCAAGCCTGGCTCATGGACTGGGCGCAGACCATGCCCGCGGTGTATGACCACAGCGCGCAGTTCGCCGTATCGGATCTGCCGGGTCGCGTGCTGGGCTGGTTCCATGCCAACCCGCGCCTCGACGCCGAACCCCGCCGCCTGTCGCTGGCCTGGTCGGGGCCGGGCGTGAGCGCCGTGCTCGCAGGCTTCGAATCGCCGAAGCAACCGGGCCGCAGCGTGGTCATGCTGGCCAGCAATCAGCCCGACGGCCTGAAGGATGCGGTCTCCGCGTTGCTGGATGCGCCGAACTCCGGCAAGCAGCCCATCCAGGGAAGCCTCGTGTCCATCCGCGGCACGCAAGTCGATTCGCTCGTGAGCGAGCATACCTACTACGTCGGGCATCTCGGCATCTGGCGCGGCCTCGACTGGTGGCTGGCTTCATTCGGCTTGTCGCTCGCGTGGATGCTGAAGGCGCTGGGCATCATCGCGCTCGTGCTGATCGTGGTTGGTCTGTTTTCGTTCTTGCGGCGCCGCCAGGCCCGGCGCGACGCTGAAGCCCGTGAGCGGCTGCGGGCATCGCGGCAGCAACAATCATAATCAAGGAAAGTCATGTCAGTCAGACGCAGCCGCAACCGGGCCTGGATTCTCGGACTGATGGTCGCCTCGGTCGGCCACCCGGGCTGGGCGCAGGATGCTACGTCCAACATGCTGCTGGAACAGGGCCGCTACTGGCAAACGCATGACAAGCCCGATCTGGCCGCGCAATCCTGGTCGAAACTGCTGCTGAGCGACCCGAAGCAGCCCGAGGCGCTGTACGGGATGGGCACGATCGCCGTCGGCAAGCAGCAGTTCGCGGCGGCGAACGGGTATCTGGCCAGACTTCGTGCGGCCGCGCCGGGCAGCCGCTTCGTGCCGCTGCTCGAGCAGACCTTGCGCCTCGCGGTCGAACCGGGTAAGTCCACGTTCGCCAAGGCGCGCCAGATGGCGCAAGACGCCGTCAACCAGAAGGACCAGGCCGCGTTGTTGGCGGCCATCACCGAATATAACAAGGCCTTGGGCGGTAAAGCGCCGCAGGGCAGTGTGGCGCGAGAGTATTACAGCTATCTGGGCTATACGGATGGCGGCGTGGATCAGGCCATCCAGGGCCTCGAGCGCCTGAATGCCGAGACGCCGAACGATCCGAACCTCATGTTGCTGCTGGCCCAGCATATGGTGCGCGACGAACAGGATCGCGCGGCGGGTGTCGCCCTTCTGGAAAAGCTTGCCGCTCGTCCGGACATCGGCGGCGAAGCGACGGAAGTCTGGCGCTCCGTGCTGACTTGGGTCACGCCCACGCCGAAAAACAGATCGTGGTTTGAAGACTATCTGAAGCTGCATCCGGACGACGACGAAATACGCCATCAGATGCTGGCGCCGCATCCGCTCGCACCTGCCGGTCCGGTCGTGGATGCACGACTGACACGCGGTTTCGCCGCGTTCAAGTCAGGCGACATCACCACGGCCGAGCAGTCCTTTTCCGCTGTGCTGCGTGACAAACCCGACAGCACGGATGCGCTGGGGGGACTGGGCCTCGTGCGCATGCAGCAAGGCGACCTGGCGCAGGCGCAGACGCTGCTGTCGCGGGCGGTGTCGCGTCCGGGCGCGGGCGCGAACTGGGCCAAGGCCCTCAATTCCGCGCGCTACTGGCTGCTGGTGAACCAGGCCGAGGGCGCGCAAAACGTGGGCGACTTCGCCGCCGCGCGACGCGAACTCGATCAGGCGTTGCGGCTGGATCCAGCCGAGCCGGGCGGGCGCAATGCGTCGGCCCGGTTGTATGCGGCGCAGGGCGATCTGACGCGTGCTGAAAAGGGCTACCGCGACGTGCTGGCGACAAGCCCCGATAACCGCGAGGCGGTCAGCGGCCTCATCGATATCCTGGCGCAGACGGGACGCGCTGATGAGGCCCACAAGTTGATCGACGGCATGTCACGCGAACAGAAGGCCGGCATCGGCGGGCTCGATCGGCTGCGCGCCGCCGTCGCCGCCGGTCGGGCCGATGCCGCTGCGCAGCGTGGCGATCTGAGCGCGGCCCGGCACATTCTGGAAGACGCCCAGCGCAGCGCGCCCGACAACCCGTGGATTCGTCTGGAACTGGCGCGTTACGATCTCAAACAGGGTCATGCCGACGAAGCGAAGCAACTCGTCGACGGCCTGCTCGTCACGAACCCGGACAACCCCGAAGCGCTCTATGCGAGCGCGCTGCTGGCCATGCAGATGGGCGACTGGACGCGCGCGCAGGACACGATGACGCGCATCTCCACCGCCTCGCGCACGCCGAACATGGTTGCGACGGCGCAGCAGATCGATTTTCAGATGGTCGTGGCGCAAGCCTCGCAAACGGCGCTCGAAGGCAATCCGGAGGATGCGCGCAGTATGCTGGCGCGGCTCGAACCCGCGGCGGGTCAAGACCCGGCCAAGGTGGGCGCGTTGGCGCAGGCGTATGTCGACGCGGGCAACACGCCGCGCGCCATGAGCCTGATGCACGGGCTGATGCCTAACGGTCTGAAGGGCAGCGGTCCGGATGTGCAACTGGCTTATCTGGGCCTGTTGCTCAAGACCGGCCAGAACGTGCAGGCCGGGCTCGCGATGCGCGAGTTGCACGGCCAGACGCTGAGCGCGGACCAGCGCCGGCAACTGGACGAGCTCAACTACCTCTACACCGTGCGACTGGCTGACCAGCAACGTCAGCAAGGTGACCTCGCGCAGGCCTACGACACGCTGGCGCCGATCCTCGCGAAGCGGCCCGACGACAGCCTCGCCACGGCCGCGCTCGCGCGCATGTACGCCGCCGATGACAAGTATGACCAGGCACTGTCGCTTTACCAGAAGGCGCTCGTCAACGACCCCAACAATCCGGGTTTGCAACTGGGCGTCGCGATGGCGGCAGTGCAGGCCGGCAAGAACAGCGTTGCCGATGCGGCATTGAAAGAGGCCGTTGCGAAGGCGCCCAACGATCCCGACGTGCTGGCCGGCGCCGCGCGCATTTACGTCATGCAGGGCAAGACTCGCGAAGCGCAGTCGCTGCTGGAATCCGCCATTGCCGCCAAGGAAAAGCGGCTCGGCGTGCAAGCGCAAGACGTCCACGTGGCGGGCAATCCCTTTGTCCACCACGACGACGGTCACCGTCGTCAGGTCCGCCACGGTCGCCTGCCCGCTGCCGAAACGTTCGCCCCGCAACCCGCGGCGCCGGATAGCGTGCTGGCGAACCAGAAGCCTGGATTCGGGCCCGCTGCTGCTCCGGCTGCTACCGCGGCGAGCGCGACTGCCTCGACCGTGACATCCACGGCTGCGCGCGAGCGCTCGTCCTCTGGTCCATCCGCTCTGCCAACTGTGGCGGGCACGCCGGTCGGCGGCCTGGCGCCGCAAGACACGGTCGCGGTGAGCGAGCCTCGGGACGGTTCGCCGTCGCTCGAGGAAATGCGTAACGAACTCAGCGACCTCCGAGCGCAGCGTTCACCGGAAGTCAGGGGTGGGCTGTTCGTCTCGTCGAACAACGCAGCACCCGGTACGGGTCAGTTGACGAGCGTGCAGCAAGCTCTGGAAGGGGTACTGCCGGTCGACAACGGCAAGCTTTCCATTCGCGTGACGCCGGTTGAACTCGCGGGCGGCACGTTGGGTACCGACGTCTTCAGCGCCAGTCAGTTCGGCGGCGGCCCGGCCGCCACCCGGGCGCAGCAGGCCGGCAAGGTCGCCGCACCGGGGAAACAGACCGCCTACGGCGTCGGTCTGGGTCTCGGCTACGAGACTGGGAACTGGATGGCCGACATCGGCACGACGCCTTTGGGTTTCAAGTACACCAATGTCGTTGGCGGCGTGACGTTCAGGAACTCCATCGATGCCGGGCAGGGCAGTTGGTTCAACGTGGGCGTGTCGCGCCGCGCCGTGACGGACAGCATCACGTCTTTTGCTGGCTCGACCGATTCGCGATCCGGCTTGAGCTGGGGTGGCGTGACCGCCACCGGCGTGCATGGTGCGATCGGCCTCGACAATCAGGACTACGGCGTCTACGGCTACGGTTCCGTGAAATACCTGGATGGTCATAACGTCCGGTCCAACGTCGGTGCCGAGGTCGGCGCCGGGACATACTGGTACCTCCTACGCACGGAAAACAGCATGCTGAGCGCGGGCGTGAACCTGAGCGGCATGATCTACGACCATAACGAAAACAACTTCACCTACGGCAACGGCGGCTACTTCAGCCCGCAGCGGTTCTATGCGTTCAACCTGCCGCTCACGTGGGCGCAGCGTTCAGAGCGCTGGACCTACAAGCTGCAAGGGGCCGTCGGTGTGCAGTACTACCACCAGGCCGGCTCGCCGTATTTCCCGAGCGACAGCGGGTTGCAGGCCGCAGCAGTCTCAGCGGCATCGACCATTGGCCTCGCCGACGGCGCGATCCATCCCGACCAGTCCTCGACCGGCTTCGGCTACAACCTGCTGGCCACGGCCGAATACCGCTTCACCAATCATCTGACTGGCGGAGCCTCGGTGGGCGCCAACAACTCGTCCAGCTACCGGCAGTGGGCGGCGGGCCTGTATCTGCGCTATGCCCTTGCGCCACAGACGAAGGCGCTGGATATGCCGGTCATCCCTTACCAGTCGCATTACAGCGATCAGTAGCCCGCCATACTGATCCATCGGACATTGATTATTTTTCAGGAGTCGAAGAGTCATGCTTGCTTCCGTACTTGCTGGCCTCAGCATTCTCATAGTCGGCGATAGCCATCTGAGCGAACCCGGTTATCTCATCGATACGTTGCAGGATCAGTTGATCGCCGCTGGCGCGCAGGTGCATACCTACAGCGTCTGCGGCAGTATTCCTGGCGATTGGGTGAAGTCCGCGCCCGGCACATGCGGTGGCGCCGAGCGCAACGGCAAGGCGCCCCTGGTCATCGACCACAACGCGAAGACCCAACCCGTCGATCAATTGATCGCCGCGAACAAGGCCAAGCTCGTCATCATCGTCCAGGGCGACACGATCGGCGGATACGGCAAGGACGATTTCCCGAAGGCCTGGGCCTGGCAGCAGGTCACGGCGCTGACGCAAGACCTGGCCGCCAACAAGACGGCTTGCGTCTGGGTAGGGCCGGTCTGGGGCACGGAGGGCGGCAAGTATCAGAAGAGCTTCGCCCGTGTGAAGCAGCTGTCGTCTTTCCTCGCCGCCAACGTCGCGCCGTGTCAGTACATCGACTCGCTCACGTTTTCCAGGCCGGGCGAATGGGCGACGGTCGATGGTCAGCATTTGACGACGACCGGCTACAAGTACTGGGGCACGGACATCATGAAGGCACTGGTCAAGCTGCCTGTCGTTCCGCAGAAATAACGCGCCGGGCTTCGAGCTGCGCCTGCCCAGGTCTCCCGTTTGAGAAAAGAATGAAAAATTTCCTCTCCTCCCTGTTGTTGTCCGGCTTCGCTCTGTCCGGTCTCGGTTTGTCCGTGCAGCCGGCCATGGCCGCAGAAATTCCGCTATACCCGACCGGTCCCGCGGAGGACTCGTCGTTCGTGCGTTTTGTCGATGGCGGTTCGGGTCCGGTCGACGTGAGCGCGGCGGGGTCGAAAGCGCGTCTGACGCTCGACGCCGCGAACCCGGCCACTCACTTCCTTCCGATCGCCGCAGGCAAACCAGTGGCCGGCACACTCAGAGCCGGCAGCGCGCACCGGGACGTATCGGCGACGGTGCAGCCTGGCGAGTTCGTCAGCATCGTTGCGCTCG
This sequence comes from Paraburkholderia sp. WC7.3g, assembly GCF_050436345.1. Taxonomy (NCBI): domain Bacteria; kingdom Pseudomonadati; phylum Pseudomonadota; class Betaproteobacteria; order Burkholderiales; family Burkholderiaceae; genus Paraburkholderia; species Paraburkholderia sp. WC7.3g. The sequence continues at coordinate 1,831,328 of NZ_JBNDMA010000002.1, forward strand.
ATGGCGCGGATAAAGCGGGTGGCCTGCATACGGTGACGGTCCGCGAAAAACCCGACGACTTCAATGCGCTCAAAGCTTCGGTGGCTTTCTACAATCTCGACGCCGGCTGCGCGACACCCATGCTGAAAGTGCCGGGTCGCGACATCGTGCTGCTCGACGGCGTGGCTGTGGGACAAGCCAGGCGGCGCCAGGTCAACCCGGTCGCCCTCTCGGTGCAACTGGTCTGCGGCGGCCAGCCTGTGGGGCAGCCACTCAGCCTGGGTACGCTCGCGGCGGGGCAGCGTTATACGGTGTTGCTCGTGCCGGGCGGGGCGCATTCGCGCATCTTCATTGCGAACGACGCGGTGAGCCACTGATCGCATTTGCGCCTCCTCCTTGAAAGCGACGCCGCTCATCGCCGATTTCCGGCCGTTCCCCGTTTTTCATCTGGTTACGACGGGCAGAGCGGGGTTCGGTGTGTTTCGCGATGGCGCGTCGGTCCAGATATCTTTTTCGATTGAGAACGATGCATGGTTTTCGCGTCCCTCGAGTTCCTGACGCTGTTTCTGCCGGCCTTTCTGGCGATCTACGTCGCGTTGCCCGCGCGTTGGCGCAATGGCGTGCTGCTGTTTTGCAGCTGGCTTTTCTACGGCTGGTGGAGCCCGGTCTTTCTGCTGCTGTTCATCGCGCTGACCTTCTGGGGCTGGTTCGGCGGCATGGTCATAGACAGGGCGCCGAGCCAGCGTGCACGCGGTGGCTGGCTGGCCGTGTTCATCGTCGTCAACGTCCTGATATTGGGCTGGTACAAGTACGCCAACATCGTGGTCGATAGTCTCGACAGTGTGCTGGGGGCAGGCCATGCAGGGTCCATCCCCTGGCGACACGTCGTGCTGCCTATCGGGCTTTCGTTCATCGTGCTGCAATCCATCTCCTATCTGATCGACGTGCAGCGCGGCACGGTGGCGGCTGATCGCAGCATGATCCGTTACGGCGCCTATCAAGGGATGTTCGTGCATCTGATCGCGGGGCCGATCATTCGCTATGCGTGGGTGAGGCGCGAACTGGTGTCGCGCGAGGTCGACTGGGACGGTTTTGCGGCCGGCGCAAGGCGGCTCATGGTGGGCATGAGCATGAAGGTGCTGGTGGCCGACACACTCTCGCCAATGGTCGACGCGATCTTCTCGTTGCACGCGCCCACGCTGGCCGACGCCTGGCTGGGCTGCGGTTTTTACACGCTGCAGTTGTTCTTCGATTTCGCGGGCTACAGCGCCATGGCCATCGGGTTGGGGCAGATGCTGGGCTTTCGCTTTCCCGAGAACTTCAACCATCCGTACCTTGCCAGCAGCATTCAGGATTTCTGGCGCCGTTGGCACCTGTCGTTGTCGAGCTGGATACGCGATTACCTGTACATCCCGCTAGGCGGCAACCGCCACGGTGAGTGGCAAGCCTGCCGCAATCTGTTGCTGACCATGGCGATCGCCGGCCTGTGGCACGGCGGCGATAGCTGGAACTTCCTGCTGTGGGGCCTCGTTCATGGCATCGCCCTGATGGTCGCCCGCCTCTGGCGCCGGTTCGATATGCTGAGCATGCCGTCCCGGTTATCGCACGTGCTGACGCTGGTTTTCGTCATGCTCGCGTGGACACTGTTTCGCGCGGCGGGTTTCGATGCCGCGCTCGCCATGTATCGCGGCCAGTTCGGTTTGAATGGCATCGGCTTGAGCGACGCGACGCTCGTGCAGCTGCGGCCCGTGCACGCTCTGGCTGCCGGGTTGGGCATTGTGTGCGTGCTGCTGCCGCTCTGGCAACAGCGTTGGGATAGCCTTCCCGACACGGCGCTGCGGCAGCTATGGCAGGCGGGGTGGCCGCTAGCGGGTTTTCTGTTGTCGTTCGGTCTGATCGTCGCGCGCGGCGCGGTGCCTTTCCTCTACTTCCAGTTCTGACGCCATGGAAGATCCCAAGCCGCTACCTCAATTACCCGCCTCGCGCGCCAGCAAGATCGCTGCCGTCATCCTGATGGTCTTCCAGTTCGCGGGCCTGCTTTCCAATCTCAGGTTCGCGTCGACGACCGAATCGGTGTTGCCTCATGCCGTGACCCGGGCCGGCATTCTGGACGGTGCGGTATCGAAAGAACTCGCCAATCGCATGGCCGATACGCCGATCGCCGCCGACGCGGCGCGCGCGCAGCGTGCGCTGGGCTGGCTGACGCTGCACGATCTGGGGCAGCGCGTGCGGCAGGGATGCCCGGGCTGGTTGTTCCTGCGCGACGAACTCAGCGTGGATGCCGATAGCGACAGTCATCTCGCCACGCGCGCGGACACGGTGGCCGCCGTGCAGCGCGGCCTGGCGAGGCACGGTATCGCGTTGCTGGTCGTCGTGGTGCCCGACAAGTCGCGTATCGAGCCGCAACATCTGTGCAGTCTGTATCGTCCGGTTTCGTTGGGTGCGCGTCTCGCTGACTGGACCTCGCGTCTGACCGCTGACGGCGTGCAGGTGCTGGATCTAAGTCCGGCGCTGCGTGGCGCGCCGGGCGGCGCTTTTTTTCGGACTGACACGCACTGGACCGAGGACGGCGCGGGCGCCGCGGCGCAGGCCGTGGCGCAGCGCATCCGTGCGATGGGGGTCCCGCTGGGTTCGAGTAAGCCCGACTATCGCGTCACAGACAAGCCTCCCGGCCGGCGGCCCGGCGATCTTGTGCGTCTGGCCGGCCTGGATGATTTGCCGCCGTCCTGGCAGCCGAGGCCTGAGATTGCGGCCAGCCGGGACTACATTCCTCAGGCTCAGGCGGCCGCGTCAGCCGACGATCTGTTCGGCGATGCCGATCTGCCTGGCATCGCCGTGATCGGCACTTCTTATTCGACGACGTCCGATTTCGTGCCTCAGCTCGCTTTGGCACTCGGAACAGGCGTGGGTAATTTCGCACGCGAGGGCGGCAAGTTCGGCGGCTCGGCGCGCGCCTATTTCGCGAGTCCGGCTTATGCTCAGACACCGCCCAAGCTCGTCGTTTGGGAATTGGACGAACGGGATCTGCAGTCGCCGCTCGAAGCGGAAGATACGGTCGTCGTGCCGAAATCCAGCGCCATAGACTCACGGACTCCGCATGTCGAAGCCAGCACACTTTAACTGCCATAGCTTGATGACGATGATGCTAGGGGCGGGCGCGCTGCTATACGCCGATCTGCCCATGGCTGCGCCGCTGCCGGTGATCATTACGGTGGATGCCGCGGCCAACCGACATCCAATCAGCCCGCTCATCTATGGCTTGAACTTCGGGACGGCGGATATCCTGCGGGATCTGCGCGTGCCGATCAACCGCTCGGGCGGCAACACCGCTTCGGCTTACAACTGGCGGGTCGACGCTCACAACACGGGCCAGGACTGGTTTTTCGAAAGCCTGCCGACCGATCCAAAAGACATCTACCAATATAACGACCGTTTCGCGGCGCTTACCCGTGACGCACACGCTTCCCCGATGCTGACCATCCCGATGATCGGCAGGGTAGCGCGACTCGATAAGGACGGTAAGCCGCTCGTCAGTTTTTCGGTCAACAGGTACGGCAAGCAGCAGAGTGTCGACGCTCACGGTTTGTCTGACGCGGGCAACGGCATCGCAGCCGACGGCACACCTATCAAGAACGACCCGGACGATGCTTCGTTGCTGGACGATCCGCAGAGCCAGCAGGAGCGCGTCAGGCAACTCACGCGTGGATCCGGTAGTGCCGGCTCGGACGGTGTGCATTACTACCTGATGGACAATGAGCCGAGTCTGTGGCAACTCAACCATCGCGACATGCATCCCATCGGCGCCCATGCCAGCGAGGTAGCGAACAAGGTGATCGCCTATTCGCACGCCGTGAAGGCGGCAGACCCGGGCGCGCGGGTCGTGGCACCGGAAGAGTGGGGTTGGACCGGGTATCGCTTTAGCGGCTTCGATCAGCAGTACTTCGCCGCGCACGGTCAGGGCAATCCGCCGGACAGGGAAAACGAAACGCGAGGCATGGATTACGTCCCATGGCTGCTCACGCAATGGAAGCAGGCCGGCCGCCCTATCGACGTTTTCAGCCTGCACTTTTACCCGCAGGGCGGAGAATTCAAGGAAAACCAGAATGCGGCCACGGCTGAGGCGCCTGCCATTGAACTCACCCGCAACCGCTCCACGCGCGACCTGTGGGATACGAACTACAAGGACCCGACCTGGATCAACAGCGTGGTGGCCCTGATCCCGATGATGCGGCGGTGGGTCGACAGCTATTACTACGCGGGTACACCGATCGCGCTGACGGAATACAGCTGGGGCGGCAATACGACCATGAACGGCGCCACGGCCCAAGCCGACGTGCTGGGCATCTTTGGCCGGGAAGGGTTGGACATTGCCACGCGCTGGGGCACATTGAATCGGGACATGCCGGTCTACAAGGCGATCAAGCTCTATCGCAACTACGATGGCCAGGGCTCGGGCTTTGGCACCACCAGCATCGCCGACACGCAGCCCGACCCGGATCGGGTCTCGTCTTTTGCCGCCGTGCGTGATCACGACCGCGTCATGACCATCGTGGTTATCAACAAGCAGCTTGATCAACCGGCTGACGCCACAATTGCGATCAACAACTTTGATGTGACTCAAGGCAAAGCCCAGACCTGGCAACTCATGGACAATGCCATATCCCGTCTGCACGACACCGACTATGCGAGCGGCCAATTGCACCTTACTCTGCCGCCGAAAACCGTAACCTTGCTGGTTTTGCACGGCGCGGGCCGGCAATGACTCCGTTACTCGCATGCTGGTGCGGGCCAATTCCGGCCCGGTGCTGTATGACTTTGGGCATCATCCGCCGCTTATGAAGCGCTTGAGCACCCGCTTGATGACGCGAAAGGGGTGCTTAACCTTGGCACGGATGCCGGCCGTGCTCGCGCGGCTGATGAATCTGGCGCCGCGCGACGAAGCCGATGCGCCAGCCGCCCGAGGCGAACCGCACGACTCGGCGCAGAAATAAGGCCCGCGTCGAACGTTCAACGCAACTGCGTGAACGCGAGCAGCAACACCATGCTGCCGATCGCGCCATCCAGCACGCGCCACGCGGTTGCGCGGCGAAACAGCGGCGCGAGCATGCGCGCCCCATAGCCGAGTCCGAGGAACCAGACCGCGCTGACCGTCATCGCGCCGAGCGCGAAGGCGACCCGCGCGCCTTCCGGCTCACGCGCGCCGGCCGTGCCGATCAGCAGAAACGTGTCCAGATAGACGTGCGGATTGAGCCACGTGAACGCGAGTGTCATCAGCACGATCGGCAGCGCGCGTTGCAAGTGTGGCGCTTGGTCGGCGGATGCGCCGGCCGAGCCATCCAGCACCGCGTGTCCGGGCCGCACCGCGCGGCGCAGCGCGCTGATGCCGAACCAGGCGAGATACGCGAGGCCGACATAGAGCATCGCGTGCACGAAGCGCGGGTAACGCTCCATCAGCACCGCGGCGCCGCCGACGCCCGCGCCGATCAGAATGAAATCCGATAGCGTGCACAACAGCACGATCTTGCCGACGTGCGAGCGCATGATGCCCTGCCGCAGCACGAACGCGTTCTGCGCGCCGATCGTGACGATCAGCGATGCACACAGCGCCGCGCCATGGGAAAAAGACAACCAGTTCATAAACGGTCCGGGGAAAAGGAAGCAGTGGGATAGACGGGAACATCCAACAGCGCTAGTCTGCGAGTTCGCGTCTCATAAGAGAAGCTAATTTACTTAATGCCGATTAAGGAGCGCTAATGCTCGACTACGCGTTGCTCGACGCGCTGGCCGCGGTGGTCCGTCACGGCTCGTTCGACCGTGCCGCGAGCGAACTCAATATCACGCCGTCCGCGGTGTCGCAGCGGGTCAAGCTGCTCGAGGAGCGGGTCGGCAGCGTGCTCGTGAAGCGCGGCCAGCCGTGCGTCGCGACCACCTCCGGCGCGCTGCTATGCCGCCATACCGAGCGCGTGCAACTGCTCGAAGCGGAGTTGAACGGCCGCCTGCCGGCACGGCCCGGCGCGCTCGTCGAGCCGTGGCCGGCACTACGCGTCGCGGTCAACGACGACAGCGCCGGCACCTGGTTCATCGACGCGGTCGCACCGTTCTGCGTCGAACGCGAGATGCTGCTCGACCTCGTGATCGACGACCAGGACTACACCGCGCAGCGCATTCGCGACGGCAGCGTGCAGGGCGCGATCACGACGCAGGCCGAACCGGTGCAGGGCTGCCGCTCGACGCGTCTGGGCCGCATGCGATACCTCGCGGTCTGCTCACCCGCGTTTTTCGCGCGCTATTTCGCCGACGGCGTCACGCGCGACAGCCTGCGGCGCACACCGTGCGTCGACTTCAATCCGAAGGATCGGCTGCAAAAGCGCTTCATGCGGCGCATCACGCGCGCGGAGCTCGATCCGCCGCTGCACTGGATTCCCCACGTCGCCGGCTTTTTGCGCGCGTGCGTGATGAGCCTCGGCTGGGGCATGTGCCCCGAGCGGATGATCGCCGGGCATCTGCAGCGCGGCGAACTGGTCGAGATCGCGCCGGGCAAGCATATCGACGTCGAGCTGTACTGGCAGAGCTGGCGGCTGTCGATCGGCTGGCTCGACGATTTCAGCGCGATGCTCAGAAAGCGGGCGGGGGAGTTTCTCGATTGACTACGCGGCGTGCCGCATGAAAAACCGCGCCAGCCGCTACAGCAACAGCTCGATCGAATGAAACAGCCGGCGCTGCTCGGGGTCCTGCGAGCGCGCGCCTTCGTCGATCGTCTCGCGCAGGCAGTCGAGAAAGCAGGCGGCCGTGGGGCTCATGGGCGCGCCACGCCGCGACGTAATGCTGATGATGGTTTCGTCCAGCGTTTCGCGCAGCGGCAGCGCCCACAGGTTTTCCTTCGCGCGTATCACCTCGACGAGCGGCCACGGAAAGATGCTGACCATGTCCGTGTGAGCGAGCAGGCCGAGCACGATCGCGAGCGAATGCGCGAGCACGATCGTGTGCGGCACCCGCATGCCGCGCTTGACGAACAGATTGTTCGACATCGACTCGCGGCTCGCCGGGTCCCAGTTCAGTATCCATTCCGCGTCTTCGAGGTCGAGCAGCGTGCGGCATCCGGCCTTCGGATGGTCGCGCCGCGCGACCACCGCAGCATGCGTCGAAAAAAGCGGCGCGTTCTGAAACTCCGACTGTGGCGACGCGGGCGGCGGCCGGCCGATCGAAAAATCGAGGCTGCCGTCGCGAAGACGCGGCTGCACGACCGCGAGCAGGCCCTCGAAGAATTCGAGCTGCACGTCCGGCATCCGCTCGCGAAAGCGCTGCACGGCGGGCGGCAGAAAAGTCAGCGCGACCCAGGGCGTGACGCCGATCGACAGCTTGCCAGCTGCGGCTCCGCGCAACGCCTCGATCTCGGCTTGCGCGCGCTGCAACTGGCCGAGCACGAGCCGCGCATGCACGACGAGCGCGCGGCCGAACTCGGTGAACGCGACACCGCTCGCGCTGCGCACGACGAGCGGCGCGTGCAGATCGGCTTCGAGCTCGCGCATCGCTTTGGTCACGGCGGCCGGCGAAAGTCCCAGCGAGCGGGCTGCGGCCCGGATACTCCCGGTATCCGCGATCGCCGCCAACGTATTGAGCTGATGCAGTTTCATCCGAATGCGAAGCGTGAAGGGGGCAACCAAGGGTTGGCACCGCAACGATTCTACGCCTGCCGCCCGAATATCGGCGCCGCTATGCTGGGTTCACGCTGACAGGAAGAGAGACGGCATGAACACGATGGTCATTCCGGCGGGCATCGCCGAAGTCGAAGCAGAAATGATCGCGCTGCGACACAGCATCCACGCGCACCCGGAGCTGGCCTACGAGGAGTTCGCGACCGGCGATCTGGTCGCCGAACGCCTGCGGGAGTGGGGCTACAGCGTGCATCGCGGCATCGGGCGCACGGGCGTGGTCGGGCAACTGAAGGTCGGCAACGGCGCGCGCCGGCTCGGCCTGCGCGCCGACATGGACGCGCTGCCGATCCACGAAACCACTGGCCTGCCGTATGCGAGCAAGCTGGCCGGCAAGATGCACGCATGCGGTCACGACGGCCATACGGCGATGCTGCTCGCCGCCGCGAAGCATCTGGCGCGCGAAAAAAGCTTCGACGGCACGCTGAATCTGATCTTCCAGCCGGCCGAGGAAGGACTTGCCGGCGCGAAGAAGATGCTCGACGACGGCCTGTTCGAGCAGTTTCCCTGCGACGCCGTGTTCGCGATGCACAACATGCCGGGCTTTCCCACCGGCAAGCTCGGCTTCATGCCGGGGTCGTTCATGGCGTCGTCGGATACGGTGATCGTCAAGGTGATCGGCCGCGGCGGTCATGGCGCGATGCCGCACAAGGCGGTCGATCCGGTCGTCGTATGCGCGCAGATCGTGCTCGCGTTGCAGTCGATCGTGTCGCGCAATATCGCGCCGCTCGATATGTCGATCATCACGGTCGGCGCGATTCACGCGGGCGAAGCGCCGAACGTGATCCCCGAAACGGCCGAGATGCGCCTGTCGGTGCGCGCGCTGCGGCCCGAGGTGCGTGACCATCTGCAGCAGCGCATTACCGAGGTCGCGACCGGTCAGGCGGCGGTGTTCGGCGCGCGTGCCGAGGTCGACTATCAGCGCCGCTACCCGGTGCTCGTCAACGATGCGGCCATGACCGCGCTCGCGCGCCAGGTCGCGCTCGACTGGCTGGGCGAGGACGGGCTGATTCGCGACATGCAGCCGTTGACCGGCAGCGAGGACTTCGCGTTCCTGCTCGAACGCTGCGCGGGCAGCTATCTGATCATCGGCAATGGCGACGGCGAGGGCGGCTGCATGGTCCACAACCCCGGCTACGACTTCAACGACGCTTGCCTCGCGACCGGCGCGGCTTACTGGGCCAAGCTCGCGCAGACGTTCCTCGTTTGACGCGGTGACGGCTCGCGCGCCGTGCCGTAGCAGCAACAAGATCACGATGGAGACATAGATGGACTATTCCGCCACACCGCGGCCCGCGAGCGCCAATGGGCTCGAAGCGCTCGATGCGCAGCGCCTCGCCGACGAGCCTCGAAAGCGCCTCGGCCATGCGAAGGCAATCGCCGCGATCACGCTCGGCAACGGCCTCGAGTTTTTCGACTTCACGATCTACAGCTTCTTCGCGACGATCATCGGCAAGCTGTATTTCCCGGTCGAAGGACAACTGGTGCAACTGATGCTCGCGGTCGGCACGTTCGGCGTCGGCTTCATCATGCGGCCGGTGGGCGGCGTCGTGCTGGGCGGCTACGCGGACCGCGCGGGACGCAAGGCCGCGATGAGCCTGACGCTGTGGCTGATGACGCTCGGTTCCGCGATCATCGCGTTTGCGCCGACTTATGCGGCGATTGGCGTCGCGGCGCCGCTGCTCGTGATTCTCGCGCGGCTGATCCAGGGTTTCGCGCTGGGAGGGGAGGTGGGCGCATCGACGGCGCTGCTGCTCGAATACGGCAGCGATCGCACGCGTGGTTTTTACGGCAGCTGGCAGTTCGTGAGCCAGGGGATGAACACGGTGGTGGGCTCGCTGCTCGGCGTCGCGCTGGCCGCGTCGCTGTCGCGGGCCGCGCTCGAAAGCTGGGGTTGGCGCGTGCCGTTCGTGATCGGCATGGCGATGGGGCCGATCGGCATCTATATCCGACGGCATCTCGACGAGACGCTGCCGGGTATCGAAGATGGCGCGGCAGCGGCGGGCGGAGTGGTGGCGCAGGCTGCTTCGCAATCGCCGTCGCTGCCCGTGCGCGACCTGTTCCGCGACCACGCGCGCTCGATCACGACCGGCGTGCTGACGACGATCGGCGGCACCGCGGCGAACTACATCGTGCTGTTCTATCTGTCGACGTACGCGATCCGCATCCTGCATCTGCCGATGGCGACCGCGCTATGGGCCGCATGGACCGGCGCGGTGGTCACGGTAATCTGCTCGCCGTTCGCGGGCGCGCTGTCCGATCGGATCGGCCGCAAGCGCGTGCTGTGGGTGTCGCGCGTGCTGCTGATTCTCGCCGTCTACCCAGCGTTCATGATGATCAACGCGTCGCCGACGGTGCCGGTGCTGCTCGCGGTGGTCGTCGGCCTCGCGCTGCTCGTCACGTTCACCGCGGTGCCCAATATCGTGATGCTGCCCGAGCTGTTTCCGCGCGCGATCCGCGCGACCGGCATGTCGATCGTGTACTGCCTCGGCGTGTCGATTTTCGGCGGCTTCGCGCAGTTTTTCGCGACCTGGCTGATCCAGATTTCGGGCAGCAATCTCGCGCCGGCGTGGTATCTGATCGGCTGCAGCGTCGTGTCGTTGCTGCCGCTGCCGTTTATGCGCGAGACTGCGGGCAGGGCGATCGATTGATGTGAGGGTGACTGCGGTTGGCTGAAAAACGAGCGCCCCCCGGGAGGCCTGCCGTGTGTGCGCGTTAGTCGTTAGTCTCTTTGTGATAGACGTGCTTGTTCTCAACGATGCCCTTCGGGAAAACCTTGCGCACAAGACCACGCGCGGTCGCGTCGGCCCGCAGCACGACATCGCGCACCCGTTGCTCAGGGCGTCCGCGAAACGACGTCGGGTGAAAGTATTCCGCGTCGCCAACCGGCTGACTTGAGAAGTAGTAGTTCGACACGCAGCAACGCGCTTCGCTGGTCAGGTTCGGTGATACTGAATGCCACGAATGCTGGTTGGTGACCATCACGGCAAGCCGGTTGAACTTGCTGACGATCGTGACCGGCTCTCCCTTCGGGCCCTCTGGCCACACTTCGAGATTGCAGCCGTTTTCGGCCCGCCAGCCTGGCGACACGTAATACAGCAAGTTCAGCACGCGGTAACGCTGGCGATCCTTGTCGTGCGAATTATCAAGATGCGGGTTCAGGAAGTGACCTTGGCCCATCATCGAGATGCCCCCCGCGTAAAGGTGTTCGTCCGGGTCGAGCGACGTGAGGCCGGTGATTTGTGAAACGAGCTTCACCACTTCCGGTTGCTGGAAAGCGTATAGCGCTTCCTCCAGGATCGGCGCGTGCTGATTCATTTGCGCTGAAACGTATTTGAGTTCGCGCAGGCTCTTGCGAAGCATCATTGTCGATGCATCGGGAAAGCCTTACGCATCTTCATGGCAAGTTCTTCAGGAAGAATGTCGTCGATGAAGAAGTGATTAACAGGTGCGCTTTCCTGCCACTGGCGCCGAGCGGCATCCGTATTGTCTCGCAGCCGTGCTGCGATCAACTCGCCAATGCCAGTCCGTTGCAACCCGATAGCTTCGATCGCTTCCATGTCCGCTCCTTGACCAACGTGAAGGAAGATTCATACAACCGGCGATAGTTGCCGCAGCACGGCAATAATCTGCACAATCATCGGTCTGTCTCACGTAACAGAATGTGCGGAAGCTCTCGTTTGTAAGCTGCTTGTATTGCGATGAGTAGATCTCTGTATGTTCTGCGCCCGCGGTGGATGCCTAAGCCGCCTCTTTCGCCATTCGCACCGCGGCGCTAAAACAAACGCCGCGCGTCACTCACGCGACTCACCTCGCCGCCGACTTCCCACGACCGGTCACGGCGGCGCCATTGCCATCGCCGTTGCTGGCCGCCGCCGCGTCGCGCGTCTCGGGCATCGCCGCCCACACCAGCAACACCGCGAGCGCACCGGCCGCCGCGAGACAGAAGAAGCTCACCGCATTGCCGAAATGATCGGCGACGAAGCCCGCCGCCGTCGTGCTCAGCGTCGCGCCGATGCCTGCCGCTAGCCCGAACAGGCCGATACAGAGGTTATAGCGGCCCTTGTCGCCGGCGACGTCGGCGGCGATCAGCGGCAGCATCACGCCGAACACCGCGGCGCTCAAACCGTCGAGCATCTGCACCGGCACGAGCAGATAAGGGCTGCTGATGCCCGCGAACAGCAGCGCGCGGATCGGCAGCGCGGAGAAGCCGAGCAACAGGATCGGCCGGCGGCCCCAGCGTTCGGCCGAGCGCCCGACCCACGGCGACATCATCGCGACGATCGCCTGCGGCACGATGATGCACGCCGCGATCACGAGCTGCACGTTGTCTCCCATGCCGGCCGTCACTTCGCCGGCGGCCAGGTTCAGCATCGCCGCGTTCGACAGATGGAACAGCACGATGCACGCGGCGAATAGCAGCATGCGCCGGTCGCGCAGCAGCTCGCGCAGGCTTTCGCGCCGCTCGAGCTGCTCGGGAGTGGGCGCCGCCTGCGGCAGCTCGATCGTGTCGGTGCGCTGGATCATCGCAAGGGCGAACAGCGCGGGAACCGCGAGGCCCGCGGTCAGAACGAACACCGCGCGCGGCGAGTAGTACTCGCCGAACAGGCCCATCAGACTGGCCGCGACCGCGCTGCCGATCGACGCCCAGCGCGCGTTGCGGCCGAGCCGGTCGCCGAGATTCGCGCGACCCACCAGCGCGAACGAGATCGCCGCGAGCGCCGGCGTCAGCATGCAGCTCGCGAAGCCGTGGAACACTTCTGCGGCGATCACCGGCAGCACGGTCGGGCTCACCGCGAGCAGCATCGCGCTCAGGATGATCGCGCCGATCGCCCACGCGGCCGCGGCCTTCTTGTTGCGCAACGCGTCGACCGCGGCGCCGCCGGGCACCTGGCTGACCATCGCGCTGATCGTGCCGACCGACAGCACCATGCCGATCTCGCCCTGTGTCCACTTGTGCGACGCGAGGTACGACGCGATGAACGGCCCGAAGCCCGTCTGCACGTTGGCGACGAAGAAGTTGAGCCAATCGAGCGCGCGCAGACTTCGCGCCGTGACAAAGGTACGGACCGTCATCGGACCGCCCGTGCGTTTGAAACCGCGACCGCCGTCGACGCGGCCGCCGTCGACGCGGCCGCCGGCGCCGAGGCCGCCGGCGCGGCGCTCGCCGCGGGCGCGGCAGGCGGCGCCGGCGACACCGCGCGGATCGGTTTGTCGCTCGCATAGAGCGGCGTCGCGTTGATCTGCGCGTCGCTCAGATCGATCTGCGGATGTAGTTCCTTGTCGCGCGTGACGAAGCGCAACGCCGACCAGTTCGCGGCGATCGTGCGCCGGTCGGTGCTGACCAAGTCGCCCACGTCGAGCACGATCGCCTGCGGTTGCGCGTTGCCGTCGATCAGCACATCGATAACGCGCCCCACCTTGGCGCCATTCGCGCGCTCGACGGTCGCATCGAGCAGCGGCAGTTCCAGCGGGTTCGACTTGTTCGCGGTGCTCGGCACGGCCGTCGGGTTCAGCGTGATCGGCGCCCCCTTCGCGGTCGGTGTGAAGCGGAACGCGCCCCATGGGAAGTTGACCTTGCGGTCGCCGACGCCGAGGAAGCCCTGCAGATTGACGATCATCTCGCGCGGCTTGCCGGCCGCGTCGGCGGTCATGTCGACGGCGCGGCCGACCACCTTGCCGTCGGGCTTCTGCACCGGGCTGTCGAGCAGCGCGCGCGCGTCGCTGCGCTCGATCGTGCGCAGCACGATCAGCGGCGGCGGTGGTGGGGGCGGCGGCGGAGCCGGCACGACGACGGGCGGCGGCGGTTCGACCTTGTGCGGCTTCACGACCGGCTTCTTCGGTTTCTTCGGCTCCTCGGGCCCCTCGTTCGCCTCGGTCTCGACCGGCTGCGGCGCGGAAGCCGCGACCGGCGCGCTAGCCGGCTCGACGGGCATCACCGTCGCCTCGACGATCGGCGCCTGCTGCGTACCCCACAGCAGGCTGCTGCAGCCGGACAGCGCGGCGAGCGCGAACAGCGCCGCCATCATCCACAGCCAGCGGAACAGACGAAGCAGATCGAGCGAATCGGGCGAATCGGGCGAATCGAGCGGTCCAGGCGGGGCGATCGGGACAATCGGGACAATCGGGACAATCGGCAGGCGCCGGGCGGGGCGCGGAAAACCGCCAGTCATCAGGAAAAACTCCACGGGCTGTGCGGACAGGCGCGATGAGCCGCCGCGGTTGGATGGGTACGGCCCAGAGTTTAACCTGCGCTGCCGCGTGGGCAGGCTTTCGCGAACGGCGTGGAAGGCTGTTTCGCGGATGGCCGAATCCGGTAGGTGTAAACGCGCGGCGCGCTCGCGCGAGCGACCGTCGCGCAAAAGTTATACGTCGCGCGACATGTCCGGCATGCCATTCATGCGATTGGACACATAGTTGTGTTCACCTACATTTCGACTCAGAAAAGCGCTACCCACACCGACAAATCCACGAGACGAACCTGATGACGGCCGCTCAAGCGGCCGTTTCAGCACGCTGATAAAGGAGGCACTCATCATGATGGAACCCCAGGCCCTCGCGAATTCCGACGTCGCGAGCGAATCCTTCGACACCGAGCCATTCCACCCCAAGGGCTTTCTCGACCGCTACTTCGACATTTCCGCGCGCGGCAGCACGCAGCGCCAGGAGATCGTCGCGGGCATCACGACCTTTCTCGCGATGGTCTATTCCGTGTTCGTCGTGCCGGGCATGTTCGGCAAGGCCGGTTTCGACACCAGCGCGGTGTTCGTCGCCGTCTGTTTGACGACGGCGTTCGGCTCGCTGCTGATGGGCGCGTGGGCGCGTCTGCCAATTGCGATCGGCTGCGCGATCTCGCTGACCGCGTTTACCGCGTTCGGGCTCGTGCTCGGCAAGGGCCTGCATCCGAACGTCGCGCTCGGCGCGGTGTTTCTGATGGGGGTCGTGTTCACCGCGATTTCGGTGACCGGCGTGCGCTCGTGGATCCTGCGCAATCTGCCGGCCGGCATCGCGCATGGCACCGGGATCGGCATCGGCCTGTTCCTGCTGCTGATCGCCGCGAACGACGTCGGGCTCGTGGTCAAGAATCCGGGGGTCGGGCTGCCGGTGTCGCTCGGGCAGATTACGGCATTGCCGGCGTTGATGTCGGTCGCCGGACTCGCCGCGATCGTCGGGCTCGTGCGGCGGCGCGTGCCGGGTTCGATCCTGATCGTGATCGTCGCGATCTCGGCGATCGGGCTCGCGATCGATCCGGCCGTGGCGTTTCATGGTGTGTTCGCGGTGCCGTCGTTGAGCGCGCCGGGTCATGCGTCGCTGATCGGCGCGATGGACGTGAAGGGCGCGCTGTCGATGGCGGTGCTGCCGAGCGTGCTCGCGCTCGTGATGACCGCCGTGTTCGACGCGACCGGCACGATCCGCGCGGTCGCGGGCCAGGCGGGCCAGCTCGACGAGAACGGCCGCATCATCAACGGCGGCCGCGCGCTGACCGCCGATTCGCTGAGCTCGATCTTCTCGGGCCTGCTCGGCGGCGCGCCGGCGGCCGCCTATATCGAGTCGACGGTCGGCGTCGCGGCGGGCGCGAAGACGGGGATGGCGGCGGCGGTGGTCGGTCTGCTGTTTCTCGTCGTGATGTTTTTCTCGCCGCTCGCCGCGCTGGTGCCTTCGTATGCGACCGCGCCCGCGCTGATGTACGTGGGGCTGCTGATGCTGTCCAACGTGAGCAAGCTGCATATGGACGACATGGTCGACGCGATGGCGGGGCTCGTGTGCGCGGTGTTCATCGTGCTGACCGCGAACATCGTGACCGGCATCATGCTCGGCTTCGCCACGCTCGTGATCGGACGCGTGGTTAGCGGCGAGTATCGCAAGCTCAATGTGGGCACCGTGGCGATCGCGGTGGTGCTGGTCGGGTTTTATCTCGGCGGCTGGGCGATTTGAGTTGAGTGGCGGGTATTGGCAGGTCTGCACCTTGACTTTCGCGCCAGCGCTTCTAAACCATAACCGTATGGTCACGAGGAAAAGGAGACGCAGATGGAACCGCAACATCGCATCGCCAGTCGCGAAGAGTGGCTTGCCGCGAGCCGCGCGCTGCTCGCCGAAGAAAAAGCGCATATGCGCGCCGGTGACGAACTCGCGCGCAAGCGTCGGGAGTTGCCGTGGGTCAAGGTCGAAAAGCTTTATACGTTCGAAACGCCGGAAGGCCGCAAGACGCTCGCGGAGCTGTTCGATGGCCGCAGCCAGCTGATCGTTTATCACTTCATGCTGGGCCCCGACTGGCAGGAAGGTTGCGTCGGCTGCTCGTTCCTGTCGGACCATATGACCGGCATACTCACACATCTCGTTCATCACGACGTCAGCTACGTGACGGTATCGCACGCGCCGCTCGCGAAGATCGACGCGTTCAAACGGCGCATGGGATGGACCTTCCCGTGGGTGTCGTCGAGCGGAAGCGATTTCAATTTCGACTACCACGTGTCGTTCACGCCGGAGCAACTGGCGAGCAAAAAGGCGTTCTACAACTTCACCGAGCAGGACGTCGGCATCGACGAACAGCACGGCCACAGCGTGTTCTACAAGGACGAAAGCGGCGACGTGTACCACACGTACTCATGTTACGGGCGCGGCGACGAGCGCTTCGTGAACACGTATGCGCTTCTGGACATCGCGCCAAAAGGCCGTAACGAGAACAGCAATCTGACCGACTGGGTCAGGCATCACGACCGCTATGACGACCACGCGCAGGCGGTTTGTCCGGCGTGCGGATCGTATACGGTGTGACGGGGTGAAACGTGTGGACCAAGAGCGCGACGGGCGCGCGCGCCGCGCTAGCCGGCGCGCCGCCTCTGCGCTGCATGAATGCGCTACAGCGCCATCTCGAAGGCGGGTCTGAGGAACAGCTCCATCGCCATGACGATGAGGCTCATCACCGCGGCGGCGAGCGTCAGCACGCCGTATTCGTCGTAGCGCGTGTCGTACAGACACGCGACGACGAACAGAATCGCCATCAGGTTGGTCAGCCAGTCGAAGTTCAGCGCGAAGCTCATCGGTCGAATCGGGGCGTGTGTGCGACGGTGGAATCGCACCGTCAGGTGCCCGCGATTCTATCGAAAGGAGCTTACGGATTCGCAACGGCCGCGCTTACACAGCTTACGTCGCGCGGCGCGCAAAGCCGCGTCAAACGGTGCTTTGCGGCACCATCATGGCGCGCTCGATCCATTCGATTACCGACGTGCGCCGCGGTTGCCAGCCGAGCAGCTTGCGCGCGCGTTCGCCGCGCACGCGGCTGTTCGAGCCAAGACCGTACGAGGCCATTTCATAGCCCCACTCCTGTTTCGCGTCTTCGAGCGGCCAGTCCTGCGGCGCGTCGAGCTTCATCGCGCGTGCGATCGCTGCGCTCATGTCGCGGAACGACGCTTCGCCGCTTTCGACGAAATAGAACGTGCCGGCAGGGGTTTTATCGAGCGCGAGCCGATACAGCTCGGCGACGTCGTCGATATGCACGTTCGACCAGATGTTGCCGCCGCTGCCCACATGACGCACGACGCCGCTCTTCTGCGCCTGGCGCACGAGCCGCGGCAACTGCACGCTCGCGCTGCCGGCCACCGCGCCGTGACCGTAG
Organism: Paraburkholderia sp. WC7.3g; assembly: GCF_050436345.1. Classification (NCBI taxonomy): domain Bacteria; kingdom Pseudomonadati; phylum Pseudomonadota; class Betaproteobacteria; order Burkholderiales; family Burkholderiaceae; genus Paraburkholderia; species Paraburkholderia sp. WC7.3g. The sequence continues at coordinate 1,848,635 of NZ_JBNDMA010000002.1, forward strand.
ATCAGCGTATTGCACAGCACGGCCGAGCGAACGTTGCGTTGCGCGGCGTCGAGCACCAGTTGATCGATTGCGACGCGCGCGGCCTTGTCGGCGCTCGGCGTGGGCAGCGCGTCTTCGTGATAGATGCGTGCTTCACCCGCTTCGCCGCCCGACGCATCGCCGACGATGCTCGACCCGCTCGTGTGCAGGAACACCTTGCCCGAACCCGCGAGTCCGTCGATCAGCGCGCGCACCGCGCCTTCGTGATCGCTGCTCGCGGCGTTGACGACGGCGTCTGCCGCTTGCGCTTCGGCGCTCAGCAACGCGCGGTTCTCGAGCGTGCCGAGCACCGGTTCGATGCCGAGCCGTTGCAACTCGGCGCTGTGTTCGGGCTTGCGAATCAGCCCGCGCACCTGATGGCCGGCGCGCGCCAGATGCGCCGCGACCGAGCCGCCAATAAAACCGCTTGCGCCAGTAACGAAAATCTTCAAGACGTTCTCCTGATGGAAAGACTGCTACAGGCACGCAGTATCGCTCGCGCGGATTCTCGCAAAAAGCGTGTTAGTCTCAAATCAATCTTGATTTGAAATCAACAATGAAAACGTCCACCGACGAGTTGCTCGTGTTCGTCACCGTGATCGACAGCGGCTCGATTACCGCGGCGGCCGAGAAGCTGGGGCAGACCGTCTCCGGCGTGAGCCGCGCGCTCACGCGGCTCGAGCGGAAGCTCGACACCGCGCTGGTGACGCGTACGACGCGGCGCCTGCATCTGACCGAGGAGGGCGACGCGTTCCTGCGGCGCGCCCGCGCGATTCTCGACGCGCTCGAAGAGGCCGAGGAATCGGTCGCGCGCGGCCGCCGACGGCCGTCGGGGCGCTTGCGCGTCGACGCGGCGTCGCCGTTCATGCTGCATTGCGTGGCGCCGCATATGACCGCGTTTTCGGCGCTGTATCCGGAGATCCGGCTCGAGCTGACCAGCAACGAGCGGATCGTCGATCTGCTCGAGCAGAAGGTCGACATCGCGATTCGCATCGGCGCGCTGCAGGATTCGACGCTGCATGCGCGCGCGCTCGGCGACAGCAGGCTGCGCGTGCTCGCGAGTCCGGCATATCTGGCTGAGCACGGCGAGCCGGCGACGCTCGACGCGTTGCGCGCGCATCGGCTGATCGGTTTTACGGCGCCGGAACATCTGAATCGCTGGCCGCTGCGCGCGGGCGGCAACGGGCGTCGCAAAAGCCGGGCTCGACATGACGAAGCCGCGCTGCTGAAGATCGAACCGTCGATCACCGCGTCGAGCGGCGAAACCTTGCGGCAACTGGCGTTATCCGGCTGGGGCATCGCCTGTCTGGCCGACTTCATGACCGCCGCCGACGTGCGCGAAAACCGCCTCGTGCCGATTCTCGGCAACCTGCTTGTCGATGAACGGCAACCGGTGCATGCGGTGTACTACCAGAGCGCATCGCTCGCGGGGCGCGTGCAGTGCTTTCTGGATTTCATCGCGGCGCGGGTCAAGCTGTAATCGCGCGTCAGGAGGGTGTATATACAACTGTGGAGAAAACCACGGCGGCCCATGCCGACCCCAGGCGTCCCGAACGAGCCGCAGGCGACGCCCGGGCGAGCGTCCCGGTTTCCCGCCGACGCCACACGTCAAATAATGGAAATCCCCAGGCGCGAAATCTCGAAAAACAAGTTGTATATACAAGGCTCGCCGGCTAGACTTATTTGAACTTGTATAGACAGGATGACAATCATGATTCTGAAGCCCGGCTACCTGACCCTCCCGCAACTGCGCCAGATCGCGCGTGAACACGTCACCCTGCAACTCGATGCCGCGAGCCATGCCGCCATCGACGCGTGCGCGCAGGCCGTCGCCGACATCGCGGCGAAGGGCGAGCCGGCCTACGGCATTAATACCGGCTTCGGCCGCCTCGCCAGCACGCACATCCCGCGCGATCAGCTCGAACTGCTGCAGCGCAATCTGGTGCTGTCGCACGCGGTCGGCGTCGGCGAGCCGATGTCGCGCCCGGTCGTGCGTCTGTTGATCGCGCTGAAGCTGTCGAGCCTCGGCCGCGGCCACTCGGGCATCCGCCGCGAAGTGATGGAAGCGCTGATCGCGCTGTTCAACGCCGACGTGTTGCCGGTGATCCCGGTCAAGGGCTCGGTCGGCGCATCGGGCGACCTCGCGCCGCTCGCGCATATGTCGGCGATCCTGCTCGGCGTCGGCGAAGTGTTCGCGAAGGGCGAGCGCGTGCCCGCCACCGAAGGCCTCGCGCTCGTCGGTCTGAAGCCGCTCACGCTGCAGGCGAAGGAAGGTCTCGCGCTGCTGAACGGCACGCAGGCTTCGACCGCGCTCGCGCTCTACAACATGTTCGCGATCGAAGACCTGTTCCGCACGGCGCTGGTGACCGGCGCGCTGTCGGTGGATGCGGCGATGGGCTCGGTCAAGCCGTTCGATGCGCGCATCCACGAATTGCGCGGCCATCAAGGCCAGATCGACGCGGCGGCGGCTTATCGCTCGCTGCTGCAAGGTTCGGCGATCAACGTGTCGCACATCGACTGCGACAAGGTGCAGGACCCGTACAGCCTGCGCTGCCAACCGCAGGTGATGGGCGCGTGTCTCGACCAGATGCGTCAGTCCGCCGAAACGCTGCTGACGGAAGCGAACGCGGTCTCCGACAATCCACTGATTTTCCCGGATACCGGCGAAGTGCTGTCGGGCGGCAACTTCCACGCCGAGCCGGTCGCGTTCGCCGCGGACAACCTCGCGCTCGCCGTGGCGGAAATCGGCGCGCTCGCGGAACGCCGCATCGCACTGCTGATCGACGCGACGCTGTCGGGCCTGCCGCCGTTCCTTGTCAAGGATGGCGGCGTGAACTCCGGCTTCATGATCGCGCACGTGACGGCCGCCGCGCTCGCGTCGGAAAACAAGACGCTCGCGCATCCGGCCTCGGTCGATTCGCTGCCCACGTCGGCGAACCAGGAAGACCACGTGTCGATGGCGACGTTCGCCGCGCGCAAGCTCGGCGATATTGCCGAGAACACCGCGAACATCCTGTCGATCGAACTACTCGCCGCCGCCCAGGGCGTCGATCTGCGCGCGCCGCACAAGACCAGCCCGAGCCTGCAGAAGGTGATGGACCTCGTGCGCAAGGACGTTGCGCACTACGAGCTCGATCACTACTTCGCACCGGACATCGCGGCGGTCACGAAGCTCGTACAGGCCGGCGCGGTCGCGAAGCTGAGCCCGTTCTCGTTCGCGTCGGAACGATAAGTCGTCGACAGCGCGGATCACACCGATGAACGCACCCGCTTATCAGGGCATCAAGGACTTCATCCTCGCGCGCATTGATGCGGGCGAGTGGGGCGAAGGCGACCAGGTGCCGTCCGAAAACGAGCTGGCGCGCGAGTTCAGCGTCGCGCGCATGACGGTCAACCGTGCGTTGCGCGAATTGACCTCGGAGCAGGTGCTCACACGCGTACAAGGCTCGGGCACTTTCGTCGCCCGGCCCAAGTACGAGTCGACCCTGGTGGCGATCCGCAGCATCTCCGATGAAATCGTCGCGCGCGGTCATCGCTATCACGCGAAGGTGCTGAACCTCGGCGCAAGCATCGCCGATGCGGCGCTCGCCGAAGAGATGCAGGTGAGCGCTGGCAGCCCCGTATTCCATTCGCGCCTGCTGCATTTCGAAAACGACGAGCCGGTGCAACTCGAGGAACGCTGGGTCAACCCGGCCGTCGCGCCCGAATACGCGTTGCAGGACTTCACGAACACGACGCCGAATCAGTACCTGGTGCGTGTCGCGCCGCTGCAGCGCGTCGAATACCGCATCGAGGCGCTCGCGGCCGACGACACGACGCGCGAGCTGCTGAGCATGAGTGAACGCGAGCCGTGTCTCGTGCTGCACCGGCGCACGTGGTCGCAAGGCGAGGTCGCCTCGATTGCGAATTTGTGGCATCCGGGCACCCGTTACCGCTTCACGGGGCATTTCTGAATTCGCTTTCCCGTCTTCGTCGAATCTTTGTCGAACATCTTCACGCCTTCCGAGGGACACCATGAACAATCCGAAACACATCGATCCGCGTTTTGATCCGACTCGCACGATCCGCGCACCGCGCGGCGCCGAAAAGACCTGCAAGAGCTGGATCGCGGAAGCCGCGTACCGGATGATCCAGAACAATCTGGACCCCGAAGTGGCCGAGCACCCGCACGCGCTCGTCGTGTACGGCGGCATTGGCCGCGCCGCGCGCAACTGGGATTGCTTCGACCAGATCCTCGCATCGCTGAAGGACCTGAACGAAGACGAAACGCTGCTGATTCAATCGGGCAAGCCGGTCGGCGTGTTCCGCACGCATGCGGACGCACCGCGCGTGCTGCTCGCGAACTCGAACCTCGTACCGCACTGGGCGACGTGGGAACACTTTCACGAACTGGACCGCAAGGGCCTGATGATGTACGGCCAGATGACAGCGGGCAGCTGGATCTATATCGGCAGCCAGGGCATCGTGCAGGGCACCTACGAGACGTTCTTCGCGGTCGCCAACCAGCACTTCAACGGCGATCCGCAAGGCCGCTGGATTCTGACCGGTGGTCTCGGCGGCATGGGCGGCGCGCAGCCGCTCGCGGCGACGATGGCGGGCTTCTCGATGATCGCGGTCGAATGCGACGAGACGCGCATCGACTTCCGTCTGAAGACGCGCTACGTCGACAGGAAAGCGAAGACGCTCGACGAGGCGCTCGCGATGCTCGACGAGGCGAAGCGCGCCGGCAAGCCGGTATCGGTCGGCCTGCTCGGCAATGCCGCCGACGTGTTCGCCGAGTGCGTCGCGCGCGGCATCACGCCGGACTGCGTGACCGACCAGACCAGCGCGCACGACCCGATCCACGGCTACCTGCCGCAAGGCTGGACCGTGGAAGACTGGCGCGAACGGATGAAGACCGCGCCGGAAAGTATCGTCACGCCGGCCAGGCAGTCGATGGCGAACCAGGTGCAGGCGATGCTGACGCTGCAGCAACGCGGCGCGGCAACACTCGACTACGGCAACAACATCCGCCAGATGGCGCTCGAAATGGGCGTGGAAAACGCGTTCGATTTCCCGGGCTTCGTGCCGGCGTATATCCGTCCGCTGTTCTGCGAAGGCAAGGGCCCGTTCCGCTGGGTCGCGCTGTCCGGTGACCCGGAGGACATCTACAAGACCGACGCGAAGGTCAAGGAACTGATCCCCGACGATCCGCACCTGCACAACTGGCTCGACATGGCACGTGAGCGCATCGCGTTCCAGGGCCTGCCGGCGCGGATCTGCTGGGTCGGCGTGAAAGATCGTTATCGCCTCGGCCAGGCGTTCAACGAAATGGTCAGGAACGGCGAGCTGAAGGCGCCGATCGTGATCGGCCGCGATCACCTCGATACCGGTTCGGTCGCGAGCCCGAACCGCGAAACCGAATCGATGAAAGACGGCTCGGACGCGGTCAGCGACTGGCCGCTGCTCAACGCGCTGCTGAACACGGCGGGCGGTGCGTCGTGGGTCTCGCTGCATCATGGCGGCGGCGTCGGCATGGGCTTCTCGCAGCACGCGGGCGTTGTGATCGTCGCGGACGGCACGCAAGCCGCGCACGAGCGCCTCGGCCGGGTGCTGCTGAACGATCCGGCAACCGGCGTGATGCGTCACGCGGACGCGGGTTATGAACTCGCGCAGCAAACCGCGCGCGACGCTGGCCTCAACCTGCCGATGCTGGGCCGCTGATCGTCACCGTTGCCAACGACGCGGGCAACATGGCAGGCGTCACGCTGATTCGCGGCGCCGAGCTCGTGGCGGCGCCGTGGAAAAACGGCGGCGGGGTCACGCGCGAGGTCGCGGCGTTTCCGCCGCCCGGCGGCGGCCAGCGCGCGGGCGAGCAACGACTTCATGTGGCGCGTGAGCGTCGCCGATGTCGCGCAGGCGGGACCGTTCTCGCGCTTCGACGGCGTGGACCGGACGCTCGTGTTGCTGTGTGGCGCGGGCATGCTGCTCGATGAGCTGGGCGATGCGGGCGTCGTCAACACGCATGTGTTGCGCCAGCCGCTCGACTTTGCACGCTTCGACGGCGAGGCGCGTATCGACGCTCGGCTCGTCGACGGCGCGACGCGCGACTTCAACCTGATGGTTCGGCGCGATGTGGCGCAGGGCCAGATGGAAGTGTGGCGCACCGGCGCGCAGCCGGATGCGGCGCGCATGCTCGACAGCGACGTGGTCCTGCTGTTTTGCGCGGCCGGCGCGGTGACGGTCGCGTTGGCGGCGGAGCACGCGCAAACTGTGCGGCTCGACACCGGCGACACGCTGCGCGTCGACGGGCCGAACGCGCTTGCTTGCACGCTGGCGGGCGATGGCGCGGTGCTCGCGATCACGATCCGCTACACGCGATGACGATTCGACCGTGAAGGGGCACCGCATGCGCTCCCTCACGGACAACCAACCACCGACATGCAACGAGCTGCAAAGAGCACGCGATGAAGCAAACCGTCTGGCAACACCTGAATCTGTGCCCGCAGGGCGATCCTCACCACACGCTCGCCGATGCCGCGATCGCGGTCGAAGACGGCCGCATCGCGTGGCTCGGCGCGGCGGCTGAAATGCCCGCGCAATATGCCGGATGGCCGCGTGAAGACCTGCGCGGCGCATGGGTGACGCCGGGTCTGATCGATTGTCATACGCACCTCGTGTATGGCGGCCAGCGCGCGGACGAATTCGCGCAGCGCCTCGCGGGCGTCAGCTACGAAGAAATCGCGAGGCAGGGCGGCGGCATCGTATCGACGGTGCGCGCGACGCGCGCGGCGGACGAAACGTCGCTGTGCACGCAAGCGGCCGCGCGGCTCGAACCGCTGCTCGCCGAAGGGGTGACGGCGATCGAAATCAAGTCGGGCTACGGCCTCGACCTCGCGAGCGAGCGCAAGATGCTGCGCGTCGCGCGGCAACTCGGCGAGCGCTATCCGGTGTCGGTCTATACGACGTTTCTCGGCGCGCACGCGCTGCCGCCCGAATTCGCGGGCCGCGCTGACGCGTATATCGACGAAGTCTGCAACACGATGCTGCCCGCGCTCGCGGACGAAGGCCTCGTCGATTCGGTCGACGTATTCTGCGAGCGCATCGGTTTTTCGCTGGCACAAAGCGAGCGCGTGTTCAACGCGGCCGCGCGCTATCAACTGCCGGTCAAGATGCACGCCGAGCAGTTGTCGAACGGCGGCGGCGCCGCGCTCGCGGCGCGGCATCGCGCGCTATCGGCGGATCATCTCGAGTTTCTCGACGAAGCCGGCGTCGCCGCGATGAAACAAGCCGGCACCGTCGCGGTGCTGCTGCCGGGCGCGTACTACTTCATTCGCGAGACGCAATTGCCGCCGCTCGAACTGCTGCGGCGCTACGAGGTGCCGATCGCGATCTCGACCGACAGCAACCCGGGCACGTCGCCGTCGACTTCTTTGCTGTTGATGATGAACATGGCGAGCACGCTGTTTCGCATGACCGTGCCCGAGGTGCTGCAAGGCGTCACCGCGCATGCGGCGCGCGCGCTCGGCAAGAACGATCGGCACGGTGCGCTGCAGGCCGGGCGCGCGGCCGACTTCGCGGTATGGTCGGTCGATTCGCTGGCCGAGCTCGCTTACTGGATCGGCCGGCCGCTGTGCGCGCGCGTCGTGCGCGCGGGTGAAACCGTTTATACGCGGCGCGAGTCGGGTGTGACTTCAACGAGAACCTGACACATGACGCAATCCAGTCAATCGCTGTTCGCCGCTGATGCATATCTGCCCGAGGGCTGGCGCCGCAACGTGCTGCTCGAATGGGACGCTGACGGCACGCTGAGCGCGGTCACGCCAGATCAGGTCGAAGCGCTGCCGGGCGTGCCACAGGCGGCGGGTCCGCTGATGCCCGGCATGCCGAACCTTCACTCGCACGCGTTTCAGCGCGCGATGGCGGGGCTCACCGAATATCGCGCCAACGCTACGGATAACTTCTGGTCCTGGCGCGAGCTGATGTATCGATTCGCCGCGCGCATGACGCCGGAAGGCCTCGCGAGCGTCGCGCAGTGGCTCTACATCGAAATGCTGAAGGCGGGTTATACGTCGGTGTGCGAGTTCCACTACGTGCATCACGCGCAGGACGGTCAGCGCTATGCGAATCAGGCCGAGCTTGCGCAACGCGTGGTGGACGCGGCATCGGCGAGCGGCATCGGCATCACGATGCTGCCGGTGCTGTATCAGTACAGCGGCTTCGGCGCGCGCGCGCCGCGCGACGATCAGCGGCGCTTCATCAATACGCCGGAGAGCCTGCTCGATCTGCTCGGCACGCTGCGCGCGGCGCGCCCCGAACATGCGGCGTTGCGTTACGGCGTGGCGCCCCATTCGCTGCGCGCAGTGTCGGAGGCGTCGTTGCGGGCGTTGCTTGGCGGCATCGACGCGAGCGCGCCCGTGCATATCCATATCGCCGAACAGACCGCCGAGGTCGACGCGTGCATCGAAACCGAAGGCGCGCGGCCCGTGCAATGGCTGCTCGATCGTTTCGACGTGGACAGGCGCTGGTGTCTCGTGCACGCGACCCACGTCGATGCGAACGAAACGCTCGCGCTCGCGAAGAGCGGCGCGGTCGCAGGTCTGTGTCTGACGACCGAGGCCAATCTCGGCGACGGCATTTTCCCCGCGCACGACTATCTCGATGCGCACGGCCGCATCGGTGTCGGTTCGGATAGCCATATCGGTGTCGACTGGCGCGCCGAGCTGCGTCTGCTCGAATACGGACAGCGTTTGACGCGCCGGCAGCGCAACGTGCTCGCGTCGGCGCAAGCTACGCATGTCGCGGATCGACTGTACGCGGCCGCGCTCGACGGCGGCGCGCACGCGAGCGGCCGTGCGGTCGGCGCGTTGCAGCCCGGCCATCGCGCGGACTGGCTGGTGCTCGACGCCGCTCATTCGAGCATCGCCGAGCATGCGCGTGAGGCGTGGCTGTCGGGCGTCGTATTCTGCGAGCACGGCGACACGCCGATCCGCGATGTCTATGCGGGCGGCGTCAAGGTCGTCGACGATCGCAGGCATCGCGATGAAGCGGGTGCGTATGCGCGCTACCGCGCGGCACTCGCGGAACTGCTCGCCTAACGGCCATGACCCGCCGAACCAATTGTTCGATCCCACTGATTCCGGACTGACATGACTGCTTCGAACTTCACGCCGGTTTTCTCGCTGCATCAGGGAAGCCTGCCGCTTCTGATCTCGATCCCGCATCAGGGCACCCGGATTCCCCCCGACATCGCCGCGACGATGACGCCGGTCGCGCAACGCACCGACGATTGCGACTGGCATCTCGACCGCCTCTACGCATTCGCGAAGCGCCTCGGCGCGTCGATGCTGACGCCGGCCTACGCACGCTACGTGATCGACCTGAACCGTCCGCCCGACGGCGCGAACCTGTACCCGGGGCAGGACACCACGGGTCTGCTGCCAGTCGATACGTTCGACAGGGAGCCGCTCTATCTCGACGGCCATCTTCCCGACGACGCCGAAGTCGCCCGCCGTCGCGACGCGTACTGGAAGCCGTATCACGACGCGCTCACCGGCGAGCTAGCGGCACTGAAAGCGAAGCACGGCAAGGTGCTGTTGTGGGAAGCACATTCGATCCGCTCGCACGTGCCGCGTTTTTTCGACGGACGTCTGCCGGACTTCAACTTCGGCACCTCGAACGGTGCCAGCGCGGCGCCGGGCATGGCCGACGCGCTGACCGCGCTAGTCGAGCGTCACGGCGGCTATTCGGCGGTCGCCAATGGCCGTTTCAAGGGCGGCTATATCACGCGGCAATACGGACGGCCCGAGCAGGGCGTGCATGCGGTGCAACTCGAACTGTCGCAGATCACGTACATGGAAGAGCGCCTGCCCTACGCGTACGATGAAAACCTCGCCGTGAAGGTCGCGCCGCTGCTCGAAGCGCTGGTGACGACGGCTCTCGCGCGCGTGAAAGCAGCCTGACCTCAAGGCGTTCGGGGATCCCGCAGGTGTAACAGCATGTGTCCGTGATTGCGTGCCGGCGCGTTCATATGGAATGGTTTGGACGTCGAGCGCGCAGGGCGTATCGTGCGCCAGCTGTTTCACGACGCGGCGCGCCATGAAAAAAAGCCCCGCGAAAGCGGGGCTTTTTGATGCGCACCGCATCCATCGGACACGGTTTCACCGCCATTAGTGGCAGCGCTTTTCCCAATGATGATGAATGTGCACCTTGTGGCACTCGTGATGATGCTCATTGGCCTGAGCGGGCGCGATCGTGCTCAGGGTGGCGACGGCTGCGGCGATGGCGACAACGATTTTCTTCATTACAAAACCCTTAAGTCAGTGTTGTGGAGCAACCGACGCGGCACCACGCGCGCCGCATCGGCGGGTCAGCATGCCACATCACGCGGACGCAGGTCGGAACGGCGCGCGAATACGTGTGTCAATGCAACACGCGATGTGTCATCAGCCCTGTTTTGACGCGCGTTGCGCTGAATTTGGCCGATGCGGGGGCCACACCGCACGCCAGGCGGCATACCGGCATTGCGCGCGACACCGCGACGCGACTAGTCTTTCAAAACGATGACATGCGCGATGCGGTCATCGATTCATCAGGCGACAAGATGGAAGACCCAGCGATGGAAGATTCCGACGAACTGCTGCTGCCAGTCTGGCGCGCGAACCTGGTGTTGCTGACCAGCGAGGTCGGCGCCGCGAGCCGGCTCGCGCGCATGATGACGTTTTCCGCGAGCTATCTGAAGCTGATGCTGTCCGGCCAGCGCGAATTCAGCGAGGAGTTCGTGCGCGGCGTCGAGGCGGTCACGGGTTTGCCGGGCGGCTGGATGAACGTGCCGCACGCCGATCACGAGATCCCGTCGAATGCGCGCGAGGCGATCGACAACGAGCAGCCGCTCGCGCGCTTTCGCGGCACCGCGCATCCGGTGCGCAAGAAGACGGTGCTGCGGCCCGAGCCGATTTTTGGGCAGCCGGTACCCGCGCGACGCATCGAGGAAGGAACGCTCGATGTCGAAGCGCACCGCCGTCACGCGCATTTTCGCAAGGTGCGCGATCTCGCGGCGCAGGAAGTGCGGCGCTTCGAGCGGCATCTGCTGCATGCGCCGGTGGAGCTCGCGTCGATGCGCGCGAAGGTCGAGGACGTATTGGCCGCGGCCGAACTCGACGAACGCATTCAGGCCGACCTCGAGGGCCGGCTCGAACAGATCGACAAACACCGGCACATGCTGATCAGGCACGTGGAAAAACTGCAGGCGCTGTTGAGCCAGCTCGACGACGGCGAGTGATGACGAGTGACGGCGGCCGCTTCATGCTGGGGAACATCGTCGTCACGTTGACGCACACGTCGATCGCGCTGATCGGGCTCGCGTGCATCGCCTTGTCCCTTTGCGCGGCCGCGGCCGACATCGTCACCTCCACCGACGAACCCGCGCCTTCGACGATCGAGCGCGACGTCCATCTGTTCGTGATCCAGAAGGACGGCTCCATCGAGGAACACGACGACACGCTGATGCGCGCGGACACGGCCAGCGGCGTCGACGCTATCGCGCAACGCTACGTGTGGTTCAACAAGGACATCGAGCAGGTGCAGCTGTTGGCCGCCGAAACGATCGATCCCGACGGCACCGCGCATGCGGTCCGCCCCGAGGCGATCCGCGACGTTCAGGAGCCGCGCTCGGCCGGCGCGCCGAGCTTCGAGGACGGCGTGTTGCGCACCGTGATCTTCCCGGGCGTCCAGACCGGCTCGCGCGTGCATCTCGCGTTTCGCAAGACGCGCGCGAAGGCGCTGCAGGCGAGCACCTTCGGATATCTGGTCGAACCGTCGCTCGAGCCCGTCGACGAGCAGCGTCTGATCTTCGATCTGCCCGCCGACGTGCCGCTCTATGTGGACGCGCGCGGCTACGTCGCGCTGCCGCCCGTCAGCGCGAATGGCCGCACCCGCTACGAGTTCGACTATCGGCACGGCCCGTATGCGCGGCTCGAAGCGGGCGCGGTCGGCTACGCGAACTGGGGCGACCGGCTGATGGTATCGACGGTGCCGGACTTCGCGAGCTTCGCCGCGCGCTATCGCGGTCCCGCCGACAACGACGCGACCCGCGAGGACCCGGGAATCGTCCGTCTCGCGCAACAACTGACGGCGGGCCTGACCGATCCTCGCGACAAAGCCCGCGCGCTATACGACTGGATGCGTCTGAACATCCGTTACGTCGCGCTCTTTCTCGGCGAGACGGCGGCGATTCCGCACAAGGTGGCCGACATCCTGCGCAACCGCTATGGCGACTGCAAGGACCATGTCGCGCTCTACGGCGCGCTGCTCGCGGCGGCCGGCATTCGCAGCGAGCCGGCCCTGCTCAATCTCGGCCCGTACTACACGCTGCCCGACGTGCCCGGCTACGGCGCGAGCGCGATCAATCACGTGATCGTCTGGATTCCCGAACTGGCGCAATTCGCGGACACGTCGGCGGGCGGCACCGAATTCGGCTATCTGCCGGGCGGCGTGATGGACCGGCCGGTGCTGCTCGTCGACGCCGGCGTGCTGGCGCGCACGCCCGCCACACAACGGCGCGAACGCAACGCGCGCGTGCAGATCGACATCGACGAAAACGGCACCGCGCACTACGCGTACCGCGTCGAGGATGCCGGCTATACCGCGGAACTCGAGCGCAACACGTTCCGCCGCGCGACGCGCCAGCATGCGCAGCAGCTTGCCGCGGGCCGTCTGCTGCAAACCGGCCTGCACGGCACCGCGCAGTTGCAGACCGACGATGTCGCCGTGACCGGCGGCCCGTTCGCGACGTCGATGCAAGGCAGCGTGCCGCATCTGATCTGGCCGGATGGCACGACCGCCGTGCCGGCGCTGACGAGCCTCGCCGGCGGCATGGGCTCGCAGGTCGAGGCCTGGCTCGCGGAGCCCGTCAGAACACACCCGTGGACATGCATCGGCGGGGAATTCGATGAAACGCTGGAGCTCAGCTTGCCGCGCTTCGTGCGCGAGACGGACCTGCCGACCGACAGCACGGTCGAAGACCCGCTGCTCACGTTCGCGTCGCACTACATTTTCGATCCGGCGACGCGCACGTTGCAGGTCAACCGGCATCTGCGCGCCGCCTTCGGGCATCAGATGTGCACGGCAAACGAATTCATCGCGATTCGCGACGACCTCGTGCGCATCGAGCGCGATCTCGATGCCGAGGTGGTCGTGCGGGCGGCGAGCGCAAAGCAGTAGCGCGCTCTGCGCCGGCCGGTGTGGCGGTGTTGCGTTGCTGCGAGCGGATTCGAGCTACTGCCTAGCGCTCGCCTTGCAGACGCAGCAGCTCTTCGCGCAGACGCAGCAGCGGCGCCTTCGTGTCTTCGTCGGCCCACGTGTCGAGGTCGTCGATCGCGCGCTGGCAGCCGTCGAGCACCACGTCGAGATCGACCGGCACGCCGTTGTTCAGCGCGAAACCGATCGTCTCGGCGAACTGCTGGCACTCGTCCTCGCCATACGAGATGTCGAGATTGTCGGCGATGACTTCGGCGATGTTGCTGCGCGCCTTGTCGTCGGCCGTCACCATGTCGACGATGCCGCGCGCGACGGCGAGCGAGTAGTAGAGCGCGATATCGAGCCATTGCGCCGGATCGAAGTCGGGCTGCTCGAACTGGTTCTCGAAGAACTCGATCGCTTCCTGTTCGTGCGCTTCGTCCGCGTCGACGCTGATGCACAACTGCTCGAAAAATTCTTCCCGCTCGCTGCGGATATGACCGTCCATCGATGCCTCGTCTGCTGTATGCCGGATGCTGAAAATGCCATGGAGCGCGGGCGCAAGCCCCGGTCCACGCGGCACGCATTATAGGACGACCGCCAGCAGGGCGCTGGCGAGGGTGCCCGGCGACGAGCGATGTGCTTACCGAAACTACGCCGTCTCCGCGACCCACGCATCGAACCACTCGCGCGGCTGGGCGATTTCATTTTGCATCGCCACGAGTTCGAGCTCATAGCGCCCGGCCTGCCAGGTCGCCTTGACCACCGCGTTCACCGCGGCGAGCGTGTGCTCGAAGGCCGAGCGGATCGAATCGCCAAGCAGCGTGCGCGCGACGAATACCGCGCTGGTCAGATCGCCGACGCCGACCGGTTGGCGCGCGAACGGATAGAGCGGGCGCTGTCCCATCCACGCTTCGCGCTCGGTGACGACGAGCATGTTGAAGCAGTCCGCCGGACTGTTGCGATCGAGCAGATGCTTGACGAGCACGAGCTTCGGCCCGCGCGCGAGCACCTCGCGGCACGCGGTCACGGCTTCCTCGAGCGTCTCGATCTCGCGGCCGACGAGGCGCTGCAATTCGATGTGATTCGGCGCGATCGCGTCGGCGACTCGCGGCATCTCGCGCACGAGGAATTCCTGGATGCCCGGATCGACCTTGTAGCCGCCCGCCGCGCCCATCACCGGATCGCAGAAGTACCAGGCGCGAGGATTGACCGCCTTGACCGCCTTGACGATTTCGATCACCGCCCGCGCCTGTTCCGTCGTGCCGAGATAGCCCGAGAGCACCGCGTCGCAACGCGGCAGCATGCCGATCGCGCCGATGCTTTCGACGAGTTCTTCCATCTGCGATGCGTCGATCGCGCTGCCGCTCCAGTGCCCGTATTGCGTGTGATTCGAGAACTGCATGGTGTTGAGCGGCCACACGTTGACGCCGAGCCGGCGCATCGGAAACACGGCCGCGCTGTTGCCGGCGTGACCGAACACGACATGGGACTGAATGCTCAGAACATTTTTTGTCATGGTAAGGCTCGCGCAACCGGTCATGCGCGATCAACAAAACAGGAAGGGAGGCTCGCGCGGGCGGACCGTTGACCCCGGCGCCGCGCGACAGACATGCCTGATATGGATGGTGCAGGAAAAACGCACGATCTGCATCGCCGGCAAGTTAGCAAACGATACAGGAGTTTGACAGCCGCGAGTTGATCCGTCCCCGTGCTGTTGCGCCGAACCATCAAACGCGCGTGAGGATTAACAAAATCTGACAGATTCGCGCGCGGCCGATGCTTCAGACGAGCTCGCGATACAAGGCCAGATAGCGATCGGCCGACGCGCCCCAGCCGAAGTCCCGGCGCATCGCGCGCCGCTGCGTGGCCTTCCACTCGGTGCGACGCCCGTAGAGCGCGAACGCGCGGCGGATCGCCCCGGCGAGTCCCTGCGGATCGAAGCGTTCGAACACGAAGCCGGTGGCCAGATCGTCGGCGAGGTTTTCGAGCGATGCGTCGGCGACCGTATCCGCGAGACCGCCAATGCAGTGCACGAGCGGCAGCGATCCGTAGGCGAGTGCATAGAGCTGGGTGAGCCCGCACGGCTCGAAACGCGACGGCACCGCGACCACGTCGCTGCCGGCGATGATCGTATGCGCGAGCGTTTCGTCGAAGCCGAGCTCGACCGCGACCGCTTCCGGATGCGCCTGCGCGACCATCTTGAGGCCGTTCTCGAGCGCCGGATCGCCGCTGCCGAACACGACCAGTTGCCCGCCGCGCTTGACGATCTCGGGCACCGCGCCGAGCAGCAGATCGAGGCCCTTCTGCTCGGTCAGCCGGCTGACGACGCCGAACAGCAGCGCATCGCTTCTCTGCGCGAGGCCGAAGCGTTTTTGCAGCGCTTCCTTGCAGGCGAGCTTGCCGGCCAGCCGCGATGCGCTGTAGTGCGTCGCGAGCAACGTATCGGTCGCGGGATTCCACACCGTGTAGTCGACACCGTTCAGGATGCCGCTCAGATCGTGCGCGCGATGGCGCAGCAGCGCATCGAGCCCGCCGCCGTGCGCGAGCATCTGGATTTCGCGCGCGTAGGTCGGGCTGACGGTCGTGATGCGGTCGGTGTAGTAGAGCCCCGCCTTCAGGAACGATAGCTGCCCATAGAATTCGACACCGTGCATGTTGAAGAAATCGTGCGGCAGGCCGAGCAGGCCGAACTGATGCGCGGGAAAGATCCCTTGGTAGGCGAGGTTGTGAATCGTAAACAGGCTGCGCGCGGGCGCGCGGCCGTGCTCGCGTTCGGCGGCCTTCAGGTAGGCGGGCGCGAGCCCCGCGTGCCAGTCGTGCGCGTGGACGATCCGCGGCGACCACGTCGGGTCGAGCTGCTGCGCGAGTTGCGCGGCAATCCAGCCGAGCAGCGCGAAACGCTGCGCGTTGTCGCCGTACGGCACGTGTTCGTCGTTCAGATACGGGTTGCCGGGCCGGTCGTACAGCGTCGCGGCGCGGATCACATAGACGGTGAGGCCGTTGGTGGGCAGCGTGCCGCGTTCGAGCGTCACGTTCGGCGCGCCGAAGCGGCTCCCCAGCTGCGCGACCGGCTGCAGATCCCGCAGGCCGGCGAGCACGGCCGGAAAGCCCGGCAGCAGCACCCGCACGTCGGCGCCGCGCTCGATCAGCGCGGACGGCAGCGCGCCCGCGACGTCGGCGAGACCGCCCGTTTTGAGGAGGGGATACAGCTCGCTTGCGACGTGCAGGGCGCGAATCGTCATAGGCCGGGTCTCTGTCGGGGTGGCAGCGTTGCTCGGGGTGGGCGAATAGTTCACACGGTGGTTCGGGCGAAGCCGGATGGCCGGCGGCGTGGCCGCCGGCGCGGGCATGCGGCGCGCGCGCTAGTTCGGATGCTTGCGCAACGCCTCCTGCGTGACCAGCACGACGCCTTCGTCGGTGCGATAAAAGCGCTCGGCGTCGCGCGCCGGGTCTTCGCCGATCACCGTGCCTTCCGGAATCGTGCAGCCACGGTCGATCACCACCTTCTGCAGGCGACAGCTCGGGCCGACCGTGACCTGCGGCAACAAGACTGCCTCATTGATATTACAGAACGAACTCACCTTCACGTTCGACGACAGCACCGAGCGCGAAATCTGCGAGCCCGAGATCACGCAGCCGCCGCAGACGATCAGATTGTTGCCGGAGCCCTGCAGCCCCTTCATGTCGCGTACGAACTTCGCGGGCGGCAACTGCTCCTGATAGGTCCAGATCGGCCATGACTCGTCGTACAGATCGAGCGTCGGGATCGTCGACGCGAGGTCGAGGTTCGCGGACCAGTACGCGTCGATCGTGCCGACGTCGCGCCAGTACGGCTCGACGCTCGGGTCCGATGACACGCACGACATGCTGAACGGGTGCGCGATTGCGACGCCCTGCGTGACGACGCGCGGCAGGATGTCCTTGCCGAAGTCGTGATCGGTATCGATCGCGGCGATGTTCTCCTCGAGCAACGTGTACAGGTAGTCGGCGTTGAACACGTAGATGCCCATGCTCGCGAGCGCCGAGTCGGGACGGCCCGGCATCGCGGGCGGGTCGGCCGGCTTTTCGACGAAGCCGGTCACGCGGCGGTTTTCGTCGACCGCCATCACGCCGAACGCGACCGCGTCCATGCGCGGCACTTCGATGCAGCCGACCGTGCAGTCGGCGCCGCTGTCCGCGTGATCGGCGATCATGCGCGTGTAGTCCATCTTGTAGATGTGGTCGCCCGCGAGCACGACCACGTACTTCGGGCGGATCGAGTGGATGATGTCGAGGTTCTGGAACACCGCGTCGGCGGTGCCGCGATACCAGTGCGCGCCTTCGACGCGCTGCTGGGCGGGCCAGAGGTCGATGAACTCGCCCATCTCGCCGCGCAGAAAGCTCCAGCCGCGCTGCAGATGCCGCAGCAGCGAATGCGCCTTGTACTGCGTGACCACCGCGATGCGGCGGATGCCGGAGTTCAGGCAGTTGGACAGCGCGAAGTCGATGATCCGGTATTTGCCGCCGAAGTGCACCGCCGGCTTCACGCGCTTGTTCGTGAGCGGCCCGAGCCGGGTGCCGCGGCCGCCTGCGAGGACGATCGCGAGGGTAGTGCGCTGTAAGTCGTTCAGCCGTGCCGGAGTATTCATAGGTGTCTCCTGTGGAGCGAGGCGAGCACTTCGGTGCTTGCTTCGACCCGATGCAAGATGGTTGCTTGATTGATATACCCCGGATGATCTGGTCGCTTCCTCTCCGCAGATGATTCGTGCTGCCTGGCAGTCGTGCCGCGCTACCGTTGTTGGCTGCCTGTTTCTCGCCGGTCCATGAGTCTGTTCTAGCACCGATTGGGCGCGAGCGAATAGTGTTTATCGCGGGGGCCGCGTGGCGGACCATCCTCTAACGATGGCCTGTTGCGGCGCGCCAATCGGTGCGGCGCAACACATAGAGCGCGAGGTCGCGCGCGGACGATGCATGATCCCAGGGGCCGCAATACGCATGCCACACCGCCTCAGCCGCGAGGCGGGCCCGCTGTTGCGGGCCCGGCGCCAGAGCTCGGCGGCGCGTCGTAGAATCGTGTCCTCCGAGCCTCGCGCCTTCCCGATTGCATTTTTCCAGAACATCCCGATGAATCTTCGCCGCCCATTCCTGCTTGCCGTGTCGAGTGTCTGCGCTTGTGCGATGTTGTGCGCGGCGTCTGTCGCGGTGGCCGCCACGAGCGCCGCGGCCGCGGCGTCTGTCGACGATCCCGGCCCGGCCTACGGTCCGGAACTACAGGGCTTCAGCTATCCAGCGCCGGTCGAACGCTTCGAATTCACTTCGCAGGCCGTGCCTTTGCAGATGGCGTATATCGACGTGAAGCCGGCGCATGGCAACGGCCGCACCGTGGTGTTGCTGCACGGCAAGAATTTCTGTTCGGCGACGTGGGACGCGACGATTCGCCGGTTGAGCGATGCCGGCTATCGCGTGATCGCACCGGATCAGATCGGCTTCTGTAAATCCAGCAAGCCTGAGCATTACCAGTACAGCTTCCAGCAGCTCGCGCGCAATACGCACGCGCTGCTCCAGTCGCTCGGCGTCAGCGACGTGACGGTCGTCGGCCATTCGACGGGCGGCATGCTCGCCATCCGCTATGCGCTGATGTATCCGCGCGAGACGCAACAACTGGTGCTCGTGAACCCGATCGGACTTGAGGACTGGAAGGCGAAGGGCGTGCCGTCGCTGTCGGTCGAGCAGTGGTATCAGCGGGAGCTCGAGACCACCGCCGACGGCATCCGCCGCTACGAACAGGCGACCTACTACGCGGGGCAATGGCGCGCGGACTACGACCCGTGGGTGCAGATGCTCGCGGGCATGTATCGCGGGCCGGGCAAGCAGGTCGTCGCGTGGAATTCCGCGCGGCTCTACGACATGATTTACACGCAGCCTGTTGTCTATGAACTGGGGCAGCTCAGCATGCCGACGCTGCTGCTGATCGGTCAGAAGGACACGACCGCGGTCGGCAAGGATGCGGCGCCCCCCGAGGTGCGCGCGACGCTCGGCCATTACCCGGAACTAGGCCGCGCGGCCGCGAAGGCGATCCCGCATGCGACGCTGGTCGAGTTCGCGGACCTGGGGCACGCGCCGCAGATGCAGGACCCGGACGCGTTTCACAAGGCGCTGCTCGACGGACTGGCGGCGGTGCCGACGAATCGCTGATGGTGCCCTCGAGGTGAGACGCCGGGCCGCTGTGTCCGGCTTGGTCCAACTCAGTGCAAAAGACAAGGGCGACTCGCGATGAGCCGCCCTTTTTTCGTGCATTGCGGTGTCCGCCGATCGGTTCGCGAACCGCTTATTTGCCCGCCGTCAATTCATCGCGCACCTCGGCGCCGATCTCGAACGAGCGCAGCCGCGCTTCGTGATTGTAAATCTGCGCGGTCAGCATCAACTCGTTCGCGCCGGTCTGCTCGATGATCGATTGCAGACCTTCGCGGATTGCGTCGCGATCGCCGAGCACCGTGCACGCGAGCGCGCGCGCGACGTTGTTCAGCTCCATCTCCGAGGCCTCGAGCCGCTCGACCGGAGGCTGCAATTGCCCCGGCGTGCCGCGCCGCAGATTGATGAACTGCTGCTGTAGCGACGTGAACAGCCGCGCGGCACCGTCGTTCGTGTCGGCGGCGAACAGGTTGACGCCGACCATCGCGTAGGGTTTCGCTAGCGTCGCCGACGGCCGGAACTGCGAGCGATACACCTGCAGCGCGCTCAACATGTAATCGGGCGCGAAGTGCGACGCGAACGCGAACGGCAGCCCCAGCGCCGCGGCCAGTTGCGCGCTGTACAGCGACGAGCCGAGCAGCCACAGCGGCACGTTCAGGCCCGCGCCCGGCACCGCGCGAATGCGCTGGCCCGCGACCGGCTCGGCGAAGTAACGCTGCAATTCGACGACGTCGTCGGGGAAGGTTTCGGCGCTCGCCTGCAGATCGCGGCGCAGCGCGCGGGCAGTGGTCTGGTCGGTGCCGGGCGCGCGGCCGAGGCCGAGATCGATCCGCCCCGGATACAGCGACGCGAGCGTGCCGAACTGTTCGGCGATCACGAGCGGCGCATGGTTCGGCAGCATGATGCCGCCGGAGCCGACCCGAATCGTCTTCGTGCCGCCGGCCACGTAGCCGATCACGACCGAGGTCGCCGCGCTCGCGATGCCGGTCATGTTGTGATGCTCGGCGAGCCAGAAACGCTTGTAGTTCAGCTTTTCCGCGTGCTGCGCGAGCGACAGCGTGTTCCTGAACGCGTCAGCCGGCGTGGCGCCGGCGGTGACGGGCGAAAGATCGAGAACCGAAAAGGGGATCATTGTCTGATTGCGATGGGCGGCGCTTTCGCGCGATGGCGCATTGTGGCAAAGCGGCGGTTTTTCTGCTGGCGGCGCGGCGATGCCCATGACGGCCGAAGGGTTGGCAAGGCTCGGCCGGTACCGACAAGGCGCGGAAATTGCGTTTGCATGGCGTGTTCGCGCGGCGATGCTTCGCCTTCGCCGCGCGACCGAACAAGCAATCCAGCGAGTGACCGTGCGCCGATTGGAATTCGAGAGTACGGTTTAAGTATCGGTGCGGTGACGCGACGCGTTGCCGGAAACCAGGAATGTAGCGAAGGAGTTCCCGATCCCATGAATGTCGTCAAAGAGTTTCGTACCCGGTCATTCCAGGACGTGTGCCATGCATTGCTCGATCGCGAGGAGATCGCGCTCGTCGATGTGCGCGAGGAAGATCCCCACGCGCGCAGTCATCCGTTGTTCGCCGCCAATCTGCCGCTGTCGCGGCTCGAACTAGACGCGCCGCTGCGGCTGCCGCGCCGGGCCGTGCCGATCGTCGTGTTCGATGCGGGCGAAGGTCTCGCATGGCGTGCGGCCGCGCGTCTCGCCGAGCTCGGCTATACCAACGTCGCATTGCTCGAAGGCGGCCTGCAAGGCTGGCGCGAAGCGGGCGGCGAGTTGTTCAGGGACGTCAACGTGCCGAGCAAGGCGTTCGGCGAACTGGTCGAAAGCGTGCGTCATACGCCGTCGCTATCCGCGCAGCAGGTGCAGGCGCTGCTCGATCAGGAGGCCAATGTCGTGGTGCTCGATGCACGCCGCTTCGAGGAGTTTCAAACCATGAACATCCCCGGCAGCATCAGCGTGCCGGGCGCGGAGCTGGTGCTGCGGGCGCGGCAGTTCGCGCCGGATCCGGCCACGCGCATCATCGTCAATTGCGCGGGGCGCACGCGCAGCATCATCGGCGCGCAGTCGCTGATCAACGCGGGCGTGCCGAATCCGGTCGCCGCGCTGCGCAATGGCACGATGGGCTGGACGCTCGCCGGTCAGGCGCTCGCGCATGGCAGCGCGCGGCGCATCGAAGGCGCGGTCGACGACGCTTCCCGTCTCGCCGCCGCCGACGGCGCGCGCACGGTCGCCGACCGGGCGCGTGTGCGCCGCACGTCGCGCGACGAAGCGCGCCGCTGGGCCGACGAAGCGGTGCGCACCGTGTATCGCTTCGACGTACGCACGCCCGAGGAATACGAGGCGGGCCACGTGCCCGGTTTTCGCAGCGCGCCGGGCGGCCAGCTCGTGCAGGAAATCGACCTGTTCGTGACGGTGCGCGGCGCGCGCGTGATCCTCGCGGACAGCGACGGCGTGCGCGCGAACATGAGCGCATCGTGGCTCGCGCAGATGAACGTCGAGGTCTACGTGGTCGATGGCCTGACGGCGGCCGACTTCGCCGAGAAGGGCCCGGCGCCGCCCGCGCGCAATGCGGTCACGCCGCCCGACGTCGACGACATCGCGCCGGCTGAACTCGTCGCGCTGCTGCAGTCGCCGGGTACCGTCGTGCTCGATTTCACGAGCAGCGCGAACTATCTGACCCGGCACATTCCGGGCGCGTGGTTCGTGATCCGCAGCCAACTCGCCGACGCGTTGCGCACGCTGCCCGACGCAAAGCGCTACGTGCTCACGTGCGACAGCGACGTGCTGGCGCGCTTCGTCGCGCCGGAACTCGCCGCGGCGACCGGTCGGCCGGTGCAGGTGCTGCGCGGCGGCACGATCGCGTGGATCGACGCGGGCTTGCCCGTGGAGTCGGGTGGCACGCGGATGGCGTCGCCGCGCATCGATCGTTATCAGCGGCCGTATGAGGGCACGGAGAATGCGCGCGAAGCGATGAGCGCGTATCTGGAGTGGGAGCAGGGGCTCGTCGCGCAACTTGCGCGCGACGGCACGCATGGCTTTCGGGTGATATGACGGGCCGGCCATCCGGCGGCCGGCGATCCGGCGGCCGGCGATCCGGGGGCCGGCCATCCGGAGGCCGGCCATCCGGCGGCCGGCCATCCCGCGAGCCCCTCGCGTCGCGCGAATCTTCTGCCGATTCGGTGTAAACGCGCTCTCGTCGAAAGCCCCCAATGCGTTTAGATTAACTGCATCTGGAAGGCTTATCGAGGGACCAGGGCGGCCAATAAAAGGCAGCGGTTTGTCATTCGGCGATGGCGCAAGGTGAGCAGTCAAGGCTACTCATCGCTTCGTCTGAAGCAGGCCGCTGCGCGTCGTCCGTGGTGCTTCGCGCAAGGCGGCCAACGAGCCGCCGTCACTTCCGGTTGATCGTATCGACCGACATGGCGACGCTGTACACAGCGTCGCCTTTTTGCTTCCGGCGTACCCACCTCAATTGATCCTCAGTCAATCTTTTAGCGCCGCGCGCAACAGGTTAGGTGCGTAGCAGCGCTCGTCGCGCGCGCGTCGCTCGCGGTTTTCTGCGGGCACGGTTATCCTTGTAGTACACACTACAGACCGGCCATGCGCTGCGACGGCAGATCCCGCGCATCCGGACAGGAACCGACGTGAGTCTCAAACCGCTGGGCGTCACGCTGCTGATGGCGTGCGTTGCACTGACCGGCTGCGACCAACAGCAGAGCGATCAAGCCGTGCAAAAACTCAAGGACTTTTTCAACGCGGTCAAACCGGACGCGTTGCTGCTCAAGGACATGACGCCAGGGATCACGACCGAAGCGCAAATCCTCGCGCAGATGGGCAAGCCCGAAACCGCGCGCACCTTCACCGACGGCTCGAAGCGCTTCGAATATCCGCGCGGCCCGCAAGGCCTGAACACCTACATGGTCGACATCGATCGCGACGGCAAGCTGCAGGCGATCACGCAGGTGCTGACCGCGGCCAACTTCGCGAAGATCCGCTCCGGCATGACCGAGGACGAGGTGCGGCGCTTGCTCGGCAAACCTGGAGAGATCGCGGTGTTTCCGCTGAAGCCGGAAACCGTGTGGAGCTGGAAATGGCGCGAGGGCGGCGTGACTGAAGAGGGCATCTTCAACGTTCATTTCGACCGGAACCGGAGGGTGTACACCACGTCACGCTCGGACGTGATCCGGGGGCGATAGGCGGAGGGCATGTCGGCCAGAAGGCGGGCAGAACAAGCGGGCAGAGAGAGCGGGGTAGGCATGATACGTCGACATCGATACAGCCGGATCGGGCTGGTGCTGGGGGGCGGCGCCGCGCGCGGCTGGGCGCATATTGGCGCGATTCGCGCGCTGGAAGACGCGGGCATCAAGCCCGACGTCGTGTGCGGCACGTCGATCGGCGCGCTGGTCGGCGCGGTCTATGCGAACGGCGATCTCGACTGGCTCGAAGAGTGGGTGTCACGACTCACGTGGCAGACCGTGGTGCGACTGCTCGATCTGCGCATCTCGGGCGGCCTGCTTGGCGGGCGTAAGGTGATCCAGCTATTCGCCGACAAATTCGCCGGTCGCTCGATCGCGCAATTGCACATACCGTTCGCGGCGGTCGCCACCGAACTCGACACGGGCCGCGAAATCTGGCTGCAGGACGGCAGCACGATCGACTCGGTGCGGGCGTCGATTGCGATTCCGGGCATCTTCACGCCGGTATGGCACAACGGCGTGTGGCTCGTCGACGGCGGGCTCAGCAACCCGGTGCCGGTGTCGGTCGCGCGTGGCATGCGGGCGGACTGCGTGATCGCGATCGATCTGAACAACGACATCCTGAACGGCCGCGACTTCGGCGGCGGGGTCATTGAAACGCCCGCACTCGATCCCACCGCGCCGCCGCCCGTGGCGTTGCGCCGCAACGGCAAGCCGTGGCCGCGCTGGCTCGCGCCAGCCGAAGCGAGCGCGACCGACGACGTGCGCGTGCCGCCCAAGCCAAGCGCGCACGTGCCGTCGATGCTGAGCTCGATCGCGCAAAGCATCGACATCATGCAGGTGCGCATCTCGCGCAGCCGGCTGGCCGGCGAGCCGGCCGATATCCTGATCCAGCCGCGTCTCGGCGGCATGGGCATCTTCGATTTTCATCGCGCGACGCCAGCCATCGAGGAAGGGCGCGAGGCGGTCGAGCAGATGCTGCCGGCGATTCGCGCGCGGCTAGGGCTCGACTGAGCACGAGTGGTTCGGCATCGGCGCCGGCGCGGCCGTGCTAATGCAGCAGCGCCGCGAGTTCGGGCGGGGCGCCTTCGAACGCGAACGGATTGAGGAACTGGCGCCGCCACATCAGTTCGCGATCGACCTCGCTCAACTGCGCATCAGTGCAGACTGCGTCCCAGTGCTCCAGAATGACCTCGATCTGCTGCCGCGCGATTGCCACGGCTTCATCGCGCGACAGCAGAAAGAGGGGCGCCGCCCGCAGACACGTGTCGATGCGGCTGAAGCGATCGTTACCGACGATCAGCATCGCCTGCGTCGCTTCGTTGCCGGCGCGCGCCTGCGGGCAGATGTCGTAGGCGGGCGTCAGCGCCAGCTCGCGGCCGTCCCAGTAGGCGGCGTGATTGCGGGCGTGGTCGTCGGTATTGCCGCACAGCACATTGAACAGCAGTCGCGCGAAGAGCTGCCTGAGCGTCGCGCCCGGGTTCGTGAAGCGATGGCGGATCAGCGTCGCGAATTCCTCGTAGCTCGCGTAGCGCGCCATCATCTCGTCGAGTCCGAACAGCGTTAGCGCCGACACCATCGCGCGGCGCTGCCAGCCCTGTGTGCCGCGGCTACGGTCGAAGCGCTCGATCAGCAGCACGTCCTTGCCGCCGACATGCTCCAGCTTCACCGGCGCCGCATCGATGCCGACCAGCGGCGCAATAGACATCGCAATGTATTCCGCCTTCACGACGCTGTAGACGTCGCTTTGCGACGAAAACTTCGCGATGAACTTGCGCTCGTGCGTGCTGATCATCGCCTTCGGGCGCGCGCCGCCGATCGAGCTGCCATGAAACAGCGCGCGTTCGAGGTCGGGGCTGAGCTTCACGCCGCGCTCGATACTCGATACGGCGTTTTGCAGATCGTCAAGCGACGCGCTGGCCGTTTCGCGCGGTATGTATTCGCTCGGAGAGAGTTGGAAGTCGAGCGCGCCGATGCGGTCGGAGCCGGATTCGAGCAGATAGGTCATCTCGTCGAGCTCGCCGGTGTCGATCCGCGCGCCGCGCATGCCGAGCTTGCGATTGATGATCACGCGCCGGCCCCATGCGTCGGGCGCCGCGTCGCGGACGCAGCCGGGCATCGTGAGGCCGTTCAGCAGCGGTAAGATGCCGCGTCGCAGGGGCAATTCGGGCGTATAGAGCGGGATCGCGTTGTCGCGGGCGAGGTAGCTTTGGCCGTAGTTGAACAGCATCTGGCCGCCGGCCGAGACGAGGCGCCCGGCGACCACCGGCTCGGTTACGCCAGGCAGCCAGGTCCACACGAAGGCTTCAGGATAGGCGGCGTCAGAAATCATCTTTGGTTTCGGGGCGAGGCGCGCGCACCGCGTGCGGCAAAAGCGTCAGCACGTCGGCGTTGGCGCGGATTGCGCCGCTGAGGGCCGATGTGTCGGCATCGAACAGCCGTACGCCGACGACCGCCGCTGCTTCGAACACCGCGCCGATAGAGCAGCGCGGATCGCCTTTTTCGATTCGCTGCACGAGGCTGCGCGACAGCCCGGTGCGCTCGGCAAGCTGCGCCGCGGTGATCTTGCGCTCAAGCCGCCCGCGACGGATCAGCTGGCCGAGAAGGCGGGCAGCGTCCAGACTGTAACGCGAGGCAGCGCGCGTGGTGGGAGTTGGCATGGCAGTATTGAATGGTTCATAAGTGAATCATATAGCACATTCGCGGCTCATGTATGACTCATTGCTGGAATTTCGGATCGAAACACGAAGAATGACTCGTATATACGCCGCAGAGCGCATTGCCGATCCATATATGAATCATTCAACGCGCGTCAGCGATAAACGCCGGATGCCGCTGCCGTCGGCGCGGTCTATCGAAAAAGCGACCGCAAACTTGCTAAATCACGGCACCGCCGAGCGCGCGCGGCGCGCCTGTCAAAACGATAACCCGTGTGAAACCAAGAGCTACGAACGGTCCGCCGCGCGTCGAGGCGCCATGTTGCGTCGCAGCAAGGGACCGCCCGGTATTTGAGAAATTGATTTCCGCTTGCGAGACTCCGCGCCATGCCAGAGCAGCGGACAGGCCATCAAGCCCCCGCCCTCCGCGCCAATTCAATAAACCCGGATGGAGACAAGCGTGTTCCTATACGGCTTTGGTCCCGTGCTGCTCGCCGGCACGATCCAGACGATCGAACTGTCCGTTCTATCGCTGGCGGCCGCTGTGTTGCTCGGCCTCGCGGGCGCGGCGGCGAAACTCTCGTTGAACCGGCCCTTGCGGGCCATCGCGACCGGCTACACGACGCTGATCCGCTCGGTGCCCGACCTCGTGCTGATGCTGCTGCTGTTCTACAGCATCCAGATCTGGCTCAACGATCTGACCGACATGTTCAGCTTGGAGCAGATCGACATCGATCCGTTTCTCGCCGGCGTGCTGACGCTCGGCTTCATCTACGGCGCGTACTTCACCGAGACTTTTCGCGGCGGGTTTCTCGCGGTGCCGCGCGGTCAGCTCGAAGCGGGCAGCGCGTACGGCATGAGCGGCGTGCGCGTGTTCGCACGCATCCTGTTCCCGCAGATGATGCGCTTCGCGCTGCCCGGCATCGGCAACAACTGGCAGGTGCTCGTGAAGGCCACCGCGCTGGTGTCCATCATCGGTCTCGCCGACGTCGTCAAGGCCGCGCAGGATGCGGGCAAAAGCACCTTCAACATGTTCTTCTTCATTCTCGTCGCCGCGCTGATCTATCTGGCGATTACCACCGTATCGAACCTCGTGCTGATCTGGCTGAACCGCCGCTATTCGATCGGCGTGCGACACGCGGAGCTCTGAGCGTCATGATCGACATCCTCAACCAATTCTGGCGGGCGTATCTGTTCTGGGACGGGCAGCGCCTGTCGGGCCTCGCGGTCACGTTGTGGCTGCTGCTCGCGTCGATCGCGATCGGCTTCGTGTGCGCAGTGCCGCTCGCGGTCGCGCGCGTGTCGAACAAGCGCTGGCTGTCGACGCCGGTGCGTCTGTACACCTACGTGTTTCGCGGCACGCCGCTCTACGTGCAACTGCTGTTGATCTACACCGGCGTGTACAGTCTCGCGTTCGTGCGCTCGCACAGTCTGCTCGACGCGTTCTTTCGCAGCGGCTTTCACTGCGCGATTCTCGCCTTCGCATTGAACACTTGCGCGTACACGACGGAGATTTTCGCGGGCGCGATCCGCTCGACCTCGCATGGCGAAGTCGAAGCGGCGCGCGCCTACGGCATGAGCTGGTTCACGATGTACCGGCGCATTGTGATACCGTCCGCGCTGCGCCGCGCATTGCCGTTGTACAGTAACGAAGTGATCCTGATGCTGCACGCGACGACGGTCGCGTTCACGGCCACGGTGCCCGACATCCTGAAGGTCGCGCGCGATGCGAACTCGGCGACCTACCAGTCGTTCAACGCATTCGGGCTCGCGGCGCTGATTTATCTCGCGGTGTCGTTCGCGCTGGTTGCGCTGTTCCGGCGCGCCGAGCGTCGCTGGCTCGCGTATCTTGCGGTGCGCACGCATTGAGCGTGCGTTGACCTTGCATCGGGCGCCGCGCGCTTGCGCACGGCGGCGTCCGCACCAGACCGATCCGTATTCTCACTGGGAGAGCATCTTGCTCCATACCACTCAAACCGACGCTTGCAAGCTCGCCGTGCAGGACATCCACAAGCGCTACGGCGACAACGAAGTGCTCAAGGGCGTGTCGCTGAACGCGAACAAGGGCGACGTGATCAGCATCATCGGCGCGAGCGGCTCGGGCAAGAGCACCTTCCTGCGTTGCATCAATTTTCTCGAGCGGCCGAACGCGGGGCAAATCGTCGTCGATGGCGAGGCGGTGAAGACCAAAACCGATCGCGCCGGCAATCTCGAAGTCGCCGATCACAAGCAGCTGCAGCGCATCCGCACGAAGCTCGCGATGGTGTTCCAGCACTTCAACCTGTGGGCGCACATGAACGTGCTCGAGAACGTGATCGAAGCGCCGATTCATGTGCTCGGTCTGAAGCGCAAGGAAGCCGAGGATCGCGCGCGCGAATATCTGGAAAAGGTCGGTCTCGCGCCGCGTCTCGAGAAGCAGTATCCGTCGCATCTGTCGGGCGGCCAGCAGCAGCGCGTCGCGATTGCGCGCGCACTCGCGATGGACCCTGATGTGATGCTGTTCGACGAACCGACCTCCGCGCTCGACCCCGAACTCGTCGGCGAAGTGCTGAAAGTGATGCAGAAGCTCGCCGAGGAAGGCCGCACGATGATCGTCGTCACGCACGAAATGGGTTTCGCGCGCAATGTGTCGAACCACGTGATGTTCCTGCACCAGGGCCGCACCGAGGAAGAGGGCAATCCGGGCACGGTGCTGAGCGCGCCACGCAGCGAGCGCCTGAAGCAGTTCCTGTCCGGCAGCCTGAAGTAACGCGCGCGCTTTCACTGACCACCGATGGCCCGCCCGTCCAACCCGGCTCGCACGACGCAGGTCGCGATCGTGGCACTGCCGCCCGTGTCGATGTCGGGCGTCGGTCCGATCGTCGACGCGCTCGATCTCGCCAATGAAATCGACGGCCGCGCGCTGTATCGCGTGCAGGTGTGTTCGTGGGACGGCCGCGCGGTGCCGTTGTCGGGCGGCGCGCAGTGGCCGGCCGATGCCGCGTTCGGCGACGCGATCGTGTGCGACTGGCTGATCATCGTCAGCGAGCGGTTTCAGCAGTTCGCCGACTACCGTCTGTTTCTCGCAAGCCTCGCGCGCGTCGGCCAGCGCACGCCGCTCGTCACCGGCATTCATCACGGCGTGTGGTGGCTCGCGATGGCGGGGCAGCTATCCGGCTATCGCGTCAGCGTGAACTGGGAAACCTATCAGCAGTTCTCCGAACAATTCGAACGCTCGATCGTCACGCAGCAGATCTTCGAAATCGATCGCGATCGCGCGACCTGCGCGGGCGGTCAGGCGAGCGTCGACTTCATGCTCGCGATGATCGGGCGCGAGCACGGGCCCGAACTCGCGGAGCGCATCGCCGATACGCTCGGTGTAGGCGTGCTGCGCGCGGGCGAGGAGCGGCAGCGCATTCCGTTCGTGACCGCACCGGGCGAGCGTCATCCGCGCCTGAACGACGCGCTGCTGCTGATGGAAGCCAACATCGAGGACCCGCTGACTACCGATGAGATCGCCGGCCTCGTCGGCGTCTCGCGCCGCCAGCTCGAACGCCTGTTTCGCCAGTATCTCGGCTCGATGCCGTCGAAATACTATCTGGGGCTGCGGCTGTCGAAGGCGCGCACGCAGTTGCAGCGCACCAGCAAATCGGTCGTGCAGATCAGCCTCGCGTGCGGGTTTTCGTCGGCGGCGCACTTTTCGAATGCGTATCGCGAGCGCTTCGGTGTCACGCCGCGCGAGGATCGCCGCAACTGGATCGACCGGCATACCGGCGCGCACGGCGGCGCTAGTGAACCGCGGCCCGCTGCGCTGATCGAGCGCCCCGAGCTCGATTGATCAGGCGGCGCGCGAGGCAGGCATGGCTCGTGCACGACCTGCAAGCCGTCTGAAAGCGAAGCCGCGACGAGTCCGGGGCCGACCCGGCAGCCGCGACGCGCGGAACCTCATAGAAAGCGTCGCGTATGCGCAAGACTTGCCGCGCGCGGTTTCCTACACTAACTGTATTACCTGTCACCCGTAAAAGGATTAGCCATGAACGACCTGACTGTGACACGCCAGACCTTCGACGAAGTCATGGTGCCGGTGTTTTCCCCCGCCGCCTTCGTGCCGGATCGCGGTCTCGGCTCGCGCGTGTGGGACACGCAAGGCCGCGACTATATCGACTTCGCCGGCGGCATCGCCGTCACCGCGCTCGGTCATGCGCATCCCGAACTGCTGAAAGTGCTGCATGAACAGGGCGCCAAGCTGTGGCACATCGGCAATGGCTACACGAACGAGCCAGTGCTGCGCCTCGCGAAGCGCCTTGAAAGCCTCACGTTCGCCGACCGCGCGTTCTTCGCGAACTCGGGCGCCGAAGCGAACGAGGCCGCACTGAAGCTCGCGCGCCGCGTCGCGTTCGAGCGTCACGGCGCGCAGAAAGCTGAAATCATTTCGTTTGCGCAGTCGTTCCACGGCCGCACGCTGTTTACCGTCAGCGTCGGCGGCCAACCGAAGTACTCGGAAGGCTTCGGCCCGGTGCCCGCCGGCATCACGCATCTGCCGTACAACGACATCGAAGCGGCGAAGAGGGCGATCGGCGCGCAGACCTGCGCGGTGATCGTCGAGCCGATCCAGGGCGAGGGCGGCGTGATTCCGGCCGACCCAGCGTTCCTCAAAGCGCTGCGCGCAGCATGCGACCAGCACAACGCGCTGCTGATTTTCGACGAAGTGCAAACCGGCGTGGGCCGCAGCGGCTTCTTCTACGCGTACGAGGACACCGGCGTGACGCCGGACATCCTGACCACCGCGAAGGCGCTCGGCAACGGCTTCCCGATCGGCGCGATGCTGACCACCAAAGAGCTCGCCGCGCACTTCAAGGTCGGCGTGCACGGCACGACTTACGGCGGCAATCCGCTCGGCTCGGCGATCGCGGAAAAAGTGGTCGAGCTGGTCAGCGACCCGAAGCTGCTCGAAGGCGTGCGCTCGCGCAGCGAAGTGCTGAAGGGCCACCTCGCGAAACTGAACGAGCGCTTCGGGCTTTTCACCGAAGTGCGCGGCAAGGGGCTGCTGATCGGCGCCGAACTGAACGAGCCGTTCCGGGGCCGCGCGAAGGATTTCGTCACCGCGGCCGGCCAGCACGGCGTGATCATGCTGATGGCGGGCCCGGACGTGCTGCGCTTCGTGCCGTCGCTGATCATGCCGCTCGACGACATGGCCGAAGGCTTCGCGCGTCTCGAGAAGGCGTTCGGCGAACTCGTCGGCGCGAACGCGCAGGCGGCGTCGCATTGAGGTTCAGGCAGTCCAGTACGCCCACGCTGATGCAGCGGATCATGCGTCACATTCAACAGGAACGATGATGCTCTTCGTACGTCCCGGCCGCCTTACCGATCTCGATGCGCTCGAGCATATGGCGCGCACCGCGCAACCGGTGCTGCATTCCCTGCCGCACGACCGGCGCGCGCTCGAAGCGCGCGTCGCGTTGTCGGAAGACTCGTTTCGCGCGGAGGTCGACTTTCCGGGCGAGGAGTTCTATCTGTTCGTGCTCGAAGACTCGCAGACCGGCAAGCTGATGGGCACCGCGAGCATCGTCGCGGCGGCCGGTTATGCGGACCCGTTCTACGTGTTTCGCAACGACGCGCTGATTCATGCGTCGCGCGAGTTGCACGTCAATCGCAAGATTCACGCGCTGACGATGTCGCACGAGCTGACCGGCAAGAGCCGGCTCGCGGGCTACTACATCGACCCGTCTCTGCGCGGCGACGCGGCCGCGCAGCTGATGTCGCGCGCGCGGATGATGTACATCGCCGCGAATCGCAAGCGCTTCACGCCCGAGGTGTTCTCGCTGCTGCTCGGCGTCACCGACGAAAACGGCATGTCGCCGTTCTGGGAAGCGGTGGGGCGCAAGTTTTTCGGCCGCGATTTCGCCGACATCGAAGTCGAATCGGGCGGCCGCAGCCGCACCTTCATCGCTGAAGTGATGCCGACCTATCCCGTGTATGTGCCGCTGTTGCCCGAAGCGGCCCAGCGCGTGCTCGGCGAGCCGGACGCGAACGCGTTGCTCGCGTACGAGATTCACCTCGAGGAAGGCTTCGAGACCGATCGCTACGTCGACATTTTCGACGCGGGTCCGGTACTGACCGCGCAGGTGGATCGCAGTGTCAGCGTGCAGCACAACGAAACGCGCGTAGTGCGCGAGGCGCCGGCGACGCACGGCGAAACCTACCTGATCGCGCACAACGGCGCCGGCGGCGAATTCCGTTGCGTGCTCGGCGATCTCGCGCCCGGCAACGAGGCGGGCGCCGGGTTGTCACAGGCGGCGCGCGCCGCGCTCGGCGTACGGGAAGGCGATACGGTGCGCTGCGTACCGCTGCATCAGCCGCAGGATGAACAATCGGGAGAAGCGCAATGATCGTCGTTCGCGTAGTACAACGAGGCGATGTCGATGCGCTGATGCGACTCGCGCAGGAAACCGGGCCGGGCCTGACCACCTTCAAACCGGATCGCGATGCGCTCGGAGCGCGTGTCGAACGCGCGCGCCGCACGATGGAAGACGAGGCCGAGCCGCACGAGGCCGGCTATTTGTTCGTGATGGAAGATACCGCGACCGGCGACGTGGCGGGCGTCTGCGGTATCGAAACGGCGGTGGGTCTGCGGCAGCCGTTCTACAACTATCGCGTCAGCACGGTCGTGCACGCGAGCCAGGATCTCGGCATCTGGACGCGCATGCACGCGCTCAATATCTCGCACGACCTCACCGGTTATGCGGAGGTGTGCTCGCTGTTTCTGAGTCCGCGTTATCGCACGAGTGGCGTCGGCGGCTTGCTGTCGCGCTCGCGCTTCATGTTTCTAGCGCAGTTTCGCGAGCGTTTTCCGCAGCGTCTGTGCGCGGAGCTGCGCGGCCATTTCGACGAGCAGGGCACGTCGCCGTTCTGGCGCGCGGTCGGCTCGCATTTTTACCAGATCGATTTCAACGCAGCCGACTATCTGAGCTCGCACGGCCGCAAGGCGTTTCTCGCCGAGCTGATGCCACGCTATCCGGTGTACGTCGAACTGTTGCCGGAAGAGGCACAGCGCTGCGTCGGCCTCACGCATAACGATACGATCCCCGCGCGCCGCATGCTCGAAACCGAAGGGCTGCGCTACGAGAACCACGTCGATATTTTCGACGCGGGCCCGGTGCTCGAATGCCATATCGCCGACCTGCGCACGGTGCGCGAGAGCGTGCTGGTGGCGATTGAGATTGGCGAGGCACCGGAGCGAGCCGGGCAGGACGGACCGAAGTCGATGGTGTCGAATACGTCGCTCGGCGATTTTCGCGTCGGCGTCGTGGCGGGCGTGCCGCGCAACGGTGTTTTCCGTCTGAGCGCGGCTGAGGCCGACGCGCTTCGCGTGAAGACAGGCGATCCGCTGCGGGTGCTGCCGTTGAAACACAAACAAGGATGATCATGAGCGAGCTTTTCATCGACGGCGAATGGGCCGTCGGCACTGGACCCGTATTCGCATCGCACAATCCCGGCACGGGCGCGGTGGTGTGGCAAGGCAACAGCGCGTCGGCGGACGACGTCGATCGCGCCGTACGCAGCGCGCGCCGCGCGTTCGCCGCATGGTCAGCGCTGACGCTCGACGCGCGCTGCGCGGTGGTGCGCCGCTTCGCCGCGCTCGTGACGGAGCGCAAGGAAGCGCTCGCCGAGGCGATCGGCCGCGAGACCGGCAAGCCGCTGTGGGAAGCGCGCACCGAAGCGGCCTCGATGGCCGCGAAGGTCGACATCTCGATTCAGTCCTATAACGAGCGCACCGGCGAGAAGCGCTCGGCGATGGCCGACGGCACCGCGGTGCTGCGGCATCGTCCGCACGGCGTGGTCGCGGTGTTCGGACCGTACAACTTTCCGGGTCATCTGCCGAACGGGCATATCGTGCCCGCGCTGATCGCCGGTAACGCGGTCGTGTTCAAGCCGTCCGAACTCGCGCCTGGCGTCGCGGCGCTCACGGTGCGGATCTGGCGCGATGCGGGGCTGCCCGCCGGCGTGCTGAATCTCGTGCAGGGTGAGAAGGACACGGGCATCGCGCTCGCGAATCACCGGCAGATCGACGGACTGTTCTTCACCGGTAGTTCGGATACGGGAACATTGCTGCACAAACAGTTCGGCGGACGGCCGGAGATCGTGCTCGCGCTCGAAATGGGCGGCAACAATCCGCTCGTGATCGGCCCGGTCGCGGACCTCGACGCCGCCGTGCACCACACGATTCAATCGGCGTTTCTGTCGGCGGGGCAGCGCTGCACGTGCGCGCGCCGCATCTTCGTGCCCGACGATGCGTTCGGCGAGCGTTTCCTCGCGCGCCTGACGGAAGTGAGCTCGCGCATCGGCGTCGGTGAATACAACGCCGATCCGCAGCCGTTCATGGGCGCCGTGGTGTCGGCGCGCGCGGCCTCGCGCTTGATCGGCGCGCAGCAGCGTCTGCTCGCGAGCGGCGCGAAGGCTCTGCTGAAAATGGAGCAGCGCGATTCGCAACTCGGCTTCGTCACGCCCGCGATTCTCGACGTGACCGACGTGAAGGACCTGCCCGACGAGGAGCACTTCGGCCCGCTCGCGCAGATCATCCGCTACCGCAGCTTCGACGACGCGCTCGAACAGGCGAACGATACGGAGTTCGGTCTCTCGGCGGGCCTGCTCGCCGACGACCAGGCGCTGTGGACGCATTTCCAGCGCACGATTCGCGCGGGCATCGTCAACTGGAACCGGCCGACCAACGGCGCTTCGTCGGGCGCGCCGTTCGGCGGTCCGGGCCGCTCGGGCAATCATCGGCCGAGCGCGTACTATGCGGCCGACTACTGCGCGTACCCGATGGCGTCCGTCGAGAGCGCGCAATTGAACATGCCCGCGAGCGTCTCGCCGGGCCTCCAATTCTAAGGATCGACGATGCTGCAAGCCACTGAAGCCAATTTCGACGGCCTGGTCGGCCCGACTCACAACTACGCGGGCTTGTCGTTCGGCAACGTCGCGTCGCAAAGCAACGAGAAGTCGGTCGCGAATCCGAAGGCCGCGGCACGCCAGGGTCTGCGCAAGATGAAGCAGTTGGCGGACCTCGGGTTTCATCAGGGCGTGCTGCCGCCGCAGGAGCGTCCGTCGATGCGTCTGTTGCGTGAGCTCGGCTTTTCCGGCGACGACGCTTCGGTGATCGCGCGCGTCGCGAACAACGCCCCCGAGTTGCTCGCGGCATCGAGTTCGGCCTCGGCGATGTGGACCGCGAACGCAGCGACCGTGAGCCCGTCCGCGGATACGCACGACGGCCGCGTGCATTTCACGCCGGCCAATCTGTGCAGCAAGCTGCATCGCGCGATCGAGCATGAATCGACGCGCCGCACGCTGCGCGCGATGTTCAGCGACACCGACCGCTTCGTCGTGCATGAGGCGCTGCCGGGCACGCCCGCGCTCGGCGACGAGGGCGCGGCGAATCACACGCGCTTTTGCGAGCAATACAGCGCGCGCGGGGTCGAATTCTTCGTGTATGGCCGCAGCGAGTATCGTCGCGGACCGGAGCCGACGCGCTATCCGGCGCGCCAGACGTTCGAGGCGAGCCGCGCGGTCGCGCATCGTCATGGCTTGCAGGAAGCGGCGACCGTGTACGCGCAGCAGAACCCGGAAGTGATCGACGCGGGCGTGTTCCATAACGACGTGATCGCGGTCGGCAATCGCAACACGCTGTTCTGCCATCAGCTCGCGTTCGTCGATCAGCACGCGGTGTATGACGAGCTGCGCGCGAAGCTCGCAAGCCTGCACGCTGGCTTCAACGTGATCGAAGTGCCCGACGCGCAAGTCAGTGTCGCCGATGCGGTGACGTCGTATCTGTTCAACAGCCAGTTGCTGAGCCGGCCCGATGGCAGGCAGGTGCTGGTCGTGCCACAGGAGTGCCGCGAAAATCCGCGCGTGGCCGCGTATCTGGATGAGCTGACTTCGCACAGCGGTCCGATCGACGAGGTGCTCGTGTTCGATCTGCGCGAGAGCATGAAGAACGGCGGCGGTCCCGCGTGTCTGCGTTTGCGCGTCGTTCTCGACGACACCGAACGCGCGGCCGTCGCGCCGGGTGTGTGGATCGACGACACGCTGTTCGGCCGTCTCGATGCGTGGATCGAAAAGCACTACCGCGATCGTCTCGCCCCGGCCGATCTCACCGATCCGAAGCTGCTGGTCGAGTCGCGCACCGCGCTCGATGAGCTGACGCAAATCCTCGATCTGGGCTCGCTATATGACTTCCAGCGCTGAGCACACGACGCCGGCCCCGAGCGAGATGCTCGACGATTTTCTCGCGTGGACGCTCGTGGGTTCGCGGCCTGCTGCGCATCAAGCGCAAGGCACGTGCGCGAACGGCGTGCGCTGGACGTGGCAGGGCGACGGTGTACTCGTCATCGAGCCCGCGGACCCGCACCCGGACCTATGCAGCGTGCTCGTGTCGGCCGGCGTGCATGGCGACGAAACCGCGCCGATCGAACTGCTGTCGCGCATCGTCGCCGATATCGCGCACGGCCGCGCCACGCTCGCGTGCCGGCTGCTCGTGATTCTCGGCAACATCGAGGCGATGCGCGACGGCGGCCGCTATCGCGACGACGATCTGAACCGGCTGTTCAGCGGTCGTCATCTGCAACTGCCGCACAGTCATGAAGCGCCGCGCGCGGCCGCGCTCGAACAGGCCGCGACGCGCTTTTTCGCCGACGCGTGCGCCGCGCCCGGCGCGCGCTGGCATATCGACATGCATACGGCGATCCGCGCGTCGGTGTTCGAGCGCTTCGCGCTGCTGCCGCATACTGGCAAGCCCTTGTCGCGCGCGATGTTCGAATGGCTCGGCGACGCGCGCATCAGCGCCGTGTTGCTGCACACGACGAAGGGCAACACTTATTCGCACTTCACCGCGCAAGCGTGCGGCGCCGCTGCGTGCACGCTCGAACTTGGCAAGGTTCGGCCGTTCGGCGAAAACGATCTGACGCGCTTCGAGGGCGCGGATCTGGCGGTGCGCGCACTACTGGCCGGCACGCGGGTGGGTTCGCGAACAACCCCGCAAGCCGACGCCCCTGCCGACGTGCAAGCCGCGCTGCCGCGCGTGTTCACCGTCATCGATCAGTTGACCAAGCAAAGCGACGCGTTCGAGCTGCTGCTCGCGCCCGATGTGCCGAACTTCACGCCGCTCGCAAAGGGCACCTTGCTCGCGCGCGACGGCGACTATCAATACACGGTGCAGCGCGACGAAGAGCGCATCGTGTTTCCGAACCCGACGGTCAAGCCCGGCCTGCGCGCCGGCCTGCTGGTCGTCGATACCACCGCCGATGCGCTGTCCAGGCTTGTCTAGAACGACAAGGCGTTGAAGGAAGTAACCATGCATCGAAGTGTGCAAAACGCCCGCCCGTTGCGGCCGTTTTGCTTTCTGCACGCGTGTCGCAAACGTTCAACAATTATTTCGAGATATTGCCTCGTAAGCCTGTTCGTGCCCAATCACGCTGCGATAAAATTGCGACGCACACTGCCGCGCGCGACGGAGCTTTCAACGTCACAGAAACGCGCCACCGTGCAGCGGAAAACAGAACATAGCGGCCAGGCGCCAGCGGCGCCGAGCGGGGGATTGGAATGACCACCATCGCAATCGAGACTCTGAGCCCCAGCGGCACGACCGACGACGCGTCGCTCATCGCCAGCTTCGCGCGTCAGCCCATTCTGAATCGGGACGGCATGCTGTGCGGCTACGAGATCAAGGTGCGTGCGCCCGAGCTGACGCCCGCCGACGCCGACCAAGGCGTCCCGCAAGCCGATATCCATACCCAACCCGAAGCCGACGCATTGCCGGGCCGCGCGCCCACGCCGATGCAACGCGTCGCGCGCGCGATCGTGCGCGGGCTCGTGCAGAGTGACGTGCGCGGCGCGCTGACCGGCCATCCGGCCTACGTCGACGTGAACCGCGAGCTGCTGCTCGACGACGCGATCCTGAGACTGCCCCCAGAGCGCTTCATGCTCGAACTGCCTTTGTCGCTCGACGCCGACGACGCGTTGATAGCGCGTGTCGTGTATCTGCACGGCCGCCGCTACCGCTTCGCGCTCGACGACGTCGCGCAGCCCAACGAGACCTTCGCGAAGCTGCTGCCGTACGCCGAAGTCGTCAAGATCGACGTCACCCGCGCGCCGCGTGCGCTGCTGCCGAAGCTCGCGAGCGTGCTGAAGTCGGCGGGCAAGCTGCTGCTCGCGTCGGGTGTCGATGCGCAGGCCGACTTCGAGGCAGCGCATGAACTCGGCTTCGACCGCTTCCAGGGCTATTACTTCGCGCATGCGCAAAGCTCGGCGACGCGCCGCGTCAGCGCGCCGCGCCACGCGCTGCTCAATCTGCTGCAACTGCTCGCGGGCGACCCGACGGTCGCGCAGCTCGAAGCCGAACTGAAGCTGAACCCGGTGCTCGTCATGCATCTGATGAAGCTCGCGAATTCGAGCGGCCTCGCGGTCGGTCAAAAGGTAACGACGCTGCGCGACGCGATCAACGCGACTGGCACCGACCGCATCGCGCGCTGGACGCAACTGCTGCTCTACGCCGACGGCCGCAAGGTCGCGCTCGAGGACGATCCGCTGCTGCAACTCGCGGCCGCGCGCGCGCGCTTCATGGAACTCGCGATCGAGCGCATGCCCGAGGCGGGCCGCGACGAAGCCGACGCGGCATTCCTGACCGGTGTGTTTTCGTTCGTCGATGCGGTGTTCGGCGGCTCGCTCGAAAAAACGCTGAACATCCTCACGCTGTCGCGGCCGATCCAGGCTGCGATCCTGCATCGCGAGGGCAGGCTGGGTCTGCTGCTGAGCGCGGTCGAAGCGCTCGAAGGCGGTGCATGGGAGCGCGTCGCCACGCTATGCGAGCGTCTTGCGCCGTTGACGGTGGAAGCGGTCGCGCAGATGGGTCTCGCGGCCGGCGCGTGGGCCGGCGTCGCGGATCGCAGCGCGGATGGGCTGGAGCGGATCGAGGATTGAGTGGGGCAAAAGCCCCACACGTGCCCGGAACAAATCGTTTTCGGGCAAACACGGAAAAGGTTGACAGTAAAGCGGCGTGATCAACGATCACGCCAGGTCTTCACATCGTCTCCATTTCCCGCATCTGCCCCTGGCCGAAAAAACGTCCTAACTCCTGAGCCAGTTCGTTGAGCACGCCCATCTCCTTCTGCGAGATGCGGCGCGCCTCCTGGGTGTGCGACCAGTCGCCGTAGAGCAGCGCGACAGTCTGATCGGTTTCGTCGAGGACCGGCAGCAGCACGAACGCGCGAGCGTCGTCGAACGAGCGGCGGAACCACTCCGGCAGCCGCGCGACCATCTTCGGATCGCGCGCATTCTCGATGAAGATGCCCACCGAGTTCGCGATCGCGAGATGGAACACGTCGGGCTCGAACGCGGTGTTGAACGAGAGCCGCGGCAGCGCCGCGTCGATCTTTGGCCCGAGGCCGAGACGCGCCCTGAACGTGCCGTTGCTGTGCTTGATGAACACCACGACGCGCGCGAAGCCGAGGCCCGCGAGCACGGTCTCCGCGGCCATCGCGAGCGCCGGTGCGAGCGGGCTGCCCTCGGGCAGGCCGCGCAGGTCCTCCACGCCGACCGCGATGCGCGCCTCGGGCGTGAGCGCCTCGCGCGCGATCGCATCTGCATTCGCGCGCAGTTCGACGATTTCCGCCATCACGCCGTCGCCGCCTTCCTCGCGCGCGAGCGCGACGCTCATCTGCAGCAGCACCTCGGGGTCCGTGTTCAGCGCGGCGCTGTACTCGTGCGCAAGCTCGCCGATGCGTGCCTCGCGTTCCCACTCGGGCATGTTCTGCTGCGTGAGCACGTCGGCGACCGCGGTCGAGTAATTGGTGATCGCGCGCAGCCACTGCACCTGGCGCGGTTGCGTCACGTCCTGCGGATCGAACTCGCCCATGCCCGAGCGGATCGTGTCGGGCAGGCGCCAGCGCACCGCGGCTTCGGCGCCGATTTCATCGAACGTGACGCCGAGCACGAGCGCGCACGCATCGGCTTCGGGCGCGCCGCCGTCGATATGGCGGCGAATCTGGTCCCATTCCGCGTCGAGATAGAACACGACGAGCAGCTTGCCGATTTGCCGCATCAGCGTGCAGACCACCGCTTCCTCGCCGGCGCGCAGGTCGCCGCGCTCGGTCAGCTTGCGCGCGACGCAGCCCGACAGCAGCGTGCGGTTCAGTTCGAGTT
This sequence comes from Paraburkholderia sp. WC7.3g, assembly GCF_050436345.1. Classification (NCBI taxonomy): domain Bacteria; kingdom Pseudomonadati; phylum Pseudomonadota; class Betaproteobacteria; order Burkholderiales; family Burkholderiaceae; genus Paraburkholderia; species Paraburkholderia sp. WC7.3g. The sequence goes on from NZ_JBNDMA010000002.1 coordinate 1,889,062, forward strand.
TCGCGTCGATGCGGCGCGGCGCGCTGTGATGAAAGTGATCGACGATCTTCAGACCGACGACCAGGTGACCGACCGCATCCATGCCGAGCACCATCAGCGCGCGTGACACGGTCGTGATGTTGCCGCCGAACGCCATGTACATCGCCGAGTTCGCGAGCCGCAGCACTTTCTGCGTGAGCGCGAAGTCCGACAGCACCACCTGCACGAGGCCGGTGAAGTCGAGGTCGTCGTTGGTCACTGCCGCCATGGTGGTGCGCAGCGATTGCGACAGCATAGGGAAATCGCCGCGCTCGCTCATTCGCGACCAGAGCCGGTCGAGCACTGCCGCCTTTACCATGTGAGTCCCGCAAAAGCCATACGTGTTCCAGTGAATGCGATGCCGGTCGAGAGCCGGTTTGTTCCGCTGCCTGGGCGTCGCGTGTACATCGCCCGTTACGCGCTGTGCAGCTGAAGCTCGCGCGCTTCGAAGCGCTGCGCGAGTTCCTCGGACGGCAGCGCCTTGCAGACGAGCCAGCCCTGAATGTGATCGCAGCCCATCTCGGTGAGCAGCGCGCGTTGCGCTTCTGTTTCGACGCCCTCGGCAACCAGTTCGAGGTCGAGCGTCTGCGCCAGGCCAACGACAGCGCTAACGATTGCCTGATCGTTTCGCGAGGTTAGCAGATTCTCGACGAAACTCCGGTCGATCTTCAGCTTCGCGAGCGGAAAACGCTGCAGGTACGCGAGGCTCGAATAGCCGGTGCCGAAGTCGTCGACGGCGAAGCGGATGCCCATCGCGGTCAGGTCTTCGAGCAAGACCTTCGCATGCGCCGGATCGTGCATCAGCAGACTTTCGGTGATTTCGAAGACGACGCGGCGCGGATCGATGCCGGTCAGCTCGAGCGCTTCGCGCACCGAGTCCTTGAAGCGCGGATCGCGAAACTGCTGCGGCGATACGTTGACGGCCACGTATTGCAGCGGGATGCCCTTCGCGTCCCACTGGATCAGCTGCATGCACGCGACCTTCAGCACCCAGTTGCCGAGGAAGTTGATGAGCCCGATCGACTCGGCAAGCGGAATGAACATCGACGGCGGCACGAGGCCATGCACCGGATGCGCCCAGCGGATCAACGCCTCGACACCGACCACGCCTCGCGTGCGGCTGCTCGTGATCGGCTGGAAGTGCAGCGAAAACTCGCCGTTGCGTACGCCGTCGTAGAGGTCGGCCTCGAGCTTCAGGCGCTCGGCGTCGGCCGGGTTGTCGTCGGGCACGTAGAACGCGAGCGTGTTGCCGCCCGCGGCCTTCGCCTGCAACAGCGCGTGGTCGGCCCAGCGCAGCAGGTGCGTGTCGTGGCCGCCGGTGTCGTTGGCATGGCGCACGTCGGGGTAAAGCGCGATGCCGATGCTAGCCGACAGGTGCACCTGCTGACCCTTGAACACGTACGGCTGCTGGATCGCGGTCAGCAGACGCCGCGCCAGCGCTTCGGCGGCCGCCGCCGCGTCGGTGCGGCTCGCGGCCGGCTTCACGAGGATCGCGAACTCGTCGCTCGCGACGCGCGCGATCGTTTCGTTCGGGCTCGTCATGTTCAACAGGCGCCGCGACGTGTCGCGCAGCATCTCGTCGCCGGCGTCATAGCCGAGCGCGCGGTTCACGCGCTGATAGTCGTCGAGATCGAGCAACAGTAACGCGACCGGCGTGCCGTGCGCGTCGGCCTTCTGTTGCGCGTCGAGCAACGCGTGCAACAGACCCGACTGGTTCGGCAGGCTGGTCAGCCGGTCCAGATGCAACGCCTGGGTCAGGCGCTCTTCGGCGGCGCGCCACGACGACACGTCGAAGCCGGCGATCGCGTAGCCGTCGACGCCCTCGTGGCTGCTGCGCACGACGCGCAGCTCGACCGTGATCGGATAGGTCAGCGACTTGACGAGCCCGAGCGTCGCTTTCTCGACGTTGCCCGAGGCCGCCGCTTGCTTGAGCAGCGCGTCGAGGCGCGGCGCGTCGGCGGGCGCGACCAGATCGTGCAGCGTCGCGGTTTTCAGGTACTCGCGGTGATAGCCGATGAAGCGCAGGCTCGCGTCGGACACGTAGATGAAGCGCAACGCATCGTCGACGTGCGCGAGCAGGTCGACCGCGCCGACCACCTGTTCCAGTGGGAGCGGGCGGTTCGTGCTGCTCGGCTGGGCGTCGTCCTCGCGCCGGCCGAACGCTCGCAGCCGGTCGATGACCGTGCGCAAGGAGCCCCGGCGGGGCGCGGTGATCGTGTTCGCTTCCATGTTTGTCGCTGGCAACCTGGGTTCGTCCGCGGGCGCGGCTGCTGGTCCGCCGGTCCCTGGGGGGGCGGCAGATAGCAGGCCACCCTATCAGAACGAGATAACGACGCGTGCGGGGAAATCTTTAGCGGCGCGCGGAGAAAAACATCTGGTAAGGCGAAGCCCGCTGCCGTCGCCGGGACGATTCGGTTAAAGTGACGCCGCTTCGCGGCCGTTAATATGGCGAATCTCCCTTGGTCCGCGACCCATGACGTCGCGCAGCATAGACTTTCCGAACCTTGTACCGATGATCCATCTCCGAACGCCCTGTCGTCAGGTCCGCCAGACCCCCACGGCCCGTCCCGCGGGACGCCGAGGTGCGTAATGCATTCGCCGGCTCGTCGGCCGGCTATCCTGAGCACGGGTACCCGGACGCGGCCGCGCAGTATGTCTATGTCGGCCGCCAGCCGATTCTCGATCGCGACGGCGCGCTGCATGCGTACGAGCTACTGTTCCGTGCCGGCACGTACAACTACGCCGAGATCAACGACGACGCGCAGGCCACCGCGCAGGTGGTCGCGCGCACGATCGGCGGAATCGGCGTGCCGGCCGTGCTGGGCCAGCATCGCGGCTTCGTCAATATCGATCGTGCGCTGCTCTTTAGCGACATCGTCCATCTGATGCCGCCCGAGCGCTTCGTGCTCGAAATCCTCGAAACCGTGCGCTACGACGCGTCGCTCGCGCGTCGTCTGGGAGAGCTGCGCGGCGCCGGCTTCCAGGTCGCGCTCGACGACGTGCACGATCTGTCGGACGAGCTGAGCGCGATGCTGCCTTTCGCCGACATCGTCAAGATCGACTTCCTGCAGACGCCGCGCCGCACGGTCGCGAAGCTCGCGTCGACGCTGCGCGGCCACGGCAAGACGCTGCTCGCCGAGAAGGTCGAGACACGCGAGGACTTTGCGCTCGCCCACGACCTCGGCTTCGATCTGTTCCAGGGCTACTTCTTCGCGCGGCCGCAGGTGCTGGCCGCGCCGCGCAACCGCTCGTTGCGCCCGGGCCTGTTGCGGCTGCTCGCGCTGCTGTCGCGCGACGCCGGCATCGTCGAGCTGGAGGCGGAGCTGAAGTTGAATCCAGGCGTGGTCGTGCAACTGCTGCGGCTCGTCAATTCGAGCGCGTTCGGTCTTGGGCGCAACATCGCGTCGCTGCGCGAGGCGATCATCGCGACCGGCACGCGGCAGATCGCGCGCTGGGCGCAACTGCTGCTGTACGCGGATACGGGCGACCTGCCGTGGCGCGCCGATCCGCTCGTGCAATTGGCCGCGACGCGCTCGCGTTTCATGGAGCTGGCCGCGAACTGGCTGCGTCCTGCCGACGGCGAATTCGCCGACGCCGCGTTCATGACCGGGATTTTTTCGCTCGTGCATATCGTGCTCGACAGCACGCCGGATACGGTGCTCGAAAAGCTCGGCCTCGCGCCGCAGATCCGCGACGCGATCGTCGCGCGCAAGGGTGAACTGGGCGCTCTGCTGCTGATCGCCGAGGTCGCGGGCGAGGGCGGCGACGCCGCGCCGGTCGCGACGGCGGCGGGCCTCCCCGCGCTGACGCCCGACGTGGTGTCGGAGCTGAACCTGTCGGCGGCGGCGTGGTTCGGCGCGCACGTGGCCGAGTTGGGTCTTTGATGTGCTGAGCTCGCGCGCCGCATGCTTTCGATTCGCTTGTAGTCCTGGCGGTGACTGACGCCGCGTGCGCATCCGTGGTCCAATGGACAGTTCAGCGACGGCCCGTGACGGCGGCCGAAGCTGTCTTCGATTGACCGGATCAACCGCGTGCGCTCACGCATGGAGAAGCAGATGAAGAAACAACACCTACCGGCGGCACTGGCAGCCGTCATGGCGTTCGGATTCGCCATGCATGCGCCGCTCGCTTCGGCAACCCTGAAGCCCGGCGACACGGCGCCGACGTTTACCGCCGAGGCCTCGCTCGGCGGCAAGACCTACACGTATTCGCTTGCCGACGAACTGAAGAAGGGGCCGGTCGTGCTGTACTTCTATCCGGCCGCGTTCACGACGGGCTGCACGATCGAGGCGCACGAGTTCGCCGATGCGGTCGACGAGTACAAGCAATACGGCGCGTCGGTGATCGGCGTGTCGCACGACAACATCGATACGCTAACGAAGTTTTCGGTCAGCGAATGCCGCAGCAAATTCCCGGTCGCGGCCGACGCCGACGCGAAGGTGATCAGCGCATACGACGCGGGCATGCCGATGAAGGCCGGCATGGCGAATCGCGTGTCGTACGTGATCTCGCCCGACGGCAAGATCATCTACGAGTACACGAGCCTGTCGCCCGAGAAGCATGTCGAGAACACGCTGAACGCGCTCAAGGAGTGGGCGGCCGCGCATAAGGGTCAATGAAGGGCCGCGTGTGCCTCGTGTGGCATCGCGTATCGCCTGTGCCAGGCTAAAACCTTTTACCGGAAGAGCTTGCGATGCCGATTGTCGTTGCGTTGATTGCGCTGATCGCGCTGGGATACGGCGCGGTGCGCGCCTTTTATGCGCTGCAGGCCGCTTTCGGGCTGGTGGTGGCCGAGGGCGTCGCCGTGCTGGTTGCGTTGCTGATCGCCGGTGCGCTCGCGTACTGGCGGCAGCGGCGCCGCGAAGTCGCGCCGAACGTGCGCGACGGCGACTGGACGCACGAGCTGAAGGGCAGTTGGGGGTCGGTGCGGCTCGCGGCGGCCAAGCGGCTCTGCGAGATTCGCGTCGGCGATCAGCAGGGCGCGTATATCTTCGCCGACCTGCTCGGCGCCGAAGCACAGGGCCGCGACGCGCAGGCGCGACTCGCGCTGAAGGTCAAGGACTCACGGCATGGCGAGTGGCTCGTGCCGATGCCGAACGAACGGATGGCGCGCCGATGGCAGCGGATTTTCTCGCTGGCCATCGCGCAGAAGCTGTGAGCGCCACCGCTGTGCGCGCCACCGCCACTGCATCATGACGACGTCGGCGCCGCGCCACCCGCGCGGCGCGCCTTTCTCGCCTCCCAGCGCACGCGGATGCGATCCATATACAGATAGACGACCGGCGTCGTATAGAGCGTCAGCATCTGGCTGACGATCAGCCCGCCGACGATCGATATGCCGAGCGGCGCGCGCATCTCCGCGCCTTCGCCGCTGCCGAACGCGAGCGGCAATGCGCCGAGCAGCGCGGCGAAGGTCGTCATCATGATCGGCCGGAAGCGCAGCAGACAGGCCTGATAGATCGCGTCGCGCGACGACAGCCCCTGGCGCGACGCCTCGATCGCGAAGTCCACCATCATGATCGCGTTCTTCTTCACGATGCCGATCAGAAGGATCACGCCGATCAGCGCGATGATGCTGAACTCGGTCTTGAACAGCAGCAGCGCGAGCAGCGCGCCGACGCCCGCGGACGGCAGCGTCGACAGGATCGTCAGCGGGTGGATGTAGCTCTCGTAGAGGATGCCGAGCACGATATACACCGCCGCGAGCGCGGCGAGGATCAGGATCGGCTGATCGGACATCGACTGCTGGAACGCCTGCGCGGTGCCCTGGAAGCTGCCGTGAATCGTGGCGGGCATGCCGATCTCGGCCATCGTGTCGTAGATCGCCTGGGTGGCGGTGGACAACGACACGCCCGGCGGCAGGTTGAACGAGATCGTCGATGCGACGAACTGGCTCTGGTGATTGACCGACAGCGGCGTGGTGCCCGGCCCGAAGCTCGCGATCGCCGACAGCGGTACCATCGTTTCCTTCGCGGTCGATACCGCCGCGCCAGACGATGCGCTCGACTTGCCGCTCGCCGCGATCGAATTGATCGCCTGATTGCGCGCGGAGTCGGCCGCGATGCTGGCCGCGCTCGTCGCGGTGGTGGCCGCGGTGCCGCCGGTTGCTGCGCTCGTCGTGGTCGCCGTGCTGGTCGCTTTGGACGTCACGGTGCCGGCCGGCGCATTGGTGGTCTGCGCGCCGCTCGCGCTGCCGCCCGATGTGCTGACGAAAATCTGCGTCAGCATCTCCGGGCTCTGCCAGTAGCGCGGCGCGACTTCCATCACGACGTGATACTGGTTCAGCGGGTTGTAGATCGTCGACACCTGGCGCTGGCCGAACGCGTCGTACAGCGTGTTGTCGATCTGCGCGGGCTTGATGCCGAGGCGCGATGCCGTTGCGCGGTCGATCGTCACCATCGCTTCGAGGCCGCCTTGCTGCTGGTCGGAGTTCACGTCCGCGAGCTCCTTACGCGCCTGCAGCGCCTCGGTGAGCTTCGGCCCCCACTTGTACAGATCGGGCGTCGAGTCTGCGAGCAGCGTGAACTGATACTGCGCGTTCGATTGCCGTCCGCCGACGCGGATGTCCTGCACCGCCTGCAGGAACGTGCGCGCGCCGGCCACGTCGCCGAGCGGCACGCGCAGTTGCTGGATCACCTGGTCGGCGGAGAGCTTGCGTTCGCTTTTCGGCTTCAGCGACACGAACATGAAGCCCGAGTTGGTCTGCCGGCCGCCGGTGAAGCCGACCACGCTGTCGACCGCCGGGTTCTTGCTGACGATCGCCATCATCTCCGAGAACTTGCCCTTCATCGCCTGGAAAGACGTGCTCTGGTCGGCCTGGATGCCGCCGACGAGGCGCCCCGTGTCCTGCTGCGGGAAGAAGCCCTTCGGCACGATGATATAAAGCGCGACGTTCAGCGCGATGGTCAGCAGCAGAACCATGACGATCAGGAGCGGATGCAGCAGCGCCCAGCCGAGCGTGCTCTCGTAGCCGCGCTGCATCGACGTGAAGCCGCGTTCGAGCCAGCGGCCGAGGCGGGTTTCCTGCCGCTTTTCGTGCGGCTCGCGCAGCAGGCGCGAGCACATCATCGGCGTGAGCGTCAGCGATACGACAAGGGACACCGCGATCGCGAGCGACAGCGTCAGCGCGAACTCGCGGAACAGCCGCCCGACGATGCCGCCCATCAGCAGGATCGGCAGGAACACGGCGACCAGCGAGATGCTGATCGACATCACCGTGAAGCCGACCTCGCGTGCGCCGATGAACGCGGCCTTCATGCGCGGCACGCCGTCTTCGATGTGGCGCGAGATGTTTTCGAGCACGACGATCGCGTCGTCGACGACGAAGCCGGTCGCGATCGTCAACGCCATCAGCGACAGATTGTCGATCGAGAAGCCCATCAGGTACATCGCGCCGAAGGTGCCGATGATCGAGATCGGCACGGCCACGCTCGGAATCAGCGTCGCGCGCCAGTTGCGCAGGAACAGGAACACCACCATCACGACGAGCGTGACCGCGATCACGAGCGTGCGCTCGGTGTCGCGCAGCGACGCGCGGATAGTAATGGAACGGTCCGAGGTCGGTGAAATGTCGACGTCGGCGGGCAGCGACGCATGCAGTTGCGGCAGCATCGCCTTTACGCGGTCGACGGTCTCGATGATGTTCGCACCGGGCTGCCGGTAAAGGATCACCAGCACCGAGCGCTTGCCGTTGAAGAGGCCGAGATTGCGCAGATCCTCGACCGAATCGACGACTTCGCCCATGTCGGAGAGTTTGACCGGCGCGCCATTGCGATACGCGATCACGAGGTCCTTGTACTGCGACGCCTTGCTCGCCTGGTCGTTCGTGTACAACTGCACGCGGTTCTCGCCGAACTCGATCGAGCCCTTCGGGCTATTCGCGTTGGCCGCGGCGAGCGCCGCGCGCACGTCTTCGAGGCCGATGCCGTAATGCGACAGCGCATGCGGCAGCAGCTCGACGCGCACGGCCGGATTCGCCGAGCCGCTGACATCCACTTCGCCGACCCCTTGCACCTGCGACAGCGACTGCTGCAGCACGGTTGCGGCCGAATCGTAGAGCTGGCCCGCCGTCAGCGTGGTGGACGTCAGTGCGAGAATCAGAATCGGCGCGTCGGCCGGGTTGACCTTGTGGTAGGTCGGGTTGCTGCGCAGGCTCGCGGGCAGGTCGGCGCGCGACGCGTTGATCGCCGCCTGCACGTCGCGCGCGGCGCCGTCGATGTTGCGGTTCAGGCCGAACTGCAGCGTAATGCGCGTCGAGCCGACCGAGCTTTGCGACGTCATCTCGGTGACGTCGGCGATCGAGCCGAGATGCCGCTCGAGCGGACTCGCGACACTCGTCGCGACGGTCTCCGGGCTCGCGCCCGGCAGCGTTGCCTGCACCGAGATGGTCGGGAAGTCGACCTGCGGCAGCGGCGCGACCGGCAGCTTCGTGAACGCGAACACGCCCGACAGCGCGATGCCGATCGCCAGCAGCGTGGTGGCGACCGGTCGGGAGATAAACGGACGCGACAGGTTCATCGCTCAGTTCCCTGCATCGGTGGCGGGCGGCGCGGCGCTACCGGACGAATCGCCGCGGTGGAAGCGCTCGCGCAGCCGGCGGCCGAGCGAATCGAACGCGAGATAGATCACCGGCGTCGTGAACAGTGTCAGCAGCTGGCTCACGATCAGGCCGCCGGCGATCGCGATACCGAGCGGACGGCGCAGCTCCGAGCCCGCGCCGGTGCCGAGCATCAGCGGCAGCGCGCCGAGCAGCGCGGCGAGCGTGGTCATCAGGATCGGCCGGAAGCGCAGCAGGCACGCCTGGTAGATCGCCTCGCGCGGCGGCTTGCCTTCCTCGCGCTCGGCGTAGAGCGCGAAGTCGATCATCATGATCGCGTTCTTCTTCACGATACCGATCAGCAGCACGATGCCGATGATCCCAATGATGTCGAGATCGTGGCCGGTGATCAGTAGCGCGAGCAGCGCGCCGACGCCGGCCGACGGCAGCGTCGACAGAATCGTGATCGGATGGATGAAGCTCTCGTACAGCACGCCGAGCACGATGTACATCGTGACGATCGCCGCGAGGATCAGGAACAGCTCGTTGGCGAGCGACGCCTGGAACGCGAGCGCCGCGCCCTGGAAGCGCGTCTGGAACGACGCGGGCAGGCCGACGTCTTTTTCGGCCTGCTCGATCGCCTTCACGGCCGCGCCGAGCGACGAACCCGGCGCGAGGTTGAAGGACACGGTGGTGGCGGGGAACTGGCTCAGGTGCGTGACCAGCAGCGGCGCGGGCCGCTCGATGAACTTCGCGATCGACGACAGCGGCACCTGGCCGCCCGTCGACGTGGAAGACGGCAGATAGATCGAGTTCAGCGACGTGGTGTAGTGCTGCATCGTCGGCTGCGCTTCGAGAATCACGCGGTACTGGTTCGACTGCGTGAAGATCGTTGAAATGATGCGCTGGCCGAACGCGTCGTACAACGCGCTGTCGATGGTGGCCGGCGTGATGCCGAAGCGCGCGGCGGTCTCGCGGTCGATCTCGATGAACACCGAGCGGCCGTTGTCCTGCAGATTGGTTGCGACGTCCGCGAGTTCGGGCGACTGCTTGAGCCGGTCGACCAGCTTCGGCACCCACGTCGTGAATTCGCCGATGTTCGGATCGGTCAGCATGAACTGATACTGCGTCGGGCTCACGGTCGAGTCGATCGTCAGGTCCTGCACCGGCTGCATGTACAGCGACGCGCCCGGAATATGCGCGACGTCCTTCTGCAACTGGCGGATCACGTCGCTCGCGGTGTTGCTGCGGTCGTCGCGCGGCTTCAGGTTGATCAGCATGCGGCCGCTGTTCAGCGTGATGTTGCTGCCATCCACGCCGATGAACGAGGTCAGGCTTTCGACGTCTGGGTTCTTCAGGATCTGGTCGGCGAGCGCCTGCTGACGCTCGGCCATCGATGCGAACGACACCGACTGCGGCATCTGCGTGATCGCCTGGATCATGCCGGTGTCCTGCACCGGGAAGAAGCCTTTCGGCACGAACACGTACAGCAGGCCGGTCAGCACCAGCGTGAGCAGCGCGACGACCAGCGTGGAGCGTTGACGGTTCAGCACCCACGTGAGCGCGACCGCGTAGCGCGCGATCACCCAGTCGATCGCGCGGTGCGCCTTCGCCTCGAAGCGGTGACTGTCGTGCGGCGGCGTGTGGCGCAACAGCTTCGCGCACATCATCGGCACCAGCGTCAGCGACACGACCGCCGAAATGACGATCGTCACCGCCAGCGTGATCGCGAATTCATGGAACAGGCGCCCGACCACGTCGCCCATGAAGAGCAGCGGAATCAGCACCGCGATCAGCGAGACCGTCAGCGAAATGATCGTGAAGCCGATCTGCTTCGAGCCCTTCAGCGCGGCTTCGAGCGCCGTGTCGCCTTCCTCCACATATCGCGCGATGTTCTCGATCATCACGATCGCGTCGTCGACGACGAAGCCGGTGGCGATGGTCAGCGCCATCAGCGACAGGTTGTCGAGCGAGAAGCCGCACAGGTACATCACGGCGAGCGTGCCGATCAGCGACAGCGGCACCGACAGACTCGGAATGATCGTCGCGTAGACGTTGGCGAGGAACAGGTACATCACGAGCACGACCAGCACGACCGACATCGCCAGTTCGAACTGCACGTCGCGCACCGACGCGCGGATCGTCGTGGTGCGGTCGGTGACGACCTGCACGTCGAGCGAGGCGGGCAGCGACTGCTGTAGCCGCGGCAGCAGCGCCTTGATGCTGTCGACCACCTGGATCACGTTCGCGCCCGGCTGGCGCTGCACGTTCAGGATGATCGCGGGCGTTGTGTCGACCCACGCGCCGAGCTTCGTATTCTCCGGTCCCGCGACGATGCTCGCGACGTCGGTCAGCATCACCGGACGCCCGCTCTTGTATGCGACCACGGCGCTCTTGTACTGGTCGGCGTCGGTCAGCTGGTCGTTCGAATTGATCGTGTAGTTGCGCGTCGGGCCGTCGAAATTGCCCTTCGGGGTGTTGACGTTCAGGTTCGAGATCGTGGTGCGCAGGTCGTCGAGATTCAGGCCATACGCGGCGAGCGCGCGCGGGTTCGCCTGAATGCGGATCGCCGGGCGCTGGCCGCCCGAAAGGCTCACGAGACCCACCCCCGCGACCTGCGAAATCTTCTGCGCGAGACGCGTGTCGGCGAGATCCTGCACCTGCGTGAGCGGCAGCGTCTTCGACGTGATCGCGAGCGTGATGATCGGCGCGTCGGCCGGGTTGACCTTCGCGTAGATCGGCGGCGCGGGCAGGTCGGACGGCAGCAGGTTGCCCGCCGCGTTGATCGCCGCTTGGACCTCCTGCTCGGCAATGTCGAGCGGCAGGTCGAGGCTGAACTGCAGCGTGATGATCGACGAGCCGGCCGAGCTTTGCGACGACATCTGATTCAGCGACGGCATCTGCCCGAACTGCCGCTCGAGCGGCGCCGTCACCGAGGACGTCATCACGTCCGGGCTCGCGCCCGGATAGAAGGTCTGCACCTGGATCGTCGGATAGTCGACCTCGGGCAACGCGGAGAGCGGCAGAAAGCGCAGCGCGACGAGGCCGACCAGCATGATCGCCGCCATCAGCAGCGCGGTGCCGACGGGACGCAGAATAAAAGCGCGGGATGGATTCATGCGGTAAGTGTCGTGCCTTTACTTTATTGCGAGGCTTGCGACGCGTGCCGGCCGCGATGTGCGTGCGCGCCCGAGGCGCTCGCCGGAGCGCTCGCGCCGTGCGCGCCGGATGCGGCCGATGCGCCGGATGCGCCGGATGCGCCACGCGGCCGCTCGGCCGGGATCGTGATCTTCGAGCCTTCGCGCAGCCGGTCCGAACCGTCGATCACGACGCGCTCGCCGAGCGCGAGACCCGACTGGATGCTGGTGCGCTCGCCGTCGACCGGGCCGACCTTGACCGGGCGCACAGTGACCGTGTTGTCGGACTTCACGACGTACACGAAGGGACCCATCGAGCCGTTGAGCACCGCCGAGGTCGGCACGATCACCGCGTTCCGGATCGTATCGACGAGCAGGCGCGTGTTGACGAACTGATTCGGGAACAAGCCGTTGTCCTTGTTCTCGAAGATCGCGCGCAGCTTGATCGTGCCGGTGGTCGTGTCGATCTGGTTGTCCATCGTTTTCAGCGAGCCGACTTCGAGCGAGTGCGTGTTGCTACGGTCGTACGCGGTGGCCGACAGCTGCTCGCCGTTCTGCGTGTGCTGGATGATCTGCTGCAGGTTGTCCTCGGAGGTCGTGAAGACCACGCTGATCGGATCGAGCTGCGTGATCACGACGATGCCGTTCGTCAGGCCCGAGGTCACGTAGTTGCCCGGGTCGACCTGGCGCAGACCGACGCGCCCCGACACCGGCGCGGTGATGCGCGCGTAGACGAGGTCGAGCTTGAAGCTGTCGACGTTCGCCTGGTCGGACTTCACCGTGCCCTCGTATTGCCGCACCAGCGACGCCTGGGTGTCGACCTGCTGGCTCGCGATCGAGTCCTGCGCGAGCAGCGTCTGATAGCGCTTCAGATCGAGGCGCGCGGTGGCGAGCAGCGCCTGGTCGCGCACCAGCGTACCTTCGGCGTTGCGCAGCGAAATCTCATAGGGGCGCGGGTCGATCTGGGCCAGCACGTCGCCCTTCTTGACCATCTGGCCTTCCTTGAAATAGACGTCCTGCAGCACGCCGCTCAGCTGCGGCAGCACGGTGACGGTGGCGAGCGGCGTGACCGTGCCGAGCGCGGTCAGCACGACCGGCATCTCGCCCTGCGTCGCGGCGGCGACGTGCACCGGCTGCGGCATGTTGGCCATCGCGTTCGGACCGCCGCGGCCGAAGCGGCCGCCGCGCGCGCCGCTCGCGGCAGCCGGTGCGCTGGCGCCGCTGCCCGGGCCGCCCCACGGATGCCAGCGCCACAGCACGGCGCCGAGCACGACCAGCACCGCGACGATCAGCGCGATGGTGCGGCCACGGCGGCGTTTCACCGCGCCGGGCGCGCTCGCTTGCGCTCCGTTCGCGGATGGCTGGGAAGCGGCAGGGCGTTGGGTTTCCGGGTGCTTTGGTTGTTCGTCCATCGGTTCGGTCAGGTGGCTGGCTTTATGATGTGAGCCGCTCAGGCGGTCGCCGCCATTCGAAGGGCGGCGGGCCGGCACATGGGCGGCATATCAGGCGGTTGTAGCGGCGGGCGCCGCGCAATGTTCAGCGCGATGCTACTCGAGGCGCGGGACAGAGATGTTAACGCAATGCGAAATCATCACGGATGGGCGAAATCATCACGGATGGGCGAGGCCGTTTCGACGGCGCTCGCGGCTCGCCGAGGGCGTTCCCGCGACGGGATGCGTGATCGTACGTTGCGGCCTCCGTAACAGTCCAGCTGCGTATTTTTCGTTTGATTACGAAGGTTACAGGATGTTGGCGAAGCGTCGGGCGAAGGCGGGCTACCGTCGCCATTGCGCGGATCGAAGGCGGCTGGCGCCGCCCAGGCCGCCAGCGCGTGGCGCCATTTGGCGCCCGTTGCGGCCGACGGGCCTATTCGTCGAGCCGGCGCCCCGGGGCGCCGCCAATCTCGAGCACGATCTTGTCGATGCATTCGAGCAGCGCGGGCGCGGCGCGCGAAATCAGCCAGTCGCGCGGACACTGGTCGGCGGAGCCGCCGCAGTTGACCGCGTATCGCTCGCCTGACGGCCCGACAAAGCCAAGGGCGATCGCGTTCAAACCGTCGTGCCACTCGCCGGTGGCGATCGCGAAGCCGCGTTCCAGCGTGTCCCGGAGCGCGCTTTCGAGACGGCTGCCGATGTGGCCCCAGTCGTCACCTTCGGCCGTTTGCAGGCCGGCGAGCAGGCGGTCGCGGTCCGGCTGCGCGAGCGACGCGAGGTATGCCCGGCCGACTGCGGTGCGCGTCAGGCTCATGCGCGCGCCGACTTCGAGCCGCGACACGAGCACCGCCGAGCGCGGTCGGATGGTGTCGATCACGACCATGTCGTAGCGGTCGCGCACCGCGAGATGGACCGATAACGCGGTGCATTCCGCGAGTTCGATCAGGAATGGCCGCGCGCGAGAGCGGATGTCGAAATTGCGCAGAAAGCCGTTGCTTAGTTCCAGCACTGACGAGGTCAGCACGAAGCGCTCGCTGTCGGGCAGTCGCAGTAGAAAACCGGTGCCCACGAGGGTCGCGGTGATGCGCGACACCGTGGGCTTCGGAATGCCGGTCAACTCGGCGAGTTCGCGATTGCTAAGTGGAGCATGCGCGGCCGCGACGGCGCGCAATACGGTCAGGCCGCGCGCGAGCGCGGTGACTTCATCGCCCGGGCCGTCCCGGTCTTTGCCGGCGGGGACCTTGGCGGCGACGGTTTGGCTACGTGTGGAGCGGTTCATGCGTTTTTTGGAACAGTATTTCAAATTGTTCGTTCGACAACCTGGTGATGGCCGCTCGCAGCGGGCGCGGGCATCTCCAAACCGGGGCGTTCATTCGATTATTTTTAGGAAATTCATTGTATCGGAAGAAATTTCCGATTGGCGGGGGCGACTACATCTTTTTGCTTGACTTAGTCAGCATAACCATAAAAAATGGAACCTCATTTCGAAAGTCGCTCCGTCGGTTGCATCTGATGCATGCGAGCGCAAAATCCCGGAATCCAGGATCGATCACCCATTATATGGGCTTGCGGTTTTCGAATACCTTCTCTCAGGTTCTAGCACGGCCCTCGGAATGGCTAGAACTTTTAAGGCGTCGCGGCAACGTGACGCCTTTTTTTTATTGTCGGGGCATTAACGAAGTCCGCAGCAAAACGAATGCCCCAATGGCATCTGCACAGCGGGTTGACGACTCGGGAAGGTGACTTTAAAACCGCGTTTTTGAACTGATTTCGCGGGCGTTGCTTCAGCGCGCCAGCAAAGAAACCGTCGCGATGCCGAGAATCGTCATGATCAGCGACGTGCTCACGTGAATCGCCACTTCGCCGGCCGCCCAGCCGAGCCGGCCGTCCTGCAGGCGCTGTACGACCTCGGCGGAGAACGTCGAGAACGTCGACAGGCCACCCATCAGACCGGTGATGACGAACAGTCGCCATTCCGGCGCGAGTTGGGGCACGCGCGCGAAGCCCGCGACCGCCACGCCGATGATGTAGCCGGCGATCATGTTGGCGGCGAGCGTGCCAAGCGGCAGATCGCTAAAGACCGCGTTCAGTCGAAAGCCGAGAAACCAGCGAAACAGCGAGCCGAGAGCGCCGCCAATCGCGACAGCGAGAAAAGACCAATACATGGAAGAGGATCGAACCGGAATGTCGACAAACCGGTTGATGCGGGCGAGTTGATGCCGCGTCCGCATAACCGGGCGTAGCAGGCATCATCAGCCACAAGGGCGGTTAATGGAGAATGCCATCTCCAGGCGCGAAGTCTAACATCGGCGCGGGGCATTTGGGGACAGGCTCGTGGCCCGCGCCTGTCCCACTTCCCGCGAGCGCCGCCAGGTTCACTCCGGCGTCGCCGAAATCTTGTGAATCGACAGATCGGCGCCGTTGTACTCCTCTTCCTGGTCGAGCCGCAGACCGACCGTCATGCGGATCACGCCATACACGACCGTGCCGCCGAGCCCCGACACGACGATGCCGCCGAGCGTGCCGATGACCTGCGAGGCGAACGACACACCGCCCAGCCCGCCGAGCGCGTGGGTGCCGAAGATCCCCGCCGCGATGCCGCCCCATGCGCCGCACAAGCCGTGCAGCGGCCACACACCGAGCACGTCGTCGATGCGCCAGCGGTTCTGCACGCAGGTGAACATGTAGACGAACAGCATGCCGGCGATGCCGCCCGTGACCAGCGCGCCGAGCGGATGCATCAGATCCGAGCCCGCGCACACGGCCACGAGTCCCGCGAGCGGGCCGTTGTACGTGAAGCCCGGGTCGTTGCGGCCCGCGAACCACGCGGTCAGCGTGCCGCCGACCATGGCCATCAGCGAGTTGACGGCAACGAGGCCGCTGATCTTGTCGAGCGTCTGCGAGCTCATCACGTTGAAGCCGAACCAGCCGACCGTCAGCACCCATGCGCCGAGCGCGAGAAACGGAATGTTCGACGGCGGATGAGCGGCGATGCCGCCGTCGCGGTGATAGCGACCGTGGCGCGCGCCGAGCAGCAGCACGGCCGGCAGCGCGACCCAGCCGCCGAACGCGTGAACCACCACGGAGCCCGCGAAGTCATGGAACGGCGCGCCGAAAGCCCGGGTGAGCCAGCCCTGGATGCCGAAGCGGTCATTCCACGCGATGCCTTCGAAGAACGGATAAACGAAGCCGACCAGCACGAACGTCGCGAACAGCTGCGGGTTGAATTTGGAGCCCGTATTTCAGACTTTCCATCGATATGTCCCGCTTATGCCAAAAAAGTGCGCTATGCGAGCAAGAAGTGGGCCAAAATCGTGCGGATTGCTTCGATGCGGTGCAAACGGGCACCGGGATGGCAATCCGACCGTTTTGCGCAATCCGCTGCGGGGCGCGCCATGCACCTCTATAGATATAAAAAGCACCAATGAAGTGCGCGAGGCGACATCGATGGGCGGGGTGACCCAGACGGGGGCGAAATATTCGATTTAAATTACATCCTCATTCGGAATCCTGACGCGTCGCGTTGCTATGGTCGCCCGGTTCGTTTCCTCTTTGTCGTCGCGCGCAAACGCCGACATAATGTGCCGACTCCGTGTATGAGCCGCCGGCCAACCCGTCCAATGGGACCGCATGAGACTGACCACTAAAGGCCTGTTGCTGATCGCGATCCCGGCCGTCTTCGAACTCGCGCTGCTCTCCAGCCTGGTGAAGGCGCAGGCCGACGCGACCTTGGCCGAGCGCTGGGCAATGCATAGCGAGGAGGTGCTGCGCCAGACCACGGCGATTCTCGATCCGGTACTGTCCGAATCGGTCGCGCTGCGTGGGGCGGTGCTTGCCAGCGACGCGCACTTCACGACCCCGCTCGCGGTGTGGGTGGACGTCGACCGGCGCATCGACGAGCTCGCCGAACTCGTCGCCGACGATCCCGCCCAGGTCGAGCGCGTGGCCGAGGTGCGTCAGGCGGCGCAGGCCTATCGCCAGTGGTCGGACCGGATCCAGGACGTGCTGCACGCCGGACGGCGCGGCGAGATTCTCGAGCGCTTCCACGATCTGGCGCGGGCCGACGTGCTCGATCGTTTCCGTTTGCAGGTGACCGCGTTCCAGACCGAGGAGCGACGCCTCGATACCTCGCGCTCGAGTTCCGTCGCCGCGGTGCGCGAGCGGGAACAGACGTTGATCGTCGCGGCCGCGTTGGGTTCGCTGGTGTTCGTCGCGCTCGCCGTCTGGATGTTCACGCGCGGCGTGCGCGGCCGGCTCGCGCTGCTGTCCGACAACGCGGGCCGGCTCGCCGGCAATGAGCCGCTCGCGCCGGTCGGCGCGGGCAGCGATGAAATCGCGCGGCTCGATCTGACCTTGCACGAGACGAGCCGGCGTCTGCTCGAAGCCGAGCGCATCGAGGCGCGCTTTCACGCGGACCTCGAGCGCCGTGCCGCCGAACTCGCGCGCATCAACGAGACGCTGCGCCAGCAGACCCAGGACAACGAAATGTTCGTCTACAGCGTGTCGCACGATCTGCGCGCGCCGCTCGTGAACCTGCAGGGCTTTTCGAAGGAACTGATCCGCGCCTGCGACGAGTTGCGCGATGCGGTGCGCGGCTCGTCGCTGGCGATGAACACGCGCGAGCGTATCGAGTGGGTCATCGACGAAGACATCGGCGAGGCGTTGCATTATCTGCAGAGCGCCGTGCTGCGCGCGTCGCACATCATCGACGCGTTGTTGCGGCTGTCGCGCGTGGGGCGTGTCGAGTACCGGCGCCAGAAGGTCGACGTGCGCGACATCGTGCAACGCGTCGTCGACGCGATGCAGGGCTCGATTCGCGCGCGGCGCGCGCGCGTGACCGTCGGCAACCTGCCAACGGTATGGGGCGATCAGACCGCGCTCGAACAGATCTTCGCGAATCTGGTCGGCAATGCGGTCAACTATCTGGACCCCGCGCGCGAGGGCCGCATCGAAATCGGCACGACGCCCGCGCCGCCGGGCGTGCATTCGCTGCGGATCTTCTACGTGCGCGACAACGGCGTCGGCATTCCGGCGATCGCGCTGCCGCGCCTGTTCACCGCGTTTCAGCGTCTGCATGGCAATGCGGCGGCCGGCGAGGGCATTGGCCTCGCCCTCGTGCGACGGATGGTCGAGCGGCACGGCGGGCGCGTATGGGCGGAATCGAAGGAGGGGGTGGGCACGACGTTCTATCTGTCGCTGCCAGAGCCGGGTGCCGCAGGCGCCGAACCGGCGGGGGCGGCGGCTGGCGCGCCTGCGCTCGCGGCGGCGGGTCCGGCTCAGGCGGCGTGCGCTGCGCGCGACGGCGGGCAACGCGCTGCGGGGTCCGGCCTGGGCTCAGGCAGCGGGTTGCCCGCGCGCTCGATCGACGCGATGAGAGGAATCAGTACACGGTAGGCGATCGCTCGATCGTGCGGCGCGGGTTGCCTCTGCTCGCTCAGCAACCGGCGAAAATTTGCCGCGGCCTGAGCAGTCTGCTGTCGCGCACCGACCAGTAGCGGCTGCATGCGAGCAGCACGGCGATGCCGGCGAACGATTCGATCGGCGTCGGGCGAACGCCGGCAAGACACTCGACGGCTAGCAGGCCGTTCGTGACGATCAGCAGCGCCGCCACAGTGCGCACGCGGCCTGCATCAGCAGACGGGTGCCTGCGATGTGCCGGGCGCGGTGGTTGTGCGGCCAGGTTGGCGGCCGGCGCGCGCAGAAAAACACGATCGCCATCAGCAGGATGACGAGCGTGACGGTCCAGTCGATCAGTTTCATGGAAACAGCACTCCCCAAAGGGCCGCGACTATAGGGAGGCGTCCCGCCTGCAACTATCAGAGGATTCCGAATTGCCGGGCGCCGTTGAGCGGGGTTGCGGCGAGCGCCGTTGCATGTCCACGCTCGTCGGTGGCCGGCCGTCGCTGGCGCTGCTTCTTCTGAATCAAGCCGCCAGACAAGGAATCGCGTCACATTTGTCACTCCCACCATTCGCTGTCTGGCGACCTAAACTATCCCATCACCAGCAGCGAGCGATGGCCGGTGAGCGAATCGCGTTTCCACCCGAACACACAGGACATCGCTCTAACCCGGAGGTTGCAATGACGACGAATCAGTCACCTGAGAAGGACGGCAAAGACGGACAGCCTGCCATGAAAACACCACCGATTGTGTCGCGGCCAGAGTGGGAGGCTGCGCGCGAGCAGCTTCTCGTCAAGGAAAAAGCCTTGACGCGTGCCCGCGACGCGCTGGCCGCCGAGCGACGGCGGATGCCATGGCTTGCGGTGGAAAAAGCGTATGCGTTCGACGGGCCCGAGGGCAGAGTAAGCCTGCTCGACCTGTTCGAGGGCCGCCGCCAGCTGATCATCTATCGCGCCTTTTTCGAGCCTGGCGTGCACGGGTGGCCAGAGCACGCGTGCATTGGCTGTTCCCTGGGCGCCGACCAGGTTTCCCACCTCGCCCATTTGCATGCTCGCGACACCACCCTCGTGTACGCCTCGCGCGCGCCGCAAGCCGATATCGCGCGGCTGAAAACCCGGATGGGCTGGGAGATGATCCCCTGGTACACCATCACCGGCAGTTTCGACGCCGACTTCGACGTGGCCGAATGGCACGGCCACAACGCGTTCATCCGTGAAGGTGAGCGTGTGTTCCGCACGTACCTGATTAACGGGCGTGGTGACGAGGCGATGGGCACCCTCTGGAGCTACCTCGACATGACGGCGCTCGGGCGGCAGGAGAATTGGGAGGATTCGCCGGAGGGCTACCCGCAGAGCCGACCGTACAAGTGGTGGAACTGGAACGACACTTACGTCCCCGGCGCCGCTCCCGATCCGAAGTGGGTCGAGGTGTCAGATGCCGGAGAGGCCGCGTTTCGGAAACGCGACGGCTAGAGTGTGACGAATCATGCCGCCGCGTTTGCTTGCGGAAAAGGCCGCCGCAGGCAATATCGAGCATCTCACGCAGGACAGCGCGGCTCTTGCGGCTGCCGATCCGCACGGCGTGATCGTTCATGCGGCGCTCGTGCATGGCTTTGGCCTGGTGACGTTGTAGAACCGCGACCGCCTCGCCGGGGCGAGTTGAAGCGGCCGAGCGGCGCAACGGCGGTATCATGGGCACCTCTTCGCATGCGCGAGCCGCCTGGCGCGGCTCCTTCCTGATCCATGATTTCATCCCTTTCCTCATCGTTATTGCGCCGCGCGGCGGTCGTGGTCCTCGTGTTCGGCGCGCTGGCCGCGTGTCAGAAGAACGACGCGTCGGCCGGCCAGGTCGCGGGCAAGCTCAATGACGCCGCGCAGGTTGCCGGTCAGAAGCTCGATCAGGCCGCGAGCTACGTCGGCCAGCAGGTCGACGCGACCAAGGACGCCGCACAGCAGAACCTCGAATCGGCCTCCGCGCCGTCGATCAGGATCGATCCGGCCGCGCTCGCGTCGAGCGCGCAGGCCAACCTGCAGAACGCGGCGAGCGCGGCCGACGCGCAGCTCGGCAAGGCCGCGTCGATCACGGGCCAGGGCCTCGAAACGGCGGGGCGCAAGCTGCAGGCGTGGTCGGCGCAGAATGCGGGCTCGTCGGCTTCGTCGTCCGATTCCGCCGACGCGCAGAAGCAGATGGACAAATGAGCCACGCGCCGTTAGATCCGGTTTTCACGGTTTGACTTCAGGAATAAATGTAATTACGATGGTTACACATTGTCGTTGCGGGACGGATCTGCTGTGAACACGAGTAGCCGGTTTGCCTTTGCCGTGCATGTGCTCGCGCTGTTGTCGCTGCAGGGCGGCGTGCCGCTGTCGTCGGAGATGATTGCGGGCAGCGTGAACACGAATCCCGCGCTCATTCGCCGGCTTCTGGCCATGCTGTCCGACGCCGGCCTCACCACGTCGCAGATGGGCGCCGGTGGCGGCGCGCTGCTCGCGCGGCCGCCGGAACAGATCACGCTGCTCGACGTCTATCGCGCGGTGGAAGACGCGCAATTGCTCGCGTTGCATCGCGAGGAGCCGAATCCCGCCTGCATGGTGGGGCGCAATATCCAGAGCGTGCTGCGCGACATCATCGACGAAGCGCAGCAGGCGATGGAGGCGACGCTGGCCGCGCGCACGCTCGCCGATGCGACCGCCGACGTCGTGCGCTCCGAGAAGCAGCGCGAGCGCAAGCGCAAGCGTCGTGCTTGAGAGCGTGCGTTCGCGCGCCAGACGCGACGGTAGTGAACGATAGAAGCGCAGTGTCGCGGTGCGCGTGTCGCATGATCCCGGCACGCGTGCCTGACAAACCAACGGGGTGAACGCCCCGCTTTTTTTCTCGTTATATGTAACTGTTCGGGTTACATATAGGACAACCTGAGGAGTACGCTGATATGAGCAAGCAACTGAAGATCGCCTTGTTTGGCGCGACCGGCATGATCGGTTCGCGGATTGCCGCGGAAGCGGCGCGGCGCGGACATCAGGTGACGGCACTCGTGCGCGATCCGGCGCGCGTGCCGGCCGGTGTCGCGAACCTGCATGCGTCGCGGGCCGATCTGCTCGACGCCGCGAGTGTCGGCGCGGCGGTGCGCGGTCACGACGTCGTCGCAAGCGCGTATTCGCCGCCGCAAGGCGATCTCGCCCCGCTGACGCAAGCCACGCGCGCGCTGGTCGAAGGTGTGCGCGCGGCCGGGCTGAAGCGCGTCGTCGTGGTGGGCGGCGCAGGCTCGCTCGAAGTCGCGCCGGGCAAGCAACTGGTCGAAACCGACGGATTTCCGGACGCGTACAAGGGCATCGCGCTCGCGCACCGCGACGCGTTCGACTATTACCGCGGCGTGACCGATCTCGACTGGACGTTCTTTGCGCCGGCCGCGCTGATCGCGCCGGGCGAGCGCACCGGCAAGTTCCGCACGGGCGCGAACACGCTGATCGCGGACGCGGACGGCAATAGCCGCATTTCGGCCGAAGACTACGCGATCGCATTCGTCGACGAACTGGAGCAGGGCCGCTTCATCCGCCAGATCGCGACGGTCGCGTACTGACGGCTGGCGTACGAATTCGCCGGACGCGCAAGCGTACTAACATTCGGTTACGCATGTTCGGCGGCGCTGGGCAAAACTGCGGCTACACTGGCGTCTGCCGTTTTCTTACGGATTGCCATGCAGTCATGCCCGTCATGGTGTGAGTCCGAGGCTGCGCCGTCTGGCGGCGCGCAGCAGCCGGCGATTCTCACCGCCCCCCGTCTGTCCTCCGAACCCACCGCTCGCGACACTTCCAGCGGGGACGCCCGCCCACGCGCGAGCGCATGCGCCGGTGGCTGGTTCACCGCGCTGCTGTGCGCCGCGCTGATTCTTTGCCTCGGCGCGCTGCCGCGCATCGCGCAAGCAGCGGGTCCCGCGGTCGGCGGCGGCACGCCGGTGATCCCGGCGTTGCAGAGCCTGATCAACAGTGCGACGGTGAACACGACGCCCGCGTCCGCGGCATCGGGTGCCTCGGCGGCCGAGGCGGCGTCGGCGCCGTCGCCCGCAAGCCAGGCGGAACTCGCGCACTCGCTCGACAGCGTGATCGCCACGCTCGACAACGACCGCCAGCGCAGCGCGCTAGTCACCCAGCTGAAAAGGCTGCGCGACGTGTCGCGAAACGCCGCGCAAACCGTTGGCCCGGCCGCGCCCGCGCAGCCTAGCCCGGGCCTGCTCGGCGCAATCGCGTCGGGCATCGCGTCGTTCGAATCCGACGTGCATCAGGGGCGCACGCCGGTGCGCTACTGGAGCGGACGCGTGACCGCGGCCGGCAACGAGCTGTACACGATCGTCTCGGGCCAGGGACGCGAGGGCTTCGGCACGATTCTGTTGGCGATGCTGGCGATGCTAGCCGGCTGGGGCGCCTGTGCCGGCGCGCTGATCTACCTGCAGCAGCGGCTGTACCGGCGCTTCGGCATCGAGCTGGTGCTGCGGCCCAATCCCACCACGCTCGAGCTGGTGATCTTCGCGCTGCGCCGCGTCGGTCCGTGGATCATCGCGTTCATCGCGGCGCTGCTGTTCATGCGCGCGATGCCCGATGCGCTCGGCCGCACTCTCGGCATGGTGGTCGCGTATGCGATCGTCGCGGGCGCGGTGTTTTCCGCGATCTGTCTGATCATGTTTTCGCTGTTCGGCTCCGGCCACCGGCGCATCGCGGTGCGCCTGCTGATCGATCACGCGCGCCGCGTGCTGTTCGTGATCGGCGTGTGCGGCGCGCTCGGCGACGCGGCCGTCAATTACGACGTCGAGCATCAGCTTGGCACGAACCTCGCCGCGCTGCTTTCGACCGCGGCCAACATGACGGCCGCCGTGCTGACCGGTTATTTCGCGCTCGCGTTCCGCCGCCCGGTCGCGCACCTGATCCGCAACCGGCCATACGAGCAGCGCAACGACCACAAGGCCGCGACCGATGCGTTCGACGTGCTCGCCGCGCTGTGGCACGTGCCGGTGCTGGTGCTCGCGACCGCGTCGGTGGTCGCGACGTTCGGCGGCTCCGGCTCCAGCGAAAACGTGCTGCAGATCTCGATCGTCACCGCGTTGTTGCTGGTGCTGGCGTTCTTCCTGTCGGCGATCGTGCTACGCATGACGCGGCCGCGCAGCGCCCGCGCGCGGCGCCGCTCGCCGTACCTGACGCGGCTGCTGCGCTTTTGCGGCACGCTGCTGACGCTGTTCATCTGGCTGTTTTTCTTCGAATTCGCGGCGCGTCTGTGGGGCGTGTCGCTGGTCGCGGTGATCGAGGAGAACGTCGCCGCGCGCGGCATCGCGCATGCGATGACGGCCATCGTCGCGACCCTGTTTATCGCATGGCTGCTGTGGATTCTGGTCGACACCGCGATCACCGAGGCGCTCAATCCGGGCGGTCCGCGCAATAAGGGGCGCAGCCCGAGCATGCGCGCGCGTACGATGCTGCCGCTCGTGCGCAACGTGTTGCTGGTGACGATCATGACTATCGCGAGCATCGTCACCGCGGCGAACCTCGGCATCAACGTGACGCCGCTGCTGGCGGGCGCGGGCGTGATCGGTCTGGCGATCGGCTTCGGCGCGCAGTCGCTGGTGACCGACCTGATCACCGGGCTCTTCATCATCATCGAGGACACGATCTCGGTCGGAGACTGGATCGACGTCGATGGCGGGCATGCGGGCACGGTCGAGCATCTGTCGATTCGCACCGTGCGGCTGCGCGACGGGCAGGGCGCGATCCACGCGATTCCGTTCTCGCAGATCAAGATCGTGAAGAACCTGTCGCGCGATTTCGCGTATGCGGTGTTCGAGGTGCGCATGTCGTTCTCGACCGATGTCGACGAGATCACGCAGCTGATCCGCGAAGTCGGCGCGGAGCTGATGGCCGATTTCCGCTACCGGCGCGAGATGCTGGGGCCGATCGAAGTGTGGGGGCTCGACCGCTTCGATCCGAACTGGATGGTCGTCAAAGGACAGATCAAGACGCGGCCGCTGCAGCAATGGAGCGTCGCGCGCGCGTTCAACCTGCGGCTCAAGCGCAAGATGGACGAGGCGGGCATCGAGATTCCGGTCGCGCAGATGCGGGTGTACACGTCGTCGAAGGATAGCGAGGGCGAGCCGTTGCGCGACGATGAGATGACCGGCTTCGTCGCGCCTGTGGAGGCCGTTGCCGATGACAGCAGGCACGCGCATGGCGATGCGCATCAGCAGGCGCGGGACGGCGGCCACGCCAAAGCCCATCAAAGGGCGCATGAACCCACGCACGAAAGAGCCCGCGACGCGGCGCACGAGTATCGGCGCGAGGCTGAGTATGAAGTGGGCGTTGCTGGGCCGTCGGCGCGCGCATCGACACATGTGCCGCTTGCGCCTGCGCGCGACGTATCGCACGAACCGCGTCCGGCGCCACCCTCGACCGGACAGACCGCGTCGATTCCGCCGCAGATTCCTACGGCGGGTGACGTGAGTGGGAAGAGTTGACGCGGGCGTTTGTTGAGGGCCGTGCGACGACGGCCACGTGCCTGGTTGTTCGCGTGACTGCGTAATCGGGTAACGGCGTAATCGCGCGATCACGTCACGTCGTGACGTGCAAGCGTCAAACCAGCTCCGCCGCGTCGGTCACGCGCACGATGTCGTTCACGTGAGTGCCGATCCGCGCGCCTTCGACGCCATAGATATGTAGCGACACGGCCGGCGCATCGCTGCAGTTGCCGAGCCGATGAATCGCAGCACGGCCGCTGCGCACGAACGACACCGCGCCGTGTTTGCGCGCCAGGGCGCGCAGCGTGCTCGCGCATTGCCGCACATTGTCCCATTCGAAGATCGTTTCGCTCAGCTTGCCTTCGACCACCGCGTAGCCGCACCACGTGTGATGCGCGTGCACGGGGCTCGCCTGGCCGGGCTGCCAGACCAGCGCGGCAATCGCGTAGCGGCCTTGCGGATCGGCGACGAGCAGGTGGCGCCGATAGCTGCCGGCGGCACCTTCGCGTTGCATCGGTGCGAGCAGCGACGGGTCGGCGGCTGCCTCGGCGAGCGCGAGCCGCATGATGCGTGCGAAGAACGTCGAATGCGACGGTTCCGGGAATTTCGCGCAGCTTTCGAACATTGCGTCCAGCGTGTCGCACAGCCGCTCGAGCGGCGTGCGCCCGATCTCGCCCAGCGTGTGCGGCGGCAACGCGGCGGCTTCTGGTCGGGCCGGGGCCGGCCGCGACTTCAGGTAGTCGGGAAGATGCTCGAAAGCGGTGGCGCGAAGGTCGTCGCTCATGGTTTTGATGCAGCGTGTGCGCTGCTGGTCGGCAATTTTCGGTATCGATATTTATACCGGTATGGCCGGAGAAAGAGTTTCCATATAATTCCCCCGACTGTCAGAAAAGTAGAATAATTTCCTATAAAGGGGTGGTGGTATGGCTATGGATATCATCGATCGGAAGCTGCTCGAACTGCTGCAGGTAGACGCGACGATGCCGATCGCCGAACTCGCGCAGCGCGTGAACCTGTCACAGACGCCTTGCTGGAAGCGGCTGCAGCGCCTGAAGGAGGCGGGCGTGATTCGCGCGCAGGTGGCGCTGTGCGACGCCCGCAAGCTCGGCGTCGGTACCACGGTGTTCGTGGCGGTGCGTACCAATCAGCACACGGAGGCGTGGGCCGCCGCGTTCACGCAAGCGGTGCGCGACATTCCGGAAGTGGTCGAGGTCTACCGGATGAGCGGCGAAACCGATTATCTGCTGCGCGTGGTGGTCTCCGATATCGACGACTACGACCGGATCTACAAGCAGCTGATCACGGCCGTGCCGCTGTACGACGTCAGTTCGAGCTTTGCGATGGAGCAGATCAAGTATTCGACGGCGTTGCCGGTGCGCTCTTCGGCGGTGACCTGATAGTCGCGGACGATTGATGGACACCGCGGTGCGCTGCTTGCTGCCTCTAAAGCGGGCACGCCACCGTCAACCGTGTCACTCGCTCCGCTCGGCTGCAAGCCGCGTGCAAGCCCCGTGGGCGTAGAATGCCGCCTTCCCGACCCATCCGCGACTGCTTCGCGAACCGAGCCCGCTTCATGAACAAACCGCCGCGCAGGAAGAACCCGACCTTTGGCATCGCCGTCTTTATCGTGGTGGCGATACTGCTCGTGATTGCCACGTTGATCTACAACGCGATCCGCGAAAAGCACGAGTTCGACAGCCAGAGCGCGCAGGTGCCGTCGTTGGCTTCGGAGGCGGCCGCGGCGGCCAACGCGATCAAACCGGCGAGCGGCGTCGCGCAATAACCGCAGCGCACTTGCCGCTTCATTGCTCCGGCAGCCGGATCATGCTCGCGTCTTTGCGAATCTGCGCGGACGCCGCGAGCATCTGCTTGCATTGATGCGCGAGCAGCTTCGTGTCGTGCACGGCATCGGCCGTATAGTCCGGCGATTTCTCCGTTTTGACGACCATCGCATCGAGCTCGCGACTCATCAGCTTGATCTGCTCGCCTTGCTCGGCCGGCAACGCGGTGCCGGCTTCGGCGGCGCGCAGGTTGTCGCGCACGAGGCTCAACGCGCGTTGCAGCGGCTGTAGCGAGATGTCCTCGACCTGTTGCTGCTGTTGCGCGGAGGTGCGCAACAGCGGCGCGGCGACCGTGATCTGCGACGCGAGCACGTGGCTGCGCACCAGCAGACCGTTCAACTCCGGCACGAACTTTTGCGCGGACTTCGGTTCGAGCATCATCCGCTGGAACGCCTGGCCGAGATTCGCGAACGCCACGTGGACGTTCTTGCGCGCGAGGCGATAGCGGTAGTCGCGGTCGAGCGCGGTGGCCGCCACGGCGGCAGCGGCCGATGCACCGCTTGCCGGGCGCGCGGTCGCATTGCGGATCGTGGCGGTGTCATGGGTGGCGTTGCCTGGG
This sequence comes from Paraburkholderia sp. WC7.3g, assembly GCF_050436345.1. Classification (NCBI taxonomy): domain Bacteria; kingdom Pseudomonadati; phylum Pseudomonadota; class Betaproteobacteria; order Burkholderiales; family Burkholderiaceae; genus Paraburkholderia; species Paraburkholderia sp. WC7.3g. The sequence goes on from NZ_JBNDMA010000002.1 coordinate 1,916,479, forward strand.
TTCGCCTTGTCGCTAGCGTCGGCGAGCTGCTGTGCCAGGCTGGCGCGCCCAGCGCCGCGCGCACCGACGCCGCCATCCACTTCAGCTTCGACTCCAGCGACAGCAAACGCCGGCCCGCCAAAGCCGAGCGCCGGGTCTGCCATCGCCGCCGCCGGCGCACGCGCGCCCGCCTCGGTCACGGTCGCGACCACCGCCGCGGCGGGCTTGCCGCTCCACCACCAGCTCGCTTCGAGATACTGCCGCGTCGCGCTGATCATGTTGTTGACGAGCTTGCCCATCAAGCGGTACTCCCAGTACGGGAACAGATGACTCGCCGCGATCGCAATCGCGCAACCGACCACGGTGTCGATCGCGCGCTCGCCGATGATGCGCATGCTGCCCGGCGCGAGCAGATGGAACAGCAGCAGCACATACGACGACGTAAACACGACGCTCGCCGCGTAGTTGAACAGCAGCAGGCTGTAGCTCATCACCATCGACGCGAACATCACGACCATCAGGATGTGCGGCTCCTTCACGAAGATGATCAGCGCGATACTCGCCGCGCAGCCGATCAGCGTGCCGATGATCCGCTGCCCGTTGCGCTGCTTGGTCAGCGAGTAGCCGGGTTTCAGGATGATCACGGTGGTCATCACGATCCAGTACGCGTTCGTGAGCGGCAACAGACGGCCGAGCCAGAAGCCCACGGCGACCGCGATCGTCACGCGCAACGCGTGGCGAAAGCTCGGCGAGGACATCGTCAGATTCGAGAAGATTTGTCCGAACGGCACGCGCCGGCTCGACACGAAGCGGCTCAGCGCCTGGTCGATGCGCAGTTCGGTTTCGGTCGGGCTCGGTTCGGCGGCGAGGCTTCGGCGCATCTTGTCGATCAGCCGCGTGGCGCTCCAGATGCGGCGGAAATTCGACGACACCGCCGAATACGCCTCGGGGTTCTGCGTCGGCAGTTCCTGCTTGCGCATCAGCTCGATTTCATACTCGATCGCGCGCAATTCGGCTTTCACGTTCACGCGCTTGCGCGGCGCCTGGTTCTGCAGCACCGCGAGGCCGATCTCCTCGAGATCTTCCGCCGCCTTGCGGATCAGATCGCGATAGAACACCAGCAGATCCGAGCCGCCGAACGTGCTGCGCACGAGCGTGTAATCGGTTTGCGCGCCGACGAACGACTCGTGCAGATCGACGGTATTGATGAACAGGTTGTACAGCATCGCGCGGCGTGGTTCGAGCTTGCCGCGCTTGAACCTGGGGAGATTGCGCAGCACGATGTCGCGCGCGGCGTCCTGACGCTCGACCGTGGAGATCTGCTTGTCGACGAGGTTGCGATAACACTCGTCGAGATCGTTGTCGAGATCGTAGAACGCGGCGCGCGCGAGCAGATAGTCCGCGCACGCGAACACGCTTTCGGCGAGCGCCTGTTGCTCGATCCGATGCATCATCCAGCGGCTCACGAAGGTCGACCAGTACGTGTACCAGAGACCGCCGAGCAGAATCCACGACGCGTTGACGAGCGCCTGCAGCGGCGTGAAGTGCTCCTCCAGCGTCATGATCATCATGAACAGCGTCGCGAAGCTGATCTGCGGCCAGCGGTTGCCGTACACGACGATCAGCGACAGCACGAACGTGAGCGGCACGACCGTGCACCAGAGCGCGATCGGATTGACGGTGGCGAGGCCGGTGGCGAGCGCGGACAGAAAGCCGATCACCGAGCAGGCCAGCATCTCGTTGTGCTTGTACTTGAGCGGGCCCGGCATGTCGACGACGCAGGCGCCGAGCGCGCCGGTCGCAATCGTGAAGCCAAGCTCGCGATCGTGGAACACGAGCAGGCACAGGATGGCCGGTAACGACACGCCGACCGCGATGCGCAGGCCGCCATAAAAATACTGGCTATAAAGGAATTTTCTTATTTCGACCGAATAGCGCATCGACTACCTGAATCCATTCACCGAGAAAACCGCAGTTGAAAAGACAGCGCGAAACTGCCGTCGAGTCTAACTGATTTTGCGCGCGTTCTGACCTCATCCAATCGGCCAGGTTATGCCCTGGGGACGGGTTTGTTATGCTGTCGCTTCAATGTTCGCGGTGGCTTGCGCGCATCGCTCGCGGACCATCCGCGTGCCAAATGTCATCTGGAATCCATGCTTCAGCTCTTCTACTCGAACCGCTACGAAACGCTGGTCGGCGCGCTGCGCGGCGACCTCGCGCAAGCACCGTCCGACCCGTGGACCGCGCGGCCCGTGATCGTGCCGAGCGCGGCCGTGCGCCGGCGGCTCGAGCTCGATATCGCCGCGCGCCAAGGTATCTGCGCGAATGTTAACTTTTGTTATCTCGCGCAATGGCTGTGGGCGCAGATCGGCGGCGTGATCGAGGTGCCGAAGCATTCGCCGTTCGCGCCTGACCGGCTCGTGTGGCGCTGCTATCGGCTGCTGGAGAACGGGGATCAGGCGGACCGGGCGTTACCGTGGCACGCGTCGCCGCGTCTGCGCACCTATCTCGATGCCGCCGACGCGTCGATGCGCTACGAACTAGCGCGGCGGGTCGCGACGGTGCTCGATCACTATCTGACCTATCGCCCCGAATGGCTGCTGCAATGGCAGAAGGGCGGCTCGATCTTCGCGAGTGGCGCGGCGGACGACACCGGTCCGCGTCTCACCGGCGCGAATGAAGCGGCGCGCGAGGACGAGCGCTGGCAGGCGGCGCTGTGGCGTGCGGTGCTCGCGGAGCTCGCGCAAGCCGGCGCTCACGCGCAAACGTCCGCGGCCGCGCTGCCGCCCGCGTACCGGTTCCTCGATGAAATCGACGCGCTCGATCTCGAGGCAATCTCGAACGCGCAATGGCCCGAGGCGGTCAGCGTGTTCGCGCTGCCGACCATGCCGCCGCTGCATATTGCGTTGCTGCGCGCGCTGTCGCGCTGGATCGACGTGCGCCTGTATGTGATGAACCCATGCCGCGAGTTCTGGTTCGACGTCGTGAGCGAAGGGCGTGTGCAGGCACTCGACGCGGCGGGGCAGCTCGACTATCAGGAAGTCGGTCATCCGCTGCTCGCCGAATGGGGACGGCAGACTCAGGCGCAGTTGCATATGCTGCACGAGCTGACAGAAAGCGCCGCATCCGCCGAGACTGGCGATTTCACCGAAAACCCCGAGCCGAGCTGGCTCGCCGCCGTGCAGAACGGCATCCTCGATCTGCGCGATGAAGCCGATGCCGACGCGTTGCCCATCGAGCGCGGTATCGAGGTGCATGTCTGCCATAGCCTGTCGCGGCAGCTCGAAGTGCTGCACGACCGCCTGCTCGGCTGGTTCGACGAGTTCGACGATCTGCAGCCGTCCGACGTGCTGGTCGCCGTGTCCGATCTCGCGGCGGCCGGTCCGCTGATCGACGCGGTGTTCGGCACGACTCCCGCCGGCGACACGCGCCGCATTCCGTATCGGATCACCGGCTTGCCGCCGTCGCAGGCCAATCCGGTCGCGCGTCTGCTGCTCGACTGGCTCGCGCTGCCGGAGCGCAGCGTCGGCGCGCCGGATCTGGTCGAATGGCTGCGCGTCGATGCGGTCGCGGTGCGTTACGGCATCGATGCGAATTCGCTCGAAGCCGCGCAGGAATGGCTCGCGGCGGCCGGCGCGCGGCGTGGGCTGGCGCCGCTCGAACCGGTTGGCGAGCACGTGCCGGTCGCGCGTCATACGTTCGCCGATGCGCTGACGCGCCTCTACCTCGGCTATGCGATGCCGGCCGGTGGCGAGCCGGTCGATGCGTGGCTGCCGGTCGAGGGCGCGGACGGTTCGGGCGCCGAATTGCTCGGCCGTCTGTCGCGTTTCGTCGACGACATCGAGAGCTTCGCGGCGAGCTGCGCGATCGAGCGCACGCCGGCCGACTGGTCGCAGCTGCTGCTCGAAACGCTCGGACAGTGCTTCGACGGCGGCGTCGAGTTCGCCGATTCGCTCGCGGCCGTGCGCGACGCGCTCGACGCAATGAGCGCCGCGATGCAGGCCGGCGCGCAGCATGTATTGCTGCCGGCGTCGGTGGTGCGCACCGCGCTTACCGAAGCGCTCGACGACCCCGCGCGCGGCGGTGTGCCCTGGGGCAGCGTGACGTTTTCTTCGCTGACTAGCTTGCGTGGTTTGCCGTTCCGCGTCGTCTGCCTGCTCGGCATGGACGACGGCGTGCTGCCGTCGCTCGCGCGTGCCGACGAGTTCGATCTGATGGCCGTGTTCGGCAAGGCCGGCGATCGTCAGCGCCGCGACGACGAGCGCAATCTGTTCCTCGATCTGCTGCTCGCCGCGCGCGAGCGGCTCTTCATCGCCTACACCGGACGCAGCATTCGCGATAACGCGCCGCTGCCGCCGGCCGCTCTCGTCGACGAACTGCTCGATCATCTCGCGCAGGTGTCGGCGGGCAAGGACGCGAGTCCGGCCGAGGTCGACAGCGCGCGGCGCGAGTTCATCGTCGAGCATCCGTTGCAGGCGTTCGCGTCGGACTACTTCTCGGCGCAGCCCGACCTGTTCACCTACGACGCCGATCGCGCCGAGCTGGCCACGCTGCTCGCCGAACCCCACCATGCCGCCGCCGCGCCGTTCTTCGACCAGCCGCTGGCGCCGGAAGACGCGCACGAGATCGACCTCGACGACTTCGTGCGCTTCTGGCGTCATCCGGCGCGCGCGCTGCTGCGCGACCGGCTCGGTATCGCGTTGTCGGATGCGCAGGGCGAGTTGCTCGATACCGAGCCGTTCGATCTCGACTACGCGGGCCGCGACGCGCTCGCCGAACGCCTGCTGCCGGTGATGCTCGACGCCGACACCGCGGACGACGCGATGTTCAGCCGCGTGCAACGCGTCGCCGAGGCGAGCCCCGAGTTGCCCGGCGGCGCGACTGGCGCGGTGTGGCGCGCGCGCGAACTGTCCGCGCTACGGCAGTTGGCGCAAAGCGTGCGACGCGAAGTGGCCGCCGGCGTCGAGCGTTTGCCGTTCGTGCTCGACGTCGCGCCGCGCTGGCCGCGGGGCGGCGACGGCATCGATAGCACCGTCACCCTGTTCGGCGACTACGACGCGCTGCTGCGCGAGTCCGCCGAAACGCCGCTGCAATTGCGCGGCACGTTGAACCTGCTGACCGGAACGGGACAAGTGATTTTTCGTTATGCCAAAGCCAGCGCGCGCGACTATCTGTCCGCGTGGCTCGCCCATCTGGTCTATTGCGCGGCGCAGCCGGACGGTCCGCGCCGCACCGTATGGCATGGCAGCGGCGAGAGCTTCGAGCTCGCGCCCGTCGCGGCTCCGCTCGACGAACTCGCGCCGTTGGCTGCGCTCTTCAGTGCCGGCCGACGGCTGCCGCTGCGTTTCTTCCCGAAAAGCGCATGGGCGAGGGTCAGCGAAAGCGAATCGGCGGCGCAGGGCGTGTGGATCAACGACCGCGTGCGCGGCGAATCGGACGACCCCGCGTTGCGCATCGCGCTGCGCGGCACACCGCTTACGCTCGACGAACCGTTCGGCAGCCTCGCCGCGATCGTCTTCAAGCCACTGATCCAGCATTTGCGGAGCGCCTCATGAGCGACGCGCTGCGCCATCAAAGTCTGGTCGCCGACGAACTCGACGTGTTCGCATGCCCGCTCGGCGGTGTGAACCAGATCGAAGCGTCGGCGGGCACCGGCAAGACGTGGAACATCTGCGCGCTGTACGTGCGGCTGCTGCTCGAAAAGAACCTGAACGCGGATCAGATTCTCGTCGTTACGTTCACGAAGGCCGCGACCGCGGAGCTGCATGAGCGCATTCGCGGCCGTCTCGCGGAACTGCATCGCGCGATCGAGATGGACGACGACGGCAACGATCCGTTCATCCGCCGGCTATTCGAAACGACGCTCGCGCCCGAGAACGGCATCGAGCGCGAAGCCGCGTTGAAAGTCGTGCGCCGCGCGCTGCGCACGTTCGATCAGGCCGCGATTCACACAATCCACGCATTCTGTCAGCGCGCGTTGCAGGAAGCGCCGTTCGCCGCCGCGATGCCGTTTGCGTTCGAGATGGAAGCCGACGACGCGGCACTGCGTTTCGAACTCGCCGCCGATTTCTGGCGCGAGCAGGTCGAGCCGGTCGCGCATGCGCATCCGGCGTTCGCCGCGTGGCTGGTGGCGAGGCGGGCCGGTCCCGCATCGCTCGACGAGCAATTGGCGCGACGCCTGAAAAAACCGCTCGCGCAATTGCGCTGGGGCGGCGTCGACGCGGACGGCGCAAGCGCCGATCCGCAGGCCGGCTTCGATGTCGTGTGCGCGATCTGGCGGGCCGAACGCGACGCGATCGTCGCGCTACTGGCCGAGGCACAGGAGCGGCTGAGCAAGACCTCGCACAAGCCCGATCACGTGAGCGCGGCGATCGCCGCGTGGACCGACTACTTCGCGCACGGCGACTGCCATGCGCCGCCGCCGCGCGCCGCGCTGAAGCTGACGGCCTCCGCATTGAAGAAGGCGACCAGGGTCAAGTTCGACCCGCCCGTGCATCCGTTCTTCGAACATGCCGAAGCGCTGGCTGCGGCCATGGTCGCCGCCGAGGCCGCGCAGCGCGCGCGCTGGCTCGCGCTCGTGCAGACATGGCTCGACTACGCACCGGCCGAGTTGGTGGCGCGCAAGCGCACGCGCCGCGTCGTGTCGTTCGACGATCTGCTCGCGAATCTGTATCGCGCGCTGGCCGCGCATGCCTGGCTCGCCGATGCGTTGCGCAGCCGCTATCCGGCCGCGCTGATCGACGAGTTCCAGGACACCGATCCGCTGCAATTCGCGATCTTCAGCCGCATCTTCGCGCCGGCCGGCCCGCTGTTTCTCGTCGGCGATCCGAAGCAGGCGATCTACAGTTTCCGCGCGGCGGATCTGCACACGTATCTCGCGGCGCGCGAGTCGGCCTCCGCGCGCTATACGCTCGCGGTCAACCAGCGCTCGACCGCGCCGATCGTCGACGCATGCAACCGGATCTTCGAGGCGAACCGCCAGGCGTTCGTGCTCGACGGGCTCGACTATCAGCCGGTGCGTGCCGGCGAGCGGCGCCGCGCGCCGTTTGCCGATCCCGACGCGAGCGGCGGCGATTTCCGCATCTGGACGTTGCCGCAAGGCGAGGCCACGCTGAGCAAACGCGACGCGCAGCGCGCGGCGAGCGAAGCGTGCGCGGCCGAGATCGTGCGGTTGTTGCGTGGCGCGCGTGAAGGCGTGGTGACGATCGGCGACAAGCCGCTCGCACCGGGCGATATCGCCGTGCTCGTGCAGACGCACAAGCAGGGTAGCCTCGTCAAACGCGTGCTCGCGGCGTGGGGCGTAGGCAGCGTGGAGCTTGCGCAGGCGTCGGTGTTCGCGACGCTCGACGCCGAGCAGATCGAGCGCGTGCTGGCCGCCATCGACACGCCCGGCGATCTGCGCCGCCTGCGCGCCGCGCTCGCGACCGACTGGCTTGGGCTCGACGCCGCCGCGCTGTGGCGTCTCACGCAGGTCGCCGATGCGCCTGTGGCCGTCGATGAATCGACGCCAGCGCTCGATCCCGCCGACGCGATGGGCTGGGTCGAGCGTTTTTCGCGCTACCGGATGCTGTGGCACGAACGCGGCTTCGCGGTGATGTGGCGCACGCTGATGCGCGAGCTGCGCCTCGCGCAGCGGCTCGTCGCGGGTGTCGACGGCGAGCGTCGGCTGACCAACGTCGATCATCTCGCCGAACTCGTGCAGGCGCGCGCGGCCACCCAGCCCGGCATCGCGCCGACCTTGCGCTGGCTCGCCGCGCAGCGCGAGCAGGGCGGCGGTGAAGAAGCGCAACTGCGGCTCGAGTCGGATCGCAATCTCGTGCAGATCGTCACCGTCCATAAATCGAAGGGACTCGAATACGCAGTCGTGTTCTGTCCGTTTCTGAACGATGGCGGCTTGCGCGAGCCGCCATCGTCGGGCTTGCCCGACGCGCGCGAGTATCACGATGACAGCGGCGACGCGGTGCTGCACTACGGTTGCGATGAAGAGCAAGCCGAGCGCGCGTCGCGTTACGCGGTGCGCGAGCAGGCCGCGGAACGCGCGCGGCTCGTCTATGTGGCGCTCACGCGCGCGGTGTATCGCTGCTACCTGGTCGCGGGCACGTATCTGTCGTCACGCTCGACGAAGGAGTCGCGTCGCAGCGTGCTGAACTGGCTCGTCGGCGGCAGCGGCCACCGGTTCGACACATGGCTCGCCGAGCCGCCCGACGAAGCCGCGCTCGCGGCGAGCTGGCAGGCGCTCGCGGGTGGACCGGTTACGTTGCGGGCGCTGCCCCAAGTGACGCGCCGCGTGCCGCTGGAAAGTCTGCGGGATCAGGGCGCGCATCTGTACGCGCGCACGAATCGGCGGCTATTGCGCGATCAGTGGCGCATCGCGAGTTTCAGCGGCCTGATCGCGGCCGGCGGCAGGAGCGGGGAGGCGCACGCGCACACGCCGCAGGACGATGTGCGCCCCGATCACGATGAAATCGCCGATGCGCTCGAGTCCGCGCCGCCGCTCGCGCCGCCGGGCGTGGCGAACCTCCACGCGCATGCCGACGACGACATCCTCGCGTTTCCGCGCGGCGCGGCGGCCGGCGATTGCCTGCATCGGATGTTCGAACTCGCCGATTTCACCGACGCGCGCACGTGGCCCGAGGCGATCCGCGGCGCGCTGCGCGAGCGTCCGGCTCCGGCCGCGCCAGAACTCGCCGCGCGTTTGCCCGCAATGATGCATCGGCTGATCGCCGACGTCGTCTCAACCGAACTCGTGCCGGGCATGACCCTCGCGCGGCTCGATCCGCGTCGGCGCCTGAACGAGTTCGAGTTTCTGTTCGCGGCGCCGTCGCTCGATTTTCCGGCGTTGCGCGAGCTGCTGAGCGAATCCGGCTACCCCGACGTCGCGCTGGAGCCTGGCATGCTGCGCGGGTTCGTCAAAGGATTTATCGACATGATCGTCGAGCACGACGGCCGCTTCTGGATCGTCGACTGGAAATCGAACCATCTCGGCGACACTGCCGCCGACTACGCGGCCGCGCCGCTCGAAGCGGCGATGGCGAGTCACGCGTATCATCTGCAGGCGCTGCTTTATACCGTCGCGCTGCATCGCTACCTGAAGACGCGCGTGCGCGACTATGCGTACGACACGCATATCGGCGGCTATCTGTATCTGTTCGTGCGAGGCGTGCGGCCTGACTGGCGCGATGCCGACGCTGCCGCGGGCGTGCATAGGCGGCGCGCGCCGTTCGAACTCGTGGCGCTGCTCGACGCGGCGATGATCGGAGGTGGCGCATGAGCACGCCCGGCACGCTGGATCAGCGCGCGACCACGTCGCTCGCGCTTGAAGACCTCGGCGTCAATCTGCCCGCGCCGGCCGATTTCAGCATCGCGCTCGCTGAAGGGTTCGCGCGCCGCATCGGCATGCTCGCGCGGCGCGGTGGCGCATCGACCGAGGTGGTGAAGTGGGCCGCGCGGGCCGCGTTCGCGGCGAGTCGCGCGACCGCCGAAGGGCACGTGTGCGTGCCGCTCGCGACGCTCGCGCGCCGCTTCGATGCGTCGAGCGCCGAAGTGCGCGCGGCGCTCTTCGCGAGCGGCATGGCAAGCGACGGCGCGGCAAACGCGGCGGGCGCGGCGGCCGCGGTGGCCGCGGCGGCATTGAGGCCGCTCGTGATCGACGCGCAGGGGCGTCTCTACCTCGCGCGCTACTACGACTACGAGCGGCGTCTGGCGCATGCACTGGTCGCGCATGCGACGGGTGAGGCGAGCACCGCGAAGGCCGACGTCGACACCGCCCCCGCCGCTTTGCGCGAACGCCTGCTGCGCTACTTCGGGCCGCCGGGAGACGACGACGTCGACTGGCAACGCGTCGCGGCCGTGATGGCACTGTCGGGGCGGCTCACGATCGTGAGCGGCGGGCCGGGCACCGGCAAGACCACGACCGTGGTCGGCGTGCTCGCGTGCCTGCTCGATGCGCGCGCCGATCTGCGCATCGCGCTCGCGGCACCGACCGGCAAGGCGGCGCAACGGATGCAGGAAGCGTTGCTTGCGCGCGCGGGCGATCTGCCGCCCGAACTCGCCGCGCGTTTGCCGCAGACGTCGTACACGCTGCATCGCTTGCTGGGATCGGGGCCGGGCGGGCGCTTCCGGCATCATCGCGACAATCCGTTGCCGTATGACGTGGTCGTGATCGACGAGGCGTCGATGATCGACGTCGCGATGGCGACCCGTCTGCTCGACGCGATCGCGCCGCAGACGCGGCTCGTGATGCTCGGCGACAAGGATCAGCTCGCCGCGGTCGAGGCCGGCGCGGTGTTTGCCGAGCTCAGCGCGCGGCCGGCGCTGAGCGCGAGCGGATTGCGGCGGATCGCGCAGGCGCTCGACATCGACGAGGCGCGGCTCGCGTGCGCTTTGCCGCGCGCGTCGGGTGATGTCGAACAAGCGCCGTCGGACGATTTTTTTGTGCCGTCCGACGCGCTGCAGACATTCGAGCCACCTCCCTCTCCATCAGGCGATCTGTTCGACAGCGGCGCGACAGCGGCCACCGGCGAGCGGGCGCATCGCGATGTGCGATCGGCAAACGAACGCAACCCGCTCGCGGACTGCGTCGTCTGGCTCGAGCGCAACTACCGTTTCGGCCTCGAGTCGCCGATCGGCCGTTTGTCGGTCGCGATTCGCAACGGCTCACCGAGCGCGGCGCTCGACGTATTGCGGATCGACCCGACCGAAGTCTGTCCCGCGTCGCTGCACGAGGACGCGCACACGACGCTGGCCGAGCGAACCATCGCAAGACTTGCCGCTGGCTTCGCGTCGTACGCCGACGCGCTTGCCGCGACGCTCGCCGTCGATACGCCCGATCCATTGCCGCTTTTCGACGCGCTCAATCGCTTTCGCATCCTGTGTGCGACGCGGCTCGGACCTCGCGGCGTCGATCAGGTGAACGCCGCGATGGCGGCTCAGGTGCGCCGCGCCGCGGGCGTCACGCTCGCGGTCGGCGCGCAGTGGTTTGCCGGACGTCCGGTGATGGTCACGCGCAACGATTACGCGCTGGGTTTGTTCAACGGCGACATCGGCATTGCGTTGCCGGGCGCGGGCGGCGCGCTGCGCGTCTACTTCCGCACCGGCGACGGCGGTGTGCGCGCGGTGTCGCCGGCCGCGCTGCCGCCGCACGACACGGCGTTCGCGCTGACGGTCCACAAGTCGCAAGGTTCGGAATTCGAGCACGCAGTGCTGGTGCTGCCGTCGGCGTTTAGCCGGGTCTTGTCGCGTGAACTCGTATACACGGCGATTACTCGCGCGCGCGAACGCGTCGAGGTGATCGGCGCGCGGGCCGTGCTCGCGCAGGCGATAGCGACGCCGTCGCAGCGTGATTCGGGACTGGCCGCGCGGATTGCGGATGCGTCGTGTTGATCGCGCGACAGCGGGCAGCATAGCCGGAGTGGAGGCTCGTTGCGCGAGCGGCGCTCAACCGGCGATGCCGCTCGCCCGCTCGACGGCGTCGACGCGGCTGCGCATCGTCTTGCGATACCACAGCGTCCACAGCGCGAGTCCCGCGTAAATGCCGTAGCCGATAAAGGGCGATACGACGAGGAAGCGTTCGATCGGCCACGTCAGCGCCATCCATGCGCGCAGCGCGGTTTCGGCGCTCAGGCCGACGCCCCACACGAGCGTCATCTTTCGCATCGCGGTGGGCAGACCCGGGCGTTCGCGCCACAGCGCCTCGAAATGCGCGGCGCCGCCTTCCATTTCGCGCGCGACCGTTGCGCGGGCGAGGTAGAAGATCAGCGGACGACGCATCGGCAGCGACAGCAGGAACACCACGCCGACCGCGCCGGACACGAGCGACTCGCGCAACAGCAGCATGCGCGGACTGCCGCCGAGCGCCATGGCCGCGACCGACAGCACGATGCCCACTACCACCATGACGCTGAGCGCATCGACGCGCCGGAAGCGGGCGAGCTCGATTGCGCTCCACACCACCGGCGGCACGGCGGACGCGATCAGCGCGCCGGTTTCGCCGACACGCGGTAACGCGAGCCGGTAGGCAAGCCACGGCAGCAGAAAGTTGACGGCCAGTTCGAGCACGAAACCGGGACGGATTTTCATATGAATTTACGCCGTAAGCGAAAGAGCCAGTATCGATGAACCGGTGGCGCCGACGCAAATGGTTTTTCCCGTAGCGTTCGCGAAGCGGCGGCGCCGAGCGTTGCCGGGCGCGGCGCAGCGTGCCGACCCAGCGGGCATCTCGCGCTGAGCGCTTGTACACTGACGCATCTTCCTCGCCTTCCACCCATGACATCCCGCTACCCGATCCCGCTCAACGAAATCGAATTGACTGCAGTGCGTGCGCAGGGGGCGGGTGGTCAGAACGTCAACAAGGTGTCGAGCGCGATTCATCTGCGTTTCGACGTGCGCGCTTCGTCGCTGCCGGAAGTGCTGAAGATGCGTCTGCTCGCGCTGTCCGACCACCGGCTCACGCGCGACGGCGTCGTGATCATCAAGGCGCAGGAGCATCGGACCCAGGAGATGAACCGAGCGGCGGCGCTCGCGCGGCTCGATGAGCTGATCGAAAGCGTCAGCGTGACCCGCAAGCCGCGGGTCGCGACGCGGCCGACACGCGCGTCGAACCTGCGGCGGCTCGACAGCAAGGCGAAGCGCGGCGAAGTCAAGTCGGGGCGCGGCCGCGTGCACGACTAGCGGCGCGGGCCGCTATCGCTTGGCGCCGCGTCTGCCGGTGCGCGCATCCGGCGGCGAGGCCTCCGGCACGAAGTCGACGCACAACACGTGCGTGCCGTCGCGCTCGAACGCGATCGCGGCGGTGTAGCAGTCCTGGCCATCGGCGAGCGAGTAGTGCGGTCCCATCATCGCGACGCGGCCCGGCGCCGCGAGCGCGTGCCGGAAATACGCACGACGCGACCAGTTGCTGCGCGTCTCCGTATAGAGCGGCGCGAGCCGCTTCGGTGGAGGGGGCACGGTTGCCGCCGTCACCGAGGGCTGGGTCTGCTCGCCCTGATCGTCCGTCAGAAACACGCGGCGCGCTTCGGGCAGGTGCCAGACCTTTTGCGCAGCCTGTTCGAGGTCGCCGGTCGCCTTGCAGATGTCGGCGGCGGCGAGCACCGCTTCAGCGAAGCCCTCCAAACCGAGCCGCTGGTGGCCGGCGTGCGCGCGCTGGTAGTCGGCGAACTTGTCCCAGATCGACCCGACGAGGCCCGGCACATTCGTGCAGGCGGCTTGCACGCTGCTCTCCGGCTGACCGAACCAGAAGCCCTGCACGAAATCGACGTCGGCCTCCATCAGCATCATCAGCTCTTCATCGGTTTCGACGCCTTCGGCGAGCACGAGCGTGCCCGACTGATGCAGCATCGCGATCAGATGGCCGATCATCGATTCGTCGCCCTCGCGCTTGCTCGCGCGCGCGACGAGCGAGCGGTCGAGCTTGACGATGTCGGGGCGGAAGCGCCACACGCGGTCGAAGTTCGAGAAGCCGGTGCCGAAGTCGTCGATCGCGATCAGGAAGTCGCGCGGCTGTGACGCGGCGAGCATGCTCGCGACGGCGGATTCATCGTCGGCGGGCTGCTCGAGCACTTCGATCACGATGCGCTCCTGCGGCAGCCCGAAATGCGCGGACAGTTCGTCGATGAACGCACGCTGCGGCCAGCCGGTTTCGAACACTTGCGGGCGCGTGTTGAGAAACAGCCACCCGGTGCTGATGCCTTGCTCCATGAAATTCGCGACATGCAGGCAACGGGCGATGCGGTCGAGCTCGCGCGCTTCGGCGGCCGAGCGCGTGCCGGAGAACAGCACTTCGGGCGACACGGGCAGGCCGACCGGATCGAACGCGCGCAACAGCCCCTCGTAGCCGACTACGCACTGATGCGTGACCGACAGCACCGGCTGGAACGCGCTGTGCAACGTCAACGCGCGCCAGGTCGCGGTCCAGCCCGATTCGCCGCGGACCAGGTGCGGGAGCAGGCCGCTCACGGTCAATTCGCTGACGGATGGTATGGAAGCGGGCATGAGAGCTGACATGGGATTCTTGCGGCAAGGGGGTGAAGGGGCACGCACACCCATTCGGCGCGCAGCGCTCGCACACCCGAAGTGTCGAGGGGACGCAACGAATGCGTCCCGCGAACACGGAGGGCGGTACCCGCCACGCTGGACTCCGGCGAATCGGTCAAAATCAGTCTAGCAGTTTGCAGCGCGCCACAATGTGCGGGTTATCACAAACACAATGGTCCGCAAACCGGCTCGCTGCAACCGTGCGGCAACGCGTTGCGGAAATGCGCCGGAGCGTTTCGCGCGCTTGCCACGCGCGAAACCGATTCTCAATCGCAATGAGTCGCCGTACCAAGCCGAGCGTAGCAGGGCGCCCAGCGGTCGCCCGCCAAACTCCAGGCGCCGATGCGGCATGGCGGGCGCAGGCGGGATTCGTGCGTCGCGATGCTGGCCGGCGGGCTCGCCGGCAGGTCCAGCGATCCGCGGGTATGCTGCTGATTTTCGCAAAAACAGGAGATCAGGCATGGCGGAAATCGCGGTGGTCGCAATTTCGGTGGCGAAGCCGGGACATGAGGAGTTGTTGCGCGAGGCGCTCGAAGGCATCGTCGGACCGACGCGCAACGAACAAGGTGTGCTGCAGTACGACCTGCACCGCGACGTGCAGGAGCCGCGCCGGTTCGTGTTCGTCGAGCGTTGGGAAAGCCAGGATGCGCTCGCGGCGCATGCGAAATCCGAGCATATCCAGGCTTATAAGAAGGCCGCCGCGGACTGGATCGAGCACGCGGAGATTCGCGTGGTGTCGAAGATCGCCTGAGTTCGGGCGCGGGCGCCAGGAGCGCGCGGACACGCTGACGAGGTGCGGCGGCCCGCGGGTTGCCGGCGCGCCGTCAGCGATCAGTGGGTCGCTTGCGGGACATCGAGAATCAGGATGATGGTCCAGTCGGCGTCGCCGTCATGGTGATACTGGCGCTCCGCGACGATGAACGGCTGCTGCTTGTCAGCCGGGCCGAGAAACAGCACGTCGCCTTCCATCGGCAGGCATTCGACGGGCGGCAACGCGAGGTACGCTTCCTGACCACCACGCGGCATCAGTTTTTCGATCTTGCGTGATGCTGCTTCGGTCCATTCGATATCAAGCTGGATGTTGCTCATGCTGTCCTCCGCACCAGGTGCGCACGGGTTAGGGGATGCCGGCGGCTTGCCGGTCGGTGCGCGACTGTAGCATACAGAAAGCAGAGCGCAGGCGGCTTTAGCAAGTCGGTGCGGGTTCGAACTGGTCAGTCGACATCGAGCGGATCACGCAATAAAAAAGCCGAAACCGGCGCTGCCAGCTTCGGCTTTTTCACCTTCACGACGGGGCCGCGAGGCGAGATCCGCGAAGTCGCTCAGGTGCCCGAAGTGTCGGCACCCTTCTTGTGATGATGGGGAGCCATCTTGTGATGCTTGGCCGGCGCGGCGGGGGCGCTTCCCATCGATTGCTCGCGGCTTTGCAAATCTTGCGCACGCTGTTCGATGTCCGCGGCCTTAGCCGGATCGGTGCTCGTCGTGATGCCGTTGTCCTGGGCGTAGGCCGCGCCGGCTGCGGCACACAGGGAAACCAGGATCGCCAGGGACACTTTCTTCATCGTTACCTCCGTAGAGTGGTGGTGGACCCGAGTATTGCCTGTCCAGTGGGAGAGACAATGCATTCTATCGAGCAAATTCTGCTCCAGCCGATGGCTTTGTAACCGCGCAACATTTGTTACGTTTTGTATCAATCCGCGCGGTTAGATAAATCGCGACGTCCTCAACGCGCGGAGCATGGATCGGCCTACGTCGTTTGTCAGAACCATCCGATCGCGCGATACAGGTGAAATTGCGCGAGGCCGGCCAGTTCATGCAGCGCGATCTCAGCGGCCACGAGGTTATCGAAGCGCGGCAGCACGCCGAGCCGCACGCGCCGCGCGCTGGAAATCTGCGGCTGCGGCTCGATGCCGAAGCACTGAAAGTCGAGCAGCGCACGCGGCATGTGATACGCGGACGTGACGAGTATCAACGTGTCGTAATGTGATTGGCCCACAATGGCCGACACGTTGCGCGCGTTCTCGTAGGTCGTGCGGCTGTTTTTCTCGAGCACGATGTCCGAGCGCGCCACCTGCAGGCGCAGCAGATAGGGCAGGTAGGTGTCGGCTTCCGTCGCGCTATGTCGCTGTGGATTGCCGCCGCTGACGATAACCCGGCACGTGCTCGCCGTGCGCTTGCAGGCCGCATAGTTCCGCGCGCTGAGCTCGATGCGCGAAAGCACGTCGCGCGGTGGCACCAGCACGTGGTCGTCGTCGTAGATCGTGCCGCCGCCGAGCAGGATGATCGCGGTGCGTGGCGCGAAAGTAGCGGACGCGGCGCTCTGTCGTTGCGGCTGCGCGAGGTCGAGCAGTGGCGCGCTCAGCCAGCCGGCCGCGAGCAGCCAGAACAGCGCGATCATGCAGACGATGAGCGGACGGCGGGCACGTTTCCATAGCACGATTGCTGCAAAAAAAAGCGCTAATAAAGTGAATAGAATCAATTTAAATGGGGTAACGTATGTCTTTCGGGACAAATCCACGGGCTTGCCATCGCGCCGCGGCGGTCGCATCGCCGGTTCATGGAGAGAACGCTAACATGCCGTTCTGACGGGGGTTCCGAAATCCAGACCAGGCAGCTCCTGGCAGAAATCCGCTGTCCGACGGGCGGCGAGTTTCTGACCAGGGGCGGGTGCTACACGCGTCGCCGGTGGCGCAGTGACGCGTGGGCACGAATGTGTCATAGCTGCACTTTAAGAAAGAAGTGAGATGATCACGTATTCCAACGAAGCGGTACTTGAAGCGCTGCGGCGAGCGCAATATCGTCAGGTTCCCTGGGCCAGAAGGCCAAGTGTCTTCCAATATCTTCGCGCGCTGGGGCTGATGGACACCGTTCGGCAGCGAACCGTCGCACCGGCGCCTGGCTTTCATGCCCCCGTCGACATCGCCGTACTCACCGAGCGCGGCAAAGCAGAGTTCGCGCGGCTCGAGCACGACGAGCGTCTGCTCACATGGACAGCGCAACGCATGAACGATTATGTTCTCGGCGCGGCCGAACCGCGGTCCGCCGCGACAGCTGAAGTCAGGTCTTAGCTCAAGGTTCATCGCTTATCTGAATCACTGTCCGCTCGGGCCTGTCACCGCCCTCGGCGGGCCGTCTGTTCCGCTGACGGTCGCTGTGCGCGTCCGGGGCGAATCTCGGCTTCCTCATTGACGAAACGTCGACGCGATTCGCACGCCGGCCGATGTCGTTGCGCGCCTTCCACGCATCAACGCCTTGGACGAAAAAAAAGGCCCGTATCACGAAGATACGGGCATACCGGAATTACTACTGCCACGCTGTGCTAATGGCGTTGAGTCAGACCGGTGTCGGGTCCGGTGGTTCCCCGATCGTGCATGCTCAATGCGACAGACCGAACACCGCCTCGCACGACATGCCATTCGAGCGACAACCCACGACCTCAACGCCGCCGCTGAACCTCGCGCGTCGCATCGGGCCGTGCGCGCACATTGCTGGCGATGTCGCCGCGCAGGTCGCCACGCGGCGTCGGCGGCGTGAAGTCGCGATTGTGCGCTTCGCTTTGCTGCCACGCCTCCAGCGTGGCTTGACGGTCCGGGCGCCAGTTCCACCCTTGCGGGCGTTGTTGCGCAAATGCCGGCGCGGCCATCGATGAAATCACAATGCCGCACAACAGCAGTGACATTGGTTTCATTCCGAAATCCCCCTCAACCTCAAGCCCGTCGACTCAAGGCCTGTTTGCATAAGTATTAAGGTATGTCGGGGGACGAAAGCGCGCTGTAATTAATAGTAAATGGTTGTTTCACCCGGAGCTATCGGGCGGTTTGGGAGTCTGAGGCAGCGGGACCGACCGCTGTGGCGGTCATGCGCAAGGAAGAGCGCCGAAACGGGCGCGCTGGACAGAGAAGGGGCAGCGTCTCGCGGCGACCGTCAAACGCTGGCCGGGCGCGAGCATGCACAAAATTGCGAATGAATCGCATCGATAAAAAACCGGGCGCCGTAGGCGCCCGGTGACAACGTAATTTCGCGTCAGGCCATCTTGGCCGGCGCGCGCCACGATTCCGGATTGGTCCAGAACGCGCCGCGCAGACGGTCGCGGCTCGGCGGTGCCGGCGGTTTCGCAGCCGTAGCGCCGATCCTGCCGCGCAGCGAAATCTCGCGGCCGCTGGTGCCAAGCCGCTTCACAATTTCAGCGAGCGTGCCATCGGTCTGCCACTCGTCGAAGCGCCGACGGCACGTCGGCGGGGACGGATAGCGGCCCGGCAGCTTGGACCAGCCCTCGCCCGTCGACAACACCCAAAGCACTGCGTTGACTACCGCCCGAGCTTCCACGCGTGGCCGACCGCGCCGTTCGCTGCGCGCCGGCTCGGCACAGAACAAAGCCTCGACCAGCGCCCACTCGTTGTCTTTCAAATCGTCGAACAGCATCATGTTTCACCTCAGCGAAGCTAACTCCGGTGCGCTGCCCCGCGCCGCGCACTCTTCATACACTCGATAGGCGAGTGCCAAAGGGGACGGGCTGGCCACGGGTAGCCTTTCAGTCGGAAATCATGGCGCCCGCCCTGTGCGTCTCATAACGCACGAACTGTGCCAATGTGATACCGATTGCCTGAAAGCCCCGTGGCGGCGGGCCAACGCGGGCGCCAACCAGGGCCGTATGAGAATCCAAAAAACCCATCTCGCAAATCGGGACAATCACCAATCCTGTGCAGAGAGGCCCATCGGGCGTGCGCTCGCGCCTTTTTGCTGCATTGCAGCGACCGGCTGCGAAGCGCGATGCCGCATGGGATCGGCCGTACAATGCGCATCAAAATGCACTATTGATGAGGTTCGTAAATGAATGTGACGCTGCGGCAGCTCAGGGTTTTCATCGAGGTGGCGCGCCTGCAAAGCTTCAGCCGCGCCGGCGATCAAATCGGCCTGACGCAGTCGGCAGTCAGTCGCTGCGTGCGCGAGCTCGAAAGCGAAATCGGGCTGAAGCTCATCGATCGCACGACGCGCGAAGTGCAATTGACTGACGTCGGCGGCAACCTCGTCTCGAGCGTGTCGCGGCTGCTGTCGGATCTGGACGATGCGTTGCGCGAGATCCGCGAAATCGGTGAGCAACGCCGCGGACGCGTGGTGGTCGCGGCGAGCCCGACCGTCGCGTGCCGGCTGATGCCGCGTGTCGTCGCGTCGTGCGTGCAGCAGTTTCCTTATGTGACGCTTGGCCTGCGCGACGACGTGCAAAGCGACGTGGTGCGCAAGGTGAAGTCGGGTGAGGTGGACTTCGGCGTGATCATCGGCCCGTTCTCCGACGACGATCTGCTCAGCGAAACGCTGATGACCGACTCGTTCTGCATCGTGTCGCGTGACGATCACCGGCTCGCCGCGCGCAAGCAGGTCACGTGGAAGGACCTCGACGGTGAGCAGCTCGTGATGCTCGATTATGCGTCCGGCAGCCGCCCGCTCATCGACGCTGTGATGCAGGCGCAGGGCGTGAACGCCACCGTGGTTCAGGAACTCGGCCATTCGGCGACCGTGTTCGGGCTCGTCGAGGCGGGCGTCGGAATCAGCGTGCTGCCGTGGCTCGCGCTGCCGCTGCCGTCGGGGGCGTCGCTGGTCGCCCGTCCGCTGGTGCCGCGCGCGGAACGGCGCGTCGAGCTGGTGCGGCGGCGCGACCGGTCGCTTTCGCCCGCGGCCGAGGCGGTGTGGAATCTGATCCGGCAGTTGCCGGGGCGGGCCGAGGAGCTGAGTTAACGGGGCGCGATCGGTGGGTTCGCGCGCGGCCGGTGCGTCCGTTGGATTGACGGCAGGCGCGACCCGCCTCGCGCTCGCCGTTCGTCGCTCGCTTCACCGCTGTCCTGTCGCCCGGCGCGCTACACTACCGGCTTCATCGCGCATGCCTTCGCGGTTGCGCCCCGAGCTTCTTACCCTTCACCCACCCAAAAGGTCGATGAGCGAATTGGACCTGCCCGTGCCCTCCATCCCGAATGCGCGCGATGCCGTGCGCGCGCTGCGTCCATCGCAAATCCGTGAAGTCGCGAACGCCGGTTTCGGTGTCGAAGACGTGCTGCCGTTCTGGTTCGGCGAGTCCGACCGCGTGACACCCGCATTCATCCGCGACGCCGCGAGCGCCGCGCTCGCCGCCGGCGCGACGTTTTACACGCACAATCTCGGCATCGCGCCGTTGCGCGCGGCACTCGCCGGCTACGTCAGCGAGTTGCACGGCGCGACGTCGCCGGAGCACATCGCGGTAACTAGCGCGGGCGTCAACGCGCTGATGCTCGCCGCGCAGCTGGTGGTCGACGCCGGCGACCGGGTCGTCGCGGTGACGCCGCTATGGCCTAATCTGGTCGAGATTCCGAAGATTCTTGGCGCGCACGTCGAAACGGTCGCGCTTGGCTACGGCGAACGCGGCTGGCAGCTCGACGTCGGGAAATTGCTGGCTGCGCTGACACCCGACACCAGGATGCTGATGATCAACTCGCCCAACAATCCGACCGGCTGGGTGATGGATCGCGACGACCAGCGTACCGTGCTGGAACACTGCCGGCGTCACGGCATCTGGATCGTCGCGGATGAGGTCTACGAGCGGCTCTACTATCCCGACGATGGGGCCGCCGGGGCGGCCAGCGCGCAGACTGCGCCGTCGTTTCTCGACCTCGCGACGCGCGACGAACGCGTGATCTGCGTGAATTCGTTTTCGAAAGCCTGGCTGATGACCGGGTGGCGGCTCGGCTGGATCGTCGCGCCGACCGCGTTGATGGATGACCTCGCAAAGCTGGTCGAGTACAACACGTCGTGCGCGCCGTCGTTCGTGCAGCAGGCGGGCATGGCGGCGCTGGAGCAGGGCGAGCGTTTTACGCAGGAGCTGGTGCGCGACCTGAGGACGTCGCGCGATCATCTGGTGTGCGCGCTGTCGGCGGTGCCCGGTGTCGATGTGAAGGCTCCGCTGGGGGCGATGTATCTGTTCTTCTCGATGCCGGACTCGACGCGCAGTCTCGATTTGTGCAAGGCGATGGTGCGCGAGGTCGGGCTCGGCGTGGCGCCGGGCAGCGCGTTCGGGCCGCAAGGCGAGGGGTTCGTGCGCTGGTGCTATGCGTGCGATTCGGCGCGACTCGATGCCGGCGTCGAGCGCTTGACGCGCTTTCTGGCGCGCCAAGCCGGCGCCTGAATACACGGTCTGACGTACCGGCCGCAGTGCGCGTTACGCGCCTCGAGGGGCAAAAAGCCGCGAATCGTTGGAAATCTTCTTTCTGGCGATTCGGCCCGGGCGGGCGCGGGCACACCCGTCGACGCCGCGGCAGACGATGCGCGGGGGATCGCGGCTTTACGCCCCGATCGTTTTTGCGTAATATGGCGCTCAGTCACGCGATTCCTTTTCAGGAATATCGCCGCTCCGTCCGGCTGGGTCTGGCTCGATAAATAAGTCTGTTCGCCGCCCCCCGGTGCGTGCTCCCATCAATATGACCGATCAGAATCGGGCGAGCGCGTCTTCAGTTCCACATCGTCTGTTTGATCCGGTTCTTTGACCACAGGGTCTGACCTAGCTGCATGAATACCCAAGAGGCGAAGATCGTCCTCGAGACTGCCTTGATCTGCGCGCAGGAGCCGTTAAAGCTCGGCGAACTGCGCAAGCTCTTTGCCGACGGCGTGTCGGCAGACACTGTTCGGACCTTGCTCGAAGACCTGAGGCGGGACTGGTCTGGGCGCGGTGTGGAGCTGGTCGGGCTGGCGTCGGGCTGGCGGTTTCAAAGCAAGCCCGCGATGCGTTCGTATCTGGATCGGCTGCATCCGGAAAAACCGCCGAAATACTCTCGCGCGGTGCTCGAAACGCTCGCGATCATTGCCTACCGGCAACCGGTGACACGAGGCGATATCGAAGAAATTCGCGGTGTGACGGTGAATACGCAGATCGTCAAGCAGCTCGAGGATCGCGGCTGGATCGAGGTGATCGGTCATCGCGACGTGCCTGGGCGTCCGGCGCTGTATGCGACTACGCGCCAGTTTCTCGACGACCTCGGCCTGACTGCGCTCGACGAGCTGCCGCCGCTTGCCGATCCGTCCGCGCAGCTGAACGCGGACCTGCTGGGTCAGCACGCGATCGAGTTTGCCGAGGGCGACGCGCAAAACGTGCAGCAGGCGGGGCAGGAAGTTGGGCAGGACGCGGCGGGTGAGGCTGCCGAGCCAGCTTCACCGGAAGCGGTGCAGCACGCCGCGTCGGAATTCGAAGCAGAGCCGAACGAGACGGTAGCCGAGTCGACGTTCGAGCCGGAGCGCCACGCGGAAGCGGCCGGGCAGGCCGGCACGGCGAATGCGTCGAATGTGTCAGACGGGTCGGGCGCGCCGCACGACACGCAACAACAGGCCGAAGCGGCATCCACGGCAGCGCAGTCCAGCGTCACCGGCTCAGCACAGCATCACGATCCGGCCGCACAGACCGATCCGGCAACACCCGCGCACGACTCGGGCGTATCTCGCAATACGGAGCACGCCGCCGAGCCGAACCCGGTCGAGGCGGCGCACGACGATCCCGAGGATCGACGCGATGCCGCGCAGGACGCAGGTTTTCTGACCGACGACGAAACCGAGTCGCGCAGCGCCTGACGTAACCGAACTTTTCTTGCCGCGCCCGCAACGGGCGCGTGCGATCTGACATTTTGAGGTTGTTTTGACACATACCCACGACACCGATTCGTCCGAATCCGAGCGCCCCGAGCCGTCGGCGCGGACCGACGAACGCACTACGCAAGCGTCGGCAGGCGAGGGCGAGCGCCCGGCTCACGGCGCGGAAGCAGACGGCGAAGAGCGTCCGCGCCGCGGTCTGCGTCGCGGGCCGCGCAGCCTGATCGCACGACGCCGCGCCGGCGCGAAGACGAAGGCAGCCGAGGGTGCACCCGCGCAAGGCGCGCCGGTCGCCGCCGAAACACCGCCGGACGGCGAGATCGTTGCGCAGGTGCGCACGCCGCGCAAGGACGCGGGCGCGAAGCAGGGCGGGCGTCGTAATGCCAGCGGTGCAAAGCGTGAAGGTGCGTCACGTGAAGGCCAGCGTGAAGGTCAGTCGCGCGAAGGCCAGCGTGAAGGCCAACGCGAGGGCCAGCGCCAGAACCGTCGCGGCGCCGTTGCGGCCGCGGCCGCTGAGCCAACTCAGGACGATCTGTTCTCGTACGTGACGTCGCCCGCGTTCGATGCCGACAACAGCGCGACTGGCGGCGTGCGCGCGCCGATGCTGCGCCGTGGCAAGGCAGCGGGCCCGAAGCGCGTGCTGTCGCCCGACGACGACGCGCCGAAGCTGCACAAGGTGCTCGCCGAGGCGGGCATGGGCTCGCGCCGCGACATGGAAGAGCTGATCATCGCCGGCCGCGTGTCGGTGAACGGCGAACCGGCGCACATCGGCCAGCGCATCATGCCGACCGACCAGGTCCGCATCAACGGCAAGCCGGTCAAACGCAAGCTCGCCGGCAAGCCGCCGCGCGTGCTGCTGTACCACAAACCGACCGGCGAAATCGTCAGCCACGCGGACCCCGAAGGCCGTCCGTCGGTGTTCGACAAGCTGCCGCCGATGAAAACCGCCAAGTGGGTCGCGGTTGGCCGTCTCGACTTCAACACCGAAGGTCTGCTGATGTTGACCACCTCGGGTGATCTCGCGAACCGCTTCATGCACCCGCGTTATAGCGTAGAGCGCGAATACGCGGTGCGCGTCGTCGGCGAACTCGCCGAGGGCATGCGCCAGAAGCTGCTGCACGGCGTCGAACTCGAAGACGGTCCGGCAAATTTCCTGCGCATCCGCGACGGCGGCGGCGAAGGCACTAATCACTGGTACCACGTCGCTCTCGCCGAAGGGCGGAATCGCGAAGTGCGCCGTATGTTCGAAGCGGCGGGCCTGATGGTCAGCCGGTTGATCCGCACACGCCACGGCTCGATCTCGCTGCCGCGTGGTCTGAAGCGCGGCCGCTGGGAAGAGCTCGAGGACAATGAGGTGCGCGCGCTGATGGCCTCGGTCGGGCTGAAGGCGCCGGCCGAAGAGCGCGGCAGCCGCAATGCGGCGCCGGAGCGTCGTCAGCCGGATCCGATGCAGACGTCGATGGGCTTCATCAACCGCGAGCCGGTGCTGATGTCGCACAGCCGCTTCGAGCAGCAGCCGCGCGGACAGGGCCGTCGTGGCGCGGCGGGCGGCGGCTTTGGCGCGGGCATGGGGAGCGGCAGCGGTTTCGGCGGCGGCGCGGGCAATCGCGGCACCGGGGGGCAGCGCGACCGCGACGTCGACGGCAATCGCGCGCCCTCGCCCACCGGCAACCGTGCTCGCACTGGCGGCAAGCGCGCCGGCGCGGCCGGCAACAGCGGCGGCAATCGCGGGCCAGGTGGCAATCGTGGCGGCAACGCCAATCGCGCCGGCGGCAACGCGGGTCAGGGCGGCGCGAATCGTGGCGGCGGCACAGCGCGCGGTCGCTCGCGCGGCCGTTAAGCGGGGTGCACGGCGTTTAAGGGGGCGTTGAACGGCCATACCCTTTCGTGTAGTGCGCATGACCTGTCAGGCTAGCGGCCGCTTCAGACGGCTCGTTCAGCAATCGCGAGGCATCAATGCCGAACGCCTGCTGGGCGAGCCGTTTATCGTGCCAGAAAGGGGTGGCGTAGCCCGGCCGGCTCCCTTTCCGGACAGCTCGGGCGACCTTGCATAATCCCGGATTTGCCGCCATCTGGTCGAAAGATTCCTGTCAAATCAAGTGGAAATGCGCGTCGCCCGGCGTTCTGTGAATTGCGTTTGGGCCGAAAAATGGCTACAATCGCGAAGTCGCTGGGCGTACGATTTCATGTGCGGCTCAGGTGCGACCACCGGCAATAAGATGATGGGCGTTCAGCCCATTTTTTTTTGCCGCTCAGTTCATCGTGGTTCGGCATCTCGGGTTCGCAACAACGTGCGCCGGCTTGGCGCGCGGCCCGCATTGGTTGTTTGCAGAAGAGGCGAGGCTCGCTGCGCGAACATCTAAGAGGGCACTGTGCAACTGACGGAACTGATTGAAACCACGGTCGTGGGACTCGGCTACGAGCTCGTCGATCTCGAGCGCACCGGGCGCGGCATGCTGTGTATCTATATCGACCAGCCGGCCGGCATCGCAATCGAAGACTGCGAGAAAGTCACGCGTCAGCTCCAGCACGTTCTGACGGTCGAAAATATCGATTACGAGCGGCTCGAAGTATCGTCGCCCGGTCTCGATCGCCCGCTGAAAAAACTGGCGGATTTTGAACGTTTCGCGGGCAGCGAAGCGGTTATCACACTGAAAAAGCCATTGGACGGTCGGAAATCGTACCGGGGCATTTTGCATGCTCCGCAGGGCGAGACGATCGGTCTGGAATTTGAAGGAAAAGAAGGGGCCGCGATGCTCGATTTCACGCTCGCGGACATGGACAAGGCGCGCCTTGTTCCGAAAGTTGACTTTAGGAGCCGCAAACAATGAGTCGCGAAGTGTTGATGCTGGTGGATGCGCTGGCACGCGAGAAGAACGTCGACAAGGACGTCGTATTTGCCGCGCTCGAAGCGGCTCTCGCTTCGGCCTCCAAGAAACTCTTCGAAGAAGATGCGGATATCCGCGTCCACATCGACCGTGAAAGCGGCGAACACGAAACGTTTCGCCGCTGGAAGGTCGTGCCGGACGAAGCCGGTCTGCAGGAGCCGGATCAGGAAATTCTGTTGTTCGAGGCACGCGAGCAGCAATCCAGTATCGAGCTCGACGAGTACATCGAGGAGCCGGTGCCGTCGATCGAATTCGGCCGTATCGGTGCGCAGGCCGCCAAGCAGGTGATCTTGCAGAAGGTGCGCGACGCCGAGCGCGAGCAGATCCTGAACGACTTCCTCGAGCGCGGCGAACACATCATGACCGGCTCGGTGAAGCGCCTCGACAAGGGCAACTTCATCGTCGAATCGGGCCGTGTCGAAGCGCTTCTGCGCCGCGACCAGTTGATCCCGAAGGAAAACCTGCGCGTGGGCGACCGCGTGCGCGCCTATATCGCCAAGGTCGACCGCACCGCGCGTGGTCCGCAGATCGAGCTTTCACGTACGGCGCCGGAATTCCTGATGAAGCTGTTCGAGATGGAAGTGCCGGAAATCGAGCAGGGCCTGCTCGAGATCAAGGCGGCGGCTCGCGATCCGGGCGTGCGCGCGAAGATCGGAGTGGTCGCTTATGACAAGCGCATCGATCCGATCGGCACCTGCGTCGGTATCCGCGGGTCGCGCGTGCAGGCCGTGCGCAACGAGCTTGGTGGCGAAAACGTCGACATCGTGCTATGGTCGGAAGACCCCGCCCAGTTCGTGATCGGCGCGCTCGCGCCGGCAGCCGTGCAGTCGATCGTCGTCGATGAAGAAAAGCATTCGATGGACGTCGTCGTCGACGAAAGCGAACTCGCGGTCGCGATCGGTCGCAGCGGCCAGAACGTGCGGCTTGCCAGCGAGCTCACCGGCTGGCAGATCAACATCATGACGCCGGACGAATCTGCGCAGAAGCAGAATCAGGAGCGCGGCGTCCTGCGCGACCTGTTCATGGCGCGTCTCGATGTCGACGAGGAAGTCGCCGACATCCTGATCGACGAAGGCTTCACGAGCCTCGAAGAGATCGCCTACGTGCCGCTCAACGAAATGCTCGAAATCGAGGCATTCGACGAAGATACCGTTCACGAACTGCGCAACCGCTCGCGCGACGCGCTGTTGACGATGGCGATCGCGAACGAAGAAAAGGTCGAAAACGTGGCGCTCGACCTGAAGAGCCTGGACGGCATGGACGCTGACCTGCTCGCGAAACTGGCCGAACATCAGATCCAGACGCGCGACGAACTCGCCGAGCTGGCCGTGGATGAACTGGTCGAGATGACTGGGATGGGAGAGGATGCCGCTAAGGCGTTGATCATGAAAGCACGTGAACACTGGTTCCAGTGAGAAATGACCATGGCGCACTGAATTGAACGCGGCCGCGAGGCCGCATGACCCGATGCTAACCGCAAGGAATCGGTCCTTGCATTAAGAGGAATGAATGGCGAGTAACAACGTAGCCCAATTTGCCGCGGAACTGAAAATGCCTGCTGGCGTGCTGCTCGAGCAGCTGCAGGCAGCGGGCGTCCAGAAAGCGAGCGAAGACGACAACCTGTCCGAGGCGGACAAGGCGCGTCTGCTCGATCACTTGCGCAAGTCGCATGGCTCGGACGATGCCGACAAGCGCAAGATCACGCTGACGCGCCGGCATACGTCGGAGATCAAGCAGTCCGATGCGACGGGCAAAGCTCGCACCATTCAGGTCGAGGTGCGCAAGAAGCGCACGTTCGTCCGCCGCGACGAGACCGTCGCGGAAGGCGGGGATGCATCGAATCATGTGGCCGAAAACGCGGATGCAGAAGATCTCGAACTGCAGCGTCGTGAGGAAGAAGCACGTCACGAAGCCGAACTGCTCGAAAAGCAGGCGCAGGAGCTGAAGGCACGTCAGGAACAGCTCGAGCGCGAAGAGGCCGAGCGTCAGGCGCGCGAGCAGGCTGCGGAAGCCGGGCGTCAGCGAGCGGAAGAAGAAGCGAAGAAGCGCGTAGCGGCCGAGGCGGCGGCTCGCGAGAAGGCCCAGCAGGCGGCGCAAGCTGCTGCACCGGTTGCCGCGAAGGCAAGCGAGCAGGACGATGAGCGCGCGGCAGCGGAACGCGCCGCGCAACGCGAAGCCGCGAAGAAGGCGGAAGACGCGGCGCGTCTGGCCGCCGAAAAGGCGCGTGCCGAACAGGAACAAATCGCGAAGCGCCGCGCCGCGGCCGAAGCCGAAGCGCGCGCGATTCGCGAAATGATGAACACGCCGCGCAAGGCGCAGGTGAAGGCTCCGGAACCGGCACCAAAGCCTGCCGAGCCGGCCAAGGCGGCCGAAGCGAAGGGCACGCTGCACAAGCCGGCGCGTCCGGCTGGCGAAGCGCCGGCGCGCCCGGCAGCCAGGAAGCCGGCAGCCGCGGCTCCGGCGCCCGCGAGCGCACCGTCCGCCGGCGACAAGAAGAAGCCGGGCGCTGGCAAGGGTGGCGGCAACTGGCAGGACGACGCAGCAAAGCGCCGCGGCATCAAGACGCGCGGTGACTCTAGCGGCGGCGTCGATCGTGGCTGGCGCGGCGGTCCGAAGGGGCGTGGCAAGCATCAGGAGCAGAGCACCACGTTCCAGGCGCCGACCGAGCCGATCGTTCGTGAAGTGCATGTGCCGGAAACCATCACGGTCGCGGATCTCGCGCACAAGATGGCGGTGAAGGCTTCGGAAGTCATCAAGGTGATGATGAAGCTTGGCCAGATGGTTACGATCAACCAGATGCTGGACCAGGAAACGGCGATGATCATCGTCGAGGAACTGGGCCACCGCGCGCTCGCGGCGAAGCTGGACGATCCGGAAGCGATGCTGGTCGAAGGCGAAGCGACCGACGCGGAAGCGCTGCCGCGTCCGCCGGTCGTCACGGTGATGGGCCACGTCGACCATGGCAAGACCTCGCTGCTCGACTACATTCGTCGCGCGAAAGTTGCGGCAGGCGAAGCGGGCGGTATTACGCAGCACATCGGCGCTTACCACGTCGAAACGCCGCGCGGCGTAATCACGTTCCTCGACACGCCGGGTCACGAAGCCTTCACGGCAATGCGTGCCCGCGGTGCGAAGGCAACCGACATCGTGATTCTGGTGGTGGCCGCCGACGACGGCGTGATGCCGCAGACGAAGGAAGCGATCTCCCACGCGAAGGCCGGCGGCGTGCCGCTCGTCGTCGCGATCAATAAGATCGACAAGCCGGAAGCGAATCCGGAGCGCGTGAAGCAGGAACTCGTCACGGAAGGCGTCGTGCCGGAAGAGTACGGCGGCGACTCGCCATTCGTACCGGTGTCGGCGAAGACCGGTGCGGGCATCGACGATCTGCTCGAAAACGTGCTGCTGCAGGCCGAAGTGCTGGAGCTGAAGGCGCCGGTCGAATCGCCGGCCAAGGGTCTCGTGATCGAAGCCAAGCTCGACAAGGGTAAGGGGCCGGTCGCAACGATCCTCGTTCAGTCGGGTACGCTGAATCGCGGCGACGTCGTGCTGGCAGGCAGCGCCTACGGTCGCGTGCGTGCCATGCTCGACGAAACCGGCAAGCCGACCAAGTCCGCTGGCCCGTCGATCCCGGTCGAAATCCAGGGTCTGTCGGAAGTGCCGCAGGCTGGCGAAGAAGTGATTGTGATGCCTGACGAGCGCAAGGCGCGTGAAGTGGCACTGTTCCGTCAGGGCAAGTTCCGCGACGTCAAGCTCGCGAAGCAGCAGGCCGCGAAGCTCGAGAACATGCTCGAGCAGATGGGCGAAGGCGAAGTGCAGTACATGCCGCTCATCGTCAAGGCCGACATGCAGGGTTCGCAGGAAGCGCTGGTGCAGTCGCTGCAGAAGCTCTCCACCGACGAAGTCCGCGTGCAGATCGTGCACGGCGCGGTCGGCGGCATCAGCGAGTCGGACGTCAATCTCGCGACGGCGTCGAAGGCGGTCATCATCGGCTTCAACACCCGCGCGGATGCGCAGGCTCGCAAGCTCGCGGAAGCCAATGGCGTCGATATCCGCTACTACAACATCATCTACGACGCCGTGGATGAAGTGAAGGCAGCGATGTCGGGCATGCTGGCGCCGGAGAAGCGCGAAGTCGTGACGGGCACGGTCGAAGTTCGCCAGGTCTTCAAGGTGCCGAAGGTCGGCACGGTGGCCGGCTGTATGGTCACGGACGGTTTCGTCAAGCGCTCTTCGTCGGTGCGCGTGCTGCGCAACCACGTCGTCGTCTTCACGGGCGAGCTCGATTCGCTCAAGCGCTTCAAGGACGACGTGAAGGAAGTCCGTCAGGGCTTCGAGTGCGGTATGTCGATCAAGAACTTCAACGATATCGTCGAAGGCGATCAGTTCGAAGTCTTCGAAGTCACCGAAGTCGCGCGTACGCTGTAATTCACGCGGCACGGCACAACGGGCGGAACGGGCTTGACGCCCGCTCCGCCCGTTGTTTTTGAGCCCGCTGCGTCGAGTTTGTCGCTGGCTTCGATGCCGCGTTCGTCGTGAATCGGTTCATGACGCGAGACCATCGCGCCAACGTATCGCTCACAGACCGCGGCGATCGCGATGCCGTCGTATCCAACGGATAACAAACACGGCTCGCGCGAACAAATTTTTGCATCCGTCATAGCGGAGCACACAACACCATGCCTAAGAAACGTACTAGTCCCAATCGTAACGTGCAGATCGCCGATCAGATCCAGCGCGACCTGGCCGAGCTGCTGCGTGAGGTCAAGGATCCGCGCATCGGCATCGTCACATTTCAGAGCGTCGAGCTGACGCCCGACTACGCTCACGCGAAGGTCTACTTCACGACGCTGACGGGCGACCCGCAGCAGACGCTCGAGGCGCTGACGCACGCGGCCGGCCATCTGCACAATCTGCTGTTCAAGCGCCTGCATATTCATACGGTGCCGACGCTGCATTTCCACTACGACAAGACGATCGAGCGCGCCGTCGAGATGTCGCGTCTGATCGACGAGGCAAATTCCACGCGCGCGAAAGACGACTGAGTGTCCACCATGCCGCGTCGTTCCATGTAGCGCGCGGCGCGGTTTTTCGCATTTCCCGAACGTTCTGCCTCACTCGACATGACCGTACCTCAACGCCCCCGCGTGCCACGTCGCGCGCTCGACGGCGTGCTGCTGCTCGACAAGCCACTCGGCCTGTCGAGCAACGACGCGCTGGTTCGCGCGAAACGTCTCTATCTGGCGAAAAAGGCGGGTCACACCGGCACGCTCGACCCGCTCGCAACCGGCCTGTTACCGCTGTGTTTCGGCGAGGCCACCAAATTTTCGCAGGACCTGCTCGAAGCCGACAAGACCTACGAGGCGACGATGCGCCTCGGCATCCGCACGACCACTGGCGATGCCGAGGGCGAGCCACTCGACATCCGCGCGGTCGATTGCGACGAAGCGGCGGTGCAGGCGGCCTTGCAGCGGTTCATCGGCGAGATCGTTCAGATTCCGCCGATGTACTCGGCGCTCAAGCGCGACGGCAAGCCACTGTACGAGTACGCGCGCGCCGGCCAGACGGTCGAACGGGAAGGGCGGCAGGTGACGATTCACGCGCTCGAGCTGATTGCGTGCGCGTTGCCGGATGTGACGTTTCAAGTGACGTGCAGCAAGGGCACCTATGTGCGTACACTTGCCGAGGATATCGGCGAGGCGCTCGGCTGCGGCGCGCATCTGATCGTACTGCGGCGCACGGGCGTCGGCGCGCTGACGCTCGAGCATTCGGTCACGCTCGACGCGTTGTCCGACGCGACCCAGCTCGAACGCGACGCATGGCTGCAACCGGTCGACGCGTTGCTGTCGACGTTCCCGCAGGTTTGTCTCAACGACGACGACACGCGCCGCTTCCTGCACGGCCAGCGGCTGAAGCTATCGTCGTTGGCGATCGCCGCCGAAGCGGTGACTGCGGCGCGCGTGAGGGTGTACTCGGCGCAGGGACGGCTTCTCGGTGTCGCGAAGCCGGGCGAAGGTGTGCTCGCACCAGAACGTCTGGTCGTAACGACTGAGAGCTAGGCTCGGCCGTTTTGCCAGTCCGGCGCGGACCATAAAAAAGCGGGATCTGCCATCGAGCGATCCCGCTTTTTTCATGCCGCGTCGTGCAGCGGTGCCGAACTAAAGCGACACCACAACCGACGTCCTCAATGCGCCGCAGCCGCTGCCGCTCCCGCGTCGCCGCCTGCCCGTTCCGGCCGCGTGATCCAGATCAGCGCGATCAGCGCGACAAAAATGCCGGCCGAAATGAAGAACAGGTCGTTCACGCCGAGCTGCGCGGACTGCTGCGTAACCATGGTATTGAAAAGGCCATAGGTCTGCTGCTGATCCAGGCCCGCTGCGCCCATCTGATGAATCGACTGACCAAACGCCGGGTTGTAAGCGTTCGCCTGCTCGGTCAGTTGCGCGTGATGCATGATCGTGCGGTGATCCCACGCGGTCTGGAAGATCGACGTACCGATACCGCCGCACATGATCCGCACGAAGTTCGACAGCCCCGAGGCCGCGGGAATCCGATGGCCCGGCAAGCCCGACAGCGTGATCGACACGAGCGGAATGAAGAAGCCGGCCATGCCGATGCCCTGAATCAGCGTGGGCAGCATCAGCGAGTATGTATCGACGCCCGTCGTATAACGCGAGCGCATCCAGAAACACAGCGCGAAAATCAGGAACGACAGCGTCGCGATATAACGTGGATCGGTGCGCGGCAGCACCTTACCGGTGAGCGGCGACAGCAGGATCGCGAACACACCGACGGGTGCCATCACGAGTCCGGCTTCGGTCGCCGTGTAGCCGATATCGGTCTGCAGCCACAGCGGCAGCAGCACGAGATTGCCGAAGTAAAGCCCATAGCCGATCGACAGCGCGATCGTGCCGCCGCTGAAATTTCGTCGGCTGAACAGCGACAGGTCGACCACCGGATGCTCGGCCGTCAGCTCCCACACGATGAAGAACGCGAGCGCGATGACTGCAACGAGCACAAGCACGACGATCGTCGTCGACGAGAACCAGTCGAGGTCTTTGCCCTTGTCGAGCATGACCTGAAGGGAGCCGACCCAGACGATCAGAAGTCCGAGGCCGACGCCGTCGATCGGCGCCTTCCTGATGACCGAATCGCGGTTACGAAAGATCGTCCACGTCGCGATGGCCGCGACCGCGCCGACCGGAATATTGACGTAGAAAATCCAGGGCCACGAAATATTGTCGGAAATCCAGCCGCCGAGAATCGGACCGGCAACCGGCGCGATCAGCGTGGTCATCGCCCACATCGATAGCGCCATCGGCGCCTTCGCGCGCGGATAGCTCGCGAGCAGCAGCGTCTGCGACAGCGGGATCATCGGGCCGGCCACCGCGCCTTGCAGCACACGCGACGCGAGCAGGAACGGCAGGTTGGGCGACAGCCCGCACAGCCACGACGACAGCACGAACAGCACGATCGACGCCATGAACAGCCGCACCTGGCCGACGCGGTCGGTGAGCCAGCCGGTCAGCGGCACTGAGATCGCATTGGCCACCGCGAACGACGTAATCACCCATGTGCCCTGGTCGGACGACACACCGAGGTCGCCGGAAATCGACGGGATCGACACGTTCGCGATCGACGTGTCGAGCACGTTCATGAACACCGCGAGCGACACCGCGATGGTGCCGATCACCAGTTGCGCGCCTTCGAGCGGCGGGTGCGCGACTTGCGCTTGAGCCTGAGCCATTAAAAGAGCCTTCTATGAATCGTCGGCCGGAGCCTTAGCTCTTATGGGTCGCCGGTTTCGCGGCCGCGCCGCTCGCCGCGGTCGATTTCTGCGAGCCGCCGTTCGCGTTCGGACCGGCGTTTTCCGAGATGATGCGCGCAATTTCCGCGTCGGCATCCGCGCCGTATTTGTCGAAGACGTTGGTCTGGTAAGCCGTGGTCGGCGCCTGGCCGAGCTGGCCGCCGGTGTCGTCCTTGATGTTGACGTCAGCCTGCATCGACAGACCGATACGCAGCGGGTGCTTCTCGAGCTCCTGCGGATCGAGCGAAATGCGCACCGGCAGACGCTGCACGACTTTGATCCAGTTGCCGGTCGCGTTCTGCGCGGGCAGCAGTGAGAACGCCGAACCCGTACCGGCCGAGAAGCCGATCACTTTGCCGTGATACGGTACCGACGAGCCGTACACGTCAGCCGACAGTTCAACCGGCTGGCCGATGCGCATGTGCTTCAGTTGCACTTCCTTGAAGTTCGCGTCAACCCACACGTCATGCAGCGGCACGATTGCCATCAGCGGCGTGCCCGGCGACACGCGCTGGCCAACCTGCACCGAGCGCTTCGCGACATAGCCGGTGACCGGCGCGGGCAGCGTGTTGCGAGCATGGTTCAGGTACGCGTCGCGCAGCTTTGCGGCGGCGGCCTGCACGTTCGGGTGATCGGCGATCGTGGTGTTCGCTGTCAGCGCGCGGTTTGCCGCGAGCTGCTGTTTGGCGGCGTCGAGCGCGGCTTGCGCGGACTTTACGGAATCGCGTGCGTGCGAAATTTCTTCCTGTGATACTGCGCCGGTCTGCGCGACCGTCAGACGACGCTTCAGGTCGTCATTGGCGCGCGAGAGATCGGCCTGGCGTGCCGCGACCTGCGCTTCGTACTGGCTGTCGTCGGCGAACAGGCCGCGCACCTGGCGCACCACCTGCGCGAGATTGGCCTCGGACTGTTCGAGCGCGACGCGTGCATCGGCCGGGTCGAGCACGACGAGCGGGTCGCCGGCCTTGACGACCTGGGTGTCGTCCGCGTTGACCGCGATCACCGTGCCCGTGACCTGCGGCGTGATCTGCACGACGTTGCCGCTCACGTAGGCGTCGTCGGTGTCTTCATGGAAGCGTGCGACGAGGAAGTAGTACAGGCCGTACGCGACCGCGGCTATCAGGATCACGATGACGAGCAGCGTCATCATGCGCTTGCGTTTGCCGTTGTTCGCCGCTTGCGGTGGAGTGGCGGGCTGCTGAGGGGTGCTCATTGATGTGCTCCGGGTTCTCTTAAACGTCGTCGTTTTTTCGGGTGTTCGTGTGGATGCGTGTGCGTCGGCGCGGGCAGGTTTTGCTCAGTTCGCTGCGGTGCTGGTAGCGTGGGTCGCGGCGTTGGCCGATGCGGGGGCATCGGTGGGCACCACGAGACCGGTCTGGGTCGCGTCGAAGCCACCGCCCAGCGCCTTGATCAGGCCGATCTGCAGACTGCGGCGTCGCATCTGCAGACCCGTAACCGTCTGCTCGGCGGCGAGCCGGTTTTCGTCGGCGGTGAGCACCTGCAGTTGCGGCGACAGGCCGGCCTTGTAGCGCACCACGGCGAGCTGGTAGGCCTTGCTCGACGCGTCGAGCGCGCGCTGGGCGTCGCCTTCCTGGCGGTCGATCGAACGGATCGACGAGACCTGCGTCGACACGTCCTGCAGCGCGTTGATCAGCGTCTGGTTGTAGTTGGCGACGTCGCCTTCGAAGTCGGCGTAGCGGCCTTTCAGTTGCGCGCGCAACGCGCCGGCGTCGAAGATCGGCAGATGGATCGCCGGGCCGAACTGGATCTGACGGCTCGACGCGGTCAGGAAATGACCCCAGCCGAACGCGTCGAAACCGAAGCCGGCCGCGAGGTTTACGTCGGGGTAGAACTCGGCCTTCGCTTCCTTCACGTCGTGCATCGCGGCTTCGACCTGCCAGCGCGCAGCGACGATATCCGCGCGGCGCGCGACGAGGTCGGCCGGGATATTGTCGGGCAGCGCGACCACGTCGCCGCCGGTGAGCACCGGCTTGTCGATCTGCAGGCCGCGGTCCGGGCCTTTGCCGAGCAGCGCGCCCAACTGGTAGCGCACGACGGTGATCTGGCCGTCGAGGTCGGTCAGGTTCGATTGGCTGGTCGCGACGTTGCCGGCGGCGGTCTGCTTCTCGACGTTGGTGTCGAGGCCGGCCGTCACGCGGTCATTGGTGATGCGGCCGACGTCCTGGCGGTTGGCGATTTCGCGCGCGGCGATGTCGCGGAACGCATACAGCTGCGCGAGCTGGTTATACGTGCTCGCGACCGACGCGGCGAGCGTCACGCGCGCCTGCTGCATGTCGGCTTCGGCGGCTTTCTGCTGCGATACGGCCTGGCCGAGGCGCTGACGGTTCTTGCCCCACAGGTCGAGATCCCACGACGCGCTCGCTAGCACGTTGTTTTCGCTAAACCAGCTGCCGCCGAACGGAGGCGGGTAGAGGCCGTTCGCCGAGAATAGCTCGCGGGTCCAGGAATAGCTCGCGTTGACCTTCGGGAACAGCGCCGAGCGGGAGCTTTCAATATATGACGAAGCCTTCGCGAGCCGCGCCTGCGCCTGAGCGATCGACGGGCTGCCCTCGAGCGCTTCAGCGATCAGCTTCGGCAGTTGCGGGTCGCCGAACTGGTTGGCCCAGTCGAGCGATGGCCACTGGCCGCCCTCGTTGGGCAGGCTCTGCGTCGACTCGTACTGCGTCGGCGACGCGATCTGTTTGTCGCTTTTGACGCCGAAGTAGTTCGCGCACCCCGTGAGGGCGAGCGCTGTCACCGCGGCGGTGACAGCGGCCCGGCTCGACAGCGCGGGCGCGGACAGGGAAAGGGATTTCATCGCTCGACTCTTTGAGTGGAATGTATTGGTGGACGCAGCAAGTAAGTTATTACGGCTTGCTATCCGGATGGCTTGCGGCATCGCGGGAAACTCCCGTCTGTTCGCCGGAATTGACGAGCACGCGGCGCAGCATGCTCTTCAGGAAGCCCACTTCCTCGGGGGTGAACCCGTTCAGCAGGCTATCGAGCACGCCATTGAAAATGCCCGGCATGCGGGCGGCAATCGCATGGCCTTCCGGCGTCAATGCGAGCCGTACGACGCGCCGGTCTTCGTTGCTGCGCACCCGCGTGAGCAGGCCGCGCTTTTCGAGTCGGTCGATCAGGCGCGTCACGGCGCTTGCGTCGATGCCGTATTCACGCGCCAATTCGGCCGCGAGCAGACATTTGCCGCTCGCCACCATGAACAGGATGCTGCCTTGCTGGCTGGTGATGCCGAGTTCGGCCATGCTGCGTTGCGTGATCAGGTTCGACAGCGTCGATTTCACCCGCGATATGAGATAGCCGACGCTTTCGCCGAGCTGGTACTCGCTGGGGTCCGGCGTGGGTTCGTTGGACGGCTCCGTCATGATTCTGGTGTGAATGCAATGGTTGACTAGGCATTAGTATAGTCGGCTGTTGATTGACGCGACAAGCGTAATTACAGCTTAGTCAAGGATTATTTCCCGCTCGAGCA
This sequence comes from Paraburkholderia sp. WC7.3g, assembly GCF_050436345.1. Taxonomy (NCBI): domain Bacteria; kingdom Pseudomonadati; phylum Pseudomonadota; class Betaproteobacteria; order Burkholderiales; family Burkholderiaceae; genus Paraburkholderia; species Paraburkholderia sp. WC7.3g. Next base: position 1,953,272 of record NZ_JBNDMA010000002.1, read on the forward strand.
GCAAACAGGACGGATTCGCGCGGAGCGCCGCGAAGCAGGCGTTCGCGTGCAACCCTCGGAGACGCGTGAAGTGGGCGGTCTATCGGGGAATACCAGAAAGGATCATCCGCGCATGCTATAATTTTCGGTTCCCAAAGTGCGCTTTGGGCTTGTTGTCGTGGTTTGGATCCTCAACCAGCAGCATAAGCAAGCGGCGCACTCAACCGTCTTCAGGTTTCCTATGACTCGCGCCCTACGCAACATCGCCATCATTGCTCACGTCGACCACGGCAAGACCACGCTCGTCGACCAACTCCTCCGTCAGACCGCCACGTTCCGCGAGAACCAGCAGATCGCCGAGCGCGTGATGGACTCGAACGACATCGAAAAAGAGCGCGGCATCACGATCCTGTCGAAGAACTGCGCGGTGGAGTACGAGGGCACGCACATCAACATCGTCGACACGCCGGGACACGCCGACTTCGGTGGTGAAGTGGAGCGCGTGCTGTCGATGGTCGACTCGGTGCTGCTGCTCGTCGATGCGGTGGAAGGCCCGATGCCGCAGACCCGCTTCGTCACGAAAAAAGCGCTCGCGCTGGGCCTGAAGCCGATCGTTGTGGTCAACAAGGTCGATCGTCCGGGCGCGCGGATCGACTGGGTGATTAACCAGACTTTCGACCTGTTCGACAAGCTCGGCGCAAGCGAAGAGCAGCTCGACTTCCCGATCGTCTACGCATCGGGCCTGAACGGCTACGCGGGTCTCACGCCGGAGGTGCGCGACGGCGACATGCGTCCGCTGTTCGAGGCGATCCTCCAGCACGTGCCGGTTCGCCCGGCCGATCCGGATGGTCCGCTGCAACTTCAGATCACCTCGCTCGACTACTCGTCGTACGTCGGCCGTATCGGCATTGGCCGTATCACGCGCGGCCGCATCAAGCCGGGCATGGCAGTCGCGGTGCGCCTGGGCCCGGAAGGCGATATCCTCAATCGCAAGATCAACCAGGTGCTGTCGTTCAAGGGCCTCGATCGCGTGCAGGTGGACTCGGCTGAAGCGGGGGACATCGTGCTGATCAACGGTATCGAGGAAGTCGGCATCGGCGTGACGATCTGCTCGCCGGACCAGCCGGAAGCGCTGCCGATGATTACAGTCGACGAACCTACGTTGACGATGAACTTCCTCGTCAACTCGTCGCCGCTCGCGGGCCGCGAAGGCAAGTTCGTCACAAGCCGTCAGATTCGCGACCGCCTGATGAAGGAACTGAATCACAACGTCGCGCTGCGCGTGCGCGATACCGGCGACGAAACCACGTTTGAAGTGGCAGGCCGCGGTGAGCTGCACTTGACCATTCTGGTCGAAAACATGCGTCGCGAAGGCTACGAGCTGGCGGTATCGCGTCCGCGCGTTGTGATCCAGGAAATCGACGGCGAGAAGCACGAGCCGTACGAAAACCTGACCGTCGACATGGAAGACACGCACCAGGGCGGCGTGATGGAAGAGCTCGGCCGCCGCAAGGGCGAAATGCTCGACATGGCGTCGGATGGCCGTGGCCGCACGCGTCTCGAGTACCGAATTTCGGCGCGTGGCCTGATCGGCTTCCAGTCGGAATTCCTCACGCTCACGCGCGGCACGGGTCTGATGAGCCACACGTTCGATTCATATCAGCCGGTCAAAGAAGGTGCGGTCGGCGAGCGTCGCAACGGCGTGCTGATCTCGCAGGACGACGGCGCGGCAGTCGCGTACGCACTGTGGAAGCTGCAGGATCGCGGCCGCATGTTCGTATCGCCGGGCGAGGCGCTGTATGAAGGCATGATCATCGGCATCCACAGCCGCGACAACGACCTCGTCGTGAACCCGATCAAGGGCAAGCAGCTCACGAACGTGCGCGCGTCGGGCACGGATGAAGCTGTGCGTCTGGTGCCGCCGGTTCAGCTGTCGCTCGAATACGCGGTCGAGTTCATCGACGACGACGAGCTGGTCGAAGTCACGCCGAAGTCGATCCGGCTGCGCAAGCGCTACCTGAAGGAACACGAGCGCCGCAGCGCGAGCCGCAACAAGGTTGCCGGCGAATAAGCGGAACTCAAACCCCGCTGGATAGCAGGAAACGGAAGCCACCTTCGGGTGGCTTCCTTGTTTTTGGCGTATCAAAACTTGTGAAGCTGCATCACGCCCAGCACTTTCCGAAGGCGGTCCGCGTAAGGGACGTATCGCACTCTTCAACTCCATTTCGCACAGAACACTGTTGCGCGCTGTGGAAAGGGGCCAGGCCACCCCCGAAACGCCCGCCGTCACGGGCTTTGCGCCTGTGCCGTTCGCTATCTGGGCTATTCGTTCTGTGCTATGCTCCCGGGTGCAAAGTTTTAGGTCCTTCCAAGCAAGACTTGATTCGCGCAATCCGCTAAACGGTCAGGCCGTGTCGCGGAAGGTTCGGTAACCCGCTATTTCTCGAGAAACTCGAAGAAAGGTGAGCGTAAAAATGATGAAGCAATTCCAGTCGAACTCTTATCTGTTCGGCGGCAATGCTCCGTACGTTGAAGAAATGTACGAAGCGTATCTCGATAATCCGGCGTCAGTGCCCGAGACCTGGCGCAGCTATTTCGATGCGTTGCAGAACGTGCCCGCATCGGACGGCAGCAACGCCAACGACGTGGCCCACGGCCCGATCGTCGAATCGTTTGCCCAGCGCGCCAAGGCCAATGCCTTCCTGCCGCGCGCAACGGCCGGAGGCGAAGATCTCGCAACTGCCCGCAAACAGGTTTACGTCCAGTCCCTCATCGGCGCATATCGCTTCCTCGGCTCGCAATGGGCCAATCTCGATCCTCTGAAGCGCCGCGAACGTCCTGCGATCCCCGAACTTGAACCCGCGTTCTACGACTTCACCGAAGCCGACATGGACCAGGAGTACAGCGCAACGAATCTGTACTTCGGGTTCGAGCGCGCGACGCTGCGCGAGATCGTCAAAGCCCTGCGCGACACGTACTGCGGCACGATCGGCGCCGAGTACATGTACATCAGCGATCCCGAGCAGAAGCGCTGGTGGAAGGAACGCCTCGAATCGATCCGGTCGACGCCGAACTTCAGCAACGACAAGAAGAAGCACATCCTGAATCGCCTGACGGCCGCCGAAGGCCTCGAGCGTTTCCTGCATACCAAGTACGTCGGCCAGAAGCGCTTCTCGCTCGAGGGCGGCGAGAGCTTCATCGCGGCGATGGACGAAGTCGTGCGTCACGGCGGTCTGCGCGGCGTACAGGAAATCGTCATCGCGATGGCGCACCGCGGCCGTCTGAACGTGCTGGTCAACACGCTCGGCAAGATGCCGGCTGACCTGTTCGCCGAATTCGAAGGCAAGCACGTCGACGATCTGCCGGCTGGCGACGTGAAGTACCACAAGGGCTTCTCGTCGGACATCGCGACGGAAGGCGGCCCGGTTCACCTGTCGCTCGCGTTCAACCCGTCGCACCTCGAAATCGTCAACCCGGTGGTCGAGGGCTCGGCGAAGGCGCGTATGGACCGCCGCGGCGACGAAGACGGCCTTCAGGTGCTGCCGGTGCAGATCCACGGCGACGCGGCTTTCGCGGGCCAGGGCGTCGTGATGGAAACGCTGAACCTCGCGCAAACGCGCGGTTACGGCACGCACGGCACGCTGCACATCGTCATCAACAACCAGATCGGCTTCACGACGTCGGACCCGCGCGACTCGCGCTCCACGTTGTACTGCTCGGACGTCGTCAAGATGATCGAAGCGCCGGTGCTGCACGTGAATGGTGACGATCCCGAAGCGGTCGTGATGGCCATCCAGATGGCGATCGACTTCCGCACGCAGTTCCACAAGGACGTCGTCGTCGACATCGTCTGCTTCCGCAAGCTGGGCCACAACGAGCAGGACACCCCGGCGGTCACGCAGCCGCTGATGTACAAGACGATCTCGAAGCACCCGGGCACGCGCGCGCTGTACGCCGAAAAGCTCGTGCAACAGGGCGTCATCACGGCCGAACAGGGCGAGGAATTCGTCAAGGCCTATCGCAAGGCGATGGACGAAGGCCACCATACGGTCGACCCGGTGCTGTCGAACTACAAGAGCAAGTACGCGGTGGACTGGGTGCCGTTCCTGAACCGCAAGTGGACCGATGCGGCCGACACGGCCGTGCCGCTCGCGGAACTGAAGCGCCTCGCCGAGCGCGTCACCACGATTCCGGAGAACTTCAAGGTTCACCCGCTCGTCGAGCGCGTGATCAACGACCGTCGCGCAATGGGCCGCGGCGAAGCGAAGCTGGACTGGGGCATGGGCGAGCACCTCGCGTTCGCATCGCTGGTCGCATCCGGTTATGCCGTGCGCCTGACCGGTCAGGATTCGGGCCGCGGCACGTTCACGCACCGTCACGCAGTGCTGCACGACCAGAACCGCGAGCGCTGGAACGACGGCACCTACGTGCCGCTGCAGAACATCGCCGAAGGTCAGGCGAAGTTCACGGTGATCGACTCGGTGCTGTCGGAAGAAGCGGTGCTCGGCTTCGAATACGGTTACTCGACCGCTGAACCGAACACGTTCGTCGCGTGGGAAGCGCAGTTCGGCGACTTCGTGAATGGCGCGCAAGTCGTGATCGACCAGTTCATCTCGTCGGGCGAAGTGAAGTGGGGCCGTGTGTCGGGCCTGACCATGCTGCTGCCGCACGGCTACGAAGGCCAGGGTCCGGAGCACTCGTCGGCGCGTATCGAGCGTTTCCTGCAACTGTGCGCAGACCACAACATGCAGGTCGTTCAGCCGACCACGCCGGCGCAGGTCTTCCACTTGCTGCGTCGCCAGATGATCCGCCTGTTCCGCAAGCCGCTGATCGTCGCGACGCCGAAGTCGTTGCTGCGTCACAAGGAAGCCGTGTCGGATCTGTCGGAACTCGCGAAGGGTTCGTTCCAGCCGGTCATCGGCGAAGTGGACGAAACCATCGACGTGAAGAAGGTCAAGCGCGTGGTGGCCTGCTCGGGCCGCGTGTACTACGACCTGGTCGCCCATCGCCGGGAAGCGAAGGCGAACGACGTCGCGATCATCCGTATCGAACAGCTCTATCCGTTCGCGCACAAGCAGTTCGAAGCGGAAATGAAGAAGTACGACAACGCAACCGAAGTGGTGTGGGTGCAGGACGAGCCGCAGAATCAGGGCCCCTGGTTCTACATCGAGCACCATCTGAAGGAAGGCATGAAGGAAGGGCAGAAGCTGGCGTACAGCGGCCGTCCGGCTTCGGCTTCGCCTGCAGTCGGCTACTACGCGAAGCACTACGAGCAGCAGAAGGCGCTGATCGAAGGCGCTTTTGGCCGCCTCAAGAGCGCGTCGATCGCTAAATAAAGAAACACACGAGCCGGGAGAGCGCAGCGCGCTCTCCCACGCCGCGCCGAACGTTTCCCATGTGGTTCAGGCGCGGCGCTCACGGTTCGCAGGCGGTGGTGAAGAAGCGCCGTCACCCGATACGTATTCAGGATACTCATAATGGCTATTGTTGAAGTCAAAGTTCCCCAGCTCTCCGAGTCGGTCTCGGAAGCGACCATGCTGCAGTGGAAGAAGAAGCCCGGCGAGGCTGTCGCTCAGGACGAAATCCTCATCGAAATCGAGACCGACAAGGTCGTGCTCGAAGTGCCGGCACCGGCTGCGGGCGTGCTGGCGCAAGTCATCTCGAACGACGGCGACACGGTCACGGCTGAGCAGGTGATCGCGAAGATCGACACCGAAGGCACCGCAAGCGCCGCCGCCGTCGAAGCCGAAGTCAAGCCGGCTCCGGTCGCCGCACCGGCTGCGGCTCCCGCGCCGGCTGCTCAGGCTGCTGCCGCAACGGGCTCGAGCGCCGCTGCTTCGCCGGCTGCCGGCAAGCTGATGGCCGAAAAGGGTCTGGCTGCTGGCGACGTCGCCGGCACGGGCCGCGACGGCCGTATCACGAAGGGCGACGTGCTCGTCGCCGGCGCTCCGGCTGCCAAGGCTGCACCGGCTCCGGCTGCCGCTCCGAAGGCTGCGAAGCCGTCGCTGCCGGACGTCAAGGCTCCGGCATCGGCCGACCAGTGGCTGAAAGACCGTCCGGAACAGCGCGTGCCGATGTCGCGTCTGCGCGCGCGTATCGCCGAGCGTCTGCTCGAGTCGCAGCAAACCAACGCCATCCTCACGACGTTCAACGAAGTGAACATGGCGCCGGTCATGGATCTGCGCAACAAGTACAAGGACAAGTTCGAGAAGGAACACGGCGTGAAGCTCGGCTTCATGTCGTTCTTCGTGAAGGCGGCTGTTCACGCGCTGAAGAAGTTCCCGCTCGTGAACGCGTCGATCGACGGTAACGACATCGTCTATCACGGCTACTTCGACATCGGTATCGCTGTCGGCTCGCCGCGCGGTCTGGTGGTGCCGATCTTGCGCAATGCAGATCAGCTGAGCCTCGCCGACATCGAGAAGAAGATCGCCGAATTCGGTCAGAAGGCGAAGGACGGCAAGCTGTCGATCGAAGAAATGACCGGCGGTACGTTCTCGATCTCGAACGGCGGTGTGTTCGGCTCGATGCTGTCGACCCCGATCATCAACCCGCCGCAGTCCGCGATTCTCGGCGTGCACGCCACGAAGGAACGCGCTGTGGTCGAAAACGGCCAGATCGTGATCCGCCCGATGAACTACCTCGCGCTGTCGTACGACCACCGTATCATCGACGGCCGCGAAGCAGTGCTGTCGCTGGTCGCAATGAAGGACGCGCTGGAAGATCCCGCTCGCCTGCTGCTCGACCTGTAAGCGCACGTTCCACCGACGCCCGCCTGCGCCTCGCGCGGGCCGGTGTCATCCGTAGCATGTCTTTAGCATTCCGCAGTACAGGAACGGCGCGCGCCACCTCGAGTGGCCCGGCGCCGTTCAGCCATCAAAGGGATTGTCATGTCCAAAGAATTTGACGTCGTCGTGATCGGCGCAGGCCCGGGCGGGTATATCGCCGCCATCCGCGCAGCGCAGCTCGGCAAGACCGTCGCATGTATCGAAAAGTGGAAGAACCCGGCCGGCACGCTGAAGCTCGGCGGCACCTGCCTGAACGTCGGCTGCATTCCGTCGAAGGCGCTGCTCGCGTCGTCGGAAGAGTTTGAAAACGCGTCGCATCACCTCGCCGACCACGGCATCTCGGTGGAAAACGTCTCGGTCGATATCTCAAAGATGATGGACCGCAAGGACGGCATCGTCGAGAAGATGACCAAGGGCATCGAATTCCTGTTCCGCAAGAACAAGATCACGTGGCTCAAGGGTCATGGCAAGTTTACCGGCAAGACGGACGCCGGCGTGCAGATCGAAGTGAGCGGCGAAGGCGAAACGGGAGTCGTCACGGCGAAGAACGTGATCATCGCGACGGGTTCGAAGGCGCGCCATCTGCCGGGCATTCCGGTCGACAACAAGCTGATCGCCGACAACGAAGGCGCACTGTCGTTCGACTCCGCACCGAAGAAGCTCACCGTCATCGGCGCAGGCGTGATCGGTCTGGAACTCGGCTCGGTATGGCGCCGCCTCGGCGCGGACGTGACCGTGCTCGAAGCGCTGCCGGAATTCCTCGGCGCGGCGGATCAGGCGCTGTCGAAGGAAGCGGCCAAGCAGTTCAAGAAGCAGGGTCTCGACATCCAGGTCGGCGTGAAGGTCGGCGAAGTGAAGACGAGCGCGAACGGCGTGACGATCGCCTACACGGACAAGGACGGCAACGCGCAGACGCTCGAAACGGACCGCCTGATCGTGTCGGTCGGCCGCGTGCCGAACACCGACAACCTCGGCCTCGAAGCGATCGGCCTGAAGGCCAACGAGCGCGGCTTCATCGACGTGGACGACCACTGCGCGACGGCTGTGCCGAACGTGTACGCGATCGGCGACGTGGTGCGCGGCCCGATGCTCGCGCACAAGGCTGAGGACGAAGGCGTGCTGGTCGCGGAAGTGATCGACGGCCAGAAGCCGCACATCGACTACAACTGCGTTCCGTGGGTGATCTACACCGAACCGGAAATCGCCTGGGTCGGCAAAACCGAGCAGCAGCTGAAGGCCGAAGGCCGCGAGATCAAGACGGGCCAATTCCCGTTCATGGCGAACGGCCGCGCGCTCGGTATCAACAAGGCGGACGGTTTCGTCAAGATGATCGCCGACGCGAAGACCGACGAACTGCTCGGCGTGCACATCATTTCGGCGAACGCATCGGACCTGATCGCGGAAGCCGTGGTGGCGATGGAGTTCAAGGCCGCGTCGGAGGACATCGGCCGAATTTGCCATCCGCACCCGTCGCTGTCGGAAGTCATGCGCGAAGCGGCTCTCGCCGTCGACAAGCGTGCGCTGAACATGTAAGCGCGCACGCCTGGCCGAAACGCAACCTTGGCATCACCGAAGGCGGGCGGGGTTCACTCCCTCCCGCCTTTCTTTTTGCAGCAACACGATGAACGTCACCGAATACTACGAAAAAGAACTGCAGACGCGCGGTTACCAATCCGATCCGGCGCAGCGCGCGGCGGTCGACCGCCTGCAGCGGTGCTATGAAGAGTGGGCCGCATACAAGTCGCGCCGCTCGAACGCGTTCAGGAAGCTGATCATTCACCCGGATCTGCCGCGCGGCGTGTACATGTGGGGCGGCGTGGGCCGCGGCAAGAGCTTCCTGATGGACAGCTTCTACATGATCGTGCCGTTGCATCGCAAAACGCGTCTGCATTTTCACGAGTTCATGCGCGAAGTGCATCGAGAACTCGAAGAACTCAAAGGCCGGGCCGATCCGCTCGACGAACTCGCGCGCCGCATTGCGAAGCGCTATCGGCTGATCTGCTTCGACGAATTCCACGTGTCGGATATTGCCGACGCGATGATTCTGTATCGACTGCTCGACAAGCTGTTCGAGAACGGCGTGCAGTTCGTGATGACGTCCAACTACGATCCCGACACGCTGTACCCGGACGGACTGCATCGCGACCGCATGCTGCCCGCGATCGAGCTGATCAAGCAGAAGCTCGATGTGATCAACGTCGACGCGGGGATCGACTACCGGCAGCGCACGCTCGCGCAGGTGGAGGTCTATCACACGCCGCTGGACGCCGCCGCCGGCAAGGCGCTGCGCGACGCCTTCGCTCGCCTCGCCGCGGTGCCCGACGAAAGCCCGCTGCTGCATATCGAGAAGCGCGAGCTGAAGGCGCTGCGCCGCGCGGACGGCGTCGTCTGGTTCGACTTCGCGACGCTGTGCGGCGGCCCGCGCTCGCAGAACGACTACCTCGAACTCGCGAGCCGCTTCCACGCGGTGATCCTGTCGGACGTGCCGCAAATGTCGGTGCGCATGGCGTCGGAAGCGCGTCGCTTCACCTGGCTGATCGACGTGTTCTACGACCACAAGGTCAAGCTGCTGATGTCGGCTGCGGTGCCGCCGGAGCAGTTGTACGTCGACGGTCCGATGGCCAACGAATTCACGCGTACGGTGTCGCGCATCGTCGAGATGCAGTCGAAGGAGTATCTCGACACGCCGCGCCGGATCGTCGATACGTCTCTGACCTGAGCCTCGGCGCACCACACATTTTCAGGATTCGGAGTGGTCTGATAGTTTGCACACGGATGACTAGCTATCTTTTGTCGTTGTTCTGACAAAGGAGGAAGCATGAACCCGTATCGCGAAATCACCGATGAAGAATGGCAGCGCGTTGCGCCACTGCTGCCCGAACTCCGGCCGCGTATCGAAATGCGTGGCCGTCCGCTTGCCGATACCCGCTCGGTGCTCAACGGCGTGCTGTGGGTCATGTATAGCGGGGCCACCTGGTCCGCAATCCCGCGCCGCTACCCGTCGTATCAGACCTGTCATCGCCGCTTCAAGTCGTGGTACGAATCGGGAGCGCTCAAGCCCGTCACGGAGCAACTGCTCGGCGCCGCGAGCGAAGATCTCTGCAGATTGATGGAAGCACGCATGCGCACGCACATCAGCGCACCGAAGAAACGCGCCGCGGCCCGGCGGCGCGCGCGCGCGGCGTTCCGTGTTCCTCCGGCCGTATACAACCCGGCACCGGCCACGCCGGTGCCGGCGCCGCCGTCCGCTTGCGCTGCATCGTTCAAGCAGGCCGCATGACCATCGCAAACAGCTTGCCACAATGAAAACGGCCGCGCGATTCGTGATCGCCGGCCGTTTTTTTACGTTCCACTCCTGGTGCCAGGCGCGCCATCTTCGCAGCGCGACGCGCTCATTCAGACGAGGTGCGAGGCGCCACGCACGCGCTGAACGTCGAACCTCACTGCTGTCGAATCCACGTCTGCGAGCGGCCGAGCAGCGCGACACCAATATAGCCACGCACCACGAGTTTGTTGCCGCCGTCTTCGAGATGCATCTTGCACTTGTAGAGCTTGCCGTTTTCAGGATCGAGGATCTGGCCGTGATCCCAGGCGTCGCCATCCTTCTTCATGCTGTTGATGATGGTCATGCCGAGAATCGGTTGATCCTTGCGCGCGTCGGTGCATTCGGTGCAGCGGCGATCTGGCTGCTCATTCGCGCCGATACCCCTGATAACCTTGCCGTTCAGTTCGCCATTGCCGTCCTGTGTGATCTGCACGAGCGCCTTCGGCTGGCCCGTGTGATCGTCGATGGTTTGCCACGTGCCGATCGGTGTACCGGTCTGCGCCATCGCGGTCACGGCACCGGCGAGCAGGGCGCCTGCTAGTGCGGCGTGACGAACGGTGCGCAGCGCGAGCGTGCGGGCACGTTGAGTGAATTGCGTCATTGTCTTCCTCCTTGACGTGAGACCGCGCGATCGTGGTCGCGCGGCGTTATGGGCATCGCGGTCGGATGTGCGACCGGACTTCGCGATGCAGGACGATGTCAGTGGCGTGCCATTTGCATCGTCAGCGCAGAATACGCGAAAGTGCACGCTCCGTTTGATAGTGGAGCTTCTAATCAGCGCGCAGCATTTCTGAAGCGTGTCAATTCAGCTGATAGGAGAACGTCGCGTTGATGCGCGGACTGCGCGACGCGAACGGTTCGGCGCCGGCAGGATACAGCGCTTTGTCTGGGATTAGCCGCAAGGTTCTATCGGAGAAAATGCGCAAGTACCAAATTTTCGATGAAGAGCCCGAAACCCGCGAAACTGAGTAATAATGCCCTGTTTCAACTAAAACAAAATCTGTTAACAGCAGGTACTACATGGACCGAAAGTCAAAGCTACGAGAGATTGCTCTGGCCGCATGCATCGTATTGGGGGCCCTTCAGGGCGCGAATGCACAGGCTCAGCAGAACAGTGGCGCAAGCAGCGCAGTCGTGGTCCCAGCCGGGCACGGCGACCGCGTTGCCCGACACGCAGCAGGCCGGCCAGGCGGAGACCACTGCACTGACGCCGGATGAAAACCGGCAATCCGCCACCGGCAACGTGGCGGAATTGCAGCAGATGATCCACGGCGCGGATCTCAGCGAATTGCGCACCACGTATAACGGCACCTACGGCGCGAGCCTGCTGTTCTACGGCAAGGAGATGACCTACTACGTCGCGCTGTTCCAACAGAAGAACTTCTGGCGCGTGATCAAGACGCAGGACGCCGCGCGCGCCGAGCTCATCTACAAGGATTTCGCGCGGCAGACGATGCAGCTGTCGGATGTCGAGATCCGTCGTACTCGACTCGAAGCGCAGAAGGCGTTCACGCAGCGCATGGTCGCGCTGTCGCAGGAACGCGCGAGCCGGCTGCAGGCCGACCTCGACGTCGCGCGTCAGCAGCAGAGCATCGTCGCGAGCCAGCAGGAGCAGAAGCGCGCCGAGGCGACCGAATTGGCGCAGCAGAAGGCGGCCGCGCAGGATCAGTTGCGCGTTGCGCAGCGTCAGGTGCGCGACTTGCAGCGTCAGCTCGACAGCGGCTTGCCGGTGCATTGAGCACGGCGGTGTGAGCCTTCGTGGAAGGGCGGGACGGCGCGCAAATCGATGCACCGTCCGGCTCGTGCGCGAGTAGGGTTGGCCGGTGCGTTGCGCGCGCCGTTAGCCGGCGCATCGCATTTCAGCGGCCGGGCTCTTCGGCATCTCCAGTCATCAGCGTTTCTTCGCTGGTCACGACGCGAGACGGCTCGACCTCAATGCCGTCTGTGCTTGTCCGCCTTCGTTTTGCGCATCCGCTCGCGAGACGGCTCCGTCACGTCGACGGCGATCGGATCGCTGGCGGGGAAGCTTTCCATCAGCGCTTCGTCGAGCCTGATGTCGGCGGACGTCGGCGGCGTCCGGCGCGTGCGCGCAGGCTGGGAAGCATGCTGGCTTTTGCTGGTCATGGCGCGCTCCATCGGTAGAATCAATCATTCAGCATAGCGCATCGCGGCCATTGGTGAGCGCCGGCCGAATCGCGCAGGCGCGTCGTTTGAAACCGGCCGGCATCGATTCGTTCTCCGAGTGTCGCGGCCACGCCTGCGCCGCGAATGACCGCTCCATCGATCCATCACACAGCCAACCACATGAACGGGGCAAAGCCGGCGGGTACGCGACGTGTGCTCGCAGCGCATGTCGTGGAAGCCGAACTGGAACACCTGGATTGGGCGACACGCCAACCGGCACTGCACGTGTTCGACACCGGCTACTGGCGGCGCCGCGTGCTGGCGGTCAAGGGGAGAGATTCGAGCTGACCGGGCGGCAGCTGATGCAACTGGAGAAAATTCTGCTGCGCCTCGGTCCGTCCACGGAGTAGCGAGGCGCGGCCGTTACCGCGGTTTCGTATTTATTCGTGATTGCCGCCGGGGCTGCCGCCGCCGTGGTTGCCGCCATGATTGCCGCCTTCGCCGCCGGTGCCGAACAGACGACGGCGCCGCGTGACGACCACCGGGCCTTCGGTGTTGCCGCTGCCGCGATCGCTCGGCGCACGTTCCGACGACGACCCGCCATACGATTCACGCGGCTCGCGATGTTCGCGCGAACCATGCGGACCGCGCGCGCCATGTTCGCCATGCGACGTTCGGCCCGTGCGCGGCGCCGGCCGCGTGCCGGTGTCGAGCTGGATCGTGGAAATCGCGCGCTTGTAGATGCCTTGCAGGCCAACCGGCGTGCGCAGCATCACCAGGTACTGATCGAACGACTCGATGCATCCGGTCAGGCGGATGCCGTTGACCAGATAGATCTCGACGCGCTTTCGTTCCTTGCGCGCAGCGTTCATGAAGTCGTTTTGCGGATGCGATTCTGCGGAAGCCATGGAGAATTCAGGTTAGATAGACGGTGGTTCGCAGCGATTTTACCCCTTCTGGTCTATGCGGGGCAGAACGCGTCGACGGGGCGAACTTTGTCCACTATAACGGCTTGTGAGGACATAAGCATCCGATAACGCGGCACTGTAACGTTGAGTTACGAATCTGCTGGTCAATGGCGGCTTATTCCGGCCTCTCCAGGCATTGCCGGCATGGTTGGCGGAAAAGGAAGAACATAGGGGCATGTTGCGCGACCACGGCGGCGGCGTCGAAGCGCCGCGCAGAAGCCCGGAGAAACAGCGCGGCAAAACAGCGCCACGACGGCGGTGGAATAAACCATGCGATCGCGGCGTTAAGTCCAGTATGGCAGCACCGCATTCGGCGGCCTGCCGCCCGCCGCGCCGGTCGGTCGATCGTGCGCCGGGCATCTGCCAGGAGGCTCCACCATGAAAGCATCCCGTATTCTGTCAGCGCTCTTCGTACTGCTCGCGCTCGCGTGCGGCTCCCTCGCACACGCCGGCGATACCGACAACGCCGCGTCGAGCTCGAGCGGCAACAGCAACAGCAGCGGCGGCGGCTACTAACGCCGCGACCGGGCCTGGCACGCCGGGTGACATTCGAAGCGGAAGTGATCGCGTGGTTGCCGCAGCTGCGCCGCTATGCGCGCGCACTGACCGGCGACCACGCCTGGGCCGACGATCTCGTGCAGGATACGGCGGAGCGTGCGCTTGCGCGCTGGTCGGCGTTCCGGCCGAACAGCAATCTGCGCGCGTGGTTGCTGACGATCCTGCGGCATCTGTACATCGACCAGTTGCGCGGGCGTCGCGAGATCGCCGTCGACGACGAAAGCGCGCCGTGGCGCAATCTGGAAGCGCCGCATGGCGAGGTCGACGGTCTGGTGCTGCGCGACGTGCAGCGCGCGCTGTACTGCCTGCCGCTCGAGCAGCGTGAGGTGCTGCTGCTGGTGTGCGTCGAAGAGCTGTCGTACCAGGAGGCGTCGAGCGCGCTGGGGGTGCCGATCGGTACGGTGATGTCGCGGCTGTCGCGGGCGCGCGAGCATATGCGCGCGTTGCTGTGCGAGCAGCCGCCGGGGCCGATGCACGGAGCGCAGCCCGGTGCGCCGCGAGCGGCACACAAAGTCGCCCCGCTGAAAGTGGTGAGAAACCGATAATGGACAACGACGACTTCGATTCAGGCTTGCCCGCCGAGCTCGATCTGCGCGCGCTGTCGGCCTATGTCGATGGCGAATTGCCGGATGATCGGCGCGCCGCGATCGAAACGCAGCTTCGCGAGCATCCTCAGGCCGCCGCGCGCGTCGCCGCGTGGCGCGCACAGAAGGCGGCACTGCGCGCGCTGTGCGGCGCGGCGGGCAGCGATGCGCGGCAAGCGCAAGCAGGGCAGCAGGCCGACGGCCAGCAACCGGCTGCCGAACCCGGCGAGCGTCCTGATGCCGGCCGCCAGCCCGCGCAGGAGCAGGAGCCGGCTTTTATCGTCGCGCGTCGTATGCGGCCGTGGTGGCAGCGCGCGGGTCTCGCCGCCTGCTGGCTCGCGGCCGGCGCCGGGCTCGCGCTGGCGCTCGGTCCGTTCGCGCCGCGGCTGATCGGCGGCGCGTGGGGCGGCTTCGGCGGCCAGCCGGCCGGTTTTGCGCAGCGCGCGGACGTCGCGTACGCGGTGTACACGCCCGAGCGGCGTCATCCGGTCGAAGTCGCCGCGAGCGAAGAGGCGCATCTGATCACGTGGCTGTCGAAGCGACTGAACCGTCCGCTGTCGGTGCCGTCGCTGCAGGAGTATGGTTATTCGCTGGTGGGCGGCCGGCTATTGCCCGGCGAGGCGGGTCCGGCCGCGCAGTTCATGTACGAGAACCAGGCCGGCGCGCGCCTGACGCTGTATGTGACCGGCACCGGGCGCGACGAAACCGTGTTCCGCCTGTTTCGCGACGGCAACCGCCGCACTTTCTACTGGATCAACGACGGTATGGGCTACGCGCTGTCCGGCGCGATCGCGGAAGGCAAGCTGCGCGAGATCGCGATCGACGTGTGCAATGCGCTCGGTGGCAAGCCTGAGAGCTGGCAGCAGTAGCGGGCGGTAGCATGTCGTAAAGGCCGTCAGCGGCGAATTGCTGCCCGCGCGACCGCGGCCGCCGGGTGCCCGACAAGGAGACGCCTTGCCCCAGACGCTGCCCCCCAACCTGTCCGCCGCGCAGTTCGACCGCGCGCTCGCCGGCTGGCGCGCGGTCGTCGGTGACGCGCACGTGCTGAGTTCCGACGCCGACCTCGCCGTCTATGTCGATCCGTTTGCGCCCGGCGAGCGACGCGCGTTTGCCGCCAGCGCCGCGCTGCTGCCCGCGTCGGTCGATGAAATTCGCGCGGCGCTGCGCATCGCCAATCAATACCGGATTCCGCTGTGGACCGTGTCGACCGGGCGCAACTTCGCGTACGGCGGCGCCGCGCCGCGTCTGACCGGCTCGGTCGTGCTCGACCTGCAGCGCATGAACCGCATCCTCGACGTCGACGAAACGCTCGCCTATGCGCTCGTCGAGCCCGGCGTCAGCTATTTCGAGCTGTACGCGCATCTGCGCGACAAGGGCTACAAGCTGTGGGTCGATCCGCCGGCCGCCGGCTGGGGCAGCGTGGTCGGCAACACGCTCGAGCGCGGCTTCGGCTATACCGACTACGGCGATCACGCGGCCGCACAATGCGGGATGGAGGTGGTGCTCGCCAACGGCGACGTGCTGCGCACCGGCATGGGCGGCATCGAGATCGGCACCGCCTGGCAGCTGTATCAGCCCGGCTACGGGCCGTCGTTCGATGCGATGTTCATGCAGTCGAACTACGGCATCGTCACGAAGCTCGGCGTGTGGTTGATGCCCGCGCCGCCCGCGTACCTGCTCGGCGAAATCCAGTTTCGTCGCGAGGCGGACCTGGAGGCGATTGTCGAGCTTCTGCGGCCGCTGCGGCTCGACGGCACAATCCGCAATCACGCGGTGATCGAGGGCGGTTTGCGGCGCGCTGCGAGCCTGTCGCCACGCCGACAATGGTACGACGGCGCGGGCGCGATGCCGCAGAGCGCGGTGCAGGCGATGCTCGACAAGCTCGGCGTTGGACGCTGGAATCTGCATTTCGCGCTGTACGGCACGCCCGAGTTGATCGACGCGCGCCATGCGCTGATCGAGCGCGCGTTCGCGCGGGTGCCACAGGCGCGGCTCACGGCGGCGCGTTATGCGGGCGACGCGCAGCCGACCGGTGGTGGCGACCGCAACATGGCCGGCATTCCCGCAATGACCGCGTTTCGCATGCTCGACTGGCGCGGCGGCGCGGGCGCGCACGTCGATTTCGCGCCGATCTGTCCGGCGACCGGGCGCGACGCAATGCGCCAGTACACGATGGTCAAGGCGCGCGCCGCGGAATACGGCTTCGATTACTACGGCGGCTTCACGGCGGGCGCGCGGCATCTGCACCACATTTTCGCGGCGATTTTCGATCGCGACGACGCGAACCAGGTGGAGCAGGCCGGCGCGCTGCTGCGCTCGCTGATGAGCGATGCGCGCGCGGCCGGCTACGGCGAATATCGCGCGCATCTCGCGTATATGGATTTTGCGGCCGCGCAATACAGCTTCAACGACGGCGCGTTGCTGCGTTTCGCGGAAACGCTGAAGGATGCGCTCGACCCGAACGGCATTCTCGCGCCGGGCAAGCAGGGCATCTGGCCGGCGGCGTGGCGCGACCGGCGCGGATACACATGAGCGGCGAGTGCCCACTCGCCCGGCAAACTGAACCGCAAACAGAACGGGACTTGCACGCCAATGGATCGACGCACTTTCATGCTCACCGGCGCATGGCTCGCGACGGCCGCGGGCGGCGCATGGCCGTGGCTCGCGCAAGCCGCCTCATGCGCTAACGACGCGCGCGCGTTCGCGATCGTCGACTCGACACTCGAATGCGGCGCGTCGTTCGCGCGCTATGCCGCGCATCTTCGGTTGCCAACCTTCGAAACCGGCGATGACGCCGGCGCGCTCTGGTTCACTACGCTCGCGCCGCTGCTCGACGACGGCCGGACCCCGCACGCGATTCCCGCGCTGATCGGCTTCACGCGCGCGTCCGATTACTTCATCCTGCAACGCCTCGCGCTTCGCATGGGACGCTTCGTCGAGCATAGTCACGAAGCGCGCGACGGGCTGCACGCGCAACCCGCGTACGTGGCCTTCGCGCTGACGCCACGCAGCGCGCGCGGCTAGAACTGATAGTCCTTGTTCTTCGGATCGAAGGTCGAATCGTCGAACGTCTTCGGCGTGATGTTCTCGAACACGATCTGCTCGAAGAGCCTGCCGTCGTTGTCGTAAGACTCGATGCTGCGAAAGAACGGATGCCGCAAATCGAGCCCGAGCGTTTCCTTCTTTGCGTAGAACTCCGGCTGGCCGACCGGTGTTTCGAATGTGAACGCGACGACGCGCACGCCGTCGATCGTCTTCACTTCGATCTGCGTCGAACGCGGCAAGCCTGCCTCGGTGTATTTCCTGCCTTCGCTCAGATATTGTTGGACGACGTACTCGGTGCCGAGATCGCGCACGCTGTGATTCGATTGCGAGCGTGCGAGCGCGCCGGTCAGCGACGTCCACAACGGCATCACGTTCATGATGCCGCCGAGGTGGCCGTACGTTTGGTCGCTGCGTTTCGATTCGTCGTAGATAATTTCCTGGCCCGCATGCGCGCCGTCGGGCAGCCACTTCGCGTAGATCCGCAGCGGGTCGTGCGCAACGCGCACCAGCATGTGATCGGGCTGCTCGGGCCACACGCCGCGAATGCGTTCGGAGCGCGACATCGTGAACTCGTACGACGGGTAGCCGTTCGGCCCTTCCTTGAAATAGCGCGGCAGCGCCAGCGGATCGAGCGACTGGAACAGCGCGACCAGTTGCGCGTCGCTGAGTTTTTCGAGCGTGCCGCTTTGCTGCGCGGCGCGCAGCCATTTGACCTGGTTGTCGAGCGTCAGCTTGCCGACCTGAGCGGCCGGCGTGGCCGGCGGCTTGACGGCGCTCGCGGTGTTGAGCGGGGGCGGGCGGTCGTCGTTCTGCGCGAAGGCTGTCTGCACCGAAAGCAGGGCGGCGCCGGCAACGAGCGCACTCAGCAACGAACTTCCCAACCCGCGGTGCTTCATGAATACCTCCAGAAAAATGCCACGGCCGATAAGGCAATAACGTACCAACGCAATCCTTATTCCCGTCAGGCAGACTTCTGCTTCGCCAGTTCCTCGTCGCGCAACGCGCGGCGCAGAATTTTGCCGACGTTGGTTTGCGGCAGCTCGTCGCGGAACTCGACGAGCTTCGGCACCTTGTAGCCGGTCAGATTCTTGCGGCAGTACGCGATCACCTGCTCGGCGGTGAGCGTCGGCGTGCGCCGCACGATAAACACCTTTACGCGCTCGCCCTGCGCGGGGTCGGGCACGCCGATCGCGGCAACTTCGCGCACGTCCGGATGCGCGGCGATCACGTCCTCGATTTCGTTCGGATACACGTTGAAGCCCGACACGATGATCAGGTCCTTCTTGCGATCGATCAGCCGGATAAAGCCGCGCGAATCCATCACGCCGATGTCGCCGGTCGCGAGCCAGCCGTCGTCGTCGATCACCTTCGCGGTTTCGTCGGGGCGGTTCCAGTAGCCCTTCATGACCTGCGGACCCTTCACGCATAGCTCGCCCGCCTCGCCGACGTTGGCCCAGCTGCCATCGTCCTTCCTGAAGCGCACCTGCGTGGACGGCGCGGGCAGGCCGATCGAGCCTTCGAAGTCGCGCTGCTTGCCCAGCTCGACCGGATTCATCGATACGATCGGCGAGCACTCGGTCAGCCCGTAGCCCTCGACGATCGGCTTGCCCGTCACCGCCTTGAAGCGCTCGGCGACGGCTTTCTGGGTCGCCATGCCGCCTGCCATCGCGAGCTTCAGGCCCGAGAAGTCGCGCCGGCGGAATTCCTCGTTGTCGAGGAACGCGTTATAGAGCGTGTTGACCGCGGTCATGCCAGTGAACTTTTCGTGGCGGATGATCATCATCACGCGCTTGATGTCGCGCGGATTCGCGATCAGGATGTTGCGCCCACCGAGCCCCATGAAGATCAGCGCGTTCACGGTCAGCGAGTAGATGTGATAAAGCGGCAGAGGTGTGAGCACCGTTTCCCCGTCGCCGGACAACTGCCCCGCGGCCCACGCCTTCGCCTGCAACAGATTGGCGATGATGTTGCGGTGCGTGAGCATCGCGCCTTTTGCGACGCCGGTCGTGCCACCGGTGTACTGCAGGAATGCGATGTCGTCGTGGGTCGCGCGCACCGGCGTGGGCGGCCGCGAATAACCGGCCGAAAGCGCTTTCAACAGCGGCACCGCCTGCGGCAGCTTGTAGGCGGGCACCATTTTCTTGACGTGACGCAGCACGAAATTGAGCAGGTGTCCCTTCACATTGAGGCCGTCGGCGAGCAGATCGCCGAGGCCGCTCACGATCACGTTGCGCACCTTGGTGCCGGGCAATGCATCTTCGAGCGTCTTCGCGAAGCTCTCGAACACGACGATCGTCTGCGCGCCGCTGTCCTTCAGCTGATGCGCGAGTTCGCGCACCGTGTACAGCGGATTCACGTTGACGACCACCGCGCCCGCCTTGATCGCGCCGAACAGCGCGACCGGATACTGGAACGTGTTCGGCAGCATGATCGCGACGCGCTCGCCCGGCTGCACGCCGATGCTTTGCAGATACGCCGCGAACGCGCTCGCCTTGCGGCCCAACTCGCCGTACGTCATGTTCGCGCCGACGCTGACGTAGGCGACGCGCTCGCGGAACTGCTCGATGCATTCGTCGAAGAACTGGCTGAGCGACTCGTATTGCGTGACGTCGATGTCGCGCGGCACGTGGTCAGGATAGGACGCGTACCAGATGCCGTCGGTGTTCGGCGCCGGATTGGGCACCGGGTTTTGAACAGGCGTACCGCCTGCGTCCGGCAGGTGCAGCGGGGCTTGGGTGGGCTCGGTCATCGGTTGCCTCCTGAAAATGTTGGTATGCGCTGCCGCGCTAGCGTTCCAGAATCGCGACGACCCCCTGGCCGCCCGCCGCGCAGATGGAGATCAGCCCGCGTGCGCTGCCGGCCGGTTTGTCGAGCTGTGCGAGCATCTTCGCGAGCGCGGCGACGATGCGTCCGCCCGTCGCCGCAAACGGATGGCCGGTTGCGAGCGAACCGCCGTTCACGTTGAGCTTCGCGCGATCGATCGCGCCGAGCGCGCC
This sequence comes from Paraburkholderia sp. WC7.3g, assembly GCF_050436345.1. Taxonomy (NCBI): domain Bacteria; kingdom Pseudomonadati; phylum Pseudomonadota; class Betaproteobacteria; order Burkholderiales; family Burkholderiaceae; genus Paraburkholderia; species Paraburkholderia sp. WC7.3g. The sequence goes on from NZ_JBNDMA010000002.1 coordinate 1,973,639, forward strand.
GGCGAGGCCAAGCTGCGTGCGGCAATATTCGTCATCCTGCCATGCCGCGAGCGTGCACAACACCTGCGCCGCGAACGCTTCGTGGATTTCATAGAAATCGAAGTCCTGCAGCGCGAGGCCCGCGCGCGCGAGCATGCGTGGTACCGCGTAGACGGGCGCCATCAACAGGCCTTCCTGCTGGTCGAAAAAGTCGACCGCCGCCGTTTCCGACCAGCTCAGATACGCGAGCACCGGCAAGCCGCGCTCGGCCGCCCACGCCTCGCTCGCGAGCAGCACCGCGGACGCGCCGTCGGTCAGCGGCGTCGAATTGCCGGCGGTCAGCGTGCCGGCGTCGCGGTCGAACACCGGCTTGAGAATGCCGAGCTGTTCGAGCGACAGGTCGGCGCGCAGGTTGTTGTCGCGCGCGAGGCCCTTGTACGGCGTCATCAGATCGTTGACGAAGCCGCGCGCGTACGCATCGGCGAGCTTGCGATGGCTGTCGTATGCGAGTACGTCCTGCGCCTCCCGGGAGATGTTCCAGCGCTTGGCCATCAACTCGCAATGCTCGCCCATCGACAGCCCCGTGCGCGGCTCGCCGTTGCGCGGCAGGAGGGGCTTGAAGAACATGCCGGGCCGCAGCCTGCTGAGCGCGGAGATACGCTGCCCCGTACTCTTGCCGCGATTCGCTTCGAGCAGGATCTTGCGCATCCGCTCGTTGACGCCGATCGGCGCGTCGGACGTGGTATCGACGCCACCCGCGATGCCCGCGTCGATCTGCCCGAGCGCGATCTTGTTGGCGACGAGGATCGCGGCCTCGAGGCCGGTGCCGCAGGCCTGCTGCACGTCATAGGCGGGGGTTTCCTTCGCGAGCGTGGCGGACAGCACGGACTCGCGCGTCAGGTTGAAGTCGCGCGAATGCTTGACGACCGCGCCCGCCGCGACTTCGCCTAGACGCACGCCGTGCAGGCCGTAGCGATCGATCAACCCTTGCAGCGTGAAGCTCAGCATGTCCTGATTCGATGCGCTCGCGTACGCGGTATTCGAGCGGGCAAACGGAATCCGGTTGCCCCCCACGATGGCGACGCGGCGCACGGCGGGTTGCGGGTGGGGCATGCTCGGCTCCTTTGGCTCGTTCCCGGATTATCGGGCGATGCGGACGATGCGAACGATGTGAACGGCGCGCTCGCGGCTCACAGCAGCCGCCACTGCATGCGTCCGCGTAAATGCGGCTTTTCTCCGGCGATATCGCGCACCTCGATATCCCGCTCGATCAGCGACGGCGATGCGCTCCACAGCGACGCTTCGCCCGGCAGCAGCATCGGCACCTTGAACTCGGCGCTGAGTGTCGCCTCGGCGAGCGGCTTCGGCGGCTGCAGCGACGACGCGGCACGCGCGAGCGTCCACATGCCATGCGCGATCGCGCGCGGAAAGCCGAACGCTTTCGCTGACAGCGCGCTGATGTGGATCGGGTTGTAGTCGCCGGACGCGCTCGCGTAGTCGCGGCCCAGTTGCGGCGCGAGCTGCCAGCGCGCGATCCGTTGCAGCGCATCGGAGCCGAGCGTCAACGCTTCGAGCGGATGGCCGAGCGCCGGCACCGCGCGCTTCAGATAGACGCTGTCGCCGTCCCACACCGGCTCGCCGCGTCGATAGATGCGCGTATGCACGACGAACGCCTGGCCCTTGTCGTGACGCAGCAGCGCGCCGAATTCGACCTCGATGCGCAGCAGGTCCTTGAATGCGAGCGGCCGGCGCAGCCGCACGTGATTGGCCAGATGCACGAGTCCGAGCGCGGGCCACGGAAACGCAGGGTCGGTCAGCATCAGCAGATGCAGCGGAAACGCGAGCAGGTGCGGGTAGGTGAGCGGTACGCCGTGCTCGGGAATGAAGCCGCACACGCGCGCATAGCGCCACACGGGGCCGGGCTCGAGCGCGACGGCGGGGCGCACGAGCCGCAATGGCGGCAGCCGCGTGTCGCGTCCGCGCTTGACGATGCCCGCCAGCGCGCGTCCATACAGCTTCGCCGGCGCGGGCAGGGTGTCGATGACGACGGTTTTCGGCCGCGCGCCGTCGCCGCCCGGCGCGGGCACAAGCTGACGGCTGCCGAACGGATCACGCGGTTCTTCCATGCCCATGCTCCCGTTCAGGCGCCAACCAGGCTTTGACCGCACACGCGCACGACCTGGCCCGTCACACCCGCCGAGCCCGGATGCGCGAGCCATCCGATGGTCTGCGCGACGTCGACGGGCTGGCCGCCCTGGCTCATCGAGTTCATGCGGCGGCCGGCCTCGCGGATCGCGAGCGGCATTTTCGCGGTCATCTGCGTTTCGATGAAGCCGGGCGCGACCGCGTTGATCGTAATGCCGCGCGCGCGCAGTTGCGGCGCCATGCTCTGTACGCGGCCGATCACCCCCGCCTTCGACGTCGCGTAGTTGGTCTGGCCGGGATTGCCCGCAATGCCGCTGATCGACGACACCGCGACGACACGCCCGCCGTCGCGCAGGATGCCGCCCGCGAGCAGCGCGTCGTCGATGCGCTCCTGCGCGCTCAGGTTGATGTCGATCACGCTTTGCCACGCGGCATCGGTCATCTTCGCGATGGTCTTGTCCCGGGTAATGCCGGCGTTGTGCACGACGATGTCGACGCCGAGCTCGTCGAGCGCGGCGGCGATCTGCGCGGACGCTTCGGGCGCGGCGATGTCGAACGCGAGCACGCTGCCGTTCAGCTGACGGATCGTCGCATCGAGCGCGTCGCGCGCCGACGGAACGTCGAGACCGATCACATGCGCGCCCTCGGCCGCGAGCACGCTCGCGATCGCGGCGCCGATGCCGCGCGCGGCGCCCGTGACGAGCGCGCGCCGGCCGGCGAGCGGCTGGCGCCAGTCGAACGCGGGCGCGTCGTGCGGGAGCGCGCGATGCGCCGCGATCCGCACCACCTGGCCCGACACGTACGCCGAGCGCGGCGACAGAAAGAAGCGCAGCGTCGCCTCGATGCCGCTTTCAGCGCCTTCCTCGACATACACGAGATTCGCAGTGATGCCGCGCCGCGCTTCCTTGCCGAGCGAGCGCACGAGCCCTTCGAGCGCGCGCTGAGCGGTCCACTGACGCGGGCTCGCGCAGGCCTCGGGCGGCCGGCCCAGCACGACGATGCGCCCACACTTGCCGAGCGAGCGCAGCGTGTCGTGGAAAAAGCCGTGCAGCGGTTCGAGCAGGCTGCTGTCGTCGATACCGCTCGCGTCGAACAGCAGCGCCGCGAGCTTGCCCGGCGAACCGGCTTCGGCCGGCTCGAAGCGGCCGGTCATCAGACCGTGGCGAGTGGCGAGCGGTATCCAGAGCCCGGCGCTTTCATGTGCGACGCTCGTCATGCCGACGCTCGCGATCAGACTCGCGAACGCGTCCAACAGGCGCGGCTCGCGGCCCGCGCCGATCGCGATCAGGCCGTCGAACTCGGGCCGGTCCGCGCGATAGCGCCGCAGCACCTCGGGCTTCGGCAGCCCGAGCGAGCCCGCGAGACGGCCGCCGAACGGCGAGTTGACGAACTTCAGGTAGGAGTCGTTCATGTTATCGGTTGCTCCGCTGGACGCGCCGCGGCCGGCCTGCGGGTTTTTTCAGGGGCGCCGGACGTGTGTCAGTGTGCCTTGAGTCGTGTGACTCGGGTACGGTTTGCGGCGCCGCGTCGACAGTTTTTTCGGCGCGAGCGCGCTCGTCACGCCGCGAACTCCAGCGCCTTGTCGAGCGCCTGCTTGCGCTGTTGCAGATGCGCGAGCAAGTCGAAGTCGGCGGCGAAATCGTCGACCTTGACGACCTGCGCGCCATAGCGCGCGTAGTCGTCGAGCACGCGCCGCTCGTCCGCGTCGATGAGCCCCTGGCGTTGCGCCGCATCCGTCCATGTGGCGAGCTGCGGCAGGCTTTGCGGCATCGGTTCGAGCAACCCCTGCTTGACCGCGTCGCGCAGCTTCTGCTCGATCCGCGTGAATGGCGGATTCAGCGCGAACACGAGCTCGCCAAAGCCGAGCGCATCGACATCGGGATGCGGCACGTACGACTCGGCCACGAGCCGCTCGCGCGCGGCGCCGGGCGTTTGCATCAGCTCGGCGATCTCGCTGCCGAGCCGATCCGACGGCTCGCGATGCGGTAGGCCGAACGGGAACGCGAGCACGCGCACGAGCGTCGCGGCAACACGGTTCGGGTAGTTCGCGAGCGCGCCGTCGAGCGCGTGTTGCGCCTTGTACAGCGCGTCCTCGACGCCCCAGCGCACGAGCGGCAGGTCGGCCTGCTGACGGCCTTCGTCCTCGAAACGCTTCAGCGTCGCCGAGATCAGGTAGAGCTGCGACAGCACATCGCCGAGGCGCCCCGAGATCCGCTCCCGGCGCTTTAGCTCGCCGCCGAGCACGAACATCGACACGTCGGCGAGCAGCGCGAACACGGTCGACAGACGCGTCGCCGCGCGATAGTACGTATGAAGCGGCGCATACGCGCTGCGCGGCTTCGCGATCAGCGCGCCGCCGCTCAGCCCGTACACGACGCAGCGCACCACGTTCGACATCGTGAAGTTCACATGACCGAAGAACGCCGCGTCGAATTCGCGCAAGCCTTTCACGCGATCGGGCTCGCGCGTCGCCGTCATTTCCTTCAGCAGGTACGGATGGCATCGAATCGCGCCCTGGCCGAAGATGATCAGACAGCGCGTCAGAATGTTCGCGCCTTCGACAGTGATCGAGATCGGCATCTGCTGATACGCGCGCGCCAGAAAATTCGACGGCCCCATGCAGATGCCCTTGCCGGCCGCGACGTCCATGCCGTCGTTGATGACCGTCCGCGCGCGCTCGGTGATGTGATATTTGGCGATCGCCGAAATGACGGACGGCTTTTCGCCGAGATCGACCGCCTGCGCGGACAGGCGGCGCGCGGCGTCCATCACGTACAGATTGCCGCCCATGCGGCCGAGCGCTTCCTGCACGCCCTCGAAGTTGCCGACGGCGGTGCGGAACTGGCGGCGAAGCGCGGCATACGCGCCGGTGCCGCGCACCGCGAGCTTCGCCATGCCGACGTTCGACGACGGCAACGAAATCGCGCGGCCCGCCGCCAGACACTCCATTAGCATGCGCCAGCCGTTGCCGACCTGGGCGCGTCCGCCGATCACCCAGTCGAGCGGAATGAACACGTCCTCGCCCGAGTTCGGGCCGTTCTGGAACACCGCGTTCAACGGCCAGTGACGGCGGCCGATGTTGACGCCGGGGTGGTCTGTCGGAATCAGTGCGCACGTGATGCCGGGTTCGTCGTTCGCGCCGAGCAGATGGTCGGGATCGAGCGCGCGGAACGCCAGGCCGAGCACCGTGGCGATCGGTCCGAGCGTGATGTAGCGCTTGTCCCACGTGACGCGAAAGCCGAGCGTCTCCCGGTCGTCGTGGATGCCCTTGCAGACGATGCCGAGATCGGGAATCGCGGCGGCATCGGACCCGGCATACGGGCTCGTCAGCGCGAAGCAGGGGATTTCCTCGCCGCGCGCGAGACGCGGCAGATAGTGGTTCTTCTGCGCGTCGGTGCCGTAGTGCATCAGCAGCTCGGCCGGTCCGAGCGAGTTTGGCACCATCACCGAGACGGCCGCGGCCGAGCAGCGCGTCGCGAGCTTCATGATGACCTGCGAATGCGCGTACGCGGAGAACTGTTTGCCGCCGTACTGCTTCGGAATGATCATGCCGAGAAAGCCGTGCTGCTTGATGAACTGCCACGTTGGTGGCGACAGGTCCTGCCAGACCATCGTGGTTTCCCAGTCGTTCGCGAGCTCGCACAGCTGCTCGCATTCGACGTCGAGGAACGCCTGCTCTTCGGCGCTGAGCATGGCCGGGCCATAGCCGAGCAGCGTGTCCCAATGCGGGCGGCCCGAGAACAGCTCGGCGTCCCACCAGACCGTGCCGGCCTCGATCGCGTCGCGCTCGGTCGGCGACATTTCCGGCAAGACCTTGCCGAACGTGTCGAGCACCGGTTTCGCGAGCCATGCGCGGCGCAGCGGCTTGATCGTCAGCACGAGGGCGGGGAGCACCAACACGATCGCGAGCAGTGTCGTCAGCAGCGGGCCAGCCGCGCCGCTGACGTGCGCGGCCGCGACCCACACGATCAGCGCCGCGAGCCACCACGACGCGCGGGCCCGACCGTAGACGAGCGCGAAGGCGGCGATGACGAGCGCCAGGATGAACCACGGCATGACGTTTCCTCCTCGGTCGTTGCTGTGCGAATGCGTCCACGGATGCGGACCGATCGCGGGCTGTCGATCTTCCGTTGGTCTCCTCTGCGGTGATGCAATCGCCAGGCCACCTGCGAGCCGCGTTCCCGCGTGCGGCGTTGGCAATGTCTTGCCGGTTCGACAGACGCCGTCAGGCGGCGCCGTGCAACGCTTGCTGACCGCTTGCCGACGCCGCTTCGAGATTGCCGCGATTGCTCTGGCCGTCGGAGGGGCTGCGATGCGTCGCGTCCAACGCCTCGCGCGAGGCAGTGAACGGGGCCGTCTCGCCGCTCGTGTCTTCCTGCGCACAAGCGATCGCCTCTTGCACGCTGCCGTCGGTCGCATCGCCAAGCACCGCGGCGAACGCGGCCAGTTGCGTGTCGTCGGGCAGCGGCGCCTTCAGCGCGGCGATCATCGGCGACGCGAGGCGCGCAATCAGTTGCAGATCGTTCGTCGACTTGCCTTGCGAGAACTCGGAAATCAGGCTGTCGCTATCGGTGCCGGCGAGCACGCCCGACAGCGCGCCGATCGCGAAATGGAGCCGCCAGCCGAGCTCCTCGCGCGGCAGATGCGGCAGCGCGCGCTGGAACGCGTCAAAGAAGCGCACGGCCACCGACTCGTAATGCGCGTTCAGAAACTCGCGAATGAACGACGACGGATCGGTGTAGGCGCGCCCGAGGAGGCGCAGAAACGCGTTGCCGCCGACGCGCGGATCGCGCGACAGACGCAGCGCAGGAATGAACATCGCGCCGAGCACGTGCTCGCAGGTGAGGCGCGCGCTGAGCATCGCGTCGAAGCGGTCGAGCAGCTTCAGGCGCTCCAGGTTGAGTCGATCGAGCCGGCGCGACAGCATCGAATGAATCAGCGCTTCCTTGCTGCCGAAGTGATAGTTGACCGCCGCGAGATTGACCTCGGCGCGCGAAGTGATCTGGCGCAGCGACATCGCCTGATAACCGCATTCGATGAACAGCGTCTCCGCGGTGTCGAGAATGCGCGACTTCGGATCGGCGGCATGCCGGCCTGCTGCGCGAACTGCCATGTTGCGTCTCCCAGTTGCCGGCGCTGCCGGCTCGCCAACAAGCGATTCAAATTAATTTTTGAAACAACCGTTTTTTTCAGGATAAGAAAGGATAGCCGGTGCGATCAAGAACCGGGCTCGACTAACTCCTCTAGAAGACCTGACGGGGTCGTGCCGCGCGGAAAATAAAAAAGGCCGTTCCGAATAAACCGGAACGGCCTCGTATTGCGTTGCGATGTAATCCGGCCGCGCGCTCGACCGGGTTCACCCGGCTTTGCCGCGTTGACGCCTATTCGCGTCGCGGCGGTTCGAACCCTTGAAGCTCCTAAACGCGTTGTCCTCCGGCCGCGCCGCCCGTCGAACCCGCGCCGACGATTTCACGCGCGGACTGCGTCATGTCGATGCCGCGACGCTCGCGGCTGAACGGAATCAGCCCGCAGATCACGATCACGACGATGCCGATCACGACCGCCATCACGAGCGCGTAGTCGTTGTTGTGCACTTCGGCGATTTTCGCTTGCAGCGGACCGTTGACCGACGCGATCAGATTGCCCAACTGATAGACGAGACCAGGGAACGTCGCGCGGATTTCATCGGGCGAGATTTCGTTCAGGTGCACCGGAATCACGCCCCAGGCGCCTTGCACCGAGATCTGCATCAGGAACGCGCCGAGCGCGAGCAGGATCGGCGTGGTGGAGAATGCCCACAGCGGCAGCACCGGCAGCGCGATCAGCGCGGAGATGAAAATCGCGCGCTTGCGGCCGATTTTCTCCGACGCCCAGCCGAAGAACAGACCCCCGCAGATCGCGCCGATGTTCAGTGTGATCGTGATCCACGACACCGTGTGCGCGTCGAACTTATGCTGTACGCGCAGGAAGGTCGGATACAGATCCTGCGAGCCGTGCGAGAAGAAGTTGAACGCGGTCATCAGGATGATCGCGTAGATCGACAGGCCGACGTTCTTCCTGAGCGTCGCGACGAGGCCGGGACGCACCTTCTTTTCGAGCGTCTGGAACGCGGGCGACTCCGGCACGTGCGCGCGAATGTACAGCACCAGTAGCGCGGGCAGCACGCCGACGAAGAACATGCCGCGCCAGCCGATGTATTGATAGAACACGCCGAACACGACCGACGCAAGCAGGTAGCCGCTCGGATAACCAGCCTGCAGCAGACCCGAGACGATGCCGCGCGACTTCGGCGGCACGGTTTCCATGGTCAGCGCGCCGCCGACCCCCCATTCGCCGCCCATCGCGATACCGAACAGCGCGCGCAGCACGAGCAGCGTCATCAGGTTCGGCGACAGACCGGACAGCAGTTCGAGCAGCGAGAAGCACGCGATGTTGACCATCAGCGTCGGTCGGCGGCCGTATTTATCGGCGAGCCAGCCGAAAATCAATGCGCCGAGTGGACGCATCATCAAGGTCAGCATGATCGCGACCGCGACCGACGGAATGTCCGTATTGAACTCCTGCGCGATATCTTTCAATACGAACACCATCAGAAAGAAATCGAATGCGTCGAGGGTCCAGCCAAGATAGGCGGCGATCGTGACGTTTCTCTGTTCCCGAGTCCAGCTCATTGATTGTTCTCCTGAGTCTCGACAAACCCGCGTTTGAGCGCGGGCGGCACCATTGCCCTCGCGCCTTATGGCAAGCGCTTCCCGGCGAGTGTACGCCGAGCGTTAAGCATCTGCATGGTTGAAGCCGGTTTTCTCCGTGTTAATCCCGACGGCAATATTCGTGCTGAATTCGCAATCCATGTTTAATGTCGGGAAAATGTAATTGTCGGCTCGATTAATGTGCGTTTTTTGTAATGTTTTATCGGAACTGCCCGGTTCGCGCGCCGCACCGAACGTTCATGTACAGTTACTTCGCCAACTTATCGACATATCGCCATGTCCGTGACGCCATCGCCTTCATTGCTCGCCGAGATGCTCGACACTGTCGCGCGTCGTTATCGCCTGCCGGCGCTGGCGGCGGTCTGCGCGCCGGCGCAGCAAGCGAGTCCCGCCACGGTGCTCGCGCTCGCCATCGAGCAGGCTCGCGAGACGAGCGCTCGCGGTGAAGCGCCGGATGCGGCGAATCAGCAGTTCTTCATCGAGGCGCTCGCGCGCATGATTCGCGAGGCGATGCGTGAGGAAGGCGGCGACCCGGTGTTTCAGGCGATGCTGCTACGGCATCGCAGCGCGGTGGTGCGCGAGTATGCGTCGCTGGCCGCGCACGCGAGCGTCGATCGCCGGCTGATCTACGCGGCCGTCAATGCGATCGCTCATCCGGCCAAACAGCAGCGCCGGCTGCCCGGCCCGCAACGCGACGCGTTGGCGCGGCTGCACGCGCTCGCGTTCGCCGAAGCGTGGCCCGAGCTGAGCGAGGCCGTGCAAGCTTGCATCGATACGCCGCAAATCGCGCACGATGCGGCGCTGCAACGCGGCCTCGCGCAATTGCTCGAGAGTGCCGCGTTGCAGCGCTTGCGGCGCCTTGACGGGCTCACGTCCGACGAGCGCGTGCGTCACTACCAGTCGCTATGGGATCGCCAGGGGCCACGACCGGGAAGCTCGACTGCCGTTGCGCGAGGCTTGAGTTCGAAGCAGCGCGGCGCCGCGGTCGAAGCGTCGGCCACCGATGCGCTCGACGCACTCGCGCGGCGCCTCAACGACGCGCCTGGAGTGGTCGCTACGTATCGTGTCGTGAACTCGATGCGCGTGCCGGCCACGATACCCGCGAGCCACGAGCGCGCGAAAACCGAATGGGATGTGGTGCTGCTGCGCCAGGCGCAGCCCCCGGCCGACGCGGCGGCGTGGGACCTGTGCCTGCTCGTCGAAGCCAAGGCATCGGTCGACGCGGCCACCACCGATCTGCCGCGGCTCGTGCGTGGATTGACGCTGCTGGCGCACGCGGACCCGCATACCGTCTACTCGTTCCGGACGCAGCAGGGGACGGTGCGGCTGGGCGGCGCGTCGCTCGCCGCGCTGACGAGCGACAGGGCCGGTCTTCGCAGGACCGTGCTCTATTGCTGCGACGCGCCCGTCGAAGCGGCGCCGCGCGTGCTGAGTCCGGCGAGCCGGATGCAGCTGCTGTCGGCCCACGCCACCCTCGATTTCGCGGACGCATTGGCGGACGGGCGCGACGCCGATTGCACGGTGCTGGAGCCGGTGTGGCGTCAGTTGCTCGAATCGCCCAGATGGCAGCCGGTGTTCGACCAGTACGCGACGCTGCGCGAGGTCCGCGAATTGATGGTACATCCGGACGACTTGCGGGCCGTGGTCGGCATCGCGGACGCAAGACGGTTGAGCGCGGCGAGCTAGGCCTGCTTCGGTATCGGGCAGCGCGGCAAGGCGGTCGCACCGATCACCGGCAATGAGGATCGCAAGCCAGCAGCGGAGCGCCAATCACCGCTATTCGTCAAAGCGCCGCTGCGGCGCCGACAGCGGTGTGGAGGCGTCGCCCAGCGTCCGGTCGATCAGATAGCGGCCCCGTTCAATGCCGGCGCGCAACGCTTCGGCCTCGGTGAGCCATTCCGGCGTCACGGGCTCCGCATTGGCCAGACCCGCGGGTAGCGCCATCGGCCGACCCTCGCAGGAAATCGACACGTCGGCGATCCAGGCGTCTCGGGCGTTCTGATGCGCGGTCACCGTGATCAGTGCGCCGCGGTGGGCGTCGTGCATCGTGTGGTGCGGGCCGGGGTTCTCACGCGTGGCCGGCATCGCGCGTCCGTCCGGGGTAGCCATATCGGAGCCGGTGTCGCCGATGCTATCGCCGTCGGTGCGGTCACTGCGATCGGTTGGGGGGAGCGGAGTCATGCTGTCCTCGCGGAGCAAATGGTCTGCTCCGATTCGAGCAAGCCCTGTGCCGCCATGGCGGACGCGTGCGGGCGTCCGTCCGGGAACGGGCACGCGGCGTGCGATCGGCTAGCGCGGGTCCGGCTCTTGCGGTGCGTTCAGCGCTGGCGTCGCTTCGCTCTATCGGTCGATGAACGAAGTCTCTGCAGATTCCGGCCGGCGCAAACGAATCGTGAGGAGAACAGGATGTCGATCCATGCGAAGGTCACGAGGTGGCGCAACGTCGGGCGATTCTGCGTCGAGCGTGTCACCGACTATAGCGAGCTGATCGCGTTGGAAGTCGAGGAGACGCGAAAGCGTCTGGTGCGCGAGCTGAGCGCACTCGTGGCGTTGGCAGTCGCGGGCCTGTTCACGCTGTCCTTCATTTGTATCGCGATCATCGCTACAGCGTGGCAGACGCCTTACTTTCTTGCGGTGGTGTGGGGTGTGGCCGGCGCGTGGCTGCTCGTCTGCATCGTTTCTTTCCTCGTCGTGCGGGCGCAGAAACCGGCGCAATCGCTTCACGTCCTCAAGGCCGAGATCGACAGCGATCTCGACGCTCTCAGGGAGTCGCTCAAATGAATCAGTCAGATCATACGCACGAACTGGCCCGGGTGACTATTCTGGAACGCATGGAGGCATCGCGAACCGCATTGGTCCTGGCGAACCAGACTGCCGCATTGCCGGCGGCGCGGGGGGCCTTGCGGTCATCGGCCAGCACCGTACTCGCGTCGCTCGTCGAGGCGCCGCATGTCGCGCTGCTCCTCGCGCTGGTGATCGGCGGCATCGTGCTCGGGCCGCGTCGTACCCTTTCGATCGCGGGCCGCTCCGGTCTTACGGCGTGGATCGCCCGTAATGTGCGGCGGGCGATCACGCAGTGATACGGCCGTCGTGTGCGCAACGGACACGGCGACAGCGAACTCAGTGATTAGTCCACCACTCGGTCGCTTTCTGCTTATCCCAGGCGGGAAGCACGTCACGTTCGACGGACGCATTGGTCAGGGCCGGAAACTGTTTTTTGAATGCCGTAACGTCGTTCTCGAACTGATCTGACACGTCGATGTCCCATGTCCCGCCGCTGAAACCGGTTGCCGCCTGGTCAATCAGCGGAATGATCGGTCCGGCACGCAACTCGCCATCTTTGCGTTCGACGACCGTGGCATCGATGTGCCCAAGGTACACGATGGAGTTCGGCTTGATGTCGACGACCTCGTGAAGCGGCGCGAAGAACATGCCGTGAAACGGGAATATGCCGCTTTGCCCAGTAATTCCGCGCATCACATATTTTCCCGGGGCGAGCGGAAGTCGAATGAAATAGTGATTACCGGCGTCGCCCGTCGTTGTTGCCTGGTCGTCAAACTTGAAGTTCAACCGATCTTCGCGGCTGTCTGCCGCTCCGCGTTCCATGTGCATCACGATGGGGCTCGGCTGATAACTGGTGTGATACGCATTCTTTAACGTCACCGTCATCAACGCATACGAGTCCTTCGTCGTATCAACCGAACTCGTTGTCGTCGTCGGCGACATCGTAGAAACGGTCGCACAGCCAGATATCAACATCGTGCCTGCGATGGCGAAAACAGCTAAGTACTTTCTCATTACCGATCCGATTGGAGTCGTTGTCAGGGCTTACGCCAAATCTGATTTTCCGGATGAGGGAGTCGTCGGCGTCGACAGGATGAGGGGCGTAATGCGTTACCCGACACTTTCCGGGTATACGACAGCAGAAGAGAAAAACTTGAGTGTTGCCGTTGACGCAGCTACCTGGAAGTATGGACGTCGATCGACTTGACAGCTGCACGACTTCTGTCTCGGCACACCAGTGCTGGTCTCGGCCGCCTGATACTGGATGTGCATGATAACGGCCGCTTTGCGCGAAACTCGATAGTCAGTTCACAAGGCCGACCTGAGCTGATCGCGTCAGGCAGAGGCCGGCCATCATCGGACGCTCGCGCGCGTGTTCAGGCAGACATTCGAACGTCGGCTCCTCCCCCAAAAAGCTGCCGTTGAGATGCCGCCGCGTGACGCGGCGGAGCCCTGCTCGTGCAGGCCGCGGGTTCTCAGCAGCGTCTACCGGGCCAGTTGCCAACGCAGGATCGGATGGGTCGCGCCGGCCGGCATGACCCACACGCCGGTCGGGCTGAAGTCCCACGATGCGTCGAAGCTGGCCGGGTTGCTCATCTGAGCGGTCGTGAGGCCGTTCGACGCGGGCAGTTGGTCGCCGGTCCCGGCGCTGGCGGTTTGGGTCGTCGTCTGTTTGTCCCAGTAGACGTTCATTGCGATCGTGCCGTTGGCGGCCGGCTGGTTATAGGCTGCGACGCCGCCGAAACTGCTGGGAGTGCCCGGCGGGATGCAGCAAAAGCCTCGAACCAGCCCCGTCGCGAACGACTGCTCGATCACGCCGGAGTTGCTATGCACGAGGCCGCCCGCGCTGAGGTCGCCAAGCACCTCGCCCGTTGCATAGGATTGCGACACCGTACCGCTGTTCACGCCGACGAGGCCGCCCGGCACGCCGAATATGCCGGTGCTGACAATGCCAGTTGCGAATGACTGAACGATCCGTCCGACGTTGATACCGACGAGCCCGCCTGCCTCGCCCGCGTCGCCTACGGTAGCGCTGCTCCACGAGCGCTCGATCAGACCGTCGTTTATGCCCACCAGGCCGCCGATTGGAACGTTGCCATAGTGGGGGGCGCCCCGATAGCCGGTCGTGTACGCGTAGGTGATCAGGCCCAGGTTGCGGCCCGCCAGGATCCCGTAGGTGATGGCAATGGGATTGTTGAAGTCAGCGCCCAGGAAGGCCGTGAGCCCGCTGTTCGTCATGCCGACGTTGCGTACCACGCCAGCGGTTCCGATCTCGCCGAACAGGCCGCTCGACCGGGCCCCCGACGGCAGGTGAAACTCATCCTGACTGAAGTGGGCGATGACGTGTCCCATGCCATCGAACTGTCCCGTGAACGGGGTCGCTGCGCTGCCCAGCGAGACGAACTCGACGCCGCCGGAGGGATTGGAAGCGACATTCGTCGCACTTGCGTCGATGTCCTTGCCGAGCGCGTAGTTGCCGGCGAGGTCGAGCGATATGTTCTGCAGATCGGTCAGCGAATTGACGAGCTTATAGCCGGTGATTTGCGTGACCAGCCCGCTGTAGACCGGGGCGGTCCATGAAGCGTTGCCGAGCAGCGTGCCGGGGCTGTTGCGGCCGTTCATGTCGTAGAGAAGGCTCACGATGCCAGTGCTCTTCGACCAGTCCACGGTGCCAAGGTTGGAGACGCTGCCACCGTTGTCAACGCCCGTAGTGTCGGCGCGCAAGGTCAGATTGCCCGCGCCGTCGTTCGCGATCGTCGTGCCGCTCGTGACGGAGACATTGCGATATGCCGCAAGCGTGAGCGAAGCCGGGCCCTGCCAGCGCAGGCTCGAAGCGATGCCCAGGTCGCCCGTTGCGCCGTTGCCACCCGTTGTCGTGACATCGACCGAGGTGCCCGCGCTCAGACTGCGCTGCAACGTCCGTGCCGTAGCATCATCGATCGTGAAAGCAGGCGTTGAAAGATTCCACTGGCCCGCGTGAACGGCTGCGTGCCTGCCGAACGCCAGCTGCGCCGCCTGCGTGTCGACCGTGCCGCCGCTGCCGTCCGCATTCGTTGCCGCGATCTTGCCTTGCTGCCTGACAAGGCCGCTCTCCGCGATGAGCCAGACGTGGCCATCGCGTGTTGTCGTGCCCGTCGCGCGGATGCGCGTGCCGCTGCCCGCGAGCGCATAGACGTTCCCATCGGCAGCCTGAAGACTGACCTGCGCGGCCTTGATGCGCCCCTCGTTGACGACGGTGCCGTGACTGCCCGCCTGCACGAACACCTGTCTGCTGCTGGCCGAGTCCTGCAACAGCACCGTCTCGCCAGCCGCCAGTTCCACCGTGCCGCTGGGCGCTTTTACCGTGCCGGCGTTGATGACTGCCTGACGCGCAATCAGGAACACATCTCCGCCGCTGGAACTGATCCGGCCGAGGTTGATCACGCTCGCGTCCGAGTTGCCCGACAGTGTTAGTGCATCGCCGCCGTTGATGAAGGCGTCGTTGCAGATATCCAGGGTGGACGCGACGAAACGTCCGCCCGTGCTGACCACGCCCGAGGGCCCCACGAGGATGCCTTGCGGATTGATCAGGTAGAGGCTGCCGGTGGCGGTGAGCTTGCCGAGAATCGATGACGGATCGCCGCCCGCTACACGGTTCAGCGTCGCGCCCGACCCGTTGTTGAAGGCGACGGTGTTGCCGTTGCCGATCGAGAAGCTGTGCCAGTCGATCACGCCGCGCGACGAGGACTGGTCGATCGTTAGCGAAGTGGTGCCGCTGCTGATCGCGCCCTGGCCCCGGACGAAGGTGCCGCCCTGCGGCAGAGGTCCGGCCGCGTGGGCCATCGGCACACACCACGCGGCGAGCGCGAGCGGCACCCATAGTGCAAGCGGCAGCGGGCGCAGAACACGGTTCCACGCGGCAGGCCGCGACCGAGGCGCGATGAGTGCCGCGCCGGCATACGCCAGCGTAAGGCACAGCCCATTGCGTGGGGTTGGGGGCGACTGGATCGCCAGTCTGGATGAATGACGCGACATGATCCCTCCCGAAACATGGTTCGTGGAAAGTCGTTGTCGCGGAACGCAGGTTGTTGCGACCAGGCAAGGCGCGAAGGCCGCCATACCGCACAACACAGCCTAATGGTAGCAGCGCGTTTCGAAAGACCAACCGGTATTTCCCCATGCCCCGGTGCTTGCTGGTACCTCTTCAAGCGGGGATGTGTGTCGGTCGCCGCGGCAGCAGGAATGGCCGTTCAACCCTCGAAAGCTGCCGTTAAGCTGGTGCGGGATCCAACGGCCGGATCGGGTCGTATTCGGGCATTCAGTTGCCCGGATTCTGCCACCTCCTTCGTTAACCGGTCTCGTAGAATGAGCGTTAGCGAGAAGTCGATAATCGCCTGTCCGCTCATCCTCTGACTTGCGTTGCTCGATCCATCTGAGGTCCGGCGGTATGAACCGGCATAAGCCGCGCCATTGCGACCCCGCGAGCCGGTAACAGGCAAATGGCGCAGAATAGAATCGCGCGCATCTTCGCGCACCGAGAGGACGTGGCGCCCGAGTTTGGACGTCAGAGCCTCAATCTTAGTGAGACAATCTTGCTGTAGTGAGACCATGAAGAAAGGAAAGACAAAACTCACCCGCCACGATGCTGAGCGCCTTTTCGAAGGCCTGCCCAACGGGAACGTGAAAGTAAGCCACCGGCCCGAGAACCCATTCGAAGCCGGGGCGTTCGACGTAGTCGAGCGCGTCGACAACGAAACCAAACTCTGGAAGGACAACCTCATTACTCTTCCGATGGCGATCGAGTTGCCTACTGGCTACGAGTCGGTGTCTCACGTACGCGAGGCGATGGCGAAAGCATGGCACGCGAAGTGGGTAAGGGAAGGAAAAAACGAGGTTGTCGCTGAGTTTCCTGAGGGTTGGACAGCCGTTCGGCCTGGAAGTGGACCCACGGAGTTGCGAGATTCCACCGGCGTAGTTCGCGCGGTATACGGGTGGGCGGAGGACGCGGAGCTCAGGATTCTGCCGCGGTATCTGATTGAATCACAGACGAACAGTTCAAGCGGACTGGCCAGCCTGGTTGTCCGTGATCGCTTGAACGGTCAGGTTCTTGAAAGATCGTCAATATGGTCTGCCCAAACCGGTACCAACCATCCAGACTGGGCCAGACTGTCGGCGTGGCTCAACGTACACTATCCACAATATCGCGATCCGCTTCGGTACTGGGAAGATTACGGGAAAAACGTCCAAAACTAAGCCATTTTCTGGCGCGCCGTCGTCGCGACAAACTACGCCTGCTGGACGAAAGAAGGCGGGAGTCACCGCTTGATTGAGCTTCCGGGCTCGGCCACCTAAGGTCGTTCGCCCGTGCGCTTAGATGGTCATTCAACCGGCTGCTCTACTCAAGAAGCGGCCCGAAAGCCAGATTCGTCCCAGAAGAAGATGCCGGCATTTTCCTCACGAGCCTGTCAGACAATGTGTCGCAGGACCGTCAGCAGCCATGCACGCAGATTGCGGTCGGGCCGAAGCCTTTCCAGCGCGCGAGCGCCCGCTCGGCCGTATCGTGAACCAGATGGTCAGCCCAGACTGAGTCGCCCGTCAGCGCACTCGCATAGCGCCGCGGCTGCGGGAGCCGCGATATCACTTCCCCTTCGGGGTTCACGCGGCGCCGACGGTCGCCCGAGCGCGCATCAATAGCCGCCGCCGCTGCTGGTGCCGCTGCTGCTGCCCGACGAGCTCGTGTCGCCCATGGACTGGCACGCGGCCAACGACAACGATGCGACTCCTAGCGCGATGATCACGCATACGGCCGATAGCAGTCTTGATACTTTCATTTAGAACTCTCCTGCACGGCAAACGCGACTGACTTGTCGCGCGGCCACGCGTTGAGCCGGCGAGTCGTGGATCGCTAGCGGCAAGTGCCGCGACGCCGGTGAACGTTTACAAAAAGGACAGACAACCTCCTGCAAAACGGGGACGCAACCGCTGTGCGCGGCTGACGATTCCCTTTCGCGGTTCCACGGCTTCGCGGCCTTGCACGCGACGCCTAATCTACAAACGCCCACGGCGCGCCATTATTCCACCGCATTTGGCCATTTGTGACACGTATCGCCTCGGGACGATGCACGCTCGACGCGGCACAGACTTTGCGCAAGCTCCGCGACTGTTTGCTGGAAGTTCGTGCGTTGCCGACGATACCGTTTGGCGAAAATGAACTGCGTCCTCCGCCACAAGCTGTCTCCCGCGCAGGGGCGTCCGCGTGACGACTGGTGCTGATCAGACGTTCGGCGAAGTGTCAAAAGGTCTCTTGTGACAAGCCGAGCTACACAAAGCGGTTCGCCGGCGCGTATGGCCCGAAGTATCGATCCATCACGCCGATGCACGGATTCAGGCTATGTCCGGCGCATGAATGGCAATGGAGGCGTGTTTCATGTCTCACCAGCCCGCCGCGCGCCCTCATCCAAACCGAACACAATATACCGGCGGCAAATGCGCTGAAATCAAATGCCAGCTTTCGCCGCCATCGTCGGACGTCCATAACGCGCCGGTGGTCGACCCCATCGCGAGGCGCGTGCCGGAGTCATCTACAGCGAGCCCGTGCCGATACACGAGGTCATACGCCGGTGCAGGCGGCAACCCGTTCGAGAAACGCTCGAACGTGCGGCCTCCGTCGCGTGTGCGCGTGACGACGAACTGGCCGTCTACCGGGATCCGGTACTGGTCTTTCACGGCGGGCACAAACCACGCGGTGTCCGGCTCGCGCGGGTGCACGGCAACCGCGAAGCCGAAGCTCGATGGCTGCGCTTCGATCCGCTGCCAGTGGACAGCGCCGTCGGTCGAGCGGAAGATCGCGCAGTGATGCTGTGTCCACAGCACATCCGGATTTGCCGCGCATTGCACGACGCGGTGCGGGTCTTGCACGTTGGCGTCGCCGCGCCGCTCTGGCGGCATGTAGTCGGCCTCCATGCCCTCGGCACTCGGGCGCCAGGTCGCACCGCCGTCGGCCGTTTGCCAGACGCCCCCGCACGACACGCCGATCGTCACGTGCCGGCTGTTGCGCGGATCGACCATCACGGAATGGATGCCCGGCGCGTCGTAGCCGCCTCCGAACCATTCGCGGCGCTCCGCGCGATCCCACAGCGCACGGTTGAGCACCCATGTGTCGCCGCCATCGTCGGAACGGAAGAGCCCACCGGGAATCGTGCCGGCCCACAGGACGCCCGGCTCGTCCGGGCCGCCGGTTTCGAGCGACCAGATTTGCTGAAGCGTCCAGGACGGCGGCGGCGGACTGGGCGCGGCCGCGTTCGCATTGTCCGCGCCGCCACCGGTACGCGTCTCGTCGGCAGGCTGCGGCGGGTAGACGGGGACCGCGCACTCTTCCCAATCCGCCATGCCCGCGCGCCGGCGATGCAGCTTCACGCCGAAGTGGCCGAGATTGAGCGCGGCGTACAGCGATCCGTCGCGCGGATCAGGCAGCACCATGCTCACCGGCTCACCGACGAAATACGGCTCACCGAGGGTCCAGCCCCCCTCGCCGTCGGCTTGCAGAACGAACAATCCCTTGCGGGTTGCAACAAGCAATCGATCGCTCATGTCGAGTGTCTCCTGTCGACCCAAGTTGGCGCTTTAGCGCTTACTCTGGTCCCATGCAAAGCTCGAGTACGAGTGGAACCTTCTTATCCGCCCGACAACGCCTGTATGACGTAAACCCGGCTTTCCTCGCCGAGCGCATCGGACAGATGTTGTCGGTCGCGCACCGGCCGGCCGTCGACAAACACGGCGAGATGCCTTCGCAGTGAGCCCTGATCGTCAAAGATGTAACCGCGCAGTCGAGGTTGCGCGGCGAAGACGGCCTCGAGTGCTTCGCCGAGCGTGCACGCGTCGATCTCGCGTTCGGGCGTTGCGATATGCCGTTGAATCGAAGCAGCGAAGAAGATGTGCGCCATGGCGGGGTAGCCGAGCGAATGGCCATGTTCGTCAATTCTGCAGTTTAGACGATCCGCCGTGTGCTTCGGGGCATCGCCAGACACCAGACGACAGGTTGCGCCTCCGAAGCGGCCGTCGTGGTGTCGCGAGTCTGAAAGGCGGTTCAGGGTCGCAAGTACGCGTTCGCCGAACGGAGCACGAGATTCAGGGCGGATGGTTGGCGAATGCCCGGTTAGCGGTCTTCAGCCCAGTCCCGCACACCCACACATCAATGACCGCAAAGGCCGGCAACTCGCCGGCGGAGACGCCGCGCGAATGGCCCTTCCAGTTTGCAACCTGCCATAGCCCTCGCATTGGGTCGAGACAGTCGTGGGGCGTCTTCTGACGAATGCTGCCGGGCCGATGATGACCTGCGTCGTCGGTTCAGCATCGGACCGTGTTCGCCCATCAGTCGACGTCAGTCTCCGCTCGCCCGAACGCTCCGATGTCGGCCGCGCATCCGAGACCAGACTCCCGGACGCGAGCCGACATCATCGACGCGTAAGCCCAACACGCGTTCGTGCGTTGTCATCGAATCTCCGGCACCCGCACGGACGCCGTCTTCATCAAGCTCATGTGCGCGTAATCGAAACCCCACCGTCGACCAACGAAGCCGTACCCGTCACGAAGGACGAATCGTCGGAAGCGAGGTAGAGCGCCGAGCGTGCGATTTCTTCCGGCTTGGCAACCCGCTTCAGCGCGTGCAGTCCTGTCACGAACGTCTGCGATTCGGCCGTATCGTTCATGCCGCGATACATCTCGGTATCCACTGCGCCCGGGAGGATCGCGTTGACGCGCACGCCTTGCGGGCCGTATTCAGCCGCGAGCGCTTGCGTCAGTCCGATCAGTCCTGCTTTGCTCGCGGCATAGGCGGCACTCCCAGGGAAGGCGAACGAGTAGCCGACAAACGTCGACGTGAAGATGATCGAGCCACCGCCTTGCTTGATCATTTCAGGAATCTGATACTTGGCGCCGAGAAACGCGCTCGTCAGGTTGGTGGCTAGCGTGGCTGTCCAGCCTGCTTCCGAGACGCCAGTGGACGGTCCCATTTCCCCGAGCGTCCCCGCATTGTTGTAGGCGATGTCCAGACGGCCGAAGCGGCTGACGGCGAGTGCGACCAGCGATTTCGCGAACTCTTCGGATTGCACGTCCCCTGCCAGCGACACAGCCGTACCGCCTTCGCGTGCAATCTCGGCCACGAGCGTCTCGAGTTCGGCTTCGCGACGTGCCGCCAACACAAGCTTTGCACCTTCTGCTGCGAACAATTTTGCGGCAGCACGACCGATACCTGCGCTGGCCCCAGTGACGATAGCGACTTTTCCTGTCAGACGTTGCATGTTCTTTCTCCGGTTTCATCGTCGGCCGGTGCCCAATGCGTCGGCTCGTTGAAACGTACTATACGGTTCCGTTCTAGTGGCAGAAAGACCAAAAATATGGCGGTATCATTCACGTTCTGTGAATGATCGGAGTGCAATATGGACCGGCTGCGTGCGTTTGAGGTCTTGGTGACGACTGCTCGCAGCTAAGATGGGTGAGACCTAACCCAAGCAAAAGTAGGAGGAGGTCCATGAGCAGACTTGCTAAATCCCCAATGGCCAACCGACGCGCGCAATCGTGGTGGGTGGTCTTGACGACGATGTTCTGCTGGTTGTGCGTGAGCGCGTTCGCGCAGGCGGACGACGGCGCCGCTCGCCTGCGCGAGAAATATCAAAATCTGACGCAGCAACTCGCGCACAACCAGTTTCAGCGACCGCTGTACCTCGAATCGCAGGAGTTGCCGTCGGCGCTCAAGGGGGACATTTACGGTGTGCTCAACTATCCTTTCGCCGTGGTTAGCGGCGCGCTCAACGACCCGGTTCATGGCCCGGCCAACTGGTGCGACGTGATGATCCTGCATCTGAACACGCAATACTGTCATGCGTCGACCGGCGACAGCGGTACGGTTCTCACCGTCAACATCGGCAAGAAAACCGAGGAATCACTTTCGTCGTCCTACCGCCTGCAATTCAACTATCGCGCGGTCGCGAGCACCCCGGATTATTTTCGCGTCGAGCTCACCGCCGCCACCGGTCCGCTGAGCACGAAAGACTACCGTATCGTGCTGGAAGCGATACCCGTGGGTGATAGCCGCACCTTTATTCATCTGACTTACGCCTACGGATACGGCGCGGCCGGACGGTTTGCGATGAAAACCTATCTGGCGACGATCGGCAGCAACAAGGTCGGCTTTTCCTCGACGCCCGATCCGTCGACGAACGAGACTCGATACATCGGCGGCGTGCGCGGTCTGGTCGAACGCAACACGATGCGCTATTACCTCGCCATCGATGCCTATCTCGGCGCGCTTTCCAACCCGCCCAACGCACGCCTCGACAAACGCCTCACCGACTGGTTCGATGCGACCGAGCAGTATCCGCGGCAGTTGCACGAGGTCAGCCGCGCCGACTACATGCAAATGAAGCACGACGAGTACCAACGTCAGCAGACCGCCCAGTAATCCGCGCAGCGGTCGGACCTCCCCGGTCCGACCGCCCGCGACGTGCACGCGATCTGATCAATGCAACGCAATATCGCATCGAAGATCTATTCCGCAGGATGTCGAGCGGGTGGTTCGTCGATCGTCGTTACCCGGTAAGACAATCGGTCAGGAACTTCGGATCCGCTGTTTGCGCCAGTTCTGGCCTCCATCTCGATCCCACTCAGGAGAACACGCCGTGAACAAACTCGACAATCCGGTTCTGCAAGTCCTGGCAGACTACCAGGCCGCGGTATGGGCAAAAGACGTGGACTCGTTCGTCGCGCTATACGACCGGGAGGCGGTGGTCTTCGACATGTGGGGCTCATGGTCGTACCACGGTATCGCGTCGTGGCGGGCCATGGTGGAGGGCTGGTTCGGTTCGCTGGGTGCAGAACGTGTGAACGTGAACTTCAGCGCGGCGCAAACGATCGTCGCCACGGACCTCGCCGTTGTTCACGCCTTCGCGACGTATAAAGCCGTCGACGCCGACGGCCTGGAACTGCGTTCGATGGACAATCGCCTGACCATGACACTGAGGCTGCAAGCCGATGGATGGAAGATTGTTCACCAGCACACCTCTGCTCCGATCGAGGTCGGCACGGCGCAGGTTATTTTCAGGCGCTAGCGGCACGGATCGCGCTGCTTTACTATCCAATCCATTTGCGACGTGCCTTGTGTTCACGAGCAGCCATGAAACGATTGCTTGCCGGCCGATGCCTTTGCGCTGCTGTCCATTACTCGGTAGAGGACGAATTCGTCTATGCGTTGAACTGCCACTGTTCAAACTGTCGGCGCGCAACCGGCTCGGCGTTCAAACCATTCGCGGGAATCGAGCGCGACAAGCTGCGCATCACTCGCGGCGAAGACAGCCTGTTGATTTTCGGCGACGAGCGAGCGTCGCACGATGTGCGCTGCAAAATTTGCGGAAGCCTTATGTTCTCGGTGGTCCGTCAGGGGCAGTACGTTCACGTCACACTGGGAACACTCACGGACTCACCCACCGTATCCGCTACCGCCCACATTTTCGTAGGTTCAAAGGCACCGTGGTATTGCATCACTGACCAACTGCCGCAACACGACGAATTCGGTTAAATCGGCGCGGCCCTGGCTGGCATCGGCGAAGTCGATGACGCCGTCGCGCGGCAGTCTTTCCTATCGCAGCATCGACTCGAACGAGCGCACCACATCGGCGTTGAATCGTCGATGGAACGCCGCCCGGTCGAAGCCGGGTGCGCTGCCGCAGATCTCTGGCCGCATCCGCGCAAGACGCGCATCGCAGGGTGGCAGGGAGTCGTAGTGGCCTGCGTTGACCACCACGCGATAGTCGGGAGCGCGGGGCAGTTGGTCCCGTATCGGCTCGTCGTACCAGGGATGCGGTTGATGCCGATCGTCGACGGCGCTCCACAGCTGAACCGGGGCGCGCACGCCGCTCAAGCCCGCGCGGCCGAAAGCAAATCCGAACGCGGGCGCCGCGATGACGACGGCCTTGATGCGCGCATCGTGGACCCAGACGCCGGCGCGAACATTCGCGCCGAAATGGACGTCGACGCCCGCATGCCGCAAAGCTTCGCACAGGTCATGCTCCGGGTGGACTTCGCAAAACGGCGCAATTTTCGAAAGATCCGGGATGCCGCCGGTGGCCACCAGCACGGTGAAGCCGCCGTTGGAAAAGCCAAACGCGCCGACGCGGTTCGCATCCAGCCGCTCGTGCCCACGCCAATCGTCGAGCATGTAATCCACCAGCCGATGAAGCTGGGCGGGACGGCGCCACAGTTGCAGCACGCGGCTCTGATCATCGAAAGTGTCGCCGGCGTGACTGACCGCCGCCGCGACGAAGCCCGCGCGGGCCAGCGCGAGAGCCGTGTCGTAATGGCTGCCGTACCAGCCTGCGCCACCGTGCGACAGCACCACCAGCGGCAGTTGACGGCCCGCGATAGGAGCGTCGGGCGCGACGGTCTGGGTGACATTGCCCAACGCGTGCGGCGTTGCCGGCGCATCGGTCGGATACCAGATTCCCGCAGTGAGCGGCGGCTCGGCGCCATCAGGTATTTCGACCTCCTCGAAGCCGACCTCGGCGGCGAGAACTGGCGCGGCAAGCATCAAGGCGAGAAGGGCTGCGACGATGGCCATCAATCTCACGGTGGTCTCCATGGTTGTCGTCGATCGGTTGAACTTCGGGCGGCTCGCGGCTATGAGACCATAGTCCAATTGAATATTTCAGGATCGGGTTCAATAGTAGTGAAACGCCGCGTTTTGTCGACAATGAAGCCGGCGCGATTCTCTGGCGTCAGGCCGCCTGATCCTGAATCGAAAAAGGAGTGACGCGTGTCTGATTCCTCTGCTGCAAAACCCACCCAGCCCGCCACGGATCGCACCGATCCGGGGACCCTGGCGGCGCAACAAGATCCGTCCACGCTGTTCGCGGGGCGTGGCTCGCTGGCCGCGCGCGTCGAGCAGGGCAAAGCGGCGCGCAGAAAGGCGCCGCGCGGGGAACTGGCGACCTGCAAGATCGAGGCTCGCGATCCCATCGCTTTGCTCGACGCGTCCAACGCGGGCCGGGTGCCGGAGCTGATCCCGATCCGCTACGGGCGCATGGTCGCGAGTCCGTTCGCGTTCTATCGGGGCGCCGCGCCGCTGATGGCACACGACCTGTCGAAGCTGCCGCATTCCAACGTGACCGTGCAGCTGGGCGGCGACGCGCATCTGGCCAATTTCGGACTATTCGCGAGTCCGGAGCGGCGCATTCTTTTCGGACCCAACGACTTCGACGAAACTCTGCCGGGCCCATTTGACTGGGACGTGCGCAGGCTCGCCGCCTCGTTCGTGATTGCCGCGCGCGAACGCGGCTTTGCGACTCGCGACCAGCGCGGCGTAGTGCGCCGGCTATGCGAGACCTTCCGGCAACGGCTCGCCGAATTGAGCAGCATGGACACGCTCGACGTCTGGTACTGTCAGTTCAAGGCGGCGAGCATGCTGGCGATTGCCGATTCGGTGGAGGAGAGAAAGAAAGAGCTGGCTGTCATCGAAAAAGCGCGGCAGCAGTCGTCGCGCTCCGTGATGACTCACACGACCGAGATTGTGAACGGCAAGCTTCGCATCAAGGACGTACCCCCGCTCGTGTACCACGTCCCGCTCGAGAACCCGCACGAACAGAAACAGTATCAGGCGATGGTACGGCGCTTCTTCGCCGACTACCGTTTGACGCTTGCCGATGACAGGCGCGCGCTGTTCGATCGCTATGAACTGGTGGATGTCGCCATTCGCGTCGTGGGTATCGGGTCGGTGGGAACGCGTTGTTACGAGGCGCTGTTCATGGCCGACGCAGAGTGTCCACTGTTCCTGCAACTGAAGGAGGCCCGGGCTTCCGTGCTGGAGGGCTACCTGCCGCCGAGCCGTTATCCGAATCACGGCCAGCGCGTGGTGAACGGGCAGCGTCTGCTGCAGTCGGCCAGCGACATTTTTCTCGGCTGGTCGAAGATGCGTCACACGGGCAATGACTTCTATGTGCGGCAATTGCGCGACATGAAGGGCGCGTTCGACTTCACCACGTTCGACGTCGAAGATCTCGGCGAATACGCGGTGTCGTGCGCTCACGCGCTGGCCCA
The DNA here is from genome assembly GCF_050436345.1 of Paraburkholderia sp. WC7.3g. Taxonomy (NCBI): domain Bacteria; kingdom Pseudomonadati; phylum Pseudomonadota; class Betaproteobacteria; order Burkholderiales; family Burkholderiaceae; genus Paraburkholderia; species Paraburkholderia sp. WC7.3g. The sequence goes on from NZ_JBNDMA010000002.1 coordinate 1,999,321, forward strand.
TTCGATGGCGAAAGCCGGCGATCCGGCGTTGCTCTGTGGATATGTCGGAAAGTCGGATACATTCGACGAAGCCGTCGTGCAATTCGCGCTCGCTTACGCGGAACAGAATGAAGCGGACTGGACGGTTTTGAAGGCGGCAATCAAGGCGGGGCGTATTCAGGTGATTCGTGAATGAGGTTCAAGTTCCCGCGTGGCGCGTTCACGCCGCGATCCGATGCTCGTAGAACGGCCGATCCCGATCATCGAGAATCGCGTACAGCGTTTGCAGATCGCGCGGATCGGGATTCAACCACGCGTCGATATGCTCAGGCTTGATCGGAATGATGCAGCGATCATGCCCGGCGGCGGCAACCTCGGGTGGCGGATCGTCGGTGATTGCGGCGAACGACAATAAATCCGGCTCACCTTGGCCGCTCCAGCGGGACCATAAGCATGCGACCAGCATGTCGTGTGGCGGATTGGGGCTGAACTCGAGCCGGACATTTTCATCTTTCTCGCCGGGTGCGAGCTCACGGCCTTCCATCCGCGCGCGCGACACGTTCTCATAGAAGGCGCTGGCCAGCACAAGTCCATGCGAATAGCCGAATAGCGCTTTCCAGAAACCTTCGAGACTGTCCCGACGAGCGTTGTACGTGCCGGGATAGCGAGCGTCGTACGATGCGGGCTTGCCAGCAACGCGGCACTGATAGCGCATCGGCTTGACGACGCGCTGGCCGTTTTCCATCACCATCACAGGCGCGTAGTAGCCTGGAAAGATGCGCGAGTCGTCTGCTTTGGGATCGATTCGCCGGAGTTCGTCGAGTCGCTCGAGCGTGCGCTCGATCTTGTCTTTTGCGATCCGTTTGCTCCCGGTCGCCGCCTTGGTGGGTTTGATTTGCAGCGAGCGCTCGGCATCGGCGAAGCGGGTGCGCTGTTTGAACAGTTCCTGTTCGAGCTTCACCGTCTGCCGCGATCTGAAGCGTTCGATCAGCGCCCAGATTTCCCGTTCCGCGTCGGACTGCGGTTCGGAGAAGGCGTCTTCCATCGCTTTGGGAATTTTGGCCTGACCGTCCTGCGCGCGTTCGAAGAAAAGACGCGCGAATTCCTCGATGCTCATCTGCGCGCCGAACATGCGGACATAGCGCCGGTAGTCCGCCAGAATCTGAGCCGAATAGCACATGGATGCCTCCGTTTGCTGTTCCGATGATACGCATTTGCGCGCTCGCGTCAGCAGAAGTTTCTGCTCGTCGTTTGCAACTCGCCCAGCAGATGAGACATGTCGACCAGCCGCTGCGCCACGAGGTGCCGTACTTCTCCCTGACACTGCCATGTGCCGTACACGGCGAGCAGTGCGGCGCCCAACGCTTCTTTGCGCTGTTTTTCGAGCAGACTCGGCCAGATGATCACATTGACGTTGCCCGTCTCGTCTTCGAGCGTGACGAACACGACGCCCTTGGCCGTGCCGGGACGCTGACGCACCGTCACCAGTCCGCAGCCGCGCGCGAGGCGGCCGTCGCGATAGGTCCGCAGCGTCGAGGCCGGCATCAGCCGGTTCGCGAGCAACTGCGGCCTGAGCAGTTCCAGCGGATGGCGGTTGAGCGTCAGGCCGAGCGAGCGATAGTCGGCGACGATGTCGTTCGCTTCGCTCGGTGCGCCCAGTTGGGGCGTTTCGTCCTGCGTCGCCGCGGCCGCGAGCATATCCTTGTCCGGCACCGCGACGACCGACTGCCACAGCGCTTCGCGGCGGTTTCCCGCGAGCGATGCCAACGCATTCGCGTCCGCGAGCGCATGCAGGTCTTTGCGATCGAGTTGCGCGCGGCGCGCGAGATCGTTGACGCTCGCGAACGGACGAACCGCGCGCGCGTTCTCGATTCGTTCCGCGGCGCCGTCCTTCATGCCGCGCAGCAGCGAAAGACCGAGACGCACGGCGGGGCGTGTCGCGCCCGCACGGTGTTCGAGCGATGAATCCCAACCGCTGATCGTCACATCGGCCGGCAACACCGTGACGCCATGCCGCTGCGCATCCTGAACCAGTTGCGACGGCGAATAGAAGCCCATCGGCTGGCTGTTCAGCATCGCGGCGAGAAAGGCCTCCGGTTCGTGACACTTGAGCCAGCTGCTCGCATAGACGAGCAACGCGAAACTGGCCGCGTGACTTTCGGGGAAACCGTATTCGCCGAAGCCCTTGATCTGCTCGAAGATCGCTTCCGCGAAGGCCTGGTCGTAACCGCGCTCCTGCATGCCGAGCACGATACGGTCGTAGTATTTTTCGAGTCCGCCTTTGCGTTTCCACGCGGCCATCGCGCGTCGCAGCTGGTCGGCTTCGCCGGCGGTGAAGCCGGCCGCGAGAATCGCCACCTGCATCACCTGCTCCTGGAAGATCGGCACGCCGAGTGTGCGGCCCAGCGCGGTCTTCAACGCGTCGCTCGGATAGGTCACGGGCTCGAAGCCCTGACGGCGCTGCAGATAGGGATGCACGGCGCCGCCCTGAATCGGACCGGGCCGCACGATCGCAACTTCGATCACGAGGTCGTAGAACTTGCGCGGCTGCATGCGCGGCAGCATGCTCATCTGCGCGCGTGATTCGATCTGGAACACGCCGACCGTATCGGCGGCCGAAATCATCGCGTAGGTCGCCTCATCTTCGGCGGGGATGTCCTGCATTTCGAAGCGTTCTCCACGCTGTTCCGAAACGAGGTCGAGCGTGCGCCGGATCGCGGACAGCATGCCGAGCGCGAGCACGTCGACCTTGAGCAAGCCCAATGATTCGAGATCGTCCTTGTCCCACTCGATCACCGAGCGGTCCGCCATCGCCGCGTTTTCCACCGGCACGAGCCGCGTGAGCTTGCCGCGGCTGATTACGAAGCCACCCGAATGCTGCGACAGGTGGCGCGGAAAATTCAGCAGTTGCGAGGCGAGCTTCGCCCATGCCTGAATCAAGGGCTGGTCCGGATCGAGGCCGGATTCCGCGAAGCGTGCGAGCAGATCGCGACTGGTATCGAACCAGTGATGCGACTTCGCGACCGCGTCGACGATCTGCGGATCGACGCCGAGCGCCTTGCCGGTTTCCCGCAGCGCGCCACGCGGACGATAGGTCGACACCGCCGCCGCGATCGCGGCCCGGTCGCGGCCGTACTTGCGATAGATGTACTGGATCACTTCTTCGCGCCGCTGATGCTCGAAGTCGACGTCGATATCGGGCGGCTCGCCGCGCTCCTTGCTGATGAAGCGCTCGAACAGCATGTTGCCGCGCGCGGGGTCCACTTCGGTCACGCCGAGGCAGTAGCAGACCGCCGAGTTCGCGGCCGACCCGCGTCCCTGACACAGAATGTGCTGACTGCGCGCGAAGCGGACGATGTCGTAGACCGTCAGGAAATACGGCTCGTACTGCAAGTCCGCGATCAGTTCGAGTTCGTGCTCGATCTGCTGCTGAACGTGATGCGGAATGCCCGCCGGAAAACGCCGCTGCGCGCCGATGTAGGTCTCCTGGCGAAGATACGAGGCCGGCGTATGGCCGGGCGGCACCAGCTCGTCGGGATACTCGTAGCGCAACTCGTCGAGCGAAAACGTGCAGCGGCTCATGATGTCGAGCGTCGCGGCCAGCGCGTCTTCCGGGTACAGGTTGGCGAGCCGCAACCTCGAGCGCAGATGCTGCTCGGCGTTCGGCGCGAGATCATAGCCGCACTGATGGACCGGTTTGCCGACACGGATCGCGGTCATCGTGTCCTGCAGCGGCTTGCGCGAGCGCACGTGCATCACGACTTCGCCGAGCGCGACGACGGGCACATCCCGGCTGCGCGCGACGAACTCGACCGCGCCGCGATGCAGGTCGTCCATCGCGCGTTGATGGAGCACGAGGCCGACCCATGCGCGGCCGGTGAACGTTTCGTCGAGCCATTCGACCTGCGCGTCGAGCGCGTCTTCGCTGGCCGGGAAATCCGGCACGAGAATCGCGAGGCAGTCGGGCATGCCGAGCAGGTGGCGATACGCCTTCTCCGGCCGCGACAGATCCTGCGGCGTGAGCCGGTATTCGCCCTTGGGCGCGCGCATGCGCGCCAGCGTGATCAGCTCGGACAGATTGCCGTAGCCGTTGCGGTTGCGGGCGAGCAGGATCAGGCCGAACGCCGGCGAACCATCGGCATTGACGAGCCGGAAATACGAGCCGACGATAAACGGCAGCTTCGCTTCTTTCGCCGCGACATGCGCGCGCACGACTCCCGCGAGCGAGCATTCATCGGTGATCGCGAGCGCGGAGTAGCCGAGTTGCGCGGCACGCTCGGCGAGTTCCTCGGCGTGCGACGCGCCCCGCAGAAACGTGAAGTTGGAAAAGCAGAACAGCTCGGCATACGCCGGCAGCATCGCGAAGGTGGTATCCATGGCCGCTCATCCGCGCCTGTCAGCCGAACAGGCCATGCAGATACCAGCGTTGCTCTTCTTCCGCGTCGCGGCTGCTCACCCGTTCGCGGTAGATCCAGTAGCAGCTCTGGTCGTCCGCCTGCGCGACGAAGTAATCGCGCGTGACGAGTTCGCTGTCGAACCAGCCGCTCTCGATGCGCTCGCCCGGCGACACCATGCGCAACGGCGAGCCATAGAACGGACGGTGCTGGCGCATCAGCAGACGCACCGGCGTGTCGAGCATCCACGTCGGGCGGGGCAGATTCTGCGGCAGCGGCGCGGGCTTGAGCGGCTGCGAGACCGGCAGCCAGCGGTTCGCAATCTCCGGCCGATGATCGGCGCTCGGCGCGGGTTTCAGCACGTTCTCGTCGCCGAGCCGCGCGACCAGTAGTTCGAGCAGGCGCTCGTGATCTTCCTTCGAGCCGCCCGGTTCGGGAAACAGCGTGTCGGACGTGGGCGCGGCCGACTCGACGTTCGATGCATCGAGCCGCAATGCAATCACGGGCGCGGCGAGCTCGATACGATGCAGCCGCTCCTTCAGCAGGCGCATCAGATGTTCTTCGCGCCAGCTCGGCTCGCCGAGTGCGATGTCGATCGTGGTCGGCTCGATCGCAGCGCGTCCGCGCTCGTGTTCGAGCGACAGGCGAATGCCGGTGAGCGCGAGCTGTTTCGCGCACAGCCATCCGCACAGTTGCACGACGAGCCGCTGTGCGCCGAACACCGCGCCATCCGCGTGTTCGAGCCGGTCGGGCATCTCGATGCGCGCCGAGAACGTGGGCGGCAGTTCGAGCCAGTCGAACAGTTCGGGCGCGGTCCCGAACGCGCGGTCGAGCGAGTCGAGCAGATGTTCTCCGCAGCGGCGCTGCAAGCCGGCGCGGGGCAGGCGGCGCAGATCGGCGATGCGTTCGCAACCGAGGCCCGTGAACCAGTCGGCGAACGGGCGCACTTCGGGCACGGCGAGCATCGGCAGGGCGGACAGACGCCGTTCGAGCGACGCGAGCTTCAGCACACGGCGGTTGCCATACTTCGCGAGCAGCCACGCGCCCTGGCCGGTCGGCGCGGCACTGATGCGCGCGGTGAAGCCGAGCGCGTCGAGGATGGCCTTCGCATCGCGACACAGCGCGAGCAGGCCGCCAAAGAGCCGCAGACTCGCGCCGATCTCGACGACGACCGTCGCCTCATCGAGCAGCGCGACTTCGGGCGAGAAGCGCATCAGCGCGATGCCCACCTCGCGATGGGCCGCCGCCTCGCGGCCGCCATCGCGCTCATACATGCCGGTTTGCGGCGACAGCGTCAGCACGCCGCCGCGCTTCATGCCGGGACGCACGCCTGCCGAGCGCGCGGCGGGGTCGGCCATCACCACTTTGTCTTTCTCCAGCACCGCGCAGCCATGCGCGGGCTCAGGTGACCACTTCGGTCTGAAGACCTCGAGCGGCAACTTTGGCAGATGAACGGCGAGAAAGACGCGCATGTCGGGAAAGCAGAACGGGGGTGGGTTGAAGGGGAATCGACAGGGGCTCTGCGCGAGCGGGCCCTCGTCGTTTCACGATGTCGATGGTGAGACCTTCGGCCGATGGCCTGAGCGCGAGCCGCAGCAGCGCGGGCGATGCATCTTGCGCGGTGGCGAGCGGCCGCACCATGATGAAAAGCGTCTCCGACGATTGCGCGGCCAGATGCAGACGGCGCAGCGACGACGCCTGCGCGTACTGCGCCCAGAAGATCAGCGCGCCGCAACTGCCGGCGCGCAGGATCTGCTCGGCCGACCACAGCGCGTCGGCGGTTTTCGGCGCATTGATTCGCAGCACCTGCTGCAGCGACAGGCCGATGTAGTTGAGCCCGAGGCCGTCCGGCGTATGCGGCGGTTGCACGAAGGCGAGCGGACGCTCGCCGACGGCGCTGAGCGCCGGCTGCAACAACCGCAGTTCGCCGACGCCGGCCTGCTGCACGAGCAGATCGACCAGCGCGCCCAGCGGCCAGCCGCCGCCGGGCAATTCCGCCGACAAGGCCGGATAGCCGGTATCGACGCTGCGGCCGCGGCCAGCGCCAAGCTGGGACGCCCGCCACAAGGACGGGTGAATGGCTTCCGGTGCTGGCAGGGCGGCTGTCATTTACGAAAATACCTGTATGGATATACAGTATCCTACATGTTTTTATGCGATAGCGAACAGGCACTTTTTTTGGAGGGCGGGCGCTGCGCGACCGCCATTACCGCGAGGGTTGTGCTGGTTCGTGCATTGGCAGCACGAAGTCGTGCCGTCCATAATTGCAGCGGCCCTCAACCTCGGAGAACCCCATGCTGCGCACGTACCTCGGCAGTTGCCATTGCCAACTCGTCAAGTTCGAAGCTCGCATCGACTTCGACAACGGCACGTCGAAATGCAATTGCAGCTACTGCAGCAGGCTGCGATTCTGGCACGTGCAGGTTCGCCGGGAAGACTTTCGTCTGCTCTGCGACGAAGCCGCGCTGAGCGAATATCAGGGTAACAATCGGGTCGCGCATCACCCGTTCTGCAAACGCTGCGGGGTCCACGTATTCGATCGCATCGATATGCCGAACGGCACCGGGTATTCGTATATCAACGTGAACATCATGTGCATCGATGAACTCGATCTCGACGCGGCACTGAATGCGCCAGTCACCTATCGCGATGGGCTACACGACGACTGGGGCAATCCGCCTACGCAAACGCGGCACCTTTGATTGCGCCGGTCACGACATTGATGGGGCAAAGCAGACGCCTACCAGACATAGCGCACGCCGAGATCGCCCTTGACCCCACTACGGCGGACATTGCTGTTTCCACTCACGGCGAACTGGTAGCCGAACTGTCCGTATAGGTTCAGCCGATCCTTGATCTTCGCGGTGACACCGCCGGCGAACTCCAGTCGCGTGGCCTGCACATTCAGCGGCACCGGATCATTGGCGAAGGTCGTGGTGGCCTGGGCATTGAAATCCCGCCACAGGTTGGCGCGCACATACGGCTGCCACACCGTCTCATGGCTGCCTTCGATGGTCCACTTGCCGCGCACGCCGAGCCGGCCACTCGCACCCGAAGTCGAGCCGAGGGCGACTTCACCCAGACCATCGTTCGCATCGTTGAACGACACATGCTGCCAGATGATCTGCGCCTGCGGCTCCAGTTCGAAACCCGGGCCGAGCGGCAGCGGGATCGGATAGCCCCCCTCCAGGGATGTCGCGAAGCCCGTACCCCGGACCGGCAGACTCGCAAATTGCGTGGTCGCGCCGCCGTCGTAGTACGTACCCTGCACGACCGCATCGAGATACCAGCCACTGGGGCCGTAGTGCGTCCAGTAGCCACCGCCGGTATACGCATTCAGATGCATCGAGCCGGTGTGCTCCAGCGCGTATCCGGTTGCCGCCGCGTTGGTGACCAGGCCATCGACATCTGCACTGCCGTAGGCGTATGCAAAGTAGACGCCTGCAGCGTCGCGATGACCGGGCAACAAGCTTCCGCGCCATACGTCGAGACCGGTCTGCAAACCTCCGACTCCGCCGCTCGCGCGCGGGTCAGCGAAGGCCCCGTAGCGGTTGTCGATCTGCCCGCCGAACACGCGTCCCCAGGCGGAGCGTGCCCAGCCCGAGCCACCGGCGCCACCATTCTCCGTCGTGAGCGAGTCGCCGATGCGCTCATGCAGCGTACCGAGCATCTCGACACCCATCTGCCGGGCGACCGGTTGAACTACGCCATAGGTGGCCAGTTCCGGCCCGATGATCGGATAGACGCCCGGCGGCAACAGTTCCGGCGGGGGCTCGGTGCCAGGTCCTATCTCTGGCTCCTCTTCCGGTTCCCCCGGAGGGGGCGGCACGATGAAGGTCGAGCGCAGGAACCAGTCCTCCGGATTGCTGCCGTTGAGGCCGCCGCGATACAACCGATAGTCGTCGGCGCCACCGCGCGCCTCGCCGGCGAGCGTAAAGGCGTCCGGCGCCGTGGTGCCACCGTTGGTCGCCTGCACGACGAGAATGCCATTTCCCGTCGTCAACCCACCGGAGCCGCCTGCATTCGTGATGTGCACCGATGAAGGGTCCGCGCTGCCGCCATTGATGATGAGCCTGTCCGACGGCGAGCCGTCCGCTCCGAGAAACGTGCGTAGCGCGAGCGTGCCGCCGTCGCCCACATAGTCGTTGACGGTCAGCGCACCGAATTGCCCCTGCGGCAGCCCGAAACCAGGCTCAACTGTTCCTGCATTGGTGACGGTGTTGAAGACCGTTCCAGTACTGCCCAGAGTTCCGTTTGCCTCCACGTCGACCGGCGACTGCAACGAGCCGGTCAGATTAAGGACGCCATTGCGGACGATGGTTGGACCGGTAAAGGTGTTATGGCCGGATAACGTCAGCACGCCGCTGCCGACCTTGGCCAGTGCTCCGCTTCCCGATAGCACGCCGGACCAGCTCGCGCCGATGCCGTTGGTATCGATGGCCGACGTCGTGCCGCCGACCAGCGTTGCGTTGACGCCTGCGCTCAGCGCCGAACCCACCACCTGTATCGTTCCGCCGCCGAGATTGAATGCATAGATGCCGCCCAGATTGTTGTAGTCGCCAAACAGCGAGCTGCCGCCGATCTGCAGCGTGCCGCCCGACAGGTTATACGTGCCGTTGCCGGCCGCCGCGAGATACAGTCTCGACGCGCCGCCGATCGCAAGGGTCCCGCCGGTCTGGTTGATCGTGCCAGTGCCTTCGCCGGCGGTCGACACGAGGTTCGAGCCGAGGAACAGCGCGCCGTTCGCCAGCTTGAAGGTGCCGCCGCTCAGGTTGAGCGTGCCGCTGCTCGGCGCGCTGCTTCCCGAGTTTCGGCAGTTGGTTTCGGCCGAGCGTCATGAAGTCGGTGGCACTGTTGCCGAACGTGGCGGTACCGCCTGACAGGTTGTAGGTGCCGGTCCCGCCCTGGTTGCCGAGGTTCAGCGACACCGGCGTACCCGGCGTGCCAAACACGACATTGCCAGCGGTTTGCGTAACCGTACCGGTGCCGCCAAAGTCGCCGACCTGAAGCGCGGAGTTGAATGTGAGCGTGCCGCCGCTTACGTTCAACGTGCCAGACGATGTCGAACCGGGAACAGTTGGGGCATTGCCCAGGCCCAGCGAAAGATAGTCGATCGCGGCATTGCTGCTCGTCACCGCAAGTCCACCGCCAATCACGAATGCGGAGCCGCCCCGGATCGTTGCGCCGTCGATCGTCAGTGTCCCGGCTCCCGTTTTGACGAACTGGCCTTGTTGCGAAGTTGGATCGCTCGCAGTGCCAGCGTTGTTGATCGTGCCGGAGAAGTTGGTGCTCGTGCCGTCAGTGCCAACAACCAGGACGCCGTTAGCGATGGTGTTGATCGTTTCACTGCCAGAGAGATTGGGCCGTTCGGTGACCGTCTGCTGCGCCAATGTCGGCACGGGTGACAGGCCCAGGAGCCAGATCGCATGGAGGATGCTGAAGCGGTTGAGCCGCTTATGCCGCGTCCTCAGCGGATTCGCCGGTTGCCGGTGCGCGCCGCCGGCAAGTGCGTTCAATGATACGCAGCGAATCGAACTTGCAGCCATGGCAGCCCCTCCGTTATACGCCGGTGGAAGCTTGCCAGATCACATGTTGCGAGCTTGACTTCGCAAGACCGATCCATCGACGGTGGATTGCGTAATGCACCTCCCCGAACAGTCGTGACCTTAATGGTTGTGCGCAGGCGATTCAGATATTGCCACGCTTTGCTAAGAGTAATCAGGGAGATCGAATTGTCAAGAATAAACTTCAGGAATTCGCTGACTATCAGTCATTTTCTAACCACCAATGAACGCCATTCAATGCACGTTCTTCAATAGGTTTTCATTCAATATTAGAGTCACGAAATATGCTTTATGAATCACGATTGGCAGCAGCAGGATGCGGAGGCCGATTCAACCGGTCGATTCAGGCTGCCTCTGTTGCTGCTTTCAATTCGCTCGCGCCGCGGGCTAACCGGCGTTCAATAATTCGCAGTGACGAAGTGGCGCCAGTGGTAAGGCAGCTTAGGCACGTCGAGTATGTTCAGCGATATTCGCAATCTGACAGAAGCAATCAGATTGAAGGATCGAAAGGTATTGCTGGATTTCGCGGTAGATCCTAAAGAGAACGTATCGCCAATGGTTCGATCTGCTCGCGGGCTGAACGATATGCTACTTGACGATCGGAACAATTCTGACTCTCGCGATTAGGCGCGGCCCGGAAGGGGCAACCGCAACAAGTGCACAACACAAGCCGATCCAAGATAAACAACTGATACCAGTCGGTCCGGAATAGCTATAACGGACCGCTGCTTAATGTTCGCCAATAAATGCTTCGTCGAAGCCGATCTCATCCACGTAAATAACCACTGCGCATCCTCTTCAATGGTATCGCCGAGCGAACGAGCGGGGAGGTGGAGCGGCATGCCGAATAGACCGAGTTTCGTGATACCTCGTGAGTGCGACAGTGGAAGGCACACGATATGGAGCACGGTCCTTGTCAATCGAAAAAGTCTCTAAAAATCAATCATGTGGGATGCGTTGACGTGTCGCGTGTGCTACACCGTGCGACACCATAGTCGCGAAGGAGGCTGTGTCGAGCCGCAGGCGAATGCCCAACCCGGACGCGTCTCTCGCAAGCCGCTAGTGGTTAACCATGGGGATAGGCGGTTCGGTCAACGGCTAACGAGAAGCTTTGCGAGAGCTGATAGGAGTGGGCCAAGGGACGTGAAAGCGAATCGCCGTTGCACGCCGCCACACCCGCGCAGTCGCCGCGCAGCCGACCGCAGGTCTTTCACACGCTGGCGAAAGCGACCTATCCTAAAAGAGTTCCGCTTAACAATTTCTCGTTTCCTTCCAGAGGAGGTGCGTCATGTCGATGTCTGCCACTCTCCAGGACTGCCTGCGCAGCAAAGGCTCCCAGTACGAAGTCGTGCGTCATCCGCTCAGCCATTCCAGCGTCGAAACTGCGGCAGCAGCCCATATTCCCGGCGATCGCCTCGCCAAGACCGTGCTTCTTGAAGACGAGCACGGCTATGTGGCGGCGGTGCTGCCTTCCACCTACGCAGTGCGCCTGTCGTCGCTCTGGGCACAGACCGGACGTCAACTTTGGCTGGCCAAAGAGGTCGATCTGCGAGAACTGTTCAAGGACTGCAACGTAGGCGCGTTGCCGCCGATCGGTACGGCCTATGGCATGCAAACCTATCTTGACGAGAGCCTCACCCGCCAGCCGGACGTCTATTTCGAGGCCGGCGATCATGAAGCGTTGATCCACATGGGTACGGATCAATTCCTCGATCTGATGGACCGAGCCGAGCGGGCACACTTCGCCCGGCGCATGCAGGGTGTGTCATCTTCTTGACCGGCGCCCGCCTGACGCGGCAACGCTTGCGCAGTGCGGCATAAAGGGCACTGCGTCGCTCAACCTTTGCGCGAGGCAGATCATGCAACGCAGCGATGCGGTCTTCAAGCCGGTGATGGCAGCCTTCGAGCGCGAATCACACCTGAAGCTCCACCATCATCCCATTCATATGAGTTTGGACGGCGACGCCTTGACCGTGGCAGGCGAGGTGCCGGATATCGCATCCAAGAAACGCCTTCTTCGGTTGACCCAGATACACAGTGAGGGGAGACGTGTGGTCGATCAGCTGCGTGTCACTGCCAAACCGGCGGTCGGTGATGGCGAGCTGCGCACGCGGATCTGCGAACGGCTCGCGCAGGCGGTGGAGTTCCGCCACTGCGTGATCTGCGCGCGCGTCAAGGGCCAGCTTGAAGTACTGCGCGGCACGATGGACCCGGCGGGCAACGATGGCAGCGGTGTCGTCGAAGTGACGGTCGCGGACGGCGTGGTGACCTTGACCGGGCAAGTGAGCAGCCTGTCTCACCGGCGCCTCGCGAGTGTGACTGCCTGGTGGGTCGGCGGCTGCCGCGACGTGGTGAACCTGCTGGAGCTGGTGCCCGCCGAAGCGGACGGCGACGATGAGATTTCCGATGCCTTGCACCTGGTGCTCGAAGCCGACCGGCGTGTGCGCGCTGAACAGATCACGATCAATGTGGAAAATCACCGGATCACGCTGGCAGGGTGGGTGGCGACCGAAGCCGAAAGACGGCTGGTGGAACAGGACGCCTGGTGCCTGGATGCGATCGATGGCGTCGTCAATCGCATCCACGTGCGGGCCTGACCCGACCGCCGATCCGCGTGCAGTACCTTTTTCCATTGGAAAAACCTCTGCTCTGCAGCCGGGCAGGCCGACTCGCGGCGAACGTGACGGGAAATGAGTGCGCGCAAGTTTCTGTCGGCCGTGGCGATGGCCGTATTGTCCGGAGGATACCTGGATGCGGTTGCGGCGAGTTCGTGCCCTCCGGCGTTCTCCGAGGTCGATGTCAAAGACGGCCTCAAAATACAGGCCGATTGTGGAATCCCCGTCCGGGCCCTCAATCGCATGGTTACCGAATTGAACCGTTCGGTGAAGGGCGCCGGACTCGCCGATGTGCAGATAGTCTCGCTCGCGAGAGCCGCCAACCTGATACTGGCTGCCGTACAGGCGCGTTCGGGCCGTATTGAGCACGGGACCGATAACGCGTTCGTCCACGTCGGACCGCTTATTGAACGTCTTGCCGGGCAAATCAGCGCGCGGCCCGACGCGGACCCGGTAGCCGAAGCCCGGCAATGGGGTGTGCGTTACGACGATCTGCTGCGCAGATCGTCGATCGCACGGAGTTCCGATCCTCTTGAACTGCAAATCGATGAAGCGCTCGAGCGCTTCGATCTGGACGGTGCATCGCAGCGGTTAACGAAGCTGCTTGGAGAAAGACAGGGAACCGCGCAGGTGCTCGCGGCGCGTAGTTATGAGGCTGGCGAAATCGAGCTGGTGCGCTTCACGCCGGGCAACGCACTGCCGTATCTGGAAAGGGCCTACTCGTTGCAACCGGAAAACACCGACACTGCGACTGCGTTTTCGGACACGTTGGCTGAGCAAGGCGAGTTTGAACGTGCAGAACCGATTTACCGCGCGCTGCTGTCGCGCTATCAGGCGCTTGCACAGGAGAAGCCCGCAGCCTACCAACCCCACATTGCGCGCACGCTCGAGAAGCTTGGCAACGTCTACGTTGGGCTGCAACGGCCAAAGGAAGCGGAGGCTACCTACCTGCGGGCGCTGGAGATCTATTGGCTACTCGCGAAGGAGAACCCGCAGGCCTACGGCTCCGCGGTGGCAGAATCTTTCGATAACCTCGGTGCCCTGTATCGCGATACACAGCGCCTGACGGAGGCAGCGGAGGCATATCGCGAAGCGCTGAGCATCGATCGTGCATTGGCCTCTCGCGACCCCGCGACCTACCGGCCTGAAATCGCGACAATGCTTAACGACCTCGGCATCCTGTACGACGCTACACAACGCCTGAGCGATGCGGAACAGGCTTATCGCGAGGCACTGGAGATCCAGCGGGCTCTCGCGCGCAGCAATCCCGCGGCCTATCGACCGGCGCTCGCGCGTACGCTCAACAACCTCGGGAACCTCTATAGTTCCATGCAGCGATTCCACGAAGCAAAGCATGCCTACAAGGCAGCGCTCGCGATCCGGCAGCAGCTTGCCCGCAAGAGTCCAGCACTCTATCTGCCTGACGTGGCACGCACGCTCAGCAATCTTGGCGCGCTCTATCGTGCCACGCAACGGCCGAAGGAGGCTCAGCAGGCTTATCAGGAAGCCTTGCAAATCTATCGTTCGCTCGTGCGGGACACCCCCGCTGTCTACGAGCAAGACGAAGCGCGGACGCTGAACAATCTAGGTGTCCTGTTCACTCATAGTGGGCGTCCGCGCGAGGCGGAAGACGCCTACCGGAGTGCGCTGGACCTTTACCGGACTCTGTCGCGAGATGACCCCGTGACCTACCGACGGGATGAAGCACGGACACTCGGCAACCTCAGTGCGCTCCTCAGCCAGACCCGGCGACCCCGCGAGGCCGAAGAGACCCGGCGTGAAGCAGCTCGTCTTCTCGACACGACAGAAGCGCCGTAAAACATAGATGCGATTGTGCAGATGCCTAAAGAATCAGGCTGCGCTGACAAAATTTTCACGTGCTGATGATCCGGGTACCGGGTGTTCGGAGCCAGCGGGAGTGGTATAAGGGCGGCGCAGCGCGAGCCGGTCAATCCACATGACGGGTTCCTGAAATGAGGCCATGAGGGCACGGCGTTCCTGCGCTGTCAGAGCGCGTGACGCGGGCTTCTCGACTCAGGAGTGTGATGGTAGAGCCCTTACGGGCTGCGGTCGGCTAGATTGCCGTTCCGTTACCTGGGCGTTGATGCGAACGTGCGGTGATGTGACGTTTCACGAGGCAATGCCTGGATAACAAAAAGGTAATCTGCGGGTCAGTGCTCCGACAGGTGAAATGACGAGAATGGGAAGCGTGGTTCAGGCCACTCACTTCTTGCCACTACCCGGAGAGACATCATGAAACTGCTTACCGCGATTGCCGTTGCTGCACTTAGCTTGCCGTTCGGCGCAAACGCTTTTGCTCAAACCACGTCGTCGGGATTGACACGCGCTGAGGTCATTGCGCAGTTGCAGCAGGCACAGGCCGAAGGGCTGGTGCCGACGTCCAAAAGCGACTATCCGCCGACGGCCGCAGAGATCGCGCGCAATCGGGAGATCTATGCGATCCAGCATGGCACACACGGTACTGCTGCAATTCACACGGCGGGCATGCCGGCGGCGCACCCGGTGTCGGAATAAAGTTGAGACTGAGGTCGCCGGGTGCGAGCCTTCTTGATGCGCGAAAACCTCATGTGACCTCTTACGGCTGCTTCGGCAATTGCCTCTGCGTCACTAAAGTCGTTCTTGTTCGATTTGCGAAATGGTGCGGCAAACTGCGCCGGGGCGAGCCGTACTTCGTGACCGAGCATTTGCGCTTTGGTCACCAGAAACTGCGTCCCGGCGCATGATTCCATCGCGATCAGTCAGTGCTCCTGCTGCACGACATAATCCAGAAGTGCCTCGCGGTAATCATCACGGCGGCAGTAGTAACGAGAGAAATGACGACAGCCCTGTAGAAGAAGCCTGGTCAATGACCGAGGTGCCTGTTGAAGAACTCGGTAATTTCACCAAACGCTTCTTTTGTCTCGGGTATGCGGTCATCCATTTGGTACTGCGCGTGCGACATGCCGTCAAAGACCTCGAGTTGTGCATCGATACCCGCCTCCCGAAGCTTCCGATGCACACGAATGGTGTTGCTGAGCAGCAGGTCCCGGGTTCCCGTGGTCAGGATAGCCGGCGGAAAACCGTGCATGTCTCCATAGACAGGTGAGAGCAGTGGGTCTTTGAGATCATGGCCGTGCGCATAGACTACGGCCGCGGCATCGCAGAATCCATCGCGTGACACCAGGACGTTGTCGACCTTTTCATTGGTGTAGAACGAATCGCCAGTCTTCGTGAGGTCCGACATTGGCGTACCTGGCGCGATCGCGCCGGGCATTTGCAGGCCTTCCTGTTTCGCGCGCAGCATCAGCTCCAGCACCAAAGCACCACCCGCCGAGGTCCCAAAAACGCCCACGTTCTTCGCATCGTTCGCCCGCAGTACCGCCTTGTAGACCGTCTCGACATCGTCAAGCGCAGCGGGGAAGTAACCCTCAGGCGGCATCCGATAGTCAACAGAAATCACCTTGTAATGCCCCAGGCCCGCCATGATGACGGCTTCGTTCGTGCCCGCCTCGCCCGGGTAAAGCTCATAGCAGCCGCCATGAATGTGAATTAGCACCTTGTCGTGGTGATCGGGCGGAATAACATCGGGCGTCACGACGTACACCCTCACACCGTTGATTGTATTGGGCTGCACCGTCACACCGAGGCGTTCGCGCATGGCCGGTTGGGTTTGCATGACCTTGGCAGCCTGCGCGTTGGCTGCCACTCTCCATTGCTCGCCCGTGGTCCACAACACATTCCATGCTGGGTTATAGGGCGCCGCGATGAGCTTTTGCAATTCGGGGCTAACATCTGCCGGCATTGGCAGGATCTTTGCGGGCACCCGCCGCTGGGCAAGCGCGTCGTCTCCGGCGAGGGCAACGCCCGAAACACCTACGAATGCAGCGCACGCGAGTACAAACAACTTGGTGAATTTCATGGATGACTTCCGTTTGCTTGCTTAAAGCGCGAGTTCATAAACGATCTCGAATGGTTTCAGGGCGCGAATCCGTCCGAACTCCTGATCGTCACCGACGCTCATGGTGTGATCTTTTTGTGCTCGATGCCGCGTGGAAATATCACACCATCAAGCCGCTTTCGTCAGCGTTGTGTTCGGCTCGGCGCGATCGGCACGGTCACCCCCAAAAAAAGCCCGCCAGAATGGGCGGGCCAACTGTTTCTCGGAGAACGCTTGTCGGTGACAGGGACTACCGGCAACGTTATCAAGCCTCTCGCGCTCGAATAACGCAGTTGATGTAGCTTGTCTCCCCTTCAATACTCGGCTCTCTCCCGGGAAGCGAATGTTCCGCTCCCACGAATCGAGCCCCAACGATACAAATATCAGTCATCGCCGGTTGAGAAACATGCCTGCCTGCCGCACGCGAATTGCCGCAAGCCCGGCGTTCCTCAACCGTTCGATCAGGACTTAGAAGCGGGTGCGCAGACCAGCGCCCACGACCACCTGGTTCTTCGTTGCCGCAATCCCGCCGACATAGGAGCTTGCGCCTTCAAATGCAGTCAAGCTCGAATTACCCGGTGCCGCCGAGTTCAGACCGCCGCTCAGGTGTGACCAGTTGGCGACTGCGTACACGTCCGTGCGGTTCGACAGGGCGTAATCCGACAACAGGCTGAGTTGGTTCCACTTCGGCGATGCCGCGTTCCCAGTGTTGTCGAACTTGCCATCGGTGAAAGTGTAAGCTGCGCCCAAGGTCAATGCCGGGGTCAGGCTGTAATGCGCGTTCACTTCATAGTTCGTGAAATGAACATAAGCGGCGTTTGCAACCGTCAACGTACCGCCGCCGGGGAAAGCGGTTGCGTTGTTCAGCTTGGTGTCCGTGATCACAAAACCAACTTTGGCCGGGCCGAACGTGTAGTTCAAGCCGCCGCCGAAGGTACGCTGACGCCCTGCGGTGAAGTTCTGGTCACCGGTGCCGCTGCCGTTGGCGCTGTTATCAACTGCGCCACTGTTGTTGAGGCTGCTGATGTTGTTGTTAATCTGCGTGTAACCCAACGTCGCAAGAATCGGCCCGTTGTTGTACATGGCACCAAAACTGTACGCACGGTTGTTCGCGAAGCCGCCGGCCTGGTTCGAGAGGCCATACAAGGCGCCGACGGTCAGGCCATAGTAATTCGGGCTCTGGTATTTCACCGCGTTGTTGACGCGGAACGTTCCGAGCATGTTGTCGTTGTCCATCACGTGCGCGAAGGTATTGCCACCTGCGCCGTTGAAGTTTTCCATCGATACATGGCTGACCCAGTCGTACATGAATTCGTTCTGACGACCCATGGTCAGGGTGCCGAACTGGTTGCTCGACAGGCCGACATAGGCGCTTCGGCCGAATTCGCGGCCACCCTGGCCAAGCTTGCCGTTGCTCAGCGTGAAGCCGTTTTCCAGCACGAACAGTGCCTTCAGGCCACCACCCAGATCTTCGGCGCCTCTCAGGCCCCAACGATTGCTTTGCATCATGGCGTCGGTCAACTTCACATTGCTGTGACCGCCGGTGTTGTTGCTATAACTAATGCCTTCATCCAGCAGGCCGTACAGGGTCACGCTGCTTTGCGCATGCGCTGCGGTCGTGCCGAGAGCTGCAAGCAGCGCGGCAGACAATACTTTGTACTTCATCAAGACTCTCCATAACTGAGTACTCCTCGCAAACAGGCAGCGTTTACGGGAGACGAAAGTCTAGCCTTGTATACATAGTGAATTTTTTGAAATATGGACAACGTGTGTTTTATACAAATATGTCAAGCATGTAATTTTCACGTCACGGAGCTAACACCAGGAGTGGTGTCTGTACGGCTTGATAAGTAGCGATCTTCACGCGGCGAATTTTGATGAGGGGGGTGATCGTCCTTAACCGGCTCGCCGTCCCTGAACGCAATGCCTTTCAGCAACCGCTTGAACTTTTTGGTGAGCGCGCACCGTGAATTGAAAGATCGCGCCGCGAGGCTCGTTTGCGTTCGCCCACAATCGTCCGCCGTGTGCCTCGACGATCGAACGGCAGATCGACAGCCCCATACCCAAACCGGTGGGCTTCGTTGTATAGAACGAGGCGAAAACATGCTCGGGAGTGCTGTCCGGGGCAAAGCCCGGCCCCGAATCGCGCACGGTCACAAGTACGCAGTCAGCGTCGGCGTTTCCCGTGCTGATCAGCACTTCCCGCGCCCCATCGCTGACGTCGCTCATGGCCTCGATTGCGTTGATGACCAGGTTCAGGAGGACCTGTTGCAATTCGACACGGTCTCCCTCAATGAAGGGCAGGCCGTCTGCAAGTTGCACCTGCACCGAGGCGCCGTGCTTCACGGTTTCGCCACGGGTGAGCTCGATCACCTCGCGGATCGCCTTGTTGATATCCACCGTTTCCTTGCGTGGTGGCGCCTTCCTGATGAGTTGACGGATCCGGCCGATCACGTCCCCCGCCCGATTACCGTCATTGACGATACGGCGGAGCGCCTGCCGCACCTCCTCGATGTCAGGCGGCTGGGCGTCCAGCCAGCGCAGCGCAGCTGCGGCGTTGGTGACCGTCGCGGCGATCGGCTGGTTGACCTCATGCGCAATTGAGGACGCGAGCTGGCCCATGGTGGCTACGCGGTTCGCATGCGCCAGTTCCATCTGCACTTCACGATAGCGCCGCTCGCTCTCGCGGACTTTTCCTTCCGCCTGCTTAAGCTCGGTCAGATCGAGCACGAAAGCGACACCCGCGCTCCCGCCTTCCTCGAAGACCGCTGCCCCGGTCAGCACAGTCACACGCCTGCCATCCTTACGGAAATACTCCTTCTCGAACGGTTTGTGGGTCCCCGTATTCTTGAGTTCGGACAGGGCATGTGCGGTGCGCTCGCGTGATTCCGGAGTTGTCAGCTCCGTCCACCGCACGCGACCCGCGACGAGATCTTCACGGTCGTATCCCACGATTCGTAGAAACGCGTCATTGGCCTCGAGAATTGCACCTTCATTGTTTCGGATCACGATCCCGATGATGTTGGCGTCGACCAAACGCCGGATCTGAGCCTCGCGCTCCGCGAGGCCGCGGTATAAGCGGGCATTCTCCAGCGCGATCGCCGCCTGCGAGGCGAGCAGCTTCAACACGGCGATGCGGGCCGGTGCGAAGACGTGGGTCATCAGATTGTTTTCGAGGTAAAGCGCGCCGGTTAGCCTGGCCTGATTCATCAGCGGCAGGCAGAGAATCGAACGGGCACGATGCTGATGGACGTAGGGGTCCGTCGCAAACGGGGGCTGGGCCGCGGCATCGTTGAGAATGACGCTCTCCCGGGTGCGTAGCACATGGTAGAGGACCGACTCCGGCAGCACCGCCGCAGTCACCGGCTTCTCGCGCAGCTGCACCTGGGTCGTGTCGCCGCCGGTCGTCGCTTCTGCTGCTATCCGTTGTTCGCCGCCGTCTGGAAGAATCAACAGACCCCGCTCGGCACCGGCCTGTTCAATCGCCGTGCGCATGAGCGTATCGATCAGCTTGTCGAGGACGATGTCACCCGAGACGGCCTGCGATACCTTGATCACAGTCGTCAGATCGAGATGTTCGACCGGCGCGCCGATTGTGCTCGTCAGACGGGGCGCGGGCTCTTCCACGCCAAGGTGCGGATACTGTTCCTCAAGTTG
Organism: Paraburkholderia sp. WC7.3g; assembly: GCF_050436345.1. Taxonomy (NCBI): domain Bacteria; kingdom Pseudomonadati; phylum Pseudomonadota; class Betaproteobacteria; order Burkholderiales; family Burkholderiaceae; genus Paraburkholderia; species Paraburkholderia sp. WC7.3g. Next base: position 2,019,467 of record NZ_JBNDMA010000002.1, read on the forward strand.
CCGCGCCTTCCCGTTGGCTCCCCAACGCAGGTAGCAGGAGTGAGCCTGCCGCAAATACAGGCGCCGAAACTGTTCGAAGCCGCGCGCGGCGTAAAAGCGCGCGGCCACTTCGTACGCGATCGCCTCGTTCTGGACGAAGCCATTGTCGCGCGCCGCACGGATCGCCTGTTCGTAGAGGCGCATCGCGTCGACATCGCGGCCTTCAAGGCGAGCGATCTCGGCACCTACCAGCGCCGCGCGGTCCTCGAAATTCTCCGGACAGTTGTCCGCCCAAGCCCGGAGCTGGTGATGGTGCGCAACGACAACGTCCAGCTGCTGCTGTCGCGCGCCGGCCGGTTCGCGCTCGCAACAGGCGGCATGGGCCAGCGCACAGTAAAAGCGATGATCCGCGGCTGTGAACAGCAATCGCAAGATGCCCGGATGCACCTGTTCCGCTCTGGATGCCGCCTGGATGGCAGCGGCAAAGTTGCCAGCATGGAAGTGGGCCTGCAGCTTTCGGGTATGGTAAAGGCAATCGATCCACGCGAACTGCGGGTCACTAGCCAGACGCGTTTCGATCTGGACTTCGTCGAACTGTTCGTCATTGAAAGAGCCGAATGTCGACGTCAAGCCGCGCAGCATCCGGACCAGCCCCAGGTACGATGCGATGAGCTCGACGTGGTGCCCCAATTGCATCTTTTGTGCAAATGCGAGACCGCCCTCGGCTTCGCGTTGGACCTCGATGAGAGGCGTGCCCGCTGCGAGAAGATTGTCGATCAGGTAGAGACCCCTGTACCACCCCATAAACAGCAGATCGCCGCTCCGGTTCGCGATCTCGAACCCACGGCGCAGCAGATCGCGTGCAGTCCCGACCTGCCTTGCGAATGGAATCAGGTGACTTCCCGCTGCCATATAGGTCCGGGCCTGAAAGCGCGTGAATCCGCGTCGCTCTGCCAGTTCGCAGCCGAGTTGCCCCAAGCGATAGGCCGACTCGTGGTCGCCGAAGTGCGCGCTGGCGACGCAGCCAAACCATGCGTAGGTCGCGCACGATGCGTCGCTGTTGCCCCGCTCCAGGCTGAGATTGACCGCCCAGCACATGGCGAGGGGATAGAGGTTCTTTTCCGTATGGAATGCAGGCGACACGAGCTTGGTCAGGACCTCCATCGTCGCCAGAGATGCTGGATCGGCCATCAACGGCAGTTCGATCAGATCCTCGATGCTGCGGCGCCCGAGCTGGGACCAGAATCGCTGGTATTCGCGTCGCACGTCCTCCTCTGTCGGCTGCGGCGACCAGTCGACCCCCAAATGCCGGAGATAGTCGAGGCCAACGGCAACGGCGCGGCCGCTCTGACCAAGCGCCGTGTAGAGGTCCAGAAGCAGGCAGGCGACCGACGCACGCTCGATGGTCGTTGCAGCCCGAGGCGAAAGCGCGTTCAACCGGTCTTCTGCGACTGTCCGGGCACCGCTGAGGAACTCGCATTCGGCCCGGTTCAGCTCCAGCGCAAGGTTCAACTCGTGCCGGCGCTCCCAGCTATCCGTCGCCAACAGCGCCGCACCGGCATTGAGATAGGTGAGCGCCGAGGCATAGGCGGTGGCCGCCTTGGCGCGCCTGCCCGCGGTCAGATTGAGCTCGGCGAGCTGGTCCCGCTCCTCTTGTTCGGTGATCAGCGCGGCGCCGCGGTTGAGCTGATTGACGATCTCGAAGATCGCCTCCTCCCGTTTCTCGGGGGGCGTCTGCGTCAACAGCAGCCTTCCGATCCGGAGATGGACTTCAGCCCGCAACGTTTGCGGGATCAGTGAATAGGCGGCCTCCTGCACCCGGTCGTGGATAAATCTGTAAGAGCCTTCCAGACGCTCGACCAGTTCCTGCTGCACCGCCGGCCATAGCGCCGCGTTGACCTGCATCTTCGAGGCGCCGAGAACGATTGAAAGCATCGCGCTCGCGGCCACGTTGCCAAGGCAGGCGAGCTGTTGCAACGCCTGCTGCGCTCCGACCGGCAGGCGGGTCAACCTGCCGGCCATGAGGTCCACCACATTCTCGGTATAACCCTTGGCGTGGATGCGATCGAAATCCCAGCACCAGCACGCCGCGTCATAGTCGAAGGTGAGTAGCGCCTCTTCGGCAAGCAAGTAAAGAAACTGAATCACGAAGAACGGATTGCCGGCGGTCTTCTCATGCACCAGCTGCGCGAGCGCCGCCGCATGCTTCGACTTGCAGTGAAGGGCATCCGCAATCAACTTCTCTATGTGCTGATGGGTGAGCGGTGCGAGCCTGATTTCCCCGATCGTGGCGCCTGTGTTCCTGATAGCCCGAAGTTTGACCATTAGCGGATGCGTGGCATCGATTTCGTTGTCCCGGTAAGCGCCGATCAGCATCAGGTATCGCAGTTCCGAGCGGGTCAGCAGATCCTCGAGCAGATCAAGCGTCGCCGCATCGAGCCACTGCAGATCATCGAGAAACAGCGCGAGTGGATGTTCCGGCCGGGCAAACACGCCGATGAAGCGCTGGAACACGAGCTGGAATCGGCTTTGCGCCTGCTGCGGGTCGAGCTCCGGGACCGCGATCGGCTCACCGATGATGAGCTTCAGTTCGGGGATGAGATCGGTCATGAGCCGTGCATTCGGGCCCAGCGCCTCCAGAAACGCGCCGCGCCAGCTCGCCAGTTCGGTGTCGCTTTTGCCGAGAAGCGGCCTCACCAGACTTTGAAAAGCCTGCACCAGCGTCGAATAAGGAATGTCGCGTTTGTACTGGTCGAACTTGCCGGAGGCGAAGAGCCCCCGCGGCGGCACCAGCACTTTGTGCAGTTCATTGACGACCGAGGATTTGCCGATGCCGGAATAGCCGGAGACCAGCACCAGTTCGGGCGCGCCGCGTTTGACGACCCGATCGAACGCGGCAACCATGGTGTCGATCTCGCGCTCCCGTCCGTACAGCTTCTCGGGAATCAGCAGCCGGTCGGGGGTGTCGTGTTCGCCCAGCGGGAAGTCGTCGAGCTGGCCATCGCGCTCCCAACTGGTGAGGCAGCGTCGCAGATCCCGCTCGACGCCGACCGCGGTCTGATAGCGCTCCTCGGCGGTCTTGGCGAGCAGCTTCATGACGATCCGGCAAAGCGCAGCGGGGACCGTCTCCAACCGCTCGCCAGGCGGCACCGGCTTTCTGGCGATATGGCAGTGCACCCATTCCATGGGGTCGGCGGCCGTAAACGGCAGCGCGCCGGTGAGCATCTGATAGAGCGTGACGCCGAGCGAATAGAGGTCGCTGCGCGAATCGATCGAGCGGTTCATCCGGCCGGTCTGCTCGGGCGCCATGTAGGCGAGGGTGCCGGCGATGGTCTCGGGCGGCTCGGGCGCCCGCCGTTCGCGCGGCAGCCGCGAGGCGATGCCGAATCCCGTGAGCCGCACCTGTCCGTCCGCGCCGTTCACCAGGATATGGGCGGGCTTGAGATCCTTGTGGACAAGGCCGCGCTGGTGCAGTTTGCCCAGCGCCGCGGCGATGCCGACGGTGAGGCGCAACGCGCTGCCCGCATCCATGGGCGCGCCGAGCAGCCGCCCGAGCGGCTCACCGCCAGGATCGTCGAGCACCAGTAGCGTGCGGCCCTCTTCGCGAACCAGTTCCAATGGCCGCACCGCCCACGCGCCATCGAGTTCGTCTTTCAGTGCGAATTCATGAGCGAGACGATCGAGGCTCGCCGGCGGCGCAGGTTCGGCGGCGGGCCGCACCATCAGCACATAGTCGCCGCCGACATCGCCCGGGCGCCGCCCCCGACAGAAGACACGCTCGCCATCGTCCCACAAGATCTGGAGTCGGTTACTCATCGGCGCCGGAACCATGTATAGGAGGGTTACTTATCTGCCGCACTCTGCCGCGAGGCCGCCTGTCCCGCTAACTTCGTTAAATTGCTGCATAGGGTAAGCACTCCGTTGCCGCCACGACGGCCAAGCCACGGAAGGGAAAAGGACGAATACCCCTGTTTCGGCGGCCTCACCCATACTTCAATATGTACATTATAGTCAAAATGACTTTATTGTCCAAATGTTCGGTGTCCCTTAGAATCGGGGAACGATCTGTTAAGTGGTTCGCGGAGACGATGAAGAGTTCAGGCGAAAAGACAGGAATGGCGCCGGCACAATTGGCCAGGCGAGCGGAGATTGGACGCGAGCGTCGTGCCCGTACGCGGGCTTTGCTAATCGAGGCCGGCATCAGGGTTCTCGCTGAAAAGGGCCCGGATAACGCGAGCATCGACGACTTCATGGCGAAGGCGGGGCTCGCGAAGGGCACCTTTTATAACCACTTTCAAACGCGCGAGGACATGTTGACGGCGGTCGCGACAGACCTGGCTGAGGAGCTCAATCTGCATATTGTCGAATTGACGGCCGCAATGCCCGATCCCGCGCAACGAATGGCATGCGCCGTTCGCTACTTCGTTCAGCGGGCAGCAGACGATGCAATCTGGGGATGGGTGATCCTGCGCATCGGCCTCGGAGCCGGTCCTCTCGGGGACAGCATGGCGCGGGAATTGACCCGCGACGTTCGGGAGGGCGTAAAGTCGAAGCGGTTCTTGATCGATGCCGAACGGGTAGGCGCCGACGTCATACTGGGCTCGGGCTTGATGGGCATCCGGTCAGTATTGCTGGGGAAGACGGGTCCTAAGCATGCGTCTGCGCTCGCGGCTTCCATTCTAAGAGCGCTGGGTGTGCCCGCAAGCGAGGCGGCGAAAATTGCGGCCATGAAGTTGCCCGCTCTCGATCCTTCAAAGTTACGTCGCCTTTCATAAAGGCAACCTGCGTATTGAGTTTCTGCCACCAGCGGCTTTTAGATGGTGGGGATGGCACCCGAGCCGGGGCGCTCGTGCTCATACATTCGTATGATTTTCGTCCACCGGTTTGTGCTCTACGCTTGGTCCACTAGCGCATAGGGGCGGAGCCTGCATGTCCGTGCTCCGTCCGTTGCGCCCCATTCCCCGAGGGTAGAGGTGAGCCAGTTACGTGTCCCCCGGATTGCTTCCATTGTCGACGACGACGAGGCCGTCCGCCTTGCCACCGCGAGCCTGATTCGTTCGTTAGGCTGGAACACGCGCGTCTTCGCGTCGGCTGAGGAGTTTTTGGCGTCCGCGAGCATCGCAGAAACGGCATGTCTGATTTCCGACGTGATCATGTCGGGCATGTCCGGCGTCGATCTGCACGATCGCCTGCTGGAACTCGGGTGCGCTCCGCCCACCATCCTGATGACAGCCTTTCCGACCGCTGTTCTGCAGGCGAAAATCCAGGCAAAAATCGAGGCGAACAGTGTGCTGGCGTTCCTTGAGAAGCCCGTCGATACCGCCGCCCTGGCACACTGCCTGACTCTCGCGTCCGGCGGCTCATAGCGTGTCAAGCGCTCGGGAGTGCACGAAGCAGCGAGTTGGATCCTTCAAATGAGAACGTACCGAGCAGAAGCGGGGCGGACCGCGCGCACACCGTCACGGAAGGATCAAGATCACTTCAGGTGATGCGGCTCGATCCCGAGGGCTTGCGCCTTTCGCACGAGATCTGCTACGGAACGCGCCGCCATTTTTTTCATTGCCTGTCCGCGATGGATCTTCACGGTGATTTCGCTAAGATTCATCTCCGAGGCGATCTGCTTGTTCATCAGGCCGGCCACCACGAATCCCATTACCTCTCGCTCCCGCGATGTCAACGAGCCGTAGCAGGCCCGAAGCGCCGCGATGGATTGTTCGGCAGCGCGGCGCGCCGCATCGCGCGTCAACGCATTCGAGACTGCGTCCAGCATGTCCTGATCGCGAAAGGGCTTCGAAAAAAAGTCGAGCGCTCCCGCTTTCATGGCCTTGACGGACATTGCCACGTCGCCATGGCCTGTCATGAACAGAATCGGCATTTGCAGGCCGCTCTTCGCCACTTCTTCCTGAAAGGTGAGGCCGCTTTCGCCGCGCAACCTGACGTCGAGAATCAGGCAACTGGGCGCGTCGTACTTCTCGAAGGCGAGAAACTCGTGCGACGATCCGAAAGTCTCGACGCGTAGCCCGACTGACCGAAGCAGGGCGCCCAGCGCGAGCCGAACGGCCTCGTCATCGTCGACCACATAAACCACAGATGGCTTGCTGCCGCCGGCGCTGCGGGTCGACGTCGAATGCGGCTCCAAAATCATCCCTTCCCCTTCCGAATCGACAAAGTGCGCGGTGACGTTGGACATCGCGTGCCTGGAAGCGCGCCGAGCGAAGACATGAACCACTTTCGGTAAATCGGCGCGTCCTGGAACGCACGGTACCGCACTCCGTCGTATTTGGCGAGCTATACGCAGGTATGAGTTCGCAACGTCTATGCGGCAGCGGCGCCAACCGTTCATAGGATGGGTTTGCCAGTCAGGCGCGCGTATCTTCATTGCACGACGCAGGCGTTCGTACGGCGCGGGTACGTCGCTCTCATTGACTGGCGGGCGAATCAGTTGAGCCAGGCATGCGTCCATTTTTCACCGGCATCGCCAACAGGAGAAGGCCTCGTGGATATGAAAGAGATAGCACGCGCTAGCGACGTCGTGGATCGCAACAGGTTCTTTGCAGAATATTTGCCGATTCAGACGGAAGCGGACGCGTCACATTTGCCGCCCGGCCGGACCGTAACAGCGCTGACTTTCGCGATCTGTGGATGGTCGTTGATTGAAGCGCCGTTCGAGTGCGGCGCATCGAGCGGCGATACCTGGCTGTTGGAGCTTGTCGTGGCGAAACTGATCATCATCGCCGTGGGCGTTGCGGCCATTGCGGACGTTCGTTTCGCCCGCGGAATTTTCGCCTTTATTTGCGGCACGAGCGTATTGGCCATCGCACCCGGACTCCCGTTCGAGTTCAAGCACTCCGTCGCGATTTCGCTGTTGTCTCTGATCGAATGCACCGGCAAGACTGCTTTCGTTATCGTGTTCTGCACTTGGGCCGATGCGCGAACGCAAGCTATCCGTGTCATGTCGTCCTCGATGCGCGGTATTGGCAGGCGCATGGAAACAACCTCGCGACTCGCAGGGCTAATGGGATGGAACCTCGACGAATGAAGGCACTCGAGGGTCCGATCTGCCGGGCATCGATGCCGGATACCGGTTGGGCAGGTGCATCGACGCCGGCTCGACCGCCGTTCAGGTTCAGGAAATCGAGACACCAAGCAAGTGGCCGGCACCGAACGTAAATCCTGCGGCCAGAAGACCGATGACCACCTGACGGAGACACGAAAAAAGGGCGCTACGTCCGTTAAAAAGTGACGTGAATACGCCGATGGAAGCCAAAGCCAAAGTGCTTAGCACGATGCACTGAACGATTGCGCTGAAGCCGTGAGTCCACAAGAACGGCATCGTTGGAAAGATCGCCCCCACCGAGAAAAGACCGAAGGACACCCCCGCTGCCGACCACGGATTTCCGCCTAGATCCGCCGGGTCCAGACCTAGCTCCTCACGTGTCAATGTATCAAGCGCATTATCTTTGTCACGCATCATTTGTGATGCGACACGCTTTGCCTCATCCGCATCGAGACCTTTAGCGCGGTAAATGAGCACGAGCTCGTGCTCTTCCGCCTCAGGGGTGGTCTCGAGTTCCTCGGCCTCCCTGGCAATCTGGTTGCTAGCCAGTTCACGCGCGTTGGTCACGGACAGCCATTCACCAAGCGCCATCGAGCACGCTCCGGCGATCAACCCGGCCAGCCCCGTAAAGAGGATCGTCCTATTGCCGGTTCCCGCACCAGCCATGCCCATAATGAGGCAGAAATTGGAAACCAGTCCGTCGTTCGCACCCAGTACGGCGGCGCGCAGATCGTTGCCTGACGATACGCCCTTGTGCCAGGGTTCTGCCGCTGCGATGCGTGCCCCTTGTGACATTTTCGGGTCGCCACCGCTGGCGAGCTGCTGAACGACGGCCGCGTGGCGATGTTCGTCGGCCGACATGCTGCCAGCGTCTGGCTGGCCCTGGTACTTGTCGCGATCCGCATACTCGGCAGCAGCTAATGTGGGCAGCACGAAACCTGCGCCAATCAGCCGTACGAGCGCTTTCATCAGGCGCGTTTTTACAGCAAGACCGGTCCCGTGATACCTGTCGCCATTGACCTTCAACTTGTCGGCCCAAACCTGTGCGTGCTCACGCTCCGATTTTGCCAGCTCGCCGTAGATCTCTTTTCGCGCATGGTTGTCCTCAACCTTCGCCAAGGCTTCGTACAACTCAGCGCTATGAAGTTCGTCGGATAGGTTCGCGCGATATCGTTTCAATTCGTGTATTGATGCCATGACATGTCCTTGAGCTCTGGCGGTCACTCGCGCGACGGCCGCCGGGGCGCGAGTTGAGGGGAATCGATGTAGACGGCGAGGATCATCGCGGATGCATTCAACGGCCTGCGGCGGCCTCGACCCGGTCGATAGATCGCATCGCTGCTTTGTATCGGCAAGCCACTCAGCGCGCAGACTCCCACCCGCCTCGCAACCATTTTTTGCCACGTCTGATATCCATAATTGCAGCTGGTCGGGTCGCGCCATGACAGGACCACCGATACGGCGCTCGGCCGATCGAGAATCTCGATCGTGGCATTGAGCCCGTAACCGATCTCCAGAGCAGGGGCGCGGGAGGGACGCGGACTGCACCGCGCGGGCTGCGCGGTCTCGTCACGATCGCCACTGCAAGCACCGAGCGAACAGGTAATGTGCAGCCAGCGCGACGCGTATTCGTTCGCCGGCGTGGCGACGTACCGCGAGCCAGACAAAGACGGATTACGGCCGCGTGCGAGTACTGACGGAGCAGCATCGGGGGGCGACGATACATACGTGTGTTTGCTCATTGCATTCTCCGTCGGACTGGAAAAAGCGGCAAAAAATCGGCGACACCAGTACCCGCTTCGCTGTCGCCGGGAAGATGCACGCTGTCTCGGAAGGGCTTCAGCGCCGGGTGGATGTGGACTGACCCGATTGACTGTTACTGAAACACCGCGCGGTCCATGGAATCAAGATAGGCGGACGACCTCAAAAAAAACGTTCTACGAACGGTTGGCACGGTCCTCCGCGAGCGGTAGGGATCTCATACATTTGTATAGAGGACGATCTGTATGGGATCGATAGTGCGCATCCGGTTAGTGGTGGTCGTAAAGATTGAACTTCCCCGACCTGGCCAGCTGCTTTATCTTGCCCATGAATGATGCTTTCGGCGTTTTCTTGCATTCTTCAACGACTAAGGCGACAGGACGTGCGGTGTCCACCACGAGCTCATCCGTTTCTTTCACACCGAGCCGGTCGACGCCGGCGGCCCAAAAAACCAATGCGGGCTTGAAATTGTCGTCCAGCGCCACGAAGTCTTCGCATTTCATTCGGCCTGGTTGCACTTTCGTGGGTGATTCCGCAAGCGCGATGGGTGACAGGCCTAAGCCCATCATGAACGCTCCAATCAGGATTATTTTCATAGTGTCTTTCTTCAGAGTCGAGTGATAAGGAAGGGAAAACGGGTGAGCAAGGAGAACGGCGTCTGTTGCAGACGTCGTGCAAATGCATCACCGCGAAATCAGATTAGACGTGCAAGACGAACAAGACAATTCCACGAACGGCAGAGATTGCCCCTTGCTTATGAACGACTGCCTTGTACCTGCGTATGACGGGTTGATGGTAACTACTTGCGGGAGGCCTGCTAAGGCAGAGCCTTCCCGTCACCACATCGATGATATACACACGGATAAGAGCACTATGCTCACGAAGGACTGTCGCAACCGTTCGTACAATGGTCTTCGTGGTTCTAACGGCCTATTCTGATTTCGTCGACCTGGTGTTATCACAATGATCCCCGCCGGTTCCATGCGCCTCAAGTGGGCAAATGGAACCACCTTTCGAGCCGGCTCCGGCCGGCTCTCTTTTTCCCCGCGAAGTCGGTGAGTGGCGGCAAGGATCTGCCGACGGCGCATCGACAAGGGCGCGCTCGCAGTGTTTTCGCGTCGTGGTTGCGGACGTCTCGGTGCCGAGCGTGATAGCGACCGCCCGAGGTCTACCTCGTCCGTTGCCGTCCAATGTGGCTGGCGGCGCACAATGATGGATTGGCGCGATGGCTATACGCTCCTTTACCCTTTTCGACTAACGTGAAAGCTAAATTTCTCAGGCATTGGTTGCAGGATCCTATGTCTGTCGGCGCTATTGCACCGTCTTCCCGATATCTCGCCGCTGCCATGGCTGAAGGGGCGGAGGCTTTTGACGCAATTGTCGAAGTGGGCGGGGGAACAGGCGCCATTACCCAGGCACTCGCGAATCGTAATCCAGAGGCGCGTCTGGTTGTATTCGAACTGTCGGAGCAACTCGCTGACGGCCTGCATGCGCGGTTTCCTCATGCTCAGGTGGTCGCCGGCGCATTCCACGAAAATGTCTCCGTGCTGCACGACCTTCCTCCGAAGACGGTAGTCGTGTCGGGCTTGCCCTTCAGGTCATTGCCGGCCAGGATTGTGCGCCCAACGGTGGACGCGCTGGCTGATGTTTTGCGTGCGGACCAGGCGCGCCGCCTCGTCCAGTTCTCATACCGGCTGCGCGCTCCATTTGCGGCGCCTGCGGATTTTGTCTGGCGCAGGGTTTGCACTGTCTGGCGAAACGCCCCGCCCGCCAACGTGTGGGAACTCCATGGCAAACCGGTTTCAGCCTGATTCGATACTGAGGGGCAACAGTTCAAGTTTCGGCGAACGCCTCGGCGCGCATCGTGGTCGCGGCGGAACTCTCTGCAACGCGACGTCCGTCTATTAGTGCATCGCGGCTGCGACAAGAAGACGGAATGGGAGCGCGGTCAGCATGGCAGCGGCAAACCCTACGCACCACAGAATGACAAACCACATCATTCGGGTTCCGTATAGACGGCTCCAATGTTCAGTTTTTTCTGGCATCACATTCTCCGTTTATAAGATCATTAGTCATGCGTGCCGCGGTGAACTTTGCCGCGGAATACCCAGTAGCCAGCGGTCGTGTAAGCCAGAATGATGGGAATGATGATCACCGCACCGATCAGCGTAAAGGTCAGGCTTGAATGAGGTGCCGCGCCTTCCCAGAGCGTCATCGAGTTCGGGATGGCGAACGGCCAGATGCTCACAAGCAAGCCGATGTAACCGAGAAGAACCAGAAGCAGTGCGAGTATGAATGGAGCGCTGTCTCGGCGCTGCACGACTGCCTTGAACATCAACACGGCGACGATCGCGACCAGAACCGGTACCGGATGAAGACGGATCCGGAAGCTCGAATCAAACCATCGCGATGCAACCTGCGAATCCGCAAGCGGCGTCCATACAGTTACAGCGACGATGAAGACGAGGAGTACGAGAGTCAGTGGCCATACAAGTCTGTGCATACGGCGTTGAAGATCACCTTCGGTTTTGAGTACGAGAAAGGTGGCGCCAAGCAGTGCATAGGTCGCCATCAGGCCCATACCGGTAAAGAAGCTGAATGGTGTCACCCAGAAGAACGGGTCGCCGGAGAATACGCCATTCGATACGGGAATTCCGTGCAGATAGGACCCTAAGATCGTGCCTTGGAAGAACGTCGCACCGGCCGAGCCGCCTATGAACGCGAGGTTCCACAAATTCCTCGTCCGATTTGCCTTTTCCCGGATTTCGAATGACACGCCACGAAAGATCAGGCAAACGAGCATAAAAACGATCGGCAGATACAGAGCCGAGAGAGCAACCGAGTAGACGGTTGGGAATGCTGCAAACAAGGCCGCACCGCCGAGGACGAGCCAGGTTTCATTGCCATCCCACACAGGCGCGATCGAGTGCATCATCAGATCGCGCTCGGCGTCGAGGGGGAAAAATGGAAAGATGAGGCCTATCCCTAGATCGAAGCCATCAAGGGCCACATAGATGAACAGACCAAGGGCAATGATCGCCGCCCAAATCACCGTGACGTCCATTTGATGCTCCTATATGTTCGGAACGGCGGACAGTTAGTCTGCCGCTGCTGCGAGGGGGCGACGACCGCTCAGTTCTTCATCGAGGCCACGGTGTGGCGTATGCGACCTGGAGTCGGGGAACGGCGGCCCGAGTCGGATGAGCTTCAGGATGTAATAGATTCCGGTCCCGAACACGAGGCTGTACACCGTGACGAAGATCAGTAGTGAGACTCCTGCTTCCTGGGGGGTAATGGGAGAGACTGCCTGCGACGTGCGGAAATATCCATAGACCACCCACGGTTGACGACCGACCTCTGTCGTAATCCAGCCGGCTATCAGGGCGATGAAGCCAGACGGTCCCATAATGACCATCAGCCTTTGGAACCATCGATTTTCATAAAGGCGCCCACCGCGTCGCAAGAGCACGCCTAGAAGCGCTGTCAGTATCATCAGCATGCCGAGCCCGGCCATGATGCGGAAGCTCCAGAAGATGATCGAGGAGTTCGGCCGGTCTTCCTTTGGGAAATCCTTCATTCCACGGATCACGCCGTTCCAGCTATGCGTGAGAATAAGACTCCCCAGATGCGGAATCTTGACGGCGTACCGGGTTTCTTCGGCGTTCATGTCGGGAAAGCCAACGAGGTTCAACGCGGTACCGCCTTGCTCCGTTTCCCACAAACCTTCAATCGCAGCGATCTTGACAGGCTGGTACTTGCGAGTGTTCAAACCGTGTTGGTCGCCCACAAGGGCTTGTATAGGGGTGAAGATCATAAGCAACCATAGCGCCATGGAGAACGAAGATTTGATGGCGGGGTCGCGCCTTCCTCGTAGCAGATGAAATGCGCCGGTTGCTGCAACGAGAAATGCAGCGGCAATGAATGCCGCTATACCCATGTGCGCCAGTCGATAGGGAAAGGATGGATTGAAGATGATCTGAAACCAGTCTTGAGGGACAACGTGGCCATTCTCAACGGTAATCCCTTGCGGGGTCTGCATCCAGCTGTTTGAAGCCAGAATCCAGAAGGTAGAGGTCAGTGTGCCGACTGCCAGCATCAGTGTCGCGAAGAAATGGGGACCCTTTCCGACTTTCTCCCATCCGAACAATGCGATGCCCAGGAATCCTGCCTCAAGGAAAAAGGCAGTCATGACTTCATAGGTCAACAAGGGTCCGGTAACAGGGCCTGCGAACTTGGAAAAGCCCGCCCAGTTGGTTCCAAATTCGTACGCCATCACGACGCCGGAGACAACGCCCATGCCAAATCCAACTGCGAAAATCCTCGACCAGTACTGGCATAGATCTTTGTAATGCTGCTTACCGGTTCTCAGCCAGGCGAACTCGAGCACAGCGAGGAAGCCTGCAAGGCCGATGCTGAGCGCTGGAAAGATGATGTGAAAGGAGACAGTGAAAGCGAATTGCAGTCTGGAAAGGTCCAACGCACTCGGGTTCATACACATCGCCTCGCAAGGAACGCGCCGTCGTCGCTGTGACGGGGCTGGTGACTGGAGAATGGACTAGGTCTCAGCAGGCAGTCCGATGATTTGCCGCCATGTGGTCTTCGCCAAGGCGCCCATCAGCATTGTGCGAGAGGCATACGCTGCTGGAACCTCAGTGGGCAGCCTTTCTTTTCCTGACGATGACAAAAGCCAGGATCAGGAGCACGATGACCACCCCTGCCGCGATGCCGATGCGGGAGAGCGCAAGAAGCGGAGACGTGGGCCCGCCGCGGCGCACCTCGGCAACGTCTTGTGCGGTGATAGGGATGTCGGCGCGCCCATAGTGAACAAGGACATAGTTACCCGCAAGGGCGATCTCCTCATCGCTTAGAGCGGTGGAATCAGTTGGCTTGCCTCCGAATCCAGGCATGTATGCCTGCCCTTTGGACGTGGTGCGATCTACGCCGTAAAGTATCGTGGCGATCAGGTTGTTGGCATTCACCGATCCTGTTGCGGAGTTGTGAAACAGACTGGGATAGTAGCCATCTTTGCTGCCTTGACCTTGGGCCGAATGACACGAAGCGCAATTGCCTTGAAATAATTCCGCGCCCGTAGGATGGGCATCGTTGTCGGACCGGATCCCGTCCGTACCGCGCAAGGTGGCGAGCTCAGACGACATCTTTCCCGCAGTAAAGCGGGGCGCGCTGTCTCGTGAATCATGAATCGGAGGGATACCCTTCACATAAGTCGCAATGGCGTCCACATCCGCCGCCGACAGGTACTGGGAGCTGTGCTCGACCGCTTCACCCATGTCTCCCGCAGCCTGCGCCTTACCGCGCAGCCGCCCGGTGCGCAGGTACTCCACCAGTTCTTCCCTGGTCCAACTGCCAATACCGCTTGCCGTGTCCGACGTGATGTTAGGCGCGTACCAGGTTCCGACTTGTCCACCGGAGAGCTCCAGTCCGGCTTCTTCCTGCATCATGAAACCGCGCGGAGTGTGGCACACGCTGCAGTGCGCGGCGCCCTGTACCAGATATCTGCCTCGGTTCCATTCTGCGGATTGGTGGGGATCTGTCTGATAGGTATTCTTGTTCAGGAACAGCAGGTTCCACACTTTCAACGACGCGCGTATGTTCATTGGGAACGGCAGCTTTGTGTCCGGCGCCCGTACGTCCACGGCCGTCACGCCGAACCTGAAATACGTGTAGAGCGCGTGTACGTCGTCATCGGTGAGGATCGAATACGACGTATAGGGCATCGCGGGGTAGAGGTTTGCGCCGTCTGCACGGATCCCGTGCCGGATAGCTTCGGAGAACTGCTCTTCGGTATAGCGGCCAATGCCGAATTCGTTTGACGGCGTGATGTTGGTCGAGTAGATCGTGCCGAGCGGCGAAACAAGAGGAAGCCCGCCTGCAAAAGGCTTGCCCTGCGCGGTGGTATGGCACGCCGCGCAGTCTGAAGCTTTGGCGACATACTCACCGCGTTTGATCACCGCAGCGGTCTCGGTGGGGCCATCAGCGGCGTAGGAAGAAGCAGCCGCCATGCAGCCGGCAAACAGGACCAGCACGCGGCATAAACGATGACTGAAATTGCGCATGATTAGCCGTGCTTGAGTTGATCAACAATACTGTCGGCCGCCTTCAGTGCCAAGGCCGCCATGGTGATGGTGCTATTTCCGCTGCCTCCAGTGGTCATCGCCGCGCCGCCCGGCAAGAACAGGTTATGGTGGTCATGAGAACGACAGTCGATATCCACCACCGACGTAGCGGGATCGGCGCCCATGATGCAGCCGCCCATGATGTGATCGCTGTTGAGAAACTCAGTGGAGAGCTGGAAGTCAGTGGCGCCAAGTTCGGCGGCCAGGCGTCTGAGCAGCGGCACGGTATATTCGTTCGCGCTGCGACGCACATAGTCCCCGACGTCGTTGTAGATGTTTGGCTTATTGATGCCAAGCCAGTCTCTCTTGCTCGACAAGGTCACGCGATTTTGTGCCTGTGGGAGCGGCTCATGTTCGATGGTCAACCTTGCGGTGCAGGCAGAGAGCCGTCGAATTTCGGCATCGAGGGCCTTGCCGACCAGCCCTTTCTTCAATGCAGCGGCGCCGCCAATGCCGCTGCGGGCGAAATTCTCCATGCGTATCATCGCGCCGCTGTAGCGGCTGCGGAAGTCGCCTTGCGATGTGTTCATGATGCTGCTGTTCTGGACCGGTCCAACCCCTGTCCACAGTGGCTCCGCAAGCGTCACTTCCGCGATCAGCTTGGGCTGATCCATCATGTTGCGACCTACCTGATCGGAGCTGTTGGCAACTCCGTTGGGGTTATGCTCGTCCTTCGAAAGCAGTAGAAGTTTCGGCGTCTCTATGCTGTTGCATGCGATCACAAAGACTCTGGCAGTGACTCTGTGGGAAGCCTTGTCCGGATCAAAATAGTGGACCGCCTGAACCGAATGCTTCGCGTCGGTCTCAATTCGGTAGACCACTGCATTGACCAGAATCCTGCCGCCTTTCGCCTCTATTTTCGGCAAGGCCGATGCCGCATCGTACTTGGCCGCAATGGGGCAAACAGGAAAGCAATTATTGTTGCCGCAACACGGTGGCCGTCCGTCGTATGAAACGCCGCTGTTGCGCGCTTGAGGCGCGGGGAGGTTCTTCAGTCCGAGTCTGGCAGCGGCTTCGGTAAAACGCTGCTCTCCAGGTCCAAAGGGTAGCGGACCCATTGGATAAGGCTTGGAGCGTATCGGTGGCCATTGCAGCGCGGGCTCAGCCGGACCGCAGACGCCCATCGCGTATTCCGCGCGCGTGTAGTAGGGTTCGAGTACGTGGTAGTCGAAAGCCCAGTCACGTCCAACCCCATAGAGGGTTTTCAGGCGGAAATCGTCCGGTACCATACGCCAGCAAATACCCGCCCAGTGCCAGGTGGCCCCTCCTGCATAGCGGACGTAGCCCTGGCGGAAGGCCCGGGCATCCGGACCTTCCAGTTGGAGATATTCGGCTGCCTCTGCGTCGGTGCTCGATTCCAGATGGGGGGCCCACGGTTTCGGTGGATAGGGGGCGTCGAAGTGAAGCCGAAGACTGGGAGGCAGATTGCGGTAGTTTTCCACGATTCGCCAACGGTCAACCCGCGGGCCTGCTTCGAGCATTAGCACGGACAGACCTGCGTCCAACATGTGTTCCGCGACCAGGCAACCCACCACACCCGTTCCCACCACAACGACGTCCGCGCTGTATTCATTTGCCATCTGGAACTCCTCTGGTTTTCGAATAACGCGCATTTAGAATTTCGGCACGTCGCTCAATGGGGGCGCAATTGCGTTCCAACCGTTCGGCCCCGATTTCGCGTAGGTCGGAATAGTCATGACGTCGACCGTCGGCTGGTACATCAGCGCGAATTCGTACGCAAAGACTTCCGCGCCTGGAGCGTCGGTGAGTACACCCATGTACCACGCGCTGATGATCGAAAGAGCGGTCTCCTTCAAAGGGCCTTGCGGGATATCGGGGAAAAAGTCTTCGACGACGCGCGCATTTTTCTTTCTTGCAATGGCTAGCAATTCGATGATCTGATCGGGAAGCGACGGAGTCGCCGCACTCATGGCGCTAACGAGTCTTTTGCCGATGGCTCGATCCAGTTGGTGCGGAATCAGGAGCGACGAGATATCCATGAATCGCGTCAAGGGGTCATCCGGCAAAGCGGCATCCGGCAAAGTAGCCGATAGCGTCGGGAAGGCTGCAAACCCACCCAAAAGAAGCGCACCTCCCACGACTATCCTGCGCCGACCGAGACTGAATTCCAGGGGGGCGTCGTCACGATACTGATCAGGCATATGCTTCCACCATTAATAGCTGATACGGCTTGTCGGTTCTTAACGAGAAACCAGCCTGAAGGTTATGCCTGCAAGATAAGCACGGCCATTCTACGAACGGGCTGGACTTCTCCTGCTTGGGAATAGGTGTCCTATACCCGCGTATGATCGGCCGAAGGCGGTGAGCTTGCTCCACAACAGTAGCGTGGCTCGCGCCCGGAGCGCATCGCGCTTCAGCGCGGTGCGATATAGACGCTGCCATTGGCCGAGTCGTGGCGGTTTGCCATCTCTTGCGACGCGTTCACTCCAACCTGTACGGGCCACGAGATACGCGCGTAGTCACCGACCACATACACCATGTTGTAAGGGCCGTCGCCGGGAGAAACGAGGAAGGTTGGGCGCACCACGGCAAAGTAGTCGGAGACCGGCGCCGGAAGCCGGTTCGGGTCGTTTAGCAGGAGCAGGGGGGCGTGAAAGCCGAGATGCGACAGAATCGCAGATCCGACGGCGCCCTGCCAGTCAATCTCATTCACCAGCGTGAAGCCATGGCCGGCGCCGTTCACGTTCCACCCGACCATCCCCATCGGGTCCCACATGCGCGCGAACGCGACGCTCTCAGCGATCGGGTTGTCGGCGGGCGGTGCATTGAACGCGACCGCATCGTCGTTCGTGATCCGCGCCACCGTGCCGTACCGGTTCAGTTGCCGCACGAGCGCCTCCGGCACCTGTTGCGGCCCGCCCATCACGTAAATAATGGCCTTGCCCATGCGCCGCTTCAGTGCATCAACCGTTGGCCCCGGCAAATGATCCGCGTTAGGATCGATCCACACCGCCGCACCGGGCATGTGTGAGATCCAGTGCGTGATGGGCAGCATCAGGCCCGGTGATTCCGTCGAGCCGACGAACACGTCCATGACCCCGGCGCCACCCCCGGCTGCAGAGGTCATCATCGTCGGCACCCCGGTGTCCGGGTTCTCGATGTGGCCGTAGATCTCGTCGATCCGGTCGGCGAGCGCGAAGTCGTCCGCTGCCGTGATCGCTTCCGCTTTCAGTCCGAGCGTGGTGAGCTGCTGCATCACCGCGGGATTGGCCGCGGCGCCGACCGCGAAGACCTGCACACCATCGTGCCGCGCAATCCCGACGGGATGCAGGCGGCGCAGTTCCTCCATCGTTTCCGGCGGAATCCCGTTGGGACCGACAAACAGAACCGGTGCATTGTCGGGGAAATGGATCAGTTCGGTCGCGCTGATCCCGGCAAGCTCGTCGTCGGCGGTCAGCAGGGTGACGGCCCAGGGGCGGTCTGACGCCTTGTTGGCCTCGCCCGGCGCTGCCGGTGCCAGGGAAGCCGTGTACACATGGCGCGTTACTGCAATGGCCTCCTCGACCGGCGTGCGGCCGAACAGGCGTGTTGTGTACTCGGTATCTGCAATTAATGCACTGGGTTGGCCTGGCGGAGGGGGCGGGTTGTCTACAGGCGCAGCTTGCGCTGTTCCGGATGCCAGGAGACCAAGCACGAGAGCAAACAGCGGAACACGGCGGTGCTGCGGGCGCGAAGGAAGAGTCATGTTCGAGACACTCCGATGAAGAAGGTGATAACTGGTGCGGTGTTGGACGATTGATCCGCGTAAGTTAGGATTCCATAGGCACGCGGATGGAACACGACTCATGCTAACCGGCGCGTCCCGCGTTCAGCCATTGCACTTACGGAGTACTGCGACGTCGCAAGGGATCGTGGCCAATGACACTTTCGTCTTAGGGTTCGCGATGGATGAATGTCCCCTATAGAGAGCGAATAGCGGCGGTCGTAGTCGCGCCGTGCTCGCCGAGTACGATCCATTCGTGCCAGTTGATGAGGTGCAGGCTAGCGCCACGAGATTCGTTCGAATGACACGAAAGGCGGACGCCGCAAAGAAGACCATTCTACGAACGGTTGCCGCAGTCCTCCGAGACCGCCGCGTTCTCATACGTGTGTATATCCCGAAGAGTCCAGCAACCGGCTGTTCGTGCTTTGCGGCATGTTCCGAGAGCTGTTTCCGTCACGCCGCCATACGCAGGTATAAGACAACCATTCCCCTATAGGCGCGGTCTATGTCGTTCGTAGGATGGAGTTGTTTGTCTCGCCGATCTAACCTGATGTTCAGCCGGGGCATTTGCGCGATGCATGTCGTCAAACGCAAACGCACCCTTCTGTCATCAACGGAGCGCTCATGTCGGAACCTTATAAAGTTGCTGTACTGATTGGCAGTCTTCGCCAGAAGTCCCTCAATCGCATGCTGGCCAACTCACTCGCGCAGATTGCACCGCCAAGGTTGTCGCTGCACATCGTGGAGATAGGCGCGCTGTCTTTATACAACCAGGACCTCGAGGACGACACGCCGGCAGCCTGGAAAGCTGTCAGAAACGACGTGTCAGCGATGGATGCGGTTCTGTTCGTTACCCCGGAATACAACCGCTCCATTCCAGCCGTGCTCAAGAATGCTGTCGATGTTCTCTCCCGGCCTCACGGAGCAAGCGCATTGTTAGGGAAACCCGC
Source organism: Paraburkholderia sp. WC7.3g (assembly GCF_050436345.1). Taxonomy (NCBI): domain Bacteria; kingdom Pseudomonadati; phylum Pseudomonadota; class Betaproteobacteria; order Burkholderiales; family Burkholderiaceae; genus Paraburkholderia; species Paraburkholderia sp. WC7.3g. The sequence goes on from NZ_JBNDMA010000002.1 coordinate 2,039,072, forward strand.
GGCCGTTGTCACCTCGTCGCAGGGAGCAATGGGCGGGTGCGGTGCGAACCATCACCTTCGGCAGTCGTTGGTTTGTATTGGCGTGAACGTGATGTCCACGCCTGAAGCATACGTAGGCGGCATGGCTAGTCTGTTTGACGAGCAAGGCGTCTTGACCAATTCCGGAACCAGTCGGTTTCTGGAGGAATTCATGGCCGCATTCTCGCAATGGATCGAGCGGTTTGCGAAGGGCTAGTCTTTACAGGAAGCACGCGCGAACGTGAATACGCGGTCTGGCGGTGGCGTCAGTCGCAATCGGTCGCCTCTACTATGCCGGGGTTTAGCGCCGCGATGCGTTGCGGTCGTGCTCACGCTTTGCATCGGCGGCTGTATGAGCGGTCCGATCTGTTCAGGTCAATACCGCGCAACTGGCCGGCGAGCGCAGCCGTTTTCGAGCGGTGATGGATCGTTCGCCCTACGAGCGCTGCATGGGTCAGACGCGTTGCACGCCGAAGTCCTTGAGCGCATTGCTTAGCATGTCGACGGCCTGCTCGGTAACGGCGTTATATAGCGACGCGCGCAGCCCCCCAATTGACCGATGTCCCTCCAGCCCGATGATGCCTCGTTCCCAGGCCCCAAGGATAAACGCATCGTCGAGTCGGGGGTCTCCGAAGGTAAAGGCTACGTTCATTTGTGAGCGCCAGCGGTGGTCCGCGTGAATGGATATGGTGTCTTCCATAGCGTCCAGTGTCTCGTACAACCGTCGCGCCTTTCTGTCATTGACGCTTTGCATCGCCTGCAAGCCACCGACATCGAAGCGCAGCCAGCGCGTAATCAACGTCAGCACATAGATTGCGAACACCGGCGGGGTATTGTAATTCGAGCCATGCGTTATATGCGTGCGGAAATCGAGAATGGCGGGCAGTCCGTCCGGAATCCGTTCCAGAAGCGCACGCTGGATCACCGCAACCGTTACCCCAGCGGGACCGAGGTTCTTCTGCGCGTGGGCATACATCATCGAGAACACGTCGGGCCGGAAGGGCTTTGACAAAAAGTCAGAGGACATGTCCGCGATGAGTGGTACTGGTATCGGTTCGTCGCAAACCGGAAACTGCAAGCCCTCCACAGTCTCGTTCGACACATAGTGCAGTTAGGCGGCCGACCTGGATATATTCAATGCATGAAGTTCAGGCAGTTGCCGATAGCCGGAAGCCTTGCCATCCCAAGCAACTTTTCTCGCCGTCACCTTGGCCGCCTCGGACGTCGCCCGGCCGCTCCAGTAGCCCGATGTCACATATTCTGGCGGTGAGAGGTCATGGACAGCAATGTTCATTGGAATCATTGCGAACTGCAGACTGCTACCCCCCTGCAGAAACGTAACGGCGTAGTCGTCGGAAATACCGAGCAGGTGGCGCAGATTCAGTTGGGCTTCGTTCAGTATTGAGCGGAACCAGTCCGAGCGATGGCTCATGCCGAGCACCGAGATGCCCGTTTCCGGCAGGGCCAGCACGGCCTGGCGAGTCTGCTCCAGTACAGTTTCCGGAAGCGCTCCGGGACCACCAGAGAAATTCAATGCATTGGATTTCATTGTTCTTCGAAAGCCGTCAGGTTGGATCAGCACGACTTTGGGGACGTGCGGCGCAGCATCTGATCAAATGCGTCGAATATCCGCCGCATTTGCGGCAGCTTGTAACGAAAGGTGTTCGGATCGTCCATGTCGTGCACGACCATTGCAGTGGCGATTTCAAAGATGAGCAGCCGGTCATCCCCCGTTTCGGCACAATCAAATCCAACGTAGTCGAGGCCGGTTAATTCCGCGATCATCCGGAGCGCCTCTTTGTGACGTACTGCAAAACCGGAGTCGAAACTCGCCATCAGGTGCGCTTCTTCGTCCCGACGCTCGGGGTGCGCGAGCATTTCTGCATACGGATAGTGAACCATCCATTCTTTCGAAATGCCCATATGGCACACGAATGGCTTCCCCTCGATCATCACGATCCGGTATTTGCGAAACAGGCCGTCGGTACTGGAGTAATCGATAAAAGGCGCCACATAGAATTCCGTGGCCGCGGAATCATTCACGGATAGGGCGAGCTCCCGGCTGTCAGTCACCTTTGCCAGTCCCTGTCCCGCGTGCGATCCTGTCGGCCGGATGATGAACGGGTAATGTCCGTTCAGCAGATCAGACAGCTCGAATGCACCCGACGCCGCTTCGAGGACCCGCTCGCGTGGCAGGCGTACCGTGTGAGCCATGCAGATGCCGGGCACCGTTCCCAGCAACGTATAGGCTGCATCGCGCGTCGTGTGCGCGATACGTTCCGGCTGGTTCAGCACCTGGCAACGTGTGCCGCTGATTAGCGACGCAATTTGTGCAAGAACGCCGGCGTTTTCATCGGATGCGCACGCGGCCACGAAGATAACGTCATGTTCGGGCAGACTGATGTCCGGCTGTGGATGGGCGTCGACATACACGACGTCTATCTGCAGGTCGGCGTTCTCAAGCAGGCATTCGAAAGGCGTGTTCGCCATCAGATCGCCAGGAGCCTTGAGCATTAGCACCTTGACTGAACGCCCAGGTGTTTGGGCGTCCTTCAATCGATAGTGCCTGCGCATCTGGATCGCCTGCGCCTGGACGGCGATCGCGGCTTCCTTCTCATACTTCAATTGCAGTACGAGCGACAGATCGAGAAGCGCGTACGGGTCGTCATGGTGTGTGACGTGCTCAAGCAGGCTTTGCCCGAACGGTGTCAGATCGTTTCCAGCCGTTGCCGCCCTGAGCAATACGGCCAGTCCCAACGGCTGATGCGTTGATGGATGCGTGGCATCACTGGTTAGTTCCGTCTGAACAGTATTCATGGATGGAACACTTCGATGGAATGATGCCCGCGCTCATCGGCCGCGTTTGCCGGCATTGTTTTTTCGTGACGCTCGGTCGCACCGTTGCCCATGCATGCCCGCGCGGATACGAAGGGTCATTGGGGACTAGGGCATGTCTATCGTCTGATTGATGCTTGCATGAGATCTTGCCGTGACGACCCTGTCGAAAAGGTGGCGGGGAAATTACCGTTTTGTCATTTTGACTGCTCGCCGCGATACGCATTTTTTAGCGCCTCTGTGTCCTTCGCTGGCATCGTTCACGACCTCCAGCAACATTACCGGATCGTAATCACCCGCCCGGGTGCTTGACGGTATCATTTGATGGTCAACGCAAGCGGAGCAACCGATGCGAATCCTGGTGGTCGAGGACGAGCCAAAAACAGCGGCCTATCTGAAGAAAGGTCTGGAGGAATCCGGCTACGCGGTCGACGTCGCGAACGATGGCCCGCAAGGGCTGATCCTCGCGCAGGAAGAAGAATACGACGTGATCGTGCTCGACGTGATGCTGCCCGGCATGGACGGCTGGACCGTCGTCAAGACGTTGCGCAGCACGCGCGCCACGCCGGTGCTGTTTCTCACCGCGCGCGACGACATCGACGACCGCGTGCGCGGCCTGGAGCTCGGCGCGGACGATTACCTCGTCAAACCTTTTGCGTTCGTCGAACTGCTGGCGCGCGTGCGTACGCTGGCGCGCCGTGGGCCGCCGCGCGAAAGCGAACTGGTCAAGGTGGGCGACCTGGAGATGGATGTGTACCGCCGCCGCGTCAAGCGGGGCGGCACGCGCATCGATCTCACGCCACGTGAATTCTCGTTGCTGCAACTGCTCGCGCGGCGTCAGGGTGAAGTGCTGAGCCGCACGCAGATCGCGTCGTATGTGTGGGACATGAATTTCGATAGCGACACCAATGTGGTCGAGGTGGCGATTCGCCGGCTGCGCACCAAGATCGACGACAACTTTCCCATCAAGCTGATTCACACGGTGCGCGGCGTCGGCTATGTGCTCGAACTGAAGGACACGGCCTGATGCGCGTCCGCTCGCTTGCCGCGACGCTCGCGCTTGCCTTCGGCGCCACGACGCTGGCGGTTTTCGTGCTGGTCGGCAGCTTTCTGTATCTCGCGCTCGAAAAGCAGATCAAGGCGCAGGACAATCTCGACATCGTGCTTGCCGCGCGCCACGCACGGCGGCTTGCCGAGGAGTTGGAGACGCCGAAGGGCATTCGCGAGCATAGCGACCGTTTGATCAGCATCGTGCTCGGCAACCAGGCCATGTCGATGGAAGTGTTCGATCCCGATGGCAACCGGGCAGTCGAACACAACATCGGCGGGACTTTTGCCGTGCCCAATGTGGCGAGCGGCGCGGCGACGCTCGCCGCGTTGCCGGCGCTCGCGCGCGTTGCGGCTTCGGCGCGTATCACCGAGGCTGATATCGGCGAGTGGACCGGCCGCAACGGCGCGCCGATTCGCGGCATTCTCACCGACGCGCGGCTGCGTGACGGCGAAACGGCGAGCGTGCTGGTGGCGCGCAACATGAGCGACCGCTGGCTGCTGCTGGACGGTTACCGCGACAGGCTTCACCTGGCGGGCGTAGCCGGCGTGATGCTGGCGATGCTGCTCGGTTATCTGCTAATCCGCGCCGCGCTGCGGCCGTTGCGCGACATCGCGGCTAGCGCGAGCCTGGTCACGGTGAATCGCCTCAATACGCGGATCGCGGTGGCGCGTGTGCCGAGCGAACTCGAGACGCTGGTGGCGTCGCTGAACGCCATGCTCGAGCGCGTCGACCACGGGTTTCAGCGTTTGTCGCGTTTCACCGCCGACCTCGCGCACGACATGCGCACGCCGCTCAGCAACATGCGCGGCGCCGCCGAAGTGGCGCTCGCCCGGCCGCGTTCCGTCGATGAATACCAGTCGCTGCTCGCCTCGAATCTGGAAGAGTGCGACCGGCTGTCGAGAATGATCGAGAACGTGCTGTTTCTGGCGCGCGCTGAACATCCGCAGTTCGTCAAGCACATGCGTGAGTTCGATGCGGCGCGAGAGTTGCGCCATATCGCCGAGTACTTCGAAGGGATTGCCGAAGAGGCGCTAGTGCGTGTGCGGGTCAGCGGCACGGCCAGCTTGACGGCGGATCTCGAACTGTTTCGCCGCGCGGTGAGCAATCTGCTGGCCAATGCCATTCGTTATACGCCGCAAGGCGGCGAGATCGTGCTGGACGCGAGCGCATCGGCCGACGCGGTGCGGGTGACCGTGTCGAATGAAGGGCAGCCTATTGCCGCCGAACATCTCGATCGGATCTTCGACCGCTTCTATCGCGTCGATCCGTCACGCAGCTCGCTGCCGTCATCGGGCTTGTCGCGAGGCTCGACGGGATCGACGGGGCTCGGGCTTGCCATCGTGCGCACGATCATGGAGTTGCACGGCGGCTCGGTGCATGCGCACAGCGATGCACGGAGTACGCGCTTTGTGCTGGTATTTCGGCGGGGCGGGTGAAGGGTATCCAGGGGGCTTACACAGACCCGGCCGCACGCTTGCCCTCACCCCACGTCCCACCCAACGCCTTCAACAGCAACACACTCGACTCCAACCGCCGTGCGGCGATCTGATCGGCAACACGCTGATTCGTCAACGCAATCGTCTGCGCCGTGACCACGTCGAGATAGCTGACCGCGCCCGCGTTGAAACGGTTCGTCGTGAGCCGCAACGACAGTTCAGCGGCCGTGGTGGCGCGCTGCTGGCTGGCGGCTTCGTCGGCGAGGGAATGCAATGCGGACAGATTGTCCTCGACCTGCTGGAACGCCACCAGCACCGACTGACGATAGTCCGCGACCGCGCCGTCGTATTGCGCCGTCGCGCCGTGCAGGGTGGCGCGGCGCTTGCCGCCGTCGAACAGCGTGCCGGCCAGTTGCGGGCCGAGCGACCAGAACAGACTCGGCGCACTCAGCCAGGGTGCGAAAAAGGTGCTTTCCAGTCCCGCGCTCGCCGACAGCACCAGATCCGGGAAGAACGCCGCCTGCGCGGCGCCAATCTGCGCATTGGCCGACGCCACGCGCCGTTCGGCGGCGGCGATGTCGGGGCGACGCTCCAGCAATTGAGACGGCAAGCCGACCGGAATCGCGGGCGGTGTGACAGCCGAGCCGTTCGGCGGCAGCGCGAAGCTCGAAGCCGGCTCGCCGGTCAGCGTGGCAATCGCATGCTGCAGTTGTGCGCGGGTCACGTCGATGTCGGTGTCCTGCGTGCGCGTCGCTTCGAGTTGCGTCGTGGCCTGGGCGACCGCGGACGCATCGATCGCACCGTTTTGCAGTTGCTGCTGCAGCAGTTTCAACGCGGCCGCGTAGGCGCTCACGCTGTCGTCGAGCAGCTTCTTTTGCGTGTCGAGCGAGCGCAGGGAGAAATAGTCGGCGGCGAGATCCGCGCTCATCGACAGGCGCACGCCTTCGAGGTCGGCTGCGCTCGCCTGGGCGTCGGCCTGCGCGCCGTTCACGCTATCGCGCACGCGTCCGAACAGATCCGGCTCCCAGCTCGCCGACACGCCCGCCGAATAGTCCGGCACGGTCTTGCCCGCGAGCGATTTGCCTTCGACATTCTGCGAGGTCCGCGAGCGATCCTGCGCGACCCCAGCGGTAATCGTCGGGAAAAAACCGGCGCGCTGATAGTCCACCATCGACCGCGCTTGCTGGAGCTGCGCGACCGCCTTGCGCACGGTCTGGTTCGACACGTCGATACGCGCTTCGAGTTGATCCAGCACCGGATCGTTGAAGATCGTCCACCATGGGCCGCGCGGCGTGGCGTCAGCCGGTGCGGCCTGCGCCCAGCCGGGTGCGGCGCCCGCATATTGCGCGGGAATCTCGGCGCTCGGGCGCTGATAGGAGGGCAAGGTCGAGCACGCGCTGAGCAGCGCGCCGATCATCCCGGCCACCAACGTGCGGCGCTGCACCGGCCGTGAAAGAGACAGGGAAACCATCAGTGAATCCTTTCTGTGACGATGCACTTAGCCAGGCATGGCCGGCGCAATCTGCACGATCTGGCCGGTGTTCAGCGAATCGCCGGGGTTGTCGATCACGCGGTCGGTGGCGGCGAGGCCTGCGGTGATTTCCACGTGCGTGCCGAAATCGCGGCCGATATGCACGGTCTTGAGCAGCGCACGGCCGTTGCTATCGACCACGGCGACCGTCACGCCGTCCGGCCGGAACAGCAAGGCGCTGACCGGCAGGTCGAGCGCCGGCATGGTCGATCGCAATTGCAGATGCACCTGCGTGTAAGCGCCGGGCATCAGCGCGCCATCCTTGTTGTCGACGTCGATCTCGACGCGCAGCGTGCGGCTCGACGGATCGATCGAATCGGTGCTGCGCGCCACCTTCGCGGCGATGCGGCGGCCCGGATACTGCTGGGCGGTGAGATACACGCCGGTCGCCGGCGTGACATACGGCGCGTCGTTCTGCGGCACATCGACGAAGACCCGCAGCACGCCGGTCTGCTGGATGTGGAACAGCTCGCCCGACATGCCCGCGGTGCCCGGCGTGCCGCCCGCCGTAACCAGCGCGCCGACGTCGACGTTGCGCGCCGTGATCACGCCGTCGAACGGCGCGGTGATCTTCTCGTATGAGACAAGCTCGGCCAGATGCGCGACGTTGGCCTGCGTCGACGCGAGCATCGCGCGGCGCGCTTCCATGTCGCTGACCTTGGTGTCGGCGTCCTGCTGCGCGACCGATTGTGTCTTCAGCATGGCCTGCCAGCGCTGCGCGGTAGTCTTCGCGAAGTCGAAGTTGGCCTGCGCGGTGGCTTCGTCGGCACGGGCCTGGCGCAATTGCGCATCCAGTTCGGGGGCTTCGATGGTCGCGAGCGTCTGACCGCTTTTCACCTGTGCACCGATGTCGGTGTTCCAGTGCGCGAGGTAGCCGCTCGTGCGCGCGTAGATCGATGCTTCCGCGAACGGCGTAACCGCGCCGGGCAGCAGCAGTTCGTGGACGGCCGGCGCGGCGCGCGGTGTGACGACCGAGACATTGAGCATGCTTTGCGCCTGCGTCTGTTGCGTGAGCGAGGCGCGTGCATCGAGACGCGGCACGATGCCGACGATCAGCAACGCCGCGGCAAGTCCGGTCAACGCAAGCGGCCAGAGGCGGCGGCGCGCGTTCATGCTGGCGGCCGCTGCCGGCGTGGCGCCGGCATGCCGGGTTTCCTTGGCGCTATGCAAACGCGCGGTGTCGGCGGTCTCCGCCGTCTCGGCGGACGCTTCGGAGCGCGCGCCAAGGTCGGGCGGAAGGGATGAATCGTTCATGGGCGAGGTCTCGTCGGAATCAATGAGTGCGGGCGGGAACGCCGGATTCTTGCCTGTCGATGCGCGCCGCGCGGCGTTTGTCGAGCCATGCATGCACCATCCCGTAGACGACCGGGACGAACAGCAAGGTCGACACCGTGCCGAGCGCGAGGCCGCCGATCACGGCGCGTCCGAGCGGCGCGTTCTGTTCGCCACCATCGCCGAGGCCGAGCGCCATCGGCAGCATCCCGATCAGCATGGCGAGCGCGGTCATCAGCACTGGACGGAAGCGGCTGAAACCGGCTTCGAGCGCGGCCCGCAGCGGCGGCTTGCCGCCGTGGTGAAATTCGCGCGCGGTGTTGATCACGAGAATGCTGTTGGCCGTGGCGATGCCGATGCACAGAATCGTCCCGGTGAGTGCCGGCACGCTCAGGCGAGTGCCGGTGCTGAACAGCATCCATGCGATGCCCGCGAGCGAGCCCGGCAAGCCGCTGATGATGATGAACGGGTCGAGCCACGACTGGAAATTGACGACCATCAGCAGGTAGACCAGGGCGATCGCAAACACGAGGCCACTCGCAAGACCGCTGAACGAGTCGTGCATCGCCTGCACCTGGCCGCGCATGACGATCGACGCGCCAGGCGGCAATTGCGGTCGGATCTGATCGACGAGCCGGGTGACGTCCGCTGCCACGCCGCCGAGGTCGCGTCCTTGCGTCGACGCGAAAATGTCGAGCACCGGCTGCACGTTGTAGTGCGAGACGACGGCTTGCTGGGTGACGCGTGTCAGTGTGCTCAATGCGCCGAGCAGGTTTTGCGGCGCCGGACCGCCCGTGTTTGCGGCCGTGGTCATCACGCCGGACCCGGTGCCTCCGGTTTGCGCGACCGGAATGTTGGCGAGCGCCTGCAACGAGTTGATGTCGTACTGCGGCATCATCGCCATCAGCGGATAGCTCACGCCGTTGTGCGGATCGAGCCAGAAATTCGGCGTGGTCTGCGAACTGCCGGACAGCGCGATCAGCAGGTTCTGCGACACGTCGCGTTGCAGCAGGCCGGCCTGAATCGCGCGGGTACGATCGACGTTGACGTTGATCGCGGGGGCATCGCCGGGCTGCTGGATACGCGCATCGACGAGACCGCGCACGCCGCGCAGTTGCGCGAGCAGGCGGTTCGCCACGACGCGGTTGGCGTCGAGCCGGTTGCCGACGATCTGGATATCGATCGGCGCGGGCAGCCCGAAGTTGAGTATCTGGCTGACGATGTCGGCGGGCAGAAAGGCGAACGTGACACCAGGGAAGTCCTTGGCGAGCGTCGTGCGCAGTCTTGCCACATATTGAGCGGTCGGTTTGTGCTTCGCCGCGAGTGTGATCATCACGTCGGCGTCTTCCGGGCCGATCGGGTCCGATGAGTCGTAGGTCAGATTGATCCCGCTCACCGGCACGCCGATATTGTCGAGCATCGCCGAGAGTTCCTGCTTCGGAATCATGCTGCGCACACGCGCTTCGACTTCATCGGTGAGGCGCGCGGTGTCTTCGATCCGCGTGCCGGTCGGCGCACGCAGATGCAGGCGGATCTCGCCAGTATCGACGGCGGGGAAAAAATCGCGGCCCGCAAACGGCACCAGCGTGAGCGAGCCGATGCATAACAGCAGGAAGATCGCGATGAACCGCCGCGGACTCGCTATCGCCGCGCCGAGCACGCCGCGATAGCGTTCGCGCAGCCGCTCGAAGCGATGTTCGAAGGCGGCCTGAAAGCGGATCAGGCGCGCAATCGGTCCATTGCCCGCCACCAGCGCGTTGCTGCGTGCGCGCATCAGGTACATCGCGAGCGTCGGCACCAGGGTGCGCGAGAAAAAGTACGACGCGATCATGGCGAACACCACCGCCTCGGCGAGCGGCACGAACAGATAGCGCGCCACGCCTGAGAGCAGAAACATCGGCACGAACACGATGCAGATCGACAGCGTCGATACGAACGTCGGCACCGCGATTTCGCCGGAACCGTTCAGGATCGCGTCGTGCAGCGGCTCGCCGTTCTCCAGATGATGCGTGATGTTTTCGATGGCGACCGTGGCGTCGTCGACGAGAATCCCAACGGCGAGCGCGAGGCCGCCAAGCGTCATGATGTTGATGGTCTGGCCAAGCGCGGACAGCGCGATCAGCGAGGTCAGCACCGCGAGCGGAATCGACACCGCGATGATCAGCGTGGCGCGCCAACTGCCGAGAAAAAGCAGGATCATCAACGCGGTGAGGGCGGCGGCGATCAGCGCTTCGCGCGCCACGCCCACGACGGCCGACTTCACGAACACCGATTGATCCGACAGTGCGGTGACGTGCAGCGCGCTCGGCAAGCCGGCCACGATATGCGGCAGCATCGCCTTGACCTGCTGGATGATGGTGAGCGTCGACGCGCTGCCGGACTTTTCGATGGTCAGAAGCGCGGCGCGTTTGCCGTCGCTGCGCACGATGTTGGTTTGCGGCGCGTAGCCATCGCGCACCTGGGCGACGTCGCGCACATACACCACGCCGCCCGCCACCGTCTTGATGGGCAGATCGTTGAGCGCGGCTACGGTGTCCGTGCTGCCGTTCATCTGCACGTTGTATTCCTTCGTGCCGATCTTCGCGGTGCCGCCCGGCAGGATCAGGTTCTGCGCGTTGACGGCATTGACCACGTCGATCGGCGCGAGGCCTTTGGCTTGCAATGCGCGCGGGTCGATATCGACCATGATCTGCCGGACCTTGCCGCCGAACGGCAGCGGCACCGACGCGCCTTGTACCGTCGCCAGTTGCGTGCGGATCTGGCTGTTGCCGAGGTCGTAGAGCTGCTGTTCGGAGAGCGTGTCGCTGGAGAGGCCGAGTTGCAGGATCGGCACCGTCGACGCGTTATAGGTAATGATGTTGGGCGGCAGCGTGCCGGGCGGCAGCACGCGCAGGATCGATGCGGAGTTCGACGCTGCCTCGGCGATCGCGCGATTGATGTCCGCGCCCGGATGGAAAAAGATCTTCACCACCGAGACGCCGTTCAGCGATTGCGACTCGATATGCTCGATGTCGTCGACGTCCGAGCTCAGCGCGCGCTCGTAATTCGACGTGATGCGATTGGCCATGTCCTGGGCGGAAAAGCCGTTGTACGTCCAGACGATGCTGACCACCGGGATATCGATGTTCGGGAAGATATCGGTCGGCGTGCGCAGTATCGCAAGCGGGCCGACGATAAGGATCAGCACCGCAAGGACCACGAAGGTATAAGGGCGGCGCAGCGCGAGCCGGACAATCCACATGACGGGTTCCTGAAATGAGGCCATGAAGGCACGGCGTTCCCGCGCTGTCAGAGCGCGTGACGCGGGCTTCTCGACTCAGGAGTCTGATGGTGGAGCCCTTACGGGGCGCGGTCGGCTGGATTACCGTTCCGTTATGTGGGCGTCGATTCGAGCTTGCGGTGACGTGAGGACTCACGCGCGATCTATCGATCGTGGCCGGCCTCGCGTCTCTCGAGACGGTTCAGGAAGACACCGGCGACTCGACCACCCATGGCAAGCGCGCTGCCAACGCGTTCGGCTATTCCAGGCGGGTTTCCGAGCCGGACCCCGCGTCCCGGTTCGAAGGCGCGCGATCGGTACGCTTTTCGCCGAGATCGAATTGCCGTCGCGCCGATTCCATTTCCGTCATATGCGCTTCCACCCAGTCCCAGATCCCACAGATCTTGTCGAGCAGACTGCGTCCTAGCGGCGTCAACTGATAGTCGACACGAGGCGGTATCACGGGATGCACATAGCGCGTGACGAGACCGTCGCGCTCGAGTTGCCGCAAGGTCTTCGTGAGCATCTTCTGACTGACGCCCCCCCACCTCGTCGCGTAGCCGCGAGAAACGCATCTCGCCATGGGTGCCCAGCGCGTCGATCACGAGGATCGTCCACTTGTCGGCGATCTGCTCGATGACGTTGCGCGCGAGGTCATCGGTTTTCTTCTGTGGGTTCTCGGCGGCGTGAGGGCCGTCGTAGCAATTTGTTTCCATGGGGAAAGTATGGAACCTTCAGGTGCCTTCTTGTGATCGCCGGATGCGGCTGAAATAATCGACTCGCCTGCCCGTCCTTTGGGCACGTCGCATTTTCTCGGACCGCATTCGACATGGATGCGGCGCTTTAACCAGAGAGCATCGCATGACTATTGAAACAATTGAAGTTGAGGGTTTATCGACGCCTGTATCGCGTATCGGCCTGGGCACGTGGGCGATCGGCGGATGGATGTGGGGCGGCACGGATGAGAAGGACTCGATTGCGGTGATCCGCCGGGCGCTCGACAGCGGCGTGAACCTTATCGACACGGCGCCGGCGTACGGCTTCGGCGCGTCGGAGGAAATCGTCGGCAAAGCGCTGGCCGATGGATATCGCCATAAGGCAGTCATCGCGACTAAAGTCGCTCTCGAATGGCAGGACGGCAAGGTATTTCGCAATGCTTCGCCGGAGCGTATTCGTCATGAAGTAGAGGATACACTTCGGCGCTTGCGGACAGATTACATCGATCTGTACCAGGTTCACTGGCCCGATCCGCTCGTGCCAATCGAAGAGACGGCCGCGGTGCTGGACGACCTGCGCAAGGAAGGCAAGGTTCGCGCGCTCGGCGTCAGCAATTTCTCTGCGGCGCAAATGGACGCGTTCCGTCGCGTGGCGCCGCTGTCCACCACCCAGCCGCCTTATAACCTGTTTGAACGCGACATCGACCGCGACGTGCTGCCTTATGTGAAACAGCATGGGCTGGTTGCACTCGCCTATGGCGCACTGTGCCGCGGATTGCTGGCGGGGCGCATCGGCGCCGACACGCGTTTCGAGGGCGACGATCTGCGTCAACATGACCCGAAGTTCCGTGCGCCGCGTCGTCAGCAGTATGTCGACGCTGTGAAAGCACTGAACGTCTTCGCGCGCGATAACTTCGACAAGTCGGTGCTTGCGCTTGCCGTGCGCTGGGTGCTGGACCGCGGCCCGACGATCGCGCTGTGGGGTGCGCGCCGTCCGTCGCAACTGGACGGACTCGAAGCCGCGTTCGGCTGGCGACTCGACGACAAGGCCTTCGCGCAAATCGACGCGATCGTCTCGCAATTCGTCAAGGACCCGGTAGGCCCGGAGTTTATGGCGCCGCTGCAACGTGTTCTGGTGTCGTGAAAGGAGTGTATTGAACATGCGAACCAATCGACGAAATTTCATTGTGCATACCGTTGGCGCCGCGGCGCTGGCAATGACCGGCGGCACGGCGTGGGCCGCGCCCACGCAGCTTCAGGAAAGCGATCCGGCCGCGCAGGCGCTCGGCTACCGGACCGACGCATCGCGCGTCGATCACGCGAAATATCCGCGCTTCAGCGCCACCCAGCGCTGCTCGAATTGCCAGTTCTATCAGGGCAAGCCAGCCGACACGAGCGCGCTTTGCGCGCTGTTCGGTGCGAAGCAGGTGAGCGGCGCGGGATGGTGCAACGCCTATCAGGCGAGAGCCTGACCGGTTTGTGCGGATAAAGCGATACGGCGCATGACGACTTCGGGCCGTTCGCGTCGACTACGAGGAATCAGATGATGGAACTCATTGTGAACGGCGTGCATCACAACGTCGATGCGGATGCGAATATGCCGCTGCTGTGGGCAGTCCGTGATCTGCTCGGGCTGCACGGTACCAAGTTCGGTTGCGGGGTCGGTGCGTGCGGCGCATGCACGGTCCATCTGGACGGTGTCGCTGTGCGTTCGTGTGTGACCGCACTGGCGGATGTTCAGGGCAAGCCCGTAACGACCATCGAGGGACTCGGCAAAGGCGGCGATCACCCGGTGCAGCGCGCGTGGAAAGCCGCCAATGTGCCGCAGTGCGGTTACTGCCAGCCTGGACAGATCATGCAGGCCGCGTCGTTGCTCAAGCAGACGCCGAAGCCGAGTGACGAGCAGATCGTCGAAGCGATGTCCGGCAATGTTTGCCGCTGTGGCACCTATCAACGCATCAAGGCCGCCATCAAGGCGGCAGCGTCGGAGGCGTGATGGGCGAAATCGTCAATCTGAGTCGGCGCGGGGTGTTGAAAGGGACCTTGGCGGGTGGGGTTGTGCTGGGCTTGCAGATCGGCGGCGCGGGCACCGCGCTCGCGGCGAGCGTGCTGTCATCCGCGAATGGCGCTAAAGCGGCTTTCGCACCGAACGTGTACGTCTCGGTCGCGCCGTCCGGCGAGATCATTCTGGTCGTGCATCGTTCGGAGATGGGGACCGGTATCCGCACCAGCCTCGCGATGATTCTTGCCGACGAACTCGATGCCGACTGGAACGCCGTCAAGGTCGTGCAGGCACAAGGCGATGCGAAGTATGGCGACCAGAATACCGATGGCTCGCGCAGCATCCGCCAGTTCTTCCAGCCATTGCGCGAAGCAGGTGGCACGGCCCGGCAGATGCTCGTGGCGGCGGCCGCAGTGCAATGGCGCGTGGCGCCGGCGACCTGCCACACCGAGCCGGGTCATGTCGTGCATGCGGCGAGCGGGCGGCGCGTGGCCTACGGCGCGCTCGCAACGGCGGCGGCGCGTCAGCCGGTGCCGGGCCGTGACACGCTGCATCTGAAAGACGAGGGTACCTGGCGCTATATCGGCAAGTCGCTGCCGATCGTCGATCTCGACGACATCGTCCACGGCCGGGCGACATACGGTATCGATGTCGTATTGCCCCGAATGACGTACGCGTCGATCGAACGTTCGGCGGTCTATGGCGCGACGCTCAAGAGCGTCGATTCGACGGAAACGATGAAAGTGCCCGGCGTGCTGCATGTGGTGCGCATTCCCGCTGCGCCGTTGCCCGCCGGATTCCAGCCGCTGGGCGGCATCGCGGTGGTGGCAACCAGCACTTGGGCCGCGATGCAAGGGCGGCGGAAATTGAGGCTCGACTGGGACCTTGGGCCGAATGCCTCGTATGACAGTCAGGCTTATCGCAAGGCGCTCGAGGACACCGCGCGGCAGCCGGGCAAAATCGTTCGCAACAACGGCGACACAGCGGCTGCGCTAAAGAGCGCCGCCCACCATGTCTCGGCGGACTACTACGTGCCGCACCTGGCACATGCGGCGATGGAGCCGCTCGCCGCGACCGCGTCCTATGCGAACGGTGCGGTTGAAGTCTGGACCGCGACGCAGAATCCGCAGCAGGCTCGCACGACCGTGGCACAGGTGCTCGGCGTGCAGGAGCCGGCCGTGACGATCAATGTCACGTTATTGGGCGGCGGCTTCGGCCGCAAGTCCAAGCCTGACTACGTGGCCGAGGCGGCATTCCTGTCACGCGAGGTCGGCGCGCCCGTGAAGCTCACGTGGACTCGCGAAGACGATGTGCACAACGACTATTTCCATGCGGTGTGCGCCCAGCACATGGAAGGCGGGCTCGATGCGCAAGGCAAGTCGGTCGCGTGGTTGCACCGCACGGTGTTTCCGTCCATCAGTTCGACATTCAAGGCCGATGTCCGCTATGGGGCGGCGGGGGAATTGGGGCAGGGCGTGACCGATATGCCCTACGACATCGCCAACGTGCGGTGTGAGAACGGCGCCGCCTCCGCACACACGCGCATCGGCTGGTATCGATCGGTGTACAACATTCCCCACGGCTTCGCGTTAGGGTCGTTCGTCGATGAGCTTGCGGCGGCCGCGCGGCAGGATCCGGTGCAGCACCTGCTCACGCTGCTCGGCACGCCGCGGCATGTCGATCTGCATGCACTGGGGGTCGATTACCCGAACTACGGCGCGTCGATCGACGAGTACCCGATCGACACCGCCCGCTATGCGGCCGTGGTTCGCGCGGTCGCTGTCCGCTCCGGGTGGTCGACCGCATTGCCGGCGCGGCATGGGCGCGGGATTGCGGTACATCGCAGCTTCCTGAGTTATGTGGCCGCGGTAGCGCATGTGCAGGTGGCCGACGACGGTTCGGTGCGTGTGACACGCGTCGATCTGGCCGTCGACTGCGGGCGCATCGTCAATCCCGATCGGGTTGTTGCGCAGTTCGAGGGCGCGGTGGTGATGGCGCTCGGCAACACGTTATACAGTGAACTCACTTTCCGGAACGGTGCGTCGGAGCAATCGAACTTCACGGACTACCAGGTCGCCCGTATCGATTCCGTTCCCGAGACACACGTGTATATCGTGCCGAGCGATGCGCCGCCTGGCGGTGTTGGCGAGCCGGGCGTGCCGCCGACTTCAGCGGCCATCTGCAACGCGATCTTCAATGCGACCGGTCACCGGATTCGTGCGTTACCGGTGGATACGTCGCTGCTGAAACGGACGTAGCGGAAAAATGCAACGGGGTTCGAGCGGCTGCCTACCGTGAGAATGAAATCAGCGTTAAACGATAGAGCTGTCGCGTCAACGGAACGCTGTGCGCGGGCGGCGGTGTTCAGTGCGCTTCGGTGCGCGCCAGTTCTTTCGAAATCGTTTTGCGAACCCGCCGTTGGGTCATCTGCCGCCTGGCAATGACGCAACGGCCGCCGGCTTGCCGTAAAGCCACCCTTGCGCAAGTTCGATGCCGCAGTTCTGCAATGCGTCGTGCTGGGCTGCCGTTTCGACACCTTCAGCAAGCACCTTGCAGCCGAGCTTACAGAGCTGTTCAGCCGACGCGCGAATAGCGGCTGCGAAGGGCGCACCCTTATCGGCATTGCGGATCACGGTAATGCACAGTTTGACGATTTCTGGCTTCAACAGACGGACGGTATCGAGGTCTGCGAACCCGCAGCCCGTGTCGTCCAGGGCCAAGCCAATGCCGATGGTACGCAGGCGTTCGACCGCCTCTCGCAAACCCTCGGCTTCGTTGAGCGGTAAGTGCTCGGTGAGTTCGAACATGACTTCCTGCCGGCCTGCCAACGGCAGTTTTTCCGCGGCAAGGGTCAAGGCATCCGGGCCCAGATTGATGGTCAAAAACTTCCCGGGCGGCAGCTTGCCTTTGGTGCGCTCGAGAGCCACTTCGGCACACAATAATTCCATCTCTACGGCACAGCCGGCCGCATGAGCCGCGTCGAACAGCACGTCCGGGCGTTCAAATGGCGTCCGTTGCGGACCTCTGGAAAGGGCTTCAAAACCCGTCACTGCACCGTCTTTAATGCGCACTATCGGCTGCAACACGGTCTGTATGGAGCGTTCGCGCAGAATTGCTCTCACTCTGGTCGATGAGTTGTCCCGGTCTTTATGTTGTTGTTTCGGTTGGGACCTCGATTGATCTTTCGTCCATTGAAACCAACCCGTTTTGGCATCTCCTGCGACTGCTTCGGAAGGCAAAACGAACACCGACAGATCGCAGTTGATCCGGGCGCCTGTCCCGCCGCCAAAAATAGCAAGTAGCCGCTCGCGAATCAGATGACGCCCTGCCTTTTCTATGGCCTGCGCCGCTTCGCTGGCATCACGCGGCAAGCCTCCCGACAGCACGCGGAAACACGCAGAGCAATTTCCGTCGACATCAGAACGATATCGGTCAATTACCTGATGCTGAGCCAGCAGCCGATTTAGCAAAGCCGTTGCTTCCTCGCCGAACTGAGTGAGAGCCTGTTGAGTCGATTCCTCGCCGAATATGTGGGTCAGACGCGTGATATCTGCAATCCTGATGCTGACTACGGCCGTGATTTCCGTCATTGAAGACAACCCCCGTTGCATTCCTTCTTGCATGCGGTCTTCGAAAAAAGGTTCTGCCAAACTCGCTCGTGACCTTTTGAGATTTGGGTCGCAAGCGCAAACGAAACAACAGAGCTGCACATAGACCTCTGAGCGACGTGTCAACATACCGGCTCCTGCATGTCGCAAATCGGTCCGCAAGATGACATTCGTGTCATCCAGACCCGCAGCACGATTTTCCGCACTTACCAGCGGCTGCGAATTCAATTGGTGAGATCTGCCAAAAATCGGAAGACGTGCTAACGTCTGCGTCTTCAACAAAGGAAAGATCATGAACGTTACGCAAACCGCCGCAAGCGTGGCCATGCAAGTGATGCAGCAGTCCTCGCAGGGCGTTGCCGCGCATACGCCGCAAAGCGGCGCCCTGGCTCTCGTCGAAGCGGAAGCTGCGAGCGCGCCGCCTGTCAGTGCAAACGGCATGGTTGGAAGCATCATCAATACTTTCGCGTGAACGCAGAGCTGCGTAGCGCCTTACTGCGTAGCGCCGACCTGGCGCAGCGCATCGGCTGCGGCGGTATTGTGTTGCGAGATGGCCATTTGCAGCGCGGTGCCGCCGCGTGCGTCGACATGATTGACGTTCGCTCCGTGCGCCACCAGCACCGAGAGCATATCGAGCCGGCCGAACAGCGCAGCAAACGATAGCGCCGTTTCCCCTGCGTTGTTGGTTTGATCGATAGGGCAGCGCGTCTCGAGCAATATTTGCGCAATGTTCGTTTCGCCCTTGAACAGTGCACCCATCAACGCGGTATTGCCGTGCTTGTCGGCGGCGCATGCGTTGGCGTGTGCGGCAAGAAGCGCCCTTAGCGTGTCCGGGTGATTATCGTAGGCGCTAAGAATGAGCGCGGTATATCCCTGAGGCGTTGCGGTTTCGATTGGATAGTGCGCGTCGATCAGCAATTGAACGATATCGGTTCGCCCTTCGCGCGCCGCCGCGAACCAGTCATCGGTGTATGCTCGCGTGTCAACCGTGCCGGAATACGTTGCTGGCCGATAAACGTGCTCCGCACAACTCGCGCTCAGAAGTGCGGCTATCGCTGCCACGGCTGCGTTTCGAACTACACGCCGCGCAGTAGAGAAACCTCGCATGACGTTCTCCGTCGGAAATCGTATTCAGGCAGACGGGGCCTGCTTGCGCAGGCTCCGTCTGCGTTGCCTACTGGCTTCAGTTATCGCCGAGGTGCGACGCCATATCCTGCACACGTGAGAGATCCGCGTGCGTGGCGCGTGCGAGGCGAGTACCGTAATCGGAATCAGCCTTGTAAAAGTACGACAGCATCGTGTACTTATTCGTGTCGTTTGTTACACGGCCCAGATCGCCCGACAATGCCGTGACCAGATCCGCCTTGTTGGCTTCAGACAGCGTCCGGTAGAACTCGCCAGCCTGACGGAAGTCGAGCGTCTTGTGGATCGCCATTTGCTGCGTCGTTCCGCTGAGCGGCGTCTGCACGGACTTGTACCTGGCCTGCTGCGAGATCTCCGCGATGCTGGAGGGCTCGTAGTTCACCTCAGCCTTGCGATCGCCGGAATTCATCGAGCCATCCTGATTATTGTTGTACACAGGCACAACAGGACGGTTGATCGGCAAATCGTTGTAGTTCGGTCCCAGGCGATACATCTGCGTGTCGGCGTATGCGAACAGACGACCCTGCAGCATCCGGTCCTCGGAGGGCTCGATGCCCGGCACGAGGCGGGACGGCGCGAATGCCGACTCTTCAGTGGACTGGAAGTAGTTATCCGGAACCCGGTTGAGCGTCATCGTCCCGACCTTCTGCTCAGGGATCGACGAAGGCCACACCTTCGTGTCGTCAAGCGGATCGAAGTCGAACTTGTTCAGATCCTTCGGCGAAAGGATCTGGATGTACAGATCCCATTGCGGATATGAATGGGCCTTGACCGAGTTGTACAGGTCGTCGGTCATCAGATTCCAGTCGGCGCCGATCGAATGAGGAATATCCTGCGGGCGGATGCCCTCGATGCCCTGACGGCTCTTCCAGTGAAACTTCACGTAGTGAACTTCGCCTTTGGCATTGACGAACTTGAACGCATGGACGCCGAAGCCATCCATGTGACGGTATGAGTCAGGCATTCCCTCGTCGGTGTAGAGGTGCGTCAGCATGCTGGTCGCTTCCGGCGTATGAGCGAAGAAATCGAAGGCCAGATTCGGATCCTGCACGCCCGTCACGGCGGACGGCTTGTTTGCGTGCACGAAGTCCGGGAACTTGATAGCGTCCCGGATGAAGAAGATCGGCCAGTTGATGCCGACGACGTCCCAGTTGCCTTGCTGCGTATAGAACTTCACGGCAAAGCCGCGCGGGTCGCGCGCCTGCTCAGGCGATCCGCGATAGCCCATCACGGTCGAGAAGCGCACGAAGACCGGGGTCTTCGTGCCAGGCGTGAACACTTTGGCGGTGGTCAATGCGCTGATATCGGCGCTCGGCGCGAACTCGCCAAAAATACCCGTGCCGCGCGCATGAACGACGCGCTCCGGGATGCGCTCCCGGTCGAAGCGCTGCAGCTTCTCGATCAGATGCGAGTCCTGCAGCAGTACCGGACCTTCAGGACCGGCGGTCTGTGAGTTCTGGTTGTCGCCGACCGGCGAGCCACTATCGCGCGTCATATCTTCAGCGTACACGGGTTGCGCAGTGACGATTGCGGAGGCGATGGAAAGAATGCTTGCTGCGATTTGTGTCGTGCGTAATTTCACGTTGTGATCCCAGTTCAGGACAGGAGGAAACCAGGCACATCCTATGATTGGGCTTTTCAGAGCGCCAATCTATTTTCTCTATGCTTGCAATAGGAGGTCGGTTCCTTTCAAGGCTAAAAGAGGATGATAAAAATGAAAGGAGCCAAGATTAAATTATGTGGTATGGCTGAATTGGCTTAACAAGGAGTACTGCAAAAAGGCATGACAAAGAGCGGGTTGCAGGATCTCCAGGAGGGGAGCCTGAGCAAGTTATCGACACTGTTCTTCTTCGAAAATAGTCCGTAAATAGCGGGCTAGAGTTCGGCGATAGATTGCGAAAGGCGGGACTGGGTCGTCACGTTCGCCCGCAAAGAATGTGTCGTGAACGTCCAAAAATTGGAAATCTGTCTTGCTAGAATTGACAGTAGAGCCAATTGTCCTAATGCGCTTGATCGGTAGAAATTCGCTTGTGATTTTGTGAATTTTTATTGCTGTGGAAGAATCCGCTGACTGAATTGACATGAATAAAGATTCAATGTCAAATAGCCGGATCGGTAATGCGTCGGTCAGTATTCAGTCACGAGTCGTGGTTGAATCCTTACCTGTGGCTTCCTCCGTGGAAGCCTTCGCTGCGGAAACCCGCGTCTTCTCCAATGCAGCCGCGCGCGTCTCACCGGTCGGCGATCCCTTTGCCTCCGGAAAGCGCCGGGCTGGCATCGTCTGGGCTCGCCGCGGATGGTGTGCGGCCAAGGAACCCAAGCACCATGATCGCGGAGGCGAGCGTGATTGCCGCCAGCATATGGAGCAGTACCCGGAACGCGCCGTCGTACGCATGCACGAGTACAGGCGCCCCGAGTGTGGGCAGAAGCACCGTGGCATGTGCCAGATCGCCGGTGGCCACGCGCTGGGCGGCTTCTGTGACGGCATGAGCCGACGCGCCGGGAGATCGCGCGAGTGCGTCGGCTAGTCGCAAGCGTGTGAGCACTGCCAATATCGCGCTAGCCACCGCGAGGGTCATGCCTTCGCCCGCCACGCGCGTCGTGCTGAAGATACCCGTCGCCATGCCGGCACGTTCCTTTGGAACAACGCTGACGGACAAGCCGTCCATCAGTCCCCACGGCAGCCCCGCACCGACACCGATCACGAACAGCGGAATCCCAAGGACAGTGGCTGACGCATCAAGTCCGATACCACTGAACCAGAGCATGCCGATGGCCGCAATGACGAGGCCGATCGCCGAGATGACACCGGCCGACATCCAACGCGTGAGATGCGCAGCGGTGAGCGGCACGATCAGCATCGGCGCCGAAAGCGAAACCATCATCAAGCCCGCGCCGATCGCGGTATGTCCTTCGATGCCGATGAATCGCGTCGGCAAGACAAGCAGCAACGTGACATAGCAGAATGCGGTCGCAAGCGGGAGTACCTGCACACCGACGAAGCGCGGATAGCGAAACAACGACAGATCGAGCATGGGCCGGGTAACACGACCTTCGATCCAGACGAAGGCGATCGCCATGACCGCGGCACCCAAGAACAGTGAAACGATGAGGGGACTGCTCCAGCCGCTCTCCGGCCCTTGCAGCAGGCCGAAGGTGAACAGGGTCAGTGCCGCGGTAAAGCTGATGGCGCCAGGCCAATCGAGACCATTGGCGTGCGGATCATAGGATTCCCTCAGTTTTGGAACGCCGAGCGCAAAGCCCGTCAAGCCGATTGCCGCATCCGCCAGGAAGAACGAGCGCCAGCCGAATGTTTGCGTAAGAAACCCGGCGAGAAGCGGACCCAGCGCCAGGCCCACGCCGAAAGTCGTGCCGAGCATGCTGAACGCGCGAGCGCGGCCATGCCCGTCGAACTCCTGGGCAAGCGCTGCCGATGATCCGGCCAGCACCAACGCGGCCGCAATGCCCTGCAGCGCGCGCAGAAAGTCGACCCACACGAGGCTCGGCGCGGCCGAGATCCCGAGTGATGTCGCTGCAAAGAGCGCTACCCCGACGGCGAATACACGTTTTCGTCCGAGCAGATCCGCGAGCGCTCCGGCGACCATCAGACTGCTGCCGAAGCTCAGCATGAACGCGTTCAGGATCCAGTTGATTGCCACTGGACTGCCTCCCAACGCGGTGCCGATAGTCGGCGCCGACACCGCCGCACCGCCGAAATTCAGCGGCAGCACTAGTACCGCGATACAAACGCCCGCAAGGATCAGCGCCTGTTGCGAGGCGCTGCGAGCGACTGAGCTGTCCGCAACTGGCGCCGCGTGGGGCGAGGCGGCTTGTGAACTCGTAACTGGCGTACCCGGGTTATTCTGCACGGACTCTCTCTCTGTTTAATTTGGGCCAGTCGCCATTAACGCGCTCGATACAATTTCCGCACTACCGCGATGCGGCTCCCGTATGGCCGCTCACCTCGCAGCCGGCATCCGGTTCGAGGCCGATAAAGTACAGCACGGAGATCAGTACCAGCACCGCGACAAGCAGAAACGCGACCCGGAAATCAGCAAGCGTCAACTGCGCGTGGCCGCCATGTATCAGGACTGCAGCATGCAGCGCGATCGCACCGAATGCGATGCCGAGACCGATGGTCATCTGCTGGACCATGCTGAAAAACGTGCTCGCCGAACTCATCCGCGCCGGCGGCACGTCCGCGAATGCGAGCGTGTTGATGCTGGTGAACTGCATCGATCGGCATAGCCCGCCGACCAGCAGCACCAGCATGATCAGCGCGCGCGGCGTGTCCGGCGAGAGCAGGGCGCACAGCGCGATGGTGGCGGCGGTGAGCAGGCCATTGACGATCATTACCTTGCGAAAACCAAAGCGCTTGAGGATGGGCGTGGTGACGGTCTTCATGGCCAGATTGCCGGCCGCGTAAGCGAGCACCAGCAAGCCGGCGGCGAACGCGTTGAGTCCGAAACCGAGCTGGAAGAACAGCGGCAACAGGAAGGGCGAAACGCTGACCGAGACCACATACAACGAACCGCCATCGAGGGTTGCGCGAAACGTCGGGATTCGCCACGGCGCGAGATCGATCAGCGGGTGTTCGGCACGCCGGAAATGCCGTACCGCGAAGGCTGCGGCGAGCACGCCACCGGTCAGCGCCGCGGCCGCGATGTGCCAGTCGCCATGCAGTTGCCCGACGAGTTCCATGCCGTACATGAGGCAGGTTAGCGCGACTCCGCTAAGCACGAATCCGGGCACATCGAACGGACGACGGCTGGATTCGCGGTGGTTCGGAATGAACGTGGCGGTCAGCGCCAGGCCCAGCAGGCCGATCGGTACGTTCAGCAGAAAGATCCAGCGCCAGCTGAAATAGGTCGAGATAAAGCCGCCCAACGCTGGACCCAACACCGGTGCGGCCAACCCGGGCCAGGTAATGTAGGCGATCGAGCGCATCAGGTGACGCTTGTCCGTGCTGCGCAGCACGGCGAGCCGGCCGACCGGCACCATCATTGCACCGCCGAGTCCCTGCAGGATCCGCGCGACCGTGAATTCGACGAGACCGTTGCTGAGCCCGCAAAGTATCGACGCGCCGGTGAACACGACGATGGCGCTACCGAACACGGAGCGTTGCCCAAAGCGATCCGCCACCCAGCCGCTGATCGGGATGAAGACCGCGAGCGCGAGCAGATAGGCGGTCATGCCGATACTCAGCCTCACTGGCGTGACGCCGAACGTGGCGGCCATGTGGGGCAGCGCTGTCGCAATCACCGTAGCGTCCAGGTTCTCCATGAAATAGGCGCTGGCGACGATCAACGCGATGATGACCGATTGACGGCTTGACAAGGACATGAGCGGAGAACCGAAACGGGTTGAGTGAAAGACCCGCAAACGCCCTGGCGCGGGGAGTGCCAATGCCGGCAGTCATAGATGAGGCGCTCGCTTCGCGATGGCACTGAGATAGTGCACGGCTAAAACCGGGAGCATGGCGACACCGGTTCATGCCGGCGGACGATGTACTCTATCAAATCGTAAGTCGTCATGTGAAGACATATTTTAAAAAACAACAAAACATCATAGTGGCACCTTCATATACACGGCCTGCGCATTAGACCGACAATGATCCTCTCAATTGGAGGTGTAGTCGTCAATTGACGAGTTAATTTGTCGGCGATATCCTCGTTTCCGAGGCGATGGCTGAAGCGGTAGCTATCCCGCCGGGTGAACAGCGCCGCGCACGCGGCTGGAGCGAATCATGAGCAGCGTCAAGCGAATCGGCAATGGCCGTCGTCGAGTGCCTCGGTTATCGGCGGGCGGGGGCTGTCGCGGGTTGCCTGTCATCGCCCGGAATCGCAGCCCGAGTGCGCACGCGCAACGCGCATGAAACCCACCGCATTTTCGTATCACCGGCCGAGCACGCTTGACGACGCGCTGTCGCTTCTTGCTCTTCACGGTTTTGACGCCAAGCTGATCGCCGGAGGACAAAGCCTCGCGCCGATGATGAATATGCGCTTCGCGCAACCGGCCCGCCGTGCGTATCTGGATCCCACCGCGTTGCCGCAAGGTTTGACGCCGGGCCTCGAATTTCACCTGACTTACGATCCGCCGGCCATGACTTATTCGAATGCGGCTCATGGATGCGAGATCAAGGTGGACGTCTTGACCGGCGCATTCCGCATCGCGCGTTACGTCATCGCCGAAGACTGCGGCACGCTGCTCAATTCCACCGTGGTGGAAGGGCAGCAGCATGGCGCCGTGGCGATGGGACTGTCGGGCGCGCTGTTCGAGCACATGCGTTACGACGACTCAGGACAGAACGTGACCGGATCACTCGCCGACTACCTGATCGCCACTTCGACTGAATTGCCCAACCTCGAGATCATCCCGCTGCATACGTCTGGCAAGTCGACGGCGGCCGGCATCAAGGGGATGGCCGAAGGCGGGGTGATGGGAGCGATCGGCGCATTGACCAACGCGGTCAACGACGCGCTTGCGCCATTTGGCGTCGTTGCCGGCCGTCATCCACTGACTCCCATGCTATTGCGCGACTTGCTGCGCGACAAACTCTGAACGGACCAACCATCATGAATCAATCTACAGGCAAACCCGCGATTGGCTTTATCGGCCTTGGCATCATGGGTTTCTCTATGGCCTCGCGGCTCGCCGCCGCCGGCTATCCGCTGCATGTCTATAACCGTACGCGTGCGAAGGCTGAGCCGCTCATCGAAGCCGGCGCGAACTGGCAAGCGACCCCGCGGGCGCTCGCCGAAGTATCGGACGTCGTGTTCACGATTGTCGGCACACCCGAGGACGTCCGCGCACTCTATCTCGACGACGACGGTCTGATCGCGCATGCCCGGCGCGATGCGGTGCTGGTCGACATGACGACGTCGAGTCCAAAACTGGCCGAAGAGTTGGCCGCGCACGCCGCTCAGCGCGGGGTGCACATGCTGGATGCGCCGGTATCGGGCGGCGACATCGGTGCGCGCGAAGGGCGCCTGTCGATCATGGTCGGCGGCGCAAGCGCTGTGCTCGCACGCGTGGAACCGATGTTGCGCTGCCTCGGCACCAACATCGTCCTGCAAGGCGGCCCGGGTGCGGGTCAGCACACGAAGCTGTGCAATCAGATCGTCATTGCGTCGACGATGATGGGCGTGTGCGAAGGGCTCGCCTATGCGCACAGCGCCGGGCTGGATGCCGACACCGTATTGAGCGCGATTGGCGGGGGCGCGGCGGGTGGATTCCAGCTGAACAACCTGGGGCCGCGCATTGCCAAGGGCGATTTTGCACCCGGTTTCTTCATCGAGCATTTCATCAAGGACCTGCGGATTGCGCACGAGGAAGCAGGAAGCATGGGACGTGAATTGCCGGGTCTGGAACTGGTGCGCGTGATGTATCACGAGATGGCCGAGCGGGGCTACGCGCGCAACGGCACGCAGGCGCTGTTCAAACTCTACGAGCGCTGAGCGGCGGAGATGAAACTGACAGATCGAACCATCCTGCCCATGCCCCCTGAAGCCGCATGGCGTGCATTGAACGACCCCGTCGTACTCGAAGCATGTCTGCCCGGTTGCAAAGCGCTGAAGAGGCTCGACGACCTGCATTTCGAATCGACCGTGCAGATTCGCGTCGGCCCGATGTCGGCGACGCGTTCTGACGGCGCCGTGCTGTGGCAGAGTACCGATCGAAACAGAGGGAATCATGCTGGTAGAAATGCGTACGTATCAGATAACGGCAGGAAAGGCAGGCGAGTTCCTGGACATCTACGAGCGCGAAGGGCTCGGAATCATCAGTCAGTACGCCCGCCTCAAGGGTTGCTGGACGGAGGACTCAGGCGGGCCGCGCAGCGCGCGAAACTCGCAGCCGATCCACGCTGGCAAGCTTTCACGCCGCGCATCCTGCCGTATCTCGTCCATCAGGAGTCGGTGTTTCTGTCGCCAGTGCCGTTTTGCCCGATGGACTGAGGTGGGTGACGAATTTCCCGGCCGCGCGACCTGTCGAGCACGTGCGGTTTGGCGGTCCGCTTGTGAGGTGGCGGGCTGACTTTTTATGACGAATCAGAAAGGACTATCGATGACACACTTTACTTTCACTCCCGGAGCCGTCGCCGTCGTGACAGGCGGCGCTGCCGGCATTGGACTCGCTGCTGCGAAGCGGTTCGCGCAGCTTGGGCTTCGCGTGTGCATTGCGGATCTGGGTGAGGACCGCCTTGCGCACGCGAAGCAGGCGATTGCCAGCGTGGCTGCTGAAGGCGCGAAGGATGTACTGGCCGTCGAGACGGACGTCAGCCGCCTTGAAGACCTGATCCGCCTCGAAGCAGCGGTTCGGGATCGCTTCGGCGGCACGGATATCCTCATGAACAATGCGGGGATTCAACCGGGTAGCTCCATGTTCGGGGCGGCCGCTAACTGGGAGCGGGTGCTTGACGTCAACCTATGGGGTGTCATCCGTGGCACTCAGACCTTCGTGCCCGCGATGATCGCGCGCGCACGCCCGGGCCTCGTCATTAACACCGGTTCGAAGCAGGGCATCACGACACCGCCCGGCGACCCGGCTTATAACGTCTCCAAGGCCGGCCTGAAGGCGTTTACCGAAGCACTGCAGCACGAGTTGCGCAATACGCCAGGCTGCCGGATCAGCGCGCATTTGCTGATCCCAGGCTTTGTGTTCACGGAGCTTGCCGCTCGAGGTCGTACCGAGAAGCCGGCCGCCGCCTGGACGCCCGAGCAGACTGTCGATTTCATGCTTGAGCGACTGGATGCGGGCGATTTCTACATTCTGTGCCCCGACAACGATGTGCCTCGCTCCCTCGACGAGCGACGCATCCTTTGGGCTGCGGGAGACATTGTGGAGAATCGCCCGGCGCTGTCGCGCTGGCATCCGGATTACGCGCAGGCGTTCGCAGCGTATATCCGGAAGAACGACTGACGGCCGCCCCGGCGAAAGAGAGATCGTCGCCGGCGACATCGCCAATCCGAACGGCCTTTGTTTCTCGCCGGATGAAAGCCGCCTCTATATTGTCGAGTCCGGATCCGCGCCAACCCGCATCCGGGTGTACGACGACGAAAAGGCGGCCGGTACGCGCTCTCTGGGCCGGCGGGAAACGCCGCTGAAACACCAGCGTCGCTTTCTGCCGTGCGTCGTCACGCGGGACGAGAAATTTACGGGAACAGCGTGCGCAACCGGGTCACCCCCCCGGTTGCGCCCTGTGCAGGCCTTCAATTTGCGCCGTGTGCCATCGTTGTCGCGACCAGTGCCGGCGTGGCAGTCACTTGGGCGAGTTCATCGCTCGACCATCCGCCGCCCAGTGCATGCAGCAGTTGCACGTTGGCATTTAGCTGGCGTGTCTGGATATCGAGCACGCTGCGCCGTGCTTCGAGTGCGACGGTCTGCGCCTGCACGACATCGAGATAACCTACAGTACCTTGGCGATATTGGCGCAGCGCCAGATCTACCGAGTATTGCGCGGCATTCGCGGCATCCTTTTGCTCGCCAAGCGCGGTGCCGAGATACGACAGCAGCGAAAGGTTGTCCTCGACCTGCTGGAATGCCGACAGAACCACGCTGCGGTAGCGGTCTCCGGCTTCCTCGGTTGCCGCCTTCGCGCCGTCGAGCTGCGCACGACGGTAACCGCCGTCGAAGACGTATTGCACGAGCTGCGGGCCAATCGCCCAGAACAGATTGGGCGCGCTAACCAGTCCAGCATAGGCGGCGCTTTGCACACCACCCTGTAAGCTCAGCGTGATGTCCGGGAAATAGGCCGCGCGCGCGACACCAATCTTTGCGTTGGCCTCGGCAACCCGGCGTTCCGCTGCTGCGACGTCGGGGCGACGTTGCAGCAGCGTCGAGGGCAGGCCGGTCGGAATCGCCGGCAACGCGATGGCGGCGGTCTGCTGCGGCAGGCTAAATTCGGACGCGGACGTGCCCACCAGCACGGCAATCGCGTGTTCGATGAGCGCTCGTTGCGCGAGATTCTGCGACAACTGGGACTTCGCCGACGACAATTGCGTTTGAGCCCGCGAAACGTCGAGGCCCGCCACGATGCCGCTGTCATGCAGCGTCTGCGTGAGTTGCAGCGCTTTCGCATACGCCATGACCGTCTCGTTCAGCAGCTCGGTCTGCCGGTCGAGGCCCCGCAAACCGATGTAATTGTCCGCGAGTGCCACTTGCAGGCTGAGTTTCACGGAAGCCAGATCGGCTTTGGTCGCCTGAGCCTCATCCTTGCCGGCCACCACGGAGTCACGCACGCGGCCCCACAGGTCGAGGTCGTAATTGACTTCGGCGCCGAGCGTGACGGAGTTGTAGTCGTTCGGGCCGCCCACGCGCAACGGCCGGTTGTCGGACTGGCGAACGCGCTGCGGCACCGCGCTTGCGCTGATGGTCGGATACAGTCCCGACGCGACCTGCGCGACGAAAGCCTGCGCTTGCGCATAGTGCGCGTAGGCGGCGTGCAGATCGGTGTTGTTGGCCAGCAGACGCGCTTCGAGATCGTCGAGTTGCGCGTCGCCATATATTTTCCACCAGCCGTTACGGTCTATGCGGTCGGCGGGCTGAGCGGCCGTCCAGGGACCAACGGTTTTGTATTGTGCCGCTACCGGCGCCGAAGGCACCTGATATTGCGGTGCGAGCGAGCAGGCGGAGAGCGCCAGAACGCCCGTTAAAAGCGCGACCCGTCCAGGCTTAACCATGTGCGGCCGCCTTCCTGTCAGTGGCCGGCGCAACCTGCACGCTGTCGCCGTCGGCGAGTCCGTCGGGCGGCGTATCGATCACGCGATCGCTGGCGGCGAGTCCCGAGCCGATCTCCACCGAATCGCCCAGATCACGGTCGATCTTCACCTGCTTGAACAGCACGTGACCGTTCGCACCGAGCGTGGCGACCACGACGCCGCGGCTATCGAACACGAGCGCGCTAGCCGGCACTCGAAGTGAATCGGCCGACTCGGGCAACGTGAATTTCAGGCTGGCGAAACCGCCCGGCAGCAGCTTGCCGTTGGCATTGTCGACCAGCAATTGCACGAGCGTCGTCCCCGAACTCGAATTGACGGAGTCTGCCGCTGCAATCACGCGCGCGGTGAACTGCTGGTCGGCGTACTCGGGAACGGTCAAGGTCGCGGTCGTGCCATCGTGGATCGCCGGAGCGTAGTTCTGCGGTACCTGAACATAAACACGCAACTGCTTAACCTCGGACACCGCGAACAGCTCC
Source organism: Paraburkholderia sp. WC7.3g (assembly GCF_050436345.1). Taxonomy (NCBI): domain Bacteria; kingdom Pseudomonadati; phylum Pseudomonadota; class Betaproteobacteria; order Burkholderiales; family Burkholderiaceae; genus Paraburkholderia; species Paraburkholderia sp. WC7.3g. The sequence goes on from NZ_JBNDMA010000002.1 coordinate 2,069,137, forward strand.
TGGCCGACGCCGCCGCTACCGGCGTTCACCAGCGCGCCAACGTCGGTGTCGCGCGCGGTCACCACGCCGTCGAACGGCGCGACGATCCGCGCGAAGGCCTTTGTCGCGACGAGGCGATCGACGTTGGCCTTCGCGGCCGCCACGATCGCCTCCTTCGCGGTGTAATCAGCCGTGCGTTGGTCGACGTCCTGCTGGGCGACGGAATCGGTGCCTCTTAGCGCCTCCCAGCGCTTCGCCGTCGTACCCGCTACGACGGCATTCGCCTGCGCACTCTGCAGATCGGCGCGTGCCTGAAGGAGCTGCTGATCAAGCTCGGGTGTTTCGATTTCGGCGAGCACCTGACCCGCCTTGACCGGCGCGCCAATATCGACGTTCCATGATTTCAGGTAGCCGCTGACCTGCGCGAAAATTGGCGCCCGTGTAAACGCTTCGAGCCGGCCGGGCAGTTGCAGTGAAGGGCCGTTGGGATCGCGCATGGGCTGGATCAGATTGACTGTCGGTACGGCCTGAGCCTCCGTCCAGGTTTTCAGCTTGCGGGCGTCGACAGCCCGCAGCGCGACACCGCCAACGACGATGCCTAAGGCGATCAGCAGGCCGATCACGCCCGCGATCCGGAGCGGACGGCGCGGCGGCGTGTGAGTGGGAAAAGTGGATTCAGACGACATAGGCAGGACCTTCCGGGGCGGATGCTGGGGTCGCCGCGCGCCCGGGGCGCGCGTGAACGATACAGAAGATGACGGGGACCAGGAACAGCGAAGCCGTGGTGGCAAACATCAAACCGCCGATCACCGCGCGGCCGAGCGGCGCGTTTTGCTCACCGCCTTCGCCGAGGGCGAGCGCCATCGGCGCCATGCCGATGATCATCGATAGCGCGGTCATGAGCACCGGGCGAAAGCGCGTAAAGCCCGCTTCGAGTGCCGCCTTGAACGGATCGCCATGGACGGCAAGACGTTCGCGGCAGAAGCTGACGACCAGAATCGAATTGGCGGTCGCCACCCCCATGCACATGATCGCGCCAGTGAGTGCGGGTACGGAGAGCGTCGTGTGCGTCGCGAACAGCATCCAGACGATGCCCGCCAACGCCGCCGGCAATGCGCTCACAATCACGAACGGATCGGCCCACGACTGGAAATTGACGACGATCAGCAGATAGATCAGCACCACTGCGCCAAGCAGGCCGAACAACATGCCGGCAAAGGCGCTGTTCATCGTCTGCACCTGACCCAGCAGCGCGACGCTCGAGCCCTTCGGCAAGGTGCTGGCGTTCTGGTGCATGATGCGCTGGATATCGGCCGACACCGCGCCGAGATCGCGGTCCTGGGTGGTCGCGAAGATCTCGACCATGGGCTGGATGTTGTATTGGCTGACGACTTCGTTGCTGGTGGAGCGCTCGACCGTTGCCAGACCGCCGAGGATCTGGGCGGTGCCTCCGCCGCTGGCGGTGATCGGCAGATTTTGCAATGCTGCCAGTGAATCGAGACGGTATTGCGGCGTTTGCATCACGATCGGATACGACACGCCGTTCGCATTGTTCAGCCAGTACGTGGGCGCCACCTGGCTCGAACCCGCGAGGTTCACCACCATGCTGTTGGTCACGTCGCGCTCGGTGATGCCGAGCAACTGTGCACGCGTGCGGTCGACATCGACGTTGAAGGTGGGATTGCCGTGCGACTGCGCGATCCGTGCATCGACCACGCCGGGCACGTCGCGGACCGCGCGCAGCAGACGGTCTGCATACGCGTAGTTGGCGTTCAGGTTGTTGCCGCGGATCTGCAGGTCGATCGGCGCCGGCGAGCCGAAGTTAAGGATCTGGCCGATGATATCCGCCGGTGGGAAAGAGAACGTGACCCCCGGGAATTCCCGCGGCAATCTTTCACGCATCATGCGGACATACCCGTCGGTCGGACGATGCCCTTCGTTCAGTGCAATCTGGATGTCGCCGTCCTGCGAACCGACCGTCCCGGTGTTGTTGTAAGCGGTATTGATGCCGCTGACCGGCAGCCCCATATTGTCGACCACCGTGCCGAGGTCGGACGGCGGGATGATCCGGCGGATCGCGCCTTCGACATTCGCGAATATCTGCGCGGTCTTTTCGACGCGCACCCCGACTGGTGCGCGCACATGCATCAGGATCTGCCCGGCATCGACCGCCGGGAAGAAGTCGCGGCCGAGCAAGGGCGCGAGGGCGAACGAGAGCGCGACGAAGCCGAGGAAGCAACTGACGAACGGACGCCGATGGTTCAGCGCGAGTTCGAGTAACCCGCGATACACGCCACGCACCTTTTCAAAGCGTGCTTCGAAGCCGCGCTGGAAGCGTCCGAGCGGACCCGGACGGCGCGTCTCATCGGCGTGCTCACCCTGCGCATGCGGTTTCAGCAGGTATTTGGCCATTGTCGGCACGAGGGTTCTCGACAGGATGAACGACGAGATCATCGCGAAAATGACGGCCTCCGCCATCGGCACGAACAGGAAGCGCGCCACGCCGTTCAGGAAGAACATCGGCACGAACACGATGCAGATGCACAGCAGGGAAACGAACGCGGGCGTGACGATCTGCGCGGCGCCATCGAGGATAGCGGTCTCCACCTCCTTGCCGTGCTCGAGGTGCCAGTTGATGTTCTCGATCGTCACGGTCGCATCGTCGACAAGAATCCCCACCGCTAACGCGAGACCGCCGAGCGTCATGATGTTCAAGGTTTCGCCTAATGCGGAGAGCGTGGCGATCGAGCCGAGGATGGCCAGTGGGATCGAGGTTGCGATGATGATCGTCGAACGCCAGCTGCCGAGGAACAGCAGAATCATCAGGCTGGTGAGCACGGCCGCGATCACGCCTTCACGTGCCACACCGGTGATGGCTGCGCGCACGAAGATCGACTGGTCGCCGATCGGTTCGACATTCAGGTTATCGGGCCACGACGCCTTCCCGTTGGCGATTTGCTGTTTGATGCCGGAGATGATCCCGAGCGTCGAAACCGAGCCGTTCTTGAGTACCGACATCAGCACCGAGCGCCGGCCGTTCACATGGACGATATTGGTTTGCGGCGGACTGCCGTCGCGAACATTCGCAATGTCACGAATAGTGACCGTCGTGCCATTGGCGGCCTTGACCGGTAGATCGCCCAGGGCCTTGATCTCCGAGGGCGCATTGTTCAGTTGCAGCGTGTATTCGTAGTCGCCGATCTTTTCCGTGCCGACCGGCGTGATCAGGTTCTGACCCGCCAGCGCATTGGCGACGTCCTGCGCGGATAAACCGCGCGCCTGCAGTGCCGCAGGATCAATGTCGATCTGCACCTGGCGCGTCTTGCCGCCGAACGGGTAGGGAACCGACGCACCGGCGACAGTCGTGAGCATGGGACGCACCGCATTCAGACCGAGGTCGCCCAGCCTCTGCTCGGACAGTCCCTTGCCCGATAGCGCCAACTGGATGATTGGCACGGTCGACGCGTTGTAATTGAGGATCAGCGGCGGCGTAGTGCCCGCGGGCAACTGCCGCAACTGAGTTTGCGCGACCGCGGTCACTTGCGCGTTCGCCGTGCTGATATTCACGCCCGGCTGGAAGAAGATCTTGACGATCCCGAAACCAGCGACCGATTCTGCCTCGATGTGTTCGACATCGTTCACGGTGGTAGTCAGCGTGCGTTCGAACGGCGACGTGATCCGGCCGACCATCTGGTCGGGCGGCAGCCCCGTGTATTGCCACACCACGCTGATTACCGGGATTCTGATATCGGGGAAAATGTCGGTGGGCGTCTTCATCGCCGACAGTGGCCCGATGATGAGAATGAAGATTGCCAGAACGACGAAAGTGTAGGGTCGTCGGAGCGCGATACGAACTAGACCGAGCATGAAAATTCCAGGGCTTGGGGGAAACGCAAGAGCACCTTGCAAAGATCTGGCGCAAGAAGATGTTGGCAACGAGGATGATTGCTTTGTGACCTATGTCGGGTGTTCCCAAACGCAACCAAAGTGCGAATGTACACAACGCTCTGGATTCCTGCAGACGGAGAAATAGCATCCCGGCAACGTTTGAATGCCAGGCGAGTCAATTTCTTTCTGCCTGCGCATATCGGGAAAACCTTGTCGATGCTGGATGGAATGATGCTCGGCAAGATTCAGACGGAGGCGAACTAGCGTAATTTCCAGCGAAGACTAAAGCGTTAGAGATTTTTATTACCAATTGTTTGAGAGGCCATCAAGGGTCCTCGTCACGAATGACATGCGAAGGTGTGAAGAGGAATGCTGACAGCGTGCCTTCAAAGCGTTGAGCCGCGGCAACGCGGGGTTCAAATCGGGCTTCGCCAGGGCGGTGACAAAACAGACGAGCGCGGTGCGTCCAACGACCGGCGGCAGCCGTTGCGCAAGTCACGCGATGCGGCCCCGGACCCGGGGCCGGATTCAGTGCAGATCGACACCATCAGTGACCAAAGTAGATCGAGTGAGTCCCTGTGGTCGTCGACGGCGCACCCGACTGCGAGGAGCCGTTCATCGACACTCCGCCGACCGCCGTGCTGCTCGGCGTCGTGGCATCCTGCGCATGAATACGTGCCTCCGCAGCCTGAACATCGGTGGGATAGTGCAAATCCTTGAGGCCCGGGCGATACCCCGCCTGTTCCATTTGCACCAGGTCGGCGTGCACTTCGGCACGCGTCAGCGGGGCAGTGGAGTCCTGTGCAAAAGAGATCGCGGGGACGACGAGTGCGTTGGCAACCAACGCTGCATAGATCAGAGTCTTCATGGTGAATTACCTGTAAAGTTAAATATAGTCAGTTTCACACGCGATGAACGGAGCCTCGGGTGTCGCCGCGCCACCGCTGCAAGGGTGAGTAAACCTGTATTGTCCGCAGATGGCGTGACGCGAGGCTGACCTCTGCATTACGCCGCTGTCATGTTCAGATAGGCAGGAGCGCATGCGGCGATCGGCGCCAAAACAGGAAAGGAGAAATACCCAGATGATCCATGTCATTGCCACAATCACCGCCCAGCCCGGTCGACGCGAAGCCGTGTTGGCACTTTTCAACCAGAACCGTCCAGCGGTGTTGGCCGAAGAGGGGTGCATCAGCTACGAGGCCGTCATCGACGTACCGGAGTTCGGGACGCCTCAGACACCGCTCGGCAAAGATACGTTCGCTGTCATCGAGCGCTGGCAGAGCGCTGAAGCGTTGAGGGCGCATGGGGCCTCGACGCATATGGCCGAATATGGACGCAATACGCGCCCGTTGCTCGTGAGCCGCGTCATCAACGTGCTTCAGGCTTGCTAAAGAGAGCGTTCCTGGCGGACCGCCATTGGCAGCGGGACTGCCGCCCACGCCCGGGTGTATACTTTTATCAAAACGTAAATCGTCAGTTGATGACATCAGCGATAATCCGACAGCGCAGGGAGTTATGAAGAACAAAGGGACTATCGAGAAGCCGAACCGTGGAACCGGCGCCGAGCGCGTCGCGCTCAAGCGGCCGATGAAAAAAGCGCCACAGCGTTTGCCGCGCGCAGAGCGTCAGGCGCGCGTGCTGGAGAAGGCCGCGGAGTATTTCGCGGAGCATGGTCTGGGCGCGCAGACCCGCGCCATCGCGGAAGCCTGCGGCGTATCGCAACGCTTGTTATATAGCCTGTTCCCGAGCAAGGCCGCTTTGATTGACGAAGTCTACAAGCGGGAAGTCGTCGGAATCTTCGACGCAATCTGGTTTGTTCAGTTGCAAGACCGAAGTGTGCCGATTGAAAGCCGACTCAACCGCTTCTATCGAGAATACTATGACACACTCCTGACGCGCCGCTGGCTGAGGCTTTTCCTTTACTCGTCGCTCGAGGGCCTGCAGACGGCGCCGGCCTATACGAACGCGATCGTCAGCCATGCGCTCGAAATCATCGTCACTGAGACCGCGCATGAACTGGGTCTACGCATGCCTGTCGACCCGGCCCAACTGGGCGAAGTGGGTTGGCTGTTGCATGGCGCCGTGTCTCATCTGGCGATTCGCCGCCGCATCTATTCGAACGAAAACAGCACGCCCGCCGAAGCGGTGATTGCCATGCACGTGCGCGCCTTCCTGACGAGCCTGCCGAGCCTGCTGCCTGCGCTATAACGCATTGCGAGTCGGCGCAGGGCGGTTCGCCGGTGTTATCGCTGCGACCGTCTGCGTCGTCTTCAGCGCAAATCGTCAAGCGACGATATAATCCTGAGAAATTGGGCGTATTGCCGCGCAGGCGCTCTAGGGTTGCTCATTGTGTCCGCGCCGTCTCCCGTTCGAGCTGTGTTTGGCTTGCGCATGGCGGCTGCGTCATAACTGTTCGCAATCGTCGCCATGAGGCAAACCAATTTCCCGAACGGCCTGCGCCTCGGCACAATGCCATCGCGCATCCTGGTGGCGTTTCGGTCGATATGTCAGGCCGCGAGTCATTGCGCGCTGTCCGCGGCCGCCGTCTTTGAAACAGCCGAGACACGCGCAACAAATAATGCATCTCTGACGAAAAAGGTGAATCCATGAGGACTACGGCGGGTTTGCGTGTCCACACCCAGTTGGTTGCCGGCTTCGGCATTGTCCTCGTCGCTCTCGTTGCGCTGACGGTCATCGCCATCACGCGCGTCGAGTCGGTGCGGCAACGACTCGATCAGATCATCGACGTGAACGGCGTCAAAGAACGGTACGCCATCAACTTTCGCGGTAGCGTCCATGACCGGTCAATCGCCGTGCGCGATGTCACTCTCGTATCGCATGATGAGCTGCCGGCCGTCGTCGCGCATATCCGGCAACTCGCGGCGGATTATGACGAGGCGGCAAAGCCGCTTGCCGCCGTCTACGCGCAGCGCACCGACATCAGCCCAGCCGAGCGCGTTATCTATTCGCGCGTGATCGATGCGGGCAACAAGGCCACGCCGTTTATCGACGAGGTGATTGCACGGCAAACCTCCGGCGACACCGAAGGGGCGCGCACCCTGCTGCTCCAGCAAGCGCGCCCCGCGCTGGTCGAGTGGCTCGCGGCAATCAACCAGTTGATCGACTTTCAGGAAGTGCTGAACCGGCAGGGCGGTGCCGAAGCACGTCAGATAAGCGTCGATTTCCGCTGGATGATGCTTGCGCTAACCGGACTTGCGTGCGTGATCGGTGTTGGCGTTGCGGTGCTTGTCGTGCGCAACATCGGCCGCTCGCTCGGCGCGGAGCCGCGTGAGCTGATCGCGTTCGCCGATGCGATCCGGCGCGGCGATCTTTCCCAGCGCGCCGGGTTGCGCACCGGCGATACGGGTAGCGTGATGGCGACTGTGGTGCGGATGAGAGAAGCGCTCGCGGACATCGTGGGACAGGTGCGCGTTGGCGCCGATGCAGTCGCCGGCATGAGCCACGCGATTGCCGCCGGCAATGCCGATCTTGGCGCGCGCACCGAGCTCCAGGCCAGCGCGCTCGAGCAGGCCACCGGCGCGCTCAAGGAGTTCGATGCTAGCGTGGCCACCAACACGGCGAACGCGGGACACGCGGACGAGCTTGCCAGGCACGCCTCGGAAACGGCTGGGCAAGGCGGCATGGCGGTCGGCCGGGTGGTGGAGACGATGCATGGGATAAGAGCGTCGTCGGCGCGCATCGCGGAGATCATCTCGGTCATCGACGGGATCGCGTTCCAGACCAACATCCTCGCGCTGAATGCGGCGGTCGAGGCCGCGCGTGCCGGTAGCCAGGGACGCGGTTTTGCCGTGGTGGCCGGCGAGGTCAGGCTGCTCGCGCAACGTAGCGCAGAAGCGGCGAAGGAGGTCCGGCAACTGATCGTGGCGAGCGACGCTCGCGTGAAAGACGGCGCCACTCAGGTCGATGACGCGGGCTCGACCATCTCCGCGGTCGTTGATTCGTCGGCGCGCGTCACGGGCATCATGAGCGAAATCCACGACGCGTGTCAGCAACAGACGCTTCATATCGGCGAAGTCCGGGAGATGATCGCGAGCCTGGAGCATGGCACGCAACAGAATGTTGCGCTGGTCCAGCAATCGGGTGCTGCCGCGGACGCTTTGAACAGGCAAGCGCAGACTCTGCTTGGCGCGGTCAATCTCTTTTCCGTCGACGTCGAACGCGATCCGGAGCTGAAATCGGCGGGCCCACAGCAGCGCGATGCAACTGCGCGCAACCCGGCGCTTTCGCTCACCAGCAGCTACTCGTGAGCGCAGGGCTGCATAGCACGATTTTCAATTCAATCCAGGTCGTCCGCGCTGCAGGCGCGATGCGCCCGCCACTCTGAGGAGCAGCACATGATCGATTTGCGCAGCGATACCGTGACCCGTCCGGACCAGCCGATGCTCGCCGCGATGTCAACCGCCGAGCTGGGCGACGATGTGTGGGGCGACGATCCGACTGTCCTGCGTCTGCAGGCCGTGCTCGCCGAACGCGCCGGCAAGGAAGCCGGCCTGTTCTTTCCGACTGGAACGCAATGCAATCTTGCGGCCTTGATGGCGCATTGCGCGCGTGGCGACGAATACATCGTCGGCCAACTGGCGCACACCTATAAATACGAAGGCGGCGGCGCGGCGGTGCTCGGCAGCATTCAGCCGCAGCCGCTGGAAAATGCCGTGGACGGCACCTTGCCGCTCGATAAGGTTGCGGCCGCCATCAAGCCGATCGATGATCATTTCGCACGCACGCGTCTGTTCGCGCTAGAGAACACGATTGGAGGCAAAGTGCTGCCCGCGGACTATGTGGCGCGTGCGGTCGAATTGGTTCGTCAGCGCGGGCTTGCGACGCACCTCGACGGGGCACGCCTGTTCAACGCCGCGGTGGCTTCGGGCCAATCGCTGGCGGCGCTGTGCGCGCCCTTCGATTCGGTGTCGATCTGCTTCTCCAAAGGACTGGGCGCGCCGGTCGGCTCGGTGCTGCTCGGCAGCCAGGCGCTGATCGGCGCCGCGCATCGCTGGCGCAAAGTGCTCGGCGGCGGCATGCGGCAATCGGGCGTGCTGGCGGCGGCGTGTCTGTACGCGCTGGATCACAACGTCGAGCGGCTCGCGGACGATCACGCCAACGCCCAGCTTCTTGCCGACGGTCTCGCGCAGATCGATCAGGTGACGGTGCAGTCACACGCGACCAACATGGTGTTCGCGCAGTTTCCGCAGCAACATTGCGCTCCGCTCGAAGCGTGGCTCAAGGAACGGGGCATTCTCACGCAGATGCTGTACGCGTCGCGTTTTGCGACACATAAGGACGTCTCGCGCGCGGACATCGATACGTTTCTGTCGGCTGTAAAGGCGTATTTCGCTCGCGGCTGATGTCCGCGCGATGCCGGTTTTTTCATTGCGTGTTGACACGGCGCGTTGGGGTCGGACAATAATCTCAGCCCCGACACTAGCCAACTCAGGTTCCAAGCGTGAACGACATCACCGGCATTTCCCCTTCGCGGGCTGATCATGTCTATGTCAGCGTACGCGAGGATATCTTCGATATGCGCCTGCTGCCCGGCGACCGCGTGACCGAAGGCAGCATCGCCGAGCGCTTCGGCGTGTCCCGCACGCCCGCGCGCGAGGCCTTGCAGCGCCTGCAAAGCGACGGCCTGATGCGCGGTTATGTGCGCGGCGGCTGGGAAGTCGTGCCGGTCGATTTCAAGCGCTTCGAAGACCTCTACGAAATGCGCAAGCTGATCGAAACCTTTGCGGTCGCGAAGCTTGCGGGTGCCGAAGGAGAGCTCTGCGAACGCGTCGCACGGATGCTCGGTCGGCTCGAACAAATCTGGAAGATTCCACCTGCTCATCGTCAGCGTGACGGCCGCGAGATGGTCGCGCTCGACGAAGCATTTCATCACGCCCTCGTGCAGGCGGCCGATAACGCCGAGCTGACCAATGCGATGCAGCGCGTGACCGATCGCATCCGGGTCGTGCGGCGGCTCGATCTCGTGTATGGCGACTGCATCGACGAAACCTACGACGAACATGGGGCGATCCTCGATGCGATCCGTGGTCGCGAAACGGATCGTAGCGTTGCGTTGATCGCACGCCATATCGAGGGTAGCCGCGCTGAAGTGCGCACCTTGACGGAGGAGCGCCTGCAACGCGCACGCACTGCAATGGGGCCGAATGCGATCCCTTATGCACCACCCAGGTTGCGCGGCACCAAGTAGCGGCATCGCCGTGAGCACCGAGTCGCGCAAAACCCTGCTCTGGCGCGCATGAACCGTCGGCTCGCGTGCTGGCATGCTTCTCGCATAAGTGACGGGTATGTATACAAGCAAAAGCCCCGTCAAATATGTCATCTAGTTTTTTGAATCCCACGCGCGGCGCGCGCGGTATGGCCGTCGCGCCTAACGCACTCGCGGCGCAGAGCGCGTTGGCCATCCTGCGGGACGGCGGCAACGCCGTCGAAGCCATGATTGCCGCTGCCGCGACAATCGCAGTCGTCTATCCGCATATGAACAGCATTGGCGGCGACGGCTTCTGGCTCATCTCGCGCCCCGGCGCGGAGCCGGTGGGCATCGAGGCCTGCGGCGCGGCCGCGCTCGCTGCGACGATCGACGCATACCGCTCCCGCGGATATACGACGATTCCGACGCGCGGCCCGCTGGCCGCGAACACTGTCGCGGGCACCGTGTCCGGGTGGCAGCTCGCGCACCGCTGGTCGAGGGACGCGCTCGGCGGCAAGCTGCCCGTCAAGCGTCTTCTCGAAGACGCCATTCACTACGCGAAGTCCGGCGTGCCGGTCACGCGCAGCCAGGCTCAATGTGTCGACAGCCGGCGCGCCGAACTGAGCGCGATCGCCGGTTTCGCGGACACCTTTCTGCATGACGGCCGCGCGCCGGCAGCGGGCGAACGCTTCGTCGCGCCACGTCTCGCCGCAACCTTGGAGCGCCTCGCCGAAGCAGGTCTCGACGACTTCTATCGCGGCGATCTCGCGCGCGGCATCGCGAGCGATCTTCAGTCCGCCGGCTCGCTGCTTGCGCTTGCCGATCTCGAACGGCACGAGGCGCGCTTACGCAAGCCGCTCGCACTGCAGCACTCGCTGGGCACGATCTACAACATGCCGCCGCCGACACAGGGTCTCGTGTCGCTGCTTATTCTCGGTATTCTCGACCGCGTGCTGACGAAAGACATGGACCCGCTCGGGCCCGAGTTCGTCCACGCGTGCGTCGAGGCAACCAAGCTGGCTTTCGCGATTCGCGACGCGCACGTCACCGATCCCGATCACATGTCGGTCGATCCCGCCACGCTGCTCGAACCGGCCGCACTCGACGCGATGGCCGCGCGCGTCTCGCCGACGCGAGCCGCGCCCTGGCCGGCCGGTCGCGGACCGGGCGACACCGTATGGCTAGGCGTGACGGATAGCGAGGGGGTGGCGGTCAGCTTCATCCAGAGCATTTATCACGAGTTCGGCAGCGGCATCGTCCTGCCGGGCTCCGGCATCAACTGGCAGAACCGCGGCTGCAGTTTTTCGCTCGACGAGCACGCGCTCAATCCGCTGATGCCGCGGCGCAGACCATTTCATACACTCAATCCGGCGCTGGCGCGCTTTGCCGACGGCCGCACGATGGTGTACGGCAACATGGGCGGAGACGGACAACCCCAATCGCAAAGCGCCGTGTTTTCACGCATCGCGAATTTCGGCTGGAATCCGCAGGCGGCGATCGACGCGCCTCGCTGGCTGCTCGGCCGTACATGGGGCCAATCGACCGACACGCTCAAGCTCGAACCACGCTTCGCCGCGCACACGGCGGCCGCGCTCAGCGCGTTCGGGCACGAGGTCGAGATGATGGCGCCTTACGACGAAGCGATGGGGCATGCCGGCGCAATCGTCCGGCATCCTGATGGATTAATCGAAGCGGGCTACGATCCGCGCAGTGACGGGGTCGCTGCGGGCTGGTAGACACCGCGCGCTTTTACCCAAACGACTTGCAGTTCCGGCCGTTCAGGCCCGGAGGACTGCGCACGTCTCGCGCATGCCGGCTGGCATGCGCTCAGGAATCGGAGAACACCATGAGTACACGCTTGCAACCGATGTCGCCGCACATCGAGAATGTCTCGACGCTCGCCACGCATACCCGCTGGGTTCAACTTGGGCTGGGTCTCGTCTGCATGATGGCGATCTCGAGTCCACAATACGTCTGGACGTTGATGACCAAACCGCTCGCCGCGAAACTGGGCATCGCATTGCCTGAACTGCAGGTGACGTTCTCGCTGCTGATCATTTTGCAGACGTTCTTTTCGCCGTTTCAAGGCAAGCTGATCGACCGCTTCGGTCCGCGCGCGCTGATTTCGGTCGGCACGGCGATGTCCGGCCTGAGCTGGGTGTTCGCATCGCAGGTCCAGAGTGCGCCGATGCTCTATCTGACCTATGGCGTGATCGGCGGCCTTGGCACGGGCATCGTGTATGTCGGCGTTGTCGGGCTGATGGTGCGCTGGTTCCCCGCGCAGCGCGGCTTCGCGGCGGGCGCCGTCGCCGCCGGCTATGGCATGGGCGCGATCGTCACGACGTTTCCGATCGCGGCGTCGTTGCAGGCGCGCGGTGTCGACGCGACGCTGTGGATGTTCGGCATCGCGTTCGCGGTGGTAGGGCTGCTCGCATCGCAGGGCTTGCGTGTGCCGCCCGCGCATGATGCCGCCGGCGCGAATGTGAATGAGGCCGGTTCGCCGGTGGCGAATCTGCGCCCGTCACAGACGCTCAGGACGCCGATCTTCTGGCTGATGTTCGCCATGATGACGATGATGTCGACCTCCGGTCTAATGGTCACGTCGCAAATGGCCACCTTCGCCGCCGATTTCGGCGTGACCAAAGTGCTCGTGTTCGGCATGGCGGCGCTTCCGCTTGCGTTGACGATCGACCGCTTCACGAACGGGCTCACGCGGCCGCTGTTCGGCTGGGTGTCCGACAAAGTCGGCCGCGAAAACACGATGTTCTTTGCGTTCGCCCTGGAAGGCGTCGCTATGGCGCTGTGGCTGTTCACGCGCGATAACGCGGTGCTGTTCGTGTTGCTCTCGGGCGTGGTGTTCTTCGGCTGGGGCGAAATCTTCTCGCTGTTCCCGGCGACGCTGACCGACACATTCGGCACGCGGCATGCCACGGAAAACTATGGCTGGCTCTACATTTCGCAGGGCATCGGCTCGATCCTGGGCGGCCCGCTGGCGGCGTTGATGCACCAGCACGCGGGTAGCTGGCTGCCGGTGTTCGGCGCGGCGATCACGCTTGACATCGTTACCGCATTGCTCGCGATTGCAGTGCTCAAGCCGATGCGCCGCCGTTTTCTTGCCGCACCACGCGGCGTTTGACGGCAACTGGCCGCTCGTTCGTTGTACGGCTAATTGCCAGGTGGCGCGCCTCTTTCATGGGCGCGCCGCGCGATTGGCCGCTCCGAAATGACTGAAACGTCATCCAGCAGCCATGTCGTGTTAACGACCGAATTCCGATAATGACAACCGGGATCATTCCAGTAAACTCGAGACTGACTGGGCGAGCGAACAGCAATCGATGCAGTACGCGAAGAGCAATTGATGTTGGCTCGAGTCTCTCCGCTGGGCGGCTCGCGGCATGATTGCCGCCGGATACGCTCCCGGATCGCCGCCGTGATAGTCTCGACCCCACGTATTCAATCTTCACGCCGCCCCGGACCAACATGCACACACGGTGGACCACCGACGACATTGCGCCGCAGACCGGCAAGCGAGTGCTCATCACGGGAGCGAATAGCGGTATCGGCTATCACGCCGCGCTGACGCTGATGCGCAAAGGGGCACGGGTCATCCTGGCATGCCGCGATAAACGACGCGCAGAAAAAGCTCTCGCCCGCCTGAAAGCCGAAGTTCCCGGAGCAAACGCGGAACTGGCGATTCTCGACCTCGCTTCCCTCGCGTCCGTCCGCTCGTTCGCGCAGAAAGAACTCGCGGAGCAACGCCGCATTGATATTCTGGTGAACAATGCAGGCGTCATGGCGCCGCCGAAACGTCTTGAGACCAACGACGGCTTCGAGCTGCAGTTCGGCACCAATATGCTTGGCCATTACGCACTCACGGCGCTGCTCATGCCCGCTCTCGAACTTGCCGCGGCTGAATCGCCTGACCGGCCGCGCATCGTGACGATCGCTTCCATCGCGCACAAGCAGGGGAGAATTGATTTCGACGATCTGCAGTCGGAGAAGCACTATTCGCCGATGCAGTCATATCGCCAGTCGAAGCTGGCGAACTTGATGTTCGCCTTCGAGCTCGACCGTCGACTGCGCGCGGCGAATTCCCGAGTCATGTCTGTAGCCGCCCACCCCGGGGTCGCGAACACCAATCTGTTTCGTTCCGGCGATCGTTCCGCGCTGTCACGTGCTGCTCGCAGCCTCGCTGGCCGGGTTATCGGCGTCGCGCTGAACAGCGAATCCGCCGGCGCGCTGCCGACGCTCTACGCGGCGACATCGCCCGACGTCGATGACGGCGGCTATTACGGTCCGCAAGGTTTCCTCGAGGCACGCGGGCGCAGAATCGGCGAAGCGAGTGTCGCGAAGCAGGCCATGGATGAATTGACCGCCCAGCGTTTGTGGCAGGTATGCGAATCGCTCACGCAGATTCGCTTTCATCTGCAGTCCGAGCGGACCGCGTGAGTTGGACGCAGGATGCCGCCGGATCTTTTTCGAATCGCGCTAATTGAACGACAGGTTGCAGCACCATGCGAATACTCATTATCGAGGACGAGCCGAAAATGGCCTCCTATCTCCGCAAGGGGCTCATGGAAGCGAGCTTCCAGGCGGATACCGCCCTTGATGGCAAAGAGGGCCTCTTCCTTGCGCTTAGTGAAGACTACGATCTGATTCTGCTTGACGTGATGCTGCCCGAACTCGACGGGCTCGAAGTCCTCAAGCGCATACGGGAGAAAAAACATACGCCGGTACAGTTGTTGACGGCTCGCGACACGGTCCAGGACAAAGTCGTCGGGCTCGAGTCCGGTGCGGACGACTACCTGTCCAAACCGTTCGCCTACGCCGAATTGCTGGCCCGGGTCCGTGCGCTGCTGCGAAGGCCGGCGCAGTCGTCGGTCACTGTTCTGTGTGTCTCCGACATGGAGATCGATCTGGTCAGGCGGCGCGTGCGGCGCGGCAATGTGCGCATCGAATTGACGGCTCAGGAGTTTGCACTATTGAAGTTGCTCACCGAGCGCCAGGGCGAAGTGCTGACCCGGGCTTTCGTGACTTCTCACGTGTGGGATATCAACTTCGACAGCGACACCAATATCGTGGACGTCGCGATCAAGCGTCTGCGAACGAAGATCGACAGCCCGTTCGAAAACAAGCTGCTGCATACGGTTCGCGGCATGGGCTACGTGCTGGAGGACAGGGCATGATTGGGGCCGGCGCGCCGTATTCACTGCTGAAGCGGCTCGCGCTCGCGTTTTCGATTCTTGCCATCCTGGTCCTTTCGCTCGCCGGCGGCCTTCTCTACCATACGCTCTCGCTGGAACTGCGACGCCGCGACGACAGCGAAATTGCCGAGAAGCTTCAGGAGTTCATGGAGCAGGCTCGCACATTGGGCAGCGCGGTATCGGTCGCGCAAAACGGTGCGGTATTTCAGGAGGCGCTGCTTTCACATCCCGCGGTGTCTTTCGCGATATCCGGCGGGGGTGGTGAACTGTTGGTGTACACGGGGGGGCGCGGGCAGCGTCTGGCATCCGGGCTCGGCAAAGACGCCGGGTCTGGTCCGTTCACCTGCAATCCGCCGATCGTCGGGCCTGCCCGCTGCGTTGTGGGGCGAGAAAAGCTGTCGTCCGGAGACACCATCCAGATCGTTCTCGCGCACGCGGCTCAAGAACGCCGCTCGGTGTTGCGCGCTTTTCAGGAGAACCTATTGCTCGTGCTCGTCGGCGGCTCACTGCTGATGGGCTCACTCGGTTATGCGATCGCGAAACGGGGTCTCGCGCCTGTGAAAACGATCGGTGCTCGCATTTCCAGCATCGAGGCACACAATCTGGACAATCGTCTGCAGATCGGCGGCGGCCCCGTCGAGCTTCACGACATTGCTGTCCCGGTCAATCGCATGCTCGACCGGCTCGAGCGCGCCTTCACGCGCCTTTCGCAGTTCTCGTCGGATTTGGCGCACGACATGCGCACGCCGCTCGCGAATATCATCAGTTCCTCGCAGATCACGCTGTCCAGGCCGCGCACGATCGAAGAGTACGAGACGCTCATCGATTCGAATATCGAGGAGTGCGAGCGACTGCAGCGCATGATCGAAACCATGCTGTTTCTCGCGAGGGCGGATCATGCCAGACAGCAACTCAAGCTAGGGTCGCTCGATTGTCAAAGCGAATTCGCCAAACTCACCGCATTTTTCGATGCCGTCGCGGAGAATAAGAGCGTTCGGTTCTTGATCGATGGGCCCGTGCAAGTGCGAGCCGATCCGACGCTGTTCAGGCGCGCCGTCAGCAACCTGCTATCCAATGCGTTGGAGCATGCCGGGACCGCGTCCGAAGTCGCGCTACGAGCGTTCCGCTCGGGAGAGTATGTGGCCGTGCAGGTCATGAATAACGGCGACAGCATTCCGCCCGAACATATCGATAAAATCTTCGAACGCTTTTATCGCGTCAATGCTGCCCGTGAGGGATCGGCGAAGAATACCGGCCTCGGTCTTGCGATCGTCAAAGCGATCATGGAATCGCACCGAGGCAAGGTCGAAGTGCTGAGCCGCGCAGGCAGCACGGTGTTTACGCTGTATTTTCCGGCTCTCGTCTAAAGCGCGGCGCGCCGCAGCCCGTTCTCCTCTTCTACCTCGCGCACGTCCCCAGCCTCAATGTCAAAAATGACATTTGGCCGCCATGTGTGTATCAGCCGCAGATTTCGATAATCGACACCAGGCGATCGAGGACATGAAGTCCTCGCTCTTCGAGCGTGTCAGATCAATTCGATTCTGCGAGGGACTCATTGAAAACCAAGTACCAGAGACGCCTGTATGCGTCCGTCGCCGGGGCCGGCTTGATCGTTCTGTGCGGCGCCTTCGCGATTCATTCGCGGACCACGCGGGCAACGGCCGAACCCGTAGCGGCTGAATCTGCCACGTCAGCGGCAGCGAGCAGTACGCCTACGGTTTCCAGCGCCGTCGACCTGGCGCCCGAGGCGCTTTCGAACCTGCATCTGCAGATCGCCGACGCGGCGCTTCGCCCAGGCGTGCGGATCATCACCGCGCCGGGCGTGATCGCCTTCAACGGCAAACAGCTGGCACAACTGAGTTCCCCATCCAGAGGTCGGATCGAGGCCGTCGACGTCGCGGTTGGCGACCACGTGCGTGCGGGGCAGCGACTTGCCGTGCTCGACGAGTTCGACCTCTCCGATGTGCGCAGCCAGCTCGCCAGCGCGCAAGCCGCGCTCGCCGATGCGACGGCCGCAGCCGACGCGGCACACGCCGCGCTCGCGCGCGGCACTGAGTTGGTCGACGCCGGCGGCATTGCGCAAAGCGAACTCGAGCGCCGTCGCGCGATGGCGGCCAATGCCGATGCCACGCTGCGCTCACGGCAAGCGGATCTGCAGAAATGGCGCGGCATGACACAACGATTGATGCCGATCGATGCCGCCGCGAAGGCAAACGGCGACCTGCGCACCTTTGCCGCATTGAGTCCGCGCGACTCGCTCGGCGCCGTGGTCGCGCCGTTCGACGGTGTCGTCACGGCGGTGAGTACGGCCGCCGGCAACATCGTCGATACGTCGCAGTCGCTCGTCACGGTGACGGATCTGTCGACCGTGTGGCTGCAAGTCAGCGTGCCGGAACACGACGCCGCTGCCGTGCACGCGGGTCAGACAGTCGCGGTGAACGTCGATGCCTATCCGAACCAGCCGTTCAACGGACGCGTCATCGACGTCGCCGATCAGGCCGATCCGAATACGGGCACGGTCACGGTGCGTTGCCAAGTGCCCAACCCCGGCGGGCTGCTGCGCGCCAACCTGTTCGCCACGGCAAATATCGCGGCGCCGCTCGGCCACGATTCCGTGCTGGTGCCCGATTCCGCATTACAGGACGTGAACGGGCAGACGGTCGTGTTCGTGCCTGCGGGGCAGGGGCACTTCCTCCCGCGCACGGTCCATACCGGCGTGGCCGAGAGCGGCATGACCGAGATCGTGAGCGGGGTCACGGCCGGAACGCCGGTGGTCGCCGACGGCAGCTACTGGCTGAAGGCTGCGCTGATGCAAACCACCATTCCCGACGAAGGCTGAACCGCGAGCGCAGGTCATGATTACGAAGATTGTCGATGCGGCGCTGAAGAATCGCGCCATGGTACTGATCCTGGTCGCCGTACTGATCGCCTTTGGGCTCGTCAGCATGCAGCGGCTGCCATTTGATGCGCAGCCCGATATCTCGCCAGTCCAGGTGCTCGTGACGACGCAAGCGCCGGGGCTCGCTCCGGTCGATATCGAACGCTCGATTACCGCGCCCGTGGAACTCGCCCTGCAAGGATTGCCCGGCATGCAGGCGCTGCGCTCCATTTCCCGTTATGGCCTGTCGGTCATCTACGTGCGCTTTGCCGACGGCTCGAACATCTATCAGGATCGCAATCTGATCGGCGAACGCCTGCAGACGGTGCAGCTTCCGCCCGGAACAAATCCGCCTCAGATGGGACCGCTGTCGGATGGCCTGAGCGAGATCTATCAATTTCAGGTGCGTGGCCACGGGCAATCGCTGATGACGCTGCGAACGCTGCTCGACTGGCAGATCGCGCCGAAATTCCGCGAAGTGGCGGGCGTGGTCGACGTCAACGTCAACGGCGGCGAACTGAAGACCTACGAAGTGCAGGTGGCGGACGACGCGCTCACGCGTTACGGCCTTTCGACCGCCGACATCTTCAATGCCGTGCAGATGAACAACGGCGCGGCCGGCGGCGCGACCATCGAGCACAACGGCGGGGAGGCCATCATTCGCGGCGAGGGGCTGCTTCGCAACGCGACGGACATCGGCAACATCGTGTTGCGCACCGAGCCGGATGGCACGCCGCTTTATGTTCGCAATGTTGCGCGCGTCGTCGAGGCGCCGATGCCCCGGCTTGGCGCGGTCACGCGCGACGGCCAAGGCGAAGCCGTTGTCGGCGTCGTTCTGATGGGACTCGGGCAGAACACGCGTGTCGTCGCGCAGCGGGTTCAGGACGCCGTCAAGGAAATCAACAAGACACTGCCGCCCGGCGTCGAAATCGCACCGTACTACAACCGCGCCGACCTGATGAACCGCGTGCTGCATACGGTTGCTCACAACATGGTCGAAGGCGCCGTGCTCGTGCTTGCCGTGCTGCTGCTGTTGCTCGGCAATGTGCGCGCCGGCCTGATCGTCGCGCTGGCGATTCCTTTGTCGATGCTGGCCGCGGCGATCGCCATGTACAGCGCGGGCATGTCCGGCAATCTCATGAGCCTGGGCGCCATCGATTTCGGCCTGCTCGTCGACGGCGCGGTGGTCATGATCGAGAACATCGTACGGCGGCGCGCGGAAGCACCGGCGCGGCCCATGCAGGCGGTCGTGCTCGAGGCATCCCGGGAAGTGGCGCGGCCCGTCACGTTTGCGGTCCTGATCATTACCGCCGTCTATCTGCCGATTCTCAGCCTCCAGGGCGTCGAGGGAAAGATGTTCCGCCCGATGGCGTTGACGGTCGTGTTCGCGCTCCTTGCGTCGCTCGTGATCACGTTGACCGTGATGCCCGTTCTCGCGAGCTTTCTGCTGCGCGGCAAGGTGGCCGAACACGAGAGCCGCATCATCCATTGGATGCGGCGGCGCTACGAGCCGGTGCTCACACGCGCGGCGCATCGTCCCGCGTTGACTATCGGGCTTGCCGTGATGCTGCTCGCGCTCGCGGGCGTTCTCGGCTCGCGCCTTGGTGCGGAATTCCTGCCACGTCTGGAAGAAGGGGCGCTCACGGTCACGACCACGAAGCTGCCCGGCATTTCCGTGCCGTCGGCGGTCGAGTCACAGACGATGGTCGAGCGAACGCTGATGCGCTTTCCCGAAGTTCAGTCGGCGGTCACGCTCGGGGGCAGTTCCGAGATTCCCACCGATCCGATGGGTGTCGAGCAAAGCGACACCTTCATCATGCTCAAGCCGAAATCGGAGTGGAAGACCGCGCAGACTCAGGAGGGACTGGTCGAAGCGTATTCGGATGCACTCAATCGCGCGGTTCCCGGCCTCACGCTCGATTGGGCCCAGCCGATCCAGATGCGCATGGACGACATGCTGGCGGGCGTGCAGGCGGATGTAGCCGTGATGATTCACGGCAACGACCTCGGCGCGTTGCACGATACCGCGCAGCGTATCGCGAGCGTGATCGCTCGCGTGCCGGGAGCCGCCGACGTGCAGGCGCAACAGACGGTCGGCCAGCCGTACTTGCGCATCATCGTGAACCGGGATGCGGTGGCGCGCTATGGCCTCAATGCGAGCCAGGTGCTCGACGTGGTGCAGGCGCTCGGAGGCCGCACCGTTGGCTCGATTTCGAATAACGATGGCCGCTTCGACATACGCGTTCGTCTGACGCCGCAAGACCGCACGGATGTGGCGCGAATCGGCGCGCTACGCGTAAGCAACGGCGTGGGCAAGGCCGTGCCGCTCGCCGAAGTCGCCGACATCCGGATGGAGCCCGGTCCTTCGACGATCGAGCGCGAACAGGGGCAGCGCGTGATCATGGTGCAGGCCAACGTGCGCGGCCGCGATCTCGCCGGGTTCGTGCTCGCTGCGCAACATGCCGTGGCCACGCAGGTCAAGCTTCCGCCCGGGTACAGCCTGTCCTGGAACGGCAGCTTCAAGAATCTGCAGGAAGCGATGTCGCGGCTGTATGTGGTCGTGCCCGTCGCCCTGGCGGTGATCTTCGTCCTGCTTTATCTGATGTTCGACAGCGTGAGCCTGGCGGCACTCATCTTCTTCAACGTGCCGTTTGCGGCAATCGGCGGGATCCTGGCGCTCTGGACACGCGGCCTGCCGTTCAGCATTTCGGCCGCCGTCGGCTTCATCGCGCTGTTCGGCATTGCGGTGTTGAACGGGGTCGTGCTGGTCAGCTACATCGTCGAGAAGCGGGCGAGCGGCCTTGGCGCTGTCGAGGCTGCGCGGCAGGCTGCCTTGACACGGCTGCGTCCCGTGCTGATGACGGCGACTGTCGCGAGCCTCGGCTTCCTGCCTATGGCCTTTTCCACGAGTTCCGGCGCGGAAGTGCAACGGCCGCTCGCCACGGTGGTGATCGGTGGACTGGTATCGGCCACGCTGCTGACCTTGCTGGTGCTGCCGTCCCTGTACCCGTGGTTCGACCGCCGCAAGCGCACGGTGCCGCAAGAGCAGACCGTACCGGAATACGCAGAATGACACATGGCGTTACTCACATGATCACCTTCAAACGTTCGACCAGCCTGTTGATACCGTTGCTGCTCGCGGGTTGCGCGGTCGGTCCCAACTTCACGCGGCCTGCCGCACCGGCTGGAGCCGGCTATACGCAAGCGCCGTTGCCTTCGAGGACCGCGGCGACGGCCGGCGCGGATGGGCCGGCGCAGGACTTCGTCGCCGGCGGCGATATACCCGGGCAATGGTGGACGCTGTTCCAATCCCCGCAGTTGAACCAGTTGATCGATCGCGCGTTCAGGCGTAGCCCGACGATCGACGCCGCACACGCCGCGCTCACCGGCGCGCGCGAAAACATGCTGGCGCAGGAGGGGGCGTTTTTCCCCAGCATCGGTCTCGATGCGTCGGGCAGCAGGAACGGGACCCCGACTGCGAGCCTCGCACCGGTCGCGGCGAACAATCAGCGCATCTATTCGCTCTACACGGGCGAGCTGACCGTTTCATATTCGCTCGACGCTTTTGGCCTGAACCGCCGGACCGTCGAATCGGCGGCCGCGCAAGCCGAGAATCAGCGCTTCGAACTCGAAGCGGCCTATCTGACGTTGAGCAGCAACGTGGTGCTCGCGGCGATCGACGAAGCGGCCTTGCGCGGTCAGCTTGCCGCGCAAGAAGAGATGATCAAGGCCGACACCGAACTCGCGGACATCGTCCGCCGCGAATACTCGCTCGGCGAGGCCGCACAGGCCGATCTGTTGCAACAGCAGGCCGTGCTCGCCCAGGCGCAAGCTGCATTGCCGCCGCTCGAAAAGCAACGGGCGCTGCAGCGCGATGCGCTGACTGCTCTGGTGGGAGGCTTTCCGAATGAAGACCTGGCGGTGCACTTCGATCTGGCGGACTTGCACCTGCCTGACAATCTTCCGGTGAGCTTGCCGTCCAGGCTCGTCGAGCAACGCCCGGATATTCGCGCCGCTGCCGCTGCTCTGCACGCGGCCTCCGCGCAAGTCGGCGTCGCCATCGCCAACCGGCTGCCGCAGATCTCACTGAGCGCCGCACTGGGCACCTCACCGAATGCTCTCGCCAACGCGTTCACACCGTACAACCAGTTCTTCAACGTGGTCGGCAAGGTCGCGCAGCCCATCTTTCAGGGCGGGGCGCTGCTGCACCGCCAGCGCGCCGCCCAGGCGGTCTACGAGCAGGCCGGGGCGCAGTACCGTCTGACGGTCATCAACGCGTTCCAGAACGTTGCCGATGTCTTGCAGAGTGTTCAAGCCGATGCAAAGACGCTGGAAGCGTCCGCGGCCGCCGAAGAGGCTGCATCGCGCAGCCTCGATATCGCTCGCCGGAAGCTGCAGACGGGGGAGATCGCTTACCTGTCCGTGCTGACGGCACAGCAAAGCTACGAAACGGCGCACGTCGCCGCGATCCAGGCGAGAGCTGCGAGGCTCGCGGACACGGCGGCGCTCTTTCAGGCCGTCGGCGGCGGCTGGTGGAACAGGCCGGACGCGCTGGTCTCGAGCGCGGCGCTAAAAGAAGCTCATTGAGTTGGACCACGCGACACATTCCTCATGATACGAACTCTCATTGGCCTGATCTTCGTCGCTCTGCTGAACGGCTGCGCCTATTCGTCGGAACAGGCTCACCGTGCGCCGCTTGCGCAGACTGCGACAACCCGGACCGTCGACTATGCGGGCCTGCCCTGCGGGAATCAGTATGTGCACGTCAAATCGCCGGCGTGCTACTTCCCGCGCGAAGCGCAAATACCTGCCGCCACGCTGCGGGCGGGGACGGTGTCATCGCATTGAGTACGACGCATTGCGCCCGGCAGTCGAAGCGTCTAGCTTGCCGGGTGCGCTGCCAACTCGACTGGCCGTGCGACAGCATCGACCCGCTCGCGGCGCTGATGAACTGCTTCGCGCCCGTGCAAGCATTTGGGCGCGCTGGAACAAGTCCACGGAATTTCGTTCACCTACCCTTGGTCTCGTGCGATGCAACGAGGCGTACATAGGGTGGGCCTTTGACATCTGCCGTTCAGGAGTATGGGGATGAACACAAATATTGTCGGTCATGGACGTGGCATGCCGCGCGCAGGCGGTTTTGGCCGCCGCTGGCGCGAGCTGCTTCTCGGCGCTGCCAGTCTGCTGGCGCTGCTGATGTCGGGTCACGCTCAAGCCGCCGCGCCGGTGCCCGCCGAGTGCGCCGCGTTGCAGGCGAAATACCCGCAATTCAAGGGCAAGACGCTGATCAACGCGATCAACCCGCACACGCCGGGTTACGAAGCGCTGGACCCGAACGATCCGACGAAATACATCGGCTTCGACATCGATCTCGGCGAGGCGATCGGCAATTGCCTCGGCTTCAAGATGGCGTACAAGCCTGTCGCGTTCTCGGCGCTGCTGGCGACGCTGCAAAGCGGTCAGGCTGACATTGTGATCTCCGATATCTATGCGACCGAGGAGCGCGCGAAGGCGGCGGACTTCATCACCTATTCGAAAGTGTTCGACGGCGTGCTGGTTGCGAAGGGCAATCCGAAGAAAATCAGCGGCATCAATCAGACGATGTGCGGCACGACTGCTGCGGAGAACACCGGTTACGTCGAAGTGCCGCTGATCCAGAAGCTCGCACCGGCTTGCAAGGCGGCGAACAAGCCGGAAGCCGCCGTGCAGCTGTACGACAACAACGCGAACGCAATCCAGGCGATTCTCTCGGGCCGCGCCGATACGTACATCAATGACGTCAATACGGTGGACCAGGCGGTCAAGGCGTATCCGGGCCAGCTCGAAAAGGCCAATGCGGTGACACTGCCGTATTCGATCGGTATCGGCGTACCTAAAACGAATCCGGCAATGCGCGCGGCGGTAATGGCGGCGCTCGTCGCGATCCAGAAGTCCGGCACCCAGACCGAGCTGCTGAACAAGTGGTCGCTTGGTGCTGAAAATCTCGAAACTCCCAAGCTGATTGCCTCGAACTGATGAATTTGTTTCTGCACTATGTCGGCCTGCCGTATCTGTTAAGCGGCATCGGCTTCACCATCGCAGTCACGCTCCTCGGGCTGGCAGGCGGTCTGATCGTAGGACTGGTGCTCGCGAGCATGCAACTGAGCAAGGTGGGGCCGCTTGCCGCCATCGCACGTGGCTACACGGTGATTTTTCGCGGAACGCCGCTGATCCTGCAACTCGTGTTCGCATACGACGCGCTGCCGCACATCGGTTTGAAGTTGAGCGCGATGGGCGCCGCGGGTCTCGCGCTTGCGGCGAACGAGGGGCCGTTCATCGCGGAAATCCTGCGCTCCGGCGTGCTCGGCGTCGAGCGTGGGCAAGTTCTTGCGGCGCAGGCGCTCGGCATGACGCCGACCGTGTTGCTGCGCCGTGTGATCGCGCCGCAGGCGATCCGCACCATGGTGCCGGCGCTCGGCAACGAATCGGTCAGCGCGTTGAAGAACTCGTCTCTGGCCTCCGTGATCGCGGTCGACGAACTGACCTTGCGCAGCACGCAACTCGCGTCGTCGACGTTTGATTTCTTCTCGATCTTCTTTGCGTCCGGGCTGATGTATCTCGTGCTGACCGGCTTGATTGCCGCGATCCAGCTATTCGCCGAAACCGCGCTCGATCTCGATCGCAGTCCGTCCGGACGCTTTGCGCGACTGCTGCCGTGGCGCCGGGCCGCGCTCGCCGCGGAGCCCTCCGCCGCAAGCGCGACGCTATCCGTCGGTGCGCAGCTCGACGCCGCGCCCGTGCCGGTTGCGCGCAAGGCCCATGTGGAGCGCGCAAGCCGCTACGAGCTATTGCAGACGCAGAAAGCGGCGGTGCAGGTGAAAGGGCTGAGCAAGCGTTACGGCAAGCAGACGGTACTCGACGGCTTCGACCTCACGGTCCGCTTCGGCGAGGTCATTGCGCTGCTCGGGCCGAGCGGATCAGGCAAAAGCACGCTGCTGCGCTGTATCAATCACCTGGAGCAGTGGGATGCCGGCGAAATCCGTATCGGCGGCAAGCGCATCGGTTTTCGGGTCGACGGTCAGCCAATGACACAAGGCGACCTCGCCAACGAGCGAGCGAGTGCCGGCGTCGGCATGGTGTTCCAGCATTTCAATCTATTCAGCCATCTGACGGCATGCGAGAACATCGCCGGGCCGCTGCACTGGGTACACGGAATGCCACCGGCCGACGCCGAGCGCCGCGCGCGCGAACTGCTCGAACGCGTCGGCCTCAGTCATCGCGCGGATGCGTTGCCGCGACATCTGTCGGGCGGCCAGCAGCAGCGCGTCGCGATTGCCCGCGCGCTGGCGCCGAATCCTCGCGTGCTGCTGCTCGACGAACCGACCTCCGCGCTCGACCCCGAACTCGTCGGCGAGGTACTCGACGTGATTCAGCGGCTCGTGGACGAAGGCGGCCTGACCATGATCATCTCCACGCACCAGTTGCGCTTTGCCGATCAGGTCGCCGATCGCGTCGTGTTCATGAGCGGCGGCGCGGTGGTCGAACAGGGACCCACGCATGAAGTGCTCACCCAGCCGCGCCATCCGTTGACAGCTCGATTCCTGAGCGTGATGGGCGCGGACGACCGGCTCGAAGTCGCGTCTTGACGGCGCACGCCATTCAGCTTCGCCCGGCCGTTCGTGCCGGGCGTCTTACGAGGTTCGAACAGATATGAAGCACCATACACTCCCGGTTTCGCCTGAAACGGTTCACTGGGGTTACTTCAGCAAACAGGTCGCGCCCGCGTTGACGCTGCGTTCCGGCGACCGCGTCACCATCGAGACGCTGACCCACCATGCGAACGACGACCACGAACGGATGGTCGCGGGCGACCCCGGCGCCGAAAGCATCTTTCAGTGGACCCGCGAGCACAAGGCCATGCCGCGCCGGGGCGCGGGGCCAACCGATGGACCGTTTACGCTCGGCTCGGGCGAAGGTGTCGGCGTGCATCTGCTGACCGGGCCGGTCGCGATCGAAGGGGCCGAGCCGGGCGACGTGCTCGAAGTGCGAATCCTCGACGTGCGCCCGCGGCCGAGCTGCAATGCGTGCTATCGCGGCCGTTGTTTCGGTTCGAATGTCGCCGCATCGTGGGGCTTTCATTACCACGATCTCATCGAGGAGCCGAAGCCCCGTGAAGTCGTGACGATCTTCGAGCTCGATACCTCGGGCGAGCCATTTGCGCGTGCGGTCTACAACTACGTGTGGACGCCGCAAACCGACCCGGACGGCGTGGTCCACGCGATGATCGATTACCCGGGCGTCAAGGTCGACCCTACGCTGGTGAACAAACGCGAGAACATCCTGCCGAACGTGAAGGTGCCGGCCAGGCTGCATTTCGGCACGATGGGGCTCGCGCCGGCGGAGCTCGACTATGTCAGTTCGATTCCGCCCAGCTACACCGGCGGCAATATCGACGATTGGCGCGTCGGAAAAGGTGCGCGGATGTATTACCCGGTCGCGGTCGAAGGCGCATTCTTTTCTGTCGGCGATCCTCATGCGGCGCAGGGTGACAGTGAACTTGGCGGTACGGCGATCGAAACCTCGCTCACCGGCGACTTCGAGTTCGTGCTGCACAAGAAGAATGACCTCGGCGGCACGATTCTCGAAGGCCTCACGCACCCGATGCTGGAAACCGACGACCAATGGTCGGTGTACGGATTCACTTTCGCCAACTACCTGGCGGAACTCGGCCCGGCCGGACAGACCGAGGTGGCACAGCACGCGAGCCTCGACAAGGCAATGCGCGACGCGTTCCGCAAGCTGCGCCGTTTCCTGATGACCGTGCACAGGCTAAGCGAGGATGAGGCCATTGCGCTGATGTCGGTCGCCGCGGATTTCGGCGTCACACAAGTGGTCGACGGCAATTGGGGTGTGCATGGATCAATTCGCAAGAACGTCTTTGTCGGCGGCGCCGGCCGCTGAGAGGTCCCGCTCGGGCCGCAGGCGATTCGTCGCGCGCGTGCGCGGACGTCCCGTATGCGTCAGATCGGTGCATAGGGGCGTTGCTGGTGCCTGCGCGCGCAATCATCGTGGTCGGGCGTGCACCGGCGCTCGGGGCGCCACGCCCTCGCGATGCACCCGACCCGCGTTGGTGCGGTTATTGCTTTTTTGGGCGGCCCGTACCGCTCGTCGAATCTGTCCTCGGGTAGCGGGCGTTGCGCTCGTGCGACGGGCGTCTGTTCTGGAGTCAACGTTGGAGTTGCTGCGCTTTACTACCGAGTCCTATTCGGAGGCCGAACGGCTTCGCGCGTGGGTTAAAGCGCTTGACACGATGGGGTGGCGTAGCGGTGCGATTGCTTCTGTGCGGGCGTTGCGTGGCACGATCGTCGCGCAGCGGTCGCCCGGCGGTTTCGATCTGGGCCTGCTGGCGTCGGTGGCGCAGACGCTCGAACCGAATGCTGCCGGTGGCGACGGCGTGCTGATTGTGCTGCACCTTGACGGTGTGGCGACGCTGCAGGCCAACAGCGGACGTCAGCCTCTGGCAGTGAACGACCTCATCTTTCTGCCGTCGGGCGAAGGCGCCTCGCTGCTCTTCGCGACCGATTTCCGCGCATTTGTCGCGCGTGTACCGCGCTCGGCGATCAGGGGGCGGCTGTTTGCATCGTCGATGAACGCCGGCCGGATCGCCGGAGATGCCGGTGTCGGGCATGTGTTTTCCGGTTTTCTTGCGTCGCTTGCGGAAGGCGTGGAGACGTTGTCCGCCAACGACCTGCGTCCGCTTGAGCTCGCACTGGTCGAGTTTCTGGTGGCGATTCTGTCCGTGCAACAGCGCGAAACGCCGATTAGCGGACTGACATCGTCACAGGCGGCCATCTTCTCGCGCGTGTGCCGCAGTATCGATGCGCAACTGGGCGACCCCAACATCAGTCTCACGCGTCTCGCCGCAGAGGAGCGCGTCTCGCAGCGCTACCTGCAAAAGCTGTTCGAAACTGCCGGCCAGAGCTTCTCCACGTATTTGCGGCTCAGCCGCCTTGAACGTTGCAGGGCTGAACTCGTCGATCCGCTCCACGAAAAGACGTCGATTTCGGATATCTGTTTTCGTTGGGGCTTCAACGATCCCGCGCATTTCAGCCGTGCGTTTCGCGAGCAGTACAAGACGTCGCCGCGCGCCTTCCGTCATGAAGCGAGCCTCGATCTGGCCCGGCAAGTGGTGCAGCGCATTTCGCGCGGATTGCCGCTCAACACGGATGCGCTGCTGGTTCCCGCGAAAGCGTCGTCGCGCGAAGCAACGCTCGACTCTGCCGGTGCGATCGTGGCCAGTCGCCCCGTCGACTCGCGAACCGGCTCGAGGCAGGCAATCGGCAGCCGGTCCGGCCGGCCGCGCCACCATCTGTTGCGTGCAACGGCCAACACGGTACATTGGGGCTATTTCTCACACGACCTGAAGCCGGTGCTCGAAGTCGACAGCGGCGATAGCGTGACGATCGAGACACTGACGCAGCATGCGTCGGACGACTGGGCACGTATGGTGGCCGGCGATCCAGGCGCTGAAAGCGTGTTCCACTGGACCGCCGAGCGCAAAAACGTGAACCGGCGCGGCGCCGGACCGATCGACGCATCGATCTACGGTCGAGGCGCAGGCGAAGGGTTTGGGGTGCATATCTGCACCGGCCCGATTGCGGTACGTGGCGCCGAGCCGGGCGACATACTGGAAGTCAGGATCCTCGAGGTGCATCCGCGGCGCTGCGCGAATCCGCAATTCAGCGGGCGGGCGTTCGGCAGCAATGCGGCCGCGTGGTGGGGTTTCCATTACCGTGAATTGTTGACCGAGCCTAAACCGCGCGAAGTCGTCACGATTTATGAACTCGACGCGGAGCCCCGGCCGGACCAGGGCACGCCCTTTGCGCGCGCGGTCTACAACTACCGCTGGACGCCGCAACGCGATCCGTTCGGCGTCGTGCATCCGACCATCGACTATCCGGGCGTTCCGGTCGATCATTCCACCGTTGAGGAAAATTATGGAATTCTCAAGGGCGTCAAGATTCCGGTGCGCCCGCATTTCGGTCTGATCGCGGTCGCGCCGCAACAGGACGGTCTCATCGACTCGATTCCGCCGTCCGCGTTCGGCGGCAACCTGGACAACTGGCGCGTCGCGCAGGGGGCGAGCGTCTATCTGCCAGTGGGTGTTCCCGGCGCATTGCTGTCGGTCGGGGATCCGCACGCATCGCAGGGCGATTCCGAGCTATGTGGGACGGCGATCGAATGCTCGCTGACCGGCGAGTTCCAACTGGTGTTGCACAAGAGAGCAACTCTGGCCGGCCAACCGTATGCGGATCTCACGTATCCGCTCGTCGAAACCGCCGACGAGTGGGTGCTGCATGGATTCAGTCATGCTAACTATCTGGCTGAATTCGGCACGCACGCGCAGAGCAAGGTCTACGAGAAGTCGACGCTGGATCTCGCGATGCGTGACGCGTTCATCAAGACGCGCCGCTTTCTGATGACGACCAAGGGCCTTACCGAAGACGAAGCAATCTCGTTGATGTCGGTCGCAGTCGACTTTGGTGTGACACAGGTTGTCGACGGCAACTGGGGTGTGCACGCGATCATCCGCAAAGCCTTGTTCGCGGAATAAATCATCTTGTCGTGCGTGCGCGATCGGTTTGCCGAAGCGGTGCCCGCACGATGCTTTCCTTGTTTCC
The DNA here is from genome assembly GCF_050436345.1 of Paraburkholderia sp. WC7.3g. NCBI lineage: Bacteria > Pseudomonadati > Pseudomonadota > Betaproteobacteria > Burkholderiales > Burkholderiaceae > Paraburkholderia > Paraburkholderia sp. WC7.3g. The sequence goes on from NZ_JBNDMA010000002.1 coordinate 2,098,954, forward strand.
ACGGAGTTGTCGCAGATGGATGTATCTACAAAATTCTGGATGGTCGAGGGCGGCCCGACACCGGTAGGCCCTTTCTCACATGCAACCGAGCACGACGGCTGGGTGTTTCTCACAGGCCAGATGCCAACGTCGCCGCAGGACGACAACGCACCGCTTCCCGAAGGCGTGGCCGCCCAGACGACACGAGTGATGGACAATCTGATACTGGTGTTGAAAGGGATGGGTCTGGGCCTTGAACATGTCCTTTCGGCGCGGATTTTCCTGACCGAATTCAAACGGGATTACGCGACGATGAACGCGGTCTATGCAGCTTATGTTCCGACCGGGAGATTGCCGGCGCGGACCTGTATCGGCGTAACCGGATTGGCGCGTGACGCGCTCGTCGAAATTGACTTCATTGCTCGCAGGCCGAGTTGAACAGCGACTCGATGCAGCCGTTATACCTGGCAGTCAATGTGCCCATGCTACCGCGCCGTCTCGACGGTCACCTCGCCGTGCAACAGGAATGAGGTCATCTCAGGTGCGTCGCGACGGGCATCGGTCACGAGCGTCCACTCGCGTTCGAGCGGTGTCCAGTGTTGCTGGCTTGCGCGGTCCAGCTTGTGCGAGGTGACCAGCACGAAAAGTTGGGCAGCCTGCCTGATGACGCATTCCTTCAGGTAGGCCTGCTCCGCTGACGCCTCGCAGAGGCCTCGGTCAGCCACCACGCCGTCCGCGCCGAGAAATGCCTTGTCGACCGACAGGCGGCTCAGGGCAAGCTGCGCAAGCGGGCCGAGCGTGCTCATGCTGGTGGGACGCAGATCGCCGCCGATCAGCGTGACGGGCACTTCGCTCGCAGCGAGCGTGTTGACGGCCAACAGATTGTTGGTCACAACGTGAACCTCGCGACGGCCGGCGAGCAAACGTGCCATTGCCGCGGTGGTGGTGCCGCCGTCGAGAAAGATGGCGTCGCCATCCTGCACATGGCTGACGGCCACGCGCGCGATGGCCTCCTTTTGCTCGCGAAAACTCTCGCGGCGGCTATCGAGCGATTCCTCGGGTTCGTGAGTACCGAGCGAAGCGGCCGCGCCTCCGTAGGTGCGCACGATGCGCCGTTCGTCGGCGAGCGCGCGCAGGTCGCGGCGAACCGTCGCCTCGGACATGCCGAAGTGCTCGCACAACGCGCTGACAGCCGTCATGCCGGAGAGGACGGCCTGCAGCATTGCCTCGCGGCGGTTCGTAACTTTCATGGTGATGGTTTGCCTGGGTGGTGCGCCGTGTAAAGGCGTCGAATCGCGTAAGTGTAATCAAACGGGCTGGCGGGGCAATGGGGCGGGCAGGCAGGTGTGCGGCCGCGCGAATGTGCCCGCCTGCGGCTGCAGGCCTGCTGCGTTAAATTGACTGAATTGATTGAATCGATCAATTCAGGCGGGAAGCCCATCGCCCCAAAATTTTCAAAATGTCGGCTATAAAAAGGGTTATTCCAGAAATATTTGCGCGAAGCGGAGGGCGGGCGTACACTCATAAATGATTGAATCGATCATTAAGGTGATCATATCGATCACAAACAACCTTGAGACAACTATGGCCCAACTACCCATCAAGCGCGCAATCGAACGCGTACCCGGCGGAATGATGATCGTCCCGCTCCTGCTCGGCGCAGTCATCGCCACCTTTCTGCCGGGCATGCCGAAATTCTTCGGTTCCTTCACGAATGCGCTGTTTACGGGTGCGTTGCCTATCCTTGCTGTGTTCTACGTGTGCATGGGCTCGTCCATCGATATCAAGGCGACGCCCTATCTGCTGAAAAAGGGCGGCGCGCTGTTTGCCGCGAAGGTGGGGACGGCGATTGTCGTCGGTTTCGTGCTGGGCCATTTTCTTGGCGAGATGCCCGTCTCCTCCGGACTGTTCGCCGGAATGTCGACGCTCGCGGTGGTCGCCGCGATGAACGACACCAACGGCGGCCTCTACATGGCGTTGATGGGGCAATATGGCAAATCTGAAGACGTCGGCGCGTACACGATCATGTCGCTCGAATCCGGCCCGTTCCTCACCATGGTCACGCTCGGCGTGGCCGGGCTTTCGGCGTTTCCCTGGCAGACGCTGGTCGGCAGCGTCCTGCCGCTGGCGGCCGGCATGCTGCTGGGCAATCTCGACCGGGAAATGCGCGCCTTTCTTGGCCGCGCCGTGCCGGTCATGATTCCGTTCTTCGCGTTGGCGCTCGGTGCGAGCCTCGACCTGCACAAGGTATGGCAAGCGGGCCTGCTGGGCATCGGCCTCGGCATTGCCGTGGTGATCGTCACGGGCATTCCCCTTTACCTGACCGATCGGCTGACGGGCGGCACGGGTGTCGCTGGGGTGGCGGCCGCCAACACGGCGGGCAACGGCGCGGCGGTGCCGGCGCTGATCGCCGCGGCCAATCCGGTCTACGCTGAAGCCGCCAAAAGTGCGACGCTGCTGGTTGCCGCGTGCGTGGTCGTGACGGCCATCGTCTCGCCCATACTCACCGCGGCTGTCGCAAAGCGTGTCGCCACGCGCACGGAAGCGAGAGACTCGACCGTCGGAGCGACACGTTGAGCATGACTAAACTTGTGATCGTCGCCGACGACCTGTCCGGCGCCGCCGATTGCGCGATTGCCTTCGCCGCTGCTGGTCTGCGCACGGCGGTGAGCCTCACGGCGGCGCAGGCGACGCTGCACTCCGAAGTGATCGCGGTGGATACTGACACGCGCCGTATGTCGCCCGCTGACGCGGCACGTTGCACGGGCGCGGCGTGGCAGGTATACGGCGCGCCGGCCTGCCGGTTGTACAAAAAAATCGATTCCACCTTGCGCGGCAACTGGGCCGCCGAAGTCGCCGGCTTGCAGCCGCTCGCGGGGCTTGCCATTGTCGCGCCGGCTTACCCGGCAACCGGGCGTACTGTGTGTGACGGCCGGGTCTTCGTGCACGGCATTCCGCTCGAAGAGACCGAAACCTGGCAGCTCGAACACGCTGAACGTTCTGCCGATCTCGCGACGATGCTGGAGTCCGCGGGCCTCAACACGGCGCTGCTGAGGGTCGCGGCGCTGCGCGGCGATCGGCAGGCATTGCGCGAGACGATCGGCACAATGATGCGCGGCGGCATGCAGGCGCTGGTCGTCGATGCGCAAACCGATGCGGACCTCAGGGCGCTCGCCGAGGCCACGGCGTCGCTCGACGGCGCGTTCTTCTGGGTCGGCTCCGGCGGACTGGCTCGCGAGGTGGCTTTGGTGAGCGGCCAGTCCTCGCCCGCGCCGGACCAAAACGCGGCGCCGTCGCAGATGTACCGGCAGGACGGCGCGGTGCTGATTCTGGTCGGCAGCCTCTCGGCGGTCTCGGAGCAGCAATGCGCGATGCTGCGCGAGCGTGCGGGCATCGCCGAGATCGTGGTGCCGCCCGCCTTGCTGCGAGACGCCGAGCGGCATCCGCAATGGCCGGTCTGGCAGGCCCGCGTCGCCGCTCACCTTGGCGAACGCACCGATCTGCTGCTGCGAATCGGGCGCGACGAAGCGTTCAATCCGGCCGAAGGTGCGCATCTGTCGAAGGCGCTGGCGGCGCTCGTTGCGCCATCGTTTGCGCATCTCAGCGGACTGATCGCCACCGGCGGCGAAACTGCGCGCGCGATGCTGAGCGCGGTCGGTATCGCCAGTTTGCAATTGCTGTCGGAGATCGAGCCGGGCGTCGCGGTAGCGCGTCCGCATGGCCGCGAGCACCTCAGGATTGTCACCAAGGCCGGCGCATTCGGCAGCGCGCATGCGCTGTACGGCGCTTACCTTCATCTGAGGAGCGCGAGGACCGACTCCGCGCGCGGCGGGCCGGAAGTCAGCAGCCCGGCCGGCCCCTCCACACCCTCAACGGCTAGCAACACGAGCCCACGGAATTCAGCCAAAACACTATGAGCAACTACCTTCCTGTCATCGGCATCACGATGGGCGACGCAGCCGGCGTGGGTCCCGAGATCGTGGTCAAGAGCCTGACGCACGAGTCGGTCTATCAGCAGTGCCGCCCGCTTGTCATCGGCGATGCGGCACGCCTCGAACGCGCGAATGAGATTCTCGGCGGTAGCGCCACGGTGCGTCGAATCGAGAACGCGTCGGAGGCCCGCTATGAGTCGGGGACCATCGAGTGTATCGACCTCGCGCTGATTCCCGTCGACCTGCCATTTGGCAAGCTGTCGGCACTCGCGGGCGACGCCGCCTACCGTTACATTGCGCGCGCGGTCGAGCTGGCAAAAGCCGGCGAGATCGACGCGATCTGCACGGCGCCCTTGAACAAGGAGGCGCTTCACGCAGGCGGTCACAAGTATCCTGGCCACACCGAGATGCTCGCATATCTCACCGGCATCGACGAAGTCTCGATGATGCTCGTCGCGCCTAAATTGCGCGTGATTCACGTGACCACGCACATCGGCATCGTCGATGCGATTCGCAAGATCGAGCCGGGCCTCGTGCAGCGCACGATCGAACGCGGTCATGCGACGCTCGTGAAGGCCGGCATCGCGAATCCGCGCATCGCCGTGTGCGGCATCAATCCGCATGCGGGCGAGAACGGCCTGTTCGGTTACGGCGAGGAAGAAGAAAAGATCGTTCCCGCGGTGCAGCGTCTTCGCGAGCGAGGCTGGGACATTGAAGGTCCGTTGCCTGCCGACACGCTTTTCTTCCGCGCCGGACGCGGCGATTTCGACCTGGTGGTCGCGATGTATCACGATCAGGGTCACGGTCCGGTCAAAGTTCTTGGGCTGGAGGCGGGCGTCAATGTGACGGTCGGTCTGGATGTGATCCGCACCTCGGTCGATCACGGCACGGCGTTCGACATCGCCGGCAAGGGCATTGCCGATGAGCGCAGTCTCCTCGAAGCCTTGCGTCAGGGCGCCGAGCTCGCCACGCGGCGAGCCTGAGACGCGGCGATGGGAGCACCTGTGCGCAGAACCGCGGACTTTCACCAGAAGCTGCTGGAGGCCGGCGTCGCGCTGTTTGCCGAAACCGGCTATCACGGCACCGGCGTGAAGGACATCGTTGCGCGCGCCGGCGTGCCGAAGGGTTCGTTCTACAACTACTTCGACAGCAAGGAAGCGTTTGGCGCGGCGATCCTGCGTCACTACGCGGAGGAGCAGGCGGCAGAGTGGCAGCAGTATTCGATCGAAGTGGATGCGCCTGATCCGCTGCTCGCGCTACGCGGCATCTACGAGCGCATGGTGGCCGACTACGAGGCTTGTGAAGATCGTTGCGGATGCCTGTTAGGCAACTTTGCCGGCGAGATCGCGCAGTCGAGCGATCTGTGCCGTCGTGCGGCGCGCCTGACGGTCGACGAATGGCGCATGCGTTGTGCGGAGTACCTGCGCCGAGGACAGGAGTTCGGTTCGGTGCGCCGCGATCTTCCGGCTGAAGCAATGGCAGACCTTTTCTGGAACATGTGGGAAGGCAGCCTGTTGCGGATGAAGCTGCAGGACTCGGTCGAACCTTTGAAGGCCTGTGTGCATTCGATGTTCGATCTGTTTTTCAAGTCCCGGCAATAACAGTAAGCGAGGTCGGCGCGCCGGGCGGCGCGCAGTCGCTCTGCGGTGCGCGGTTTGTCCGCAGTTGAGACGACCGGTCATATCAATGCAGGAAAGCAAGGTCCCCATGCAAAACTTCATCTTCCACAATCCAACTCGCATTCTGTTCGGCGAAGGCCAGATCGCCGCACTCGACACCGAGGTCCCGACCAACGCGCGCGTGATGATCACGTGCGGCGGCGGCAGCATCAAGAGCAATGGCGTGCTCGCGCAAGTACAGGCAGCGCTCGGCGAGCGCTCCTATTTCGTGTTCAGCGGCATCGAGCCCAATCCCACCTACGAAACCTTGATGCAGGCGGTCGAGTTGGCACGTGAGCGCGACCTCGACTTTCTGCTCGCAGTCGGCGGCGGCTCGGTGATCGACGGCACGAAGTTCATCGCGGCCGCACTGAAGTTCGACGGCGAGCCGTGGGACATCCTCGCGAAACAGGTCGAAGTGCGCGACGCGATGCCGTTCGGCAGTGTGTTGACGTTGCCGGCCACGGGTTCCGAAATGAACAACGGCGGCGTGATCAGCCATCGCGCGAAAGGCGACAAGCTGCCGTTTCGCAGCGATGCAACCTATCCGCGATTTTCCGTGCTCGATCCGGTCACGACCTACTCGCTGCCGCCGCGGCAGATCGCCAACGGCGTCGTCGACGCATTCGTTCATGTCGTCGAGCAGTACCTGACCTATCCGGTCGATGCGAAAGTGCAGGACCGCTTTGCTGAAGGGCTGTTGATCACGTTGACCGAAGTGGGCCCGCAGGCGCTTGCCGAGCCGCACAACTATGCGGTGCGCGCCAACCTCATGTGGACCGCGACGCTCGCGCTCAACGGCCTGATCGGCGCAGGCGTGCCGCAGGACTGGGCGACTCACATGCTCGGCCACGAAATCACCGCGCTGCACGGGCTCGATCATGCGCAGACGCTCGCGATCGTGCTGCCGGCCATGCTGAGCGTGCGACGGCAACAGAAGCACGCCAAGCTGCTGCAATACGCGGAGCGCGTCTGGAACATTACCGAGGGTAGCGAGGACGAGCGCATCAGCGCGGCGATCACGGCAACCCGCGTGTTCTTCGAGCGCATGTCGCTCGGGACCCGGTTGCGCGACTATCAGATTGGCGGCAGCTCCATCGGCACGCTGATCAACAAGCTCGAAGAGCACGGGATGACGGCGTTGGGCGAGCACGGCGACGTGACGCTCGAAGTCAGCCGCCAGGTCTATCAACTTGCAGTCTGAGCGATCCCGTGTCCGCTTGACTGTTCTCCTGGATTATCACCATGAAGATTGGATTCGTAGGTCTTGGCTCGATGGGCGCCGCAATTGCGATGAACCTGGTCGAGTCGGGGCATGAGGTGCATGTTTTCAACCGCACGGCCGCGAGGGCGGAGCCTTTGCGCGCCGCTGGCGCACGGGTCGCCGCAAGCCCGGCGCACGCCGCGGAGTCGGCTGATGTCGTTTTCACGATGGTCGCCGACGATGCCGCGCATGCCGCCGTCACGTTCGGCGAGGCCGGTATTGCTAACGCGCTGCGACCGGGCGCGCTGCATATCTCGATGAGCACGATTAGCGTGGCGGCCGCGCAGGATCACGCGGCGCGCTACCGCGAAGCGGAACTCCCTTTCGTGTCCGCGCCGGTATTCGGACGGCCCGACGCCGCTGCGGCGCGCAAGCTCTTCATCATGGCCGCGGGCGAGGACACGCATCTCACCGTCGCGGTCCCGCTTCTCGAGCAACTCGGACAGTCGGTCGGCATCGTCGGCACGGATCCTTCGCAGGCGAACCTTGTGAAGCTGATCGGCAATTTCATGCTGTCCGCGATCATCGAGACTTTGGGCGAGGCCTGTGCGGTGGCCGGCAAGGCGGGCATCGACCCGATGCGCCTCGTCGAATTGCTGACGAGCGCGAACTTCAACGCGCCGCCGTACAAGATCTACGGCCCATTGATCGCGTCCCAGCAGTTCCAGCCGCCGGGTTTTTCGTTGCCGCTCGGCCAGAAGGACAACCGTCTGATGCTGGCGGCCGCCGAGGCGCTGGGTGTGCCGTTGCCGCTGGCGAGCCTCGTGCGCGACCGCTTCCTGACCTTGCGTTCGCAAGGGATGGGCGCCGCGCACGACTGGTCGGCGGTAGCGTTGTGTGCGTTGTCCGATGCGGGCATGAGCAAGCCGATCCACTTCCCGACCTAGCCGCCTCGCGACTGATTCGGCGGTCTTCACGCTGAGCCACACGATGACGAGCGCTGCCGCGGCCAGCCGCGGCCGCAGTAAGCCGTCCAGGGGCTACCATCCGAATCTTTGCCGGAGACTGTCTGCACTGAACGAGGATGTGAGGCCCACGGCGAAGATTGTCATGTCATCGGTGGCCTCAGCATGGCAATTTTCAGACGCCTCTCGGAAACGCGCCACAGCTGATCAGCTTCGGCAAGCACTACCTGACCGCGGTGCTCAAGCCGCAGCTGCTCGCGGTACGCCGTCTGTCCAATCATGAAGGCGGCCGCTCGCATGTGGGAGCGTTGTTTTACGAACGTGGACTGAAGGTCGGCTGGCAAATGGTGACTGAGTTCCTGCAGCAGTCCTGCGAGGCCGGCCAGTTGCGCAAGTGTGACCCGACCGTCGCGGCATCGCATTCTTCGGGCGCTGTGCCAGGCGGAGCTGGTGGAGCTTTGCCTTCTGGGCGTGCCAGCGGACACGACGCCGCGCAACGTCACGAAAGCCGTTCAAAGAGCGGTTGACGTGTTCCTGGCCGCGTATGGATGCGCACAGTCGCCGGGCTGATAGCGATTCGCGTCAGTCCGGCAAGCGCCCCGAATGGACGTGCCACAGCTTCCAGACAGCTTCGCGTTTGATCCAGATCTGCGTGACGAGCGCGCGAATCTCGACCTCGGATCCATCCACCCTGCGCACCAGTGACTGCTCAAGACGACCCGTCGTGATCACCATGTCTCGCAGAAACCTGTACGCGAGCGGCTGCGGACGCTTAATCTGCCGTGTCTCGATCTTCTCGGTGAGGAAAGTCAGATACTCCGACTTGCCATGAACGTAGCCGGATGAGTGAACGAACATCAACTCGTCGTCGAGAAGCGAGGCCAATGTCAGCATGTCCCCTGACACAGTGGCGTCGGAGCGTTGTTTTTCCGCTGCGTCGACGGCGGTTTGAGCGAACGCATGCTTCATCGTGATTCTCCTGCGGCTGTGGCATGCGCGTGGCCCGTCAGGAACGGCACCGGCTGCCTGTTGAGTTGTGTGTTCGCGGGCATCTTCCGCGCGGCGAATCGTTCGCCGCGGTCAACGCAATAATTCGCCGCTCAGTCGATTTCCCTGCGACATGGGTTCGGCCGCGAACCTTCCCATCGGCAATGCATAGCTTGCAAGCAGCGCGACCGCGGATGCGCCCATAACGTAGTAGGCTGGCGCTGCGAGGGAACCGGTCTGGCGAATCAGTAGAGTCGCCAGCAACGGCGCAAAGCCGCTGAAGACGACGACCGACAGGTTGTATGCAAGCGCGATTCCACTGAATCTGACCTGGACAGGAAATTGATCGGCGAGTACCGACGCCCAAGTCCCGCTTGCCAGTGAGAAAACCACGCCGGCGAGGACAAATAGCACGACCGGATCGACGGTATGGTTGACGAGCGCTTGATAGAACGGGTAGCTCAACACGATCAGTAGCGCCGCGGACGTGCGCAGGAGATACCGGCGCGGGATCTTGTCGCCGAGCCAGCCCGCAGCGAGCAGGCCGAAAGAGCTGACGATCAGATAAGCGTTCTGGGCAATCGCCGCAGTCCGGGGTGCGTAATGCAACTGCTGCACGAGATAAGCGGGCATATGGCCGTAGAGTATGCCGTTGACGCCGGCCATCACCGCGATCGTGAGCGCGCCCGCCGCAACGGCCTTGCCATGACGTCGCAGCGTCTCGCGAAACGGTTGTTTGACGACGGCTCCATGCATCTCCTTGAACTCGGGAGACTCATCCAGATTGCGGCGCATCCAGTAGGAGACGATTCCGCAAACCCCGCCGAACAGAAACGCGATCCGCCAGCCATACGCCGCCGCATCCGCAGCGGAGAGGTAAGTCTGGATGCCGAGGTTGACGAACGTAGCCAGCAACACACCCACGTTGACCGCGCAGATGATGATGCCTGCGGCAAGGCCCGCGCGATGCGGCGCCGCTTCCACCGCATAGGTGATGGCGCCGGGCATTTCTCCGCCGACGCAAAAACCCTGCAGCATGCGAAGCATGATCAACAGGATCGACGCGGTCATGCCCCAGCTCTGGTAGTTGGGCAGCAGCCCCAGACAGATGGTCGCGGTCGTAACCACAATGATCGAGCCAAGGAATACCGGACGCCGGCCATAACGGTCGCCCCAGCTACTGAGCACAATCCCGCCGAGCGGCCGGATCACGTACCCGATCGCAAGCACGGAGAAAGTCGCGAGCATGCTGATCAGCGACGACGCATTCGGGAAAAACTGGGCCGCGATGTTATGCGCAAAGAAGCCGTAGACGATGAAATCGTAAAACTCCAGCGAGCCGCCAAGGCTCGCGATGAGAATCATCTTCCACTGCGACCATGTCAGGCCGGGGGGCTGCGGGTGGTCGGCGCCGCCGACCGGATTACGGGTTGTCTCCATGACTCCTCCAGTGATTGTTGGCTTCTTTGTCCAATGATGGGTGTGCGTTGGTAACGATGTCTCTCGCGCTTCAACGCGTTTTGCGGGCTTACCAGGTCATGCGCTCTCTGTCTGCAGGCCAGGTAATGCGTGTTCAAGCAGACAGCACAAGGATTCCGCCTCCTGAGCGACGCCATACACATACCGGTCGGGACGTATAAGCACAGCTGAAGCGCCGGTTGAAGCTAACCACTCACGGACGGCAGCCCCTTCGCTGGCGACGATCTCGACGTCAGCCTGCGCGGCGCGACTAGAAATGTCGCTACATTCAGCGAGCAACTCCGGTAGCACGACGAGTGCAAAGCGATAGCCGACCACGTCGTCCAGCAGGCGTCCGTCCGCCAGACGGGGTTGGGGTGCGATTTGTCCAACAACGCCTGATGGTTCATCGAGACAGGCTCCCGGGCCGAGCTTCGGTTGCGGGGTGACGAAATTGCGAATCGCTGCGCTCATTTCGCTGTCGCGGCTGCTGGCAAGTTCCGGACGGGTCGTCCGAATCACGGACCCGAGCTGTACCGCTGTTTCGATAAATTCGCGCACGTGCGGCGAGCGCTCGGATTCGTAGGTATCGAGCAGGGTATCAGGCGCCTCTGCGCGGATGACGGCACCCAGCTTCCATGCGAGATTCGAAGCGTCGCGGATACCGGCCGCCATTCCCTGGCCCATGAAGGGCGGCGTCTGATGCGCTGCATCTCCGGCAAGCAGAAGTCGTCCACGGCGCCAGCCGTTGGCCACCACCGAGTGAAAGGTGTAGATGGCGGAACGTTCGAGGCGTGCGTCGGCCGGCGAAATCCAGCGAGCGAGCTTGCCCCACAGCCACTCATGAGAACCGAGTTGTGCCGCATCATCGCCGGGCATCACCATGATCTCCCAGCGGCGGCGATTGCCGGGGCCGCGCGTGTAGGTGGTCGGGCGCGCCGGGTCGCAGTATTGAATCGAGTAATCGCCGAGGTCGGGCCGAGGGGCGTCAAGCAATACGTCGACGACCACCCAACGTTCATGCGATTTCAGATCGGTGAGTTCAGTGCCCATGAAGCGCCGCGCAATCGAGCGCGCGCCGTCGCAGCCGACGACGTAACGGGCCGTGGCATGGCCGAGCCTGCCGCAACTCGTGTCTTCGAAGCGGAGCCGCACACCATTGCTCGTCTCGTCTAGCGCGAACACTTCGTGACGCAGGCGCACATCGACATTCGGCTGGCCGGCCAGGCGTTCACGTAACGCGTTCTCGAGATCGGGCTGATGAAACTTGTAACTCGCGCACCAGCCATGCGGCCCGATGCAAGTGGGGCGCTGCCAGTCGATCAGCAACGTGCCCTCGGCGTTCACGAATTTCATGCCGGGACCGACAAACAGCTTGGGAAGCAGTGAGTCCGCGATGCCGACGGTCTGGAACACGCGCATGCATTCGCCATCGAAGTGCACTGCGCGGGGTAGCGCGAAAATGTCCTTGTCTCGCTCCAGCACCAGCACCCGCAAGCCTTCGATTGCGAGCAGGTTGGCCAGCGTCGCTCCGGTGGGCCCGAGGCCGATGACTGCCACGTCGTAATCACACGCGTGCGTCGAAATGGTTTTATCTGACATGTCTGAGTCCGTCTGGAAGACGCCGGGCGCACGCACAGCGTGAGTCCGGCGCTGGGTGTTACTCGTCGGCGACCGGGTTGGACAGCACACCGATTCGATCTACCTCCACTTCCGTCACGTCGCCCGGCTTCATGAAGAGCGGCGGGTTGCGCTTCGCGCCGACGCCGCCGGGCGTGCCGGTCACGATCACATCTCCTGGAGCGAGCGGGGTGAAGGTCGACAGGTAGGCGATCTGTTTGGCGATGCCGTGGATCAGCATCTGCGTCGTCGCGCGTTGTACTTCCTGGCCGTTCAGGCGGGTGACGAGCGTCATCACCGCGTTGGGTTCGATCTCGTCGCTCGTCACCATCCACGGCCCGAACGCGCCGGTGCGATAAAAGTTTTTACCCGGCCCCCACTGGCTCGTATGGCGCTGCCAGTCCCGCACGGAGCCGTCGTTGTAACAGGCGTAGCCAGCGATGTGATTCCACGCGTCGGCTTCGGCAATGCGCCGTCCGCCGCGACCGATGACGACGGCAATTTCGCCCTCGTAGTCGAACTGCTGCGACTCCGGCGGACGCAGCATCGGCTGGCCATGGCCAACCTGCGAAGCCGGCACGCGCATGAAGATGACCGGCTGCTCGGTGGTCTCGCGATTGGTTTCCTTGACGTGCTCGGCATAGTTCAGCCCGATACAGAAGATCTGCCCGGGGTTCGTAATGACCGGCAACAGCGTGACTTCCGACAGCGGGTAGTCGCCCTGGGTACCTTCGGCCGCTTGGGCGGCCTCGCCGAATGCATCGGCGGCAATCAGCGCTTTCAGATCCGCATAGCGGCCGCCAAGACGCTTGCCGAGGTCGAATACGGTTGCGTCGCGAACGATGCCGAACGAGGGGCCTTGATGGGTAGAAAAGCTGGCGAGTTTCATTGATGCTCCGGTGGATAAAAAGTCGATGCGATCAGCGCTTCGATCCTTCAAAAAGTTGTGCATTTATCTTATTTTGAGAATAAACTAAATTTAACAAAGGACACAACGTCTTTTTTGTTAGGGTTTATCACTACGTGGAGACAAGCATGAACGGTATGAAGCAAGCGCGAGCGGGCCTGTCGCTGAGTCACATGGGTTTTTATGTGAGCGACATGGCACGGGTGGAGGACTTTTATTCCCGGGTGCTGGAGTTCACCGTGACGGATCGGGGGACGCTGCAGACGCCGCACGGCACTGTGCGACTCGTGTTCTTGAGCCGCGATCCCGCGGTGCATCACCAGATCGTGCTCGCGAGCGGCCGCCCCGAACACTTGACGTTCAATCCGATCAACCAGATTTCGTTCGAAGCGGACAGCCTTGCCACGCTGAGGCAGTTTTACCAGCGGTTCGTCGCGGAAGGCCTGGAGGAAATCAACCCCGTCACTCACGGCAATGCGATCTCGATCTATGCGCGCGATCCCGAAGGCAACCGCCTCGAGCTCTTCATCGACACGCCGTGGTATGTCGATCAGCCAATGCGGGTGCCTGTCGACTTCAACTTGCCCGATGCTGATCTGATCGCGGCCGTTGAACACCATGCGCGCGCGCTATCGGGGTTCAGGCCGCGCAGCGTCTGGCAGGCAGAAATGGCCGAGCGGATGGGGCTTGCATAAGCGCGGATATAATCCGTTCACACACGAGGAGCCCAGCACAGAGATGTCGAGCATCACGAGACTGTTATCCATACTCGAGCTGTTTTCGGAGGCGAAGCCGTTCCTGTCCGTCGAAGACGTTGCCACCGAACTCGACTGCTCGATTCCAACGGCTTACCGCTATGTGCGCGAGCTCGTGGACGCCGGCTTGCTCATCCGCTTTGCAGGCGGGGACTATGGTCTCGGCCCTCGCATCATCAAGCTTGATTACCATCTGCGCGTGTCGGATCCGCTGCTTGCGATCGGCCAGCCGATCATGCGCGAGTTGAGCGAACACTCGGGCTTCGATGTGGTGATGTCACGCTGGTACGGAAGCGAGCTCGTTGATACGCATCGCGAGACACACGACGCGCCGCTTGACCTCCGATACGGCCGGGGCCGTCCGCGGCCCCTGTTTCTCGGCGCCGCTCCAAAAGCGATCCTGTCCACGTTTCCGAAGGCCAAGCTGGCGGTTCTGTTCGATCAGTATGCCGAAGAGATCGCGCAAAGCGGCTTGGGGGCGACACTCGACGAGTTCCGCGCGTCGCTGCTCAAAATCCGACGCGCGGGCTTTTACCTGTCGAGGGACGAACTGGAAAACGGCGTTTCTGCACTGGCGTCGCCGCTGTTCACGGACGATTCGGGCGAAGCAGTCGGATCGCTTGCGGTGATCGTACCGACGCAGCGCCTCGAATTTGCGAATCTGGAACGGCTCGTAGAATCGATCCGGGAGGCAGCCGCGCGAACCTCCCAGCGCACGCGTGCGGTCATCGAAAGTAGGGGAATCGGAGCCGTCGCTTCATCGCACACGATATCGCGAGCCAAGCGCTCCGCTTAGTCACAAGCTGAAGGCCATTCATCAGCGGTCCAGGGATGGCGACCTCGCCTCCAGTGTCAACGGGGCATTCAGTTGATGTCGTGGCCGACCCGCAAACTCTTTCCGATAGGCTGCGGGAGTCGTCTTTTTTAGTGCGCGAAATTGACGGTTGAAATTGGCAACGTTGGGAAATCCCGAATGCGCCGCGATAACCGACACGGGCCATGAGGTGTCTGCGAGCATTCGACATGCGTGACCGATTCGCACACGGCTCACATACTTCCCGACACTTTCGCCGATATGTTGAACAAAATATCGATTGAGTGTGCGCTCTGAAAGGGTCGCGGCGGCGGCTAATTCCGCAAGTGTCAGCCGTTCGGCAAACCGTGCCTCGATAACTGCTAACGCCCGATTTATCCGCTCCGGCTCGTGGCCGGACGGCCGCCCGACGTTGCTCCGATCGAATGCGTTGGGGGACGCGAGTGGCCGTGCTTCCTCATCGGCCAATGTGCACAGGATGTCCAGCGCAACGCTGAGTCTCTCTCTGGGAGACACTGACAAAAGACCCTCGAGTCGGCTACGCACCGTTGCCCCGGCTTCCGCTCTGAACGCAAGGCCGCAGGCAGCGCGTCGCAGAAGCCGATGAAGTGCTTCGTACTCGGGGCAGCAATCTGCCAGTCGTCGCGCCCAGTCGCCTTCGAACCAGATGACGATAGCGACCTGCGGGGCGCTGTCGTCGATCGAACGGTTCGACGACCAGGTATGAGGCAAGTCCGGCGGGACGAGCACCAGGTCATCGCCCTCGTACCCGGCGATCGAGTCACCGATGTAGCGCTTGCCACGGCTATTCATCGTCAAGGTGAGTTCATATTCCGGGTGATGGTGCCATTCGAACGGAATACGCGGAAGCTTCCGGTGATAAACCCGCACGGAGCATCCGGCGCTCATCTCGACATGTTCGTATAGAGCCTTCATGGCTGGAATCGCAAAGAAGTTGACCTTATTGTATCACCCGTCCATCCTGGCCCAGGCTAAGCTTCAGTCATCAAAGAACACTAGGAGACGCCACCATGGAATCCCTTCACATCGACGATTTGCCGACCGCTATTCGGGCGGTTAAAAAGCTGTTGCGCGCCGGCCTTCCGAACTATAAGGAAGTATTCCAGGAGGTCGAAGCTGAAATTCAGCGCAAGGTCGCTACCATCGTGGAGCAGCGTGCCCGCGGTGACTCTGTCATTCCTGAAATCCAGTATGCGGATATCGCGGCTGACCGGGTGAGCGCCGCGCAGATCGCATCGATCAAGGATCGAGGGGCCTGCGTCGTCCGGGGGGTGTTCAGCCGCGAGCGCGCTGAAGGCTGGGACGCGCAGGTCGCTGAGTATGTCGAGTCCAATGACCTCGACGAAAAACTCGCGCATCGTGCAGAAGACAAGTACTTCGGCAACCTCGCTTCGAGCAAGCCCCAGATCTATGGCATTTACTGGTCGAAGCCTCAGGTCGAAGCGCGCCAGGCGCCCGAACTCACTCAGACGCGCGTCTTTCTGAACCGCCTCTGGAAACACGACAGCGAAGGGCGGGTTCATTTCGATCCGGACCGCGTTCCGGTATACGCGGACCGGCTGCGGCGTCGCCCCCCCGGCTCGGAGTCGCTCGGGCTGTCTGCTCATTGCGACGGTGGGTCAGTCGAACGTTGGCTTGACGACAATTTCCGGCGTGTTTATCGACACGTGTTTAGTGGCGACTGGCGCCGCTACGACGCGTTCGATGCCGCGTATCGCCCCGAGGCGAGAGAGATTCCGTCACCGACTGTCTGTTCGATGTTCCGTACTTTCCAGGGCTGGACAGCGCTCACTGCGCAAGGTCCGGGAGACGGCACGCTTCAGCTTGTGCCAATTGCCAACGCCATGGTGTATGTATTGTTGCGCGCGCTCCAGGATGACGTGCCAGACGACGACCTGTGCGGCGCATTACCTGGCCGCGCACTTTCGATCAAGCGGGAGTGGCATGGTCCGCTTCAACAAGCGTTGTCCTCCATTCCACTGATGCAGGCAGGGGACACCGTCTTCTGGCATAGCGACGTGATTCACGCGGTCGAAGATGCCCATCGTGGCAAGGGCTACAGCAACGTCATGTACATATCGGCTGCGCCAGCGTGTGCAAAGAACGACGCCTACCTTAAACGTCAACTGCCGACCTTTCTCAACGGAGATAGCCCGCCGGACTTTCCTGCGGACAATTTCGAAGTCGACTTTGTCGGACGTGCGGCGGAGGCAGACCTGACTGAACTCGGCAAGGACCAGATGGGCTTTACGCTGTGAAACGCCGTCGCTGGGGGCTGAAAGGCAATCCACCGATTCGTGGGCGGGTAGCCTGGTCGGTTCGGGGTTAGCCGACGGCCCGCCACGATCCGGCCAGCCCCTCTGGCTGACGCGCAATGCATCAAGGGGACAGAAGTCTATTGCCGCTGGCCTGCAACGCGACGTTCTGTGCGGGTGGGATCGATCGACAGAGGCGGGTGGCGCCCCGCGGAGCCCACGCTTGATTCCCTGACGACTAGCTGCGGAATGGCGAAGTACTGCACGGGTGGTTCTTTTCCGTCCGCCGCTGGATCGAGCCTGGCCAGCAGCGTCTCACTCGCGATCGTGCCGAGTTTGTCCGCTCCGGCGGAAAGAGTAGTGAGCGGCGGATTGGTATGTTCTGCCGCCACCACATTGTCACAGCCAACGACCGCGAGCGCCTTGCCCGCACGTTTGCCCATTCGGTCCAGCTCATGCAACACGCCAAACGCAACCTGATCGTTATAGCAAACCGCCGCTGTCGGACGAGGCCGCATCTCGAAGATGGAGCGGACTGCCTTGCGACCGCCCTCCGGAGTCAGTTCAACATCGATGATCCACTCGTCGGCGACAGTCAGGGCATGACTGGCCATCGCCGTGAGGTAGCCCTGCCTGCGCTGGTTCGCAACCGCATACCCCGTTCGATTGCCGGCGAATGCGATACGTGTGTGGCCCTGAGCAATCAGATGTTCCGTCGCGAGAGCGAATCCAAAGCTGTTGTCGACTCCGACCGTGTCGACATCCGTGCCCATCGGTCGCATGACAAGGACAAGTGGAATTCCCCAGGACTTGATCTCGTCCGGCAGTTGCTCAGGTGTTCCCAGCGCAGGAGACATGATCAGGCCGGCCACATTCTGCTCACGCATCGATTGCAGAACACGGGTTTGGGTCGCGACGTTTTCGGCAGTGTGCGCCATTAGCGTCGTGTATCCGGACTGCGCGAGTACCCGCTCGATGGCGACGAGCAACTCGACAAAGAAGGGGTTAGTCAGATCATTAATGACCATCCCGACGATGGTACTTCGGGTTCCGCGCAGATTTGCTGCGCCGCGGTTATAGACGTAGCCGAGGAGCTGTGCTGCCGCCCGAACTTTTTCGGCCGTCTCCGCCTTGATTTTTGGGCTCTGCTGGAGGACCAGCGAGACCGTCGACTTGGATACGCCCGCAGCCGCTGCAATGTCCTGAATCGTGGGAACTGTTTTCATGTTGCTTTGCACAATTGGAACGTTCCAAAAAGTATTTGACACGGTGAAATGAGTCTACTACAGTTTGTTGGAACGATCCAATAAACGCTGGTTGGAACGTTCCAATGGAGAGAGACAATGACTTCCAAGATTCGCTGGGCGCTAATCGGCGCCAGCACGATAGCCGACGAGTGGATGGTCAACGCGATCCGGTCGCAGCCGGACGGCACGATCGAAGCGGTCGTCAGCGGCAGCGCCGGGCGCGCCCGCGAGTTCGCCGACAAGCATCGGATTTCAAAGTCCGGCACGAACCTCGATGAGATCCTCGCCGATCGCGACATCGACGCGGTCTACATCAGCAGCACGAACGAAAAACACCTGCCTCAGGTACTGGCGGCTGCCGCTGCCGGCAAACACGTGCTCTGCGAAAAGCCGCTTGCGCTCTCAGAGGCTGATGCGAGCCAGATGATCGAGGCGTGCGCCGCCCACCAGGTTGTCCTTGGCACGAACCATCACCTGCGGTGCGCAGCGACACACCGCCGTCTGCGTGAACTCATCCTTTCCGGTGCAGTTGGCGCGCCGCTTTACGTGCGTGTCTTCCACGCGGTCTCCCTGCCTCCGCACCTCCGCGGCTGGCGAATCGAGCGCCCTGATGCGGGCGGCGGCGTCGTACTCGACATCTCCGTGCACGACGCCGACACCCTTCGCTTCATTCTGGATGCAGAACCCGTCGAAGTGAGCGCGATGACCTCGTCCGGAAGCATGGGTA
Source organism: Paraburkholderia sp. WC7.3g (assembly GCF_050436345.1). Classification (NCBI taxonomy): domain Bacteria; kingdom Pseudomonadati; phylum Pseudomonadota; class Betaproteobacteria; order Burkholderiales; family Burkholderiaceae; genus Paraburkholderia; species Paraburkholderia sp. WC7.3g. The sequence goes on from NZ_JBNDMA010000002.1 coordinate 2,117,483, forward strand.
CACGCGGCCTCGCCGACGGCGTGATGGGAATCATCCGGTTCAGTAACGGCGTGCTTGCCCAGATTCACGACGCGTTCACCGTGCCGTACGCGCCGACCGGCCTCGAGGTCCACGGGACCGAAGGCTCGCTCATCGCACGCGACGTGATGACCCAGCGCGCCGTCGGGGAAATCGAGCTGCGCTCAGCAGCAGGTTTCGAAATCATCGAGGTCGTCCACCAGGACCTTTATGTCACCGCAGTCGCCCAGTTCCATCGCGCTGTTCTCCTCGGTGAGGATCCCGCTGCGACCGGCCGGGACGGATATCAGTCACTGGTTACCGCGCTTGCGCTTGAAGAGTCGGCTTCAACCGGTGCACACGTCGCCGTCCCGCAGCAGTTCGCGCGCTGAGTCAGTTTGAGGAGATCTATTGTGGGTTCCAGCAAAGTTATTTCGATGGCGACTGCCGCAGGCCTGATCAACGATGGTGACGTTGTGACCGTCAGTTCGTCGAGTGGCCTTGGCTGCCCCGACGCCATGCTGGCGGCGATCGGGACGCGCTTTGAAACCGAAGGCCATCCTCGAGCACTTTCGCTGCTGCATCCGATAGCAGCTGGCGACATGTATGGCGTCAAAGGCGTTGATCATCTGGCGAAGCACGGGCTTATCAAGTCGATCATCGCCGGTTCGTTTCCCAGCGGCCCATCGAGTCTACCGATGCCCGACATCTGGCGGATGGTCGTCGACAACGAAATCCGCGCATACAACCTCCCGAGCGGGGTGATGTTTGACATGCATCGGGACGCGGCTGCGAAGCGCCCTGGTGTCCTCACCAAGGTGGGGCTCGACACTTTCGTCGATCCGGACCGGCAGGGCGGCGCAATGAACAGTCTCTCGGAATCCGAGCCGATCGTGGACAAGGTCACGTTCGCGGGCGAGGAGTGGCTCTTCTTTCCGAATATCGTGCCGCGCGTCGCTATCGTGCGTGCCACCACAGCGGATGAGCGGGGCAACCTGTCTTACGAACACGAAGGCGCGCTGCTCGGCGGCCGCGACCAGGCGCTTGCAGTGCGTAACAACGGCGGCATTGTCATCGCACAGGTCAAGCGAGTCGTGAAGGCAGGGTCGCTCGGTACGCAGCAGGTGCATATTCCGTGCAACCTCGTTGACTACGTGGTCGTGGACCCCGAGCAGAAACAGACGACGCAGATCGAATACGACCCGGAGATCAGCGGCGAAATCAAGGTTCCGGACAGCGAATTTGCATTTGCCGACTGGAACGCGGAAAAGGTGATTGCCCGTCGCGCGGCGATGGAAATCGCGGACGGAGACGCGGTGAATCTCGGCTTCGGCATTTCGGCCAACGTTCCGCGCATTCTCCTTGAAGAAGGACTCAACGGCCGTGTGACGTGGGCCATCGAGCAGGGTGCGGTGGGCGGTATGCCGCTGCTCGGCTTCGCGTTCGGTTGCTCGGCAAACGCCGACGCGATCATGCCGTCGCCTTCGCAGTTCATCTACTTCCAGGGAGGCGGCTTCGATGTTTCGCTGCTGTCGTTCCTGCAGATCGACCGCAACGGCCACGTGAACGTATCGAAGCTGCCCAGCAAGCCGTACCTGACTGCCGGATGTGGCGGCTTCATCGACATTACGACGCACGCGAAGAAGCTCGTCTTCTCGGGATTTTTCACGGCCGGCGCGAAGCTGGAGGTCGGTCACGGACGGCTGACGATCCTTCAGGAAGGCAAATCGAAGAAGTTCATCGGCGACGTCGACCACGTCACGTTCAGCGGCCGCATGGCGCAGCAGCGTGGTCAGCAGGTGCTGTATGTGACTGAACGCTGTGTGTTGCAGCTTACGAAGCAAGGTCTTGAAGTGATCGAGGTGGCGCCCGGCATCGACCTGAACAGGGACGTGCTTGAGCAAGCGGACTTTCCTCTGATCGTTTCACCAGATCTGAAGACCATGAATGCCGCGATTTTCAGCGAATCGCCGTACGGCCTGCAACTCAGGGAGGCACGTCGTGGCTGATATCGATGGAATCCAGTTTGAGCGCAGCGGCGCAGTCGCTGTTGTCACGTTGAACCGCCCCGAGAAGCTCAATGCCTTGACCCCACCGATGCTGATGCGTCTGGAGGCGGTCGCCGCTGAGCTTGGTACGTGGACCGATGTGCGCGCCGTGGTCCTGACGGGTTCGGGAACGAAGGCTTTCTGCGTGGGTGCGGACATCAATGAATGGTCCGCGCTGACGCCACTTGATATGTGGCGTCAGTGGGTACCGCGCGGACACAGGATCTTTGATCGTTGGGCTGCGCTTCGCGTACCGGTCATCGCCGCAATCAATGGACACGCACTCGGAGGCGGGCTGGAGCTTGCCGCGGTGGCGGATATCCGGATTGCGGACCCTGCCGCGACCTTCGCGCTCCCGGAGGCGGGTATAGCGACATGTCCGGGTTGGTCGGGCACACAACGGCTCGTCTCGGTCATTGGGGCGAGCAAGGTGAAGATGCTCGCGCTCACCGGCAGACGTATCGACGCCGCGCGCGCTCACGAGATTGGCCTGATCGACGAGCTTGCGTCAGCGGGCGGTGCATTGAACGCCGCGCTGGAGATGGCCGAACAGATCGCACGTCTTGCGCCCGTGTCGGTGCAACTGACCAAGCAACTGGTGAACGCGGCAAATGGCGAGGGTGCTGCGGCCACTCTCGAGGCGATGGCGGGTGCATTGGCGGCAACCACCGCGGATGCGCGTGAGGGAATGCTGAGCTTTCGCGAAAAGCGGCCGGCGAACTTTGAGGGTAACTGACATGACGACTGCAAACATGAATCCGGAACTGGCGCCCTTGCTTGTGGCGTCTCATAAGACTGACTTCGAGGTGTATCACGGTCGCCTCTACATCGACGGGCAGTGGCGCGAGGCGGGTGGCGGCGAACGTGTCGAGCGGCTCAGTCCGGCTCACGGCGAGGTGGTCAGCACCTATGCCGTGGCGACGCCCGAGGACGTCGACGCGGCAATCGATGCGGCCCATCGTGCATTTCACCACGGCCCCTGGCCGAAGATGAAGGGAGCGGAGCGTGCCCGCGTGCTGCTGGCGATCGCGGATGGCATCCAGGCCCAGATTGAGCGTCTTGCGCTGATCGAATCGCTGGAGAACGGCAAGCCACTCACCCAGGCGCGCGCGGAGGTCGCCGGTTGCGCCGATCTGTGGCAGTACGCCGCGAGCCTCGCCCGCACCACCAGCGGTGACGCCTACAACACCTTGGGCGAGGACATGCTTGGACTGGTGTTGCGTCAGCCGATCGGGGTGGTCGGCATCATCACGCCATGGAATTTTCCGCTGTGGATTCTGTGCCAGAAACTGCCATTCGCCATGGCGGCAGGCTGCACATGCGTGATCAAGCCTAGCGAACTGACGTCCGGCACGACCGTCATGTTGATGGAGATCCTTGAAAAGGCAGGCGTGCCAGCCGGGGTCGCGAATGTCGTAACGGGCAAGGGCTCGCGCGTCGGTCAGCCTCTCGCCGAGAGTCCGCGGGTCGACATGCTCTCGTTCACGGGTTCGACCCATGTGGGGTCGATGCTCGCCGGGGTGGCCTCGAAGAAACTCAAGAAAGTCGCCCTGGAACTGGGCGGCAAGAATCCTCAGATCGTTTTCCCGGACTGCGACTGGGATGCAATGGTCGACGCGGTCGTGTTCGGCGTGTACTTCAACGCTGGCGAATGCTGCAACAGCGGTAGCCGGGTTCTCGTGCATGAGTCCATCGTGGAGCGGTTTGCCGCTGCTGTTATCGAGCGTGCCCGCGAAGTGCCTGTCGGCGACCCGCTTCATCCCGATGCGAAGGTCGGCGCGATCGTCAGCGAACAGCAAATGAACGACATCCTTGGCCATATCGAGACCGGTGTCTCGGCAGGTGCGAAGGTGCGTCTTGGCGGCGGGCGTTACGCAAGCGCTAACGGCCTTTATCTGCAGCCGACCGTCCTGACCGATGTCACCGCAGACATGGGTGTCGCAAGAGAGGAAATTTTCGGCCCTGTCTTGAGCGTCATTGCTTTCCGCGATCTGGATCATGCCATCGAAATCGCAAACGACACGGCGTACGGCTTGTCAGCCGCGGTGTGGAGCAGCGATATCGATACCTGCCTGAAGGTCGCACGCGGTGTCGACGCAGGGACGATCTGGGTGAACACCTTCCTCGACGGCTATCCGGAACTTCCGTTTGGCGGATTCAAGGCGAGCGGCGTCGGCCGCGAACTCGGCAAGCAGGCGGTCGAGGACTATACGGAGACGAAGACGATTCAACTGCATATCGGAGAACGCAAGAACCTCTGGCTGCCGGCAAAGAAATAGCAGGCAGGAAATAAGCCTCGGGCGGAAGAGTCCGCCGGGAAAAAGACTGAAAACCCTCTCCATCAGAGAGAGCAACCCATCTGGAGTGAGACATGTTGAGGAAGACACTTTTTGCACTCGTGGCAGCCATCGTCGTCAGTGGCAGTAGCGCGGTATCGGCGGCCGACACCAAATCCGTCGAAGTGATGCACTGGTGGACCTCGGGCGGCGAAGCCCGTGCGCTGGAGGTATTAAAAGACGGTTTGAAGCAGCGCGGATACGCCTGGAAAGACGCGCCGATTGCAGGGGGCGGCGGCGAAGCAGCGCGCACGGTGCTGAAAGCTCGCGTTGCATCCGGCAATCCGCCTGAGGCCATCCAGATGCTCGGTTTTACCATTCCTGAATACGCGTCGCAGGATTTTCTGACCAACCTCGATTCGATCGCTGCAAAGGAAGGATGGGACAAGCTCGTGCCCGGTCCGATTCAACGTTTCTCGAAGGTGGATGGTCATTGGGTAGCGGTGCCGGTCGACGTTCACCGGACCAACTGGATCTGGGCGAACAAGCAGATCTTTGATCAGCTGCATCTGACTCCGCCGCAGACGTTCGACCAGCTGGTTGCCGATGCCGGCGTGATTCGCAAGGCTGGCTACACGCCGCTCGCCCACGGCGGGCAGCCGTGGCAGGAAGCGACGATTTTCGATAGCGCCGTCATGTCGGCCGGCGGCCCGAAATTCTATACCCAGGCGCTCGTCAATCTCGATCCTGCCGCGCTCGGTTCAAAGACGATGGAAAAGGCATTTGACCAGTTGCGCGCGCTGCGCGGTATGGTCGATCCGAATTTCCCGGGTCGTGACTGGAACTTGGCAACATCGATGGTCATCAACGGCAAGGCCGCGATGCAGATCATGGGCGACTGGGCGAAGGGTGAGTTCGTGAACGCCGGCAAGAAGGCCAATGTCGACTACCTGTGCTTCCAGTATCCCGGCACCCAGGGCGACTTCATCTTCAATACTGACCAGTTTGCGACGTTCAAAAAGAGCGATGCCAGCGTGCCTGGTGAAAATGCGTTCGCGTCGACCGTGATGGACAAGGGCGTGCAGGCGAAATTCAATCAGATCAAGGGAGCGATTCCGGCGCGTCTCGATGTGCCTTCCGATGGGTTCGACGAGTGCGGCCAGAAATCGATGGCTGATCTTCGCTCCGCGCTGAAGAGCAGCACGATGGTGGGGCAGCTTCGCGCACGGACACGCAATGCCCGATGGGCCGAAGAACGCGGTCTATGACGTCGTCACGCATTTCTTCAACACCAACGAGTCATCTGCCGATGCGGTGAAACAGCTGGTCGACGCTGTCAACAACGCCAAGTAGGCCGTACACCGTCTTAGAACTCACGGGGGCGATCCAGCGTGCCCCTGCGAAGACCCGATGCTCCCGAAGTCGAGGTGGTTGCCATGCACACTACACACCGGACCGTCCATACCTCGTCACGAGGTACTACGGACGAATCCCAGCTTCACGACAAACGCCGGTCAAGCCTGAGAAACCGGTTCGAGCAGGTATTGCCAAAGCTCGTGTTGTCGCCCACGTTGATTACGACGCTGATCTTCGTCTACGGTTTTATCGTCTGGACCACGGTCCTGTCGTTCACGCGCTCACGCGCGTTTGCCAATCTGCACTGGGGCGGCCTGATGCAGTATGGACGTGTCTGGGCACATCCGCGCTGGCACGTTGCGGTCACCAACCTGGGAATCTATGCATCGCTGTATGTCGTCCTGTGCATGGGGATCGGGCTGGGCCTCGCCATTCTTCTCGACCAGCGCATCAGGGCGGAAGGCGGTCTGCGCGCGATCTTTCTTTATCCGATGGCGATCTCTTTCATCGTAACGGGCACAGCCTGGAAATGGATACTGAATCCCGGTCTCGGGCTGACGAAGCTTTTCCACGACTGGGGTTGGACCGGTTTCAGGTTCGACTGGATCATCGATGATCGAATGGCCATTTACACCGTGGTCATCGCCGCGGTGTGGCAGGCGTCCGGCTTCGTCATGGCGATGTTCCTCGCAGGCTTGCGGGGTATCGATCAGGATATGGTCAAGGCCGCGTCGATCGATGGGGCAAGAATGCCGGCTATCTATCGACGCATCATCATCCCGCAACTGCGGCCGGCTTTCGTTTCCGCGTTCGTCATCCTCGTTCACCTCGCAGTCAAGAGCTATGAACTGGTGGTGGCCTTGACAGGCGCAGGTCCCGGCTATTCGACGGAGTTGCCCTCGACGTTCATGTACTCATTCACCTTCACGCGAAACGAGTTGGGAATGGGAGCCGCGAGTGCGGTCATGATGCTGTGCACGGTCGCGGCGATCATGGTCCCGTATCTCTATTCAGAGCTTCGTCCGCGCAGCGGCAGCGGCTCGCATTAGTCCAGTCAGGAGATCGTCATGTTGAAAAAAGGCTGGGACTCGCCGCAAATGGTGATGGGTAAGCATAACTACGTATCAAGGATTGTGATCTATGGACTGCTGGCGCTTTTTGCGGTCGTCTATCTGATCCCGCTCGCGGTAATGATGCTGACGTCGTTCAAACCTCTTTCGGAGGTGTACAGCGGAAACATTCTCGCGTTGCCACGTGCGTGGACACTGGAGCCGTGGCTTAAAGCCTGGGGGGAAGCGTGCGTTGGCCTCGATTGTTCCGGCGTGAAGGGGTTTTTTTGGAACTCGACGCGGATGGTCATTTCCGCCGTTGCGATTTCTACCTTCCTTGGCGCGCTCAACGGTTACGTGCTGACCAAATGGAGATTCAAGGGCGACAACATCCTGTTTGGGCTCGTTCTGTTCGGATGCTTCATCCCCTTCCAGATCGTGCTCATTCCGATGGCTACCTTCCTCGGGAAAATCGGGCTGGCCCAGTCCATTACGGGTCTCGTGTTCGTGCACATTGTCTACGGTCTGTGCTTTACGACTTTGTACTTCCGTAACTTCTACGTCGCGTTTCCCGATGAACTGGTGAAGGCCGCGATGATCGATGGCGCGCGCTTCTTCAGGATCTTCCTGCGCATCCTGTTGCCGTGTTCCGGCGCCATCATCACTGTAACGGTGATCTGGCAGTTCACCAATATCTGGAACGACTTCCTCTTCGGTGCTTCATTTACGACGGGAAGCACGGCGCCTATTACGGTCGCACTGAACAACATCGTGAATACGTCGACGGGCGTGCGTGAGTACAACGTTCAGATGGCAGCCGCCGTGATTACCGCGCTGCCCACTCTTCTGGTCTATGTGATCGGCGGCCGCTATTTCGTGCGCGGCATGATGGCCGGTTCGGTAAAGGGGTAAGGAAATGGCTTCTCTGCATATTTCAAATGTCCGCAAGGCCTACGGCCCGACGGAAATCCTGAAGAACATCAACATCGATGTGACCGATGGCGATTTCCTTGTACTTGTCGGGCCGTCCGGTTGCGGAAAATCGACCCTGCTGTCGCTGATCGCGGGACTCGACACTATCTCCGGTGGGGAGATCCGGATCGACAACGACCGTGTGAACGACCTGCATCCCAGCGAGCGGGATATCGCGATGGTCTTTCAGAGCTACGCGCTTTATCCGAACATGACGGTCGGCCAGAACATCAGCTTCGGTCTCGAGATGCGCAAAGTGTCGAAAGTGGAGAGGGATAAGGCCGTCGCGGACGCTGCAAGACTGCTTCAGATCGAGCACCTGATCAAGCGCCGCCCGGGCCAACTCTCGGGCGGTCAACGGCAGCGTGTCGCCATGGGACGGGCGCTTGTGCGGGACCCGAAAATCTTCCTGTTCGACGAACCGCTATCCAACCTTGACGCAAAACTGCGCGTTGACATGCGCACCGAAATCAAGAAGCTGCATCAACGGCTCGGCGCGACCATCGTGTACGTGACTCACGATCAGATCGAAGCGATGACACTCGCGACCCGGATTGCGGTGATGAAGGGGGGCGTGATCCAGCAGTTCGGCACGCCAGCCGAGATCTACAGTACGCCGGCCAATACCTTTGTCGCGACGTTTATGGGCTCGCCGTCGATGAACCTCATTCCGGCAGTGCTCACAACCCGGAACGACACACTCGTTCTGACGATGGGCGAGGGCAGTGCAGCGGTCAGCCTTGATCTGCCGGACCAGCCCGCCGCGGTCGCGCGATACGCTGGCAAGAAGGTGATCGCCGGCCTTCGGCCAGAAGCGATCGGTGTGGAATCCTCGCGGGTCCCGGATGCGGTGCGCGAGGTAGCGGTGAAGGTGCTGGTCATGGAGCCCACGGGACCGGACACGCTGGCGGCGCTTGAAATGGGAGGGGTCGAAGTCGCGGCCCGATTGGGCGCCGACATTCCGCATAGCCCGGGCGAGCACTGCAACCTGCGGGTCGATCTGTCGAAGCTGGTCCTCTTCGATGCGCAAACGGAAGAAAGGATAGCGTGATGCATGCCGATGTCGTCATCATTGGTTCGGGCGTCGGCGGCAGCGCGATTGCCCTGCAGCTGGCCGGTACGGGTGCTAGTGTCATTGTGATCGAGCGGGGCGACAATCTTCCCCGCGAACTGCAGAACTGGGACGCGGAAGCCGTATTCGGCCAGCTCCGGTATCGCACGCGCGACACTTGGCTCAACGGCGCTGGCGAGCGCTATCGTCCCGGCCAGTATTACTTTGTCGGCGGACATACGAAGTTCTTCGGCGCCGCCATGTTCCGGCTGCGTGAAGCCGACTTCGAAGAGCTCGCGCACGAGGAGGGTGTGTCGCCAGCGTGGCCCGTCGCGTACCGGGACCTCGAAAAATACTATGACCTGGCCGAGGAGCTCTTCGGCGTAAGAGGGTCCGCAGGTCAGGATCCTACCGAGCCTCCGAGATCCGCCAATTATCGTCACGGACCGATACCTGACGAACCCGTGATTGGCCAGCTCCGGGAGAAGCTTCGGCAGCAGGGCCTGCATCCGTTCTTCATGCCGGCTTCGGTCAATTTTGGCGACGGCGGTACCTGCGTGCGCTGCGGCACATGTGACGCCTTTCCTTGTCGCATTGACGCAAAAGGAGACGCCGAGATGTGCCTGTTGCGCCCCGCGCTGAAACAAGGAGGCGTGTCGCTGCTGACGGGCGCACGCGCGACACGACTTGTGACCGACCCGACAGGGCGAAGAATTTCGAGCCTCGAAGTTCAGACGCGGGACGGTTCGCTTACGGTCACTGGCGACACGTTTGTGCTGTCGGCAGGCGCGATCAATAGTGCTGTTCTGTTACTCGCCTCGGCTAACGACAAATTTCCGAACGGGCTTGCGAACACGTCCGGAGCGGTCGGGCGGTACTACATGAACCATAACTGCACCGCGATTCTGGCAATCGACCCGAGGACGGTCAACGACACCCGTTTTCCGAAGACGCTTTCAGTCAACGACTTCTACTTTGGCGGCGTGCATGACCGGTGGCCGCTGGGCAATCTGCAAATGCTGGGAAAGATCCGCGAACCGATGCTTCGTGGCGCGCTTCCGTACGTGCCGAGGAAGCTTCTGGAATACGTCAGCCGTCACAGTGTCGATCTTTACGCGATGTCGGAAGACTTGCCGAGCGCAGATAGTCGCGTAGAGCTAACGTCGTCCGGTGACATCCGGCTTACGTGGAATCGCACCAACCTAAAACCGCATGAACGTTTTGTTCGAAAAGTGAAGCGTCTGCTCAAGGACGCGGGCTATCCGCTGGTGGTCAGCAGACGCTTTGGCGAGGACACGCCGTCCCATCAATGTGGGACGGTCCGGTTCGGCAATGACGCTGGCGCCGCGCCGCTCGATCCGTTCTGCAAGGCGTATGACCACCAGAACCTGTACGTCGTTGATGCGAGCTTTTTCCCATCGTCTGCTGCGGTCAATCCAGCACTGACAGTGGCAGCGCAGGCTCTACGGGTCGGCGAACACCTTCGTTCGGAGCTGACGCGCAGCCGCACGGCTAGCGGAGACCACGCTTTTGACGGAGGCCGACATGCTTGATGACGCAATGCAACCTCTCGCAGCGCTCGTCACGGGCGGCCGCCGCGGAATCGGGCGCGCGATCGCTGTGGAACTCGCGTCGCGCGGCTACGACGTGGCCATTACCGACGTCGTCGATGACGAAGATACCGCTCTGACGCTAAGGGCGATTGAGGACCAGGGACGGCGGTCTCTCTTTGTCCAGGCGAATTTGCAGGACGTAGCGTCACACACGCGAGTGCTCGAACGGGTGCTGGCGTGGTGCGGCGATCTGGATTGCCTGGTGAACAACGCGGGAATCGGCTCGCCCGCGCGTGGTGATCTGCTGGATGTGACTCCCGAGGCGTTCGACACCGTGCTTGGAGTGAATCTGCGCGGAACCTTCTTCATGACTCAGGCGGTTGCTCGCCATATGTTGAGCGCAGAGCCAGATCGCCCGCGCGCGATTATCACGGTCTCGTCGGTATCAGCCACGATGGCGTCACCTGAGAGGGCCGAGTATTGCCTCTCGAAGTCCGCTTTGCCGATGATGACAAAACTGTTCGCACTACGGCTTGCTCATGCAGGCATCCCGGTTTTTGAGGTGCGGCCGGGGATTATCCGGACGCCGATGACCGAAGCGGTTGCGCAGAAGTATGAAGCGCGTTTCAAGGAAGGGCTCGTTCCCATGAACCGTTGGGGCGAGGCCGACGATGTCGCGAAGGCGGTCGGCCAGCTTGCGGGCGGTGCGTTGCAGTTTGCCACAGGCAGCGTGCTCCAGGTTGATGGTGGCCTCTCCATTTCTGCCTTTTGAAGGTGAGCAGCATGAAGACCGATAGCTACGACTACATCATTACGGGCGGAGGGTCGGCCGGTTGCGTACTGGCGAATCGCCTGAGCGCCGATCCTTCCGTGACGGTTTTGCTGCTTGAGGCTGGCGGCGGCGACCGGAACCCGCTTTTCCACATGCCCGCTGGTTTCGCGAAGATGACCAAAGGCATCGGTTCATGGGGCTGGCATACCGTGCCCCAAAAGCATCTGAAGGACCGTGTCTTGCGCTTCACACAAGCGAAGGTCATCGGTGGCGGCTCGTCGATCAACGCGCAGATCTATACGCGCGGCGTGCCGGCGGACTACGACGAATGGGAGAGCATGAGTGGCGCAACGGGCTGGAGTTACCGCGATGTACTGCCTTATTTCAAACGATCGGAGAACAATCAGCGCTTCGCAAATGAATACCATGCGTACGGTGGTCCGCTAGGCGTGTCAAACCCGATCAGTCCTCTGCCGATCTGCGAAGCGTTCTTCCAGGCGGGTCAGGAGATGGGCATGCCTTTCAACGCCGACTTCAACGGCGCTCAACAGGAGGGGCTCGGCTACTATCAGCTGACGCAGTTCAACGCGCGGCGCGCATCGGCATCCGTCGGGTTCCTTGACCCGATCCTCGGACGGCCTAACCTCTCGGTCAGGTTACAGGCACAGGCGCTACGCGTGATCGTCGAAGGAGGACGCGCAGTCGGCGTAGAACTGGTCAGTGGAACCGACCGCTCGCCAGTTGTCGTGCGAGCGAGGCGCGAAGTGATCGTGTCTTCCGGGGCCATTGGATCCCCTAAGCTGCTAATGCAATCAGGCATCGGCCCGGCTGATCATTTGAGGTCAACGGGTGTACCCGTCGTGCATGACATGCCGGGCATCGGCTCAAATCTGCAGGACCATCTCGACCTGTTTGTCATCGCTGAATGTACTGGCGATCATACGTACGACAAGTACAACAAACTCCAGCATGCAGCGTGGGCAGGCCTGCAGTACCTGCTCCTGAAGAAGGGCCCGGTTGCTTCGAGCCTGTTCGAGACGGGCGGCTTCTGGTATGCGGACGGAATCGCTGCGACACACGCCCGGTCGCCCGACATCCAGTTCCATCTCGGCCTGGGTTCAGGAATCGAAGCGGGCATGGCGAAACTTCGCCATGGCGGCGTCACCTTGAATACCGCATATCTTCGGCCCAAATCGCGCGGCAGCGTACGTCTGGCAAGTGCCGATCCTGCGACAGCGCCGCTGATCGACCCGAACTACTGGTCGGAGCCGGAAGACCGCCATGCAGCGCTCAAGGGCCTGCGCCTTGCGCGCGAGTTAATGAATCAGCCCGCGTTGAAGCGTTTTGTGCAGACGGAAGTCCTGCCCGGTCCGCGTGTCAACACGGACGACGAGTTGTTTGATTATGCGTGTGCCAATGCCAAGACCGACCACCATCCGGTCGGTACGTGCAGGATGGGGCGCCCTGAGGACGAACATAGCGTAGTCACACCTGACCTGCGAGTGATTGGCATTGACGGACTTCGCGTTGTCGATGCCTCCGTGATGCCGCTCATTCCGTCTTGTAACACCAATGCACCGACCATCATGGTCGCGGAGAAGGCAGCCGATCATATCCTCGGCCGCATCCCGGCGCCAAACGCTGTGCGTGCCAAACGAGGTGCGAACGAGATCCCGACATCGACCGCCTTCTGAGAGATAGCCATGAAAATCCTTCTGCCAACCCGTAATGGCGAATTGAATCCGTATACGTTGAAGACCTTGGAGGAGAACATCACGCTGGAGTCGAAATGTGAGTTCAATCGCGTGGCATACGCTGCAGCGCATGTCGTGGTTGATCCCGCGCTGGGCTATGAGCCGTGGTCGGACGCGCCGGCGATCGATTGGGACAGGACGCTCGCGTTTCGGACCTATCTGTACGGCCTCGGTTTCAAGGTTGCCGAAGCCATGGACACCGCGCAAAGAGGCATGGGTCTGGGCTGGAAGACGGCATCCGAACTCATTCGCCGAAGCATCGCGCACGCGAGAACTATCCCAGGAGCGGATCTAGCCTGCGGTGCTGGCACCGATCATCTCGACGACCGGCAGCGGCATAGCCTGTCGGATGTGGTCCAGGCGTACAAGGAGCAATTCGAAGTCGTGGAAGCGTCCGGTGGCCGGGCCATCATGATGGCGAGTCGTGCATTGTGCGCCGCAGCCCGATCGCCTGATGACTACAAGAAGGTGTATGACGCTGTACTTGCCGAGAGTCGCAACAAGGTCGTGCTTCACTGGCTGGGCGAAGCATTCGACGCTTCGCTCGCAGGATACTGGGGCAGTGGTGACGTTCGCGCCGCAATGGCAACTGTACTCGACATCATCCGCCTGCATTCTGGCAAGATCGAAGGCATCAAGATTTCGTTGCTGAACGCCGAATACGAGTGCGAGCTTCGCGCCCAGTTGCCGGACGGCGTGCGGATGTATACCGGTGACGATTTCAACTACGGCGATCTGATCGCAGGTGACAGCACGGGCATATCGCACGCGTTACTGGGCATATTTGATCCGATTGCACCAGTCGCGGCGAAAGCGCTGGGCCAGTTGGCCAGAAACGATATCGCGGCCTACCACAACACGATGCGACCCACGGTGGCGCTGTCGCGTGAGCTCTTCAGTTCGCCGACACAGTACTACAAGGCGGGGGTTGTCTTCCTCGCGTGGCTGAACGGACATCAGGACCATTTCTCGATGGCCGGCGGCATGGAGTCGGCGCGGTCGGTGCTGCATTTCGCCGAAGTGTTCCGGAAAGCGGACGCCTCTGGCGTGTTGATCAGGCCCGAACTCGCCACGCAGCGAATGAAAGCCTTCTTGCAGGTGCGGGCAGGAATCATCCAATGAACTGGATCGCAATGGCTGCGGACCGGATTGCGCGGTGAGAGGGTGAGATGCCGAGTAGAGCCTTGTGTTTGAAAGATGAGACATTCGATCAACAGGCGATGCGAACGATGTTGCCTGCTTTCAACGCGGAAGTCGCGCGCAAGCTTGGAGAGATCGTTGTGAATATCGCCTCCCGTCGCAGCCTTCCTGTCGCCGTGAGTGTGGTTCATCCGCGCAGTGCGCTCTTCTATTGCGCGCTGGAAGGAAGCTGTGCAGACAACGGCCAATGGATTCGCCGCAAGGAGAATACTGTCTTCCACTTCGGAAGGAGTTCTCTTGAGGTGGGCCTGATGTTCGCGCACGAGGGGTGGTCGCTGCCATCGCATGGGTTGTCCGGGCAGGATTACACGCTATTCGGCGGGGGCGTACCTCTTCGCGTGGCCAATGTGGGTGTCGTCGGCGCCATGTCAGTGTCCGGACTGGATCACGTTAAGGATCATGAACTGGTCATCGAAGCTTTGTGCTGGCACCTCGGAATTCCGCATATAGATTGCGTGCTGTCATATCCACGCCCCGCCCCGCATGCAATCGAGTGAGCCAACGCAGGCTTGACTGTTGAGAGAAAAACTGTAAAGGAGACGCCCTTATGAAAACTGACACGATGGGCTTGGTGGCTGCCGGCCCGCATGCCGCGCAGACAAGCGGTATGGCGGATCTTCGCCGTGTGATCGCGGCGAGCACAGCCGGTAGTGCAATGGAATGGTACGACTTCAGCATTTACGGTACGGCATCCGCATTGATTTTTGCTGACCTGTTTTTCCCTGGGCTAAGCAAGGCGGCCGGGCTCCTTGCCATCTTTGGCGCGTATGCGGCGGGCTTCTTCGCACGTCCCTTTGGAGGATTATTCTTCGGATGGCTGGGCGACAAACTGGGACGGAAAGTCGTACTTGTTGCTACGGTTCTGCTGATGGGCGGATCAACGTTTTTTATCGGGTTGTTGCCGACGTATGCAACAGCGGGCGTATGGTCAACCGTGCTGCTTGTGGCACTACGGCTGCTTCAGGGGTTTGGCGCGGGAGCGGAGCAGGCGGGCGCTTCACTAATCGTGTCGGAGTTTGCGCCGCCAGCCCGGCGCGGCTTCTACGCAGCCCTGCCATTCGCCGGCTGCATTCTTGGAATATTGCTTGCTGGCGCGATGTTCACACTCGTACAGCGCTTGCCGAAGGATGAGTTCATGTTGTACGGCTGGCGGATTCCCTTCCTGTTTAGTGCTCTGGTGGTGTTCGCCGGCATCATTATCCGGATGCGGGTGAAAGAGAGTCCCGTGTTCCAGGAAATCCGCCGATCTGGCCAGGTAAGCGAACGTCCGGTGAGGGACTTGCTTTCCGAGTCGCCTCGAACGCTGCTCGTCGCATTCGGGCTACGCGTTGGGGAGAATGGTTCATCCTATCTGTACCAGGTGTTCGCCCTCAGTTATCTCACGAAGATACTGCTTGTTGACAAGTCGATTGGAACGCTCGGGATTACGGTTGCAGCAGGCTTGGCGATTGTGACGATTCCGCTGATGGGCTGGTTGTCGGATCGGTTTGGACGTCGCTTGATGTACCGGCTTGCGGCGCTGTTCACCTGTGCCTGGGCCTTTCCCGCCTTCTGGCTGTTCGAGACAAAGGATCCGTTGTTGATCATCGTAAGTATGGCTCTGGCGATAGGCGTTGGCGTTTTCGGGATGTACGGTATCCAGGGAGCGTACTTTCCGGAGTTGTTCAGCGCGCGTTTCCGCTATACAGGTGTTGCCGTGAGCAAGGAGTTCGCTGCCGTCGCGTCGGGTGGCGTGGCACCCTTCATTGCCGCTGCATTGATTGGCTGGTCACACGGTGCCTATTGGCCGATAGCGCTGTATGTCATGGTTCTGGCGGGCATCACGTTCGTTGCGACATTTTTTGCACCGGAAACGCGCGGGGTCGATCTGAACAGCTAGTGTTCTGCTGTTGTGCTGCAGGTCGACACACGTCGGGAGTTGCAAGGAGAACGTTAAGGACGTCCGCTCAGGACTCGGCGCCTCCGCTCACAGTTCTGTCTCGCATATGAAGCGCCAGAGCGCGACCGTCTTTCTCGCTGGCGATGAACGTTTTATATCCTGGAACCGGCGGTAGTGTCGCCCAGTCGCCGCCAGCGTTCGAACAGTTGTCTCGCTTGGTAGCGTCACTGACGCGCCGGCGGGAGCCGGTACGGCGTCTGCGCGTGATCAGGACAAAGCGCTTGCAACATCTGGTACGCGAATCTACCTAAAGCCATCCGCAATTTGCAAAAACGAGCTTTGTGATCGTTCGGACGCAATTCGGTGGGCTCACATGGGAACTTTACGTGCGAGCACTGCGTTGGATCCGGA
This sequence comes from Paraburkholderia sp. WC7.3g, assembly GCF_050436345.1. Classification (NCBI taxonomy): domain Bacteria; kingdom Pseudomonadati; phylum Pseudomonadota; class Betaproteobacteria; order Burkholderiales; family Burkholderiaceae; genus Paraburkholderia; species Paraburkholderia sp. WC7.3g. Next base: position 2,133,801 of record NZ_JBNDMA010000002.1, read on the forward strand.
AGTTGGTTGCTTGGTCGCCGCCTGTGTGATTTTACATAAAAGAAATTAAGCAAAATTTTTTGACTTGTAGCGGCTATATCCTATTGTCGTGTTTTGTGTGGGCTCAGTGTTGGGCATTCAGTTCAGTGCGTCGGCGACGCATGCAACTGCGACGAGCACTATGACGACCCGGAAGCGGCGCGGATGAAACTCTGGAATTCGAGCGTTGGCCCCCTGGCGCCCAAAACCGGCGCAAGCCTATCCTGCCATCCCTCGTTTCAATGTCCGTTTTTATCTCCCGGCTAAGCGCTTTCAGCGAGGTTGGCCGGGAATTTCCGTAAGGTGGCCAGATGCGTCCGCGGGATGCACCCCCTGAATTCGCTGTTCTTCCTTTGCTCGACCGCACACCGTATCTCATGGTGCGGGATGTCGATTGAACGAGTCTGCATACTGGGCAGGCGGATTTCGGCGTAGTGATCCGGTCCACTGCCGCTACCCGAATGTCAGATGTCTGCGAGGGCCGCGGCTGGAGTCGGTGATCGCACGCGCTGAATCGGCAACGTCGATTCAGCTTCGGGCGGCTGTTGATCTCCTAAAATCTCGCCGGTCTTTCCCAAAGATATGCAGGCAGGGCTATCGGGAGTTCGTAGAGTAAGGGATATAGTCTGCGAGACTATCGTGTCTCTATCGGCTCGCAGTTCCATTGTGTGAATCCTGATGGCCAGAACGATTCAGCCCGTTGCCTGTGATCGTTCTGCGCCTGCGCCGTCGTGAAGTTTGCCCGGAATCCCTTCGCTATGTCTTTCCGGACATCGGCCCGGTCCGTTGCTCGTGCCAGACGTGTCCAAAATATTTCTTTTATTCCAACGCGATCCATCTGATTCCATGATGTTCCGATAGCAAAAATCCGGCCAAAAACAGGTGTTGACGAGGTCTTCCCGAGTGAACAAGATGGGATAAAGAGAGCACGACGGAGCGAGCCATGCCAGTTGCGAAAAGCTATACCCGGGCGCAATGGGATGAGCTTGTCCGCGCTCTGGAATCACTGCCGGTCAAGCCAGAGGCCGAGCAGCGCGTCTCTATTACCGATGCGATGAAAGAGATGCGTCTGGTAATCGGTGCGGTGAGGAAGAAGGGATATACGCTGGAAGAAATCGTTGAACATGCACGGAAGAAGGGCGTTGATTTTAGCGTTGGCTCTGTCAAGTACGCGTTATACCCATCGAAGAAAGACAAACCAGCTCGACAGTCTGCAAAGGAATCGGCACGAGACAATGCCGCGCCATCGCCTCGTACGAAGAAGGTAAGCAAGGACGATGTACCGCGCGCGGAGGCTGTCAGAGAAAATCCAAAGCAGCATGCGGGAGAGATTGTCAGTAGGCCGGGAAGCATGGTGATGCGTGACGCGTTCTCATTCGAGATCAGGCCTGACACCGAGAACCTTTAGAGGATTCAAATGGACATGACGACTTACCCCATCTATCTCGTTGGTGGCAGCAAGGGCGGCGTAGGCAAGAGTTTTGTTGCGCTCGCGCTGGCCGATTATCTGCTACGGCGGGATATTCATGCGGCGCTTGTGGAAACGGATACCTCCAACCCAGACGTGATGAAAGCAGTCCAGGATGATATGCGCTGCATTGCCTATAACCTGGACGATGCAGACGGCTGGATCGGCCTTGTCAATTTCTGCGACGAGCAACGAGACGCAGCGATCGTTGTCAACACGGCGGCGCGGAGCCAGACGGGTGTTGAGCAGTTCGGGGCGACACTGGCCGGCGCGCTTGGCGAGCTTCGGCGCCGGCTTGTTGTCCTGTGGGTGATCAACCGGCAACGCGACAGCCTTGAATTGTTGAGCGCTTTCAACGAGACGTTCCCGGACGCGGTGATGAACGTCGTACGCAATGGCTCCTTCGGTCCGGCGGACAAGTTCACGCTGTATCAGGGGTCGCAGCTTCGCCGTTCCATCGAATCGCGCGGTCACTCACTGGATTTTCCTGATCTTGCGGATCGGGTCGCGGACGAGCTTCGCAGTCAGCGCATGTCGATTCGCAAGGCAGCGGAGACGATGCATATCGGTGAACGGGTCGAGCTATTGCGTTGGCGTTCGTTGTGCGATGCCATGTTCGCCAAGGTAACGGTCGATGGATAGCAGGCAGGGCAGGCCGGTGGACGAGCTCGCCTGTCTGTTTCTCGACGTCGCGGGCGAATTGCCCGACGATGCCAGTGTGCTGCGAATGCGTCGGGTATCGAGTGCGCTCAACCTCCGCGACAACGATGCGCTGTGGTCTGTGCTGGTCATGCTCGAGCACTACGGGCGACTCTACGAGGCCATGCCGGAGCGCATCCGGCAGGCAGGCGCGGGCAGTCTGGATGTCGTGCGGACGGAGGCGCGGGCAGCGACGGATGCGTTGATGACGCAGCATCGTGACGCGCTCGCGCGCTGCAAGGCCACGATTGAACTGGCCGGGCAGATGATCGATGAACATGAGGCGCGCTACCGGGCCGCGCTTGCGGCGCTGAACGATGAGGCGCTGGCTACACTCACGCAGCGGGCGGCGAATCACATTGCCCGCGTTGCCGGTAACCGGCTCGTGGGGGCGACGGCTGTCGCCGTACGTGACCAACAGAAACGGATCGATACGACGCTCACGTCATTCGAGCGCGTCGCCCTACGGCGGCTCGTGCGGGCGTGCTATGGGCTGGTCGTCGGCGGACTGATTGTGATGCTGCTGGCCGCGGGCGCAGGCGGGCTGGCCGGATGGTGGGCTGGCGTCCATTGGATACGGGCAGACGGCTCGCCGTCTGCCAGCATGGGTTATACCTCGTCGGTGTCACCCTCCATGAATTCAGCGGCGTGGCGGAGCACGTCTGCAGCCGCGTCGTTTTGTTCGAAGGCGATCATCGGTGCCCGGTAGCCTTCATCTTCGGCGCGGGCGAGGGCCATCTCGTAGTGCTTGCCTTCGTTGTATTGCAGATCGGTGGCTTCAACGAAAGTCAGGGAGAGGTCGGGCGAGCCTTCGGCATTGATGGTGAGCACGGCCATGCGGATGCGGTTGGTCATGATGTGTTCCACCGGTTCAAGTCTGGCAGGCGGCGCATTCGGGCTTGCCGCCTGCCTCGTCCCGTTGCCGGGGCGAAAGGTGAAATCACGCTACGAGGGGGCCGGATTGCGCGCTGTTCATGCTGTCCGAAGTCGGGTACGGCCACGACGTCAGCGGGCTACTGGCGACAGGGGCGGCTTCTGCGCCGGCGGGCGTATCGTTGACGTGTTCCGTGCCGTTACCGGCATCCGGCTCAGCATCGACGTCTTCGTCTTCCGGTGTGTCGTCCGCGCCGTTGCCGGTATCGCCCGCATCGGCGCCGTCTTCATCCTCGTCACGGTTTTCCCGTGACGGCGTGGCCGGGGCTTCGCGATCGGTGAGTATTTCCGGGAGCCATGCCACCTTTGCGAGCCGAAGCTCGGCGGCGGCTGCCGCGTCGGTCTTCTTCATCTTGTTGAGGTCGGTGGCGGCTTTCGGTGACACGGCAGCGGAGACAACGTCCGCGATGCGTGCCTTGCTGACGTGATCGAAATACGTCGCACGCGTCGGCGTCCAGTACCGGGTCATGTCGAGGTTCAGCGCACCCGCAAGCGTGTTGATCGCATGCGGTTTTTCCTCGCCCGCGATGCCGTCGAGCAGGGTGCCGGTGCAGAATGCAAGCAGGTCGAGCAGCGTCGTGACGGGGTCCTGTTCGATCAGCCACGGCAGCAGGTCCGCTCGTCTGGCAGGCAGTTCATCGATCCAGCGCGTCCGCTGCGTCTCGATGGCGTTCCACGCGGGGCTGGCGGGCAGGTCGTCGGCCGCGCGCAGCAGACTGTCGTGGTTGTTCTCGCCGGACAGTGTGAGATAGCTGGGCGCAGACGTGTGCCCGAAGTGCTCGGGCAGTGCCTTCGGGGTCAGGTAGTGCAGCAGGGCGACGAGCGCCATGGCGGGCTGGGCGACCAGTTCCGCGTGGACGGCAGCGGTACGGTGCGCCGTCAGCCGCTGGCAGAGCTTCGCGCTGTGGACGGGTTTGATCTTCGGAGCCTTGGTGGACGGCGCGTCCGGGCCTTCGGCTGCGGCGATGCCGGTGACGGTTGCCCCTGCCGCGTCCAGTGCCGCGCTGTTCTCGCGCCGCACGAGGCCGCGCTCGATGACGAACTCACCCTGCGGCCCGACAAACACGAATGCGCCCGTCTCGGCCATCTGATGCGTGTCCCATGCGAGCGCTCGGTTTTCGAGTGCGATGAGCATCGCATTGACCCGCTCAATTTCGTCGTTGAGCCGGTCGGCTTCCTCATAGGCGCTTTCGTCGTCCTCCGCCAGTGCTTCGATTTTTTCGGCGAGTTCGTCCTGCTGCGCGGTGAGGGCGTCCATTTCGCGCTGCTCGTCCTCGGTGTACGGGCGCTGCACCGGGCGCAACCTGCCGTGGCGGTTCAGTTCGACAAAATCGCGTTCGATGAGCGTTTCCGTCCAGCCCCATCCCTCGGCGCGCACTTCGGCGGCAGCAGCGTCGAGCTTCTGCACCAGTTCGGCGTCGGCGATGTAGCCCGAGTTTTCGTCGTCGCTGAACGGATCGCGGCGAATGTAGCCGCCCGCTGCTTCATAGGCGGCGAGGCCGACGAATCGGACGAGGCGGCTGCGGCTCGCATCGATTTCGGCGCGCGTGATCGCCTGTCGCAGGTAGTTCGGCTGGCGCTGCCACTCGTTCGCGTCGGACCAGATGTGTTCCTGCGTTTCGTGGTCGTCTGCGAGGGCGAGTGCGGCAAGCTGTTCGAGCGTGATCGCGTCCTCGCGCAGCTTGGCGAGCAGCTTGGGCGATACGTTGGCGAGCTTCATGCGCCGCTTGACCGTGAGCGGCGAGGCGGAGAAAAGCGCCGCGATGTAATCGACGCTATGCCCTTCCTCGGCCAGCATCCGGTATGCGCGCAGCACGTCGAACGGGTCGAGTGCTTCGCGTTCGCTGTTCTCGATCAGCGAAATGGCGAGGGCTTCGCCTTCGCTGACGATTCGCACCGGCACCGGATAATCGGCCACGATATGCTTCTGTTCGAACAGCAGGTCGAGCGCGGCTTCCCGGCGCTGGCCCGCGCAGACGCCATGGCGCGCCCGCTGCGAGAGCGCCCGTGCAGGCCGCCTTTGGTGAGGTTTTCCTGCACCCGGTTAAAGACCGTCCAGAGATCGTCGTGGCGATCTTCGAAACGGCGCGGCACCAGTAGCTGACTTTCGATGACCGGGGCGGCTGCCTCGGCGTCGGTCGGGTCGTAGCGCAGGGCGAGGGCGGAGCGGGCGAACGCATGCTGTTCGTCGAGGTTCAGTTCGACGGCTCGCATACCTTCCTTCTGCTCGCGGATCAGGTCGAAGCCGTCGAGCACATCGAACGCGCCGTTAATCACGTTCTGTACGACGTTGCCTTTGTGCGGTACGCGAATATCGGCGATGTTCTCGCCCGCGACCATGCCGTTCTGACAGACAAAGCGGAACGTGCCTGCGAGCATCTGGTAGCTGCTGGTGCCGTCATGAGAATTCAGCAGCACGATCTCATCGGCTTCCTCGCCAGTGATCTGATCAGCATGGCGAAGCCGCAGCATGTGCTTCGTGAATTCGGGCTTGCCCTGATCGCGCACGCGGGTCTGGCAGATCATGAACGGTTGGAAGCCTTCGTTCCGAAGACCGCGCAGGACGTCGATGGTCGGAATATAGGTATAACGTTCCGAACGGCTTTCGTGCTTGCCATCAGCGAAGATGGACGGGGCGACGCGCCGGATCTGATCGTCTGAAAGCGGCGAGTCAGCGCGCAGCATCGGGGAGCCGTAATGGAAAGAGGAAGCGAGTTGCATGGCAGTCTCCACAAGTCAAGGTTGAGGACCTGAACCTGGCGATGGAATGTGGTTTGCCGTTGCGGCTGGACACGTTCCGGTGGAACTCGGGGTTGGCTTTGCTGCCGCCTGGCTCCCTGGTTCCCGCCCGTGCGACTCGAGGAGCCGATAGCGGGCAGGCGTCAAGGAAAAAGGCGAGGGAGGGGTGCGGGCAACACGGTCCCTCGCCCCTTGATGCGTGGCCGCTATCGGCTACGGTCGCGGGTCAAGGGCGGGGAGCTGGGAGCCGGGTGCATGCCGTGCCTCGGGTTGACCGGGCAGGGTTTGGCGCAGGACCCGCGGCGATGTGATTGATCGTGATACCGAAATAGACAGTGGGGTATGGCCGTGCCGCGGCTTGGTGACCGAGACGGGATTGAACGAGGCACGCGGCCCGGTTCATACTGCGACAGCTCGCTGTCTTCAATCATCCCTGCAGTCCATCTGCCGTCGTTAGGGGCGCCGCAGGATCTGCGGCTGTTCAAGAGACTCACCGGGTAGAAAGGGCATCCATCCTCAAACGCATCTCGCCAGCTTCAGGGGATCCTGCAAGCGGACGCTTAAGCGGGCTTCGACGAGCTGTTTCGCGATGGCTCGATACGTGAGGCGGCATGCCATGCCCACGCAAGGAGAAAGTTCTACGACATCCATGTGCGAACGCCGTCCGACACGACGCAAAAGGCGCTCGAATATATTGGCGGTCTCTATGACATCGAGGCATCCATTCGCGGCAAGCCTGCGGCCGAACGGCTGCGAATACGCCAGGAGAAAGCCAGACCCCTGCTTCAAATCTACGAAGCCTGAGGACTGACTCGAGCGTACCGTCTTCGCAATACAGTGTCAGTGCGCTCCACTGGGTTAAGCGAGTAGTTGATCGCCTTGGCCGTATCGTACTTCGACGACAGGCTTGTCATTTCAGAGTGTTCGAAATTCCGCGCTAACATATGTTCGATTGCCCAATTGGAGTGAGCACGCACTCGTCGACGCCTAGGAACGCCGCAGCGTCCGCGGGTCTAGTGGATCCTGAGTTGCCGCAACACCCAACTAATCCACGAAGTCGGACAGCTTTAGTCAAACGGCCTGCAGAATGAGAAAACGATTACCTCCGCTTAACTGGTTGCGCGCATTTGAATCCTCTGCCCGGCATCTCAGTTTCACCCATGCGGCGACAGAGTTGAGCCTGACCCAGGCGGCGGTAAGCCAACAGGTGAAGGGACTCGAGTCGCAGTTGGGGGCAGTCCTCTTTAAGCGCTTGCCAAGAGGACTCGAGCTCACTGAGGCCGGGCTAGCCTATTTGCCGGTTGTCCACGAGGCCGTAGAGCGACTGGCGGCCGCAACTGAAGAGATCTTCGGGCAAGGTCACGGCAGAGTCCTTACCGTTCGGGTCAGCCTGGTGTTTTTTACCCATTGGCTGGCAATGCGCTTACCCGACTTTCGTGAACGCCACCCCGAGGTCAATCTGCGTATCACCAGCAACATATGGGGGGGCGATTCGAGCGTGACCGACGTCGAAGCCGATATGGAAATCCGCTATGGACATGGAGAATGGACGGGACTCAAGGCCGAGCGGCTGACCTGGGATACGTTGCTGCCGGTCTGCGCCCCATTCTTGCCCTCCGAACAGGCGCCACTGGCTACTCCGAAGGATCTCCGTCACCACGAACTACTCCACGTCCTGGGCTACGAGGAGGGCTGGGGATACTGGTTGAAGAAAGCAGGCGCGGGACAGGTCGACTCTTCGAAGGGAATGCAGTTCGATACCTTGATCTCTGCTTTGAGAATGGCCGAGCTTGGTCAAGGGGTGGCCTTGGCGCGCTCGTCGCTGGTCGAGTCGATGCTGGACACCGGGCAACTGATAGCGCCTTTCAAATCCCGGCTTACGACCAGTGAAGCTTTCTACCTGGTCTATTCTCCGCACAGCATCGTCAACCCTGATGCCGCGGCGTTTGTGGCCTGGTTGAGTGCGAAGGCCCAGGAGGGGCGTGCGCGGAACTGATCAGGCAGGTTGACATCGCACGTCCATTTCGCCGGGCTGCCAGTGATCGACTGGCCATTTTCCTGCGCGTTCACTCCAGCGGCCTGAGCCATAAATAAAACAACCCCATCCTCGTTTTTTTTATTGCTTTACCGGCTCCCCGTTGTATCCGACAGTGATCCCGAGTTCGTCGCCAAGGCCACTCGCCTCACATTCGAAATGCGGTTGATTGGTGCTGGCGGCGACCCACCACAATGATGACCTGCGTTTCGGAAGATCTGCAGGTCCTGGAGATGAGTCGGTGAGCCATGGGAAAGCATAATCAACTGCCTTTTAGCGGCGTGAAAGTCATCGACTTTGGCCAGTACATCGCCGGCCCGGCCGTGGCGATGATCCTGGCGGATCTCGGCGCCACCGTCATTCACATCGATCCCCCTGCCGGGCCGCTTTGGGACAGCCCGGCCAATGCCGTACTGAACCGCAACAAGTATTGCTTGCAGCTTGACCTGAAGTCCGCGCAGGGGCTCGAGGCGGCCATGGCATTCATCGCGCGTGCCGATATCGTGATCGAGAACTTCCGGCCGGATGTCATGACCCGGTTGGGCCTGGACTTTGCCGAGCTGCGTCGTCAAAGGCCCGAGCTCATTACGCTGTCCATCCCTGGCTTCGCCAGCAACGACCAGTTGCGTCGTCACTGGCGCGCCCTCGAGCCGATTATTGCGTCGGCCTCCGGGGTATTCACCGATATGGGTCAGAACCGCGTACTGATGGGGATAAACCCGAGCTTTTCGCCGCTGCCGCTAGCATCGTCCTACGGCACCATGCTGGCTGTCTCCGCGGTGGCACTCGCTCTGCAAGCGCGGGAGCGCACGGGAGTGGGTGATCAAATCGAGGTACCTCTGGCCGCGGCGGTGATGGAGGGGCTGTCTTACAACTCGATCAAGATCGAAGGTTATCCCGAACGCTACAAGACCTTGCGTGAAAAGGAAATTGAGCGGCGGCGGTCGGAAAATCTTCCGATGAACCTCAGCTACGAAGAACTGCAAGAATATCTCGATCCCTTTTACCGCACGTACGAGTGCGCGGACGGTCGCAAGTTCTATGCGGTATGCCCGTCACACCGCTCGCACGCCAGGCGTTGCCTTCAGGCGATGGGGTTGTACGAGGAAATGCTATCTGCCGGGCTGCCGACAGTGAGCGACCCATACCTTCCTCTCTGTCAGTGGGAGGGGGATGCCTCACTCGGTGTCTACCCGTTGCCTGACCATTGGGCCCGGCGCATTTCGGCACGCATGAAGGAGGTGTTCCTGACCAAGACAGCGACCGAGTGGGAAAAAATTTTCGGCGAAGGCCGTTTTCCCGGGGCACCCCACCTCTCGACTCAGGAGTGGTTGCACGACGAGCACGCCAACGCCGCTGGTCTGGTGGTCGATGTCGACGACCACCAGTACGGCAACATGAAACAGCCTGGCGCGATCGCCTGGCTGGAAGACAGTGCCGAACTGATGCTCTCACCCGACGCACGCCGCACGGTGAGTCTCAAAGAAGCCCTGGCCATCCTGGATGAGTGCGCGCCCACGGCACTGCCGCCCCCATCCGAACAGCATGTTGGCGGCTGGCTTGACGGTGTGCGTGTCCTCGATCTGACCAATGTCATCGCGGGTCCGCATTCGACCTCCTACCTCGGCCGGTTCGGCGCCGACGTTATCAAGCTCGACCCCGTAACGCCCAACTATGATCCCTGGAACACAGTGGTCTTTGGCATGTCTTCGGGCCGCGGCAAGCAAAGCGTCCTGGTCGACCTGAACCACCCTGACGGACGCGAGGTGTTTAACCAATTGGTTCGTTCGGTTGATGTGATCGTGATGAATGCACCGGATCGTCAACTGGCACCTTTGGGTCTTGACGAAGCCAATCTCCAGGCCGTCAACCCTGGCGTGATCTTCTGTCAACTGGATTGCTTTGGGGGACCGCGTCGCGGCCCGCGGACCGATTATCTCGGTTACGACGACTTGATCCAGGCCGGCACCGGCATCATGCTGCGCTTCGGCGGCGGCATGGCAACGCCAGAGGAACACGCTCACGTCGGAACCATTGACGTGAATTGCGGGTTCGCTGCAGCGCTCGGCGTTGCCGCCGCTTTATATCGCAAAGCCAGAACCGGCCAGATCAGCCGTGCCCGGACCTCCTTGGCATCGCTCGGCAACCTGGTGCAGATTCCCTTCTGCTACGACTACCCAGGGCGGGCCCCGTTCGATGAGCCTTCCGGCCGTAGCGCCCAGGGCTTTGGCAACCTGTCACGCTTCTTTCGGGCCGCGGATGACTGGTTGTATGTGGACGCCAGCGCAAAGGAACTGGACAAGCTAGACGCCGTAGAGGGGCTGACGGGCATCCGCGGCGCGGCGGATCCCGCAGCGTTTCTCAGCTCCGCGCTCGCCACGGCCTCAGCCGAAATCTGGCAGACGCGGTTGCAAGCGGCCAATGTGGCGGCAGCCGTTCCGGACAATATCGACAACTTGCGCGAACGCTACAGCCGCCCTGCAGACAATCGTCCGGGCATCGATAACGGCAGCTATTCCTTCAGTGTGTATGCCGAGCATCCGAGTGGACGACGCGTCACCCAACTCGATCCTTTTGCGATTCGCCCTCACGTTGCTCCGATCTGCGCACTGGCGCCAGCACAAAAGTTTGGTGCCTCGTCCCGAGGGGTTTTGCGCAAGATGGGCTACAGCGATACCCAGATTGCGACGTTGATTGCGCGAGGGGCGGTCGGCGAAAGCTGGTGCGAAGAGTACTTGCCCAGCTGAACACGTCACCGTTGCGGGCAAGCCGGAACAAATCGCGACCGTTCCGCTGATGTGTGGACGCGGCCGATAGCAGCAAGCACCCGAGAAGAAAAAAGGCTGTAGCGAAGGGGTGTTCGAATATTTATAAGATTGGAGACGAAGATGCATGTACGACACCACACGCTCGCGGGTACCGAAAACACCCGGCGAGGCGCAGGAATCGTTATCGAGAACCTCAACCGAGCGACGCAGCACATGGCGCGAAGACGCCCATGGCGAGGCACGGGGAAGGAGGTGCCCTGTGCGCCTCCCTGTCGCCGCAGCCGAGCTGCAGACACAGCGCTACCGCCTGCGCTGCCAGGTGCCTTCCGCACCGAGAGACATTGAGGGTAACGATCATGCAAAACCAGGGCAACACATTTGTGAGCTTCCGCCATGTTCGGAAGACATACGACGGAGAAACACTCGTCGTCAAAGACCTGAATCTCGACATCCAGAAGGGGGAGTTTCTCACTTTGCTCGGTCCGTCCGGCTCGGGAAAGACCACCTGTCTCATGATGCTCGCCGGGTTTGAATACCCAACCGATGGAGAAATCTGGCTGGACGGTCAGTTGCTCAATCGTATTCCGCCGCATAAACGCGACATCGGAATGGTATTTCAGAACTATGCACTCTTCCCACACCTGACCGTCGGACAGAACCTCGAGTATCCCCTCAAGGTTCGCAAGATGCCGCCAGACGAGCGGGCCGCGCGCGTCAAGCGGGCGCTCGAGATGGTCCACATGGAAAAGCTGGGTAAGCGAATGCCAGGTCAGCTATCAGGCGGTCAACAACAGCGAGTGGCGCTTGCGCGTGCGTTGGTGTTCAACCCAAAGCTTGTGCTGATGGACGAACCGCTTGGCGCGCTGGACAAACAGTTGCGCGAGCACATGCAGATAGAACTCAAGGCATTGCACGAATCCCTTGGCCTGACCTTTGTGTACGTCACACACGATCAAGGTGAGGCGCTCACGATGTCAGATCGAGTAGCGGTCTTTGATCAGGGGGTGATTCAACAGCTCGACCAGGTCGACTCGCTCTACGAATCGCCGACGAATCTGTTTGTAGCCAACTTCATTGGTGACAGTAACCGGGTGGAAGGCACCGTCGTAAGCCGGGATGGTAATTATTGCGAGTTGCGCATTGCAGACGGTACGACCGTACGTGCGCTGAATGTTGCCGGGCTCAATGTCGGTAGCCACGCCACAGGGGTGATCCGTCCCGAGCGGCTCTCGATTGGACGGCAATCCGAACAGCAGCGCAATGTCATCAACAGCGAAACGCTTGGGATGATCTACTTCGGCGATCACGTCCGGCTACGCTGCCGCTGCCCCGGAGAAACAGAGTGTTTCGTGAAGGTTCCGCTCGGGCAGGACGGGGCGGCCCATGTCCAACCGGGAAATCGAATCGCGTTGTCGTTTCATGAAGATCATCTGAGAGTTTTCAATTGACCACGCGTAGCGAAATCACCTTGTGCCAAGGAGAACGAAATGAGGTTCTTTAGAAATACGGTCGGCGTGGCTGCCATGATGTGTTGTTCCGCTTTCGCATTGGCGGACGGCCTTACGACGGTCAATTACGGTGGCGCCGTGGGGAACGCCGAGAAGGCTGCATGGGTTGAACCGTTCTCGAAAGCGAGCGGTATTCCGACGAATGCGATTGAGTACACGGGCGAAATGGCCAAAGTCAAAGCGATGGTCGACGCCAAAGATGTCACGTGGGATGTCGTTGAAGTCGAGTCGGCAGACATCGGACGCGGCTGTCAGGACGGACTCTTCGAGAAGCTCGACTGGTCGAAGATCGCGAAAAAGGGTGATCTGTTGCCTGGATCGGTGACTCCCTGCGCTGCCGGCACATTCGTGTGGTCGACCGTGCTGGCCTACAACCCGACGCTGACGAAGGGCACGCCACAGGGCTGGAAGGATTTTTGGGACGTCAAGAAATTTCCTGGCAAGCGTGGCATGAAGAAGGAGGCGCGTTATAACCTCGAATTCGCACTGATGGCAGATGGCGTTCCGGCGAAAGACGTGTACACCGTGCTGGGCACGGAGGCTGGCGTCAATCGGGCGTTCAAGAAGATGGACGAACTCAAGCCACACATTCAGTGGTGGGAGGCTGGCGCACAGCCGCCGCAGTTCCTGGTCGCCGGTGACGTTTCGATGTCCACCGCGTATAACGGCCGCATCGACGCCGCAATGCGGGCAGGGAACAAGAACCTGGGTATCTCGTGGGACCAAAGCGTCTATGAGCTGGACTTCTTCGTGATTCCGAAGGGCTCAAAAAATAAGGATGCAGCCGAGAAGTACCTTGCCTACGTGCTCGAACCTCAGGCTCAAGCTACGTTCGCGCAGCACATCCCGTACGGACCAACCAACAAGGGCGCTTTAAAGTTGCTTGATGCAACCACTCTTGCAAACCTGCCTAACTCGCCGAAGAACGGCAAAGACGCTATCCCCAACGACGTAGAGTTCTGGACCGACCACGGCGACGCGCTGGAACAGCGTTTCACCGCGTGGGCAGCGAAATAACGCGAATCGCGTACCCATCGCTCGAACGCATGGGTACGCGAAGGAGAGAGACATGAGCGCGGTAACTACTCAGCAGCAGGATTGGCATTTGCGTGAGCTCAAGCGATCGCTTAGGAACGTGAATTTACGTAAGCAAATGGCGGCGCTGGCGCTGGTCGCTCCTCTTGCTATTTTCATTTTTCTGGTATTCGTGATGCCCGTTGCATCCATGATTTCGCGGTCGATTCAGAGTCCGGAAGTCGTTGACGCGTTGCCAGACACGACGGCGGCGCTGCGAAACTGGGATCGGAAATCGGCGGTTCCGGATGACGCCTTTCGCGGGCTGATGCTGGATATCGAGCGCAACGGCGGGAACAACAGTTCGGGTACCGCTGCCGGTCGACTGAACGGGCAGAAGGAGGGTTTCCGTTCTTTGTTTTACAAGACTTCGAGCGCACTTCCGTTCGGCGACAATGATTCAGCGCTGCCTGCGCAAGAGGTTCGACAAAAGCTGATCGAAATCGACAGGCGTTGGGAAGATCCCGGTTACTGGCAGGCAATCGCTAAAGATTCATCCCGATACACAAGCCAGTATCTCCTCGCGACGATGGACTACCGTCGCAATTCTGCCGGTGACATCGTTCCGGTTGATCCAGGCGCCTCGGCATATCAGGAGGTATTCAAGCGAACGTTCGTGATTAGCGGCCTGGTAACGCTCGCCGCGCTGCTCCTCGGCTACCCCCTGGCATACTGGATCTCCAGTCTGCCGGCGGGTAAGGCAAATCTGCTGATGATTCTGGTGCTCCTTCCCTTCTGGACTTCGATCCTTGTGCGGATCTCCGCCTGGATCGTCATCCTTCAAGGATCCGGCCTCGTCAACAAGGCGTTGCTGTCGCTGGACCTGATATCGTCTCCATTGACACTGCTGTTCAACCGGACGGGGGTGCTGGTCTCGATGACTCATATCCTCCTGCCGTTCATGATCCTGCCGCTGTACAGCGTCATGAAATCCGTGCCAGCCAGCTATACGAAGGCAGCGATCTCGCTGGGTAGTCACCCGTTCGGCGCGTTCTGGAAGGTCTACTTTCCGCAAACGCTGCCGGGAGTCGGCGCCGGCGGACTGCTGGTATTCATCACGGCGTTGGGCTACTACATCACTCCCGCATTGCTGGGCGGAGCCGGCGACCAGATGGTGAGCTACTACATCGCGTATTTCACGAATGTGGCCTTGAACTGGGGGATGGCGTGCGCACTGGGAGCGGTTCTGCTTCTCGTGACGTTGATTCTCTTCGGTGTTTATCGAAAGATCGTCGGCAACGAACTGAAGGTAGGTTAGGACCATGAAAACGACCGTATCGCGTTTTGCACCTTATACATCGGCTCCCGAGATCGCGTGGCACTACTTTTTGCGATCGACCAATGTCATGATCCTGCTGTTTCTGGTCTTGCCGATACTGGTGATCATCCCGCTTTCTTTCACGGACAATACATTCCTGGTCTATCCGATACACAAGTTCTCGTTCAAGTGGTACCACAATCTGTTTACGTCCATTGACTGGCTTCGTGCCGGAAAAAACAGCTTCATCGTAACCCCGCTTGCCACGATCCTGGCCACTGTCCTCGGGACGTTGGCCGCGTTAGGCCTCAACAAGGCGACGTTCAAAGGCAAGGGCGCGCTGATCGGCATTTTGATCTCGCCGATGATCGTGCCGGTGATCGTCACTGCCGTCGGGATGTATCTGTTCTTTGCGAAGTGGGGGTTAGCCGGGTCGTACCTTGGTCTGATTTTGGGTCATACCGCTATCGCTGCTCCATTCGTGGTGGTCACTGTCAACGCCACCCTTGCCGGGTTCAACCAGAATTACGTGCGCGCGAGCCTGAGCCTCGGTGCGTCGCCCGTCACGACGTTCTTCTCCGTCACCCTGCCCATCATTGCGCCGGGCGTTATTTCTGGAGCCCTGTTTGCATTCGCCACGTCCCTCGATGATGTCGTCATCACGATGTTCATCGCGGGTCCGACACAAGGTACATTGCCGTTGCAGATGTTCATCGGCCTCCGGGAAAACATTACTCCGACGATTGCTGCCCTTGCGACAATTCTGATTGTATTTTCCAGCCTGCTTCTGGTGACGATGGAGTGGCTGAGGTCCAGAAGCGCGGCGCGACAGATAGCGACGTGACATTGCTTGCCGTGGCACCTGTCGCCTTATGCCCGTGGAAACCGTCGGGCATGGCGTAGTGGTACATCCTTGAATGGTTTATGGTGTCCGGATGTACCATTTCGCCTTGCCTGCCCGCCTGCGTTCACCGTCAGAGAGGACAAGCATGGCTTTTTCAGCCCTTTATCTGCAGCAGAATGACAGCGGTTTTTCGGCCGGGGTTACCAGCCTCGATGACCGAACCCCTCGACGAGCATCCCCTCGCAGCCGGCGAAGTGCTCATTCGTATCGCGCACTCGACGCTTAACTACAAGGACGCGCTAGCGGTCACGAACCGCGGTCCGGTCGTACGCGCCTGGCCAATGGTCGCGGGTATCGATGGCGCCGGTGAGGTGGTGACATCGACAGATTCTCGCTGGAAAGCGGGCGATATTGTCCTCGTCAACGGATGGGGCCTCGGCGAAACACACTGGGGGTACCTCGCAGAGAAAGCCCGCCTGAAGGCCGACTGGCTGATTGCGGTACCGCGGGGACTATCAACGGCCGAAAGCATGGCAATCGGGACGGCCGGCTACACGGCGATGCTATCCTGCCTTGCGCTGGAACAGGCCGGTGTCAAGCCGGCCGACGGTGAAGTGCTAGTGACCGGCGCGAGTGGCGGTGTGGGCAGCGTGGCAATCGCGCTATTGAGCAGTTGGGGATTTACGGTCGTGGCGTCGACGGGCAAGCCGGAGCAGGCGCATTTTCTGAAGCGTATCGGCGCCGCCGATGTGGTCGATCGGGACACGCTGTCGGCAGCCGGCAAGCCGTTGCAGAAAGAACGCTGGGCGGCGGTTGTGGATTCTGTCGGCTCGCATACGCTTGCCAACGCATGCGCACAGACGAAATATGGCGGCGTCGTGACGGCGTGTGGTCTCGCGCAAGGCACGGAGTTCCCGGCGAACGTTGCGCCGTTCATTCTGCGCGGTATCAAACTGCTGGGCATCGACTCGGTCATGTGTCCGATCGCTCATCGTCAGACAGCGTGGAATCGGCTCGCTGCGGATCTGGATCGAGCAAAGCTCGCCGAACTCACGCACCGAATAGCGTTGCACGACGTGCCGGAGGCAGCCGTGCAAAGGATGGATGGAAAGCTGAGGGGTCGAACGGTTGTCGACATTTGCCGCAGCGCATGATGTTGGGCGCTTCCGTTCGGATTTGAAGGCCTGCGACTTCAGGACCGGTGGTGTGCTCTCCCGTGCCGGGATGTGACAGCACGGGAGCAGCAGCGGGTTTTGCAGTGGAAAGACTACCTCGCCGTCGGCATCGCGAATTCTGCACCTTGCTCGATACTCTCCGGCCAGCGTTGCATGATTGACTTCTGACGCGTATAGAACCGGACGCCTTCCTCGCCATACGCGTGCGTGTCACCGAACAAGCTACGCTTCCAGCCGCCAAATCCGTGCCACGCCATCGGTACCGGGATCGGTACGTTGATGCCAACCATTCCAACCTCAATTCTCCGGCCGAACTCGCGCGCGATGTGTCCGTCGCGAGTGTAACAGGCGACGCCATTGCCGAATTCGTGCGCGTTGACCAGGTCGACGGCCTCTGTAAAGTCCTTCGCACGGACGCAGGACAGCACCGGTCCGAAGATTTCCTCTTGATAGATTCGCATCTCGGGCGTGACGTGGTCGAACAACGTGGCACCGGTAAAAAAGCCTTCCTCGTGTCCCGGAACTTTGAGGCCACGTCCATCGACAACCAGCGACGCGCCTTCTTCGACGCCAATCGCGATGTAGTTTTCAATGCGTTCCAGCGCCTGACGTGTGACGATCGGCCCCATCTCGGCGTCGGGCTCCGTGCCGTTCTTTACTACTACGGAGCGTGCTCGATCAGCGAGCCGCGGAATCAGCTTGTCCGCAACGTCGCCTACGAGGACTGCGACCGAGATCGCCATGCACCGTTCCCCCGCGGAGCCGTAGCCTGCGCCGACCAAAGCGTCGACGGCTTGATCAATGTCAGCGTCGGGCATCACAACCATGTGATTCTTCGCTCCGCCAAGCGCCTGGATCCGTTTTCCGTGCTTTGCCCCCGTCTCGTAGATGTAGTTGGCAATCGGCGTCGAACCGACGAAACTGATCGCTTTTACGTCAGGATGCTCGAGTAGCGCATCCACGACTACCTTGTCCCCCTGCACGACGTTGAACACTCCGTCAGGCAACCCGGCTTCCTGCAGCAGGCGGGCCATGTAGAGCGACGCTGAGGGATCACGCTCGCTGGGCTTCAGAATGAACGCATTGCCTGCGGCAATCGCAATCGGAAACATCCAGCAAGGAACCATGCACGGAAAGTTGAAAGGCGTGATTCCCGCGACAACGCCGAGTGGTTGCCGGGTCGTCCAGTTGTCGATGTCGGTCGACACCTGTTCCGTATGGTCACCCTTCAGCAATTGCGGAATGCCGCAGGCAAACTCGATCACATCGATGCCCCGTGCCACTTCGCCTTGCGCATCGCTGAACACTTTTCCGTGCTCGGCGGTCATGATCGCTGCCAGTTCGTCCTTGTGCTGGTTCATCAGTTCGAGAAAGCGGCGCATGACGCGCGCGCGACGGATGGGTGGCGTATTACTCCATCCCTGGAACGCCTGTTTCCCCGACGCTACGGCGGCACTTACGTCGGACGCATCGCCGAGGTGCAGCATGCGTGCCGGAGAACCGGTCGCGGGGTTGAATATCGGCTGCTTTCGAGTGCCTGTGCCTGGCACGCGGCGACCGTTGATGAAGTGAACCACGTCTGCGTCGTCGTTGAAGGGCTGCATTTCATACTCCTTGCTGGGATCGGAACAGGCTCTAAGGGCCACAAAAATGGGCGATGGGAATAGGGTTCTGCTTCCCGATGCCAAGAGTTGTTGTCGCATCTGAATGACCTTCACTTCGATAGATCAGATGCGGTTTTTTTGAGGTGGGAATTTGCTTACCAGAGACCGCGGTAGAGCTCGACCATTTCCTCGACCGAGGGCACGCGTGGGTTATTGCCAGGCGAGCCTGAGGCCAGAGCCTGCCGTGCCATGGTCGGCATTAAGCTGAAGAAGCGCTCGCGGTCGATACCAAATTGTTCGGGCGTCGGCACCTGAAGGTCATCGTTGATCGACCGCAATTCAGCGAGCAACCTGGCGTTGGCGGCCTGCGTACTGTCCTGCCTGTCGGCCACGCCTATGGCACGAGCGCAATCAGCGTAGCGTTCATCCGCCGCCGGGATCGAGAACGCGGTCACACTGGGCAGCAGCATGGCGTTGGACAGCCCATGGGGAACGTGGAAAAGGGCGCCGATCGGTCGACTCATGCCGTGTACCAGCGCCACGGACGCAGCGGAAAATGCCACACCGGCGAGCGTCGAACCGAGCATCAGGGCTTCGCGGGCGGCTGTATCCTGGCCGGATCGATAGGCTTTACGCAGATTGGGGCCAATCAAGCGCATGGCCGCCAAGGCCTGACTGTCGCTGTACAGGTTGGCTTTCTGGCTAACGTAGGCCTCGATCGCGTGGGTCAGCGCATCAATACCCGTATCGGCGGTGACGCGCGGCGGCAGGCTGAGGGTAAGGTTATAGTCAACCAAGGCTGCCACGGGCATGAAACCGATGCCCACACAAAGCATTTTTTCGTCGTTCTGCTCGTCAGTGATGATCGTGAAACGGGTCACTTCCGAGCCGGTTCCCGCAGTGGTGGGCACCGCGACAATGGGCAACCCAACCTCGGTAACAATGCGCGGAAATTTGTAGTCGCGCATTTCTCCACCATGCTTGGCAAGAATGCCAATCGCCTTGGCGCTGTCGATCGGACTGCCGCCGCCCAGTGCAATGATGCTGTCGTAGTCTCCTGCGCGAGCCTTCTCCACGCCGGCTCGAATCGAGTCAACCGTGGGCTCGGGGACCGTATCAGCGAAAATTTCGGCTGTCCTGCCATTGGCGGCGAGATCCTCCTGAATGCGCCCGGCATAGCCCAGCTGCACCATCATCTTGTCGGTGATGATCAAGGGGCGACTGCAGCCGAGAGTCGCCAGAACCGTGGAAACTGTCTCGCTGGCGTTGGCGCCGACCTGAAGGATGCGCGGCAAAATCACTTGGTTAGACATATCGAATCCAGTATTAATGTCGGTTAAATATAAAAAGCTATCCGGGATCTAATCATTAATTGAAGTCTTCGTCTCGATGCCTTGTCTTTTTGATAATTTAGATAATAAAGCATCGATATCTTTGATATTGGGAATGGTGAAACTTGCCGGAGCGGTATGGTTTTCGGTGTTCCTTAATTCCCAGTTAGGCATCACCTGTTCGAGAGGTCCCTGCAGCCGTGCATCGCGATGACGCAATAAATCCCGCGTCATTAATAGAGATAGCAGCAAGGTGATATGACCATGGCCGGGCCGGCCGTGTGTTGGCCGAAGTGAATGGCCCCTGACTTCGTAAGCCGGTAGTTGATTAAGCTTCTGTCCATATGACTCATCGACTCGTCTCCCGGACCCGCAGATTTTCTGCAATGCAGGTCATCATTGTCATAGGTAGCCGTCAGCACTGATCAATCGCGTTTCGGCTGCAAGCTGCCGTGGCGGCGCGCTGAGGTTACTGTCGGGTAGAACGAGGAGCGGGTAAAGCAATAAAAAAGACGATAATGGGTTCGCTTTACTTATGGCTTTGGCCGTCGGGGGCGAGGTGGAAGGCTATTTCTGCCCATCCCCCGAAATCTGAAATCCTCCGAAAACCGCTGCCAGGCTTGGCTTTGAGGGGTGTACTGCAGCAAAAATAGCCGACCGGTTTATTCTCCACATCGGGAATCGAACTCCCGCAAGGCGTATTGCAAGTCGAGGTCACGACTGCTGTTCTTGCCATCCTTCGGTCCGGGCTGCTCGTCGAGGGATTGCTTTAGCCCGAACTTTGACCAGGCCGCCAAGACAAGCTGTTGATTTTTCGCTGTTATGCGTGCGCGGGCGGGACGGTTACTGGGTACAGGATTCACTTTCAGAAGGCGGAACGCCTGTTCCTCAATGGGTGTGGGCCGGGTCGGCATGATGATCCTGGCGTCCGGATTGCGGGGCGTGTGGCAGACGTTGTACGTGAGCGTGGCCAGGTCATCGAGCAAGGTGCGGAAGCTATGGACCGGCAACCCATCCTCCGTGCGCCTGGTGGCGTCCTTGGCTTTCGCCTGTTCCGAACGCTGAGCCCTGGACACGGGTGAAGGCCGCGCCGCACGCGCCTGCTCGACGTATTCATCGTCAAAGAGCATCGGCTTTAGCCATCTCCAACCAGCGTAGACAGCGTCAAGCAGCATGGTCGGTCGTGATAATTGTCGCCGCCCACAGCGGCTCATCGCGCTCGACGACCGCAGCCTGACCTTCCGCTGGAAGGACTATCGTGCCAGCGGCCGCACACGCCAGAAGACCATGACGCTTGAGCCACAGGAATTCATGCGGCGCTTCCTGCTGCATGTGCTGCCTGGCGGCTTCCACCGCATCCGTTACTGTGGCCTGCTCGCCAACCCGGTGCGGCGGCAGAACCTGGCGACGATACGCACGCTGCTGCACGCTCCGACAATCATTGAGGCCAGCGAAGACGTGTCACCACACGCCACGGCACCGACCTTCGTATGCCCGGCACTGCGGCGCACCGATGGTCATCATCGATATCCTGCTGCGCAGCCAGCCGATTCGCGCGCCGCCTGGGGTCAGAGGTAATGCATGAACCTGAATGATCCGGGATGTTCAATCCAACTGTCGGCTCTTCGGCAACGAGCGCCAACAGGAGACGTTTGCGTGCATGGCACCAGGCAGACGTTGCCGCCTTTGCAAGATCAGACAAACGCGCTGTGCGACGGCATCGGGACCGCATCGGCATCAACCCAGCCTCAGCTTCAACCCATCATCGCGTGATCCCGTGGGTCAGGGCATCACTTCAATCCCCATAGCCGCCTCGGTACACTCCGCGGTTTCCTCCCTCGAGCGTTGTCCAACGCCTGCCCGCATGCGTCGTCATGTACTCACACGGCAGCAGACAAGGGCAGGCGTCGAACAACGTGTGAGTTCGCTGATGCGGGAAGCTGACGTCCGGCTGCTCGATGTCGCGACCGTCAGCAATCCCCACATTGCTGACGTAGAGCCGAGCCCGCCCCAATGTCGGCTCTGGCCGAGAGGACTAAACCGCTCGCGCGGTAGGGGGCTACGGCCCGACTCTGGCGGCGAATGGGAGGCGAGTGGCGCCGGTGCTTATGTTGGTGGTTGAGGCAATCCGCCTCGTCCTCCAGCAGGAGTCCCATCATGACCTCCTCCGATCCGGGCATCAGCCCGCTGCGCCGCCGTATGCTTGAGGACTTGCGCATGCGCAAGTTCGCACCCAAGACCCAGGCCGCCTATCTGCGTGCCGTACGTCAGTTCGCCCGATACCTCGGGCGTTTACCCGATACCGCCACTGTCGAGGACCTCCGGGACTACCAGTTGCATCTGGTCGATCACGGCGCGTCGCCGGTGTCGCTGAACGCCGCGATCAGCGCTCTGAAGTTCTTCTTCGAAGTCACGCTCGGCCGGCCTGAGCTGATGGCGCGGATGCAGCCGGTACGCGTGCCTCGCACGCTCCCGGTTGTGCTCAGCCCCGAGGAGGTGCGTCGGCTCATCGCGGCAGCCGGAAACCTCAAGCATCAGACCGCGCTGTCGGTCGCCTATGGCGCCGGGCTGCGTGCGAGCGAAGTGGTCGCGCTCAGGGTCAGCGACATCGACAGCCAGCGCATGACCCTGCGCATCGAGCAGGGCAAGGGCCGCCGTGACCGCTACGCGATGCTCTCGCCGGTCCTGCTCGAACGTCTGCGCGTCTGGTGGCGCGTTGCCCGTGCCCAGGGCTGCATGCTCGATGGCGGGTGGCTCTTTCCGGGCCTCGATCCGATCGACCCGCTCAGCACGCGGCAACTGACCCGCGCCATCCATGCGGCCGCCGAGACCGCAAACATCGACAAGCGCGTATGCCACTCGCCCGCGTCAAGATCGATTTCGTCCCACGGTGCAGTCGCCACTACTCCGGGACGTAGGCCAGTGAGCATGGTCAGCTTTAGAGCTGCCCTCGTGATTGGCGACTGGTATGTATTGATGGCCTGCACGAGCGGGACGATTTCGGTGGGCTTCGTAATCGCCGGTATGTGACCTTTCTCGTGTCGCGGGATGACGCCGCGCAGCGACAACGGAATACCGTCCTCTCTCAGGCTATGGTGGATCGCGTAGGTTACGATGCCGCCGACGTATTGGCGCGCCTTGGTTGCGAGGTTGGGGGCATGCGCCGCTATTGCTTCCAACACCGGCTTGACTTCCGATGTAGCGAGCGTCGAGATGGGCTTGTTGCGTAGTGGCGGGATCAGGTATTGCCGAACTACGAATTCCGCTTTGCGATAGGTCTCGTCGGCCCACTCCTTCCGTTTGAAGGCGAGCCAATTCTCGGCGACGAGGTGGAACGCCCCTTCGGCGACCCGTTTGCGTGCGGCAGATTCCGCCCTGCGGTGCTCGACGGGATCAGTACCCTCTCGTACGAGGCTCCGAGCGATCACGGCAGACTTGCGCGCGTCGACGAGCGCAACCTCAGGGTAGGGGCCGAGGCTGAGAAAGTTTTCCTTCCCAGTGCCCGGGCGGCGATAGCGGAGCAGCCAAGTCTTGCTCCCGTCCGGCCAGACGCGCAGAGCGAGCCCATTCCCGTCGGTGAGCAGATAGGGGCGCTCGCGCGGTTTGGCGACGCGAAAGACCACCTCGGACTTCGGTTCGACGCGTTTAGGCATGACCCGGCAACTCGATTCCGCGTATACGCAAGTGTATACGCAAAAATCGTCGATGCCACCGGAACTTGACGGTCGTCCGCGGAAACAAAAAACCCCGTAAGACCATGATCTTACGGGGTTTCTCGGACTACATCGGCTTACGCCGGAACTACTGATGGTGCCCAGGAGAGGACTCGAACCTCCACGGTGTTGCCACCGCTAGGACCTGAACCTAGTGCGTCTACCAATTCCGCCACCTGGGCACGTCTTCAAACTAGACCGCTAGTTTAGCAAGATGATTAAGTTTGTCAATTCCTGCTTCAAACAAACCTGCTTGTCTCATCCGCCCGGTTGAACGCGCAGCGAAGTGATGCAATCGCTACCGAGCCACCGTCCTGCTCATCCGGCAATCGACAAAACAATGATCTCGACTACCAAGGCCCTACACAAAAAGAAAGCCGCCCGAAGGCGGCTCTACTTTCGAATCTGGTGCCAAGAGAGGACTCGAATATGAAGTTCAAGTGTTTGATTTTAAATTAAAAAAATAGTTTATTTATGGCATATATACGCACTTGTATACGCAAAAATGTTGGATCCCACAGGACGCTATTCCGTGCCGGATGGTTCCGCACGCCGCGACGGCGAACAGACTCTTCAGCTCGGGGAGATTTGTTCCTTTCATGGGGTGCAGGTGGTCGGAGGTTCAAATCCTCTCGCCCCGACCAATAGATATAAGGCTCTCATGGCTTCGGCTCTGAGAGCCTTTTTCGTTTGGGGCGATTTTGCCCCCACGTTTGCCCCCACAGGACGGACGGCTCTCGCGGGAACAAAGCGGAATTTTGGGTCGCGTCGAGGGGCCGGCCGCGTTCGCTGCTCACGAGATTGAGACTCGTATATCAATGCGCGAACTGTGCTCGCGACAACCTGTTTACTGGTAACGCAGTCACATTTCTGACGGCTCGGGGGCTGCCAGCGGTCCAACTGTAGGGCGGCGGAGCAGCAGTTCATTCGCTTAGGAAAACCAGGAATGCGCGTTGGATACTAGTACGGCCTATCGATAACAGCCTGAGGGAATCTCTATGAGGACACTGCAAGGTGGTGGATCGCTGCTCAGATCGAAACATCGATTAGGCTCCTATAGGTTTATCACTCCGCACGTTTGCGGTGACCAGCATGGCGATGAGCGCAGACGCGTTTCGCACGTGGGGCTGGCGCATTCCATTTTTGTTTAGTACCGTCCTGTTGCTACTGGGTCTCTATATCCGACTCCGGATGAACGAAACGCCGGTGTTCGCCAAAGAGCTACGACTGCGTGGCGCGTCCCGCTTCCCGGTACTCGACGCGATTGCCAGTCAGCCACGCGACATGCCTTTGAGTTGTATGGTCGCCGTTCGTGCATTTACGATGCTCTACCTTGTCGTGACGTATGTCTTGAATTACGGCGCAAGTGAATTGAGGCTCGGGTACACCACAGTGACGCTCGTATCCGTGGCCAGCGGCATCATTATGTTACTCGGAGTCTTGGTGACGTCGAGGTTATCGGACCGCATTGGCAGACGGGCTACACTTATCGGTGCAAATGGGCTGGCGACCTTGTGGGCGGTGCTTCTGTTCCCCGTGTTGCACGCGGGTACGTTCGCGGCGTATGCGGTGGCTGTCGTTGTGACGATGTTCATCGCTGGCTTCATTTTTGGCCCGATCGGCTCGTACATGTCCGAACTTTTTGATACGCGCTATCGATATACCGCAGTAGGCCTTTGCTATAACGCGTCTGGCATTCTTGGCGGTGCCGTACCTCCTCTCATTGCCGGTCCAATCATTTCGGCGTACGGCACAATCGTCTTCGGCACGGTGCTAGCGATTATGTGTTTCTTCTGTCTTTGCTGTTGCATAGCCCTCCCGGAGACGAAGCACCGAGCGCTCGACGTTAATATGGAAACGAAGTAGCACGGCTGACTTGACGCATCGTCCGTAAGCGGCCGGGCAACTCACCTGGAGTTCCGTTGACGCGCTTGGGAGTATCGTGTCCACCTAACGATGGTTCTGATGTGATGGACGACTCCCGCCGTCTAGCGGGAGTCGTCCATCACATCAGAACCGCAGAAATATGGTCATGCCGTTCGGGAGTCAGTTCATGAATGAAGGCCCCGCAACGTTTCCAAGCGGCGGCCACCAGCCCGACGTCCCGCGGCGCGTTCTCCGGCAACGCTGTCAGTACAACTTTCTTGCCAACATAAAGGTCGGAAAGCGCGGCGTCCGGTCCATGCTGTTCACGGCCGGCGATCGGATGGCCAGGCACGAACTGTGCATTCTTTGCGCCGAGAGCCTTGCGGGCGGCTGCGACCACGTCGGTCTTGGTGCTGCCGACATCGGTAAGCACCGTGCCGGGCTGCACATGCGGCGCGATCGCGCGTTCAACAGAAGTGGTGCAGCGTCCAACCCCCGACGATCTGCCCGGCCCCACCTGCTTTCTTTAGCGCCAGCGCGAATGAACCGCCGATCAACCCAACTCCGAAAATGGCGACTTTCTTGAACATGGGGATTTCAAGTGATGAGTTGGTCATTCCATCGGCCGTATGCTTGTCCTCAAGCAGCCTGCAGGAATTTGCCGATAACACTGCGTAGGATTTCACGCGTGCCGCCATAGATCGAGAACGATGGCGAGGCTAACATCACGTAGCGGAAGACCTGCTGGAACTGCTCGTCCTCAATGTCCTCCAGCGCGAAAACATCGCGCGCCATGTCAGGGATGGACTGTTCGAACACCGAGCCCAGGTCCTTGACGATGGAGGCCACGGCGCCCACGTCGCGCTTCTCTTGCAGGGCATGCGCGACTGCGAAGGACATGCGGCGCAACGTGGCCAGGTGGGCCGAGAGCTTGCCGATTGCAACCGCTGCATGGTCGCTGGGCGCAGGTCCAGCGATGCGTACCAGCTCGCGCAACAGCACCTGGGCAGTGAGGAAGCGTTCGGGGCCGCTGCGCTCGAAGGAAAGCTCGCTCATCACCTGCTTCCACCCATTGCCCTCGCTGCCCACCAAGGCCTCGTCGGGCAGGAAGCAGTCGGTGAAGACCACCTCGTTGAAGTGCAGCTCGCCGGCCATGTTTATGATGGGGCGTACCGAGATGCCGGGTAGCGAAAGGTCAACCAGAAACTGGCTCATGCCGGCGTGGCGGTCTTCCTCCACTGGTCGAGTGCGACACAGCATAATCATGTAGTGCTTCTGGTGTGCGCCTGAGGTCCAGATCTTGGTGCCGTTAACGATCCAGCCTCCTTCGGTTCGAACCGCGCGGGTGCGAATATTAGCCAGGTCGGAGCCCGCATCGGGCTCGCTCATGCCGATGCAGAAGAAGATCTCTCCGCGGGCCACGCGCGGCAGGATGGCCCGGCGCTGCGCCTCGGTGCCATAACGCAGCAGGAGCTGCCCGCTCTGCCGATCGCCGGTCCAGTGCGCGTTCACGGGTGCGCCGGCGGCGACCATCTCCTCGAGCATGACATAACGCTCTAGCATGCTGCGCTCCTGGCCCCCATATTCTTTCGGCCAAGTCATGCCCACCCAGCCGCGCGCCGCAACCTTGCGGCTGAAATCAGCGTCGAAGGCGTGCCAGGAGCGAGCGCGTTCGTGCACGGGGATCTTGCTCAGATTCTGGTCGAGGAAGGCGCGTACCTCGCTGCGCAGCGTATCAAGGGCCGCCGAACGCGTCGGCAAATCAAAAGAAAAAGTCATAATTCTGTCCTGGTGTGTTGTTGGGGCATGCCATGGATCAGGAAAAATTACAGTTGCGCCACCTGCGTGACGAAGGGCCAGAGCGCATCAGCGCCCTGCGCCGCGATACGCTGGCCGATTAATTTCGCCCAGTAGCGCTCGTGGCCGCATTCGTCGCGCCAAGCCCACAAACGCCGTGTATATAGATGCAACTGGTGCTCATAGGTAAACCCCATTGCGCCGTGCACCTGGTGCGCCAGGCGAGCAGCCAGGTCGACGGCGTCGCCGGCGCGGATTTTGGCCAGGGCCACCGCATTTGTCAGGTCGGCATCCGGTTGCGAGAGGGCGTCCAGCGCCATGTCGGCGGCGACAATGGCAGCGGCAGACTGGCCGGCGACGATGGCCAGATTCTGCTGCACCGCCGGCAGTTTGTTGAGCGGCTTGCCAAACTGGATGCGTTCGGAGGCGTAACGCACGGCGAGATCGCGCACGCGCTCCAGTGCACCGGCGAGCTGCTGGCCACGCAGCAGGGCACCTAACACAACGGCGGGCGAGGCGTGGTCGATACGCGGCGCGCTGGCGGGCCAGGGACGCACTGCAGCGTCGTCCAGGCGCAAGGCTTGGAAGGTGAGCTCGCCGCGCGGTTCTCCCGCGAGGTTGCGTCGCGTGCGCATGTGAGCATGATCCAGAGGAAGACACAGCACCTGGAGGCCCTCATCGCTGGGAAGCAGCAGCATCAGGGCGCGCGTCTGTTCTGCCCAGGGCAGGTTGCGCAGCGTGCCGTCGAGCTGCCAAAAACCTTGATCAGCGCTCGGCCGGCTCAGGCACAGCGCGGCGCTGGGGGGTGAGCCTGTCGCGAAGGCAAGCGGGCCTTCCGGCACCTCGAAACCCGCCACGTGCAGACACCAGGCAGCCAGAATCGTCTCGCCTAGCGGCGCCGGCACGGCATGGCGTGCGGCCACGCGCACCAACCGCATTGCATCGGCGAGGTCAAACTCGGAGCCGCCAGCCGCGGCTGGCAGCACCGCCCGAGTGAAGCCGAGATCTTCCAGGCTCTGCCAAAGGGCAGCCGGCCATTCACCCTGCTCTGCACGGGTAATCACTTCCTGGGTGCAGAGGTCGGCAAAGGCGCGTTCGGCGGCGTCGAGCAGCATACCGCGCTCTTCAGTGTGGCTGTCATAGGGATGCGAGGCCATGAGGGCAGGTTGTCGTGTCATGAGGACAGGTCGTATAAGTGTGCGGATTTAATCGGAGCTTTCAAACGCGAATCAGGATTCGTTCGGGGCAATTTTAGCAATCCTCGTTGTTCATATGTACGAACGCGATTCCAAATGAGGTACGCTATCAGAGTCTAACTATGAGTTCCAATATGTCAACACCAACACCTTCCGACACGGGGCATCGCACGGCCGGCCGCGTACTCGATATCCTCGAAGTCGTTGCCGCCTCGGGGCGCGGCCTGGCCTTGCATGAACTTAGTGCCTTGCTGAAAGCACCTAAAAGCAGTCTGCTGCCATTGCTGCGCACCCTGCACCAGCGCGGCTATCTGACCCACGATGACAGTGGGGTGTACCACCTGGGTGTGCAGTTACTGAGCCTGCGCAATCAAGCGCGGGGCGAGCTCGATCTGCGTGAAGTGTCGCGCAGCGAACTGCAAGGTCTCTCCCGAGAGACAGGCGAAGCAACACTGCTTGCCACACTGTCCGACGACCATACGGCTATCCTTTACATCGACAAGATGGAGAGCGTGCACCGCATCCGCTTCGCCGCCGGGATTGGGGAGCGCCGCCCCTTGCACTCCACTTCAAGCGGCAGAGTGCTGCTGGCCTTCATGCCCGACTCCGAACGTGATGCGGTGATCAAGGCCATCAAGCTGGAACGCTACACCGAAGAAACCCTTATCACCGAGTTAGCGCTGCGCGCCGAATTGGAGCGGGTGCGGGCCCAGGGGTATTGCATCAACATTGACCAGGCGACCGTGGGCCGCTGCGCTATCGCAGCCCCGGTGTTCGATTGCGACGGCCAGGCCGTGGCGGCCATCGTGCTCGGCGCGCCCAAGGAGCGGGCCCTGCAGCACCTCGACCAGTGGGTGGCAGAAGTGTGTCGTGCGGCCGGCACCGTGTCGGGCCGCCTCGGCCACCGGCCAGAGGCTGATCCCGTCAGATATTAAGCAGCAGCCTCCCGGTCACCATTCCTAACACTCAGCAATGCGGAGCCGCTCGACCGGTTTATCGGTCGGGGCGGAGGATTTGACGCATCGCGTGTTGACCACATTAATATCGCGTATTTATAATTACGAACATCGTTCCGATATAGGAACTTCGCTTCCAGTTACTGAATCCATGGATACACGAGCCCCCACTCTGCTGTATGAGGTCGATGCCGACGGTGTCGCGCTGCTTACGCTCAACCGCCCTGACAAGCGCAATGCCTTCGACACCGCAATGATTGAAGCCTGGCATCAGCGTCTGCTCGAGTTTGCCACTGACGAACGGGCTCGCGTACTGGTGCTCACAGGAGCAGGGAAGGCATTCTGCGCCGGCGGCGACAACAGTGCGATGGAGCAACGCGCGAGCCAGAACGGATGGCAGCGCAAGGAATACCTGATGCAGGTGGTCCACCAGATCCATCATGCGATGCTGCGCATCGACAAGCCGGTGATCGCCGCGATCAATGGCAGCGCACGGGGTGCCGGACTGGACATGGCACTCATGTGTGACCTGCGCCTGATGGCCGCCTCGGCTACCGTAGGCGAAACCTATATCGACATCGGCCTGGTGGCCGGTAATGGTGGCGCGTGGTTGCTGCCACGTATCGTCGGTGTGCAGCGCGCGCTGGAACTGTTGTGGACCGGTCGGTTGATCGAAGCCCAGGAAGCGCAGGCCATCGGCCTGGTGCTGCGTTCGCTGCCAGACGAGCAACTATTGCCGGAAGCGATGGATCTGGCACGGCGCCTGGCAGCACGTCCCGGCAACGCAGTACGCATGTTCAAGCGTAGCGTCTACCAGGGACTGGAGCTCAGTCTTGGCGCGCACTTGGACATGGTCTCCTCTCACATGTCTGTGTTGCGCGACTCGGACGAATATCGCCAACTGATGACCCTAACCCAAAAGAAAGCCTGAACATGGGCACTCACCCGGTTTCCTCGCTGACTCCGCTGCTGGCGCCACGCGCCATCGCCATCCTCGG
The DNA here is from genome assembly GCF_050436345.1 of Paraburkholderia sp. WC7.3g. Classification (NCBI taxonomy): domain Bacteria; kingdom Pseudomonadati; phylum Pseudomonadota; class Betaproteobacteria; order Burkholderiales; family Burkholderiaceae; genus Paraburkholderia; species Paraburkholderia sp. WC7.3g. The sequence goes on from NZ_JBNDMA010000002.1 coordinate 2,163,781, forward strand.
TGCCTCCGAGGACTTCCGCAAGCTCAATGGCATTCCACTGAAGGCCTTGCTGGACAAGGGCTACCGCGGCGCGATCTATCCAGTCAACCCCAAGTACACCGAAATAGCTGGCCTGCGCTGCTACCCCACAGTAGAAGATATCCCCGGCGAGGTCGACCTCGCGATCGTCACGGTTGCGCATAACCGCGTGATCGAGAACATTCGCGCGCTGGGTCGCAAAGGCGTGCGCGCGGCAGTGGTATTCAGTTCCGGCTTCGCTGAGGTGGGCGAGGAAGGCGCAATGCGCCAGCGTGAACTGCAGCAAGCCGCGCGCGAGGCCGGGGTGCGCTTACTGGGGCCGAATTGCTTGGGGCTGGTCAACACTTTCGACAACGTAATGGCCTCCTTCGCCCAGTTCGCGCTCGGTCCTACCCCGGGCGGCCCAATCGCCTTGGTCACGCAGTCCGGAGCGCTTGGCACAGCAACCGTGGGGGTAGGCAAGGCACGGGGCCTGCATGTGGGCTACCTCGTGACCACAGGCAACGAGTCCGATGTGGGTTTCGTCGAAATAATGAGAGAGGTCATCGCCGATCCGCGTATCAGCGTGGGCGCCGGCTTCATCGAGGGCGTGCGCGACGGCACTGGCTTGGTGGCCCTGGGTCAGCAATCGTTGGACTTGAGCAAACCCTTGGTGCTGACCAAGCTTGGCCGTACCGATGCTGGCGCCAAGGCTGTGGCATCACACACCGGCTCGCTGGCCGGTGCAGAAAACGTGTTCGATGGTGTGGCGCGCCAGTTTGGCATCGTGCGTGCGCGCAGCGACGAGCAATTGCTGGATTACACCAATGCGTTTGCCTACGCCTGTTCGGATGGCGCGTTGCCGCAGGGGCCGCGCGTCGGCATTCTCACCCGTTCCGGCGGCGCCGGCGCGCTGATGGCAGACCATGCCTTCGAGCAAGGCCTGCGCATTCCCGACTTGAGCGCAGAAACCGCCGCAGCGCTCAAGGGCATCCTGCCAGAGTTCGGTTCGGTGGCGAACCCGGTGGACGTCACCGCCGTGGGCATGTTCAACCCGGGCGTGATCTGCGATGCCTTCGAGCGGGTGCTCAACGATCCCAATGTCGACGTGGGCATCGCGTGGATGGGTTCGACTCGCGAAGTGGACTTCATGGTACAAGCCTTCGCCGATCTGCGTGCCCGCGCCAAGAAGCCTTTCGTGCTGGCTTGGACCGGAGCCTCCGAGGCCGCGGTGCAGGGCCTCGCGGCAGCGCAGGTAGCAGTCTTTCGCGGCCCCGAGCCGGCGGTCGCTGCCGTCGCTGCCCTCGTGCGCTACGCCGGGATGCGCCGCCATTGGGACACCGACAGAGCCCAACGCCGCATCGCAGCGGGTCAGGTCGAGGTCGTGCGCGCCGGTTTGTCGCTGCCCACCGCCGCCGGCGCAGTGGACACCGTGATCGCCGCTGGACTGCTGGCGGCCCAGGGCATCGAGATCGCCCCTCTGGCTTTGGCCACTAACGCTGACGAGGCGGTCGACGCGGCTGAGCGCCTGGGCTACCCGGTCGTGCTAAAGATCGAGTCGCAGCAGATCCTGCACAAGACAGAGGCTCAGGGCGTGGTGCTGTCGCTGCGCGACGCGGCCTCGGTGCGCGAAGCTTTCGAGCATGTGGTCGCCAACGCGCGCCGCTACGACGCCGAAGCCCGGATTGATGGTGTCGTGGTGCAGAAGATGATCGGCCACAGCGATGCGGTGGAGATGGTGGTCGGCCTCAATCAGGATCCGGTTTTTGGCCCGGTGGTGATGGTCGGTATGGGCGGGATCTTCATCGAAGTGCTAAAGGACGTTTCACTGCGGCGGGCGCCCGTCACAGAGGCGGAAGCCGGCCGCATGATCGAGGATCTGCGCGCCCGCGTAGTGCTTAACGGTGTCCGAGGCAAGGCACTGGTGGATCGCGAAGCACTGTGCCGCTTCATCGCGGCTGTCTCCCGCTTCGGTGCGGCGGCCGGACCCCGCCTGGGCGAATTGGATCTCAACCCTGTGCTTGTCACGCCCGAGGGTGTGACGGCGTTGGACGTTTTGCTCACGCTGCGCTGAGCCGTTTCAGCCCCGCTTTGGTCGTGCCGGGCGAAGCGAAGCCGGAAGGGCGGGGCGAAGATCCAGTTTCATCTGGATCGCCAACTGTGTAAGTCGAAGAAACCGGGAAACGACAGATCGTATGAACACTTATAACTTCGCGTGATCGGTCTGAACCGATTCCCTTCAGGAGACCCCATGACATTGGCCTACCCTGCACCACGTTTATACATTGACGGCGAGTGGACGCTTGCCAGCGACGGCCGCACCCGGCCTGTAATTAACCCAGCGGACGACAGCGTGCTGGGCGCCTTGCCGATAGCTAGCGACGCTGACATCGACCGGGCGCTTGCCTCGGCCCAAAACGGCTTCGAGGCGTGGCGTGCGGTGCCGCCTATCAAGCGCGCCGAGATCATCAACCGGGCAGCACAGTTGCTGCGCGAGCGCTGCGACGAAATCACGTGCATCGCTTGCCTGGAGGAGGGGCAGCCCTTCGAGGAGGGCAAGAGTTATGTGATGCGCGCGGCTGAAATTCTGGAATGGGATGCTGCCGAGGGGCGCCGTGTCTACGGTCGCATCGTACCTTCCGAGCCCGGCCTGCGCCTGATGGTCACACGTGAGCCCATCGGCGTGGTCGCCGCGTTCACTCCCTGGAACGCACCAGTGTTCACACCCTGCCGCAAGATCGGCAGTGTGCTCGCCGCGGGCTGCTCGCTCATCTTGAAGGCGGCCGAGGAGACGCCGGCCAGCACCGCCGCGGTGGTACGGTGTTTCGTCGATGCTGGGGTGCCGCCGGGCGTTGTCACGCTGTTGTACGGCGATCCGGCGCAGATCTCCACGCGCCTGATCGCCTCGCCCGTCGTGCGCCTTGTGACGCTGACCGGCTCGATCCACGTGGGCAAGCACCTTGCCCAGCTTGCTGCGGCGGAGATGAAGCCTAGCGTGATGGAACTGGGCGGCCATGCGCCAGTGATCGTCTGCGAGGACGCGAACGTTGAGGATGCTGCACGCAAGCTGGCCTTCGTGAAGTATCGCAACGCCGGCCAGGCCTGTCTGTGCCCAACGCGCTTTTGGGTGGCAGACGCGGTCTATGATCGTTTTCTCGCTACCTTTACTACCGAGGTGAGCAAGCTGAAGGTCGGCAGTTCCTTTGAGCCGGGTGTGACGATGGGCCCGCTGGCAAATGCCAAACGCCTCTCCGCGATGCAGGAACTGGTAGGCGACGCCGTAGCCCAGGGCGCCCGTGTAGTGGCGGGCGGCGAGCGCATTGGTGATCGCGGCTGCTTCTTCCAGCCCACGGTACTGGCCGACGTGCCCGACGCCGCCCGTATCCTGCGTGAGGAGCCTTTCGGTCCGCTGGCAGTTATTAATCGCTACACCGATCTGGAAGACGTCATTGGCCGCGCCAATGCGCTGCCCTATGGCTTGGCTGGCTATGTGTTCACGCGTTCGGCCAACACTGCGGAGATGCTGTCGCGCCGCCTTGAGTGCGGCACCGTGGGCATCAACCATCTCACTGTCTCAACCTCCGGTATTCCCTTCGGGGGTATTAAGGACAGCGGCTACGGTCGCGAGGGTGGCGCTGAGGGCGTTGAGAGCTACACCGTCGTCAAAACAGTCTCGCATCTGTTCATCTGAAGGAATCCACCATGAATGACAGGAAAACCTGGTTCATCACTGGCTGCGACAAGGGTATGGGCTACGCCTTCGCCGAAGTGATTCTCGCCGATGGCGACCGCGTGGTCGTCACCGCCCGCGACGTGGCCAACATCAAGCCCCTGCTGGACCAATACCCGCAGACCGCCTTTGGGTACACCCTGGACATCACTAATGCCGCCCGTATCCGCGAAGTCGTGGCCGATGCCGAGCGCGCCACCGGTGGCGTGGACGTCGTGGTCAACAACGCCGGCTACGGCGTCCTCGGCCCGGCAGAGACAACCACGCCCGAAGAGTACCGCCCCATGTTCGAGGTGAACTTCTTCGGCATGGCTGAGGTCACCCGTGCCTTCCTGCCCTACATGCGCCAGCGTACGCGCGGCCACATCATGAATACCTCCTCCAGCGGCGGCTTCGCCGCCTCGCCGGGCTTTGGCTTCTACGCCGCTAGCAAGTTTGCGGTGGAAGGTTTTTCCGAATCGGTTTCCCTCGACGTGGCGGCGCTCGGCATCAAGGTCACTATTCTCGAACCTGGCTCGTTCCGCACCGATTTCGCCGGCGGCTCCCTGGTCAAACCAAAGGCGGAAATCGGCGACTACGCCAAGACCGCCGTCAGCTCCACGCTTGACCGCATGACCGCCCGCCATGGAACCCAGCCCAACGATCCGCGCCGCCTCGCCAAAGTGCTGATCAAGCTCGCCCGCATGGAGAACCCGCCACTGCGCATGCCACTGGGCCAGGATGCCATCGACCGGCTGCGGCAGAAGCTGGACTCGGTGAGCGCTGAATTTGACAAATACGAAGACCTCTGCCTCGCCGTCGCCTTCGACTCCGATTGCAAGCTCGACTGAAGCCCGGCTTCAGCCCGCCTCCATTCCTATTGGGAAATAACGTATGGCGGCGCAAGCTGCCACCATACAACGAGGAGATCCAATGACCACCGCAAGACAACAGCTGCTCGACATGGTCGTCCAGAAGGACGGCTTCGATCAGCCCCACCCAAAAATTTTCCCGCTGCAGTTGGAAGCGGCGCAGGAATATTTCTCTATGCGACGGCAGCAGGTATCGGTGCTGGACAAGCGCGCCAAGGAAATGGGAGTCGAGTCTATCAATGGTATCGAAGACATTGCCAAGGTGCTGTTCGCCCACACGAACTATAAGTCCTATCCGCAAGCCTTCATGGAAAAGGGCCAGTGGAAGCACATGACGCGCTGGCTGCAGACCCTCTCCGTAGAATCGCTGTCCAATGTGGAACTGGAAGGCGTGGCCAACGTCGACGAGTGGCTGGACCGCCTTTGGGCTGCCGGCCACTTGGCCAACACGACTAGCGGCACTTCGGGCAAGGTGTCGGTACTCAACCGCACCGCACGCGACCTGGCGTTCTATGAGCGCTGCTACACCCATGCGACGGCATGGCCCACACCGCTGAAGCCTGAACAGACGAGGCACTTCTTCATGATGGGGCCGCGTCGCGGTCCCTATATGTTCATGATTGCCGCTAATACCGCCGCCGAATTGTTCGCTCGCCCCGATTCGTGTCACTTCCTCAGCGACGAACCCATGCGCCTGGTGGATGTTACACGCATGGCTAGTTTGCGCCGCGCCATCGCCGATGGTAGCGCCACCCCCAAAGACATTGCCGGCTTCGAGCAGGCTAACAAACAGCAGGCCGAGCGCAACAAAGCGCGTTTCGACGAAATGGTGGAAATGATCATCGCATTGCGGCATGAACCGCTCTATATTACTGGCCCCTGGTTACAGATATGGCGAGTGATGGAAAGGGCACGGGAAATGGGCGTCAAAGACGGTGAGTTCCATCCCGAGACGGTCATTTCCAGTGGAGGCGGCCTCAAGGGCGTGGAGTTGGTCCCAAACTGGTACGAAGAGCTGTTCAAGTTCTTCGGCAACGTGCGGCGTATGGAGGGATTCGGCATGTCCGAGATGTCCTTCAGCTATCCAAAGTGCGAAGCCGGCAACTATCATCAGGCTCCCTGGATTATGCCGGTTCTGTTCGACGGCAGCGGCGTGAATCTGGTGGATACCAGCAGCGGAGAAGCCACTGGGCGTTTCAGTTTCCTTGATATGGGCCAGGAAGGTCGCTGGGGCGGCATGATCAGCAGCGATAAGGTAACCATGAACTTCTCCGGCAACTGTCCCTGCGGTCGCCATAGCGCCTACATGAAACCGGAGATCAGCCGCTTCCATAATGTCGGTGAGGAAGACAAGATCGGGTGCGCCGGAACCATCGATTCCTATGTCCGCAGTTCACTGCAGGCCTAAACCATGAAAGTTTCAGTTTCCCACTTCATCAAGGGCGACATCGTCACCGGTAGTGCTATGGAATACGGCCCGGCCCATGCACGCTTCGCTACTCCGAATCTGGATCTCGACACTCTCACCTGGCCGCGCACTGAACCGGGCCCTGCATTTGACGTGCCGCTGGCCGAAATCAAGGACCTGCTGGTCGCCACTGGCGAGCGTCTGACAAAAGATCCAAGCGGCTTGCTCGCCGAAGCTTGCGAACAACTGAAAAGGGTTAGCACACTCGACGCGGGTGTTCTGGAGCGAGCCTACGCCACCCTCGGCTTTGCCTTCACCCGTGGGGGTTTCGACGCCCAAATCGAACAGGAGCTGGGCGGCCCTGAGGTGCTGGACGGCTGGAAGGAAATTGTCTCCGGCACCGGGCAGATCGGCCGCATACGGGCCTTCTCGCCACGTCTGGTGCACATCCTTGCGGGCAATGCCCCCGGCGTGGCTGCTCTCTCGATTGTTCGCGGCGCACTGACCAAAAGCGTAAATCTGCTGAAGCTGCCTTCCAATGATCTTTTTTCCGCCACTGCCATTTTGCGCACAATGGCCGAGGTGGCTCCGAGGCATCCGGTGGTACGCTCCTTCTCGGCAGTCTACTGGCGCGGCGGCGACGAGAGGGTGGAAAGCATGCTGTTCAGGCCTCAGTTTTTTGACAAGCTGGTGGCCTGGGGTGGCGAAAGCGCCCTGAGAAGCGCGAAAAACTACATCGGTCCTGGCTTTGAGCTGGTGGCTTTCGACCCCAAGACATCCATCTCCATGATCGGCCGCGAAGCTTTCATCTCCAGTACGGTTTTGAACGAAGTCGCAGTGGCCGGTGCCACCGATGCCACTCCCTTTAATCAGCAAGCTTGCGTATCCAGCCGCATCCAGTATATCGAAGGCAGCGTGGAGGAAATTGACCGTTACTGCGAACTACTGCAGCAGCAGCTCGGCGTTGAACGTCCGACCTGTTCCGTCGTCGGTCCGGAAGTCCCTTCTGAATTACGTGAGCAGATCGAGGTGCTGGCTGACTTCGAGCCCGACTACCGGGTCTGGGGAAAGTTCGACGGAAAAGGCTTGGTCATTCGTTCCCACGAACCTGTGGACTTCTACCCTGATGGCAAGATCGTCAACGTAGTAGTCGTTCGTTCCCTGAAGGAAGCAATCCGATATGTCAATGTCGCCACCCAAACCGTGGGCGTCTATCCACCTGAACGCAAGGCAGAGGTACGCGACCTGCTCGCTTCCGCCGGCGTGCAGCGCGTAGTCACATTAGGAAAGGCCCTCGGCCCTGGACCGGGCTTCGCCCACGATGGATTCTATCCCTTGCATCGCTTCGTGCGCTGGGTGAATGACGAGGATTGAGCGCCTGTCAGCCGGATGTGCCACGGGCAACGGAGGCTCACTACGGCGAGGAGCGCCTGCCGCAGATGGGCGATGGCGAAGGACGCTTCCTCGCCTTGGAGGGGCGACCAAGGAGACGACCATTTTCGGCGTCTCCAACATCGACTATGCCATGGGCAAAATCTTAAAGAACGAACTCAAGGGAATTCATATGAGCGAACCGGAGGTCATTCGCAAACTCGACGGCCACGTACTGATCCTTACCCTTAACCGTCCGGAACGCCTTAACGCGTGGACCTATGACCTGGGTGATCTCTATTTCGACCTGCTGGACAAGGCCGATGCCGACCCAGAGGTGCGCGCCATCCTGGTCACCGGTGCCGGGCGCGGCTTCTGTTCCGGCATGGATGCGGAAGTGCTGGCTCAGTCTGCGAGCGGCGCCAAACGCATGCCCAGCAAAGGTCGCCGCATGACCCACGCCATGAGCATCAGAAAGCCCATCGTCGGCGCCATCAATGGCGCGTGTGCAGGCTTCGGCCTGATTCAGGCGCTGCACTTCGACGTGCGCTTTGCAGCCCGTAGCGCAGTATTCACTTGCGCGTTCACCCGCCGAGGCCTCAATGCAGAATACGGTTCCTCCTGGCTGCTGCCGCGCCTGATTGGCCACGGCCGCGCGATGGACTTGATCCTCTCCGGACGCAAGTTTGATGCCGCTGAAGCCGAGCGCATTGGGCTGGTGAACCGTATTTGCGACGATGGCGAACTGATGTCCGCCGCCCTTGCCTATGCCCAGGAGTTAGCCACCTGGTGCTCCCCCATCGCCATGGCCGACGCCAAGCTCCAGGTCAACTCCGATTGGGACGTGTCCCTGAACGACGCCGAAGATCGGGCCAAGGCACTTGGCCATCAACCAGGCCATCGGCAGGACTTCGCTGAAGGCGTGAAGAGCTTCGTAGAAAAACGCGCACCAAATTTCATTCCCCTTGGATAGGCACGGCAGCGGGCTTTGTCGCGGTAAGGCTCAAAGAGCGACCGGAATCGACATGCGAAGTACTGCTTATATTGCGAGGTTGTAGAATTAATCCGTGGCGGACGGATGGGTTCCGCGAGCACACTTCATCTGCCCTTTGGCGATCATGTGCATAATCTCAATGCCGGCCAGCAGGATCCGGGCACAGCGGAAGGTCTTGAACCCCAGCATGGGCCGCGTTCGTCGCTTGACCGCGAAAATAGCCGGATTGAACAACGGCTTGCGGCCTAGTCTGGGGTTCTTTCTTTTACGCTCATTCGGGTTGATGTTGGGCACCATGCCGCGATTGAAAATGGCCTTGCGGTTGCGCCGGCAGCCGTACACGCCATCCAGGCTTACGACGCTTCCCCGCAGCTCGAGCCCGACCGCGCGTGGACGATGCGCGTGAGCCGCGGCAGCGCTTCTCGCAACAGCGGCGATTCATTGCGATTGCCCGGCGCACTGACAAACGGCGCGATCACGTTGCAATTGCGGTCGCACAGGGCGACGACTTTGCAGCCCTTGACCTTCTTGTGGCCGCTGAAGCCGAGGTTGTCGCCTCCCTTCTTCGCCGCGCTCGTGGTGCCATCACCATGGATGATGCGCGTGTCCAAGCGATCGTCGCAGTGAAGCCTGAACACCGACGCCTCGAAAATGGCATCAAAGCATCCGTCCGATTGCCAGCGCCGGAAGGCGCGATAGATCTGTGTAATGGATCTCATGATGGCCGTGCCGATCCTTCTCGATGGGCAACTCCTTCCACTGGCAGCCGAGATAGAGCGCCTTTAGGATGTAGTTGAAAATCGCATGCGCGCTGAGCTTTCGCGCCGGTCCGCGACGACCCTTGCTCAGATGTGGCCAGACAAAATGCTCGAACTCTTCAACGTTTAATTTCGTTGGAATCCCTTGCCACGACTGGCCTTCGGCCATTTCGACCTTCAAAGCATCGGGATTCTAGCCGATTCGTGTCAGGCTGCTGGAATCCCAAGCCCGGTGGGCCTTTCAACCGATTCCGCCAGCTGCAAAAAACACGCAACCAGTTGGACGCATGCGGCCCATCTCGATCGTCGAGGATGTCAGCACCGGATCGTCAAACATCAACGTACTTTCGCTGCCGAGTTCCGCGGTCCGACGAAGTGGCCTCAAACCGAAGCTCTGACGAGTTATCCACTGGATTTCTGCCAAAAAAGTATCTGCGTTCGAATGCAACTATATGCACGTCATTCAAAAAACGCAACGTTTTTCGTCGTGTGGTTTTCCCCATATTGTCAACGTTGGACTCGGCGCGCGACGATGCGGCGACATGTCCTTAGACAATGCGGTCTATTTTCAATGCTGTAGGCGGTCGCGTGCCGGGGCGCTACAAGATAAATACATTCAGGAAACCAAATGGAATGCGAAGGCCATGTCAAGTCGTCGCCGTTACCGGTCGACGTAAGCGAAGTGACTGCGCAATGGCTGACGCGGGCACTCCAGACCTGTTGCGAGGGTGTCGAGATCGCGTCGCTGAAACTGGTGGACGTCATCTACGGAACAGCAACGAAGCTTCGTGTTCACCTCGAATACAACGCGCGTGGAAATGAAGCCGGCTTGCCGCGGTCTCTGATCGTCAAGGGCGGTTTTGTCCCCGAATATCGACATCTGAATGCGTATATCTACGAGTACGAGGCGCGCTTTTTCGAGGAGGTGCAGCCTGAATTGCCGGTGCACGTTCCTCGCGCGTTCTTCTCGGCGACCGACCATTCGAATGGGCAATCGATTGTCATTCTGGAAGATCTTGCGGAACGCGACGTGACGTTCTGCCGTGTACAGAACACCTTGTCGTACGCGCAGGCTGCCGCAAACCTCGACGCCCAAGCCCGAATTCACGCGCAATACTGGGGTGCGCCCGCGCTCGCTGCAGGCGGTAAGCTTGCCTGGCTGGCGGAACAGGACCCATTGCCGGAGGGGGAGGCCGGCACCTATCACTGGGGGCAACTAAAAGCAGATGTATTCGCCCACTACACCCAGTTGCCGCGAGGGGCGGCGATTCCCAGACAGTTCCATGACCGTGGCTGGATGGAGCGAGCGCTGCTGAATCTGCGTTCGTTCGATCGGCTGGGCCCGATGACGTTTTTACACGGCGATGTGCACTTGGGAAATCTGTATTTCGAGCGCGATGGCACGCCGGGTTTTCTCGATTGGCAATCGTATCGGCGCGGACCATGGGCGCACGATTTCACATACTTTCTCGTGTCCGCACTTGATATCGCCGATCGTCCGAAATGGGAACGCTCGCTGCTTACACACTACCTCGAGCGACTCGCCGCATATGGGGTTGCGACACCGCCGTCCTTCGACGAAGCATGGGATGCGTATCGACGGCATCTCGTGTACGGGCTGTACTTCTGGCTGGTGAATCCCGTTGAATGGCAGGCCGAGATCAATAACTGCGCGGTTGTACCTCGCTTCGCGATGGCCGCTCTCGACCACGACGTGTTCGAGTTGATGGGCTAGAGACTGAAAATTCTAAAAGGGGGGTAAACCTTGTCCGCGCTAATTGTTGCAAGCGACATGAGACTGCCGGTGTCGGTCGATGAAATTTCCGCGAAGTGGCTGACGGCGGCGCTTCAGTTTCGCTATCCCGGTGTCGAGGTCATCCGCTTGATATGCGAGGACGTCTTGTCGGGAACCTCGACGAAGGTGCGTGTTCTGCTTGAGTACAACGGTACGGGAAACGACCTCGGTCTGCCTGCGCGGATGATCGTCAAGGGGGGATTCGAAGAGCACAGCCCGTTGATGAGAGATATGTACCATAACGAGATGCGTTTCTATCGCGACGTACTGCCATTCATCGATATGAACACGCCTCGGTGCTTCTATGCGGGCACCGATCCTTCTGGCTGGCAATCGATCGTCGTGATGGAGGATCTGCGAGCGAGCGGAGTCACGTTTTGTCACGCACAGCGTTCAGCAGGCTATGACGACGTCGCCGCGCGGCTTGTCGCGATGGCGCGTTATCACGCTCAAACGTGGGACAGTCCGGAATTCGCCGAAACCGGGCGATACGGTTGGGTCGGGGAGCGTTTCTCGGGGTGGTCGCTCGACTACATGCGTCGCTATCTTGTGCCTGAAGTATGGCGGCACTATGTTGAACTACCCCGTGGAGCGGCGGTTAGTCGGCTTCTTCACGACCGTGATTGGATGGAGGCGGCGCTAACGCACCTTGGCGAGTCGCATCAAGGCAAGCCGGTGTGTCTGATTCACGGTGACACGCACCTAGGTAATCTTTACGTGACCGCAGACGGAAAGCCGGGGTTCTTCGATGCGCAGGTCAGCCGTGCGCCGTGGAGTCTCGAAGTTTCCTGCCATATCTGCTCGGCGCTCGATATTGCCGACCGGCGCAAGTGGGAGCGCCCATTGCTTGCGCATTACCTGGCCCATCTTGCCGCAAACGGCGTCGAAACTCCTGCGTTCGACGTGGCGAGGGAGGACTACCGGCGAGACCTGGTCTACGGCTACTTCATCTTTGCCATAAACGAGACGCGCTTTCAAACTGAGGCAGTGAACACAGCTTACGCTGCGCGTTTCGGGGCGGCTTGCTCGACCACGGAACGGTCTCGCCAGCGCATTGATGTTCGGCTGACGGGTTCAATACAGATCCGACTGGTGCTCAGGCAATAATGGAACTACTAGTTGCATTATTGCCTGGCGGGGCTTAAGCTAAATCTCCAATCCACGGGTGGAACGGTCGACCGCGCGAACGAACTGCGGCGAACAGTAAGGAGACGAGATGAACGCGACATTGGATGCTGGCGTACTGCCGGCAATGCAGGAACTCCACGTATCGAACGAGATTCTTGACGATCGCACGGCCCTCCAGGCGGCGTGGGACCGCGATGGGTACTGGTTCTTCCGGGACGTGCTCGACACCAAAGCAGTTGGCCGGTTGCGCAGAGTATTTCTCGATGAGCTTTCGCAACTTGGCGTGATTGCCCCAGACGATCCCGTTGCTCGATACAACGGCAAGAGCCTCGACGACTTTCCATTTCGTATGGAGTCGCTCGCGTCGCGCAAGACGTCGAAACTTGCATTTGAATGGCACGCTGGTATTGGTCGGGATGATCGGAAAATATGAGTACCAATCTTGTGCTCGACGGAGCGCCGAACTTCCGTCATTTGGGCGGAATGCCCACGCGGGACGGTCGTCGCATCCGCAGCGGCCGCATCTTCCGTTCGGGCAGCCTTTCAGCGCTGACCGTGCGCGACCTCGACATCGTCGCGAAACTGGGGATTCGCCTGATTTGCGATCTGCGCAGCGATGGGGAGCGCAAAGCGGCGCCGAACCGGTGGCTCCACGACCAAGGCGTGGAGGAGATGCACATCGACATCAGTGCCGATCTGCGTGCGGGGGACACGACACTACTCGAAATCCTGAAGCGCGAACCGAACCCGGAGGGCGCGCGTCGCATGATGCTGCAGACTTACCGGAATTTGCCCGCGGCGTTTGCCCGGCCACTGCGGGGACTGTTTGCACGGCTTGCCGATGGCGACTGTTTGCCGGTGATTTTTCATTGCACGGCAGGCAAGGACCGAACCGGCTTTCTGGCGGCGATCGTCCTCCATGCGCTGGGAGTCTCGCGCGAGACGATCTATCGCGAGTACCTGGGAGGGGCTTGTAGGGAACAGCTGCGTGAATCCGCTGTGCGGGCGATGACGATCCACTTCGGCGGCATGGTCGATGCGTCGATCATCGATGTGGTCGCCGGTGTCGAGGAGCGCTACCTGGATGAGGCGTTCTCTGCGATGGCAGCAAGCCACGGCTCGGTCGATCGTTATCTCGAAGAAACAGCCGGGCTTGACCGGTCGCAACTATGCCGGTTACGGGATACCTTGCTGGAATGAACGGAACGTCCGATCTTGAAACGATGCGAGGAGCAGGCGCCGTATCGGGAGGTGGTATTGAACGGCATGCGAGGGTGTAAAAAGTTTGGTTCTGTCGCACCAACGCGTTCGGCTATGATGGCGGAACAACCTGAACGACCGATAGCCTGATGACGACCGTAAATCCAGCGGTGGCCCGAGTGCTCAAACGCCTGCATTATCCGCTCGATGTGATCCTAACGTGCGTGCGCTGGTACGTGGCGTATCCGTTGAGTCTGCGGCATCTCGAAGAAATGATGGCTGAGCGCGGCATTTCGGTCGATCACTCGACCGTACACCGCTGGACCATCAAGCTGCTACCGGTGCTTGAGAAGGCATTTCGCCGTCGCAAACGTCCCGTTGGCGAGAGCCGACGTATGGACGAGACATACATCAAGGTCAAAGGACAATGGAAGTACTTATGCCGCGCCGTGGACAAGGCAGGCAGCACAATCGATTTCCTGCTGCGAGCCCATCCTGACAAGGCTGCCCACAGCGCCATTTCGAGAAATCGATCGCCCGGAACGGCGAACCCGAAAGCGTAACGCTCGACATGAGCGGGGGCGGATGCGGCCGCCCTCGAAGCCATCAATGCCGGACGTGAAAAGCAGATCAAAATCCGCCAGAACAAATATCTGAACAACATCATCGAGCAGGATCACCGGGCAATCAAGCGCCGCACGCGGCCGATGCCGGGTTTCAAGTCTTTCCGCTGCGCGCAGATTCTGCTCGCCGGCATGGAGACGATGCACATGATCGCCAAGGGTTAAATGGAAGACTGCACTATCGGCCAGACTCAGGCCGACCGTTTCTATTCATTGGCTGCATAAGCATTCCTCATCATGTAGACATTCTTTGGGCTGCAAACCTTATCGCGATACTACCCGATTTCCTGCTGCGGGCCCGTCGTGACAAGGCGGCAGCCCAGCGCTACTTCGAAAGGTCAATCGGCCAGAACGGCGAGCCAGAAACCGTGACGGTCGATATGAGTGGCTATTTCAAAAGTGGAGTGGGTAATGCGGCTCACGAGGCATGTGGATTGAAGGCCGAGAAGTCGAGCTTGCCTGCGATCAGGAACAGCACGGTCCGCATGGTTTTGAAGCTGGCGTATCCGCGCGCCTTGCGCTTGGCAGCTTGAAACAAGCCGTTGATCGCTTCAATGAAACCATTGGTCTGGCGCGTCTGGGCCCACGCGACGATGCCGTCGAAATGACGAAGAATCATGCGTGCGACGTCCTTCATGAGCTCGACCTTGGAACGCATGACGTTGCTACACCACCGGCGCAACATCTTGGAGACTACATGGATTTGCTTGCGATCGAGTATCTCGCGCAGCTGCTCGCGGTACATCCAGGCACGGGCGGTGCGGTTGGTGGTGTACTGGCTGATCAGCGCTTCGAGATCGGTCAGTTGCGCGAGATTCAGCTTGTCAGCATCTTTGAGCAGCGACCAGCGCATGCCCTTCAGTGCAGGATCAGCCTTCTGCTGCTCGCGGCGCACACCATCGAGTGCTTTGGACGCGTGCGCCACCACATGAAACTTGTCGAACGTCACACGTGCATCGGGCAGATGCTCGTCCACGCCCTTGATGAAGGCGGGGGACATGTCGATGCTGACCGATTTGATCTGCGCAGGCGATGCGTTGTGTTGCTCCAGGTGATGGGCAAAGCGTTCGACGACGCCTGCATCCTTGCCTGGCGTGACGAAGACCACGCGCCTGCCATCCATGTCAGCGACGAGCGAGACATAGTCGTGGCCACGTCGGCACGAGGTTTCGTCAATGGCCACCGCAGTGACTTCGGACAAGTCAGTGGCGGCCACGGCCATATCCACGTACCGATCACATATGGCCTTCACGCGATGCCACGACAGGTTCACCAGACGAGCCACAGCCGCAAATGTCATCTCCCGGCACAACGTCAGCACGAGCGCTTCAAACAGCAGCGTAAAGCCATCCAGCTTACCCATCCAGTCAGGCTCCACGAGCCGCACCGAGCCGTCCGGCAAGCGCACACGCGGCACCCGTACCTCCAGATAACAGTCAAACTGGAAGAAATTGAGGTGGCGCAGCCGTTTGATGACCGTGTCGTGCACCGGGTGTTCGCCCGGCACCCCGGGGTAGGCAAACCGGCTGCCCGCGACAAAGTCCACGGCAATCGTCAGTTCCGTGCTGAAATCGACGCCTTGCACATACCACGGCGCGTTGATTCCCAGGGCCGCCTCAAAGAGTTGGGTTTGGTTCGTCATTGTTCGCATTGTCTTGCAGGGCTGGTTGCAGCATTCTGCCGCAACCAGCCCTATGCCAGCTTACTTGCGCCACGCGCGTCAAGTGTTCGCTTCGCCGGGCTGACGCCCGCACTTGACCCGGCAACCACCCACTCGAGATTCGAAAGAAGCATATGAGTGGGGCCTATCCGGCTGCGCTGCAGGCCCTGAATGCTGAGCGCGAAACGCCTATCCGGATCCGCCAGAACAAGTATCTGAACAACCTGATTGAACAGGACCATCGAGCGATCAAGCGTCGCACGCGACCCATGCTCGGGCTCAAGAATTTTCGCTGCGCCCGCATTCTTCTGGGCGGCATCGAGATCATGCATACGATCAAGAAAGGGCAGATGAAAAGCGCAGAAAAAACTGTCTTTCTGGTGCCCAGCAGTTCTACTCGCTTGCCAACTTAAGCAGTACTAGGCATTGCGCTGTCGCTCATCTCAATTCCCTTATCGCGACAAAACTTCCTCATTCGGGTGTGCAACACAGTTGTGTCGGCAACATGAATAAAATGTATATAATTGCACGGTGTTCGCAAATAAAAACGAGTGGCACCCGTCGTACTCGACGCTGAGCGGGCCGTACGCTGAAGAATCAGGTTGCACTTACATCACAGGGAACAGCACATGAAGACGCGCATTACAGAGTTGCTGGGGATTCGATACCCGATCGTTCAAGGCGGCATGATGTGGGTGGGCCGCGCGGAACTGGCCGCTGCAGTCTCGAATGCCGGTGCGCTCGGCACCATCACCGCGCTCACGCAGCCCACGCCCGAGGCACTGCGCAACGAGATCGCCCGGGTTCGATCAATGACGGATGAGCCGTTCGCTGTGAACCTGACCATTCTCCCGACGATCAAGCCGGTGCCGTACGACGAGTACGTGCAGGCGATCATAGAGAACGGCGTGAGGATCATCGAAACGGCGGGGCGCAATCCGGAGCCGCATATGCCGGCGTTCAAGGCTGCGGGAATCAAGGTCATTCACAAGTGCACGTCGGTGCGTCATGCGCTGAAAGCAGAGGCGTTGGGTTGCGACGCCGTCAGCGTGGACGGCTTTGAATGCGCCGGCCATCCGGGCGAGGACGATGTGCCGAACCTGATCCTGTTGCCGGCGGCAGCGTCGAAGCTGCGCATCCCGATGCTTGCGTCGGGTGGCATTGCCGATGCCCGCGGGATGGTCGCTGCGCTCGCGCTTGGCGCGGATGGGATCAATATGGGTACGCGTTTCATGGCCACGCGGGAGGCGCCGATTCACGAGAACGTCAAGCGCCGGCTCGTCGAGCATGATGAGCGCAATACCGCGTTGATCTTTCGCACGCTGAAGAACACGTCGCGTATTTTCAGGAATTCGGTAGCGGAGCAAGTGTTGGAGCTCGAGCAGAAAGAGGGTGCAACGTTCGCGGACCTCAAGCCGCTCGTCAGCGGTGAACGCGGCAAGCGTATGTACGAAACGGGCGATACCGAAGACGGAACCTTCCCGGCTGGCCTCGCAATCGGGCTTATCGAGGATATTCCTAGCTGCGGGGAACTCGTGAGCAGGATGGTCATTGAGGCGCGCGCGCTCATTCGTGGCCGGCTGGCAGCGCTCGTGGAAGAGAGTTGAGTCCGCAGCAAGACAGCAGTCCAATATAGGGTTGTCCGCGCCCGGGATCGAACAGGCGCGGGCAGCGGATGCATGCGTTAGGGGCGCGAACAGGCCTGTGAGGTATGACGTTGTTCGTCGAGCCGTTCGAGGTGAGCGAGCAGCGAGCGCGACGCGGCGGGCCAGAGCCTTTCGGGAACGTCATCGTAAGCAACACGCAGCCAGTCTTCGAGCGAGCCGTTCGGCAGCGCCTTCACCTCCTCGGCGATCTTCGCTTCACGGGCGAGACGGTGGGCCTTGAGGCGGGCGATCTGGTCACGCGCGGTCGAGCACGTACCCATGCGCCGGCAGAATGAAGTCGATTTCGCGTTCGCTGCAAAGCGCGTCCAATCGGTCCACAGACGTCAGATACGCAGTCACATTGCCGTCCGGCGGATCGATGATCGATGTGCTGCCATTCAGAATGTGATCGCCGCTGAATAGCAGTCTGTCCTCAAAAAGGGCGAGGCACACGTGGTTGCTTGCGTGCCCCGGCGTCGAGACGACCAGCAATCGATGCGTGTGGGCATCGTCCGCGAGCACCAGCAATTCGCCGTCACGCAATTCACGATCGGGGACGAAATGGCTGCTTGCCCGGGCGAGCGGTCCGGACGGCACGCCGAGAATTGGCGGCTTGTGCGCGCACATGGCCTGCAGTGGCCGTGCTCCAGGCGCGTGATCCACGTGCGAGTGCGTGCAGACGATCATGCGAATGTCGCCACCGGTTGCCGCGAAAAGACGTTGAAGGTGCGCGCGCTCGCTGGCCCCGGATCGATCACGATGAAGCCGGCCGTCGCGGTGCCGACAACATAGCTATTGGTGCCCGGACCCGTCATCATGCCGCCGTTCGCCGTGGTCACGCGCATTACGTTTCTGAGCAGTGGGACGGCTTCGGTCGTTCGCCAGTCGAGAGCGTGTAGCACCTGGTCGTCAGGACAGACGAGGCGCAGTTCCCCGTATGGGGGATCACCTTCCATGCAGCGCACGACCGCGCCTGCCTTCAGGCCGCCGCGCGGACAGCTGCGCCACAGTGAGCTTTCGCTTGCACACGCCGCGAACAGCGCTTCGACCGAGTCGAACGAGCGCAGGCGTTCCAGCGTGCGCACGGTCGGGAAGATCATCGAGAAATCGCCTGCGGCGTGGCGCTCGAGCGCCGCCGACGGCGAGTGTTAGCAGCATTCTGCGTGCAATGTGCTGCGATCGCCGCGTGACGGTCGAGTCTCGCGATATCGCGAGACTCGACGAAGGTGGCGTCACGTCGTCGTGCGAGCAGCACGCCGAGTTCCTCGAACGTCTCCCGGATCGCGGCGACGGCCTAAACTGTTTGAATATCGTCTTGCGCGACGCGCCGTGGTACGCCTTCGGCGATTTGTGTATCGGACGGATCGATCGCTCCGCCTGGAAAGACGAGGGCGCCTGGCGCGAAGCTCGCTTGCGCCGAACGCCGTGTCATCAGCACTTCAATGGCGGGCGATCCTTCGTGGTGCGTGTCGCGCAGCAACAGCATCGTTGCTGCGGGGCGGGGCGAAACCGGTTGTCGTTGCGGGTGGAGCAGTTGTGCGGGGCGTACTACGTCACTCCCTCTGATTGAATGATTGAGCGCTACAGGCGGCCCCTAAACGCGCTCGAAGATGGCCGCGATGCCCTGGCCTCTGCCGATACACATCGTCACGAGCGCATAACGGCCGCCGCGACGGTGCAATTCGTGAATGGCTTTCACCGCAATGACAGCACCAGTTGCGCCAATCGGATGGCCGAGCGAGATGCCCGATCCATTCGGGTTGACTTTGGCGCTGTCGATTTCTAGCTCCTTCGCTACGGCGCAAGCCTGCGCTGCGAAGGCTTCGTTCGCTTCGATCACATCGAGATCCGCCACGGTCAGGCCCGCGCGCTGCAGCGCCTTGCGCGTTGCCGGTCCGGGCCAATGCCCATGTACTGCGGATCGACGCCCGCGTGAGCCCAGCAAACGAGCCGTGCCAGCGGACGAAGGCCGCGTTGTTCGGCGGCGCGGCGCGTCATCAGCAAGAGTGCCGCAGCGCCGTCATTGAGACCGGACGCGTTGCCTGCCGTGACCGTGCCGTCTTTCTGGAACGCTGAGATCCGCGGCGGTCGTACCGGGCAGCACATGCTCGTCGGTGTCGAACACCGTCTCGCCCTTCTTCGTATGCAGTGCCACGGGCACGATCTGCTCGCTGAACCTGCCGTCCTGAATAGCTCGGCCGGCGCGCTGATGGGATTCGACAGCGAGCTGGTCCTGGTCGTCACGAAAACGTGCGCGGTTCGGTAGATAGGTAAGTGGAGGCAGCCGATTTCCATTACACCGTGACACCTGAGCGAACGGTGCGGGTCTCACAGTGCGCCTTGAGCCATTCCCTTGGCCCGCAATCTTCAGCGACTTTAACGAAAGATCGAGATGCCTTAACGTATCTTTATTCACTAAAGGCATTCAAAGTATCGGGTTGGTTGTGCGTGACGGTCAAGATGCCGCCGTCACGCGAGAGCGAGAGCGTCCTTTCAGCCTGAATATTGGCGGCTCCTCCTGTTCGCAATAGAGAATCTGGCGAGACCGACTAATGCGAGGGAGAAGCCTGTGATACTGCCCTGATCTCGGCTGATTGCTGCAGTCCAGAATGTCACTTTCTCGTTTGCGTTTGGATCGGGACTCCAGGAGCGGGGCATGGGTAGCCGGACGTGCCGCCGCAGATCCCGTTATCCAGATAGCTGGGCAATTTGGGGCGCTCGTCGATATAGAACGACACCCAAATCAGCAGGATGGCATAAATGAGTAGAGTTATATTTACGTAACCGCTTACCGCGAGGCCACGCGCAATCTCGCGAGCGCATCCCGACGAGACGCGATCGGCGCCGCGTTCGAAGAACATTCGGCCCTCCTTATCCGTAAAATAGAAAGCCGCTGCGCTGAATGTAATGACAACGCCGTAAATGATCGCCTCGTAGAGCGGAAATTGCTCCGGCGTTCCTGGGAAGATACTCCACGCTCGGATTACTCCGACGTAAGCGAAGACGCCAAGGTAGCAGAGGACTGCTTCGTTGACTAGATCGTTAAGGATCACAGCCGCGGCACAAACCAGAGTGAGTTGCACACCGTTCAGCGACGGCCATTTTCCCTTGACCCACCGCATCACGCCGACGCCGAACATTACCATCGCCGGGACCAACGCCACATACATGGACGGCTGCATTGCCAAAGGCTCGGGCATCAGATGGTCGTTGGGGCTGATCCATCCGGGAATAAAGCTTCCCCAGGATCCGACGTTCACCATATGCGAGTTAAAGACAAACTGCGGGCGCACGTAGCCGATGATCAGATCTTGCCATGTCATCGCTACCCACCCGATTTGAATGAGGTTGAATGCAGAAAACTCCCGCTTCTTTATCAGCGTATAGGCAATATGCAAGAATCCCCACACTACCGAAATACCAAAGACCACTTGCACGACAAGAATAGCAATCGATGTGCGGAGCGGCATTGGATCCGGGCCAGGCGGTGTTGGTGCCAGTTTGCCGGACATCAGCCATGACCCAATCACGTAGATCTGCAACACCCAGAATGCAGCACCGACGAGCGCCCACCATACAATCGGCCGTGCCTGCGTGGTCTGCGCGACCGTTTCTTCGGGCGCAAACGCTCGTATGTCCATTTTGTTCATGACTTGGTTCTCCTAATTTATGTGATTACATTGCCACATTGAACTGAAGCGACTGGCATCACTTCAACCAGAATGCACTTCCAGGATACGGCAGCCTATGATTGAACAAATTGCGTGCAACTCGTGGTCCGCAGATCCCGGCCAACACTTACGTCGCTCACAGATTCAGCACAAGCGTTGACGTCTTCGCACGTGAGCAACAGGGCAGGAACAGTCGTCCCTGCGCTTGCTCACGGGAATCGAGGAAACTGTCGCGATGATCCGGGTCACCCGAGACGATAGTGGTGACACAGGTACCGCATACGCCTGTCTCGCATGATGTTGGGATTGCGCAACCAGCTTCGTTCAGCACTGCAAGGGCGGATCGATCCGCCGGGACCTCGAGCGTGCGCCCGCTCTTTGCCAGTGTGATTGTGAAAGAGCGATTTCTCCGAAAATCGGGCTGCCCTGCGGAAAATCTTTCGACATGTACACAGGTTTCCGGCCACCCCTGAGCGGTTGCCGTGGCTAGCGCCGCATCGATAAAGCCGCCAGGTCCGCAAATGTAGAGGTGCCGAGCCGTTGCCTCCTTTATCAATTGGCTCAAATCTATTCGCTCCGCGCTCGGAGTATCGTCGCTATGAACGAATACGGAGCGTGCGTACGGCGCAGTCGCTAGCCGTTCGCGGAACGGCAATCTCGCCGCATTTCGTACGAATATGTGCAGAGCGAACGGCGTGCCCACCGCATGCAGCTTCTCGGCCATCGCGAGCAGCGGTGTCATGCCAATCCCACCGGCGAGCAACAGTGCGGAGGCTTCCGGATCTGTAAGCGGGAACATTTGCTTTGGGCCGCGCCATGAAATCGTGTCACCTTCTTGGAGGTCGTCGCATAGCATTCTGGAGCCGCCTCGGCTCTCCACCTCGCGCTGTGCACAAATCAAGAAACGACCGTCATCCTCAGGGGCATTGCAAAGTGAATATTGGCGAGTGAGAGTTCCCAGTCTGATGTCGATATGGGCGCCGGGGTCGAACGCTGGAAGCGCCTCGTTATCTTCGTGCTGCAACAGGAAGCTGAAGACGCCGTCCGCTTCCTTGCGCTTTCGCACGATCCGGGCGCTCCTCCACTCTGGCGTAGAGTTCGGCTCGCTGGACTCGGCCGCCGGATGACGAATCGACCGCTGGGTATAGTCAAACGCAGGCATTGGCGAGGTACGGTCCTTGGCGCCGGGACCGGGCCGAAACGCATGGGCCAGAACGCGAGCGGTGACGCTGAGGGTGCCTAGCACAGCGGGATCGTCGAGCAGGTGCATCACCCGCATCAACTTGATGTAGAGATCTAGATGCTTCTGCGCCGCCTCGGCAAACCGATCGAAGAACCAGTTCTGCGCTGCAAAGAAGCGGGGGCGTTTTCCGTCCGCAGATGGGAAACGCAAATCGTATCCGCATGAAAGCTGCGAGGCGATGTCCTGCACTTTCTCCGAGTAACGATAATAAAGTCGTCCCAAATTGGGATGATCCAGGCCTTCGCGCCCAATTACGGCCTCGAGCGACCGTGCTGCGAGCACAGCGGAGGTCATGCCTTGACCGTGGACGGGATTGAAAACGCAGCCGACATCTCCGACGGAGATATAACCCTTCGGTAAGCCTTCCCAGCGCGAGAACCACCGTCGCCGATTTACAAAGCCTTTAAATGCATATATTGGCGATATGGGCTCAGCGAGACTCGTCATCTCATGCAACAACGGAGTGCGCAAGCCGTGGCGAAGCAGCTCATTGAAACCGGCCGTGTCAGTCGGCGGATATTGACGCTCGTAGCCCCAGGTGGTGACGAGCCAGCGACCGCCCTCCACCGGAGCCAGCGATCCTCCCATCGGATTGTCGAGGCTCGATGCCGAATAGGCGGCCTTCCACCACCACCCGGCGGGAAGTTCCGAAGGAGCTGC
Organism: Paraburkholderia sp. WC7.3g; assembly: GCF_050436345.1. Lineage (NCBI taxonomy): Bacteria > Pseudomonadati > Pseudomonadota > Betaproteobacteria > Burkholderiales > Burkholderiaceae > Paraburkholderia > Paraburkholderia sp. WC7.3g. Next base: position 2,186,516 of record NZ_JBNDMA010000002.1, read on the forward strand.
GTACCAGCGACTGCTGTAGCCGCAATGAGCATCTACGATCGTTTCTTCTGGTGCGCCATTTCCAAGGGCTTCCAACCACGCGACTGATTTCGACGCTCGACCGCTCGCGTCTACGACCAAATCAGCCTCGATCATCCGCTCAGACCCATCGTCGCGGCTGCGAACATTCACGCCCAAGACCCGTCTGGCATTTGCGTCATGCAGAAGGCCAATGACCTCTTGACCAAAAAGGATCTCGATGTTCGCGATCTGCTCTGTTGCGAGCGTGCGAAGCGAGTTCTCTAGAAGCGTGCGACTTTGGAATAGAGTCTCCACGCCAGGCTGGCGTTTCATCCAACCCGTCGGACCAAAAAATGCGAAGTCCATTCCGGGATTTACTAAATGGGCGCCGCCACCGAGGAGGCGCTCACTGAAGCCCGGAAATAGAGCATCCAGTTCTACCCGGCCTCGCCCAAGAAGTGCGTGCTGATGCTGGCTCTGGGGTGCCCCCATGCGGTGCGGCTGCCCCGAATCAAGCGTATCGCGTTCTACGACTGTAATCCGGCCAACGTGCTGAGCCAGAACCTTCGCTGCGGATACGCCGGCGATACTTGCCCCAATGATGATGACGTGCTGCATGCTCCTCCCTCGCTCGGGTTTTTTGGAAGGATACTACCCAGTTTCCTTTTTGAACAGATATTCGAATATTATTCGTAAATGCGATCTCATGCGGAGTACGATGGAACCTTCGAATCGCGTTGGGCTATGTGCGAGTTCAAAATTGGGCCGTCAAGTAGAGTGGCCCGTTCGCATCCTTAACCACGGAAATCTAACCGTTGCTATGCTTTCAGTTCCGTCCAAAAACGCCAGATTGCAGAGATCCATACCAAGCATGGCGGCGACCGAAATGACCAACTTGATTCAACCGCCCCCACCGGCCGAACTGTGCTCCACGAGACAGGCCCGCACACGCCAGCGCCTGCTTTCCGCTGCTGCCGCCGAATTCCAGGAGTCGGGGTTTGATCGCGCCACGATGGACGGAGTGATCAGGCGCGCAGGCGCGAGCAAGCGTACGCTCTACCGGCATTTCATCGACAAACAAGCCCTGTACGAGGCCGTGATTTTGAGTATGGCTTCGATCGTCGAGGATCCGTTACCAGACCTTCGGCATGATCCCCGCGAACTGGAGGCGAAATTAGTCGATGCAGCGTTGTGGATCAACGCGATTTGCCAAAACCCAATGCGTCGATCGATCATCCGGAACGTGATTGCAGAAGAGCCGCGATTCCCGCATATGGCGCGGGTCACTCAGGAAATCGGCTTCCTGCGCGAAGGTGGCACGTTTGGACCGCTTGTATTGTTCTTCGACCACCTGATCGCCCAAGGCGAAATCTGGTTCGACGATGGCGTGGATGCAACCGCGATGTTCGCGAGCCTTGCTTACGGAGGCGTACGCTTTCTGCTGCTTCCGACGGAATCGCTAACAGCCAGTAAGCATTGGGCGCAACTTGTGGTACGGCTCTTTTTGTCTGGCGCCAAGAAGTCATCTGTCAACTAGATGGATGGCCAACAGCCGCATGCCGCTCCATTTCGGAATGCGGATATTGCCGAACGGTTGCGATCGGCAATGGATTATTCGATAGTGCATTGCCAAGTGGCTGACCACCGCATTGCTCGCGCCGCGCCCGCTTCGTCGGGCGCGGGCCTGGCAGGGATCGCTTACACTGGATCCAAAGGCGTGAGCGCCATCGAAGGGACGTTCGGGAAGAACCTGGATTCGAATGCCGGCATCACCTGTTCGGCAATCGCTTCAGGCGTCCAGCCGCCGTCGCGATGCAGAGAGCGGATCATGCGGATCTGGTTGAAGAAGTAGATCTCGTTGGCTCGCAAACCGAAGATCTGGCCCGAAACTTTGGCGGTTTTGTCAGAGGCGATACAGACCGCGAGCGGCGCAATCTTGCGCGATTCCATGCGCTTGAGGATCTCGACGCGCGCTTTTTGTTCCGGCGTTTCCGACGGGATCGAGGCCGTCATTGCGGTCCACGCCCACGGTGCGATGCAGTTGGATCGCACATTGAATTTCGCCATGTCGAGGGCAATCGACTTCGACAGACCGACCACACCCATCTTGGCGGCCGAATAGTTGGCCTGCCGTTAGGTCTGCGGATCGACGGCGACAGAAAGAGTCCGCCCATCGGCTGGACTGATGTGTATATCGATTCCGCTTACACCGACATCCCGGACGCGGTCCGGGCGCAGCCGGACACGTTGATCAGTTCGTTTTTCGAAGCGCGCTACGGGCGCTGCATCGCGGAGATCCAGCAGGACGTGCGCGGCGCATTGATATTGGATGAAATGGCAAAGAGGCTGAAAGTGGATGCGGGTACAGCGGCGCTTGAGATCGTGCGTCGTTATCTCGACTCGGCGGGCGAGACGTTCGAGGTATCGATCAGTGTTCACCCGGCGGAGCGGTTCTCGGTGTCAATGCGGCTAAAGCGCTCGGAGGTGTGATCGGCAATCGCCTTTCGACGCAATGGCGCGCGGATCGCAATGGCTGTTCGCGCGGTATGTTCGACGCGCCAGCGGGCGGCGGCCCCAGTGACCCCGTTCGACTGTGGACTTGCGGCAATCCGCGGCAAGATCGTGAAGCCTTGGCCGGCGCGCGCGGACGCTTCTCCGCGTTAATGCGTTCGTTTCAACGACGACCTTTACCTTTAGACGGGCTCGGCGTTTGACGAATTACCAGTCATGAGGATGATGATTTGTAGCGGCAACATGAGATTGTCGTGTTCCGTGTAGGCCCAGTGTTGGACATCCAGTTCAGTGCGTCGGCGACGAATACGACGCGCACGACCACCATGACGATGCGGAGGCAGCGCGGACGACCCTCTGGAATTCAAGCGTTGGCCCCTTGGGCGCCCAAAACCGGCGCAAGCCTATCCTGCCATCCCTCGTTTTTATGTTCTTGAATTTTCCGCTCGCAAATCCCGTGAGCGAGGTTGACCGTGGCTGCGCAGATAGATGAACTCCTACCGCAAGAAAACGTGTTCGCTCGCACAAGAAAATGAAACACCGTGCGCGGCAAGCTGAACCAGCATGGTAGAAAAGAACGGCGTATCGCGTGGACAGGTCTTCGTGCCCAAGCAAATAGTTGACCTGACCGAAACGTAATGTTGGGCGTCTTGGTGCAACATACGAAAGCATGGCTACCGGACATCGCGCAGAAAAATTTCCGATACCGTGCGGATTCCTCAGCGAGAATGCCACCGCTCACGTAAGTTAAGCGAGATGACTCCGGCAGGTCGCGTGGTAAAAGTCATGCCGTCCGGAAACGTAGTATCAAGTCTGGCGGTTGTCTGGCGCACCATGAAGCTGGATGGATTCCACATGCTGTCGGGTGCCAACGCAAAAAGCCGTCGATCACTCAACTAAAAATCTGATCTTGTCGTGATCCGCGTGCGAGCACATTTCAGTACGTCACCGGTATGCTAGGGCGCAAAAAAAGTTTTTGTTCTGGCAAATTCCTAGTCGTTCCAGCACGTTCCATTGCCTCTATTAGCGCCTGTTTTCAGGGGTTGACGCGCGTTATTCCCCTTAGCAAGATGGCATGAAGGCAGCGTGCAGGAGCGAATCATGCCGATGGTGAAGAGCTTTACCCAGGCGCAATGGGACGCTGCCGCACGCCGTCTCGATGCGCTGCCGGAGAAGCCCGCGCATGAGCATCGTGTCAATGTTCGCGATGCCATGAAATCAATACGATCTCAAATCATTGACGCACAGAAGAAGGGCTATACGCAGGAAGAAATCGTCCAGCAGATAGCGCGGGACGGCGTGGAAATCAGTGCGGCCACGTTGCGATATGCAATGCAGCGTGCAGCGAAAGAGGACGGGTCTGCACAGACTGAAAGGCGCGTCACGACAAATACTGGTGCGGCATTGCCTCGCGCGAAGAAAGTCAGTCAGGCGAAGTCATCGCAGACAGGCGATGCACGCACCGGATCACAAAGCAAGAGGGATGGGGGAATAACCAGGCCGGAATCCACGCCGGTAAAAGGCTTCCTCGGATTTCCGATCAGGCCGGATACCGAAAACCTGTAGAGGAATGAAATGGCAACGGAAAACCACCCCATCTATATGGTCGGCGGCAGCAAAGGCGGTGTCGGCAAGAGCTTCGTGACACTGGCGCTGGTCGATTATCTCCGTCGTTCGGACGTTCACGTCGTACTGGTGGAGACGGACACGTCCAATCCCGATGTCATGAAGGCTGTCCATGACGAGGTCGAATGCGCGTCGTGCGATCTGGACGAGGCCGGAGGCTGGATTGATTTCGTCAATTTCTGCGATACGCACCGCGATGCGACGGTCATCGTCAACACGGCGGCTCGTAGTCAGACAGGTGTTGCGCAATATGGCGGAACACTTGCCGGTACGCTGGATGAGCTGGCGCGGCGTCTCGTTGTGTTGTGGGTCATCAACCGGCAGCGGGACAGCCTCGAACTGCTGATGGAATTTGGCGAGACGTTCCCGCATGCGCTTACGCACGTTGTACGCAATGGGTACTTTGGTACGCCAGACAAGTTCACGCTGTACCGCGATTCGAAACTTCGCAAGGCTGTAGAGGCGCAGGGCCGGTCACTGGATTTTCCCGATCTCGCTGACCGGGTGGCGGACGAACTTCGCAGCCAGCGTCTGTCGATCCGCAGGGCGGCCGAAACAATGCATATCGGCGAGCGGGCGGAACTGCTGCGCTGGCGCGCCCTATATAGCGACATGTTCGCCCGGGTGACAGCCGATGCGTAACCGGCGGGCGAAGCCGTCTGATGCACTCGCCCGCCTGTTTCTCGATGTCGCGGGCGAAGTGCCAGATGATACGAGCCTGCTGCGCATGCGCCGTATCTCAGGTACGATGAATCTGCGCGATAACGATGCACTATGGTCGATGATCGCCGTGCTCGAATACTACGCTCGACTTTACGAGGCGATGCCGGATCGTATCCGCAAGGCTGGAGATCGTGGGTTGGATGCCGTGCGCCAAGAGGCCGAGGAGGCGACCGATGTCCTGATGCGCCAGCATCGTGACGCGCTCGCGCGCTGCAAGGCGACGATCCAGTTGGCCGAGAGCATGATCCGGGAACACGAAGCGAGATACCAGGCGGCGCTGGCAGAACTCAATGCGGTATCGATCACTTCGCTCGCTGAACGGATGGCGAACCGGGTTGCAAGCGTTGCCGGGAACAGGTTCGTCGGTGCGACAGCGGTGGCGGCGCGGGAACAGCGGGCGCGGATGGACGAGGCAGCGAACCTGTTTGAGCGGGCGATGGAGTCTGCGGCCAGACAGGCGCAGGGGAGTATCGAGGTATCCGGGCGGCGTCTGACGCGCAGACTAGGCTACCTGTTGTCTGTCGTGATCGGTCTGTTTGCGGTGCTGGTTGCCGTTGCATTCTGGGCCGGTGAACACGTCCGCTAAAACTACTCCCCACCTGCGTTTGGGCACAGGCAGGGAGTGGTCAGTTACGCGGTGTGCTGTGCGGTTTCCGCGTTCGCCATGCTGGCTGAGGTCGGGTAGGGCCACGCCCCGACATTTTCCTCGACCAATTCCGCATCAGGCTGTGCCTCTACTTCCTCGGCGCTCGCTTCGTCCTCGTCCGTCTCATCGTTCGACATGCTGTGTACGCCGAGCGCGCAGACAGGCGGTACTTCCCGGTCGGTGAGGATTTCCGGGAGCCAGTCGGACTTTGCCAGCCGCATTTCGGCAGTGGCCGAGGCGTTCCCCTTCTTCATCTTGCTGAGGTCGAGGGCGACCTTGGGCGAAACCGCCTGCATGGCCACGTCCACGATACGCGACTTGCTGACGTGATCGAAATACGTTGCGCGCGTCGGCGTCCAGTACCGGGTCATGTCGAGGTGCAGCGCATTGCTCAGGGCATTGATTGCGTGCGGCCCTTCCGTGCCGATGACCCCGTCGAGCACGGTGCCGGTACAGAACGCGAGCAAGTCGAGCAGCGTCGTGCCGGCGTCTTGTCCGGTCAACCACGGCAGCAGGTCGGCCAGATTGCGGGGAAGGGCCGCGAGCCACTGCTGGCGCTGCGCGTCGATGACGCCCCATGCGGTACTGGTAGACAGGTCATCGGCGGCTTTCAGCAACGTATCGTGGTTGCTGGTGGGGTTAAGCTCCAGATAGTCCCGGCTTGGCCCGACGCCGTACCGCTCGGGGAAGGCGACCGGCAGGAGCCGGAACAGTAGTGCGGCGAGTGCGACGGACGGCTGCGCGATCAGTTCCGCGTGGATAGCTGCGGTTCGATGGGCGGTCAGGCGCTGGCAGAGCTTCGCGCTGTGAACCGGTTTCGGTTTCCGATTGGCCTCCTTGAGCGCGGCGACAGCCTGCCCGACAGTGGTTGCCTCCATATCGTGCGCGGCGTCGCTGTCGACGCGGATCAGCCCGCGTTCGATGATCAGGCTACCCTGCGGGTCGAGAATGACGAACGCACCCGCTTCGGCCATTTGCTGTGCGTCCCATGTCAGGGTGCGCGTTTCGAGTGCCTGAATCGCAGCGGTGACGATGTTCAATTCGACCTCGATCCGTTCGCCTTCCTCGTAGGCATTTTCATCGTCCTCCGCAAGGGCGTCGTACCGCTCCGCGAGTTCGTCCTGCCGCGCCGTCAACGTATCTATCTCGCGCTGCTCGTCCCCGGTATACGGACGGTTGATTGGATCGAGCCTGTCGTAGCGGTTCAGTTCGAGCACGTCACGCTCGATGCGCGTCTCGGTCCAGTTCCACCCTTCGGCGCGGACTTCCCCCGCCACGGCTTCGAGCTTGTCGCCAGCGAGACGCTGCAGCAGTTCCACGTCGGCAATGAATCCGGCATTCTCGTCGTCGCTGAACAGGTCGCGGCGGACATGGCCGCCCGCTGCCTCATAGGCGGTGAGACCGACAAAACGCACGAGGCGGCTGCGGCTTGCGTCGATTTCTGCGCGCGTGATCGCCTGCCGCAGATAATTCGGCTGTCGCTGCCACTCGTTCGCTTCCGACCAGATCAGTTCCTGCGTTTCGTGGTCGTCGGCAAGGGCGAGCGCGGCCAACTGGTCGAGCGTGATGCCGTCCTCGCGCAGCAGGGCAAGCAGCTTAGGCGATACGTTGGCGAGCTTCATGCGCCGCTTGACGGTGAGGGGCGAGGCGGAGAACAGCACGGCGATATAGTCGACGCTGCGGCCTTCCTCGGCCAGCATCCGGTACGAGCGCAGCACGTCGAATGGATCGAGTCCTTCACGTTCGCTGTTCTCGATCAGCGAAATGGCGAGGGCCTCGCCTTCGCTGACGATCCGTACCGGCACCGGATAGTCGGTGGCGATGTGCTTCTGTTCGTACAGGAGGTCGAGCGCGGCTTCGCGACGCTGACCGGCACAGACCCCATACCGGCGCTGCTTGCCGCGCGTCCCCTTCATTTCGTGGACGACGAGATTCTGCAGCAGTCCCTTTGCGCGGATGTTGGCGGCGAGGCCCGGGATTCCCGACAGGGGCGTCGTGCGCGCATTCAGCGGCGAGCGGCGCAGGCTGGAATACGGGACGGTGACGACGGGTTGCTCGTTGCCGAAGGTGGTTTCGAGTATGCCAGTCGTTTCGGCGGTGTCTGCCGTGACGGTTTCGACTTGGGCGTGCATGATTGACTCCAGAAAAATAGAAGATTCCGGGTCGGGGTGCTACCGTATTCCGTCAGGACGTGACCCGGACAGCGTTCCTGATGGAATGAGGTGGCAGGGCGGCGAACAGCGCCGCCCCCCGAGCGCTTACGCCTTCATCTGGCGCATGGCGTCAGCGAGCATCCACAGCGCGCGGTTGAGCTTCACGTTTTGGTCGATGCCGGTGATCGGGCGAGTAGACATCGCACGCCCGCTGCGCGAGCGTCCGTGCAAGCCGCCCTTGGTGAGGTTTTCCTGAACCCGGTTGAAGACCGTCCAGAGGTCATCGCGACGATCCTCGAACCGGCGCGGTGCGAGTAGCTGGCTTTCCGTGACTGGGGCCGAGGCCTCGGTGTCGGTCGGGTCGTAGCGCAACGCAAGTGCGGAGCGGGCGAACGCCTGCTGTTCGTCGCGGTTCAGCTCGACGGCACGCATGCCGTCCTTCTGCTCGCGGATCAGATCGAAGCCTTCGAGCACGTCGAATGCGCCGTTGATGACGTTTTGGACGATGTTGCCCTTGTGGGGCACGCGGATGTCCCTGATGTTGTCACCTGCCACCATGCCGTTCTGGCAGACGAAGCGCAGCACGCCCGCGAGCATCTGGTAGCTGCTCGTGCCGTCGTGCGAGTTCAGCAGAACGATTTCGTTGGCTTCGTCACCGATGATCTGGTCAGCGTGGCGGAGCCGGAGCATGTGTTTCGTGTACTCGCGCTTGCCTTCGTCGCGCACGCGTGTCTGGCAGACCATGAACGGCTGGAAACCTTCATTGCGCAGGCCGCGCAGCACGTCGATGGTCGGAATGTAGGTGTAGCGTTTCGAGCGGCTTTCGTGCTTGCCGTCTGCGAAGATGGACGGGGCAACGCGATGGATCTGGTCATCCGACAGGGGCGAGTCAGCGCGAAGCATCGGGGAGCCGTAACGGAAAGAGGAAGCGAGTTGCATGACAATCTCCACAGCAAGAGGGTTGAATGACGGGCTGTGGGGGGCTTGCCGCTTGCGTGCGAAACCTTCCCGGTGGAACTCGGGGTCGCCTTCTGCTCTTGCCTGGCGCCCGGGCTCCTGCCCGCGCGGCCCAAGGAGTCGAAGGCGGGGTGGTGTCAAGGAATAAGGCGAGGGATGGTGCGGGCAACACGGTCCCTCGCCCCTTGACGCCGCCCCGCCTTCGACTACGGTCGCGGGACAGGGCAGGAAACCGGTTGCCGGGCAGATGCCTGAGCACGAGTTCGACCGGGAGGGCAGCGAAGCCTCGGTTATTCACAGTTTTTGGGGGCAACGCTGTGAATAACTTGCTGGACAGAACAGCAAGTTATTGATGAATATCGGGTTTCCCTGCGAGCATGGCCGCAAGTGCGAAATGAGTCAGGCTTTGGCCATCTGACGAGGGAGGCATCCCTTTCTCGGGAGCGCGGTGGACGGCCAGAAGGCAAGCGCCCCGTACCCACAGGGACTTCTCCTATTCACCTCAGGAGATCAGGCGTTTCGTGCGGCCCCGACCCAATGTTCCGCACGAGATCGATGTGGAGGAGGCTGCACGTATCTGGCAAGTCAATGAGGAAACGTTCGCGAGGCGGCTCAAAATTGTTGAACGCATCGCTGGCATCGCCGCGACCAACACGCATTGGTATCAGGAACTGCCTTATGGGCAACGCGCGGAGACGGTCTACCTGTCCGCGCCGAATGAATTTTAAGCCACCGCGCCGACCGGGCTTTGAGCCGGGGTGGAGACCGGTCCGAAGCAGGACCGGTTGTGGATAAGTGTATGGGTTTGCGGAGTGCTTGTCCTCCTTTGTGTGAGGATGTATTGCGCAGTGGAAGCTGCGAAGGGCGTAGCCCGTAGCGGCTTCCACTGCGCGGCAAGCGACGATCAGGCTGATTCGTTCGCGCCCGCACCGTCGGCTCTGCGCACTGCTTCACGCGAGCGGATACGCTTCTTTGCACTGGCGCTGCTATGGCGGAAACGGTAGCTTTCGTTGCCGGTTTCCACGATGTGGCAGTGATGCGTCAACCGGTCCAGCAATGCCGTGGTCATCTTCGCGTCACCGAACACACTGGACCATTCGGCGAAGTCCAGATTCGTTGTGACCGCTACGCTCGTATGCTCGTACAGACGACTCAGCAGGTGGAATAGCAACGCCCCGCCGGCCTGGCTGAAGGGCAGATATCCGAGTTCGTCCAGAATGACCAGGTCGAGGCGCAGCAGGCTCGCCGCGATCCTCCCGGCGCGTCCCTGCGCCTTCTCCTGCTCCAGTGCGTTGGCCAGATCCACGGTCGAGTAGAAGCGCACCCGTTTGCCGTGGTGCATGATGCCGGACACGCCGATGGCGGTCGCCAGATGCGTCTTGCCCGAGCCCGGGCCGCCGACCAGAACCAGGTTGTGCGCGCCTTCGGTGAACGTCATGCCGGCCAGTTGCGTGACGAGCTGGCGGTCGACCGGCGAGCCATCGAAGTCGAAGCCGGCGATGTCGCGATGCACCGGGAACTTCGCCGCGTTCATCTGGTGGCTGACCGAACGCACGGCCCGATCCGCGACCTCGGCCTGCAACAGCCGTTCGAGCAGCCATTGCGAAGACGCCGCCTCGACATTCACCTGTTCGAGCAGTTCGGCCCAGCCGGCAGCCATGCCGTGCAGCCGCAAGTGTTTAAGTTCGACGATCAGATCACGCATGACCGGCCTCCGGCTGTTGCAGCGCCGGGCGCAGCCCGTCGTAGCGCGATGTGTCGGCCAACGGCGGTGTCGTCAGTTGCAGCGCAGTATCGATCTTCGGCGGCATCTGCACGCTGCGCATGCGCGACAGCACGTTCACCACATGCTCCACGCTCACGCGCCCGGAGGGCGGCGCCTGCTCCAATGCGAGTTCGACTGCAACCACTATGGCATCCAGACCGCTTTCCGGGACCAGTGCCAGAACCTTCGCCATTACCCGGTCACCACCTGGCTCGCGTAGTAACGCCCGACGCAGGCGTTGCAGCGGCTCGGGCATATCCTGGAACGGCGCACCGTTGCGCAGCGCGCCAGGCTTGCGCTGGATCAGCGGGATATAGTGCTGCCACTCGTATCGCACCAGTCCTTCGTCGGCCAGTCGATCGTGTTCGGCCACCACGGCGTCGTCGCCCACCACCACAACACGACCAGGATAGAGCCGCGTGCTAAGCATCTGGCCTGCGAATTCGCATGGCACGGAGTAGCGATTGCGGCCAATCACCACCAGGCAGGTCGACGAGACTCGTGCCGCACGCTCAACATAACCGTCGAACGGTGTCGGCATCGGCATCAGATGGGCGCGCTCCTGCTCGAACACGTCGGCGACGCTCAGGTCACGATAGTCCGGGTGCTTCACCTGATCCCACAACGACCGGCACCGCGTCGCCAGCCATGCATTCAGATCAGCGAAACTGCCGAAGCGTTGCGCCCGCGCCTCAATCCAGATGCGTAGACGGCTGTCCTGCACGTTCTTCTCGACGACGCCTTTCTCCCAGCCACTGGCGACGTTACAGAAGTCCGGATCGAACAGATAATGCGAGCACATTACAGCGAAACGCGGATTGACCGTGCGACCCTTGCCTTTGTGAACCTTGTCTACGGCCGTTTTCATATTGTCGTAGATGCCCCGGCGGGCCACTCCGCCGAAAGCGGCGAACGAGCGCGTATGGGCATCGAACAGCATCTCGTGCCCCTGGCTCGGATAGGCAACCAGCCAGAACGCCCGCGACGCACACAGCTTCATGTGCGACACCTGCAGCTTGCGGTAAATGCCGCCGACAACCAGTCCTTCCTCGGACCAGTCAAACTGGAATGCCTCGCCCAGCTCGAATCGCAACGGCACAAACGCCGACTTCAAAGCCGCCTTGCCTTCACTTTGCCGCCAGGCCCGGATGAAATCGGTGACCCGCGAGTAACAGCCGTCGTAGCCGCCGCCCTTGATCTCCTGGAACAGCATCCAGGCGGTGCGCCGCTCCTTCTTCGGTCGCCGCGCGTCGACACTGAGCGCCTGCACCAGCACCTCATGAAACGGCGTTAACCGGGTCGGCTGCGAGCGCCGCTGATACTTCGGCTCCTCCTGAACATCCATGTTCAGATATTTACTAATCGTGTTGCGCGACAGGCTTGTGAGACGCGCTATCTCGCGTACCGACTTGTTCTGGCGGTGGAACATCCGCCGCACCTTGCCAATCATCGTCATCGGGATCATCCCCAAACACCCTGCCAGAAAAACTAGCAGGATAGGTTGATTGCCCGGCTCAGTTTTCAGTCGGCGCGATCCCTACATGTGGCTGAATTTTCGGTCGGCGTAAACAGGTCTACCGCCATGCCGAGTACCTGCAGGGACAATATGGTGTTCCCGGTGCGCTCTATGAGCTGACGGGCGACAAGCGGCGACCACCATCCCCGGATGCGAGCGCCTGGCGACGCGTCAAGCATAAACGTCCGCGCGTGGGACCGCGTCCCGAAGACGTTGGCTATCTCGCGAAGGTCTCCTTTGGCCGGCATTGGAGCGCCGTGACCGAATCATGGCGATGCCCCGCCTGCGACCGGACGAAACTTGAGACAGTGCGTAAATCCAACAAGGGCGATTGGACCTTTCTGTTATCGGATCGTTCCTTCTACGCGCCCGGCGAACGGTACGGCAGCAAGCGAGCCGTGGTCTGCGGCGACTGCGGCCGATTGGCGTCCGATCTTGGAAAGGAGGCGTGTCTGGTCGCCGAAGCCGCCACAGAAAGTAACTATGCGCAGTTCCTATCGGTTTCGGAAATAGCGCTTGTTGTCCTTCCGCAACCTCATGCCAGGCATAACGTCAAGAACGACGTGGCCGACGATCTTGTGATGGACCTCGTCGAACGGATCACACTGCTTGAGCAGCAAGACGACTAGCGATATCGTCGACCTCAACTTCTCTATTGGGCAAAATGACCTCGACAATTTAGTCGAGCGGACGCCGGTGATTATCCAATGCTGGCTGCCGAAAGCCGTCAAGTGCCGCCCTGTAATGTCGGTATCGGTGGCGGTATTCCCATTACTCAAGTCTGTGGTAGCTCCGTCTCGACGAGGTTTCAGCGTTAGATTGACAATCGAGTGGGAGTGACGGGGACTATCGACTACTATCGCCTGCTATCGGGGACTATCGGAAAATCCGGCAAAGCCGCGCTGTGCGCGGCTTTTGCCCGTTTTCAGATTCGCCATCTATCGGCTGCAGCCGCCAATTTCTGACGGTGTTCTTGACGGTATTTCGAAAAACCATTCGTCAGGAAATCCGTATACCGTCAGATGCACAAGCGCGACCTGACGGTATTTTTTCGCTGAGATCCTTACTGGGTGGGCGTTGCGCGGTTCTGGTTGACGGTGACGGTATACGCAAAGGCAAAACTAGCGCTAGCGCCCGTGCTGACCGATACGAAGCTCGGGAACCTTAAGTCCAGGACAGGCTGTACAAAGTCTTTGACCCAGACAGCCTGTACGCTGTTGTCAATCCCGGCGGAGTCGTCACGTTCAGGCTCGACCACCTCCGCTGAGACCCTTCGCGCACCAGCATCACGGCCTCGACCTCGACCACCATCCCGTGCGGGAACGATCCCAGGCCAAAGGCGGAGCTCGCGTGGCGGCCGGCTTCGTCGAAAAGCAGCCGTGATGACTTCAGAGAAGCCATTGATCACCTTCGGATGATGGCGGAATCCTGATGCGGCATGGACCATACCGAGGACCTTTAGCACGCCCTCAACGCGATCCAGGTCGCGAGGCCCAGCTTGACGGTCGCGAGCATCTGCAAAGCCACGTAGGGGGCAGCTTCATAACCCGCCGACAATCCGGCGACACTACCGAATGAATCAGGAGGGCGACTTGGCTTCGCGCGCAATTTGGTTTTGAGCTCGGTGCGTACTATCGCTTCTTGAGTTTCTCAACCGAATCCAAACAAGGCCGCGACTATAAACCGAATTCCGCTTTCATCATGCTCAAGCGATCGACTACCCGTCGTGTATAGCCCTTGGCGCCCCCGCTATAGCGATATAACGCGTCCTCGAGGTTTCCACCTGACGCTCTTATATATTCTCGCAGAATTGCGGACCCGATGCGGACGTTCGTGCGTGCGTCGGTCAAATCGGACGTGCGAAGGGCGCGGTCTCTGTGTTGAGATGGTAGCACTTGCATGAGTCCCTTGGCGCCAACCACACTTACCGCAAATCGGTCGAAACTAGATTCGACCGCGATCACTGCAAGCAATAACAACGGTGAGATTGTGTAGCGCCTCGCCGCGATTAGCACCGCGTGACCGATTTCCAAGGCGTCGTGCAATCCTATATGGAAGCGGGCACTTACAACAGCTGCGATCTCCTCTGCAGAGGGCGCTTCCTCTGGCGGCACGTCGACAGTTTGCGTGGACGTCGGCCTAGCCGGCGCAACAGCGCCATAACACTGTCCCGTTAGCGAGTAGAAAACCACAATCGACGCGAGGACAATATCGCGGAGGCGGTGAGCACTAGTGCGTAACCACCCAATCGAATCTTCGCTGAGGTTCGTGAACACGGTCTATGTTCCTCAATATCAAGTGGTCACGAGCGGTTCAAGCGGTGCTTCCCCAAGAACAGCCTGACGACGGCAATTAAAAGCGATAAGGTAAAAATCAAAGGATTCCGTACTGTCCAATTCAGTGGTCAAAGTGGAAACAATCTGCCCAGCGACGACCGCTGCGTAAGCATCAGAGTCGCCAATCCAAGCGCTTGGGCGCCAAATCAATTCGAGCGGCGCGCGTTTCGCTGGCAACCGACTCGCGAACGCTGTTGGCAATGCGCTGCAGTGCCTTTAGGAACCCGGAATAATTGTCAAACCGCGAGATCAATTGCTGAAAATTACAGGCGCAGCCCTTTTGAGAAATTGACAGCCATATTCGCTTCAGTTTTGATCGGTTCAATTTCTCATTGACGAGATGGCGCGTTTTCACCTCATGTGCCCGCAGTACGGGTGGAAGTGCAATACGCAAACGTCACAGTATGCAAACCTGACTAAAGTCTACAGTCCGACGGTAAACGTTCTTGTTCAGCCACGGCACGAACGTGTATTCGTCGTATGCATTGCTGCCCATATAGATCCAATTGCTGAGAATGCCGGACATCACGATCTCCCACTTTTTCCGCCGCTGAGGGGCGCCGCACCGGCTTCGCGACAAAAGCCGCTCCAAGCCACGTTTCCACGCCTTCCGATGCCAAGGCGCCGGGTTGCTAACTCGATCGACTGCAGCACGTCGCTGCCAAAAGGGAAGACCACACGCAAAAGGGCATTGCAGATATTCCCGAAGATCTTTCAAGTAGTACACAAAGACTAAGATAGGTATGTTTACCAAATAAAGCAAGGGAAATTTCGGCGGCGTATCCGTTGCCTTCCGTCCGTGAAGGGCGCCCTCGTTCGGTCAAGATGCTTGCAGATGCCGCAACCACGTTCCGCGACTAACCGTGGGGTCGGCAGGCTGGTGTGTAACCCTGTGAAGACGGGGAATACCCCGTCATTTACTCCTTCTTAATTTTTCATTATGACCTAATTTAGGCAGCATTTTCTACAAAGTCGCTACGGGGGAGCGAACGGCGAGGACACCGCCGTCTGGCCATAAGTCTTCTTGGCTAGCAGCAACTGGCACGGTGGCGGCAGTTCTTCGGCTGGGGTATAGAAACCCCTGGACCCATGGCCTGCTGCTTCTTCGAAGACATGGGCTACAAGACCCAACAACGCCAATCCGTTCGCGAAGGGCGCCCGGACGACCTGGTCGGACAGATGTCGTTCAGCGGACTGTTCGCGGATCTGTTGGCCTCAGACCACGCCTGGTACTTCGCCATTGCCACCGATTTGCACACACAGGGAATTCCCTCTCTTTTTTCTTTTTTCGGTTTTTGTATCATGACCTAACTTTAGTAGCATTTTCTACTAGGCGCCGCGGGAAGCGATTGCAACCAAGCCGCCGATTGATGATTCAGGATTTCAGCCATGGATGAAGCCACGCGCAAGGCGTTCGCCGAGGACGGTGCCGTTCTGGTCAAAGGTCTTCTCAGCGAGCAGCAGTTGGCGCGGTGCCGGCAGGTCTTCGACTGGGGCATAGAGAACCCCGGGCCCATGGCCTGCAGCCTGTTCGAAGGCACGGTGCACAAGACGCACAACGACAACGCCAATCCGTTTGCAAAGGAGCGTCTGGACGAGCTGGCTGGCGAACTGTCGTTCGGCCGACTGTTCGCGGACCTGTGGGGCTCGAATCACGTCTGGTATTTCGCGGAGGAACTGTTCCTCAAAAGCGGAGGCAGGAGCGGTCGCTCGCCGTGGCATCAGGACACTTCCTACCTGCCATGGGAGGGCATGCACTTCAGCAATGCCTGGATCAGTTTCGAGGCCGTACCTAAACAGAATGCGCTCGAGATTGTGTGCGGCTCGCATCGAGGCCCGCGTCACGACGGCACGACCTTTCAAAACGCTGAAGATCCGACTGATCCTCTGCATGGCAGCGATATCTGGCCGCGCCTGCCGAATATCGAAGCTGAGCGCCGCGTCGACCCGACTGCCTACGACATCATTTCGTGGGCGACTGAGCCCGGCGACGTCCTGCTGCTGCATCCCGGCGTGCTGCACGGCGGCGGCGCGGTGGACTCCGCATTTCCGGATCGCCACACGCTCGTGCTGCGCTTCTTCGGCGACGACGCGGTTTTCAGTCCGCTTCCACAACCGAGTGTCTCAGGCTTCACACCGGCGGGCGTCTTGTTCCTCGACGAGCTTGCCGGGTTAAGAGAAGGCGATCCGTTTCGCGCGCCGTGTTTCCGTCAACTCGTCTGATCATAGGAACCCACATCATGACAACCTCCACCAGGCGGCAATCGATCGTTCCGCCGCCGTTCCAGTCGTTCTACGACGCCTACCATTTTTCGCCCGCGACCCGCGTCGGGGACACGATCTGGGTCTCCGGCCAGGTTGGCATCGGACCGGATATGAAAGCCGGTGAGGGCATGCAGGCGCAGGCCCGCATTGCCTTCGAGTCCCTGAAAGCCGTGCTCGAGACGGCGGGCGGGACCCTTGCCGATGTTGTGGAACTGACGACCTTCCACACGGACCTGCGCGGCGAGATCGAGGCCTTTTCGGCGGTGAAGGACGCGTACTTCCCGACGCGCTATCCGTCGTGGACGGCGGTTGGCGTAACACAGCTGGCGCTTGCCGAGTTGTGTATGGAGATTCGGGCGGTGGCCGTGGCCGGGTGCGGCGAGGGCTGAGCAGTTCGGTTCAAAGACATTCAGTTTGAATCAAACGATATGTACTGGGAATGAAAGTGGTATGGGACGGAGAGTCATGATGAGAAAGCACACAATCGGAGCCGTATCTGCAATCACGGCGGCGTTATTGTTCATGGCCGGAGTGGCCGCTGCCGACGACCTCACGCCAGTCGGCGGCGAGCGCGCGGCGAGCAAGGACGGGCTCGTCCCGGCGTTTGCCGGCAGGGAAGCCACGCCCGCAGGCTGGGAATGGGGCAAGGTTCGCGGCGACTTCTGGACGCACAAGAACGAAAAACCCCTGTACACGATCGATGCGTCGAACGTCGACAAATACGCCGACAAATTGGCGCCGGGGCAGTTCCAGCTCATCAAGCAGTTGAAGGGCTACCGCATGGACGTCTATCCGTCCCATCGCGAATGCCAGTTGCCGGATTTCGCCGAGCAGAATTCGAAGGCCAATCTCATGACGGCGAAACTCGCTTCGGATGGCGAGACGGTGCAGGCCGCAGTGCTCCCCGGGGTAGCCTTCCCGGAGCCGAAGAACGGCGCCGAAGCGATCCTCAACTACGAGACGCGTTATCGCGGCGAGGGTATCGAGTGGTCGCCGGTCGTCACGTCCATTTCCCCGCGCCCCGGCAACGGTGACTGGATCGACGCAATCGGTCCGCAGGCGTTCTATTTCCCGGCGGGCAAGGAGGGCAAGACCACACCGCAGGACGTCGACCAGTTCAACCTGGGCGCCTATTTCTCGGTCGATTCACCCGCGGCGCTGGCCGGTCAGGCCTTCGTGCAGCGCCAGTACTTCGACAAGGACTCGGAAACGTACTACTACTTTCCTGGCCAACGCCGCGTGAGGCGCATGCCGGCCTATACGCACGATGCGCCGCTGATCGGTTTCGAAAATCAGTATCTGATCGACGAATCCAACATGTTCAATGGCTCCATTGACCGGTTTAACTGGAAGCTCGTGGGCAAGAAGGAAATAATCGTCCCGTATGACGATTTCGGCATGTACGGCTTTAAAGACAAGCTGCACGACGTCGCCACGCCCAACGGCATTTCGTCCGATCATCGTCGTTACGAGGTACACCGCGTCTGGGTAGTGGAGGCAACGCTTAAGCCATCGGCCCGCCACGTCGCTTCAAAAAAGGTCTTCTATCTGGATGAGGACAGCTGGCTCGCGCTCGTGGGCGAGGACTATGACGCTCAGGGCAAGCTTTGGAAGATGCGCGAGAGCTACCCGATCCCGGTATGGGAGCTGGGCGGCGCCTGCGATAACGAGCCGATGGTGCAGTACGACCTCAACAATGGACGCTACGTCTTTGACGCCTCGTCGATCGGCCAGGGCAAGGACGTCCGCTGGTACCAGCAGGCCAACGATCCTCGTTTCAAGACCGACTTCTACTCGGCCGAATCCCTGCGGTCGGTGAGCGAGCGCTGAAGTTCGGCAAACCACAAAAGGGGGCCGGGGCGCATCGATGAGGCGCGCCGGCAATGAGATTGGCTGCAGGGGAGAATCATGAAAACGAAGACGATAGGAAGGACTGCTACGGTCTCGCTGGCGATCGCCGGTGCGGCTGCTACCTCCAGCGCGTATGGGTACGAGTTTTCGACCGGGATCAACGATCTTACCGGATCGTGGGTGACCAACCTCACGGCAGGCGCTGGCATCCGCACCAAAAACCCGAGCTGCTCGCTCACGGGTGACCCGAACGCGTTTGACTGTGGAGCAGCCGCAAATGTGAACCAGTGGGGCGTTGGCGACAACGGCAACCTGAACTATCGCAAGGGTCAACCTTTCAGCACCTACATCAGCGCAACGAGCGAGCTGCTCTTCAAGATGCCGAGCGAGGGACTCAAGTTCATGATCCGTGGCACGGGCATGTACGACTTTCTTGCCGGTGATACGAACAGAACGCCGCTATCGAGCACCGCGTCGGCGCAGGTCGTTTATGACGTGCAGTTGCTCGATCTATGGGGTGAGAAGGATTTTACGATCGGCGGCAACGCCGCGCATGTGCGGCTCGGCAATCAGGTGATCAACTGGGGAGAAAGCATCTTCGCGATGGGTGGCGTGAACGCCACCAATTCGCTGGATGTCCAGAAGCTGCTGATTCCCGGCTCGCAACTCAAGCAGGCGCTCTTGCCCGCGCCCATGATCAGCTTCGCCGCCGATCTTTCTCATGGATTCAGTACGGAGGATTACTACCAATTTCAGTGGAACGGCAACCGCTATCCGCCGGTCGGTTCCTACTGGTCGGTGTCCAATAGCCTCGGCCGCGGGACGGAGCCATATACGGTCAGCACCAACAACCTCAACGTGGCCGGCCCGAGCGCCGGCACGATCGCCGGGCCTGCCAGCGGCAACCAGAATACGCTCAACGGTATCTACACGGGTCTCGTCAACGGCGCTTTCGCCGGGCCGCCGTACAACGTGATCGGCCTTCCGGTCGAGTGGCAGGCGCCATCAAAGTACAAGCCCCAGTTCGGCGTGAAGTTCAACTATTCGCCGCGGTCGTTCGACGCAAACTTCGCGATCTACTACCTGAACTATACCGACAAGTCGCCGGTGCTTTCGTCGCTGGCCAACGGGACATTGCAGTGGTCGTATCTGCAGAACCGTCAGCTTTTTGGAGCAAGCGCAAACTTCGGGCTTGGCCCCTGGGCGATCGGCACGGAGCTTTCGTACCGGCCTCATGACGCCGTAGCGCTGTCAAGCTGTTATGGCGCGGGTGGACCGCTCGACCTGAATACCAACGGCGTGGCAGGCGTCGACTGCCAGCAATGGGCCGATAAAAAGAGATTCCAGTACGACATCAACGGCATTCTCGCGCTCACACGCAGCGAATATCCGTTTCTCAAACTGGTCGGCGCAGACGCTGCGGCGCTCACCTGGGAACTCACGTGGATCTACTACCCGGGTCTAGGCTCGAATGGCGTTACGCGCACGGTCAACGGGCAGAGCGTCACGCAGGTGCCGATGGCGGGATATTTCCCATGGCTGAACAACAACTCGAACCTGGGCTATCCGATCGCTATGGGACAGGGAACGTCGAGCTCGGTGGGCGCCACGGTGGACTTCAACTGGACCTATGACGGTTCTCTGATTCATGGCTGGCAGGTGACGCCGGGCATTACTTTTGCCGATGGCCTGTACGGCTATACCCCGACACTGAGTGCGAACTACATGCAGGGGGCGAAGTCGTTGAACCTCTACGTGCTGTTCAACCAGAACCCCACGGTGTGGCAGGCGGGAATCAACTACACGCTGTTCTGGGGAGGGCACAACACGGTCGGACAGCCTTATGCGGACCGAAACTTCGTCGGGATGTTCGTCACCCGCAACTTCTGACGATTCATCAGCTAGAAGGCGATCCCGCGCGCGGAGTCGTCGATACACCTGAAGGGATAATGCCGTGTTAAATCGCCTCGTAAAAACGCTGGAACGGGTCTTCTTCGGTTACCGTGCGGCGGTGCTCGTGAGCATCGTCGTGTTCACCGCCGTCATGGCCTTTTTCGCGGTGCAATTGCGCATGGATGCCGGCTTCGAGAAGCAGATGCCGATCGGCCACGAATACATCCAGACCTTCCAGAAGTACCGCTCCGATCTGCTCGGCGCGAACCGGATCACCGTGGTCGTGCGCGCCCGCAAGGGCCCGATCTGGACGAAGGACGGGCTCACGCGTCTGTATCGGGTGACCCAGGCGGTGACGTACCTGCCGAGCGTGGACCGCATTGGCGTGCAGTCACTGTGGACGCCGAATGCCTATGTGAACGAGATCACCGACGAGGGCTTCCGTGCCGAGCCGATCATCTCCGGAACAATCACGCCTGAGCAGCTCACGCCGGACGTCGTCGCGAAGATCCGCCGCGCGACCACACTCGGCGGCTATGTCGGCACGCTCGTTTCGCACAACGAAGACAGCGCCATGATTACGGCGGAGCTCAACGAGCGCGACCGCAACGGCAAGGTTCTCGACTACGTAGCGTTCAACCACCTGCTCGAAGCACAGATCCGCAAGCCGTTCGAAGACGCGGGCTATGAAATCCAGATCATCGGTTTTGCCAAGCAGATTGGCGATATCGCCGATGGCGCGACCGCCGTGCTCGGCTTCTGCGGCATTGCACTGCTGCTGACTGCGCTCGCGGTCTACTGGTACTGCCATTCGGTGCGTTTTACGGTGCTGCTGATCTCGTGCTCACTCACGTCGCTCGTCTGGCAGTTCGGCACGCTCAAGCTGCTGGGCTTCGGACTGGACCCGCTCGCGGTGCTGGTGCCATTCCTCGTCTTTGCGATTGGCGTCTCGCACGGCGTGCAGCAGGTCAACTTCATCGTGCGCGAGATCGCTCACGGTAACAGCTCGTTCGATGCGGCCCGGCACAGCTTCAGCGGTCTGCTGATTCCGGGCGTGCTGGCACTTGTCACCGCATTCGTGTCGTTCATCACGCTGCTGCTGATTCCGATTCCGATGGTGCGGGAACTGGCCATCACGGCCTCGCTCGGTGTCGCATACAAGATCGTGACGAACCTCGTGCTGCTGCCGGTCGCGGCGTCGTGCTTCAACTTCACGAAGCGCTATGCGGATAGCGCGCTCAAGCGCAGCGAGCGGCGCTCGGAGTGGCTGCGCGGGCTCGCGCGCATCACCCAGCCGCGCTACGCGGGTGGCACCGTGGCATTGACGCTGGTGGTATTCGCACTCGCCGCGTGGCAAAGCCGCGACCGCGTGATCGGCACGCTGCAGCCGGGCGCACCCGAGTTGCGTGCGGACGCGCGTTTCAACCGTGACGCCGCATCGATTGCTTCGAGCTACGACATCGGCCTCGACTGGCTCACGGTCGCGATCGAGTCGACGCAGAAAGGCTGCGATAACCCGGCAGTCGGCCTGTACGAGGACGACCTCACGAGTGCGATGCGCACCGAGCCCGGCGTGGTGTCGGCACAGTCGTACTCGGCGATGCTGCGGCGCTACAACCAGGGCTACAACGAGGACTATCCGAAGATGAATGTCGTGCCGATCGACCCGGAGAACTACGGCTCGGTTTCGGTGGACGTGGGCCGGGTGAAGGGTTTCATGAAGGCGGATTGCAGCATGATGGCGGTGCATCTGTTCCTCACCGACCACAAGGCTACGACGATCAGCCGGATTCTGGATGACGTGAAGGCGTATCGCGCAACGCATTCATTCCCCGGCATCACCGTGCGTCTCGCGGCCGGCAATGCGGGCGTACTCGCCGCAACCAACGAGGAGGTGGCTGCAAGCGAGTTGCCGATGATGCTTTACGTGTACGCGGCGATCCTGGTCCTCGTGTTCCTCGCCTATCGCGACTGGCGCGCGATGCTGGCGTGCTGCCTGCCGCTCTCGGTGGCGACTTTCATCGGCTACTGGTTCATGAAGGAACTGCAGATCGGGCTCACGGTGGCCACGCTTCCTGTGATGGTGCTGGCCGTGGGCATTGGCGTTGATTACGCGTTCTATATCTACAACCGGCTGCAGGTGCATCTGGCGGGCGGCCAGAACATCGTCAAGGCGGTGCAGCACGCGATGCTCGAAGTGGGCGTGGCGACGATTTTCACGGCGATCACGCTGGCGATCGGGGTGGCGACGTGGAGCTTCTCGGCGCTGAAGTTCCAGGCTGACATGGGCAAGCTGCTGGCGTTCATGTTCCTCGTGAACCTGCTGATGGCGATGACGGCACTGCCCGCACTCGCCTCGGTGCTGGAACGGTGGTTCCCGAGGCGCAAACCGGCCCGTGCGCCCGGACTCTTCAGTCATTGAACATGGGAGACGCAGTCATGATCAAGATGCTTATCGCCTGTGCCGCGCTGTGCGCGAGTGCGGCAGTCTGGGCCCTGCCGCCGGGAACCGTTGCGGACTGGGCGGCCAAACCCGCGCACGCGTGGAGCGCGCCGGCGCACATGATGTTGATGGACGCGGCGCGTGCAGGTAAGCGCATCGTGGCGGTGGGCGAGCACGGCGTGATCGTTCTATCGGATGACGAAGGAAAGACGTGGCGCCAGGTCCGGCAGGCGCCGGTCTCGGCCACGCTTTCGGCGGTGACGTTCATCGATGCGCAGCGCGGCTGGGCGGTCGGCCAGTGGGGCGTGATTCTCGCGACCACCGATGGCGGCGAAACGTGGGAGAGACAGCGCATGAACCTCTCGGTGGACCAGCCGCTGTTCTCGGTTCTGTTCACGAGCGAGAGGGACGGCCTGGCGGTAGGCCTGTGGTCGCTGATGCTGGCCACACACGATGGCGGCAAGACGTGGGCCAAAGTGACCGTGCCGAAGCCGCCAGGCGGCACGAGGGCGGACCGCAACCTGTACCACATCTTCGCGGACCGTCAGGGCGCGCTTTTTATCGATTCGGAACAAGGCATGGTGCTGAAGTCCACGGACGGTGGCGCGAACTGGAGTTATCTGGCGACGGGCGGCAAGGGCACGCTGTGGACGGGCGTGGCGCTACCCGACGGGCGGATCGTGGTGGGCGGCCTGCTGGGCAGCCTGTACCAGAGCAGCGACGGCGGAGCGACGTGGGCGGCGCTCGACTCGGGCACGAAGAGTTCGATCACCGATCTCGTGGCGACTCGAAACGGATTGATGGGCGTCGGGCTCGATGGCCTTGTGTTCCGGCAACGCGAGGGCAGCACGTCGTTCGAAGTTCAGCAGCGCGACGATCGCGCGACGCTCACCGCAGCAGTGATCGATGACGCCGGCAAACCGGTGTTGATTTCGCAGGACGGGGTGCTGGCGGCACGTTGAGAAACGCCAGTCGCTACCTTGTCAGAACGTTCTCCTTAGGTGCAGAGAAGAAAGGGGAGAAATAATGAAACTGAATTGGGCATCAAGCATGGATCGGAAAAATAAGCCGGATGCACAGACCCGGCGTCAGCTGCTACGCGTTACGGCGTTGGGCGCGGCGTCACTTGCGGCCGGCGGCATGTCGCTGGCGCAGGCCGCCGTAACCATGCCCATCAACGGCGACATTCTGGACGTCGCGATCATCGGCGCGGGTCTAGCAGGACTGACCGCGGGTCGCGACCTCAAACAGGCCGGATGTGATTCGTTCGTCGTGCTCGAGGCACGCAACCGCGTCGGTGGGCGCACCTATAACCATGACCTCGGACAAGGCGTCGTTTCCGAAGCCGGAGGGCAGTGGATCGGTCCCGGCCAGACGGCGATCTTCGATCTGGCACGTCAACTCGAGATCGATACGTTTCCGAGCTGGTACACCGGCAAGACCGTGGTGATGGCGGAAGGCGCCACGATGGCCCAGGACTTTCATGGCGGGACTGGCGGCGACGACACGATCGGGAACCGGCTTGCCGAACTGTCGCGCGGTGTGCCGTCCGGCGCGCCATGGAAGGCGCCGCATCTGGCGGAACTGGACCAGCTCTCCTACGGCGAGTGGCTCCTGCAGCAGGGCGTGAAATACGAGGACGGGTATTTCCTCGCGCTAGCCGCGAAGCTGACCACGGGCGGTGCGCCGGCGCAGTTGGGGCTGCTGCATTACTTATCGATGATCAACAGTGCAAGCTGCAACTACACGCAGCTCGAAGCGTTCAAGGGGGGCGCGCAGGAAACACGCATCGTCGGCGGCTCGCAGCGTCTGAGCATCAAGATGGCCGAGCAACTGGGCGACAAGGTCAGGCTGTCCTCGCCGGTGCGCAGGATCGCGGGCTGGGATCACGATGTCGTTGAGCTTCACACCGATCAGGGCGTCCTCAAGGCGCGTCGTGTGATCGTTGCGATGAATCCGGCCCTGTGCAATCAGGTAGTTTTCGATCCGCCGTTGCCCGGCGGACGGGCGCAACTCCAGCAGAACTGGCCCACGAATGCCCCCATGCGCAAGACGGTCCACGTCTACGACAAGCCGTTCTGGCGTGACGCCGGATACTGCGGAACGATCTTCCAGGTCGGCGGCCCGGTCTTCATGGCCTACGACAACTCGCCACCCGATGCGTCGCTGGGCGTGATCGCCGCATTCGTTGCACCGGGGATGTTGCCGGACGATTCGGTGATGGCCGAAAAGACCCTGTCGGCCACTTTTGCCAAGGCATTCGGGGACCGCGCGCTGCATCCGACGCAGTTCCACGACTACGACTGGGGCCGGGTCGATCGCTGGACCCTGCATTGCATCAACCCGATGCCGCCGGGCTTCTGGACGAAGTGGGGCAAGTATCTGCATCCCGAAGTGGGGCGTCTGATCTGGTCAGGGACCGAAACCGCGGACATCTGGGCCGGCGCGATGGACGGTGCAGTGCGTTCGGGCCACCGCGCTGCCTTGCGGGCGCTGGCCGGTTTCACTCGACGCGGCGAGGTGGCGTGAATGAGACGCACATGGATCGTGAGCACAGCCGTCGTGCTGGCAGGCGTAGTGAGCGTGGGAGCGCTCTACGGACGCGATTGCCTCGACGGCATGCAGTTTGAGAAAGCGATGAGCGAGGTCGACAAGACGGAGGTGGCCAACGGCGGCCCCTGGCCGCAACGTCAGGAGACCTGCTACTTCTGCCACGGTGCGCACGGGCAATCCGTCAACGCCTGGTATCCGGCGCTGGCCGGGCAGCCAGAGGCTTATCTCGTCGCCCAGTTGCACGCGTTTGCCGGTGGGCAGCGACCCGACCCCTACATGGGTGCGATTGCGAGGGAGCTTACGGACGGGCAGATCAAAGCACTGGCTGCCTATTTCTCGCGGCAGACGTCGGCCCAAAACGAAGCGGTGCACGGCCAGCCGGCGCTCGAAAAGCGCGGCATGGAACTCGTGTCGGCGAAAAACTGCCAGGCCTGCCACGGGGCAGCGTTCATGGGCCGGGAACAGGTGCCGCAGCTGGCCGGCCAGGGCGAAGCCTATCTCGCGAAGCAGCTTGCTGCGTTCAAGACGGGCGAACGTCGTGACCCGAGCGGCGCAATGAACGGGATGGCCGCTACATTGTCCGGCGAAGACATCCATGCGGTGGCCAGCTACCTTGCGGGCCTGACGCCGGGAGGCAGCAGCGCAGGCATGCAATAGCCGTTATGGCATAGAGCGACAGGAGCCGGGAACAGGCAGGAAATAACCTGCTCTTTTTAAATCTACGTATTTTGTAATATGACCTATATTTTGTATTGTGTTCTATAAAATAGGAGCGCATTATCGCGGCAAGCCCGGCATCAAGCCGACGCAAACATTCCACCAATCAGGTTTCAGGAGGCAAGTATGGCGAAGCATCCCGTCGTCGTTTATGGCGCAAGCGGTTACACCGGCATGTTGATCATGGACTGGCTCATCGACCAGGACATTCCCTTTACGGCGGTTGCGCGCAATGCGAAGCGCACGCAGGACATGATGGCGCAGCGGGTCGTGCGCCTCGAATCGGCGAACTACGAAATCATCGAGGCCGACCACAATGTTGATGCGCTCGTGAATGCATTTCGAGGTGCGAAGGTCGTGTGCACCACCGTAGGGCCGTTCTTCGATTTCGGGCTGGTTGCGGTAGAGGCGGCACTCAAGGCAGGGTGTCACTACCTCGACACCACCGGCGAGCAACACTTCATCCGCCAGGCGCGCGATCAATTTGGCGAGTTGTACCGTCAGGCTGGTCTGCTGTTGTCGCCGTCGAACGCGTACATGTACACGTTCGCGGAAATTGCCGCCGAGCTGGCACTCGAGACGCCGGGTGTCGACGCGCTGGAGACGGCGACCTTGACGCGCGGCCCGCGCGGTGCCGGCGCCGGTGTGAGCGTCGGTTCCACGGCGACCATCTTCGGAGGCTACCGCCAGGAGTCGTGCTATCTGTGGGAAAAGGAGCTGGTGCCGCATGACAAGCACGCTTCATTCAACGTTGCCTCCCCCGATTTCCTTCAGCCCGTGTTCGCGCTCCCTTGGGGTGGCACGTCGCTGCCGGTGTACTTCGAGCACGATCCGCGCGTGCGCAGCTGCATTTCTTGCGTCGGCTTCTACGACAACAACGCGATGCAGATGGTGCATGCGCTCGGACAGAAGTGGGATGCCGAGTACGCGAACCTGCCCCGCGAGCACCAGGATGCGGTGCTCAAGCAGCTCGTCGATTCCACCACGCCGGCCATGCCGCCGCGCGAGCGCACCTCGCTTCATCGCACTGTCGACTTCGCGATCGGTCGCGGCCAGCTTGCAGCGGTGCGTGCAACCCTGCACGGCATCACGCCGTACATCTCCACTGGCGCCATTCATGCGGCCGGTGCCATCAAGCTGCTTGACGGCGAGACCGCCAGGGTGGGCTTCGCTTCAGGTTCGAAGGCATTCGGGCATCGCTATCTGCTCGGGTTCCTCGAGCTGCGTGGGCTGGCGCGCGCAACGATCGCGCAGCTGTAAGCGCCGCGCGTGCAGATTCCGGAATGACTCAGGGAAACATGGGACATGGCAATCATTGACTTCTTCGACCGCGGTTGGCGCATCAACCCCAACGGCGTCGCCTACATTCAGGACGAGCGTAGCTATTCGTTCAGTGAGGTTCACACACTGTCGTGCCGCATCGCCAACGGCCTGCTCGCAGCCGGCTTCGAAAAAGAAGCGAAGGCGGCGGTCTGGGCCGACAACGACGTCACGGCATGGACCTGCACGCTGGGGCTGTGGCGTGCCGGGGTGGTATGGATCCCCGTGAACGGACGCAGCGCACCGCGGGAGAATCAGTACCTGCTCGACGCATTCGATTGCGAAGCGCTTTTCTTTCATCAGGCGTTCGCACCGGCGATCGAAGCGTTGCGTCCCAGCCTGCCCAGAGTCAGGCTCTGGGTCTGTATCGATGCCGATCTGCCGTGGGCGCCGTCGCTCGAGATATGGAGCGCGGCGCAACCCGCGACCGAACCGCGCGTCGATTACGACATGGACGACATCGTGACCCTTTCGGGCACAGGCGGGACGACCGGCTTGCCCAAGGGCGTGATGAACACGCATCGCACGTTTCAGACTTACTTCGCGCAGTTCATGATGGCGTATCCGTATGGTGTTGAGCGCCCGGTGAATCTCGCCGCCGCGCCCATGACGCATACCGCAGGGATGCTGTCGTTGCCGTGCACCGCCCGCGGCGGTACGGTGGTCGTGCTGCCGAAGCCGGATCCGGCGCTTCTGCTCGCGGCGATCGCGAAGCATCGGGTCACGGAGTTCTTCCTGCCACCGACGGTCATCTATCGCCTGCTCGATATCCCGGGCATCGAGAGCCAGGATTTTTCGTCGCTCAAATGCTTCCTGTATGGCGCGGCACCGATGTCGGTGGAGAAGCTCAAGCGCGCGATCGAGGTGTTCGGTCCGGTCATGGCGGGCGGCTATGGCCAGACGGAAGCCCCGGCGTCCATCTCCTATCTCACGCCTGCCGAGCACTTCGTCGACGGCAAGCTTGGGCTGGACAGCCGGCTCTCGTCGGTCGGCAGGCCCAACCCGCTGATCCGCGTCGAAATCATGAACGACCGCGGTGAGATCGTGCCGCAAGGCGAGACGGGAGAAATCTGCGTACGCGGCGACCTCGTCATGAAGGGCTACTACAAGGCGCCGGAGAAGACCGCGGAAACGATTGTGGACGGCTGGCTGCACACGGGCGACGTCGGGCATCTTGACCCGGAAGGGTATCTGCACATCACTGATCGTAAGAAGGACATGATCATCAGCGGTGGCTTCAACGTCTATCCGAGCGAAGTCGAGCAAGTGATCTGGGCGCATCCGGCGGTGCAGGATTGCGCGGTGATCGGCGTGCCCGACGAAAAGTGGGGCGAAGCCGTGAAGGCGGTAGTGGAGCTCAACGCGGGTCATAGCGTCAGTGCCGAAGAGCTCGTGGCGTTGTGCAAGGAGAAGCTCGGCTCGGTCAAGTCACCGAAGAGCGTGGACTTCATCGGCGCGTTGCCGCGCAGCCCGGCCGGCAAGGTGCTGAAAAAGGATCTGCGCGAGCAGTACTGGCAGGGAGAAACCCGCCGCATCTGAGTCAGCCACGCTGGGATAAAACACCATGAGCGACATTTACATTGCCGGCATTGCGATGACCGTGTTCGGCCGGCATTTCGAACGCAGCGTCGACGATCTCGCGGGCGAAGCACTCCGCGGAGCGTTGAAGGATGCGGGTTGCGGAGCCGAGGCGATCGGCGCGGCTTTCTATGCAGGCATCACCAGCGGGCCGTTGCAAGGCCAACTGTCGATTCCGGGTCAGGTCGTCTTCAGCAAGATCGGCATTGAAGGCATCCCGGTCTACAACGTCGAAAACGCCTGCGCATCCGGCAGCACCGCTGTGCATCTCGCGGTACAGGCATTGAGGTCGGGTGCCTGCGATGTTGCGCTGGCGCTCGGTGCGGAGAAGATGAACGTCCCGGACAAGGCGAAGTCATTCGCCCTGTTCGAGGCGGGTTGGGACGTGACGCGCGTCGATGAGAACTTCGCCAGCCTGTTGAAGCTCGGCGAAGGCGTCGAGCCGCCGCCCGGTTCCGAGTCGGATCGCCCCTATAGCCGCTTCATGTCGGTCTATGCCGCGCTGTGCCGGTATCACATGAAGACCTACGGCACCACGCAGCGCCAGATCGCCGCCGTGTCTTCGAAGAACCATCTGCATTCGGTGCACAACCCGTATTCGCAGTTCCGCCAGGCTTTCACGATCGACGAGGTGCTCGCGGCGCCGCCCATCACGTATCCGATCACGCTGCCCATGTGTGCGCCCGTTTCGGACGGCGCTGCTGCGGCGATCCTGTGCACGGGGGAGGGCTTGAGACGCATCGGCGCGGACCGTAGCCGATGCATCCGGGTCGCGGCCAGCGTGGTGCGCAGCTTCACGCATCGTCGCGTCAACGAGACGCAGAAGAACATCGGCCGCCTCGCGGCGCTGCAGGCCTACGAGCAGGCGAGTCTCGGTCCCGATGACATCGATGTCGCCGAGGTGCACGACGCGTCGGCGATGGGCGAAATCATCCAGGCCGAAAACCTCCAACTGGTTCCACCCGGTCAGGGCGGTCCGGCTGCCGAGCGCGGCGAGTTCACGCTGGGCGGGCGCATTCCCATCAACACGTCGGGCGGACTCGAATCGAAGGGACATCCATTGGGTGCGACGGGGATCGGTCAGCTTTACGAACTGGTGACCCAACTGCGCGGTGAAGCGGGGGCGCGTCAGGTACCCGGCGCGCGTCACGCGATTCAGGAAAATGGCGGTGGATTTCAAGGCATCGAAGAGGCGGCGCTTGCCGTCCACATTCTGAGCAAGTCTTGACGGAGCAGGTATGGACGAGATGACGGAAACCCAGGCAGAGCGGCAAGACGACTCGCGCTCCGGGGTGAATCGCCGCACTTTCCTCAAGGGCGCGGCTGCTGCTGCCGTGGTGGTGCCAGCAGTGGCGGCCACGCAATGCTCACGTGTCGATTCTGCTGGACCCGTTGTGGAGGGCAGAATGTCTGCGGACATGGAGAAGTACCGCGCGCTAGGCGGCTGGGTCGAAAGGCCAGACGATATGCAACCCGAACTCGTAGGCGACGTGAGCGCGGATGTAGTCATCGTCGGCGCCGGTTTTGCTGGACTTTCGGCGGCGCTGGAGCTGGTCAGCCATGGAGCGAAAGTGGTCGTGCTCGAGCGTGAGTTCGCCGGATTTGGCGCGAGCGGACGCAACGCGGGCTATCTGGCCGGCGCGCTCGCGCTCGAATACGATCTGTTTCTCAAGAGCATCGGCCATGAGAAAGGGAAGGCGATCGTCCGCTACTACGAGGACGCCGTCCCCTTCGTGGAGGGCAAGCTCGAAGAGTACGAGATCGACTGTGACTACAACCAGACGGGCATCATCCGCGCGGGGATCGATCCCGCCCAGGAGGAGAAGGTACGCGAGGACATGCGAACCGGCGCCGAACTGGGCTTTCGCTCGGACTTTCTCGATCAGGGCGAGATGCGTGCACGCGGCATTCCGCCGGCGTTTCTGTTCGGCAACTACGTGCCGCGCGGTGGCACGCTCCACCCCGGCAAGTACGTGATGGGGCTCCGGCGCGCGGCTCTGCGGGCTGGGGTTAAGCTCTACGAGAATACGCCGCTGCTGTCTTACACGGAGGGGCCGGTCATCAAGGTGCAAACCCCTCGAGGCAGTGCGAGCGCCCCGGTGCTGATGCTGGCCACCAACGCCTACACCCCGCAGCTCGGCCTCCTTGCAGACAAGGTCGTACCGTTGCGGGTCTCGGCCATCGAGACCGAGCCGCTTTCCGATGCGCAGCGCAAGACCTTGGGCTGGCCGCGGCGCGAAGGCATCGTGACGGCACACTGGACCATGGAAAGCCACCGCCTGACCGTCAACAACACGCTCGTTGTGACGACGAAGCGAATCCATTATCCATACGGCTCCAAAACGCCGAACGTGCCGGACTACGAGTCGTATCGCGAGCTGCGCACGGCGCTGCATGACCGCTTTCCGACACTCAAAGGCATTGCGTTGCGGGCCTGCTGGAGCGGCTATATCAGTTTGGCCAATGACGCGTTGCCCGTTGTAGGGGCGACAGGGGCGCACCGGAACATCTTCTACAGCGCGGGGTGCTCCGGACATGGCGTGGCCGCTCAATCCATGGTCGGAAACATGATTGCCGGGCGGATTCGCGGCACCGACAATCCGCTCCTTTCCGCGCTGGATCACAAGACGCCATCGACGCTTCCAGAGCCCCTGCGATGGTGCGTGATCAACGGGACGCTGGGCGTCGTGGACGCGCTCGACGACCGCGTGAACGACAAGGCGCGCGCAGCGCAGGCGCAGCGGGCGTAATGTGCATAGCGCCACGAAATGCATACAGAGATCATGCTTCGACGGGGTGCGATTGAGGTGTTGGGCAAGTGACTCGATGGTTGGCCACGGTGAACGAACGTGATAACAGGCGGGGACAAACGCTGCGTCACGCGCCCTCCATGTGGATGGATGTTCAGCCTGGCGTAAGGTATAGTCATGTTTACCTAGAGAACGGTTCGTGTGACCGCATTGCTTCGCTTCGGCGAGGGGGCATACTTCACTCAGGACGGAAAGCGATGACAGTGCCAAAAGAACCAAGCACCCGTAAGCGGCGCACGTCGAGCGCGGCAGCCTCCGCGGGAACCGCCCCCGACGGCCTGCGTTCCCAGGGTCTACGTACGCGCAACGCGATTATTCGTGTGGCAAGGAAGCTCCTGCTCGAGAGTGGTCCCATGGACTTCTCGCTGCGCGCCGTCGCCCTCAAAGCGGGAATCAGTGTGAGCAACCTGCAGTATTACTTCCCGACGCGGCCTGCCGTCCTGCGGGCGGTCATGGCGCCCATCATCGACACGTATCTCGATACGCTGAAACAGGCGCTTCAGAGCAACGTTTCGCCGCGTGCGACGCTCGACGCTATTTTCGATCAGTCGGTGAAAGACGCGAAGGACTCGAAGAACATCGCGCTGTGGTGGCATTTCTTTTCGTTTGCGTCTACCGACCCGGAGTGCGGACAGTTGCGCGACGAATGGTACGACACCTTGACGACCGAACTTGCCACGCTCATTCGCGCGGCGAATCCGGAGCGTGGGGCGGCCGAGAGTGCCCACATTGCCGTGCTGCTCATTTCGATGGCGGACGGCATGACAATGCATCTGGGCACTCCGCGCGCCAAGCGCGCGTACATGCGAGGGTTCGAAGCGAAGTTTCTTCAGATCGCGCATGAGCTGGTGTGGGGAAAGACGGTGGACGCCGAGGCGGCTTAGGGCCGCTCACGCCGGTACAGGCACTGGCAGCCGCAGCGCCGTGCCAGTGAAGAAAGAGGACAGGGGAATACCCTGTCTTTTTTTTTCATCTCGTGTTTTGTATTGTTACCTATGTTTGGTATGTTGATCTATTAATGAAGTGATCGGGTTGCCGGGCAGTCCGGTCGACATGCGTCCAGGAAAGGAGGAGTACCGAAATGATTCGACTGCACAAGTCCGTAGGGTTGCCGCTGGCAGGATTGACCGGTTTCGAAACGCCGATGAGCGAAGAGGAGCGTGCGATCCAGGACACGGTTCACCGTTTCGCACGCGACGTACTGAAGCCCGTCGGCCGCGAACTCGACCGCATGACGCCGGAAGAAGTGATCGCGCCCGGTTCGCCGTACTGGGCGGCCATGATGGAAAGCGCGAAACTCGGCCTCGATCCGCAGCTTCTCGCGCAGCTTCCTCCGGACATGGCGGTGCGGATTGAATCATTGATCGGCGAAGAACTCGGCTGGGGTGATGCCGGGATTGCCATCTCGATCGGTGTCGCGCCCGCACCTTTGATGATGGCGCAGTCGGTCGGTAATCAGGAACTGATTGACATGTGCACGGGCAAGATTGGTTGCTGGATGAACACGCAGCCCGACCGTGGCACCGATGCCGCGATTCTCTACCGCGACGAGATCGGCGCGGGCGGCAAGCAACCGGTGGGTAACCTCACGGCGAAGGTAGGCGCGGACGAAATCGTCATCAACGGGCAGAGTTCGGCGTGGATCTCTAACGGCTCGGTCGCGCAGGTGGCGCTCGCGTACATGGCGGCGGACTATGGCGATGGCTTCTATGGCACCGGCGAACATGGCTCGTTTACCAATGGCGTGGGCATGATCATTCCACTCGATCTGCCGGGTATCTCGCGCGGCAAGTCGCTCGACAAGATTGGCCAGCGCTCGCTGCCGCAGGGCGAGATCTACTTCGACAACGTGAAGGTGCCCAAGCGCTTCGCCATTGCGTTGCAGGACGAATATCTCGGCAATCTGGCCTCGACCTGGTCGTTCGCAGGCACACACATGTGCCAGGTGTTCGTGGGGGTGGCGCGCGCGGCGTTCGAACTCGCACTGGCGTATTGTCACGAGCGCAAGCAAGGTGGAGCGTTGTTGATCGACCACCAGATGACGCAACTGCGCGTTGGCGAGATGCTGCGCCGGCTGGAGATGGCGCGTGCGATCGCGCGGCGCAGCCTCGCTTTCTCGCGTCTGTCTCCGAAGAGCCATCCCTATGCGACGGCCCAGGCAAAGGTAAGCGTGACCGAAGAGGCGATGAAGATCACGCACGAGGCGTTCCAGCTATTTGGCGGCAACGGCACTACCCGCGAATTTGCGATCGAGAAACTGTTCCGCGACGTGCGATCCGCACTGATCGAAGATGGCGAGAACTACCACCTCACGTTGCGTCTGGGCGTGCTGGCAGGAAAGCTCTATCAGAACGGGTGGACGAAGGAGTAACCACGCCTTCGGCGCCGAAGAATCGGTTGGGCGTTGGAGTTCGATGGCATTCGGATCGGGTTATCAGTTAGCAGCTGGTGTGGGGGGAGTGCCGTCAATCTGGGTTCGCTGAAGCGACAGATCTCGCGGTTCCCGGTCGAGGCGCGCAAGTGATTATCAAAGGGGTGCGAAGGAGTTGCGCGGCAAGGTGAATCGACCAGATATGGAGACTCGCCTCTGACCGGGCAGTCGCGGTGACCGCGCGGAGCGGAGCTCTCATCACGTAGACAGAGTCAATATGGCAAAAAAATCTTCCCCAGACAGCGCTACAAACCCGCAGCGCAGGCGATGGCTCAAATATGCCGGTGCCTCGGCTGCCGCGGGCACGCTCGCCATGGGTGCGCAGCAGTCGTATGCCGCAATCACCAAGGCCGCGCCAGGCGAGGACGGCATTCTCGACGTCGCCATCATCGGCGCGGGACTGGCCGGACTGACCGCCGCGCGCGACCTGCGTCAGGCGGGCTGCGAGTCCTTTCTCGTGCTGGAAGCCCGGGACCGCGTGGGTGGGCGAACGCTCAACTACAACATCCCCGTCGGATACGTTTCGGAAGTCGGCGGGCAATGGATCGGGCCCGGCCAGACCGCCGTCGCGGATCTCGCGCGCGAGCTGGGCGTCGGGACCTTTCCGACCTACTACGACGGGAACACGGTCATTCTGGGCGGAGACGGTCGCGTGGCAGTCGATCTGAAGGGCACGTTCGGCACCGACGAGTCGGTCGGGGCAAAGCTCAGCAGGCTCTCGCGCGACGTGCCTTGTGGCGCACCATGGACGTCCCCGAAGGCCGGTGAACTGGACAAGCTCTCGGTTGGTGATTGGCTGGAAAAGCAGAATATCAAGCCTGAAGACCAGGTTGCGTGGAATGGCAGCATCACCCTTTCGGGCGGCGCGGCGCCGGCGAAGATGGGGCTGCTGCATTTCCTTTCGATGGTCAATTCGGCGGATTGCGATTACTCGCAGCTCGATTCGATCAGGCACAGTGCCCAGGAAACCCGCTTCATCGGCGGCTCGCAAATCCTCAGCATCAAGATGGCCCAGCAACTTGACGACAAGGTGCGCATGTCCTCTCCGGTTCGCCAGATTTCCGGTTGGGATGGCGATGTCGTCACCGTGCATACCGACCATGGCGAAGTGCGGGCACGGACCGTCATCATGGCCATCCATCCGGCTTTGTGTCATCGGGTGCAGTTCGATCCGCCCCTGCCCGAAAAGCGCGCGGCCCTGCAGCGAGCCTGGCCCGCGCATTCTCCTGCACGGAAGACGGCGATGGTCTATCGCCGCCCGTTCTGGCGTGACAAGGGCATGAACGGCAGCATTTTCCAGTTCAATGGCCCAATCCTCTGGGCCTATGACAACTCCCCGCCCGGCGCAGAGATCGGAGTCGTCAACGCATTCGTCGAGAATGCGATGGTCCCGTCGGATCGGGACGCGGCAATGGCCATGCATAAGCAGTTCTACGCGCAGGCATGGGGCGACGAAGCGCTGTCTCCCATCGCCTACCACGATCAGGACTGGGGCCGGGCCGATCCGTGGACGATTACCTGCGTTTCCGCGATTCCGCCGGGATTCTGGAGCGCCCACGGCGAAGCGCTGCGCCCCTCGTGCGGCAAGCTGATCTGGTCGGGGACGGAGACTGCGAATATCTGGGCCGGCTACATGGATGGTGCCGTGCGTTCTGGCCATCATGGCGCGCTTCAGGCGCTGAATGCCCTGCGTCGGGCGTAGGAAGGCGACGATGAAAAAAATTCTATTGATTGGCATTCCTTTGGTTGTCGTCCTGTTGCTGGCTATTTTCGGTTCCGATCTGCTGGGTCTTTATCGCCTTCAGAGCTATATCACGACGTCGACCACGGCTTACCTGGCCGACGGCGGCGCCTGGCCGCATATGACCGATGTCTGCATGGGCTGCCATGGGGTCAAAGGCAATTCGCTCGATCAGGGGTATCCGAGCCTGGCGGGGCAGCCAGCGCCTTACCTTGAAGCCCAGCTCCACAGTTTCGCGAGTGAGGCGCGGCGCAATCCGAACATGGGGCCTCTCGCGATGACGATGAGCGATCCGCAGATCAAATCGCTCGCTGAATATTTTGCCGCCGTGGCCCCTGCCGCGAATCGCTACTTCAAGCCGGATGCTCAACTGCGCGAGCAGGGGCAGCGCCTGGTCGCCACGGGCAACTGTGTCGCATGTCACGGTGCCCAATTGACGGGCCACGACCAGTTTCCGCGTCTGGCTGGTCAGGGATATGACTATCTGCTCGCGCAGTTCGACGAGTTCGCTTCCGGAATCCGCAGCGAACCCACTGGCGTCATGAAGAACCTTGCAACAGGTTTTTCGCCCGAAGACCGCAAGGCCATCGCCACCTATCTGGCAAGCCTCGACCCGAAGAAAGATTGACCAATCAGATGCAACCGGAGTTAGGAGTTTAGTCATGGACCTCAGAACCTTAGTTCTTATGCTATCCAGTGCTGTGCTGGCATTGAGTTCGTTTTTTTACGGCTGGAAGATCGTCAGGAAACGAAACTATCTTCTCGGGCTGGAGATGTGGATCGTCGGTACCTCGGCCACGAACGCCATCGGATTTTTTGCTACTGGCAATGCGGTTTCCTATGAGATAGCACACTTCTTTGACGCGTTTTCTCGTGGGTTCGGCATGCCTATTATCGCCGTCGCGGGCTTGATGGCGATTACGCATGGCTACAGGCCATCAATTCGCCAGGACGTCGTGGTATTCGTCGCTTCCTTTGCGCTCACATTCGTCCTCGTTGGGGCGGATTTCATCTCCGGAGTTTTGCCCTACTTCTATCTGGCGATGTGGATCTGGCTGTCGATATATCTCGCTTATTTCGTCAAGCGATTACTGGACATCGGCGCGATGCTCGAGGCGTTGGGAGTGGCAGTGGCGCTGGCGACATCGCTCGCGATTGCCGGCATTTACGACTTCTACAAGATCCCTGGAGAGGAAACCAACGTCGTGCTCAATTTCTTCACGCTTGCGCTGTGCACGTGGGCCTACTTCATGCCAGCGATCTATTACGGCTATTGCGCCTTGGAGCGGGTCCAAAGCCGGAGTATGGCGTCAAATAACCCCATTCCTTATGGCAATTGAGCAAAAGCCCCCGCTGTTGCCGCGGTCCGATGCGACCGGAAGTCCAACGCGGGCAACGCTGAACGTTTCTCCTGGAGAATTGTGATGAATCAGACCTCGCGCAGGGTAATGCGCTTCACTGCCTGGAGTGCCATCATCGGCGGCTTGCTGGCATACGCGAATGTTGGATTGTCCGTGGCGGTGACGGGCTCGGATGCGGATATGGTGCTGCACGGTGCATCGATGCTGGCATTGCCACCGGACACCCGCGACCTGTTCCGCTGGAGTATGGCTGCCGATGTGTTTGGCTTCTACCTGCCTTTCCTGCCCATCGGTGGATACTTTGTGCACGCATTTCGCGAGGAACTGGGCGCACTCGGCGACATGGTGGCGATGGCCGTCGTGCTGTATGTCATGGTGGGCGTGACCGGCGCGGTCATGCAGTTTGCAATCCTTCACCCGCTGGCACATCTCTATGCGGGCGGCGACGATGCCACGAGAAACGCCGCGTCGGCGGTATGGACGGGGATAGCCAATGGGACGCAAAACGGTCTCTGGTGGATTGAGGGTCCCCTCGTGCTCTTCTGGACGCCGATTGCCGGCAACGTGCTCAAAAGAGCGGGGTGGAAGGGGTCGATCCTGCTGAAGATCGTCGGCGGGGCTTTCGGGGTCTTCTTCCTGTTCGGTTTTTTTCCGGATCTCGACGCGCTTTCGAATGCGAGCGAGATGGTCGTCGTGCTGGTTCTACCGTTGTGGATGTTGTTGTTCGGCTGGCAGTTGCTGCGCCGCGCACGAACGCTACCGGCACGCTTGCAGGGCGCTGGCGTGACCACCTGAGCCCACTCTCACATACATCTCGACACGGAATTGAATATGGCTACCCTGATCGTGAGCTACCCGAGCGCAGAAGGCGGGACGTTTGACCGCGAGTATTACCTTTCGACCCATGCTCCGCTTGTCCGCTCGGCGTGGAGTGAGTTTGGTCTGCAATCGGCCGAGGTTCTGTTTCCATCATCAAAGCTGCAACCTTTCGCATGCATAGCGATATTGCGTTTCAGCGATCGCGTCGGGATCGATGACGCCCTTTCCTCCGCGAAGGCCGCCGAGGTGATCGGCGACGTGAAGAACTTCACCAATACCACGCCGACGATTTTCTGCGCGGACGACTGACCGATTGCGCGGCCTGACTGATTTCGCCCGTGCCGCCAGACCTGCTTTGCATTACTGCGCCTTCTGTTGCCGCAGGGGGGGCGACTCGCTCACCCTTCTTAGGGGGGCCGATACCAATGTGAACAATCAACTTGCCCTATGACTTTACTGATTGGAATTCCCCAGGAGACAGCCACCGGGGAGCGGCGTGTAACGACGGTGCCCGAGGTGGTCGAGAAACTGATCAAGCTGGGGTTCGCAGTTGCCGTGCAAAGCGGTGCAGGAGCCGCCGCGAACTTTGACGATGAAGCCTACCGTGCGGCCGGTGCCGAAGTCGTCGCAACGGCCGCCGAACTTTGGGCCCGCAGTGACATCGTTTTCAAGGTGCGCCCCCCGAGCAGCGAAGAAGTGTCCCTGATGCGCGATGGCGGCACGCTGATCGGCTTCGTGTGGCCGGCCCAGAACCCCGAACTGATGCAGCAACTGGCCGCGAAGAGCGCCACCGTGCTGGCGATCGATTCGCTGCCGCGCACGCTGTCACGTGCGCAGAAGATGGACGCGCTCACCTCGATGGCCGGCATCAGCGGCTACCGGGCGGTGATCGAGGCAGCCCATGCGTTCGGCCGCTTCCTGAATGGTCAGGTCACCGCCGCCGGCAAGGTCCCGCCTGCCAGGGTCTTCATCGCCGGCGCCGGCGTGGCAGGCCTGGCTGCAATCGGCACCGCGGCCAGTCTCGGCGCGATCGTGCGCGCCAACGACACGCGCGCCGAGGTGGCCGACCAGGTCAAGTCCCTGGGTGGCGAATTCGTCAAGGTGGACTACGACGAAGGCTCGGGCGGCGGCGGCTACGCCAAGGTCATGAGCGAGGGCTTCCAGCAGGCGCAGCGCGCGATGTACGCGCAGCAGGCGAAGGACGCGGACATCATCATCACGACCGCGCTGATTCCCGGCAAGCCGGCTCCGAAGCTCATCACGGCCGGGATGGTGCAGTCGATGACGCCGGGCAGCGTGATCGTGGACATGGCCGCGGAGCAGGGCGGCAACTGCGAGCTGACCGTGCCCGGCGAGGCGGTGGTGCGCCACGGCGTGACCATCGTCGGCTATACCGATCTTGCGTCGCGTCTGGCGAGGCAGTCGTCCACGTTGTATGCAAACAATCTGCTGCGCGTGGTCGAAGAGTTGTGCAAGACGAAGGACGGCACGATCAATGTCGACTTCGATGACGACGCCATTCGTGGCCTTACGGTCATCAAGGAAGGCAACACTACCTGGCCGCCGCCGCCGATCAGGCAGCCGGCCGCCGCAACCGCGCCTCAATCGGCCGCGCCGGCGGTGGCGGGGGTCAAGCCCAAAGGCCATGGCCACGGCACCGGCGAGCCGATGTCGGCCAGGACGCTCGCCATCGTCTTCGGCCTCGGCGCACTGGCGTTCCTGCTGGTCGGCCAATTTGCGCCGGCCGCGTTCCTGTCGCACTTCACGGTGTTCGTGCTGGCCTGCTTCATCGGCTACATGGTGATCTGGAACGTCACGCCGGCGCTGCATACGCCGCTGATGAGCGTGACCAACGCGATCTCTTCGATCATCGCGATCGGTGCGCTGGTGCAGGTCGCGCCGCCGTTAGGCGAGGCCGCGGTGGGCGACCGGCCATCAGGGCTGATCCTTGGCCTGGCCGTGGGCGCGCTGGCACTCACGGCCGTCAACATGTTCGGCGGCTTCGCGGTGACGCGACGCATGCTCGCGATGTTCCGCAAATAATGGAACGACAATAATGACTTCCAACCTGACTACCGTTTCCTACATCGGCGCGGCCATCCTCTTCATCCTCAGCCTCGGCGGGCTGGCCAATCCCGAGACCGCGCGCCGTGGCAACCTGCTCGGCATGATCGGCATGGTCATCGCCGTGCTGGCAACCATCCTCGGTCCGCGCGTGTCGGCTGCGGGCATTCCGTACGTCGTCGCTGCGCTGGTGGTCGGCGGCGCCGTGGGCCTCATCGCCGCAAAGAAGGTACAGATGACGCAGATGCCCGAACTGGTTGCGCTGATGCACAGCCTGGTCGGCCTCGCGGCTTGCCTCGTCGGCTTTGCCAGCTACATCGACACCTCCGTGCAGTTCACCGGCGCCGAAAAGGCCATCCACGAAGTCGAAATCTACGTCGGCATCCTGATCGGCGCGGTGACCTTCGCGGGCTCGGTCATTGCGTTCGGCAAACTGTCGGGCAGGATCGGCGGCAAGCCGCTGCTGCTGCCGGCGCGCCATTGGCTCAATCTGGCCGCGTTGCTCGCGGTGATCGTGTCCGGCCGCGCGTTCCTGCATGCGGAGACGATTCAGGACGGCATGACGGCGCTCGTCGTGATGACGGTGCTCTCGCTGCTGTTCGGCGTGCACATGGTGATGGCAATCGGCGGTGCAGACATGCCCGTGGTGGTGTCGATGCTCAACAGCTACTCGGGCTGGGCCGCCGCGGCAACCGGTTTCATGCTCAGCAACGACCTGCTGATCGTGATCGGCGCGCTGGTGGGCTCGTCGGGCGCAATTCTGTCCTACATCATGTGCCGTGCGATGAACCGCAACTTCATCAGCGTGATCGCTGGCGGCTTCGGTACCGGTAGCGGCGCGTCCGCGGCTGCGGGTGGCGGGGCGGAGCCGGCCGGCGAGGTGGTGGCGGTGAGCTCCGCCGAAACCGCCGAGCTGCTGCGCGACGCGAAGAGCGTGATCATCGTGCCCGGCTACGGCATGGCCGTCGCGCAAGCCCAGCACACGGTGTACGAACTCACCACTCTGCTGCGCGAAAAGGGCGTCGATGTGCGCTTCGCGATCCACCCGGTCGCTGGCCGGATGCCGGGCCACATGAACGTGCTGCTGGCCGAAGCGAAGGTGCCCTACAACATCGTGATGGAGATGGACGAGATCAACGCCGACTTCGCCGAGGGGACGTTTCGATGGTCATCGGCGCGAACGACATCGTGAACCCGGCGGCGCAGGAGGATCCCGCGAGCCCGATCGCCGGCATGCCGGTGCTGGAGGTCTGGAAGGCCAGGACGTCGATCGTAATGAAGCGCAGCATGGCCTCGGGCTATGCCGGCGTAGACAACCCGCTCTTCTACAAAGACAACAATCGCATGCTGTTCGGCGATGCGAAGACGATGTTGGGTGAGATTTTTGGTGCGCTGAAAGTCTGAACGCAGCGATGTGCGCTTCCCGGCGCAAATCCACGCAACTTTGTCTACCCATAATTTGCTGTTATCCCTGTGCCCTATTGGCATGCCATTTCGAATGAAGGAGCATTTGCATGAGGAAGTCGCGCCGCACTTTTATGACCATTACCGCAGGTATTGCTTCTGGACTAGCGCTGTCTCGCATTGCTTTTGCCGATGAGGCCATGGTGTCGGAAGCCGACTCGACGTCGCTCGCGCTCGGTTACAGGATCGACGCGGCGAACGTCGACAAGACGAAGTATGCAAAGTACGCAGCGGGTCAGGTCTGTCGAAACTGCGCCTTCTATCAATGCGTTCGCTCCGTGCCCGATTTTCGGCGGCAAGCAGGTGGCGGCCAAGGGCTGGTGTAGTGCCTATAACAAAAAGGTCTGATCGCGCACAGGCTGCTCGAACACGAAAGACGTGCGCATGCAGCGCATCGTTGCGCGCCCCGGGCGCACAACCGATCGGCGCCGGCAAGCCGGGCTCACGCCAAATGGCATGGAAGCCGTCGGCTGATTTAACAGATAGCCAGGATATATGTTGACAGGGCGGTAACACCGTAAGGCTTCCTCAATTGATGGATGTGTCTAATGAGGGCGTTCACAGGTACGATCCGGTTAAAGATCATGCTGGCGCTAAGCGTTTGCGTCGCGCTCATGGCGTCCATAGGTCTGATGGGGCTTCGCGGTCTCGCGAGGCTCAGCGCGGATATGGGCAGCATGTACTCGGTGAGCACGGTTCCAATCGAAGATCTTGCCGCTGTACAGGCAGCCGCTCTGAAGGTTCGCCTTCAGATGCGTTATATCCAGGCGCTGCATGACGAGGACAAGGCTGCCGAGCTCGTTGCAAGCATCGGCGAAGAGCAGCACAAGCTCGATCGGGCCTGGCACGACTATTACCCAGCAAAATCGCCACGCCCGATGAGCGTCGGGTAGCCGATCGCGTGGCGAAGGAACTGGCGGTGTTTCGACGCAGTCGGACGACATTGTTTCGGTGCTGCGCGCCGGAAATCTGGAAATGGCGGCGTTCACGATCGATGAACTCACAGAGACCGGCGATGCGGTGTCCGACGCGATCGGCCGCGACGTTGCGTTGAGCGCGATGTAGGCACGGCAGTTGGCTGGACGGGGCAACGCCACGTTCAACGCATTGCGGTGGAAGGTGCTTGGCGCAATCGGCCTGGGTATTGCAGCGGCATCCGCCGCGTCCGCGTGGCTGGTGTGGGCGATTACGAGTCCGTTGAAGGCCGCACTTGGAGTAGCCCGGCGAATTGCCGAGGGTCGGCTGGGTGACGCCGAGGGGATACGCTTGCGCGGTGAGTTTGGGCAGTTGCTCCGGGCGCTCCGGGCGATGGCCGGACATCTCGCAAGAACCGTTCAGACGATCAAGGTTTCAAGCGACGCGATTCTGAATGCATCCAGCCAGATAGCCGACGGTAATACCGACCTCTCAGCAGGCGCGAGGCGGCAAGCCGCGTCACTTGAGGAAACGGCGGCAAGCATGGATGAACTCATCCTCTCTCGGTTCGCCGCAATTGGGATCATGTGCGCCTGGCAGCGGAGTTTGCCAACGCGACGTCGCTCGCGACCGATACCAGCATGGCCGCGGTCGAGCAGATGAGAGGCACGATGGACAACATCTCAGCCAGCTCGGCGAAGATCGTGGAAATTACCGCGCTCATCGAAGAAATCGCTCTGCAGACTAACATTCTTGCGCTGAATGCGGCTGTCGAGGCTGCGCGCGCAGGTGAGCATGGGCGGGGGTTCGCGGTGGTCGCCGGAGAAGTTCGTAGCCTCGCGCAGCGCGCAGCC
Organism: Paraburkholderia sp. WC7.3g; assembly: GCF_050436345.1. NCBI lineage: Bacteria > Pseudomonadati > Pseudomonadota > Betaproteobacteria > Burkholderiales > Burkholderiaceae > Paraburkholderia > Paraburkholderia sp. WC7.3g. The sequence continues at coordinate 2,229,828 of NZ_JBNDMA010000002.1, forward strand.
ATCGCAGCGAAGGAGATCAAGGCTCTGGTCCGGACCTCCGCCGAGGCGATTTCCGGGGGGGCCGTGCATGCTGACCGCGTCGTGCAGGCCATGGTGGACGTTCGGGGAGCGATCCAGCGCGTGGTCGAGATCAACGACAATATTTTCGACGCTTCAGAAGAACAGCGCGGGGGAATCGGGCAGGTCAACGAGGCCGTGATCCGTATGGACCAGGTCATTCGCAAGAACGCGGCGGTAGTTCAACAAGCGGCAGAAGCGGCGGCCTCGCAAAAAGAGGAGGTGGGCGCCCAGCGGCGCGCCATTGCCGTATTCGAGGTCCATTCGCAAACGCACGCGTCATCGTCCTGATTCACCTCCGAGGACGTTCCCAGCAGGTCCGGCGAATGGGCTGGCTCATGCCCTCGATTGACGGCATTGCGATGGGCCGGTTAGGCTCGCGACATGCGCCCATCAAAAGTCGATCTGAATCTCTTCGTCGTGTTCGAAGCCGTCTATCGAACGCGCAACCTCACGCGCGCGGCGGAATTGCTGTTCATCACGCAGCCCGCCGTCAGCAACGCGCTCGCGCGCATGCGCAAGGCATTCGACGATCCGCTGTTCGTGAGCACACCGGCCGGCATGGTCCCCACGCCCGTTTCCGAGAACATCATTGGCCGCGTGCGTGAGGCGCTGCAGCTACTCGATTCGAGCACGCATGCCGGCGAGCGTTTCGATCCGGCCTCGTCGCAACGGACCTTCCGGCTCAGCATGAACGACCTGACCGAGGCGATGCTGCTGCCGGCACTGCAGGAGGTGCTGCAGCACCTCGCGCCGGGCATCCGCATCGAGAGCTACTTCACAACGCGGCGCGACGTTCCCGAAGCGCTCGCGAGCGGCGCGGTCCATCTTGCGATCGACGCGCCCCTCATCGACGATCCGTACCTGGAACAGGAGCCGATGGGCCGTGACCGTTACGCCTGCATGCTGCGCCGTGATCATCCATTCACGAAGAAGAAGCTCACGAGAGACGACTACTTGCGCTTCGGCCATATCCACGTGTCCAGTCGCAGGCAGGGGCCAGGCCTCGTCGATACGGAACTCAACAAGCTGGGGCTCAGGCGCGCTATCCAGACGCGCGTCCAACATTATCTCGTTGCGCCCTTGATCGCGATGCGCACCGATCTCGCCTTGACTGCGCCACTCATGCTGCTCAAGCGCTATGACGCGCGCATCGTCGCGCTGCCTTTCGACCTCCCAGATCTAGAGACGCATGGCTACTGGCACCGCAGCGTCGCCGCGGACCCGGCGCATCGCTGGCTGCGCGAGCAGATTGGCCGTCTCATGCGCAAGCAGCGGCAGTCGGGGGGTGTCACCAATCGTTATGGTGAGGCATCACGAGAATAAATTTCCTGAATGTCATGCACCCCGGTATCGTTTCAGTCATGTTCAGACGAGGTTGGCATGGCGGAACTCTATCTGGTGCGGCATGGGCAAGCGTCTTTCGGCGCTAAAAACTATGACGAGCTTTCATCTTCGGGCTTCGCCCAGTCGCGCTGGCTAGGCGAATACTTCGCGCAGTCGGACCTGAGCTTTGATCGCGTCGTGACCGGCACGATGCGGCGGCACGCTCAAACCGCAGACGCCTTGCTCACCGCGATGGGCGGCCAGCCAGTAGAGATCGCGCAGGACGCCGGTTTGAACGAGTACGATTTTCACGCGCTGTTTTCCGCGCTGGGAGAAAGCGGTCCGGCGTCGGGTCCCTTGGCCGACAGGTCGATGAAGCACTTCTACGAGAGACTCAAGCAGGCCTTGCAGCTTTGGTCCGAAGATAAACTGCCCAGGCGCGTTCCTGAGACCTGGGGAGAGTTCCAGGCGCGTGTAGAGCACGCGCGTCTCGCCATTCAGCGTTCGGGCGCCAAGCGCGTTCTGGTGGTGAGTTCGGGCGGCCCGATCGCCGTCTTCACCCAGCAGATCCTGAACGCACCTGCGTCCGCGGCCATCGCGCTCAACATGCAGATCCGCAACAGTAGTGTGAGCCAGTACGTCTTCAACGACAGCGCGATGTCGCTGGTCACCTTTAACGCCTTGCCACATCTCGAACAGGTCGAGAGGCGCGAACTCGTTACCTATGGCTGATTCGAATCCGGATTCCCGCGCCATGATGAATGCAAGTGTTCAGTTCGATGTCGTTGCCCTCACGCGCTATCTGACCGCACATGTTCCTGCCTTTCAGGGACCCGCGTCCGTCGAGAAGTTCGACGGCGGACAGTCGAACCCCACGTTTCTCCTCGAAGCGCAAAGCGGCCGCTATGTACTCCGGCGTCAGCCGCCGGGCGAACTGCTCAAGTCCGCCCACGCCGTGGACCGCGAATTTCGCGTGTTAAGTGCGCTCAGCAGCACGCCGGTTCCTGTGCCGCGGGTCCTGCACCTTTGCGAGGACCGCGAAGTGATCGGCAGCATGTTCTACGTGATGAGCTTCGAGGAGGGCGAAATCTACTGGGACCCGTCCTTGCCCGCGTTGCACGTGAACGAGCGCGGCGCCGTCTACGACGCGCTGATCGCCACGATGGCCGCTCTGCACGATGTGGATGTCGAGGCCGTTCGTCTTGCCGACTATGGCCGCGCGGGCAACTACTTCTCGCGCCAGATCGACGTGTGGACCAAACAGTATCGCGCGGCGCAGACCGAAGACCTCGACGCCATGGAAGCGCTGATCGACTGGTTGCCGGCGCATTGTCCAGCCGAAGCGGGGAAGTCTTCGCTCGTGCACGGCGACTTTCGCATCGACAACCTGATTTTTCATCGCGGAACGCCGCGGGTTCGCGCGGTGCTCGACTGGGAACTCTCCACGCTCGGCAATCCGCTCGCCGACCTCGCGTACTTCTGCATGTGTCTGCGGCTTCCGCCCCAAGGCCATATCGTCGGTCTCGCGGGGCTGGACCGGGCTGCGCTTGGCGTGCCGGACGAGGCCGCGATCGTCGAGCGGTATTGCCGGCTGCGGGGCATCGGGCCGATCGAGAACTGGAATTTTTACCTCGCGTTCAGCTTCTTCCGGCTTGCCGCCATTGCGCAGGGCGTGAAGAAGCGTGCGCTTGGCGGCAATGCGTCGAACGAGAAGGCACGCCAGGTAGGCGAAATGGCCGGTTCGCTCGCGCAGATGGGCGTCGACCTAACTTGACGCCTGGCGTTTGACGCATGCACGTGGATATATCGAGGAGACAGCTGTGAGTACCAATTTATTCGATTTGCACGGCAAGATTGCATTGGTCACGGGAGCGAGCCGTGGCATTGGCGAAGAGATCGCGAAGCTGCTCGCAGAGCAAGGCGCACATGTGATCGTATCAAGCCGGAAGCTCGAGGACTGCGAGACGGTGGCGCGCTTGATCAAGGAGGCGGGCGGCAGCGCCGAGGCGTACCCGTGCCACGTGGGGCGTCTCGACGACATTCAAGGCGTTTTTCAGCACATCCGCTCGCGGCATGGCCGGCTGGACATCCTCGTGAACAACGCGGCGGCGAATCCGTATTTCGGCCACATTCTCGATACCGATCTCGCGTCGTTCGAAAAGACGGTGGAGGTCAATCTGCGTGGCTACTTCTTCATGTCGGTCGAAGCGGGCAAGCTGATGCGCGAACACGGCGGCGGGGCGATCGTCAACACGGCTTCTGTCAATGCGCTGCAGCCTGGCGACAAGCAGGGCATCTATTCGATCACCAAGGCCGCCGTGGTCAATATGACGCGCGCGTTCGCCAAGGAATGTGGCCCGTGCGGCATTCGCGTGAATGCGTTGCTGCCAGGCCTCACCAAGACCAAATTTGCCGGCGCCCTGTTCGAGGACCAGGCCATCTACGAAGCGTGGATGACGAAGATTCCGCTGCGCCGCCATGCAGAGCCGCGCGAGATGGCCGGCACGGTGCTGTATCTCGTCTCCGATGCAGCGAGCTACACCAACGGCGAGTGCATCGTCGTTGATGGCGGACTGACGATCTGATCAAGAGAACGGCGCAGCATCGACGCTCGCGCCGCGCGACATTCACAAGGATTCAAGGAATAGCAAAATGGACTTTGCCTATAGCCCGAAAGTCGAAGCGCTGTGCGCGCAGGTGCGTGCGTTCATGGACACGCAAATCGTGCCGCGCATCCACCAATGGCACGAAGAAGTGAGCGCAGGACAATACCCTGTTTCCTTCATGGACGACTTGAAGGAGAGGGCCCGTGCGGAGGGCCTCTGGAACCTGTTCTTGCCGCATCTGCGCGAGGACGAGCCGGGCACGCGGCTGACCAACCTCGAGTACGCCCCACTTGCCGAGATCATGGGGCGTGTTTCCTGGGCTTCCGAAGTATTCAATTGCAATGCGCCGGATACGGGCAACATGGAACTGCTCCATATGTTCGCCACGCCTGCGCAACGAAAGAGGTGGCTCGATCCGCTGCTCGACGGCAAGATCCGCTCGGCGTTTGCAATGACCGAACCCGCGGTGGCCTCTTCGGACGCGACCAATATCACCACGTCCGTTCGTCTCGATGGCGACGAATACGTGATCGATGGCCGCAAGTGGTTCATCACGAACGCAGCGCACCCGAATTGCCAGCTGTTTATCGTCATGGGGAAAACGAACCTGGATGCGCCCGCGCATCGTCAGCAAAGCATGATTCTCGTGCCGCGCGACACGCCGGGTGTGAAGGTCATCCGCAATATCACCGTGGTCAATCACACGTCGCCCGAAGGCCACTGCGAGATCGAATTCAGGGACGTGCGCGTACCGCGCTCGAATCTTCTGGGCGAAGAGGGCAGCGGCTTTGCGCTCGCCCAGGCGCGTCTTGGCCCGGGGCGCATTCACCACTGCATGCGCTCGATTGGCGCTGCCGAGCTGGCGCTCGAGTTGATGATCGAACGTGCGCAGGCGCGCACGGCGTTCGGCAAGAAGCTATATGAGCACGGCAGTGTTGCGGAGTGGATCGCGAAGTCGCGCATCGAAATAGATCAGGCTCGTCTCCTCGTGCTGAAGGCCGCGTGGATGATCGACACCGTGGGCGCCAAGGAGGCGCGCAAGGAAATCTCGATGATCAAGGCACTCGTGCCTAGCGTGCACACCGCCGTGTGTGAACGGGCGATACAGGCCTTCGGCGCCATGGGCCTGAGCCCCGACACGCCGCTGGCGGACAGCTGGACCTGGGGGCGCGCATTGCGCTTCGCCGATGGCCCGGACGAGGTGCATCTCCAGAGCATTGCGCGCATGGAGATCAAGGCGCGGCCCTATGCGCCGGGCCATAAGAATCCATACCTGACGCTCGCGGTGTAGGGCATGGCAGCGGGTTGACGACGCGAAGAACTTGCGCGTATCGTCGTGCAAGCCACTCGCCACAGCGATCTGGAGGCCACCTGGAAATGCCTATCAATGTCGCCAACTGTCGTACCCTCCCGACCACGGTGTCGACCGGCAACTTCAACGGCGGGGCGTTCGTACCACTGGTCAACGGCTTGCATCGCCACTACACGGCGGCGAACTGCCGGGTCAACCTGAATCCGGCGATGAATGTCGGCGTCGGCATTGCGGGCCTCACGAGCCTGAATCCGCAGGCCGCGCCCACCGGTGACACCTATTTCCTGCCATTCGCGACCGACGAAATCACTTCGATGGTGCTCCCGCCGCCCGGCGGCGCAGGCGCGCCGCAGTCGTTTCTGACGACGAACCTGTCTGGCTGCATGGTCTACGTCGACAGCGTGCACGGCGTACCGGGGTCCATTGTCGTCTACCACGCGAACAACCAGTCCAATGCGCCGGGGGCGGTCACTTGGGCGGCTTGCAGCCGACGCTGGAACTGCCGGCTTGCACCGCTTACCTGAATAACCTGTACAACACCGCGCGCGGCCACCTTGCGGCGGCTCCGCTCGGGCTGAACCTGCTGCCGCTCGGCAACGTGGCCAAGCCGGCCTACAACGCCGGCGCGATGGCCGAGATCAACCGCAAGCTCGGGCAGTCGCGCACGAACGTCGAGTTCACCGGCGGCACCATCGTGTTCGGCCACGTGAACGGAGCACACTGGGAACTCTTCTGGGCGACCTACGGCAGTTGTGAATATGACCGCCCGGCCTATGCGCCCAAAGCCTGGTTCGGGCACGACCACCGCAATCCGACGGCCAGTACCAATCCTAACTACCGGGTGCTCGGGTCCGCGCAGTTCGTCTAGCCAGAGACCGGGCGGAAAAGCACGCGAAGCGCAACTCACGCTCGTCGAGCGAAACGCTGCATTTCACACCGCCCGCAGCTGCCTCACCAATAGCGGTCTCATTCAGTCGAAATTCGGCTAAGCGACGTGCCTAGGTCCACAATTGCTCCACGAGTGCAGCGTTAGTGTTCTCCGTAATTTGACGCAAATTAATTCGGCAACATTTTGCTACGGGAAGTGCTGGACCAGTAGCAAACATTCCGGCAGCCGGAAGGCGCGGGCAATTTTTTTCAGTGCGCCTGCGGTGACGGTATACCTGACGGTATCACCTGCATTTGCGTCAAGAAGATCCTTTAAGTTCAACGATATATGGCGGCAAAAGATAATAGAGTGGGAATTGCGGGCCTCGGCTCCGTTTCGGTAAATGGCCGGGGCCAGCCGGGTGCGAACTTCGAGACATTTGAGAAACGCGAGAAGATGGCCATGACGCCACCGAGTCAGCCATGGCGCCGCCGATGTTCTGCAAGTTAGGGCTCGTCGATGTTTCGCTGATGACCTCACATCCCGGGAGCTTGTTTTTTTATAAGCAATTTCAGTTTGCCGCGCCCCATGGCGGTGTTGTTCTACATAGTCCGTCGATGTAGTCCGCCCACTCTTGCATCACGTGGCGACGGTCATCGTCAAAGGTTGTTCTGTCGTAGGCCTTCTGTACGTCACCTCGTTTCGCGTGTGCGAGTTGCGCTTCGAGAACATCGATGTCGATGCCAAGCCGCTCCCTGCCAACGGTTCGCAGCATACCGCGGAACCCATGAGTTGCATGTTTTCCTTGGAACCCCATGTCGCGCAAAGCCTTGCTTAACGCGTCTCGGTGCAAATGCGGCGTCTTCTGGCGGGCGGGCGACGGAAACACATAGTGCCCGCGGCCTGTGAGCGACTGCAATTCGCCGAGCAACGCAACAGCCTGTTTAGGTAACGGCACGATGTGGTCGTGGTGCATCTTCATCCGGCTGGCGGGGATATGCCACTCGCCCGCGTCAAGATCGATTTCGTCCCACGGTGCAGTCGCTACTACTCCGGGACGTAGGCCGGTGAGCATGGTCAGCTTTAGAGCTGCCCTCGTGATTGGCGACTGGTATGTATTGATGGCCTGCACGAGCGGGACGATTTCGGTGGGCTTCGTAATCGCCGGTATGTGACCTTTCTCGTGTCGCGGGATGACGCCGCGCAGCGACAACGGAATACCGTCCTCTCTCAGGCTATGGTGGATCGCGTAGGTTACGATGCCGCCGACGTATTGGCGCGCCTTGGTTGCGAGGTTGGGGGCATGCGCCGCTATTGCTTCCAACACCGGCTTGACTTCCGATGTAGCGAGCGTCGAGATGGGCTTGTCGCGTAGTGGCGGGATCAGGTATTGCCGAACTACGAATTCCGCTTTGCGATAGGTCTCGTCGGCCCACTCCTGCCGTTTGAAGGCGAGCCAATTCTCGGCGACGAGGTGGAACGCCCCTTCGGCGACCCGTTTGCGTGCGGCAGATTCCGCCCTGCGGTGCTCGACGGGATCAGTACCGTCTCGTACGAGGCTCCGAGCGATCACGGCAGACTTGCGCGCGTCGACGAGCGCAACCTCAGGGTAGGGGCCGAGGCTGAGGAAGTTTTCCTTTCCAGTGCCCGGGCGGCGATAGCGGAGCAGCCAAGTCTTGCTCCCGTCCGGCCAGACGCGCAGAGCGAGCCCATTCCCGTCGGTGAGCAGATAGGGGCGCTCGCGCGGTTTGGCGACGCGAAAGACCACCTCGGACTTCGGTTCGACGCGTTTAGGCATGACCCGGCACCTCGATTCCGCGTATACGCAAGTGTATACGCAAAAATCGTCGATGCCACCGGAACTCGACAGTCGTCCGCGGAAACAAAAAACCCCGTAAGACCGTGATCTTACGGGGTTTCTCGGACTACTGCGGCTTACGCCGGAATGTCTGATGGTGCCCAAGAGAGGACTCGAACCTCCACAGTGTTGCCACCGCTAGGACCTGAACCTAGTGCGTCTACCAATTTCGCCACCTGGGCAGGTGATGAACAGCAAAGACCGCCATTATAGCGACAGGTTCAGACGTGTCAAGCGATTCGCCAAACACAGTCGAAGCTCGCGGCGAGCCGCCGCACTACGCGTCCGGACGACCGCCGCAGGCCCGCCAGGCGCCCGACACGGGTGTTAGAATGCCTCGCAGTACTTCATTGACGCGATGCACATCCGGTGTCACGAGCGAGTGTCGACATGCGATCACCCAGACGCGCGTCGGCTTGGCGTTGAATCAGCTGGACAGCGGCAGTTTCCGGTGCAAATCGCAGTAGAGCAGCAAGCAGCAGGTGCAATGACCGAGGCAGCGCAGCCGCCCTGCAAATACAGTCGAGCGCGACTGCGCGCATTACGCAAACGCCTTCCAGGCCGGACCACATCGCCGACCGACGTCCATGCAACGAGAAAAAATCATCGACAAGCCCTTGAGCAAATTTCCGTATCCGATTCCAAGCCGCGAAGAAATCCTCGGCGTGCTGCGCACGAGTGAAACGCCGCTTGCCGCGAACGACATCGCCGAAGCCCTGTCGATCAAGCGCCAGGAGCGCGAAGGATTTTTCAAGCGTCTCGGCGCGATGGAGCGCGACGGCCAGATCCGGCTCGATCAGCGCAATCTCTATCAATTGACGCATCCGTCGAACTTCGTCGCGGGTCGCGTGCAGGGGCATCGCGACGGCTACGGCTTCCTGATTCGCGACGACGGCCAGGACGACCTGTTCCTGCCCAATGGCGAGATGCAGAAAGTCATGCACAACGACCGCGTGCTCGCGCGCATCGTCGGCTATGACCGGCGGGGGCGGCCGGAAGGGCACATCGTCGAGGTCACTGACCGCGCGAACAAGCGTGTGATCGGTCGTCTGCTCAACGAAAACGGCGCGCTGATCGTCGCGCCCGAAGACAAGCGCATCGGCCACGACATCCTGATCACGCAGAACACCCGCAAGGCGAAGGTCGGCCAGGTCGTGGTGGTCGAGCTGACCGATTTCCCGAGCCGGCATTCGCAGCCGCTCGGCCGCGTGGTCGAAGTGCTCGGCGATATCGACGACCCCGGCATGGAAATCGAAATCGCGGTGCGCAAGTACGGCGTGCCGCACGAATTCAGCGAGGCGGCGCTCGGCGAAGCGGCCAAGCTGCCCGACGAAGTGCGCCCGGCCGACATCCGCCATCGCGTCGATCTGCGCGACGTGCCGCTCGTCACGATCGACGGCGAGGACGCGCGCGACTTCGACGACGCCGTCTATTGCGAGCCCGTGAAAGTCGGCCGCGGCGATGGTTTCCGCCTGATCGTCGCGATCGCGGACGTGTCGCATTACGTGCATCCGCAAGGCGGGATCGACACCGACGCGATCGAGCGCAGCACGTCGGTCTATTTCCCGCGCCGTGTGATCCCGATGCTGCCGGAAAAGCTGTCGAACGGACTGTGCTCGCTGAATCCGCAAGTCGACCGGTGCGTGCTCGTGTGTGACCTGATCGTCACCGCGCGCGGCGACGTGAAGGCGTATCAGTTCTATCCGGGCGTCATGCATTCGGCCGCGCGGCTCACCTACACCGAAGTCGCCGCGGTGCTGAAAAACACCAAGGGCCCGGAAGCGATCCGCCGCGCCGCGTTGCTGCCGCAACTGCAAAATCTGTATGGCGTCTACAAGGCGCTGTTCGCGGCGCGCCAGAAGCGCGGCGCGATCGACTTCGATACGACGGAAACGTATATCGTCTGCAACGCGCAGGGCAAGATCGAGCAGATCGTGCCACGCACGCGTAACGACGCGCACAAGCTGATCGAGGAATGCATGCTGGCCGCGAACGTGTGTGCGGCGGATTTCCTGAAGCGCAACAAGCATCCGGGCCTGTTCCGCGTACACGCGGGCCCGAGCGCGGAAAAGCTCGAGAACCTGCGCACGTTCCTGCGCGGCATGGGCCTGACGCTCGGCGGCGGCGACACACCGCACGCGAGCGACTACGCCGCACTGATGGCACAGATCCGCGACCGGCCCGACGCCTCGATGCTGCAGACGATGCTGCTGCGCTCGATGCAGCAGGCGGTCTACAGCCCCGACAACATCGGCCACTTTGGTCTCGCCTACGAGGCCTACGCGCACTTCACGAGCCCGATTCGCCGTTATCCCGACCTGCTCACGCATCGTGCGATCTACGCGATTCTGCAGGGCCGTAAATATCAGCCGCAGCCGTCGCATGGCGTCGAGCTCAATACCGCGCTGTCGCCGCGCGCCCGCGCGATGCAGCAAGCCGATGAGGAAAAGCGCGGCGCCCGCGCGCGCGGGAACAACGTGGCGATCTGGGAAGAGCTCGGGCTGCACTGCTCGGCGAACGAGCGCCGCGCGGACGAAGCATCGCGCGACGTCGAAGCGTGGCTCAAATGCTATTTCATGCGCGACAAGCTCGGCGAAGAGTATGGCGGCATGGTCAACGGCGTCACGTCGTTCGGCATTTTCGTGCAGCTCGATTCGCTGTTCATCGAAGGTCTGGTGCATGTGACCGAACTCGGTTCCGACTACTTCCAGTACGACGAGATCAAGAACGAACTGCGCGGCGAGCGCACCGGCATTCGCTATCGGCTGTCGGATCGCGTGCGGGTGCAGGTGAGCCGCGTCGACCTCGACGCGCGCAAGATCGACTTCCGACTCGTGCGCGATACGCCGATCAAGCCGCCCGCGGCACGCGGCATCGCGGCGGACAAGGGTGATGGCAGCGGCCCGCGCCTGCGCGCGTTGCCGTCGGCGGAAAGCGGCCCGTCTGTACAGGGTCCGCGGCGCAACAAGGCCGCCCCCGCGCAGAGCGCGGCGGTCAAGGAGGCGCGCGCGGCGCGCGCGGCGAAGAAGCACGGTGTCGCGACCAAGGCGGCGCCGAAGCAGGCACGCAAGAAGCGCTGAGATTGTCACAGCGCCGGGACCGCGCGCAGCGGGCACTTGAACGGGTGCCGGTTGCGCGCGGTCTGCCTTTTGGTTTCATATTCATCACAGTGGCGCGCGCCGAACGCGCGCCCAATCAAAGGTTGTTCAGTCATGGCACGTCATAAGGTTTTATATGGTTTCCACGCAGTGACCGCGCGTATTCGGCACGATGCGTCGACTGTCGAGGATGTCTATTACGACGCGACGCGTAAGGACCGTCGTATGACCGAATTCCTGCATGCCGCGAAGGACGCGGGCGTGCGTCTGATCGCAGCCGACGAAACGCGTCTGTGGGGCCTCGCGCGCACCGAACGTCATCAGGGCGTGGTCGCGCGCGCGGGCGATCTGCCGCTCGCGCAGAACCTCGCCGAACTGCTCGACGGCATCAGCGGTTCGCCGCTGATTCTCGTGCTCGATGGTGTGACCGATCCGCACAACCTCGGCGCCTGCCTGCGCGTCGCCGATGCGGCCGGCGCGCACGCGGTGATCGCGCCGCGCGATCGTGCGGTGGGACTGAACGCGACCGCGGCGAAGGTTGCGAGCGGCGCGGCCGACACGGTGCCGTACATCACCGTCACGAATCTGGCGCGCGCGCTGCGCGAGCTCAAGGATGCTGGCGTGTGGGTGGTCGGCACGGCCGACGACGCGGGGAAGAGCGTCTACGAAACGGAGCTCGACGGGCCCGTGGCGCTCGTGATGGGCGCCGAAGGCGAGGGCATGCGGCGTCTGACGCGCGAAACTTGCGATGTGGTCATGAACATTCCGATGGCCGGGACGGTGGAGAGTTTGAATGTGTCCGTGGCGAGCGGGGTGTGTTTGTTCGAGGCTGTGCGGCAAAGGTCGGTGAAGAATCCTGAATCCTGATTGAGATGGGCCCCGAACAGCCCGTGGAACTCAGGGTACGAATTTTCGTCGATCATTTCACCAGGTACGATGTAAGTAATACGGCATTCCGTTGCTAGCGCGCTCCACGGCAAGCGGCTGGCCTCCGTCGAGCCTTCCCCGCGCCGCTCCGGTAAACTAGTGGTTTTTCACGCTTCTCCCGTCTCTCCCATGACCCAAGACGAACTCAAACAACTGGTCGGCCAGGCCGCCGCCGACTACGTGAACGCCAACGTGCCGCAAGGCTCGGTGATCGGCGTCGGCACGGGCTCCACCGCGAACTGCTTCATCGACGCGCTGGCCGCCACCAAATCCCGCTATCGCGGCGCGGTGTCGAGTTCGCTCGCCACCACCGCGCGCCTGCAATCGCACGGCTTCAAGGTGCTCGATTTGAATGAGATCGACTCGCTGCCGGTCTACGTCGATGGCGCCGACGAAATCGATCACAGCGGCGCGATGATCAAGGGCGGCGGCGGCGCGCTGACGCGCGAGAAGATCGTCGCGTCGGTGTCCGACGTGGTCGTCTGCATCGCGGATGCGAGCAAGGTCGTCGAGACGCTCGGCAATTTCCCGCTGCCGATCGAAATCGTGCCGATGGCGCGCACCGCGATCGGCCGCCGCGTGACGGCGCTCGGCGGCGTGCCCGTCGTGCGCGTGACGAAAGAGGGCGTGCCGTTCATCACCGACAACGGCAACGAGATCATCGACGCGAAGGGCTTGAGCATCAGCGACCCGCGCACGCTCGAGGCGCATATCAACGCATGGCCTGGCGTCGTCACGGTCGGCCTGTTCGCGGGTCGCGGCGCGAATCTGTGCCTGCTCGGCACGGACACCGGCGTGCAAACGATCACGTACGACCAGAACTAGTCGGATGCATCTCTGTTCGCTCTGACGCGTGTGAGCCGTTCCAACGGCTCACACGCGTTTTTTATTGCGGCCGTGTCGCGCGGTCTCGCCGATTCCGCCCGCCACGGCGGCATTCGCCCGTACCCGGCAAGAAACGACTGGCACCGTGCGCAGACAATTCAGCGCTGACGCCGCCGCACGACTTCGCCGCGCACGGTGCAGTGCCCGTGGTTTCGCAGGGGCGAACGGACTCTCTGAACGACTCGCGTACTGTCGCACGTCGAATGTGGGCACGCGCACGCACAGCCAGCAGCGTGGCACATACACTCTTCTCTGAGGCCAGGTGGCGTATTGCGACAGATAGGACGGAATATGAAAGTGGCGATCGTGCACGATTGGCTGGTCGCTCCCGGCGGCGCCGAGAAAGTGCTTGAGCAGATCATCGAGTGCTTTCCCGACGCCGATGTTTTCAGCGTCGTCGATTTTCTGGAAGATCGCAAGCCGCTTGCCGGCAAGCCGGTCACCACGTCGTTCATTCAACGTCTGCCGTTTGCGCGCACTCGCTATCGCGCCTATTTGCCCTTGATGCCGCTTGCCGTGGAACGGTTCGATCTGTCGAGTTACGACCTGGTCATCACCAGTTCTTGCGCGGTCGCGAAGGGCGTGCTGGTCGGTCCTGATCAGACGCACATCAGTTACGTGCATTCGCTGATGCGGTATGCGTGGGATCTGCAGCATCAGTATCTGCGCGAAGCGAATCTGCTGCGCGGGCCGAAGTCGTGGGCCGCGCGCGTGTTGCTGCATTATCTGCGCGGCTGGGATGCGCAGTCCACGAATGGTGTCGATCGTCTGATCGCGAATTCACAATCGGTCGCGCGGCGCATGATGAAAACCTATCGGCGTGATGCCGCGGTGATTCCGCCGCCGGTCGATGTGAACGAATTCGAACTGCGCACCGAGAAAGACGATTTCTATCTGACCGTGTCGCGGATGGTGCCGCGCAAACGCATCGATCTGATCGTCGAGACGTTCAACGCGACCCCGCAGCGCAGACTGATCGTGATCGGCGAAGGGCCACAGATGGCGGCGCTTCGCGGGAAGGCCGGGCCGAACGTGACGATCCTTGGCTATCAGCCGTTCGGCATACTGAAGGACCATCTGGCGCGCGCGCGAGCCTTCGTGTGCGCGGCCGAGGAAGATTTCGGCATCGTGCCGCTCGAAGCGCAAGCCTGCGGCACGCCGGTCATTGCGTTCGGCAAGGGCGGGGCGCTCGAAACGGTGGTGCCGGTCGGCGACCCGCATCCGACCGGCGTCTTCTTCGCGCGCCAGACGGCCGTGTCGATGCTCGACGCGATCGACCGCTTCGAGCGGCTGAGCGCGTACATCACGCCAGCGGCATGTCGGGCGAACGCCGAGCGGTTTTCGGCTGCGGTATTCCGGCGCGCGTTCATGGCCGAGGTCACGCGCACGATCGCGGCGGGCGCTCAGGGTCTGCCGGCGATGGAACGCGGGGAGCAGGTGGAGCGGGCGGAGCCCGATCTCGCGATCCGGGAATTCGGCATGACCAGCGGCACTACGCCGAAAAGCAGGTGGAGGCACTGAGGTGAGAGTCTTTCGCTGTCCTCGCCTCGTGGGGTGTTCGATAGGAGGGCAAGAAGTTTTCGTCGTCATGCAGTGACTTCGCAACGGGCAGTAACGAGCCGTTCTGACCAACATGTGTCCGGGCGGCTATTGGTGTGGGCGCGTGCGTTGCGCGCTTTGTACCGGCTGCGCGTATCGCGTATCGCGCGATGCGCGCCGCCTGTGCAAGGCCAGCTGCGGCGCGCCATTGTCAAGCAGGCAGGGTTGGACTTCAAAAAACGACATCGGGGTGCGCGCCACGCGCTACGAGCGTGATATTCGCTGGCGCGGCATGCCTCGCGTGGCCATAACGACCTGAAGCAGACGTTCGCTCTCGTGACCGCTGAATTGCCTCACTGCGAAGTTCGCCGTGCGGGCAACCCGGCGTGCCACGGCGATTCACTACAACAGGCAGTCGTCATTCGCGCGTCATCGATTAACGTGCGGACGGCTTTTGGACGAGGACGAATTTAAACACATGAATGCCGATCGCCTTCCGGGACCCTTTCCCGACATCTCCGCAACCTGGGCTGCGCTGAAGAGCCAGTTGCCGATCACGCCGATTCGCACCGAAGAGGATTATCACCAGATGGTGCGCGTCGCAAATTCGCTGTCCGATCATCTAAGTGGCAACGACAGCGATCCGCTCGCCGATCTGCACGCGATCGTGACGGAACTGATCGGTCACTGGCAAGCGCGCAATCTGACGATTCCAAAAGCGGAGCCACGTGAGGTGCTGCGCCATCTGCTGACCGCGCATGGGCTCAAGCAGAAGGATCTGGCCGGCATCGCGTCGCCGACCGTGGTCAGCGATATTCTCGCGGGGCGCCGCGCGATCAGCAAGAAGGTCGCCAAGGCGCTCGCGGTGCGGTTTCAGACCGACGTCAGCGCGTTCCTGTAGAAGCGGCATCGCGCGCGGCGGACCCGTTCATGACGGGGTCCTGCGCGGCCGCTCATTTTGCGTCAACGACGGTGGCTGTCGATCGGGCTGCCGGAGTCGGCATTTCTATTTGCAGCGACGTGTGCAAGGTGTTCTTCTTCGGGTTCGGCTTGCCCTGATGGCATGCTCAGAACGCGTTGCGCCCGACGAAGCCCTTGAAAATCGTGATGAAGACGATCTTCATGTCGAACCAGAACGACCAGTTCTGGATATAGAAGAGATCGAACTTCACGCGCGCTTCCATCTTCTCGACCTTGGTGGTCGCGCCGCGATAGCCGTTGACCTGCGCCCAGCCGGTGATGCCGGGCTTGATGCGGTAACGGTGCATGTAGCCGTACACCTGGTCCTTGTACAGGTCGTCGTGTTCGACCGCATGAGGACGCGGACCCACCACCGACATTTGACCGAGCAGCACGTTCAGAAACTGCGGCAGTTCGTCGACACTCGTGCGGCGCATGAAGCTGCCCAGCTTCGTCACGCGCGAGTCGTTGCGGGTCGCCTGCGTGATCTGGCCGTGCTCTTCCTGGTGGACGGTCATCGAGCGGAACTTGTAGATGCCGAACGGCTGGCCGTCGACGCCCTTGCGGATCTGCCGGAAAAACACCGGCCCCGGCGAAGTGAGCTTGATGCCGATAGCGAGTACGACGAACACCGGCGCGAGCGCGACCAGCGCGAGCGCGGCGAACAGGCGGTCGAACATCAGCTTGGGCCACATTTGCGGCGGCGAGAACGGCGTCGCGCTCAGATTCAGCGTCGGCAAACCGACGACATCGACGATAGCATGATTGAACAGCGACAGACCGCGCACATCAGGAATGAAGCGCAGATTGATGAAGTCGTGTCTGAACGTGCGCGTGAAGCGGTAGATCGTGTGTTCCTCGGAAGGCGGCAACGCGAGCCACACTTCGTTCACGCGTTCATCGCGCACCTTCGTCGCGAACGCCTCCAGATCGGTCAGCACGGGTAGGCGGGTCAGGCGCGCGCCATACGCGTCGTGGCCTTGCACGCTGGTGTCGAACACGCACACCGGTTTGAAGCCGGCTTGCGGCGCATGCTCGAGATGCGCGAGCAGCGTGCGCGCAAAACCCGGTGCGCCGACGATCGCGACGGTGCGCGCGTTCATGCCGCGGCGACGCACGAAGCGCAGCACCACGTGGATGATGCAGCGGGTCGCGATGATCAGCGCCCCGGAGATCAGCGTCGAGTAACCGAGCCACAGGCGCGACACCGCATCCATCCGATGCAGCGTGAACGCGAGCAGGAGCGCGGTCGCGACCACCACGAGCCACGCCGCGGCGATTCTCGCGAGCACCGGCGCGAGCGCCTTGCCGCGCCAGGTCTCATAGACCCCGAAGCCCGGAAACAGCAACAGAACCAGTACACATTTGAACGCGATCAGAAGGCGCTCGGTATCGGCCAACGCGATTGGCGCGGAGAAGCGCATCCAGTGGGCGAGCAGACCGCCCGCAATCACGAAGAGTGCGTCGAGACATCGAGCAGTAATCCTGAACATTGGCAAATCGAACCCGGTCATCGAGCGCCGTGCCGCTTATTCGACGGTCTCGGCCTGGCGCAGTCGCGGCAGCAGACGATCGAATTCGCGCTTCACGAGACCGTAGCATTCGCACGCGCGGGCTTCGAGGCCCTTGCGGTCGAGCACCTTGATATGACCGCGGCTATGATGAATCAGGCCTTCGTCGTGCAGCTTGCCGGCCGCTTCGGTGATGCCTTCGCGGCGCACGCCGAGCATGTCGGCGATCAGCTGCTGCGTGACGGTCAGATCGTTCGATGCCACGCGGTCCACTTCGATCAGCAGCCAGCGGCACAGCTGCTTGTTGAGCGCGTGATGGCGATTGCACGCGGCGGTCTGTGCGACCTGGGTCAGAAGAGCGTGCATATACAGCAGCATCAGGCGGCGCAAAAAGTCGGAGCGCGCGAACTGTTGCTTGAGCGCCTGCGCGCTCATCCGGTAGGCGAAGCCAGCGCATTGCACCTGCACACGGTTGGGCATGGTTTCGCCGCCCGTGAGAACCGGCACGCCGGTCATGCCTTCGCGGCCGACCGCGGCGATCTCGACGGAGCTGCCGTCTTCCATCGTCGAGAGCATCGAGACGATCGCGGTGGTGGGGAAGTACACGTGATGGATCCGTTGACCCGAGTCGCACAGCAGTTGCTCGGTGCGCAGATGAACCAGTTCGAGATGGGGTGCTAGCGCTTGCCATTCGTGCGACGGCAATGCGCCCAGCAGATGGTTACCGTGCAGATCGGATTGAAGTGTCAACATGATCGGTCCTCTCATGAAAGTCGCGCTTCGCGTGACTCTCTCCGTTTCTTTGATCCGATGCTGCATCCTCGGAACTGGTTGCCTCGCGACCAGTTGGGATGAACAGCGTCGGCCCCGTTTTAGGCCTGTCTGCCGCCGCCTCTGTTGTTGCGCTCGTGTGCGGTAGCACTCTGTTGCGCTTGGGTAATAGCGAGGACCGTGCCAACGTTAGGGAGAAGGCGTACTGGTGCGGCGCAGCGAAGAAACCCTTAGCGCGTCGCGAGGCGAAAAGCGGCTTTTTGTTTCAATTCTGTACACCGTCGCCGGATGGGGAATGCATCGTATGAAAGCTTTGGCTTTCGGGGAATCCCTTGATAGCTCGGGCCTCACGGGCAAAAACAGTCTGGCTGTCGAAGCTGTCTCAGATTTGAACCTGGCGCCGCATGCACGTTTTGAAGCACTCCTCGTGCAATGGCGAAAATGATTCAGAAGTGTTAAATGGAATACGTACGTTGTCGCACGCAACGCCTTTCAGATGCGCGAACAGTCGCGTTCGAGCCGACAGTGAGTGCTCCCGGCAGACAGTTCGAGACGTGCGAAGCGAGCTTTGACGGGCTTCGCGGGCATGCAACTAGTTCGGAATGACGACTAGCCGTAGAAGATGGCGGATAGCGCATTGATCGCGCGGACTTCGCCTTGGGGTGCCGCGCATGTTTCATCAACTATAAAGGCGACGTTTGATGCAGTTGCAACGACTTCTTGCGGCGTCGCCGCGAAAGCGGTCGGCCGCAGCGGTTCGAGCGCAAGAAGCGGCACGATGCAGCGCCGGTTGGGCGCGAGATGGAACCAGTCGCGCGCCGCGCGGTAGTGCGGATCAATGATATGAACGAAGCGCGCAAAGCGCTTCGCCTCGATCGCGAGTTGCCAGCCGTTGCCGTCGCCGCTACGTTCGACCTCGACCGTCATACCGAGGTCATCGCGCGCATGCACGCTACGCTCGGGCAGATGGAACGCTTCAGACACGATCTCGCCGCTCGCGGCATCGTATAGCGTTGCAATCGTGACATCGTGCGCGCGCGGACCGAAGCGGTACGCATGCGTGAAATCGAAGAACTGGCCCAGATGGGCGGCCGCGCTGATGCGTTGCAGGCTGCGCGGGGCAAGCGTCAGCGCGCGGCGCGCGGACGTCACCTTGACGCTGCCGTCGCGCAGACAGACCAGTTCGAGGTCGCCGCTAAACGTTTGCGCGCGCTCATTGATCAAATGAATGTCGAGGCCGTTCAGGCCTTCGTCGGTGAGCGTGACCTGCAATGGCTGCAGTGTCTGCGCGAAGCCGTGTAGCGCGCTTTTTGGCCGTCCAGTCACGTCGATCATGCCCCAGCCTGCGCCCGCGCGCAGATCCTGCAACTGCCACACGAGGCCGCCGCCGCACGCTGAGCCCGCGCGCCGCCATTCGGCGAAGACGTCGCCGATCAACTCGACGACCACCGCGCGCGACAGATCCAGATAACGCGCCGGGTCTTCATAGCGCAAGCGTGCCGGCTCGACGCCATAGAGCGTCTGCACATAATGGTCGCGCACGTCGTCGAAATCCCAGCCTGCGCCGGCGTCGCGCGGCACGGCGGCTTTCCAGCGCGGATCGTGCGTATGGATCGTGCCGAGCGCATCGTGCAGCGTCGCGTCGTCGGGGACGTTGGCGAACGCCAGACATTCGGCGGCGAAGCGGACCTGTGCGCGGCGCACGTCGGCGAGCGGGCGCTGATATGCGCCGACGCCGTAGTAATGCGTGACGCCCTCGTTAGTCGAAAATGGCCACGGTCCGCCCGATGGCGAATTGCTGACATAGGGGACGTCAGCGCGCTCGCGCGCGACGAGCGCGGGCAACAGCTCGGTAAACAACGGTTGCGCCCGCCGTGCCGCGGGCAGTCCGAACATCGCGGCCTGCTGGTCGACCTCGCTGCCGCCGCACAGCACCGCGAGCGACGCGAAGCGACGCGTGCGAGTCAGGAACTGGCTCGCTTCGCGTTCGATCAGTTCGCTGAACGCGGCATCGTTTGGATAGTCGAAATTCGCCAACGCGAAGTCCTGCCAGATCAGCAGGCCGTACTCGTCGGCGAGCGCATAGAACAGATCGGACTCATAGAGCATCGTGCCGCCAACGCGCAGCATGTTCATGCCCGCGGCGCGCGCAAGCTCGAACGTATGGCGCAATTGCGCCTCGGTGCCCGCGAGCGTGACGAGATCGGCGCTGGTCCAGCATGCGCCGCGGCAGAACACGGGCACTTCATTCACGCGCAGTGCGAAGTCCCCGCCATCGGCGCCACGGTCCACGTCGATCCGACGAAAGCCGATCGAGCCCAGAGAATGAGACATCGCGTCGCCGTCGGCGAGTTGCAACGTTAGAGGATATAAAGTGGGCTCTCCGTGCGTATGCGGCCACCAGCGTTTCGCGTGGGGCACGCGCACGTTGCCGGCGAGTGTATAGGCATCGCGCCATTGCAAGGACGAAACATGGTCGCCGCAAGACAGTGTCGCGCGGCTGACGGCGAGGTCGTGCGGGTGCACGAAACGTAACGTCAACGAAACAACCCCATCCTCGCGCTCGAGCCGGCTGCTCAGATCAATCGTGTCGAAGGCGTGCGGCGCGTCGCCGAGCATCTCGACCGGACGCCACGGCCCGACCGCCTGAATCGACGGACACCAACCGGGCATATGGCCGAGCAGCGTGGTGCGCACGTTGCGAAGCGTCGGTGGCGACACGAGCCGCGGCCGCCAGCGTGCGCGCGAGCGTTTGGCCGCCAACGCTGGCGTCAGCGAGCGAAAGTACAGCACGAGCGTTGCGCGGCCATTCAGCTCGATGTCCAGATCATGGGCGATGAACATCGATTCGGAATCGAGCCGCTTCGCATCGTCGAGCCACACTTGCGCGAGCGTCGCGAGTCCATGAAAACGCAAGCGGCGCCGCCCCGTGCCGATCAGCGTGACGCGATACCAGTGATCGTTGAACGCGAGCTGGGGCGGGTGATCGACGTCGAGCATTCCCGCGCCGCGCCGTGCGCTCGCGACGGTGCCGGGCACCTGCGCGGCGAGCCAGCCTTGCGCTGGCAGATCGGCTGGCGACTGATAGGCATGCGGCGGGGTGCTCAGACATGCCCAGCCGGTGTCGAGCCGTTGCGGCCATAGCGAGGGCGCGAAGATCGCAGTGCTTGCCTCGTGCGCTTGCGTGATCGCGCCAGCCGCGCGCGGACGGCCGGCGGCGCCCTCGTCAGCCGCCGGATCGAGTGTCGATACATCCACGGTCAATTCCCGGAAAAGCCGCGCGGCAGATGCGCGCGTATCAACGCATCAACGCTTTAGCGCACCAGAGCGGCTAGCGGCGGCAGCGTTTTTTCATAAGCGCTTTCGAGCACATCGAAGCAGTCTTCGCAGCTATCGCGACGGCCGCGCGCGATCGCGCGAATGAGCCGGAATTGCATCACCATCGACTCCGACGCGATGCGTTGCGCGGCGGCCGGTATCGTCGGCGGGATCTCGAAGCCCTGTGCGAACAGCCACTGCAGATACTTCGACAGGAACTCGAAGTTCGCGCCGAGCTGCCGCATCAGATTGAACGAGTACAGATGGAAGTACGCCTCGTCGCGATCGAACAGCGTGTCGAGATGCGCGGGAAACGCGGCACGCCATTGCGATATCGGATTGGTCAACGGGCGCCGTTCCAGGTGCGCGCACAGCAGTTCCGCCGACGCCTCCGCGAGCGCGGTGCCTTCAAGCGCGGGCCGCGCCTGCTTGGCGAACTCGACATAGGGAAACAGCAGATCGGGCTGCGCGGTGAAATGCGGCAGCTTGCGAAACACGCCATCGTAGTCGTCGCCCTCGAGCCGGTGATAGCCGGTGTTGTGGAAATAGCCGAGGCGGCGCGCGGCGGTGTCGACGAAGTCGATGCCGATCGTAGTCTTCGGATGCTCACTGCGATACGAGGTCGCGCGCGTATCGGGCAGGTAGTAGCCGTCCACTTCGACGAGTACGGTGTGTCCGCGCAGCGTCTGCGCGAGCACGCGTTGTTCGAGCGAGTCGTAGATCGCGAGCTCTTGCACCTGGATGCCATACAGGCGTCCGAGATCTTCGAGCGGAAACTTGAAGAACGTGAACTGATCGCCTTCGAAATCCTGCGTGACCGTAAACGCGAGCGCCGCGCGCGGATCGAGCCCGAAGCCGTGCAGCAGCTCGATCCACAGATCGACATAGCAGTTGGTCTCCTGCCACACGCGGTCGCCCTGATGCAGCGCGTGCGCTACATGCTCGCGCAACTGCGTGCCGGCGCGGGGCGCCGCGCCGGTCTGCTGGTCGATCGGCAGATCGCCCGCGCGTCGCGACAGGGACGGGTTGGCGAGCGCGCCGTCAAGCGCCGGGGTCGGCGATGGGGTCATGCGCGCTCCCCGGCGACGGCTGCCGTTGGCGTCGATTGCGCCGCCTGCAACGCATCCGCGACGCGGGTGTCGGTATCGCCCCACAGCAGCGCGCGCACGTCGTCGGGCCACGCGTTGACGTCGAGCCCATGATGACGGAACAGCGCGAGCGTGATGCGTTCCATGCCGAAGCCGACGCAGCCCGTATGCGCGGTCGCGCCGTCTTCGGAGGCGATCTTCCAGATCGCGCCGAAGTGGTCCATGTGATAGTTGAACGACAGGCAGGCCGTCTTGCCGCGCGGATCGGCGACCGCGATCAGCAACTCGAACTTGAGCGCCTGCGAGCGCTGGCTATCGGCGACGATCTTGCCGCCGCGGCCGAAGAACGGATCGTTCGCGAGATCGACTTCGACCGGCAAGCGCAGCAGCTTCACGAGCAGCGAGCCGCGCTCGATCCACATCTGGCGGAACGCCATCACCTGCTCGGGGCTGCCGAGGCGCACGTACTCCCGTTGGCGGAACATCTGCATGCGCCCCGGATCGAGCGACGGCTCATGGCGGAAACAGTACGACAGCACGTCGACCGTGCGGCCGCCGGCGGGCAGGGGGCCGCGCCGCGCCATCACCGGATAGATCGGATAGCAGGCGGCCGGCGTCAGCACGACGCGCGTCGGTTTCTGTTGCGCGAGCCATGCGTCGCTGCGATCGTCGTTGCTGTCGGCCATCGCATCGTCGAGCGCGCGCAGCAGACGGTGGTGGCCCATGTCGTTGCCGCAAAACGAATGGATGGTGCCCGCGAGATTTGGAAAGCTCTTCAGGTACTCGCTATCTTCGAAGTCGGTGCGGCGCATCGCGGGCGGAAAACGCAATACTTCGGGAAGCTGATCTTTTCCCAGCTGCGTAATCGCCGCGTTCAGACGGTCGATCACGTCCTCGAAAATCTGGCTGCGGCCATACAGCCCGTTTTCACCGGTATCGATCAGCAGGCCGGCGGCCAGCATCTCGTCGCGCAGCGTGAGCGACGGCCCCAAGTCAGCGGTGGCGGCCGCGGCGACAGCGGCGCGAGCGGCGGTATCGGTCATCAGCTTCATTCAGGGTCTCCCCGGCGCGGCAGGACGTTGTGCGAGCAGCAGACTCGCGATGTTCTGCGCGATCCGGTCGTTATTGATCATCAGCGGCGCCGAGTGCAGGTCGCGCAGATGGCGGCCGACGCTATAGGGCGTGCCGTTCTTGTAGCCCGCCATGCCGCAGATCATCAGCACCTGCTGAACGACCTGTAGCGCGGTGGCCGAGATGCTGGTCTTCAGCGTGTTCATGTCCGACGCGAAACCGAGCATCGCCGCGAGCGGGGCGTCCGCGGGCGTCGCGCCATTGCGTGCCTGATGCGCGGCGCGCGCGGCGTCTAGCGCGACCGACAGACGCGCCTGCATCATCTGCAGCAGGCCGACCGCTTCAGCGAGCCGCAGGCCCGCCGGCGGCATCGTGCCGGGCTTCGCGCGCGCCTGCGCGCGGAAGAACGCCTTGGCGCGATTGACCGCGTCGATCGCGATGCCGGTCCACACCGACGCCCACAGCGTGTGCGACACGGGCAGCATGGTCTGATCGGCGATGTCGGCGAACGGTGTCGCGAGGATCTGCTCGGCCAGTCCCGTCGCGACGAGCCGGAAACCCTCGCTGCAGGTGCCGCGCATGCCCATCGCGTCCCAGTCGCCGCGCCGCTCGAGCTGCGTATCGGCGCGCAGCGCGACGATCAGCAACTGGTCGGACGCGGCCGCGTCGGCGGTGCGTCGCGCGGTCACGAGAATGCCGTCGGCGTGCGCGCCGTACGAGATCGTCGGGGCGAGCTTTTCGATCCGGAAGCGCGCACCATCGAGCTCGACTGAACACGCGCTCGTGCGCATATTGCCGCCGATCGTCTCTTCCGACGTCGCCGACGCGAGCAGCCATTGCTGCTCGGCCAGCTGCGCGAGCAGGCGCGCTTGCCAGGCCGAAGCGCCGCGATGCGAGTCGATGCACGCGACCTGGATCTGATGCATCGCATAGATCATTGCCGTCGATGCGCAGCCCTGCGCGAGCGTTTCGCAGATCGCGCCGATCTCGGCAAGCGACAGGCCTGCGCCACCGTAAGCGGTCGGCACCATCGCCGACAGCAAACGCTCGCCCTTGAGCGCGTCGAACGCCTCGACTGGGAAGCGCGCCTCGCGGTCCACGGCATCCGCATGCTGCGCGGCGATCGCCGCGCAACGATGCGCTGCAGCACGCCATTCGGGACCGGTCGCGAGCGCGGTCAGCGCCACGGTGGCAGCGGGCTGGCCATCGCCGGTCGGTGCGTCGGTAGTCGTATTCGCGGCCGCTCCGGAGGCCGCCGCGGCGGCCTGATCCAGCAGCGAAGCACTCATGCTGCCGCCTTGGCCTGCTGCAACTCGGTCATCGCGGCGGCCATCGAGTCGATGCTCGAGAACAGCCGGCGCGTCAACATACGGTCAGGTATTTCGACGTTGAATTCGTCTTCCATGGCAAGCATCAGATGCACGGTCGCGAGCGATGAGAGTCCGGCAGCATAGAGGTCGGCGTCGTCGGCAAGGCTATCCACCGGAACGTCCAGGCGTGCGGATTCGGAAAGGATGCGTCTCAATGCAGTCTTCATGCAGTGTTCCCCCTTATGGTCAAAAGGTCTGCCGATGGGTGCCGCGATCGAACGATCGTCGGCGCCTGGTTTTCGTATGTAAGGTACTGGCGGTGAGATGACCGCGGCGCGCGTGTGCGCGATGTTGCAGTGCCGTGATGCAGGTGGATGTCTGTCAAGCCGTCTGCGATAACGGGCGCACTGGGTGAGTGCTGCGCTTCATTGACTCGTATTTAAGAATTGTCAAGCCCGAGCGTCAGTGCGATGGCGCACGGAAGCACATCTTTCGCGCACGTACCGTGTAACCCATGATGAGGGACCGTGATGGATCGACCTGCCGTCACGCGCGGCAAGCATCGCCGGTTCCGTCGAAATCTTGTCCACCGGGGGCGTGATGAATTGGAAAACGCTGGAGTTCGATCAGCTATCCGCACGTGAGTTGTATGTCGTGCTGCGTGCGCGCAGCGCGGTATTCGTCGTCGAGCAGTCGCATGTGTGTCTCGACCCGGACGGCCGCGACGAGCAGGCCTTGCATGTTTTCGCGGTCGAGGACATGGCGCGGCCGATGCCGGTGCTCGCCTATGCGCGGGTGCAGCCCGGCGATTCCGAAGATCCGGAAGTCACGATCGACAAGGTGCTGACGAGCCCGCTGCGGCGCGGCGATGGTACCGCCGAAATGCTGATCGAGCGCGTGCTCGAAGCGGCCGTCGAACGCTGGCCGGGCCGCGCCACGCGCGTGAGCGCACCGCTTGACTTGCGCGGGTTCTACGAGCAGTTCGGTTTTCGTAAGACGGAGGGGCCGTACCTCGAACACGGCGTGCCGTTCATCGGTCTCACGCGTCAGTTGCGCGGCGCTGCGGCGCGCTTCGGTTCACGGCGCCGCGAACGCGGCGACGCATCGTTCGTCGATACGTTCGAGCTGTTGTGATGCCGCGCGCGCCGCGGCTCAGCCTCGCGCCCGTCCGGACGACGGCACGACACGCAGCCAGAGCCTGTAAAGCGCGACGCGCAGCTCGCTCGATCCATGCAGCGACATGCCGAAGTTCGCTGCGCTCAACACGAGCGCGACGACGATCGCCGGCAGCAATGCGCTGATCGAGTCCGCTAGCGCAAGCGCGACCAGCAGAAACGTCAGATGCGCGAGCAGGTTGCGCACGATCGTCCACGCATGCAGCCGTGAAAACGCGAGCAACACTGAATAATCCAATAGCGCTTTCAGCACGACGACGACCGCCGCGCCCATGATCCCGAACGAGTGGATGCCGCACCACAACGCGCCGGTGAAGAACGGCAACTGCAGCCAGCTGACGCTCGCCACCGCCGCCGGATGAGTCTGCGCCTGCAACAGGCTGCCGAGGATGCTCGACTGGCCGCTCAGCCACACGCCGAGGATCAGCACGCTGGCGACCGGCGTCGAGGCAGCGAGCTGCGCTCCGAGCCACAGCAGCAGGAACGGCTTCAGCGCGAACAGCGCGACGATCACGCACGGTGTAAAAGCCCCGTTGAGAAACGCGAGCGCGTGGTGCGCGAGCGCGTCCGCATCCTCGCGCGACGCCGCCGACAGCCGCGGAAACAGGGTTCGCACGATCGCGAGCGGCAGCAGGTTCAATCGATTGATCAGGTTTTGCGGCGTCGCGTAGTAGGTGACGAAGCGCGCGCCGAGCAGCCCGCCGACGAACACGCGGTCGAGCGTCGACGCGATCATGTTGGCGCCGGAAAACATCAGCAGCCAGCGGCCGTAGCGGAACAGCCCGAGCATCAGGTGCCATTGCGGCATGCGCATCCGGCGAATGCCGAGCGCGCGAATCGCGGCCACGCCGAGCAACAGACCCGCGACGAGACGCGCGATCACGGCGGCCGGAATCACGATCGCGAGCGACGGCGAAAAGCAGAAGATCGCCGCGATCGGCAGCAACTGGAATAGCGCGGTGCCGAGCGTCTGGTTGATGTTGTAGCTCCGGAAGCACTCGACGCCGGTGATCGCGCCCGCGAACACCCAGGTGACGTTCGCGATCGGCACGGCGACCGCGATCCACGGCAGGCTCGCCATCACTTCATGCTGGAACGTCGGCTCGATTTTTACGCCGTAGGTGATGTAGACGATGGTGCTGGCATAAATCAGTGCGCCGCCGATGATGCCGGTGCCGAGATTCATAAACCACGCGCTCCAGAAAATCGGTTCGATCGAATCGTCGTTGGCCGCGCGAGCCTTGGCGATCTGGTTTTCCGTCGCGAGACTGGTGCCCAGATCGAGGACGCTGAAGTAGCCGATCAGCGCCCACACCAGATTGATCACCCCATAACGCTCGGCACCCAGCAGATGAATGTAGGTGGGCACGGTCACGAGGGAAACGAAGGTCGGCGCGACGGCTCCGGCAAAGTTGATAACGATGTTCCTGACGATGCTTCTTTCCATGTTCCATTGTCCGGCCGTTGAGGGGCGAGCCTATCGTGTGATTTTTTCGTCGGCGCTGTCGCTGGACAGCGGCCCCTTCGCGCGGACTCGGGCGGCGGCATCAATGCGTCGCAGGTCTTGCATCTTGCCCCCAGGTGCCGCGTGACTGTGTGGGTGGCCGTACAGATAGCCGCGATCAGGCGGGGGTTAAATGTCAAAGGTCATCGGGTAGCGCGGTGGTTGGCCGCGAGGAGTCCAGACCAACGTGGCGGGGCGCACATAATGGCTAGAGCGATTTTGTTGTAATTGCCTGAAAGAAAGATCCCGTAAGGAGCGGACTGTGAGACCGATCGTCTTCGACGGCAAATTCGGCTGGTTGCATTCAGCCCACGGCCCGGATGGCGTTGTGATGTGTTCCCCGTTTGGCTACGACTCGCTGTGCACGTATCGCGGCATGCGCCGGCTCGCCGAGCACCTCGCCGCGCGCGGCATGCCGGTGTTGCGCTTCGACTACCCGGCGACCGGTGATTCAGCCGGCGATCCGAACGACCTCGGCCTGTGGCGCGCATGGATCGACAGCGTCCAACAGGCGGTCGCGCTACTGCGCGCAGCGACCGGCGTCGAGCGTGTCAGCCTGTGCGGTCTGCGTCTTGGCGCCATGCTGGCCGCGCTTGCCGCGCAGGAACTCGGCGATGTGCACGGTCTCGTGCTGATGTCGCCGGTGCTGTCGGGCAAGACTTACCAGCGCGAATTGCGCGCGCATTACCGGCAGTGGCTGAAGTTGCCCGAGGCGATGGATTGCGTGGCCGAGCCCGATACCGGGGAGTTCATCGAAGCCTATGGTTTCCGGATGTATCGCGACACGCTCGACAGCCTGCGCACGGTCGATTTATCGCGAGACACGACGCGGCCCGCGGCGCGCGTGCTGCTGCTGGATTCGCTCGACCCCGCGCGGGTCGATGCGCTCGCCGCGCATTACACGGAACATGGCGTCGACGTGGAGCGTCAGTCGTTCGACGAATACGGCCGCTTCATGATGGAGGCACTTCAGAGCGAGATACCACACGCCGCGTTCGAATCGATCGAGAACTGGCTCGTGGCGGGTGGTGCGCGGCCTCGAAGCACGGCGAGCGTGCCCCAGCGAGGCGAAGAGCCGGCGGGCGGCCATTATGTCTCGCCGGGCCTGCACGAAACGCCGGTGTGGCTGAACGACGGCAAGGTGTTCGGCATCTACTGCCTGCCCGACGGCGCCGCGGCGGCAAGCGCGCCGGCGGTGCTGCTGCTCAATACAGGCGCGGTATCGCGGATCGGCAATGGGCGCTTCGGCGTGCATTTCGCGCGGCGCCTCGCGCGCCTGGGCATCGCGTCGCTGCGCATCGACGTCGGCGGTGTCGGCGACAGCATGCCGTCGTGCGACACGCTGAGTCTCGACGCGCTGTACTCGCAGTCGAGCGCCGCCGATGCCGCGTGCGCATCGCGCTGGCTCGCCGCGCGCGGTCATGCGGGCGCGCTGCTGCTTGGCATCTGCTCGGGCGCGTACACCGGCCTGCATGCTGCGACGCGCGAACCGGCGGTGGTGGGCGCGGTGATCGTCAACGTGCAGAAGTTCAGATGGCATAACGTCTGCGACGAACACGGCAAGCCGATGATTCCGGTGTCCGCGTTCGGTTCGACGCGCAACTACATGCGCTCGATGAAGCGGCCGGGCAAATGGCTGCGCGTGCTCAAGGGCGATACGGGCGGCTGGGGCATCGTGCGCGAGCTGGTGGTGCGCCAGCTCGCACGGACCGGCGAAACGCTGGCGGACCGGATCGAGCAGCTGTGCGGCCTCGAGTTCGGCGCGCGTGACGAGCGGCACCTGTTCACCAACCTCGATGAGCGAGGCGTCGACACGCACCTGGTATTCGGTGTGCTCGACGAAGGCGTCGAGGAGCTCGAGCGCTACTTCGGCGCGCGCGGCGCGCGGCTCGCGCGCTTCATGCGCATTCACGTGGCCTTCTGCAAGCACACGGATCACGCGATCCTGTCGTCGGTGGCGCAGCAAAACATCATGTCCTACGTCGAGAACGTCTATCGCGACGGCTTCACGAAGCTGCGTCTGCCCGACAGCGCGACGCTCGACGTTGAGCTGCACAGGACGCACCCGGAGCATGAAGAACACCGCGGCGCGGGTGCGTTGCGTCCGTTCGGAGAAGCATAGGGAGCGCGCGCGAAATGAACCGCATCGTTGAGCCGGGTAATCCGCTCGCGCCGCAGGCCGGGACCGCCGCCGCGCTGCACGAACTGACCGTGCAACCGGTGATTCTCGCCGGCGGCTGCGGTACGACGCTGTGGCCGCTGTCGCGCGAACGCAATCGGAAGCAGCCGATCGGGCTGATGGGCGATCAATCGTTGCTCGAAGCGACGCTGCGCCGGCTCGACGACGCATTCGACCCGGCCGCGCATGACGCGGCGCGCGCCACGCCGCCCGCCGTGCCGCTGGTGGTTTGCACCGAGGAACTGCGGCTGCCGACGCTCGAGCGCGTCGAGCTGTACCGCAAGCCGGTGCGCATGCTGCTCGAACCGGTGGCGCGCAACACCGCGCCGGCGCTGAGCGTCGCGGCGCTCGCCGCGCGCGCGTCGGCCGCGGCCGGCGACGATCCGATCCTCGTCGCGCTTTCCGCCGATCATCTGGTCGCCGATCACGCAGCGTTCGGCGCGGCGCTCAACGAGGCGCTCACGCACGCGTCGCGCGGCGCGATCGTCACGCTCGGCGTGCCGCCGCAGCGCGCGGCGACCGGCTACGGCTATATCCGCACGGCCGCGGCGTTGGGCAAGCGGGGCGCGCGGGCGATCGAGCGCTTCGTCGAAAAGCCCGATGCCGAACTGGCCGAGCGTTACTTCGCGTCGGGCGAATACTGGTGGAACAGCGGCATGTTCGTGGTGCGCGCGTCGGTGTGGCTCGACGCGATCGGCCTGTGCCGTCCGCTGATCGCCGCGGCCTGCAAGGACGCATTCGCGGGCGCCAGCGTCGACGACACCGGCGCGTTGCATGTCGCGCGCGACGCGTTCGCCGCGTGTCCGTCCGACTCGGTCGATTCCGCGGGTGATGCAGCACATCGGCACCGACGCGCGTCTCGTCGGCGTGACGGTGCCGCTCGACGCGGGCTGGTCGAACGTCGGCGCGTGGGACTCGGTGTGGGATGCGTCGACCAACCCGTCGACGTTCATTCCGCTCGGCGTCACGCATCTGCTCGACAGTCCTGGCAAGACGCCGCTGTAAATCATCGAGGTGCAGTCGGGCGGTTATCCCGGCGAAGACGACACCGTGCGTTTCGACGATTTCGTTCGCTGGAACACGCAGGCGTCTGACCGCGTCCGCGCAAATCAGACAATTTCATCTCACCAACGTGCGAATGCGCACGAATTAAACCCCACAACGCAGGCACGCTTTGACGGGCGAGCTTTGTGCCTGGCGAAACAGATCGCGTTACACGAAAGAAACAAATCTTCAGAGGGATAACCCTGTCAGGAAGTGTCCCACTGGCGCATCGGTTTCGAAGCTAGCAACGTATCGGAAAACGATCCTATTTGCATAACAACGATACGTACGGGCCCTTCATTAACAGGCCACGCGGGGTCAACACCGCTTCGGGGATATGTCATGGAACACGCAAACAAGGATCGCTCGCTAGTGAGCAAAGTCATGGACGGGCTCGTCAGCGGCATCGTCGAGGAGAAGTACGGCGCGATACTGCCGCCGCAGGATGTGCTGTCGAAGGAATTCGACGTGAGCCGCACCGTGATGCGCGAGGCGCTGTCGATGCTGCTCGCGCGCGACATGCTCGACGTGCGGCCGAAGATCGGCACGCGCATCCGGCCGATGAGCGACTGGCGCATGATCGACGAGGACGTCGTCAACTGGCGTTTTCGCGCGAAGCCCGATCCGATGTTTCTGCGTGACGTCATCGAGTTTCGCATGCTGATCGAACCGCGCGCGTCGGCGCAGGCGGCGGCGCGCGGCAATGCCGCGGACGTCGCGGCGATTCGCGAGGCGTTCGAGGCGTTTCGCGTGATCCGTCCGGCCGAAGCCGGCTATCAGGAAGCCGACGAGCTGTTCCATACGCGTGTCGTGATCGCGAGCGGCAATCAGTTCTTCAAGCAGATGGCGGCGATCATTCGCGGCGCGCTGTCGACCGTCAATCCGATCGTGCACGACCGGGAAGGGCTGTGGGAGACTGCGATCGCATCACATCAGCGCGTCGTCGAGGCGATCGAGCGGCGTGATCCGAAAGAGGCCGAGATCGCTGCGCTCGCGATGATCGATTACTCCGCCGAGGACCTCGGCGGCCGGTTTTCCGCCGAGCCGCCTGCGCGGGTGTGAATGCGGGTGTAAGTGCGGCGGTGAGCACGGGCTGAGCGTATCGGTGAGCGTCATCGGCGACAATAGCGGCTGTTTCGAACCGCATGGACCCTTGCACACACGATGACAGATACCACAGCGGCAGCGCACGCTGCCACCGCCGGCCCGAGCCATCAGGCAGCGCAGCACCCCACTTCATCGCGCGAGATCCGCTGGGGGATCGTCGGCACCGGCCGGATTGCGCGCCGCTTCGCGCAAGGGCTCGCCTACGTGCCGCGGACGCGTCTCGCCGCGCTGTGGTCGCGTCGCGTGGAACCGGCGCGGGCGTTCGCCGACGAATTCGGCGGCGCCGTGTGCGGCAGTTTCGACGCGCTGCTCGCGAGCGGCATCGACGCGCTCTACATCGCGACGCTGCAGGACAGCCACGCCGACTACGCGATCGCCGCCATGCAAGCCGGGCTGCACGTGCTGTGCGAAAAGCCCGCGTGCATCAATGGTCCGCAGCTCGAGCGCGTGCTCGAAGCCGCGCGCGCTTCTCAACGGCTCTTCATGGAAGCGATGAAGCCGCCGTTCTATCCGCTCTATACCCGCTTGCGCGAGCACCTCGCGGCCGAGCCGATCGGCGAGGTCGGCCTCGTGCGCGCGGGCTGCTCGGTGCCGGGTGTGCCGGACGATCATCCGTCGCTGTCGTTCGAGCATGCGGGCGGCGCGTTGCTCGATATCGGCATCTACGAGATGTTTCTCGCGGTGGACTGGCTCGGCGCGCCGCGCGACGTGCAGACCTTCGGCCGGCTTGGCGCGACCGGCGTCGATACGTTCGCGAGTCTGAACAGCCAGCATGAGCGCGGCGGGATCGCGCAGCTATTCTGCGGGCTCGATCTGCATGGCAAGGGCGATGCGCTGCTGATGGCCAAAGGCGGCCACGTGACGCTGCATGAGCCGTGGTGGAATCCGTCGCGCGCGACGATCCGTTACGCGGATGGCCGCGTAGTCGAACTCGACGAGCCGTTCGAAGGCGGTGGTTTGAACTACGAGACCGCGCACTTTTGCGAGCTGATTCGCGCGGGTGTGCTGGAGAGTCCGCTGATGCCGCACGATACGTCGCGACAGATGATCGCGATGGCCGACGCGGCGCGCGCAGCGCTCGGACTCAGGTTCGCCGCAGAATGAGCCGCTGCGGTGAACCACAACGCGCGGGCGGCGCTCAGTGCCGCGTCGGCAGCGACAGACGCCGTTCGTACCAGCGCTGCGCCCACTCGAGCACCTGGCACAGCACCCAGTACACGGCCGCGGCAGCAAGATAAAGCGGCAGCGGCTGATAGGTCGACGCGATCATTTCCTGCGCGCTGCGCAGCAACTCGGTCACCGTGATCACGGACACGAGCGAGGTGTCCTTGATCAGGCTGATCAGGCTGTTTGACAGACTCGGCACCGCGATGCGCAGCGCCTGCGGCGCGATCACGTAGCGCAGCGTCTGACGCCGCGACAGCCCGAGGCTGTACGAGGCGAGCCACTGGCCCTGGTGGATGCCCAGAATCGCGCCGCGCATGCTCTCGGACAAATACGCGGCGACGTTCGCCGACAGCGCGATCACGCCGGCCGGCGTCGGATCGAGCGATATGCCGAAGCTCGGCAGACCGTAATAAATCACGAAGATCTGCACGAGCAGCGGCGTGCCGCGCATCACGCTCACATAGACTCGCGCAATCCAGTTCAGCGGACGGCTGTGGCTGATGCCCATCAGTGCGAGCACGGCGCCGCCGATCAGGCCGAAGATCATCGACAGGATCGCGAACTTGATCGTCAGCAGCGCGCCTTGTGCGAGCACCGGCAGCGATTGGAGCAGCAGGGATGCGATGGACATGGGCAGTGTTCTTATTGGCGCACAAAGCGCACATCATAAACTTTGGCGCGCATTAAGGCGCGGGTCGCTCGATGCGGCTTGGGGTATACGCGACGCGCGGTTCGGGTCCTGGGCCTCGCGCTGCGCCAAAAACGCGAAGGGCGGCATCGAGCACGATGCCGCCCTTCGTTTGACTCCACGCGCGCTACTTGATCGGCTTGCTGACGTCGATGCCGAACCACTTATCTGAGATCTTCGTGAAGGTGCCGTCCGCTTCGAGCTGGGTCATCGCGTCGTCGATCGCCTGCGCGAACTTCGGGTTGCCCTTCCTGAACGGAATGCCCGACGGGTTGCCCGGACCGACGTTCGCGCCGGTGCGCAGCGGCAGGTTCGAGTTCTTCAGCAGGTACGCGAGCATCAGCCGGTCGTTCAACGCCGCGTCGAGCCGGCCGGCGGCCAGATCACGCAAGTATTCGGGTGCGCCCGGGTAGGTCTTCACGTCGATGCCCGGCACTGCTTTCGCCATGTCCATGTAGTTCGTGCCGAGACCGACGCCGAGCTTCTTGCCCTTCAGGTCTTCGAGCGAGTTGAACTGGCGCGTGTCGTTCTTGCGCTGGATCAGCTGTGCGGCCGAGTACGTGTACGGCTGCGAGAAGTCGAGCGTTTGCTTGCGCGCGTCGGTGATGCCGACCTGGTTGACGATCACGTCGAACTTGCCCGCCTGCAGACCGGCGATGATGCCGCTCCACTCGGTCGTGACGAACTCCGGCTTCACGCCGAGTTTGGCCGCGACCGCCTTGGCGATGTCGACGTCATAGCCGATCAGCTCGCCCGACGGCGCTTTCGAGTTGAACGGCGGGAAGGTCCCTTCGAGACCGATGCGCAGCGTGTCGCGTTGCTTGACCTGGTCGAGCAGGTCTTCCGCGTGCGCGGCAACGGCGGTCAACGACGCGCCGATCAGCGCGGTGGCGAGGAGCTTTTTCAGCAGGCCAAATTTCATCGTGTTCCTTTTCGTACGTCTGACGTTTTGACGGTCAAGAGCATAGCAAGCGAGACTATCGCAATCTAAATACCGTTTGTTTATGTCTATATACGCCGGCGGCGCGGATACTTAGCGCAATGCCTGCGCGCATTCGGCGACGAGCGCCGGACCGCGGTAGATGAAACCAGTATAAAGCTGCACTAGCGACGCGCCGGCCGCGAGCTTCGCGCGCGCGTCGTCGCCCGAGAAAATGCCGCCGACGCCGATGATCGGCACCGCCTCGCCGACTTCGGTGCGCAGCTTGCGGATCACCGCGTTCGACGCGTCGAACACCGGCTTGCCCGACAGGCCCCCCGCTTCGTCGCCGTGCTGCATGCCGGTGACGGCGGTGCGCGACAGCGTCGTGTTGGTCGCGATCACGCCGTCGAATTGGTGGCGCAGCAAGGTGTCGGCGATCGACTTGATCTGCTCGTCGTCGAGGTCCGGCGCGATCTTCAGCGTGAGCGGCACGAGCTTGCCGTGCAGATCGGCGAGCCGTTGCTGCTTGTCCTTCAGCGCGGCGAGCAGCGCGTCGAGTTCGTCGGCGCCTTGCAGCTGGCGCAGGTTTTTCGTGTTCGGCGACGAGATGTTGACCGTCACGTAGCTTGCGAACGGATACACGCGCTCCAGGCAGTACAGGTAGTCTTCAGCGGCGCGCTCGATCGGCGTGTCGGCGTTCTTGCCGATGTTCAGACCGAGAATGCCGCGATAGCGCGCGGCCTGGACGTTCTTCACGAACTGATCGACGCCGGCGTTATTGAAGCCCATCCGGTTGATCACCGCGTTCGCCTGCGGCAGCCGGAACATGCGCGGGCGCGGATTGCCCGGCTGCGCGCGAGGCGTCACAGTGCCCACTTCGATGAAGCCGAAACCGAGCGCCGCCAGACCGTCGATGCATGCGCCGTCCTTGTCTAGACCCGCCGCGAGTCCGACCGGGTTGCGGAACGTGAGGCCCATCACGGTACGCGGCGCATCCGGCACGCGCGCCGCGAGCGCGCCGGCGAGGCCGGTGCGGCCGGCGGCGCCGAGCATGCGCAAGGTCAGATGATGAGCGTCTTCCGCGTCCATGCGAAAGAGTTGGGCGCGAACGAGCGGATAAAGGGAACTGAGCACGGGATGAAGCCGGACGGCCGGAAAATGGTAACCCGCTATTTTACCGGCTTTGGGCTCTGATGAGACCGGTAGGGCGTTGCTGGCGACGACCGCGACTCGACGATGCGTCGACTACGGCCTGAGCGGCCCGCGTCGCCCATGCATCGCGAAATCGACCGGCGGCAGCTCGATGCTGGCCGGATCGAGCACGCGCCACGCGCCGTCGATCAAGCCTTCTAGCGGCCGGAAATTCGCCTTATAGGCCATTTTCGGGCTTTCGCGAATCCAGTAGCCGAGATACACGTACGGCAGGTTCAGGCTGCGCGCCTGCTCGATCTGCCAGCAGATGTTGTAGGTGCCGAAGCTCGCGTGCGGCAGGCTCGGCTCGAAGAACGTGTACACCGACGACAACCCGTCGCCGAGGATATCGATCATGCTGATCATGCGCAACGCGCCTTGCGCATCGGGGCGCCCATCTTCGGGCCGCAGCGTCGCCGGCTCGCGAAACTCGACGAGCCGCGAGTTGATCCGGCTTTGCAGCAGGAATTGCTCGTACTGGTCGCGGCTGTCGCGATCCATGCCGCCGCCCGCGTGGCGCGCCGACTGGTAGCGCATATACAGCGCGTAATGCTCCTCGTCGTAGTGCAGCGGCGCGACGGTCGCAATCAGGTCGCCGTGCTTTCTCCATACACGACGCTGCGTGCGGTTCGGCTGAAAACGCTCGACCGGCACGCGCACCGGCACGCACGCGCGGCAGCCGTCGCAATACGGGCGGTAAGTGAACACGCCCGAGCGCCGGAAGCCTGCCTTGACGAGCTCCGTGTAGACGTCCGAATTGATCAGGTGACTGGGCGTGGCGACCTGCGAGCGCGCGATGCGGCCGTCCAGGTAACTGCAGGGATAGGGCGCCGTTGCATAAAATTGCAGCGCGGAAAGCGGAGAAAGAGGCAGCTCATTGGGATGAGTCACGTTGGCAGCTCTCGAAGCGTCTCTGGTAATGCAAACCCGGCGCGCCCGGCGGTTGATGCCGCCATTCGATGGGCGGCGGACCGGATTCGGCCTGATTTTTCCTACGCCGCCCGCGCGAGGACGTCGAGCAGGGCGGTCTTGTCGAAGCGCCACGGGATGGCCGGTGCGCCGACAGACGCGCGAACATGCGCGACGAACGCCTTGCGCGCTATCTCGCGGCCGCCGAGCGACGCCAGATGCGACGTGTTCTGCTGGCAGTCTATCATTTCTATTTCGTGACGTCGCAAGTGGCCGACCAGCGCGGCCAGCGCCATTTTCGAGCCGTCGGTGACGTCGGTATACATTGATTCGCCGAAGAACATCCGGCCGAGCGACACGCCATACAAACCCCCGACACGCTTGTCCTCGAACCAGGTTTCGATGCTGTGCGCGTCGCCCAGGCGGTGCAGCGACGAATAGGCTTCGACGACCTCGGCGGTGATCCACGTGCCGCGTTGGCCGCGGCGCGGCGCCTGTGCGCACGCGCGCATCACGGCGGCGAAATCTTGATCGACGCGGATTTCCCACGCGTCTTCGCGCAACACGCGCTTGAGGGTCTTGCGCAGCGATGGTGACAGTTTGAACTCGGCGGGGCGCAGGATCATGCGCGGATCGGGGCTCCACCACAACACTGGCTGGCCGTCCGAATACCACGGGAAAATGCCGCGCCGGTAAGCGTCGATGAGGCGCGACGGCAGCAGATCGCCGCTCGCCGCGAGCAGACCGGGTGCGCCGCTCGCGGCGCCGAGCGCGCGCTCGACGGGCGGAAACGGATCGTCAGCTCCGAGCCAGGGAACCATGCGCGCCGCTCAACCTTCGCGCAGGGAGCGGAAGATGTCGCCGGTATGCAGGCCGAAACTGCCGGCCGCCCGGTCGGCGAAAAAAAAGCGCAGCGTCTGGCCAACGGTCGGAAACGCGATCTCGTCCCACGGAATCTCGTGCTCCTCGAAGAGCTTCACTTCGAGGCTTTCCTCGCCGGCGGCGACGTCGAGATCGAGCAGCCGCGCCATGTAGAACAGGTGCACCTGGTGCACGTGCGGCACGTTCAGCAGCGAAAACAGGTTCTGCACCTCGACGCGCGCGCCGGCTTCCTCGAGCGTTTCGCGCGAGGCGGCTTCGGCCGTCGTTTCTCCCATTTCCATGAAGCCGGCGGGCAGCGTCCAGTAACCGTAGCGCGGCTCGATGGCGCGACGGCACAGCAGCACTTTGTCGTCCCACACCGGAACGGTGCCGACCACGTTACGCGGATTCTGATAATGCACGGTGCCGCAACTGCCGCATACGAAGCGCTCGCGATTGTCGCCCGGCGGAATGCTCAGACTGACGCCGTGGCCGCAGACAGAACAGAATTTCATTGGAAAGGGGACGAGAAAGGGTGATAGGAGTTTATCACCGGGGCGGGGGATTACTGAGGCACCGGCGGCGCGACAAGACGAGGCCAGTTCGGATTGCCGGGTTGCGGCCGGGTTGCGGTATGCCAGGCCACAAAAACAAAAAAGGGTTACACGCCAATGCGTTGTAACCCTTCAATGATTTCGTTTTGGTTGCGGGGGTAGGATTTGAACCTACGACCTTCGGGTTATGAGCCCGACGAGCTGCCAGACTGCTCCACCCCGCGTCCGTCGAAGAAAAAATTATAGACCAGCCAGACAGCCAGCGCAATAGCCATGTAAGGATTGGCTTCATTGCGCTTTGCCCGCCCGCGCGACGTCACTTCTCGACAAAGCTTCGGAAAGCCGCGCGCGGACGCTGCGCTAGAAGACGCTGCGCTAGAATTCTAAACCTCCGCGCGGCTCGCCCGATCGTCACGACGGCGGCCCCTTCGACTCTGATCCTCCGACCCGTTCTGAACCTCATGGATATCGCTCACGATCTGCAGATCATCGCCATTCAGGAAAAGACCCTCGTGTTTCCCCGCTTCGATGCCGACCGCGCGTGGCAAGTCGGCGCATATCTGCACGAGGTCGCGAAAGCGCGCGGCATTGCCGCCGCGATCGACGTGCGCACGTTCGGCCAGCCGCTGTTCTTCAGCCTGCTCGACGGCGCGACGCCCGACAACGTCGACTGGGCGCGCCGCAAGGGCAACACCGTCGCGCATTTTCGCCGCAGCTCGTACGCGATCGGTCTGAAAATGCAGCTCGCGGGCGCAACGCTCGTCGACAAGCACGGCCTGCCGGCCACCGAGTACGCATCGCACGGCGGCGCGTTCCCGCTGACGGTGGCAGGCGCGGGTGTGATCGGTTCGATCACGGTGTCCGGTCTGCCGCAGCGCGCCGATCATGAACTCGTGGTCGAAGCGCTGTGCGCGCATCTGGGTCACGACTACGGCAAGCTCGCGCTCGCGAAGAGCTGACGCGATGCGTGTGCTCCCGTATGCGCTGCTCGTCATTGCCGGCAGCAACGAAATCGGCTTACTTGCAGCGCACGATCATCGAGCGGTTTTTCACATTGGCGGACACCACGTTCGTGACGCTGCCGCCGGCGGTGCCGCCTTCGTCGTTATCTTTCGACACGATGTCGTAGCCGGTTGCGCCGCAGGCCTTACCGGCTTGCACGTAGCACGAGGCCCAGCTCGAGCCGGCGTCGGCGCCGCTGCAGTTGACCGCGAAGCCGGTCTGGCCATTCGGCAGATTGATCAGCGTGGTCGTGTTCGACGACGCGCAGCCGCCCAGTCCCGCGGCGAGCAGCAGCGCGGCGGCCGACAGCGACGCGCGACGCACGAGGGCAAGCGCGGCGCTGGATCGAAGGCGGGGGAATCGGCCGGCGCGCCGCGGTTGCGTCGTGAATTGCATCGTGTTGTGTCCTTTCATTCAGATAGAGGGAGAGGGGTCTGCCGGGCTGGCGCGGCCGTGGTCGGCTGTTGCGGAACGCGATGGCGGGCCACGGGTCAGGTCGCTTTGACCTTGATGCCCGCCGCACTGACGAGCCGCCGGGCTTCCGCGCCTTCTTCAGTGGCCGCGTCTTCCCAGATGCTGATCGCTTTCGAGATGTCGATGCCGTGACTTTCGGCGTACTCAAACCAGTGGTTCGTCGCATCCGGCTCGGGCAGTTCGTGATTCTGCAGAAAATATTTTCCCATATTGTGCTCGCTGGGCTCGAAATGACGTCGTAACAGGTACCAATGCGACAGCATGGAGCATGCCGGTCTGGACGCTTCGACCGGTGCGCGCGGCCGAACTGCGGCGCGGTTCCACAGCGGTGCGAGGGCGCGTCGCGCGGCAGAACTTATCGCGCTGCGACGCGCCTTATCATGATGGGGCGGCCGGCCCGCACTCCCGGGACAGCGGCGCGCCGCATGCTGAAGCATCAAGGCGGCGCCGTTGCGACTGGCGCCAACTCTCCAACCGTAAGTGGAGGACGAAGATGGCTGAACGGGTCAGTGGCCCTTATCGCGGCTATTACATCAGCGCCGCCGCGCGCCTCGTGCCAGGGGGCAGCACGTCGGGAACCTCGGGCGACGCGCACGCCAAAGCGGATGGTACTTACGTCGGCTCGGTCAGCCTCGCCGAACTCGGCCCGGACGATCCGCATCGGATGGAAACGCTGCTGGAACTCGGCGACCGGCAACGGTTCGGCAGCGAAGAAGAGGCGCTCGCGTTCGTCGAACGGGCGGCGCGCGAGTATGTCGACCGATTGCTGGACGGGCAGTGAGCGCGTCGGCGAATCCCCCGCAAAGGGCCGGCCGAAGCGCTCGCGAGAGCAGCGCGCGTTGGCCGCGATCAGGCGTCCGCGCGCGCTGGACCGTGATCCGGCGGCGCGAGTACCATAGCGGGACCCGCGAGGATCGGTGGTACGCAGCGGCCTTTCGCGCGGGTTACGTTCCCGCCGCCACCTTCTGACGAAGCGACCATGGAAATCCGTTTTCTCGCAGACGCGCCGGCTTACCGCGACTCGAACCTGACCGTCGTCTTTTCCGCCCTGGTGGACGGTGAACCGGTGCCGTGCGCGATCTCGGTGGAAGCGCTCGAGGATCATTTCGGCGCTTACAGCGAAGACCTCGAAGGCTGGCTGCGCGCGTTCGATGCGGGGCGCCCATGCATCGAGGCCGTCGCGCGCGAGCATTTGCAGATCAGCAACGGCACGCCCGTGCTGCTCAAGAGTGGCCACTTTCCGCCGGGGCGGGTGGCAGTGTGACTTCCTCTCACCCACGCATTGCCACAGCTTGCCGCTAATTCACCCCGCGTGCCGGCACTGTCTCGCGCGCCGCTTCGAAGCACCGCCGGATCCCTTCCTGATATGACGTTTTGCCGAGCGGCCCGATCAAATTCGCCAGCGCCGTATCATCGAGCACGACCGGCTCCGTCATCAGATAGTTCATCTCGACGAGTTCGCGCATCAGCGGATCGAACAGCCCGAGCACGCGCAGCATGCCCTTGCCGGCCACCATCAGCTTCGGCTTGCGGCCCGCGAGCGCGTACGCCTCGCGCGCCACCTCGCGCTGCGTGATCGTGCCGGCGCCCGCGAGATGCCACCATCGTCCGTAGGCCTCGGGCGTGCGCATCAGTCGTTCGACCACTGGACCGAGATCCGGCAGATAGATGAATTCATGCGGTACGTCGATGGGACCCAGCACCTGCGCGCGCCTGGCCGTAGCGGCGCCGACGAAGACACCGTGCAACAGACTGCGCTCAACCCCCGGTCCGTAGAAATCGGGCAGTCGCAAGACCAGCGTTTGGAGACCTTTGTGGCCATGCGCGGCTAGTACCCGCTTTTCCTGTTCGAGCCGCATACGACCCTTGAACGTGTGCGGCTCGCGCGGATGGTCTTCGCGGATCGGGTTGCCGCGCGCGCGGCCATACGGATACACGGTGCCGATCAGAATCAAGCGTTCGACGCTCGCCGCCGTCACGCCGGCCAGCGTTTTCTCCATCAACGGCGGGTGTTGCGCGAACTGGTGGTACGGCACGCCGACGAGGTAGATCACGGTCTGCAGACCGGCGGCCGCGGCGCAGACCGAGGCGGGGTCGTCGGGGTTCCAGGTGACGATTTCCGCGTGCGGGTCGTCACCGAAGGTGGGTTGCAGCGCCTCGCGGGAGCGGCCGACCACCCGATAGTCGCAGCCCGCCGCGCCAAGCGCCGCCGCGATGCTTTGCCCCGCCGCGCCCGCGGCACCGAATAAACCGACCTTTCCCGTGGCTTGCATGACGACTCCCTGACTGGGCGGCGCGACGCCACCGCGTGATTTGATGACTGCGGAATTTGACAGATGAAAACTTACTGAACATCGTTCATTAAACGGTGTTCAGTTTAATTTGACTTTTCAGTTTGTCAACCTGAAAATTGCGAATCATGGGAATCGCCGAACGAAAAAACCGCCAGAAACAGGCGCTGCGCGAACGCATCCTCGATGCCGCGCGGCGCATCGTCGTGCGCGAGGGTTTTGCCGCGCTGTCGATGCGCAAGATCGCCGACGCGATCGAATATTCGCCCGCCACGTTGTATCTGCATTTCGAGAGTCGCGATGACATCGCGCGGGCCATGTGCGCGGAAGGTTACGCGCAGTTGCTCGCGACGTTCGTGCCGCTCGTGCAAATCGCCGATCCCGTCGAGCGGCTGAAGGCGCTCGGGCGCGCGTACGTCGCGTTCGGCGTCGAGCATCCGGAAACGTATCGGCTGATTTTCATGGAGGATCCGAGCTATACGGGCGCGGCGCTGGGGCGCGCGCCTGGCGTTGGCAAAGACGACGACTCCGGCGACGCCGCGCTGCAGATCATGATCGCTGCGCTCGACGAGTTGCGAGTATCGGGGCGTGTATCGGCGTCGGTCGCATCGATGGACCCGACTGTCTGGGCCGAGGCGTTGTGGGCGAGTCTGCATGGCATTGTCGCGCTGAATCTCACGTGCCCGGTGTTTCCGAGTGCGCCGCTCGACACGCTGGTCGGCGTGACGCTCGACGCGTGGCTCGGCGAGCCGCAGGCCGTACGGGCTGGCGCTTCGACCAGCGCCGCCGTCCGCGGCAAAAAAACCGCCGCTCGGCACCATCGCTCCTCCGCCGGCTCCGCGGACACGGCCCCCGAGCCTGCCGCCAAACGCAAAGCGGCAGGGCCGTGATAACGTTCAGTTCCACGTCATCCAGCGCCGCCGCGCAGCTCTCCATGTCCACCTCCGCCTCGCCCGCCGTTAGCGACGAAATCGCGACCCACGTA
The DNA here is from genome assembly GCF_050436345.1 of Paraburkholderia sp. WC7.3g. Taxonomy (NCBI): domain Bacteria; kingdom Pseudomonadati; phylum Pseudomonadota; class Betaproteobacteria; order Burkholderiales; family Burkholderiaceae; genus Paraburkholderia; species Paraburkholderia sp. WC7.3g. The sequence goes on from NZ_JBNDMA010000002.1 coordinate 2,272,386, forward strand.
GCCAACCGCATCGGTTTCATCGAACTGGAGCGGCCGAAAGCGCTGAACGCGCTGTCGACCGGCATGATCCGCGCGATCCATGCGGCGCTCGACCAGTGGCGCGAGGACCCCGAGGTGCTCGCCGTCGTGGTGCGCAGCCAGCACGCGCGCGCGTTCTGCGCGGGCGGCGACATCCGCTTCATGTACGAGGCGGCGCAACGCGGCGACCAGCAGGCGCGCGACACGTTTTTCAGCGAGGAATACCGCCTCAATCACGCGATCTTCGTGTACCCGAAGCCGTATATCGCGTTGATGAACGGCATTGTGATGGGCGGCGGCATGGGCATTTCGCAGGGCGCGCATCGCACCGGCGGCCTGCGCCTCGTCACCCAATCGACGAAGATGGCGATGCCTGAAACGCGCATCGGCCTGTTTCCCGACGTCGGCGCGAGCTGGTTTCTCGCGCGCACGCCGGGCGCGATCGGCCGCTATCTGGCGGTAACCGGCGACACGCTCGGCGCGGCCGACGCACTGTACGCGGGCCTCGCCGATGCCTACATCGACGACGCGGCGTTGCCCGCGCTCATCGATACGTTGCGCCGCGAACGGTTCGAGCGCGGCGCGGATGTGCTCGCGTGCGTCAAGCGCGAGACGCTCGCGTATGAGGTCGCGCCGCGTCCCGAGGACAGCGTGCTGGCGAAGGCGCGGACGTTGATCGACCGGCATTTCGCGCTGCCCGACGTGGTTCGGATACTCGCGTCGCTCGAACAGGAACGCGAGCGCGGCGGCGACGCCGCGGAGTGGGCCGAACAGACGATCGCGGTGCTGCGCGAGCGCTCGCCGCTGTCGATGGCGGTCTCGCTCGAAGTGGTCACGCGCGCGGAAGGGTCGATGGCCGACGTGCTGCGCGTCGATCTCGATCTGACGCGCTCGAGCTTCCTGCTCGGCGATACGGTGGAAGGCATACGCGCGCGCCTCATCGACAAGGACAATGCGCCGCGTTGGCGTTTCGCGCGCATCGAGGACGTCGAGCGTGCCTACGTGGAGAAGATGTTCGAGAGCCCGTGGCCGGCCAACGAGCATCCGCTGGCCGCTCTCTCGGGGGAGAACGCGCGCTGAACGCGCGGCCTGTCGATCCCGCGCGCGAATCTACGCGTTGCGCGAATTCCCGCGCGACGCGCTTACTCCTCTGCCTCGCTCGCCATGAACGCGCGCATGAATACGAGCGCGCCCCAACCCCACATCGCATTCGCCGCGAAGCCGACGGCGAGGCGCGGCAGCATGTTGCCGCTCGGCCAGATGCCGCGCAGCGGATCGACGACGAACACGCTAGCCGCCGTCAGCACGATGCCGCCGAACACGAACGCCGGTACCCACGGCGCGTGCCGGTGCGGCGCGACGCGCAGCAGCCAGGCCATCAGCACGGCCCAGCACGCGCTCCAGATTGCGTTCGCGATGAACTCAGGCAGGCCGAGCGGCAGAAACGGCGCGGTCGCAAAACCGCTTGGATCGATCATGCCGGCGGCGTGCATCAGCGCCAGCGTCGATTCGCGAAAGAACAGGGAAGCCAGAAAACCGGCGACGAACGGCAGAATAATTTTTTGCATGCATTGCACCGGCAACGTACAGGGCGACGCGAATCGCAAGACCTGTACCGGGTGATTGGAAACGAGCGCCATTATATCGACCGGGGTAGGACCGGCCGGGGCCGCGTGTATAAAGCGCAACAACCGTATGCGGGAGCGCCGGGCTAATCACGAAAGTGGAAATCCTAAGCTCAAAAAAATCGTTCAAAAGCCGTGGACCGCTCCATAGACTGTTCCCTCATACAGACGGCGCGGGTGTCGCCGTCATCCGTTGAATCGAGCGCATCACGCGCACGTTGATGGCCTGAGTCCATCGTCCGTTTTTCAATCCTTTGACACGTCGCAGCGCCTTGCCGGTTGCCGGCTCGATGCGCGTGGCCGGCGCTCGCGCGCACCGTTTTCATTCCGTCAAGCACAGGCAGGAGCAACCACATGAATGTGTTCTGGTTCATTCCGACTCACGGCGACAGCCGTTATCTCGGTACGTCCCAAGGCGCACGCGCAGCCGATTACGATTACTTCCGGCAGATCGCCGTCGCCGCCGATACGCTCGGCTACGAGGGCGTGCTGCTGCCGACCGGCCGCTCGTGCGAGGACGCCTGGGTCGTCGCGTCGAGCCTGATTGCCGCGACGCAGCGGCTGAAGTTCCTCGTCGCGATTCGCCCGGGGCTGTCGTCGCCGGGGCTCGCCGCGCGCATGGCGGCGACGTTCGACCGGCTGTCGAACGGGCGTCTGTTGATCAACGTGGTGACGGGTGGCGACGCGGCTGAATTGGCGGGCGACGGCGTGTTCGTCGATCACGACGGGCGCTACGAAATCACCGACGAATTCCTGCATATCTGGCGCAAGCTGCTCGCGGCGTCGCACAGCAACGAAGCGATCGATTTCGACGGCGAGCATCTGCAGTCGAAGGGCGGCAAGGCGCTGTATCCGCCGGTGCAGAACCCGCATCCGCCGCTGTGGTTCGGCGGCTCGTCAGCGGCCGCGCACGATATCGCGGCCGAGCACATCGACACCTATCTGACGTGGGGCGAGCCGCCCGAAGCGGTCGCGAAGAAAATCGCCGACATTCGCGCACGCGCCGCGGCGCGCGGCCGGCAGATCCGCTTCGGCATCCGTCTGCACGTGATCGTGCGCGAGACCGAGGACGAAGCGTGGGCCGCGGCCGACAAGCTGATCAGCAAGCTCGACGACGACACGGTCGCGCGTGCGCAGGCCTCGTTCGCGAAGATGGATTCGGAAGGGCAGCGCCGCATGGCCGCGCTGCACGGCGGCAAGCGCGGCGGGCGTGAGCAGCTCGAAGTCTATCCGAACCTGTGGGCGGGTGTCGGGCTCGTGCGCGGCGGCGCGGGCACCGCGCTGGTCGGCAGTCCGCGGCAGGTGGCCGCGCGCATGAAGGAGTACGCGGCGCTCGGCGTCGAGACCTTCATCCTGTCGGGCTATCCCCACCTGGAGGAATCCTATCGTTTCGCCGAACTCGTTTTCCCGCTGCTGCCGCAACGAACGACCAGGCTCGCCAATGGGCCGCTGTCGGGGCCGTTCGGGGAAATCGTCGGAACCAGCTATCTGCCGACGGCGGCGAGCGCAAGCTGAGTGCACGCGAAGCGTGGGTTGCGCGGCACACGCGCGACGATCGACAGGCATGGAGAAAAGCCAACATGAGTGACACTACTTTGAGCGCGGCAACGGGGGCAACTCCGCAGCCCGCGCATGCGACGCGCGCTGCCGCGCTGCGCCGCTTCGGCGCGCACTTTCTGCCGTGGCTGGCGCCGATCGCGATCCTGCTCGCGTGGGAAATCGCCGCGCGCAGCGGCGCGCTGTCGACGCGCGTGCTGCCCGAGCCACTCGCGGTCGTGAAGGCCGCATGGTCGCTGATCCAGTCCGGTGAAATGTGTGCCGACGTGAAGGTCAGCACATGGCGCGCGGTGTCGGGCTTCGCGATCGGCGGGGGCATCGGTCTCGTGCTCGGACTCGCGACGGGTCTCTTCAAACCCGCGGAAATCGTGCTCGACTCGACGGTGCAGATGATCCGCAACATCCCCGCGCTCGCGATGATCCCGCTCGTGATCCTGTGGTTCGGCATCGAGGAAGAAGCGAAAGTGTTCCTCGTCGCGCTCGGGGTGTTTTTCCCGGTCTACGTGAACACGTTCCACGGCATCCGGTCGGTCGATGCGAACCTGATCGAGATGGCGCGCAGCTACGGCGTCAACGGTTTCTTGCTGTACCGCCATGTGATTCTGCCGGGCGCGCTGCCGTCGATTCTGGTCGGCGTGCGCTTCGCGTTCGGTCTGATGTGGGTCACGCTGATCGTCGCCGAGACCATTTCCGCGCAATCGGGCATCGGCTACATGACGATGAACGCGCGCGAATTCCTGCAAACCGATGTGGTGGTGGTCGGCATTCTGCTGTACGCGGCGCTCGGCAAACTCGCGGACATGCTCGCGAAGAGCCTCGAGCGTGTGTCGCTGCGCTGGCATCCCGCCTATCAGCAAGGAGCAAAAGCATGAATGCAACGACGCTATCGACGACATTCGGCGGCATCGCCGGCAGCGATCTCGAGGCCGAACTCGCGCAGCCGCGGCGCGCGGATCGCGACACGACCGATGCTGCGGAGGTTGAACGGGACGGGACGGCCGCGACGCATCGCGGCTTGCAACCCGGCTTGCAACCCGCTACCTCGCTGGCGCGCAGCGACGCAAGCCGCGCCAGCGACTACGCCGTGCGATTGCGCGGCGTCGGCAAACGCTATGGCGAGCGCGAGGTGCTGTCGGGCTTCGATCTGTCGATCGAGCGAGGCAGCTTCGTCGCGATCGTCGGCCGTAGCGGCTGCGGCAAGTCGACCTTGCTGCGGCTCGTCGCGGGCCTCGAAGAAGCCAGCTCGGGCGTGCTCGAAAAACGCGCCGGCAACGGCGGTCCGCTCGATACCCGCATCATGTTTCAGGACGCGCGTCTGCTGCCGTGGAAAAGCGTGCTGCAAAACGTAATACTCGGCCTCGGGCGCGGCGCGCGCGACGATGCGCGCGCGGTGCTCGCCGAAGTCGGCCTCCTCGAACGTGCGAACGACTGGCCCGCGCAACTATCGGGTGGGCAGCGGCAGCGTGTCGCGCTCGCGCGGGCGCTCGTGCATCGTCCGCAATTGCTGTTGCTCGACGAGCCGCTCGGCGCGCTCGATGCGTTGACGCGCATCGAAATGCATACGCTGATCGAAAGACTGTGGCGCGAGCATCGCTTCACCGCGCTACTCGTCACGCACGACGTGCACGAAGCCGTCGCGCTGGGTGACCGGATTCTGCTGATCGAGGAGGGCAGCATCGCGCTCGATCAGCCGGTCGCGCTCGCGCGTCCGCGCGCGCGAGCGTCGGCGGGCTTCGCCGCGCTCGAAGACCGCGTGCTGCAACGGGTGCTGAAAAACGCGCCGAACGACGACACGCAGGCGCATCGCGCGTATGAGCCGTTTGACCCGTACGGCTTGCCCGAACCCGGCCGTCTCACGCGACCGACCGACGTGCGCTGGGCCGTCTGAGTTTTCAACCGATCCGTTCCTTTACAACTGCTTCTGTGGAGTTTTCTGAAATGAGCATTTCCGCCATCAATGTGCGCAATCAGTTCAAAGGCAAGGTCAAGGAGATCATCCGCGGTTCGGTGGTGTCCGAAGTCGACGTGGAGACGCCGTTCGGCATCGTCACGTCGGTGATCACGACGCGCTCGGTCGACGAACTCGAACTGAAAGTCGGCTCGGAGGTGGTCGCGCTCGTGAAGTCGACGGAGGTGTCGATCGCGCGGCTCTGAAGACGCTCAACCGATGTGAGCAACGCGCACGCGGGTTACTTCGCGTTTGCGCCGCTCGCGGGCGGCTCGTGCGACATGCGGTCGTTGGTCGGCTTGGACGGCCGCTTGATCGGCATGTTGTCCGGGTTGCTCGAACCGCCGGCGCCTGATGCCGCCTCGGGCGGTTTGACCATCGGCGCATGACTGTCGGGCGGCGCGCTGGCCGCCGTTTGCGCGACGGCGCTCGCGCCGCTCGCGAGCAGCGCCGCCAGCGCGGTGCCAGTGGCCGTCCGCGTGGTCCATTTGCCTCGCTTCATGTCGTTCTCCTTCAATCTCGCGTGCCGTCGGTAGGCTCGCGGCTGTGTGCATAATCTACTGGTAGCAGGCCGTGTTCCGGGGCCGTTGCTGGCGCGCTGAATCGTGCTGCTGCCCGTGCGCTCACTCCGCACGCCGTCTGCAGACGCCAATTGCCAGGCTCGACGCTCGAGGCACCGGGCTCTTCAGGCGCGCACATCTGCATCCGCCGATGAAACTTGCTACGATGAATTGAGCATTCCGACGGAGACGGCCATGTCGAAGTCCTTGAGTCCCGAAGCGGTCGAAGCGTTGCGGCGTCTGAACGATGTCGGCGTCGGACAGACGGCGCCCGAAGTCGCGCAGTCCGTCGCGGCGGAGTTACTGGCGTGCGACCTCGTTGCCGAAGCGGGCAGCGGTGGGGTCGAAATCAACTGCAACGGCCGGCAGTATCTTTCCGGCGATTGCAACTGATCCGCCGAGCGGCGGCCGGCCGCATGGCCGGTCCGCAGAGCGGGACGGCGCGTCGCGGGTGAGTCGCGAGCTGGTGATTGGCCATCGCGACACCCGCTTGACGCGCGTGTTCGGTTGCCCGCGAACAGCGAAACCACGGAGGCGAGCATGGAGCCGAAAGGCGTCGATATGGGCGACTACCAGGCGCGCTATGGCGACTACGACATCGAGGTGGCTGTCGAACAGGTACTGACCGGCGTCAAGGCGCATTTCCGGGTGCTGCGCGGCGATTCGACGGTGGTCGACTGGCAGCTCGTGCATATCGATAGCCTATGGTCCACCGAGCATGCGGCCGCGGACGCTGGCTTTCGCGCGGCGCGCGAATTGATCGATGCGGGGCTGGCGAGTTAGAGGCGCGTAGGCGCGTCGCGACGGGAAGGGATGCCTGCGAGGCTGGCGCAACGACTCGGCGGGCGCGCGGTAGAAGCACTGCGAACCATTGGCTGCGCGCAAAGCGTGTCGGGTACGACAGCCGACGTAAACGCGACTGGGCGCCGGCATCGATACTGCGTGCGCGGCGCCCAGATTGATCGCGGCCCTTAGAGGCAGCGGATATGGCGGTACTGCTGGCGGCTTAGTGGCCGAAGAACACCGATTGCGGGCCCGAAGTGGGTTCGCTGCGCGTGCCCGATTGCGTCGACACGCTATTCACGCCACCGTATGCATTCGATTGCGAGTTGGCGCGTTCAGCGGCGACGGTCTGCTCGTTCTGGCCTTGTTGCGAAGCCGGCGCGCCAACCGACGGACGATAGTACGGTGCCGGACCGTAGCCGCTTGCGAAAGCGGGAGCGGCGATGGAGGCAGAAGCGGCAACCAGCAGAGCGGCGATGAACTTGGTCTTCATAGTAGGACTCCGATAACGTTTCGACTGCGTTTCAGGAAGATGTTGCAGGAGCCGGTGAATCAGGTGTCTGCAACGTCGATGAGAGGCAGTGTATACCCCTACTATCGAAAATTTGTGCCGATAATCTGAAATTACTATTCCCGAGGGGGAAACAATCGTTCAGAGCCAGGCGTGGCAAGGCAGACCGATGATCCCGCCCTGTTGACCAAGCGGTTTTTGAATACGATCAGGAGCGCGGAAAGGGGTCGTGGGTGCAGTAAAGCGCCCCGAGATTATTGAAACGCAGAAGGCCGCCGTCAAAACAAAAACGGCGTTGTGATTGCTCACAACGCCGTTTGCTTGAATTCTCTGGGGTGGCTGATGGGACTCGAACCCACGACGACAGGAATCACAATCCTGGACTCTACCAACTGAGCTACAGCCACCACTAACATCTGCTCGACTTGCTCTAAAAAGCAGTCTCGCCGACGAAGAAACGAGATTATAGAGACTAGATTATCGCTTGCCTAGTCCTTTATTCAGAAATATCGGCGGGCTCGCGCAGATGCTGTCTTGCTTCGCCGAAGATCGTCAGATCGCGTGCCGCAAGCCGCTTGCTGTCGGACAAGACTCGACGCCAACCACGCGCACCCGCTTCGCCGCGGTACAGGCCGAGCGCATGACGCGTGATCGCGCCGAGATAGGTGCCGAGCGCCATTTCCTTCGCGCAATACTCGATCAGTTTCGCTTCGACCTCGTCGCGTGTCAGCGGCACCTGCGCAGACCCATAGAAGCGCGCGTCGACATCGGCGAGCACGTAGGGATTGTGATAGGCCTCGCGCCCGAGCATCACGCCGTCGACGTGCTGAAGATGGGTGTCGACTTCGTCGAGCGTCTTGATGCCGCCATTGATGATGATCTCCAACTGCGGAAAATCGCGCTTCAACTGATACGCGTAGTCGTACTTGAGCGGCGGAATCTCGCGGTTTTCCTTCGGGCTGAGGCCCTTCAGGATCGCGTTTCGCGCATGAACGATAAAGACCTCGCAGCCGGCTTCCGCGATCGTGCCGACGAAATCTCGGACGAAGCCGTACTCGTCGACCGCGTCGACGCCGATACGGTGCTTGACCGTGACCGGCACCGCTACGACGTCGCGCATCGCCTTCACGCAATCGGCGACGAGTTGCGACTCATTCATCAGGCACGCGCCGAACGCGCCGCGTTGCACGCGCTCGGACGGGCAGCCGCAATTCAGGTTGATTTCGTCATAGCCCCATCGTTCGCCGAGCTTGGCCGCACGCGCGAGATCGTCGGGCTCGCTGCCGCCGAGTTGCAGCGCGACCGGCGCTTCGTCGGGCGTGAACGCGAGGTGACGCGGCACGTCGCCGTGCAGCAGCGCACCGGTCGTCACCATTTCCGTGTAAAGCCACGTATGGCGCGAAATCATCCGATGCAACGAGCGGCAATGCCGATCCGTCCAGTCCATCATTGGCGCGACCGAGACGCGGCGGGGGCTGGGAGTGTGAGGTAAAGACATGGGACTGCCAGGCGGCTTGAATCAAAACACGAATTTTACCGCAAGGCCAGAAAGCGCCGAGCGCGCGCGAGCGGTATCACTGTCGTGACGGAGACTGGGCACTGATTCGTCCACGCCTCAATGTCCGTGGCCCCCCCTCCCGCCACCAGTGCTCCACGAGCTGCCGCCGCCGTGCATGCCGCCGTATCCGCCGCCATGCCATCCGCCGTTCCCGCCATGCCATCCGCCGTTCCCGCCATGCCATCCGCCGTTCCCGCCGTGCCAACCACTGCCATGCCATCCGCCGCGCCCGTGCCAATACCCGTGTCCGTAATAGCAGCAGGGCCCGCCGAAACCCCCGTAGATACCAACCGAGCCGTACACCGGTCCGTAGTAAGGCGGTCCATACGCGTACGGATAGTAGGGCTGGCCATACGCATAGTCGTATCCCGCTGGCGGCGCGACGACGCATCCGGTGATGCTCGCTGCCGCGGCCGCGAGCAGCGTCATCGATGCAATGAGCCTGGTCACGATCTTCTCCTTCACATAAATCTCAGAAAGACCGCGCGCAACGGAGTTCAGCCGCATTTGTGTCCGGGCGTTACTGGCATCGGCGCGGCTGTGCGCGCTCGACCCTTGCCAACCTTCCCGCGTATTACCAAACGGCGCCGCGGTAACAGTTCGTTAACGATCCGAAACGCTACTGAAGGGCACGGTTGCTAAGTTCCGTCGGACGATTCGTCCCGAGTGGGAAGCGATGCGCATGCCGGCGTGGAAATCCGCGCTTCAGGTCGACGAAAACAAGCAATCCCTTCGCCCGCGACGACGCGGCCCGCCCGCCGTTGCGTCAGTCTTTCGCCAATCCTGACCAGCGATCCACCGCCGTCAATGAAGCCCGACTCTCATCCGAACACCGCCGAGCAATGGCGCGCCGAAGGCGACGCCTGTATCGCGCGCGGCGATGTCGAAGCCGCACTGCGATGTTTCGAATCCGCGTGCACGCTAGAGCCCGCCGACCCGCGTGCCGCCGCAAGCGTGTCGGTATCCAACAGATCCGGCAAGCGCGCGAACAGTCCAAGCGATTCCGCCTCCTTGTAGCGCATGCCCTCGCGATAGAGACCGTTGCCTTTGGGCAGATGATCGAACGAGGCTTCGTCGCGGCCCACGCCCGGTATCGGCGATCCGTCGACGGCGCCGATTTTTATAGTAGGTATGCCGCGTTCCGGCTCGACCTTGATCGAGCAGATTCTCGCGAATCATCCGCGCGTGTTCGGCGCGGGAGAACGCACCGAATTCGGTGAGGCACTGGTCCAATGCATTCGCCGTGACGTGAGCGATCCATTGCGGATCAACATCGAGTCGCTACAGCAAGCGGGCGCGGCGCAGTGGAGCGCGCTCGGCGCAGACTACCTGCGGCGCATGAAGCGCGTGGTCGCGCAAGCCGATGGACCGCTCGCGCACCCTACCGATCCCTTCAACTTCATCAACGTCGGTCTGATCCATCTCGCGCTGCCGAATGCCCGCATCATCCATAGCCGCCGTTCGCCATTGCAGACCTGTCTGTCGATTTTCTCGCGCATTTTTCACGACGTGCCGTTCGGCTACGATCTCGGCGAGCTGGGCCGTTATTACTGCGCGTACGATGCGTTGATGGCGCACTGGCGGCGCATTCTTCCCGCGGGCGTGATGATCGAGATCGGGTACGAGGAGCTGGTGGACAATTTCGACGCGAACGTGCGTCGCATGCTCGCGCATTGCGGGCTCGAGTGGGACGAACGTTGCCTCGCGTTTCACGAGATGACGCGGCCGGTGAGCACCGCGAGTTCAGCGCAGGTGCGCCGACCGCTGTATCGAACCTCGTTGCGGCGCTGGCAACCGCGACGCGAATTGCTCGAACCGCTATGGGACGGTCTCGGACCGGAACTGGCGGCGGCCGACGCTCAGCGCGCGAGCCCCGACACGTGATGCAGCCATGGATACACGCCGGCGATAAACGCCGCGTAGAGCGCGGCCATCGAAACGCCGGCGGCCGTGCCCCAGATGTCGCGCGAGGCCGGGCCCTGGCGAAAGTGCACGGGCAGTCCGACCACGAGGTAGCCGATCACGAAGAACAGGATGACCGCGCGCACCGGCGACAGATCGTGGCCGACAAATTCGAGCAGCGCGGACAGATTGAATTGAGACATGGACCTGCGGGCGATCGCGAAGGCGGGGGATCGCACGGCGCCGGAACACATTGAAACGGTTCAACGAACGACGACTGCTCCGCTTCACTTTCGACGTTTCATAGCGCGACGATCTATGCCGATTAAAGGCCACGCAAACGCGATGCGCAAGAAAAATCCGGTATGAATTTGTGCCGGCCGACATTGCTTGCAGCTTGCCTGCGGCGCGACTTTCAGCCGGCTTGGCAACGCTTTCACGACGTCGGTTTCAACGCTCCTCGGGCTTCGATTTGCGCAGCGGGTCGAGCAGCGGTTTCAAACCGTTGTGATCGATTTCGTGCATCAACGCCAGCAAACGCCCGATCTCACCGGGTGGAAAGCCCTGGCTCGCGAACCAGTTCAGATAGTGGCCGGGCAGGTCGGCCATCACGCGGCCTTTATATTTCCCGTAGGGCATCACGCGCGTGACCAGCAATTCGAGGTGTTCGTGATTCATGGCAACGAAGTCGAGATGAAGCGCGCATCCAGAGCGCGAAGCGCCACGCAGCGCAATGCAGCGCATGAGCCCCGCATTCTAGCCCTGCTGCAGGTATCGCGCCGGCGTGATAACGTCTGCGCTTTCCGATAATCTCTTCAACAGGACAAATTAGATGGAATACCGCAGACTCGGCGACTCCGACGTACAGGTTAGCCTGATTGGTCTCGGCACGATGACGTGGGGCGAGCAGAACACCGAGCAGGAAGCGCACGCGCAGATCGACTACGCGCTCGATCACGGCGTGAACCTGATCGACACCGCTGAAATGTATCCGGTGCCGCCGCGCGCCGAAACGCAAGGGTCGACGGAGCGCTACATCGGCACCTGGCTCGCGCAGCACAAGAGCGCGCGCGAGAAGATCGTGCTCGCCACCAAGATCGCGGGACCCGCGCGTCAGCCGCACAATCCGCGTCATATTCGCGGCGAGGGCAATCAGTTCGACCGCAAGAATCTGACCGAGGCGCTCAACGACAGCCTCAAGCGTCTGCAAACCGACTACGTCGATCTGTATCAGCTGCACTGGCCGGATCGCAGCACGATGACGTTCGGCCGCCCATCGTATCCGTGGGTCGACGACGCGTACACGGTGCCGATCGAGGAAACGCTGACGGTGCTCGCCGAATTCGTGAAGGCGGGCAAGGTGCGCCATATCGGCGTGTCGAACGAAACGCCGTGGGGCGTCGCGCAGTTTCTGCGCGCGGCAGAAAAGCTCGGTTTGCCGCGCATCGTCAGCATCCAGAATCCGTACAGCCTGTTGAACCGCACGTACGAAGTCGGTCTGTCCGAGTACGCGCATCGCGACAACATCGGTTTGCTCGCTTATTCGCCGCTTGCGTTCGGCTGGCTGTCGGGCAAGTACGAAGGCGGCGCGCGACCGGCCGGCGCGCGCATCACGCTGTTCGAGCGCTTCCAGCGCTACAGCAAGCCGCAAGCCGTGCAGGCGACCACGCGTTACGTCGAACTCGCGAAGCGCCACGGCCTGTCGCCCGCGCAATTCGCGCTCGCGTTCGTCAATAGCCGGCCGTTCGTGACCAGCAATCTGATCGGCGCGACGTCGCTCGAGCAGTTGAAGGAAAACATCGCCAGCGCGGACGTGAAGCTGTCGGCGCAAGTGCTCGCCGAAATCGACAGGCTGCACGAACTGCAGCCGAATCCGGCGCCGTGACGTCGATGTAACTGCGATGCTCGCTTGCCGTGGTGGCCCCGGTCGTTTAACGGTGCGGCCGCGGCAAGCGCATCGAATCAATCGGCTACAGCCGAACTCAACCCGCGGCCTTTGCGGTACCCACCCCGCGCTTCGCCGCAAGCGGCGAATTCTCGCCGAGATCCCAGAACAGTCCCGCCATCATCTGCAGGCCCTCGCGCACCACCGGGCTCAGAAGATGCTCGTTCGGCGCATGCTGCGAGCAGGCCGGATACGAATGCGGCACCCAGATCGTCGGCAGACCGAGCGTATCGGCGAATATCTCGTTCGGCAGCGTGCCGCCGAGATTCGGCAGCAACGCGGTCTTCTTGCCGGTGGTTGCTTCGAGCGACGCGGTCGCCCACGTGACCCACGGATCGTCGGGATCGAGCCGCGTGGCGGGCGCACCACGTTCGACGTCGATCTCGACCAGCTGAAAACCGTGTGCATCGAGATGCGCGCGCAGATGCTTGCCGAGGTTTTCCCAATCGGTGCCGACCACGAAGCGCAACTGGCAGACCGCGAACGCCGAAGGTGGAATCGCGTTGACCGGGTTCTCCGGATTGCCCGCCTTGAGGGCCAGCACTTCGAAGCTGTTCCAGCCGAATACGCGCTCGGGCGCGGAAAGACCCGGCTCGCCCCAGTTGTCGTCGACGGTGGGGTCGCCCGGACCGCCGCCCACCGCAATATCGGCAAGCGCGTGACGTACGGCTTCGGGGATCGGCGGCGGACGCAGGCCCTCGACCGCGATAACCCCGCGCGCATTGACGAGACTCGCGAGCGCATTGGCAAGCACCGTCGCCGGATTGCGCAGCAGTCCGCCCCAGTTGCCTGAATGATGCGCGCCGTCGCGCAGGTTCAGCGACAGCCTGAAATTGACCGCGCCGCGCGAGCCGAGAAACACGGTCGGACGATGCGCGGCCAGACGCGGGCCGTCGGAGGCGATCAGCACGTCCGCGGCGAGTTCGTCGCGATGCGCATGGCAGATCGCGTCGAGCCCGGGAGAGCCGGTTTCCTCGCCCATCTCGATCAGCAGCTTCGTGTTGAAGCCGAGTTTGCCATCGCGCGCGGCGAGCGTGCTCGCGAGCGCGGCGAGGTTGATCGAGTGCTGGCCTTTATTGTCGGCGGTGCCGCGACCGAACCAGCGCTCGCCTTCGACGCTCACCGCCCACGGCGTCAGCGGCGCGCGCCACTGGCTGTCGTAGCCGCGCACGACGTCGCCGTGGCCGTAGATCAGGACGGTCGGTAGCTGATCGCCTTCGTGACGGTTGGCGATCAGGAACGGCCCGAAGCCATCGACCGGGTTATCGACGATACGCGTGCCGAAGCCGAGGCGCTCTGCTTCGGGCGCGATTTCGTCGGTCAGATAGGACAGCAGCAGCGCGCCGCGATCGCGCTCCTGGCTTTCGGTGCGAAAACCGACGCGGCGGTTCAGATCGGCGAGAAAAGCGCCGGATTCGAAGTGCCGGGTGGCAAGCTCGATGGCCCGGTTGCGGCTCATGTCGATGTCTCCAATGCGGGGATGGGTGAGTAGGGCAGAGGACCGCGAGGCTCGGTGGCTCGACGCGCGGCGCGGCGTGCGAGGCAATCGCCCGCGATGTCATTGCGACCGATTCTAGAAGCGCGTCATTTTTGTCACAATGATCATGTTTCGAAGCTTGCATTGCCGGAAAAGCAAAGCGGCATGCGTCGGCTCGGACCGCGGCACTCACCCACGGCATCGTTGCAACTGACTCTATCGAGGCGTCCCGGATGGCACGTTCACTGCATGGCATTGCGTTGCGTTATTTCGTCGAGGTCGCGCGCAGCGGTTCGCTGAGCGACGCGTCCGAACGGCTGCACGTCGCGGTATCGGCGATCAGCCGGCAGATCGTGCGGCTCGAAGGCGAACTCGGCGCGACGCTGTTCGAGCGGCGCCCGCGCGGCATGGCGCTGTCCGAGGCCGGCGAGCGGCTCCTCGCGTACGCCCAACGCAGTCTGCTCGAAGCCGAGCACGTGATGAAGGAAATCGGCGGTCTCGCCACTCTGCACGGCAGCCGGATCAAGATCGCGACCGCCGAGGGCTTCGCTGCCGACTTCATGCCCGCAGCCATCGCGGATTTCCGCGCCGAGCATCCCGGCACCGATTTCACGCTGACCGTGATGTCGCCGGCCGACGCGACCCGCCACGTGCGCGACGGTGACGTCGATATTGCGTTGTCGTTCAGCCTCGCGCCGGAGAAGGGCGTCAAGGTCGAGCACACCGAACGCGCGCCCGTGTTCGTGCTGCTGCGCACCGATCATCCGCTCGCGGCGCGCGCGAGAGTGTCGCTCGCCGAGGTGAGCCGTTATCCGCTCGCGCTGTCGGAGGCTGGCACCACGATTCGTCAATTGATCGACATTACGTGCGCGCTCGAAGGCATCCTGCTCGAGCCGGATCTCATCTGCAACAACAGTGGCGCGATCTATCGCTATGCGCAGAAGTCCGGTGCGATCATGTTCACGGGGCTGCTGTCGGTGCGCGACCGCTATGCCGGCGACGGCTTCCTCGTGATTCCGCTGACCGATCCGCAGATGCGCCAGCGCAGCATCCAGGTGCAGACGATGGCCGGACGCGAGTTGCCGCCGTCGGTGCGCGCGTTTCGCGATCATCTGATCGCGCGGATCGCTGACGCGCAGCCGGCCGGGGCGCAGGCGTCGAAACTGGCCCGGGGCCGCGGCAAGCGGACACCGCGGCGCCCGCGAACCGATGCATGAAATGCGACACATGCAACGCGCTAAGCGGCAAATGTTCTCCCAGAATCCGAATCACGACCTAAACTGTGGTGGACAGCAAGGACGGCCTTGAGATAACGAGCCTGATGTTTCCTGATGTTTCCTGACGTTTCGCGCAGCAATCAGGCGCAACGTAGAACAATGACAGTCGAACCGCGGACATGCCGCCCAGGCGCGATGCTGCAACGCACACAAGCGGCACCAGATGGACCCAAAAATAAGCGCGGCGCGCCGTCCCAATGGCGGGTCGCCCACAACAGAGCGATAGGACCCATACATCCATGGCGCAACAGAAAACCAATCCAAAACTTGAGCAGGCGCTCACGCGCGGTGATCTGGCGATCCGTCAGGCAAATTCGGCGAGAGCGACCGCGTTGTTGCGGGCGCTCGCCAAGATGATCGTCGATGCGTCGGCAACCATCGGCGTGGAGGCTTTCACGCTGATTCACGACGGCGACAAGATCTACGATCCCGCCGATGGTCTGTGGCCGCAGGCGCTGCTGATCTCGCTCGACGGCCCGGTCGAGGACGCCGATCCCGACGAATTGCGCACGGTGCGGCTGATCGCGGATGATCCGGCCACCGTGTTCCGGGTCGAATGGCAGCGCGCCGACGGCAAGATCGGGCGTCACGAGGGCGGCCCGTTCGCGACGGTCGCGTTCATCTCCGACGTCGACATTCCGTGGACCGATGACGAGGACTAACCGCGCGCGCCGATAGCAGGCACGCATAGCGACGACTGACGCGGCACCGCCTCGCTCGGGTGCATGCACGATGTGCCGCCCCGCGCGTGAGTTTTTTACTTCATCATCCGGCGCCGAAACAGGATCGCCGACACGATAAACCCGCCGATCGCATAAGCGGCCAGCACGCTCAGATGCAGCGCGGCGTGCTCCATCGGCCGGCCGAGCATCGCCGGGCGCATCAGATCGACCGCATTGGCGAGCGGCAGAGCCGCGGTCACGGCTTGCGCGGCGCCGGGCAGTTGCGAGATCGGAAAGAACACGCCGGAGAGCAGCAGCATCGGCGTGAGGACGAGCGTCTGATAGAACATGAAAAAGTCGTATGACGGCGCGAGCGCCGTCACGATCATCGCGAGGCTCGCGAACGCGAGTCCGGCCAGCACGATGATCGGCAGCGCGAGCAGCATCGACGGAAAACTCGCGTAGCCGAGCGCGCCCGCCACCAGCATGATCGCCGCACCCGACAACACCGATTTGCTCGCGGCCCACACCACCTCGCCGAGCACGATATCGCCGAGCGAGAGCGGCGTATGCATGATCGCTTCCCACGTGCGCTGTACGTGCATGCGCGAAAAGCCCGAATACATCGACTCGAAACTCGCCGACATCATCACGCTCGACGGCACGGTGCCCGCCGCGAGGAACGAGATATACGACACGCCGTCGACGTGCCCGACCATCAGCCCGAGCCCGAGGCCGAGACCGAACAGATAGATCATCGGATCGGCGAGGTTGCCGAACATCGACGCGAGCGCGAGCTTCTTCCACACCAGATAGTTGCGGCGCCACACCGCGGCCCAGTTCGTGGCGTTGGCGGGGAACGCGCCGAACGGCTGCTGTGCCGATGGCGTGCCGTCGTGGGTTTCGTAAGTGCGTGCGTCCATCAGTTGTCTCGTTGCGTAATCAGTCCTGCATCTCGCGTCCCGTGAGCCGCAAAAATACGTCCTCGAGATTCGCTGGCCGATGCAGATAGCGCAAATCAGCGCGCTGCTTGAGCCGCATATGCACGGGCTGCGCGTCGTTCACGTAACAGAACAGTGTCTCACCGCTGATCTCGGTGCGCTCGGCGAGCGGCGCGAGTTCTTCGCGCAGCGCAAACGGATCGGGACCGTAGATCTCGATCACGTCGCAGCCGATCTCGGATTCGATCAACTCGCGCGGCGCGCCTTCGGCGATCTTGCGTCCTTCCTCGATCACGCACAGTCGATGACAAAGCCGTTCGGCTTCTTCCATGAAGTGCGTGGTCAGCAGGATGGTTTTGCCGCGCGCGAGCAGCGAGCGCAGCCGCTCCCAGATCAGATGGCGTGCTTGCGGATCGAGACCGGTGGTCGGCTCGTCCATGATCAGCACGTCGGGATCGTTGATCAGCGCACGCGCGAGCGTGAGGCGCCGCTTCATGCCACCCGATAGTTCGCTCACGCGCGCGTCGGCCTTGTTCTCGAGGCGTGCGAATTCGAGCAGACCGGGCACCGCCGCGCGACACTGCGCAGCGGTGAGACCGAAGTAGCGGCCGAAGACGAGCAGATTTTCGCGCACCGTGAAATCGGGATCGAGATTGTCGAACTGCGGCACCACGCCGACGCGCGAGCGCGCGATGCGCGCGCGGCCCGGGATCGGCTCGCCGCATAGGCGGATCGCGCCGGCGTCGGGCGCCGCGATGCCGAGCAGCATGCGCAGTGTCGTGGTCTTGCCGGCACCATTGGGGCCGAGCAGCCCGAAGCATTCGCCGGCGTTCACATGAAACGACAAGCCGTCGACGACCGTTTTTTCGCCGTAGCTTTTCCTGACCTGATGGAATTCGATGGGGGCGGCGGGCATGGGTCGGGCGAGGCTCCTGAAGAAGACACAACGTACTCGCAAGACACACAACATACCTGCGACGCCCGCATTGTGCACGCGAAGCGGCTTATTCCAGGGTTTCGGTTCGCTAATGCGGGCGGCCCTCCGGGAACGGGTAATGCATGCGGCAGGTTGCGGTGTATTGAGCCGGCTGGCACCGCCCGGCGCCACTGTTTACCGTTTGACGCTACCGGCACGCGAAACGGCCCGCTGCGAGCGGCCGCAACGTTCGCGTACGAAGTTTTGCGTTGCGGCATCCGTGGGCAAACGCTGCATCGAATTGCCCAACGCTTGTGCGGACGTGCTCAGCATGCACCGACTATGCACTTAGCGTTTTCCATCCCTTGCAAGCCGATTTGCGGCGCACCATGATTGAATCAGACAGCGCTTTCCGCGCGAATGGAGAAACCTGATGGCGAGCTACCAGAAAATCCTGCTGTGCTACGACGGCTCGCGCGAAGGCCGCAAAGCCCTGCGTTGCGGTGCCGATCTGGCGCTGGAGCTGAAGGCGGAAACGCACCTACTGTCGGTCGTCGACATGCGTTCGAGCATTGCGCAAAGCGCGGGCTTGTTGACGGACGTAGCCTGCGGCAGCTTCGAAAAAACGGCCCGCGAGATTCTGCAGGAGGGGGTGAACTGGCTGACCGAGCGCGGCGTAAGCGCACAAGGGCATTTCGCGTTCGGTCATCCGATCGACGAGATCGCCAACCTTGCCAACGAATTGCAGGTCGATCTCGTGGTGGTCGGCCATCGCTGCCGGACCGGTCTGTCGCGTTGGTGGATGGGGGCGGGCAACACGCCGCTGCTCGACAGGGTGACGTGCAGCATCCTGGTGGCGTGCTCGTCCGGGCAGGACCAGCAGCAGGCGGCTGCGGCGTAATACGCTAGTTAGCGGCGCGAAGCCATTCGCGCCGTCTTGTAGCCCAGACGTGAACATCCCCGTCACGTGGCTGGCCTCGACGACCAGCCACGCATTCCTTCCGGCCAGGCTTCAACCTCACTCGTTCAGGTTGATCGCGGCGAGCTTCCATGTGACCAGACCTTCGCGACGGAAGATCGCCGAGTAGTTCGCGTTGCCTTCGCCACGCCGGTACGTGATAACAAATTCGTTGAGACTACGATAGCCGGCCGTGCTTTGACGCCCCGGTGGCGGCGCACTTGCCTGATTGGTGGTGTTGCCCGCGGCTGGTGCGGCCGGCGCTTCGCCGCTCGCGGCTGGCGGCGCGGACGGTTGCTCGCCCGGCATGCCGCGTGGCGGCATGCCGTTCAGCAGCGCCGCGACGCCGTCGGGTGTTGCATAGGCATCGACGAGCGGGCCGATCAACGTCACGCCGATCACCGCGCCAATCGTGGCCAGCTTGTTGCCGGCGTCCGCTTCGAGCCGGCGTGTCAGCATGGCGCCCACCTGCTGCTTCAGGCTATCGCGTAGCGCGGGAAAGTCCACGTACTGATTGACGGTTTGCACGTCTCGCGCATCTGCCGCGCGTTTGAGATTGTTCACCGCGATATACGGTGACGCATAGATAAACCCCAGCGCGCCAATCACGATCACCACGATCAGCGTGATCAGCAGCGGCCGGGTGGCGCTGCCCTGTATGCGTTTCGGAAATGTCATCGAATGGGACTCCACGTTAGTGATCATCTAACGTCGACCACGGCGAGGTCGAAACGATCCCATCCGACGCGAAACTCTGAACTTCAGAAGTGGGTATCGCATGCGTGCCCAGGATTCGCTCAGGCTTCGAACACCGCGCCGTGCACGTTGGCTTCGTCGGCGATGCAACGATCGATCATACGGCATACGGCGTCGACCGTGCCGACCATGATCAGTCGCGACGATCCATGGTAGACCCGCACCGGTGCGCGACGCGCGGGCTCGGCGATGTTCAGCGCCGAATTCAGCGACACGCGAGCGAACGCCGGCAACGACGACGGCAGACCGGAAGCATCGGCAGGCACGTCGAACAGCGACGGCGTGCGCGCCGCGGGCGCCTCGGTCAGCGCGCAGGGCGTGAGCTTGCGCAGATGGCGCAGACGGCCGAACTGGCGAAAAGGCAGCAGGCGGGCAAGGCGTTCCATGAGTCTCTCCTGGCGATACAGCGTAGATGCGGGCGTAAATGCGGGCGTAAATGCGGCTTGGGTTGGACAAGCCGGCGCAAGCGTTGCTGCGACAGCGAAAGATCAGAACTCGCTTGGGCGAATGAGCCCGACCGCGATCCCTTCGAGCGCGAAATCGGCGCTGCCGCTTTCCACGAAGATGTTGTCGTAATCGGGGTTTTCGGCGATCAGCTCGATGCCGTTCGGCCGGCGCTTCAGACGCTTGACCGTCACGTCGTCGCCGAGCCGCGCAATGATGATCTGGCCGTCCTTCGCTTCGCTGCGCTTTTGCACTGCGAGCAGGTCGCCGTCGAGAATCCCGGCGTCGCGCATAGACAGGCCGCGCACTTTCAGCAGGTAGTCGGGTTTGCTCGAGAACAGCGCCGGGTCGCACGCGTAGTGCTGCGAGATATGTTCCTGCGCGAGGATCGGGCTACCCGCCGCGACCCGGCCGATCAGCGGCAGCGACAACTGCATCAGGCCCGCATGCGGCAGCGTGAACTGGTGTGGCGCGTCCTCTTGCCCGGACAGCAGGCGGATGCCGCGCGACGCGCCAGCCGCGAGTTCGATCACCCCCTTGCGCGCCAGCGCGCGCAGATGCTCTTCCGCGGAATTGGCCGAGCTGAAACCGAGTTCGGCGGCGATTTCCGCGCGAGTGGGCGGAAAGCCGGTGCGTTCGATCGCGCGGCGGATCAGATCGAAAACCTGCTGCTGTCGTGCGGTGAGTTTTGTCATGGCCACTGTATGTATGAACAGGTGACTGTATTTTTATACAGTATCCGGCGCATTTCAAGCTTTACTTTAAGTTCGGCCGGAGGGGCGCGTTCGGGCGTCGTTTATCGGCCACATCGCGTCGTTTCCGGTGCGTCAACAGCCGTCGCATCTGCCGTTACCACTTTTGAGTATTAAAAAATGAAGAAACATTATTTTTAATGATGAAAGCCCTTCGATAGACTGGCCTCCGGATTGGCGCTCATGTGCACGTGACCGCGACGCAGAACAACACCAGACGCTTGGCAGCGGACCATCACACGGAGAAAAATCGAGATGAACTATCGGCACACGGGGCTTGCGGCTCGAACCAGAAAACTGATCACGGCGCTCGCCGTCGGCGCGGCGGGCGCGCTGGGCATGGTGGGCGCAAGCGGCATCGCGCACGCCGACACGACACTGCTGAACGTGTCCTACGATCCGACGCGCGAGCTGTATCAGGACATCAACCAGGCATTCGGCAAGGAATGGAAGGCCAGCAGCGGCGAAGCCGTCACCTTCAGGCAGTCGCACGGCGGCTCGGGCGCGCAGGCTCGCTCGGTGCTCGATGGTCTGCAGGCCGACGTCGTGACGCTCGCGCTCGCTTATGACATCGATGCGCTCGCGAACAAGGGGCTCGTCGACAGGAACTGGCAGAAGCGTTTGCCGGACAACGCGTCGCCGTACACCTCGACGATCGTGTTTCTCGTGCGCAAGGGCAACCCGAAGCACATCAAGGATTGGGACGATCTGGTGAAGCCGGGCGTGTCGATCGTGACGCCGAATCCGAAGACCTCGGGCGGCGCGCGCTGGAACTATCTGGCCGCGTGGGCCTACGCCGAGCATCAACCGGGCGGCAACGACCGGAAGGCCAGGGAGTTCGTCGGCAAGCTGTACAGGAACGCCGGCGTGCTCGATTCGGGCGCGCGCGGCGCGACGACGAGCTTCGTTCAGCGCGGCATTGGTGACGTGCTGATCGCGTGGGAAAACGAGGCGTTCCTGTCGCTGAAGGAGTTCGGTCCGGACAAGTTCGAGATCGTCGTGCCGTCGGTGAGCATTCTCGCGGAGCCGCCGGTCGCGGTGGTCGACAAGGTCGTCGACAGGCACGGCACCCGCAAGCTCGCCGAGGCTTATCTGAACTTCCTCTATAGCGAGGAGGGCCAGGAGATCGCCGCGCGCAATTTCTATCGTCCGCGTTCGAACAAGGTGCCGGCCGATCTGACCGCGAAGTTTCCGAAGCTGAAGCTGTACACGATCGACGATTCGTTCGGCGGCTGGACCAACGCGCAGAAGACGCATTTCGCCGACGGCGGCGTGTTCGATTCGATTTATCAGCCGCAGTAAAAACCGCCGCCTGCATCAAAGGCAGAGGTGAAAGGGCGCGCCCAATGGGCGCGCTTTCGGCTAACCGGAGGCCGTGGCCAGCAGTACCGCAGTTCGATAACGACACAACGAGACAGCAACACGACAACCGCGCGAGCATCAACCATGAACGAGTATCCAGCATGACCACGTTGACCTTCCGCAAGCCGAGCGCCTTGCCCGGCTTTGGCCTGACACTCGGCATCACGGTGGCTTATCTGAGCCTCGTGGTGCTGATTCCGTTGGCGGCGACCTTTCTGAAAACCGCGACGCTCGACTGGGATCAGTTCGTGCGCGCAGTCACGTCGCCGCGCGTGCTCGCGTCGTATCGGCTGACGTTTTTCTCGGCACTCGGCGGCGCGTTGATCAACGCGGTGTTCGGCTTTCTCGTCGCGTGGGTGCTGGTGCGCTACACGTTTGCGTTCAAGCGCATCGTCGATGCGGTCGTCGATTTGCCGTTCGCGCTGCCCACTTCCGTCGCGGGCATTTCGCTCGCGGCCGTCTATTCAGGCAACGGCTGGATCGGCCAGTTTCTCGCGCCGCTCGGCATCAAGATCGCGTTCACGCCCGCCGGCGTGCTGGTCGCGTTGACCTTCATCGGCCTGCCGTTCGTCGTGCGCACGGTGCAGCCGGTGCTCGAGGAGTTCGAGCGCGAGCAGGAGGAAGCGGCCGCGTGCCTCGGCGCGTCGCGCTGGCTCACGTTTCGCCGCGTCGTGCTGCCGGCCGTGTTCCCGGCGTTGCTGACCGGCTTCGCGCTCGCGTTCGCGCGCGCGCTCGGCGAATACGGCTCGGTGATCTTCATCGCCGGCAACGTGCCGATGAAGTCGGAGATCACGTCGCTGCTGATCATCACGAAGCTCGAGCAATACGACTATGCGGGCGCGACGGCGCTCGCGGTCGTGATGCTGGTCGTGTCGTTCCTGATGCTGCTGTTGATCAACACGCTGCAGTGGTATCTGCAGCGGCGCACGAGCCGCGGCAACGCGGCGCCGGCGCCGGCGCCGGTGGCCACGAACGTCGCCGCAATCGGTGGAGGTGTGCAATGAGCCGCGTTCCGACGAATCCGGCGAGCGCCGCGCGCCGCCCCGATCCGGTCAGCGAGCCGCCCGTCGTGCGCTGGCTGCTGATCGGCCTGGCGCTGCTGTTTCTCGCGCTGTTTCTGGTCGTGCCGCTCGTCGCGGTGTTCTATCAGGCGCTGAGCAAGGGGCTGCGTTTTTACTTCGAATCGCTTGTCGATCCGGACGCGCTGTCGGCCATCAGGTTGACGCTGATCACCGCGGCGATCGCGGTGCCGCTGAACCTCGGGTTCGGCCTCGCGGCGTCGTGGTGTATCGCGAAGTTCGAATTCCGCGGCAAGGCACTCCTGACCACGCTGATCGATCTGCCGTTTTCGGTGTCGCCGGTGATCTCCGGTCTGATCTACGTGCTGATGTTCGGCGCGCAGGGCTGGTTCGGCCCGTGGCTCGAAGATCACAACGTGCAGATCATCTTCGCGGTACCGGGCATCGTACTCGCGACGATCTTCGTCACGTTCCCGTTCGTCGCGCGCGAGTTGATTCCACTGATGCAGGCGCAGGGCAACGACGAGGAAGAAGCCGCGCACGTGCTCGGCGCATCGGGCTGGCAGACGTTCCGTCGCGTCACGCTGCCGAACGTCAAATGGGGTCTGCTGTACGGCGTGATTCTGTGCAATGCGCGCGCGATGGGCGAGTTCGGCGCGGTGTCGGTCGTGTCGGGTCATATTCGCGGGCAGACCGACACGATGCCGCTGCATGTCGAAATTCTCTACAACGAATACAACTTCTCGGCCGCGTTCGCCGTGGCGTCGGTGCTCGCGCTGCTGGCGCTGGTCACGTTGGGGCTGAAGCTGTTGGCCGAGCGTCATATGTCGGCGGAACTGTCGGCAGCGCGCGACGTGCCCGCGTATGCGGGGCCGGCGCCGTCCGGCGCTTCGCAGGCCGGGAGCGCGCAGTCCGCTTCTCATTCGTTTTTCGTCAACGCCACGCCTGCGTCGCAGCGACATCCGCTCAAGCAAGGAGAGCTGTAAATGGGTATCACCGTTCGTAACCTGCAAAAGCGCTTCGGCGATTTCGTCGCGCTCGACAACGTGTCGCTCGACTTTCCACCGGGCGAACTCGTCGCGCTGCTCGGGCCGTCGGGTTGCGGCAAGACGACACTGTTGCGCGTGATCGCCGGCCTCGAATACGCGGACGGCGGCCAGGTCGAGCTGCAAGGCCAGGACGTCGCGGCGGTCGGCGCGCGCGAGCGCGAGGTAGGCTTCGTGTTCCAGCATTACGCGCTGTTCCGTCATATGACGGTGTTCGAGAACGTTGCGTTCGGTCTGCGCGTGAAGCCGCGCAAGGAACGTCCGTCAGAGAAGGTGATTCGCGAGAAGGTGCATGAGCTGCTGAAGCTCGTGCAGCTCGACTGGCTCGCGCAACGCTATCCGTCGGAGCTGTCCGGCGGCCAGCGGCAGCGCATCGCGCTCGCGCGTGCGTTGGCTGTCGAGCCGAAAGTGCTGTTGCTCGACGAGCCGTTCGGCGCGCTCGACGCGAAGGTGCGCAAGGAACTGCGCAGCTGGTTGCGTCGCCTGCACGACGATCTGCATATCTCGACTATCTTCGTCACTCACGATCAGGAAGAAGCGCTCGAAGTGGCCGATCGCATCGTCGTGCTCAATCGGGGGCATGTCGAGCAGGTGGGGAGCCCGCAGGACGTGTACGACCATCCGCAGACGCCGTTCGTCTATGAGTTTCTCGGCGCGGCGAACCGTCTGCACGGCAGCGTCGATGCGCAAGGCTTCGTCGTCGATGGCGCCGCGCTGCCGGTCGCGATTGCCGCCGGTTTCAGCGGTCCTGCGTTCGCCTATGTGCGGCCGCACGATCTGCAGTTGTATCCGCAGGCAGCCGGGCATCGCGAGGGCATCGTCGTCGACCTGCGGCGCGTGGTGACGCTCGGCGGCTCGGTGCGCGTCGAGCTCGCGGGCCG
Source organism: Paraburkholderia sp. WC7.3g (assembly GCF_050436345.1). Taxonomy (NCBI): domain Bacteria; kingdom Pseudomonadati; phylum Pseudomonadota; class Betaproteobacteria; order Burkholderiales; family Burkholderiaceae; genus Paraburkholderia; species Paraburkholderia sp. WC7.3g. The sequence continues at coordinate 2,297,284 of NZ_JBNDMA010000002.1, forward strand.
TGAGGGCAACCTGCTCGAAGCCGAACTCGATCGCGAAACGTGGCGTGATCTGCAACTGACAATAGGCGATGGCGTGACGGCGGTGCCGCGCGCATTGCGCGTTTTTCCGGAGACAAATCGATGAATTTCCAGCAGTTGCGCTTCGTGCGCGAAGCGGTGCGGCAGAACATGAACCTGACCGAAGTGGCGAACGTGCTCTACACGTCGCAATCGGGCGTATCGAAGCAGATCAAGGATCTCGAGGACGAACTCGGGGTCGATATTTTCATCCGCCGCGGCAAGCGTCTGACGGGGCTCACCGAGCCGGGCAAGGCGGTGCATCAGCTGATCGAGCGGATGCTGCTCGATGCGGAGAATCTGCGCCGCGTCGCGCGCCAGTACGCCGATCAGGACAGCGGTCACCTCGTCGTCGCGACCACTCACACGCAGGCGCGCTACGCGCTGCCGAAGGTGGTCCGGCAGTTCACGTCGGTGTTTCCGAAAGTGCATCTGGCGCTGCGCCAGGGCAGCCCGCAGCAGATCGCGCAGATGATCATCAACGGCGAAGCGGATATCGGCATCTCGACCGAGGCGCTCGACCGTTTTCCCGACATCGTCACGTTCCCGTGCTATTCGTGGCATCACGTCGTGGTGGTGCCGAAGGATCATCCGCTCGTCGGCCGAGCGAATCTGACGCTCGACGAGATCGCCGAATTTCCGATCGTCACCTACGACCAGGACTTCACGGGCCGCTCGCATATCGACCAGGCGTTCGCAAAAGCGGGTGCGTTGCCCGACGTCGTGCTGACCGCGATCGACGCCGACGTGATCAAGACCTACGTGGAACTCGGCATGGGTATCGGCGTGGTCGCTGCGATGGCCTACGACCCGAAGCGCGACACCGAACTCGTCGCGCTCGACACGCAGCATCTCTTCGAGGCGAGCACGACCCGCGTCGGCCTGCGCAAGGGGGCATTCCTGCGCGCGTACGCGTATCGGTTGATCGAGATGTTCGCGCCGCAGTTGAGCGAGGCGGACATTGCGGCGCAGTTGCGTGAGGCGGCTTAGAGCCGCGAGCAGCTTAGGGTAGGACTTGCACCCGCAGGATGGGCGCAAAAAAAAGAGTCCTGCTGTGCCCGGCAAGACTCTCTCTAAACACCCGCTATACAGCTATTGGACTAACGGACCTTCCGCTTTTTACGTGACATGGCTATTAGAACTCGTAGCCAACCTGCGCACGTGCGCCAGCGTCACCAGTCGACGTGACCGACACCGCAGCGTTGACGAGCCACTTATTATTCCGTGAGCGGTACGTAGCTCCTACTGCTGCGGCGCTGCCGCCCTTATAGGTCGCCCCACCCGCAGCGACGATCGTCTTGCCCGGGCCCGACGGCGTCATGTTCGGCATTGCCATCGCTGCTGCGATCCCTGCGTAGGCGTTCTTCGCGACGTCGTTGATCGCCTGGTTGGTCGCGTTGATACGCTGATCGGTGTAGTTGTTGGCCTGCTGAACGCCTTGTGCGACCGAGCTGTTCATCTGACCGACATTGACTGCATCCGTGTCCACCGTACCCGCTGCGACGTTGGTGATCTGGCGTTCGTGACCCACTGAACCCACCGACACCGAGTTATCGCGATCCGTCACCGAGCCCTGACCCAACGCCACCGAGTTCGCATTGCCAGCCTGCGAGCCGGTGCCGATCGCCGTCGAGTTGCCGCCGGTTGCCGCCGCATTTGAGCCCACTGCCACCGCGTTGTCTGCTGTTGCACTGGCGTTTGCCCCGGCCACGGTGCTGCCCACACCGGTACCCGGCGTCGCCGCATTGGCCACTGCGTCATTGTTGCGGTCCGGCGACGAAACATCCGGGGTGACCGGCTGGATGTTCGACAGCTGGGAACCGAGATCCTTCACCTGCCCGTCGAGATCCGTCACCTGGTCCTGCAACGCCGACAGCTGGCCGAAGTTCACCGCGTCATACTGGCTCGTGCCGTTCGCCACATTGCTCAGGATCACCGGGCCTGCGCTCAGGCTTCCGCCGAGCGTCACGGAACCGAAGTTCACCGAGCCGTCAGCGTGACGGTCGTACTGCACCGCGCCCGACAGTTGCGTGCCGACATCGCCCACCTGCGTCTGCAGCTTCGTGATGTCCGTGGTGTTCTCCGTCACCCGGTCATCCAGGTTGGTGACGGCATCGCCTACGCTATGCACCGTCGTACCACCCACGCTGTAGCTCGGTGCGCTGATCGTGCCATCCGCGTTCACGGCCGAGCCGCCACCCAGACCCGCGGCGACGCTCGCCGAGTTCGCATACAGCTGGCTGCCGTTGACGGCTTCCTTGCTGCCCGCAGCAATCGCACCTTCGGCCACGCCGCTCAGCGTGCGCGCGCCATCGGTGCCACTGAAGTCCACCGTCGTGCCGTCCAGGCCCCTGGCCACCGTGATGACCTTGCTGGTCGCGTCCTGCTGCACCAGGCCGACGCTGCCGCCGTCCAGTTGCTGCGTCAGGTTCGTGACCGAGCCTTCCACGTTGGTCACGCGGCCGTCGATGCTGGTGATCGCCGTCTTGTTGGCCGCAACGTTCGTCGTGTTGGCCGCGATGCCGGCCGTGTTGGTCGTCACGTTCTGGTTGGTCGTGTGCAGCTGCGAACCGTTCACCGCTTCGGTGCTGGTGTCGCCGAGCGCGCCGGCCTTCACGCCGCCCAGCGTGCGCACGCCAGCGGTGCCACTGAAGTCCACCGTCGTGCCGTCCAGGCCCCTGGCCACCGTGATGGCCTTGCTGGTCGCGTCCTGCTGCACCAGGCCGACGCTGCCGCCGTCCAGTTGCTGCGTCAGGTTCGTGACCGAGCCTTCCACGTTGGTCACGCGGCCGTCGATGCTGGTGATCGCCGTCCTGTTGGCCGCGACGTTCGTCGCGTTGTCCGCGATGCTGGCCGCGTTGGTCGTCACGTTCTGGTTGGTCGCGTGCAGCTGCGAACCGTTCACCGCTTCGGTGCTGGTGTCGCCCAGCGCACCAGCCTTCACGCCGCTCAGCGTGCGCACGCCATCGGTGCCACTGAAGTCCACCGTCGTGCCGTCCAGGCCCCTGGCCACCGTGATGGCCTTGCTGGTCGCGTCCTGCTGCACCAGGCCGACGCTGCCGCCGTCCAGTTGCTGCGTCAGGTTCGTGACCGAGCCTTCCACGTTGGTCACGCGGCCGTCGATGCTGGTGATCGCCGTCCTGTTGGCCGCGACGTTCGTCGCGTTGTCCGCGATGCTGGCCGCGTTGGTCGTCACGTTCTGGTTGGTCGCGTGCAGCTGCGAACCGTTCACCGCTTCGGTGCTGGTGTCGCCCAGCGCGCCAGCCTTCACGCCGCTCAGCGTGCGCACGCCATCGGTGCCACTGAAGTCCACCGTCGTGCCGTCCAGGCCCCTGGCCACCGTGATGGCCTTGCTGGTCGCGTCCTGCTGCACCAGGCCGACGCTGCCGCCGTCCAGTTGCTGCGTCAGGTTCGTGACCGAGCCTTCCACGTTGGTCACGCGGCCGTCGATGCTGGTGATCGCGGTCCTGTTGGTCGCGACGTTCGTCGCATTGGCCGCGATGCCGGCCGTGTTGGTCGTTACGTTCTGGTTGGTCGCGTGCAGCTGCGAACCGTTCACCGCTTCGGTGCTGGTGTCGCCCAGCGCACCGGCCTTCACGCCGCTCAGCGTGCGCGCGCCATCGGTGCCACTGAAGTCCACCGTCGTGCCGTCCAGATCCTTGGCCACCGTGATGTTCCGGGTCGCTGCGTCGTGCTGCACCAGACCGATGGTGCCGTCGTTCAGGTTGTTGGTGACGTTCGTGATGTCGCCACTCATCTTCGTGATGTCAGCTTTGTTGATCGCGATGTCATTACTGTTGTCGAGCGCGATGTTGTGGATCATCACCAGGCCATCGTTGAGGTTGTCCATCTTCGAGGCGTTGCGGCGCACGTTTTCGTCAATGTTGGCAACCGCGTCACCCACGTTGTTGACCGTCGTACCGCCCACGCTGTAGCTCGGCGCGCTGATCGTGCCATCCGACTTGATCGCCGCCCCACCGCCTAGCGCATTCACCACTCCTCCGAGCTGGCTCAGATTGACAGCATCCGTACTTTGGGTACCTGCAGCCAGGTTCACAATCTGGCGTTGGCCGGTGGTCGCGCCTACCGACACCGTATTCGCCCGGTCGGCCACCGAATTCACGCCCAAAGCTACGCTATTGGTGGCGGTGACCGTGCTCCCGAAACCGAGCGCCACAGAATTTGAGGCACTCACGGTTGAAGCTGGGCCGAAAGCTGCCGAGCGATCACCGTTGACAACGGCCATTTCGCCGAGTGCAATCGCGCCACCCCCGTTCGCCTTGGCTGAATCGCCGATGGCAATGGCCGAGCTACCGTCATAATCAACGTCGCCTTTAGCGTTTGCACCAGCACCAATCGCTATCGATCCAGGAGTGCTGGCAGAAGCAGCGGCGGAGGTGATGGTCGAATTGTTAATAGCAATGTTGCCATAGGCGCCAATAGGATTCGTCACATTAGCAGCAGCATTCCCGCTGTAGCCGGCAATCACACCCAAGGCTACGCCGATGCTACCCATCACGCAGCGTGACTTGCTGCGTTTGCCGCGACGCGCAGTGTGCTCGGATGCAGCCACCCACGACCCAAGGGCTTCGCTCCAGATGCTGACATAGGATTTGTTCATGACATGATTCCTTTTAAAGTTTGAAAAAGAATTGAGTTATGCGAACTAATGCCAAATCGCTGTTGCCATTTCTTGCTGTTCAATATCAGCTGCAAAAACGGGAGCGATGTCGATCCCGAAAGCTCGTGGCCGCAGTAAGAATCGGCCAGATTCTGCCGAGTCAATCTAGGTCTGGCCTTTGCTAAATCTCTGTAACTGGGTTCAGTCTATATTTTTGAGATTGGGCAAAAATAGGTCAGGTCCGAATCGGCGCTGACCGGCATTTGAGCGCTGCAGCGCGTGAGATGGCGGTACCTGCCTGTAATTGCGGAAAGCGTGGCAACGCCAGAAATCTCGACACGACGACAGATGGTAGAAAGGGGCCCCTCATGTGTTTCATCAAGTATCAGCAGTTCAGCGATGTCCGCCTTCAATACTTGCGCTGAGGAGTGCAACTGGGCGTCGCACGGGATTCAGGCCCGCTCGCAAGTTGCGCGCGCACGCGGGGGCGAGCCTGCGTCCGGTTTTTCACGCATGGCGGCGCATAGCGCATCGCTTACAATCGCCGCCATGAATATCTCCACTTCTCCGTCTCTCCCGATTCCGCCCGGCCATCCCGCCGCGCCGACGCTGCCGCGCATCGCGGTGCTCGCGACCGGCGGCACGATCGCCGGCTCGGCCCCGGATGCCGCCAATACGTCGGGCTATCAGGCGGGCGTCGTCGGCGTCGATCAGCTGCTCGCGGCGGTGCCGGCGTTGTCCACGGTCGCGCGAATCGCCCCCGAGCAGATCGCCAGCGTCGATAGCAAGGACATGGCGATGCCGCTGTGGACCACGCTCGCGCAACGCATCGACACGCTGCTCGCGACGGACGACGTCGACGGCGTGGTGGTCACGCACGGTACCGATACGCTCGAAGAAACCGCCTACCTGCTGCATCTGACCGTCAAGTCGGACAAACCGGTCGTGCTGACCGCGGCGATGCGCCCAGCGTCGGCGCTCTCCGCCGACGGTCCGCTGAATCTGCTAAATGCGGTGACGGTCGCCGCGCACGCGGCGGCACGCGGGCAGGGCGTGCTGGTCGCGTTCAACAACCGGATTCATAGCGCGCGCGACGTCGTTAAAACGAGCACGTATGCGGTCGATGCCTTCCAGTCGCCCGAGATCGGCGCGCTCGGCTGGGTGCAGGATGGCCGCGTCGAATTCCAGCGCGGCGTGGTGCGCGCGCATACGTTCGCGAGCGAATTCACGATCGATGCGGCGTGGCCGCAAGTGGAGATCGTCACGAGCTATGCGGGCGTGTCGCGGATCGCCATCGATGCGTTGGTCGCCGCGGGTGTGCGCGGCATCGTCGTGGCGGGTACGGGCAATGGCTCGATCCACCAGTCGTTGCAGCAGGCGCTGGCGGATGCCGCGATGCGCGGCGTGGCGGTGGTGCGCTCGTCGCGCGTGGGTTCGGGGCATGTAATGCGCAACGGCGCGGCGGCCGACGATGCGCTCGGTTTCGTCAGCGCGGGTTCGCTGAATCCGTACAAGGCGAGGGTGTTGCTGATGCTGGCGCTGGCCGCGGGCCATACCGCGCCGGCGGCGTTGCAAAAGGTGTTCGATACGTATTGATAGCGATGCTCGCGACCGCGCTGCCGATACCGGTCGTATCGACGGTGGCGGCGAAATGGCCCAACGCTGAATCCGACAGCCGGACACCCGACGACGACGTCTGACCGACCAAGGCTTCCCCGGCGTAGCCGGGTGCCGCTGCGGACCCCACCTGCCGCTCTCAGCCCAGAGCGGCGCGATTTGCCCGTTCCACCACGCCGGCAGCCCAAGCTGCCACGCGACGAACGGGCGCCCCACCAGTGCTCACCGTGATTGCGCGGATGCCCAGGCGGCCATCAGCGCAATCAACGGCGTGTTCAATCACAGAGCAATCACGAAGACCTAAGCCGCCTTCGCGTCCTCGCTGTCCGGCGTCCGCGCGACCTCGTGGTTCGCCATGATCTCGAGCGCGCGCACCATCGCCGAGTGATCCCACGCCTTGCCGCCGTTCGCCGCACAGACGCTGAACAGCTGCTGCGCGCTCGCGGTATGTGGCAGCGCGATGCCGAGCTTGCGCGCGCCGTCGAGCGCGAGATTCAGGTCCTTCTGATGCAGCTCGATGCGAAAGCCCGGATTGAACGCGCGCTTCGTCATGCGCTCGCCATGCACTTCGAGAATCCGCGACGCCGCGAAGCCGCCCATCAACGCGCGGCGTACTCGCTCCGGATCGGCGCCCGAACGCGACGCGAACAGTAGCGCTTCGGCCACCGCCTCGATATTGAGCGCGACGATGATCTGGTTCGCGACCTTGCAGGTCTGACCCGCGCCGTTCTCGCCGATCAGCGAAATGTTCTTGCCCATCAGTTCGAATAGCGGCCTGGCCAGCGCAAAGGCTTTCTCGGGACCGCCGACCATGATCGTCAGCGACGCGTCGCGCGCGCCGATTTCGCCGCCGGATACCGGTGCATCGAGATAGTCGACGCCGAGCGCGTTGATCTTCTTCGCGAACGCCTGGGTGTCGAGCGGCGAGATCGAACTCATGTCGATCACGAGCTTGCCTTTGGTGAGACCCGCGGCGACGCCGTCGTCGGCGAACAGCACGTTGGCGACGTCAGGTGTGTCCGGCACCATGATGATGACGATGTCGGCAGCCTGCGCGACCGCGGTCGAACTGGCGACCACGCTCGTGCACTTCGCGATGTCGTCCGGCATCGGATACCCGCCGTTCACGAACAGCGCGTGTCCGCCCTTGATGAGGTTGCGCGCCATGTGCGCGCCCATGATGCCGAGTCCGATGAAGCCGATCTTTGCCATGTGTGTGAATCTCCAGGGTTATTAGGGGACGTGCGTTGAGGACCTTCAGGGAGCCGTGATGATCCCTGATGCGCCTCAAGCCGCCGCGTGTGCCGCGCCGCGCGTCTGACCGGCCACGCTTTGCACCCAGCCGAGGCCGGCATCGGTCGTCGTGCGCGGCTTGTATTCGCAACCGACGTAGCCTTCGTAGCCGAGCGAGTCGAGCAGCGCGAACAGGTACGGATAGTTGATCTCGCCGGTGCCCGGTTCGTGCCGGCCCGGGTTGTCCGCAAGCTGGATATGCGCGATCTGCGCGAGGTTCTTTTCGATCGTCGCCGCGAGTTCGCCTTCCATCCGCTGCATGTGATAGATGTCGTATTGCAGGAACAGATTGTCCGAGCCGACCTCGCGAATCACGTCGAGTCCGTCGCGCGAACGGTTCAGCGCGAAGCCCGGAATGTCGTATGAGTTGCACGGCTCGACGAGCAGCCGGATGCCGGCCTCCTTCAGCTCGCGCGCGGCAAAGCGCAGGTTCTCGACGATCGTCGCGCGGGCGGTGTCGGCGTCGACGTTCGCGCCCGGAATGCCGACGAGGCAGTTCAGTTGCGGCACCTTCAATGCGCTGGCGTATTCGATCGCGCGGCCGACGCCTGCCTGAAACTCGGCGACCCGATCGGGCAAACACGCGATGCCGCGTTCGCCGGCTTCCCAGTTGCCGGCCGGCAGGTTGTGCAGCACCAGTTTCAGGCGGTTCTGTTGCAGACGTTCGCTCAATTCGGCGATCGAATACGGGTACGGAAACAGGAATTCGACGGCATGAAAGCCGGCATTTGCCGCCGCCGCGAAACGGTCGAGGAACGGCATTTCGGTGAACAGCATCGTTAGGTTCGCTGCGAATTTCGGCATGGTGCGTATGTCTCTCAGGTCGGTCAGGGAATGGCGCGTTGGGTCGTAATGAGGCGAGGGCGCAGAGCACATGCTCGGCCCTCGCACCGCGCGCGCTGAATGCTGCGGATACCGCGAAGGCGCAACGCCTAGTCGAGCAGGCTGATCGCCGTCGGCGCGTCCGCGCGCTTTTCGGCCAGTTCCTCGAACTCGTTGATCGCGTCGATCTCGGTGCCCATCGAGATGTTGGTCACGCGTTCGAGAATCACTTCGACGATCACCGGCACGTTGAACTCGGCGAGCATCGACTGCGCTTTTTGTAGCGCCGGCTTCAGCTCTTCCGGCTTGAACACGCGAATCGCCTTGCAGCCGAGACCAACGGCCACCGCGACATGATCGACGCCATAGCCGTTCATCTCCGGCGAGTTGATGTTCTCGAAGCCGAGCTGCACGCAGTAGTCCATCTCGAACGCGCGCTGCGCCTGGCGAATCAGGCCGAGGTACGAGTTGTTCACGACGACATGCACGTACGGCAGCTTGAATTGCGCGCCGGCCGCGAGCTCCTCGATCATGAACTGGAAGTCGTAGTCGCCGGACAGCGCGACGATCGGCCGTTGCGGATCGGCCGCGCGCACGCCGAGCGCCGCCGGAATCGTCCAGCCGAGCGGGCCGGCCTGGCCGCAGTTGATCCAGTTGCGCGCCTTGTAGACGTGCAGGAATTGGGCGGCGGCGATCTGCGACAAGCCGATCGTGCTCACATAGCACGTGTCGCGGCCGAACACCTGGTTCATCTCTTCGTAGACGCGCTGCGGCTTCATCGGCACGTTGTCGAAGTGCGTCTTGCGCAGCATGGTGCGCTTGCGTTGCTGGCAATCGGCGACCCACGCGCTGCGATCCTTCAGCTTGCCCGCGGACTTCCATTCGCTGGCGACTTCGACGAACAGTTCGAGTGCGGCCTTCGCGTCCGACACGATGCCGAGATCCGGGCCGAACACGCGGCCGATCTGCGTCGGTTCGATATCGACGTGCACGAACTTGCGCCCCTTCGTATAGACATCGATGCTGCCGGTGTGACGGTTTGCCCAGCGATTGCCGATGCCGAGCACGAAGTCGGACGCGAGCATCGTTGCGTTGCCGTAGCGATGCGAGGTCTGCAGACCGACCATGCCGACCATCAGCGGATGGTCGTCGGCAATCGCGCCCCACGACATCAGCGTCGGGATCACCGGCACGCCGAGCGTTTCGGCGAACTTCACGAGCAGGTCTTCGGCCACGGCGTTCAGCACGCCTCCGCCCGATACGATCAGCGGCTTATCGGCATCGTTGAGCAGCGTCAGCGCCGCCTCGATCTGCTTGCGGGTTGCCTTCGGCTTGTAGACCGGCAGCGGTTCGTACGTGTCAATGTCGAATTCGATTTCGGCGAGCTGCACGTCGATCGGCAGATCGACCAGCACCGGGCCCGGACGGCCCGAGCGCATCAGATGGAACGCCTGCTGGAACACACGTGGCACCAGCGCCGGCTCGCGCACGGTCACGGCCCACTTGGTGACGGGCTTCGCGATCGATTCGATATCGACGGCCTGGAAGTCTTCCTTGTACAGGCGCGCGCGCGGCGCCTGGCCTGTGATAGCCAGAATAGGAATCGAGTCGGCCTGCGCGGAGTACAAGCCGGTGATCATGTCGGTGCCAGCGGGACCCGACGTGCCGATGCACACGCCGATGTTGCCCGGCTGCGCGCGGGTGTAGCCCTCGGCCATGTGCGACGCGCCTTCCACATGGCGCGCGAGCACGTGGCTGATGCCGCCGGCTTTGCGCATCGCCGAGTAGAACGGATTGATCGCGGCGCCCGGCACGCCGAACGCGGTATCGATGCCTTCTCTTTCGAGCACCAGAACGGCGGCGTCGACGGCTCTCATTTTGGCCATGAATGTCTCCTCAATGTCGGGGAATTACGTCGGTTGAAGGACACTGTAGGCCTGCGCCAAAGGTTTGATAAGATCAGTCCGGGTCGCTTATTCCGAAACAAAAAGTATCGAATGGCGTGAAGCCCGGCGCACGGCCGGCGGCGGCCTGCCATCAGACAGGTGGGAGACGAACATGGACCGCTTCAAACAGATCGAAACCTTCGTGCGAGTCGCCGACGCGGGCAGTCTCGCGGCGGCGGCGCTGGAGGAGGGGGTGTCGCCAGTGATCCTCGGGCGGCGCATCGATGCGCTCGAGAAGCGCCTCGGCGTGAAGCTGATGTATCGCACGACGCGGCGGCTCGTGGTCAGCGAGGACGGTGCCGCATTTCTCGAACGCTGCCGGGGACTCCTCAGCGAATGGGATCAGGCGGAGAACGAACTGAGCGCGGGACGCCGCGCGGTGAACGGCCATCTGATCGTGTCGGCGCCGGCGGCGTTCGGCCGCAAGCACGTCGCGCCGCTCGCGCCCGGGTTCTTGCGCGACAAACCCGGGTTGCAGATGTCGTTCAATCTGACCGACCGGGTCGTCGATCTGGTGCGCGAGGGTTACGACCTGTCGATCCGCATCGGCGGCGTGGTCGATCCGAACTTCGTCGCGGTGAAGCTCGCGTCGAACCGGCGTGTGGTGTGCGGCACGCCCGACTATTTCCGCCGCCACGGCAAACCGAAGACGCTCGAGGATCTGCCGGCCCACAACTGCCTCGCGTTCAATCTGCAAGGCGGACAGAACCGCGGCTGGTACTTCCGCCGCAACGGCAAGCTCGCGACAGTGCGGGTGGGCGGCTCGCTCGACTGCAACGACGGTGAACTGCTGCATCGCTGGGTCTCGGAAGGGCTCGGACTCGGCTGGCGCTCGACGTGGGAAATCCAGCGGCAGCTCGCGCGCGGCGAGCTCGAAACCGTGCTCGACGAGTATGCGCTGCCCGATTACGACATCCTCGCGGTCTATCCACAGCAACGCTTCGTGCCGGCGCGCGTGCGCTATTTCATCGACTACCTGAAAGACGTGTACGCGAGCGACGACTACTGGAACCGGTCGTCGTACTAGCTGGCGAGCGGCGCGCATAGGCGATCCTGATTTTTTGCGAATCCTCGCGTGAGTCGGGAATAAACTGGGTCTGTGGCCAGTTCTGCCGTGAAAGACACGTCAGGAACGACACCTCGCGGGGCGCGCAACAGCAGCGACCCGCACGAAGCAGCCGCCATGCCCTTGGAGGGGCCCACGTGGTCCAGACCGACTCAGACGCCGCCCGCGCGCGGGGCGAGCCAAATGCTGGCACCGACGCCGATGCCGATGCCGCGAAAAGCCGCCGCTTCCAGCAGCTGGCGTTGCCGCATCTCGACGCCGCGTACAACCTCGCGCGTTGGCTGTGCGGCAATCCCGCCGATGCCGAGGACGTCGTGCAGGAAGCGTTCATGCGTGCGTTCCGCTTCTTCGATACGTTTCGCGGCGACTCCGCGCGGCCGTGGCTGCTCGCGATCGTGCGCCGCACCTGGTACACGGAATGGCGGCGGCGCGCGCCGTCGCACGACATGCTCGAATTCGACGAAACCATGGACGACGCGACCCTCGACGGCTGGACTGCTGGCGGCGACGATCCGCAGACGCTCCTGATCCGCGACGAGGATGTACGGCAGGTGCACGACGCGTTGGCGCGTTTGCCGGTCGAGTATCGCGAGGTGCTCATTTTGCGAGAACTTGAAGAGATGGGATATCGGGAGATCGCGCTGGTGGCCGACGTACCGATCGGGACAGTGATGTCGCGACTCGCGCGTGGGCGGCGCAAGCTGGCGGAGGTGTTGATGGTGCTGCGACAAGGCGGGGGGGAATCGGATGGCGGCGGCCGCAAAGGCGGGCAGGGTGGGGGGCGCGGGCCGACGGATGCGCCGCTCGATCAGGCCGCGCAGTCCGGGCGACTCGCGCAGTCTGCGGCGTCTGCGGCGTCTGCGTCCTCCGCCGAGCCAGCACGAAGTTCGGGCGAAGGTGGACCGGCATCATCGTCAGATGTGCCCGTCACCGCATCAGTGACGCGGCTCCGGGCGTTTGCCGACGGCCGGCCCCTCAATATTCCCGGCGCTGCCGCCGACCCCGCTCAGGAGACGCCGGATGGACTGTAACGAAGCACGGCCGCTCCTCGATGCGAATGCCGATCACGAATTGCCGGCGCCCGATGCGCGCCGGGTGCAGCAGCATATCGAGAGCTGCGACGACTGCCGGCGCGCGGGCGACAACCTGCGCGCGCTGAGCGGCGCGCTGCGCGCGGCGCCGTATCATCGGGCGCCGCAGTCGTTGCGGCTGCGGATCGTGGCGGGCTTGCCCGGCGCGCCCGATAAAGCGACCGCGGTGGCGGCGGCGCCCGACGATGTACCGATAGACTCTGCCGGCAACGCTACCGCCGGCATGACGGAGCCGGCGACGCAGGAACCACGGCGTCAGCGGCGCGGGGCGCGGTGGCCCGCGTGGCTCGACGGATGGCTCAGGGGCTTCAGCGGCCCAACCGCCGCGGGCGGTGCAACCCGCGCGGCGGCGCGCGGCGGTGTCGCAGCACTTGTGATCGCGTTGTGCGCGGCCGCCGCGGTTCTGACGCTGACGCTGCACCGCCCCGCCGAATCCATGCCATTCACCGACGAACTCGTCGCAAGCCATGTGCGCGCGCAGGTATCCGGCCGCGACATCGACGTGATTTCGACCGACCGTCACACAGTCAAGCCGTGGTTCAACGGCCGGCTCGACTATTCGCCGCCCGTCGAGGATCTCGCAGCGAGCGGCTTCGCGCTGCAGGGCGGCCGGCTCGACTACCTCGCGCATCAGCGGGTCGCGGTGCTCGTGTACCGCGCCGGCAAGCACGTGATCGACGTGTACGTATTCCCGCAGTCGGCGGCGGGGGGGATGGCGCCGGCATCGCTCGATCGCGACGGTTATTCGATCTCTCACTGGGACGCGGCGGGCATGACCTGGTGGGCGATCACGGATGCCGCGCCCGATGCGCTGAGAGGCCTCGAAGCGGCGCTCAGAGCGCGTTTGCAGAGTGGCAGCCAGCGCACGGAAGCGGGTTGAGTGACAATAGCGGCGCCGCTTGCGCGACCCACCACCTCTAAGCTCTTGAAAACACGTCCGATTCCGCCACCGAATCGGCGGAATACCTTGCAACCCGTCCCCATTCAGGTTACACTTTCAGGCTTCTCACTTGCCGCACCGGTTCCGACGCCCGGGCGGCTTCTATCCAAAAGTCAGCACAAGGAGTGTGTAATGCGTCATTACGAAATCGTCTTTATCGTGCATCCCGATCAGAGCGAGCAGGTGCCCGCCATGATCGAGCGTTACAAGAGCACGATCACGTCGCACGGTGGTCAGATCCACCGCGTCGAAGACTGGGGCCGTCGCCAACTGGCCTACATGATCGAGAAACTCGCGAAGGCTCACTACGTCTGCATGAACATCGAATGCGACCAGACGACGCTCGACGAACTGGAACACGCGTTCAAGTTCAACGACGCCGTTCTGCGTCACCTCATCGTCAAGATGAAGAAGGCCGAAACCGGCCCGTCGCCGATGATGAAGGAAGTGCACCGCGAAGAAGCCAAGAAGTCGGCAGCCGCTCAGCCGACCGAAGCGCAGGCTTAAGACTCACTATTTAAGCTGCCAGACTCGCGGCGTCGCTCCGCTCAAGTACACGAAGGCATACACAGGTACATGAACCGGCTGCAACTCACGGCGAGCGTCGTCGAACGCGAATCGGTGCGGTATACCCCCGCCGGCGTTCCGATCGCAAGCTGCACGTTGCACCACCGCACGGAAGTCGTCGAGGCGGGCATTGCCCGTCAGGTCGAACTGACCGTGCAGGCGGTCGCCGCGGGCGAAGCGAGCGGTAAGCTCGAAAACTGTCAGATGGGCGTCGAAACGCTCTTCACAGGTTTTCTGGCGAAAAAACACCGTAACGCGCGAACTCTGGTATTTCACATCACAGCATTGCAGGACATTGGAAAGGACTAATCATGCCCCGCCCGACTGGTAAAAAATTCGACAAGCGTCGTCAGCAACAGAACCCGCTGTTCAAGCGCAAGAAGTTCTGCCGTTTCACGGCCGCTGGCGTCGAGTACATCGACTACAAAGACATCGAAACGCTGAAGGACTTCATCGGCGAGAACGGCAAGATCACGCCGGCACGTCTCACGGGTACCAAGGCTCATTATCAACGCCAGTTGGACACGGCCATCAAGCGCGCGCGTTTCCTCGCGCTGGTGCCGTACACCGACCAGCACAAGGCCTAACCCGACGACGCGATAAGGAGCATCCGAATGCAAATCATTCTTCTGGAAAAAGTCGTCAATCTGGGTAACTTGGGCGACATCGTGAAGGTCAAGGACGGCTACGCACGTAACTTCCTGATCCCGAACAAGAAAGCTCGCCGTGCAACGAAGGAAGCCCTGGCTGAATTCGAAGTGCGCCGCGCAGAACTCGAAAAGACCGCCGCTGAAAAGCTGGCAGCCGCCCAGGCTCAAGGCGAAAAGCTGGCAGGCCAGACCGTTCAGGTCAAGCAGAAGGCGGGCGTCGACGGCCGTCTGTTCGGCTCTGTGACGAACGCCGACATCGCCGCAGCGCTCGGCAAGCAAGGCTTCGAAGTCGAAAAGTCGCAAGTGCGTCTGCCCGAAGGCCCGCTGAAGATGGTTGGCGAGCACCCGGTTCAGGTTTCGCTGCACACCGACGTTCTCGTCGATGTGACGGTGGCTGTGATCGGCGAGCACGTCTAAGTCGACCGCTGAGCGTCACGCAGTATCAGCCAGCACTTGGCTGGTGAAGGGCAGGGGCCGGGTAACCGGCCCCTGCTTTTTTTGTGCCCGGCTATCTGTCCTGTACCCCTACGTTTGCGTTTTTTCTGCTCGCAGCCGTCGCCGGATTGCCCGATAATTCCTCCCCATGAACGCACCGTCCAAAGATCCCCAACTCGAGTCGCTGAAAGTCCCGCCGCATTCGATCGAAGCCGAGCAATCGGTGCTGGGCGGCCTGTTGCTCGACAATGCGGCGTGGGACCGCATCGCCGACTTCCTCGCGCAGAGCGACTTCTACCGCTACGACCACCGCATCATCTTCGAGCACATCGGCAAGCTGATCGCGGCCACGCGGCCGGCCGACGTGGTCACTGTCTACGAAGCGCTCGGCACCTCGGGCAAGGCGGAAGAGGTCGGCGGACTCGCCTACCTGAATGCGCTCGCACAGAACACGCCGAGCGCGGCCAATATCCGCCGCTACGCGGAAATCGTGCGCGACCGTGCAGTGCTGCGCCGGCTCGTGTCGGTCGCCGACGAAATCTCTTCCGACGCGTTCAACCCGCAAGGCAAGGAAGTTCGGCAATTGCTGGACGAAGCGGAATCGAAGGTGTTCTCGATCGCCGAAGACGGCGCACGCGGCACCCAGGGCTTTCTCGAGATCGGGCCGCTACTGACCGAAGTGGTCGAACGGATCGACACGCTCTATCACACCGCCAATCCGAGTGACGTGACCGGCACGCCGACCGGCTTCGTCGATCTGGACCGCATGACCTCGGGCATGCACGGCGGCGAGTTGATCATCGTCGCGGGCCGTCCGTCGATGGGTAAGACGGCGCTTTCGATGAACATCGGCGAATACGTCGCGGTCGAGTACGGACTGCCGGTGGCGGTGTTTTCGATGGAAATGCCGGGCACCCAGCTCACGATGCGTATGCTGGGCTCGGTCGGCCGGCTCGATCAGCATCGCATGCGAACCGGGCGCCTGACCGACGAGGATTGGCCGAAGCTCACGCACGCGGTGCAGAAAATGAGCGAGGCGCAAATCTTCATCGACGAAACCGGCGGTCTGAACCCGATGGAACTGCGCTCGCGCGCGCGCCGGCTGTCGCGCCAGTGCGGCAAGCTCGGCCTGATCATCATCGACTACCTGCAGTTGATGAGCGGCTCGTCGTCGGGCGAAAACCGCGCGACCGAAATCTCGGAAATCTCGCGGTCGCTGAAGAGCCTCGCGAAGGAACTCGACGTGCCGGTGATCGCGTTGTCGCAGCTCAATCGCGGCCTCGAGCAGCGTCCGAACAAGCGACCGATCATGTCGGACTTGCGCGAATCGGGTGCAATCGAGCAGGACGCCGATGTGATCCTGTTCATTTACCGCGACGAAGTGTACAACCCGGACAGCCCCGACAAGGGCACCGCCGAAATTATCATCGGCAAACAGCGGAATGGTCCGATCGGTCCGGTTCGACTCACGTTCCACGGCCAGTACACGAAGTTCGACAACTTTGCTGGAGCGCAAAACTTCTACGGCGGCGAGTGACGCGAGAGGTCGCGAGCTGTTGTAACTGCGTTGCCGCCAGTGCGGCAACGGTGGCGCAACGGTACAATATGGCGGTTTTATGTCAGCCATAACGTGACCCATTTCCAGGATCCCAATGTTCGGTCGATTCATGCCCACCGAGGGCAAGTTCTTTGAAATATTCAATTCGCACGCAACGTGCATCATCTCGGCAAGCCGCGAACTCGAGCTCCTGATCGACAATCTGCAGGACGCCGAAACCCACAAGCAGAACGTGCAAAAGGCCGAGAAAGCGGCCGACAAGCTCACGCACGAAGCCATCGACCTGCTGCACAAGACCTTCATCACGCCGCTCGACCGTGACGAGATCCACAAGCTGATCACGACGATGGACGACATCCTCGACCTGATGGAGGACGTCGCGACCGCGATCTCGCTGTATGACGTGCAAGCGGTCACGTCGGAGGCGAGCCAGCTTGCGCATATCTGCACGGCGACCTGCGAGCGCGTGCAGTTCGCGGTTAGCCTGCTCTCGGACATGAAGCAGGCGAGCCAGATCCTGAAGGCCTGCGAGGAAATCGACCGGCTCGAATCGGAAGCCGATCGCGTGCTGCGCGCGGCGATGTCGAAGCTGTTCCGCGAGGAAGACGACGTCAAGGTCCTGATCAAGCTGAAGGCGATCTACGAGCTGCTCGAAACCATCACGGACAAGTGTGAGGATGTGGCGAACATCATCGAAGGCATCGTGCTGGAAAACGCATAATGCAATCGATACAACTCGCTATCTGGGTCGTCACCGGCCTGGTTGCCATCGCGCTGGTGTTCGACTTCATGAACGGCTTTCATGACGCGGCGAATTCGATCGCCACGGTCGTGTCGACCGGCGTGCTGAAGCCGCAGCAGGCGGTGGCGTTCGCGGCGGCGTTCAACGTCATCGCGTATTTCGTGTTCCACCTGAAGGTGGCCACGACCGTCGGCAAGGGCACGATCGACCCGGACATCGTCGATCACTACGTGATCTTCGGCGCGCTGGTCGGCGCGATTGCGTGGAACGTGATTACCTGGGTGTACGGTATCCCATCCAGCTCGTCGCACGCGCTGATCGGCGGGCTCGTGGGCGCGGCGCTCGCGAAGTCGGGCTGGGGGTCGCTCAACTGGGACGGCCTGATGAAGACCGTCGCGTTCATCTTCATTTCGCCGCTGCTCGGCTTCGTGCTCGGCTCGTTTTTCACGCTGCTGGTGTCGTGGCTGTACTTCCGCACGCCGCCGAGCAAGGTCGACCGGCGCTTCCGCCGCCTGCAGCTGATCTCCGCTGGCTTATATAGCCTCGGTCATGGGGGCAACGACGCGCAGAAGACCATCGGCATCATCTGGATGCTGCTGATCGCAACCGGCTTCGCGTCGATGAAGGCGGCTGCGCCGCCGCTGTGGGTCATCGGCGGCTGCTATCTGTCGATGGGCCTCGGAACGCTGTTCGGCGGCTGGCGCATCGTGCGCACGATGGGGCAGAAAATCACGAAGCTCAAACCGGTCGGCGGCTTCTGTGCCGAGTCGGGCGGGGCGCTCACGCTGTTCACCGCGTCGGCACTTGGCATTCCCGTCTCCACCACACATACGATTACCGGCGCGATCGTCGGGGTCGGCGCGACGCAGAAATTGAGCGCGGTGCGCTGGGGCGTTGCCGGCAACATCGTGTGGGCGTGGATTCTGACGATTCCGGCTTCCGCGGTGCTGTCCGGCGGGGCCTGGTGGCTGGGTCACCACCTCCTGTAATCACCGTGCGATGCGGGCCTGCGCTGCTGGGTCGGCTGAGTCCGGCTGAACCGCACGCGCGGGGTTCGGCTTCACGCCGCCCGTTGCGTCGCACCGGTTTCCCTACGTAGTTCGACAACAAGCCCCGGTCAGATCAATGGTGCGTTTGCGCCATCCATCGGAATGATCGCGCCCGTCACATAGCTCGCGCGGCGGCTCGCGAGGAACATCGCCACGTCGGCGATTTCCTCTGGTTTGGCATAGCGGCCGAGCGGCATCCTGGCTTGGCCGCGCGTGAGCGCTTCGTCGTTGCCGATGCCTTGCTGCGCTGCCTCCAGCCGGACCGCTTCCTCGACGCGCTCGGTCAGCGTCGGGCCTGGATTGATCGCGTTGATGCGGATGCCGTAGCGCGCGTAGTAATGCGCGAGGCCGACCGTCGCGAGCATCAGCGCCGCGTTGGCCGCGCCGCCCGCGATATGAATGTCGCTCGCGACCTTGCCGCCCATGCCGATGATATTGACGACCGTGCCCGGCTCCGCACCACCGTTGGCCTTCGCGCGCTCGGCCATACGGCGCAGCACTTCCTGCTGTGGGTAGATGTACGGGAAATACTTCGCTTCCATCGTCGCGCGGAATGCGTCGGCATCGAGCGTTTCGGGGTCGTACCGGCGCGCGGCGCCGGCGCTGTTGATCAGCACGTCGATCGGACCCACTGCGGTGGTGACTTCCTCGACGATATCGGTGGCGCTGTGCGGCTCGTGCAGGTCTGCGCGCGTGCGGTGCACGTGGAATCCTTCCTGTTTCAGCTGCTCGTAGGCGCGCGCCAGATTGGCGGGATCGCGCGACACGATCGCGACCTTCGCGCCTTCCTGCGCGAAGGCTCGCGCGCAGGCGAAGCCGATGCCTTTGCTGCCACCGGTGATGAGCACTACCTTATTCTTGAGCCCGAGTTCCATGGTCGTCACCCGCCGTCGAAAGAATATCGATGACGATAGCAGATCACGGCGTCAGAAGTTGCCGTTCGCGAATCGGGCGATGGGGTCGTCGCTGCTTTGCGTGGGGGCGGGCGCGCCGTGCGAGGCCGTCGACGCGCGCATCAGCTGAACGCCGCTTGTGCCTTCGGTCTGCTGTGCCTGCCGCGCCTGGCGTTCCGCGATGGAAGCGGGCGGGGCCGGTTCGAATGCATCGGCGGCGGCGTCGATTGCGTCGGGTGCGGTTTGCGCAAGGGTGCGGGCGGTCGTCGCGGGCTGCATCGGTTGCGCGGGCGAAGAGGTGTCACCTTCATACGTGCTGGCCTGCGCCGCCGGGGTGCCCGTCGCTGCCACGGCGGCGGCCGGGCGCGCCTGCATCTGCGCGGCGCTGAGGCCGGACGGCGGCGGCTCGAATTGATCGGCTTGCGAGACGGGTGTGCCGCCACTTGCACTGGTCGCCGGGGTCGCGGCCGCGACCGCAACACCACGCCCGGTCTGGGGCGCCGCCGCCTGATAACCCGGTGTATCGAACGGGGCCGGCGTCGCCGCCGGCCCAGCCATCCGGCGGATCCCGTCGAAGCGCTTCGCCCAGTAGGGATTGGTCAGATAGTCGAGCCGCACCGTGCCGCCCGTCGACGGCGCGTTGACGAAGCGCAGCTTGCCCACGTAGATGCCGACGTGCGAATGCGCACGCCCGGTCGTATTGAAAAAGATCAGATCGCCGGGCGCGATTTCGTCGGGTTCGACCGACTCGCCGCGCCCGCTCATCTCTGCCGTCGTGCGCGGCAGGTTCACCGACGCCGCGCGCAGCACGACGTAGCGCACGAGTCCGCTGCAATCGAAACCGCTGTCAGGTGTATTGCCGCCCCAGCGGTATGGCACGCCGACGAGGCCCATCGCCTGAATCGAAATTTCCTCGCGGCCGATGCTGTGATCGACGAAGTGGGGGAAGCCTGCCGGCGGTGCGTTATAGGCGCCGTTCGCGACCACGATGCCGCCGGACCCGCGCGAGCTCTTCTGCGGCGCGCCGGCGCAGGCGGCGAGCAGCAGGACGGGCAACAGCGATAAGGCGAGTCGGCGCATGAAGACGGCACGGGCGGTAAACGCCCGCTTACTCACTGACGATGTCGGGATGGTAGCCGCCCGACAAGGCTGCCGCAAGAATTCTTGATAACTTACTTGAAGTTTGCGCGCTAAGTGTTGCCCGCGCGGCACGCCGGGCGATAAAAAAAGCCGCGTCCGGGAAGAACCGGACGCGGCTTGCGATGAAAGGCGGAAAAAAACCGGCGAACGCCTAGAGGATCTCCGACGCGTAATCAGCGAGGCGCGAGCGCTCGCCGCGGGCGAGCGTCACGTGTCCGCTGTGCGCCCACCCCTTGAAGCGGTCGACCACATAGGTCAGGCCCGAACTGCCCTCGGTCAGGTAAGGGGTGTCGATCTGCGCGATGTTGCCGAGGCAAATGATCTTCGTGCCCGGACCCGCGCGCGTAACGAGCGTCTTCATCTGCTTAGGCGTCAGGTTCTGCGCTTCGTCGATGATCAGATACTTGTCGACGAACGTGCGGCCGCGCATGAAGTTCATGCTCTTGATCTTCAGGCGCGAGCGGATCAGCTCCTGGGTCGCGGCGCGGCCCCATTCGCCGGCGGCGTCGTCGGTTTTCTGCAGGACCTCGAGGTTGTCGTCGAACGCACCCATCCACGGCTGCATCTTTTCCTCTTCGGTGCCTGGCAGGAAGCCGATGTCTTCGCCGACCGGCACCGTCGCGCGCGTCACGATGATCTCGTTGTAGCGCTTGTCGTCGAGCACTTGCGCGAGACCCGCCGCGAGCGCGACCAGCGTCTTGCCGGTGCCGGCCTGGCCGAGCAGCGTGACGAAGTCGATTTCTGGATTCATCAGCAGGTTCAGCGCGAAGTTCTGCTCGCGATTGCGCGCCGTGATGCCCCACACGTTGTTCTTGTGGTGGCCGTAGTCACGCAGCGTTTGCAACAGAGCGGTCTTGCCGTTCAGTTCGCGCACCAGTGCATGAAACGCGGGCTCGCCGTTCTGCGGCTCCAGATAAACGAACTCGTTGACCAGCATCGACGCGCACAGCGGACCCGTCACACGGTAGTACGTGGTGCCGGTTTTCGTGTCCTGCCAGCTTTCCATGCCCTTCGCGTGCCTGGTCCAGAAATCCTGCGACAGCGCGCGGATGCCCGTGTACAGCAGGTCGCTGTCCTCGAGCACCTGGTCATTGAAGTAGTCCTCGGCGGGCAGACCGAGCGCATGCGCCTTGATGCGCATGTTGATGTCTTTCGACACCAGCACGACCTGGCGATCCGCGCGATCGCGCTGCAGCGCGCGCACGACGCCGAGGATCTGGTTGTCGGCCTTGCCTTCGGGCAGACCTTCGACGGGCTCGATGGCGGTCAGCCGGGTCTGGAAGTACAACCGTCCGGACGCCTCGCGGCTGCCCAGACGCGCGAGCGAAATGCCGTCGGCCATGTCGCCCGCGTTCGCGACCAGCGCGTCGAGCGTGCGGCTCACCTGACGCGCGTTACGTGCGACTTCCGACATCCCCTTCTTGTGGTCGTCGAGCTCTTCCAACGTCATCATCGGCAGATAGACGTCGTGCTCCTCGAAGCGGAACAGGCAGCTCGGATCGTGCATCAGCACGTTCGTGTCGAGAACGAAAAGCTTCTGGACTTCGGCCAGCGTGGCGCTCGTGCCACGTTTCTTGCGCGTGGTGGCCGGGGCTGCTGCGGCGGGTGCGGCGGCTGTTTCGGCCGTGGGCTGCTTCGCGGCAGGCGCGCGCGCGACGACCGGCTGCGCGTCACGCTGCGCTTCGAGCGCATCGGCTTCGAGCTGCGGGCGCCCAGCCGGAACCGGCTGCAACAGCGCGGCGGTCTGCCGGGTCTTGCGGCTGCGCGCGGGCGCGAGCGCGGGTTGCGCGGCGGGCGGAGACTCGACGGCGGGCACGGGCCACAACGTGGTGGCGGCGTTGGCGGCGTGCGCCATCGGTGTGGCGACATTGGCGCGGCCATAATCGGCCGACTCTGCGGATTCCCCTTCACGCGCCTGTTTTTTCGCGGCGGAGCGCGCGGGCGTGACGGCTTTGGCCTTGTATTCGTCAGGCGGCAAAAGATTGCCGAGCTTGCTGGGGGGAGTAGGCAAAGGCATGGTTTCCCTCGAAATGATCGGGTCACATATCGTGCGCCGCCCATCGCATTCCAACGATGCCCTCATGGGACATCCAGTTTGCGCGAGGAGGCGCGCATTCGGTCTAAAGATGCCGGTTCGCCTGGTCTTCGATAGGCTCCTTGATGGAAGCGCGCGAACCAATGAACGAACGGTCGCGCGCAATTAAAAAAGCCGCCGCCCCGGCAATCGGGGCAAGCGGCTCGACGATGATGCTCGCGTTGCGCCTCACGCTCGGAACGGCACCGGTGGATCCGGTCAAGCGGCCGTCGGAGTTGGCGCAGCGGAGAAAAATGTGGGGTGGACAGGCACTCATTGCGGCCCAATATAACGCGCATCAAAGCGCTTGTACAGCCTCCAGAATATCGTCGACGTGGCCCGGCACTTTAACGCCGCGCCACTCCTGGCGCAGCACGCCATCAGCGTCGATGAGGAATGTGGAGCGTTCGATTCCCCGTACCTCTTTGCCATACATTTTCTTCATTTTGATGACGGCGAACAGGGCGCACAGCGTTTCTTCCGGATCCGAAATCAGCGGGAAGGGCAGTTCGAGCTTGGCTTTGAAATTGTCATGCGAACGCAGGCTGTCACGCGATACACCGATCACTTCGGCGCCGGCCTTCCGGAACTTCGGATACAGATCGCGGAACTGCAACCCTTCGGTCGTGCAGCCCGGCGTGTTGTCCTTCGGATAGAAATACAGCACTACCTTCTTGCCCCGCAGCTTTGACAGCGTGATTTCGCCGCCCGTCGCGGCGGCGGTGAAGTCGGGGATGGGTTGGTCGACTGCGATGGACACGAGGTTCTCCGGTTATTGTGGCCGGCGCCGCTAGCTGCCGCGGCGTCGGCCGGTCTGTCGATGACTTCCGCGCGGCGGCCCTTCAGGGCTGGACGATCAGTTCGCCGGAGCGCCCCGGAATCTCGCCCCACGTAACAGGGTACGATGGCAGCGTGTCCCGGTCTAGCGTGGCGTAGTAATCGCCCATCGTCGCGAACGTGTGGCCCTGCGCGCGCCAGCCCTCGAGCAGCTGTTCGAATACCGGCGCGAGCTTCTGTCCTTCGAGTTCCGCGTGCAGCGTGAACACCTGGTCGTGCGGATTGTTTTCGGTCTGCTTCAGCATCCACGCAGCGACGTTGTGCGTGTCGACACCGTCGACCCCGAGCACTTCGTCGAGCGTCGGCAGCGTGGTCGGCATTTGCACGTGCGTAAGCGTCTTGCCGTCGACCACCGGCAGATACGGCGAGTGGCCGCGGCCGTCGGACGCGTAGCGCATGCCCCATGCGTCGATCTGCTCGAACGCGTGGCCGTTCATCTGCCAGCCCGCCGCGCCGTGCGTGACGGGCGGCGCGCCGAACACTTCGATGAACCGCGCGTGGCTCTGCTGCATCTGCGCGACGGTCCACGCGCGATCTTTGGCGCGCACGTTGTCCTGCCAGTACACGTGATCCCACGTGTGGATGCCGCACTCGAAGCCGGCTTCGTGGATCGCGCGCATCTCGGCCGCGGCCTTCGCGCCGATATCCGGACCGGGCAGCAGCACGCCGTACATCAACTGCCTGACGCCGTAATGCTCGACCACCGATGTGCGCGACACCTTCTTCAGAAAGCCCGGCCGCAGCACCCGACGCATCGCCCAACCGGTGTGGTCGGGTCCGAGGCTGAACAGGAAGGTGGCGCGCGCCTTGAAGCGGTCGAAGATGCGCGCGAGATTCGGCACGCCTTCGCGGGTGCCGCGCAGCGTGTCGACGTCGATCTTCAGGACGATGCGAGCCAAGGACGCGCCCTTATTGCTGTTCGACGAGTGCGCGGGCTTCGGCGACGTGGCCGCGATACGCTTCGAAAATCTTACGCAGCGCTTCGTCGAAAGTCGACGTGGGTGCCCAGCCGAGTTCCTGCATCGTGTTGTCGATCTTCGGCACGCGATTCTGCACGTCCTGATAGCCGTTGCCGTAGTACGCGCCCGACGACGTTTCGACCAGTTGCACCTGCCTGGCGAGGTCCGCGTATTCGGGGAATTCGGCCGCGAGTGCCAGCATCTTGTGCGCGAGTTCACGCACCGAGAAATTGTTGGTCGGATTGCCGATGTTGTAGATCTTGCCCGTGGCGACGCCGTTCCTGTTTTCGATGATCTTCATCAGTGCGCTGATGCCGTCGTCGATGTCCGTGAACGCGCGCTTCTGCGCGCCGCCGTCGACGAGGCTGATGTTCTCGCCACGCACGATGTGGCCGAGGAACTGCGTGACCACGCGCGAGCTGCCTTCCTTCGGTGTATAGATCGAGTCGAGGCCCGGGCCGATCCAGTTGAACGGACGGAACAGCGTGAAGTTCAGGCCTTCCATGCCGTAGCCCCAGATCACGCGGTCCATCAGCTGCTTCGAGCACGCGTAGATCCAGCGCGGCTTGTTGATCGGGCCGTACGACAGCTGCGATTCTTCCGGATCGAACTGCTCGTCCGTGCACATGCCGTAGACCTCGGAGGTCGACGGAAACACCAGATGCTTGCCGTACTTGACGGCCGAACGCACGATCGGCAGGTTCGCCTCGAAGTCGAGTTCGAACACCCGCAGCGGCTGCTTCACATAAGTAGCGGGCGTGGCGATCGCGACGAGCGGCAGAATCACGTCGCACTTCTTGACGTGATATTCGACCCATTCCTTGTTGATCGTGATGTCGCCTTCGAAGAAGTGCATCCGCTCATGATTGACGAGGTCGCCGAGACGTTCGGTCTGCATGTCCATCCCGAACACTTCCCAGTCGGTGGTTTCGAGAATGCGTTTGGACAGGTGATGGCCGATGAAGCCATTCACACCCAGAATCAGGACTTTTTTCATGAATGAGATTGGATGAGCTGGGCGAATTCCGCCGGACTGACGGCAGTCTCGCCGCCGTCGTGCTGGTGCCGCAATTCGTGGATGTTGATCGCGCGGCCGTCGCCGCAGATCGCGAAAACGGCATTATCGCTTACGTGCAGGCCCGGGGGCAAATCCGAGCGGAGCGCCCCGGGCGCGGCGAGAAGCGCGCGCGCGACGATGAAACGGTGGCCGTTAAGATCGGCAAAGGCGCCCGGATACGGCGGCGCGACCGCGCGGATCAGGTTGTAGACCTGTTGCGCGGACTGATTCCAGTCGATGCGGCCGTCTTCCGGTTTGCGCCCGCCGTAATAGCTGCCATGCGCGAGATCGTTCGGCAGATGCGGCGCCTCGCCCGCGAGCAGCGCCGGCAGCACGCGCCACAGCGTCTGCTCGGCGGCGACCGTGACCTTGTCGAACACCTGCGCGGCGGTGTCGTCGGGCAGGATCGGCACCGGTGTTTGCGCAATGATCGCGCCCGCGTCGGGCTTCGCGGCCATTTCGTGCAGCGTCGCGCCGGTTTCGCTTTCGCCGTTGAGCACCGCCCAGTTGGTCGGCACGCGGCCACGATACTTCGGCAGCAGCGAGCCGTGCATGTTGTAAGCGCCCCGTGCAGCGATCGCGAGCAGTTCGGGCGGCAACATGTGGCGGTAGTAGAACGAGAAGATGAAGTCCGGCCGGGCGGCGCTCACCGCGGCGCGCAGCTGCGGGCTTGTCGGATCGGCCGGCGTGACGACGGCGATGCCGTGCTCGGCCGCCACCGAGGCCACGCTGCCGAACCATATGTTCTCGCTCGGGTTGTCTTCGTGCGTGACGACGAGCGCGATGTCGACGCCGCGCGCGAGCAGCACCTGCAGGCACCGCACGCCGACGTTGTGATACGCGAATACGACGGCGCGCGGCTTCATGGATTGTGCCCCTGATCGGCGACCGGCACCGGCTGCACGCCCTGCACGACGGTCTGACGCGGCGCTTCGGCGACGGCCGCGCCGTCGCGTTCTTCGAGAATGGTCTGCACCAGATAACGCGGCCGCGCACGCACCTGCTGATAGATCCGGCCGATGTATTCACCGAGCAGGCCGAGCGCGAAGATGATCACGCCGAGCAAGAAGAAGGTGATTGCAAACAGCGTGAACACACCTTGCACTTCCGCGCCGATGATGAAGCGGCGAATCAGCAGCAGGACGAACAGCGCCGCGGACCCCAGCGACAGGATCACGCCAATGAACGACAGCCATTGCAGCGGCACCACCGAGAAGCCGGTGACGAGGTCGAAATTCAGACGGATCAGCGAGTACAGCGAGTACTTCGATTCACCGGCGAAGCGTTCTTCGTGCGCGACCTCGATTTCGACCGGATTCTGCGCGAACGTGTACGCGAGCGCCGGAATGAACGTGTTGATTTCGCCGCAGCGGTTGATCGTATCGACGATATGGCGGCTGTACGCGCGCAGCATGCAGCCCTGATCGGTCATCTTGATGCGCGTGATGCGCTCGCGCAGATGATTCATCGCGCGCGAGGCCTTGCGCCGCCACAGGCTGTCCTGGCGCTGCCGACGGATCGTGCCGACGTAGTCGAAGCCCTCGCGCATCTTTGCGACGAGCTTGCCGATTTCCTCGGGCGGATTCTGCAGGTCGGCGTCGAGGGTGATCACGATGTCGCCGCGCGACTGCTCGAAGCCCGCGAGAATCGCCATGTGCTGGCCGTAGTTGCCGTTCAGCAGGATCACGCGCGTGGTGTCGGGGCGCGCGCGGAACTGCCCGGCGAGCAGCGCGGCGGATTTGTCGCGGCTGCCGTCGTTGATGAAGATCACTTCATAACCGGTGCCGAGCGCGTCGAGCGCCGGATAGAGGCGCGCGAACAGCGCGGCCAGTCCGGCCTCTTCGTTGTACACCGGAATGATGATCGACACTTCCGGTGCGACGGCGCGATGTTCCGAATAAGTCATGTCCGCTTACTTTCCGTAGTGTTCGCAAATTTCGTTGACCGCGCGGCATACGCGCTCGACGTCGCCTTCGTGCATCAGCGTGAAGAGCGGCAGCGTGACGGTGGTGGCGCCGAAGCGCTCCGCGTGCGGGAACATGCCTTCCTTGAAGCCGCGCGCGCGGTACAGGGAAAACAGGTGCAGCGCCGGGTAGTGCACGCCCGAGCCGATGCCGCGCTCCTTCAATTCACCCATGAAGCCGGCGCGGTCGATCGACAGTTTTTCGAGCGGTAGCGTGATCTGGAACATGTGCCAGTTGCTGTTTTCGAAATCGGCGAACGGCAGGCCGATGCCGAGCTTCACCGCCGCGCCGCCTTCGAGTTGCGCGAAGTACGCGCGCACGAGCTTCTTGCGCTGCGCGACGAAGCGCTCGAGATGCGGCAGCTGGCCGAGGCCGACGCGCGCGGCGACGTCGGTCAGGTTGTATTTGCCGCCGAGCACGTCGCAGTCCATGCCGTCGAAGCCAGTGCGCGTGATGCCCTGCAGCCGGTACTTCTGAGCGAGCACCGCTTCTTCCTCGTTGTTCAGCACCAGCGCGCCGCCTTCGATCGACGTCAGGTTCTTGTTCGCGTGGAAGCTGAACGACACGATGTCGCCGAGCTTGCCGATGCGCTCGCCGTTCCAGCGGGAGCCGAACGCCTGTGCGGCGTCTTCGATCACGCGCAGCTTGTGCGCGCGGGCGATCGCGTACAGACGGTCCATGTCGACCGGCAGGCCGGACAGGAACACCGGCAGCAGCGCCTTGGTGCGCGGCGTGATCGCTTGTTCGAGCAGATCGAGATCGATGTTGCGCGTGACCGGATCGATGTCGGCGAACACCGGGGTCGCGCCGGTCTCAAGGATCACGTTGCAGGTCGACACCCAGGTGGCCGGCGTCGTGATGACTTCGTCGCCGGGACCGACGCCGGCGATGCGCAGGCCGATTTCGAGCGTCGCGGTACCGGAATTGAAGGTGCGCACCGGGCGGCCGCCGCAGAACTCGGACAGCGCGGCCTCGAACTTCTGGTTCTGCGGGCCGGTGGTGATCCAGCCGGAACGCAGCACGTCGGCGACGCCCTGGATCGTTTCCTCGTCGATCTCGGGTTTGACAAACGGCAAAAACGGGACTTGTGACTGGCTCATGAATGCATCGCTCGATGGAAAGGGGCGCGGCCCGACGGGCGCGAAGTAAACCACAAACTACGCGCAAACCCAAGGCCGCGGCTGAAAAAACGCAACCGCACAGCTTACCGCGGCCGACCTTACGTCTCGCTTAGGCGGCGCGTGCGCCGCGCGGGTTCCTGCGCGAGGCGCCGCGCTAGCTGCGCGCGAGCACGACCACGCCGACGAGAATGATGCCGATGCCAACCAGCTTCTGCACCGACATCACTTCGCCGAACAGGTACCAGGCGGCGATCGCGTTGACGACGTAGCCGAGTGACAGCATCGGATAGGCGATCGACACGTCCACGCGCGATAGCCCGATGATCCACACCGCCACGCTGATCACGTAGCAGGCGAGCCCGCCGATGATCGGCGGCTGGGTTGCCAGCTTGAGGCCGATGGGCAGGATGTTCGCACGGGTGAATTCGAAGTGTCCAACGGCATTCGTGCCGGCCTTGAGCAGCAGCTGCGCGCCGGCGTTCAGCGTAACGCCGGCGAGGATGCAGAAGAGGGAAATCGGGTTCATCGAAGGTCGGGTTCTCGAAATGACTATGGCTTTGCCGCGGGCGCGGAGGGGGCGGCCGCAGCGGCGTCGGCGAGTGGCTTCATCACCACCACGCGACGCGGGTCGCGCGCGATCACCTGCATCGGCACGCCTTGTTTGTCGAGGCGCTCGTAGGTCGGCGGCGGGATCAGCGCGAGCGCGTAGCGATCGGCCTTCCAGCGCTCGATCCACGCGTCGAGCGTCGGCACCCATTTTTGCGGCTCGACGGACACGCCGAACGCGAGCTCGTCCGGGTGCGCGACCATGATCATCGTGTGGCCGATGTAGAACGGCAGCGTGTGGTCGAGCACGCCGACCGAGTAGAACGGCGTGTCGGGCGGCAGCTTCGCGAGTTCGGCCTTGATCGCGGGCGCGAGCGGCGCGCCGGAGCTCAGGCGCCCGAACACGTCGTGACCGGTGCCCGCGATCGTGCCGAGCAGCAGCCAGCCCGCGCCGAACGCGGCGAGGCTACCGAGGCCGACCCGCGCGTTGGCGCCCGTGCCTGTCTGGCCGCGGCGGTTGAGCCACAGCGCGAACAGCGTCAGCACGAACGCGACGGCCAGCGCGGCGAGCACCCACACGCGGAATGCGACATACAGTGCGGCCGGATTGCGCGCGGTGCCGAGACGCGGCAGGAACAACGCCGCGAACGCGGCGACCACGAAAAACAGCGCATAGCCCGCCAGATGTCGGCGCAGCTGTTCGCGCGTGACGAGCGACAGATACATGCCGATCAGCAACGCAATCGGCGGCGCGATCGGCAGCGTGTAGGACAGCAGCTTCGAGTGCGACGCGCTGAAGAACAGGAAAATGAAGACGATCCACGTGAGCATCAGCGTGACCGGCGCGAAGCCGTTCGGCTGACGCGGCTGGCGCCACGCATGGCGCACACTCTGCACGCTCACCGACAGCCACGGCAGGAAGCCCACCAGCAGCACCGGCACGAAGTAGTAAAACGCGCCGGGGCGATTCTGCTCGGGCGTCAGATAGCGCTTGAACTGCTGGACGACGAAGAAGAAGTTCAGGAACTCCGGATTGCGCTGTTGCACGAGCACGAACCAGGGCGTCACGATCGCGAAGAAGGCGATCAGGCCGCTCACCAGATGCAGACGCTTCCACAGCGCCCAGTCGCGCGCGATCAGCGTGTAGAGCACCAGCACCGCGCCCGGCAGGATCAGCCCGACCAGGCCTTTCGAGAGTACCGCCAGCCCCATCGACGCCCAGCACACCAGCATCCAGCCACGCACGCACGGGGGCCGCAGGTTGGGGCGCTGTGCGAGCAGCAGCGCGCACAGCGTGAGCGTCATCCAGAACGACAGGCCCATGTCGAGCGTGTTGAAGTGGCCCATCAGGTTCCAGTACGGCGAGCAGGCGAGTACGAGCGCCGCGAACACGCCGGTCGCCGCGTTGAACCCGCGCGCGCCGGTGAAGCCGATCAGCAGCACGCCGGCGAAGCCCGTCAGCGCGGTGTAGAGGCGCGCCTGCCATTCGCCGATGCCGAACCACGCGAAGGTCAGCGCGTTCGCCCAGGTTTGCAGCGGCGGCTTCTCGAAGTACTTGTAGGCGTTGTAGCGCGGCGTGATCCAGTCGCCGGTCACAAACATTTCGCGCGCCATTTCGGCGTAGCGGCCTTCGTCGCTCGGCAACAGATGGCGCCAGCCGAGCGGCACGAACCAGATCACGGCGAGAACCAGCACCAGCAACAGAATCGCGGTGCGGTTGAGCGGTAGCCTCGACGGCGTATCGTTCATCAATTTCAACCTTTTTTGTTATCGACGGCGCGCGCACGGGCGCGGCGCGGGGGCCAGAACGGGGGAGGCCGGACGCACCGGCGCGGGGCCGCGCGGGATGCGTCCACGCCGGGCACGCTCAGGCTTCGATCAGCAACGCAGCCGCGACCTTGCGGCCCTCGGCCATCAGAATGTTGTAGGTGCGGCAGGCGGCCTTGAAGTCCATCGTTTCGACGCCGATGCGTTTCATGGTGAGCGCCGCGGTCAGGCGCGGGTGCGGAAAGCGCAGCCGCTCGCCGCTGCCGAACACGACCACTTCGGGCGCGGCGTCGACCAGCATCGCGAAATGCTCGGCGCTCAACTGCTCGAACGACGAGACGGGCCAGGCAATGACCGGCGCGTCCGGCAGCACGAGAATACTGCCCGCGTGACGCACCAGATTGATTTCGACGTAGTCGGCGCCGTAGCCGGTAACGGTATTCAGCGCGCCGCTGGAATCCTGATGTAATTTCAAATTGGTTTTCCGAAGTCGTCGTGAGACGTCATGCGTGTTGCCGGCCTGGCTGCACGTCGCACAGGCCGCGCGGTTCGACGCGTGTGACACACGAGAAGGCCGAAAAGGCTTGCCGTTGCGGGTGGTGCATTGCGGAAGTCGGCCAAAATCCGCTAAATTATAACTTTTTAGCCGCCTTGCGGCGCCCCTCGCTCAAGTGCCGCCACAAGCCGCGCTGCGCGCATCGGCGTGGCCTACCGGCTGCCTGTGTTGGCATTGCCCGCTTTCGCTGCGTTTTTTCCCGCGCCGGAACCCGCCAGGCCGCGGCCGCTCGACAGTTCGACTCATTTCGCGGCTGGCCGCCGTTTGCCCAAGGTTCGCCCCAGCCATCAACCAGGATGAAGTGCCCGCCGTGAAACCGATTCTCAAATCCAACAAG
Organism: Paraburkholderia sp. WC7.3g; assembly: GCF_050436345.1. Taxonomy (NCBI): domain Bacteria; kingdom Pseudomonadati; phylum Pseudomonadota; class Betaproteobacteria; order Burkholderiales; family Burkholderiaceae; genus Paraburkholderia; species Paraburkholderia sp. WC7.3g. The sequence goes on from NZ_JBNDMA010000002.1 coordinate 2,328,989, forward strand.
TTGTTGAATGTCTGTTACGACATTCGCGGGCCCGTCCTCGAACATGCGAAGCGGCTCGAAGAAGAGGGTCACCGCATCATCAAGCTGAACATCGGCAATCTGGCGCCGTTCGGCTTCGAGGCGCCGGACGAGATCATTCAGGACATGATCCTGAATCTGCCCAGTTCGTCGGGCTACTCGGATTCGAAGGGCGTGTTCGCCGCGCGCAAGTCGATCATGCACTACACGCAGCAAAAGGGCGCGCACGGCGTCGAACTCGACGACATCTACATCGGCAACGGCGCGTCCGAGCTGATCGTGATGGCGCTGCAGGGCCTCGTCAACGATGGCGACGAAGTGCTGCTGCCCGCACCCGATTACCCGCTGTGGACCGCCGGCGTGAGCCTCGCGGGCGGCACGCCGGTGCACTACATCTGCGACGAGTCCAATAGCTGGATGCCCGACCTCGACGACATCCGCGCGAAAATCACGCCCAACACGCGCGCGCTCGTCGTGATCAACCCGAACAATCCGACCGGCGCGCTGTATTCGGACGAACTGCTGCTGGGCCTGATCGAGATCGCCCGCCAGCATGGCCTCGTGATCTTTGCCGACGAGGTTTACGACAAGATCGTCTACGACGGCAAGACACACACGTCGATGGCGTCGCTGTCCGAGGATGTGCTGACCGTCACGTTCAACAGCCTGTCGAAGAGCTACCGCTCGTGCGGCTACCGCGCCGGCTGGATGGCAATTTCGGGCCTGACCGGCGAGAACCGCCGGCTCGCGAAAGACTATCTGGAAGGGCTCGGCATCCTCGCGTCGATGCGGCTGTGTCCGAACGTGCCCGGCCAGTACGCGATCCAGACCGCGCTCGGCGGCTATCAGAGCATCAACGACCTGATCGTGCCGGGCGGACGCCTGTACAAACAGCGCGAACTCGCCTACGACATGCTGACGGCGATCCCAGGCGTCAGCTGCGTGAAGCCCGAGGCGGCGCTGTACATGTTCCCGCGCCTCGACCCGAAGGTGTATCCGATCCAGAACGACCAGCAGTTCATCCTCGACCTGCTGCTCGAAGAGCGCGTGCTGCTCGTGCAGGGCACCGGCTTCAACTGGAAAACGCCGGATCACTTCCGCGTCGTGTTCCTGCCGAACGTCGACGACCTCGCGGATTCGATCAACCGGATCGCGCGGTTTCTCGACGGCTACCGCAAACGTCACACGGCCTGAACCGGCCTCGCGTACGATGTGGCGCGTGAGGCGCGTCGCTCGTGCCACCCTCGACACCCTTTTCAAACCTCTACTAGAAACACACGCTGCATGGAACCGATCAAAGTTGGACTGCTGGGCTTCGGCACGGTAGGCAGCGGCACCTTCACGGTACTGCGCCGCAATCAGGAAGAAATCAAACGTCGCGCGGGCCGCGGCATCGAGATTGCGCGCATCGCGGTGCGCAACCCGGCCAAGGCGACCGCGGCGCTCGGCGGCGAAGCCGCCAGCGTGGCGCTGACCGATGACTTCAACGCGGTCGTCGACGATCCGTCGATCGCGATCGTCGCGGAAATGATCGGCGGCACCGGCATCGCGCGCGAGCTGGTGCTGCGCGCGATCAAAAACGGCAAGCACGTGGTCACGGCCAACAAGGCGCTGCTCGCGGTACATGGCACGGAGATTTTCGAGGCGGCGCGCGCGAACGGCGTGACGGTCGCGTTCGAGGCGGCGGTGGCGGGCGGCATTCCGATCATCAAGGCGCTGCGCGAAGGCTTGACGGCCAACCGCATCCAGTACATCGCGGGCATCATCAACGGCACGACCAACTACATCCTGTCGGAGATGCGTGAGCGCGGCCTCGATTTCGCGACCGCGCTGAAGGCCGCGCAGGAGCTCGGCTATGCGGAAGCGGACCCGACCTTCGACATCGAAGGCGTCGACGCCGCGCACAAGGTGACGATCATGAGCGCGATCGCGTTCGGCGTGCCGGTGCAGTTCGACCGCGCGTACGTCGAGGGCATCAGCAAGCTCGCCGCGATCGACATCAAATACGCCGAGGAGCTCGGCTACCGCATCAAGCTGCTCGGCATCACGCGCCGCACCGACAAGGGCATCGAGCTGCGCGTGCACCCCACACTGATTCCGGAAAAGCGTCTGCTTGCCAACGTGGAAGGCGCGATGAACGCGGTCGTCGTACACGGCGACGCAGTCGGCACGACGCTGTACTACGGCAAGGGCGCGGGCGCCGAGCCGACGGCTTCCGCCGTGGTCGCCGATCTGGTCGACGTGACGCGTCTGCACACGGCCGACCCCGAGCACCGCGTGCCGCATCTGGCCTTCCAGCCGGACCGCCTGTCGAACACGCCGATCCTGCCGATCGAAGAAGTCACGAGCGGCTACTACCTGCGCCTGCGCGTCGCCGACGTGACCGGCGTGCTCGCCGACATCACGCGCATCCTGGCGGACTCCGGCATTTCGATCGACGCGCTGCTGCAAAAGGAATCGGAGGTCGTCGACGCGAACGGCAAGGGCGAAACCGACATCCTGCTGATCACGCACGAGACGGTCGAAAAGCAGGTCAACGCCGCGATCAAGTCGATCGAGGCGCTGCAGACCGTCGTTTCGCAAGTCACGAAGCTGCGCATGGAAGCGCTGAACTAGGCCGAACTATGAACTACCTCTCCACGCGCGGCGCCGGTGCCGGCGAGCGCCATACCTTCTCCGAGATCCTGCTCGGCGGTCTCGCGAAAGACGGCGGCCTGTATCTGCCGGCCGACTATCCGCGCGTCACCGCGGACGAACTCACGCGCTGGCGCACGCTGCCGTACGCCGACCTGGCATTCGAGATCCTGTCGAAGTTCTGCGACGACATTCCCGCCGACGATCTGCGCGCACTGACGCGCAAGACCTATACGGCCGCGACCTACTGCAACGTGCGCGACGACGAAAGCGCCGCGCAGATCACGCCGCTGAAGACGCTCGGCGTCGAAGAAGGCGCCCCGCTGTCGCTGCTCGAACTGTCGAACGGGCCGACGCTCGCGTTCAAAGACATGGCGATGCAGCTGATCGGCAATCTGTTCGAGTACGCGCTCGCGAAGCACGGCGAAACGCTGAACATTCTCGGCGCGACGTCGGGCGACACCGGCAGCGCGGCCGAATACGCGATGCGCGGCAAGAAGGGCATCCGCGTGTTCATGCTGTCGCCGCACGGGAAGATGAGCGCGTTCCAGACCGCGCAGATGTATAGCCTGCAAGATCCGAACATCTTCAACCTCGCGGTGCAAGGCGTGTTCGACGACGCGCAGGACATCGTGAAGGCGGTGTCGAACGATCACGCGTTCAAGGCGAAGTACAAGATCGGCACGGTCAATTCGATCAACTGGGCGCGGGTCGTCGCGCAGGTCGTCTACTATTTCAAGGGCTACGTCGCCGCGACGAAGTCTAACGACGAGCGTGTGTCGTTCACGGTGCCGTCGGGCAACTTCGGCAACGTGTGCGCGGGTCATATCGCGCGCATGATGGGTCTGCCGATCGAGAAGCTGGTCGTCGCGACCAACGAGAACGACGTGCTCGACGAGTTCTTCCGCACCGGCATCTACCGCGTGCGCAAGGCGGCCGAGACGTATCACACCAGCAGCCCGAGCATGGATATCTCGAAGGCATCGAACTTCGAGCGCTTCGTGTATGACCTGCTCGGCCGCGATCCGGCGCGCGTGCTGCAACTGTTCCGCGACGTCGAGGAGAAGGGCGGTTTCGACCTCGCGGCAAGCGGCGACTTCGCGCGCGTGAAGGCGTTCGGTTTCGTGTCGGGCAGCAGCAGCCACGACTCCCGCGTCGACACGATCCGCGACGTGTTCCAGCGTTACGACACGATGATCGACACGCACACGGCCGACGGTGTGAAGGTTGCGCGCGAACACCTGCAGCCCGGCATTCCGATGATCGTGCTCGAGACCGCGCAGCCGATCAAATTTGGCGAAACGATCCGCGAGGCGCTGCTGCGCGAACCGGAGCGGCCGGCGGCGTTCTCGGGCCTCGAGTCGCTGCCGCAGCGTTTCGAGGTCGTGCCCGCGGATGCGCAGCGGGTGAAGGACTTTATCGTCGCGAATACCGGCGAATAACGGCGACCGGGCCGCGTGAGCCGTTTTGCGGCTCACGCGGCATCCCCCGCGATGCCCCAGGACGCCCGGCCGCCCAGGCTGACGGCATCGGCCGCTACAATGTGTTTTTAACCTGCGGCTTCGACACTCCAGATGTCCACCCCCACGCCCCGCGCTCCGATGCTCGCCACTGCCGATGCGTTGGCGATCCTGCTCGACGCCGCGCGCCCGATCGACGGCACGCAAACGCTGCCGACGCTCAACGCGCTGAATCGCGTGCTCGCCACCGACGTCACGTCGCCGCTCGACGTGCCGCCGATGAACACGAGCGCGATGGACGGCTACGCGGTCCGCATCGCCGATCTCGCGCACGGCAGCCGCCTGCCGGTCTCGCAACGCATTCCGGCCGGCCATGCGCCGGCGCCGCTCGCGCCTGACAGCGCGGCGCGCATCTTCACCGGCGCGACGGTGCCCGCTGGCGCGGACGCGGTCGTGATGCAGGAACAGACCGAGGCGGCCGGCGACGAAGTGACGATCGTGCATCGTCCGCACGCGGGCGAGTGGATCACCGCGCAGGGCGCCGATATTCGCGCGGGCTCGGTGATCCTGCCGGCCGGCACGCGGCTCACGCCGCAGGCGTTGGGACTTGCCGCGTCGGTCGGATGCGCGCGGCTCGAGGTGCGCCCCCGCGTGAAAGTCGCCGTATTCTTTACCGGCGACGAACTGACGATGCCCGGCGACCCGCTGAAGCCAGGCGCGATCTACAACTCGAATCGTTTCACGCTGCGCGGCCTGCTCGACACACTCGGCTGCGAAGTGACCGACTACGGCATCGTCGCCGATCAACTCGACGCGACCCGCGCGACGCTGCGCGAAGCCGCCCAGGCGCACGATCTGATTCTCACGTGCGGCGGCGTGTCGGTCGGCGAGGAGGATCACGTGAAGCCGGCAGTCGAGGCCGAAGGACGTCTTTCTATGTGGCAGATCGCCATGAAGCCGGGCAAGCCGCTCGCGTTCGGCACGGTGCGCCGTGGCGCGGACGGTGCTATTGGGGGCGAACCGGCCGAAACGTTTTTTATCGGCCTGCCAGGCAATCCGGTGTCGAGCTTCGTCACATTCCTGCTGTTCGTGCGTCCGTTCGTGCTGCGGCTGGCCGGCGCTCAGGCGGTCGCGCCGCGCGCGCTGTCGCTGCGCGCGGACTTCACGCAGGGCAAGGCCGATCGCCGCAACGAGTTCCTGCGCGCGCGCGTCAATGCGGCGGGAGGGCTCGATCTGTTTGCTAACCAGAGCTCGGCCGTGTTGACGTCGACCGTCTGGGGTGACGGCCTGATCGACAATCCGCCGAACCACGCGATCAGCGCCGGCGAAACCGTGCGCTTCATTCCGTTTTCCGAACTACTGAACTGAGGCCGGTCGTCCGCGGCATGCGCGGCGCAGACTGGCGGTATCCCGATGAAGATTGAACTCCGATACTTTGCGAGCGTGCGAGAAGCGCTCAACATGTCCGACGAAGCCGTCGAGGTGCCCGACGCCATCGCGACCGTCGGCGACGTGCGCGCGTGGCTGCGCGTGCGTGGCGGCATCTGGGCCGAGACGCTCGCTGAAGGCCGTGCGCTGCGCATGGCCTGCAACCACGTGATGACCGACGCGAGCACCCGCATCACCGAGGGTTGCGAGGTCGCGTTCTTTCCTCCCGTCACCGGCGGCTGAGCCGCGCCCACGCGCGACAAGCCAGCGACAAACGCCCTCAGGAGCCGCCCATGCCCGTTCGCGTCCAGACCGAAGACTTCGACCTCAGCGCCGAGGTAGCCGCGCTGCGCGCGCGCAATCCGAAGATCGGCGCGGTCGCATGCTTCATCGGCACCGTGCGCGACCTCAACGAGGGCAGCGCAGTCGAGACGATGGAACTCGAGCACTACCCGGGCATGACCGAGAAGTCGCTCGAGGCGATCGTCGAGCGCGCGCGCGAACGCTGGCCCGGCATCGAGGTGCTGATCGTGCATCGCGTCGGCAAGCTGTATCCGCTCGATCAGATCGTGCTCGTCGCGACGACGGCCGCGCATCGTGGTGATGCGTTTGCGTCGTGCGAATTCGTGATGGACTATCTGAAGACCGAAGCGCCGTTCTGGAAGAAGGAGAAGACCGACGCGGGCGAGCGCTGGGTCGACGCGCGCGTCACCGACGATGCCGCGCTCGCGCGTTGGGGCACCGAGGCGCGAAAGCGGACTGCGGAGTAGCAGAGCTGCCGGCCGCGGAGTTGCGACGGCACGTGCGGCGTCTTGGTGTCAGGGCGCCAGTGGCGATCCACGTTCACTCGTGCTGTGAGCGTCCGATGATCGGCACCGGAAACGGCTCCCCAGCCGGCCGCGACGGATGCTCGCCATCGTCGCCATCGCGCGGCCGACGCTTCGGCGCGACGCGCTCGAGCAGCACCTGCTGCTCCGGCGGAATCTTGTAATCCCACCCGAAACGGCTGAGCTGCAGACTCTGCGCGATCCGCAGCGCCGGCTCCATGAAACGGACCGCCGCGGCCGGCTGATAGCGCGATTCGACCGTATCGAGGAACAGGTACAGCCAGCGGCTGAAATGCTGCGGCTCAATGCCTTCGAGCGGTTGATGCGCCTGCTGCACATTGCCGCGATACTGCTTCGCGCCGAGCACGAGGCTGGTCCAGAACGTGCACATCTTCGGCAGATGGTCGTCCCAGCGGCCGGCGAGCTTTGCGTCGAAGACGGGACCGAGCAGCGGATCGGCGCGCACGCGATCGTAAAAGCCGTAGACGAGGTCGCGGATATTCGCGTCGGTGGGTTCGGTGGCGCGCTCGACCGGTGGCGCGGCGGGAAAAGACGGATTCATGCGGATTCCAGAAAAATGCGGTTGCCGATGGCGGCTGAACAGAGCCTCGAACCCCCCGTTTTTCTAACAAACGGTTGATGCGGAAAAAGATACTATTGCTATCCGAAACAGCTATGCAACGCGACTCGACGAACGACGCCGTCAGCCAATCAGCCATGTTAGGGCGCGGCACTCGTTCAGGGCAACCCTTGCGTCTATGCGGTTACCGGCGCGTTCAAGGCACTTGCTCGCAGCCTTTCACGCTATACCAGGACCTATGAGACTTACCGACTATACGGATTACGCGCTGCGAGTGCTGGTGTACCTTGCAGTGCGGGGCGACGGATTGTCGACGATTCACGAGATTTCGCAAGCTTACGGCATCTCGAAGAACCATCTGATGAAGGTCGTGCAGCAACTCGGCGAACTCGGCTGGGTCGAAACCGTGCGCGGCCGCAATGGCGGGCTGCGGCTCGGCACGCAATCGCTGTCCCTGACCGTCGGCGAGGTAGTGCGCGTCACGGAAAGCGACTTTGCGCTGGTCGGCTGTCTGCCGGATCGGCAGGGCCGGCAGCGGGCTTGCGTCATCACGTCGCAATGCCGGCTGCGTGGCGCGCTGCAGGCGGCGAACCTCGCTTTTCTTACCGAGCTGGATCGCCATACGATCGGCGAAGTCGCGCAGCCGCAAAGTTCGCTGGCGGCGTTGCTTGGATTAGGCCCGACGACTCAGGTGGTGCCGCTGCCGATTCCGCTGGCTTCCGAGAGCACGCGCGGCGGTAGTCCGGCGCGACTGGGCCACAAGCACTAGAAACATCCGGCCGGCTCCGGGGGGCGGAAACGCGCCGAGCCGCGGCGATGGGGAAGGATCGCGACAGTTCTTGCGCTCAAATGTTAAATAGTTGCGACCGAGGCCAAAAAAGCGCTTGAAACCCAAATAAAACGCCTCATTTTGGTGGTAATCGAAATTGGAGGTCTCTTGATGAGAATCGACAAACTCACCACTAAATTCCAGGAAGCGCTCGCGGACGCCCAAAGTCTGGCGGTTGGCCACGACAATCAGTACATCGAACCGGTCCACGTGCTGGCGGCACTCGTCGCGCAGCAGGACGGGTCCGCCCGCTCGCTGCTGTCGCGCGCTGGCGTGCATGTGCAGCCGCTGCAAACCGCACTGAACGACGCGATCACGCGGCTGCCGCAAGTGCGGGGCACCGACGGCAACGTGCAGATCGGCCGCGAACTGACCGGTCTGTTGAACCAGGCCGACAAGGAAGCGCAGAAGCTCAACGACACGTTCATCGCGAGCGAAATGTTCCTGCTCGCGGTCGCCGACGACAAAAGCGAGGCCGGCCGTCTCGCGCGCGAGCACGGGTTGTCGCGCAAGTCGCTCGAAACCGCGATCGCCGCGGTGCGCGGCGGCTCGCAGGTGCATAGCCAGGACGCCGAAAGCCAGCGCGAGGCGCTGAAGAAATACACAATCGACCTGACCGAGCGCGCCCGCGCCGGCAAGCTCGATCCCGTGATCGGACGCGACGACGAAATCCGCCGTTCCATTCAGATCCTGCAACGCCGCACCAAGAACAACCCGGTGCTGATCGGCGAGCCGGGCGTCGGCAAGACCGCGATCGTCGAAGGCCTCGCGCAGCGCATCGTCAACGGTGAAGTGCCGGAAACGCTGAAGAACAAGCGCGTGCTGTCGCTCGACATGGCCGCGCTGCTGGCGGGCGCCAAATATCGCGGCGAGTTCGAGGAGCGCCTGAAGGCCGTGCTCAACGACATCGCGAAGGACGAAGGGCAAACCATCGTCTTCATCGACGAAATCCACACCATGGTCGGCGCCGGCAAGGCCGAAGGCGCGATGGACGCGGGCAACATGCTGAAGCCGGCGCTGTCGCGCGGCGAGCTGCATTGCGTCGGCGCGACCACGCTCGACGAATACCGCAAGTACATTGAGAAGGATGCCGCGCTCGAGCGCCGCTTCCAGAAGGTGCTGGTGGACGAACCGTCGGTCGAGGCGACCATCGCGATCCTGCGCGGTCTGCAGGAGCGCTATGAGCTGCATCACGGCGTCGACATCACCGACCCGGCGATCGTCGCGGCCGCCGAGCTGTCGCATCGTTACATCACGAGCTCACGGACCGCTTCCTGCCGGACAAGGCGATCGATCTGATCGACGAAGCCGCGTCGAAGATCAAGATGGAAATCGACTCGAAACCGGAGGAGATGGATCGGCTCGACCGTCGTCTGATCCAGCTGAAGATCGAACGCGAAGCGGTGAAGAAGGAGAAGGACGAAGCGTCGCAAAAGCGTCTGCAGCTGATCGAAGAGGAAATCGAGCGGCTCAACCGCGAATATTCGGACCTCGATGAAATCTGGACCGCGGAAAAAGCGGCGGTGCAGGGCAGCGCCCAACTGAAGGAAGAGATCGAGAAGACGCGCGCGGAAATCACGCGCCTGCAGCGCGAAGGCAAGCTCGAGAAGGTGGCCGAACTACAGTACGGCAAGCTGCCGGGTCTCGAAGCGCAGCTAAAGGAGGTCACGCGCGCCGAAGCCGAGGAGCAGAACAGTCCCAAGCGTCCGCGTCTGTTGCGCACGCAGGTCGGCGCGGAAGAGATCGCCGAGGTCGTGTCGCGGGCCACCGGGATTCCGGTGTCGCGCATGATGCAGGGCGAGCGCGAAAAGCTGCTGCAGATCGAATCGAAGCTGCATGAGCGCGTGGTCGGTCAGGACGAGGCGATCAGCGCGGTCGCCGATGCGATTCGCCGCTCGCGCGCGGGTCTGTCGGACCCGAATCGTCCGTACGGCTCGTTCCTGTTCCTGGGACCGACCGGCGTCGGCAAGACCGAGCTGTGCAAGGCGTTGGCGTCGTTTCTGTTCGATTCGGAAGAGCACCTCATTCGTATCGACATGAGCGAGTTCATGGAGAAGCACAGCGTCGCGCGTCTGATCGGCGCGCCGCCGGGATACGTCGGCTACGAGGAGGGCGGTTATCTGACCGAGGCCGTGCGTCGCAAGCCGTATAGCGTGATCCTGCTCGACGAAATCGAGAAGGCGCATCCGGACGTGTTCAACGTGCTGCTGCAGGTGCTCGACGACGGCCGCATGACCGATGGCCAGGGCCGCACCGTCGACTTCAAGAACACGGTGATCGTGATGACCTCGAACCTCGGTTCGCAGGTGATCCAGGCGATGGTCGGCGAGTCGCAGGAAGCCATCAAGGACGCGGTGTGGGAAGAGGTGAAGCTGCACTTCAGGCCCGAGTTCCTGAACCGGATCGACGACGTCGTCGTGTTCCATGCGCTCGATCGCTCGAACATCCAGTCGATCGCGCGGATCCAGTTGCAGCGTCTGCACGAGCGGCTCGCGAAGCTCGACATGCAGCTGGTGGTGTCGGACGCGGCGCTCGAGCACATCGGTAAGGTCGGCTACGACCCACTGTTCGGTGCGCGGCCGCTGAAGCGCGCGATACAGCAGGAGATCGAGAACCCGATCGCGAAGCTGATTCTCGCCGGCAAGTTCGGTCCGAAGGATGTGATTCCGGTCGAAGTGGACGACGGCGAACTGCAGTTCGAGCGCGTCGTGCACTGAGCGCGATGGCTTGGTGACGCGACGGCGCGGCGGCGGCAGTCGGGCCGTTCCCGCCGACGTTAAAAAACCGGCAACGAAGCTCACTTTGTTGCCGGTTTTCTTTTGGCCGCCGATTTTGAACCGGGCGTCCGCGTCGAGCGGCGGCCCAAGCCGCCGCCAGCGCATCGCGCGCAGGGTGCTTAAGCGTTGCCCTTGTTGCCGAGCAGCGCCGACAGGCCGCCGAGCGCGCCGAGCACCGTGGTCGCGTTCAGCTTGCCCTCGGCCGGCACTTCGCCTTCCGGCGTGGCCGCGTTGACGACGTGCGGCAGGATCTGCGACAGCAGACCCGTCACCTGGTCCGGCTGGACCCCGGCCTTCGCGGCGAGATCGGTCACGGCTTGCGAGCCGAGCACGCCGTGCAGCGCTTCGGGCGCGATCGGCTGGTTTTCGCCATTGCCGACCCACGACGACACGACGTCGCCGAGGCCCTTTTCCTGGAAGCGCTGGATCAGGCCGTTCAGGCCGCCCGGCTGGTTGTTGACGAATTCGAGCGCGGCGGCGATCAGCGCTTGCTGGCCGCCGCCTTCTGGCGATTTGCCAAGCAGGGAACCGATGGAATCGAGTAGGCTCATGACGGTCTCTCTTGAATGCCGGCGCGCGCATGACGGCCGGGCGGGTGACGACGCCGCGCGGTTGCGCGGCGCGGTGAAACGCAAGGGCGGCAGCCCCGTCGGCATCATGCGCCGGACGCAGCCGCGGCGGATGCCGCCTTGCTCTTGTTCGCTTTTTTCTTCGAAGCCTTGGTGCCGGACGCGTCGGCCGGTGCGCTGGCTGCCGCGGCGGCCGGAGCCGAAGCGGCTGCCGCATCGGACGCCGCGGCTTTGCCCTTCTTCTTCGGCTTCGACGGATTCGCGGCCGAGGAGGGCGCGGTCGTCGCAGCCGGCGCGGGCACTGCCGTCGTGGTAGCGGGCGCGGCGGCGGTGGTTGCCGCGCCGGCCGACTTGCTCGACGTCTTCGCACCGGTCGGCGGCGCCGACGAGCCGTTGATCGTCAGTCCGGCCGCTTCGAGGTTTTGGACCGATTTCTGGCCGATGCCCTTCACGCGCGCGGCGAGATCGTCGGCGTTCTTGAACGGGCCGTTTTTGGCGCGTTCGTCGACGATCGCTTTCGCATGCACGGGGCCGATGCCCTTGACCGATTCGAGCGCGGCCTGATCGGCGGTATTCACTTCCACGGCCGCGGCAAATCCCGCGGACAGCGATAAAGCCACAGCGACGCAAAGCATCAAAAGCTTTTTCAGCATGGCAAGCACTCCATCGAGGGGGCAAAAAAGTTAGCCGGGAACGGACGACGCATCCTGTCAGCGGGCGCTGCGTTTAAGCATAGGACAAATCGCCGGCCCGATTTGAGACCGCGGACGATTTATACCGATCGATTGATGACAAGTAAATCAAGCCGCACAATATTTAAAACTTTTTCGGGATGCAATGCAGGTGAATTTATCGATCGATATCGGTCGCGATAAATCTTCCGCGATAACCCTTGCACGCGCAAATCGACGGCAATGGGCACCGTCTGATCGAGGCACGGCCCACTCTCTTCAAACCGCCGAATTCGCCCGCGCAACCGCGTCCGCACGCAGAAACTGCTGGCTCACGACTCGCCAGTACACGAGCAGCCCGATCCCGGCAATCGCGAGACTGGCGGTATTGGCGACCCAGAAGCCGCGCGCGCCGGTCAGCCAGGGCGGAGTAAGACCGGTCGTATCGAAGCCGAGCGCATACCCGCCGCCGAGCCCGACGCCCCACAGCGCCACCGCATAGATGACGGTCGGCACGACCGCGACCTTGTAGGCGCGCAGCACGAACGCGGTCGAGATCTGCAACGCGTCGAACAGGTGATAGCAAGCGACGATCAGCACCAGCGGCAACGCCTTTGCCGCGACCTGCGCGTTCGTCGTGTAGCCGCCGACGATGTACGGCCGCAGCACGAGCACGAGCGCGCCATAGCAGCACGCGATCGCGACCGCCATCGCGATGCCGTGACGCGACAGCGTGCGCGCCGCCTGCGGCCGATGCGCGCCGAGCGCCTGCGCAACCAGCGTCGACGACGCGATGCCGATCGACAGCGGCGTCATATACAACACCGCGCCGACGTTGCCGGCGATCTGATGCCCGGCGAGCGTCGTCGTGCCGAAGCGGGCGATGAAGAGCGCCATGAACGTGTACGACGTGACCTCGATCAGATACGACAGCCCCATCGGAATACCGAGCCGCAGCAGCGCGGCCTGGCGCTTCCAGACCGGCCAGCAGAAATGCGTGAAGATGCCGAGCGCCCTGAAATCGTCGACGCGCGCGAGCAGCAGCATGCCGAGCGCCGCGAGCGCCCAGTTGAGCAGCGTGCTCGCGAGCGCGCAGCCCGGACCACCGAGGGCCGGCACACCGAAGCCGCCGAAAATGAACCAGGTATTGAGCGGAATTTTCAGCAGCAGCGCGGCGATCTGCAGGAACATCACGAGCCGCGGCCTGCCGAGCGCATTGGCAACGGAGCCGTAGACCCGGAAGGCGAGGCCGGCCGGCAGCCCGAACGCGAGAATCCGTAGGTACGCGAGCGTGCGCTCGTGCAGCGCGTCGGGCACGCGCGACAACGCCAGCAGCGACCCGGGGAAGAACAGGATCAGAAAGCCGATTACGGTCAGCGCGGCGGCGAGCCACCATGACTGGCGCACCTCTTCGCCGATCTCGCCATAACGGCGCGCGCCGTACAGTTGCGCTGCGATCGGTTGCAGCGCGGTCAGGATGCCGGTCAGGCCGATATAGACCGAGATGTAGATCGACGAGCCGAGGCCGAGCGCGGCCAGATCGACGGCCGAGTAGCGCCCGACCATCGCCGTGTCGATCACGCCAAACGCAATGATGGCCAGCTGACCGATCAATACGGGCCACGCGAGCGCGGCGATTTTCCGTACGTCGGCGAACATGGTCAGTCGAGCTTCTTGTGCCAGTTGCGACGCTTGCCGGGCGGCGGCTTGGGACGGTCGATGCGCACGTACAGGCGGAAGCGCTCGTCGCGGTCGGCGGCGCGGCGGCCTTCCCATACGAGCTTCCAGATGTAGTCGGGCATCGCGCTCGGGTCGCCGTAGTCTTGCGAGTCCTGACGCAAGATCACGTCGCAGTCCTGGTCGAACGAGAAGTGCATGTCGCCGAAATACGCGAACGTCGCGATCTGCGCATTGCCGAGGCGCACCGGCGCAATGCATGTGTAGTCATCGGGCAAGTGATTGGCGATCTGCTGCGCGACGTCGCGATAGGTCCGGCTGTAGTTGACGACCGGCAGCCACAGCGTCATTAGCAGCACCCACATCAGCGTCGTACCGGCGCTCGACAGCACGACGCTGCGCCACAACACCTTCGGATGACGCGCGAGGCGCCAGCGCACCAGCAGGAACCAGCACACGGTCACCGCGACCGCGCACACGAACGACAAAATCTTGAACTGAGGCACGAAGCCGGGCGCGAGCCGCGCGAGGTTGCGCGCGAGCGGATGCGGAAAGCCGGTCAGACCCGCCACATACACGAGCCACACGAAGCTGCCGAGGATCGTAAAGCTCAGCAGCGCGAACCAGTCGATCGCGTTGATCGCGCCGCGCTTGAGCGTCGGCAGCGCAAAAGTGGCGAGCACCGCGAGCGGCGGCAGCAGCAGCATGTAGAGTCGGTTCGACTGATGGCTTTGCAGCACGACGAGCACGAACAGCGGCCCGATCACCGACAGTGGAATCGCCACGTGCGGCGCGCGCCGCAGTCCCTTCCAGCTGAACCACGACCACAGCGCGAGCGGCCAGGCGGGCCAGGTGAAGAGCGGCAAGTTTTTCAGCGCATACGCGGCGACCGAGCCGGGTGGGCCCATGAACGAGTTCAGGCTGACGTGCAGCCACTGGTTCAGATACCAGACGGCGTCGTCGGGGAAGGCGGCGAGCGCGATGATCGGCCACGACACCGCGAGCACCAGCGCGACCGGCAGACCCGCGAGCAGCAGCCAGCGCGAACGCGTTTCGCGCACGATCAGCGTCATCGCGAGCGTGCCGAGCAGTAGCGCGCCGACCAGCACCGGACTGCTCGCGAGTGTGACGAGGCCGATCGCGAGACCCCAGATCAGCGCGCCCTGGATCGGCTTGTCGATCATGCGCACGAGGCCGTACACGAGCATCGCGATGCAGACGAACTGCACGAGCTGCGGCGTGGTTTCGTGGCCACGCTCGGCGAGGCCGAAGCACGCGAGCAGGATCAGCAGCGCGCCATCGGCAAGCGTGCGGCCATAGTCGCGCGGTTCCGGCTCGCCGCCGAATGCATATTTGAACGGCTGCACTTCGGCACGCCGGCCGAGCAGATACGCCGCGTACCAGACGAACGCGCAGCCCGCGCAGAACAGCAGGCCCGTGAACACGCGCGACGCGTTGCTCGCGTCGACCCAAGGCGCGAGGACGCGGATCGCGCTCGCGCCGAGCCAGTAGCCCAGCGGGCCGTCCTCGGTCAGATATTTGCCGACCAGATTCGGCAGCAGCCAGTCGTGCGCGCCGCCGTTCGCCATCGACCACATGACACCGAAGCCGGCTGCATCCTCGTTCTTCCACGGATCGCGGCCGAACAGGCCGAACGAGGCGTAGACGATACAGATGGCCAGAAGCAGCCAGCGCGGCAACGCACTGGTCGCAGAGGCGGTGAGGCGAACGACAGGTCTCATGCGGTGTGTGGAATCTGGATAAGCGATGCAGCCGCGGCGGCCCGATGAGTCAGGGCGGCAGGGCCAGTTTCGAGCATCCGGCATTGTAGTCGTGCAGTGCGATACACGTCACGGCCGGTAACGCGCGGCAACGTCAATGGACAAGCTGTAACACGGTGTCGCGAAAGCGCGGATTGCCGGTTGCGGGTCAAGGCGTCGCTCGGCGTGCGACCCAGCGGCTGCACAGGCACAGGCGACAAAAAGGGCAGCTCGCGCTGCCCTTTCTGTTTGCTCCGTTGCCGGCCGGAAGCCGGCACTCTTGCGGTCTTACTTCACTGCCTTGCCCGAAGCGCGCGTGCCGAACTTCTTGTTGAACTTCTCGACGCGGCCGGCAGTGTCCATGATCTTTTGCTGGCCGGTATAGAACGGGTGCGATTCAGACGACACTTCGATCTTCGCGAGCGGGTAGGTCTTGCCGTTGAATTCCGCAGTTTCACGCGTCTGGATGGTAGAGCGCGTCACGAACCGGAAGTCGTTCGACATGTCGATGAACAGGACTTCGCGGTAATCCGGGTGAATGCCTTCTTTCATGGTCTTTCCTTTAATCTGGCGGTAGCCAACCCGCGTGCAGCCTTGAATTGGACTGCCTTCAGGCGCGAGCCACTTGCCTACGGTCGAAAAGCGGCAATTATGCCAGAGAATCAGTCGCTTGGCGATTTTTCTGCCAGCGGATTCTATTGAGGCGCAAGCAGCGCCCGTTCGCGGCGTTTCAAACCGGCGCGAACGTCAATCCCACGCGCGCCGGATCTTGCCGGTAGTAGCGCGCGAGCAGCCGGTACAGTTCCGGATATTCCGCCTCGAAGGCCCGCGGTTTCACGAACAGCGCCTCGCTGCACACGGCAAAAAATTCCGACGGATGGTCCGCGGCATATGGATCGATCAGCGATTCGCGCTCGAAACGCGCCCAGCGTCGCTCGGGCACCGCGTCGACTTTCGCGCAGAAGTGGTCGTATGCATGGTCGAACACGTCGGCCCATGCCTGCGCATCGAGCGGCGCGTGCCAGCGGCGCATCAGCGGCGGATGACCATCCGCTTCGCCGTTCAGCATGTCGATCTTGTGCGCGAACTCGTGAATCACGACGTTGTATGCGTCGTCGCCGGCGGTCAACTGCGCGTCTTCCCACGACAGCACCACCGGCCCGCCTTCCCACGCTTCGCCGCTTGCGTCGTGTTCGATCTCGTGCACCACGCCGTCTTCGTCCTCGACGGTCTTGCGAATCACGAACTCGCCCGGATAAACGATCACGCCGACCCAGCCGCGATACAGATCGAGGCTCAGATTCAGCACCGGCAGGCACGCCTGCGCGGCGATGCCGACTGTCATCGCGTCGGTCAACTCGAGCTGGTGCGCTGTCGAGAACGCCTTCTGCGCGATGAACAGACTCGCCAGCTCGCGCAGCCGCGCGAGATCGGGGGCTTCCAGATGGGTGAGAAATGGCAGCCCGGCAAGCGTCGCCTGCCACAAGGCATCGTCGATCGCGTAGTCGCGCAGCGCGCGCTCGCGGCGGCGCGAGCCCAGCCAGTTCGTGAGTTTCGACAGCATGCTTGAGCCCACCTTCAGTCGATCTGCGTTTGCCACGCGGCGAACAGGCCGCCGCATATCGCGACGCCGATCAGAAAATAGAAGCCGTCGAGCGACGCCAGGAAACTGACCTGCTGCGCTACCGCACGGCTGATCGACGCGATCGCGAGCGCGTGCGCCTCGCTCGCCGCATGACCGGCGGCGAAGCCGCGGGTCAGCGTCGCGAGCGCGTTCCGGTAGACCGGATTGTACGGATTCACGGACTCCGCGAGGCGACTTCGAAGCAGTGCGAGCCGACGCTGCTCGATAATGATCGTCGAGGCGGTCGCGAAGGAGATCGTCAATTCCCGCATGATGTTTTTCAGCCGGTAGCCGTGCGTGAACTCCTCGATCGCGAAGATGCGCGGCGCGGGACGAGGCGGGGTTCATGACGATCTGGCCGATGTGCCGGTGGGGGATTTGCCTGTGCGTTTGCGGCGCGCAAGTGCGGCTTTTCCACCCGCGCCGGCCGCCTGGGCGCGCGCGTGACGACACTGTTCGAGCAATTGGTCGGCGTTTTCGCCGGCGAGGCGTCGTTCCAGATAGTCGAGGTCGGGGACCAGTTCGGCGCGCAGTGCCTGTGCTTCCTTCAGTTCGCGGCGCACCGCTTCGATGCGGGCGTCGAGCGATTCCAGCTGCTGGGCGATCGCGTCGCGAATCTGCTGCAGCGATTCGTTCGAAAAACGATGACCGCCCTCAACCGGTTCGAGCGGCCGCTTCAGCATTTCGGTGATGCTTTCCAGCGAGAAACCGAGCGAGCGCAAGCGCAGAATGCGCGCGAAGCGCGTCAGGTCTTCCTCGTCGTATAGACGATAGCGACCTTCGCTGCGGGTCGGCGACACCAAGCCGCGTTCCTCGTAGTACTCCAGCGTGCGCGGCGTGACGCCGAGACGTTCGGCGGCGTCGCGCACGGTCAATAGCGCGGGGGAGTCCTTCGACATGACGGTGACGGCCGACACGGATTGTCGGCATTGTACTGAAACCTGTACGTTCACGTACATGTTGAGGCGGCGCATCGCCTGGGCGGACGATGGACGAAAAAAAACCGCTCGCAATGTGCGAGCGGTTTTTCATGCGGTGCAGTAGCCGGCTAATGCGGCCAGCAAGAACGTCGCGCGTTAGCTGCCACCACCACGACGCATCATGTCGAAGAACTCGGAATTGCTCTTCGTCTGGCGGATCTTGTCGAGCAGGAATTCCATCGACTCGACTTCGTCCATGTCGTGAATGAACTTGCGCAACACCCAGATCTTCTGCAGCACTTCGGGCTTGATCAGCAGTTCTTCACGGCGCGTGCCCGACTTGTTCAGGTTGATCGACGGATAGACGCGTTTCTCGGCGAGACGGCGCTCGAGGTGCACTTCCATGTTGCCGGTGCCCTTGAACTCTTCGTAGATCACGTCGTCCATGCGGCTGCCGGTTTCGATCAGCGCCGTGCCGATGATGGTCAGCGATCCGCCTTCCTCGATGTTGCGCGCCGCGCCGAAGAAGCGCTTCGGGCGCTGCAGCGCGTTTGCGTCGACACCGCCCGTGAGCACCTTGCCCGAGGCCGGCACGACGGTGTTGTAGGCGCGCGCGAGACGCGTGATCGAGTCGAGCAGAATCACCACGTCGTTCTTCATTTCGACGAGGCGCTTGGCCTTCTCGATGACCATTTCGGCGACTTGCACGTGACGCGCGGCGGGTTCGTCGAACGTGGAGGCGATCACTTCGCCGGCCACCGAACGCTGCATTTCCGTCACTTCTTCCGGACGCTCGTCGATCAGCAGCACGAACAGCACGACGTCGGGATGGTTCTGCTTGATCGCGTGCGCGATGTGCTGAAGCATCACGGTCTTGCCCGACTTCGGCGACGCGACGAGCAGGCCGCGCTGGCCCTTGCCGATCGGCGCGATCATGTCGATGATGCGGCCCGTCACGTTCTCTTCGCCGCGCATTTCACGTTCGAGCAGCAGCACCTTGTTCGGGTGCAGCGGCGTCAGGTTTTCGAACATGATCTTGTGCTTCGAGGCCTCCGGCGGCTGGCCGTTGACCTTGTCCACCTTCACCAGCGCGAAATAGCGCTCGCCGTCTTTCGGCGTACGCACTTCGCCTTCGATCGTGTCGCCGGTATGCAGGTTGAAGCGGCGGATTTGCGACGGGCTAATGTAGATGTCATCCGTGCTGGCGAGGTAGGAGGTTTCCGGCGAACGCAGGAAGCCGAAGCCGTCTGGCAACACTTCGAGGGTGCCGTCGCCGAAGATCGTGTCGCCCGCTTTGGCTCGTTTTTTTAGAATGGCGAACATCAATTCCTGCTTGCGCAGGCGGTTCGCGCTTTCGATCTCGAGGCCATTGGCCATCTCGATCAATTGGGAGACGTGCTGAGTCTTAAGCTCGGATAAATGCATACGGAGAACCCGCAGGAGAAGGTGCGACGAAATGTAATCTGGGAGGAGGGTGAGCGGAGCGCTCAAAGACTTACACGTCTTTTCGACGTTTTGTGGATTCTAGCATAGCACACGCCAATTTAAGGCAGTGCGGCGGCGTGGCATCTTTGTTGCAAAGCGTGTTGCCGCCTGACAACACGCTTGGAGCGCCGCGGCGTGCTACTGCTTTACAGGTTGCCGTCGAGGAACGCGGTGAGTTGCGACTTCGACAGAGCACCGACCTTCTGAGCGGCGACGGCGCCGTTCTTGAACAGGATCAGCGTGGGGATGCCGCGCACGCCGAATTTGACCGGCGTGGACTGATGCTCGTCGACATTGATCTTCGCCACTTGCAGGCGATCCGCGTAATCCTTGGCGACTTCGTCGAGGATCGGCGCGATCATCTTGCACGGACCGCACCATTCGGCCCAGAAATCGAGCAGCACGGGTTTATCGGATTTCACGACGTCCTGTTCGAACGATGCGTCGCTAATATGCTTGATTTGTTCGCTCATTTATGAATACCTCTATCGGTTCGAGGCCCGCCTGAATTGCTCGCCACGATACGTCAAAAACCGGGAAAATTTCAGTTCGCCTTGCCGCATCCAGAGCCTTGCCGCGCTTGCTAGTGAAAATCAGAAAAACCGTCTGAAAAAAGCGCCGGGTTTTCACGAATACGCGGAAAGATCCAAGTTTGCGGGTCTTCCAACTGGCAGTGTAGCTTAATTCGCTATGCGTTGCCGATGGCGATAGTACTCGTTAGGGCAGTGGGGCTAATGGGCCGCCCCAACAGCGTCAGCGGGTTTCGACGGTTGCCGGATACCGCGTTGCAATCTAGATGGTAGCGGGCGCGGTGAACTCAAGTGCACTATGTGGCGGGCGTTGCCGGCGCGCATGATGCGCGCATAAAAGGCGAGGAGCCGTTCGAACCGGCGCGTCGTTCGTTTTGCTCGGCACAACAGTCGCACAATGCGCGCGGCAATGATAGAATCTTTCGTGACGGGCCTCCTCGCATGGAGGGATGGTCAACCTGGTCAGGTCGGGAACGAAGCAGCCACAGCCGTTTTCCACCAGTGCCGAGGGTCAGGCTCGTCACCCTCCTTTGCTGTTTTCTTCGCGGCCGTTTTCACGGATTCCCCGCAGTTCTCTTCAGTCATTCCCAGCTTCCGCATTGATCGTGCGCCATGTTCGGATCGAGCGTCGTCCCCGCCGCGTCGTGCTTTCGCACGTCTTCCCGAATGGTTTTGCGCGCCATTGTTACTGATACAATTTCCGGATGACCTATCAAGTTCTCGCACGCAAATGGCGGCCGAAGGATTTCGCTTCGCTCGTCGGACAAGAGCACGTGGTGCGCGCGCTCACCCATGCGCTCGACGGCGGCCGTCTGCACCACGCCTATTTGTTTACAGGTACGCGCGGTGTTGGCAAGACCACGCTGTCGCGCATCTTCGCGAAGGCGCTCAATTGCGAGACCGGTGTGACGTCGACGCCGTGCGGTGTGTGCCGTGCGTGCCGCGAGATCGACGAAGGGCGCTTTGTCGATTACGTCGAGATGGACGCGGCGAGTAATCGCGGAGTCGATGAAATGGCCGCGCTGCTCGAGCGCGCGGTGTACGCGCCCGTCGATGCACGCTTCAAGGTCTACATGATCGACGAAGTGCATATGCTGACGAACCACGCGTTCAACGCGATGCTGAAGACGCTCGAAGAGCCGCCGCCGCACGTCAAGTTCATCCTCGCGACGACCGACCCGCAGAAGATTCCGGTCACCGTGTTGTCGCGCTGTCTGCAGTTCAATCTGAAGCAGATGCCGGCCGGCCATATCGTGTCGCATCTCGAACGCATTCTCGACGAAGAGGGCGTGCCGCACGAGGCGCAGGCGCTGCGCCTGCTCGCGCGCGCGGCCGACGGTTCGATGCGCGACGCGCTGTCGCTGACCGATCAGGCGATCGCCTATTCGGCGAATCAGGTCAGCGAAGACGCGGTGCGCGGCATGCTCGGCGCACTCGACCAAAGCTATCTGATCCGATTGCTCGACGCGCTCGCGCAAGGCGACGGCGTGGCGGTGTTGTCTGTCGCCGACGAGATGGCGTTGCGCAGCCTGTCGTTCTCGACGGCGCTGCAGGATCTGGCGAGCCTGCTGCACCGGATCGCGTGGGCGCAGATCGCGCCTTCGTCGGTGCTCGAGGAATGGCCGGAGGCCGCCGATCTGCGCCGCTTCGCCGACGCGTTGAGCGCCGAGCAGGTGCAGCTGTTCTATCAGATCGCGACGATCGGCCGAAGCGAACTCGGCCTCGCACCCGACGAATACGCGGGCTTCACGATGACGCTGCTGCGCATGCTCGCGTTCGAGCCGGCGCCGACGGGCGGCGGTGGTGGAGCGGCGGGAGCCGCCGGCACGCAGACCGGCGCGGCCAGCGCCGGTGCAAAGCGCTCCGGTGCACCGACGGTTGCGGCACTGCGCGCGCCGTCGCCGTCGTCTGCAACGCCCATGGCCGCCGCGGCACCGGCTGGTGGACCGCAGGCTGGCGTTGCCGGTGACGACCATGGCGATGCGCTGACAACCACCGCGCAGGCTGCAAAGCCGATCGCGAAGTCCGTAGCCCACGCCGCGCAAGATAAAGTAGCGCCGCCATCGCTCGATGCCGAAGCCGCGCGCACGAAAGTCGTGTCGCCCGCCGCCACGGCACGCCCGTTGGCGCCGTGGGAAGACGCGCCCGAGAACGACGGCGCCACGATCGGCGGTTCGACCACGCCGGTCTCGAACGAAGTCTCCGACACCGAACCTGCGTCCGCACCGAGCGCGCTTGCAACTGCCGCACTCGCGCGCGCGGAGGACGTCTCGTCGTCAGAGCTGGAGCCGCGGCAGGAATTGGCGACGCCCGCTTCAGCGGCGGCGGAGCCGGCCGCAGCCGATCCCGCTCCGCGCCGCGCGGCCGGGGCCAGCGCCGCGCTCGACGTGTTGCGCAACGCGGGCATGAAGGTATCGTCCGACCGTGGCCGCGCAAATACCGGCGCGGCCGCGAAGCCTGCCGCGCCCGCCACGCCGAAGCCGGCCGCGCCGAAGCCGGCCGCACCGAAACCCGTTGGGCCGCGCGTGATCGTGCCGGTACCGGTGCCTACCGCGCCACGCCGCGCGTCGCACGACCCCGCCGCGCCTACCGCCAATGCAAACAGCGGCGCCAGCAGCAATGCGCAACAGAACAGCCCGTCGAGCCCACCTTGGGACGACATGCCGCCCGACGACTACGTGCCGCTATCGGCCGCGGACGATGCCTACTTCATTCCGCCCGACGACGACTTCGTGCCGGTGTTCGACCGCGGCCCCGACGACGTCCGTATGGACGGCCCGGCCGCGCAGGGCGCCGCGCCCGCGCCGATCGTCGATACGCGGCCGCTGCCGCCAGCCGTGCCGCTCGATCCGCTTGGTTTCACCGGCGACTGGCCCGCGCTCGCCGTCGATCTGCCGCTGAAGGGCATCTCGTACCAGCTTGCGTTCAACAGCGAACTGATGGCGCTCGAGGGCAGCACGCTGAAGCTGAACGTGCCGGTGCCGCAATACGCGGAAGCGTCGCAGGTCGCTAAACTGAAGTCAGCGCTCGTCGAGCGGCTCGGCCGGAACGTCGACGTGCAGGTCGACGTCGGCCCGGCGCGCCGTACCGCCGCCGCGCACGACGCGAAGCTGCGCGCGCAGCGCCAGCAGGAAGCGGAGCGCGAGATTAGCGCCGATCCGTTCGTGCAGTCGCTGATTCGCGAGTTCGGCGCGAGCATCGTGCCGGGCTCGATCCGCCCGATTATCCCGGACGCCGCGCCGAACGGCGCGTCGCCGGCCCACTGATCCATCGTTCGCGGCGGCGCCGCAGCGCGGCGCCGGAAAACCAGATTCCACACTATCTAGAAGGAGCACGTCCATGATGAAAGGCCAACTCGCCGGGCTGATGAAGCAAGCCCAGCAGATGCAGGAAAACATGAAGAAGATGCAGGAGCAACTCGCGCTGATCGAGGTAGAGGGGCAGTCGGGTGCCGGTCTCGTCAAGGTGACGATGACCTGCAAGAACGACGTGCGTCGCGTGTCGATCGACCCGAGCCTGCTCGCCGACGACAAGGACATGCTGGAAGATCTCGTCGCCGCCGCGTTCAATGACGCCGTGCGCAAGGCCGAGGCGACCGCGCAGGAAAAGATGGGCGGCATGACCGCCGGCCTGCCGCTGCCGCCGGGCTTCAAGCTGCCGTTCTAAGCCGCCGCTGTTGAAGCGGGCTGAAGCGGGCGAGCGCCGCGGCGGTGATCGCCGCGGTGCGAGCGCAAGCGCTCGCTGGCCGCGCGCCGCGCGCAGGCTGCAATCACCGACAGTACAGCCGCGCGTGAAAGCGCCGCCGTCACGGCGCGCAAGCGCGGGCCGATTCGAGCACCACCCCCTCATCCCAATTCGCCCACCCGAGCACCACTCACGTCGACGCCGATCCGCATGAAACAACCTTCCGCCTTGTCGGCGCTCGTCGAAGCGCTGCGCGCGCTGCCCGGTGTCGGGCCGAAGTCCGCGCAACGCATGGCGTATCACCTGATGCAGCACGATCGCGAAGGCGCCGAAAAGCTCGGCCGCTCGCTGCTGTTCGCGACCGAGCATCTGCGTCACTGCGAAAAGTGCAATACGTTTACCGAAGCGCAGATCTGCGAGGTCTGCCTCGATGAAGAGCGCGATCCGTCGCTGCTATGCGTCGTCGAGACGCCGGCCGACCAGATCATGCTCGAACAGACGATGACCTATCGCGGCCTCTATTTCGTGCTGATGGGGCGGTTGAGTCCGCTGGACGGCATCGGCCCGAAGGAAATCCATTTCGACCGGCTCGTCAAGCGCGCGTCGGATGGCGTCGTCAAGGAAGTCGTGCTGGCTACCAATTTCACCAACGAAGGCGAAGCCACCGCGCATTACCTCGGGCAGACGCTGAAGGCGCGTGGGCTCGCCGTCACGCGCCTCGCGCGCGGGGTGCCGGTGGGCGGCGAACTCGAATATGTCGACCCAGGCACGATCGCTCGCGCGATGCTCGACCGTCGTTCGATGTAGCCACGCGGCTACCGTTGGCGGCCGCAGTACCCGTCCAGGCACGCGTCGCCATCTCTGGCCGACAAAGGAGACTCATGAGCGCCACCCCCGAATCAGACGCGAGCGCCGCACCGCATGACGCGCGCGGCCCGCTCGCCGGTGTCAAGGTGCTGGAGCTCGGCACGCTCATCGCCGGGCCGTTCGCCGCGCGTTTTCTCGGCGAATTCGGTGCCGATGTCATCAAGATAGAAGACCCCAAAGGCGGCGACCCGCTGCGCAAATGGCGCAAGCTGTATCCGGAAGTCGGCGGTACGTCGCTGTGGTGGGCCGTGCAGGCGCGCAACAAGAAGTCCGTCACGATCAATCTGAAAGCCGAAGAGGGCAAGGAGATCGTGCGGCGCCTCGCGAAAGAGGCCGATATCGTCGTCGAGAATTTCCGGCCCGGGCTGCTCGAAAAGCTCGGGCTCGGCTACGACGTGCTGTCCGCCGAGAACCCTGGCCTCGTGATGGTGCGTCTGTCGGGCTACGGCCAGACGGGTCCGTATCGCGACCGGCCCGGCTTCGGCGCGATCGCCGAGTCGATGGGCGGTCTGCGCCACATCACCGGCTACCCGGAGCTGCCGCCGCCGCGTATCGGCATTTCGATCGGCGATTCGATCGCCGCGCTGCACGGTGTGATCGGCGCGCTGATGGCGTTGCACCACAAGCAGGTGAACGGCGGCAAGGGGCAGGTCGTCGACGTCGCGCTGTACGAGGCCGTCTTCAACATGATGGAAAGCGTGGTGCCCGAATACGGCGTCTACGGCATGGTGCGCGAACGTACCGGCGCGTCGCTGCCGGGCATCGTGCCGTCGAACACGTATCCGTGCCGCGACGGCAGCATCGTGATCGGCGGCAACAGCGATCCGATCTTCAGGCGCCTGATGATCGCGATCGAACGCGACGATCTGGCGAACGATCCGGCGCTCGCGCATAACGATGGCCGCGTGCCGCGCACTCAGGAAATCGACGCCGCGATCGCCGCGTGGCTGTCCTCGCGCACGATCGACGAAGCGCTCGCGGTAGTGAACGCGGCCGATGTACCGGTGGGCCGCATCTACAGCGTCGCCGACATGTTCACCGATCCGCAGTTCATCGCGCGGCAGATGATCCAGCGGTTCAAGTGGCAGGACGGCAATGAAATCACGCTGCCGGCGGTCACGCCGAAGCTGTCGGCGACGCCCGGCGAGACCCGCTGGCTGGGGCCGGAACTGGGTGAACATACCGATGAAGTCCTGCAATCGCTAGGTTATGATGCTGACGGCATCGCGAGGTTGCGGGTGCAACAGATCGTTTGATGCGCACAGCGCAACGCATAGAGAAAAGCGCGTAAAGCGCACACGGGCGGTCAAAAGCCGCACGACGAAAAATCTGGAGACAACGGACCATGCAACGCAGAACTTTCCTTGCCGGCGGGGCGGCGCTCGCGGGCGCCTCGCTCGCGGCCACGCCGTTCGCTTTCGCGCAGGGCAAACCCGAGACCACCAGGGTGGCGATCGCGGTGGGCGGCAAGAACCTGTTCTACTACCTGCCGCTGACGATCGCCGAGCGCCGCAGCTACTTCAAGGACGAGGGGCTCGAAGTCGAGATTTCCGACTTCGCGGGTGGCTCGCAAGCGTTGAAGGCGGCAGTCGGCGGTAGCGCGGACGTGGTCTCCGGCGCGTTCGAACACACGCTGCTGTTGCAGGCGCAAAAGCAGATGTTCCGCGAATTCGTGTTGCAGGGCCGCGCGCCGCAGATCGTGCTCGCGGTGTCGAAGAAGACGATGCCGAACTACAAGTCGATCGCTGATCTGAAGGGCAGGAAGATCGGCGTGACTGCGCCGGGTTCGTCGACGTCGATCATGGCGAGCTTCGTGCTCGCGAAAGCGGGGCTCAGCCCGAAGGACGTCGCGTTCATCGGCGTGGGCGCGGGTGCCGGCGCGATCGCCGCGCTGCAGTCCGGGCAGGTCGACGCGATCGCCAATCTCGATCCGGTCGTCACGCGCCTCGAGCGCGCAGGCGACGTGCGCGTCGTGTCGGATACCCGCACGCTCGCCGATACGCACACCGTGTTCGGCGGCGACATGCCGGCGGGCTGCCTGTACGCGTCGCAGTCGTTCATCACGAAGAACCCGAACACCACGCAGGCGCTGACCAATGCGATGGTGCGCGCGCTCAAGTGGCTGCAGAACGCGAGCGGCAGCGAACTGATCAACACGGTGCCGGAGAGCTATCTGCTCGGGGACCGCGCGCTCTATCTCGATGCGTGGCAGCACGTGCGCGAAGCGATGTCGCCCGACGGCCTGATGCCCGCCGACGGTCCCGCGACGTCGCTGAAGACGCTGAAGGCGTTCGATCCGATGATCCAGAACGCGCAGATCGATCTGTCGAAGACGTGGACCAACGACTTCGTGAAGAAGGCGCTGACGACCGTCAAGGCGTAAACGAAGCGGCGCGCGCGTAGGCATATCGAACAGCACGTGGACAGCGCGATTCGCCGCGTTCACGCCACCGCCAAGCGTCGCCGCGACCCCGCAAACCCGATTCCCCGAAGCGAGCCGTAAGATGACCGTTGCTGCCCTGGCGCTCGAAAACATCACCTGCACGTTCGCCGCTCGCGATAGTCGCGAGCAGCGCTACACGGCGGTCAAGGACACGACGCTGCGTATCGAGCCGGGCGAGTTCGTGTCGGTAGTCGGGCCGACCGGCTGCGGTAAGTCCACGCTACTGAACATCGGCGCGGGGTTGCTGCAGCCGTCGGCGGGCGCGGTCAGCGTGTTCGGCGAAAAGCTCGGCGGGCTGAATCGCCGCGCGGGCTATATGTTCCAGGCCGATGCGCTGATGCCGTGGCGCTCGGCGCTCGACAACGTGATGGCCGGCCTGTCGTTTCACGGCGTGCCGGCCTCGCAAGCGCGCGCGAAGGCCGAAGAATGGTTAAAGCGCGTCGGTCTCGGCGGCTTCGGCGACCGCTATCCGCATCAACTGTCTGGCGGCATGCGCAAGCGTGTCGCGCTGGCGCAAACGCTGATACTCGATCCCGACATCATTCTGATGGACGAGCCGTTTTCCGCGCTGGATATTCAAACGCGGCAGCTGATGGAAAACGAACTGCTCGATCTATGGGCCGCGAAGCGCAAGGCGGTGCTGTTCATCACGCACGATCTCGACGAAGCGATCGCGATGTCGGATCGCGTGGTGGTGCTGTCGGCCGGTCCCGCCACGCATCCAATCGGCGAGTTCCGGATCGATCTGCCGCGGCCGCGCGATGTCGCCGAAATCCGCTCGCATCCGCGCTTCGTCGAATTGCACGCGCAGATCTGGGGTGTGCTGCGCGATGAAGTGCTCAAGGGATATCAGCAGCAACTGACCGCGGTTTAAGTGTGCCGCGCATCCCTGCATGCGCATTGAAAGAGAAGGCGTGTTCAATAATCGTCCAAGGCGAACCAAGTCATGTGGAAGACGTTGCGCCCAAGCCGGGCGAATCTGGCGATCTGGCAGTGGCTGCTGCTCGTACTGTCCTTCGTGCTGTGGTACGTGCTGACGAGCCCGACGCTTTTGCCGCCGTTCTATTTCGACGATCCGAACAAGGCGGCGTTTTTCTTCGGCGAGCCGCAGAAAGTACTGCAGCGGATCTGGGAATGGTTCACGGGAGGCGAGATCTATCTGCATCTGTGGATCACGCTGGTCGAGACCGTGCTCGCGTTCGTGCTCGGCACCGCGATCGGGCTCGGCGTCGGCCTGTGGCTCGCGCTAGCGCCGACCGCGAGCGCGCTATTCGATCCGTACGTGAAGGCCGCGAATTCGATGCCGCGCGTGATTCTCGCGCCGATCTTCGGCGTGTGGTTCGGCCTCGGCATCTGGTCGAAGGTCGCGCTCGGCGTCACGCTGGTATTTTTCATCGTGTTCTTCAACGTCTATCAGGGCGTGAAGGAAGTGAGCCCCCTCGTGCTCGCGAATGCGCGCATGCTCGGCGCGAACCGCAAACAGCTGTTGCGCTTCGTTTATCTGCCGAGCGCGATGAGCTGGGTGTTTTCGAGCCTGCATACGTCGGTGGGGCTCGCGTTCGTCGGCTCGGTGGTGGGCGAGTATCTCGGCTCGGCGCGCGGTGTCGGCTATCTGATCCTGCAAGCCGAAGGCACCTTCGATATCAACACCGTGTTCGCGGGGATTCTGGTGTTGACCGCATTCGCTCTGGTTCTCGATGCGATCGTCGGGACGGCGGAGCGGCGCTTGATGAAGTGGCAGCCGCGCGCGGGAGATACCGAGAAGCTGTGAGCGATGCTGCATCAAGGCGTGATCACCACCTTGCCGATCACGCGACGCTCGGCCATGTCGCGCAACGCGCGGCCGGTGTCGTCGAGCGAATAGCGGGCGGACACGTAGGGCTTGAGCTTGCCTTCGCGAATCCAGCCGGTCATCTGCTCGAAGGCGGCGTGATTGCGCTGCGGCTCACGCTTCGCGAAGTCGCCCCAGAACACGCCGACCACGCTCGCGCCCTTGAGCAACATCAGGTTCAGCGGCAGCTTTGGGATCTCGCCGTTCGCAAAGCCGACCACCAGATAACGCCCCCTCCAGCCGATGCTGCGAAACGCCGGTTCCGCATAGATGCCGCCGACCGGATCGTAGATCACGTCCGGGCCTTTGCCGTCGGTGAGCGCCTTGATGCGCTCGCGCAAATCCTCGGTGCGGTAGTTGATCGTCGCGTCCGCGCCGTGCTTCACGCAGGTCGCGAGCTTTTCATCGCTAGATGCCGCCGCGATCACGCGCGCGCCGAGCGCCTTGCCGATTTCGACCGCTGCGAGCCCGACGCCGCCGGCCGCACCGAGCACGAGCATCGTCTCGCCAGGCTGTAGCGCGCCGCGATCGACCACCGCGTGATGCGAGGTGCCGTACGCGAGCGTGAACGCGGCCGCGAGTTCGAACCCCACGTCGTCGTCGAGCGGCACGCAGGCCGCGGCGGGCGCGAGCGCCTGCTCGGCGAAACCGCCCGAGCCCGTGAACGCGGCGACGCGCGAGCCCGGCCTGAACTGCGTGACGCCTTCGCCCACCGCGCGCACGATGCCCGCGGCTTCCGAGCCCGGCGTGAACGGCAGCGGCGGCTTGAACTGGTACTTGTTCTCGATGATCAGCACGTCGGGAAAATTGACGGCCGCGGCCTTCACGTCGATCACGACGTGGCCAGGCGGCGGTTCGAGATCCGGCAGGTCGTCGACGACCAGGCTCTCGGGCGGCCCGTACTGCTTGCAGCGAATTGCGCGCATCGTGTCTCCATATCGTTCAGGGTTCGCAACGTTTTCGAGTGTAAAGCAAAGCGCACGACCGTGCGATTTACTGCCGATTCAGCCCGCCTGCACAGCGTCGGGTTCAATACGAAGCAGCATCCCTTGCGTTCGACGCCAGCATTCGCGCGCCTGAAAAACATCGGCTCGCACGACGCTCGTGCCTGCCACCCGGACACACCGGCCATGTCGTTCGCGTGCCATCTTTCCTCGGTTACAATCGGCGCATGCGAATCCTACTCAGCAACGACGACGGTTATCTGGCGCCGGGCCTCGCCGCGCTTTACGAAGCGCTGAAGCCGATCGCCGACGTCACCGTGATGGCACCCGAACAGAACTGTAGCGCCGCGTCGAATTCCCTGACGCTGTGGCGGCCGCTGTCGGTCCTGCGTTCGGCGAACGGTTTCTACTACGTGAACGGCACGCCGACCGACTCGGTGCACATCGCGCTGACCGGCATGCTCGACCATAAGCCGGATCTCGTCGTATCGGGCATCAACAACGGCCAGAACATGGGCGACGACACACTGTATTCCGGCACCGTCGCGGCCGCCACCGAAGGCGTCATGTTCGGCGTGCCGGCCATCGCGTTTTCGCTCGTCGACAAAGACTGGGCCCATCTCGAAGACGCGGCGCGTGTCGCCGCCGAAATCGTCGCGCATTATCTCGAACGACCGTTGCCCGGGCATCCGCTGTTGAACGTCAATATTCCCAACCTGCCGTACGACGAGCTGAGCGGCTGGCAGATCACGCGTCTCGGCAAACGTCATCCGTCACAGCCGGTGATCCGCCAAACCAATCCACGCGGCGAGCCGATCTACTGGATCGGCCCCTCGGGCCAGGCGCGCGACGCGAGCGAAGGCACGGACTTCCACGCGGTGGCCAACGGCGCCGTGTCGATCACGCCGCTGCAGCTCGATCTGACCTATACGCAAATGCTGCCCGCGGCGCGCGACTGGCTGCGCGCCGGCAGCGGCACTTCATGACCGGCGAGCGCGCGAAGCGCTTTCCGCTGGGTCTCGAGGACCTGGTCCGCGAACCGCGCCGGCCCGAGGGACGTCCGGGTGAGATGCGCGCGGCGGCGCTCGCGGCGAGCGCGGCGTTGAATGCGCGGCAGCAGTCGGCGAAACCGACGCAGGGCGGCGCGGGCGCACGAGCGCAAGCGAGGACCTCCACTGCCGCGCAACCTGCGCCGGCGATGCGAACCCAGGTGATTCCCCAGGTGAAGACGCAAAGCGCATCGTTGAGCTCGGCAACGGCCGCGCCCAGTGCGATGCCGCCGAAGCCGCAGGCCGCGCCAGTCGCGAAGACAATGGCGAACACGTTGGCTGGTGCATTGGCGGGGCAGCCTGTCAAGCAAGCGCCGAAGTCGTCGGTCAAGCCGGGCAAAACCTCGACGCATGCGCGAGGCCATAGCGCGCGCGGGACGCCATCACCACTTCAGTCGCAAGCGCAGCAAACCGCGAAAGGCGCGCCGAACGTCGCACTGGCCGGCGCGATGAGTGGCGCATTCGCTGGCGCAAGCAGCGGCGCGATGAACAACGCGCCGGCGCTGACTTCGGAACGGGTTCGCGAACGCATGGTCGAACGCCTTCGAGCCAATGGGGTGAGCGATCAGCGTGTGCTGAACGCGATGGCGGCGGTGCCGCGCCACATGTTCGTCGATCCGGGTCTCGCGGTCCAGGCGTACGAAGATGCCGCGCTGCCGATCGGTCATCACCAGACCATCTCGAAGCCGTCGGTGGTCGCGCGAATGATCGAGCTCGCGGCCGCCGGGCGCGCGCTGAACACCGTGCTCGAGATCGGCACCGGTTGCGGCTATCAGGCGGCGGTGCTGAGCCAGGTCGCGCGTGAGGTTTATTCGATCGAACGTATCAAGCCGCTGTCCGAGCGCGCTAAGACGAATCTGCGTCCGCTGCGCATTCCGAATATCCGGCTGCATTACGGCGACGGGCGGCTCGGTTTGCCGTCGGCGGCGCCGTTCGACGCAATCGTGATCGCGGCTGCCGGACTCGACGTGCCGCAGGCGTTGCTCGAGCAGCTTGCGATCGGCGGACGTCTGGTTGCGCCGGTCGGCTCACAGGAAGGACAGAGCCAGGTGCTGACGCTGGTCGAGCGCCTCGGGCCCGCGCAATGGCGCGAGTCGCGGCTTGATCGCGTTTTCTTTGTACCCTTAAAATCCGGAGTGATTTGACACCGATGAGTATGTTGCGCGCGATGCAGAGAACCACCCCGAATACCCCCATGACCGTAACCCAGCGCAGCGTGTGCGTGCTCGCCTTGTCCCTGTTGATGACGGCCTGCGCATCCCGGCTCGACCAGGCGCCCGTCGTCGACCGCTCCGGCGCCGGCACGCTCGCCACGGCGCAGGGCGGGGCGCAACCGGCCGTGCCGCTCGGGCCGCCGCCGCCCGGCTACTATCGCGTGAAGCCGGGCGATACGCTGTACCGCATTGCGCTCGAAAACGGCCAGAATTACCGCGACATCTCGACGTGGAACAACCTGACCAACCCGAATCAGATCGAAGTCGACCAGTTGCTGCGCGTCGTGCCGCCGGGCGCGAATACCGCGGCCATGACGCCGGGCGTGTCGACCGCGCCGATCGGCAGCACCGGCGCGGTGCAAAGCGCACCGCTGAACAACAACGCGCCGGCCGCGGTCGGCGCTGCGATGCCGCCGCTGTACGGCGGCGCGACGAACGGTACGCTCGCTGCGCCTCCAGCCAATCCCTCTGCGGCGAGCGCCGACACCGGCAGCGCCGCCACGGGCAACGTAGCATTTGCATGGCCGGCGCGTGGTCCGCTGCTCAACACGTTTAACGACTCGACCAACAAGGGCGTCAATATCGGCGGCTCGGTGGGCGAGCCGGTCAAAGCTTCAGCGGATGGTCGCGTCGTCTATGCCGGAAATGGGCTGCGTGGCTACGGCAATCTCATTATCATCAAGCATGATGCAACTTATCTCACCGCGTATGCACACAACCGCGCTTTGATGGTAAAAGAGGGGGACGCGGTAACGAAGGGGCAGAAGATCGCTGAGATGGGCAATAGCGATTCCGACCGCGTGATGTTGCATTTCGAAGTTCGCCGACAGGGTAAACCAGTCGACCCACTGAAGTATTTGCCGCCGCAATAAGCGATACGATCATGCCGAAATCGAAGCGCCGCCCGCCGCAAGCCGAGTCTGAGACGATCAGCGAAGCCACGTCCGCTGCAGTGGACGAAAGCGGCGCTTCGGAAGTGGAAGAAGAGACCGTCGAGGAGCGCGATCTCGACGAACGCCAGAGCGGTCTCGACGACAGCGAGAGCGCTGACGCGCGCGAAACCACCGGCGAGGCGCCGCCCGACGCCGACGATTTCCGCGCACTGCTGCAGGCCGAACTCACGGCCGACACGATCCAGCATTATCTGAATCGCATCAGCGTGAAGCCGCTGCTCACCGTCGAGGAAGAGCAGAAATATTCGCGCCTTGCCAAGGCCGGCGAGTTCGAAGCGCGGCAGGTGATGATCGAGCGTAATCTGCGGCTGGTCGTCAGCATTGCCAAGGGTTATCTGAATCGCGGCGTGCCGCTGCTCGATCTGATCGAAGAGGGCAATCTCGGCCTGATGCACGCAATCGAAAAATTCGATCCGACGCGCGGCTTCCGTTTTTCGACTTACGCGACGTGGTGGATCCGCCAGAGCATCGAGCGCGCGATCATGAACCAGGCGCGCACCGTGCGATTACCCGTGCATGTGATTCGTGAGCTCAACCAGGTGTTGCGCGCGAAGCGTCATCTGGAAAAGAACTCGATGAATTCCGGCGAGGCGGCCGAGCGCCGGGACGCGAGCATCGACGACATCGCCTACCTGACCGGCAAGACCACCGACGAAGTCACCGACATCCTCGCGCTGAACGAGCACACCGCGTCGCTCGACGCGCCGCTCGACCTCGATCCGGCCAGCAGTCTGCTCGATCTGCTGTCGGACGACCAGAGCCAGTCGCCAGACGCCGAGGTGCAGCATCGCGAGCTTGAAACGCTGACGCGCGCCTGGCTCGCGCGTTTGTCGGACAAGCACCGCCATGTGATCGAGCGGCGCTTCGGTCTGAACCACATCGAGCCCGCCACGCTCGAGGAACTGGCCGACGAAATGGGCCTCACGCGCGAGCGTGTGCGCCAGATCCAACAGGAAGCGCTGGTGCGACTCAAGCGCTTCTTCGCCTCAAACGGTGTCCGCAAAGACGCCGTTCTCTGACTGATGACACCGATTCTTGTTTTCGACATCGAGACGATTCCCGATGTCGCCGGCATCCGCCGTCTTGAAGATTTGCCCGCGTCGATGAGCGACGCCGACGTCGCCGAGCACGCGTTCGCCGCGCGCCGCGAAAAAACCGGCAGCGATTTTCTGCCGCATCACCTGCAACGGGTCGCGGCGATTTCCTGCGTGTTCCGCGACAACAACGGTTTTCGCGTGCGCTCGCTCGGCACGCCCGAGGACGGCGAGGCGACGCTCGTGCAGTCGTTTTATCGCGTGATCGAGAAGTACACGCCGCAACTCGTGTCCTGGAACGGCGGTGGTTTCGATCTGCCGGTGCTCAACTATCGCGCACTCGTCAACGGCATCCCGGCCTATCGGTTCTGGGATCTCGGCGAGGACGATCGCGAGTTCAAGTGGAACAACTACATCAGCCGCTACCACGCGCGCCACACCGACCTGATGGACGTGCTCGCGATGTACCAGGCGCGCGCCAATGCGCCGCTCGACGCGCTCGCGAAGATGTGCGGCTTTCCGGGCAAGATGGGCATGGACGGCAGCCAGGTCTGGCAGGCGTTCCAGCAAGGGCGCATCGAGGAAATCCGCAATTACTGCGAGACCGATGTGGTCAACACATACCTGCTGTATTGCCGCTTCCAGTTGATGCGCGGCGGCTTTTCGCCGTCGGAATATGCCGACGAGATCAACCTCGTGAAGAACGCGCTCGCTCTGGAAGCGGCGCCGCAGTGGGCCGAGTATCTGGCGGCGTTCGAGCAGTAAGCTCGCGCGAGCAAGGCTTGCGCGTGCTCGCCGCACGCCCGACCCGCACCGCGCCGCAGGCAAGCCCGACGCTTCGTCTACAATCTCGCCTTTCCCCCACAGTTTGTCAGGAAGTCCGCAGGTGTCCCGAACTGCCCCCCAACGTCGCTCGCCGCGGCGCTCATCGAAGCATGCCAGGGCGCAGGCCCCGGCGCCGGCGCCCGTCATTACCGGCAACGAACCGGTTATCGAAATCGTGTCGCTCGACATGGAAGCGCGCGGCGTGGGCCGCACCACCAGCGAAGACGGCACGCCAGGCAAGGTCGTGTTCGTCGAAGGCGCACTGCCGGGTGAACTGGTCAGCTACTCGACGTATCGCAGCAAACCCAAATTCGAGCAGGCCGAAGTGGTCCAGGTGTTCCGCGAGAGCGTGATCCGCACGACGCCGAAATGCGCGTACTTCAACGTCTGCGGCGGCTGCTCGATGCAGCATCTCGACATGCGCGCGCAGGTGGCGGTCAAGCAGCGCGTGCTCGAGGACAACCTGCAGCATCTTGCGAAGCTTCGCCCCGAAACGGTGTTCCGGCCGATTCACGGGCCGTCCTGGGGTTATCGGTATCGCGCGCGGCTCGCGGTGCGCTTTCTGCCGGAGCGCGGCGGCATGCGCATCGGCTTTCACGAGAAGAAGAGCAGCTATATCGCCGACATGAAGACCTGCGAGGTGCTCCCGCCGCATGTGTCGGCGATGCTGATGCCGCTGCGCTTCATGGTCCGCAAGCTGTCGATCTACGAGCGCATGCCGCAGCTCGAACTCGCGGTCGGCTCGTCGGTCACGGCGCTCGTCGTGCGCAACCTCGAACCGCTGACGGCTGAGGACGAGCAGGTACTGCGCGAGTTCGCCGACGAGCACAACGTGCAGTTCTGGATCCAGCCGGGCGGACACGACACGGTCACGCCGCTTTATCCGCTCGACGTACAGCTCGACTACACGCTGCCCGAGTACGGCATCCGCATGCCGTTCAAGCCCACTGATTTCACCCAGGTCAATCACGCGATCAACCGTGTGCTGGTGAGTCGCGCGTTGCGCCTGCTCGCGCCGGCGCGCACGGACCGCGTGCTCGACCTGTTCTGCGGGATCGGCAACTTCACGCTGCCGCTCGCGCGCATCTCGCGGGAAGTGGTCGGCATCGAGGGCAGCGAAGAGCTGACCCAGCGCGCGCTCGCCAATGCGGAGCTGAATGGCGTCGCGGGGCATGCGTCGTTCGCGTGCCGCAACCTGTTCGAAGTCACCGCCGACGACCTGCGCGCGCTCGGCCACTTCGACAGGTTCCTGATCGATCCGCCGCGCGAAGGCGCGCTCGCGATCGCGAAGGCCCTCGCGGAAATTGCGCAAAGCGGCAACGGGCCTCTGCCGAAGCGCATCGTGTACGTGTCGTGCGCGCCGGGCACGCTCGCGCGCGATGCCGGGCTGCTCGTGCACGAGGCCGGCTATCGGCTGGTGGGCGCGGGCGTCGTCAACATGTTCCCGCACACGTCGCACGTAGAATCGATTGCGCTGTTCGAGCGAGATTGAGTCTCGCGGCGCGCATAAAAGAAAACGCCACGACCGAGGTCGTGGCGTTTTCTTTTTCAGACGACGCTCAGCGTGCCGTCGGCGCGTGGGGCGTCAGAACTGCCACCACGACTTCGCGGCGCCGGGCCGTG
The DNA here is from genome assembly GCF_050436345.1 of Paraburkholderia sp. WC7.3g. Classification (NCBI taxonomy): domain Bacteria; kingdom Pseudomonadati; phylum Pseudomonadota; class Betaproteobacteria; order Burkholderiales; family Burkholderiaceae; genus Paraburkholderia; species Paraburkholderia sp. WC7.3g. Next base: position 2,365,245 of record NZ_JBNDMA010000002.1, read on the forward strand.
CGCGGCCGGTGACGTACGGGCTGTCGGGGAAGGTGCCGGCCAGCACGCGACGCGTGTCGTCGGCGAGTTGCTGGTTGTTCAGCTTCTCGTACGACAGGATCATGATGTGCAGCGCGTCTTCGATGGCCGGCGCGTTCTTGTACTCGCGCAACGCGAGCTGCGCGCGGTTGATCGCGGCGACATAGGCGCCGCGGCGATAGTAGTAGTCCGCCGTGTGGACTTCGTGCGATGCGAGCGCATTCACGATGTAGCGCATGCGCTGCGCGGCGTCCGCCGCGTACTTGCTGTTCGGGAATCGGTCCACCACGACCTTGAACGCGTCATACGACTCGCGCAGCGACTTCGGGTCGCGCTCGCTCATGTCCTGGCCCGAGAAGCGGCCGAACAGACCGAGATCGTCGTTGAAGTGGATCATGCCTTTCAGGTAGTACGCGTAGGCGATGTCCGGATGATCCGGGTGCAGCTGGATGAAGCGGTCGATGGCCTGGTCGGCGGCGGCGTTTTCGTTGTCCTTCCAGTTGCAGTACGCGACGTTGATCTGCGCCTGCTGCGCGAAGTGGCCGAACGGGTCGCGGCCCTCGAGCATCTCGAAATACTTCGCGCACTTGCCGAAGTCACCACCGGTCAGGGCGTCGTTCGCCTCCGTATATAATTTGTTGTTGGTCCACGTTGCCGTTTCGTCGGTCTTTTCCGGCAGGCCATGGCAAGCCGCGATAGCGACGACGGCCGCGGCGCACGCAACGTATCCGGCCACTTTCCGGGCCGCCTTCTTGATGGCCGCCAAATTGATCGCCGCTTCAGTGATGGTGTTCAAGGCTCGCATTTTCCAGTCTAGCTTTACGTCCAGGTGACCCAGATTCAATGACCCGCTCAAATACTCCAGGCACCGCAGGCGCCGGGAATAGCAACGAAGATTATAGCGTAAGCGCCGACCCCGCCGACGCGTCGGGCGTCGATTCCCTCGACGACGATTTCACCGGCGACGCACTCGCCGCAAGCCGTCCGCAAGGCTCCGCCGCCATGGCGGCTCCCGTGCCGGTTCGCACGCTCGACGAAGCGCCGCGCAGCGTCCTGGTACCCGACGAACTGGCCGGCGAGCGCCTCGACAAGGTGCTCGCGAAGGTTTTTCCGGAGTTCTCGCGCAGCCGTCTGCAAAGCTGGATCGAGGCGCAGCGGGTGCGCGTCGACGGCAAGCCGGCCAGAATCCGCCAACCGGTGCCGCTTGGCGCCACGATCGAACTCGTGCCCGATCTGCTGCCAGAGCAGCTCGCCTTCACGCCCGAGCCGGTGCCGCTCGACATCGTCTACGAGGACGACACGCTCGTCGTCATCAACAAGCCGGCCGGCATGGTCGTGCATCCGGCGGCCGGCAACTGGAGCGGCACCGTGCTTAACGGCCTGCTGCACCGCTATGGCGAGGCCGCGGCGGGTCTGCCGCGCGCGGGCATCGTGCATCGGCTCGACAAGGAGACCTCGGGGCTGATGGTGGTCGCGCGCACGCTCGAGGCGCAGACTGACCTTGTGCGTCAGTTGCAGGCGCGCACGGTAAAGCGCCGCTATCTCGCGCTCGTGTGGGGCAACATGCCCGACGAAGGCACGATCGACGCGCCGATCGGCCGCGATCCGCGCGAGCGCACGCGCATGGCCGTGGTGACGGGGGCGGCCGGCAAGCCGGCGCGCACGCATTTCCGGCGCGTGGCCTCGGCGATCTGGCAGCGTCAGCCGGTCACGGCGATTCACTGCGATCTGGAGACCGGGCGCACGCATCAGATTCGCGTGCATTGCGCGCATATTGGCCATCCGCTGCTCGGCGATCCCGTGTATGGGCGCGCGCGCGGCAAGCGCTCGGTCACGCCGCTGCCGGACGGCTTCGCGCGCCAGGCGCTGCACGCGTGGCGGCTCGGACTGATCCACCCGAAGACCGGCCGCTCGATGCAATGGCGCGCCGACGTGCCCGCCGATATCGAGGCGTTGTCGGCGGCGCTCGGTCTGGGGCGCAACGACGCCGGCGAGTTCGATGACGCGAATGACGAGGATGAGGACTACGATGCGTCGTTCGACGACGGCGCGTACGATAAAGAGAGCGACCACGACGAGGACGATCACGCATGAGCACCAATTTGCCGGAGCTGGGTTTTGCCGATGTCGTGCAACCCGCATGGAACGTGTCGCCGCGCGTGCGCGCGCTCGTGACCACCCGCGACGGCGGCGTCAGCGACGCGCCGTTCGGCCGCTGGCGCAACGGCGCTGACCAGCCCGGCGGTCTGAATCTGGGCCTGAAGACCGGCGACGATCCCGCCGCGGTCGCAAGCAATCGCGCACGGCTCATCGCGCTCACCGGTGTTCGCGAAGCCGCGTGGCTCGAACAGATCCACGGCGCGGACATCGCACGTGCGGAGGATGCGGTCGCGCACGCGCGCGAGCATGGCGCGCCGGCGCGCGCCGACGCGAGCGTCACCGATCGCGCGGGCATCGCGTGCGTCGTGATGGTGGCCGATTGCATGCCGGTGCTGTTGTGCGACCAGGCGGGGCGCGCGGTCGGCGCCGCGCATGCAGGCTGGCGCGGACTCGCGGCGGGCATCGTCGAGCAGACGGCAGCGCGGGTCGCGGCGCTGGCGGGCGTAGAGGCGAGCGAGTTGCATGTGTACCTCGGACCGTCGATCGGGCCCAACGCATTCGAAGTCGGGGCGGACGTGCGTGACGCCTTCATGACGGATGTCGACGGCGCACAACGTGATGCGACCGCGCAGGCATTCGTCGCGCATCCCGGCAATGCGGGCAAATATCTCGCCGATCTGCCGGCGCTCGCCCGCTTGCGCCTGCGGCGGCTCGGCCTTACGCGCATCGGCGGCGGCGATCTGTGCACGGTCACGCTGCGCGAGCGCTTTTATTCGTATCGCCGCGATCGCGAAACCGGCCGGATGGCCGCGTTGATCTGGATCGACGAGCAGGCGCAATCCATTGCAGATTAAATTGGAGATGCCGCGCGTGCGCATCTCGTCATACTTTTAAATCGAACGGTGGTTTTATTTTCGCGTGAATGCGCACCGGTTCGTGATTTTCGAATCCCATTGCGGATCTGCCGCCGACAGGCTGTCTCCCAGCCTTTACACACCTTTTTTGTTGCGCTGCCAGAACGACCGCCAATAGCGCGAATCGCCCGCCGGCTGTGTGGGTGGCCGAACGAATAAATATGCTTAAATGCCATGCGCCGTGGGAGTTTTTAATTTCCTCGCGGTGTGAATCATTTGATTCGCAAGGGCGCGATTTGCCATACAGGGAAAACGATAATAAAAAAACTATCGCAGTGCGGCAAAATCGGGAGCAAGCATTGACATGCCTTGCGATGGGGAGCAAGAATGATTCTTCTAAGCTCCTCGTCCTTCATGGGACAGGGCGTGACGGACTTGCGAGTCATCGCTACGTGCGCACGAACCTGCCTCTCAACCCGTCCGCAAGGACTTACCGGTCAAAAGCAGGCATGGCAGCATCTCATTCCTCAGCTTCCCCCAGCACGGACTCCTCGAAGGAGCAGACGCAGCAGGCCGGTACGAGCGGTGCATCGTCAGCCGCGGGCATGCAGCAATTTCTCGACGCCTGGATGAACGCATGGCGTTCGTTCGGCGCGCCGGCAAACGGCACAGCGTTCCAGATGCCCTCAATGCCGCAGATGCCGAACCTCGCGCAGATCACGGCGGGCTTTCCGCCAATGCCTGCGTTTCCCGGCATGCCCGACTTCAGCAAGCTGGCCGCCGGCGCGTTGCCGTCGTTGCCCGGGCTGGGCATTCCCACCGCCGCGATTCCGCCAGAGCGTTTACAGAAACTGCAGACCGACTATTCGCGCGAGGCGATCGAACTGATCCAGCAGGCCACCACGTCGACGAGCAAGGCGCCTGAACTCAAGGACCGTCGCTTTAGCGCGGACGCCTGGAGCGCGGCGCCGGCCTACGCGTTCACCGCCGCGTGGTATCTGCTGAACGCGCGCTTTCTGCAGCAGATGGTCGAGGCGCTCGACACCGCGCCGAAAACGCGTGAGCGCATTCGCTTCGCGGTTCAGCAGTGGACCGCGGCGGCCTCGCCGAGCAACTTCTTCGCGCTGAATCCCGAAGCGCAGAAAACGCTGCTCGACAGCAACGGCGAGAGCCTTCGCCAAGGCGTGATGAACCTGCTCGGCGACATGCAGCGCGGCAAGATTTCCCAAACCGACGAGTCGCGTTTCACGGTCGGCGAGAACCTTGGCAACACTGAGGGCTCGGTCGTGTTCGAGAACGATCTGCTGCAACTGATCCAGTACAAGCCGCGCACGCCGACCGTGCGCGAGCGGCCGCTGCTGATCGTGCCGCCGTGCATCAACAAGTTCTACATTCTCGACCTGCAGCCCGAAAACTCGCTGGTCGCGCACGCGCTGGATTCGGGCCACCAGGTGTTCCTGATTTCGTGGCGCAACGCGGACCAGTCTATCGCGCACAAGACATGGGACGACTACATCGGCGAGGGCGTGCTCACGTCGATCGACACCGTGCGCAAGATCAGCGGCCGCGAACAGATCAATACGCTCGGCTTCTGCGTCGGCGGCACGATGCTCGCCACCGCGCTCGCCGTGGTCGCCGCGCGCGGCGAACATCCGGCCGCGTCGATGACGCTGCTCACGGCGATGCTCGACTTTTCCGACACTGGCGTGCTCGACGTGTTCGTCGACGAGGCGCACGTGCAAATGCGCGAGCAGACCATCGGCGGCAAGAACGGCGCGCCGCCCGGACTGATGCGCGGCCTCGAGTTCGCGAACACGTTCTCGTTCCTGCGCCCGAACGACCTCGTGTGGAACTACGTCGTCGACAACTACCTGAAGGGCCGCACGCCGGTGCCGTTCGACCTGCTGTACTGGAACAGCGACTCGACCAGTCTGCCGGGGCCGATGTACGTCTGGTATCTGCGCAACACGTATCTCGAGAACAAGCTGCGCGAGCCGGGTGCACTGACCACCTGCAGCGAGCCGATCGATCTGTCGAAGATCGACGTGCCGACCTTCATTTACGGATCACGCGAAGACCATATCGTGCCGTGGCAAACCGCGTATGCGTCGGCGCCGCTGCTCACCGGACCGCTGAAGTTCGTGCTCGGCGCGTCGGGCCATATCGCCGGCGTGATCAATCCGCCCGCGAAGAAGAAGCGCAGCTTCTGGAAGCTCGATACCGACGCGAAGACGCTGCCAGAAAGCGCGGACGACTGGTTCGACGCGGCGACCGAAGTGCCCGGCAGCTGGTGGCCGGAATGGACCGACTGGCTCGATCAGTACGGCGGCAAGAAAGTGAAGCCGCGCGCCACGCTGGGCTCCGACGAATTCCCGGTCATCGAGCCGGCGCCGGGCCGCTACGTGCGGCAACGGGAGTAAGTTTCACGCACCGGCTCGACGCGCGTGCGAGGTTGCTGTGGACGTCGGCCATAACGCGCAGCCGGCTGGTGAAGAAGTGTTTGGCAGGTGAATGAGCGTCTGGTTGATGAAGGCGTGAGAGCAACGCAAGTTGCAACGCAATTTTTAACGTAGCGGGCTGCGGCGCAGTTGGCCGGGATGCCCGGAGGATATGGAAATGACTGATGTTGTGATCGTATCGGCCGCTCGTACTGCAGTGGGCAAGTTTGGTGGGTCGCTGGCGAAGGTTGCCGCACCTGAACTCGGCGCGCTCGCGGTGCGCGCCGTGCTCGAACGGGCAGGCGTGAAGCCGGAACAGGTGAGCGAAGTTATTCTGGGCCAGGTGCTGGCGGCGGGCTCCGGTCAGAACCCCGCGCGTCAGGCGCTGATCAAGGCGGGTTTGCCGTCGGCCGTACCGGGCATGACGATCAACAAGGTCTGCGGCTCCGGTCTGAAGGCCGTGATGCTCGCGGCCAACGCGATCATCGCCGGTGACGCGGACATCGTCGTGGCTGGCGGCCAGGAAAACATGAGCGCCGCACCGCACGTGCTGCCGGGTTCGCGCGACGGTTTCCGCATGGGCGACGTGAAGCTGATCGACTCGATGATCGTCGACGGCCTGTGGGACGTCTACAACCATTACCACATGGGCGTGACGGCTGAAAACGTCGCGAAGGAATACGGCATCACGCGCGAACAGCAGGACGCGTTCGCGGCGCTGTCGCAGAACAAGGCGGAAGCCGCGCAGAAGTCAGGGCGCTTCAACGACGAAATCGTGCCGGTCGAGATTCCGCAACGCAAGGGCGAGCCGCTGCGCTTCGCCACCGACGAATTCGTGCGTCATGGCGTGACGGCCGAATCGCTGGCGGGCCTGAAGCCGGCGTTTTCGAAGGAAGGCACGGTCACGGCGGCGAATGCATCGGGTCTGAACGACGGCGCGGCCGCCGTGCTCGTGATGTCGCTGAAAAAAGCGGAAGCGCTCGGCCTCACGCCGCTCGCGCGCATCAAGGCGTACGCGAACGCGGGTGTCGATCCGAAGGTGATGGGCATGGGCCCGGTGCCGGCTTCGCGCCGTTGCCTCGAGCGCGCGGGCTGGACGCCGGCCGACCTCGACCTGATGGAAATCAACGAAGCGTTTGCCGCGCAGGCGCTCGCCGTGCATCAGCAGATGGGCTGGGACACGTCGAAGATCAACGTGAACGGCGGCGCGATTGCGATCGGCCACCCGATCGGCGCGTCCGGCTGCCGGATTCTCGTCACGCTGCTGCACGAAATGCAGAAGCGCGATGCGAAGAAGGGTCTGGCGTCGCTGTGTATCGGCGGCGGCATGGGTGTCGCGCTCGCGGTCGAGCGCGTTTAAAGTACGCTGGGTACGGCCGCACGCATTCGCGAGAGTTCGCGCGTGGCCTTCGCCGGCATAGGTATCGGGCCGCGCCGCACGTCGACTGGCGGTGCGGCGCGCTGCAACAGGTGACTCGTGCCGGTCGTGCGCGTTGCCAGGCGGTCGCCCGGCGGCAACGGGAACCAGCATCAGGCGAGGCACGAGGGGCGCCGGCAGGCGCCTCGACAACGATAACGGAGTGTGGTTTATGACACAGCGAATTGCGTACGTAACGGGCGGCATGGGCGGCATCGGCACTAGCATCTGCCAGCGTTTGCACAAAGAAGGCTTCAGGGTAGTCGCGGGCTGCGGCCCGAATTCGCCGCGCCGTGCGAAGTGGCTCGACGAGCAGAAAGCACTCGGCTACGACTTCGTCGCCTCCGAGGGTAACGTCGGTGACTGGCAATCGACCAAGGACGCATTCGACAAGGTCAAGGCCGAAGTCGGCGAGATCGACATACTGGTCAACAATGCCGGTATCACGCGCGATGTCGTGTTCCGCAAGATGACGCACGAAGACTGGACGGCGGTGATCGACACCAACCTGACCAGCCTGTTCAACGTCACCAAGCAGGTGATCGACGGCATGGTCGAGCGTGGCTTTGGCCGCGTGATCAACATTTCGTCGGTGAACGGCCAGAAGGGCCAGTTCGGTCAGACCAACTACTCGACCGCGAAGGCCGGTATTCACGGTTTTACGATGTCGCTCGCGCAGGAAGTCGCGACCAAGGGCGTGACGGTCAACACCGTGTCGCCAGGCTACATCGGCACCGACATGGTCAAGGCGATCCGCCCGGACGTGCTGGAAAAAATCGTCGCGACGATTCCGGTGCGCCGCCTCGGTCAGCCGGGCGAAATCGGCTCGATCGTCGCGTGGCTCGCGTCGGAAGAATCGGGCTTCGCCACCGGCGCGGATTTTTCGCTGAACGGCGGCTTGCATATGGGCTGAGCCATCGGCGCGCCGGACCGCAAAGCGGCGCGCTTGGGCTCAGATGGTTTCGCCGGCGTCCCGGCTGCGCAATGGTTCCGATTGCACAGCCCGGACGCCGTTTCCGCGTTTGCTTAACTCGAGCTTAAAGGCGTTACATGACTACTACTACAAAGAAAACGGCCGAACGACTGATCAAGAAATATCCGAATCGTCGGCTCTACGACACCGAGACGAGCACCTACATCACGCTGACTGATGTGAAGCAACTCGTGCTCGATCAGGAGGATTTCAAGGTCATCGATGCCAAAAGCAACGAGGACCTGACGCGCTCGATCCTGCTGCAGATCATTCTCGAAGAAGAGAGCGGCGGCCTGCCGATGTTCTCGTCGTCGATGCTGTCGCAGATCATCCGGTTCTACGGTCATGCGATGCAGGGCATGATGGGAACCTATCTGGAAAAGAACATCCAGGCCTTCATCGACATTCAGGCGAAGCTCGCCGACCAGTCGAAGAACCTCTATGAAGGTAAGGCGATGAACCCCGAAGTCTGGGCGCAGTTCATGAACATGCAGGCGCCGATGATGCAGGGCATGATGACCAGCTACATCGAGCAATCGAAGAATATGTTCGTGCAAATGCAGGAGCAGATGCAGAACCAGGCGAAGACGATGTTCGCCACCTTCCCGTTCACGCCGGGCGGCGCGGTCAATGCGAGCAACGCGAGCACCGCGAGCACCGCGAGCAATGCGCCGGCTACGCCGCAGGGGAATCCGGAGACGGAGAAGAAGTGAAGCAATGAGTGGCGGCGAGCTCGCGGGAGTGCAGCCGTCGGCGCGCTACAATGGCGCCCCCCGTGCGGGACGCTTTTCCGTCGGAACCGGATTCCGGCGGCTCGATGTCCGTTGCGTCCACTGCCGGCACACCGCTGCTTGCGCCGTTACCGTTTTCCTTCCGCTGGGCCCGTCCTATGTTTCATACCCTCTCCCTGATCGCGTCAGCGTCTTCCGTTGCGAAGGCCGCGCGGATCATTCTGCTCTGACCCGCCGTTCACCCACACCGCTGATGAGCCGACTGATTCTCGCCCCAATGGAAGGGCTCGCTGACTACGTGCTGCGCGACGTGCTGACGAGCGCAGGCGCTTTCGACGGCTGCGTGTCCGAGTTCATCCGCATCACAGGCTCGCTGCTGCCGACCCGCGTCTACGAGCGCGAGGCGCCCGAAATCCTGCACGCGAGCGTGACCGCCAGCGGCACGCCAATGGTGATCCAGTTGCTCGGCAGCGATCCCGAATGGATGGCGCGCAATGCCGCGCATGCGGCCACGCTGTCGCCCTACGGTATCGATCTGAACTTCGGCTGTCCCGCCAAAGTCGTCAATCAGCATGGCGGCGGCGCGATGTTGCTCGCCAACCCGAAGCTGCTGAACCGGATCGTCTCGGCCGTGCGTGCCGCGGTGCCGGCCGATATCGCGGTGACCGCAAAAATGCGCCTCGGTGTGTCCGACACGTCGCGGGCGATCGAATGCGCGCAGGCGCTGGCGGACGGCGGCGCGGCCTCGCTCGTCGTGCATGCGCGCACGCGCGACGACCGCTACCGGCCGCCTGCCCATTGGGAGTGGATCGCGCGCATCGACGCCGCCGTCGAGGTGCCCGTGATCGCGAACGGCGAGGTCTGGACGGTGGCGGACTGGCAGCGCTGCCGCTCGGTCAGCGGCTGCGCGGACGTGATGATCGGGCGCGGCGCCGTGTCGGACCCGTTTCTCGCGCAGCGAATCCGCGGGCTGATGGACCCGTGTCCGTCGCCCGACGAATGGCAGCAGGTGTTGCGATCGATCATCGGCTACATGAACAAGCTGCGCGCGCACGGCACGCTGACCCATGAGCATGGCCGCGTCAAGAAGTGGCTCAGCTACCTGCAACGGACCTGGCCGCAAGCGGCTGAACTGCATGCGGCGATCCGGCGAGTGCAGGACTCTGACGAAATTCTTACGGTGATCGGCCAGGCGCTGGCGGCGGCAGGCGCGTCGGCGCCGACGCGTCGGGACGTTTTCAGCGACGAAAATAACGAGCTGAATCAACCTGATCCGGCCGAAGCCATCCCCGTTTGAGCGCTAGAATTCAAAGACTTACGAGCGGTGGCAGTGGCGAACCGCTACAATTCGGGGTTTAACGTCTTCAAGCGGTTCCCCATGTCTTCCACCCCCTCGAACGCTCCGGCCGTGCCGGGCGCGACGCCGAAAGTCGGCTTCGTTTCTCTCGGCTGCCCCAAGGCCCTCGTCGATTCCGAGCAGATCATCACCCAGCTGCGCGCCGAAGGCTACGAAATCTCCGGCACCTATGACGGCGCGGACCTCGTGGTCGTCAACACCTGCGGCTTCATCGACGAAGCCGTGCAGGAAAGCCTCGACGCCATCGGCGAAGCGCTCAACGAAAACGGCAAGGTGATCGTCACGGGCTGCCTCGGCGCGAAGAAGAGCGCAAGCGGTTCGGGGCTGATCGAGGAAGTGCACCCGAAGGTGCTCGCGGTGACCGGCCCGCACGCGCTCGGCGAGGTCATGCAGGCGGTGCACAGCCATCTGCCGAAGCCGCATGATCCGTTCGTCGATCTGGTGCCCGCCGCGGGCGTCAAGCTCACGCCGCGCCACTACGCGTACCTGAAGATTTCCGAAGGCTGCAATCACCGTTGCACGTTCTGCATCATCCCGTCGATGCGCGGCGACCTCGTGTCGCGCCCGGTCGCCGAAGTGATGCTCGAAGCGGAGAATCTGTTCAAGTCCGGCGTGAAGGAACTGCTGGTGATTTCGCAGGACACGAGCGCATACGGCGTCGACGTCAAATACCGCACCGGTTTCTGGAACGGCAAGCCGATCAAGACGCGCATGACGGATCTGGTCGCCGCGCTCGGCGAACTCGCCGCGCAATACGGCGCGTGGGTGCGCCTGCATTACGTGTATCCGTATCCGAGCGTCGACGAAGTGATTCCGATGATGGCCTTGGGCCCGTATAAAGGCCACGTGCTGCCGTATCTCGATGTGCCGTTCCAGCACGCGCATCCGGAAGTGCTGAAGCGCATGAAGCGCCCGGCCAACGCCGAGAAGGTGATGGAGCGCGTGAAGGCGTGGCGCGAGATCTGCCCGGATCTGACGATTCGCAGCACGTTCATCGCCGGCTTCCCTGGCGAGACCGAAGAACAGTTCGAGACGCTGCTCGATTTCATCCGCGAGGCGGAGCTCGATCGCGTTGGCTGCTTTGCGTATTCACCGGTCGAAGGCGCGAGCGCGAATGAACTCGACGGTGCGCTGCCCGACGAAGTGCGTGAGGAACGTCGCGCGCGCTTCATGGAAGTGGCCGAGCAGGTGTCGGCGAAACGCATCGCGAAGAAGGTCGGCAGAACGCTGAAGGTGCTGGTCGACGACATCAACGCGGACGGCGGTATCGGCCGCACCGCGGCGGATGCGCCGGAGATCGACGGCGTCGTCTATATCGCGCCGTCCACCAAAGCGTCGAAGCGCTACAAGGTCGGCGATTTCGTATCCGTGAAGATCACCGGCGCGGACGGTCACGATCTGTGGGGCGAGGTCTAAGCGATGACGCTCAGCGCGGCCGTAGGGCCTGAAGCTCAAGCACCGGAAATCCTCGCGCTCGGCGAGGCAATGATCGAATTCAACCAGTCGGCGAAGGATCAGCCGAACTATCTGCAAGGCTTCGGCGGCGACACGTCGAACTTCTGCATCGCGGCCGCGCGCCAGGGCGCGAGGACCGGCTTCGTGTCGGCGGTCGGCGCCGATCATTTCGGATGCCTGCTCGTCGATCTGTGGGAGCGCGAGCGGGTCGACACGTCGTTCGTGCGCATCGATGCGCAAGCATCGACCGGCGTTTATTTCGTATCGCACGGCCCCAACGGCCACGCGTTCGACTATCTGCGCGCCGGCTCGGCGGCGAGCCGCTATGCGCCGGCCGACCTGCCGCGCGACGCGCTCGCGGCGGCGAAGGTCGTGCATCTGTCCGGCATCAGTCTCGCGATCAGCGTGAGCGCCTGCGACGCCGCGCTCGAAGCGATCGCGCATGCGCGCGCGAATGGCGTGCGCGTGAGCTTCGACACCAATCTGCGTCTGAAGCTGTGGCCGCTCGCGCGGGCGCGCGCGGTGATGCTCGAGGCGATCCGCCAGACCGACATCTGCCTGCCGAGCTGGGACGACGTGACCGAACTGACAGGGCTGACCGGCCGCGACGAGATCGTGGATTTTCTGCTGTCGCACGGGCCGCGCGTGGTCGCGCTGAAGCTCGGCAAGGATGGCTCGTATATCGCGACGCCTGACGAGCGGCGCGTCGTGCCGGGCCACGTCGTCGATGCGGTCGATGCGACCGGCGCCGGCGACTGCTTTGGCGGCGCATTGATCGCGCGCATCGTCGCGGGCGACGATCCTTTTGCCGCCGCGCGCTACGCGAACGTCGCCGCTGCGCTGTCCACGCAAGGCTATGGCGCGGTCGCGCCGATCCCGTCGCGTGAGACGGTCGAGCGGCTGCTGGCCGGATAGGAATTACGAATCACGCGAGCCGCGCGCGGCGCAAGCTGGCCCGCGCTGGCGCAATCATCCAGGCAGACTGGACAGACAACAGGAGGGACAAGCGATGCAACGGGACGTAGTGGTGGTAAGTGGTGTGCGCACGGCAATCGGCACGTTCGGCGGTAGCCTGAAGGATTTCGCGCCGACCGATCTCGGCGCGCGCGTGGTGCGCGAAGTGCTCGAGCGTGCGAGCGTGTCGGGCGACGAGGTCGGGCACGTCGTGTTTGGCAACGTCGTGCACACCGAGCCGAAGGATATGTATCTCGCGCGCGTCGCGGCGATCAACGGCGGGGTCGCGCAGCATACGCCCGCGCTGACCGTGAACCGGCTGTGCGGCTCGGGCTTGCAGGCTATCGTGTCGGCCGCGCAGAGCGTGCTGCTCGGCGACGCCGATATCGCGATCGGCGGCGGCGCTGAAAACATGAGCCGCGCGCCTTACTCGATGCCGGCCGCGCGCTTCGGCCAGCGCATGGGCGACGCGCGTCTGGTCGACATGGTGGTCGGCGCGCTCAACGATCCGTTCCAGTCGATCCATATGGGCGTGACCGCCGAGAACGTCGCGCGCAAGTACGAGATCTCGCGCGACGCGCAGGACGCGCTCGCGCTCGAGTCGCATCGCCGCGCGGCCCACGCGATCACGAGCGGCTACTTCAACGAACAGATTCTGCCGATTGCAATTCCGTCGAAGAAGGGCGACGTCGTGTTCGACACTGACGAGCACCCACGGATGAACGCAACGGCGGAAGACTTCGCGAAGCTGAAGCCGGTGTTCGTGAAGGACAACGGCACGGTGACGGCGGGCAATGCGTCGGGCATCAACGACGCGGCCGCGGCCGTCGTGCTGATGGAGCGTGGCGTCGCCGAGCGGCGCGGCGTCAAGCCGTTGGCGCGGCTCGTGTCGTACGCGCATGCGGGCGTCGATCCGGCGTACATGGGTATCGGGCCGGTCCCGGCGAGCCGCAAGGCGCTCGAGCGGGCGGGCATCACGGTCGCCGACCTCGACGTGATCGAGGCCAACGAGGCATTCGCCGCGCAAGCGTGCGCGGTCAGCAAGGAGCTCGGCTTCGATCCGGCCAAGGTCAATCCGAATGGCTCGGGCATTTCGCTCGGCCATCCGATCGGCGCGACCGGCGCGCTGATCACCGTGAAGGCGCTGTACGAGCTGCAGCGCATCGGCGGGCGCTATGCGCTCGTCACGATGTGCATCGGCGGGGGCCAGGGCATCGCGGCGGTTTTCGAGCGTCTGTGAGCGCGCACGGCAGGCCGGCGCGGCACGGGTAGCAAGCAGGAACCGGCAACGAGGATGGACACGATGCAGGAAGTGAAAGTGACGAAGGGTTCGGTAACGGGCATGGCAACGCGCGCGTTGCGCCGCCGCGTCGGCGTGGTGGCGAGCGCCGTCGCGCTGTTGTGCGCCGGCACGGCGCTATCGGTGCCGTCGCAGGCATGGGCGGAAAGCGATGCGGTCAAGGAGCTGGCCGCGCCGCCGCCGATCCAGCTGCCGCTGAAGCCGAGCCCGGAGTTCGCGAAGTTTCCGCGCTACGTGGGCACGCTCGGCGCGCGGCCGATCGTGCTGCGGCTCGGGCCCAAGACCGACGATCCGTCCGGCGTGCACGGCGAGTATCAGTACACCGATACCGGCGAGGTGATCCTGATCGCTGGCGATCGCGACGGCGATACGCTCGAAGTCGAGGAATCGAACGACGGCACGCATATCACCGGCAACTGGGTCGGCAAGTTCGCGGCGGACGGCTCGCTCGAAGGCGACCGCATGAACGTCGACGATTCGAACCCGCAGGCATTCAACCTGAAACCGCCGGCGGCGGGGCAGACGGGACAGGCGGTGCCAGCGGCCAAGGCTGCGACCCCAGCTCCGCAACCGGCCGCCGCGGTCAATGGCGCGACTGCAGCTCCCGCGTCCGCTGCCGGCGGACATCCGGTGGGCGGCGTCAGCAACCTGCAAACCGGCGATTGACGCGCTCGCGTGCCGGGCCTGCGGAATAGTGGGGCGCAGACGCAGTGTCAGTCCCGCTTCCCTGTGTTTTTGATCGAGCTTCACATGACTGAATCCAAACTCAATCGCGGTCTGCAAACCCGCATCGTGCACGCCAAGGACCAGATCACGCCAGGCTTCGAATCGTTCTCGACCCCGGTCACGCGTGCGTCGACGGTGGTGTTCCCGGACCTCGCCGCGATGCGCGCGCTCGACTGGAAGAACGACGCGCAATGGCGCTACGGCCTGCATGCGACGCCCACGCAGATCGCACTCGCGCAGCGCCTCGCCGCGATCGAGGGCGGCAATCATGCGCTGCTGCAGCCGTCGGGGCTGTCGTCGATCTCGAACGTGTACTTCGGTCTCGTGAAGGCCGGCGACGACGTGCTGATCCCCGATAACGTCTACTCGCCCAACCGCGACCACGGCGACTGGCTCGCGCGCGATTTCGGCATCACGGCGCGCTACTACGATCCGCTGATCGGCGCGGGCATCGCCGGTCTGATCCGGCCGAACACGCGGCTGATCTGGATCGAGGCGCCGGGCTCGGTGACGATGGAAGTGCCCGACGTGCCGGCCATCACGGTGGCCGCGCGCGCGCACAACGTCGTCACCGCGATCGACAACACGTGGTCCGCAGGTCTCGCGTTCCGGCCGTTCGACCACGGCGTCGACATTTCGGTGCAGGCGCTGACCAAATACCAGTCGGGCGGCGGCGACGTGCTGATGGGCGCGACGATCACAGTCGAGCGCGACGTGCATGTGAAGCTGAAGGCGGCGCGCATGCGCATGGGCATCGGCGTGTCCTCGGACGACTGCTCGCTGATTCTGCGCAGCCTGCCGAGCATGCAGCTGCGCTTCGCGCAGCACGATCGCGCGGCGCTGTCGCTCGCGGCGTGGTTGAAGAGCCGGCCGGAAATCGTCGCGGTGCTGCATCCGGCGCTCGCCGACTGTCCGGGGCACGAAGTGTACAAGCGCGATTTCACCGGCGCGGGCGGCCTGTTCTCGGTCGTGTTCGACGAGCGGTACAGCGCGGCGCAGATCGACACGTTCTGCGAATCGCTCGAACTGTTTTCGCTCGGCTGGAGCTGGGGTGGCGCGCACAGCCTCGCGATGCCGTACGACATCGCGTCGATGCGCACGGCGGCGCAGTGGCCGTATCGCGGCACGCTGGTGCGCTTCTATATCGGTCTCGAGGACGAGGCCGATCTGCGCGCGGATATCGAGCAGAGCCTCGCAGCACTCGCTTAACGCGCGTCAGCCCTGCCCGGTACCGTGGTTCGAGAAGCCCGCTGGGACGCGTTCCCGGCGGGCTTCCTTGTTTCGGGCATCGAGCAAACCTGACCGTTCGGCCGAAGGTTCGATGCCGCGACGCGACACTACGATGGCCGCAGCTTCAAAGCACCCGCAGCAAGCCGTCCAGTCCCACGAAATTGAACGACACGCTGGCTGCTTCGCGCACCACCGGTTTCGCGCGGAATGCAACGGAGAGTCCCGCTTCGGCCATCATCTTCAGGTCGTTCGAGCCGTCGCCGATCGCAATTGCGCGCGACGGTTCGATGCCGAGCGTCGCGCAGGTTTCGCGCAGCGTGCGCGCTTTCACGTCGGCATTGACGATCTCGCCACTCACGTTGCCCGTCAGCTTGCCGTCGATGATTTCGAGCGTGTTCGCGCGCGTGAAATCGAGGCCGAGGCGCGCCTTCAGCTTCGCGGTGAAGAACGTGAAGCCGCCCGACACGAGCAGCGTTTTCAGGCCCGCCTGCTTCGCGCCGGCAAGCATGCGTTCGGCGCCCGGCGAGAACTGCAGCCGCTCGTCGTACACGCGCTCGAGCGCGCTGGCGTCGAGTCCTTTCAGCAACGCGACGCGACGCGTCAGGCTTTCGTTGAAGTCCTTGATCTCGCCGCGCATCGCAGCCTCGGTGATCGCCGCGACTTCGGCTTTGAGCCCGCAGAAATCGGCGATTTCGTCGATGCACTCGATCGTGATCAGCGTCGAATCCATGTCCATCGTGACGAGGCCAAAGTCGCGCAACTGGCGGCCGGCTTCGACAAACGCGTAATCGAGTTGATGCGTGTAGCAATATGCTTCGACGTCGGCGCGCTGCGCGAGCTTCGCATCGGCGATGCGAATGGCGTTCGCGTCGATGACGGCGGCGTGCGAGCCGCGCGCGAGCGCGACGAGCGTTTTATGGTGGTCGGCGGAAAGGGGGGCGACGCTTTGAATGACGAGGTTCATGGACGACCAGTGACGCGGGAAATGAGGCGCGTGGCGCGCGGAAAATCCCGCTATTGTATCGGTTCCGCGCGTTGCGCCGTCGCGGCCGGCTGTGCCGGGATTGCCGGGTTTGCCGTTCAATCCGGCGGTGCGCGGTTCATACCGACGCATCGGATCGGGGACACCAGGAATGCCGTAGCTTTTGCCGCCGCATCGCAAGACTTACAGCCCCATGACAGCACGCCCCCGCGCCGACCGGGTCATGCTTCATTCGTGGCAACCGCGTAAAGCGCGCTGAAACGCGGGCACGCTTGCTGCTTCGCCTGATATCTCAGGCCCATGGGACAGGGGAGCGCGCGATGGCACACATGATCTGGAAGGGCGCAATCAGCTTCGGGCTCGTCCATGTACCGGTTCAGCTTTATCCGGCGACGCAGTCGGAGAAAGTCGGCTTCAATCTGCTCGACAAGCGCACGATCGACCCGGTCGGCTATAAGCAGATCAACAAGCGCACCGGCAAGGACGTGACCCGCGACAACATCGTGCGCGGCTTCGAGTACGAGAAAGACCGCTACGTCGTACTGTCGGACGACGAAATCCGCTCGGCGAACCCGGAGTCGACGCAGACAGTGGACATCCTCGCGTTCGTCGACGCCCCCGACATCTCGTTTCTCTATCTCGACACGCCGTATTTCCTGACCCCCGACCGCAAGGGCGAAAAAGTCTATGCGCTACTGCGCGAGGCGATGACGTCGTCGGGCAAGGTCGGCGTCGCGAGTGTCGTGCTGCATAACAAGCAGCATCTGGCGGCGCTGATTCCGCTCGGTCCCGTGCTGGCGTTGAACACGCTGCGCTGGGCCACCGAAGTGCGCAGTCTCGACGAATTCAAGGTGCCGCCCGAAGGTATGAAGGCTGCCGGCGTGTCGGCGAAGGAACTCGACATGGCGAAAAAGCTGATCGACGACATGAGCGAGACGTGGGACCCGACGCAGTATCACGATACGTTTCGCGACGACATCATGGCGCTCGTCGAGCGCAAGGTTCGCGCGGGCAAGACCGAGGAGATCACCGAAGTCGAAACGCCGCGCGAGTCGCGCAAGTCTGCCGACATTCTCGACCTGTCCGATCTGCTGCGGCGCAGCCTCGGCCGCGGTAAGGACAAGCAGGCCGCTGCGGGCCGCAAGCGCACCGCCGACGAGAACGAGGATCAGGCCGACAGCGAGGCTGGGTCTGATGAAGAGGTGGCCGCGCCCGCGCGCAAAAAGCCTCGCGCCGCGGGCACGGCGCGCAGTCGCAGCGGTAGTGGCGGCAGCGGGGGCACGACATCGAAAACCACGGCAACCTCCCGCAAGCGGCGCGCGGCGGCCTGAGCGCGCGGCCGACCCGCCAATCGCACCCTCCGCACTGGAGTCATCGCCATGAACGACCGACTCGAGCACTATCACCGCAAACGCCGCTTCGAGGACACGCCGGAGCCGGCCGGCGCGACGACCCCCAAGCGCGCCGCGAGCAAGACCGGCAGGAGCGCCACGCGTGCCGCGCCCGACGCGCTGTCCTACGTGATCCAGGAGCACCACGCACGGCGTCTGCACTACGACTTCCGGCTCGAACTGAACGGCGCGCTGCTGTCATGGGCGATTCCGAAGGGACCGAGCCTCGACCCCTCGGTCAAGCGGCTCGCGGTGCACGTCGAGGATCATCCGGTCGAATACGGTACGTTCGAGGGCGAGATTCCGCCCGGCAACTACGGCGCGGGTACCGTGATCGTGTGGGATCGCGGCACCTGGGAGCCGGCGGGCAGCGCGGCCGAAGCCGCGCGATCGTACGCGGCCGGCAAGCTCAAGTTTCATTTGCACGGCGAGAAGCTGCACGGCGGCTGGACGCTAGTACGCAGCCATATGCGCGGCAGCGGCGACAAGGAACAATGGCTGCTGATCAAGGAGCGCGACGAGCAGGCGCGCGACGAAAGCGACTACGACGTGCTGGAAAAGCTGCCGGGCAGCGTGCTGGCCGACGGGCCTTCGAAACGCAGGAGCACGAAGCAAGCGAAGGCGGACACGAAAGCAGACACGAAAGCGTCGGGCGACGGCAAAGCCACGAGCCCAGGCAAGCCGGCGCGATCCGCATCCTCGCGCCGCGTGGCCGATCCCAAACGCCCCGACATCGTCGCGACGCGCAGCGCGCAGTCGCTACGCGAACTCGCCGCGTCGCCATCGATAGAAGGCGCGGTCAAAGCCGCATTGCCCGCGAGCCTGACGCCGGAGCTGGCGACGCTGGTCGACAGCGCGCCGCCAGGCGACGACTGGCTCTACGAAATCAAGTTCGACGGCTACCGCGTGCTCGCGCGCATCGACCATGCATCGAAAGCGAAGGGCGGTGCCGTCAGCGTGTTGACGCGCAACGGCAACGACTGGACCGCGAAGTTCAGCAAGCAGGTCGAGGCCTTCGCATCACTCGACGTGCAAAGCGCGTGGCTCGACGGCGAAGCGGTCGTGCTCGATGAACGCGACGTGCCCAACTTCCAGTTGCTGCAAAACGCGTTCGACGCGAATCGCCCGCAGGACATCGTGATCTATCTGTTCGATCTGCCGTTCCTGAATGGCTACGACCTGCGCGGCGTACCGCTCGAACAGCGTCGCGCAATCTTGCACGCGCTGCTCGAAGGCGTCGACGATCGGGTGCTGCGCTTCTCGAACGACTTCGCGTTCAGCGCCGACGAACTGCTCAAGAGCGCGTGCGACATGGCGCTCGAAGGCATCATCGGCAAGCGGCGTGACAGCAGCTATGTGTCGGGCCGCTCGCCGTCATGGATCAAGCTGAAGTGCCGGCGCCGCCAGGAGTTCGTGATCGGCGGGTACTCGGAGCCTGGGGGCAGCCGCGCGGCGTTCGGCGCGCTGCTGCTTGGAGTCTATGACGGCGACGGACGGCTGCGGTACGCGGGGCGCGTCGGCACGGGCTTCGACGCCGCGCTGCTGCGCTCGGTCAAACGGGCGCTCGATGCGCACCCGAGCAAGCGCATGCCATTCGCGAGCGCGCCGTCCGAGCGCAGCCGCACGCCCGTGCATTGGGTCGAGCCGGTGCTCGTCGCCGAATGCAACTTCGCCGAATGGACGAGCGACGGCATCGTGCGCCAGGCGTCGTTCGTCAGCCTGCGCGACGACAAGCCGGCGCGCCAGATCGTCAGGGAAACCGCCCGACAAGGAGCCGACGTGCAACAGCAAACCGAAACCGCTTCCGACGATACGTCGCAAACAGGCGCGCCGAAAAAGCGCGTGGCTAAAAAGACCGCCGACACCGCGAAGACCGCCAGGGCCGCCGCCACAGGAAGCGCGCCGGCCCGAACCACGGCAACCCGCTCGCGCGCGCACAGCGAAATTGCCGGCGTGCGCATCTCGCATCCCGATCGCGTGATCGACAAAAGCAGCGGCGCAAGCAAGCTCGAACTGGTGCAGTACTACGAATCGATCGCCGAATGGATGTTGCCGCATTTGCGCGAGCGGCCCGTCGCGCTGGTGCGCGCGCCCGAGGATATCGGCGGCGAGCTGTTCTTTCAGAAGCACAGTCAGAAGCTGTCGATTCCGCACGTCACGCAGCACGAGGGACTCGATCCGGGGCATCCACCGCTGATCACGATCGACACGCCCGCCGCGCTGGTCGGTGCCGCGCAGATGGGCACCGTCGAATTTCATACGTGGAATGCGGTCGCGTCGAATATCGAAATGCCCGATCGCGTGGTGTTCGACCTCGATCCGGACCCGTCGCTCGGCTGGGAACGCATGGTCGAGGCCGCGCAACTGACACGCTCGCTGCTCGACGAACTGGGCCTGAAGTCGTTCTGCAAGACGAGCGGCGGCAAGGGCTTGCACGTGATCGTGCCGCTCGCGAAGCAGGCCGGCTGGGACGAAGTGAAGGCTTTCTCACAGGCGGTCGCGCAGCATATGGCGACGACGTTGCCGCAGTACTTCAGCGCAAAGATGGGCGCGCAGAATCGCAAGAAGAAAATTTTCATCGACTATCTGCGCAACAACCGCGGCTCGAGCACGGTGGCCGCATTCTCGGTGCGCGCGCGGCCGGGGCTCGGCGTGTCGGTGCCGCTCGCGTGGGATGAACTCGACAGCACGACGAGCGGCGATCAATGGAACATCCGCAACGTCCACGAGCGCGTGGACGGCCTCGGACGCGACCCGTGGGCCGCCTACGCGCAGACGCGTCAGCGCATCACCGCGGCGATAAAAAAACGTCTGGGCGACGCGCGATGAGCGCTCGTCCGCGTGGCTGAATCCAACCCGCGACTTCGCTGTGCGCACTTAGCGCGTGAACGCGATCTCGAAGGAGCAATGGAATGAAGACCCTGCCGCAATCGACAGATGGCGACCCGCAAGTGAACCCGCAAGCCGACCCGCACGCGAAGAAGGATCCAAAGTCGTTGCAGGAAGCCGCGGTGCCGCTGCCGCATGAAACCGATCAGCATCCGGAGTCGCAGCACGAGGACGAGCCGCGCCATGTCGGCAAGCAGGCGCATGAAGATATCGAGCACGGGCAGCAGGATACCGACCGCCGCGGCGGCGACGAGTATCAGCAGCGCACGCAGAACGACTCGCATACCGATGTGAACTCGCATCGCCAGCAGCGCGGCGCGAAGCGCGGCCAGCGCTGACGCCGCGTACCGGGCGTCGCGCCTACGCGCCCGCCAGTGCGGCCGGCTCCCGATCCCAATACGGCGGATCGCCGAGATGCGCGGCGACGAAGTCGATGAACGCGACCGTCTTCGGCGGCACGAACGCGCGGCTCGGGTACACGGCCCAGATCGCGACGTCGTCCGCGAGCGGATAGCTGTCGAGCACGCTGACGAGTTCGCCGCTGCGCAGATGGCGCGCCACGTCCCATGTCGATTTCAGCGCGATGCCGAAGCCCGCGAGCAGCGCGTCGCGAATCGCCTCGCCGTTGTCGGTGACGAGGCGGCCGCTCACGCGCACGTCGAGCGTGCCGGCAGGCGTCACGAAGCGCCAGTCGCGCTGCTCCGACAGGATGATGCACTCGTGCCGCGCGAGATCCGACGGATGATGCGGCGTGCCGCGCGCGGCCAGATAGGCGGGCGCCGCGCATAGCACGCGGCGGTTGACCGCGAGCCGCCGCGCGACCAACGACGAATCCTTCAGCGCGCCGATGCGAATCGCAACATCGATTCCCGCGTCGACCAGATCGACCACCTGATCGGTCAGGCGCAGATCGACGCTCACGCCCGGATAGCAGCGCAGAAACTCACTGATCACCGGCGACACATACTGACGCCCGAACGACGACGGCATCGACACACGCAACCGTCCCTGCGGCTCGGTCTGCGCGCGGCCGACCGATGCGCGCGCGACGGCGGCCGCGTCGAGCAGCGCCTCGGCGCGCGTCATGAACACTTCACCGTCCTGGGTGAGGCTGATGCGACGCGTGGTCCGATGCAACAGACGCGCGCCGAGCAGCTTTTCGAGTTGCGCGATCCGCGCGCTCGCGACCGCAGCCGACAAGCCGAACTCGCGCCCGGCCGCTGACACATTGGCGAGCAGCGCGGCGCGCACGAACAGCGCGACGTCGAGCAGATCGAGCCGTTCGCGCTTGCTGGGCAGGGACCGGCCGGCCGGGTCTGAACGATTCATTATTCTGAAAAACCAAAAGATGTTTCAGTGATTATGACTGTTTTATCAGAGTAACAACCATCCTACGATGTGGGTCGTGTGTGCACTTCAACCGAACCAACCAGGAGCAGCCATGAAAGCCGTCGGACTCTACCGTTATCTGCCGATCGATGACGCCGAGGCGCTCGTCGACATCGAGATCCCGAAACCCGAAGCGACCGGCCGCGATCTGCTGGTCAAGGTCGAAGCCATTTCCGTGAACCCGGTCGACACCAAGGTGCGCGCGCCGAAAGACGCCGTCGAAAAGACGCCGCGCGTGCTCGGCTGGGATGCGGCCGGCACTGTCGTCGCAGCCGGGCCCGAGGTCACGCTGTTCAAGGTCGGCGATCCGGTCTTCTATGCGGGCAGCATTACGCGGCCGGGCGCCAACAGCGAGTTTCATCTGGTGGACGAACGGATCGTCGGGCACAAGCCGGCGTCGCTCGATTTCACGCACGCGGCCGCCTTGCCGCTGACCGCGATCACCGCGTGGGAAGCATTGTTCGATCGCCTCGGCGTCTCGCCGCAGGGCGCCGACGAAGGCCGCACGGTACTGGTTTTCGGCGGCGCGGGCGGGGTCGGCTCGATCGGCATCCAGCTCGCGAAGCAACTCGGCAAGCTGAAGGTGATCGCGACCGCGTCGCGGCCCGAATCCGCGAAATGGGCACGGGAGCTCGGCGCGGATCACATCGTCAATCACTTCGGCGACCTGCCCGCGCAGATGAAGGAGATCGGCATCGAGCAGGTCGACTACGTGCTGATCTTCAACGACACCGATCGCAATTTCCCGGCTGCCGCCCAGCTGATCAAACCGCAAGGCGGCATCTGCACGATCGTCGAGAACAGCGCCGCGCTGCCGGTCGACTTGCTGAAGGCGAAGAGCGCCGCGTTTCACTGGGAGTTCATGTTCACGCGCTCGATGTTCGGCACACCCGACATGATCGAGCAGCACAAACTGCTGACCGAGGTTGCGCGCCTCGTCGATGCGGGCACGTTGCGCACGACGCTCGGCCAGCACTTGGGCGGCATCAACGCGGAGAATCTGCGCCGCGCGCATCGGCTGCTCGAACAAGGTCGCGCGATCGGCAAGCTGGTGCTGACCGGCTTTTGAGATGAAATCGACGCGCAGAAAGCGCGTCGCCGCAAGCGGGTTAACACCCGAGCCGACGCGACACGCGCGGTAGCGCGCTTGGCGTTAGACTGACGACGCAGCATGCCAAAACGGTTGCGTGTCTTGCGGCGAGGCAAGCCGGTACGAACCGGCCGGTCCCTGGCAGTGCGCGAACAGTGCACAGGCAGTCGCGTCGGCGCGAGCGCGCAGCGGCACAACAACGAGGTGACAGTATGAGCTTGAGCTTCAAACTCTCCGCCGTTTCCGTTGTCGCTTCTCTCGCCTGCGCACTGGTGCCGGCTGCTCACGCAGCCACGCCGATCACGGTGACCAACCAGGCCGCGCTCGACGGTCCGATTCGCTACACCGTTCGCGTCACGTCGAAACAGTTCGGCAATTCCCAGGAGACCCGCACGATCCGCTCCGGCGAATCGGACGACTTCACGTGGAAGACCGTGCCGCCTGGCGGTCCAGTGGCCGCGACGGACGCGTGCCCGGACTATTCGTCGCTGCCGGTCGACGCGAATGGCGCGATGATCCGCCAGACGCAAATTCGCTTCGCGCCGGTGGTGTCGAGCGACGGCACCGCGACCGTGCAGTTGAGCTTCCAGGCGCAGACGCCGCATGGCGTGAAAACCGTGACGAGCGGCGGCAAGACGCTCAAGTGTCCGAACGATGTGCGCATGAGTCAGATCGTGCGTTTCACGATGCCGGTCAATGGCACGACCAAAACGCTGACGCTGAGCGACGGCACCGAGGTCGCAGTTACCGCGAAGCGTTGAACGCTTGCACGCGCGCGGCCGAGCGTCGCGTGCGCCCAGTGGCATGCGCTAGCGCGTGATGCTCGCGAGTCATCCTTTACGCGCGTCACGCTCAACGAGCCGCGCCGGCAAGAACTGATGCTCGGCCGAAAAGAGTCGCCGGTACGTGAGCAGCACCGCGCCCACGGTGCCTAGCGCCGACGCCGCCGCGATCAGAAACATGATGACGATCTGATAGCGCACCGCCTGCAATGGCGACTGCCCGGCTAGCACCTGACCCGTCATCATGCCCGGCAAACTGACGACGCCGACCACCGCCATCTGGTTCAACGTCGGCATCATGCCCGCGCGCACCGCCTGGCGCGCCGGCACCTGCGCGGACTCCCAGCGCGTCGCGCCGAGCGCGAGCGCCATGTCGACGCGATCGCGCCGCGCGGTCAACTCCTCGGTCATCCGCTCGATGCCAAGCGACACGCCGGTCAGCGTGTTGCCGAGGATCATGCCGAGAATCGGTATCGCATACTGCGGCGCATACCACGGATGGATGCGGATCACGACGAACAGTCCCACCGCGGCAACCAGCCACGAACTGACCCAGATCGATAGCACGCTGTCGGCGCGTTGCCCGGCATAGGTGCGGCTGCCGCGTTGCGCGCCGGCGAAGCCGGCGATCAGCGTCATCACGATCATCAGCGGCAGCACGACGTACCAGCGATCGAAACGGAACACCCAGCCGAGCACGTAGCCGATCGCGAGCAGCTGGACGACGGTGCGCACCGCCGCCCATGCGAGCTTGCGCTCGAGATCGAGCTTCAGCGCGACCGATACCGCGCCATTCACGACGATCAGCAGCGTCGCGATCGCGACGTCCCACAAGCTCAAATTCTGCAGGCTCATGAGCGAGGCTCCCGGGGCAAGTCCGCGGCGGCATGTCGGTCCGCGTCGCGCCGCACGGCAGTTTCTTCGGCCAGTACGCCGGCGCGCATCGTCAGATGCCGTTCGCTCATGCGTGCCGCCTGCTCCATATCGTGCGACACCCACATCGACGCGTGGCGTTCCGGCGCGGCATCGAACCACGCCCGCACGAGCGCTTCGATTGCGCGCGACGACGCCGGGTCGAGCGATGCGGTCGGCTCGTCGAGCAGCAGCACTTCGGGCGCGAGTTGCAGCACGCGGATCAGCGCGGCGATCTGCGCTTCGCCACCCGACAGCTCGCTCGCGCGCTTGCCGAGAAAGTCCTCGCCGCGGCCGGCCTGGATGGCCAGCCCGGCCGCGCGCACGCGATCGAAGCGCACATCGCGATACGCGCGTAGCTCGAACGGATAGCGCAGATTGTCTTCGACGCTGCCGTCGATCAGCGCGGGCCGCTGCCGGATATACGCGACGCCGCGCCGGTAGCGCGGAATCGCCGCGCGCTCGACCGGCGCGCCATGCCATAGGATGCGCCCCGCATCGATCGGATCGAGCAGCGCGAGCGCGCGCAGAAACACGCTCTTGCCGGAGCCGGACGGTCCGGTAACCGCGACGCGCTCGCCGGCGCGCAGTGCGAAGGTGGTCGGCTGCAACAGCGTCTGGCCGCGCTGCGCGTCGCGCCGTACGATGCCGTCGGCGAGGACGAAGGGAACATCGGTCATGGTTGGAACATCGTGGGGAGCGGGTACTGGTCGGTCTGTCGGAAAAGCGTGCGCCATGATAAAACGACGAAGCGCGACGAGGCGCGACAACGCACGAAAACGCACGAAAACGCACGACAAGCAGCGCGGCGATTCATGGTCGCGCGCCGGGCACGATAACTGCTGCATCGTGCACAACGTAGAAAAATACGCGGAGCCTTTCAATGTCAGGGTCGAGCAGCACCGGACGACGGGTCGGAAAAATCTTTGCCTGGCTGCTGGCCGCGCTCGTGATCCTGATCGCCGCGCTCGTCATCTTCATCCTGACTTTCGACTGGAACCGCGCGCGGCCCTACATCGACGATAAGGTCAGCCAGGCGATCGGCCGGCCGTTCGCGATCAACGGCGATCTGAAGGTGGGCTGGCGTCACCCGGTCGGCGAAACCGGCTGGCGCGGCTGGGTGCCCTGGCCGCGCTTCTCGGGGGCCAACATCACGATCGGCAATCCCGACTGGACCAAACAGCCGCAGTTCGCGACGCTCGACGAGATCGACTTCGAGGTCGAGGTACTGCCGCTGCTCGCGCACGACATCGTGATTCCGGCGATCAATCTCGTCAATCCATCGGTCGATCTCGAACGTCTGCTCGACGGGCGCAATAATTGGACCTTCAAGCTGCCGTCGTCGAGCGGACCGTCCGAGTGGAAGCTCGATCTGCACGATATCGCGTTCGCGAAGGGCAATATCGCGCTGGCGGATCAGCAGAAGAAGATGGAAGTGCAGATGGTCGTCGATACGCTCGGGCAGCCGATCCCGATCGGCGACGCGCTGAGGCAGCAGGAGGCGGCCTCGCGCAGCGCGTCGGCGCAGGCGGTCGGCCGCGCGGGCGCGAGCGAGCTCGCCGCGCAGGCCGAGGCACAGGCGGCCTCGGAGGCGAAGGCGGCTTCCGCGGCGGCCGCTTATGAAGCGGCGGCGCAGGCGTCGGGTGCATCGGGCGCATCGGGCGCGTCGGGTGCATCGGGCGCGTCGGGCGCATCGGGCGCATCGGGCGCATCGGGCGCGTCCGTAACGTCAGGCGTGGCCGCGAGTTCCGGCGCGCTCGCGACGAGCGGCGCCGCCGCGCCAGCGGAAGCCATCAGCGGGAGCGCCGGCTCCGCCGCGGCGGTATCGGGGGCGAGCGGCACCGCACCGGGCGCCAGGCGCCCGACGCCGCTTTATGCGATCGGCTGGACCGTCAGGGGCACCTACAACCGCACGCCGGTTTCGGGCAGCGGCAAGCTCGGCGGCGTGCTCGCGCTGCAGGATGCGAACCGGCCATTCCCGGTGCAGGCCGACGTCAAAGCCGGCGACCTGCATATCGCCTTCGTCGGCACGATCACCGATCCGGCGCATCTCGCGGCGCTCGATCTGCGTCTCTGGCTGCAGGGCAACAGCATGGCGCGCCTGTATTCGCTGACCGGCGTGACCTTGCCCGAGACGCCGCCGTACGCGACCGAGGGTCGTCTGATCGGTCAGTTCAAATCGGGCGGCAACGTGTTCACGTATGAAAACTTTACAGGCCGGGTCGGCGGCAGCGATCTGAACGGTTCGTTGACCTATACCGCGCGCAAGCCGCGTCCGCTGCTGGCGGGTGAACTCGAGTCGCACCTGTTGCAGTTCTCCGATCTCGCACCGGTGATCGGCGCCGATTCGAACGCGAGCAAGGCCAGGCGCGGCGACGCCGCCCGGCAGCCGGGCAACCGCGCGTTGCCGGTCGAGGAGTTCCGCACCGAGCGCTGGAAGGCGATCGACGCCGACGTCAAGTTCACCGGCCGGCGCATCATCAAGAACTCGAACCTGCCGATCACGGATCTGTACACGCACGTCGTGATGACCGACGGCGTGCTGTCGCTCGTACCGCTGAAGTTCGGCGTCGCGGGCGGTTCGCTCGCGTCGGACATTCATCTCGATGGCAGCGCGGCGCCGCTGAAGGGCCGCTTCGCGATGTCGGCGCGGCACGTCAAGCTGAAGCAATTGTTCCCGAGCTTCAAGACGATGCAGAACGCGCTCGGCGAGATCAACGGCGATGCGTCGCTGTCCGCGACCGGTAATTCGCCGGCAGCGCTCGCGGCGACTTCGAACGGCGAGTTGAAGGCGCTCGTGACCGACGGCACCGTGAGCCGTCTGCTGATGGAGGCGGCCGGGCTCAACGTCGCGAACGTCGTGTATGAAAAGCTGTTCGGTACTAGCGACGTGAAGATCAATTGCGCGGCTGCCGATTTCGTCGCGACCGACGGCGTGCTCGAAGCGCGCGTGTTCGCGCTCGACACCGGCGACGCGGTGATCAACATCGACGGTCACGTGAATCTGCGCGACGAGACGATGGACCTTGGCGTGCATCCGCATACGAAGGGCTTCCGGGTCTTTTCGCTGCGCTCGCCGCTGTACGTGAAGGGCACCTTCAAGGATCCGCACGTCGGCGTCAATGCGGCCGCGCTCGCGTTGCGTGGCGGCGCGGCGGTCGGGCTCGGGCTGGTCAATCCGTTCGCGGCGCTGATTCCGCTGCTCGCGCCGAGTAACAACAAGCCGCTGCCGTGCGCGCAATTGCTCGCGCAAGTGCGGCAGATGCCGACGGCGCCGGCGCCGGGCGTCAGGCAACAGCCGAAGGCGCCGATGTCGCTCGAGGGCGCGCCGGTGAACAAGTCTCGATGAAGCGAAGAGAACGACCTGTCAGTAGCCCTGAACTTCGGGGCGCCTGCTCGGCCTATCTGAGCGAGCGTGGTGTTGCATCACCCGACGCATCCTGGCGACGCACGCCGCGGCGGGTACCGATCCGCGTCGCGCCGAACTCCGTCAGAATCTTGCCGCGCGCACGGCTCGCGAACACGAGGAAGCCGAAGCCGTCGGCCTCATACCAGTAGCCGCCGTTCTCGAGGCCGTCGAGCGGCTGCTCCAGCGCGTTGGTAATGGATTCGATGCAGCGCCGCCGCAATTCGGCCGGCGCGGGGTAGGGTGGCTGCGCGCCGCGCACACTGCATAGAAGCACGTCGAGTCCGGGCAGCACGTGTGCATAGAGCACCGGTTCGTCCTGCGCGCGAGCCCGCGCGATCTTGGTGTCGAGTTGACTGAATGGCTTGAAATGCCGCAGAACCGCGAGGAACGACTCGTCGCCGTCCACCTTCGCGCGTCGACGCTTTTTCGGGAAGGACATAAAAATTCGCCTGAAAAAGAATTGCAAGAAACGCTGCGTCCTCATGCGACCACTCCCGGCTTTCGCGCGCCGCACGTCGATCTTTTATAGCATACGACAAGGCTGGATTCACGATGATTCGACGCTAGCGCATCGCCCCACCGCCTCCCGCACGAATCATGCCGAACCGCCTCGCCGCGCGCATTCGCATCCCAGCACACCTTGTCTCCATCATAGACGCAGGCGGCGCGGAAAAAACATCCCATCCCAATAAAAAAGTCATTTTTGTGTGGTCGAGCGCTTGCTGTCGCGCCGTTGAAATATCCGCGATTCACGTCGATAATGACCCGTCCGGCCGCGCTGCGCCCGCTTTACTGCGGGCCACGGGTGCGCGCGAGCCCCGCCGTTCGAGTGACAGCCTGAATCACAGCCTGAACGCCCTGACGGAACCATGAAACTATTCACCAAAGGTCTGTTGCTGATCGCGGTACCGAGCGCGGTCGAACTCGCGCTACTCGGGGTCGTCTTCGACACGCAGGCGCGAACCGCGCAGGCCGCGCGATGGGTCGACAACAGCAAGCAGATCCTCTATCAATCGTCGGCCATTGTCGATCCGCTGCTGCGTCAGACCGCGCGTGTGCGCACGGCGATGGTGACGGGCAACGCATCGCTGATCGACCGCCACGCGGTGTGGGTCGACCTGAACGACCGGCTCGCGAAGCTCGAGGCGCTGGTCGCCGAAACGCCGCCGCAGGCCGAGCGCGTACGCAGCATGCGGCGCGCGATCGACGCGTATCGCGAACAGAGTGTCGCGATCTCGCAGGCTTTACACGAGGGCCGCAGTCTACGCCCCTATATCGCGCTCGAAACCGACGCGTTGCCGGAGCGGGTCGCCGTGTTCCGCGACGAGCTGGCGCAGTTCGGCGCGGCGGCGTCGGAGCTCGACGTCGAGCGCTCGACCGCGCTCGCCGAGCGGCGCGAGCTTCAGCAGCGTACGCTGATCGCCGCGGTGTTCGGCTCGATGCTGATCTGGGCGATGACCGCCTTCGTGTTCGCGCGTGGTATCGGCCAGCGCCTCGAAGTGCTGACCGATAACGCCGAGCGGCTAGGCAGCGGCCGGCCGCTCGCGGCGCCGTTGTCAGGCAGCGACGAAATCGCCGCGCTCGACATGGTGCTGCATCAGACCGATACGCGTCTGCGCGAGGCGGAAGCCGGGCAGCAGGCCCTGAAGACGGAGCTCGAGGCACGTGCGCGTGAACTGGCGGAAGTCAATGAGGAATTGCGCCAGGAAACGCAGGACAACGAGATGTTCATCGATAGCGTGTCGCACGATCTGCGCTCGCCGCTCGTCAATCTGCAGGGGTTTTCCAGGGAGCTGCACGTGTCGTGCGACGAACTCGACGGCCTCGTCGCGCAGGCTCGTCTGCCTGAAAACGAACAGCGGCGCATGACGCAGATCCTCGATGGCGACGTGCGCGAGTCGTTGCGTTATCTGCGCACCGCTGTCGCGCGCGCGGCGGCGATCATTGATGCGCTGTTGCGCATCTCGCGCGCGGGACGGCTCGACTACCAGTGGCAGCGGGTCAGTGTCGGGCGCGCGGTGGCGCGGGCCGTCGATGCGTTGCAAGGCACGATCGACCAGCGCGCGGCGAGCGTCACGGTGCGCGAGCTGCCGCCCGCATGGGGCGATCCGGCGGCGGTCGAGCAGATCTTCAGCAATCTGATCGGCAATGCGCTGACCTTCCTCGATCCGACGCGCCGCGGACGCATCGAGATCGGCGCGCTCGCGCCCGAACCCGTCGACGAAAACGAGCCGCGAGCGGTCCGCATGCGCACCTATTACGTCCGCGACAATGGGCTCGGCATTCCGGCCGCATATCTGTCGAAGGTGTTTCGCGCGTTCCAGCGTCTGCATGTGGACGTCGCGAGCGGCGAGGGGATCGGCCTCGCGGTGGTGCGGCGTTCGGTCGAGCGGCACGGCGGGCGCGTCTGGGTCGAATCGGCCGAAGGCGCGGGATCGACCTTTTTCGTGGTTCTGCCCGAGCGGCCGGTGCGCCTGTGAGCGCGGCGCATGCCGGCGCGGGCATTGCCTCTGCCAGCCGGCGAGCGGCATGGATGACGAATCGTTGGCACGGAGAGCTTATGAGTCACGCGCGAACGGTCAGCGTCGTTCTGATCGAAGATGACGACGGCCACGCGACGCTCGTGCGGCGCAATCTGCGCGAAATTGCGCGCTGCTACGAGCTGGGTTGCAACGTCTATATCTGCAAGCCGGTCGAATACGAGGCGTTCATCGAGGCCGTGCGCCGGCTCGGTTTATTCCTGCAAGTGGTCAAGCTGCCGCCGGGGCATCGGCTCGCGTCCCCCTGAAGCTGTCCGAAAGCCGTTCATGACAAGATAAGCGCTGAACTCAGCCAGAGAGCACCTGCATGACCGAAGAAGTGTCCACCTCGCACGCCGCGTATGTGCTCGTCGTCGATGACGACGAGGGCATCTTGCGGCTCGCGCGCAAGTCGCTCGAACGCGCCGGCTGCCGGGTGGCGATCTGCGCCGGCGTCGAGGCGGCCCGCGAGCGTCTCGCGAGCGGCGGCCCCGATCTGCTCGTGCTCGACTACCAGCTGCGCGGGCCGGAGACCGGGCTCGATTTCTTCCGGCGTCTGCGCGCGGAGGGGGTGCGCGTTCCGGCGATCCTCGTGACCGGCTTCACCGACGAGTCGCGCGTGATCGACGCGCTGCGCGCGGGCGTGTCCGACGTGGTGCCGAAGGCCGGCGACTATCTCGACTATCTGCCGGAGGCCGTGGAGCGCGTGCTGTCGCAGGTGCGGCTGCAACACGCGTCCGACGAAGCGCTGCTGCTGCGCGATCGCGAGCTCCACTACCGCACGCTGTCGGAGGCGTTGCCGCATCTCGTGCTGACCTGCGACGCGGCCGGCGATTGCGACTTCCTGTCCAAGCAGTGGCACGACTACACCGGCTTGCCCGAGCACGCGTCGTACGGTCTCGCGTGGCTCAACGCCGTGCATCCCGACGATCGCGAGCCGGTCCGTCAAAGCTGGCTGAAGGCCGTCGCAAGCCGCAGCGGCGACTATCGGCATGAGCTGCGGATTCGTCGCCACGACGGCGAATACCGCTGGTTCGACGTGCGTGTCGTCGCAATGCGCGACGCCGATGGCAACGTCAGCAAATGGTTCGGCAGCTGCACCGACATCCATTCGCAGCGCGAGGCGATCGAGGAGCGCGAGCGGCTGCTGGAGTCCGAGCAGGCCGCGCGCCAGGCCGCTGAAGAAGCGAATCGCGCGAAGGACCGCTTTCTCGCGATGCTGTCGCACGAGTTGCGCACGCCGCTCACGCCGGTGCTCGCGGGTGCGAGCATGCTCGAGATGATCCCGGAGCTGCCCGAGCAGGCGCGCGCGAGCGTGCGCATGATCCGCCGCAACGTCGAGCTCGAGGCGCGGTTGATCGACGATCTGCTCGATCTGACGCGCGTCGCGAACGGCAAGCTGCGGCTGTCGCTGGAGACCGTCGACGTACATGAGGTGATCGACGGCGTGCTCGAACTCTTTCGCAGCGAAATCCAGATCAAACAGCAGGACGTGCATGTCGGCAAGCACGCGACGCATCACTACGTGCTCGCCGATCGCGCGCGCCTGCAACAGATGCTGTGGAACCTGATTCGCAATGCCGCGAAGTTCACGCCGGACGGCGGCCATATCTATGTGCGCACGCGCGACGAACGCATGCAGGTGCAGATATCGGTCGAAGACACCGGCATCGGCATCGAGCCGGAGCAGATCGGCAAGCTGTTCAACGCGTTCGAGCAGGGCGACCAGAAAATGACGCGGCAGTTCGGCGGCCTGGGCCTCGGTCTCGCCATCACGAAGGCTTTGACCGACGTGCACGGCGGCACCGTGACCGCGCAAAGTCCCGGTCCGCATTGCGGCGCGACCTTCACGATCACGCTGCCGACCGCGGCCGCGCCGGCCGCGGCGCTGCCGGTGATCGTGCCGAGCATCGCGCAGCCGGCCAGCTCGCTGACGGTGCTGCTGATCGAGGATCATGCCGATACCGCCGACGTGATGGCCCAATTGATGCGCGGCCTCGGTCATCAGGTGACGGTGGTCGGGCGGATCGACGATGCGCTTGCGGCGACGCAGTTGCAGAGGTTCGATCTGGTCGTCAGCGATGTCGGATTACCGGATGGCACGGGCCTCGATTTCATCAAGATGTTTCGCGAGCATTCCGACGCGCCAGCGGTCGCGCTGACCGGCTTCGGCACCGACGAGGACGTGCGCCGTTGTTTGAGCGCCGGCTTTACTTCGCATTTGACGAAGCCTGTCAATTTCGGCCAGCTCGAAACGATGATCGACAACGCGGCGCAATTGAAGGCTCAAAAGGGATCGTGAGGCTAGATAATCCGCTGGGCTGAAAAAGGCGGGAAAACACCAAGGCCTGTTGCGACGTCAATCGCAACAGGCCTTTTTATTTCACTGACTCAGGCCGTCGAACCCGAGTTTAATTTGACAATTAGCTCTGCTGGTTCTTTAGCGTATCGCGGATTTCGCGCAGCAGCAGCACGTCTTCCGGCGTCGGCGGCGGCTCCGCCGGCGCGGCTTGCGGCTCCTTGCGCAGTGTGTTGATGAACTTGACCATCAGGAAAATGATGAACGCGAGAATAATGAAATTGATCGTCGCGGTAATGAACGAACCGTAGCCGAACACCGCGACGCCCGCGGTCTGCAGGTCTTTATATGATTCGAGGTTGCCCTTGTAAGTCGCCGGAACATGGCCGAGGCGAACGAACATATTCGAAAAATCGAGGCCGCCGGTAGCGAGCCCGACAACCGGCATGATCAGGTCTTTAACCACGGAATTGACAATGGTGGAAAATGCGCCGCCGATAATCACACCGACCGCCAGATCCATCACATTGCCTTTAAGGGCAAATTCTTTAAATTCCTGGACCATGCTCATAGATACACCTCCCCAAATATGAATAGCCGAATCATACCAACCTGATGCGGATAGCCTAGTGCTTTAGCCGCGATGCAACAAGTGCATTCGCTGCGCGTCGCTAATGAGGAAACTGCGACTCGCTATGACGCGCGCGTTCCAGATGCGCGGCAAAACCGACCGGATCGATATTGGTGCCGCACAGCAGCACGCCCACCCGTTTGCCTTGCAAGTGCCCGCGCAACGGGCCGAGCAGTGCGGCCGTGGCGGCTGCGCAGGCCGGCTCGACCGCGAGCTTCAGCTGATTGAACAGAATCAGCATCGTCTCGCGCAACTGGTCGTCGGACACCGTCACGATCCGATCGACATGGCGGCGGCACAACTCGTAGCTATATTGCTCGGTATGCGGCGACATCAGCGAATCGGCGATGCTGTACATATGGCCCATTCTGACCGTATGGTTGGCGGCAAAACTCTTGCTCATCACATCCGAGCCTTCGGGCTCGACGCCGTACACATGCACGTTCGGATTCGCGAGCCGCAGCGCGGTGGCGATGCCGGCCGCGAGACCGCCGCCACCGATTGGCACGATCACCGCTTCGAGGTCGGGCGTTTGCGTCGCCCATTCGTAGCCGAGCGTCGCCGAGCCGAGCACCGTGCGATAGCCGTTGAACGGATGCACGAAATAGCGGCCTTCCTCGGCTTCGACGCGGCGCACCAGCTCGAACGCTTCGGCGAGATCTTCCGCGTAGACGATGTCGGCGCCGTATTCGCGGCACAACGCGACGCGGGCCGGATTCGCCGTGCTGAATAGCACGACCTTCGCACTGACGCCGAGCCGCATCGCCGCGTAGGCGACCGCCACCGCATGATTGCCGCCCGACACGCAGGTGACGCCAGCGCTCTTCTGCGCGTCGTCGAGCGCGAGCAGGTTCGTGAAGGCGCCGCGTGCCTTGAAGCTGCCGCCCGCCTGCAGCAATTCGAACTTGAAATTGACGACGGTACCCTGCAGCGACGAGAAGTCGAGCCGGTCGAACACCGGCGTGCGCGCGACCCATGGCGTCAACGCGAAGTGCTGCGCGGCGATGTCGTCGAGCGTGGGGATCGGCTCACCGTCGATCGTGTGATCCGTGTGCTGCTGCATGGCGCTGGACATGGCGGTCGCTCCGGGGTCGTCGATGTCGTAAGACCGGTCGCGCGGCGCGCAGGTTCAGTACGATTGCGCGCCGCTGCAACGAAACGGGCTAAGCGGCCTCGACCGACATGCTGTGGATGAACTTGCGCAAGAAGCGCTCGCACGCGACGAGCTGCTCGAGCTCGACGAATTCGTTCGCCTTGTGCGCCTGCTGGATGTCGCCGGGGCCGCAGACGATGCTCGGAATCCCCGCGTTCGAAAAGAGGCCGGCCTCGGTGCCATACGCGACCTTGCGCTTGTCCTGATCGCCTGTCAGCGCGCGCACGAGTTGCGTGATCGCGGCCTGTTCAGACGAATCGAGGCCGGGCGCCGCGGCGATCCTGGTAATTTCGATCGCCGCCGACGGATGCTCGCGCAGCATTTTCGGCAACAGCGTTTCGCGCGCGTAGGTGTCGATGCGCGCGAAGATCTGCTCGGGATCGAGCGTCGGCAGATTGCGGAATTCGAACTGGAACTGGCATTCGGCCGGCACCGTGTTGATCGCGTTGCCGCCCGTGATCGTACTGGTCTGGGCGGTGCTGAACGGCACGTCGTACAGTTGGTCGAACGGGCCTTGCTCGCGGAACTGGTCGGCCACGTCGCGGATGTAGCAGATCAGGCGCGCCGCGTACTCGATCGCGTTCAAGCCCTTCGGCGTCAGCGACGAATGCGCGGCCTGGCCGCGTACGCAGCACTGATACGCGTTGATGCCCTTGTGCGCGATGATCGGGCGCATGCTGGTCGGCTCGCCGACGATACAGCCGTCCGGCTTTACGCCGCGCTTCATCAGATCGGCGATCAGAAGCGGCGCGCCGACGCAGCCGACTTCCTCGTCGAACGACAGCGCGAAATGGATCGGCTTCGCGAGCCTGGTACGCTGCATGTCCGGCACGAGCGCGAGCGCGGCGCCGATGAAGCCCTTCATGTCGCAGGTGCCGCGGCCGTAGAGCTTGTTGCCGCGAATCTCGGGCTTGAACGGATCGCTGTCCCATCGCTGGCCGTCCACCGGCACGACGTCGGTGTGGCCCGACAGCACGACGCCGCCGTTCGTTTCGCCATCGTGCGCGGGAATCGTCGCGAACAGATTCGCCCATTTGCCGCCCTTGCCGTGCGTGAGCGTCGCGTCGATACCTACCGCTCGCAGCTCGTCGCGCACCGTTTCGATCAGACCGAGATTCGGATTGCGGCTCACCGTGTCCATCGACACCAGACGGGTGACCCAGGGCAGCGATGCGGGAGAAGCGGAGGAGGCGGACGACTGCGACGATTGCGCTGTTTCAGCGACGTGAGACATGACATGACTCCAGCATTTCGTGTCTATCGATCATATCCCAAATTGCATTTTCGTAAGGGTATGCAAACCGCCGGGATCGCGTTGGCGCAGCGCAGCATCGATGCGAAAAACGGGGGACGTCCCCCCATTTTCTACAGTTTTCGCGAACCTTCGTGCGCAGCGCTCAGCGCTCAGCGCGCGGGCGCCGCCGCAGCCGTGCCGCGGCTCGGCGAACCGAGCGCGCGCAACGTCTCCTTGACGGTCGCAACGCGCACCGCGAGATCCGGGCTGCGCGTTTCGATACGCAGCTTGTCCTGTCCCGCAAGCTTGATGTGCTTGTGCTTCTGCACCATGTCGATGATCCGCATCGCGTCGACCGGCGGATTCGGGATGAACTGCAGGCCGATCACCGCTTCGCCCGCATCGATCTTCGAAATGCCGAGCGGCTTCGCGGCCAGCCGCAGACGATGCGTCTCCACCAGCGCATGCGCTTGCGGCGGCAGCTTGCCGAAACGGTCGATCAGCTCTTCGTGGATACCGTCGATCGAATCGTTGTGTTCGCAGTTCGCGAGGCGCTTGTACAGCGACAGACGCTCCTGCACGTCGCCACAATAGTCCGATGGCAGGATTGCCGGCGTATGCAGATTGATCTCGGTAGTCGCCGCGAGCGGCGCGGTGAGGTCCGGTTCCTTGCCGTTCTTGAGGGCCTTCACCGCGTCGTTGAGCATGTCGGTATAAAGCTGGAAGCCGATCTCGTGAATCTCGCCCGACTGTTTGTCGCCGAGCACCTCACCGGTGCCGCGAATTTCGAGGTCGTGCATCGCGAGGTAAAAGCCCGAGCCGAGCTCCTCCATCTGCTGGATCGCTTCGAGCCGCCGTTGCGCCTGCTTGGTAAGCCCTTGTGGATCGTGCACGAGCAGATACGAATACGCCTGGTGATGCGAGCGTCCGACGCGGCCACGCAACTGATGCAATTGCGCGAGACCGAACTTGTCGGCGCGATGGATCAGGATCGTGTTCGCGCTCGGCACGTCGATGCCGGTTTCGATGATCGTCGTGCACAGCAGCACGTTCGCGCGTTGCGCGACGAAGTCACGCATCACGCGCTCCAGTTCGCGCTCGTGCATCTGTCCATGCGCGACCGCAAGGCGCGCTTCGGGCACCAGCGCTTCGAGCATCTGCCGGCGGTTCTCGATCGTCTCGACTTCGTTGTGCAGGAAGTAGACCTGGCCGCCGCGTTTCAACTCGCGCAGCATCGCTTCGCGGATCACGCCATCTTCCTCGCGCCGCACGAAGGTCTTGATTGCGAGGCGCTTTTGCGGCGCGGTGGCGATCACCGAGAAATCGCGCAGACCTTCGAGCGCCATGCCGAGCGTACGCGGGATCGGCGTGGCGGTCAGCGTCAGTACGTCGACTTCCGCGCGCAGCGCCTTCAGCGCTTCTTTCTGACGCACGCCGAAGCGATGCTCCTCG
Source organism: Paraburkholderia sp. WC7.3g (assembly GCF_050436345.1). NCBI lineage: Bacteria > Pseudomonadati > Pseudomonadota > Betaproteobacteria > Burkholderiales > Burkholderiaceae > Paraburkholderia > Paraburkholderia sp. WC7.3g. Next base: position 2,402,930 of record NZ_JBNDMA010000002.1, read on the forward strand.
TCGATGATCACGAGCCCGAGCCGCTTGAACTGCACGTCCGACGACAGCAGCTTGTGGGTGCCGATCACGATGTCGACCGAGCCTTCGTTGATCTGCTGGATCGCCGCGTTCACTTCTTTGGTCGACTTGAAGCGCGACAGTTCGGCGATGCGCACCGGCCAGTCGGAGAAGCGGTCACTGAAGGTTTGCGTGTGCTGTTCGGCGAGCAGCGTGGTCGGCGACAACAGCGCGACCTGTTTGCCACCCATCACGGCGATGAACGCCGCGCGCAACGCGACCTCGGTCTTGCCGAAACCGACGTCGCCGCACACGAGCCGGTCCATCGGCTTGCCGCTCGTCATGTCGCCGATCACGGCCGCGATCGCGGCGGCCTGGTCCGGCGTTTCCTCGAAGCCGAAGCTCTCGGCGAACTTCACATAGTCCTTCGGTTCGAGCGCGAACGCGTGGCCCTCGCGGACCGCGCGGCGCGCGTACAGATTGAGCAGCTCGGCGGCGGTGTCGCGGATCTGCTGCGCGGCCTTGCGCTTGGCCTTTTCCCACTGGCCCGAACCTAGCGAGTGCAGCGGGGCGCTTTCGGGATCGGCGCCGCTATAGCGCGAGATCACGTGCAATTGCGCGACCGGCGCGTAGAGCTTGCTGTCGCCCGCGTATTCGAGGTGCAGAAACTCGGTTTCGCCTTCGCCGAGGTCCATCGTCACGAGACCCATGTAGCGGCCGATACCGTGCTGCGAATGGACGACCGGATCGCCGAGCTTCAGCTCGGACAGATCGCGCACCATCGAATCGACGTTGCTCGCCTGTTCCTGGCGGCGGCGTCCCGAGCGGCGCGCGAGCGGCCCGTACAGTTCGGTTTCGGTGATGATCGCGATGCCGTCGCCCGGCACCGCGAAGCCGTTCGCGAGCGGCGCGACGCCGAGCGAGAAACGTGCGTCGCTTCTGAGCCAGTCGGCGAAGCTGTCGGCCGAGGCTGGCTTCAGCTGGTTATCGGCGAGCAGTTGCAGCAGCGTCTCGCGGCGGCCCGCCGATTCGGCGGCGAACAGCACGCGGTTCGGTGTCGTGCTCAGATACGCCCGCAGCGCCGACACGGGGTCGTCAGCGTGACGGTCGATTGCGAGGTTCGGCAAAGCGATCGACCAGGCGCCGCCGCCGTTGGTGGGCAGCACGAGCCGTGCGAACGGCTTCGCGAACGTGAAGAAATCCTCATCCGACAGGAACAGCTTCTGCGGTTCGAGGATCGGCCGGTCGCGGTCGTGCGACAGGAAGTTGAAGCGCTGCCTGGTGTCGTTGGTGAAGCGCCGGATCGCCGCGTCCAGATCGCCGACGAATGCGAGTTGCGAACCGTCGGGCAGGTAATGGAAGAGCGTGGCCGTCTCCTCGAAGAACAGCGGCAGATAGTATTCGATGCCCGCCGACGGCACGCCGTTGCCGATGTCTTTATAGATCGACGCGCGGCTCGGATCGCCCTCGAAGGTCTCGCGCCAGCGGCTGCGGAATGCGGTGCGCGCGGCCTCGTCGAACGGGAATTCGCGGCCCGGCAGCAGACGCACGTCCTTGACCGGATAGAGGCTGCGCTGCGTGTCGGGGTCGAACGCGCGAATCGAGTCGACCTGATCGTCGAACAGGTCGATCCGGTAGGGCAGCGGCGAACCCATCGGGAACAGATCGAGCAGCGAGCCGCGCACGCAATATTCGCCCGGACGCACGACCTGGCTCACGTGCTCGTAGCCGGCGAGCGTCAGCTGCGCCTTCAGCTTCGCCTGGTCGAGCCGCTCGCCTTGCGAGAACGAGAACGTGTAGGCGGCCAGAAACGACGCGGGCGGCATCCGGTACAGAGCCGTCGTGGCCGGCACGAGCAGGATGTCGCAGCGGCCTTCGCCGAGATCGTGCAGCGTCGCGAGACGCTCGGACACGAGGTCCTGGTGCGGCGAAAACGTGTCGTAAGGCAGCGTCTCCCAGTCGGGCAGCAGACGCACCCGCGCGTCGGGCGCGAAGAAGCCGATTTCCTGCGACAGCCGCTGCGCGTCGACCGCGCTTTCGCAGACCACCGCAAGCAGCGGCATCTGCTCGCGATACGCGAGATGGTAGCGGGCGATCAGCAGCGCGTCGGACGAACCGCGCGTGCCGTCGAAGGCGAAACGCTGGCCGGCCTTGACGGGCGCGACGGGCGGGGAGGACTGCGAGGATGCGGCGATGTCTGGCATAAAGGAGAAAAAGAGCGGCTCGGGGCGCACGCGACGGCCAAGTTTACGCGTGTACGGGCGTGGATGCGAAGGACCTATTATAAAATTCGTGCTTTACTTTGACCTGGCGGCATCCGCACTCGTGACTTCCCGTCTCTTCGCCCTGATCCCGTGCGCAGGCACCGGCAGCCGTTCCGGTGCCGCGATGCCCAAGCAATACCGCACTGTCGCCGGCCGCGACATGCTGCATTACTCGCTCGCCGCGTTCGACGGGTGCAGCGAATTCGCGCAGACGCTCGTCGTGATCGCGCCCGACGACCAGCACTTCGACGCCCGCCGCTTCGGCAATCTGCGCTTCGCGGTGCGTCGCGTGGGCGGCGCGTCGCGCCAGGCATCGGTGCTCAACGGTCTGCACGCGCTCGCCGAGTTCGGCGCGCGCGACGACGACTGGGTGCTCGTGCACGACGCGGCGCGCCCGGGCATCACGCCGGCGCTGATTCGCACGCTGGTCGGATCGCTGAAGGACGACGCGGTTGGCGGCATCATGGCGTTGCCGGTCGCCGATACGCTAAAGCGGATCGACCGCGCGTCGGTCGATGGCCGCATCGCCCGCACCGAAGCGCGCGATGGCTTGTGGCAGGCGCAGACGCCGCAGATGTTTCGCATCGGCATGCTGCGCGAGGCGATCCTGCGCGCGCAGGCCGACGGCCACGATTTGACCGACGAGGCGAGCGCGATCGAATGGTCGGGCCATGCGCCGAAGCTCGTGCAAGGCAGCCTGCGCAATTTCAAGGTGACGTATCCGGAAGACTTCGATCTGGCCGAGGCGATCCTGAGCCGCGCGGCCGGTTCGTGACGCGTGGCCGTTGCACATTGAAACGATTTAGAAAAGCTTTGTAGAAGCTGCAAAAGCTTTCAGCACTTGAGGACGTGACGCAGATGGATTTCAGAATTGGGCAGGGCTACGACGTGCATGCGCTGGTGCCGGGGCGCGCGTTGATCATCGGCGGCGTGACGATTCCGTACGAGCGCGGGCTGCTCGGCCACTCGGACGCGGACGTGCTGCTGCACGCGATCACCGATGCGCTGTTCGGCGCGGCCGCGTTGGGCGACATCGGCCGGCACTTCTCCGATACCGACGCGAAGTTCGCCGGTGCCGACAGCCGCGTGCTGCTGCGCGAATGCGTGGCGCGCGTGAAGGCGGCGGGCTTTGCGATCGGCAACGTCGATAGCAGCGTCATCGCGCAGGCGCCGAAGCTCGCGCCGCATATCGAAGGGATGCGCGCGAATATCGCGGCGGACCTCGGCCTGCCGATCGAGCGCGTGAACGTCAAGGCGAAGACGAACGAGAAGCTCGGTTATCTTGGCCGGGGCGAGGGCATCGAGGCGCAGGCTGCGGTGTTGCTGGTCAGGAGCTGATGGTTTTTTGGGGGCGATCGACAGTGTCGTTTACAGCGTCGCGCCGCCGATCGCCCGATTGCTCGGGCATAGCTCGTCCGTTTGCAGGCCGTCGAGGATGCGCAGCACTTCTTCGGGATTACGGCCCACGTACAGATTGTTGACCGACACGTGCTGGATCGTGTTGTCCGGATCGACGATATAGGTCGCGCGCAGCGCGACTCCCGCTTCCTTGTCGCGCACGCCGAGCTGGTCGATCAGTTCGCCCTTCACGTCGCCGAACGAGTAGTGATTGAGCCTGTCGAGATCCTTGCGCTCGCGGCGCCACGCGAGCTTCACGAATTCATTGTCGACGCTGCCGCCGAGCACCACCGCCTCGCGGTCCTCGAACTCCTTGACGAGCTTGCCGAACTCGACGATTTCCGTCGGACAGACCAGTGAAAAATCTTTCGGATAGAAGTAGATGATTTTCCACTTGCCTGGAAACGACTGCTCGGTGATCTCTTCGAACGCCGAGACGCCGTGTTCCTCGTGGTGATTGAAGCCCGGCTTGGCGGCGGTGACAGTGAACGCTTCGAGTTTATCGCCAACGGTTTTCATGCTGGAGCTCCTTCGGAAGTCGCAAGAACGCATGGTTCGAAAGGCGGCGGTGTGCCGTTGCGTGCGTCGTCGGCTCACGCGCCTTTCGCGAGCGGAAACTCGATCGTCACCTCGAGTCCAGGACCGGGCGAACGGTTGCGCAGACGCAGCGCGCCGCGATAACGCGCGACCAGCCGCTGCACGATCGCCATGCCCAGCCCCGTGCCATTGGCCTGGGTGCGCGCCGAATTCACGCGATAGAACGGCCGCGTGACCAGCGGGAGCTGGTCTTCGGGGATGCCGGGGCCTTCGTCGACCACCGTGAGTTCGACGCGCGAATGCGACACGCGCGTTTCGAGAATCACGTGCGGCACGCCATCGTCTTCGCTGCCTCCGTACTTGCGCGCGTTCTCGAGCAGATTGCCGACCACGCGCCGCATGTCGGTTTCATCGGCCTCGATCACCGCCGACGGGGCGAGCCGCGTGATCAGTCGCATGCTGTCCTCGCTTTGCATGCGCGCGGCGAGCTCGCTCGCGATCACCGACAGGTCGACCGGCTCCGGCACGCGTTGCACCGGACGCGCGTAGTCGAGGAAGCGGCCGATGATCATGTCCATCTGCTCGATGTCGTCGACCATCGCGTCCTTGGTGGCCTGGTCGGACGGGCTCATTTCGGTCTCGAGCCGCAGCCGCGCGAGCGGCGTGCGCAGATCGTGCGAGATGCCCGCTAGCATCAGTGCCCGATCCGCCTCCAGCTGTTCGAGGTCGCGCACCATCTGGTTGAAGCTTCGATTGGTTTCGGCGGCGACCCCCATGCCGCGCTCGGGCAGCGGCTCGGGCGATTGCCCCGAGCCGACCCTGCGCGCGGCCATCGCGAGGCGCGCGAACGGCCGGTTCACCAGACTCGTGATGAACGCGGCGCCGAACAGCGACAGCGCGAGCGCGAACACGCCCCAGCCGGCCCATTGCAGGCCGGTCGCGTTGTCGAGCTGATCGCGGTCGAGCGCGACCCAGTAATCGTCGTCGTCGATCTTGAAGCTGATCCATACGCCGTTGATGTCGTTCACGCTCTGCGCGATCACGGTGTCGTCGCCGAGACGACCGCGGATGTCGTGCTCGATCAGGCGATTGAGCGATTCGTCGGGTTGGAGTTTGTATTTGTCGGTGGCTTCGCGCGGGTACACACGCACCCCTTCATTGCTCTCCAGATCCTGCAGCAACGCGCGCCGCAGGTCGGGATCGGAATAGAGGAGTGCGGTGCGCGTGAGCTTGACGATCGCGACGAGTTGCAGAGCCACGCGCTGCGCGCGCGGCTCCCGCTCGATCACGCGAAAGCTCTGGAACCACGCGGCGAGACTGACTGCGATCAACAGCGCGATCAGCAGAAAGGTCCGCCAGAAAAGGCCGCCGAACGCGAGCGTCAGGAGGCGCCGGTCGATCCGCATGGGCCCTTCTTATGTGACACAGAAACGAAAACGGAGCACAAACTCAGGCTGCACCGTCGGGGATGAACACGTAGCCGAGGCCCCACACGGTCTGAATGAAGCGCGGGCTGCCCGGATCCGGCTCGATCAGCTTGCGCAGACGCGAGATCTGTACGTCGAGGCTGCGGTCGAAGACCTCGTATTCGCGGCCGCGCGCGAGTTCCATCAGCTTTTCGCGCGACAGCGGCTGACGCGGATGACGTGCGAACACCTTCAGCACCGAGAACTCACCGGTGGTCAGCGGAATTTCCTGGCCGGCCTTGGTCAGCGTGCGGGTGGCGAGATTCAGCGCGAACTCGCCGAACTCGAACACCTCGGTGGTCTCTGACGGCGCACCCGGCAATTCGGACGGCGACTGACGACGCAGCACCGCGTGAATGCGCGCGACCAGTTCGCGTGGATTGAACGGCTTGGGCAGGTAGTCGTCGGCGCCCATCTCGAGGCCGACGATGCGATCGACATCTTCACCCTTGGCCGTCAGCATGATGATCGGCGTGCGGTCGTTGCTGCCGCGCAGACGCCGGCAGATCGACAGGCCGTCCTCACCGGGTAGCATCAGATCGAGCACCAGCAGATCGAAGCGCTCGCGTACCCAGAGCTTGTTCATCGACGGCGCATTTTCGGCGACGTAGACGTTGAAGCCCTGTTCACCGAGGTAGCGGCGCAGAAGATCGCGCAGGCGTGGATCGTCGTCGACGACGAGGATTTTCGAAGGGTTTTTGGTTTCCATGGTCGGCATCTTAGCGCGATTAGAAAGTGGTGCGCGGTTACACCATTTCTGGGGTTACAGTCGGTTACAAAATTTACCCGCAGTGTGGCGCGACGTAAAGTATGCGCGTTTAGACTCCTTTACTGAATGCGGCTGTTCGGTGGATACTTCACTCGACAAAACTCTCGTACCCGGCTGTTACCGGGGTTTGTATACGCATCTGAGGTAGCCGGTTGCCGCGCCACGAAGGGAACAACATGAAGGGAGGGGTTTGGCCAACTGTGCGCTTGAGCATGATTGCACTGGCGGTAGCCGGTACGCTCGCAGGCACACTGGGCCCGACGCTCGCCCATGCGCAGCCGTCCCCGGACCGAGCGGCGAGCGAGCATGCGTCCCGCTCCGCCAATAACAGAGCCAGCCGCCACAATGCGAGCATCGATCGCCCTGCCTCTGATGTAATGCTGCGTACCGCGGTTCCTCCCGATCTCGATCAACGTCGCCGCGACGGGCATATGACGCCCGAAGAGCGTCGGCTGTTGCGGCAACATATCGAAGACGCCGTGCGCGAGTTGTACAAGCGTTAATCTCAGCGCGCATTGCCGCGCGAAAATTTCTATTGCGTCTTTAGCGTCAACTTGCACGCTGCCGCATTTTCGTTCGATCGAGATCTGGGACACCGCGTCGCGCTCCGATCAATATCTCCGTGACGGCTGTGCTCACACGCGATCGCGCTCGTCAATCCCGCGCAGTTCGTCAGGGCCTTACGATTCGCGACGCCGGTGTCCTCGCGCGAGCGCAATCCGGCGCTCGCACCTATTCTCGACGTCGAAAACGACATCGTGAAGGCAGCCGATCTTCGGCGGCCTGTGCAAGGGCAGTCTCAACTAAAGACCGTGTTTCCAGGCGGCGCGTTCGGCTGCTCGATCAAAAACGGCGATGCAGGTGCTGGCCGCTTCGGACGTCGTGAAGGTAACGGCCGCCGGACGCGCGGTCCGACTGTCAGGCTACTTCGCGCGCCACGTGATCCACAACTTGCGGATCGGCGTCAACGCGATGCGTTGGTGCAGCACGTGATAACCGTCGCGCTCGATTTCATCGAGCAACGCCAACGCGAGCGCCGCGAGAGCGAGCAGCGTGCGCTGGACGCGCCGAGCGTCGGCGGGCACCGCGGCGAGCGCGGTTTGCACCGCATCGCGCGCGCGCTGCGTTTCGAAGCGCATCAATTCGGTGAATGCGTCGGTGTATTTGCGGTTGATCAGATCGGCGGCGGTCACGTTGTAGCGCTGCATCTCGTCGATCGGAACATAGATACGGCCGTGACGCGCATCGTTGCCGGTCTCGGCGACCAACTGCGCGAGCATCAGCGCCTCGCCGAGCGGCGCGGCCCACTCCGACGCTTGCGCGGTATCGCTGGCCGATCCCGTTGCCGCGGCGCGTGACACGAGCGACGCAAAATTGCCGCCGACGCCACGCACATAGCGCCGCAGGTTCGGATAGTCGAGATAGCGTGCCTGGTCGAGATCCATCTCGAAGCCCGCGAGCAGCTCCTGCAGAGCCGAATGTTCGGCCCGCGCGTCGGGCAGATAGGCCGCCAGCGCCTTGGACACCGGATGCGACGGCGAGCCCGCGGCGAGCGCGGCGATTTCTTTCTGCCACCACGCGAGCTTCGTGCGGCCGACCGCGGGATCGCTCGTTTCCTTGACCGTTTCCTCGAACTCGCGACGCAATGCGAAGAGCGCTGTCAACAGCGGCTGACTGGCTGCGCGCGCCTGGCGAAGCGCATAGTAGGTGCTCGATCCTTCGGGCGCCGCTTTCTGCTGGCAATAGTCGTCGAAATTCACGGGATGAGATGGTGGGGAAGGGCTGGCGAGAAGGGCGCCGGCGTCCGTCGCGGCGCCTTTCTCGACGAGCCGAAAATTGTAGCATCGGCACCGCGCGCGCAGATACCGCCGGGTGCAGACAAGCGCGAATCAATCGGTTAGAATCTCGCGCTTACGCTTTCGGGCACGTGTGTTTAGCGCGCCCGGGAGTGCACAGGACAATCGACAATCGGGCGCGACGCATCGCGGCGTACCCGGCTGCGAGGGTGGCGAAATTGGTAGACGCACCAGGTTTAGGTCCTGACGCCCGCAAGGGTGTAGGGGTTCGAGTCCCCTCCCTCGCACCACTTATCGGTAGTCAAGAAAAACCCCGTCAAGTCTTTGGGCCGACGGGGTTTTTTCTTTGTTGCGCGGATTCTGGACGGCCGCTGTGTTGCTCCGCGGCTTTTCGTTGCGAACGCGCGACTCACGCGCCCGGCGTTCCCGGCGCTTCGTGCGAGCCCGGCAATTCCGCCTGCGCGGCGCCTTGGAGGAAACGGCGCGTCGACTCGAATGCCTGCAGCATCTGGTCCGGCCACGGTGTTTGCAGCATCACCGCCTGATGATTTTCAAATGCCGACGACAGCAGTTTCGCCAGCTCCGGCGAACGAAGATGACGCAGCACGACGCTGACCGCGATCGCGGTCGCCTGGCTCGCGCCGGCGGTCTGGAGTTCCGACGCGGTGAGTGCCGCGATCTGTTTGTTGATGTCCACTGAATCGTCCGTGAATGAGAGGGTGAAGGAGCGGGTGAGCGGCGCGTTGGCCGATGTTCAATTTTGCCACGCGCCGCCCAATCACGAACAACGGCGCTTTTAGACCCGGCCGGTTCGCCGCGCGTCATCGCTCGCGCGCGTTCATCGTGCTGATCACCTTGTCGAGCGCCGCGCCGAACGCGGCCCTTTCTGCTTCGTCGAGACAGTCGAACATATCGCCGTTCCATTTGCGCGCGATCGGCATCACCTTGCGATACAGCGCGCGGCCTTCCTGCGTCAGCGAGACCAGCACGACGCGGCCGTCCGCGGCGCTCGCCTCGCGCTGTACGAGCCCCTGCCTGATCAGCGCTTCGGCTGCGCGACTCGCCTGGCTTTTGTCGAGATTGGCATGGCGTGCCAGCTCCATGATCGAGAACGGTCCGAACGATCCCACCGACGCGATCACCCGCGCTTCAGGCAGCGTCACGTCGAGCTTCGCCGCGTAGCGCGCGCTGATGCGGCGCTCGGCCAGTTTGTTCAGCACATGCAGACGGTACGTGAGGAACTGCTCGAGCCCGGTTTTGGCGGAGTCCTTCATGGTCACCCCGTGATGAGTGGAACGGTCGTGGCGCTGTGACTGTTGCCGCAGCCGTTTAGCGGGTCAACGCACGCCGTATTTCAAGCGCGTCAGCTGCTCGGCCTCGTTGGCGAGCAGGCGCGCCGCGTCGCGAATCGCGACGTCGAGCGTGATCGGCCCCGGCGCCGGCGAAAAGCAGCCGCTGAAGTATTCGGCGAGACGCGGTAGCGCGGCGGGGTCGACCGCACCGGACAACAGCGTGGCGGCTACGCCCGCCGCCCGCGCATGCGCGCACGCGATGAATGGCGCCTTGCCATGCAACGTCTGCACATCGGAGCGGCCTTCGCCGGTGATTAGCCAGTCGGCGCCGGCGAGCGCGGCGTCGAGGCCGATTTGCCGCGCGACCGTTTCCGCACCCGGTTCGAACTGCGCGCCGAGCATGTGCAACGCGAAGCCGAGACCACCTGCCGCGCCGGCTCCCGGCAGGTCGCGCGCGGTCTGGCCGAGCGCGGCTTCGAGCAGATCGGCGAAGCGCGCGAGCGCCGCGTCGATCGGCGCGACCTGATCAGGCTTCACGCCTTTTTGCGGACCGAAAATCGCGGTCGCGCCGTGCTCGCCGATCAGCGGATTGTCGACGTCCGACATGCCGACGAACTGCGCGTCGGCAAGCCGCGCGTCGAGCAGCGACGCATCGACCCGCGCCACGCGCGCAAGCTGCTCGGGCGTGCCTTCGAGCGCGTTGCCTTGTGCGTCGAACAGTTGCAGGCCGAGGCCGGTCAGCAGGCCCGCGCCGCCGTCGTTCGTGCTGCTGCCGCCCAGCGCGACGAAAAAGCGCCGCACGCCTGCGTCGAGCAGCGCGCGAATCGCCTCGCCCATCCCGCGCGTGCTGCGCGCCTCGACCGGCACGCCCATGCCGACCGGGTCCGTGATGCCTACGATCTCCGCCGTTTCGATGATCGCGCTACCGTCCGCGAGCAGGCCCGCCAGCGCTTCGCGCGTCGGACCGGCCGCGCCGCGCACGCTAAGCGTGCGGCGCTCGCCGCCGCTCGTGAGCATGGCGTCGAGCGTGCCTTCGCCGCCGTCGGCCATCGGACAGATGCGCACGCTGGCGTCGGGGCGTGCGCGCTGGATGCCGGACGCGATCGCCTGCGCGACCTGTTCCGCGCTGAGCGAGCCTTTGAATGAATCGGGAGCGATGACGACGATAGGCGAGGGCGACGAATTCGGCATGGTGTCTCTGAGAGGTTTGAGTCGTTGTAAGCGGTTGCTGGAGCGGATGAAGCGAATGGCTGTGCGGACCGGCCCGACCGAGTGCGTTAGCTTATCAGCATGGGGACGTCGGCTGAATATGCCGAACGGCATAGGCGGGATCGCCGCCGCGACGCGTCGGCCGCGGGCCCATGCGAGCGTTTGCACGGACCTCGCGGTGCATAACGATAAAGCGCCGCAGGCAAGCGCGGTGCGAACCGGATAGCGATGCCAGCGGCAGACCGCGCTGCCTGCGTCAAAACTAACCGAAAATGGCCCTCAAAACGCGTGGAATGCCGGTAAAACTCGATGCAATTACCGAATCCCGGCTAGGCGCGCAAATAGTTTGCTAAAATATTCGGCTCTTTGGACTCAACCGTGCTGCCGGCGGCCTGCAAGCCCGCGGCGCAGGTGCGTGATCGATGCAATCGGCGCAAATGATGCGAAGCGACATTGACGGGCAGCACGGAGAAGATAACTGATTCGCTCGAATAATTTTAGGACGATTGAAGCCATGGCTAACGTTGTTGAAAACCTCGGCAAGCTCGAACGCCGCGTGACGATTTCCCTGCCGAAGGATGCCGTGCAGAAGGAAGTGGATTCGCGTATCCGTCAACTCGCGAAGAACGTGCGCATGCCGGGTTTTCGCCCCGGCAAGGTGCCGCTCAAGATGGTGACGCAACAGTATTCGGGCCAGGTGGAAGCCGAAGTGCTGAGCGACAAGGTCGGCAAGGAATTTTTCGACATCAGCCGCACCGAGAACCTGCGTGTCGCGGGTCAGCCGAGCTTCGCGCCGAAGGCCGACGCCGCTGAAGGCAGCTACGCGTTCGACGCGACTTTCGAGGTGTACCCGGAAGTGAAACTGGGCGACGTCGCCACGGCTGAAATCGAGCGCACCACGACCAGCATCAGCGAAGCGGAAATCGACCGCACGCTGGACATCCTGCGCAAGCAGCGCGTGCACTTCCACGCTCGCGGCGAAGCCGGCGAGCACGGCGACGGCGGCACGGACACGGCGGCGAAAGACGGCGATCGCGTGACGGTCGACTTCGCCGGCAAGCTCGACGGTGAAGCATTCCAGGGCGGTAGCGCCGAGGACTTCGGCTTCGTCCTCGGCGAAGGCCGCATGCTGCCGGAATTCGAAAAGGCGGCGCTCGGCCTGAAGGTCGGCGAAGCGAAGGAATTCGACCTGAAGTTCCCGGACGACTACCACGGCAAGGAAGTGGCGGGCAAGACGGCGCAGTTCACGATCACGATGAAGAAGATCGAATGGCCGCACCTGCCGGAAGTCGACGGTGAATTCGCGAAGTCGCTCGGCATCGAAGACGGCGATCTGACCAAGATGCGCGCCGAAATCAAGGACAACCTCGAGCGTGAAGCGAAGCGCCGCACGCAAGCGATCGTCAAGAACCAGGTGATGGACGCACTGCTGAAGATCTCGGAACTCGACGTGCCGAACGCGCTGATCGAACAGGATCAGGAACGCCTCGTCGCGATGGCCCGCCAGGATCTGGAGCAGCGCGGCGTGCCGAACGCGAAGGACGCGCCGATCCCGGCCGCGATGTTCAAGGAGCAGGCCGAACGCCGCGTCAAGCTGGGCCTCGTGCTGGCCGAGCTCGTGAAGGCGAACGAACTGCAGGCGAAGCCGGAGCAGATCCGTGCCGAAGTCGACGAATTCGCGAAAAGCTATGAAGACCCGAAGGAAGTCGTCCGCTGGTATTATTCGAACCAGCAACGTCTTGCTGAAATGGAAGCGTATGTCGTTGAAGCCAACGTCGTCGACTTCGTCCTCAGCAAGGCCAAGGTGACGGACAAGGAAGTGAGCTTCGAAGAGCTGGCGAGCGCAACGGCGCAAGGGTAAGCGCCGCTGCAACGGCGTGCCGGCTGTCGGAGCGACCGACGGCCCGCACGCCGTTTTTATGTGCCGCGTAAAGGTGCGTCGTAGCGGGTCCGGTCGTGCGGCGCACACATAAGACGGGACTTGAATACGGGCTCATCGCACCAACCTGTGTCGAGCAGCTAATATTCGGAATATTTCCAGACAAGGATCCATTGCATGACCTTTCGCGCCCAAATGCTGGACACGTTGACCTCCCAGTCGTCCCGGGATCTCGAAGCGCAGGCACTCGGTCTGGTGCCGATCGTCGTGGAAACGAGCGGCCGGGGCGAGCGTTCGTATGATATTTATTCGCGGCTGCTGAAGGAACGCATCGTGTTCCTCGTAGGCGAAGTGAACGACCAGACGGCCAATCTGGTGGTTGCGCAGATGCTGTTTCTCGAAAGCGAGAATCCGGACAAGGACATCTACTTCTATATCAACAGCCCGGGCGGCTCCGTGTCGGCGGGTATGGCGATTTACGATACGATGCAGTTCGTCAAGCCGGATGTCTCGACGCTGTGCATGGGGCTCGCGGCGAGCATGGGCGCGTTCCTGCTCGCGGCCGGCGCGAAGGGCAAGCGTTTCGCGCTGCCGAATTCGCGTGTGATGATTCACCAGCCACTGGGCGGCGCGCGCGGTCAGGCATCGGACATTGAAATCCAGGCGCGTGAAATCCTTTACCTGAAGGACCGGCTGAATCATCTGCTCGCGCACCACACTGGTCAGCCCGTCGAGCGTATTGCGCGCGACACCGACCGCGACAATTTCATGTCCGGCGATGACGCGCAGGCGTACGGTCTCGTCGACCAGGTGGCGCACAAGCGTCCCTGATCTGGTACGGTTTTGCCCCGCAAGGTCGTCCCGATTGCGTCAAAAGCGTCATCGGGTCGGTTGTGAATGTTCAACTTCCTTCCGTCCGGGCGTCTGCGGCAAGCGCCGTTATCATGCTTACTAGCTCTGCCGCGCCCAAACTGCGTGGCGGGGGCAAACGGCGTATTATGTAATCCGGTGTCCGGAGGCTCACACATCTATGGCGGACAAGAAAGGTTCTAACAGCGAAAAGCTGTTGTATTGCTCGTTTTGCGGAAAGAGCCAGCATGAGGTCAAGAAACTGATTGCTGGCCCGTCGGTATTCATCTGCGATGAATGTATCGACCTATGCAACGAAATCATCCGCGACGAGGCTGCAGGCGCAGGCATCGAGGCGGGCTTGTCCAAGTCCGATCTGCCGACTCCGCTGGAAATCCGCGAAATTCTCGACCAGTACGTGATCGGTCAGGAACGCGCAAAGAAGATCCTCGCGGTCGCGGTCTACAACCACTACAAGCGCCTCAAGCACCTCGACAAGAAGGACGAAATCGAGCTGTCAAAGAGCAACATCCTGCTGATCGGCCCGACTGGCTCCGGCAAGACGCTGCTCGCGCAGACGCTTGCCCGCCTTCTGAACGTGCCGTTCGTGATCGCCGACGCGACCACGCTGACGGAAGCCGGCTATGTCGGCGAAGACGTCGAGAACATCATTCAGAAGCTGCTGCAGAATTGTAATTACGAGGTGGACAAGGCCCAACGCGGCATTGTCTATATCGACGAAATCGACAAGATCAGCCGCAAGTCCGACAACCCGTCCATCACGCGCGACGTGTCGGGCGAGGGCGTGCAGCAGGCTCTGCTGAAGCTGGTCGAAGGCACGATGGCGTCGGTGCCGCCGCAAGGTGGCCGTAAGCATCCGAACCAGGACTTCATCCAGGTCGATACGACCAACATCCTGTTCATCTGCGGCGGCGCGTTCGACGGCCTCGAGAAGGTCATCGTCGATCGTACCGAGAAGACGGGTATCGGTTTCGGCGCGAGCGTGAAGAGCAAGCAGGACCGCGATGCCGGCGAAGTGCTGCGCGAGGTGGAACCGGAAGATCTGATCAAATTCGGCCTGATTCCGGAGTTGATCGGCCGCCTGCCGGTGGTCGCCACGCTCGGCAAGCTCGATGAGGCGGCGCTGATGAAGATTCTCGTCGAACCGAAGAATGCGCTGGTCAAGCAGTATCACAAGCTCTTCAGCATGGAGCGCGTCGAGCTCGAAATCCGTCCGGGCGCCTTGCAGGCCGTGGCGCGCAAGGCGATCCGCCGCAAGACGGGTGCGCGGGGCTTGCGTTCGATTCTGGAACAGGCGTTGCTCGACGTGATGTACGACCTGCCGCAAATGAAAGGTGTCAGCAAGGTCATCATCGACGACAACGTTATCGACGGCGACGGCAAACCGCTGCTGATCTACGAAGACGCGCCGAAGGTCGCGGGTTCGAACTGATCGGCTTTCGAGTTCTGCAAAAAAGCCGTTCATGGCGACGTGAACGGCTTTTTCGTTTATCGTGTGGTCAGGCTGGTTGTTCTCAACTATGGAGTCACTGAACCTTCGGAGTCACTGAACTTTTCCCACACGCGGAGGCTTGCAATATTTTCTGCTGGCCTCACCTATCGAACGAACTGATTCCACTCATGGGGAAATGAAATGTCAGGAACCCAACTCCTCCCGCCGGAACGCATTACGCTGCCGCTGCTCCCGCTGCGCGACGTAGTCGTTTTCCCGCACATGGTGATTCCGCTCTTCGTAGGCCGCCCAAAGTCGATCAAGGCTCTCGAAGCAGCGATGGAAGGCGGCAAGCACATCATGCTCGTCGCCCAGAAAACGGCTGCGAAAGATGAGCCGACCGAAAAGGACATGTACGAAGTAGGGTGTATCGCCAACATCCTGCAGATGCTGAAGCTGCCCGACGGTACCGTGAAGGTGCTCGTCGAAGGCTTGCAGCGCGCGAAGACGCTTTCCATCGAAGAACAGGAAACGCAGTTCTCGTGCGAAGTCATGCCGCTCGAACCCGACCACGCCGACAGCGCTGAAACCGAAGCGCTGCGTCGCGCGATCGTGTCGCAGTTCGACCAGTATGTGAAGCTGAACAAGAAGATCCCGCCGGAGATCCTGACGTCGCTGTCGGGTATCGACGAGGCCGGGCGTCTGGCCGACACGATCGCGGCGCATCTGCCGCTCAAGCTCGACCAGAAACAGCACATCCTCGAGATGTTCCCGGTGATCGAGCGCCTCGAGCATCTGCTCGCGCAACTCGAAGCCGAGATCGACATCCTGCAGGTCGAAAAGCGTATCCGTGGGCGCGTGAAGCGTCAGATGGAGAAGAGCCAGCGCGAGTACTACCTGAACGAACAGGTCAAGGCGATCCAGAAGGAACTCGGCGAAGGCGAAGAAGGTGCGGATCTCGAAGAACTCGAGAAGCGCATCACGGCTGCCCGCATGCCGAAGGAAGCGAAGAAGAAGGCCGACGCCGAACTTAAGAAGCTCAAGCTGATGTCGCCGATGTCGGCGGAAGCGACGGTCGTGCGCAACTACATCGACACGCTGATCGGCTTGCCGTGGCGCAAGAAGAGCAAGGTCAACAACGACCTGTCGAATGCGGAGCGCGTGCTCGACGAAGACCACTTTGGTCTCGAGAAGGTGAAGGAACGCATTCTCGAGTATCTCGCGGTCCAGCAACGAGTCGACAAGGTCAAGGCGCCGATCCTGTGCCTCGTTGGGCCTCCGGGTGTCGGTAAGACTTCGCTTGGCCAGTCGATCGCGCGCGCGACGAACCGCAAGTTCGTGCGCATGGCATTGGGCGGCGTGCGTGACGAAGCCGAGATTCGCGGCCACCGTCGCACGTACATCGGTTCGATGCCGGGCAAGATCCTGCAAAGCCTGACCAAGGTCGGCGTGCGCAATCCGCTTTTCCTGCTCGACGAAGTCGACAAGATGGGCCAGGATTTCCGCGGCGATCCGTCGTCGGCGCTGCTTGAAGTGCTCGATCCGGAACAGAACCATACGTTTGCCGATCACTACGTCGAAGTCGACTTCGATCTGTCGGACGTGATGTTCGTCGCGACGTCGAACTCGCTGAACATTCCGCCGCCGCTGCTCGACCGGATGGAAGTGATCCGTCTGGCGGGTTACACGGAAGACGAGAAGGTCAGCATCGCGCAGCGTTATCTGTTGCCGAAGCAGAAGAAGAACAACGGCCTCAAGGAAGGCGAGGTCGATGTGACGGAAACTGCGATTCGCGACATCATTCGTTACTACACGCGCGAAGCGGGCGTCCGCTCGCTCGAGCGTGAAATTTCGAAGATCTGCCGCAAGGTTGTGAAGATGCTTCTGCTGAAGAAGGCGGAAGGCGCGGTGAAGGTCGACGGTAGCAACCTCGACACGTTCCTCGGCGTGCGCAAGTACGACTTCGGTCTGGCCGCGAAGGAAAATCAGGTGGGCCAGGTCACGGGTCTCGCGTGGACGGAAGTGGGCGGCGATTTGCTGACCATCGAAGCCGCGGTGATGCCGGGCAAGGGCAATGTGATCCGCACGGGTTCGCTCGGCGACGTGATGAAGGAGTCCGTCGAAGCGGCGCGCTCGGTCGTGCGTTCGCGTTCGCGTCGTCTTGGCATCAAGGACGAAGCGTTCGAGAAGCAGGACATTCACATCCACGTGCCGGAAGGCGCGACGCCGAAAGATGGTCCTTCGGCCGGTATCGCGATGACGACCGCGCTGGTGTCGGTGTTGACCGGTATCCCGGTGCGCGCCGATGTCGCGATGACGGGCGAAATCACGCTGCGTGGCGAAGTCCTGCCGATCGGCGGCCTTAAGGAGAAGTTGCTTGCGGCGCATCGGGGTGGCATCAAGCTGGTGCTGATTCCGGAAGAGAACGTGAAGGACTTGACGGAGATTCCGGACAACGTGAAGAACGCAATCGAAATCGTGCCGGTCCGCTGGATCGACAAGGTGCTCGAGCTTGCGCTCGAACGTGTACCGCAGGCGTTGCCGGAAGAAGAGCCGAAGCCTTCGGCGCCGGTTGGGGCTGAGCCGGGCAAGGATGCCGCGACGGACGTCGTCAAGCACTGAGGTTCAAAGCGCATTAGAACGCGCTGACGCCAGAGCATTCCGCAGCAAGGATGCTCGCTGCAGCAGAAAACCCGCGGTCGAGGCCGCGGGTTTTTTATTGCCCGCACGACTTTGTCGCTGGGTCGCATCGCCAGTCTTTCCGCTGCAACATACTGTGGATGAAAAGGCCCCTCTAAAACCGCCCTGATCAGGCCCAACCCCGGTTGACACAAGGGTTTCGGCCGCTTCTAATGGGGCGGCCTGGCGTTAGCGCCGGCCGCGTGGCAGGAAGTGCTGGAAAGCACGTCACAGTTGCTAATAAACATTCACGGGGGTTTGAATGAACAAGACGGAATTGATCGATCACATCGCACAGCAAGCCGACATTTCCAAAGCCGCGGCCGGCCGTGCGCTCGATGCAGTCATCGCGGGTGTCAAAAGCACGTTGAAGAAGGGCGAGTCGGTCACGTTGGTCGGCTTTGGCACGTTCGCGGTCGGCAAGCGCACCGCGCGCACCGGACGCAACCCGCGCACGGGCGCCGCGATCAAAATCAAGGCAGCGAAAGTTCCTAAATTTAGGCCTGGAAAAGCTCTGAAGGATGCGCTAAACTAATCGACTTGCTGCTTGGCGAATCGCTTAACCCGATTGCATCAACGATTCACGGGGAAACAGCGGCAAAGTGGAAAACATATCAAGCAATGAATCACGAAACGGGTGCTTAGCTCAGTTGGTAGAGCGGCGCCCTTACAAGGCGTAGGTCGGGAGTTCGAGCCTCTCAGCACCCACCAGTTTCAGATTCAGCAATAGTGTTTTCGGCAGCGAATGTCGCAAAAGCGCAGTATAAGGAGTGGTAGTTCAGTCGGTTAGAATACCGGCCTGTCACGCCGGGGGTCGCGGGTTCGAGTCCCGTCCACTCCGCCAGTATCCACGAAAGGCGAACTCCGGTTCGCCTTTTTTGTTGCCCGCTGTTGTAAGATCGGGCGTTCTGTTTTTGGCACCCCTCACGCATGCTCGATTTTTTCCGCAATCACCAACGCCTGATGATGTTCATGCTCATCCTCGTCATTTTGCCGGGGTTGGGTTTCGTGGGTATTCAGGGCTTCCGCGGCTTCTTTGACGAAAGTGCAAACGTCGCGAGTGTCAACGGTCACAAGATCACGCGCGTCGAATACGACGATGCGATGCGCCAGCAGATCGATCGCGGGCGTCAGATGCTCGGCGCGAAGTTCGACATGAAGTCGTTCGACACGCCCGAGCGTCGTCGCCAGATGCTCGACGGCATGATCGAGCAGCGTGTGCTCGCCGACGAAACGCAGCGTCTGCATCTGACCGCGTCGGACCAAGCGGTGCGCCGCGCGCTGCTGTCCGATCCGGTGATCTCATCACTGAAGAATCCCGACGGTTCGATCGACCTCGACCGCTACAAGCAGTTGCTCGCGATGCAGGGCATGACGCCCGATCAATACGACGAGCGGGTACGCTACAACCTTGCGATGCAACAACTGCCCGCCAGCATCGAGGCGAGCGCGTTCACGTCGAAGACGCTCGCGCAGCACCTGACCGAGTTGGCCCAGCAGCAGCGTGAAGTGCAGGGGATCGCGTTCCATCCGCACGACTACGCGGCGAAGATCCAGCCGACCGATGCGCAACTGCAAGCGTATTACGACGCGAATCGCAATGACTTCGCGACGCCCGCTACCGCGACGATCCAGTACCTGGTGATCTCGCCGGCCACGCTGAGCGCATCGGTGCAGCCGAGCGACGCGGACCTCAAGAAGTACTACGACGACAACATCGCGCACTTCCGCACCGAAGGCGAGGTGCGCGCGAGCCATATCCTGATTACGGCACCGAAGGACGCGAGCGCGGCCGACAAGGCGAAGGCGAAGCAGAAGGCCGAGGAGTTGCTCGCGCAGCTCAAGGCGCATCCGGACCAGTTCGCCCAGATCGCACAGCAGAACTCGCAGGACCCGGGTTCCGCATCGAAGGGCGGTGACCTCGGTTATTTCGGCCGCGGCATGATCGCGGGCGGCCAGGCGTTCGACGACGCGGTGTTCGCGCTGAAGAAGGACGAAATCAGCGGCATCGTGCAGACCGACTTCGGTTTTCACATCATCAAGGTCACGGATGTGAAGCCGGCGGTCACGAAGTCGTTCGACGAAGTGAAAGACCAGATCGCCAGGGAACTGAAGACGCAACTGGCGAGCAAGGCGTTCACCGATAGTTCGGAAGGCTTCACGTCGCTCGTCTACGAAAAGTCCAAGAGCCTGCAGCCGGCCGCGGACAAGTTCAAGCTGCAGATCCAGACCGCGACGGTCACGCCGCAGCCGGATACGAAGCTGCCGCCTGACAGCCCGCTGAACAACCCGAAGTTCCTCGGGGCCGTGTTCGCGAACGACTCGGTGTCGGCGCACAACAATACGCAGGCCATCGACGTCGGCAACAACACGCTGATCGCCGCGCGCGTCACGGACTACAAGCCCGCTGCCGTGCCCGCGTTCGACGCGGTGAAGGACGCAGTGCGCCAGAAGGTGATCGCCGGGCAGTCGAACGAAGCGGCGCACAAGGACGGCATCGCGAAGCTGGCCGAGTTCGAGAAGTCGAAGTCGACCGCCGGTTTCTCGTCGCCGCTGAAGGTGTCACGCAATGACGCGCAGGGCGTGCCGCCCGCCGCACTGAGCGCAATCTACACGGTCGATGCGCAAAAGCTGCCGGCCTACGTCGGTGTCGATCTCGGCGACGACGGCTATGCGATCTATCGCGTGAACCAGATCGTGCCGCCCGCGCCCACCGATGCACAGCATCTCGCCGCCGCGCAGCAACAGATTGCGCAGGTGGACGCGCAATCGCAGGCCGAAGCCTATCTGAAGGCGCTGCGCGAGCGCTCGAGCGTGAAGTTGTACGGTACGCCCGACAGCGCCGCGCAAACCGCCGACCAGTAAGCGTTACCTGCCCGTCACAAAGAAAAGCCCCGCAGATGCGGGGCTTTTTTGTCTACAGCCCGAGCGACAGCTTCAAAGACAGCCGCTGATCGCACTGGTGGCGTTGCTGCCGCCAGCGCCGCTAGCGCGGAAACCGACCCACGTGCCCCTGCCGCTATACGACGGACGGACCACCGCGGCCGCGCCGTTGGGCGGTTGCTGGCCCGGGACGTAGACGTCCATTGCCTGATCGTTGGCAAGCGTATTTTGCAAGACCACCTGTTGTTGCGAGCTATCCGCCCATTTCTGCGCAATGCAGGTTGCGACGGCGCGAGGCGGCTGCTGGCTTTGACCGACCGACTGAACGCCGGCCGGCGGTTGAGCCGCGCAGGCCGAGATGGCGACGGTCAAAGCGATTAACGGTAAATATTTCAACGTTATCTCCTCAGAAGTCGCTCACGAATGAGCCGGGTGGCACGGGATTCGAATGTATCGAATGTGTCGGCGATCCGTGCTCCCCCAAGTTCCGGAAACAAGTCGTTAGCAGGCTTTTCAGTGCGGCGAACTTGTGCGAAGGAGTGGCTTGACAGCGGGCCACACGTTGTTGAGTAGCAGCGGCTGTGCCTGCTGCGTCGGGTGGAACTGATCGGCCTGGAACATGTCCGGTTTGTCCGCGATGCCGGCGAGCAGAAACGGCACGAGTGGCAGATGGAACTCCTTCGACAACTGGCCGTATAGGCCGTGGAACTTTTGCGTATAGTCAGGGCCGTAATTGGGCGGCACGTACATGCCGATGAGCACGACCTTCGCGTGGCCTTGTTGCGCCTGTTCGATGATCGTGCGCAGGTTGTCCTCGGTCGTGGAGAGCGGCACGCCGCGCAATGCGTCGTTGGCGCCGAGCTCGACGATTACGATGCTCGGCTTCAGCCGTTCCATCAGCGCGGGCAGACGCGCGCGTCCGCCGCTCGTCGTGTCGCCGCTGATGCTCGCATTGGCGACGCTATAATCGATCCGCTCCTGGGCGAGCCGCTGACGCATCAACGCGACCCAGCCCGTATCGCGGGGCAGACCGTACTCGGCGGAGATGCTGTCGCCGAGTACGACGATTACCGGCTTCGCGGGTTCGGGCGCATTTGCCGCGTGAGCCTGCAACGGTAATGAAACCAGCGCGGCGGCCATCATGGCCGCACCGAATGCCGCAGTCAGCGCCGCGGCGCGAGGGGCGATGGCGCGCACTTTCAACCTACGCTTCACCATGCCAAACAGAACTGATCCAGTCATTGAAGTGCGGGGTTTATGCAAGAAGGTTAAGGATGCGACGGGCGAACTGACGATTCTCGATCACATCGATCTTGCCATCGATGCCGGCAGCAGTGTGGCGATCGTCGGTGCATCCGGCTCGGGCAAGTCTACGCTGCTCGGCTTGCTTGCCGGATTGGACAGCGCCAGCGCGGGCTCGGTTCGGCTGCTCGGCCGCGAACTCGGCGAGCTCGACGAAGACGGGCGCGCCGCGTTGCGCAGCGGCGCGGTCGGTTTCGTGTTCCAGTCGTTTCAATTGATGCCGCATTTGACCGCGCTCGAAAACGTCACGTTGCCGCTCGAGCTGCAAGGCGGCATCGGCACACGCGAGGCCGCCGCGCGTGCGCGCGAGCTGCTCGTACAGGTCGGGCTCGCGCAGCGTACCGGTCATTATCCGAAGCTGTTGTCGGGCGGAGAGCAGCAGCGCGTGGCGCTCGCGCGCGCGTTCGTCACGCGCCCGGCGATCCTGTTCGCCGACGAACCCACCGGCAGTCTCGACGCGGCCACTGGGCACGCGGTCATCGATCTGATGTTCGAGTTGAATCGCGCGCATGGCGCGACGCTCGTGCTTGTCACACATGACATCGAACTCGCGCGCCGTTGCGATACGACGGTGACGATCGAAGCGGGGCGGCTCGCTGGATGATCTAACGGACCGCAGTCTTGCGCTCGCATGCCTCGAGCTGCCGTCGTCGAAGCAAAAACAAAGCGGGCCGTAGCCCGCTTCAGGTTTCCAGTGGCCGCTATCGCGCGCTACTGCGCATTTCAAACTGCCAACTCAGCGCGTTAACGCAGCGCGCGCCCGCGCGATCAACGCCGAGGTCGACGAGTCATGCTTCTTCACGTCGGCGCTTGCCGCGCCCAGATCCGCCTCGACCACCTTGCCGAGAATTTTGCCAAGCTCGACGCCCCACTGATCGAATGGGTTGATGTTCCACACCGACGCCTGCACCAGCACCTTATGCTCATAAAGCGCGATCAACGCGCCGAGCGTGCGCGCGGTCAATGCGTCGAGCAGCAGTGTCGCGGTGGGGCGGTTGCCCGGGAACGTGAGGTGCGGTGCGAGTTCCGGCTTGTCGGGGCCGGCCACCTTCATCGCTTCTTCAAGCGTGCGGCCCAGCATCAACGCTTCGCTCTGCGCGAAGCAGTTCGCGAGCAGCTTCGGATGATGGCTCGCGAGCGGATGCTCGGGCGTCAGCACCGCGATGAAGTCGATCGGCACGATCGTCGGGCCCTGGTGCAGCATCTGAAAGAACGCGTGCTGACCGTTCGTGCCGGGTTCGCCCCATGTGACCGCGGAAGTCGCATAGTCGACCATCGCGCCGTCGAGACGCGCGGACTTGCCGTTGCTCTCCATTTCGAGCTGCTGCAGATACGACGGCAGGAATTGCAGCGCCTGCGAATACGGCGCGACCAGATAGCTCTGCGAGCCGAAGAAGTTGCGATACCAGATGCCGATCATGCCGAGCAGCACCGGCAGGTTCCTGTCGAGCGGCGCGGTGCGGAAATGCTGGTCCATTTCGTTCGCGCCGGCGAGCAGTTCGTCGAACTGCTGCGGGCCGATCGCGATCATGATCGACAGACCGACGGCCGACCACAGCGAATAGCGGCCACCGACCCAGTCCCACATCTCGAACACGTTCTCTTTCGCGATGCCGAACTTCACGACCTCGGGCGGATTCGCCGACACGCCGACGAAGTGCTTTGCAAGCGCGCTTTCCGGGCAGCCGTTCTTGATGAAAAAGTCGCGCAACGAGCGCGCATTGGTCATCGTTTCGAGCGTCGTGAAGGTCTTCGATACGATGATCGCGAGCGTCTGTTCGGGATCGATCTGCTGCATCACGTTGTACAGATCGGCGCCGTCGACGTTAGACACGAAGTGCGTCGAGATCTCGGGCGTCGCGAGATGATGCAGCGCGTGCACGACCATCTTCGGCCCGAGATCCGAGCCGCCGATGCCGATGTTCACGACATGGCGAATCCGCTTGCCGGTGTAGCCGGTCCATGCGCCGCTGCGAACCTGTTCGGCGAACCCGGCCATTTTCTTACGCTCGGCCTGCACTTCGGTGAAGAACGGCGCGTTCGGGTCGGTTGCGCGCAATGCGGTGTGCAGCGCGGCGCGACCTTCGGTCGGATTGACGACTTCGCCCGCGAACATCGCGTCGCGGCGCTTTTCGACGCCTCCTTCGCGTGCGAGTTGCACGAGCAGCTGCAGGGTTTCGTCGGTGATGCGGTGCTTCGAGAAATCGGCTGAGAGACCGCCGCCCGCGAACGTCAAGCGTTCGGCGCGGGTGGGAGCGGGATCGTTCTCGGGGGCGAACCAGTCGCGCAGATGCGCATTGCGAATCGTGTCGTAATGCGTCTGCAGCGAGGACCAGGAGGGGAGCGAGTTCTGGGTCATAGCGTCCGTCTAACCAAGGGGCACGAAGGAAGGTGCGCGCATCAAGCTCTGACGCGCGGCGCAGGCAATCAGTATAGCGGGGATGCGTGACGGGCAGCGGTGCGTTGCGCGCGTTCGCCATGATTGGGCTGGCGATGTTTCAGCCGTGTGAACTGGTGATGCGAACAACCCGCGCGCGATACGTCCGTCAAGCGACCGTCGCCGGATAGAACAGCCGGTTCAACAGGGTACGCACCATCGGCGCCAGCTCGCCGGCCGTCAGACCCGCGGGGCCGTGGCCTTGCTCGCTCAGCGTATCGGCGGCAAGACCGTGCAGATAGACGCCCGCGAGCGCCGCCTCGTAGCGAGGCAGGTGCTGCGCGAGCAGCGCGCCGATGATGCCGCCGAGCACGTCGCCGGTGCCGCCCGTCGCGAGCGCGGCGTTGCCGGTCGGGTTCAGCGCGAGGCGGCCGTCGGGCGCGGCGATGAGGGTGCCGGCGCCCTTCAGCACGACGATGCTCGCAAAACGCGCGCCGAGCGCGCGGGCGGCCGCGGGCCGGTCGCGCTGCACGCTCGCCGCGTCGCTGCCGAGCAGGCGCGCCGCTTCGAGAGGATGCGGCGTGAGGATGCACGGATCGCCTTGCACGCCGCGCGCGGTGACTTCGGCGGCGAGCGCGGGATCTTTGGCGATCAGGTTCAGCGCATCGGCATCGAACAGTTTCGGGACGTCGAGCGGCAGCACGTCGTGCAGTACGCGCGTAGCACGTTCGCCATGCCCCATGCCGCAGCCGATCGCAAGTGCGTCCATCGAATCGAGCGGCAGCGTGTCGATCGGATGCAGCATCAGTTCAGGGTGCGGCGGATCGTAGGGCGGGGCACCTTCGCCGAGCAGCGCGACGTGCACCTTGCCCGCGCCGGTGTAGAGCGCCGCGCGCGCCGCGAGGATCGGCGCGCCGCACATGCCGGTGTCGCCGCCGACCACCGCGAGGCTGCCAAAGGTGCCCTTGTTGGTCGCGAAGTCGCGCGGGGGCATGAACGGGCCAAAGAGCCCTGGGGCGCTGAGCTGCATCGCGGCACGCGGGCCGCCTGTGCCGGCATCCGGGCTGCCGTCGTCATCGATCCCCGCCGCGAGTCCGATCGGTGCGACCGTCACCCGGCCGGCGAGGTCGCGGCCCTGGGCGGTGAAAAGCCCCGGCTTCGCCCCGATGAACGTGATCGTGTGCGTCGCATGAACCGCCGTCGCCGCGTTGCCGCCGATCACCGCGCCGGTGTCGCTGTCGAGCCCGCTCGGCACGTCGAGCGCAAGCACGGCGCCTTGTGTCGGGCGCGTCTTCGTGCGCTGCGACAACTGCCGCGCGAGTGCCGCGAACACGCCATCGAGCGGCCGCGCGAGGCCGATGCCGAACATGCCGTCGACGAGCCAGCCATAGCCGTCGAGCGAGGCCGGCGGCGCCGCGTCGATCGGCACGCCGGCAGCGCGTGCGGCCTCGAGCGCCCAGCGCGCGTCGGCGGGCTTCACGTCGGCCGGCATGCAGACTTCGACGGCGACGCCGGCCTTATGCAGTTCGGTCGCGACGACCAGCGCATCGCCGCCGTTGTTGCCGGGGCCGGCGATCAGCCACACGCGCTGCTGCGATTTCGTCACCGACGTATCGGCGGCGATTCGTTCGAGCAGCCAGCGCGCGGCCGCGAGGCCGGCGCGCGCCATCAGCGTATGTTCGGGCAGCGTCGCGGCGGCCTGGGATTCGGCGATCCGCAAATCGGTCAGCGTCAGCAGCGGCAGCGCGCGCGGCTGCGAGTCGGTCAGCGGATCGAACAGGGTGGGCAGCGAGTTTTCTGCGTCTGGCATGGCGAAGCCTGGCGGTGCGCCCGTGGCACGGCGGGCAGACTTTGGAATCGCTATGGTAGTGCCGAAACGCGCACGGCGTGCGGCTGTTTCGGTTCAACAGGAGCGCGCGAGGCCTTACTGGAACCGCTGCGGCCGCAACGCCGCGAGCGTGTCCGGTGGCAGCGTCGGCGTCTGTCCCGACATCAGCTCGGCTACGAGCTTGCCCGCGCCGCAGGCGAGACCCCAGCCGGCCGGGCCATGCCCGACGTTGACGAACAGCCGCGGATGCAGCGCGTTGCCGATCACCGGCAAGCCATCGGGCGACAGCAGTTTCACGCCTTCCCAGGGCAGCGCCGCCGAAATGCGCGCCGCGCCCGGAATCCAGTCGTGGGTCGCCTGGCCAAGCAGCGCGAGCGCCTCTTTGGTCAGCGCTTCGCCGAGCGGCTTGTCGATCTGGCTGGCGCTTTGCAGCACCGCGCCGCCCGCGATCCGCAGCCGATGGTTCATGCGGCTGATGCCGATGCGCTTGACCGCATCGACGATCGCGACGTGCGGCGCGCATTCCTCGTGCGCGATCGGTGCGACCAGCGTATGCAGCCGCAGCGGATGCAGCGGCAGCCTGAGCCCCGCGCGCTCGAGCAGCGCGAGGCTGCCGTAACCGGCCGCGACCACGACCGCGTCGGCCTGGACCACGTCGATTTCGCGCGAGCGGGGCGCGCCGTCGCGCGGCGCGAGTTCGACCGCCGCACGCTGGCTCTCGAGCCGAATGCCTGTCACTTCACAGTTCGCCATGAACTGCACGCCGCCCAGCGTATCGAGCACCTGTTTGACGAGCTTCGTGAAGAGCGGACAGTTGGCGGTGCGCTCGTGCTCGAACCGCACGCCGCCCGCGAATTCCGGGTCGGTGGGCACCGCGTGCTCGAACGCCGCGCATTCCGCCGGGCTCAGCACGTGATGCGGCACCTCGAACTGGCGCAGCAGATCGAGTGCGGCCGCGCTCAGCTCCCATTCGTGCGCGGCGCGCACGAGATACAGGAGCCCGCTCGCCTGTTCGAATTCGAGGCCGAAGCGGGCTTCGACGTCGGCCATCGCATCGCGCGAGGATTCGATTAGCGGCCGCAGCAGCGCGTATTGGCGCGCGAACGCCCCGGCTTCCTGCCACTCGCCGAGCTGCTTGATGAACTGCCGCGCGGCGCCGTTGAAACCGGTCTTGCTGATCACGCCATTTTTCGCGTTGTAGCGGCTCGCCATGAACGTCGGGCCGAACCAGACGTCGAGCGGCGTCGGCAGCACGGTGCCGCCTTGCCCATAGGTGGCGCCTTGCGCGACGGTCGCGTGACGCTCGACGACGCATACCCGGTGGCCGGCCGCGCGCAGGTGATAAGCGGTGGCGACGCCCGCTATCCCGCCGCCAATGACGATGACATCCATTGCTCTGATTCGATGTGCCGACGGGCCGCTCGCGCGCGTTCCCGTTGGCTGTGACATGCGGCGCCCCGCCGGGTGAAGCCCTGGCCGCGTGCGCCGATCTGGTGAAACGCGAATGATAGCAGTCAAAACACCCGCGCGGCGACGCGACGGGCAGCGCGGCGAGGGCGCGCGGGGCCGGGCGCTGTCGGCCGCCCACGCACCCGGGAGCCCGCTGGAAGCCAGTTCCCGGGGTATAATCCCGGACTTCCTTTCCGCCTCACGTCGCCTGCATGCGCGGGGCTCTCCGGCATCAATGAGCGACGCAACGTCAAGTCCCATGGCCCACTTCTCGTGTTTCCCCGGCGCTTCGGCCCTTTCCGATTTCCGTCAAACCCGCCTGCTCGACACACTCACGCGCATCAACGCGAATATCACCGGCGTGCGCGGGCAGTATCTGCACTTCGTCAACGCCCAGACCGAACTGTCCGCTGAAGACCGCGCGAAGGTCGAGGCGCTGATGCACTACGGCAATCCGTTCGAAGCAGGCAACGAGCGTGGCACCGTCGAGACCTTCCTCGTCGTGCCGCGCTTTGGCACCGTGTCGCCGTGGGCCAGCAAGGCAACCGACATCGCGCATCTATGCGGCCTCACGCAGGTGCGCCGCATCGAGCGCGGCGTCGAATACACGGTGACACTGAAAAGCGGCCTGCTCGGCGGCAGGAAGACGCTGTCCGACGAAGCGAGTGCGGCCGTCGCCGCGGCGCTACACGACCGCATGACCGAGAGCGTCGTGCCGTCGCGCGACCATGCGCTGCATCTGTTCGACGAACTGCCGGCCAGGCCGCTGCAAACCGTCGACGTGCTCGCGAGCGGCCGCGCCGCGCTCGAAACCGCCAACGCGGAACTCGGCCTCGCGCTCGCCGGCGACGAAATCGATTATCTGGTCGACGCGTTCACGAAGCTCGGCCGCAATCCGACCGATGTCGAGCTGATGATGTTCGCGCAGGCCAACAGCGAACACTGCCGCCACAAGATCTTCAACGCGGACTGGACGATCGACGGCGAAAAGCAGGACATGTCGCTGTTCAATATGATCCGCAACACCGAGAAACTGAATCCGCAGGGCACGATCGTCGCGTATTCGGATAACTCGGCGATCATGGTCGGCGGCATGGCCGAGCGCTGGTTCCCGCGCACGCCGGCGCAGCTCGGCGCGAGCGAATTGCCCGAGCACTATGGCCGCAGCGTCGAGCTCACACACACGCTGATGAAGGTGGAAACGCACAACCATCCGACCGCGATTTCGCCGTTCCCGGGCGCCGCGACCGGCGCTGGCGGCGAAATCCGCGACGAAGGCGCGACCGGACGCGGCGCGCGTCCGAAGGCCGGTCTCGCGGGCTTCACGGTATCGAACCTCGAACTGCCGGATGGCGTCGAGACATGGGAAAACGCGCGCGATACCGCCCAGCCGCTCGCACAGCGCAATCCGGCCGACCAGCACGAAGCGTATGGCCGCCCGGACCGCATCGCGTCGCCGCTGCAGATCATGATCGACGGCCCGCTCGGCGGCGCCGCATTCAACAACGAATTCGGCCGGCCGAATCTCGGCGGCTACTTCCGCACCTACGAGCAGAACGTCGCGGGCCTCGTGCGCGGCTATCACAAGCCGATCATGATCGCCGGCGGCATCGGCAATATTTCCGACCAGCACACGCACAAGCACGATCTGCCGGAAGGCTCGCTGCTGATCCAGATCGGCGGTCCGGGCATGCGCATCGGCATGGGCGGCGGCGCCGCGAGCTCGATGGCGACCGGCACCAACACGGCCGAGCTCGATTTCGACTCGGTGCAGCGCGGCAACCCGGAAATCGAGCGGCGCGCGCAGGAGGTCATCAACGCGTGCTGGCAACTCGGCGACAAGAACCCGATCCTGAGCATTCACGACGTCGGCGCGGGCGGTCTGTCGAACGCGTTCCCCGAGGTGGTGGACGGTGCAGGCAAGGGTGCATTGTTTGAACTGCGCAAGATACAGCTCGAAGAGAGCGGCCTGTCGCCGCGCGAAATCTGGTCGAACGAAGCGCAGGAGCGCTACGTGCTTGCGATCGCGCCGGCCGATTTGCCGGTGTTCGAGGCGATGTGCAAGCGCGAGCGCTGCCCGTTCGCGGTGATCGGCACGGCCACCGCCGAGCGTCAACTGAAGCTGATCGACGCCGAACAGCCGGAAGGCGCGCACCAGCCGGTCGATATGCCGATGGAAGTGCTGCTCGGCAAGGCGCCGCGTATGCACCGCGACGTGAAGCATGTCGAGCGCAGACTCGAACCGGTCGACGTGACCGGCCTCGCGCTGCAGGACGTCGCGCAGAGCGTGCTGCGTCATCCGACGGTCGCGAGCAAGTCGTTCCTGATCACGATCGGCGACCGCTCGGTCGGCGGTACGACCGCGCGCGACCAGATGGTCGGTCCGTGGCAGGTGCCGGTGGCCGACGTCGCGATCACGACGATGGACTACGCAGGCTTCAGCGGCGAAGCGATGACGATGTCCGAGCGCACGCCGCTCGCCGTCATCAACGCACCGGCCTCTGGCCGTATGGCGGTCGGCGAGGCGATCACCAACATCGCGGCGGCGCCGATCGCGTCGCTCGACAAACTCAAGCTGTCGGCCAACTGGATGGCCGCGTGCGGCGCGCCTGGCGAAGACGCCGCGCTCTACGACACGGTCAAGGCGATCGGCATGGAACTGTGCCCGGCGCTCGGTATCGGCATTCCGGTCGGCAAGGATTCGCTGTCGATGCGCACACGCTGGGAGGAGAGCGGCGTCGCGAAGGAAGTGGTCGCGCCGGTGTCGCTGATCATCTCCGCGTTCGCGCCGGTCGAAGACGTGCGCCGCCATCTGACGCCGCAACTGAAGCGCGTGAGCGAAGTCGGCGAGTCGGTGCTGATCGCGATCGATCTCGGCCGCGGCAAGCAGCGTCTGGGCGGCAGCATCCTCGCGCAGGTCACGCAGCAGGTCGGCGACACAGTACCGGACGTCGACGATCCGGAAGATCTGAAGCGCTTCTTCAACGCGATCCAGGCGCTCAATCGCGACGGCAAGCTGCTCGCGTACCACGACCGCTCGGACGGCGGTCTGTGGGCGACGGTCTGCGAAATGGCATTCGCGGGTCACGCGGGCGTGTCGCTGAACGTCGATATGCTGGTGCTCGACGCGCATCACGAATCCGATTACGGCGACGCGAAGGACTGGGCGAAGCAGACCAGCGGCCGCCGCGAAGACCGCACGCTGCGCGCGCTCTTCAACGAAGAACTGGGCGCCGTCGTTCAGGTGCGCACGGCCGATCGCGACGCGGTGCTCGCCGCGCTGCGCGAGCATGGTCTGTCGGCGTGCTCGCACGTGATCGGCAAGACCAGCGAGCGCGACCTGATCGAGATTTATCGCGACGCGAAGAAGGTCTACGAAGCGCCGCGTGCCGAACTGCATCGCACGTGGAGCGAGGTGAGCTGGCGCATCGCGCGTCTGCGCGACAACCCGGCTTGTGCCGACGCCGAATACGACGCGCTGCTGGATACGGCCGACCCGGGCATCACGCCGGTGCTGAGCTTCGATCCGGCTGACGATGTCGCCGCGCCGTTCATTGGCAAGGGCGCTCGTCCGCGCGTCGCGATCCTGCGCGAGCAGGGCGTGAACTCGCATCTGGAGACGGCCTATGCATTCGATCGCGCCGGCTTCGATGCGCACGACGTGCACATGAGCGACCTGCTGGCGGGCCGCGCGAACCTCGCCGATTTCGCGGGCGCGGTCGCGTGCGGCGGCTTCTCGTACGGCGATACGCTGGGTGCCGGCGAAGGCTGGGCCAAGACGATCCGCTTCAATGCGCAACTGGCCGACATGTTCGCCGCGTTCTTCGGTCGTGACGACACGTTCGCGCTCGGCATCTGCAACGGCTGTCAGATGATGAGCAGCCTCGCGTCGATGATCCCCGGCGCCGAAGCATGGCCGAAGTTCACGCGCAACAAGTCCGAGAAGTTCGAGGCGCGTTTCTCGCTCGTCGAGGTGCAGGCATCGCCGTCGATGTTCTTCGCCGGCATGGAAGGCTCGCGCATTCCGGTCGCGGTCGCGCACGGCGAAGGCTTTGCGGATTTCTCGCAGCAGGGCGACAGGTCGAAGGTCGCGGTCGCGATGCGCTATGTCGATCACCGTGGTCAGGCGACCGAGCAGTATCCGTTCAACCCGAACGGTTCGCCCGAGGGCATCACGTCGGTCACGACGGCCGACGGCCGCTTCACGGTGCTGATGCCGCACACGGAGCGCGTGCATCGCACGGTGCAGATGAGCTGGCATCCGCAGGGCTGGGGCGAGATCGGCACGGATGCGAGCCCATGGCTGCGCGTGTTCCAGAACGCGCGCCGCTGGCTCGGTTGATGAGTCGAGGGGCTGCCACCCGCGTGCGGCGGCTCCTGTTTTGCGGCAGCCACGCACGCCGCCGCTGCAAATCTTGCAGCAACAAAAAAGCCGCCCACGGGCGTAATGCCGTTCAGTTAAGCGACTGAACGGCATTTTTGTTTTTGGCGCAAACCGGTTGTAAACGGGACGCGGCGATGTTAACTTTCATCGCCATGCTGGTCGATGATCTGCGCCTCCTTGTTGAATCCCGGCCGCCGCTCGATTGGGGCCGGCTGGGTCAGCATCTGCCGTACGAATGGATCGAGTATGCAGTGCAGGCCAGTGGCAGTGCCAGCGTACGTCGGCGTCGGCTGCCCGCGCAACAGATCGTATGGCTGGTGATTGCGCTGGCGTTGTACCGGCACCAGTCGATCAGCGAGGTTGTCGATGAACTGGACCTTGCGTTACCTGTGGCCGATGCGTCGTTTGTCAGTAAGAGCGCCATCACCCAGGCGCGGCAGCGCGTCGGCGCGGCGCCACTGGCGTGGCTGTTTCACGAATCAGCCAGAAACTGGGTTGCGCAGGATCAGGACCAATACCTCTTCAAGGGATTCTCGCTGTTCGCGATGGATGGCACCACGCTGCGCACCGCCGACAGTGCCGCCAACCGCAGGCATTTCGGCGCCTCGGCCGCCGCCCATGGCCGCATTGGCAGCTATCCGCAACTGCGCGCGGTAACGCTCACCGCGCTTGCGACGCATCTGGTGCGTGATGCTGTGTTCGGTCCTTACGACATCAACGAGATGGTCTCGGCGCGTGAACTCATTCCTCGCGTGCCAAACAATTCCATCACCGTATTCGACCGGGGGTTCATGTCGGCCCAGCTCCTGTGCAATCTGGTCTCGGGCGGCGAGAACCGGCATTACATCATTCCGGCCAAATCCAATCTGCGATGCGAGGTCGTGAGCGGGCACGACGGCGACCAGATCGTACGAATGCGAGTCTCACCGCAGGCCCGCACCAAATGCCCGGATTTGCCCGAATCCTGGCAAGCGCGCGCCGTGCTCGCCGTGGATGCAAGTGGGCGGCAACGGACACTGCTGACGTCCCTGACTGATCGAAGACGGTTCAAGGCTGCCGACATCGTGTCGTGCTACGAGCGTCGCTGGCAGATCGAGACCAGCTACCACGAGTTCAAGCAGTCGATGCTGGGCATGGAGCTGACCCTTCGCAGCCAGACCGTGGAAGGCGTCTATCAGGAATTCTGGGGCGCGCTGATCGCCTATAACCTGATACGTCTGGAGATGGCCAAAGCCGCACTGGCGGCCGGACATGCACCCGATGAACTGAGCTTCATCCGCGCGTTCCACACCATTCAGTACGAGATGAGCTGGGCGGCCGTGACGCGCTCGTACGGCAAACTGCCCGCGCTGCTCAAGCGCCTGCGTGAGCGGCTCAAACAACTTCCCAATGAGAAACGGTCCGGGCGCAGTTGCGCTCGAACCGTCAAAACCCGACCGTTTCGTTACACCGTTCGAGTCCTCAAAAGAGACCTTAACTGAACGGCATTACGCCCACGGGCGGCTTTATCGCATTCATGCTTCAGAGCCAGACGGACTATCAGAAGATAATCTGCCCGCCGACCTTTACTGAATCTTCGCGTTCTTGCGCAGATTCTCTTCGAACGCCTGCAGCTTTTCCTGCTGGATCTGCTGCACGATCTGCGCGCGCACCTGCTCGAGCGGAGGCGGCGTGACAGCGCGGATGCCATCGACACGGATGATGTGCCAGCCGAATTGCGTATGCACCGGCGTGTCGGTCATCTGGCCTTTCTGCAGATGCGTGGCCGCGTCCGCGAATTCAGGCACGTAGGCCTTCGGGTCCGACCAGTCGAGGTCGCCGCCGTTCTTGCCCGATCCCGGGTCCTTCGAGTACTGCTTGGCCAGAGCCTCGAAGCTTGCGCCGGCCTTGATCTTCGCGATCAGATCCTTCGCCTGCTGCTCGTTGTCGACGAGGATATGGTGCAGGTGATATTCGTTGCCGCCCGCATCCTTGACGAGCGCGTTGTAGCGCGCGGTGACTTCGGCATCGGTCGGCTGGTTGGTCTTCACGAAGTCTTCGATCAATGCGCGCAGCATCACGGTTTGCTGCGCGACCGCGATTTGGGCCTTGACGTCCGGACGATTCGGTAGCCCGCGACGCAGGGCTTCCTGCATCAGGATTTCGCGGTTCACGAGCTCTTCGCGCACGGCCTGCTGCAGTTGCGGCGTGTCCTGCTGTCCCTGATGAACCAGTTGCTGGATCAATGCATCGGCGCGCGACTTCGGAATCGACGTACCGTTGACGACGGCGATGTTCTGTGCGAATGCAGGTGCGGCCGCGAACGCAGCCAGCAATACCCAGAGGCGGGTTTTCTTCAAGGTCATCGAAAGGTTCCTAGCGAGGCAACAAAGCAAATTCTTCGGGCGTATACGCCGTGATGGCAAGGGCATGAATGCCGCGCTGCATGGCATCGGCCAGCGCATCATACACCATGCGATGCCGCGCCACGCGGGGCTTGCCGGCAAACGCGACGGCCACGATCGTGACACTGAAATGACCGCCGGCCGACGCGCCGGCATGGCCCGCGTGCTGCGCACTGTCGTCGGTGATGCGGATCGACTCGACGGGCGCGAGCGCGGCCGCGAGGCGCGCTTCGATCAGCGCGGCGCGCTCGGCGGTGGTGGCGTGCATAAACAGGTCGCTCATGTCATTCCTCCTTCATGTACTTCGACAGCCACAGGCTCTGTCCGACGATGAACACGAGCAGGCAGCCGGTCGCGCCGAACAGTTTGAAATTGACCCACTGATCGGTCGTGTAGTGATACGCGACGAACAGGTTCAGCAGACCGAGCAGCACGAAAAACACCGCCCAGATCCGGTTCAGCTTGCCCCAGATCGCGTGCGGCAGCGTGATCTGCTTGCCCATCATCGCTTCGATCAGGTTCTTGTCGAAGCCGAGCTGCGACACGATCAGCGCGACCGAAAACGCCCAGTACAGCACGGTCGGCTTCCATTTGATGAAGGTGTCGTTGTGCAGCACGAGCGTCGCGCCGCCGAATACCACGACGACGCCGAGGCTCACCCACAGCATCGGATCGACCTTGCGGTGGCGGAAAGCCACCCACGCGATCTGCACCAGCGTGGCGACGATCGCCACTGCCGTCGCCGTGAAAATGCCCCAGATCTTGAAGGCGACGAAGAACAGGATGATCGGGAACAGATCGAACAGGAATTTCATTATCTGGTCGGGAAGTCGGAGAGTGAGTCGAACAGTGAAGCGCGCCCGATTGGCGTGCAAGGTGCGGCGCCCGCTGGCGAGCGGAACTGCCGCATTGGAAGGGCGCCGCGCGCGGTTCGCGCCGCGGCGCCCGAGGCGCGAAGGCCTGCTGCCGCGCCGCGTTACTTGGGCTCGAATTGTAACGCAGCCGAATTGATGCAGTAACGCAGACCGGTCGGCGCGGGGCCGTCCTCGAACACGTGGCCCAGATGCGCGCCGCAGTTCTTGCACTGCACCTCGATGCGCAGCATGCCGTGCGAGCGGTCGGTCTTCTCGGCGATCACCTCGCCGTTGATGGGCCGGAAGTAGCTCGGCCAGCCGCAGCCGGCGTCGAACTTGGTGTCCGATTCGAACAGCGGCGTGCCGCAGCACACGCAGTCGTAGACGCCGCGTTCCCAGTAATCGTTGTAGCGGCCCGAGAACGGGCGCTCGGTGGCCGCGTGGCGCGTCACCTGGTATTCGATTTCGGACAGCTCTTCGCGCCACTCGGCATCGCTTTTCTGTACGGCTGGCGCGTCATGCTTGAGATCGTCGGGGTTGCTCATGGTCGGGTTCCTGTCTCGGGTTTGTCTCGGTGCTTTCTCGCGGGGCGGCCGTGGCGATTGCGCCGCACCGGCGCGTCATGACGAACAGCTCACCTCCAGCGAGTTCGCCCAGTCGGGCGGCAGGCCCGCATACGATGCGTATTCGGGCTGCTCGTCGAACGGATGACGCAGCACGGCCGCGAGCCGTTCGAGTTCGGAGAAATCCTTCTGTTTCGCGCGTTGGATCGCCGTTTCCGCCAGATGGTTGCGAAGTACGAATTTGGGGTTGACGCGATTCATTGCAATGGCGCGCGTGGCGTCGTCGCGTGGCTCTTCGGCGAGCCGCGCGCGGTACTCGATCGCCCACGCGTCGAAGGCGGCGCGATCGAGGAACAGGTCGCGCACCGGCGCATCGCCGCTCGCGTCGTGTTTCGACAGGCGCGCGAGATTGCGAAACGTCAGCGTGAAATCGGCGCGGTTCGCGTGCATCACTTCGAACAGCCGGTTCACGAGTGCGTCGTCGCCATCGCGCGTCTGTTCGATGCCGAGCTTCGCGCGCATGCGGTTTTCGAGCGCCGGCGCGAAGCGCTCCCTGAAGCCGGCGAGCAGGTGCTGCGCATCTTCGACCGCCTTGTCGGCGCGCACGCTTTCGTCGTGCTTCTCGCCGAACAGCGGCAGCAGGCCCTGTGCGAGGCAGAAGAGGTTCCAGTACGCGATTTGCGGCTGCAGCCGGTACGCGTAACGGCCCTGCGTATCGGAGTGATTGCAGATGTGGCCGGCGTCGAAGCCATCCATGAAGCCGAACGGGCCGTAGTCGATCGTCAGGCCAAGGATCGACATGTTGTCGGTATTCATCACGCCGTGACAGAAACCGACGGCCTGCCAGTCGACCATCAGATCCGCGGTGGAGCGCACCGCTTCGGCGAGCAGCGCCAGATACGGATCGTCGGCCTCGTTGCAATGCGGATAGAAGCGCTCGATCACGTGATCGGCCAGCGCGCGCAACGCGTCGACGCGATCGTTCGCATAGAAGTGCTCGAAGTGGCCGAAGCGCACGAAGCTCGGCGCGACGCGCGTGACCACCGCGGCGGTTTCGATCGTCTCGCGCCGCACCGGCTGGTCGGAGCCGATCACGCACAACGCGCGCGTGGTCGGAATGCCGAGATGATGCATCGCCTCCGAGCACAGATATTCGCGGATCGACGAGCGCAGCACCGCGCGGCCGTCACCCATGCGCGAATAGGGCGTGCGGCCCGCGCCTTTGAGCTGCAATTCCAGACGCTCGCCATCGTGTTCGAGCTCGCCGAGACAGAGCGCGCGGCCGTCACCGAGCTGGCCGGCCCACACGCCGAACTGATGGCCCGAGTACACCGACGCATAGGGCAGCGCGTCGGCTGGCAAGCTGCGCGTCGCGTTGCCGCAGAACAGCTCGACGAAGCCCGGATCACGCTCGATGCGCTCAGGCATCCCGAGCCGCGCGGCGGCCTCGGCCGAAAAGCCGACCAGGTAGGGCGCGTCGAGCGGCGCGGCGGGCAGGCGCGTGAGGAACGAGCCGCCGAGGCGCACGAACGCGTTGGATGGGGGAGTGGCGAGTGTGTTCGAAAGATCCGTCAAAGCTGCGGATAGCCCTGCAATGCTTGGGGAAAACGACATGTTGAGCGCCTCTGGATTAACCGATATTGTAAGTCGGCGCCCGCGGCGCTGCTGGCCGGCCGGCTTTATCGCTCGACCTGCTGCCGCGTTCGTCGCCGCCACGCTCTTCCGCCCCGCGCTTCATCGCACGTTATCCGTTTCTCGATCGCGTACCCAGCCAGACTCGACCCAACCCCGACCCAACCCCGACCCAACCCCATCGACACCGACAAGCCGAGGAGACCCCGCCTTATGACGACGCCGCTGCTGGGCCAGATGATGGACGTGCCGCTGACCGTGTCATCGTTGCTTGCGCATGCCGCGCGGCATTTCGGCAGCACCGAGATCGTGTCGCGGCGCATCGAAGGCGATCTGCATCGCTACACGTACCGCGATTGCGAGACGCGTGCGAAACAGCTCGCGCAGGCGTTGCTCGCGCTCGGCGTCGAACCGGGCGAACGGGTCGCGACGCTCGCGTGGAACGGCTACCGGCATCTCGAAGCGTATTACGGCACGACGGGGTTCGGCGCCGTTTGTCACACGATCAACCCGCGGCTTTTCCCCGACCAGATCGCCTACATCATCAATCACGCCGACGACGCGTACGTGTTGTTCGACACGACGTTCGCCGCGCTCGTCGACACGCTCGCGCCGCAGTGCCCGCGCGTGCGCGGCTGGATCGCACTATGCGATGAAGCGCATCGGCCGCCGATGCAAACCGCGGATGGCCGGCCCCCCGTGCTGTGCTACGAAACGCTGATGGACGGGCAGGACGGCCGCTTCGACTGGCCGGCGCTCGACGAGCGCCAGGCGTCGTATCTCTGCTATACGTCGGGCACGACCGGCAATCCGAAAGGCGCGCTGTATACGCATCGCTCGACGGTGCTGCACGCGTTCGGCGCGGCGTTGCCCGACGCGATGAACCTGTCGGCGCGCGACGCGGTGCTGCCCGTCGTACCGATGTTCCATGTCAACGCATGGGGCCTGCCGCATGCGGGGCCGCTCGCCGGCGCGAAGCTCGTGTTTCCCGGCAAGGACCTCGACGGCAAGTCGCTGTACGAACTGATGGAGAGCGAACGCATCACGTGTTCGGCTGGCGTGCCGACCGTCTGGCTCGGTCTGCTCAACTACCTGCGCGAAACGGGCGCGAGGTTTTCGTCGCTCGAGCGCACGGTGATCGGCGGCTCCGCCTGTCCGCCCGCGATGCTGCGCGTCCTGGAGGACGACTACGGCGTGCAGGTGATCCATGCATGGGGCATGACGGAGATGTCGCCGCTCGGTACCTTGTCGAAATTGACGTGGGAGCAGAGCCAGCGGCCGCTCGCCGATCGGCGCAAGCTGCTCGAAAAGCAGGGCCATGCGATCTATGGCGTCGATATGAAGATCGTCGGCGAGGATGGCCGCGAGTTGCCCTGGGATGGCGTCGCGTTCGGCGATCTGCACGTGCGCGGGCCGTGGGTGATCGACCGGTACTTCCGCAAGGAAGACTCGCCGCTCGTCGACGGCTGGTTCCCGACCGGCGATGTCGCGACGATCGATCCCGACAGCTTCCTGCACATCACTGACCGCTCGAAGGACGTGATCAAGTCGGGCGGCGAATGGATCAGCTCGATCGAAGTCGAGAACGTCGCGGTCGCGCATCCGGCGGTCGCGGAAGCCGCGTGCATCGCGTGCGCGCATCCGAAGTGGACCGAGCGGCCGTTGCTCGTCATCGTCAAACGCGCGGGGCACGACGTCACACGCGACGAACTGCTCGCGTTCTACGACGGCAAGGTCGCGAAGTGGTGGATTCCCGATGACGTGGTGTTCGTCGACGAACTGCCGCACACGGCGACCGGCAAGCTGCAGAAGCTGAAACTGCGCGATCTGTTCCGCGACTACGTGCTGCCATCCGCGCTCGAAGACAGCCGCAACTGTCCGCTGACGCCAGAGGCTTAGGGGAAACCCTGCCTCGCAATAAATTGAACGTTCGTGCTTTTTTGGTGTATTGTGCCTTCTAACCCGGAACCGTCGCTTTAAAAACCCTGACAATGAGCAGGTTCGATGAACCGGACGGGCGGCGCACCATGCGCCGCCTCAATGCATGAATCGCATGGAGGCACGCAGATGGCAGTGGACTACACAACTCATGACGGCGTGGCCGTTCTCACGCTGAACAATCCGCCCGTCAATGGGCTCGGTCTGTCGACGCGAGCGGGGATTGTCGAAGGACTCGAGTGCGCGCAGAACGATCCGGCCGTCAAGGCCATCGTGCTGACGGGCGCGGGCAAGGCCTTTTCGGGCGGCGCCGACATCGCCGAATTCAATACGCCGAAGGCGACCCAGGAACCGACGCTCGCGACCGTCATCAAGACGGTGGAAGGCAGCGCGAAGCCGGTCGTCGCGGCGATCCACAGCGTCGCAATGGGCGGCGGCCTCGAACTGGCGCTCGGCGCGCATTACCGCGTCGCCGCGGCCGGCGCGCAGATCGCGCTGCCCGAAGTGAAGCTCGGCCTTCTGCCCGGTGCGGGCGGCACGCAGCGTCTGCCGCGCGCGATTGGTCTGGAAGCGGCACTGAACATGATCGTGTCGGGCGCGCCGGTGCTCTCCGAAAAGCTCGCCGATTCGGGTCTGTTCGACGAAGTCGTCGCGAATCCCGCCGAACTGGCCGAAGCCGCGCTCGCGTTCGCGCGCAAGGTCGGCGCCCAGGCAGGCCCGCATCCGAAGCTGCGCGAGCGCAAGATCGAGCATCCGAACGCGGCCGGTTTCATCCAGTTCGCGCGCAATAGCGTCGCCGCAATCGCGAAGAACTTCCCGGCGCCGCTTCGATGCATCGACGCGGTCGAAGCCGGTGTGAAAGACGGCTTCGACAAAGGCCTCGCATTCGAGCGCGAATGCTTCATCGCGCTCGTGCAGACGCCGGAGAGCCGCGCGCTGCGTCACGCGTTCTTCGGCGAGCGCGCGGCGAGCAAGATTCCCGACGTGCCGTCCGATACGCCCGTGCGCGATATCAATCAGGTGGCCGTGATCGGTGCCGGCACGATGGGCGGCGGCATCGCGATGAACTTCATCAACGCGGGCATTCCGGTTACGCTGCTGGAAACGAAGCAGGAAGCACTCGACCGCGGTCTCGCGACGATCCGCAAGAACTACGAGGCGACCGTCAACAAAGGCAAGCTGAAACCCGAGGTGATGGAACAGCGCCTCGCGCTGCTGAGCTCGACGCTGTCCTACGACGACCTGAAGCACGCCGACCTGATCGTCGAAGCCGTGTTCGAAGAGCTCGGAGTGAAGGAGCAGGTGTTCCGCCGGCTCGATGAAGTCGCGAAGCCCGGTGCGATCCTCGCGTCGAACACGTCGACACTCGACGTCGACAAGATCGCCGCGTTCACGAAGCGTCCGCAGGATGTGGTCGGCATGCACTTCTTCAGCCCGGCCAACGTGATGAAGCTGCTCGAAGTCGTGCGTGGCAAAGAGACCGCGAAAGACGTGCTCGCCACCGTGATGAAGCTCGCGAAGAAAATCAAAAAGACCGCGGTGGTGTCGGGCGTGTGCGACGGCTTTATCGGCAACCGGATGATCGAGCAGTACGTTCGTCAGGCGCTCTTCATACTCGAAGAAGGCGCGCTGCCCGCGCAGGTCGACCGCGCGATCGAAAAGTTCGGCTTCGCGATGGGTCCGTTCCGCATGAGCGACCTCGCCGGTAACGACATCGGCTGGGCGATCCGCAAGCGCCGCTATCTGGAACACCCGGACATGCATTACTCGAAGATCGCCGACCGTCTGTGCGAGATGGGCCGCTTCGGCCAGAAGACCGGCGGCGGCTGGTACGACTACAAGGCGGGCGATCGCACCGCGTATCCGTCGGGCGTGGTCAACGCAATGATCGGCGAATACTCGAAGGAAGCCAACGCCGAGCGCCGCAACATCAGCGACGAGGAAATCGTCGAGCGTCTGGTGTTCGCGCTCGTCAACGAAGGCGCGAAGATTCTCGACGAAGGCATCGCATCGAAGGCGTCGGACATCGACATGGTCTATCTGACCGGCTACGGCTTCCCGCTCTATCGCGGCGGCCCGATGCTGTACGCGGACATGGTCGGACTTTACAACGTCGAGCGCGCGATTCGCCGCTATGCGGCGCGACCGAACGGCGACGCGTGGAAGCTCGCGCCGGGCATCGCGAAGCTGGCCGCCGAAGGTCGCGGATTCAACGGCTGAGAACCGCTGATTTCAGCGCACGGACCGAATGGTGCGGACTCCTCCCGCATCGCTTACATCAAACGACAGAGGCGGCGCGCAGAGGCGCTTTTGGACGCACGGCAAAGCGCCGGCGCGCCGCTTTCGACATTGCATTTGGAGACAGGCATGACTGACGCCGTAATCGTATCCACCGCCCGCACTGGCCTCGCCAAATCGTGGCGCGGCGGCTTCAACATGACGCACGGCGCGACGCTCGGCGGCCACGTGACGCAGGCCGCGGTCGAGCGCGCCAAGCTCGACCCGGCGCGCATCGAGGACGTGATCATGGGTTGCGCGAATCCTGAAGGCGCGACGGGCGGCAATATCGCGCGGCAGATCGCTTTGCGCGCGGGCTTGCCGGTCAGCGTGCCGGGCATGACCGTGAACCGTTTCTGCTCGTCGGGATTGCAGACGATCGCGCTCGCGTCGCAACGCGTGATCGCCGGTGAAGGCGACGTGTACGTCGCGGGCGGCGTCGAGTCGATCTCGTGCGTGCAGAACGAGATGAACCACCACATGATGACCGACGGCTGGCTCACCGAGCACAAGCCGGAAATCTACTGGTCGATGCTGCAGACCGCCGAGAACGTCGCGAAGCGCTACTCGATCTCGAAGGAGCGTCAGGACGAGTACGGCGTGCGCTCGCAGCAGCGCGCGCACGCCGCGCTCGAAGCCGGCAGGTTCAAGAATGAAATCGTGCCGCTGACGGTGCTCGCGGGCGTCGCCGACAAGGCGACCGGCCGTCTCTATACGAAGGAAGTGACCGTCAGCGGCGACGAAGGCATTCGCGCCGACACGACGCTCGAAGGCGTGTCGAAGATTCGCACCGCACTGCCGGGCGGCGTGATTACCGCGGGCAATGCGAGCCAGTTTTCGGACGGCGCATCCGCTTGCGTCGTGATGAACGCGACGCTGGCCGAACGCGAAGGGCTGCAGCCGCTCGGCATTTTCCGCGGCTTTGCGGTGGCCGGCTGCGAACCCGATGAGATGGGCATCGGCCCGGTATTCGCGGTGCCGAAGCTGTTGAAGAAGGCCGGCCTCAAGGTCGAGGACATTGGCCTGTGGGAACTGAACGAAGCGTTCGCGGTGCAGGTGCTCTATTGCGCCGACAAGCTGGGTATTGCGCACGACCGCCTGAACGTGGACGGAGGCGCGATCGCGGTGGGTCATCCGTATGGCGTGTCGGGTGCGCGGCTGGTCGGCCATGCGCTGATCGAAGGCAAGCGGCGCGGCGTGAAGTTCGTCGTCGTGACGATGTGCATCGGTGGCGGGCAGGGCGCGGCAGGCTTGTTCGAGATCGCGTGAGTCGGGTGCGCACGCGCCTGATATAGCGGGCGCCGCGTGTGTGCCTACTGCGACGCAATGCCCGGCAGCGTCAACATACCCTGATCGACGAAGCGCGTCGTGCCGGTCAGGCCGCCCGCGAGTTTGCCATGCAGCCGGTACGGGACCTGCCCGGACTGCGCGATGCCCGCAAGCCCGAGCGCCTGCCGAACCGCGGCGAAAGCCGGCACGGTCAGCGGCACGGTGACGACGGTTTCGCCAAAGCGCGGCACGGTGCCGCTCTGGTCGCTGACGCCGCTGGCGAACGGCTTGCCGTTCAGTTCCAGATCGAGCGACACGCCGTTGAAGCTGACCGCGGAGTCATTGGGATTCTGCACGCGCAGGTTGACGTTGAAGCGCATCTCCATGCCCTGGCCCGCGATCGGCTCGATGCCCGCCACGTTGACGCGCAACGGGTCGGCGCCGAACAGGCCCGCGCAGCCAGCGAGTGTCAGCGTGACAGCGACGACGGCGGCGAACAGGCGCCACACACGTGAGACCCGGCCCGGCAGCAGCGCGCGAAAGAATGACATGACCTGCACCTGAGGAAGCGGGTTGGTCAGGCATTGTAACGGGCCACGTGGCGTGCGCAGCGACGTTTCAGGCCGCGCGCCGCCACCGTGTGCGCACGGCGACTGCGAGACGCCGAACCGCTTGCAGAATGAAACCGCGCGCGCGCCATTCTGCGCGTGCAGGCATCACGATGAACGCGGCGCGATCGGCCAGCGTCGCGCGGATCGACACGACGCCACGTTGCGATGTCATAAACCGCTCGCCTTCGTGCAATGTGAGCGACGTGAGCGGGGCGTCGTTGCCGAGCCAGGCCAGCGAATGATCGCGGAAGACGAGTTGCAATGCACCTTCGACCGCGATGATCGAACTGCGGGCGCGCAAGTCGTGCAGGGCCATCTGTCCGGCGGCAAGATGCGACGCCGCGGTGTAATCCAGTTCTGCACCGGGTAAACAGCGATCGTGGTATGGACGCACAGGCATGACCGATTCCTTTAAACCGTCTTCGTGTCACACAGCTTAGGGAATCGGTCCAGATGAAAACAGCCGCAGGTGTCGACAATCTGAACCGGTACAGCGGTGCGTTTCGTCACGCTGTATCGGTCCGGATCACGTCGATGTGTATCTGTCGCCGCGCGCGAACTATCCGCACCATCGGCTCATGAGCGAACTCCTCTTCACCCCGCAAGCTCCGTCGACGGACCGGCCAACCGAACGCCAGCCGCTTTACCGGCAACTGGCCGATCAGTACCGCCGCGCGATCGGCAACGGCGTGCTGCGCCCGGGCGACCGCATGCCGTCGATGCGCGCGTTCATGCAGCGCCACGGCGTGAGCCTCGCGACCGCGACCGAGAGTTATCGCGAACTGGAGCGCGCCGCGCTGATCGACGCCCGGCCGCGCGCCGGTTATTTCGTACGCATGCCGTCGACGGCTGCGCTGCCCTGCGCCGCCGAGCCCGATCTCGCGATGCAGCCTGGCGCCGCCGCGCAGTTCGTCGGCATTCACTCGGAGATATCCGCGCTGGTGTCGAAATTCCAGCGCAATCCGCACGCGCTGAATCTCGGCGGCGCGACCGCGTCGCCCGATCTTTATCCGACCGATGCGTTGCAAAAAGCCGCAGTGCGCGCGTTGCGCCGGCGGCCTACCTTGCTGACCGCCGTCGGGCCCGATCAGGGTGATCCGGCGTTGCGCGCGATCATCGCCCGGCGCGCACTCGAGGCCGGCAGCCAGATCGGCGCGGACGACATCATCATGACGCACGGCGGCGTCGAAGCGATGAATCTCGCGTTGCGCGCGGTGACACAGCCGGGCGACACCGTCGCGGTCGAATCACCGTGCTTCTTCGGTTTGCTGCAGGCGCTCGAAAGTCTCGGTCTGCGCGCGCTCGAAATTCCGACCAGCCCGAGCACCGGCCTCGCGATC
The DNA here is from genome assembly GCF_050436345.1 of Paraburkholderia sp. WC7.3g. Taxonomy (NCBI): domain Bacteria; kingdom Pseudomonadati; phylum Pseudomonadota; class Betaproteobacteria; order Burkholderiales; family Burkholderiaceae; genus Paraburkholderia; species Paraburkholderia sp. WC7.3g. The sequence goes on from NZ_JBNDMA010000002.1 coordinate 2,447,609, forward strand.
GAGGCGCTGGCGTTCGCGCTGCACACGCATCCCGACATCAAGGCGGTCGTGGTGGTGCCGAACCTGCAAAACCCGCTCGGCAGCGTGATGCCCGACGCGCACAAGGCGAGCCTCGTCGAACTTTGCGCGCGCGCCGGCATCGCGCTGATCGAGGACGATCCCTACCGCGAGCTGGTGGAGTCCGCGCAGCCGCCCCGCTCGCTGAAGGCGTGGGACACCGATGGCACCGTGATCCATTGCACCTCGTTCAACAAGACGCTGGCGCCTGGCATGCGCGTCGGCTGGATCAACGGCGGCCGGTGGCATCCGCGCATCGGCATGCTGAAGTTCGCGCAGTCGCGCCACAACGAGCAGTTGTCGCAAGTCGTGCTTGCCGGGTTCCTGGAGACAAGCGCGCACGAGCGCCATTTGCGGCGTTTGCGCGAGAGCTTGCAGCTGCAGCGTGAGCGGATGGCCGCGGCGGTGGCTGCATCGTTTCCCGACGGCACGCGATTCACGCCGCCGCGCGGCGGGATGTTTTTCTGGATCGAATTGCCGCGTGAGGTATCGTCGGCGGCTTTTTTCGATGCCGCGTTGGATGACGGGATTCGCATCATGCCCGGCACGGTGTTTTCGAACGCGGGGCGTTTCGACCACTTCATCCGGCTCAGCTGTCCGAGTGCGGATCTGGATCTGACCGATGAAGCGGTGCGCCGGCTGGGGCGCCTCGCGGCACGGATGGCGGTCCATGCGCCAACGCGATAGCGGGTATCATTTCCTGCCGAAGGCGACACATGCGCCGTCGGCTACGAAATCTGATACCTGAGCAATGACCGATCCATCCACCTCATCCAGAACGGGCCATGCATCGTTGCCCGAAAGCCCCTTCATCGACCGTCTCGGCGCGCAGTTGCTGTCCGCTGCCGATGGCGTCAGCGAAGTCGTGCTGCCGTTGCAGCGCGATCATATGAACACATGGGACGTCGCGCACGGCGGCGTCACGATGACGCTGGCCGACGTCGCGCTCGCGATGGCCGCGCGCAGTCTCGCGGGCGACGGTGTCGGCGTCGTCACCGTGGAGATGAAGGTCAACTTCATGCAGCCGGGCCGCGGCGAGTTGCGCGCGACCGGCCGCGTGTTGCATCGCTCGACGACGATGGCCTATTGCGAAGGCGAGATCCGCGACAGCGAAGGCCACTTCGTCGCCAAAGCGCTCGGCACCTTCAAGTACATGCGCCGCCTCGCGGTGGGCCGCGACGTCAGGCAACAGCGTCTGCGCAGTGACCCCGCGGCGAAGCCCGGTCCGAGCGACTGAGCCCCCAACAACCCAAGGAGACGACCGCATGGCCCAGATCAACCGCCAATTGCTGCTGGTTTCGCGCCCGCAAGGCGAGGCCACAGCCGATAACTTCAAGCTCGTCGAAACGCCGCTCGCGCCGCTCGCCGACGGCGAAGTGCGGGTGCGCAACCACTACCTGTCGCTCGATCCGTATATGCGCGGACGCATGAACGACAGCAAGTCGTACGCGCCGCCGCAGCCGTTGAACGAAGTGATGATCGGCGGCACGGTCGGCGAGGTCGTCGAGTCGAGGAATCCGAAGTTCGCGGTCGGCGACAAGGTCGTCGCGATGTTCGGCTGGCAGGAGTACGGCACGTCGAACGGCGCGGGCATGCAGAAGGTCGACGACACGCATGTGCCGCTGTCGGCGTATCTCGGCCCGGTCGGCATGCCGGGCGTCACCGCGTGGTACGGGCTGAACCGCATCATCGCGCCGAAGGCTGGCGAGACGGTGGTCGTCAGCGCGGCGAGCGGCGCGGTGGGCAGCGTGGTCGGTCAGCTCGCGAAGGCGGCGCGCGCGCGCGCGGTCGGCATCGCGGGCGGCGCGGACAAATGCCGCTATGTGGTCGACACGCTCGGCTTCGACGCGTGCATCGACTACAAGGCCGGTAACCTGTACCAGGACCTGAAGGCCGTGACGCCCGACGGTGTCGACGGCTATTTCGAGAATGTCGGCGGCGAGGTGCTCGACGCGACGCTCGCGCGCATGAACGCGTTCGGGCGCATCGCGCTGTGCGGCTTCATCGCGGGCTATGACGGCCAGCCGCTGCCACTCAGGCAACCGTCGCTGATGCTGACGCAACGGCTGCTGGTGCAGGGCTTTATCGTCAGCGAACATATGGACGTGTGGCCCGAGGCGCTCAAGCAGCTCGGCACGCTCGTCGCGCAGAAAAAGCTGCAGTATCGCGAGACGATCGCGCAAGGACTGGAAGCCGCGCCCGAGGCGTTCATCGGCTTGCTGAAGGGCAAGAACTTCGGCAAGCAACTGGTCAAGCTGATCTGAGCGCGACGTCATCACGCAACGACGAGCCGCCGCTCAACGAGGGAGTCACAGGATGTTCGAATTCGCAGGCAAGGTGGCGGTGATCACCGGCGCGGGCAGCGGCTTCGGCCGCGCGTTCGCGCACAAGGGCGCGGCGCTCGGCATGAAGCTCGTGCTCGCCGACGTCAACGCCGACGAGCTCGCGCAGACCGTCGACGCATTGCGCGAAGCCGGCGCCGACGCGATCGGCGTGCCGACCGACGTATCGAACCCCGCACAGGTCGAGGCGCTCGCGGAGGCCGCGCTCGCCACGTTCGGCAAGGTGCACGTGCTGTTCAACAACGCGGGCGTCGGCACTGGCGGCTTCCTGTGGGAGAACTCGGCCAACGACTGGTCGTGGGTGTTCGGCGTCAACGTGATGGGTGTCGCGCACGGTGTGCGCGTGTTCGCGCCGATCATGCTGGCGCAGAACGAGCCGGCGCATATCGTCAACACGGCATCGGTGGCGGGGCTGCTGGCGCCGCCGGCGATGGGCATCTACAACGCGTCCAAGCATGCGGTGGTGGCGCTGACCGAGACGCTCTATCACGACCTGAAGCTCGCGCAGGCCGGCACGGGCGGCGAGGTCGGCTGTTCGCTGCTGTGTCCCGCGTTCGTGCCGACCGGCATCGCGGACGCCGAGCGCGCGCGGCCCGACGCGCTGCGCAACGCGAGCCGGCCGACGCGCTCGCAGATCGCGGCCGGCAAGCAGTTGCAGCGTGCGGTGCAGTCGGGCAAGCTCACCGCCGATGATGTCGCCGACCTCGCGTTCGAGGCGATCGCGGCACGGCGTTTCTATATCATCACGCATCCGGGCATCATGGCGACCGTGAAGCTGCGTCACGAGGACATCGAGCAGTTGCGCGAGCCGTCCGATCCGATGTCGCTGAAGCCCGAGGTGAACAACGCGCAGTAGCGGGAGGCAGCTTGGCCGGCGCGCCGGCACCTGTGAATCTTCGGCGCACTTGCGCCGCCCAATGCGCGACGCGCATCACGTTGCCGAAACCATGCCGCTGAATCCAACGATCGAGCAGGTGCTCGACATGATCGCGCGGGCCAAACGCCCGCAGTATCACCAGATGAGCGCGCAAGCGGCACGCGCGTCGTACGAGAAAAGCGCGCCGATCCTCGAGATCGCGAGCGCGCCGATGTTTTCCGTTGAAGACCTGCGCGTGCCGACGCGCGACGGCGCGACGATCCGCGCGCGTCTCTACTTCCCGGTCGAGCCCAACTGGGCCGAGCCGATGCCGGCGTTCGTGTACTACCACGGCGGCGGCTTCACGGTCGGCAGCGTCGATACGCACGATGCGCTGTGCCGGATGTTCGCGCGCGACGGCCAGTGCGCGGTGCTGTCGGTCGATTACCGGCTCGCGCCCGAGCACAAGTTTCCGATCGCTGTCGACGATGCCTTCGACGCCCTCAGCTGGCTGCACGCGCACGCGGCGGAATTCGGCATCGACGGCACGCGGCTCGCGGTGGGCGGCGATAGCGCGGGCGGCACGCTCGCGACGGTCTGCGCGGTGCTCGCGCGCGAAGCCGGCATCGCACTCGCGCTGCAATTGCTGATCTATCCGGGCACGACCGGCCATCAACAGACCGACTCGCACTCCCGTCTCGCCGACGGCTTTCTGCTGTCGGGCGACACGATCCAGTGGTTTTTCGAGCACTACCTGCGCGGCAGTGGCGATCGTGACGACTGGCGTTTCGCGCCGCTCGACGGCGAGCGCGGCGCGCCCGATTTTCGCGGCGTCGCGCCCGCGTGGATCGCGACCGCCGAATACGATCCGCTCAGCGACGAGGGCGATGCGTATGCGCGGAAACTGCGCGCGCTCGGCAATCCGGTGACGCTCAAACGCTACGCCGGCATGATCCACGAGTTCTTCAAGATGGGCGGCTTCGTGCCCGAAGTCGCGCAGGCGCACGCGGATGCCGCGGCGGCGTTGCGCGCGGCATTCGGCATCGGCTGAAGGGGGGCGGTTCTCGCGAAGCGGTGAGCGGCCGGCGGCGAGCGCGCCGGCCAAGCGGAGATCAAGCGATCACGCCATGCTGATCCGGTCGCGCTCGACGTTAAACGCAAAGCTGCGCTCGAAATCGCCGGGCCGCACGATGCGGTGCGAGCCGTTGTCGTCGCTGCGTTCGGCTACCGCGACGCCGATCACGTCGCCATGGGCGGCGACGCGCAGCGCGGTGGTGCTGCGGGTGCCATAGTCCGGCGATTCGATGAACGCCGCCGACAGCACGCGCTCGCGCTCGAGCGGAATCCCGGTCGACGGCAATTCGTCGTCGCGCGCGAGTCGCGGATCGCGCATCAGATCGATCAACCGTTCGAGCGGCGGCATCGCATCGCGCGCGAGCAGCGTGCCGAGCTCGCCGCGCTTGGTGACGAGCTTCGGCCACGCGGTATCGAGCACCGCGTTCGAGATGCCGTGCGTGCCCGGCGCGAGCAGCGTGGGCCCGCTGTTGCCGTCGACGCTGCCGCGATTGCAGAACCACGCGAGCTCGCGACGCGTCCAGTCGCCGACCAGCAGATTGAAGCCGTTGTAGATGTCGCCGGTCTGCGCGACGTGCTGCAGATACGCGAGCGGCGTCTCGTGCGGATTGCCGTCGGCGTCGCGCGCGGTGCTAGTCAGCCAGTTGCTGACGAGCGTGCCGCGGGTCGGCGCATCGGCACGCATTTCGCCCGGCGCGCGGTAATTGGTCAGCGCGGCGAAGCGGCCGTCGCGCGACAGCCCGAGCCACGTGCCGCCGCCCACGAGATCACGGCCCGCCAGCACGGCCGGCGCGTCGCGCCACCAGCCGATCGGCTCGGCCGTGCGGCGGAAGAACTCGTCGCGATTGGCGGCGAGCGTGAACAGCGGACCATCGAGCGCATCAGGTCGCCAGTCGAAAACGATCAGGCACATCGGGGAGCATCTCCCGGTCAGAGCATGGGCCGGCCGCCCGATGCAGCAACGCAGGCGGCTAAAGAAAGCAGCAAAAGAAAGCGGCAAAAATCGGACGCGAATCAAGCAGCCAATAAAAACGGCGCCCGATCGCGCCGCTTTTTACCCTCTCCAACGATCAGACTTCGGCCGGCAGCCCGTAGGGCAGCGTCAGGAAGCGCAGCGCGGGGCCGTCGGCCGCGCCGACATGCACGCTGCCGCTGTCCAGCGCCGTCAGCTTGATCTCGACCAGCAGATCGACGCCGCCGCCTTGTGCCGACGCCGCGTTGACGATCATCCCGCACGGCTGGCCCGGATCATCCGATTGGAACAGCTCGATGCCGGGGCGCACCGTGTCAAGTTCGCCGGCGACGTTGGCGAGCGATGTGCGTCGCTTGATCGTGCCGCGATACTGGCTGCGCGCGACCACTTCCTGACCCGGATAGCAGCCCTTGCGGAAATTGACCGCGCCGAGCACGTCGAAGTTGACCATTTGCGGCACGAACTGCTCGACGACCGGCTGTGTGATGCGCGGTTCGCCCGCGCGGATGTCGAGCCAGTCCCAAACCGCCGGCGACACGCGCTTGAGCTTGTCATCGAGCGACGGCAGCAGCGCTTCGACCTGCGCCTTCGGCCCGATCCACAGATAGCGCAGCCGCTCCAACGCATCCGGCACGCGGATCAGCGTGCCGGCCGCGCCGTCGACCTGCACGTGCACACCGTCGGGCAGCGCGTCGAACACGCCGGACAGTGCGCCGCGCACGTCGCCCGCGAGGCCGATCACGGCGAGCTCGCCGCTGACGTCCACGAGCTTGGCCTTTGCGCGCAGCACGAACATCGACAGACGCTTTTGCGCCGCGGCCTGCACGTCTTTCGACACCAGCAGGCGGATCGTGTCGCCGCTGCGCCAGCTGAGGAACGACGCAAGCAGCCGGCCCTTGGCCGAGCAGTAGCCGGCGAGGCGCGCGTTCGCGGCATCGAGATGCTGGACGTCGTTGGTCAACTGGGCGTGCAGGAAGCTCGCCGCGTCGTCGCCGGTCGTGTCGATCACGCCGAACTGCGGCAGCGGCATGTAGGCGCCATGCTGGAGCACGGCGGCGAATTCTTCGGCCGACGGGCGCGGCAGGATGGGCAGGGCGGCGGGAGCGTGAGCTGAAGCGTTACCCGATGCACTAACGAGCGGTGTGTTCATGGATTCCGGGAACAGTCAGTTCTGACTTGGGCTAGGGCAAACAGTCATTATATTCAGTCCAGCCCTGTCGCGTTTCGCATGTCCCTGGCGAATGAAGGCTTTCCGAGAGCCTTACGCGGCAGGGGTTTGCACGTTATCACCCTCCGGCTGTGCCCATGTTGGCGTGGTCTGCCAGAGAGTGGAGGGCAAGATGGGCGGATGCGCGGCTGTCATTCCGTGGGCGGCGTGGCCGGTGCCATGCCTGGAAATTATTTTGCTCGGGAATTGTCCGAAGCTGTGCAACTCAGACCTACGTCGTGACAGCGTACGACTCGAGTACCATCGGGCCGACGCCAGCGGATTTCATACCGGCGGTGACCATCTAGTGCCCGCATCTATACAATACAGGTCGCAAAAGGCCGAAAGGGCTGCAAAACGGCACCGTCCCCATGTTGACCGACGCAAGACTTTCCCGTTAAAAATCAGTTCGTTGCCATCTAAACGCTAATTCTCTCCTGTCGTGTCCCTTCTGAAGAAATGTTTCGTCGCCGGCGCGCTCGTCGTTGTGCTGGCCGCGGCGGCCATCGCCGCTGGATACTACTGGGCCACCCGCCCGCTCGAATTGACCCCGGCGCAACTCGACGTCACCGTCAAGCCGCACAGCAGCCTGCGCAGCGTCGCGCTGCAGCTCAATCGCGGCGGCGTGCCGGTCGAACCCGAGCTGTTCATCGCGATGACGCGGCTGCTCGGGCTGCAAAGCGAACTGAAGTCCGGCAATTACGAGTTCAAGAGCGGCATCACGCCCTACGAGGTGCTGCAGAAAATCGCCCGCGGCGACGTCAACGAATACGTGGCGACGGTCATCGAAGGCTGGACCTTCAAGCATATGCGCGCCGAACTCGACGCGAATCCCGCGCTCAAGCACGACACGCTCGGCATGAGCGACGCCGATCTGATGAGCGCAATCGGCGCGCCGGAGGCGTCGATCGGCAACGGCGAAGGGCTGTTCTTCCCCGATACCTACCTGTTCGACAAGGGCACGAGCGACCTCGACATCTACCGCCGCGCGTACCGGCTGATGCGCGTGCGTCTCGATGAGGCGTGGCTCGCGCGCGCGCCGAACCTGCCATACAAAACGCCATACGACGCGCTGACGATGGCGTCGATCATCGAAAAGGAAACCGGCAAGGCGTCCGACCGGGCCCTCGTCGCCGCGGTGTTCGCCAACCGTCTGCGCGCCGGCATGCCGCTACAGACCGACCCGACCGTGATCTACGGGATGGGCGACAGCTTCGCCGGCCACATCAGGAAGAAAGACCTGCAGACCGACACTCCCTACAATACCTACACCCGCATGGGCTTGCCGCCGACGCCGATCTCGCTGCCGAGCGTCGCGTCGCTGCAGGCGGCGATGAACCCGGCGCAGAGCAACGCGCTGTACTTCGTGTCGCGCGGCGACGGCAGCAGCATCTTTTCTGACACCCTCGGCGAACACAACAAGGCCGTGGACAAATACATTCGAGGGCAATGATGGCGCGCGGCAAATTCATTACGTTTGAAGGCATCGACGGCGCGGGCAAGACCACTCATCTGGGCTGGTTCCGCGAACGGCTCGAGGCCAGGCTCGCGCCGAGCGGTCGCTCGGTCGTGATGACGCGCGAGCCGGGCGGCACGCCGCTCGGCGAGCAGATCCGCGAGATCGTGCTGCACCAGAAGATGGACCTCGAAACCGAGGCGCTGTTGATGTTCGCGCTGCGCCGCCAGCATCTGGCCGAGGTGATCGAGCCGGCTCTCGCGCGCGGCGACTGGGTGCTGTCCGACCGTTTCACCGACGCCACTTTTGCGTACCAGGGCGGCGGCCGCGGCTTGCCGCGCGACAAGCTGGAGGCGCTCGAGCGCTGGGTGCAGGGCGGTTTCCAGCCGGATTTGACCGTGCTGTTCGACCTGCCGCCGGCCGTCGCCAGCCAGCGACGCAGCGCGGCGCGCAATCCGGATCGTTTCGAGAGCGAGTCGGCGGCGTTTTTCGAGCGCACGCGTGCCGAATACATGCGCCGTGCCGAAGAAGCGCCGTATCGATTCGCTATCATCGACTCTTCGAAGAGCATCGTGCGAATTCAGAAGCAGCTTGAGGAATTGATTGCAACCGTCTGATTTCAAAGTAATATAAGTTGCTCTTATACTCCTGCTCGATGTTCGTGCAACCTCTGAAATAACGTTCTGATCCTATTGATTCAAAAAGATAAACGATGATCTATCCGTGGCAAGCCGATGACTGGGACCGCCTGCGGCAGCTGCGCGGCCACTGGCCGCACGCGTTGTTGCTGCACGGCCAGGCTGGCATCGGCAAGCTGCGCTTCGCGCAGCACGTCGCGCAGGGTCTGCTGTGCGAGGCGCCGCAGCCAAACGGCGAGCCGTGCGGCGCGTGCGTGGCCTGCAACTGGTTCGCGCAGGGCAATCATCCCGACTACCGCATCGTCGTGCCGGAGGCGCTCGCCGCCGAAGCCGGTCTCGCGAACGCCGCCAACGGCGTCGACGACAAAGCCGAAAAGTCCGACAAGGCCGATGGCGATGAAACCAGGAAAACCCGCGCGGCGAGCAAGGAAATCAAGATCGAACAGATCCGCGGTCTGCTCGACTTCGTCGGCGTCGGTTCGCATCGCGGCGGCGCGCGCGTGGTCGTGCTGTATCCGGCCGAGGTGCTCAACGTCGCGGCCGCCAATGCGTTATTGAAGACGCTCGAAGAGCCGCCCGCGAGCGTCGTGTTCCTGATGGTGTCGGCGCGTATCGACCGTTTGCTGCCCACCATCATCAGCCGCTGCCGTCAGTGGCCGATGAGCGTGCCCGCGCCGGACACCGCGGCGCAATGGCTCGCCGCGCAAGGCATCGACGCCGCCGCCGCGCTGCTTGCCGAAGCGGGCGGCGCGCCGCTCGCCGCGCTCGCGCTCGCCAGCGACGAAAACCGTCCGCTGCGCGACTGGACGCTCAGGCAGCTCGCGGCCGGCGCCGGATGTGACGCATTCGCGTGCGGCGAGACGCTGCAGAAGCTGCCGGTGCCGGTCGTGCTCGGCTGGCTGCAGCGCTGGATGTACGATCTGCTCGCGCAGCGCACCGCCGGCGCGCCGCGATATTTCCCGCAGGCGTCGGCCGCGCTCGCGCGTTGCGCCGCGGCAGCCGACGCCAATGCATTCGCGCGTTTTCTGCGCACGGTCACGCGCCAGCGCGCCGTCGAAAACCATCCGCTGAACGCACGGCTCGTGTTCGAGGAACTGTTCATCGGCTATCGGGCGCTGTTTGCGTGAACCCGCAGCCGGGGAAGCCTTTCGGTCTTTTTTGATTCAAGCCAACTGACATGAGCCTTTGCTACCGCGACGCCACGCTCGACGATCTGCCCGCGATCGTCGCCATCTACAATTCGACGATCCCGTCGCGCCAGGTCACCGCGGACCTCGAACCGGTCAGCGTCGAGAGCCGGCAAGCGTGGTTTCACGCGCACGCCCCGCACAAGCGGCCGCTGTGGGTGGTCGAGGATCCGAAACAGGCGGGCCGCGTGATCGCGTGGCTCAGCTTTTCCGATTTTTATGGCCGGCCGGCCTATCAGCGCACCGCCGAAGTCAGCATCTATCTCGACGAAAGCGCCCGCGGCCAAGGGCTCGGCAAGCAACTGCTGGCCGCGTCGCTCGACGCGGCACCGGGTCTCGGCATCGACACGGTGCTCGGCTTCGTCTTCGGTCACAATGAAGCGAGCGTGCGGCTGTTCCGCGGCTTCGGCTTCGACGCATGGGGCACGCTGCCGCGCGTCGCGGTGCTGGACGGCGTCGAGCGCGATCTGGTAATTCTTGGCAAGCGCCTTGCACACGCAAACTCGCACGCCGACTGAGCGCAAGCCCATTTTTCGCAGGACCTGACCATGTTTGTCGATTCGCACTGCCATATCAACTTCGAAGGACTCGCGGACCGTCTGCCGCAACTGCTCGACAACATGCGCAGCCATTCGGTCTCGCACGCGCTGTGCGTGTCGGTGGATCTCGAGACGCTGCCGTCGGTGCTGGACATCGCCAGCCGCTATGACAACGTGTACGCGTCGGTCGGTGTGCATCCCGATCATGAGCACATGCGCGAGCCGAGCGTGGCCGAGCTGGTCGAACTGGCCGCGCACCCGAAGGTCGTCGCGATCGGTGAAACCGGGCTCGACTACTACCGCCTCGAAGGCCGCTCGATCGCCGACATGGAGTGGCAGCGCGAGCGCTTTCGCACGCACATCCGCGCCGCGCACGCAACGAACAAGCCGCTGATCATCCACACGCGTTCGTCTTCGGAAGATACGTTGCGCATCATGGCCGAGGAGCGCGCGGGCGAGCCGGGCGGCGTCATGCATTGCTTCACCGAACCGTGGGCCATCGCCGAGCAGGCGCTCGCGCAGAATTTTTACATTTCGCTGTCGGGCATCGTCACGTTCAAGAACGCGACCGACGTGCAGGAGGTCGCGCGCCGCGTGCCGCTCGACCGTTTGCTGATCGAGACCGACTCGCCGTATCTGGCGCCGGTGCCGTATCGCGGCAAACCGAATGAACCTGCGTACGTCAGTTATGTCGGACGCTTCATCGCGCAGCAACGCGAGATGTCGGACGAGGCGCTGGCCGCCGCCACCACGCAAAACTTTTTCAGGCTGTTCAGAAGCGCCGCGCCGCTCGCAATCTGAACAAAAAAAGCGCAATAACATCAAAGAGATAGGAAGACTTCCTAAAGTACCATATGAAAAATATTTCGACGTCGTCCGCTGCTTTCCAACCGCTGTCCGCCGGGCCGACCGCCCGGGCTCTCGCGCCCGCGCGCCGTCTCGCGTGTGCCGCCGCGCTCGCATGCGCGGCGCTGGTCGCGGTGCCGGTGCACGCGGCGCCGATCGACTCGCTGATCAAGTCGGTCAAGTTCGACGACGTGGACGGTGTCAACAAGCTGCTCGCGAAGGGGATGGACCCGAACAGCGTCGACAATCAGGGCATGCCGCTGCTCGTGATCGCCGCGCGCGAGAAATCGGACAAGGTCGCGGCCGCGCTGCTCGCGAATCCGAAGACCGATATCGAGATGCAGGACAAGGCCGGCGAAAACGCGCTGATGATGGCCTCGCTGGCCGGCGACCTGAGCCTGGTGAACCTGCTGATCGCGAAGGACGCCGAGGTCAACAAGAAGGGCTGGGCGCCGCTGCACTACGCGGCCGCGAACGGCCACGACGACATCGTCAAGGTGCTGCTCGACCACTCGGCCTACGTCGACGCGGGCTCGCCCAACGGTACCACGCCGCTGATGATGGCCGCGCGCGGCGGGCACGTGTCGACCGTCAAGCTGTTGCTCGACAACGGCGCGGACCTGTCGGTGAAAAACCAGATCGGCATGACGGCGCTTGATTTCGCGAAGACCTACAAGGAGCCGGATGTCGTCGAGGGACTCACGGCGCGCATGCAGCAGCAGAAGCAATGACGCTGACGGCAGGCGGCCGGATGCGCCCGTGACGCCCGCGACGCGTCACGCGCGTCGCGCGGTCGTGTCGTGTTGCGGCCGTTTTGTCCAACCCGCGCGGCAGCCGGCCTGCTGCCGCCGCATAAAACAGTGCAGAATGACGACTTCGGCGCGCCGCGCGGCGCGCCGTCCGGACGCGGCAGAAGACCGCGTGATAAACAACCCTGGAAAGGAACACCATGCTGCGGGCTTTGATTTTCGCCGGCGCGCTTGCCTTGCCGCTTTCGGCAGCCGCGTTTACGGGAGGCGACCTCAACAAGCTGTGCACCAAGACGGATGTGGCTTCGCGTAGCGCCTGCGCGGCCTACATCGAAGGCGCGGCCGATGGCATCTTCAACACGATCGATGCGATCGGCGGCACTACCGGTCCGCGTGTCGGCCAGTATTTCTGCCTGCCGCCGGATGCGCGCTCGGCGCAGTTGACCGACGCGGTGCGCAAGTACATCGCCGAGAACCCGACCGCCGCGGGCTACAACGCGAGCACCGCGATATCGCTGGGACTCGGCAAGGCGTTTCCGTGCAAGAGCGGCGGCTGATCGATCACCGCCGCGCATCGAAGAACCCGTTGTAACGCCCAGGCGCCGTCGTGCGCCCCGGGTGTCGAGGTCATCGCTCCCGCCGGGGGCCTGCCCCTGGATGTCAGTAGTCCCGCAGGCGCGCCGCCGCTGATCGAGCCCGGAGGAAGATGCCCGCTATGCCTACTATCGACTTCTACCGCATGGCCGCCGCGCCGCTGCATACGTGGTTGGGCACGCTGATCGTGACGGCCATCGTGACGATCGTGACCATCGCCATTCACCGCTTGGGCGCGCGGATCGTGATGCGTCTCGCGCAGCCGCATGCGGTGACGAGCGTCGTGCTGCGCTATATCGACAAGCCGTCGCTGTTCGCTCTCGTGATCCTCGTGTTCGCGTGGGTCTGGTCCGAGGCGCCCAATACCCTCAACTTCATCGAACCGGTGCGCGACGTCACCGGCATCGCACTGATCGCCGCGCTCACGTGGCTGTCGGTCCGCTCGGCCGCGGCGATCGGCGAAGCGATCATCCGCGCCCATCCGCTCGATTCCGCCGATAACCTGCAGGCGCGCCGCATCCATACGCAGGCGCGCGTGCTCGCGCGCTCGGTGATGATCGTGATCGTGATCATCGGCGTGGGCGGCGCGCTGATGACCTTGCCCAATGTGCGGCAGATCGGCGCGAGCCTGCTGGCGTCGGCGGGTGTCGCCGGTCTGGTCGCCGGTATCGCGGCGCGGCCGGTGCTTGGCAACCTGATCGCCGGTTTGCAGATTGCGCTGTCGCAGCCGATCCGCCTCGACGACGTCGTCGTGATCCAGAACGAGTGGGGGCGCATCGAGGAGATCACCGGCACTTACGTGTCGGTGCGGCTGTGGGACCAGCGCCGGCTGATCGTGCCGCTCCAATGGTTTATCGAAAATCCGTTCTCGAACTGGACGCGCAGCAGCTCGCAGATCATCGGCACCGTGTTCCTGTTCGTCGATTACCGGATGCCGCTCGCGCCGTTGCGCGAGGAGCTCGCGCGCATCGTCGAGAACGCGCCCGAATGGGACCGCCGCGTGCAGGTGTTGCAGGTGACGGACTGCACCGAGCGCGCGATGCAGTTGCGCGCCCTCGTCAGCGCGCCCGATTCCGGCCTCGCGTGGGACCTGCGCTGCCGCGTGCGCGAAGGGCTGCTCGATTTCGTTCACCGGCATTACCCGGAATATTTGCCGCGCGCGCGCGCCGAGGTGTCGGCGGAACTGGAGACCAGCGGCGCTGGCCCGAGCGACTGGCTGCCGCGCAGCCGGCAGGCGCCGGCCGGCAGCACCGCCGCGCACACCGAAGCGGATCCGGTGGCGAGCCGCATCGGCCGCACTGGCGATGCCGGGGTCGCGCGGAAGGCGAAAGAGCAGGCTTAGCCGCGCATCGCGCATCGCATCGGGCGTAGGGAGTAGGGCGAGCCGCAAGCGGCGGGCGCGCTCGCGCGATGCGATGCGGGGCACGCCGATTGCTACTATGGGGAGCGTTATGCTCGCTCAGACAGCGCGGCGCACCGGAGCACAAGAACTACGGAGGACATCGACTATGGGCCGACTGATCGTCGTGTCGAATCGGGTCGCGACGCCGACGGAGACCAAGGGATCGGCGGGCGGGCTCGCAGTCGGCGTATTCGGCGCGCTGAAGGATGCCGGCGGCGTCTGGTTCGGCTGGAGCGGCGACGTGGTCAGCGAGACGATCGCCAACGCGGGGCCGACGCTCGAACAGGACGGCGCGGTGACCTTCGCGACCGTCGGCCTCACGCGCAAGGACTACGACCAGTACTATCGCGGCTTCTCGAACGCGACGCTGTGGCCGGTATTCCACTACCGCAACGACCTCGCGCGCTACGAGCGCGACGAGTACGCGGGCTACCGGCGCGTCAATGCGTGGCTCGCGCACAAGCTGGTCAAGCTGCTCGAACCCGACGACATCATCTGGATTCACGACTACCATCTGATTCCGTTCGCCGAGGCGCTGCGCAGCGAGGGGGTGACGAACCGCATCGGCTTTTTCCTGCACATTCCGTTTCCCGCGCCGCAGATCCTGCTCAACATTCCGCCGCACGAGGAGCTCGCGAAGTCGCTGTCGTGCTACGACCTGCTCGGGTTCCAGACCGCTACCGACCAGCAGGCGTTCCACGACTACGTGACGCGTCACGCGCGCGGCACGGTCGGCGCGGACGGCATCGTCGAGGCGTTCGGGCGCAAGCTGCGCACCGGCGTCTACCGGATCGGCGTGTTCCCCGACGAAATCGCCGAGCAGGCCAAGCGCTACGAAAGCCGCCAGCACGTGCTCGACCTGAAGCAAAGCCTCGAAGGGCGCAAGCTGGTCATGAGCGTCGACCGGCTCGATTATTCGAAGGGACTCGTCGAGCGTTTTCGCGCGTTCGAGCTGCTGCTCGAACGCTCGCCCGAATGGCGCGGCAACGTCACGCTCGTGCAGATCGCGCCGCCGACGCGCTCGGACGTCGCGACCTATCAGAAGATCCGCCACGATCTCGAATACGAGGCGGGGCGGATCAACGGCCGCTACTCGGGGCTCGATTACACGCCGATCCGCTATCTGAACCAGCAGTACGACCGCTGGAAGCTGATGTCGCTGTTCCGCGAGTCGCAGATCGGCTTCGTCACACCGCTGCACGACGGCATGAACCTCGTCGCGAAGGAGTACGTCGCCGCGCAGAATCCCGACGATCCCGGCGTGCTCGTGCTGTCGATTTTCGCGGGCGCCGCGGCCGAGCTGTCCGGCGCGCTGCTCGTCAATCCGCACGACGCGATCGGCATGTGCGAAGCCTTGCAACGCGCGCTGCAGATGCCGCTCGATGCGCGCCAGCGGCGTCACGAGGTCAACATGGCCGCGCTGCGCAAGAACGATCTCGGCGTGTGGCGCGACACCTTCCTCGATGATCTGCGCAGCATGCCGGTGCGCCCGTCTGGCGAGGGCAGCGGCCACACGTGACGGCGCGGGGAGGGTCCAAAGCCCGGCGTCACCGGATGTAAGCCGCGTGTAACAGCACCGAGCAATTGCAAGACCTGCGGCCTTCGCGCCGATGCCAGGGAATAATGACCCTAGCGACGATGCATCCGATGCCGATGCGCCGCGTGCATTGATCCAAAGTCATGGCACTGTCATACTCGTCGTCGCCGACGGCATCGCTTTTCGCGCGCCAGTCGTCGGTCCATGGAGACACAATATGAAAATTGCGCAGATCGCCCCGCTGACCGAATCGGTGCCACCGAAACTTTACGGCGGCACCGAGCGTGTCGTGTCGTACATCACCGAGGCGCTGGTCGAGCAGGGCCACGACGTCACGCTGTTCGCGAGCGGCGACTCCGTCACCAGCGCGAAGCTCGAAGCGGTGTGGCCGCGCGCGCTGCGCCTCGATCCGGGCATTCGCGACCGCATCGCGCCGCATATGCTGCTGATGGAACTCGTGCGCCGCCAGGCCGAAGAGTTCGACGTGCTGCATTTCCACCTCGACTACTACTCGTTCTCGGTATTCAAGCGGCAGGACACGCCGTTCGTCACGACGATGCACGGCCGGCTCGATCTGCCCGAGCAGCAGCCGGTGTTCGACACGTTCAACACCGCGCCCGTGATCTCGATTTCGAATGCGCAGCGTCATCCGCTGCCGCAGGCGCGCTGGCTCACCACGGTCTATCACGGCCTGCCGGAACAGCTCTATACGCCGCAACCGGTCGAGCAGAAGTACCTCGCGTTTCTCGGCCGGATTTCGCCGGAAAAGCGCGTCGATACGGCGATCCGCATCGCGGGCCGGTGCGGCTTGCCGATCCGCATCGCCGCCAAGGTCGATGCGGCCGACAGCGAATACTTCGAGCGCGATATCCGGCCGTTGCTCGACCTGCCGTACGTCGAGTACATCGGCGAGATTGCCGATCATCAGAAGGCCGAGTTCTTGTCAGGCGCGCATGCGCTGCTGTTTCCGATCGACTGGCCGGAGCCATTCGGTCTCGTGATGATCGAGGCGATGGCGTGCGGCACGCCGGTGATCGCGTTCAATCGCGGCTCGGTGCCCGAAGTGCTCGAAGAGGGCGTGACCGGCTTTATCGTCGAGGACGAGATCGGCGCGGTGGCGGCCGTGAACCGGCTGCACAAGGTGCCGCGCGCGGGCGTGCGGCGGCGCTTCGAGGAACGCTTCACGTCGCACCGGATGGCGCGTCAGTATGTGGAGGCGTATCAGTCGGTGATTCGCGCGCAGAAGCGCTCGAGGTTCACGGTGGTCGATTCGTCGGGCGGTTGACGCGGGATCGTTGGGACGTGTCGAAGCATAGGACGGCGGTGCGTGACGCGCAGCGCCGTTTTTTTTTCGCGCTTGAGATTTATTTCGCGCCTGGCCGGCGGCATCGGCATCACACAACTAAAAGACCGCGCGACGACCCGCACAGGGTCCTCCGCGCAGCCTTCGCCGCGATGCGATCCGGATGCAACACCTGCGCGCGCGTCGGGGTGCGCGCGCACGGGTTCAGCCAGGCGTGCCAATGAACGCGCTCAGATCTTCAGCCGCGAGACCTTCGTGCCTTGCAGCGACACGTCGCCCATCAGGCCCGCGTTGGTCATCACGAAAACCTGCACCGGCGCGGTGGCCGTGGTGGTGTCGACGGCGCCGTTCGCGCCGATCTTCACGAGCGCGACCGATGCATCGACGCCGGCCGACCAGCCGTTCGCGTTGCGGAATTTGTCGAGCGAATCCTGCGTCATGAACAGGAAGATGATCGCCTTCGACTGCGCACCCGCCTGCAAGCCGAACGAGCCCGACGCGGTGCTGTAGTAGCCGACCGTCGCGCCGCCCACCCGCAAGGCGCCTTCGCCATACTGGCCGCCGACGATCAAGCCCGCCTGCAGCACCGACGGGAACACCAGCACGCCGCGCGCCTTCGACACCAGCTCGCGCGAGCCCGGCACGGTCGTGAACAGCTTGGACAGCGTGCCGTCGACGCTGGCGTCGATCGACTGTCGTTTCGAGGCGTCGACATGAGCATTGTCCGGCGTGTTGCCCGTGGTCGTGCACCCGGCGAGTGCGAGGCCTCCGAAAGCAAGCGCAGCGGTCGTCTTCAACATGAAGTGTCGTCTTTGCATCGTTTTTCTCCGTCATGGATCCGGGGCGCAACCGTGTGGTGTCGCCTGGTTGCCTTTAAGTTATAACACACGGCGGTTTAAAAGGCGTATTGCATGGCGACGCTAAAAGCCTTATGTGACAAGGGTTTAAGGCTGATCGCAACAGCTTCGTCAGTAATTTTGACCGGCCGTGCGCGTGACGTCGGAACATGCGTCGAGCAATGATTGGACGGGAGCAAAGCCGACCGGCGCCCGGACGCGGCGATTTAGGGGACCCTTCGACGCGGCCATGCGACGCGCCGGTTTTTACCGATTTTCGCGTCGCGCGGCGGGCCTTCCACGTGGAGAACGGACATGTTGTTTCGACGCGTCGAATCGCAGCAGAGTGCAAGCGGCACAGTGGCCGTTCAACCGTGATTCGCCGGACTCTTGATCGCGGGCGGGCGCCGCAGCGCGCGCCGCACCATGCCGATGATCACGCCGATCGCGAACAGGATCGCCGCCGGCACGACCCAATAGCCGACGAACGCGTGCCACAGATAAGAGACCAGCGTTGAGCGGCGCACGCTGTATTCGTTGATGGCGTCCTGCTGGCGCGGCGCGTTGGCGGCCAGCACGTCGGCCGGGCAGCCGGCGGCTTTTGCCTCGTCGGGCTTGCCGTGGCAATGCGCGGGCGCGCCGGCGGCGCGCTGCGCGCCGGTGAAAGTCCAGGTGGTCAGCGCGCGGTCGAGATCGACCGCGTTGTACGACATTTCCTCACGGACCTCGTTGACCGCGACGATCGCCACGGGTACGGCCCAAAATATGATGACCAGCAACCACCGCCTTAACCAGCGGTTTTTATGCTTCGATACCATCTTTGCCTCCAATCGATGCTCAGTAGCACCAACGACAAGATGGCGGCCCGCGTAGTTGACTGTTCTATATATGAGGGTGGGCCGTCTCCGCAGCCATCATAGAAGAAAACGGCGCGTTGCGGCGGGTGGGCCGCGAAGCGGGGGGATTCGATCGATGCGCATCGTGGGTGGGACGATGCGCCGGCGCCGCGTCGAGCGGCGGGCGCCGGCATGGGGGATGGCTACGCCTGTCGCTCAGTTGGCCGGCGCAGACGACAGACAGGTCTTCATGAACGTCTTGCGGTCGTCGCCCTTCTTGTCGGCCGCCTGCTTGTTGCAGGTCTTCATCTTGTCCTGCTGGCTCATCGGCGCGGCGGCGGCCGGCTTCGCGGCCAGACAGGTTTTCATGAACGCCTTGCGCTCGTCGCCTTTCTTGTCGCCGGCCTGCTTGTTGCAGTCGGCCATTTTGGTTTGCTGGCTGTTCTGCGCGAACGCCGGCGATACGAGTACCGCGCCCAGCACCAGCGTAGCAATAGCGGATTGGATTCTCATGGGACACTCCATCGGTGGTGAAAACGTTTATGGTCGTTCATGCGCGCGGGCGACGACGGCGTCCGGCAGCCCATCGGCGCATCCATTATGGCAAATGCCGTCTGCCAGAACGGCCCGAAATGCATTCTGGTTGACAGCGCCCGGCGCTCGTTTTCCCTGAGTGGCGCGCTGCGACCGGGGATGCCGCATTTGAAACGATCGAATCAAAGGTAGCGGGAATCCTGTTATGCGATGCAGATTAGTTGACTGGATTATTTCAAGCATATTGAAATTAAATTACGATGCCCGGTATTTTGATCTATTCCCATCACGCAATTTGAATTTCTTCCTTGCTGCAAATGCACCTGAATAAAAAATAGGCATGAAATCAGGTCGCTGCCGTTATGCCTAACCGCGACCCGATGCATGCCACCTGACGGCAACCTTCATCCTTGCGAGGAGCCTTACCATGCATTACCTGTTGATGTACGAGCTTGTACCTGACTATCTGGAGCGGCGCGGCGAGTACCGCGACGCGCATCTGAAACTCGCATGGGCCGCCGCCGAGCGGGGCGAACTGCTACTGGCCGGCGCGCTCGCCGAGCCGACCGACGCTGCGGTGCTGCTGTTTACCGGCGCCTCGCCGGCGGTCGCCGAAGCCTTTGCCAAGGCCGATCCATATGTGCTCTCCGGACTCGTCACGCGCTGGCGCGTGCGCGAATGGACCACGGTAGTCGGCGAGCACGCATCGAAACCGGTGCGCGCGTAACGTCGCTCGAAGTGACGTCGTCGTCTCTGTCACGCGTCGAACTCCGCGCATGCGCAGTGGCCGGCATGCGCGTCGCCGTCCTTGCGCCGACGGGCGAGACCGACGCTCCCAACAACCATCAAAAGGCATGGAAATGCATGCTGGATCGGCAATTGCATTTCTAAATCCCATTCGGTTCGTTGTTGCGGTATTGTGCTCTGCAATAGGCAGATCCGATGCCGGATAAGCAGCGGCTTCTGTTACGGCAATGCGTGAATCGATGCAGCGAAACGGAAAAGATTGTTTCTTTCCGTAACACTTGTCTCAGCCGTACTCATGCAAAGAATGCGATGGTATGCTTCGTGCACACATTCTCCCATGCACGAGTGAGACCACGTCCTGTGCCTCGCAATAAGGAAGAGCCGCACCAATTACGGGCGGACTGCTCCAGCGAGGTAAACGGACAAAACAGATTTGTGCAACCGAGGGTCGCATACGGATCGTGAACGCTGAGAATCCGTGGCAGGCCCAAAGCCGCGGCCAGGCCAGGCCGCGTGGAGAAAATCCATGTTTTTCGATGAGCTAAACAACGACGAATGGGCGCTGCTCGCACCACTCGTCTCCGACGAGCCGGCCGTCCGTCTGAACCGGCGCGGCCGGCCGCGCGCCGAACCACGCATCGTGACGAATGCCGTACTGTGGATTCTGACCACCGGCGAGCCGTGGTCGAAGCTGCCGGGCCGCTATCCGTCCGGTCCCACGTGCCGCCGCCGCTTCGAAGAGTGGCAGCTTAACGGCACCCTGCTAGAGATGGTCCGCCTGCTGTCGCAGAGCGGGCGCACCTTCGCGTACATTCCCCAACCGGCGCCGCCCGTTACGGCCAGACCCGAGGCACCGGTTGCGCAAACCCCGAGTCCGCGCGACGACAACACGCTGCGCGGCGTGTCGTGGAAGAGTCCCGAGTCGTGGCAGGCGCCCGGCGTCGCGAGCACGTTGAGCCCATGGCGCACGGCCGATCCGATCGGCGACATCACGCGGCAATTGTCCGGGCTTCCGTCAGCGGCGGCGCCGGCTGATCCGGCGACGACAACCGCGTTCGCGACGGCCGTGACGGCGGCGCAGATGCACGTCCAACCAGCCGCGTCCGGCGCGTTCGAGCCCGTGGCGGCCGACGAGCCGCGCCCGTCGCTGACGATGACGCTCGCTCCGCGCGGCACGCAAGTCGCCGATTCGCGCGGTTATCTGATCTACGTGGTGGTCGAGGAAGTGCCGAATGCGATGTACCGCGCGTGGGCGGAGATCATCAGGGACGGCAGGCGCGTCGAGCGTTCCGGCCTTGTCGGTCCGCGCTTCTTGCATCCGGAACACGCGCAGCAGTTCGCGCTCGACTGGGCGCGTCAGTGGATCGATCGCGAATGCGCAACCGATGCGGCGGCCACCGCGATGGCCGATGCCACATCCGAACCTGCGTCGGCACCCGCGTCGGCCGACCCCGCGCAGCGGTCCGTGGGCCGACCGATGTCGGGCCTGCGTCATGTGCCGGATGCGGCGTCGATCAGTGGCAGCGCAAATCAGGCGGCAAATCATGGTGCACCGTTGCACGGGCCGCTGAAGCCATCACTGAATGCATTACGCGGGCCGCTGCGTCGCTATCCATCCGACGCCGTGACCGCGGGCGTGACAAGCGCACCCACCGTGACGACCGACAGCGGCACCACGGAGCGCTTTTCGGCGACCTACATGGAACTCATCTCGCACGTGGGATGAGCCCGGCGGTCCCCGCGGCCGCGTTACGCCGCCGCAGGTTCCCGCTTCATCATTGCGACCGGACGCGGGTCATTGCCGTCCGTACGTATCGTCGAAGCGCACGATATCGTCTTCGCCCAGGTACGAACCCGACTGCACCTCGATCATTTCGAGCGGCATCTTGCCCGGGTTTTCCAGGCGATGCTTGACGCCGAGCGGAATATAAGCCGACTCGTTTTCGGACACGATAAAGCGCTCGTCGCCGCGCGTGACGAGTGCCGTGCCGCGCACGACGATCCAGTGCTCCGCGCGATGATGATGCATCTGCAACGACAGCCGCGCGCCCGGCTTCACGACGATACGCTTGACCTGGAAGCGCTCGCCGGTGTCGACGGAATCGTAGTTGCCCCACGGCCGATGCACCTTGCGATGATTGGCCGCCTCGAGCCCGCCGTCCTCGCGAATCCGGTTGACGATCTTCTTCACGTCCTGCACGCAGGATTTGTCCGCGACGAGAATCGCATCGGCGGTCTCGACGACGACCAGATTCTGCGTGCCGACGCAGGCAATCAGTCGTCCTTCGGAATGCGCGAAGGTCGAGTTCGCGCCTTCGAACATCACGCGGCCGCGGCTCACGTTGCGATCGGCGTCCTTCTCGCAGATGTCCCAGATCGCGTCCCAGCAACCGACGTCGGACCAGCCGGCCGCCAGTGGCACGACCACGCCGGACGCGACGCCCTGATCGCCGCCGAGCTTTTCCATCACGGCGTAGTCGATCGAATTCGACGGCGACGCGCTGAACGCATCGCGCTGCAGGCGCAAGAAGTCGCCGTCCGTGCTGCTGCCCGCGAAGGCCGCCTCGCATGCTTCGCAAATGGCCGGTTGAAAATGGCGGATCGCTTTGAGCCACGTCGATGCGCGCATGATGAAGATGCCGCTGTTCCACCAGTATTCGCGTGATTCGACATAGCGCTGCGCGAGCTCCAGATGCGGCTTTTCGACGAATCGGTCGAGGCGGTGCGCGTTGAGGCGATCCGGTGCTTCGGTATCCGGAGCATCCTGCGCATCATCGGAACCGAGCGGCGCGCCGATGCGGATATAGCCGTAACCGGTTTCGGCACGCGTCGGCACGATACCCATCGTGACGATATGGCCGGCCGCCGCGTGCTGAACGCCGGCGGCGATCGCCGCGTGAAAGCCTTCGCTGTCGGTGACCGCGTGATCGGCGGGCATCACGACCATGATGCCGTCTTCGTCCTGCGCGGCGACGGACAACGCCGCCACCGTCAACGCGGGCGCGGTGTCACGGCCCACCGGTTCGAGTATCAGCCGGCTCGGCTTGCCGCTCGTGCGCAACTGTTCGGCCGTCGTGAAGCGCTGTTCTTCGTTGGCGACGACCACGAGCTGGCCGGCGAGCGGATAACCGGCTTCGAGCCGGTCGAGCCGGCGGGTCGTCGATTGCAGCAGCGACTCTTCGCCGAGCAGGCCGATCAGTTGCTTCGGATGCTGCTCGCGCGACATCGGCCACAGACGGGTGCCCGAGCCGCCCGCGAGTATCACGGGGTGAACCTTGAGCTTGACACCGGTTGCGGTTGAGGACATGGGCGAATGGGCGGCTGTGGGCCGGGTGCCGGCGGGCGTGACCGGGGCCGGAGCTGTCATGGTGAACTCTCCTCGAGGCTGGATGAATGCGTCGAGTTTTATCACGAAGTCGCGAATCAATAAAAGCGCGTTAAATACAATGCCGATAAAGAGCGCGCCGAACTTATTCGAAAAGCACGAAAAAATGCCAAATCGAATTATTCAAAAATAAAAAATACCTGAAAAAAATCGGCCGGGATTTTTTTGCGCTTAATGATGCGCAAGAATGGGGGCACGGATCGCGCCCACGCTTCGCGGGTGAGCATGGCGCGAATGCGAAATCTCTCCTATGCAAAAGGCTCGAATCGATCGTCCTGAAGGCGACGTCGATCCGCGATGCGGCAAAAAGTACCGCACAAAATGCATAAAAATACCGGAATT
Organism: Paraburkholderia sp. WC7.3g; assembly: GCF_050436345.1. NCBI lineage: Bacteria > Pseudomonadati > Pseudomonadota > Betaproteobacteria > Burkholderiales > Burkholderiaceae > Paraburkholderia > Paraburkholderia sp. WC7.3g. The sequence continues at coordinate 2,471,049 of NZ_JBNDMA010000002.1, forward strand.
TTGACCGATACAATTTGAGATTTTTTGCGGTCTTGTCGTGCGAATTTTAATACCGCTTTATTGAGGTATGTACAGGGGTATTCACTCATTGAACTCGGCTTTTCCATTCCGGGAAATAAAAAGTGCAATGCTGAAACCCGCATGCAGCATCCATTTCAACCAACCGACGGATCGCACTTGACCGACAAACAGAGGGGCGGCGCATGCTGAGCGTTCTAGCGAGAATCATCGACATCGCCATGGTCGCGCTCGCCGCGGTGCTGGCGGCGGCCGTGCACAGCGGCACAGTGGCATGGCTCGACGATATGCAAAGCGTGTCGCTCGCGTTCGGCTGCCTGCTGGTGGTGGTGTTCTTCCCGGCGCTCGGCATCTATCAGTCGTGGCGCGGCAAGCCGCTCTACGATCTGCTGTCGCGCGTCGCGGGCGGTTGGCTGATGGTCGAAGTGACCGGCGTGCTGATCAGCTTCAGCGTGCACCGCTCGGACAGCCTGTCGCGGCTGTGGCTCGTGTACTGGGCGCTCGCGTCGATCGTGCTGCTGGTCGTCACCAAGCTCATGGTCCATTCGATCCTGCGCGGGCTGCGCCGCGAGGGCTTCAATCAGCGGGCGGTCGCGATCGTCGGTGGCGCGCCGTACGGCCGCTTTCTGATCGAACAGATGCGCGGCCGTCCCGAAGCCGGCTTCACGCCCGTCGTCGTGTTCGACGAGGACGGCACCATCAATCCGTATGAAGACCCGGACGCGGCCCGCGCGGTCGCGGGCGTGCCGGTCGAGCGCGACTATCAGCGCATGCTCGAACTGGTGCGCCAGCGCGCGATCCGCGAGCTGTGGCTCGCGCTGCCGATCTCGAAGGAGAAGGCGATCCATCGCTTCGTGATGGACCTGCGCAACGACTTCGTGAACATCCGCTTCATCCCGGACGTGGGCAGCCTGACGCTGTTCAATCAGCCGATGGTCGAGTTGCTCGGCGTGCCCGCGATCAATCTGGCTGCCTCGCCGATCACCGATCTGCGCGTGCTGCCCAAGCGCGTCTTCGACAGCCTGTTCGCGCTCGGCGCATTGCTCGCGCTGGCGCCGCTGATGCTCGCGATCGCGCTGATGGTCAAGCTCAGCTCGCCGGGGCCGGTGTTTTTTCGCCAGCGCCGCAAGGGCATCGACGGCCGCGAGTTCGAGATCTACAAGTTCCGCTCGATGAAAGTCCACCAGGAAACGGCCGGCAAGATCACCCAGGCGACGCGGCGCGATCCGCGCATCACCGCGGTCGGCGCGTTCCTGCGCCGTACCAGCCTCGACGAGCTGCCGCAATTCATCAACGTGCTGCGCGGCGAGATGTCGGTGGTAGGTCCCCGTCCGCATGCCCTCGAGCACGACGACATCTACAAGGATCTGGTGAAGGGCTACATGCACCGCTACCGGATCAGGCCGGGCATCACCGGCTGGGCGCAGATCAACGGTTATCGCGGCGAAACCGATCGCATCGAAAAGATGATGGGCCGCGTGAAGCTCGATCTGTACTACATGCAGCACTGGACCTTCTGGCTCGACATCAAGATCGTCGTGCTGACGCTGTGGAAGGGCTTCGCGGGCAGCAACGCCTATTGAACGTGGAGCGCCGGGCCGTGCCGATGCCACGCATCGCACGAGGGCATTCCTGAATCAACTCCATTTATTGAGGTGCAATCCATGAACCTGACGATCATCGGTAGCGGCTATGTCGGCCTCGTGACCGGCGCGTGTCTGGCCGACATCGGCCACGACGTGTTCTGTCTCGACGTCGACGCGCGCAAGATCGACGTGCTCAACAACGGCGGCGTGCCGATCCACGAGCCGGGTCTGCAGGAGATCATCGCGCGCAATCGCCGCGCGAAGCGCCTGACGTTTTCCACCGACGTCGAGGCGGCGGTCGCGCACGGCGACATCCAGTTCATCGCGGTCGGCACGCCGGCCGACGAGGACGGTTCCGCCGATCTGCAATACGTGCTCGCGGCCGCGCGCAACATCGGCCGCCATATGAACGGCTTCAAGGTGATCGTCGATAAATCGACGGTGCCGGTCGGCACCGCCTCGCGCGTGCGCGAAGTGGTGGCCGCCGAACTGGCCGCGCGCGGCGTCGAGCAGATGTTCTCGGTCGTGTCGAATCCGGAGTTCCTGAAGGAGGGCGCGGCCGTCGACGATTTCACGCGGCCCGATCGCATCGTGCTCGGCTGCGACGAGGACGTGCCCGGCGAAAAGGCGCGCGAACTGATGAAGCGCCTGTATGCGCCGTTCAATCGCAATCGCGAGCGCACGCTGTATATGGACGTGCGTTCGGCCGAGTTCACCAAGTACGCGGCCAACGCGATGCTCGCGACGCGCATCTCGTACATGAACGAGCTCGCGAATCTGGCCGATCGCGTCGGCGCGGACATCGAGGCGGTGCGCCGCGGTATCGGTTCCGATCCGCGTATCGGCTACGACTTCCTGTACGCGGGCTGCGGCTATGGCGGCTCGTGTTTTCCGAAGGACGTGCAGGCGCTGATCCGCACCGCGGCCGATCACCACGCGAACCTGCGCATTCTCGAAGCGGTGGAAGCGGTCAACGACGCGCAGAAACAGGTCCTCGCGCAGAAGATCGTCGCGCGTCTCGGCGAAGATCTGTCGGACCGCACGTTCGGCGTGTGGGGCCTTGCGTTCAAGCCGAACACCGACGACATGCGCGCGGCGCCGAGCCGCGAGCTGATCGCCGGGCTGCTGCGCCGCGGTGCACGCGTGAAGGCCTACGACCCGGTCTCGATCGACGAAGCGAAGCGCGTGTTCGCGCTCGATCTGCAGCACGTGCCGCAACAGCATGCGCGCCTGGCATTCGTGAACGAAGAGATGGAGGCGGCGAGCGGCGTCGATGCGCTCGTGATCCTGACCGAATGGAAAGTCTTCAAAAGTCCTGATTTCGATGCGCTCAAGCGCGTGCTGAAGACGCCGCTGATTTTCGATGGCCGCAATCTGTACGAGCCGGACGCGCTGCTCGAACTCGGCATCGAGTATCACGCGATCGGCCGGCGGCATGCGTTACGCAATGCGCCGGCGCGTGTCGGCGCGAACGGTTCGATGCAGGCGGCGGAACTTGCCGCGACGGCACCGGCCGTCGCACCGGCCGGCCGCTGAGACCACTGCGATCGCCGCGCGAGGAATCCGCCATGTTCGACAACGTACTGATCGTCTGCCACGCCAACGTATGCCGCTCGCCCGCCGCCGAGATGCTGTTCAAGGCGCGCCTCGCGCGCGCGCCGCGCGCCGGCACCGCGCCGATCGCGTTTCATTCGGCCGGCATTCGCGCGGTGAACGGTCACGGCATGGATCCGGTGATGCGGCGCCTGCTCGAAGAGCGCGGCGTCGCCGCTGGCATCCACCACGCGCGGCGCCTCGACCGTTCGCTGGTACGCGCGGCCGATCTCGTGCTGGTGACCGAGCGCGCGCAGCTCAGCGATGTCGAATCGCTCGATCCGGCCGCGCGCGGCAAGGTCTATCCGCTCGGCAAGTGGGAAGCCGATTCGGACGTCGCCGATCCGCACGGCGGCGCGGAAGACGAATACAGGGAGAGTCTCGTGCTCATCGAACATCTGGTCATGGGATGGCTGAAAAAAATATGCTGAAGAAACCCCGCATCGAAAACTCATTCGCGAGCTTGCGCACGAAGCTCGCCGCCTCACTTCTGCTGACATCCTTTCTGTCGGCCTGCGCGACCGCCCCGGGCAATTATCTCGACACGTCGCGGCTCAAAGACAACGATCAGGCGCCGAGCGAAACCTATCCGGTCCATCTGATCGACGGCAAGCTGATCATGGCGCAGGCGCAGGCCGCCGCCGAAAAAATCCAGCCGTTGCCGCCGTCGACGCTGCCCGATCCGTCGCGGTATGTGTACCGCCTCGCGCCGCAGGACATTCTCGGCATCACCGTGTGGGATCACCCCGAGCTGACCACGCCGCAGGGCAGTACGTTGTCCTCGGGCGGCAACACCACGCAGACGATCGCGGGCGCATTGCAGCAGCCATATACGGCCGCGCTGCCGGGCCAGGCCGATCCATACGGCCAGACCATCGCCGCTGACGGCACGATCTTTTTTCCGTTCGTCGGCCGCATCCAGGCCGCGGGCAAAACCACGACCGAGCTGCGCGACCAACTCGCCGCCGGCCTCGTGCGCTTCATCCGCAATCCGCAGGTCGACGTGCGCGTGCTGTCGTATCGCGGCCAGAAGGTGCAGGTCACGGGCGAAGTGAAGCAGCCGGGACCGCTCGCGGTCAGCGACGTGCCGCTCACGCTGGTCGACGCGATCACGCGCTCGGGCGGCACCAACCCGGCCGCCGACATCCAGCGCGTGCGCCTCACGCGCAACCATAAGCTCTACGTGCTCGACGCCGATCGCATGCTCGATCAGGGCGACACCACGCAGGACGTGATGCTGCAGAACGGCGACGTGGTCAACGTGCCGGACCGTACCGACAGCCGCATCTTCGTGATGGGCGAAGTGAAGACGCCGATCCAGGTGCCGATCGTGCGTGGCCGCATGACGATCGCCGACGCGCTCACGCAGGGCGGCGGCATCCTCAACACCGATGCCAATCCGCGCCAGATCTTCGTGATGCGCGGCATGCGCGAGCATCCGACCACGCCTGAGGTGTTCCGCCTCGACATGACGCAGCCGGACTCGATCATGCTGTCCTCGCAGTTCCAGTTGCAGCCGCTCGACGTCGTGTACGTGGGCACCGCCGCGTCGACCACGTTCAACCGTGTGTTGCAGCAGGTGCTGCCGAGCGTGCAGACGCTGTTCTATCTGAAGCAGCTGACGCGCTGAACGTTTGGACGGTAGCGTGCCGCGCCGCTGTCGTCCGGGCGGCGCGGCACACGCAACGAATGCAGAAGTACCGCTGACGCGAAAGCCGAAGCCAACGACACGGGATCGAACTGTGAGCAATCAACTCTCTCCACACATGGCTGGTCCGATCAAGACCGAAGAAGAAGACGTCGTCCTCGGACAACTGGTGCAGGTGATCCTCGACGACATCTGGTGGCTGCTCGCGATCACCGCGATCATCGTCGCGATGGCGGTCGCGTACTGCTACCTTGCCAAGCCGATCTACTCGGCCGATGCACACGTGCGCGTCGAGCAGTCCGATAACACGTCGCAGGCGCTGACGCAGACGCAGACGGGCGCCGCGATCACCAGCGGTTCGACCTCGCTGCCGACCGACGCCGAGATCGAAATCATCAAGAGCCGCGGCGTGGTCGGCCCGGTCGTGCAGCAGCTGAAGCTGAACTTCAGCGTCACGCCGAAGACGATCCCGCTGCTCGGCAACATCGCCGCGCGCCTCGCGACGCCGGGCCAGCCCGCGCGTGCCTGGCTGGGGCTCACGTCGTACGCATGGGGTGGGGAGAACGTCGAGGTCGATTCGATCGACGTCACGCCGTCGCTCGAAGGCGAGAAGCTGCTGCTGCGAGTGATCGACGCGCAGCACTATGAACTGTTGGCGCCGAACGGCTCGGCGCTGCTGCGCGGCCAGGTGGGCCAGCAGGCGCAGGGCGGCGGCGTGACGATGCTCGTCAACACGCTGGTCGCGCGGCCCGGCCAGGAGTTCACCATCGTGCGCTCCAACGATCTCGACGCGATCACCGCGTTCCAGTCGGCGATCTCGGTGCAGGAGCAGGGCAAGCAGACCGGCGTGATCCAGATCTCGCTGGAGGACAAGAGCCCGGAACATGCGGCGCTCGTCGCCAATGCGCTGGCGCAGTCGTATTTGCGGCAGCACGTGTCGAACAAGCAGGCCGACGCGAGCAAGATGCTCGACTTCCTGAAGAGCGAGGAGCCGCGCCTGAAGGCCGATCTCGAACGCGCGGAAGCCGCGCTGACCGCCTATCAACGTGAGTCCGGCTCGATCAACGCGAGCGACGAAGCGAAGGTCTACCTCGAAGGCAGCGTGCAATACGAGCAGCAGATCGCCGCGTTGCGTCTGCAGATGACGCAGCTCGCCGAGCGCTACGGCGACGATCATCCGACGCTCGTCGCCGCGCGTCAGCAGATGGCCGAGCTGCAAGCGCAGCGCACCAAATACGCGGACCGTTTCCGCAATCTGCCGGCCACCGAAGTGAAGGCCGTGCAGTTGCAGCGCGACGCGAAGGTCGCCGAAGACATTTACGTGCTGCTGCTCAATCGCGTGCAGGAACTGTCAGTGCAGAAAGCCGGCACGGGCGGCAGCGTGCATATCGTCGACGCCGCGCTGCGCCCCGGCGCGCCGGTCAAGCCGAAGAAGATGCTGATCATCTCGGCGGCAGTGATTCTCGGGCTGATCGCGGGCACCGGTTTCGTGTTCCTGCGCCGCAATCTGTTCAAGGGCATCGACGACCCCGATCACGTCGAGCGCGCGTTCCATCTGCCGGTGTTCGGACTGGTGCCGCAAAGCGTCGAACAGGCGCAGCTCGAAAGCAGCTACGTGCGCGGCGGCGAACGGCTGCGTCCTGTGCTCGCGAATGCGCGGCCGAAGGACGTGACGATCGAAAGCCTGCGCAGCCTGCGCACCGCGATGCAGTTCACGCTGCTGGACGCGCGCAACCGCATCGTCATGCTGACGGGCCCGATGGCGGGCGTCGGCAAGAGCTTCCTCAGCGTGAATCTCGCGATGCTGCTCGCGCATTCGGGCAAGCGCGTGCTGCTGATCGACGGCGACATGCGGCGCGGCGCGCTCGAACGTCAGATCGGCGGTCTGCAGGAGAACGGCCTGTCCGAGCTGCTGAGCGGCCAGATCTCGCTGGAGGAAGCGATTCGCGGGTCGAGCATCGAGGGCCTCAGCTTCATCTCATGCGGCCGCCGTCCGCCGAATCCGTCCGAGCTGCTGATGTCGCCGCGTCTGCCGCAGTACCTCGACGGCCTCGCGAAACGCTACGACGTGATCCTCGTCGACACGCCGCCGGTGCTCGCCGTGACCGATGCGTCGATCATCGGCGCGTATGCGGGCTCGACGTTCTTCGTGATGCGCTCGGGCATGCACAGCGAGGTCGAGCTTGCCGATGCGCTGAAGCGGTTGCGCGCGGCGGGCGTCCACGTGCAGGGCGGCATCTTCAACGGCATGCCGGCGCGCTCGCGGATCGGCTACGACCGCGGCTACGCGGCGGCGCAGGAATACCTGAGCACGTGACGCGAGCGACGGATCCCAGCTCGAGACGAACAGAGAGGACATCACGATGAAAGTGACGGTACTGGTACCGACCTATCGCCGCCCGGCCGATCTCACGCGCTGCCTCGCGGCGCTCGAGGGGCAATCGCGCGCGCCCGACGAAGTGATCGTGGTCGCACGCGTCGACGACGACGCGACGCACGCGTGCCTGCGCGATCGGTCCACCGGCGGCCGCCTGCCGCTCGTGATCGCGCCGGTGGACGTGCCCGGCCAGGTCGCGGCGCTCAATCGCGGGCTCGATGCCGCGAGCGGCGACGTCATCGCGATCACCGACGACGACGCCGCGCCGCGCCGCGACTGGGTCGAGCGCATCGCGGCCGGGTTCGAAGCCGATGCGCGCCTCGGCGCGCTGGGCGGGCGCGACTGGGTGCACGAAAAAGGCCGCGTGCTCGACGGCGAGCGGCCGCTAGTCGGCAAGGTGACCGCGCACGGCAAGATCATCGGCAATCATCATCTGGGCGTCGGTGGCGCGCGCGAAGTCGACATCCTGAAGGGCGCCAACATGAGCTACCGGCGCGACGCGGTGCGCACGATCCGCTTCGACGCGCGTCTGCGCGGCGCGGGCGCGCAGGTGCACAACGACATGGCGTTCAGCCTCGCGGTAAAAAACGCGGGCTGGAAGCTCGTCTACGACCCGCAGGTCGCGGTCGATCATTTCCCGGCCGAACGTTTCGACGACGACAGACGCGACGCGCAGACGATGGCCGCGCTGCGCAACGCCGCGTTCAACTTCCATCTGATCCTGCGCGACCAGTTGCCGCCGCTGCGCCGCGAAACCGCGTGGTGGTGGTGGACGCTGGTCGGCACACGGCTTTATCCGGGCCTCACGCATGCGGCGCTCGCGCTGCTGTCGAAACGCGCGCAGTTGACGCTGTCGCGCTGGCGCGAGGTTCGTGCTGGCGCCCACGAGGCGCGGCGCGCACTGTCGAAGAGCGGAGTGTCCGCATGAGTACGAAGGTTCATGTCCATCTGTTTTACGGCGCCGATCCGCGCTTTTATCGCAAGGGCGACGACATCGGCTGCCTGTATGGTTATCACCATGCGCAGTCCGAAGCATTCGCGCTGACCTATTCGAAGGACGCGCGCGAAAGCCGTCCCGTGCGGCTCGTGCGGCGCGCGCTGAAGGCCGCGCTCGGCTTTGATTTCATTCATACGTGGCGCAATCGCGCGGAGATGCTGCGCTCTGACGTGATCTGGACGCATACCGAGCAGGAGTGGCTGTCCGCCGCGCTGATGCTGCTGCTGTGCGAGCGCAAACCACGGCGCGGCGCGTCGCCGCTGCTGCTTGCGCAAAGCGTCTGGCTGCTCGACAAGTGGCCTTCGTACGGCATCGCGCGCAGCTGGTTGTATCGCAAGCTGATGACGCGCGCGGATCGCTTGACCACGCTCGCGAGCGAAAACGCCGGGTTGTGCCAACGCTATTTCAATCGTGACGCGACGCCGCTGCTGTACGGCCTGAACACGCGCGACTTCCCGGTCACCCCGCCGACCCAGTGGACGCCGCGCACGCCGCTGCGCATCGCGGCGATCGGCAACGATCGCGACCGCGACTGGGAGACGCTGATCAAGGCGGTCGGCAACGATCCGCGCTACACGGTGAAGCTCGCGACGCGGCGGCGCATTCCCGCGTCGCTGCGCGCGTCGAACGTCGAAATCGCGCTGTTCTCGGGCATCAAAAAGCAGCACGAGCTATACGACTGGGCCGACGTAATCGTCGTGCCGCTGCGGCCTAACTCGCACGCGTCGGGCATTACCGTGATGCTCGAAGCGGCAGCGGTGGGCAAGCCGATGGTCGCGACCGACGTCGGGGCGCTGCGCGATTATTTTCCCGCCGACGAAGCCGCCTACGTGCCGCCGTTCAATCCGCAGGCACTGCGCGATGCGCTCGACCGGCTCGCCGCCGAGCCGGACGAGGCGCTGCGCCAGGCACAGGCAGCGGCGGCCGGTCTGCTCGCGCGCGATCTGACCACGCAGCACTATGCGATGCAGCATGTGCGGATCACGCGCGAAATGCTGAGCGCGCGCGGGCAGGCGAACGCGCCCGCCGCGGCCACGCAGAAGCAACGCGCCGCACCCGCGCGCGAATCGCGCGGAGGCCTATAAGCGATGTCGACGATTCCGCGCGCGAACCCGCTGCCGCCGCCAGCCGCCGCCAACGCCGGCCCCGTCAAAAACGCCGCGAGCGGGGTGCTGTCCGGCGGCCCGCGGGAATGGCTGCCGCCGCTATTGCTGTGGCTGATCACCGCGGTGCTGATCGTCGCGCACCAGGGCACGGTGCTCACGCTCGCGTTTCCGGTGCTCGCGATCCTGACGGGCCTGTGGCTCTACTTCAGGAGCCCGGCGCGCTATATCGGCTTCATGTGGTGGCTGTGGTTCCTGAGTCCCGAAGTGCGGCGTCTCGCCGACTGGTCGAAGGGCGCGTTCACGCCGACGAGCCTGATCCAGGTCGCGCCGCTCGCGGTGACCATGATCAGCGGCCTGTCGCTGCTGCGCTACTACCGGCTGCTCGCGCAGCGCCGCGGCTTGCCGGTGCTGCTGATCCTGCTCGGCCTCGTCTACGCGTTCCTGATCGGCGTGATGTCGAGCGGCCCGCTCGCGGCCACCTACGACCTCGCGAACTGGCTCTATCCGATCCTGATCGGTTTTCACATCATGGCGCACACGCGCCAGTATCCGCGCTATCGCGACACGATCATCAACACGTTCATCTGGGGCATGCTGGTGATGGGCGGCTACGGCCTGATCCAGTTTTTCATCATGCCGCCGTGGGACGCGCTGTGGATGCTCGGCTCGCAGATGAACTCGCAGGGCGACCCGGTGCCGATGGGCGTGCGCGTGTTCAGCACGATGAATTCGTCGGGACCGTTCGCGTTCGCGATGATGGGCGCGATGGTCTTCGTGATGGCCGCGCAGCACCGCGTGCGCTGGATCGCGGCCGGGCTCGGCTTCTTTTCGTTCGCGCTGAGCCTCGTGCGCTCGACGTGGGGCGGCTGGGTCATCGCGCTGTTGATCCAGCTCGTGAAGTCGAACAACAAGGTGCGCGTGCGCATCGTCGGTAGCGCGGTGCTGCTCGCCGGCTTCTGCGTGCCGCTGCTTGCGGTGGGTCCGGTGGCCGAACGGATGCAGGCGCGGCTCGGCACGATCGTCAATCTGCACGACGACCAGAGCTACGCGGCGCGTAACGAGTTCTACGCGAACTTCGCGAAGACCGCGTTTACCGACGTCTCGGGCGAAGGCCTGGGCGCGACCGGCACCTCGACCAAGCTCTCCAACGACGGCGGCCAGCTCGGCCAGTACGGCAACTTCGACAGCGGCGTGATGAACATTCCGTTCGTGCTCGGCTGGCCCGGCACCTTGCTGTACATGTCCGGCATCGTGTGGCTGCTGACCCGCGCGGTGCTCGCGTCGTTCAGGCTGCGCGACGACAAGTTCGTCTCGGCGTGCCTGAGCCTGTGTCTTGCAACCTTCGCGATGCTCGTGTTCACGAACTCGCTGGTCGGCACCGGCGGCCTGCTGCTTTTCATCAGCGCTTTTTCGATTCTTTCCGCGGTCCACTACGAAAAAATGAACCGCGGACGCACGCTATTTCTCCACGGAGGCACGGATTGAGAGTCGCCATTGTCACGCACGTAGTGCGCCATAACGACGGCCAGGGGCGCGTCAATCACGAGATCGCGCGCGCGGCGCTCGACGAGAACATTCGCGTGACGCTGGTTGCGTCGCACGTGGCGCCCGAACTGCTCGCGCATCCGAACGTGCGCTGGGCGCCGATGAAGATCGGCCGCTGGTGGCCGACCAATCTGTTGCGCCAGCAGGTTTTCGCGGCGAAGAGCGCGCTGTGGCTGCGCGCGCATCGCCGCGACTACGACGTGCTGCACGTGAACGGCTTCATCACGTGGATGCGCGCCGACGTCAATACCTCGCATTTCGTCCATAGCGGCTGGTTCGCGAGCAAGTACTATCCGTTCGGCCTCACGAAGGGCGTGTGGTCCGCGTACCAGTCGGTTTATACGCGCTGCAACGCGCTGCTCGAACGCTGGGCGTACCGGCGCTCGAAGGTGATCACGGCGGTGTCGCAGAAGGTCGCCGACGAAATCCGCGCGATCGGCCTCACGCCGGGCAACCGCGTGGATGTCATCTACAACGGCGTCGATACCCAGGGCTTCGCGGCGGCGAGCGGTGATCGCGCGAAGTTCGGGTTGCCAGGCGATGCGTTCCTGTTGCTGTTCGTCGGCGATCTACGCACGCCGCGCAAGAATCTCGGCACCGTGCTCGCCGCGTTGAAGCATCTGCCCGAGCACGTGCAGATCGCGGTGGCCGGTTTTCTGCCGGGCAGTCCGTATCCGGACGAGGCAAAGGCGCTCGGCATCGCGCATCGCGTGCATTTTCTCGGGCTCGTGAAGGAAATGCCGGTGCTGATGCATTCGGTCGACGCGTTCGTGTTTCCGTCGCGCTACGAAGCGATGAGCCTGTCGCTGCTCGAAGCGATGGCGGCGGGGCTGCCCGTCGTGACCGCGCGCACCGCGGGCGGCGCCGAGATCATCACGCCCGAGTGCGGCATCGTGCTGGACGATCCCGACGACCCGCAAGCTCTCGCTCGCGCGGTCGCGCAACTCGCCAGCGACGACACCGCGCGCCGCGCGATGGGCGCAGCCGCGAGCGAACTCGCGACCGGCTTCGGCTGGGCGCGCATGGCCGCGCAATACATCGCGCTGTACCGGCAACTGGCCGGACAGCAGGAAAACCGCCGGCGCAGCCAGACCGAAGCAACGGTGGTCGCGCAGAACGATGCGCTGACGCTGAACCATCTCGCCGGACAGAAGAGCGTGGAATGAACGCGCGGACCGCGCAAGCCACGCTATCGACATAGCAACCCACCGCAAGCAATACACAGGGGCACACCTTCATGACGACTGGCTCAATCAAATCACTGCAGATCGGGATGCACTGGTTTCCCGAACGCGCGGGCGGCCTCGACCGCATGTACTACTCGCTGGTCGGCGCGCTGCCGGGCGCGGGCGTCGCGGTGCGCGGCGTCGTCGCCGGCTCGCCGAAAGTCGCGACCGATACCGGTGGCGCGATCAACGGCTTCGGCTCCGCCGCGCAATCGCTGCCGCTGCGGCTGATGGCGGCACGCCGCGCGCTGCGCCATGAAATCCGTACGTCGCGGCCCGACGTGATTTCGTCGCACTTCGCGCTCTATACGTTTCCGGGTCTCGACGTGACGCGCGGCATTCCGCAGGTGTCGCATTTTCAGGGACCGTGGGCCGACGAGAGCCACGTCGAAGGCGCCGATTCGCTCGGCCAGCGCGCGAAGCGCTATCTGGAACAGTCGGTGTACGCGCGTTCGTCGCGGCTGATCGTGCTGTCCGACGCGTTCGGCAAGATCCTGACGACGCGCTACGGCATCTCGCCGGAACGCGTGCGCGTGGTGCCGGGCTGCGTCGACGTCGAGCAGTTCAATCTGCCGATCACGCGGGCCGACGCGCGTCTGCGGCTGCAACTGCCGCAGGATCGGCCGATCGTGCTCGCGGTGCGGCGCCTGGTGCGGCGCATGGGCCTCGAAGATCTGATCGACGCGGTCAAGCTGCTCAAACGCAGTGCGCCCGATGTGCTGCTGCTGATCGCCGGCAAGGGCCGGCTCGAAGGCGAGCTTCAGGCGCGCATCGGCGACGCCGGGCTCGAGCACAACGTCAAGCTGCTCGGCTTCGTTCCCGACCAGCATCTGGCTGCGCTGTATCGCGCGGCCAATCTCAGCGTCGTGCCGACCGTCGCGCTGGAAGGCTTCGGGCTCATCACCGTCGAATCGCTTGCGTCGGGCACGCCGGTGCTGGTGACGCCGGTCGGCGGATTGCCCGAGGCGGTGGCGGGATTGTCGCCCGATCTGGTGTTGCCCGAGACCGGCGCGCAGGCGATCGCCACGGGTCTCTCTGGCGCGCTGAACGGCACCCTGAAGCTGCCCGATGCCGATGCGTGCCGCCGCTATGCGCGCGAACACTTCGATAATGCGGTGATCGCGAAGCGCGTCGCCGCGGTCTATGCCGAGGCGATTGCGGCGGACGCGCTGCATTGAAGCGGCGCGGCGGCGGTTCGATCGAATGAAAAAAAAGCGACGCACGGATCGTTGCGTCCGGGCCTCGCGTTCATGCCGCCGCGGGCCAGCGAAAAAAATGGGCCAACAATAACGGCACTTTTCGCTCGAACTTGAGCCCGGATCAGCCCTTAGCCGAGATTTTTCGGCGCTATTTCGCAAATCCCTGAAACGTCGCGCCTGGCGTCCATTCCGTCACGTTGACGTCACACATTCGCGACGATAATCCCCGCGCCCGAAAGCACAAAAACATAGGGGCGTCCCGCTAAAAGCGGGGGACGTTGTATTTCCAGACTTCGGGGATTCTCAAATGACCATCCGTCACCGCATCACGCTTCTCGTCATTCTGATGCTCGTCGCGCTATCCGCCATTGGTGGATACGCTGTGCTTCAGACCCGCACCAGCGCCGTCAACGTCAGGCAGGTTACCCAGGGCGTCGTGCCGAGCGCGCTCGCGTCGGCAGACCTCGTGTCGCAGGTCAAGGACGTTCAGCTCGCGATGATGACCCTCGTCTATGCGCCTGACGCGAACATGGTCTCGCAGGCGCAAGACCTTCTGAAGAGCAAGGAAGCCTCGTTGCAGGCGGCGCTCGACGTGCAGGCGAGGGCCGCGCAAGGTCAGGCCCAAACCGGGCTCGTGAGCCAGGCGCGCGAGAGCCTCGCGAATTATTTCAGCGCGGTCAACGACACCGCAAAGATGAAGGCCGACGGCAAGACCGAACTGGCGCAAGCCTATCTGTTCGCGAACGTCGCCCAATACCGCGATGAACTCGAAGGCATCGTCGAGACGCTGCGGATCGAGAAAAACCGCCAGAAGGACGCCGCGATCGACGAACTGAACAGCGCGCTCGCCACCACGACGACGGCGATCGCCGCCGCCACCGGCGCGGCCATCGTCGTGCTGGTGCTGATCAGCGCGCTGCTGTATCGCCAGATCACCCGTCCGCTGAGCCGCATGCAAGTGGAGATGAGCGAGATCGCGGCGAGCCAGGACTTCACCCGCCGCGTGCCGGTCGGCCGCATGGACGAGATCGGTCATTCGATCGTCGCGTTCAACGGCATGATCGAGAAGATCCAGCAAAGCTCGCTGCAGTTGAAGCAGAAGACCGCCGATATCCAGGCGATGCTGCAAAACATGCAGCAGGGGATTCTGACGGTGGTCGAAGGCGTGATCGTGCATCCGGAGTACTCCGCCTATCTCGAGGCGATCTTCGAGACGCGCGAGATTGCGGGCCGTCCGTTGCTCGATCTCGTGTTCGGCGGCACCGATATCAACAGCGATGCGCTCGCACAGATCGAAGCGGCGCTGCAGGCATGCATCGGTGAAGACAGCATGAACTTCGAGTTCAATCAGCACCTGCTCGTCAACGAGATCGCGAAGCCGATGGCCGATGGCCGCGTGAAGACGCTCGATCTGAGCTGGTCGGCCATCACCGACGAAAACGACGTCGTATTGCGTTTGATGCTGTGCGTGCGCGACGTGACCGAACTGCGCGCGCTCGCCGCCGAGGCCGGCGAACAGAAGCGCCGGCTGGAGATGATCGGCGAGATTCTCGCGGTGAGCCAGGAGAAGTTCCATCACTTCGTCGAAAGCGCGACGGACTTTATCAGCGAGAACGAACGGATCATCCGTCAGCATCACGAGCCGAGTCACGAAGCCGTCGCCGAACTGTTCCGCAACATGCATACCGTCAAGGGCAATGCGCGCACGTACAGTCTTCAGCATCTGACCGGCATCGTCCACGAAACCGAACAGCGCTACGACGCGCTGCGCCGCGCGGACAGCAGCGAGGCGTGGGACCAGCAGTTGCTGATCGAGGACCTGCAGCGCGTGAAGGCGGCGCTCGAGACCTACGCGACCATCAACGAAGTGAGTCTCGGCCGCAAGGGCCCGGGCCAGAGCGGCGCGGGGGAGGGCTATCTGATCGTGGATCGCGAATCGATCCAGAAGCAGCTGGAACTGCTCGAAAGCGCCGATCCGGCCGACCGCGACGCACTCGTGTCGATGCGCGAATCGTTGCAGCGTGAGCTGCGTCTGTTGGGCACCGAATCGATCTACGAAGCGCTCGCGGGCCTGCTCGAATCGCTGCCGTCTCTGGCGGCCGAACTCGGCAAGGAAGCGCCGGTCGTCAGCATCGACAACAACGGCTACCGCGTGCGCAACGAGGTCAGCCATACGCTGCGCAATGTGTTCACGCATCTGCTGCGCAATTCGGTCGACCACGGTATCGAGCCCGCCGCCGAGCGTGTTGCGAACGGCAAGGACGCGGCGGGCGTCATCGAGCTGGAAGTGGGCGTCGACCATCACGCGCTGCAGATCACCATCAGCGACGACGGCCGCGGCCTCGCGCTCGCGAAAATTCGTGCGGCCGCGATCGAACGCGGCTGGATCGACGCCGACGCCGCGCTGAGCGACGAAGCGATTGCCGAGTTGATCTTCCGTTCCGGTTTTTCGACCGCGCAGACCGTCAGCGAGATTTCGGGCCGAGGCGTCGGCATGGATGCGGTGCGCGATTTCGTGCGGCGCGAGCAGGGTCGCATCGAATTGCGCTTCACCGACGATCGTCGCGGCGCGGACTATCGCCGCTTTCAGACCGTCGTGTCGTTTCCCGAAGACTGGGCGGTGGACAGTCTCGACGCGTCCGCCGATCAAGCGCGGCAGCGTGATGCGGATGCGGATGCGGATGCGGTGGCAGGCTAACGGCCTGATGGATTGAACGAAGCGATGGGAGCAGGTTGTGTTTGAAAGTTATCTTCTGGCGGCAGGCCTTGGCGGTATCGTCTGCGCACTCGCCACGCGAATGATTTATCGTCGGAAGCTTCGCGCTGGCGCGCAAGCGCAGCGTCTCGACGCGCTCGCGCGGCAGGCCCTCGAACAGCAACTCGATGCGGCGGTCCGGCTCGCCGAGCAGGCGAACAGCGAGCGCGCCGCGCTGGAGGCGATGCTCGCGGATTTGCGCGCGCAGGCCGAGCAGTGCGCGCAGGATCGCGAAGCGTTGCAGGCGGTGCTCGACGCTGCGAGCGCGCGAAGCGACGAATGGCTGCAGCATGCGACGCGCATCGCGCAGGAGGCGTCTCGTCTGAAGACGCTGACCATCACGTTCGAGCGTTGGCACGAGCAGATGATCTCGCTGATGTCGCAGAATCGCGACATGCACAAGAAGAACCAGGATCTGTCGTCGATCGTGCAGCACGTGCTGATCGTTTCGCTGAATGCTTCGATCGAAGCGGCGCGCGCCGGCACCGCGGGTCGCGGCTTTTCGATCGTCGCGGGCGAAGTGCGTTCTTTGGCGTCGCGCTCGCAGGAGTTGTCGAAGAGCTATCGCGAGAGCCTGCATCGCAACGACCTGACGACGGCCGCGACGTTCCAGGACATCCAGGCCGGCGGCAAGATGATCACCGCATCGCTCGGCGGCGTCGAACTGCTGGCGACCCAGTTTCAATCCCGCCTCGAGCAGGCCGCAGCGTGATTACCGATCAGGCAAAGCAAAGCATCGCGGACATCTTCTGTCACGCGGCTCGCGCAAGATTGCCCGCCACGCCGGGCGACGCGTGCGAGATCACCGCGGTGCCGAGGTGGGATCGCGATCATCCGGCCGGACCCTGCGCGATGGCGCTAACGATCTCGTCGATCGGTTTTCGTCTGCTGTTCGTGCTGCACTTCGGCCAGGACGACGCGACGCGCGAATACTACGCCAGCAGCGATACGACGCGTTCGCTGTCGGAAACGCTGATGGAACTCGGCAACCTGTGTTGCGGCTACATGAACCAGCAACTGGTCAATCATTTCCCCGATCTGGGCATGTCGACGCCGTATGAATTGAACAGCGCCTGTGTTGAGTATCTGGACGAGTTGCGGCCCGATCACGTGTGGGCGTACGAGCTGACGATCGGCGGTGCGGTCCGACTGGGCGTCACGCTATGTCTATGCGCGCAGGCGCCACTCGATTTCAAGGCTGAGCTGGCCACGGCCGACGAGGCCGAAGGCGAACTCGAACTCTTCTAGCAACACATCGTCGAGTCCGGCGAACTCGATCTGTATTGATACGACGCGTCAGTGACGCAAGGAAATGTTATGGCAAAGATTCTGGTGGTGGACGATTCGAGCACGGTACGCGATGAAGTTGCGGGCTTTCTGGCGAAAAACGGCCTCGATGTCGCGACGGCCATCGACGGCAAGGATGGCCTTGTCAAGCTGAAGACGGATTCGAGTATTCGCCTGATCGTCAGTGACGTGAACATGCCGAACATGGACGGCCTGACGATGGTCGAAAAAATCCGCGGCGAGCTCGCGAACAAGACCGTCAACGTGATCATGCTGACGACCGAAAGCAGCCCCGCGATGAAGGAGCGCGGCAAGGCCGCCGGCGTGAAGGGCTGGATCGTCAAGCCGTTCAAGGGCGATGCGGTGCTGGAGACGTTCAGGAAACTGGCGGGTTGACGGGGCAGTGTGCGGCGAGCGCCGCCGCACACGGGTGCCGCGTCAGAACGTTTCGTGATGCTCGTTGCGCCCAATGTCCGCCTGCACCATCATCTGGCACAGCTGTTCGAGCGGGGTTTGGGGCTGCCAGCCGAGCGTGTCGCGCGCCTTGTCCGCGCAGCCGATCAGCAGGTCCACTTCGGCCGGCCGATAGAACTTCGGATTCACACGCACGAGCGTCTTGCCGGTCGCGACGTCGATGCCGGTCTCGCGC
This sequence comes from Paraburkholderia sp. WC7.3g, assembly GCF_050436345.1. Classification (NCBI taxonomy): domain Bacteria; kingdom Pseudomonadati; phylum Pseudomonadota; class Betaproteobacteria; order Burkholderiales; family Burkholderiaceae; genus Paraburkholderia; species Paraburkholderia sp. WC7.3g. The sequence goes on from NZ_JBNDMA010000002.1 coordinate 2,489,035, forward strand.
TCATCCTTGCCCGACCATTCGAGCTGATAGCCGGCCGCCGTGAACGCCATGCGCACGAAGTCGCGAACCGTTTCGGTGCGGCCCGTCGCGAGCACGAAGGTGTCGGGCGCGTCGGCCTGCAGCATGCGCCACATGCCCTCGACGTATTCGAGCGCGAAACCCCAGTCGCGCCGCGCGCTCAGATTGCCGAGTTCGAGCACGTCCAGTTTGCCGAGCTTGATCTTCGCGACCGTGTCGGTGATCTTGCGCGTGACGAATTCGCGGCCGCGTAGCGGCGATTCGTGATTGAACAGAATGCCGCTGCTCGCGAACAGGTTGTACGACTCGCGATAGTTGATCGTCGACCAGTGCGCGAACAGCTTCGCGACACCATACGGGCTGCGCGGATAGAACGGCGTGCTCTCGCGTTGCGGCACCGCCTGCACGAGACCGAACATCTCGGAGGTCGACGCCTGGTAAAAGCGCGTCTTCGGGCTCAGGATACGCAGGCCTTCGAGCAGATTCAGCGCGCCGATGCCGGTCACTTCGGCGGTGGTCACGGGCTGGTCGAACGACACGCCGACGAAACTCTGCGCGGCGAGGTTGTACAACTCGTCTGCCTGCGTGCTGTCGAGCAGACGCAGCGTCGAGCCAAGGTCGGTGAGGTCGTGTTCGACCAGACGCAGATTCGGATGGTCGAGCACGCCAAGCTCACGCATGCGCCAGAAGTTGACAGAACTCGTGCGCCGGTAGGTGCCGGTCACGTGATAGCCCTTGTCGAGCAGCAGCCGGGTCAGATAGGCGCCGTCCTGTCCGGAGACGCCGGTGATGATCGCTTTGCGTGGTTGGCTCATAGCTTGCCTTCTGGTTTGTGAATGGAAAAGAACGGAGCGCGCCTAAAAACGTGGCTCAATGTGTGTGGTCCAGCAGCAGCCGCACCAACGGTTCGACGACCCGATAATCCTGTTCGGCCTTCAGCCGGTACAACTCCGGCTTCGGATGCGCGCCGTCCGACATCAGTGTTTTCCAGTCGGGCAGGCTGCTCACATACGCGTATTGATCGACGAGCGGCACCTGCTGTTCGGCGGCCACGCGTCGCGTCATCGCGACCATCGCGGCGAGCCGCGTGTTCAGCCGGTTGTCGGGCATCGGGTTCGAGGTTTGCAAAACCGGCTCCTTGCCGAGCGCCCGCGCGGTTTGCACGAGAGTCGTTTCGGCCGCGTAGAACTGCTCGGGCGTCTGGTTCTGCATCACTTCGTTGATGCCGTAGTTGATCAGCACGATGCGCGCGTGCGATGCGCCGAGGCGTTCGCGCCACGGCAGGCCTGCCGTCGGTCCAGCGCGACGGTTGCCGGTGCCGTCGCGCAACTGTGTGGCCATCGTGCCGCCAACGCCATAGTTCGTGACGCGCACGCGCTCGCCGTCATGCTCGTACAACGCTTGCTGCAGATACGTCACCGCGTTGCGCGCTTGCGCGGCGCAATGGCCATCGCTACAGGTGATACCCAGCGTGGTCGAATCGCCGTAGGCGTCGATCAGCACTTGCGTCGGTGATGGCGTTGGCGGCTCGGCCGTGGCCGCGCTCGTGGTCGGCGCGAGCAGCGTCAGCGCCGACACGACGCCCAGCACGCCAGCGGCAATCGCAGCCCGGCGGTTCATGCGCGGCTTTGCGGTGTTTGCCGCGCAACGTTGGCGCCCGTGGCGGTCGTCGTTCGCGCACCGCGCGCGCCGAAAATCAACCGCTTCTCGAATGCGAACCATGTGATGCTCGCGTACACGAGCGTGATCGCGAGCGCGATCGCGGCGCTCAGATAGCGATTCAAATGCAGCGGCCACACCATGTAGAGCACGCTCAGATGGATCAGATAGATCGTGTAGCTGATGGTGCCGACATAAACGAGCACGCGATTGCATAACAGCCGCTTCACGATGCCCTTGCTCTGCAGCGCGATCACGACGATCGACGTGCACAGCACCAGCGACACGCTATAAAGCCCCGCATTCGACAACGGCGTATTGGCCGCGCGAAAACGCGGGAAGTGCAGATGCAGCCAGGCCAGCACCGCGAGCGCGGCCAGAGCGCCGAGCACCGCGAGTCCCTTGAACGATTCGAGCGCATTGCGATCGCGCCGCACGGCAACCGCGAGCAGCGCGCCGGCCGCGAGCAGATCCATGCGAAACGGCGTCAGGTAATAGATCGGCCAGAACGAATCGAACCACGGCGTCGCGAGCGCGCGCAACAGGGGCACCAGCACGATCAGCGCGGCCGCCACGTAGCCGAGTAAGCGCTCGGGGACGAGCAGGATCACGAACGGCCAGAAGATATAGAACTGCTCTTCGACCGCGAGCGACCACAGCACGTTGAGGCTGTCGTGACCGCTTTGATTCAGCGCATCGCCGATATTGGTCGCGAAAAACGCGTACCAGTACCAGTGCTGCGCCCACGCGAGGCCGAACAGCACCGACGACACGGCCATCAGCAGCAGGTACGGCGGCAGGATGCGGCGCGCGCGCCGCGTATAGAAATAGCGGAAATACGACTGCTGACGCGACTTGCGATCGAGCAGGATGCCGCTGATCAGGAAGCCGCTCAGAACGAAAAACAGATCGACGCCCATCCATAGCGGCGCCTTCAACGCGTGCTGGGCGAACACCGCGAGCACGGCGATCGCGCGCAGGCCGTCGAGCTGCACGATGCGGGAATGGGAGGGCGCGAGGGGCAATGCGCTGGCTGTCATGAACCGTCCATGGTGTAAAGCGGATGGGCCGGGCGAAGGGCCGCGCGGTTCGCATCGAATGGCCGGCGAACAGGCGAGCGCTTCGCGTCGCAACGGAAGTGCAATCGATTCTAGGGAAAAGAAAGTCGAGAAAAAACCCGCAGGAATTAGATAAATGAACCAAATTGAAACAGGGAATTTCTTTAGCACATTCTGTGCAGAATAATATGTTTGTATCGTCAGAATATGGTAGTCCGCAATAGATGCCGATTGCATGATATAGCCTCGATAGGCGGGTCGAATTGTCACGCCGGAACGCAAGCGCCGTGGCATCTGTGTTTCTATCGATTTTTTAAAATCATCTATTTCCTGATGGATTAGCCGGCGAATATTTTTGAATTATTTTCGATTTTCGTCGCCGCATTTTTTCCGCGTAACGTAGCCGTGTGGATGTCTGTCTTCAGACGCCGCGCTTCAATCGGTTGCGCTTCGATTCGCGTTACCGCCTCACTGAATTTCGCCCCGAGCGGGCACAGGTCCGCGTGCATTGCGTTGATCGGACATCGACTGGGGGATCCGCCTTGCCTCGTTTCACGTTCAAAAGCTGGCTCATGCTGACCGTTTGCGTTGCCGGAGTCGTCGCGGCATCGGGCAGTCTGCCGGCTTGCGCCGAAACCGCGTTGAACGCGAAGACCTCATGGCTCGGCAACAGCTTCGGCTTCGGCGATGGCGGATGGACGCAGATCAACATCACCGCGATCGCGGTTACGCCCGATGGCAAGGTGTACACGAACGCGCCGTGGGACGAAAGCGGCGCCGAAGCGAGCGTGTACCAGGATGGCAAGATGCTCGGCTTCGCGGGCGGCACGCATGGCTGGGGCAACGCCGGCGGTAATGCGATCGCGCTCAACCGGAAGTATGCGTTCGTCGCGATCGCGGTCGGCAATGAGAAGGGGCGGCTGGTCGAACCGGGCGTGTGGCCGGACAAGGGCAAGCAATGGTTTGGCATTTCGCGGCGTCTGATCAACGATCCGAAGCGCGTCGCGCCGTTTCAGGCCGCCGCGAAGAACACGGACCCGCATGCGCAGCTCGCGGCCGGTTTTCTGATGATGAACGAAGTGACGACCGGCACGAACGCGGAGATCGGCGGGCTCGCCGCGAACGACACGACGCTGTTCGCGGCCAATACCGCGCGCAATCGCATCGAAGTCTACGATGCCGAGTCGATGCAGCAGAAAGCGACGTGGAACGTGCATGAGCCCGGACGGCTCGCACTCGCGCCCGACGGCACGCTATGGGTGCTGACCGGCACACGCGGCGATCGCGCGCCGGGTATCGAGCACTACACGGCGAGCGGTCAGCGCATCGACGACACGATCACGCTGTCGGCCGATACGGTTGCGGTCGACCTCGCCGTCGATGCGCAAGGCCGCATTCTGATCGCCGACAACGGTCCGCGCCAGCAGGTGTTGTTCTTGTCAAAGCGCGACGGCCGCTACACCGAGTCGGGCACGCTCGGCGAACGCGGCGGCATTTTCAGCGGCGTCGCGGGCAAGCCCGGACCGTTGCGATTCAACGGGTTGACTGGCGTGGGTGTCGACGCGCGCGGCAACGTGTACGTGTCGACCAATGGCATCGGTCCGCGTTACGAGCCGATCGGCGCGGGCCTCGGTGCGACGCTCGAAAGCTATGCGGCGGATGGCAAACGCAACTGGCAGGTCGAGGGGCTGCTGTTCGTCGACGGCGCGTGGATCGATCCGGCCAGGCCCGACAGCGTTTATACCGGCAACAAGCGCTTCGAACTCGATCTGTCGAAGCCGTCGGGGCAGGACTGGAAATATGCGGGATTCCTGTCGAATCGGTTCAGATATCCGGACGATCCGGTGTTCCATACCGACCAGTATCCGGGCCTGCCGATCGCGCGGCGGCTAAAGGGGCGCACGTTCCTCTATCTGACCGACATGTACGCGGACCATCTGAAGATCTATCGCTTCGATTCGCAGCACGACGGCGAGAGCGCGATTCCTTCCGGCTTTATCGCGGGCCGCGAGCGCGCGGTCGCGAAGGTGCCGAATGCGCCGCCGGGCGGTGACTGGATCTGGCGCGATACGAATGGCGACGGGCGCTTCGAGCGCGACGAATACACGCTGAACACGAGCGGCACGAAGCTCGCGGGCGGCTGGGGCTGGTGGGTCGATACCGCAGGCGACATCTGGCGCACCCGGGATACGAAGGGCATCTACCGCTTCCGCTTCGGCGGACTCGATGCGAAGGGCAATCCGGTCTACTCGTACTCGAACCTGACGCAGTACCCGGTGCCGCCGCCGTTCACCGAGCTGCATCGCGCGATCTATGAACCGGACACCGACACGATGTACGTGAGCGGCTATACGGCCGATATGCCAACCGCGCAGGGCTTCTGGAAAGAAGTGGGACGCGTGCTGGTGCGCTACGACAAGTGGTCGAGCGGCAAGCCGGTGCAGCGCTATGCGATTGCGCTGCCGTGGCAGACGCAGAGCAAGCCCATCGCGACGATCATCGGCCTCACCGTCGAGGGTCGATACGTGTTCGGCGTCGAGCCGGTCGGCGCGGTGCACGTGTGGGACAAGGACAGCGGCAAGGAACTCGGCGTGATCCGGCCGGGCCCCGAAGTGGGCCGCGCGTCGGGCTGGGTCGACGTGCCGAACGGTATCAGCGCGGCCAGGCGTGGCGATGGCGAGTACCTGGTGTTCGTCGAGGAAGACGCGCGCGGCAAGGTGCTGATGTATCGCTGGAAGCCCTGACGTGCGTTGGCCTCGCTGACGCAGCCCGGCACCCAACCTAACCGCAAAACTCAAGGGACTCGATGGACAAAGGCATTCTCAGGAACGTGGCGATCAATTTTTTCGGGCTCGTGCTGCCAACGTTCGTGTCGCTCGTCACCGTGCCGTCGTATATCCGGCTGCTCGGCGTCGAGCGCTACGGCGTGATCAGTCTCGTGTGGACGCTGATCGGCTACTTCGGGATTCTCGATCTCGGCATGAGCATGGCGGCGCAGAACCATATTTCGAAAGCGCGCGCGTCGGGCGATCAGCAGGAAAGCGCGCGCGTGTTCTGGAGCGCGACGTGGCTCAATCTGGCGACCGGCGTGATCGGCGGTCTGATCATCTACTTCGGCGCGTTCCTGTACACCGCCTATTTCACGAAGGTATCGCCCGAGCTGCAGCACGAAGTCTATATGGCGCTGCCGTGGCTCGCGGTCGCGATTCCGATCGCGAACGTGTCGTGGGTGTTCGCGGGCGCGATCAACGGCGCGGAACGTTTCGGCGTCTACAACACGAACCAGACGATCGGCACGTTCCTGTTCCAGCTGTTGCCGCTCGGCGCCGCGCTGTGGCTCGGCGCCACCTTGCAGAATGTGCTCGCGGCGGCGGTGGTCGCGCGGATTCTCGCGGCGTTGCTGCTCGGCCGCTACGCGCTCAAAGTGCTTGAAATACGCAGCATTGAACCGCCGCGGCTCGGCGTCGCGAAGGGGCTGTTCAACTTCGGCGGCTGGATGCTGATCGCGAGCGTGACGACGATGGTCGCCGATTCGCTCGATCGCGTGATGCTCGGTTCACGGCTCGGCGCGCGTTTCGTCACGTACTACACGGTGCCGCAGAACCTCGTCACGCGTCTGAACATCGTGCCGACCGCGCTCGTTCGCACGCTGTTTCCGCGCTTGTCCGCGGTCGGCCGCGCGGATGCCGACACGATCACGCAGCAGTCGCTCGAATTTCTCAACGGCGTGTTCACGCCAGTCGCGCTCGTCGCGATGCTGGTGCTCGAACCGTTCCTGCATCTGTGGGTCGGCAACGAGATCGCGACGGTGGCGGCGCCGGTGGGCCGCATCATGATCGTTGCCGTGTGGCTCGTCGGCCAGGCGAACGTGACGCGCATCCTGATCCAGTCGCAGGTCAATCCCGCCACCGCCGCGCGCGTCGGCCTCGTCGAGTTGCCGCTTTTCGCCGGCGCGTTGTGGTTCGGCATCACGCATTTCGGGCTGACGGGCGCGGCGGTCGCCGTCGCTGCTCGCGCGCTATTCGACTACGCGGTGCTGCTGCACTTCGCCGCGATCCGCGCGCGCCAGATCGTGCTCGACATGCTCGCCCATCTCGCCTTCCTGCTCGCCAGCCTGTGGCTCGCGAGCTTCCTGCCGAGCCTCGCGCTCGCGATCGCCGCTGGGCTGCTGATGGTCGGCGCGAACGTCGCGTGGTCGATCACGATGACGCCCGCCTTGCGCAATCTTGCGCGTTCACTGCTGTTGCGACTGAATCCGAGGAAAAGCGCATGAACCAAGACGTCCTTGAAAAAGACCTGTTGAGGCCTCCGACGCGCAGCGCGCTCGACGAACTGACGAGCGTACCCGGCATGCAGCCGGCACCGCGCCGCACCGCGCGACGCGCGAGCAAAGACGTGCGCATCGCGATCGTGCACGACTGGCTGGTCACCTACGCGGGCGCGGAGAAAGTGCTCGAGCAGATCATCGCGTGCTTTCCCGATGCGGATCTGTTCAGCCTCGTGGACTTTCTCGACGATCGCAGCTTCCTGCGCGGCAAGCCGGTGACGACGTCGTTCATCCAGAAGCTGCCGCTCGCGCGCAGCAAGTACCGCTCGTATCTGCCGCTGATGCCGCTTGCGATCGAACAGCTCGACGTGTCGGCGTACGACGTCGTGATTTCGAGCAGCCACGCGGTCGCCAAGGGCATTCTGACCGGTCCCGACCAGGTGCATATCAGCTACGTGCATTCGCCGATCCGCTATGCGTGGGATTTGCAGCATCAGTATCTGCAGCAGTCGAAGCTGACCAACGGTCCGAAGTCGGCGCTGGCGCGGCTGATTCTGCACTACATGCGCAACTGGGATATCCGCACGTCGAACTCGGTGGACGGCTTCGTGGCGAACTCGGCGTTCATCGCGCGACGCATCAGGAAGGTGTATCAGCGCGACGCGCAGGTGATCTTCCCGCCAGTCGACGTCGACGCGTTCACGCTGTGTACGCAGAAGGAAGACTTTTATCTGACCGCGTCGCGGATGGTGCCGTACAAGAAAATCGATCTGATCGTCGAGGCGTTCGCGCAGATGCCCGAGCGCAAGCTCGTCGTGATCGGCGACGGACCCGACATGGCGAAGATCCGCGCGAAGGCCGGGCCGAACGTCGAGATCATGGGCTATCAGCCGTTCGAGGTGCTGAAGGACCGCATGAGCCGCGCGAAGGCATTCGTGTTCGCCGCCGAAGAGGACTTCGGCATTTCGGTGGTCGAGGCGCAGGCTTGCGGCACGCCGGTGATCGCATACGGCAAGGGCGGGGCGCTCGAAACCGTGCGCGAACTGTCCGAACCGAAGCCCACTGGCATGTTCTTCGATGAGCAGGATACCGACTCGATCATCGCGGCGGTCAATCGTTTCGACGAAGTCGTGCACCGGTTGCTGCCCGAGAATTGCCGCGGCAACGCCGAGCAGTTTTCGGCCGCGCATTTCCGCGAGCGCTTTTTCTCGCATGTGCGCGCGTCGGTGCCCGCGTTGGGCACGGCGACGCTGCCGGCCTATACGCCGTATCGGCCGGGCGCGCTACGCGCGGCGAACGTGCCGCGCATTCTCGCCGTCGATCAGAGCGGCGTGCTCGGCGGCGCCGAGCTGTCACTACTCGAAATCGTCAAGGCGCTGCGTTCGCACGTCGAAGTCGTGCTGTTCGACGACGGTCCGTTCAACGCCGCGCTCGCGAAGACCGGTGTCGAGGTCACCGTACTCGATGCCGGCGCGCTGAAAAATGTGCGCAAGCAGGGTGGTTCGCTGCCGAAAGGACAGGCGCTGAAAGGGCTCATATCGCTTGTGCGCGCCACTGCGAAACGCGCGCGCAAGGTTGACGTGATCTACGCGAACACGCAACGCGCGATGGTGATCGGCGCAGTGGCCGGCAAGCTCGCGAGACGGCCGGTGGTGTGGCATCTGCGCGACATCGTCAGCGCCGAGCATTTCGGCGGCAAGCAGCTAGCGATCATCAAGTGGTGCGCGCGGCTCGGCCTCACGCATGTGATCGCCAATTCGGCCGCGTCGGCGCAGGCGTTCGCGAAGCTCACGCGATTCGACAGCGGTCGCATCGACGTCGTATTCAACGGGATTGCCGCGGAGCCGTTCGACGCGTTGCGCACGGTGCCGCAAGCCGTGCTGCGCGAACGGCTGAATCTGCCGCGCGACGCGTTTCTCGTCGGCTCGTTCAGCAGGCTTGCGCGTTGGAAGGGGCAGCATGTGCTGCTCGAAGCGATGGTGCTCAATCCGCAGATGCATGCGGTGCTGGTCGGCGCGGCGCTGTTCGGCGAGGACCAGTACGAGATCGAGCTGCGGTCGTTCGTCGCCGCGCACAAGCTTGGCGGACGGGTGCATTTTCTTGGCTTCCAGCACGATATCGCCGCGTGCATGTGCGCGGTCGACGCGGTCGTGCATACGTCGATCACGCCCGAGCCGTTCGGGCGCGTGATCGTCGAGGGCATGCTCGCGCAGCGGCCCGTCGTGGCATCGCGCGCGGGCGGCGTGCTCGAAATCATCGACGACTACGAGAACGGCGTGCTGTGTACGCCGGGCGACGCGCATGCGCTCGCCGATACGCTCGCCGAATTGCGCTCGAACGGCGACTTGCGCGACAAACTGGTCAGGAACGGCTATCGGACCGCGCAGGAGCGTTTCGGCACGCGCAGCTATGTGGATGGGGTCGCGCAGATTCTGACGGGCGTGGCAGCGCGGTGATGAGGTGATTTTTACGCGAGGGTAGACGAGGGCTTGGCCAGTCCTTGCTTGGCGTAGCGGAGCGAAAGTCTTGATGGACTTTCGCTCCGTTTTTTTTATGGCGGCCAGAAAGTCATAAAAAATCGAATATGAGATCCCGTAAGCAGCCAGGTCTCCCGGCTCGCCACAGGCGTCCCAATACTTTCGCGTTCTTGTGGCTCGATTGGACGTTTCCTAAGCTATCAAGATGGATCAAACCAATTGATCATCTAAAAGGATCGCAGTCAATAGAGTTAATACGAAACACACCGGTTTTGACAAACATTGACGTTAGTTATGGTAACCACTTGTTGGCGCATGGTTTCAACGGCTAGAGACAACACAAATGCAGCATGGAGTCTTTTTGTTGAGCCGCGATACCGGAAAGATGCGTATGAGCATGCGTTTCGCGAAACATCGTTAATATCTGTCAAAACAGTTCTATCTCAATTTAAAGTCGTTGACTGTGTCATGTTTTAGATGGTTAATTCCCCGTGTGTGCTCTGGAAAATCAGCGAAGGTCAAATGGAACAACAGAAACAGGATGAAACCGGGGGCAAGGAAGAGTGTCTGCTTTGCCGTATCACCTATTCAGTCTACTCAAATTTCCCGCCAATGCCGTCCGCAATGGCGCTGAACGCCGAAACCGGCGAATGGTTTCCGTTCGATAGGCTGAAGTCGTATTCAAGCGGTTACGAGATGGCGGAAGCCCTCGGTTACGCATGGGCGTGCGATTGTCGCGGGCGTGCCCCCAAACGGTTCAATGAGCAGTTCGAGCTAAGAGACTTCACTGGCAAGCGACAGGCAGGGGTGCGTTACCGCGTACGCGCGGGTTCGAGGGTCGTTGCGAAAGGCGTCACGGATGCCCAGGGGCGCACCCAGCGTGTTTCAACAGGTGACGCAAAGCAGGTTTTTATCGATGTTGCCGGGTCATAGGGGCGGAGAGCAGGTAAGTCTTTTATTACGAGAAAGCAGATGACAAATGAATTTTTCAACAAAAATAGCCAATATCTCGAGACCGACGAGAATGAAGAATGGACCGAGGTCGGAACAGCCATTACCAATACAACTCTGGGGTCAATATCCAATGTCGTCATCAAAAATCATCGTGATATCGCAATCAGGAATGCAGACAACATAACCGGCTATATTGCAACATTCGATGGGCGAAATATCAGATGAGTAAGAAGGTGAAAGTGAGGGGCAGTGTTGTGATCGTAGCGCTTGCCATTTTGCCTTGTCTTTATGGATCGGCTGGCGCATGCACGATCGGGGAAGAAGCAGAGGTAGAGTTGCCATTTAATACAACTGTGCTTACTAACGCAAACAGGCTCGCAATCAAGAATGCCACAGTTGAGGCGAAAAAATGGCCAGACGTTCAGATTCAGGCGGTGATAATGGCTGGCGCATATACTGCCGAGCGCAATATGGACCGATTGAAAGAAAGCCGTGCGAGGAACGTGAAATCGTATTTGGAGCAGCTTGGTGTCAGGAGTGAAAATATTCTGATCGAGAAACATACTTTTACAGACGAGATGGTAGTAAAGGGCGCTGATGGCAAACCGAGTTACCGTCAGGTTTTCGTAGAATTCAAGCCAATCTGTAAGGGTAGCTGCGCGTGGATGTGTGACGATCCAAGAGTTACGCCACGAACCAAGCTTATCAACCCGTAACCGAGCAACGGCACACCGATGAAATCCGCGGTGATACTGGTGGCGGCTTTGGCCGCCCTATCTAGCAACGCACATGCTGCTCAGTCTTACGACAGCTACGAAGCCTTCTACGTTGCCCAACCGGGGGCAGTGTTTGGCGACCCGATCAAACGGAGCGGTGACCCGACCGAGCAAAACGCCGGCGTAGTCTATTCCTACCCAGGCGAGCCAGGCATCTTTGCGAAGCTACAAGCCAAACTGGAACGGAATACGCTAAATATTGAACTCTGGGGAAATCGCCTGGCAGTCAACGGCAAATCTTATCGCTTTGCGGACGCTACAACGTTTCCCGGAGAGCATGTGTCCGAAATCTTTCCGCAATCAGCCAATGTATTCGTTGCTGCGCGAACCGATACTCATCCGCCCCTACTCTGCATGGAAGGGCACGGCAGCGGTTCGGGCGAAGCTGCAAGTCGATACCAGCAGATCTCACTCCTGGTAAACCCTCTTGCGCGCAACCCGACGTTTCTGCATCTGCCAAGTCTACTTTCTTCATGTCGGGCCGTAGTGGCGACGAAGGACGGCAAGCTTGCGTTTCCGAAGAACAGTTACGTTTTCGACGATGCACAGGCATCCCGCCTGGGCCTGCTAGTGTCGTACTACACGTTTGAGAATCAGCGCTTTGTCCCGGTCCCAGCTTTAAAGCAACTCCGGCTCAGATTTGCGCATCCGGAAATACCCTTTCAATTTTCCATTCAGGACAAGGACTAAGTATCGGCGGTGCTACGTCATCGCCGCGGAGAGCGGGCTCTCATGAATAGAAAGCTGAGTTGCAGAGATAGCGCGTTGGCGGCCCTGAATACGGCGGCGGAGTAAACAACGTTTAGCACAGAGAGTCGGCGCCGGGTTGTTCTGCACGTTGCTTGTTCCGACTGCTTACGCAGAAGGGTCGATTAGCTTCAACGATAACATCGTGCCGATGCTGAAGGATCGCCCGCTATTCAAGGAATATATATTGCAATCGTTTTCCGTTGCAGATGCCGGATGGGGAGTCCGAATGGACAGTCCGACCATGCGGCATATGGGCGGCGCGCGAATGGGACCATACAGATTCCGGGCGATCTGGCACAGTCCGCATGGTGACACCCCTATCGTGGCTCGCCCGTGATCACGCTGATCGTGCAATAACCAATGCAGACAGTATTGCCCGGTACGTTTTGGCACGCTACTAACAACATGAACATGAAATCTATCCGGTACGCCTTGGGCGCAGTCGCCGTGGCGATATCGTTGCAATCGCATGCCTGCTCAGTCTTTCTTCAGGACAACATGCAATTGCCGCTTAACACTGCTGATGTAGGCAATAGTGACCGTCTTTCTCTGACTCGCCACTACCTGACAGCAAGGGAATGAACAACAGAAGGCGCGAGCGCAGAGGTTGATGCGGCAGCTTTTGAAACCGAGCGGAATCCGAAAGAGCTTGCTGCCTTACGAGGAAAGAATGTCAAGGCGTTCCTGATTCAACTAGGTTTGGACAAGGAAAAAATACACGTCTATGAACGAGTCATCGAACTGAGCGGGGGCAAGCTCAATCCAGATAACAAATGGCAGATTGGTGTCAAGTTCGTTCCAATTTGTCCGCATTCGGGATGTCAGAGCCTGTGTAATAGCCCAAAGCTACAAGGAGTCGCCAGCTATGCGGTAACGGCTGATACACCGGGTCCAGCACCCGGAAGCAACCGCTTTGCGTGTGGAGACAATCGCGAACCCGCGAAAGTCCGTATTCTCGAAACTGAGGTGTGGACTGCGCGAACTGACGAAAAAAAATTGACTCTGATCGGAAACGACGGCTCCGGCAATCAGAAACCTCTCGCAGAGATTTGCTACCGCGTGACAACCAGCGCACAGGAGTACATTGGGGTGACTGACGATCAGGGTCGTACCGAGCGTATGCAGTTGCTTGGTCCCGAACGCACGAAGATCGAAATGAAGGTCGAGGTGGACCGGTATCCCGCGAGCGACGATGACTGATTGACAACTATGGTCAGTCTTTCTTTTGACGCGAAGTGATAGCTTGAACTGACGCCCCGCCTCGGCGGGGCCATTTAAAGGCCGCCATGAATACGGCGGCCATGACCCGATGCCCTCGTTCTGCTAGCGCCTTCCAGGCTTAAAACTCGCCGACCACTTCATCGCAGGCAACTCAACCAGCCGAAAGAACACATAGGCGGACGGCACCGCGACCAGCATATAGCCGAACGACGGCCAGATCGACATCTGCAGCGACGAACGAAACAGCCACGCCGACAGCAGCACGAAGATCGGCAGATGGATCAGATACAACGAGAAGCTGAAGTCACCGACGCGGGACAGCGGGCGCGACAGCGCGAGCGACGCTGCGCGAAGCAGCGCGAGCACGCCGCTCGCTTCGCGTTGCGCGTCATTGCGCGCATCGAGCGCCTTGTACAGATAGCACGCGAAGCCGAGCGCCCATATCTGGAACGCGCCGTACTGACCGAAATGAAACGCGACGCAGCCGGCCGCGACCAAGGCCGCCGCGAGCACGTACAGCGATGCGGGCGCACGCGCCTCTCGCGCGCTGCGCGCTTTGGCGTCGGCGATCCACGCGCCGAGCGTCCATGAGAACCAGTACGACGTGAAGAACTGCAAATCGTGGCGCTCCAACCCGTATGCGGACGCAACGTTGATCGCGCCGACGAGCGCGAGCACGGCGTTCATGCCGATGCGTCTGCGTAGCACGAACAGCAGCGGATAGATCGCATAGAACTGCACTTCGAGCGACAGCGTCCACAACGCACCGTTCGAGCCATACGTTTTGCCGGCCACGCCCTGCAGCGAAAACAGATTGACCAGAAACGCGTGCAGACCGATGTCGCGAATCTTGTGGCTGACGGGCGGAAATTGCAGGCTCAATGAGTCGAGCGCGAAGGTCAGCGCGAGCGCCGCGAGCAGCACTGGATAGATGCGCGCGAAGCGCCGCAGCCAGAAGTTAACCGCATCGAGCCGGTAAGCGGGATTGTCCGCGAGCCGCAGCGCGCCGCCGCGATGGATGCAATAGCCGCTGATCACGAAGAACATCGGCACACCGGCCGAGCCCCACGCGATCGGAAACGTCAGATACGCGGCAAGCGTACCGGGATTCAGCGTATGTCCGGCGCTCTGATGAAACGCCTGCATACCGACCCACACGATCTGGCGGCAATGAAAGTAGGCGACCAGCAGCGCGGCGAAGCCTCGCATCGCGTCGATCACGTGCTCCTTGCTGGCGCTACCGATGCGTGCATCGGCGCGCGCCTGCGCCGCGGGCGGGCTGGTCTCCACGCGCGGCAGCGCAGAGAGGGGCAGGGATGAGCCGGCGGCATCCAGTGCTGGGTCGCTCATACGCGGTCCTTATCTGAATCGGGAAAAAGAGAGATTGAAGCGCAACAGGCAGTCGACCAGGCGTCTTGCGCACCCCGCGACGCATCCATGCTAGAGCATCGCAATCCCGAAAAATGGATAAAAAAATTGCATTTCGGATTAAATGTGACGTGGATTTTGTGACGAATTGTAATTACGCATCTGCGTATGCAGCGTCGAATTATTTGCCGTTTTTGTCGTGCTAATTTGAGGCAAGGATTTTCTGACCCGAGGTGAAGTCATGAACCTGCACTTACTGGCCGGCGTGGCCGTCCTGCTGATCCTGGTGGCCGCCTCCGCGTACCGCGATGCGTTGCGCAATGAGCCGATCCGTCGTTATCGCATGAACCCGGGCAAGCTGCCGCCGGTCGACGAACAGGAATGACGCGCGGCCGGACCCGCTCGCCGAATCGTCGGGCGGGGAATGCCAACGGCTGTCCGAAAGGTAAGACTTTCGGATTGGCCCATCATCGTTTGGCGATAAATACGTAATAATTTCCTCAATTTTTCGCAATATCGCATTGCGATTAATGTGCGAATTATCCGAATTAAATCGGAGAAAACCCGCTTTCGTGAATCTCGCAGTTTTTCTGCTAGCCTTGCGCCGACATCGATTGGCCGCCAGGTCCGTGAACACACTAACTTCTAACCGATGTGGGAATGCCTACCATGCTGAAAGTCACCAAAGCCGTGTTTCCCGTAGCGGGCCTCGGGACACGATTCCTGCCGGCTACCAAAGCAAGTCCGAAGGAAATGCTGCCGATCGTCGACAAGCCGCTGATCCAGTACGCGGTCGAAGAAGCGATCGCCGCCGGCATCACCGAGATGATCTTCGTGACGGGCCGCAGCAAGCGCGCAATTGAAGATCACTTCGACAAATCCTATGAGATCGAGTCCGAACTCGAGGCTCGCAACAAGCAGAAGCTGCTCGATCTCGTGCGCAGCATCAAGCCGGCCAATGTCGACTGCTTTTATGTGCGCCAGGCCGAAGCGCTCGGGCTCGGTCATGCGGTGCTGTGCGCCGAAAAACTCGTGGGCGACAGCCCGTTCGCGGTGATTCTCGCCGACGACCTGCTGCATAGCACGAAGCCCGTGATGAGCCAGCTCGTCGATACGTTCAATCACTATCACAGCTCGGTGATCGGCGTCGAAACGATCGCGCGCGAGGACAGCCGCTCATACGGCGTCGTCGACGGTCGCGAGTGGGAAGACAACGTGATCAAGCTGTCGGGCATCGTCGAGAAGCCCGCGCCGGACCAGGCGCCGTCGAACCTCGGCGTGGTGGGCCGCTACGTGCTGATGCCTACGATCTTCAAGCACATCCGCGCGCTGAAGCCGGGCGCGGGCGGCGAGCTGCAACTGACCGACGCGGTGCAGTCGCTGCTGACCGAAGAGCAGGTGCTCGCGTACCGCTACTTCGGCACGCGCTTCGACTGCGGCAGCAAGCTCGGCTATCTGAAGGCGACCGTCGAATTCGCGCTGCGCCATCCCGAGGTGAAGGCTGAATTCGAGGCGTATCTGCAAGCCTACATGCAGAACGAAGCGTCAGGCGGCGAGGCGGCGCAATTGACGGCCGAAGCCGCGTGACGTGACGTGTCCTGGAAGGAAAAACGGGCGCCGCATTGTTGTGCGGCGCCCGTTGTCGTTTCGGCCGGACGGCGTTAACGCTGTTTCTTCACTTCAAGCCGGAACTTGTGCAGCAACGGCTCGGTATATCCGCTCGGCTGCTGGCGGCCCTCGAAGACCAGCGCCTGCGCGGCCTTGAACGCGATCGTGTCGAAGCCCGGCGCCAGCGGCTGATACAGCGGATCACCCGCGTTCTGCGCGTCTACGACCTTGGCCATGCGCTTGAACGTCTGCTCGACGAGCTCGCGTTTGATCACACCGTGATACAGCCAGTTGGCGATGTGCTGGCTCGAAATACGCAGCGTCGCGCGGTCTTCCATCAGCCCGACGTTGTGAATGTCCGGCACCTTGGAGCAGCCGACGCCCTGATCGATCCAGCGCACCACGTAGCCGAGGATGCCCTGCGCGTTGTTGTCGACCTCGGCGCGGATTTCGTCGTCGTTCCACTGCGCCTTGTCGACGACCGGAATCGTCAGCAGGCCGTCGAGCAGTTCGTCGCGCACCTTCGCGTAGTCGGTGCGTTCGAGCTCCTGCTGGACCGCTTGCACGTCGATCTGGTGATAGTGCAGTGCGTGCAGCGTCGCGGCAGTCGGCGAGGGCACCCACGCGGTGTTCGCGCCGGCCTTCGGATGGCCGATCTTCTGCTCGAGCATCGCGTGCATCAGGTCGGGCATCGCCCACATGCCCTTGCCGATCTGCGCGCGGCCGCGCAGGCCCGCGCTCAAACCGACCAGCACGTTGCTGCGCTCGTACGACGTGATCCACTTGCTCGACTTCATGTCGCCCTTGCGCATCATCGGCCCCGCTTCCATCGCCGAGTGCATCTCGTCGCCGGTGCGGTCGAGGAAGCCCGTGTTGATGAACGCGACGCGCGCCGACGCTTCGGCGATACATGCGAGCAGGTTCACGCTGGTGCGGCGCTCCTCGTCCATAATGCCCATCTTGATCGTGTTGCGCGGCAGCTTCAGCAGGTCTTCGACGCGCGCGAACAACTCGCTCGCGAACGCGACTTCGGCCGGCCCGTGCATCTTCGGCTTCACGATATAGATCGAGCCGGTGCGCGAGTTCAGCTTGTTGTGGCGGTCGCGCAGCGCGCACAACGTGGTGATCACCGCATCCAGAATGCCTTCCGGAATCTCGTGGCCGTCTTTCGTCAGCACGGCCGGGTTCGTCATCAGATGGCCGACGTTGCGGATGAACAGCAGCGAGCGGCCATGCAGCTTGACCTGCGACTTGCCGTCCGCGCTGGTGTACTCGCGATCGGCGTTGAGCCGGCGCGTGAAGGTCTTGCCGTTCTTGGTGACCTGTTCGGTCAGGTCGCCGTTCATCAGGCCGAGCCAGTTGCGATAGAGCTGCACCTTGTCGTCGGCGTCGACGGCCGCGACCGAGTCCTCGCAATCGATGATCGTGGTCACCGCCGCTTCGACGACGATGTCCTTGACATGGGCGGCATCGGTCTTGCCGATCGAATCGTTCGCATCGATCTGAATCTCGACATGCAGGCCGTTGTGCTTGATCAGCACCGCCGACGGCGCGCTCGGGTCGCCCTGATAGCCGACGAACTGCGCGGGGGTCGCGAGGGCGCTGGTGCCGCTCTTCAGCGTGACGACGAGCTGGCCGTTTTCGACGCTATAGCGTGACGCGTCCACATGCGAGCCGTTCGCGAGCGGCGCGGCCTGATCGAGGAACTTGCGTGCATACGCGATCACCGCGGCGCCGCGCACCGGGTTGAAACCCTTCTGCTTTTCCGCGCCGTCCGTTTCGGGGATCGCGTCGGTGCCGTACAGCGCGTCGTACAAGCTGCCCCAGCGCGCGTTCGCGGCGTTCAGCGCATAGCGCTGGTTCGATAGCGGCACGACGAGCTGCGGGCCGGCCTGCCCGGAGATTTCGCTGTCCACGTGGTCGGTCGTGGCTTCGACGCTGGCGGGCACCGGCAC
This sequence comes from Paraburkholderia sp. WC7.3g, assembly GCF_050436345.1. Lineage (NCBI taxonomy): Bacteria > Pseudomonadati > Pseudomonadota > Betaproteobacteria > Burkholderiales > Burkholderiaceae > Paraburkholderia > Paraburkholderia sp. WC7.3g. The sequence goes on from NZ_JBNDMA010000002.1 coordinate 2,507,146, forward strand.
GATGTAGCCGATACCTTCCAGAAACGCGCGGTACGCGCGCAGGTCGCGCACCGGGCCGGGGTTGGCCCGATGCCAGTTGTCAAGTTCGCTTTGCAGGCGGTCGCGCTCGGCGAGCAACGCACGATTTTTCGGCGCCAGCTCGTGCACGAGGGCGTCGAAACCCGACCAGAAGGCGGCGCTGTCGATTCCGCTGCCGGGCAGGGCTTCGGTTTCAACGAACTGGTCGAGGTTGGCGGCGACCTGCAGTCCGCCGCGCGGGTTCATCTGAGTCATCGACTGCTCCATCTGTTATGGGACCGATGAGGGGGCATCGGTCCGCGTTGTGCCATGGGATTGCTTCGGCGCTCGACGCTCTAGACGCCGAGCGCCTGAATGCCGGCCTTCGCGATCTGCGCATCCTGCTCCGACTTGACGCCCGACACACCGACCGCGCCAACCACCTGGCCGTCGACGATCACCGGCACGCCGCCTTCGAGCGTGCCCTGCAACGGCGCGCTGAGGAACGCGGTGCGGCCGTTGTTGATCATGTCTTCATAGACCTTGGTTTCGCGGCGGCCGAGCGCCGCGGTGCGCGCTTTCTCGGTCGCGATATACGAGGTGGACGGCGCCGCGCCATCCAGACGCAATACCGCGAGCGGATGGCCGCCATCGTCCGCGACCACGATCGCGACAGGCCACTTGTTCTTTTCGGCTTCCGCGCGGGCGGCATCGACGATGCGGGTCGTCTCGGTGACGGTCAACACGGGTTTGCTCAGCATAATGAATATCCTGTCTCGGTGATGGGAGGGGGTTCTACAGCTTCTTTCAGTGACCGGTCGATGCGGCGCGCCGGCGCCTGTCTGATCCGACGATTTTACTTCCAGGCGTCCCAAGGCGAAACGGCGGCTTCCCTGGTCGGCCATCACCGGTGCACGCGAAGCCACCGCTGGAAGCGCGCACGCGGAGCGCTTTACAATCGCATCTTCACCAAAACTGCGTTCCCACGAGACCTCGGACCATGCCTGTCATCAGCGAACTGTTCGTCTATCCGATCAAATCCTGCGCGGGCATCGCGCTGGGCGAGGCGCGCCTGCTGGCGACGGGCCTCGAATACGACCGCAACTGGATGATCGTCGATCCTGAAGGCGCGATGTTCACGCAGCGCGCGTATCCGCGCATGGCCTTGATCAAGGTCGAACTCGGCGAGCAGGATCTGATCGTGCGCGCGCCGGGCATGCGCGAGCTGCGCACGCCGCTCGATGCCGCGCGGCTCGCGGCCGCCCCCAGGGTCGATACCGCGGTGTGGCGCGACGCGGCCTACGGGCTCGACACCGGCGAACAAACGGCGGCCTGGTTCACGGAGTTCCTCGGTCTGCCCGCGCGCTTGCTGCGCTTCGATCCCGAGCGCGAACGCATCGTCGATCCCGACTATACGGACAGCACCGGCGGCGCCACGACCTTTTTTGCGGATGGCTTTCCGCTGCTGGTGGTCGGCCAGGCGTCGCGCTCGACGATCTGAACGCGCGCCTGAACGGTAAAGGCGCGCCGTCGATCGGAATCGATCGCTTTCGGCCCAATATCGTGCTCAGCGGCCTCGATGCCTATGAAGAGGACTATGTCGAGACGCTCGCGGTCGACCCGAATGCGGACTCGAGCGCGCGCGTCGAGTTGCGTCTCGTCAAGCTATGCTCGCGCTGCCCGATGCCGACCATCGATCAGGCGCGCGGCGCACCCGATCCCGATTGGCCGAACGAGCCGACCGACACGATGCTCGATTACCGCGTGAGCGAGCGCTTCGACGGCGCGGTCACGTTCGGCAACAACGCGCTGGTCGCGAGCGGGGCGGGGGCATGGCTGCGGGTCGGGCAGCAGGTCGATGCGGAGTTGGGGTTCGGCGACTGAGCCTGTCAGGCCGCCCGCACGATGGCTGACGCGGGCGGCGTTTGCCCGCCGCCTTCGCCGCGACGTTCGCGTTCCCAGCAGGGCGCCTCGGCGCTCTCGCCGACTGCGTTTCCCACCAGAATCACCGCCGGACTGCCGAAGCCCGCGCCGAGTGCATCGGCGGCGAGCCGATCGAGCCGCGTCAACAGGCGCCGCTCGTCGATGCCGCCGGCCCATTGCACGACCGCGGCCGGCGTTTCGGCCGGCAGGTGCGCGAGCAACGCGGCGGCGATGCTGTCGATACGCCGCATTCCCATGTAGATCGCGAGCGTCGTGCGCGTCGCGGCGAGCGCGGCCCAGTCCGGCTCGCCGTGATCTTCGGTGTGCGCGGTGACGAAGCTCACGCCGTGGCAATGCCGCCGATGCGTGAGCGACATGCCAAGCCCCGCCGCAGCGGCGAAGCCCGACGAGATGCCGTTGACGATCTCGACCGCGAGGCCTGCGTCGCGCAGCATCGCGAGCTCCTCGCCCGCGCGCCCGAACAGCAGCGCTTCGCCGCCTTTGACGCGCACCACGTGCAAACCCTTCAGCGCATAGCGCCGCATCAGTCGCTCGATGAACGCCTGCGGCGTCGAGCGGCAGCCGCCGCGTTTGCCGACCCGAATCACGCGGGCCTGCGGCGCGAGCGTCACGATGTCGGGATTCGCGAGGTCGTCGAGCAGCACGACGTCGGCGGCGGCGAGCGCCTTGACGGCCTTCAGGGTCAGCAAGTCGAGGTCGCCCGGGCCCGCGCTCAGCAGCGTGACCTTGCCGGTGTCGGTATTCATGTTGGTGTCCTTATGCCGTTGGTTTCTGTTGGCCCGAAACGAAAACGGCGCCCGCCCGTGAAGATCACGAGGGGACGCCGTTGTCCATTGCATTGCCTGTCGACGGTTGAGTCCGCGCGTCGCGACGACGTTGCCGCGATGACGTTGCGCAAGAGCCACGCAAGGACCACGCCATCGGTCCGATCAAGGCGCGCAAGCCGTTGCCACACGTTGCGATTCACGCGGAAAACATGACGGCGATCGCACGCCCGTGCGCGTTCGTTTCGCACGTCCACAGTGCTGCGTCGCACCATCCCTGTGCTTTGCCGCATCAAAACGCGTCGCGCGCGAGGTGCGGTCCGAGGCCGCGCGAGGTGCCGCAAACGCCCGCCACACGGCGCTTTGCCGCGCATTTATCCGAATTGGCACAGCCTTTGCGATAAGCGTTGCCATCGGACCAACGTGGGTTCGTCGCGCATGCAGCACAACCGCACGCGCTCCGCAGCACCGAACAGGACAACGGCGTCCCCCGGATTCAGCCCTCGGCTGGGTTCGCGGGACGCCGTTTTTATTTCCGCAACCGCTTTCGCCAGACACCAGAGGACAGCGCGCTCATGAAAATCATCGTTATCGGCCACGGGATGGTCGGCCACAAGCTGGTCGAATGCCTGGCGCAACAGGCCGCGGCCGATCTCGACATCACGGTGCTGTGCGAAGAATCGCGACCGGCCTACGATCGCGTGCATCTGTCCGAGTTCTTCGCGGGCAAGACCGCCGATGACCTGTCGCTGGTCGAGCCCGGCTTTTTCGAGCGCCACGGCGTGCAACTGAAGCTGAACGCGCGAGCCGTCTCGGTCGACCGCGACGCGCGCACGGTGACGGTCTCGAACGGCGAAACGCTGCCGTACGACCGCCTCGTGTTCGCGACCGGCTCCTATCCGTTCGTGCCGCCGGTGGCGGGCCGCGAGCGCGGCGACTGCTTCGTGTATCGAACCATCGACGATCTCGAAGCGATGCGCGAATGCGGCGCCCGCTCGAAAACGGGCACCGTCGTCGGCGGTGGCCTGCTCGGCCTTGAATGCGCGAAGGCGCTGCGCGACATGGGCCTGCAAACGCACGTGGTCGAATTCGCTCCGCGCCTGATGGCGGTGCAGGTCGACGACGGTGGCGGCCGCGTATTGCGCAGCCGGATCGAAGAACTCGGCGTCACGGTGCACACGCAGAAGAATACGACGGCGATCGTCGACGGCGAAGCGGGCACGCACCGCATGCAGTTCGCCGACGGCAGCCATCTCGACACCGACATGATCGTGTTCTCCGCGGGCATCCGTCCGCGCGACGATCTCGCGCGCGCGTGCGGCCTCGAACTCGGCGCACGCGGCGGCATCGCAATCGACGACGCGTGCCGCACCAGCGATCCGCACATCTACGCGATCGGCGAATGCGCGCTGTGGCAGGGCCAGCTGTTCGGCCTCGTCGCGCCCGGCTACGAGATGGCGCGCGCTGTCGCGAAACAGTTGCTCGGCGACACGGCCGAATTCGCGGGCGCCGACATGAGCACCAAGCTCAAGCTGATGGGCGTCGACGTCGCCAGCATCGGCGACGCGCACGGCAATACGCCGGGCAGCCGCACCTATCGGTTCAGCGACGAACGCAAGCAGATCTACAAGAAGCTCGTCGTCTCCGAGTGCGGCAAATACCTGCTCGGCGGGCGTGATGGTCGGCGACGCGAGCGAATACGGCACGCTGCTGCAGATGATGCTGAACCGCATCGAGTTGCCCGAGTCCCCCGAATTCCTGATCCTGCCGCAAGCGGACGGCAACGCGAAACCGGCGCTCGGCGTCGAGGCATTGCCCGCTGCCGCGCAGATCTGTTCGTGCAACAACGTGTCGAAGGGCGCGCTGTGCGCGGCGGTCTGCGCGGGCGCGACCGACATCGGCGCATTGAAGAGCGCGACCGGCGCGGGCACTTCGTGCGGCGGCTGCGTGCCGCTCGTCACGCAGGTGATGAAGGCCGAGATGAAGAAGCAGGGTCTCGCGGTGAACAACCACGTCTGCGAGCACTTCCCGTATTCGCGCCAGGAGCTGTACCACCTCGTGCGCGTCGAGGGACTGCGCAGTTTCGGCGCGCTGCTCGCGAAGCATGGCCGCGGGCTCGGCTGCGATATCTGCAAGCCGGCGATCGCGAGCATCCTCGCGTCGTGCTGGAACGAATTCGTGCTGAAGAAGGAGCACGCGTCGCTGCAGGACACCAACGACTACTACCTCGCCAACATCCAGCGCGACGGCACCTATTCGGTCGTGCCACGCATGCCGGGCGGCGAAGTGACGCCCGACGGTCTGATCGCGGTCGCGCAGGTCGCGAAGAAATACGGTCTCTACACGAAGATCACCGGCGGTCAGCGTGTCGATCTGTTTGGCGCGCGGGTCGAACAATTGCCGTCGATCTGGGAAGAGCTGATCGCGGCCGGCTTCGAATCGGGCCACGCGTATGGCAAATCGCTGCGCACCGTGAAGTCGTGCGTCGGTTCGACGTGGTGCCGCTACGGCGTCGGCGATTCGGTCGGTCTCGCGGTCGAACTCGAGAATCGCTACAAGGGGCTGCGCACTCCGCACAAGATCAAGTTCGGTGTGTCGGGCTGCACCCGCGAATGCGCGGAAGCGCAGGGCAAGGACGTCGGCGTGATCGCGACCGAGAAGGGCTGGAATCTGTACGTGTGCGGCAATGGCGGCATGAAGCCGCGTCACGCGGAACTGCTCGCCGCGGACCTCGATAAGGCGACGCTGGTGCGCTACATCGACCGCTTCCTGATGTTCTACGTACGCACCGCCGATCGCCTGCAACGCACCAGCGTGTGGCGCGACAACCTCGAAGGCGGGCTCGATTATCTGATCGATGTGATCGTCAACGATCGCCTTGACGTCGCCGTGGAACTCGAAGCGGAGATGCAGCACGTGGTCGACACCTACGAGTGCGAATGGAAGAAGGCCGTCACCGATCCCGAGACGCGCAAGCGTTTCCGCCATTTCGTCAACAGCGGCGAGTCGGACAGCAACGTCGCGTTCGTCGAGGAGCGTGGACAGATCCGGCCGGCCACGGCTGACGAGCGGCAGGTGCGGCGCATCGATATTCCAGTCGTCGTCGAGACGGTTTGATCCGATCCGATCCGATCCGATCCCAGCTTGTTCATCAAGGAGCCCAGTCATGAAGAACGAACCATTGCCTCGCGCCTGGACCGCAATCTGCGCGCTCGACGACATCGTGCCGAACACCGGCGTTTGTGCGCTCGTGAACGGCGAACAGGTGGCCGTGTTTTACGTGGATGGCGGCGAAGCCGAGTCGCCGGCCACGCCCACGATCTATGCGATCGACAATTTCGATCCGGGTTCGCACGCGGCGGTACTGTCGCGCGGACTCGTCGGCAGTCTCGGCGAACGCATCGTGGTCGCGTCGCCGATCTACAAGCACCACTTCGATCTGCGCACCGGCGAATGCCTCGAAACGCCGTCGTATTCGGTCAGCGCGTTTGCCACGCGCGTCGAACACGGCCAGGTGTGGGTCGCGGTTTGATGTAGCGGCCTTTGTTCATCGTTCCGATTTTTCAACCAGATCATTCGCGCATGTCTGCTACCAGCGTAAAGAGCGTGTGTCCGTATTGCGGCGTCGGCTGCGGCATGGTGCTGCACGTCGAGGACGGCCAGGTCGTGAAGATCGCTGGCGACAAGGAGCATCCGGCCAACCTGGGCCGGCTCTGCACCAAAGGGCAGTCGGCCCACGTCGCGCTGCGCAAGTCGGGTCGTCTCGAAGGCGCGTTCGTGCGTCGTGCGCGCGACGAAGACCCGGTGCCGCTGCCGATGGCGCAGGCGTTGAGCAGTACCGCCGCGCGTCTGCGGCGTGTGCTCGACGAGCATGGTCCCGATGCGCTGTCGTTTTACGTGTCGGGGCAGATGTCGCTCGAAGCGCAGTATCTGGTCAACAAGCTCGCGAAGGGCTTTATCGGCACGAACAATATCGAAGCGAATTCGCGCCTGTGCATGGCGAGCGCGGCTAGCGGCTACAAGCTGTCGCTCGGCGCGGACGGCCCGCCCGGCTCGTACGAAGACTTCGATCACGCGGATCTGTTTTTCGTCAGCGGCGCGAATATGGCCGACTGTCATCCGATCCTGTTCCTGCGCATGATGGATCGCGTGAAGGCGGGCGCGAAGCTGATCGTCGTCGATCCGCGCCGTAACGCGACCGCCGAGAAAGCCGATCTGTTCCTGCAGATCAAACCCGGCACCGACCTCGCGCTGCTGAACGGTCTGCTGCATCTGCTGCACGAAAACGGCGCAACGGATGCGGCTTTTATCGCCGAACACACCGAAGGCTGGGATGCGATGCCGGCGTTCCTCGCGCAGTACACGCCGGAGAACGTCGCGCGCATCACGGGCCTCGCCGCCGACGACATCCGCCGCGCCGCGCAAATGATCGCGTCGGCCAATGACTGGATGAGCTGCTGGACGATGGGCCTGAACCAGAGCACGCACGGCACGTGGCACACCAATGCGCTGTGCAATCTGCATCTGGCGACGGGCCGCATCTGCCGGCGCGGCAGTGGACCGTTCTCGCTGACCGGCCAACCGAACGCGATGGGCGGCCGCGAAATGGGCTACATGGGCCCGGGTTTGCCGGGGCAGCGTTCAGCGCTGGTCGCCGAAGACCGTGCGTTCGTCGAAGCACTGTGGGGCATCGCGCCAGGCACGCTCAAGGCGGACCCGGGCAACGGCACGATCGACCTGTTCGCGCGGATGGCCTCGGGCGACATCAAGGCGTGCTGGATCATCTGCACGAATCCGGTGGCGACCGTCCCGAACCGGCAGACCGCGATCGCCGGTTTGCGCGCGGCCGAACTCGTGATCGCGCAGGACGCGTTCCTCGATACCGAAACGAACCGCTACGCCGACGTGCTGCTGCCCGGCGCGCTGTGGGCGGAAGCCGAAGGCGTGATGGTCAACTCGGAGCGCAATCTGACGCTGATGCAGCAGGCCATCGAACCGCCCGGCGCGGCGTTGCCCGACTGGCGGATCATCGCGCGCATCGCGTGTGAAATGGGCTTTGCCGACGCGTTCAGCTATGCAAGCGCCGACGAAGTGTTCGCCGAACTCACGCGCGCGGCGAACCCGGTGACCGGCTACGACCTGCGCGGCGCGAGCCATCGCCGTTTGAAGGACTCGCCGCTGCAGTGGCCGATCGCGTCAGCCGATTCGTCGGAGCGCAATCCGCTTCGCTATCTGAACGACGGCGTGAGCCAGACGCTAAGGGAATCCGACGATGGCAGCCGGCCGCGCATTGCTTTTCCGACCGCCAGCGGCAAGGCGAAGTTTTTCGCGCGTGCGTACGCGCCCGCGGCCGAGTTGCCCGATCGCGAGTTCCCGATCGTGTTGAACACGGGCCGCCTGCAGCATCAATGGCACACGATGAGCAAGACCGGCAAGGTCGCGATGCTGAACAAGCTGAACCCGGGACCGTTCGTCGAGATTCATCCGGACGACGCGGCCGAACTCGGCATTCGCGCGAAAGACGCAGTCGAGATCCGCTCGCGCCGTGGCCGCGCGGTCCTGCCCGCGGTCGTCACCGATCGTGTCAACGCGGGCCAGTGCTTCGCGCCGATGCACTGGAACGACGTGTTCGGCGACGAACTTTGCATCAACGCGGTGACCAACGACGCGATCGATCCGGTTTCTCTGCAGCCCGAACTGAAAGTCTGCGCGGTCGCGCTGAGTCCGGTGACGACCGATCGCGTCGCGCACACACGCGATGACGACGACGCGCTCTCTACCTTCGCCGGCGCAGCGGTGTTAACGCCCAGCGCCAAGGATCAACCCATGCCCCGTATCGAAGCCCTCACGACTTTGCTGCAATTGCCGCCCGAGCCCGCGCCGATGCCGTCGCTCTGCGATGCGGAGCGCGCGTATCTGACGGGTTTCGTCAGTGGCCTGCGTTCGGCCGAAGCGCAAGGCCTCGACACCGTGCCGGTGCTGCCGCACAGCGCGCCGTTCGATGCGGTGAAACGGCTCTATGTCGATGGTCTGCTGGCGGGGCTGTATAGCCGCAGCGCGACGACGGCCCAACCGTCGGCCGCTGCATCGAGGCCGAATCTCGCACAGGAAGAGCCACGCGAATCGGGCGTGCGCATCGTGCGCGCGCGGCCGAAGGTCACGCTGTTGTGGGCCTCGCAAACCGGCAACACCGAATCGCTGACCGAGCGTTACGCGACGCGTCTGATGGAATCGGGCTTCGAAATCCGCACCGCGTGCATGGCCGACTACTCGTTCGCGACGCTCGCGAAGGCGCAATACGTGCTGCTGATGACGAGCACGTTCGGCGACGGCGATGCGCCCGACAACGCGCAGGACTTCTGGACGCACCTGAACGCCGCGACGGCGCCGCGCCTCGACGCTGTGCGTTTCGCGGTGCTCGCGCTCGGCGATCGCAACTACGATCAGTTTTGCGGTCACGGCCGCCGTCTGGACGAGCGGCTCGCCGCGCAGGGTGCGCTGCGTCTGACCGAGCGCGTCGATTGCGATATTGAATATCAGCAAAGCGCCGATGCATGGCTCGAACGCGTGATCGTCTGCATCAAGCAAGCGGATGCCGCGTTGTACGCGGTGCCGCCGGGCGGCATGATCAACGCGGTGGTGGGCGCGGTGCCGACGAAGGCGCGGCCGGCTGCGTCGCGCGTGCTCGGCAATCTGCGCCTGAACCGGCAGGGCGCGGCGAAGGATACGCGCTACGTGTCGCTACAAACGGACGGGACGAACCTCGAATACGAAGCCGGCGATGCGCTCGGCGTATGGCCGAGCAACTGCCCCGAACTCGTCGACGAACTGATCACGCTGAGCGGTCTGGACGCGGAGGCATCGGTGCAGGTCGCGGGGATCGGCGACATGCGGCTCGCCGATGCGCTCGGCAAACACTACGAGATCGCGCGGCCGAGCGCCGAAGCGCTCGCGTTCGTCGCCGCGCGCAGCGGCAACGGCGCGCTGCGCGATCTGCTCGCGCCCGAACGCAAGGCCGATCTGAAGCAATGGCTCTGGGGACAGCAACTCGCCGATGTCTTGCACGAGTTTCCGGTGAGCCTGACGCCCACCGAGCTGACCGGCATGCTCAAGCGCGTGCAGCCGCGCCTGTATTCGATCGCGTCGAGCCCGAAGGCGCATCCGGGCGAGGTGCATCTGACGGTCTCGGCGGTGCGTTACAGCAATGGGCGGCGGCATCGCAAGGGCGTGTCGTCGACATTCCTCGCGGATCGCGCAAATGACGCCGACGTCCCCGTGTTCGTGCAGAAGTCCGCGCACTTTCGTCCTCCTCATCAATCGGACACGCCGATGATCATGGTCGGGCCCGGCACGGGCATCGCACCGTTTCGCGGCTTTCTGCACGAACGGCAGGCGCGCGGCGAGCGCGGACGCAACTGGCTGTTCTTCGGCGAGCAGCATGCCGCGACCGACTTCTACTATCGCGACGAACTCGAAGCGATGCGCGCGAGCGGTCTGCTGAGCCGGCTCGACGTCGCGTTTTCGCGCGACCAGGCCGACAAGATCTATGTGCAGGACCGCATGCGCGAACACGGTGCGCAACTGTGGGCATGGCTCGAAGACGGTGCGCATTTCTATGTGTGCGGCGACGCGAACCGGATGGCGCGCGACGTCGACGCGGCGCTGAAGGACGTGATCGCGACGCACGGTGGCATGAGCGAAGAGAAAGCACTCGAATACGTGAGCCGTCTGACGCGCGAAAAGCGCTATGCACGCGACGTGTATTGAGTCGCCGATGCGTTTCAGAAGATGCCTTTAAAAAAGCCTCGTAACAGACAGCACGATGGCATGACGCTTGCATGTCTAGTCCCGGTGAAAACTCCGGACGACATGCCGGTGCAAAAGATAAGTAACGCAGCAACCGGACTACCAGGCATTTTATTTACTGAGGATCTCTGATGAAAAACGTGATGCACTCTCTGCGAAGCGGTGATTGGCGCGCACTCGTCGCCTGCTTTCTGTATTTCGACACGGGCTTCACCGTTTGGGTGCTGTACGGACCGCTCGCGCCGTTCATCAGCAAGAGCATCGCGATGACGCCCGCGCAGCAGGGTCTGCTCGTCGCGGTGCCGGTGTTGTCCGCGGCGATTCTGCGCGTGACGCTCGGCAATCTGTATCAGTCCGCGCATGGCAAACGCATTGCGTTGATGGGTGTATTGCTGTCGGCGGTGCCGACGATCGTGCTGCCGCTGCTGCAAGCGGTGCCGTCGTACGAAATGCTGCTGGTGCTCGGCGTGTTCCTCGGCGTCGGCGGCGCCAGCTTCGCCGTCGCGCTGCCGATGGCCGGCAGCAACTATCCGCCGAAAGTGCAGGGCCTCGTGCTGGGGCTAGCCGCGGCCGGCAACATCGGCGCGGTGCTCGACGGCTTTCTGTTCCCGCAACTGGCGACGCGTTACGGCTGGCAACTGGCGGCAGGCGGCGCGTTGCCGCTGCTTGCGATCGCCGCGATCACGCTGTACTTCTGGGCCAACGACGCGGGCATCAAAACCGGCAGCGTGCTGCGCGCGTTCGGCAGCTTTGCGACGACGCTCGTCGGTTTGATCGTGCTCGTGCTGCTCGTCGAAGCGGGGCTGTTCGGCGCGGGCAAGACCGGCGTGCTGCTGTTGCCGGTGGTCGGCGCGCTGCTCGCGATCGCGGTGCTGCCGCAACGTTATCGCTCGGTGCTAGCCGAGCGCGATACGTGGGTCATCATGCTGGTCTATAGCATCACGTTCGGCGGTTTCGTCGGCATGTCCTCGTATGTGTCGCTGCTGCTGACCAACCTGTATCAACTGTCCAAAATCGACGCGGGTCTGTTCATGGCGCTGCTCGCGGCGACCGGCGCGATGGTGCGCCCGCTCGGCGGCCTGATTGCCGACCGGGTGTCGGGTGTGCGCGCGCTGACCGTGCTGCTCGCGATCATCGCCGTTGGCGACTTCCTGTTCGCCGTGGCGATGCCGTCGCTCACAGGCGGCATCGCGTTGCTGCTGTGCCTGTATGTCGCGTTCGGACTCGGCAACGGCGCGACGTTCCAGCTGGTGCCGCATCGCTGGGCCGGTCGCACCGGTCTGATGTCCGGCATCGTCGGCGCGGCGGGCGGCATCGGCGGCTTCTATCTGCCGGTCGTGATGGGCATCGCGAAAGAGAGCACCGGCAGCTATCAGATGGGCTTTGCGACGTTCGGCACGCTGTCGGCTTGCGCATTCGTTGCGATCGTCGCGCTGCGCCGGCCGTGGATGGCGTGGTCGGTGCAAACCGGCGTCATGCACGCGCATGCGACGGAGTAAGGCCCGGCGTGCGGCGTTCGGCCGTGCCGGCGACGCACGCGGGATGCTCTGACACAAAGCGCGGTCGCATGCTTGCATATCGGCGACGATGTTTCTAATATGCAGGCAGGAGGCTGCATATGAACTCATCGACTGATCGCATCGAAAAGCAGATTCTGTTGAAGGCGCCGCGCTCGCGCGTATGGCGCGCGCTGTCCAACGCCGAGGAATTCGGCAAATGGTTCGGCGTGAACCTGACCGGCCAGCAGTTCGTCGCGGGACAATCCGCACAGGGGCACATCACCTATCCGGGTTACGAGCATCTGGTGATGGAAGTGCTGGTCGAGCGTGTCGAGCCTGAGCATCATCTGTCGTGGCGCTGGCATCCGGCCGCGATCGATATCACGATCGACTACACGCCGGAGCCGACCACGCTCGTCGCGTTCGATCTGAGCGAGGTCGAGTCCGGCACGCTGCTGCGCGTCGTCGAATCGGGCTTCGACCAGTTACCGGTCGGGCGCCGCGAGCAGGCGTTCCGGCTGAACGAGGGCGGCTGGGCGCAGCAGATGGGCAACATCGAACGATATGTCGGCGCGAGCTAAGGCCGCCTGCGCGAAGGTGGGTTTCAAGGCGGCGACACTGCGCAGTTCGGCTGCGGTGTTCGCGGCGCTCGGTGACGAGACGCGCCTGCGTCTCGTCGCGGCGTTGTGCGCGGGCAGCGCGATGTCGATCGCCCAACTGACGGCCGGCACCGACATCACGCGGCAGTCGGTCACGCAGCATTTGCAGGTGCTTGCCGACGCGGGCCTCGTGCATGACGTGAAGGTCGGACGCGAGCGCCTGTGGGCATTCGAGCCCACGCATCTGGACGCGGCGCGCCGCGCGCTCGACGCGATTTCGTGGCAGTGGGATCAGGCGCTGCTGAAGCTGAAGACGATGGTCGAGGAATGAGGAACGCAGTGTTCGCGGTGAGCGCGCCAACCGGGCCCGCACGCTGACGGTTCGCCTGGCGGTGAGCCGCGTCAAGCCGCGACGGCAAGTGCCGCATTTTTTACCGACTGCAAGCGGCGCCCCGCGCACGGAAACGCGAAACGACGAAAAAGGGGCCAACAATTGGCCCCTAAAGCGCTGCAAAACAGAAAAAACCAGGCCGCGGCTAATCGGCGATCCGCTTGTCGGCCAGCGCGCTCTGGCAGTCGGCCAGCACCTGCCGGACGAGCCGCGCTTGCGGGTCGAGTTCGTCGGTATCGAGAATTTCCTCGACCGCGTCGCGCGCCCAGTCGGTGTCGACGAAGTACGCGTGGCGCCGCGCGATTTCGACCGCGGTGGCCGACAGTTTCGCGATGCAGAGCCAGTCGGCTTCGCGCGCGCGGCGGTCGAGCCACTTGTGCGCGGACTGCACGTGAAACGCCGCGTCGGGCCAGTCTTCGTTCAGATAATAAGCGCCGAGGCTTCCGCATGTGAGCCAGCACAACAGCTCCAGGCGGTCACGGGGACTCAGGTGTTGGCGTACATCACTCATGGCGACGCTCGCTGCAGTAAATGGCTTCCCGGTGAGGCCGGCGGGCGCCGTCCTCCGCTTTTATGAACATTAGCATGCGCAATTCCCGGGCGGCAATTCCCGACCAACCCTAGCGTGCGGCGCCGCCACAGGTGGGGTTTCGGGCGGCCCGTCAGCAAGGTGCGCGGGCGACCCGATCGACCCGCGAATGGCCCGCCGGAGCCGCCGCGCCGGCATTTAGCGGCTCACAGCGATTCCCGGCGCGGCTTCAGTGTTCGCCGCGCGTCGCGACGATGAAAAGTCGCGGAAACGGCAGCAGCACCGTGCCGTCGGCGAGCGCCGGGTAGGCTTTGGCGATTTCGTCGCGATAGCGCTGCAGAAAAGCGCTGCGTTCGGCGTCGTCGAGCGCGGCGAGAAACGGCCGCAGCGCGCTGCCCTTGAACCATTCGACCACCGCGTCGGCGCCCGCGAGCGGGTGGTGGTAGACCGTGCGCCACACGTCGACGCGCGCGCACAGCGGCTTGAGCAGCGCGTAATACCAGTTCGCGTCGTGGCGGATGGTGCGCTCGACACCCTTCAGCCTGGCGGCCCAAGGTCCGTCGACGGCGATTTCGCGCAGCAGCCGGTGCGCCGGTTCGTCGAGATTGACGGGCATTTGCACGGCGAGGCTGCCGCCCGCGGCAAGTTTCGCCACCAGCGCGGGGAACAGCCGCTCGTGGTCCGGCACCCATTGCAGCACCGCGTTCGCGAGGATCACGTCGTAGGGGCCGCGCGCGTCCCACGTCGAAACGTCGCTGACGTCGAAGCGCAGTTGCGGCAGACGCTGACGGGCCGCCGCGATCATGTCGGCGGAGCTGTCGATGCCGCTGACCGACGCACCCGGCACACGTCCGGCCAGCACCTCGGTCGAATTGCCCGGCCCGCAGCCGATGTCGACTGCGAGCCGCGCGCCGTCCAACGGCACCGCCGCAAGCAGATCGCGGACCGGGCGGGTGCGCTCGTTTTCGAACATCGCGTACTGCTTCGCGTGCCAATCGTCGTGGGCGGGGGTGGGGGTCGCGCTCATTGGTTGCTCCTTCGGGGCTCAGTGCGGCGATTCTCGGTCGCTGGCTGCCAGAATAAAACGAATTTACGATTCCGATTGCTTGATGCAAACTGGCCAGCTTCCGCGTTTCATTCCTTCAACCCGCTCAACCCGCACGACACACCACACCACCACTGATGCTACAGATACTCGGCAAGACCACTTCGATCGACGTGCGCAAGGTGCTGTGGACCTGCGCGGAACTTGGGCTTTGGTTCGAACAGGAAGATTGGGGCTCGGGCTTTCGCTCGACCGAGGCCGCCGAATTCCGCGCGCTGAACCCGAACGCGATGGTCCCTGTGATTCGCGATGGCGACTTCGTGCTGTGGGAATCGAACTCGATCATTCGATACCTCGCCAACCGTTATCGCGGTGACGCGCTATATCCGGCCGATCCGGTCGAGCGCGCGCGCTGCGACCAATGGATCGACTGGCAGGCGAGTGAATTGAACCGCTCGTGGAGCTACGCGTTTCTCGCGCTGGTGCGGCGCTCGCCCGAGCATCAGGATCCGCGGCAGATCGCGGCGTCGTGCGCGAACTGGTCGAAGCATATGGCGATCGTCGAGCAGCAGCTCGGGCGCACCGGCGCGTATATCGCGGGCGAGGTGTTCTCGCTCGCCGATATTCCGATCGCGCTGTCCGCCAACCGCTGGCTCGAAACGCCGCAGCAGCACGACGATTTTCCGGCGCTGGCCGCGTGTATGGCGCGCCTCGCCGAGCGCGACGGGTATCGCAGGTATTGCCGTAACGGCACGCCGTGAGCGTGGATTCGCGCGCGTTCGGGCAACCCGCCGCGGCTGACAGACAACCGCCTTCAATGCTTACGCGCGGCTTGTGAATTTCCGCGCTCAACCGCTTGTGCGCGGAGCACTCCGCGTCGCCTACAATGGCGGCCATTTAGCGATATTGAAGGTCCAACGATGCGGGTAACGAAATTCGCGCTGGCTTTGCTGACGGCATGCTTCACCCTGAACGCGAGCGCCGAGATGACGGCCGCCCAATACAAGCAATGGGCGCACGCCGACAACAGCTCGATCTACGCGGCGTACATCACCGGCACGATCAACGCGTTCGGCTGGGCGAACGGTGATCTGATCTCGAAGAAGCGGCCGCCGCTGTTCTGTCCGCCGCAAACGCTCGCGATCGGCAACCAGACGGTTTATCCGTTGCTCGATGCGTTCTTCGCGAACCATCCGGGCGTTTCCGACGATTTCCCGATCGGGCTCGCGATCCTGCGCGCGTTGCAGGGTGCGTATCCGTGCTGACGCAAATCAAACCTGCACGAGATTCGGAATCCGCACGTCCGGGTTGACGTCCGCCTCGTAATCGACGCCTTTCATTTCAAAGCCGAACAGACGCAGGAAATCGGTCTTGTAGCCGGCGAAATCGGTGAGTTCGTAGAGGTTGTCGTTGCTCACCAGGTTCCACAACTGCTGCACGCGGCCTTGCACCTGCGGATCGAGTTCCTTGTAGTCCGCGCGCAGGCGGCCTTCGTCGTCCAGATGCGGCTGGCTGCCATAGAGGCTGTCCTTGTATAGGCCGTAGACCTGCTCGATGCAGCCTTCGTGCGTGCCTTTTTCCTTCATCACCTTGAAGAGCAGCGACAGATAAAGCGGCATCATCGGAATCGCCGAACTCGCCTGCGTGACGACCGCCTTCAGCACCGCGACGCGCGCATCGCCGCCCTTGGCCGCGAGCTTTGAGCGGATGCCGAGCACTTTTTGATCGAGATCTTTCTTGGCCGCGCCGATCGAGCCGTTCCAGTAGATGTCGTGCGTGATCTTCTCGCCGAGATAGGTGAACGCGGTGGTCTTCGCGCCGTCGGCGAGCACGCCGGCTTCGCCGAGCGCGTCCATCCACATCTGCCAGTCCTCGCCGCCCATGACCGCGACCGTGTGCGCGATTTCTTCCGGCGTCGCCGGTTCGAGCACGGTTTCCTTGATCACTTCCTTGTCGGTGTCGATGCCGCGCAGATTGACCGCCTTGCCGATCGGCTTGAGCACCGAGCTGAACACTTCACCGGTCTTCGGGTGCTGGCGCTTCGGCGCCGCGAGGCTATAGACGACCAGATCGACCTGGCCGAGATCGCGCTTGATGACTTCGATCGTGCGCGCTTTCACTTCGTCGGAAAACGCATCGCCGTTGATGCTGGTCGCATACAGGCCTTCGGCGGTGGCGAATTTTTCCAACGCCGCGGTGTTGTACCAGCCGGCCGTGCCCGATTTGGTTTCGCTGCCGGCGCGCTCGAAGAACACGCCGAGCGTCGACGCGCCCGAGCCGAACGCGGCGCTGATGCGGGCAGCGAGGCCGTAACCGGTCGACGCGCCGATCACGAGCACCTTTTTCGGGCCATTGGCGATGGGGCCGCGTGCCTTCACATACTCGATCTGTTCCTTGACGTTGGCTTCGCAGCCGGTCGGATGGGTCGATACACAGATGAAGCCACGCACACGCGGTTTGATGATCATGAAGCACCTCTTGTCGGAATTGGCGACATTATAGTGGCCCCGCTGGAGCCGCACTCCATCCCGCGAACGATGCAAAAATCGGCGCGCCGCCCACGTCTTGGTACGATTGCGCCTTTCCCAGCCGACGACAGCACGTGAAGCGCCTCTTTTCTTCCTTTCTGGCGGCCCTCGACAAAGGGCTGACCCTCGCGAATCCGCTGTTCGCGAAGGCCGCGTGGCATCTCCGCCATCCGACCCGCCGCACGTTCGCGGCGGGGCTTGCCGCGCTGCCGGTGCTATTCGTGCTGTACGTGCTGCTGCTGATTCCGTTCACGCCGAGCATCGTCGACATCCGCAAGGCGAAGATCGAGCAGCCCGCGCAGATCCTGTCGGCGGACGGCAAGCTGCTCGCCGAGTTCAAGCCGTCGAACCGCGAGTGGGTCAAGCTCGCGGACATCTCGCCGAACGTCGTGAACGCGCTGATCGCGACCGAGGATCACCGCTTCTATCAGCATTTCGGACTCGACTGGCGGCGCACCGCATCGGCCGCGCTGCACACGTTCTCCGGCGACCGCCAGGGCGGCTCGACGATCACGCAGCAACTCGCGCGCAATCTGTATCCCGACGAAATCGGCCGCGCGCCGACGTTGACGCGCAAGCTGAAGGAAGCGATCACCGCGCTAAAGATCGAGGCGTTCTACACGAAGGACGAGATCCTCGAAACCTACCTGAATACGGTGCCGTTCCTGTACAACGCGTACGGCATCGAGATGGCCGCGCGTACCTATTTCGACAAGTCCGCATCCGACCTGAATGTGCTCGAAGCGGCGACGCTGACCGGCATGCTGAAGGGCAACGCGTACTACAACCCGGTGCTGAATCCCGAGCGCGCATTGCAGCGGCGCAATACGGTGCTCGCGCAGATGGTCAAGTACGGCAAGCTGACGCCCGCCCAGTACGACACACTCTCGCGCAAGCCGTTGCGCCTCGACTTCGAGCGTCAGATCGAGCCGCCCGGACCCGCGCCGCATTTCACGCAGCAGCTGCGCAAATGGCTCGTCGCGTGGGCCGATCGCAACGACTACAACATCTATTCCGATGGGCTCGTCGTGCGCACGACGATCGACTCGCGTCTGCAAACGATGGCGACCCAGGCGGTCACGCTGCAGGGCAACCAGTTGCAGAACATCGCGAATTCGGCGTGGGGCACGCGCGCGGGCTGCCCGGCGGACAAGGACCTGCTGCGCACGTTCCTGCGCGAAACGCCTGAGTTCCGCGCGGCGAAAGACACGGGCCTCGCCGACGACGACGCGCTGCAACGCCTGCTCGCCGACCGCAAGCTCGTGCAGAGCGTCTGCGATACGAAGACGCGCGTGCAGGCCGACTTCCTCGCGATGGACCCGCGCACCGGCGAAATCAAGGCGTGGGTCGGCAGCCGCGACTTTGGCGTTGATCCGTTCGATCATGTGCAGCAGGCGCGGCGTCAGCCGGGTTCGACCTTCAAGCCGTTCGTCTACGCGGCGGCCTTCGAGGCCGGTGCGAAGCCGGACGACACATTGCCCGACAATCCGGTCCAGATCGAACTGGCCGGCGGCGAAATCTGGAAGCCGAACGACGAGGACGAGCCGAGCGGTCGCATGATCAGCCTGCGCGACGCGCTCGCCTATTCGCGCAACCGCATTACCGCGCAGGTGATGGAGTCGGTCGGTCCGAACAAGGTCGCGAAGCTCGCCCGCGCGATGGGTGTGCGCGACAGCCAGCTCGACCCGGTGCCGTCGCTCGCGCTCGGCACGAGCCCGGTGACGCTGAAGGAAATGGTGTCGGCATACGGCACCATCGCTAACCTCGGCAGCTACGTCGAGCCGCTGATGGTCACGCGCATCGAGGACCGCAACGGCAACGTGCTCGCCGAATTCAAGCCGGCCGCGCCGAAACGCGAACTGCCCGCCGACACGGCGCGCACGCTCGTCGACGTGATGCGCGACGTGGTCAGCCGCGGCACCGGCGCGAGCATCCGCACGCGCTTCGGCGTGCGCGGCGATGTCGCGGGCAAGACCGGCACGACCCAGGGCAACGCGGATGGCTGGTTCATCCTGATGCAGCCGCAACTGGTGGCGGGGGCCTGGGTCGGCTTCAACGACAGCCGCGTGACACTGCGCAGCGACTACTGGGGGCAGGGGGCGCATAGCGCGCTGCCGATCGTCGGCGACTTCTTCCAGCGCGCCCAGCGCTCGCGGCTCGTCGACAGCCACGTGAAGTTCGACACCGCCCAGCAGCCGGGCTGGTTCGCGCAGCGCGCGGAACGCTTGCGCGACTGGATCGAGCACCTGTTCACGCGCGCGCCGGCGCAGCCGGACAGGCAGGTCGTCGCGCGTGCTCCGGCGCGGCGCGCGCCGGTGGCGTCGACACAGCCGGCGACGTCTGCCGTGGCCGCACCGGCGGCGGTGCCGGAGGCAGCGGGCGCGTCAGTGGTGCAGGGCGAAGCACGCGCGTTACCGCCGTTGCTGCCGGCGCCCGGGTCGGAATCGGCTCCCACGCCGGCGCCCGGTCATGCCGTCGACGGTGAAACGCATGGCGGCGGTGCGGCAGCGCTCGCGCCGACTCCGACGCCAGACGACGTCGTGCCGCCCGATGCTGGCGCTGCGGGCGGCGAAGAGTCGAATAACGGGAGCGGGGCGAACTGAACGCGACCCGGGCGCGTTGCCCGGGTGCATCTTGAACGAGGATGAGCCGAAAGCGCTAAGACTTCGCGATGCCCGCTTCACCCGTTGGGCGCTGATGCGGATTGCCATGCACCGTCTCGAGCGACGTGTCGTGATGCAGCAGCAACACCGCCGCCATCCCGATGAGCCCCGCGCCCGAGAGGCATAGCAGCCCGGCGCCGAAGCCGCCGGTGCTGTCCTTGATCCAGCCCATCGCGAACGGCCCGAAGAAGCCCGCCAGATTGCCGAGCGAATTGATCGCGGCGATGCCGCCCGCGGCCGCCGCGCCCGACAGGAACGCGGCCGGCAGGGTCCAGATCACCGGCAGGCAACCGAAGATGCCGAAGCCGGCAATCGATAGCGCGATCATCTTCTGCACCGGATCATCGAGCCCGGCCGCGGCCGCGATGCCCGCCGCCGCGATGAACAGCGCAATCGCGACGTGCCAGCGGCGTTCCAGATGGCGATCCGAATGCCGTCCCCACACAATCATGCTGACGAGGCCGACCACGTACGGCAGCGACGTCACGAAACCGGTCTGCAGATTGGTGAGGCCGAACGCTTTCACGATCTGCGGCAAGAAGAAGCTCAGGCCATAGTTGGTTGCGTTCGCCCCGAAATAGATCAGCGCGATCGCGAGCACGCGCGGATTGATCAGCGCCTCCTTCACGCTGAAGTGGCGCACCGCCTCGCGATGCTCACGCTCCTGCTTCTGGCGCGCGATCAGCCAGTCGCGCTCGTCGGTGCTGAGCCAGCTGGCGTCGGCGGGCTTGTCGGTCAGATACAACAGCACCGCGAGCGACAGCAGTACCGCTGGCAGCGCCTCGATCAGATACAGCCACTGCCAGCCGCCGAGTCCGCCGCGGCCATCGAGCGACAGCAGCGCGCCGGAGATCGGTCCGCCGATCACCGTCGACAGAGGAATCGCCGCCATGAAGTAGCCGACCACGCGTCCGCGATACGCGGCCGGAAACCACAAGGTCAGCAGAAAGATGATGCCGGGGAAAAAGCCGGCCTCGGCGACGCCAAGCAGAATGCGCAGGCCGAAAAATACGTGCGCGGACGAGAGCCCGGTGAAGCGCGCGATGTCCGGGATGAACGCCATCGCGCCCGCGAGAATGCCCCACGTGAACATGATCCGCGCGATCCAGCGGCGCGCGCCGAATCGTTCCAGCAGCAGGTTCGACGGCACTTCGAAAAAGAAGTACGCGAGGAAGAACACGCCCGCGCCGAAGCCGAACGCGCTCGCGGACAGATCGAGCGCCTGGTTCATCTGCAGGGCCGCGAAGCCGACGTTCACGCGATCGAGATAGGCGATGAAATAGCACAGCATCAGGAACGGCACGAGCCGGACCGTGACGCGGCGCATGGTGCGTACTTCGAGATCCATATATACGTCTCCTCCGGTTCGGCGACCGGTGTATGCCGCTATGTTGTGGGGGCTGCTTGCGGTTCGCTATGCCTGTGAGCGCAAAAGGCATCGTTACAGACTAGGCGCTGAAAAGCGATTCGGGAAGTCCCTTTATGAACCATATGGTCCGCTCATCGCCGACGTTGGCAGGGCGTCGCGCTGCCATCCATTGTTAAGAGGCACGCAACAGTGTTTTCGGTTGTATCGGCTGATCTTGCGCGAACGATTCCGGATAATTACTGCCTGACTATCCGGTTAAAAATGCAGGTGTTCCACGATGTCGAGTCAAGGTTTGGACAGTGTTGCCGAGGCGCGCAAAACGGCGCGGCTACTTGAAGCTGCGTGCGTTGCGCAGGCAGAAAGCACAGAAAGGAAGAGGGCGGCGCTGCTCGCGCGCATGCGCGCGGTGGCCGCGGTGGCGCTTGCGTGCGCGAGTGTGGTCGGATGCGCGTCGAGCACGGACGTGGTCGCGAGCGGCAAGCCCGGCACCTACACGGTGGCCGCCAGCGCGACCGGCGGACGCATGGCGTGGGCGCGCGCGCACGAACTCGCGATGAACGAAGCACGCGACTACTGCGAGCGCCGCGGCATGCGCAGCAGCGTGAGTACGGAAACCGTCAGCGGCGTCAGCGTGATGACCGAGCACGAGTCGTCGGTCAGTTTCGAGTGTCATCCGCGGTTCTGATGCAGCGTTCGCGCGGATCGTTGCAGTTGCATCGATGCGGGCGGGCGGCGAGTGCCGCCGTTCCATCACGATTACTTTTTATCGAACGTCACGAGCTGTGGGTCGTTCGTATCCGCGACGAAAATCGCGAGCAGTTTTGCCGGCTCGGTCGTGCTCGCGTTCTCGCTGACCCTGTGATGCGCGCCGGGCTTCTCGGTCCACGATTCGCCCGCATGGTAGATGCGCTCGGCGCCGTTATCGACACGGCTGCGGATCGCGCCCGACAGCACATAGCTCGCCTCGCCGGTGTCGGCGGCATCGGCGGGCTCCAACGTGCCCGCGATCGCGGCGCCGG
The DNA here is from genome assembly GCF_050436345.1 of Paraburkholderia sp. WC7.3g. Taxonomy (NCBI): domain Bacteria; kingdom Pseudomonadati; phylum Pseudomonadota; class Betaproteobacteria; order Burkholderiales; family Burkholderiaceae; genus Paraburkholderia; species Paraburkholderia sp. WC7.3g. The sequence goes on from NZ_JBNDMA010000002.1 coordinate 2,529,299, forward strand.
CCAGCAACGCCGACGCGAACAGTGTGCGGATCGTGCTCATGGCGTCACTCCTCGTCAGCCTGACACAGCACCTCGGCTTCGCGGTTCGCCGCGCGTGCGCCTTTTGCCCACTGCGCGGCCAACTCTCCACGCGCACGCGTTACGCGGACCGGCGTGACTTATCTGAACGCGGAAGGTCGCGATCGCCAACGGCTTGGTGACGTGCGCAGGCGTGTCGAGTGTCACGTCCAGATAGTCGAGCTCGAAGTCGACGCGTTCTTCGCGCAGACGCTCAAGAAAATAGCGGGCGAGTGCGCGGGAATTGGATCGCTCGCGCTTTGCGCTGGCGTCGACGTGCATGATCTTCATGTTATCCGTCCTCGCGGTGGGTTTGACATGAGATCAGGTTAGTCGCTCGACTGGCTTGGTGGAGAACCGGTTTCGTGGAGTTTAAGGTAACCACTTTGCGATTCGTGTCGTGGCACGCCAGGACGTCGCGTGCCTCAATCTTCGCGTGATTTTGTGTTGGACGAACGTTTGATGAACGGTGCGCCTGAGAAACCCGCCGTCGCGCGGGCTTGCGCGGACGATTTTTCGCGGGCGCGGCGGGCAGGGCGCGCGGATGCTTTTTCTGTTCGCGCCGCCTCCAGCTGCCGTGACAGCGTGTCGATACGCTGGCGCAACAGGTCGGACGCCGCCACGCGTTCGGCCAGCGCCGCATCCTTTTGCGCGAGCTGCGTTCGAGTCGCGGCATGCTGTGCAGCGCAGGCGGCCAGTTCCGATTTCGATGCGGCCAATTCGTCGCGCAACGCGTCGCGCTCGGTCCGCGATTTGGCTTCGAGCGCCGCCGCCCGCTCCTGACTTGCCTGAAGCTCCTTGCGCAGACGCTGTGCCGCGGCCCGCTCACTGTCGATTTCGAGCAAGGCGCGCATTTCCGCCGCGGCGAGCCGCTGCTCGTTTTGCTCGTGCGAGCGGCGCAGCTTCGCGAGTTCGTCGGCGAAATCGCGCCGGGCATCGGCGAGCGCGGCGCCTGCGGCCGCGATTTCTTCCTTCGATGCGGCCAATTGAGCCGTCAACATGTCGTTGGCGGTCTGCAACTCGACGATGCGCGCCTCGAGCCCAGCCATCCGTGCACGCGCGGTTGCGGCATCGCTGGCCGCCTGTTCGGCGTGGGCAACGGCCTGCTGGCGCTGCATGTCGCTTTGCGCTGCCTGTTCTCGCGCCGCGGCGATTTGCGCGTCGGCGTCGTGTCTGAATACGTCGAGCGCGGCGGTCGCGGCGTCGCTCGACAGACGCCACATTTGCGCCGCGAACTCGCCGGCGGCCGCTGCGACCTCCTGCGGCAAATCCGGGCGGCCGACGTCGATACGCGTTTTGTCCCGCACGTCGGTCCAGAAATCGCGCAACGCTTTGGCCGGCGCGCTCATGCTGCCTTTGCGCACCAATTGATACAGGCGGTTCGCGGTCGGGGTTTCGCCGTAGCGGAAAAACAGCAGCGCGCAAACCTCGCGATAGAGCGATTGCGTGTCCGATGCGTTTTGGCGGGCGATTTCGATGTCGGATTCGAGGGTCATGGCGGGCGCGGCTGCATGCGTGGTGATGTGTTGATAATACAACGTAAAACGCTATATGTGCTACATACGACCGCCTCAAACACGACATTAGTACTATAATGTCGTGTTAATAGTTTGAGTCTCTCGATCCGTCGGTTTGCCGGCGTTTGCTGCGCTAACAAACTGGCAACGCCAATGCGCGCCCAAAAAATGGACGGCCGAGACCGTCCACGCGCCGGTCCGACTCGCGCACATTCAGCGTTGCGCGGCGCCGCGCCACAGCAGATAGTCCGCGCGCGTCCAATCGAGCGTGACACCTACGCAACGCGTGCCGGGCCGGATTTTCGGCTTGTGTGCGCTAAGCGTCAGCGTCTCAAGGGCGGGCCATTGCCGAAACGAGAGTTCCGCAATGTCCGCGACCAGCGTTTCAAGCAGGCGCGTATGCGGTTTATGGGCGAGAAAGTCTGCGATGCGCGTGCAATACCCGTCGTAGTCGATCCATCCGTTCGCTTCGCTCGGCGCAGCACCGTAGCCGAGCCGCGCGTCGATCACGATTGCCTGTGGCGCACCGTGTTCGTGTGGATGAATGCCGACCCTTGCCGGCACGGCCAGCGCTTCGATGAATACGCTCCAGCCGCGCCCTCGTTGCGACTCCAGCGCTACTGCGAGCGCCATGCCAAACGGTTCTTCGACAGGTTTCATGATGTCAGCGGCTCCCCCGCGTCAATAATCGCGGACTACCGCCAGTACACCAAAGCGCAACACCGGTCGATAGAATAAAAGCGGCATCAGCGATGGACGCCGCCGCCACCGCGATGCGACGCTGACGGGAAGCCGTTGACCGGATCGCGGACTCGACGCAGTTGTTTCGACTTGCGCGATCCGGCGTGATCATTTCGTCGCCCCACCCGACGTAGTATTCTCCATTGCACACGGTCGACCGATCATCTGACTTGAGGAGCCGGGCCAATGGGAAGCATCGACATACTTGTCGTGGCGGCATTCGCTTTTGTCGGCAGTCACTTTCTGCTGTCCCATCCGTTGCGGGCCGGTATGGTCCATGCGATCGGCGAACGGGGCGCGATGGGCGTCTATTCGCTGATTGCGATACTCACGTTCGGCTGGATGGTCATGGCTTACGACAGGACGCCCGTCTCCGCACCGCTATGGCCGGCAGGCGACGCGCTGTGGGCGGTCGTGACCGTGCTGATGCTGATCGCGTCGATCCTGCTGATGGGCTCGCTGATCCGCAACCCCGCCTTGCCCACCGTTGGCCGGGGCGCCGCGTTTCCCGACGCGGCGCGCGGCGTGTACGCGGTCACTCGTCACCCGATGATGTGGTCGTTCGCGCTTTGGGGACTGTGCCATGTCGCTGTGTTCCCGGTCACCCGGAACATCGTCCTTGCCGCGGCGATCATCATCCTCGCACTGGTCGGTGCCGCGTTACAGGACCGCAAGAAACGCCGGCTGCAACCGGATCTGTGGCCCGTATGGGAATCGAAGACCAGCTATCTGCCGTTCGCGGCAATCGCCGCCGGCCGCGCGCGGCTCGGCGGGTTCGGCATGCACGCGCTGGCGGGCGGCCTCGTTTTCTGGCTCGTGGCGACCTGGGCGCATATCCCGCTCGCCGGTTGGCCCGCGGGTATCTGGCGCTGGCTGTGGTTCTAGCCGCCGGCGTCGCCGGCGCCGTGATTTGTTCTCGTGACGCAAGACTCTTTGTCCACGGTGTGTGTTCGAAGCCGAGGCGGATGCGCCTACAGTGGCCTGCATCGGATCCATCGGTTCGAACGGCCAGCAGGCCGAGTCCATCATACCGTGAGGCAAACCATGAGCACTTCAAAGGTCGTCATCGTCACCGGCGCTTCGCAAGGCATCGGCGCTGAAACCGCCAAAGCGTTCCGCGCGCAGGGTCATCGCGTCGTCGCCACCGCTCGTTCCATCGCACCGACGGTTGAGGCCGACCATGTCGCCGTGGCCGGCGACATCGGCGAGGCCGCCACCGCACGCCGCGTGGTCGACGCTGCCATCGAGCACTTCGGACGCGTCGATACGCTCGTGAACAACGCGGGCATTTTCATCGCGAAGCCGTTCACGCAGTACACCGCCGAAGACTACGCGGCGCTGCTGAACGTGAACCTGAACGGCTTCTTCCACATCACCCAGTACGCGATCCAGGCGATGCAGAAGCATGGCAGCGGCCACGTGGTCACCGTGACCACGACGCTCGCGGAAAAGGCGAGCAGCCACGTGCCGTCGGTGCTCGCGGCGCTCACGAAGGGCGGTCTGAATGCCGCGACCCGCTCGCTCGCGATCGAATACGCGCGCGCCGGTATCCGTGCCAACGCGGTGTCGCCTGGGGTGATCAAGTCGCCGATGCATCCGGTCGAATCGCACGCGACGCTCGCCGGCTTGCATCCGGTCGGACGCATGGGCGAGATGAGCGACATCGTCAATGCGATCCTCTATCTCGACTCGGCACCGTTCGTGACCGGCGAGATCCTGCATGTGGACGGTGGCCAGAGCGCAGGTCAGTAAGCGCGCCGATGTCGCTCCCGGTCAACGCCCGCACTCACGACGCAGAACGTCGTCAGTGCGGGTATCCGCACATTAAGCGCGTGATCAGCTTCGCGCGCTCGACATCGCGCTCAAAGGAGCCGACCATGTCCGTCCGACAGAAACTCGCCGAACTCGCTCTCGAACTGCCCTCCCCGCCGCCTTTGCTCTTCTGCAGATTGCTCTGCGCTTCGAGCAATTGCCGCTGCACGTTCAGCACGTCGAGATAGTCGAGAGCGCCCGCCTCGTAGCGTTCCCGCGCGACCGCGAGAGCGCGCTCGTTCATGCTGACGGCAGTGGTCAGCCGATCGCGGCGACGTTGTTCGGCATCGTAGGTGACGAGCGCATCGTCCACTTCCCGCCGCGTCGTGCGCACGAACAGGCGCACGCCGAGCCGTTCCTCGAGCCGCGCCACTGAGCGGCTCACGGCCGCCGGCATGACGCTCGCGGCATTGGCCGCCAGCGTAAAGCTTCCGAGCTCCGCCGCGAGGCAGAAAAGCTCGATGCTGCCCAGCAGCAGATCGTCGAATTTGCGTTGCATGAGCTCGGCTGCTCAATTCCACACCGATTGCAGCCGCTCGATACTTTCACGCGTCTCGCGTTCCAGCTGCGCGATCAGTTCCCCCGCGGGCAATGAACGCGCAAGCGGCGCGGCCTGCCCCGCCCATTGCGCGTCGTAGCCGAACTCCCCCTTGGCCTTGGCGGCCGCATTGAGCGCCTTGCCCGCGTGATAGGCAATCGGATAGGACGGTGTGCGCGGGGCCCGCGGGTCTTCGCCGAGCGCGGTGAAGCGATTGACGATGCTGCGCGCGAGGCGCCCCGAAATGGCCGAGGTCAACGTCGTCGAGCGCGCCGCATCGCTGAGCAACGCGCGGCGATAATCGTCGTCGATCGAGGTTTCCGGACACGCGACGAACGCCGTGCCCAATTGCGCCGCCTGTGCGCCCAGCGCGAGCGCGGCCGCGATGCCCGCGCCGTCCATGATGCCGCCCGCCGCGATCACGGGCACGTCGAACTCACTCACCAGCAGGCGCGTCAGCGCGAACGTGCCGAGGCGCTCGTCGCGCCCGGTCGTGTCGAACACGCCGCGATGGCCGCCCGCTTCGATGCCTTGGGCGACGATCGCATCGACCCCCGCCTCGACGGCCGCGGTCGCTTCGTCGAGATTGGTCGCGCTCGCCAGCAAACGGATGCCGGCGTGCTTGAGTTGCGCGATCACCGCATCGGGCGGCAAGCCGAAATGGAAGCTCACGACGGCCGGCTTCTCCGCGAGCAGCATCGCCTGCATCGCCGTATCGACGACGAAGCTCGTGTATATCTCGGACAGCGCTTGCGGCGGCGCCGCGCCGTATTGCCGGAACACCGGTTCGAGCCAATCGAGCCAGGCACGTTCGATGGCGGCATCGGGCGTGGCCGGGCGATGGCAGAACACGTTGACGTTGAACGGCCGCGTTGTCAGTTCACGCGTCTGGTGGATCGCGCGGCGCGCATTCTCCGCGCTCATCGCGGCAACGCCGAGCGAGCCGAGACCTCCCGCGTTCGACACCGCGGCGGCCAGCGCCGGCGTGGTGACGCCGGCCATGGGCGCCTGAATGATCGGCTTGCGGATGCCGAGCGCGCGCAGCAACGCGCGATTGTCCGCTTGAGTATTGTCCGCTTGAGTGCTCATGTTTCCTTCCCCACCGGATGCGTTAAAGGTTCAATGTGCCCGACAGCTTGCCAGCTTGCCAGCGTGTCAGGCCCCAGCGCGCCGGTGCGCCCAGCGCGCGAAGCCGCCGCAAGCGGCGCCGAGGCGCGCGGCCGTCAGCATGCTCCCGAGCGCCGAGCATGCCATAACCACGCCCGCCACGCGCGCAACATGCGCCGCACCGACGCCAAGGCCGCCGATTTACACGGAGATGATCGGCTCGATCGACATATTGGCGAGCAGCACCATCATCGCGGTCACGAGCCGCGCGGCCACCACCGTGTAGTTGGCGCGGCGCACGGGCGCTCATTTCACTCTGCTTGCGGACACAAGATCGACGACGAGCGCAAGCAACAGCGCGACTGCGCCGATCACGAAAAGCATCTGATAATTGCCGCCGCTCGACGAGAACACGAACGAAAGACCGTAGGCCGCTATCGCCTGCATCACGGCAAAGCTCGTCGTCGCGCGGCTCCACGCATCCTTGACGGCGGACGGATGGTGCGCAAGCAATTCGTTCACGCGGCCGAGCGCTAGCGGCACGATGCCCGGCGTGAATGCGCCCACGAGCAAGGCCGAGACCATCAGCCCCGCCGGCCCGAACCAGCCCACGGCCGGGATCGCGACCGCAACGACCTGCGCCAGATACGCGACGCGCAGCGCGCGCCCGAAGCCCGCGCGATCGGCGAGATGGCCCGCCGCGAGCGGTCCGACGATCGCGCCCAGGCCGTACAGCACCCAGAATTCGGCGCCCGCATCGACGCCGCGACCGAGCCCGCGCGCGACGAAATCGACGAGAAAGAGCATGTGCGGGACGAGCCCCACGGCGTTCAGGCCATATTCGGCATACAGCGCGCGCAGGCCAGCGCGCGGATAGGCAGGCGCTGTTTCGAAGCGCAAGCGCGCATCGGCATGCGCGGGCGCGGCGTGCTCGGGCCAGCCGTTCCACGCCACCAAGGTCAGCGCGAGCGAAACGGCCGCGAGCCCGAGCCACGTCCAGGCGAGCCCCTGACGCAACAGAATCGGCACGATCGTGCCCGAGGCCGCGATGCCGAGCCCGATGCCCGTGAAGATGCCGCCGCTCGCGAAGCCCCGGCGCGCCGCCGGCACGTGCGCAAGGATGGTGGGCGCGGCGAGCACCATGAGCGCGCCGCCCGCGATCCCCGAGACGAGGCGCCAGACGAAAAACCACAGGAACGACACGGGCGCCGCGCAGGCCACGAAGGCGACGGTCGCGAGCAGCATCATCGCGCGCATCACGGTGGCGGGTTTCGCCACGCGCACCATCGCGCCCGCCAGCAGCGCGCCGGCCAGATAGCCACCGAGGTTCGCCGCGCCCAGATAAGCCGCGCTCGTGGCGGGAAACCAGTGCGCGCCGATGATGGCCGGCAACAGCGGCGTATAGGCAAAACGCGCGAGACCGATGCCGATGAGACTCGCGCTGGCCCCGGCGAGCGTGCCCCGCCAGACGTTGTAGCCGGCCGGAGCGGTCGGATTCGAGACGGCTTGCTGCATGATGACTCCCCTCTACCAAGGCTGTTAAGCACCTGATGAATATGGGAGCCAGTCTAGCTCGAGTCGCAGCCCGGGAGAATCGCCGCGCTGCGTAAGTCATTCTTCCGCGCGGCGGACGAATCAGCGTCAGTCGGCGTCGGTGATGTGCTGGGTTCGCTCGAAATAGTCGCGCAGCAGCGGCGTGGCGAAATCGACGAAACTGCGCACCTTCGGCACTGAAAGGCGCCCGTGCGGCATCACCAGGTTGACGGGCAGCGGCGCATGCTCGCTGTCGCGCAGCACGATTTTCAGCGCACCGGCCTTGACCTGCTCGGCCACGTGATAAGAGAAAAGCCGCGTGACGCCATGCCCGGCCACGGCGGAAGCCAGCGCCGCGCGGATCGTATTGACGATGAAGCGCGGCGTGAACCGCACGACCTGCGGCAGCGCCGTTTGACGCGCCGCCGGAAAGCTCCACGAGTCGAGCCCGAAATGCGTCATCGAAATGATCGGATGGCTGGCGAGATCGGCGGGCGCCACGATGGGCGGATGCGTGGCGAGATAGTCGGGCGAAGCGACCACCACCCGCCTCACCTCGCCCACCGGAACGGCGACGAGCGTCGAGTCCTGCAGATGGGCGATGCGCAACGCTACGTCGATGCCCTCGTCGATCAGGCTGACGGGCCGGTCGAGCAGATGCAGGCGGATCGACGCCTGAGGGTGGCGATCGAGAAACGAATCGACGATCGGGCGCAGCACCTGCTCGCCCACCGCCACCGCCGCCGTCACGCCGAGCAGGCCGCGCGGCGCGGAGCGTTCGTCGGCTGCGAGCAGATCCGCCTCCTCGAGATCCGCGAGGATGCGCCGGCACGCCAGCGCGTAGCGCTCGCCCGCCTCGCTTAGCCGGATCGTGCGCGTGGTGCGGTACAGGAGCGGCGTGCCGGTGTGCGTCTCCAGAAACGCGATGGCCCGGCTCACCGCCGCCGGTGAACGGCCCAGCCGGCGGCCTGCACCCGCGAGACTTCCCTCGTCGAGCGTGGCGACGAATACCTTCATGGCGTCGATACGGTCCATTGCGCGTTTCGTTTTGAAATCTTTCTGGTCGGTGGATCCCGCGACGATCTTAGCGGATACCGGGCCACGCAATCGTGAGACTTAACGTGGCGATGGCGCCAGGCTTGTCCTACCCTTAGGCAATGGTTCACCAGATCCCGGTACGCTCCATTGGCGCTCATTCTGTTCGATCGACCCGATGACCAAGCTCAAACATTCATCCGCGACCGCGACGGCAACGCGAATCGCCGCCGGCGATGACCGCACGCAATACGACTCTTTCTCGATCCTGCTGCATTGGATCACGGTGATTCTGGTGTTGGCACAATTCGGTCTGGCCCACACCTGGGGATTTGCGCCAAAGCCCACGCGCCACCTGATGATCGTCGGCCACATGTCGTTTGGAATATTGCTGTCGGCGGTGTTGATCGTGCGCATTGCGTGGCGTCTGGTACCCGGACGTCAAAGTCCCGCTGTTGGCGCGGGGTGGATCGAGCTGGCCGCGAAAGGCGTCCACTATCTTCTGTATGCGCTGCTGATCGGTGAAGCGGTACTGGGTTTCGCGCTGCGATGGTCCGGCAACGAATCGATGAGCTTTTTCGGCGTGGAGATCCCCTCTCCGTTCGCGCCGACCAGTAAGGCGACCCATCATGCGATTGGCGAGGCTCATGACTTCGTCGGCTGGGCCATCATCGTCATCGCGGCGGGACATGCCGCCGCCGCGCTGTTTCATCACTATGTGCTGGGCGATGACGTGCTCAAGCGCATGCTGCCCGGAAAACCGGGCGACGCGTAAGCCGCTCATTGGCCGGCCCGCGCTCAGCCGATCGACAGACGATGCACATCGGTGCTTTTGAAGGGCGCGCGCAATTCGCGCGTCAGACGTGGTGCAGCACCGTTTGCGCCACGCCGGCGGCGACACACAGCACGACGAGCGCAAGCGGCGGCGCTTTCCAGCGCATCAACAGCAAAAAGCCGATGCACGCCACGGCGAAATCCGTCGGCGACAAGACCGCGCTCGTCCACACCGGGGAATAAAGCGCGGCGGCCAACAGGCCGACCACGGCCGCATTGACGCCGGCAAGCGCCGCCGACATCGCCGCACGCGCGCGCAGCGTTTGCCACCACGGCAACGCGGCGACGACGAGCAGCAGACCCGGCAGAAAAATGCCCAGTATCGCCAGCAGTGCGCCACTCCAGTGTCTCGGCGGGAGCGTCATCATCCAGCCGAGAAACGCCGCGAACGCAAACAGCGGTCCCGGCACGGCCTGGGCCGCGCCATAGCCGGCGAGGAAGTCGTTGGGCGCGACCCATCCTGTCGCGACGGTTTCACGTTGCAACAACGGCAGCACCACATGCCCGCCTCCGAACACGAGCGCACCGGAGCGATAGAACGCATCGAACAGGCGGATGCCTTGCGAGGCCCCGCTTGCCGCCCACAGCGGCAACGCAAACAGCAGCGTGCAAAAGACCATCAGCGCGGCGGTGCCGGCCGTGCGCGACACCTGAAAGTCGCCGGCCCGTCGCGCAGCGGGGCGTGGCGCTTGCGCTGGCGTCGTCCGGCACAGCGCGACACCGAGCACGGCGCCGGCGGCGATCGCGATCAGTTGCGCGTAGGCGGTGGCCAGCAGACTCAGCAATCCGAGCGACGCGAGCGCGATCGCCGCGCGGCGGCGGTCCGGACACAGACGGCGCGCCATGTCCCAGACAGCCTGCGCCACGACGGCCACCGCGACGAGTTTCAGGCCATGAATCACGCCCGTGCCGAGCGCTCCGCGCAGATCGGGGGCGATTGCGGCAAAGGCCAGCATCACGAGTACCGACGGCAGCGTAAAGCCGCACCACGCGGCAAGGCCCCCGGCCCACCCCGCCCGCAGCAGCCCGATCGAAAATCCCGTCTGGCTGCTCGCGGGTCCAGGCAGAAATTGGCACAGGCCGACCAGATCGGTGAAGGCTTCGTCGTCGAGCCAGTGCCGACGCTCGACGAACTCGCGCCGGAAGTAGCCGATGTGAGCGATCGGGCCGCCGAAGCTGGTCAGCCCGAGTTTCAGAAATACGATGAACACCTCGATAACGCGCGCGAGCCGTGAGCGGGGCGACGACGACAAATCAGTATCCATGGATGCGCGGGTTCCAGCGATGTCGACTTCGGCAGGCCTCGTGTTTGACGACGCACAGTATAGAGGTCCGCGGCGCGTGACATCCAGAGCCCTATACGAGTCATGCGCGCAGCCGCCCCGCTGCTTCTGGCAGACACTGCCATCGACGGCATGGCCGACTGCGAAGCACTCGTCGACGAAGCACGCGCCGACCGGCCCGCTTCTGGGCGCGGCTCGCGCAAGCATCTGAGTTGGCGCCGGCCCTTCACGAAGTTGCTGGACAGATCGAACGCACCGTGCTGCCGATCGCTGCGAAACCCGCGCTCGCCGAAATGGAAACGGTCAGCGCCGCGGTGGTGACGCGTTTCGCGGAATGATTGCGCGCATTCGCGGTGCTATGTTCATTCGCGCGTTTTCGAATGTATTTCACCCGCGTCGTTAATCGCGGTACTCGTCAATCTCGATAGTCCCGCCCAGGGCTTCCATCATCGTGCGGATATCCTCCGGGATATCTGGTACACGGTCGCCGCTCTCGTTATCCCAATAGCAAAAAAAACGCATCTGCGCACCGGTGCGCCTGAGCAGTTCCGGTAAATCCGATCGGGGTAGCGCCAAGCGTTCGATTAGATAGCGAAGGTGTGGCGTCAGAACGTCACTGTCGACATCATCTTTGCTATCGACACTCCATAGGCTGATTCGTGCTGCGAATTTGCTTTTCTGGCCCGACGGTGTAGCAGGGAATTGCCCTTTTACACGCTGCATGTCAGGGGTGACACCAAAATAGTTCGTCCAGAATTCAGGCGGCTCAACCTCCTGATAGATCGTAAATGATGCGTATGCGAGTTGATGTTTGACCGTCATTGTGAAATTCCATTAAGGCGCGTAGGAGTGCATGTTGTCGACGATTACTCCCTTGAATTCAACACCTCCATCGTCGTGCCAGATTACGTTGTCGTCACCGCGCAATTGATTCGCCCGCTTCATCGTATGAATCATGTTTCCAAAGAGCTTCCGCTCGTAACCAAGCATTTTGGCTGCGTAATTTTCCTTGACTGTGCTGTCCGCAAGCTGTTCAACGTCATCGCTCAGTGCCTCCGGCCTGTATTCGAACTGCTTTGCATTGCCGAGATTCTGCGGCACGCGCGGGCTGTTGCCATATCGCGAGCTTGCCATGTCCGCGTCGGCCGGTTGTTGCGCGCGCGCGGTAGTGGGCCGCGAAGCCTTTTCCCGCTGCTCCCGTATCGCCTGCACGCACTTGCGCATCTCGTCCCGCTCAGGGACGAAGATCAGGCTACCGTCCTTCACTCCGTTGTACAGGGCTTTGGCAACCTCATGGTCTTTCACCCTGTACATATGAACGCGAATGTCACTTCGACCAAGCATATCGCGCAGTTCGTGCGACTGGTGGCACAGCAGCATGGATGGCGCGTGCCGCAGCCACGCTGCAAGGGCCTCCTTCATGCCTTCCTCGAGATCGTCGCGTCGTTCGCGGGGCGCGCTGGCCGGCATTGCAAAATGAAGCCACCGGACCACATCAAACATCCAGGGAGACTGGATGTGAAGGTATTGCGACTTGCGAACGCTCCGCGAGAAGAAATGTCCGCGTGTCCCGTCACGGACATTGTGGTCAGCATCGAGAAAAAGCGAAGTCATCGTGCCTCACAGTCAATTGAAGAGGCTCGATTGTGCAACAGGACACCATCCCAAAAAACCCCTGACTTCACCACGTCCCCGGGACGGATACCACTTGTGGCGCGCACGTCCCAGCACGATCCCGATCACTATTTTCGACTTGCCTAGCTGAAGCGGTGCGGCTTTCTATCTCACTGAGCTTTCCGCCCGGCAGAACTCCCGGCTGCTTGCGCCGCGCCCGCACGTTCGTGCACGGCCCGTTCGACGAGCGCGCGAATGCGCCCGGTCAGACTGTCGCGCAGCGCCCGCGTGCTGTGCCTTGCCGACGCGGCTCACGCTCAGACCCGCATCCGCGCGACGAGGCCGATCCATGCCTCCGCTGCGAACCGCTTACGACGCTTATGACGCCTCGATCAACACCTTCAACGCGCGCGTGCTCGCGGCGCTCGAAAATGTTTCGTAAGCCGAAAGGATATCGTCGAGCCGGAATCGATGCGTGATCAGACACGTGGGATCGATCCGCCCGCCTTGACCGTCTTCATCAGCATCGGTGTACTGACGGTATCGACGAAACGCGTCGTGATCGCGATGTTGCGGTCCCACAGCTTGTCCAGGTGCAGATCGCACTTGACGCCATGCACGCGGTCGCGCCGAAGCGCTGCGCGACCTCGAGCCGGTTCGCATCGGGGTCGATCATGATGATCTGCGCCGGTGAGTAGAACTGCGCGGTCAATAGCGCCGCGAGCCCGATCGGTCCGGCGCCGACGATCGCCACCGTGCAGCCCGGCTGAACTTTGCCGTTGAGCACGCCGCATTCGAAGCCGGTCGGCCCCCTCGACCAGGTCGTGTGATGCGTCGGCGAGCGGTCGCGGAAACGTAATGCGTCAGGCGCTTACATCACGAGCCCCGTCGTGACGGGCGGCTTGATCTGGGTCAAACATCGACGGATCAGGCTCTTTTCATGAGCCGGTGATCGTATGACCACTTTTCGTGCTTCGTGACTTTCAGCTTCGAGATGTCTGGATGCCCGGGATTCACCAGCACGTTCAGTTCACGGGGAACGATCACCGACGGAACGACGGCCAGCGCGCTCGCCTTCGATCGAACCCACTGCTCCCCAACATCGAGGCTGACCATGCCCGCCGGCAACGCGTCCCAGCCCACGTGTGTGCTCGGGTCCACCAGCGACACCGTTTTGCGCCAGACAGCCGGCGGCACGGCAATCGAGATCAGGTAACGGTTCAACGGCAGATCACCGAACTTCAGATGGACCAGCGTCTCGAGGCAGGCAAGCGCGATGCTGCCGGCCGTATAAAGCAAAGGCGTTCCCGGACGGTTCCATCGACCGCCCGTGATCTTCGCCCCCACCCCTGTCATGTCGTCGGCCGCATAGCCGGGTGTGTCGGTTCCAATACGCCACAGCGTCGCGCCGCCCGTCAAGCGTAGGCTCCGCTTTGCGCCATGGCGAGAAGCCGCGAAACCAGTTCCCGTCCTTCCGCGGTGTCCATGAATTCCGCCGGCCGCTGACCGCCCAGCGCCGGTAATGGCTCATCGAGCCAGCGTCCCAGCCAGTGCGCGGCGTCGAACCCCTCGGGATCGCCCGACTCCTCGACCATAGCCTGCACCTGGCCAATGAGTCTCGCCATCGCCACGACTCGCTCGCTCTGCTCTGACGACAGATTTTCGCCGGCCTTCTGCTTGCGGTCGATGGTCGTCACCGATAACCCGAGCGTCTTGCCGAGCTGCTCGCGGCTACGGTCCATCTGCCTCGCGATGACACCGAATGTTTCGGGCTTTACACCTGACTTGATGATAGCGATCCGGAAGGTCGGATCCACCCGGAAGATGCTGGTAAACGCAGCCGGATCGACATGGGCACTGCCGCCATAACCTAGAAAAACCCGTACTTTCACCGTGTCACTCATAAGCCCTCCACTTGATGAATTATATTACCTCAAATGGATGGACCATGGCGATGCGGCGTCTGCGTTCGCTGAACGCGCGCCCCGCCGGACACGCTACGAAAACAACGCCGACGCGTCGATGTCGGCCATTTTCTCCAACTCGTCGCGGCGCGTATCGCAGGCTCGCCTGATCGTCGCGCCCTGGGTGACCCACACGGCCAGCGAGATCAGCGCGAGGCTACCGAGCGCGACGAACGCCGTTGGGTACCCGAAGCGGCTCGCGAGCCATCCGCCCAGCAGGAGACTCAGGCAGCCGCCCGCGGCTCCCACGCTCGGATGCTGTGCGCGCGCACCTGCGATCGATCCGTGTCGTCCTCATGCGCAAGGCCGCGAGCATAATGCCGATGCACCGCGCGCGCAGGAATCAGCAACACGGATGCAATGCATGCGAGGCCGAAGGCCGCCCCAAGCGCAAACACCCAGACGATACCGAGCCACCAGCCGATCGCGCCGGACAAGGCGGCCGCCGCAATGTTGCCGGCATGGTTGGCCACCTGGTTGCGACCGTATTGCCGGTCGAAGTTTCTCCGGCCGGTCATGCCAAGTGACAGTCCCATCAGCGCGGTGCCCATGACCGAGCCCGCTACTGCGGTCGCGATCTGCGCGAACGCGATCGGCCAGTAACCGCGAGACAGCCCGATCACGCACGCGGCAGCGACCGTCAGCCCCGTCGGCATCTGCACGCCCTGAAAATAGAACATGTGCTTCGCGCCGCGCGGCAGGTCGTCGACGTCGAGCGCATTGATCACCTTCTTGCCGTCGATCACGTCGCCCGTGTAGAGCGTTCGCTGACGCGCGCCGGTTGCCGCGCCGGCGGCAGGCGCATTCGCGCCCTGCGCATGGGCAGGGCCGACCTGCGTGACGAGCGCGGTCGATGCCCCGACCAGCGCCATTGCCGTTTTCATGAAGTCGCGTCGATCGACACCGTCTTTCGGTTGATTGCGCATGATGAGGGCTCCTGATGTTGTTCGCTTGCATTGCCTGCTCTGGCTGCATCGAACCCTACGAAAATAGCATGCGAGACACGCGGTTCAACGCCATTCACGAATAATCGACCCGGGACGCATGCGTCGCAAGCAGATGCTGATGACGCGCTTCGGTGGCATCGTCGGCGGGGAACATGCATTCGATGCGCAGCTCCTGGGCGGCCACGTTTTGCGGCGCACCCACGGTCGTGACCATCGAGAAGTAGCGCAGCACCGCGCCCCCGCTGACAAAGCCTAGTGGAATCATCGGCATCGTCGCGTGCGTCGTAGAAGAGCCATGATGCGTTTTCCAGTCGCGCGGCACGTCGGGATACGCGAGCAGTTCATCGAGCAGGCGCTTCGTGTTGTCGCCGACCACACGACCGACCGACTCGCGATACACCCGTTGCAGCAGGCTTCGCGCGACCTCCTCCCAATCGGCGACGAACGGACGCATCCCGCGCGGATCGAACATCAGATGCAGCATGTTGCGCGGGCCTTCACGCGCGGCCATGTCGATGAAACAGTTGAAGAAGCGCGGCGCCGCGTCGTTGGTCATCAGCACATTCCAGTCGCGGTCCATCACGAGCGCCGGATACGGCTCATGCTGACGCACGACCCGTTCGAGCGCGCGAACCACGCTGTGCATTTCCTGCGCATTCCAGGGTGTTTCCGAATAGATCGGCGCGTAACCGGCGGCGAGCAGCAGCGCATTGCGCTCGCGCAGCGGCACGTCCAGGGTCTGTGCGAGCGTCAGCAGCGTGTCGCGGCCCGGCACGCTGCGCCCGCTTTCGATGAAGCTGATCTGCCGCTGCGAGATACCAGCATCGAGCGACAGATTGAGCTGACTCACGCCGCGCACGTCACGCCAATAGCGCAACAGACTGCCGAGATCGCCCGGCTGCACTTTCGGATCGTGACTCGTGACGTTCATCGTGTTTTCCCTCCTCTTGATGCCCGATCAGGACTGCTTTAGCGCATCGGTGTGGGCGTGGGCGCATGCCACGCAAATTCCCCGAACTGCGTTTCGAGCGGCGGCTCGGTCACGCTGCCGGTGTAGTTCGTGATCGTCGATGCGGCGACCACCGCAATCACCTCGAGAATCTGCTCGGCGCTGAAGCCTGCCGCGATGAAGCGTTGCCGGTCCTCGTCGTTGAGGCGGCCGCGCTTGTCGATCAGCGAGCGCGCGAGCGTCGACAGCGCCGCGAGCCTCGCGTCGTCGGGCAAGCCGCCGTGGCGGATCGCCTCGACATCGGCGCGGCGCAGTCCCGCATTCAAGCCGAGCGCGGTATGAAACGCGACCGCCCATTCGCTGGCGTTCGTGACGGCGTTGGTGAGCAGCACCGTCTGGATCTCCGGCTCCGTCAGACTGCTCGCATGCACGCGCTCGAACAGGCCGATGAAGCCGTTGATCAGCACCGGCGAAGCCGCCATCGTAGCCGCGATGTTCGGAATCAGGCCGAACGCCTGCTGCAGTTTCTGGAGCACGGGTTTCGACTGCGCGGGAGCGGACTCGATCGTGTGAACGGGATAACTGGACATGGTATCTCCTTGACGTGTGCGCCATCGGATCGACGGCGCGGTAGTCGAAGAGTAGGGGCAGCCATGCGGCGCGCCAATTACATCGCATGTCATCGCCATACGCTATGCGGCGGCGGCTTCTTTGTGGCCAGCCGTGTGGACGCGGCCTATCATGATTGGGTTCGTTCCCCTCTTGCCCCGTTCGTCACTGGAAAGGAAGAACATCATGCCCTCGATGAAAGCAGTCGAAGTGAAACAGGCCGGTGGCCGGCTCGAACTGGTCGAGCGCGATGTGCCCGAGCCGGGGTCGGGTCACGTGCGCATCAGGATTCATGCTTGCGGCATCTGTCATAGCGATGTGATGACCAAGGAAGGCCTGTGGCCGGGGCTGAGCTATCCGCGCGTACCCGGGCACGAGATCGCGGGCGTGATCGATTCGGTCGGTGCGAGTGTCGAAGGCTGGCAGGTCGGCCAGCGTGTCGGGGTCGGCTGGCACGGCGGGCATTGCGGCAAATGCGAACGCTGCCGCCAGGGCGATTTCGTGCTGTGCCAGTACGCGCTGATTCCCGGCATCAGCTACGACGGCGGTTACGCCGAATACATGGTGGCGCCGGTCGAAGCGCTCGCGCGCATTCCCGACGACCTGTCCGATGTCGATGCCGCTCCGCTGCTGTGCGCGGGCATCACGACCTTCAACGCGATACGCAATAGCGGCGCGCGCGCCGGTGACGTCGTCGCGATTCTCGGCGTCGGCGGCCTCGGTCATCTCGGCGTGCAGTTCGCGCGCAAGATGGGCTTTCGCACCGTGGCGATCGCGCGCGGTCAGGACAAGGCCCCGCTCGCGCAGCAACTGGGTGCGCATCACTACATCGACAGCAAAACGGAGAACGTCGCCGAGGCGCTGCAGGCCCTGGGCGGCGCGAAGCTGATACTCGCCACGGTGACGAGCGGCAAGGCGATGAGCGCCGCGCTCGGCGGTCTCGGTCTGAACGGCAAGCTGTTGATGGTCGGCGTCTCCGAAGAGCCGGTCGAAGTGCCGATCGCGCAATTCATCATGGGACGCAACTCGGTGCAAGGCTGGCCCTCGGGCACGTCGGCCGATTCACAGGACACGCTCGCGTTCAGCGCGCTAAGCGGCGTCAAGCCGATGATCGAGCAGTATCCGCTCGCCGAGGCGGCGCGGGCCTTCGACCGGATGATGAGCGGACATGCGCGTTTCAGGGTGGTGCTGAAGATGGGCTGAGTCGATCAGTGATGAGGCGAACAAAAAACGCGATTGCCGGCATCCCGGCAATCGCGCGTCACGACTTCGTCTAACCACTTTCAACCATTTGCCACAACGGCTGGATCAAGCCAGATCGAAACGGTCCAGATCCATCATCTTGGCCCACGCGGCCACGAAATCGCGCACGAACTTGTCCTGGCCGTCCTCGCTCGCATACACCTCACCCAATGCACGCAGCACCGAGTTCGAGCCGAACACGAGATCGACGCGCGTACCCGTCCACTTGACCTCGCCGGTCTTCGCGTCGCAGCCTTCGAACGTTTCCGCGGCGGACGACAGCGGCGTCCATTCCGTACCCATGTCGAGCACATTGCGGAAGAAGTCGTTGGTCAGCGTTTCCGGCCGGTTCGTGAAGACACCGTGCGATTCGCTGCCAGCGCCCACCTTCAGCACGCGCAGGCCGCCGATCAGCACGGTCATCTCGGGCGCCGTCAACGTCAGCAGTTGCGCCTTGTCGATCAGCAGCTTCTCGGCCGCCACCGGGAATTTGCCCTTCAGATAGTTGCGGAAGCCGTCGTGAACCGGTTCGAGCACCGCGATCGCTACGACGTCGGTCTGCTCCTGCGACGCATCCATGCGACCCGGCGAGAACGGCACGCTCACCTGATGCCCGGCGTTCTTCGCGGCCTGCTCGACGCCGGCGTTGCCCGCCAGCACGATCAGATCGGCGAGCGAAATCTTCTTGCCGCCGGACTGCGCACCATTGAACTCGCTCTGGATGCCTTCGAGCACCTTCAGCACCTTCGCCAGCTCAGCGGGCTGGTTGACGTCCCAATCCTTCTGCGGCGCGAGCCGGATGCGCGCGCCGTTGGCACCGCCGCGCTTGTCCGAGCCGCGGAATGTCGAGGCCGACGCCCACGCGGTCGTGACCAGCTGCGACACCGACAGCCCCGACGCGAGGATCTTCTGCTTCAGCGCCGCGACATCCTTGTCGTCGACGAGCGGATGATCGACGGCCGGAATCGGGTCCTGCCACAGCAGTTCCTCGGACGGCACTTCCGGGCCCAGATAACGGGCGCGCGGACCCATGTCGCGGTGCGTCAGCTTGAACCACGCGCGCGCGAATGCGTCGGCGAACTCGTCGGGGTTGTCCATGAAGCGCCGCGAGATCTTTTCGTAGATCGGATCGAGGCGTAGCGACAGGTCGGTGGTCAGCATCGTCGGCGGCAGCTTTTTCGACGGGTCGTGCGCGTGCGGGATCGTGGCATCCGCGTTCTTCGCGACCCACTGATTGGCGCCCGCCGGGCTCTTCGTCAGCTCCCAGTCGTGACCGAACAGGTTCTGAAAATAGCTCATGTCCCACTGCGTCGGCGTCTCGGTCCACGTGACTTCGAGACCGCTCGTGATCGTGTCGCCGCCCTTGCCCGTGCCGTAGCTGTTGCGCCAGCCAAGCCCCCGCTCTTCGAGGCCGGCACTTTCCGGCTCCGGACCGACGTTATCGGACGGGCCCGCGCCGTGCGTCTTGCCGAAGGTGTGGCCGCCGGCGATCAGCGCGACGGTTTCCTCGTCGTTCATCGCCATGCGCCCGAACGTTTCGCGGATGTCGACCGCCGCGGCGAGCGGATCGGGATTACCGTCCGGGCCTTCCGGATTCACGTAGATCAGGCCCATCTGCACCGCGCCGAGCGGGTTTTCGAGGTTGCGCCCGGGCGGATCGGTGCGGCTCTTCTCCGTGCCGTGCAGGTCCTCGTCGG
Organism: Paraburkholderia sp. WC7.3g; assembly: GCF_050436345.1. Lineage (NCBI taxonomy): Bacteria > Pseudomonadati > Pseudomonadota > Betaproteobacteria > Burkholderiales > Burkholderiaceae > Paraburkholderia > Paraburkholderia sp. WC7.3g. The sequence continues at coordinate 2,548,778 of NZ_JBNDMA010000002.1, forward strand.
CGACGAGCACGCCCTCGTCGTCTTCCCTGCCGGCCGCGCCTTTGCCGTAGCGCACGTCGCCGCCGAGCCAGGTCTTTTCATTGCCCCAGTAGACGTCCAGATCCGGTTCCCACGTGTCCTCGCGGCCGCCGCCGAAACCGAAAGTCTTGAAGCCCATCGTTTCGAGCGCGACGTTGCCGGTCAGGATCAGCAGGTCGGCCCACGAAATTTTCTGGCCGTATTTCTGCTTGATCGGCCACAGCAGCCGGCGCGCCTTATCGAGGCTCACGTTGTCCGGCCAGCTATTGATCGGCGCGAAACGCTGCTGCCCGCGCCCCGCGCCGCCGCGGCCGTCGCCGATGCGATAGGTGCCGGCGCTATGCCATGCCATACGTATGAACAGCGGACCGTAATGGCCGAAGTCCGAGGGCCACCACGGCTGCGAATCGGTCATCAGCGCGGCGAGGTCTTGCTTGATCGCGGCGTAGTCGAGGCTCTTGAATGCCTCGGCATAGTTGAAGTCCTTGTCCAGCGGATTCGAGCGATCCGAATGCTGGTTCAGCAGGTCGAGGCGCAATTGCTTCGGCCACCAGTCTCGATTGGTCGTCCCGCCACCGGCGGTATGGATGAACGGGCACTTTGCTTCGCTTGACATGCGTTCTCTCCTTTGGAGGATGTCTCCGTTGTCGATCGGAGTCGGTGCGTTGGCACTGGCTCCAATCCCATGCAAGGTACTTGTTATGCGTTTGTCATGGTGTCAGGCTTCCGTGGCAATTTGACGATCCGAAAACCTGCCAGCCAGCCGAATGACTCGGCAGTGCACTGATGAAATCCAAGGTCGACGCCAACCTGCCCAGCGTCTCTGACGGATGACTCCGATCGGCGCGCCACTGCTATTCGAATATAGGCGAGGGCAAAGTTCAATAGAATTCGATTACGGCAATGCCGGTAATAGAGGGCGGCTATAGCGGACAGCGACCCGCGCGACCTGCTGCGTTACTGTATGCCGATTGATCGTCTTGTGCGTCGAAGCTTGAGCGCGCTCGCCTATTTTGCGCCAGGCGCCGCCGACTGTGTGCTAGGGTTTCGCGTTTCGTCCGCAACAGTGTGGGCACTGCTTTCTTTTCAGGCAAGCGTCGTTGATGGCGTCTGAGCGGAGCAGAATGACGCCAACCGGCGTGCGCCCGAGGAGTGTCCCGAACCGTGTCCAAAGCCGTGCCGAAAGCTGCCCCGAACGCTGAACTCGCCACCGTCCAGCCCGTCGAATCGCTCGTCGTGCCGGAACTGCTCGATGGCCGCGACGGCACCAATCGCGGCGCGGTGGAGAACTCGCAGCTATCGGCGCGCAACGATCTCGACGCGGTGCGCGCGTGGCTCTCCAATTACGCGGACACCAAGACCACGTTCGACAACTACCGCAAGGAAGCGGAGCGTCTGCTGCTGTGGGCCGTCGTGCAGCTCGGTAAGCCGCTGTCGTCGCTGACCCACGAGGATCTGCTGCGGTTCAAGTCATTCATCGCCGATCCGCAGCCGGCCGCTCGCTGGGTGTCGGCGAACGGCGGCAAGTACGCGCGCGGCGACGCACGCTGGCGGCCGTTCAACGGGCCGTTGTCGCCGGCCAGCCAACGCCAGGCGCTGATCATCCTGAACGCGATGTTCACGTGGCTCGTCAACGCCGGCTATCTGCGCGGCAATCCGATGGCGCTGCTGCGGCAGCGCGCGAAGCGCTCGGCGCCGCGTGTCACGCGCTATCTGTCGACGTCGCTATGGGACGAAGTGAAGCTGTTCGTCGAGCAACTGCCGCAAGACACCGATGCGCAACGCGCGTATTACGCGCGCTGCCGCTGGCTGACCACGCTGTTCTACCTGCAAGGCATGCGCATTTCCGAAGTCGCCGGCGGGCAGATGGGTCAGTTTTTCAGAAGGCTCGGCGCCGATGGTCAGGACCAGTGGTGGCTCGAAACGCTCGGCAAGGGCGATAAGGAGCGGATCGTGCCGGTGTCGGCCGAACTGGTTCAGGAACTGCGCAGCTACCGGACGCTGAACGGGCTGGCCGCGCTACCGACCCGCGCCGAAGAGACGCCGCTCGTGCTGCCGTTCAAGGGCCGCAACCGCTGCTTGTCGCGCTCGGCGATTCACGACGCGATCAAGGGCATCTTCGCGGGCGCGGCCACGTGGTTGCGCGCGCGCGGTCCGGAATTCGGCGATCGCGCCGACGAACTCGAGCGCGCTTCGGCTCACTGGCTGCGGCATACGGCCGGTTCGCATCAGGCGGACGGCGGCGTCGATCTGCGCACGATCCGCGACAATCTCGGCCACGTCTCGCTGAATACGACCAGCCTTTACCTGCACACCGAGGACGACGCGCGACATACCGAGACCGTTAATCGGCACCGGATGAACTGGGACGACGCGAAGTCCGAAGAAGGCAATGCGGGCGGCAATTAAGCACGGATCGGGCGCGTGAAGCGCCCAAAGCGCCTCCCCACACCGCCCGCTCCCCCAACTCCCCGCCAATCCCACCCCATTGCCCGCTAGAATTGCCGGCTTTGCCCGCGTCGGGCGCGCCGCAAGGCAAAATACGGGTTTTGCGCGCGCCGCATGCTCGACCGAACCGGGTCGCGAAGCGTCCCGGCCCGTCGCCGTCTGGCGGCCCGGCGGTTGCATCGCCGCCTCGGACAGGCGCCCCCGGCTGCCCGCCCACCGCAACACCACAGCCCCGCCCTGCCCGTCAGCTTCGCTGCCCGGCGCACGCGGCGCGGCGAGGACCGCTCGTCCCCCAAACAGAGCAGATCAGGAGCCTTTATGAGCGATTCGAACCCATCCTTCCTCGGCCGGATTTCGCTGGCCGTCGGCACGTTTTTCAGCATTCTCGGCAATGGCGACTTCGCCGCCGACGTACTGCGCCTGCGCAACGGTGAAAAGATCGGGGCGGCCCCGGTGGCCGCCGGCGCCGCTGCGGCTCCGGCACCCGCCCCCGCTGCGCAACCGAAGCCGCAACCCGCGCCGGTCCTGAAGGAGGCCCCCCCCGACGCCGCGCTGCAACTGCTGGGCCTGCTGCAACGTGACGCGCGCTTCATCGATTTTGTCGAGGAAGACATCAGGAGCTATAGCGACGCCGACATCGGCGCGGCCGCGCGCCTCGTGCACGAAGGCTGTCGCGCGACGCTGCGCGAGCACTTCACGATCCGCCCAGTGCGCGACGAAGCCGAAGGCAGCCGCGTGACGCTGCCCGAAGGCTTCGACGCGAGTTCGGTCCGTCTGACCGGCAACGTCGTCGGCAGCGCGCCGTTTAACGGCAGCATCAGCCATCGCGGCTGGCGCGTCGACGAGGTGCGTCTGCCGAAGCTCGCGGACGGCCATAACGCGAAAGTCATCGCACCGGCGGAGGTGGAGCTATGAGCGACGCACGCTACTCGATCGGCATCGATCTCGGCACCACGCACTGCGCGCTGTCTTTCGTGGACACGCACGCGAGCGACGGCGAAAAAACCACCCAGCACGTGCTGTCGATCGCGCAGCTCACGGGCCCCGGCGCAATCGACAATCTGCCGCTGCTGCCTTCGTTCCTGTACCTGCCGCATCCCGACGAACTGGCCTCCGGCGACTTGTTCCTGCCGTGGACTGGCCAGCGCGAATTCGCGGTCGGCGAATTCGCGCGCAGCCGTGGCGCCGGCACGCCGATCCGGCTCGTATCGAGCGCGAAAAGCTGGCTGTGCCATCCGGGCGTCGACCGGCGCGCGGGCATTCTGCCGAACGACGCGCCGCCCGAAGTCGCGCGCGTGTCGCCGCTCGAAAGCTCGGTGCGCTATCTGACGCACTTGCGCGAGGCGTGGGACCACGCGCATCCGGACGCGCCGTTCGGCGAGCAGGACGTCACGGTGACGATTCCCGCGTCGTTCGACCCAGCCGCGCGCGAGCTGACCGCGGAAGCCGCCGAGGCCGCCGGCTTCGCACGCATGACGCTGCTCGAAGAACCGCAGGCGGCGCTCTACAGCTGGATCCAGAAGAGCGGCGGCGAGTGGCGCAAGCAGGTCAAGATCGGCGACATCATCCTCGTGGTCGATGTCGGCGGCGGCACGACCGACCTGTCGCTGATCGCGGTGATCGAGCGCGACGGCAATCTCGAACTGCACCGCGTCGCGGTCGGCGATCACATTCTGCTCGGCGGCGACAACATGGACCTCGCGCTCGCGCACGTGGTCGCGCGCAAGCTCGCCGCGCAAGGCACCCAGGCCGACGCGTGGCAACTGCGCGCGCTCACTTACGCGTGCCGCGCCGCGAAGGAGACCTTGCTCAGCGACCCAGCCACCGAGACCGTGCCGCTCGTCGTGCCGAGCCGCGGCTCGAAGCTGATCGGCGGCTCGATCCGCACCGAGCTGACGCGCGCCGAGCTCACGCAGACGATCCTCGACGGCTTCTTCCCGCAGGTCGACAGCGCTGCGCGTCCAGTGAGCCGCGCGCGGGTCGGTCTGACGCAGCTTGGCCTGCCGTATGCGCAGGACGCGGGCATCACGCGGCAACTGGCCGGGTTCCTCGGCCGTCAGGTCGGCGCGCTCGCCGAACTGGAAGGACTGCGCGAGCATGTCGCCCCCGAGGCGAGCTTCCTGCACCCCACCGCAGTGCTGTTCAACGGCGGCGTGTTCAAGTCGACGCTGCTGGTCGAGCGCATCATGACCACGCTGAACGGCTGGCTCGCGGCCGAAGGCGCGGCGCCCGCGCGTCTGCTTGAAGGCGCGGACCTCGATCTGGCGGTCGCGCGCGGCGCGGCCTACTACGGCTACGTGCGACGCGGCCGCGGCGTGCGGATTCGCGGCGGCACCGCCCGCGCGTACTACATCGCGATCGAGTCGGCGATGCCGGCCGTGCCCGGCCTCGAACCGCCGGTGCAGGCGCTATGCGTCGCGCCGTTCGGCATGGAGGAAGGCACCGATGCCGAGCTGCCCGCGCAGGAGTTCGGGCTGGTCGTCGGCGAGCCCGTGCATTTCCGTTTCTTCGGCTCGTCGGTGCGTCGACAGGATCAGGTCGGCACGCTGCTCGATTACTGGGGACCCGAGGAGTTGCAGGAACTCGAGGAAATCCAGGCAACGCTGCCTGCCGCCGGCCGCAGCGCCGGTGAAGTCGTGCCGGTGAAGCTGCATGCGCGCGTGACCGAAGCGGGCACGCTCGAACTCGAGGCGATCCCGCGCGGTTCCGACGAACGTTGGAAAGTCGAATTCGACGTGCGCGGCAACGCGAATGCGTGATTGACATGAAGCGGTACAGCGTCGGCATCGATCTCGGCACCAGCAACACGGTGCTCGCGTACGCGCAAGCCGGATCGCAGCAGATCCGCGTGTTCGACATCGAGCAGCTGGTGAGCCCCGGCGAGGTCGCCGCGCGGCCGCTGTTGCCGTCGGTGCGTTATCAGGCGGCCGACGGCGAACTGAGCGCGGCTGACCTGCCGCTACCTTGGTCCGGTGCGCGTGCGGCGTCGGGCCACGGCAACGACACGACGCAGCCGGTCGTGGTCGGCCGGCTCGCGCGGCTGCTCGGCGCGCAGGTGCCGGGGCGGCTGGTCGCGAGCGCGAAAAGCTGGCTGTCGAACGCGTCGGTCGATCGCGTCGCGCCGATCCTGCCGTGGGGCGCGCCCGACGACGTGCGCAAGATTTCGCCGCTCGACGCGAGCGCGAGCTACCTCGCGCACGTGCGCGCCGCGTGGAACCAGCACTTTCCGACGGCGCCGCTCGAACAGCAGGACGTCGTGCTGACGGTGCCCGCATCGTTCGACGAGGGCGCGCGCGCGTTGACCGTCGAGGCGGCGCGGCTCGCGGGCCTGCCGTCGCTGCGGCTGCTGGAGGAGCCGCAGGCCGCCTTTTATGACTGGCTGTTCCGGCACCGCGAGAAGCTTGCCGACGAGTTGGCGGACACCCGGCTCGTGATGATCTGCGACGTCGGCGGCGGCACCACCGATCTGACGCTGATCGAGGTCGGCCTCACCGGCGACGGCGAGCCGCACCTGACGCGCGTCGGCGTCGGCAATCACCTGATGCTCGGCGGCGACAACATGGACCTCGCGCTCGCGCATCGGGTGGAGGCGCGGCTGTTGGGCGGCGCTGGTACCGGCGCGCAGGCGCCGCAGCGGCTGTCGGCGGCGAGCCTGTCGCAGCTGGTCGAGCGATGCCGCGTCGCGAAGGAGCAGCTGCTTGATGCGCAGGCGCCCGACTCCGCGCCGGTCACGTTGCTCGGCGCGGGCTCGAAGCTGATCGGCGGCGCGCGCACCGCGCAGCTCACACGCGACGAGGTCGAAAAGATCATCGTCGATGGTTTCTTTCCGCGGGTAGCCGCCGATGAGCGACCGGGCCGAACGCGCGGCGCGATCGTCGAATTCGGCCTGCCGTACGCAACCGATGCGGCGGTCACGCGGCATATCGCGGCATTTCTCGAACGCTTCGCCGCGCAGTCGCGCAAGGCCCTCGGCGCGGACTCCAGCGCGCCCGACGCAGACGCGGCGGCCGGCCCGCCCGTTCCGGACACGCTGCTGCTCAACGGCGGCGTGTTCCGCGCCGACGCACTGTCGCGGCGTCTCGCCGACACGCTCGGCGGCTGGCGCGGCGCGCCGCTGAACGTGCTGCACAACGACAACCCCGACGTCGCGGTCGCGCGCGGCGCGGTCGCCTATACGCTCGCGCGCGCGGGTTTCGCGCCGAAAATCGGCGGCGGTTCGCCGCGCAGCTATTTTCTGGTGCTCGACGAAACGCCTGCCGGCAAAGACGACGCCGAGCCGGACGCGGCGCCGGCGCAACGCGGCATCTGCCTGCTGCCGCGCGGCACCGACGAAGGTCACGAGATTCTGATCGCGGACCGCACGTTCGCGCTACGGCTCGGGCATCCGGTGCGCTTTCATCTGGTGTCGTCGAGCGCGGACACCGCGTATCAGCCCGGTGAGCTGGTCGACCTCGCGGGTGGCGACTTCGTGCGCCTGCCGCCGATCGCGACGATCGTGCAATCGCGCGACGGCCACCGCGCACGCGAAACCGCGGTGCGCATCGCGACGTCGTTGACCGAGCTCGGCACGCTCGACGTGCATTGCATCGAGCTCGACGATCCATCGCAACGCTGGCTGCTCGAATTCCAGTTGCGCCGCGACGACGCGCAAGTGCACCTGTCCGCCGAGGGCGCGCCGCAACGCCACCCGGCGCTCGATCGCGCGATCGAACTGATCGACCGTTGCTTCGGCGCCCGCGCGCACAACGTCGACCCGAAGGAAATCAAACGGCTGCGCGCACAACTCGAACATCTGCTCGGCCCGCGCGACGGCTGGAACAGCGCGTTGCTGCGCGAACTGTTCGGCGCGCTGTGGGAGCGCGCGCGCCGCCGCCGCCGCTCGGCCGATCACGAACGGCTGTGGCTGAATCTGGCCGGCTATTGCGTGCGCCCCGGCTTCGGCTATCCGCTCGACGAATGGCGCGTCGAGCAACTGTGGACGTTGTTCGACGACGGCATCCAGTACGTGACCGACAGCCAGGTGTGGTCCGAATGGTGGACGCTGTGGCGCCGTGCGGCCGGGGGTCTCGGCGAAGACGCGCAGTTGCGCGTGCTCGACGCGATGGACTATCTGCAGAAGGCCGCGCAATCGCGTCACAAGCTGCCGTTCGATGTCGCGAAGACCGGCTTCGCCGATATGGTTCGCCTGTCCGCATCGCTCGAACGGATTCCGGCCGAACGCAAGATCGAACTCGGCGAGGCGGTGCTCGCTCGCCTGAAAAAACCCGCGGAAAACCATCAAAGCTGGTGGGCGGTCGGCCGGATCGGCGCGCGCCAGCCGTTCTACGGCAGCGCGCATAGCGTCGTGCCGCCCGGGGTCGCTGCGCAATGGCTCGATGCGATCCTCGCGCTCGACTGGAAGAAGGTCGACCCCGCCGCATTCGCGGCCGTCCAGATCGCCCGCATGACCGGCGACCGCTCGCGCGATCTGCCCGACGAGTTGCGCGCGAGCGTCGTGCGACGGCTCGAAGCGGCGAGCGCGCCGCGCGCGTGGATCACGATGGTCAGCGAAGTCGTCGCGCTCGATAACGCCGACGAAGGTCGCGTGTTCGGCGAATCGCTGCCGGTCGGATTGAAGCTGATCGGCGGCTAAAGCGTTTTGCGCGGCGCGAAGCTGAGCACCGCTCGTGCAGCGTCCCGACCGTCTCGATCCTCGAGGCTTTCCGCGAGGAAACGATCACGTTTCAGCGATGCGGCCGCTGAGGCTGACGCAAACAAAGAATGCACAGCAACGCGCACACAGGTGGATACCTGTATGCGCGCATTGCTGCGGCACGTCGCTGCGGTGACAACGCTTTCAGATGCCCGCTTCCGTCACGCTCCGCCCTGCTTGCGCATCTGCCCGATAGCGCGAGCGCGCGCAGCCTCGGCCTGCTGGACGAGCCGGTACGCAACGTAATATTTAAAGACATTGCGCACGTACGTCGTTGGCTCGATGCCGATTTTCTCGGCGACTACGATTTCGACATTGTTGAACCACTTGTTAGGATCGAGACCGCGCGCCGCCGCTTCCTTGCGCATTTTGGCGATGTTTGCGGGTCCTGCGTTGTAGCTGGCGAACGCGAACAGCGAGCGGTCCCTTTCCGAGAAGTGAGCATCGGGAAAGTAACGGGCCATCTGCACATCGAGATATTTTGCTCCCGCATGTACGTTGGACTCCGCCACCCTGATGTCGCCAACCGCAAGTTCCTTCCCCGTGGCTGGCATCAGTTGCATGATTCCGATTGCGCCAACGTGACTGCGGGCGCCTTGGTTCAGCTGGGATTCCTGATAGCCCTGAGCTGCAAGCAAAAGCGGATCGAAGCGGTACTGCGCACCGTATTTTTCGAAAAGACCGACCGTCTGCCTGAACCGCTTCAGCTCCGCTGACTCCGTATTGTTGGAGATCTGCTTGATGCGCTTCATTTCCTGCTGCAGACGGACTTCCGCGACACTCTGCTTCTTCAGGTAATTCAGGTAAAAGTCGTTGATCGCGTCCTGCAGTTTGGGGCTCTTGAGGCGCACCGCCCAGCCGATGTAGCCTGCGTCGCGCACCGAAATATCGTTGTGCACGACGATTCCAGCCAGTACCGGCGCCCATACCTTTGCCTTCCAGTCGTCCACGACGAGGATCTGGAGCAGCCCGACATTGAGCATCTCCATCGCGTCCTCGTCCTCGATCGCGTCGGGCAGCGGCACGAGTTTCACCGGAGCTTTGCCTTCCTTGCGAAAACGCGCGTTCAACGCTTTCAGGCTCTCGTAATAGCTGCTGCTTGGCCGCACATGGACCGTCTTACCGCTGAGATCGTCGAGCTTCGCGAGGGCCGGCGACTTCGGCCCGGTCACGACCACTTCGCGTACTGCTGTCCGGTCACGTGGCGCCACGAAGTCGACGTGCTTCAGGCGGGACCTCCGTGACCGTCAGATTGCCCGCGGCGATGTCGCCCCGGCCCGCTACCAGCCCCGGGATCAACTGGTCGCGAGTCGTCGGAATGATGACCAGGGTGAGCGGACGCTTGCCGAGCGTCGCCTGGTACTTCTTGTTCACATAACGCTCGAAGTCCCGCATGAGACCGGCGGTCAGCCCACGTTCGTGACCTTGCTCATTCAGATAGAGGGTTCGACTGTAGGGAACCAGCACGCGGATCAGACGCCGCTCGAGCATGGCGTCGAAATCGCTCGTGAACGGTTGATTGCCGAGATCGATACGGCGCGCTGCGGGAGCCGACGCCGCGGCGGTTGGGGATGCCGGGAGGACCGACGAGGCGACCGGCTGCGCGGCGACACTTTGGGCGGCGACGCACGCCGCGGGGCCGACGAACATGCCTGAGCAGAACGCCGCGAAGTACAGCAACGTTTGAATGATGCGCATCGTAAAACACCCTGCTGTCGCGCCCGGCGACTGCGTCGACGTTCACTACGCGCATCCATATTGCCACGATGGCAACGGCTGAAAATGGGACGATGGTCCTATAAGCAATGCCGCGATGACTGAAGGTAGAGCCGTACCGACGTAATCGTCAACGCCCACTACGCCATCGTCACGCGATTTCGTCCTTTATGCTTCGAGCGATACAACGCACGGTCAGCGCTCGCGAAACCGTCGCGATGCGCGGGTCGCGACAGGTCGCTGATACACGTGAGCGACGCGCCAATGCTGACCGTCACCACGCCAAGCGGCGACGCGCGATGCTCGATCGCGAGGTCCGCCACGCGCTGGCGCAGCGTTTCGAGCGTGTCTTCGAGCATCGATGGTTGCGCTTCGAGCACCAGCATTCCGAACTCCTCGCCGCCCATGCGCCCGACCACGATGCGCTCGCTGTCGGCGGCGGCCTGCATCACGGAGGCGACCAGACACAGACAGTGATCGCCGGCCTGATGACCATAGGTGTCGTTGTACTGCTTGAACCAGTCGACGTCGACGACCACCGAGCCCATCACGTCGCCGTCGCGCGCCTCCTTCCAGCGGCGCGCGATGCTTTCGAGCAGAAACCGCCGGTTGTACAACTGCGTGAGCGGATCGATCGCGGTGGCCGTGCGCATCTTCAGATCGTTTTCGATCATCGCGCGCAGGTGGTAGAACACGCCCCGCTGGCCCGCGTCGAGCCGGCCCGGCGCCGGGTCCATCGCACACAGCGCGCCGACGATCTCGCCGTTCGGCGCGCGCAACGCGATCGCGGCGTAAAAGCGCACGAACGGATGACGCTTGACCAGCATGCATTCGCCGAAGCGGCTGTCGTTGTGCGCATCCTCGATCACGAACAGATCGGCGTCGCGCACCGCGTAGTCGGCGAGCGAGCGCGCGCGCGTAACGAGCGGCATCGACATGCCGATCTCGGCGCGATAGTGCTGATACTCCTCGTCGAGCAGCACGATCGCGGTAATTGCCGCGCCGGTCACGCTCTTCAGAATCTCCGCCGCGTGCGTGAAGCACTCGCGCATCACCTGGTCGTCGTGCAACAGCCACTCGATGACCGAAGACCCGACCTCGGGTTCGCCGGCGGCGGTCGAGTCGACTGGCATCCGGCTGGCGAGGCGGTCGTTACTGTAAGCGAGTTGCACGGAAGGGTTCCAGAATGGGCTTAGCTTATGTCAACGGCATAGGCACGCGAAACTTGAGCACAGAATGGGGGATCGCGCCCAAGCGCCGGAGCGCATCCGGCAGCCCCAAAGAAAATGGGCCGGCTCTTGCGAGCCGGCCCATCGATCGATGCGACGTTCTGTTGGTCAGACGCGCCGCTTTACTCCTTGTCGCCCTTCACTTGCGGCAGCGCCGACGTCTCGTTCGACGACAGCAGGCCCACCTGCGAGTAGATGCGCAGCTTGTCGCGCGTGTCGGTGATGTCGAGGTTGCGCATCGTCAGTTGGCCGATGCGGTCGCGCGGCGAGAACGTCGATGTGACCTTCTCCATCGACAGACGCTCGGGCTGATACGTGAGGTTCGGCGACTTCGTGCTGAGGATCGAGTAGTCGTTGCCGCGGCGCAGTTCGACGGTCACTTCGCCGGTGATCGCGCGCGCGACCCAGCGCTGCGCGGTTTCGCGCAGCATGATCGCCTGCGGATCGAACCAGCGGCCCTGGTACAGCAGACGGCCGAGGCGGCGGCCGTTCTCGCGGAACTGCTCGATCGTGTCTTCGTTGTGGATGCCGGTGACGAGACGCTCGTAAGCGATGTTGAGCAGCGCGAGGCCCGGGGCTTCGTAGATGCCGCGGCTCTTCGCCTCGATGATGCGGTTCTCGATCTGGTCGCTCATGCCGAGACCGTGACGACCGCCGATCCGGTTCGCTTCGAGCAGCAACTCGACCGCGTTCGGGAACGTCTGGCCGTTCAGCGCGACCGGTTGGCCTTCCTCGAAGCGGACCGTCACTTCCTCCTTCGCGATCGGCACGTCGTCGCGCCAGAACGCGACGCCCATGATCGGGTTCACGATCTTGATGCCGGACTCGAGGCTTTCGAGATCCTTCGCTTCGTGCGTCGCGCCGAGCAGGTTCGAGTCGGTCGAGTACGCCTTTTCGGCCGACATCTTGTAGTCGAAGCCCGACTGGCGCATGAATTCCGACATTTCCGAACGGCCGCCGAGTTCGTCGATGAACAGCTGGTCGAGCCACGGCTTGTAGATCTTCAGGTCCGGATTCACGAGCAGCCCGTAGCGATAGAAGCGCTCGATGTCGTTGCCCTTGTACGTGCTGCCGTCGCCCCAGATGTTGACGCCGTCGTCCTTCATCGCGGCGACGAGCATCGTGCCGGTCACGGCGCGGCCGATCGGCGTCGTGTTGAAATAGGTGACGCCCGCCGTCGAGATATGGAATGCGCCGCACTGCAGCGCCGCGATGCCTTCCGCGACCAGTTGCGCGCGGCAGTCGATCAGGCGCGCGCCTTCGGCGCCATATTGCGTGGCGCGACGCGGGATCGAATCGTAATCGTCTTCGTCGGGCTGACCGAGGTTGGCTGTGTAAGCGTACGGCACGGCGCCCTTCTTGCGCATCCAGTGCAGCGCGGCGCTGGTGTCGAGGCCGCCGGAAAACGCGATACCGACCTTCTGGCCGATCGGAAGACTTTCAAGGATTGTACTCATAAGCAGTAGCGTTAAACTCGACGTACGGGGAGATTTGGGGGTAACAGCTGAGTATCGGGCAAGCCTGGCGATAAGGCAAGTTACGCGGGAGTATACCGTGAACCGCCTTACTGCCTTGGATTTTGCGGGTTTGCGCGACCTTGCGCCGCCATCTCGCCGGGTCGAATTCCCGCCTTGATTCACGCTTTATTTGTCGCGGCGGGGACGGATTTTATTATCGTCTGCGCGTACCATCGCGGCTTGCGCCAACGCCGCGCCGATTGCCCCGTTCACCCCGTTCACGCCGTCCATTCCCCGCGCCTGCCACCCATGACCACGACCGCCCCGCCTGCCACGACGAACGCCTCGATGCGCGCGCAAGGTCACGCCGTCCGCTATAACAAAGACGTTTTTGCACTCAGATGATCAATCTTTTTCAGGCCATGCAGGCCTTCATCAAGGTCGCCGATGTCGGCAGTTTCGCGCAGGCAGCCGCGCAACTGAACGTGTCGACGTCGGTCGTGACGCGTCATGTGTCGAGCCTCGAACAGCATCTCGGCATTCGCCTGTTTCAGCGCACCACGCGCAAGGTCGTGCTGACCGAGGCGGGTGCGCAATACGCGGACGGTTGCCGCGTGCTGCTCGCCGAACTCGAGGAAGTGGAGTCGCGCGCGACCACGGCGTCGCGCGACGTGGCGGGCGACCTGCGCATCGTCGCGCTCGGCAGTTTTTCGCTGTTTCGGCTAACGCCGCTGTTCGCCGAATATCAGGCCCGCTTTCCCCAGGTGAACCTGCGCGTCACGCTGACGGAAAAACGGGTCGATCTGCTCGAAGGCGGCTTCGATGTCGGCATCGTGACCGAGCATATGATCCGCTCGGAGTCGCTGGTGGTGCGGCGTCTGATCAACTCGCACGCGGTGCCGGTGGCCGCGGCCGCGTATCTCGCGCAGGCCGGTCATCCGCACACGCCTGCCGAACTGGCGGGGCATCGGCTGATTGCCGCGCCGTTCGACACGACCGGTCCAATGTGGATCTTCGGCAAAGGTGACGCCGCCGGAAGCGCCAGCGAGGACGGCGGCGAGAGCATCGCGATCGATGCATCGTTCACGGTCAACAGCATGATCATGCAGAAGCAGGCTGCGCTCGGCGCGATGGGCATCGCGCTGCTGCCGCTCGAAATGGTCGAGGACGAGTTGCGCGCCGGCACGCTTGCGCGCGTGCTCGACGGTTACGCGGTGCTCAATGGCGACGTGGCCGTGTCGCTGGTGTATCCGAGCCGCGAGTTCGTGCCGCGTAAGGTGCGCGAGTTCATCGATCTCGCGGTCGGTTTCTTCAAGTGACGCTTCAAGGCCGCTCGCCACGCGCGAGCCGCGCGTCGATGTCGTACACGACCGGCATCAGATCCGCGACGCTATCGATCACGTAATGCGCGCCCGCCGCCTTCAGTCTGGCCGTCGCGGCGTTGCGGCGAGCGGCGAATTCGTCGGCCGGCAACGCTTTCACCTCGGCCTCGCTGATGCCGAACGCGTTGCCGCTCACCGCGACGCCGACCGCCCACGTGCCGCCGTTGATGCCCTCTTCGATGCCAACCTCGGTGTCGTCGACCTTGATCGCCTCTTTCGCGCGCCACACGCCGAGCTGCGGCAGCGTCCGGTAGATCATGTACGGCGACGGCCGCCCTTCCGGCGTATCGCCGGTGCACACGATGCTGTCCGGCGAAAAGCCCTGCGCGGCCGCGCCCGGCACGATTTCGTCGATGATCTCGCGGGTATAGCCGGTGGTCGTGCCGATGCGGATGCCGTGCTCGCGCAATGCGCTCACGACTTCGGCGACGCCCGGAATCACCGCGCTATAACTCGCCGCGACCGCGATGTTTTTCGGCACGAACACGTCGTACACCGCGTCGATATCGGCGTCGCCCGGCGCGTGGCCATGGCGCTCGGCCCACGCTTGCGCAACCCGCGGCAGCGCCATCAGCGCCGCGATATGCGGCCGCTTGGCCATACCCATCGGGCCGCGCGCTTCGTCGATCGTGATCGGCACGCCGAACTGCTCGAAGGTCTCGACGAAGGCGCCCATCGGCGCGCGTGAACCGTAGTCGACCACCGTGCCGGCCCAGTCGAAAATCACCGCCTTCACGTGTTTCATTGGCTTGAATCCCCAGCAATCCGAATGTATTGAGTTTACCGTAGCGGATCAGGCGGCCCGCGCGAGCGCTTTGCGTTCGTCGAGCGCGGCGGGCGGCGGCGCCGCGTGCGTGACGCCCATCGTGCGCAGCGCTTGCCGGCACGCATCGACCACGCGACGCACCACCTGCTCGTCGACCTGACCGATGCAGCCGATGCGGAAACTGTCGACCACCGTCAGCTTGCCCGGATAGATGATGAAGCCCTGCTGCTTCATCAGTTCATAGAAGCGCGCGAACTCGAACGACGGATGCGCCGGCGAGAAAAACGTCACGATGATCGGCGAGCGCCAGCGTGCGTTGAGCAGCGGCTCGAAGCCAAGCGCCCGCATGCCGGCGACCAGCACGTCGCGGTTGTTCGCGTAGCGCGCAAGCCGCGCGGGCTGCCCGCCTTCGAGCTGGTACAGACGCAGCGCCTCGAGGAACGCGGCCACCGTATGCGTGGGCGGCGTGAAGCGCCACTGGCCCGTGCGATTCATCACGTCCCATTGATCGTAGAGGTCGAGCGAGAGCGAATGGCTGCGGCCCTTCGCTTCGCCGAGCGCGCTCCTGCGCGCGATCACGAAGCCGAAACCCGGCACGCCCTCGATGCATTTGTTCGCCGACGACACGAACGCCTCGCACGCGATCTGCCGCACGTCGAGCGGCACCGCGCCGAAGGCGCTCATCGAATCGATCAGCAGCTTGCGACCGTGCTTCGCGACCGCGGCGGCGATTTCGTCGAGCGGATTGAGGATGCCCGAACTCGTTTCGCAATGGATCGCGACCACATGGCTGATCGACGGATCGGCGGCGAGCATGCGCTCTACTTCGACCCCGCGCGGCGGCAGATAGTCGCCTTTGTCGAGCAGCGTAGAAGCGCGGCCGAGGTAGCCGAGCATCGTCGCCGCGCGCTTGCCGTAGGCGCCGTTCGCGAGCACCAGCGCGTGGCCGTCGCGCGGCATCAGGCTGCCGAGCATCGCTTCGACGCAGTAGCTGCCGCTGCCCTGCAGCGGCACGCAGTCGTAGTCGCCGGCCGTATCCCCGGCGATCTCGAGCAGGCTCGCGCGCAACTCGGCGGTCATTGCGCGGAAGTCGCCGTCCCACGAGCCCCAGTCGCGCAGCATCGCCTGTTTCGTCGACAGCGCCGTGCTCAGCGGACCCGGCGTCAGCAGATAAGGCTCGCCGCCAGCCTGCGCAGCGCAGCATGTGGTGCTACGAGTGACCGAGCTCGCCGCGGCTGCAACGGTCGATGCCGCCGCCGAACCGCCGATCGCGCTTTCCATGTCCGGTGCTCCGATATCGCTATGTCGATACCTCACACGATACAGAAACGCTGTCCATCGGTAAAATCGATATAATCGATGACGATATCGTAAAAACTTATCCGGTCGCGAGGCACACGTGCAATACGCACAATTGCGGGCGTTTCATGCGGTCGCTGAACATGGCGGCTTTTCGAAAGCGGCGCAGGCATTGTCGCTGACGCAGCCGGCGGTGTCGGATCACGTGCGGCGGCTCGAACGGGACTACGGCGTCAAGCTGTTCGAGCGCGGGCCGCGCGGCGTCGAGACGACGGAGCTCGGCCTGCGCCTTTTCAGCGTGACCCGGCATATGCTCAGCTGCGAGCGCGACGCGCGCCAGCTGCTCGAATCGGCGGGCGGGCTGGAGTCGGGTTCGCTATCGCTCGCCGCCGATGCGCCCGATCTCGCCGTCGCGCTGATCGGCGCGTTTCGCGAGCGGCATCCTGGCATCGTCGTCACGCTGTCGATCGCCAATGCGGCCGAGTGCATGCAGCGCGTGCTGTCGAGCGCGGTCGACGCGGCGATCACCGCCGCGCCGCAGGTGCATAGCCGGTTGCGCTCGCGCGTGTTGCGGCGCGATCCGCTGGTCGCGATGGTGCCGGCCAGCTACCCGGCCGCGAAGAAGCGCCGGCTCAGTTACGCGGAGCTCGTCAAACAGCCGATGATCTTCCGCGAGCCGCAATCGGTCACACAACGGCTGCTAGAAATCGAGCTCGTGCGCGAGTCTTTGCAGGTCGAGCCGGTGATGTACGTGGATGGCCGCGAGGCGCTGGAGGAAGCGGTCGCGCAAGGCATCGGCGTCGGCGTGATCGCGCGCGCCGAGTTCAAGGAGTCGCGGCGTATCCGGATGGTGCCGCTGCTCGATTGCCGGGTGCAGATGATCGAATCGCTGACGCGGCTCGCCGAACGGCCGGGTTCGAATCTGCTCGACGCGTTTTTCGCGGTGGAGTTGGCGGGGGCGGAAGCCGAGGTCTCGGGCGGCGAGCCCCAGCGCGCGTAGCCGGCCTACCGCCGCTACGCGGCGCGGCCTTCGTGCTACCGGCCGCGCCGCCTGTTATCGCGCTCGAACTTTTGCGCGGGTTGCCACAAGCGTTGGCAAGCGCGTCAGACTCAACGCGATCCGCCGCTCGCGATCAGGCTCTCGCCCGTCAACCAGCGCGCGTCGTCCGACGCGAGGAACGCGACGACATCCGCGATATCGTCGGGTTGGCCGATACGGCCGAGCGGCGTCGTGCTGATCACCCACGTTTCGAAGTCGGAGCCGATCACGCCGGCGCTGTGCGTGCCCTCGGTCTCGACCATGCCGGGATTCACCGAATTCACGCGGATCTTGCGCGGACCGAGTTCCTTCGCGAGCACGCCGGTGATCGCATCGACCGCACCCTTGGTCGCCGTGTAGACCGTGGTGGTCGGCGGCGTGATGCGGGTCGCGACCGAGCTTACGTTGACGATGCTGCCGCCTTCGCCCAGGTGCTTGACCGCCGCCTGCGTGACCAGCAGCAGCCCGAGCACGTTGACATCGAAGTGCTTATGGAAATGCGCTTCGGTGATCTCGTCGATCGCCGCGAACTCATAGACCCCCGAGTTATTGACCAGAACGTCGAGGCGGCCATAGGTTTCGATCGCCGAGTCGATGATGCCCTTCGCGTCCGCGGCCTTCGACACGTCGCCGCCGACCGCGACCGCCTTGCCGCCCGCCGCGGTGATATCGGCGACCACATTGTCGGCGCCCGCGCGGCTCGACGCATAGTTCACGACGACCGATGCGCCTTGCGCCGCCAATGCCTTCGCAATCGCCGCACCGATGCCTTTCGATCCACCCGTTACAACCGCTACCTTGCCTGTGAGCTTGCTCATCATCGTGTCCTTTCAATGGGTTTGCGCCGGCATGGCCCGCGAGAAGTCGCGAGCTCCACGCCGCAAAAGCTGCAAATGCAGTGGCGCTGTTACTGGACATCAATGTAGGCAACTGGCCGCACGGGATAAAGCGGCCCGGGACGAATTGAATCGTCGGTTGTGACGAACAATCGGATGGCATCGAACCTTGACGGCCCGAGTCACGCGCGGCTTACGAAGATTAATTCTGCTTGAGCAGCAGCGCGATCTGCGCGGCGACGCTCGCGAGCACCGCGAGCGCGCCAAGCGTATCGAGAACAATGGGCCACATGATCCCCCTCCTCTGCTACCCGCTGCCCCCACGTCTTTCAAACGAATGCGCGCGCCATCGATTGAACCGCCCAGACGCCGCCGCCCCCGCAATGAACGGTGCCGCAACGAGCGTGCCGCCTACGAGGCCGGCGAGGCGCTGGGCTTCCAAGGCGCTCATGCGCCATCTGGCGGCCATTTGATGGCTCAGTTGCTATCATTCGTTGCCCTCGCGCAGCGCCGCGGCGGGAGCACCGTACCGGACCAACGCAACACTGATCGCCGACGCATCACACCTCAGAGGCACGCATGGAATTTCGCCAACTTCGCTACTTCGTCGCGGTCGCCGAGGAGATGAACATCACGCGGGCGGCCAACCGTCTGCATATGACACAGCCGCCGCTGTCGCGACAGATCCAGCAGATCGAGGAAAGTGTCGGCCTGCCGCTGTTCGAGCGCGGCTCGCGGCCGTTGCGGCTCACCGAGGCCGGCCGCATTTTCTACACCCAGGCGAAACGTCTGATCGATGAAGCCGACGAGCTCGCGCCGCTCACGCGCCGGCTCGCGCAACTCGCGGAGCGCATCGTGATCGGCTTCGTGCCGTCGACGCTGTATGGCGCGCTGCCCGCGGTGATCCGCGCGTTTCGGGAGGCCGCGCCGCATATCGAGCTGTCGCTGATCGAGATGTTCACGATCGAGCAGTTGGCCGCGCTGAAAGGCGGCCGCATCGATGTCGGCTTCGGCCGCCTGCGCTTCGACGATGCTCAGCTCGCGCGCGAAGTGCTCGTCGAGGAGCGGATGATCGCCGCGTTGCCGCAGGACCATCCGCTCGCCCGGCAGAAGAAGCCGCTGACGCTCGCGGCGCTCGCCGAGGAAACGCTGATCGTCTATCCGAGCACGCCGCGACCGAGCTACGCGGACCAGCAGATCTCGGCGATGCACGATCAGGCGCTGGAGCCGAAAGCGATCCATGAAGTGCGCGAGTTGCAGACCGCGCTCGGGCTGGTCGCCGCGCAGGTCGGCGTCTGTCTCGTGCCGGAGAGCGTCGAGGGCTTGCGCGCGCATGGCGTCGCATATCGACCGATTCCGTCGGCAAGCGCGGCGTCACCGATCATCATGAGCCGGCGCCTGCAGGACGAATCGCCGGCGACGATGCTGATGTGCTCGCTCGCGCGGCAGTTGTTCAAGCGGGTTTGAGCGCCGCTTGAGCAACTGCGGCACGAGCACGGCGATACGCAGCGTCGTTCTGCCCTACTTCACATCGAACCCATAATCCCCATGCGTTCGATGCCCGTCCGACGCCACCGCGACCCAATGCACGGTGTAGTGCCCGGCAGCGAGCGTCGGCAGCGGCAGCGTCATCACCGCGCGCTGCTGCGGGTCGACCGAGGACTTCTGCGTGCTGACCTGCTTGCCGCTCGCATTGCTGACGGTGAGCGAGCTGAACGCCGGTTCGAGCGGCCCGTCGAAGGTCAGCTTGACCTGCGTGGGCGCTGCCACCGATGCGCCCGCGCCCGGCTCCTGCTTCTGCGGAAACACATGCGCGAGGGCCGCGCTCGCGAGCGTCACGCCAGCGATCAGTGCCGCGGCGCGCATCGCGTGATGTTTGAAGGTGTTGTTCATCGTTTGTCTCCGGATCACTGGAACAGCGGTTTGCCGAGCGTGGTCGGCGCAATGTCGTCGAAGAACAGGTGCGCCTGCACCAGAATGCCGACGTGCGAGCCGCTCGCGCGGTTGATCGGAATCTGCGCCTCAACACCGAACTGTCCGTAGCGATTCATCCAGATGAAGCCCGGATTGACCGTGCCGGTCGTCTGCCCCTGGCTGCGCGACAGCGGAATCTCGACGAGCGGAATCAGGTTCGCGAACGGCTGCGGCAGGCCCGCGTCGTGCACGTGCTGCTGCAGATACGGCAGGCTGTACTGCACGGTGAAGCCGTAGTTGAACGCGTTGGGCTGACCCGCGCCGGTGTTCAACGCGGGGGCCGCCTCTGCCGTGATCGCGACCGGCCGCAGATACGCGAGCGAATCGGGCAGATCGCCCATACCCTTGCCGATGTAGACGGTCGGCGAGATCGTCGAGAAGTTGTCGGCGATCGCGCGGCTGCCGGTGCCGCCGAGTTCCGCGCTGAGGCCGATCGACGTCATCAGCTCGTGCGGCTCGTTCACGTACAGCAGGTACTTGAGGCCGACGCCGAAGTTGTTGAAGCCGGCCGCGCGCGGGTTGTTCTGCATCGCGTACGCGCCGTCGATCGACACCGCGAGACGCGGCGTGATCAGCTTGTCGTATTCGAAGCTGAAGGTATTGATGCTCTGGTCGCCAGCGTCGCCTGGCACGCGCTGATGGCCGTACTCGAAGTTGGCTTCGTCGCCGACGCCGGGGTCGTCGATGGCGAGCGTCGCCGGAAATACGCGGTCCCCCGCGATCGCGTGCGCCTGCGCAACGGACGGCACGGCGATGAGGCCGGCGACGCCGCACGCGGCGTAGGCGGTGCAGGCGACATAGGTGGCGGCCGCGATGAGCGGCGCCGCGCGCGGCGCACGGCCGCCGCGTGTTGCTGGTGTGTGCATGAGTGCATCCTGTCGGATCGGTTATGACGATGCTGGCGCGCACCGTCGAACGGACGCGCGCGAGCAGGCGCGACGCGGGTTGGCGCATCACGTCGTACGTGATTCGAATCAGGAGGTGAAAGGCGGGGCGCGTGGCTGCGCGAAGCTAAGCGGTTCGACACGGTGCACGCTGTCGAAGCGCGTCGCGGCCGCGTGCTGCCGCGCCCGGATCGCGGCGACGAACAGCATGCCGACGCTCGGCATCACCGGCAGATGCGCGAGCAGGCTGCAATAGCCGCAAGCGTCGCCGGACATCTGGGCGTGCTTTTCGCCGGCATGACTGGCCCCGGTGCCGGCGTCGTCCGGGCCGTCGGGCGTGGCGACGACCTGGGTGGGCTCGGGCGCGTCGTCCTGCATCTGCATGCCAGGCATCGACGCCGTCCGGCAATGCTCGTCCATCATCGCGCCGGCGTGATAATGGGCGGCGAGCGTCTGCGAGACCGTCGGCGCGAGCGTCGTCATCAGGATCGCGAGCAATCCCAGCCAACTGCCGATCTTCCGATGCCATCGATTCAACATGCGCCCAGCGCCACGCCGTGAGTTTTGTCGTCCACTACTGCCAGACCGCGATTTGCGGCAAATTATGCCATGTTGGTCGTTTTTTTCAGGCCGTCGGCTGCTGGCTCTATCGAGCCGCCCCGCGCAGGCGACAATGCCTGATCCCGACTTCACGCACGGAGTCTTCATGAAAGCGCAGCGTCCGCGTCCTCGGCACTTTCCCGGCGAACTGACGCGCACCGAATGGCGCGAGCACCTGCTGCCCTACTTCATCACAGCGCTGCTGATCGCGTTCGCGGTCGTGCTGATCGTGTGGATCGCCAATCCGGCGCCGCCGCGCACGATCACGATCAGCGCCGGCCCGCGCGACAGTTCGTTCGTCACCACGGCGAACCAGTACCGCAAGATCCTCGCGCGCAACGGCATCCGCCTGAACGTGCTCGAATCCGATGGTTCGGTGCAGAACCTGCAACGGCTGCTGGACCCGAAGCAGCACGTCGATATCGCTTTCGTGCAAGGCGGGGTGGCCGAAGGGCTCGACACGTCGTCGCTGGTGTCGCTCGGCAGCGTGTTCTATGTGCCGATCGTCGTGTTCTATCGCGGCGCGGCGCTCACGCAGCTCGCGCAGCTCGAAGGCAAGCGGATCGCGGTCGGCCGCGAAGGCAGTGGCACGCGGCTGCTCGCGCTGCAACTGCTCGCGGCGAACGGCATCGAGCCCGGCGGCGACACGACGCTGGTGCCGAGCGACGGCCTGCAGGCCGCTACGCAGCTGGTCGCCGGCGAAGTCGACGCGGCGATCCTGAGCGGCGACTCCGCGACGCGCGGCCTGATGCTGCGGCTGTTGCGCGTCCCCGGCATCTCGGTGATGAATTTCGACGAAGCGAACGCCTATACGCGCGTCTTTCCGTTTCTCGACCAGATCGACCTGCCGCCCGGCGTGCTCGATCTGAAGCGGCGCATTCCGCCCGAGACCGTTCACCTGATCAGCCCGACCGTCGAGCTCGTCGCGCGCAGTACGCTGCATCCCGCGATTTCGGATCTATTGATCGAGGCGGCGCAGGAAGTACACGGCACCGCTGGCCTGTTGCAGCATGCCGGGCAGTTCCCGAACCCGGTCGCGCACGAGTACCCGGTCAGCGAGGACGCGCAGCGCTATTACCGGACCGGCAAGGGCTTTCTGTATCGGACGCTGCCGTTCTGGCTCGCGAGCATCGGCGATCGCACGCTGGTCCTGCTGTTGCCGATCGCCGTGCTGCTGTTGCCCGCCATGCGGGTGATTCCGGCGTTGTACCGCTGGCGGGTGCGCTCGCGCATCTATCGCTATTACGGTTCGCTGATTGCGATCGAGCGGCACGCGCTCGCCGGCGCAACCGAAGAGGAGCGCAGGCAGCTACTGGGGCAACTGGACGAGATCGAGGCGGCGCTGAGCCATCTGCGCATGCCGCTCGCTCATGCGGATGCGTTTTATGTGCTGCGCGAGCATGTGGGATTCGTGCGCAGCCGGCTGACGGCTGCGCGGCCCGTCATGACCTCGTGACCGAGACCGTGACGGGCGCTGCCAGGGTTAGAGCTGGGACGGAGTGGAAGCGGGAGTGGTGGCCTGCGGATCGTCTTGCGCGCTCGTTGGCGCTTCGGTGGCCGTGTTTGCGGCGGTATTCGCCGCCGCGGTTTGCGCCGACGCGGCGGCGGCATCCGCTTGCGGGACCGCCTGTTCGGCGACTGCCGGTGCTTCGGCTTGCGGCTTGTCAGCGGCCGCGTGCTCGCCCGTCGCGGCTGCAGCGGCCGGCGCGTTTGCGTTGGCCGTCGCTTCGGCGGCCTTCTGCGCGCCCTTCGCCGCGCGATGCGCGAGCAGGCGCTGCGCGCCGGCCGCTTCCTGCGCCGTGACCTTGCCGACTTCGACGCCCGCCAGATCGACGCGCGCCGCGCCTTCGACGAGGCTCTTCCAGTAGCGTCCGCCACGGCACCACGTCTTGATCGCGTCGCGCAACTCGGCTTCGCTCAGCGACAGTTCCTTCGCATGCACGACGAGGTCTTCGAAAACGCCGATCTTCAGCGGCAGCTTCGGGGCGGGATTCTTTGGGAAAGCGACCGGGAAACGTTTTTGCAGACGACCGATCGAGCGCACCACCGGATCAACCGGCTTGGCGTCCACCGCGGGCGCGCCGTGGCGCGCCGGCTGTGGGCGGCCGGCTCGCGTGCCCGGTTTGCCGTCCGGGCGACCGCCGGCCTTCGCGCCCGGCTTCGCACCGGACCGGCCTTCAGGCTTCGCGCCGGGATTGACGCCACGGTCGGGACGTGAGTCAGCATGCGCCCCGGCATTTGAGGCGGGCTTGCCGGTGGACTTCGAAGCGGGGCGCGCCGCCGATTTGCGATCGGGCTTGCCGGCCGACTCGGCGGCGGCGCGCGCCGCGGCCAGTTGCTTCTTCAGTTCAGCGAGTTGTTCGAAACCCATAGTGCACAATCAGTCTGTCGATCTGTAAAGACGAGATTGTAGCAGCGTGCGCCCGCGCGCTCATGACAAGTCCGAGCACGAGTGACGATGGTCAATTCGCGGCCGCGGCGGGCGCGGCGGCATCGTGTGCGCGCAGCCCGGTGACCGACACTCGCAAACCCGGCGCGCCGACATTATTGCGCAGCGACAGTTCGAGGTGATGCCGCTCGGCGATCCGTGCGACGATCGCGAGACCGAGTCCGCTGCCCTCGCCCTTCGACTCCTCGCCGCGATAGAAACGGTCGAACACGCGTTCAAGCTCCGCATCCGGAATCCCCGAGCCGCTATCGACGATCTCGAACCCGACCCGCTCTCCCGCGCGCCGCAGCACCACGTCGACACGGCCGCCCGGCGGCGTGTGACGGATTGCGTTATTGATCAGGTTCCCTAACAACACGCTGATACTGTGCGGCTCGGCGAGCACCGTATAAGCGTCGTTCGGCGCGCGCGCGTGTTCGCATTCGAGGCCGAGATCGATCTCGCGCAGCTCCGCCAGCACGGAACAATCGCTGACCGCCTGCTCGCCGATGCGGCGCAGGCTGACCGGCACCGTCGACGTCACGGGCTGCGCGTCTTCGCGCGCGAGCGTCAGCAGTTGCTGCACGAGGTGGATGATCCGATTCACGCGATGCTCGACGCGCTCAAGCGTCTGCCCCTCGCCGCTGAGCGATCCGTCGCGCGACGCCGCCTGCAGTTGCAGCTTCAGCGCCGCGAGCGGCGAGCGCAGTTCGTGCGCGGCATCGGCGATAAACGTGCGCTGCCCCTGCGATGCCGTATGCAAGCGCTGCAGCAGATCGTTCAGCGCTTCGACGAGCGGCCGGATTTCGACCGGCAGGTTGCCATCGAGCCGCAGCGGTTCGAGCGAATCGATCGAACGCGTCGCGAGCGCGCGCGACAGCCCGCCGATCGGCGCGAGCCCGCGCGCGACCACCAGCAGCACGAGCGCCATCGTCACCGGCAGCAGCACGCCAAGCGGCCACAGCGTGTGCAGCGCGAGGTGCAGCGCGAGGTCCTCGCGCACCGAGACCGGCTGGGCGACCTGCACGTAGCGGTCTTTCTGCGCGACGCCGAAGGTGCGCCAGTGATAGTCGCCGCGCGGCACCGTGTTGAAGCCCGGCGGCAGACGCCCGAACACCGGCGCCTGCGCGGAGTGATAGACGAGCGTCTCGTTGCTGTCCCAGATCTCGATGACGATGCGGTCGTCGGCGAGATCGCCGAGATCGGGGTCACGCCGCTCGCTGCTGCCTGCGCCTCGCAGCCCCGACGGCAGCGACAGCGCGACGGTGCGCAGTTCGTAGTCGAACAGCTCGCTCGCCTCGCGCCGCGCGGTATGGAAGATCGCGAAAGCCGCGACCATCGACGCCGCCGCCATGCCGAAGATCAGCCAGCCGAGCAGCCAGCGGCGAATCGACGTCATCCGCACCTCTTCAGGCGATAGCCGACGCCGCGCACGGTCACGATCTGGTCCGCGCCGATCTTGCGCCGCAGACTGTGCACATGCACTTCGATCGTGTTGCTGCCGACTTCCTCGCCCCAGCCGTACAGCTTTTCTTCGAGTTCGGCCTTCGTGAACACGCGTGTCGGCTCCTCGATCAGCGCCTGCAGCAGCGCGAATTCGCGCGGCACCAGCGGCAGCGGCACGCCGTCCCGGGTGACTTCATGCGCGGCGGGGTCGAGCGTCAGTTCGCCGTGACTGTAGACCGGCTGCTTCTGGCCGGTGCGCCGACGCAGCAGCGCGCGAATGCGCGCGGCCAGTTCGTCGAGATCGAACGGCTTGATCAGGTAGTCGTCGGCGCCGGCGTCGAGACCGCGGATGCGTTCGTCGACCGCGTCGCGCGCGGTCAGGATCATCACCGGCGCCGCGCCGCCGTTGCGGCGATACGCGTTCAGCACGTCGATGCCGTCTTTTTTCGGCAGGCCGAGGTCGAGCAGCACGAGGTCGTACACGCCGTTATCGAGCGACAGTTCCGCCGCGCGGCCGTCCTCGGCCCAATCGATCGCGTAGCCGGCGCGGCGCATCGCGCCCAGCACCGATTCCGCGATCATGTCGTCGTCTTCGACCAGTAGCAGGCGCATGGCCTCTCCTCTCCTTGATGCGGTTTTGGCCGCCGCATTATCGACCGCGGCAGCTTAACGAACGCTTACGCGGTACTGACGACGCGTCGATTTCGCGGCGCGTGTCACGCGATTCGACGTTAAGGCTATCTTAAGCGCGCGCTGTGGAAAATCGGCTTTCTTTGCGAGGCCTCGCTCGCGCGTCGCTCGCCCCTTCCGATGATTCGCAGGAGCCGGATTTTGCCTGTTTTCCATGCCGTGGCGCTGCGTGTGCGCGCGCTCGTGCCGTTGTGCGTGCTGCTGATGAGCGGCTGCGCGACCTATCACCGCGAACCGCTCGCGCCGCAGGACACCTCGACGTCCGCGCGATCGCTCGAACGGATCCGTATCGATCCCGCGAGCATGCCGCTGCCCGAACTGGCCGCGCATCGTTTCGATCCCGCCGACGGGCTCGACATCGATGAAGTCGCGATGCTCGCGGTCGCCAACAACCCCGATCTAAAGCTCGCCCGCGACGATCTCGGCATCGCCGGCGCGCAGGCTTATTCGGCGGGTCTGCTGCCCGATCCGCAACTGAGCGTGTCGAGCGATTATCCGGGCGCGGTGGGCACCACACGCGCGTTCAATTATGGCCTCAGCATCGACGTGATGGCGATCGTGCTGCGCAGCGCGAATAAACAGTCCGCCGACGCGACGCTCGCGAAGACCGATCTCGGCCTGCTGTGGCAGGAATGGCAGATTGTCGCGCAAGCGCGGCAGCTGTTCGTGAAGACCTGTTTCCAGCAGCGCACGCTGCCGCTGTTGCAACAGCAACGCGATCTCGCGCGCACGCGTTACGAGCGCATGGCCGCGGCGCGCGCCGACGGCAACCTGACCGACGATACCTTGAGCGCCGCGCTCCTCGCCTATAGCGACGCGCGCAAACAATACACCGACGCCGAGCGCGCGGCCGCGCAAACGCGTCACGATCTGAATGCGCTGCTCGGCCTCGCGCCGGACGTGCAATTGCAATTGCAAACGGGCAGCGACAATGAGGTCGCGCCGCTCCCCGACGCGACGCTCGACGCGGCGCTCGCCAACCTCGCCCGCCGCCGGCCCGATCTGATCGCGCTGCAAGCCGGGTACGAAGCGCAGGAGCAGAAATATCGCGCGGCGATTCTGAGCCAGTTCCCGAGTCTGTCGGTCGGCTTCGTGCGTGCGCGCGACACGTCGAACATCTACACGAGCGGTTTTCAGATCAACCTGAGTCTGCCGATCTTCAACCGCAACCAGGGCAATGTCGCGATCGAAAAAGCGACCCGCCAGCGGCTTCGCGACGAGTACCAGACCCGCCTGAACCAGGCGTATGCGGACGTCGCCCGGCTGCGCGAAGACAGCGCGATTCTCGCCCGCCAATTGCAGCAGACCGAAGCCGCGCTGCCCGGCGTCGAGCGCGCCGCGCGCGACGCCGCGGCGGCCTACGCCGAACGCAACCTCGTGCTCGGGGCGTACACCGACGCACAAGGCGCCGCGCTTACGAAACGCATCGACGTCGCGACGCTGCGCGAAGCGCTCGACGAACAACGCGTCGGCTTGCAGGCGCTGCTCGGCAGCGCGATTCCCGACGCCTTTCTATCCGACCAGACTTTCATCGACACTCATGCGAAATAGCCTGTTTTCATCGCGGCATCCGTGGCCGCGTGTTGCGGCCGCCGCCGCGCCGCTCGTTTGCGCGGTCCTGTTGTATGCAACGGTCCATCCGGTTCATGCGGACGACAGCGCCGCCGGCCAAGCGCAACCGTCGGTCGCGGTGCAGACCGTGCGCGTGCAGCGCGCCGCAATCGCGCAGCCGGTGCGCGGCTTCGGGAGCGTCGCGGCCACGGCGTCGAACGTCACGACGATCAATCTGCCCTACGTCTCGCGGATCGTGCAGATGCGCGTGCAGGCGGGCGAGACCGTCAAACGCGGTGCGCCACTTTTCGTCGTGCAGGCCGACCCAGCCGCGGTGCTTGCCGCAACCCAGGCGAGAGGCGCGCTGGCGCTCGCGCAAGGCGAACTCATCCGTACCCGGTCGCTGTACGACAAGGGTCTCGCGACGCAATCGCAGCTCGCCAGCGCGAGCAAGGCCGTCGACGATGCGCGCGAAGCGCTCGCCGCGCAGAATCAGACCGGCATCGCGAGCGGCAACAAGATCGTGACCGCGCCGTTCGACGGCGTGGTGTTGCAGTTGTCCGCAGCGCAAGGCGACCAGTTGCAGGCCGGCGCGGCGATCCTGCAGCTCGCAAGTGGCGCGAGCCGCGACGCGCGCGCAAACGTGACGCTCGGTGTCGAGCCCACCGACGCCGCCTCGATCCACCCCGGCGATGCGGTCACGCTGCACGGCCTGTCCGCGGCACTCGCGCAGACGTCGATTGACGGCCGCGTGGTGTTCGTCGGCGCGGCGATCGATCCGCAATCCCAACTGGTCAATATCGGCGCGACGGTACCGCTCGCGCAGACGCCGTTCATCCCCGGTACACGCGTCGCCGGCGACATCGCGACGCGCACCGGCACGCACTGGATCGTGCCGCGCGCGGCCGTGCTGCGGGATGGCCAGCACGCATACGTGTTCCAGATCACCCCGCAAAACAAGGCGCACCGCGTCGCGGTGAGCATCGCGGTCGAAAACGGCGGGCGCTACGGCGTCGACGGTCCGCTCGACCCCGCGCTCGGCGTCGTGACCAGCGGCAACTACGAGCTGAAAGACGGCATGGCGGTACGCGCCGGCGGGGACGGCGCGCGATGAACTTCGGCCAATGGATGCAGACGCATCGCCGCTCGCTGCTGTTCGTCATCGCATTGCTCGCGATTGCCGGCGCGCTGAGCGCGTTTCGACTGCCGATCTCGCTATTTCCGAACGTCGCGTTTCCGCGCGCGGTCGTGTCGCTCGACGCGGGCGACCGCCCCGCCGAGCAGATGGCCACGCTCGTCACGATGCCGGTCGAGGAAGCGCTGCGGCGCGTACCGAACGTGCGCGACGTCGCATCGAGGACGAGCCGCGGCGCCGCGGAAATCTCGCTGAACTTCGACTGGGGCACCGATATGGCCCAGGCGACGTTGCAAGCGCAATCGGCGATCAGCGAAATTCTCGCGGCGCTGCCGCCCGGCACCACGATGCAGGTGCGGCGCATGGACCCGACCGTGTTTCCGGTGCTCGCGTACAGCCTTACGTCGACGCGGCAGTCGCTGTCCGCACTGCGCGATCTCGCGCAGTTCCAGATGCGGCCGCTGCTGTCGTCGGTGGAAGGCGTCGCGCGCGTCGAGGTGACCGGCGGCGCGCAGGACGAGTTCGAAGTCGCTGTCGATCCCGCCCGCCTTGCCGCGTACAAGCTGTCGCTCGCCGATGTATCGAAGGCGATCGGCGCGAGCAATGTGCTGATGGCAAACGGCCGCATCGAGGATCACGACAAGCTGTACCTCGTCGTCACGAACTCGACGATCACGCAGCTCGACGAACTGCGCAACGTCGTCGTGGCCGCCAACGGCAATGCAAACGGCGCGCAGATCCGGCTCGGCGACGTCGCGACGGTGAGCCAGGGCGTCGTGCCGCAATGGATGCGCGTCACCGCCGATGGTCAGGATGCCGTGCTACTGAACGTGTACCAGCAACCCGGCGCCAACAGCGTCGCGATGGCGCGGGCGATCCGCGCGAAGCTCGCCGCGTTCGAGCCGCAGATGCCCGCGGGCGTGCATCTGTCGAACTGGTACGACCAGAGCGAACTCGTGATCGCATCGGCCACCAGCGTGCGCGACGCGATCATGATCGGCATCGTGCTCGCGGCAGCGACTCTGTTCTTCTTCCTGCGCAACTGGAAGATCACCGCGATCGCGGTCGCGCTGGTGCCGGTCGTGATGGCCGCGACGATCCTGCTGCTCGACGTGTTCGGCATGGGCTTCAACATCATGACGCTGGGCGGCATGGCGGCCGCGGTCGGCCTCGTCATCGACGACGCGATCGTGATGATCGAGCATATCGTGCGGCGCATGCGCGAAGCCGGCGCACACGCTTTCCACGGCCGCGTGATGGCCGCCGCACTCGAATTCACGCGGCCGCTCGCGGGTTCGTCGGCCGCGACGCTGATCATCTTCGTGCCGCTCGCATTTCTGTCGGGCGTGACGGGGGCCTTTTTCCAGGCGCTGTCGCTGACGATGGCGAGCGCGCTGTTCATTTCGTTCCTCGTGACGTGGCTCGCGGTGCCGATCCTGTGCGACCGCTGGCTGAAGCCCAAAGACGCCGAAGAGCACGAGGACACGCGTTTCGCCGCGTGGCTGAACCGGCGCTATGCGGTGACGGTCCAGCGTGTGATCGCTCGACCGCCGCTGGTGCTGCTCGGCCTCGTGCCGTTGATCGTCGTCGCCGCGTTCGCGTTCACGCGCGTCGGCAGCGGCTTCATGCCGAGCATGGACGAAGGCGGCTTCGTGCTCGACTATCACACGCCGCCGGGCACGTCGATCACCGAAACGGACCGGCTGATGAAGCAGATCGAGCGCATCGTGCGCGCGAATCCGAACGTCGCGACCTATTCGCGCCGTACCGGCGCGGGCCTCGGCGGCGATCTGAACGAGCCGAACAAGGGCGACTTCTTCGTGCGGCTGAAGTCCGGCAAGCGCGAGCCAATCGACGCAGTGATGGAAGAAATCCGCTCGCAGATCGATACGCAGGTGCCGGGCGTCAGCATCGAACTCGCGCAGCTGATGGAAGACCTGATCGGCGATCTGACGGCGGTGCCGCAGCCGGTGCAAATCAAGATCTTCTCCGACGACTCCCACACGCTCGACACGACCGCGCGCAAGGTCGCCGCGCGCATCGGCCAGATCCAGGGCATCGTCGACGTGAACGACGGCATCAACCCCGCCGGCGATGCCATCGAACTGCACATCCTGCCCGCCGCTGCCGCGGCCGAAGGCATGGACCCGCAAGCGATCGCGCAGGCCGTCACCGACATGCTCGAAGGCAATGTCGCGACGCAGTTCCAGAGCGGCCCGAAAACGATCGGCGTGCGCGTGCGCGTGAACGGCGCGCGTCAGCTGACCGATACGCAACTGGGTCAGTTACAGATACGCGCGCCGGACGGACATCTGTTCGCGCTCGAGCGCGTCGCCGATCGCGTGAGCGTCACCGGTCAACCCGAGATCAGCCGCTCGAACCTCAAGCGGATGGTCGCGGTCACCGCCCGCATCGACGGACGCGATCTTGGCTCGACGATCGCCGATGTGCAGAAGGCGCTCGGCGACGCGAACCTGCTGCCCTCGGGCGTCTACTACGAACTCGGCGGGCTGTACCAGCAACAGCAGATCGCCTTCAAGGGCCTGCTAACCGTGTTCGGCGCCGCGATCGCGCTGGTGTTCGGCCTGCTGCTGTTCCTGTACGAACGCCTGCGCGTCGCGCTCGCTGTGCTGGCGATGCCGCTGCTCGCGACCGGCGCGGTGTTCATCGGCCTGTGGATCACCGGCATCGAATTGAACATCTCCGCGATGATGGGCATGACGATGATCATCGGCATCGTGACCGAGGTCGCGATCTTCTATGTGTCGGAGTTGCAGGCGCTGGTGCGCGACGACGAGATGCCATTCGACGACGCGTTGCAGGCCGCCGGCCGCAACCGTCTGCGACCGATCGCAATGACGACGATCGCGGCGATCCTCGCGCTGTTGCCGCTCGCATTCGCACTGGGGCAAGGCTCGGCGATGCAGCAACCGCTCGCGATCGCGATCATTTCGGGGCTGATTGTGCAGTTACCGCTCGTGCTGTTGCTGCTGCCCGCGTTGCTGAAGCTGTTGATGAAACAGCGGACGGTGTGAGCGCGGGCCGGGTTTTGCGCGTTTCGCGAAACGCACCGCTACGCAAGCACATCCGCGAACCCGCCGACCCGCGCGCCGAGCGCGCGGATCGCGGCGGCCACCCTTGGCGACAGCAGCGCCTGCAACTCGTCGGCATGCCGGTAGTCGTGCATGCCCTCGCTCAGCGCGTCGCCGGCCAGCGCCGGATGACAGTAGATTTCGCCGACGCCGTGCGGCAGATTCGCGAGCGCGGCGAGCCAGGCCGCCTCATCCATGCGTCCGCTCGCCGCGATGCCGACCACGTAGTCGTTGTGCGCGATCCCCGCGTGTTCGAGCCGCGTCTTCACGTGCTCGATCCACGGCCGCAGCCACAGCGGCGCGTTAGCTTCGAACGGCAGACGCATCGCCTTCATGCCGTAGTCGCGGCCGATGTCGAGGATCAGGCCGAGCACGGTCGGATGCAGATGAAAATGCTTGTGCGTGTTCACGTGGTCGAGCGTAAGGCCCGTCGCGGCGAAGGCTTCGAACTGCGCGCGAATTTCGTGCGCGAGCTGCCGGCGCACATGCGGCAGAAAGAAGAAGCGCACGCCGTCGCGCACCATGTTGCTGCCGAAGCGGCCACTTTCGTCGAGCAGCGCGGCGACCTGCTCGCGCGGCGCCAGCGCGGCGCCGTCGGCCAGCACGAGGTGCAGGCCCACCCGCAGTTCCGGCAGCGCACGCGCGCGCGCGACCGCGTCTGTCGCGGCTGGTGCGCCGACCATCAGACTCGCGGCGCGCAGCACACCGTCGCGATGCGCGCGCTCGACCGCGATATTGACGCGCTGATGCAGGCCGAAATCGTCGGCGGTGGTGATCAATCCGCGCGGCTGGGCCGGCTTCACGCTGTCCATCAGGTGAGACTGTCCAGCCGGCCGCTGCGCTCGGTGGACGGCGTGCCGACCTGCATGCGCTCTCCGCGCCACACGACGTGCGAACCGAATGCGCTGACGAGCCACTGGGCTGCGAGCAGCGTATCGCGCAACGGCACGAGCGGCAGATCGCGCCAGAACGTGCGCGCGCGGCGCGCCGCGCGCAGATGCAGCAGCAGCCGCGCGCCAATGCAGACCGCGCTGGCCGACGCGCTCGCGATCACCGCCGCGAACGGCGCATGAGCACAGTTGCTGGTCGCGAGCGACGCGGTCAGCCACGCGCTCGTCAACAGCCATGGTGTGGGGAATGTGATCAGCAGCGACAGGAAACCCGGCGGATTGACCGAGCGGATCGTGCGCAGCCAGCGCGTTTCGCGCTGCCACAGCGCGGCGAAGGTCGGCTCGATCACGTCGGTGGCGACCATCACGCGCGACAGCACCGTTTGCAGACCGAGCGCGCGCACGTGCTCGGCGAGCCAGTAGTCATCGGCGAGGTAGTTTTTCAGCGCTTCGAAGCCGCCGATGCGCTC
The DNA here is from genome assembly GCF_050436345.1 of Paraburkholderia sp. WC7.3g. NCBI lineage: Bacteria > Pseudomonadati > Pseudomonadota > Betaproteobacteria > Burkholderiales > Burkholderiaceae > Paraburkholderia > Paraburkholderia sp. WC7.3g. The sequence continues at coordinate 2,581,820 of NZ_JBNDMA010000002.1, forward strand.
GAGCGTCGCGCGCCGCAATGCGAGCGTCGCGCCGAAACCGAAGCGGCGCGAGCCCATCGCATGGGCGACCCGCACCGAGGGCGCGAACCACTCGTTGATGAACAGCGCACCGACGCGCGGCCAGAAGCCGCCGACGCCGCGCGCGACGTACAGGCACGTCACCACGCCGACGTTGGGGTCCGCGAGCGGCGCGGCGACGCTGTCGAGATAGTCCGGGTCGACGGCGATGTCGCTGTCGGCGATCACGATCACGTCGTGACGCGCGCGCGCGGCCATGTTGATCAGGTTGCTGACTTTCAGATTGCTGCCGTGCACACGTGTGTCGATTGCGAGCTCGATGTCGCAGTTCGGATAGGCGGCCTGCAAACGGCGCACCACCGCGATGGCGGGATCGTGCGGCGACGAGACGCCCAGCACTAGCTGAAAATGCTGATGCCGCTGCTCGCAGAAGGTTCGCAGATTTTCATAGAGACGCGGCTCGGCGCCGCACAGCGGCTTCAGCACGCTGACACCGACCTGCGCGAACGGATCGGCCGGGCGCTCGAGCGCAAGCATCGGCGGATGACTGGGCGCGCGACTGACGGACCTGCCGCCGTGATGGTTCGATTTATGCCGTGCGGTAAAAAACGGCATGGCGAGCGCGGCGGCAACCGTGTAGATCGAAGCGCTAACGCAGCCGGCTAACAGGAGCCATTGACATGCAATCAACGCGTGCGCCGCCATTGTGTGTCGTCCGTTTCCGTCAGTGTCCGGCCAGCACGAACGATTGCCCCGTCAGGCGCAGATGCAGCACGACGCGCCAGCGCAGCGGACAGTTCGACGCGACCGCGGCCGTCACAGACGCGACTAGCAAATGGGCTCGCAGCATGTCGATGGTGACTGGCTTCATAACGTGCCTCGTGCGTGGCCTTGCGGCCTGACCGGATGCCTGGCGATGGGCGGGACTCGTCGAGACCCTCGATTGACGCAACAGACCAGCATAAAGGATGCCTCGCGGGTCACTCCATCGAAGTCCTTACGATCAGGTTGCGATGGCCTGACGGCGACATGGTCTCGCGCATGCATCACGATCCGCGACGACCCATTTATAGCGCTTCGATGGTATCGATTCAAGCTGAAGGCGACCTTAAGCACGCGCATGGCATGAAGCGGCTAATGAACGGCGTGGTTACACTTCGGAGCGCGGCGGACGATGCGTGCACGATCATCGATGCCGGCTTTCGTAAAAACGCTGGACGATATGCAATAAAACCCCACAATGGAATATTTGCCTCATGCGCTTACTCCTCGTAGAAGACGACGAGCTCATCGGCTGCGGTGTCGAAGCGGGCCTTCGTCAGGCCGGCTTCACAGTCGACTGGGCACGCGACGGCCACAAGGCCGGCCTCGCGCTCGACACGACTCAATATGCATTGGTGATACTCGACCTCGGCCTGCCGCGCGTGAGCGGCACGGAGCTGCTCAAACGGGTGCGCGACGCCGGCAATGACGTGCCGGTGCTGGTGTTGACCGCGAAAGGCACGGTCGTCGATCGCGTCGGCGGTCTCGAAGCGGGCGCCGACGACTATCTCGGCAAGCCGTTCGATCTCACCGAGCTGATCGCGCGGTGCCGCGCGCTGTTGCGCCGCGCACAAGGTCGCAGTATCGATCTGATTCGTTACCAGAATCTGACAGTGAATCCGGCCGCGCAAACGGTGCAGCTCGACGCGGCGCGCGTGCCGCTCACGGCGCGCGAATGGGCGATCCTGCTGCAATTGCTGACCAATCTCGGGATTCCGCAGTCGCGCTCGCGGCTCGAAGAAAGCCTGTACGGCTGGCAGGAAGAAATCGAAAGCAATGCGATCGAGGTGCACGTGTCGAACCTGCGCAAGAAGCTCGGCGCCAGCCTGATCAAGACCGTGCGCAACATCGGCTATGTGATGGAGAAAGAATGATCGGGCCGTCGATTCGTCGGCGCCTCGTGCTGCTGGTGCTCGCGAGCATCGCGATCGTCTGGGGCGGCGCGCTTGTGTCGAGCTATCGGCTGGCGACCCGCGAAGTCGCCCAATGGGAAGAAGCGCGCCTCGCCGAACTCGCGCAGATTCTCGCGTTGCTCGACCCGGCCAGTCTGGCCACACTGGCAAACGCGCGCATCGACGTGCGCGAAGAAGAAAAAGGCGGCGAGCCCGGCGCGAGCGAGCTCGACGATGACGACGCGCTGCCGCGCGACGCCCTTTTCCAGGTGCGCGCGGCCAACGGCGCCGTTCTCGCGGGCAGCCCACAACTGCGCGCGCTCGCCGCATGGGATTTGCCGCTGCCGCCAGCAAGCGGCGCGCAGGACGTCACGCTCGGCGATCAGCTCTATCACTCGTTCACGTTACGCGAAACCACCCCCGGTCACAGCGTGCGCGTGTTCGAGCCGGCCAACACCCGCAGCGACCTGGTGAGCGGTGTCGTGAGCCGCATCGCGCGGCCCACGCTGATCGCGCTGCCGGTGCTCGCGCTGCTCGTCTGGTTCAGCATCGGATGGAGTCTCGCGCCGCTGAAGGTGCTGTCGGCCGCGATCCGCGCGCGCGACATCAACCGGATGGAGCCGGTCGGCATCGGCCGCACGCCGCTCGAAGTGCGCCCGCTGGTCGATGCGATCAACCAGATGCTCGCGCGTCTGCACCATGCGCTCGAACTCGAGCGCGCCTTCACCGCCGACGCCGCGCACGAACTGAAGACGCCGCTCGCCGCGATCAAGGTGCAGGCGCAGGTCGCGCTCGCCGAGCCGGACATCGCGTTGCAGAAGGTCGCGATGGAGCGCGTCGTGCAAGGCGTCGATCGCAGCGCGCGGCTCGCCGAGCAGCTGCTGTTGCTCGCGCGCCTGGACGTGCAGGAGAGGCTGCCGACCGAGCCGCTGAAGCCGGCGGCGATCGCGAAGGATACGCTGCTCGCGAACAGGCGCAATGCGCAGCACAAGCACATCAACGTGATGCTGGTCGGCGACATGCTCGCCGAGATCGACGCCGAGCCCGTGCTGATCGGCATCCTGCTCGACAATCTGCTCGATAACGCGATCAAGTACGGATGCACGGGCGGAAACGTGGAAGTCGCGGTGCAGCGTGCCGACGAGCGCGTGCAGGTGAGCGTGCGCGACGACGGCCCCGGCGTCGCGCCGGACGATCTCGCGCGACTCACGAACCGCTTTTTCCGCGCGACCGGCAATCAGGCGACCGGTAGCGGGCTGGGTTTGTCGATCGTTGCGCGGATCGCCGGCCATTTCGGTGCGAGTCTGCAGCTGGGCGCCGGGATCGGCGGGCGCGGGCTTGCGGTGCAGGTGTCGTTTCCGGCCTATCGCGCGGAGCGCTGAAGGCGCGCGGCGAGCGTGTCGAAGACGCGGCGCGCCTGGCGGATTTTCCGTGGGCCAGGCGGGCGGCAAGCGAGAAACCGCGCGCGCCGAGCGCTCAGCGCCGCTCGCCGCGCCGGTTCGCGTCTGCGACGCCCGAACGCTGCTTGGCCAGCTCGGGGCGCACGCCGTGCGGCGCGGTATGCGGCCGCGCGCTGCCGCCGGACGCCTCGAAGAGCTGCCACGCGATCAGACCCGGCACGAAGATCAGCAGATCGCGAATTCGCCGCGCGGCCGCGAGCGCGAGAGACGTGGCGGGGTCGAGCCCCAGCGCGCCGCCGATCAGCACGAAAGCGCCCTCCTGCACGCCCAGACCACCCGGTACGAAAAACGCGGCGCTGCTGATCGCCTGGATCAGCGACTCGATCACGATCGCTTCGACGAGCGTCACGCGCGCGCCGAGGAAATACAGCGCGAGCCAGATTTCGAGCGACGTCAGCACGCATTGCAGCGGCTGCCAGAAGAACAGATAGCGCAGCACGACCGCGCGGCGGCGCCAGATCAGCTTGATCGACTGATCGATCTGCGCGGACTGGCCGACCAGCGTGGTGAGCTTGCCGCTGGTGAGACGATTGAGCACGCGCGTGATGCGCTCGAACGGATTCACGTGCTGCAAGAGCCCGAACAGCAATAGCACCGGCGCCAACGCCACCACGCCCCACGCGAGCTGCCCGGCGAGCCGAAGCGCGCCCGATTGCGCATTGGCAAATAGAAAACCGATGCCGACCATCGTGAACATCAACTGGCTGATGACGGTCAGCTGCATGTCGACGATGGTGCTGGCCACCGCTGTCGACGGCCTGACGCCCCAACGCCTGAACATGCGGAACGACACGAGTTCGCCGCCGATCCGCGCGACCGGCAGCATGCAGTTGACCGATTCGCGCACCCATACCAGATGCAGCATCTTGCCGAGGCTGGGGCGGTTCGCGCCGCGAATCAGCGAGCGCCAGTCGCAGGCGTTGGCGATGATAGGCAACACGTGGGCAAACGCGGCCAGCACGAGGCCTCCACCGGCCACGCGCAACGCGGCGAACACGGCGCGCGGATCCTCGCGCCAGACGAGCCACAGGGAAACGAGCAAACCCGCGAGCGCAGCCGCGCGGCCCAGATGCTTCATCATGCGGGCACCTCGCACACGACCTCAATCAACGTGATGCGCCGCATGCTGCGTGCCACGGTCTGCACCACCGCCGGCGCTGATGTCCGTGCCGCCGGGGCGCGCCCGTTCGCCTCCAGGGCGCTCCCATTTCGCCCGCTCAAAACCTCTTCGATCATTTCCGTCCAATCTGCCGTTCGTTCGTCATTCGTCCTGCGCCGCCGACAGCAACCCATCGCCGTCGACCTTGAAGCTGAAGCCCCGCCACATCACCCGCGACGAGCGGAAGCTCGCGACGAAAATCGCAAACGCTACGATATCCCATAACGGCAGAAGCCACAGATCGCGGCACCGCTGACGCAGCGCCCGATCCGCGCGCCACTTCAACGCGAGACGCGCGACCATCGCCGCCGCCGCGAGCAGCCACGCCCACAGCGCGCCGCCCGAGCACGCGAGCGTAAGCAGCGCGAACGGCAACGGATGCACGAGCGCCGTGCCGAAGTGCGCGAGCGGATCGATGCGGCGAATCGTGCGGCTCCAGCGCAGCTCGTGCGTGACGAGCGCCGCCGCGCTCGCCTCGACACACGCGTGCGCGATCGCGAACGGCGGAATGGCGACCTGCTCGCCCGCCGCGCGCACCGCCGCGCCGATTTCGTAATCCTCGGCCAGATGATGCACAAACGGCTTGAAGCCGCCGATCCGCTCGTAGGTGTCGCGCCGCATCGCGATGGTCTGGCCGAAGCACGGCCGTGCGAGCCCGAGCGCGAGTCCGGTGACGACGCCCGGCAGAAACTGATAGTTGGTCGCGAGCGCCGACAGCCGCGGCCAGAGACCCGGATCGGGCTGGCCGCGGTACGCGCAGGTGACGAGTCCGACGCCCGGCTTCTGCAATTCGCCGATCACATTGCGCAGATAGTCGGGACCGACGCCCACGTCGCTGTCGGCGAACACAAGTACGTCGTGGCGCGCCTGCGGCACCATGTTGAGGATATTGCTGATCTTGCGGTTCGGGCCGTACAGGCGGGCATCGGCGACCACGGTAATGTCCGCGTGCGGATGCAGGCGCCGCAACTCGTCGACGGTTTGCAGCGCGGGATCGGCTGAGTCGTGCACGCCGAACAGGAATTGCACGGGCCCCGGATAATCTTGTGCAGCGAAGCTCGACAGATTGTCGAGCAACGCCCACTCGTTGCCATGCAATGGTTTGATAACCGTAATGGGTGGAAAGCTGGAGGGTTCGGCTACCGCCCTCGCGAAGAAGCGCCCGATCAGCGCGCTCGCGAGCACGGTGTAGCCGATGCCGACAACAGTCGCCGCCGCGCACGCATACGCGAGCGTGACGGCGACGAAGTGCGCGGCGCTCACGCCTCGTGCGCGCGCAGGAAGCGGAAAAACTCGACGCCTTCGCGCAGGCGCCGTTTCATCATGTCCCAGCTCGTCAGCATTTCGCGCAGGATCTCCCAGATCTTCGACGGCCGGAAATAAAAGCGCTTATAGAAGTTTTCCAGCTGGTGATACATCTCGTCGCGCGACAGATGCGGATAGCCGATCGCCGCCAGCTGCACGCCTTCCTTGCTGACGAGATTGATGACCTTGTTCTCCGCGAGCCAGCCGTTCTCGACCGCCTGGTTATAGAGCGTAGTGCCCGGGTACGGCGCGGCGAGCGACACCTGGATCGTCAGCGGATTGATCTCTTTCGCGTACTCGATGGTCTTCTGGATCGTTTCCGGCGTCTCGCCCGGCAAGCCGAGAATGAAGGTGCCGTGCACCTTGATGCCCAGCGTGCGGCAGTCCTGTGCGAAGCGCCGCGCGATGTCGGTACGCAAGCCCTTCTTGACGTTCAGCAGGATCTGGTCGTCGCCGGATTCGTAGCCGACCAGCAGCAGGCGCAAGCCGTTTTCCCTCATGATCTTCAGCGTCGAGTAAGGCACGTTCGCCTTCGCGTTGCACGACCATGTGACGCCCAGCTTGCCCATGCCTCGCGCAATTTCTTCCGCGCGCGGCTTGAAGTCGGTGAACGTGTCGTCGTCGAACATGATCTCCTTGACTTCGGGCATGTTGTCGCGAATCCACTTGACTTCCTCGAGCACGTTCTCGACCGAACGCACTCGATAGCGATGGCCGCCGACCGTTTGCGGCCACAGGCAGAACGTGCACTTCGAGCGGCAGCCGCGGCCGGTGTAGAGCGACACGTACGGATGCTTCAGGTAGCCGTTGAAGTAGTTCTTGATCGTCAGATCGCGCTTGTAGATCGGCGCGACGAACGGCAGTTCGTCCATGTTCTCGAGGATCGGGCGCGCTTCGTTGTGCTCGATCGAGCCGTCGGGGGCGCGATAGCTCAAGCCCAGGATCTGCGCGAACGGCTTGCCCTCGGCAATTTCCTTGCAGGTGAAGTCGAATTCCTCGCGACATACGAAGTCGATGGCTTGGGTCGCGGTCAGCGAGTTATGCGGATCGACCGCGACCTTCGCGCCGACCATGCCGATCAGCAGCGACGGCTTGCGCTTCTTGAGGTCCTCGGCGAACAGGGCGTCGGTCGGGAAGGACGGCGTGCTGGTGTGAATCACCACCAGCTCGTATTGCGTGGCGATGTCGAGCGCGGCGTCGACGGACAGGCCATCTGCCGTGGCGTCGAGCACGCGGCTATCGGGAACGAGTGAGGCAGGTTGCGCGAGCCACGTCGGATACCAGAACGAGCGGACTTCACGCTTGGCCTGATAGCGCGAACCCGCGCCACCATCGAAGCCGTCGTACGACGGCGCCTGCAAGAACAGGGTTTTCATGGATGCTCCAGCAAGCCTTAATCGGCGCTTTCGGTTTTCAGTAGGAATCTATTTGTTCCATTGCCCAAAGCGCAGGCCGCGAATGCCTGCGCACGACATGCACGTAGCGGCGGCCGCGGTCCGGAAAGGCCATGGGCAGTGGCGCAAATAGTACGGAGCAAAGCTGAAGGAAAACTGAAGAATAATACTGCGTTCAGGCCGCGCGCGCGATGTCCATATGCGTAGATTTGTTGCGATCGTCCCGCTTGCATAGCCGTGTCTCATCAATGTCGTATCGGTGTGGTATTGAATGGACAGTCGGGTAGCGTGCTTGCGAGCCCTCGATTCACGCCACATTCACGCGCGCAAATGCCCGGTCTTACGCGAAGCTTACCGAGCGACATGCCTCGCCCACTCCAGCCAACCGAGATTGAGGGCCGCGTTTACCACTAAGCCGAGCGCCGACGCGAGCGCCGCGATCATGGTCCAGAAGGCCGAGCGGCGCGCCGCACGTGCCGACGTGTGGGCGCCGGCTGCCGCGTCACGCGACGCGCTCGCCGCCGCTTGCGCGATATGCGACGACGCCTCCATGCGCGCGAGCGATCTCAGCGCGAAACCGCGCTCGTCGTCGTGCGTGGCCGCGGCCGCGTCATGCTCCGCGTCGGCGCGCTGCGACTGTTCGAACAGATAGCGATGACAGAACGGCGTCAGCGGTTCGTCGGGATTGCGCGCGGCGAACTGTTTCGCATAGGCGGCGCCGCCATTGCGCTCGATCTCCGCGTAGGCGGCGTCCTTATCCATCGTTACCTCGCATGCGGGAGAGCCGCCCTGCCGACGTCACGCGGGTCTGATGTCGGCTGCCTGTTTGCCTTTCGGTCCCTGCTTGATCTCGAAGCTGACCTTCTGGTTTTCCTGCAATGACTTGAAACCTTCGGTGCGAATCTCCGAAAAATGGGCGAACAGATCTTCGCCGCCGTCATCGGGGGTGATGAAGCCGAAGCCCTTCGCGTCGTTGAACCACTTCACTGTTCCGGTTGGCATGTCGATGTCCTCGTGATGCGCTTGAGTAGCGGTTGAATGGATGAAGCGCTGTGTCGTGCAGGCTGTTCGTGCAGCGCGGTCGCGGCGCCCCGCCCCGACCCGCAAAGTCGGTTCGGTGCCAAGCCCGCAGCAAGCCGCATGCCGCACCGGGCGCTTGCCGTCCGCGCCCGGTGCGATTACCCGCAATCAGATAATATAAATGGTATCGGCAATTCATTCATGGCCGCGCAGGTGTGTCGCCTCGTGCCGCACGACCGCGCGGCCAGTTGTTTTACCACTCACAGGAACCCAGCATGGCCATCTCGAGCTATACCGATACCCGTCTTCTGATTAACGGCGAATGGTGCGACGCCGCCAGCGGCAAGACCCTCGACGTGATCAACCCCGCGACCGGCCAGCCCATCGGCAAGGTCGCGCATGCCGGCATCGCTGATCTGGACCGCGCGCTCGAAGCGGCGCAGCGCGGCTTTGAAGCGTGGCGCAAGGTGCCGGCTAACGAGCGCGCGACGATCATGCGCCGTGCCGCCGCCCTCGTGCGCGAGCGCGCCGCCGACATCGGCCGCCTGATGACGCAGGAACAGGGCAAGCCTTTCGCCGAAGCGCGCGGCGAAGTGCTGGCGGCCGCGGACATCATCGAATGGTTCGCGGACGAAGGCCGCCGCGTGTACGGCCGGATCGTGCCGTCGCGCAACCTCGCCGCGCAGTCGCAGGTGCTCAAGGAGCCGATCGGCCCGGTCGCGGCATTCACGCCGTGGAACTTCCCGGTCAACCAGGTCGTGCGCAAGCTGTCGGCGTCGCTCGCCTGCGGCTGCTCGTTCCTCGTGAAGGCGCCGGAAGAAACCCCGGCCTCGCCGGCGGCCCTGCTGCAGGCATTCGTCGAAGCCGGCGTGCCGGCCGGCACGGTCGGCCTCGTGTTCGGCGATCCGGCTGAAATCTCGAGCTACCTGATTCCGCATCCGGTGATCCGCAAGGTCACGTTCACCGGCTCGACGCCGGTCGGCAAGCAGCTCGCGGCGCTGGCCGGCTCGCACATGAAGCGCGCGACGATGGAGCTCGGCGGCCACGCCCCGGTGATCGTCGCGGAAGACGCCGACGTCGCGCTCGCGGTCAAGGCGGCCGGCGCCGCGAAGTTCCGCAACGCGGGCCAGGTCTGCATCTCGCCGACGCGTTTCCTCGTGCACAACAGCATCCGCGAAGAGTTCGCCGCGGCGCTCGTCAAACACGCCGAAAGCCTGAAGCTCGGCGACGGTCTGGCCGAAGGCACGACGCTCGGGCCGCTCGCCAACGCGCGCCGTCTGGGCGCGATGGCCAAGGTCGTCGAGGACGCCCGCAAGACCGGTGCGAAGGTCGCGACGGGCGGCGAGCGTGTCGGTACCGAAGGCAACTTCTTCGCGGCGACCGTGCTGACCGACGTGCCGCTCGACGCCGACGTGTTCAACAACGAGCCGTTCGGCCCGGTCGCCGCGATCCGCGGCTTCGACAAGCTGGAAGAAGCGATCACCGAAGCGAACCGTCTGCCGTTCGGCCTCGCCGGCTACGCATATACGAAGTCGTTCGCCAACGTGCATCTGCTGTCGCAGCGCATGGAAGTCGGCATGCTGTGGATCAACCAGCCTGCCACGCCGACGCCGGAAATGCCGTTCGGCGGCGTCAAGGATTCCGGCTACGGCTCGGAAGGCGGCCCGGAGGCGATGGAAGCCTACCTCGTGACCAAGGCGGTCACGGTGATGTCGGCTTAATCACGCTGATCACGCCAATCACGCGCTTCGGGAACGGCGCCGCGGGTTTGCCGCTCGCATCGTTGCCGAGCGCGGCTCAACCGATCTGCCAGGTCCACGAGTCTTCCGCTCGCGGACCTTTTTTATTGCCATGAACGATATTTCCGCCGAATCGATGCAACCCACGCTGAGCGGCTCGTTCGTCGAGCTGCGGCCGCTGCGCGAGGAGCACGCGCAGGCCCTCGTCAACGCCGCCGCCGACGGGCAACTGTGGGACATGAAGCTGACCAGCGTGCCGGGCCCGGCGACGATCGACGCCTATATCGCCACCGCGCTCGCCGGCCGCGCGGCCGGCAAAGTGATGCCGTTCGCGATCGTGCGGCGCGACAAGGACGACAACAATGGGGGCGCTGGCCGGATCGTCGGCAGCACGCGGTTCTGGAAGATCGATCGCGCGAACCGCAAGCTCGAAATCGGCCACACGTGGCTCGCCGCGTCGGCGCAGCGCTCGGCCGTGAACACCGAGGCGAAGTACCTGCTGCTGTGCCACGCGTTCGACGTGATGCGCTGCGTGCGCGTGCAGTTCACGACCGACGAGCTCAACGACACATCGCGCGCGGCGATCCTGCGTATCGGCGCCAAACAGGAAGGCATCGTGCGGCACGAGCGGATCATGCGCGATGGTCGCAAGCGCAACTCGGTGCGCTTTAGCATCATCGACGACGAATGGCCGGCCGTGAAGGCAATGCTCGAAGCGAAACTGGCGCGCTGAGCGGCGCGCCAGTTTCCGGCTACCGACTCATTCAAACGGGCGCATCGCGCTGCTCATTGAGCGGCGCCGCCTGGGTCGCCGCCGCGAACTCCTCGCGCAGCGCGTCGCGCGCGGGATGCCGGCGCACCCACAGCGCGGTGAGCATCGGCACCAGAATCGCAGTCACCAGGCAAGCGGTGGCGACCATCGCGGTCGCGGCCGGCACCAGCGGTTTGAAGCTCGGAATCATGTCCGCGATGATCGCCGGATTCGCGACCGCGGCGCCCGCCGTCGATGACGCCGCGAGCCCCGCCGCGCCATTGCCGCCAGCGATCCAGCGATCGGCGAGAATCAGCGGCACGCCGGTCACGACGATCACGCCAAGCCCCAGCGCGATACCCGGCAGGCCGCTCATGACGATCACGTTCAGATCGATGCCGTTGCCGAGCGCAAAGCCGAAAAACGGAATCAGCGGATGCACGCAGCGGCCGAACAGCTCGCGCAGCTCGTTATCGAAGTTGCCGAGCGCAAACCCGATCAGGAACGGCAGCACCGCGCCGGCGAACAGGCGCGGCTCGAAGAACGCGACACCCGTCGCGCCGAGAATGATCATGCTGATCAGCGGCCCCGATTCGACCGACATCAGCACGAACGCGCCCGCCTCTTCCTTCGTACCGTACTGTTGCATCACGGCCGCGTAGAGACCGCCGTTGGTCATGTCCATCGACGTGGTGATCGCGAGCAACGACAGCCCCGCGAACAGCCCGGTCTTGATGCCGTCGATCGGGATGAAGCGCGCCGCGATCGGCGTGACGATCCACGCGACCAGCATCTTGGTGGCGAGCAGCGCGCCCGACTTGCGCAGCACGGTGCCGGTCGCGCGCAGGTCGATCGTCGCGCCCATGCAGAAGAACCACACCGCGAGGATCGGCACGGTGCCGGTAATGAGGCCGTTGGTGAACGAGCCGAAGTATTTGCCCGCGCCCGGCGCGAACGTATGCACGCAGGCGCCGAGCAGCAGCGGCACCAGCATCAGACCGCCAGGAATGCGGTCGATGGCCTTCTTGATCTTCATGTCTCCCATGGACGGTGACGTCCCGTTGACGGGCGGATGACCCGTGTTGGTGTCCCGTTCTGCGCCGGGCTCTCCCTGTGCGGCGCAATATAGCATCGCGGGAGCGCGGGTCTGTCGATATCGTTTCCGACGGGCTGCGTGCGGGATGCGTTTGTTATCGACCTCATGCAGGTTTAAGACAAGCTGATGGCGCTACAGGTGTAGCGTCTTTCCATCATGCTCGCGCGAGCGCATTGGCGAGCCTCGTACCCAGTCTGCAACCGAATGTATCTGGACCGCATAGACAAGGCCAAAATCGCTTCGCTTATTTTCTCGGCAATCGGTGCGCGGAATCGGCGCTTCGCACCGACGCATCGCATGCGTTTGAATGCGGTTGTTTTCATAGCGCGTTCAACGGTTTGCCCGCGCGCCTGACAGTCGCCCGGCATGTCGACGCGCATCTGTCGACGTATCCCCTCTTCATTCGTTGCACTCGCATCGCGCGATCGACGCGAGTCCGAATCGACACGTCCTGTTACACACAAACACACTGGTAATCGCGTCGCTCAGTAGAGTTCGGTTCAAACGAAAGCGGTTCAGATGAAACGCTTCGCACGACAGTCACTCGCATCACAGATTTCAGGGAGCAACGTCATGAAAAAAATCCTCGCCTTGGTCATTCTTGCCGCCACGCTCGGCGGCGTGTTGAGCGGCTGCATCGTCGTCCCCGAGGATCATCCGCACCACGACCACTACGACCACTACGAACGCTATTGAACGGGCCATCACGCGCAGTAGGTGCGCGTCCGGCTCGCCATTCCATCACGGACATCCACACAGAGAACAATCATGAGTCATTCACGCAACCGCTTGATATCGTTGACGCTCGTCGCGGGTCTCGCGATCGGCGCATCAACGGCCGCTTTCGCGCACGTCGATGTGGGCGTGAACATCGGCGTGCCGGGCTTCGCGGTCGAAGCTCCGCCCCCGCCCGTCTATGTGCAGCCCGCGCCTGTGTATGCGCCGCCCCCGCCGCCCGCGGTCGTGCTCGCGCCGGGCTGGTACGACGATCGCTACTACGATGGTCATCGTTATTGGGAGCGTCGCGAGTGGGAACGTCGTCACGGCGACTGGCGCGAGGCGCACGAGGGACACGACTGGCGCGACGAGCGCGACCGGCACGGCTCGCGCGGCGACTGGCACGACAATGGCTGGCACGAACATGGACATGACCATTGACGGGCGGCAGGTGGCGTCCATCACGCCACCGTGTCGCGCCGGCATTCGCGCCACCCCTTCGACAGGAGCGACGACGTGCTACGCAATGATCCGAGACGAGTAACGGCGCAGGTCGACGGCGCCGACGTCTGCGCCGAATACAGCGAACTGACCGGCCAGTTGTGCCTGCGCCAGGACGGCACGCTGGTGCGCGAATGGTTTCCACCGCATTCGTGGATGGCGATCGCGTCGGTGGCCGGCGCGCGCCATTGGGGCACGCGGCCAACTGACGACGAATTGCTCGCGCTGCTGCACAACGAAATGGCCTTGCTGCGCGCGACCTGAGTGGTCGCGCGAGAGCCGGGCGTAGCGGCACGCGCGGCCGCGCCGCTGATTCAATCGCAAACGGCATCATGGTGGATCGCCTCTGAGGCCCGCTCTCAGGAATCAGGCGTAACCGCAAAAAGACCCGCTCGTTGGGTCCTCTCAGGGAAAAGCCACGCTGAAGCGGGGGTAGCGAGCCGAACTCAGAGATCGACGAAACGCGGCAACAGGTCCTGATCGGCAAGGCGGATTTCGATATCATTTGCCGCCTTGACGTGCTCGCGGTTGCTCGCGTCGAACACGGCATCCGTCACGCTGACAATGATCGTGCCTTGTCGCTTGCCATCCCGCATGACAGGAATAAGGTCGCGCGCTTCTGGCACCAGAGCCGGTGTAAGAGCGTGCGGCAAGTAGAGCATCCAGCTTACGCAGAGGCGGTCCTCGAAAACAGCTTCAGTGGCGTACTTACGCGGCCCAAAAGTTACATAAAACGACCCATAAATTTCAACCGTCTTCGCTATAACTTCAGCAACGGATTTATATTCGCCCAATCTGGAGGAGTTAGAATTTTTCTCACTCATTTCCAGATCAATCATTTGGGAAATTACTCCGCCACCATCGAACGAAACGTAAGCAGTGGCTCCTTGTCCCCCTGATTGAACGCCATTCCAAATGCCGATCGATTTCGTCGCGTTTGAGTTTTTGCCTGTATACTCATCGGACAATACGAGAATGGCGGCCGCAGACGACTCATTATTATCGTAAAATTTGTACCGTAACGCCTCCGCGATCGTATCACCCTGAAAATACCAATTAGCTAATGTGCTGTATTTTTTCGACATCAAGTCAACAAGAAGTCGCAGCCGGCGAATGTGGAATTCAAAGGCCGAAGAGGGAACAACGCTGCTGTCTCGATGTTGTGCGAATAGATTCATGGTTAAATCAAGGTTGATTGACGGAAGGCACGCCGGCGACCCGAAGCGTGGAAAGCATGTATTGCCTCGTCTTGGGGGTCTGGAAATACCACATTAGCCTTGCCGGAGGATTGGCGCGCACTTTAGTCCCCTGGTCTATTATTTGGTCTGTCATTTTTTTGAAGCCGGCGAAAAATGGCTTTGGTTTATCGTCTACCCCGATAAATTGATCGTAATTCCCCTTGGCTTCCTGCAAAAGACATTGGGCGGGCTGAAACCCATCGAAGTCTGTGCCAAGCCATTCCCACTCCATATTCCAGCCCTGGCTGGTTTCGTTGCCATTTCCACCCGTGACTATCCCATACTCAAACTCTGTTATGCGGGCCTGGTAACGTCGCGGCTCGGGATTCATATTGTGGTTTCGCTGCACTTTTTCACCGCTCTTCTCAGGCGGGCACTTGCACGGCCTTTCGCGCTCGCGGCTCCGGTCCCGCGGTAGTGAGTCCAATCCGCGGTCTGCGCCCGCACCACTATCGCCGAAGTGACCAGCCGCAGGGCCGGGTGCAGGTCTGGGAACAGGGATCGGTCTAACCTGTGCCAACTGAGCAGCGACAGTTCCAAGCGTCGCCGGGAATGGAATACCCATCAGCGTTTCTCCTTCATTTCCTGTTGTCTTTTACCCGTTGCCTGCAGCAACATTTCGAATCGCTGGTCACCCGGAACGCCTGATTTGTGCAGCCATGCTGCGACCGCCGGAATCCTGTAAAAGCCGGGCGTAGTTGCTTCCACATACAGGAAATCGACTATCGGCGCGTCATGCGTAAAGCGGAGTACCTTGGTTCGCGCGAAGGCCGCATTAAGCCGGTCGCGCAAGGTCGGATCATTGGCCAGTGCGGGATAATCGCGCACGATATGACCACGGATAAAGTCTACATAGTTGCGGTCTTCATAGGCTTTCAGAAGCGCCCATTGCCCTTCAGTAAATTCCATTGTCGTTGATGATGAATCGTTGTCTTTCGTTGAGGTATTGCCACGCGTCGGCAGCCCTGAAAAGCTCGCGCTCGCTCTTGCCGTGGCATACCGCATTGAGCGCATGCAACACCCTGGGGTCCCAGAAGCGCAGCAGGGCGGATCGTCCTTTCGGGATTCCGGTATCCAGGTGCGGGCGCAGCTTTGCGGCCTGCCTCTCCAGGCTCTCTGAGGTAATCAGCCAGATCACGCCAGGGCGGGCCTGTTCGAGTTCGCCCAGGTCCGCAAGATGCTCGCGCGCCGTCTTCGGATCAACCAGCCACGGCCCCGCGTGTGCTAGTGCCATGTCTTTCGTGCCCGCGAACAGCGAAACCGTCATATCGTCTTCGGGCGTGAGTTGCTGGCCGGTATGCTGCTGGTACTGGAGACCGTCCACTAGCGCCAGCACATGGCCACTGTAGTGCCGTTCCCCGTACTGTCGAAGCTGTTCATTGACAGAGGCGGGAATCATCAGCGCTCCAAAGTCATCGCGCCTTGCCCGGCAGCATGGATCATGCATTCGAGACAGATAGACGGCTGCGGAAGCACCGAGCCTGGCGTTGCGCGGTAGCGCGATAACGGGCCTTTTTTCTGCACGGTATCAGGGGAGCGTCCGCGACAATCGCACGCCCATGCGTAACCCAGGGCTTCGGCCATCTCGTAACCGGTTGGATACGACTTCAGCCTATCGAACGGAAACCATTCGCCGGTTTCGGCATTCAGTGCCATTGCGGAAGGCATTGGCGGGAAGTTTGAGTAGATGGAATAGGTGATACGGCAAAGCAGGCATTCTTCCTTGCCTGCGGTTTCATCCTGTTTCTGTTGTCCCATTTGACCTCTACTGATTTTCCAGAAAACGTCCGACGAATTAACCATCTAAAACGCGACACGGTCAAGGACTTTAAATTGAGATAAAACCGTTTTGACAAATATTTACGATTCTGATGATTCCGGGTATCTCCTTCAGTGCATCTTTCCGATATTGAGAATCAAAAAGGCGGCATTGGCCGATCGCAAAGATTAAAGGCGACAAGCGCGAGCTTTTCATACTGGAGAGAGCGTTACAGAGGGACGGGAGGAAGATTGCCAGGCCTAGTGCCGGCGCTGCAACGGCCCGCGCTGATTCCCGTGCGGCCTGCCATCGGCGAGCGCACGGTTTGCTGGAGCAGGATTTTCGCGGCAGCGCGCGCGGCCATATCGCCGCGGGCATGTCGCCGATGATTGCACTTTTGGCAGGTCGCGCGTCTGACCGATGCCGCGCACGTGCGCGAGCATCAGCCAATCGATTTTTACGCGGAAAAGTTGAGGGTGACCGCGGCGCAACTGGGCCGCATCTGTCGTAAAGAGCTCGGGCATTCGCCGCTGTCGCTCGTCAACGATCAGTTGATACGCGAGGCGCAGCGCGATCTGGTGTACTCGGGTTCGAGCATCAAGCAGATCGCGCATGCGCTCGGTTTCGAGGATGCTGCCTGTTTCAGCCGCTATTTCCGCAAGCAGACGGGCGTCACGCCCAAAGAGTTCCAGTCGGCCGCGCATCGGGACCTGTCGATCAACTAGCGGTCCCGATCATCGCGCAGGGCCTGCAGTGCAATTACAGCTGCGCCTGCATCTGCGCGCCGGCGACGCCGACGTAGTTTTCCGCCAGCACCGTCGCAGCCGTGCGCGACGTCGTCACGTACTCGAGCTCTGCAACCTGCAACTGCTGCTCGAACGCCGAAGCGCCTTCGATACGATGCAGCATGCTGGTCATCCAGTACGAGAAGTGTTCGGCGCGCCAGATGCGCTTGAGCGCGGTTTCGCTGTAGCGCTCGAGCAGATCGGTGCGGTTTTCCTTGTAGAACGCGTCGAGCGCCTTGCTGAGCACGTTGACGTCGGCGACCGCGAGGTTCATGCCCTTCGCGCCGGTCGGCGGCACGATATGGGCGGCGTCGCCAGCCAGGAACAGGCGGCCGTACTGCATCGTCGTCGACACGAAGCTGCGCATACCGACAATGTTCTTCTGGAAGATCTTGCCGTCGATGATCCTGTGACCTTCGTCCGAATCGGCGCGTGCATGCAACTCGGCCCAGATGCGATCGTCGGACCAATTCCCGACCGAGTCCTTCGGATCGCACTGGAAATACATGCGTTGCACGTTCGGCGAGCGCGTGCTGATCAGCGCGAAGCCGCGCTCGTGGCGCGCGTAGATCAGTTCGTCCGACGACGGCGGCCCCTCGCACAGGATGCCGAACCAGCCAAATGGATAGACGCGCTCGAAGTCCTTGCGCAGCGCCTGCGGAATCGCCTGACGCGACACGCCTTGCGAGCCGTCGCAGCCGATCACGAAGTCGCATTGCAGCTCGTGCTCCGCACCTTCGTGCCGATAGCGGATCGACGGCTTGTCGGTATCGATGCCGTGCACCGACGTATCCGACACGCCGAAACGCAGTTCAGCGCCCGCGGCCACGCGGGCCGCGACGAGATCCGTGATCACTTCGTGCTGGGCATAAACCGTGATTGCATGACCGGTGAGACCGGTCAGGTCGATGCGGCGGCGCTTGCCTTCGAACGCGAGTTCGAAACCGTGATGCAGCGCGCCTTCCGCTTTCATGCGTTCGCCGAGACCGGTTTGCGTCAGCAGGTCCATCGTGCCCTGCTCGAGCACGCCGGCGCGAATCGTCGATTCGATCTGATCGCGCGTGCGTGTTTCGAGCACGACCGAGTCGATACCGCGCAGATGAAGCAGATGGGAAAGAAGCAGGCCAGCGGGCCCTGCACCGATGATGCCGACTTGGGTGCGCATGTATGTCTCCTGAATGCGGTGATGAAAATTTGCGCTCAGTGTGACGATCGCGGCACCTATCGCGCAACGCGATATGCCGGATAGGCCGTATTGCGCTGCGCGATAAAAGGTGTGGGGCGCGAGCCGGTGCGGCGCGGTTGTGCCGGCCGCAAACGTAAAACTGGCGGGGCTTACGGGCGATCTGGACGACACACGGCTGGTTCTGCCCGCATGGCGTCACTCAGGTAAACCCCGATCTGCTAAACGCAGTTCAACTAGCCAAGAAACAGCCGGTAGACAGGATTTTTCGTCTCTTCCCAGCACGGATAGCCGAGCGTTTCGATGAAGCGCTCGAACGCGTGGTGGTCGCTTTCGGGCACCTGAATGCCGACCAGAATCGAGCTGTAGTCCGCGCCCTGGTTGCGGTAGTGGAACAAGCACGGTCAAGATCTTGTCGAGCCCTTTCGGACTGCCATTGAACAGCCTTCCCAAGCGCCTTTGAGCAACGCCGCGATCAATCGTGCACGCCGCTCTGCTTCTTGAATGCCGCGAGAATGCGCTGCTCCAGCACGTTGTAATCGCGGCCGAAGTGATGATCGCCGGAGGTGCGAATGACTTCGACACCAGTCTTCCCGAGCGCCGGACACAGCGTGTCTTCTTCGCTCTCACCATAGAAGCATTGGACGATCGACGGCGGCACATGCGTCAACTCGGGCCGCACGTTCAGCGCCTTGTCGCTCGCGGGCATGCCGAGCCAACCGCCAACGCGGATCTGGAAATCGGCGTCGGGCGCGAAGCCGAGCAGCGACATCAGCGACACCTGATCGCGCTGCGCCTGCGGCAGACGGTTGTACGCGAACGGCATGACATCGGCGCCGAACGAATAGCCGATCAGCGCGATGTGCTGCGCGTGCCAGCGCGCGCCATAGGTTTGCATCACGCGCGCGAGATCGCGGCTCGTTTGCGCGGGGGACTGCTCGCTCCAGAAATAACGCAGGCTATCCCAGCCGATCACCGACACACCATCTTTCTGCAGCGCCTGCGCGATCGTCTTGTCGAGATCGCGCCAGCCGCCATCGCCGGAGATCACGATCGCCATCAGGCCATTCGGATGCGCAGCCGGCAACTCGATCAGCGGCAGGTCGGATACGTCGTCGGCACTTGTCGCGACCGGCTGCAGATGCGGCGTCAGCAGCGCGACGACACGCGCGCGATCGGCATTGCCCGTACTCGCCTTCTCGACGAAGCCCGGCACCTTGTCGCGGATCACCGTCGGGTCGGGCGCACACGGCTTGAAGCGTGCGTCGAGCGCGTGGTCGGCATCGACCGACACCGCGCCCGCAATCGTATTGGAGGGCGCCTGCTCGAGCACGTGCATCGCGAGCGTTGCGCCCTGCCCCGTACCCGCGACGATCGGCGCGAAATAGTGGCTCGATTGCGATTGCCGTTCGAGCTGATGGCTGAGCGCCTCGGCATCGCCCACCAGTTGATGACAGGTTTCCTTTTTCGCGGCGAGGTTGGCCGCGTAGCGCGCGGTATCGACGCCGACCGTCAACGCGCCCGCTTTCGCGAGCGCATCGGCGCTCTGCTGATCGGCCCCACTCCAGCCGCTTGCCTGCGAATACAGCACGACGAAGCCGCGCAGCGGCCCCTCAGGCTGCGTCACGCGCACGTCGCCATAGCGGCCGCCGGGCACCGTGGTGGTGGCCGCGTGCGCGAGCGCGCCCCAGCTCAGAGCGCTCACCGCGACGGCGAGTCGAAACAACGGATGCAATGTCATGAACGCCGGCCTCCTGCCAACAGCGACAGGTCCGCGAGCGTGAAGAACACGCCGGAACCGGATGCCGCGAGATAACGCGGCTCCCAGTGCGGCTGGAACTTGCTCTTGAAAGCACGCAGTCCGCGGAAATTATAGAAGCGGCCGCCGAAGCGCCACACGATGCCGGCCAGCCGATGCCAGCGCGACGCGAGCGGTGTCGGCTGCACGCCGGAGAGCGGCGCAATGCCGAGACTGAGCGAGCGGAAGCCCGCCTGCTTCAGATGCAGCGCGAGCTGCGTGAACAGATATTCCATCGCGTACGGCGACGCGCTTTCGACGTGTCGCATCACGCCGACGGTCGCCTCGGTATTCATATCGGTCGTCATGAAGGTCACGAACGCGAGTGGCTCGCCGTTCTGGCGCACCAGCATCACGGATTGCGCGGCGAGGTATTCGTCATGGAAAGCCGCGACCGAGAAGCTTTTCTCGCGCGCGTCGCGGCTGTCGAGCCAGCCGTCGGAAATGCCGCGCAGCGTTTCGAGCGACGCCGGCACCTGCGCCTGATCGATCACTTCGACGCAAAAGCCGTCACGCTCGCCGCGTTTTAGCGCATAGCGCAGATGCGCGCGATGCGAGCCCTTCAGATCGAAGTCGTCGAGCACGACGTGCGCTTCCTCGCCGAGCTTCATCAGCGTGAGGCCGGCATCGAGATACAGCGGCAGCGCATTCGCGCGCACCTGGTAGAACGCGGCCCGACCGCCGTGCGCATGCGCGAGCGCGACGAACTTGCTGATGAGGCCCGCCCACTCTTCGCGCGGACCCACCGGATCGTGCAACGCGGCCCACGTGCGGCCGTATTTCGCGTACATCAGGAAAGCCTCGCGCGACTCCGAAAACAGGAAGCTCTTGTCGCCCATCAACGCGAGACCGGCATCGCTGCGCTCCTGGGCTCGCACGATGCGCGCGGCGTCGTGCAGATCTTCTGGCGCCGGCTTCACGAAGCGGCCCGGCGCGAGACGCAGCAATTGCCAGAACGAGAAGGTCGCGGCGAACAGGCTCGCGGCGAGCGTCGCGCGCAGCGCGCGCGGCGCGCGCTCGTCGAACGCGAATTGCCACCACAGGTCGCGCGTGTACGGCACGTCACGGAAAGCGAACAGCATGACCCACGTCGCGAGCATCAGCACCATCACGATCGACACGAGCCAGCCAGCCGTAAAGCGCTCGGCGAACAGCGATGAATGACGGTTGAAGCGCTTGCGCGTCGCGAGCAGCAGGACGATCAGCATGCCGAGCACACCGGCCTCGACGAACGCGAGACCCTTGGTCAGCGACAGCGCGAGGCTCAGCACCGCGAGCGCGAGCGTCATCCACCACGCGGCATCGAGCCGCCGCAGCAGCCCGCGCGCGACGAATAGCAACAGCACGCCGAGCACGCTGCACAGCATCTGCGAGCTTTCGAGCACCCACAGGGGCACCAGGTCGCGCAGCACATGAATGCGCTGCCAGAACGCGGGCGTCGCACTCGAAATCACCAGCATGCCGCCGACCACGAACGTGACGAGGCTCAGAAACAGCGGCGCGAGTTCCGACACGCGCTCCGCCTGCAACAACGACAGACGGTTCTTCAGCGCGCGCCCCTCGAAGCCCGCGAGCAGCGCCGCGGAGACGACCAGCGGCACGCCGAAATAGATCGCGCGATAAGCGAGCAGCGCAGCGACCATCTGATGCATCTGCACGCTGCCGCTCAGCGTGAACACCATCGCCGCCTCGAACACGCCGACGCCGCCAGGCGTATGGCCAATCATGCCGAGCAGCATCGCGGCCGCGTAGACGGTGATGAAGCCGATGAAGCTCACGTTCGCATGCGGCAGCAATGCCCACAGCGCGAGGCCCGCGGCGATGACGTCCAGCACCGCCAGCGCGACTTGCGCGAGCAGATCGCGGCGCGCGGGAATATCGAACGACAGCCATTGCCAGCGCGTGCGGACCGGCCTGGTTTCGCGGCGGCACGCGGCGGCCGCGAGCGTCAGCGCGATCAGCAGCGTAGCGCCGCTCCAACGCAGCGCGACCGGCGACAGATGCAGCATCGGCGCGAGCTGGCCGGCCATGCAGACCATGCCGAGCGCGGTCATCAACACCAGCGCGAGCGCGAGCGACACGCTCGTGAACACCGTCATGCGGCCGATCTGCGCGGGGGTGATGTTCGCGACGCCGTACACGCGCGCGCGCACGGCGCCTCCCGTCAGCGCGCCGAAACCGGTCGCATTGCCGAGCGCCGAACCGGCCGTCGCGCCGACCCACAGCGCCGCGCGTGGCACGCTTGCGCCGAGATAGCGCAGGCCCACCGCGTCGCGCCCAACCAGCGCGACGTAGCTGAGCGCAGTCGCGCCGAGCGCGCCGATCCACTCGCGCGCCGACAGCTCGCGCAGATGGCGGATCACCGAACGATAATCCACTGCCTCCGACAGATGCTGCAGCACGACCAGCAGCAGCCCGCAAATGACGAGCGCGAGCACGGGCGACAGAAGTCCCCGGTTGCCAGGCGCTTTCGCTGCACGGCCGAGCAGCGCGCGCAGGCGCTCGAGGCTGGGTTGAAGTCGGGGAAACATGGTCAATGCGGGCCTTGCGAGGAGCGGTCGCCGCGACGGGCCGTCGCGCGCGGTATCGCCTGTGGCGGCGATTACAAAGAGATAACGGCAAAACGTGCAAAAGGTTGACAGCATTAGCTATTTCGCTGTCGATCCCGTCACGCGTCGCGTCAAAAAGGGCGCGATTGTAATGCTTGTTCGCGCGATGCAAGGCATCGATGATAGAGCAAGCGCGGCATCAAGAAGCCGCCTGGGCGCGCCGTAATCAGGAGCGGAACCGCGGCGCGGGACGCCGCGCGGCTAGCGGCGCCACTGGCGCACTGGCCGTGTCAGGTGCCGGAGCTGGAGGGAAATGGGGATCGCAGATCGGGCTTGACGTCAGAAAATACGCAGCTAACGGGTGCCTGACGGTCCGTTTAACCGGCCCAGAAAGCACAATGCCCGCTACTCGAGCGGGCATTGACACGACAGCCGGCGCTTGCGCGGCCGGCAGCAACACTTGTTGTTGCGCTTAGTTCGGGCGACGGTGCGCTTCGGCGATCAAGGCGCAGTTCTGCAGATGCAGGTTCAGCGCATGCAGCGCCAGCGCGCGCAGCTTGCCGAAGAACGTATTGGCGGCGGGGGTGGAACGGACGACATTCGATGCGGTGTTCATGGCGGCTCCTTATAGGGTTTATACCTAGGCAATAACCCGATTATAGCCGTGTCATGGCGCAGCGCAACAAAAATCAAAATACTTCTTATGCAACGTAGCGGCGCCACCGTCGCTTGGCGGCGATAAAAGTTTGTAAAAGGGCGACATCGATAACGCAGGTATTAACAACCTGCACCGTACAGGTGCAATAATGCCCCCTTTGCCTGCGACGCTTCGCCGCAGTCTCGCCGTCATGACCATCGCCCAGACTCAGAAAGCTCTGATTGCGCCTCTTATCGTCGCGTGCGCGATGTTCATGGAAAGCGTCGACGCCAACGTGATCGTCACCGCGCTGCCGGCGATGGCGCGCGATTTCGCGCGCGATCCGGTCACGCTGAAGATCGCGGTGACGAGCTACGTGCTAGGGCTCGGCGTGTTCATCCCCGTGTGCGGCTGGCTCGCCGACAAGTTCGGCGCGCGCACGGTGTTTCGCACGGCGATCGGCATCTTCGTGACGGGCTCGCTGTTGTGTGCCGCGTCGAACTCGCTTGCCACCTTCACGGTTGCGCGTTTCATTCAGGGGGTCGGTGGCGCGATGATGGTGCCGGTCGGGCGGATCATCATCTTTCGCGTCGTGGAGAAAGCCGACTTCATCCGCGCGATGAACTACCTGAGCGTGCCGGCGATGCTCGGCCCCGCCGCTGGTCCGCTGCTCGGTGGCTTCATCACGACGTATCTGCACTGGCGGCTGATCTTCTTCATCAACGTGCCGATCGGCATTCTCGGCATCTATCTGACCAACCGTTATATCGCCAATACGCGCGAGCCCGACCCCGGCCCGCTCGACTGGGTCGGCTTCCTGCTGTCGGCGGCGGGCGCGGTGCTGCTGCTGCTCGGCTTGTCGCTGGTCGGCGGCGAACTGATTTCCAGTGTGGACGCATTCGGCATGTGCGCGCTCGGCGCCATGCTGCTGGCGATCTACGTCGCGTACGCGCAGCGTGTCGCGCTGCCGCTGCTCGATCTGCGCTTTTTCAAGGTGCCGACTTTCCAGGCGAGCGTGCTCGGCGGCTCGCTGTTCCGCATCGGCCTCGGTGCGTTGCCGTTCCTGCTGCCGCTGCTGTTGCAGGAAGGGCACGGCATGAGCGCGTTCCAATCGGGGCTGATCACCTGCGCGTCCGCGTTCGGCGGCATGTTCATGCGCACGGTCGCCTCCACCGTGCTGCGCCGCTTCGGCTTTCGCCAGGTGCTCGTCATCAACGCCGCGCTATCGGGCCTTTCGATCGCGGCATGCGGGCTCTTTTTCCCGCACACGCCGACGTGGATCATCTGGTTCGTCGTGCTGCTCGGTGGCTTCTTCCCAGCGTTGCAATTCACGAGCCTCAATTCGCTGACCTACGCGGAGATCGCGAGCCGTGACATCGGCCGCGCGACGAGCCTCGGCAGCGTCGTGCAGCAGATGTCGCTCGGTCTCGGCGTGACCGTCGGCGGGATCGTGCTGCAGATTTCGCGCGCGCTGCATGGGCATCCGAGCATCACGTGGTCGGATTTCTGGCCCGCGTTTCTCGTCGTCGGGCTGTGCTCGTTCGCGTCGATTCCGGTCACGCTGCGCTTGCCGCGCGGCGCGGGCGCGGAGATTTCGCGAGGCGGGCGCGGCTGAGCCGTATGCCAGCGCCCCGCCCTTCACGGGTTCGGGCATTCATGCGCGCTTGCGAATCACGCTCACCTCGCCATTGCGTTCGAGAATCGCGGCGGCCACGTTGTCCATCGAGCGCGAGCCGGTCTTCTGTCGCACGCTTTCCTCGATGTCGGTGCGCGTGACGAGCGCCGCGTGCATTTCGTCCGCGTGAAACTTGCCGTCGCTGAACACCTCGCGCTCGGTGCCGCCCACCAGCAATTCGAAGCGGCGCGAGCGTATGAACGCCCACGCCAGCACCCTGTGACATAACACGATCACGAACGACGCGACCACGGTCGCGATAAACGGCGACGCACCGACGATCGCGCGGCTCAGCGTCGCGCCGAGCAGAATCACGACGACCGAATCGAACGGCGAGCGCTGTCCGAACGAACGTCGCCCCGATACGCGGATCAGCACGAGCGCGATCACGAACACGGCGATCGAGCGCAGACCCATCTGCAACGGGTCGAGCTCCCGGCCCTGGCCGAATAGAACGAAAAACGCGTCCATCATGTTCGTCCCTCCCCGCGACGCATCGCCGTCGATCAGGCCAGCGCGCTATCCGTCGCCCATGAGATGAGCGTATCGCCGAAGCCGCCGCGCGCGCGGACCGCGGTGCGCGCGCTCGTGCTCACGCGCGGCGCCGCGCTCCACGCGATGCGCGCGCCAGTCGCGATCAGGCGATCGACGAGCGCGACGTCCTCGCTGCACCTGAGCGGCGGAAAGCCGCCCGAGCGCCGATAGGCGTCCGCGGAAACGCCGAGATTCGCGCCATGCACGTGACGATGTCCGTCGGCGTCGACATAGGTCTTGCGAAAATATTCGCGCACGCTGTGCGGATGCGCGCCCCAGTCGTCGACGGCGATCGAGCCGCACACTGCATCGGCATCGAGCGCCAGTTGTGCGGCTAGCCAGCCGGGCGACACGCGACTGTCGGCGTCGGTAAACGCGAGCCAGCGCGCGCCCTGCGCGAGCACCAGCGACGCGCCGAGCGCCCGCGCGATCCCGACGTTGCGCGCCTTCAGCGCGAGCGTCTGCACGCCGTAAGCGCGCGCGATCGCCCCGCTCAAATCGCTGCAAGCGTCGAGCGCGACGACGATCCGCACCTCCTCGCCGGCGAGCGCTTCGTGCCGCGAGGCTTCGAGCAAGGCCGCGAGGCAGCGCGCGATCAACGCCTCTTCGTTATGCGCCGGAACGATCACGCCGATCATAGAAGCCCCTCGCGTTGCGCGACCGAGCGTGCGTCGCGCGACCACACGTCGATCAGCAGATCGGCTTCGTCGTGATGCGCGACACGCGCGACAGCGCAGCGCGCGTCGAATAGCGCGTGCGCGCGGTCGGCGGATACGCGCGCTTCGGCAAACGGCCGGCGCCAATGACAGGCGAGCAGCGTGCCGTCCATCGTCAGCGACCCGGCGATGCGCGCGGCCAGTGCTTCGAGCTCGGCCGCCTCGAGGTAATACGCGAACTCGCTGATCACGATCAGATCGAACGGTCCGTGCTCCGTCGGCCATTCACGCGGCACCTTGCGCTGTTCGAGCCGCACGTTCGATGCGCGCGCCACGCGTTCTCGCGCAAGCTCGACGGCGCGCGCGTGCAGATCGACGGCGAGTAGTGCGTCGCAGCGCGCCGCGAGTTCCGCCGTCAACTCGCCGTTCGCGCAGCCCGGTTCGAACGCGTTGCGATAGCGCGGCCGCGGCAGTAGCGCGAGGGTCAGCGCACGCTTGCGGAGTTCGTACCAGCCTTCGCGCAAGCGCCACGGATCGTCGCTGTGCCGGTAAAGTTCATCGAAGTCCAGCATCGTCGAGCTCATCTCAGCGATCCTCCGAAGCCTGGGGAAAACAGGTCATAGCGTCCACGGCATGAGTGTTTGCGAACACGCATGAGGCGATGCCGGAGCGGCGGTCGTGTCAACGGACGCGACGAGCCGTTCGCCGAGCGCGGCGAGATCGCGTTCCGCGTGGCTTTGCCGCAGAAATACCGGCAGGTCGGCGAGCGCCCGCGCGAAGCGCGCGTTGCGGCACAACGGGCCCGCGCCGAGCGCACGCGTCGCGTGATCGATCACGGCGCTCGCAGCCTGTTCAACCACAAGACGCGCGCGCAACACCCGCATCTGCGCATCAGCCGACGGCTGCGCGTCGATCCACGCGGCGGTTTCGCGCAGTACCGCGGCGGCCGACTGCAACGCGACATCGGTCGCACCGAGATGAGCCAGACGATGCGCATCCGCGCGCCGGGCGCACGCGTCGCGCAGCGTGCGGCCGATCTGCGCGGCCGCGCCGTACCAGCACGCGGCGATACCGGCGCCACCATGCCAGAAGCCCGCGCGACGCAGGTACGCATGCGGCCCGCCGACGAGCGTCGCCGCCGTGTCGTTGAACGTGACATCCGCGCTCGCGGTCGCCTGCATACCGACGGCCTGCCACTTCGATGTATCGATCGAGATCGAGCTCTGGTCCAGCGCGAGCGCCGCGAGCACGGGCTCGTCGTCGCGCCATGCCGTCACGAGCGCATGGGTGAGCGCCCGCGCGCCGGAGCACCAGGCTTTGGTGCCGCACAGGCGTACCCGAGCGCCGTCGCCGCAAACGTTCTGGATGCCTTCGTTGACTGCGCACACCCGCGCGTCGGGCGCCTCGGCGGCCCACACGCCCCAGCGGCTTGCCGCGGGCGGCATTGGACCATTCAGCTCGGCGAGAATCGCGAGCGCGTCGGTATGACCTTCGAACAGTTTGACGAGACCGAGGTCGCACGCGGCAACGGCGGCGAGCGCACGCCAGCGCACCAGCGTCTGGCCATGCCCTGGCAACGGCACGGTCGGCGCGCGATCGTAGCCGCGCTCGATCAACTGCGCGAGCAGTTCACCGAGGGCGACGGGATCGTTCGCATCGAAGTGCGCGTCGCGCAAGAAATCGTCGAGCGATACAGCGGGTTTGCCGGGCTGCGGCGCGCGGTCACCTTGTTCATTCGAGACTTGCCGTGACTGGGCCTTGAAGCTGGCCGCGTGGTCGCGCGTGTCGAGCATCGTGCCTCCCCGCACCGGTTCGATCCTCGGCCCGCCGGGTGGCGGTGGACCGCAACGTATGCAGAGTCGGAGCAAGCACCGTGCCCCGCCCCGGGGAGCCCACGGCAGCAAAAAGCGGCTACGTCCCTGCGCTTCCGCTCAGGCGCCCATCCGCCTTCGTGAGCAACGCATCGAGGACCGCCATCTCGACTGGCTTCACGAGGTGCGCATGAAAACCCGCCTTGCGGGTGCGATCGAGATCGCTCGCATGACCGAAGCCCGTCATCGCCGCGTACATCGTGCGGATCATTTCGGGCAGCGCGCGCATCGCCGCGAGCGTCGCATAGCCATCCATCTTCGGCATCGCAATGTCGATCAGCGCGAGATGCGGCGAAAAGCGCGGCGCGATCTGCAGCGCCTGCTCGCCCTCGTAGGCGATACGCACCTCGTGGCCCTTCAGTTCGAGCAGCATCGCGAGGCTGTCGGCCGAATCGCGATTGTCGTCGACGAGGAGAATCCGCAACGGCTGCACGTCCGGCGCGGTACCGCTCGTGTCGCTGTCCGCGGTGTCGGACAGCGTGGATGCGAGCGGCAGACTCAGCGTGAAGGTGCTGCCGAGCCCGAGTCCTTCACTGCTCGCGACAATGCTGCCGCCATGCATCTCGACGAGCGACTTGCACAGCGTCAGGCCGATCCCCAGTCCGCCCTCGCCGATGTTTTGCCCGTCTTTCTCCTGCGCGAACAGCTCGAAGATCCTGTCGAGCGAGCGCACCGGAATGCCGCAGCCGGGGTCGCGCACTTCGAGCACCGCCATGCGAAAGTCGACGCGGCCCTGCATTTCGATCACGCTGCCGTTCGGCGAAAACTTCGACGCGTTGTGCAGCAGGTTTTGCAGCACCTGCACGAGCCGCGTCATGTCGCCGCGAATGATCACGGGGGCGTCGGGCACATGCGCGACCACGCGCTGCCCGCGCGAGTCGGTGAACGGCCGCGCCGCTTCGACCGCGCGCGCGACGAGTTCGGCGAGATCGACGCGTGAAATACGCAGCTCGACCTTGTCGGACATGATGCGGCCGATATCGAGCAGATCGTCGACGAGCCGCGTCAGGTGCGCGACCTGGCGATCGATCAGATCGCGCGCCCGCGCGAGCATCGGGCTCAGATTGGTTTCCATCTGCATCGTGCCGATCGCGTTGCGCACCGGCGCGAGCGGATTGCGCAGTTCGTGCGCGAGCGTCGCGAGAAATTCGCGCATGCGCTCACCGGAGCGCTCGAGTTCCTCGCGCCGGCGCCGCTCGGTCAGATCGCGCGTGACCTTGGCGAAGCCGCGCAGGTGTCGCGATTCGTCATAGACGGCGGTGATGATCACGTTGGCCCAGAACGTCGAGCCGTCCTTGCGCACCCGCCAGCCCTCGTCTTCCACGGTGCCGATCTGCCGCGCGATCGCGAGCTCGCGCGCGGGCTTGCCGGCCGCCGCCTCCTCGGGCACATAGAACAACGAGAAGTGCCGGCCGACGATTTCATCGTGCGTATAGCCCTTGATGCGCGCGGCGCCCGAATTCCAGCTCACGACGAAGCCTTGCGGATCGAGCATGAAGATCGCGTAATCCTTCACGCTATCGACCAGCAGACGGAAGCGCTCCTCGCTCTGCCGCAACGCTTCGAGGTATTCGCGCTGCGCGGTCAGGTCGCGCGTGATCTTCGCGAAGCCCGTGACCTCGCCCGCCTGGTTGCGTATCGCGGTGATCACGACGTTCGCCCAGAACGTCGTGCTGTCTTTGCGCACGCGCCAGCCTTCATCCTCGAAGCGGCCGGTCAGCGCCGCCTGTTCCAGCTCGTGGGTCGGCCAGCCGCGCGCGACGGCCTCCTCGACGTAGAAGCGCGAGAAATGCTGGCCGACGATCTCGTTCTCCGTGTAGCCCTTCAGCTTCTGCGCGCCGACATTCCAGCTGACGATGTTGCCTTTCGCATCGAGCAGAAAGATCGCATAGTCCGAAATCGCCTGTACGAGCGACAAATAATCGACGCTGACGGGCGCTGGCGGCACAGCGTCGGCCCGCACTCGAGCGGGCTCGCAGTAATCGCGGGAAGAAGAAACAGGGAGCTGGGTCATGGCGGGCACGCAATTGGAATTTTCGTGTGAAGCAACCCTCGCGCCTGGCCGGCGCTACAACCGTCGCGCAAACGGTCGCGCGGTCCACGGCTGGGCCGGGATGCGTCGCCAGCGGCGCGCGCGCCCCGGCCCATAAGGCGCAAAGCTCATAACGGCGGGCCTCGCCATGGCTAAATGCCAATGACGGATAGCGTCGCCGCGTTGCGGTTTCGGCTCTCCGATTTGCCGTTGGTCAGGAAAAACAGGCCTGTCGATTGAAAAAGATATTCACGACTTTCGCCTCGCGAAGGTGCGATGGCGGGCGGCGATCAGGCACCATCAGGCCAGGAAGAAAGACAAGGCCGCGCGTCAACCCGCCGCGCCGATCTTTTCCGCGAGCTTCGCGTCGTAGCTCGAATGGACGTGCACACGCTTTTTGTCGGGATACGCGTACTCGTACGCCTTGCGCAGTGCGAGCGACGCCTCGTGAAAGCCCGACAGGATCAGCTTCTGCTTGTTCGGATAGTTCGCGATGTCGCCGACCGCAAAGATGCCCGGCCGCGAGCTTTCATAGTTCGATGTATCGACGTCGACGCGGCCGCCGTGAATCGTCAGCCCCCATTGCGCGATCGGGCCGAGATCGGCGACGAGTCCATACAGCGCGATCAGATGCTCGGCTTCGAGTTGCGTCTCACCGCCGATCTGCCGCAGCGTCAGCGAACGCAGCGCGCCGTCTGTCACGTCGAGCGCCGCGATTCCGCCGACGATGAAGTCCATCTCGCCCGCGTCGACCGCGCGCCGCATCAGTTCGACGCTCGAATCGGCCGCGCTGAAGCCCGCGCGCCGATGCACGAGGGTCACGCGCCGCGCGACCTTGCGTAATGCCAGCGCCCAGTCGAGCGCCGAATCGCCGCCGCCCGCGACGACCACGTTTTTGTCGGCAAAGTCCGCGAGGCGCGGCACACTGTAGTGCACGTGACGCGTTTCGAGCGGCCCGGCCTCGGGGAGCGTGAGCTTTTGCGGAACGAACGCGCCATTGCCGGCGCCGAGCAGGATCGCCGCGACGTCGAACACGAGGCCGCGCTGCGTGCGCACGGTCCAGCGTCCGTCGTCGCGCTGCTCGACTGTTTCGACGCGCTGTTCCAGATGAATCGGCACATCGAACGGCTTGCACTGTGCGAGCAGCCGTTCGACCAGTTCGCGCGCCGTGCAAGACGTGATGGCGGGGATGTCGTAGATCGGCTTGTCGGGATACAGCTCGATGCACTGTCCACCGACGCGTCCGAGTATGTCGACGATCTGACAGGTGACGCCGATCACGCCGGCCTCGAATGCCGCGAACAGACCCACGGGACCGGCGCCGACGATCAGGACATCGGTGCGGATCGGCGAGGTGGGCGAAGCAGAAGGGTCGGCGGCAACGGTCATGGGGCAGGTCTCCGGATCACGGTGGGAGGCGCAAAGGAAGAATCGATGACCCACCATACCGAATCGGCCCACACGCGGCAACGATGTCATTGCCGACGGTAAGGATGCTCGGCACGCGCGCCCGACATCCCAAAGTGGCTACCTGAAAAAATCTGAAATCGGCCATTTTTATCATCCAAACCGCGGACTAAGCTGACAACTACCCGATGCACCGCATCGTCTCCCCCGTTCAGGAGCCCATCATGGAACAACGTCTCGACTTCTACAAAGCCAACCCCGCCGCGATCAAATCGCTGCTCGGCGTCGAAGAGCGCATCGGCAAGTCGGCGCTCGAAAAACCGCTGACCGAACTGGTTAGGCTGCGCGCGTCGCAGATCAACGGCTGCGCGTATTGCGTCGACATGCACACGAGCGACGCCCGCAAAGGCGGCGAAACCGAGCGGCGTCTCGCGACCGTCGTCGTGTGGCGCGAAACGCCGTTCTTCACGGACCGCGAACGCGCGGCGCTCGAGTGGACTGAAGCGCTCACGCTGGTGTCGCACGATCACGTGCCCGATGCGGTATGGCAAGCGGTGCGGCCTCATTTCAGCGACGAGGAGCTGGTCGACCTGACCCTGCTCGTAGCGGCGATCAATGCATGGAACCGCTTTGCGATCTCGTTCCGGAAGATGCCGGCATAAGCGGCGGCATAAGCGGCGGCATTTAGCGGCAGCATTGAGCGGCGCGCTTTGCCCGCCTCACTCACCCACCCACGACCCGCGCAGATCGCTGTCATGCAGCAACTGCAGCAGCGTGCCCGCCGGGCGGCTCAAGCGCTTCGCCGCGAGCGCGATGAATTCCACCGACGGCAACGTCGGCAGTCCGGCCGCATTCAACGGCGGTGCAAGCCCGCGCGCGGCCAGATACTGCGGCCGCACGGTGATGCCGAGTCCGCCGCGCGCGGCCGCGATACAGCCGGAATGACTGCTGCTCGTGCAGACGATCTGCCAGCTCGCGCCGGCTTCGGCGAGCGCATCGAGCACGACCGCGCGCGTCACGCTCGGCTCGGCGACCAGAATCAGCGGCAGCGGCTGGCTCAGATCGACGAGCGTGCCGGTCCGCGCGAGCCATTCGAGCCGCCCGGTGAAGAGCGGCACGCCGCGCCGGTCGCCGAGCCGGCGCTTGCCGACCAGCAGATCGATCGCGCCGGCGTCGAGCCGTTCGTAGAGCCTGCCGGTCATGCCGATCGTGATTTCGAGCTCGACGTCGGGATGCGCGTTGCGAAACGCCGCCAGCACGGTCGGCAGCGGGCCGAGCGCGATGTCGTCCGATGAACCGAGCCGCACGCGCCCTTTCAGACGCGGCGCGCGAAACTGCGATTCCGCGCGCGCCAGCGCCTGCAGAATCACGCTCGCATGCGCGAGCATCGCTTCGCCGTCGGGCGTCATTGCGAGCGAATGGGTATCGCGCACGAACAGGCGCCGGCCCACGCTCTGTTCGAGGCGCCGGATATGTTCGCTGACGCTCGACTGCGTCAGGTCGAGTCGCCGCCCCGCTTCGGTGAAGCTATGACAGGCCGCGACGGTCGAGAAGGTCTTGAGCCAGATTGGATTGAGCATGCGTGATTGTCGCGCTGCTTATCGGCGTTGTCGATGACAGTCAGCAAGCCTAGTGGGGTTCCCGATTGACGACGATGTCCATAAGATAACGGAATTCCGCTTGCCCCCGCGCTTGCCCCTGCTCTGGCGGCGCTTTGCCGCCGCGCCCGCTGTCGAAAACATGACCAAGGATTCCTCTCAGACCGCCCTGCTGTGGATCGTCGCCGCCGGCTTCTTCATGCAGTCGCTCGACACGACGATCGTCAACACCGCGCTGCCGTCGATCGCCAACAGCCTGCAGGTCGCGCCGCTCGCGATGCAACCGGTCGTCGTCGCCTACACACTGACAATGGCGATGCTGACGCCCGCCTCCGGCTGGCTTGCCGACCGCTTCGGCACCCGCCGCGTCTATTTCGCCGCCATTCTGGTGTTCGTGCTCGGCTCGATCTGCTGCTCGAGCGCGCACACGCTCGGCCAACTCGTGATGGCGCGCGTGCTGCAAGGCCTCGGCGGCTCGATGCTGCTGCCGATCGGACGGCTCGCGGTGTTGCGCAGCGTGTCGGGCGAGCAATACGTGTCGGCGCTCGCGTTCATTTCGATCGCGGGCCAGCTCGGGCCGATCGCCGGGCCGACGCTCGGCGGCTGGTTCGTGCAGGCGATCACCTGGCACTGGATCTTTCTGATCAACGTGCCGATCGGCGCACTCGGTTTGTACGCGGTGCACCGCTTTCTGCCGTCGCATGACGAAGCGCAGGCGCCCCCATTCGATGTGATCGGCTGCGCGCTGCTGTCGCTGTGCATGATCGCTTTTTCGCTCGCCATCGACGCGCCGGTCCCGTCGCATCGCACGGCGTGGTCGGCGGGGCTGTTCGCGTTGGCCGTCGCCAGCGCGCTCGCCTACGTTCCGTACGCGAGAAACCGCCGCGATCCGCTGTTCAAGCTGTCGCTGTTCGGCGAGCCGAACTTCAGCGTCGGCCTGATCGGCAACCTCGTATGCCGGGTCGGTTCGAGCGCGGTGCCGTTCCTCGTGCCGCTGTTGCTGCAACTGCAGCTCGGCTACTCGCCGCTGCACTCCGGTCTGATGATGCTGCCCGCGGCGCTCGCCGGCACGCTCGCCAAACGCTGGATCGCGCCGCTCGTGCGCCGCTTCGGCTATGACACGTTCCTGCTCGTCAACACGATCATCGTCGGCTCGGCGATCGTCGCGTTCTCGCTGATTTCGCGCGGCACACCGCTCGTGATCGAAATCGCGATCCTCGCGGCATTCGGCGCGGCCAACTCGATGCAGTTCGCGGCGATGAACAGTGTCACGCTGAAGGATCTGTCGCACGAAGACGCGGGCAGCGGCAACAGCCTCTTTTCGATGGTGCAGATGCTGGCGATCGGACTCGGCGTGTCGATCGGCGGCGGGCTCGTCAATCTGTTCGCGGCGCAGTGGGGCTCGGCGGAACTCGGCTTCCGGCTCGCGTTCGTGTGCGTCGGCGTGATCACGCTGGTGTCCGCCTGGATCTTCCGCCATCTCGACGACGCGTCGGGCACGCGCGTGATTCGCGGCCAGGCTGCGCCGGGCACAGGGCGTTGAGACGCGGGTGATTCCATCGCCGGCGGCAGGCCGCGCCACGCGACTGCCTGAGCGCGAAACGTTTGTTTGCCACCCGTCCGGGTCCGCGACTTGCTGCTGACGTGTGTCTTCTTCTTCTGCAGGAGAGCAGCGATGAGCAAAACGACGGAAAAATCCGGGGGCGAAGCGGAAAACGCGACCAAAAACGAATCAAAAAACCAGGCCGGCACCCAAACCGAGGACCTCGCACACCCGCACCATGCAGTGCATACCGACAACCCCAAGAGCAAGATGCCCGAGCGCGGCGACGAAGGCCGCAAGCAATCCCCCGCCGACCGTCCCGGCAAAAAGCCCGGTGAGGGCGAACCGTCGGTCAGTTGAGCGGATAAACCCCGTCCCGAAACGGCTTGGCTGCGCGCTGCACCCAGGCCGCATCACATTTCGCCTTCCAGTACCTTTCTGTAAGCAAACATTTCTTCCTCATTTTTACCGAATATTTTTTCCGCGCCTTGGACTATTTTGCTGCTAACAGCAAGCTATGCGCCGTGCGACTGGCTGCCCGCTTTCTGCCGCTTTATGCCGCTTCCGATCGATAAAAGGCGTCATCCATGTCCATTGCATCAAGTTCTCCGCTCGTCCATGCGCCCGTCGCCCATGTCTCCATCTGCGTGCCCACGTGCAATCGTCCCGAGCTGCTCGTCGAATGCATCGACTCGTGCCTCGCGCAAAACTATCGGCATCTGGAAATCCTGATTGGCGACGATTCGACGGACGCGCGCTCACGGCAATTGATCGCGCAGCGTTACCGCGACGAGCCGCGCGTTCGCTACGAGAAGCACGAACCGCCGCTTGGGCAGGCGCGCAATGTGTCGAGCCTGTTCGCGTGGGCGCGCGGCGACAAAATCCTGCTGATCCACGACGACGATCTATTGACGAGCGATGCCGTCGACAAACTCGTGTCGCTATGGCAGCGCTATCCGCGCCTCGATGCGGCATTCGGCGCTCAGTACGAAGCGGATGACGACGGGGAGATCGACCTCGACGCGAGCGTGCGCCTGAACGCGGCATTCCGGCGCACCAAGGCCAGCGAGGGTCTGCAGCCGCTCGCGGGCCGCACCGGCCTGCTCCAGATGTTTCCGAACAATGGCTGGATGGCCGATGCGCGGCTGGTCAAGCGGATCGGTTACGACGAGCGGTACGGCGTGTGCTGCGACTACGTGTTCGGCACTCAGCTATGCCTTGCCGCGCGCGAGGTGTTTTATCTGCACGACTATGTGTCGGTCTATCGGAAGACCGCGACGTCGATCTCGCACGGCACGCGCGGCACCAGGATGGCCGCATCGCTGAGCGCCTATGCGTTCTTGACGTCGCTCGATCTGCCGGCGCGACTGGAGCCGTCGCGGCGGCTCGCGCTGCGGCGGCTTGCACCGATCGTTGTGTCGATTCACGCGCGCAACGGCCAGCCGCGCGCGGGCCTGCAAGTCGCGCTCGCGCATCTGTTCGCCTACCGCTATGGATTGAGCGCGCGGCTCTACTACCATCTGGCGATCCTCGCGCGCGCGGCGCTGCGGGCACGGCGCTCGGTCGCCAGCGTCGCGACCGATGCGGCAGCCGCCGCGGTCGCGGTCGTCGCGGCCGCGCCAGTAGTCGCCGCGGATCAGGCCGCGGCGGTCAAGGAGTTCGTCAACGAACTGGTCAGCGAACGGCACGAGCCGGTGAAATTGCGCGAGCGTCTGTGAGCAGGCGGAGAGCCTGCGCGATCAGTTGCATACGCGGGGAACCCGGAACGTCGTGAGATGAAACGTGCCACGCGCGACGATTCGCGCCCCCTGCCCGCTCAAGGCTCGTGCCGCAAATACCCTTGCGTCGACGGATCGCGCATGCGCAACGACACGAGGCCCGCGATCGCGCACATCGCCGTCACGTACCAGAAAAACATCGACTCGACGTTGGCCTGCTTCAACCACAGCGCGACGTATTCCGCCGAGCCGCCGAAGATCGCGTTCGCGACCGCATACGACAAGCCCACTCCGAGCGCGCGCACTTGTGGCGGGAACATTTCCGCCTTGATCAGGCCGCTGATCGACGTATAGAAGCTGACGATCGCGAGCGCCACCACGACCAACGCGAAGGCCGCATACGGGCTCGTCACGTCTTTCAGCGCATGCAGCAGCGGCACCGTGCCGAGGGTCGCGAACAGGCCGAAACACAGCATCGAGCGGCGCCGCCCGATGCGGTCCGACAACGCGCCGAACGCCGGCTGCATCAACATGTAGACGAACAACGCGGCGGTCATCACCGAGCTCGCGGTCTTCGCATGCATGCCGGCCGTGTTGACCAGATACTTTTGCATGTAGGTGGTGAACGTGTAGAAGATCAGCGAGCCGCCGGCCGTGAAGCCGAGCACCGTCATGAACGCGGTCTTGTGCTCCCACAGTCCGCGCAGCGTGCCCGCTTCCTTGCGCTGGCGCATCGCCGCGGTGGTGGTTTCATCAAGGGATTTACGCAGATACAGCGCGATCAACGCGGCGATGGCGCCGATCACGAACGGCACGCGCCAGCCCCACGCCTTCAACTCTTCGGTCGTCAGCGTCTGTTGCAGGGTCACGAGCACGAGCAGCGCGCACAGTTGGCCGCCGATCAACGTCACATACTGGAACGACGCGAAAAAGCCACGCCGGCCCTTCAGCGCGACCTCGCTCATATAGGTTGCGCTGGTGCCGTATTCGCCGCCTACCGACAGCCCCTGCAACAGCCGCGCGAGCAGCAGCAACGCCGGCGCGAGCGCACCGATCTGCGCGTAGGTGGGCAGCATCGCGATCACCAGCGAGCCGCCGCACATCATGAATACCGACACCATCATCGCGGTGCGGCGACCGCGTTTGTCGGCGAGCCGCCCGAAGAACCAGCCGCCAATCGGCCGCATCAGAAAGCCCGCGGCGAATACGCCCGCCGTGTTCAGCAACTGCGTGGTCGTGTTGCCGCTCGGGAAGAACGACGGCGCGAAGTAGAGCGCCGTGAACGAATACACATAGAAGTCGAACCACTCGACGAGATTGCCCGATGAAGCGCCGACGATTGCAAAAATGCGGCGCCGTGTATCGTGCGCCGAGGCCACCGCGTATTGTTCGGTTTGATCATTCATGCTGGTGTCTTTCCTTATTTAAACGAGGAGAACGGTCGTGGTGCCGCCTTGATGTCGCGCGCCCAGCCCGAGCGGCCGTCGCGGGTGCGCGAATTTTACATAAGTGAAAGCACAGGAAGGTTTTTTGTCAGCGTGACCTGATGAAAGCCCTGGGTCGGCCGGATTTGCGCCCAACAGAAACGAAGCCCCTGCCAGTGGGGGACTGGCAGGGGCTTGACGGGCGACACGGACCGCTCAGGCGGCAGTCAGGCGGCGCTCATATTCGCACGGACGGCGGCATGTACCGGCACTCGTAGCGTTTTCTGACGGTACCGTTTTCGTCGACGCTTTCGACGTACACGTCGAACTGCCACAAGCGCGCCATATGTTTGAGCACCTCCTCGCTATCCGACGACAGGTGCCGGTTGTCGCTCATGAAATGCCGCAACGTGAGACTGCGGTCGCCGCGTGTATTGACGGCCCACACCTGAATATTCGGCT
Organism: Paraburkholderia sp. WC7.3g; assembly: GCF_050436345.1. NCBI lineage: Bacteria > Pseudomonadati > Pseudomonadota > Betaproteobacteria > Burkholderiales > Burkholderiaceae > Paraburkholderia > Paraburkholderia sp. WC7.3g. The sequence goes on from NZ_JBNDMA010000002.1 coordinate 2,619,783, forward strand.
CGCGGTGATGCATGTCGTACTGCCGCGAGAGCGCCTGGCGCACGTACTGGTAGCCGCTATCGTCGTGAATCGCCGATACTTCGAGCGCGTCGCGCATGTCGTCGTCGAGCACCGAGAACAGGCGCATTTCGCGGATCAGATGCGGCGACAGATACTGCGCGATGAAGCTCTCGTCCTTAAAGTTGCGCATCGCGTAGTGCATCGCGGGCAGCCACGGACTGCCGGCCAGATCCGGAAACCACCTGCGATCTTCGTCGGTCGGCGATTCGCAGATGCGGCGAATGTCGCTCATCATCGAAAAGCCGAGCGCATACGGGTTGATGCCGCTGTAATACGGCTTCGTGACCGGCGGCTGATAGACGACGTTGCTGTGTGAATGGAGAAACTCCATCATGAAGCCGTCTTCGAGCTTGCCCTGGTTGTACATCGTATTGAGCAGCGTGTAGTGCCAGAACGTCGCCCAGCCTTCGTTCATCACCTGGGTCTGCCGCTGCGGATAGAAGTACTGCCCGATCTTGCGCACGATCCGGATCACCTCGCGCTCCCACGCTTCGAGCAGCGGCGCGTTTTTCTCCGCGAAATACAGCAGGTTTTCCTGCGGCTCGGGCGGATAGCGCCCCTCGACCTCTTCGGGCAGCGGCGTATTGCGCGTGGGCAACGTGCGCCACAACTCGTTGACCTGCGACTGCAGATACGCCTCACGTTCGCGACGCGCGGCGAACTCTTTCTGCAGCGACAGCTTCTGCGGCCGCTTGTAGCGGTCCACGCCGTAATTCATCAGCGCGTGGCAGGAATCGAGCAATTCCTCGACGCGATCGAGCCCATAGCGCTCCTCGCATTCCGCGATGTAGTTTTTCGCGTAGACGAGGTAGTCGATGATCGCGTGCGCGTCCGTCCACAAGCGGAACAGATAGTTGCCCTTGAAGAACGAGTTGTGACCGTAGGCCGCATGCGCGATGACGAGCGCCTGCATCGTCATCGTGTTCTCTTCCATCAGATAGGCGATGCAGGGGTTCGAATTGATGACGATTTCGTACGCGAGCCCCATCTGGCCGCGACGATAGCTTTTTTCGGTAGAAAGGAAATGTTTGCCGAACGACCAGTGACGGTAGTTCACCGGCATGCCGACGGACGCATAGGCATCCATCATCTGTTCGGCGCTGATGAGTTCGAGCTGGATCGGATATACGTCGAGCTCGTATTGCTCCGCAACACGGGCAATATGCGAGTCGTACTCTTCGATCAATTCGAAGGTCCAGTCGGACGGGCACGGCAGAGGCCGTCTATCGGCTACGTTCATACGGACTTCCCTTTGCCCTCGTTGGGCGTTCCGGTGTGTCCCGTGCTGCAGCATCGCGGACTGCTCCGGCGCGAGCGGCTCCCGTGCTGGCCGCTCCTGCCTCGGCATGCCCGACTGTCGCTGCGGCACGTTCCATCACGAAGTCGCCGCCTGCTTCTCGAACAGCTCGCGAAACACCGGATAAATATCGGCCGCGGTTTCGACCTTCTTCATCGCCATGTGCGGCTGCGATAGCGCAAGTTGCGCGTATTCGAGCCACAGATTCTGCTCTTCGGGCGTCACCTGAATATACGCAAAATACCGCACCTTCTCCAGGATGTCATCCGACAGCATCTTGCGGCATTTCGGCGAGTCGTCGGTCCAGTTGTCGCCGTCGGACGCCTGGGCGCCGTAAATGTTCCATTCAGTCGGTGAGTAGCGCTCGTCCATCACCTTGCGCATCAGTTCGAGCGCGCTCGACACCACGGTGCCGCCGCTTTCGGTCGAGTGGAAAAACGTGTCTTCGTCGACTTCCTCGGCGCGCGTGTGGTGGCGGATGAACACGACTTCGATGCGCTCGTAGTTACGCTTCAGGAACAGGTAGAGCAGGATGAAGAAGCGCTTCGCGAGATCCTTGCGCTGCTCGTCCATCGAGCCGGACACGTCCATCAGACAGAACATCACCGCCTGGCTCGACGGCGTGGGCTGCTTCACGCGATTCACGTAGCGAAGATCGAACGGATCGATGAACGGGATCCGCCAGATGCGTCCTTTCAGATGGTGAATGTCGTCCTCGAGCAGCTTGATCTCGTCGCGGCGATCGGCGGGATCGGCCCTCAACTCTTCGACCTGCCGCTCCATTTCGTGCAGCTGGTTCACGAGCGGCGCGCCGAGCGCGATGCGCCGGCCGAGCGCGCTGCGCAACGAGCGCACCACGTCGATATTGTTTGGCGTGCCCTCCGCGGCCCAGCCCGCGCGGACGCTTTTCCACGTCGGCACGGCCATCAGGTGGGTTTTGACGAGACGCGGCAGTTCGAGGTCGTCGAAGAAATACTGCATGAACTCCTCGCGGCTCAGCTCGAACACGAAGTCGTCCTGACCCTCGCCCTCGTTGCTGGCCTGACTCCCGCCGCCGCCACCACCGCCGCCTTGCGGGCGCTGGATCTTGTCGCCGCGGATGTAGTCCGAGTTGCCGGGATGCACCATCTCGCGCCGGCCGCCCGGTCCATGACGGAACGACGGCTCCGCGATGTCCTTGCGCGGAATCGTGATGCTCTGGGTGTTCTGGATGTCCTTGATGCTGCGATCGCGCACCGCCTCCGACACGGCACGACGAATATAGTTTTTGACGCGGCGCAAAAAGCGCTCGCGATTCGCAATACTCTTGTTCTTGCCTGCCAACCTGCGGTCGATGATTTGATGAAGCACGCCCGGTCTCCCGTCCATGCAACCGCGATCCACTGCGGCCGCACTAATATTTCGGGTGCGCGAGACACCCGCCGCGCAGTGCAATGCTATGTCCCTGCGGCCTGCGCCTCGCTGGTTGCCCGCACGGTCGAACCGTGCGGGCGGCACACCATGAGTATCATGCGCGCATCATGACGACTTGCGCACGCGCAGATACCAGTCGCATAGCAAGCGCACCTGCTTCGGCGTATAGCCCTTCGCCACCATGCGATTGACGAAGTCTTCATGCTTGCGCTGCTCTTCGGCCGAGCCCTTGGCGTTGAACGAGATCACCGGCAACAGCTCTTCCGTGTTCGAGAACATCTTCTTTTCGATCACGACGCGCAGCTTCTCGTAGCTGATCCACGCGGGGTTCTTGCCCGCATTCGCAGCCCGCGCACGCAGCACGAAGTTCACGATCTCGTTGCGGAAGTCCTTCGGATTGCTGATGCCCGCCGGCTTCTCGATCTTCTCCAGCTCGGCGTTCAACGACGCACGGTCGAAGCTTTCGCCGGTATCGTGGTCGCGGAACTCCTGATCCTGGATCCAGAAGTCCGCATACGTGACGTAGCGGTCGAAGATGTTCTGACCGTACTCGGAATACGACTCCAGATACGCGGTCTGAATCTCCTTGCCGATGAACTCGGCATAGCGCGACGCGAGCACGTCCTTGATAAAGGACAGATATTTCTGCTCGGTTTCCGGCGGAAACTGCTCGCGTTCAATCTGCTGTTCGAGCACGTACATCAGATGTACCGGATTGGCCGCGACTTCCGTCGAGTCGAAGTTGAACACGCGCGACAGAATCTTGAACGCGAAGCGGGTCGACACGCCTGTCATGCCTTCGTCGACGCCCGCGAAGTCGCGGTACTCCTGGTACGACTTCGCCTTCGGGTCCGTGTCCTTCAGATTCTCGCCGTCGTAGACCTGCATCTTCGAGAACAGGCTCGAGTTCTCCGGCTCGTGCAAACGCGTGAGCACGGACAACTGCCCCATCATCTTCAGCGTGCCCGGCGCGCAGACCGCGTTGGCGAGCGACGAGTTGCGCAGCAACTTCTCGTAGATCTTGACCTCTTCGCTGTAGCGCAGGCAGTACGGCACCTTGACGACGAAGATCCGGTCGAGCAGTGCCTCGTTGTTGCGGTTGTTGCGGAATGCCTTCCATTCCGACTCGTTCGAGTGAGCGAGGATGATGCCGTCGAACGGAATCGCGCCGAAGCCTTCCGTGCCCTTGAAGTTGCCTTCCTGGGTCGCGGTGAGCAGCGGGTGCAACACCTTGATCGGCGCCTTGAACATTTCGACGAACTCGAGCAGGCCCTGATTGGCGAGGCACAGGCCGCCCGAGTAGCTGTACGCGTCGGCGTCGTCCTGCGCGTACTGTTCGAGCTTGCGGATGTCGACCTTGCCGACCAGCGACGAAATGTCCTGATTGTTCTCGTCGCCCGGTTCGGTCTTCGAGATAGCGATCTGACGAAGGATCGACGGATAGCGGCGCACCACCTTGAACTTGCGGATGTCGCCGTTGTACTCATGCAGGCGCTTGACCGCCCACGGACTCAGAATGCCTCTCAGGTAGCGGCGAGGAATGCCATATTGCTCTTCGAGGACCGGACCGTCTTCCTCGTAGTCGAACAGGCCGAGCGGCGATTCATTGACGGGCGAGCCCTTGATCGAATAGAACGGCACGTGCTCCATCAGTTGCTTCAGACGTTCCGCGATCGACGACTTGCCGCCGCCGACCGGCCCTAACAGATACAGGATCTGCTTCTTTTCTTCGAGCCCCTGGGCCGAGTGCCGGAAGTAGGCGACCACCTGCTCGATCACCTCTTCCATTCCGTAGAACTCACGGAATGCGGGGTATACCTTGATGACCTTGTTCGCGAAGATACGCGATAAACGCGGATCGTTGCGCGTGTCGATCTGTTCCGGTTCTCCGATTGCCATCAACATGCGTTCGCCGGCCGTGGCGTACGCGGCGGGATTGTCTTTGCAGAGCGCGAGATACTCCTCGAGCGAGAGTTCGTCCTCCCGTGTTTTCTCGAAGCGGGTCGCGAAACTGCTGTAGATATCCATGCTACCTCCTCGCCGAAGTCTGGGGCGATGTCGTGCGCGGCGCGCTATTCGGAAACGACATCGCTCGAATTCATCCTAAACCCTTTTAAATTTTTTTTCACGGACTACGTTGCGAAAATCGCGCCGTAACCGCCACGCTACAATCCTCGCCTGGAAACAAATATTCGACCACCTACAATTTTTCACTCACGTTGCAACGAATCACATCCGCGCTGCTCCGCTGTACCGCTGATTTCTTCGGCACCGCATCGCTAATCAGTGCGCCTGCATGACTTCGCCTTACCGCTGCATCGCGCCATGCAATCGCGTTGTGGTTGCACATCCCGTACCTGCACCGTCGACCCTTTATAAAAATGCGGCTGTCTGCGCACGCACACTTCGTCACTGGAAGCATGCACGTGATGACGTTTTCGCTGCCCGCCGCTATGCAAACAGAGCATTCGAACAGGTTAACGATTCAAGGGTCGCCACCATTTCGCATTCGCCAAAACAAAAACGGCTGCACGCGGGCAGCCGTTTGAAATGACGCGCTGTAATTTGCGGTTACAAGCGCCGCAGCATCGATCAGGTGAGTTCGATTTCCACTTCACCGAGTCCGTCGATATGACCGCGCACGATGCCGGGTTCGTCGATCTTGTGCGCGCCGACGTATGAGCCGGTGGTCAAGGTCCAGTCACGCTCGATAGTGATGCCCATCGCCGCGCAATGGTTGACGAACCACACGAGCAGCTCGCGCGGATCGCCCGCGGGATTGCCGGTCACTTCGGGTATCAGCGAGCGGCCGTTGAAACCCAGCTCCAGTTCGGGCGACACGAAGTCGAAGCCGCGCGCGAGGCTCGCGTAGACGGCCGGATGGCCGGTGATCAGCGCGCCGTTGTTCTGCGCGTCGGCCAGCTGCGCGAGCGGCGCGACGTTCGGCCACTCGGCGAAGCGGCTGTCGACGATCTCGATGGCCGGCAGCACCGCGCCGAGCTTCGACAGCACCTCGTCGCGCGCATACGCCTGCGCGCGCGGCTCGATCGTCACGTCGAAGCGGAACGCGATCTCGAGCTCGACCAGCACGCGAAAGAACCCGTCATGCGCGAGCCGCGCCGGCGACGGCACCACCAGCGAAGCCGGAATCGGCGCGCCCGACGTGGCGCCGCCCGGCGACTTCGCGCCGATCTTCCACGCGCCGGTCGACTCGCCGAGACCCGCGATCACCGCCTGCTGGATCGCGTAGGCGGTCGCCGCGTCGGGCGGCAGGCTGTCGGGTGGTGGCGCGTCGATCGGCCGGTGCTGCCGGCGTGCCTCGACAAGGCGTGGCGCAAGATCGTATCGCGTGATGTCGGTTCTTTGTGGCTGGCGCATGGCAGGGTTCACAGAACGTAGCAATAAGTGGGAGCCACCTGTTCGAGGTGCGGGCAGCCACACGTCGCGCACGCGGATCGGGGCCGTGCCCGTCAATGTACCGGATCGCGGCGCGCACCGGTGAAAGGCGGCGGCGCGCAAACGTTAATTCTTGCGCGCGTCGAAAAATAAACCGCGCGTGCGAACGCCTGCGCGCTTTTCGCGATGCGATCGTCGCTGGGGGCGGTGCGTGTGCTGGACCGAAAGCGAGCGATGGGGAACGGATGTTGCGTCGCACCGTCGCGTGTCGAATCACTCGACGCGCGACAGCGCTGCCGCGCATGTTCACCTGAATCTGGGCAAGCTCAGAAGGCCTCCCAATCCTGACCGCCGCCGGCCGTCGCCGCGGGCCTGGCCGGCGCGCGCGTGGGCGCGGGCGCGGCCGCCACCGGCGGCGCGACTGCGGCCGGGACCGCCGCCTTTGGCCGCGATGCCGGCTGCGTCGTAGCCTGCGTGCGCTTGCGCGCGCGCGCGGCGGTCTGGCTCGTGGACGCCACGCGCTGCGGCGCCGCCAGCGCCGACGCGGCTTCGTGACCGCCACGGCCGCTGTCGTCGAGCTGGAACACCGCGACCGCGCCGCGCAGCCGGGTCGCCTGCTCCTCGAGCGACGCCGCCGCGGCGGCCGCCTCCTCGACGAGCGCCGCGTTCTGTTGCGTGACCTCGTCCATCTGCGTGACCGCGCGCGCGACCTGATCGATGCCGCCGCTCTGTTCCTCCGACGCCGCCGCTATCTCGCCCATGATGTCGGTGACGCGCTGCACCGCGCCGATGATCTCGCTCATGGTGCGGCCGGCCTCGTCGACCAGCGCCGAGCCCGACTGCACGCGCTCGACCGACGTATCGATCAGCTCCTTGATCTCCTTGGCCGCCGCCGACGAACGCTGCGCGAGGCTGCGCACCTCGCCCGCGACGACCGCGAAGCCACGCCCCTCCTCGCCGGCGCGCGCCGCCTCGACGGCCGCGTTCAGCGCGAGGATGTTGGTCTGAAAGGCGATGCCTTCGATGATCGAGATGATGTCGGCGATCTTCGCCGAGCTCTGGTTGATGTCGCCCATCGTGCCGACCACCTGGCCGACCACCGCGCTGCCCTTGTTGGCGATCTCCGACGCATTGGCCGCGAGCGCGCTCGCCTGGCGCGCGTTGTCGGCGTTCTGGCGCACGGTGCCGGTCAGCTGCTCCATGCTCGACGCGGTTTCCTGCAGCGCGGACGCCTGCTCCTCGGTTCGCGACGACAGGTCGATGTTGCCCGCCGCGATCTGGCGCGTCGCGGTCGCGATCGACTCGCTGCCGCCACGCACACTGCGCACCGTTTCGGTGAGGCTGCGCTGCATTTTGGCGATTCCTTCGAGCAGCTGCCCCATTTCGTCGCGCGACGTCAGGGTTACCGGACGACGCAGATCGCCGGCCGCGATCGCATCGAAGTGGCCGAGCGCTTCGTCGAGCGGACGCGCGATCGCGCGGCTCAGCGTCAGATACGATAGCGCCGCCGCGAGCACCCCGACCACCAGCGCGGCGATGCTGACCATTCGAAAGGTCTCGAAATTGCTCTGCGCGGAGTCGTAGCCCTGCTTGGCCGAATCGAACTGGAACTTGCGCAGCGCGTCGTTGGCCACGACGAGGTCATTGAAAGCGATCTGCAGATTCTTCGCGTCCTCGACCAGTTTGCTCTGGTCGTTCGCCGTGATCGCCGCCGCAAACGAATCGAGCCGCTGATGCAGCGCATTGCGCTTCGCGGCGACGTCCTGCGCGAGCCGGTCTTCGTCCGCGTCGCGCGGCAGATCCAGATATTTTTTCCACCACATGTCCGACGTGCCGCGCAGCATGTGCGCGCGCTCGATGGTGGGTGCCGCTTCCGGCGTGCCGACCATGAACGCGGCGCGATCGAGCGCGAGACGTTCGCGCGCTGCGTACATTTCCGCATTGCCGATGTTCACCGCGCCCGGCATCGCGTTGGTGAACGTGTCCATATAGGCGTCGTTCGAACGGCTCATGCCGAACAGACCGAAAACGCCGATTGCAACCAGCAACGCGGCGAGAAACGCCATCGTGAGGCCAATTCGCGCCTTGATCGTGATGCCTTTATTCAACATGCTGGTTCCTGTTGGCTGTACTGAAATGGGAGGCTGCGCGCAGCAGACTCCGGGGCGGCGCAATTGGGTTCGGCGCTTTTTGAGCGGGCGCTCTAATCACGGTTTACGGCAGTGCATTCACAGACTTGAAGCATTTAAAAGGTATGAACAAAGACGTTGTAAGCCGTTGAAAGCAAATTGATTGCAGACCGGTTCGGTCGCGGCGCGTTGGGGCAACCCGGTGATATGCGTCAAAGCCGACTTTTGACGCTTGAACGGCGGGAGTTCGTGATGGCGCGTGGGTTCGGAATCGCCCCGCGCGGTGGCAGGTAGATCGATCAGGCAGTGTGGGAGTGTGGGAGCGTGCTAACGCGATGACGGAATCAGTTGAATGCGTCGACCTCGGAGCGCGTCGGAATCGACGGCTGCGCGCCCGCGCGCGTCACCGATAGCGCGGCGGCGCGTTGCGCGAAGCGGATCGCCGCTTCGACGTTCGCGCCCTGCGCAAGCTGCGCCGCGAAGCCGCCGATGAACGTGTCGCCGGCCGCGGTCGTGTCGACCGCCTCGACGCGCGGCGCGTCGTACAGCGTCGCGGCCGCGCCTTCGAGCACCGCGTGCACGCCGCGCGCGCCGAGCGTGACCAGCACATTGCGCGCGCCGGCCGCCCGCAATGCGGCGGCGGCCCGCGCGGCGTCCTCGGGTGAGTCGACGGCAAGCCCGCTCAGCGCGGCGGCTTCGAGTTCGTTTGGAATCAGGTAGTCGATCAGCGGCAGCCAGTCGGCCGGTAACGGGCCGGTGGCGGGCGCCGGGTTCAGGATCACGGTCTTGCCGAGCCGCCGCGCCGCGGCGAGCGCGGCGCGCACCGATTCGGGCGGCGTTTCGAGCTGGCAGATCACGACATCGGCGGCGGCGAGCGTCGGCTCGTGTCGTGCGATCGTGTCGGGCGTGACCTCGCCGTTACTGCCCGCGACGATCACGATCGTGTTCTGGCTCACATCGTCGACAACGATCAGCGCGACGCCGCTCGGCTCGCTGCCGGTTTCGAGCGCCGCGCAGTCGATGCGCTCCGCTTCGAGGCCCGCACGCAGCTGCGCGCCGTTCGCGTCGGCACCGACACAGCCCAGCATCGACACCTGCGCGCCGAGCCGCGCGGCCGCGATCGCCTGGTTGCCGCCCTTGCCGCCCGCGACCTGCGCGAAGGTGCGGCCGGCCAGCGTCTCGCCAGGCTGCGGCAGGCGTGGCGAGCGCACCACGAGGTCCATGTTCAGACTGCCGACCACCGTGACGCGTGCGCGCGTTTCGTTGCTTGCCACTTGAGTGTCCTCCGTTGCGCGGCGGATCGGGTTGCTATTGCGCGCGCGCGTCCATCATGCGTCCGTCATGCTACGTCGTGCGGCGCATCAGGCCGCCAGATCCCGCCGCCCTTCGCCCGCCCATGTCGCGGTCGATTCGCGCACGATCAGCCGCGGCGACACCACGCGCCGGCGCGCCGGGGTCCGCACGGGGTTGTTCGACGACGCCTCGGCGATCCGGTCGACCAGCGTCTGCGCGGCCGTGTCGCCGAGCGCTCGCACCGACTGCCCGACCGTCGACAGCGACGGGAATGTGAAGCGGCCCAGCTCGATATCGTCGAAACCGATGATCGAACAGTCGCGCGGCACGCTGATGTTGCGCTCCGCCGCCGCGCGCAACGCGCCGATGCCCATCATGTCGTTGCATGCGAAAATCGCCGACGGCCTGACCGTGTCGAATAGCTGCGCGGCCGCGCCGTGTCCGCCCGTCCCCGAGAAATCGCTTTCGACGATCGCATCGCCCGGAATCTCGATGCCGCGTTCGGCCATCGCGCGAATGAAGCCGTGCACGCGCATCGCGCTGACCGCGGTCTGCACCGGCCCCGTGATGCAGCCGATCCTCACATGCCCGAGTTCGAGCAGATGACGCGTGGCCAGATACGCGCCCTTCTCGTGATCGATCTGCACGAGGTCCGCGTTGATGCCCTCGATGTTGCGATCCACCACGACGAGCGGCTCGCGCGCGTCGGCGAGCGCCTGCGCGAGCACGGCGTCGTCGCCGGCGGACGCGACGATCAACCCGTCGATGCGTTTTTCCTGCAGCACGCGCAGATAGTTGCGCTGCTTCGCGGGGTCATCGTCGGAGTTGCAGAAGAACACGCAGTAGCCATTGCGCGCGCAGCCGTCCTCGATGCCGCGCGCGAGCTCCGCGAAATACGGGTTCGTGCTGTTCGGCACCACCAGTCCGATCGTCGCGGTCGAGCGCGCCTTCAGCGAGCGCGCGACTGCCGACGGCACATAGTGCAGTTGACGGATCGCGTGCTCGACTTTCGCCCGCACATCGGCCGACACCGGCCGCGAGTTGTTCACGACGTGCGATACCGTCGTGAACGACACCCCCGCCACGGCCGCTACATCCTTGATCGTCGCCATAACCTGTTGCTCTCCGGTCCCATGCAGTCATTCATCATTGCGCCACGGCGCACATCTCAGGCGCGTTTGCGGCGACTGCGGTACGTATCGAGCACCACCGCGATCACGATCACCGCGCCGGTGATCATCCGCTTGGTCGGCTCGTTCGCACCGATCTGCGCCAGGCCCGCCGCCAGCACCGAAATGATCAGCACGCCAAAGAACGTGCTGATCACCGAACCGCGCCCGCCCATCAGACTCGTGCCGCCGATCACGACCGCCGCGATCACCTGCAGCTCCACGCCGACGCCCGCATTCGGATCGGCCGCCTCGAGCCGCGAGATCTGAAACAGCGCCGCGAGTCCCGACAGCGCGCCCATCAGCGCGAATACGATCACCTTGTACGGCCGCGGATTGACGCCCGCGAGCCGCACCGCTTCCTCGTTGGTGCCGATCCCGACCAGGTAACGACCGAACACCGTGCGCGTTAGCATCAGCTGCGCGATCACCATCACCGCGACCGCGATCAGGAAGGCCGGCGAGATGCCGAGCGCGATCGGGTTCGACAGAAAGTCGAACGCGTCGCCGATATACGCGGTGCGCGAATTGGTCATCTGATACGCCATGCCGCGCGCCGCCTCGAGCACGCCGAGCGACACGATGAACGACGGAATCCGCCAGCCCACCGTCACCGCCCCGGTCACGGTGCCGGTCAGCGCCGCGACCGCGACACCGAGCAGCGCACCCGCGGCCGGCCCCCAGCCCCACTTGAGCGTCACCACGCTGACCACCGACGCGCCGAGCGCGAGCACCGAGCCCACCGACAGATCGATGCCCGCGATGATCAGCACGAAGGTCATGCCGACCGACATCACGACGAGATCCGGAATCTGGTTCGCGATCGTGCTGAACGTGTCGTAGGTCAGAAAGTGCGAGCTCAGCAGCGAGAACAGCACGATCATCGCGAGCAGCGCGCCGGCGAGACCCAGGTAGTTCGAAAAGCCGAGCCGCGTGCCGGCCGGCTTGCCGCTCGCGAGCGGCGCCGACGGATCGGCGGGCGGCGTCGCACCGGGTGCGTCCGGCGCGCCGGCTTGCTTGCCGTCCAGCTGGCCGTCCAACTGGCCGTCCAACTGGCCGTCCTGTTTGACACCCGCCGCCTCGCGCCACGATTGATCGGTCATCACAGACTCCCTGGCTGGTTGACGCCATGCGTGTGCAGCAGCGCCTCGCGGCCGCGGTAGCCGGCGAACGCGGCCGCGAGCAGCGCATCCTGGCTCCAGCTCGCGCGCTCGAACACGCCCGTCATGCTGCCCGCCGACATTACGCCGATCCGATCGCAGATCAGCATCAGCTCGCGCAGATCGCTCGACACCACGACGAGCGCGCGGCCGTCGCGAGCGAGCGCGCCCATCAGGCCGTAAATATCGAACTTCGCGCCGACGTCGATGCCGCGCGTCGGTTCGTCGAACAACAGCACGCGGCAGTCGCGCGCGAGCCAGCGGCCGATCACGACCTTCTGCTGGTTGCCGCCCGACAGCTCGCCGACGATCTGCGCGGGCCCTGAGCTGCGAATCCGCATTGCGGCGATCTGCTTGTGCGCCAGCGCATTCTCGCGCTTCGCGTCGACGAGGCCGTGCCGCGCGACGCTGCCGAGATTGCCGAGCGACAGGTTGGCCGCGACCGGTTGCGGCAGCAGCAGGCCTTCGCCTTTGCGGTCTTCGGTGATCAGCGCGATGCCCGTGCGCACCGCGTCCGCCGGCGAGTCGATTCGCACCGGCGTGGGCGGCGCGCCCGGCGTCGCGGCGAGCGACACGCTGCCGCCGTCTTTCCGATCGGCGCCGTAGATGAGCCGCATCAGCTCGGTGCGGCCCGCGCCGATCAGTCCGCTCACACCGAAAATCTCGCCCGCGCGCACCTCGAACGACACATCGCGCACGACCTTGCCGCGCGCGAGCCGCTCCACTTTCAGCAGCGGCGCGCCGATGTTGCGCTCGCCGAGATCGATATGCTCGCCAAGCTCGCGGCCGACCATCCACGTGACGATCTGCTCGCTCGTCAGGTTCGCCATCGGGTCGACATGCACGAGGCGGCCGTCGCGCAGCACCGCGACCCGTTCGGCGACCCGCGCGAGCTCTTCGAGCCGGTGCGAGATATAGACGAGCGCGACGCCGCGCGCCTTGAGCCGCCCGATCTGCTCGAACAGCAGATCGACCTCGCGCGCGGTCAGCATCGCGGTCGGCTCGTCGAGGATCAGCACGCGGCAGTCGTCGATCAGGTTGCGGGCGATCTCGACCATCTGCTGATGGCCGATGCCCAGTTCGCCGACCAGCGTGTCGGGATCGATCGCATCGAGCCCGACCTGCGCCATCGCCGCGCGCGCGTTCTCACGCAGCTTGCCGTGATCGATCCAGCCGAAGCTGAACGCGCCCGCGCGCGGCAGCCGGTTCAGGAACAGGTTCTCGGCGACCGACAGCGTCGGCAGCAGATTCAACTCCTGCATGACCATGCGCACGCCGAGCGCCTCGGCCTCGGTGCGGCTCGCGGGCGCGTACGGCGCGCCGGCGAGCCGCATCGTGCCCGTGCTCGGCTCGACCAGCCCGCCGACGATCTTCGACAGCGTGCTCTTGCCCGCGCCGTTCTCGCCGGTCAACGCCAATACCTCGCCTGCTCGCAGCGACAGCGAGACGTCTGCCAGCACCGGTTCGGCATAGGTCTTGCCGATGCCGCTGACGGTCAGGACGACAGGCAAGGCGTCGTGGTCGATTGAATCCATCGCGCTCCTGGTTGCATGGCGCTTCTGGCGCCTTCGTGGCGTTTCGGCGGTCCGCTGCGCCTGGCCGCACAGCTCGCCGCTCCCGGCTGCCACGAGTCATGCCGGCCCCTCGCGCGAAATGCGCAGATGCTCACGGCCGCGCTTCCTCTCGCCGCGCGAGCCGCCGTCATGACGCTTATCTCTGGAATTAACGGCGCCGCGGCGGGTTTCTTGAGCGTTCGTTGAATAAAAGCGGATCGTCGGGGTTGCCGCATTGCCGCCGAAGCGTGCTGTTCGCGCGCTTCAGCGCGGCTTTTTGCGGTTTCCCGCGGGCTCTGCGGCTGCGCCCGGCTCGCGTTTGACGCCAGGCGCGCCGCGCTTACTTCAGTGTGTCTTTCGTCACGAGATCGACCGGCGTTTCGACGACGCCCGACAGCTGCGACTGCTTCTTGTGTTCGCTCAACGCCTTCAACGCGGTATCGATGCCGAACACGGCCTGCTTCGCGGCGTACTGGTCGGCGGTGGCGAGCACGCGTCCGTCCTTCAGCATCGGATGGATCGCGTTGATGTTGTCATAGCCGACCACCAGCACCTTGCCCTGCTTGCCGGCCGCGCGCACGGCCGACACCGCGCCGATCGCCATGTTGTCGTTGCCGGCGAGCAGCGCCTTCAGGTTCGGATACTCGTTGAGCATCGCCGAGGCGACCGCGTTGCCTTTGTCGATTTCCCACTCGCCCGACTGCACCGACACGACCTTCGCGCCGACCGCCTGCATCGCGTCCTTGAAGCCCGCGGTGCGCTGCTGCGCGTTGGTGGTGGTCGACACGCCTTCGAGGATGCCGACCTCGTCACCGGCCTTCAGGCTTTTTGCGAGGTAATCGCCGACGATGCGCGCGCCCTTGCGGTTGTCGGGGCCGACGAACGGCACGTTCAGGTCTTTCGACTTCAGCACGTCCTGATCGAGCCGGTTGTCGATGTTGACGACGATGATGCCCGCGTCGACCGCCTTCTTGACGACCGGCACGAGCGCCTTCGAATCGGCCGGCGCGAGCACGATCGCGTCGACCTTCGACACGATCATCTGCTCGACGATGCGGATCTGGTTGGCGGTGTCGGTTTCGTCCTTGATGCCGTTGGTGATCAGGTCGAACTTGCCGGGGTTCTGCTTCTGATAATCCTTCGCGCCGGTCTCCATGGTCAGGAAGAACTCGTTGGCAAGCGACTTCATCACGAGCGCGACCTTGGGCTTATGAGCGGGCGCGTTCTGCGCGTAGGCGGCGGAAAAAGGCAGGACGGCGGAGGCGGTGGTGAGAACTGCGACGGCAAGAATGCGGCGACGGATTCGATGGCTCATGCGTATCTCCATGGTTGTCAGCTCGCGGACGAGCCGTATTTTTAGTGATGCGCAAACGTTTGCGAGGCTATTCTCAGCGCAAGCCTTTTGGATTGTCAACGAATCGCGGTGTTGCAGCGCACCGCCGCGCACCCTGTGCGCCGCCGCAGTGGGTTCGCTCGATCCGGGCAGCGTGTGGCAAGGTTCCCTCGCTCAGTCCGTGCAGTCGATGTCGCCCGTGCGTCGCACGCGACGCGACGTACCGGCCGCTTATGCCGGCCTGGTATCGCGCGCGCTGCAAGCGAAACCGCGAGGAAATCGCAAGGTGCGCCGGCTACAGCCAGCCGGCCTTGCGAAAACGCCGGTACAGCAAGAAGTCGATCGCCAGCATCACCAGCAGAACGACCGGATAGCCGAACTTGAAATGCAGCTCGGGAATGCGCTCGAAGTTCATCCCGTAGATACCGGCGATCATCGTCGGCACCGCGAACAGCGCCGCGAACGAGCCGAGCCGCTTGGTGATTTCGCTCTCGGCGAGCGAGATCATGCCGAGGTTCACCTGCACCGCCGTGACGACGATTTCGCGGCGCCCTTCGATGGTTCTGACGATCCGGTCGAGGTGATCGTAGACGTCGCGAAAGTACGCCTGCATGCCCGCGCAGACGCTTGGAATGCGCCCACCCGTCAGTTTGCCGATCGCTTCCTGCAGCGGCACGATATGGTGCTGCAGGATCACGAGCCGGCGCTTCATCGTGTACAGGTCTTGAACGATCGCGCGCGAGGCGGCCGAATCGTTCTTTTCGAAGATGCGGTCCTCGAGCGTTTCGAGCTCGGTGCTCATCGCCTCGATGACCGGGAAATAACGGTCGACCACCTCGTCGATCAGCGCGTACAGCACGAACGCCGAGCCTTCCTTCAACAGATGCGGCTCGTGCTCGCAGCGCGCACGCACTCTCTGAAAACCGGTGCGCGTGCCGCGGCGCACCGACAGCACATAGTTGTCGCCGACGAACACGTCGACTTCGCCGATCACTAACTCGCCCTCGTCGTCCCTCTCGACCGTGTGCATCACGGTAAACAGCGAATCGCCGTACTCCTCGATCTTCGGGCGCTGATGGCCGTGTTGCGCGTCTTCGATCGCTAGCTCGTGCAGGTTGAACTCGTCTTTCATGACCGCGAGTTCGTCGGGGCTCGGGTCTTTCAACGCGACCCACACGAAGCACTCGGGCCGCGCGACGTAGTCGCTGATGCCGTCGATATCGATGTCAGCGAGCTTCCGGCCGTCCTGATAGGCGGCGCAATTGATCAGCATGTTCGAATTACCTTGCATACGGAAGCAGACCGGGCCGCCCTGCCGCGTAAGCGTTGCGTAAGACGGGCGACGGGTCTGCATGAACGGACAAGCGCGCTTGCAGCCGGCTTGCAGCAGCCGACATGTTAAGGCGGGATGCATAAGCCGCGCGTATCCAATTGTTAATGATCGACGACACGCTACTGCGCGACCCGCTGCAGGCCGATGCGGTGATCGTCGTTGAACGTGACCGAGGCGCGGTTCGTGTAGCGCGGATCGGCCGTCACGATAAAGTTCAGTTCGACGACCGGATCGAACTGCGTCGATACGCCGATCCGATGCGCGCCGGCGGGTAGATAGAACACCACATGCTCGCCGTTCATCAGGTCGGTCACGCGCTCGCCGTCGATATAAACGAGCGCATCGCGGAACCGCACGATCACGTCGCGCGAACGCTCGCGCCGCAGGTCCACCGCGACGAGGCCGGGGCCCGGCTGCGTATAGCCCGGTCTGACGATGCGCTCGGCCGGCACCAGTTTGAATGGCACCGGCTCGGCCGGCGTCGACGCGCAGCCGGCTAACGTGATCAGGTTGATCGCAACGCATAGGGCCAACGCGGCGCAGCGTGCGGAGCCGGCCATCCGTGCGGTTCGGCCGCGGCAAGACAGGCGCATTGGCATGCTGGTTCTCCCGTGTGCTCTCGATTGTGGGCCGATTGTGGGTCGGCTTTCCGACTACGCGGTGCGGGTCGTCGTCGTGCGTCCGCGTGATCGGCAGACACCGTACGCTAATACGCGTGAGCTGTTGCGCATCATAGCAACGCGCGGGCATCACGCCAGCCAACGCCGACGGGGCTCGGGCGCCGCGCCTCTTGCATGGCGCAGCGTTCTTCTTCATGATCGTTACGAAGGCGGCCGCACTGGCGGTTGGCCGTCGTCGGACGCACGATCAGGGAGGCTGCGATGTGGTATTTCACCTGGATTCTCGGCGTGGGTGTGGCGCTCGGCTTCGGCATCATCAACGTGATGTGGCTCGAGACCAACGGCAAGTTCGCGCGCGACCCGCGCCCCGATGCCGCCGCCGCGCCGCGTGAGGACAAGCCTGCGTGAGCTCGCTGGTTTTCTTTTGCGGTCATGCGGGCACGGGCAAGACGACGCTGGCGAAAAAACTGTTCGGCCCGCTGGTGAAAGCGAGCGGCATCCCCTTCTGCCTGCTCGACAAGGACACGCTGTACGGCGGCTATAGCGCGGCCGCGATGTCCATGCTGACCGGCGATCCGAACGATCGCGACAGCCCTCTTTTCCTGCAGCATCTGCGCGAGCCCGAGTATCGCGGCCTCATCGATACCGCCCGCGACAATCTCGAACTCGGCGTCAGTGCGTTGGTCGTCGGCCCGCTGTCGCGCGAGGTGCGCGAACGGCGTCTGTTCGACCATGCGTGGCTTGGCGTCGCGCCGGACGTAACGTTGCGTGTCGTGTGGGTGCACACGTCGGAGGATGTGGCGCGGCAGCGGATCGTCGCGCGCGCGAATCCCAACGATGCGTACAAGCTCGCGCACTGGGACGACTACCGACAGCGCCGGTTCATGCCGAGCGGCGCGAGCCGCGATGGTCTGCTGATGTTCGACAATACCGCGCCGGAGTCGGCGGACTACGAAGCGCTCGTTGCGCGGATCATGGCTGGCTGACGGCCGCCGTCACCCGCAAAGCGCAGCGCAGGCCCGGTGATGGGCTGAATAACGAAAAATCCCCGTCCGTCATCGACGTATGGGGATTTTTATTTGTCGCGAGCTATTGCAGCATCAAACCGTCGCCATCGCCTCCAGCGACTGCCCTTCGTACAGCTTGCCGAAGCGGTTCGACAGAAAATCGCCTAGCGACACCTGCTCCTGCCGCACGAAGCCTTTTTGCGGCAGCTTGCGCTCGCGGAACAGATCGAGCACCGCGCACATCGCGCCGGCGGTCGTGATCTGGATCGCGCTCATCGGCACGCCGCAGACGGTCTTCGCGAAGATCTTGCGCGTGAACACCTCCTGCACGAGCTGACCGTCGCGCATGCCGCTCACGGTGATGAACACCAGCACGACGTCCTGCGCGGTCGACGGCACCGAGCGGCGCATGATGGCTTTCAGCGTATCGCGGTCGCTCGACAGACGCAGGTCCTCCAGCAGGAACTGCATCAGGTTGCGATGACCTGGATAGCGCACCGACTTGTAGTCGAGCGATTCGACGCGTCCCGACAGCGTTTCGCACAGCGTGCCCAGGCCGCCCGACGTGTTGAACGCTTCGTACTCGGTGCCGTCGAGCGAGAAATGCTCGAGGCCTTCGAGCGGCTGCACCCACTGCGTGCGGCCGTCGCGGATCGCTTCGCACGGCTGGCAGTATTCGTTGATCAGACCGTCGACGCTCCACGTCAGGTTGTATTTCAGCGCATTGGTCGGAAACTCGGGCAGCGCGCCGACGCGCATCTTCACATCGCGGATTTCCGTGAAGCGGTTCGCGAGCTCATGCGCGGCAATGCCGATGAAACCCGGTGCGAGACCGCACTGCGGCATGAACGCGTGATCGGCATCCTCGGCAATCGCTCGGATCGCGTGCGTCGCGCGCACGTCCTCGGTCAGGTCGAAGTAATGGACACCCGCGCCCTTCGCGGCCGATGCGACGTTGACCGCGAGGTAGTACGGCAGCGCGTTGATCAGCACGTCGAAGCCCTGGATCGCGGCGCGCAGCACGGCGGCGTCGGCGGAATCGATGCGGCACGTCGGAATGCCCTGGGCCGCGAGCTTGTCGAGCGCGTGCTGATCGCGGTCGAACGCGACGACTTCGTAGTCGCCCGTCTCGCGCAGCATATGGGCAATGGTGTGACCGATCAGACCTGCGCCAACGATAGCTACTTTCATCTGCTTCTCCTTGTTATCCATGTGTCTTCGAGCTTGGAAAGGGCGCCGCGCGTTGCGCGCGGCGCCTGCGGACCGAATCCTTGAATGACAGTGTAGGAAGAAGCAAAAACAGTTCATACGCGCAAAATGCTGCGGTATGACCATCAGGTTCGACGTTCTGACGAACGCGTAAAACGATTCGTCGAAATGTCGTAGAAAAAGGCGCTAACAACGGGCTCGCGAAGGATTCGCGAAGCGCTCGCGAAAAGGTCACGCCGCGCGCTGGCTCAAACCGTGCCGCGGTCGATCTTGCGCGCGAGAATGATCGACGTCGTGGTCCGCTCGACGCCTTCGAGGCCGCCGATCTGATCGAGCAGATCGTTGAGCCGCTCCGGTGAATCGGCGCGCAGCCATGCCACGTAGTCGAACTCGCCGCTCACCGCGCACAGCAGCTGCACTTCGGGCATTTTGCCGAGGCGCTTCTGCACGGCCGGCCCGTGCTTCGGCGCGATGATGATGCCGACGTACGCGACGATGCTCGAATCGAGCACGTCCTGACCAAGCCGCACGCTGTAGCCGGCGATCACGTTGCTGCGCTCGAGCCGCGCAATGCGCGCGATCACGGTCGTGCGCGCGACGCCGAGCTGCCGCGCAAGGTTCGCGACGCTCTCGCGCGCGTTGGCTTGAAGCAGTGCAACGAGGTTGCGGTCGAGGTCGTCGAGCTGGTCGAGGCGCGGAGGTCTCATCGAAAGGGCGAGGAAGTTGGTGTGGAATGTCGCGGATTATCGCGCGTCTGCACGCGGCGGCACCATGTCACGCTATCCGGTCACAGATGCACGGCAGATTGTGGGGCGGCCTCGGCGCAGTGTGTCGGCGCGACTGCCGCTCAGGCGCGAGCCGTTTCGCGTTCGTTTCGGTTGTAAGCGTTTGTCGCACACACACCGTATGCCAGGGTTAACGTGTTACTAATAGCGGCGACGGGCGACTGCGGCAGCCGCTTGGCGGACGCCGCATTCGCCGCTGGCGCGGGTAAGACGCTCGCCGCGCGCCGTGTCTCAATAACGAACAGACATCAGGAGTTTCGATGAAAAAAGCACTGGTTATGCTGGCTACGGCCGTTTCGATGGGCGGCGCGTTCGCCCAAACCGCCGCGCCGGCCGCGGCGCCGGACACCACAGCATCGGCCTCCGCGGCCAAGGCCGGCCACGAACGCAACGTCGAAGACCGCATCGCTTATCTGCACTCGCAACTGAAGATCACGCCCGCGCAGGAAACGCAATGGAAGGCGTTCGCCGACGTCATGCGCAGCAACGGCGAAACGATGGGCCAGCTGTTCGAGCAGCGCAAGTCAGCCACCAACGTGAGCGCGCTCGACGACATGAAACAGTACGCAACGATCGCGCAGGCGCATGCGGACGGCATGAAGAAGCTCGTCGATGCGTTCGATCCGCTGTATAGCAGCCTGTCGCCGGAGCAAAAGAAGCTCGCGGACGCGACGTTTCACCGGGGCGGCCCCGAAGGTGGCCGCCATCACGGCCATCACGGCAAGGGCACGAGCGGCAAGCCCGCGGCCGAAGCCGCGAGCGACGCGACCGTGAAGCCGTAATCAAAGGGCGCCCGCGGCGGGGGTTGCCGCGTTGCGGGCGCGGATCCGTTCGGACGCATTTGACTTGAGCCATTCCCGTTGCGCCCGAAAAGCGGCTTGCTCACCTCCCCTCCGCCTTTCAGAATGCCCCGCCCGGCCCATGCATCTGGCATGATTCGGTGCGCGACGTCCGGGCCGGCCATCCGTCCCAGCGACCGACACACGACCGCCGCAAAGCGGCAAATCTCACCGCAACACCTACTCCTAATCTCCCGCCCGCTTCATGACCGAACTCAGAAATCTCGATCTGCGTGACGATCCGCACGCCCAACGCGTCGTCAAGGACGAAACGGTCAGCGTCGAATTCGCCGCCGCCGAAGGCCAGTTGATGAGCCTCGAAGGCCCGAACCGCTATGTGCGCGGCGACGCGCTGATCACCGGCTCGACCGGCGACCGCTGGGTCGTGTCGCGCGAGCGCTTCGACGCGAAGTACCTGCCCGCCGATACCGCGCTCGCGCACGGCCAGGCCGGCGCCTATCGCAACCGCCCGGCGGTCGTGCTTGCCCGTCGGATGGACGAGGCCTTCTCGCTCGCGCGCTCGGCCAGCGGCGGCGACGTGCTGCACGGCGCGGCCGGCGACTGGGTCATGCAATATGCGCCCGGCGACTACGGTGTCGTGCAGGCCGCGCGTTTCGCGAAGGTCTATCGGCTCGCGGACTGAGACAAGTTCATCCGCGCTTTCATCCGCGCTTCATCCGCGCTTCACGCGAACTCGTCGCCGAGATCCACCGTGACTTCGCGCGGAACCGCCTCTCGGTTCGCGTACATTTCTTCGAGGGAGCCGAGGCTCGCTTCGACGTACGCGCGCAATACCGCGAAGCTGCGGCCGCGCAGCCGCGCCGGCATCGCGCGATAACGCGCGAGCGCCGCCGGCGCGATCGCGACCGTCATCACGATACGGCGCGCGGTCGAACCGAAGCGCATCGCTACCCAGTGGATCGTCAGCGTGGGCGCGCCGTCGTCGGCCGCACGCTCGATGAACTGCGTCTGCTCGGGAAACAGATCGCTGATGACGCGCGCGAGCTCGTCGAACTCGGGATGCGCGCAGTCGTATTGGTAAGCTTCCATGAAGGCTGCCGGGAAAAGAGGATACTGAAACGTAGGCGCATTTTAGAGAAACGCCGAGGGGATAGCGAGGCGCGTGGCGCCGGCCACCCGGGCGCCGATTCGCTTCATTCGCTCACACCACGACCGGCCGCCGGTAACTCCGTATCAGCAAACCCGCGACGAACAGCGCCGCCACCGCATAGATCGTATCGACCGCCGCGAGCGGCAGCAGCCGCGCCTGCGACATCGCCGCGGGCACGTCGATCAGCGCGTGCACCACGATTGCGAGCGGCAGGATGACGCGCGAGCCGGCCCGCACGCCACGCCACATCAGCACCGACAGACCGATCTGAAACACCAGCGCCGCGATGCGTTCAAGCGCGAAAATCCCGGCCAGTTGCGGCGACAGGCTCGCGAGAATCAGATGCACGCGCATCACCGCTTCGGCCGGCAGATTGCCGAGATAGTCGCCGAGCCGGCCGCGGTTTTCGAGGACCGCGAACACGAGCCACTGGCACTGCACGAGCACGCCAACCATCCACGCTTCCGCTCCGCCGTGGCCGAGGCCGTAGCTGAGCGCGACGCCATCGTCAGCGCGCAATGCGGCGGTCCGCGGGTCGGCAGTCGTGCTGGCGGGGGTGCTGGTGCCCGCGCTTGCTTCGACGCCGACGTTCGCGTCGAGGTTCGCCATTCGGCGCGCGACCGGCCGCGCCGCCGCGCGCTTCACGAGCAGCCGCATGCCGAAGAACCGCCCCACTTCCTCGCAAACGCCCGCGGCCAGCGCACCGTAGACGACGAACGCAATCGGCTGCGCAAGGAACGCCGCGGTCGCGTCGTTGCCGCGCAGCAGATAGTCGTTCAGCGCACGCTCGATCACCATCGCGAACAGCGCGAACACCGCGACGCCGGCGATCGCGTCGCGCGGTCTGAGCCCGAGCGGCCGGCGCAACTGCCGGTAAATCAGAAACGGTAAAGCGGCGATGACGAGCGTGGCGAGCGCGAGGCTCGCGAGGGTAAGCGGTGGCACGACCATGTGTATCCTTGCGGGGTTCGTTGCAATCCCCGGCGCGCAACCGCTGCGCGCCGCAGCCCCGAATGATCGCAGATTGATCGGAACTCAGCGCGCGGTCGACGCGCGCACGATCAGCTCACCGGGCAGCAGGCAATCGCGCGCGCCCATCTGCGCGCCTTCGATGCGCTCGTGCAGGAATTCGACCGCGCGATAGCCGATGTCGTAGGTCGGCTGACGGATCGTCGTGATGCCGGCGAGCTCGGCCCAATCCGGATCGTCGATAGAAAGCAGCGCGACGCGGCTCTGCCAGTGCGCGCCGAAACGCGCGTTCAGATGCAGCGCGACACACAACGCGACCGGTGCGTTGGCCGCGAACAGCGCGACGCGTGCGGTGGCGCCGGCGGGCTGGGCAGCGTCGCCGACCAGCGAGTCGATCGCACGATCCAGCGCCGCGAGGCCGCGCTCGAGCGCGGCCGCATCGGCGAGATCGAGCACCAGCGTGTGACCGCGTGCGCGGCCATCGTCGCGCATCGCGCGATCGAACGCTGCGACGCGCAGTTGCCGCGAGCTGACCTGCTCGAATGGCTGCACGATGAACCAGATATGCTCGAAGCCCCGTTCGAGCAAATGCCGCGTGCCGAGCCCGGCGGCCGCGCCATTGTCGAGACCGACCATGTCGGCGACCAGCCCCTCGACGCGCCGATCGACCAGCACCGCCGGAATCCCGCCGTCGCCGACCGGCCGCAACGTCTCTTCACGCACGCCGAGCGCGTTGACGATCACGCCTTCCACGCGATACGTGGTCAGCAGTTGCAGATAACGCCGCTCCATCTCGACCTCGTTCGCCGCGTGGCAGATCAGCGGCATCAGACCGAGCGCGTGACACGCGGCCTCGACGCCTTGCAGCACTTCGACGGAGTACGGATTGGTCAGGTCGGCGACCAGCATGCCGATCAGCCGGTTGCGGCCGCGCTTCAGGCCGCGCGCCATCTGGTTCGGCTGATAGTCGAGCCGCGCGATCGCGGCTTCGATGCGCGCTCGCAGCTCGGGCGACAGCGCGCTGATCTCACCGTTGAGATACCGCGAGATGCTGGTCTTGCCGGTGCCGGCTTCGCGCGCGACATCGGTGATGGTCGCGCGGCGCGTCGCCGCGCGCGGACTTCCGGGTGGCGGGCTGGGCGGGGTCGTGCTCATTTCGTGCTCATTCGCTGATCGCTCGTGTCGGACCGCGGGCGGACGCTGACGCGCCGCCCCGCGATTCATCTGGCCAGTACGTCACGATTGACGATGTTCGTCGTCAACGTGCCATCGAGCGCGGCGACCAGGTTCTGCGCCGCGTTGAGCGCCATCGCATGACGGGTTTCGTGCGTCGCCGAGCCGATATGCGGCAGCGCGACCACGTTCGGCATGGAAAGCAACGGCGAGTCCGCCGGCAACGGTTCGGTGTCGAACACGTCGAGGCCCGCGCCGTGAATCGTGCCGTTGCGCAGCGCCTCGATCAGCGCCGGTTCGTCGACGGTCGCGCCGCGCGACGCGTTGATCAGGATCGCGCTCTTCTTCATCGCGCGCAATTCGGCCGCGCCGATCAGATGCCGCGTCTCTCGCGTGAGCGGCACCTGCAGACAGACGAAGTCGGACTGCGCGAGCAATTCGGCCAGCTCGACGCGCCGCGCGCCATACGCCTGCTCCGCTTGGTGGTTCGCGCTGCGGTTCGTATACAACACCTTCATGTTGAAGCCGAGCGCCGCGCGTCGCGCGACCGCGCCGCCGATCCGCCCCAGGCCGACGATGCCGATCGTCTTGCCCTGCACGTCGAGGCCGAACTGCGCGGGCCCGATGCTGGTGCGCCACTGCCCCGCCCTGACCCAATCGGCCAGCTCGACGACGCGCCGCGCGCACGCGAGGATCAGCGAGAACACGGTATCGGCGGTCGATTCGGTCAGCACGTCCGGCGTGTGCGCGAGCACGATGCCGCGACGCGTGAGGTCGTCGACGTCGAACTGGTCGTAGCCGACCGAGATCGTCGACAGCGCCTTCAGCCGGTTCGCGCCTTCGAGCATCGCCGGCGTGATCTGCGCGCTCGCGCCGATGCCGCCTTCGGCATCGCGCAGCGCGGCGACGAACGCATCATGCTGCGACGGATCGACCTGCACGACCTGCGCATGCTGTTGCAGATAGGCGAGCACATCCTCGGGCAGCGACTTCCAGGCGACGATCTTCTTCATCAGCTAATTTTCCTTGCGACGGTGGCACGAGCGGGGCCGCGTTTTTCGACGCTGGCCGGCTTGACGGCAAGCGTCAGGATCACCGCGGCGACGAGCGTCACGCTCATGAATGCGTACGATGCCGCGGGCGATCCGGTCGCGCCGTTCAGATAGCCGACCACGTACGAGCCGACGAACGAACCGAGCGCGCCCATGCTGTTGATCAGCGCCATCGCGCCGCCCGCGACGTTCTTCGGCAGCAGCTCCGGTACGATCGCGAAGAACGGTCCATACGGCGCGTACATCGCGGCGCCCGCGATCACGAGCAGCGCATACGATACCCAGAAATGCGCGGAGCCGAGCCCGTACGACGCCGCGAACGCAATCGCACCGATCAGCAGGAACGGCCACACGAACGCCTTGCGGCGGTTGAGTTTATCCGATGCCCACGAAGCTGCAAGCATCGCGATCGTCGCGGCCAGATACGGCAGCGCCGACAGCCAGCCGGTTTCCACCATGCCGAACGACGAGCCGTTCTTCAGGATCGACGGCAGCCACAGCACGAAACCGTACACGCCGATGCTCCAGCAGAAATACTGCGCGCACAGCTTGATCACCGCGGGCGTGCGAAACGCCTCGCTGTAATTGCGCACCGGCTTGATCGCCGCCTGCTCGGCGCGCAGCGTCTGCGCGAGCGCGTCCTTTTCCTGCTGCGACAGCCACGACACCTGCTCGGGCTTGTCCTTCACGAGGAACCACCAGCAGATCGCCCAGATGATCGCGGGCGCGCCCTCGGCGATGAACATCTGCCGCCAGCCGAACGAATGCACGAGATAGCCCGACACGACCGACATCCACAGCACCGTGACCGGGTTGCCGAGAATCAGGAAGGTGTTCGCGCGCGAACGCTCGCTCTTCGTGAACCAGTTGCTGATGAAGATCAGCATCGCCGGCATCACCGCGGCTTCGACGACGCCGAGCAGGAAGCGGATCGCCATCAGCGACGGAATGTTGCTGACCATGCCGGTCAGCGCGGCACAGCCGCCCCACAGAACGAGGCTCCAGAACACGAGCTTCTTCACGCTGCGGCGCTCGGCGTAGATCGCGCCCGGAATCTGGAAGAAGAAATAGCCGAGGAAGAACAGCGCGCCGATCAGCGACGCGAGCCCCTTGCTGATGCCGAGATCCTGGTTGATGCCGGCCGCCGACGCGAAGCCGAAATTCGCGCGATCCAGATACGCGAGGCTGTAGGTGATGAACACGATCGGCATGATCGTCCACCAGCGGCGAATCGCAAGCGATGAGGTCATGGAAGTCTCCTTGGACGGCGTCGTCCCGAATCAATGATGAAAAAATCTGGGCGCGCTGACGGCGCTCTCGTTGTCGTCGATGCTGGGTGTTTATGCTCGTCGTCGATGCGCTCCGATACGCGTCAGGCCGCGCTTGCGACGCCCGGCACCTCGGCGAGTTCGAGCGCGTCGAGTTCGGCGCGGCTCGGCAAACCTTCGGAATCGCCGATTACCTGGATCGCGAGCGCGCCGATGCGGTTGCCACGCGCGACCGCCTGCGCGAGCGTGCGGCCTTCGAGCAGCGCGCTGATCACGCCGACCGCGAAACCATCGCCCGCGCCGACCGTATCGACGACGTTCGCGACCGGCCGGCCGGCGATCGTCGCGGCATCGGTCGCGGTGCGGTAATACGCGCCCTGCGCGCCGAGCTTGACGATCACGCCGCGCGCGCCGCGCTCGAGGTAGAACTTCGCGATGTCCTCCGGCTGCGTGTAGCCGGTCAGAAGCTCGCCCTCGGCGATGCCTGGCAGCACCCAGTCGGCGAGCGCGGCGAGCGCGTTCAAGCCTTCGACCATCGCCGCGCGCGACGGCCACAGCGTCGGACGCAGGTTCGGGTCGAACGAGATCGTCCTGCCTGACCCCCGCATTTCGCGCGCCAGGTGGAACGCGAGTTCGCGCGAACTGGCCGAGATCGCCGGCGCGACGCCGGTCAGATGCAGATGACGCGCGCTCAGCACGTAATCGGCGACGTAGTCGTCGAGCGACAGATGGCTCGCCGCCGAGCCCTTGCGAAAATATTCGACCGCCGGGTCGCTGCCGTCGTCGTTCTTCGACTTCAGCTGGAAGCCGGTCGGGTAGCGCGCGTCGGTGCTCACGCAGCGCTGGTCGATGCCCTCTTTCGTCAGCGTGTCGCGCACGTACCGGCCGAAC
Source organism: Paraburkholderia sp. WC7.3g (assembly GCF_050436345.1). Lineage (NCBI taxonomy): Bacteria > Pseudomonadati > Pseudomonadota > Betaproteobacteria > Burkholderiales > Burkholderiaceae > Paraburkholderia > Paraburkholderia sp. WC7.3g. The sequence continues at coordinate 2,646,843 of NZ_JBNDMA010000002.1, forward strand.
GAATCGTCACCGACGCGGCTCATCCAGCCCACCCTGAAGCCCAGTCGGGACAAGCCGATAGCGACGTTCAGGTCCGCGCCGGCAATGCGCTTCGTGAAGTGCCCGACGCCCGCGAGTGGGCCGGTTTCGGCGGCGACGAACATCGCCATCGCCTCGCCGTAGGTGATCACATCGAGGACGGGATACGGGTGGATCATGCTGGGCTCCTGGCGGTGCTGGTGATGCGGGTGATTCGTGTTGCCGCGTTGCGCGTCTACACGCGGGCGAGCCAGTTCACATAACGCGCGGCATCCGCGTCGATCCGGCTCGCGTCGAACGGAAACTCGATGCCGCGCGGCACATCGCGCGGCAGACGGTCGAGGACCGCGCGGAATGGCGCGTCATCGTCGGCCGGTGCGGTCGCGAAGCGCCGCGCGCCCTCTCCCGCCGTGGTCTTGCAATGGATGTACTCGACATGGGGCGCGAGCTGCGGGGCAATCTGCAGCGGCGCGACGTCGAGCCACGCCCAGTTGCCGGTATCGAAAGTCATGCCGAGCACGCCCGCGTGGCCTTCGCGCGCGAGCGCGTCGAACAGCCCGACGAACTGCGCGGGCGAGCCGCCCTGCGCCAGTTGCCCGTTTTCGACGACGACTCGTGGATGCGCGCCGCTCGCGACGTGCGCGGCGATGGCCGCGCCGTCAGCGTCGCCCGCGAAGCCACCGAGTTGCAGCTTGACGAAGCGCGCGCCGAGCGTGGCCGCCTGGTCGAGCTCGACCCGCAGTGCGTCGGTATCGAGCTGGCCGTGCGCCGCGTACAACGATGCCGGCGTCGAAAACACCGACCACAGGCCTAGATCGGCCAACGCCGCGCCGAGCGCGCGCAGCCGTTGCGGGTGCGCGTCCGCGGCACTCGCGAACAGTTCGCGGCGCACTTCGAACCCGGCCGCGCCGGCCCGCTTTGCCGCCCGTGCCCATTTCAGATGACCGTCGGCGCGCACCGCATTCATGCCGAACGCGCTGGCGACGATCACGATCTCTACTGCTTCAGTCATGCCGAATGCGCTCGATCTCATGTTTGGAACCGGTTCCAAAAGCATTTTGAAAAAAAGCGCCGAGGCGCTGTGACGTGCGAATAGTGCGCGGGACAGCCACCGCGCACCATAGAGGAAATCCCCAGGCGCGGTAGGCATGCGGCGAGCGTGACCCGGAACTCGTTTGGCACGACCGCGCGCCATTCAGCCGCGCTGATCCGCGACGCACATCGCCAGAAACCGCTCGACCAGCCGAGACGGTGCGCTCGCGTGCGGCACCAGAATCGACAGCCGCCGCGTCAGCGGCTGCGGGCTCAGCGACATCAGCCGCAGCGCACCGTTCTCGTGCCGCATCGACATCGCCGACACGAATCCGACGCCCATGCCGGCCCGGACTGCCTCCTTCACCCCTTCGACCCCGGCGATTTCGAGTGCGACACGCATCGGCACGCCCGCGCGCGCGAACTCGCGCTCGACCGTCTGTCGCACGCCCGAGCCTTCCTCGCGCAGCACCAGCGGGTATGCGCCGAACGCGGCCAGCTCGATGCGCCCGCCGCTGTCCGCCTGCGCGAGCGGATGCGAGCGCGGCATGATCGCGACGATCTCGTCTTCGCGCCACGCATGCACGACCGTGTCCGGCGGCAGATCGGCGCCGGGCGGCCCCTCGATCATCGCGATATCGACCGAGCCGAGCGCGCCGACGATCTCGGCCGTGTTGCCGTTGGCGGTATGCACGGTCACGTCCGGGTAGCGGCGATGGAATTCGGCGATCAGGTACGGCAGCAGGTAGCTGGCCGGCGTCGTGCTCGCGCCGATCCGCAAGGTGCCCTGTTCGAGACCGCGCAGCGCGTCACGATAGGCATGGGCCTGCCGCCAGGTGTCGCGCAGCCGCGCCGCATAGCTGGCGAGCTGCTCGCCGGCCGGGGTCAGGCGCACGCCGCGGCCATCGCGCTGATACAGCGGCTCGCCGAACTCGTCCTGCAGCTGCCTGAGCTGGCCGGACACCGCCGGCTGCGACAGATGCAGCGCCACCGCCGCCCGGCTGATATTGCGATGTTCAGCGACGGCGGCGAACGTTATAAGTTGATCCGGGGTCATCTCGATTAAATATCAGTTGAACCGATACTTGACATTCTAAATGATGATTTTTCATATCGATATATCTAATTTAGGATTAGCCCCGTTGCTCCCCCATCAGGCATCCGATCATGTCCACGCCCACCGTTCCGCTCCCCACCGCCTCCGCCGCGCTGTCCACCCGCGGCCAGCTCAACGGCGTGCTGTTCGTCGCGCTGTTCGCGGCCGCCGTCACGCGCATCGCGGCGATTCCGGCGGTTGCCGGTCTCGGCCTGAGTCCACTGATCGTCGGCATCGTCGCAGGTGCGATCTACGGCAACGCACTGCGCGACGGCATGCCGGCCAGTTGGGCGGCCGGCGTCAACTTCTCGGCGCGCAAGCTGCTGCGTATCGCGGTCGCGTTTTTCGGCCTGCGCGTGAGCCTGCAGGAAATCGCGCAGGTCGGCCTGCCGGGTCTCGCGGAGTCGGTGCTGATCGTCGTCAGCACGCTCGTGATCGGCACCTGGGCCGGCATGAAAATCATGAAGCTCGATCGCGACACCGCGCTGCTGACGGCGGCCGGCAGCGCGATCTGCGGCGCCGCGGCGGTGCTCGCGTTCGAATCGACGCTGCAATCGAAGCCGCACAAGAGCGCGATGGCGGTTGGCAGCGTCGTGCTGTTCGGCACGCTGTCGATGTTCCTGTACCCGGTGCTGTTCAAGGCCGGCTGGCTGCACCTCGATACGCTCGGCGCCGGCCTGTTCTTCGGCGGCACGATCCACGAGGTTGCGCAGGTGGTCGGCGCGGCGAGCAACGTGAGCCCGGAAGCGACGCACATCGCGACGATCGTCAAGATGACCCGCGTGATGCTCCTCGTGCCGGTACTGCTGGTGGTCGGCCTGTGGGTCAACCGCGCTGCTCGTGGCGCGAAGGATGCCAGCACGGACGGCGCCGCCCCGCGCAAGCTTGCGATTCCCTGGTTCGCACTCGGCTTTCTCGCCTGCGTCGTGATCAACTCGCTGCACGTACTGCCGGAAAGCGCCACCTCGACGCTGAACCTCGTCGACACCTTCGCGCTGACGATGGCAATGACCGCGCTCGGCATCGAAACGCGGGTCTCGCAGATTCGCGAAGCGGGTCCGCGCGCGCTGAGCACTGGCCTGATTCTGTATGTGTGGCTGATCGCCGGCGGACTGGGCATCACATGGACCGTCCAGCACCTGTTCCACTGAGCCGTCGCCGGCTTCCCCGCCTTTCCCGACACCCCGCCGCGCGCGGGGTTTTGCGCTTTCTGGCGCACCATCCGGGCCGATCACACGGCATACTCGTTGCTGCGAATTTTGCTCCCGCAACCCGCCCGTGCGCGACGTCCGATGGCAGCGCTGACACCGCCTTCGCGCGACGCGTCCGGACCACCGGAATGAGGATCGATCGATGAGCCTGGAACTGTACTACTGGGATGGCCTGCAAGGGCGTGGCGAATTCGTGCGGCTCGCGCTGGAGGAAGCCGGCGTCGACTACGTCGAAGTCGCGCGCGGCAAACGCTCGAAGGGCCAAGGCACCGAAGCGATGATGGCGGTGATGCAAAGCCCCGACGAACCGTATCCGCCGTTCGCGCCGCCGTTTCTGAAAGACGGCGATCTGGTGATCTCGCAGACCGCCAACATCCTGTTCTATCTCGGCCCGCGGCTCAATCTCGCGCCGACGGTGGACAGTCTGCGCTATGTCGCGAACGGCCTGCAGCTGACGATCGCCGACGTCGTCACCGAAGCGCACGACACCCACCATCCGCTCGCGAGCGGCCTCTACTACGAGGAGCAGAAAGACGCGGCGAAGGCGCGCGCGCACGATTTCATCGACCATCGGATTCCGAAGTTCATGTCGTACTTCGAGCGCGTGCTCGCGCAGAATCCGGCCGGCGGCAACTTCATGGTCGGCGACACGCTGAGTTACGTCGATCTGTCGATGTTCCAGCTGATCGACGGTCTGCTGTACGCGTTTCCGCGCGCGCTGAAGCGCTTCGGCGAGCACTATCCGCGGCTCGCCGCGCTGCACGACATGGTGATCGCAAGACCGAACATCGCCGCGTATCTGGACTCGGACCGGCGCATCGGCCATAACGAAAGTTGCATCTTCCGGCACTATCCTGAACTCGACCGGGCGGCGACTTGATCCGCGCCGCCCGCCCCCGCCCGCTCGCCGCCGCGCGCCCGCCATTCGAGGCGGGCGCGCTGCTGTTGTGCCGCGCTTTTTTCAACCTTCGCTCACGCCCCGTACCGTCGACGTGCTTTCCTTCCTGCTGAAGCTGCGCACCCGCGCCCAACGTCTTTTCCGCCTCTCCGAAGCCCACACGATGCTGGTCTGGTCGGTTGTGGTCGGCATAGCCGGCGCATTCGCGACCATCGCGTTTCGCAACTGCATCCAACTGCTGCAACTGGCGATGACCGGCCAATCCGGCAGCTTCGTCGAACTGGCGCGCAGCCTGCCGTGGACCACGCGCATCTGGGTGCCGGCGGCGGGCGGTCTGGTCGCCGGCATTTTTCTGCTGATCGCGCGACGTCACGCCGACACCAGCACGCACACCGACTACATGGAAGCCGTCGCGATCGGCGATGGCGTCGTGCCGGTGCGCCTCAGCCTGTGGCGCAGCGTGTCGTCGCTGTTTACGATCGCGAGCGGCGGTTCGATCGGCCGCGAAGGTCCGATGGTGCAGCTCGCGGCGCTCGCCGCGTCGCTGGTCGGCCGCTGGGTCCACTTCGATCCGCCACGACTGCGCCTGCTCGTCGCGTGCGGCGCGGCCGCCGGTATCACCTCCGCGTACAGCGCGCCGATCGCGGGCGCGTTTTTCGTCACCGAGATCGTGCTCGGCTCGATCGCGATGGAAAGCTTCGGGCCGGTGCTGGTCGCGGCGGTCGTCGCGAACATCACGATGCGCGAGTTCGCCGGCTACAAGCCGCCCTACGAGATGCCGGAGTTTCCGACCGTGACCGGCGCCGAGGTGCTGCTGTTCGTCGCGCTCGGCGCGCTGTGCGGCGCGGCCGCGCCGCAGTTCCTGCGGCTGCTCGATGCGTCGAAGGCGGCCTTTCGCAAGCTGCCGGTGGCGCTGCCTCTGCGGCTCGCGCTCGGCGGTCTCGTGGTCGGCATCATTTCGGTCGGGGAGCCCGAGGTGTGGGGCAACGGCTACAGCGTCGTGAACTCGATCCTGCATTCGCCGTGGACGTGGTCCGCGCTGCTGCTCGTGCTCGTCTGCAAGCTCGCGGCGACCGCGGCGACGGCCGGCTCCGGCGCGGTGGGCGGCGTGTTCACGCCGACGCTGTTCGTCGGCGCGGCGGTCGGCTCGCTGTTCGGCCAGGCCATGCACGCGTTGTGGCCGCATGCGACGTCGGCCGCTTACGCGTATGCGATGGTCGGCATGGGCGCGTTTCTCGCGGGCGCGACCCAGGCGCCGCTGATGGCGATCCTGATGATCTTCGAGATGACGTTGAGCTATCAGGTCGTGCTGCCGCTGATGCTGTCGTGCGTGGTCGCGTATTTCATCGCGCGCGCGATCGGCAAGACCTCGATGTACGAGATCACGCTGCGCCGCAATCGCGAGGAGCAGGAGCGCTCGCGATTGCGCGCGACGCAGATGCGCGAGCTGATCCGCCCCGCGCAAACCGTCGTGCCGCCGAACGCGACCGTGCACGACATGACCCGCGTGTTCCTCGAATATCCGGTCAAGTATCTGTACGTCGCGAACGACTCCGGCGCGTTTCTCGGCGTGGTCGCGCTGAAGGACATCACGTCCGATCTGCTCGAGGGCCGCGACACGTCGATGAAGACCGCCGCCGATTATCTGCAGCCGCATTTCGACGTGCTGACGCCGGACATGTCGCTCGCCGTCGCGTTGCAGCACTTCCTGGCGTTTCAGGGCGAGCGGTTGCCCGTGATCGAAAGCACCGCGCATCCGAAGCTCGCCGGCGTCGTCTACAAGACCTCGCTGCTGGATGCGTACTTCCGCATGAATCCATCGCCCTAGCGCCTTCGCCAAAGCTCCGCGGCTACCCGCTTCGCGGCGCGATGCAAAGCGCCGCAGATTCTCTACAATGAACAGACCGCCGGCCCCTGTTGCGGCCGGCACGCGTGAGCCCAGCATGGGTGCAGCGACAGCGCCCGCCGTATCGTCGGAGCGAAGATGAGCGAACCGTCCCCCGAGGCCGTACGCCGCGATCAAGCCGGCTGGATTTTCGTGCATATCGAAGGCGAGCCGTACGATCGCGGCGAACAGCACGGCCAGTTGCTCGCCGACGAAATCAGAAACGCGATCCGCACCGCGCGCTATCTTGCCAAATGGGACACCGGCGAGGAGTTCGACACCTTCCTCAACGCCGCAACGAGCCAGTTCGCGAGCAAGCTCGACACCGAATTCGCCGACGAAATCCAGGGGATCGCCGACGGCGCGAAGCTGCCGTTCGCCGAAGTGCTCGCGTGGAACGGCTACATGGATCTGCTGCAAAGCTGGTGGCCGACACACGCGGCGCAGCAGCGGCCGCAGTTGGGCGCGAAACTGTGGCGCGGCCGGCGCGGTCACCACTGCAGTGCGTTCATCGCGACCGGCAACGCGACGCGCGACGGCCGCATCGTGATGGCGCACAACTCGTGGGACCGCTACGCCGCCGGCGACGCGTTCAACGTCGTATTCGACATCGTGCCCGATCGCGGCAACCGCATCCTGATGCAGGGCTTGCCGGGCTGCATTTCGAGCCTGACCGACTTCTGGGTCACGGCGGCCGGCCTGATGGTCACCGAAACGACGATCTCGAACTTCGCGGGCTACAACGCGGCGGGCGCGCCGGAATTCTATCGCTCGAGGCGCGCGTCGCAATATGCGGACAGCATCAAGGAATGGTGCGACATGTTCTCGCTCGCGAACAACGGCGGCTACGCGAACAGCTGGCTGCTCGGCGACACGAAGACCGGCGAGATCGCGCGCTACGAACTCGGGCTGCACTATTCAGGCTTCGAGAGCACGAAAGACGGTTTCTACAGCGGCTACAACACCGCGACGGATCTGAAGATCCGCAATCAGGAATGCATCGGCGAAGGCGAGGACTATACCGACGTGCGCAAGAACGGCGCGCGGCGTCTGCGCTTCATGCAGCTCGAGGACATGCATCGCGGCAGCATCGACGTCGAACTCGCGAAGCAGATGATCGCCGATCATCACGACGTCTATCTCGATCGCAACGACAATCCCTGCTCGCGCACGATCTGCGGGCATCTGGAGCTCGACGACGCGCGCTTCGGCGGCACCGATCACGGTCCGTTCAATCCGTGGGGCGCGAACGACGGCAAGGTGGTCGATAGCGAAATGGCGCGCGAGATGGCGTTCACCGCGCGCTGGGGTCATCCGTGCGGCCGGCCGTTCGACGCGCAGTCGTTCATGAAGCGGCATCCGCAGTGGAACTGGCTGAACGGCTACATGCGCGACCGGCCGTCGTGGCCGTGGACGCGCTTCGACGTGCTGCGCTAGCGCAGGGCCTGGACGCGCGAGCCCGTTCGGGCGATCATGGAATCTGCAAGACGGTGGTGTCGCAAATATGCGCGCGTTGCAGTATTTGCCATCTAAGATGGTAAGGGGCTTGGGCCGCGCAGCACCACGCCGTCCCTGGCTTGCACTGTCCTATCGACGCGGGACGGCACAGGGTTTGCTCGATTGTCAGCGCCGCATGAGCTTTAGGAGGTCGGGCGATGAAAACCTCGACACTGTTAATCATGGTGACGCTGTCAGCCTCGTGCTTTGCCGCGCCGGTCCATACCGCGTCGGACAGCACGGATTCCATCACGCTTGCCCAACGCGCGAACGCCGCGCCGGTCGCGCCGCCGGCTCCGGACGTCACGAGCACCGACGCGAGTCGTCCACAGCAATGGGAGCATATTGCGTTGCCGAAGTCCCGACATCTGGAACGCAGCCTGACCGGGCAGAACGAGCATCTGACCACCTGAGGGCGGCCGCAACGGCGGGCGATGGGTGGCGATGCGCGCGGAACTGCGAGAGACCGCGAGAAGCTCGTCGCGGCGAGGCGCTGGCTTTGCGCGGCGGCAATTGCACCCTGACGACCAACACCAACACCAGCACGACAGGAGCATGCGCATGACGGCCTCGGACATCCCCGGCGAATCGATCGATCTGCAGATTGCCGATCTTCTCGCTGAAGTCGAATTCCCGACCAACAAGGATGCGCTCGTCGACGCCGCGCGCGAAGCCGGCGCGAGCAACGAGGTGCTGGCGATGCTCGACGGCATGCCAGAGCAGGATTATGTCGACATCGAGTCGGTTACGCGCTTGATCGGCGGCAATTATGGCCCGGGCCTGGGGATCTGAACCCAGGGATCCAAACCCGCATTCACACCCGCCTCACTTCACTCATCAGAACTGCGACGACACCGCCATCCGCGTGCGCGGAGCCCGCGTCACACGGCGCGTCGTGTCGCCACTTTCGAGCGCGTGGTCGGTCATCTCGCGCGCAGTCGGATCGTCGGACCCGCTCGCCTCCACCGTCGCCCGCAACTGCGCTGCGCTACGGGAATCCCGCGCCGACGCGCTTTCCGGCTGGAAATGCTCGACCAGATGGTCGATGAAGGTCCGCACCTTCGCCGGCAGATGCAGCCGGCTCGGATACGCAATCGTGATTTCGATGGGCGGCAGAGTGTACCCGTCGAGCAGACGCACGAGCCGCCCCGCCGTCAGATCCCGCCCGATCAGATAGCTCGGCAGAATCGCCACGCCCATGCCCAGCAGCGTGAACTGCCGAAGCATCTCGGCATTGTTCGCCGCGATCGCGTTGGTCGGCCGCACCCGCACTTCGCGATCCAGACCCTTGAACACGCGCTCCTCGCCGCCGCCCTGCTCGGCCGGCCGGCTCAGGCACGAATGCCTGAGCAGATCCTCGGGGCGCGTCGGCGTGCCGTGTTGCGCCAGATAGGCGGGCGTCGCGCAGACCGTCATGTAGCCGGTCGTCAGCCGTCGGGTCACGATGCTCGCGCTGCGCATGTGCCGCGCAACCAGAATGCCGACGTCGAAGCCCTCTTCGACCAGATCGACGTGACGGTCGGCGAGCGTGACGTCGGGCACCACGTCCGGATAGCGCGCCGCGTACGACTGCACGACCGGCGCGAGACTGTGCAGTCCGAACACGACCGGCGCGACGATACGCAGCGTGCCGACAGGCTCATGATTGCGCGCCACCACCATCTGCTCGACGCCTTCGAGATCGACGAGGATGTGGCGCACGCGCTCCAGATAGGTCGCGCCGGATTCGGTCAGCGACAGACGGCGCGTCGTGCGGTTCAGCAGTCGCGTGCCGAGCCGCGCTTCGAGATCCGCGACGTGCCGCGTGACGACCGCGGTGGACAGATCCAGCGCGCCCGCCGCGCCGACGAAACTGCCGAGGTCCGCGACCTTGACGAACACGCGCATCGACTGCAGTTGATTCATGGGACGACTCCTGCGTCGGTAAAGCCGGGCCGGCGCAACTGTTGCCGCCGGTGTCGACCCGCGCCGCATGGACGAGCGCGGGTTTGCCCGACCCAACCGATTCTAGCGATCGGACATGTCCCAACCCTGACCCAGACATGACATTCCGGTCAGATTCGATGCAGTGTGCTAATCGCGCCACTATTGCGGCGTCTACTGTCGGTTCTAGCTAGGTATAAACCCTAGTCAGCAGGTAAAATGGCGGCCAAAGGAAATCACCGCACCATCCGCCATGCCACATCGTTTTCATCTGCTCGAAAAAATCGCGTTTTCGCTGGTTTGCTGGTCGGCCGCCGCGAGTTCGGCGTATATCGGTTACGAGCGCTGCCCCGATATCAAGGTAGCCCTGCACGCCGGGGAAAAGATCCTCAGCGCCAGCGGCCAATACGCGTTCGCGTGCGCGGCGCCCGCCGCCGACGCTTGTGCGAAATTGCCGATCGACTGATTGTTCCGGTTGTCGCCGGATCTGACGCGCGATCCGCCCGGCTCGCGCGTTCGCGCATCTGCGCGCCCAAGGCTTAACGCCTGACCTCACGCATCGCGCCCGAACACCACGCGCGAGAAAAAACCCGCCAGCACCATTTCGGCCATCTCCGCCGGCACGTTCTGCGGATCGATCGTGTAGAAGAACTGCACGCCGTCGCACAGGCCAATCAGGCCGATCGCGAGCTGCTCGGGCGGCATCGACATCGGCGTGCCGACGCGCTCCGAGAACTCGCGCACATAGGCGCCCAATTGCTCGAGCTTCTCGTGCATGAATGCGTTGAAGCGCAGCCGGAAGCGCCCGTCACGCACCGCGAGCAGCTTCGCCTCGACCCACAGCAGAAAGCACTTGTTCTCGCGATGCAGCGAGCTGTAGTAGCGCAGCACGCGCGCCTCCATCTCCTCGCGCGACGCCGCGCTCTCGAAGATCGCATGCAGGTCCGCCTGCATCGCTTCGTGATCGCGCCGCAACAGCTCCAGAAACAGCTCGCTCTTGCTGCGGAAGTTCGAATAGAACGCGCCGCGCGTGTAGCCGGCCGCGGCCGCGATGTCCTCGACGCTCGCCGCGACGAAGCCCTTCTTCATGAAAATGACCTGCGCGGCATCGAGCAGACGCTCGCGCGTCTGGTCCTTGCTCTGCTCTCTCGTGAGTCTTTGACGTTTCATGGGCGCAAGTCTAGCACCGAAGAGAATTCAAATTCACCCTCACATTCAAATACAGGAGTGTATTAGAATGCATCTCGTCATTCCAAGCCACACCTGTATGCCAATTGCATGACTCGGCGTGCGGGTCTTCGCGGGCGGGCCGCGCGGCTTGCCGAGTTCGTTCGCTGTCTCCAGTTGGGGTAATTGTGAAGCGTCCCGGTTCTCTCGCATCGTCAGCGATGCGCCAGCAGTCTCCTCCATCCTGTCACCGCGGCTTCTCCCGGCAGACCTGCGCGCTGGCGCTGGCAGGCGTGCTCGCGCTCGCGGCCTGCTCGAAGCAGGAAGCCGCGGCGCCCGCGCCGCGCCCGGTGGTCGCGCTCGCCGTCCATGCGGACGGGCACGCGCTGCAGGCGGCGTCGCTGCCCGGCGAAGTGCAGGCGCGCTATTCGACGCCGCTGTCGTTCCGCGTCGCCGGCAAGATCATCGAGCGCCGGGTGCGGCTCGGCGACACGGTGAAGAGCGGTGAAGTCGTCGCGTTGCTCGACCCGGCCGATGCGCAGAAAAACGTCGCCGGCACCGAGGCGCAGCTCGACGCCGCGCAGCACAACCTCGTCTATGCGCAGCAGCAGCTCGAGCGCGACAAGGCGCAGGCCAAAGAAAACCTGATCGCGCCGGCACAGCTCGAACAGACCACCAACGCCTACGCATCCGCGCTCGCGCAGCGCGATCAGGCGCAGCAGCAGGCGGCACTCGCGAAGAACCAGCTGCAATACACGACGCTCGTCGCCGGTCATGCTGGCGTCATCACGGCTGAACAGGCGGACACGGGCCAGAACGTGTCGGCGGGTCAGGCCGTCTACAACCTCGCGTGGAGCGGCGACGTCGACGTGCTGTGCGACGCGCCCGAAAGCGCGCTTGCCGCCTTCGCCGTCGGCCAGAACGCAAGCGTCACGCTCGCCGCGCTGCCTGGCCGCAGGCTCAGCGCGCGCGTGCGCGAGCTGTCGCCGGCCGCCGATCCGCAAAGCCGCACCTGGCGCGCGCGTCTGACGCTGCTCGATGCCGGTGTCGACGTGCGCCTCGGCATGACCGCCGACGTCACGCCGGCCGTGCCGCTCGCCGTGGCGGCCGCGCAGTATGGCGTGTTCACGCTGCCGGTCACCGCGCTCTTTCACGAGGGACGCGAGCCGGCCGTGTGGGTCGTGCGCGCCGCGGACAACACGCTCGAACTGCGTCGCGTGAGCGTCACGCGCTACTACGAGCGCACGTTCGTCGTCAGCGACGGCCTGAAAGATGGCGAAAGCGTCGTGCTGCAAGGCGTGCACACCGTGAGCGCCGGCCAGAAAGTCCGCGCGATCGCACCGCTGCATCCCGAGGACTTCGCTTCATGAGCACGTCGCACGAAGAAGGACGCTTCAATCTGTCAGCGTGGGCGCTGCGTCATCAGGCGCTGGTCGTGTTCCTGATCGCGCTCGCCACCGCGTTCGGCATCCTCGCGTACACGCGCCTCGCGCAGTCGGAAGACCCGCCCTTCACGTTTCGCGTGATGGTGATCCGCACGTTCTGGCCAGGCGCCACAGCGCGCCAGGTGCAGGAGCAGCTGACCGATCGCATCGGCCGCAAGCTGCAGGAGACGCCTTATATAGACTTCGTTCGCAGCTACTCGCGTCCCGGGGAATCGCTGATCTTCTTCACGATGAAGGACTCGGCGCCGGTGCGCCAGGTGCCCGAGACGTGGTACCAGGTGCGCAAGAAAGTCGGCGACATTGCGGCGACCCTGCCGCCGGGCATCCAGGGCCCGTTCTTCAACGACGAATTCGGCGACGTCTACACCAACATCTATACGCTCGAAGGCGACGGCTTTTCCGCCGCGCAACTGCACGACTACGCGGACCAGCTACGCTCGGTGCTGCTGCGCGTGCCGGGCGTCGGCAAGGTCGATTATTTCGGTGACCCGGATCAGCACGTCTACATCGAGATCGCGAACACGCAGTTGACGCGTCTCGGCATCTCGCCACAACAGCTTGGCCAGGCGATCAACGCGCAGAACACGATCGCGCCCGCGGGTACGCTGACCACCACCGACGACCGCGTGTTCGTGCGCCCGAGCGGCCAGTTCAACGACGTCAATGCGCTCGCCGACATGCTGATCCGCATCAACAACCGCACCATTCGTCTCGGCGACATCGCGACGATCCGGCGCGGCTACGACGACCCGGTCGTCACGCAGATGCGCTTCGGCGGCAAGCCCGTGCTCGGCATCGGCGTGACGATGCAGCCGGGCGGCGACGTGATCCGGCTGGGCCGCGCGCTCGATCAGCAGATGACCCAATTTCGCGCCGCGCTGCCCGCCGGTTTGAAGCTCGTCGAAGTATCGAGCATGCCGCACGCGGTCGCGCGCTCGGTCAACGACTTTCTCGAAGCGGTCGCCGAAGCGGTCGGGATCGTGCTGGTCGTCAGCCTCGTGTCGCTCGGCGTGCGCACCGGCATGGTTGTCGTGATCTCGATTCCGGTCGTGCTCGCGGTCACTGCGCTGTGCATGTACCTGTTCGATATCGGCCTGCACAAGGTATCGCTCGGCACACTCGTGCTCGCGCTCGGCCTGCTCGTCGACGATGCGATCATCGCGGTGGAGATGATGTCGGTGAAGCTCGAGCAAGGCTGGAACCGCGCGCGCGCCGCGGCCTTCGCATACACCAGCACCGCGTTTCCGATGCTGACGGGCACGCTCGTCACCGTGGCGGGCTTCCTGCCGATCGCGCTCGCGAAATCGAGCACCGGCGAGTACACGCGCTCGATCTTCGAGGTGTCGGCGATCGCGCTGATCGCGTCGTGGCTCGCGGCGGTCGTGCTGATCCCGCTGCTCGGCTATCACATGCTGCCGGAGCGCAAGCGTCACGCGCACGAGCCCGACGACCACGAACACGACATCTACGACACGCGCTTCTATACGCGGTTGCGCGGCTGGATCGGCTGGTGCATCGAGCGGCGTTTCGTCGTGCTCGCGATCACCGTGCTGCTGTTCGTGCTCGCGATGGCCGGCTTCTCGCTCGTGCCGCAGCAGTTCTTCCCGAGCTCGGACCGGCCGGAGCTGCTGGTCGATGTGCGGCTGCCCGAAGGCGCGTCGTTCGATGCCACGTTGCGCCAGGCCGAACGCCTCGAAAAAGCGCTTCACGGGCGCCCCGAGATCGATCACACGGTCAGCTTCGTCGGCACCGGCGCACCACGTTTCTATCTGCCGCTCGATCAGCAATTGCAGCAACCGAACTTCGCGCAGTTCGTGATCACCGCGAAGTCCGTCAAGGATCGCGAGAAGCTCGCGCAATGGCTCGAACCGGAATTGCTGAACAACTTCCCGGCGATCCGCACGCGCCTGTCACGCCTCGAAAACGGGCCACCGGTCGGCTATCCGGTGCAGTTCCGCGTGAGCGGCGACGACATCGCGACTGTGCGCTCGATCGCCGAGCGCGTCGCCGTGACGATGCGCGCCAATCGCGGCACGCGCAACGTGCAGTTCGACTGGGATGAGCCCGCCGAGCGCTCGGTGCGCTTCGAGATCGACCAGAAACGCGCGCGCGAGCTCGGCGTCACTTCCGAAGACGTCTCCAGCTTCCTGGCGATGACGCTGTCCGGCTATACGGTCACGCAGTATCGCGAGCGCGACAAGCTGATCAGCGTCGATCTGCGCGCGCCGCGCGCCGAACGTGTGGATCCGTCGCAGTTGACCGCGCTCGCGATGCCGACATCGAACGGCCCGGTACCGCTCGGTACGCTCGGGCATCTGCGCAACGACCTCGAATACGGCGTGATCTGGGAACGCGACCGTCAGCCGACTATCACCGTGCAGTCCGACGTTTCGGCCGGCGCCCAAGGCATCGACGTCACGCACGCGGTGGATCGCGCGCTCGCGCCGATCCGCGCGACGCTGCCGGTCGGCTACCGGATCGAGATCGGCGGCTCCGTCGAGGAAAGCGGCAAAGGTCAAACCTCGATCAACGCGCAGATTCCCATCATGGTGATCGCGGTGCTCACGCTGCTGATGATCCAGTTGCAAAGCTTCGCGCGCGTGCTGATGGTCGTACTGACCGCGCCGCTCGGCCTGATCGGCGTCGTGCTTACGTTGCTGCTGTTCGGCCAGCCGTTCGGCTTCGTCGCGATGCTCGGCGTGATCGCGATGTTCGGCATCATCATGCGCAATTCGGTGATTCTCGTCGATCAGATCGAGCAGGACATCGCGTCGGGGCACAAACGCTTCGATGCGATCGTCGGCGCGACCGTGCGGCGGTTCCGGCCGATCACGCTGACCGCCGCGGCCGCCGTGCTCGCGCTGATCCCGCTGTTGCGCTCGAACTTCTTCGGGCCGATGGCGACCGCGCTGATGGGCGGCATCACGAGTGCGACGATCCTCACGCTGTTCTATCTGCCCGCGTTGTACGCCGCGTCGTTCCGTGTGCGCACCGACGAGCGCGAGCCGCACGCGCCGCCCGGTGCCGGCGCCACGCACACGGGTAACTGAGCATGAGCACGAGCATGATTATTCCCGCCCTATCCCGCCACCGCCGCGCGGGCTTCGATGCGCTGGCCCGTACCGCGATTGCCACGAGCATCGCGAGCCTCACCTGCATGCTCGGCGCCTGCTCGTTCGGACCGAACGGCGATGCGCCCGCGATGCCGCAGCCCGCGCACTACGGCGCCGAAGCGATGCCGACGCAAACCGTGCCCGCGCAGGGCGTCACGCAGCAGTTCGTGACCGGCGCGCAGCCGGTGCCTGAATGGTGGAAGCTGTACCGTTCGGATGCGCTGAACACGCTCGTTGACGAAGGCCTGCGCAACAGTCCGACGCTCGCCGCGACCGACCGCAGTCTCGCCGCCGCGCGCGAGCAACTGCGCGCGCAGGTGGGCAGCTCGTTGCTGCCGACCATCGACGCCGGCGGCCAGGCCACCCGCAATCGCGCGCTCGCGATTCCCGAGATTGGACCGAACACGTTTCTGTACAACGTGTTCGTCGGTCAGTTGCAGGCGCACTATACGTTCGATCTGTTCGGCGCCGCGCGTCTGGCGAACGCGGCACTCTCCGCCCGCGTGAACGTGCAGGTCTACCAGCTCGAGGCAGCGCGGCGCGCGCTCGCCGCGAACATCGTCACGGCGACGATTACGAGCGCCGCGCTGCATGCTCAGATCGATACGACCGAGCGGCTCGTGAGCCTCGCCAACGATCAGGCGCGCGATACCGAACGACGCTTCGCGCTCGGCGCGGTGTCGCATGCCGATCTGCTGAACGCGCAGCAAAGCGCGGCGAGCGTGTCGGCGAGTCTGCCGGCGCTGAAGCAGCAGTGGCTCACTACGCGTCACGCGCTCGCGGTGCTGCTCGGCCGCACACCCGATGCCGCGCCGGACGACATCGATCTCGCGCAGCTGCATGTGCCCGAGCAGGTGCCGGTCGTCGTGCCGTCGGAGCTGCTGCGCACGCGGCCTGACATCGAGGCGGCCGATGCCGCGCTGAAGGCCGCGGCGACCGATGTCGGCGTCGCGACCGCGCAGATGTTTCCGAGCCTGTCGCTGTCGGCATCGATGGGACAAGGCGGCTTTAGCTGGCCGGTTGCGATGTCAGGTGCTGGGGCCATCTGGAGCATCGGCGCTTCTTTGTCGCAACCGCTGTTTCATGGCGGCGCGCTCGTCGCGCAGCGCCGCGCGGCGCAGCACACGTACGAGGCGAGCGTGTCGCAATACAAGCAGACCGTGCTGGCCGCGTTCCAGAACGTCGCCGATACGCTCGCCTCGCTCGAGCACGACGCGCAGTCGCTCGATGCCGCGAACATCGCCGCGCGTTCGGCACAAGGCGTGTTCAACGAGACATCGGCGCGCTATCGGCTCGGCGCGCTGCCCGTCGCGGCGACGCGTTCGAGCGAGCAGCAATGGCGCAACGCGCAGCTCGATGAGATCCGCTATATGAGCGCGCGGCTGACGGATACGGCCGCGTTGTTTCAGGCGATGGGGAATCCGCCGGTTGATCAGGCTGGTGCGTCATCGACCGCGGCGACTTCAGCTTCTGCGCCTGCATCGGTTGAAGCGGCGAACACGGCGGCATCCAACTAAACGAGGGATTCCGTACGGAACGCTGCGCACTTATCCCCAGTTCGTGTTGATGAGCCTGTTGAAAACTGCCTGAAAAGCGGGCTAACGCATTGAACGTATTACGATTTGTTTGTACGGTGCGAAATCAGCCAGAGTGTTGGGCGCGATCAATGGGTTGGGAATTCGATCGTGTTGCTCGTCAGGCTAAACGATGGCCGTACCCTTGCTGTGCCCGAAGACGATTCAGCCTGGCATGATCTGACGATGAAGTTATCGGAGCATCTTGCCGGTGCAAAGCCTTACGAGGCGTGGGCACTTCTGTCCGCTTTTTCCGACGAGGTGCCTCGCGTCGAGGTATTTCACCGTTGATATGACGGTATGCGGCGAGAGCGGGCGGGCACCCGAATCGCTTTGAAAAGGATGGGCCCACCCCGCACACCTGCGCTCCCGACATCAAGGCTTGTTCGACTCGAACAGATCCATGATCTGCTTCTTCTCAGTCGTGGTCACGCTCGGCGGCGGCACCACTGGCGGCGTCATGCCCGCCGGCCCGACGCCACCCACCGCATCGCTCGAGCCGGCCATCGGATTGCCCGAATCGAGACCGATGCTCGCGACGAAGCCTTGCCCCGGCAACATGTCGGTAAAGAACAGCTCGCCGTTCATCACCGTCACATCGTCGGGCTGCTGCGGCTCGGCCTGCGGCACGCCGCGCAGCGCGCGCTGCATGTACTCGACCCAGATCGGCAGCGCGAGCTGCGCACCGAATTCGCGGCTGCCGAGACTCTTCGGCTGGTCGTAGCCCATCCACGCGACCGCCACCAGCGACTGCTGATAGCCGGCGAACCAGCCGTCCTTCGCGTCGTTGGTCGTACCGGTCTTGCCCTGCAGATCCGAGCGCTTCAGCACGTTGGTGCCCGCGCCCGTACCCGCGGTCGCGACCGAATGCAACAGGCTGTTCATGACATACGCGTTGCGCGGTTCGAGCGTGCGCGGCGCGTCGCGCCCAGCGACGAGAGGCTGCGCGCGCGAAATCGCCACGCCGCGCGCGTCGTTCACTTCGCTGATCAGATAGGGATTGATGCGGTAGCCGCCGTTCGCGAATACCGAGTACGCGCCCGCCGACTGCAACGGCGTGACGAGGCCCGCGCCGAGCGCCATGGGCAGATACGGCGGGGTCTTGTCGGCATCGAAGCCGAAACGCTGCGTGACGAAGTCCTGCGCGTATTTGGTGCCGATGAACGACAGGATCCGGATCGACACGAGGTTCTTCGACTTCTGCAACGCGACGCGCATCGACATCGGACCATCAGGCTGGTCGTCGTCCTTCGGCTCCCACGCGTCGCCGCCGGGCGTGCTCGGCGGGAAAAACAGCGGCGCGTCGTTGATGATCGTCGCCGGTGCCAGCCCCTTGTTCAGCGCCGCCGAGTAGATGAACGGCTTGAAGCTCGAACCCGGCTGGCGCCAGGCTTGCGTCACATGGTTGAACTTGTTCTTGTTGAAGTCGAAACCGCCGATCAGCGCGCGGATCGCACCGTCCTGCGGCGTCAGCGACACGAGCGCACCCTCGACCTGCGGCAACTGCGTGATCTGCCAGTTGCCCTTGTCGTCGGCGACGAGGCGCACGATCGAACCCGGCTTGATGCGCAGCGTCGCGTTCGCGCGCGGGCTCAGCGCGGCGGCGACGAAGCGCAGGCCATCGCCCGACACCGTTACCTGGGTGCCGTCGACCAGTTGTGCGACCACCTGCTTCGCGCTCGCGGCCGTCACCACGCCGGCGATGATCTCACCGTTGTCCGGGTGATCGGTCAGCGCGTCGTCGATCGTCTGATCGCGGTCGTCGCCCGCATCGGGCAACTGCACGAAGCCTTCCGGTCCGCGATAGCCGTGGCGCCGCTCGTAGTCCATCACGCCCTTGCGCACCGCGCGATACGCGGCGTCCTGATCGGCGGAATCGATCGTCGTCGTGACGTTCAGGCCGCGCGTATAGGTTTCGTCCTTGTACTGCGCGTACATCATCTGCCGCACCATTTCGGCGACGTACTCGGCGTGCACGCTGTACTCGTTGCCCGGATTCTTCGTCTGAATCTCTTCCTTCAAGGCCTGGTCGTACTGCTGCCGCGTGATGTAGTTCAGCTCGAGCATGCGTCGCAGGATGTACTCCTGACGGATCTTCGCGCGCTTCGGATTGACGACCGGGTTATACGCGGACGGCGCCTTCGGCAGACCCGCGAGCATCGCGGCCTGCGCCAGCGTGATGTCCTTCAGGTCCTTGCCGAAGTACACGCGCGCGGCCGCTGCGAAGCCGTACGCGCGCTCGCCCAGATAGATCTGGTTCATGTACAGCTCGAGGATCTGGTCTTTCGTCAGCGTGCGCTCGATCTTGTACGCGAGCAGCATTTCGTAGATCTTGCGCGTGTAGGTCTTCTCGCTGGACAGGAAGAAATTGCGCGCGACCTGCATCGTGATCGTGCTCGCGCCCTGCGACGCGCCGCCGTGCGCCAGGTCGGCGAAGCCGGCGCGCAGGATGCCGACGAAGTCGACGCCACCGTGTTCGTAGAAGCGGTAGTCCTCGATCGCGAGCACCGCTTTTTTCATCTGGTCGGGGATGTCCTGGAAGCGCACCAGGCTGCGGCGCTCCTCGCCGAATTCGCCGATCAGCACGTGATCCGCGGTATAGACGCGCAGCGGCACTTTCGGGCGATAGTCGGTGAGCGCGTCGAGCGACGGCAACTGCGGCCCCATCACGACCAGCGCATAGCCGACGATCAGCGCGCCGACCACGACGACGGTCGCGATCAGGCCGAAGAACCACAGAACGAGCGACGCGCCGATCGACCGACGGCCGCGCTCGGGCTCGCGCGAAGCGGCGTTGCGTCCAGGCGTGCGTTGGTTGGAGTCCCGGTCTTCACCGGCCGGAGAGTTCGAGGAATGCGGTCGTTTGATAATTGGCATGACTGGAGTAATGGGCCCGCAACTGCGCGCCTGTCTGCACGCGCTCGCGGCGCGCGCTGGGTCGTGTTCGACATGCTGGCCGGGACACACGCCGCCCTGCGGACCTTGCCCCCGGCCGGCCGCACGGCACGCCTCGGACCATGTCCGGCGCAATGTAACAGCGCATTTTAAAGAAATCGGCAGCGGTCCAACGCAGATTTTTTGTAAGAATTCCCTTCGTCGGCGGCCTTTTGCTGGTAAGGGTCTGTAATTTCGCGCAGCGCGTGCCAGCGTGCGCTCGACGCGCGGCTTGTGCGGGGTTATCAACATTTTCTGTTGAAAGGGCTGTGGACAAACCGCCCGCAAACACTACAACTCATTGATGTCACGGGATTTTCGCACCGCGCTTGTTCCGTGGCGGCGCAACTCGTCATATGATGAACCCCGCGCGCGTCTCTCGATGCGCGCGACGGGGACCCAACGGCGGGCTCCAACGCAAATCCGATGACGGGCTCCGACACCGTATCCGGAGGCACGCGCCGACCCGCCCATGCCAACAAGACTGCGAGTCGATCATGTCCAAGCCCAGCGAGCGCATCGTCGTATTCGTCACGACCGCGCAGAAACGTGCGATCACCGCGACCGCGGAGGATCTGGGCATCAGCGTGAGTGAACTGATGCGGCGCGCGGTGCTGAGCTTCGGCGCGACCAGCGAACAGGTCAAGGCCGCGAGCATCGTCGACCGGCTGCGCGCGCCGCGCGCGCCCGACGCGCTGAATGCAGCGCTGCAGCGCGTCGCGCGTGGTACACGCCATGCACGTGCCGCATTGCCGGCGTCGCTGCCAGCGCATCAGACGGATGGTGCGGGTGCCTCTGGCGACACTGCCGCGGCAAACGCGGCGGCAAACGCGGCGGCCAACACCGCAACCGACCCTGCTGACTCCCCCGCGCCGCTGCTTCCCGCCGGCGTCGCCGCCGCGCTCGCCGCCGAGCAGGACGAACAGGCGGCGGCCACCGCCGAAGCCGTCGCGCGGCTGACGGCAGCGCGAGCCGCCGACAACGCGGAAAACGCCGAAACGGACGCAATCGACGATGCAGCGTCGAAACGGCTGTCCGGCACGTCGGCGCGTCTGCGCAACTCACTCAAGCGCCCCCGCATCGACGACGACGCCCCCGACGACGACGAACCGGACAGCGACCCGCGCGCCGAAGGCGGCCGCTTCGCGTGACGAAAAGCGTGACGGAAAATTACCGCACGTGAGCCGCGATCACCGCCTTTGAGCAAGCCGGCACTCGTGCGCAACGCGCCGCCGGTTGCATATCGTTACATCAGTGACACCCGTATGAATGCCGTTCGATAACGCCCGCCCACAGGCGCAAACAGCGGCTTTTCCAGTATCGCGCGAGCCTTCGGGCGGCCGCATCGTTTAAGCCATCTTTAAGACAGCCGATGGTGTAATATCCGCCGTCAAGTCCATGCCCATCGCGGCTCTCCAACATCCAGGCAAGCATCAACCGGCATTGCGCCCCAACAAAAACGGGCTGCACTATTGCAATTGGCAAGTGCGCCCCGAACTCCGGTCCGAACGCTGCGCAGCATCAGGCGCGGCGGCGTAAAGTAGCAGTAGTTCAAGGCACTCAGGCGCGCACGCATCGTCGGCGCCGCCCACATTCTCTGGAGGTTTTCATGTCGCTTTTTGACAGCATTTCGCGCACGCTCAAAGGTCTTCTGAACGATGCGGCCGACTCCGTGCAGGACCCGTCGCGCGACTCGCGCCAGATCGTGCGCGAACTCGACGACAGCATCGGCCGGGCCGAGAACTCGCTGATCGAGATTCAGGCGCAGGTCGCCACTCAGCAAAGCAAGCGCGATGTTGCCGCGGACAAGGCGAAGAAGTATGAAGACGGTGCCCGCCGCGCGCTGCAGTCCGGCGACGAAGCGCTCGCGCGCGAAGCGCTCGGCGCGCAGGCCACCGCCGAAGCCGAACGCGATGCGCTGACGAAAGAACTGACTTCGCTGGAACCGTCGGTCGCGCAACTGAAGAGCCAGATCGACGACATGCGCACGCGCCGGAACGACCTGAACGCGCGCTCGAATATCCTGCAGGCCAAGCAGCAGATCGCGCAGGCGAAAGATACCGCGGCCACCGCACTCGGCGGCATCGGCGGCAAGAACCTGTCCGAGGATTTCCAGAAGCTCGAAGACAAGGTCGCGCTGTCGAACGCGCGTTCCGACGCACGTCTGAACTCCGCCGACGAGAAAAGCGGCAAGGCGCTCGACGACAAGCTCGCGGATCTGAACCGCGGCCCGTCCGTCGACGATCGGCTCGAAGCGCTGAAAAAGCAACTCAATACGCCGGCGCAGTAAATGCCGGATGCGTGTACCTGCTCGCAGCAAGTACGCACAGCAATGGCAGCAGCAGTAGTAGCACATGCCGGTGCGCTCGCTTCTGAACGCACCGGCATACCGGCCGCCACAGGTAGCCACCGCAATCGACTGATGGAGACGGGCGCGCCGCGCCCGGTCTGCAAATGAAAAAACTTTTCGCAACCGCCTTCGCTTCGCTGCTGCTCGTGTCGGCCGCGGCGTTCGCGGTGCCGACCGTTCAGCAAATCGAATCGGCGATGTCGCAGGGCAACTGGCAGCAGGCCGACGCCGGCCTCACCGAGGTGTTGCAAGCGCATCCGAACAACGCTCACGCGCACTATCTGTACGCCCAGGTGCTCGATCGCGAAGGCCGTTCGGCCGAGGCGCTCGCGCAGGTCCAACAGGCGAAGACGCTGGATCCGCAAATCCGTTTCGCCGACCCGAGCCGTTTCGCGCAAACCGAAGCGCGCCTGCGCCGCGACGCGGAACGCGCGGGCGGCAACGTCACCCGTCACGCCGCGAATCCGTTCGCGCAGCAGAATGCGCCTGCTGTGCAGCAACAGTCGGCGATGATGTCGCAAGCGCAACAACGGCATGGTCCGGGGGTGGGTATGTGGATCGGTATCATTGTTCTGATCGCGGTGATCGCGCTCGTGTTGCGCTGGACCTTGAGACGCGCGCGCAGCCAGGAAGACACGCGCGCCGACGACGATCGACGCGCGCAATTGAAGCGCGCAACCGACATGCTCAACACGGTGCGTTCGATCAAGCTCGACGTGAAGCTGTCCATCGCGCCGGGTCACGAGTTGCTCGAAAAAGACGTCGAAGCGACCGAAGAGCAGTTGCGCGGCGCCGTCGAAACGCTGTCGAACGGCAAGAATCCGCTGCCGCCCTATGCACTCGACGAATTCGAGCAGCGCATCGCGAGTCTGCGCGCGCGCGCCGACGGCCGGCCCGATCCGACTTCCGCGTCCGTGGGCACCGCTCAGCAATCGCCGTACGCGCAGGAAGCCCAGCGCTTCGGCAGTCCGCAGCCGCCTTATCCGCAACAGGGTCCATATCAGCAGCAGCCGCAGGTCATCGTGCAGCAAGGCGGTGGCATGGGTGGCGGCATGGGCGGTCTGCTGACCGGCGTGCTGCTTGGCGAAGCGCTCAGTCATGGACGTGAGCGCGTCGTCGAACGCGACGTGATTGTCGACCCCGACGAACTGCGCCGGCGCGGCAACGACGCAGGAAACGGCGGCAGCCTCGACTTCGGTCAGGGTTCGAACGACTGGAACGATGACGGCAGCGGCGGCGGCATCGACATGGGCAGCAACGACGATTCCGGCGGTTGGACCGATACCTGATCGATCCTGATCGATCCGCGTCGAATCAACAACAGGCTCCTGCGCGGAGCCTGTTTTTTGCCTGCCGGTTTTGCGCACCGCCTTCGTTCAAGTCACACCCGCGCCGACTCCGCCTGGCTGCCCTCGTGCTGCGCGAGCCCACTGCACCGTAGCCGCAGCTGCAATCGTTTCACCCGCCGCTTTCGCCCCATGCCGGAGACCGCCTTGACATCTGCCCCTTCCGCTTCATCCGCCGCGCCGCGCATTGCGATCGTCGGCAGTGGCTTTGCCGGCATCGGCATGGCGATTCGTCTGCAGCAGTCGGGCATCACGTCGTTTACGGTCTACGAGGCTGCGAGCGGCATCGGCGGCACGTGGCGCGACAATACCTACCCCGGCGCGGCCTGCGACGTCCCCTCGCATCTGTATTCGTTTTCGTTCGAGGCGAATCCGGCGTGGTCGCGCGCGTTCAGCAGCCAAGCCGAAATTCTCGCGTATCTGCAGCACTGCGCGCGCAAGTACGGCATCGAGCGCTACGTGCGCTGCAATACAAA
Organism: Paraburkholderia sp. WC7.3g; assembly: GCF_050436345.1. Classification (NCBI taxonomy): domain Bacteria; kingdom Pseudomonadati; phylum Pseudomonadota; class Betaproteobacteria; order Burkholderiales; family Burkholderiaceae; genus Paraburkholderia; species Paraburkholderia sp. WC7.3g. The sequence goes on from NZ_JBNDMA010000002.1 coordinate 2,670,808, forward strand.
AGTGAGCGCCGCGCGTTTCGACGAAGCGCGCCAGATCTGGCTCGTCGAGCTCGACACGAACGGCGCTCGCGAAACCATCGAGGCCGACGTGCTGATCGCCGCGAACGGTCCGCTGTCGCGTCCCGCGCTGCCGCGTATCGCCGGCATCGAACGTTTCGAAGGCAAGCTGTTCCATTCGGCGCGCTGGGATCACGCATATCCGCTCGACGCCAAACGCGTCGCGGTTATCGGCACCGGCGCGAGCGCGATCCAGTTCGTGCCGAAAATCCAGCCGCGCGTCGCGCACCTGGATCTGTTCCAGCGCACCGCGCCGTGGGTGATGCCGAAGCGCAACAAGCCGATCGGCCCGCGCGCGCAATGGCTGTTCCGCACGCTGCCGTTCACGCAGCGCCTGGTTCGCAGCGCGATCTATTGGCAGCTCGAATCGCGCGGAATCGCGTTCGTCGTCAATCCCGAACTGATGAAGATGCCGATGAAGTTCGGCCTCAGCTATCTCGAGCGACGCGTCAAGGACCCGGCGCTGCGCGCGAAGCTCACGCCGAACCACCGGCTCGGCTGCAAGCGCTTGCTGCTGTCGAGCGACTATTACCCGGCCGTCTGTCAGCCGAACGTCGAGGTCGTGACGAGCGGCATTCGCGAGATCGTCGCGGATGGCATCTTGACCGAGGACGGCGTGCATCACCGCGCGGACGCGATCATCTGCGGCACCGGCTTCCAGGTCAACGACGTGCCCGCGCCGTTCGAAGTGACCGGCCTCGGCGGCACCGACCTCAGCACGCTATGGCTGCGCGATGGCCCCGAGGCCTATCTCGGCACGAGCATCGCGAACTTCCCGAACTTCTTCATGATCGTCGGGCCGAACACGGGGCTCGGCCATAACTCGATGATCTACATGATCGAGTCGCAACTGCGGTACATCGGCGATTGCCTGCGCGTGCTGCGCCGGCGGAACGCACGCACGATGACCTTGCGCGCCGACGTGCAGCGCGATTTCAACGCGCGTCTGCAGCGGGAGATGCAGCACGCGGTGTGGACGAGCGGCTGCCATAGCTGGTATCAGACGCAGAGCGGCAAAGTCACCGCGATCTGGCCCGGCTTCACGTTCAGCTTTCGCAAGCGTACGCGGCGTGTGCGGCCGCAGGATTACCGCTTCGCGCGTTGAAGCTCGTGGGCCGGCACTGTCATCACCCGCCGCCGCTCAGCAACTGCAACAGCTCCCACAGAAACTTCACGATGATCACGATCAGTTCCCACAGCCGATAAAGCGGCTCCCAGTCCAGCACACGCAGAAGGGACTCGATCATCGCTATCGTCGGAAGAAGTGAGGGGCGGTTCGATCACGCAACCTCTCAAACCGCCATCACGGCCCGCTTGCGCTCCGCGCGCTGCATGAAGAAGTTCGCGGCGACGACGCCGACCGTGACGACCGCGATAAACAGCGTCGCGAGCGCGTTCATCTCTGGGTTCAGGCCAAGGCGAACGCGCGAGAATACGACGAGCGGCAAGGTCGTCGAGCCGGGACCCGACAGGAACGCGGACAGCACGACGTCGTCGATCGACAGCGTGAACGACAGCAGCCAGCCCGACACCAGCGCCTGCGAAATCAGCGGCAGCGTGACGGAAAAGAACACCCGCAGCGGTGTCGCGCCGAGGTCGAGCGCGGCTTCCTCGAGCGACGGATGCAGCTCCCGCACGCGCGACTGCACGATGATCGCGACGTATGAAATGCACAGCATCACGTGACCGATCCAGATCGTGAAGATGCCGCGTTCGGCTGCCCAGCCGATCCAGCGCGCCATTTCGATGAACAGCAGCAGCAGCGAGATGCCCTGAATCACTTCAGGGATCACCAGCGGCGCGTTGATCATGCCGGTGTACAGCGTGAAGCCGCGAAAGCGCCCCATGCGCGCGAGCACGAAGCCGGCCCATGTACCGATGATCACCGACGCGAATGCCGTGAGCAGGCCGATACGCAACGACAGCCACGCCGACGTAATCAGCTCGCCGTCCTGCAACAGCGCCGCGTACCAGCGCGTCGAGAAGCGCGTCCACACCGTCACCAGTTGCGATTCGTTGAACGAATAGACGACGAGGCTGACGATCGGGATATACAGAAACAGAAAGCCGATACCGAGGGCGATCAACTGCAGCATGCGATTCGGCTTCATTAGCGGCCCTCCTCCAATGCCTTCGCCTGCGCATGCTGGAACAGCGCCATCGGCACCAGCAGCAGCAACACCATCGCGCAGGTGACGGCGGACGCCATCGGCCAGTCGGCATTGTCGAAGAACTCGTTCCACATCACGCGGCCGATCATCAGCGTGTTCGCGCCGCCGAGCAGCTCAGGAATCACATACTCGCCGACCGCCGGAATGAACACCAGCAGACAGCCCGCGACGATGCCGTTCTTCGACAGCGGCAGCGTGATCTGCCAGAACGCCTTCCACGGCTTCGCGCCGAGGTCATAGGCGGCTTCCAGTAAGGTCAGGTCCATTTTCACGAGATGCGCGTAAAGCGGCATCACGAGAAACGGCAGGTACGAATAGACCATGCCGATATAGACCGCCGTGTTCGTGTGATACAGCTCGATCGGCGAATGGATCAGGCCGACCGACATCAGAAAATTATTCAGCAGCCCGTTGTTCTTCAGAATGCCGATCCATGCATATACGCGGATCAGGAACGAGGTCCAGAATGGCAGCATCACAGCCATCATCAGAAGATTGCGGGTGGCCGGATTCGAGCGCGCGATGTAGTACGCCATCGGATAGCCGATCAGCAGACACAGCACCGTCGAAATCGCCGCGACCACGACTGAATTCACATAGGTCGCGAAGTACAGGCTGTCGGTCAGCAGAAACACGTAGTGCGACAGATCCAGCGTGATGTGCAGTGCGCCTTCCGCGAAGTTGACGAGCTGCGTGTACGGCGGAATGCCGAGCTGCGAATCGGCAAAGCTGATCTTCACGACCAGCAGGAATGGCACCAGGAAAAACAGCAGCAGCCAGACGAACGGCCCCGCCACCACCGCGGTACGGCCAGTGAGCTGCAGACGCCGCACGGGCCATGCGAAAAACGACGCAAGCGCCTCTTTCATGACGTCAGCACCACGCCGGCCGATGCGCTCCAGCGCACGTAGACTTCGTCACCCCAGGACGGCGGATCGATTTCGGTGAGCGCGAGGCTCGTCACGTTCGCGATCACGGTCTTGCCGCCGTCGAGCTTCACGTGATACAGCGAATAGCCGCCCATGTACGCGATATTCGTGACGACGCCCTTGCCCCAGTTGTACGCGCCCTCTGGCGGCTTGCGCGTGAGCGCGATGCGTTCGGGCCGCACCGAGATCGTCACCGGCATGCCGAGCGGACCGGTGATGCCGTGATTGACGTGCAAATGGCACGTCAGATCCGGCGTTTCGATGAACACGTGATCGGGTTCGTCCTCGACGGTATGGCCTTCGAACAGATTGGTCGAGCCGATGAATTCCGCCGAGAAACGGCTGTTCGGATACTCGTAGACTTCATGCGGCGTGCCGAGCTGCACGATCTGGCCTTCGCTCATCACGGCGAGACGGTTGGCCATCGTCATCGCTTCTTCCTGATCGTGCGTGACCATCATGCAGGTGACGCCGACCTGGTCGAGAATGTTGACGAGCTCGATCTGCGTGCGCTGGCGGATCTGCTTGTCGAGCGCCGACATGGGCTCGTCGAGCAGCAGCAGCTTCGGCCGCTTGACGAGCGAGCGCGCGAGCGCGACGCGCTGCTGCTGCCCGCCCGATAGCTGATGCGGCTTGCGCTTCGCGAAGCGGCCCATCTGCACGAGTTCGAGCGCGTTGTGCAGGCGATCTTTCAGCTCGGCCTTGGGCACACCTTCCTGCTTCAGGCCGAACGCCACGTTCGCCTCGACCGTCATGTGCGGAAAGAGCGCGTACGACTGGAACATCATGTTGACCGGCCGGCGATACGGCGGCAGTTGCGCGAGATCTTCGCCATCGATCAGGATCTTTCCCGACGTCACGGTTTCGAGCCCGGCCATCATGCGCAGCAACGTCGACTTGCCGCAGCCAGAGCTGCCTAGCAGCGCGAATAGCTCGCCCTTCTTCACCGTCAGGCTGACCCCTTTGACCGCGACGGTTTCGCCGAACTTCTTCACGACGTCGACGATCTGGATGAACCCGTCCGCTGCGTCGCCCGTAACGGCGTCCGGGCCCGTCGACGGCACGGCCGTCCCGGCCAGCGCGCCCGACTGCTCACTGCTGATCATAATGCTGCTTCACTCCGGCGTTTGACGAACAAAGCCCCCGGTGAACACCGAGGGCTTCATATGCTGCTTATCTGTTTGTTGCCGCGCCTAGCGGCCGGACTTGAACTCGGTCCACAGCCGTGTTTGCAGCCGCTGGATTTCCTGCGGCAGCGGCTTCAAAAGGAACAGCGTCTTGATGGTTTCCGGCGACGGGTACACGGCCGGATCGTTCGCGACGTCCTTGTCCACGTACTTGCGCGCTTCCGTATTGACGCTCGGGTAGTACACGGCATTGGTGATCGCGGCGTGCACCTGCGGCGTCTCGATGTAGTTGATCCACTCGAGCGCGGCTTCCTTGTGCTTCGCATCCTTCGGAATCGCCATCACGTCGAACCACACCGGCGCGCCGCCCTTCGGCACGAAGTACTCGATCCTGTAAGGCTTCTTCGCCTCGATCGCGCGATGCTTGGCGATCACGACGTCGCCCGACCAGCCGTACGCGAAGCAGATGTCGCCGCCGACGAGGTCGTTGATGTAGCCCGACGAGTTGAACTGCGTGATGTACGGGCGGATCTTTTTCAGCATCGCGAGCGCGGCGCGGTAGTCGGCCGGGTTCGTGCTCATCGGGTCCTTACCTATGTAGTGCAGCGCGGCTGCGAACATCTGGTCCGGCGCGTCGAGCACCGATACGCCGCAGGTCTTCAGCTTCGAGATATTTTCCGGCTTGAAAAGGATGTCCCAGCTATCGAGCGGCGCGTGCTTGCCGAGGATCTGCTGGACCTTCGTCACGTTGTAACCGAGGCCGGTCGTGCCGTACGCCCAGGGCACCACGTACTTGTTGCCCGGATCGGCGCCGGCGACGAGCGCCATCAGCGACGGGTCGAGGTACTTCAGGTTCGGCAGCTTCGATTTGTCGAGCGGCTCGAAGATGCCCGCGGCGATCTGCTTGCCCGCGTAGTTGCTGGTCGGCACGACGATGTCGTAGCCCGAATTGCCGGTGAGCAGCTTCGCCTGCAGCGTGTCGTCGCTGTCGTAGTTGTCGTACTTGACCTGAACGCCGGTCTGCTTCGTGAAGTTCGGAATCGTGTCCTTCGCGATGTAGTCGGACCAGTTATATACGTTGAGCTGCGTATCCTTCGCAGCGGCCGTCAACCACGGCGCCGCGCACAAGATCAGCGCCGCCATATGCCCCACTATCCGCTTGTTCATCCCGTTCTCCGATTCTTTCGTCACTCAAGCCGCGCCCTCGCGCGCACGGCCCCCTGAAAACCCCGAAAACTACCACCAAATATTGCCCGCTCCAAAATAAACCCGGAGTTGTCGCGCAAACGGTACAGGCTCTGGCCGCACCACTGCAAAATGGGCGCAATTTTAACGGGTTATCGACGCGTGTCTATCAAAAAATACGCGTGCCGCGGCCGCGCTTGATCGGCGCTGGGCACAGGCTGCGGGGTTTCGTCGAGTCCTTGTTATCTGGTTGTCAGGTCGGCGTCGTCGCGCACCTGGGCGGTGCGTCGCCGTGGCCCGCGCGGGTGCCCGGCGGCCGTTGCCGGTGACGAGCTGCGTCGGCGTGATCTGCACCTTTCATTGGCCGCGGCGGCGCCACGACGGCTCGAATGCTCCTATCATGACCTCTTGATGCGAATTGCGCGACGTCGTCGCGCGACGGCCGGCCAGCCGCGGCGCGCGTGCAATGGCCATATGATTTGCAGCAGAATGGGTTTCCCAGAAACGCTGGCACGATGAACACCAATCCTTTCGCGATGCGTCCCAACCGCCGCCGGCGTTTGCCGGGCGAGCCGACGCGTCCGGCGCACTGGTTTTCGTACCTCGGCGCCGGCGCGCTGATCGCGGTCGGCTATATCGATCCCGGCAACTGGGCGACCGCGCTCGGCGCCGGCGCAGGCTACGGCTACCGCCTGCTCGGCATCGTGCTGCTGTCGAGCCTGATGGGAATGCTGATGCAATGGCTGTCGTCGCGTCTGGGCGTCGTGACCGGGCGCGATCTCGCGCAGCTGTGCCGCGAGCGCAATGGCCGGCGCGCGACGCTGTTCCTGTGGCTCACGAGCGAAGTCGCGATCATCGCCTGCGATGTCGCCGAGGTGCTCGGCAGCGCGGTCGCGCTGCAACTGCTGCTCGGCGTGTCGCTGACGGTCGGCGTGTTGATGTCGGCGGTGTGCACCTTCGCGCTGCTCGCGCTCCAGCAGAAAGGCGGCCGCAGGCTGGAGGCGGTGATCGCCGCGCTGATCGGCCTGGTCGGCCTGTGCTTCGTCGTACAGCTCGCGCTCGCGCGGCCCGACTGGCACGCGGCGCTCGCCGGCACCGCGCCGAGCCTGGAGCTGATCAGAAGCGCGGGCATGCTGTGGCTCGCGGCCGGCATCGTCGGCGCGACGGTCATGCCGCACAACCTGTATCTGCATTCGGCGCTCGTCAAGCATCACGCGCCCGACAGCAGCGACGGAGAGATCAAGGCCGCGCTGCATGTCGTCAATCTCGATACCTTCGGCTCGCTTGCGTTCGCGTTTGTGATCAACGCGGCGCTGCTGATCGTCGCGGCCGCCGTGTTCTATGCGAGCGGCCATCGGGACGTGACCGATCTGGCCGATGCGCATCGGCTAATCGCGCCGCTCGTCGGCAGCCACTGGGCCGGCATCCTGTTCGCGACGGCGCTGCTCGCCTGTGGACTCAGCGCGACCGTCACCGGCACGTTGGCCGGTCAGACGGTGATGGAGGGCTTCCTGCGGGTGCGGTTGCCGCGCTGGAAACGCGCGCTGCTCACGCGTGCGCTCGCGATCGGGCCGGCCTTGCTCGCTGTCGGAACGTTCGGCCAGCATGGCTCGAATCAGTTGCTGGTCGCGAGCCAGGTTGTGCTGAGCCTGCAATTGCCGCTCGCGGTCGTGCCGCTGATCCGCTGTGCGTCCGATGCGACGCTGATGCGCGGCTGGCGCGTGCGCGGCGTGCCGCTCGCGCTGTCGTGGCTGTCGGCGGCGTTCATCATCGCGCTCAATGGTGCGCTGTTGTGGCAACTGGCGACGGCGGTGTGATGGCGGACGCAAAGCTCAGCGCGATTGGCAGGAACTTCGCACGACGCTGAGCGCCGCGTGCAAGGCACGCGCCGCCATCGGTTAACATAGCGGGACTTTGCCTCCCCGCCTCAAGGTTTCCGATGACTTCGAATCTCCACGATCTTCCCGACAGCCCGTGCATCGGCGTCTGCTCCACGCTTTTCGACGAGGTCTGCAAAGGCTGCGGCCGCACCGCCGGCGAGGTGTCGAACTGGGTGTTCCTCAGCGACGAGGAAAAGCGCGCGATCTGGGCCCGGATCGAACGGGAAGGCACGGCGATGCGGTTTCAGAACGACAAGGTGTGAGGCTGTTCGTCGCGCGCATCGCGGGTTGACGCTGCCATGAAAAAGCCCGCTTCGACGAAGCGGGCTTTTTTGCTGCGACGCGATTCGATCAGCGCGAATCGAAACGCTTATTGAACGCCCTGACTGGTCAGGAAGTCCTCATAGTTGCCGCCGAAGTCGTTCAGCGTGCCATTGGTCTTCACTTCGATGATCCGGTTCGCGAGGCCGCTGACGAACTCGCGGTCGTGCGACACGAAAATCAGCGTGCCTTCGAACTTATCCAGCGCGATCTGCAGCGACTCGATCGATTCCATGTCCATGTGGTTGGTCGGCTCGTCCATCAGCAGCACGTTGTGGCGGCCGAGCATCAGCTTGCCCCAGATCATGCGGCCCTTCTCGCCGCCCGACAGCACCTTGACCGACTTGCGGATGTCGTCCGCATTGAACAGCAGGCGGCCGAGCGTGCCGCGCACCATCTGCTCGTCGTCGCCTTCCTTGCGGTACTGGTCGATCCAGTCCATCAGCGTGACGTCGCTCGGAAACTCTTCGTACGTGTCCTGCGGCATGTAGCCGATGTTCGCGTTTTCCGCCCACTTCACCGTGCCGTGATCGAGTTGCAGATTGCCGAGCAGCGAGCGCAGCAGCGTGGTCTTGCCCGCGCCGTTCTCGCCGATGATCGCGATGCGCTCGCCCGGCTGCACGCTGATGCTGAAGTTATTGAAGATCGAGCGCTCGTATTTCTTCGAGATGCTGTCGGCGACCACCGCGATGTTGTGCAGCTTCTTCTCGAACTCGAAGCGGATGAACGGGTTCTGCCGCGACGACGGCTTGAATTCCTCGATCTTGATCTTGTCGATCATCTTCAGACGGCTGGTGGCCTGGCGCGCCTTCGACTTGTTCGCCGAGAAGCGGCGCACGAAGTCCTGCAGATCGGCCACGCGCTCTTTCGCCTTTGCGTTGGCGGCCTGCTGACGCTCGCGCGCCTGTGTGCTGGCGAGCATGTAGTCGTCGTAATTGCCCGGGTAGACCTTCAGCGTGCCATAGTCCATGTCGGCCATGTGCGTGCAGACCTGATTCAGGAAGTGCCGGTCGTGCGAGATGATGATCATCGTCGAGTTGTACTGATTGAGAACATCTTCCAGCCAACGGATCGAGTTGATGTCGAGGTTGTTGGTCGGCTCATCCAGCAGCAGCACGTCCGGCTTCGAGAACAGCGCCTGCGCGAGCAGCACGCGCAACTTCCAGCCAGGCGCCACGTTGCTCATCGGGCCGTTGTGGTCTTCGATCGCAATGCCGATGCCGAGCAGCAGCTCGCCCGCGCGCGCTTCGGCCGTGTAGCCGTCGAACTCGGCGAACTTCGCTTCGAGCTCGGCCGCGTGCATGTAGTCGTCGTCGGTCGCGTCGGGGTTCGCGTAGATCGCGTCGCGCTCGGTCATCGCGGCCCACATCTCGGCGTGGCCCATCATCACGACGTCGAGCACGCGCACGTCTTCGTACGCGAACTGGTCCTGGCGCAGCTTGCCCAGGCGCACGTTCGGCTCGAGCATCACGTTGCCCGAGCTCGGTTCCAGGTCGGAACCCAGAATCTTCATGAAGGTGGATTTGCCGCAGCCGTTCGCACCGATCAGGCCATAGCGGTTCCCTCCCCCGAATTTGACCGAAATGTTCTCGAAGAGCGGCTTCGGCCCGAATTGCATGGTGATGTTGGCAGTAGACAGCACGGCGCGTCCCTTTGAATGTGATATCGGCGAAAAACCCAATATTTTAGCAGGTTTAAAGATTTCAACCGGACAGTTGGTCCGGCTTGGCCCGCGTCACCCGTTCGAGCCGCCGCGCGCCCGGCCTGCTCGCCGAAATCGGACCGGGGCCGCAAAAAACCAGTTTCCACGTTCAAACCTCGTCGGCTATCAGATTGAATGGATTATGTTGCGAGCAAATGATAACGGCCGCCCCACCCGCCGACGTCGCGCGATACCGGGCATGCGACGTGCGGCGTCAGTGGTTCGGCGTCCGCATATCGTGCGTCGCGCGAGTGCGACGCACGCGGCCGCCGAGTGGCGCGAACCGTTGCCTATACTTTCTGAAAGCGCGTTTCAGAACAACGTTTTACCGACCCGCGGCACACAACACCAAGGAGGACGTCCATGTCAGACCACGTTTACAAGAAGATCGAATTGACCGGCTCTTCGACGAAATCGATCGACGATGCAATCACCACCGCGATTGGCAAAGCGTCGAAAACGCTGCGCAATCTGCACTGGTTTGAAGTCACGGAAACGCGCGGCCTGATCGAGGACGGCAAGGTCGCGTACTGGCAAGTGACGCTGAAGGTCGGCCTGCGACTGGAGGACTGAACGGCGGAGCGCGCAACACGCGACAGCCGCCACGCGAAAGCCGCAAACAAAAAAGCTGCGTCCAACCCCGGTTGGACGCAGCTTTTCCACAATGGACCGGCCGATTTACTTCGGCAGCGACCCGTCGACACCCTCGACGTACCAGTTCAGGCGCTGCAACTCTGCATCGGTCAAGGTCTTGCCTTCAGGCACCTTCACCGTGCCCGCTTGATCCTTGATCGGGCCCGTGAACACGTCGCGCTTGCCGGTCGCGAGTTCGTCGCGCTTCGCCGCGACCTGCTTCTGCCCATCGGCCGGAATCACCGACGTGTTCAGGTCCTCGAGGTTGACAGCCTTCTGCGGAATGCCCCACCACACCGGATCGTTCTTCCACTTGCCGTCGAGCACCTGCTGGATCACCGCGTTGTAGTACACACCCCAGTGCGCGACCACCGAGCCGAGATGCGCATCCGGACCGAACTTCTTCATGTCCGAATCCCAGCCGAACGCGTGCACGTGCTTCTCCGACGCGGTCGCGAGCGTCGCGCTCGAATCGGTGTTCTGCAGCAGCACGTCGGCGCCCTGGCCGATCAGCGTTTCGGCGGCCTGCTTTTCCTTGCCCGGATCGAACCAGCTGTTGATCCAGATCACCTTCGTATGCACCTTCGGATTCACCGAGCGCGCGCCGAGCGTGAACGCGTTGATGTTGCGCACCACCTCGGGAATCGGCACCGACGCGACGAAGCCGAGCGTGTTGCTCTTCGTCACGTAGCCCGCGGCGACGCCGGCCAGATACGCGCCCTGGTACATCCGCACGTCGTAGGTGCCGAAGTTCGGCGCCTTCTTGTAGCCCGTCGCGTGCAGGAACACGGTGTCGGGAAAGTCCTTCGCGACCTTCAGCTGGAAATCCTGGAAGCCGAAGCTCGTGCCGAAGATGATCTTGTTGCCCTTGTTCGCGAGATCGCGGAACACGCGCTCGGAGTCGGCCGATTCCGGCACGTTCTCGACGCGCGTGATCTTGATCCTGTTGCCGAACTTCGCTTCGGCTTCCCTCGATCCCTGATCGTGCGCGAAGGTCCAGCCGGCATCGCCCGGATTGCCGAGATAGACGAACGCGACGCCCGGCACGTCGGCGGCCTGCGCGGTTTGCGCGAGCGGCGCTGCGAGTGCGAGCGACGCCGCGCCCCACGCGAAAGCGGTCAGCAGATTTCTTCTCTTCATGTTTTTCCCCCTGTCGTGATGAGCGAATAGTAGTGAGCGGATCGTTAAAAAAGCCTGCGCCGCCGTCAGCCCGCCAGGAAAAACGGCTTGCCGAGCGACGCGGGCGCATTGAGGCGAATCGTGTTCGGATTGCGCGAGATCAGCGCGAGCACGACGATCGTTGCGACGTACGGCAGCATCGCGAGGAACTGCGTCGGCACCGGCACGCCGATTGCCTGCGCGTAGAACTGCAGCCCCGTGACCGCGCCGAACAGCAGCGAGCCGATCAGCAGCCGCCCAGGGCGCCACGTCGCGAACACGACGAGCGCAAGCGCAATCCAGCCGCGGCCCGACGTCAGGTTCTCCTGCCACAGGTGCAGATTGACGATCGAATAGTAGCCGCCCGCGAGCCCCGCCATGCCGCCGCCGAACGCGACCGCCCCATAGCGCACGCCGACCACCGGAAAGCCGACCGAGTGCGCGACCTGCGGCGACTCGCCGACCGAGCGCAGCACCAGCCCCGCGCGCGTGCGATACAGGAACCAGCCGATCGCGGCGAACATCAGGAACGCGAGGTAATCGAGCGGCGTGAGGGTAAAGAGCGCCGGGCCGAGCACCGGGATCTTCGATAGCCCCGGAATCGTCCACGTTTCGATCGTCGCGCGCACCGCGGCCGACGTGTACGGCTTGCCGACGTACGCGGACAGCCCGATGCCAAAGATCGTCAGCGACAGGCCGGTCGCGACCTGGTTGGCGAGCATCGTCAGCGTGAGGAACGCGAACAGCAGCGACATCGCGAGACCGGCGCCGATCGCGGCGAGCACGCCGAGCCACGGGCTGCCGGTGATCGACGTGACCGCGTAGCCGCTGACCGCGCCCATCAGCATCATCCCTTCGACGCCAAGGTTGAGCACGCCCGATTTTTCGGCGACGAGTTCGCCGGCGCCCGCAAACATCAGCGGGATCGACGCGGTGATCGCGCTCGACGTGAGCGCACTGGCTTGCTGGATATCCATATCGAGTCTGAGAGCGGATTGGCGAGCTTATTGGCAAACTTAACGAGCCACTGCGGCGGCCGGGCGGCGCCGCACGCGGTAGTTCACGAACAGGTCGGCGCCGAGCAGACAGAACAGCAGCAGCCCCTGGAAGACGCCCGACAGCGCCTGCGGCAGTTGCATCGAGGTCTGCACCGCTTCGCCGCCCAGATACAGCAGCGCCATCAGCAGACTCGCGAGCACGATGCCAAGCGGATGCAGCCGCCCGACGAACACGACGATGATCGCGGTGAAGCCGTAGCCCGGCGACCACGTCGCCTGCAACTGGCCGATCGGCCCGGCGATCTCGCCCATGCCGGCGAGGCCCGCGAGGCCGCCGCTGATCAGCAGCGACGTCCAGATGGTTTTCTTGTCGGAGAAACCGGCATAGCGCGCGGCAAGCGGCGCGAGTCCGCCGACGTTCATCCGGTAGCCCGCGAAGCTCTTGCGCATGAACAGCCAGACGAGCGGAATCGCGATCAGCGTGACGAACACGGACGCGTTCAGGCGCGTGCCACGCAGAAATTTCCAGTGCCAGTCGCCATACAGCACCGGATACAGCGCGTCGCCGCTGAACATCTCCGACAGCGGGAAGTTCATGCCCTGCGGATCGCGCCACGGGCCGCTCACGAGGTAGATCAGCAGTTGCGTCGCGACGTACGTGAGCATCAGGCTCACGAGAATCTCGTTGGTATTGAAGCGGCTCTTCAGGAACGCGGGAATCGCGGCCCACGCCATGCCGCCGAGGATGCCGGCCGCCATCATCGTCGGCAGGATCCACCAGCCGCTCGCCTGATCGAAATAGATCGCGACGCCGCTCGCCGCGATGCCGCCGAGCAGCATCTGCCCTTCGGCGCCGATGTTCCACACGTTCGCGCGATAGCCGATCGCGAGACCGAGGCCGATCAGGCACAGCGGCGACGCCTTCAGCAGCAGCTCGGACCAGCCGTTGATGCTCGACAGCGGCTCGATGAAAAACCCGTGCATCGCCTGCAACGGGTCGCGGCCGACGAGGCCGAAGATCAGAAAGCCGATCGCGAGTGTCAGCAACGCGGCGACGAGCGGCACGGCGAGCTGCATCGTGCGCGACGGCGTCGTGCGGGCTTCGAGTCGATAGGGAAGCATCATGGGTAGCGTGGGTTGGTTCGGGTTCTGTTCTTCAGGGTCGGCATTCGCGCGCGTGGTTTGCGTATTGGCGTGGTCGCCAGACGCTTCGCCTCATGCATGCGCCGGCTGGTCCGCCGCGGGCGCCGCGCCCTCGCGGTCGCCGAACAGCCCCGCCATCCAGCGGCCGATTTCCTCGGCGTTGGTCGCACCGGTCGCGCGCACCGGCGACAGCCGCCCGCCGGCGAGCACCGCGATGCGATCGCAGATATCGAATAGCTCTTCCAGCTCCTCCGAGATCACCAGGATCGCGACACCGCGCGCGGACAGATCGAGCAGTTGCTGACGGATGAACGCGGCCGCGCCGACATCGACGCCCCACGTCGGCTGCGCGACGACCAGCACCTTCGGCGCCTGCAGGATTTCGCGGCCCATGATGTATTTCTGCAGATTGCCGCCCGACAGACTTTGCGCGAGCGCGTCGGGGCCGCCGCAGCGCACGTCGAACGCGTCGATGCAACGCTTCGCGAACGCGCGCATCGCGTCCGTCCTGATCCAGCCCGACTTGACCATGCGCTGCCGATGCGCGGTCAACAGCGCGTTGTCGGCGAGGCTCATCGCCGGCACCGCGCCCCGGCCGAGCCGCTCCTCGGGCACGAAGCCGAAGCCGAGCGCGCGACGCCCGCCTGCGCCGAGGCGCGCGGCCGGTTTGCCGCAGATCGTGATCGCGTCGGCCGCAAGGCTGCGTTTTTCAGCGCGTTTTTCTCCCGACAGCGCCGCGAGCAGTTCAGCCTGGCCGTTGCCCGACACACCGGCAATGCCGAAGATTTCTCCCGCATGCACGCTGAACGACACGTCGCGCAACGAGGTGCCGAACGGATCGTCGCTCGCGACCGACAACTGCTTCACGTCGAGCAGCACCGCGCCCGGCTTGTGCTCGCGCCGCGTGTAGTCGGGCAGCGAATGACCGACCATCAACTGCGCGAGCGACGCATGGGTTTCGTTCCTCGGCGTCACCTGGCCGGTCACGCGACCACCGCGCATCACGGTGGCGGTGTCGCACAACGCCTGGATTTCGTCGAGCTTGTGGCTGATGTAGAGGATGCTGCAGCCTTCGGCCGCGAGCCGGCGCAGCGTCGTGAAGAGCTTGCGGACCGCCTGCGGCGTCAGCACCGAGGTCGGTTCGTCCATGATCAGCAGACGCGGATTCTGCAGCAGGCAGCGCACGATTTCGACGCGCTGCCGCTCGCCGACGGTCAGGCTGTGCACATGCCGCTGCGGGTCGATGTCGAGCCCGTAGTCGGCCGACACCTCGCGAATGCGTTTGGCCAACGTCTTCAGATCGAACGGTTCGTCGAGCGCGAGCGCGATGTTTTCGCCGACCGTCAGCGTCTCGAACAGCGAGAAGTGCTGGAACACCATGCCGATGCCGAGCTTGCGCGCGGCGGCCGGGCTCGCGATGTCGACCGTCTCGCCTTCCCAACGGATCTCGCCGGCGTCGGGTCGCACCGCGCCGTAGATGATCTTCATCAGCGTGCTTTTGCCCGCGCCGTTCTCGCCGAGCACCGCGTGGATTTCGCCGGGCGCGACGACCAGCGTGACGCCGTCGTTGGCGCGCACGGCTGGGTACTGCTTCGTGATGCCCGTCAGCGCGAGCCGGGGCACCGCCTGGCCGATGCGTTGCGCGCCGTCGCTATGTGAAGTGTCGCTCATGAAGTTCCGTAGTGCGTTCTTGACGCTAGCTGCCGCCTGCTTGCCGCCGGGTTGCCGACTATCGGTCCGCGCTGCCGCCGGACGATCCGTCACCACAACCGGATGACGATACCTAATTCGCCCCGCTCAGTCGAGTTGCCAAAATTCCCGCAAACCCGCGCCACTACAAGCTCTGCGGGTATGCCACTCTTGACGTCGTTTTTCGTTCATATTAAAACGCATATACCCCAACACCCGTTCGATCAGCCTGCACATATATTTCGGAGAGTCCATGAGCCAGCAACGCGAGGCGATCGACACGTACCTGCTGCGCGTGTTGCACACGTTACTGATGGAGCGCAGCGTCACCCGCGCCGCCGTCAAACTGAACCAGTCCCAACCCGCGATCAGCGCGGCGCTGCGCCGTCTGCGCGACATCACCGGCGACCCGCTGCTGGTGCGCGGCAAGTCCGGCATGGTGCCGACCGAGTACGGCCTGCGCCTGCTCGAACCGGTGCAGAACGCGCTGCGCGAGATCGAGCGCATCAAGTTCCAGCAGCACACCTTCGATCCGGCCACGTCGATCCGCTGCTACCGGATCGGCTGTCCCGACTATCTGAATGTACTGTTCGTGCCGACGGTCGTCGAACGTTTCCGCCAGGCCGCGCCGAACGCGACGCTCGAATTCCATTCGCTCGGTCCCGCATTCGACTACGAACTCGCGCTCGAGGACGGCAAGCTCGACATCGTGGTCGGCAACTGGCCGGAACCGCCCGAGCAGTTGCATCTGTCGAACCTGTTCGTCGATCAGATCGTCTGCCTGATGAGCAACGCGCATCCGTTCGCCAAACGCGGCGGGCTCACGCTCGACCAGTACCTGAACGCGCCGCATCTGGCGCCGACACCCTATTCGGTCGGCCAGCGCGGTGCCATCGACGTGCATCTCGCGCGCGAGCGACTCAAGCGCCACGTGGTCGTCACGCTGCCCTACTTCAATCTGGCGCCGTATGTGCTGATCAAGTCCGACCTGATCTTCACGACGACGCGCCTGTTTGCCGACTACTACGCGAAGTTTCTGCCGCTCACCGTGATGCCCGCGCCGCTCGACTTCCCGCCGATGCAGTACTACCAGCTTTGGCACGAGCGCGTGCATTACTCCGACGAAGTGCGCTGGCTGCGCGGTCTGGTCGGCGAGGCGACCCGGACGTTGATCGACAAGCCCTGACGGCACGCGGCGCCGAACGCACTGGCGGCGCCGCTCACACGCATCAAGGACTCGCGGCATCCGCGCAGCGCGGCGCCAATGTCGCCCGTTCCGCTCAGGCCGCCGCCTGATAGAGCTGCCGCGCGAGCCGGTTATGCCGTTCGATCACCGGCCCGAGTTCGAGCGTCGCCAACTGCCCCTCCTTCACGATCACCTTGCCGTCGATCACGCTATAGCTGACTTGCGACGGCGCGCAGAATACCAGAGCCGCCACCGGATCGTGCAGTGCGCCGGCAAAGTGCGGCTGACGCAGATCGAATGCGACGAAATCCGCGGCCATGCCGGGTGCGAGCGCGCCGATGTCGTCGCGATTGAGCACGCGCGCACCACCCAGCGTCGCGATTTCGAGCGCCTCGCGCGCGGTCATCGCATCGGGCCCGAAACCGACGCGCTGCAGCAACAGCGCCTGGCGCACTTCGGCGATCATCTGCGCGCCATCATTCGACGCCGAGCCGTCGACACCGAGCCCAACCGGCACGCCCGCCAGCCGCATGCGCTTGACCGGCGCGATGCCCGACGCGAGCCGCATGTTCGAACACGGACAATGCGCGACGCCGGTGCCGGTGCGCGCGAACAGCGCGATGCCCGCGTCGTCGAGTTGCACGCAGTGCGCATGCCATACGTCGCGGCCGACCCAGCCGAGATCGTGCGCATACTCGGCCGGCGTCATGCCGAATTTCTCGCGGCTGTACTCGACGTCGTTGACGTTCTCCGCCAGGTGCGTGTGCAGCGACACGCCGTACTGGCGAGCGAGCACCGCCGATTCGCGCATCAGGTCGCGGCTCACCGAGAACGGCGAGCACGGTGCCACGACGACGCGCAGCATGGAGTAGCGCCCATCGTCGTGATACGTCTCGATCAGACGCTGGGTGTCCTTCAGGATGTCCACTTCGTGCTCGACCACCGAATCGGGCGGCAGGCCGCCGTCTTTGCGTCCCACGCTCATGCTGCCGCGCGCCGCGTGAAAGCGCATGCCGATGCGGCGCGCCGCGGCGATGCTGTCGTCGAGACGGCTGCCGTTCGGATAGATATACAGATGGTCGCTCGACGTCGTGCAGCCCGACAGCAGCAGCTCGGCCATCGCGGTCAGCGTCGACACTTCGATCATCTCGGGCGTGAGGTTGGCCCACACCTTGTACAGATTCGTCAGCCAACCGAACAACTCGGCGTTCTGCGCGGCGGGAATCGCACGCGTGAGGCTCTGGTACATATGGTGATGCGTGTTGACGAGGCCCGGAATCACGAGGTGGCCGCGCAGGTCGAGCACTTCATCGGCCGTTTGCGGCAGTTGCGCCGTCGGTCCGACCGCGACGATCCGGTCGTCCTCGATATAAAGGCCCGCGTCGCGCAGTTCACGCCGTTCGCCATCCATCGTAACCAGTACGTCCGCGTGCTTCACGAGCATCGTTTTGCCGGTGTGTCTCAGTGCTTCATTCATCGTCATTCGTCTGTCCGCCTGATTGCCTGCCTGCAAAGCCGTTCGAACGCGATGCGGCGGCACGCCCACCGTGCCGCCGCGTTCCGGCCGCGTCGCATAGCGCTTACCTTCGGTAGCCAAAATCCGGCTGGCAACCCGCGCGGCTGCAATACCCGGCTTCACACTGCCAATATAGTGGCGCTTTTTTGGCGCCGGTACGATCGGCCGATGCGCCGGCGCGCCTTTCGACTGGCTGTCCATCATCATGCGCGAACTATTATCTTTCTTATCGCTCGCGCGCTGAACGGCGCATCCTTTCTACAATGGCTGCCACGGCGCTCGCTTCAATTCGCCGACGGGTATGTAGCCACTGACGTGGAGCCTCGATCCGCCGCAAACGTAGTGGATCGGGCCGCCGCCGACACCTCGCATTCACACAAGGACAATTGCGAATGGGCAAGCTCACTACCCACGTGCTCGACACCGCGAACGGCCGTCCCGGCGCAGGCATCAAGGTCGAACTCTTTGCGCTCGCGGGCGACACGCGCCGCGCGCTCAAAACCACTGTCACCAATCACGACGGCCGCTGCGACGAGCCGCTGCTCGAAGGCGACGCTCTCGTCTCGGGCGAGTACGAACTCGTGTTCGGCGCGGGCGACTACTTCGCGTCGCTCGGCACGAAGGTACCCGAACCGCGCTTCGTCGATCGCGTCGTGCTGCGCTTCGGCGTCGCCGACGCCAACGCGCATTATCACGTGCCGCTGCTGGTGTCGCCGTTTTCGTACAGCACGTATCGGGGCAGCTAGCCCGCGTCGATGCGAGCCGCATCCGAACTGACACGAACCCGCACCAACAGGCACCAACAGGCACAAGCGCCCCGCGATACCCATAACAACCCGCGCTGCGTCTTTTACCCCGCAGTCGGCGCAATGACCGACGACGTCGACCGTCATCGCGCGCACAACGAATCAGAAGTGGAGGAGTTTCATGGAAGGCTTTATCACCGACTGGTTGAATCTCGCGATTCGCTGGTTCCACGTCGTCGTCGCCATTGCCTGGATCGGCGAATCGTTCTATTTCGTCGCGCTCGACAACAGCCTGAAACCGCCGACCGATCCGAACCAGCGTCGCCGCGGCGTGTTCGGCGAACTGTGGCACGTGCACGGCGGCGGCTTCTACAACATGCAGAAGTACACGGTCGCGCCGCCCGAAATGCCCGACGACCTGCACTGGTCGAAATGGCCGTCGTACACGACCTGGCTGTCGGGCTTTGGTCTGTTCACCGTGCTGTATCTGTTCTCGCCGAGCACCTACCTGATCGATAAGAACGTGCTCGACATGGGGCCGGTGGTCGCGGTCGCATCGGCGATCGGCTTCCTCGCGGCCGGCTGGATCGTCTACGACTCGCTGTGCCGCATTCTCGGCACGCGCGACAAACTGCTCGGCATCTGCGTCGGCGTTTATGTGCTGATCGCGGCATATCTCGCCTGTCATGTCTTCGCGGGTCGCGCGGCGTATCTGATCATGGGCGCGATGCTCGCGACCATCATGTCGGCCAACGTGTTCTTCGTGATCATTCCGGGTCAACGCAAGATGGTCGACGCGATGCTGAAGGGCGACACGCCGAACCCGATCTACGGCAAGCGCGGCAAGCAGCGCTCGGTGCACAACACGTATTTCACCCTGCCTGTGGTGTTCGCGATGCTGTCGAACCACTACGCGATGACCTACACGCATCCGTACAACTGGGCGGTGCTCGTCGTCATCATGCTGGCCGGCGCGCTGATCCGTCAGTTCTTCGTGATGCGCCATCGCGGCCAGGTGCTGTGGTACCTGCCGCTCGTCGGCGTCGCGCTGATGTGCACGGCGCTCGTGTGGACCATGCCGCGTCCGGTGGTGCCGCAGGCGCAGGCCGCCAACGCGCCGACGCTGAAGGTTGCCGACATCGCGCCGGTGCTGCAGCAGCGCTGCGTGGCCTGCCACTCCGCGCATCCGACGATGATGGGCAGCGCACCCGCCGGCGTGCTGATGGATACGCCCGACGAAATCTCGCAGAACGCGCAGCGCATTTACCAGCAGGCGGTCACGTTGAAGGCGATGCCGCTCGGCAACGTCACCCACATGACCGACGACGAGCGGATGAAGATCGCCGCGTGGTTCGAAGGCGGTGCGGCGAAGTAAGGATGTCCGTCCGGATCACGGAGCCGGTGCCGAGGTAGAGGCTGGAGTGCGAAGCGGGCTTGTCGCGAGAGCGGCAAGCCCGTTGTTGTTTGGAAGGTGACGTGCGCGGTCAGCGAGATCAATAATCGAATTTGTCGCCCTTGGGCTACAAAAATCGCCAAGGCTGCGTAAAATGTAGCCCTAGAGGTACAAATACAAATAACCTTGCTGTATCTCTTGGGCTACAATGAATGTCAAATGCGCTGAATTTGACGCCCTGAGGCTACAAATGACCAACCTCGCCGATGTCTCGGACATGCTGAAAGCCGTGCGACGCGACAGCAAACTATCGCAGGAAGAACTTGGGCGCCGCGCGGGCGTGGCCCGTACGACCGTCGCGCGGATGGAAACGCTCGCCAGGAACGATATGAGCGTGTCCGTGCTCGTGCGCCTGCTCGAGGCTGCCGGTTACGACCTCAAGTTCGTCGCGCATGGACATGGGCGCACGCTGGAAGACATCCTCGCTGAACAGCGCAGCCCGGACGCGCAGCCATGAAGCTCGACGTTCAGGTGCTCGGCAAGAACGTTGCCACGCTGTTTCGCGAGCGCGACGACTATGTCCTCAAATATCGCGGCGATGCGAGCGCGGCCGACTTCGTCAGCCTGACGATGCCGGTGCGCGAAGAGCTTTGGCGCTGGCCACGCGATCTGCATCCGTTTTTCCGGCAGAACCTGCCCGAAGGCTATCTGCTGAATCTGATCCGCGAGCAATTCGGGCCCTTGCTCGACGGAACCGATCTGTCACTGCTCGCCGTCGTGGGCTCGATGGGGATCGGCCGGGTCACCGTGACGCCCGAAGGCGTGGCGCCGGGAACTGAACTCCAGGCGCTCGACGTCCAGCACATCCTGCACGGCGACAACACCGCCGAACATTTCGCGCAACTCGTACGTGAATACGCGCGAGCGGCCATTTCGGGCGTCGTGCCGAAGTTCATCGCGCCGGAGGCGCAGTCTGCCGCATCGACACCGTTGCAGCTCGGTAAGCCGACGATTCGAACGAGCCGTCACATCGTCAAAGGTTCGGACGACAACACGCCCTTTCTCGGTTTCAACGAGTTCCATTCGATGCGGGTGCTGGAGCGGCTGGGGGTGGCGCCCGTTGCGCGCACGCGGATGTCGGACGATGGCAGGGCTCTCGTCGTCGAGCGCTTCGATGTCGACGCGCAGGGACTGCCGGCGTATGGCGTCGAAGACTTGTGCGGTCTGCTCGGATTGCCGCCGCACGAAAAATACAATTCGACGAGCGAGAAAATGCTCAACGCGGCAAGAGCGTATCTGCTCGATCGCGACACCATGCGGATGCAACTCCAGCAGCTCGGCTGGCATTTGCTGACGAACTACGTCGTGCGCAATGCGGACTGCCACACCAAGAACGTCGCACTGTTCTATACCTCGGTCGACGATGTCGCGTTCGCGCCCGTCTACGATGTCGTGACGACCCAGGCTTATCCGCGCTTCGCAGCCAATCCGCCAGGGCTGCCTGTTGATGGCCGCAAAACCTGGTCAGCGGGTAAAACGCTGGAACGATTTTTCAACACGCGCATGGGCATCGCCCCGCGGCAATATTCGCAGATGGTTGAAGCGTTGTGCGACTCGGCTGTCGACGTCGGCCACGAGTTGATCGAAGCAGCGCGCAACGAACCGCAGTGGCGTGCGCTCGCCAAGCAGATGCTGCATGCCTGGGACGACGGCATGACATCGCTGCGCTCGCCGAAGAAAAGCCTGCAATTCAGGGGGCTCAAGCCGGCCATCGAAGCAGCGGGATTTTCGGCGCCGGAGCCGCCTGAACGGTCAAGGGAAGTCATTGGGCATTCGCCGCTGCTTGGCAGGCGCAAGTGATCGCCGTCCCATGCAAAAAAGCCCGCGACGTAGCCCAGGTCGCGGGCCTGTTCCTCGAACCACAACACTACCAGCCAACCGGCAGCTGCATCGACATCAAACCGCCACCGCGCTCAACGCATCTTCCGTGAGCCACAGCGACTCCGTCAGATCCTGCTCGTTCAGATTGAGCCCCTCCCCGCCACGATCGACGACGATAAAGTCGCTCGTCTCGCCCAACGCGATCAGCGGATGGTGCCACACGCCTTTCGCGTAGTTGACGCCCTGCCAGCCACTCGTGACGAAAGCGCGGATCTTCGTCGCGTCGAGCTTGCCCGCGGGCGCGACGACGACCAGATACGGCTTGTCGTTTAGCGGCACGAACGCCTGGCTGCCAAGCGGATGACGCTCGAGCATCTTCACTTCGAACGGCAGCGTGCGCGGCTGGCCACGAAACAGGTTGACGAGCGTGTGGCCGTGCTGGTCAGTCACGTCGACTTTCGCGAGGTCGTGATAGCGGATCGTCGTGCCGAGGTTGATCGGAATCTGCTTCGCGCCTTCGAGTTCGATCACGTCGCCGAATGCGGCGAACGCTTCCTTCGTCAGCGGTTCGATCGCGAGTGTTTTCATTCGAGCGTGCCCCACAGGCGCAGACGCGACACGCCGCCGTCTGGATAGATGTTGAAGCGCACATGCGTGACGGGCCCGAGCGCCGCGATCTGGCTGTCGAAGAAATGCTGCTTGTCCATCTGCAGTTGCTGCTCGCCGAGCAGCACCGGCCAGAACATCGCCTGCGTGACGAGCGAGCTGTCGGTGCCGCCCTTCACGTACGCGGCCTGGATCGAGCAGCGATCCGGATAGTTGCCCTTGAAGTGCGCGGTGTCGACTTCGATCTTGCGGATCACGCCCGACTGCGCGAGCGCGATGATCGCCCAGTCGTTGCCCGGTTCGCGACGACGGCGCGTTTCCCAGCCGTCGCCCATGTTGACGCCACGGCCCGGCATCAGCAGCGTCGAGGCTGCGCCGAAATGCTGGTTGTTCGCGCCGACCAGATACGCGCCGTTTTCCATCGCCGCGAGATCGAACTGCTCGGTGCGGCTCGCGCCCGCCCAGTCCACCTGCGGCTGACCGTACACACGCAGACGCGCGATACCGCCGTCCGGATAGAGGTTCACGCGCAGATGCGTGTACGGGCTCGCGTCGCCGACTTCGACGTAGAGGTGGCTATTGCCCTGCAAGGTCGTCGACGGCACGATCTCGGTCCATTGCGTCGACTGGTTCGGCTCGCCATCGACGACCCGCGCCGCTTCCACCGACGCCGCCGGCGGGAAGTTGCCGGTGAAGTGGCTCGTGTCGAGGTCGAGTCCCTTGATCACGCCGGGCCGCGCGAGCTTGACGATGCACCAGTCGTAGCCGGTCGTGCGCTTGCGACGCGTCTCCCAGCCGTCCATCCACTTGCCGTTGTCGTCGTACTTGCCCGGAATGAAGACGGCCGGTTCCGGATTCAGCATGCGGTCCTTCGGCGCGAAGAATTCGTCGCTGGCCTCGAGCGCCTGCGCGCCCAGACGCGGGTCCGCCAGGTTCACGTAACGGCGCGTGAATTCGGGTGCGTTGGGGTCGAGAATCGGAAGTGCCATCTTTGTCGTCCTTGATATCGGTTGGTGCGGAAAAAACGTTACGGCTCGCTGCGTGACGCGATGCGCTTCACGCGCCGATCAGGTCGTCGAGCCGCAAACGTGCAATGCGATAGATCTGATCGAGGCTCGCGCGCATTTCGTCCGCGCGGCTGTTGTTCACGCGCGACTCGAAGTTCGCGATGATGCCGTGGCGGTCGTAGCCGCGCACGGCGAGAATGAACGGAAAACCGAATTTCTCGCGGTACGCGTGATTGAGCGCTTGCAGCTTGTCGAACTCTTGCTGCGTGCATTGTGCAAGGCCCGCAGCGCTTTGCTCGCGCGTCGATTCGGCGGTCAGCTCGCCGCGCACCGCGGCCTTGCCGGCCAGCTCCGGGTGTGCGTTGATCAGCGCGAGCTGCTTGTCGTCGCCCGACGTTTCGACGATCCGCGACATTCTGCGATGCAACTCGTCGATGCTCGCGAACGGCCGCTCCTGTGCCGCAATCTCGGCGACCCACGGCGAATGCTCGAAGATGCCCGACAGCGCCGCGACGAACGCGTCGGTCGAGATGCTGTTGAGTTGGTCCAGGGTGTATTGCATCGCCTTCATGCCGCAGCCTCGCGGCTGTCTTGCTGGTAAGGATGCGTTTCGTGCCAGTGCCGCGCGATATCGACGCGCCGCGACACCCACACGCGATCGTACTGTTCGATGTGATCGAGAAAGCGCTGCAGCGCCCGAAAACGCCCGGGCCGCCCGAGCAGCCGGCAATGCATGCCGATCGACAGCATTTTCGGGACTTCGTCGCCCTCTTCGTACAGCACGTCGAATGCGTCGCGCAGGTAGGTGAAGAAGTGGTCCGCGGTGTTGAAGCCTTGCGGAGTGGCGAAGCGCATGTCGTTGGTGTCGAGCGTGTACGGCACGATCAGTTGCGGCACGGACTTGCCGCCCGCCACCTCGACGTCCATCCAGAACGGCAGGTCGTCGCCGTAATAATCGGAGTCATACAGGAAGCCGCCGTATTCGGCGACCAGCCGATGGGTGTTCGGACTATCGCGACCGGTGTACCAGCCGAGCGGCCGCACGCCTGTCACACGCTCGATCGCCTCCATGCCGAGCTGCATGTGCTCCGCTTCCTGCTCCGGCGACATGTCCTGATAGTGAATCCAGCGATAGCCGTGGCACGCGATCTCATGTCCCAGTTCGACGAACGCCCGCGCCACCTCCGGATGCCGCTCGATTGCCATGCCGACGCCGAAGACCGTCAGCGGCAGATCGCGCCTTTCGAATTCGCGCAAGATGCGCCACACGCCCGCGCGCGAGCCGTATTCGTAGATCGACTCCATGCTCATGTGCCGCGCCGGATACGCCGCCGCGCCCACGATCTCCGACAGGAACTGCTCGGAAGCGGGGTCGCCGTGCAGCACACAGTTTTCGCCGCCCTCTTCGTAATTGAGGACGAATTGCACCGCGACGCGCGCTCGCCCCGGCCAGTTCGCGTGCACCGGGTGGCGGCCGTAGCCGATCAGATCGCGTGGGTAGTTCGGGTCGAGTGGCATGGTTTGACGGATGCGTAGTGACGGGACCGGGAATGCGCGTGAACGCGGTTTGAAACCCCTCGGCAACGGTGCGGGGTTCACACGTGTAGCCACGCAACAGGCAGCTTCAGCGACTGCCGAAACCGCAGCGCCGAGTTGACCCAGTGTAGCGAAAACACCCCGGTGCGCCCATACAGCCGGGCAGATAGTGCGTGTTACAGCGAGTGTATGTGCGAGTCCGCCGACTCGGCGTTTACCCGCGGCGGACCAGGGCTGAACGACGCGAGCGCGCCGTCGTAGCGCTTCGCGAGCGGCCGCGCGTAGTCGCCGCGCTTGGCCGTCGCGAGACGCAGCGCGACCAGTGCCTCGGTCCATTTGACGGCCGCCGTCACGCCTTCGATCACCGGTGCGCCGAGCGCGTCCTCGATCTCCGCGCATAGCTCGGCCATGCCCGCGCAACCAAGCACGATCGCGTCCGAGCCGTCCTCAGCGAGCGCGCGCCGGCACTCGTCGAGGATGACGCGGCGCGCCGCCGAGCCCGGCTTGTCGAGATCGAGCACGGCGACGTCGGTCGCACGCACGTTGCGGCAAAAGCGCTTCATGCCGTAGCGCTCGGCCAGATGCCAGGCCATGCCGCAGGTGCGCGCGAGCGTCGTCACGACCGAAAAACCCGGCGCGAGCACGCTCGCCGCGTGCATCGCCGCCTCGGCGATGCCGATGACCGGGCCACGCGCGAGCTCGCGGGCCGCATACAGACCGGGGTCGCCGAAGCATGCGATCACGTAGCCGTCGCAGCCTTCCCGCTCGCCGGCTATGACTTCGGCGAGCAGACCGGGCGTGGCGAGCGCTTCGTCGTAATAGCCTTCGATCGACGGCGGGCCCATCGTCGGATTGACGGCGATCACTTCGGTGCTTGGCCCGGCGACGTCGCGCGCGCAGCGCCCCATCGCCTCGGTCATGCGGCGCGTCGTGTTCGGATTGATCAGTCTGATACGCATGGCGACTCCTGTTCGACTCGTTATTGCAGCGGCGAAAGCCCGTGAAACTCAGCGTGCGAGCATCCGGTAAAACAGCGCGCCGAGTCCCGCGCCGATGAACCACGAGAAATTCGCGCAGCCGTCGAGCCCCGGCACCATCACGCAGATCACCGCGATCAGCGCGGCTGGCAACAGCGCCGCCACCGCGCGATAGTTGACGCCGTTGCGATACCAGTACGAACCGCTCGGCGCGACCGTGTACAGATCGTCGCGCACGATCTTCTGGCGTTTGACGAGATAGAAATCGACGATCAGGACGCCGTACAAAGGCCCGATGAAGCTGCCGAGCACGTCGAGCGTGTAGTGGATCACGGCCGGATTGTTGAACAGGTTCCACGGCGTGATGAACACCGACGCGACCGCCGCCAGCATGCCGCCCGCGCGCCAGCTGATCAGGCGCGGCGCGACGTTCGAGAAGTCGAAGGCCGGCGACACGAAGTTCGCGACGATGTTGATGCCGATCGTCGCGATCGTGAAGGTCAGCGCGCCGAGAATCACCGCCATCGGATAGTCGATGCGGCCCACCGTCTCGACCGGGTCCGTGATCAGTTCGCCGAACACCGGCAGCGTGGCCGCGGTCGTGATCACCGTGACGAGCGAGAACGCGAGGAAGTTGACCGGCAGGCCCCAGAAGTTGCCGCGCTTGACGCTGCGAAAGCTCCTGCCGTAGCGCGAGAAGTCACCGAAATTGAGCATCGGCCCGGAGAAGTACGACACCACCAGCGAGATCGCCGTGATCATCACCGGCAACACTTCCATGCCGTGATATTTGACGCCGCCGAGATTGATGCCGATGTTGCGCCAACCCGCGCGATACACCATATAGCCGGCGAGAATGAACATCACGACGTACACGGCCGGGCCGGCGAAGTCGATGAACTTCTTGATGGTCTCCATGCCGTGCCAGAACACCAGCGCCTGCAGTACCCACAGCAGCATGAAGCCCGCCCAGCCGAGCGTCGACAGACCGAGCAGGCCATGCCGATGCACGTCCGCATACGGCAGCAGTTGCGGCACGAACTTCAGCACGACGATCACGAGCGCGCTCGACGCGAGATAGGTCTGGATGCCGTACCACGCGACCGCGATCAGGCCACGGATCACCGCGGGAACATTCGCGCCGAGCACACCGAAGGTCGCGCGGCACGCGACCGGATACGGCACGCCGTTCAGCTGGCTCGGCTTTGCGATCAGGTTGCACAGCACGTTCACGAGCGTGATGCCGATCAGCAGCGACACCAGCACCTGCCAGCTCGTCAGGCCGAGCGCGAACAGACTCCCCGCGAATACATAGCCGCCGACGCTATGCACGTCCGACATCCAGAACGCAAAGATGTTGTACGCGCTCCAGTTCTGCGCGCGCAGCGGCGCGAGGTCCTTGTTATAGAGCCGCTCGCTGTAGCCGGCCGGCATCGACGGATCGGTTTGAGCCGTGCCGTCCGGATAGTTGGCGATGGGGTGACTGTCTGGCGCTGCACTGAACTGAGCCATGATTCCTCCTTTGGATAGGGACCGTCGATAGAGCATCGACGGACACTGCATCGGTCATGCCAGTTGCTCGCTTCTCTCGCCCTGCGCGGGTCGAAGAAGTCGGCGCCGTGGTCTCGGACCGTGCCGCGCGTGTCTCCGTACTGACGTACTTGTGGTTGTCGCATCGCCAGCCGCCGCGGATTTCCGGCGATGCGTCGCTACCCGGAGTCCGTCGTCTCGCGACGGACGTGCGTGTTCAGACCAGCGGCGCTCACGCGAGGCCGCCTGGCCGTGCATCTATCGGTTCAGTTCAATTCAGTGCGGCGCGCACCACGAACGGGCGCTCGCCTGCTGCTTGCCTCAGCCTAGGGGTGGAGTCGGCTTCGGCTCTTTACGTGGATGGTTCTTTCGGCGCGAGCGCGCCGAATACTTCATGCAGATCCGCTGCCCCGCGCGCGGGGCGTTCCAGCATCTTCAGCTCGACGCTTTGCAGATGGCGCGACATCAGCGCGGCCGCCTGCTTCGCATCGCCGGCGTCGAGCGCGGCGAGAATCGCTTCGTGGTCCTCGAACGAGCACGGGCTGCGTCCGAGCGACTCGTACAGCGCGGAAATCAGCGTGGAACGCGCGACCAGTCCGTTCAGGCAATCGCACAACACCGAGTTGCCGGTGAGGTTCGCGAGCTCCGTATGAAACTCGCCCGACAAGCGGATCCATGCCGGAAAATCCCGGGTTTCGAACGCCTTGCGTTCCCGGCCGATCCTGCCGCCGATGTGCTTCAGGCGCCGCATGCCGTGTCCACTACAGATCTTTTCGACGACGGCCAGCTCGATGATGCGACGCATTTCGAATACCTCATGCACCTCTTGCAACGACGGGCTCGCGACGAACGCGCCGCGATTCGGCTCGAGATCGACGAGACGCTCACCGGCCAGCTGCGACAGCGCTTGCCGGATCGGGCCGCGCTTTACACCGAATACTTCGCATAGCTGAGCTTCGGTGAGCTTCGCGCCGGGTGCCAGCCGATGCTCGAGGATCGCCGCGCGGATGCGCTCGGCGATCGCTTCGGGCTTCGAACTGTTCGCGACGGATTCGGTGTCGGACATGATGTGCGTCTCGGTATGTTGGTCATCATAGGACGGACACAAATATTGTCAACAATTTTCGCGCCGATTTTCGGCAGTTTCTGTGCTGCGGCGCGGCAGAATCAGCCTGAGAGTCATGCTACGCCGCTGTCTGGCGGGAATCTTAACCGGACTTGACGAAGTCATGCTAATTGCTGGTGGCCAGTTTTTTGTCAACAAAAACTGAAAACATCGGCGGCGGGCGTGGGAGATGGCGATCGTCGCAAGATCGACAGTTAGTTGCGTCACTGTCACGAAAAAAGCGGGCGATCCGTCTGCCTCTGGCCGCCCACCCGGCTTCAGCCGAGGCTCGGATAACCCGACGCGGTCAGCCTGAAACCATACGCGTCCGCGACCAGATGCGCGTCCGCGCCGACCGGCAGCGTCAGCATGTTGTGAACGTGCCCGAACTGCAGCCCCGTCACGACCGGAATGGCGATCAGCGAGCGCACCTGCTCGATCATCGCGTGCAGGTCGTAGCCGTTGTCGTAGTCGTAAGGCTTGCCGCCCGAGAAATCACCGAGCACGAGCGCCTTCTGCTGCGCGAGGATGCCGGCCAGATGCAGCTGATAGATCATCCGCTCGATTCGGAACGGCTGCTCGTTGACGTCCTCGACGAACAGGATGCCGCCCTGCACCTGCGGCATGTACGGCGTGCCGACCAGCGACGCCACCACCGCCAGGTTGCCGCCCCACAGCGTGCCCGTTACGTCGACGCTCTGCGCTTGCGGCGTGTTGCTCGCGACGGTGATGGTTGGCTGCGTCAGCGCCGACCAGAAATGCTGCATCGTGAATTCGCTGAGCTCCTCGGCGCCGAAATCGCTGATCAGCATCGGGCCGCCGAAGGTCTTCACGCTGGCGCGCGCGAGCAGCGCCAATTGGATCGCGGTGAAGTCGCTGTGACCGACCAGCGCGACCGGCTGATCGGCGAGCCGCCGCCGCAGCCCTTCGTAGTCGAGACCATGCAGGATCCGCACGGCGCCGTAGCCGCCGCGCACGACCAGCACGACATCGGGCAGCTCGCGAGATGGATCGGCGAGCCGGTTCAGATCGGCCGCGCGCTCGCCGTCGGTGCCGGCGAAGCGCTGGTAGCGACGCTTCGCGGCCTCCTCGCCGTGGACGCGATGCCCCTGCGCACGCAGCCGATGCAACGCGCGATGCAGCGCCTCCGGATCATGCGGATAGCCGGACGGCGCAATCAGTTCGATGGTGCGATGAGCGGTCATGGCGAGACCCGTTGGGCGTGGTTGTTTTAGAGCGGTGTGGTGGTGGGGGGCGGTTCGCTGTCAGCGGATGTGGCGGTGTTATCGACAGTGCCAGTGGTCGTTTCAGCCGCCACGCCGCGCGCTGCCGCGCGCGCTTCGCGACTCGCGCGGCGCCGTTCGGCGAAAAACGACCTGAGCGCCGCGCTGCATTCGGCTTCGAGGACGCCGCCGCTGACCGTCGTGTGATGGTTCAGCTGAGGATTCGCGAACGCATCGACGACGCTGCCGCACGCGCCGGTTTTCGGATCGCGCGCGCCGAACACGACACGTGCGATGCGCGCGTGCATGATCGCGCCGGCGCACATCAGGCATGGCTCCAGCGTCACATAGAGTTCGCAGCCCGGCAGACGGTAGTTTTCGAGCGATTGCGCGGCGGCGCGCAGTGCGACCATTTCGGCATGCGCGGATGGATCGTGCGCGCCGATCGGATGATTGAAGCCCGTGGCGATGACTTCGTCGCCGCGCACGAGTACCGCGCCGACCGGCACTTCGCCGGCTGCGCGTCCTTGTTCGGCGACGGCCTGAGCGAGCGCCATGAAGTGGAGGTCGCGTTCGGAAATGGTAGAGGGTCCGGGATTTTCGGAAGGAACTGCGGGACCGGCCGAAGGGTGATCCGCCGCCAGCGGGCAGACCGCGCCGATGCCTGCACTGCCGGACTTCTCGTCGTCGCCGGCCTGCGCCAGAAAGCCGATTGAAGTGGCACGCACGAGCGGCTCGTTCACTGCGAACCTGCGCCGGTCACATCGACATTGCCGACGCGCTCCGACAGACGTTCGGCGATGCGGCGGCAATATTCGCGCGGCAGCACCATCGGGCCGCCGCGCAGCGATTCGAGCGCCATGTCGAGCGCCAGCATGTGCGCCTGGAGACGGCAACGGGTCGCCTGATCGCTCACGGCATTCAGCTCCGTTTGCAGGTCGCGCAACGCGCGAAGCTGCTCGACGGCGGGCGGCACGAAGCCCGCGTTTTTCAGAATCCGGTTGGCAACGCGCACTTCTTCCGGCACCAGCGCATCGTCGTCGAGGCGCAGCGGCGCGCCTGCACCCGGCAAGTCGTCGAACTCTCCGCGCGCGGCGGCGGCGGCAATACGCTGTTCGACAAGCGCATCAAGCAATTTCATCTGCAATCCACTACGTTGCGGCCCGAGCATTCTATCAGGAGCGCCGCGGCGCTCAGCGCTCACCTGGCGGCATGAAACCACCGATTTGCCGGCCAGGCAGCATTTGACGGTGCTTCGGCGTGGACTTAGAGTAGGTCACAAGTCGTACCACGCGCGCGTTGACACCGGCGTGGCCGACGCGCTCCATGCCCTTCAGCTCTGCCCCACCAACGGCCACCGCGCGAGAACGATATGTCTGGTTCGTCCCAGCAGGCTGTGCATCAGTGCGAACTCGCGCACATTCCAGCACGCCGGCTCGGCCGCACGGCGCTCGATCCACGGCATCCCGTAGGCCAGCGTCAGGTGCGGCGTAAAACGTTCGTCAGGCTCGATGCCGTCGTCTCGGAGCCGCACTTCGAGCGCATCATGAAGCGCCTGCAGTCCGCGTACGCCGTGTTCGCCGACCAGCACCGCCGGCCCGACCCGCGGCCTTTTCGCGAAGCTGGCGACCGCGTCGAATTCGACCGTAAACGGCGCCATGCTGACCGCCGCGGCCGCCCGTTTCGCCGCCTCGACCACATCGGCCGGCAAGCCGCCCGCGAAATTGCCGAGATGCCTCAGCGTCACGTGCAAGCGGTTCGCCGCAATCGGCTTGCTGCGCACGCCGTTGCGCCCGCCGCTGCGGACGCATGCGTGCTCACACAGCTGCTGCGCGAACTTGGCGATACCAGCCGCGGTGTTGGCATCCGGATAGACCGCGAAGAAGAGCCCGTCGGTGGGCGTTGGCGGCGCCTCGAGCCCGGGCAACCACAGTTGTTCAGGCATCGCGCCTCGTTCCCTCGCTGATTTTTCTGCCTATCTGCACACCGCCGCACAGGCGGCCCATTGCAGCCATGATACTGTACGTTCATACAGTACGACAGGCCGCGCGTCACGACAGCGCGCTACAGGTCGGCCGGCTTGCCGATGCGTTTGTACCAGAGTTCGATAAACGACTCGGCCGCCGGCGACAGCGAATGCTCGGCGCGCCGGATCAGGTTCACGTCGCGCGTGATCAGCGGCGCCTCGAGCCTGCGCGCGACCAGATCGCGATGCGGAAAGGAGCCGAGAAGCATGCCCGGAAAAATCGCGATGCCGAGACCGGCCTGCACCATCGAAAGCCCGGTCGTCATGTAGGACACCTCGTACTCCACCGCCTTGCGCATGCCGAGCGTGAACAGTGTTTCGTCGATCAGCTTGCGGATGCCGCTCGTCGCCCTAGTGCCGATCCACGGATACTGCAGCGCATCTTTCCAGCTCACGCGCCGCTTTTTCGCCAGCACCGAATCCTTGCGGCAGATCGCGCACAGATTGTCGCGCGCGAGACATTGCAGCGTGATGCCGTCGGGCCGGTCGCTGATCGTGCCGATGCCGAACTCGACGTCGCCCGTCAGCGTCGACGCGGTCAGGCGATCGGGCGCGGCGTCGTCGACCGAGACCTCGATGTTCGGGTACAGCGCGCGATATTCGGCGAGTAGCTTCGGCACGATCGCCGCCGCGATCGACGGCGTCGCCGCAAAGCGCAGGTGACCGCGCTCGCGTCCGGCCAGTTCCTTAACGCTCGACTGGATCGACTCGAGATCGCGCAGCATCCGCTCGACGGTCGGCAGGATTTCATGCGCTGCCGCGGTCGGCCGCAGTGAGCGCGACGTACGGTCGAACAGACGCAGGCCGAGCGCCTCCTCCATTTGCCGGATCAATACGCTGACCGCAGGCTGTGTGACGAACATCTCGTCGGCCGCGCGCGTCAGCACGCCGAAGCGGCAGACGAGCGCGAACGCGCGCAATTGCTTGATGGTTGGGGTCATGAAAGCCGAATCATAAAGTCACTTTATGGGGCCATTGATTTTGTTCGATTGTTTTCATTCGGACAGTACCCTACATTGCCTTCCTACGCAGCGCGCAGCCGTTCAAAAAACGACAGGAGACAGTCGTGACAGCAATCGATTCGCGCAAACGCTGGGTCGGCGCAATGGCGTCGACGCTCGGCAATGTGCTCGAGTGGTACGACTTCGTGGTGTTCGGGTTTCTGTCGATCACCATCGCGAAGCAGTTCTTCCCCAGCGACAGCGAGTATGCCGCGCTGATGCTCACCACCGCGACGTTCGGCGCGGGCTTCGTCGTGCGGCCGCTCGGCGGAATTCTGCTGGGCATGTACGCGGATCGCAAAGGTCGCAAGGCCGGCCTCACGCTCGTCATCGCGATGATGACGGTCGCCGCCGCGATGATCGCGCTCACCCCCGGCTTCCAGCAGATCGGCCTGATCGCGCCGGCGATCGTGCTGTGCGCGTCTGCTGCAAGGCATTTCGGCCGGCGGCGAATTCGCCACCGCGACCGCGATGTTGATCGAATACGCGCCCAAAGCGCGCCGCAATCTGTATGGCAGCTGGCAGATGTTCGCGCAGGCGTTGGGCGCGTTGCTCGCGGTCGCCATGGGCAGCGCGCTCACGCATCTGTTCACGCATGAGGCGCTGCAGTCGTGGGCATGGCGAATTCCGTTCCTGACGGGTCTGCTGATCGGCCCGGTCGGCTTCTATATCCGCCGCAATCTGCCCGAAACCGAGGCGTTCCAGAAGCTGGGCCCGCGCGTAAAGGTGCGGTTCTCGCAGGTCGTCACGCACTATCCGCGCGAATTGTTCGTCGCGACTGCGCTGTCCGCCGCGCTCAACGTGATGGCCTACGTGATCATCACGTATCTGCCGATTTACGCGGTGCAAAACCTGTATATGCCCGTGACGCTGCCATTTTCCGTGCTGCTCGCGAGCGTGCTGCTGCGCGTGGTGACGATCCCGCTGTTCGGTCATCTGGCGGATCACATCGGCGGCGAACGCATGATTCGCGTCGCACTCGCGCTGTTTCTCGTCGTGCTATACCCCGCTTACCACTGGATCGTCAACGCGCCGTCGTTCGCGTCGATCATGACGGTCGAGCTCGGCTTCGCGCTGCCGATCAGCGCCTCGAACGCGCCGATTCCGACCGCGCTCGCCGGCCTGTTCCCGACCGAAGTCCGCTCGACCGGCCTCGCGATCTCGTACAACATCGGCGCGGCTGTCTTCGGCGGCTTCTCGCCGATGGTGCTCACGTGGCTGCTGCACGTGAGCGGCAACAACATGATGCCCGCGCATTTCTGCGCGGTGTTCTTCGCGCTGGGCCTGATCGGCGCGTTCATGCTGAAGCATCGCACGGCGCCGATGAACGAATTCGCCGCGCAGTAGCCCGCTCCGTTTTCACCTCACCCGCACCGCGATTCGCATCGATACGGAGATCGAATCGATCGGCCAACACTGAAGGCGCACGCCACGCCTTCATTCGACGACTCATTCTTTCGGAGATCCCGCATGCCTGTTATTGATGTTCATACGCACGTCTTCACGCCCAAATGGCTCGAGTTGCTGCGGCAGCGCGGCGATGCGTACAACATCCAGACGCGCCCCGACGGCCAGCAGGAAGTGTTTCGCGGCAACACGCCGGTCGTGATTCCGCAAAAAGGCCACTTCGATTTCGACATGCGTATCCGCCAGATGGATGATCTTCGAAGGCTTCTTCGATCAGTATCCGAATCTGAAGATCATCGCGTCGCATGCGGGCGGCGCGTTGCCTTATCTCGCCGGCCGCTTCGAAAAAGGCAACGAGGTCGAGATCCCGCAGCGTCGCAAGATGAAGCGCAAGCCGATCGACTATCTGCGCCATATCTACTACGACTGCATCACGTATAGCCCGGCGTCGCTCGAGTTTCTGGTGTCGGTGGTCGGCGCGGATCGCGTGATGTTCGGCACGGACTGGCCGCATCAGGTGTACGACATTCGCGGCGCGTTCGCCAACACCGCCCGTTTGCCGAAGGAGCAATGCGATGCGATCAGCGGCAACAACGCGCTGCGGGTCTTCGGATTTTGACCTGGTGGCGGTGCGAGGACGTGATGCGCCGGGATACACTGGTATCCCTGTCCTCGCCACGACACATCGCCGACGACAGCGCCATTCCGACGCTGGGAAAGTGTTCGAGTCCGACGACTTTGCTTACGACCTGGCGTGAGCCAGGTCGTAAGCCAGAAATTCGGTACTGCCGGAGCGACTCGGGAGCAGTTAAATTACTCCCACTCGATTGTCGCAGGCGGCTTCCCCGAAATGTCATAGACGACCCGGTTGATCCCGCGTACTTCGTTGATGATCCGGTTCGACACATGCCCGAGCAGTTCATGCGGCAGATGCGCCCAATGCGCGGTCATGAAGTCGAGCGTCTGCACCGCGCGCAGCGCGACGACGTACTCGTAGGTGCGCCCGTCGCCCATCACGCCGACGCTCTTCACCGGCAGGAACACCGCGAACGCCTGGCTCGTCAGGTCGTACCAGGATTTGCCGGTTTCCTTGTCGATCGTGTTGCGCAGCGTCTCGATGAAAATCGCGTCCGCGCGGCGCAGCAGGTCCGCGAAATCGCGCTTCACTTCGCCGAGGATCCGCACGCCCAAACCCGGACCCGGGAACGGATGGCGATACACCATCGAGTGCGGCAGACCGAGCTTCACGCCAAGCTCGCGAACTTCGTCCTTGAACAGCTCGCGCAGCGGCTCGAGCAGCTTCAGGTTCAGCGTCTCCGGCAGACCACCCACGTTGTGGTGGCTCTTGATGGTTTGCGCGGCCTTCTTGCCCTTGCCCGCCGATTCGATCACGTCCGGATAGATCGTGCCTTGTGCAAGCCACTTCGCGTCGGTCAGCTTGCCGGCTTCCGCCTGAAACACCTCGACGAATTCCGCGCCGATGATCTTGCGCTTCGCTTCCGGATCGGTCACGCCAGCGAGCTTGCCCAGGAATGCTTCGCTAGCGTCGACGTGAATCACTTTCACGCCAAGGTGATCGGCGAACAGCGCCATCACCTGCTCGGCTTCGTTCAGGCGCAGCAGGCCATGATCGACGAACACGCAGGTCAGCTGATCGCCGATCGCGCGATGCA
This sequence comes from Paraburkholderia sp. WC7.3g, assembly GCF_050436345.1. Classification (NCBI taxonomy): domain Bacteria; kingdom Pseudomonadati; phylum Pseudomonadota; class Betaproteobacteria; order Burkholderiales; family Burkholderiaceae; genus Paraburkholderia; species Paraburkholderia sp. WC7.3g. Next base: position 2,706,614 of record NZ_JBNDMA010000002.1, read on the forward strand.
GCAGCGCCGCCGCCACCGACGAATCCACGCCGCCCGACAGGCCCAGAATGACGTGCTCGTTGCCGACCCGCTCGCGAATCTTCGCGACCGCTTCGTCGATGTAGTGGCCCATTTCCCAATCGGCCTTCGCGCCGCAGATCTGCAGCACGAAGCGCTCGAGCATCGCGCGGCCCTGTACCGTATGTGTGACTTCAGGATGCCATTGCAGGCCGTAGAAGCGGCGCTGTTCGTCGGCCATCGCGGCGATCGGGCACGATTCCGTCGATGCCATCAGCGCGAAGCCCGGCGGCATTTCCAGCACCTTGTCGCCGTGGCTCATCCACACCTTCAGCATGCCGTGTCCTTCGGACGTGGTGAAGTCGCTGATGCCTTCGAGCAGGCTCGTATGGTTGCGCGCGCGCACCTCGGCGTAGCCGAATTCGCGCAGATGACCGATGTCGACCTTGCCGCCGAGCTGCTGCGCCATCGCCTGCATGCCATAGCAGATGCCGAGCACCGGCACGCCGAGTTCGAACACGGCTTGCGGCACGCGCGGCGCGTCTTCCTCGGTGACCGAACTCGGGCCGCCCGACAGAATCACGCCCTTCGGCGCAAAGTCGCGGATGAACGACGCGTCGACGTCGTACGGATGGATTTCCGAATACACGTTGGCTTCGCGAACGCGACGGGCAATCAGTTGGGTGACTTGTGAACCGAAGTCGAGAATCAGGATCTTGTCATGCATGGCTGCGGACGGAATCAGAAGTGAGCGGATACGGAATGCCGCGCACGAGGCGCGGCGTCGAATTCAAAGCGGTCCACACGGCGACGGTCTCGGCGCGGCGCGAACAGCAAACCTCAGGATGAAACACAAGGGCGCGGCCGACCGCGGAGCTTGCCGCCTGCGATGCGCGAGAACGAAGCCCGGTAGCTTCGACAAACGGCGTGGCGCGCGGCGCGTCAGCCATGAAACGGCGGGCGGGGTGCGCCGGGCACGTCGTTGCTGGTGTCGCGCGCGGCGCGTTCGGACTCGCTCGGGCCCGGCTCGCTCGCGGCCGGATGAAGCGGCGTGGTGGCGGCAACGGAAGCCGCGGCAGCCGGATTATGCGGCCGCGTGGCCGGCACGACGGGCTCTGGCACCGGCTCGGCGTGATAGACCGGAAAGCCCGCCGTGACACGTGGCTCGCGCGCGTTGTCGCGTTCGAGCTCACGCTGCCGTGCGGCATCCCTTTCAGCTTCTTTCGCAGCCCGCTTATCGGCCTTGCTCGACGAGGACTTGACCACGATCCCCTTCTCGCGCCGCCGCACCGCACCCGACAGTCGCACGCCGCCGAGCCCGATCACCACCAGCACGACACCGGCCAACACCGCCACCATCTGCCCGAAGCCGGTCAGCGACGGCGTATGCAGCCCCAGCAGCCAGACCAGCATCAGCACGCCGGCGAGCCAGTGCACATGACCGACGACCTTCGCGACCGTCGAAGTCATCGCCCCGTCGAACGACGCGTGCACCGCGAGCCAGGCGAGCCCGATCAGCGCGACGCCGAACGCCTGGCCGACTAGCATCGGCTCCGTTGGCACCAGTTGCAACGCGTCGTACAGCGAAGTCCACGGCGTCAGCACGAACAGCAGGCCGAACGCCAGCAGCAACAACGCATCGAGGATCAGTACAACGCGCAGCAGTGGCTTCATGGGCGTTTAGTCCACGTGGTAGTTAGGAGCTTCCTTGGTGATTTGCACGTCATGCACGTGCGACTCGCGCAGGCCCGCACCGGTGATCTGCACGAACTCGGCCTTCTCGTTCATTTCGGCGATGGTGCGGCAGCCGCAGTAGCCCATGCTCGCGCGCACGCCGCCGATCAGCTGGAACAGGATCGCGTTGACCGAGCCTTTGTACGCGACGCGACCTTCGATGCCTTCCGGCACGAGCTTGTCGATGTTCGCCGAGTTGTCCTGGAAGTAGCGGTCCGCCGCGCCGTCCTTCATCGCGCCGACCGAGCCCATGCCGCGGTACGACTTGTACTGGCGGCCCTGGTACAGGAACACTTCGCCCGGCGACTCTTCGGTACCGGCGAACATGCTGCCCATCATCACGGCGCTCGCACCGGCCGCGAGCGCCTTGCTGACGTCGCCCGAGAAGCGCACGCCGCCGTCGGCGATGACCGGCACGCCGGTGCCCTTCAGCGCTTCGGATACGTTGGAGATCGCGGTGACCTGCGGCACGCCGACGCCCGCGACGATCCGCGTGGTGCAGATCGAGCCTGGGCCGATACCGACCTTGACGCCGTCCGCGCCATATTCGACGAGCGCCCTGGCAGCCGCGGCGGTCGCGATGTTGCCGCCGATCACCTCGACGTGCGGAAAATTCTGCTTGACCCACTGGACGCGCTCGAGCACGCCCTTGCTGTGGCCATGCGCGGTATCGACGACGATCACGTCGACGCCCGCCTGCACGAGCAGCTCGACGCGCTCTTCGTTGTCCGCCCCGACGCCGACCGCCGCGCCCGCGCGCAGCTTGCCGTGCTCGTCCTTGCACGCGTCCGGGTGCTCGGTCTGCTTGGTGATGTCCTTGACGGTCATCAGGCCGCGCAGTTCGAACGCGTCGTTGACGACCAGCACGCGCTCGAGGCGGTGGCTGTGCATCAGCGCCTTCGCTTCGGCGAGCGGCGTGCCTTCCTTGACGGTGACGAGGCGCTCGCGCGGCGTCATGATGTTGCGCACCGGCTCGTCCAGACGCTCTTCGAAGCGCAGGTCGCGGTTCGTCACGATGCCGACGAGCTGGGAGCCCTCGAGCACCGGGAAGCCGGAAATGCCATGCTGGTGCGACAGCGCGATCACGTCGCGCACTTTCATTTGCGGCGGCACCGTGATCGGATCGCGCACGACGCCCGACTCGAAACGCTTGACCTTCGCGACTTCGCGCGCCTGCTCGGCCGGCGTGAGGTTCTTGTGGATGATGCCGACACCGCCCATTTGCGCCATGGCGATTGCCAGACGTGCTTCGGTGACCGTATCCATCGCGGCGGACACGAGCGGCATGTTGACGGAAATGTTGCGGGTCAGCCGGGTCTTGAGGCTGGTGTCGCGCGGCAGAACATCGGAGAAGGCCGGGACGAGGAGCACGTCATCGAACGTGAGTGCTGTTGGGATCAGACGCATGGCAAATCCTATAGGCGCAAAAGCGAATTATACGCGATACCACCCCGGTTTTCACTGTGCGAACAGCAGCTTAGCGAATTTCAGACGATTTTTTACCGATCCGGCAGGCGCCGATTTCGCTTGCCCGTTCGCGTCTCGTTCGATCGGTTTTCGTTTGCGCGTTCGGCGGCGAAATCGGGGAAGAGCCGGCGGCCATCCGCGGCGCTGCCCCTGATGGATCGGCCCGAATGCAGGATCGAACAAGACGCCCCGCGCGCAAAGCCGCTACTCTCCCGACCATTCCAGTTTTCCAGCAGGGGCAGTCGATGCAGCGCGGTGTCGTATACGGGGTCATGGCCGGAGCCTTGTGGGGCATGGTGTTTCTGGTGCCGCGGGTGCTGCCCGACTTCTCCCCGCTGCTGCTCGTCGCCGGCCGCTACTCGATGTACGGCGTCGTGTCGCTCGCCGCGGCGCTGCCGATCGCGGGCTCGCTCGCCAAACGGCTGACCCGCGAGGATCTGATCGCGCTCGTGAAGCTCGCGCTCGCCGGCAATATCGTCTATTACCTGCTGCTGACGGCCGCCGTGCACCTGATCGGGATCGCGCCGGCCTCGCTGATCGTCGGCGTGCTGCCGGTCACGGTGACGCTGGCGGGCCGGCGCGATCACGGCGCGGTACCGCTCGCGCGCCTCGCATGGCCACTGGCGACGGTGATGGCGGGCATCGTCTGCATCAATATCGATGTGTTGACGGTGGCCGGCGCGACGCCGGTGAGCGTCGCGACGCGCCTGCTCGGCATGGCCTGCGCGGTCGGCGCGCTGATCTGCTGGACCTGGTTCGCGGTCGAGAACGCCCGCTACCTGCAGCGTCAGAGGCATTTCAGCGGCAACGAGTGGTCGGTGCTATGGGGCGTCGTGACGGGCGCGCTCGGCGGCGCGTTGTGGCTCGTGGTCGCGGTACTGCCGTCGGGCGGCCCGCTGGGCGAACTGGCCGACGCGCGCTGGCACACGTTCTGGCTGCTGAACCTGGTGCTCGCGATCGGCGCGTCGTGGCTCGGCAACGGCCTGTGGAATGCCGCGGCAAAACGGCTGCCGCTCACGCTGTCCGGCCAGATGATCGTGTTCGAGACGCTGTTCGCGCTGCTCTACGCGTTCATTTATGACGAGCGCCTGCCGCGACCGCTCGAACTGGCGGCGATCCTGCTGCTGGTCGCGGGGGTCTGGTGGTCGGTGCGCCGGCATTCGGACGACGATTCGTCGGGCGCGGCGCGCATTGAGCGGATGGAGGATAAGGCGCGGACGTCGACGCCTTGATGTGAGTGACGAGTTCGGAAACTGGCGGCGAGCGCAGAGCAAAACCGCAACCGCAATCCTCGCCTACCGCGAATCCTTGTTGAGCCAGCGCCGCCCCTCGATCGACCCCGCCTTGCGCGTCTTTTCGACGCGGCGTTGGCGCGACACTTTCGGATCAACCAGCAGCGGGCGGTAAATCTCGACGCGATCATGGTCGGCCAGCACCGCATCGAGCGGCTTGAGCTTGCCGAACACGCCCACCTTCTGCGTGTTCAGATCGATCGACGGAAAACGCCGCAGAATCCCGCTCGCGTCGATCGCCTGTTGCAGCGTCGCGCCCGCGGGCAACTCGACCGGAATCAGCGCCTGCTCACCGGCGAGCGCATAGCAGACCTCAACCGATAGCCGCGCGCTCATGCCTGACCATAGCGCTGATTGGCGCGCTTCACAAAGGATTCGACGAAGGTATTGGCGATGTGATTGAACACTGGCCCGATGATCTTCTCGAGCAGGATGCTGGTGAACTCGTAGTGCAGCGCGAATTCGATCTTGCACGCATCGGCGCGCAGCGGCGTGAAGCGCCAGAACCCGGTGAACTTGCGAAACGGACCGTCGGCGAATTCCATGTCGATGCGCGTGGGCCGCTCCATCGAGTTACGCGTGGCGAAATGCTGCCTGATGCCCTTGAAGTTGATATCGATCTTCGCCTCCATGCTGGTGTCGTCCCGATGACGAATTTCGATGCCCCCGCACCATGGCAGGAAGTTGGGGTAGTCGTCGACGTCGGTGACGAGATCGAACATCTGCTCCGCCGAATGGCGAATCAACACGGTTTTCTGGACATCTGCCATAAATTGAACAGCGCGTGGCAAGGGTGGACGAGCGCCGCGGGCTTTCCTTGCCCCGCTTTGCTAAAATGGTGATTTTAAACGAGTTGGGCACTTTCCATTCATGAGCATTATCGACAACAGAAAAGCCTTCTACGACTATTCGGTCGAGGAACGCTATGAGGCAGGACTCGTGCTCGAAGGATGGGAGGTCAAGGCGTTGCGCGCAGGGCGCGGCCAGATCAAGGAAGGCTACGTGGTGATCCGCAACGGCGAGCTGTTCCTGATCGGCACGCACATCAGCCCGCTGCCCGAAGCGTCGACGCACATCCATCCCGACCCGGTGCGCACGCGCAAGTTGCTGCTGCATAGCGAGGAAATCAGCAAGCTGATCGGCAAGGTCGAGCAGCGCGGCTACACGCTGGTGCCGCTGAATTTTCACTACAAGAACGGTCGCGTCAAATGCGAGATCGGCCTCGCTAAGGGCAAGAAGATGCACGACAAGCGCGAGACCGAGAAGAAGCGCGACTGGGAACGCGAGAAGGCGCGCTTGATGCGCTCGCCGACCTAAGCGCGATTCGTTTCCGGCTCACGCAACAATGGCCCGCACATCGATGTGCGGGCCATTTGCTTTTACGTCGCGCTCTCATTGCGCATTCATTGCGCGCTCATTGCTCAATTCGTCAACGCAAGTCACTGCGCGGCGGCTCCGCTGCCGCCTTGCCCTTGTTCACGATGGTCAGCGCCGACGCTATCATCGAACTCATGTTCGACATGTCGCCCGGCACGATCAGTGTCGTGCCCTGCTTCGCCAGGTTCGAGAACGCGTTCACGTACTGTTCGGCCACCTTCAGATTCACCGCGTCCATGCCGCCGTTCAGCTGGATCGCCGCCGCGATTTTCTGGATCGCTTGCGCGTTCGCCTCGGCCACGGCCAGAATCGCCGCGGCCTGCCCTTGTGCCTGGTTGATCGCCGCCTGACGCTCGCCCTCCGACTTCTGGATCGCCGCCTCGCGGCCGCCCGACGCGATATTGATCTGCTCCTGCTTGCGCCCTTCCGATGCTGCGATCAGCGCGCGCTTCTCGCGCTCGGCGGTGATCTGCGCCTGCATCGCGTGAAGGATCTCCTTTGGCGGCGTCAGGTCCTTGATCTCGTAGCGCAGCACTTTGACGCCCCAGTTCGCGGCCGCTTCGTCGAGCGCCGACACGATGCTGTGATTGATGAAATCGCGCTCTTCGAAGGTCCGGTCGAGTTCCAGTTTGCCGATGACCGAGCGCAGCGTGGTCTGCGACAGCTGCGTGATCGCGAACACGAAGTTGCTCGATCCATACGACGCCTTCATCGGATCGGTGACCTGAAAGTACAGCACGCCGTCGACCTGAAGCTGCGTGTTGTCGCGCGTGATACAGACCTGGCTCGGCACCTCGAGCGGAATTTCCTTCAGCACATGCTTGTATGCGACCCGGTCGACGAACGGAAACGCGAAGCTCAGACCCGGCGTCAGTGTCGCGTGATAGCGGCCGAAGCGCTCGAGCACCCACGCATGCTGCTGCGGCACGATCTTGATGGTCTGCGACGCGAGCACGATCACGACGATCAACAGCACTGCCCCGACGATGGTTGAATCCATTTTGCTACCCTCCGATTCTGATTCGAATAGTTGTGCGCAGGTTGGTCGGGCCTGCGTTTTCCGCTTAGGCGCTGGTGCTTTGCTTTGTGAAAGATGTCGATGAGCGCGTGTGGCGAACGCCGCACCGAACGGCCGCGCGCAGATCGTCAGGTCGCGCTCGCGCGCGCCTTCGGTTGCCGGCTCGCGACGACAACGAGGCAACTGCCGCGCAATTCCCTGATCTCGTAGACCTGCGCGTCTTCCGGTTCGCCCGCGGCCAGCTCGACGTCCCATGCCGCGCCACGATAGGTCGCGCGTGCTTTGCGCCCCTGCCAGGCCGGCACGTTCAGCGTCTGCCCGATATCCAGATTGACGTCCGGATTGCGCGACGCCTGCTCGCGCTTGCGGCGGCCAAAGCGCGAGCGTCTGAGCATCACGACTGCCGCGAGCGCGACCAGCGCCGCCACCACGAACTGCAGATCGGTCCCAGCGCCGGCGATCCGTGCAAGCGCGGCCGCAATCAAGCCGAACGCGATCATCAACAGATAGAAGGTGCCGCTCATCAACTCCAGCACGACAAGCACACCCGCTCCGATCCACCAGAACAGTCCACCAGGCGCCACGTCGACCTCCACAAAGCAAAACACCCCGGATCTACCGGGGTGTTTATAGCACGAAGCGGGCGTGCCTTTGACGCATGCCGAATGCCGCGGGCGAAGCGGCATGCGGCAGCTCACGAGTTACTGCTTCGACTTCGCCAACTGTTGCCACGTATCGATGATCGTGTCCGGGTTCAGCGAAATCGACTTGATGCCTTGGTCCGTCAGCCATTGCGCGAAGTCCGGATGATCAGACGGCCCCTGGCCGCAGATACCGACGTACTTGTCCAGACGCAGACAGGTTTCGATCGCGCGCTTGAGCAGGAACTTGACCGCTGGATCACGCTCGTCGAAATCGACCGCGAGCAGTTCCATGCCCGAGTCGCGGTCGAGGCCGAGCGTGAGCTGCGTCAGGTCGTTCGAGCCGATCGAGAATCCGTCGAAATACTGCAGGAACTCTTCCGCGAGGATCGCGTTCGTCGGCACTTCGCACATCATGATCAGACGCAGGCCCTTCTCGCCGCGCTTCAGGCCGAACTTGCCGAGCAATTCGACCACGCGCGCCGCCTGCTTCAGCGTACGCACGAACGGCACCATGATCTCGACGTTGTCCAGGCCCATCTCTTCGCGCACCTTCTTCAGCGCGACGCATTCCATCTGGAACGCCTCGGCGAAGTCTTCCGCGATATAGCGCGACGCGCCGCGGAAGCCCAGCATCGGGTTTTCCTCGTCCGGCTCGTAGCGCGAACCGCCGATCAGCTTCTTGTACTCATTCGACTTGAAGTCCGACATCCGCACGATGACGGGCTTCGGATAAAACGCGGCCGCGATCGTCGCGATGCCTTCAGTCAGCTTGTCGACGTAGAACGCGCGCGGCGACGCGTGACCGCGCGCGACGCTTTCGACCGCCTTCTTCAGGTCCTGATCGACGTTCGGGTACTCGAGGATCGCCTTCGGGTGCACGCCGATGTTGTTGTTGATGATGAACTCGAGACGCGCGAGACCGACACCCGCGTTCGGCAGTTGCGAGAAGTCGAACGCGAGTTGCGGATTGCCGACGTTCATCATGATCTTCACCGGAATCGGCGGCAGTTCGCCGCGCTGCACTTCGGTGATTTCGGTTTCGAGCAGGCCGTCGTAGATCTTGCCTTCGTCGCCTTCAGCGCACGACACGGTGACGAGCGCGCCGTCCTTCAGCATGTCGGTCGCGTCGCCGCAGCCGACCACGGCCGGTACGCCCAGCTCGCGCGCGATGATCGCCGCGTGGCAGGTGCGGCCGCCACGGTTCGTGACGATCGCCGACGCACGCTTCATGACCGGCTCCCAGTTCGGGTCGGTCATGTCCGCGACGAGCACGTCGCCCGGCTGCACACGGTCCATCTCCGACGGATCGTGGATCACCCGCACCGGACCCGCGCCGATCTTCTGACCGATCGCGCGGCCCGTTGCCAGCACGTTCGACTGACCCTTCAGCTTGAAGCGCTGCTCGGCCTTGCCGCCGCCCTGGCTCTTCACGGTCTCGGGACGCGCCTGCAGGATGAAGATCTTGCCGTCGCGGCCGTCCTTGCCCCACTCGATGTCCATCGGACGCTGGTAGTGCTTCTCGATGATGACCGCGTACTTCGCAAGCTCGATCACGTCTTCGTCGGTGATCGAGAAGCGGTTGCGCTGCTCGTGCGCGACGTCGATGGTCTTCACGCGGCCCGGCTCGCCCGGCTTCGTGAACTCCATCTTGATCAGCTTCGAGCCGATCGAGCGGCGGATGATCGGGTACTTGCCCTGCGCGAGCGTGGTCTTGAAGACGTAGAACTCGTCCGGATTCACCGCGCCCTGCACGACGGTCTCGCCGAGGCCATAGCTCGACGTGATGAAGACAGCATCCTTGAAACCGGATTCGGTATCGAGCGTGAACATCACGCCCGCGGCGCCGACATCGGAGCGCACCATGCGCTGCACGCCCGCGGACAACGCGACTTCAGCATGCGTGAAGCCCTTGTGGACGCGATAGGAGATCGCGCGGTCGTTGTACAGCGACGCGAACACGTGCTTCATGCGATCGAGCACGTCGTCGATGCCGACCACGTTCAGGTAGCTTTCCTGCTGACCGGCGAACGATGCGTCCGGCAAGTCTTCCGCGGTCGCGGATGAACGCACGGCAAACGACAGCTCTTCGGGCGAGCTCTTTTGCAGCGTGTCGAACCCCGCGCGAATGTCAGCCTCGAGCTGCGGCTGCAGCGGCGCGTCGACGATCCATTGACGGATCTCCTTGCCCGCTTCGGCGAGCGCCTTCACGTCGTCGACGTCGAGCGTCTCGAGACGTTTGGCGATGCGTTCGGTCAGATCGTTGTGCTGCAGGAAGTCACGGAACGCGAGCGCGGTGGTCGCGAAGCCGGTCGGCACGCGCACGCCGGCTTCGGCGAGCTGGCTGATCATCTCGCCCAGCGACGCGTTCTTGCCGCCGACGATTTCCACGTCGGTCATCCGCAACTGCTCGAACGGAACTACATACGCCTTGTCCTTTGCGACGGTAACTGCGTTAGTCATACAAGCCCCTAAGTGTGAAAGAAATTCACGGCTGTGCAAGTGGGCTTGAACACGGGCAGCCCGTAGGAAGCTCGACCCCGTGTCTTGCGCAACCTGTTAGATAAGCAATCGTCTGGACAGCGGAGATGCGTTGCATGGCGCGCCGGCCGTGGAGCACGAGGCGGACGCGCCAAAGAACGCGGTTGAACGGACTTACCGCTCGATCTGTTGCGTTCAACGCATGTTGCCATTAGGTAGCGTGACGTTGAACGACCGTTCGCGGCAAGTTAGCGGCCAATCGCCTGCAATTGCTTATCCAACAGGTTGCCGCTATTCTACCGTGCCGACTCCTGAAATGTGGCAGTCGGTCGAGAAATGCGCCTCGAATCGCGCCCCGACCGAGCCAGCGGGCTTTTTGCGAGACCGCCCGCGCGGACGCCAGCGTGACGCCCGCCGCCGCGCGGTTTGATTCGAGCGCGTTGTCGCGCTCGCGCTTTCCGGCTCATTTGCCTTTCACGTTCACAGCCCCACTGATGCCGCCCACCGTATTCATCGTCTCAGACGGTACCGGGATTACTGCCGAAACCTTCGCGCATTCGATCCTCTCCCAGTTCGACCAGAAATTCCGCCTGGTCCGCGTGCCTTTCGTCGACTCGACCGAGAAGGCCTATGCGACGCTCGAAAAGATCAACGAAGCGGTCGTGCAGGACGGCCGTCGTCCGATCGTATTCACCACGCTGGTCGATAGCTCGTCGAATCAGATCGTCAAGGATTCGAACGCGCTCGTACTCGACATGTTCCAGACCTTCGTCGAGCCGCTCGAGCAGGAACTGGAACTGAAGTCGAGCCACGCGATGGGCCGCGGCCACCAGAACGCTGACACCGAGGAGTACAAGAACCGGATCGAGGCGATCAATTTCTCGCTCGCGCACGACGACGGCCAATCGAACCGCAATCTCGCAGACGCCGACGTGATTCTCGTCGGCGTGTCGCGCAGCGGCAAGACGCCGACGAGCCTTTATCTGGCGATGCAGTACGGCGTGAAAGCGGCGAACTATCCACTGATTCCCGAAGATTTCGAACGCGGCAAGCTGCCGACGCCGCTGCTCGAGCATCGGCAGAAGATGTTCGGGTTGTCGATCGATCCGCAGCGGTTGTCGGAAATCCGCAACGAGCGGCGGCCGGGCAGCAAGTATGCGGCGCTGGAAAACTGCCGCTACGAGATCAACGAAGCGGAAGCGATGATGCGGCGCGAGGGGATCAAGTGGCTATCGTCGACGCACAAGTCGATCGAGGAGATCGCGACCACGATCCTGCAGGAGATCAAACTGGATCGGTCGTCGTATTGACGGTCAGCCGGGCAAGCATAGCGTTGCCTGATCGAGGACCCGGCGACGCCAGCCGCGTCTAGTTTTGGCACCCGCGCTGCTGCCGGCATTGCTCGAACACGCAGACCGCCGCCGCGGCCGCCACGTTCAGCGACTCCATCCCGCCCGGCTGCGGGATCGTCACGCGCAACGACACGGCATCGCGCCACGCCTGCGACACGCCCGCCCCTTCGTTGCCGAACACCCACGCGAGCGACTTGTTCAGGTCGCTGTCATAGATCGCTTCGGCGCCGTGCGAATCGGTGATCACGATCGGCACCGCGAGGCGCTCGATCAGCGCATCCGTTTCGACATCCTCATGAATCTGCAACAGGAAATGCGCTCCCATCCCCGAGCGCAGCACCTTCGACGACCACGCGTATGCGGTGCCCGGCGCGCAGAACACGTGCCCGATACCCGCGGCCGCCGCGCTGCGCAGAATCGAGCCGACGTTGCCCGCGTCCTGCACGCCGTCGAGCACTAGACAGTTTTGCTCGACGCGTTCGGGCAACGGCGCATCGAGCTTGTCGACGAGCAGCACAATCCCGACCCCATGCACGACATTCGACAACTGCCCGAACAGCGCATCCGGCAGCGTCACGAGCCGATGCTCGTCGATGCGCGACACGATTGCCCGCGCTTCGTCGTGACGCAGCGCACCGTCGGTGACGACGCATAGCTCCGGCTGACCGGCGACGTCGAGATACGCACTCGCGAGATGGAAGCCCTCGAGTAGCGCATGGCCGCTGCGGCGCTGTTGATGCGTTGAGCCGGCCAGTGCCTTCAGGCGCTTGTAGAGCGGATTGTCCCGCGAGGTGATGGCTTTCACAGGCAGCGAAGGCGGTGAGAAGGGAAAAGGAATCAGCGGCAATCAACGGCACGCGAGCGCGGAGCGCGCCTGAGCCGCGCTTACGGGTCGCTCACGCGAGGCCGGCTTCGCCGAACGCATCGTCGTCGAGCAGCGCGTCGGCCACGATGACGGCGTCTGCCGCCGGTAACGGCACGCCTGTGCCGAACCGCAGATGCGCTTCGCGCACCGGCCCAAACGACCGCCGATGATGCTCGCACGGCCCATGCTCGCGCAGCGCCGCGAGATGCTGCGGCGTGCCGTAACCGGCGTGCGCGTCGAAGCCGTACATCGGATACGTCTGGTGCAGTTCGACCAGCATGCGGTCGCGCGCGACCTTTGCAAGAATCGACGCCGCCGAAATACTTTTCACCAACGCGTCGCCGCCGATCACCGCCTCGCTGCGGATGCTGAGCGTCGGGCAACGGTTGCCGTCGACCTTCACGAGCGTCGGCACGACCGACAGGCCCTCGACCGCGCGCTTCATCGCGAGCATGGTGGCGTGCAGGATGTTCAGCGAATCGATTTCCTCGACCGTCGCCGACGCGATGCAGTACGCGAGCGCACGCTCGACGATCTTGTCGTACAGCGCTTCACGCTTGAGTGCGCTCAGCACTTTGGAATCGTCGAGGCCGCGGATCATCGGTTTGGCCGGATTGAAAATCACCGCCGCCGCGACGACCGGACCGGCCAGCGGCCCGCGCCCGGCTTCGTCGACGCCGCAGACGATGTCGTCGACGCTCTCGAAGTTCAGGCCGCCCTGCGCAACCACCCGAACGGCGGCCGCGGTCTTGCGCAGAGACGCGCGCGCGGCGGTCATGGCCGCCCCGCCCGCTGCTCGACGACGCTCGCCACGACTTCGGCCGCCCGCTGCGCGGTGTTCTGCTTCAGCACGTGATGCATCTCCGTGAAGATTTCCGTCAGCGTGCGCCGGTTCGCTTCGTCGCGCAACTGTTTCAGCGTCGCCTCGGCGAGCGCCTGCGGCGTCGCGAAGTGCTGCAGGATCTCCGGCACCACGAAACGCCCGGCCAGGATGTTCGGCAGGCCAACGTACGGCAGATACCCCTGGCGACGCATGATCTGGCCGGTCAGCCAGGGCACCTTGTACGAAATCACCATCGGCTTTTTCAGCAGCGCGGCTTCGAGCGTGACGGTGCCGCTCTTCACGAGGATCGCGTCGGCGGCGGTCATCGCGAGTTGCGACTGGCCTTCGGTGATGGTCAGCGCGAGACCCGGATGCGCATCGACGAGCGGCTGCAGCAACGTGCGCAACGCGCGCGTCGCGGCCGGCATCACGAAGCGCACGCCGGGCTCCTGGTGCTGCATCATCTCCATCGCGGCGAAGAACGTCGGGCCGATCAGCTCGATCTCGGAACGCCGGCTGCCCGGCAGCACCGCGATCACCGGTCCGCTTTCCGCGAGACCGAGCGCGCGGCGCGCGCCGGGTGTGTCGGGTTCGAACGGGATCTGGTCGGCCAGCGGATGCCCGACGTACGACGCCGCGACACCCGCCTTTTCGAGCAGCGCGGTTTCGAACGGGAACACGCACAGCATGTGGTCAACCGCCTTGGCGATCTTCTTGATGCGCCCGCCGCGCCACGCCCAGATGGACGGGCAAACGAAGTGTACGGTTGGAATGCCGGCGTCGCGCAAAGCGTGCTCGAGCCCGAAATTGAAATCGGGTGCGTCGACGCCGACGAACACCGACGGCGGCTCGGCGAGCAGCTGACGCTTCAGCTCGTTGCGGATGCCGAGGATTTCAGGAATGTGCCGCAGCGCTTCGACATAGCCGCGCACCGTCAGCTTTTCCATCGGCCAGTGGGCGTCGAAGCCCGCGGCGATCATGCGCGGACCGCCGATGCCATAGTATTGCGTGGCGGCCGGCAACCGGCTGGCGAGACCGTCGAGCAGCGATGCGGCGAGCAAGTCCCCGGACGGCTCGCCGGCCACCATCGCGACACGCAGCGGATTCAGTGGCAACGTCATCGGTCAGCGGATGATGCCGCGCTGCGACGCTTCGACGAACGCGAGCAGCGTCTGCACCGGCGCGTCGCCGTCACCGCCGGCCGAACCCAGTTCCTTCAATTGCACCTTCGCTTCTTCGAGCGACAGGCCGTTCTTGTACAGCACGCGATACGCGGTGCGCAGCACCGAGATCGCGTCGGCCGAGAAGCCGCGGCGGCGCAGCCCTTCGACGTTGATGCCGTGCGGCTCGGCCTTGTTGCCCGCGGCGATCACGTAGGGCGGCACGTCCTGCACGAGCGCCGACGCGCCGCCGAGCATCGAATGCGCACCGATGCGCACGAACTGATGCACGCCCGACATGCCGCCGATGATCGCGTAGTCGCCGATCGTCACATGGCCGGCCATCTGCGCGTTGCTCGACAGGACCACGTTGCTGCCGACGTGGCAGTCGTGACCGATGTGCACGTAGGCCATGATCCAGTTGTCGTCGCCGAGCGTGGTGACGCCCGCGTCCTGCACCGTGCCGGTGTGGATCGTCGTGAACTCGCGGATCGTGTTGCGGTTGCCGATCACGAGCCGGGTCGGCTCGTCCCGGTACTTCATGTCCTGCGGACGGCCGCCGACCGATGCGTAATGGCCGATGCGGTTGTCTTCACCGAGCGTGGTATAGCCTTCGATCACGCTGTGCGAGCCGACCGTGCTGCGCGCACCGATCGTCACGTGTGCGCCGATCACGGCATAGGGCCCGACTTCGACGGCTTCGTCGAGCTGCGCGCCCGCTTCGATGATCGCAGTGGGATGGATCCTGCTCATGCGTCCTCGCTTCTCATTCTGTTGCGTTGTCTGGATGGACTTGCCGCCGGGCCCACCGCGCGCGTGCCGTGCCGCGCCGCGACCTGC
The DNA here is from genome assembly GCF_050436345.1 of Paraburkholderia sp. WC7.3g. NCBI lineage: Bacteria > Pseudomonadati > Pseudomonadota > Betaproteobacteria > Burkholderiales > Burkholderiaceae > Paraburkholderia > Paraburkholderia sp. WC7.3g. The sequence goes on from NZ_JBNDMA010000002.1 coordinate 2,721,661, forward strand.
CCGGACGCCGGCTTTACGCGTCTTTGTCCGTGTGGCGCACCGCGCACATCAGATCGGCTTCCGCCGCGACAACACCATCCACTTCGGCGCGCGCCTTGAACTTCCAGATGCCACGCATGTGACGCTCGAACGTGCAGTTCAGCATCAACTGATCGCCCGGCTCCACCACGCGCTTGAAGCGCGCGTTGTCGATGCCGACGAACAGATACAGCGTGTTCGACGGATCGCTCGGCTCTTCCGAGAACGTCAGCAGCGCCGCGGTCTGCGCGAGCGCTTCGAGGATCAGCACGCCTGGCATCACCGGCCGCGTCGGGAAATGCCCCTGGAAATACGGCTCATTGATCGACACGTTCTTCAACGCTTTGATGCTCTTGTGCGGTTCGAGTTCGAGCACCCGGTCGACCAGCAGGATCGGATAACGATGCGGCAGCAGCGTGAGAATCTTATGAATGTCGAGATTGATTTTTTCGGTGCTCATGGTGTTTCTGCTCACGCATTGACTGCGCGATGATGACTGCGGATGCTGGTGCAGGTGGGTTGAAAACGCGCGCGACCGGCGCCTCTGATGACCGGTGGCCGTGCCACCCGGTCACGGCCACCGGCTTTGCTTCATGATGCTCGCCCGCTATTTTACGCGGTGCCTGTGGGCCGCCGGGATAACTGTCAGCTCTTGTTGCCTGCGGGTTGACCTGCGGCGCCGTCAGTGGCATTGGTGCCGGCCTTGTCGGCCGTGACGTTCTCCAGGGCCTTGATGCGATCGCGAAGCTTGTCGATATTGCGCAGCAGCGCGGCGCTTTTGTTCCAGTCCGCGTGGTTCACGGCCGGGAACGCACTCGTGTACATGCCTGGCTTCAGCAGCGACTTCGACACGCCCGACTTCGCGGTGACGATCACGTGATCGGCAAGCGTCACGTGTCCGGCGATGCCGACCGCGCCGCCGATCATGCAATGACGGCCGATCGTCGTGCTGCCCGCGATACCCGCGCAGCCCGCGATCACCGTGTACGCGCCGACCTTGCAGTTATGGCCGATCTGTACGAGATTGTCGATCTTCACGCACTCCTCGATGATCGTGTCGGCCATCGCGCCGCGGTCGATCGTGGTGTTCGCGCCGATTTCGACGTCGCTCGCGATCGACACACCGCCGACCTGCGGAATCTTGACCCAGCGGCCGGTGCGTGCGTCGCCCTCGCCGACGAAATCGGGCGCAAAGCCGAAGCCGTCCGAGCCGATCACCGCGCCGGCGTGCACGATCACGCGCTCGCCCAGCTTGCAGCCGTGGTACACGATCACGTTCGGATACAGATGCGAGTTCGCACCGACGCGCGTGCCGTGGCCGATTACGACGTTGGCGTCCAGCCGCGCGTGCTCGCCGATCACCGCGCCCGCTTCCACGGTGACGCGCGGGCCGATCACCGCGCTCGCGGCGACCTGCGCGGAAGGATCGATGGTCGCGCTTGGATGCACGCCTGGCAACGCCTTCGGCGAGGCGAGGTCGATGAAGGTTTGCGCGATGCGCGCAAAGTAAGCGTAGGGATTCGGCGTGACGATGAAGTTTCGAGCTTCGCGCGAGGCGAGCTTCGCGAGGTCGCCGGCATTGATCAGCACCGCGCCGGCGCGGGTCGTTTCGACCTGCGACAGATACTTCGGATTGGCGAGGAACGCCAACTGGTCCGGGCCTGCCTGGTCGAGCGGCGCAAGACTGCTCACGCGCTGCGCCCCGTTACCGACTACCTCACCGCCGAACCGCTGGACGATGTCCTCGAGCGAAAATGCCATGCCTATCCTGTCTCTAGCCTGTTCAATCATTGCGAGGGCGCGCGCCGGGCGACCATGCGCGCCCTTAATTGCCCGATGCCGCCAGCGCCTTCAGCACCTGGTCGGTGATATCGATGCGCGGACTCACGTACACCGCTTCCTGCACGATCAGATCGTAGTGTTGCGTTTCGGCGATCTGCTTGATGACCTTGTTGGCGCGATCGAGCACCGCCGCGAGTTCCTCGTTGCGCCGCTGGTTCAGGTCTTCGCGGAACTCACGCTGCTTGCGCTGGAAGTCCGAGTCGAGCTGCGACAGGTCGCGCTGCTTCTGCGCGCGATCGGTCGCCGACATTGTCGCGCCATTCTTGTCGAGTGCATCGGACATCGACTTGAGCTTTTGCGCCATGTCGGCAAGATCCTTGTCCCGCTTCGCGAATTCGGCCTCGAGCTTCAGCTGCGCGGCTTTCGCCGCCGCCGATTCGCGCAGGATGCGGTCGGAATTCACCGCGGCGATCCTCGCCTCCTGCGCGTGCGCCATGCCGACCCCGAGGGTCATTGCCAGCGCCAATGCGCACGCTACACGTTTCGAAAACATACCGGTTAGCAAAGTCATCCTCTCGATACTGTAGTTTGGCCGGGCCGGCCGCCGCAGCCGGCCGTCGGGAGCACCCGCCGCCAGATCAGAACGCCGTCCCGATCTGGAACTGGAACTTCTGGTACTGGTCGCCAGTGTGCTTCGTGAGCGGGAAGCCAAGGCTCAGCTTGAGCGGGCCGATCGGCGAGATCCACGCGAGACCCACACCGTAGCCGTAACGCAGGCCGTTCGCGCCAGTCGACGTCGCTGCCGTGCTCGCGTCCGCCCAGACATTACCAGCGTCCAGGAACGTGAACACACGCAGCGTACGGTCATAGCCGGTGCCTGGCAGCGGGAACGTCAACTCGATATTGCCCACCAGCAGCTTCGAGCCGCCGATCGGGTCGCCGGTCGTTTTGTCGCGCGGACCCAGTGAACTCGGCTCATAACCGCGGACCGAACCGATACCGCCCGCGTAGTAGTTCTTGAAGATAGGATAAGGCTTGCCGCCAAGGCCGTTACCATAGCCGCCCTGGAAGTTGAAGCCCAGCACGAAGCCGCGCGCAAACGAGTAATAGTACTGCGCGTTGATGTCGGCCTTGTAGTACTGGGTGCCGCCGATCGGCGTCCCATATTCTGCGTTCGCCTGCGCGAAGTAGCCGCGGCTAGGCACGAGCGCGCTATCGCGCGCGTCACGCGACCAGCCAACCGTAAGCGGCACGTTGTTCGAAACCCGGCCGAAGTCAGTCACGTATTGCTTATATGAAGCCGGCGTGTTTGCATCGACGTCCAGTTGGTTCTGTTCGAAGCCCGCGCCGAAGTACACCGTGTCGACTTCGGAGAACGGAATGCCGAACTTCAGGTCACCGCCCATCGTGACGATCTTGAAGCTCGAATCGGTCGAGTAGTACAGCGGCTGGTACGTGCGGTAGTAGACGTCGGTGATCCGCTTGATGCCGTCCACCGTGAAGTACGGGTCGACCTGCGTGACCGTCAGCGTACGGTACGTCTTCGCGGTATTGATGTTCACCGAGAGGCTCGTGCCGGAGCCGAATACGTTGTCCTGCGAGATACCCGCCGACAGCACCACCTTGTCCGTCGATGAGAAGCCCGCGCCAAGCGTGATCGCGCCGGTCGGCTTTTCGGCGACCTTCACGTCGATGTCGACCTGGTCGGGCGTGCCTTCGACCGGCACCGTGGTCACGTCAACATCGGTGAAGTAGCCGAGACGGTTGATACGGTCCTTCGACAGCGCGAGGCGGTTCGAATCGAACCACGAGCTTTCGAGCTGGCGCATTTCGCGGCGCACCACTTCGTCGCGCGTACGCGTGTTGCCGACCACGTTGATGCGGCGCACGTACACCCGGCGGCTCGGATCGACCTGCAGCGTCAGGTCGACCGTATGGTTGTTCTGGTCGATCTGCGGTTGCGCGTTGACGGTCGCGAACGCATAACCGTACTCGCCGAGCTTGTCGACGATCGCCTTCGTGGTGGCCTGCAGCTTTTCGGCCGAGAAGCGGTCGCCCGGCTTGATCTTGACCAGCTTCTTCAGCTCCGCTTCGCGGTCGAGCAGATTGCCGGCAAGGCGGATGTTCGAAATCGTGTACGGCTGGCCTTCATGCAGCGTGACCGTCAGGTACATGTCCTTCTTGTCCGGCGAAATCGACACCTGGGTCGATTCGATGCTGAACTCAAGGTAGCCGCGGTTCAGGTAGTACGAGCGGACGTTCTCGAGGTCGCCAGTGAGCTTGTCTTTCGCGTACAGGTCGTTCTTCGTGTACCACGAGAACCAGTTCGGCGTGGACAGCTGCATTTCGTCGCGCAGCGTACCGGTGCTGAACGTCTTGTTGCCGATGAAATTGATCTGGCGGATCTTCGCGCTCGGACCTTCGGCCACCGAGAACAGGATGCCGACGCGGTTGCGGTCGATCGGCGTGATCGTCGTGGTGACCTCGGCCGCGTAGTAGCCGCGCGTCAGATACTGGCGTTTCAGTTCCTGCTCGGCCTTTTCGACGAGCGCCTTGTCGTAGTAACGGCCTTGCGACAGCCCGACCGCGCGCAGCGCCTTGATCAGGTTGTCCTTGTCGAACTCGTGGATGCCGGCGAAGTCGATCGTGCCGATGGCCGGACGCTCCTGCACCTGCACGATGACCACGCTGCCTTCGGTCGCGATCTTGACGTCGTTGAAGAAGCCCGTCGCGTACAGCGCGCGAATCGCTTCGGACGCCTTGTCGTCGGAAAAGGTATCGCCTTGCTTGATGGGCAGGTACGCGAACACGGTGCCCGGTTCGACGCGTTGCAATCCCTCAATGCGAATGTCTTGCACCACGAAGGGCGTCGTTGCGTGAGCAACCAGCCCATGCGCGGCGAACGCCGCGGCTATAACCGTCTTTGGACCAAAGCGATGAGGTTTGAACAACGTGCTTCCCCAGTGTGTATAGCTGCATCAGGCCTGGCGGGCCGCCCTCGTGAACGCCGCCGGACACTTTAAAAATGGATTAAACGAGCAAGATCGTTGAACAGCGCAATCGCCGACAACGCGACGATGCAGGCAAGACCCGCCCTCTGAAAAACGAGTTGCCAGCGATCGGAGACAACTTTACCGGTCACAGCTTCAACCAAATAATATAACAGATGACCCCCGTCCAATACCGGAATCGGTAGCAGGTTCAGCACGCCGAGGCTAATGCTGACAAGGGCCAGGAACGACAGAAACGCGGAAGGACCCAGACGTGCGCTCTTTCCCGCGTAGTCGGCAATCGTCACCGGTCCGGACAGGTTCTTCAGCGATGCCTCGCCGACGATCATCCGGCCGAACATCCGCACCGAGTACACGGCGAGGTCCCACGTGCGGCGTGCGCCGAGGCGCAGGCTTTCGAGCGGTCCGTAGCGCACGTCGATCGAAGGCACCTGGGTCGCCAGTTCCGCGCCGATGCGGCCGATCTGCTGCCCGCTCGCCGCATCGCGCTGCAGTTGCGGCACGATCGTGATGTCTTCGAGCGCGCCCGCCGCATGACCGCCGCGGCCGCCGCGCTCCACCCGCAGCGTGACCGGCACGCCGGCGTGCGATTTGACATAAGCGATGAAGGCCGCGGCATTATCGGTCGGCGTGCCGTTGATCGCGCGCAGTCGGTCACCCGCGACGAGGCCCGCCTTCTGCGCGGCGCTGCCCGCCTGCACGCCCGCCACCGTCAGCTTGCCGCCGCCCGGCTCGAAGCCCAGGCGCGACATCAGATCGTCGTCGACGTCCTTCTCACCGATGCCGCGCAGGTCCATCGGGAAATCGGAGGTGCCGTGCACGTCCTTTGCACTGAGCACGATGCGCTGCTGATCGAACACGGCGCCCAGCAGCTTCCAGCGCAGATCCGACCACGACCGCACCGGCTCGGTCTCGTCGCTATGGCCGGTGCGCACACCGACGATCGACTCGCCGCCCTCGAAGCCCGCCAGCGCGGCCGGCGTGTTCGGTGCGGGCGTCGCGATCACGGCAGCCGGTTCGGTCACGCCAGTCGCGAACACGAGCGCGAACAGCACGATCGCAAGCAGGAAATTGGCGACCGGACCGGCCGCGACGATCGCAAAGCGCCGCCACACCGACTGGCGGTTGAACGCGCGCGGCAGATCCGCGTCGGGAATCGAACCGGGGCCGGTCTCGCGCTCGTCGAGCATCTTCACGTAGCCGCCGAGCGGCAGCGCGGCAATCGTCCACTCGGTGCCCGTCTTCGGACTGACCCACTGAACGAGCGGCTTGCCGAAGCCGATCGAAAAACGCAGCACCTTCACGCCGCACAGACGCGCGACGCTGTAATGCCCGTACTCGTGGACCACCACGAGTACGCCAATCGCAACCGCGAAAGCGAGCAGTTCGATCAGCAGGTTCATAAGCGCCTCACTGGACGGCGCGTTCCGTGCGACGGGCGCCGTCGGGCAGACGCGCGATCAACTCGGTCGCGGCGCGGCGCGCGGCGGCGTCCGCTTCGATGACGTCGTCGAGCGCGTGAGCGCTGCGGTTCGGCAACGCGCCCAGCACCGAGTCGACCACCTCGGCAATCGCCATGAAGCCGATGCGGCGCGCGAGAAACGCCTCCACCGCGATTTCGTTCGCGGCGTTCAGCGCCGCGCTCGCGATGCCGCCTTCGGCCAGCGCCGTCATGGCGAGCGCGAGGCACGGGAAGCGCGCGTAGTCGGGTTTTTCGAACGACAGCGACGCAATCTCCGCGAGATCGAGTTGCGCGACGCCCGAATCGACGCGATCCGGAAACGCGAGCGCGTGTGCGATCGGCGTGCGCATGTCGGGATTGCCGAGTTGCGCGAGCACCGAGCCGTCCGCGTACGACACCAGCGAATGGATCACGCTTTGCGGATGGATCAGCACGTCGATGCGTTCGCCGGGCAGGTTGAACAGCCAGTGCGCCTCGATGACTTCGAGGCCCTTGTTCATCATCGTGGCCGAGTCGACCGAGATCTTGCGGCCCATCACCCAGTTCGGATGCTTGCAGGCTTCGTCAGGCGTCACGTCGACGAGCGTGGCCGGCTCGCGCGTGCGGAACGGGCCGCCCGACGCGGTCAGGATGATCTTCGCAACGCCGCCATGCAGCGATGCTTCGCGCGGCAGGCATTGGAAAATCGCGTTGTGTTCGCTGTCGACCGGCAGCAGCACCGCGCCGTTGTCCCGCACCGCGTCCATGAAGACCGCGCCGGACATCACCAGCGCTTCCTTGTTCGCGAGCAGAATGCGTTTGCCGGAGCGCGCCGCGGCGAGGCTCGGCGCGAGACCGGCCGCGCCGACGATCGCCGCGACCACCGTGTCGCAATCCTCGCTCTTCGCGACGTCGACGAGCGCCTGAGGCCCGTACGTGACCTCGGTCTTGCTGCCCGCTTCGCGCAGCTTCGCGGCGACCTTCGCGGCCGTGTTGGCGTCGCCGACCACCGCGACTTCGGGCGCGAAGCGCAGGCATTGCGCGATCAGCTTGTCGCCGTTGCGATGCGCGCTCAGCGCGTAAATCGAAAACCGCTCGGGATGGCGCGCGACCACGTCGAGCGTACTGTCTCCAATCGAGCCCGTGGAACCGAGCAATGTCAGACGTTTTTGCATATCTCTTTCTCTAGCCGAGCAACAGCATGGCGAGCGGCAGCACCGGCAACAACGCGTCGATGCGATCGAGCACGCCGCCGTGCCCCGGCAACAGGCCGCTCGAGTCTTTGACGCCGGCCTGGCGTTTCATCATCGATTCGAACAGATCGCCGACCACGCTGAAAACCACCAGCAGGGTCAGCGCGAGCAACGTGCGCAGCGCGCCCAGTTGCGCCAGCAGCGCAGAATACAGGGTCGGCTCGAACGCGTGCAAAAAGATCGCCGTCGCCGCGACGATTATGACCAGCAGCCAGCCGCCGATCGCACCCTCCCAGGTTTTACCCGGACTGATGGCGGGTGCCAGCTTGTGCTTGCCAAACGCCTTCCCGGAGAAGTATGCGCCGATATCGGCGAGCCATACCAATAGCAGCAGCGACAGCACGAACGGCACACCCTGCACGCGCGCGGCGACGAGAGCATGCCAGCACGCGATGAAGCCGACGATGCCAGCAAGAAACAGAAAGGCGCGCCACGCGCCCTGCGCGAGCACGGGCTTACGCAGCAGCACGAACGGCCCCGCGATCACCCAAAAAATTGCCGCAGCCTGGTAGAACCGCCGCGCATGCTCGGCGCCGATGCCCACGCGCGTGCTGGTGACGAGCCCCAGTGCCGCGACGAGCGCGTACAGTACCGGCCCCGCGCCGCCGACCTTCAGCAGACGCGCCCATTCCCACGCGGCGAACACGACGATGAAAGCGATCAGCGCGCCGAACGCGCCGACCGGCGCGAACAGCGTGACAGGCAGAAACACTGCCAGCAGCACGATCGCCGTGATGACACGGGTCTTTAGCATGGAAGCGAATCGGCGTTCTGCGATTGCGGCTCGAGCTGAGCGCTGGTGCGTCCGAAGCGGCGTTCCCGCTCGGCGTACGAAGCGATGGCGTGACCGAGCGCGTCGGCGTCGAAATCTGGCCAGAACGTGTCGGTGAAATAGAACTCGGTGTAGGCGAGCTGCCACAACAGGAAGTTGCTGACTCGGCGCTCGCCGCCGGTGCGGATGAACAGGTCCGGCTCCGGCGCGTAAGCCATCGACAGATGTTCGGCGAACGCGTCCTCGTTGACCTCGACCGGCTTGCCCGTCGCCGCCGCTTGCTCGACGAGCTTGCGGGTGGCCTGCATGATGTCCCAGCGGCCGCCGTAGTTCGCTGCGATGGTCAGCGTGAGACGAGTATTGCGCGCGGTCTTGGTTTCCGCGCGCTTGATCAGATCGCGGATCTTGTCATCGAAACGCTCGAGATCGCCGACCACGCGCAAACGGATACCGTTCGCATGCAACTTGCCGATCTCGCGCTCGAGCGCGGTGACGAAGAGGCGCATCAGAAACGACACCTCCTCGTTCGGACGGCGCCAGTTCTCCGAGCTGAACGCGAACAGCGTCAGATATTCGACGCCCCGCCGCGCGCACGCCTCGACGGCCGCCCGCACCGCGTCGACGCCGCGCGTATGGCCTGCGACGCGCGGCAGACGCCGCTGAGTGGCCCAACGGCCGTTGCCATCCATGATGATCGCGATATGTCGCGGCACCGCGGCGACTTCAGGTACGCGCACGGTTGAGCTGGTATAGGTCATGGCCGTCGGGACAGTAATGCCAATAAAGAAGTGGAAATCTGGAAGTGCTGAGCCGAACGGCGTCAGACCGTCATGATCTCGGCTTCTTTCGTCGTGACGAGCTTGTCGATTTCGGCGACAAACTTGTCCGTCAGCTTCTGGACGTCGTCGCCGGCACGACGCTCGTCGTCTTCCGAGATTTCCTTGTCCTTGACGAGCTTCTTCAGTTGCTCATTGGCATCGCGGCGCAGGTTGCGCACAGCCACCTTGGCCGTTTCGGCTTCGCTGCGCACGACCTTGGTCAGTTCGCGGCGACGCTCTTCGGTCAGCGCGGGCATCGGTACGCGGATCACGTCGCCGTGCGTGGCCGGGTTCAGACCGAGGTCCGACTCGCGGATCGCCTTTTCGACGACCTGGACCATCTTCTTTTCCCACGGCTGCACGCCGATCGTGCGTGCGTCGATGAGCGTCAGGTTCGCGACCTGCGAAATCGGCACCGGCGAGCCGTAGTAGTCGCACTGGATATGATCGAGCAGGCCCGTGTGCGCACGGCCCGTGCGGATCTTCGACAGGTCGTTCTTGAACGCGTCGATGGAGCGCTGCATCTTTTGTTCAGCGCCCTTCCTGATATCAGCCAAAGACATTTTTAAACCTCCGAACCTTCAAAACGGTGCGAGCCGCCCGGCACGCGCGATGCGGCGGCCCGGGCTCGCGTCAAAGCCCATGTAATGTAAACGAAGTTTACACGTGGACGAGGGTGCCCTCGTCCTCACCTTGCACGATTCGCTTGAGCGCACCGGGTTTGACGATCGAAAACACACGGATCGGCAGCTTCTGGTCGCGGCACAGCGCGAAAGCCGTCGCGTCCATCACCTGCAGATTGCGGCCGATCGCCTCGTCGAAGCTGATCGTGGTGTAACGGGTCGCGCTCGAGTCCTTCTTCGGGTCGGCGGAATAGACGCCGTCCACCTTTGTCGCCTTCAGCACCACTTCGGCGCCGATTTCCGAGCCGCGCAAGGCAGCAGCCGTGTCGGTCGTGAAGAACGGGTTGCCGGTGCCGGCCGCGAAAATTACGACCTTGCCTTCCTCGAGCTGGCGGATCGCGCGGGGCCGGATGTACGGCTCGACGACCTGGTCCATGCGCAGCGCCGATTGCACGCGCGCTTCGATGCCGGCGTGGCGCATCGCATCCTGCAGCGCCAGCGCGTTCATCATCGTGGCGAGCATACCCATGTAGTCGGCCGTTGCGCGGTCCATACCCGCCGCGCCACCCGCGACGCCGCGAAAAATATTGCCGCCGCCGATCACCACGGCCAGTTGCGTTCCGAGACGGACCACTTCGGCCACGTCCGCCACCATTCGTTCGATGGTCGCGCGATTGATGCCGAAGGCATCGTCGCCCATCAGAGCTTCACCGGAGAGTTTGAGCAGGACGCGTTTATAGGCAGTGGGCATAGGGGTATCCAGATCGCGCAGAACAGGGCAACAACAAGGGACTAATGTAGGGGTGAAATGCTGATTCGGGCAAGCGCCGCCAAATTGACGAACCCCGGGGTTCGCCAGCGACGGCCGCGCAGCGAGGGTCAACCCGTGCGCGGCCTTGCGGTGCTGCCGAGCGCGGCGAGGTCATGCCTCGCCGCGGGTGCAACGGTACGGCGGTAAAGCTTGGGTGACGCTTATTGTTGCTTTGCAGCAGCGACTTGCGCGGCCACTTCCGCAGCGAAGTCGTCCTGCTTCTTCTCGATGCCTTCGCCGACCACGAACAGTGCGAACCTCTGCACGCTCGAGTTGGCCGCCTTCAGCATCTGCTCGATCGTCTGCTTGTCGTTCTTCACGAACGTCTGGTTCAGCAGCGACACTTCCTTCAGGTACTTCTGCACGCTGCCGTCGACCATCTTGGCGACGATTTCAGCCGGCTTGCCCGATTCGGCGGCCTTCTGTTCAGCGATGCTGCGTTCCTTGGCGATCAGGTCCGCCGGCACCTCGTCCGACGACAGCGAAACCGGCTTCATTGCGGCGATGTGCATCGCCACGTCCTTGCCGACCTGCTCGTCCGCGCCGGCGTACTCGACCAGCACGCCGATGCGCGTGCCGTGCAGGTACGCTGCCAGCTTGTTGGCGGTATCGAAGCGCACAAAGCGGCGGATCGACAGGTTCTCGCCAATCTTGCCGACCAGTGCGAGACGCACTGCGTCGACGGTCTGGCCGTCGAGCGGCAGTGCCGACAGCGCGGCGACGTCAGCCGGGTTTTGCGTCGCGACGAGTTCGGCGATCTTCTTCGAGAACGCGAGGAAGTCGTCGTTCTTCGAGACGAAGTCGGTTTCGCAGTTCAGTTCGACGAGCGAACCAGCGTTGCCGCCGATGAACGATGCGACGACACCTTCAGCCGTCACGCGCGATGCCGCCTTGCTCGCCTTGTTGCCGAGCTTCACGCGCAGCAGTTCTTCAGCGCGCGCCAGATCGCCGTCGGCTTCCGTCAGCGCCTTCTTGCATTCCATCATCGGCGCGTCGGTCTTCGCGCGCAGTTCTGCAACCATGCTTGCGGTAATTGCCGCCATCATTTGCTCCTTGGGTTCTGTCTGTCACACGCCGCCCGCACTTCGATGCCAGCGGCAGGAATTCGTTTCAGCGTTTTCGCGTATTTTTTGCGAGCGACGCGCATCGCGTCGCCTCAAGCACTCTGCCAGATGCCTGTTACAACACCTGCTACAGACGTCGCGGCTTAAAAAAAGGGGGCCTGTAGAAAGCCCCCTTTTATGCCGGACACTGGGCAGCCTTACGCTTCCGGGTTGACCTCGACGAACTCGTCGCCGTCGCCACCACGTGCAGCCTGGACCACTTCGTTGACCGTGTTGGCACGGCCCTCGAGGATCGCGTCTGCCACGCCAGCCGCGTACAGGGCGACAGCCTTGCTGGCGTCGTCGTTACCCGGGATCACGTAGTCCACACCTTCCGGCGAGTGGTTCGTATCGACCACGGCGATGATCGGAATGCCGAGCTTGTTCGCTTCGGTAACAGCAATCTTGTGGTAGCCGACGTCAACCACGAAGATAGCGTCCGGAATGCCGCCCATGTCCTTCACGCCGCCGATCGACTTCTGCAGCTTGGCCATTTCGCGCTCGAACAGCAACGCTTCCTTCTTGCTCATGCGCTCGGTTTCACCGGCTTCCAGCGCCGCTTCCATGTCCTTCAGGCGCTTGATCGACACCTTCAGCGTCTTGAAGTTAGTCAGCATACCGCCGAGCCAGCGCGCGTTGACGAACGGCATACCAGCGCGCTGCGCTTCCTGAGCGATCGTGTCGCGCGATTGACGCTTCGTACCGACGAACAGGATCGTGCCGCGGTTCGATGCCAGCTGACGCGCGTACTTCAGCGCGTCGTTGTACATCGGCAGCGTCTTTTCGAGGTTGATGATGTGAATCTTGTTGCGATGACCGAAAATGAAAGGGGCCATCTTCGGGTTCCAGAAGCGGGTCTGGTGACCGAAGTGGACGCCTGCTTCCAGCATTTGACGCATCGTAACTGCCATGAAATTCTCCACGAGGGTTGGGTCTTAAACCGGCTGCCGTATCGACCGCGCCCGCCTCTAATTCGGCTGGTACGCGGCGACACCCTGGGTGCGCCGGCTTGCGAATTGGTTGCCTGACACTACTTTTCTCTCACTCGCGACACCAGCAACCGGAGTGCCGCGAGAAACCGTTCCGCCCAGCTACCGTGCGCAAATTTGCGAATGCGCGACCAAAAGCGAACTAGGACCGACTTAGCCAAAGAGTATAGCACGCGACCACGGGCCGACTCAACCGGCCCTACCGCCGCCGGGCGATGCCCATTGGGCACGGAACCGAAGCCGGGCTTGGCGTCCCTTTGGAGCGTCAATGAGCAGATCCTGGTCGTTTTTTGCCCGTTGCCGCCCGATCCAGCGCGACGACCCGGCCCCCACTGCTGTAAAATGGCTCGATTCCGCCACGCGCGAGGGATCGTTAAGGATCGACCGGCATTCCGTGCCCGGGAGACGCCCTCCGCCAGGCCACCGCAACACCCAGCAAGCCTTATCCAGCAAGGCTTCCGAGGAAACCATGGCTCTCACCATCAAGAACGAAGACGATATCGCGAAGATGCGCGTCGCCTGCCGGCTTGCGAGCGAAGTGCTCGACTACATCACACCGTTCGTCAAGGCCGGCGTCACCACTGGCGAGCTCGACCGACTGTGCCACGAATACATGCTGAAGGACCAGGGCACGGTTCCCGCGCCGCTGAATTACCAGCCGCCCGGCTATCCGCCCTATCCGAAAGCCACCTGCATTTCGGTCAACGACGTGATCTGCCACGGCATTCCGGGCGACAAGGCGCTCAAGAACGGCGACGCGCTGAACATCGACGTCACCGTCATCAAGGACGGCTACTTCGGCGACACGAGCCGCATGTTCATCGTCGGCGAAGGGTCGATCATGGCGAAGCGCCTCGTGCAGGCCACCTTCGAGTGCATGTGGCTCGGCATCGACCAGGTCCGCCCCGGCGCGCATCTCGGCGACATCGGCTATGCGATCCAGAAGCACGCCGAAGGCCTCGGCTACAGCGTGGTGCGCGAATATTGCGGCCACGGCATCGGCACCGTGTTCCACGAAGACCCGCAGATCCTGCACTACGGCCGCCCCGGCACCGGGCTCGAACTGCAGACCGGCATGATCTTCACGATCGAGCCGATGATCAACGCCGGCCGCCGCGACATCCGCACGATGCCCGATCAGTGGACCGTCAAGACCAGGGACCGCAGTCTGTCCGCGCAGTGGGAGCACACCGTGCTCGTCACCGAGACCGGCTATGACGTGCTAACCGTGTCGGCCGGTACGCCCGCGCGTCCGCCCGTGGTCGCGGCCACCGCCTGACCGATTCCGACCTGATCTTCCGCCCGCCAATGAGTAGCGTTCCAGCCGTCGCCCCCTCCCATGCCTCGTCGCTCAAGGCGGACTACAAAGTGGCCAAAGCCCAGTTGCTGGAACGCTTCCGAACGGCCAGCAACGTCGACGCGTTGATGGCTGCTCTCGCGCGCGCCACCGACCATTCGTTGCGCGCCGCCTGGGACACCTGCGAGCTGCCCGACGAGCTCGCGCTCGTCGCGGTCGGCGGCTATGGGCGCGGCGAGCTCGCGCCGCATTCCGACATCGACATCCTGGTGCTGCTGCCCGACGCGCGGCTCGAGCATCTGGAGGCGCGCATCGAGCGCTTCATCAGCCTCGCGTGGGATCTCGGGCTGGAGCTTGGCAGCAGCGTGCGCAGCGTGTCGCAATGCATCGAAGAAGCGGCCAACGACGTCACGGTGCGTACGTCGCTGCTGGAAGCGCGCCGCATCACGGGCAGCGCCGCGCTGTTCGACGATTTCGCTCAACGCTATCGCGCGGCGCTCGATCCGAAGGCGTTCTTCCAGGCGAAGGTGCTCGAAATGCGCCAGCGTCATGCGAAGTTTCAGGACACACCCTATGCACTCGAGCCGAACATCAAGGAAAGCCCGGGCGGCCTGCGCGACCTGCAGCTGATCCTGTGGATCACCCAGGCGGCCGGCTTCGGCAGCAGTTGGCGCGAACTTGAAGCGCGCGGGCTCATCACCGAGCGCGAGGCGCGCGAGCTGCGGCACAACGAGGGCTTCCTGAAGTCGTTGCGCGCGCGGCTGCACATGATCGCCGGGCGCCGCCAGGACATCCTGGTGTTCGACCTGCAGACGCCGGTCGCGGAAAGCTTCGGCTACAAGCCGACCGCGACCAAGCGCGCGAGCGAGCAGTTGATGCGCCGCTACTATTGGGCCGCGAAAGCGGTCACGCAGCTCGCGACGATCCTGATCCAGAACATCGAGGCGCAGCTGTTTCCGAGCACGAGCGGCATCACGCGCGTGCTGTCGGATCGCTTCGTCGAAAAACAGGGCATGCTTGAAATCGCGTCCGACGACGTATTCCAGCGCGAGCCGAACGCGATCCTCGAAGCGTTCCTGCTCTACGAGCGCACACCCGGTGTGAAGGGATTGTCGGCGCGCACGCTGCGCGCAATCTACAATGCCCGCGACATGATGGACCAGCACTGGCGGCGCGATCCGGAAAACCGCCGGCTCTTCATGGAAATCCTGAAGCAGCCGGCCGGCATCACGCACGCGTTCCGCCTGATGAACCAGACGAGCGTGCTCGGGCGTTATCTGCTGAATTTCCGGCGCATCGTCGGGCAGATGCAGCACGACCTTTACCACGTGTACACGGTCGATCAGCACATCCTCATGGTGCTGCGCAATCTGCGCCGCTTCGCGGTCGCCGAACATGCGCACGAATACCCGTTTTGCAGCCAGTTGATCGTGAATTTCGACCGGCCGTGGGTGCTGTACGTGGCCGCGCTGTTTCATGACATCGCGAAGGGCCGCGGCGGCGATCATTCCACGCTGGGCATGGCCGACGCGCGGCGCTTCTGCCGGCAGCACGGCATCGAAGGCGAGGACGGCGAGCTGGTCGTGTGGCTCGTGCAGCAGCATCTGACGATGAGCCAGGTCGCGCAGAAGCAGGACACGAGCGACCCCGAAGTCATCAAGCGCTTTGCCGAGCTGGTCGGCACCGAGCGCCGTCTGACCGCGCTCTATCTGCTGACGGTCGCCGACATCCGCGGCACCAGCCCGAAGGTCTGGAACACCTGGAAAGGCAAGCTGCTCGAAGACCTCTACCGCACCACGCTCGCCGTGCTAGGCGGTGCTCAGCCGGACGAGCATTCGGAACTGAAGTCGCGCAAGGAAGAAGCGCTCGCGCTGCTGCGTCTGGAAACCGTGCCCGAAGGCGCGCAACGGGCGCTGTGGGACAAGCTCGACGTCGGCTACTTCCTGCGCCACGACGCGGCGGACATCGCGTGGCAGACGCGCGTGCTGTACCGCCACGTCGAAACTCCGACGCCGCTCGTTCGCGCGCGGCCTTCGCCGATCGGCGAGGCGCTGCAGGTGCTCGTCTACGTGAAGGACCAGCCCGATCTGTTCGCTGGCATCTGCGCGTATTTCGACCGCAACGGCCTGTCGGTGCTCGATGCGCGCGTCAGCACGACGCGCCACGGCTACGCTCTCGACAACTTCCTGGTCGCGCACACCGAAGAGGACGTGCACTATCGCGACATCGCCAATCTGGTCGAACAGCAACTGACCGCGCGTCTCGCGGGCCACGGCACCTTGCTGCCGGGACCGTCGAAGGGCCGGCTGTCGCGGCTCTCGCGTACCTTCCCCATTACGCCGCGCGTCGACCTGCGGGCCGACGAGCGCGGCCAATACTACATCCTGTCCGTGTCGGCGAACGACCGGCCAGGCCTTCTTTATTCGATCGCGCGCGTGCTGGCCGAGCATCGGGTTGGCGTCGCCTCGGCGCGGATCAATACGCTCGGCGAACGCGTCGAGGACGTGTTCCTGCTCGAAGGAAACAGCCTGTCGGACAACCGCCTGCAAATTCAGGTCGAGACCGAACTGCTGCGCGCGATCGCAGTGTGAGATTTCATGCGAACCAAATTAACAGCGAAACATCCGCGGCCGGCGTCGTCCGAACGCACCCCTGTCCGCCCCGGCAGCGCGTCGGCGCGTAAGCCGACCCGTCCAGCGCGGCCGAAGCCATTTGAGGCCGAGGCCGGCGCGACGCGCGAAGGCGCCGCATCGAAGGGTGGCGGCGCGAAGCGGCCGGCTGGTGCGAAGCCCGCTGGCTCGGGTGCGCGCTCGCCGCGTGCCGAAGGGTCGTTCGCGCGCGAACGGGGCGCGGCTCCCACGGGCGCGCCGCGCCGGTTCGAAGGTGCGGGTGAGCGAGGCGAGCGGGCTCCGCGTCATTTCGAAGGCAGTCCGGAGCGTGGCGAACGCGCACCTCGACGCGAATTCGGCGAGCGGGCCGAACGTGCTCCGCGTCGTTTCGAAGGCAGCGCGGAGCGTGGCGAACGCGCGCCTCGACGCGAGTTCGGCGAGCGGGCAGAACGTGCTCCGCGTCGTTTCGAAGGCAGCGCAGAGCGCGGCGAACACACACCTCGGCGCGAATTCGGCGAACGTGGCGAACGAGCACCGCGTCGTTTCGAAGGCAGCGCAGAGCGCGGCGAACGCGCACCTCGGCGCGAATTCGGCGAACGTGGCGAACGCGCACCTCGGCGCGAATTCGGCGAACGTAGCGATCGGGCTCCACGTCGTTTTGAAGGTAATGCAGAGCGCGGCGAGCGCGCTCCTCGCAGTTTTGGTGAGCGCGCACCGCGCCGCGACGACGGCGAACGCCGTCCGTTCAGCGGCCCGCGCGCAGGCGCAGGCAGGCCGCCTGAAGGCGGCGCCCGTGGCGATCGTCCGGTGCGCCGCGAGCGCGATAGCGCCGAGCGTCCGCGCTTCGGTAGCGATCGCGGTGAGCCGCAGGAGCGTCGCGGCGGCGATCGAGGCACGCGCAGCGACAGCGCCCCGCGCCGCTTCGAAGGCGAGCGCGGCGAGCGCAGCTTCGCGAAGCCGGTAAGCGGCGGCTACGGCGAACGTACCGAGCGTCCGGCGCGCGCCACGCGTGAGGACCGCGGTGAGCGCGGTGCAAGCGGCGAATGGACGCCCTCCCGTCGCGAGTCTGGCGAGCGCACCGAGCGTCGCGACCGTCCCGCGCGCAGCTTCGACAACACGTTGCCGGCCGCGAGCCGCCGCTTCGGCGACGACCGTCCAGCCCGCGCGGCCAAGCCGCGAACCTCAGCATCAAAAGCGTCCCAGCCCCTCGACACGACCGTCGACGCCGCCCGCCCGCCCCGCCGCGATCGCGAAGACGCGCCAGGCATGCTGCGTCTGTCGAAGCTGATGTCGAAGCTCGGCATTTGCTCGCGCCGCGAGGCCGACGAATGGATCGAGAAAGGCTGGGTCATGGTCGACGGCGAGCGCGTCGATACGCTCGGCGCCAAGGTGTTCCCGGATCAACGCATCGACATCGACCCGGCCGCCGAAGCCGCTCAGTCGAGCCAGGTGACCGTGATCATTCACAAGCCGGTCGGGCTCGTCTCGGGCCAGGCGGAGGACGACTATCAGCCGGCCATCACGCTCGTCACGCCGGAGAATCGCTGGGAAGGCGACCGTTCGGGCATCGGCTTCTCGTTGTCGCATCTGCGCCAGCTCGCGCCGGCCGGGCGTCTCGACATCGATTCGACCGGCCTGCTCGTGCTGACGCAAGACGGCCGCATCGCGAAGCAACTGATCGGCGGTCATTCGGAGGTCGACAAGGAGTATCTGGTGCGCGTCGCGTACGGCGAGCGCACCGTCGATGTCGAAAGCCACTTCCCGGCCGAAAAACTCGCGTTGCTGTGCCACGGCCTGTCGCTCGACGATGTCGCGCTGAAGCCCGCCCAGGTCAGCTGGCAGAACGGCGAGCAACTGCGTTTCGTGCTTCGCGAAGGCAAGAAGCGTCAGATTCGCCGCATGTGCGAACTGGTCGGTCTCGACGTGCTGGGCCTCAAGCGTGTGCGCGTCGGTCAGGTGATGCTCGGCGCGCTGCCGCCGGGACAGTGGCGCTATCTGTCGGCAGACGAGTCATTCTGAACTCCGTCCACCGAGCCTCCTTGCTGAAAGCAGGCGCATTGGTACAACCAGAAACCCACGCACTCAGGCGTGGGTTTTTTGTTGGCGGCAGCCGCGCTGCCGGTTCAGCGTCGAGGCCGCGTCAGTCGTCGCTATTCGGTTCGAGATCCGGGAACAGGACCTCGGTAAAGCCGAACCTCGAGAAATCGGTAATCCGCATCGGATACAGCTTGCCGATCAGATGATCGCATTCGTGCTGCACGACCCGCGCGTGAAAGCCCTCGGCGACCCGGTCGATCGGATTGCCGAACTGATCGAAGCCGTGATACCTGATCATCGAAAACCGGCTCACCACGCCGCGCAGCCCCGGCACCGACAGGCAGCCCTCCCAGCTCTCTTCCATGTCCTGCGAGACCGGCGTGACGGTCGGGTTGATCAGCACCGTTTCCGGCACCGGCGGCGCGTCCGGATAGCGCTCGTTCGAACCGAAGCCGAAAATCACCACCTGCAGGTCGACACCGATCTGCGGCGCGGCAAGACCCGCGCCGTTCGCGTCGTGCATGGTCTCGAACATGTCTTTCACGAGCCGGTGAAGTTCGGGCGTGTCGAAGTGGTCGACCGGCTCGGCGATTCGCAGCAGGCGCGGATCGCCCATCTTCAGAATGTCGTGAATCATCAGTGGCCCTCCAGGAGCTTGCGCATACCATCTTCGTCGAGCACGGGGATGCCGAGTTCCTCGGCCTTGGCGAGTTTGCTGCCCGCGTCGGCGCCGGCCACCACGTAACTGGTTTTCTTCGATACCGACCCTGCCACCTTGGCGCCGGCCGCCTCGAGCATTTCCTTCGCGTCCTCACGCGACAGATTCGGCAGCGTGCCGGTCAGCACGACCGACTGGCCGGCCAGCACGCCCTGCGGCGCCTTCGGCGCGGGCGGCACTTCGGGCCACGCAACTTTGCCCGGCGCGCGCAGTTGCTCGATCACCGTGCGGTTGTGGTCCTCGGCGAAGAACTGGTGAATCGATTCGGCGACGACCGGCCCCACGTCGTTCACTTCGAGCAGTTCTTCCAGCGACGCATCCATGATCGGATCGAGCGAGCCGAAGTGCTTCGCGAGATCCTTCGCGGTCGACTCGCCAACATGGCGAATCCCCAGCGCGTAGATGAAGCGCGCGAGCGACGTGTGTTTGGCTTTTTCGAGCGAGTCGAGCAGATTCTGCGCGGACTTGTCGGCGAAGCGGTCGAGTTCCGCGAGCGTCGCGAAGCCAAGATTGAACAGATCGGCCGGCGTGCGCACCAGATTCTGTTCGACCAGTTGATCGATGATCTTCTCGCCGAGGCCGTCGATATCGAGCGCGCGGCGCTGCGCGAAATGCCACAACGCCTGCTTGCGCTGCGCCGGACAGAAGAGCCCGCCCGTGCAGCGCGCGATCGCCTCGTCGGGCAGCCGCTCGATCGACGAGCCGCACACCGGGCACTGCGTCGGCATCACGAACTCGCGCGCATCGGCCGGACGACGGTCGAGCAGCGCGCTGACCACTTCCGGAATCACGTCGCCGGCGCGCCGCACGATCACCGTGTCGCCGATGCGGATGTCCTTGCGGCGCACTTCGTCCTCGTTGTGCAAGGTCGCGTTCGTGACCGTCGCGCCGCCGACGAACACCGGTTCCAGCCGCGCGACCGGCGTGATCGCGCCGGTGCGGCCGACCTGCACGTCGATCGCGACGAGCCTGGTCAGCGCTTCCTGCGCGGGGAATTTGTGCGCGAGCGCGAAGCGCGGCGCGCGCGACACGAAGCCGAGCGCATCCTGCTCGTCGCGCCGGTTGACCTTGTAGACCACGCCGTCGATGTCGTATGGCAGCTTGTCGCGCTTTTCGCCGACCGCGTGGAAAAATCCGAGCAGGCCTTCGGCGCCCCGCACGACCGCGCGCTCGCCATTGACCGGCAAGCCCATCTGTTTGTACCAGTCGAGCAGTTCGCTATGCGTGGCCGGCATCTCGATGCCTTCGAGCACGCCGATGCCATATGCGAAAAACGACAGCGGCCGCTGTGCCGTGATCTTCGAATCGAGTTGGCGCAAGCTGCCCGCCGCCGCGTTGCGCGGGTTCGCGAATTCGCGTTGCCCGGCGGCACGCTGACGTTCGTTCAGGCGCTCGAAATCGCGCTTGAACATCAACACTTCGCCGCGCACGTCGAGCACGCGGGGCACGCGCTTGCCCTTCAGCTTCAGTGGAATCGAGCGGATCGTGCGAACGTTTTCGGTGACGTTCTCGCCGGTCGTGCCGTCGCCGCGCGTGGATGCCTGCACGAACACGCCGTCGATGTAGCGCAGTGAGATCGCGAGGCCGTCGAATTTCAGCTCGGTCGCGTAATCGACCGGCAACGGCGGCTCGCTCGCATTGTTGCCGAGCGCGTCGCCGATACGCTTGTCGAAAGCGACGATGTCTTCGTCGGCGAAACCGTTGTTCAACGACAGCATCGGCAGATCGTGCACGACCGGCTCGAAACCGCTCGCGGCCTCGCCGCCGACGCGCTGCGTCGGCGAATCCGGCACGATCAGATCCGGATGCTCGGCCTCGATGCACTCCAGCTCCTTGAACAGCTTGTCGTACTCGGCGTCCGGCAGGTCCGGTTGATCTAGCACGTAGTACGCGTAGTTCGCGCGTTCGAGTTCCGCGCGCAACCACGCGGCCCGCTCAGCCGGAGCGTTGGTTGCGGAAGTAGGGACGGAGGATCGGGCCATGCTGTCGGAAGCTTCTCGAGATCAAAGACGGACATCGGATTATCGCAGGAAGCGTGCCCCTTTACATCGCTGAATGGGGGCGCGCCGTGCTGCAACGCAAGCCGCAAACGACGACGGCCGCACATCGTGCGGCCGTCGTCAAAACGCGTAGAACGCTGCAATTGGCTTACTGGCTGAACAGGCGCCGCGTTGCCGGAGAACCCGCCGGAATACCCGCCTGTTCGAGCTTCGCGTACAGCGTCATCAACTGTTTTTCGATCGCGAGCAGCGCGCTCTCCGGAAGCGGGCGGCGACCGTCGTCGACCACGCGTCCGCCGATGCGCTCGGCCAGCGACTTCGCGTAATCGCACATCAGACGGAACGGCAGGATGTCTTCGTCGGCGACCGGCACGTCGAGCACAAGCGTGATCATCTCGCCGCCTTTGTATGTGAGGTCGTCGCGCAAGAAGTTGGTGTCGCCGAACTGCAGCATGAACACTGGGCTTTGCCGCGCGTCGAGCTTGACGAAGCGCGTGCCGTCGCGCGACAGCAGCAGACCGTCCTGGGACGCGACCGCCTGCACGTAGTTGGCCGACCACGGCGCGCCGTCCGACAGCACGTTGATCGACAACTGCGCATCGCACTGGGCGGCAAAGCCGTCGAGCTCGCGCGCCATCGCGACGGTTTCGAGCATGTCGGGGAATTCCGGCGCCGCGTCGAGCGCGTCGGCGAACTGCTGCACGCCGGTCACGAATTCGGAAAATTCGAGTTCGTTGAGCGCACCGCTGCGGTTGGCGAGTTGAGCGGCGGCGCGCAGTTCTTCATAGCGCGTGCCGTTCTGCAGCAGCTCCCATGCGCCGCCGCCTTCGGGCTTGCCTTCGATATGCACCGGCTTGCTGCCCGCGCGACGCAAGCGCTGCGCGAGCGGCAGCACCTTGTCGCCGGCTACCGGGCCGTTCAGCCGGATCGGCACGATACAGTCGATGCGTCGATCGACGATCGCGGGCGGTGCAGAAGAAATCGTCGTAGCAGCCGGCAGGATCGGTTCGACGCGCTGCTGCTCGCCGGGCGCCCGTTGCGTCGCGAGCGCTTCGGCCGCGGGCCGCTCTGCGTCCGCGCCCGGCGCCGCCGCATGCTCGCCTTCGCTGCCGGCGATGGAATCCGCCGGCGGATAGCCGTTGGGCGACGTCATCTCGGCCTGGATATCGGCCGGTGTATCGAGCGGCGCTACGCCCGCGCCGAACGTCGGCTCGACGCGAGCGGCGCTCGGGTGCGCCGTCTCGGCGCTCGCGCCCGGCTCGCGCCGCGTGGTCGGCCGGGCCGGCGCGATGAACGGGCTCTGCTCCTGATGCTCGTCGCGCGCAAAGCTCTCGGCGGTGTCGGCTGGCATTGGCCGCGGCATCTTGCGGCGCACCTTCGCGCCCTGCCACGCGTTGTACACGACCACGCCCCCCACCACCACGGCACCCGCGCCGATCAAACCGAGTGTCAACTCGTCCATGCATGCTCCATCAGCAATTCTTCTATCCGCGCGAGCCTCTCGTCCGCTCCACGTACCGCGCGGCGCGCGATCAGGCCGCTGCGGTGGATGCGGATGCCCGCGAAGGCGTTAACTCAAACGATATTCTGGGCGAAACCCGCCGCCGTTTCCATGTCGACCGCGACGATCCGCGAAACACCCTGCTCCTGCATCGTCACGCCGATCAGCTGCTGCGCCATCTCCATCGCGATCTTGTTGTGCGAGATGAACAGGAACTGGGTTTTGTCCGACATCGCCCGTACCAGATTCGCAAAACGCTCGGTGTTGGCGTCGTCGAGCGGCGCGTCCACTTCGTCGAGCAGGCAGAACGGCGCGGGATTCAACTGGAACATCGCGAACACGAGTGCGGTCGCGGTCAGCGCTTTCTCACCGCCCGACAGCAGGTGAATCGTCGAATTCTTCTTGCCCGGCGGCTGCGCCATCACCTGCACGCCGGCGTCCAGGATTTCGTCGCCGGTCATGATCAGCTTCGCCTGGCCGCCACCAAACAGACGCGGGAACAGCTCGCCGAAATGACGGTTCACTTCGTCGAACGTGCTTTGCAGCAGCGTGCGCGTTTCGGCGTCGATCTTGCGGATCGCGTCTTCCAGCGTGTCGATCGCGCTCGTCAGATCGGCCGACTGCGAATCGAGGAAGCTCTTGCGCTCGGTCGCGGCCTTCAGCTCGTCGAGCGCGGCCATGTTCACCGGCCCGAGCGCGATGATGGCGTTGTTGATACGCGTGACTTCGCCTTGCAGGTACGACGGCTTCATGTCCGGCGTCAGCTTGGCTTGCAGCTCGGCTTCATCGACACCGGCCGCGCTCAACTGCTCGACGAACTGCTCGCCGTTGATGCGCGCGGCCTGCTCTTTCAACTGCAATTCATTGATGCGGTCGCGCAGCGGCTGCAGTGCGCGCTCGGCGGTGAGGCGCGTTTCGTCGGCCGAGCGCAGCTTCGCGGTCAGGTCGTCGAGCTCGACGCGCGCGGCGCGCAGCGCCTCTTCTTTCACGGCGCGGATGTCGAGCGCGTCCTGCAGACCGGTGTGCGCGGTCTGCTGGTTGATCGTTTCCAGTTCGGCGCGCGCGTCTTCGAGCGCGCCCGCGACGCGCTCGCTCTGCTCGTGCGCGACCTGGATGCTGCGCTTCAATTCGTCGATGCGGTTCGCCATGTTGCGCGCGGCGAAGCGCGCGTCGGTGGCGGCGCGATCGAGATCGCGCGCGCCGCCGCGGGCGGTCGTCAGTTCTTCGTCGAGCGATTCGAAGGCGAGCTGGTGGTCTTCGAAGCGCGCCTGCAGTTCGGCGAGTTCGCCGTCGTGACGCTCGAAGTTCGCTTCCGATTCGGCGCGCAGCGCCCGCTGTTCGTCGATCTGCGCGGCGATCTCTTCGAGTTCCTCGCGAATCTGCGTGCTGCGCTGCGTGTAACGTTCGTGCGCCTGGCTCAGCTTCAGCACATCCATCTGCAACGCGTGCACCCGCTGCGTCGCGCGTTCGGCCTGCTGGCGCATCTCGGCGAGCGCCTGCGCGGCGTGCGTGTGCGCGGCTTCGGCGCGGATCGCGGCGGCCTTCGCCTCGTCGGCGAGCAAGGCCTGCGCGCGCACCTGGCGGCCGAGGTTTTCGATTTCCTGCTGACGCGCGAGCATGCCTGCCTGCTCGGAATCGGCCGCATACAACTGCACGCCGACGCGCGTGACCACGTGCCCCGCCTTTACGACGAACGCGCCGCCCTCGGGCAGCTGCGCGCGCATCGAAAGCGCCTGCTGCAGATCGTCGGCGACGAACGCGAGGCCGAGCCAGTCGGTCAGCACCGCGCGGATGCCCGCGTCTTCGATGTGCACGAGCGACAGCAGCGAGCGCAGCGCGCCTGCCGCCGGGGCCGGCAGAGCGGCCGCGGGCGGCGCGTAGAACGCGAGCTT
Organism: Paraburkholderia sp. WC7.3g; assembly: GCF_050436345.1. Taxonomy (NCBI): domain Bacteria; kingdom Pseudomonadati; phylum Pseudomonadota; class Betaproteobacteria; order Burkholderiales; family Burkholderiaceae; genus Paraburkholderia; species Paraburkholderia sp. WC7.3g. The sequence continues at coordinate 2,746,336 of NZ_JBNDMA010000002.1, forward strand.
GGCCGGTGGCGCGTCGGTCGCGAACGCCTTGACCCAGTCGAGATTCGACACTTCGAGCGCGGCGAGGCGCTCACGCAGCACCGCTTCGAGCGCGGTTTCCCAACCAGCCTCGACATGCAGCTTCTTCCACAAACGCGGCAGGCTGCCCAGCTCGTGCTTGTCGAGCCACGGCTGGATCTTGCCTTCGGTCTGCACGTTTTCCTGCAACTGCTTGAGCGCGGCGAGGCGCGCGTCGAGCTGATGGATCTGCGCGCTTTCGGCCTGCACGCGCTCCTGCGCGACGCGGCGTTCGCCGTCGAGCCGCGGCAGCGCTTCCTGCGCATCGGTGAGGCGTCCCTGTGCGTCGTTAAGGATTGCCTCGTGCTCGGCGAGCTGCATGCGCAACGCCTCGAGCTGCGCTTCGTCGGGCGCGTCGAGGCCGCCCTCTTCCGATTTCAGCCGCTCATGGCGCTGCTGCAGTTGCTGCAACTGCTGATCGGCATTGCGCTGATGCGCGGCTTCGAGCTTCAGTGCCTGCTCGGTCTGCGCGATGCCGCCGCGTTCGGTGTTCAGCTCCGCCTGGGCGTCGCGCCAGCGCGCTTCCAGCGCGGGCAGCGCATCGTGCTTCGCGGCGGCGGCGTCTTCGGCGAGCACGGCTTTTTCTTCGGCGACCGCCAGTTGCTCTTCGACGTCGGCGATATCGTCCTGCGCCTTGTCGGCCTGCGACTGCCACTGCTCGCGCTGCGCCGTCAGCGCGGCGATCTGCGCCTGCACGCGGTTGCGCGATTCGACGATGAAGCGGATCTCGGCTTCCAGCCGGCTCACTTCGGCGTTCGCTTCGTACAGCGCGCCCTGCGCGCCCTGCATCGCGTCGCTCGCCGAATAGTGCGCGACGCGCAGCGTTTCGAGTTCCGCCTCGACTTCGCGCAGCTTCGCGGTTTGCGCTTCGAGGTCGATCTGCGCCTGTTCGATCGCGCGCTGCTGGCGCTGCTGCTCACCAGCCGCCTCGTTCTTTCGCAACAGCCACAACAGACGCTGCTTTTCCTCGCCGTCGCCTTGCAGCTCGCGATAACGCGTCGCGACGACCGCCTGCCCCTCCAGCTTCTCGAGATTCGCGCCGAGTTCGCGGACGATGTCCTCGACGCGCGTCAGGTTCTCGCGCGTGTCGTGCAAACGGTTCTCGGTCTCGCGGCGGCGTTCCTTGTACTTCGACACGCCGGCGGCTTCTTCGAGGAACACGCGCAGCTCTTCGGGCTTCGCCTCGATCAGCCGCGCAATCATGCCCTGCCCGATGATCGCGTACGCGCGCGGCCCGAGGCCGGTGCCGAGAAAGATGTCCTGGATGTCGCGGCGCCGCGCCGGTAGATTATTGATGTAGTAGCTCGACGTGCCGTCGCGCGTCAGCACGCGCTTGACCGCGATCTCCGCATACTGGCCCCACTGGCCGGCGGCGCGGCCGTCGGCGTTGTCGAACACGAGTTCGACGCTCGCGCGGCTACCGGGCTTGCGGGCGGTCGAGCCGTTGAAGATCACGTCCTGCATCGATTCGCCGCGCAATTCGGATGCGCGCGATTCGCCGAGCACCCAGCGCACGGCGTCGATGATGTTGGATTTGCCGCACCCGTTCGGTCCGACCACGCCAACCAACTGGCCGGGGACCTGGAAATGCGTGGGATCGACGAAGGATTTGAAACCAGCGAGTTTGATCGAGGTGAGACGCACGGCGATTTCGCTGTTTGGAAAGAGAGAGTGATAGGTGGCTCGCGAGGTTGCGCCAGTCGTTCACCGCCGCGGCGGGACGGCCCACGCAACCTCGCGAGCCTTCGCAATTTGCTCGCCGGCTGCGTGCGCTGATGCGTATTCGAGCCACACCAGGTGCGCATGCGCCGGCTAATGAGGGGCCATCATACCATCGCGCGTGGACGATTTTTACCGCCCTGATGGTGGTCGTCACCGTCGCCGTCACGGCCGTGCCCGCTGCCGTGTCCGCCCTCGCCGCCGTCGCGCTCGCCGGGCGGGTCCGGGTCCCCGATCGCGGGATCGGGGGGCACCGTCTTCGTGCGATGCACCCAGCTCGACAATGCCGACGCGAGCACGATGCACGCGCCTCCCGCCCATTCGCGCGGCCCCGGTATTTCGCCGGCGAACAGCCACGCCGACAGCGCCGTCACGACGAGTTCGAACAGCATGATGATCGACGCGCGATTGGCGGGCACGCGCGAGAGCCCGTACTGCACGAGCATGTTGTTCGACGCGAGCAGCAGACCGAGACCGAGCACGAGCAGAGCCGCGGTGCCCAGATGCGCGCCGACGGGCGGCGCGGGCATCGGCTCGAACAGCGACGCGAGCGCGCCCAACAGCGCCGCGCCGCCGAAGACCGCCGCGGTGCGCATTTCGGGCTTCATGTCCGGCAGCATGCGGCTCGTCTTCAGGATCAGTACATTGCTCATCGCGAAGCCCATGCCGCCGGCCAGACCGGCCCATTCGGCGGGATTACCGGGCACCGGGATGCCGAGCCGCGGCGACCACAGCATCGTCATCGCGCCCGCGAGCGACAGTGCGGCCAGCGCCGCGCCCGACCACGTGAGCCGTTCGTGCAGGATGAAATGCGCGAACAGCGCGGTCCAGGCGGGCGTCAGATAGAACAGCAGCAGCACGCGCATCACCTGACCGTGGATCGCGCCCCATACGAAACCGAGATTCGTGACGCCCGCGGCGAGCGCGAGCGCCGGCAGCAGCCAGTGCCAACGCACGGTCTTCACCGCGCGGCGCCGCACCAGCAGCACGAACAGGCAGCCGGTGCCGCTCGTGAGCGCGCTCGCGGCCGTGCCGGTCACGCCCAGCGCGGCGAGCATCCGCAGCGGATACCACACCATCCCCCAGACCGACGCGCCCAGCATGATGGCAAGTGTCGGCCAGCCGTTGCGAAGCCAGTTGGTCATCGGCCAAGGCTCCGGCGGGCGTCGTGGGCGGGTCGTATGAGGTTCCAGCCGGCCGTCTCCCGAAATGCTGCGTACATTGCTGCTCCTGCGTATTCTGTTGCGCGAACCGTGGGGGATTCGCGCCGTTCCCGCTGCGGCGCCTCAGTGCGCCGCCTGGCGGATTGTTGCCGCGCCGCGCCGCAAGCTCCGGCCTGGTCCGCGGGCGCGCCACGCTATAATCGTCCGCTCGCCGCCGCCCGCCGGCGCGCGTGCCCGGTTGTCGCCGGGTTGTCGCCCGGCTGTCCCGCCATTCGTCCGCGTCCATCCCGATCAGGCCATTTCGTCCGTGAATCCGCTACTCGACTCCCTTCAGCCCTATCCGTTCGAAAAGCTGCGCCTGCTTTTCAAGGACGTCACGCCGCCGGCCGGCCTCGCGCACATCAGCTTCGGCATCGGCGAGCCGAAACATCCAACCCCGCCGCTGATCCGCGAGGCCGTCATCGATTCGCTCGGCGGCCTCGCCGCGTATCCGGCCACGCTCGGCTCGGCGCCGCTGCGCGAGTCGATCGCGAAATGGGTCACGCAACGCTACGACCTGCCGCCGCTCGATCCGCTCACTGAAGTGCTGCCGGTGTCGGGCTCGCGCGAGGCGCTGTTCGCGCTTGCGCAGACGGTGCTCGATCCGCGCCGCGATGCCGACAGTGAGCCTGCGATCGTACTCTGTCCGAACCCGTTCTACCAAATCTACGAAGGCGCGGCGCTGCTCGGTGGCGCGCAGCCCTACTTCGTCAACAGCGACCCGGCGCGCAACTTCGCGTGCGACTACTCGGCGGTGCCCGCCGAGGTCTGGGCCCGCACCCAACTGCTGTACGTCTGCTCGCCGGGCAACCCGACTGGCGCCGTGCTGACGCTCGACGACTGGCGCGAGCTGTTCGCGCTGTCGGACCGCTACGGCTTCGTGATCGCATCGGATGAGTGCTACTCGGAAATCTACTTCGACGAATCGAAGCCGCCGCTCGGCGGCCTCGAAGCCGCGCACAAGCTCGGACGCGGCTTCGAGCGCCTCGTCATGCTGTCGAGCCTGTCGAAGCGCTCGAACGTGCCGGGCATGCGCTCGGGCTTCGTCGCCGGCGACGCCGCGATTCTCAAGGCGTTCCTGCTGTACCGCACGTACCACGGCGCGGCGCTCTCGACGGTGTTCCAAAGCGCGAGCGCGGTCGCGTGGAGCGACGAGACGCACGTGCGCGAAAACCGCGCGAAGTACCTGCGGAAATTCACGACCGTCACGCCGATGCTTGCCGACGTGCTCGACGTGCGCCTGCCCGACGCCGCGTTCTACCTGTGGGCCAACGTCGAGCGCACCGGCCTCACGGACACCGAGTTCGCCCAGCGCCTTTACGCCGACTATAATGTGACGGTTCTGCCGGGCTCGTTCCTCGCGCGCACCGCGCACGGCGTGAACCCCGGCCGCAATTTCGTGCGCCTCGCGCTCGTCGCCGACGTCGACGAATGCACGGCGGGCGCGCAGCGGATCGTCGAATTCTGCCGTTCGCTCAGCGTGAACTGAGTGCTGCCTGAGCCTCGCTCGAGCCGCACGGCATCCCCTTCTTCAGACTTCAACTCTTCAGAAAATCACGCATATGTCGCAACAACTTCAGAGCATCATCGATACCGCCTGGGACAACCGCGCCGAGTTGTCGCCGAAAGCCGCGCCGGCCGAAGTGCGCGAAGCCGTCGCCCACGCGATCGAGCAACTCGATAAGGGCGCGCTGCGCGTCGCCGAAAAGAAGGACGGCGAGTGGGTCGTCAACCAATGGCTGAAGAAGGCCGTGCTGCTGTCGTTCCGCCTCGAGGACAACGCGCCGATGCCGGCCGGCGGCTATAGCCAGTTCTACGACAAGGTGCCGTCGAAGTTCGCGAATTACACCGCTGAAGACTTCGCCGCCGGCGGCTTCCGCGTGGTGCCGCCCGCGATCGCGCGCCGCGGCTCGTTCATCGCGAAGAACGTCGTGCTGATGCCGTCGTACACGAACATCGGCGCGTACGTCGACGAAGGCACGATGGTCGACACGTGGGCGACCGTCGGCTCGTGCGCGCAGATCGGCAAGAACGTGCACCTGTCGGGCGGCGTCGGCATCGGCGGCGTGCTGGAGCCGCTGCAGGCGAACCCGGTCATCATCGAAGACAACTGCTTCATCGGCGCGCGCTCGGAAGTCGTCGAAGGCGTGATCGTCGAGGAAAACTCGGTGATCTCGATGGGCGTGTACCTCGGCCAGAGCACCAAGATCTACGACCGTGAAACCGGCGAAGTCACGTACGGCCGCATTCCGGCGGGCTCGGTCGTGGTAGCGGGCAACCTGCCGTCGAAGGACGGCACGCACAGCCTGTACTGCGCGGTCATCGTCAAGAAGGTCGACGCGAAGACGCGCGCGAAGGTCGGCCTGAACGAGTTGCTGCGAGGCGACTGATGGCGCGCGGCACCAAAACCGTCGTCTACGGCATTCCGAACTGCGATACCGTGAAGAAGGCGCGCGTGTGGCTCGAAGAGCACGGCGTCGAGTTCGAGTTTCACGACTTCAAGAAGGCCGGCGTGACCGTGCCGCTCGTGCAGGACTGGCTCAAGGACGTCCAGCTCGACGCGCTGCTGAACCGCCGCGGCACGACCTGGCGCGCGCTGTCCGACGACATGAAGGCGGCTGCGGAAACGCAGCCGGGCGCGATCGCGCTGATGATTCACAAGCCGTCGGTCATCAAGCGGCCGGTGCTCGTCGTGAACGGGCGCGTGAAGTCGCTCGGTTTTTCCGCGGACGAGTACGCGGCGCTGTTTGCCTGAGCGCAACGCCGAAGCGCCAGGCTCGAGCACAAGGTTGCAAAACGCGCGGCCTCGCGCCGCGTCGTTCAAAGGCTGTTGCCGGCTGCGGTGCGTCACCGCGAGCCGGCATTTTTTCATTTCAAAATGGCTTGTACTGAATCCATGCCCGGCACCCTCGCCCTTACCGAACAACTGATCGCGCGCGCGTCCGTGACGCCCGACGACCAGCATTGCCAGCGTCTCTTGATCGAGCGCCTGGCCGCGCTCGGCTTCGAGCACGAAACGATCGAATCCAACGGCGTGACCAACCTGTGGGCCGTCAAACGCGGCGTCGACGGCACGCGGGGCAAGCTGCTCGCGTTCGCCGGCCACACCGACGTGGTACCGACCGGCCCGCTCGAACAGTGGCAATCGGCGCCGTTCGAGCCGACCCGGCGCGACGGCAAGCTGTACGGCCGCGGCGCGGCGGACATGAAGGCGTCGATCGCCGGCTTCGTCGTCGCGAGCGAGGAGTTCGTGGCGGCGAACCCCGGGCACCGCGGCTCGATCGCGTTCCTGATCACGAGCGACGAGGAAGGCCCCGCGACCGACGGCACCGTCAAGGTCGTCGAAGCATTGCAGCAGCGCGGCGAGCGCATGGACTACTGCATCGTCGGCGAGCCGACCTCGAGCGAGCGTTTCGGCGACATGGTCAAGAACGGCCGGCGCGGCTCGATGTCGGGCAAGCTGATCGTCAACGGCGTGCAAGGCCATATCGCCTACCCGCATCTGGCGAAGAATCCGGTGCACCTGCTCGCGCCAGCGCTCGCCGAACTCGTCGCCGAGCGCTGGGACGATGGCAACGAATATTTCCCGCCGACCACCTGGCAGGTGTCGAACCTCCACAGCGGCGCCGGCGCGACCAACGTGATCCCCGGCCATGCGGACGTGATGTTCAACTTCCGCTTCTCGACCGCGAGCACCGTCGAAGGACTGCAAAAGCGCGTGCATGCGATTCTCGACAGACACGGCCTCGAATACGAACTGCAATGGACCGTGAGCGGCCTGCCATTTCTCACCCCGCGTGGCGAGCTGTCGAGCGCGCTCGCGCAGGCGATCAAGGACGAGACCGGCGTCGACACCGAGCTCTCGACCACCGGCGGCACGTCGGACGGCCGCTTCATCGCGCGCATCTGCGAGCAGGTGATCGAGTTCGGTCCGCTGAACGCGAGCATCCACAAGATCGACGAACATATCGAAGTCGCCCATATCGAGCCGCTGAAGAACGTGTATCGCCGCGTGCTCGAACAACTGATCGCGTAACCAGGAACTTTGCGATGACGCTTCCTTTTTGCACCGTGCGCGACCTGCTGCGTTATGCAGTGTCGCGTTTTAGCGAGGCCAAACTGTCGTTCGGCCACGGCTCGGCCAATGCCTACGACGAAGCCGCCTATCTGATCCTGCACACGCTGCATCTGCCGCTCGACCTGCTCGAGCCGTTTCTCGACGCGCGCCTGACCACGGCCGAAATCGAGGCGGTGCTGAAGGTGATCGAGCGGCGCGCGGCCGACCGCGTGCCGGCCGCGTACATCACGCAGGAAGCGTGGATGCACGGCTATCGCTTCCACGTCGACGAGCGTGTGATCGTGCCGCGCTCGTTCATCGGCGAGCTGCTGCAGGACGGCCTGCAGCCGTACGTCGAGGATCCCGAGCAGGTCGGCGCGGTGCTCGAACTGTGCACCGGCTCCGGGTGTCTCGCGATTCTCGCCGCGCACGCGTTCCACAACGCCGACGTCGACGCGGTCGATCTGTCCGCGCCCGCGCTCGAAGTCGCGACGCGCAACGTGTTGGACTACCACCTCGACGAGCGCATCGCGCTGTTCGAAGGCGATCTGTACGCGCCGCTCGCCGAGCGCCGCTACGATGTGATCATCAGCAATCCGCCGTACGTGAACGCCACGTCGATGCAGGAGCTGCCGGCCGAATACAGGCACGAGCCGGAGATGGCGCTCGCCGGCGGCGCGGACGGCATGGACGTCGTGCGCCGGATCATCGCCGACGCGCGCAACTGGCTGACCGAAGACGGCGTGCTCGTCATCGAGATCGGCAACGAGCGCGAGCACGTCGAAGCGGCGTTCGGCGGTCTCGATCTCGTGTGGATGTCGACCAGCGCCGGCGACGACAACGTGTTCCTGATTCAGGCCAGCGACTTGCCGGTCTGAGTCCGGCATCCTGTCCGTTTGATCGACGTTTCAAGCGCGTCTCTCAGGCAGGGTTACGAGCAATCGCCGCGACAGCGCGTGGCCTTGCCCGCAACCGCAGCCTGAGCCCGTTGCCCGACGCGTTCGCCGCAGACCACGGAGCGAGCCCATGCCCGCCTCCGTTTCCTGAACCACGGCGCTTCGCCAACCGTTCGCGAGCTTATGTCATTCGACCTGCTTCATGTCGGCACGCTGGTTGTGGTTGCCCATATTCTCGGCATCGTCGCGGCCGCCCACGCGATTCTCCATACCCGCACCTCGCAAGGCGCGATTGCGTGGGCCGTATCGCTGGTCGCGATGCCTTATCTGACGCTCGTGCCCTACCTGTTCCTTGGCCGCAGCAAGTTCGCCGGCTATGCGGACGCGCGCCGCGTCGAGAACGAGCTGTTGCGCACGCGCGCGCATCCGCAGCTGTGGGACACCCAGGCGTCGTCGGCCGGGGTGCCGACGCAGCAGCTCGGCTCGCGGCTCGTGCAGTCGCTGACGCGCCTCGGCGGCATGCCGTTCCTGCCCGGCAATACCGTGCGCACGCTGGTCAACGGCACGGCGACTTTCGAGGCGATCTTCGATGCGATCGGGAACGCGCGCCGCTATGTGATCGTGCAGTTCTTCATCGTGCGCGACGACGCGCTAGGCGGCATGCTGAAGGACGCGCTGATCGCGAAAGCGCAACAGGGCGTGCGGGTCTACTTCCTGTACGACAGCATCGGCAGCTTCGATCTGCCGCACCGCTACGTCGCGGCGCTGCGCGCGGCCGGCATCGAGACGCATCCGTTCGCGACGAACCGCCGCTTCGTCAACCGTCTGCAATTGAATTTCCGCAATCACCGCAAGATCGTGTCGGTCGACGGCGAGCGTGCGTTTATCGGCGGTCATAACGTCGGTGTCGAATATCTGGGCGCGAAGCCGCCGCTATCGCCATGGCGCGATACCCATATCGAGGTGCGCGGCCCGGCGGTCGCAAGCATCCAGTTCGTGTTTATCGAGGACTGGTACTGGGCCACGCAGAAGTTGCCCAAGTTCGACGTGCCGGCCGCTGATTCAGCCGAGCCGCGCGTCGAGCAGCCCGTCGACCACGGCGCCGACGAACGCGCCGCGAACAACATGCACTGCCTGGTGCTGCCGAGCGGCCCGGCCGACAGGCAGGAGACCTGCTCGCTGTTCTTCGTCGAAGCGATCAACGCGGCGCGCGAACGCATCTGGATCACGACGCCCTATCTCGTGCCCGACGAAGCCGTGTTCGCCGCGCTGCGGCTCGCGGCGCTGCGCGGCGTCGACGTGCGCATCCTGATTCCGAGCCGGCGCGATCACCGGGTGGTGTTCGCGGCGTCGAAACTGTATGCGTACGACTCGCTGCGCGCGGGCATTCGCGTTTTCCGCTATCAGCCGGGCTTCCTGCATCAGAAGGTCGTGCTGATCGACAGCAGCGCGGCTGCGATCGGCAGCGCCAATCTCGACAACCGCTCGTTTCGCCTGAACTTCGAGATCATGGTGCTGACCGTCGATCGCGGCTTCGCGCTCGAAGTCGAAACGATGCTGCTCGACGACTTCGCCGAGTCGCGCGAAATCGACCGCGACGAGTACCGCAAGGCGAACGCGCTGCGACGCATGCTGATGCACGTCGCTCGACTCTTTTCGCCGATCCTGTAGGGGCACCCGCTTACAGCTGCGCTTCGATATCCCCGGTGATCGCCTCGGGCTTGGTCAGCGGCGCATAGCGCTTGACGACGTTGCCGTCGCGGCCGATCAGAAACTTCGTGAAATTCCACTTGATTGCCTCGAGGCCAAGCAGCCCCGGCGCCTCAATCGTCAGATAGCGGAACAGCGGGTGCGCGTTCGGACCGTTCACGTCGATCTTGTCGAACATCGGAAACGTCACGCCGTAGTTCTTCTCGCAGAAGCTGCCGATCTGCGCGGCGTCGCCCGGCTCCTGCTTGCCGAACTGGTTGCACGGAAAACCGAGCACCGCGAGCCCGCGCGCCGCGTACACGTCGTACAGTTTCTGCAAGCCCGCGTACTGCGGCGTGAACCCGCATTCGCTCGCGGTATTGACGATCAGCATCACCTTGCCCTGGTACTTCGCGAGACTCGCTTCCTCGCCGCCGAGCGTGCGTGCCGAAAACGAATAGATCGATGTCATGTGCCCTCCGCTGAAAGCCGTCAGTCTATGCCAAAAGCGCTGCCGATACAGTCGTCCGGATGGCCGATGACCGCTGCGCGCAAAGTGACAGACGGGCAATCGGCGCCGCGCGCCCGGCAACGCGCCCGGCAGTCTAAAATAGCGGTTTTCTTCAGCCGGCCACGTCGTGATCCGTTTCAATCAGTTTAGCCTCGCGCGCGGCACCAAGCCGCTTTTCGACAACACCACGTTCACGTTGAACCCCGGTGAAAAAGCCGGCCTCATCGGCGCCAACGGCGCGGGCAAGTCGACGCTGTTCGCCGTGCTGCTCGGCGAGTTGCATGCGGACGGCGGCGATTTCTCGATCCCGCCCACCTGGCGCATCGCGCACGTCGCGCAGGAAACGCCCGCCGTCGCCAAAACCGCGCTCGCCTACACGCTCGACGGCGACGCCGCGCTGCGCGACATCGAGGCGCGCATCGCGGCCGCCTCCGCGGCGCACGACGGCGCGGCCGAAGCCGAAGCGCATGCGGCGTTCGCGGACGCCGACGGCTACACCGCGCCGGCGCGAGCCGAAGCGCTGCTGCTCGGCCTCGGCTTCACGCTCGACCAGACACGCGAGCCGGTCAGCAGCTTCTCGGGCGGCTGGCGCATGCGGCTGAATCTCGCGCAGGCGCTGATGTGCCGCTCCGACCTGCTGCTACTCGACGAACCGACCAACCACCTCGACCTCGACGCGATCGTGTGGCTCGAAGACTGGCTGAATCGCTATGCGGGCACGCTGATCGTGATCTCGCACGATCGCGAATTTCTCGATTCCGTCTGCAACGTCACGCTGCATCTGGAACAGCAGCAGATCAGGCGTTACGGCGGCAATTACTCGCAATTCGAAGTGCTGCGCGCGCAGCAGATTGCGCTGCAACAGAGCGCGTACGATAAGCAGCAACGCACGGTCGCGCATCTGCAGAGCTACATCAACCGCTTCAAGGCGCAAGCCACCAAGGCGCGTCAGGCGCAAAGCCGGGTGAAGGCGCTCGAGAAGATGGAGTTGATCGCGCCCGCGCACGTCGCGTCGCCGTTCACGTTCGAGTTCCGTACGCCCGACTCCGCGCCGAATCCGATGATGGTGATGGAAGACGTGCGCTGCGGCTACCACGCCGAAGACGGCGGCGAGATTCCGATCGTCGAGCGCGTAGTGCTGTCGATCCAGAACGGTCAACGCATCGGCCTGCTCGGCGCGAACGGCCAGGGCAAGTCGACGCTGATCAAGACGCTCGCGGGCACGCTCGAACCGTTGAGCGGCCACGTACGCGAAGGCAAGGGTCTGCGCATCGGCTACTTCGCGCAGCATCAGCTCGAAACGCTGCGCCCGGACGACACGCCGTTGCAGCACCTCGCGCGCCTCGCACCCGATACTCGCGAGCAGGAGCTACGCGACTTCCTCGGCAGCTTCAACTTTTCCGGCGACATGGCGACCGCGAAGATCGCGCCATTCTCGGGCGGCGAGAAAGCACGCCTCGCGCTCGCGCTGATCATCTGGCAGAAGCCGAACCTGCTGCTGCTCGACGAGCCGACCAACCACCTCGACCTCGAAACGCGCCACGCGCTGACGATGGCGCTCGCGCAATTCGAAGGCACGCTGATTCTGGTGTCGCACGACCGCCACCTGCTGCGCGCGACGACCGATCAGTTCATGCTGGTCGCCAGGCATCGTCTGCAGGAATTCGACGGCGATCTCGATGACTATCGCGACTGGCTGTTGCAGCATGCGGCCGAGCAGCGCGCCGCGCTGAAGGCGAATGCGTCGGGCGCGCCAGGCGCATCTGTCGACGGCACGAATGGCGCCGACAGCAACGTCAATCGCAAGGAACAGCGCCGCCTCGAAGCGGAAACCCGGCAGAAGCTCGCGCATCTGAAAAAGCCGCTGCAAGGCCGCATCGCGAAGATCGAAAAGGAAATGGACGCGCTCAACGCGGAGAAAGCGACGCTCGATGCATTCGTCGCCGATTCCGCGAGTTACGAGCCGGAACACAAGAGCAAGCTGACGGAGGCGATCCGCCGTCAGGCAGACGTGAACGCGCGCCTCGACACGCTCGAAGCCGAATGGCTCGAGACGCACGAGGAACTCGAACAGATCGGCTAGCGGCACGCAGCAGCCGGGCCGCGCCGGCATCCACGGGAGCTTGGCTTTGTCATTTGCGAACTCATCGGCCGCGGAGGTGCCGCCGCCGTTGCAAGGACTGCGGGTGCTCGACCTCACGCGCCTGCTGCCCGGTCCGGTGGCCGCACTGCGCCTCGCCGAGCTCGGCGCCGATGTGCTGAAGATCGAAGCGCCCGGCGCGGGCGATCCGACGCGCACGATGATGCAGTCGTCGAGCGATCGCGTCGCGGGCCGGCCCGGCGCGTTCTATCGGATGGTCAATCGCGGCAAGCGCGAGACCCGCCTCGACCTCAAATCCGAAGCGGGACGCCACGTGCTGCGCGCGCTCGCGGCCGAAGCCGACGTGCTGATCGAGAGCTTCCGGCCGGGTGTGATGGAGCGGCTCGGCCTCGGTTACGCGACGCTTTGCGCAACCAATCCGCGGCTCGTCTATTGCGCGATCAGCGGATTCGGTGCGAGCAGTCCGTTCGCGGATCATGCGGGACATGATCTGAACTACATCGGCTATGCGGGCGTGCTCGACCAACTGGCAAGCAGCGACGGCGCGCCGATCCTGCCGAACTTCCAGATCGCCGATCTGCTCGGCGGCGCATTGAGCGCGGTCACGCAGATTCTCGCCGCGCTCTGGCATGTCGCGCGTGGCGGGGCAGGCCGCTTCGTCGATGTTTCGATGACGCACACGAGCTATGCGCACAACTTCGTCGCGCAGGTGTCGCTGGTCAACGAAGGGGCGGCGCCCGCCGCGGGCAGCGGTCTGTTGAACGGCGGCGTGCCCTGCTACAACCTGTACCGCACGAGCGATCAGCGCTGGCTCGCGGTCGGCGCGCTCGAATTGAAGTTCTGGGAAAGGCTGTGCATGGCGCTCGATCGGCCCGAATGGGCGACGCGTCACTGGAGCCTCGGTCAGGCGATCGGCGGCCCCGATGCCCTGGCACTCATTCAGGAGCTCGCCAATGTGATCGCGACGCGCACGCTCGGCGAATGGGTGGAATCGCTGGAATCGCTCGATTGCTGCGTGTCGCCGGTGCTGACGCCCGCCGAAGCGGCGCAGCATCCGCTGTTCAATCCGCCCGCGTATGCTGCGGCGGCCTCGAGCGCCGCCGCGGCAGACGACGACGGCGGCAGCGCGGAGCTCTAACGCACATGGCGCAGTCGCGGCGCGGCAGCACCTCCGTCAACGCCGCGTCACCGTCTGCCTCCGCAGCGTTTGACGCGGCGACTTCTCGTCGTCGTACAGCAGGTGTTTGCGGCCTTCCACGTGGCGGCTGATCGTGGCGCGCACTTCCGCGGCCGTCACGTCTTCTGCCACCACTCGCCGCGAAATCTGCCCCGCGGGGTCGATCCATTCGACGATCCGGCAGGCGCCGCCCCAAGGCTGATGAATCGGTGCGGAGACCCGGCAGCCGCGCACCTGGAGGTGACACTCGACTGCGATTTCATATGGCTGTTTCAAAGCGCGATCCTTTTTCGGGCATCAGAAGGGATGCATATCGTTACAGCTTAGAAAAAAGGTATGGCGACCAGGTTACAGCCAACATGGATACCTTTACCGGGCATTACGGGAGCGCAAGCGTACCAAATCCTCGCGAGCCGCCCGGACCCCCGGCTATTCGAGCGTGCGGACGCGGTCGATGGCCTGTTCGATCCGTTCGACCGCAACGACCTGTAAGCCTTCGATCGGCTGTTTCGGCGCATTGGCCTTCGGAATCACCGCGACCGAGAAGCCGAGCTTGGCCGCTTCCTTCAGGCGCTCCTGCCCGCGCGGCGATGGCCGGATTTCGCCGGCAAGGCCGACTTCGCCGAACACGACGAGCCCCTTCGGCAGCGGCTTGTTGCGCATCGAGGAATGGATCGCGAGCAGCACCGCGAGGTCGGCGGCCGGCTCGGAGATCTTCACGCCGCCCACCGCGTTCAGAAACACGTCCTGATCGAAACAGGCGATGCCCGCATGCCGATGCAGCACCGCGAGCAGCATCGCGAGGCGGTTCTGTTCGAGTCCGACCGCGAGGCGTCGCGGATTCGGCGCGTTGGCCGCATCGACCAGCGCCTGCACTTCCACGAGCAGCGGCCGCGTGCCCTCCTGCGTGACCAGCACGCACGAACCCGACACCGACTGCTCGTGCTGCGACAGAAACAGCGCCGACGGATTCGCGACGCCGCGCAGGCCGCGCTCGGTCATCGCGAATACGCCAAGTTCGTTGACCGCGCCGAAACGGTTCTTGATCGCGCGCACGAGACGGTACGACGAGTGCGTGTCGCCCTCGAAGTACAGCACCGTATCAACGATATGTTCGAGCACGCGCGGACCCGCGAGCGCGCCCTCTTTCGTGACGTGACCGACCATGATCATCGTGGTGCCGGACTGCTTGGCGATGCGCGTGAGTTGCGCCGCGCACTCGCGCACCTGCGCGACCGAGCCCGGTGCGGATGTCAAGGCATCCGAATAGACGGTCTGGATCGAATCGATCACGGCCACGTCGGGCCGTTGCTCGGCGATCGTCGCCTGAATTTTTTCGAGCTGGATTTCCGCGAGCAATTGCAGCTCGCTCGCCTTCGAGCCGGGTTCGAGCAGCGCCAGCCGTTGTGCGCGCAACGCGATCTGCGCCCCCGATTCTTCGCCGCTAATGTAGAGCGCGCGTTTGTCCGCCGCGATTTCCGCGAGTGATTGCAACAACAGCGTCGATTTACCGATGCCCGGATCGCCGCCGATCAGCACCACGCCGCCCGGCACGAGGCCGCCGCCGAGCACGCGGTCGAATTCGCTGACGCCGGTGGAAAAGCGCGGCACGTCCGACGCTTCGAGGTCGGCGAGGCGCCGTACCGGCGTACTCTTCGCGAGCGACTGGAAACGGTGCGTGGACGGCGCCTCGGCGACAGATTCGACGAGCGTATTCCACGCCTGACAGGACGGGCATTGCCCGGACCACTTCGGTGACTGACCGCCGCATTCCCCGCAGATGTACAACGTCTTCGCTTTCGCCACGCGTTACTCCGCGCGAACCGGCACACGCGGCGCGACTGCGCACATCAGCTCATAGCCGATCGTGCCGCAAGCCTGCGCGACGTCGTCGATGGGCAGCGCGGTGCCCCACAGTTCGACGCGAGAACCGACGTTGGCGGTCGGCACCGGGGTCAGGTCGACGGTCAGCATGTCCATCGACACACGTCCAACGATCCGCGTGCGCACGCCATCGACGATCACCGGCGTGCCTTCCGGCGCGATGCGCGGATAGCCGTCGGCGTAACCGCACGCGACCACGCCGATGCGCATCGGCCCGCGCGCGGTGAACGTCGAACCGTAGCCGACCGAGCTGCCTTCGCCGAGCGTCTGCACCGCGATCAGTTCCGACGCGAGTGTCATCGCGGGCTGCAGGCCCGTGCCGTCGATGGCCGCCGTCACGCCGGACGGCGACGCGCCATACAGAATGATGCCCGGGCGCACCCAGTCGAAATGCGCTTCCGGATGCCACAGCGTCGCTGCCGAATTCGCAAGACTGCGCGCACCGGCAATGCCTTGCGCGCCGCGCTCGAACGCTTGCATCTGATGCGCGACGCCGCGTTCGCCATCGGCATCGGAAAAATGCGTCATCAACGTGATCTGGCCGACGCCCTGGCAGGCGCGCGCGCGCTCCCATGCGGCACGGAATTTTTCGACGGTATAACCGAGCCGGTTCATGCCAGTGTTCATCTTCAACTGGATGTTGACCGGTTTCGACAGACGCGCCATTTCGAGCATGCGCAGCTGCTCGTCCGAATGCAGCGCCGTGGCCAGACTGTAGCGGTCGATCACGTCGATATCGGTCGGCCGGAAAAAGCCTTCCAGCAGAAGAATTGGGCCCGCCCAGCCCAATTCACGCAACTTCACCGCTTCTTCGAGGTCCAGCAACCCAAAGCCGTCGGTAGCGCGCAAACCCGGAAACACGCGAGCGAGGCCATGCCCGTATGCATTGGCCTTGACGACGGCCCAGACTTTCGATTTGGGCGCATAGCGGCGCGCGACAGCGAGGTTATTGGCGAGGGCAGCGGTATGAATCGTGGCGGAAAGGGGGCGCGGCATGGGATTTTTTCGTAAAGACACTTTGCGAATCAGCGGCTTACAGCGCGTTTTCAGCGCTCGGCGGCCCGCTGGGCGGTGCGATCAAGGATTCTGCTAGTCCGAATACAGCTATTTTCATGATATAAAGCCGTGCGCACAACCCATTTCGATCGGCATAAGCCCGGACGTATGACAAACGGCCGGGGCGGACAGACCGCAGCGAGGACAGCATCGCATCAGATGAAAAAAGGTTTTTACACCATCATGGCCGCGCAGTTTTTTTCGTCGCTGGCCGACAATGCGCTTCTGATCGCCGCTATCGCACTGCTAAAAGATCTTCACGCTCCGAACTGGATGACGCCGCTGCTCAAGCTGTTTTTTGTGCTGTCGTACGTCGTTCTTGCCGCATTCGTGGGCGCATTCGCCGACTCCCGTCCGAAAGGACGCGTGATGTTCATCACCAATACGATCAAGGTGGTCGGCTGCCTGACGATGCTGATCGGCGCGCATCCGCTCCTTGCGTATGGCGTCGTCGGCTTCGGCGCGGCGGCCTACTCGCCCGCCAAATACGGCATTCTCACCGAACTGTTGCCGCCTGACCGGCTCGTCGCCGCGAACGGATGGATCGAAGGCACCACGGTCGGCTCGATCATTCTCGGCACGGTGCTCGGCGGTGCGCTGATCAGCCCACATATCGCCGCGCCGATTCTCAGGTGGCATATCCCCAGCGTGAACACGCCCGCGGAAGCCGCGATGCTCGTGATCATGGGCATGTACGTGATCGCCGCGCTGTTCAATCTGCGCATTCCCGACACCGGCGCGCGCTATCCGCGACAGGAGCACGGGCCGATCCGCCTGATCACCGATTTCGCCGACTGCTTTGTCGTGCTGTGGCGCGACAAGCTCGGACAGATTTCGCTCGCCGTGACGACGCTGTTCTGGGGCGCGGGCGCGACGCTGCAATTCATCGTGCTGAAGTGGGCCGAGGTGTCGCTGAACATGTCGCTGTCCGAGGCGGCGATCTTGCAGGCGGTGGTCGCGGTCGGCGTCGCGGGCGGCGCGATTCTCGCGGCCTCGCGCGTGCCGCTGAAAAAATCGCTGTCGGTATTGCCGGTCGGCATCGTGATGGGTATCTCCGTGATGCTGATGGCGTTCTACACACGCGATCTGTTTCCCCCGCACTGGGGTGTTTATTTTGGCCGCATGCACGTGGCGGGCTATCTGATTTTCGCGTATATCTTCCTGATGTTCGTGGGCGGCCTGTCGGGCTTTTTCGTCGTGCCGATGAATGCGCTGCTGCAGCATCGCGGGCACGTGCTGCTGTCGGCGGGCCATTCGATCGCCGTGCAGAACTTCAACGAGAACCTGTCGGTGCTCGTGATGCTATGCCTGTACGCGGTGCTCGTGTGGCTCGACGTGCCGGTCTCCGCGGTGATCGTGCTGTTCGGCACCTTCGTCTGCCTGATGATGTGGCTCGTGATGCGGCGCCATCAGGCGAACCAGCGCGCATTCGACTCGGTCGCGCTGATCGGCGAAGCCAAGCACTGACCGGCTGCGCCAAGGCCGGCCGCGACAACCGCGAGCGCGCCCTCCTTCTTCTTCGCTCGACCATGACTCAATCGATTCCCAATGTGCTGACGATCGCCGGTTCCGATTCCGGCGGCGGCGCTGGCATCCAGGCCGATCTGAAGACCTTCTCCGCGCTCGGCGCGTATGGCGCGAGCGTCATCACCGCGCTGACCGCGCAAAACACGCGCGGCGTGACCGCGATTCACGCGCCGGACCCCGGTTTCATCACCGCGCAGCTCGACGCGGTGTTCGACGATATCCGCATCGACGCGGTGAAGATCGGCATGCTCGCGAATGCATCGATCGCGCGTGCGGTCGCCGACGCGCTGCGCCGTCACCAGCCCAAACACATCGTGCTCGACACGGTGATGATCTCGAAGAGCAACCACGCGCTACTGCTGCCCGATGCGGTCGCGGTGGTGCGCGACGAACTGCTTCCCCTCGCCGATCTGCTGACGCCGAATCTGCCGGAAGCGGCCGCGCTGCTCGGCACCCAGGCCGCCGCCGACGAAGCCGGCATGGTCGAGCAAGGCGAAGCGCTGCGCGCGCTCGGCGCGCACGCGGTGCTGATGAAGGGCGGCCATCTGAGCGCGGCGGATAGCCCCGACTGGCTCGTGCAGGAAAGCGGCACGCTGCGTCTTGGCGGTCCGCGCGTGCCGGTGAAGAACACGCATGGAACGGGCTGCACGCTGTCGTCGGCGATTGCCGCGCTGATTGCGCAGCGCGACGATCTCGCTAGCGCCGTCGCAGATGCGAAGCTTTATCTGACCGGTGCGTTGCAGGCGAGCGAGCGGCTCGACGTCGGCCACGGCGTAGGGCCGGTGCATCACTTTCATCGGTGGTGGTAAGCGGCGTCATTGCTTCGCGTAACGCCGCGCCTGCTCGGGCCAGTCGTCGGGCACGATAAAGCCGCGCGAGCATTCATGCAGATTGCCCGCGTTGTCGTCGATGAATGCGGCGACCATCGTCGGGCCATGTTGAAGTGAGGTCTGCGCGGTAAGCGTGTTTGCGTCGACGCAGCACGCGTAGTCCGTGCCGCGTTGCGTGTGATATCGCGGCGCGAGCCATTCGAGTCGCGGCAACACCCGCCACCGGTGCGCATGCGCGGATGCGAAAGCCGGCCAGTCTCGACGCGTCACCCACCAGCCACGCCCATGCGCGGGATCGAGTTCGGACGGATCAGTGGGCGTCTCGCCGTGCCGGTAAAACAGCCAGCCTTTGACGAAGATCTGCGGCGTCCACGCGCCCGCATAGCCTGCCGATGCAAATTCCTCGCGCGCGCTGAGCGGCAGCTGATGAAGGAGCAGATGCGCGAGTTTCAGATCGAAGCGGTCCTTCAGATTCGGGCCGACATAATCGGCGAGACGTGCCGCCTGTGCGCCATTCGCGTCGCCCGCATGCAGATAGCACTTCACCGCGAGTTCCCAATGCAGGCGCGCGCCCTGCCGCGTCCGCACGAGGAAATCGCATTCGCCGAGCGTGAGGCCCGCGTGCCGTAACGGCACACCGGCTGCGATCAGTTGCGTCGCCGGTCCAAGCCGCAGGAAAAAGCCCAGCAGGCGTTCAGCGTAGCGGCCAAGACGCGTGATGCGCGTAGCCGCGAGATCCTGGCGCAGAAGTTCCGGCGTGACGTCGAGCGCGCGCAGCCAGTCGAACGTGGCCTGCAATTCCTGCGGTGTGTCGAAGGGATCGGCGAGCGCGCCTACCGGAGGCTGCGGGCGCAACAGATCGGGACTCAGCAGCAGCCACGCGAGATCGCGGACAGCGGGATCGCGCAGCGCATCGACTGAAGCATCGCCACGCAAACCCAGCAACGTGTCGAGAAGCGCCGCGCGGCTGATAGACGCGCCGGGCATACGCGCCGCCGGCCCCTCGGGCATCGTCACTTTGATTCGTTCGACGGCGCGCCGCCGCTCGCGAGCCACGTCGCGCGCGCGAGACACAGGTCGCCCCAAGCTTTGGCCTTGTCGGGCAGGCTGCGCAGCAGGTAGGCCGGGTGATAGGTGACGATCACCGGCACGCCTTCGTACGTATGCACGCGGCCGCGCAGCGACGAAATGCTCGCGTCGGTCTTCAGCAGGCTCTGTGCGGCGAAACGGCCGAGCGCGACGATTAGCTTCGGCTTTACGAGCGCCACCTGGCGCTGCAGATACGGCTCGCAACGCGCGACTTCGTCGGGCTGCGGATTGCGGTTGCCAGGCGGCCGGCACTTGATCACGTTCGCGATATACACGTTGGTGCCGCGCGCGAGCGCGAGCGAATGCAGCATGTTGTCGAGCAGCTTGCCGGCCTGGCCGACGAACGGTTCGCCCTGACGGTCCTCGTTCTCGCCCGGCGCTTCGCCGATCAGCATCCAGTCGGCCTCTCGATCGCCGACGCCGAACACCGTGTTGGTGCGCTTCTCGCAAAGCCGGCACGCTTCGCATCCGGCGACACGTTCGGCTAGCGCGTCCCAGTCGAGTGTCTGGATGGGCGGCAGCGCGGGCGCGTCGCGGCGCGCTTCGGCGGCTGCGGGGACCGCTGCGGCTGGATCGTCGAACCACGCGAAGTCGTCGTCGGGCGGGGCGTCGAAAGTCGGCGGGGTCGAAGAGTCGAGTTGCGGCTGCGGCGATGTTGTTTCTCGCCGCGGCGCAGTTGCGTCGAAGCGCGGCGCAGATTCGCGCTCCGCTTGCGGCGGCTGCATGTCGACGGATGCGCGCAGCGATTCGTGCGCGGTCTGCGGCGCAGGCTCCGCGCGACGCTCGCCGCTCGTCTCTTGCCGCATCGATTGCAACGGCTCGTCCGCTTGCGCGGCAACGGCATCACCCTGCCCGGCCTCCGTCTGTGGCGCCGCGAGCCCGCGACGCACCCACAACGGCGCGAGTCCGAATTCTTCGAGCAACGATTCATGCAGCGCCATCTGCGCCCTCCGTGGCAAACGACAGACGCATCACGATCGCGTCCTCCCGGCCGCGATGCCGCGCCGGATAATAATTTTTGCGCCGGCCAATCGACGCGAAGCCGAAGCGCTCGTACAACCGGATCGCCCGATGATTCGACGGCCGCACTTCGAGCAGCAGCCCCTCGAGCTTCTCCGCGCGCGTGATGCGCACCGCCTCGCGCAGCAGCGCGAGGCCCGCGCCGGCGCCTTGCGCTTGCGGCGTGACGCATAGATTGAGCAGATGCATTTCATCGACGACCGGCATCAGTACGCAATAGCCGATCAGCGTGCCCGTCACGTGCCGCAGACAGACGCCGAAATAGCCATTGCGCAACGAGTCGCCAAAATTGACGCGGCTCCACGGAAACTCATACGCGAGTTTCTCGATCGCGACGACTTCGTCGAGGTCGCTTTCGGTCATCGGCGACATATAGCGGTCCGTGAGCAGCACGCCGCTCATGGGCGCGCCTCGTCGTCGGACGGCTGGCCGGACGCGCCGTCGCGCGCGCGGCGCGCGGGTTGCTCGGTGGTAAGAGCCGCTTTGGCCGATTTCGCCGCTTTGTCGGCCATGCGCTCGGCGGTCGTCTGCGCGACCTTGTCGCGCACGTACTCGGGCGCGGCCTGATCAGCGGGCACTGTGCGGCCCGCATGAAACGCGCGCAGCGCCGCGTACGCGAGCGGCAGCGCATGCGGCAACGCTTCGCCATCGACACTGCGCGCGGCCGCGACCGCCGGCAAGCGCTCGCCGAACGCGGCGGCGGCGTTGCCGGCGAGCGTGAACGGCACGTCGGGCAGCACGAGTCGTTCAGGTGTATCGAGCGACGCCGTCTGCACGGTGCGCCATTCGCGTTGCGCGTCGTCCCACGCGTAGTCGGCCCAGTAGATTTCGTCCATGCGCGCGTCGAGCGCGGCGAGCACGCGCGTCGTCGACCGATCGTGCAGGCGGGCGCTCTCAGCGCACACGAGCAGCGTGCCGATCGGCACGACCGGCAGGTTCAGGCCGAATGCGAGGCCTTGGGCGACGCCGGTCGCGGTGCGCAGTCCGGTAAACGAACCCGGACCCGAGCCGAACGCGATCGCGTCGCAGTCCGCCAGCGTGAGGCCGGCTTCGTCGAACAGCTCGCGGATCGCCGGCAGCAGGCGTGTACTGGACACCGCGCCGGTTTGTTCATGGCGCACCCAGACGCGGGGCTCGGCGGTGGGCTGACCGGCGGCATCGACGGCCGCGGACACGAGCGCCGCCGAACAGAATTCGGTCGATGTATCGAGGGCAAGGAGCACTATTTGAGTCATGGACCGTATTGTAATCGGCGCCGTGCGCGTGAATGGCGGTTTGCGCGGTCGCGCTGCCTACGTGCGCGGCGGCCACCGTTTGGAATAAGCCCTCGGTCCCGCCGCGGCAGGCAATTGTTATGATCTTCGGCCGATCTCATCTAACCCGCCACGCGGGCCAAACGACCATGACCGACATCAACGCACAGTTCGCGCAAGCCCAGGAAGACGTCAAGCAACTGCCCGAACGTCCGGGCAACCTGACGCTGCTGCGTCTTTATGCGCTGTTCAAGCAGGCGAGCGAAGGCAATGTGCACGGCGACAAGCCGGGCTTCACCGACATCGTCGGCAAATACAAATACGACGCGTGGGCGGCGCTCGCGGGCACCGCGCAGGACGCTGCGAAGCAGCAATACGTCGAACTCGTCGAGTCGCTGAAGAGCGGCGCCGCGGCCTGAGTTTGCGCCGCGGCGACCCTCTGCGGAGATGGCCGTCTGACAAGGTCGCGACGGCCTCGCGGCGGTTTCGGAGTCGAAGCCCAGGGCCGCAGCCCTCGCTTGCAGGCCTGATTCCGGCATTTGTTCCGTCGGAATTGTCCGAATAGTGGCGCGGCGCAGCAAATGTCGCTATAATCCCGCCTGCGCTTTCACTGCTTTGCCCGTTTTTCCAGCGGTCCTCGCGGCGCAGCGTCCCATAGCGTTTGCTCCAATCCAGTTTAGAACCTGTCCCCTTCTGCCTAGCCCACTTCGGGCTCAAGTCCCAGGCTGGCGACTCGCCATGTTGGCACGTCGCATCCGATACAGCTTCTAACGAAAAACTCGCCTTCATTGTCGCGAGTTGCCCCCGTTTTTCGATTTGCTCGCTGCTGTTTTTGCTCGCTGAATCCGACGACTTGGGTATGCCGATTGGCGTTGACGTTTTCATCCGATGATCCACCCAGGATCGTTTTCAAGGATTCACATGACTTTGAGCAACACCCCCAGCAGCCCGTTGAACGCCATCGCCGACGAAGCACTCGGTCTTTCGCCCGCCGCTCCCGAAGCCGCCGCGCAGGCTGACGCCAAGCCGACCTTCGCGTCGCTCGGCCTGTCCGCGGACGTCATCTCCGCGCTGACCGCCGCCGGCTACGAGCACCCGACGCCGGTGCAGCAACGCGCGGTGCCGGCAGGTATCGCCGGCCGCGATCTGCTCGTTTCGAGCCCGACCGGCTCGGGCAAGACCGCCGCATTCATGCTGCCCGCCATCGAGCGTTTCTCGCAGCTGCAAAAGACCCAGGCGAGCCAGCCGCGCGAACCGCGCCCGGCCGACGGTGGCCGTGGCCGCCGTCCGCAGCCGGTCGCACGTCCGACCATGCTGGTACTGACCCCGACCCGTGAACTCGCGATGCAGGTCACGACCGCCGCGGCGACGTACGGCAAGCACCTGAAGCGCCTGCGCACCGTCAGCATTCTCGGCGGCGTCGCTTATGGCCAGCAGTTGATGCTGCTCGCGAAGAACCCCGAAATCCTCGTCGCAACGCCGGGCCGTCTGATCGACCACCTCGAGCGCGGCCGCATCGATCTGTCGCAACTGCAGATCCTCGTGCTCGACGAAGCCGACCGCATGCTCGACATGGGTTTCATCGACGACATCGACACGATCGTCGCAGAAACGCCGGCTACGCGTCAGACCATGCTGTTCTCCGCCACGCTCGACGGCAAGATCGGCTCGCTGACCGGCCGTCTTTTGAAGGACCCGGAGCGTATCGAGATCGTCCAGCGCCTGGAACAACGCACCAACATCGCGCAAACCGTCCACTACGTCGACGACCGCGATCACAAGGACCGTCTGCTCGACCATCTGCTGCGCGACTCCGGCCTCGACCAGGCCATCGTCTTTACGGCAACCAAGATGGACGCCGACCAGTTGGCAGGCCGTCTGGCCGACGCCGGCTTCGAATCGGCCGCGCTGCACGGCGACCTGCCGCAAGGCGCGCGTAACCGCACGATCCGCGCACTGCGCGAGCGCCGCGTGCGCGTGCTGGTCGCAACCGACGTCGCCGCTCGCGGTATCGACATCCCCGGCATCACGCACGTGTTCAACTACGACCTGCCGAAGTTCGCCGAAGACTACGTGCACCGTATCGGCCGTACCGGCCGTGCGGGCCGCTCGGGTATTGCGGTGAGCCTCGTGCATCACGCCGAACAGGGCGCACTCAAGCGCATCGAGCGCTTCGTGCGCACGCCGCTGCCGGTCAACGTCGTCCAAGGCTTCGAGCCGCGCAAGGCGGCGCCTTCGGGCAATGGCCGTGCTGGCTTCGGCGGCCGCGGCCGTCCTGGCGGTGGTAATGGCAGTCGCTTCGGCAGCGGTTCGGGCAAGCCGGGCGGCTACGGCGGCTCGCGCAACGGTAACGGCAATGGTAACGGCAACGGCGGCGGCGGCGGCTGGGGCAACAAGTCGGCCGGCGGTTCGCGTGACGGTCATGGTTCGCGCGAAGGCTTCGGCGGTGGTTCGCGCGACGGTTACGGTTCGCGTGACGGCTACGGCGCGCGCCGTAGCGACGGTCCCCGTTCGGCACGTCGCGGCAGCTAATCGTCCCATCGGACAAACCGGACGGCGTCGCGCCGCCCGTGACACTCAAAAAAACCGGCGCTGAGGCGTCGGTTTTTTTTCGCCCGTGGGCTGCCCGCCCCAAATTTCACGATGTAAAAAAATTTTTTGCGTCGTAAAAAACCATGTTGCAAAGCACAAGAAGAGCCATTGCAACAGGGAAGATATCGTTTCTTATCGCGAAACGAAAACCTCAAGCCATTGATTTAATAGAAAAACAAATATTGGGAAAACGCTTGGTGGCGTCTATTGCGCGCCCTTCGATTTGCCTAGACTCTTATATAAGACTTCACGAAACAGAACGCCTCTCCGGGCCCGATGCTTCGAGAAGACAAAGTCACCCATCCTCCATAACTGGCATCGAAGGAGCACATCATGACCATGACCCGTGAACAGCAAGTGCAGCAACTTAAGCAGCAATGGGAAGCGGACCCGCGTTGGAAAGGTGTCAAGCGCACCTACTCGGCCGAAGACGTGGTGCGTCTGCGCGGCTCGGTGCAACCCGTGCACACGCTCGCCAAGCGCGGCGCGGAAAAGCTGTGGGCGGCCGTGAACAACGAGCCGTTCGTCAACTCGCTCGGCGCGCTGACCGGCAATCAGGCGATGCAGCAGGTGAAGGCCGGTCTGAAGGCAATCTATCTGTCGGGCTGGCAGGTCGCGGGCGATGCCAACGTCGCTGGTGAAATGTACCCGGACCAGTCGCTGTATCCGGCCAACTCGGTGCCGCTGGTCGTCAAGCGCATTAACAACACGCTGACGCGCGCCGATCAGATCCAGTGGTCGGAAGGCAAAAACCCGGGGGATGAAGGCTACGTCGATTACTTCGCACCGATCGTGGCCGACGCGGAAGCCGGTTTCGGCGGCGTGCTGAACGCGTTCGAACTGATGAAAGCGATGATTGAAGCGGGCGCGTCCGGCGTGCACTTCGAAGACCAGCTCGCGTCGGTGAAGAAGTGCGGCCACATGGGCGGCAAGGTGCTCGTGCCGACCCGTGAAGCCGTCGCGAAGCTGACCGCCGCGCGACTCGCCGCCGACGTGTCGGACGTGCCGACCGTACTGCTCGCCCGCACCGACGCGGAAGCCGCCGACCTCGTGACCTCGGACATCGACGACAACGACCGCCCGTTCCTGACCGGCGAGCGCACCGTCGAAGGCTTCTACCGCACGAAGCCGGGTCTCGAGCAGGCAATCTCGCGCGGCCTCGCGTATGCGCCGTACGCCGACATGATCTGGTGCGAGACCGGCAAGCCGGACCTCGAGTTCGCGAAGAAATTCGCCGACGCGATCCACAAGGAGTATCCGGACCAGCTGCTGTCGTACAACTGCTCGCCATCGTTCAACTGGAAGAAAAACCTCGACGACGCGACGATCGCGAAGTTCCAGCGCGAGCTCGGCGCGATGGGCTACAAGTTCCAGTTCATCACGCTGGCCGGCTTCCATGCGCTGAACTACTCGATGTTCAACCTCGCGTACGGCTATGCGCGCAACCAGATGACCGCGTTCGTCGAAATGCAGCAAGCCGAATTCGCGGCGGCCGAAAAGGGCTTCACCGCGGTCAAGCACCAGCGCGAAGTCGGCACCGGTTACTTCGATGCCGTCACGCAGACGGTCGAGCGCGAAGCATCGACGACCGCGCTGCACGGTTCGACGGAAAACGAGCAGTTTTTCGACAAGAAGGTCGCCTGAGATCAGCCGGTCGGGGTCGTGCAGTCCGAGCGCAGGAACGATCGGCAAGCGCCGAGCGGCACCGCGAGCGTGCCGCCGACGCAGGGAGGGTCTTGCCGCGCCGGATTGGCAGAAGCGTCAGCGCGCATGCCAGCGGCCCGGGTCCGAGAAAAGCCAGCACGCGACCAGCATGCGGCGAAGCTAAACGCGCCGGCAGCGCCGCCGGCGCGTTTTTTTCGAATGTGCCGCGCGCCGGCAATCGGGCGGCAATCGGACGGCAATCCGGCGGGCAGCACATCGTTTCAGCGATAGACGATCACAGGAATCTTCGTATGCGTGAGCACGCGCTGCGTTTCACTGCCGATCAGCAGGCTGCCGAGCCCGCGCCGCCCGTGCGATGCCATGAAGATCACGTCGCAACCGCCCTGCTCGGCCGCTTCGATGATGCCGAGATACGGCGCCGGATGCACGCTCGTGCGGCTCTCGACGCTGATGCCGACGCGGTGCGCCGCCTGCTCGACCTCGCGCAAATGCACGCGCGCCTCGCGCTCGCTGCGTTGCAGGAACTCGCCGGGCGGTTCGACCACGACTTCGGAGAACGGCGAGTACGGATATTGCGGCAGACACGCGTACGCGGTGACTCGCGCGCCGACGGCCTGCGCGAGATCGATCGCGCCCGCTATCGCTTTGCGCGACAGGTCTGAACCATCGGTTGGAACCAGGATGTGCCTGAACATGATGCCCTCCGTCACCAGCTGCGCGCAGCGCGGCGTCAGCGTCCAACAAAGCCCAGGGTGCAGGCTGCTCGAAGCGATTCTAATGCGGATGAATGCGGGTAAGGATCGGCTTCGTGCCGGTCTGGAGATTGGCGCCTCAGTCCCAGTAACCGGGTTCGCCGTACGTATGCTTGAGAAAGTCCAGAAACAGCCGCACCCGCAGCGGCAGATGACGGCGCTGCGGGAACACCGCGTGGATGCCGATGCGCGGCGCGGCGAATTCGTCGAGCACGCTGACGAGGCGGCCCGCCGCGATCTCCGCGCCGACCTCCCACCACGAGCGCCACGCAAGCCCGTGTCCGGCGAGACACCATTCGTGCAGCACCGCGCCGTCCGAGCACTCCATCGTGCCGGACACCTTGATCGACACGACCTTGCCGTCGTGCTGGAACATCCAGCCGCGCTGCTGGTTCGCGCTCGCGCCGAGCGCGAGGCAGTTGTGGCGTGCGAGATCGGCGAGGCTGTGCGGCGCGCCGCGCCGGCTCAGATACGCGGGCGACGCGACACACACGCGCCGGTTTTCGGCGAGCTTCAGCGACACCAGCGTCGAATCGGGCAACTCGCCGAGCCGCACCGCGCAATCGAAGCCTTCGTTGACGAGGTCGACGAGACGATCGGACAGATCGAGCGTGATCGACACGTCCGGATGCGCGACTGTGAACGCGGGCACGAGCGGCGCCACGTGCCGGCGCCCGATGCCGGCCGGCGCCGACAGCCGCAGGTGACCGCTCGCCTTCACGCCGCCCGCCGACACGCTCGCTTCGGCGTTCTGCATGTCGTGAAGGATGCGCTGACAGTCTTCGAGAAAGGCAGAGCCTTCGAAGGTCAGCGTGATCTTGCGCGTCGTGCGCACGAGCAGCTTGACACCGAGGCGCTCTTCGAGCGCGTCGATGCGCCGGCCGATGATCGCGGGCGCGACGCCTTCGGCGAGCGCCGCCGCGGACAGGCTCCCCTTGGCCGCGACGGTGGCGAAAGTCTCGATCTGCTTGAAACGGTCCATGAACGAAGACGCGCGGCGACGCGCGAAAGTGAAGGGTGCGCGTCAGATTAGGTATATGAAAGTAAAAGATCAAGTGATCTTTAGCCTATTTTTCATCAAGTACAGTCACCAATACAATCGACCCCGACCTCTGACAGGAGCGCATGGCAATGTCGGCCACAACGACACCTTCCCCGCGAGCAGTCATTTTCGACGCCTACGGCACGTTGTTCGACGTGCATTCGGTGATCGCCGCCGCGGAGCAATTGTTTCCCGGACACGGCGACGCGCTGTCGCAGCTTTGGCGTCAGAAGCAGATCGAATACACGCAACTACGCACGCTCGCCGCACGTACCGACGCCCCCGGCGAACACTATCGGCCATTCTGGGACATCACACTCGACGCACTGCGCTTCGCCGCCAAAAGACTGCAGCTCACGCTCGGCCGCGCGGCCGAAAAGCGTCTGATGGACGAATACGCGTGCCTGTCCGCGTTTCCCGACGCGGCGCCCGTGCTGCGTGCGTTGCGCGAGCCCGCCGCCGCGTCGCGCGTTGGGCTCGCGATTCTGTCGAACGGCAACCCGCAGATGCTCGACATCGCGGTCAAGAGCGCCGGCATGAACGCCCTCTTCGATCACGTGCTGTCGGTCGACGCGGTGCGCGCTTACAAACCCTCACCCGCCGCGTATGCGCTCGGCCCCGACGCGTTCGGCGTGTCCGCGCGCGAGATCGTGTTCGTGTCGTCGAACGGATGGGACGTCGCGGGCGCGACATGGTTCGGCTTCACGACGTTCTGGCTGAACCGGCAGAACCTGCCCGTCGAAGAGCTCGGCGTGACGCCGCATGGCACCGGCGCCGGCATGAACGATCTGCTGGGCTTTTTGCAGACGCTCGCGACGCCGTCGCGCTCGACCGGCAGCCATCGAACGAAAACTCATGGCAGTGGCAGCCGCAAGCGCGCCAGCCCGCGCGTATGACGACGCCCCTCGCATTCGGCCCCCCTTTTGTCAACCTTCGCATTTTTGCAATCTGACCGACCAAGGAGAAAACATGGCTATCTCGCTGCCGCAGGGCATGGAAATCACCGGCGACATCAAGCCCGGCTTCGAAGCGATCCTCACCCAGCAAGCGCTGGAACTCGTCGCGGCGTTGCATCGGACGTTCGAGCCGCGCCGTCAGCAGTTGCTGCAGGCGCGGGTCGAGCGCACCAGGCGGCTCGACGCGGGCGAGCGGCCCGACTTCCTCGCCGCCACGAAGAGCGTGCGCGAAGGCGACTGGAAGATCGCGCCGCTGCCGCAGGATCTGCAGTGCCGGCGCGTCGAGATCACCGGGCCCGTCGAGCGCAAGATGATCATCAACGCGCTCAATTCGGGCGCCGATTCCTACATGGCCGACTTCGAGGATTCGAATGCGCCGAGCTGGGACAACCAGATCACCGGTCATATCAATCTGAAGGACGCGGTGCGCCGCACGATCTCGCTCGAACAGAACGGCAAGTCGTATCGGCTCAACGACAAGACCGCGACGCTGATCGTGCGTCCGCGCGGCTGGCATCTCGACGAGAAGCACGTGAAAGTCGACGGCAAGCGCGTGTCGGGTGGCATCTTCGATTTCGCGCTGTATCTGGTGCACAACGCGAAGGAGCTGATCGCGCGCGGCTCGGGCCCGTACTTCTATCTGCCGAAGATGGAGAGCCATCTTGAGGCGCGCCTGTGGAACGACATCTTCGTCGCCGCGCAGGAAGTGGTCGGCGTGCCGCGCGGCGCGATTCGCGCGACGGTGCTGATCGAGACGATCGTCGCCGCGTTCGAAATGGACGAAATCTTGTACGAGCTGCGCGAACATAGCTCGGGCCTGAACGCGGGCCGCTGGGACTACATCTTCTCGGCGATCAAGAAGTTCAGGAGCGACCGCGACTTCTGCCTCGCCGATCGCTCGCAGATCACGATGACCTCGCCGTTCATGCGCGCGTACGCGCTGCTGTTGCTGAAGACCTGCCATCGCCGCAACGCGCCGGCAATCGGCGGCATGAGCGCGCTGATTCCGATCAAGAACGATGCGGCCGCGAATGACAAGGCGATGGCCGGGGTGCGTTCAGACAAGGCGCGCGACGCGGGTGACGGCTACGACGGCGGCTGGGTCGCGCATCCGGGTCTCGTGGCGGTCGCGATGGAAGAGTTCGTCAAAGTGCTGGGCGACCGGCCGAACCAGATCGACAAGCAGCGCGTCGACGTTCTCGTGACCGCGACCGACCTGCTCGACTTCCGCCCTGAAACGCCGATCACCGAAACGGGCTTGCGCAACAACATCAACGTCGGCATTCACTACCTCGGCTCGTGGCTCGCGGGCAATGGCTGCGTGCCGATTCACAACCTGATGGAAGACGCGGCCACCGCCGAGATTTCGCGCTCGCAGGTGTGGCAGTGGATCCGCTCGCCGAAGGGCAAGCTCGACGACGGCCGCAAGGTGACGGTCGAACTCGTGCGCGAGTTCGCGGCGCAGGAGTTCGACAAGGTCAAACAGACGGTGGGCGGAGATACGAAGCCGTATGAGCGTGCGGCGCAGATCTTCGAGCAGATGTCGACCGCGGAGCAGTTCACCGATTTTTTGACGCTGCCGCTGTACGAAGAGATTTGATGGTGTTGATGATGCGGGCTCGGGCGGCTTGGGACTGCTCGAGCCGAGTGATCGCATCAGCCTGAATGACGGCGCGCCGGGCACATACGTGGCGCGCCGTTTTTTCTCGCTGTCGTGCACCGGCTCAGCGCGTGCGCCGATGTTCGACCCAATCTCCCGAACGGATTTCGGGCAGCCCTTTTACCGCGTTCGGCGCGACCGGATAGAAGCGGCAGTTCACGACGTTGCCGTCCACCTTGACCATCACCTCGCGCACAAGAAAACGTTCCTCGACGCTCGGATAGACGGCTTCGATTTCGTCGAGCACCGCGACGAGCGCATCGTCGATTTCATAGACGTCGCCGCGCACCTCGACGCCCGCTTCGTCGACGACGAGACCCGGATAGTCGCCAAAATCGAACAGATGGCCTCGCACGGTGGTGCTGCCGAGCAGGCTCGGCGTGGGGATGTCGTTGCGCGCGGCGGCTTCGCTGATGTCGTTCGCTTCACCGGCACGCAGCGTGCCGTAGACAAAGACGGTCTGCATCGTCGTTGAGTCTCCTGGTCAGAAGTGATGTCGGTGGCTCGGGGCCATCGGGACATTATGCAACGGTGGTCCGTTGGCGGCAGAAACTGGGCACGCTCTACAATGGCTAAAGCCCACGGCGGTGAATGGCGGCGGCCACGCCTGGCCCCCATCGCCCCCGTTATCCGAACCGACCTTGCCATGACCTCGTCCGTCGACTCCGACCCGTTGCGCCGTGTACGTTTCGCCGACATAGCGCCCGAGTTCGCGCCGAACGACACGCATCCGATCCGCGTACGCTCGCGGCCCATGCCGGCGGGCTGGCATATCGCGCGTCATACGCATGCGTGGGCGCAGGTCGCGTACGCGTCGCGCGGCGTGCTGCGGGTCGCGACGACGGGCACGACATGGATGGTGCCGCCATCGCGCGCGATCTGGTTGCCGCCACATGTGACGCACGAAGTGGTCGCCGTCGAGGATGCGTTCCTGCGCACGCTGTACATCACCGAGAGTACGGTGCCGGCCGGGCTCGATACGCCGCGGGTCGTCGAAGTGTCGAACCTGTTGCGTGAGGTGATTGCCGCGCTCGATACACCCGGCCTGTCCGCCACGCGCGAGCAACTGCTCGGCGCGCTCGCGCTCGATGAATTGACGCGCTCCGAGCCGCTGCCACTGTCCGTACCGATGCCCAGCGAAAAGCGGCTGCGCGCGCTGTGCGAGGCCGTGATCGCCGACCCGATGCATGGCGAGTCGCTCGAACAGTGGGCATCGACCGTGGGTGCGAGCACGCGCACGATCGCGCGGCTGTTTCGTCAGGAATTGGGGGTGAGTTTTTCGCAGTGGCGTCAGCAGGCGATTCTCGCGCGCGCGATTCCTCTGCTGAGCCAGGGACGGCCGCTGTCGCACGTCGCGCAGGAATTGGGCTATCAGAGCCAGAGCGCGTTCTCCGCGATGTTCCGGCGCGCGTTCGGGGCGAGCCCGCGCGCGTTTATCGAGCGCGGCGCCGAGCATCGCGCGAGCAACGGCGAGCATGAGGATGCGCAAGCGGATGAGGAAACGGCGCAGGATCAAGCCAGTCCGGCAGACGTTGCTGAGCGGTGATCGGCGATCGCCAGCCTTGCGCGTCGGGCATCGACGCAGGCCCCGCATCAAACCCGCCGCGCCAGATGACGGATGGCGCCTAGCTGCGCGAGCCGCGGCCCGGCGAGCTTATAGCCCTTGCGCTGATACAGCCGCGCCGCCGGATTATCGACGAACACGCGCAACTGCAACTCGCGCAGCCCGCGTTCGCGCGCCCATTGATGCGAGACGTCGAGCAGAAACGTACCCGCGCCGAGCCGCCGATACCCTTCGGCAATCTGCACGTCGCGGATATGCAGCGAATCACCCTCCTCGGTGATACGCAGCACGCCCATCGGCACGCCATCCATTTCGAGAATGAAATTCTCCGATTCCCGCCAACTGCCGAGAAACAGATCGCTGCGCCACACCAGATGATGCCGGCGATAGTAGCCGCCCATGTTGTTGCGGGTCAGTGCCTCGGCAAACTCGAAATCGTCCATGCTGGCCGTGCGCAGATGAAACGGTAACGGAGCTTCGGTGGGATCGAACATGGCGAAACCGCTTGGATGAGTCGGATTAACGGTAAAACAGGCCGCGCGCGCTGGCAATGGCTGTTTGTCCCGAGCCTTCCGGGAGGCGGCCGGCAACGCACAGTGGAAATAAAAAAAGCCCACTTCTTGCGAAGTGGGCTTTCTCAAATCTGGCGGAGCGGACGGGGCTCGAACCCGCGACCCCCGGCGTGACAGGCCGGTATTCTGACCAACTGAACTACCGCTCCGGATTTTGCATCGCAGCCTGCGAGCCATGCTCGCTGGCTACTGCACCGTTCAAACTTCCAACCGAACGACGCCCGATGTTCTGGCGTCCCCTAGGGGATTCGAACCCCTGTACTCACCGTGAAAGGGTGATGTCCTAGGCCTCTAGACGAAGGGGACAACGTGCTGCTTACACCTTTAATGAAAAAGCCCGTTCAGGTTTGTATGAACGGGCTTTGTCTGGCGGAGTGGACGGGACTCGAACCCGCGACCCCCGGCGTGACAGGCCGGTATTCTAACCGACTGAACTACCACTCCAGTCTTTACACCCTGCTTGCGAGCGTCGGTTAGTTCTCTGCAAGCTGCGCCGCCTCAATATTACTCGAATACTAAAGCGACGCTGATGTTTGGCGTCCCCTAGGGGATTCGAACCCCTGTACTCACCGTGAAAGGGTGATGTCCTAGGCCTCTAGACGAAGGGGACAAAATCTTTTCAGATCCGTCTTAATTCGCTATTGCTTTGATCAACCCGCGCTAACTTTTCAGTTAATTCGCCAAGCTGTTTTCTCGTCAACTGCGAAGACCGTTATTTTAACTACGTTTCAGCGATTAGTGAAATCTTTTTTTCTACAACCTTAAGAGTTCTTAACCACTTTAACTTCTCTGCTCTGTTTGGTGGAGGTAAGCGGGATCGAACCGCTGACCTCTTGCATGCCATGCAAGCGCTCTCCCAGCTGAGCTATACCCCCGCAGATCAGAGAAACGAGATTCTAGAGGGCGATCTGCGCTTTGTAAACACCCTTTGAGCAATTACATGCGAATTTCTTCCGACGGCAGGGGAACCCTCTGATGCGCGCCTGCCCCTGATCAGCCGAGCGATCTTTCGATGCGGCTAACGACGACGTCGCGACCAAACAGCATCAGTACGTTATCGATCGACGGCGTATGCGTGGTGCCCGCCACCAGCAGACGCACCGGCATCGCGAGTTGCGGCATCTTCAGCTTGTGCGCGCCGAGCGTCGCCTTCAGCGCTGCGGCGATCGCCTCCCTGGTCCACTCCACCGTCTTCAATGCAGCGGCCAGATCAGCGAGCGCAGGGCGAACCGCGTCGGTCACGTGCTGTGCCAGCGACTCGGCATCAGGTGCCGGCGTGCGATAGAACATCGCGGCGTTCTGTGCGATCTCCTTCACCGTCGACGCACGGTCCTTCATTAGGCCCACCACGCCGGTCAAATCAGGACCTTGCGCGAGCGCGGCTTCATCGATGCCGAGCTTCGCGAAGAACGGTTTCGCCAGTTCGGCGAGGCGTGCGTTGTCGGCTTCCTTGATGTAGTGCGCGTTGAGCCAGTTCAGCTTGTCGTGGTCGTACTGCGCCGGCGACTTGCCGAGATGCTCGAGATCGAACCATTCGACGAACTGCTCGCGCGTGAAAATCTCCGCATCTCCGTGCGACCAGCCGAGACGCGCCAGATAGTTGACGACCGCTTCCGGCAGATAGCCCGCGTCGCGGTACCCCATCACGCTCATCGCGCCGTGGCGCTTGCTCATCTTCTCACCCTGCTCGTTCAGCACGGTCGGCAGGTGCGCGTACACCGGCGGCTCGCCGCCGAGCGCGCGCAGAATGTTGATCTGGCGCGGCGTGTTGTTGACGTGATCGTCGCCGCGGATCACGTGTGTGATGCGCATGTCGAGATCATCGACGACGACGCAGAAGTTATACGTCGGCGTGCCGTCCGGGCGCGCGATCACGAGGTCGTCGAGTTCTTCGTTCGAGATTTCGATGCGGCCTTTCACCGCGTCGTCCCACGCGACCACGCCGGTCAGCGGATTACGAAAGCGCAGCACCGGCTTCACGCCCGCGGGCGGCTCCGGCAGCACCTTGCCCGGCTCCGGACGCCACGTGCCGTCGTAGCGCGGCTTTTCGCCCGCTTCGCGCTGGCGCTCGCGCAGCGCGTCGAGTTCTTCGGTCGACATGTAGCACGGATAGACGAGCCCCGCGTCCTGCATCTGCTTCAGCACTTCGCGATAGCGGTCCATGCGCTGCATCTGGTAGAACGGGCCTTCGTCGAAATCGAGACCCAGCCACGCCATGCCTTCGAGAATCGCGTCGACGGATTCGGTCGTGGAGCGCTCGAGGTCGGTGTCCTCGACCCGCAGCACGAAGATCCCATTCATCTTGCGCGCGAACGCCCACGGATACAGCGCGGAGCGGATGTTGCCCAGGTGGATGAAGCCGGTGGGACTCGGTGCGAAACGGGTACGAACGGAGGTGGTCATTAGCGGTTACTCGGAAAACAGGCGCCGGCGCTCATGCGCACACGACTACGAAGCGCGGCAGCGAAGCGTGCCCATGCTGCGCGCAATGTCGCGCACGGCCACGAGGGAAATAAATGCAAGAGCCGAATTATACCTTCCGCACGCGGGTTGCCGCCCTCGTCCGAATGGCCTGAAGCGCACGGCCGAGCGGCGTCCGGACACCCGCGTACACGCTTCTTCGCCGCTCGCGCAACCCATCGTGGAGAAACGCCGCGCCAGTTCCGAACACTTCCTCTGCAACGATTCATTACAGCGAGCCGCGCGAGCCGATCGTTTGCTTTAAGATGTGCGCGCGCTGCGATAGAGGGCTAACCGCACATCGATCCATTAGAGAGGGACAACCTCCCAGCGCGCGGAATCGCCGTCGGCGGTCCGCCTGGCCTGACCTCAGCCTGACCGCGGTACGCGCGACGCCGCCTGCGTCGCTCGCGCCGTCGCTGGAGAACTCGTTGAAACCCTCATCCCCCAGTTTGAGCCGCCGCAACTTCTCGTTGGCGGCCGCATCCGCGGTGCTTGCCGCGTGCACCACGACCGCCGGCAAACTCGATAGCGCGCCGATCACCGCGACGGCCGCCCTGTCTCCAACGCCGCCTGAAAAAGCGCAACAGAAGCCGGTGCGCGTCGCGCTCGCACTCGGTGGCGGCGCCGCGCGCGGCTTCGCGCACATCGGCGTGATCAAGGCGCTCGAGGCGCGCAATATTCAGGTCGATCTGGTCGTCGGCACGAGCGCCGGCTCGGTGGTCGGCGCGCTGTACGCGTCGGGCATGAACGGCTTCGCGCTAAACAAGCTCGCGCTGTCGATGGACGAGGCGTCGATCAGCGACTGGGCGATGCCGTTTCGTACGCGCGGCTTCCTGCAGGGCGTCGCGCTGCAGAACTACCTGAACACGACGCTGAACAACCGCCCGATCGAGAAGATGGCGAGGCCGCTCGGTGTGGTCGCGACCGATCTGCAAACCGGCCAGCCGATCCTGTTCCAGCGCGGCAACACCGGCATCGCGGTGCGCGCGTCGTGCAGCGTGCCGTCGATTTTCGAGCCGGTGAAGATCGGCGGTCACGAGTACGTGGATGGGGGTCTCGTGAGTCCGGTACCGGCGTCGTTCGCGCGCAAGATGGGCGCGGATTTCGTGATCGCCGTCGATATCTCGCAGCGACCGGAGACCGGCGTCACGGCAAGCTCGTTCGACGTGCTGATGCAGACCTTCACGATCATGGGCCAGACGATCAAGGCCTACGAGCTCGACAAGTACGCCGACGTGGTGATCCGGCCGAATCTCGCTGCGATGAGCGGCAGCGATTTCTCACAGCGCAACGCGGCAATTCTCGCCGGCGAGGAAGCGGTCGCGAAGACGATGCCGGAATTGCAGCGCACCCTCGCCGCGCGGCGAACGGGCGCCTGAAGCGGTACGGGTGGCGCGCAGTGACCGCGCGCCACCATCGCAATTATTCGCGGATCAAACGCAAAAAAGCCTGCTTCAAATGAAGCAGGCTTTTTTTCGCCTCAGCGCGGAATCAGTTATTCCCGCCGAGCGTGGCGGTCACGCGCTTGCGCAGATCGTCGCCCTGATACGAAGTCTCGATCCGGCGCGCACCCGTGAAGCGCTTTTCCCAGTACCCGTCATCCATGTCGTCGACACGGATCGTGCTGCCGGTGGACGGCGAGTGCACGAACTTGTTGTCGCCGATATAGATACCGACGTGCGAGAACGTGCGGCGCATCGTGTTGAAGAACACCAGATCGCCCGGCTTCAGGTCGCTTACGCGCACCTTCTCGCCAACCCGGCTCATTTCCTCGGCACGGCGCGGCAGTGCGAGTCCCAGCGTGTCCTGGAACACGTAGCGTACGAAACCGCTGCAATCGAGCCCCGAATCCGGCGTATTACCGCCCCAACGGTAGCGAACGCCGATCATGTTCAGCGCGCCCACTACCACATCGCCCGCCTTGCCAGCCATGCCGGAGAGGAACGATTTGGCGCCGCTTTCGCTGCCGGCAGCCTTGGTCTGGGGAGTGAGGAGGGAGAGAGGATCCGAGCCGCTGGTGGTCGGATATGAGGCATTCTGATTAAAGTTGCTGACTTCGTCGGCGAAAGCGCCGGGAGCTGCTGCCATCAAGACGCCAATGAACATCCCGGCGACGACGCGCGTGCAAGCCTGGGTGAAGTTTCTGTGCTGCATTGGTCGGTAGTTTTTGCCAAAAAATCAGGGGTCTAGAAAAAAAGTTTGCTCGATACTAGCCAGTAAGTATTTGCGTGTCAAAAGGAATAGGAAAAATCAATCGGGTTACGCACCCAATTGGGGAAAGGGTGAAAAATCAACGATCAAGCGCTGCTTTCAGCAGCTTTCGAGTGTAAGGATGCGCCGGCGCCGCAAAAATCTTCTCGACTTCGCCCGTCTCGACAATCGATCCGTTCTGCATCACCACGACGCGGTGCGCCATTGCCCCGATCACTTCCAGATCGTGGCTGATGAACACGAAGCCGAGGTTGTATTTGTGCTGCAGCCCGGCGAGCAGCTTGAGCACCTGCTGCTGGATCGAGACGTCTAGCGCGCTGGTCGGTTCGTCGAGGATCAGCACGCGCGGCTCCAGTACCAGCGCGCGCGCGATCGCGATGCGCTGGCGCTGGCCGCCCGAAAATTCATGCGGATACCGATACAGCGCGGTACGGTCGATGCCGACTTCGCGCAGCACCGCGAGCACCTTGTCGCGCCGCGCCTGCGGTGTCATCTGCGGTCGATGCA
Source organism: Paraburkholderia sp. WC7.3g (assembly GCF_050436345.1). NCBI lineage: Bacteria > Pseudomonadati > Pseudomonadota > Betaproteobacteria > Burkholderiales > Burkholderiaceae > Paraburkholderia > Paraburkholderia sp. WC7.3g. The sequence continues at coordinate 2,784,388 of NZ_JBNDMA010000002.1, forward strand.
GCGCAAGACCCTCGCCGACGATCCGCTCGATCGTCTGCCGCGGCGAAAGTGAGCTAAAAGGGTCCTGAAAGACGACCTGCATGTTCGAGCGCAATGCGGTCTTTTCGGCGCCGCGATAGCTCGCGAGCGCCCTGCCCTGAAACTCGATCTCGCCCTGAGCGGTGCGCTGCAGACCGAGCAGCGCCATCGCGAGCGTCGACTTCCCCGAACCCGACTCGCCGACGATGCCGAGCGTCTCGCCCTGGCGTACCGACACGTTCGCGTCGTCGACCGCGCGAAACCGCCCCGCGCCCAACCAGCCACGCAGGCCCGAAAGTTTCGTTCGGAAGTCGACCGATACGTCGCGCGCTTCGAGCAGCACCGGCGAGATCGGCAACACCGGCACGACCTCTCGCTGCGGCCGGCTCGCGAGCAGCCGCTGCGTATACGGATGGCGCGGCGCTTCGAACACCTGCTCGACCGTGCCGGTTTCGACCAGCACGCCCCGCTCCATCACCGCGACGCGCTGCGCGAAGTGACGCACGAGGTTCAGGTCGTGCGTGATCAAAAGAACGGCCATGCCGCGCTTTTGTGCTTCGTCGCGCTGCAGTTCCAGCAGCAGTTCGACGATCTGCGCACGAATCGTCACATCCAGCGCGGTGGTCGGCTCGTCGGCGAGCAACAGGCGCGGCCGGCAGGCGAGTGCCATCGCGATCATCGCGCGCTGCCGCTGGCCGCCCGACAGCTGATGCGGGTAGCTGTCGACACGTTTCTGCGGCTCGGTGATGCCGGTGCGCGCAAGCAGCGCGACCGCGCGCCTGCGCGCCTCGGTCGCGCTGACGCCATCGTGCACGACGATCGTCTCCGCAATCTGGTCGCCGATCGTATACAGCGGATTGAGCGCGGTCATCGGCTCCTGGAAGATCATTGCGATGGCCGAGCCACGCAGGCCACGCATCGCACGCTCGCTCTTCGCGAGCAGGTCTTCGCCATTGAAACGGATCGCGCCGCTCACCTGCGCGTCGTTGAGCAGGCGCAGCACCGACAGCGCGGTCACGCTCTTGCCCGAGCCCGATTCGCCGACGAGCGCGACGCGTTCACCGCGCGCAATCGCGAGCGTGACGTCGTCGACGGCCATCGTGTCGCCGAACGCGACACGCAGATGGTCGAGTTCGAGCAGCGGCGTATCCGTCGACTGCGGATCGATTTGCGGCAGCGCGCTCATTGCCGGCCTCCGGCGCGCATGGCATCGGAGATACGCGTGTCGAGCGCGTTGCGCAGCGCGTCGCCCATGAAGGTCAACAGCAGCAGCATCGTCACCAGCACGCCGAAGGTCGACATCGAGATCCACCACGCGTCGAGATTCGCCTTGCCCTGCGCAAGCAGTTCGCCAAGGCTCGGCGTCGGCGGCGGCACGCCGAGGCCGAGGAAGTCGAGGCTCGTTAGCGCGAGAATCGCGCTGCTCATGCTGAACGGCAGAAACGTGATGACCGGCGTCAGGCTATTCGGCAACACGTGACGCCAGATGATCTGCCCATGCGACAGGCCCATCGCGCGCGCGGCGCGCACATAGTCCTGCTGGCGGTTGCGCAGGAATTCGGCGCGCACGTAATCGGACAGGCCGATCCAGTTGAACAGCGACAGCAGCACGATCAGCAGCGCGAAACTGCGCTCGAAGATCGACGAAAAGATGATCAGCAGATAGAGCTGCGGCATCGCGTTCCAGATCTCGATCAGACGCTGTCCGACGATATCGGTTCGCCCTCCGAAGTAACCTTGCACCGCTCCCGCGGCGATGCCGACTATCGTGCTGATCACGGTCAGCACGAGCCCGAACACGACCGACACGCCGAAGCCGTACAGCAGACGCGCGAACAGATCGCGGCCGCGGTCGTCGGTGCCGAGCCAGTTTTCGCGCGACGGCGGCGCCGGGTTGGGCGCCTTGGAGAAGTAATTGAGCGTGTCGTAGTAGTAGTGATTCGGCGGATACAGCGCGAAATTGCCCGGCGCATCGAAGCGGCGACGGATGTGCGGATCGAGATAATCGGTCGGCGTGGGAAAGTCGCCACCGAAGGTAGTCTCGGCGTAGGTCTTGACCAGCGGGAAATACAGATGGCCGTCGTAGCGCACGACGACCGGCTTGTCGTTCGACCACAGCGGCCCCACGAGGCTCGCCGCGAACGCGGCGACGAAGATGATCAGGCTCCAGTAGCCGAGACGCTGCTGGCGAAAACGCCGCCACACGCGGCGCATCGGCGACGGCGACATCAGTGCGCGCGCGGGTTCGGTGCGCGCCGCCGCATCGGCGGAAAGGCGGGCTCGATTCATCAGCGCTCCAGTTGTTCGAATTGGATGCGGGGATCGACCCACACATAGCAAAGGTCGGAGATCAGCCGCGTGACGAGGCCGATCAGCGTGAACAGATATAACGTGCCGAGCACGACCGGATAGTCCCGCCGCATCACCGATTCATACGACAGCAACCCGAGCCCGTCGAGCGAGAACAGCGTTTCGATCAGCAGGCTGCCAGTGAAAAACGCGCCGATGAACGCGCCCGGGAAGTTGACGATCAGCGGCAGCAGCGCATTGCGAAACACGTGCTTCCACAGCACCCGCCGCTCGGACAAACCTTTGGCGCGTGCGGTCAGCACGTACTGCTTGCGGATTTCGTCGAGGAACGCGTTTTTCGTCAGCATCGTGACGACCGCGAAGCTGCCCACCACCGATGCCGTGATCGGCAACGTGATATGCCACAGGTAGTCGAGGATCTTGCCGACGAAGCTCAACTGGTCCCAGTTGTCAGAGGTGAGGTTGCGCAGCGGAAACAGCTGCAGGAACGTGCCACCGCCGAACAGCACGAGCAACAGCACGCCGAGCACGAAACCGGGAATCGCGTAGCCGACCAGCACGACGAGGCTCGTCGCGATATCGAAGTGTGAACCGTTGCGCACCGCCTTCGCGATGCCGAGCGGCACCGATATCAGATAGGTGAGAAAGAACGTCCACAGGCCGATGCTGATCGAAACCGGCAGCTTCGACACGATCAGCGACCACACGCTCTGATGACGGAAATAGCTCTGGCCGAGGTCGAAGGTCGCGAAGCGCTTGAGCATCAGCACATAGCGTTCGAGCGGCGGCTTGTCGAAGCCGTACAACTGCTTCAGTTGCGCGATCTGTTGCGCGTCGACGCCGCTATGCGAGCGCAGCCCGAACGGCGAGGCGCCCTCCGCGCCCTTGCGCAGCTCGTGCTGCATCTGCTCGACCGGGCCGCCCGGCACGAACTGAATCACGACGAAGGTCAGCGTCAGCACGCCGAGCAGCGTCGGGATCATCAGCAGCAGGCGTTTGAGGATGTAGCTCCACATAGGCGGTGTTCCAGTGCGAACGCGTTGGTGGGGGCGATGGATCTGCGGATCAGTCGGCGCCGCCCGTGGGCGTGCGCGCCTGCGGATCCTCGTGCCACCACATCGTCGTGATCCAGCCCTCCGCGCCATAGTACAGCGGCAGCGTCTTCGGCCACGCGAGCCCGCGCTTGAACGCGACGCGATGCGTGCCGCTGTACCAGTGCGGCACCACATAGTAGCCATGCGTCAGCAGACGGTCGAGCGCGTGCGCGGCATCGGTCAGTTGCCCGCGCGTTTGCGCATGCACGAGCGCGCTCAACACCGCGTCGACGGCCGGCGACTTCAGGCCGATCGCGTTGTCCGAGCCGGGCGTATCGGCGGCCTTGCTGCCGAAGCGGGTGATCTGCTCGGAGCCCGGCACCTGCACGTCGGGCATGCGAATCGTCGTCACGTCGAAGTCGAATGCGTCGAGCCGCTTCTGATAGACCGCGAAGTCGGTGGTGCGGAAGTTCGCGGTGATGCCGAGCTTCTGCAGATTGCGCGTGAAGGTCGCGATGATCGGCTCCATCGACGAAGCCGAACCCGAGTCGTCGAGTATCTCGAACTGGAACGGCTCGCCCTTCGCATTGCGCAGCGAACCGTCGCGATAGGTCCAGCCGGCCTGCTGCAGCAGATCGCGTGCCTGCAGCAGGTTGGCGCGCAGCGACCCGGGCGGATCGGTGTCGGGCTGCTTCGGCACCGGCCCGAATACCGCCGGGTCGAGTTGGGCGCGAAACGGCTCGAGCAGCGCGAGCTCCCCTGGCGACGGCGGCCCCTTCGCCTGCCATCCGGTGTTGGCGAAATAGCTGTCGATGCGCGTGTACTGACTGAAAAACAGCTGGCGGTTCAGCCATTGAAAGTCGAGCGCGAGGTCGAGCGCCTTGCGCACCCGCACGTCCTGGAACAACGGCCGGCGCGTGTTGAGGAAAAAGCCCTGCATGCCGGTGCCGTTGTGCTGCGGGAACTCGCGTTTGATCAACTCGCCGCTGTCGAACTTCTTGCCGACGTCGCGCCGCACCCAGTTGCGCGCGATATATTCGACGAGCGCATCGTACTCGCCGGCCTTGAACGCCTCGAGCCGCGCGGTGCTGTCCGCATACAGCTTGTAGACGATGCGATCGAAGTTGTTCACGCCGACGCGCACCGGCAGATCGGCGCCCCAGTAGTGCGGGTCGCGCTTGAACGTGATCGTGCGGCCGTTGTCGTAGCTGTCGATCAGATACGGCCCGCTGCCGATTGGCTTTTCGAATGCGAGCTGGTCGAACGGAATGCGGCTGCCGTCCGGCTTCATCCCCCACTTGCGCGAGAACACCGGCATGCTGCCCGCGAGCAGCGGCAACTCGCGATTGCGCTCGCGAAACTCGAAGCGCACCGTGGCCGGATCGACGACGACCGCGCGCTTGATCTCGCTGAAAAGCGATGCGAACTGCGGCGCGGCCTGCGGGCTCTTCAATGTGTCGAGCGAGAACTTGACGTCGTCGGCGGTCACGGGATCGCCGTTCGAAAAGCGCGCGCGCGGATTGATGTGGAAGGTAACCGACAGGCCGTCCGGGGCGACGACGATGTCGTCGGCGAGCAGCCCGTAGGCGGACGCGACTTCATCGCTGCTGCCGATCGTCAGGCTCTCGAACATCGTCTCGAGGCCGGGCGCCGCATTGCCGCGCAGCGTGAACGGATTGAACTTGTCGAAGCTCGTCAGACGGCTCGGGTTCGCGAGCACGAGCGTGCCGCCTTTCGGCGCATCAGGATTGACGTAATCGAAGTGCCTGAAGCCGGCCGGATATTTTGGCTCGCCGTATTGCGCGATCGCATGCGCGGCATGCGCGTGCGGCGCGGCGAGCAGACTCACGCACAGCAGCGCGACGGCGAACGCGGCGCGCAAGGGTCCGTGGATCACGCTGTGTCGAAGTCCCTCAGGCGTTTGAACCCGTCGCGAGCCAGTTGTCATGGAGTCGTGCTGGTAAGTGGGCAGTGGCAATGTGGGGGATTCTACCCAATTAGCTTGCGCGATCTGGCGGCCGACTGCGACGGAATGCGCAGCGATATGTTTCAGCGCAAAAACAAAAACCGCCTCGAAAGGCGGTTCTGTTATCGCTGTGGCCGGTTGGCGCGCCGCGGTGTCGACGCTGTGCCGACTCAGTGCCAGCCGCGATGTTGGTCGTAGTGACCGCGCGCATAGTCGCCGCGACCCGGCGGATGGTGGCGATACCAGTCGTCGCGCGCCCAGTAGCGACGACCGTCCCAGTAGCGGTCGCCATGCCAGCCGACCACGATTTGCGGACCGCCGTAGTACACGGGAGCCGGCTGATAGATGACGGGAGGCGGCGGCGGAGGCGGCGGTGCGTAGACCGGAGCCGGTGCGACGTAGACCGGCGCGGGAATGCCGATATTGACCCCGATGTTAAGCCCCGCGGCCATCGCGGCACCCGATGCAGCCAACGTCAACACGCCGAGCATGAGCGGAACAACACGAGCGGACTTCATTGATCACCCTTGTAAGAACATGTTTTGTTGGCGGAAATATAGCGCAACACAGCACCTCGCGTATTTCAGGTTTGTAATAACTGATGCTGACAATCTCGTCCCCACGGCGGCGTAACGTGCGGTTACATCCGCCAGACGGTCGTGAAAAACCGCCGCCCGCGCGGGCGATGACCGTCCGCCTGCAGGCCTCACGCAAACGAACATTTTCTGTGTTCGAAAGAACATTTTGACCCGACATCCTGCGCTTCTGTCATCCGACCACCGGTTCGAACTCAAGCAAAAAATCGTTAAATTTCCCCGAAAAATCAGTACATACATGCCGACAATTAATGGTTTCCCCGGATATCCGGTCTGTTTCCAAGTGGTAGGATGACTTCCAGCGAAAACCAATAAATGTTCGAATTCGCGCACAACCGAGCACGGCTTCCGAAAGCCATTGCTCCGTGCGCCACGGAGACTGATTTTGAAAACGATCAAGGGATTGCGCTGGTGGATCATCGCCCTCGTTTGCGTTGGGACGATTGTCAACTACCTGTCGCGCAACGCGCTCGGCGTGATGGCGCCCGAGCTGATGAAGCTGCTGCACATGAGCACACGGCAGTACTCGTACGTGGTCGGCGCGTTCCAGGTCGGCTATACGGTGATGCAGCCCGTCTGCGGCCTGATCATCGATCTGATCGGCCTGCGCCTCGGCTTCGCCCTGTTCGCGTGCCTGTGGTCGCTGACCGGCGTGTTCCACGGTTTCGCGGGCAGCTGGTTGTCGCTTGCGGCGTTGCGCGGCCTCATGGGCCTATCCGAAGCGGTCGCGATTCCGGCCGGCATGAAGGTCGTCGCCGAATGGTTTCCCGATCGCGAGAAATCGGTCGCGGTCGGCTATTTCAATGCCGGTACCTCATTTGGCTCGCTGCTCGCGCCGCCGCTCGTGGTGTTCCTGTCGCTGCGCTACGGCTGGCAAAGTGCGTTTGCGGTGACCGGCGCCCTCGGCTTCGTGTGGGCCGCTGCCTGGTTCGTGCTGTACCGCTCGCCCGCCGAGCACAAGCGCGTGAGCGACGCCGAGCGTAGCGCGATCGCCGAAGGCCAGGCACCGCCCGCGGCGCGCCGCGCGAGCGTGCGTGAAGTGCTGCGCACGCGCCGCTTTTGGGCGATCGCGCAAGCGCGCTTTTTCGCCGAGCCCGCGTGGCAGACGTTCAGCTTCTGGATTCCGCTGTATCTCGCCACGCAGCGTCATATGGATCTGAAGCAGATCGCGATGTTCGCGTGGCTGCCGTTTCTCGCCGCGGACCTGGGCGGTCTGTTCGGCGGCTATCTGTCGCCATTCCTGATGAAGCATTTTCGCGTGCCGCTGATCTGGTCGCGCATCTCGGGCGTCGTGCTCGGCGCGCTGATGATGATCGGGCCCGCATCGATCGGTCTGGTCGCGTCGCCGTACCAGGCCATCGCCCTCTTCTGCGTCGGCGGCTTCGCGCACCAGATGATCTCGGCGCTCGTCAACACGCTCGCCGCCGACGTATTCGATCCGGGCGAAGTCGGCACCGTCGCCGGCTTCGCGGGCATGGCCGCGTGGATCGGCGGCCTCGGCTTCTCGCTGATGGTCGGCGCGCTCGCCGATTCGATCGGCTACACGCCGCTGTTCGGCGCGCTCGGCGCGTTCGACCTCATCGGCGCGACGCTGCTGATCATCTTGATGCGCGGTGTGCCGCGCCACGGCCGCGCACGGCGCGCGGAGCTGAGCGTCAACACTGCTGCCTGACCTCCCTCGAAGACTCATCATGCCCTCATTGATCAATCTCAAACATCCGCCGCGCTTCGCGCTCGTCCCCACCGCGGGCAACCCGGTCGTGCTGACCGCGCAGCCGAATTGCCGCATCGAGCTGTTCGTGCTCGCCGAAGACATCATCCGCGTGCTCGTGCTGCCGGACGGCGCAACGCGCGGCCCGCGCACATGGGCGATCGCGCCCGGCGCGGACGACGTGCCGCTCGAAGGCCGCGAGCGCCACGACCTGAGCGGTTTCACGCCGCCGCCATTCACGGTGAACGAAGAAGCCGGGCACGTCGTGATCGAAACCGCACGCGTGCGCGTGAGCGTCGCGCTCGATGGCGGCGCCTGCGCATGGGACATCCTGCACGAAGGCACATGGCATCGCGTGATGAGCGATCGCAAGACCCAGGCGTACAACTTCGGCTGGTGGGACTCGCGCGTCTATCACTACGTCGAGCGGCGCCGCGACGAAATGTACGTGGGCCTCGGCGAGCGTGCCGGCTCGCTCGATCGCGCGCAGCAAAGCTACGAGATGCGCAACATCGACGCGATGGGCTACAGCGCGCGCACCACGGACCCGCTGTATAAGCACATCCCGTTCTACGTGACGTGGCAGCCGCAGACGTCGACGGGCTTCGGCCTCTTCTACGACACGCTCGCCGATTGCCGCTTCGACATGGGCCGCGAGCTCGACAACTATCACGGCCACTATCGGCACTTCATCGCCGAGCATGGCGACCTCGACTACTACTTCATCGCGTCGCCAGGTTCGCCGCTCGACGCGGTGCGCCGCTTCACGTGGCTCACCGGACGTCCCGCATGGATGCCGAAGTGGGGCCTCGGCTACTCGGGCTCGACGATGAGCTATACCGACGCGCCGAACGCGCAAAAGCAGATGGGCGAATTCATCGAGCGGTGCCGCGAACACGACGTGCTGTGCGATTCTTTCCATCTGTCGTCGGGCTATACGTCGATCGGGCCGAAGCGCTACGTGTTCAACTGGAATCGTGACAAGTTTCCGGACATCGACGGCTTCGTGCAAAGCTATCTCGATTACGGCGTGCGCCTGTGCGCGAACATCAAGCCGTGTCTGCTGCAGGATCACCCGGCGTTCGACGACGTCGCCCAGGCCGGCCTGCTGATCGAAGCGCGCGATGGCGAGCCCGCATGGGTGCAGTTCTGGGACGAAGTCGGCGCGTATCTCGACTTCACGAATCCCGCGACGATCGACTGGTGGAAAGCGCGCGTGAAAGACGCACTGCTCAAATACGGCATCGCGGCCACCTGGAACGACAACAACGAGTTCGAGATCTGGTCGCCGCATTCGATCGCGTGCGGCTTCGGCAAGCCCTATCCGGCGCTTGAGGCGAAGGTATTGCAAACGCAGCTGATGATGCGCGCGTCGCGCGACGCGCAGCGCGAGCACGCGCCCGACAAACGGCCCTTCCTCGTGTCGCGCTCGGGCGGCGTCGGCATGCATCGCTACGTACAGACGTGGTCCGGCGACAACTACACGTCGTGGGAAACGCTGCGCTTCAATCTGAAGATGGGACTTGGGCTCGCGATGTCGGGCGTGTCGAACAGCGGCCACGACATCGGCGGCTTCGCGGGTCCTGCACCGGAACCCGAGCTGTTCGCGCGCTGGGTCGCGTTCGGCATCTTCCTGCCGCGCTTTTCGATTCACTCGTGGAACGACGACGGCACCGTCAACGAACCGTGGATGCACCCCGGCGTCACGCGGCACGTCGCTGATCTGATCAAGCTGCGCTATCGCCTGATCCCGTATCTGTACGAGCTGCTGTGGCAATCGCATAGCGCGTACGAGCCGGTGCTGCGGCCGCTGTTCGCGGAGTTTCCGCACGATCCGCGCTGCCTCGTCGATGGCGACGACATGATGCTGGGCTCGTCGATGCTGGTCGCGCCGGTGGTCGATCCGGGCCAGAGCACGCGCGACGTGTACCTGCCGGCCGGTTCGCGCTGGGTGTCCTACTGGAGCGGCGAAGCGTTCGACGGCGGCCAGAGCGTCACGCTGCCCGCGCCGTTCGAGCGTCCGGTGTTCCTGCTGCGTGAAGGCGGCGTGATTGCGCTCAACATCGCGGAACAGCACTTCGGCCGTCCCGCCGACGAGCGCGCGTTCCTCGCGGTGCCGTATGCCGGCGCGGGCACCGCGCACGGCGGCTCCATCGTGGACGACGGCGAGACCGAAGCCTGGCGCGACGGCGAGCAAGGTCGCTGGAACGTCACGCTGACAGGCGACGCAAACACCTTGCGCGTGACGCTCGAGCGTCCGCAATGGATGCCGCGCGCGCAGCCGCAAGTTCGCGTGTTCGTGCCGATGCACGAAACACGCGCGATCGTCTGCACCAACGGCACGCTCGCAGCCGATCACATCGCGGACGGCTGGCGCTGCCTGACGATTTCATTGCCGCACTGAAACGCACCGAACAACAAACCGCACCGGCCCAAGGGATCGGGCCATCCATTCAGTCTGGAGACAGCCCAATCATGAAAACCACCCAGCGCGCGCGCGCCCGCGCGTTCGTCCTCTGCTGCCTGCCGTTCGCGAGCGCCGCATGGTCCACCAGCGCGTCGGCGCAAAGCAGCGTCACACTGTACGGCGTCGTCGACAATGCGTTCGCCTACGTCAGCAACCAGAAGGGGCATTCGAACTTCTACATGAGCCAGGGCAACCTGCAGGCGAGCAAGTTCGGCTTTATCGGTTCGGAAGATCTCGGCGGCGGCACGAAGGCGATCTTCCGGCTGGAGAGCGGCTTCAATTCACTGACCGGCGCCCAAAGCACTGCCGGCTACCTGTTCAACCGCCAGGCCTATGTCGGCCTCGCGAACGATCGCTACGGCACCGTGACACTCGGCCGCCAGTACACGCCCTACTTCCAGATGGTCGGCGCGCTCGGGCCGACCGGCGTGCTGACCGGCGCGACCGGCGCGCACCCTGGCGATGTCGACGCCCTCGACACGACGCTGCGCTTCAATAATTCGGTAACCTACCTGTCGCCGACGATCGCGGGCCTGCAGGCAAGTGCGCAATATGGTCTCGGCGGCGTGCCCGGCAGCGTCGCGAATGGCAGCCTGTTCAGCGCGGCGCTGCGTTATGACTTCCAGCCCGTGTCGCTCGCGGCCGGCTACGTGAAACTGAAGGACATCGCGACGAGCGCGGCGCTCGGCAGCTTCGCGATCAACTCGCCGGTCAACAACGGTTACGCGAGCGCGCGCAGCACGCAGCTGTTCGCCGCGGCCGGCCGCTACACGTGGCACGATCTGATGGTAGGCCTCAACTACTCGAACGTGCAGTATGCGCCGGGCCACGGGTCGCTGTTCCTCGACAAGGCCGTGTTCAACACTTACGGCGCGATTGCGACGTACCGGATCACGCCGAGCGTGACCGTCGGCGGCGGCTATAGCTTCACCCAGGCGAGCAAGGCGAACGGCATCACCGATCCGGCGCACTATCATCAGATCTCGCTCGAACAGACCTACAGCCTGTCGACGCGCACCACGCTGTACGCGCTCGAGGCCTATCAGCGTGCGAGCGGCAAGTCGCTGATCGCGTCAGGCACCGGTGTGACCATCGCCGACGCGGTCGCGGTGGTCGGCGACTCGCAGAACACGACGCCGTCGTCCGGTCCGTCGCAGTTCGTCGGGATGGTGGGGCTGCGGCACGCGTTCTAAACGATACCGTTGCCGTCAGTGGCGCGACCGGCGCGACCGGTTCCATCGTGTCGACTCGTTGCGGGTTGCGTTGAACAGCGGTCCGCGTCTTCAGTTGTGGCGGCGCGTCGATCACGCCGTACCTCGCTCGCAGCGGATCGCGCTCGTACGTGCGCAGCGTGCTGAGCGCATCCGACCCGTCGGTACCGATCCGGCTGCCGACGCGATAACCAATCCGCGTCGGCGCCAGCGCTCACGCGTCGTTGGCTGCGACGCGAAAATCCTAAATCGTCCCAAACCAGAACGCATCGGCTTATAACTATTTTTATTGACTAGCTCCGCGAAGGCAGCATGTATTCAAACAACTCGCGGTCGTTGGCAAAGCCGAGCTTTTTCATCCCCTGCTTGCGCTGGGTACTGACGGTTTGCAGGCTCCGATGACTTAATGCCGCGATTTCGCTGATACTCATGCCGCTGACATACAGACGCAGCACTTCTCCTTCACGCGCCGACAGACGTCCGACTTTCCTCGCGTCGAGTTCTTCGCAATGGTTAATACCGGCGATGCGCCGCACCGATGGCGCGACATAGGATTGGCCGCGTGAAACGGAACGCACCGCGCTAACCAGTTCTTCCGGCGTGTCGCTTTTCAGCAGCACGCCATGCGCCCGCGATCTGATTACCGCTCTCAACAACGGAGGATTGGTGAGCGTGGTGACGAAGATGACTTTCGTGGACGGATAGGTCCTGCGCAGCAGTGCCATCAGGGAGGTACCGTCCCTGTATATTTTCCCCGGGATCTCGAAATCGCTGAGCAGCACGTCGACCTCTTTTTCCCGAAGCAATTCGACGATTGCGGTGGAGTTCTCCGCCTCGCCAACCACGCTCAAGCCAGCTTGCCTTCCGAAAATACATCGCATTCCTATCCGCAGAATCGAATTGCCATCCGCGATAGCGATCTTAGTAAGCAAAACTCACCTCCAGACGATGGTTATCGATCACCACTGCATCTTTTCAGACTGACTTCCACATCTCTACTGAAAATCATAACGCCCCTTCATTCATAAAATCAGCATCGACAAATGGATAAAAACACCTTGTTTAGACGACTGGAATTCGAGATGAACTTATGCAATCAGCATCAACATAGCTGATCTTTACTTGCCCGGATAGCTGGATGAAGGTGGTGACCGCCCGCGATGCCCTACTAGCGCGTATTGTGAGGTGCGCCCGGCAAAATGCGAGATAGTATAAGCACGAAATATCTGTCAATAAGTGCAAACGTCGGACTGACATCGATTGATGTACACAGACACAATTTGTGTTCACGCGTTGATATTTGATTGGTGCTGCATCGCATCTTAAAAATTTATCGCGAAATTTGAATGAACTTGCGGACAGCCGCATTGCGTCCGTAGAGGACCGTGCGTAAAGCAACACCTGCGGGTGCATCGGGAGTCTGCGCAGGCCTGACGGGTAGATGCAGCGTGTAGGTCCGGTGAGTGCGACGCGGCATTTGCGCCACGAGGCGAATGATGCTCGGCGCAACGCCATACAGATGCCACTACCTTTCGAGTTTGTCTGTGGACCGGCTTGGCGCGCCAACGGCGCCACGTATCGATCAGTAGACCTGCATATCAACGCGGGACATAGTCATACGTGGCGGCGAGATCAAAACCCAAAAAAGACCCCGCAAAAACAAAAACCCCGCAGAGCCTAGACTCTGCGGGGTTCCACCGCCACTTCTGGCGGAGACGGAGGGATCGCGATGTTCGAGGCAAACCCATGCTGGGTTTGACTCCCAACTTTTCAGTCGGAGGCCACCCCTACTCACACCCCCACTTCGTCCAGCCACTGATTTTCCCACAATATGAAAAAATCGGACCTGCATGCTCGCTCACACCACGCTTCGCAACCACCTGCCGCAGTCTGGCGCAACACCTTATTTACCAAACGACGAGACTTGGCGGCGACCAAGGGTGCGCTGGCCAACGCCCGAAATAAAACAGCCCGCACATAGGCGGGCTGTCAAAAAGGCGGGGCGGAGAATACTGCGGAACAACGTCCAGGCCAGCAAACCCTGACCCCTTTTTTCTGTCGCTGAAGCGATAAGCCTCAACTGCGAGGCTAGAATAACGCTTTTCTCCAGACCTTGCAAGCCAATGCGTCTTGACCTCCGCATCGCCGCCGCTCACGGACTCACGCGCCGTCAGCACTTCTTCTGCGAGTGCTGGTTCAACCTCGTTCATGAAGCGTCCCTCGACGCATTCCGCGTAAGGGCAATGAACCCGCTCAATGTTCTGCGCGAACTGCTCAAAATGATCAACGTTGATCATGCGGGCGAAAGCGACATAGGCCGGGTGGCCGCCGAAGCACAGGCAATCCTAGCCGAATCAATTGTACTGAAAGACGTAGCGTTTGTTCCGAGTCACACCCACCTGGTGGCCCTGCTTGATGGAGCCAAGCCGGCGAACTTCAACCAGGCAAGCGAGGGCGACGCGAGCAAAGCCTGGGGAGTAGCGTTGATGAAGCAGCGCTCGCTCGTGGACGCCTTCGGTCGAGAGCTTGAGAAAGCGATTGAGATCCACTTCGTTCCGGCCAGCGTAGCGTGGTTGACTCGCGAACTGGCAGTACCGGAAGCCGCCGGCGGACTTGGCACAACCCCGCAGGAATTCGAGAAAATCGAAAGCGTGCTGGGGATGCTCCTCAGTACGCTGATCAACCGGGGCTGGAGCATTGAATCGTTGTTTATGCTGTACCGCCTGATGCTTCTGCCCAATCCCAACAGCAATGATGGTGCGACGCCCTATCGTTTTGATACGGCATTCCAGGCGGTATGCGAGCGGCTCAGCGCCTCCCCCAAGCCTTATCGCATCACGTTTGCGATCAGTAACGTGAGCAAACCGGAACAGTTTCCGGAACAAGTCGGCGACATCGAATTTCAACCTACGCCGCCCGACCTTGGGATCAATTCCAGCAACTACGTGAAGCGCTACGCAAAGTCCGGCGGAGGAAGACTTTTCGCGTCAATGACCGTCCCGGCACAGGATGGGCGCATTGCCGGATCGATTGCGAGCGACCGGATCGGGCAGGTACTGGACGTCGTCCGGTACGACTATGAGCGCAAAAACGTTCAACTCGCGGACAGCTTCCTCGTACAGAAGCAGGACAAGCATATGTTACTGCGTCTGCCCGGCACGGTGCCGAATCCTGACTCGTCGCTCAGCGCGGCACAACTGGACGAATTTATGCGTCGGCTACAGGATCTGGTCGGCAGCGGCACACTGTCCTCTGACGCGAAGGACCGGATCTATTCCGCGTTTCGACTCTACCGCATTGGCGCCGATACGCCGAATTTTGAGAACAAGCTCGTGAACTGGTGGACGGCCGTGGAATTCCTGATCAAGGGAAGCGGCGCAGGCGGAGGAGGCATCGGTGCTGGCGTCGAGCAATCGCTTGCACCGACGGTGACGCTTTCCTACCTACCGAAACACCTGCTCGCCCTCCGCGCGGTACTAATTGACCTCGGAATCGACCTGCGAGACAGCGCTGGACAGCCGATCGAACTCAAGCGTATTGGGCTCGCGAGATTCTATGAGCTGCTTCACGAAAAAGCGCATCGCGATGAGATCGAGCGAATCTGCCGCGATCGGCCATTCATCTGGTTTCGGACAACCCGTTTCCTTGGCGTCGCGCTGGATTGCAAAAAACTGGCTGCAGCTCTTGCGAACCACGAGCGCCGTGTACGCTGGCATGTGCAGCGAATCTATCGTGCTCGATGCGACATCGTTCACAGCGCGCAAAGGATGGTGGATGCAACGCTCTTGTGCGCGAATCTGGAGTTCTACCTCAAGACGGTTCTGTCGACTTTTCTCGAGGCATTACACCGCCATTCCACACTGCGCAGCCCGCGAGAGTTTTTCGACCGGCAGGAATACGCCTATCGGCAAATTGTTACCGATCTGAAGGCCGATAGTACTGCTTCACTGGCAACAATGCTGGCCAACAAAGACGCCGTTAGTGCAGCCACCGCGTAGACTCGCGCTCGACCAAGGCTAGGTTCGCATATTACTTTCAGGAGAGGCTGTGGCACTTGAAGATGACCTCAGGAGTTGGGTGAAGGATACGTTTCGCCTTCAATGGGACGAAGAAACAACCACTGCAGTGCCCAACGCTGAGGATCTCAGGCTCAACACAAACCATGCAAAGGATCTCGAAGAGGCTGTCGTACTCTACGCAGATCTCGACGGCTCAACAGACATGGTCGACAACTATAAGTGGTGGTTCAGCGCGGAGATCTACAAGACGTTTCTCAAGTGTTCGGCCGACATCATCAAAAGTGAGGGCGGCACGATTACAGCATACGACGGTGATCGCGTCATGGCCGTCTATACCGGCGATTCAAAAAATACGTCGGCTGCTCGTACTGCGCTCAAGATCAACTATTGCGTGAGCCAGATCATCCAGCCAGCGCTCGAAGAGCAATACAGCACGACGGATTTTGTGCTCAGACACGTGGTCGGAATCGATCGGAGTCAACTGCGTGCCGCACGAATCGGCGTGCGTGGCGACAACGACATCGTGTGGGTCGGGAGAGCCGCAAACTATGCCGCGAAGCTGACGAATCTTCCGGGAAAGCCCACCCGCATTACGGAAGCCGTCTACAACAGACTGAGCAATGATCTGAAAGAGACGGACGGCCAGAACATGTGGATCTGCGAGTACTGGAAGGAAAAGGACATGAATATCTACACGTCCACATGGCGCTGGGGCAGTTGCTAGGCGGCACTTCACAGCACCCGCCCGCTGGTTTCCACGAGAGCTCCCAAGCCCCGGGGCCAGACAGGTTGCAATCTCAAATTGGGGTAATGCGCCATCACGCCTAAAGTCAGATTCGCGGTCCCATCTGCTGGATATACTTACGCAATTCGTTACACGCAGGGGCAAACCTCGCCTCCGTATCTCGTTTCTGGTCGAACACGTACGGAATGGTTGTGATGCCCTTCATATCACTGGGGAGCTTGACACCCTCCCCGCGCGGCTCCATCAGGATGGCCCGGTTCAAACCCAGTTTCCCCATGGCAAGCCCAAGCTCGAAAATGACGTTGTCACGCGGCGCCGGCCAGTCGACGCCGCGGCTGGTCGTAACGTCATCTGTGTGAGCGATGGCAATCGCGAAATCACATTGCTCGAGTTCGCTTTCCAGAGACGTGAGCGTGTAAAACGTGACCCTGAACACGCCCTGGTGCCAGGGGACGATCACAAACGGATCGTGAGCAAACTGATCCTGTAACGCCCGAGTCACCGGGATAGCCTCCGCCGACGAGATGAGGAGAACGCGAACGAGGTCGCGCTTCTTGCTGACGAACCGGTTGCGCTCGCGCAATCGCTCGGCGAGTTCTTTCGCCATCCGGCGCCAGAGGTCCGGATAGCGGGCACCGAGATCACTTAGCTGTGGCTCCGTGACCCTAGCGACGAGCGAGTCCTCAGCCGCAACTACCGTAGCTGCACGCTTCGCAGTCGGATCGATCGCCGCCATCTCCCCGACCGCGACTCCGGCGGATCGCTGCTGAACGACTGTCGCATTCACGACCACGTCGAGCTTACCCGCGATAATGAAGTAGATGTCGTTATCGAGAGCGTCCTGCTCGATAACGGCCGCTCCCTGCTCCACTGCGAGAAACTCTGCGACATCCGCAAGCTCCGTCGCCAGGGCCTGATCGCCCCCGACCAGCTTCTGCGTCGAAAAAGCCTCAACGCGATGACGCTTTCCCTGCTCCCCTAAAAAACGCTCCAGCATCGTCTATCCTCTCCTGTATCGCCACCCCGGATCCTGGAATCCACCCCCACGCGATCTGTGACCCCAGCCGATCGCCTTCAACCGCCAGACGCGTCCACCGCACGGAACCTCCATCCTGCGCATCACGACGGCTGGCATCGTCGCATTCGGACCCCGCGGGCGCCTTCCAGTTCGTTCAACTCGGCCGTGGGATCCAGCGGCAAAAGCATCAAGCCACCCGCCGTC
Organism: Paraburkholderia sp. WC7.3g; assembly: GCF_050436345.1. Classification (NCBI taxonomy): domain Bacteria; kingdom Pseudomonadati; phylum Pseudomonadota; class Betaproteobacteria; order Burkholderiales; family Burkholderiaceae; genus Paraburkholderia; species Paraburkholderia sp. WC7.3g. The sequence goes on from NZ_JBNDMA010000002.1 coordinate 2,801,687, forward strand.
GTTCCCGGGTTCGCACCGACTATCCGACAATGTAGTGAATGTCTTGCGACTGCAGCACGCCCAGAAATTCGTCCGGCACGCTGGAAAAGATCACGAGGCCATCGATCCCGGCGCTCTCAGGTGGCTCGGAGACAATCGTCCACCCCTGCCCGCGGCGCCACGCTACGAAGATCTCCCGCACCCGCCTTGCCTGACTCGCATCAACGGATATTCTCGACATCACAAGTCCCTCTTCCTAGCCCATCTTGCCCATAACGTCGGCCACAAGCGCGTTGATCCGACCTGCGGCACGCTTCAATGCATTGATAGCATCACCCGGCTGCTGGTTCTCGGCCGCCAGGTGAGCCACCTGCAACTCTGCTTCGGCGTTCGACAGCAACTGCCTACGGCTCTCATCAAGTGCGCCAGCCGCCGCGAATTCACGTTCTGCCCGCACCCACGCGGCTCGAAGCGCCATGTGTATCTGCCCAACATCGGCCTTCTCAACGTTTCCATACAGCTGGTTAAAGACGTCGGCCAGTTCACTGGCCACCGCCACGGCTGATCTTTGAGCAGCACCGTTATACATGTCTTACTCCCTGTCACGTTCATTTCGATAGCGCCGCTGCATCACGCCTTCACGGATGCACAAAATCACGCAACGCGCCAACCTGCCTCTCCATCCTCTTTGCGTCAACACAAGTGACGCCCGCTTGCAGTGGCCATTGTTCCGACCTCGAAAATCGAGCATGACCGCAGCGGAAAAACGGGATAAAGCATAGCCTGAAAGCTCAAGGACTGCCCCCAATGATGCCACGCCCATAGTCGGCAAATTCATCCCGAAAGAGTTGCTCCGAAATCCGGACCGCTTCCGGGTACCGGGATTGAACCTGCCCGCCCAGTTGCCATTCCCCGCCTCGCGCGCTGAACACAGGACCTGTTACATCATTGATACTGCTACTGTTGATTGCACAACAAAATTCCTCGAATGCTTCTACGGAGACGATTGCGTAAGGGACCTCACTCTGGATCCCAGACAACCCCTTCCTTTCGAGCTGCTCTTCAATCCTGGCATGCAGATCAAACCAGGCTTGCGGACTAAGCAGATTCCAGTCTGCCAAAGTGACAACAAGGTTCATCGACGGCAACGCATTTTTCTTCCAATGCGTCTGTCCGTGCAACGCCAGCCGGATATTCCGATAGTTTTGAACGACAGCGCCCGCCAGAACGTCGAGTTCCTCGTCGAGATCGTTCTGGCTCGCGGCCACGCGTCCGCGCAGTGCCAGGCGTTTCGTCTTGCATTCCACAAACACGTTACCCGTAGCGTCGGAAAGGATGAAGTCCGCTCCGTGATTGATTTTCTTTCCGACGAAAAATGGGCGCTCACGATCGACGACAATATGGCCGGACGAGCACGCCCTCTCGATTACCCGACCTGCGTATCCTTCGAACGCACATCCGAACGCATTGCCAAACTCCGGCTGCCCGAGCAGCAGATAAAAAATGCCATCCGTGAATCGGGCCATTGCCCTTTCCGGCTCGGGACAGTACACCCGCTCGGGGTGCAACGAATCCAGGCTGACCAGCGGCTTGTCATCGAGAAAATTGAAGGTGTACTGCCAGGTATGGTCGAAGCGCCGTGCGTCGTCAAGCGACGCACGAGCCAAAGAAAAATGGCCACTCATCCGATCGAAGAACTTGTCTCTTGACGAGTCGCGAACTCCCAGTCGCGTCAGGTCAAGGTTCGTCACGAATCGCGGCCCCTTGGAAAACTGTGTATATGTCACGAAGCCGAGGATCGAGTACTCCCGCGCGGACATCTCTAGCGCTTTTTCAAACATGGGGGCTACTGCAGCATGCTCATAAAGCAGGACATACCGCATGAACTTCGAAACGGAAAACCGTCTCTGCGAAGGCAATTGCTGCTGGCCGATACGGTGCAGTTCGAGCTGAAACGTATCCTGGGTTACGCCCGACACCTTGTCGCTGAAGGCCATGATCGCATTCACCGCGGCGGCAAGATCCTGCCAGCGAGACAGATTCCGACCTTCGCCTCGCAGTGTCCCGTTCAACAGCAGCTCGCGACACAGCAAACTCAACTGAAAAGGAAAGATTTTCGTGCGGAGATCGGGAAAAGGGCATCCGCTGATGCCGTGATCCCCGTAGCCCGACACGTGGCGAGATAGCTGCCAGACGACGGGCAGAGAATCTTCCAGAGGAAATCCCCGCATCAGATGGCGCAGCGGCTCGTATTCGGCGTCCACGACGCAGTGCTCGCCTTCCATCTACAGTGCCCAGCCAATTTCACGCAGAACAAAGCTGGTCGCGTGGACCGCAAGCGCTGCGTCCTCGTCAGAAATTTCGCGCAGACCATAACGATGACGCTCGTTGTCCTTTGCACGCGGATGAAGCGAGTTGACAACCTCCAGCGTCGAGCGCAGCAGCCACCGGCTGTCCTGGCCAAACTGCCGCTGGATGGCCTTGATACAACGTGCAAGGTCCTCGCAGAGCAGCCCACTGTCACCGGAGAGCTGGTACAGCCATCGCGAAACCAGGACAACACAGAGATTCCGGCACTGGTCCACGACCGACGTCGGTAACTCCCGATATGCGGCATTCAGCACGCGTTCGAACGCCTGCTTCACCTGCGCAAGGTTCTCGGGATGAATTTTCGATTCATCCAGCGCGGGGAGAATTCCCATCGCCGACTCGGCGCGCAGCGTGACGAGCACGTCCTGGCTGACCGTCGACTCGGTTTGCAGCACGCGCCACATCGAGAACGATCCGGCATCACCGATTGCCAGTCGCATCCCCTCGCCCCCTCGCGGCCGGCTCAATAGCTCGGAGCAGTGAATGTAGACGCATAATTGCTTCGGGACGCGCCCATCGCTTCGACCTGCCCCGTAGTCAGACGATGCAAAGGGATGGACGTCGACCAGCACCGATTCCCAGCCCGAGTTGCCAAACGATTGAAAGATCCGGCCGCGCCGCACGCGAGAAACTGGATCGAACGATTCCTCCCGGAAGATCCAGGAAAAGGGATCATGGTCCAGGCCCCTGGGCATATTGCCCAGGTCCGACAGGGATTCAATGAGCCTGCATTGCGACACGACAGGCGTCGGTACCGCGAGATATCGTGGCGCGTCCTTTCCCTCGTAGACTTGCCCCGTATTCCGTTCAATCCCCAATCGAGACATGACCGTTATCTCCCCTAGAACTTTGTGTAGCTCGCCAGCGCCAACGCCCATGGAACGATCGCGAAGGCGGACCAGACATACGCCCGACGCAGCGACGCGAATTTCTGCGTCAGGATGACCGAGTTGCGCCAGCTCTGCGAGAGGAGATCCTCCGTCAGGGCAGTTGAACTGAGTCGCGAGAACGCCGCGATAAAGTCCTGTTCGCCACGGGCTGAAATCTCGCGAAAATAGACGAGTGAGCCCGCGCCGCCTGCCAGGTTCGGGAACGAGCCGCGGTACAGATGGTACGAACTGAACCCCAGCAGCATCACGAACAGGACGATCAGCCCCCAAAGCACATAGGGCGGAAACGTCGCAGTGCCGACTGCTGTCACTCGCGTGAACAGCACGCCCAGCATCCCGACATTCGCGCCAAGCACAACCGACAGCTTCGTGTCGACCCGCGAAAAGAAGCTGAGCACCAGATTCAACTGGTCCCGCGCTGCCTTGAGCTGATCGTCCTCACCCAGTCTTGCAAGTGCTGGTTGACCGTCCTCTGCCATATGGATTCCCCCCGTCACGGCGAATTACTGCCTGCGATTTCAGCCGGCCATTTTCCCCGCTTCGGCCTCGGCGATCGCTGCCTTGAATGCGTCGTAGTTTTCAACCACCAGCTGGTTCGCCGCAGGTGTCCGGTCATGCTCGTACATATCGAACCGCATCCGCTTGTTGAAATAGAAGAGCATCGCCATCCTGACCGGCAGGACCAGCCGCAGTCCGGGCATGCCGTAGTCATGCGCAACGGTCTGCCTCTGCGACTCACTGAGACCAGGATGTGGAGCAACGACCACATCGAACCGGCGATGCCAGTACGTGTCGTCGCTGCCAGTCGCCCCCGGCGGCCCGCTCTTGCCAAGATCCGCGCACCGGGACAGGACGAAATCCTTGAATCCCTCCGTCAGGTGACAGAAGGCGCGGACATGCCAGCGAACCCCGTTGAAGCCGAAGGCAAGCGGGGTAATCCGGCGCCAGAGCTTCTCCGGGCGCGCCACGTTAAACGACTGGTATTCAATTTCAACGGATTCGTTCGCCCGGATCGCCGCCAGCAGGCTACGCAGGATGTCTGGCGCCACCTTTCCCTGCGGAATGATCATGGCGTCCACATCCGGGGCCGCTGAAATCCACGTATCCCCCAAACCAAGGTCGCCGTCCGCCACTGCGCCAACCTGGCTCAGATACCGCTCCGCATCCGGCGACAGGAGATGCGGCCGGAATCCCGGTCCGGCGACGTAGCGCTTCTGGCTGCTGTCATAGACCAGATTGACCGGCGCAAGATTTTGATAAAGGGTCAAATCTGCCGACGCCTGGGGCACCGATACCCCGAACTTCTCGACGATCTCCCCGCGGTTCACCCCCCCTTCCCAATACACGCGGAACTCGATGAATTCGAGCCTGCGTTCAGTGCCCCACCGGATCTTGTCCCTCGTATCTTTGCCCATACCAGAATAGTTACTTGACGGGTTGCGTTTTGCTACCCATAATCAAACTATACGCGTTTCTGTGTTGCTGGCCAATACCGAACAACATTGCTGAGGGAAGAAACCATGTCGCACACTTGGAAGCATGACCACGCGGCAGAACAGATCGACAGGCGCATCAAGGATGTCGAAGCGGTCGAGATTGTCGACTACGTCCGGGACACCGATCTTGAAAGCATCCCTACAGCCAAAGCCTACAAGGTTGACGGTGTGCATCTGTATGCGGACATTCTCAATCTCGAGGACATGCTTCACTGCACCGAAGTCGAAGGCGAAACCTGTCACAAGCGGACGCTGAGATTTCTCAACCAGCACTTTCGCGCCGTCGACCGCATCCTTGCGAGAACCGACGCGAAACGCGTGGACTTCCACAACCAGCGTCTGCACGCGCTCATTTCCAAACCGTACAACACCCAGCCCGGCGCGCCGGCCGCGCGGGTAAGGCGCGCCGTCGCGATCGCCCAGCTCGTTATCGATGTGCTGAAGGTCACCGGGGACAGTGACGAGCATATTCCAGCGGGCAAAGTCCGCGTTGGGATCGACAGTGGTCTCGCGCTCGCGGTCAATAACGGCCGGAATGGTTATCGCGAGCCACTTTTCCTCGGTGAACCAGCGAACCATGCAGCGAAGATCGCGAACGGGCCAGTTTCGGGCATCTTCCTGACCAATGCGGCGCGCGTAGCGATCGGCCTGGACACACTCGACGATCCGTCCAGAACGGCGCTAACCAGGGCGGAAATCGAAGCCTGCGAGAACAAAGCGGCCCTGGGCGTAACGGCGCAGACCATCGTTGGAGAATGGGAAAAGGACATGGAGAATAACCCCATTGGGGTCTTCCAGTTTACGCGCCACACACCGCCCTTCCGGACCATGGACATTGCGACCCTGACCCCAGGGAACTCATGCCGCCAGGAGGCGCTCTCGATCTATGCCGACATCGACGGCTTCACAAGATTCGTGAGTCGGCACATTGACGACAGCCCCGAAGATGTTGTCAAGGCACTGCACGTCATCCGTGCCGAACTTGAACGCGTGTTGACCGGCGACTTTGACGGGCGCCGGATCCGCTTCATCGGCGATTGCGTGCAGGGGATACTGTGCGAAGGTACGGCGCAGACGACTGACGCCCATGCAACCATCAGTACCGGGACGCTGTGTGCTGGTGCCCTGCGCAGCAGCTTCAACCTCGCCCTTGAGAAACTGCGCGACGCCGGTGTCGATACCGACGGTCTGGGACTCGCCATCGGATTTGAATACGGCTTCGTGGCCGTCAGCCGCCTTGGCCTCAAAGGTGACCGCGTCCGCTGCGCGGTGAGCCGCGGGGTGCTTGCGTCCGAGCACGAACAGACGCTGTGCAACGGGACGCAAACCGGAATCGGCAGGGCCGCCTACGACAACGCAACCCAGGCGGTTCGCGACCTCTTCGGCAAAGGCCGTCGTGTTAGCCGCTTCGACTTCAACGAGGCAACAGAAGCCCTGTCCAGCAGTGGCGACGACATTGCCAAAGCCGTCAGATCGGAGGCTATGAAACTGGCGGCACCCGCAGTGCCGAAATCGGTCGCTTTTGAGGTGCGGCCACATTGCGCGAAGCAATGACCGGTTCGACAGATCCACTGGGCCTGCTCACCAGCGAGGCTCAGAGTTTCGGCGCGACGGTCCGCTCGCGCGCAGACCCTGAAATGCAGTTTGACATTGCGTTGCGTCGTGCGGATGGCCGGGAGGTGCAATATCGCATTCTGGCCCGGAACAACGACGCAGTCGTGACCGCCCGTGAATGGGAACCCCGGCGGCTGCCCGCCTTCTGCCCAGAGCGGCACATCAATCACGACGGCACGTTCTGCATGTATTGGGCAAAGCGCCATCGCATCGAGGTAAATGACCGGAACGCTGCCATCGAATGGTGGAACACCCTGGTCGCGTTCCTGTCGCTCCAGGAGCGCGCGTCGAATCTGGGGCGTTGGCCCGACAAACGGGTCTGGGCTCACGGTGACGCTGCGCAATACCAGCATATGGCCACTGAATCGGCGATCCGTCTGGGTAACTTTTTTCCGGAAGCGCTTGCAGATGGGCGCCTCACCGTCGAGCTCTGCCGGGATATGCCGGGTCGCCGCAAGATGCTTCGGCTGCGGCTTGACGCCAGACATCTCTACTCCGTCCTGGTCGACGACCTCCGGGTAGCGAACGGGAAGCAGCCCTGCCTCTGTACGAACATGCCTCGCAGAAAACCGCTACGCGCGTGCAGCGACCACGCAAGCGCAGCCGCGCAACTCGCCTGCGCCCTGCATCTCTGGGACATCAAGGAACGCGAATTCTGGACGGAACTTGCCCACAAGCCATGCTGTGCCCAGATGGCCGGATGTCCGTTGCATAGCTGAAGTGCACATTCAGGGTGGTTCGGCGCGCATCAGACTGCATGGCGGCTGGTGGTTCGGCAATGCTCACCCAACAACCTCACAGACACCCCACGGCGTGTCGAGAATCGTCCCAGTTTCGACCGACGCACCTCCGACCGGCCTTGCCAGAAAAACAACACGGCCTGACCCGCCCTCGCGGACAAACGGGCCGATCGCCGTCACCTCGAGCTCTGCGTCATGGCACATGATGCGCGACCCAACCCGCGTGCTTGCCCGCCTGTTCACTGCGAGGCACGCAGTCTTGCCCGGAAAGCGTCGATCAGGTCCATTCATACTGCATCCAGCACGTGTGCCGGCAGATAGCGACCATGCCGTAACTCTCGAACAACATCCAGGTACCTTGGACACGCGTCCATCCGTCTCGACCTCCATTCGCTGATTTCCGGCATTTTATCGGCACATCCTCCCGGGCGCACAGCTGGCTTATCCGGCGAGACGCACGCGGCGCTGCGCTTCTATCCGCGTTCATATTCGGTCAACGGATGCTCCAAAGCCCGTCATGCATAACCATCCATACAGGCCGGACGCCTCCCGACGCTGACGCACCGGGACCGGGCTTTCGCGCTGCGCGTCGAGCCGCGTCCCGCGTCTCGCCCCTGTCGGGCATCAATCCCTGGCGCAGCAGTCAACCCCGCTCATCGTCTAGTTGGAGGCCTGCCCGGTCAACCCGAGGCACGGCGTGCACCTCGCTCCCAGGTTTCCGCCCTTGACCCGCGACCGTAGCCGATATCGGGCAGGCATCAAGGGGCGAGGGACCGTGTTGCCCGCACCCCTCCCTCGCCTTTCTCCTTGACGCCTGCCCGATATCGGCTCCTTGAGTCGCACGGGCGGAAACCTGGGAGCCTGGCGGCAGCAAAGCCAACCCCGGGTTCCACCGGGAGGTGTCCAGCGCTAACAGCAAGACATATCCCGCCGCCCGGTTCAGGTCCTCAACCCTTTGCTCTGGAGACTGTCATGCAACTCGCTTCTTCCTTCCGTTACGGCTCCCCGATGCTCCGCTCCGACTCGCCGCTGTCGGACGACCAGATCCGCCGTGTTGCCCCTTCCATCTTCGCGGACGGCAAGCATCAAAGCCGCTCCGAGCGCTACACCTACATCCCCACCATCGACGTGCTGCGCGGTCTGCGCAACGAAGGTTTCCAGCCCTTCATGGTCTGCCAGACCCGCGTACGCGATCAGGACAAGCGTGAATTCACCAAACATCTGATCCGCATGCGCCCTGCAAGCGAGATTACCGGCGAGGACGTCAACGAAATCATCCTCCTCAATTCGCATGACGGAAGCAGCGGGTTCCAGCTACTCGGCGGCGTCTATCGCTTCGTCTGCCAGAACGGCATGGTTGCGGGCGAAACCATCGGCGAGGTTCGCGTCCCGCACAGGGGCAACATCGTGCAGAACGTCATTAACGGCGCATTCGACGTGCTCGACGGCTTTGACCTGATCCGCGAACAGAAAGACGGCATGAAGGCCGTCACGCTCAACCGTGACGAGCAGCACGCGCTCGCGCGCTCCGCCCTCGCGCTGCGCTACGACCCGACCGACGCGAAAGCGCCCGCCCCGATCACCGAAAGCCAGCTTCTGAACGTGCGCCGCTTCGAGGACCGCCGTGATGACCTCTGGACGGTTTTTAACCGCATTCAGGAGTCGTTGACCAAGGGTGGCCTGCACGGACGCTCGCGCACCGGACGTTCCATGTCCACCCGCCCCGTCACCGGCATCGACCAGAACGTGAAACTGAACCGCGCGCTGTGGATGCTCGCGGACGCGATGCGCCAGATGAAGGCGTAAGCACGGCACGGGCGGCGGCCCATTGCCGCACGACTTCGGTTCATACCATCAGGATTCCTATCCGGGTCAGGCCTGATGGCAAGCCGCAACATTGTGACCCGGAACCTTCCTTTCTCTATCTGGAGTGAATCATGCAAGCCGAATTCAACACGCAAATGAACGACACCGCAAACGGCGCCGAAGCCCATACCCTTACAGACGCGACGGCCAACGCTGCGCCGCTGCTCGAAACCAGTTTCGGCAACGAGCAGCCGGTCGTGTCCGTGCCGTATTCCGCGCTGCGGCGCTCGCCGCTCAATGCCCGTACGAAACCGCTATCTGGCATTGACTCGCTCGCGACGAACATCAGGGCAAAAGGGCTGTTGCAGAACTTGATTGTTCACGAACTAAAGGGCTCGCGCGGCAAACATCGCAAGCTTGGCGTCTGTGCCGGTCAACGCCGACAGGCCGCACTCGACCTGCTATTCGAGCAGAAACACATCGCCGCCGATTATCCGGTGCCGGTGCGCATCGTCAGCGAAGGCGAAGCCCTTGCCATTTCACTGATCGAGAACAGCGAACGCGAAGGACTCGACCCGTTCGACGTGCTGCGCGCGTACCGGATGTTGGCCGAGGAGGGGCGCAGCGTCGATTACATCGCCGCGCTGTTCTCCGCGTCGCCGCTCACCGTCAAACGTCGCATGAAGCTGGCGAATGTGTCGCCAAAGCTGGTCGCGTTGCTGCGCGAGGACGCCATCACGCTCGACCAGCTTTCGGCGCTCTCGCTCGCCGATGATCACGAAACGCAGGAGCACATCTGGTTCGAAGCAAACGAGTGGCAACGCCAGCCCAACTATCTGCGGCAGGCGATCACACGTACCGAGATCGACGCGAGCCGCAGCCGCTTGGTGCGCTTCGTGGGGCTGGACGCCTATGAAGCAGCGGGAGGTTACGTGAGACGTGACCTCTTCAGTGACGACGAAAACGCGGGTTACATTGCCGCCCCCGAACTGCTGCAACGTCTCGCCGCCGCGAAGCTCGACGCCGCCGCCGAAGAAGTCTGCGTCGAAGGTTGGGGCTGGACCGAACAGCGTATCGAGCGCGACGTGTTCGAACTGAACCGCTACGGCAGACTGCAACCTGTGCAGCGCCCCTTCACCGACGACGAACTGCGGGAAATGGACGCGCTCACCGCACAGCAGGATGAACTGGCCGAAAAGTTCGAAGCATTGTCTGAGGACGATGAAAACGCGTACGAGGAAGCCGAACGGCTCGAAACCGAAATCGACAGGGTGAACGCGGCCATTTTCGCGCTCGAAAGCCGCGCGGAAACATGGGACGTGCAACAGATGGCCGAAGCGGGCGCATTCGTGATGGTCGGCCCGCAGGGCGAACTGATCATCGAGCGGGGTCTGGTGCGCCGTGAAAACAGCGCGGCACTGGATGCGGTGGGCGCGACCGTGACCGGCACGCCGGAAACTGAACGCGCATCCGGCCAGACGCATGAACCCGAAGCAAAGGAGAAGCCGATCCACAGCGCAAAGCTCTGTCAGCGCCTCACCGCGCACCGCGCCGCCGCTGTTCACGCGGAACTGATCGCGCAGCCGACCATCGCCCTCGCCGCCATCCTGCAACACCTGATTCCGGAAGTCTTTCCGGGGGGATATGGGAGGGGTTTCGCACCACATGCGCTGAAACTGTCCTGCACGAGCAACCACGACAGTCTGCTCGGCGCGGCGGACGACCTGCCCGTCAGCACCGCGTGGAGTCTCATCGAGGCGCAGCGCGAGCGGTGGGGACGCGAACTCCCTGCGCGCCGCGCGGACCTGCTGCCGTGGTTGATCGAACAGGACCCCGGCACGACCCTGCTCGACCTGCTCGCCTTCTGCGCCGGCGCGTTGCTTGACGGCGTCGCGGGTGACGAAAAACCTCACGCCATCAACGCACTCGCAAGTGCGCTGAACCTCGACATGACGCGATACTGGACGCCCACACGCGCCTCTTATTTCGATCACGTCAGCAAGGCGCGCATCACGGAGGTCGTCGCCAGCGCCGTGTCGCCGAAGGTGGCCGCCGACCTCGGCAAGATGAAGAAGACCGACGCGGCAGCCGCCGCTGAACTGCGGCTCGTGAAAGCCTCATGGCTCCCGGAAATCCTCACCGATCGCGAAGTCCCGGCCACGCCTTCGTGGGAAAGCCACGACGACGAGGATGAGGACGACAGCGACGATGCCAATACCGGGGACGGAGGGAACGACACGCCGGAAGCTGAGGACGGCGACACGGAACCGATTGCCGGGACCGGCACGGAACGCATCAACAACACACCTGCCGACGCGGAAGCCGCTCCCGGCGCCAGCAGTCCGCTGACGCCGTGGCCCTTCCCCACTGCGGATGGCATGAACGGCACGCAATCTGGCCCGCGCGCGGCCTGACCCTACGCCTCGCCTTGGCAACGGGGCGAGGCAGGCGACAGGCCCATACCCGCTGTCTGCTTCTCTGACGGAGAAAACCATCATGACCAACCGTATCCGCATGACCGTGCTCGCCACCAATGCCGAAGGATCGCCCGACCTCTACCTGACGTTCGTCGAGGTGACCGCCCTGCAATACAACGAGGGGCAGCACTACGACATGGCGCTCGCCCGCGCCGAAGATGAAGGCTACCGTCCACCGATGATTGCCTTCGACCAGAACGACGCGGCAGCAGGCATGCTCCGCCACGCCACCGCGTTCATGGAAGGCGAGACCGATGGAGCGTAGGCCGTGCGGGCGGACGGCGAACCGTCTGCCCGCACAGAATGGCTGCTCGCCCACCAACCTGCCAGCCCTCCAAAGCCACCCGCCAGCATCATCACAACCAGCCCGCCAATTGCCAGCCCGTAACACACCCTCACAAACCGCCGTGCGGCAACCCGTTCATACAACGCCACTGCGGCATCGAGCCGTTGCCGCTGATCGCGTGCCGCGACAGCTATCGCACCCACGAGCCGGTTGCCTGCTGCATAGGCAATCCGGTTCGCGGCCCGTTCCGACAGCAACGTCAACGCCTCGCTGTTCAGTTCCGCGAGCGCGGCCCGATAGCGCGTTTCGTGCTCGCTGATCATCTGCTCCGCCAGTTCAATCGTCGCCTTGCAGCGCGCGAGCGCGTCGCGATGCTGCGCCATCAGCGCATCCACCGCCGCGCCCGTCTCGGCCCGTACCGCATCGAGACTGCCTGCGCCCGCCTGCCGGATGCGTTCCGGCATCGCCTCATAGAGTCGCCCGTAGTATTCGAGCATGACCAGCACAGACCACAGCGCATCGTTATCGCGCAGGTTCAGCGCTCCCGACACCCGCCGCATCCGCAAGATACTGGCGTCGTCGGGTAATTCACCCGTGACGTCGAGAAACATGCGGGCAAGTGCGTCCGGCGGCCTGCCTCGCCTGTTACCCATCGACCGTCACCCTGTCAAACATCGTTCCGCACAGCGCGCGCCATCGCAGCAGCTCCGCCCGTTCGCCGATATGCATCGTCGCGACAGCCTTGCGTATCGACAGACGCTGACCACGAAGTTCGTCGGCAACCCGATCCGCGAGTTCGGGAAAATCAAGCGACTTTCCCTTAGTCTCGATGGTTTTACGAAGCTCCGAGGTCTGATATAGCGTGAACTTGTCCGGCGTGCCGAAGTACCCGTTGCGTACGACGTGTGTTACCGCATCGGGGAAGGTCCGGCTGAAACCATGCAGCAGTTCCAGACTGTCGCGCTGCCGGTTAATCACCCACAGGACGACGAGTCGGCGTTGAAGATCACCCAGCGTACCGGCCAGCATCGCACCAAATCGCGCAACACCCGCCTGGTTGCGCGCCGCCGTGTTGACGATCACCGCCGCGTCACGATGTCCATCGCAGAAGTTGACGAGACCAATCCAGCCGTCTGCATCATCCAGACTATAGGCAACGCAATGAATCTCGTCCTGCACCGCTTTCATGACGTCTGGATTTGAGGTGTCGGTTTCAACCAGCGCGGCATGGATATCCTGACGCTGGAGATAATCGGCCAGCGCAAGCGATACAAAGCTCTTGCCCACACCGCCCTTACTGCCACCAACCAGATAAATCGGGGGAATCGTCGTGTCCATTTGAGCCCTCTACAAGTTTTCAACATCGGGCGTGATCTCGAACGAGAACGCGTCCCGAATCACCATTGACCCCTGCTGACTGACTGCTCTTCCCCCATCCTGCGTTTTCCAGGCAGGCTTGCTGCTGGAATCTGATAACCGTTCCCGACCACCCTTCTTCGCGCGCGTTGCCGTTGTCGCTCCCGGCACTGCGGTCGCTTCCGCCTGCATAGGGCGATTCTCTTTCGCCGCGCGCTGCATCGCGTATCTCAACGTGCTTGCGCTGATTTCGACGCCCTCCTGGGCAAGCTGATAAACGATCTCCTCCAGCGTGTACCCCTTCTTCTGGGCGCTGCTGATCTGGGCCTGCATCGACCTGATTGCATCCCGGACATTGACGCGATGCTCATGCGCAGGCTTTACCGGCAGCGTATCGAGACGGCGCGAGGCGGCGTCCCATTGCGCCTGGGTAAAGCTCTTCACCATCGGCATGATTCGCTCCGGTATTCGGCCTGAATGCCATCTTGCAAACGGCTCCCGGTGATCGTCAAGACCCGGAATCAGGCCTGAAGCAAGGTACGGGAACACGGCGGAATACAGAGGAACTGACCAGAACAGGAGACTTTTTTGCGTCGTTGTGCACGGGCAACACGCAGGGATTCGCGCGAGAAGGCACAACCGTCCAGGCTAACCAGTGGTAGCAATCAATGGTTGCGCGCCGATACAGTTTTGACTGACAGGAACATTGCTCACCGTAGAAATCACGGTCGCGCACGTTGCGCCGGGCAATCGCAGGATTCGATTTAATCCGCTTCGTTACACGGGTTTTTCCTGCGCTGCTCGTCAACACCCAGCATCTTCAAGTTGCAGAAGGGGCTGCTTTCTTGCGTAGGAATCCAACAGGTCATTTGAATTTTGCTGCGCGAAACACCGAGCCCTGCGTTCTCCATATTGCGCCAGCACCTACGATTTCTTTCGTCAACCTCACCAGTCAATTTGCGCGAGTAGAGAAATCTACCCGTACGATGCCACGCGCCTTCCCTCGCGAGTCGCTCAATTTGTTGTGTGCTCCAGATGGTTTTTCTACGGCAGAGGATCGCTTTTCTTGCGCTGGACAATCGTTCTTCTTGCGCGGCAGCGGCTACCTCGCTCACGGGATCTGCGGATGACAACATGAACAACGGAAAAACAAGGGATGGCAGGATAGGCTTGCGCCGGTTTTGGGCGCCCAAGGGGTCAACGCTTGAATTCCAGAGGGTCGTCCGCGCCGCCTCCGCATCGTCATAGTGGTCGTGCGCGTCGTATTCGTCGCCGACGCACTGAACTGGATGTCCAACACTGGGCCTACACGGAACACGACAATCTCATGTTGCAGCTACAAATCAAATTTTGCTCATTCCTTTCATTCAAATTGTGGAGGCACCTCAATCAAAGCGCATCACCGACCGGGGCGTCCCATTCTGCGTTTCAACGCAACACGCGTCACCTCCATCCTTCAAGCCTTAGTGTTGCCCGCACAAGGCGTTGCTCCTCCTGCTCAATTTCATGCAGGCTTTTGCGCACGCCGTTGATGTGATCTGCAGCAGCCCGATACGCCTGCTCGGGCAGCCTACCCGTCACGGCGTTGTAAAGACGCGCGTGCTGCCGGTCGATGAGCTTGCGATGTGGCTGACGATGGTAAAGGTTGTTCACCGACGCGAAAACTGAACTCAGCAGCAGTTCCGTCAGCGAACGCAGCGTGTGCACCAGCACCGGGTTATGCGACGCCTCGCAGATCGCTAGGTGAAATGCATGATCGAGGCGCGCGTGCGTGGCCGGATCGGTTTCGGCATCGTGCGCGGCGAGCATTTCTTCGTAGCGGCGCGTGATCATCATGCAGTCGACGGGGGTGCCGCGCAATGCGGCGAGCCGCGCCGATTCCGCTTCGAGCATGCCGCGCACTTCGAACAGATCGTAGAGCGTGCGCGGCTGCGAAGCGAGCAGATGCATCAGCGGCGACTGCGGCGGCTGTGAAGTCAGATTAGCGACGAACGAGCCCTTGCCGTGCGCCGTTTCGATGATGCCGCGCGCGCGCAGCAGCTTCAGCCCTTCGCGTAGCGCCGTTCGCGATACGCCAAGCTTGTCCGTGAGGCGCCGCTCGGACGGCAGCGCCTGCCCCGACCTTAAAACACCATCGACGATCAGGCGCTCGATGCGCTCCGCGACTACATCGGCGATCTTGCGATCGGGCTCTCTTCCTTCACTTCCCGTGTGTGAAATCACTGGTAATACCACTTGAAATGGGCGGGCTTCGCGTTGTGGTCATGATATCGCCATTTACGTCACTGCACGTGCCTCTAGCCCGATTCAGCAGCAATCGGCGCATGAAAGAAACTGGTATTACCACCTATTCCGTCTATCGACAGGCAAAGATGAAACGGGAACAATCGGCACCTACACGGATAAGCGGCGCGAAAAACACAACCGCGCGCCCACGGAGACACCCCATGAGCTACGCCTACGACGAACGGATCGACGGCCCCCTTCCCTCGCACGACAAAGCCACGCTGGTCGCCGAGCTTCAGCAGTTCGTGCCTTCGATGCAACTGCTGCACGACAGGGAAGACCTGCGCCCATTCGAATGCGACGGCCTCTCCGCGTATCGCACGACGCCGATGATGGTCGCGCTGCCCGACTCGATCGAGCAGGTGCAGGCGCTGTTGAAATTCGCGGCCGCGCGCAAGGTGCCCATGATCGCGCGTGGCGCAGGCACGGGGCTATCAGGCGGCGCGCTGCCGCTCGAACAGGGCATCCTGCTCGTGATGGCGCGCTTCAACCAGATTCTGCACATCGATCCGGAAGCATCGATTGCTCGCGTGCAGCCCGGCGTGCGCAATCTCGCGATCTCGCAGGCGGCTGCCGTTCACGGTCTCTACTACGCGCCCGATCCATCGTCGCAGATCGCGTGCTCGATCGGCGGCAATGTCGCCGAGAACGCCGGCGGCGTGCATTGCCTGAAGTACGGCCTGACCGTGCACAACATCCTGAAGCTCGAAGTGCTGACCATCGACGGCGAGCGGCTGACGATCGGCTCCGAAGCGCTCGACTCGCCCGGGTTCGATCTGCTCGCGCTGTTGACGGGTTCCGAAGGCATGCTCGGTATCGTCACGGAAGTCACGGTGAAGCTGTTGACGAAGCCGCAAAGCGCGAAGGTGCTGCTCGCTAGCTTCGACGATGTCGAGAAGGCTGGCGATGCCGTCGCGCAAATCATCGGCGCGGGTGTGATTCCGGGCGGCCTCGAAATGATGGACAATCTCGCGATCCGCGCCGCCGAAGATTTCATCCACGCGGGTTATCCCGTCAACGCCGAAGCGATCCTGCTGTGCGAGCTCGATGGCGCGGAATCCGACGTGCAGGAAGACTGCGATCGCGTCGGCGAGTTGCTGCGCGAAGCGGGCGCCACCGACATCCGCATCGCGAAGGATGAAGCCGAACGCCAGCGCTTCTGGGCAGGCCGCAAGAACGCGTTTCCGGCTGTCGGCCGCATCTCGCCAGACTACTACTGCATGGACGGTACGATTCCGCGCCGCGAACTCGCGCGTGTGCTGCGCGGCATCACGGATCTGTCGAATGAATATGGCCTGCGCGTCGCGAACGTCTTCCATGCCGGCGACGGCAACATGCATCCACTGATTCTCTTCGACGCCAACGCGCCCGGTGAAATGGAACGCGCCGAAACGCTCGGCGCGAAGATTCTCGAACTATGTGTCGAAGTGGGCGGCAGCATCACGGGCGAGCACGGCGTAGGTCGGGAGAAGATCAATCAGATGTGCGTGCAGTTCAGCAGCGAGGAACTCACGCTGTTCCATTCGCTGAAGGCCGCCTTCGATCCCGACGGCTTGCTCAATCCCGGCAAGAACATTCCCACACTGCATCGCTGCGCCGAACACGGCGCGATGCATATTCATCGCGGCAAGCTGCCGTTTCCCGAGCTGGAGCGCTTCTGATGCGACGCGAATTCGATTCGATGGACGATAGCGCGCGCCTCGTCGCACAGGTGCAGCGAGCGATTGCCAAACACGCGCCGTTGCGCATTCGCGGCAGCGACAGCAAGCGTTTTATCGGCCGCGACGTGCGCGGCGAGGAACTCGACACGCGCTCGCATCGCGGCATCGTCGCGTATGACCCGACAGAACTCGTGATCACCGCGCGCGCCGGAACGCCGCTCGTCGAACTGAACGCAGTGCTCGACGACGCCGATCAGATGCTGCCGTGCGAGCCGCCTCTATTCGATGGCAACGGAACGCTAGGCGGCGCGGTCGCGACTGGCCTTTCCGGTCCGCGCCGCCCGTGGTCAGGCTCGATGCGCGACTTCGTGCTCGGCTGCCGCGTGATCACGGGCGACGGCGATCATCTGCGATTCGGCGGCCAGGTGATGAAGAACGTCGCCGGCTACGACATGTCGCGTTTGCTCGCGGGCAGCTTTGGGACGCTTGGCGTGTTGACAGAAGTGTCGCTGAAAGTGCTACCGAAACCACGCGAGTGCCGCAGCTTCGCGCTCTCGCTCGGTGCCGACGAAGCGATGCGAGAACTGTCCGCATGGCGCAAGGCCGCGTTGCCCGTGAACGGCGCCTGTTATGTCGGCAGCAAGCTCTACGTGCGGCTCGAAGGCGGAGGCGGATCGGTGAAGTCGGCCGTGGAGCGGATCCGCGGCGAAGAGATCGACTGCGCGTTCTGGGATGTTCTTCGCGATCATCGGCTGCCGTTCTTCGCCGACATGCGTCCGTTATGGCGTCTATCGCTGCCGAATGCGACGCCCCTGATGCCGTTGCCCGGCGATGTCGTGCTCGACTGGGCAGGCGCGCAGCGCTGGCTCAAGAGCGAGGCATCCGCCGCTGAAATTCGCCGACTCGCGCACGCGGCGGGCGGTCACGCGACGTGCTTCACGCCGTCGCCCGAGCGCGAGCCGTTCCAGCCGCTCGCCGCGCCGCTGCTGCGCTATCAGCAGCAACTCAAACGACGCCTCGATCCGAATGGCGTGCTGAACCCCGGCCGACTATACGCCGGTCTCTGAAGCGAGCGCGATCATGCAAACGAATCTCGACTCCCACGCGAAAGCCCTGCCCAATGCCGAGGAAGCGGAAAGCATCCTGCGCTCATGCGTGCATTGCGGCTTCTGCAATGCGACGTGTCCGACGTATCAACTGCTCGGCAACGAACTCGACGGACCGCGCGGGCGCATCTATCTGATCAAGCAACTGCTCGAAGGCGAGCCAGCCAGCGAGAAGACGCAACTGCATCTGGACCGCTGCCTCACGTGCCGCAATTGCGAAACGACGTGTCCGTCGGGCGTCACGTATCACCGCTTGCTTGACATCGGACGTGCCGAGCTCGAGCGCCGGGTCGAGCGGCCCATCGGCGAGCGGCTGACGCGCAAGGGCTTGCGCACGGTGATTTCACGTCCCGCTGTGTTCGATGCGCTGCTCAAGACAGGTCGCGCGGTGCGGCCGCTGTTGCCCGCGAGTGTGCAGGCGAAGGTTCCTGCACGTTCCGTCGTGCCTGCGAAACCGCGCCCTGCTCCACGTCACGCGCGGCGCGTATTGATGCTCGAAGGCTGCGTGCAGCCATCGCTGTCGCCGAATACGAACGCGGCAGCGGCGCGGGTGCTTGACCGGCTCGGCATCAGCGTGACACCGGCACGCGAGGCCGGCTGCTGCGGTGCCACCGACTATCACCTGAACGCGCAGGACGCGGGCCTCGATCGCGCGCGCCGCAATATCAATGCATGGTGGACCTCCGTCGAAGCCGGCGTCGAAGCGATCGTGCAGACAGCGAGCGGCTGCGGCGCGTTCGTGAAGGAATACGGGCACCTGTTGTTGCGCAACGATCCGCTTTACGCGACGAAGGCAGCACGCGTGAGCGCACTCGCGCGCGATCTCGTCGAAGTGCTGGCGACCGAACCACTCGACGCGTTGCAGCCCGCCGCCGACGTGATTGCGATGCGCGTCGCGTTCCACTGCCCTTGCACGCTGCAGCATGCGCAAAAGCTTGGGGGCGCGGTGGAGAGCGTGCTGACCCGGCTGGGGTTCGATCTTTCTGCCGTGCCCGACGCGCATCTGTGCTGCGGCTCGGCGGGAACGTATTCGATCACGCAGCCCGAGCTTGCGCAGAAGTTGCGCGACAAGAAGATGGCCGCGCTCGAAAGCGGACAGCCGGGCATCATCGCGACGGCGAACATCGGTTGCCAGATGCATCTGGATCGCGCGGGCAGGACGCGCGTGCGTCACTGGATCGAACTGGTCGAAGAAGCGCTGGGGGTCGCAAACACCCGAGTGCACGCGCGACCAGGGAAAGAGTTGACACAGTCGGCCCTGAACAATTCGTTTCCATGTCAGTAGCATCACACCATCGCGTCGGCGGCGCTGTTGCACTCGAGAAAAGCGGCGAGAACGAAGGCGCAAAGAAGCCGCAGCTTCCTGAGGATCATCCGGAGGTTGTAGCCAGCGCCGCACAACACCGCGTGCATCGCATCACCGAGCGCGCCTTTGAGCCAGTCGCGATCGGGTTTTCCGTCTGCCTTCATGTGGCCGATGGCTGGCTCGATTGCATTGCGCCGTCTGATCATCGCGCGTAATCCGCGTGTGACGCCCCGCCGCAAGCCCGGGTGGTAGATCTTCACGTCGTCGACCGCGACGCCCTTGTAGCCACGTCGACAATGGCGATTTCCGGCGTGGCATCACACAGGATTGTGGCCTGCTCCAGCGCCTCAGCAAGCGTGTGACCGTCGTACGGATTGCCTGGCGTCGAGCGCATGCCAACTACCAGGCCTTCCTTGTGGGTCGTCGTGATCGACACCTTCACACCGAATTCGTACGGTGTGCCGGTTTTGCCTTTCGCCAGACATTCAACTTCCGGTGCGTGCAGCGCATAGAGCTTGTTTTTGTCCTTCGGCTTCTGCGACAGGATCCGCTTCGTGCGGTCCACCAGCTTTTGCAAGGCTGCGCGGTATGAACCTGCTACCTGAGCGACCTGTCGCTCCACATCACGCATCACCCGTCCAACGCGTGAGCGCAACGTGCGCAGTACTTTCCTCATGCGCTTGTACTGCTGCGCGTGAGCGTAGCGGCCAATCTGAAGCCCCCGCCGGGGCGCCTCGCGGTTGTAGTTCTGCCGCAGTTTCAGGCCATGCCGCGCGGCCGCCTTCACCAGATGTTCGCGACACCGCTCGAGCAGACGCGAATCGGTTGGATGGACAATCGCCTTTTCCATGATCGTCGTGTCCACAATCACGCGCTTCACGCTCGAAGCCTTGATCAAGCCGGCACGTTTGGCTGCTTCCTGCTAGCCTTGATGGACCGATACAGTGCATGGAGCGCGAGGAGTTCGAGATGATTGCGGTGGGGCGTGCGTTGCTCGGCGATCCGCGTTGGGTGGCCAAAGTGCACGCTAGTGATCGCTATGGGTTGACGAGTTTCAACCCAGAGGTGTTGGCTGAGTTAGTTTGAATAAGCCCGATGCCACAAAGTCCAGTTTGCCCGCGATAAAGAATTGCACGGTTCGGATGGTTTCGAAGTGCATGTAGCTGCGTGCCTTGCGTTGGGTGGCTCGAGCAGACGCTTGATGGCTTCGACGAAGCCATTGCTCTGGCGGGGTTGAGTCCGGGCAACGTATTCAACTTCCATCGAGCGCGTGATGACCAAGATGCACGGCCAATTTTTCCTGTAACAGTTGCGCGATCAGGGCCAGTTGTGGGCCTATCTCGCGCTCTAGGCGCACGCGCGGGATCCGCGAAGTGCGGCCTATGCACGAGAGCACCCAAGGCGGGCGCCCCGGAATGAGAATCGGCGTACTCGCCGAACTTAGTTCCGGCACCCATTCGCCGGGCGAAATGCAAAACCCGATATGATGCACTTGGGAGATTTTTTCCGCGATGCGCCGTCGCTGGGCAGTCCAGTCACGCCCTGCCCTGCGCGCCAACGTTTCCTGCAAATAAGCGCGCTCTTGCTCCGGCAGCGCCGCCAACAACGCTGCCCCCGCGACCGAGGCGGCGAGGCTCATCCGCGTGCCGGGCATCATGTCCAGCGCGAGCATCGCATGGCCCCCCAAAAAACTCTCCACGACCACCACGTCGAGTCTATCGCGCTTGCCCAGCGTCACATAGGTATCTGTAGTTTCAGCGAACCTGCGCATTTCCTCACCGGCCACACTCTGTATTTCGCCGTCCGCAATAGCCCCGTACCCTAATCCCAGTGCAGCTGCCGCCAAGCGGTATTTGCGCCGTGCAGCATCATGTTGCACATAACCGAGCGCCGTCAGGGAGCGCAGTAGGCGCGAGACAGTCGGAGGCGCTAGACCGGTTAGCAGCGCGATCTCCTTGTTGCCTTTCCAAAGCTGTTCCCGCCCGACGGCCGCCAAAACCGCCAGACCCCGCGCCAGCGGCAAAACCATCGTGTCGCTATCGCCTTCCCGCGCATGTTGCGGCGGCCTCGGCCCGGAATCGCCCGTTTTGAAATGGCTGTGGTGGCCTCTTGGCCGCACGGCGAAAGATGGATGCCCCATTGGATCTCCTAACTTCTGCTTTGTCTCATAGATCAAGTTTGTGCCAGCCTCCGCACCGTGAGCGAGTCGGGTAAGACCGTGCGGAGGCAGCCGGTGCTTTTCGCCGCAAAGCGAAGCCAAGGGACTCCTCCCGACCGAAAGTTGACGCGCAGTTTAGGGGCGGGTTGGCCGTCCTATTGATGTCTTTCGTAGAGCGACATCATTACCTCTATTAAGTCGACGTTGCCCGCTGCCGAAAAGGAGAAAGCACGATCTTTTCCGTACTTTGAATGGAGTTTTCTGCACAAACGGTGGGCAGCGGATGGCGTATACTTTTAGACGCTGACACCCGTTGCAGCCCGTTGTTCTATCCGGATTTCCTTCCGGCGCACCAATCAGCCGTGTACGTCCCGCGCAGCGTGGATCGCATTGACGAACCAGGAAGAGCGATGTCTGATTCCCCTATACCCGCCACTATGACGCTGAAGCGCGGGTTGGATTTGCTGCGCGCCTTCCGCGCCGAGAGGACGCCGCTTACCAACGCTGAACTCGTGCGACGCACGGGCCTATCGCGCTCTAGTGTGTCACGCCTCACGATTACGTTGGTTAAACTAGGCTACTTACGCCGCGTCTCGGGGGGGCGGGCACTCGAGTTATCGGTTGGCGGCTTGAGCATCGGCACCGATTATGCGAGAAGTAACCCCGTCACGCAGCGCGTCCATCCATTCATGCAACGCCTTGCCGATCGGCTCAACGTGACCGTGGCACTTGCAGTGCCCGACAGACTCGATATGCTCTATATCGCCTGCCGCACCAGCGCGCAGATCTCCACGCTGCGGCTCGAAGTAGGCTCGTTGCTTCCCATGGGGCGTACAGCAATCGGGAGAGCTTGGCTCTGGGCGTTGCCCGCATCCGAACGACGACGCTACATGCAGGCCCTGTTAGAGGCCGCCGGTCCGGAGGCTGATGACCTGTGGCAGCGAATCAAACGAGACTTTGACCAGATAGATTCCACCGGCGCGTGCATCACCGTGGGTGAATATCAGCGCAATGCCTACGGCATCGCACTGCCAGTGCGAGTTGGACGGTCCGAGACGCTGATGGCGATGAGTTGTGGCGGGGCAGGACTGGCGTTGGACATTGCGGCGATCCGCAACTGCATTGCGCCGGAACTCAAGAGCGCCGCCCGGGAAATAACGACGCTACTGCGCAATGTGGATGCAGAGCCCTGACCTGCCGTTTTATACGCGGCTCCGCTGAGTACGAGATCCTCATTTCCTCTGTCCCGAAAGCCTACGACGGCGACCACTAGCCGTAACCCGCAGCCTGGAGCGAAGGGGAACACCAAAGCTTGCGCGGGATGCTGGGTTCGCGGCTCCCGCACTTGGGACCGGACATCTTCTTGGGCGGTCGTCTGCATCGCCCCACTTCGGTAATGACGCTCTCGAGTCCAACAGAGCGGTCGGCCCCAAATATCGCCCTCCCGGCTGATTCCCGACCGCTTAAAGCAGTTCATGTGTATTCGCAGCGCCGGTGCGGAGTCCAATAGCCCGGAAGCTCAGCGCCGCATCGGCGGATCGACGTGTGGGGGCCGGGAATGCATGCGCCGCCTCCCGGTAATCTGCCGCTGCCCGACAGGCAATGTACGTCAGGGCGACTTGCGGTTACGTTGCAGGCGCCCGGGCAGCGCGCCCGTGTGCTCGCCATTGCGGTAAGTCACTTGTCCGGCCACAAGCGTTGCCACGTAGCCATCTGCCGTCTGCACCAGGCGGCGGCCGCCCGCAGGCAAATCGAATACCGGCTTCGGTGCGTACAACGTCAATCTTTGGTAATCAATCACGTTGATGTCAGCCTTGAGCCCTTCCTTCAGTTCGCCGCGATCAGTCATTCCAATCGCCTTTGCATTGTCGCTCGTCAGGCGCTTTATGGCCCATTCGAGCGCAACCCGCCCCGATGCGCGGTCGCGGGTCCAATACGCCAGCAGGGTCGTCGGATAGCTGGAGTCACAAACCATGCCATAGTGCGCGCCACCGTCGCCGAGGGCGATCAGCGTATTTTCGTCGGTGATCATCTTGCGCACCGCTTCCAGGTTTCCTTCGACCAGGTTAGACGCCGGGTTCAGCATCAGGGCGTTGCCCTCATCTTGCAATAGCAAGTCGTAGGCGACCTCGGCAGCGGTTGTGCCGGCCGCTTGCGCGATGTCGTTCAGCGTGTGGCCCGGCCCCGGTTCATAATTCGGCGGATTGCCCAACGGGAACGAAACCTCAAAGTTCGACACCAGGCGCACATAGTGCGGATTCGAATGTGTGGGCTGCTCCGCGAGGATGGCCTTGCGGCGCTCGGGCTTGCGCATTTCGGCGACCCGTTGCGCCAGCGGCAGTTCGTGAATCGCCATGTAGCTAGGATGGAAACGGAAGGGATGCAGCGACAGCCCCAATCCGAACAACAGTCCGACTGGACGCGGGAACACCTGCGCTTTGATGGGCAAGCCCTGATCTCGCGCCTCACGCGTAAGTGCGAGCAACTGGTCAGGCAATTCACGGCTCTCAGTCTTGTGCACCAGGGAATAGCTTACCGGCCGCCCCGATGCCGTCGCCAGCTTGCGAATCAGGCGCATGATGTCCTGTGCGGTACTGCCACCGAAGAAGCCATCGGTAAGCAGTTGGAACACTCCGCTGCCGGCCTGACGCAGGCCGGCAGCCAATGCGACCAACTCGTCCTCCTTCGCCTTGATTGAGGGTGCCAGCTGACCCTCGACCGTGCGATGCCCTTCATGCTGCGAAGTGCTGACTCCGAAGGCGCCAGCACGAATGGCATCACGGACGATCGCCGACATCTGACTCATTTCCTCGGGCGAGGCGGGCTGCCCCATTTCTCCACGCTCGCCCATGACATAGACGCGTACAGGGCTATGCCCCACCTGAGTGGCGACGTCGATGTCGAAGTGGCGTTGTTCCAACGAGTCAAGGTACTCGGGGAAGGTTTCCCAGTTCCAGGGAATACCCGCCGTCATTACTACTTCGGGGATGTCCTCCACCCCCTCCATCACGCGCACAAGGGTTTCACGTTCGTGCGGACGGCATGGAGCAAAGCCCACGCCGCAATTTCCCGTGACGACGGTGGTGACACCGTGACTCGACGAAGGGATCAACCGATTCTCCCAGGTCACCTGGCCGTCATAGTGGGTATGGATGTCGACAAATCCGGGAGTCACAATCAGCCCGCGCGCATCTATTTCCTCGCGCCCGCGCTGTGACACCGTACCAATGAACGCAATCTTCCCATCCTTAACTGCTACGTCGGCCTCGCGGGACGGGCCGCCGGTACCGTCGATCACCGTGCCACCACGTATCACCACGTCGAATTCGGTTGACATCACTTGTCTCCTTTCGTGTGCAACACTCAAAGCGACATCTTCGGCAGCACACAGGCGACAGACAACATGCGACAGCGCATCGTTCCGTACTTCAAAGCCATACTCCGACGCAATCAGACTCGTTCCAAAGTACGGGACAGAGCCACGGGTCCTATTGGATTCCTGTGCGGTTTGCTCGCTAATAGGAACAAGACAAAGCCTATGCGGAGACAAACCGATGAGCCTCGACGCTGAAACTCGGACCTTCCTCGACAGGGTTGCCGCCAGCAATACCAAGCCACGCCATCTGATGACGCCAGAGGAGGCCCGCGCCGCCTTTAGCGGTTTGCGCTCCATCGTCGCGCTCGGCCCGTACGTGCGCACTGTGCGCGACCTGAAGATCCCCGTGGAAGGTGCGGCCCTGCCCTGCCGTCTGTTCGTTCCGAGCGCAACGCCACGCGCTTTGCTGGTGTATTTTCATGGCGGCGGCTGGGTCGTTGGCAGTGTCGAGGAATTCGACGCGTTGTGCCGCGAAATCGCGGTGGGCGCCGATGTGGCGGTGGCTCTGGTCGAATATCGCAAGGCGCCCGAACACCGATTTCCCGGCCCGGTGAATGACGCGTGTACGGCTGTCGCCTGGCTGCACGCATCTCGCGCGACACTCCTGGGATCCGAGCTGACGCTGGTTGTCGGTGGGGACAGCGCCGGGGCCAACCTTGCCATTGCCGTGACGTTGCAAACGCGGCGACTAGGCGGCCCCGCGTTGGCCGGTCAGCTCCTGATCTACCCGGTCACCGATTGCCGATTCGACCGACCGTCCTATGTCGATCGCGACAACCAATTGCTAACAAACCGCGACACCATGCAGTGGTACTGGTCGCACTACTTGCCCGACCCGTCCGAGCGGCTTTCTAGTTTGGCATCCCCGTGCCGCGAAGCCGATCTTTCCGGCCTGCCCGAGGCCATCGTCCTCACCGCCGAGCACGACGTGCTGCGCGACGAGGGCGAGGAGTACGCACAACGGCTGAAAGCGGCCGGTGTGGTCGTCCACCATTGGCGCGCGCCGCAACAAATGCATGGTTTTCTGATGATGTTGGGCTTACTGCCCGGCAGCCGTGATGGCCTGCAATTCGTTTGCGGGCAACTTCGACAGCTTACAGCCGCAGCATGAACCCGCATTTAGCGGCTTACCTCTTCACTTCCGATCCAGGAGTAGCCTGATGAGTCAAGAAGTCAAAATCGTCGACGCCGTAGTCATCGGCGCCGGCTTTGCAGGGCTTTATGCCATTAAGCGCCTGCGCGATGCAGGTTTTTCGGTGCAGGCATTCGAGGCCGGCGACGGCATTGGCGGCACGTGGTACTGGAACCACTACCCTGGCGCCCGCGTCGATCTGGAATGCTGGGATTATTCATATTCGTTCTCGTCCGAGCTGCAGGACGAATGGGAATGGAGCCAGCGGTATCCGTCGGCGCAGGAACTGATGGCTTATCTGGAGCACGTGGCCGACCGGTTCAAGCTGCGTCAGCAGATTCAGTTCAACACCCGCGTGGAGGCGGCTGAATTTATCGAAGCGGACAACCTCTGGCTTGTGCGCACTTCAGATGGCAAGACTCGGAAAGCCCGCTTCCTGGTGCCAGCCACGGGAGGACTTTCAGTGCCCAAGCCGCCAGAAATACCCGGCATTGAGACCTTCAGGGGCGAGGCATACCACACCGGCCGCTGGCCGCGGCAAGAACCCACCTACGAGGGAAAACGCATCGGAGTGATAGGCACCGGCTCCTCGGGCGTCCAGGTGGTCCACTCCTTGGCCGGTAAGTGCAAACATCTCACGGTGTTCCAGCGCACCGCGGTATTCGTCGTGCCGGCCAAGAACCACCCGCTCACACCCGAGATGCGCCAGCGCGCGCGCGCTACGTATGCGGAGCGCCGCAGCTTGAGCCGTATCACGCGCTTCGGCATTCCGGCACCAATGGCGAACGAGTCCGCGCTGGACGCTACGCCGGAGGAACGCCGTGCCAAGTTCGAGAACGCGTGGATCAACAGCCAATTGCTTGGGTTCCGCCAATGCTACGGTGACATTCTCGCCAACGACGAATCCAACGAAATGGTGGCTGAGTTTATCCGCAGCAAGATCCGCGAGATTGTCAAGGATCCGGAGACCTCCCGGAAGCTGCTGCCCTATGGTTTCCCTTTCGGCACCAAGCGTCCCTGTCTCAGTGACACCTACTATAGCGTCTTCAATCGCGACGACGTATCACTGGTCGATTTGAAGTCCACCCCCATCGTTCGCATCGTTCCTAAGGGCGTCGAGACCAGCGAGGGACTGATTGAACTCGATATGCTGATCTACGCCACCGGCTACGACGCTTTCACTGGTGCGCTGTCGCACATCGACGTGCGCGGTGTCGGCGGTCGCAAGCTCTCCGATAAGTGGGCTGCTGGTGCCAAGACCTATTTGGGGCTGGTCGCGCAAGGATTTCCCAACCTTTTTACCGTCACCGGCCCCGGCAGCCCGGGCCCGCTGGCCAACATGGCCATGAGCATCGAGCAGCACGTCGATTGGATCGCGGACTGCATGACCTATCTGCGCGCAAACCGTATCACTCGGATCGATGCCGACAAGGGCGCCGAAGAGAACTGGATGCAGCATGTGCAAGACGTCGTGTCGCGCACGCTCTACGAAAAAGCAAATTCTTGGTATCGCGGCGCCAATGTGCCCGGCAAGCCGCAACTCTTCCTACCCTACCTTGGCGGACATGGCAATTACCGAAAGAAGTGCGAGGAGGTTGCCGCTGCGGGCTATCTCGGATTCGTGCTGACCCGTGAGACAACTGCGACGGGTATGGCGGATAAGGCCGCATCGCGAATCGCAGCGGCGGGTCTTGCGGGAGGTGCCGTATGACGGTCGCACAAGCACGGCTGGCCGGCAAAGTTGCCTACATTACGGGCGCCGGCAGCGGAATTGGTCGCGCCGCCGCGCAGCGCTTTGCTCTTGAAGGCGCGCGCGTGGTAATCGCCGAATTCAATGAAGCGTTGGGGCTCAGTTGCGCGGACGCTATCCAGGCCACGGGCGGTCAGGCTTTCTACGTCAATACCGACGTGACGAATGAAGACAGTGTGCGCACCTCGATCATGGCCGCAACCGCGCACTGGGGGCGTCTCGACGTGCTCTACAACAACGCCGGTGGATCCACCTCCGTCGATGCGCAGGTTACTGATTGTCCGGTCGATGAATTCTGGCGCGCGATTCGTCTCGATCTGTTTGGCACGTGGGTGACATGCAAATACGGGATCGCGGCGTTGATGCGCAACGGCGGCGGGTCGGTAATTAATAGCAGCTCGGTCTTCTCATTGGTGGGGACCCGCGGCAAGGACGCCTACACGGCGGCCAAGGGCGGCATTTCGGCCATCACGCGTTCGATGGCAGTGGAATACGCTCCGCACCGCATCCGCGTCAACGCGCTGGCCCCCGCCGTAACAATGACCGAGAGGGTTAAGAGCCTGCTGCAGACCCAGCCAGATCTGCTTAACAAGACCTGCGAGCGTCAACTGCTCGGCCTAACCGAGCCGGAGGAGGTCGCGACGATGGCCGTTTGGCTGGCATCGGACGAATCGAAGACAGTCACAGGTCAGGTGATCGCGATCGATGGCGGCATGTCCGCCTCCTGACCCGACAACAAGTACCGGCAAGAGCAACGAAGGAGGCGTGGCATCAGCAAACCACCGATCATGCTCGTATCGACGGTACGGGCGGCTTACGGCGACATGAACGACGGACGGAGGATCCGCAGCCTACGTTCGCCGGACTGAGCGGGCGCGGCTGCAACATCAGCAATCGACCATAAAGCGGCGTATCGGCGGGTACGTTACCTTGAATACAAGCACGATGACCGCAATCCGCAGCGGTCTCTCTTAAAGCGCACCGGCAATCCCCGAGACGTTTTTTCTGGGGTTATGCTGCAATCGGCCCTCCAGCGAATGCTTATGGTAAGTGGCTCCGGCTCTGCCCGGTGGATCTCTCTTCGGCCCGTGAGATCGTAGGAATCACGCACGACGCTGCCCCTCGGCGCGCGATGCCCGCTTCTGCCAGCAGCTAGGGGTACCGAACATATACCTAACGCGTTCCGCGGCCCGGTTCAATGCACTTGTTGCCTTCAGCATGGTCGCTCTCCATGCAGCGCCCGCTCAGGCGCATTCGACACGAGGTTCGTGCTTGCCCGGTTCAATACCCTCCCGTCAGCAATCCGTCGTGCGACAGTTGATAGTGAAGCCAAGATGGCAGAACAGCGCATCGCACTGACCGTCGTGCCAGTCGACGTGGCTCCGCGATCGGGACGAAGACGGGTAGAACGTCAACCGAGCGATCGACAGCACTGTGCTGATAGGCTCTGCACGATTCATCCGACCGGTGATCATCAATGAAAGCGATCAACACTCTTCTGCGGTCGAGTTCGGCCCGCGCGAAATACGCTGACGCCTTGCCAGCCCGGAAGCGCCCCGGCATTCGAACCTCGTAGTTCTCGACGGACTGTGCGAGCGGTAGAACGTCGAACAATGCGACCAACTGCGTGTACGTCACCGTTACGCGCCCCGCAGATACAACAAAGTATCTCTTATCGAATACGCGAGGGCGGCAATGCCGCGCAGCGCTGCGACAATCTTTTCCTCAAATCTGAATGACTAAGCAGCGTTCAGCGCCCCATTTGCTTTCCGCTCTTCGAGCAGCCTGCGATAATGCTTCAAGCTCGAGAACAGCAACCAGCACGCAATGACCGATGCGATCGGACAGACGATCGCGATCGAAGATCCGACCATCTTCGGATCCTGGAAGACTTTGTCCGTCATGAGCGCGATGGATGTCGGGCCCAGGCCGAATCCGATTGATTGACTTGAGAAGGTGTAAAACGCCCCGACGGTGCCCCGCATGCGACTCGGGGTGGCCAGTTGTATGGTGGTTGGCATGATGCCGGTCGGAAGGCTGAAGAAAAAGACTGCGGCAGCCGTCACCGCCAGAGTACTCGTCACATCCGGCGTGAATGGCACCGCGGCGCAGCAGATCGCCGCAGCGATCATGGACCATGCCGCCGTACGCAGCAATGCGTCACTGCGGCCACGCTTTTCGAAAATCGCAGAGCTGATCCACGGCCCGATCAAGATACCGACGGTGGCGCAGATGATTACCACCACCCCAAATTGGAAACCGATGGTAGCCCGTGCCGCGCCGTGAACGCGAATAAGAAACGTAGGCAGCCACGCGGGCAAGCCCAGAATCACAATTGCGAACATACCGATGCTTAGGTAGAACCGCACGTAGAATCCGCGACGCGTCCAGATGAATGTCGCCGTTTCGCGGACCGTGTAAGGCCGGTCCGCGGCCTTCGGATGAGTTGTCTGCGAGCGAGTGGGCTCACGCACGGTTAAGAAGACGACGGCGGCAACCAGCAAGCCTGGTAGACCGATCAGGACGAACGCCATTTGCCATACGGCGAGCGTGTTCAGGATGGGTAGTAGGGTGCGCACGTTGTTCGCCAAGGCGAAAACAAGGCCGCCGACAACCAGCGAGACCCCGCTACCAACCAGCGGCGCGACGTGGAAGAGGCTTACCGCGCGCGGCATCCGTTGGGCGGAGAAATAATCCGCAATCAGAGAGTAACAAACAGGAATGATGCAAGCCTCGCTAGCCCCGACGAAAAAGCGAAAGGCGAACAGCTCTCCATAGCTTTCAGCGCGTCCGCATAGCGCGGTAAAAACACTCCACGCGCAAATGCCAGCCACAAGAACGTTGCGACGATTCGTGGTGTCGGCAAGGCGTCCGTAGATCGGAACGGCAATCAGATAGGCCGAGACGAACGCCGCGCCCTGCACCAGGCTTACTTGAGTATCGGTTATCTGCAGTGAGTGGCGAACAGGATCGACAAGCAGATTCAGCAGTTGGCGATCAATATAGGACAGCGCGCAAGCTACAGCCATGATGAACAGGGCGTACCAGGAGTAGGCGCTGTCAAGCACGGTGCCGCCTGACGATGCGTGTGAGAGCGGGCTGTCGACCGGACTGCCGGCGGGTAAGGTATGCGTCGAATCTTTCATCGTCTCCTCCGAGCTCAACGGTTATTGTTTCGTGGCTTGAATTTGGCGCACCGGCAGCAGGGATTTGCGTCCCGCAGCGCGAAAAATTTCCCACTCATAAAACGCGATAAACATCTGGACAACTACGCTATGCGATGCGCTATTTCGACAAACCGAACGAGCACCACGGTGTGAAGCGGCGGTTAGCGCTCGTTAGATCCGCCCTGTCACCGGCAGCAGCGCGCCCGTAATGGATCGGGCCGCATCCGACAGAAGAAACGCAATGGCCTGTGCGACGTCCTGCGGCGTCACCCATGCACTGAAATCGGCGTTCGGCATGTCCGCGCGGTTCTGCGGTGTATCGATGATGCTAGGCAGAACGGCATTGACGGCCACGTTGCGGTGCTTTAGCTCGTCGGAAAGCGATTCGGTAAAGCGCGCGACCGCCGACTTGGCCGCCGCATAGGGCCCCATCCCTGTTGCGCCACGAACAGCGGCCGCCGCTCCAACATTGACGATCCGGCCACCGTCCTTCAGCAGGTACGGCAAAGCGGCCATCGATGCGGTCACACATGTCATCGCATTGATCTCGTACATGCGGTGCCATGCAGCTAGATCGCTGCTGCTCTCCAGGGTCTGCCACGTAAAGCCTCCCGCGACGTTTACAAGTCCATCGATCCGACCAAACTCCGCTGCGATCGCGCCCATCGCGATTTGCGTATCCGCGAGCGAGGCGAGATCGACGCGCCAAAAGTGCGCGCGGTTCGGTGCGTCTTCTTCAGCGATGTCAAGCAGCGCGGCTCTCGCCTTTTGACATAGCACTTCGGCCGTCACTGCGCGCCCGAGCTGCCCGAACGCGCCGGTAATGACGATGACTTTATCGTTGAGTGACATTCAATTTGTACCTTTTATCTTTGCAACGCTGTCGATGCGGGTGGATAAACGCATACTCGTTGCTATTCCGGACCCGTACATGCTGTGCTCCGGTCGGGTCGCCTTGCGATACACGGGCA
This sequence comes from Paraburkholderia sp. WC7.3g, assembly GCF_050436345.1. NCBI lineage: Bacteria > Pseudomonadati > Pseudomonadota > Betaproteobacteria > Burkholderiales > Burkholderiaceae > Paraburkholderia > Paraburkholderia sp. WC7.3g. The sequence goes on from NZ_JBNDMA010000002.1 coordinate 2,833,614, forward strand.
GTTCACGAATTCAACGATGTAGCCGACCGCGGCCTGCACAAGACGCCGGCCACCTGTGGTCGGATCGTGCGCCGCCGGCCCATCGAGCGTTCGATTCGCGTACTTGATAAGGTTGATGTCGGCGACTTTGTGTCCATTACGACAACCTCGATGCCGATGCGACAGTACGCCCGCCGCCGTGGTGGTAAGGGCGCAATGCGACGATGGGCGCCGGCGGTTTTCACGACTGACTTCTACGTCAGAGTGCGCGTGAATGTCGCAGACGCCGGACCTCACCATTTGCCGCGCCGCGGCAATGTCCGCGCTCACACGTCCGGAAATTCCTTCCGGGGCAGACGCGTCTGCAAAGTCGGCTGCGCCGGCACCGCCATTGGCGCTCGCACCGTTCTGACCCGCCACGCCCCGAGAGGGCTCGTCCGATGCGAGGGGCGTATTCATCGTATCGCTACTCCTGTCATTTGCGACTCGTCTCCCAGCAATGATTGAAGCGCAGCAGGGCGATGGTCAAGGAGCATTCTTCTGCCGTTCCGCGAGATGAAATAGGACGCTACAGATGTCGTACTTGGGATTCGAGGCCGTCCATGCAAGGATATGCTGCGATACGCTTGTCTTTTTTTCCTGTCGTGTAGAACCTCACGAGCGCATGAGCGTGCCCCCCCACCTGCTTATTGACTCGCTCGCTACAACGATAACGTCCTTAAAGACGGCTTAGCCGAGGCACGTATCTGAAGATGAAAGGCTGGCAATCCAGCGCGAGCGATGTTGGTGTTCGGGAGTTCAGTTCCACTGTGCAACAGATGCGACAATGCACCGGCAGCTTGATCAAGTCCCTCAGTAAGTCACAACGATTATGATGATTTCCCACTCGCAACGTTTCGGTACCCGGCAAGTGAAAGCACAAACCGGCCTATTCGATTCCGATGCGGTCTCGGTAGGAAAGCCAGTAACCGTAAGACCGCGGCCACAAATGCCATTCCGGATCTGCCGACAATGCTTGTGCCGCATGCAGCGCCCAATGGGGATCGGTCAGCGCCTCGCGCCCGATCGCGATCAAGTCTGCGCTCCCATCTTGAAGGATCTCCTCCGCTTGCGGCCCGTCGAGGATAACGCCCACCGCCATCGTCGGAATGTCCGCCTTGCTGCGAATTGCTCTCGCATAGGGCACTTGAAAGCCTCGCCTTAGCTTGGATCTGTTCTTCGCAACATCCATGACAGAATTCGCCGAGCGGATGCCGCCCGAGGAACAGTCAATGACATCGACGCCGCGGTCTTTGAGCTCACGTGCTAGCACGCAACTGTCCTCTAAAGTCCACATCGAGCCGCCGTTGGGCGGCTCCGTAGCATCCACCGCCGACAGGCGAAAGAAAAGCGGTTTGCCAGCCGGCCATCGGGTGCGTACCGCCTCTGCAATTTTCAGCGCGATTCGCATGCGGCCTCGCATACCGCCTCCGTAGTCGTCCTGCCGGAAGTTAGTAAGCGGAGATAGGAATGAATGAATCAGGTATCCGTGCGCCGCGTGGACCTCCAGCACGTCGAAGCCGGCCCGATCAGCGCGCTCGGCCGCCGCTGCGTACTTCTCGATGATCACGTCGATCTCGGCAGCCGTGAGTGCTCGCGGTTGCTGCCAACCCTGCAGTGTGGCGGTGGCCGAGGCGCTCACCGGCTGCCACGGAGCTTCCCCGCGCGCTGCCTCGGCCTCGCCAAGGGGACCGAGACCTTCCCAAGGTCGCTGACGGGATGCCTTCGGGCCGGCGTGATGAATCTGCGCAAGCGCGAGCGATCCGCGCTCATGGAGGAAATCAGTGATGCGGCGAAGCGGAGCGACGTGTTCATCTCCCCAAATGCCGCAATCCCCATAGGTGTTGCGCCCCACCGGGTCAATCATCAACGCCTCAGTGGACACCGTCCCGAACCCCCCGAGTGACCATTTCACAAGGTGCTGAAAGTGCCAATCCGTAGCAATGCCGTCTGGCCCAGTCATGTACATTTGCATGGGCGAGACGACGAGACGGTTGCGGAACATCACATCGCGCAGCCGGTATTCGGAGAACAGCGTGGGCGTTTTCGATTCCACTCGGGCATTCATAGGATCTGTTCGTCGGTAATTGGGGGATGTGTGATCTGCTCGCTTTCGCGTGCCGATCGAAATCTTTCGAATCGCGAGGGACCGGCGCCAGCTCATTGGCCGCGCTAAACGACCGAATCCGAGCGCAGAACAGCATGCGCAGGACGCCGTATGCTCCGCTATCAACGCTTGCTCTTCTCTCTCGAATTCCGTTGCAAACATCGTGAACATTGTGGCCGATATCGTCAACGCGGCGCATTGCATTGTTCCGTACGTCAGAACCGGGCTCTCGCTGGAATGTGACGCACGTGCGTCAAGGCCGTGCCCGATGGTTGGTTGCCAAGTAATCGATAGCCGTGACGGGAAGCCTCCACCTAGGACACTGACCAAGGGCGCCGCCCTCCTACTCCCGTGGCCGCGCGTGCCCGACACTTCCCTAACATCGCGAACGCGATGAGACGTCCGCTACCAGTCGCGGAATGTCGCCGAGGCACGGCGGCTCACCAAGTTCAGTAGGACTTGGGCAAACCCAGCACTTTTTCGGCGATAAAGCACATAATCATCTGAGGGCTCACGGGCGCCAACCGAGGGATCATGCATTCCCGAAGGTATCGTTCGACATGGTATTCCTTCGCATAACCCATTCCGCCCAACGTAGCGATCGCTGTCTGGCAGGACTGGAAAGCCGCCTCGGCAGCGAGGTACTTAGCGCTATTTGCCTCGGCACCGCAGGCCTTGCCTGCGTCGTAAAGAGTCGCCGCTTTCAACACCATCAGGTTGGCCGCCTCCAGTTGCATCCACGCTTGTGCCAGAGGATGCTGAATTGCCTGGTTTTGCCCGATTGGACGGCCGAATACGATCCGCTCCTTTGCGTACTGAGTAGCGCGACGCAATGCCGCTTGCCCGAGACCAATGGCCTCGGCTGCAATCAATATGCGTTCGGGGTTCAGCCCGTGCAGCAAGTACTGGAAACCTCGTCCCTCGACACCGATCAAGTCGGCCTTCGGAACCCGCAATCCGTCGATAAACAACATATTGGAATCGACGGCCTTGCGGCCCATCTTTTCGATTTCGCGCACCTCCACGCGACTGCGGTCGAGGTCGGTGTAGAAGAGACTCAACCCGTCCGTCGGTTTCGCTAGCTGGTCGAGCGGGGTCGTACGCGCGATGATCAGCATTTTGTTGGCCACTTGGGCGGTGGAAATCCAGATTTTTCTTCCCGTGATGACGTAGTGATCGCCGTCTCGCACCGCCTGGGTCTTCAGGTGTGTTGTATCAAGTCCAGCGTCCGGCTCGGTCACTGCAAAACAGGCTTTGTCCTCTCCTTTGATGAGCGGCGACAAGAACCTTTGCTTCTGCTCGTCGGTTCCGAACACCTGTACTGGGTTAAGACCAAAGATGTTGATGTGTACGGCCGAAGCTCCCGATAGGCCGGCCCCTGACGCGCTAATGGTTCGCATCATTAAGGCCGCTTCCGTCATCCCCAATCCCGCACCGCCATAGTCAGGGGACATCGCAATGCCGAGCCAACCATTTTCCGCGAGCGTTCGATAAAAGTCATGAGGGAAGCCGCCATTGCGGTCGCGCTCCAACCAGTAATCGTCGTCGAATTTCTCACAGATCTTTTCGATTGACGACTGAATCGACAACTGATCTTCATTGAGATCGAAGTTCATAAACTAAAAGTCCCTAGATAGTGTCGGGGCCGTTTGTGTATGGCCCGCTTGAAAGGTCATTCCCAATAAAAGCTTCGAGGCCGAAAAATCAGCGCGTCGGATGCGCTTGCGAGAGACCTTTCCAGTTTTCGTACACTGTCGGCTGGCACAACATGAGTGCGCGAATCATTTCGCTTTCCTTCTCATCATCGCAGCACGAATGCATCGACATACTGCGTCCCTTGTTGAGAACGTGTGCGCGAAGCATTCCTGCCGATTTGCCATCTCGCACCTTGATGAGCGGTTCAGTTTCTTGCAAAAGATGATGTCTTTCTTTTGAGGAAGCGTACCAACGCGCTGCGACTGAGTCCAGACTGCGCACGCCCATTTTCAGGCCAAGGTGCTTGTCGTCTTTCGCAAAAATGCGACGCAGTTATTGCGACGCAGCAATCCACAGCCGCGGGAGGTTCCGCGTACGTTTCCCAACATCGCGTCGCGCGCAGCGTATCGGCGAACTCCCGCCGTTGATGCCCCGCCCGCGATCGTGGTAGCGAAGGCGTCTTGCCGGCGTGGCACGAATACAGCGAGGATTGTCTCAGCAAGCGTTCCGATCAGGACGCATCCAAACCAAATGACGCACTCGAACCTTTCGTCATACCTGAGGTGATATGTATGCCAAAGGCGTCGCGGGTGCAGATCACCGACGCTCCCCGGGACGGCTCCGCGTATAGGGAGAGTCCTCGTTGACAACGCGCGACGATCAATGTCTGCTGTGGAATTGCAGGTAAATCGGGAACGCTTTCGCTCGCGAGTACGCTTCGCTGGCAAGAAATCTCTTCAAAATAGGCATCCGGGTTGGATGATGGACGACTTCACGCGCATTCAAACGTTTATTAAGGTGGTCGAAGCCGGCAGTTTTTCGGCTGCAGCCCGTTGCACCGACTCCTCCATTAGTGCGGTAGCAAGACAAATTCAGTCGCTCGAAGAAGAGCTTGGCATACGGCTCCTTAACCGCAGCACACGTAGCTTGTCGCTGACTGAGCCTGGCAGACTATTTTTTGAGCGGGTTCGCACCATCTCAAAAGAGCTAAGAAACGCGAAATCAGAAGCCACGTCCTTCCAGGATAGCGTCAAGGGAGTCCTGAGGGTGTCGCTGCGAGTCTCAACAGGCACAACGATTATCGTTCCGGCGCTCCCCCGTCTTGTCAATCAGTACCCAGAGTTGGGTTTCGATATCTCGCTGACGGATGAGCGCCCCGACCTTATAGCAAATAATATAGACGTCGCTGTCTGGATGGGCCATATACCCGACACGGAGATTGTCGCAAGGCGCCTGACTCGCAGTGAACGGATCGTCTGTGCCTCGCCCGGCTATTTTGAGGGCCACGGCGTCCCCGTGACCCCACAAGACCTACGCCACCATAACTGCTTGCTCTACGCAGCGCGTTCTTACGGCAACATCTGGGAGTTTACAAAGAACGGCACGCGGGAGGATATCGAGGTCAACGGTAACCTCCGCTCGGACAATGGCTTAGTTCTGATTTCCGCGGCAATGGCGGGCATCGGTATCCTCGTAGCCCAAGAATGGACGGTCCGGCTTCCAGTCTCTCGAAATGAACTTGCCAGAACAATGAGCGAGTATACCGTGCGACCGAGAGCAGAAGATTCCGAATTGTATGTGGTGTATCCCAGCAGCCGCGGTCTTTCACGCAAAGTTCGAATTTTTGTCGACTTCCTTGTGAATTTGTTTCATGGCGAAGAGGCTTCAACCGACGCCCCCTGCTTATTGGCCGACGTGCCGCCAAACTAGCGCAACGCGCGTTGCGGATTCACTCCTCATCGGCAAATGTACGGATCTGCAGAATCAATTCCACAACGTATGAAAATGCGAGCCCATCGCTCACGCGAATGTTCGCAGGAGTGGCTTGCCGTTGAACAACACGGCACGCGGCCAAAAATAATTGCGCAAGACCAACCATCGATCGGCTACTACGGTTGCCAGTACTCGAAGTTTTGACAACGAAGAGACCATATTCGCAAGGAAAGTAAAGCGATCCGCGCGCATGGGCGACTGGGTCGATTAGTCGCTTCCGTCCAATCGGCGGCTTTTGCATTGGGGACAAAGAACCTTGCCGCCTTAACGACAGCCCACGCGGACTGGACACGCCTAGAATCGAAGCATGTTTGTTGTCTTAAGTCGCGAAGCGCAGCGGACCCTTAACAAATTACTTTGCTCCCGAAATACTCAGAGAAATCGTCTTCCGGGAGCATACGAAAGGATGGAATACCAATGACTAGTGCATATGTAGTGGGCGTCGGAATGACAAATCTCGGGAAGTTCGTGGACAAGTCGGTCAAAGATCTGGTTCGCGAAGCAGTCAATTTGGCACTGCGGGACGCCCGGTTGGAACTCAAAGATGTGCAAGGCGCGTGGTTCACCAACGCACGTCAAGGTCAGATGGAGGGGCAAAATTCCATCCGTGGGCAATGCGCCTTGAAAGCTATTGGAGTTCAAACCATTCCCATTATCAATGTGGAGAACGCATGTGCCAGCGGCAGCACGGCTTTCAACCAGGCCATGACGAGCATCTTGGCCGGCCAGCATGACATCGTGCTCGCTGTGGGTGCGGACAAGCTCTTTTATCCGGAAAAAAAGGAAGCAATGTTCAAGGCATTCAATGGCGGAACGGATGTCCACCTCGTCAACGAGACGTTTGAGCGCCTGGCGAATCTCGGCAAGTCGGCTGTGCCACCAAGCGTGGAGGACGACATGCGAATCGGCGCACCCGGACGCAGTTTTTTTATGGATATTTACGCCGGCCTGACGCGTCAGCACATGGCAAAATTCGGTACTACTGCTGAGCAAATCGCGGCAATCGCTGCCAAGAATCACCGCCATTCCGTTCATAATCCGCACGCGCAGTATCGCAAGCCCATGACAACCGAGCAGGTTCTGCACGACGCTCCTGTCGTGTGGCCCCTCACGCGCTCAATGTGCTCACCCATTAGCGACGGCGCCGCCGCCGCTGTGCTGATGAGCGAAAAGGCGCTGAAGCAACTCGGTTCACGGCGCGCGGTCAAGGTGGCGGCTTCCGTAATCGTAAGCAGTTCAGATCGCGACCCGGACGACTACGAACGACATTCGGGACTGATCGCCGCGCGCAAAGCTTATGAGCAAGCCGGGGCAGGTCCGGATGAGATGAGTCTGGCCGAATTACATGATGCAACGGCGTTTGCCGAGGTGTTGCAATCCGAAAACCTGGGGTTTTGCGCCCGTGGCGATGGCGGACCAATGGGACTTTCCGGTGAGACCTCACTCGGCGGGCGAATCCCGATCAACGTATCGGGTGGCCTCATCTCGAAGGGGCATCCGATCGGTGCTACCGGGTTGGTAATGATCCACGACGTAGTGACACAACTTCGGGGTGAAGCGGGATCCGGACAGGTGGCAGGCGCCCGCTTTGGCATTATCGAAAACGGGGGTGGACTGCTTGGCGTTGAAGATGCCGCCACGGCTGTTCACGTGCTCGGGCCTCTGATCAACTAGCCAGCTCCGCAACCAGCATCGCTCCAATCAGCGAGCGTCTAAGACCTACTGACCCGTGCCACGAAAGTTGGCACGCTCAACCTCATGATGTGCGGGCGTAAGCAAGATTTTGCGGTTGAACTCTTCAAGGCTCTCCGTACCTCCCATGCGTGCAGCCCGGCTCCCGGACAGCGGCTGCTCCGGCAGCCACCTCTTCTGGCTGGAACAATTCGATCAAGAAGTGGATAAAGATCCTCCGTGAAAGACCGCGACCACTTGGATAAACGGCATGCATCTCCGAGTCTGCAGCGCGTGGGACTGACGACATAGTCATCCAACACCCGCATCAGCTGACCGCCTAGTATTGGCAGCCGGACCATCCACTCATGGACCATGATAATGCCGGTGCCTGCCAACGCGGCGGAGAGCAAAACCAGGCCATTATCGGACCGCAGGTTCCCGTGGACGGCAACGTCCTGTCGTGCACCATTCCTCGAGAATGCCCACATATTGCCGTACGACCGCGCTGCATAGAGCAGACAGATATGGTCCCGCAGGTCGTCAGGTGTCTTCGGAATGCCTCGCCGCCTGAAGTATTCTGGCGAGCCGCAAACAATCCGGCGGATTGGACTAATAGGTCTCGCGACCAGTTCCGCATCGGGTATGTCGCCCGCCCAGATGGCCACGTCGATATTGTTCGAAACGAGGTCTACCCGCTCGTCAGTCAGTGAAATATCAAAGCCCAGGTCCGGGTATCGCTGCAGCAGGTGAGGAAGTGATCTGGTCCCCGAAACGAGGCCGCCTCCGATTTGGCATTGCTGAGTTCCCTTGCGATCGTACTGACGCGATCATGAAACACTTGTCCCGGCTCAGTCAACGCCAGACTGCGAGTAGTGCGATTCAGAAGCCTGATACCCAGTTCAACTTGGAGCGCCTGAATCTGTCTCGCAATCGAACTGACCGAAGAGTTCGTGCAACGTGCAGCCGCCGAAAAACTGCCGTCCTCGACGACCTTTATAAACGTCTGGATTTGCGCGAACTCGTCCGTTGCGAAACTGTTCCCGGGATTCGCCGATTGGACAGCCGTCATGCGCTGCCGCACCTGCGGCATACCGTGACGACGGGGGTACGCCCTGGCTAGGAGTGCTTCACGGCTGCAGTCGTTGGCTCTTCCTCGCCCCTTGCATGCGACAGGCAGATCGAAACCGCGTACACGGCCCCCCCAGCCAATAGCGTCGGCGCGGCAAGCAGGCCAAACACGTCTGCCGCCCGCCAACCTAGCGTGAGCAGTTCACCGCCCAGGAACGCGCCGGCGACAGCGCCGGTTCGACCGACGCCAAGAACCCATGCAACGCCCGTCGCGCGCGCCTGCGTCGGATAGACCCTGGCCGGATAAGCAGATGTAGAAGTCGCCGCGCTGGTGAGGACCATCCCACAAAGGAAAATCAGAACACCAAAGAACACCGGTGCGCTACCGACGCTCCGCCCCACGATGAATACCAGCAAGGCCGCCAACACGTATGCGAACGTTATCGTGCGGTTCGCGTCGAAACGATCCATTAACCAGCCGGTAATGACGGTGCCGATCACCCCGCCAAGCGGGAACAAGGACGTCACCAAGGCACTGCGCGACGCGTCAAAGCCCGCATCATGGAAAAGTGTCGGCATCCAGTTGACGAGCAGGTAATAGACGACCAGCGTCAAAAAATATGCAGCCCAGAGCAGCAACGTGCGCGGCAAATAGCGCCGGGACAATACTAGCGCAAGCGCCGCGCCGCGCGCGGGCTCGCCGCGCTGGCTGGCAACGAACCTGCAGTTGTCGAACTGCTGTTGCGGCGCGATCCGCTTAAGGATGCGAGCGATGCGTGCATGCGTGCCTTGGCGCACCGCAAGAAATTGGGCTGATTCCGGCATTGCGACAGCGACCAGCAACGCGATCAGGCAGGGGCCGACGCCGCCCGCGATTAACACGCTCTTCCAGCCTGCATGCGGTATGAGCCACGCCGACGCTGCGCCGCCAATGACCATTCCGCAGGAGAAACCGCAGATCATGCTGTTGACCACGACACCGCGTATGCGCTCCGGAGCGTATTCCGACGTGAGCGTTATTCCAGTCGGCATCGCGGCACCAAGCCCCAACCCCGTCAGGAAGCGGAACATAAGCAGGACACCAATGGTATGTGCCTGTGCCGCCGCGAGGCTCCAGACACCAATACAAGCAATGGACAAGACCAGCACCGTCTTGCGGCCAACGCGGTCGGCCAGCGGACCGGCGGCGAGCGCGCCAATCCCGACGCCGAGCAGCGCCGCGCTCATGACGGAGCCCAAGGCGTCACGTGCCACCCCCCAATCGCGGATCAGCGCCGGCACGATGTAGCCGATTGCCGCGTTGTCAAAACCGTCGGCGGCGAACGCGAGAAAACATAGCGTCAGTATCAACCACTGGCAGGGTGAAAATCGCTCACCATCGATAAACGACTGAACGTCGAGCGTGCGAGTAGGCTGATTCATCTAGCGTGTCTCCTGTTTCAGCTTTTCGGTGCCTGGAATCGAGACATTTTCGCCTGAATCCGAGACTAAGCGTGGTATAGGTGCAGTGAAAAACGGTCAGTGTGATCTGGCATTAAAGGCGTCAGGCGTTACCTCCCGATATTGCCATCGCCCGCGCTTCCCGGCGAACGACTTTGCCCACCGCGCTCCGTGGCAGCGATGTGACGATTCTCATATGCTTCGGCGTTTTGACGGACCCAACGCGCTCCTTGCAGAATGCGATGAGTTCATCCTCGGTGGCGATCTGGCCCTCACGGAGTTCCAGGGCGGCCTCGACGCGCTCGCCCCAGTGGTCGTCGGGTACCCCGAATACCACTACCTCAGACACCGCCGGGTGCTGGGCGATTACAGCTTCGACATCCGACGGATAGACGTTGAACCCGCCGCTGATCACCACGTCACGTATCCGGTCCTTGATGTACAGAAATCCGTCTTCATCGACGAGACCCACGTCGCCCGTGCGGAGCCAACCGTCACGGATCGCCTTCGCCGATTCTTCCGGCATATCAAGGTATCCGCTCATCAGCAGATCTCCGCGCGCACAAATCTCTCCCGGTTCATTGGGGCCGAGCCGGTTTCCCTCTTTGTCCTGGATCGTGACATCCACCAGAGGTGCGACTCGACCAACCGACGTGAGCCGCCTTTCGTCCGCCATGTCGCTCGCGCGTGCGGCGGACAGAATCAGAGGCGCTTCCGTCTGGCCGTAGGCAGTTTCGATCACTGGACCGAACACTTGTAGCGCTTCGCGCAGGCGGGCGGGTGATGCAGCTGCTCCGCCCCAAATGAGGTGGGCCAGGCGGGACAGCTCGCGCGGCCGCGCCTTCTGCTCGTCAATCAGCTTATAAAGTAGCGTCGGCGGAATCCAGGTACTCGTTACGCGCTCGCGCTGCATGAGGTCGAGGAGGTGCCCGGGCGCCGCGTTCGATGTCAGCACCACACGTCCACCTTTGGATAGCGTCGGCAGGATGAACGCCCCCGCCCCATGAGTCATCGGTGCAGCGCAAAGATAGCGATCGTTCGGTGTCAGCTCGAACGTCATCACGACCGCACTGACTAGCGCGTTGATGCATCTAAAAGACTGCAACACCCCCTTAGGCACGCCCGATGAGCCGCCTGTAAATTTGATGGCGTTGATGTCTGTAATGCTGGCACTCCATTCAGCGCGTTGCCCCCAATGCTTGCGCTCGAGTAGAGTCATGGCCCGCGCGTCGGCCGGGTATGCATCGACGACCGACACGTGGCGATCACCAGCGGTGAACTTGTCCAGATAGGCTCGATGAACGACGACCACGTCCGGTTTGGCACGGCCGATCTGCGCATCGAGTTCAGGCGGGGCGTTACGCCCATTGAGCGGCACCAGAATCGCTCCGCAGGCATGGACCGCCATCAACGCTACCAGCATCTCGACACTGTTGGGTCCCAGCAGCGCGACAGTCGGCCGTGTTTTGCCTGCCAGGTTCTGTAGCCCCGCTGCCAAAGCATCACTTCGATCAATCAATTCCTTATATGTCAGACGACAATCACCATCGACCGCCGCCACGGCATCCGGACAGACGAGCGCCGAGTGGCGCAGGAAGTTTATGGGAAACATCAGTTATCCAGATTAAATGTGTTGTGGTCCGACATCACGTGCTTCTCTGCAGTCATCCGCGCTTGCCAATGCGACGCGCCACGAAGAGGTCATGTCCAATCGGAGACGATAGAACCGCGTCGCGCTTCGCCAAAACAAATCGGCCTTCTCCTCGGCGCTCGCACTGGAGGCGATCCGCTTGACGCCATTTAGTCCGACGCCGAAGCTATAGCTTCCCTTATCGACAGGGAAATTGCTACCGTACATGCATCGGTCCGCACCGAAAGCCTCGATACACGTTTCAAACCAGGGGCGCCACGCATCGGCGAGGTCTGCTGACGACGGGGCCCGGTCCCGATCCTCGAAGCGGAAGCCGGATAACCGCATACCGAGACCACTGAGCTTGACCATTACGTTGGGGCATTTGGCAAGGTCATGGAGCGAAGCCTTCCATTCGGCGAGCACCTCCTGCTGCCTACCTGCGAAACGCTCGATGCCCAGCACTCCCCCGCAATGGTTCAGCACGATGGGCGTCTCTGGAAAGGCGCGCGCCAGCGACGTTAGTCGCGGTATCTGAGGAAAGAGCAACCAGGCATCGAAACTAAGGCCAAGCTCACCCAGATGCGCAAAACCAGCCCGAAACGGCGCGCTATCCATCATGTCTTCGGTGGTCGAATAAGCTGCCGCATTGAATAGGGCGGCGTCGCCGTCCCAAGCGAGAGACTGGCGAATGCCGCGGAATCTGCCGCCTTCCGACGCTGGGCCGCCCCCCGCTGTGATATGGCGTTCCAGCACAGGACGGACGTCGTCGCCGAGAAGCAGATCCGCGAAACCCACAATGGCCGCGCACATTCGCACATCACCATAAAGCCCGCTGGCGCTCATTGCTGCCACTCCGTTGGCAAATTCGGTCTCGCCGACCGGGCTCATCGCCGGGGAAACGTCGGCCCGATACATCGTCCGCGCCTGCACATACACTGTTCCGCGCACGTCATGACCGCATCGCAGGTCGGCAAGCATGTCATCGAATAGATATTTGAGACCCGGACGTTGATAAAGGTGATGGTGCGAGTCGACGACCGGGAGTGCGGGATCGAGTGGCGCTTCGGTTCGCGCGGCGAGCCACTCTGGCCTGATCGGATTGTGCTGAAAGGCACCATGAGTCATCGGGTCCTCCTTGTCGCCGCGCCTACCTGGCCGCTGTCACGCCGCCATCCACGACGAGTTGCGTCGCGGTGATGTATTTCGCCTCGTCGCTTGCGAGAAACACTATGGCATTCGCAATGTCCCACGCGTCGCCCATGAAACCCATAGGAATCGCGGCGTTGCGGTTGGCATTCAATTCGTCGGCGGATACGCCCAATTGCTTGGTGATCCGTGTTTTGACGGTCGGTGTGTCCATCATCCCGACCACGACTGTGTTGACCCGTATGCCCTTCTTCACGTAGGCAATGGCAGTCGAGCGGCTGAACGCCATAAGTCCAGCCTTCGAAGCCGCATAAGCGACGTGCACGCGTCCGCCGACCTGATGGCTCATGTGCGCGATGCTTGAGACGTTAACGATTGCGCCACCTTTGCCTTCAGCCTCAAACTGCCGCAGCATGATGGGAAGCACATGCTTGCAGCCGAGAAACGCCGTCTTGAGATTCAGGTCCATCTGCGCATCCCACGCGTCGACGCCGAGCGACACGGGATCACCCGGGACACTCCCTCCCACAACGTTGACCAGGATATCAACCCGACCGAACTGTTCCACGCACGCGTCGATCGCCGCCTTGACGTCATCATTGGACGTCAAATCGCATCTTTGCCACGCCCAGTTCTTGTGACCTTCCCGCTCCATGATCGCCGCAGTGTCAATCAATGCCTGCTCATTGATGTCCACACCGAACACTTTGGCGCCCTGCCGAGCCATCAGCACCGCCGTGGCCCTGCCGTTGCCCCACCCCTCACCCAATGAACCCGCGCCTGCGACGAAAGCCACTTTACCAGTCAGATCCAGCATGTCTCGTATCCTCGTTTTTGAGTCGGTAAGCGATCAGGGCGGCAATTGTTAAGAACGTGTCACCCTTGTCCGCGAACTCGTGGGCCCGTGCGGTCGTGGCTCAGGTAATGAGCCCAATCTCGCGGGCCTTGATTTGCAAGGCGACGTAATGTGAGTAAATGCGTGCCTGCGATAGGCCGCTGCCGAGAAACCATAGCCCCTTTTGCGCCGTGGGCCTGTACATGTTGTTGAGTTCGCCGTCCTTCGCGATTCCCCAAATGGGACCGACTATCTCGGCAACCGCGGCACCCAACAATTCCCTCACCACGTGCTGCTGGCTTTGATAGCCCGTGGCGGTCACCAACAGGTCCGCCTTCTCCACGCGCCCGTCCTTCATCAGCGCACCGTCCTCGACAAAGCGTTCGATGTCCTCGAAGTGCAGCAGGCCGACCTGCCCATTGACAATCAATTCCGAGCAGCCGCAGTTCAGATAGTAGCCACCGTGCGTACGGCGCACCTTCATCATGTACCCGGTTCCGTCCTCGCAAAAATCTAGCTTGAAGCCCCGTGCGCGCAGACCGTCGAGCAGCACCTTGTCCAATTCCTGCTGCCGCTTCGTCACAGCCTGCGCATTTCGCACCGCAATGGGGTAGGTAGCGGACAATGCCAGCAGGTCGCAATCCTCAATAGGCAAGCCGTCATCGTAGTAGGTGGTATAGGTAACGCATGCGGCGTCAAGGCTCGTGACTGCGATCGGACCACGCTGGATTAGCTTGACGTTTGCGCCGTGGCCATGCAGGTCCTGCGCGATGTCGTGGCCGCTCGTGCCTGCGCCGAGCACCAGCGCATTCCTTCCGCGCCAGGGTGCCCCGTCCTTGTAGTCGTGCGTGTGCAGGACCTCGCCCTTGAAGTCCTCGAGCCCTGCCAGCCTAGGCCGCTTGGGCGCACCAACGATGCCATTAGCGAACACGATATGCCTTGGCCGAAGCACACGCTCGGACCCGTCGGCGCGACGCACCGTCGCATGCCAGTGGCCAGCTGCCTCATCATATTCCCCGCCCACAAACGCCGTGCTTGTCCAGACATTGCACTCCATCGCCCATGCGTAGTTCTCGATCCAATTGGCCAGCATGTCCTTCGCAAGGTACTTCGGCCAGGTTGGTGGAAACGGCATGTATGCCATGTGGTTCAGCGCCACCTGATTATGCAGCGCTAACGAGTGATACCGCTGGCGCCACACGTCTCCCACCCGAGGCAGCTTCTCCACGCATAGCGCGTCCACACCAATCATCCGAAGCCGAGCCGCTGTGGACAAGCCCGTCTGGCCAGCGCCAATGATCAATACGGCAGGCTCGCGATCTTCGAACGCTTGCTCCTTCGCACGACGCTCCGCCCAGTTCTGGCTGCCGAACTGGCGAGAGTATTCCGCGCCCGATGGACGCCGCTCCCCCACCGCCGGCTCATGGCCCTTCAGCTCCTGCAGCGACGTCATGAAAATCCAGGCCCTCTCGGGCTCGCATTCCAAGAGCCGCACGACGCCACTACCACGGCCGTCGGCTGTCTCGAAATTAAAAATAGCCTCAGTCACTGGAATCCCGATACGCTTGACGCGACGCGGCGGCGTACGATTTTCCGCAATCTCGAACCGATGCGCCTGGATTTTGTGCTGTCTGCTTATGAGCTCGTTAACGATGCTCTCGCGCCCCTGATGCGGTGTAATGCTCCAAGTGAACGCCAGCAAATCACGCCAGTGGCATTCGTCGGCAAAAAGCTGACCCAGGGCGTCGCGGTTCAGCGACTTCAGCGCCTGCTCGAGACGAGACAGCCACCTTTGAACCAGATGCGCCTCACTATGCACACTCTCAGCGCTGCTGGAGATAGAGATAACTTCTTCCATAACGTTCGTTCCTTGTTTGTGCCTGGCAAAGCAACCTTTCGAGGTTTGCCCGTGTGAACAAATTCTAGTAGCGGTGTTAGCCATCGGCTACCCGCGGACGCGGTTAGGAGTCTTGCTCCGGCCGCAAAAATCGTCGGCCCGCGCGCATCTACCGCGGTACGACGCCAACCCGACTTTTTCTGTCTGGCGCAAATGAGCTTTGCTTAAGACACGCTGGATGCGCCTCCAGTCACACGTCTATTCTTTTTCTACAACCATGCGTGGCACGGCGTTCCCGCTACCTTCACGTCCTGCGGCATGAACTGACCGCGATACCTTCCAAAGCGGGCGGCAACCCCAACTGCGACCGCGGTATTCGCTCCATCAATAGCTAGCCCGCCGGCGCAACCGGCGTAAGGAGGCGATGTGCACTATGACCAGGACCAACTCGACGGCACTTTCGATGACCCGCGCGTGCCGGAACGTCTGCGCCTGACGGCCCCGACGTCATTTGAAGCCGCCGCCCGGTTCTGGCGCGTCGCTATCGGCGACGAGCATCTTTCACCTAGAATGAAGGAGCTCGTGCTGCTTGCGCTGCATGCATCGGCGACGGCGCTGAATGAAAAGGCTATCAGGCGGCACGTCGAACGGGCCAGAGTGGCCGGCGCATCGGAGCACGACGTGATTGACGTCCTGTTGTCCATCGTCGGCTTGAGCAACCATGCGCTTTACTTCGCCGTGCCGATCCTCCTCGAGGAGCTGCGAGCGACGCGTGGGCCGGATGCCGCCGAGCTACCATCTACGCGCTCCGATATCGAAGAAATACGAGAGGACTTCGTGAAGACGCGCGGATTCTGGAACGAACAGCGCGATACCATCGCGCGGCTGCTTCCGGATTACTTCAAGGCGCTGTCGGGACTATCGACTGAACCGTGGAAGCATGGTTCGCTGACACCCAAAGAGCGAGAATTGATCTACATTGCCATCGACTCTTCCGTTACTCATATGTATGGAACGGGCCTTGCGCTTCACATACGCCATGCGCTGCAGCACGGCGCTACACGAGAAGAGATCCTGACGATCTTTCAATTGGGCGCGCTAACGGGCCTCGAAACCTTCATCCTGGGTTCGGAAGCCTTATTCGGCAGAAATTGACGGACCGCGTGGCGACCGACGACCGACGACCAGTCGCTGCGTTGCACGGTGTGGTGTCGTTGCCGGTGGCGTCTGCGCCGGGTTTGTCTATAAAAGACACCGGCGCAACCCCGACCACCCGGAGCCGGAATCTCCAGATTTTTTACGCGCAGCGATGGTCATTCCACCCACGCGACGACGTCGTCGATCGGTGCCCGCGAGGTGCGGAACCTGTTGGCGACGTGCTCCTTGTCTTCGAATCCGAAGGAGATGCCGCAGATGATGCGATTCTCGGCGCCAATATCGAGGTGCTTGCGCAAGAGATCAGGCCATGAGGCCAGTGCGGCTTGTGCGATTGCACTGACGCCTACTGCGGTGGCTGCCAACATGAAGTTGGACACCCAGGCGCCGCAATCCATGACCCCGTGAGTGCCGAGGAAACCGTCACTGCATACGACCGCGAGGTGCGGAGCACCAAATAACCGGAAGTTCTCTCTCCCCTGTCGCGCCGCGGCTTCGCGATCGCCTTTCCGCACGCCGGTGGCTTGATAAAGGGCCCAGCCGCATTCTCGCCTGCGCGTCTGATGAACGCCGCGATACTCGCGCGGCCAATCGAGTTCGGGCGACGGAGCGATGTTCGCTGAGGCGCGGGCCATCAGATCGCTACGGAGACTCTCGAGCGGCTCGCCGCTCACCATGTGGACCTGCCAGGGTTGGGCATTACACCAGGATGCAGTGCGTTGCGCCGTCGCCAGAATTTGCCGGATGACATCTCGCGATACTGGCTGCGGCAGAAAGGCTCGGCAGCTGTGTCGCCGCCGCAGCAATCCGTCGAGGCAAGTAAAATCTGCTGTGACTGTATTGGTGCAAACGGAAACCATCTTTTCTTCCTCCTTTCCAGTGCCGCTGCAGCGGCGTTAATGAACGGATAAGAACGATGCGTGTAGGCGTCGGCAGCACACAATGTCTGGACTCACATGTCGGACGTGCGGCGGCTCGCCGTTTGCGCGGCGCGCACGCCGATCGACTCAATTCCGCCCTGAGCTAGTTGTCCCGGTTGATGGGCCTGGCCCGTCTGCGCGGCAGCGCTCAGTCGTCTTTGAATCACCGCTCGCCGCAACCCGAAGCAGATTTGACTCAGCAGCAACAAGGCGCAAAGCGTGATCAGCACGGCGCTAATCGGGTGTTCGACGAAGATCATCATGTCGCCGCGTGACAG
This sequence comes from Paraburkholderia sp. WC7.3g, assembly GCF_050436345.1. NCBI lineage: Bacteria > Pseudomonadati > Pseudomonadota > Betaproteobacteria > Burkholderiales > Burkholderiaceae > Paraburkholderia > Paraburkholderia sp. WC7.3g. The sequence goes on from NZ_JBNDMA010000002.1 coordinate 2,851,193, forward strand.
CAGCAGTGCCCGGCGGAAATTCTCTTCGAATGGTCGCCCGAGCACGAAGCCGAGCAGGATTGGCGCGACGGGAAAGTCGAGTGCAAGAAGGACCGCGCCGACTACGCCGAAGAAGAGTGCCTCGCCAACATCGAAAAGCGAATTATTCGTGGAGTACACCCCGATGGCGATAAAGCCCATCGCCAACGGCAAAAGGTAGCGGTAAGGCACCTTCAGCATTCTGACCCAGACGCCGATCATCGGTAGGTTCATGATCATCAGCAACACATTGCCGATCCAGAAGCTTGCGATCAAGCCCCAGAAGATGTCCGGGTGTTCCCTGATCATTTGGGGACCCGGCTGAATACCTTGAATCAGCAGCGCGCCAAGAATGAGCGCCATCACCGCGTCGCCGGGAATGCCGAGACTCATCGTCGGGATGAAATCGACCTGCGTCTTGGAATGGGACGCAGCTTCCGGCGCTGCAACGCCCTCGAGTGCCCCATGGCCGAAGCGTCCGGGCTTGCGAGATACCTTCCGCTCGAATGCATACGCTACGAACGACGCTACCGTCGGACCGGTCCCGGGCATTGCGCCGAAGAGCGTGCCGACCAACGTTCCGCGAATCGTCGGCCAGAAAGCCTGCTTGATCTCCGTCTTGCTCGGCAGCATATCCTTGAAGCCTACGTCCATCGTCTTGTTGCTCGACGTGACCGCGTGCATGCGGTTGATACTGACGAGAAAATCAGCCACACCGAAAAGGCCAAGTGCTAGCGCGACGAGTTCGATCTTGTCAGAGAGTTCCAGAAATCCAAACGTGAACCGTTGCACGCCGCTAGTAACGTCCGTGCCGACGATGCCGAGCAGCAATCCCAACGTCGTCATGGCGACGCCCTTGAGCGGCGAGCCGCGAGCCATCGTGGAGCCCGCCAGAAGGCCGAGCAGCATGACCGAGAAGATTTCCGCGGGTCCGAAATCGAAGGCGATTCGTACCAGCAGCGGCGAGGCGATGATCATCACGACGATGCCGAACGATGCGGCGAAGAACGATGCAAACATCGCGACGCCCAGCGCCGTTCCTCCTTTTCCAGCCTTGGCCATCGGGTACCCGTCGAGGCAGGTTACCGCATGCGGCGGGTGCGATGGCAGGTTTAACAGGATCGCACCTATGGCGCCGCCATACATCGACCCGTAGAAGATGCCGGCTAGCATCAGGACCGCGGGTACCGGATGCATCGAATAGGTAATCGGCAGGAGCATCGAGATGGCCGTCAGTGCGCCGAGCCCCGGTAAAACGCCTATCAGGTTGCCTATTAGAACACCGACGAACGACCACCAGATGTTGTGAGGTTGCAGCGCAATCTCGAAGCCATACCAGAGGTTTGTGAGCGAATCGGTCAGCATGGCTCAGGCACCTCCCCACGTAAACAGCGGAAAGGACATTCGCAGCGCGCCCCATATCACGACGATCGCAAACACCAGCATGATCGCCATCAGCAGCAAGCCGTCCTTCAGCTTATTGTCGCGGTCACCCATCGCGGCGATAAAAACGACCGCTGCGCAGGCGGCCAGCAAGCCACCATAACGGCCCAGAATGACGAAAGCGATCAACGCACCAACGATGCACGCCCACCCTCGCCACTCTGGGGGCAACGTCTCGGACTTGACCACACCCGCACGCGCACGCTCGAGCCAAGCAGCAACGGCAATGGCTGTGCCGGCAAACATCAACAAGACCCCCAACGCGACCGGGAAAAAGCCCGGCCCCATCTGCCGGAGCGTTCCGATACTGTATGTCGCGCCCATGCCAGCTGCGCTCGCACCAATCAGTATCATCAAGCCGCCACCCAGATAGTCCTTCGGTAGCGAAACCAATGGATTCGGCATTCGTCCCTTCTCCAATTGCCAGACAGCTTCCGAAGCCGTGTTCGCTGCGCACCACCTCGACCATACAGGCAGCTCGCGAACAGGACTCAGTCGTGCCTTGTCTCCGATATTTACTATATGAACTCTGGTAGCCAGATGATGGTGCGAGAGTAGTGTATGCCTCACTCCAAGCCCGATCTATGTGCCCAGCCGTTAAGCAGTTTTGCGCGCGGCGGCAAGACACTCGGCCCGCCTGCCGTACCGGCTCATTTTTGCGAGCGCGAGCAAGCAGCTTCGCACACTGGTGCGTTGACTTCGCTGCCGACACACCCCTAAGCTCGTCCGAGCTACCGGAGAAATCATGACCAACAAAACTGCTGTTGTCACAGGCGGCGCGTCCGGGATCGGGCGACGTACTGTCGAACGCCTGATTGCCCACGACTGGACCGTCTGGTCCCTGGACGTTTGTGAACATGCACCGGATCAGCATGCGTCATTGCAGACTTCGCAAAACCGACTGCGTCACCTCCAATGCGACGTGGCCGACGTCGAGAGCGTCCGGTCCGCATTCGATGCCGTCCGCCGCCAGACGGCGAAACTCGACGCCTTGATCTGTTCCGCAGGCGTGATTCGCGTCGGAGCGCTCGAGGAGCACACGCCAGAAGATGTAGATCTGCTGCTCGGCGTGAACGTCAAGGGTCCGTGGTTGACAGTGCGCGAAGCGCTTCCGCTTTTGCGTGAGCGCTCGAGTGTTGTCCATCCTGCGCGCGTGGTGATGGTCGGCTCCTGTGCAGGCATCCGACCCAAGCCCGGCTCGGGTTTCTACGCAGCGACGAAGGCGGCGCTCCATTTGCTCACCGGTGTACTCGCCGTCGAGTTGGGGCCCTCGGGCGTTGTCGTCAACGCCGTAGCGCCCGGAACCGTGGCAACGCCGATGCTGAACGGCGCGGCCAAAACCGATGTCACTTCGCTGTACAAGCCGACGGGTGTATCGCCGCTCGGCCGCATCGCCGAACCGGACGACATCGCCGATGTCATCCTGTTCTTCCTGAGCGATGCGGCCCGGTACGTCAACGGGACAGTGCTCCCTGTTGACGGCGGAACCCGTGCAGCCTTCTATCCAGGCAATACCGCCATGCAGCCGGTGGCAGACGCGTCTCTCGATGGGACTCCACAATGACAGGACCCGCCATGAAAGCGATACTTGCAACCTCCGCCGGTGCACAGCCCGGCGACACCCCCGTGCCGCGCCCTGAGCCCGACCAGATCCTTGTGCGTGTAGGCGCGGCAAGTCTGAATCGGGCCGATCTTTCAGGCGTGGCTGCAAAAGATGGCAAGGTGATTGGCATGGAGTGGGCCGGCGAAATCGCCGGGGTCGGAAGTGCCGTGACCGAATGGAGACCAGGCGACCGCGTGATGTGCACAGGAACCGGTGCATACGCGGAATACGCCGTTACGGATCGGGGCCGCGCGATGCGTATTCCGGACGGCATCGCGTTCGAGGAGGCAACGGTCCTGATGCTCGCCTGCCAGACCATGCACAATGCGATCGTCACGGCAGGCCGCATGCAGCGCGGCGAGACACTCATGATCCACGGCGCCAGCTCGGGTGTCGGACTCATGGGCATGCAGATCGGGAAGCTACTCGGAGCAGGCGCCGTGATCGGCACTTCGACGAACAGCGCAAGGCGTAGCCGGCTCCAGGAATTCGGCGCGGACTATGCGCTGGATGCCTCCGCGCCCGAATGGGTAGAAAGAATCCTTGACGCGACTGCCGGAAAGGGCGTGGATGTCATCGTGGACCAGGTGAGCGGACCGGCCTTCAACCAGACCATGAAGACCTGCGCCAAGCTCGGTCGCATCGTCAATGTCGGCCGGCTCGGAGGCAGTGAGGGTGTCGTAGATTTCAATTGGCACGCGCTGCGTCGCATCTCGTACACTGGAGTCACTTTCCGTACGCGATCAGTAGATGAGATTCGCGACCTCACGGCACTGATGGCACGCGACCTGTCGGCCGCCATTGCCGAGCGCAAATTGCGGCTGCCGATCGATCGCGTGTTCCCCCTCGAACAGGCCGCCGCGGCCCTTGACCGAATGAGTTCGAACGCCCATTTTGGCAAGATCGTCCTGTCCGTCCCGGCCTGACTCCTGTCTGCGTTACCCAGGCACGAACTCTAAAAAAAATGCCGTTCAGCGCTTTTGCTGAACGGCATGACAGGCTGCGATGACGGTCGCGATTCGCGATATTACTCCACCGTAAGGCGGCGATAGATTTCCTCTTCGATCTCGATCCAACCACGCGCACGCCCTTCGGCCAGGCGCGCGTCGGTCGCGCTTCCCGGCACCCTCACGGGACCGCCGCCCTCGATGGGACGGGAGCTTTCGATGGAGGAACGCAAGACGCCGATGCGCTGCTTGAATTCGTCGACCGGCATCAAGAGTTCAGGGTTGATCGTAATGAACAGATAGCCCCACTTACCCGCCTCGCCAATGATGGGATCGCTGCCTGCGAGAATGCCAAGCGCCTGCACGACCAGCGAGACGCTATAACCGCGCGCACCGCCCCATCCCAGAATTGCACCAGCGAGCGCCGCTGCGGGGTCCGTGGTCCGCCGTCCTTGCGGGTCGACAGCGCAGTCCGACGGAAGCGGCTTGCCGAGCTGCCCGTGGTAAATGACGTCGCCCCACATCAGCTGCGAGGTGGCGAAGTCGATCACGAGTGGCGAGCGCTCGCCGGGAAATGCAAACGCGATCGGATTCGTCCCGAGCAAACTGTCGGCGCCGCCATGTGGCGCGACTCGAGCCGTCGAGTTCGCGGCGTGGATCGCGATGAAGCCCTCGTTTGCGGCAGGCTCGACGTAATAGCGAAGCAGTCCGGAGAACCAGCTGTTGTTCACGCCCACAATGCCCACGCCGCTCGCCTTCGCAAGTGCCATAGCCTTCTTCATCGCTATGACAGATGTGACGTAGCCGTTGACATTCGCCCCGTCGATCAGCGCGGAATTATCCGTCTCCTTGACCGTCCGGATTGTGCCGCCGGTTCCGGTCTTGCGCAGCCGTTCGGCCATGGGAATGAGCCTAGGCAGGCCGGCGTACGCATGTCCGGCAAGCATTGCGTAAATGAGGTGATCGGCGACCATTCGCGAGTGTTCCTCGGACATGCCGCGTCGCACGAGGAAGGCGACCGCCACGCCATGGGCATCGGAGGTATTGATCTTCACTGGGTTCTCCATCGGGACAGGTTAGTGAGGCGTGAAATGGATGCTGGCAAGAAAGTCGCGCCATTGCGTCGTTTCCGTTTCGATCTCGTGCGCAAACAGCTGCGGGTTGGACTGGGGTATGAAACCGGAGAAAGTCGATTCGATACGATCTTTCATATCCGGTGCCGTCGAGACGGCGTGAATGTCTGCGGCGATGCGGTCGAGTACGCGTGGCGGCGTGCCCTTTGGCGCGAACACTCCATTCCAGAGGACCGGGTAAAACCCTTTGTACCCCGCTTCACGCACTGTCTGGACGTTCGGCAACTCGGGGAAGCGTTCTTCGCCGAACGCCGCGATAGGGTAAATGCTGCCGTCGGCGATATGCCCCTTCAGCGCCGCAGGTGTGTTCTCGAGCACCTGCACCTCGTTACGAATCAACGCAAGGATGATGGGTAGCGTGCCGTTGTAGTTCACTTCGGAATACTTCACACCGAGTCCCCTGAGAACAAAGCCCGCGCTCATATTGAAAGCGGTGCCCGGCCCTGTGCCACCGTAGAAGATTCCGCCAGGCACCGACTCACTGAGCGTGACAAGTTCGTGGAGATTTTTCGCCTTGGCATACGTAACGGCATTCGTAGCCAGCACCATCTTGAACTTAAGGTACTTGAGCACGGGCGCGAGCTCGACCTGGGGATCGAAATGTACGTTCGCATTGGTCAGCTTGGCCATGGTGGTGCTGAGGCTCCCGATCAGCAGCGTGTGACCGTCAGGCTTCGAACGCATGACATAGGCAACGCCGATCATCGTGCTCGCGCCCGGCATGTTCTGCACAATTACGGGCTGTTTCCACAGCGCCGAAAGCTTCGGCGCGACCATCCGTGCCCAAAGGTCTCCCGTGTTACCGGGCTCATAGGGAACGATCAACGTCACCTGCCTACCTGGAAACTCGTCCGCCGCCGCGAGACCCGGTGCAAGTCCGCCGGCCAGCAAACCAGCGAGCGCGAGGCACGCGTCACGGCGGTTCATGCGCGAAAAACCCATGAATGTCTCCGTCTGTATTTGGAATGTTCGTCCCGCACTGGGCCGGGATCTGCATGCGGTCCGGATGGATCCGCGCTACTGCCAGCCGCGTCAACTGCCCGTCTTCGTCTCCAGATAGTCCGGATCCTCCAGTTCCGGTGCAACGCCGCTTGGCAGGCCTAACTCGAACGTGTTAAGCGTGAACGATGCGAGGCAGTAATAGCCCAGAATCGCGACAAGCTCCGCCATTCCGCGCTCGCCGAGCTGCTCAATGCCGCGCGCGTATAGCTGCTCAGGCACCCGGCTCGTCGAGAGGAGCGTCGACGAGACGTCGTAGACCGCACGCATGCGGTCTTCGCTGATGGCCGGCACGCGACGCGCCGCGATGGCCTCGACAACTTGCGCGTCGAGACCCGATTTCAGCGCTATTGCCTTATGTGCGTTCCATTGCACGTGTGCAGTCCAATGCCGGGCGCATACAAGAATGGCGAGCTCGCTGAGCTGCGGCTCGAGCGTTGTCTGATAGCGAAGCAGCTCGCCTAGCTTCTGCACCCGTCTTGCGAGGTCCGGGTTTCGCAACCAGGCAATCATTGGCGCAGGCACCTTTCCGCGCGGCCCGCTGATCACTTCCGCACAAACAGCTGCCTGTTCAGAGGTCATGGCATCTTCAGATGGCATTTCCAGTCGTGGCATAAAGTTGCTCCTTTCGATTGACTACCAAGCGGCTGCTATACGGCCCAGCGGAATCAGCCCGTTGCGCGCGGCCACCAGTTCTTCACCACCAGCAGCGCCACGGTGCTTCCTCAGTGGCGCTCCCCCTGCGGCGTAGGCGTCCTGCCAACCACTTCGCTGTTCGCGCCTGATCGCCCGCACGGATATAGCGAATTCTAGGAACTGGCCGAGTGCTTGCATACGCAGTTAAGTGACAAGGATTTTTGCCCGTGAAGCAAAGACCTCGTCGCCTCGTTCCTCGATGGCGCGCACCACGGGTCATGTTTATCGGCGCTCGAGCAACGGAGCCCCACGAGATCGGTCGATCCACGGCGACCGTCCTACGCCTGGCCCGCTCTTCCCGATCACGCGTCAATCCGGCAACGAGTGGTGGAAGGCGATGGTGACCGTTAAGAGGACTGAGCCAGAAGCTCAGAGCGGAGCGCAAACGGTTCGAGCAAGTGGCCAGATGGTCATCGGCGCCACACGCGCGTGCTGCTGCAGATTTCGATGTTCTCTACCAACCGTCGCGTCGAGAGGATCCGGACCGGCAATCCGGGTGGCTGATATCGTCCGCGCAGACACGTTGGAATCTCAGTCGCAGTCGCGCTTGACCGATTCGCCGGATGAGAATTGCACCTTCCAAATTTGCGAGTTGGTTCCTGTCCTTTGATCTCTTACGCTGTATCAACGACACAACTCCGAGCTCGCGATCGAAAGACGCCAAGCAAACCTCATTTGCTGGCCGCGCTCGCGCGTCACGTAACAAACCCCGAATACTCACCACCACTGGGTTTACCCTGGGAGACATCCGAACTATGAGCAAGATCAAGAACCGCATCGATCAGACCTACGACGAGCTAGAGCTAGGGCAACTCTTCCGTTCCGGGGGACGGACTGTGACGGAGACGGACGTGGTGAATTTCTGTGCCCTGACCGGCAATTGGATCGAGATACACTCCAACGTCCAGTACGCATCAAAAACTCGCTTCGGTAAGCGACTAGTACAAGGGTCGCTCACGTATGCGATCGTAACCGGCCTGATCCAGTTTGGCCTCGGGATCCAGGCGAACTACGGCATCGACAACATGCGCTTCCTTGCGCCAGTGTTCATCGGGGACACCATTTATGCCGCGTGCGAAGTCATCGGCAAGAAGGAAAAGGATGCGAAGTACGGCGTAATCAAGTTCCTCATGAAAGCGATCAATCAGGACGGAATTGTCGTGCAGAAGGGAGAGTGGAGTCTCCTGATGCTCCGTCAACGAGAGGAGCTCGACGCGCTCATCAATCTCTCGCTGCCTGAACTGAAAGACTGAGAGGCGCGCATGACACCCAAGCCACAAGCCGCTATTGTCGGGATGGGAGATGCCTACGCGTCCGTGCGCGAGCGTAAGGATCCTCTGCAACTTGCGGTCGAAGCCACATACAAAGCGCTTGCAGATGCAGGTATAGGTAAGGACCAGATCGACGCGGTGTTTACCGGCCGCTCGCCTTGGGCCGACAAGCGCTCGCAGTGGAGCAACATCTTTTGCTCGCACATGCAGATGCCCGTGACAATCAATAGCGAAATCACCATGCATGGTGCAGGCCTGAACGCAACAGTTGCGATGGCCTCACAGATGATCGCTGCCGGCCGTGCTCAATACGTGCTGTGTCTGCAAAGCGATGCGACGGAACTCTTCGTAGATGCGGTCGCGATGGGCGCCGAAGCGGATGCTGATCCGCAATTCGAGATTCCATACGGTCCGACGATCCCTTCCCTCTATGCGCAGGCTGCCTGCCGCTACTTTCACGAATTCGGTATAACGGAAGAGGATCTGGCCGACGTCTCTATTGCCAATCAGAAATGGGCCGTGCATCACCCGCATGCCGCAAAGGCCCGGTTCGGCGAGATCGATCGCGACAAAGTGTTGGCATCGCCTTATGTGGCGACACCTTTGCGGCGTTGGATGTGTTCTACCTGGGGCGGGGGCACGGGCGGTGCCCTGGTGGTCACCTCTGTGGAAAACGCAAAAATAGCGCGCGATGCGGTGTATGTGATGGGCTATGGCTCAGCCACCACGCACGAGTACCTAGGTGATCGCGTAAACATGCCGCGCTGTCGATACGAAGCGCTCGGGCCTTTCCCGAACCTCACCTATACAGCCACGGCCGAAGCTGCGCGGCAGGCATACCAGATGTCGCAGCTTGCCCCGGCGGACATCGACATGGCGCAGATCTCGGTCAACTTCGCGCACATGGGCCCGATCATCATGGAAGACCTCGGCTTCGCTACGAAGGGACAAGGAATCAGCCTCTATCGTGAGGGCCGCACCGGCATTGACGGCGACTTGCCAACCGACACAAATGGAGGCTGGCTGTCCTTCGGTCAGCCTGGCATCTCCTGCAATATGGACAGCTATATCGAGGCAATCCGTCAGTTGCGCGGTCAAGCACTCGGGCGTGCCGCAAACAAGCGCCCGCGTACCGTGCTAGTCCAGGGATCGGGTGGCATGCTCGCAGCCGGAAGCGTAACCATCCTCTCGTCCAACACCTGAACGGCCCGCGAACAAGGAGCATAGCGTGAGCACCGAAACGCATTCCCCCAACGGTTGGCCTCAACCGTATCGCCTGCTCGATGCGCAGCCCTATTGGGAAGCGCTACAAGAAGAGCAACTCAAGTACCAGCGCTGCGCGGGCTGCGATCAGGCGGTTTGGCCTGCGCATTCGCATTGCCCGCATTGCGGATCGCGCTCGCTCGAATGGAAGCATTCAAGCGGCCGTGGAACGCTTTACTCGTTTAGTACGATCATGCGAGGTCCAACACAGCTGTGGACCTCCATAGTCCCCTATACGGTCGGATTTGTACAAATGGAAGAAGGCTATTTTCTGTTCACGCAAATCGATGCGACTGCAGAGGAAATGGCGGTAGGAAAAGGCGTCGAGGTGAAGTTCATTAGGCGCGGCGAGCAAACGCTGCCTATTTTTTCACTGATGCGCTAACTGGCGAGTGCGGCATATTCGCTTAGTCCTAAATCAAAAAGGAGTATTGATATGGCCGGTCCACTGTCGGGAGTACGCGTCCTTGACATGACGTCCAACATCATGGGCCCATATGCGTCGCTGTTGCTTGCCGACATGGGCGCGGATGTATGCAAGATCGAATCCCCGGAAGGCGATTCCACGCGCTCGGTCGGACCGGCGCGCAACAAGGGCATGAGCGTCACTTTCCTGCACGCGAACCGCAACAAACGCAGCGTCGTGCTCGACCTGAAGAAAGACAGCGGTCTTGCCGCCTTGAAGCGCATGGTGTCTACGTCGGATGTGCTCATGTACAGCCTCAGGCCGAAGACGATGGGCAAGCTGGGTCTCGCTTACCAGGATGTTTGCAACATGAACCCGCGCTTAATCTACTGCGGTGCTTTCGGCTTCGGCCAGCGCGGGCCGTATGCGGATCGGCCCGCATATGACGACTTGATGCAGGCGGCAGTCGGAATGCCGGTATTGCAGGCGCGCAAGTCGGGGCCGCCGCAGTATGTGGCATCTGCTTTCGCCGATCGCGTTGTCGGAATGGCTATGTCCAATGCGATTGCTATGGCGCTTTACTACCGTGAGCGGACCGGTCGCGGTCAGGCCGTTCAGGTCCCCATGTTCGAAACGTTCGCACATTTCGTGTTAGGCGACCATCTGTATGGTCACACATTCGTTCCGCCCATCGGCGACTGGGGGTACGAACGCATGATGAGCCCGGAGCGCAAGCCTTACCGCACGCTCGATGGTCATGTCGGCGTGAGCGTATATACCGACCGCCATTGGCAGCGCTTCTTCGAGATAGCCGGCCGGCCTGAAATGGCAGCCGATCCCCGCTATGGGACACTGCCCGCACGGATGCAGCACGTCGTCGAACTGTTCGAATTCCTTGCGCAGATTTTCGAAACAAGGTCGAGCGACGAGTGGTTAAGACTGCTCATTGAGGCGGACATTCCCATTGTGAAGATGAACACCCCGGAAACACTTCTGGACGATGAGCATATGAAGGCCGTCAGTTTCTTTTCCGTGCAGGAGCATCCCACTGAAGGGTCGATCCGCACGCTAGGAATCGCGCAAGAATGGAGTGAAAGCACGCCAGAAATGCGCTACCCCGCACCACGTCTGGGCGAACACACCGTTGAGGTGCTGCGTGAATACGGACTCGCGCAGCAAGAGGTAGAGGCCGCGCTCCGTGATGGCGGCGCTCGCGCAGAAACCCGGGATTCAAGTGAGGAGCTGAACCATGCACAATGAGTTACCCCTGTCCGGCGTGGTCGTCGTTGAGTTAAGCGATAACGCATCGCTGCCTTTCGGCGGCCAGACGCTCGCCGGCCTCGGCGCGCAGGTGTGGAAAGTGGAGCGCCCCGGCGGCGACGCAACTCGCGGCTGGGGGCCAAGCAAATGGAAAGGCAGCGGCGCTGCTTTCCATTCCCTTAACCGAGGGAAACACTCAATCTGCGTCGACATCAAAGATCCCGAGCAACTGGAAATGCTCAAGGACTTTATATTCCGCCACGCCGACGTGTTCACGCATAACCTGCGGCCGGGTTCGGCAGGTCAATACGGCCTGGACCCGGAGAGTCTGCGAGCCCGCAAGCCGGAACTGATCTGCTGTGAAGTCGGCGCGTTCGGGCATGTCGGCCCGATGAACAAAGAACCCGGCTACGATCCGCTAATGCAGGCTTTCTCCGGAATCATGAGTCTCACTGGCGAGAACGGGCAAGCTCCATCCCGCGCCGGCGTGTCCATCGTGGACTTCGGAACGGGCATGTGGACGGTGATCGGTATTCTCTCTGCACTGTACCGCCGCAAGGTCACCGGCAAGGGCGCTACCGTCAATTCCTCGCTGCTCGAAACGGCCATTGCCTGGATGTCAGTCGGCATCGCGAATTACTCCACCGACGGTGAGCCTGGCAGTCGCCACGGCTCGGGCATTGCGTTCATCGTCCCACATCGCGCATACACTACGCAGGATGGCTATCTCATCGTCAGTTGCGCGAATGATCGCCTGTTTGGAAAGCTGAGCGAGGCACTCGGTCACCCCGAATGGGCGACGGATCCAAAGTTCGCGACGAATGCCGGGCGCCTGCAGAACCGGGCCGAAATCGACGGCCTCATCGGCGATCGGCTGGCCACCGACACCCGCGCATATTGGAAAAAGCAGCTGCAAGCCTATGGTGTCGCATCGGCACCTATCCAGACCACGGCCGAACTGATCGCGCACGAGCAGACCAAGGCGTTGGGCATTCTCGGCAAGCCGTCGCCCGACGAGATCGAGTGCGTCGGCGTGCCATTGTCGTTCGACGGCCAACGGCCGCCGCCGCTTGCGTCCGCCCCGGATGTAGGCCAGGACAACGACCGGATGCATGCACTGCTGGAAGCGGCGCAGGCGAAGTAACGGCTTGCACGCCTCATTCAATTTCACGCAAGGATTTCACATGACCCACAACGAAGCTCCCGACGCCAGTCGTCTCTTTGCCGAGTTTGTTACCACGACGCGCTTCGAAGATCTGCCGGCCAAGGCGGTTGCCAGCACTAAGCGCTCGATCTTCGACACGGTGGGCGTCATGCTCGCCGGCGGCGGCCCGGGCGCCAACGCGCAGCGCATCGTGCAGATGCTCTCACGCTGGGGTGGCACGCCTTCGGGCACCGTCATTGGACACGACGTGTGCCTGCCCGCGCCTCAGGCTGCGTTCGCGAATGCGGCGATGGCGCACCAGTACGACTTTGACGATGTGCATGACGAAGCGGTAGCACACCCGACGAGCAATTCGTTCGCTGGGGCGTTGGCCGCGGCCGAGGAAATACCCGGATCCACTGGGCGCGAACTTCTCTCTTCGGTCTTGCTGGGCAATGAGATCGTGTGCCGGGTCGGCCTGGCGATCAAAGGGTCGCTATATGACTACGTCTGGATCTGGCCGGCAGTGGTGGCGATCTGGGGTTCGACGACTGCGTCCGCACGGGTGATGGGCCTCAATACACAGCAACTTCAGTCTGCCTATGGGCTGACGCTGCACCAAACCGGCACGACCTTGGAGTGCCATCACGGCCCCGGCTCCGACGTGCGGGGCTTTCGCGATGGCTTCGGTGCACGCAACGGGGTGACCGCCTCTTACATGGCCAAGGCTGGCCTGCGTGGCGACGCTGCAGCCTTCGAAGGGAAGTACGGCTTCTACGGCGCGTTCTTCCGCGGCGAATACGATCGTGAGCGCCTGATAGGCGGACTTGGAGAGCGCTACGAGGCGGAGCGGATATCAATCAAGGCATGGCCGTCGGCGCGCGAGACGCATGCGACACTGCAGGCACTGATCGAAGTGCGCGAGAGGCAGAACATCGATCCCGCGTCGATCGAGAAGGTGGTGCTTCGCGTGGGTGAGACGAATCTTCGATTTTGCGAACCGGGCGAGGCGCGGCGACGCCCGACCGTGCGAATGGACGCGCTATGCGCCCTGCCGTTCTGCGCGGGCGTTGCATTGGCCCACGGAAGTGTGCCGTTGGCCGCGTTCTCCGACGAAGGCATGGTCGACTCACGCGTGCTCGCGCTGGCCGACCGTGTGACCTGGCAGGTCGACGAGTCGCTGTCCGAAGGCACGGTCGAGGGCGGCGACGTCGAGGTGCATCTTAAAAACGGTCAGACGTATCGTCACCAGGTCCGCCACGGCATCGGGCATCCAGACTTCCCTATTTCCGACGAGTTGCTCGTTCGCAAGTTCATCGATTGTGCGGCCCTTGCGCATCGCCGTCCTAGCGACCTCAAGGTTCGCGAATTCTGGGACGTTGTACAAAACCTCGAGAATATCCAAATAGACGAATTCTCCGCGGCGATTCGCTCGTTGACAGGAACCTGACCGGCTAGCGGGCGGCGCGTCGGCGTTGCGCTGCTCGGGTCTGCTTTTTTGACTCGCCGGAGCAGCGGACCGGGGCGGCTCCTCCGGAAAGACACGAGCAGGCGCCCCTCGTTACCCCTCTGCGGAGGTTAAGTTGATATGAGCAAAGTTGAGTCGCAATCTCCTACGCCTCCTACCGTCCTGGTTGACGACAGCACGGAGCACGTCCGCATCATCACCTTGAATCGTCCGGAGCGTATGAACTCCTTCGACGGTTCGACGCTCATCGCTTTCAAGTCCGCGATCGACGAGTGCGCAGAGGTCGAACGTGACGTCCGTGTCATCGTCATCCGTGGCGCAGGGAGGGCATTCTGTGCTGGCAATGATCTCAAATGGCTCGCGAGCGGTGTCATCAATGATGTAGCGGCACATATGGGCCACCAGGATCTGATGCAAGCGACGTTCGAAGCGCTGGAAGCGGCGCCCCAAATTGTGATCGCGTGCGTACACGGCTTTGCGCTCGCTGGAGGCTTCGAACTCGCACTGTCGTGCGACATCCTCATAGTCGATGAACAAGCAGAGATGGGCGACGAACACATCCGGCGCAACCTACTTCCAGGTGGCGGTGGGTCGCAGCGCTTGCCGCGCAAACTCGGCCTTTCTCGCGCGCTGTTCTACCTTCTCACAGGCCGGCGTATGACAGGCATCGAGGCGGAGCGGATCGGTCTGGCATCTCTCGCCGTGCCCGCCGAGAAACTGGAATACGAGACGATGCAAATTGCGACAGGAATGGCGCAAACTGATGCCCGAGCGCTGGCTTCCATGAAATCTGCCGCTCGCAGGGGCCTTGAACTTCCGCTGAAGGAAGCGTTATGGCTAGAGCGGTGGACCCAATACCGATATCGGATTGCGTCACCCGCGCTTGCTGACGGCGTGCAAATGTTTGCAACACGCGCGCGTAGCGAGCGCGAGTAATGATGCGACTTTTCCCGCCAGCGATATCCGCGCCCGAATCGTGTGTGGTGTTGTGCCGGACTTGAACTAACAGCAGTTAAACGATAACGTGCATGGTCCGTTTGATAATGGGCTGCGCCAAGGCATTGCACCTGCTCATAATCCATTGGAGATGACTTTTCAAGCGAGGGTTGACCAGTGAGATAGTCGCGCCCCAGCCAAGCAGAACGGTACCGTCCCATTAGCCCGCGGCGTCATCGCGCTGTAAATGAGACAAATCGACTTCCTGCACCTGGTTTTCTTGGCATAAAGGGACGTCCACGGTGCCAAAGCCGATTCCGCTTTGGCACGAAGAAGTCTTTGACGAGATCGGATTCCCACTAGCCGACTCCTACCGACAGGGATAGGAAGATCGCGATTTGCTCGACTGACAACCGGGCGCACGCTGCGCAACTACCGCGGCCTGAAGGTGTCGTTAAGGGAAAGGCCAGAACTCTACCTTTCGAATGAATTTATCGGATCCCGCAGATATTGCGTGTAATGCAGGCGACGTCATGGGGAGTGCGTTCCCAGATGTAACTCGCTTTTAAGGCGCACCCCAAGTTACATAAATCGGAGGAGACTATGAAACGGCAATCATTGCGTGTACTCGGCGCAGCTTCTATTGGAAACTTTGGCGAGCTTTATGACTTCGCTATTTTCGGCTTCTCTGTGCCTATCCTTGCAAGGTATTTTTTTCCTGGAACAGATCGAACAGCCGCATTGCTTAGCACTTTCGCTGTGTATGCCGTCGCCTTTTTTGCCCGTCCCATTGGCGGGATCCTCTTCGGCTATGTGGCGGACAGATTAGGCCGCGTGAAGGTCCTCACTTTCACCGTATGGTTGATGGCAGGTTCCACCATGATGATCGGGCTATTGCCGACTTATCAGAGCCTTGGTCTAGCCGCACCGGTATTGCTCGTCGTTTTCCGCATTGTTCAAGGCCTGGCAATCGGCGGTGAGACGTCGGCCAGCAACAGTTACGTGATCGAATCAGCGCCCGATGACCGCCGAGGCGCGTGGATTGGGCTAACCACGTTGTTTTCGTTTATGCCAAACGCGTTCGTCGCCGTCCTGCTGTTTGCGCTGCAAAGCGCTATTGGCGAAGCCGCATACAGTGACGGCATCTGGCGAATTCCTTTCCTTCTGGGCGGCTTGGTGGGCGTTGTTGGCTTTTGGCTCAGAAGCAGCCTCGATGATCCGGAGGAGTTCAAGCAAGCGTCCCAAAAAGCACGGTTCGATAATCCGCTGGTTGCTGCGACACGCTCGGGATTGAAGTGTATGCTGCATGTCGTTCTAGTGATGCCTGTCCTGGCGGTTGGCGCATACGTGCTACTGGGCTTCATGTACACCTTCTTGGTCAGGGAGGCGCATCTGAGACCGACGGTCGCGCTGTTATGCAATGCCGCCGCTATCATGGCCTCCGCAATCTGCCTTTATCTTTCCGGAAGGTGGAGCGATCGCGTCGGACGGAAAACTGTCTTGACGATCGGCGCCGCTTGCGTAGCTATAACTGCCTACCCGGCAGTGCTACTTTCCACTTCGGGCTCGACTCTCGGCACACTGATTGGCCAGATTGTGCTGGGCATCACGGTCGGCATCTATGGCGGAGCTGCATTTACAACGATGACGGAGTTGTTTCCAACGTCCTTTCGGACCACTGGGCATGCCATTTCCTACCAGTTAAGCGTGGCGGTTTTCGGAGGCACGGCGCCTTTCATAGCCGCCTGGCTCATAAGCGTTTCCGGCTACTCCACGGCCGTCGGTGTGTACCTTGCGATTATCGGAACTGCAGGATTGATTGCCGTCCAGTTCATTCCTGAGACAAGAGGAGTAAGTTTGCGGACGTCGGTAACCGCCAGTTTGGTTGCATCTAGTCCCCGTGCCTGAAAGTTGTCGTCGCCTATGTGGCGCAACGCGGCCGCTCCCTTTGGAAGACGGCAAAAGAACGCCATCTGCAGGGGTCGAAGGCCCCGCCCGGCAACATCGCGGCTAGAACCGCGATTCGAGCTTTCCAATTCGATATGCTCCGTCCTATACGTGCGGAGCGTCTATGGGCGGCCAATGGCTCGAGACACGTGTGCGACGGGGTTTGCCGCTGTCCGGCGTTCATGGAACACGGGAGTACGTCAGTCGAAAATCCGTCGGCCCCGACAATCACGCAGTATGTACCGGCGGTCCCGATGAAGCGCTTTGTGCAGCCACTGGTCGGGCGTCTGTCGCGCGAGCTGCACAAAGGAAGCGGTTTTCGCGGCGAAGAGCGGGCACGGCGATCAACGTTATCCATGCAGGCTTTGGTGCAAGGGCGCAGCCTGAATTCCCGGTCGACCTCAGACTATGCAACGAAGTTGCGGCGTGAATTGGGTCGGAGACGTCGGCGAACCGACGGATCCACATCGCGACTCAGCGAGACCGTGGGATCGGGCCCGCCACCGGTATGCTGATCTGTGCCTCAGCACGCGCATTCGCCGGCTGCGAATCGAAGCTTCGTAAATCACAAGTTGGCGCACAAGAATAAGCGCTTACACTTCGAGTCAGTCGGTGGCGTTTAACTGAGATTCAGTCTGTGGGATTGCAATGCACGTGCACGATTGCACACTGAAAGACCAGCCGCCCCGCCCTGCATCGCAGATCATTGTCTTCTACGGCGGCCTAGTATCGTTCGGCCGTGGACCCGTTGAAAGAGCTGCGCAAACCGAGTTCCGCGTACGCTGCGCTGATGTAATCCAGTGCAACTTGCTTGTCAGTCCCGCCTGGCCTAATGAGCGAAATCATTCCTGCGCGCCGGCGAATAGCAAGCAGTAGTCGCGCCGAATGTCATTCGTGATTGGATCAACACGAGTACCAATATGAACCGAGTAATGGATAGCGATCTTCAGGACCCGAGCAAAGTACCCGACGTGCTGGCAGTCGTCAATGACCCGCGAAGCGTCTACACGGCCATCGAAACGCGTTTTTGCTGCCGAGCCTTCCTGCCGAAATCGGTGGAACGTGCGACGATCGAGCGCATCTTGCGTGCGTGCAGTTGGTCGCCATCCGGTTCGAACACCCAGCCGTGGAAAGTTTACGTCGTGCAAGGCGCGAGCCGCGATGCACTCGTAAGCAAAGTGTGCGCCGCCCACGACGCATTACGCGACGACCCTTCGCTCGCGTCGGTCTACCGGGAAGACTACCCCTACTATCCGTCTGAGTGGAAGTCGCCGTATATCGAGCGGCGACGCGCGACAGGGTTTGGACTTTACGACGCGCTGGGCATCCGCAAGGGCGACCGAGACAGGATGCATGCTCAACTCCAGCGGAACTACAAATTCTTCGACGCTCCTGTTGGCATCTTCTTCACCAACGAAAAGGCGATGGCGCAGGGGGCGCTCGTCGATACGGCCATGTTCGTGCAAAGCGTGATGATCGCGGCGCGCGGCGAGGGGCTGCACACTTGCGTGCAGGCGGCATGGAATCCGTTCTCGTCAATAGTTCTGCCGCACATCGGTGCAACCGAAGAGCGGCTGGTCTGCACCCTTTCGCTCGGCTACGCTGACGCGGGTGCAGTCGTCAACGAGTATCGTCCCCAGCGCGAGGATCCAAGCGTCTTTACGCGCTGGCTTGAGAATTGACATTTGCCAAGGCCATGACAACCGAATTATCGCCTGCGCCTTATAAGGTCATCGGCTTGCGTGGAGAGAACTCGATCATCGTCGTGTGACCCGTCATCAGTGCGGGTGCGAGCGCACCTTCTAAAGCGGTTCACCCGCTTTCTGAGCACCGCCGCACTTCGAGTGTGGTCTCGGGCAGCCGCCTGCCACTTGCCGCCTGCGTCGGAGTCAGCCTCGACATCGCCGTGTATATTAGCTAATTGTCTCAATTGCGGAAGCACGCTAGATTGGATGACAACTGAGCCAGTCGAGATTCCCTTGAATCAATATCGTAGCCTGCAAAACCTAAGCGCGATTATCCGGCCCGGCGATACTGTGCTATGGGGACAAGCGCACGCTGAACCGGTAACGCTCATTCGCGCGCTCGTCCAGCAACGAGCAGCATTCGGACGGCTTAGATTGTTTATTGGCATCGGCGTAGCGGGAATCCTCCAGCCGGAACATGCCGATGCCTTTGACTTCCTTTCCTACTGTGGGACGGGTGAAAACCGCAAGCTCGCCGAGGCCGGAGTGCTGGATTTTTTGCCGGTGCACTACTCGCAATTGCCGCGCATGATTTGCAGCGGTCAGTTACATGCCGACGTCGTGTTTCTCCAAGTTTCGAAACCGGATGCTTTGGGGCGCTACAGCTTAGGGCTGGCCCGCGAATATGTCTCCGAAGCCGTCCGTCACGCGAGAAGCATCGTTGGCGAGGTGCATCCAGATGTCCCGTGGACTTACGGCGGTCCTTATCTGCGCGATCACGACTTCGCGTTGCTTGTCGACTCAACCTCGCCGCTTCCGATCAGTGCGAGACCGCTTCCCAATCCCGTCGAGACAGAGATAGGTCGACATGTCGCCGGTCTCATCGAAGACGGAGCCACATTGCAGACAGGTATCGGGTCCATCCAGGATGCAGTCCTCACACATCTCAAAGATCATCGCGAGCTGGGGGTCCATTCTGGAAGCATTGGCGAGGGAATCGCTTGCCTTTGCGAAGCGGGCGTCGTGACCAACTCTTGCAAAAGCATCGACGCCGGCCTGACCATTGGTGGGACCTTAATAGGCGGGGCGCCTCTCCACCGCTTCGCACACTTGAATTCATCGCTTGAGTTACGTGGAACGGAATACACGCACGATCCGTCGGTGCTGGCCGGTATTGAACGCTTCGTCGCGATCAACTCAGCCATCGAAGTAGATGTAACTGGCCAGGTTAACGCTGAAGTGGCAGGCGGGAGTTACGTCGGCGGCGTCGGAGGCATTGGCGACTTCCTGCGCGCGGCGCAAACCAGTCGCGGCGGCGTGCCTATCATTGCGCTACCCTCGGCCGCCGGCATACGCAGCGGCGTCGTGGCATCACTTTCTGGACCGGTGACTGTACCCCGCAGCGACGCATGCGTGATCGTGACGGAGCACGGGATCGCTGATCTCCGCGGTTTGTCAATCGCCCAGCGCATTCCTCGCATGCTCGCCATCGCGGATCCCCTTCATCGTGAGGCGTTGGAACGCGAGGTCCACGCGCTCATGAAGCACGCCTGAACAGCAGCAGTGCCTCCGCTGAACTCAGTTCCTTCAACGGGAAAAGTAAGCTGTCAGGCGTCGACGCCTTTCCGGCCAAGGGTTGAAGTAGCAACGAATACGTCGACTAATCTGGTGCGCCGACTCCGGAACGGAGGCCACGTTGGACTCGCTCAGGATGCCGACACGGGCTAACGCCGGACGAGGCTGCGAAGCTGATTTCTGACTGCAACCTCTCGCTATTGTCTCCGACCGTCAGCAAGAGTTGAGGCGCCGATTCGTATCCGATGCAGTTGCGTGCGGTCAGTCCGCGGGCGCGCTCACCAACCAGCCCCGAGACATGACGTCCAGATCTGCGAGCCATCGTGCGGCTCTGGAGCGTAGCTACAGGCGTGGCGCCATATACATGCTCCGATAGGGATTAACGCTCATGGTAAGCGAGAGGTTCTCAGCGGAAACTACGTTGCATAGGATCCGGCGGTACGACGGGGCGGTATTATCAGGTGTTCTCGCTGATCGTTATCTGGGCAATGAATTCCTTTAACAGACTGCATTTCATTCGGCAGGTCGATTTGTTCACTTTGCGGCTGTTTTTGTCCGCAGTGGAGGAACGTCAGATTGGCTTGGCCGCAATCCGTGAAAATATTGCTGCCTCGGCCGCGACGAAGCGAATCCAGGATTTAGAAGAGATTGCAGGCATCAAACTGCTCGAGCGCGGTCCAAAGGGTGTCGTACCAAGTCCCGCAGGACAAGTCCTCGTGGACTACATTCGCACTGTCTTCTCCAAGTTCGATGACATGAGAGCGGAGATGACCGCATTCAGCGAAGGCGTGCGCGGCACCGTGACTATCGCTTCCGCTCGATCGATCATTGCACCTTTCCTGGCGCGGGAGCTGGGCGAATTCGCACGTGAGTTTCCGCTCGTCGATCTCATCGTAAATGAGGTAGAAAATAGCGAAATCCCGAAGGCTGTGGCGCAAGGCGAAGCCGACATCGGCGTTTTCGCCGCTGCGCCTGGCCTGGACCTAGATGGGCTTGCTGTCGTCCCTTACCGCAAAGACCGCATGGTTGCAGTTGTGCCCGGCGGACATCACCTTGCACAACGGAAAAGCATCTCGTTTGAAGACTTGTTGCCCGAGAACATCATTGTCGCCGGCGCCATGCTCAGTGCTTTTCGTGAGGCGGCAAAACGGCTCGGACGCGAGTTAAATATTAAATATAGCGTACAGAGCGCGGGCGTGGCAATGAGCCTCGCACAGGCCGGTCTTGGTGTTACCGTGCAGCCTGAGTGCCTGCTGGACATCAAGTTATTCAGTGAAGTCGCAGCGGTGAACTTCACGGAGCCTTGGGCCAATCGCTCGATAGATATCGCGACCGCTGGGAGCCGCTCACTGGGGCCAGCGGTGCGTATGTTGCTAAAGCAGTTGCTCGATCGCCCGCCTGAGACGCCCTCCATCGTTAGCATAATTCGGTGATGAACAAGCGCTGGCGTACGGGCGGTCGGCCAATGGCGCCGGGCAAACTGGCGCGGTTACGATCCGCGAACAGCATAAACGGTTCGTTGTTCGCGCCGCAGCCCCTGCAAGGCTGACCACATGCATTGAACCGTGCTTCGCCGGAGTCACGCCTGCCGACTTGACTCCGGGCGGCGCCCGGTATGACCGTCGCCGCGGCCGGCTCGAATGTAACAGTTACATACTCTTGGCGACAGCAGGCGCGTGCCGCAGCGCCGACTCCACTTGCGCCTGAAACGCGTCCTTGTCTCGCGCGTCCTCGCGAATCATCTCGGCTCCCTTCTCGCCGATCATCATGGCAGGCGCGCTCGTATTCCCTGCCGTAATCTGCGGCATCACAGAGGCGTCGATGACACGGAGTCGATTGACCCCCCGAACGCGCAGCCGCGCGTCCACTACGGCCATCTGGTCATTCCCCATCTTGCAGGTGCCCACCTGATGCCAAGCGCAATTGCCGTGAGCGCGGAGATGATCGATCAGTTGCTCGTCCGTCACGGCTCCGGCGCCCGGTACCGTCTCCCGGACGATGCGCGTGGCCAAGGGCTCGGTGGCGAGAATGCGGCGCAGCATCCGCATTCCTATCACCATGCGCTGCACGTCGTCATTGTCGCCCAGATAGTTCGGATGGAATTGTGGTGCCTGCAGCGGGTCAGCGGAGGCAAGCTCTACATATCCGCTTGATCGGGGAAGCAGCAGCACCACGACGCCACTCAGACCCGGGAATTTGTCGATCATCACCTCGCCGGAGGAGGGGTGAAAATTGAAGGTCATGGGTCGCAGCACGAGTTGCAGATCGGGCTGGGGTGAGTCCGGCGAGCTTCGCACGTACGCGCTTGCCGGCGACATGCCCAGCGCCAGATAGCCGCCCCGCGTCATCAGATAGCGCAACCCGTGCCAGTACTTGCGCAAGCCGTGCAGGCTGCTGTTGTACGAACTCTCCGGAGTGCACTGCAAGAGTTGCGGGGCGAAGAAGTGATCCTGCAGGTTGCGCCCGACGCCCGGCAGATGGTGCAGCGTGGTGATGCCGAAACGTTGCAGCATGTTGCCGTCGCCGATCCCGGACAGCATCAGCAGGTGCGGCGAGTTCAGGGCGCCCGCCGAGACGATCACCTCGCGCGCCGCATGAATCACGCGACGTTGGCCTCCTTCCAACACTTCCACCCCGGTTGCGTCTCGGCCCTCGAACACGATCCGCATCACGTGGATCCCACTGCGCACGTGCAGGTTCGGCCGGTGTCGCACCGGAGCGATGAACGCGTCGTAGCTGCTGTGCCGGCGCCCGTCGCGGATGGTGAATTGCTGGTAGCCGACGCCCTCGTGCGGCGGCCCGTTCAGGTCCGCCGCACGGGGGATGCCGGCCCGGGCCGCCGCCTCGACGAAGTCGTCGGTCGTGGGGTGCTGGAGGACAGGATCGGACACGCACATGGGTCCTTCCGCTCCATGGAATGGACTGGCGCCACGCGTATTCGACTCGGAGCGCAGAAAATACGGCAGAACTTCAGACCAACTCCAGCCAGGATTGCCCTTGGCCGCCCACTCGTCGAAGTCCCGCGGGTGCCCTCGCATGTACACCATCCCGTTGATGGCGCTCGTGCCGCCGAGAACTTTGCCGCGCGGCCAGTACACTTTTCGCCGCTGCATTGAACGAATCGGCTCAGTGAAGTACCGCCAGTTGAACCGGCTGTCGTGGAACAGCTTTCCCACGCCCGCTGGAGTCTTCACCCAGAAAGAATTTGCGGCGGGCCCTGCCTCCAGCAGTAGTACACGGATATCCTTGTCCTCGGATAAGCGGCTCGCGACCACGCACCCCGCGGAGCCCGCGCCGATGACGATATAGTCGTATGTCTCCAATCTATCCTCCTCACCCTGTCCGCTTCTTCAAGCGTCAAGGTTGATCATCACCGTCTTGATTTCCGTATAGGCCTCGATGCCGGGCCATCCGCCTTCGCGACCGAGGCCGGAACCCTTGAAGCCGCCCACCGGTGAACTGGGAACCACGCCGTACCCGTTGATGCCCATGATCCCGGTCCGAACTGCCCGGGCGACCTTGAAGGCGCGCGAGATGTCCTTCGTGTACACGGTCCCTGCCAAACCGAAGCCGGAATCGTTGGCGAGCGCGATCGCATCCTCCTCGGTGTCGAACGGTATGGCGCTCAGAACCGGCCCGAAGATCTCTTCCTGGGCGATGCGCGTGCGGTTGTTAACGTCGGCGAACAGCGCGGGCTCAACCCAGTTGCCCGCCGAGAGCTCGCCTCCGGAACGCGTTCCGCCAAACACAAGCCGGGCGCCGTCCGCACGGCCCGAGTCCACGTACTCCAACACGCGCCGCGTCTGCTTCTCGCTAATCAGAGCCGCGGAAGTGGTGTCCATCGAGAACGGGTCTCCCCGACGGATCGTTTTCACCTGGCGCGCGGCGGCATCGAGAAACCGGTCATACACCGATCGATGCACGAGCGCCCGCGAGGTTGTCGAACAGACCTGCCCCGAAAGGAAGGTCGACGACAGACCCATGACGTGGGTTCCTGCAGCTTCCACGTCGCAGTCAGGAAACACAATGGCCGCACTCTTCCCCCCCAACTCCATCGTTGTCCGCTTCATGTTCTGGCCACTGCGCGAGAGGATGTACGCGCCGACTGCATTGCTGCCGGTAAAGGCGATCTTGTCAACGCGGGTATCCTCCACGATCGCGCGACCGGTCCCGCCTCCTCCCATGACCACGTTCAAAACGCCAGGCGGAAGGTCGACTTCCTCAATGAGTTGCGTCATACGCAGCGCGCAGAGGCCAGCGAGCTCGGACGGTTTGAGCACCACCGTGCAGCCGGCCGCGAGCGCCGGCGCGACCTTCATGGCGAACATCATGATGGGCGCGTTCCAAGGGATAATCGCCCCCACGACGCCCACCGGCTCGCGGAAGCTCATGAACTGCATATTCGAGTGGAAATCCGGGTACGTCTCGCCGTTGATCTTGTCGATCCAGCCTCCGTAGTGGTCGAAGATGTCCACGGCATTACGTGCGGACACACGCCCATTGAGGCTGTAGGCGATCGGCATGCCGTTGTCCAGCGTCTGCAGCCAGCTGAGTTCGTCGGCATGGCGCTCGATGACGTCCACAATGCGGCGGAACAACTGCTTGCGGTCGCGCGCTTTCATACGGGACCAGGGACCCTGGTCGAACGCCCGCCGCGCGGCCTGCACCGCGACACCCACCGTTTCAGCATCAGTCTCAGGCAATTCCGCCGTCACCTCGTTGGTCGCAGGATGACGCTGGACATAGCGTTCTGACACCCCCTCATTCGTCCAGCGACCGTCGACGTAATTCATCAACGGCGGCAAGGTCATGTCGTTGCGTCGCCCGAGGATGCTTAGCATGGCTTGGCCTCCATGATGATGGTCTTGGACTCCAGGAACGCAGCGAGGCCCTCAGGCCCGCCCTCCCGGCCGATACCGGACTGCTTGAAACCACCGAAGCCGACGGAAAAATCGGTGCGCGACGCATTGTGACCCACCGATCCGGCGCGGATCTGCCGGGCCACTTGCATCGCCAAGTGCGAGTCGTCAGTGAACACTGCGGCGTTCAGGCCGTAAATGGTGTCGTTGGCGATCTGGACGGCATGCGCTGTGTCGTCCGCCGGAATGACGCATAGCACCGGACCGAAGATCTCCTCCTGGGCAATCGTCGAACGGTTGTCCACGTTCGCGAAGACGGTCGGTTCGAAGAAGAAGCCCCTTTCCTTGTTGGCCGGGCGCTTGCCTCCCGTGACGAGAGTCGCGCCTTCGGATGTGCCTTTGGCCACGTACCGTTCGACCGTTTCCCGCTGCCGTGCAGTTGCCAACGGACCGGCTGTGGAGGCCGCATCGAACGGATCACCCAGCACCATGTTCCGCGCGACTTCAGCCAGCGCCTCTGTCATCGCGTCGTGCTTCGCGCGCGGAACGATCACGCGCGTCAGGCTGTGACAAACCTGCCCGGATAGGTAACCGAAGAAGGACGCGCCTATCGTCTTTGCTGCCACCTCGACGTCGTAGTCGTCGAGCACGAGCGCGGGCGACTTGCCTCCCAGCTCCAGCGTCACCCGGGCGATCCGATCCGCGGCCACCGCAGCGATCCGGCGGCCGGCCGCAGTTGATCCGGTGAAGGTGATCTTGTCGACTCCGGGGTTTCGGACCAATTCCTCGGAGACCGCGCGATCCGCCGTCAGGACGTTGACGACGCCCGGCGGAAAGCCGACCTCTTCACACATTTGCGCGAACAGATAGGCGGAGCATGGCGCCTCGGGAGAGGACTTGATGATGACCGTACACCCTGCGAGGAGCGCCGGCGCCACCTTGTACGCCATGAGACCGGCCGGGCCGTTCCACGGGATGATCGCGACGACCACGCCCGCCGGCTCGTGAACCCGGTAAGCCGCATTGCCGGTGGCCGATGTGCAGGGCTCCGTGAACGCGAACGTCGATGCCATGGCGGTGTACTGCCGGAAGGCGCCGCTTAGGAAGACGCCGATGCGCGGCTGCGCGACCCGATAAACGATGCCAGATTCGATGGACCACACGCGCGCATATTCGTCATTCATTGCCTCGAAACGCTGCGCGAGCTTCTCGAGATAGGCGGCACGTTCCAGGACAGTCATCCGAGGC
Organism: Paraburkholderia sp. WC7.3g; assembly: GCF_050436345.1. Lineage (NCBI taxonomy): Bacteria > Pseudomonadati > Pseudomonadota > Betaproteobacteria > Burkholderiales > Burkholderiaceae > Paraburkholderia > Paraburkholderia sp. WC7.3g. The sequence continues at coordinate 2,877,094 of NZ_JBNDMA010000002.1, forward strand.
CAAGGGCCGCTGTCGAATGCTTTCCGTGCGGCCTGCACAGCGCGTGCGACGTCGCCGGACCCCGCTTCCGCGACGCTCGCAACGACCTGTTCCGTGCTGCAATCGAGCACGTCGAAGCTCGCAGACAGGGACGGCTGGATCCACTCGCCTCCGATGAAGAGGCGGTGCGGATGCTGCAGTTGGATGGTTCTTTCGCTCATCAGGGAATCCTCGGTAAATGGTTGAAAAGGGCCGCCCGGATTACGAGCCCAGGAACTGAGCCGGTAGTTGCCGGCTGCTGATCCCGCGTTGTCGTTTCCATACCAGCGGTGAGAGGCAAGGTCGATGAATTTGACATTCTGCCGTCCGCCGGTGAGCGCCAGATGCTTCCCATCGAACGCGCTTTGATATTGCCCCCACTGTGTTGCCGGCATACGTTAGCCGCAGGCGCATGGGTTCAGAAAAAGCGAAAGAACCTCGCCGGACATGCGCGCGAAGGGCAAGATTTTTTTCCACCGTCGAAGGGTAAGTTCGGGAGTCTCAGTAGCAGCCGATGCTTGCGCCCAAGGCGCCGAAATCGGATGCCGCGGCGGTCCCGATCCGTTCACTGCCGGCTTTGGCGAGCGCGACAAGGGTGAAGAGGATGACGACGGCAGTTGTTGGCAGTGGGATCACGGGTGTCTCCTTTTTTGTGAGAACCATTGAATCACTGAATGCAGCTTATTTTCAAAACCTTCGCCCAAATATTCCGTACAACGGAACCAGGCGTGTCGCGGGCCGTCCGCGCGTGGCCCGGGAGAGCCGCAACGATATGTGCTGCGTCGACGGCTTCCTGACTTATTGAACCTAGCCACAGCAGAAACGACCGAAGGAACAATCTGCTTTCACGAGGGATTGCGAGAAGTGACCTATCCCGTTTCTCGTACCCCAAAAACCCCCGCTCGTTTGTAGCACCGAGTTCGGAGACATGACACGGTTCCACCCGGATTCGACAGCAGCTTTGGCATTCCAAGATTAACGACGTTTATCAGCGATTCGCCTCACTTGCCCGTGTCAGTCAGACTGACGTCTCGGCCACGTTGCCTCTCGGGGCTTCCACGCAGCGCCCCCGCGACGCTGCGGACCTTCGGACTCCTTGTCGGAACGGCTTCGCACATCACCATTGCCAGTAGGGCATGCGACCCTAGCCGTAACAGCCGCCTCACAGGGGCTCAGCTACAGCGATAGAACAAACTCACGGTTGGACAATGGTGTTAGCGGGCATGCACTGCACCCAACCACCGAGCCTGATGCTTCGCCTGCTCCATCTTCAAAGTACGGAACACCTTCCGAGGTCCTATTGCCTGGTCGAAGGCAACTCTATCCAATGGCGAAAAATCAATCAGATATGGAGACGCTCTATGTTCATCGGCAACATCAGCAGACTGCTCGCTTTTCGCACGCTACGCGCAAATGCGTTCCACGTCCCAAGGAAAGTAACCATTCCTTTGGCGATCGTCAGGAATGCTATTTCGATAGTTCTGTGACGACATATAAGTTCGACCATCGACACAGCCAAGCGTGCAATGGCCCGCCCCGAGTGGTCTGAAGATTCGCTTCAACTGGTTCTTTTGCAATGCAAGTATCACTTGCCAACAATGATGAACGGAGGCCGTCAATGAAGAAGTCTTGCATTACTTTCGCAATGCTCAGTTTAGCCAGCAGTATCGCTTATGGCCAAAGTAGCGTGACGTTATACGGAATTATAGACGAGGGCATTAACTACAATAGTAACGCGAATGGTAAGGCGCTCTACAATATGGCCAGTGGCGTATTGCAAGGAAGTCGCTGGGGTCTGCGTGGAAAAGAAGATCTTGGCGGAGGGCTGTCTGGAATTTTTGTCCTTGAGAGCGGATTTGATGTCAACACCGGAAAGCTTGGCCAGGGCGGCCTCTTATTCGGCCGGCAAGCGTACGTGGGCCTTTCCAACCAATATGGCACGGTAACGTTGGGGAGGCAGTACGACTCTGTCGTTGACTATCTCGGACCACTCGAAGCTGGTGATCAATGGGGTGGCTATCTCGCCGCGCACCCTTCCGATAACGATAACTTCAATAACACGAATCGCACAAACAATGCTATCAAGTACACTAGCCCTAACATCGCGGGCCTAACATTTGGCGGTGTGTATGCCTTGGGCGGCGTGGCCGGCAGCGTCGGACGCAATCAGATCTGGTCACTCGGTGCAGGCTACTCGAATGGGCCGCTTGTCGCCGGCGTCGGCTACCTTAATGTGCGCAATCCTAACACTTCGTTCTACGGCGCTGGCGGGACTGTCGCACCTACGACAGCCGGCGTACCGGGATCGAATTTTGGCGCCTCCCCTGTCATTTCTGGTTACGCGTCGGCGCGTTCTCTCCAAGTGATTGGCGCGGGCGTGGCATACACGTTCGGTGCAGCAACTATCGGCGCGAATTATTCGAACAGTCAGTTTCGGAATCTGGGAGACAGGACCTCGGGACCTGTTCCCATTGGTGGCATCAGCGGAACGGCTACATTCAATAACGCCGAAGTCAACTTCAAATATCAGATCACACCAACTCTTCTCGCGGGCGCAGCTTATGTCTATACAAAGAACAGTGGCGCCAACGGATCCGACGGGGCCACGTACCACCAAGGCGCTGTCGGTGTTGACTACTTTTTGTCTAAACGTACCGACGTATATCTGATCGGAGTCTACCAAAAGGCCAGCGGTACAGACTCATCGGGTAAGGAAGCGGTCGCGTCAATCAACCAGTTGACGCCGTCGACGTCAAATCATCAGGTTGCAGTACGAATCGCCATTAGACACAAGTTTTGATCTGATTCTTCATGTCCTTCCCGCTCCGTTTAGGTTAGCTCCGTGTTGATGCGGCTTATTCGTCGGAGATCGGGAAATCGGGGTGGTCAAGCGTATGGCGAGCATGCATGTCTTCATGCACTCGCCGCTGCGCAAGTACGGCCACGTCGCCACCTTCGATGGTGTCGTCCCGGGAGCGTACGTCGTCGACCTTCCCCGTGATTCGCTCAGACGCATTGCTGGCGCTCCCTGCGCTTTTTTTGTCTTGACCGAACCAGTCGAGCAAGCTTGTGCTGTCGCTGGATAGTCGTGGATGCCACAGTCGACATCATCGATCAGACGAAAACGCATGCGCTTCGGCATCCGGAACCACCTTGAGAATGACGACGCCACTATCTCCTCGCACGATCGGCGCGGGCACCGGAACCGGAGAAGGAGTGTCGTTTTGGAGCCTATAGCTGCAAAGTACGGAACAGCCTGCACCACGCCGTTGACTTGGGGACCTCGCACCGCGATTCTCACCGGTGGCTTGCTATCAAACAGCGGAAGCCGCCTTGCAACGAGAAAGGATTACAATGAGTTCTGAGTGCGTCGATTCGATTCCGCGTGCAGCGCCGCCTTTCTGGGTGCTGGCGCTGATCGCGTTGGGTGGAACGATGGCCATGCACATGTTCGTGCCGGCGCTGCCCGATGCCGCCCAATCGCTTCACGCGCAAGCGGGCCAGATGCAGATGGCTATCAGCATCTATATCATCGGGCTGGCCGCAGGCCAGCTCATATATGGTCCGCTATCGGATTCGTTTGGCCGCCGTCCGCTGCTGATGATCGGGCTCATCGTGTACGTCGTCGGCGGACTGATCATCGCGCTCGCCCCTAATCTCCCGTGCCTGCTTTTCGGGCGCCTCGTACAAGCCCTCGGCAGCTGCGCCGGAGTGGCGCTGGGCCGCGCGATCGTCCGCGATACCTCAGATCCCAGTTCGTCAGTCTCGCAACTCGCGCTGCTCAATCTCCTGGTCGTCATGAGCCCCGGTTTCGCTCCGATGGTCGGGGGTTTCGTCGCGGGGGCGTGGGGATGGCGCATCATGTTCGCCCTGCTGTCCCTCGTCGGGGCCTTCACACTTGGGGTGGCGTGGAAACTATTGCCCGAAACGCGACACGCAGCGCGCCGGAGGGATGTCCTGAATCTTGTGGCCGATTACCGCGCACTGCTTGGGTCCGCCCAATTTCTGGGGTTCGCCGTTGGCAACGGCCTCGCGACGTTTTCGATCTATGCGTTTCTATCGGCAGCGCCCTTCATTCTTGTCAACGAATTGCACCTACCTTTGCATCTCGTCGGCATCTACATGGGGCTCATGATCGCCGGCATGGCGATTGGCAACGGCATTACAGCCAAGCTGGTACACCGCGTATCCCCCGAGTCCTTGATGCGGGTAGGTTGTACCATCAGTTTTGTCTGCGCCTTCACGCTCCTTTGCATCCTGCTGCTCGGCCAGCTCGATGTGCATACGGTGGTTTGTGGCATGATTCTCTTCACCTGTGGCTCCGGCATGGTGAATCCCGTCGCGCTTGCGAATGCTCTCAGCGTCAATGATCAGTCGATCGGTTCGGCGGCAGGATTGTGCGGGTGCATCCAATACGCCGTCGGCGCAGCGTGTACGACTCTTGCAGCACTCGGCCCGAGCCCCGCGTTCTCAGCGTTACTGGTCCTTGTCATCGCGACAGCGACTGCGCAATTCGCCTTTTTCCTAGCGCTCCGCAAACGGCCCGCTGGATAGCGGGGAATACATCTCGCACCTGAAAGCGGAGCGCCGGCGGGAAAGCCAGTCAGCAATTCACACTACGCACGTCATGTCGCAGCGCCAAGATAGCCCTCTCGTAGAGGCGAGAAGCCGTTCGTCGACTATTTGAGCAAGAAGCTCGGGTACTCAACCCGGACATCGACGAAATCCGCGCTGTAGAACAGTTCATCGCCGCGCTCGACGCGTCCAGCCTGACATCTGCGGAATTCACCTTTAACCCGCAGTTGCCAGACTAGAGTGGCTCGCACGTGCGCGCCTGATCCGGAGATCAACCCGCCCCTCTGTGACGGTCATCCCGGGCACGCATTAGAAAGCCCCGCGGCGTAAAATCAGTGGAACAAGCAGTGTGGACTCGCTTTAGACATGATACATATCAAGTCGTGACGAGCCTTAGACGTATCAGACGGACGAACTCCCTTTGCCGAGATGCATCACGCGGCGCACATCGCCATCAGGTCGGCAGCCTTCGTGCGAGGGTCCATCTCCTTGAGGGTGGTCAGCAGCGCCTTTGCCCGAGCGTCACCGAGCACATCAGTGGTCAGTTCCATGAACTTCGCATCCTGTTGCTGCTCGGACATCGGATTGACGAGCGTGCCGATCGGGTCCTCCACGAATACGTGCTCCGACTTTCCGTCGCGAAACGTGACAGTCACTTCAGCCACGAACTTGCCCGGGTACTGCTGCTCGAGTTCAGGGGCTTCAGTAATCTTGATACCGCGTGCCGCAGCCATCACAGGGCTCATATCGATCTTGCCATTCAGATAGTCGCGGTGCACCCGGTAACCGTTGCCCTTGCCGAGCATCGCGAACGCCATTTGCACAGGCAGGCTGAACTGCACATGCTCGATGTTCTGCGGCTCGTATGCGTTCGCATTGGCGGTGCCAACAACCACGTTGAACGCCGGGTGGATGCGGGCCTCCACGCCCGAGATGTCGGCGAAACGGTCAGCGAACGGCCGGATCGCATCGATGTACGCGTGAGTGCAGTAGCAGGCGCAATACGCCTTGAGCCAGACGGTGCCAATCTCGAATGGTCGATCCAGCGAGAACTGCTCCTCGGCCTGCTCGCCAGGACCGCGCTGCAGGAAGGTGCGAAATAGCCCCTTATTGCCGCTCAGGAACGATCGAGGCCCGGTAATGCCGGAATGCGCCATGTCGGCGGCCACCATGCCACTGCGCGTGCCAATACCGGCATGCACACGCTTGATCGAGCCTCCAGTGGACGTGTACTCGGTGGTGCCGGACGCATGGCTCAGCGCGATGGAAAGCGCATGCAACGTCGTCTCCGCATCGAACTTGCGCAGCTTGGCCGCCACCGCCGCGGCGCCAAAATTGGACAGCACCGCGTGCGGATGGAAGCCGCGCTTGAGCAAGTCGGGTGCCGCCAGCACGCCGATGCGAGTGTATACCTCGTAACCAGCAACGATTGCCGTGATGACCTCTTCGATATTAGACCCCAGCTCTTCGCCAATCGCGAGTGCTGCAGCAACCACGCAACTGCCTGGATGGCTGGCGCTGGGCCCGTGCGCGTCGTCATACTCGAAGCCGTGGCCAAACGCGGCGTTGACGAATGCGGCATCCGCGGCGCTCAACGCGAGCGCGCTAGCGGACACGCGGCTGCGCCCGGGGCGCTGTTGAGCGCCTGCGAACGCCAGCACCTTTTGGGACCAAGGCATTCGCGAGGTGCCGATCTGCAGCGCGAGCTGGTCGCGCATGAGCCGGCTTACTCCGGCGTGCGCCGCATCGTTCAGGTGGTCGAACTTCAACTCCTGGACAAGGCGGACCACCGCGTGCTCCAAAGGCGGGCAATTGGCCGGCGATCTGGTGTCGGGCTGGTTCGTAGTCAAACGGTCCTCTCGATGGAAGTTATTGGTGACAGGCGTCCAGTTGATATTGGACGCGCAGCATGTGACACCCTGGTTTCTCGCACGGCGCGTGCTTCAAAAGACGAATACGGCCTTGCCCCCCGCCTGGCCGTCGAAGATGCGATACGCTTCCTCCGCCTGCTCGAGCCTCCAGTGGTCAGTGAACAACTTGTCCACGTCGACGCCGTGATCGGCGATGAAGTGGGCGCAATCCTTCATAGCGACCTCCGAAAACGTGTAGGACCCGATCACGGTACGCTGCTTGCCGATCAGGTCCTTCATCGCGTCGACGGTGAGATTGCCGCCGACAGCCACCAGCGCTATTTTTCCCCATGGCCGGGTCGAGCGCACGGCCTGCTGCCGCGGCACTTCCCCGCCGGCGCAATCGATCGCGCAGGTCACGCCTTTGCCGCCGGTGAGCTGGAGAATCTCCGCCACGGCGTCGACCTGACTGCCGTCGACGGCGTGGGCGACGCCGAACTCCCTGGCCCGGCTGACACGCTCAGCCGAGATGTCGACGCCGATCACCTCGACGCCCATCGCCGCGGCGAGTTGCGCGGCAGAGAGGCCGACGGGACCGAGCCCGAACACCGCCAGCGTGTCGCGCGCGCTGATGTCGAGACGCAGCAGCGCGCCAAAGGCGGTGCCGGTTCCGCACGACACGGCCGCGCCGCCCGCGAACGACATCTCCTGTGGCAAATGGACGAGCGACGAAACAGGCACTTTCATGTAGTCGGCATGGCCGCCGTGCGCGATCAAGCCGTGAATTGTGGCACCGTGATCGCATAACTGAGTCCAGCCCGTGCGGCACGAATCGCAGTGCTTGCAGCCTTCATAGTGAAACACCATCACGCGATCGCCGATCTTGAAGAGGCCCGGGTCCACGCCCGCGCCGACGGCGGCGATCACCCCGCAGGGCTCATGACCGCCGATGACCGGCGCACGCTCGTCGATGCCGCGTGAAGCCAGGTCCCTGAAACCCAACGACCGGATGACCTCAGCCGGATCGTTCCGATAGAAATGCAAATCGCTGCCGCACATGCCCGAAGCCTTCATCTCGATCACGGCTTCGCCCGGCCCCGGGGTCGGGTCGGGAAATTGCATGAGTTCCAGCTTGCGGTCTCCTTTGAACACGACGCCACGCATGTCTGCTCCTGATAGGTGGAACCCGAACGACGAAACGGGCCCGTGACAACGAAAATCAACCCTGCTAACGGCGGGTAGCTTTAGCCAGTGTGCGACGCAGCGCCCCGAGCGTTAGCCCCGCATCTGCCGAATTGGAACACCGATATTTCATTCCGGTTCGCTTCGGGCGATTTGATTCCGTACTTCGATTTAGGATTGGGTACGTGTCGATAAAGAGCTATTTGCCACGCTGACTCATCTGCGCGCAACGTGTAAGGATTAACACCCATGGCGATTCGCCTGTCGATCAATAAAACTAACATCTCTTAGCTGGTACGTAGATAAAAGATGCATTTCGGTCGCGCGACCTACGCCGGCACATGCTTCACGGATGCCGACGCATGCACGCCCGATCTGCCCGCATTCAGTTCTGCGGCACGTCGTACTTTCCCGCCGCCTACCGAACATTCCCCGACAGGCCCGTCGGCCGATTGCGCGAGCCTGATGACCAACGACCACCTCGCCGCCAAGTTCCACCGAAACACTGCAGACGTGATGTCAGCCGACTGCATCGACCATGTGATCGACGCCGTCTTCAATCTTGAGGACATCGGCGACGTTGCGTCGATCATGCGTGCGCTGGAGGCCAATATAAGCCGCGCGCATGCGTGCGAACGGAGGACCGGATGATCGCGGCCTGCCTCATCTCGCTTCGATGGCTATTACTGTGCAACGAGACGTGCGACGGAGATTCGCGTACGCGGACCGCAGGCTTGGTGATTGAAGAGCGTGCGGGTCGTGCCATTCCTCTCGAACGATTTGGTGGGACGTTCCGTGAGAGCCTCGCGGCGGCTGCATCAGCAGGTCACATGCCGGCCGGGGTGCAACGGTCCTGTTATCTTTTCGGACTGCTGTCACTTCCTTATTCGCTTGCGCATCTCGACAGCCAGGCGATCGATCGCCTGATCAATCCCGCCGAGGCATTACCGCTGCGCGACGACTGAACTGCCGGCCCGGGGTCGACATAGAACCGAAGTGGGACGGCTGGACGAAACCGGACCCTTCGGCACGCACGAAGCCGCGACCGGCTGGAAAGCGCACATGATCAGGAGAACTCGATGACGGTTCCAGATAAACTCGCACGGATCAGCGGGATTCCGTGCTTTTGGGCGTCGCGCGCGCCAGATCTCGTTGCCATCGTCGATGGCGAGCAACGCACGACGTTCGGAGAACTGTGGGCGCGCATCCAAAAGGCCCGCGCATTTTTCGAAAGCCGGGGCGCAATGCCCGGCGACCGCGTCGTGATCGTCGGTGAGAACTGCACGGCGCTAATCGTCATGCTGTTCTCGTTGTCGGAAATTGGGGCTTGGCCGGTCGTGGTCAATGCACGTCTGTCGGAGCGAGAGCTTTCCGCGATTTGTGCGCATTGCGAGCCGCGGCTGGTGTTGTTCACGCACGATGTTTCGCCGGACGCGTTGCGTCACGGCGAACGGCTTGGCGCTCGCATAACTGTAGCGGACGGCATCGGCGCCGTCTTGTGCAGCGATGCGGATTCAAATGCTCGCCCCGAGAGCGGGACGACGGCGCGCGAGGTGGCCATCCTGATCTATACGTCGGGGACCACGGGCCAGCCCAAAGGCGTCATGGTCACGCATCGCGGCTTGTTGCACTTCGCGCGAGTTTCCGCGATCTCACGTGACTTAAAACCAGGCGACTGCGCGTACGCGGTGCTGCCGATGTCTCACATATTCGGCATCGGCACCTTGCTTCTCGCCACGTTATACGGCGGGGCAAGCCTGCACTTATGCGCGCGTTTCGATCCAGGAGACGTGATCGAAGCGATCGAAAGCGGCGCGATCTCAATTCTGCAGGGCGTGCCGACGATGTTCACACGCGTCGTCAGCTATTTGCGGGAGTCCGGACGGACGGTGGGCGCGTCGAAGCTCCGTTACCTCTACACCGGCGGCAGCCTGCTCGACCTGACGCTCAAGCGCGAAGTCGAAGCGCGTTTCGGGCAACCTCTGCACCACGGATATGGCATGACCGAATACGCGGGATCACTGGCGGTGACGCGTATCGAACGGCCGCGGCAAGACTGTTCTGCAGGCGAAATAGTTGAGGGTGCCGAGTTGCGCGTGTTGGACGAAAACCGCAACCTTGTCCCGCGCGGAACGCCGGGCGAGTTGTGGGTGCGCGGTCCCGGCGTCATGCGAGGTTACTACCGCGCGCCGCATGCGACCGCCGAAGTGCTGGACCCAGACGGTTGGCTCGATACCGGCGACATCGGCACGATCGATGCCGACGGTGCATTGTTCATCGTCGGGCGGTCGAAGGACCTGATTATCCGTTCAGGGTTCAACGTCTATCCGGTCGAAGTGGAAACGGTGATCAATTCATTCGATGGGGTCAGGCAATCCGCCGTGGTCGGCCGACGCACAGAAGACAGCAATGAGGAGGTGATCGCCTTCGTCGAGTTCGAAGCCGGAGCAACGGCCGACGTCGACGCATTGAATCGGCACCTGGCCGCGCGGCTGTCGCCATACAAGCGGCCCTCACGGATCATCGTCATTCCGGAAATACCAACGACTGCCAGCGGAAAACTGATGAGGCATATTCTCCGTGCGATGGCACAAGATGATCACGCAGTGCCATCGCATCGAAGTTCGGCTACTCCGCGATAACACGCTGCGACAGCAAGCGCTTCGAAGCCCTTCGCGCTCCGCGGATCTATTACTCGCTAAATGCTGCCGGTCCTGTTCCCGTTTCTACGTCGGAACGACCGACCAGAGTACGGAACACCTACGCGACTGGGATTGACGCCGTGACGCTCCGCGTTGAAGTTACGGCTATACGTGTCGACTCGTGCGCAAAGCATGCACGCACACGCCGCGCAACCTGAGAGCAATTCGACCATGAAGACTTCGACGGAAGTGGGCACATGCCTGCCGGCCGCGCCCGCCCCCATGCATGTATGGAGAAGCGCGGACGGCATTCGCCTCGCTGGCGACTCGTGGGGCGACCCGGACGGTACCCCTGTCATCCTCCTGCACGGCAGCGGCCAAACCCGTCACAGCTGGAGTGGAACAGGAAGAGCACTCGGTGACGCAGGTTTTTTCGCCGTGGCATTCGATGCCAGGGGCCACGGCGACTCCGACTGGTCTCCCATCGGCCACTACAGCCTGGGCGCTATGGTCCGCGATCTCGAATGCGTCGCCTCGACGTTAGGCGAGCGGCGGCCCATGATCGTCGGCGCCGGGTTGGGCGGCGCAGCCGGTCTCCTCGCGGTGGGAGAAAACTATCTGAACGCCCAGGCGCTGGTTCTCGTCAATATCGCGCCTCATACCGAGCCTGCGGGCGTATCGCGTCTCCAATCGTTCATGCGACAAAAGCCCGGCGGGTTTCGGTCGCTCGACGAAATTGCTGACGTGATCCGGCAGTTCCATCCGCAGCAACTGCAATCGCCAAATCCGGAAGGCCTGACCCGAAGCGTGCGCTTCGGAGACGACGGCAAATATCGCTGGCATTGGGATCCTCGCTTCCTTGCGTGGCCACGCGATCTCCCGCGCCGTCATTCACGATTTTCGGCGAGCGCGCGCAAGCTGAAGCTGCCAACACTTCTGCTGCGCGGCGAAAGCTCAGAGATCGTCAGTGAGGCAGGAGTGGAGGAGTTTCTGCGTTTGTGCCCACATGCGGAATCGGCCGATGTGCAGGATGCCGGTCACATGGTTGCATGTGAGCGCAACGACGTATTTGGCGAAACGGTACTTCGTTTTCTCGTTCGCCAGGCGCGCGCCGATCAGTCGGCGACGCGCCGCGCGGTTGCATATAGTTGAAGCCGCCGCTGGAGAATGCTTCCGGCGCGCCGCAGAGCCGCCGGCGCCACGGGTTCACGACGAAGCGGCGACCCTCTATCTTGCGCGCGGTCCGCCGTGGCTTGGTAGCAGGCTTCACGCCCTCGAAGAACATCGTGCAAAGCTGATCCGCGACGCTTTCCAATGTGCCCTTCTTCCGATTGAACCAAGTCTAACCGGAATTGATGCGGCTGAGAACGAACACCCTGCACTGCGCAATATCGCCATCTCCCCGCAAGAATCCTTGTGAGCAGGTCGTCGAACAGCGCCGCCTATATCTTACTTTTGCCATGCAACCCAGTTGTCGAAATCGCCGACCGCGGAGGCGACAGCCGCGCCCCTAGAACGACCGCCCTGCCGATGCATCGGACTATTGCTTGCCGTACATGCACAATGCCGTCTTGTCGGCCGCGAGCGCCTGCGGAACGGCTTCCCGGAGGAAATGGACGAATGTCCCGATCTTCGCGTCGAGGTACTGGCGCGACGCATACAGGACGTACGCGGTCAGATTCTGCAACTGATAGTCGGGCAGCACGCGAACCAGCGCACCACTGCGCAGCGCCGGCATCGCCGTCGCCATAGGAAGCGAGCCGATGCCGACGCCCGCCCTCAGCGCAACACTCAGAGCATCGATCGCGTTCACCTGAAAATCTGCCGGCGGAAATTCAAACGTTTCCCGGCCATTGGGTCCCTCCAAATGCCAGCGATCACGCGGAAACACGGATGCGACGATCTGCAGACAAGCGTGCCCGCGAAGCTCCTCCACCGAGTGCGGCGTGCCATGTTTGCTCAGATAGGCCGGCGCGGCGCAGAGCACGCTGGGCAAGTCGCCGAGTCGATGCGATACAAACCCCGAGTCGGGCAAATCCGTCATGCTCAATTGAAGCGAGACGTCATAGCCCTCGTCCAGGAGGTCCGGCACGTGCTGCGATAACGTCAACTCGACCGATACCGCTGGATTCTGTTCCCGATAGCGCAAAACCGCGGGTAACACGTACGTCTGGCCGAAACTCGACGTCGCATGCACGTGCAACTTTCCGGAAGGCCGGGCATGCGCATCCGCGGCTTCGGCCTCGGCCTCCTCGACATAGGCGAGAATTCGCTCGCATCGTTCCAGATAGCGCTGCCCCGCCTCGGTGAGCGCGACGCGGCGCGTGCTGCGGTTGAGCAAGCGCGTGCGCAGATGCGCCTCCAGTTGCGCGATCGACCGCGACGCATTGGCGTTGGTGATATTCAGACGTTGAGCTGCCTCCGTGAAGCTGCCCTCTTCTGCGATGCGAACAAATATCCGCATCATGTGTAGCGTGTCCATTGATCCTTTTCCCTGCGATGAATTCGCCTCGCACTCCGTCACGTGGCGAGGCTTCCGAAGGTCCCGAGCGAGACCTGTCGTGGTGTTGCAGCAGCGCGGTCACCGATACGTATCGACCGCTGTTTCGATCTCGTGGGTGCCGCCTAAGACGGGAGTCTACGAAGTGCGGAGAAACTACCTGAGCGCCCGGGACGTGTCCAGCGAAAGGCTCGTGCCGCGCGGCCGGTAACTGCGATCCGCCGGAACCCAGCTCGATACTCGATCAACGACCGCCCTCGGTCCATCAAAGTACGGAACAGCGCGATCGTCTAAGTTGACACATTTGCTGCCACCGGCGAAGTTTGACGAGGGCGCGGAGAATGCCGCCCGTCTCGGCATCTTCGTTCGCAGGCCAGCAGCCTGTCCGTTCGCGCCGTTCAGCAAGACGTCCGGCCGCCGCACGCTAGCCACATGCCGTACCCACCCAACCATGAGGATCACGATGAAAGCAGGAAACCGCCTTCCCGGCACCCCGGAGCCGATGCACATATGGAAAGGTTCCGGTGGCGTCCGGCTCGCGGGCGACACGTGGGGTCATGCCGACGGCCCACTCGTCGTCTTGCTGCATGGTGGCGGCCAAACCCGCCACGCGTGGGGCGGAACCGGCGAATTGCTCGGCAAGACCGGCTATTGTGCCGTAGCCTACGATGCCCGCGGGCACGGGGATTCCGACTGGGCTCGCGACGGCGACTACAGCCAGGACGCACTGGTGCGCGATCTCACGTGTGTCGTAGCGGCGCTCGGCGCAAGACGCCCCGTGCTCGTCGGCGCCTCGCTGGGCGGCGGCACTAGCCTCGTTGCAACCGGAGAGCGCCAGATCGACACCAGCGCGTTGATCCTCGTCGATATCGTGCCTTATACCGAGCCCGCCGGCGTCGCCCGAATTCACACGTTCATGCAGCAAAGTCCCGACGGATTCGGCTCGCTCGAGGAAGTCGCCGACGCGATCGGTCAATATCGCCCGACTCAAGCGCGCCCGCGCAATCTCGATGGCCTGTCCAAAAACGTCCGCTTCTGTGACGACGGACGTTACCGGTGGCATTGGGATCCGAGATTCCTCGCCGGCACCATCGATCTGCGCACGCGTCACGAGCGGTTGGCGGCTTGCGCGCGCCAACTGACGCTGCCAACGTTGCTGGTGCGCGGCGGCAGTTCCGATGTCGTCAGTGAAGCGGGCGTGCGCGAATTCCTCGAACTCTGCCCGCACTCGGAATACGTGAACGTCGCGGAAGCCGGACATATGGTGGCAGGAGACCGCAACGACGTATTCGGAAAGGCGGCCGTTCAATTCCTCGCACGCAATGTTCCGGTTGCCTCGCTTTCGGGTCAACCTTAACAACGTGCCCGGCTTCGCTGCATAGGTCCGTGGCGGCCCAAGGAACGACGCGCTTCTGATACGAACAGCAACGCTACCGGCCCCGCGCTGCCCTTTCCTCAACCAGATCGGCAACAGCAAGCGCTGCCGCTGCCGGCCCGAGCACCGCGATCAGCGCAGCGCCCAACGCAACTCAACGCCCCGCGGCACGACGAATGTCATCCAGCGCACCCGGGTTATCGAGCGACGACAAGTCTCCCGGAGGCTGTCCCGCATAAACGCTGCGAATCACGCGCCGCATGATCTTCGAACTGCGCGTCTTCGGCAGTTGCGCGACCACATGCACCGCGGATGGACGGAACGGCCGCCCAAGCCTGCCGTCGACATGCTTGGCGAGACTTTGTTCAAGTTCAACCGGTGACACGTGCGATCCCGCCGTCTGGATGACGAACACGACGAGCTTCTGCCCCTTGACGGCATCGTCGACGCCGATCGCCGCTGCTTCGGCGATCTCTGGCAGTTCAAGCAGCACCTCTTCGATCTCGGCCGGGCCGACTCGCTTGCCGGCCAGTTTGATCGTGTCATCGGATCGGCCGAGCATGAACCAGTGTCCGTCTTCGCGGTGCATCGCCAGATCGCCGTGCACCCAGATGCCTGGAATCGTTCGCCAGTAAGAATCGAGGTAGCGCTCGTTGTCCTGCCAGAACGATTGCGTCATGCCGACGAACGGTGCATGCACCGACAACTCGCCGATGCGGTCGACCAGCGATTCGCCGGTCGGCCCGACGACGTCGACCTCCACCGATGGAGACGCCGTGTTGAATCCGCTCGGCACGATCGGTCTGACGACAACGCTCGACAGCAACGCGCCCGATACTTCAGTGCCGCCCGTGTAGTTGATGACGGGGCGGCGCCCCGAGCCGAACGCTTCCTGAAACCAGACGAAATGCTCCGGATCGATGCCCTCACCGGCGGTGATCAGCAACTGCACTGTAGACACATCGCCTTGCATGGCGATCCCGGCGTTGGCCGCGAGACCGCGGATCAATGTTGGCGCCGAACCGAAATGCGTAATGCGATGACGCTCGATCAGACGCGACATACGCGACCAGTCCGGAAAGTCGGGTGCGCCGTCATAGCAGACTAGTGTCGCACCGCGCAGCAACGCGCTCGACATCACAAGCGAGCCGGCAATCCAGCCCATGTCGGCGGGCCAGCAAAACACGTCGCCCTGCTTGACGTTGAAATGCACGGCCGAGTCGTGCGCGATCTTCAGCGGGAAGCCGCCGTGCGTATGCACCGCCCCTTTGGGCTTGCCCGTCGTTCCGGACGTGTAGATCACCATGAACGGGTCTTCAGGCGACATCCGCTCGGCCGCCGGGTCCGGCTGTGCGTCGGCGACCGCGCGCCAGTCGAGCACCTTTGCGTCGAAATGGATCGGCTCTGCCGCGCGTTTCCAGATAACAGTGTCGATATCCGGCAAGCGCGTCAACGCTTCGTCGACCAGCTTGCGCGTATCGACCCACTTGCCGCGACGCGAGAAGCCCGTTGTTGCGATCAATAAGCGTGCGGAACATGACGACAGCCGCGACACGATCGCGTCGACGCCAAACCCGCTGAAGAGCGGCACCGCAACCGCGCCAACCCACGCAATGCCCAGCAACGTAACAGTCGCCTCGACGCCGTTCTCCATCAGCAAGCCAATGCGATCGCCACGTTTCACGCCTTGCGCCTTCAGGCCTGCCGCGAACGACGCGACTCGCTGCGCCAACTCACCGTAGGTCACGCGCTGAATCGAGCCGTCTTCCCGCTCGGCGACGACTGCGTCCTGTTGCACGGTGGCCGGATCGTCCGCCCACTTCAGGGCAGTCTTGACCCAGTTCAGTTGTCCGCCGCGGAACCACTTCGGAAACTCCTTGCCCGCGGAGAGATCGGCATACGTGTGGTAATCGACGTCCCATACGATCCCACAGAAATCGACGACGGTTCGCCAATAGTGTTCGGGTTGGGCGTTCGAGAAGGCCAACAGTTCGTCGTAGTCCTCGAGTCCTAGACGCTCGATCAGTGCAGTGACATTCGACGTTGCGATATCGTCGGCCGTTGGTCTCCACACATTCATCCTATGTTCACTCATTGAAGTTCCAGGCGGGTAAGGTAAAGCCGGGAATCGGCCTGATCATTGTCTTGTCCATCGTGATCCGCCCGCGTTGCCAAGTCAACGCGGCGAATCGGCGTGTTCCGTGCAACGGAATGACGCGAGCCTGCGCAAAAATGCGCTCCGTACCTGCACGAGCCGTATGTTTGCTTCCGGTTTCACCGTCCTCGGGACCGTCGTCGTATCGAAGTACGGAAATCTTTCTGGGCCCGCGTTGACGCTCAGTTAGCACGCCCCGCAATGTGAACAAACATTCGACATGCCTCGCCATATCCAATCGCACGCATGCCACCTACAACGCAGAAGGACATTTTCATGAGACGAGCAGCCATTGTTGCACCCGTTCGAACCCCGGTGGGTACGTTCGGCGGATCCCTGCGCAACATCCCGGTAGAAGGCCTGACGGATGCGGTCATCAAGGCCACACTCGCGCGCACGAAAATAGATCCGTCGCGTATCGACGATGTCGTGTTCGCGCAATCGTATGCAAACAGCGAAACGCCCTGCATCGGTCGATGGGCGGCGCTGAACGCAGGCCTGCCGATCAGCGTGCCTGGAATGCAGCTCGATCGTCGTTGCGGCGGCGGGTTGCAGGCCATCGCCACCGCTGCGATGATGGTTCAGAGCGGCGCGGCGGATGTGGTGCTGGCCGGCGGCGTCGAAAGCATGAGCAACATTGAGTACTACACGACCGACATGCGCTGGGGCAAGCGCTCCGGTTCGGCGCGCTTTCACGACCGCCTCGAACGCGGCCGCGAACGCTCGCAGCCGGAGGAACGTTTCGGCTATATCTCGGGCATGGTCGAAACGGCGGAGAACCTCGCGCGTGAATACGGTATCTCGCGTGCCGAGGCCGACAGCTTTGCCGCTCGTAGTCACGAGCGCGCCGCCGCCGCATGGGAAACGGGCAAGTTCAATGACGAAGTCGTGCCGATCGCCGTTCCCCAGAAAAAGGGGGAACCGGTAATGTTCTCGCGCGATGAAGGCATTCGCCCCGATACGACGTCAGATACGCTTGCCAAGCTCAAGCCGCTCATGAAGGACGGCATCACGACGGCGGGTAACGCGAGCCAGCAAAACGACGCCGCCGCGGCTTGCCTGATCGTCGCGGAGGACAAGCTGGACGAACTCGAGTTGGCGCCGCTCGGTTATCTCGTCGGATGGGCGGCCGCCGGGTGCGAGCCGTCGAAGATGGGCATCGGCCCGGTTCCTGCCGTCGAACGCCTGTTCGCCCGCACCGGCTTTTCGTTCGATCGCGTCGATCTCGTTGAACTGAACGAAGCGTTCGCTGCGCAAGCGCTCGCTGTGCTGAAGGGCTGGAATTGGGACGACCGCGAACGCCTGAACGTGAACGGCTCGGGTATTTCGCTCGGCCATCCGATCGGCGCAACGGGTGTGCGGATGATGGCGACGTTGCTGTATGAGTTGAAGCGGCGCGGAGCACGTTACGGTCTCGAGACGATGTGCATCGGCGGTGGTCAGGGTCTGGCCGCGTTGGTCGAGTCAGCGTGACCCACAACTGGAGAATTTACTGCTGCAGCCTGCGGCGTGAGTGGATATCCGTCGCGTCGCAGGATTCGATCATTCATATGCCCGCGTCATGGTTTTCAGCTCGCCTTTGATTCGATTTCTTATTTAAATTCAGATAGCCCGGCTGATATAGATTGACCGCAGCAGCTCATCGTATGTGCTCGCGCTTCTCACTTTCTCGTATTCGCTCGCCTACATCGATCGTCAACTGCTTAGTCTTCTGGTCGATGCGATCCGGCATTCGCTGCCGATCTCCGACACCCCAGTTGAGTCTGATCCAGGGCATCGCATTCTTCTCCGCCAATCTTCTGGCGGCGCCCGTTTTCGGCCGACTGGTCGATGTCTTCGATCGACGCAATATTCTGGTGGTTGCCATCTGCCTGCGGAGCCTCTTCACCGCACTCTGCGGACGCGCCGATACCTATTCGGACTGTTCGTCGCTCGCTTCGGCGTCGGTGCGAGTGAAGCATGTGTCTGGGTATGCCGCCCCGGTTTCCCGCACGGATCGATGCGTTGAATCGTATTTCAATCTATCAGTTGTTAGGTTTGTGACCCGAGGTGAGCGTACGTCTGCGGCAGACCGTATTGCTTCAATTTCAAGGCGTGGAACGATCGATTCACCGAGATTGTCCTCGCGCATCTAACGGACTTACAACAGATCACAAACCAACACGAGGAGACATCGCAATGAAGCGACTTTCATTTCCCTGCGCCGGCATATCACTTGCCGGCCTCCTGCTCGCCCTGTCGAGCACCATGTCATGTGCGCAAGACGCGATGCCGATAAGAATCGTCGGCTCGCTCGATCTCAGTGGGCCTGCTTCCGACCTCGGCGAACAGTCGCTTGCCGGGATTCAGTTCGCGATCGACAGTCTGAACAAACATGGTGGGGTACTCGGACGACCGGTCACGTTCGACAAGCAGGACAACGGCACCAATCCGCAACGTGCAATTAACCAGGCCAGCGCGCTCGTCCAGCCGGGCGCGTCTCTATTGCTCTCTCCGACCAGCTCGGGCAGCACTATCGCCGTCAGCAAAATGGTCTCCGGGAAGCTGAAGGTGCCGATGTGTGTCGCCATCTCGGCCGCCGAGGAGATCACGATGAAGGACTATCAGCCCTACGTCTTTTCGATGGCGCCAACGACCTACATGCTGATGCGCGCCGTCACCACGCGGCTCGCGAAACAGTCGTACAAGCGCTACGCGCTGCTCGTGCCCGACTACGCGGGCGGACGTTCGGCCGCTACACGGTTCAAGGCGTTCCTCAAAGAGATGAACCCGCAGGCACAGATCGTCGTCGAGGAATATCCGAAACTCGGCGCAATCGACTACACCGCGAGCATCAACAAGATCCTCGCGGCGAAGCCCGACTATGTGTGGGCCCAGATCTACGGCGCGGACCTCGTCACGTTTTCGAAACAGGCCAACGCACTGGGCTTCTTCAAGCAGATCAACAATCACTTCATGACGGTGGTCGATGCGAACACACTGAAGATCCTCGGCGACGACGCGCCGCTCGGCACAGAAGCCTATCAATACGCGCCATTCAACTATCTGGAGAAAACGCCGCATGCGAAGGATTTCGTCTCGCAGTTCAAAGCCCACACGGGCAACTATCCGTCGGATTGGGCAAGCGTCGGCTATGACTGCGTGATGACTTGGGCGCAGGCAGTCACTACCGCGAAATCGACGCAATCCGATGCGGTCATGCGGGCGATCGAAACGAACGCCTTCGACTTGCTGCGCGGGAAGGTCCGCTTCGGTCAGTACGATCACGAAGCCGAAGTGCCGGTCTACATCGGCAAAATGGTCAAGAGCGCCCAATACGGTCAGCCGGTGCTCGATATCGACGAGGTGGTGGCCGCTAGCATCACGCGTCCGTCGAAGGCGGTTGTCGAGGAAGCCCGCAAATAGATCTGCGCGGCTCTTCTCCCGAAGCACAAGGCAATCTTCCGAACGAAACAGCACCTTTCCCGGAGCATCGAATGTCGAACCAATCATTCGCCCCCGCAAGCGACACATCGCTGCGGCGCTACGAACATCTGTACATCGACGGCGAATGGGTGAAGCCGCTCGACGGTGAACTCATCGAGAGCATCGATCCCGCCACTGGCAAGCCGTGGGCCATTGCACCGATGGGCGGCCCGCAGGACATCGACCGCGCGGTCGCCGCGGCGCGGCAAGCGTTCAACGGCCCGTGGCGCCGGATGCCCGGTCACGAAAGAGCGGCCTTGCTGCGCCGCTTCGCCGATCTCTTCAGCGCGGCGATCCCCGAGCTGGCGGTCATCGAATCGCGCGACAACGGCAATCTGGTGCGCGAACACCGGGCGAGCCTCACTGCACAGGTCCAGTGGTATCAGTGGTTCGCGTCGCTCGCGGACAAGGCGCAGGGCACCACAATCCCGATCGACGACAGCGTGCATGCGTTTACGACGCGCGTGCCGATCGGCGTAGTCGGCGCGATCATTCCTTGGAATGCACCGCTGCTTGCGACCTGCCTCAAGATCGGCGCGGCGTTAGCGGCCGGCTGCGCAGTCGTGGTCAAGCCCGCCGAGCAGACGCCCGTTTCAGCGCTGGAGCTCGCGCGTCTGATGCACGAAGCCGGCATTCCGCCCGGCGTGTTCAATGTCGTGCCGGGTTTCGGACGGACGGCGGGCGCGCATCTCGTCAAGCATCCGGACGTCAACAAGATTTCCTTTACCGGCGCGAGCCAGACCGCGAAACACATGGTGCGCGACGGCGCCGAGAATCTGAAGCGCTTCACGTTCGAACTCGGCGGCAAGGCGCCGCATATTATCTTTGCCGACGCCGATCTCGACAATGCGATCAATGCCGCGACAGCATCGGCGTGGCGGCTGACCGGACAGAGTTGTGCGCTCGGTTCCCGCGTACTCGTCGAGCGCCCGATCTACGACCGCGTTGTCGACGCGTTCCGCACGCGTGCAAAGTCCGTGCGTGTCGGTCTACCATCGGTCGATACCAACCATATGGGTCCGCAGGCGCATGAAGAGCAGCTCCGGAAGACTCTCTCGTACATCGAGTTCGGCAAGCAGGACGGCGCCGAGCTGATCACGGGCGGCAGCCGTGTCCTTACGCCAGCCCTTGCGCCCGGGTACTTCGTCGAACCGACCGTGTTCGCCGGCGTGACGAACCGGATGCGAATCGCCCGCGACGAAATTTTTGGCCCCGTTGCGTCGCTGATTCCATTCGATGGCGAGGACGAAGCGGTCGCGATTGCGAACGACACGCCATACGGTCTCACCGCCGGTCTGTGGACTCGCGACGTCGGACGCGCACATCGCGTATCGAACCGTATCGAGGCGGGCATGGTGTGGGTCAATACGTACTCGTTCCTGCGCTGGTCGACGCCCTACGGGGGATTCAAAGTCAGCGGCTGGGGCCGCGAGAACGGCATCCATGCACTCGATCCGTACCTCGAGACGAGGACGACGGTCATCAGCACGAGCGGCCAGTTCCCGAATCTGTACACATGAACCGAATAAGAAGGAAGCACGCATTTTGTTCTGACAGTATGCCGGGCACAACGAAGAGTCTGGAAGCTAGCCACGGGCTGAGTGCGTCGCTTGATCGCCGGATGATCTTGCTCGACAACGTTGCAGATACTTGTTCTGGCGAATCTTGATCGGTGATTCACGCTTCGCGTTGATGGCCTCAAACAATGGAATCATGCGAAATGCAGTGACGCGAGCGAGATGTGGAGGTTGCACGGTGGCCTGAATCGGTTTCCCCATAACAATGATTGCCGAGGGGCATTTGTGTCGCAGCCGCAATGTGATGGCTGATTAACACACCCGAGTGAAGATGGAATCAGGCGCGGGGCAGCATCGCCGTCGGTTGTCTGTCAGTGATCGCGCCTTTGTCGATTCCGTACCAGCGCTGACAGACCAGGTCGGTGAATTTGACATTCTGCTCGGCAACGAGGATGCCAACGCCTCTGGCCTGCAAGGCTTTGATCGACTCGGCAAGGCGCAGCACCACGATCGGTGCCAGGCCTTCGCTCGGCTCATCCATTAGCAGCAGCTTGGGGTCGAGCATCAAGGCACGCCCGATGGCGACCATCTGGCGCTCGCCGCCGGACAGCTTGCCGGCATATCTTGACCGCAGGCGCAAGAGCTCGGGAAAGAGCGCAAAGATCTCGGTGACTTTTTGCAGGTCGGGATGCGGCACGCCGATGGCGAGATTCTCTTCCACTGTCAGCGACTTGAACAGCCGCCCACCGCTAGGGACGATAGTGACGCCCGCTCCCACGCGGCGATGCGCCGGCAACTCAGACACCTCCCTTCCTGCGAGCACGATACTTCCGCTTGCGCAGGCCAGTAGACCGGCAATCGCGTTGATAAAGGTCGTCTTACCCGCGCCGTTTCTTCCAAGCAACCCGACCACCTCGCCGGCATGCACGGCGATCGCTGCATTGCGAATTACCCGTACAGAGCCGTATCCCGCTTCCAGCGCTTCAACGCGCAGGACCTCCTCAGAAGTCTTCGCCAAAATACGCCTCCTTTACGCGCTCGTCCGCGCGCACGCGCTCGGGCGGCGCGTCAATCAGAACCTTGCCTGCCACGAGCACAATCACTCGAGTGGCAAATGAAAACACTACGTCCATGTCGTGCTCCACGAAGGCGATCGGAATTTTCTCCCGCCTGGTGATTGCGCGGATCTGGGCGAGACACTCGCGTGACTCCTCCCGGCCCATTCCTGCGGTGGGTTCGTCCAGCAGCAGGACTTTGGGCCGTGTTGCCAAGGCCACGGCCAGGTCCAAGGTGCGCAGATCGCCGTGCGACAGTTCGCCGGCGCGCACGTGTGCCTTTGCCGACAGCCCGACACGATCGAGCAAGTCATCGGCTTCCGCACGCAGCGTTTTTGTTGCGAGCAGGAACACATTCCAACTCAGGCTGTTCGCGGCCATCAGCGCGACCTGCACATTCTCACGCGCGGAGTACGCCGGGAATAAGCTGCTGAGCTGGAAGGAGCGACCGAGCCCCTGCTTCACCCGCCGCCACGGCGGTTGCCGGGTAACCGGCTTTCCAAAGAGGTGTATCTCGCCCGCATCCGGCATCTTGCGCCCGGTGAGTAGATCGAAGAGGCTGCTTTTTCCCGCCCCGTTAGGCCCGATGATGGCGACCGCTTCCCCCGTGTGCACGGTCAGCGAAACCCCGTCCACCGCAGTGAAATCGCCGAAGGACTTGCACAGGTTCGACGCTTCGAGTACGGCGCTCATCGCTGTTCTCCAGCCAGCGGCTGCCGTGCTGCCGCCGGATCCGGCTTGGCCAGGGGTTGCCGTGATCTCGACCACACGATCTTCTTGAAAAGCGATCCGATTCCTTCCGGGCAGAGCAAGGCACACAGAATTACCACGCCGCCCACCACCAGATCGGAGTGCGCCGAGTGCACCTGCACCGCTGCGCGAGAAGCCTCCAACAACACCGCACCGAGCAACGGTCCGAAGAACCAGGTGCGCCCTCCGATCGCGACCATGTTGAGCAATATGGCACTCGTCATCCAGGACACGATGCTCGGCTCCACGCTTCCTTCAGCGAGCACCCAGACCACCCCGAACAGCGTTCCGAGCACACTAGCGATGACCATGGCTGCGATTTCATACAGCTTCGGGTTGGCGCCGATTGCGGCAACCCGGTCCCTGTTGTCGCGTACCGCCCCAAGCATTACGCCGAAGGGCGAGGCCAGTAGTCGCAGGAGCAGTAAGCAGACCACCAACAGGACGCAGACGCTCGCATAGTGATGCGCGATGTCACCATCCAGCCATGATGGTATCGGCACACCGATGAGACCATCGTCCCCACCCGTTAGCGTGTAGCTGCTCGCTACATACACAAATGCAACCTGCCCTAACCCGAGCGTAAGGAGGCCGAAGAAAAGGTGCCGAGCCCGCAGCGTGACTAAGGCGGTCAACAGTGACATCGGGACAGAGATGCCAAGCGCCAGTGCCGCTGCGGACCAGAACCCCAACCCAAATTTCAGAGTGCCGACCGACACGATATATGCGCCCAACCCCAGGAACATGCCTTGCCCTAACGAAATCAATCCCGTCGAACCTACGAGCACGTTCAAGCTCATTGCCGTGCCCGCCAGGATCACCACGCGAGTTGCCTCCGGCAAGAGCGAAGCTGGGAGGATCAGGGGCGCAAGCGCAAGGACGGCGCAAATTACAAGAAGTGTCCAGAAGCGGGCGGGAGTGAATCGTTCCATGGCTTACTCCCTGCCAACAATGGTGCGGAAACCGGTCGGCCGCACCAACAACACGACAACCATTACGGCGAAAATCACCATCTCGCCGCCGGTTTTCATGAATAGGGTAGACACCGTTTCCGCCACCCCAATCAGGACGGCTGCCGCGAGGCTGCCCCAGACCGCGCCGAGACCGCCAATGACAATTACCGCGAACGCGATCACGATCATCTGTACATCCAACTGCAGATTGATCGCGCCGCGGGGCACCGCGATGACGCCCGCGATGCCTGCGAGCAAGGCGGCTATCGCCATCACCTTCGTTCGAAGCCGCCGCACATCCACCCCGACTCCCTCCAGCATCTGCGGATCATCAACGGCGGCCCGGATCAGACGTCCGGTGCGGCTCTTGTTCAGGACCTGCCAGAGGTACCACGCCACCGCGGCGGTCACGACCAACATGGCCAGCTGATAGGTCGCCAGGCGGATCCCCGCAAACTCGACGGATCCCGACAGCAGCCGTGGGGGTGACATCGAGAGGGCCTGCGCACCGAACACGATACGTACCAGGTTGTTGATAACCAGCAACAGGCCGAAAGTCAGCAACAACTGGCCCCAAAGACCATAGCCGTACACGCGACGGAACAGCGTGGTCTCCAGGCCGACAGCGAGCAGCGCCACCAGTGCGGGAACGATTACCAGAGCAGCGAGCAAGCCGAATTCCGGGCCCCAGAGGCGGATACAGGCGGCGGCGCCGAACGCCGCCAGCATGAAGAAGGAGCCATGAGCCATGTTCACTACGCCCAGTGCGCCCCACAGCAACGTAAGGCCCGAAGCCACGAGAAAATACAGCGCGCCATTGGCGACGCCCGCTACCACCTGCGCGGCTAGCAGTTGCCAGTTCATGTTGTGGCACCTCCTACTGTTGCCGGGATTTCAGGATTACCGCATCCGGGGCGCGTGACAATGAGCCCGGGATAGCCTCCTCGACTTCAAGGACAGGTTGGGCAAATTCCTTGCTGTCCACGACCTTGCCAATGAAAGTGGGAACCTCACCCATGTGATCGATCTTGCCGAAACGGAACTTGCCACGAGTGGAGTCGAATTCGTTTGAGACGATAGACTTCATCACGTCATCCGCTTTGGTTGACTTCGCCATAGTTGTCGCCTGCGCCCAAGTCATGACGCAGTCGTAAGTCATGCTGGCGTCGTCCCCTGGATATTGGCCATATCGCGCCTTGTAGCGTTCGACGAAATCGCGCGATTCCGGGCCCATCTTCGTCATGTAATTCATCGGCGCCGCCGCGTAGCCCTCGGACCCGAGCACTGCATCCGCGCCGAGCGACTTCAGGGTCTCCGAGTCGTACAAGGTGAAGAACTGCCCCGGCTTGAAAAACCCCATGGCCTTGCCCTGTTTGGACAGGGTTATCACATCCGAGCCGAAATGGCCGGAGAACACCCAGTCCGGTTTCGCTGCAGCCACCTTATTCAGCGTCGCGGTGAAGTCCTGCAGCCCAAGGGGCGTGTACTCCTCCGCTACAACCTGAATTTGCGGATTCTCTTCCTTGAGGAAGCCGATCAACTGCTCCACCGAACTTCGTCCGCCGGCGCTATCGTTGCTGATGAGGGCGACGCGCTTGTGGCCCTGCTTTGCGACGCGAATGGCCACCGCGCGGAGAGCCATGTACTGATTGGGCACCACTGAGAAGATGTAGGGCTGGAAGTCCTTCATCGTCGTATCAACGGTGCGCGACACCGACACGCACATTGGCACTTTCATTTTCGCCGATACAGTCTTGCTCACCGCCAGGGTGCTTGCCGAAATCTGCGGGGCGATCAGGAACACGGCGCCATCGCGTACCATTGCGGTCGCCTGGCTTACCGCGCGCTGAGGGTTCGTTCCGTTATCCTGAATATTGAGGACTACGGGGTGGCCTAGCACGCCGCCGCGCTTATTCAACACCTCCACGGCAAACTGCGCGCCGTTCTGGGCCATCTGCCCATAGCTGGCGGCCGGTCCGCTCAGGTCGAAGGAAGCGGCGATCTTGATTGGTTCTCCCCCCGTTTGTGCGAGCGCGAGGGAGGAAGATAGAATGGCAACGGCAGCTGCTATGAGGCGCATCACGAGTGTCTCCTTGTATTGTGAATCTATTGGACCATCCAACTCTTTCGCCTCTCGCAACTGCCGCTTGAATATTCCGTACAACGGAACTAGATGGAACAGCGCTCAGCTTGCTGAAGCCGCGTTCTCCCAACTTACGAACCACCGTGCAGATCTTGTGGAGAGACGTCGGGTTGCCCTGCGACGACAGATCACTCAGCGGCAAGCTACAGTAGACGCGGCCGATCACGCGTCGCATGATTTTGAAAGGCACGTCTTTGCAGTCGGCTCACGAGGTGGAGCGCATTGGGTCGGAATGGCTAACCAAGACGCTTGTCGAGGTGATGCGCGACCTGTTTCGGGCGACGGCGGACAACGCCAGTCAGCAGAACACCGCCGCCGCGGCTTGCCTGATCGTCGCCGAGGACAAGCTGGACGAACTCGAGTGCGTGCCGCTCCGTCATCTCGTCGGATGGGAGGTCGACGGGTGGGAGCCGTCGAAGATGGACATCGGCCCGAGCTCATTTGCAGTGCTTCTCAACGACTTGTCCGCGCTTCTCGTTCCAGCCGCTCCCGGTGATCGGGATGCGCAAGGGCGATCAGCTTCGGAATACGTTGGCGAAGCGAGAGACCTCGCAAATCCGCGACGCCGTATTCGGTGACGATCACGCACGCATCGCCTCGCGGTATGGTGACCGGCCCCGAAAGCTGCACCACGATCCGGCTGTGGCGGCCCGCCGTCGACGGCAGAGCGATGATCGGCACGCCTCCATGGCTGAACTGCGCCGCGCGAAGAAAATCGCCGATGCCGCCGACCGCCCCTACATAGGTGCCCGCCGCAACCTCGGCGTTCACCTGCCCAGTCAGATCCACTTCCACGGCCGAATTGATCGCGACGAACCGGTCGATCCTGCGCAACACGTCCGGGTTGTGCGTGTATTCCGTGCCGCGCAGCGCTAGCGCACGATTGCAGTGCGCGAAGCGGCGAACGCGTTCGGAACCGATGACAACTCCGCCGACGGTGATCCCCTCGTCGATGGTCTTCCGCGCATTCGTGATGACGCCCGCTTCGCAGAGTTCCGCGATGCCGTCTCCGATGCTGCCGGTATGGACGCCGAGGTCGTGTTTGTTTCGGAGTTGCGCAAGCACCGCGTCGGGAATTGCTCCAATGCCTGTTTGCAATGTGGCGCCGTCTTCCACGAGGGTCGCCACATGTTGGCCAATCGCCAGCTCCACAGGACCGGGGACGGAAGCCGGTCCGGCCGGAAACGGAACGTCCGATTCAATCAGAAGATCGATGTCGGACGCCTGCAGGTATGGCTCGCCATACGTCCACGGCACATCGGGATGAGCTTCGGCGATGATGGCGCGGGCGTTCTTCACCGCTTCGACGAGGTATTCGCGCGCCAGTCCGAGGCTATAGCGTCCGTGCTCGTCCGGCGGCGACACCTGCAGCATCACGACGTCAATACGCAGCGCGCCGCTTCGAATCAACCCCGGAAGCTGCGAATAATGAGCGGGAAGAATGTCAAGTACGCCCGCGCGCGCCAGCTTGCGGTTAGACCCGCTGCCACAATACGCGAGAAAATCGAACGCGTCGGCATGCTCGGGAGTCAACACATCGGCGAGGCCGATGCCGAGAAAGATGCGGATGCGCCGCAGCCGATCCCGCTGTGCGACGAGCGCACGCATCAGCGTAACGGGCTCGGCATGCGACTGCCCCCACATCACCGTGTCGCCGGAGCGGATCAGGCTGGAGAGATCCAGACCACGGCCGACCGATGCAGTTGCATTCGATCCTTCCAAAAGGGTTAGTTCCGCGGAACTCATGCCGG
Source organism: Paraburkholderia sp. WC7.3g (assembly GCF_050436345.1). Classification (NCBI taxonomy): domain Bacteria; kingdom Pseudomonadati; phylum Pseudomonadota; class Betaproteobacteria; order Burkholderiales; family Burkholderiaceae; genus Paraburkholderia; species Paraburkholderia sp. WC7.3g. The sequence continues at coordinate 2,905,025 of NZ_JBNDMA010000002.1, forward strand.
ACCGAGCGCAGGTGTCACTCGTCTCATTTCGTCTCCTCCGGGCAATGACCCGGTATGGTTATTTTCAGCCCGCAGGACGTCGCCGGCTGACCGGTGAAGAGTTTTTCTCGTATTTACTATGATTAGCTAATTACAAATAAAACTTCCCACCTTGCCGATCACTACATTCCAAGCCGTCCGCTCAGAATCGTCTGCTCACCAATCGCGATTCCATCATCGCCAGATTTGCCGAAGCACGTTAAGCCCATTGCATCATCGCCCTATTCGAGCGTCAACGCGGCTTCCATGACTGTTCCGTACTTTGACGAACAAATAAAAGTGCGCAACATGCGTTCCGATCGACGCACTCGCCACAGCACAAACTTAAGGATGCGTCGTCGCGAAATCGCACCGTTCGGCATGGAGATTGTGTGCGCGCAACTCATGGATTTCCATTAGACGAGCCAATCCCGCTCTCACTGTACGGAACAGCAGGAGCAGTTTAAGGATTAATCCAGGAAGTCAAGGCTGAAAGATCAGCGATCTGAATAAGCGCGTGCCGCAGCAGCACCGCATTCGATGTTCAAGCGTTTCCCTGCGTGTAGCCGTTTCGCGCTATCAATGCGCGTCTACAGGCGGGCGTAACATAATGCCCGTCCATGCCCCACTTTCGGTCAATTCGACGATCAGTTCTACGATGATCTGCCGCACGGCCAACGTCGCCGACATGACGGGCGCGGTGTTCGACCAGCACAGGCTGGCCGGTCGACTGATTTCCGGGTCCACGATTCGGCGCATTTTTGGCCGGCTCGCGATATCGCGTGAAGCAAGTGCGGATGCCGGCAGAATGGTGCATGCCGCGCCCGAGTGAGCGATGGATAACAGGGTCGGCAACGAATCGATATCGGCAACGATATTCAGCGGTGTCTCCTCGCGCGCAAATGCGCGTTCGAGCAGCAGACGCAGCCCGTTCGACACGCTCGGTGCAACCAGCGATGCGCCGGCGAGAGACGCAAGGCTGCAGGTCCGCGCTCGCGGCGCGACATCGCCACCCGGTTCGCCGAGCACGTACAGTTCTTCGTCGAATAGCGGCATGGCGGTGATGCCGGGCGTATTAGATTCGCGAAAGAGAATCGCCAGATCGAGCCGCCCATTCGCCAGCAGTTCGTTGATGTACCCGCTCATGCTCTCGAAGAATTGCAGGTGGATGCCCGGGTAGCGCGCTCTGACTCGCTCGAATACGGGCGTGGCAAGCAACGACGTCATCGTGGTGGGAAACCCAACCGCAACCGTGCCAGACTCCACGCCCGCGTCCGCCTTGACCTCCTGCCGTAACTGATCCATCTGCCGCAGCACCAGCCTGGCATGCCGATACAGCGCTTGTCCAGCCGGCGTAGGCTTCATTCCCTGCGGGCTACGCACGAGCAACGCGACGCCCAGATCCTCCTCGATCTTCGCGACCTGATGGCTCAGTGACGGCTGGGCGACGTAGAGCTTTTCCGCCGCTTTGCCGAGGCTCCCATATTCGACGATGCTGACGAAATAGCGCAGTTGGCGAATGTCCATGGTGCAGGCGGTCAAATGTGATGCCATAGGATACATCTATGGCAGGCACGTTCAATTGGTATTTCCGTTGCAACGGCCGTTCACATACAGTCGGCTAAATACCATTCCAAAGCGGCTCGCATGCAGCCACGCATGCAGCCATTGAGACAGCCATGAACGAATCCCACGCAAGCCGCCTCGATGGCGCCACTCAGGTCGCTCACGATCTGATCTCTCCGGCTCCCGCCACCGCCCTCGCCGCGACGCTCGATCGCAACACCGGCTTCAATCTCGGCGACGCACTTCCGCCCATCTGGCATTGGCTCTATTTTTGGTCCGTCGCGCAGCAGTCCAATCTGGGAGCGGACGGCCATCCACGCATCGGCGGCTTTCTTCCCGATCTCGGGTTGCCGCGCAGGATGGCCGCCGGCGGACGTCTTTTCTTCCACGACCCGCTACGAATCGGCGACGCCGCGACACGCATGTCGCGCGTATTGTCGATCGAGAACAAGGGGGGGCGTAGTGGCCGGCTCGCGTTCGTCACCGTCGAGCATGTGATCGACGTCAGCGGTCAAACGGTCATTCGCGAAGAACAGGACATCGTCTACCGCGAACCCGCGGAACCCGGAGCACCGTTGCCACGCCCGCAACCGGCTCCCACTAACGCGCATTGGCAACGCGAGATTCTGCCGTCGGAGCCAATGCTGTTTCGCTACTCTGCGCTGACTTTCAACGGCCATCGCATCCACTACGACAAAATTTATGCGCGCGACGCTGAAGGCTATCCCGATCTGGTCGTTCATGGCCCCCTGATTGCGACGCTGCTGCTCGATCTGCTTTCTCGTTCTCTGCCTGACGCCGTCGTTCGCGAATACGCGTTCAAGGCGGTTCGTCCAACGTTTCTCGGCCATTCGTTGTCGGTGTGCGGCCAGTTGTCTCCCGGTGGAAAGTCGGTGGAACTGTGGGCAAAGGATCACGAAGGCTGGCTCACGATGTCCGCGCGTGCGACGCTCGCCTGATTTTCAATCATTTCTTTGGGATGCACTCGATGAATCATGCAACCGATCAATATCAAGACCTTCGCGAAGCCGTTCGCGACCTGTGCAGCCAGTTTCCGGCGGAGTACTTCCGCAAGGTCGACGAAGAGCGCGGCTATCCTGAAGCCTTCGTTGACGCGCTGACGAAGGCCGGCTGGCTCGCGGCGCTGATTCCGCAGGAATATGGCGGTTCGGGCCTTGGGCTCACCGAGGCGTCGATCATCATGGAGGAGATCAACCGTTCAGGCGGCAATTCCGGCGCGTGCCACGGACAGATGTACAACATGGGCACGCTGCTACGCCACGGCTCGGACGCGCAGAAGGAGCGCTATCTGCCGCGCATCGCATCGGGCGAGTTGCGCCTGCAATCGATGGGCGTAACGGAACCAACAACCGGCACCGATACGACGAAGATCAAGACGACGGCGGTGCGCAAAGGCGACCGCTACGTGATCAACGGACAGAAGGTATGGATCTCGCGCGTGCTGCACTCGGACATGATGATCCTGCTCGCGCGCACCACACCCCTCGCCGACGTCAAGAAGAAGAGCGAAGGCATGTCGATCTTTCTCGTCGATCTTCATGAGGCGGTTGGCAAAGGGCTCACCATTCGTCCGATTCCGAACATGGTGAACCACGAAACGAATGAACTGTTCTTTGACAATCTCGAGATCCCGGCGGAAAACCTGATCGGTGAAGAAGGCAAAGGATTCAAGTACATTCTTGACGGTCTGAACGCGGAACGCACGCTGATCGCTGCGGAATGTATCGGCGACGGCTATTGGTTCATCGACAAGGTCTCGCAATATGTGAAGGACCGCGTCGTGTTCGGCCGGCCGATCGGCCAGAATCAGGGCGTGCAGTTTCCAATTGCGCGCGCCTACGTCAACGTCGAGGCAGCGAACCTAATGCGTTTCGAAGCCGCCCGGCGCTACGACGCGCACGAGTCTTGCGGTACGCAGGCCAACATGGCGAAACTGCTCGCAGCTGATGCATCGTGGGAAGCGGCCAACGCCTGTCTGCAGTTCCACGGCGGCTTCGGCTTCGCGTGCGAATACGACGTCGAACGCAAGTTCCGCGAGACGCGCCTCTATCAGGTTGCGCCTATCTCAACGAACCTGATTCTGTCGTACGTGGCGGAACACGTCCTCGACTTGCCGCGTTCGTTCTGACGGAGAAGCATCATGGGTCCCCTTTCAGGTATCACCGGCGACTTCGTGCGCGATTGGGTTGAACGCGTGTCGAGCCTTGCGTCCACTTGGTATGGGCCAATCGTTTGCAGGAGAGTCTGACGCTCGACGTCAAACAGCCCGACGCAGTGAACATCGTTCTTCAGTTGCTCGCGCAGGCGGACGTTCTCGTGCGGAATCTCCCGCCCGGCGCAATGCAGCGACCCTAATCGGTGATCCATACTGCCATACTGCCGTCTCCAAGTTGAGCGCGGAGAGGTCGTTGTGCGTCTGAAAGAGGCTGGTATCGCGAACGCTCGGGTGAACGACATGCGCGCTGCCTGGAACACGATCAACTGCGCGCGCGTGCCGGCCCTCGATCCGCCACGATTGACGGCTCGGAATGAGCCGGAGATGCGCCAGCGCGGCGCTCGCTGAACAAACCAATGCGATCCTGCACGGGTTGGGCATGACGAGAGTCGCATTGCCGGGCTGCGCAACTGGGGCGTCGTGTAGCATTGACTGGCTTATGCCTCTCCGATGGTCGGGGAAGCGCGGAAGAAGCGGGCTGCGTCACTGCATGGCTGTCCATTGGACTCGGTGCCGCCTCAGCAAACCTCATTTCTACGTCTACCCACTCACAGCGGCGCAAACACTTAAAGACGAAAAGCGCCGCGAAGACGCGGCGCCCACCGCATTACATATTCGGATAGTTCGGACCGCCACCGCCTTCCGGCGTGACCCATACGATGTTCTGCGTCGGATCCTTGATGTCGCACGTCTTGCAATGCACGCAGTTCTGCGCGTTGATGACGAGCCGCTCGCTGCCATCGTCGTTCTTCACGAACTCGTACACTGCGGCCGGGCAATAGCGCGACTCCGGTCCCGCATAGGTCTGCCAGTTCACGTTGACCGGCACGGTCGGATCCTTCAGCGTCAGGTGCGCCGGCTGGTTTTCTTCGTGGTTCGTGTTCGAGATGAACACCGAAGACAACCGGTCGAACGTCAGCTTGCCGTCCGGTTTCGGATAGGTGATCGGCTTGCACTGAGAAGCCGGCTTCAGCATTTCGTGATCCCAATGCTGGTGATGGAGCGTCCACGGCACGTTGCCACCGAGCAGCTTCTGTTCGAGACCGACCATCAGCGTGCCGAGGTACAGACCCTTGCTCATCCACTGCTTGAAATTGCGCGCGCGATACAGCTCGGTGTAGAGCCACGACGTCTTGAACGCTTCCGGGTAGGCGGTCAGTTCGTCCGACTGACGGCCGGCCTGCACGGCGTCGAACGCGGCGTCGGCCGCGAGCATGCCGGTCTTGATCGCGGCGTGCGAGCCCTTGATCCGCGACGCGTTCAGGAAGCCCGCATCGTCACCCACCAGCGCACCGCCCGGGAACACCAGCTTCGGCAGCGACATCAGGCCGCCCGCGGTGATCGCGCGCGCGCCGTACGACACGCGCTTGCCGCCTTCGAGAATCGCGCGGATCGCCGGATGCGTCTTGTAGCGCTGGAATTCCTCGAATGGCGACAGATACGGATTCGAGTAGCCGAGGCCGACCACGAAGCCCACCACGACCTGGTTGTTGTCCATGTGATAGAGGAACGAGCCGCCGTACGTGTCGTTTTCGAGCGGCCAGCCGGCGGTGTGCATCACCAGACCCGGCTTGTGCTTCGCGGGATCGATTTCCCACAACTCCTTGATGCCGAGGCCATAGACCTGCGGATCGGCGCCGTCGCGCAGCTTGAATTTATCGTTCAATTGACGGCCGAGGTGGCCGCGCGCGCCTTCGCAGAACAGTGTGTACTTCGCGTGCAGTTCCATGCCGAGCTGGAAGTTCTCGGTCGGCTGGCCGTCTTTGCCGATGCCGAGGTTGCCGGTCGCGACCCCCTTGACCGACCCGTCTTCGTTGTACAGCACTTCGGCCGCCGGAAAGCCCGGGAAGATTTCCACGCCGAGCGCCTCGGCCTGCTGGCCCAGCCAGCGCGTCACGTTCGCGAGGCTGATCACATAGTTGCCGTGGTTCTTGAAGTTGTCCGGCAGCGCCCAGGCCGGCACGCTCTTCGCGCCCGTCGCCGAGAGGAACAGGAAGCGGTCCTCGGTCACGTCGACCGTCAGCGGCGCGCCTTTTTCTTTCCAGTCCGGGATCAGTTCGGTGATCGCGCGCGGGTCCATCACGGCGCCCGACAGGATATGCGCCCCGATCTCCGAGCCTTTTTCGAGTACGCACACGCCAATGTCAGCGCCTTGTTCGGCGGCGCGCTGCTTCAGGCGAATGGCCGCCGACAGGCCCGCAGGGCCGCCGCCGACGATGACGACGTCATATTCCATCGACTCGCGCGGGCCGTACTGCTCAATGATGCTGGGGTGAGACATATGCTGATTTCGAGAAATGTGAGAATGCGACAGACTCCGGTCCCGTTGGGAAACCGGCCGCGTCATGACGGCTGGCCATTTTTCACTGTGTTGATAGTGGCAAATCCGCGTTTAAAAGCGCGCGCGCCTGAGCGGATTACGCCTGCAGCGAGCCCGCAGCCGACGCAAGCAGTCGTTGGGCGCGCAACAAGACCGGTCGATCGACCATTTTTCCGTCTACAGTGATCGCGCCGGGGCCCGATTGCGCCATCGCCTCCACGACACGCTTCGCCCACGCGAGTTGCTGTTCATCGGGTCGATAACACGCATGGACGGCCGCGATCTGCTTCGGATGAATGCACAGCTTCGCACCGAAACCAATTCTCTTTCCGTTCGTGGCATCGGCGATCAATCGCTCGGCGTCGTTGATGTCGGGCGTGACGCCGTCGACCGGTTGCTCCAGCCCCGCAACGCGCGAGATCAATGCAAGCTGTGCGCGATACGGATTCAACGCCTCGCGATCTTCCTGCATGCCCATTTCGGCAATGAAATCGAGCGTGCCGAACATCAGCCGTTCCACGCCGGGCGCCTTGGCAATTTCCATAGCCGACAACATGCCGACAGCCGTTTCGATGAGCGGAAAAACGGGTAGCCTGCGTCGCGCCAACGAAACCAGGTTGATCACGTCGGACGCGTGCTCTGTCTTTGGAAGCACGATGCCCGCCACGCCATCCAGCGACGCCAGCTTTGCGTCTGCTTCGAACCAGGGCGTACCCCAGCCATTGATTCGCAGTAGCACAGGACGGCTGCGCGACAGCCATGCGGCGACCGACGCGCGGGCCGAGTCCTTTGCCGCGGGCTCGACCGCGTCTTCCAGATCGACGATGACGGCATCGGCGCCGCTCGTCAGGGCGCTCTGAAAGCGGTCCGGCCGGCTGCCCGGCACGAACAGATAAGACTGCGCCGGAAATGGTGAGTTAAGCGACATTTTGAATTCCTGCTGCACGTCGGTTGTTCAGTTGGTCGCAGGAATGCACCGAGGCACGCCGAGCGAAGACGGCTCGCCGACAGGCCGCGGCCGCCGCGATGTTCGGCGCCACTCGTCGCATCGGCTTACGCCACGCCCAGGTCGCGAAGCGCAGCGATCTCCGAATCGCTGTAGCCGACCTCGCGCAGAACCTCGGTCGTGTGCTCACCGATCGTCGGCGGACGCGATTCGATCGTTGGCGGCGTGCGCGACAAAGTGGTGGGCGACAACACGATCGGCGCGGAACGCGAAAGCCCCGGATAATCGACCCAGTCGAATGCCTTCGATGCTCGGACCACCGGATCGTCGAGTGCTTCGCGCGGCGAATAGACCGGGCCGGCCGGAATCTTGGCCTTCTCCAGCGCGTCGAGCGCCTCCGCGCGGTTGCGTGCCGCGCACCACTGCGACATCATCTCGCTCAATATCTGCCCGTTCTCACCACGGCTCACATCGTCACTGAAGCGCGGATCGTCGATCAGTTCGGGGGCGCCGACCATGTGCGCCCATCGCTTGAACGACGATTGTCCGATCACTTGCGCGATGATCCAGCCATCCGCGGTACGGAAGATATCCGATGGCCCATAGCTTGGGCTGCGATTGCCGGTTGCTTGCCTATCGAGGCTCAAAACCGATTCCTCGATTAGTACGCCGCTCGCGAAGGTTAATGCCGTCTGCAGCAGCGAGCCTTCCACGACCTGCCCCTTGCCGCTCTTGCGACGCTCGTACAGCGCCATGACCGTACCGAGCGCACATGACATGGCGGTCGCGAAGTCCACCACCGGCACCATCGCTTTCGCCGGGTTGTTGGGCATGCCTGACAGATACACCGCGCCGCTCATTGCTTGCCCCACCCCGTCGAATCCGACTCGATGCGCCGCATCCGCGTGCGTTCCGAATGCGGACGACGCCGTCAGGACGATATCCGGCTTGACCGCACACAAGGATTCGTAATCGAGGCCAAGGTTCGCCAGCGTCTTCGGCGGCATGTTCGCGACAACCACGTCCGCGGTGCGAATCAGCCGCTGCGCGACCTCTCGTCCCTGTGGGCAATCGATATCTAGCGTCAACGAGCGCTTGTTTCGATTCGACTGCAGAAAGACTGCCCCTTCGCCGCCCTCGGTCACCGGCATCACGAAGCGATCCTCGCTGCCGCCGATCCGGTCTATCCGGATCACGTCAGCGCCGAAATCCCCAAGCAGGGCCGCGCAGAACGGGCCGGCGATATAGCGCCCGAAATCGAGAACACGAATGCCTTCCAGAACCTTCGCCATCATTCGTTATCCTTTCTTATGCACAGCGCGCCGGGGAAACCGGCGTATCCACGGGAAATTCGGGCACACGCTTCTCGCGGAACGACTTCACACCTTCGCACACCTCGGCGCCCCCGAAGCCAAGCATTTCAAGCGCGAGGGACGCATCGAAAATCGGCCCCGCCTGACGCAGCCAGTTATTGAGCGCGTACTTGGTCCAGCGGGTTGCCGAAGGCGCGCCGCTCACGAGCCGCGTCGCGATCGACAGCGCCATCTCCTGCACGTCCGCGTCGTCCACCGCGACCGATACAAGCCCGATTTGCTCCGCCTTCTCGCCGCTCACGGGTTCACAGAGCATGAGGTGATATTTGGCCTTCGCCATGCCGCAGAGCAACGGCCAGATAATCGCCGCGTGATCGCCTGCGGCCACGCCCAGTCGCGTATGTCCGTCGACGAGGCGTGCCGAGCGGCCCGCGACCGAGATGTCCGCAAGCAGCGCGGCGACAAGACCGGCGCCGACCGCCGAGCCGTGAATCGCGGACACGATCGGCTTCGAGCAGTTGATGATGTTGTAGACGAGATCCTTGGATTCGCGCCACACGCGCACGCGTGCGTCGAACGAATCGATCATTTCTTCCACCATGTCGAAGTCGCCGCCGGCGGAGAACGATTTCCCCGCGCCGCATAGGATCACGGCGCCGACGCTCGCATCCTCATCGACGTCGCGCCACACCCGAGCCAGTTCATCGTGCCCGCGTGCGTCGAGCGCGTTGAGCCGCTCCGGGCGATTCAGCGTGATACGCAGGACCCCGCTCTCGGGACGATCGAACGCAAGACTCGAATAAGAGCCGTACGTGGACGTCTCCTTGTTGCTCTCAGACATACTTCCTCCTTATGTTTGACTCACCGATCGGCGCGACGTGATGCCGCCATCCACCGTGACGATCGTTCCCGATGTGTAGCTCGACTTACTGGACGCCAGGAAAACGAAGAGCTCCGCAATCTCGTCGACGGTCGCTGCACGGCCGAGCGGATAACCCTTGAGTAATTCGACGAAGCGCGATTCGTCGCCGAGCTCACGTTGCGCGTGGCCCTTCAGCACCTTCCTGATGCGCTCGGTTTCCACTGGGCCCGGATTCACGCCGACTACGCGAACGCCGTCGTCCGCGAGGCTACGGCCCCCCAGCGCGCGCGTGAATGCCATCAGCGCCGCATTACCAGTCGAACCGGCGATGTAGTTGAAATCGAAATTCTCTCCACCGTTGCCGATGTTGTTCAGAATCACACCGCGGCGACGCGCGGCCATTTCCGGATAAAGCGCGCGGATGAGGTTGATGTAGCCGAATACTTTCAGCTCCCAGCCGCTACGCCACTGCGCCTCGTCGACATCCCAAAGCGTGCCCGCCGGGATGCTTCCCGCGTTGTTGATCAGCACGTCGACGCCTCGTGCAAATTCGGCCACTCGCGCAATTGCGCCTTGCCCGGTCATGTCGATCGCGAGCACATCGACGTCAACGTCCCAGCTCGACACAATCTCTTGCGCCACCAATTCCAGTTTTTCAGCGCAGCGGGCCACGAGGCACAAGCGGCAGCCCTCTCGTGCGAAGGCCTTCGCAATGCCGGCTCCGATTCCTTGCGAAGCACCGGTAACGAGGACTGATCGCCCTTCAAGATCCAGTTTCATAGATCGCCTGCCTGAACACCGGGGGGCCGCATGCCGTGCTTCGAGCGCGGTCGAGATGCAGGTCAATCGTGTCCGCTGCACATGGAGACGTCAATGCGGGCGTCGACGTTGTTCCGTCCGTCGAAATGCGGGCGGCACGCCGCATTATCTCAACCGCGAAAACTGGGCTTACCGAGGTGGATAAGCAGGCACCGTGCGGTTTTTGAAGTACGGAATCATTGATCGGGCGATATTGACGCGCCAACCCGTCGACCGACACTGTTGATCCCGAGGCACGTATGGCGGCTCACGCGCGGCTAGACGATTTGTCGCTGAAGCAAAACAGGTACGATTCAAGGTCCGCAAAATTGAAAGCGGAGTGTTGGACACAAAGGAGGCACAGAGTGAAAGTATTGGTCCCTGTCAAGCGCGTGGTCGACGCGAATGTGAAGGTCGGCGTGAAGTCGGACGGCACGGGTGTCGACATTGCAAACGTAAAGATGTCGATGAATCCGTTCGATGAAATCGCGGTGGAAGAGGCAGTGCGACTGAAGGAAGCGGGCGTAGCGACGGAGGTGATTACCGTATCGATCGGTGTCACGCAGGCTCAGGAAACGCTGCGCACGGCGCTGGCAATTGGCGCAGACCGTGCGATTTTCGTCGAGGCGAATGCTGGCTTGGAACCGCTGGCGGTTGCCAAGGTGCTGAAGGCGCTAGTCGACAAAGAACAGCCGTCGCTGGTCATTCTCGGCAAACAGGCCATCGACGACGATTCGAACCAGACCGGACAGATGCTCGCGGCGCTCGCGAACCTGCCGCAGGCGACGTTCGCGTCGAAGGTGGTGGTTGCCGACGGTAAAGCGACGGTGTCGCGCGAAGTCGATGGCGGTGCCGAAACGCTGTCGCTGACGCTGCCCGCCGTGGTGACGACCGATCTGCGCCTGAACGAGCCGCGCTACGTGACGTTGCCGAACATCATGAAGGCGAAAAAGAAGCCGCTGGAAACGCTCAAGCCCGAAGAGCTCGGCGTCGATGTCACGCCGCGTCTGAAGACGCTGAAGGTCGCCGAGCCGCCAAAACGCTCCGCCGGTGCGAAGGTGCCGGACGTGAAGACGCTGGTCGAGAAGCTGAAGACCGAAGCGAAGGTGCTGTGAGGAGACACGAGATATGACGAACCTGGTAATTGCAGAACACGACAACGCGTCGATCAAGGCCGCGACGCTGAACACGATCGCGGCGGCACAGAAGATCGGCGGTGACATTCACGTGCTGGTCGCGGGTCACAACGCGCAGGCTGCGGCCGATGCGGCAGCGAAGATCGCCAGCGTTTCCAAAGTGCTGCTCGCCGACGCGCCGCAACTCGCCGCGGGCCTCGCGGAAAACGTCGAAGCGACCGTGCTGGACATCGCGAAGAACTACACGCACATCCTCGCGCCGGCCACTGGGTACGGCAAGAACATCGCGCCGCGTATCGCCGCGAAGCTCGACGTCGCGCAGATCAGCGACATCACAGCAGTGGATAGCGCCGACACGTTCGAACGCCCGATCTATGCGGGCAACGCGATCGCGACGGTTCAGTCTCAGGATCCGGTCAAGGTCATCACCGTGCGCTCGACCGGCTTCGACGCAGTCGCCGCCGTTGGCGGCAGCGCAGCAGTCGAGAAGATCGAGGCGGCAGCCGACGCGGGCATCTCGCAGTTTGTCAGCCGCGAAGTGACGAAGCTCGATCGTCCGGAACTGACGAGCGCGAAGGTCATCGTCTCCGGTGGCCGTGGTCTGGGCAATGGCGAGAACTACACGAAGGTTCTGGAACCTCTCGCGGACAAGCTCGGCGCGGCGCTCGGCGCATCGCGCGCGGCCGTCGATGCGGGCTTCGTGCCGAACGACTATCAGGTCGGCCAGACAGGCAAGATCGTTGCGCCGCAACTGTATGTCGCGGTCGGCATCTCGGGTGCGATCCAGCATCTGGCCGGCATGAAGGACTCGAAGGTCATCGTCGCGATCAACAAGGATCCGGAAGCGCCGATTTTCAGCGTCGCCGATTACGGCCTCGTCGGCGACCTGTTCACGCTCGTACCGGAACTGACAGCAGCGCTATAAAGGCGTAAGCAACCCTACGACCGGACCCTTATTGCAAACAATTTAGCTCCGATATCAGGGCTCGCAGTCGACGTCCACAAGAAGTTCGGTCAGCCTGACGGCGGCGGACTTCAATTCCGGAATGACTCGTTTCCGAATCGCCATCATGTCCGGAACCAATTCCACCGCCCCGCAGTTCAGTGTCATCAAGGTATGCGATCGTCCGATCACCAACGGAAGCGCGATCCCGTACGCGTTTCGCTGGTACTCGCCGACCGCCATGCACACTCCTGATTCCCGGAGATCGTCGAATGCGGTGTCGAGATTCTTGCGGACAACATCCGCGTGGTCGCCGGCCGCCTCCAACAGTTCCGCGATGAGCGGTTCACGCTCAGCCTGCGGGAGCGCATACAGGTAGGCACGGCCGACCGCCGTCGTTTCTATCGGGAGCAGCGATCCGACACCCAGCCGCAGCGTCGCGATCTTGCCGCTCGCGCGCCATCCGATATACAGCATGTCGAGATGGTGCGGAATGGCCAGCGCGACGGACAAATCCAGCTTGTCGGCCAACTTCTGCATGACCGGATTGACGATGCGCGTCATCGGATTCGCCTCCAGATAAGCATGGCCGATGCTCAAAGCGCCCGCGCTCAATTCAAACTGACGTCCGCCGCCTACCCTGCGAAGATATCCGACCGAGATCAGCGTCGTCGTCAAGCGAGACACGGTCGCCTTCGGAAGTCCGGTGCGTCGGACCAGTTCGGCGTTGGACAGCGGCGAACGCGCGGCGCGGAAGGCGCACAGCACCTCGAGTCCGCGTTCGACGGTCAACGTGATGTTTCTTTGCGCGTCCGTAGTAGTCATGTTCGCCTCAGTCCATCAAAACCGCTTGTTCCTGCAGAGATTGAGCCGCGGCAACCAGCCGAGGGCCCAGTTCCCGCTCGACGCGAGCACGCCCGAGCTTGACGCTCCTGCCAATACACGCAAGCACGAGCGGCGTATGGTCCTGAATGATCAACGGCGCGGCCAGAATTGTCAGATCCGGCTCCCATTCGCCGAGCGACATGCAATAGCCGACGTTGTGCACCTGCGAGATTCCTTCACTGATCCGCCGTCGCAGATGAGGCCAGTCCCGTCCGGCTTTCCTTTCCACGTTGCCGAGCAGATAAAAGCGCTCAAGTTCCGGCAGAGCAGCAAGCAACGCCCAGCCCATTGGCGACGACGCAATGCGCAGACGCGTGCCTGCGCCCAGCTTGAGATCCAGGGACGCCGGTTTGCTCGCACAGGTTTCGAGCACGATCACGTCGAGACGATCGCGCGTGCCCAGCACGACGTACGTCTCGCTCGCGTTTGCGAATGACTGCATTTCGAGCCGTGCAAGAAGCTGAACATTCGAGTGTGCGATGGCCGCATAACCCAGTGACAAAACCGGCGCCGCAAGCCGGTACTTTCGATGCTCCGGTGAATAGCGCAAGTAACCTAGCGCGACGAGAGAGCGGAGCATGCGCGAAACCGTCGGCGCGGGAATGCCTGTCTCGTGCACGAGCTCCTGATTTCCGAGCCACGGCTCCTGTGGCGTAAATGCCTCCAGGATCGCGAGACTTCGGGCAAGCGGCACAATCATCGTCCGCTCGCTGCGTCCTCTTTCCCCAACTTTGCCGCCTTCGATCGATACCGCTTCCCAGCGGGCGACTTCCCGCCCGGAAAGGGACGAAATATCCTGCTTTGCTTGCGACGACATCGATCGCTCCGTTTGTGTTACGTGGCCTTCGACACGGCAATGATCTGCTCACTCGGATCGATGGCGCTGGCATTTGATACCTGATCCGCCCCTCAACCTTCTTATGTGTCCGATGTCATGAATTACAGGATCTCGCCTCGGCGGCGTCAACCAAACGGGCATCGCGTTCCGTACTTTGAAATGAATATTCTAATGAAGATATGGCAACTATGCAGGAAAACCCTTGAGTTAGGCCGAAAAGCGGGTGGGGATCGGTTGGCAACTGGCACCCACAGTACGGAACGCGACACCCGTATTGGTGTTCGATCGCCTCGCCCACCGACGACGCGCGTTTAAGCGATCTCGGACTCGCATCGTCGATTCGCCTACCGGGGCAATCAATGGGCTTTGGTCAGTGGGTACCTGAAGAAACCGATGAATAGCATGCCAACGAGTCACGAGTTATCGTGCAGGTCTTCGTGACATGAATCTTTGGCAAATGCACGAGCGTCCATTCGCTTTCATGGCGCGGTGACAATCTCGCTGCGCCGAACATGGAGCGGCTGGCGCCGTCATTTCTCCGGCGCCAGCCGCACCGACTACGCGACGCGCATCGTCACGCGGCGCGGAAACGGCGGGAAGACTTGCCACGCTCCATCGTCGTGTTGAAAGAAGCAGATCGCGACCTGTCCCGTCGGCACCCGGGCTTCGATCTTCACACATCGTTTGCATTCGGTACGCCGAAACGAGCGCACACGAAACGGGATCGCTCTATTCGGGGTCAACCATCGTTCCACTGCATCGCGCAATGAGTTCCGCGCCGTGTCCATTTGTGCCTCCTAGCCTTATCGTGCCGCTCTTCGCTCGCCTCGTCGACTACGCCTTCGCTTCGCGCAGCATGTTGCGGGCAATGACCAGTTGCTGAACCTGGGTGGTGCCCTCGAAAATCCGGAACAGGCGTACGTCCCGATAAAACCGTTCAATCCCGTACTCGCTCATGTAACCCGCGCCACCGTGAATCTGAACTGCACGGTCCGCAACGCGTCCGCACATTTCAGAGGCGAACAGCTTCGCGCACGACGCCTCGGTGCTCACGCTTTGCCCGTCATCGCGGCGGCGCGCGGCGTCAAGCACCATGCAACGCGACGCGTAGAGTTCCGCCCGGCTATCCGCGAGCATGGCCTGCACCAACTGGAATTCGCCGATCGGCTGACCGAACTGCTTGCGTTCGATCGCATAGAGCAACGCGTCGTCGAGCATTCGCTGTGCGACGGCCACGCAAATCGCCGCGATGTGGATCCGACCCTTGTCCAATACCTTCATCGCAGTCTTGAACCCCTTCCCTTCGACGCCGCCGATCAGGTTCTCCGCAGGGACGCGGCAGTTCTCGAAGATGACGTCGCACGTGTGCGAGCCGCGTTGCCCCATCTTCTTGTCACGCTTACCGAAGCTCATGCCCGGCGTGCCCGCTTCTACGATGAAGGCCGAGATGCCGCCTGCCCCTTTGTCTTCCGGGTTGGTGCGCGCCATCAGCGTGAAGATGCCGGCCTGCGGTGCGTTGGTGATGTAGCGTTTGGTGCCGTTGACGACGTAGTGATCGCCGTCGCGAATCGCGGTCGTACGCACCGATGCGGCATCGGAACCTGCCTCAGGCTCGGTCAATGCAAACGAAGCGATGATCTCGCCGGTCGCCAAACGCGGCAGATACCGCGCCTTCTGCTCCTCGGTGCCGTCGAAGAGAATGCCCTGCGAGCCGATGCCGACCGTGGTGCCAATCAGCGAGCGAAACGCCGGCGATGCGCGGCCCAGCTCGAACATCGCCAGCACTTCTTCTTCCATCGTTAGCTGGAGGCCGCCGTACGACTCAGGGATCGTCAGGCCGAACAGGCCCATGGTCTTCATATCGTCGACGACGTCTTGAGGAATTTCGTCGGTGTCGGCCACGCGTTGTTCATTGGGGATCAGACGCTCACGTACGAAGCGTGCAATGTTGTCGCGCAGTACGTTCATCGTTTCGATATCGCGAATCATGGTTCCTTGTCTCTCCGGATACTTCGTCATGCAGTCATCGTGCGAGCCGGCACAGTCGAGCGTCAACGGCGTTGGTCGAGATGTTCCGTACTTTGAATCAGCCAGTACGCCCTTCAAGTGGATGCATCCTAGTGTTCTTCTTATTCATCCCGCGCCCATGACAGCCCGTGTGTTTCGAAGTACGGAATGTCATTTCCCGTCGCGTTGACAGCGTTCGGCCGCGGCCCGCATTCTGAGCGCTGGTTGATCGGATTCCCGAACGCATCGAAGTTCACGCAGGCAGACGTGGTTAATCCAACCTTGTGCCGGCATGCACCAGCAGAATGGAGACACTCATGACAGGCAACAACATGATGGAAGGCAAGGTCGTCATCGTGACGGGCGCGGGTGGCGGCATCGGTCGCGATATCGCGCTACTGATGGCGCGCTATGGCGCACGTGTGGTCGTCAACGACATCGGCGCCTCACTCGAGGGCACCGGACACGATAGTTCGCCGGGCGAACGCGTCGTAGCCGAAATTCGCGCGGCTGGCGGTGAAGCGGTCGCCAACACCGACAGCGTCGCGGACAACGGAGCCGGCACGCGCATCGTCACGCAAGCGCTGGACACGTTCGGCCGCATCGACTGCATCGTGAACAACGCCGGCATTCTGCGCGACCGCTTCTTCCACAAGATGTCCGATGAAGAATGGGATGCGGTGCTCAAGGTCCATCTGTACGGTACCTTCAATCTAAGCCGCGCGGCCGCGCCGCATTTCAAGGATCAGGAGAGCGGCGCCTTCGTGCACATGACGTCCACCTCGGGCCTGATCGGCAACTTCGCGCAGGCCAATTACAACGCCGCGAAGATGGGCATTGCCGGGCTCTCGAAGTCGATCGCGCTGGACCTCGGCAAATTCAATGTTCGATCGAACTGCATCGCCCCGTTCGCATGGAGCCGCATGGTGAGTTCGATTCCGACCGACACGCCCGAACAGGCGGCCCGCGTCGAAAAGATCAAGCAGATGACGCCGGCGAAAATTGCCCCGCTCGCTGTGTATCTGGCGAGCAACGGTTCCCGCGATGTCAACGGCCAGATCTTCACCGTGCGGAACAACGAGATTTTCCTGATGAGCCAGCCGCGCCCCCTCCGCTCGGTGCACCGCAGCGACGGCTGGACGCCGGAATCGATCGCCGAGCACGGCATGCCGTCACTGAAGGCGTCGTTCGTTCCGATGGATCGCTCCGGCGATGTGTTCAGCTGGGACCCTATCTGACCTGATCGCCTGGGACTGGTCGCATCAAGAAACGGAGGCAGAGTTGGCGATCGATTATCAGACTTTGAAGAACTGGCCGTTCGGCGATGTCGAACACACCTACACCGAGCGCGATAGTGCGCTGTATGCGCTCAGCGTGGGGTTCGGGTTCGCCCCGCTCGACCGCCGCGCACTCAGATTCACTTATGGGCCCGAGTTGTCGGTTGCTCCCACCATGGCTGCCGTTTTGGGCTTTCCTGGTCAATGGATGAGGCAGCCTGAAAGCGGCATCGACTGGGTCAAGGTCGTGCACGGCGAGCAACGCGTGCGACTGTTTCGTCCCCTGCCTGCGGCCACGACGATCATCGGCCGGACTCACGTCAAGGCGGTCGTCGACAAAGGCGAAGGCAAAGGCGCGCAGGTGTTGATGGAGCGGGACGTCATCGACAAGAAGACCGGCCAACTGCTGGCAAAGGTCGAGCAGTTGAACTTTTGCCGCGGAGACGGGGGGTTTTCCGCTCGCGGGCAACCAAGCGACCCGCCTCTTTCTCCGCCTTCGGCCGTGCCCGAAACGGAGCCAGACATCGTCTGCGATTTGCCGGTTTATCCCAATGCCGCGCTGCTTTATCGATTGAACGGGGATCCGAATCCGCTCCACGTGGACCCGGAAGTTGCGCGCGCAGCAGGCTTCGAGCGTCCCATTCTGCATGGTCTCGCAATGTATGGCATTGCCGGTCATGCGATCCTCCGCAGCGTTTGCGAATACGAGGCGGCAAGACTCAAGATGCTATACGCGCGTTTTTCCACGCCGATATTCCCCGGAGAAACGGTTCGCGTGGAAATGTGGTTGCCAGCCGGTACGGGAAAGCCCCTGCACTTCCGAGCGCGTGCGTTGGAGCGCAACGTCGTGGTGCTTAACAACGGCGAAGCAGAAATACTTTGACCGTGAGCGTGGCCTGGAAGCCGCCCCAGGACGAAACGCAGCAATGGGCGAACCATGCTTCTAATAGATCATGCCTAAGCGCGGTCGAGGACGATCGTCGATGCGCGAGGCGTTGTGTCTCACTGTACAGGAAGCCATCTGCGTCGCGGCGTCCATCGCGCGTTGCGTAGCGCGAGTTGGCATCAAGGCTGCATGCCTCACCGGACTATTTCGAGAGCCCCCTCGATCCGGATCGTCATCGCAAAGCCGAAGGGCGCCGGGACGGCTCGACAAGACTGTCCTGGCGAACCTCATCGAGCCTTCCAGGACACTTTGTCAGCTCATTCAGCAGCCAACGCTTGCGTATCGAGCGAAAACCGATCCTCCGTCGCCTGAATCACCTTCCACAACTGGTCCGGAATCGCTAACTCCGGCAGTCGCGACATATCCAGTGCGGTGGCAATGTCCGCCGCCCGGCGTAGACCACATTCAATCTGTCACTGTTGCGACAGTAAATGTGTCACAACGCTCGGCCGGTTGCGAATCGTCGGTCTCGGCCACACCCTGCTGGGCGCCGCGCTACGATGCTCCCCGCCACACTGCAAAGCGCATGAGCCGTAGTCGGCCATCTACGGCCCACCGCATCGCGTCCAGACTGACACTCAGGCGTCCGCTCCAGTCGCGCCAAACTTGCATGCTCATGACGGCGCATCCGATTTTTCGGTTCGTCCCCGCAATCTACGACTGAATCAACGCTGCGGCGTTTTGGCGAGAGCCACGCACCTATTGCAGGATCAGCGCATGTTGCCTGGAAAGCTGTTCCCGAAAACGGACCGCGTAGTCGGCGCCCACCGCTGCTGCAACGCTGGGTCGGGACCTCAACGTTTGTCGCCACTTCTCAATCTTCGGAGCGTATTCAAAAAATACTGACGTACGATCCGCAGGGAGACAATCGAAAAAACGACTCAGTGGGGCCATGGCAGCATCAACCATGCTGAAAAACTTGCCATTGAAATACGGTCCAGAGGAAACTTCGCCCTCTATCTGACGGATCTTTGCACGGAATATGGTTTTTTTGCTTTCGAAAACTTCCATATCGTTCGCGTTGAGCATCAGCCAGACGTCCGCGTACATCGATGAGATGTACTCCGCCCATGCTCGATCGCGCGCGCGGTCAAAGGCATTTGATGGGTGCATCGGCGTACCTTCCTGCGACTCTTCAAGGAACTCGCATATCACCGTGGTTTCGAAGAGAACAGCCTCACCACCGTCGGGGCGCGACGCGATCAAAAGAGGTACCTTGCCGGTTGGAGATTTTTTCAGAAACCATTCGGGTTTCTCTGACAGATCAACGTTGATCCGATCAAATGCTATGCCTTTCTCCCCAAGCACGATTGCGGCACGTTGGACGAAAGGGCACAGGTGATGGCTAACCAATGACAGCGCGTTCATTTCAGTATTGCTCCTCCAGGAGCTCGGTTTCCCCATCGTGAGGATGTAAAGGGACGGCGTGCTGGCCGGAGTTTGAGCTCCGGCCTTCTCGCTCCTGGCGCCGGGAGGGGTCGACAAGACTCTCCTGGCGAACGACATCGAACCTTCCAAGACACTTTTCGTCAGCTCATTCAGCAACCACCGCTTGGGAATCCAGCGAAAACCAACCCTTCGCTGCCTGAATCACTTCCCACAGCTTGTCCGGAATCGTCAGTTCTGGCACTCGCGACGGATCCAGTGTGGTGGCAATCTCCGCCGCCCGGCCATCGCTCGCAAGCTCGACCCAATCCGGATTCATCACCAGCGCCTGTCCGATCGCGACCAGCGAAAGCCCCGATGCCAGGGACTTGCCGGCTTCATCAGGCGTGCGGATCAAGCCAGCTGCAACTAGAGGTATGCGGCCACCGACATGTTCAACAATCAACTCGGCGGTCGTATGCTCGCCCGTATAGTCCAGCGGCCTCGCATTCGGGATGTCAAAGAGCGAGGCGTGGATGTAATCGACACCGCTCTCGATCAGCGCGTCAATCAGGACATAAGTGTCGTCCATCCGCAGTGCGCCTTCGCCGGGTTCTTCAGGTGACAGGCGATAACCGAGCAGGAAGGGCCGCCCGGCATGTTCCGCGATTACGCGCTGCACTTCACGCACGACCGCGAGTGGAAAGCGCATGCGGTTTTCCAGAGAGCCACCCCATTCGTCGTGACGTTGGTTGAAAAATGGCGAAAAGAAGTTCTGAATGAGGAATCCATGAGCGCCATGCAATTCAACGCCATCGAACCCTGCCTCGATGGCGCGGCGTGTTGTCTCTCCAAACGCATGAATGATTTCCACGATTTCGTCGTGAGTGAGGGCCTGACTGGTGACTTCGCCGTCGTTGAACGGACCAGGGGGCGCCTTTAGCGCGCTGGCACTGACCACCCGACCGTCCGGAACCAGATGCCGCACGGCCTTGTTGCCAGCGTGGAAGATCTGCAGGATTGCCGGCGCACCACCGCTTTTTGCCGCCTGCGCGAGACGGCGCAGGCTCGGGATAAACCGGTCCTCATGAGCAGCGAATTCACCGGTAAACCCGATGCCGTTTGCCGTCACGTGGGTGCAGCCGGTCACAATCATGCCAACGCCTTCAGCTCGGGCGCGATAGTAGGCCACCTCCTGATCGGACACCGTGCCGTCGGCATTGGCGGACCAGGTCGTCATTGGCGCCATGACGGAGCGATTGCGAAGGGCAACGCCGTTCCCGAATGCAAACGGCTGGAAGAGTGGCGATGTTCGTTGCGTCATAAGAGTCGATTTGATTATGATCAGCGACAACCAGCCGTGGCTGGCGCGTAAGGTTCGAATGAACCGATACCCGGCGTCGGCGGACCGTGCGAGATCGAGTTGGATTGTTTGCAGAGAGGGGGCTTCCCGGAGCTTGCGGATCGAGTACACCCGATGGTGCTTTCGGATGTACTCGGACCCGCAAGCTTCAGGGCAAGCCAGGCGCCGGAGTCAGACACGGTGGTGCGTCGTCCAGTCGTGGTACGGGTTCAGACCAGCTCGGCCAGCGCGGCCGCACTGAAACTGTTCAACTCGTCGTGTGCGCCGCCCAGCACTTTCGCTACCCACCGCGGATCGCCGAGCAGCGCACGGCCCACCGCGATCAGGTCGAATTCCTCACGTTCCATGCGCTGCACCAAGGCATCGAGGCTCGCCGGCGCCGCTGTTTCGCCGCTGAAGGAGGCCGTGAGATCGCTGCCCAACCCGACTGAGCCAACGCTGATCGTGGCCGCACCGGTGAGCTTCTTGGCCCAGCCCGCAAAGTTGAGGCCTGCGTCGCCGTCGATTTCGGGAAACTCCGGCTCCCAGAAACGGCGTTGCGAGCAGTGCAGGATGTCTACGCCGGCCTCGACTAGCGGAGTAAGCCACGCACCCATACGCTCGGGCGTGTCAGCCAGGCGCACCGAGTAGTCTTGCTGCTTCCATTGGCTAAGGCGCAGGATGATCGGGAAGTCTTCACCCACGGCTGCACGCACGGCTTTCACCACCTCCGATGCGAAGCGCGAGCGCTCCTCGATGGTGCTGCCGCCATACCTGTCGGTGCGCTGGTTGCTACCGGCCCAGAAGAACTGGTCAATGAGATAGCCATGCGCGCCATGAATCTCGGCTACGTCGAAACCCAGACGTTTGGCATCCGCCGCCGCGCGCCCGTAAGCGGCGATGGTGTCGGCGATGTCCTCATCGCTCATCGCCTTGCCACGGCTGTCGCCCGGGCCGACCAGACCCGACGGGCTTTCCACGGGCACGCCCGGCTCCCATGCAGTCATCGGGCTTTTCAACGAGCCGACGTGCCAGATCTGCGGGCCCATCTTTCCGCCCGCGGCGTGGACGTCGTCGATCACCTGCTTCCAGCCGTTCAGTGCCGCCGTCCCGTGGAAAAGAGGGATGTTCGGGTCGTTGCTCGACGCGGGGCGATCGATCACGGTGCCTTCGGAAAGGATCAGGCCCACGTTGTTTTCGGCGCGGCGCCGGTAATAGGCCGCGACGTTCTCGCCAGGGACACCTTCGGGAGCGAATGAGCGCGTCATGGGTGCCATGACGATGCGATTTTTCAACGTCAGGGACTTGAGCTTGAACGGCTGGAACAACGGCGCGACTGAGAGCTTGTTCATGAGGGAAATTCCTGAAAATAATATTGCGTATCTATGTGATGCCATCTATGCGGTCAACGGTCGCAGCGCGCCCGGGCCTGGCGCAAGCGCTCAGCCGAGCAGTGCACCAATAGCCTTGAAAACGGCAGCGCTATCCGGCGAGGAGAAGGTCTCGAGCAGACTCGTCGACAGCGTGAGCGTCGAGGAGATAACCGCGCCGGCCGCGCGCATCTGTTCGATGGCCGCAGTTTGGGTGCGCTCGCTCCATCCACCGCAAGCGTCGATCATTACGTGCACTTCGTAGCCGGCGTTTCGTGCACCTAAAACAGCATTGAGGACAGCGATTTCGGTCAGGACACCGCCGACCACGAGCACCGGTCTCTTCAGCGCGCTGATATGTTGAGCGGACTCCGCGTGGCCAAATAGATGCGGCCCATTGCGGGTGACCATAGTCGCCGAAAGCCCGTCGACCTGAAGTTCGGGGATGAGCTTCGTCTCCGCGCCGGTCGGTATGGTCGAGATAAATGCCGGTGCTCCAAAATCCCTGGCTAGCGTCGCCAATGCGCCCACCGATGTTTGAAGGCGCTCCAGCGGCAGAGTTTTCGCTGCAGGGATGACGTCGATTTGGAAATCGAGAAATAGAAAGGCGATGTCTTGTGCTTTAGGCATGAAACTACTCCGTGAATCGCAACCGGGACGAAGCGGACTGGAACTCACCATGCCGGCGCGGGTTGAACAATCGCGCCGGACATAATGACGATTATTAGAGGAGCCTGTGCCACCCCTGGAACACCTGTGCGATGGCGCGGTCCGCTTAACCGAGATGCTGCTTGAAGAAGCTAACGAGCTTCACGGAGGCGGGATCGACATACTCGGGCTTGTCGTACAGGTCGACATGTGACGCGCCCTCGATCCAGAACAGCTCCTTCGGCCCCTTTGCCTTCTCTATCGTTTCCACGCTGAAGCGCTGCGTATCAGCTTCGGTTCCCGCGATCATCAGAAGTGGTCGCGGAGCAATGAGATCGACCAGGGCATAGGAATCGTATTGCGCGATTTTGTCGACGCTGCGCGCGACCCACTGATTGGTCGAGCGGGGATGCTGGCCACGCGGTGTGCGATAGTAGTCGTAGGCCTCGCGGAACATGCTCTTCTCGGGGAAGAACTTTGCCTGCTCGTCGGTCGCCGGCACGATCTGCGCCATGCGGACCGGCTCGCCTTTCGCTTCGTTAGTGCGGTCGACAGCCGCCTCGTCGAGCTGCTTCTGCAGCACGTCCGGGCTTTGCTTTCCGTCCATGCCTTCACGCCAGAGGATGCCAACGCACGCGCCGACCACGGTGGCAACGGCCTTGATCCGGTGGTCGGTCTGGGCCGCGAACGGCACATAGCCACCCGAAGCGCAGATGCCGAGCGCGCCGATGCGTTGCGGATCAACTTCCGGCCGGATCGAGAGGTAAGAAACCGCACTCTTGACATCTTCGGCGCGTTGGATCGGATCTTCGAGCCCGCGAGGAGAGCCTTCGCTCTCACCCTGATAGGCCGCATCGAAAGTCAGAACGACGAAGCCCTGCTTGACCAGGCGCTCCGCATAGTTGGACGGGCTCTGTTCCTTCACCGAGCCCATGGGGTGGCTGATGACAACGCCCGGCAGTGGACCGGACGTGTTTTCGGGAACATAGAGATGGCCGGCAATGCTCAGGCCGCTGCTGGGGAATTTGACGTCGTGTCGCATGACAGATTTCCTTCGTGGTTGATCGGATTAAGCGGGTATCGCGGGTGGCCTCTGGAAACGACTGACGACAGTCCCTCCGGAGGTTCCGCTACGCCTCCTCGGCCAGTGCACTTCTTGCTTCCCATCGGGCAACTGGCCGATTTGCACGATTTCGTGTTGCTAATTATTCTGAGAAGTCAGTCGAAACCGACACACTGCGCCACTCGTCGGCCAGTTCGCGGTCCCGACTTGCGCGCGTGAGCACGCCTTCGTAAGCATCGGTCCCGATAGCCAGGCGCACCGGCGGCTCTTTCGACTGCACCAGCGCCACCACGACCTCGCCGAGCCTGGCGGGGTCTCCCGGCTGCTTGTAGTTCGCCCCGTCGAACGTGGCCTGAAGGGTTTTGCGATAGGCCTCGTAGTCCGGAATCAGGACGTCCCCGTGCAAAACCGAGGTGGCATCAAGGAAATCCGTACGGAAGGCACCGGGCTCGATCAGCGTCGCCTTGATGTCGAACTGCTTGAGTTCCCCGCTCAACCCTTCCGACCAGCCCTCCAGGGCGAACTTGGACGCACAGTAGATCGACGCCCCCGGCGTACTGAGAAGACCGCCGATAGACGACACTGTGAGCACATGGCCCGAGCGCTGCTCGCGCATGACCGGCAGGATCGCCCGAGTTACGGCGAACACGCCGAAGACGTTCGTGGCGAACTGCCTGTCGATTGCTGCGGCCGACAGCTGCTCGAATGCTCCCAGCTGACCGTAGCCGGCATTGTTGACGAGTACATCAATGCGCGTGAATTTCTGGACAGCCCTGTCAACGGCGGACCGGATCGAAAGCTCATCGGTAACGTCGAGCGGTAGCACCAGCAGTCGGTCTCCGGCGAGGACGGATTCGAGCTGTTGTGGTTTGCGCGCCGTGGCAACGACCTGATCTCCCGCCGCCAGGGCAGCACGGGCGATTTCAAGGCCGAATCCACGGCTGGCTCCGGTAATAAACCAGGTCTTCATTGGTGAGCCTCCCAAGGTCAAAGGGTCGAGCGGGTAATGGACTCGTTCTGCTTCCACGCATCAAGATGTTCCTGATAGCGCTTGCGCACGGAGTCGAGACCGTGCCCTACATACAGGCGCACAGGTGCGTGCTTCGAGCCCGCGATGGACACGATGGCTTCACTGGCGCCGTCGAGGTTCCCCGGCGTGTAGTCGAATATCGCGCCACGCAGCTCAGCGGCAGGGGCATAAGCCTCGATCCTCTGTGCCGGGGCTTCGGCCTTGCTGCCAAGCTCCGTTTCGAAGTAGCCAGGCTCGACGATCGTGACCATGACACCAAGGTGCGCAAGGTCGAAGGCGAGAGACTCGCTATAGCCCTCGATCGCGAACTTCGAGGCCGCGTATGCGGGTATGAGGGGCATGGCGATCACCCCAGCGGCAGACGAGAAGTTGAGGATGTGGCCCGAACCCCGCGCGCGCATGCCGGGCAGGACAGCACGGGTCACGGCCAGCGTTCCGAACACGTTGGTCTCGAACTGGTCCCTGACCTGGTCGATCGTATGTTCCTCGAGGGTGCCTCCAAGCACCTTGGCCGCCGCGTTCACGAGCACATCGAGCGCACCGAAGCGCTGCTCGCTGCTGGCAAGTGCCTCAAGGATGCTGGCTTCATCGCGCACATCCAGTCGCGTCACATGGACATTGGACAGCTTCGCGAAGCTGACGGGCGCCTTGTCGATATCCCGCATCGTGGCAGTAACGTTCCAGCCCTTTTCAGCAAACTTGTGGACGAGGTTTTCGCCAAACCCCGAGGCCGCGCCGGTAATGAGAACAGTCCTGGTCATTAATCTCTCCTGTGACTCAGATATTGGTTGCAGCCCGTCTGCCGCCTCGTGCGGTCGACGGAAAGCGTTTCCTGGGGATCTGGCTGACATGGCCCCCTCCCCGCGATGCCCGGCTCGCCACTTCCATCACGGGCAGCCTGCTCAAAAAGAACGGTGCGAGCAGCGACACGGCTTCTTCAACAAACCTGCACACGTCGTACAGGTCCATATGATTGGCGCCGTCGACAACATGAAAAGATTTGTCTTTGCTTGCAGCACGATCGAACAGTTCTTCACTCATCCACCTGCTGCCCGCTTCACTGCCCGCAACGATCAACAGCGGTTGCGTCAGATAGATGTCGGCCAGGTGATAGGCGTCGTAGGTGACGATCTGGTTCAGGCTGCGTAGTGTGGCGAAACCCGGCGCCGTGGCGCACTCCGCGCGGACCGAGTGGTAGTACTCCCAAGCCTGACGCATCTCCTCGTTCGGGGCGTCCTGCTCCCGCAGGGGCGCAAGCGGCATCGTGGCCAAAGCCGCACCGCGGGCATCCATGGTTCGGGCGTTGGAGCCCGCTTCGATGTTTGGCAATGCGTCGATGGACTTTCCACTGTTGTCCCAGCCATTGCGGAACAGCGTACCGATGTTGACGGCACTCACGGTGCCGACGGCCTTGATCCGACGGTCCTGAATCGCGGCGCAGGCGGCATATCCGGCTCCCGCGCAGATGCCCATCGCCCCGAGGCGATTCATGTCGACGTACGGCAGCGTCGCCAGGTAATCGATCACCGCGCTGATGTCCTCGGTACGGATGTAGGGGTTTTCAAGCTGGCGCGGCTCGCCGGTACTCTCGCCCTGATAGGACGCGTCGTAGGCAATGGTCACGAAACCGTGCGCCGCAAGCTTCTTCGCATAGGTGCCCGCGGTTTGCTCCTTCACGCCGCCGCCCGGATGTGACACCACGATCGCCGGATACACACGGTTCTCGTCGAATCCTTCCGGAAAGTTGACCACCGCCGACATGGCGATCGCCTTGTTACACGAATTGGCGAACGTGACTTTGCCCACAATCAGGCTCCTCTTGATCTAGACCAGCGCTTCGGTTCAGGACCGACGCCATCCAATGTAGACCAGAAGGATTGGATTGATTAGACGCCCAATATCGATGGGGCCTATCATGCCTGTGATAAATCAATTCGATGCGGGAGAAAACCTTATGCGGCGGGACGAGATCGCGGATCTAACGGTGTTCGTAGTTGTGGCAGAAGAGCGCAGTTTCACGAAGGCGGCCACCCGCCTCGGTATGGCACAGTCTGCGCTTAGCCAGATCGTGCGTCGCACTGAAGAGCGCCTCGGCCTGCGCCTGCTCTCGCGCACGACCCGAAGCGTGGCGCCCACGGAAGCCGGTGAGCGGCTTCTCGCGACCCTCGGCCCCATGCTGCACGACCTGGACGCGGCAATCGCCTCATTGGGTGACCTGCGTGATCGTCCGTCTGGCACCATTCGGCTCACAACCGTGGAACACGCAGCCAAAACAATCCTCATTCCGGCAATGCAGCGGCTGCTTGTTGGAAACCCGGACATCAACGTCGAGGTCACAGTCGATTACGGGCTGGCAGACGTCGTGGCCGACCGCTTCGATGCCGGAGTACGCCTCGGCGGGGAGATCGCCAGGGACATGATCGCGATGCGGATTGGCCCCGACATTCCGATGGCGATCGTCGGTTCGCCGGAATACTTTCGCAACAGCCCAATGCCGACGTCACCGGCTCAACTGATCGACCACCGGGCCATCAATCTACGCCTGCCAACGTCGGGCACGGTAAACGCATGGCGACTGAAACGCGGAGGTCGCGAAGCACGCGTCCGGGTTGATGGTCAGCTTGTGCTGAATACCATCGATCTCATCCTTGATGCGGCGCTCGACGGCCACGGCCTTGCCTATCTGCCGCTCGACCAGGTCCAGCCCTGTCTCGACGCCGAGCGGCTCGTGAGGGTCCTGGGAAGGTTCACGCCCGACCTGCCGGGATACCATCTCTACTATCCCCACCGGCGCCATGCATCACCTGCTTTCAGGCTTCTCGTGGACGCCTTGAGATATCGGGGATAAAAGGCAACAAGCCGTACGGCGGTCTCTACGTTCAACCGGCGGGACTTTGGGTGTCAATCGACGGACTATCTGGAGACAGGTCGACACGCGGCTGACATTTTAAGGCGTGCGCTGCTGGTGAAGTTCGCAACTTCTGCTAATGACGTCCGTTGGAGCGCTGATCCCTCTGAAGGACCTCGGCGATTCGGGATGACAGCGCTCGCGACCGGGTTTGCGACAAACTTCCGGCGCAGTCGATAAACCGTAGTCCAGTGAACCCCCAGCAGGTTCGCAGCTACTATTGCCAGCTTGTTCGGGAGTGGCCCACACCTTGACGGCCGGAGAATGTCCGCTACTTTCGCAGCACGATTAGCCGCTTCCTTTGGAACCGTCATTGCCGCCCCTTACTGAGCACCGTCAGACGCGTTGACCACAATCGGACCGGGCGGGGTCGGGTAGCGCAGATCGCTGCCCGGCAGGCCA
Organism: Paraburkholderia sp. WC7.3g; assembly: GCF_050436345.1. Taxonomy (NCBI): domain Bacteria; kingdom Pseudomonadati; phylum Pseudomonadota; class Betaproteobacteria; order Burkholderiales; family Burkholderiaceae; genus Paraburkholderia; species Paraburkholderia sp. WC7.3g. The sequence continues at coordinate 2,933,244 of NZ_JBNDMA010000002.1, forward strand.
TCCCGTCGACGGGGAAAATGATGATCCAAGCCCGGTCTCATCCCGGCGTCTGGCGGAGTGACGAAAGTTAGCGACGCTTTGCGGGTACGGACGCGCCCCATCTCGCCACGCAAGGCTGCCCATGCAGGCACTTAAAGCCTGTCAGCATGGCCAGAAAGGAAGCACTAGCACGATTTGAAGGCCAGTAAACGTTCGGAGATCGAAACCTCGCCCAAGAGATCCCGAATCTACGAATTGGCATCGGCAACCCTGCTGCAGGTCATTGACAGTCTTTGTCGCGTCGATTATCGAAAGCTGGCGACGCCCCTTCAGGTACGTCCATTACCACCCGGTTGACATCCGCACTCTCGATAGCCCCAGCCTTGTACTTCAGTACAAACTGATTCGACCGGTCAAATCCGGCATGAATGACTTGCTCAGCGTCACAGCAGACTGCAAAGGTTGGGCATTGTGAACGGCCATGACGATCTGCCGATGCTCTTTCGCATATCGGATGATTGGAACCGACATCGAGCAAGCTGGCTCGTTGTCCAGATTCTCGTTAGCCTGATCGAGGATGAGTGGAATGGCGTAGGTGTCGACGAGCAGGTAGGAAATCAAAGGAGAGCTTCGCGCGACTTGCGAGTGCAGTTCCACCGCTTGTCGCAAGTTTGAGTTTGCAATAGGCGTTGCAATCTGGCACGACCTATTTCGGTTTACTAAGGATTCCAACTTCTCCCTTGCAGTGTTTCTGCAGACAACGACAGCGCTCCCGCGCTCAATGTATCCATCTCCGTTAAACTGGTGAACCACTCACAAAGTCAGTGGCAAGGATCCGATCGCAGTTTTGCGTGGGCGCACGGAGACAACGATCGACCTGTCGCGTTCTCTGACAATCAGTGACCGGCATAGTGATGTGCCACGTCGTGTCTCCAACCACACCATTCTTCACCGCTCTACGAAAGCCACGTTGCATTCGTCCAACGACCGTCTATATTGGGGAAGAACATAGCGAGACATGTCTTTCCCGCGAATCCAGCGCAGAAAGGAGCACCTCGCAAAGGAGAACGCCGCATGGACATCCTGAAGCTCGCCATCGTCGTGGCTATCCTGTGCGGGGTTGCAAAGGGAATCCAGCTATTCAGTCGCCATTGCCGGCGCCGGTTCGGTTGCAGTTTCTTTTCGGCGCGTGGCTTCTGGCTCGCGGCAATCGGCATCAATTTCCTCTGGTGGGGATACTATTTCTGGGTAACTGCCCCGCTTCGCCATACGCAGCCGTCCGGCGGACTTGTCCTCATGGCGATGGGCGTCGCTATGGCGATCTGGCTGGTAGTTGAAAACGTTCGTGACACCGACCTCCTTCACGGCATCGGCGGCTCGTCACTCCAGTTCGTACTGTTTTTCCCTGTTGCCCTCTACGGTATTCCGCTTCTCGTGATCGTGATGTTTTTCATGCTTTTCGCGACTTTTAAGGGCGGACCTGCATGGTTTGTCGATCCATAATCCTTGAACAGGGGCCCATCAGTTGGAGCCCGCTCACCGCCGCATGAAGGAGTGCCGTGGCGTCGGCAAACACCTCCATATGGGCAAAGATGCAGCGGAAAGCGCAAGAGCAGGATATCGGTGAGATGCCGATTGCCGCCGATCCGAGGCAATCTGGGCATCTCCGCATCAACGCTCGACGTCCGGACCTGTTTTATCGGGTTGGGCGCCACGGTCCGGCACTATGGGACTCCCGCCGACGGGCTCCCTTCCCGGTCGCGGTCCAATAGCGGGCGCATCCCGCTGCACTGGCATTGCTTTCACGAAATCCACAATGTCGACAGCCATCGCCCGATCCGCTCTTGTGGGCGACGCTGCCATCATCTGCGCTACCTCCCGCCACGCAGCAAATACTCCATCGTGAGACTTCCAGCCTGCCTGTCTCTGCTCCGTGCTCGCGCCCGCCCGCCAGTACATCGGCACTTCTCCACGCGCCAGCATGTGCGCCAAACCCTGCCTGGGATAACGCTGCGTAATACCGCGCGTGCACCGGGGTGTCGCATTCGCTTCGACGCCGTGCTCGCGAAGCTGCTCTGCGAACCGTTGACGCCAGCGCCAAAGATCCTGCTTACGCGGATTGAGACGCCGACCATCCGGCCCACGCACCTGCACGCTCAGATGGATATGCGGATGAGCCTCGTCGTCGTGCGCCGCAAACACATAAGCGCGCCCATCCCCGAACTCGAGCGCTGCGAAATCCCGTGCGGCATCGCGCACGGCCTGTCGGTTCGTCCCCGGCGGCATCGACAGCAGAATATTGAATACCTGACGACGCGTATTCGTCTCCGGAATCCCCCACCCTCCGAGTTGCCAGGTCCGCACAAGGTCGCGTACAGCGTCGGCACCAGCAATCGAGTCCCCGTTCTGATCTTCCAGCTCGACCCGCCCATTGCGGGAGATATAGCGCAGATGCCGACGCACCGCGCCCATACCCTGAGCACCCGACGCCTTGTTGGTGATTTTGACCATGACTTCAGGCGAGCGCCTGAGTGTCCGGGCCAACTGATCGCGCATGCGCGTGGCTTCATCACGCATGCCTGCACGCGAAAGCCGCTGCGCGCGGGCATGCCTGAACGGTTCCTGAAACAGACGGTCGCCCCAGTTCAAAAGCATCGCATCAATGTAGACCTTCGGATAAGGCATGTCACCGGCTCCATCGATCAAGATTCGCGCGAATTACGGCTGCCACGGCGCGCAGATGAACATCTATCACGTCCCGGATTGCGTCCATATTTCCACCCCCATTTCGTCCGATATCTGCCAAACTCCCGTCACGCGCGATCTGTCCAAGCCACCGATTGATCGCAGCAAGGTGCCGGTTCGAATCCGTCAGCACTTGCATCTCCTGCACGCCGAACTGGGGTTCCTTCATGAACTGGGCTCGGATCAACGCCACAATCCAGCGGTTACTGGTCAGGCCCGACACCACTGCACGCCGCTCGACCGCCTCCTGTTCAGCGAGCGTCAGCCTGATCTCAATTCGAGCGCGAGGAACGCCGACAGCACTCCATCGGAGATTTGCTTCGGCACGGATGTCGGTGTCGACAGCATCGGCACGCAGTGCGGATGCCATCAGTTGCCGCACGCCTTCACCAACCGTCATGCCCCGGCGCGCGCACCATTGATCCCAACCCGGCCGCATTTCGCCGAGTTCAACGCACAGGCGTTCGCGCTGAGGCATGGCTCCCTCTAGCGCGCAGGTGAGGGTTCGGTGGGTGTCCGCTCGATCTCGCGGACCGGTGCACGCCCGTCACCCGGCCGTGCCCGGCGGTCCCGCTCCGAAGGTGCTTTCGGATCAAAGACCTTCGGCCGCGGCAATGGGATACCCTCCCTGCCAAACGCGTCCAGCATCTGTTCGGCACGCCGCTGCACGCGTGAAATCGACCGCGCGCTAAACCCCTGCTCCCGCATGGCGCCGACCAGAACCGCCAGGTGAAGAACCTTATCCTCGTCGGATATCGTGGAAGGCTGACGCTCCTGCCTGTCCTCGTTCGTCGGGTTGCCAATAGGAGCGGTGGCACGATCGAGTGCGCGCTCGGAGCGGGACACAGACCCGGCCGCCGAGCGTTCGTGCTCCATCACTTCGACCTGCCAGGTATTGCGGTAAACGTCCTTCTCTTCCTCGCCCACCACCATGCCACGGTCATCAAGGATCGGCACATTGACCGTGACGAGCCGCCGACCCAGGTTTTCCAGCGTGGCTTGCTGCCCGGGTTCGGCACGCGACTCCAGCACCGCCCGTTCGAGATCCACACCCCAGACAACGTGATCGGCACCCGTAGCATCTCGGAACACCGCGTAATACGAGTCGCTGCGAGCCGGGTTGTTCTGATAGGGTGCGCGGCCATGTTCGCGCAGTTCGCCGGCATACCGCCGCGGAGCATCGGGCTCGTCGCTACTCGCCAGCTGTCGTCCAATCCGGCGCGACCCCACATGTTCTCCGGTGCGGGACGGCGCCGCGCGAAATGCGTCGCTCACCTCCTTAGGTATTCCGGCTGTGGACGCGGATGCGGGCGCCGACGTGCTGGTCTCTTCGGCACGCGCTTGCGACGTGGCCGCAGGCATCGACGCATCGACCTCGATCCGGTTGTGTAAGCGTGATTGCCGGGCATCCGCCAGACGCGCGAGATCCGCCACCTTCGGCTCATAGCCACTCACCTCAATGCCGAGCAACGTCCCCAGCAGCCACACTTCGCTTCGGAATACCTCATGTCCCGACGCCCGAACGCGACGCCACGATTTTGCCGCCACGATGTCTACCATCGACTCCACCACATCCGGTCGATTGTGTTCCGTGACGAGGTACGGTCCCAGATCCTCGAACGCGAGCTGATACGGCGCATCTTTGAGGAAATACTGGTGACCCGCACGCAGGTATCGCTTACGAACCCGTTCGGGCGGCTGATCGAGTGGCACGCGCGCTGTGTCATTGATCCCCGGCGGCGCATCTGCGGTCGGACGCGTACCGGGCTGCCGTACCGCCTCGGCGTCATCGCGGATCGCCTGATCACGCAGGCGTGCCCGCGCCGCATCGAACTCGCGGCGGCGCTGGGCTGATACGGCATCCATCGCGGCCGCGTCCAGTTGACGGGTCCGACCATCGCCACCGGACTGCTCCGCAAACCCCGGACGCCCGGGAATATCCTGCTCGATCACGTTGATGACCGGAGCGGTAAAAGGAGATGTTTCAGTCATGATGCGACCTCTTCCTGATCAGGTACGACTCGACTCGCCACAACCGGCGACACGTGAGACGGTTTAGCGGTCCGGCCCGGGAGAATCCTGCGACGCCGCCCGCTCCTTTGACTGCTCCAGCGCCGCCGCGCGTGCTTCGCGTATTCGTGCCCACGATCGCGCCTGCAACTGGTCGAGCATTCCCTCGAGGTTCGGACTGAAATTCAATTCACGCGCGGATTTCTTGAGTGAGCCGACGGTACGCTCCAACAGGTCACGCGCCCGATCCCACGGATAGACCTTCGGCCGGTCACCGTCGTAACCGACCTGCAATTCCGAGCCATTCAGCCGGGCGTTCTGATCCATCCATCTGAGCCGGTCGGAGGCGAACTCCATCTGCGCCTTTGGATGAAAGACGACACTGCGCGTCGCCACCTCCTGGATCAGGTAGTGCTCGGTGTTGAATACCTCCCCTCGATATGGCCCGCCGTTCTCCCGCGGCGTACCCATGCGCAACGGTGTGCCGAAACGATGTTCGGCCAGCGCCCGGATCTCGTTGGGCACATCGGCCACTTCGAACAGCGGCTCACCCACCGGTGGGCGTATCGGCGCCAGACGTCGCGACTCGACCGCAGGAGAACCACCAACCGGAGGTACCACGGAAGGCTCGGTTGGCGGGCGCTCTGGAGTCGCTGATTCGCTCGTCGGCGCAGAGGATTCCGGCATGTTGTGCTGCTTTGGCTCGGTACGCTTCGACGAGCGACGACGAGAAACATCCTCTGCATCGTTCACCAGAGTTTCTTTCACGCGGCTCATGATGTCCTCCTTCAGTTCGTCCAGCTTTCCGCCGGTTGCAATACCTACTGTCGACTCCACACCCACAGCCGCCAGCCCGACATCCCGGTACGCGATTTCCCGCAGGCAATCGCCCACATCCCCAAAGCCCGACAGCACCGCCATGTCGTTGAAATCGGTCGGCAACTTGTAGTTGATACGCGCACCTCCAGCGAATACCGGCAGCGCCAGACGCGCCTGCGATTCTTCCACCGCCTGCCGGGCTCTGGTCTCGCCCGGCCCGAGATCCCCAAGCACAACCAGCCCGACGTCGGGATATCGTTCGCGCAGGATTGCGGCGACCTGAGGCAGCGTCCCGCTCGACAGCGTCGCGAGCGCCGGCCAGTCCGTCGCCCGGTAGGCGGACAGTACGGTGGCCATGCCCTCGCCGATCAGGATCGGTGTGGAGGGGTCTCCGGCAGCCGGTGCCGGCCCGGCAATCCAGTACCCACCTTTCTTGAGGCCACCTGCCAGTGAAGATTTGAGGCCATGTTCGTCGATCAGCTCCAGCGTAGAGATCGCCTCGCCGATCCAGAACGGCACCACCAGCACGCGTCCCGTGAGCGGCTGCTCTTCGCTCGCTGGCGCATAGCCCAGCAACGCGTGCAGTTCAACGGCCTCCAGCTCACGCAGTGCCGGCACCGGCTGGAGGTGCTTGCGTACGAGATACGGGTGTTCCGGACCGACTGGTCGCGCCCACTGCCAGATCGCCTGCGCTTCACGGGCTACCGCCTCATGACGGGCCTGCTGCCGTGCCTCTTCACGTACCCGCCGTTCAAGCACTTCGGGACTCACCGCAAATGTTGTCGCCATCCGGTCGGGATAATGCGTGCGCTTCAGATCGAAACCGTGCTGCCGCGCGAGCCAGAACAGCGAGGCGAGCGTCTTGCTACCCGACTCCTTCACCGAGCGCCACGTGGTGCGGGCAGCACGCTCGTTGTAATTGCCGGCCGTGCGGCTCCATTCGTCCCAGATCTCGAAACCAGCGTCACCAAAGCCGTTCTTGAGCGCAAATGCCATGTCTATCCACGTACCGTATTCGTCCGCGGGAATTACAGCGAGCGCAGCACGGGCGCGTGCGGTCTCGTCAACATGCGGTGCACTCATTTCCGGCCTCCCTGTATCTGCACAACACCCGATCTGGCGGCGGGCACAGGTCTGCGCTTCGCACGGATAGGTTTCGCTGGCACCAGCTCCGCGACGTCGAGGTCCGCTACCGACAAGCGACGCTTCGCCTGCGCAAGCCGTGCGGCCGGGACACCCAGCAGCATGAAGTGCCGTTCGACATAGGCTGTCACTTCGTCCTCACTGAGATCAGCCAGACGCGGCGGCAGGTCGCGCGGATTCCATGCCTGCAGCACTTCGAGATACTCAGCCGACGGATGAACGAGGCCCGATCCTTCCGGATCGATCTCCTCGGGCTGCACCTCGCGCAGCCGCCGCTCGACCTGCGCACTGAAACGCGCGAGATTCATGGCAGGCACCGATGGTGCGCTTAACACCCGCGAGGCAAAGACGGGATCACGCCAGTAGGAGATCCTGTCGGCGAGGATCGGCTTGGTGTTCTCCAGCACGATGATTTCCTTGTCGCGCCCGAGCTCCTTGATCTCCTGCGGCAACAGTAGCGGCCTACGCTGCTCGGATATGCTCTCGCTCGATCCGCCCCGGCCACCGAAGATCGCGTGCGAACGGCTGACGCTACGGGACTGATCTGTGAAGGTGCCGAGCATTTCAGAGTAGTCGTTCGCATCTTTCTGCTCGCGCGGTGCATACAGGATCTGCATCGCGTGGTTCGTCAGGAAGGTACGTGCGTCGGCCCGGCCGTAGACGGATTCGAGTTGCGCAACCGACTGCACGATGGAAAGCAGGCGCAGGTTGTAGCCCGCCATGTAAGCAACTGCACGCGCGATGATGTGGATCTTGCCAATCGCCGTCATCTCATCGAGCAGCAAGAGGCACTGGAACCGGAGCGTCGGATCAGCCTCGGGCAACTGCTTCGTGTTGAGATTGACAACCTGCGAAAACAGCAGATTCACGATCAAGGCTGCTTCCGACAGGTGATCGGGCGTGATCCCGACATAGACTGACATCCGACGGCGCCGCAGATCGCGCGGATCAAAATCGTTGGCGCTCGTGGCCGCATCGACAATCGGATTGGCCCAGACTGTGAGCGGCGCGTGGAACGTCGCGAGAATGCTCGCGAGTACCTTGTCGTCGTTCGATAGGAATCGGTTCAGCGCATCGACACATGGCCCGGTCAGCAAACCACGGTGCTGGACGAGCGCGCGATGCAGGTACGACTTGACCGGCATGCCGTTGCCCGACGACTGCCGCAGCACCTCGCCGATCGTGACCGGATAGTCGGGAATCGACTGCGCCTTTCCGGTCCTTCTCGCGTCGCGCCACTCACACAGCAACAGCACGATGCCGAGAAACAGGTTGCGCGCCTGGTCCTTCCAGAAATCATCGTGCCCGCCCGGCGGATACAGGGCATAACCAATCGCGAGGATGTCGCCTACGCGGAACTGCCCGTCCGAGATCGCCGATAGCGGGTTGTACCGATGAGTGCGACCATCCTCGGCGAACGGATCGAACAGGTATACCTCCTGCCCGTGCGCACGCCGGAACCCGGCCGTGAGCGCATAGTTCTCACGCTTGATGTCGAGCACCACGACTGAATCGGGGTAGCTCAACAGGTTCGGGATCACGATGCCCACACCCTTGCCCGAGCGTGCGGGGGCAGCGAGCAGCACGAACTGCTGACCGGTGAAGCGCAGATAACGCCCTCGCCATACGCCGACGACGATGGCTGGTGCATCCGCAACGGGGCGCGCATTCATAGCAACCCCGCCGCGCGGATTTCCGCTTCACTGGCAAACCGCGCGCTGCCATAGAGGCGCCGACGCCCAGAGTGCTCCCATAGTGTGTAAAGCCCCATCAAGGGCCCTCCCACCGCAACGAGTAAGCCCAGAAGCGCCGCACCCGCCAGGCGCCGGCCGCCGTGCGGCATCCGGCCGTCATGCCAGGCAAGCAGCGCATCGCGCCAACCCCATAGCTCCGCATGGAAGGGATTGAGTCGCAGGCTCGCGTACAGGAAGAAGGACGCGAGCCACAGCGAAGCCACCAGAGCGCCCGTTACCACCACCAATATCACGAGCGTGACCAGGGCGGTCCGCGCGTGATGCGCTACCGTTCCGGCGGCTTCCACGTGAGTCACGGATCGATGGTTCGTGTTCATGCCGTCCTCACGCGAACGCCGTGCGCACCTTGCGCACAGGATCGAACCAGATTTCCGTCATGCCCCAGCGCTTGCCGATCTGCTTACCCGCGCCGTCGTAAAGGGCGTGCGCTTCCATGTGCGCGATGACGTCGATGGTCAGAAACAGCAGGCGCTTCAGCGCGGCATCGTCGTATGCGGCGGCTTCGGAATGCTCTTTCGCCATCAGCGCAAAGCGTTCGATCGCAACCGTTGCACTCGATGCGTGATAGCTGGTGATCGAGCCTGCGTGTCCGGTTGTCAGCAACTTCAGGAAGTCATAGGCTTCAGCACCGCGCAGTTCGGCAAGCAGCACGCGATCGGGCCGCATGCGCATCGTGCTCGCGATCAGATCGGCCGGTGTTACGCGCGCCTGCCCGTGCCCACCCTTGCTGTACAGAAGGTGGACGCAGTTCTCGATGTGTCGGATAAACAGTTCCCGGACATCTTCGATCGTCACGATCCTCTCGGTTGACGGAATCGACCGGCACAAGGTTTTCATGAAGCTGGTCTTGCCGGAGCCCGTATTGCCGACGATGACGATATTGAGCCTGCCGGTCACGGCCAGCCGGAAGAACGTGCCCCAGTCCCGCGCGTCCAGGCACTGGACGAGCTTGCGATCCTCAGGGCGCAGCGCCGGCAGCGCCGCGTCGAGGCCATCCGGACGATGCCACACGGTGTCGTCGAACAACCCTTCGTCGCGATACATGTCGAGGCCCTTTTCGCGTGCGGACGGCCGGCGGATCGTGACCGAGACCGTACGCGGCGGCACGACGGGCGGCACCACGATCTGGATACGCGCGTCATCGGGCAACAGCGCGGACAGAACGGGATGCTGGGCCGACACTTCCTGGTTTGTGAGGGTCGCGACCGCCACCGCGAACGACATCAGACGCTCGTAGTCAAGATCGGCATAGTCGTGGCCGTGCCAGCCGAGGTGTGTCTCAGTCAGCACGCGCTGCGGACGGTTGATGATCAGTTCCGTGTAGACATCGGGATCGTCGAGCAGCGGCGCGAATGGCCGCATCAGCTCGCGGACCGACGCGTCGTCAGGAAGCCGCGCGAGCACCGCATCGCCAGCTCGATCCTGTATGGCAGCGCGGGCGATCATGGCGTGGCCTCCGGCCGTAGGGCGTAGACGGATCCGAAATCCAGATCACGCGCAACCACGATCGTAAATTCGGCTCCCTGCTTCTGCGTCAGCGTCGGCGGGATGTTGATCGTGCTGTCGAGCACCCGCGTGGCCATGTCGTTGCCCTGCTGCTGCGTGTTCTCGTAAACGACGGACCCATTGCTGTTGCCGCCGCGTGTGGCCAGATAGCCGATCGCGTCCTGGGCGAAGCCGAGCAGCATGGCCGCGCCGATACGCGCACGCCAGTGGTTATCCACATAACCGTCAATCCCCATGCGCCCGAGCGAGTCAGCCGCTGGCGAATCGATCTCGACGGTCACACCGTGAGGCGTCTCGATACGGGCCGAGAGGATAAAGGTCCGCTTCTGCCCCGGCGACAGGTTCGAGCGATACTGGCTGTTGATCTGGGACCCGCGCTCGATCAGCACTACCCGCCCGTCATCGGAATAGACGTTCTTTGTCACCGTGCAGGTCGACAGCCCTGCCTCGGTCGAATCAAAGGCGGTATCGCCTGCGCAGTCGATCTTGGCGCCCTGCGCAAGGATGAGGCTGCGGTTACCGAGCATGTCCGCGCGCACCCGCGGGGTGGCGGTCGGGGTCAACGCCTGGGCAAGTGCTCCGGTCCCGCACTGACCGGGTGCGGCGGCCGACCGGGCGGAGACGGTTGCCGCCACCGGCGAGGCTGCTTCCGCGACTCCGCCAGATATACCCGCCGCCGGGAGCGTGCCCGTCACGCCACCTTCCTGCCCGCCCGCCCCGGACGTGCCGCCCGCCGCGAGTAACGGTGCATCGTAGTAGCTGCGAGCCGACGCCAGATGCTGAACCGAAACAGGTGGACGGGCCACGACTGGCACCGACCCTGGGACAGGTGCGCTTGCCACGGGTGGCGCGGATGCCGCGCTCGCCGCAGCCGGCGAGTCCTTGAACACGCGCCCCTGAGTCGATGTTTCCGCCACGGCATCGCGATGCGCTTTCGCTTCCGCGTCGTGACGCGCAAGGAACGTGTGAATCGTCCAGACCGCGCCGGCGCCGGCTACGAGGACGACGACAAGCGGCGTCAGCCACCAGGCGCGCGGGCGCGTGCCCCGGTACTGCCCGAGCACCGGCATACCGCGATCAGCAGACGCTCCGGGTTCACCGGCGGAATCCCTGTCACGCGCCTCCCGGCCTCGATCAGTGGGGTCATCCGGTTCGATCGTGTTGCGGGTATCGTCATTCATCATCGCGACTCCGCAACACGCGTTTCACGCCGCTAACCGTCGTGCCATCACTGGGCGGCACTCCATCCATGTCGTACGCGTCGTTCCAGATACCGACAACCTCATCACCGAGACGTAACACGAAGTGCTTCGCCACCTCGTGAACCACGATCGTGTCGCCTTCCATATGTTTGTCGACCACGCTTTCCGTACCGTCGTCCGCCACCCGGAACGTCGCCGGGATCCGCCGGTTGCTGGGAATGCGGATATAGGTAAACCGACCATCGTCCCAGGCCGCCGTCGGCGCGATATTGTCCGAATGCGGCATGGCCTGCATCGAATAACGGGTGTTGCGTATGGCGGGCGACTGGGCGAGGCGCTGGGAAACGACTTCAGCATCGGTTTCAGCCTGTGCCTGAGCCTTCATCTCCTCCGGGTACACGAAGGTCACGCGATACATCTCGTCGCCGTTGGCGAACTTCGCCTTCAGCGGCAGCACCACCAGATCGAAGCTGTAGCTGCGTTTGTCCGTGCGGATCTCGAGATTTGAGTCATGCGCGGCAAGCTGCGGCTTCAGGTACACGTCGTGATCGCCCCTGTTCGCCACCACCTGCCAGCCGTCGCGATCACCGGGCGCCACCACCTGGATCTGTTCGTGCAGATCGAGCGCAATATGGGTGGCAAAGCCGCGCTGTGCTTCGATACGCACAACGGCGTCGGACGCATACACGATCTGCCGGACCCGCGAATCGTTGGACCAGCCAGGCACGTCATACGCGCGGGCAGACAGGCTCACCATCAGCAGGCCCGCAAGCCAGCGCGTCGGGAAAGAAAGTGCTCTCATGGCGTACCTCCCGCTGTCGCGGACGAAGCCGGCGGCGTATATTCGGGATCCCGGCTGTAGGCCGTCACCTTGAAGCCGAACGGATTGGCGACTGCAACGCTTTCGCGCGTGAATACAGGTGGCCGGTAGGTGTAAGCGAGCGTGATCACAAAACGCTGCGTGGGCTCGGCGTTCGCCTGGCCGTTTTTAAACGTCGTGCGCTCGATATGCACCACCGCATGCCCCGGTTCATCGGGTGGCAGCGTGGTCGAGAGAATCCGCGTACGCCGTTCGGTGCCCGGACCGAGTTGCCGGTCCAGCGCATCCGGTCCGCTATAAGTACCCCGGTAATCACGTGCGACCACGTCATCGCTCATGGCCAAAACACTGTCGTAATCGATCTGCAGCAGGCCCCAGGCGTAGCGTTCACGGGCACGCACGTACGCCTCGACCCAATGCTTGTCCTGGATTTCCTTCGTGTGCACATGACGCGCATCGAGCACGTCGATCACCTGGGACTCGCCCGTCAGGCGATCAACCTCGATCGGCAACGGCACAACCCGGTAGAACGGCACCATCACAGCAAGTGCCACCGCACTGAGCGCCGCCACGCAGACTGCGGCGTAGGCAACATGCCATGCCCGCCGTTCGGAGCGCTCCTGCAGATGCGTCAGCGACGCCTCGATGTCAAGTACGCGCCCATAGTCTTCGTGCGCGCTCATGATCCGGCTCCGACGGTCGATGCGGCGGGCGGTTTCAACGGAATGGATGACGCCGGAACGGGAAACACGTGGTTGATCGGCACGCGATGTGATCCGTCCGGCAGGACGGGCTTTGGCGGCCCTGACGAACATCCACTGATCAGGATGACGAAATTTACTAAAAATGATCCAATCAGAATTCTGTACATGGTCGCCCCCTCAGTTCCCGAACGAGGCCGGCACCATCTGGTCCTGCAACCGGGTGATATTCCCTGCACGGCTTAGTACCAGCTCGCTCTGCTGCTCGGCGACCAGCCTGTCTTCCGTCTCAGCCAGCATCCGGAAGAGCTGCAGCTTGGTCATCTCGTTACCCACCGTGGTGGTCTCGGTCTGGATGCGCGCCTGCAGCTCCGCCACGCCTTTCGGGTCCTGCGTCACGTCGATCTGCTGCATCAGGCTCTGGATCTGGTTCAGTTCCTGTAACTCGGTCTGGTACGCCTGCTGGCCGAACGCCTTGTCCTGAAATGGCTTGTTCAGCGTGCGCTGGCACACCTGCTGGTCGATACCCGCCTGGTCCTGGCAGTTGTAAATCTCACTCGCCGAGCGCAGGGACTGAGCGCTCCCGGTCAGCCCGGCGTAGCCTCCGTTCTGAACCGCGGTATAGACGCTCTGCCAGTTCGACGGCAGCGAGCTGGCAACCACCGGATTACCCAGAAGCGCACCAAAGCCGCGCGTGCCGACCGTCGACTGGTAGATCTGGATTTCCTGCTGGACCTCCTGCTCAAGCTGAAGCACCGTCGCAATGGCCTGAGCCACGTTCTGCGCATCGAATACCGGAATGCCCTGCGCATGACCCGCGGAAGAAAGCCCGGCCAATATGACTGCGATACCGGCTATCCTGAATCGTCCTGTCATGATGATCACCTCACTCAACTACCCTGCTGTCCGAGGTTGGCGCGTGCCGCGCGTTGATACGCGGGCATCGAACCACCACCTGAATTTCCCGACCCGCCGCCTGAGCCGGTCCGGTCGCGAATCGTCCCGCCGGGGCGCGGACCGTTTCCGCTACGATTGAGTGCCTGTCCGATCGCGGTTGCGATGCGGCGCGACGCGACACCGGCCACGAATGCCCCGAATCCGGATACCGTGGCGCCGCCGGACAGTCCGGACGCCACAGAGGGCAACTGCCAGCCGACCATCGCCAGGAAAATGGCGGTCGCAAACATGCCGAGTGCTGCGCCCCACGCGGCCGACGCCTCCAGCGCTGCCTGGCCCGCTGCAACGAGGGCGGCCGGGTTGGTACCGGGCGCCGACGTTGTCACCTGGAACGGCGCGAGCTCGGTCGAGAATGCGGTCAGGGCCATGCCCAGGAAAGCTGCAACCAGCACCTGCAGCAGGGCGTAATTCGCCACTTTCGCGGTCCACGCCTCGAAGAAGCGGGCAGTCGGTGCAAACGCGGCGCACGCTATGAAGATCGGTCCGATCCCGAGCACGAGGTCAAGCAGCATGCGGCCCATCACGACCTCGAACGCGAGCACGATCAGGAAAATCGAGCCACCCACGGCGGCCACGAACCCGCACACAATGTCGCCAATAGCCGCGGCAAGTCCGCTCGGGCTGAGCCCTTCATGCGTGGCCTTTTCGGAATAAGCATCCAGCACAAGATCGATCTGCTGGTCGTAGCAGTCGAGCGTCTGATAGATACTTGTGGCACTGGTCGCCGTCACGCTGCTACCGCTGACTGATCCGCATCCGGGATTGCCACCGCCCGTCGTGTTCGCCGCGTTCTGGATCGTCTGGGCGAGGCCCGCCGTCGCACCACTGACGGCCGTCACGACCTGCTGCTGATAGATGCCGCTGCCGAGCGCGAAGGTGAGAATCGCGGCGACCTTGAGCCCACGCCACGCGAACGCGGGCACAGCTTCCTGCGCCTCGCCCCGCACAATCGCCAGACCATAGGCGATGACCCAGATCGTGACGGCGGTGGTCACGACGGGGACAAGCGCGCCCGACAGCGCCGACGAGACGTTCGTCACGTAGGTCGACATGCCGTTCTCGAGCGTGCCGCCGATCGCGGTAAAGAGGCCGCTCATTACACGCCTCCCCGCTGCGCTGCGCGGCGCTTCGCCAGATGCGCGTGGAAAACCGGCAACCACACGTCGGGGTCGTCGCCAACCTGTGCGCGGATCGTGTCGAGCAGTTCGACGTTATCGGTCGTGCCAGACAGCACATCGAGCACATCACCCAGGCCCGCAAGATCAAGCTGCCCAACCGCCGAGCGGTGGCCCTGCTTGACGAGAAACATACGGCTGTTCTCGCCGAGATTGCGCACGATGTTGAACTCGGCTTCGGTCAGCTTGAAGCCGTGCACATAATCGTCGTAGTCCGCCCGTGGGTTCGGCAGAAAGAAGAAGGTCGCGCTCTGCTCGACCAGTGCGCGCGCAATATCACTGCGCAGCACGTCAGCCGGCGACTGCGTATCAAAAATCCCCAGGCCGTTCTGCTTGCGGATCGTCTTCTGTTTGTTCTTCGCGAAATCCGTGAAGACGGGGTCGGAGAGCCGTTTCCAGAACTCCGTCATCACGTAGATGAAGCGCCGGCCGTCGATCAGACCTTCAGTCCGGTGCAGCAGGTACATCGTGACGGGCGTCGAGACTTCGGCATCATCCAGCAAGTCGGTGTCGTCGAACCCAAAAAGACCCGAGCGCGCAAGATCAATTCGGTCGGTCGGGTTGTCAAGCACCCAGCCGAGCCGCCCGCCCATGCACCATTTCGCGAGGCGCGCATGCAGGCTGTTCTCGCCCACGTTCGGCAGCAGTTGCCGCAGCATCGACAGGCGTCGCAACGGCTTGTCCATGCGGGCGACTTCCCGCACCGCGCGCGAGATGTCGAGCTCGTCTTTCGCGGACAGCGGCCAACCCGTGTCAACGAGCTTGCGCACGAGCCGCTCCCAGAAATCCAGCACGGATTCATCGGGTGTCATCTGGAACGGGTTGAGCCCGGTCGGCACGCCACGGCGAAACACGGTGTATGTGCCGCCCATGGCGCGAATCGCGATCTCGGTACCACGGTCTTTGTCATACAGCACGGCCGTGACGCCGTACTTCATCGCCATCGCGAGTAGGAACAGCTCAAGCACCGTTTTGCCCGCACCGGCCTGGCCGACGATCTGGGTGTTGGCGAGCGCCTTTGCATCGGCCGAATCCTGCTTCTCCTGTGTGACATGGAAATTCAGATACAGCGGCTGACCGCTCGGCGTCCTGACGATCGTGATCGCCTCGCCCCATGGATTGCCGTCGCGCTTGCCGGTCGCGAAGTTGTGCAGGCTGGACAGTCCACAGAAATTCCGGGACGTGAGCTTTGCCTCACGCGGCCGGTAGCGCCAGTTGCCCGGCAGCTGCGCAAACCACGCGGCATCGGCCACGAGATCGATCAGCGCCGTCTGGAATCCAGCGTCGGCGAGCTGCGTGCGCGCCTTCGCGACGTGCTTCGACACGTCTCCAGGCGTATCGGCCAGTACGGCAAGCGAATAGTGATACTCGCCAAGCACGAAATCGCCGTTGATCAGGTTATCCAATGCCCGATCCATCGCCCCGATCTGGGAGAGCGCCGCATCTTCGCCGGCAATGAGCTGGTTGCGCTGCCGCTCGAGCGCTTCCTTTGCGCCAGGCTTGTCGAGGATGGTGAAACTCTGCGTTTCGATATATTCGAAGTCGCCGTACAGCAGGCCGTTGAGCATGCCGGGCTCGGTGTCTTCGGGGTAGTCCTTCAGGTCGAGCAACGCGGCATACCGTGTCGCGGCCGGCATGCGGATCTCGACCTTCTCCACTCCGACGAACAGGCGGGAGGTCGGCAGCGCCTCACGGATTGACCCCGAGGGAACCGGCTGCGGCTCCCAGACGGCATTGACGAGATAGCCAAGCAGTTCCAGCGCCGACGAATACCGGCGAGGACGCCGGGTATCAGGGCCTGGCTTGCGATAGGCCCCGAGCGCCACCGGATCATAGCGTTTCAGGCCTGATTCGAGTTGAGCCGCCAGCTCGTCCATTGCCTTGAGTGCTTCGTGCTGGTCATGCCGGATATCGTCATGCGTGCGACGCGCAGCCCGACTGAATACGCGCCCCAGCTTCGTGCGGTTCGGCCGGTAGACGAGCGTCAGATAAAGCTCGTTCGCCATCATCCGGTAGCCTGCAAAGCCCGCGTAATAGCGTGTCGCCAGTTCCTGGCAGAATCGGTTGCCGTACGGCGTGGCAAAGTGATCCGACACGCGCCGACGTAGACGGTGCGACCAGAGCGCCACGTGGCCGCCGGGCAGCCCACGCACCAGCTGGTTGAATCCGTCGTGACGCACGAGGATGTCGGCCGGATCGGTGGCCTCGAATGCGATGCCCGCGAGCTTCCAGATCCGCAGGTAGTCGCCCTCGCGCGTCCTGATCACCTGATCCGTCACGTGCGTCGAATACGGGATGGTGTCGGCGAGTGCCACTTCGCGGTTCGCGACGGCGACGTGTTTCGGGGTAGCTGGCATGTCACGCCCTCCTCTTGAGGCGGACCGGCACGTAAGCGTGTACGCCCCAGGAGCGGCGGTTACCCTGACGCAGGACCATGCGCAGGCGCAGTGCGTACTGCGCCAGGCGCTGGTCGTCGCGGCGCGTGATGAAGCGCATGGCAACGAACACCGGGATCATCAGGAACAGCAGTCCGACGCCGAGCAGCGGACTGGCCAGCAGCGCCCAGATAGCCGGGATCAGCATGCCGCCGCCAATCATGAGGAATGGCACGAGCGGTACACCAAAGATCATCGCGGGCCGCGTGCATCCCTTGAAAACCGGATCCTTGAGCGAGTTCATGATTCGACGCCTCGGATCAGCTCGTCGGAATCAGCATGCCGGCGATTACCGTCGCGCAACCGACGAAGAGACCGCCGATAAACACGTTTGCGATATCACCGAACCGGGCATGCTGGAACATCATCCGGAAGCCCGCCCAGATGATGGAAATCGAGCAGATCACACCGCCGACGCCCAGCAGCGTCGTCTGGATTGTGCTCAGGAGCGTGTTGACCTGCGAAAGCTGTGCCCAGGCCGGGGAGGCAACGAGTATCGTCGTAACCGTAGCGGCGATTTGACGTGCCACTTTGCGACCGGGCTGAACTCTGATCAGCACGTTCCGACAACACCGATTAACAATATGCATTCCTGAATTCATCATTGACTCCTTTCTGCTTTCGATGGGACTGCTATCGTCTGTCCAGTGGACTAGAACACCACGGCGCTGCTGTCTGGCTCGCCAACATTTGTACCCGGTGAGGCGTCAGGTGGCTCCGATACCGGGTGATCAGCTGATCGGGATCGCACCGGATTCGAATGCACGGCGTGATCAACCGGAACAACTGGAATGGGCTCAATCGCCGGCACGACTGCATGAGAGAACGGTGGCACCGGCAGCCGCGCGTTATCGACCACCCGCTGTACATAGCCGGCCCGGTACCCTGTCGATAAATTGCCGCTTGCGTAGCACGACAGGCTCGCGCGAAGTGCAGCCTGCGGATCACGCCGGACATCCGTTTGTCCGTGACGCGCTGCCGTAAAGCAGCCCTGTAGAATCGCGGCGCCCGCAGCCAGATTGCGGCAGGTATCGAAGGCGCTCCGCTCAGTCAGTCCGTACGCGGCCCAGTTGGCGCGGTTCACCTGCGCAAGGCCGACACTGAAGTTCCAGCCATTGGCGGCAAGCACATGCGCGGTGGCCACCGCTTCGGCCTCGCTCACCGGTTGACGCACCAACCGGCCGTGCGTGACGCCGATCGCATACGGATTGAACCCCGACTCCGTCCGCACAATGGCAGTCATCGTGACCGGTGAGACCTGAGGCGCACACTGCTGCGCGAGCGTGGTGAAATCGAGTGGCAGCATCATTGCCCCCCAACGCCGAAGCTGCTCTGCTGTTCAGTCCGTTGCAGGAAGACCGCAGCGGACTGCAACGGATCGTAGGGTACCTGTACGCTGCCCCCGCCGTAGAATTCGGTAATCGTTGAACCCGCACCTGCCACACCCCACCAGACACGGCTATAGAGTTGGTTATCGATGTCGACATTGATCGCAGCGGTGGCGCCGCATAGCAGCTCGCTCTGTTCGGAACCGCCCCAGTGCAGGAGATCCTCACGGCAGTAGCTGCCACTCGCGAAAGTATTGGTCGCAAACGCCCCCTGGGAACCGCCCGCGCCGAAATCACAGATCGGGAACGGATCGCCGTGACGCAGCGCACGCCACAGTTTCTCGATAGGCGGCACGCACGCGCTGTATTGCTCCGGGCCGCCCGGATTGGACAGGCACAGCAGCACCTGGCAGCCCCAGTCATCCGCGCGAGCCATGCCGGGGGCGAACATGGACGCGCCAGCGAATACCACCAGGGCAAGCGACCATCCGCGCAATGCACGGCGCACCATCCCCGGCCTCCGCCCGCTCACTACTGATCGCGACATTTTCATAATCCGCTTCCCTTCCATCAGTGCGACGCCGACGTATGGAACCGGAAGCGAGGAAAAAGAAACCTGCGGCGCCGGGAAACTCGCCGCAAGCTCAAGGGGGATCAAAGCAGAGAAGCCCGCAAACGCAGGCTTTCGGGCATGGCCTAATCACTATGCACACACGCATCCGTCGATACGTCGGGTTCGCTCACGCGTACTCGGTCGTGCCAATCACACATTGGCACGTTGACCGGAACAGATTGTCGATTACGAACGGAGCTTTACCGCGGGCAACCGAAATTGAATCTTATCGGCCATCTGCTCCGTTTCCCAGCGTATTGCCGGGCCGTTCTACCTCATGGCTTCTTCATCAGCAAACCCGCTAATGCCTGCTTGGCGGAGGCCAGTTCGAGTTCAAACCGGCACCACGGATGTCGTGGAATCCCTAGTCGACGACAAATCACTTCACGACCGGCGCGCCACAGGTACACCATGCGCAACAAATCCCGCTGACGCGTTGCAAGCCGCCGCCACGCCTCTTCTATGCGAACTGCATCCGCCGGGTCATACGGACCGCGACTTGCACTCGCCCAGTTATCCAGCCGGGCATCGAGCGAACACGGTTTCAGGTGATCATCCATCGCGTGCCTCGTCGTCGGACGGGGGCGCGCGATACCCAGCGGGATCTTCAAGAAAAAGTTCGATGTCGGTCGCACGCCAGCCAACCGCTCGCTCGCCAAGACGGATCGGACGCGGAAAAGTCCCCTCCTGCATCCGCTGGTAGATTGTCGATCGTTTCAGCCCGACTTCCTGTTCGACCTGGCCGCGCCGCAATATCGCGCCCACCCCACGCAATCTATCGGACATGATTGACCTCCCGCTGTATTGCCCGAATGAGTTCCTGCATGGGCTCCATTCAAGCCGCGGGAGAACCTGACGGGCAACTCCGTCATATCGTCGGGAAATCCCGTCGGGTAGTGAACGTCAGCGATGGCGGCCATCGGACTCAACAACCGAATCCGGCCTCAGCGCGGCAGCAAACGTCTGCGCGCTGCGCGAGGCTTCACCATTGGCCTGCCCCTTGAGACCCAGCTTCTCATCAATGGCGCGCGCAACTGTAGAAGATTTAGGCGGTCGTTCGGGATCCCACTCGGACCAATGCTCCCGCATAACGTCGAAAAGAGCCTCGAGAGTGTGCGTCAGGTGAGGAAGATGAACAACTGCGCCCTCACGCTCTGAAACGGCTTCATGCCTGCGGGCCCGACCTGCCACACCGGCCAAAGGCAACCGCTCGAGCCTGCGTTCCAGATGGGTGGCCCAGACATGATGCATGACAGCCGTCCGGGATATGGCGAGTTCCAGCAACCTGATACGACGATCACGCCCTCTAAGACGGGCCGTCAGACGTGCAATTAAAGCCTGCGATTCTTCACTACGACGGCGCCAGTATTCAAGATCAGGGTTTGCATCGATTTCCGGTCGTGTCGGGGCTGGATGATCCTCAGCCGATTCGAACATATTCCCTCCTTCCCAACTCTACGCGGAGTCGTACTACACAAATGTAGCCCCCTCAGTCAAAGCACGACTGGACCAGATGCTCCGACGGTCCTCCGGCATATCTTCTTATGTTTTCTTTAATTTATTGAACACATGGCACCGGAGCAAGACCGAACCTGTAGGCGCGAAGAAAATTGCCGGCAATGCAGAAAAAATAACGGGCCCGGGCAGTCCGCGAAATCTGACGTGCAAGTCCAGCTCAAGGACAGTCGCAGGACGTCGCCGCGATTTTCCGCAACACGGTCATTGCCTCTTCCACCCGGTCAACCGGAACGAGGATGTGATCGTGGTAATAGCCCGCGATCGTATTGCATGGGATACCCGCCGCCGCGAGTTCGCGGCTGACTATTGCGATAAATCCAACTGCCTCGAGGCTGGAATGAACCGACAAGGTGATCAGACGGGCATCGTATGTGTACGGCAACCCAAGGCGTTGGGCATCATCGCGCTCCACGATTGCCGTTAGCCCCTCTCGCTCCCTTACGGTACAAAGGGCCAATAGCCCGGACGGCAAGACGGAGTCTGAAAAAGAACAATAGACATAGGTCGGCTCCGCCATAACCGGACTGAGAGTCGCACACAGCTTCGCAAGATCCTTTTCGCTCAACGTACCCCTCCGAAAAAAGTGACGTTATGCCACAGGAGAGGGTGTTCACGCTCCCTGTGTTTAGAAATTCTAGACGCTGCGTAGCAGTTCTAACCGCAGCCTCTCAAATACGATTGGCCGACTAAGATCAGATCAATGCTTCTACTGATACAAAAACGTATCGCAGAGTAGATCCCTCGGGGACCTAACGTAACCAGAAGGAGCCTGCGATGAGTTTAGCCACATCATCGTCGGTCATGGCCGATCAGACAACTATACATTCAGCTATCGCCCTGACAGGCGCACGCTGGCACATCCCTCGCGCCAGCGCTTGGCGATCGCTATTGGACATTGCCTTGGACTGGGCGATCATATGCTTTGCGGTCTGGAGTGACTACCGCATCGGCGCCTGGATTACGGTTGTGGCAATCTTCGTGATCGGCAACCGGCAGCGGGCACTCGGCAACCTGCTGCACGAAGCCAGCCACAAAAACCTGAGTGCCCGCCGCAACGTCAATGACTGGATGGCGCGCATCTTCCTCGCTCCAGCACTCTTCAATGACCTGACGCTCTACCGCCTCCAGCACGCGCGGCATCATGCCTGGCTCGGCGATCCAACTCACGACCCCGACTACCTATCGAGCGTTACGCATGAAGGTAATCACTGGTTCGACGCTTACGGGCGCGTACTCAATAATCCAGCGATATTGGCTGGTTCTCTCTTCGGGCATTTCGCCGGAAGGCGACTCGCACACCGCCAGCGGCTCGAGATCGTTCTGTGGTGGGTTTCATGCGAAACCTTACTCGATGTGATCTTCGGCATGCGTTTCGCGCTTCTGTTCTTCGCACTGTGGATGATTGCGAGAGGTACCGTGTTCCATGCCATCACAACATTCCGCGAAATGACCGATCATTACGGACTGCAACCAGGAGGAATTTTCCAATACACCCGTGAGGTTCCGGACCACGGATTCGCCTCGATCTTGCTGCATCCGCATCACAATGGCTACCACCTAACACACCATCTCCTCCCGCATATTCCCTATCGCCATCTGCCGCAGGCGCACGCACACCTGAAGCACATTTCTGCGTTCAATTGCCGTGCGATCATCTGCGACACCTACCTGAGCGGCGTACACGCCAGCGTAAAGGGTTGGGAAGCAGCTCATGTCTGAACGAACATTGAACCTGGCACAGGTAACAAGCCTGCTGGTCTCTACGAGCTGCGGTATTGGCTTTCTCCTGGGCACAGGCGAACTCGCCCTGCGCGGGGGGATGGCTGGCTGCCTCTACGCAATCGCGAGCGCCTTGGGTCTGATCGTACTCGCTGCATGGGCGCCGGCCTTGTCGATTGGACGGCAATCCATCTGGGTCAGATTTGATCAACTCTACGGTGCCTCGGTCAGCCGCAGCGTAGCGCTACTGTCGCTCGTCTGGATGACCGGTGTCCTTGCTGCTCAGATGCGGGGAGGATCCGCAATACTGACGCTGGCCGGCTTTCGACCGACTACGGCACTCCTACTGATAGCTGGTCTTTTGATTTGCCTTTCGCTGATGCGGCTCTCATGGCTTGCCGCCGGATTCGCGATCTGCATGCTTGCGTGCAACGTCGCACTCGTGCGTACGTTGCTCGAAACGGATGGGTTCAGTGTCTGGGTGCATGCGCCAATGCAGTTCTTAGATGGGCTTCGCACAATGACGCTGGCGCATACCGGATTTACGGTCGTCTCCGTCGTGGTGATGGTCATATGTGGAGCGGATTATCAGCAGTTCGTGGTCGCAGCGCGAGCTCCTACGACGGCCCGCGCTGGCTGCCTGTTCGCAGCAGCGCTCGTCTTCTTGATCGGATTTCTGCCGGCCTCCGCTGTAATCGCGGCTGCCCCGGTCTGGCATCTGGAGCACGTCGTCGATCCCGTACAGGTTGTTCCGATTGTACTGATGCATACCCTTTCGAGTTACGCAGTGAGCGCCGCGAGCGGTCTCGTTGTCGCCGTACTAGGCCTAACAGCTCTTGGTGCCGGATGCTCGATTCTGCGAGCAATGGCTGAAGCTATGGCCACACTCGGCCCACCTTCCATGACAGGACCAATCTGGTCCCGCGTCCTGCCCGTCGTACTGGGTTCCCTCGTCACCACGCGCGAACAAAGTCTCGTCGACATGATGATCGACCTCAATATGGTCTACATCTCCGCAGTGGGTCCGCTTCTAATATTCGGCTTAGTACGTACATCCGTCTCGCATGCAACTGCCAACGCAACAATGGTGACCGGATTCTGCATCGCCATGACCTGTTACCTGATGCGCTGGACAGGGGCAACAGAAATACCTGAAGCGGCCCCCCTGCTTTTCGCGTTGCCGACTTCGCTTGCGATTGGAGTTTTGATGGTTCGCCGATCCAACAACTTTGCTTCAGCTACCCACGCCGGGCATCGACTACCACATTGGCCGAAGGGGTCCTCAAATGGTCAGTCCGCGACTTCGCCCTCATCCCCCTTACCGGACGACGCGGGCGCTGGTTGAATCAATGCTCGACGGGCCTCACGCATCACAGTTTCGCTAATCGCAGTCGCATTGGGCGGTGCCACCTCCCAATGATGCCAATACAGATCAACGGTAATCCTGTTACGCGGCGCCAAGGCAACCAGATCACCGGAATCAATCAGAGCTTGAGCCTGCATGGACGGAACAAGGCCATACCCGACACCCGCCCGAATCGCCGTCAAGAGCGCCATTGGGGAGGGGAAATAATGCGTGGCATAACCGCTCACTGGGAAACCAAGCAGGCGTTCAAGGAACGCTGCATGTAAGCCATCCTTTCGATTAAAGAGCACAGCGGGGGCGGCCAGGATATCGTGCATATTGAGTCCATGCGTAAAACAGGCCGCAGAAAATTCCGGAGCAGCCACACATTCATACTCCATCGCACCAATAGGCTCTGCAACAAATCCGGTCGGCGCAGTACTCGCCGTCGAAACACACCCGATAGCCTCTCCGCGTGCCAATACCGGCAGGGTATGATCCTGGTCGTCGACTATAAGTTCCAGCGCGAAACTCTCCTTCGCTATAGCACAGGCGGCGGGGCCAAACCATGTCGCCAGCGAATCTGCATTGACCGCAATTGCGATCTTTGCCCGCGCGTGTGCACCTGGCTTGATTTGCTGAATAGTATCCGCCTCCAATGACCTCAGCATGTGGATATGCCGAAGGAGCGCTTCACCAGCCGGTGTTGGCGTAACCCCATCACGCACAAGCAACGGCGTACCAAACGACTCTTCTAGAGCGATTATTCGTTGGGAGACAGCACCACGAGTAATGTTTAACGCGTGCGCCGCTTGCCCAAAATGTCGAAACTCAACGACTGCAAAAAATGTTTCCAGTTGTTGACGGTCGAAATTCATATAGAGCTGCCCCGATATTGGTCCGGACCACGGTTAGGGTGCGAGGTTAAAAGACCGCCGGGCTTCATGCCCAGACAAACTACTCGGACGTCGGTACCTTAGCACGGCCCGGTTAATCCTACGGTAGATGCACTCTGTGCAACAATGGAAAACCGCAACTGAAGCCGCAGCACATCGGTATAGAAAACGAAGTACATGACGCGTTACGATGCGTAAGGCATATGAGCATGGAGGCGAACGACACGGCAAAGAACATCATGTCGGCCTCCGGCACCGCTATTTTCATGCCTATCGCGACGCGCGCCGCGACGAACGCACCCACTGCGCCGCCGATCCACCAGCGCAACCAGCAGCAGGCCGAGCCCGGGCCGAGATTCGAGCCGACCGCTGCGGCCTGCTTGGCGATCAGCGGATAGCGATCGCCATCCGGACCATGCCGAAGGTATTGCCGATACCCGCCATCTTCGTATTCGACAGCCCCTTGGGGCCTGAATGAAGCAGACCGAAGCGACCGGATACAGCAGCGTGACGACGTAGATCGCCAGCACGAAGATGGTCAGGTTGATCACCGTGTGATTGATGACTTCCATCCCTGCTCTCCTTTATGACCTGCGCGCGACTTCGCCATCGCGGGACAGAAACGTGGCCGCGACGATATCGTCGGAGAGAGCAATGTTCAGCGCGCCTTCCTTCGTGACGATCAGATTCAGGAAGTCGAGCAGATTGTGCGCGTAGAGCGACGACGCGTCGGCCGCGACCATCGACGGGACGTTCGTGTAGCCGACGAGCGCCACGCCGTGCTTCGTCACGACCCAGTCCGCTTCGTTCAGCGGGCAGTTGCCGCCGCGCCGGCCTTCATATTCGGCGCCACATCCCGCCGCGATGGTCCGTTGTGCCGTCTGTGGGCGCTATGTAGCGCTTGTCGTCAGCGACGCGACGGCATCGGGAATGTTCGGCAAAATGCTAGCCCCTTCCGAAACCGTCAGAAAACGGCATGTCGTTACTGGTGTGTGCGGTTGCCGTGGGCATAGCGCGCACCGGCAAACGCGGGAGCAAAGCCGTCCCGAACTGAGCAACGAACGCGTCCGCTACCCGTCCCCGAAAATTCCGCTTTGTTCCCGCGAGAGCCGTCCGTCATGTGGGGGCAAACGTGGGGGCAAAATCGGCCCCAAACGAAAAAGGCTCTCAGAGCCGAAGCCATGAGAGCCTTATATCCGTTGGTCGGGGCGAGAGGATTTGAACCTCCGACCACCTGCACCCCATGCAGAAGTTGCCCGTCTAACCGTCATGCGACAGCCTGGACTCCCGGGGGTGTGATCGACATGACGGTCGCAGACACCCCCGCGCAGTACTGCGACCAATGCTCCATCATCTTTCGGCGCCTTTCGAGCATGTCTCCTCGCTGATATGCGCGCCTCGCCTTGTTGCCGGTCTTGTGGGCGATCGCCTTGTCGGCAAGTACTTCGGGATACTCACCATATTCCTCGGCCCAGTCCTGAAATGTCGAGCGAAAGCCGTGCACTGTGATCTCTGAATATCCCATACCATCGAGCAATTCGAGCATCGCCATGTTCGAGAGCGGCGCCCCCTTCTTGTCGCCGGGGAAGAGATAACCATACCTGGCCGTCTGCATAGCCTTCTTCACGAGTTCGCAGGCGATATCACACAATGGCACACGGTGAGGAAGGCCCATCTTCATTCGCTCGCCGGGGATCGTCCAGATCTTGTGGCGTAGATCGAATTCCTCGGGCCGCGCTCCCCGGATCTCGTTCGTACGGCAGACAGTCAAGATCACCAGATGCAACATTACTGCTGAGCGTGAACCCTCTTCTTCCTTCGCCTCAAGCTTCGGCATGAACTCAGGTATATCCGCCCACGGAAGAGCCGGGAAGTGTCTAACAGCGCGCTTGCGCTTTGCCAGCACCTTGTCCAGATGACCGCGCCAGCGTGCTGGATTGTCGCCATCACGATGACCAAGCACCTTCTCAGCATCCAGGATGTTCTCGATGCGGCCACGCACGCGGCCTGCAGTCTCGCGCTTGGCCGACCAGATCGGCTGCAGGATACGTACCAACATCGGCGTATCGATATGACGTACATCGACGTCACCGATCACAGGATAGGCGTAGGTCGTGAGTGTGTTCGCCCACTGTTGAGCATGCTTCTTGTTTTTCCAGCTCGGCGACATCTTCTCGATGTATGCCGCTGCGGCGTCGCGAAACAGAGTCGCGCCTTCAGCGGCGGCTTTGCGATGCGCCTCCTTGCGTGCCTCGATGGGATCAATTTTGTCCTTCACGAGTGCCCTGCATCGGGCCGCCTCGGCGCGCGCCTCCGCCAACGATATGGTTGTCGCCGACCCAAGGCCCATCTCGCGCGAACGCCCGAACAGTTTGAACTGGTAGATCCAGGAGCGCGAGCCCGAACTGGAAATCTGAAAGTACAGACCGCCGCCGTCAGCGTAATAGCCGGGATCGACGAGCTTCGCGATGCGTAGCGCCGATAGTCGATGAAGCTGCCTGGATTGAGATTCCGCCATTTCCTACCCCTACTTTCACCCCAACTTGATGGGTTGATTTTGTCGGTACGAGCCGGAAGCAGCAACAAGAAAAACACCCCCAAAACCTCGCTGTTCCGAGGCTTTGGGGGTGTCCGATGGAACCAGGCAGATTTGCCTGGACCGCCTATTGGCGGAGACGGAGGGATTCGAACCCTCGATCCAGGTTTTGGCCCAGATGCTCCCTTAGCAGGGGAGTGCCTTCGACCTCTCGGCCACGTCTCCCAAACTTTCTGTCGCACAGGGAGTCAGTGCGACGAAGCAAAGATAATAGCGGGCCAAGCCGGGAAGGTCAACGTCCGGAGAACATTTTTTGTGCCAACGAGGGCGCCTCGCGACGCAATTTATTCACACGAACGACACAAAACAAACGGGACGCTCTAGAGTGCCCTTTTTCCCGTCATTTACGCCTGATCGAGTTCGAATGCCTTGTGGAGCGCGCGCACCGCGAGCTCCATGTACTTTTCGTCGATCAGCACCGAAATCTTGATTTCGGACGTCGAGATCATCTGAATGTTGATGCCCTCTTCAGACAACGTGCGGAACATCTTGCTCGCGATGCCGACGTGCGAGCGCATCCCAACGCCGACCACCGATACCTTCGACACCTTCGGGTCGCCCAGCACCTGCTCGGCCTGCACGTGCGCCTTCACGGTGCCCGTCAGGATCTCCATTGCACGCGCATAGTCGCCGCGGCCGACCGTGAACGTGAACGCCGTCTTGCCCTCGACGCTCTGGTTCTGGATGATCATGTCGACGTCGATATTCGCGTCCGCCACCGGACCGAGAATCTGATACGCGATACCCGGCTTGTCGGGCACGCCCATCACGGCGATACGAGCTTCGTCGCGCTGAAACGCGATGCCCGAGATGACTGCTTTTTCCATGGTCTCATCTTCTTCAAAAGTAATCAGGGTGCCCGACTTCATTTCTTCGTCGAGCGGCATCAGCGGATCGGTCAGGCTCGACAGCACGCGCGTCTTCACCTGATATTTGCCGGCGAATTCCACCGAGCGGATCTGCAGCACCTTGGAACCCAGGCTGGCCATTTCCAGCATTTCTTCGAACGTCACGCGATCGAGCCGGCGCGCTTCTTCAACAACGCGCGGGTCCGTCGTGTACACACCGTCGACGTCCGTGTAGATCAGGCACTCGTCGGCCTTCAGCGCGGCCGCGACCGCGACGGCCGACGTGTCCGAGCCGCCGCGGCCGAGCGTCGTGATGTTGCCGTCCGGGTCGATACCCTGGAAGCCCGTGATCACGACCACCTTGCCGGCCGCGAGGTCGCGCTTGACGCGCTCGCCGTCGATGTCGCTGATGCGCGCTTTCGTGAACGCGCTATCCGTTTTAACCGGCACCTGCCAGCCTGCGTAGCTGAGCGCGTCGACGCCGGCTTCCTGCAGCGCGACCGCGAGCAGACCCGAGCTGACCTGCTCGCCAGTGGCGGCGATCATGTCGAGTTCACGCGGGCTCGGTTGAGTCGTGATTTCTTTCGCGAGGCCAAGCAGGCGATTGGTTTCGCCGGACATTGCCGAGGGCACGACGACCATCTGATGGCCAGCCTTGTGCCATTTCGCGACGCGCCTGGCGACGTTCTTGATGCGCTCGACCGAGCCCATCGAGGTGCCGCCGTATTTGTGTACGATGAGTGCCATTGTCGTTCTGAACTGGAAGAGAAACCGCGCTGGCGCGCTGGAGACGACCGCACAGAAAGCACCGGGGCGCAACGTCTCGTGAACGGCGGCAAAGTGTGTGGCGGCGTAGATGCAGCACGCGTGCAGCACGCGCGGATTTGCCCGGGATGAGATCGCAAATGGCTGATCGGGATTGAACGGCGGCGACGGATCACGCTCGCCTGCCGGCACTAACGACCGATAGCGACAAAAGCGACGGCGAAATCGGGTCGGGCAAACAAGCTAAAGTACCTGATTAGGGGCAAAAAGACAAGACGCAACGAGCGTTCAAATGCTTCAAATCGGGCCTGCAACGGCCTGTTTTATCGCTAATTTGCGCCCTATTTCAAGATTTCTACATTTGCACGCGTGGCTTGCGCGGCTCTCCGAGCGGCGCTCAGGCAATCAGCAGATCCTCGCGCCAGACGATTTTCACGCGCGCTTCGCGCTCCGGGGATGCGTCGCGAAGTGCCCCGCAATTGACGCCGATCAGCGGCACGAACAACAGTTCATTGCCGATGTACAGCAATGGTACGTCGCGCTTCCATGCGGGAATGCCGCGCTCCTGAAACAGGTTCTTCAGCGTGCGGCCCGGTGCATTCGGCGCGCCGACGCGCAAGCGTTCGCCGCCGCGGCGTGCTCGCACGCTTAGCGATGCTCGTTGCAGGATGCTGACGGGAACGGTGTCGAATCCTTCGTCAGCTGGCGCTTCGGGCGATGCCCCGGCAACCCCGGAAGCAGCGGCCGCATCCACCACTGCGAACACGAAGGTGCCGCGCCATTGCGGCAAGTGCCAGACCTCTTGCCCCTGCCACACGAGTTCGCTGATCTCGCGCTCGACGAGCGCGGTTTCGTCGGCGGGCTCGCTGCTGTCGCCGGCCTCCCAGTAGACGAGTCCGCGATAGCTGCGCAACGCATGGCCCGCATGATCGATGCGCAGACGATGCCCGTCCTGCCCCGCGCCGACTTCACGCAACTGCCGCAGCGCATCCGCGACACGCGCGCTCGATGCCGCGACGAAGCCGAGCGTGCGCATCCAGTAGCGCAGCAGATTCAGCGCGCGATCGTCGTCGAGTGCGAGCAGCACGTCGTGCGCGAGCGCGCGTCCTTCATCGCGCGACGCGCTCTCCATGTCGGCGCGCGCAAGCGTATCGAGCAATCGCTGCGCCGACGCCGCATGCGCGGCCGTACGCGCGAGCGCATCGCGAAAGCCGGGGAAGTGCACCGCGAGCGCCGGCATCACCCGATGACGCAATGCATTGCGCGCATAACGCGTGTCCGCGTTCGATTCGTCGTCGATCCAGCGCAGCTTTCGCACGCTCGCGTAGTGTTCGAGCTGCGCGCGCAGCAGATGCAGGAGCGGCCGCACGCGGGTCGCAGACGCACCCGCGGGCAACAGGCCTGGCGCCATCGCTGCGAGACCAGCGAGCCCCGCGCCGCGCAGCAGTTGCAGCAGCACGGTCTCGGCCTGATCGTCCGCATGTTGCGCGAGCCAAAGCGCGCGAATGCCGTGCGTTGCGCACATCGCGTCGAGCGCGCGATAACGCGCGTCGCGCGCCGCAGCCTCGATGCTCACGCCCGGCGCGCGCGAAACCTCCACACGTCGCGCGTCGAATTCGACGCCGCGTTCGCGCGCAAATGCCTCGCAATGCGCGAGCCACGCATCGGCATGCGGACTCAAACCATGATGCACATGCAGTGCGATACAACGCGAGGCGCCCGCGACGCGCACCGCCGCATCGAGCAGCACGCTCGAATCGACGCCGCCGCTGAATGCGACCGCAATGCGCGCGCTCGGGTCCAGCCCGCGCAGCGCAGCGCCGAGCGCCTCGATCACGAGGCGCTCGGCGGATGAGTCGGCGGTGGTGGTCACGTCGTTAGCGCAGCAAGCGCCGGTGGACGAAAGAGACAGGCCAACGCGCGGGCTTATGCGCCCGGCGTCGTTTCCTTGAATTTGCCGTACGCCATCAGCCGTTCAAAACGGCGTTCGCGCAGGTCGTTGGTGCTCATACCCTGGAACTGGCGCAGCGAATCGGCGAGCGCACGGCGCAGCATCGCGGCCATGCCCTTCGGATCGCGATGCGCGCCACCGAGCGGCTCGTTGACGATCTTGTCGATCAGACCGAGCGCCTTCAGACGATGCGCGGTCAGGCCGAGCGCTTCGGCCGCTTCCGGGGCCTTCGCGGCGCTCTTCCACAGGATCGATGCACAGCCTTCCGGCGAGATCACCGAGTAGGTCGAGAACTGCAGCATCAGCACACTATCGCCCACCGCGATAGCGAGTGCGCCGCCCGAGCCGCCCTCGCCGATGATCGTCGCGATCAGCGGCGTCTTCAGCTCGGCCATCACGTACAGATTGCGACCGATCGCTTCGGACTGGCCGCGCTCTTCCGCGCCGATGCCGGGGTACGCGCCCGGCGTGTCGATGAACGTGAAGATCGGCAGGCCGAACTTCTCGGCGACGCGCATCAGACGTTCTGCCTTGCGATAGCCTTCCGGGCGTGGCATGCCAAAGTTGCGCAGTGCGCGCTCCTTGGTGTCACG
Source organism: Paraburkholderia sp. WC7.3g (assembly GCF_050436345.1). NCBI lineage: Bacteria > Pseudomonadati > Pseudomonadota > Betaproteobacteria > Burkholderiales > Burkholderiaceae > Paraburkholderia > Paraburkholderia sp. WC7.3g. The sequence continues at coordinate 2,964,662 of NZ_JBNDMA010000002.1, forward strand.
GCCCTTCTGATGACCGATCACCATGCACGCCTGGCCGTTGAACCGTGCGAGACCGCCGACGATCGACAGATCGTCCGCGAAGTTACGGTCGCCATGCAGTTCATGGAAGTCGGTAAACAGCTCGCTTACGTAGTCGAACGTGTACGGACGCTGCGGATGACGGGCGATTTGCGAAACCTGCCACGGTGTGAGGTTCGCATACAGATCTTTGGTGAGCTGCTGGCTCTTCTTGGACAGCCGCTCGATCTCTTCCGAAATATCGACGGCCGAGTCGTCCTGCACGAAGCGCAATTCTTCGATCTTCGCTTCGAGTTCAGCGATCGGCTGTTCGAAATCCAGAAACGTGGTCTTCATTGGTTGTAATCCTTGGACTTACCGGGCAGCGCGTATTCTAACCGCGCGCGCCGATGTCAAAACCATTTCTCAACTATCGAAATCATATGCGCGATAGTCTTTGAAACGGCTTCGTTTCCTGTTCTTCTTCAGTAGTCGACCGGCAACGGATCAAGACTACGCCACATGTACCAGGTCGCGACGGTGCGCCACGGCTCCCAGTTCGCGGCAACCTCACGCGCTTCGCTGCGCGTGACGGGTTCGCCGCTGAAATAGTTGACGCTGATCGCGCGGATCAAGCCGAGGTCGTCGAGTGGCAGCACGTCGGGACGCGACAGGTTGAAGATCAGGAACATCTCCGCCGTCCAGCGGCCGATGCCGCGAATCTGCGTGAGTTCGGCGATCACCGCCTCGTCGTCCATCGACGTCCACTTGCCGACGTGCAACGCGCCCGACACGAAATGCTGCGCGAGATCGAGTACGTACTCGGCCTTGCGTTTGGACAAACCGCACGCGTTCAGCTTCTCGAGACCCAGTTTGATGAACTGCAGCGGCACGAGCTTCGGACACGCAGCTTCGACCTTCGACCACACCGCCTGCGCCGACGCGACCGAAATCTGCTGGCCAACCACCGAGCGCGCGAGCGTGACGAACGGATCGCCACGACTCAGCAGATGCACGGGGCCGAACTTAGGAATCAGCTTCTTCAGAATACGATCGCGTTTGACGAGGTCCGCGCACGCCTTGTCCCAATACGCGGGACGCGTGACTTCGGGCGCGAGGCCGCCGATTTGCACCGGCACGGCGACTTCGTTCGCGAGCGATGCGACACCGGCCGCTTCGCCGCTCGCGCTGGCCGTGCTCGCCGAGGTGACCGACACGCGCGTCTTGCGCACGACTTCGCCCGCGTTCGTGTCGCGTGCGAGTTCCTGCACGTCGTCGGCGAGTTCGGCCGGCAATGCGCCATTGGCCTTCGCACGCGACGCCGTTTTCGCGCGCTTCGCAGCCGGCGGATGCGCGGCTTCAGTGAGTGCGCCGCCCTTGCCATTGAGCGAGCGTTTGGCCGCGCTCTTCTTTGCTGCGGCAGAGCCTGCTTTCGACGACGTTTTGTCTACTGCGCCGCCGCCCGCGCGGGTCGACGCACGCGTCGACTTAGTCGCGCCAGCCGATGCCGCGGCTGCCGCACTGGTTTGAGACGCCGCGCGTTTAGTCGGCGTCTTCGTGGCCGTTGCCATCCTGCCTCCTGCCTGGCGAGTCGTTCAAAGGGAAGTACGAGGTGCGCTCACACGCGCCGCCACTCGGTCAACCCGCCGGGTTTGTCTTCAAGGGCAACGCCGGCATCGAGCAATTCGGCCCGGATCCGGTCTGCTGCCGCATAGTCCTTTGCCTGCTTGGCGGCGATGCGCGCGGCGATCTTCGCTTCGATCGCGGCGGGCTCGAGCGCGCCTTCGGCTGCAGCACCCGCTGCCTGCTGCAGGTATGCACGCGGTTCGCGTCCGAGCAGCCCGAGCACCGCGCCAAGCGCGCGCAATTGACGGGCCAGCGCGGGGTCGCGCGTGCGGTTCACTTCGGTGGCCAGTTCGAATAGCACCGACACGGCCACCGGCGTGTTGAAGTCGTCGTTCATCGCCGCCCGGAAACGCTGCGCGTACGCTTCGTTCCAGTCGAGCGCGGCGCTATCAGGCGTAATGTCTTTCAACGCCGTGTACAAACGCGCGAGTGCATTGCGCGCGTCGTCGATATGCACGTCGCTGTAGTTCAGCGGCGAGCGGTAATGCGCGCGCACGATGAAGAAACGCACCACCTCCGCATCGTACTGCGCGAGCACTTCGCGAATCGTAAAAAAATTGTTCAACGACTTCGACATCTTCTCATTGTCGATCTGTACGTAGCCGTTGTGCATCCAATAATTGACGAATGTTTGTCCGGTCGCGGCCTCGCTTTGCGCGATCTCGTTTTCGTGGTGCGGAAACTGCAGGTCCTGGCCGCCACCATGAATGTCGAACTGTTCACCGAGCAGCGTGCAGCCCATCGCCGAGCACTCGATGTGCCAGCCGGGACGACCGCGGCCGTACTTCGAATCCCAGCCGGTGTCGGCCGGTTCCTCGGGCTTCGCCTGCTTCCACAGCACGAAGTCGAGCGGGTCCTGTTTCGCGTCGTTGGCCGCGACGCGTTCGCCCGCGCGCAGGTCTTCGAGCGACTTGCCCGACAGCTTCCCGTAGCCTTCGAATTTGCGTACCGCGTAGTTGACGTCGCCGTCGCTTGCCTGGTAGGCGTAGCCGTTTTTCTCGAGCGTCTCGATCATGCCGAGCATCTGCGGAATGAAGTCGGTCGCGCGCGGCTCGATGTCCGGACGCTCGATGCCGAGCGCGTCCGCGTCTTCGTGCAGCGCGGCGATGAAGCGATCAGTCAGCGCCTTGATGGTTTCGCCGTTCTCGACCGCGCGCTTGATGATCTTGTCGTCGATATCGGTAATGTTGCGCACGTAGGTCACGTTGTAGCCGAGCGTGCGCAACCAGCGCTGCACGATGTCGAACACGACCATCACCCGCGCGTGACCGACGTGACAATAGTCGTACACGGTCATCCCGCAGACGTACATCCGCACGACACCTTCGCGCAGCGGCACGAAAGTCTGTTTGTCACGCGCGAGCGTGTTGTAGATGCGCAGAGATTCCATAGAGAACGGTGCGTGGGCCGAAAGAAGTCCGCATTGTGCTTCATGCGCGTCGCGACCCGCGAAAAGAACAGAACAACGGGTGCATCGCATGCAGCCGAAACCGGCGCACCTCATGCGGCGATCAGGCTGCAGACGAGGCTGCGAACCGGGCGGAGACGGCCACGAGTGGCGAAAAGACAGTCGGCGGTTCGACGGAACGCGCTGACCTTTTGTTAGAATGGCTCGGAGTATAACATCCAGACCTGAGCCTATGAAACACTCCAGTGGCCGCGCGCGCAGCGCTGCGACCCTCGCCACGACTGCGTTTGGCGACGTTGTCGGTAGCGTTGTTGGCCGCGCTACTTTCGAAGCGGCGCGCGCCCTCGCGTGGCGCGTCACCGTCGTTGCCGCGCTTGCCGCCATGCCGCTCGCGAGCGCGTATGCGCAGAAGGCCGCGGTGATGCCGCAAGGCCCCGCTGTGCGTGACAACACGCCGGAAATCGACGCGTCGATCGCGCAGAAAAACTGGCAAGCCGCACTGACCCAACTCGATTCCCGCGTCGCCGCGAATCCGCGCGACGCGCAGGCGAAGTTCAAACGCGCGAACGTGCTCGTGCATCTGAATCGCGACGACGAAGCGATTGCCGCGTTCACCGAACTCACTCAGCTGTATCCCGAGTTGCCCGAGCCGTACAACAACCTCGCCACGCTTTTCGCCAGACAAGGCCGCCTGACCGAAGCGCGCGCCGCACTCGAGATGGCCACCAAGGTCAATCCGAACTACGCCCTCGCGTTCGAGAACCTGGGCGACCTCTATCTGCGTCTCGCCGATGCCGCATACCGTCGCGCGGAGAGCCTCGGCAAGCCGAGCGCGAGGACCTCGCAGCGTCTCGCGGATATCCAGAAGGTGGTGTCGCCGGCGCCCGCTGCCGCAGCCTCGCAGCCCGCCGCCGCGCCGACGAACGAGCCCGCCGCGCACCCCACGTCGAACGTCACGGACAACCCGAGCTTCCAGTTCGGCGGCCCGAATGGCTCGCTCGCGATGCCGCCGTACATGGCGCCGTCGCGCTGAGCGCCGGGCTCCTTGCCTGCCGCACGTTTTTTCCAATCCCGAGGATTTTCATGAAATGGTTGATGTTGGCGCTCGGCAGCGCCGCCCTGATCGCAAACGCGCCCGCCGTTGCGCAGTCCGGTTCGCAGTCCGGCTCACAGCCCGTTCATCCTTCGGTGCTGCTGAAGACGTCGGAGGGTGACATTCGCGTCGAGTTGTATCCTGAGAAAGCGCCAAAGACGGTCGCCAATTTCCTCGACTACGTGAAGGCCGGCCAATATAGCGGCACGATTTTTCATCGCGTGATTCCGGGCTTCATGATCCAGGGCGGCGGCTATACGCAGAGCTTCGTCGAGAAGCCGACGCGCGCGCCGATTTCGCTCGAGAGCCACAACGGTCTGAAGAACACCGCGGGCACGATCGCGATGGCGCGCACCAGCGACCCGAATTCGGCCACCGCGCAGTTCTTCATCAACACGGTGGACAATGCCAATCTCGACTACCCGAATCCCGACGGCAACGGCTATGCGGTGTTCGGCAAGGTCACGAGCGGCATGGACGTCGTGAAGCGCATCGAAGCCACGCCCACCACCACGCGCGGCCCGATGAGCGATGTGCCGCAGAAACCGATCGTGATCCAGTCGGCGACGGTGGTAAGCAAGTAACAACGAACCAGCGAACCCGCGCGGCCGAAGCCCCGAGCGCAACCCACGCCCCGGCGCGGCCTGTCCTCAGCACATGACGACGCGCCGCGCCTTTTATCCACCTGTTCATCAAAGGATTCCATCATGGTTGAACTGCATACGAACCACGGCGTCATCAAACTCGAACTGAACGCCGACAAGGCGCCGAAGTCGGTCGAGAACTTCCTGAACTACGTGAAGGCCGGCCACTACGACAACACGGTGTTTCACCGCGTGATCGACGGCTTCATGATCCAGGGCGGCGGCTTCGAACCCGGCATGAAGCAGAAGCCGACGGCCGAGCCGATCAACAACGAGGCGAACAACGGTCTGAAGAACGAGAACGGCTCGATCGCCATGGCGCGTACCAACGACCCGCATTCGGCGACCGCGCAATTCTTCATCAACGTGAACGACAACGACTTCCTGAACCACTCGTCGCCGACGCCGCAAGGCTGGGGCTACGCGGTGTTCGGCAAGGTGGTCGAAGGCATGGACGTGGTCGAGAAGATCAAGAAGGTCAAGACCGGCTCGAAGGGCTTCCATCAGGACGTGCCCGTCGATGACGTCGTGATCGAAAAGGCTGTCGTCGTCGGCTAAACCGTGAGTGAGTCGCGCCTCATGCGGGCGCCAACTCGTTCGAACTGAAATCAGGCACCTTCAATGCTGCAAGAGACGCCGCTGCGAAGCATCGCCGCGGGCGTGCCTGGCGAGCGCCAACGCCCGCACGCCGCGCGCCCTTTTTTCTTCATCTCCGATCTGCATCTGAGCGAGGCGATTCCGCGCACGGTCGCCGCGTTCGAGCATTTCATCCGCGTGAACGCGGAAGCGTCCGATTCGGTGTTCATCCTCGGCGACCTGTTCGAGTACTGGGTCGGCGACGACATGCTGAGCGAGCCGTTCGTCGCCCATATTGCGGCGCTGCTGCACACGCTGTCCGAGCGTGGCATCGCGCTCTATATCATGCACGGCAATCGCGACTTTCTGCTGGGCAAGCGCTTCATGAAAGCGGCCGGCGCGATCTGGCTGCCCGATCCGTTCGTGATCACCGCGTTCGGCACCCGCATTGCGCTCGCCCATGGCGATGGTCTGTGCACCGCGGATCGCGGCTATCAGCTCTTCAGGCGTTTCGCGCGCAATCGAGTTGCGCAAACCCTGTTTCTCGCTTGGCCGTTTCGCTGGCGTCGCAAGCTCGCCGAGAACATGCGCTCGAACAGCGAGCATGGTCGCACACGGCCGACGTCAATCAAGTATGACGTGACGCCGAAAGCTGTCGCCGCGCTGTTCAGGAAATCGAAGACGGCGACGCTCATTCACGGGCATACGCATCTGCCCGCGCGGCATCACGAGCCGGGCGGCACACGCTGGGTTCTGCCGGACTGGGATCTCGATCACGGCAAGCACCGTGGCGGATATCTGAAGATCGATGCCGACGGGATTCGAGCGATGCCGCTGGATTGACCAACTGGGTCCAGCGTGCGCTTTGCGCGACCGATGCGCCGATACCGATACCTAGCGCTCCGCCGCAACCCCATCGACCTTTCCCTCGATCGCCGCCGACAGCCGCCGCAAATCGAGCAACGCGGCATCCGCGCCTTGCAGCCCTTCGAGGCTCGTGCCGAGCCGCTCGAGCGCATCGACGATTTCATCGATTCGCCGCGCCTGCGTCGCCGCGTGGTCGATCAGGCCGTGAATCGCGAGCGACACCGGATCGTCCGCATTGGGCGTAATGCCGTATGCGCAGAACGCGCTGATTTCGCTGCCGCGCTTGGCGTCACGCGTGACATGGTTCGCCCCCGCGTTCGCACCGCTCGCGGCCGCGGCGACCGACGCCGCCGGCACGATGATCCGCGCCGGATTGCCGACCGCCGTGCCACGCGCGGGCACCGGCTTGGTCACGACCGCGTTCGATCCGATCTTCGCGTCCGCGCCGACCGTGAAGCCACCGAGCACCTTCGCTCCCGCACCGACGATCACACCACGCTCGAGCGTCGGATGCCGCTTCGCGCCGCGCGTCAGCGACGTGCCACCGAGCGTCACACCCTGATAGATCGTGCAGTCGTCGCCGATCTGCGCGGTCTCGCCGATCACGACGCCCATGCCGTGATCGATGAACACGCGCCGCCCTACCGTCGCGCCCGGATGGATCTCGATGCCGGTCATGAAGCGCGCCATCTGCGACACGAAACGCGCGAGCCAGCGGCGCTTCGCGAGCCAGCACGCGTGCGCGATCCGATGCAGCACGAGCGCGTGCAGCCCCGGATAACACGTGAGCACTTCCCATGCGCTGCGGGCGGCGGGATCGCGCTCGCGGATCGTGGCGATGTCTTCGCGAAGTCTCGTGAACATGGCAGGGACTGTGTTGTTGGGGAAAAAAGCCATCCGCGTGAGCGGGGCCGTGCTCTGCGCTTGCGGGGCCTCCGCATTTCGCGCCAAGCCCGACCGCATCGCTGCCACTTATCATGGCGGCAGCTTTGCTTCTAACGTTTCGTGGATTGTAGGTCGATTGCGCGAAACCTGCCGGAAGCCCCCGACATCTGCAAGGTTGTCGTCGGATGAAGGCGGCGCATCGGGTGCGCCGTGCCCGACTGACGGATGGACCGTCAGCCGCTCCGCTTCGTCTTGAGCAGGATGTGCTTGGCGATGCCGCGCACGATATTGACTTCCTCGCGCTCGAGGCCGGAGCGCGCGAAGAGCCGCCGCAGCCGTGACATCAGCTTCTTCGGATTGGTCGGATCGAGAAACTCGAGCGCGACCAGTGCGCTCTCCAGATGCGCGAACATGCTCTCGATCTCGTCGCTGGCCGCCATCTGCGCGCGCGTACCGGCGGATTCGGCCTGCGCTGCGACGGCTCCCGCGGCGGGCGTGCCGTCGGTCGATCCATCCAAGTCGAGATACGCGGTGCGCAGTTCGTAGGCGAGCACCTGTACCGCCTGCGCGAGATTGAGCGAGCTGTAGGCCGGATTGGCCGGAATATGCGTGATCGCGCTGCATCGCTCGACGTCCTCGTTCGACAAGCCCGTGCGCTCGTTGCCGAACACCAGCGCGATCTCGCCGTGCATCGCCTGTGTGCGGGCGGCGGCGGCCGCCGCACGCGGCGTCCATTGCGGCGGACCGTATTCGCGCAGCCGCGCGGTCAGGGCGATCGACCAGTGCACGCCAGTCATTGCATCGGCGAGCGACGGTACCACGTGCACGGAGGCGAGCACGTCGTCGGCGCCACTCGCCATCGCGATTGCTTCGGGATCGTTCTGCACGTTCTGCACACGCGGCGACACGAGCACGAGCCGCGAAAAGCCCATGGTTTTCAGCGCGCGCGCCGCAGCGCCGACATTGCCGGGATGGCTGGGCTCGACGAGCACGAAACGCGTCGACGTGAAGCCGCCGCGCAAATTGGCCACGGCGGGGTCGGAGGAATGGTGGGTGTGATCCACGATGAAACTCGACTGGCTAGGGACTCAAGACGCGTATGGTAGCGCCAACGGGCGCCTGTGCCGAATCAGGCGTACGCGCGAGCACCTGCGCGAGGGCGCTCGGACTCGGGTAAAATACCGCTTTTCGCGTCCGGCGCCGACGGTTGCTGAAGCTTCCGTCGAACTGGCCGCACCGTTCTTATTCAATTCGTCTCCGTCGGCGGAATGCGCTCCGGTTTGATAGCCGGGCTGGCGTTCCGTGCTGTTTTTGCGTCGTTGCGGCGCCCGTCAGCGCAGGTTTCGCGCTTATTTTCCGGCCGGCAGCCGTGCTGCCCCGGCACAAGGATCAGTTTATGCATCCCATGCTCAATATCGCTGTGAAGGCCGCGCGCCGCGCAGCTCAGATCATCACCCGCGCATCGCTCGATCTCGACCTGCTCCAGGTCAGCAAGAAGCAGCACAACGATTTCGTCACGGAGGTCGACAAAGCGTCCGAAGCGGCGATCATCGAAACGCTGAAGACCGCCTATCCCGATCACGCCATCCTCGCCGAAGAGTCGGGCAAGTCGAACGACAATTCCGAATACCAGTGGATCATCGATCCGCTCGACGGCACCACCAACTTCATCCACGGCTTCCCATACTACTGCGTGTCGATCGCGCTCGCGCATAAGGGCATCGTCACGCAGGCCGTCGTCTACGACCCGAACCGCAACGATCTGTTCACCGCATCGCGGGGCCGTGGCGCGTTCGTCAACGATCGCCGCCTCCGCGTCGCCAAGCGTGACCGCCTCGCCGACTGCCTGATCGGCACCGGCTTCCCGTTCCGCGCGCAGGACAGCCTCGAATCGTACGGCCGTCAGTTCGCCACAATGACCGAAGCCTGCGCGGGCCTGCGCCGTCCGGGCGCCGCCGCGCTCGATCTGGCCAATGTCGCGGCCGGTCGCATGGACGGCTTCTTCGAACAGGGCCTGAGCGCATGGGACGTCGCGGCGGGCAGCCTGCTGATCACCGAAGCCGGCGGTCTGGTCGGCAACTACACCGGTGATTCGGAGTTCCTGCATGTCGGCGAAGTCGTCGCGGGCAATCCGAAGATCTACGCGCAGATGATTCCGATCCTGTCGCGCTACAGCCGCACGCATCAGCAATCAGCGTAAGCCGCGCCGCCGCGCACGGTCCGCGGCAACGTCGACGGTTGGACAGAAAAGCGGCTTCGGCCGCTTTTTTGTTGGCGGCGCTGCAGTGGGCGGGCCTTCGTGCTACAAAGCGGGAGTGATTGGGGCGGACCCGGCCGGGATCGTTCCCTGCTCCATGCCGCTTTGACCCTGCCCGACTTCCGCCCCGGGCGCAGCCTCCCGCCTGCCCCATGAAAAAAGGCTTCCATACGATCATCGCGGCACAGTTCGTTTCGTCGCTGGCCGACAACGCGCTGTTGATCGCAGCCATCGCCCTGCTTTCCGTGATTCGCTCGGCCGCGTGGGTCACGCCGCTGCTGCAGATCTTCTTCACGATCTCGTACGTGCTGCTCGCGCCGTTCGTCGGCGCGTTCGCCGATTCGATGCAGAAGCGCCACGTGATGTTCATCTCCAACGCACTGAAGGCGAGCGGCTGCCTGATGATGATCGTCGGCGTTCATCCGATGATCGCCTACGGCGTGGTCGGTTTCGGCGCGGCCGCGTATTCGCCCGCCAAGTACGGCATTCTCACCGAGTTGCTGCCCGCCGAGAAGCTCGTGAAGGCGAACGCGTGGCTCGAATCGGCAACGGTGCTGTCGACGATCGTCGGCACGATGCTCGGCGGTGCGCTGATCAGCACCGTCGTCGAGCATTTCGTCACGCGCGTGCACGTGCCGCTGATCCGCTCGGCCGCCGATCTCGCGATGGGCGCGGTCATGCTCACCTACGCGATCGCCGCTGCGATCAACATCTTCATTCCGGATACCGGCGCGCGCTATCCGAACCGGCTGACCGAGCCGAATAAGCTGATCGGCGATTTCCATCACTGCTTCCGCGTGCTGTGGGCCGACAAGCTCGCGCAGATCGCGCTGTGGGTGACCACGCTGATGTGGGGCGCCGCGGTGACGATGCAGCTGCTGGTGCTCAAATGGGCGAACGTGAACCTCGGGCTGTCGTTGTCGAAGGCCGCCGTGATGCAAGGCGTGACCGGCTTTGGCATCGCGATCGGCGCGGCGGTCGCTGCCGCGCTGATTCCGCTGCGCAGTTCGCTGAAGGTTTTGCCGGTCGGCGTGCTGACGGGCGCGGTGGCGATCGCGATGGCTTTCTACAACAAGGACCTGTTCCCGCCGGGCGCTGGCCTGCGCTTCGGCACGCACGTCGCGCACTACTACATCCTGCTCGCCTATCCGCTGATGATCGTGCTCGGCGCGTTGTCGGGCTTTTTCATCGTGCCGATGAACGCGATCCTGCAGCATCGCGGCGCGACGCTGCTGTCGGCCGGTCACTCGATCGCCGTGCAGAATTTCAACCAGAATCTCGCGGTGCTGCTGATGCTCGGCATGTACGCGCTGCTGCTCACGGCGAAGATGCCCGCGCAGTGGATCATCGTCGTGTTCGGCAGCTTCGTCACGCTGCTGATGTGGCTCGCGAAGCGCCGCAGCGCCTCGAACGAACGCAGGGTGAACATGCGGGCGATGATCGAGGAATGATGCACCACGGTACTCCAGCCACGACAGTGCGAGGCGCGGCTCGACGGACGGAACGCGCCGCGACGGCGTGAAACGCCCGCTTTGATCGAATCGGTCATGCTGCCATTCGACTCTTGTGTCGGGCATCGTCCGTTCGGCCAGGGTCCGCTCGCCGCGCCGGCGGGTTAAACTCACGCCCTGAGCATCTACCGCAAGAAGACACGAAGGATGGGCATCCAAACCGCAGCGGCCAACGACGTCGCACAACACACGCCGATGATGCAGCAGTACCTGCGCATCAAGGCGGAGCATCCGGGCACGCTGGTGTTCTACCGGATGGGCGACTTCTACGAACTCTTTTTCGACGACGCGGAAAAAGCCGCACGCCTGCTCGACCTGACGCTCACGCAGCGCGGCGCGTCGGCGGGCAATCCGATCAAGATGGCCGGCGTGCCGCATCACGCTGTCGAACAGTATCTGGCCAGGCTCGTGAAGCTCGGCGAATCGGTTGCGATTTGCGAACAGATCGGCGACCCGGCTACGTCGAAAGGCCCGGTCGAGCGCAAGGTCATGCGCGTGGTCACACCTGGCACGCTGACCGATGCGTCGCTACTGTCCGACAAGAGCGACGTCTATTTGCTCGCGCTGTGCGTCGCGCACAATCGCCGCGGCGTCGCGACGAGCGTCGGTCTCGCCTGGCTCAATCTCGCGAGCGGTGCGCTGCGCCTCGCCGAAGTGGCGCCCGATCAGGTCGCCGCCGCCCTGGAGCGCATCCGTCCCGCGGAAATACTGATCGCCGACGCCACCGCCGATTCGGCCAGTTGGACACCACCTGTCAACGCTAGCGCGCTCAAGCGCGTGCCGGCCTGGCACTTCGATATCACGTCGGGCACGAAGCGCCTGTGCGATCAGCTCGACGTCGCGAGCCTCGACGGCTTCGGTGCGCATTCGCTCGGTTGCGCGTGCGGGGCGGCCGGCGCGTTGCTGCTGTATGCGGCGTCCACGCAGGGCCAACAACTGCGTCACGTGCGCAGCCTGAAGGTCGAATACGAATCCGAATACATCGGCCTCGATCCGGCCACGCGCCGCAACCTCGAACTCACGGAGACACTGCGCGGCACCGAATCGCCGACGCTGTGCTCACTGCTCGACACCTGCTGCACGACGATGGGTAGCCGTCTGCTGCGGCACTGGCTGCATCATCCGCCGCGCGATTCGGCGGTGGCTCGGGCGCGTCAGCAGGCGATCGGCGCGTTGCTCGACGCGCCGCCGGGCGCCGATCTCGATACGCTGCGCCAGGCGTTGCGGCAGATCGCGGACATTGAACGGATCACCGGACGTCTCGCGCTGCTGTCGGCGCGGCCGCGCGATCTGTCGAGCCTGCGCGATACCTTCATCGCGCTGCCTGCTGTGCGCGCGCAGCTCGCAGCGGTGGTATCGAACGCGGATTCGCTCGCGCGCATCGACGCGGCGCTCGAACCGCCGCAAGCGTGCGTCGACTTGCTCAAGCTCGCGGTCGCGCAGGAACCGGCCGCGATGGTGCGCGACGGCGGCGTCATCGCGCGTGGATATGACGCGGAGCTCGACGAACTGCGCGATATTTCGGAGAACTGCGGACAGTTCCTGATCGATCTCGAAACACGCGAACGCGCGCGAACCGGCATCAACAATCTGCGTGTCGAGTACAACAAGGTGCATGGCTTCTATATCGAAGTCACGCGCGGCCAGACCGACAAAGTCCCCGACGACTATCGCCGCCGGCAAACGCTGAAGAACGCCGAGCGCTACATCACGCCCGAGTTGAAGACCTTCGAGGACAAAGCGTTGTCCGCTCAGGAACGCGCGCTCGCACGCGAACGCTCACTGTACGACGCGTTGCTGCAATCGTTGCTGCCGTTCATTCCCGACTGTCAGCGCGTCGCCCTCGCGCTCGCCGAACTCGATCTGCTGGCCGCGTTCGGCGAACGCGCTCGCGCGCTCGACTGGGTTGCGCCGACGTTCCCGGCCAACGCGGGCATCGACATCGAGCAGGGTCGTCATCCGGTGGTCGAGGCGCAGGTCGAGCAGTTCATCGCCAACGATTGCTCACTCGCGACCGAGCGCAAGCTGCTGTTGATCACCGGTCCGAACATGGGCGGCAAGTCGACCTTCATGCGCCAGACCGCGCTGATCGCGCTGCTCGCTTACGTGGGCAGTTACGTGCCGGCGCGGCGCGCGGCCTTTGGGCCGATCGACCGCATCTTCACGCGCATCGGCGCGGCCGACGACCTCGCTGGCGGTCGCTCGACCTTCATGGTGGAGATGACCGAAGCCGCCGCGATCCTCAACGACGCGACACCGCAAAGCCTCGTGCTGATGGACGAGATCGGCCGCGGCACGTCGACGTTCGACGGCCTCGCGCTCGCGTGGGCGATCGCGCGCCACCTGCTCGCCCACAACGGCTGCTATACGCTGTTCGCGACGCACTATTTCGAGCTGACGCAGCTACCCGTGGAGTTTCCGCATGCGGCCAACGTGCACCTGTCGGCGGTCGAGCATGGGCACGGCATCGTGTTCCTGCACGCGGTCAACGAAGGGCCGGCCAATCAGAGCTACGGTCTGCAGGTCGCGCAACTCGCCGGCGTGCCGAACGCGGTGATCCGCGCGGCGCGCAAGCATCTCGCGCATCTTGAGCAGCAATCGGCCGCGCAGCCCGCGCCGCAACTCGATCTGTTCGCGACGCAGCCTGCGATGCTCGCCGAAGACGCGGACCACGACAACGAGGCCGCGGGCGACGCGACGCCTGCGTCGCCCGCGATGCAGACGCTCGTCGAGCGTCTGCGCGGCATCGATCCGAACGATCTGCGGCCGCGCGAAGCGCTGGATCTGCTGTACGAACTGCATGAACTGGCCGTCGCGCCGGATGCGGACCACTGACACGCCGAGACACCCGCGGCGCCCGCGCGGGCTTCGCGCGGCGCTGCGCCACGTGCATGCATCGATAGGCGGCATCGTTGTATTCGCGGCGGTGTGCGTAGGGACCGCGCCGGCGCACGCCGAGACCTCGCGCTTCGCGTTCGCGGTGCTCTCCGACACGATGCACAGCGCCGCCGACGAAGCCGCCACGCAACGGCTGCTCGAGGCGATTGCCCGCGAGCGCGACGTGCGCTTCATCGTCTACGACGGCAATCTGAAGGGGCCGAAGGAAGTTTGCCGCGACGCGCTGTTCGAGCGCCGCCACGCGCTGCTCGACAGTTCGCGGACCGCGCTCATCTTTATCCCCGGCCAGCACGACTGGGGCGATTGCGGCACGGCGGAAGCCGGCGGCTTCGATCCGGTCGAGCGGCTCGACCAGTTGCGGCAAACGCTGTTCGCCGATCCGACGTCGATGGGACAGAACCCGATCGCGTTGACGCGCGAGAGCGAGGTGTCGCGCTTTCGCCCGTTTCGCGAAAACGTGCGCTGGATGGTCAACGACAAAGCGAACAACAAAACCGGCGAGATCGTCTTCATCGGCCTGAACGCGCCCGGTCCGAACAATCACTACCTGAGCGCGGGCGGCCGCAACGGCGAGTTCGAAGATCGCGTGATCGCCAATGCATTCTGGCTCGAGCACGCGGCAGAATACGCGAAGCGCCGCGACGCTCGCGCGATCGTCGTGTTCATTCAGGGCGACTTCGACCCGGAGCGCTACGAGCGACCCGAACGGTTCGCATGGCTGCACTTCGCGCACAGCTCGCGCCGCGACGGCTTTCTCGAATTCAAGCGCAGTCTGGTTAAGCTCGCGCAAATTTTCCCCGGACCTGTGGTCGTCATTCACGCGGACGACGAACGGCCGGCCGGCGGCTTCGTCATCGATCAGCCGCTACGCAACGACAAGGGGATGGTCGTGATGAATCTCACGCGCATTGCGCTCGCGCCGCGTGATCGGCTCAACCAATGGATTCAGATAGAAGCGGATTTCGGCAGGAAGCCGCCGTTCAGGGTCAGCGTGCGCGACGTGCCGAAACAGATGCCGCTGCCCACCACGCCGCCGGTCTTGCCGCCCGCCACTCCGCGCGACGAATCCGGTGCGTCGATGCCAGGTGCACCGGAAATGCCGAATGTGGAAGGGTTCGGGCCGGGGTCGGAATTGCCACCGGTATTGCAGACGCCCGGAGAATCGCAGGACCAGCAGCCGCGCATCCCGTCCGACCAGGGCGGCGGTGAATACGGGCCAGCGATCTCGATGCCGCCGGGGTCGATACTGCCAGCCTCGCCTGCCTTGCCCGCATCGATGCCGTCTGCCCCCGCGACGACACCGCGCATGCCCGCCAGCTCAGTGCAGGGTCGGTTTTGAGCTGTCTTCTTCGTCCTCGTCTTCATCGTCGTCGAGAACTTCGAGGCCGTCCGCGCCGTGCGCGTGCTCGTGCTGGATTTCGTCTTCTGTCGCCGGACGCACGTCTTTGACGGTCAATGCAAAACGCAGCGCCATGCCGGCGAGCGGATGATTGCCGTCGAGCACGACCTTGTCTTCCGCGACGTCGGTCACCACGTACACCAGCGCGTCGATTTCCTCGTCGCCATCTTCCGGGGTGCCTTCGAACTGCATGCCGACTTCAAGCGGTTCCGGGAAGCGATCGCGCGGCTCGATCTTCACGAGCTCGGGATCGTATTCACCGAACGCGTCTTGCGGCTCAAGCTGGATCTGCGTCTCGAAGCCGGCTTCGTGGCCGTCGAGCTCTTCCTCGATCTTGGGGAACGTGCCATCATAGCCGCCGTGAAGATAGACCATCGGCTCTTCGCTTTCCTCGATCAGATTGCCCTGCGCATCCGACAGCTTGTAGGCGACCGACACGACGGTGTTCTTTGCGATTTTCATTCGACTCTCCAGAATACAACTCACATTATACGATGCCCAGGCGGCCCACTCACCTTCCGGCCGATGCGGGTTTGGCACGCAGTTCGCCGTCTGCTGCAAAGCCGGCCATGCAGCCCATTCTTCCGCCCTCGCCCGACATTCCGACCGCACTGCTCGGCCAACTGAGCCCGTCGCAATTCATGCGCCGCTACTGGCAGAAAAAGCCGCTGCTGATCCGTCAGGCGATTCCCGACATCGAAGCACCGCTGTCGCGGGACGAGCTGTTCGAGCTGGCCGATCAGGACGACGTCGAAGCGCGCCTGATCACCCACTTCCGCAACAAATGGCAGCTGGAGCACGGCCCGTTTGCGCCCGACGAACTGCCATCCGTCAGGCAGCGCGCGTGGACATTGCTCGTGCAGGGCGTCGACCTCTACGATGACCGTGCGCGCGCACTGCTCGACCGTTTCCGTTTCGTGCCTGATGCGCGGCTCGACGACCTGATGATTTCGTATGCGACCGACGGCGGCGGCGTCGGCCCGCATTTCGATTCCTACGATGTGTTTCTCTTGCAAGTAAAAGGCAAGCGCCGCTGGCGCATTAGCGCGCAAAAAGATCTGGCACTGCAGCCCGGCTTGCCTTTGAAAGTTTTACAGCGCTTCGATCACGAACAGGAGTGGGTGCTCGAACCCGGCGACATGCTGTACCTGCCGCCGCACATCGCCCACGACGGCATCGCCGAGGGCGAATGCATGACCTGCTCGATCGGTTTTCGCGCACCGTCCGAGAGCGAGCTGACCGCGCAGTTCCTCTACCATCTGGCCGAGCGAGGCGAGGCCACGGGCAAGGCTGGGGCGCTTTATCGCGATCCGCGGCAGGCCGCCGTCGAGCGGCCAGCCGAACTGCCCGCCGCGCTCGTCGAACGGGTGGGAGCGATGCTTGCTAAGGTGCGATGGAATGAGCGGGACATTGCGTCGTTCCTTGGCACGTACCTCAGCGAACCGAAGCCGAGTGTCGTCTTTGATCCGCCGCAACGGCCGCTCAACGAGGTCCGTTTCATCGGCGCTGCGTCGAAATCCGGTCTGCGGCTCGATCGCAAGACTAGCGTGTTGTATGAACGCCGTTTTTTCTTCGTAAATGGAGAAGAAATAACGTGGGGCGGCGCGAAAAAATGGCTGTTCGATCTCGCAAATCTGCGGTGTATGAGTGCGAAACGCTTTGTAACACTCTCACACGATTCGTCGGTGACAGCACTGCTACACGAGTGGTATTGTGCGGGCTGGATACAGGTGGGCGAGCTTGCGTAACTCTGCCCACGTGCTATACCGTACAGTAAAATTTTGTATGAGAAAGACAACGTATTGACCCCGGATTTATCGACTGTCAGTACGAAAGTGCATATAATTTCCGCCCAAGCCGTAGGGAAGATTCCAGCTCATCAAAAGAGCATTTCCACCAGCGGCCCAGGTCGGTGTTGGAGCACATTACCGGTTTTATTTTGCGCTGTTGCTTACCTTTAAACCATAAAAGGACGTGATCATGAAGAAATCCCTCCTCGTAGCATCCCTGTTGGCAGTTGTGGCACTCGCTGCATGCAACAAGAGCAACGATCAGGCCGCTGCACCGGCTAGCGATGCAGCTGCTGCTTCGGCACCGGCTGCTGCTGCGAGCGAAGTTGCTTCGGCACCGGCTGCTGCTGCTCCGGAAGCTTCGGCACCGGCCGCTGCTGCTCCGGAAGCTTCGGCACCGGAAGCTGCTGCTTCGGCTGCAGCTCCGGCTTCGGGCGCAAGCCAGTAAGCTGTCGCGTAGGGTTCGCCTCTGGGCGAAAACTGCTTCGGGAAATCGTCGCGATTTCCCGGGCAGTCAGGCAAAACGCCACGGGTTCATCTCCGTGGCGTTTTGCTTTTTGGAGCGCAATTAATGAAAATTGCCGGCCCGGTAATTGTCTCGTCACCTGAAAAACAAAACGCCGCTTTTTATTGCGGCGTTTTTTCAGCGAAGAACCGGAGGCTCTATCGGGCCGTTGCCCCGGGCACTACATTTTCTTCGAAGAATTCGCGTACCACGTCGATCTCACGGGTGCGCTTGAACGGCGGCAGACTCTGCCAGATGCGGCGGCCATAAGGTTTATCGACGAGACGGGTATCGCAGATCATCAGCACGCCCCGATCGGTCTCCGCGCGAATCAGCCGCCCTGCGCCTTGCTTCAGCGTGATCACGGCCTGCGGTAGCTGATGCACGGCGAACGGGCTCAAGCCCTTCTTCGTCAGTGCATCGAGCCGCGCGGCCAGCACGGGATCGTCCGGCGGCGCGAACGGCAGCTTGTCGATCACGACCAGCGACAACGCGTCGCCACGCACGTCCACCCCTTCCCAGAAGCTCTGACTGCCGACCAGAATCGCATTGCCGTACGTGCGAAAGCGGTCGAGCAATTCGGTGCGGCTCGCATCACCCTGCACGAGCAGCGGATAACCCCAGCCGCGCGCCTCGATCGCGTCGCGCAGCTTCGCCGAGATACGGTCCACCGCGCGCAGCGTCGTGCACAGCATGAAGACGCCGCCGCCCGATGCTTCGATCGCGGGCAACGCCGCATCGAACACGGCATCGGTGAACGTCGGCGACGATGGTTGCGGCAGATTGCGCGGCACGTACAGAAGGCCTTGTGACGGATAGTCGAACGGGCTCGGCAATGTCATCGAGCGCTTCGAGTTCAGGCCCATCTGCGCTGCATAGTGCGTGAAGTCGCCGCGCACCGACAGCGTCGCCGATGTGAAGATCCACGCGCGCGGCACGCCGGCGCGCTGCTTCGCGAAAATCGGCGCGACCGACAACGGCGTTTCATGCAGTTGCACCGTGTGCGAAAACACCTCGATCCAGCGCACCTTTTCGTTCGGATCGGCGCGCTCCGCGTCGGCGTCGCCCTCGCGTGTAGCGACCGCGTTGCGTTCGGCATTCGTCAGCGGTGTGGTCCAGCCGCTCAGCACGTCCTGCAGTTCGCGCGCGCGACGCAGACACGCGCCCAGCGATTCAGCGCGCTCCGCCTGCCCCGCCAACGCCGAGGTCAGCGCATCGAGCTCGGTTTCGAGCGTCTCGAGCGCGGGGAACAACGGATGGTCGTCGGGCAGCTGGCCGATCGACAGACGCACCGAGTCTTCCTTGAACGCGAGCCGCAGGTCGCGCGCCGCGCGCTCGAGCGTCGCGCCGAGTTGGACCCAGTCGAGCGCATCGCGTGCGTGACCGAGTCCCTCCGCCACCGAATCGCGAGCGAGTTCGAGAAACTGCGCGGTCGATAGCGTCTCGCCGAAAAACAGCGTCGCCGTTTCGGGCAACTGGTGCGCTTCATCGAAGATGACCGTGTTCGCGGTCGGCAGCAGTTCCGCCATGCCGGTATCACGCAGCATGATGTCGGCGAAAAACAGATGGTGGTTGACCACCACGATATCGGCCTGCTGCGCTTCGCGGCGCGCCTGCATCACGAAGCAGTCCTTGTAGTGCGGACACTCCTGACCGAGACAGTTGTCGCGCGTCGACGTGACCATCGACCACACCTGCGCCGTTTCCGGAACGCTCGCCAGTTCAGCCTTGTCGCCGGTGCGCGTGATCTTCGCGAAGCGCACGATGTCCTGCAGATACGAGGTTTCCTGGCGCGAAGGCAGTCGGCCGTTGTCCGCGGTGCGTTGCAGATAGTAGTGACACAGGTAGTTCGCGCGGCCCTTCAGCATCGCAACCGACACCGGCACCGCGAGCGCGTCGCGCACGGTAGGGATGTCGCGCTGGAACAGCTGATCCTGCAGATGCTTGGTGCCGGTCGAGACGATCACCTTGCCGCCCCACAGCATGGCCGGCACGAGATACGCATAGGTCTTGCCGGTGCCGGTACCCGCTTCGACGATCAGCGTGTTTTCACCGCCATCGCCGCCTTCGACATGGTCGGATCGGGCGCTGTTGCCGGTCGACTCAGAGGCGGCATCGGCGCCCGTCTGCTGCAGGGGCCGCGCCGGCCGCTTGGGCGTTTCGAACATCGCGGGCTCGGGCATTGCGCGGCCCGACGCCTCCATCGCCGCCGCGACCGCGCGCGCCATCTCGATCTGCGACGCACGCGGCCGATAGCCGTCGATCTGCCGCGCGAGCAAACCGTTGTCGGCGAAGATCTCGTCGAGTTCGCTCGCGCGGCTCCGGCTCAGCGCCGCGGCGCGGGATGAAGTGTCATGCGGTGAATTCAAGGCAAGCGTTCCTGCTAGGTCCGGCTCGCGCGCGGCGCGCCCGGCGCCTGCCAGGCCGCGAACTCAGGCGCGCGCGTCCGGTTCGAGCTGCAATTGCAGCAAGATGATAGTGTCCTTGACTTTGAGTTTGCGCTTTTTCAGGCGCTGCAACTCGAAGTCGTCGATGCCGGGCTCATCCGACATCCGGTCGATCAACCGGTCGAGTCCACTATGCTCCGATTCCAGTTGCAGAATGCGGTCGCGAAGTGTGTTTGCGTCGATGACGTGATGACGATCGCGCATGCTCGGCTCCTCTGGTCGGCGGCACGAACCGCGTGCTGCGGTCCGAAGCCTGAGGTTGCAGTCCGGCTAAAAACGCATTACGGCGGCCGTGGCCACGACCGCCACGGCTCACTCTACGGCACAGCCCCTACAGCATACTTACTGCTGCTGTTGTTGCTGTTGTTGCTGTTTTTGCTGCTCTTCTAGCTGTTGCTGCTTTAACTCGTCCTGGCGCTTCTGCTCGGCTTTCTCGGCGGCCTGCTTCTGACGCGCGTCGACATCGAGCTTGTGCTGCGCTGCGTTGGCCTGCTTCCGCTCGAAATTCTCCTGCTTCTGCTGGCGCTCCGCCGCCTTTTGCGCGCCCTGCTGACGCGCTTGCTCGAGCTTGCGCTGGTAGTCGCTCTGCTTCTGGTCGTAGGCCTTCTGATTGGCCGCTGCCTGCGCTGGCGTGACTCCACGCTGCGCCTGGTCGAGCGCGTGCTGGCGCTGCTTTTCCTCGTAGGCCTGCGCGTTGGTTTCGCGCTGCGGTGCCTCGGCATTGCGCTGCGCCTGATCGAGCGCGTGCTGACGCTGCCTTTCCTGATACGCCTGCTCGTTGCGCGCGTCTTCGGCGGCACGCTGCGGCGCCTGCGCCTCGTTTTGCGCGCGCCGCAATGCCGTGCGTTCGTCGCGCTCGCGGGCGCGCTGCTCACGCTGCTCGGCGTCGAGCGCGAGCTGTTCCTTGCGGATGTCCGCCTGCACGCCGCGCATCGCGTCGCGCGCGCGGTTCAGACAGTGATTGACGAAGAAACGGCTGTAGCAATTGTGTTGCGCGACCGCGAATTGATAGTTGTTGTCGTCAGTGCGCTGATTGAGCACCTGTTGCCGCTCGTCGAACGACTTGTCCAGCGCCGCTGCGTCGCTCGCGCTTTGGGGGCTGTCGGCGGCTGCGGCGACTTGCGGGCCCGATGCCGCGACCGGCGCCGCACCTTGCCCGGGCGTCGCGCTCTGCGCCACAGCCGACACCGGCACCGCGAGCGCGGCGGTGATCGCGCACGACGCCGCGGCCGTCACAAGCGACGAACGGAACTGGCGCAGCGAAACCAGCGGCAATTGAGACGAACCCCGAGACGAACCCGGCAGCGAACCTGACGCCAGCGACGAGATCAGGCGGTTGAGGGACAAGGAGATTGGCAACGTCGTAGAGGGTCAACGGAAGATGGCCGAAATTCTAACACCGCGCGGTTGAGCCCTTTGGCATTTATGGCAAAATGCCCCGCTCTAGCAACCGGGTCGCGGCGCACGCCCGGCCTGTCCCGATTTGCCGCCCGCGCGCGGCCCATCACTGAGTCCGCAGGAACACCAAGACCTTATGACGGAAACCGTAGCACTCAAGATCGTCCAGCGCATCGCCACCGAACTGTCCGTCCAGCCGCGCCAGGTCGCGGCCGCGGTGGGACTTCTCGACGAAGGCGCGACCGTTCCGTTCATCGCCCGTTACCGCAAGGAAGTGACAGGCAATCTCGACGACACGCAACTGCGCAATCTCGAGGAACGCCTGCTGTATCTGCGCGAGCTGGAAGACCGCCGCGCGGCGATCATCGCGAGCATCGACGAACAGGGCAAGCTCACCGACGAGCTGCGCGGCGCGATCGAAGGCGCCGACAGCAAACAGGTGCTGGAAGACCTCTATCTGCCGTACAAACCGAAGCGCCGCACACGCGCGCAGATCGCGCGCGAAGCAGGTCTGCAGCCGCTCGCCGACGCGCTGCTCGGCAATCCGCTGCTCGATCCGCAAACCGAAGCCGCGACCTATGTCCATGCGGAGAAAGGCATTGCCGATGTGAAAGCCGCGCTCGACGGCGCGCGCGACATCCTCTCCGAACAATTCGGCGAGACCGCCGAACTGCTCGGCAAGCTGCGCGACTATCTGTTCAACAAGGGCGTGGTGTCGTCGAAGGTCGTGGAGGGCAAGGAAACCGCGGAAGAGGAAAAATTCCGCGACTACTACGACTACGCCGAAACGATCCGCACGGTGCCGTCGCATCGCGCGCTCGCCCTCTTCCGCGGCCGCAATGCCGGCGTGCTGATGATCAAGCTGGGCCTCGGCGAAGAGCTCGACGCGCAGGTGCCGCATCCGGGCGAAGCGCTGATCGCGCGGCACTTCGGCATCGCCAATCAGAACCGCCCCGGAGACAAGTGGCTCTCCGACGTATGCCGCTGGTGCTGGCGCGTGAAGGTGCAGCCGCACCTCGAAAACGAGCTGCTGACCAATCTGCGCGACCAAGCCGAGCACGAGGCGATCCGCGTGTTCGCGCGCAATCTGAAGGACCTGCTGCTCGCGGCGCCGGCTGGTCCGAAGGCCGTGATCGGCCTCGATCCGGGTCTGCGCACCGGCGTGAAGGTGGCGGTGGTCGACCGCACCGGCAAGGTGCTCGCGACCGACACGATCTACCCGCACGAGCCGCGCCGCGACTGGGACGGCTCGCTCGCGAAGCTCGCGCGAATCGCCGCGCAAACGCAGGCCGAGCTGATCAGCATCGGCAACGGCACCGCGTCGCGTGAGACGGACAAACTCGCGAGCGAACTGATCGCGCGTCATCCGGAACTGAAGCTGCAGAAGATCGTCGTGTCCGAAGCCGGCGCGTCGGTGTACTCGGCGTCCGAACTCGCCGCGAAGGAATTCCCCGACATGGACGTGTCGCTGCGCGGCGCCGTGTCGATCGCGCGACGTCTGCAGGACCCGCTCGCCGAGCTCGTGAAGATCGAGCCGAAGGCGATCGGCGTCGGCCAGTACCAGCACGACGTGAACCAGCGCGAACTCGCGCGCTCGCTCGACGCCGTCGTCGAAGACTGTGTGAACGCGGTCGGCGTCGATGCGAACACCGCGTCGGTCGCGCTGCTCGCGCGGGTGTCGGGTCTCAATGCCACGCTCGCGCGCAACATCGTCGACTATCGCGATGCGAACGGGCCGTTCCCGTCGCGCGAGCATCTGCGCAAGGTACCGCGTCTCGGCGATAAAACCTTCGAGCAGGCCGCCGGCTTCCTGCGCATCAACAACGGCGAGAATCCGCTCGATCGTTCGTCGGTCCACCCGGAAGCGTATCCGGTCGTCCAGCGCATCCTCGCGAAGATCAGCAAGCAGGCCGGCGAAGTGCTCGGCAATCGCGACGCGTTGCGCGGACTGTCACCCACTGAATTCGTCGACGAACGTTTCGGTCTGCCGACCGTGCGCGACATCCTGGTCGAGCTCGAGAAGCCGGGCCGCGATCCGCGTCCCGAGTTCAAGACGGCGACGTTCCGCGAAGGCGTCGAGAAGGTCAGCGACCTGATCCCGGGCATGGTGCTCGAAGGCGTCGTGACGAACGTCGCGGCGTTCGGCGCGTTCATCGACATCGGCGTGCATCAGGACGGTCTCGTGCACGTGTCGGCGATGTCGACGAAGTTCGTGAAAGACCCGCATGAAGTCGTGAAGGCCGGTCAGATCGTCAAGGTCAAGGTGCTCGAAGTCGACGTGAAACGCCAGCGTATTGCGCTGACGATGCGTCTCGATGACGAGCCCGGCGCGGCGGCCGCTCGCAGCGGCGGCGGTGCGCAGCAGGATCGCGGCGGCTCGGGCGGCAACTTCAATCGCGGCGGAGCGGGACGCGGCGCGCCGCAGCGCTCGCGCGAACCGGAGCCGGGCGGTGCGATGGCGGCCGCGTTTGCCAAGCTCAAGCAGAAGTAAACGTAGCGGACCGATGCACTTGGTCGCATGTGCACCGGTCCGCGCATGACTGCGCTGCGCGGTCGATCGCGCACGCACGCGCATAAACGAAAAGCCCACGCATTGCGTGGGCTTTTCGTTTGCACTCCCGTCGGTCACGCGCGGCCCGTCAAATCTCGATCTTCGTCCCCAGTTCCACGACCCGGTTAGCCGGGATGCTGAAGAAGTCGGTCGGCTTCGCGGCATTCTGATGCATCCACGCGAACACACGCTCACGCCACACCGACATGCCCGGCAATTGCGTCGGCACCACCGTTTCGCGCGCTAGGAAGAACGACGTGTCCATTAATTCGAAGGTCATGTCGTGCGTGCGTCCGACGTCGAGCAGCACCGCCTTTACGTCGGGCGTTTCGTTAAAGCCGTAGACCGCCTTGACCAGGAACAGGCCACCCTCCATGTCCTTCACGGTCACGCGGTCGGCGTCGTTCACGTACGGAATGTCGCGCGTGACGAAGGTCAGGAAGATCGTGCGCTCGTGCAGCACCTTGTTGTGCTTCAGGTTGTGCAGCAGGCTCACCGGCACCAGAGAATCGCTGCCGGTCAGATAGATCGCGGTGCCCGACACGCGATGCGGCGGATGCGCGAGCAGGCCTTGCAGGAACGGCATCAGCGGAATACCGTCGGCGGCCGTGCGTTCCTTCACGATCATCCTGCCCTTGAACCACGTCATCAGCAGGAAGAACAGCAGCCCGCCGATGCACAGCGGCAACCAGCCGCCCTCTTCGACCTTCAGCAGGTTCGCGCCGAAAAAGCCCAGATCGACCACCATGAACACGCCGATGATGAGCCCGACGAGCAGCTTGTTCCAGTTCCACACCTTCACCATCACGACGCAGGCAAGAATCGTCGTGATCACCATCGTTGCCGTCACCGCGATACCGTACGCGGCCGCCAGATTGTCGGAGCTCTTGAACGCGATCACGATGCACAGAATGATGAACAGCAGCATCCAGTTCACGACCGGCACATAGATCTGCCCGATCGCGAGCTCGGACGTGTGCAGGACCTTCATGCGCGGCACGTAGCCGAGCTGGATCGCCTGGCTCGTCAGCGAGTACGCGCCTGAAATCACCGCCTGTGACGCGATCACCGTCGCCACCGTCGACAGCACGACGAGCGGAAACAGCGCCCAATCCGGCGCGAGCAGGAAGAATGGATTTTCGATCGCCTTCGGGTCGCGCATCAGCAGCGCGCCCTGGCCGAAGTAGTTGAGCACCAGCGACGGCATCACGAGCACATACCACGCCATGCGGATCGGCTGCGCGCCGAAGTGGCCCATGTCCGCGTACAGCGCTTCCGCGCCGGTCAGCACCAGCACGACCGAGCCGAGCACCACGTAGGCCTGCAGCACGTGCGCGGCCATGAACGTGTACGCGTAGTACGGATTGAGCGCGCGGATCACGTTCGGTGACTGCATGATGTGCCACAGGCCGAGCACGGCCAGCACGAGGAACCACAGCAGCATGATCGGCCCAAACAGACGGCCGACGGTGGCCGTGCCGTGCCGCTGGATCCAGAACAGCACGATCAGGATCACGACGGTCAGAGGAATCACCAGATGCGACAGATGCGGCGCGGCGATTTCCAGACCTTCGACCGCCGAGATCACCGAGATCGCCGGCGTGATCACCGCGTCGCCGTAAAACATGCAGGCGCCGAAGATGCCGAGCATCATCAGAAGGCCGGCCATTTTCGATTTCTGATCGACCGAGCGCATCGCCAGCGCCATCAGTGCGAGGACGCCGCCCTCGCCGTTGTTGTCGGCGCGCATCACGAACAGCACGTACTTGACGCCGACCACGATCACGATCGCCCAGAACAGCAGCGAAATAACGCCAAGGATCGACTGATCGGTCAACGGGATACCGTGCGCCGGGCTGAAGGCTTCCTTCAGCGCGTACAACGGGCTCGTGCCGATGTCGCCGAACACCACTCCGATTGCGGCAATCGCAAGGGAAGGCAGCGGCTGTTTGTGTACGTGATTGTTATCTGTCATGGACGCGAGGAAATCCGTTCCCGGGCGGAAAAAACGACCGCCATTTTAAACTGCCCATCCGGTACCACCCGGCTTGTTGTGGATACGCCACGTGGATGTCCGCGCAGTGTAGCACTGCGATATGGGCGCGTCTGTGACGGCACAGGCGTCCGGGCGCCGCGCGGCGCGCGCATAAAAAAGGAGCCCGGCCGGGCTCCGTTTTGAGACACCACAATGATGCGCGACGTCCGATGCGGCAAAGCCGATGTGGCAAGGCATCACGCGCGCCTGCGCGTCAATTGCCCGACGACTCGTCGGCCTGGGCGATGCCGCGCTTGATCCACGCGCCGAGGTTATGCGGACGCACCGTGTCCCACTCCTCGAACGGCTGATGAATCCACGGGTTGGTCGGCAGATACTGCACGTGATAATCGGGCTTTACTTTTGAGCAGCCCTTGTACCACAGCACGGCCGAGCGCACCGCGGTGATGGCCGGGTAGCGTTCCTTCAAATGCTGCTGCACACGAGCGAGCGTGACGCCTGAATCGACGAGGTCGTCGACGAGCAGCACGTTGCCGTGCAGTTCGCCGCGCGTCATCGTGATGTATTGCGCGATGTCGAGTTCGCCCTGCTGCGTGCCGGCCGCCTCGCGGTAAGAGCTCGTTGCCAGAATCGCCAGCGGCAGATCGTAGATGCGCGACAGCTGGTCGCCGACGCGTAGACCGCCGCGCGCGAGGCACAGGATCTTGTCGAACTTCCAGCCCGATTCGTGCACGGCAAGTGCGAGCACCTCGATCAGCCTGTGATATTCGTCCCAGCCGACCCACAGGTTCTTGTCGTCGTTACGCGGATCTTTCATCGCGATCATGGGTACACCTTGCATCGCTTAGACCTTGAACGGATGACGCAGCAGAATCGTTTCGTCGCGATCCGGACCGGTGGACACCATGTCGATCGGAATGCCCGAGACTTCCTGCACGCGCGTGAGATACGCACGCGCGTTGGCGGGCAGCTTGTCCCACTCCTTGATGCCGACCGTGCTTTCCTTCCAGCCCGCGAAAGTTTCGTAGACCGGCACACAGCGTGCGACTTCGGTCGCGCCGCGCGGCAGCAGATCGACGTTCTGAGCGTCGACCGTGTAGCCGACGCACAGCTTCACTTCGTCGAGACCGTCGAGCACGTCGAGCTTGGTCATGCACAGACCCGTCACGCCGTTGATCTGGATCGAGCGGCGCAGCGCGGCGACGTCGAGCCAGCCGGTGCGGCGCGGACGACCGGTGACCGAGCCGAATTCCTTGCCGACGGTGGCGAGTTCGAGGCCGATCGGCTCCTGGCGCGACGCGTTGTCCGCATCGTACAGTTCGCTCGGAAATGGGCCCGAACCAACCCGCGTGCAGTACGCCTTCGTGATACCGAGGATGTAGTTGAGCTTCTGCGGACCGACTCCCGCGCCCGCCGTCGCGGCACCCGCGACGCAGTTGCTCGACGTGACGAACGGATAGGTGCCGTGGTCGATGTCGAGCAGCGTGCCCTGCGCGCCTTCGAACAGCAGATTGCCACCGTTTGCGTTGACATCGTACAGACGGCGCGACACGTCGGTGACCATCGGCTTCAGGCGGTCGGCGTAGCTCAGCATCGTGTCGAGCGTTTGCTGGAAGTCGACCGCGGCTGCGCCGAGATACTGCGTGAGCACGAAGTTGTGATAGTCGAGGTTTTCGCGCAGACGCTCGGCGAAGGCCGGTGCGTCGAACAGGTCTTGCACGCGCAGGCCGCGGCGCGCGACCTTGTCTTCATAGGCCGGCCCGATGCCGCGGCCGGTCGTGCCGATCTTGTCCGCGCCGCGGCGCGCTTCGCGGCCCTGGTCGATCGCGATGTGGTACGGCAGGATCAGCGTGGTGGCTTCGGAAATGAACAGGCGCTTCTGGACGTCGATGCCGGCGGCTTCGAGTTCACCGATTTCCTTGAACAGCGCTTCCGGCGACAACACGACGCCATTGCCGATGTAGCACGCGACGCCGGGATGCATGATGCCCGACGGAATCAGACGCAAGATGGTTTTCTTGCCGCCGATGATAAGCGTGTGACCGGCATTGTGACCGCCCTGGAAGCGAACGACGCCTTGAGCGTGGTCCGTCAGCCAGTCGACGATCTTGCCCTTGCCTTCATCACCCCATTGGGTACCCACGACGACGACGTTGCGCCCGGGGTTCACATTCACTGCGCTGGCAGACATGTTGTTTCGTAAGCTGGTTAAAAACGTATTTTACCTAGGTTCGCGGAAGCTTCCGGAATTTTTCCGTTTCCGCTCAACGGTATGCACGTCATGTTGAATATTGCGAGGGATGCGCGGCCGCGCAGAGTCGCTCGACCGCGCCCGATTCGGGCGGTGGTTTCGCCGCCCTGTGGCGAGCGACCGGAGAGGCGTCCCCGGCAGCGTGGATCGGAACGCGCGGCTCAAGCGCGCGGCTCGACCACCCATGCGCCATTGCGCTCGACCAGCACCCGGTCGAACGCGAATTCATCGACGTCGTGCTTATGCCCAGGCAGCGCCTGGATCACCACTTCACCGCTATCGCGCAATGCCGCGACCGCCACGCGCAACGCTTCGTCGTGCCGCCACGGCGCGAGGATCGCACTGCTGCGCGCTTCGACCGGCGAGATCCGCGCGACCTCGCGCAGATCCAGCGAAAAGCCGGTTGCCGCGCGAGCGCGGCCATAGGCCTGGCCGACGTGGTCGTACCGGCCGCCGCGCGCGACCGCGTTCGGCACGCCGTCCACGTACGCGGAGAACATCACGCCGCTGTGGTACGCGTAGCCGCGCAGATCGGCGAGATCGATCATCACTTCGGCGCCGTCGACCTGACTCGCGAGGAACGCGAGGTCGTCGAGTGCGCGGGCGATCGCCGGCGAATTCGGCAGACGCGCGCGGGCCTCTTCGAGCACCGACGCGTCGCCGTACAGCGTCGGCAGCGCGCGCAGCGCATCGCGAATCACCGGCGAGAATTGCGCGGTCATCTCGACGAGACGCGGCACGTCCTTGCCCGCAAGGGCGTCGTAGAGCGCCTGGCCGAGTTCCTCGGCGGCCGGCTCGGCTTCGATCAGCGCCGCCAGCACGCCCGCGTGACACAGGTCCAGACGCACCTTCGCGAGCCCGGCGAGACGCAGCGCGTCGAGCATCAGTTGCTGGATCTCGAGGTCCGCTTCGAGGCCGGCGTGACCGTAGATTTCCGCACCGATCTGGATCTGCTCACGCGTTGCGTGCAGGCCGCGCGGCCTCGTATGGGCGACGTTGCCCGCATAGCAGAGACGCGTGACGCCCTGGCGGTTCAACAGATGCGCGTCGATGCGCGCGACCTGCGGGGTGATGTCGGCGCGCAGACCGAGTGTGCGGCCCGACAGCTGATCGACGAGCTTGAAGGTGCGCAGATTCAGATCGTGCCCGCCGCCCGTCAGCAGCGATTCGAGATATTCGAGCAGCGGCGGCATCACCATCTCGTAGCCGTAAGAACGGAAACGGTCCAGCAAATGACGCCGCAATTCTTCGATCTTGCGGGCCTCCGACGGCAGCACGTCGGCGATATTCTCAGGAAGCAACCAGGTCGACATCGATACAGTCCTACGGCGTTGAACACGGCGTCTTGAAGCGCCGATGAATGAGTGTGAATGGCGTGCGGCGGCTTGATTCTGGCGGCCGACACAGACGCTCGGGCGACGCTTTGCAGCTCACGCGAGACGCGCGGCGGTATATGGCAACTAGCTGCAACAAGCCGCGCTCGCCACTCAGGCAAGCCCGCTTCAAAGCGCGCCTCAATGCCCGCTTCAAAGCCCGCTTCAGGTCGCGATGAACAGCAGAATCAGCCCGAGCACCATCACGATGAGCCCGCCGACGCGAATCTGATGCGACGGCCGTTCCGCTATTTTACGGAACGTGTCGCGCCAGGCGCTCGGAAAAACGAACGGAAACATCCCCTCGATAATCAGCATCAGCGCGATCGCGAGCAATAACGAACCAGCTATGTCCATGCGAGTGAAGCGGCCGCGATGCGGATGCCGCGGCCTTCGGTAATCAGCGTTTGCGCGCAGCAGGCGCGGAAGCGTCCGGGGCGGCGCCGCCGGTCGGGCTACGCATGAAGCGGAAGAACTCGCTGCTGGAGTCGACCACGATCAGATCGCCCGGCTTGAAGGTCTTCCGGTACGCCTGCATGCTTTGATAAAACTGGTAGAACTGCGGGTCCTTGCCGAACGCTTCGGCGGCGATCTCCGCGGCCTTCGCATCGCCTTCGCCGCGAATGCCCTGCGCCTGCGCGAGGCCGTCGGCGAGCACCGCCTGCTGCTTCGCGAGCGCGTCCGCGCGGATCTGGTTCGCTTCGGCGGCGCCCTTCGCGCGCTCGTCGGTCGCGGCCTGCTCGCGCGCGGCGATCATGCGCTTGAATACCGAGTCGGCCACCGCCGCCGGGAAATCGACGCGCGTGAGCTGCACATCCACGACGGACACGCCGAGCGACGCCGCGCCCTTGTCCATCGCACCGCGCGCCTCTTCGGCGACCGCTTGCTGTTTGGCGAGCGCGTCGGACAGCGTGAACTTGCCGAACGCGTCGCCGAGCGCGCCGCGCGACAGCAGCGCGAGCCGGTCCGGCAGGCTCTGCGGATCACCTTTCGTTTCAGCGACCAACTTCAGCGGATCGGTCACGCGGAACTTGATGACCGGGTTGACCAGCAGATCGGTTTTGTCGGACGTGACGTAATGATCTTCGTCGGGTGCGTCGAGCGACTGGATGCGATTGTCGACGAACGCGACCGTTTGCAGCGGCGGCGGCAGCTTCACGTGCAGCCCCGGGCCGAGCAGCGTGGGCGTCGCGTCGCCGCGCGCGGACAGCACGGCCATATGCCGTTGATCGACGACGAACACCATCGACGATGCGGCGAACAGCGCGATGACTACCGCGACGACGAGCGCAATGATTCGGTTCATATTCTTGTGCGCTCCTTATTGAACGTCGTCTTCGCGCGTGCGATTGCGGAACGCGTCGCGCGAACGCAGGGACGCAGCGCCCGGCCGGCTCGCTGGCGCAGGCGCGGAAGCGGCAGGGCCGGACGCGCCATCGGCGGCGGAGCCAGCCGCGGCACCGGTCTCAGCGGCCGACGTGGCCGACGGCGCGGTCGCACTCGCCGCTTGCGGCGCCCCCGCGACAGCAGGCCCCGAAGCCGGGGCGCCCGCGGCCGCGGTCTGGCGCTCGCGGTTCTGCTCGACGAGCCTGTCAAGAGGCAGATACAGCACGTTGTTGCCGTTCTTCGCGTCGACGAACACCTTGGTCGCGTTCGCGTAGATCTGCTGCATGGTTTCCATGTATAGCCGGAAGCGCACGGCGGCCGGCGCCTTCGCGTATTGCGCGTAGACCTGCCTGAAGCGCTCGGCCTCGGCCTGCGCCTGCGCGACCGTGGTCTCGCTGTAGGTTTTGGCTTCCTCGACCTGACGCGCGACGTCGGCCTGCGCACGCGGCAGCAGATTGGCCGCATAAGCCTGCGCGTCGCGTTTCGCGCGTTCGTTTTCGTCGTGCACTTTCGCGGCGTCGTCGAATGCGGGCTGCACCCGCTCGGGCACTTGCACGCTCTGGATCGTCACGCCCGTGACCGCCAGACCGGACTGGTACTGATCGAGCGATTGCTGGATCGCCGCGATCAGCTGCTGGCGCAAAGTTTCGTGATCCTGATCGAGAATATCGCTGGTGCTGTGCGCGCCGACGATGCCACGCACCGCCGCCTGCGCCGCATGCATAACGCTCTGGTCGGGATCGACGCTGCGAAACAGAAACTCGTTGGGATTGCGCACCTGGTACTGCACGGCAAAGCGAACGTCGACGATGTCGCCGTCGTGCGTGAGCATCGAGGCATCCTTCACGTTCGCGAGACGCACCACATTGCTACGGCCGATTTCAACCTGACGGATCTGCCCGACGTTGACGAACTCGTGGGATTCGAACGGATACGGCAGACGCCAGTGCACGCCCTGCGCCGCGCTATAGCGATACTTGCCGAACTGCAGCACGACGGCCTCCTGACCGTCCTGCACGACGAACACGCCGCTGCCGAGATAGATCGCGATCAGCACGCCGATCACGATACCGACGCCGATGCGCGCACCGCGGCCGTTGTCCGGACGGCCGCCGCCGACACCGCCGCCCCTGCGTCCGAAAATCCGCGACAGACGGCGATTGAAATCGCGCCACATTTCGTCGAGATCGGGCGGACCTTCACCATCGCGCGCCGGACGCTTCGGATCGTTCGGCCGTTGCCGGTCGCCGTTGCCGTCGCCCCGGCCCCAACGCGGATCGTTCAGTGAAAGCGAGGCGCGCATACGCAGCCAGATACTCCGCTCGTTGTAATCGTTCACCTGTGTTCGTTCACCAGAGTAGACAGCGGGTCAGTGCAATTGGGACGGGTCAGTGCCCGAGTTCTGGAATCTTGTGGTCGTTGCGCATTTGCGCCGCGCGGTCATCTTCCGACGCATCGAGCGGCATATCGGCAAGCGGTTCGGCAGTAGCGATTTCAGCGATGGCAGCGCGCAACGCATCCAGCCCCTGCCCGGTGCGTGCGCTCAAAAAGACGCGCGAAATATTACCATACTCGTCCCGCTCGACCGCGTCGCCGCGCGCCCCCAGCTCCGGCACCGCGTCGATCTTGTTAAACACCAGCACCTGACGGATCGTGTCCGCGCCGATCGCCCGCAACACCTCGTTGACCTGATCGATCTGGTCGAGCCGCACCGCGCTCGATGCATCGACCACATGCAGCAGCAGGTCCGCGTGAATAGTTTCCTCGAGCGTCGCGCGAAACGCGGCGACAAGCTGGTGTGGCAACTCACGGATGAAACCGACGGTGTCGGACACCACCACCTGCCCCGCTTCGTCGCCCAGATACACGCGCCGCGAGGTGGTGTCCAGCGTCGCGAACAGTTGGTCGGCGGCATACGCCTGCGCCTTGGTCAGCGCGTTGAAGAGCGTCGATTTGCCCGCGTTCGTATAGCCGACGAGCGACACCGACATTGTTTGGTTGCGATTACGCGCGCGACGCTGCGTGCCATGCTGGCGGCGCAGCTTGTCGAGGCGAATCTTGAGCGCCTTGATGCGCTCGCCGATCAGCCGGCGGTCGGTTTCGAGCTGCGTTTCGCCTGGACCGCGCAAACCGATACCGCCCTTCTGACGTTCGAGGTGGGTCCACGCGCGAATCAGCCGTGTCGACAAGTATTGCAGCTGCGCGAGCTCGACCTGCAGCTTGCCTTCGTGGCTGCGCGCGCGCTGCGCGAAAATGTCGAGGATGAGACTGGTGCGATCAACCACGCGCCGATTAAGCGCCCGCTCCAGATTGCGCTGCTGGGCAGGCGCGAGAGCATGGTTGAAGATCACGAGTTCGATGTCGTTCGCTTCGCACGCAAGGCGCAGTTCTTCGGCCTTGCCGCTGCCGACGAACATCTTCGCGTCGGGGCTGGAACGGCGTCCGGTGAGGGTGGCTACAGGGTTTGCGCCCGCGCTTTGCGCGAGCAGGCTGAGTTCTTCGAGACTGGCTGCGAAATCGATCTTGCCGAAGTCGATGCCAACGAGCGCTGCATTGATCAAATTGGAGGGTATCAAAATGACGCGGCCGGGAGGGAATCGCCAACGGGCGACGCTGTGCCGGCCGCGGCGAGGGTTTAGGACTGTTCGGAATCCGGGTGGAAATTCACCGGACGGGCGGGCACGACCGTCGAAATGGCGTGCTTGTAGACCATCTGGGTGACCGTATTCCGGAGCAACACGACGTACTGGTCGAACGATTCGATGTTCCCTTGAAGCTTGATGCCGTTGACAAGGTAGATCGACACCGGCACATGCTCTTTACGCAGTGCGTTCAAAAACGGGTCTTGTAACAATTGCCCTTTGTTGCTCATAGCAAACTCCGTATTTTTTTGCAGGTTGACTGAATTGACAGCGAAGAAAAAGAGATCCGCCGCCAACCGCTACACTATAGCTGATTTTCATTTGGACGCGCGGGCCCCGGACCCCCGGCCAAACCTAGCGTACACGCGGGTTTCAGCCCAGGTTTAAGACCAGCTTCAGCCTTTGTCCGCATAAGGGTTCGTCGACGATCTGAACTCTATTCGCAATGGAGTCCCCGTCAGCTTGAAAGTTTCCCGGAAGCGATTTTCGAGGTACCGCTTATACGTGTCGGTGATCGCGTCGAGGGCATTGCCGTGAATCACGATAATCGGCGGATTCTGCCCGCCCTGGTGTGCGTAACGCAGCTTCGGACGCACCGGACCACGGCGCCGCGGCTGCTGGAACTCGACCGCCTCGATCAACGCGCGCGTCAGCTTCGGCGTCGGCAGCTTCGACATCGCGGCCGCGTATGCGTCGTCGACCGAGCGCATCAGCGGCCCGATTCCGGTTTTTTCCGCGGCGGAAATGAAATGGAATTTGGCGAAGTCCAGAAATTTTAGTTTGCGTTCGAGGTCGGCTTTGGTGCGCTCGCGCACATGCGGATCGAGACCGTCCCATTTGTTCACGCCGACCACCAGCGCGCGGCCCTGCTCGACGACGAAGCCGGCGATGTGCGCATCCTGCTCCGAAATGTCCTGGCGCGCGTCGAGCAGCAGGATCACGACATTCGCGTCGGAGATCGACTGCAGCGTCTTCACGACCGAGAACTTTTCGATCGCCTCGAACACCTTGCCGCGGCGGCGCAGGCCGGCCGTGTCGATCAGCGTGTACGGCTTGCCATTGCGCTCGAAATCGACGTAGATCGAGTCGCGCGTGGTGCCCGGCATGTCGAACGCGATCACGCGCTCTTCGCCGACCAGCGCATTGATCAGCGTCGACTTACCAACGTTCGGCCGGCCAACGATGGCGATCTTCACGCCGCGGGCTTCCTTCTCTTGCTCGCTCTCTTCCGGGTGACCGGCATACGCAACTTCGAGCGCCTCGTTGATCATGTCGGTGACGCCGTCGCCGTGCGCGGCCGAAATCGCGCGCGGATCGCCGAGACCGAGCTCGTAGAAGTCGGCCGCGACGTTCGCGTACTTCATGCCCTCGGCCTTGTTCACGACGAGGAAGATCGGCCGGCCGACCTTGCGCAGATAGTCGGCGATCGACTTGTCCTGCGGCGCGAGACCGTTGCGCCCATCGACGATGAACACGACGACGTCCGACTCCTCGACCGCCTGACGGGTCTGGCGCGCCATCTCGTGCAGGATGCCGTCTTTCGCGACCGGCTCGAAGCCGCCGGTATCGACGACCAGATACGGCCGCTCGCCGGCGCGTCCTTCGCCGTAATGGCGATCGCGCGTGAGACCGGGCAGGTCGGCAACCAGCGCGTCACGCGAACGCGTGAGCCGGTTGAACAGCGTGGATTTCCCCACATTGGGGCGCCCAACGAGGGCAATAACGGGTTTCATCTGATGTTGTTCACGGGTGAGACGCGGGATCGCAACCGATCGCGCGCGTAGCGACGCCAGGCGGCCGCCAGGGGGCGGCGTTCTGACGAAATTATCACGAATTCAGCCTGCTCTGGATGCGCGATCGATTTGCGCATCCCGGCGGACGGGAGCGGGCTGTACAGACGCCACCGGGGGCCGCTGCTTCAGACCGGGCTGCCCGACGGCTGGCACGCTCGTGTTCGAGCGCGTCTTTCATTCTCAAAGCGATCGACGAAGCGCACGCGCCGCCTTGCATGGCGGGCGGCACGGGCCTCGATCCGACTCGCCGGACCAGCCCGTCCGGCGATTATTTCTGTTGAGACTGCCCGATCGCGCGACGGGCAACGCAGCAACCCGACACAGCAGCCGCACGCCAGAGCCGACGCAGACCTCAATCAAAAAGCGCGCGGCCGGCAAAGCCGGCCTGCGCGCCTGACACCATGTGTAGCGATCAGCGCGGACGATAGCCGAACAGGCCGCCGTCGCGCGTCTGCACGACCAGCGTGTCGCCCGCAAGCACCGGCGCAGCGGCAATCGCGCTGCCGTCGGTCTTCACCCGTGCGACGAGCGTGCCGTCGACGGTCGACAGGAAATGCACGAAGCCCTTGTAGTCGCCGAACACGGCAGCGCGGCCGAGCAGCGTCGGCACGCTCAGGTCGCGGTTCTTCAGCGTCTCGTTCTTCCACAGCACTGAGCCGTTGTTGACGTCGAACGCGGACACGACCGACCAGTCGTCGGCGGCGACCACGCCGCGGTCATCCTGCGCGAGGCCGCTCGTGCTCGAGAACGCCTTGCCCCACAGCGCGCGGCCCGAGTTCGCGTCGAAACAGCCAATCTGGCCCTGGAACGTTACCGCGCAGGTCTCCGAACCCACCAGCGTGGGCGGACCGGTCACGTCGTTGATACGCTCGACCTCGGTCACGCCCTTCGGATACGACACCGGCGTCTGCCAGTAGGCGTCGCCCGTCTGCAGATTGATCGCGGCGAACGAGCCGCCAGGGAAGCCGGCCAGCACGGCCGCGTCACCCGCGAACGTCATGCCCGACGACACGCGCAGGTTCAGCGGCACCGCGCGGTTGCGAAAGTTCCACTTCTGCTCGCCGGTCTGCGCGTTGAATGCGACGATCTGGCCGTCGATCGTGCGCACGACCACGAGGCCGTTGCCGACGAGCGGCGGCGAAATGATCTCGCCCGGCGCTTTCGCGGTCCACAGCTCCTTGCCGTCCGCGCCGAGCACGTACACGTCGCCCTTCAGGCCACCGACCGCGGTCAGTGTGCCATCGCTCCCGACACCCGCGGACAGATCATCATGCAGCTTGATGCGCCACACGTCCTTGCCGGTTTGCGCGTCGATCTTTGCGACCGTGCCGTTCGTGCCGGCAGCGTATACCGCATTGCCGACCGCAACCGGCGAGAACAGATAGCGACCCGCCTTGCCGACGCTCGCCGACCAGGACTGCTGCACGTCGAGCACGGGTTTGAACTCGGTGAGCGGCGTCGGCACCCGGCGCTCGTCTTTCGAGGATGAGCAAGCCGCCAGCGTAAGAACGGTCATCGCACAGATAACGGGCACGGCGTAACGTTTCAGCAGATTCATCGGTGGACGAAGCATTCAGGAAATGGATTAAAGGAGACCGTCTTGCGGTCGTGGCTTGCGGCGCGCCGCGCGGGACGCTCAGCCGCCAAGCGCGTCCAGCTTGAACTGGATCAGCTGGCGCGCCGAGCTGTCACTCTTCGACAGCGAGTCAAGCGCGAGCTTATAGGCGGCGCGCGCGTCGTCGCGCTTGCCCTGGGCGGCCAGCAGGTCGCCGCGGCGGTCAGCCACGACGCCCTTGAAGGCGTCGGATTGCGGCTCGGCCAGCAGCGCGAGGCCCTGGTCGTAAGCCTTGTCGTCGAGCAGCAGCGACGCCATGCGCAGCTTCGCGATCTGCTTGAACTCGTCGTCCTTCGCGTGATCGATCGCCCATTGCAGCTGCGCTTTCGCGCCGGCTTCGTCGCCAGCGGCGTAGAGTGCCTTGGCGGCACCGAGCGCGGTCATCTGCGCGTAGGCGGTGCGGCCGAACTTGTCTTCCATGTCGGCGGCGACGCGCGCGATCTGCGCCTTATCGCCCGTTGCCGCGGCCTGCTGCACCTGGTCATACAGCACCGCGGCTTCCGCGGCCTGGCGACGCTGCCAGAAATTCCAGCCGTTCCAGCTCGCGCCTGCCAACAACACCGCCAGCACGATCCACGTGGTCGCATTGCCCCACTGCGTCCACCATGCCTTCAGACTTTCAATCGATTCTTGTTCGTCGTGGTAACTCATTGCCCGGCGATATCCTCATTCTTGCTACGTGTGCGTGTCGAGCCAGCCGGCCCAACGACATCGCGATCAGTCGTCGCCGTCTTCGGCGGATGCAACCATCGCATTGATTAGATATTCGGTCAAGTCTTCGGCGGGCACGGTCTGTTGCTCGTTCTTACAACCGTTGGCTCGCGTATCGCGCAGCGGTTTCACGCCGGCTGTACCATTGGCGATCTCGTCTTCGCCGAGCACGACCGCAAACGCGGCGCCGCTCGCGTCGGCGCGCTTCATCTGCGACTTGAAGCTCGCCGACCGACCGTCCGCGCTGCAATGCAGAATCACGTCGAGGCCGGTATCGCGCAGACGTTCGGCGATGATGAACGCCTGCTCGCGCGCGGCGTCGCCCTGATGGACCACGTACACATCGCAGCCTTCGTCTTCAGGCACGAGCTGGTCTTCCTTCAGTAACTCGAGAATCCGCTCGATCCCCATCGCCCAGCCGCATGCAGCCGTCGGCTTGCCGCCGAGTTGCTCGATCAGCGGATCGTAGCGGCCGCCCGCCGCGACCGTGCCTTGCGCCCCGAGCTTGTCGGTCACCCATTCGAACACGGTCAGATTGTAGTAATCGAGACCGCGCACGAGACGCGGATTGATCGAGAACGGAAGATTGTTCGCCTTCAGCAGACGCTGCAGGCCGTCGAAGTGCGCGCGCGATTCTTCGCCGAGAAAATCGATCAGCTTCGGCGCGTTCTGTGCGACTTGCTGCAGCGCCGGATTCTTCGTATCGAGCACGCGCAACGGGTTGGTGTAAAGGCGGCGCTTCGCGTCATCGTCGAGCACGTCCATGTGCTTCTCGAGGTAAGCGATCAGTTCGACGCGATGAGCGGCGCGCTCTTCGGCAAGGCCCAGCGAGTTGATTTCGAGCTTGATGCCGCTCAGGCCGAGATCGTCCCACAGGCGCTGGCACATCATGATGATTTCCGCATCCGCATCCGGACCCGCGAAGCCGAGCGCTTCGACGCCGACCTGATGGAACTGGCGATAACGGCCGCGTTGTGGACGCTCATGACGAAACATCGGACCGATGTACCACAGGCGCTTCGGGCCGTCGTACAGCATGTTGTGCTCGATCGACGCGCGCACCACCGCCGCCGTGTTTTCCGGGCGCATCGTCAGGTTCTCGCCGTTCAATGCGTCGGTGAAGCTGTACATCTCCTTTTCGACGATGTCGGTCACTTCGCCGATACCACGGGTGAATAGCTGCGTATGCTCGACGATCGGCGTGCGGATGTTCTGGTAGCCGTATGAACGCAGCATCGACTTGACGGTGGTTTCGAAAAATTCCCAGAGCCCGGCTTCCTGCGGAAGGATGTCGTTCATGCCCTTCACGCCGGACAGCCTCTCGAGCTTTTTCTTCTGTTCAGTCATCTGTGTTTCGATAGCCGGTATTCAGTTGAGCGCGTCGGCGCGGCCATAGCGGCGCTCGACATAGTCGCTCACGATTTGCTGGAATTCTTGCGCGATGCTCTCGCCGCGCAGCGTCTTCACCTTTTCGCCGTCGATGAACACCGGCGCGGCCGGGTTCTCGCCCGAGCCAGGCAGGCTGATGCCGATATTCGCCTGCTTCGACTCTCCCGGACCGTTGACGATGCAGCCCATCACCGCGACGTGCATCTGCTCGACGCCGGGATACTGGTCGCGCCACACCGGCATCTGCTGACGCAGATAGGTCTGGATCTGCGACGCGAGTTCCTGGAAAAGCGTGCTCGTGGTGCGGCCGCAGCCGGGGCACGCGATGACCATCGGCGTGAATGAGCGCAGGCCCATGGTCTGCAGGATTTCCTGACCGACGATCACTTCGCCGGTGCGCGACGCGCCCGGTTCGGGCGTCAGCGAAATACGGATCGTGTCGCCGATGCCCTGCTGCAGCAGAACCGACAGCGCCGCGGTCGACGCGACGATGCCCTTCGAGCCCATGCCCGCTTCAGTCAGGCCAAGATGCAGCGCGAAATCGCAACGGCGCGCGAGTTCGCGGTACACGGCGATCAGATCCTGCACGCCGCTGACCTTGCACGACAGGATGATCTGGTCGCGCCCGAGGCCGAGTTCGACCGCACGTTCCGCCGAGCCGATCGCCGACTGGATCAGCGCTTCGTACATCACGCTTTGCGCTTCCCACGGCGCGGCGCGAGACCCGTTTTCGTCCATCATCTTCGCGAGCAGGTCCTGGTCGAGGCTGCCCCAGTTCACGCCGATGCGCACCGGCTTGCCGTATTTGACCGCGGCCTCGATCATCTGCGCGAACTGCGTGTCGCGCTTCGCGCCGTGCCCGACGTTGCCCGGGTTGATCCGGTACTTCGACAGCGATTCCGCGCAGCCCGGATAGTCGCGCAGCAGCAGGTGACCGTTGTAGTGGAAGTCGCCGACGAGCGGCACCATCACGCCCATGCGGTCGAGCTGCTCGCGGATCGCCGGCACGGCCGCCGCCGCTTCGGGCGTATTCACGGTGATCCGCACCAGTTCGGAACCGGCTTGCGCCAGTTCCTTGATCTGGATGGCGGTGCCGATCGCGTCTGCGGTGTCGGTGTTGGTCATCGACTGCACGCGTACCGGCGCATCGCCGCCGATGGTCACGAGCTGGCCGCCCCAGCGGACGTTGACCGCCTGCGACTTGCGACGGATCGCGGGGCCGCCGAACACCGGCTCGTCTGAGACGATCCTGCTACAGGATTGGGATTGAGCTTCGGTTTGCATCGAAAAACCCATTTACGCCGCACGCGCTATGCAAAAACGCCGCGCCTGAATTGAAAAAGCGCCGCCGACCGGTTGGCCGCGGCGCGCACCGTATCTGTCAAGGCAGCGCGAAGCGCGCAACGTTGCCCTTGGCTGCCGAATATTTCGACGGGTCGACCGGCTGGCCGTCGAGCGTCACCGACTCGAGACCGGCCTTGTTGCCGACCGTGACCTTGAATGGACCGGCCCCCGTCACTTCCTTCGGATCGCCCGCATGCACGAGGCCGGAGAACAGTTCCTTGCCGCTCTTGTCGCGCACGCTGAACCAGCTGTCCTGCGTCACGCGCAGCGCGACGACCGCCTCGCCGGGCGCTGGCGTGACCGCCCGCTCCGACGCGCTCGCCACGCCCACCGGCGCGCTTGCGGCCGGCATGGCGGCCTGAGCGTGAACCTGCGAGCCGGCCTTCGGTGGCGCTGCCGTTGCTGCCGGCGTTGCCGCGGTATTCGCCGCCGGCGCCGAGCCCGGCGTGGTGCCGGTGGCAAGCGGCGCGGGCATCGGCGTTGCCGACGCAGTCGCCTCATTGTCCGCGTTCGCCGCGTTGTCAGCCGTCGTCGCCCCTGCGTCCGGCGCCGATGCGCTTTCCGCCGCTGACGTCGCCGGACCTTGCGCGACCGCACCCGATGCCGCCGTGTCGCTGCTCGTCGAACTATTCGCGCTCGACCTCAGGCGCGCGAGCCACGCGGACGAGTCGCCGCCGTTGGTGCGCCACATGCCGAGCGCGATGACTGCAACGACGATCGCCGCAATGCCCCACAGCCACGAACGGCTCTTGTGCCCGCTGTCGCCGAGCGATAGCGAAACCTTGCCGCGCGGCAGATCCGTGCCGGATGACGCCGGCATCGACAGATTCGGCGCCGGCACACCCTTCTCGCGACGCAGCGCCGCCGTGAACGGCGACGGATCGGCGCCGAGCATTTTCGCGTAGCTGCGCACGACACCTAGCGCGAACGTGGTGTCCGGCAGATGGCTGATGTCGCCCGCCTCGAGCGCGCTCAGCTTGACGACCGACACCTTCAGCCGCGCCGACACGTCCTCGATGGTCCAGCCTTTCGACTCGCGCAACTGAGTCAAGCGCGCGCCAACCGCCGCCAACGAATCGAGGGCCGGCTGCACGACCGGCTGGGCCACTGCCCGGGCAATGGGTGCCGGATGGCCATCGTTCGTGTCTGTCTCATGCGGCTGCGGGTGCTGCGGCTCACTCATCCCAAATCCTTTCGCGTCGATTCTTTTAATCGTGCGACCGGACGGGCTTGAGCCTCACGTCCAAATCGCAGACCGTTTATAACAAAATGTGCGGCTTTGTGTGCCGCTCCCGATCGATTCTGCAAACTTTCTTTTCAAACGGCGGTGGCATGGGAACATTTTTGTGCTCGCGGTGCTTTCCGCCGAACGCCGATGCCCTGCTGCGTCACGCGATTACACGGCGCGAACCTCGATCACCTTCGCCGCCTTCCCGGTGCGCTCAGCAAGACGCGTGCGGTCTTTCACCGCGCCGGCCAGCTGACCGCAGGCAGCATCGATATCGTCGCCACGGGTCTTGCGCACGGTGGTCACGACGCCCGCGTCCATCAACACCTGCGAAAACCGCTTGATCTGTTCCAACTTCGAGCGGATGAGGCCCGATTCGGGGAACGGATTGAACGGAATCAGATTGAACTTGCACGGCACGTTGTGCGTGACGGCGAGCAGCTCGCGCGCGTGAGCCTCGCTGTCGTTCACGCCATCGAGCATGCAGTATTCGAACGTGATGAAATCGCGCGGCGCGACTTTCAGATAGCGCTCGCACGCCGCCATCAGCTCGCGCAGCGGATACTTTTTGTTGAGCGGCACCAGCATATCGCGCAGCGCGTCGTTCGACGCATGCAGCGATACTGCGAGCGCCACGGGCAAATCCGCGCCGAGCCGGTCCATCATCGGCACGACGCCCGACGTGGACAGCGTGACGCGCCGGCGCGACAGACCGTACGCATTGTCGTCCAGCATCAGGCGCATGGCGGGCACGACCGCGTCGTAGTTGAGCAGCGGCTCGCCCATGCCCATCATCACGACGTTCGTGACGACCCGCTCGCCTTTGCCGTCGCCGCCCATCGCGCGACCGAGCGCATCGCCGCGCGACGCGCGCAGCGCAAACTCGGCCATGCGCAACTGGCCGATGATTTCGCCGGTGGTGAGATTGCGGGAGAACCCCTGCTTGCCGGTCGAGCAGAACCGGCAATTGACCGCGCACCCGGCCTGCGACGACACACACAGCGTGCCGCGCGTTTCTTCGGGGATGTACACGGTTTCAACGGCGTTGCCGTTGCCGACGTCGATCAGCCACTTGCGTGTGCCGTCCGACGAAACATGGTCACTGACGACGCCCGGCATCGTGATCGTGGCACGTCCTTTGAGCTTTTCGCGCAAGGACTTCGCGAGATCGGTCATGCCGTCGAAGTCGGCAGCGTTGTATTGGTGAATCCAGCGCTGCAATTGCCTGGCGCGAAACGGTTTCTCTCCCAGGCTATCGCAATAAGCGACGAGCCCTTGGGCGTCGAGATCGAGAAGGTTGACGGAGGGACTGCTCGTCATATCGAATCCTGCCATTTCAATGCGAGACTACGTTCATGCAACAAGCTGCATGAACGCCATGCCGTTCGCGCCCATTCCTGCTGCTTTTACCTTACTACTTTGCCGTGCCCCGTGCGCGATTCATGCGATAAAACAGGTCGGTCGCATGAAACGCGCCAGGCAGAGACGGCTGGGGATGCACGGCCGAGGTCAATACCTGACCTCAGCGCGAGGCGCTCAACGCGAGTAGACGTTGACTTGGGGGAAGAAGAACGCGATTTCGACCGCGGCCGTTTCCGGTGCATCCGAACCGTGCACCGCGTTGGCGTCGATGCTGTCGGCAAAATCGGCGCGGATCGTGCCCTTCTCCGCCT
Source organism: Paraburkholderia sp. WC7.3g (assembly GCF_050436345.1). Taxonomy (NCBI): domain Bacteria; kingdom Pseudomonadati; phylum Pseudomonadota; class Betaproteobacteria; order Burkholderiales; family Burkholderiaceae; genus Paraburkholderia; species Paraburkholderia sp. WC7.3g. Next base: position 3,007,915 of record NZ_JBNDMA010000002.1, read on the forward strand.
TCTTCGGGTCCGTCGCACCCATCAGGTCACGGTGCTTCAGGATCGCGTTTTCGCCTTCCAGCGCCTGCACAACAACCGGACCCGAAATCATGAATTCGACGAGGTCGTTGAAGAACGGACGCGCTGCGTGCACAGCGTAGAACTTCTCGGCGTCGGCACGCGACAGATGAACCATACGCGATGCCACGATCTTCAGACCAGCGTTTTCGAAGCGGGTGTAAATCTGGCCGATCACGTTCTTGGCCACTGCGTCCGGCTTGATAATCGACAGGGTGCGCTCGATCGCCATTAAAAACTCCAAAAAATTAAGAGGTTACAGATTCAAATGAATCCGCTATTGTAGCATGTTCTCAGGTATCATTGCGATTGAACCCTTACACCATTGAAAGGATCAAGGCACAAGATCTAAAATACTGGTAGCGTAGGAGGTCATATGGGCGACTGGAGGGTATTGAAACTCCGTGCCGCCACGCTAATCTTACGGATGACCGCTGCGCCCACAGGCGCTTCGCCAATTGCCGTATTACCATCTTGAAACACGCTTCCGAGGTAAGGAGAGACCATGAACGAACATCCGTATATGTTTGGCCGCAACGGCGCGGTCAGCACGGCCGAAACGCGCAACCGCGTGCTACGGAACACCTACTGGCTGCTCGCGCTGTCCATGATTCCGACCGTGCTCGGGGCGTGGGTCGGTCTTGCGACCGGGTTCTCGCTGTTCGCCGCCACCAGCCCCGCCATGAGCATGCTGGCGTTCTTCGCGATCGCCTTCGGCTTCATGTTCGCGATCCAGCGCACCAAGGACAGCGCCGTCGGCGTGTTCGTACTGCTCGGCTTCACGTTCTTCATGGGGCTGATGTTGTCGCGCATTCTCGCGTTCGTGCTCGGCTTCTCCAACGGCCCGTCGCTGATCATGCTCGCGTTTGGTGGCACTGGCGTGATCTTTGCGGCCATGGCGACCATCGCTACCGTCAGCAAGCGCGACTTCTCGGGCCTCGGCAAGTGGCTCTTCATGGGTGTGATCGTGATCCTGCTCGCCTCGGTCGCGAACGTATTCCTGCAACTGCCGGCACTGATGCTGACGGTTTCGGTCATGGCAATCGTGATCTTTTCCGCCTACATCATGTTTGACGTACAGCGCGTCGTGAACGGCGGCGAGACGAACTACATCACCGCAACGCTCGCAATCTACCTCGATCTGTACAACGTGTTCGTCAACCTACTTGCGCTGCTCGGCATTTTCGGCGGCAACCGCAACTAAGTCCGGCCGGTCGCGCGGCGTGCCTTCATGCCGCGCTCGACGCGCAAAGTAAAAGCCCAAAACGATTACTCGTTGTGGGCTTTTACTTTGCGTGACGACCTGAAATGTGCCGCGCGGCCGGAAGTCAATCCCGCGCCAGCGTCAACCACGCGGAACCGTCGCTTTGCGACGCAACCACCACCTCCGTGGGCGTCGCGCCAAGGACGCTCGCCAACGCCGCCTGCGCGAGTTCCGGCAGATTGTTCTGCTGGCTCAGATGCGCGGCGACCAGATGCCGCAAACGCGAGCGGTCGAGCGACGCCAGAATTTCAGCCGCCGCATCATTGTTCAGGTGCCCATGATTACCCCCGATACGCGCCTTCAGCGATGGGGGATAACGACTGCCCGCGAGCATCTGCACGTCGTGATTGCATTCGAGCACGAGCGCGTCGCAGCCGCTCAGCACCGCGCTGATATGCGGCGTGGACGTGCCAACGTCGGTGAGCACGCCGAGCCGGCTCGCGCCGTTCGAGAACACGTATTGCAGCGGTTCGCGAGCGTCGTGCGGAACGGTATAAGGGAGAACGCTGAGTTCGCCGATCGCTACCGTCTCGTCGCCCCACAGCACCCGCAGGTCGACATCGGCTTCGTCGGCGCCCACCGCGCGGGCGGTGCCCCAGCTCATGTACAGCGGAATCGACCACTTGCGCGCGAGCGTCAATGCGCTGCCGATGTGGTCGCTATGTTCATGCGTAATCAGGATCGCATCGAGGTTCTCGGCGCTCGAGCCGAGCCGCATCAGACGCCGCTCCATTTCGCGCGCGGAGAAACCGCAATCGAGCAGCACGCGCGTGGTGATCGCACCGCTGTGCGCTTCCACCAGCAGCGCATTACCTTCACTGCCGCTGCCGAGACTTGCGAAGCGCACGAGCTGCCTAGTTCAGTTGCGCGTGCAGCAGCGACACGATGCGCTGTGCATCCGACGACATGTCGACCTGCCCGTTGGCGTCGACGACCGCGACCTGCGTCACCGCGTCGCCCTTCGCGCGCACGTTCACGCGGAATTCCTGGCCGGGCTTGCGCGTCGAATTGCCGCTGTAGAACAGCTTACCGAACAAGCCTTCCTTCTTCAGCTCCTGCATCGAATCCGCATAGCGCACGTAGTAGATGCCCTTCTCGCGATCGCGGTTGTCGACCGTGAAGTTGGTGCGATCGAGCGCGAGGCCCACACGCAGCCAGGCGCGGTCGAACGACTCCTGCAGATCGAGCGTCGACGCGCCCGCATTCTGCTCGATCGTGGTCGGTGCGGTGGCCGGGTGCGCGTCGGTCAGCAGTTGCTTCGACTGCGCCTCGGTCAGGCCGAATTTCTGCATCAGCTTGGCGAGGAACAGCGCCTCGAGCGCCGGGTCGCGCGGACGCTCTTCCCAGCGCGAGGACGTCTTGTCCTGCCCGGTCATCACTTCTTCCATCGCACTATGCGTGATCGAGATATCGGTCGCGCTGTCCGGACCGCGCGACACCAGCGTGCGGAAACTGTCGCGGGTACCCGACGAATAGGCGAAGTCGATGACCTTGCCGATCGTGCGGCGGAACCAGTCGTCCGGAATGTTCGCGCGGTTTTCCGCCCAGTCGGTCGTCATGATGCCGGTGGCTGGCGCGTCCGTCTTCAGCGCGAAGCCGTTCTCCTGCCAGAATTCTTGCAGCTGCGGCCACAGCTGCTCCGGCGACCGGCCGTCTACCACGAGCCAGCGACGGTCGCCGTCGCGCTCGATGTGCATGCCGAGCGGATCCTGCGCAGTCGGCTGACCTTCGGTCGCGTTGCCGGCCGCCGTGACAGCGCGCGTCGGCGTGCCACCCAGCGCGAGATTGGCGGGCGGCGCCACATAGCGCTGGTCGTTCGGCGACGTGCTCAGATCGCTCGGCACGGCGAGCGGCGGCGCGCTCGAGGTCGCCTTATAGTTGACGCGGTCGGAGGCGAACCAGTCGTTCAGCGTGTCACAGCCGGCGAGCGTCGACAGGGCAAGCGCCAGCGCCGCCATGCGGGTTGCGTGGAGGGAAAGTGCGGAACGTTTCATGAGGTCCTTCGTGATGCTGGAACGCGATGCCTCGTTCGATCTGCCGGGAACGTGGGCTGAAGCGACGTCGGTTAATGAAATGCCGGTGGCGGTCTTGCGCGGGCGGCGGCATGGTCGGCCCGTTCAGCCGAGCAGGCCCGCTTCGCGCAGCGCGCCGCGCACCACTTCGTGGTATTGCGCATCGAGCGGCGTGAGCGGCAGGCGGATGCCGCCCTGCACACGCCCCAGCTGCTGCAGCGCCCATTTCGCCGGAATCGGATTCGCTTCGGCAAACAGGTACTTGTGCAGCGACAGGAGTTTCAGATGAATGTCGCGCGCGGTCTTCACGTCCGCGGCAAGCGCGGCCTTGCACAGCTTGCTCATTGCGCGCGGCGCGACGTTCGCGGTGACCGAGATATTGCCGTGGCCGCCGAGCAGCATCAGCGCGATGGCGGTGGGATCGTCGCCGCTATAGATGCCGAAGTGCGCCGGCGCCGACTTGATCAGATGCGCGGCGCGGTCGATGTTGCCAGTGGCTTCCTTGACGCCAACGATGCCCGGCACCTGCGCGCAGCGCAGGATGGTCTCGTTGCTCATGTCGGCGACGGTGCGGCCCGGCACGTTGTACAGGATCACAGGCAGATCGACGGTTTCGGCGATCTTCGCGAAATGGCGGTAGATGCCTTCCTGGGTCGGCTTGTTGTAGTACGGCACGACCTGCAGCGTGGCATCCGCGCCGACGTCCTTCGCGTGCTGCGTGAGTTCGATCGCTTCAGCGGTGGAGTTGGCGCCCGCGCCCGCGATGACCGGAATCCGGCCCGCAGTGTGCTCGACCGCGGTCTTGACCATCAGCACGTGTTCTTCGACCGACAGCGTGGCCGACTCGCCGCTCGTGCCGACCACGACGAGCGCATTCGTGCCTTCCTCGACGTGCCAGTCGATCAGTTTGCGAAACGCCGGCAGATCGAGGCTGCCGTCTTCTAGCATCGGGGTGATGATGGCAGGAATGCTGCCGCGGATCTGAACGCCGTCCTGGTGACCGCTGTGGTTGCCGTTAGTCATGAAACGCCATGAATTTGATCAGGTAAACCGCGATTGTAGCGGATTAGCCAGCCAACTCGTAACAAGGTGGCGGAGTTGGCCGTGAGGCATCATCAGCAGTGGCTGCTTGCCGAACCGCGCAGATGCGCTGAACGTAGGCCGGACGCGGCTCGGCGAGAAATCCGTCCTGAAACGCGATCACCCGCAGCTGGCCCCGCACGGTGTCGAGCAGTTCGCCTGGCGTGAGCAAAAACGCCGGATTGGAGGGCTTGCCGATGCTTTCGTTTCCTTGCGCGAAGGTCTCGTAAACCAGTACGCCGCCGGGCGCGAGCGCGCGCAGCAATTGCGGAAAGAGCGGCCGATGCAGGTAGTTGGTGACGACGACGGCAGCGAACTCTTCATCGCCAGCCAATGGCCACGGCGAACCTTCGAGATCGGCTACGACCGGCGTGACGAGCGGCGCGTCGCGCAGAAGATCGAGCGCAGCCGCGTCGCGATCGATCGCGGTGACGGGATGGCCGAGCGACGCAAAAAAACGCGCGTGCCGCCCGGCGCCCGATGCGACGTCGAGCACCGCGCCGCCCGGTGCGATCAGGTGCGCCCAGTGACGCACCCAGCGCGACGGTTCACCGAGGCCGTGCAAGCCACTGGTAACGGGCGAACTCATCGCTGCGGTGCGGCGCCTCGAATGTGCATCAGTTGTACGACAGTCCCATTGCCTCGCGGATGTCGCGCATCGTTTCGGTCGCGAAGCGGCGCGCCTTGTCGCAGCCGTCGGCGACGATCGCGCGCAACAGCGATGGGTCATCCATGTACTTCTGCGCGCGCTCGAGCATCGGCTGCTGCTCGCGCAGAATCCCTTCGACGACCGGCTGCTTGCAATCGAGGCAGCCGATGCCCGCCGAGCGGCAGCCCTTCTGCACCCACTCGTGGGTCGCTTCGTCGGTATACACCTGATGCAGCTGCCACACCGGGCACTTGTCTGGATCGCCCGGATCGGTGCGGCGCACTCGCGCGGGGTCGGTCGGCATCGTGCGGACCTTCTTCGTGATCGTTTCCGCGTCTTCGCGCAGGCCGATCGTGTTGCCGTACGACTTCGACATCTTCTGGCCGTCGAGACCCGGCATGCGCGAAGCCTCGGTCAGCATCGCCTGCGGCTCGACGAGGATGATCTTGCGCGAACCTTCCAGATAGCCGAACAGGCGCTCGCGATCGTTCATCGACAGGCTTTGCGATTCTTGCAGCAGCGCCCGCGCGCGCTCGAGTGCTTCGTCGTCGCCTTCCTGCTGATACGCGTTGCGTAGCTCGTGATAGAGCTTCGCACGCTTGCCGCCGAGCTTCTTCGCGGCTTCGTTCGCCTTCTCCTCGAACCCCGGCTCGCGGCCGTACAGGTAGTTGAAACGGCGCGCGATTTCACGCGTCATCTCGACGTGCGGCACCTGGTCTTCACCGACCGGCACGAGCGAGCCGCGATACAGCAGAATGTCCGCCGCCATCAGCACCGGATAGCCGAGGAAGCCGTAGGTCGACAAATCCCTGTCCTTCAGCTTTTCCATCTGCTCCTTGTAGGTCGGCACGCGTTCGAGCCAGCCGAGCGGCGTGCTCATGCCGAGCAGCAGCGCGAGCTCGGCATGCTCGGGCACCTTGCTCTGGATGAACAGCGTCGCCTGCGCCGGATCGATGCCGGAAGCGAGCCAGTCAATCAGCACGTCCCACACGTTCTTTTCGATCACTTCGGGCGTTTCATAGTGCGTCGTCAGCGCGTGCCAGTCGACCACGCAGAAGAAGCACGGGTACTCGGACTGCAGCCGCACCCAGTTTTTCAGCACGCCGTGATAGTGGCCGAGGTGCAGCGACCCGGTGGGCCGCATGCCGGAGAAGATACGGTCTGGGAACATGGTTATCTAGAAAAGCGAAACAAGTGGAGTCAGAATTGCGGTGATCGCGCTATAGCCAAGCGTAACGAGTGGCTTTAACCAGAAACGCGTGAGCGTACCCGTCATCACGAGCGCCATCACGATGAAAAAGCCGTACGGCTCGAGCCGCGACAACGCGATCGATTGCTTCGGCGGCAACAGCGCCATCACCACGCGGCCGCCGTCGAGCGGCGGCAGCGGAAACAGGTTCAGCACGCCGAGTACGAGATTGACGCCGATGCCCGCGCCCGCCATGCGCGTGAAAAACGGTTCGTTGACGTTAAGCACCGCGAGCGCAACGCCCAACACGCCCCAGATCAGCGCCTGGATGAAATTGCACATGGGCCCGGCCGCCGCGACCCATAAGCTGCCCCAGCGCGGATTGCGCAGATTGCCGAACGCGACCGGCACCGGCTTCGCATAGCCGAACATGAACGCGCCGCTCGTCGCGAAGTACAGCAGCAACGGAATGGCGATCGTGCCGAGCGGATCGATATGCCGCATCGGGTTCAGCGACACACGGCCGAGCACGTACGCGGTGTTGTCGCCGAGCCAGCGCGCGACGTAGCCGTGCGCGGCCTCGTGCAGCGTGATCGCGAAGATCACCGGCAGCGCGTACACCGCAATGGTTTGTATCAGGGAAGAATCCATAACTCGCTATTGTAACAACGCGCTCGCGCGCGTCTGTCCGCTTTCGCTCACGCTGTTTCCTCGAGGCCGAACGGCTCGAGCGGGCCGCGCCCCGCCCGCACCAGCACCGGTTCCGAGCCGGTCAGATCGATCACGGTGGACGGCTCGCACACGCAAGCGCCGCCGTCGATCACCAGATCGAGCTGCTTTTCGAGCCGCGCGCGGATTTCCTCCGGGTCGTTCAGCGGCTCGGTTTCGCCGGGCATGATCAGCGTCGAGCCGAGCAGCGGCTGGCCGAGTTCCTCGAGAATCGCCAGCGTGATCGCGTGATCCGGCACACGCAGGCCAATCGTCTTGCGCGACGGATGCGACACGCGCCGCGGCACTTCCTTGGTGGCTTGCAGCACGAACACATACGGGCCCGGGGTCACCGATTTAAGCAGCCGATACTGCCAGTTGTCCACCATCGCAAAATTGGCGAGTTCGGACAGGTCACGTACGAGCAGCGACAGCAACTGCTTTTCGTCGAGCCCGCGGATGCGCCGCAGACGCTCGACCGCATCCTTGTCGTCGAGACGGCAGGCAAGTGCGTAGGTCGAATCGGTCGGCAACGCGACCACGCCGCCGTCGTTGATGATCTGCACGGCCTGCTTGACGAGGCGCGGCTGCGGATTGTCGGGATGAAGCCGAAAGTATTGGGACATGGAGACTCACGGTGGCGGCAGACGAACTGCGGCGGATGGGCTGCGGCGAGCAGAGCGCTTGCCGCATCCAGCCGGCCCGCGCGCGCGACGTGCCGTATCGGCACGGCGCGCGGTCACAGCCAGCGTTCCCAGACGGGCTTCAGATCGGTGGGTAACGGCGGCAGCGCGCCGAGTTCGGTGCGGCCTTCGCCAGGCGCATGAAAGTCGGAGCCACGTGAGGCCTCGAAGCCGAAGCGACGCGCGACGTCCGCGTATTCGCGGTACTGGTCGGGCGTGTGGCTGCCCGTCACGACCTCGATCGCCTTGCCGCCGAGGTCGATGAATTCGCCGAAGAACGTGTCGAATTCTAGTTGCGAATAGGCGTAGCGACCCGGATGCGCAACGATCGCGACGCCGTTCGCGGCCTGTATCCAGCCGAGCGCGTCCGCGAGCTTGGCCCAGCGGTGCGCGACGTAGGCCGGCTTGCCGTCGCCGAGATAACGGTCGAACACTTCCTGCATGGTCGCGCAGTGGCCATGCTCGACCATGAAGCGCGCGAAATGCGTGCGCGACATCATGTCGGGATTCGACACGTATTGCAGCGCGCCCTCGTACGCGTCCGGAACGCCGAGCGTCGCCAATTGCTCGCCGATCGCTTCGGCGCGCGCGGCGCGGCCGTCGCGAGTCCGCGCGAGACCGTCGACCAGGATCTGGCTGGTCGGATCGATGCCGAGCCCGACGATATGCACGGTGCGTCCCGCCCACGTGACCGAAATCTCGACGCCGCTCAGGTAGTCCATGCCGAGTGCCTCGGCCGTGGCGCGCGCTTCCTGCTGCCCGCCCACTTCGTCATGATCGGTGAGCGCCCACAGCGTCACGCCGTTCGCGTGCGCACGGCGCGCGACGTCGGCCGGCGCGAACTGGCCGTCGGAAACGGTGGAATGGCAGTGAAGATCGGCGTTCATCGTGGTCCTGGTAAGGTTCTCCGATCATTTTACTGCAACGCAGTAAGGGTCCGCAGGGGTATCTCGCGACGCCGACTTCGGCTGCCCGCGTGCCGCGAGGTCAGGACCGGGTCGGCGCCAATGCCGCGACGTCCGGGTGACGCACGAGCGCCGTTTCGAACGAAGTTTCAGGCGCAGAAACCCTCGATCAGCGCTGCGATCTGCTCCGGCCGGTCGTGATGCACCATGTGCCCCGCGCCGTCGACGATCTTCTCACGCCAATCCGGAAACGCCCGGAAGCGCGCCTTGAATTCGCCGAGCGGGATTTCGCCGGCGATCTGCGCGAGCGTCGGCGAGCCGGCGGCCTCGACGTGCAGCACCTTCGCGCTGACCTTGCGCCACACCGCCATCACCTCGTCGAGGCGATACAACGTCGGGCCGCGAACCTTGTGCGCCGGATCGGCGAGCAGCATGAAGCGCCCTTCGCCGTCCGGCCTCGACCAGTGCTGCGCGAGAAACTGCGCGCGCCGCGGATCGAGGCGCGGATTGGTTTTGATCAGGCGCGCGGCGACGTCGTCGAGCGACGCGTAGCGCTTCAACTGCGGTGGATCGCGCAATTCGTCGAGCCAGTTGACGAGACGCTTCGGCGCCTGCGCCGGATGCGTTGGCGCGAGCCCGAAGCCTTCCAGATCGACCACGCGCCGCACCCGTTGCGGCCGCACACCCGCGTACAGGCACACGACGTTCGCGCCCAGGCTGTGACCGACGAGATTCACTTCGCCGCTGGGCGCGTAGTGTTCGATCAGCGCATCGAGGTCGCCGAGATAGTCCTGCACCCAGTAGCTGCCGCCGCCGCGCTCGGCGACCGGCCAGTCGGACAGCCCGAAGCCGCGCAGGTCGGGCGCGACCACTTGCCAGTCGCCGCCGAGCGCATCGACGACGAACTGGAACGACGCGGCGACGTCCATCCAGCCGTGCAGCATAAACAGCATCGGCGCGTCGGGATGACCCCAGCGCCGCACGTGCAGCCGGACGCCGCGCGCGGCAACGAACTCAGAGCGGGAAGTATTCATCAACGGCGCACCCACAAAAAGAATGGTCGTTCGATTATAGGGACAGCGGCGCAAGAAGAGATAACGGATTATTGAGGCGATGCTCGGTCGTCGGTTGCCTGCGTGGCTTGCGGGGTATCCTGGCGGGCGAGCGCGGCGAGTTCCGCGTCGTCGAAACCCGCGTCGCGGCGCGCTTCGAAATTGAACGGGCCGCGCAGTTTCGGCGCGTGATATTGGTCGGCGAGACGCAGATAGGTGGGGTGCGGATCGAGGCCGTCCGCGTCGCACAGGTGACGAAACCAGCGGTTGCCGATCAGCACGTGGCCGATCTCATCGCGCAGGATCACATCGAGAATCCCCGCCGACGCGTGATCGCCAGCCTGCAGCAGACGCGCGCGGATCGGCGGCGACGCGTCGAGGCCGCGCGCTTCGAGCGTGCGCGGCACGAGCGCCATGCGCGCGAGCACGTCGCCGCGGGTGCGCTCGCACATGTCCCACAGGCCGCCGTGCGCCGGAAAATCGCCGTAGTCGTGGCCGTATTCGGCGAGACGCGCGGCAAGCAGCGAGTAGTGATACGCCTCTTCGGCGGCGACCTTGAGCCAGTCGGTATAGAACGTGGCGGGCATGCGGGCGAAGCGCCAGACGGCGTCGAGCGCCAGATTGATCGCGTTGAACTCGATGTGCGCCAGCGCGTGGAGCAGCACCGCGCGCCCCTGCGGCGACTGCATGCTGCGTCGGCCGAGCTGGCGCGGTTCGACCAGTTCGGGTCGCTCGGGGCGGCCCGGCAGGCCGGCGGCCTCGGCGAGGTCAAGGCCGGTGTCACACAGAGCGCGGCCGTCGAGCACCAACACGTACAGTTCGCGGGCCGCCGCGGCCTTCACGGCCGGATCGCGCTCGCCCAACGCAGCGAGCGCGGCGCGTCGCGCGCACGACGGCTCATCCTGAGAATTCGAGGCGGCAGAAGCGACAGAAACGGGCGAAGCGGCGGACGTCATGACAAACGGATAGGCGACGGGAACGAGAAAGGCAACGGGCTGGCGACGGACAAACGCCGGTTGAGCCGCGCTTGAGCCGCCAGGCGGCTCAAGCACACAACCGTCTACAATACCCGATTCGACTATCCGGCGCACTTTCGGGCACGCCCATCAATTGGCGACGCAGGACTGCCAAACATGCACCGTGCAGGGCGCACGCCGCCCCGTCGTGTGCGGCAAGCGATCAGCCGACCCTCGCGCACGGGATCGGAGTCACCTGAAGCGTAGCACCGACCGACAAGGAGACATTGTGACGATTTACAAGCTGGGCGACGCCGCCCCGATCATCCATGAAAGCGTGTTCGTCGCGGATTCGGCGAACATCATCGGCAACGTAACGCTCGAGGAAAACGCGAGCGTGTGGTTCGGCGCGACGCTGCGCGGCGACAACGAGCCGATCGCGATCGGCGCCGGCAGCAATGTGCAGGAGAACGCGGTGCTGCACACCGACCCCGGCTATCCGCTGACGGTCGGGTCGAACGTGACGATCGGCCATCAGGCGATGCTGCACGGCTGCACGATCAAGGAAGGTGCGTTGATCGGAATTCAGGCGGTGGTCTTGAATGGCGCGGTGATCGGCCGCAACTGTCTGGTGGGAGCGGGCGCCATCGTCACCGAGGGCAAGGTGTTTCCCGACAATACGCTGATCCTCGGCGCACCCGCGAAGGCGGTGCGCGAGCTGACGGAAGCGGATATCGCCAACATGCAGCGCGGCGCGGCAAGCTATGCCGGGCGCCGCGAGTATTTCAAGGCGCAGCTCGTACGCATCGGCTAGACGGCCGGCGCGCGCAGCGCGCAAAGGCGCGGCATCACGCCGCGTCATTTCACCGAGGAAAAGTTGTGAGCGACCAGTTGCAAAAATTCATGTTCAGCGCGGCGCCGGTGCGCGGCGAGATCGTTTCCCTGCGTAATACCTGGCAGGACGTGCTGACGCGCCGCGACTATCCGGCGCCCGTGCGAACGATCCTGGGCGAAATGATGGCCGCGTGCGCGCTGCTGTCGGCGAACCTGAAGTTCGACGGCACGCTCGTCATGCAGATTTTCGGCGACGGCCCGGTCAAGATGCTGGTCGTGCAGTGCAGCTCGAACCTGACGATGCGCGCAACCGCGAAGCTGTCCGGAGAAGCCGGCCATACGATCGACGACACGACGGCGCTCGTCGATCTGCTGAACGCGAGCGGCCACGGTCGCTGCGTGATCACGCTCGACCCGACCGACAAGCAGCCCGGCCAGCAGCCGTACCAGAGTATCGTGCCGCTCTCGGGCGTAAATGGACCACTGAAGTCGATCGCCGAAGTGCTCGAGCACTACATGCATCACTCCGAGCAGCTCGACACGCGCATGTGGCTCGCGGCGAACACCGAGCGCGCGGTCGGCATGTTGCTGCAGAAGTTGCCGGGCGACGGCGGCATCGTCCCGCATCCGGGCGAGCTCGACGCGGATACGTGGGAGCGCGTGTGCACACTCGGCGGCACGCTGTCGCGGGATGAACTGCTGAAGGAAGAACCGGAGACGGTGTTCCGGCGGCTCTTCTGGCAGGAGAACGTCCAGCATTTCGAGCCAGTCACCGCGCGCTTCGAATGCACGTGCTCGCGCGAAAAGGTCGGCGCGATGCTGAAGATGCTCGGCCGCGGCGAAGTCGACGGCGTGATCGAGGAACGCGGCCATGTCGAGATTCACTGCGAGTTTTGCAATCAGCGCTACGAGTTCGACCCGGTCGACGTCGCGCAACTTTTCGTGGCCGGCGGACTCTCACAAGGCGTGACACCGGCGGCCGCGCAGCGGCACTGAACCGCGCTTTCGCTGCAGCGGACTACGTGCCTGCGAACTGATCGCGTCTAGCAACGGAAGTCCTGAGCGCGCCGCCCATGCCATGTCACGGCTCGGGCGGCGCGTTGCTTTTGATCGCAGCGTTGATACATTGGAAGCATATGGCGCCGCGCGTCGGGAGATGCTTCCTCGAGCCTCGGACCATGGAGATTCGATCATGAAGCACTCGCTTTCGTTGATTCTGGCCGTGATCGCGGGCAGCGCGGCGCTAGCCGGGTGCTCGATCGATCCACCGGGCCCGTCGCCGATCTTGAGCCGGCTACCGCCTGATCAGGCTGAGGCCGTCAGTCATGCGCAGACGCTGACGCCTAAGGAAAGCGCGCAGTATGAAGCGATCGACCGTCAGGTCATGTTCGAACAGGATCAGACCATGGCCGCGGACGCCGCCGCGCAAGCCTGGTCGCGCTATTACTCGCGTTCGCCGCCCGTGAGGTTTTCTGCGGGCTTCTCGAGTGGCCGCTGGGGACGTGGCTGGGGAACCGGGATCGGCGTCGGGTTCGGGCCGTACTGGGGCTGGTAGCAGCGAATACGGCAGCACAAAAACAGGAAGCGCGGTTCACAACGAACCGCGCTTTTTTTGCGCCCTTCACACAGCAAGCCGATGCGAGCGCTCTAACCTCAGTGCGCCGGCTTCTTCTCCTTCGCAGCCGCCGCCTTCCCGCCGCGCTTGCGATCCGGCTTCGCGCGCGACTCCGGATTCGGCACCACGTGCAGCGGCGCGGCCGACACCTCACCGCGCGTCGAGGTATCCGCCGACGGCGGGTTCGGCACCGGCAACGGCTGGTTCGGCGACACGAACTGCACGAACACCTCGCCGTCCTTGACCATGCCCATTTCGTAGCGCGCCCGCTCTTCGACCGCGGCCGTGCCATTCTGCAGATCCTGCACTTCGCCCTGGATGCGCTCGTTGCGCAGCTTCGCGTCGGCATTCTTCTGCAGTTGCTGCGCGAGTTGGCCCTGCAACTCATGCACGCGCAGCCAGCCGCCGTGCCCCCACCAGAGCGGGTACTGGATCAACGCCAGCAGAACGATCAGGACAGCAGTGACAAGCCGCATGAAGTAAGCACAATAAATACGCGCCGCCCTGCGCTATACGCAGGGCGGCGAGGTCAATCAGAAACGAAGGATAACCGGCTCATCGAACGGCGTGAACAATCTGGCGAAAACGCTTAGCGCAAATTGTAGAACGCCGACTTGCCCGGGTAGCTCGCGATATCGCCGAGATCTTCCTCGATACGCAGCAGCTGGTTGTACTTCGAGATGCGGTCGGAACGCGACAGCGAACCGGTCTTGATTTGACCAGCGTTCAGGCCGACTGCGATGTCCGCGATCGTCGAGTCTTCGGTTTCGCCCGAGCGATGCGAAATCACGGCCGTGTAGCCGGCGCGCTTGGCCATTTCGATCGCCGCGAAGGTTTCCGTCAGCGTGCCGATCTGGTTGATCTTGATCAGGATCGAGTTCGCGATGCCCTTCTCGATGCCTTCCTTCAGGATGCGCGTGTTCGTCACGAACAGGTCGTCGCCGACCAGCTGGATCTTCTTGCCGAGCTTGTCGGTCAGCGTCTTCCAGCCTTCCCAGTCGCCTTCGTGCATGCCGTCTTCGATCGACACGATCGGGAACTTGTCGGCGAGGTTCGCCAGGTAGTCCGCGAATTCCGTCGACGACAGCTGCAGGCCTTCGCCCGCGAGCTGGTACTTGCCGTCGTGGTAGAACTCGCTCGCCGCGCAGTCGAGCGCGAGCAGCACGTCTTCACCGGCGCGGTAGCCTGCTTTCTCGATGGCTTGCAGGATGGTCGACAGGCATTCCTCGTTGCTGCCGAAGTTCGGCGCGAAGCCGCCTTCGTCGCCCACCGCCGTGCTCATACCGCGATCCGACAGGATCTTCTTCAGCGCGTGGAACACTTCGGCGCCGCAGCGCAGTGCTTCGCGGAAGGACGGCTGGCTGACCGGCACGATCATGAATTCCTGGATGTCCAGGCTGTTGTTGGCGTGCGCGCCGCCGTTGACGATGTTCATCATCGGCACCGGCAGTTGCATTGCGCCCGAGCCGCCGAAATAACGGTACAGCGGCAGACCAGCTTCCTCAGCCGCGGCCTTCGCGACAGCCATCGACACGGCCAGCATCGCGTTCGCGCCGAGGCGCGACTTGTTGTCGGTGCCGTCGAGTTCGAGCAGCGTCTTGTCGAGGAAAGCCTGCTCGGAAGCGTCGAGACCCATGATCGCTTCGGAGATTTCAGTGTTGATATGCTCGACGGCCTTCAGCACGCCCTTGCCGCCGTAACGGCCGGCTTCGCCGTCGCGCAGTTCGATCGCTTCGCGCGAGCCGGTCGACGCGCCCGACGGCACCGCTGCGCGGCCCATCGTGCCCGATTCGAGCAGCACGTCGCATTCGACGGTGGGGTTGCCTCGCGAATCGAGAATCTCTCGACCGATGATGTCTACGATAGCACTCATGGTTTCCTCAAAGGATGACGTTGAATTCTTTACTGTGACCTTGCATCGCGCTGTCGAACCGGAGTTGGCGCTTTAGCGTCTACTCCGGTCCCATGCAAAGCACCTGCCGGTCTCCCCGACAGACAACTCGCGCGCCGATACGTTCGACGACCATTATGCGAAAGCGCCGCGGGTCGATTATCGAAGGTAACCGTGACACGCGGCGCACACCTGAATCAGTTGAAATCGCTTTCGAGGAACGGCCCGCGCTTGACGGCCCGGTCGAGCGTGACGAGCGTCTCGAGCAGGTCGGCCATGCGATTGAGCGGCACCGCGTTCGGTCCGTCCGACTTCGCTTGCGCCGGATTCGGGTGGGTTTCCATGAAGAGACCGGCGACGCCGACCGCGACCGCGGCGCGCGCGAGCACCGGCACGAATTCGCGCTGGCCGCCCGAGCTCGTGCCCTGGCCGCCCGGCAACTGCACCGAGTGCGTCGCGTCGAACACGACCGGCGCGTTGGTCTCGCGCATGATCGCGAGCGAACGCATGTCCGACACGAGGTTGTTATAGCCGAACGACACGCCGCGCTCGCACGCCATGAAGCGGTCTTCGGACAGACCCGCTTCGCGCGCGGCGTTGCGCGCCTTGTCGATCACGTTCTTCATGTCGTGCGGCGCGAGAAACTGGCCCTTCTTGATGTTGACCGGCTTGCCCGAGCGCGCGCACGCATGGATGAAGTCGGTCTGGCGGCACAGGAACGCGGGCGTTTGCAGCACGTCGACGACCGACGCGACCTGCTCGATCTCGTGCTCGGCGTGCACGTCGGTCAGCACCGGCAGACCGAGCTGGCGCTTCACTTCCGACAGGATGCGCAGGCCTTCGTCCATGCCCAGACCGCGAAACGACTTGCCGCTGCTGCGATTAGCCTTGTCGTACGACGATTTGTAGATGAACGGAATGTTCAGCTTCGCGCAGATTTCCTTCAGGCGGCCGGCGGTGTCGATCGTCATCTGTTCGGATTCGACGACACAGGTACCGGCGATCAGGAAAAACGGCTTGTCGAGTCCGATTTCGAAATCGCCCAGTTTCATGCTTTCTCCTCGACCCTCGACTGCTGATGCGCGAGCGCCGCTTCGACGAACGACTTGAACAGCGGATGACCGTCACGCGGCGTGGACGTGAATTCCGGATGGAACTGCGCGCCGACGAACCACGGGTGCATGCTGCGCGGCAGCTCCATCATTTCCGGCAAATCCTCGCTCGGGGTACGGGCGCTAATGATGAGGCCACCGCCTTCGAGCTGGGGCACGAAGCGGTTATTCACCTCATAACGGTGACGATGGCGTTCGTTCACATCGGTGCCGTAGATCTCTTCGGCGAGCGTGCCGGGTTTGATCGGACAGCGCTGCGAACCGAGGCGCATCGTGCCGCCGAGATCCGACTCTTCGGTACGCTTCTCGACGCGGCCTTCGCGGTCGTACCACTCGGTGATCAGCGCGACCACGCGGTTCTTCGTTTCCTGATCGAACTCGGTGCTGTTCGCGTCCTTCAGGCCAACGACGTCGCGCGCGAATTCGATCACGGCGAGCTGCATGCCGAGGCAGATGCCGAGGTACGGCACCTTCGCTTCGCGCGCATAGCGGATCGCGGCGATCTTGCCTTCGGTGCCGCGACGGCCGAAGCCGCCCGGCACGAGCACCGCATCGAGATGCCTGAGGCTCTCGACACCTTGCGTTTCGATCTCTTCGGAGTCGATGTACTCGATGTTCACGCGCGTAGACGTATGCATCGACGCATGGCGCAGCGCTTCGATCAGCGACTTGTACGACTCGGTCAGATCGACATACTTGCCGACCATGCCGATCGTCACTTCGTGCTTCGGGTTCTGCAGCTTCTCGACGAGGTCGGACCACATCGTGAGGTCCGCCGCCTTCGGCGTGAGCTTCAGCTCTTCGCAGATGATCGCGTCGAGACCCTGGTCGTGCAGCATCTGCGGAATCTTGTAGATGCTGTCCGCGTCCCACACGGAAATCACCGCGTCTTCCGGCACGTTCGAGAACAGCGAGATCTTCGCGCGCTCGTCGTCCGGAATGCGGCGGTCGGCACGGCACAGCAGCACGTGCGGCAAGATGCCGATTTCGCGCAGCTTCTGCACGCTGTGCTGGGTGGGCTTGGTTTTGAGTTCGCCGGCCGTGGCAACCCAGGGCACCAGCGTCAGGTGCACGAAGCACGCGCTGTTGCGGCCGAGGCGCAGGCTCATCTGACGCGCGGCTTCGAGGAACGGCAGCGATTCGATGTCACCCACCGTGCCACCCACTTCGACGATCGCGACATCCGGCTCGCCGCACGTCGCGGACGCTGCGCCGCGCTCGACGAATGCCTGGATTTCGTTCGTGATGTGCGGGATGACCTGCACGGTCTTGCCGAGATAATCGCCGCGGCGTTCCTTGCGGATCACCGACTCGTAAATCTGGCCCGTGGTGAAGTTGTTGGCCTTGCGCATCTTCGTGCTGATGAAGCGCTCGTAGTGGCCGAGGTCGAGGTCGGTTTCCGCTCCGTCTTCCGTCACGAACACTTCGCCGTGCTGAAACGGGCTCATCGTGCCGGGGTCGACGTTGATGTAGGGATCGAGTTTGAGGAGGGTGACTTTAAGACCGCGCGATTCGAGGATCGCGGCGAGGGAAGCGGCGGCAATACCCTTGCCGAGGGAAGATACTACGCCGCCGGTGACGAAAACATATTTGGTCATCGCTGGATGCTCGCGGGAAAAACGGATTATACCGTAAAGGATGGTCCCGACCCAGCAAAAAACGACCGCCCCACGCGCGCCGATGCCGCCTCGCACGCGCTGCGCGTCAGGCTGCTCGCTCCAGTTCGCGCAGCATGCGTTGCACCGCGCGTGCGGTTTCGATCGGCTTTTCCATCGGATACAAATGACTGCCCTCGATCCACTCGACGTGCCCGCCGGTCGCGCGTCGCGTCGCGTCGAGACCGGCCTGGCGCATTTCCTTCGAGCGTGTGCCGGCGATGAACCCGACCGGCACCGGCGCGCCGCGCGCGAGCCGGGCGCCGAGCGTATGCGGCAGCGTCCGGTAAATCTGGTATTCGGTGCGGCGATCGAACGCGAGCATCCGGGTGCCGTCGGGCGAGCTCTGCGGAATGCCGAAGTCGATATAGTCGGACAGCATGCGTTCGTCCCAGAGCGCGAACGCGGGCTTCGAATGGAAGTGCCGCCATGCTTCGTCGCGGCTCGTCCATTGCGTGCGGCGCTTACGCGTCGCGGCGGCGGGTGACAGCCGCTCGTCGAGCCCGGTCCATTGCGACACGCGCAGCATGCTGCTGCGCCAGCCGGCGATCACCGGCGAGTCGAGCATCACGACGCCTCTCACCCACTGCGGCTTTTTCAGCGCCGCCATCAGCGACAGATAACCGCCGAGCGAATGCCCGACCAGCCACACCGGCTGCTCGTACTTGCGGGCGATGTCGTCGAGCAGTTGCTCGACCAGATGGGGCCAGTCCTGCGTGACCGGAAAGCGCGGATCATGGCCGATGCGCTCGATCGAGCGCACGTCGTAGTCGTCGGCGAGTTCGGCGAAGATCGTCCGGTAAGTCGAGGCCGGAAAGCCGTTGGCGTGCGAGAAATGGATGATGTTTTTCAACTGCGGCTATCTCCGTTGTGTTTTTTACGCGTGGGCGGGTGCTTTGCCTGTGCCGCCGCTTATACCGCTGCTCTACCGCTGCTTATGCCGCTGCTTGCGGCGGCTGTCTGCGCCGTGACGCTCATCGAGCCGCGATGCGCTCATGGCTCCATCCAGTAGCGGCGCTGCGTATCGCGATAGCGCTCGAGCGTGAGCGCGGCGCCATCCTCACCACGCGCGCCCGGATCGACGTCCACCCTCACCGCGCCATCGCGATCGCTGCGGCCGAGTTCGATACGACGCGCCACGTAGCGCGCGAACACGCCCGCATTCGGATGGTGAAAGCGATTTTCGTAGCCTACCTGAAATAACGCGATGGACGGATCGATAGAGTCGAGGAACGGCTCGGTCGACGACGTCCTGCTGCCATGATGCGGCACGATCAACACTTGCGCGCGCAGCAGGTCGCGATCGCGCGCGAGCAGCGCGCGTTCGGTTGGCGCTTCGATGTCGGCGGTCAGCAGGGCCGTGAAACGCGCCATGTTCGCACCGACGCGCGGCGGCGCCTGGCCCGCGGTGGTGGCCGCCAAGGTGCTGACCCTGAGCACGCAGCAATGATCGTTCGCCTTACCGGTTAGCGCTTCGGCGTCCGGCCAGAGTACCGTGAACTCGACACCGTCCCACTGCCAGCGCTGCCCCGCCACGCACGGCAGCGTCTGCGCGCCATGCTGCTTCGCCTTCGGCCACAGCGCATTGCCCGGCTCCAGTCCGGCCACCAGCTGACGCACCTCGATCGCACCGAGCACGGCCGGCGCGCCGCCCGCATGATCCGAATCGGCGTGACTGATCATTAGCGTATCGAGCGTCGTCACGCCTTGCGCCTGCAGGAACGGCACCACCACCCGCTCGCCCGCGTGCGTCGATTCCGGGCCGGGCCCAGCATCGAACAGCAACGCGTGATGCGCGGTCTGCACCAGAATCGACGAACCCTGCCCGACATCGAGCGCAGTCAGACGGAACGCCCCCGATGGCTCGGCGAGCGCGCCGTCTGCGCTGGGAATCAGAAGCGGCAGCCACGTCAGCGGCGCCGCCCATCGCAGCGGCCAGCCGCGCGGCGCGAGACACCACAGCACCCCGAGCGACGCCGCGGCGAGCGCCCACGCGCGCGGCTGCGGCAACCACCATAGTGTCCAGCGCGGTCCCGACAACATCTGCAGGCTGGCCACGAGACTATCGAGCAGCGTGTGTGCGGCCCGCCACGCGAACGCATCGAGCGGCGCAGGCAATCCGACGCCGGCGAGCACCGCCGGCGTGACGAGCAGGCTTACCCACGGAATCGCGAACGCGTTCGCGAGCGGCCCGACGAGCGGAATCTGCGCGAACCAGTACGCGGTCAGCGGCGCAAGCGCGACCGTCACCGCGAACTGCACGTGCGCGGCGCTGCCCAACCGTTCGGCGAATGCGCGCAGACGCCGGATTGATACGGCGCGCAGCGCCTGCCACCCGCGTCGCGCCGCGCTGCCCTCCTCGTCCTCATCATGACGGGAAGCCCGAGGACCCCGCCCACGCGGGCGCCCCGACATCGCGAACAGGATCGCGCCGACCGCGCAAAACGACAGCCAGAATCCGGCCGACACGACCGCCCACGGATCGATCAGCAGCACGAGCCCGAGCGCCCACGCGAGCACAGTGGAGCGCGCTAGCTGACGGCCGCCGACGAACGCCAGCGCGGCGAGCGCGGCCATCCACAGCGCGCGCTGCGCCGGCACGTTGAAGCCGGCGAGCGCGGCATGCAGTGCGGCGAAGATCGCACCGGCCGTCACGCCGACGAGCTGCGCGGGCAAGCGTAGCGGCCAGTTGCGGCCGAGCCACCCCGAACGTCGCCATAGTGCTGCCGCGAGCCAGCCCGCCAGCCCCGCGACGAAGCCGATATGCAAGCCCGAAATCGCCACCAGATGACTCGTGCCGGTGCCTCGCATCAATTGCCAGTCGGCGGGGCTTACTTCGTCCTGCGCGCCGATCGCGAGCGCAACGACGATGCCGCGATGCGGCGCATCGGCAAGCACCGTGTCGATACGCGCACGCAACGCGGCGCGCCAGCGGTCGACCAGCACGGCGAGCCCGCGCGCGCGACCGGCCAGGCGCCGCGCATGATCCGGCACGCTCACGTAGCCGGTCGCGCGGACGTTGCGCGCGAGCAGACTCGCCTCGGCATCGCGCACGCCGAAATTCGCATTGCCGTGCGGGCGCTTCAGGCGCACGGTCAGACGCCAGCGCTGGCCCGGGTCGAGCCGCGGCACCGCGGCGTCGCGCGCGATCCACGTGAGCTGGATCACGCGCGGGAAAGCGGCGAGCCGCGCATCGTTCGCTTCGACGTCGAACAGGAAGCGCGCGCCCTTATCGTCGCGCGTCGGCAATCCCCTGATACTGCCGACCACCTCGATATCGCGGCCTTCCCACGCGTGCGGCAGGCTTACCGCGAGCCGCGTTTGCGCGCGCACGGCTGCATAGCCGAAGCCGACGCAGATCGCCGCGCACCACACAGCGCCCCAACCGGCCACCCGCCGTACGCGCCCATAGAGCCCCACCCCGCGAGCGTGCGACGCACCCGCCGCACCCACCCCATAGCCACGCAAGCCCCACCCCGCCACACCCGCCGCCGCGCAGCCGACCAGTATCAACCCCCACCATCCGCCCGTATGCGGCAGCGCCGCCTGCCGCTGCAACCAGATCACGCCCAACGCAAACCCGCACCAGACTGCCCGCATTCGCCCTCCGCGCCGCTGGCGCCGGGCGAGTCCACGCGTCGCGAACGGGCAGCAGCGAGCCCGCCGGGCGTGGGCGTCGCCCGGCGCGAACCCTTTCGATCAACGGTATTGATTATGCAGAGGAAAGCGCGAGTCGCGGCAGCGCGGCGAGCGCGTTAGCCGTTGTGCCAAGGGCGGCTGCGTCCGAGGTGACACCGCGCAGTTGCGCGAGGCTCGCGCCGATCGCCGGAATCTGCTCGGGCGAATTGCGCTGCCGGTACATCCACGATGGCGCGATATCCGGCGCGTCGGTCTCGATGACCAGCGCGTCGAACGGCAACTGTTCGGCGAGTCGCCGGACTTGCCGCGCGCGCTCGAACGTCAGGTTGCCGCCGAAGCCGAGATGCAACCCCTGATCGATATAAGCCTCCGCCTGCTGAAAACTGCCATTGAACGCGTGCGCGATGCCGCGATGGATCTGATGCCGGCGCAACCCCTTGAGCACCTGATCCTGCGATTTGCGCACGTGGCAGATCACCGGCAGATCGAATTCGCGCGCGAGTTCCAACTGGCCGTTGTAGAAAAACTGCTGGCGCGCTTCGTCGAGACCAGCGACGAAAAAGTCGAGCCCGATCTCGCCGATGCCGACGAAGCGCGGATCGTCGAGACTCGCCTCGATCTCCATGCGCAGCAAGTCGAGGTCGGCATCGACGGCGCCCGGCGTGAACAGCGGATGAATGCCGAGCGCGTACGCGCCGCCGTCGACGCGGTGCGCGAGCTCGCGCACCGCCGCGAAGTTCTGTCGCCCGATGGCCGGAATCACGATGCGCGACACCCCCGCATCGCGCGCGGACGCCGCGACCGCGTCACGGTCCGCGTCGAACTCCGAAGCGTCGAGATGGCAGTGCGTATCGATCCACATGGGTTGTCTCGCTGGCAGTGGGAGCGCACCGAAGGCGGTCCGGCGGTCGGCGGTGGGCGTCAGTCATCCGCGAGCACCCGCAACGACCATGCCGGCCCGCATTCAGACCGGCACCGGCGGCTCTTCGTGCAGCACGCCGTCGCGCAGCCGCACGATGCGGTCGCAGCGGCCCGCCAGTTCCGGGTCGTGCGTGACGATCACGAAGCTGGTCTCGAGCGTGCGCGACAGTTCGAGCATCAGGTTGAACACCGTGTCGGCGGTGCCGCCGTCGAGATTGCCGGTCGGCTCGTCGGCCAGCACGCAGGCGGGCTGCGTGACAAGCGCGCGCGCGATCGCGACACGCTGGCGCTCGCCGCCCGACAGCTCACCTGGCCGATGCTTCGCGCGATGCCCCATGCCGACGCGCTCCAGCACCGCCATTGCCTCACGGCGCGCGACTTCGGTCGTCTCGCGACGAATCCGCAGCGGCATCGCGACGTTGTCGAGCGCGGAAAACTCCGGCAGCAGATGGTGGAACTGATACACGAAACCAAGCGCGCGATTGCGCAGGTCGTTGCGCTCGCGCTCGGAGAGCTTCGTGAACGGCTTGCCGAGCACTGACACCTGGCCCGCGCTCGGATCGTCGAGACCGCCGAGCACGTGCAGCAGCGTGCTCTTGCCGGAGCCCGACGCACCGACGATCGCGAGCTTCTCGCCGCGCCGCACGGCGAGTTGCGCGTTGTTGAGCACCTGCACGTTCAGGCCGCCCTGCACGAACGATTTGGAAATGCCGGTGGCTTCGAGCACATACGGATACGACGCGGGGCCCTGAGCGGTCATGGATGCATCGGTTGACGGATGGACGAGGCGGTCATTCATAACGCAGCGCCTCCGCCGGACGGACCTTCGCGCCGCGCCAGCTCGGATACAGCGTCGCGAGCGCCGACAGCACGAACGCGATGATGCCGATGCGCGCGACGTCGGCCGGAATCAGCTCGGACGGCAGCTCACTGATGAAGTACACCGACGGCGGCAGGAACTGCACGCCGAGCAGATGCTCGATCATCGGCACGAGCCACGGAATGCTCCATGCGATCAGGCAACCGAGCGCGACGCCGGTCGCCGTGCCGATGAAGCCGATCGTCACGCCCTGCACGACGAAGATTTTCATGATCGAGCGGGGCTGTGCGCCGAGCGTGCGCAGGATCGCGATATCGGCCTGCTTGTTGGTCACCGTCATTACCAGCGACGACACGAGATTGAACGCGGCCACCGCAATGATCAGCGTCAGGATGATGAACATCATGCGCTTTTCGATCTGCACCGCCGAGAACCAGGTCTTGTTCTGCTGGGTCCAGTCGCGAATGTACAGATCGCCCGACAGCGTGCGCGCCAGCTGATGCGCGACTTGCGGCGCGCGCTGCATGTCGGAGAGGCGAAGCCGCACGCCAGTCGGCGCGGGCAGCCGGAACAGCGCCTGCGCGTCCTTGATGTTGATCAGCGCGAGCGTGCTGTCGTATTCGTAGTGACCCGACTCGAAGATGCCGACCACCGTGAACTGCTTGAGCCGTGGCAGCATACCGGCCGGTGTGATCGTGCCTTCGGGCGCGACCAGCGTGATCTTGTCGTTCAGCTGCACGCCGAGGTTCGCGGCGAGATCCGCGCCGAGCACGATGCCGAAGTCGCCCGGCATGAGGTCGGTCAGCTTGCCGCCCTTCATTTCCTTGCCGATGTCGGACACTTCAGGCTCGAGCGTCGGCTCGATGCCGCGCAACGCGACACCGCTTACCGCATCCTGGCGCGTGAGCAGCGCCTGGGCCTCGACGTACGGAGCCGCGCCAATCACCTCCTTGTTCTGGCGCGCTTCCTTCGCGGTCAGTTGCCAGTCGGGCATCGAACCGGTCGGCGAAAAGATTTCGACGTGCGCGAGCACCGACAGCATGCGGTCGCGCACCTCTTTCTGAAAGCCGTTCATCACCGACAGCACGACGATCAACGCCGCGACACCCAGCGCAATGCCCGACATCGACACCAGCGCGATGAACGAAATGAAGCCGTTACCGGTCGTGCGTTTGCCGGCGCGCGTATAGCGCCAGCCAATCTGCCATTCGTAGGGAAATTTCAAGCGAATCCTTTTGTGCGTTCTTCGACTGTGTGCCGGGGGCGGCGGACATCAAGCGCCCGCCGTGCGGCCCGAGCGTCGTGATCGTTGGGCTCGCGGCGGCGCGGATCGTTCCTCGCTCGCGTGGCCGCTGGGCGGCTCTGCCGGTGCGCCACCCTGCCAGGCCCCGCGGCTCGACCAGCGATCAAGCGCGAAGTTTGCCACACAATGCCGCCGGCTCGCGCAACGGACCTGCCGCGGCCGCGCGATCGACAAACCGGCCGCCCCGCATCGAAATACTCGCACCGTTTGCCCTACAATGCGCAGCATCATGCCTGCCGACCGCCTCCATCTTCTGCTGCCCTTCGTGCTGCCCGCCGCGGCCGACGCCTCCACCGCGCTCCACGACATCCAGAGTCCCGCCCTCGACCGGCTGATCGCGCGCGCGACGCTGATCGAACGCGTGATCGGCGAGGATTTTCAGCGCACGCTGCCGCACGAGCGCTGGGTCGCGCAACAATTCGGCGCGCTGCCCGACGGCGCCTCGGCCGCCGCCGACGAAGCCCCGCTCGCGCCTTACATGCTGCGCGCCGACGGCGGTGAACCCGGCAGCGCGACGTGGGCCTGCGTGCAGCCGGTGCACGTGCGCATCGCGCACGACCACCTGGTGCTGATCGATCCCGCGTCGCTCGATCTGTCGGACGACGAAGCGGGCACGCTGCTCGCGCTCGCACGTCCGCTGATCGAGGAGCTCGGCGTGCGCATCGAGGCGCCGAAGCCGACCCGCTGGTATCTGTCGAGCGATGCTTTCGGCACGCTCGCGGGCGCGTCGCCGTTGCGCGCGAGCGGCCGCAACATCGAGATCTGGCTGCCGCACGAAGCGCATTCCGGCCAACGTTCGCGCGCGTGGATGAAGCTGCAGAACGAAGTGCAGATGGCGTGGTTCGAGCATCCGGTCAACGAAGCGCGCGAGGCGCGCGGGCTGCCGGCAGTCAACTCGATCTGGTTTCACGCGCAGGGCGCCGCGCGGCCCGTGCAGAGTCCGTTCGCGCTGGTGCTGTCGGATGCCGCCGCGACGCGCGGTCTCGCGCTCAGCGCGGGGGTCGCGACGAGCGCACCGCCGGCGTCGTACGGCGAACTGTCGGCGGCGCTGCGCGGTGCGACCAACGGTAGCGGCGCAACGCTCGTCGAACTCGATCCGTTCTCCGCGCCCTACATCGAGCAGGACTGGGCGCGCTGGAACCAGGCATTCGCCGCACTGCAGACCGACTGGTTCGAGCCCGCGCTCGCGGCGCTGCAAGCGGGCGAGCTTGCCGAACTCGCGCTCACGCTGTGCGGCGACACCGGCTCGGTGACGCTGACGGTCACGCGCCGCGATCTGCGCAAATTCTGGCGGCGGCGCGTGCTGGCCTCGCTTTTCATCGAATGATCCACGGCCCTTCCGCATGACCCGAATCGTTACGCGCCCCTGCTCCCCCGTCGACGCCGAAGTGCTGACCCGCTGCGGCCTGCATCCGGTGCTCGCGCGCCTCTACGCAGCGCGCGGCGTGTGCCTGCCCGAAGACATCGAGACCGGCCTAGCGCGGCTCGTCCCGCCCGCCGAACTGAAGGGCTGCGACGCGGCCGCCGCGCTGCTTGCCGACGCGCTCCAGCAGCAGCGCCGCATGCTGGTCGTCGCCGACTACGACTGCGACGGCGCGACCGCATGCGCGGTCGCGGTGCGCGGGCTGCGCATGTTCGGCGCGCGCATCGACTATCTGGTGCCGAACCGCATGGAGCATGGCTACGGGCTCACGCCGGACATCGTCGAGCTGGCGACGCGCAGCGCAGCCGGCAAGCCCGATCTGCTGATCACCGTCGACAACGGCATCGCGAGCGTCGACGGCGTCGCGGCGGCCAACGCGCTCGGCATCAACGTGCTCGTCACCGACCACCACCTGCCCGGCGACGAGCTGCCCGCCGCCCGCGCGATCGTCAATCCGAACCAGCCGGGCTGCACGTTCCCGAGCAAATGCATCGCCGGCGTCGGCGTGATGTTCTACGTGCTGCTCGCGCTGCGCGCGGAACTGCGCCGCCGCGGCGCGTTCGGCGACGCGCTGTCCGAACCGCGCCTCGACGGCCTGCTAGATCTGGTCGCCCTCGGCACGGTCGCCGATGTCGTCAAACTCGACGGCAACAACCGCGTGCTGGTCGCGCAAGGTTTGCAGCGGATCCGCCGCGGCCGCATGCAGCCGGGCATCGCCGCGCTGTTTCGCGCCGCCGCGCGCGATGCGCGCAACGCGTCCGGCTTCGACCTCGGCTTCGCGCTGGGACCCCGCCTGAACGCGGCGGGACGGCTGTCGGACATGTCGCTCGGCATCGAATGCCTGACCACCGACGACGTCGGCCGCGCATGGGAACTCGCGCAGCAGCTCGACGCGATGAACCGCGAGCGCCGTGAAATCGAGGCGGGCATGCAGCAGCAGGCGCTGGACGACCTGTCGACGATCGATCCCGACGGCTCGACCACGATCACGCTGTTCAATCCGGGCTGGCATCAGGGCGTGATCGGCATCGTCGCGGGGCGCCTGAAGGAGAAGTTCCACCGCCCGTCGTTCACATTCGCGCCCGCCGACGCTACCGGCGTGCTCGTCAAGGGCTCGGGGCGCTCGATCGGGGGCTTCCACCTGCGCGACGCGCTCGATCTGATCTCGAAGCGCGAGCCGGACCTGATCGTCAAATTCGGCGGCCACGCGATGGCGGCAGGCCTGACGATCGCCGCCGCCGACGTGCCGCGCTTCACGGCCGCGTTCGAGGCGGTCGGCCGCGAGTGGCTGTCCGCGGAGGCGCTCGCGCGCACGGTGGAAACCGACGGCGAGCTCGAAGACGCATACTTCACGCCGCAATTCGTCGAGATGCTCGACGCGGCCGTCTGGGGCCAAGGCTTTCCGGCGCCGGTATTCTCGGGCGAGTTCGAGGTCGCCTCGCAGGCGCTCGTGAAGGACAAGCACCTGAAGCTGCAACTGCTGCGCGGCCGCCAGCGCTTCAACGCGATCTGGTTCAACCACACGGACACCCTGCCCGCGCGCACGACCGTCGCCTATCGGCTCGCGAGCGACACGTGGAACGGCGTGTCGCGCGTGCAACTGATCGTCGAGCACGCGGTGAGCTGAAATCTTCCGCAAAATCAATCGCGAACGCGCGCCGGATCGCCCGTGAGGCTCCGGCGCGGCGTGCCGATCGGCTATAATTTCTGCTTTTTACGCAGAATAGAAGATCGACATGGAAGCGGAACGTCTCAACGCGATCGAAGCCTCTCTGGCCGACCTGCGCAAGCGCGCGGACGACCTACGGGGGTATCTTTGACTACGACGACAAGGCACTTCGTCTGATCGAAGTCAACCGGGAACTCGAAGACCCGGACGTCTGGAACGACTCGAAGCACGCCCAGGCACTCGGTAAGGAAAAGAAGCTGCTCGACGATACGGTCGGCAAGCTCACGTCGATCACCAACGACGTGCGCGACGCGCAGGACCTGTTCGACATGGCGCGCGAAGAAGCCGACGACGACACGCTGCTCGCCTGCGAAGCCGACGCCCAGGCCATCGAGGCACGCGTCGCCGACATGGAATTTCGCCGGATGTTCGCCAATCCGGCCGACCCCAACAACGCCTTTCTCGACATCCAGGCCGGCGCCGGCGGCACCGAGGCGTGCGACTGGGCGTCGATGCTGCTGCGCCAGTATCTGCGTTATTGCGAGCGCAAGGGCTTCAAGACCGAAGTGCTCGAGCAGACCGAAGGCGATGTCGCTGGCATCAAGAACGCGACGATCAAGATCGAAGGCGAATACGCGTACGGCTTCCTGCGTACCGAAACCGGCGTGCACCGGCTCGTGCGCAAGTCACCGTTCGACTCGTCGGGCGGTCGTCACACGTCGTTCTCGTCGGTGTTCGTGTACCCGGAAATCGACGACTCGATTGAAGTCGACATCAATCCGGCCGACCTGCGCATCGACACGTACCGTGCTTCGGGCGCGGGCGGTCAGCATATCAACAAGACCGACTCGGCAGTGCGTATCACGCACATGCCGTCGGGCATCGTCGTGCAGTGCCAGAACGACCGCTCGCAGCACCGCAACCGCGCCGAAGCGATGGCGATGCTGAAATCGCGCCTGTACGAAGCGGAAATCCGCAAACGTCAGGCCGAGCAGGACAAGCTCGAAGCGGGCAAGACCGATGTGGGTTGGGGCCATCAGATCCGTTCGTACGTGCTCGACAACAGCCGCATCAAGGATCTGCGCACCAACGTCGAAATCAGCAATACGAAGAGCGTGCTCGACGGCGACCTCGATCCGTTCATCAGCGCGAGCCTGAAACAGGGCGTATGAGCGCGCACGGCGCGGCCACGTTCACCGATCGGGACCGCGCTTCCTTCGTCGCTGCTTCCGCGTTGTTTGTTCGCCGTTTTTCCAGTACCGCCTGAGGTTTTTACACTGACTGGCTTCCCGCCCACGGCGCACGCCGCGCGCGGGCCACCGAATACCAAATCATCATGACTGAACCGACCCAGCCGACTGTCGTGCCCGCAGCGGACGACAACAAGATCATCGCCGAGCGCCGCGAAAAGCTGCGCGAGCTGCGTGAGCAAGGCGTCGCCTATCCGAACGATTTCAGTCCTACGCACCACGCCGAAGATCTGCAGGCACAGTACGAACACACCGACAAGGAAGCGCTCGAAGCGAATCCGCTCGAAGTCGCGATCGCCGGCCGCATGATGTTGAAACGCGTGATGGGCAAGGCGAGCTTCGCGACCGTGCGCGACGGCTCGGGTCAGATCCAGTTCTTCATCACGCCGGCCGACGTCGGTCAGGAAACCTACGACGCGTTCAAGAAGTGGGACATGGGCGACATCGTCGCGGCGCGCGGCGTGCTGTTCCGCACCAACAAGGGCGAACTGTCGGTGCGCTGCACCGAGCTGCGCCTGCTGTCGAAATCGCTGCGTCCGCTGCCGGACAAATTCCACGGTCTCGCCGATCAGGAAATGAAGTACCGCCAGCGCTATGTCGACCTGATCGTCACGCCGGAAACGCGCCGCACGTTCGTCGCGCGTACGAAGGCGATTTCGTCGATCCGCAAGTACATGGCCGACGCGAACTTCATGGAAGTCGAAACGCCGATGCTGCATCCGATTCCGGGCGGCGCGGCGGCCAAGCCGTTCTCGACGCACCACAACGCACTCGACATGCAGATGTTCCTGCGCATCGCGCCGGAGCTGTATCTGAAGCGGCTGGTGGTGGGCGGTTTCGAGCGCGTGTTCGAGATCAATCGTAACTTCCGCAACGAGGGCGTGTCCGTGCGCCACAACCCGGAATTCACGATGATCGAGTTCTACGCGGCCTACACCGACTACAAGTGGCTGATGGATTTCACCGAGCAGCTGATTCGCCAGGCCGCGACCGATTCGCTCGGCACGGCCACCATCACGTATCAGGGTCGCGAGCTCGATCTGTCGAAGCCGTTTCATCGGCTCACGATCACGCAGGCGATCCAGAAGTACGCGCCGCAATACACGAACGAACAGCTCGCCGACAGCACCTTCCTGCGCGCCGAGCTGAAGAAATTCGGCGTCGATGCATCGCAGCCGAAGTTCCTGAATGCGGGCGTCGGCTCGCTGCAACTGGCGCTGTTCGAAGAGACCGCCGAGTCGCAACTGTGGGAGCCGACCTACATCATCGACTACCCGATCGAAGTTTCGCCGCTCGCGCGGGCGTCGGATAAGGTGGCGGGCATCACCGAGCGTTTCGAGCTGTTCATCACCGGTCGCGAAATCGCCAACGGCTTCTCGGAGCTGAACGATCCGGAAGATCAGGCCGCGCGCGCTTCAAGAAGCAGGTCGACCAGAAAGACGCCGGCGACGAAGAAGCGATGTTCTACGACGCCGACTACATCCGCGCGCTCGAATACGGCATGCCGCCGGCGGGCGGCTGCGGTATCGGCATCGACCGTCTGGTGATGATGCTGACCGATAGCCCGAGCATCCGCGACGTGATCCTGTTCCCGCATCTGCGTCGCGAGGATTGAGCGGCGCCGAGCGCTAGCGATCGTTGCGCTTCGAGTGCAATGCCATGGTGGTGAAGAACGCCCGGCTGATGTCGGGCGTTTTTTATGCCGAGCCTTTTCCCCTCGCGGGATCGATTTCTGCTTACGATCGTTTGTAACCAGCGGTAAAAGCTGCCCGGTCACGCACGCGTCGCCGTTGTCGTAGTGGTTTTACAAGCGCGCGAACAGCAAGGCGCGCCGCGAACAGGTCACCGACGCACGCCCAGGGCTGTCACCGCACGGGTTACAAATTGAAACGCTGCCCGGATCGAATTGCCCGACACTCAGTCTCACCAGAAGTCGGCTCTGTCAGAAACGGAGGCCCAACATGGACACCCCTACTCATCAACCCACGCAGCCACGTCGTCTTCATCCGTTGATCGCGGTGGCCGCCGGCGCGGTGCTCGTCGCGAGTCTCGTCGCTACCGCGGCGATCACCGGCGTGTTCCCGAAGGCGTCGGGCAACGGCGCACAGAACGGCCAGACACAGGCCGCGCAGGTCAGCACACAACCGCCGGGCGTCGTCGATTCGGCCGCGCCGGTCAATCCATCGGCGCAACAGCGGCAGGTTCAGGCTCAGCAAGCGGTGCCGGTCACCCCTGCGGCTGCTCCGACGCAGCAGCAATACGCGCAGCAACAGCAGGCACAGGCCGCGCCGCAGCATGCGCAACAGCCGGTGCCGCAAGCCGCTTATTGCTCGACTTGCGGCACCGTCGTCGCGATCTCGGCGGTTCGGCATGAAGGACATGGCACCGGCATTGGCGCGGTCGGCGGTGCGGTGGCCGGGGGCGTCGTCGGTAATCAGTTCGGTGCCGGCGGCGGGCGTACCGCAATGACGCTGCTCGGCGCGCTCGGCGGCGGGTTCGCCGGCAACTCGGTCGAAAAACATCTGCGCAGCACGACGTCGTATTCGGTGCGCGTGCGCATGGAAGACGGCAAGACGCGCTACTTCACCTATAGCGAGGCGCCGCCGTTCCGCGACGGCGAGCGCGTGCGCGTTCAGAACGGCGGCCTCGTCGCCGACTGAGCTCGGCGCCCGACGTTCGTCGACGCGCCACGAAAAAAGGCGATTCCATCGGAATCGCCTTTTCTTTGCAGTTCAATGCACCCGTTCGATCACGCGTTCAATAATCCGCGTCTTCGATCCATGCCGCCTGAATCGCTTCGAGAATCTTTTCGCTCGAACGGTTCGGATCGTCGTCGAAGCCTTCGAGCTCGGTCACCCAGCGGTGCAGGTCGGTGAAACGCACCTGCTGCGGATCCACGTCCTGATGCTTGTCCGTCAGAGCCATCGCAATGTCTTGCGTATCGGTCCACTTCATGGCGGCGCCCTCCTGTTAGTGGTTTTCCTTCGCGTGATTGATCGAGTAACGCGGAATTTCGACGACCAGATCCTGCTCGTCCGGCATGACCGCCTGACACGACAGGCGCGAAGCCGGTTCCAGCCCCCATGCCTTGTCCAACAGATCGTCCTCGTCTTCCTCAGATGGCGTCAAGGCGGCGAAACCCTCACGCACGATCACGTGGCAAGTCGTGCACGCGCACGACTTCTCGCACGCATGCTCGATTTCGATACCGTTATCGAGCAGGTTGTCGCAGATGCTCTTGCCGGGAACGGCGTCGATCACCGCGCCTTCCGGGCACAGTTCGACGTGAGGCAGCACAACGATTTGAGGCATACAGTTTCCGTTTGGGTCTGAGGCACGGCGGCTGCCAGCAATGCCGCGTGCAGGCTCCGTGCCATTTTACTGGCGCCGCGCGGACTTTTTAAGTCCGCGCGGCGCGATCGGTGGTTCGTGGGGGCGCAGTTCGCGCGTGGCCCGAGCGCGCGTCGCGTGCACGTTGCTGTCGCTACGCTCGCCCGTTCATAGCTCGTCGAGCTTGCGGCCCGACAGCGCGCGGCGAATTCCCTTGTTCATGCGGCGCGCGGCGAATTCGTCGGTGCCTTCGGCGAGCGCCTTCGTCGCGGCTTCGATGGTGCCGACGTCGTCGCCCCGCCCGACATTGCGCAATGCCGCCAGCAGCGCGTCGAGCTCGGCGCGTTCGCTGTCGTCGAGCAGCTCGGCGTCGGCGGCGAGCGCCGCGTCGGTCGCTTCGACGAGACGCTGCGCTTCGACCTGCGCCTCACGCAGAGCGCGCGCCCGCATGTCGATTTCAGCGGTCGAAAAGCTGTCTTCGAGCATGCGCGCGATGTCGTCGTCGGCGAGGCCATACGAAGGCTTCACGACGACCGATGCCTCCACGCCCGACGCCAGCTCGCGCGCAAACACCGACAGCAGGCCGTCGGCGTCGACCTGATAGGTCACGCGAATGCGCGCGGCGCCGGCGGCCATCGGCGGAATGCCGCGCAGCTCGAAGCGCGCGAGCGAACGGCAATCGCTGACGAGCTCGCGCTCGCCTTGGACGACGTGAATCGCCATCGCGGTCTGGCCGTCCTTGAAGGTCGTGAAATCCTGCGCGCGCGCGACCGGAATCGTCGAGTTGCGCGGAATGATCTTCTCGGTGAGGCCACCCATCGTCTCGACGCCGAGCGACAGCGGAATCACGTCAAGCAGCAGCCACTCGTCGCCTTCCGCGCCGCGGTTGCCGGCCAGCAGATCGGCCTGGATGGCGGCGCCGAGCGCGACGACCTGATCCGGATCGAGATTGACGAGCGGCGGCTGGCCGAAGAACGCCTCGACCGCTCGGCGGATCACCGGCATTCGCGTCGCGCCGCCGACCAGTACGACGCCCTTGATCTCCTTCGTCGTGACCTTCGCGTCGCGCAGCGCTTTTTTCGTCGGGCCCAGCGTGCGTTGCACCAGCGCGGCCGTGAGGGTCTCGAACGTGGCTTCGTCGATCGTCAGATCGAGCGTGGTGCCGTTGGCGAGCGTGAGCTTGACGCTTGCCTGCGACGCGCTCGACAACGCCTCCTTGGCCTCGCGCACGCTATCTAGCAGCAGGCGTACGTCGTGCGGCGCGAGCGTCTGCCGCGCTATGCCGGCCCGCTCGAGCACGTGGCGGTACAACGCATGGTCGAAGTCGTCGCCGCCGAGGGCGGAATCGCCGCCCGCCGCAAGCACTTCGAACACGCCCTTGGTGAGCTTCAGGATCGACAGGTCGAACGTGCCGCCGCCGAGGTCATAGACCGCGTACAGACCCTCGGCGCCGTTGTCGAGACCGTAGGCGATCGCGGCCGCAGTCGGTTCGTTGAGCAGACGCAGCACGTTCAGCCCCGCGAGGCGCGCGGCGTCCTTGGTCGCCTGGCGCTGCGCTTCGTCGAAGTAAGCGGGCACCGTGATCACCGCGCCGACCAGCTCGTCGCCGAGCGTGTCTTCGGCGCGCTGGCGCAGCGTCGCGAGAATTTCAGCCGATACTTCCACCGGACTCTTCACGCCATCGACAGTGCGGATCTGCACCATGCCGGGCGCATCGACGAAATCGTACGGCGCGTTCTCGGCGCCCTCCACCTCGGCCTTGCCGCGGCCCATGAAGCGCTTGACCGACACGATCGTGTTGCGCGGGTCGGTCGCGGCTTCGGCCTTCGCCCGGCGGCCGATGCGACGACCGCCCTGCTCCAGGTAACGCACCACCGACGGCAGCAGCACGTGCCCATCTTCGTCGGGCAGCACATCGGGGACGCCGCTGCGCACGGCGGCGACGAGGGAGTTGGTGGTGCCGAGATCGATACCGACCGCCAGACGCCGTTGGTGAGGCGCCGGCGCCATGCCGGGTTCGGAGATTTGCAGTAAGGCCATCTGGATCTTCTCGGGGACGTTGTGCCCCGTCCTGAATGTTCGCGTTGCTGGGGGTGATGCCGCGGCTCGCGGCCGCTCTGGTTTTGGTTTGTCGCTCGCTACATCGCTGCCTACCGTTGCTGCTTGCCGGCGCCGCGCATTGGCGCGGGTCGCACGAAACCACGCTAGCCTTCGAGCCGCTCGATCTGCGCGTCGACTTCCGACGCGACGCGCTCGATGAACATCAACTGCCGCACCGCCTCGCCGGCCGCCTGATTTGCGCCGCTATCGAGCGAGGCGCCGAGCTTGTCGAAGCGCTGACGTTCTTCGTCGCGCAACTCGACGAGCAGCGCGTCGAGCGCGTCGACGTTCTTCGCCGCGGCCGCGTCCTCGATGTTCTCGCGCCACTCCATCTGCTGCATCAGGAACGCGGGCTCCATCGCCGTGTTGTTTTCCGCGCCGACGTTGATACCGCGCAACGACAGCAGATAGGTCGCGCGTTTGAGCGGATCGCGCAGCGTCTGATAGGCCTCGTTCGCGCGCGTCGCCCATTGCATCGCGATGCGCTTTTGCGCATCGCCGGCCGCCGCGAAGCGATCCGGATGCACCTGCGCCTGCACGGTGCGGTACGCATGATCGAGCGTGCTCGCGTCGAGCGCGAATTGCGCCGGCAGACCAAACAGGTCGAAGTGGCTGTCGTTCAGCGAGGCCATCGAATTTAAGTCCGTTGATGAAAACGTGGTGTGAAAACACTGGGCCTTGTCAGGCGTGAGCGCTTCAGTGGAGCGGGGATCAAACTAAAAAGGCGGCCCGCGCCGCCTTTGATCCGCCGCACGCGGAAAGTAACGAACCTAGACGCGGAATGACTCGCCGCAGCCGCATTCGTCTTTCACGTTCGGGTTGTTGAACCTGAAGCCTTCGTTCAGCCCTTCGCGCGCAAAGTCGAGTTCCGTGCCGTCGATATACGCGAGACTCTTCGGGTCGACGACGACTTTCACGCCGCTCGTCTCGAACACCTGATCTTCCGGCGCGAGTTCGTCCACGTACTCGAGCTTGTAGGCGAGGCCCGAGCAACCGGTGGTGCGCACGCCAACGCGCAACCCGATGCCTTTACCGCGGCGGGTCAGATACCTCTGGACGTGCTGTGCTGCCTTTTCGGTCAACGTAATTGCCATAACGTTTCTCAGTTGCCAGAGTGCGCGGCGCGCGTGTTCGCGCCGCGCCCACCGGTTACTCCGTTCTTACCCTGTTGCTCAGGCGGCCTTGCCGTCTTCGGCAACCGCTGCTTCACCGTGGCGCTGCTTGTAGTCGGCGACCGCTGCCTTGATCGCGTCTTCCGCGAGGATCGAGCAGTGGATCTTCACCGGCGGCAGTGCCAGTTCTTCAGCGATCTGCGTGTTCTTGATCGACATGGCCTGGTCGAGCGTCTTGCCCTTCACCCATTCGGTGACGAGCGAGCTCGATGCAATGGCGGAACCGCAGCCGTAGGTCTTGAACTTCGCGTCTTCGATGATGCCGTCCACGCCGACGCGGATCTGCAGCTTCATCACGTCGCCGCAGGCCGGCGCGCCGACCATGCCGGTACCGACCGTGTCGTCGTCCTTCGCGAAGGAACCGACGTTGCGCGGGTTTTCGTAGTGGTCGAGGACCTTGTCGCTATAAGCCATGATTACACTCCTTAATTCGTTTCAACCTGCAATCCGATGAACGTTCGATGTCCGCTTCGTCCAGCCGGCGCGTCAGTGCGCGGCCCACTGGATGGTCGTCAGATCGATCCCGTCCTTGTGCATTTCCCACAGCGGCGACAGATCGCGCAGCTTGGAAATCTTCGACTTCAGCAGGTTGATCACGTAATCGATTTCCTGCTCGGTCGTGAAGCGCCCCACCGTGAAGCGGATCGAGCTGTGCGCGAGTTCGTCGTTGCGGCCAAGCGCGCGCAGCACGTACGACGGCTCCAGCGACGCCGATGTGCACGCCGAGCCCGACGACACCGCCACGTCCTTGACCGCCATGATCAGCGATTCGCCTTCGACGAAATTGAAGCTGATGTTCAGGTTGTGCGGCACACGCTTTTCCATGTCGCCGTTCACATACACTTCCTCGATTTGCGACAGGCCTTTCAGCAGCCGGTCACGCAGCATGCGGATGCGCTCGTTTTCGGTCGCCATCTCTTCACGTGCGATACGAAAAGCTTCGCCCATGCCGACGATCTGGTGCGTGGCCAGCGTGCCCGAACGCATGCCGCGCTCGTGGCCTCCACCGTGCATCTGCGCTTCGATACGGATACGCGGTTTGCGGCGCACGTACAGCGCGCCGATGCCCTTCGGGCCGTAGGTTTTGTGCGCCGAGAACGACATCAGGTCGACCTTCAGCTTCTGCAGATCGATCTGGATCTTGCCGGTGGCCTGCGCCGCGTCGACGTGGAAAATAATGCCCTTCTCACGCGTGATCTCGCCGATCGCCTCGATGTCCTGGATGACGCCGATCTCGTTGTTGACCGACATCACCGACACCAGAATCGTGTCCGGGCGCAGCGCCACCTTGAACGCGTCGAGATCGATCAGACCGTCGTCCTTGACATCCAGATAGGTGACTTCGAAGCCTTCGCGCTCGAGCTCGCGGGTGGTGTCCAGCACCGCCTTGTGCTCGGTCTTCACCGTGATGATGTGCTTGCCCTTGCTCTTGTAGAAGTGCGCGGCACCTTTCAGAGCGAGGTTGTCCGACTCCGTCGCACCCGAGGTCCAGATGATTTCGCGTGGATCGGCGTTCACGAGCGCGGCCACCTGCTCGCGCGCTTCCTCGACTGCGCGCTCGGCGGTCCAGCCATAAGCGTGACTACGCGACGCGGGATTGCCGAACTGCTCGCGCAGATAAGGGATCATCTTGTCCACCACACGCGGATCGATCGGCGTCGTGGCGCTGTAGTCCATGTAGATGGGCAGATGGAAAGAGTCGTTGTTCATCAATTGCTCCGGGGGCGTCATGTGCTCTGGCTTCTGGACTCGATATGGGGCGGCGGCGGGATTTTTTATTGCGCGCCGCGCTTCACGAACCGGCCATGTTGAAAACGGAATTGGGACCTTTGGGCGCCACGCGGGCGGGTTCGACCGCCGGCGCGTCGTTGCGCCTGTCGCGCAGCACCGTCGGCGCGCCTTCGCGCGAGCGCTGCTGGTCGACCAGATCCTTCAGCGAAACCGAATCGAGGTATTCGACCATTTTCTGGTTCAGCGTCGACCACAGCTCATGAGTCATGCAGTGGCCGTCGTGCTGCTTGGTGCCTTCGCACGTGCCTTTGCCGCCACACTGGGTGGCGTCGAGCGGTTCGTCGACCGCGATGATGATGTCGGCCACCGTCACCTCTTCGACACGGCGCGCGAGATTGTAGCCGCCGCCCGGTCCGCGCACGGACTCCACGATTTCATGACGGCGCAGCTTGCCGAACAGCTGTTCGAGATACGACAGGGAGATGTGTTGGCGCTGGCTGATACCCGCAAGCGTCACCGGGCCCTGCTCCTGGCGCAGCGCCAGGTCGATCATCGCCGTGACGGCGAAACGGCCTTTCGTGGTGAGTCTCATATGATGTGGGAACCGCAATTCTCGACAAGTTCGGTCAAGTATAAATACATGAGCGATTTAGTCAAGTATGCCCAGTATATTTTGTGTCATCCGCTTAATTGATCGCCATGCTTTGGCGCCGAGCCCGTCTGCGCGGTGCATGCGGGATGGGGGCCGCGTTTTTGCCCGAAACTTACCCGAGCAACTGCGGGCGCAGCGCGGCGATCAGCCCGCGGCAGGCTGCTTCGCACTGATCGAGCACCAACTCGAAGCCTTCCGCGCCGCCGAAATAGGGATCGACGACCTCGCGCGCGCCGCTCCAACGGCCATCCGACTCCGGCACGAACTCCATCAACAGACGGATCTTGTCGCGCTGCGCGGGCGGACACAGTTGACGCAACGCGGCGACGTTGCGGTCGTCCATTGCAATCAGCAGATCGAAGCGCTCGAAGTCCGCGGCTGTGATCTGGCGACCGCGCAGCGCGTCGAGCGCATAGCCGCGCTGGCGCGCCGCGCGTTGCGCGCGTTCGTCGGGCGCCGCGCCGATGTGCCAATCGCCGGTGCCGGCCGAATCGAGCAGAATGCAGTCCGCGAGCTTCGCCTCGTCGACCAGACGACGCATCACGCCCTCCGCCGTCGGTGAACGGCAGATATTCCCGAGGCACACGAAACAGACGGACACAGTTTTCATCAGGGATTCTTCGACGCTCGAGGCGCCGCGCGTAGGGGTCGGCAGACAGTCAGTGAACTGCGCCGCGATTATACAAACCTCGACGGATTCGCGCCCGGCGTGGTACAGCCGGGTAAGCGCAGCGGCTTCGAACCGCCGCCGTCCGACGCACCTGCTTAAGACGCTTCGGCGAGCGGCGTCGCCGTGGCCGCACGCATCGGCTTGGCCGACAATGCCGACGCGGTGTCGATCATCCCGTACGACACCGCGCGTGCGAGTTCTGCGGTCAGATGATTGGCGTCGAGCGGCATCTGTGGAGCGCGCGAAGCAGTTTGGCCGTTGACGTGTAGACACGCGAGCAGCGCGAGCGGCACAACGATGGCCAGAGGCCAGTACACCGATATTGTCTTTTTCATGATGTGTTTTCCAATTAGGGGCGCATGAGCTTTTGGCGCACTATGCCCAGTCCAAATGCTATAGGAATTCACAATCGGGAAATACGCGCCCGCGCGCGACAGATCGTTGCCCGAAACGGAACAGTCAATTGACCGCCTTCCGGGAGCGGGGCATCGGCTGCTGGCACGAAAAAGAAAAGCTTACAAACGCATACAAAGCCACCGCGACGGCCGGCGATAATGACGGTCTTACTCTTACATCGATAGTTCTTTGTACTTGCAACCGGTCTGAAAACATGAAACGCATTGCACCTCTCGCTGGCCTCGTGGCCGCCGCTCTGCTCGGCGGCTGCGCGGTCTATCCGGACGGCACGCCGATGTACGGCAACGGCTACGGCGGTTATAGCGGTTACGACGGTTCCGCGTACGCGCCGGGCGCCGCGGTCGTGCCGCAAACCAACGTGTACCTCGGCTACGGCGATTACGGTCCGGGACGCTACTACGGTCCGGCGCCGGGCCCAGGCTATCGCGGCTATCCGGATCGCGGTCATCCGGGCGACAACGACCGGCATCACGGCGATCATGACAACGATCGTGGCAACAACGGCGGCGGTCCTGGTCAACCGCGCGGCGGCCCGCCGCCGCAGGGCGCTGCGGGCGGTCCGCACGGTCCTGGCGGCGCCAATGGCGGCCCACGCCCCGCCGCAGGCGGCCCGCCGCCGGCCCAGCCGCAAGCAGGCAACGGCGGCGGACAAGGTAACGGGTGGGTGAGAAATGCGCCCGCGCGGCAGGCGGGGCAGATGACCGAACATTGAGGAGTGGGCGGCGCTGAACCACCACGCTCGCGCCCGTGGCACCTCGCAGGCGGCGCGAGCGCGGCCGTCAAACCACTCCCGACGCCGCCCGCCCGCTCAGCCGATATGGCTGCGCTGCGCGGCATACAACTCCCGGAACGTGCGGCCGACAGGCGCCGGCATGTCGCGCGTATCGGTCCAGCCCGCGCCGCCGAACGGCAGTTTGGCGATCGACCGATTGCGCCCGCCCATGCGCTCGAGCACCCTCACGGCGAGCTTGGTGAAGAGCGCATAGGCATCGGGATGCAGCGCGAGCCAACCCCACACCGCCAACCCGGCGCGCTCCTTCCACGGCCGCAGGTGCCGTTCCATCTGTTTTTCGCGCAGCTTGCGCAACAGATCGGATAGCGGGATGCCGACCGGACACACGCTATTGCACTCGCCGCATAGTGTCGCGGCTTGGGGCAGGTCGAGCGCCTTGTCGATGCCGACATAGCTCGGCGTCAGCACCGACCCCATCGGCCCCGGATAGACCCATCCATACGCGTGCCCGCCGACCTTCTGATACACCGGGCAATGGTTCATGCACGCGCCGCAGCGGATGCAGCGAAGCATCTCCTGAAAGTCACCGCCGATCAGCCCCGTGCGCCCACCGTCGACGAGCACCACATACATATGCCCGGGCCCGTCCTGATCGCCCGCGCCACGCGGCCCGGTCAGCATCGAAAAATAGTTCGAGGTGGCCTGACCGGTTGCCGAACGTGGCAGCAGGCGCATAGCAGTCGCGAGATCCTCGAGCGTCGGCAGCACCTTCTCGATGCCGGTCACAGCGACGTGCACGCGCGGCATTACCGTGCACATACCTTCGTTGCCCTCGTTGGTCACGACCGCGACCGAGCCCGTTTCCGCGATGATGAAATTGCCTCCCGTCACGCCCATGTCCGCGCTCAAAAAATGCGGCCGCAGCATCTCGCGCGCCTCGCGCGTCAAGTCGGGAATCTCGGTGAGCCGCGGCCGGCCGTGCGTCTTCGCGAACAGGTCGGCGATCTCGTCCTTATCCTTGTGAACGACCGGCGCGATGATGTGGCTTGGCGGCTCGTTGTCGTTGATCTGCAGGATGTATTCGCCGAGATCGGTTTCGATCGACTGCACGCCCATCTGCCCAAGCACTTCGTTCAGACGCATTTCCTCGGTGACCATCGACTTGGTCTTGATCACCTTCCTCACGTCATGCTTGCGCGCGATGTCGCCGACGAGCCGCGCCGCCTCCTGCGTCGTCTCCGCGAACAGCACCGTCACGCCGCGCCGGGTCGCTTCGCGCTCGAAGGTTTCGAGCCACACGTCGAGATTGTCGAGCGCGCGATTGCGTCGCTCCTTTAGCGCCGCCCGCGTCGCGGGGAAGTCGATCGCGGTCATCGCGCTCGCGCGCGCCGACACGAACTTCGTGGACAGTTTGGTCAGGTTCTGCTGCAGGCGCTGGTCGGCGAGCTTCTGACCGGCGCGAGCCTTGAACTGCATCGATTGGACTTGCATGGCGGCCCTGATGAGATCGGATTGAAACGCGCGGCGCATTCGCGCGCGACGCAACGCGTAAGAGACAAAAGGAACGCGACGCGAACGACGACCCGTGTTCTGCGCGCGGCATTACACGTCGCCGGCCAGCACCTGCGCGATGTGCAGCACGCGCGTCGTCGCGTCGCCGTTGCGGCGCAGCCGCCCTTCG
This sequence comes from Paraburkholderia sp. WC7.3g, assembly GCF_050436345.1. Lineage (NCBI taxonomy): Bacteria > Pseudomonadati > Pseudomonadota > Betaproteobacteria > Burkholderiales > Burkholderiaceae > Paraburkholderia > Paraburkholderia sp. WC7.3g. The sequence continues at coordinate 3,049,088 of NZ_JBNDMA010000002.1, forward strand.
ATATTCAACATGCAGCCGAGATCGCCAAGCACCACCGTACCGGCGCCGCTAGCGGCGATGTTCGCGCACTTTTCGTCGACGATCGCGGTCGAGATATCACCGTATTTGACCGCGAACGTGCCGCCGAAGCCGCAGCAATGCTCGCAGCCTTTCATCTCGGTGACCGCAACGCCGACCTGTGCGAGCAGTTCGCGCGGTTGCGCCTTGACGCCCAGTTCGCGCAAGCCCGAACAGGAGTCGTGATAAGTCACCTGCTCCGCAAACTCGCCCGGCTGCAACCGCACCTTCGCGACGTTGACGAGGAAATCCGTCAGCTCGAACACCTTGCCGCGCAGGTGGCCGAAACGGTTCATCAGTTCGGGATCGTCGCGAAACAGGTCCCCGTAGTGCGCGCGGATCATGCCGCCGCACGAGCCCGACGGCACCACCACGTAGTCGAACTGTGCGAACTCGCGCAGTGTTTTCTCGGCGAGCTCGCGCGCGAGCGGGCGGTCTCCGGAGTTATACGCGGGTTGCCCGCAACAGGTTTGCGCGGGCGGCACCACGACCTCGAAACCAGCGCCTTCGATCAGCTTGATCACCGAAAACCCGATTTCAGGACGCATCAGGTCGATCAGGCACGTGACGAACAATCCGACTCGCATGAGCCCTCCTTTCGGGGAAACGTCCCTGATTATCCGCCGTTTGGCGGCGCAATACCAACGGCCGGAAGGCATAGAAAGCATGCAGTGCCGGATTGGAAGCGCCGTTCGATGCGCGTTCGCTTTTTTCACCATACGGGATACAATCAGTCTTCGCTGTTTGACGCATCCACCAATTCTCATATGAGCGATACGAACCCGGATCCCAAAACTTCGATCCAAGTGATCGAACGCATGATGCGCCTGCTCGACGCACTGGCGGCGCATAGCGACCCGGTCAGCCTGAAAGAACTGGCCCTCCGCACGGAACTGCACCCGTCCACTGCGCACCGCATCCTGAACGACATGGTGATGTGTCGGTTGGTCGACCGTTCGGATCCCGGCACTTACCGTCTCGGCATGCGCCTGCTCGAACTCGGCAATCTCGTCAAGGCGCGCCTGTCGGTGCGCGACGCGGCGCTCACGCCGATGCGCGAGCTGCACCGTCAGACTGGGCAGACCGTGAATCTGTCGGTGCGTCAAGGCGACGAAATCGTCTATATCGAACGCGCGTATTCGGAGCGCTCGGGCATGCAGGTGGTGCGGGCGATCGGCGGGCGGGCGCCCCTTCATCTGACGTCGGTCGGCAAGCTGTTCCTCGCCGCCGACGAAGCCACCCGCGTGCGTGCCTACGCAACACGCACCGGCTTGTCGGGCCATACGCAGAACAGCATCACCGATCTCGCGAAACTCGAGCGCGAGTTGTCGCATGTGCGCCAGCAGGCCTGCGCGCGCGACAACGAGGAACTGGAATTGGGCGTGCGCTGCATCGCCGCCGGCATCTACGACGATACCGGCAAGCTGGTCGCCGGCCTGTCACTGTCCGCGCCGGCCGATCGTTTGCAGGATTCGTGGCTCGGGCAGTTGAGCCAGACCGCGTTGATGATTTCGGAGTCGCTCGGCTATCGCCCGCAGCTGCAGCAGGACCATTCACGCGGCTCGCACGGCCAGCATTCGCAGGTGGCGCAGCGGCCGGCTGGCGGCGGTTGACCCTTCCCTTGGCGCCCTCGGGGCATCATGAAAAAAGCCTCGCATCCGCGAGGCTTTTTCTTTGCACGATGAGCGCAGCCGGCCTGAATACGGTCGGCTGGGCGACCGTTCAGGCTTCAGGTACCCGGACCGCCGGCATCGGCGCTCGTGATGCGCGGCTGGTCGCCGCCGTTATCGAGCCACGTTCGCAGCCGCGTCGCATCCGCGAAACGCGAGTACTTGCCCGACGAATCGAGCAGCACCAAGATCATCGGCCGGCCGTGGATGGTCGCCTGCATCACCAGACACTCGCCCGCTTCGTTAATGAAGCCGGTCTTTTGCAGACCGATGTCCCACGTCGGGTTGCGAACCAGTGCGTTTGTGCTGTTGTACGCGATCGTGCGCTTGCCGGTGTACACCTCGTAGCTGTGATCGGTCGAGAACTTGCGGATCAGCGGGTACTGATACGCCGCGTTGACCATCTTGACGAGATCGCGCGCGCTCGACACGTTCATGCTCGTCAGACCCGTCGGGTTCTCGAAGTGCGTGTCGTTCATGCCGAGCTGCCTCGCCTTCGCGTTCATCGCCGCGAGGAAGGCCAGACGGCCGCCCGGATAGTAGCGCGACAGCGCCGCTGCCGCGCGGTTTTCCGACGCCATCAGGGCGATGTGCAGCATGTCCTCGCGCGACAGCACCGAGCCCACCGACAGACGCGAACCGGTGTTCTTCTCGTAGTCGCGGTCTTCATCGGTGACTTCGATCTGGTCGGTCATCGGCTCTTTCGAATCGAGCACCACCATAGCAGTCATCAGCTTGCTGATCGATGCGATCGGTACCACGGCACGCGAGTTCTTGTCGAACAGCGTCTCGCCGCTGTTCTGGTCGATCACGTACGCGACGCTCGAGCGCAGCATCAGCGCGTCCGGCGTCTCGTGCAGACCAAAGGCCTGGCCGACGGTCGGCTGGCGCGGCTCGTACGCGACGCGACGCATGACCGAACGATGCCGGCCGTTCGCCGTGAATGTCACGCGCTTGCGTTTGACGCCGGCGCGCGGCGCATCTTCATCCGCGGCAGCGGCTTTCACCGCCTCGCCCTTGCCGGCTTTCGCCGCATGGCCCGCCACCTTTTCGGTGGCGGCCATCTGCTCCCGATTTTTGGCGGTTTTGGCGTGTTTTGAAGTTTTTGCGGTTGCAGCAGACGTAGCTGCAAAAGTGCTGACAGGCGTAGCGAACGCCGCTGCGATGGCTAGCGAGACGGCCACCGACAGAGCGGTGCCACGCGCCGCGCCGTGGAGCACTTTTAGCGACGAAAACATGTCGGTTTTCATGGGTGTTCTTTAGGGAGCGGCGAGAGGTTTCCGCAAGTGTAGTAAAGCAACGAAAAATTAGCAATTTGAAGCACTTATACGCGCTCCTTAAACCGGCTTGTCAGCTCCGATCGCGAAAACGCAAATAAGTGCCGCGCCTCGATCGGAAAAAACGATCGTCGCCGCCAGATCTCGCCATTGCCGCCGCCCCGCTCATTCGAGCAGATCCTTGCAGCATAACGGCAACTTTGAGACAAGCTTGATTCGGGGAAATACCGTCAGAGCACCGGCTGAACTACGCCGCGCCATGAAGGGGTTGCAAGCGACAGACTTTTAAGTGTCTGACGAAAGTCGCTAACGCGCGTTCGACCGCCATCGCTCTTTAACGTTCCTTGTCACCTTGTGGTTTACACAGATTCACGAATGGTGTTTTTTCAGGGGGAAGAGTCGCTGCGACGCCGGCCCTGTAATGCATGCACCAAGGCCCTGACGGGGAAAAATAATTTCCGGAACGCGCAGTGAATGGTACGTTATCCCGCACCAGCGACGTACCATGGCCCGATCGTGCCGCGTCATATTAATGACATGCCTACTGCATAACCTATTGTTTTATCGGCATTTTCTTAATATTGTGCATTGCACAAAAAATACTTGACATTCTTTGCAGCCATCCTAAAATGGGAAACATTGCTGCGATGCACAATACATCGCGGTCCGGGCAAACGTTCAATCTACGTCTTGCCACCCACCAATGCGGTCCGCACAGACCGGCCGCAATCCAGGAGCGTAAACCATGACCCTGCTGACCCCTGAGCAATTCGCCGCAGCCCAGAAAGCCAACTTCGAAACTCTGTTCGGCCTGACGACCAAAGCATTTGAAGGCGTCGAAAAGCTGGTTGAGCTGAATCTGCAAGTTGTGAAGTCGACGCTCGCCGAAAGCCAGGAAAATGCCCAACGCGCACTGTCCGTGAAGGACGCGCAGGAACTGCTGGCACTGCAAGCAAGCCTCGCGCAGCCGGTGGCTGAAAAGGCGCTGTCGTATGGCCGCCACGTGTACGAAATCGTTTCGGCAACGCAGGGCGAATTCACCCGCGTCGCTGAAGCGCAATTCGAAGAGCAAAACCGCAAGGTTCAGGCGCTCGTCGAAAACGTCGCCAAGAACGCGCCGGCTGGTTCGGAAACCGCTGTCGCCGTGATGAAGTCGGCTATCACCGCCGCCAACACCACGTACGAAACGGTCCACAAGGCAACCCGCCAGGCTGTCGAAATCGCGGAAAGCAACTTCAACGCAGCTGCAACGGCCGCTTCGAAGGCAGCTTCGCAAGCCGCCGCGCAAGCATCGCGCGCCGCCGCCAAGAAGGCAGTCTAAGCTTCACGCCTCAATACGCCAGGCCTCGAGCCTGGCGTCGTCCTTCACGCCGGCCCAGCCAACGTGCTGCGTCGGCGTTATCGCAAGCAACAGCGTCGTGCCGTTGCCGCATATACGGTTTGATTGGCCGAACGCTCCGATACGTTGCAATGGCGTATCGTTTGCCCGGCCGTCAAGCCGGGATTTTTTTGCCCGCTTACCGGTCGCCGCAAAAACAGAAACGGCGCGCTCCAACCTGGAGCGCGCCGTTTTTCTTTGCCGCGACTTGATCCGCTCGCCGCGCCCGCATGTCGCCATACAGGCGCCGCGCACCGCCTTACTTCTTCTTGACGGGCGGCAGATCGGTACAAACGCCTTCATACAGCTCAGCGGCCATGCCGATCGATTCGCCGAGCGTCGGATGCGGATGGATCGTTTTGCCGATATCCGTTGCGTCCGCGCCCATCTCGATCGCGAGACAGACTTCGCTGATCAGGTCACCCGCATTCAGACCGACAATACCGCCGCCGATCACACGATGCGTTTCCTCATCGAACAGCAACTTCGTGAAGCCCTCGTCGCGACCGTTGGCGATCGCGCGGCCCGACGCGGCCCACGGGAACACCGCCTTACCGAACTTGACGCCTTCGGCCTTCAACTGGTCTTCCGTTTTGCCCGCCCACGCTACTTCCGGATCGGTGTAAGCCACCGACGGAATCTGCATCGCGTCGAAGTACGCCTTCTCGCCATGCGCGACTTCCGCCGCCACGTGGCCTTCGTGCACGGCTTTGTGCGCGAGCATCGGCTGACCGACGATATCGCCGATCGCGAAGATGTGCGGCACATTCGTGCGCTGCTGCCGGTCGACCTCGATGTAGCCGCGATCCGTCACCGCGACACCGGCCTGCTCCGCGCCGATCCGCTTGCCGTTCGGCGAGCGGCCGACGGCCACCAGCACGAGGTCATAGCGTTGCGGTTCGGCCGGCGCCTTCTCGCCTTCGAACGACACGTAGATGCCGTCGTCCTTCGCTTCGGCCGCGGTCGTCCTGGTCTTCAGCATCACGTTCGCGAAACGCGTGCTGTTGTACTTCTCCCAGACCTTGACCAGATCGCGGTCCGCGCCCGTCATCAGGCCTTCGAGCATTTCGACCACGTCGATCTGCGCGCCGAGCGTCGAATAGACAGTCGCCATTTCCAGACCGATGATGCCGCCGCCGATCACGAGCATGCGCTGTGGAATCTGGCGCAGTTCGAGCGCGCCGGTCGAATCGACGACCCGCGGATCTTCCGGAATGAACGGCAGCTTCATCGCTTCCGAGCCCGCGGCGATGATCGCCTGCCTGAACTTGACGACCTTCTTGCCGCCTTCGGTCTGCACTTCCATGTGGTTCGGATCGACGAACTCGCCAGTACCGACCACCACTTCGACCTTGCGCGCCTTCGCCATGCTGGCGAGACCGCCGGTCAGCTTCTTGACCACGCCGGATTTGAAATCGCGCAGCTTGTCGAGATCGATCTGCGGCTTGCCGAACGTGATGCCGTGCGACGCGAGATCAGCCGCTTCGTCGATGACCAGCGCGGTGTGAAGCAGCGCCTTCGACGGGATACAGCCGACATTCAGACACACGCCGCCGAGCGTCGGATAACGCTCGACCAGAACGGTCTTCATGCCGAGGTCGGCGGAGCGGAACGCGGCCGAATAGCCGCCGGGGCCCGAACCGAGCACGAGCATGTCGCACTCGATGTCGGCGCTGCCCGTATAGCTGCCGGCCTGCGGAGCCGGTGCGGCGGCCTTCTGCGTCGCAGCGGCAGGCGCCGGCGCGGGAGCCGCCTTCTCGGGCGCTTTCGGCGCCGCAGCGGCTGCAGTCGTGCCGCCCGCCGATGCCTCGACGAGCGCGATGACCGTGCCTTGCGAAACCTTGTCGCCTGGCTTGATGCGGACTTCCTTGACGGTGCCGGCGATATCGCTCGGCACTTCCATCGACGCCTTGTCGGATTCGAGCGTCAGCAGCGACTGCTCCTGCTCGATGACGTCACCCGGCTTGACGTTGACTTCGATGACGTCGACGTCCTTGAAGTCACCGATGTCCGGTACTTTTACTTCGACGAGACTCATAGTGTCCCCTTCTCCTGCGGATGCAAGATGATTGCGGTTGAGCGGTGACGAGCGGCGCGTTCGACGTGCACGGCGCACGACGAACGCGCGAACGGCGCGACGCGGATCAGTCGAAACTATCCGCGCCCGCGCCGGCGGATCTCACCAGCCGATCAAAGAATCACACGCCGGAAATCGGCAAGAATCGAACCGAGGTATGCGTTGAAGCGCGCGGCTTCCGCTCCGTCGATCACGCGATGGTCGTACGACAGCGACAGCGGCATGGTCAGGCGCGGCACGAACTGCTTGCCGTCCCACACCGGCTTCATCGCGCTGCGCGACAGACCGAGAATCGCGACTTCAGGCGCGTTGATGATCGGCGTGAAATGCGTGCCGCCGATACCGCCCAGCGACGAGATCGAGAAGCAACCGCCCTGCATCTGGTCCGGCTTCAGCTTGCCTTCACGCGCGGCCTTCGACAGATCGGCCATTTCCTTCGCGATGTCGACGAGGCCCTTCTTGTCCGCATCGCGAATTACTGGAACGACGAGGCCGTTCGGCGTGTCCGCGGCAAAACCGACGTGGTAGTACTGCTTGAACACCAGGTTGTCGCCGTCGAGGCTCGCATTGAACGTCGGAAATTTCTTCAAGGCCGCCACACAGGCCTTGATGACGAACGCGAGCATCGTGAACTTGACGCCCGCCTTTTCGTTTTCCTTGTTCAGTTTCACGCGCAGCGCTTCGAGTTCGGTGATGTCCGCTTCGTCGTTGTTCGTGACGTGCGGAATCATGACCCAGTTGCGGTGCAGATTCGCGCCCGAGATCTTCTTGATGCGCGACAACGGCTTCGGATCGATCGGACCGAACTTCGTGAAGTCGATCTTCGGCCACGGCAGCAGATTGAGCTCGCCACCGCCGGCGGCCGGCGCGGCTGCACCAGCCGGCGCCGCGCGCTGGCCCGTCATCACGCCCTTCACGAACACGGTCACGTCGGCCTGCGTGATGCGGCCCTTCGGACCCGTACCGCGCACCTGCGAGACGTCGACGCCGAGTTCGCGCGCGAACTTGCGCACCGACGGCGACGCATGGCTCGGATGACGCGAGCCGCCTTCACCCGCCGGAATCAGCGGCGCCTGCGCGAGCGCCGACGGCGCGGCCGGTGCGGGAGTCGGCGTGGCCGGCGCGTCGGACGGCTTCCCGGCCGGCGCCTTCGCGGCCGGTGCCGGCGCGGGCGCTGCGGCAGCGCCGCCTTCCGCTTCGAGCACGACGATGACTGAGCCTTCCGACACCGTATCGCCGACCTTGACCTTCACTTCCTTGACGACGCCGGCGGCCGAACTCGGCACGTCCATCGTCGCCTTGTCGGATTCCAGCGTGACGAGCGACTGTTCCTTCTCGACGCGATCACCGACCTTCACCGCGATTTCGATCACCGGAACGTCTTTATAGTCGCCGATATCCGGCACCTTGATTTCCTGCACACCGCCGCCCGCCGCCGCGGGCGCGGGGGCCGGCGCCGCAGCGGGAGCCGGCGCCGGTGCCGCCGCCGGTGCCGCCGCGGGCGTGGGCGCCGCGGCAGCGTCGTTGGCGCCTTCCAGCACGATGATCAGCGTGCCTTCGGACACCGCATCGCCGACCTTGACCTTCACTTCCTTGACGACGCCGGCGGCCGAGCTCGGCACGTCCATCGTCGCTTTGTCGGATTCCAGCGTAACGAGCGATTGCTCTTTTTCGACGGTGTCACCCGCCTTCACCAGCACCTCGATCACAGGGACGTCCTTGTAATCGCCGATGTCCGGCACCTTGACTTCGATCGCTTGACTCATTGTTAGTGTCTCCTGGGCCGCGCACGCCGCCCGCCCCTCGCGACGAGGAGCAGGCGCGTGCCGTGGCACACGGGTGATGCCTTAGACGGTCATCGGGTTGGGTTTGGCGGGATCAAGGTTGTACTTCTTGAGCGCTTCGGCGACCACCTTGCGTTCGATCGTGCCTTCGTCCGCCAGCGCGTTGAGCGCGGCGACCGTGACCCAGTAGCGATCGACTTCGAAGAAGTGACGCAGCTTTTCGCGCGTGTCCGAGCGGCCGTAGCCGTCGGTGCCCAGCACGACGAACTTCTGCGGCACGAACGCGCGGATCTGCTCGGTCAGCGCACGCACGTAGTCGGTCGACGCGATGACCGGACCCGGTGCATTCTTCAGCAGCTTCTCGACGTGCGACCGCTTCTTCTGTTCGGTCGGATGCAGCAGGTTCCAGCGCTGCACTTCGTGACCTTCGCGCGCGAGCTCGGTGAAGCTCGGCACGCTCCACAGGTCGGCGTTCACGCCCCAGTCGTTCTTCAGCAGGTCGGCCGCGGCGATCACTTCGTTGAAGATCGTGCCCGCGCCCATCAGCTGCACGTGCGGCGCCTTTTTGTCAGCAGCGGTCTTGCTGAACGAGTACATGCCCTTGATGATGTCGGCGGCCACGGTCTCGCCCTGCGGGATCGCCGGGTGCTCGTAGTTCTCGTTCATCACCGTGACGTAGTAATACACGTCTTCCTGGTCGGCGACCATGCGACGCAGACCGTCCTGCATGATGACCGCGAGTTCGTAGCCGAACGTCGGGTCGTAGCTGATGCAGTTCGGCACCGAAGCGGCCCACATCAGCGAGTGGCCGTCTTCGTGTTGCAAACCTTCGCCGTTCAGCGTCGTGCGGCCCGCGGTGCCGCCCAGCAGGAAGCCGCGCGAGCGCATGTCGCCGGCTGCCCACGCGAGGTCGCCGATGCGCTGGAAGCCGAACATCGAGTAGAAGATGTAGAACGGAATCATGATCTCGCCGTGCGTCGAGTAAGACGTCGCGGCTGCGATCCAGTCGGCCATGCCGCCGGCTTCGTTGATGCCTTCCTGCAGGATCTGACCGGTCTCCGACTCACGGTAGAACATCAGCTGGTCGGAATCTTCCGGCACGTACTTCTGGCCGTCCTGATTCCAGATGCCGATCTGACGGAACAGACCTTCCATCCCGAACGTACGCGATTCATCCGGCACGATCGGCACGACGCGCTTGCCGAGCGTCTTGTCCTTCAGCAGGATGTTCAGGATCCGCACGAACGCCATCGTCGTGGAGATCTCGCGGCCTGCGCCCGTGCCTTTGAGCAGCGGCTCGAATGCCGACAGTTCCGGCACCGGCAGCGACTCGGCCTTCTGACGACGCGCCGGCAGATAGCCACCCAGGTCCATGCGCTTCTGGCGCATGTATTCGAGTTCCTTCGAGCCTTCCTCGAACGTCAGGTACGGCACGTCGACGATCTGCTCGTCCGTGATCGGCAGACGGAACTGGTCGCGGAATTCCTTCAGCTGCTCCACCTGCATCTTCTTCTGCTGGTGGGTGATGTTCATCGCCTGGCCGGCTTCGCCCATGCCGTAGCCCTTGATCGTCTTCGCGAGGATGACGGTCGGCTGGCCCTTCGAATTCGACGCTTCCGTGAACGCCGCGTAGATCTTGTGCGGATCATGGCCGCCGCGGTTCAGATTCCAGATGTCGTCGTCGGACCAGTCGGCGACCAGCGCCTTCAGCTCCGGCGTGTTGAAGAAGTGCTCGCGCACGAACGCGCCCGACTCCGACTTGTACGTCTGGTACTCGCCGTCGACCACTTCCATCATGCGACGCATCAGCACGCCCGACCGGTCGCGCGCGAACAGCGCGTCCCAGCGGCTGCCCCAGATGACCTTGATGACGTTCCATCCCGCGCCGCGGAATTCGCTTTCGAGTTCCTGGATGATCTTGCCGTTACCGCGCACCGGACCGTCCAGACGCTGCAGGTTGCAGTTGATCACGAACACGAGGTTGTCCAGACGCTCGCGGCCGGCCATGCCGATCGCGCCGAGCGATTCCGGCTCATCCGTTTCGCCGTCGCCGAGGAAAGCCCAGACCTTGCGACCGTCGGTCTTCGCGATGCCGCGCGCCTGCAGGTACTTCATGAAGCGCGCCTGGTAGATCGCCATGATCGGGCCCAAGCCCATCGAGACGGTCGGGAATTGCCAGAAGTCCGGCATCAGCCACGGATGCGGATACGACGAGATGCCCTCGCCGCCGACTTCCTGACGGAAGTTGTCGAGCTGCTTGTCGGTCAGGCGGCCGAGCAGGAACGCGCGCGAGTAGACGCCCGGCGACGAGTGGCCCTGCACGAACACGAGGTCACCGCCGTGCTCGGCCGACGGCGCGTGCCAGAAGTGGTTGTAGCCGACGTCGTACAGCGTGGCAGCCGACGCGAACGACGCGATGTGGCCGCCGACGTTGGTTTCCTTGCCGGCGCGCAGCACCATCGCCATCGCGTTCCAGCGGGTGTACGAGCGGATGCGGTGTTCGATGTCCTGGTCGCCGGGGTTCTTGGCCTGGCGCGCGACCGGAATCGTGTTGATGTACGGGGTGTTGGCCGAGAACGGCAGATGTTCGCCGTGCACGCGTGCGAACTCGATCTGTTTTTCGATCAGGTAGTGGGCACGGTCGGGGCCTACAGCAGAAATCACGCCATCCAGCGCTTCCAGCCATTCGCCGGTTTCCTGGGGATCGTCGTCTTTTTCGGCGGCGACATATTTCATGACTTCGTCGGGTACAGCGGACATGCTCGTCTCCTGGGTATGGGGAACGCACTTTGAACAGACGACGCGGACGCAGGAACGGCCGCGGCAGCTCCGGCCGATTGTAATAAGGGTCCCGACGTCAGCGCAACCAAATTTTCAAATTACGAGATCAATTCTCATAATGCGGAAAATTGTTGCAACGCAACCTGGTTTGACTGCCGTTCGACTGATCCGCCGGCTAGTTTGCGCCGAATAACTGCACTTTCCGCGCTTTTTTGCGTCATTTGTCGGGGACGTGCTGAGCTACAATGCCACGCATGTTGACCGAACGGCTTTTCTCTCGCTCGGCGCGCACCGCGGGTTCGCCGGCGGATTCGTCGCCGTCCCCGCGCTGGCACCACGGACCCTGGTGGTCCAATTCCTATTTGCTGACGCCGCTCCTGTCGATCCTGGTATTCCTGGTCGTCATGAGCCTGATTCTTTGGAGTCTGAACCGGCGCGAGCAGCAACAGCAGGAAGACACGCTGTACCGCAACGTCGCGTGGGCGCAGCAGCAGATCCGCCTGTCGATGACAGGCGCGCAGGAGCAGATCCAGGCGCTCGCGCGCGACCTCGCCGCCGGCCATGCCGACGAGCATTCTTTTCAGGTGACCACCACCGACATCATGCAGGGGCATCCCGAGATCCTCTACATGAACTGGTATACCGGCCTGCAGCAGCCGCGCTGGCCCAACGCCGCGCCGCCGGTGCTCGGCCAGCGGCTCGCGCGTCCGAACGACGCGCAGATGGACGAAGCGGTCAAAGCCGGTTTCGCCGAAGCGCGCAACACGCGCCGGCAGGTGTACTCGCCGCTCATCTACGACGACCTCGGCAACGGCTTCATCACGCTGCAGACGCCGATCTTCCGCGACCGCGATTTCCTCGGCACTGTCGCCGCGGTGTTCTCGGTGGAAGGCATTCTGAAGCGCGACATCCCGCCCGAGCTGTCGGCGAAGTACAAGATCTCGATCATCGACGTGAACAACCGCGAGTTGACCACCACGTCGACCCGCCCGCGCCTGCCGCGCGACATGTTCTACGATCTGCCGCTCGACCCGCCGGGCCAGGGCATCTCGGTGCGCGTGTACGCGTTCCCGCAGATCACCAACTTCACGAACAACACGCTGGTGTGGCTGGTCGCCGGCCTGTCCTGCTTCGTGCTGTGGAGCCTGTGGAGTCTGTGGAAGCACACGCGCCAGCGCTTCGAGGCGCAGCAGGCGCTTTACGCGGAAGCGTTCTTCCGCCGCGCGATGGAAAACTCGGTGCTGATCGGCATGCGCGTGCTCGACATGCACGGCCGCATCACGCACGTGAACCCGGCGTTCTGCCGCATGACCGGCTGGGACGAAAGCGATCTCGTCGGCAAGAGCGCGCCGTTCGCCTACTGGCCGCGCGACGCTTACCCCGAAATGCAGCGCCAGCTCGACATGACGCTGCGTGGCAAGGCGCCCTCGTCCGGCTTCGAGCTGCGCGTGCGGCGCAAGGACAGCTCGACGTTCCACGCGCGGCTCTACGTGTCGCCGCTGATCGACAGCTCGGGCCGCCAGACCGGCTGGATGTCGTCGATGACCGACATCACCGAGCCGAAGCGAGCGCGCGAAGAGCTCGCCGCCGCCCACGAACGCTTCACGACCGTGCTCGAAAGCCTCGATGCCGCAGTGTCCGTGCTCGCCGCCGACGAAGCCGAGCTGCTGTTCGCGAACCGCTACTACCGGCATCTGTTCGGCATCCGCCCGGACGGCCACCTCGAACTCGCGGGCGGCGGCTTCGACAGCTCGCAGGCGTCGTCCGATTCGATCGACATGGTCGACACCTTCGTCGGCCTGCCCGCCGCCGCGCTGACCGAAAGCACCGCCGACGCGCAGGAAATCTACATCGCGGGCATCCAGAAGTGGTTCGAGGTGCGACGCCAGTACATCCAGTGGGTCGATGGCCATCTCGCGCAGATGCAGATCGCGACCGACATCACGACTCGCAAGCGCGCTCAGGAACTGGCGCGCCAGCAGGACGAGAAACTGCAGTTCACGAGCCGTCTGATGACGATGGGCGAAATGGCCTCGTCGCTCGCGCACGAACTGAATCAGCCGCTCGCCGCGATCAATAACTATTGCTCCGGAACCGTCGCACTGGTTAAATCCGGTCGGACGACGCCCGACAATCTGCTGCCGGTGCTCGAAAAGACCGCGCAGCAGGCGGTGCGCGCCGGCATGATCATCAAGCGCATCCGCGAGTTCGTGAAGCGCAGCGAGCCGAAGCGCCAGGCCACGCGCGTCGCGGACATCGTCGCGGATGCGGTGGGCCTCGCCGAAATCGAGGCGAGAAAGCGCCGCATTCGTATCGTCACCGATCTTCGCTCACGCCTGCCGGTGATCTACGTCGACCCGGTGCTGATCGAGCAGGTGCTGGTGAACCTGCTGAAGAACGGCGTCGAGGCGATGGCCGAAGCGCGCCCGAACGCGGTCGATCCGGTCATCCGGGTGGTCGTGCGGCTGGAGAGCGGCTTCGTCTGCATCAGCGTCGTCGACCAGGGGCCGGGCGTCGACGAAGCGACCGCCGAGCGTCTGTTCGAACCGTTTTACAGCACCAAGTCCGATGGCATGGGCATGGGGCTGAACATTTGCCGTTCGATTATCGAATCGCACCGCGGCCGTCTGTGGGTGGTCAACAACGTCGAATCCGATGGCCACATCACGGGCGCCACGTTCCATTGCAGTTTGCCTATTGGAGAGCCTGACGGTCCGAGCAACGGCGGGTCCGAGGCACCGACACCACAAACCGTTACGGGAGAGCTATGAACAGCCCAGTCACCACACAGGAAACCGTCTTTGTCGTCGACGACGACGAGGCGGTGCGAGATTCGCTGCGCTGGCTGCTGGAGGCGAACGGCTACCGCGTTCAATGCTTCTCGAGCTCCGAGCAGTTTCTCGACGCATGGCAGCCGCATCAGCATCCGGGCCAGATCGCATGTCTGATCCTCGACGTTCGAATGTCCGGCATGAGCGGGCTCGAGTTGCAGGAACGCCTGATCGCCGACAACGCGTCGCTGCCGATCATCTTCGTAACGGGCCACGGCGATGTGCCGATGGCGGTGTCGACAATGAAAAAAGGCGCGATGGACTTCATCGAAAAGCCGTTCGACGAAGCCGAACTGCGCAAGCTCGTCGAGCGCATGCTCAACAAGGCGCGCAGCGAAAGCACCAGCGTGCAGCAGCAGCGCGCCGCGGCCGAGCGCCTGGGCAAGCTGACCGCGCGTGAGCATCAGGTGCTCGAGCGGATCATCGCCGGCCGCCTGAACAAGCAGATCGCCGACGACCTCGGCATCAGCATCAAGACGGTCGAAGCGCATCGCGCGAACATCATGGAAAAACTGAACGTCAACACGGTCGCCGATCTGCTGCGACTCGCGCTGTCGAACAAGCCGCAAACGGCGCAGTAACAGCGACACGGGCGGCCCTGATTCGAAGGGCCGTTTTGTTTGACCGGTCCGCGACGGCCCGAGCGACGCTGGGTTCCGGCGTGCGATCGGCCGACCCGACCCGGTCGCGTGGCGCTTTCTCGCCGTCACGCGAGCCCATCCGTCACATCCCGTACGGTTTCGCACGCGTGCCGCGCACCCCGAATCCGCTGCGGAAGCGCGTCCCCCGCGCCGGTATAATGTCGGACTTTAAAGCGGCGCCTTGACCGAACCGGCAGCGCGCCCGTCGCACCGCGACCGGGCTGCGTCAACCAGCCGAAGCACACCGTCGCGCGCCCCTCCGCGCGAGCGCTTCGACCCGCCTGCCAAATCGCCTGCCCCGACCCGATTCCCGATCCAATCTCGACCCAACGTTCGACCGACCATGACTGCCAAACTGATCGACGGCCTCGCCCTCTCCAAGACCCTGCGCGCCGCCGTCGCGGCGCGCGCCGCCGCCCTGACCGCCCGCGGCCATCAGCCGGGCCTCGCCGTGATTCTGGTCGGCGACAATCCGGCCAGCGAAGTGTATGTGCGCAACAAGGTGAAGGCCTGCCACGACAACGGCCTCGGCTCGTCGTTCGACCGTTATCCGGCCGATCTGCCCGAAGTCGAACTGCTCGCGCGCATCGACGAGCTGAACCGCGATCCCGCCATCCACGGCATTCTCGTGCAGCTGCCGCTGCCGAAGCACATCGACAGCCACAAGGTGATCGAGGCGATCGCGCCCGAGAAGGATGTCGATGGTTTCCACGTCGCCAATGCGGGCGCGCTGCTGACGGGCCAGCCGCTGTTCCGTCCGTGCACGCCGTATGGGGTGATGAAGATGTTCGAGGCCTACGGCATCGATCTGAAGGGCGCGAACGCCGTGGTGATCGGCCGTTCGAACATCGTCGGCAAGCCGATGGCGCTGCTGCTGCTCGAAGCGGGCGCGACCGTCACGATCTGCCACAGCAAGACGCGCGATCTGGCCGCGCACACGCGCAACGCCGACGTCGTGGTCGCCGCGACCGGCCTGCGCAACCTCCTGACCGCGGACATGGTGAAGCCGGGCGCGACCGTGATCGACATCGGCATGAATCGCGACGATGCCGGCAAGCTGTGCGGCGACGTCGACTTCGCGGGCGTCAAGGAAGTGGCCGGCCATATCACGCCGGTGCCGGGCGGCGTCGGCCCGATGACGATCACGATGCTGCTCGTCAACACGATCGAAGCGGCCGAGCGCGAGGCGGACGCGGCAAACGCGTAATCGCCGGGCGGCGAGCACGCTCGCCGCCGTCTCGCCGAAACACCGCGTCGTTACCGCGTCACCCGATACCCCGCCGCCGCCGTGCGGTGCACGAGCGCGGCAAGCAGCGCCGCATCAACGGCGTCGTGCCGATCGATAACACGCCATACACCAAGGCCGGACAGAACAGCGCATGCACAGCAGCGGATCGCACCGTACGGTGTCGCGCAGCAACCCGCTCGCGAACGGCTCGCAGCCCCCCTGCGACCCTGACCGCCCGAACCGCCCAACGCATCGCAACATCTGTTAATTTGTCAGCCGATGGATTGGAATCGGCGTCCCCCGCCCCAATAATTCTCAACACCCGGTGCCGCCACGCGCCCTGCGCGAGCGTCGAGCGAGCCACCACCAGACGGCACGCGCAAGCGCCGCCGCACCGCCCCCTTCACCCGCGTCAGACAGGAAGCCTTATGTCCACTACCGCCACGCATCAAGACAATCCGCTCCTCGATTTTTCCGATCTGCCGCGTTTTGGCTCCATCCGACCCGAACACGTGACGCCCGCTCTCGACGTGCTGCTCGCCGACGCGGCGGCCGCCGTCGAGCGTGCCGCGCTGCCGGTCACGCCCGCGTCGTGGGCCGACGTCGTCGAACCGGTCGAGCGCGCCACCGAACCGCTGTCGCGCGCGTGGAGCGTGATCGGCCATCTGAACGCCGTCGCGGATACGCCCGAGCTGCGTGCCGTGTACGGCGACAACCTGCCGCGCGTGACCGAGTTCTGGTCGAGCGTCGGCCAGAATCTCGCGCTCTACGAGAAGTACAAGGCGCTGAACGCGAGCAACGAATTCGCGTCGTTGAACGACGAACGCAAGAAGATCCTCAGCAACGCGCTGCGTGACTTCCGCCTGTCCGGCGCCGAGTTGCCGGAACACCAGAAGCCGCGGTTCGCCGAATTGCAGGAGCGCCAGGCCGCGCTGTCGAAGGCGTTTTCGGATCACGTGCTCGATGCGACCAACGCGTATGCGTACATCGTCGATGCGGGCAACGACGCGCAACTCGCGGGGCTGCCCGAAGACGTGATCGAGGCCGCGAAGGAAGCCGCCGAGCGTGATGGCAAGACCGGCTACAAGTTCACGCTGCACTTCCCGTCGTATTTCCCGGTCATGCAGTACTCGGAAAACCGTCCGATGCGTGAAACGATGTATCGCGCGTACGTGACGCGCGCCTCCGAACTCGGTGCGCAATACGGCAACGGCAAGCCTGAGTGGGACAACACCCAGGTGCTCGCCGACGAGCTGAAGCTGCGCGCCGAAGAAGCGCAGATGCTCGGCTACGGCAACTTCGCCGAAGTGTCGCTCGCACCGAAGATGGCCGAATCGCCGGCGCAAGTGATGGCGTTCCTCGAAGACCTGGCGACGCGTGCGCGTCCGCACGCGGAGCAGGACTGGAAAGAGTTGCGCGAATTTGCCGCGAGCGAACTCGGCATGACCGATCTGCAACCGTGGGACATGACGTTCGCCGCCGAGCGTCTGCGCCAGAAGCGCTATTCGTTCTCGGAAAACGAAGTGAAGCAGTACTTCCCGGAAGACGCCGTGTTCACGGGTCTGTTCAAGGTCACCGAGACGCTGTTCGGCGTGCGCATCCGCCGCGACGAAGCGGCGGTCTGGCATCCCGACGTGCGCTTCTTCCGCGTCGAGAATCAGGACGGCGGCCTGGTCGCGCAGTTCTATCTCGACCTATATGCACGCGAAGGCAAGCGCGGCGGCGCCTGGATGGACGACGCGCGTGGCCGTCACAAGCTCGCGCATGGCGCGGTGCAAACGCCGGTCGCGTATCTGACCTGTAATTTCTCGGCGCCGGTCGGCGGCAAGCCCGCCTGCTTCACGCATGACGAAGTGATCACGCTGTTTCACGAATTCGGCCACGGGCTGCATCACATGCTCACGCGCGTCGATGAGCTCGGCGTGTCGGGCATCAATGGCGTCGAATGGGATGCGGTCGAACTGCCGTCGCAGTTCATGGAGAACTTCTGCTGGGAATGGGACGTGTTGTCCGACATGACCTCGCACGTCGATACCGCGAAGCCGCTGCCGCGCGAGCTGTTCGACAAGATGCTCGCCGCGAAGAACTTTCAGAGCGGCCTCGGCACGCTGCGGCAGATCGTGTTCTCGATGTTCGACATGCAACTGCATACCGGCTTCGATGCGAACGGCGCGAAGAGCGCCAACGAACTCGCGCGCGAAATCAACGAGCGCTTCCACGTCGTGCCGCAAGCGCCGTTCTCGCGTTGGCCGAATACGTTCAGCCATATTTTCGCGGGCGGTTACGCAGCCGGCTACTACAGCTACAAGTGGGCGGAAGTGCTGTCGGCCGATGCGTATGCTGCGTTCGAGGAAGCCGCGCAAGCGGCAGGCAGCGTGCTCGATCAGTCGACCGGGATGCGCTATCGTCGCGAGATTCTCGAAGTGGGCGGCAGCCGTCCGGCGATGGAATCGTTCAAGGCGTTCCGCGGCCGCGAGCCGAATATCGATGCGCTGCTGCGGCATAACGGCATGGCGCCGGGTGCCGCGCACTGAGCGATGCCGATAGAAAAACCGGCGGTCTGCGCAAGCAGGCCGCCGGTTTTTCATTGATGCGCGAGATGCCCGGCTACGCGCGATGCAGCTTGAAATCGACCTGGCCCGGCCGCCCTTCAAGCGATAACGACGCCCGCGCGGCCGGCGCGCGGCTGACCACCCTGCCCCGGCTCACCACCACGAGCCGCGCGGCGCGCAGACGGATCGCCTCGAGTTCGTCGCGCGCATCGAGCACGACGAGACTGGCCGCGCATCCGGGCGCGAGGCCATAGTCTTCCAGACCGAGAATGCGCGCCGCGTTCACGGTCACCGCGTCGAAACAGGCGTGCATGCCGTCGACACTGGTCATCTGCGCAACATGCAAGCCCATTTGCGCGACTTCGAGCATATCGGCCGACCCGAGGCTGTACCACGGGTCCATCACGCAGTCGTGGCCGAATGCGACCGTGATGCCCGCGGCCAGCATCTCCGGCACGCGCGTCATGCCGCGCCGTTTCGGGTACGTGTCGCTGCGGCCTTGCAACGTGATGTTAATGAGCGGATTGGCGATCGCCGCGACGCCCGACTCGCGCATCAGCGGCAACAGCTTGCTCACGTAGTAGTTGTCCATTGAATGCATCGACGTCAGGTGCGAACCGGTGACGCGTCCGTGCAAGCCGAGCCGATGCGTTTCGGCCGCGAGCGTTTCGATGTGGCGCGACAGCGGATCATCCGATTCGTCGCAATGCATGTCGACGCGCAGGCCCTGTTCGGCCGCGTACTCGCACAGCATGCGCACCGACTCGGCGCCGTCGGCCATCGTGCGCTCGAAATGCGGAATGCCGCCGACCACGTCGACGCCCATGCCGATCGCGCGCTTCAGATTGTCGAACGCACCGGCGCTGCGCAGCAGACCGTCCTGCGGGAAGGCAACCAGTTGCAGATCCAGATACGGCGCGATCCGGCGCTTGACTTCGAGCAGTGCCTCGACCGCTAGCAGACGCGGATCGCACACATCGACGTGGCTGCGGATCGCGAGCAGGCCGCGCGCGACGGCCCAGTCGCAGTACTGCATCGCGCGCTCGATCAGAGCGTGCTGCGTGAGCTCAGGCTTCAGCTCGCCCCATAGCGCGATGCCTTCGAGCAGCGTGCCCGACGCGTTCACGCGTGGCAAACCGTACGACAGCGTCGCATCCATATGGAAATGCGGATCGACGAACGGCGGCGTCACGAGCGAACCGGCCGCGTCGATTTCGTCGCGCGCGCTGGCGGCCAGGTTCGGCTCGACCGCGACGATGCGGCCCGCGTCGATGCCGATGTCGACTGGGTGCGGGTGATGCGGGGACAGCTGGGCGGCGCTGCGTGGCAGCGTCGCGCGGCGGATGATCAGATCCATGTATCGCTCCGGTTGATCGCGTTCGGACTCGCTACGATTCTATCGGCGCCAGAAAAATGCGTAACGCCGATGCGTACCGGCGCGCGGGCCGCAATCCGTACCGGCCTCGCGCGATGCGACGCGCCTATACTCGCCGTTTTCGACCATGCATTGACGGAGCGTATAGATGAAAACGATCGGCGTGATCGGCGGAATGAGCTGGGAGTCGTCCACCGAGTACTACCGGCTGCTGAACCGCCACGCGAAGGCGCGGCTCGGCGGTCATCACAATGCGCGCAGTCTGCTGCTGACCGTCGATTTCGCGTCGATCGAAGCGAACCAGCGCGCCGGCGACTGGCACGCGCTCGGCGAGCAGATCGCCGACGCCGCGCGCCAACTCGAACGCGGCGGCGCCGAGCTCGTGATCCTCGCGACGAACACGATGCATCGCGTGTGCGAATCGATCGAGCAGGCGATCACGGTGCCGTTCCTGCACATCGCCGATCCGACCGGCGCGGCGCTGCGCGCGGCGGGCGTCGAACGCGTGGGCCTGCTCGGCACGCGCTATACGATGGAGCAGACGTTCTATACGGGCCGGCTGCGCGAGCGTTATGGACTCGAGACGCTCGTGCCTGACGACGACGAACGCTCGGACGTGCACCGCATCATTTACGACGAGCTTTGCCACGGTAACGTGGAGGACGCGTCGCGCAAGGTCTATCAACGCGTGATCGAGCATCTGGCTGCGCGTGGCGCGCAGGCGGTGATACTCGGTTGCACGGAGATTACGCTGCTGATCAAGCCGGAAGATTCGGTGCTGCCTGTGTTCGATACCACCGCGTTGCATGCGCAGGCGGCGGTGGAGTGGGCGATTGGAGGGCAGTGACGCATACTGCCGCGAGCTGCGACAAGCAAACGAAGCGCTGAAAGTCAAAAAGCCCGCATGGCTTGCGCGATGCGGGCTTTCAACAATGCTTTGGTTGCGGGGGCAGGATTTGGCACCACGAGACAGATTGTATGGCTCCATAGCGTGCCGCAGCGGGGTCGCCCCCGTGCCCGCATCACGCCCCTAACCTGAACGGACGACCTCGCAGGCACTTTCGTTATGCTTTCTGCATAACCAGACGCACGCCCCAACGGCGCGCGTTTTTTTATGTCTAAGGAAACAATCGGCTCCCGTCTGACGATAGAAAAACGCACTTATCCACAGGCATCCACTGACACTTATAAATACGTTGCTGGAGCGGTGTTTCAATATTCCCACCAACAGTGGAGAAATGTCATGCAAGAGGAGAGTGACCCGGCATCCCTTCCTGCGGCTACCGGCGCATTGTCCAATTTCAAACCGGCTGTCGTTGAAACGGATTCGCGTCGAGTTTTCACGATTGACGAGTTTTGCGGCGCCTATCACCTGAGCCGGTCCTTCTATTACCGGCTACGACACACAGGACGGGGGCCTTGCGAGGTTCGCATAGGTCGCAAGGTGGTCATTACCGTCGATGACGCGCGCGCATGGGAAGACCGGATGCACACGCTTACGCGTAAGGCCGAGCCGAATGGGTAACGCGCGCGGCCCGGATGACCGCGCTATTCTTCCGGGGGTTACAAATGAATTACGGGTTTGATCTGTCTTCCTGCCAGTTCATAACCGATCACGAAGGGAAACGACTGCGGGTTGAAATGCCGATATGGTTGTTTGACCAGTTTGTGGAACTCAGGAACGCCGCGCTACGCGCACAGGCGATAGCTTTGGAAGAAAAAACACCACGCCGCGCTTATCGCAGTTCGCTCGCGGGGCTGGCAGGCGTACCCGATGTTGCGGTCCCGGTCGATGCGCCGTTCCGGCCCACGCTCCCCGAACCGCGGACAAAACGTGAACGCGCCGAACGGCTGTTTCTGACGCCGGAAGAACGGCTGATGCAGCAGGCAACGCGAGTTGTCGAGTTCCCCACGGTGTCGGAAACGTCATCAGGCGCTCTTGCGGTGTCCTGCCAGGAAGAACCGGCCTCCCTGACGCCCCGCCGCCCCGCGAAGCAGCAGATATTCTTTCCGCGTGTATTTGTCGAGCCGATTCCTGATGAGGTTGCGCGACTGATCGAGCAAGGCAACTACAACCTGCGGGCGTGGAGACTCTATCGGGACCTGACGCCCGTTGAGGCGGCTGAACTCGCGGGCCTCTCCCGCGACACGGTTCTCTGGCACGAACGCGGCTATAACGTGCCCAGCGTCGAGACACTGAAGCGCTTCGCGGACGTGTACGACTGCACGACCGGGCAGTTGACCCCGCAACCTGGCTCCTGCACCAAACCCTACCAGTCCGTGCCTGCCCCAAAAGGCCATGTGGCCCAATTTGCACCCGACGACACTGAGTATCCCGACGCCGTGATGGCGTACCTGATCGATGGCAGATCCCCGATTACCGCCTGGCGAATGTACCGGCGCATGACGATCGACCAGTGCGCCAAAGCCTTCGGCTGTACATCCAAGACCTTCAAGGGTATGGAAGCGTTATCCGTGCTGCGCGACCGGACCCGGAAGACACTGGCGCTTGTCCTTTCCTGCAAGCCCGTGCAGCTGCTGCGCCCCCGAGGTCTTGAATTCGAAAATACATCGCGGCCCGGCGCTTCTGCGCATCGAACAGAACCCCGTGCGGCTCGTAACGATAACGCGCATCGCGCGCACCCGTAACGCCGGAGAAAAATCGATGGAAAAGCGAGATTCAGTTGCAGGCACAAGCATAAGACCGCTTCGTTCCTGTACATACCGGTGCAGAACGGAAGTGAGAAATGTGCTGACTGGTGCGCAGCGCCCGCGCGCGTCCGCAGCCACCCTGGATGGATAGCATCGCGTTGTAAAGCGTCGCGGTCCCATCCTCGGACTGCGACGTGTGTGGTAATGCCCGCCCATTTGTGTGCGGGTTTTTTTTTGCCTTTTGGAGGTAGGGAAATGAGGCTTGGTGCAAATGTCTCGTATGTGCGTGAATACCTCGGATGGACGCGAACCGAGTTCACGTATCGTTTCGCGCCCGCCACGTTCGACCATAACAACAGGAAGCGCTGCTATGACAATCTTCGCTCGCTCGAAGTGCGAAAGCAGCATTCGTCAGAATTGCTGGCGTGGATGGAACCTGTGCTGAAAATCAGCGCCGCCGTGTTGCAGACCGACGACCTGACGGGACTCTTGCCTGACGCGCTATCGTCGTTGCGTGCCCGGTATGCCGGCCCGCCGATGGATGCGCTGACGGTGGTGGTGAACCGGTGCTGTGATGGCGTCGAGCCGACGCCTGATCAATACACGGCTGCCATGGAACAGGCGGATAAAACCGGCAACCGCGAAGCGGTGTTGCAACTGCTGGAGAAGATCGCAGCAGAACGGCGCAAGTGGCATCGTGATGGCGTGCCTCATGGCGTTAATCGTTGGATGCACGCGTAACGCAGGAAAGGCCCGCTACGGCGCGGGCCTTTTCGCATGAAAGAGCCCCGCTGAAGCGGGGCCCTGTTCGTATGCATACGGATTGGATTAGCGCCGCGAATAGTGCGCGGTGCCACGATTCCGAATTAATTTTATGCTATTCCAAGGCTGCATCGCACATCCATTGGCAACTACCCCCGCAGATGGGAGTTAATTCGATATAGATTGCCTGGACAGCAAGTTCGCCGTCAGGCCGCTTCACCACAAAGAAATCCGTCATAGTTTTAGTCCCAATATAGATGTCTTTGCTTCTGATACCTAGTCCCGTCAGATATGCTTTCACCAGTTTGCCGCGATGCTCCTTTAACGTTTCCAGATCGCGTTCGCCAGTATAGGCGCCAGCAGTTATAAATGCCTGAATCTCTACCTTGGGCCATTCCTTTGTCCGTTCGAAAGCCGTTTTAATTGTCTGCCGCTGTTCCTTCGAAAGCTCCGTAGTATTGAATGGCAACTCCAGTTCAACGCTTTCAAGGAATCGGCATGTTCCTGCTGGCTTCCGAACGATTTCCTGCGAGCGGTTAGCATACGCCGACTCACAAAACCAGGCGGTTAAGGCGAGAGCAGCAACCAATGCACGACACCAAGATTTCATTTTGTTATTCATTATTTTATTTCTTTATCGAAGGTTGCTATATATCCAGTGATACTGTCAGCGTTTACAATCGCCTCATCTGGATGATTCTGCGCCCATATCCGCGCCCCAGCTTCCGAATCGACATACACGGAGTCTTCCGAATTAAACGTGTCGGTGAAGTGGCTACATTCGTGGATTATCGTTTTTATCTTACAACCGATCGCCAGCCTGCCAAACGGGCTCGCGCAGAACGCTTCATGAATAACGATAATCCGTTTTTCTGAATCGGGCTTGCACACAGCGGCTTGAGTAGATTTGGAACTTGGCTTGAGGTCACATGAAAGCGCCTTGCCTGTTTCACTGTCCCATCGAATGATTTTTTCAGGCACCAGTTCCTGCATTGCTGCAAGCAGTCGCGGCAGACCATCACTAAGCACCGTTCTCGTAGGTTCATCCGCGCGCGCGAAGAAGGTTTGCACACGATCCTGCTCTTTCGAGTCCCAACGTGCCAGCCCCTCAATCCGCCTCTTGACTAGCTCGACACCGATATCACGTGCGCGCATCACCTCTTTTCTGAATTCTCTATTGCTTATGTTCGGGCAGATGCGGGCCGTATTGATTGTGACATGGACCATTGACCCGGGATTTGTATTGGTAACGGCGCCAGAATGAACCTCGATCCATTCTTCATCTTCACTTGCCTTGAACCCGTATTTGTTCCGGTCATCAAAATCATTCATCCCTGATTGTTCCTGTAACGTAGAATCTCAAAGTCGATGCAAAAATAGTCCTGATACGCTCGGTTTTTCCTTGTGCATCCGTCATTCCCGTTTTCACCCGCTCGCCGTCAAGAACGACCCGGTAACGCACATTGACGAGCGGCTTGCCGTCGCGATCCTTGAGTGTGTATTGCTCGTCGTGAGTGTGACGCTTCGACTCCTGTTCTTGGGCTGCCTTGCGTCCGCGACAGTCGCACGCCCATGCGGTGCCCAGGGCTTCTGCCATCTCGTAACCGGTTCGATACGACTTCAGCCTATCGAATGGAAACCATTCGCCGGTTTCGGCGTTCAGCGCCATTGCGGACGGCATTGGCGGGAAGTTTGAGTAGATTGAATAGGTGATACGGCAAAGCCCGCACTCTTCCTTGCTCCCGGTTTCATCCTGTTTCTGTTGTTCCATCTGACCTCTGCTGTTTTTCCAGAACACACCCGACGAATTAATCATCTAAAACGCGACACGGTCAACGACTTTAAATTGAGATAACGCCGTTTTGACAGATTTTTACAATTACTCTGCCTGTCTCAATTTAAGGTGCATTTTTCCAGTATCACTATTCAAAAAAAAGCGGCATTGAGCCGCTTTTCCCGTAAGTGATCGACGCCCGTTAGTGCTTTGTCCGCGAAGCGTCCATAGCCGCCAGTTTCCCGTTCGCGCCCTGCGCAGCGTCAGCGAGAATCGCTGCTGCGTCCGCCGGTGTCAGTTGGCGGTTAGGAAGCCCCTTGGCGTCGAGCGCAAGCACCGTGAACAGTTCCTGATCGCAGCGGTTGGTCGCGTGGTAGTCCTCGCCGATCTGGATCATTAGCTCCAGAAGATTGCGGTGTTCGTGTCTTTCCTCGACAGTCACAGCAGGACTCCTGAACATCGAGGTCGCAAGTGAAATCAGATGTCGGAGTTGCTGCCCCTGCCGGTCGCAAAGATGGAAGGCGGCCAGCGCGAGCTGTTCATACTGGAGAGCGTCTACAGGGGGGCGGGATGGAGATTGCTGCTTTCTGGTGGGTTTGGTCATGCGCGGTCCCGTTTATCGTGAAGGATCGCCCGGACACATAGGGAAGTGGTGAGCGGGCACATTGGCAGGGTTAGCAGACCGGAAACGATGAACTGAACCGGCGAGCCTTGCGGCTCCCCCGCCACGGCCCGCCCATAGAAGGACGAACGGCAGCAGCCAGGTGCCTGCATAGGCAGGCCCTGGGTTCATCGTTTTTCAGGCTGCTAAACCTGATCCGTCGCTGTTTTGACGGCATTCCGATTATAAGCGGATGCCGGAGAATTCGCGATTATTGGGATAGTGCACTGTCGCGAAGGCTTGAGGGCACTTTCATCGTGCCTGTATTACCTTCAATGCCGCTCACGGTGTTGTCGTTCCCTTCGATGTAAATGACGGTGCAGGCCGTGAGCATCGGGACCGCGAGAACGAGAAGGATCAGTGCAAAGCGTCGCATGATGGGATTCCCCTGCGCGACAGGTAGACATCTACCGCGCCGTGTCCTCATCAACTGTATTCACGTATGACCAGCAGTCCGTCGCTGCCACGGCCAGCCGTGAACGACCCGGAACTGCCAAGTCCGCCACCCCCGCCCGCCCCACGACCCGAGGCATCACGGACCGGCGTCGCCCCGGACGGACCATAGGCGGCGCCCATACCGCCAATGCCGTACATGGATTTCCCCCCTGGGGTGTAGTTCGATAGCGTGGTGCTGACAACCGGCAGGGAACCCTCACCGCGCACGTTCAGGTCGCCGTTCACGCCTGTTCCACCCGGCGCACCGAGCAGCGTGGCAATCGTTGCCGAGCCCGACCCGCCAGCGCCACCGGTCGCGTAGGCAACGGGTGATAGCGGGCTGCCAAGATACGTATTCGCTCCCTGCCTGCCCGCGTTGCCCGAGTCCGGCACGATGCCACCCGCGCCAATGACGGTTTCAAGCTCGTCGGGCAGGCTCTCCGCATGGCGACGCAGCCACGCATAACCGCCAGCCCCTCCGCCCGTGGCAGTCCCCGTATTCGACGTACGGTTCGCTACGCCGCCTGAACCGCCCGCGCCCTGAATGCTGGCTTCCACGATGGCCGGGTTATGGTCCGACTTGCGCCACGGCGGGTTGGCCATCGCGTGAATACCCGTTCCCGCGTCGGTCATCGATATGGGTGCGCCGCCCTGCGTGCCGGAAATCTGGAATGTGCTCTGGTCGGCGGATACCTGAACCACGAAATAGGTCGTGGCTGGCGCAATGCTGCCCGGTAACGCGTCGGTACTGCTGAAAGTTACTGGCGATCCGGTGAGAGGCGCGTCGAACTCGCATGTGATGACCGGTGAACCGGCCGAGAACGTGACGCTTTGCGCGACAACCGAATAGACGGTGACGGCAAGCAGGGTCGAACCGACCTGCGGCTTCGGGATGACCGGCCTGTTGAGTATCGCGGCAATACCGGTTTCCGCGTTCCAGTCGGCATTGACCTGCGCCGCAGGAATATCCGGCTGATCCGTCAGGTCGTGGTAGCTGCCAGTGGTGGCAACCGTTGCAAGACTGCCGGTGATCTTACTGACCGTTTTCGCGAACGACTCAACGAGGACATCCGCAAGCTGGTTGACCTGGGTAAAGTCGGGCGTACCTCCGAGCGCCACAATGGCGTTGCGCAGTTCCTCGGTGATCGCGTGATACCACCATTCGCCGGGCACGGTTCCGGTCAGGCCTGCAACCGGATTGCCGTTCGCCGGAAAGCCCCCCGGATTATCTGCGGGTGTTTCGGGCGCATTCCCGATCGCGTTGGCCTGCCAGTAGCGATCCATGTCATTCCCCGTCACCCGGTACAAAGTCGGCGATATCGCCAAAGTCCCCCGCGAGGCACGCCTCGAAAATGTCGCGACCGTGCTCGTGCGGATCGTCCGGCATGGCGATGAATGGCATGAAATTGTCGAAACGCCCGAAGTGGACCTCGCAGCGAATGCCGGTGTGTTCCGCGTCGGCCCATGCGGGATTCCTGACAGCAACAATGTCCATCACGCGATCCTCGTCCAGACGCACCAGTAGTCGCCCGCAGCGGACGCATTGCCGCTGCTGAGCCACGTTCCGGGGCGCCCCGGCAGCGCTGCGACCGTACCTTCCGGCGCGGACTGGCTGCTATCGCCCGCACGCACGATGAACGCCACCCACCCGATTCCGTTTCCGCTGAGCGGTTGCAGGTTGGCCGGTGTCCATGCGCCGCCCACCTGGCCCCGCAGATCGTTCACCGCGTTGTTCACGTTGTTGATGTTGTTTTGCAGGTTGCTGACGTTGCCCTGCAGCTCAGCCTCGAAGACCACGTTGCCTTCGTCGGTCTGGTCAACCGTGACACCCAGCCCGCTGCCGTTGGTTCGCCATCCGATATGAACCTTGTTCGCCCCCTGGCTGACGCCGCCGCCTTGCTCAACGGGCGTAAATCCGAGCGGTGCAGGCGTCCCGATCACGTCTTCATATCTGATCGAAACGGCGAGATGGGCGAGCGCCGCAAGCAGCGCCTGCGCGAGTTGATCGACCTTCGTATGGTCGGGCGATGCGCCGAGCGCGACGATGGCATTGCGTAGCTCTTCGGTGACCGAATGGAACCACCAGGCGCCCGGTGTCGTCGGCGCAATCGCAGCAGACAGACTGCCGTCTGTCGGAAAGCCGCCCTCGTTATCAACGGGCACGGCTGGCGCCTGGGCGGCGCTGTTCGCTTCCCAATAGCGGTCCACGTCGGTTCCTTTCAGTGATGGGAAAACACCACGACCGACTGTGCAGGCGCGTAGCGACGCAGCAGGCATTCGATCATGGTGAGCGTGGGCGAGGTGCCCCACGCGGAGAGCGGATTGTCTACGGGGTCCGCGACCGTGTTCCATCGCGGCGGCGGCGCGCTGATGACATCAACCAGCCACCCATGCGCCCAGTCGGTGTCGGCAAGCGGTGCCGTGACTGCACGCATGACGTGGTGAACGGCAAATTCCGTGATCGTGATCGTGTAGCCGAGCGTCGCGGCGAGCGCCCTGAAATAGTCGATGGACTGCCCACCTGTGCCGATCAGTCGTGCGACGATCTGCAGCCGGTTCTCGTCGTCAGAGTCGAACGGCCCGAAGCATGGATCAGGCAGCGCGAGGGACGCATTCCATTCGGGTAGCAGCGCGTCGGCGGTTGCCGGGAACGAGCCCGCGATCAGCGTCAGCGCGTCGCTATCGAGCGTCGCGGGTGTGTTCGCGAGCGCATCGAGCACGGCGGCCTGCGTGCCGCTGTCCTCGCGCGTCCAGACACGGCCACGCGGCAGCAGCCGCCGCAATACGGTCGCATAGTCCGTGCGGCTATAGCGCGCCGGAATCATGTCATGACCACGTGATGACGCCCGGCACCGCCAGCGCACCGGCCGGCAGCATCACGTCGTCAGTCGGCGAGAGAATGAGGAAATCATTGATGCCCGACACGGCGGCAATCGCCGACCACAGATGCGCGAGGATCAGGAAGCCGCCCGGTTCGCCCTCACTTTTCATGAGCGCGGCAATGGCCGCGAGCGCTTCGTCCTGCCTGTCGGGCGCGACGCCGCGAATGCTGATATCGACCGGGTGCGCCATTGGCGCGACGATATACACCAGCGCGGTAACGGGCCGCAATGGATAGATCGCATTCGCCACGATGAGCTGGTCGCCAGTCGCGGGCGTGTCTCTTGTCTCGGCTGACGCGACACCGTCTCTGCCCTGCGGGAAACCGTCATGCTGCGCGTTCGCCTCATCGAGCATCACGAACACGATGACCGTACCGGCACCGTAGCCATTGCCCGTACACCACGCGCGCGTCACGCCCGGAACGGCCAGCGCCCAAGCGACATAGTCGCTCGCTGCGCCACCCTGCGGCGGGTTCTGGTAGACGAACAGGACACGCGCACGGTAGGCATCGTTCGATTCAATGTCCGCGCCGCCCCGGAATGCCGTTGCGGCAAAGCCGGTCGAATCGATACCCGGAATCGCGCTGGCGAGCGTGAATTGCGTCCCGGCCGCGCAATCGCCGTTCAGGCCTGCCAGTCCTGCCGGGTCCGGGTTCGCGGTTGCAGGCACCGTGACCTTACCGGCTTCGACGGCAGCCGCCGCAGTGACCGTATAGGGCAGTCCGTCGCTGCGCTTGAGTCCCGTTCCGGTATTGACCGGTATGCCTTCGGTGCCGGTGAATGTGACAAGACCCGAGGCCTGCGACGTGCTCTTGCGCAACACGCCCCTGAGCGCGCCCCACGCCTCGAGAAATTCATCGGTCGCCGTGAACGGCGTAGCCTGCAATGCGATCCAGTCGAGATACCCGTACTGCATGTGCGCGAGCCCGGCCTGAATGTCGCCGAGCACGCGCAGATTCGAGAAGCGCAACAGGGCATCGGCACCCGGCAGGTTCGCATTCAGTTCCTGCGCAACCTGATTGCGCAGGGCCGTCAGCGTCGGTCGTGAGAAAGGCATGCGCCTTGAGAATGGGACTACCGGTCGGGGCTAGGTTCCCGTCCACACCCTGGGGAAGTTCATCGCGACGCGCGTGCCGTCGCGGCGGCTCGCGACAATCGCCAGGTCGAGCCGGTTGGGCGTGATCCACTGCGGCGTAATGTCGAAGCGCGCGACCACGCCGTCATCGAGCATCCATTGCAGCGCCTCGCTCGCGTAGTCGCCGGCACGCTGCGCGATGTTGCCCGATCCATCGCGCGGTCCCTTGACCCGCGAGAGCAGCCACAGGCGCGAGCCAATCGGGTAGTCGGCGCTGTCGCCCCACCAACCGCGCCGGTCGCCGTCCGGTATTTCGTCGCTCGGCAATGCCAGCCGGTCACTGAAGAGGCTGATAAGCACGGCGGTCTGTAGATCGTCGCCGGATCGCAGGGACGCGCCCGCAAGCATCCAGTCGCCGCGCATGTCCGGAACATTCCAAACGGTCGAGATATCGCCCACGGCGCGGAAATCAGAGTTGTGGTTGCGGTATGCCGCTGGTTGCGGCGTCGCTGCCGCGCTGCACGTCCGGCACCGGATGATGATGCGAGTTGTAGACGGCGCGCGAACCGGCGGCGGTGTGCGGGTTGGTCGCGCTGTTGTCGCGCATGTCGCCCGCACAGGTGATATTGCCGTCGCCCTCGATATCCCCGGTGCAGCGGAACAGCGGCGCGTCGGCGGTGATCTGCGGCGCGTTGGTGATCGTGACAGGTTGACCGCCACCGTTGACGACGATCCCCGCTGCGGACAGATAGACCGATTGCCCCTTGTCATCACTGATGCAGACCTCGCCCGGTGCGAGATTGCGGAATCGGTACTGCTGGTTGCCGCACGCGATCACGACGCCGTTGGTGCGGTCGCCACCGAGAAACACCGCGAGCGCGTCGCTCGCCGCTGGCGGATTCGACTGGAACCCGTATTCCGCGAGTCGCGGCGTGCCGTCGCGTGTCTCGTTCGCGGATAGCTGCATCTGTACAAGCTGGACCGCGCCGCCATCATCCACCCGCGTAAGGCGTCCACGTCCGAGCGCGCGAACGAGGCTCCAGAACAGGTGTTCCACGATTGACGCTATCGTTGCGTGAGTGCGGCAGCAGCGTCCGCAGGCAACGGCAGATAGAGGATCGGTTCGCCCTGGAATGCTTCCGGGGGCATCAGCGTGATTTCGCAGCCGGTCCCGCTGGTGTCGCGTCGGTAGGTCACTTCACCAAGCGTCCACTTCGCGCCGTCGATCACCTTGAGTTGCGGCAATGACAGCGCAGCCAGCGTGTTCGGCGCATAGAGCGCGCCGTCGCTATCGCGCCATGACGTGGCCGTGATGGTCACCACATTGCCGCGCCCGATGCGCCGGTTGCACTCCCACAGCGCGTGCGCGTTCGAGACGTCCGCGCCCGCGTCCCCATTCTGCGCGATGAACGCCTTCGGTCGGAAACGCGGCATCGTGTCATCGGCCACCGTGTATTCGGCGAGCGGTTGCTGACCGGCATCCGTGAAAATGCCGGTACCGACCAGATAGACGCGGTACACGCTGAAACGCTGCGAGATATCACGCGCATAGCTGGCCTGTTCGACGTTGATGCCCATCGCGAAGCCGCCTGCGGCTTCTCCGGTCGATAGCGGCCCGATCACCAGATCACCGTCCGCGTCCTCGTAACACAGTACCTGCGCGAGCTTGCACAGACGGTCGATGGCGGTATACGGTGATTCCCCGACATTCAGACAGACCTGCGGGTGCAGCGTGCCAGGCGACAGCGCCTTGACGTGGATGCCGAACGGCTGCGCGAGCTGCGCCGCAATGTCGGCGGTCGCCATGTTGACGAACTGGAACGAATCGAATTGTGCGGCGCAGTCTACGAGGTCTTCGCATTTGCCGCGTCCGGAAATGGACAGCGTATGCGTTGTCGCGCTCACGGCTTCCGTCACCCGGTCAACGTAGCCGGTAATGACCGCGTCCGCGCCGATCTTCACGACGCAGGGGTCGCCTTCCATCACCACGACCGTTGTAGTGTCCGGAAAGCGCTCGGTCATCGAGATATCGAAGTCGGCCGGGATACGCTCCATGCCGCGCGTGATGCGGACGCTTTTCCAACCCGCGACGGTCGAACCGCTGACGGTCAGTGAAACGTCGTCGCTCATGGGGGCAATGATAGTATTCGACGCGACCAAGGAGCGTAGTAAGCCCGCCATCAGCACTGGACGCGACTGCCGCCTATCGGCCAATCAACGGTCAATCGACGCCGCCGTAGATCGTCGAAAATCAAACCGGTTGCCGCGGTTAGCACGTGATCCGCGAGATCGAGGTTATTGTGCAGTCGCGTTCAAAACTTTTTCGGGCCAAAATCCTCGTGCATCGCCATCTGATCCATACACGAAGTGATCGAGTTCTTCTGTCGCGCCGACTCTACAGGCCGGCAATCAAGCGCCGGTCGAAACAAGTAAACTCGACCAGCTGCTGCGGCCAAAAAGGAAAATAAATGATCGACCTCTCAACCATTACTGGCCCAGCACTGGCGGCCATAAAGCAAGACGTTTCGTGGCTTGCCACAAACGCCGACATACGGATAGTTGCAAAGGTGCTCATGGGCGCCGCCGCAGGTATAGCCACTGTGGCGAAAGCCATACTTTACGTCCGAAAGCTTTCCACTGATATCGCAGCTGGCAAGGTAGTCGCTCAGATGTTTGAACAAACGCGGGTCGCGTCTTTTTCAAAGAGCGACGTTCGCGATGCTATAACCGGCTATGTATGGCCGGATGCCAGTTCGATCGATCCCTCGGACGAAGCGGATCTTCGAAACGTTCCAGTACAAGGGCCGCTACTCGATGCCATCCTCAAGGCAACCAGCGCTGCGCGGGAGCGATTGCATCTCATTCTGCTCGCTGATTCAGGAATGGGGAAAACGACGTTCTGCATCAACTTCTACGCAAAGTTCAGAAAGACTCGCAAGGTAGCTATCGTGCCCCTTGGACGAGCTGACGCCATTGAAGTCATCAAGGCTATTCCTTTTCCTCAAGAGACAATGCTGTTTCTCGACGCATTAGACGAAGACGCGGTAGCGATTCGCGACAAAGAAACGCGCTTCGCTGAATTGATGGAAAGCGCAAAGAACTTCCAACACGTGATAGTCACATGCAGGTCGCAATTTTTTCTGCATGATGATGATATTCCGGCTGGAAGCAGAATTATTCGTCTCGGCCCTAGAAAGGCCGGCGAGGCGCGCGAGTATCCGATGCGCCGACTGTATTTGGCTCCATTTTCGCCCGAGCAGATTGAACAGTATGTCAAGTCGCATTTTCCTTGGTATAAGTTGGCGACCTTTCGCGCGCGCGCGCGCGCGAGGCAGATGGTCGCCTCGATTCCTGAGCTGTCAGTGCGCCCAATGCTGCTCGCACTTGTGCCAGACCTAGTCAAAGATCACACAACGAAAAGCGAACTCTTTGAACTGTACGAATATATGGTGGATAAGTGGCTGCAACGGGAAAGCGATTGGATAGACCAGACAACGCTCCTGTCTATCTCAAAAAGTCTCGCGGTGCGACTTTACGTGCAACAACAAAACGGCGGAATGGATCGACTTAGTCCCGAAGAACTTGGGGCCATCGCTGACTCGTACGGCAACGATGCCGAGAGCTGGAAGCTTACCTCACGGTCCCTACTGAATCGTGATATCAACGGCTACTACAAGTTCGCACATCGGTCGATACTTGAATACCTTTTTGTGAGCGCTACGCTAGATGGGAGAGAAGAATGTTTTAGGGTTCCCTGGACGCATTTAATGACGCAACTCCTGATAAGCCGACACGTTGCAACGAACGGGGGCGATCTCCGCGTCACGGCGATATTCGACAGGGATCTGGCGGAGACCGGCATGCTGCCACTCCTGAAGCGCGAATCTCATCCCATTCTCCAATCAAGGTCTGGAATCGTATCAATTGTGCAGTCAGGCGGGATCGATGCAGATGCCTCGCGGATAAACGAGTCGTGGGTAATGAAGTCATATCGAGTAAAAGAGGACGATGGTGTCACTACACTGACCGACCTAGTTCGCGGAGTAACCTGGAGGTTCATCTCGTCGGCACCTGCCGGGGACGATCCAAGAATCTATATGGAACCACTGTCGTCTATTGCGCGCGAGGTTTCGTATGAACTGGGATTACTGAACCGGCCAAGCGGTGTGGTGCCGGAACCGGTCGTGTTGGGACGCCTCCCGTCAACGTTAGAAATGCTCTGGCTGTACGGTTATCTTCAGTCCCATCGGGATGCGTTCGGGAAGAATTTTCCAGGCGCATGGCTTCTGGAGAGCCATCGACTTTTTTGGCTTGGGGATGCGCTAAAGGGTGGTGGGTTTCTCACTTGCACGTTCAACGAGGGCGACGAACCACATGCTCCGGTTCGTATCGCCTCCATCGGGGATAGCAAGGGCAACGGCGGATTCGCAGTCTACGAGATCGCTCACCGCCCTGGTGTGCCCTGGAATCCGGCATTCAGCGCGTTTGCAGTGCGAGTACGTCGGGGACTGCTGGGGGATTCGAAGGGCGGGGGAGCTCAGGGATCGGATAATGCGATGGAGCCATAACCTGGGCCGTTGGCTCAGTCGGCAAGTTTGTCCCAAGCTCGGTTAAATGGCCGATTCCCGGAGATCAAACCGACCGCTCCGGGTCGTTGTTTATGCCAGTTGCATATCATGCGCCCAAAGCTAGTCGTCCTGCTGTTGCGTAAGGCGATTGTCGGGCCATGAAGCGACGCTGATATAGCCTCGCGCAATGACCGCTCTGTGCCGCGCTAGCGACATCGGACCAGCGTCGGCTAATAGAGTTACCGCACGATGGCAGCTGCTTGGAGCACGCGACCGAGCACTCCTTCACACGCTCCTACGTACCACGTACGCCCCAAAGAGCGCAAATCATGCTCCGACTCCTAGCGGGATACCGTCGCCCTATGGTGTAATTGCTGCTCAAGAAAGGAAGATACACGCGTGAGCCAAATTCTGATAACTCATTACCTTGCTGAGCTAGACCGCCTTAAAAAGGTCGGTGGCACGCATCGAGAGACTGTCGTTCGTGAGGCGTTCAAAGATCTTTTGAAACGATGGGGTAAGCAACTGGACCTCGTGTTTATCCCTGAATACAAGATAGACAGCCTGACGAAAGAGGTCCGCTTTGTCGACGGAGCCTTGCTGCACGAATTGCGCGTGCCTTTCGGTTACTGGGAAGCAAAAGACTCGAAGGATGATTTGGATGCGGAGATAGCGTTGAAATTCAAACGCGGATATCCGCAGGATAATATAATTTTTGAAGATAGCACGCGCGCGGTATTAATTCAAAATCGCAAGGAAGTAATGCGGTGCGATGTCGACAATGTGCAAGATTTAGAAAAGCTTCTTAAATTGTTTTTTTCGTATCAGCGTCCGGAGATAGACAATTTTCGTAGGGCAGTTAAGCAATTCAAATCTGATTTGCCAGCCGTTCTGCAAGCACTTCGGGACATGATCGACTCGCAATATACTAAAAACGCTGCATTTCGAAGTGCGTCTGCTAGCTTTTTGAAACATGCTCAAGAGGCTATAAATCCAAATCTTACCGAGGCGGATGTTCGAGAAATGCTGATTCAGCACATTTTAACGGAAGAGATTTTCTCGAAGGTTTTCGACAGTGATTTCCATCGTGACAACAACGTAGCACGAAAACTCTACAAACTTGAGGAAACTTTTTTTACCGGCGGACTTAAGAAAAAGACTTTGCGTGGGCTCGATGCGTACTATGCTGCAATACGTGCCGCAGCTGCTCAGATAAACAGCCACCACGAAAAGCAAAATTTTCTAAAGGTAATTTACGAAAATTTCTATAAAGAATATAACAAAAAGGCTGCTGACCGCCTCGGCGTCGTGTATACGCCCAACGAAATTGTGCGTTTTATGATCGAAGGTACGGACTGGCTTTGTGAAAAGTATTTTGATCGCCATCTAATCGATAAGAATGTTGAAATTTTAGATCCAGCCACCGGGACGGGAACCTTCGTTTGTGAATTGCTCGAATATTTTCGTGGTCAACCTTCCAAGCTCCGTCACAAATACAAAGAAGAGTTGCACGCTAACGAAGTAGCGATTCTCCCGTACTACGTGGCTAACCTGAACATCGAGGCGACCTACGCTTCGATTACGGACGAATACGAGGAATTCCAGAATCTTTGCTTTGTGGATACTCTCGACAATGTGGGATTGCATACAGCGGCTCATGGCACTACAGCCGATTTGTTTGGCAGCGTCAGCGAAGAAAACGTGGAACGCATCAAGCGCCAAAATTCTCGCAAGATTAGCGTTATTATCGGAAACCCTCCATATAATGCCAACCAAGCAAACGAGAATCACAAAAACAAGAATCGGGAATATCCCGAGATAGATTCTCGCATAAAAAAGTCGTATATATTTGAAAGTACAGCCCAAAAAACCAAACTTTATGATATGTATGCTCGGTTTTTCCGCTGGGCCAGCGACCGGCTTGATCACAATGGAATATTGGCGTTCGTAACAAATCGAAGCTTCATTGACAGCCGTACATTTGATGGTTTTCGAAAGGTTATCTCCAAAGAATTTTCCGTGGCGCATGTGGTAGATTTGGGTGGCGACGTACGATCGAACTCAAAGCTATCGGGCACAAAGCATAACGTCTTTGGAATTCAAACAGGAGTGGCAATCAGCTTTTTTGTCAAGCGTCAGCAAGATGGAAAAAAGGCTAGTAAATCGGATTGCCGGATATTCTATTTTCGACGTCCCGAATTTGAGACCGCCGAAGAAAAACTTGCATTTATTAACAACGCCCGCATTTCGTCGATCGAGTTCGATGAAATAAAGCCGGATGAAAACAATAACTGGATTTCAGAGGCGTATTCGGACTCGATGCTGGTTTTGGGCGATAAAAACGTAAAATCTGGAAAAGCAAATTCCGCCGTATTTCGATTGTTTTGCTGGGGAAATTCTTCAAATCGAGATAACTGGGTTTATGATATCGACCCAAAAACGGAACTTCGCAAAGCGAAATACATGATCGACGCGTACAATCGGCTCGTGAGCGATAACGATGACTCCTTTCCCGATGCGATAAAATGGAGTCGAGATCTTAAACGGCGATTCGCGCAAGGACGTCGCTCGACATTCAACAAGAAGCTTCTTGTGAATGCCTATTGGCGCCCTTTTTCAAAAGTATATCTGTACGCAGATCGAAATTTCAACGACGTACTGACTGAGCACCATTTCGCCTGCTTTGGTCCCAATCTCGATAGAGAAAACCACGTGATGATGGTTTGCGTCCATCCGCAGATTCCCTTCACCGTGCATGCAGTCAATCGGCTTCCGGATGCCGGCTATTCATCCAGGGCAACTCAAATGTTTCCTCGCTGGCTCTATTCGGACGACGGAACACGTATCGATAACATTACTGATTGGGCGGTTACCCAGTTCAGGAAGCACTATCAGCCGGGCCGAGGAAAGAAGAAGCGGCCGATCGATAAGGAAAGCATTTTCAACTATATTTACGCGGTTTTTCACGATCCCGTTTATCGTAAGGAAAGCACACTGAACCTAAAGGGGCTGCTACCTCGCGTTCCGCTGTACGGCGAGACGGAGGCGATTTTTTGGCAATGGGCTAGCTGGGGTGAACAGCTTCTGGGCCTTCACATCGGTTACGAAATGGTCGAGCCTTTGCCACTTGAACGAAGCGACACGTCAGACGCTAAGGCGCGCGCTGTTTGGCAAGATCCAAAAAGTATTCTAAGAAGCGAGGTGGACACCGGGCGCATCGTCATCGATAGCGAGACGACGCTCGGAGGCCTTCCTCGTGAAGCTTGGGCATTTCGCTTGGGAAATCGTTGCGCAATTGATTGGGCACTTGAGCAGTACAAGGAGAAAAAGTCGAGGGATACGACGATCGCGCAAAATTTCGACACCTATCGCTTCGCCGACCACAAGGAGCAGGCGATTGATCTGCTTTCGCGTGTTGCACGGGTCAGCGTGGAAACAGCAAGCATCATCGACAAGATGTCGAGCGCGACTCGCTAGTTTCAAAGGTCGCGAGTCCTTCGATTGGTTTGGCGACAGGGGTACTGCTTTCTTCCAA
Organism: Paraburkholderia sp. WC7.3g; assembly: GCF_050436345.1. Lineage (NCBI taxonomy): Bacteria > Pseudomonadati > Pseudomonadota > Betaproteobacteria > Burkholderiales > Burkholderiaceae > Paraburkholderia > Paraburkholderia sp. WC7.3g. The sequence continues at coordinate 3,087,083 of NZ_JBNDMA010000002.1, forward strand.
GCTGCCGTACGGTTGGTCGGAAATTTGCAGCCCCGTCTCGTCTCCGACAGCCCACTCCGGGCTGACGGCGAGGGGCTCCGATGGCCCGCGAACGGACGGTCGCATCACGCCTCTCCACGACAGAAACGGGTCGATGACAGTCGATCACCCCAGCCTGTCACACGGCACCCAGCCCGGTTAGGTTCATGAAGCGCTAAAGACGGTTGGGGCGAAGGCAGGATGAACCGGTGCGGCCTGCTGTAGCAATGCGTCGTATCGCGCCACGTCCTGATAGAGCCGTTGCGCAAGCACCAGCAGCGGCATCGGCTCCGGCGTGCTGACCGTCTGCATGCTCGCGAGCGATGCGCCGCGCGTGGTCACGTCCCGCACCACGGCAACCTCAAGCGCGCGCAGTGCGCCATAGGTCGCATCATCGCCCGCATCGCCTGCGGTCGTGATCTCCATATCGAGCGCTTCACAGACCGTCGCGCGCAGCGCTTCGGCGTCTTCGAGCGAGGCGAGCGCGTAACCGGTCGTGCTCTGCGCGAGCGCGATCACCGCGCTGCGACGGTACAGCATTGTCGTGAGCCGGTTTGCTGCGGTGAGCGCCGCCGTCGCCCGCTTCTGCAGGTTGATGGACGACTGTAACGCGACAAGCGATTGCACGGCCTGATGCGGATCGGGATTCGCATTCTGCACGGCTCCCACCAGCGTCCGTGTAGCGTCAGTCATGCCGGGCCAGTCCGAGACGGCCGCAGCGCTCCTCAGCGCTTTCCCCGCGACGCCTACGGCGGTCCGCGCCTGCGCACCCGCGCCGATCAGGTCCTGTATCGTCGTTGTTGGTTGCCGCACGGCGGCGGTGAACTGGCCCACGAACCGGCCATACCGGCCTTTTAGCGTCGCCACCATCGCAACCAGACTCGTTGCGCGCTGTGTGATCGCCTGCGCCTCTACAACGAAGTTCTGCGCGGTGCGTTCGATCTCGCCGACCACGGCCGGCGACGACAGCACAGAGGAAATAGTAGCGAAGAAGTCCTGCGCCACTGCCGCGAATGCGGCGACGGCTGACAGGCCGGTCTGTGCCTGCGTCGCAATCGCCAGCGTCGGAAACTGCTGTGCGCCCGACTCGATGAACGAAAATCGCAGCTCAAAATACCGGCCGCGCTCCGAACGTTCCTCGCACTCGAATTCGATCAGCGCGACATTCAGCCGCCCAAGCGACGGATGCACCAGTTCGCCATCGGCGCCGTCACTGTCTCCGGGCTGCTCGCATGCGCGGATCATCGCCGCGCGCTGCGCGATCACGTCACCGCCGCCGGGGGTACCCAGATAGGCGGCATCCTGAAGCAGAAAACCGCTCAGGCTGATGCGCCGTCCTGCGCGTCCGAGGTCTTCGACCCATACCTCGTCGCGGTACGGATATTCATGCGTGACATTGCGCCGCCCGACCTTGAGCGTCGAACCTGTCACGCCGAACGGCACACCTCGCCATGAGGCGGCCTGCAACGCGCTGAAGAACGGATAGTCGGCCACATCCATCTACCTAGCCGAATGCTTCCATCGGCCGCGCGATCTTCAGACCCGCAGGCGTGCGCGTCTTGACGGTCACGCTGCCGTCGCGCGCGACGTGGACGTGATTGTCAACGTGAACCACAGGCGCGGGCTCGGTCTGCATGTTCGCCGCCGATCCAGGTGCATTGAGTGAAGCGATACCCGCGCTGGGATCGAGTGACGGCATGTTCGCGAGGACGCCCGGCGCATAGTTGCGCGTTTCGGCCGGGGCGTTGGCGAGTCCTTTGCGGTCCAGATTGCCTTCGCCCCAGTTATAGGCTGATAGCGCGTAGGTCAGATTGCCCTTGTAGCGCGCGAGCAGGCCGGACATCTTGCGCGCCGCGGCGTCGGCGGCCTGCGCCGGATTGAACGCGTCGATCCCGTATTCGCGCGCCGTCGCGGGCATGAACTGGAACAGTCCACGCGCGCCGGCAGGACTCACCGCCATCGGGTTACCGCGCGATTCCTTCTGCGCGATGGCCGAAAGCAGTCCGGCAGGCAGACCATAGCGCGCTTCGGTTCCGGCGAAATTGAGTTTCTGTGCCCACTGCGCGACAGCAGGATTGAGCGGCGCCCCCATTTCGCCGGTTGCGCCCGCTGCGCCGGGTGCGGTCTCCGCACGCTGGACGTTTGCCGAACCGGGCCACACGCCACCCGTTGCCGCTTCGGCCGCCCGGATGCGCCTCAGTTGTTCATCCTCGCCTTTGTTGAGGTCTTCGCTATGCAGACCCAGATACGCGCCAACGGTCGCAGGATTGACGAAGCGCAGCAACCCGCCTACCCCGCGCGCCGCCGCGCCCGCAGCGCCATAGGACCTGCGCAGCAGCACAAGCCGGGCGATCAGCATGCCGATACTGGCGATAGTCGAGACCACCGACAGCGCGAAGCCGCCAACCATGTAGGCTGCTATCGCGATGGCGGCGACCTTCCAGCCGCCGATGGCATCCGCCACGCGACCGACCCACGACGCGAAGCCGATCAGGCCGGTCACAGCGTCCGTGACGCCCTGTGCAAACCTGCCCCAATCGACCGAGGCGAGCCAGCGTGCAAGCCGTTGCGCAAGTTCCGCGATACGCTGCGCGATCAGTTCGCGGTTCTTCGCAATCCATTCGGTAAAGCGGTCGATCATCGGGCCGAACACCGGCGCGAGACTGTCAGCAATCGATGCTTTCAGCCCATCGGCTGCCGTACTCATGCGATCGAGCGACAGGGCGAACGCCTGCGCACGCGCGGCCATCTGCGGGGTAAAGTCACCGCGTAGCCGCCGCGCTTCGGCCTCATACGCCTGCTTGCCCCGGCGACCGCGAACGAGGACCGGCAGAAGCTGCTCGACACCCAGCGAGCGCGCCAGATTGCGCGCCGCGGCCGGGTCCGCGTGCTGGATTCTCTGGATACGATCCGCGAGGTCGTAGAGGGCGGCCTGCGTATCGGTTGCGCCGGTCTTCGTTGTGCGCAACGTAATGCCCAGCGCCTGGATCGTTGCGAACGCCGCCTGATTGCGTCCCCAGCGTGCATCCTGCAACGTGTCGGCGAAGCCACGAAAGCCCGAAGTCATCGTATCGGCAGAGACGCCCATCAGCGTCGCCGCGCTGCGCATCTGTGTGAATTCGCCCGCCGTGATGCCGAGCAGTCGCGCGGTGCGCTCCGTTTCCGCGCCCATGCGCTCCCATTGCACAACCAGATCGGTCAGACCCGCGAGCGTCCCCCCGCCGACCAGCGCGAGCAGTGGCGCACCGATGCGCGTCACATTCGCCGCCGCCTTGCCTGCCTTCTGCGCGACACGATCAAGCCGCTTGCCAACTTCAGTCAGCCCCGACGCCTTCGAGAACCGTTGCACGCTGCGCGCGAGGTTCTGGTATGGGCGCGTCATGCGCGACACCGAATCGTTGATCCGGTTGATTGTCCTCGTCGCCTTGTCAACGGTCGAGATGGTGAACTGGATTGCCTGCGCTGCCATCGCCTTACCCCTGGCGGCGTTTCTCTGCGGCCTGCTGCGCAACGTGCTGGATGCGTCGCGCCTGCGCGAGCCATTGCGCGAGTTCAGTCCAGGTCAGCGCGCCCGCGTCGCGCGGCCCCCATCCATAGAAGTGCGTCACATCGGCCACGATATCGCGCACGTTCGCGGGCACTACTCGAAAAAACCGGAGAGGTACTTGTTGCACGCGTTGAAGTCGCGCGCGCCCATGCGGCCCACGGTGGCGACGTCGATCTTCGCCATCGTCGCAATCAGGTTCTTCATTGCGCGCACGTTGCCGAACTTCGCTGCGTCGTCGTTGACCTTAGCAATTTCATCGACCGTAGGCTCGCGCAGCGTGATCTCAGTCAGTCCGTCGATTGGGCTCAGTAGCGTAATGACTTCGTACATGGCGCGCCCCTTACTGTTCGCTTATTGCTCCGTGACGCTGCCCGAGAAGCCCTCGAAACGGATTTCAAACGTCGCTTCCGGGGTTCTGACTTCCTGCGCCTCGGTGCTCCACATGTTGCGGCCGACGACCGTCTTGCCGTTCGCCAGTTCGAGCGTGACCGTGACGTTGGTCATGGCGTTGAAGTCCTTGACCGTCAGCGTGCCTGCGTCGCGCAGCGTGGCGGAAATGAATGGCGCGCGCGGCTTCTCCGCATAGCCGTGTACGCGGTCCTGTCCGACCATTGACTCGCGTTCATAGTCGGCGGGCGAGTACGCCAGTTCGCCAGACAGCATGTAGTTCTGGCCGTCCATCGATATCCATGCGACACCGGCCAGGCGGTTTGTGTCATCTGACATGGCGGGCTCCAGAAATGAAAAAGCCGCCGGGGCGGTTCACCGGGGCGGCTTCGTGCGGTTCAATGCTGCGGTTCGGAATGACTAGCTGAGCCTGAATTGCGCGAGCAGCGCAAAAATCCGTAGCTGGTCGATCAGCGTTCCGGGCCACAGACAGTCAACCCGATTCGGGTTGTTCGCGTTCTGCTCGACAATGAGTTGCCGGGCGAACAGTGCGCTGTTCTGCACGTAGCCATCGAATTCGAGTTCCTGATACCGGGCGATCACGTCCGCACGTATCAGCAGCGGTGTGACGATGGCGCTACCGGATGCGAAGCGCGTGCCGTCCGCGGCGAGCTTCATGCGCGAGTACTTCGATGTGACCATCGAGCGCAGCGCACGCAGCACGTACATCAGCAGGTACATGGTTTCGACTTCGAGGTAGCTGTCGTCAGGATCGCCCCACGGATTCTTCTGGTAAGTCGTCGTGATGTTCTCGGCATAGCAGGTGCCGTCATCGCCCACATTGAACGTGCTGATACCGTCATAGAGCAGCGTGTTGCGCTCGGTGAGCAGGAAGCGCGAGGCAACCGGCGGCGCGAGCATGCCGATAACCGGTAGCGTCTGGACCGGGCGCCCCGGATCGTTGCGCAGCGCGGGCGCGACCGAGCCGGCAAGCTGCGCGGCGATAATCCACGCTGGGGTGGGCGAATCATGGAACCCAAGCACCGATTCATGCTGGTTGTTGCGGCCCGCGCCGAAGGTCGTACACGCCGCGAGCGTGCCCCGGTAAGCCGCGAACGCGTGTCCGTAAATCTGCTGGGCCCACGACCAGCGCCCGGTCTGGTCGTTCAGGAAGGTATGCAGTGCATCAAGGCTGACGCTATCGGTGTACGGGCAGACGATAAAGTCGAATGGCATGTCGCCACAGTTATCGAGCGCGGCCTGTAGCGTGTCGGTCGGATTGATCGCGCCGCCCGCCATCGGCGTGACGGCAACGTCCAGATTGCGCGACGTCGATTCGCCCGCGCGTGAGCCGCCGTAGTTCAGGCGGATGTCAATATCATTGCCCGCCATGCCCTGATTGACGGCGGTCAGCGTCACAACGTTGTCCTGCGATGACGCGCTGACCAGTGCGAACGCATCGGCCGCAATCAGCGCGGCGAGCGCGGCCGCGATGTCGCTCGCGGTCTGCGTCGTCTGCACCGGTAACTGGTAGCGCCGACCGGCGATGTAAAGCGAGATGACGCCCGACACGCCCCCGTCACCCTCGATGCCGAACGTGACTGTGCCGGCGGCAGCCACCGCGCCAGCCGCGTCCTCGAGCGGCAGATACCACACTTCGCCGAAGGAATCGGCCGCGCGATAGGCGGCCGTCATCGCGGCGAGCATCGAATTGCTGCCCCACCGTGCGCGCGCGTCACCCACGCCCGCGCTGATAACCGGTGTGCCTGGCTCGCCGGTTCCCGCGTCGGTCATCTGCCCGATAATCAGCGTGCGCTGGTTGAGCCGGGCGCTGTTGGCTTGCGACGCGTCGAGCTCCGCGTAGAACAGCGGCACGCGGATGTTCTCTGGCAGGTTGGTAAAGGGAATCATGGGAGCAACCTCCCGGGAAGGTGGGCGCGAACCGGAGACGGAAACGGACGCAGGACGGCCCGGGCGGGCCGTGGTGGGGCTCGCGCGATCGTCTTGAGGGGATTGACGCGGCAGGCGCGCGCAGCGGCAGCAGCGGCGCAGAAAGCGCGTGTTACGTCGGGTCGGTGGCTTTGGATTCGCGCGTTCGGTGTGCAGACCCGCGCCGCATCGCGTCGGGCTCGTCTGGCGTGTCCGGGATGGTGGGCGGCTCATCCGCGACCGGCACCGCGTCGCCATCGCGCAGACGGCGACGCCAGTACACCGAATCGGGTACGACGCGCCCCGCGTCGGGCAGGAAGTCGCGCAGGTCGGGATCGCGCACCCGCACCCCCGTTGCTGGCCTGATGTGCATGTCAGTTCCCCTTCAACGGGATGTCGAGCCGGCCCTCGTCGCGTCCATCGGGGCCGTGTGTACGCGGCGCAGGAACGACCGCCTGCGGGAACGGTGGCGCGGGATACGTACCGGTCGGGTCGGCGCGATTGGTGAGGTCCGCGTGCAGGCCGACGCTTTCGAGCGGTGCGGGCGCAGGCGGATCGGGCGGCCACGGCGCGGGCTGCGGCTGCTCACCCGTGGGGTCGTACATTTCGGGAAATTCGCAGCGGAATGACGCCGCGATACCGGCGAGGTGACGCGCACCTTCCGCGCGGATATCCAGCACGCTTTCGACCGTCGCGAACTGTTGCAGCATGCGCACAAGCGACCAGTCGAGCAGTAGCGCGTTTTCGACGGCGAACCACAGCGATTCAATGGCGTCCTGTGCGGCTTCGGCTGTCGTCGCCTCGATCATCGCCTTGACTTCGAGGCTGCATGTCGTGGTGAACTGCGGCATGCCGCGATTGAATGAGGATTTCGATTCGTGCGCCGTACGCACGATGACCGCAGGCAGCACGTCAGACGGCGCGGACCAGTCGCCCGGTGAGCGGATCAGGACCGGCCGTCCGGCGACCTGAAGCTCTGCGCGCTCCAGTGCGCCAAGCGCGGCGAGACGCACCTGACGACGCCCGAGCATCGGCAACGGGCGGATACGTGCGCGGTCCACGGCTGGGTAAGGAAACTGTTCAGGGCGCCAGATTGAGCAGCAGGAAGCACCACCCATGCCCGTCCGTACGCACTTCACGGACGACATAGGTCGTGTCACTGAGCGGCGCACCGGGCGCGGCGGGAATAAAGAGCGTGTCGCCCTGGTGTGCCGTAACCGGCAGCGTTGCAATGCGAAAGCCGTAGCACGGCCGCGTGGTTGTCACCGGTACGCCGTCTACTACATCGACATTCGTATAGGCTTCGTCAAACACGCCGTTAAGCGCATGCGCGTTACCGCTTCCCGCGTAGAGCGTCGCGGGCTGGCCGAAGATGCCTTCGACGGGCGCCAGCACCACGCTATCCCAGTCGATCATGATTCCGGTCCGCTCAGACAGTCGTCGCGGCGCTGGCTGCGTCTGCCGGTTGTGCAGTCGCCTCGGCCGGGTCGTCCGGCACGGGGCCGGTAGTGCTTACCGTGGTGCCTTCGAGCATGCGACCGGACAGCAGCACTTCGGGCCGCGTGCAGACGTAGAGCGGGTACGCATACGCTTCCATCTTCCACCACATGCGCCGCAGCACGTCGAAGATCGGCAGCACGTACACGGGCCGTCCCGGCGTGTTGACCCAATCGACGGTTTCGCCCGGCGCCATCGCTTCGCGGAATACACCGGGCGCGCCGACCGGGAAGAACTTCACCACGTCATCAGGAACCTTGATGGTCACGTTGTCGTCCGAGCCGCGATAGTTGAACCACGTAATGCCGGAGAACACGAACGCGTCGAACGCGGCGCCCTGCGAGTTGTCGCGCAGTGCGCGCGCATCGGACCAGTTCACGAACGTACGGATCACGTCCGGGTGATTGACGAACGCGTCATAGAAAGCATCGCCGCACATCGCGTAGACGCGCGTGGTCGGCGTGAATGCGCCCTGTGACTTGCGCGCCATCGTACGGATGATCGCGTTGCAGATCGGCCGCAAGGGTGTGTTCGCCTTGCCTGCCTCGGTCGCGCCCAGATCGAACGGCGTTTCGGCGGCCTGCGGAATCTGGAATTCGTCGAACCAGTTGTAGAGCACGCTGCCGTCCTTCGGATCGAGCACCAGACCCTGCAATGCGGCGAGCCTCAGGAATTCCTTCGTGTACTCGACACTCGCCAGCAGACCGGTTGGCCCTGACAGTCGCCGCGCAACTTCGGCCTCGACCTGCATCAGGACGGATTCCGTCCCGAACTCGCGGATGCCCTGTACTTCCTCGGCGTACACCGTGTCCGAGTGCATCAGGCGCGGCACGTCGAAATAGCGCATCTTGCGACGTTCGGTCGTGCGCTGCGTGCCTTCCTCGCCGCGCTGGGAGAACGGGATCAGGATCAGCTTGCCGGTGCGTTCCTCGACCGCCAGCGCTTTCGTGCGGATCGGGTTGGGATCGAATACGCCCAGCTCGCCGAGGCCGACAGGCTGGTACGGGTTGCGCTGAACGGCGTCCGAGAGCGCAATTGCCGTGAACGGGTCCTGATGGAATACATCGAGAATTTCGCCAGCCATGATGACGGCTCCCCAAAAGAAAAGACCGCCCCGGACCAGCGTCCGTGCGGCCTTGCGAGGAAGGAAAGGGGTACTAGCGCAGCAGGATGCCTGCGGCGCGCAACTGGTCGCCCGCGATCTGCACCTGGTACGGCGTCACGTCCGACGGCCAGACAAGCTCCGATGCGTTCACTTCTGCGTCGCGCACGATCGCGACGGCGGCGCGGTCCATCTGCGTCGTATCGCGCGAGCCGAACAGCAGACCCGCCACGACTTCGGAGCCATCAGTCGCGGCGGGATTCCAGGGCATCCAGATACCGGGCGTGCCGATCTCGGACGGATCGGCCGCATCGAACGTGATCGCGAAGGTATCGCCCGCAGCGAAGCGCTTTGCGCCCTGTTCGATGACGAAGCTCATGCCGCCGACGACGACCGGCGCCCCGGTCTGCTGCGCAGTCGCGCCCAGTTCATCGGGTCCGCTCACGTCGAACGTGTTGCGGCTCGTGAAGGTGCAGACGTAGCGACCATACGGCGACGAGCTGGCACGCGGCGGATCGGTGAGCCGCAGGACACCGTCGCCGGTGTTCTCGCGCTCCGGCGTGCCTGCGACGACCGACGCGGCCCCCGCATCGCCCCTCGCGTCATTGCCGGGCGGCGGTGGCGGAGGCAAGGCAAGGCGGCTGAGAATGGTCCCGGCCATGACATACACACCACCCGTCAGGACGATGCCGTCGCGCGAGCGGTGGCCGTTCGCTTCGGAGACGAGAAAGCCGCCGTCATGCCAGTTCTCAAAGAGCGGCGGGACAGTAGGAGCGCCCATGGTCGTGACCCCCTGTAGTGGAATGAATGAGAACGCGGCACGCGCACTAGCGTTTGCGCGCATTCACCTTCGCGAATGCGTGGTCCCATGCCGACGCGATGGCCTGACGGGAGTTCATGCCCGGTGTACCTCCCGGGCCGACGCGAGGATTGCGCTCGACGCGTCCGCTATTGGCGGGCGGCGCGGCGGGTGTGCTTTCGAGTACCGCGAGCGCGGCACCGCGCGCGAGGCGAGTCCTGAACGCGAGATTGGCGGCCAGTACCGGATTACGCGCGGCGGCGTGACTTGAAAAGATCGCGGCGCAGCGCGCCTGCTCGCGGCGGCGCGCGCGCGCCTCGACTGAACTGCCTTGCATTTCCTCGTCGCTATCGTCCTGCGCGCGGGCGCGCTTCGCCTTACCGCGCCGGCTGTCCCGTTCATCGGCGTTGTCGGCATCGTCTCCGCTATCCTCGCGGCTGTCGTCGTCCCCGAGCTGGACGTCATCGCCTTCGTCGTTGTCCTGGTCCTCGTCTTCGTCTTCTTCGTTGTCGTCGTCCCGTGCATCGTCGCCGTTGCGCGGCGCATCGTCCTGTGCGCGCCGTGTGCGCGCATCGTTGTGTGCGTCATCCTCGCGGTCGCGCTCGGCGGGCCGGTCGCGTTCGTCATCCTCGACAAGCGGTGAGTCTTCATCGGCGCGTGTACGCGTCCCCACGCGCGCAAGATGCGCGAACGGCAGCGCGCGGGTCATGGCTGAAAGAGAGAATCCCATTTTGAAGACCTCCTGCGTATTCCTTCCTGTGTATTCCTGCTGGTTACTGCGGTACGGATGACAGCGCGAGCGAGTCGAGTAGCGCGAGAAACGCTGCATCGGGCGACATGACAGCATCCGCAAAACCGGTTTCGACGCTCGCCGCGCCGAGGAACGTCGCCGCCTGTGTGTCGCGCACCTGCGCGACGGTCAGCCCGCGATTGCGTGCGACCGTAGTGACGAACAGTTCGCCAACGCTGTCCACGTCCGCCTTGATGCGCATATAGGCCTCGTCGGACAGCGGCCGGTATTCGCTGCCGTCTGCCTTGCGCTCGCCGTAGGTAATCAGCGTGACCGTCAGGCCTGCGTCGCTGAGCGCATTCGAAAAATCAACATGCGCGACGATCACGCCGACGCTACCGGTCCCGCCTGTACGCGGCACGATCACGCGATCACAGGCCGACGCAAGCGCATACGCGGCCGAATACGCGCACTCGGTGAGGATCGCGTACAGCGGCTTGATGCCCCGCGAGGCGTAGATCGCGTCGGTCAGATCGAAACACCCGGCGACCTCGCCACCGGGACTATCGATATCAAGCACCACAGCACGCACCGCGTCATCGGCGAGCGCCGTCGCGAGGTTCGCGCGGATGCCGTCATACCCGGTCATGCCCGAGTACGGATGCAGAGTGCCAAGCTTCTGCACCAGCGTTCCCTGCACCGGGATGACCGCGATACCGTCGATGACTTCAAAGGTGCGGTCGCCCGCAGGCTCGCCCGCTTCGTAATCGCCGTCGAACGCGAGCGCTTTGCCGTTGGTACGAAAGAGCCGCGCGAGACCGAAACGATCCGCGAGCGCGGCCATGATGACTTCAATCTTGCCGGGCGCAATGGCGAGCGGCACATTGAAAAGGCGCGTCGCCAGGTGCGGATAGTTCACGACCATCGTGCATCTTCCGGTTTTTCGGAGTTGTCCGAGGTCTGCGTCCGGCATACATGCCTAGCATTGAAGCGTCGCCCCTCAGTACGTCCTCCGCTCACCAGGGGCGATAGGGTTGGCATGTAGTACAAAGCCCTTTTCATGGCGCGTCCCTTGTGACGCGCCATTTTTTTGCGTCCCTTCATAGCGGCGTCGTGGCACGGTCGGGCGTATCGCCATTCCGAAACCTGCAATCCGGCAAGACTGGCTTCTCTTTTCCCCAACCTCGATACCTGATATTTCTTTCGGACTGAACCTATCCGAATTTGAGACAGGAAGCCCTATCCTGTATTTGAATTTATACGGAGAAAGTCATGAGCCCCATTTCCCTGATTGAAGCGTCGCACCTCTACAGCCGCGCAGGCGTTGCACGCCATAGCCATTTCCGCCTGAATCCTTTGCGCCTGATCGCGCTCATGCGCAAGCTGTTCGCCGCGCGTCGCCAGTCCTGAACATGGCGCCCGGTTGACAAGGCAGCCGGATACTATTGCGGCAAAGGTGCTGCTTCGGGTTTCGCCGCTTCTGCGGCCGCCACGCTGCCGGCCCAGTCGGGCAGTTCAAGGCCCAGTTCCCTCATCAGCCGGATTTCGTTGGCGCGCTGGTGAAGTACTTCCTCGTAGTCGAGTCCCTGTTCTGCGCATTCGCGCTTGAGCGTCGAGAGCGCCGCGTCCATACCCATGACGGCACCGGCCTTTTCCTTCGTCGGATCGATCCAGCCGCGAGCCACGCCCATCCATGAACAGCGCGCGTAGGCTGCGCGTGCCTCGATGTATGGCGGTGCGCCTGCGGGTAACGGCAGTTCACCCCGGTCCATTGCTTCCCACAGCCAAGCGCCGTAGAACGGCGAGGCGAAGTTCAGGCAGAACTCGTCGCGCCGCCGCGTGAGGGTCTTCCACGCTTCGAGCAGTGCGGCTCGCGCGCTGCTGTAATTCGTCTTGCTCCAGTCCTGCGAAAGCTGCTCGGCACTCAGGCCCAGCACCGCCGCAATCACGCGCTGCATCTCGTGCGCGAAAGTCTCGAAGTTGCCATGCGGGTGGGCAGCCGACACGCTTTCGAGTGATTCGCCGGGCGCGAGCGTGGGAATACGCGCGCCGTTGAGCATCGCGGGACGCTCGTCAGCCCACCGCGCACGCAATGCCTGATACAGCGGCAGTTCCTCGCCTTCACCTGCGCCAAGCGCATCCTGTACCAGCGCCGGATCGTAGGGCGACGTGACGTAGGTGCCGAACGTCGCGGCAATCGTCGCCGCCTGTAGCTCGACGCCGTAATAGCGCGCGAGCATGCGCGCGTGCAGCAGGACCGGCGTGAATACGCCAAGCCCCCGATGCTGGCCGGCGCGGTCGCGGTCAAAGTCGTGTAGCACGCGCAGCCAGCCGTCCTCGTCGCAGCGCTCGATACGCTCCCAGGTGTTCGCCTCGACGGCGAGATACCAGTCGTTCTGGTGCGCCTCGCGGATGTGATACGCGAGCGGTACGCCGTAGTCGTCGATCTCGACGCCGCCGCGCAGGTAGCGCGAATCAATCGCCTGATACGGATTGCTCAGACGGTCAGGGTCCACCAGCAGCAGCGCGGTCGCGTAGTCCGCGCCGCCGTAGCCGACGCGCGCAGGCAACCAGTAGATGAGCCCGAGCCCTTCACCGTCGATCAGCTTGTGACGCATCGCAACCCGGAACTGCTGTCCGAGCGTAAGCTGTCGCGCCACGTCGTTGTAGTGCGCGGGGTTCTCCGCATAGCCGCGCCAGAGTGCTTCCGCCGTGCGCCGGTATTCATCGGCCCAGGTGGCGTCAAAGGCGTTGATGCCGGTACGCAGTGCCAGCGCCCGGTAATCGGGATTCGCTGACAGCAGCAGGTTGGTGCCGATCGTGTTATCGAGAATGCGGGTAACGCCGCCATTGATCCAGCCGTCATTGCGGAACAGGTCGCGCGAGCGCGCGACCATCCAGTCACGGAATAGGTTGATCTCCGAGTCGGGCGACCGTATCCACGGCAACCAGTTGCCCATCTCCTGGGCAAACCAGTCCGCGGCGTCATACGGAAACTGGTAGCCCGGCAACCCGAGGCCGCTGCCTGGCGAGGCCAGCACGCGTCCCGGTTCCGACACGTGCGCGCTGACCGTGCCGCCACGCCCCGCGACCGGTTCGGGGATCGGCTGGCCGCTTTCGTCAACGATGACGCCCATTGCTGGCTCAGAAGTACGGCGTGACCGGACGGCGGCGGTTGCGGCAGAGCCCGCGCAGCGCATCGATCTGTGTCTGCACGCCGATGATGGCCTGCACCAGATCGGCGATATTGGTCTGCGTGTACGCGATGGAGCGGCTACCGTCTGCCTGCGTGTACGACGCGGACTGCGCCCTGGTGCCCGACACCAGCGCGAGATACGCCTGCTGCATGCTCGCAAGCTGCCTTTCGAGCGCACCAAGCGTCATCCCGTCGAGGATGCTCAGACGGTTGCAGGGCATGGCAGCTTGGTTGTGCGATTCAGGCAAGACGCTGAACGAGCGAGGTCCGCATACGTGCGGTTGAGGGATAGGGCCGGTGCGGCGTCGGCGGCACGTCTGGCGGCGGCGTCCACGCCTTTACTGCGTCCGCGCGCCGGTTCAGTTGCAGACCGAAGAACAGCAGTCCGCAAAGCGCGCCATACGCATACACGCGACAGTCGAGCGCCTCATTGGCACGGCCCGGTGGCAGTTCCCACACGCGATAACGTCTGCCTCCCGATTCCCGGATCACGATACGCTCGGCGGTCAGTTGCGCGTAATAGCCAATGTCACGGTCTGCGGGGAAGTGCATGTAACCCGGTCCCGGCGTATCGAGCAGCAGCCGCTGACGGATCGTGTCTTTCGCCGCGTTCACGCCGAGAAGGATTGGGCGATAGGTTCTCTTCGTGCGCGACGTGGGCCGCTTCGACGGCCATACCGGATTGCGCTCGCCGCCGCGTGCCGATTCGCCCTTGACTGCCCAGATGCGACGCCCGATGCGCGCCGCGCAGAACTGGTACACCGCCTGCGTGTGATGCCCGCCCGAATCGATGCATGCGGCCATAATCTCGAAGGGGCGACCATCGGCGCGATGCCAGATGCGTTTCAGATACGTGTCGATGCGCGCCTGTGTGTGCGCGTCTGAAAACTCGCCCTCGATGATTTCGTAGTCGATTGACCAGCTTTCCTCGTTGCGGCCCCAGCCGACGACTTCGAGCTCAACGCGATAATCCTGCACGTCCGCGCCCACGACCAGCACGGCGACACCATCGGGCACTTCAGCCGCCCATATCTCACCGCGAGCGACGACCGCTTCAGCGGAGAGCGCGCGACCGGTACGCGGACGGTACGGGAGTCCCATCTGTGTATTCCACCAGGCCTGCAGCCTTTCCTCGTCGCCCTGCGCGTCGATCCAGCGCGCGGCGATATCGGCGGGCCGGTCGCGCGTCCACGGGCTCAGGAGTTTGGATGCCTGGAATCCGGCGTGCGCATTGTCGACGCTCCACGCGCCGCAGGTCGGACACTTCGCGCGGTAGACGGCATGACGTTCCGATTTCCACCAGTCCCACACCACACCTGCCGGGTCCGGGCGGTCGCGCGTTTCATCGCTGCTCCGCCAGGCGCGCTCGTATGCGTCGAGCGGCACATGCCGCGCGCCGCAGCACTCGAACACCCGCGTCTGATGCCACCGTACGGTCTGCAAGGCGGTAAGCCGTTCGGACTCCGACCAGCCCGCGCCGCACGACTCGCAGTACACGCGCGCGGTCTTCGTGCGATGCCCGGTCACATTGCCCTTGTCGTCCTTGCGCTTCTCCCACTCGACGTGGCGGAAAAATTCCAGGAACTGACGGTGCCCGCAATGCGGACAGGCCACGCTCGCGCGACGCTGGTCCGACTCGCCGTAACTGGCTTCGATGCGGCTTTCCTCGGTGACGGTTGGTGAACAGGTCCGCACTGACAGCCAGTTCGCGAACGTGGCGACGCGTTCCTCGGCGAGCGCGATAGGGTCGCCCTCGCGCGTGACCGGGTACTTGTCGATTTCGTCCGCGAGAACGAGCCGGATCGGGCGGCGCGCGAGGTTATCGGGACTGCCCGCGCCCGCGAGCGCGAGGAAGCCGCCCGGAAACGACTTGAACAGCAGCGTTTCCTCGGCGTTGCGGGTCTTCGTCGTGCCCACACGTTCACGCAGCACGGGCGTGACCCGGACCAGCGGTGTAATGCGTTCCTTGCTGAACTGTTCGGCCGCGGCTTCCTTCGGTTCGAGCAGCAGCATCGGGCACGGATCGAGATGCGCAAAGTAGCCGAAGACGTTTTCGATCAGCGATGTCTTGAACAACTGCGTGTTCACCATCGCGGTGATGACATGCACGCCCGGCTCGGTCACTGCGAGCATCGGCCCGCGTGCAGCTTCCACGGTCCCGGTCGTCCAGCGGCCCGACAGGCTGCCCGATTCCTTCGCGAGTCTCCTGTAGCGGTCAGCCCATGCCGGAACGCTCAGACGTGGCGGCGGGGTCCAACCGCTGCGGCCGACACGTCGAAGGTCATCGGCCTTGTTCTGCGTCGAAGCGCGGTTCAGGCTCCCCGAGGTCGGCAAGCTGCTGATGAACATGCGCCGCCAGTGTGTTCGTTAGCCGGTCAATGTCGTCCAGACCGAAAGCCATTGCGATGAACGGCGCGACCTTCGCGGGCCACGCAAGCCACGCGTCGCGCTGCTCCCGGCATAGCTCGAACACGACGCCCCTCGCGACGGCCAGCTCAACCAGCGCGCCGGATTTCTGTTCGTATTCGAGGCGGCGCAGCAGCGCCGTCCAGTTCTCTTTCAGGCGCAGCGCTTCGCCGTAGGCGAGCCCCTTTGCACTTCCGGCTGACTGCAAAGTGTCCTTTGCGTTTTCCTTTGCGCTTTCGTCAGGCCGCTCGCTCGCGCGCCAGCGGGTACCGACGAGCGCCGGGTCCATCAGGCCGTCTGCGCGCTTCGCGAGCCGTCCCTGTTTCAGCGCCTGATGAACAAGCGTGTCCGAAACGTGCTCGCGCCGCGAGAACTCGCGGATTGAAATGCCGACAGCCACGGTGCAAAGACTTTTTGAAACGTGTAGCTACAGAAAGAACGGGATCGCGCAATTTCCCCCAATTTTCGAGGGGGTAGGAAGGACCCGCCGCGCCTTGACGCGCAGCCGGTTACAATCGTCCGAATCGGCCAGTTTGCGGACATGACGCGTCTCTCGTCCAGCGTGATGCTCGGACGCTCTAACGGCTGGCCCGCGCTTGGCAGCAGTCGTAGACAAGGACGCCCGTCATGGACGAAAGAAAAGAAGATCCCCAGTTTTACCTGGAACACGCGCCTCAGGGGACCCCGCTTCACAACAAGAATCTTCGGTTCACAGCGATCATGTCGCAGATGGCTTACAGCCTCGAAGAACACAGCGGTAAGCGCTTCGCAGGCGGCGAACTATCGCATTTCAACTTCGGGATCGTACGCGGGTTAGCTTTGGATAGCCCGAGTGTCCTCGTCATCGCTTTTGCAGGTTCGCAGACATGGAAAGACTGGCTGTCGAATCTCGACATGCGGAAGGTGCGCACTCCTTTCGGGGGTGTCCATTCTGGTTTCAGTCGCTCGTTCCAAGATATCGAACGCGAGGTGCTTCCGTACATCGGAGCGCTATCGATGGTCAACAAGCCAATCGTGATCTGCGGTCACAGTCGTGGCGGCGCGCTGGCAACACTCCTTGCGGCGATCCTCCATCACCATGGGACGCCCGTGCATTCGGTGTATGCATTTGGCTCACCGAAAGTCGGGGGCCCAGACTTTGCAAAATATTGGCAGGAAACTGGCATTCCGCTCTCTCTGGTGGTCTACGGCAACGACCTGATACCCACCCTGCCGCCTTCGTCGTGGGGAGAATGGCTACGACTGGTTTTCTACGTAATTCCCGCCAACCTTATTTTCTGCGTCCCGCCAATGCTACTGAGCAGAGTCTTCAAAAAGAAGCGGCCCGGCACGTGAGTTCAAACTGAAGCTTAAGCGCTGCCCGAGCGACCTCGCAGTGCTACCATCGATCGGAATTCAACCGCTATCCGTACCGAGAAGGCCGATCAATGAAACTGAGGCATCGGGTCAAGCAGAAAGCGAAATCAGTTCCGCGCATCCACGCAAGAACGCGCACGCCGGAATACCTCTACAAGTACACGCCGCTTCGCGCGACAACCGACCAGCCGGAGAAGCAACGGCAACTCGATGCGCTCCTCACAACACCCGAACTCTGGCTCGCTGCGCCATCCACGTTTAATGACCCGATGGATTGCAAGCCCAAGTTCCGATTCTCCGGCGGAACTCCGCAGGCACGCGAGAGATTCCGTCAAGTGACAATCTTCCGCATGGTCAAACGCGATCATTCTCAGGCGGCAGGTGATGAACTTAGAAACCTCATGGAGGAATATTCACGAACGCGGCAAGACATCGATTCTCGCTTCGAAGCGGAAGCTGACCTCGCTATCACAGAGGCTATACAAAGCATTGGTGTCCTCTGTCTGTCAGAGCGTCCGAACGATCCTGTCATGTTCTATCACTATGGCGACAAGCACGTCGGCATGTGTCTGAAGTTCAGAACCGACGGGTTCCTCAGAGGTGTTGAGCCGGTGATGTACAGCGAAAACTATCCCGTAGTTGCATTTTTTGACGATTCGAACCATGAAGAACAGTTCGAGAGAATATTTCTGACCAAGTACAAGAGTTGGGAATACGAACACGAGTGGCGGTACGTCGAGGCAAACCTAGACCATGAAAACCCGCAGCGTCTGCGCAATTACCCGCCTGAACTGCTTAGCGGGGTAATCTTTGGCTACAAGATGCCGCAAGCTGATCGGGACTACGCCGCCGATCTTTTGAGAAATCGGGCTTCGAGGGTGGAACTGCTCGAAGCGCGGTTGGATCGCAACCACTATCTGTTGGACATCGTACCTTACACCCCCACCAATTAGCCGCGCCGTCCTACTTCTTCAGCGCGCGGACGCTATCTCGCGCCCGAGTTCCCTGCCGAGCACCCGGCCGATGCTTCCGAGCGCGACTGTATGCACGCGCTCGGCTATGAGCGGCGGGCAGGCCTCGGGCATTCCACGCGCTCCATGCGCGGTAAATTGTCCCCAACTCGGTGGCCCAGGTGTGTGATTCGACACCATCGCCTGATTCGTTGACAATTGCATGCAACGGCTTATTTAGTCCGAGACCATCAAGGCAATTCTTAATCAATCACAGCTTCCACACCATATTGTTGGAGACCGCATGCTCGATTCGATTGACGCACTAGCGTTTGAAATTCAAGCTGGCAAAGGCATGTTTGCGCTTCTGCTGGGTTCAGGTATATCGCGTACCGCAAAAATCCCTACCGGCTGGGATATCACACTAGACCTGATTCGCCAGGTTGCCGCCCTGAAAGGTGCCAATCCTGAACCTGATCCGGAAAAGTGGTATGGGGAGACCTTCGAGAAAGCGCCGGATTATTCGGATCTGCTGGACTTGCTTGCGACAACCCAAACTCTGCGGCAACAGGTGGTTCGGTCATACATAGAGCCAAGCGACGAAGAACGCTCACGCGGCGAGAAGCGCCCGACAGCCGCTCATCGCGCTATCGCTGATCTGATGGCGAAGGGGTACGTGCGGGTGGTCGTAACTACCAATTTTGACCAGCTACTGGAACAAGCCTTGAGCGAAGCGGGAGTAACACCAACTATCATCGCTTCCGCAGATCACGTGGCAGGAGCGCTACCGCTTGTACACGCCGGTCCGACAATCGTGAAGGTTCACGGCGATTATCTCGATACTCGCATCCGTAATACTGTCGCGGAATTGTCTAGCTACGACCCTGCTCTGGACAAACTTCTCGATCGAATCTTTGATGAGTTCGGCCTGATAGTTTGCGGATGGTCAGGCGAATGGGACATCGCGCTGAAGGCCGCAATCGACCGCGCACCTTCACGCCGCTTTCCGATGTACTGGGCGTCCCGAGGCGAGCCAGGCGCCAGCGCCAAACTTCTGCTTAGCAGACGCGCAGGTAGGCTTGTCCAGATTGATGGCGCCGATGAATTCTTCGAAGCACTAGAACATCGAGTCCTAGCGGTTGAAACTATCCGGCAGCCGCATCCGTTATCTGTTGATATCGCCGTAACGATGCTCAAGGAGTATCTACCTGAGGAGCGTCACCAGATCAGACTTTATGACCTGCTCACGGGCGAATTCAATCGCACGTTGGAACGGCTGAATAGCTTGCAATTTGACCTGTCGTCGGTGGATGCCAAGGAGGCCGCGAGACAAGCTTCTCAATACGCGTTGGCCACACAGCCTCTTGTGGCATTAGCGTTCACTGCAGGAATGTGGAGCAACGACCGGCAAGCAGAACAATGGCTGACCTTCATTGTCGAGTTAGCAAATCGAGGTAACCGTTTGAGCGGAACTCCAGCTTTGATTCGCTTGCGATTGCTCCCCGCATCGATAGTATTTTACGCTTTCTGCTTTGGCGCCATCGTCGGCCGAAGATTGCCCTTGGTTGGCAAATTAGCTGGAAAGATGGTCATTCTCAACTCAGAAAAAACCGTCTTGGGCGACGCTCTTAACGTTTATGCCGTAATTTCGGATGGAACCGACTTTTTGAAGCAGTTGCCCGAATATGCCAACAAGCGCCTGCCTGAATCTGATTTGATAGCCAAGAGTCTGCGTTTGGTGTCGGGGCAAGTGCTGCGCGAATCCGGCGAATTTGAACATGCTTTCGCGCGTTTGGAAATGGCATTGGCGTTTGGATACGCAGAACGTGCCATCGACCAGAATTTCTTCTGGGTCCCCCCGGGATTGTACTTGCTCAACCGTTCATTGCGCCTGTCCATCACGGATGCATGGCGCGAGGACTTCAACAGGTATGAGTTTCAGAGTGATCTGAGTGTAATGGGTGCGTTGACGCGTAAACCAGACTTCGATACCGTCTCGGCATTTATGAACAAAGTGCGATTGTAGGTACTGCACCACGGTCGCTCTGAGGCCACTCCCAGGCTAAAGTCTTACCGTTGCCAATGCGGTCATCGCGCGCTCGCGACAGCCCTCGCGAGTTCCTGACCGAAGACGCGGTCGAAGTTCGCCTGCACGACTGCTTCTGCGCGCTCGCCAAATTCGAGCCGCTTCTTCGTTTCGACCGGCGCACGGAACGCAACGAGCAGGCGAAGCCGGCCGGTCGTGTTCGCGTCTTTCGCCAGCCGCTTGTGTCTGCCCCTGAGCTTCGCGGGCTGCGCAACGTCCCCGGTTATGTCCGTAGCATGTTCGCGGAGAAATCGACGCTGCCATAAACCGTACACCGTGCCGCGCTTCGTTTTGACGCTTCCCATGAACACGTCAGGCCGCCCCATGTACTTGCGGATCGCGTTGCGCGGCAGGTTGCCGTACTGGTTCGCCGATGCGCCGGCCGGAACGAGATTCGCAGGCTTCTCGCCAAGATACTGCACGCCGCCGAATTCATAGGGTGCAAGGTATCGAGCGGCCTTGTCGCGGATATAGACGCGTGCAACGGGCGTTCCCTTGCGCGCGGGCTGCACGGCCACCGAGTTGACCGTAAAGGGCGTCGGGTTGTCAAATACCTGCGGTAGTGCGTTCTTTTCGGCGTCGGCGGCGAGCTTCGCCAGTTCGGTCACAGTGCGTGCTTCGGCAAAGGGCAATTGCCGATAAGCCAGCGCTGAGAGCTTGCGCGACACGGCCTCAATGTTCGAGCTGATCGACAGTTCAAGCATCGATACACGCAGCGTCAGGACGGAATCCACGCGCGGCCGAACTCCGCTTTTGCGAGGCGCTTGCCAACGCGTTCAGGCATGCCGGAACGGTCTGCAAGTCTGTCTACTTCCTCCGGTTCCATGCCAAGTCCACGCTCGATCTCCGGTACCGGTACACCTGCCTCGATGATCGTGCGGACAATCCCGGCCATCGGTAGAACAGCGTGCGTGCCACGGGCGCGGTTGTGCCGGATCGTGGACATCATGCGGTGCACCCGATCGGCTCCAATCTCCGCAGCCGGAACGTAGCCGCCATACCGTTCGCGGATTCGCGGATCACCAGAAACCAGCCAGCGATGATAGCCGTCGATCAGGACGTAACCGCTACTGTCTTTCAGCACGACAAGCGGCTGCGTGAAGCCATCCTCGAGGATCGAGAGAACCAGCAGTTCGAGTTCCAGCGGGGCAACGCGGTTGGGGTTGTAGTCGTTTGCGCGCACGCAATCGCGATGTACCCATTTCACGCGAGAGACGGCAGCGCGTTCGATAGCGCCGCGCACGTCATCCTGTAGCGGGGAAGCTGACTCAATAGCGGGTGCCATCGTTGTCGTTTTCCATTGCAAGCAGTTCTTCGAGCGTCACCCCCCGTCGCTTCTGCTCCGCTCCGGCAAGCGTGACCAGCCCACCAGCCTTGCGGTTTTTGAAATCGCCCTTGAGCGCGATCTGCGCGAGCGCGCGCCACGATACGCCGCTCATCGGATCGGCTCTTGTGTCGTCAATGGGCCGCTTCGTCTTGCGCTGGTGAACTTCTATCGCGCGCTTGAGGGACAGTGCCACGCGCGAGCGCCAGGGTTCATCGTACAGATTGATGATCCGCCATGTCCATTGCCGCCACGTCAGACCTTCTGGCGGCTCGCGCAGGTGCGTACCGTAAAGCTCGGTCAGCGCATAGCGTGCCGCTGTCGCGGCGCCTGGCACGCGAGCGGTCATGCGGTGCCACAGATCGGGGTAGCAGATCGCCCAGGTGTGCAGCAGGTTGAGCGGTTCTTCGCCAAACGGCGGGCAGACGCGCTGCTGGGCATGCGCCAGACCCATCGCTTCGAAGCGGTCATACGTGCGGTTGTAGTCCCAGCCGAAGCACGACGGCGCGACCCATACATCCTCGAACCGCCAGTCGTATATCGGATCGCACAACCAGACGTTACGCGCGTTGGGGCTCTGATGAATGTAGTTATCGACGCGCGTCCGCATTGTCATCCGTAACCGGCGCAACGATTCCTGGGTGCGGATGCCACGCAGCATCGCGACGGTCTGGGACTGGCCCGCGAATGGCAGGTGGCTACAATCGGGGATCATCATCCCCCGCGCGAAACCCGGCATCGTCGCCTCAGCGCACGCCGGCATCGGGCGTACCCATTTCTCCCGCTCGTCGGGATTCCAGCAGTACCAGTACGGCTGCTGCCGCGAACAGGCGTTTCGATGCTTGATTGGCACGCAATACCAGGTGAGCGCGATATTGGGCTGGGCGCGCACGCGCCCTACATAGTCCTCTGTGTCGGGCGAAATGCACTCCTCGTCATAGAAGTGAACCTCTAGCGGCAGGCGTCCGGTCTCGCGAGCGACCGAGAGCGCGAGATGCAACACGACGGTCGAATCCTTCCCGCCCGAGAACGAGACGACGATCCGGTCGAACCGGCTGTACAGATGCCGGATACGTTCCAGCGCCGCATCGTGAACAGTATCGTCCACGTAATGCCGGTCCAGCGTCACACGCGCCTTGCCGCTCATGAGCGTTCCAGTGTCGCGTCGCCGGTCGTGCGGATCGCGGCGAGATTGCGCGCTGATACGCCGTCCACGATGGTCCGGTTAATCATCGGGTGATCGTCGTCGGTAGGCCCGCAATCGGAATCCGGGTGATACGCGAGCACGCGCATTTCGTCGCCCCGGTCGGTGGCGAAGTGATGCAGGCCGTTCGCATGGATGCAGAAGATCATTCCCGCTTCGAGCGCGATGCGGGCATCAGCGCCCGCATTACGTGCGACGCACGTCCCGCGCCCTGAGAGAACGAGTCCAAGCCGGTCCGATGGATGCGTATGGGCGGTTTGGAAAACACCTGCGGGGAAGTACAGCAGGTTCAGACAGGGATCGCCGCAGCGAACCGGCTGGACCAGCGTGGTATCACTGCACTGGTCGATATAGCGCAGGCGGCCCCTGTGTTCGACGGGACCGCCGATCATGAACAGGCCGCGCCAGCCAGCGCGCCGCATGATGACTCCGCGGCTGCTCCGTGCAGACAGCGTGAACCGGCCCGGGACGCAGAAGTACTGGCCGGCGTGCAGCATCCACGCATGGCCGTTGTGCTGCAGGCGCGCTGCCCCCTCATGCACGTAGCCGAAGTGAGTCGCCAGCGGCTCAGTCATAGCGAGGTCCTCTGTCCACGCCTGCAATGCGTCAGCCAGATAGCCATGCTGCCAGCCGTAAGCCGTGAAGGCGTGAGTTGGCGCGTCTGCGGTCATGGGTTCAACCATTCGCGAGCGATCAGTACCAGCGCCGCACCGCTATCGGCTGCGCCGCGCGTCCTCGCGTGGGCAATGGCGTCAAACAGAATCTGACGGTCAGCGACCCGGACCATGCAGGAAAAGACGGCGAGCGAACCGGCTGCATCGCTCACGGCCGAAACACCCTCAGGGCTGACGGTAGCGTCAGCGGCTGTACTGACAGGAGTCCGTTCCCGCGTATCGGCGTTCGCGCCTGCGAAACCGAATTCCGTCAGGTCTGCGACTTGGCCAATCTGCGCGGCGTGATCGAGCCGGAGCCTGTCTGTATCGTCAGTCAGCCGCGCCAGATCAGCGTCAGAGAAACCGAGCAGATCGGGCTCGAAGCCCTCAGCGGTGAGTAATCTAAGCTCCTGCGCGAGCAGTTCCGTGTCCCATGATGCGTTAAGCGCGAGCTTGTTGTCCGCAATCCGGTAGGCGCGCTTCTGGGCCTCGCTCCATCCCCGCGCCACGATTACGGGCGCATCGTCCAGCCCGATCTGGCGCGCGGCCAGCAGACGCCCATGTCCGGCGATAATTTCGCCTAACTCGTCAACCAGTACGGGAATCGTCCAGCCAAATTCACGCAGCGACCCTGCAAGGCTCTCTACCTGCTCCGGTGGATGACTGCGCGCGTTGCGCGTCGCAAGCTGCAGCCGCGCAAGCGGCCATCGCTCCACGCTATCTGCAGGCCACGGCGGCTGCTTCTTCATTCGTGACGTCTGATGCGGATTCGTCGCGTACGATTCCCGCTTCACGCAGGAGCGCGTCAATGCGCCCGAACGCTGCGTCGAACTCACCACTGTTCTGCCGCGTGCCGCTCAGCGCAGCGCTGAGGATCGCAGTATGTTCGGCAACGGTCTGCCGGTGTACGCCGCAGCGCTGCGCGAGGCTTATCTGGGTCTCGGCGGTATGCGTGAGGATATTGGCGACGAGCGCGGAGCGCAAACGGATGTTCGGGACATGACCGGTAAAGAGCGGCGCAGTATGTGCGATGACCAGCGCGAGCGCGCCCGACCATTCGGGATTGGGGTAGTGCCCCGCGCAGCAGGGGCGATGACAGGCGCACGTC
The DNA here is from genome assembly GCF_050436345.1 of Paraburkholderia sp. WC7.3g. Taxonomy (NCBI): domain Bacteria; kingdom Pseudomonadati; phylum Pseudomonadota; class Betaproteobacteria; order Burkholderiales; family Burkholderiaceae; genus Paraburkholderia; species Paraburkholderia sp. WC7.3g. The sequence goes on from NZ_JBNDMA010000002.1 coordinate 3,111,375, forward strand.
AGATTACGGGGTGCGTAGCTGACCACCAGCAGCGCGCGCTGCGGGACCGTCAAACGGTCCAGCCGATAGCGGATACGCGCGGCCTGCGCGGTGGCGTCGGTACCGGTCAGCACCGTGTCGCCCGATGGCGACTGATGCAGTACGGCGAGCGACGACGCGCCACCGCGCAAGACGGCGTGCGAGAGCGCATCACGCAGCGCCGCTGCGGTACCGATATAGGTGTCTTTCATGGGCAAGCCGTGTGGTGAAACCAGGCGCGTAAACGAAAAAACCCGCTCGAGGCGGGTTCCGGGTGCAGTTCGGCGACTACTAATCTTTGCATATATTCGACTGTTTTTGCCGGTTGTCAAGTAATTTCAATCCGGCCCACCAGCGCGCCTGGCGTCAGGAACGCTCAGGCTTGCGCTCGGCGGGCCTGGACTGGTGCGCCAGATCGCTAGTCGATAGCCCTCAGGATGAGCGAGTTCTCGTCATGCTCGCATGCGTACTCGCGTAGCGCGTAATACCGGTCAACAAGGTCGTCATAGTCGCCGCCCTGATCGTGGATCGTCCATATCAGCCGGTTGAGCACGAACAGGCTGATCGTGATTCCGGCAGCGTCAGCGGTCATTGACGCGTCGAACTGATTACCCTCGACAATCAATGTCATCCGTTCCGGCGCGCGGGGAGCCAGATAGAAACTGCCGTTCGATAGCTCGTAAAAATTCCAGGCCCCGTGCGCATACTCTGGCGACAGCTTGCCCGCGTAGGAGTACACCATGTTCTCTGCGATCGGCCATAAAAATCTGCCAATCATTTTCGGGAGAAACCTCAGGCGACGACTTTCAGGGACCAGTTTCGCAACGATTTCAGTCGGCTTTTTCCTCGCCATCTCACGCCCCCTTGAAAGCGACGACAGGGGTCTGCTCGACGCGCGCCAGGGGAACGATCGACGCGAGCACGTCGGACAGTTCCTGAGTCTCCTGGGCGATTTCATACGCAAGCTGGTAGTCCATCCAGGTCATCGCATCGTCCCCGAAGAACACTGCGAGGCGAACCGCCGTATCAGCCGTCAACCGGCGCTTGCCCTCGATGATCTCGCGGATACGGCGCGGCGCAACGCTGATCGCTTTCGCCAGCCTGACTTCAGTCACGCGCGCGTCGGCGATTCGCGCAGCGAGCGCTGCGCCAGCCGTCTGAGGAAGAGATTTTCCACCGCTGGACTGGCTCGATGCAGGCGGCGTCGGCGCTAACGTTGTCGAGGTCTTTTCGGCAGGCGTCGGCGCGGCCTTCGCTACGGGCGTCTTGTCGGCGGTCGCGACGTTCGTCGCGGGAGGCTTGGCGGCGGGTGTCGGCGCGACCTTCGTCGTCGGAGCTTTTGCAGCCGCCTTCGCCGCCACCGTCGTTTTTGCCTTCGGCTCAACCACACTCGCGGCCATCGTTTTCGTTGCCGGTGCTTCCGCTGCTGCCTGTTCTACCGGTGCTTTCGTTGCGGCGTGGTTCGTGGTGGTCTTCGTCGCTTTCATCGGGAATCCTATCTAATAAGTGGGTAATTACAAACAACTGCATACCCACCTTAAGGCGACCGCGCAGGCCTGTCCAGAGGCAAACTTCGGCCAGACTCAGACTTCTTCCGAGGCGGCAAGGATGCCGCGTTGACGGGCGAGGATTGCAACCGGGGCGGCGAGGATTTAGTGTCCGCTGGCAAGATTTGATACGCGGCTGATCGCGTCCCGCTGGTCTGCTCCCGTATCCATTCGAGCGCGGCGCGGTGCGCGTCCCGATACGAGCGCGAAGGATGGTCGCCGCGCTCGATTCCCTGACGGTAGGCGCGGCCAATCCACGCTCTCAGATCGTTCGACAGCGCGTACCAGTGTCTTCGGCATCCCCACGTATTGTGCGGGACGATCTGTTCGCAACCGGGCCACGGACAACGGTGCATGGCTATGTGCTCTCAGCCCTGAACACTTCGCCAAACACGATACGCAGGTCCTCACCCTTGCATGGTCTGCGTCCGTACCACTTGACCGCACGTGCCGCGCATTCATCAGCCCGCGCCTTCCATTCGCCGCCGCGCCGGATCGCTTCCGCGCGCACCTGATCGGCGAGGGTCACGCTTACGAGCGGCGCGCATTCGGCGACCGGAAATCTGTTCACGGCTTCCCACTCAGTGTGTCACCGCGCCGGATTGCTGACGCGGGTCCGCTGGTTCCGCACCCACCAGCGCGGCGCGTGCAATCCGCGCGATATCCGGCAGCGTGAGCGCGCTCGTCGTGCCTTCCGCGAGGTCGGCAATCAGCGCGAGCGCTTCGCGCAAACGTGCAGCGTCGTGCAATGCGCGGTGGCGCATCTGGTCGGAACGGATCACTCTGACCTCTCTCTGTCGCAGGTTCATGGCGTGGCCTCCATCGATAGCGCGTGCGCGAACGACAGCACGCACTGCTGTGCTGCAAGCGGTTCAACGACGACCTCGGTGCGCGGATTGGTGCGGTCGATGCCGTGATAGACGTGTTTCTCGCGCACCTGCCTGTCGTTCCTGTAGACGCCGGCCTGTACCAGCTCGCGCACACTGGCACGACCGGCCTTCACCCTCGCATAGCGGTCCTGCAGCACGTCGAGAATCACGGATTCATCGAGGTCCGGCCGTTCGGACGCGTAGAAAATCCGCAGCGTGACGCGCACCGGGCCGGTCAGTTGGACGCGGCACAGCGGCGGAATCTGCCGCAGCGCGTAGCACTCATAGGCGCGCGCCTTGTCCGACTTGATCGACATCGGCCGCGAGCGGATGCGGTTCGCGTCATCGCGATAGCGACGCGAAACGATTTCGCGGCTGTTCGCCTTGCCAGCGGGTTCGCCCAGGATCGTGAACGCAATCGCGCTCATGCTGTAACCTCATGCGGCTCTTCGTCGTCTTCGCCCGGCACGCGCGACGGCATGATGTCGGCCAACGTCCCGCCAAGCACTTCGAGCGCGACACGCCAGCGCTCGCGCTGCTCGTCCGCCGCGTTCACGACATACGCCCGGCCTGCTGGCGAGCGGATCGCCTCGAGTGCAATCCGCACGGCTTCAGGCGGCGGCGCGTTCGCGGGTTTCGCGGCGATGCCGTCGAGCAGATCAAAAGCCCAGCGCGCGGACGGCTCGCGTGTCGCGAGCGGCGCGAGGATGGCACGCATGCGCGCTACGCACTCCCGGCTGGACGCCAGCGGACGCCTTGCCATGCCGCTGCCGGTGCCGTCCTGTACGGCGAGTTCGCGCAGGCCTTCTCGCACGGCGTCGAGCAGGAAGCGCTCAAGGCGCGCGAGCCATTGCGGTGTGTTCGGACGGCCAGCCCGGTATGGCGAAGCATCGCGTTCGTCAGGCAACAGGTCCGCATAGCCAGATTCGACAAGGCGCTGCTGCACCTCGCGCCGCACCAGCGGCCAGCGTTCCGACACAAGCCCCCGGCGCACGTCAACCACCGAGCGATAGACGGCGAAATGACCGCGAATGATGCGCGTCACGACATCGTTGGCGCCCGCGTCGGCTTCGAAGTGGCAGAAGCAAAGCCACTTGCCCGCGCGGCCAACCGTCCCGAACAGCGGGCAGCCGTACGCTTCGCAGAAGCCCCAGCGCGGATCGCGCGCCGCCTCGGTGCCGTTCGCCTTGCTGTCGTCGTCCACGTTCGCACCTTCGCCTAGTGCAGCCGGTTCTGTGCCGTCTGAATCCGCCCGATGAACGCCTGCATGCTCTCGCCTGGCCGTGCCGCCACGATGCCGAGTTCGCGCGCCAGCGCGTCGAGCGCGGGGCCATCGAGCGACCACAACCCCGCGCCGTTGCGTGCGCCGTTGCCATGCGGCGGCCCGGGTCCGCTGTGCCGCTCGCGGTCGAGCCATGACGCGCGGAATCCTGCCCATGCGCGTTCGCAGCACGTCTGTAATGCGTTGTTGAGCGACATGCCGGCCTTCGCAGCTTCGCGCTCAATCCCCGCGATGGCCGTTTCGGTTACGCTCGCGCGTTTGCCACTGCGAAGGGTCAGCCAGTCGCTTGCGATCTGCGGATTAACGCCGAGGGATACAAGACGCGCCTGCGCGTCGAAGCGCGAAGCGCGTATGTTTTTGTTTTTAGGTTTTATATTTCTATTCTTCTCTTCTCTTATCTTGGGTAACGTTTTGCTAACGCCTGTAGCGTTACCTGAAGCATTAGCATCAGCGTTTCCCTGAGCGTTAGCAGCTTTATGCCGATGGACGCGAATCGCAGTGTGGGCGCGCTTCTTCGCGGATGCGCCGGTGTGCCAGTCAAAATGCGGCATCGAAATGCCGTCATCGTCAATCGTCAGCCAGCGAACGGAAATCATCGCGTCGGCGAAACCGGTAACGCCCGCTGTGTCATCGACTAACGTTTTGGTAACGCTTCGAGCGTTACCGTTTTCGGTGTGTTCATCGAACCACCGCCACACGCGAAACAGCTTGCCGAAAACCGCGTCGCGGTCCATCGACAGCATTGCCGCTATTGCCCACACTTCGGGCTTGTCGGGCGTGTTGGCTTCGATCTTGAGCCAGTTCATGACGCGGACCTCTCGGCAATACCTTTGAGCATCGCCATGTTCAGCGTTGTTCTGCCTGCAACGCCTCATGGATCGAAAACAGCAGATCGCTGGCCCTCGTACCGGAGGCATCGCGCAGCAACGCGCGTGAACGCGCATCCTGATCGCGCAGCGCAGCAAGACGGCCGCCAACGTGACGTGCAATGTTCTCTGCGTCGCGCAGAACGACGCGCGCCGCGCGCTCATAGTCGTCCAGCGTGCGTGCGCGCCTCGCGACGCGGATAGCGAAACTTCCCTTGATTCCGGAATCAGTCATGGTTTGCCCCTTCCAGCATTGCGCACAGAAACGCGGCCATCGCCGGCACGATGCGCCGCATGTCGGCCTGCATGGCGTCCGTCATCGCGTCATAGATCGCGATGGGATTCTTCGATAGATACCCGTCGCTTTCGAAGTCGCGCACGCGCCCCCATATCCAGAGCACGTCCTCGGGAATCCGGTTGATAGTCGCCGCGACATCGTTGCGAATTTCGCGGACAAGCGCTGCTGTTGAGGGCTTCCCTGCAGGGTCGCGCAGCGCGTCCTCGAACTGCGCTTCAGGAATCGCGGCCAGCTTCTGCCACTTCGAAGACTGATCGCGCGTTACGCCAAGATCGGCAAGCGTTTGCGGGCGGGAAGGTGTCGAATCGTGCGACACCTTGGGCGACGCGTTCGCCGGATTGACATTGCCTTTCGGCGTCGCCCGCATTTCCGCTTCGGCAAGTTCTTTCAGCAGCACGCCTGCGCGGCGTTCGGCGCGAAGGCGGATTGCGCACGCCTTACGTTCGGCGTCGGTGTTCTTCGCCTGCCTTGCATAGACTTCGAGCGCGAGTGCCCTGTCGCGAAGGTCTTTCACTTCATCGACGCGATGGCATTCCGCAATGGCGGTACACATTGCGACGTAGCGTGCATCGACCAGCGCCCCGGCGCGGGCGGTCATGTTGCGGCGCACGTCGATAACCGTATCGCGTGACGCGCTGGTCAGCCTGGCTATCGCCGTGTTGGTCGCGGTCGGATCGGCTTCGATGGCCTGCCGAATCGCGTCGCGGTTGACCTTGTAGCTGCGCGGGTACGTCTTGCCGTCCGAGCCGGTAAGGCGCGCTCCTTGATCGGCTGGATTCATCGCGTCGTCCTACGGTGTCGTCACCCCGGGAAAATCGTCTGTCGCAGTAAGCATGACGAATTCCTTTACTGGATTCACGGACTAAAAATTAGGCGTAAAAAGGCATCCCGTCAATTACGCTTACTTGTATTAAGAGTGCATGCAAGTGCATGGAAGTACACAGATGTCTTTTATAAAAAATCAAGGGGATAGGTGCATTCACTTAGGAAAATTGGATGTTTCAACCATTATCGTCAGGTTATGTAAATTCATCCTCGACACCCGCCGCGCAAGCTCCTGATGCGTATGAGAAGAAAAAATCAACGGCCGTTCTGAAAGCGGCAACTGATAATCTTTTTTGCGGCAGTGGGTTTTCGCTTTTTTCTTGAATTCAACCCGGCTTGACGCCTATCTTTCGATCCATGTTATTTCGACACGGAGCAAATTGTGTCAACCGCATTTATCGAACACTGGTCAATTCCGCATGAAGAAGGTGGGGAAAACCATATTGTCCGGTCGCCAGATAGCGAAGTGGCTTACGCGCACGCCTTGACTGTCTGTGATTCGATTCGCTCGGCCCGGTCGCCGGTCATCACCGGCCAGTATCGCGACATCGAAACGGGTCTATGGACAGTGTTCGTCCGCGTCCTGCCGGGTCCGCAGCAATGAGCGCATACGACTTCTCGCTGCTTGCCCGGCAGCCAATTGCGGAGCTTGGCCTGTCCGTACGGATCGCCAATCAGCTTCGTGCGGCCGGTATCACGTCGATAGGCGAGTTGTGCGAGCGTCGTGCGCGCGACCTGTTGCTGATTACGCACGTTGGCCCGGATTCTGTTCGGGCCGTTGTGGACGCGCTGACGCAACGCGGTCTTTCACTCAGGGAATTAGACCCATGAATGCAAGGGACGACTGGCTTGCGGAGCGCCGCAAGGGCATCGGCGGCAGCGACGCCGCCGCCGCTATCGGACAGTCGCGCTATCAGACAGCCTATGAGTTGTGGCTGGACAAGACCGGGCAGACAACAGGCGAGCGCGAAGACAACGAAACAACCCGCTTCGGCCGGGCGATGGAAGCCATCGCGGCCGATATGTTTGCGCATCGCACGGGTGTGCGTCTGCGCCGTCGCAATCAGATCATCCGACACCCGAAGTACCAGTTTATGGCTGCGTCCGTAGACAGGCTCGTTGAAGGTCGGCGCGAAGGCTTCGAAGCGAAGAACGTCAATGCGGATTTCTTCCGCTTCTCCGGCGAGTGGGGCGAACAGGGTTCGGATCAGGCTCCGGTCGAATATCTGTGCCAGTGCCATCACTATCTGACGGTACTGAACTACGACGCCTGGCACCTAGGCGCGGTTGTCGGTGGCAACCGTCTTGTCACTTACACCATCGAGCGCGACCCCGAATTTTCCGAACTGCTGATCGATCAGGAAATGACGTTCTGGACGTTCGTGGAAACCGGCGAGCCGCCGCCTTTCGACTACTCGCACCGGCATGCGGTTGAAATCCTGAAGCGCCTTTATCCCGGCACGACCGGCGAAACGGTCACGCTCGACGCCGCGCTGATGGACTGGCACAACGTTCGAGTCGGAGCTGATGAGCAGGTCAAGGCGTACCAAGCCGTTAGCGACGGCGCACGCGCCCACATTCTGCACGCAATGGGTGAAGCCGCAATCGGCCGACTTCCCAATGGTGGCGCGTACAAACGCAAGATCGTCCACCGTCCATCGTACAGCGTTGATGCGTGCGATTACACGACGCTGACGTACAGCAAACCGAAGGAAGGAAAGGAGGTTGCCGAATGATCGCAACAGTTGAAGAGGAACCGCGCACCCTGAAACGGTTCGAATTGAACCCCGACATGCTTGGCTACATCGAGCGCTTCGCGAATCTGATGGCGACGGCTGGCGTCACCGTTCCGGAACCGTATCGCGGCAAACCCGGCAATTGCGCAGCCGTGACGATTCAGGCGCTGCAATGGGGTATGAATCCATTCGCCGTTGCGGCAAAAACGCACTTCGTCAACAACCAGATCGGTTACGAGGCGCAACTCATCATCGCGGCTGTCAATACATCTGGCCTGCTGGTGGATCGCATCAACTGGGACTGGTTCGGCGATTGGGAAAAGATCGTCGGGCAGTTCGTTGAACGCGAGTCGAAAACGAAAAAGAATGACTACGGCGAGCCTGTCCGATACCGCGTGCCTGCATGGAACATCGAGGACGAGGAAGGCGTTGGGGTGCGTTGCTTTGCGACGCTCAGGGGTGAGCGCGAACCGCGCGTGCTGACGATCCTGATGAAGCAGGCGCGCGTGCGCAACTCGACGTTATGGGCGGATGACCCGAAGCAGCAGATTGCCTACCTGTCCGGTAAACGCTGGTCCCGGCTTCACGCGTCCGAAATTGTCTTTGGCGTGCGCACGCCTGACGAACTCGACGTGGTCGACAACGGCATGCGCGACATGGGGCCAGCCGAAGAAGTCAGACGGGAATCCGCGGCCCATGGATCGTCGCGCACAAGCAGCGTCAAGGAGCGCATGAAGAAGAACGCGACTACACGCAATGCGGCGCCGACGCTTGACGAGGTTCTGAAGGCCATTGCGGAAGCAACGAACAGCGGCGAAATGACGGCGGCAGGCGAACTTGCTACGAAGTTGCGCACCGATCAGGAAAAGGAAATCGCGCGCACGGCATACAGCGACAAGCTGAGTGCCGAACGCGCAGCGGCGCACGCGCAACCCGCGCAGGACGATCCTGCTGACGCAGGCTCGAAACGTGATCGCGGCGACGAAGTGGCAGCAATGACGTTCGCCCAGGTCATGGACGCGCTGGAAAAAGCGGAAACGCTCGACGCGCTCGATGTTGCCGTCGACCTGATACGCACCGTGCCGGACGAAGGCCAGCGCGAAGAGCTGGAAGAGTTCTATCTAGCGAAACGTCACAGGATGGAGAGTGAGCAATGATGCATTTTGAAAATCATCCTGTCAGGCTTGAACACATCAACACGCGCGTGGAATTTCACGGCGAAGAGGAACGGCTTGCGCTCGACCTGACCATCAAAGCGGACCTGCCGAATACTGCGCTCGATGATATGTCGCCGACGCTGCGCGGTTCGCTATATGAGGCGGATCGGCAAGCCGATATCGTTGACCCGGACAGTACGCCGGTACTGCGAAACCCACAGCTTGGCACGCTGCATTGGGCGGGCAAATTTGCGGGCGTAAAGCTCGCGCTGCGTGACGAAGACGACAACGGTCTGGCCGAATTGCACTTCATGGACGCGCGTCTGGATCGCGTTCGTTTCCAGCCGAAGGACGGGGGCACCTGTTCGTTCGTATGGCACATCCATGTGTACCCGGACGACGAAGCGACAACGGCTCACACGGTCTATTTTCTGCGCCGGCCGCACACGCTTGGAACAATGGACGTGCCCGATCCGAACGGCCTCGACGACGACCAGGAATGAACCGGACAGCGCCCGGATTCGGAATGCGCTGAAAGCCTACAACGAATGTGGAGGCTAAAATTGTTGCGGGACAAGCATCCTGAAGCATGGCAAGCCCTGATAAATCTTCTCGCGCGCAGCGTAGCGCGCGACATGGTACGGGGTTCCCGAGCGGCGAACAACACGGAGAACGAATCGAAATGCGAGTGGCAATCTATGCCCGCTTCTCAACGGACAAACAGAAAGAAACATCGGTCACGGACCAAATAAACGTATGTGCGCGTCGCGTTGCGACGCTGGCTGAGTGCGAAATTGTTGCCCGTCATTCGGACGAAGGTATCTCGGGTGGGACGCGGGTCGAATCACGTCCTGGCGGCAAGCAGCTGATGGCCGACGCGATGGCGGGCCGGTTCGATGTACTGGTCGTCGAAGCGCTGGACCGCCTGTCGCGCGATCAGGTCGAGCAGGAAACCATTCTGCGTCGGCTTGAGTTTCGCGGTATCCGCGTGCTCGGCGTGTCCGATGGCTACGATTCAACCTCGAGTAGCCGCAAGGTGCAGCGGACCGTTCGCGGCCTTGTCAACGAACTCTATATTGATGATCTTCGCTGCAAGACGCTGCGCGGGCAGACCGGCCAGGTGGATCGCGGGTTCGTCGCAGGTGGCAAAAGCTACGGCTACGACCTCGTCAAGGGCGAGCATGGCAGCGATTACCGCGTCAACGACGAACAGGCGAAGTGGGTGCGGTTCATCTTCGAGAAGTTCGCGGCGGGCTGGTCCACCTTCAGGATATGCGACGAACTCAACGGCCTCGGCGTGCCGTCGCCGCGCAACACAACCTGGATGCGTTCCGCGCTGTACGGCTCACCGCGCAAGGGTTCCGGCATTCTCAATAACTCGGCCTACATCGGTATCTATATCTGGAACCGCTCGCAGTGGATAAAGGACCCCGACACGGGCGCGCGTGTACGCCAGGACAGGCCGGAAAGCGAATGGAAAACCGAACGCCGCGACCACTACCGCATCGTCAGCGATGACCTCTGGCACTCAGTGCGCACGCGCATGGGCGCGGATCGCCTGAACGCCGGGACTTCGGGGGCTGGACGCGCGCCGCGCAGCCTGTTCGGTGGACTGCTGCGCTGCCCGGAGTGCGGCGGGGCAATGGTTTCAATCAACCAGCGTTACTACGGCTGCGTGACCCGAAAGGAACGCGGCCTGCAAGCGTGTCGCGGCGTGAACATTTACCGCACCGAAACCGACGAACGATTGCTCAATATCCTGCGCGATGAACTGCTGTCCGACGACGCCCAGGCAGGTATTGATTCGGCCGTGCGCCGATATTTCGCGAACGAACAGGACGATGCGGCCGGATCGGCCAGGGAGATTCGAGCGAAGGTAAGCACGCTCGACCGGCAGATCGAAAATCTGACGCAGGCGCTGGCAGAAATAGGCGTTTCAGCGGCCCTGATGGAACGGCTGAAAAAAGCGGAAGGCGAGCGTGAGGCGCTTACCCAGGCCTTGACTCGAACGAAGGTCAACAGCGAACAGTTCGCAGAAATTGCCCAACGCGCGAAAGCACGAACAACAGAACTCAGGGAAGCGTTATCGGGGGAATCCGTCGATGAAGCGCGGCAAATAATTGCGACGCTGATGGGACCGATAGAGATACAGAAGAAGGACGGTGCTTACTTCGCGTCCTATGAAGACGTTTCCGAACAACTGCTCGTCTGTGCTGCCGGAAATCAGTCTCGAATTGTGGTTGCGGGGGTAGGATTTGAACCTACGACCTTCGGGTTATGAGCCCGACGAGCTGCCAGACTGCTCCACCCCGCGTCAGAGAAAAAGATTATATAAGGTCGCTGGCAAAACGTCAAACCTCTGGGCAGAACTTTTCTCAAACGACGTCGTCAGGCGAAAGTTCTTCGCGCGCTAGGCGCGGCGTGATGATCAAGCTCGCTTATCGAGCCTCGCGATGCTGGAACTCGAGACTCGATAAACACGCGTGAGCACGGGAACGGCGTGGGCGACGTAACAGGCGCCGGTTTCGACCGGCGCGGCCCCCGCTATAATCGGCCTTGCTCTCATCACGCACGCATCGGATATTTCCGTGAAAATCGTCACCTGCTATCTTCATCGATGACCGAGGATATCCGCAGAGTTCCATGAGACGGCTGGAAGCCCAGCATCTACAAGGATTTCAGACCATAGACATCCAAAGAAAATCTGGGCTGTCCAGGCTAAAACTGTATATCGTTCTGTATATCGCCTGCCCGATATACGGCCATGCATTCCTACCCAACCAAGCTGTCGGACGCCGCGTGCAAGAACTCGAAGCCGCGCGAGCGCAGCTACACGCTTGCAGATGGCGGCGGACTTCACCTACTCGTCAAATTCAATGGTGCGCGCCTGTGGCAATACCGCGCGACCGTTCTGGGCAAGCCCGTTCTGGTGTCGCTTGGGCAGTACCCGGACGTCGGACTATCGGAGGCTCGCCGCAAGCATCAGGACGCCCGCAAACTGGTAGCCCTTGGCATTCATCCGACCGAGGATCGAAGGCGCCGAGAAACGGAGCTGAAAATTGCAGAGCGGAAACGCCAGGTCGGATCATTCCGAGCTGTATGCACTGTCTGGCGCGCACGTACGGACGGCTCGTTGCGCCCCGCCTCTATCGCTCAACGCGAGCGAGAGATAAACAAGCACCTGATTCCGAAGCTGGGCGATCGCCTGATGGCAGACGTTACGCGATTTGATTTGGCGGAGTTGCTGCGGGACATATCCGCCCGCACGCCTGAAGTGGCGCACAATCTGCGCACATATCTGAGTGCAATATGGGAGCATGCCGCCGACCACGGGATGGTGGCCGCCAACATCGTCCCGCTGAAGCTGACCGGCAGAGGGCCGAAGGCGAGCCACGCCGCGCTAAAGACTGCACGCCTGGGCGACTTCCTGCGCGCCCTGGACGCCGACCCCGCTGACCTACAGGGGAAGATCGCAATTAAGCTCATCATTCTGAACGCCGCGCGCAAAAGCGAGGTAATTGGCGGTCAGTGGGTGGAAATCGATTTTGACGCTGCCGAGTGGCGCATCCCACCTGAACGCATGAAAAGTGGAAGGGAACACGTCGTGCCGTTGTCGCGTCAGTCCGTTGCGCTTCTGCGCGAGCTACGTGCCCTATCTGGCGAGGACGTAATGTTTCCGAACAGGCGTGACCCCAAGCGCCCAATGGCAGGCCGGAGCATCAACAATGTAATGGATCGCATGGGCTTCACGGAAGAAGCAAAGCCGCACGGTTTCCGCACGCTGTTCAGCACATACTGGCACGAAGCCTTGGCACCGAACGACGTAATCGAACTGTGCCTGTCGCATAGCGTCGGCTCTACGGTAAGCCGCGTTTACAATCGCGCGCTGCTGTTAGAAGAGCGTCGCGAGTTGCTGCAGCGCTGGGCCGACTTAATCGATAACTTGACACAGGTGTCCGTCTAATCCCGCAATTACACGTGAGCACATATCAAAGCGATACGCGTGTGGCCCGGAGAGTGCCCTGATTTACTTTATTCGTGCGAGGCGACGGTGCGGCATCGCCTCGTGCAGATTCTCTTATCGGCTGCCGGGGTGGCTTGCTTTTCTTCGATGGATATAACGCGTATTTGACAGACCCAACGCTAAATTCGACGCCCTTGCCTCTCGCATGCTCAACGATTTCTTCCAGCGTATATCCCTTTTCCTTCACCGCGCCGATCACCACCCGTATCTCTTTCATCGCATCGGTGATCGAGACGCGCTGCTCAGCCTCCGGCTTGACAGGCAGTGATTCGAGAGAGTGGACAAGCTGATCCCATTGCGCACGTGTATAGCTCTTCGCAACAGGCATAAGTCGCTCCATCCCGCTTTCTTCAATTCATCTTGTCCACTCGGGAAGGCTCCGTCAATACCCGTTTTTAGCTAAAATTTCGCTGCCGGAATGCCGTGGAATTAGTGAGATTGTATCGGAATAGAAAAAATATTTTGGTGTGTCGGCCACGTGCGACAGACTCCGATAGATAGCCTGAAAAAAATTCGGAAGGGATGTAGGTAGACATCACAACTGCCGACAGCAACACGACAAGCGCGCAGATTTTTCCTCTTACCCTACAGACTCGCGACAGCCCCGCCTGCACACTCTCGGGAACAACCTCACGGATTTTGGAAACAGAGCAGGCTGCCGAAGCAGGATCGATCTCACCGATTCGGGGCATTTGATTGCCGACTGCAGCGGCACGCCTCGCGGACATCGGGCATACAGCTATCGACCATGGACCGGACTACCACGCAGGAACCGACCTGCACCGTATGCAGACTCGATCAATCGACATCACAGACTCGCGATGAGGAGGTATGCAGTCCAGCAACAGAAGGCCAGCAGACTCATGGCGTGTCGCGCCCGGACTCCCCTGGCTACCTCGCGGAAAATCACGGTCGACCTCGCCGAAAACGTTTGGATTGGGGCATTAAAAACAACATAAAAGCGAGGGATGGCAGGATAGGCTTTCGCCGGTTTTGGGCGCCGCGGCGCGACAAGCGAGTGTCGTCAAATGATCCGTCTAGCCGAAGCCGTCGCCTTCCAGCGCGCGAGATATTCCGTCATCAATTGGAATGTAACGTATCCATCCAAAACCGAAAGTCGTCTAGCCTTGTCGCCGTTTGCCGCCACTCGTCCATGGACGACGATTCGTCGGCGCATTGCTCCACGTCTGGTTATTCATCGAGTGCACTAGGGGTCCAGAATGGGCCACGCGGTGGGGATGTTCGAAAGCACCTGTGTGGCTTCCAGTTCATACGACCTGGTTACCTTGCTCTTCGAGATGGTGCCTCGCAACTTCGGTGGTGCATACGGAGCACTGTGAGGCTCCAATGCGGTACGGGCGCGTTGCAGGCGCTCGGTGGTCAGCGTGCGGACCTCCGCCCTGCTTCCTTCTATGTGCCACCCCAATAACTCGACGGCGCGGTCCGCCGCGGGATCACGGACGGCCGAGAGAATCGCAATGTGTTCGTCGTAGGTGTCGTCGATGCAGTCGCCATAGACGAGATCGAGCCGCCGCACCACGCGGATGCGGTCGGTCACGCGCTGCATGGCCGCGCTCAGCTCGGCGTTGCCGGCAGCGACGACCAGCGCCTCGTGAAACGCTTCGTCGAGCGACACCATCTCTCGGCCGTCGCGAACCCGCTGCCTGTGAGGAACGTCCCAGATTCGGTCGAGTCGGTCGAGCATCTGCAAGGCGGTCGCGGACAAGGTGCCGTCGACCCCAAAGAGCCGGCTGACCGAAAACGTCTCGATCAGCTTGCGCATTTCGTATAGATCTTCGAAGCGCTTGAAGTCGATCGGCACCACTTCCCAGCCGCCGCGCACATAGCCGTGCATCAAACCGTCGCTTTGAAGACGCTGCAGCGCCTCGCGCGCCGGTGTGCGCGAAACGCCGAAGCGGTCGGCGATACTGCCTTCGGTCATGCAATCGCCGGGCAGCAGGCGCAGCTCGAAGATATCGTCGCGCACGCTGAAGTAAACACGGTCAGCGCGCGATGAAGGAGAGCGGGTTGTGTCTTTCACGCATGGGCCTGGAATGAACGGATCATTTCGGCAGTGACTATCGGTCAGCGTCAATACATCCGTCAAGACGAATTTCATGGCGCGCCAGGTGCGGCAGAGCCCGCAGCCATCATCCCACACCGCAATATCGCCAAAGGCAGAAAGAAGATATCAAAATCGTAATCAGGCTGTCAGTCTGGGAGCAACGTCAATTGACGACAATGGGCTCATCGGTGCATTGCGTCGGGCATGCCCTGATGGGATCCGATCAACGGGCCGATTGGCAAATTCCTAGAGACTTTGGAGAAAACCGTGAAAAAGACAACTCATATAGCGATTGGCGCGCTTGCGTGCTCGATCGCGATGAGTGCCTTGGCGCAAACGCAGCCCACTGGCAAAACCCGGGCGGAGGTTCGCGCGGAACTCATCGAGGCGCAACGGGATGGTCTGGTGCCTACGCCGAAGTACGACTACCCGCCAAGCGAAGCTGCGATTGAACGCAATAAGGCACTGTATGCGATCACTCACAATGGTGCAGAAATATCTCCTGTTTCAGCGGCGCCAACGCAATCTTCTAGTGAAACGGTGCAGTGACAAGCTCGCCAGGAATGTCTGCGTCTGCGCGCGAATGTCAAACCTGGAGTCGAAGATGACTTTATTGAACATAGCAATCCTTTCCGCTTTTCTTCTTGCGCCCGTTGAGGTCGCCTACGCACGTGATGGACCTCGTGAAGAAGGATTAGGGTAAAGATGCAATGCCCGCCTCGGACGCACACGGACCGGCAAAGCCGGCGATTTCGGAAGACCGCGCAGTCTGTCGGCGGGCAAACGTGTGTGACGTAGCGTAAGGTCAATGGGCCGCGCTGTGAAGCGAGGCGCATCGTTCATGCGCAGGCATCTGTTCTTTCCAACCCAACGGCTCGCGAGCGAGCTAGCCTAAAATTCCCCGACCGCTGCGAAACGATTCCATGAATCAATTAGCCTCCGTTCGCATTTTCGCCAAGGTTGCCGACTGCCTGAACTTCGCCGAGGCGGCGAAGCAGCTTGGTATCTCGAATTCAGTCGTCACTCGCAGCGTGGCGGTACTCGAGCAACATCTCAGCGTGCGCCTTGTCAACCGGACCACTCGCCGGGTGTCGCTGACGCCTGCCGGCCAGTTGTATCGGGAGCATTGTGGCGAACTGCTCAGGCAGCTCGCGACGATGGACGAATGCATGGCAGCTGCTGCCGGTCAACTCGCCGGATCTTTGCGTATTGCGGCGTCTTCTTTATATGCTTCGACCGATCTGCCCGAAGTACTAGCGGCGTACCGGGTGCAAGAGCAGCGTACGCAGTTCGATCTGACCGTATTCGATAACATGGCCGATGTCACGGTGGCAGACTTCGATGTATGCTTCAGCGCCGAGCGCCGCCTGCGTGATTCGTCGCTGGTTTGCCGGCCGCTCGCACAGACGCGGGACGTAATTGTCGGGAGCCCCGCGTACTTCGCACGTCGGCGGCCGCCACGCACCCCCGAGGAGCTGTCGTCGCATGATGTGCTGGTCGCGTCGGACGCGCCGAGTCGTTACTGGGAATTTCGTGACAAGCATGGCACGCAACGCGTAGTGGTACGGCCGATTCTGAGCATGCAAAACCCACTGCTCATAAAGCGCGCAGTCCAGGCGGGCCTCGGCATCGCCCGGCTTTCGCGCTCGCTCATTCAAGGTGAGCTGGCAGACGGCTCATTAAAGCCAGTGTTCGAAAACATCGAATTGTGCGGCGACGCGCGGACAGTGTGGGTGCTCTATTCCGGACAACCGTACATGGCGGTGGCGCTCCGCAGTTTTGTCGATTTCGTGGTAGAACGTTATCGCCAGAATCCACGTGAAGACAAGCGCGAAACTGTCGTTCCCGTGGGAGCGGCACAACACCATTTCAGCAATACTGAACTGCAGTGGACGGGCATTTTGTAGGTCCTAAAGTGCAAATACCTTTCGTCAGATCCCGGCTCCACGCACCGGCGCGCGAGCTAGATCATGGCGAGGTACTCAAGCAAACCTTAGGAATCTACACTCATGAAGCGACTCCTCATTACGGGCGCAGCGATCGGTTGCACGATCGTCCCGATGGCCGCGCTGGCGCAAAGCAGCATCACGCTGTATGGCCTGATCGACGAAGGTCTGAACTATACGAACAATACTAAGCAAGGTTCGGCTGTGCAGATGGAAAGCGGCTTTGCACAAGGCAGCCGATGGGGCGTGAAAGGCAGCGAAGATCTGGGCGGTGGCACGAAGGCCCTCTTTCAGCTGGAAAATGGCTTCGACGTCAACTCCGGCGCACTTGGACAGAGTTCGCGCATGTTCGGCCGGCAGGCGTACATCGGTTTGAGCAACACGAAGCTCGGGACCCTGACAATGGGCCGTCAGTATGATTCAGTCGTCGACTATCTCGCCCCGCTTACGGCGAACGGCAATTGGGGTGGCTATCTGTTGTCGCATCCGTACGACAACGACAACACAGACAATTCGTTCCGACTGAACAACAGCGTGAAGTACACCAGTAACGCCTACGGCGGCTTTTCTTTTGGCGGTCTGTACGGTTTTAGCAATCAGGCGGGTGGCTTTGCTGACAACCGGTCGTATAGCCTCGGCGCACAATTCGTCGCTGCCAACGTTTCAGTCGCAGCGGCGTACATGCAGATCAACAACCCGGGCGGAAACTCCGGTGGGTCGCTTGCAGCCGATGACACGAATTTTTTCGCGAGTCGCCAACAGGTGTGGGGCGCCGGCATTAACTACACGATCGGCTCTGCAATACTCGGCTTCGTATATAGCCACACGGCGCTTAATAACGCGACGGGCTCCGTCTATGTCGGCAACTTCGCGAATACGGCAAGCAGCCTGAAGTTCGACAACTTTGAATTGAACGCGAAGTATCAGTTCCTGAAGAATGCGTTCGTCGGAGCGATGTATAACTACACGTTCGGTCACTTCAATAGCGCCGCCGGCGATTCGAAGCCGACGTGGCATCAGGTTGGACTGATGGCGGACTACAACCTGTCGCCGCGTACTGACGTGTACGTGCAGGGTATGTATCAGCACCTGACGGGCGGCAGTGCGTCCGCGGCGCCGCTCAACACGGCGTTTATCACGGGTGCAGATTCGCCTTCGACGACAGCAAATCAGGTCATCACGCGCGTAGCCATTCGCCACCAGTTCTAACCGGTTCGCGCTTCATCGCGCCATCCCACGCCCACGCATCGAGAGTCCATACGTGGGCACGCGTTCGTCTTCCCTTTGCATCAGTCAGACGTGACGCCCCAATCCGTCGGGCTCGCAGAGGCGAACGCAGTCGCGCTAAACGGGTCGTTCTGGTACTCGATTGCATGAAGCTCCTTGTTGCGGCCAAGTCTTGTGGCTGGCGGCGGATAGTTGTTCTCCGGTACCGGCAAGAGCCCATCGGCCTGTGCCTGCACCAGTTGCTGGTGTACTTCGGCGCGCGTCATTCCCGGATTACTTTTAAGCGTGCGCTACTAAAATAGACCCATTACCCAACTTAACGCTCACGCCATTGCATCGAGCTTAGCAATTTGCAGGAGATTGGTCGTCCCTGATTCCCCAAATGGCAATCCCGCTGCAATCACCACCGAATCACCTTGACGCGCAAAGCCTTCGCTCGCTGCCGCTTCGCAAGCGAGTTCGATCATCTCGCCGACGTCGTGTGCGTTTCTAAACGGCAACGCGTGGACACCCCAAACAAGGGCGAGTCTGCGAGCGATCAACACCGAAGGTGTCATCGCTATAATCGCTGTGGATACCCGCTCTCTAGCCGCGCGAAGGCTCGTGAATCCCGACGATGTGTACGTCACGGTAACCGCGGGCGCGATTATCCGAACGACTTGCCGTAAGGCGCAACAAATTGCGTCTGCCGTTGTTGACTGCGCCTTGGTATGTGACGCATCGATTCCGGTTCGATACTCGGGATCGCGTTCGACCCGTTCAATGATCCGATTCATGACAGACACCGCGTCCAACGGAAATCTTCCACTAGCCGATTCTGCAGAAAGCATGACAGCGTCCGCGCCTATGTAAATAGCGCCCGCCACGTCGGAGGTTTCCGCTCGCGTTGGAACCGGCGAATTTGTCATCGATTCGAGCATCTGCGTTGCGACGATGACGGGCTTTCCGGCTTCCCGACAGCTCCGGACGATTCGCCGCTGCAATTCGGGGATCTGTTCCGCAGGCAATTCGACCCCAAGGTCTCCCCGTGCCACCATAATCCCATCGCAACGCTCAATGATTTCGTCGAGATGGTCAATCGCAAGCGGCTTCTCAAGCTTCGCCATGATCCACGCCCGATCGCCGATGATGGCACGGGCTTCGTCAATGTCTTCCGGGCGCTGCACGAATGAGAGTGCAACCCGGTCGACCCCGTTCTCGAGCCCGAAAGAAAGGTCCTCACGATCCTTGCGGCGATATAGGCAGCATCGCGCCTGGAACATTGACCCCCTTCCTGTCCGAGATCCGACCTGCGACGATGACGGAGGTTTCGGCGAAGTCACTACCTTTCGCTTCTACACGCAGCTTCACCTTGCCGTCATCGAGCAACAACTCAGAGCCTGCTTCGATTGCGGCAAAAATTTCAGGGTGCTGCAAAGGCGCGCGTTCGCTATCGCCCGGTGTCGGATCCAGGTCGAGCCGAAACTTTTGGCCGACCTAAAGCTCGACCGCTCCGGCCTGAAATGTTCCAAGCCGAAGCTTCGGTCCCTGCAAATCCAGGAGGACGCCGACCGGCCGACCGGATTCCTTTTCGAGGTTTCTCCTGGCGGCTCGCGGGGCGGGCGCCGAGATCGCCATGGTTTGCGTTGGCACAGGCTCTCGCTCTACAGCTCTCATCGAATGACATGCCGGGTTTGTTAACCGAAGCACCGTATAGCTCGATTGTGAGACCGGCGGCGCAAATCATGAACTAGCGTCGTTCCGGCGTGACTCGCAGTCACTGCGATCCTCACCTGGATCGGCACACTTTTCGCAGATCAGCCGTTGCAGTGAGACTCGCCATCATCCATTGCAATCGCAGCTCTGCGGCATGCACAGCGCGGCGAAGCGCATCGCGGGACTCGCTTCGGTGGGCGGGAATACGCACCACCCACCATTGTCATTGCGGAAGAAAAACATCGACAGCATGCCGGTCGGGCGCCGCGTCTGCACCAGTGCATAGCGCCGCCGGTTCGCCGGCGTGTGCCCGAAGCGCATGACGCGGACGGGGTTCGCCAGTCCCAGGCCAAGCCACTTGTCGACCAGCGAGTGCAGGGAGTTATCGGCGGCGCGCATGACTGCTCTCCTTCGGCTGCAATGGATATACCGTGCCTTGACCCGGTGGCAGCGAACGCTCCTGATGGTGCGGGAGCGCTTGCACGGCAAAGATCCGAACTGCTGACCACGATCCAACAATAGCGACGCCGGATAAACACAATCTGAAATCTGCATTAAAAAATTTAAGGAATTCTTAGGGTTGCCTTTAATGCGCAGCCGTACTGTGCCTCCAACCTAACCGAGCGACCCGTTCCAGGCGCTCGCGAGACCGCCGCGCATCGCATTGCTTTTTGCGGCGAGACGCCAGTGCCCGCATTCAATTCCGGTCACGCACTCGATCGAGGAGATCGTGTCCGGCAACCTGAGCCGGCGCCTGCCGGTGCATACGCAACACGACGACGTCGGAAGGCTCGTGCGCGTCGTCAACGGCATGCTCGACGAGATCGAGCGGCTGATGCACGAGGTCAAGGGCGTATGCGACGCGATCGCGCACGACTTGCGCACGCCGCTCACTCGCCTGCTCGCGGGGCTCGAACGAGCCCAGAGGCGCGCACGGACCGAGGCGGACTATCCTGCGGCCATCGACGACACGATCGTCGAGACGGGCAGCCTCCTGCACACATTCAATGCGCTGCTGCGCATTTCCGGGATCGAGTCCCACGCGCGTCAGCAGAGTTTCGCCCTCGTGGATCTCGCCACGGTCACCAACGACGTCGTCGAATACTACGAACCCACCGCCGAAGACAAGCGCGTCACGCTCGACTACCACCGGGCGCCGGACGGTCCGCTCGAACTGCATGGAGACCGTGACCTCCTGTTCGAAGCGCTGGCCAATCTCATCGACAATGCGATCAAGTTCGCGCCGGAAGGCGTCCATCTATCGATCCAGCCGTTTCGCGACGCGACGGGCATCGGCATCACGATCGCCGACGACGGCCCCTGGCTCCCGCCCGAGGAGCGGCAGGCGGTGCTGCGGCGGTTCTATCGCACGGAGACGAGCAGGCATACAGCCGGCAGCGGCCTTGGGCTCAGCCTCGCCGCCGCCGTCGCGACGATGCACGGGATGGCGCTACGCTTGAACGACGTCGCGACCGGCTGCAGCATCGCGCTGTATGCGCCGCGCGGACGGAACGCAGCCGCACGCCGGCCGCCCCCGCGCGAATAAAACGCTTCTGCTCAGTGCAGCGTACGCAGCGCTTCGTCGACGAACGCATTGGTGTAGGTCCGATCGACCTTCACCGACCCGTAAGCCGGATTCGCCGCGGCGAGCACCTGCCACTCCTTCGTCGCGCCATCGTCCGGCATGCGTCCGTCGTTCGCGAACATCGGGATCTCCTCCTTCAACACCTTCAGATAAGCCACGCGGTCCTTGCCGCTGATCTCCGGCGGAATGACAGCCAGGATCTGCTCGGGGGAATGGGAATTGATGTACTGCAGCGTGCGCACGAACGCGCCGGCCAGGTGCCGCGCAATCTCCGGATGCGCCCGAACGCGTGCGCCCGACATGTAGACCGTGCTCGACGGAAACAGCGTGCCCAGACTCCGGCGCGTGCCGTCGACCGACGTCAGGTCCGCGAACACCGTGGCCACGCCTTTCGACTCATAGAGATCCCCGTCGGGCGTCGGCGCTACGACGAAATCAGCGCTTCCGTCACGCAGCGCGTCGACATTCTTCTCCTTGCCGTCGGTTCCGAGCCGCGTGTAATCGCCGATGCCGTGACCGCCCGCCAGCACGAGCGCGTTCGCGACCGTGCTCTTCGACGACCCGGCGCCGCCCGCAATGAAACGCGCGCCCTTGAGGTCAGTCGCGCTCTGGTATTTCTCCCTTGCCTGGTTCGCGACGAGCACCTTCGCGCCCGGCGTCACGCCGAGCGTGACAACGGCCTGCGTATCGATGCCGTGCGCCTGGTTAACCACGTTGTGATGGTAGTAGGCGACCACCGCGTCGACCCGTCCGTCATTCAGCATGTCGGCCGTCGACACGTCGTCGCGGATGTTCATGATAGTCACGGCCATCTTGCCGTCGTTCAGATAGCCGAGACGCTCCGCCAGCACCACAGGGAAATTGCGGATGGCCTTGATCTCGTCGACGAGCAGGACGATGCGTTGCGGCGCCGCATCGGCAGCGGGCGTGGCCGGTTCGGCGGCGATGACCTGCCCGCCGACCAGGCAAGCGGCAACGAGGGTAAGTGCGATTTTTTTCATCGGATCTTCCTTGCGAGCAGACAGCTCATTGACTTACGGCGATGGGATCGGCGATCACCACCTGTTCTTCGGTGCGCACGTTCTTCTTGCTGTCGCTGATCGCTTTCCATTCAGGGTTGTGCGTCAGGCGCTGGCGGACTTTGTCCACCACCGCCTCGCGCGCGCTGAGGGCCGCCTCGTCCTTGTACTGCAGGAGTACCATCGCGGTCCACTGGCGGCCGGCCGGAAACTGGCTCGTATAAAGCGAATAGCTCGACAGCACGCCCTCGTCCATCCATCCCTTGAATTGCGGAATCACATAGGCGTCCGCGTACTTCTCGTAGTCGCCGGCTGAGACCAGTGTCTTGTACGGGATGACCACGTAGACCGGATTCGCCGCCTTCGCGTCGAGCGCCTCCGCACGTTTGGTATCAACCGGCGTCGTATGGATTGAAGTCGTCACCGCGAGCGCCTTCGCGGACAGCGCCGCGGGCTGCGCCTGCTCGAGCGTACGCCAGCGGTACAGGTCGTCGGGCGTCGCGAACGTCAGCAAGGCCATCGCGTCCCAGTTGTCCGAATCGGCATAGCGATTGAACAGCAGGCTGTATTGCCTGATTCGCCCGTCGTGCTTCCAGCGCGCGAGCTCGCGCGCGGTCGACTGCGCCAGCTCGTGGCGCAACGCGGGCCGGTTCGCGGGCGCGGTCTGGTAGGTGATGATCAGCGACAGCGCGTCGTTATCCGACGGCTCTGTCGCCCGCGCCGGGCTGGGGGGCAGCATGCCCGCCAGTACGACCGCGATGGCGAAGATGCGGCCAATGGCCCGAATGGAGAGAAGATTCATGATGATTCGATGAAGGTTGGGCATGGAAAGGGCTCTACGTTTTTTCAGAAATCGATCTTGGCCACCATCCGCACGCTGCGGTCCATTCCTGTGCCAAGCGTGCCGGTCTGCACCGAGTTCCAATAACGCTTGTTGAACAGGTTGTCGACGGCCACCCTGATGTCGACGTGCTTGCCGGCGATCCGGGTCGCGTAGCTGGCGCCGAGCGAGTAGATGGTGTAACCGGGGATGTAGCCCTGGTTCTGCGGGTTCACCGGGCGCTTCGTGATGAACGATGCACGCACCGTGAGCGACAGGCCGGGGAGCCAGAGCGGACGGTGCGTCAGTGCGATGTTGCCGATCCACTTCGGCGTATTCTCCGGCGTACGGCCCTTGATCGTCATGTCGAATTCCGGCTTCTGGACTGCGTGCAGGTACTGGACGGCTTCGGACAGCGACCACTGGCGCGAGATGTCCTGCGTGAGCACGGCTTCCGCGCCCCGGTATTCGATCGTGCCGTCGTTGGCGAAAATCTGCGTAGCCGGATTGGTCACCGCGTTCGCGCGCGTGATGTCGAACACGGACGCACTGAACTGCAACCACCTGAAGTAGTGATCGCGCACGCCGAACTCGTACTGCGTCGACACCGCGGGCGCAAGGACCTGGTAGGCGTTCTTCGCGTTTGCGGGGGCGACGCCGCCATCCTCGATGCCTTTCATGTAGCTGGCGAACAGCGTGGTGGTCGGCAGCAGGTCGTAGAGAATCCCGAATGCCGGAGACCCGACCCAGGTCGCTGACGACACCACGCCGTCGTTCGACGACGACCGGCTCTCGCGGAAGCCGAGCAGCAACTTCCACTTCGACCCGACGCCGATCATGTCGTAGGTATAGAGGCCGGTATCCGCGTTGACCTGCTTTGGCAGCGACGTGTCGGGATGGGTCGGCACCGGAGTGGGCAACGGGATGGGATCGAAGATGTTGACCCGCACCGGCAACACGATCGTGTTTTGTCTGGGTGTCTCGGCGATGCGCTCGCTGCGCGACACGCCGAACGTGATGTCGTGCGAGAGCGGACCCGTGGCGAATTGACCGAGCAGTTCTGCCCGCTTGTACTTGTTGAAATAGAGCTGCGTCACCTCACTGACGGTCGGGATGCCGCCTGCCCCGGTGAACACGTTGTATCCGCCGATCCGGGTCGTCGAGCGCGAGCGATCCGAATCCGACTGACCGATTTCGACGAGCGCCTTCCAGCCGGGCGCAATGTCGTAGTCGACCCGCCCCTGGACGTTCGTCGTCTTCGCGGAGAAAACCGCCCACGGGCCCGACAGCAGATTCCTCGGATCGGGCACGCGCGGCAACGTGATGTGTCCGTTGACCGCAGTCGGCAGGCTGATGCTGCCCTGCTCGACGACGTCCTTCCGATAGATCTCGACATCGAACTGGAAATGCAGGCGGTTGGTGACCTGCCAGTCGGCGCCAACGCTGCCGAACCAGCCGCGCCCATTCGCACCGTGCACACCATTTTCGAGGTGCGTATCGGATGCGTTCACGCGGAGGCCGAACTGCTTTTCGCTGCCGAATCGATGGCTAACGTCGGCCGCGACGCCGAACTGCCCGAACGAGTTGCCGAGCAGCGCCACCGAGGCGACGTCGTTGTCCATCGGCGCGCGCTTCGTCACCATGTTGAGGATGCCCGCGGGGCTTGCAACGCCGAACATCAGCGCGTTCGCGCCCTTCAGCGTCTCCACGCGCTGCTTGTCCTCCGCCGGCACCGACATCACGTTCGCGGTCGGCAGGCCGCCATTGAGCCGGTAGTTCGCGAACAGGTTGACCTTGATGCCGCGAATGCTGGCCGCGTCGGCAGGGCTGCCCGACGAGTTGGTCGGCGCGACGCCGGCCTGGTTCTTGACCGCGTCGGTCACGCCTTCCGTCGCCGTCTGCAGCGCGCCGGCGCCCATCACCTCCTTGGTCATCGGCAGCGATTGCTTGTTGCCGAGCGCCTCCGCGTCGAGTCGCGCCGCAATCACCGACGTCGCCGGCACGAGCTGCCTCGGTTCGTACAACGCCGCGGCATCGCGGATCCGCCCTCGCAATTCATCCCGGATCTTCTCGGCCTTCTTCACGAGCACCTCCTGGTCGTCGCCGACGCGGTACGGCATCACCACGCCGAGCGCGCCGATCGTAGCGCCGCCGGCGTCCTGCAGGGGCAGCTCCACTTCGAGGCGATCTCCTTCGCGGCCGACCTCGACATGCGGCTTGCCGGTCTCGATGACACGCCGGTCGTCCGCATCGGCAGGCTTGCCGATGCGCCCGATGTTCGACGCGATGATCGGATAGTCGCCGCCCCCGCCCGGGCGCGCCACGTGCATCGCGAGCACCATCACGTCGCGGCGCTTGCGGATCAGCTCGTCGACGAGCGTCTGCGCGTAGGGATTGTCCGGAATGCCCGTGCTCGGGAGCACCGGATCGAAGAGTTCGTTCCCGTAGCGGATCTGCCGGCTCAGCTCGTCGCGGATGAGTGCGCCCGCCCGGATCAACGCCTCCTTGTCGAGCCCCGACCCGGTCGGATACGGGAACGTCACTTCGACTGCGCCGATCACTTTGCGCGTGACGTCGAGCAGCGGCAGATGCACCTCGACGTTCTGGTCGGCTCGCTTGTTCACTTCCACGAACGGCGTACCGGTCTTGACCACGTCGAGATCGTCGGGGTCCGACTTTCTGCCGATCCGGTTCGCGGACTTGGCTGCGACGATGACGCTTTCCGCTCCTCCGGGGGGGCGCATATGAAGATCCAGCTCGACGAGCTCCGGGTGCAGCGCGACCGTGCGGTCCACCAGCTGCTGCGCATAGAGCGTCGCATGTCCGGGCCGCGGCGCGAGTGCATTCTCGCGCGTGCCGCCGTCGGCCTGCGCGTAGAGCGCCGGCGAAAACAACGCCATGACGGCCATTGCCACCATCGTTCTTCCAATCACCACGGTCTCCTCCAGCTTGATTGGATTATTGGTCTTCGATCCGGTCCGGCCGCGGCGGGCATCGCGCCCGATGGCACGATGCCCGCGTTTGCCCCGCCGCTCAGATGTCCAGCACCAGCAGATCCCCTTTCGCGCGCGAACAGCAGGGTGTGAAATGTCCGTGCCGCTCCCGTTGCACGGCGGTCAGCACGCAGTCGAGATGGTCGACTTCGCCGACGATCACCCGCGTGATGCAGGTGCCGCAGACACCCTGCTCGCACGACGTCGGGATCCTGACGCCGTGTTCGGCCAGCGACGCGACAACGGACTTGTGCTCGGGAATCCGGTACACCTTGCCCGTGCTGACGAGCTGCACGTCGAACGCATGCGTCGCCGTGGGCTTCTGCGCAATCGACGCGAAGCGCTCGCAGTGCAGCTGCGGCTCGGGCCAGCCGCGATTCCGTGCGGCGCACAGCACCGCATCGATGAACCCCGCGGGTCCGCATATGTACAGATGCGTGCGAGGCGACTGACTGTCGAGCACGCGCTCGATGTCGAAGCGTTGCTCCGCGTGTTCGTCGCTGAAGTGGAACCTGGCCCGGCCGGCGAACGGCGCCCGCACGAGCCGCTGCACGAACGCCGCGCGCGACTGCGAGCGTGCGCAATAGTGCAGCTCGAAATCGGCGTGGCGCCGCGCGAGCCGTTCCGCCATGCCGAGGATCGGCGTGATGCCGATCCCTCCCGCAAGCAGCAGCGAACGCGGCGCGGTCTCGTCCAGCGCGAAGTGATTGACCGGCACACCAATGTCGAGCAGATCGCCTTCGTGAACCCGCTCGTGCATGGCCGCCGATCCGCCGCGCGAAGCCGCAACGCGCAGCACGGCGATCAGGTAGCGCCGCCGCTCGCGCGGATCGCCGCACAGCGAGTACTGGCGCACGAGACCGTCGCCAAGATGCACGTCGATATGCGCGCCGGCCGCGAACCGCGGCAGTTTGCGTCCCGCCGGATCCGTCAATTCGAACGCGCACACACCGTCGGCCTCGACCGTTTTCTTCGCGACGCGCACGGTCAGGCGTGCGTCGCTCGCCACCGGACGCCACGTGCGCCGCAGGACGTTCCGGACGCCGGTGTAAGCGAGTACCGGAACGCACAGCGCGCCGAACAGCAGCAACAGTTGCCCGAATACACCGCCAATCGCGCCGGTGTGCCACGACAACGCCCAGAAATACAGCTTGTGCCCGACGCTGCTCCGCGAATACGGAACGAACCGCAGCACCTTGCCCGTGTATGCGTCGATGAACAACATCGTGCGTGCATTCGGATGCGGCGCCGCGCGATCGATCAGGTACATCTCTACCGGGTCACGCGATTTCTCGGGGATGTGCAGCAGCGCATCCTGCGGGCCGGGCGACAGTGCCTGTGCGGTGCGCCAGGAGCTTTCGAGCGTTTGCCGCCTTGCGCCGTTCGCGGGCACGGCCGATTTCGGCGGACTGGCGGGCTGCGGTGAACCGGTGATCGCATAGATGCCGTGCGCGTACCAGTCGAACGCCCACGGCAGCCCGGTCAGCACCGTCAGCAGCAGGATCGCGCTGGCATAGAGACCGATCGTCCGATGCAGCCGATACGTGAATGCCTGTCCTCGCGCGCCGGTTCCGGTCGTGAACGCGACTCGCCAGCCGTGACGTGAGCGTGGCCACCAGAGCGCGATGCCGCCACCGATCATCAGCATGCCGAACAGGAGCGCGCTCGTGCCGGTAATCACGTTGCCGTGCTTCATGAAGCGGAACTGATGAATCTGCTCGAGCGTGCCGAGCAGGCCACCGTAGCGCGAGCGTTCGCCCAACACGTCTCCAGTGCAAGGATTGAGGTAGACGAACACCTGATCGGTGAAGCGCACCATCGCGGACGGCATGCGCGGCGCATGGTGCTTGCCGGCGACCAGCCGAATGTAGTCGAGCGTCGCCGACGGCCGGGATGCGGCCGCATTCGCGGTCAATGTGTCAAGCGGTACGCGCGCCGCGCAGGTCGGCACCGTCAGCAGATCGCGATTCAGCACCGGCTCGAGGCTGGGCCGGAATGCGATGGATGCACCCGTGATCGCCATCAGGAGAATCACGACCCCGACGGTCAGGCCGCACCAGCGATGGATCTGCAAGACGAGCGGACGGAATGCGGGTTTCATGGGTTGCCTAGGCGACGACTGTTGATGTCCATCATCTTTGTCGGCGAACCTGAATGAAGTCTGAATTCAGCGCAAAGTCGGGGTAAGTCCCAACTCATTGCGCGTGACTTATCGCCCCACGACCCACATGCGCGCTTCCAACCCGAAACAGACGCGAACGCTTCCTGAATCTGCGTTCAGAAAAATCGGGAAAACCCCCGCTGGGCCATGCTTCGCTTGTCACGGACATCCGCTTGCGCTAGCCTGAAATTCCCTCGCGTTCGCGCTTTTATCATGAAGATCCTTATCCTCGAAGACCAGCGCAAGCTCGGCCTGTACCTCAAGCAGGCGCTAAGCGAACGCGCGTATACGGTGACGTGGGTTGAAAGTTGCGCCGAGGCGCGCGAAGCGCTATGCGAGTCGAGCTATGACGTCATCGTGCTCGATCTCGGCTTGCCCGACGGTGATGGCCTGGAGCTGCTTCGCGAATGGCGCGCGGCCGGATTCAATGAGCCGGTGTTGATCCTCAGCGCGCGCGACGCCGTCGAGGATCGCGTCAAGGGCCTCGATGTCGGCGCCGATGACTACCTGCCTAAGCCGTTCAGCCTGGAAGAACTGCTCGCGCGCATGCGCTCGCTGCTTCGCCGCCAATCGTCCGTCAAGGAAACCGTGCTTCAGCATGAGGGCATCAAGCTTGACCTGCTGAGCCACACCGTCCATCTGAACGGCAAGCCGATCGATCTCACCAGCCGCGAGTTCGCGTTACTGGAGGTCTTCCTGCAGAATCCCGGCCGCATCCTGACCCGGACGCTGATAGCGGAGAAGATCTGGGAATCCCATTACGACGTCGACACCAACCTGCTCGACGTTTACATGAGCCGGCTGCGCGGCAAGTTCGAGGCGCCGCTCGGCAAGCCGCTGTTCAAGACGGTGCGCGGCGTCGGTTACCAGCTGCTATGAAATCCATCGGCGCGCGGCTCGCCATCTGCTACGTACTCGCTTCGACTGTCACGTTCGCGTCGCTGTTTCTTGCCGGACGATACTTCATCGAACATCACGCGATCCACGCGCTGGATCTGCTCAACCAATCTGAGTTCGAACAGATTCGCGCCAGCCAGACCGCGCTCGGTACGAAGCTGTCGGAGGCGGAGTTGCGCAAGCGTGTTCAGGCGATGATGTCCGACAAGCTCGAACTGTTCTTCACCGAGATTTACGGGACGGCTGGGACGGTGGTGTTTCGCTCCCCGGGCCTTCACGGTCGCGATATCGCTCCGTCGCCTCGTCATCAGGCGTTCAATGCGAATGTTGAAGGACTGGGTGAACTGCGCGCGGGCAAGTTCGCGCTCGGACCGTACACGGTCGTGGTGGCAACGACGAAAGAACACGTACGCGTGGTAATGACCGCCTATGAACATGCTTTCTACGGATTGCTGATCGTCATGATCGCGATCAGCAGCGTGATCGGCTACGGCTTCAGCCGAATGGCGCTGCGGCCCCTGCGGCTGATCCAGGACACGGCCGACCACATCCGCTCGGACAATCTGAGCGAGCGCATTCCGTTGTCAGGCGCGCGCGACGAGATTTCGGACCTGGCGCGCCTGCTCAACCAGATGTTCGACCGTCTCGAAGCGTCGTTCGACCAGATCCGGCGGTTTACAGCTGAGGCCTCCCACGAACTCAAGACGCCCCTGACGCTCGTGCGCCTGCAAGCCGAGAAACTGGTCGTCGACGGTCAGTTGACGCCAGCGCAGGAACAGGCGGTGCAAATTCAGATCAAGGAACTCGCGCACCTCAACCGCATCATCGAGGACTTGCTGTTCCTGTCGCGCGCCGATGCACGCGCGATTTCGCTCGATCTGAGGCCGCAGGACCCGGAACCGTTCCTGCAGAACTTCGCGCAGGACGCCCACGTACTCGCCGAACACCGCCAGCAGCGCTTCTTCCTGACCCATCACGGCAGCGGACAGGCCGCAATCGAGTCGAAATGGATCCGCCAGGTGCTCCTGAACCTGCTCAGCAACGCACTGGCGGCCTCGTCTCCGGGAAGCCGCGTCACCTTGCGTTCCACGCTGGTGAACCAATGCTGGCAGGTCCGCGTGGAGGATGAGGGTCCCGGTGTAGCCGCCGAACAGCGCGAGCGCATCTTCGAACGCTTCGTGCGCATCCATCGTCCGGGCGGCGAAGACAAGGGCAGCGGCCTGGGCCTCGCCATCTGCCGCAGTATCGTCGAGCTGCACGGCGGCCACATCTTCGCGGAGGCCGGGCCGGACGGCCGCGGGTTGTCGATGGTCTTCGAGATTCCCGCCGTCACGCCGTCCGACACCGCCGGCAATACCCCCTTCAAAGCGCCGCTCCATTCCACCGACGCCGCCTGAGCATACAGCGGGCGCGCGTCACAGGTCGAACTGATAACCGACGTAATAGGAGAAGCGATTAGTGTCGCTCACGTGAGCGAGGCCGCGCCCGACGGAGACCAGGATGCGGTCGTGCTCCGTCAGCCCGTAGGTGCCGCCGAGGTTGAAGCCAATCGCGGACGGATCGTCCTTGGCCGCCGCCCCGGTGTAGAAGACCTCGCCGCCAAGCTGAAGTCGTTCGCCGAACTTGCGCAGGACGGCCCAACCGCCGGTCCAGTAACCCTTCCGTCCCGCATGGCGGTTGACGACGTATCCACCACCGCCGAACGTCGTCCAGTTACCGATCGTCTTCTGCATCCACAGCGGTAGCAGCACGTGCGCGTGGCCGTCGCCGAGGCCCAGGTGGTCGTTGCCGGACGGCAGTGTGACGCGGGGCGCGAACGCGACCTGCGGACGCCAGCCCGCCTCGTCCTCGGTGATGAAGCGGTACTTCGCGCCCAGTTCGGTATCACCGAATCCGTAATGGGTGCGATCTCCGGTTTCGTGCATGAACGCCATGCCGACCGTCGCGTTGATCTGCAGGTTCTCCACCAATCCGTAGTTGATCTCGAGGCCCGGCAGCGTGCCGCTGTGACTGCCGGCGCGCACGGTGCCCGACGCGGCGGCATCGATTTCGAAATGCCCCCGTTCGACGGGTTCCGGATCGTCGGTCACGAACGGCGGGCCGGCAAGCGCGCCATGGCAAACCAGGCATGCGCCGAAGGCGAGCGCCGCCTTGACGAATCGCGCATGATACGGGGCGCGGTACGCGGCCGACTCCGGATGACAGGTGGACGACATGAGGCCGGTTCTCTTGATCGAAGGGTGGCCGGCGCGGCGCGCGGGGATCAGTGGCCCGCGTCGGAGAACTGCGGCGGGCGCCATTTCAGGAGCTTGTTCTCGAGCCGCGTGAGCACGAACTCCGCACCCAGCGCGACGACGGCGAGCACGATCATCGCGGCGAACACGCCGGCCGCGTTGAACGCGCCCTGCGCGGTCGAGATCAGCAGCCCGATCCCTTGCTTCGAGCCGAGAAATTCACCGACCACGGCACCCACCAGCGCGAAGCCGAAGCTCACGTGCAGGCTCGCGAGAATCCAGCTCATCGCGGCTGGCAGGACGACCGTGTAGGTCACCTGCTGCTTTGTCGCCCCGAGGATATGGGCATTGGCGATGAGATTCCGGTCCGCTTCGCGCACGCCCTGGAATGCGTTCGAGAACACCACAAAGAACACCATGACGAAGGCCAGCGCGACTTTGGACGCCATGCCGAGCCCCAGCGCGATGATGAACACCGAGCCGAGCACCACGCGCGGAATCGAGTTCGCGACCTTGATGTAGATGCTGAAGACGTCCGCTAGCAACTTGTTGCGGCCCAGCGCGATCCCGGCGAACACGCCTGCCACGCTGCCGATCAGGAAGCCGAGCCCGGTTTCCTCCAGCGTCACCAGCACTTGCACCCAGAGCGGGCCTTGCGAGGTTCCCTCGGTGAGCCACTGCCAGATCTGCACGGCGATCAGGGAAGGCGTCGAGAAGAAGAAAGGATCGATCCAGCCCACCCGCCCGGCGAGTTCCCATCCGCCCAGCGTGACGACCAGCACCGCGAGCCGCAGCACATACACCAGCGTCTGGCGCCGACGTATGCTTGCCTGGGCGCGGACTTCCACCTTCCGCAACTCGATCTCGTTCGATACGGCTCCTGCCATCGGGGTATTCATGTTTTTCCTTAGCGCGCCGCCAGGCGCTCAGATGTGGACCTCGTCGCGAAGATCGTTCCAGATCTGCCGCGACAGTTCGATAAAGCGGGGGGAATAGCGCGCTTCCGCGACATCACGCGGGCGCGGCAGGTCGATTTCGTACGACGTCTTGACGGTCGCCGGTCCGGACGTCAGCACGAATACCTTGTCCGCGAGCGCGATGGCCTCCTCGATGTCGTGCGTGACGAACACCACCGATGCGCCATTCACGCTCCACAGATGCAGCAACTCGTCCTGCATCAGCATGCGTGTCTGGACGTCGAGCGCCGAGAACGGCTCGTCCATCAGCAGAATCTCAGGTTCGTTGATGAAAGTCTGAGCCAGCGCCACGCGCTTGCGCATGCCGCCGGAGAGCTGGTGCGGATAGTGGCGTTCGAAACGAACCAGACCGACGCGGCGAATCCATTCCATCGCGCGCTCGTAGGCCTGCCCCTTGTTCTCCCCGCGGTACAGCGGACCGGCCGCGATGTTATCGAGCACGCTCTTCCATGGGAACACCGCGTCGGACTGGAACACGAAGCCGATGCGAGGATCGATGCCGGTGATCGGCTTGCCCCAGATCCTGACCGCGCCGGCGCTCGGCGCGGCAAGGCCAGTGATCAGACTGAGCGTAGTGGACTTGCCGCAGCCGGTCGGGCCGACGACGGCGCAGAACTCGCCCTTCGCAACGCACATGCTGAAGTTCTGCAGCGCCATGATCGCTTTACCCTCCGGGCTGACGAAGCGGCGGCTGACACGATCGAGTTCAATCGCAGGAACGTCGTTCGACGCAGCGGCGGGATACGGCATGGTTGCCTGGGAGGCTGTCATTGGATTGCCACCTTTAGGAGACTGGATTCGACGAAACGCCCGCGACGGCTCGCTGCCGGGCCGTCACGCGGGCGCGGCTACTTGACCTGCGCGGCGTTGACGAACTCGGTGGTGAAGGTCTTCGACAGGTCGATCTTGTGCCCCATCACAGCTCTATCAAACGACCCGAGCACCTTGAGCACGGTGGGCGGCCCCGATTCCGGCATGCGGCCGTCGGCGATGAACGACACCTTGCCGTTGGCCAGCGCCTTCATGTATGACGCGCGGTCCCCAGCGTAGTAGTCGGCGGGCATCTGGGCGGTAATCTCCTCCGCGCTGTGCGTATTGATGTAGCGCAGCGTCTTGACGAACGCGTTCGCGAGTTTCTGCACCGTCGCCTTGTGCGACTGTACCCAGTCGTTCTGCATGTACAGACTGGCCGCCGGGTACAGGCCGCCGAGCCACTTTTGCGTGCTCTCGGGCGAGCGCAGATCGACCAGGACCTGTGCGTCACCGGTGTTGACGAGGCGCGAGACCGTCGGTTCGGTGGTCATGCCGCCGTCGATCTTGCCCTGCTTGATCGCGGCGATGAACGTGTTGCCCGCGCCAACGGGCAGCGCCGTCATCTCCGACGTCTTCACGCCGTGCGACACGCCGAGGTATTGGGTTAGGAAGTTGGTCGACGAGCCAAGCCCGGTCACGCCAAGCGTCAAGCCGCGGAAGTCGGCGGGCGACTTTACCTTGCCGGCGAGCTTCGACGAGATCAATTCGACTTCGCCAGGCGTGTGGCTGAACTGTACGACGGACTCGATGTACTTGCCTTTCGACTGCAGGTCGATCGTGTGGTCGTAGAAGCCGACGACGCCCTGCACTGTGCCGGCGACCAGTTCGTTCTCGGCATCGACGCCCGCTGCCTCGTTGATGAGTTCGACGTCGAGGCCCTGCTCCTTGAAATAGCCGAGCCGCTCGGCGAGCTTGGCCGGCAGATAGATCTGCTTTTCCATGCCGCCGACCATCAGGGTGAGTTTCTCGGCAGCATGCGCGGCCGGAACCAGGGTGCCGAGCATCAGCGCGCCAGCGGCGATGCGCAGGACAGTGTGTTTCATGGGATGTGCTCCTCCGGTTTCGATAGGTATGGCGTACCGCCATCCATGTGGCGTTCGCGCCGTGTCCCGGATCGGGACAGATGGGCTCACGGAACGGCTTCAGTTATACGGGGCAACCTTAAAATCAGGCTGAACGGAAAATGAATCTCCATTCAGGGACCGCCGGCGCCGCACGCGACGCGCGCCGTGACCGATCCGCGCGGCGCCTACCTGAGCTTCGCCAGCTCTTCGCGCGCCTCCGCCGCGTTCAGCGGGAAGTACGCCGAATAGCGCACCGGTTCCTGGCCGTCGCGGCTCAGGATGTAGCGCAGGAACGCATTCACCGGCGGCGTCAGCGGACGGTTCAGGCGGATGTACATGTAGCGTGTGAGTGGATACTTGCCGCTCGCCGCATTCTCGGCATCGAGCGCATAGAACGGCTCGCCGTCCCGGCGCGCCACCGTCAGCGTCCTGAGTCCGGGGCCGCCTTCCTCGAGTCCGCCAAAGCCGATCGCGCCCGGATTCCCAGCGATCGCGCGCGCAGTGTCGTCGATCGATCCCTCGTGGACGGCGCTGTTCCACGCTCCGCCCGCCAGCACCATGACCTGCATCGACATCGCGTTCGGCGCGACGTGCTGCGGGATGTAGATCGTGATCGGACGATCGGCCCACTCGCCGGTCAGACCAAGCTGGCCCCACCGCGTGATACCCGGGTTCTGCCGCAGGATCGACGCCAGTTGCGCCAGCGTGATGCCGTTGAGCGGATTGTCCCGATGCACGAAGATCGCCTGGGCCGTGGTCCGCTGCGGCGTGTCGAAGCCGCCGCGCGCGACCCGAATTTCGAGTGGTGCCGCGTGACGGATTTGCGCATAGACAGCCCGCTCGTCCGACCAGAGTTCGCGGCCCATCGGTGCCATTCCGGTGTCGCCCGCGAGCAGCGCGTGAAACCCGTTCAACGTCCCAAGGTGTTCCCATCGATTGCCCTTGCGTACGGCGGGCTGTACGCGCGTGAAGCCGTCGATCCATGTGTCCATCAGCGACTTCATCCCGTCGCTGCCGACGCTGTCGATCGCGCCGTGCAGGCCGGCCACAGGACGATAGACGGCCAGGTGCGCGTCAAGCGGCGGCAGGAAGCCGTCGAGCTTCGCGCGTTCACGCGCGGCCTGCGCGGCGGTGAGCGGCGCAAAGCGTTTCTGCGCTGCGACGATCGCCTGACCCTCGTCGCTCAGCGCAAACGCCACGAACGCCTTGACCTTGGGCGGCAGCGGCGCGCCGGGACGCCGGTTCACGGCGAGATAGGCCGCCTGCCCGTCGAGGCTCGCGACGCGAACGAACAGCGGCGACTTCATCATGTCGCCCGCGAACTGGTGCGCGTACGGTTGCAGCTCCGTCGGCAACGGCTCGCGCGCGAGCGGTGCGATATCGGCGTCGCCGAACATCAGCGCGCCGAATGCGGTCGCACTGCCGGCGTGCCGCCAATGCGGCCCGCGATGGATCCCCGGCTGGCGTCGCTCGAAGGCGGCCAGCCACGCGTCGAGCAGCGGCCCCATCGCGTCGTCCCCGACGCTGCTGAGCGTTCCGCTCAGGTTCGGGAGCGATCGATAGGCCGGCAAGCCTGCAACGGTATCGGCCGCCTGCGCAATGCACGGCGGCATGAGTGCCAGACAGGCCGCAAGCAGGAGGCCGGCTCCGGTACGACGAGGGCGCGCCGCGGGCGCGCATGCATCCTGCGAGCGCAATGGCCGGGACGAGCATGACAGGAGCGGCATCGATGACGATGCGCGCCGCAATGGAGAATCGAAAACAGGCACGGGGGTCTCCTGCCGGATGTGGAGAATGGCGCGCAGCGGCCCGGCTTCCGGTCAGGAACGCCGCCCCGCCATCGCGCCCGGAGAAGCTGCCCCGACGGTACGGTGGCACGCTGAAGCCAACCTGAATCGATGCTGAAAATTCGTTCATGCTCGGCAAGGCGTTCCATGAACGGATTTTCAGGATGTCTTCAGATTGCGTTCATCCGGCGACACTATCGTTGGACGCATGGCATGGGCGCTGCGCCGTTCGCTGCATCTCGCGCAGGCCGGCGCGATCACCGCGTTTCAACTTTCGCGCCGCCTGCCTCAAAATGGAGCGGCAGTGGAATCACGCACGCTTTGCACGAAGGAGGAGACATCTCGTGAATCGAAACCAACCCCGTTGCGGGACAAACCGGCGCATGCCGCGCCGCCGTTCGGCTCGCCTGATCATTGCCACTGCCGCGGCGTCGATCTGGGCGGTGGGCGCCGCGGGCGCCGACACCCCATCCACGCCGATGGTCGAGTGGGTTGTGCCCGCGCTCAAGACGGTGGCGCCGCAAACCAAGGAACAAGCCGATGATGGGATGAAGGTCGGACGCGCGCTGGCCGAGCCGGAAATCCTGCAGCCGCGCCTCGACTCGGCCCTGCCCGACTACCAGCCCCGCACCGACCTCAAGCTCGCCGGCACGTTCAGGGGCGCGGCTTCCGACGTGCTGCCGTCGCTCGTCAACCGCTGGATCGAAGGCTTCAGGCAGTATTACCCGAACGTCGACATCCGCATTTCCCCACCGTACGCGGGCAGCCTCGGCGCGAAGGAGCTGGTCGAGGAGAAGCTCGACTTCGTGTTCGTCTCGCGCGAGCTCAAGCCGGACGACGTCACCGACTTCAAGGCGAAGTTCGGCTACGGCCCGCTCAGCGTACCGATTTCCGGGGGCTCGTACCGGCATTTCGGCTTCCTGGACGCGATCGGCTTCTTCGTCAACAAGGACAACCCGCTGGAAAAGCTCAGCTACGACCAGATCGACGCGCTCTACTCGCGCACGCACCTGCGCGGCGGCAAGCCGATCAAGACCTGGGGCGACCTCGGTCTCACCGGGGAATGGGCGGACAAGCCGGTGCACGTCTACGCGATCAAGCCGTGGAACGGGTTCGAGGAGTTCATCCGGCAACGCGTGCTGAGCGCCAACGGTCAACGCGGCGAGTGGCGCGACGACATCCATTACGACAAGCTCGTGTTCCCGCTCGCGAAAGACGTGGCCGACGATCGCTACGGCATCGGATTCTCGGGCATCGCCTATATCGACGCGCCCGTGAAGATGCTGCCGCTTGCCGCATCGGACAACGGTTCGTACGTCGCGCCGACGTACGAGAACGTCGCGCTGGCGACCTATCCGCTGAGCCGGCTGATCTATTTCAACACCAACAAGGCGCCCGGCAAGCCGCTCGATCCGGCCATCGCCGAGTTCCTCCGCTACGTGCTGAGCAAGCAGGGCCAGCAAGCCGTGATCGATCATGCGATGTACGTGCCGCTGCGCGCGCAGCAAGCGGATAGCTCGCGCGCGATGCTCGCCAACTGACCGCGCGCCGCTCGTCTCCCCCTCGCCTACCCGGCGGGAATGCGCGTGCCGGTCCCGCGCATTCCCGCCGGGCGGCGCCGATTCCAGGAGTGTCCACATGCACCGACCCATCCGCGCCGCCACGGCGGCGCTTTTGCTCGCCTCGGCCGTGTCTGCATACGCCGCCACGACCGCAGCGCCCTACGCGCAGCAACTCGTCGATACCACGCTGGCCGCGCATCCCGAGCTGACGATCCTCGCGCTGCACGTCACCCCGCCGACGGGAAGCGACAACGTCATCATCGCGTCGAACATCGGCCGTATCGGCAAGTCCGCCGATGCCGACGACCTGGCCGTGCTCGACAGCGGCCAGCCCCGCGTCGAGGTGACGAAAACCGGCGATCTGTCGGTCGAGCTGCCGATGCGCGACGCCAACGGCAAGACGATCGGCGTTATCGGCTCGACATTCCGCTACGCGCCGGGCGTCGATCGCAACACGATCGTGCGCCGGGCCGAGCAGGTGCGCGACGAGCTGGCCGGAAGCACGCCATCGCTCGCGGCGCTGTTTCAACCCACGCACTGACTGGCGTCGTCTGTCTGAAAATCTATTAAGGATACCTTCAGGTCGGGTTCAGCTTCATGGCCCACCATCGTGGCAAGGCGAAAGCATCGCCGATGCACGACGCGCGTCGGCCGGGCCGACCCACCCCGATACGCAGCACACAACGAATCGTCCCGCCGAGGGCGAACCCACGAGTACATCTTCAATCAGGAGACGCACATGAAACAG
Source organism: Paraburkholderia sp. WC7.3g (assembly GCF_050436345.1). Lineage (NCBI taxonomy): Bacteria > Pseudomonadati > Pseudomonadota > Betaproteobacteria > Burkholderiales > Burkholderiaceae > Paraburkholderia > Paraburkholderia sp. WC7.3g. Next base: position 3,149,590 of record NZ_JBNDMA010000002.1, read on the forward strand.
ACGCAGAGGGTTGGCGGGTTGCGCAGGTCTGCGGCGGCATCGGCCGCGGCAGTGATCGGCATCGCGGCGCTGGGCGCGCTGACGTCGCCGCCGGCATTCGCCCTGAAGTACGCGGCCGTCGAGCATCACCTCAAGGTCGACCCGTCGATACCGATCTGGCAACCGGGCGAAGTCCAGTCCGTGCCGGAGGAAGACCTGCGTCTCGTCGGCGCTGACGTAATGGATGAAATCACGCTGGGGTGGATCAAGATGTATCGCAAGGCCTATCCGCGCCTGAGCGTCACCATGGAAGCCAAGGCGTCCGGTGCCGGCGGCCCGGCGCTGACCAACGGCACGGCGGACCTGGCGCCGGTCGGGCGCGAATTGCTGCCGGCCGAGGAGCAAGCCTTCGTCGACAAGTTCGGCTATAAGCCGCTCGCCATTCGCGTCGCGACAGGCAGTGTCGGGTCGCTCGGCAAGACGGCGACGTCGGTCGTGCTGGTCGACAAGGACAATCCGATCAAGGGATTGACGCTGGCCCAGCTCGACGCGATCTATTCGAAGACCCGCAATCGCGGCCACGCCGAGATCACCACGTGGGGCGACGTGGGGCTCGGCGGCGAATGGGCCGACCGGCCGATTCACCTCTACGGCCTGAAGCCGGTCAACGGCATCGAATACTTCCTGAAGCTGAACGTGCTGGAAGGCGGCGAATACAAGGAAAACATCCAGTTCGTCAAGGGCAAGGGCTTCACGCATGCGTTCACGGTGGCCGCCGAGGACATGGCGACGCACCCGGGCGGGCTCACGTACGCACTGCTGGCCAACGTCACGCCGAACGTGAAGGTCGTGCCGCTAGCAGCCAGCGAAGGCGGACCGTTCCTCGCGCCGACACTGCAGAACGTGTACACGCACAAGTATCCGCTCTCGCGCTATGTGTACATCTTCGTCAACAAGAAGCCCGGCGAGCCGCTGCAGCCGAAGATCAAGGAATTCCTGAAACTGGTGTTGAGCCGCGAGGGACAGGACGTGGTCGCGAGAGAAGGCGTCTATATCCCGTTGACACCGGCCGTCGTCAAGGAAGAGCTGGCGAAGCTCGATCAGGCGGAGTGACCATGCGACGCGCGAACGCGCAACCGGCGCCAGTCACCGTGACGGCAACGGTCGTTGCGACGACCTCCCCATTTCAGGCTGAATTTGCGTTCAGATCGCGTTAACGCTCGTTCAAGGTGGCGAGCCTACACTCGACTCGCACCTGCTTCCATAACGCCCATCGGGCAAAGAGAGGAGAGACATGAAGATCCTGACCAAGACCCTGCTCGCCGCGACGCTCGGCCTCCTGTCGGCTTCCGCGCTGTATGCGGTTGACACCGCCGTCGCCGCGCCCGAACCGCACGCCAGGAACTGGACGCCGCCGAGCGCGAAGATCGTTGCTCAGAAACTGTCCGAGCAAATCATGCAACAGCATCCCGAGTTACTCAGCGTGACTTTGCACGGCGTTCCTCCGGGTATGCAGGATGCCTACACGATGTTCGCCGGTTCCTACCTCGAGCGCATCGGCAATGCCGACGATCCGGACGACATCGACATCTCGAAAAAGGGCATCACGATCGTCGACCCGCGCTGGCATCGTCCCAATGACACGGTCAAGAAGTTCGTGATGATGCTGCCGCTGCGCGACGCGAGCGGCCAGAACGTCGGCGAGATCGTGCTCGCGTACAAGAACGACGGCGCCAATGCAAAGGGCGAGACCGCCTTCTTCCTCGCATCGACGGGCCTGCGTGACGCGCTGCAGAAGCAGATCCCGAGCTACGCCGCGTTGTTCGAGCCCGCGAAGTAGCCGCGCGCACGGCCCGCCGTGCGCTTGCAATGCCTCGTCCCCGGCGCGCCGGGGACGAGGCTGTATTCAACGAGCCATCTCCATTCAGGAGTCTGACCATGCGTTTGCGAATTTCCGCGATCGTCTCTCTGACGACGCTCGCGGCCCTGTGCGCGACGCTGCCGCACACTGCCTACGCGGCGGCGCCCTCGGTCGATGCAGCCAGCCCGGCGGGCGCACCTCTGCGGCTGATCGGCAGCACGGCGCTGCCGGACTACAAAGGCGATTTCGACCACTTCGCCGCCGACGTTGACGGCGGGCGGCTGTTCCTCGCCGGCGAAGACGGCGCCACGCTCGAAGTATTCGATCTCGGCAGCGGCAAGCATTTGCGCACGGTCAAGGGTTTCGACCAGCCCCACGCCATCTTGTACCTGCCGGACCTGAACCGTCTGATCGTCACCGACAGCGGCGCCGGCATGACGCGCATCGTCGACGGAACGAGCTATCGCGTCATCGGTTCGATCCAGCTCACCGTCGGTGCGGACTCGATGCGCTACGACCCGTCGCGCCGTCACATGTACATTGTCACGGGCGGTAAAAACGCCGAGCCGAAGATGACGCAGACGATCGTCTCGGAGGTCGATCCGCGCACGGGCAGCCACGTCGGCGACGTGAATTTCGACACCGACTTTACCGAAGCGATGGCGGCCGAGCAGCGCGGCCACCATCTCTTCGTCAACGTGACGGGCAAGAGCACGCTCGCCGTCGTCGACAAGGCGACGCGCCAGGTGATTGCGAACTGGCCTATCCATGGCGCGGAACTGAATGCGCCGATGGCATTCGACGAGACGCATCGACGCCTGTTTGTCGGCACGCGCAAGCCGTTCAAGCTGCTTGTGCTCAATGCCGCGAACGGCAACACGATCGCGACGTTCGACGCGCCCCAGCGCACGAACGAAGTGATCTTCGACGAAGTCAACCAACGCATCTACATGGCCGGCGACGACTATCTTGGCGTGATCCAGCAGAAGGATCCCGGCCATTACGAGGAAATCGCACGCGTGCCGACGGCCAAGGGCGCCAAGACGGCGCTTCTGGTGCCTGCGCGCCACTGCCTGTATGTCGCGGTCTCGCCTGGCGAATCAGGCGCTGGCGGAAGGCTGCTGCGCTTCGATGTGTTGCCGGGCACTGGCGTGAAGACGCCTGCCGGAAAGTAACTGCTTGCCACAGCTCGTCTAAATCCCAGAGCTCCACATCCGCGGGGGTCCTGATGCGACCACTCGGCGCCATCGAGCTTGGGGCGTACATCGACGAAGTCGGCCGCCGTAAGGGGCTCCTCGTGACGTTGTCGATCATGGCGCGCGGCACGATCCTCATTGCATGAGTGCCGGGGTGTACGACGATCGGCATGCTCGCGCCTGCTCGGGTGTTGGTGGGACGACTTCTGCAGGGCTTTTCGGCCGGCGCCGAGCTCGGCGGCGTCTCGGTGTACCTTGCGGAAATGGCGTCCCCAAGCCGCAAAGGCCGAGCCAGCAGGTCGCCATCGTGGTCGCAGCGGCGCTCGGCTATTTCGTTAATAGCTGGATGACGGCGAATGAGATCGGCGCGTGGGTTGGCGTATTCCGTTCTTCATTGGCTGTGCGATCGCCGATCGCCGCGTCCCGGCCAACCGGCATCTCACGACTGGGTTCACCGCTGTCCGCCCGCAACGTGCTGTTTTGTAAGCAGGCGAAGTGCATTGCTTAAACTTCAGGAGACATTTCCATGCAAATCACCGGTATGTTGCACGGCGCGCGCCTGCTGCAATTCGTCGGATTTCCGGCCAGCGAAATCCTGGGTCCGAGCGCCAGCGAAGAGGAAGTCAAGGCGCTGATCGACCGTCATCGCCAGATCTTCATCAAGCCCGTCTTCAAGGGCGGAGTCGGCAAGAAGGGCAAGGCAGGTTTGCTTGGCCGCGCGACCGACCTGAAGACCGCGCTCGCGGAAAAGGAGCGGCTCTACTTCGCCGAGCATGCCGTCGGCCACATCAAGGCGAAGGCGAATGGCGTCACCTTCGAAGCCGGTGTGCCGGCCACGCACGAAGTCTACTTCTCGATCACGGATTCCACCCGCTTTCGCGCGCCGACAATGACGCTTTCGCACGTGGGCGGCATGGACATCGAGGAGGTCGACCCGAAGCAGGTGGCGATGGTGCCGTTCGACGCGCTGACCGGGCTGAAGGCGTTCGTCGTAGCGAATGCACTGAGCGAGATCGGCGCGCCGAAGGAGATCATTTCGCCGCTCGTGCAGCAGTTGCCGAAACTCTGGGAACTCTTTCACGACTTCGGCATGACGACGCTCGAGTTGAACCCGATCCGCATGCGCGAGGACAGGCACGGTCGCCTTACGCCGGTTGCGTGCGACTTCAAGTGCGGCTTCGATCGCGACGATCCGCGCTGGGCGCGTCTTGGCCTGCCGCCTCATCTGTTCGCCGCCGATTACTCGGATTTTGAGCAGGAGATCAACCAGCTTCGTACCCACCAGGGCCAGAGCGATGTGTACGTCATCAACGATAACGGAACCATCCTCGCTCCGACCTTCGGCGGCGGCGCCAACTCGCTCGTCACCGAAATGCTGGGCGACGCCGCGATCATCTCGTCGGATTTCGGCGGCAATCCGCCTTACGCGAAGATGAAGGAAGTGGCGCGCATCTGTTTCAGGCACTGGCTCGAACAGGCGAACGTGCTCTTCATCATCGGCGGCAAGTCCAATAACACGGACATCTACGAGACGCTGCGCGCCATGGCCGACGCCCTGCGCGAGCACTTCAGCGAGCACGGACCGACGCCGCTCTATGTCGTGCTGGGCCGTGGAGGTCCGAACCTCGTGCGGGGCATGTCGGCGCTGAGGGACACATGCGACTCGCTGGGCCTGCCTTATCGGCTGTTCGGCTTCGACTCTGACATCAGCGAAGTGATTCAGTACGCACGCCGGGCGGACGCCTGGATGCGCGCCGGCGGCCGCGCCGAGATCGCTGCAAGGATCGGCGCGTCGGCGAGGCAAACCGAAACGGCTCGTGCCTGAGGAGATCGACATGTACAAGCAAGGCAGCAATACGTTCAAGTATTTCGTTGGCGTCGACTCACTCGCACAGATCGCCACGCGCGAGGATCGCGTGTGCGTGCTCAATATCCTGGGCGGTGAATCGTCGGACGTGACGCCCGTGAGTCACGCATTCTCGGGCGGTAACGTCGTATTCGGCACGGCGCCGGGCAAGGGCGGGCAAGTGCTCGCGACGCCGGCCGGCGATATCCCCGTGTACAACAACGTCCGTGAGGGGCTGCAGGCGGGACACCGGTTCAACTGCGGCGTCGTTTACCTGCCGCCGTCCGCGGCCCGCGACGGCGTCGCTGAACTGATTCGCGTGAATCCCGAGTTGCGGAAGATTTTCATCATCACCGAAAAGATCGCGGTCCACGACGCCCGCGAAATTCGCGCGATGGGCCAGCAGGCGGGCATCGACATCTTCGGCGCGAACGGGCTCGGCGTCGCCGATTCGTGGAATCGCGTGAGGATCGGCGGAGCGCTCGGCGGCGACAATCCTGACGATTCGTTGCGCAAGGGCTCGATCGCGATCTTCTCCAACTCCGGCGGCTTCAGCACGACGATTGCGCAATACCTGCGCATGGGTGGCTGGGGCACATCGACGGTCATCTCGAGCGGCAAGGACGTCTATATCCACTATGCCGCGCCGGAATTCGCGTTCGCACTCGCCAACGATGTGCGCAGCAAGGCTGCGGTACTTTACTGCGAACCGGGTGGCTATTACGAGGCCGATGCGGTCTTCACGAAGCCAGTCGTCGCGTGCGTCGTGGGACGGTGGAAGAGCCGCCTCACGCGGGCAGTCGGTCACGCCGGCGCGATGGCCGGCGGCAACGACGATGCGCAAGCCAAGGAACGCTGGTTCATGCAGAAGTTCGGCGTCGAGCGCCTCTTCACGCCGGATGATCCATGCTGCTCGACGAAGGGTGCCGTGGTGACGAACATCGCGCACATCCCGGCCGCGCTGAGCGCCGTGATGCGCGCCAACGCGACGATGCCCGATTTCGAGTCGGAGGGCAGTCTCGCACTCAAGCCGTGGTTCGGCTCCGATCAGGGCATCGCGCTGCCGGACGGCCTCGCCATTCCGGTCGTGGAAGCTATTGCGCCGTATAACGAGCAGGTCCATCAGGTCAATCGCCAGATCGGCGTGATCGCTCCGCGCCAGGCGCTCAAAGACGCATCGGGCGCGTCGCAGATGGACGCGAAGACGCAAGTGAGCAGCCTGCACGGCGCGTCGATGCTGGAGGCCGCGACGCGTTCGCTCGAAGCGAACGTCGGCCTTGCCCTGCTGCACGAATTCGGCGGCGAGAATGACGAAAAACTCATCGATGTCGCGATCGCCGCATTCGTCAATCTGCACGGCAGGCCGGAACTCGCGGCGGCGCAGGCAGCACGCGAAGCGGACAACGCCCCGAATGCAATTCTCGCGGCTGCGGCGTCGATCGTCGGGCCGAAACGTCAGCGCGCGGCGCGGGACGTCACCAAGTGGCTGATCGATCGTTTTGCGGCCGCTGGTCTTGCCGACGCGCTGAATGAAACCTTCGACGTCGCACGCATCGACGCAAGCGGCTGTGAACAGTGCTTCGCCGACTCTCACGATCCGCTCGCCGAAGCAATGCTCGCGGGACTCGCCGCGCGCGGCGCGAAATCGGCGTTCGTCCGCTGGCTGACGTCGCAGCCCGCTCACCCGACCGGCGACGCGGTGCTGGCCGCGATCACGACGACGCTGGCGTGGGGCCCGCTGATGCGCAAGCGTATCTCGCGCGTGACCGCCGAAAGCCTGCCCTGGTGGAGCATGCTATTTGGGACGCTCATCGGTGCATCGGCCGATGCGTCGCGGCATGGCCCGGACGGTTTCTGCGGCTTCTCCACCGACGAATTGCTGAACGAGCGCTGTCTCACCGAAATCGGCTTCGCCGCGCTGCTCAACCTGAGGCCCGGCCCCGACGACCTGTTCGCCTTCAAAACGCTCGTCGGCCTGCTGCTCACCAACGGTCCGGGTGCGATCTCGGCGCAGGGGGCGAAGGGCGCGGTATCCGCCGACGGTCCGGAAGGCCCCGAGCGCGTGCAGCTCAACAAGGCGCTTGTCGGCTTTCTCTCGCATACCGGCTACACGCACGGCGGGAACGGGTACGAGGGCATCGCGTTCCTGATTGATGCTTTCAAGGAAACCGCGCTGGACGATCCGTCGAAGCCCGGCCACGGCGTGGACCTGCGCTCGCTCGCCGAGCGCTCCGTCGAGCGATACGCGCAGTACAAGGCGCGGCAGAAGCATGCGGGCAGCCTCGACATCGCGAAGCTTCCGGGCGTGAATCATCCGGTGTTCAAGGACAGACCGGTCAACCACGACCCGCGCGAGGTGTTCATTGCGGACCTGTGCGAAAAGCGTGGGGAATACAACGTGTTCCATGCGTTCTATCGCGAGCTGGTGCAAGCGTTGTTCGAGGCAGGCGTCTCGCGCAACGTCTATTGCGTCAATGTCGATGCGGTGATCGCCGCATTGCTGCTGAAGATGCTGTGGCAGCCGCTGCGACGCGGTGAATTGAGCGAGTCCGATCTGGAGACTGCCGCGTTCACGATCTTCCTTTATCCGCGCATGCTCGGCTGCGCGGCGGAAATCGACGATCACCTCAACCGCGGACGCAACATGGACACGCGCACGCCCGCGTCCCAGTGCCGCTTCGTGGCCTGAGCACGGGTCTTACCGGCGCGGGGCAAGGCAACCACGTGGCTGCTGTGCTTTAGGGCCGTTGCGGGCTTTCCCCCGCGTCCATTGATAACCAGCGGACATCGATCGTTCCGAAGACAACGTTCGCTCGAAATGCCGCACGCGGATTGCGTGCTCGAGCTTGTCGAAAGGGCGGCTCAGCGCCGGCCACAAGATGCTGACCGCCTCGACGGCCTTTCGGAAGCCGCCCAACTATACGACGGCTCGAAACGCCTGCAAATCATTCAGGTCGAAGTTGACGCCCACAGGCCATCCTCTGCGTAGTACAGCGGCTATTGTGGATGGTGCAGGCCAAAGTGCCCATCGGGACCGACGTTGGACAGCGCCGACAGTTGCTGCTGGACCGAATTGCGAACGTCCGTATTCGGCGGGCCAAGCGGCCATTCATGCTCGAGATGTGGGAGTCAAGTCGGGCTGCGCCGCAGCAGCAGGCAGGAGCAGGCGTTCTGAATTTCAAACGGACGGCCGAGGCGCCCAGCCCGTTACACTACCACCTTGGTATTACGTGGCTAGTCTGCGCCGGCAGGCTGGCGTGGCATAGGGCTTGAGTAAATGAATCACCACACCCCAGATCGTATATCAATACGTATATTGTTATCTGAATAAAATACAATATTCGTTTTAAATCAATACATTACGCCATTTATGAAAATCGCCACCTGGAACGTCAACTCCCTCAAGGTCCGCCAGCAACACGTGATCGACTGGCTCGCGAGCAGCGGCACGGACGTGCTGTGCCTGCAGGAACTCAAGCTCCCCGACGAAAAATTTCCGCGCGCCGAGCTCGAGGCGGTCGGCTATCGCAGCTGGTACGCGGGTCAGAAAACCTATAACGGTGTCGGCATTCTGGTGCGCGAAGGGTTGAACGTCGACGAAAGCAGCATCGTGCGCAACATCCCCGGTTTCGAGGATCCGCAGCAGCGCGTGATCGCGGCGACCATCGACGGCGTGCGCATCGTCTGCGCGTATTTCCCGAACGGCCAGGCGCCCGGCACCGACAAGTTCGCCTACAAGCTGCGCTGGCTCGACGCGCTGCACGACTGGCTCGCCACCGAGATGACGCTGCATCCGAAGTTCGCGTTGCTCGGCGACTACAACATCGCGCCCGACGATCGCGACGTGCACGATCCGAAGGCGTGGGAAGGTCAGAATCTCGTGTCGCCCGAGGAACGCGCGGCGTTCGTGCGGCTGATCGGCCTCGGCCTGCTCGACGCGTTCCGCCAGTTCGAGCAGCAGGAAAAAATCTATTCGTGGTGGGACTACCGGATGATGGCGTTTCGTCGCAACGCGGGGCTGCGCATCGATCACATCCTGCTGTCGAAGGCATTGGCCGACATCTGCTCGGCGTGCGACATCGACAAGGTGCCGCGCAAGTGGGATCAGCCTTCCGATCACGCGCCGGTGTTCGCGCAGCTCGGTTGATCCACCCCGCAGCGAGGCAGCGCTGCCTCGCCCGCGGATCGCTTCAAGCGCCGCCCAGCACACCCCACAGGAAGCCGAATACCATCGCATCATGCTCGGCCTGCTCCAGCTCATCGGAGCCGCCGTGTCCGCCTTCGGTGTTCTCCCGATACCACACCTGTTGCGCGCCCAGCGCCTGCATGCGCGCGGCCATTTTGCGCGCGTGGCCGGGATGCACGCGATCGTCGGCGGTCGACGTCGTGAATACCACCGGCGGATACGCGACGCCCGCCGCGAGGTTGTGATAGGGCGAATAGGCGGCAAGCGCGCGCGCTTCATCGGGTTCGTCCGGGTCGCCGTATTCGTCGATCCACGACGCGCCCGCATGCAACAGGTGATAGCGGCTCATATCGAGCAACGGCACCTCGCACACGACCGCGCCGAATAGCTCCGGCCGCTGCACCATGCAGGCGGCCACCAGCAGACCGCCGTTGCTGCCGCCCTGAATGCCGAGCTGCGCGGCGCTCGTCACGCCGGTCGCGATCAGCGCTTCGGCGACCGCGATGAAATCATCGAACGCGCGCTGGCGATGCTCGCCCTGCGCCGCCGTGTGCCAGCGCGTGCCGAACTCGCCGCCGCCGCGAATATGCGCGACTACATACACGCCGCCGCGTTCGAGCCAGCCGATGCCCTGCCCCGTTAGATAGCTCGGCAGCAGCGGAATCGCGAAGCCGCCGTAGCCGCTCAGCAGACATTGACGCGTCGGTTTTTCAGCGCCCGGCGATGACGACGCTTCGCCGGGCCCGATCACTGTGTACGGTACGCGCGTGCCATCGGCCGATACCGCATGCCCGCGGGTCACGACAACGCGACTCGCGTCGAACTGCGTCGGCCAACGGTCGAGCAACTCCCATTCGGCGGACCCCTCAGGCGCGAGATCGGAGAGCCAATAGGCGGGCGGTTGCAGATAATCGTCGGTGTCGACGAACACTTCGTCGTTCAGCGTCGCCTCGACCGGCGACACGTCGACCTGCGCATCGTCGCGCGACGCGAACACCCGCTCGCGCCACCGCCATGTGCTGTCCTCGCGCTGCGACGGCGTCCAGATCAGGGTCTTGCCGCGCACGTCGTCGAGATACGACACGATCAGATGATGGCGTGTATGCGACCACTCGCAGGCCGAGGTCAGCGGTGTCGGCGTGAAGAGCGGCGTCACGTCGCGCTCACCGCGCAAAAACGCATCCTCGCGAATCGCGAGCAGCGCACCGCCCGGATAGCGCGCGAGATTGCCGTGCCACTCGCATTCCCAGTCGAGCCGCGGCTCGAGCAACAGCCAACCCTGCCACGCCCCCACCGCGACGTGCGGCGGCACTTCGTAACGATGCCAGGCATCGCTAGCGTCGTCGAGGTAATACGTGTGGGAATCGAAAAAGTCGACACTGCTCGTCACCGTATGCCGGCGATCGACCGGATCGTAATGCGCTTCCACGCCGATGTCGCCAAACTCGCCACGGAACACGACGGGCGCATCGGCGAGCGCGGTGCCGCGCGTCCAGCGCCGCACGTCGCGCGGATAGCCGGAACGCGTCAGCGTCTTGCGCCCATTGTCCCAGCCGACGTACAGCGTATCGCGATCGATCCACGACACCGTGTGCTTGCCCGCCTTCGCAATCACGAAGCCATCGTCGACGAAACGCCGCGCGTCGAGATCGAACTCGCGCGCGACGAGCGCGTCGGAGCCGCCCGGCGACATCGTGATCAGCGCGCGGTCGCCGTCCGGATAAAGGATGTCGAGATCGGCGCACACCCACGGCGTGCCTTCGGCCGCGCCGAGCGCGTCGAAGTCGAGCAGGTTCTGCCACACCGGCACGCCGCTGCGCCATGCGGCCCACGCGGTGCGTCGCCAGATGCCGCGTGGATTGCGCTCGTCCTGCCACAGATCGTAGGCCCAGTCTTTCCAGCGATCCGGAATCACGGGACGCTCGCGCGGCAGATAGGCATCGGCGAGCCGGCGTCTGAGCGTGTCGAACGACGCGCCGCTGCACCACGCGGCGCGTGTGCGCGCATTCTGCGCGTCGACCCACGCGAGTGCGTCAGCGTCGTCCAGTGCTTCGAGCGACAGGAAGGGATCGGGGGAAAGCGGCCACTCGAACGTGGCGGGAGAAGCGGAAGAAGCAGGCATCGTTGGCTGTCGGATCGGAACAGCGTTGATTATGCCTTGTGCGCGCCGATTGCCGGTTTGGTGCGGGGGCTCGGTGCAAAAGCGACGAAGGCGGCCTGAGCCGCCCTCGCCTGCCATCCAGCATCGTTCGACCCGAGCGCATCAAGGCTCGATATTGAGTTCCTGAATCTTGCGCGTAATCGTATTGCGCCCGATGCCGAGCCGCTCGGCCGCCTCGACTTTGCGGCCGCGGGTGAAGTCGAGCGCCTCGCGGATCACGGCCGCTTCGAAGCGGCGCGCAAGCTCGTCCATCACGTCGGCCGCGTTCTCGCGCAGCATCCGCGCGACCTCGGTGCGCAAGCCGCCTTCCCACGCGCTCAGCGCGGTCGCGACCGATACACCGGCCGCAGCCCCAGGATGCACGACCGTACCGCCGCTCACGCCAGCGAGCGGCGCGCTACCTGCGAATCCGACGTTGTTCGTCGCAGTGGCGTCCGCCGTCGCGCTGATAGCGGCACCGGCACCGAGCTCGCTCGCGCCGACCTGCGCGGGACCGAGGTCGGGCGGCAGATCCTTGATCTCGATCGTCTGCGCGGGCGCCATCACCGTGAGCCAGTTCGCGAGGTTCTCGAGCTGCCGTACGTTGCCCGGAAACGGCAGCGACGCGAGATAGGCGAGCGCCTCGTCGGACACGCGCTTCGATTCGACGCCGAGATCGCGTGCGCTCTTCTGCAGGAAATGCCGTGTGAGCAGCGCGATGTCCTCGCTGCGCTCGCGCAACGCGGGCAAGCGTAGACGGATCACGTTCAGACGGTGATACAGGTCCTCGCGAAATAGCCCCTGCCGCACGCGCGATTCGAGATTCTGGTGCGTCGCCGCGATCACCCGCACATTCGCGCGCAACGGATTGTGGCCGCCCACGCGATAGAACTGGCCGTCCGACAGCACGCGCAACAGGCGCGTCTGCAGATCGAACGGCATGTCGCCGATTTCGTCGAGAAAGAGCGTGCCGTTCTCGGCCTGCTCGAAGCGTCCCTGGCGCAACGCCTGCGCGCCGGTGAACGCGCCGCGCTCGTGACCGAACAGTTCGGACTCGAGCAGATCTTTCGGAATCGCGGCCGTGTTCAACGCGATGAAGGGACCGTTCGCGCGTGGGCTATGTCGGTGCAACGCACGCGCGACCAGTTCCTTCCCGGTGCCTGATTCGCCGGTAATGAGCACGGTCGCCGCCGAATGCGACAGGCGGCCAATCGCGCGAAACATGTCCTGCATCGCGGGCGCCTGACCGAGCATCTCGGGCGCTTCGGCGACGCGCTCATCCCACGTCTGCTCGCCCCGCATGCTTTCGTCGACCGCGCGGCGAATCAGCTCGACGGCCTTGTCGACGTCGAATGGCTTCGCGAGATACTCGAACGCGCCGCCCTGGAATGCCGCGACCGCGCTATCGAGATCGGAGAACGCGGTCATGATGATGACCGGCAAGCCCGGCACCTTGTCACGTACGGTTTGCAGCAGCTCCAGCCCGGAACCGCCGGGCATGCGGATATCGGAAACCAGCACCTGCGGGCTGTCGTGATCGAGCGCGGCCGACGCTTCGCGTACGTTCGCGAAGCTGCGCGTCGCGAGGTTCTCGCGCGCCAGCGCTTTCTCGAGCACCCAGCGAATTGATTGGTCGTCGTCTACTATCCAGATCGGCTTCATATAGTTCGGTCAGAAGTCTTGAGGTGCTTGTGGTCTCTATCAGTCGATCAGTCGAGCGGCAGCAGAATCTGAAACTCGGTATGGCCCGGCCGGCTGTCCACCTCGATCAGACCATCGTGCTGCTGCACGAAGGTCTGCGCTAGCGTGAGACCGAGACCGCTGCCGTCCTCGCGCCCCGACACGAGCGGATAGAAAATGCGGTCGCGAATCTCATCGGGAATGCCTGGGCCGTTGTCGATGATATGCAAGTCCAGTGCCAGCTTGCACAGGCGTTTCGAAATGGTGACTTTGCGCGCGATGCGCGTGCGCAGTTCGATGCGCGCATCGCCCCGCGAAATCCGCTCGCGCAACGCCTCGGCGGCATTGCGCACGATGTTCAGCAGCGCCTGGATGAGCTGCTCCTTGTCGCCGCGCAGATCCGGCACGCTGACGTCGTAGTCGCGCTCGATCGTCAGGCCGCGCGGAAACTCCGCGAGAATCAGCTGACGCACGCGCTCGCACACCTCGTGAATATTCACGTCGCCGACGATGTGCGGATGCCGGTGCGGTTCGAGCAGGCGGTCGACCAGCGTCTGCAGCCGGTCCGATTCCTTGATGATGACCTGGGTGTACTCGCGCAACTCGTCGCGCTCACGCTCGCCGAGTTCGAACTCGAGCAGCTGGGCGGCGCCGCGAATGCCGCCGAGCGGATTCTTGATTTCGTGCGCGAGATTGCGGATCAGATGCTTGTTGACCGCCGTCAGGTCGTTGATGCGCTCTTCGCGGTCGGTGCGCAGATGCCGCTCGTTCTCGAACAGTTCGAGCAACACGTAGTCCTGCGCGCTTTCCAGAAAGCCAACGATCGCATGCGCGTGCAGCGGCTCGTGGCCCGGGCGCTCGAGCACGGCGTCCAGATGCGTCGCATGAAAACGGTGCGCGGCAATCGCGGTGATCGTCGCGACCAGTTCGTCCGCGTTCGAAAAGATGTCTGGCCACGCCATCTGCGTGAGTTGCCTGCGCGACATCGCGAGCATCGACTCCGCCGACGGATTCGCGAACGCGACGCGCAGCGTGCGCTTGTCGAGCACCAGCACGACGGTCGGCAGCGCCTCGAAGCCGGGCAGCAAGCCGGAACTCACGAGCTGCATGTCGTCCGACAGCGTCTGTTCGTGTCCTTTCCTTGCCTTGATCAGATTCTTCAGAACCATCTTGCAGTCTGGCCGGTAGGAAATGGTGGTAAATCAGGCGTGCTGCTTTTTTATGCCTGGCCGAATGGCATATTGCCCGCGCGCGACCGGCCGTACGTGCGGCCTAACAAAAAAGGGACGGCGCCGCCGTCCCTTCGTGACCGATCGCGAGCGTCGGGCAAAGCGCTTCGCCGGGTGAAGGGCGAAGCGCCATGGCCGCTTACAGCGAGTAGTACATTTCGAATTCGATCGGGTGCACCGACTGACGATAACGCTGCAGTTCCGTCGTCTTCAGTTCGATGTACGCGTCGAGCATCGCATCCGTGAACACGCCGCCGCGCGTCAGGAACTCGCGGTCCGCGTCGAGCGAGTCGAGAGCCTGGTCGAGTCCCGCGCACACGGTCGGGATCTTTGCATCCTCTTCCGGCGGCAGGTCGTACAGGTTCTTGTCGGCGGCTTCGCCCGGGTGAATCTTGTTCTGCACGCCGTCCAGACCCGCCATCATCAGCGCAGAGAAGCACAGGTACGGATTCGCCAGCGGATCCGGGAAACGCGTTTCGATACGGCGGCCCTTCGGGCTCGACACGTGCGGAATACGGATCGATGCCGAACGGTTGCGAGCCGAGTAAGCGAGCTTGACCGGTGCTTCGAAGTGCGGCACGAGACGCTTGTACGAGTTCGTACCCGGGTTCGTGATCGCGTTCAGCGCGCGAGCGTGCTTGATGATGCCGCCAATGTAGAACAGCGCGAATTCCGACAGACCTGCGTAGCCGTTGCCCGCGAACAGGTTCTGGCCGTCCTTCCAGATCGACTGGTGAACGTGCATGCCCGAACCGTTATCGCCGACGACCGGCTTCGGCATGAACGTCGCCGTCTTGCCGTACGTGTGCGCGACGTTGTGGATGACGTACTTCATCTGCTGGAGCCAGTCGGCGCGCTGCACGAGCGTCGAGAACTTGGTGCCGATTTCGTTCTGGCCCTGACCCGCCACTTCGTGGTGGTGCACTTCGACCGGAATGCCGATCTGTTCGAGCAGCAGACACATTTCCGAGCGGATGTCCTGGAACGAGTCGACCGGCGCGACCGGGAAGTAGCCGCCCTTGGTGCCCGGACGGTGGCCGGTGTTGCCGCCTTCGAATTCCTTCGCCGACGACCACGGTGCTTCTTCCGAACCGATCTTGATGAAGCAGCCCGACTGGTCCGTGCTCCACTGGACCGAATCGAAAATGAAGAATTCCGGTTCCGGACCGAAGTACGCGGTGTCGCCGAGGCCCGAGTTCTTCAGGTACGCTTCGGCGCGCTTCGCGAGCGAGCGCGGGTCGCGTTCGTAGCCCTTGCCGTCAGCCGGTTCGACGACGTCGCAGGTCAGCACGAGGGTCGATTCTTCGTAGAACGGGTCGATGAACGCCGTGTTCGCGTCCGGGACCAGCAACATGTCCGATGCTTCGATGCCCTTCCAGCCGGCAATCGACGAACCGTCAAACGCATGGCCGCTTTCGAACTTGTCTTCATCGAATGCCGACACCGGCACCGAAACGTGTTGCTCCTTGCCGCGCGTGTCGGTGAAACGGAAGTCGACAAACTTGACGTCTTCGTCTTTGACGAGTTGAATGACGTCGGCCACGGATTTACTCATAACCTATCTCCTGATTAACGAATTCGGCGGGTTCAGCCGCCGCCCAATCTAGCTGACCCGTCCCGGCACGTCCACTCAAACGGCGTCGCAGGGCGGAACATTCTGCCGGGACAAATCGATCGGCACCAATAAAGCAGATAGTGTGCCACCTACTATCGAATCTGCCAATCCACGCACACCCGTTGCTGCGCTTACGATTGCGGGCCGCGCGCGGAGCGCGGGAGACTCGCGAAAAAATGCGCAAGTCGTCTGACGCACCAGTTTCGTGCATTCACTGATTTGGAAATCGCGATGGTTTCCATTCTGGTGCATGTCGAACAAAATGCACCATATTTGCGCATCGAAGTTTGAACGGCGCCCATCGACATCCCCGGCGCCATCCAGTCTACAGGTCTGCACGGTGCCTGCCGCGCGCTAGAATGGTCATTTGGTCCGAAGGAGATTGACCTCATGAGCACGCTCGAACAGCTTTACGCGAAGGCGGACGCCCGCCGCACCGAGAACCAACTGCCCTACGCGGGCGCGGTATCGCCGGCCGAGGCGTTCGAACTGCTGGAACTCGATCCGCGCACGCGTCTCGTCGACGTGCGAACCCGTGCCGAGCTCGACTGGGTCGGCCGGCCGGTGATCGGTGATGGCCAATACGCGCACGTCGAATGGACGCGCTATCCGGGCGCGGTGCCCAATCAGGAGTTCATGCAGCAACTCGCGCAGGTGGCCTCGCCCGACACGCCGGTGCTGTTCTTGTGCCGCAGCGCCGCGCGCTCGAAGCTCGCCGCGATCGCCGCGACCCAGGCCGGCTTCACGAAGGCGTACGACCTGCTGGAAGGCTTCGAAGGCGACAAGGACGGCCAGGGGCATCGGAAGACGGTGTCAGGATGGTGTTTTCGTGGCTTGCCGTGGATCGGCGCCTGATGGCGGTTCCGAGCCCGGCCCCCAGATGCGCAAGCCCGCGGGAGCGGGGCTGAAGCAGGCTGATTGAAACGGCGCGCGCATCGTGGCTTGCCGTGGATCGGCGCCTGATGGCGGTTCCGAGCCCGGCCCCCAGATGCGCAAGCCCGCGGGAGCGGGGCTGAAGCAGGCTGATTGAAACGGCGCGCGCCGAGCACGCATTGATTGCATCCTCGGCGCGGGTTGTGACACGGCGATGTCGCGGCTCGCGCCAGCCTGGCCTCCAGGCGCGGGCCGCTTGCGTCGTCGGGCGCCGCGTGCCCGGCGCCCCATCGGTTCAGGGCGCGGCCGACATTCCGAACACGTGCAACTTGCCCGCGCTGACCTGTTTCGGCAGCGTGACGCTCGCCACAAGGTTGCCCGGCGTCAGCGGCACGGTCTGCGCGAACAGATAGGTCTTGACGCCGTCGTTGCTGCCGCCGCCGGCATTGCGATACGTCGTCGTCAACGCGATCGGGTCCGCCGGCGCCGCACCGCCGCCATTGAGCGTCCGGTGTCGAACGACAGCGTGACCGAACCAGTCACGCCCGTTTGCGTGTTCGTGTAGGTCGTATCGAGCACCAGCGTCGACGACCCCTGAGCCGGATACGTGAAGCGGCCGAAGCCGGTGCGCAGCGTCGCCGTCAACTCGACCTTGATCGGGTTGTCGAGCAACACGGAATAAGCGCCGGCTGCCGCCATCTCGTTCGCGTAGCTGAACGCTTGCGCGAGCGGCCCCGCGGCATCGCGCGTCGGCATAACAGGGAATTCTCCGTCGTTGCCGGAGCAACCCGCGCCGCTCATATGCGCGAGACTGACGCTCTGGATCGAGCCGATGTCGTAGTAGCAACCGGCCGGCGAACCGGGCTCCGCGCTGTTGGAAGGAGCCGGCGTGGTGTTCGTATCGGGCGCCCATTTCACCATGCCGTTCGGCAGACCCGCCGCTGGCACGACGCTGTCGGCTTGACCTGCGTGAACCGGATTGGGCGAGGCGCTCGCCAGCGTGCCGATTAATGGATTGACGTATTGAGTCAGGCGCAGGCTTGCGTTGTTGGCCGCGGAAGTTTGCGCGTTATCGTTCGTTGCATTGGCGACCGACCCGTTGGAATTGGCATTTGCATTGCTCTGAGTCGCACCACTATCCAATTATTGGATTAATTGAAGTAATGGAATAGACCGGGTCTGGAAAAGCACCCGGTTATGCATAATGAAGCTGGTTTAGCGAAAAGCGGAAAATGACCTGAATGCCGCCGATCAGTTGGCGTCCATCGAGATTCAGAAGAAAGCGGCGGTTAGTTGCGCGGCTTACCCGTGGCCGCTGCCGCGGCTTCCAGCTCGACGATATCGCCGCCGAGCAGATGCACTCCCTCGCGCAGCTTCACGAACGCTGCGGCGACCGCTTCCGGCTCACCCTTCACGCCGAGATCGATGTGATGCCGCGCATACACGCCGCCGCGCTCCGCATCCCCGACGCTCGGCAGGCTGAACACCCGCACGCCCGGAAAATCGCGCTCGATTTTCTCCATCAGCGGCGTCACGCGTGACTCCGGCAACTCGAACACGAGCAGCGACTTCTCCGCGTGCGGCGTCGTGTGATGCAGATGCGCGTACTGCGTGTCGAGGACCCACTCGATCATCGGCCAGGCCATCACCGGAAAGCCCGGCACGAAATGGTGCTGGCGAATCGAAAAGCCCGGAATCTTGTTGTAGCCGTTCGGAATGATGTCGGCGCCCTGCGGGTACGTGCCCATATTCAGGCGATGCCGGTTTTCCGGCGAGTTCAGGTCGAGCGGCGCCGGCGCGTTCGCCGGATGCATGTCGCGGATGCGCTGCTGGATCAGCTTCGCGGCCTCCGGATGCAACTGGAGCGGCACGCCAAGCGCGGCCGCCGCGCACTGGCGCGTGTGGTCGTCCGGCGTTGCGCCGATGCCGCCCGTCGAGAAAACGATGTCGCCCGACGCAAACGTGCGCCGCAGCGTCGCCGTGATGCGTTCCGGATCGTCACCGATGTACTCCGCCCAGCCGAGCGACAAGCCACGCGCGCCGAGCAACTCGATGACCTTCGGCAGATGCTTGTCGACGCGTCTGCCCGACAGGATTTCATCGCCGATGATGATGACGCCAAATGCCATTGCCGCCTCTTTCGTTTGATCAATAGGAAACCGGCGCGACCTCGCGCGCGCCGCCAGGCGCTTGCGCCCGCATGCGCTGCAACGCGCGCAGGCAGTAGTTGCCGAACCATAGCGCCGAGAACACGAGGATGAACGCGTAAATCCAGATCGTCACCGTCGTGATCACCGGGAACAGCACAATCAGCCATACCGACGACGCCCACAGCAGCGTCGGCACCGAACCAAGCAGCCCGCTCACGATACCGATCAGCAGCAGCGGCAACCGGTGGCGCCGCAGCAGTTCGCGCCGCTCGTCGCGCGTCGCGTGCAACGCGAGCGCGTCGTAGGTCATCACGCGATACGTGAGCCAGCCCCACAGCAGCGGCGGAATCAGCGCGAAGAACGGCGGCACGAGCCACAGCGGCAACGTGACGATCAGCAGCACGACACACATCAGCGTGGTCCATAGCGCCTGACCGAGGCTACCGTACCACGTTCCGCCGCGGCGCATCTCCAGCCCGGCGAACTGGCGCGCCGCGAGAAAGCGGATCACGGCCGGCATCGACAGCATGGCGATCAGCAGCAGCACCGTGACGACGATCAGCGGAATCGCCATCGCGATCACGATGAACGGCGCGATGACCGCGTGCAGCGCCGAAAAACCGAGCACGTCGAACAGATGATAAAGCGTGGCGGTGAAAGACCAGTCGTCGAGCCACGTACGGGTCGCGCCGGTCAGCGTCTGCCAGAAGAACCACAGGAGTACGCCCCAGCCGACCGTCGCGACGATAAACGGTTTGAAGGTCAGCCAGAGCATGCGCGGATGCAACGCGCTTGCGAGCGCGCGCCCGAACGAGCGCAACAGATCATTCATGCGAGCCAATGCCTGCGAACGAAACGATGGACGGGAAATAGCGCCGCGCGCCGGCCACGTATGCTGGGGCACTGGAGCGCGCACGAACGTGCACAGCATAAACCAGCGGACGCGCCGCCAGCGGAAGTGGACGGCCCGGCAGAGTGCGCGCTCGGATGATCCAGAAAGGACCCGGAACGGACTCGGAACGGACTCGAAAGAGACTCGAAACGGACTCAAACGGCAGCGGTGTCGTTGCCGGGTGCGCGGCGCTTCGGCACAAGACGACGCGCGATGCGCACGAATGCGAACCAGTGCTGCGCCCAGAAGCCGTCGCCATATCGGCGGCCTTCAAGCTGATCGCCGATACCGGTCGGCTCCATGTCGCGGCTCCACGACACGCTGTGGAACAGCATGTCCCACCACGGGAACAGCACGCCGAAATTGCAGCCGTACTTGAGTCCTTGATGACCGTAGCCGATCGCATGGTGACGGCGGTGGAACGTCGGGCTGACGAGCAGCCGCTCACCGAGCCAGCCATAGTACAGGCGGATGTTCGCGTGCTGCACGCTTTGGGCGAGGTTCGTGATCGCGACCAGCACGACGAACTGCGATGGCGGAACACCGATCGCGAGCGCGATCACCGCGAAGAACGACGCCTGCAGTAGATCGTCGAGCAGGTGATTACGGTCGTCGGACCACAGCGACATCTGCCGCTGACTATGGTGTACCGCATGCAGTTCCCACCATACGCCGATACGGTGCTGCCAACGGTGATACCAATAGCCTGCGAAGTCGAGCACGAGCACATACATGACGAACGTGACGAGCGGCTGCGTGGTCACGCCGGGCCACAGGTTGTCAAAATTCAGGTTGGCGATGCCGTGAAGCCGCAACCAGCCTTGCACGTTGTCGAAGAGCGGCTGCAGCGCGAAGAAAAAGAACAGATTCAGAATGCCAAGCTTGGCGATCCACGTGTACAGCACGTCGACGCGCACGGCCTTGCGGTTCTCCCATTGCTCGACCGGGCGCAACGCCTCGAGCGGACGCAGGATCGCGTACATCGCGAGCACCTCGAGCACACCGACGATGACCCAGTACAAGCTGTCGTAGGTGTCCTCGTCGTAGTCCATCAGATTGAAACGGAACAGCAGCGGCTGCACCACGTCGACGTACAGCCATGTCTGCACGGCTGAAACGAAGCTGTCGAGTGAGGAGAAAATCAGATGGAACATGATGCTGGCCTGTTACTTCATCCATGATGACCCGCGGCGCCCTAGCCCTACCCTGTTGCCCCTCAGGCACTCTCGGGCGCCCTCGGGCCCTTGGGGCCCTCAAGCACCGTTCGGCGCGGTGACCGGCGCGCGGTTGAAGAAATAGATGCCGTGCGGCGAGCGGCCCACCGCAATCGTCTGGATCAGTTTGCGCGTGTTGAGGTCGATGATGCCAATGTGCTTCGCGAAGCGGAACGTAACCCACAGATAGCGTTTGTCGGCGGAAAGTTCCATGTCGTCCGGTCCTGGCATCAGGCCGGTGATGTCGCCGACGTTGGTCAGCGCGTCTTCGTCGATGATGCTGATCGTGCTAGCTACGCGGTTCGACACCGCGACGTGCTTGCCGTCCGCGAGTGAGCGGAAGTTGTGCGCGCCCTTGCCCGTGTGAATCGTCTTGACGACCTTCTGGTTGCGCCAGTCGACCACGGCGACGTAGTCCTCGCCGGTCATGCCGACGAGCAGGTACTTTTCGCCCGGTGTCATCCAGAGACCCGCTGGCACCTTGCCGACCTTCATCTTCCATTTGACGGATTGCGTGGGCAGGTCGATGGCGGCGAGCTCGCCCGATACCTGTAGCGTGACGAACACCGTCTTGCTGTCGTTCGTGAACGCCATGTGGCTTGGCATGACCGCGAGCGGCAGCCGCGCAGCCAGCGTCATCTGGTTTTTCTGGCCGTCGTAGTGATAGATGTCGAGGCGGTCGAGCCGCAGGCCCGTAGTGACGAGCCACTTGCGATCCGGCGAAAAACCGATTTGATAGGGATCTTCGATGTTCTCGACCCAACGTTGCGTCTGCCCCGTTTTCGGATCGACGAACATCAGGTTGTTCGACACCGAATTGGCGACGATCAGCGAGGAATTGTCCGGCGTGGCCATCAGGTGATGCGGTTCCTTGCCCGTTGGCACGGTGCCGACGACCTGGCGGCTGTTCTCGTCGATCAGGCTCAGCGTGGCCTCGCCGGAGTTGAGCACGATCACGTTATTGGCGCGCGCCGCCGGAGAAAAAAAACCTGCGGCGACGACCAGCGCCACAGTTGCGGCGAACGTGGCAGTCAAGCCGGGAAGAAAAAATTTACGCATGAAAACTCGCTTCGAGAACAATCCTCATTGTAGAACGTTTGCCGGCCCGAGCGGTTGACGTAAGTCCCCGCGCGACGTCAGAAAAATGACGGGTGCATGAAGTGTGGCTGCATGCGGGAAAGTTCGTCTTGCGCACCCAGTTTCATGTTCGCGCTGCGCGTTTCGAGTGAGCAATCATCGAGCGAGCAATCAACGTGTTCTCCCCATCAGGATCAATCATGCACCTGTCACACGTTAAAATCGCGCAAATCATTAGCGAAAACAATAGGAATTATTCCTTTTTTCTTATCAATAAAAAGTTACCCGTATTAATATATTTTTTAGCTCGATTGAATTTCGGAGTTCGCTGATATCCGAATCGAACGCGGACATCGGAGAATTCTCCTTACGCACCGCCCCTCCCGCGCTTCTTACGCGAAATCCGAGCGTACAACGCCGGGGCCGGCGCGCGCTCGACCAAATAACGCAGGTCTTCCCAACGACTGGTGTTTTTATATTTTCAAATTTTCAAACCATCCGGCAATGACATCTCGTTAATGTCGGATTACGCGCTGCGTACCATCAACCACAATATTGCGGAGAATCATTAATTGATGAAAAACAATATTTCGATAATTTGCCGTGCACCGTCTCAAATCAAAATCGCGGCGCCCCGAACGGCCTGCCTGCAAGTACACCGCGCTTGCGCGCGCCAGAAAAGCATCGCCCGCGCGGTTCGAGGTACCGCGGGCGTGGCTATAGCGGCGGCACTTTACGTCACCGAAGCGACCGGAGCCGGCGTCGATTCCGTCGAGGTAGGCACGGCCAGCGCGCCCGGCGACGTCGCGGTCGCGATAGGCGCACAGGCCACCGCGAGCGGCAACTCATCGCTGGCGCTGGGCTCGCAGGCGACCGCGCAAAAGATCGACGCGATCGCGGTAGGAGCGAACGCCAGGGCGCAGGGCGACGGCGCCGTCGCGATAGGGCCCTCCACTTCCGCACGAGGCGAAGGTGCGAGCGCCTTAGGGCCCTACGCGAACGCGCAGGCGGACCGCGCGACTGCGATCGGCCTCAACGCGTCGGCGCTCGGCGTCGACTCGGTCGCGTCGGGAGCCGGTTCAATAGCGGCTAGCTCGGCCGCCTCCGCGTTCGGCTCTCAGTCCACGGCTTCCAGCATCGGATCAACCGCGCTCGGCTATGTCGCGCAGGCCGGCGGCACCAACTCGCTTGCCGCGGGAGCATGGGCGTCGGCGCTGGCGGACTCGAGCGTCGCGCTTGGCAGTAATGCTCTCGTCAGCGGCGTCGGCGCCATCGCACTCGGCGTAGCCGCGCAGGCGAGCGGCGCCTATGCGAGCGCAATCGGATTCGGCGCAACGGCCGTGGGCGCCGGTGCGATCGCGCTCGGCACCAACGCGAATGCGAGCGCCGACAATAGCGTCGCGCTGGGCGCCGCTTCCAGCACCACGACAGACCTGTCGCAAAGCGCGTTTGCGCCGGCGGGAACGGGCGCCACGCCGATCGCAGCGGCCAGCGCGTCAGGCGAAGTCTCACTCGGCTCGGCGAATAACGAGCGTCGCCTGACCAACGTCGCCGCGGGCGCGGCGCTCACCGACGCGGTAAACGTGAGCCAGTTGAGCGCGGTCGACGGCAAGGTCGATGCGCTTGCTCAAAGCAGCGCGCTGCATTACTTCGACGCTGCTGACCCGGCCGACGGCTCGAACGACGCGCTCGCAGACGGCACGCACGCACTCGCCGCGGGCAGCAACGCCAGCGCCGTGGGCACCAACGCATCCGCCTTCGGCACCAGCGCCAAAGCGAACGGGACTGACTCGACCGCGATCGGCGCGGGCGCCGTCGCCGGCACGGCCAACACGACTTCGTTGGGCGCATCAGCGTCGGCCTACGGCACCGGGGCGACGGCGCTCGGTGCCAACGCCACGGCGAATGGCGTCGGCGCGCTCGCGCTCGGCTCCGGCGCCAGTGCGGCCGCCGACAACGCGCTTTCGCTCGGTTATAACTCGAGCGCACTAGCCGCAAACTCCGTCGCGCTCGGTCAGGGTTCGATCGCCGATCGCGCAGGGACCGTGTCGGTCGGTTCAGCGGGCAACGAGCGTCAGATCACCAACGTGGCAGCCGGAACCGCCGACACCGACGCGGTCAACGTCGCGCAACTGAAAGTAGTGAGCGACCAGAGCAGCGCGACCGCGGCGAAACTCGACGGCGCGGTCATGTACGACAAGAACGCCGACGGCAGCATCAACCGGAACAGCGTTACGCTCGACGGCGACCCAACGGAGGGTACCGTCATCCACAACGTCGCGGACGGCGCAGTGGCGTCCGACGCGGTCAACCTCGGTCAACTGAACGCGGCGCTCGAAGGCGCGATCAATAATGCGGCGATCGGTTCGCCCGACGCGTTGTTCAGTGCGGCAGGCGATAGCGCGAGTGAAAGCGCGCAGGCGACCGGCGTGCACGCGATCGCGGCCGGAGCGAACGCGCAGGCGGGCGGCGCCAACGCCATTGCGGTCGGAGCGAATGCACAAGCGAGCGGCGCCAATGCGGCAGGCATCGGCGCGAACGCCGTCGCCAGCGGCAACAACGCCACGGCGCTCGGCGCCGCAGCCAGCGCGAGCGCCGACAACTCGGTGGCCTTAGGCCAGGGTTCCGTCGCGGACCGCGCGAACACAGTGTCGGTTGGCGCCGCAGGCCAGGAACGGCAGATCGCCAACGTCGCGGCCGGCGTGCGAGGCACCGACGCGGTCAACGTCAATCAGCTTCAGCAAAGTGTGAGTGACGCGATCAGCGACGTGAACCACTATACCGACGACCAGATCCGCTCGGCCCGCCGGGATAGCTATGGGGGCACGGCATCGGCGCTCGCGATGGCGGGCTTGCCGCAAGCGGTCATGCCGGGACACGGTATGGTCGCGATGGCGGGCGGCACGTACGGCGGCCAATCTGCGCTCGCGATCAGCGTGTCGCAGTTGTCGGACACCGGCAAATGGATCTACAAGGTCCAGGGCAGCACCGACTCGCGCGGGCAGTTCGGCGCATCGATCGGCGCGGGGATGCATTGGTGAAGTCAGCTGAAGCGATCGTGTCGGACAGCGACCGGCCGCGACGTTGCGCAGCGAACGCTCGGTGCACCGCGCGCATCGGTGCGCCGGCCGCTCGTCGCCCGCCGTGCACGCGTAGTGTCCAGCGTCCGCGAATGAGCGGCCTGAGCGGCCTGAGCGGCCTGACTTTAGCGCTGCATCGACTCCCACACCTTTTGCAGGCGCTTCACCGAAACCGGCATCGGGGTGCGCAGCTCCTGCGCAAACAGCGAGACGCGCAACTCCTCGAGCAGCCAGCGGAATTCCGCGAGCCGTGGATCCACGACGCCCCCGCGCTGCGACACCGCCCGCTGGTAGTGCTGCAGCAGCGGCTGGAATTCGGCGAACTGCCGCGCGTCGCGCATGGCGTCAGCGCGCAGCTTGTCGATACGCAGCGCCATCCCCTTCAGATAACGCGGGAAATGTGCGAGCTGGGCATACGGCGTATCGACGACAAAACGCTTGCCGATCAGCCCATCGAGCTGACTCTGCAGATCGGCGTACGCGGCCGCGAACGGCTTCGCCTGCAGCAGCTTCTTCGTCAGGCTCGCGTATTCGCCGAGGATCTGCCCGACCAGCCGCGAGATTTCCTGCGCGAGCAACGTGAGGCGGCTACGCCCTTCGTCACGTCGGGTATGGAAGCTCGCATCGTCGTCGGGCAGCGGATCCTGCAGACACGCCCGGTCGAGTGCGGTGTCGATCAGCTGATCGCGCAGTTCTTCCTGCGTGCCGCGCGGCATGAACTGCATTGCCATCTCGCGCAGGCACGGCAGATTCTTCTCCAAATACTTGATCGGCTCCTTCAACTGCAGCGCGAAAAGCCGACGCAAGCCCGCCCGATGAATCCGTGCGGCTTCCTCCGGCGAATCGAACACCTCGACGTCGCAATGCGTGCCGCGATCCACCAGCGCTGGGTATCCGAACAGCGTCTGACCGCCGCGGCGAATTTCGAGCAACTCGGGCAGCTTGCCGAAATTCCACGTGGTCAGGTTTTCGTACAGCGCGGTGGCCGGTGCGGCATCCGGCGTCGCGGACCGTGGAGCCGCTGCGCCCTTGCCGCGCGACGCGCCGCTCGGGGCCAGATCCGCGGACTGCGCAGGTGTCGCGACGCCGCCGCCCGCATCGGCCAACGCGGCGCCCGCCGCGCCCGAGACGAGCTTCTGGAAGTGCTGCTGCGCCTGAGCGCCGAGCTCGGCGCGCAGTTGCGACAGATTGCGCCCCATCGCGAGTTGCCGGCCATGTTCGTCGATGACCTTGAAGTTCATGAACAGATGCGCGGGCAGCGTCTCGAGCTTGAAGTCGGACTGCTTCATCGCGACCTGGGTCTGCTCACGCACGTCGGCGATCAGCGCCTCGAGCAGGCCCCCTACTCCAAAGCGCTGCGCGTTGTGCCGTTCAGCGAAGCCCGCCGCGTACTCGGGCAGCGGCACGCAATGCCGACGCAGCTTCTGCGGCAGCGACTTCAGCAGCAGCTGCGCCTTTTCCTTCAGCATCCCCGGCACGAGCCACTCACAACGGCGCGCGTCGACCTGGTTCAGCGCAAACAGCGGCATCGCGAGCGTCACGCCGTCGCGTGGGGTGCCCGGCTCGAAGTGATAGGTCAGCGCCATCTCGATGCCCGCCATCGTCAGCCGCTTCGGGAACAGATCGGTCGTGACACCCGCCGCTTCGTGCCGCATCAGATCGTCGCGGGACAAATACAACAGCCGCAGCTTGTCTTCCGCCTGGCCGCTCCTTTTGACCTCGTCGCGGTACCAGCGCTCGAACGACGCGCCGGTATGGATGCCGTCCGGCAGCGCCTGATCGTAGAACGCGTAGATCAATTCGTCGTCGACCAGCACGTCCTGGCGGCGCGACTTGTGCTCGAGCTGCTCGATGTCGGCGAGCAGCTTGCGGTTATGCGCGAAGAACGCAAGCTTCGTGTCGAACTCGCCATCGACGAGCGCACCGCGAATGAACAGCTCGCGCGCCCGCGCCGGGTCCCGCTTGCCAAACGCCACCCGCCGCCGGTGATAGATCGGCAGGCCGTACAGCATCGCGCGCTCGAACGCGGACACCTGCGCCGCGCGCTTCTCCCAATGTGGCTCGGACAGCGACTTCTTCAGCAGATGCGCGCCGACCTTCTCGACCCACTCCGGCTCGATTTTAGCGATACAGCGCGCGTACAGCCGGCTCGTTTCGACGAGCTCGGCAGCCATCACCCACTTGCCCGCTTTTTTCACGAGCGCCGAACCGGGCCACAGATAGAACTTGATGCCGCGCGCGCCGAGGTAGTACGGTTCGTCGTCGGCCTTCAGGCCGAGGTTGCCGAGCAGACCGGTCAGCAGCGCAAGATGGATCTGCTCGAACGTCGCCTCCGCTTCGTTCAGCCGCCAGCCGTGCTCGCGCACCACGGTCAGCAGTTGCGAATGGACGTCGCGCCACTCGCGCAGCCGCAGCTGCGACAGGAAATTCTTGCGGCACTCGTCCTGCAGTTGCCGGTTCGATTTCTTGTGCGCGATCGCTTCGTCGAACCAGTTCCAGATCTTCAGCCACTGCAGGAATTCGGAGCGCTCGTCGGCGAAACGGCGATGTGCCTGGTCGGCCTGCTCCTGCGCTTCGATCGGGCGATCGCGCGGGTCCTGCACGGACAGCGCACTCGCGATGACCAGCACTTCCTTCAGCGCCTGCTGGTCACGGGCGGCGAGAATCATGCGGCCGACTCGCGGATCGAGCGGCAATCGCGCGAGTTCGCGGCCGAGCGGCGTCAACTGATTGTCGTCGTCGACGGCGCCGAGCTCGTTGAGCAACTGATAGCCGTCGGAAATCGCACGGCCCGGCGGCGGCTCGATAAACGGGAACGTTTCGATCGCCGTCAGATGCAGCGACTTCATGCGCAGAATCACCGAGGCGAGCGACGAACGCAGAATTTCCGGATCGGTGAAGCGCGCGCGGCCCTGGAAGTCGCTCTCCTCGTACAGACGAATGCAGATGCCATCAGCGACCCGGCCGCAGCGCCCCGCGCGCTGGTTCGCGGCGGCCTGAGAAATCGACTCGACCTGCAACTGCTCGACCTTATTGCGATACGAGTAGCGCTTCACGCGCGCGAGACCGGTGTCGACCACGTAGCGGATGCCGGGGACCGTCAGCGAAGTTTCGGCGACGTTGGTCGCGAGCACGATGCGGCGCGCGTTCGACGCACGGAACACGCGCTCCTGCTCAGCGGCCGAGAGCCGCGCGAACAGCGGCAGAATCTCCGTATGGGGCGGATGATGTTTGCGCAGCGCCTCGGCCGCGTCGCGAATCTCTCGCTCGCCGGGCAGGAACACCAGTACGTCGCCGGGGCCTTCGCGGCACAGTTCGTCGACGGCGTCGACGATTGCCTCCATCAGATCGCGATCGGTCTCGCGCTGCGTCTTCGTGCGCTCGCGGCCAGACGACGTTGCACCCGAGGTCCCTTGCGCCGCCTTGACCGCCGGGCTGTCCTCGACGACCGGACGGTAACGCATCTCGACCGGATAGAGCCGCCCGCTGACTTCGATGACCGGGGCGGGCTTGTCGTCGCTGCCGAAGTGGCGCGCGAAACGGTCGGCGTCGATCGTCGCCGAGGTCACGATCAACTTCAGGTCGGGGCGCTTCCGAAGAATCTCCTTCAGGTAGCCAAGCAGAAAATCGATGTTCAGGCTGCGCTCGTGCGCTTCGTCGATGATCAGCGTGTCATATGCGTTCAGCAGCGGATCGGTCTGCGTTTCGGCAAGCAGAATGCCGTCGGTCATCAGCTTGACCGATGCGCCGGGCGCGAGGTTATCGTTAAAGCGCACCTTGTAGCCGACCACGTCGCCGAACGGCGTGCCGAGCTCCTCGGCGATACGGCGCCCGGTCGCCGACGCGGCGATCCGGCGCGGCTGCGTATGGCCGATCAGACCATTGCCGCCGGCACCGAGACCACGGCCGAGCGCGAGGCAGATTTTCGGCAGCTGCGTAGTCTTGCCCGAGCCGGTTTCACCCGACACGATCACGACCTGATTCTCCGCGATCGCCCGCCCAATCTCGTCGCGACGACCGGAGACAGGAAGCGCTTCGGGGAAGGTGATCGGCGGAATCGGATTCGGCTCGACGACCCGCGACTGCCGCGGTTCGCGCCGCGCGCCGCGCGCGCCCGCGTGCTCTTCGCGACCTTCGCGACCTTCACCGCCCCGTTCCGGCGGCATGTTTCGCGCAGATGCGTCCGCCCCCCGACGCGCGTCGCGCGCCTTGTCGGGTCTCGCATCCTGCGCTGGGCGGCGCATCGTATCGCCGGGCTTGGCCGGCTCGCCGGCGGGCGCCGGTTTCTCGTTCGCCCGAGCGGGACTTTTGGGTACATTCGACATGGGGGCGCATTATAATCCCCGGCATGAATTCCCAAACCGACCTCGTCCCTGCGCCCGCGAGCGTTCCGGCCCCCGCCGACTCGCCGGAACCACTGGCCCAGCACGCGCAATTCGTCGACTGGATGCGTTCAGTCGCTCCGTATATCCACGCGTTCCGAAACAAGACCTTCGTGGTCGGTTTCGGCGGCGAAGTGGTGCATCAGGGGCTACTGAATGCGCTCGTGTCCGACATCGCGCTGCTGCAAGCAATGGGCATCCAGATCGTGCTGGTGCATGGCTCGCGCCCACAGGTTGAGGAGCAGATGAGCCTGCACGGCGTCGAATCGGAGTTTTCGCACGGCATGCGCATCACCGATGCGCGCGCGCTCGAGTCCGCGAAGGAAGCGGCCGGCGAAGTGCGTCTCGACATCGAGGCCGCGATCAGCCAGGGTTTGCCGAACACACCAATGGCGCACGCGCACATCAGCGTCGTGTCGGGCAACTTCGTGACGGCGCGCCCGGTCGGCATTCTCGACGGCGTCGACTTCCAGCACACGGGCCTCGTGCGCAAGATCGACGCGGATTCGATCCGCCACTCGCTCGCGAGCCGCAAGCTCGTGCTGCTGTCGCCGCTCGGCTTCTCGCCCACCGGCGAAGCGTTCAATCTGTCGATGGAGGACGTGGCCTCGGCCGCGGCGATCGCGCTGCGCGCCGACAAGATCGTGTTCCTGACCGAAACGCCGGGCCTGATGGAAACCGGCGAAAGTGCCACCGAGCTGATCCGCGAACTGTCGCTCGACGACGCCTACAAGCTGCACGAAAGCGGCGAAGTCACCGGCGACGCCGCGTTTTACCTTAAGCATTCAATCCGCGCCTGTCGCGGCGGCGTGCCGCGCGCGCACATCATCCCGTACGCGCTTGACGGCAGCCTGCTGCTCGAACTATTCCTGCACGATGGCGTCGGCACGATGATCTCGTACGAGAATCTCGAAAGCCTGCGCGAAGCGACGCCGGACGACGTCGGCGGCATTCTCTCGCTGATCGAGCCGCTCGAAACAGACGGCACGCTGGTGCGGCGCGGCCGTCACCAGATCGAACGCGATATCGACCATTTCTCGGTAATCGAGCACGACGGCGTGCTGTTCGGCTGCGCAGCGCTGTATCCGTATCCGCAGGAGCGCATCGGCGAAATGGCGTGCCTGACCGTCGCGCCCGAAGCGCAAGGCACCGGCGACGGCGAGCGCCTGCTCAAGCGCATCGAACAGCGTGCGCGGGCGCGCGGCCTCACGCGCATTTTCGTGCTCACCACGCGCACCGAACACTGGTTCCTGAAGCGCGGCTTCGTCAAGGTTACGGTCGACGACTTGCCTGAAGACCGCCGCCGACTCTATAACTGGCAGCGCAAATCGCTCGTGCTGATGAAACAGCTTTGAGTACTTCGTGATCGCCCCCATCTGATCCGAACCGGCGTCTGCCCGCCCCAGGTTGATACAGAAACCATTTTTCATGGGACCGGAGTAAGTGCTAAAGCACCAACTCCGGTCGACACAGGAGAAGCACAGCATGACTCGTATGGTTCAATGCGCGAAGCTCGGCAAGGAAGCCGAAGGCCTCGATTTCCCGCCGCTGCCGGGCGAACTCGGCAAGCGGATCTACGAAAGTATCTCGAAGGAAGCCTGGCAGAGCTGGTTGAAGCAGCAGACCATGCTGATCAACGAAAACCGCCTGAACATGGCCGATCCGCGCGCGCGGCAGTATCTGATGAAGCAGACCGAAAAGTTCTTCTTCGGCGAAGGCGCGGATACCGCGTCGGGCTACGTGCCGCCGTCGGCCTGAGCTTGCCTCGTCCGGGACGACGCAACGCGTCGCCCGAACCCGATGAACGCACGCCCAAAATCCGCGCCGCGAGCGCGGATTTTTTTCGCCCCGACGTCGGCCGCGCATCGCGTCCTCCGCTCGCGTCATCTTCGCGTCGAAAAAGGCGCTCGCCAATGTTCCAGGCAGTCCGTTTTGAGGGCCGTTCCGGCCCCGCCAAATCTCCCGTCCCGCAACGGATCGAGTCGCATCGGCGGCCCTACCCCACAAGCCAGATTTGCACGATCCTCTGGCATCGTGCTAACATGTGCCCTCGTTTCAGCCACAATTCACCTTCATTCGTGTTCTTTTTAAGTTGGCTCGCCTTGCGTTTTCCGCGCACGCGCCATCCTGAATTGGACTGTTTTTAAACAAGAAGGCTCGTCGGTCGTTTCCCCGCCTGAAGCGGAAAATTCAAGACCGGCCTTTTTCGTTTCAAGCCTTCAGTGACGCATGGGTCATCCTTCCCGGCCAGCCCAGCGTCCTTCATGCACCTGCCCCCCTTCCACGGCCACGCAGGTGCAACAGTCAGCACAATTTAGACGAGTGTTTTTTCGCGAACTTATCGCGAGGCACGGGCGTTTGCTTCTTTTCGCCATCTGTTCCGCCGCCGGATAACCGGTGTCGCGAATAGCCTCGGCTTCCTCACGAAATTGCACTTCCCAGCAACCGTGGCGGAACGCATCACGTGTTTCGTCGCAGTCATTGGAGTTTTAACCTTGACCGCTTCCAGCAACGGCTTCTGGCGACATCACCAACAGGAACAGCGCCTTTCCCTCGACGACATCACCGTCGTCGATCACTCCCTCCTGAAACGGGCCGTCGGCGCAATGGCGCTCGGCAACGCGATGGAATGGTTCGACTTCGGCGTGTACAGCTATATCGCGGTCACGCTCGGCAAGGTGTTCTTCCCTTCGTCGAGCCCGTCGGCGCAGCTCATTGCGACCTTCGGCACGTTTGCCGCCGCATTTCTCGTGCGGCCGGTCGGCGGCATGGTGTTCGGCCCGCTCGGCGACCGCATCGGCCGTCAGCGTGTGCTGGCGATGACGATGATCATGATGGCCGCGGGCACCTTCGCGATCGGCCTGATCCCCAACTACGCGACGATCGGCATCCTCGCGCCGGCACTGTTGCTGCTTGCGCGCCTCGTGCAGGGCTTTTCGACAGGCGGCGAATACGGCGGCGCAGCGACCTTCATCGCCGAATTCTCGACCGACAAGCGCCGCGGCTTCATGGGCAGCTTCCTCGAGTTCGGCACGCTGATCGGCTACGTGCTCGGCGCGGGCACGGTCGCGCTGCTGACGGCGACGCTGTCGAACGACGCGCTGCTGTCCTGGGGCTGGCGGGTGCCGTTCCTGATCGCCGGACCGCTCGGCCTGGTGGGTCTGTACATCCGCATGAAGCTCGAGGAAACGCCCGCGTTCAAGAAGCAGGCCGAAGAGCGCGAAGCCGAAGACCGCGCGCTGCCCAGCCAGTCGTTGCGCCAGTTGCTCGTGCAGCAGTGGAAGCCGCTGCTGCTGTGCGTCGGCCTCGTGCTGATTTTCAACGTGACCGACTACATGGCGCTGTCGTATCTGCCGAGCTATCTGTCGGCGACGCTGCACTTCAACGAAACGCACGGCTTGTTCCTCGTGCTGCTCGTGATGATCCTGATGATGCCGATGACGCTCGCCGCCGGCCGTCTGTCCGACGCGATCGGCCGCAAGCCCGTGATGCTGCTCGGCTGCGTCGGTCTGTTCGCGCTGTCGATTCCCGCGCTGCTGCTGATTCGCATGGGCACGATGCTGCCGGTGTTCGGCGGTCTGATGATTCTCGGTGTGCTGCTGTCGTGCTTCACGGGCGTGATGCCGTCGGCGCTGCCGGCACTGTTCCCGACCAGGATCCGCTACGGCGCTCTCGCGATCGGCTTCAATATTTCGGTGTCGCTGTTCGGCGGTACGACTCCGCTCGTGACCGCATGGCTCGTCGAGCGCACCGGCAATCTGATGATGCCCGCGTACTACCTGATGGGCGCATCGCTGATCGGCATCGCGTCGGTGCTCGCGCTGCGCGAAACCGCGCGCAAGCCGCTGCTCGGATCGGGGCCGTGTGTCGCGACGCGCGCCGAAGCGCACGCGGTGCTGCGCGGCGAGCGCGAGGCCGAGGAGATGGATGAACGGTTTGCGGCGGCTGCGACCGCGCGTGCCTGATCTGCGCAGTCATCCCGCGCAAGTGTAGTCTCGAAGCGGGCCGGCGAAATTCGCCGGCCCGCTTTTTTTTACGTCAGCAGCGAATCGAATGTCGCGCTGACCTGCGCGCCTTCGACCATCAGCCTGCCCGCGCACACCGGCAGCTTGAAGCGCCGCGGCCCCGCACTGCCCGGGTTCACGTACAACACACCGTCGCGCTCCGCGATCGACGGCTTGTGCGAATGACCGCTGACCACGACGCGAATGCCGTCGTGCTGCGGCACGCAGTCGAGCCCGGCGATATCGTGCACGACGAGAATCGTCACCTGCTGCACGGTCAGCCGCGCGTGCGTCGGCAGCGAGGCGGCCCAGTCGCCGGTATCGTTGTTGCCGCGCACCGCGGTTAGCGGCGCGATCCGCGCGAGCGCGTCGAGCACGTCCGGGTTGCAAATATCGCCCGCATGAATGATCGCGTCGCAACCGTCGAGATAGCGCAACGCTTCGGGACGCACGAGGTTGTGCGTATCGGAGATGAGCCCGATGCGTGCAGCAGTCGAAGCTAACGAGCGTGAAGTCATGCGCGGTCTCACTCCGCTTGCGGGCGGGACATTTCTCGCGCCGCCGCCTGAGCGCTGCGCTGCCCGGACAGCATGCGCCGCGTCAAACCCTGCACGACGACCGACACCACCGCCGCGCACGCAAACCCCATCGCCACGCCGTACAGCGGCAGCAGCATTGCCGTCACCGCGAAGAACGCCGCGAACGAACCGCGCCCGACCACCATGCCGCGCATCAGCAGCGCGACGAAGTCCGCGCCATGCGCACGCTGCGCCGACACCGCGAGCACGCTGCCGAGCAGCGGAAACACCGACAGCACGCCACTCCACGCCGGGCCCATCGATGCCGAGGCCGTCGTCACCGCGAGCGTCAGCAATGCGCCGGCGAGCATCCGCACGGCCAGATCCGCGCGGCCCACGCGCGCCACCGGCACATGGCCCGTCGCGCGCGGCATGCTGCCCTGCGACACCGCGACGGCCACGCATGCGGCCGCCACCGCCCACCCCAGCGAGCCGGGCATCCGCACGATCAGCAGCGCCGAGCCGAGCCAGCCGGCCATGCTCGCGACCAGCGCAAGCGGCCAGTCGAAGCGCCGGCAGGTCCACCCATAAGCAAGATTGAACGCCTCGGACGCGGCGATCGCGGCAATCGAGGCCGTCGACGCCTGCGCCGCGAACGCCGGCCCGCGCTCGAGCGCGAGCAGCAGCACGATCGGTCCGGCGACGACCGGCAGCCCCGCGAGCCATCCCGCGACCGAGGGTCCCCAGATGCGCGCGGCCGCCGTCAGTGCGGCGAGAAAGGCCGGCACCAGCACCAGCTTCAAGGCGAGCAACATGCTCAGGCCTCCAGCACGTGTTCGATACGCCGATCCGGCAGGAACCACCACGCGGCGGCGAGCGCGTACAGCGCGGCCGACGCCCATGGCACGACGAACGCGAGCCCGATGCCGGTCAGGTAAATGACGACGGAGACCTTGCCCTTGAAGTCGTTGCCGAGCGCTTTGGCCAGCGTCGAATCGTGACCGTGCTGGGCGATCAGCGCGCGCGTCAGGATGAAATACGCGATCGCCGACATGAACAGCACGATGCCGTACAACGCGGTCGGCCACGCGGCCAGATGGTTTTCGCCGACCCAGTGCGTGACGGCCGGCAGCAGCGACAGCCAGAACAGCAGATGCAGGTTCGCCCACAGCACCTTGCCGTTGACCTTCTGCACCGCATGGAACATGTGATGGTGATTGTTCCAGTAAATCCCGACGTAGACGAAGCTCAGCACGTACGCGCAGAACACCGGCACGACCGGGCGCAGCGCCGCGAGATCGTGGCCTTCGGGCACCTTCAGTTCGAGCACCATGATCGTGATGATGATGGCGATTACGCCATCGCTGAAGGCTTCGACGCGTCCCTTGCCCATGCTGCGATGTCCGGAAGATGAATGCGGTGGGGCGCACAGCCCGCCCGCGCCTTGCAGGCGAGCCGCGCCGCTGCCGATTATCCGCGATGGTGCGAGGCTTTGTCGATGCGCGGGAGCCGGCCGCGCGGATCGCTCGATCCGCCGCGACTCACGGGTAATACACGGCGAGCCACACGCTCGGCTCGGTGTCGCTCGTCCATGCGACGCGGTGCCGGCAATGCGCTTCGATCATGACGTGATCGCCGGGCTTCAGCGGATGCGGCCTGGGGTCGCCGGCGAATTCGAGCACCGCGGCGCCGGTGAGCAGCACGACCCATTCGGCGCGCGGGCTGTCGTACCAGAAGCCGGGCGGACTCGCCTGCCCGGTCGAGACGATCCGCTCGATCGTCACGCCGCTCCGTTCGACGAGCGCGTCGACATGCTCATCGAGGGTGCTCCCTGACTGCGCGACGGCTTCGAACAGGTTGCCGCTGCTACGTGCGGGTTTGGTCGAGCTTGTCATAGGCGAGTCGTGCCAGCGTCAATGCGCTTCATTGCATCGGCTTCAGCCCATCGAGCAGCGTCGGCACGAGCTCGCTGATCGTCGGATGCACGTGCATCGCGTATTGCAACGTCGGATACGGCGCGCCCGCGGTCATGATGTCGACGAACGTATGGATTGCCTCGTCGCCCTCGATGCCATGTATCGCCGCGCCGAGTATCTGTTTGCTGTGCGCGTCGACGAGCGCCTTCATGAAGCCGTCGGTTTCGCCGCGCTCGCTCGCGCGGCCCACGCGCGACATCGGCATCGTCGCGATCAGCGCCTCGCGGCCGCTCTCGCGCACCGCCTCCTCCGACATGCCGACCCGCGCGAGCGGCGGATCGACGAACACCGCATAGGTCATGATCCGCGTGTCGACGCTGCGCGCGCCGCCGTCGAGCAGGTTTGCAGCGACGATCTGGTAATCGTCGTAGGACGTATGCGTGAACGCGCCGCGACCGTTCACGTCGCCGATCGCCCAAACGCCCGGCACGCTGGTGCGCAACTGGCCGTCGACGAAGATCGTGCCGTGCCGGTCGACCTCGATGCCGGCGGCGTCGAGACCGAGGTCGTCGGTATTTGGCCTGCGGCCGGTGGCCAACAGCAGGTGCGACGCTTCCATGGCCGGGATGTTTTGCTCGAAGCCGATGCACACGTCGTTCGCGTGATGCGGATGCGGCTCGACGCGCGTCGGCTGCACGCCGAAATGAAACTCGACGCCCTCGCGCGCGAGCACCTTCTGCACCGACTCCGCGAAATCGGCATCCTCGCGGTTCAACACGCGCTCGCCGCGCACGAGCACGCTGACGCG
Source organism: Paraburkholderia sp. WC7.3g (assembly GCF_050436345.1). Taxonomy (NCBI): domain Bacteria; kingdom Pseudomonadati; phylum Pseudomonadota; class Betaproteobacteria; order Burkholderiales; family Burkholderiaceae; genus Paraburkholderia; species Paraburkholderia sp. WC7.3g. The sequence goes on from NZ_JBNDMA010000002.1 coordinate 3,186,236, forward strand.
GCTCCCGAAGCGACGAAACACCTGCGCGAATTCGAGCGCGATATAACTGCCGCCGACGATCACCAGATGATCCGGCAACGCGGTCAGTTCGAGCAGCGTCGAGTACGTGTAGTACGGAATCCGCTGGATGCCTTCGAGCGGCGGCACGACGGCGCGCGTGCCGGTATTGATGAAGACCTCGTTGGCGCTGAGCTCGTTCAGCAGTTGGCCGTCGCGCCCGCAGATCGCGAGCGTGCGCGCGCCGGTGAAGCGCGCGTGGCCGTTGAGTACCGTGATGTTTTCCGTGCCGCGCAGCCATTTCTCGACGCCGCTGCGCGCCTGTCCGATGATCCGGTCCTTGCGGGCCTTCACCGCCGCGAGATCGACGGCGACCGAGCCCACCTGCACGCCGAGCTCCGCCGCATGGCGCGCCACGTGCGCCGCGCGGGCGCTCGCCACATAGGACTTGGTCGGCGTGCAGCCAACGTTCACGCAAGTGCCGCCAAAGTCCAAGCGTTCGATCACCGCGGTGCGACGGCCGCTTTGAGCGAGGCGCACGGCCAGCGGCGAACCGCCTTGTCCGGTACCGATCACGACTGCGTCGAAGTGCTGTGGCATGGCAACTCTCCCCGGGCTGGGTGCAGGTCGTAGCATCTTACGCTTAGTGCCGCGCGCTGCCATGTCATGTGTCTGATTGTGCGGGCGCATTGGCGACGGCCCGTGTTCCCACGCGCCCGCGCGCGAGGCGGCGCAAATCAGTTGGGATTACTGCGTATGCTGCGCGGGACTTCTCAGGCGTGGCAATGAACCGCGCAAATCAACTCGCGCGAACGTTGCAGTGCGGCCTGCGCGCCGCGCGCCGCGAACACCCAGCCAACCTGGCCGAGATTGAAGTCCTGTGACACCATCACCTGCATCAGCGCGACCATCGGCAGTACGACCGCTGGCCGGTAAAGCTGGTTTCTGATCAACTCTGACATGACGACCCCCAACGCGGGGCGCCGCTTCGGCACCGCGCACCAATAACGTTTCGATGGGGGAATTTTAGGGAGTGCGTCGCCGCCGATAAATAGCGGCAACGCGAAGTCACTTGTTCGGCAATCTGAACAATCGCATCAGGACGCCTTCGCCATGTCGATCATCTGCGCGTCGCACAGCGTGCGCGCATACGCGCTTGCGCCGACCGGGCGGCTGTACAGATAGCCCTGCTGCTTGTCGCAATCGATCGCACGCAGAAACGCCGCCTGCTCGGCGGTCTCGACGCCCTCGGCGGTGACGTTCATGCCGAGCGAGTGCGCCATCGCGACGACCGCCTGGGTGATCGCGACCGAATCGCGATGATCGGGCAGCCCCGCGACGAACGAACGGTCGATCTTCAGGTTATGCAGCGGAAAGCGCTTCAGATACGACAGCGACGAATAGCCGGTGCCGAAGTCGTCGACCGAGACGCGCACGCCCATCGCGTTCAGCGCGCTCAGCATCGGCAGCACGGTGTCGCTGTCGCTCATCAGCAGCCGCTCGGTGATCTCGAGTTCGAGCGCGGCCGGTTCGAGCCCCGACTGCGCGAGACAGCGTTCGATGCGCTCGAGCAGCCCGTCGTTGAACTGCCGCGGCGACAGGTTCACCGCGACGATCAGATGGGGCGCCAACGTGCGCCGCCACTGCGCGACCTGCTCGCAGGCGCGCTCGAGCACCCAGTCGCCGATCTCGACGATCAGGCCGGCATCCTCGGCGACCGGAATGAATTCGCCCGGCGACACGTTGCCAAGCTCGCTGTTGTACCAGCGCAGCAGCGCTTCCGCGCCGATCGTGCGGCCGCTGTGGCTATCGACGATCGGTTGGTACACGAGGCTCAGCTCATTGGCGGCGAGCGCGCGCCGCAGCGACTGTTCGATCGTGAAACGCCGCTGCAGATGCTGGTTCAGCTCGGCGGTGAAGAACTGGAAGTTGTTGCGCCCGCGCTGCTTCGCGTGATACATCGCCGAGTCGGCGTTGCGCATCAGCGTCGCGACGTCCTGGCCGTCTTCGGGAAACAGGCTGATGCCGATCGACGCGCCCAGGTAGTACTCGTTGCCCGCCACTGCGAACGGCACCGCGATCATGTCGAGAATGCGGTGCGCGAGGCCGATCAGCTCGCCGGTATTGCCGTACGCGCTGACGACGATCACGAACTCGTCGCCGCCGACTCGCGCAAGCGTGTCGCCGCGCCCGACGCAGGCCGACAGCCGCTCGGCGACGCTGCACAGCAACGCGTCGCCGGCCTCGTGACCGGCGGTGTCGTTGACCTTCTTGAAGCCGTCGAGATCGACGAACAGCACCGCGACGCTGGCGAGCTCGCCGCCATGGTCGCCGCTGGCACGCGGCGCGAACAGGTCGCGCATCCGCTCGGTCAGATAGGCGCGGTTGTAGAGGCCCGTCAGCGAATCGCGCGTGGCGAGGAACTTCAGCTGGCGCTGCGCCTCACGCACCGGCCCGATGTCGGAAAACGAAATCAGCACGGAGTCCGGCTCGCTGTCGCCGGGCCGCAGGATCGGCACGACGTTCTGCGTGATCCACACGACGTCGCCGCTGATCAACTCGAGGCCGACTGTCACGCCGAGCATCGGCTTGCCGGTCGCAAAGACCTCCGAGACCGGACGGTTGACTTCGCCGATGACCGAACCGTCCTCGCCGAACGCACGTGTCATCACGCTGCGCATGCTGCTGCCGACGACCTGCGGAGTCACGTGCAGCATGCGCTGCGCACTCGGATTGCAGGCGAGCACGATGCCGCCGCGCGACTGCACGACGATGCCCTCGCTCAGATGATCGACGACGAGCCGGTGACGCTCCTCGCTATGCGCGAGGCGCTGCGCCATCGTGTCCTGATGGACCGCAAGGCCGACGCTGCTGCCGATGTCGCGCAGCATCGCCTCTTCCTCGGGGGTCGGACGGCGGGTGGCGCGGTAGTAGACGGCGAAGGCGCCGAGCACGCTGCCGGCGTCGTTTTCAAAAGGCACGGACCAGCATGCGCGCAGGCCGTGCGGCAACGCGAGATCCCGGAAGTTTTCCCACAGCGGATCGGATTCGATGTCGTCGACGATCACCAGACGCCGCTCGAACATCGCGGTGCCGCACGAGCCGACGCGCGGACCGATCGCGGCGCCCTCGATCGCGGCGCTGAACGCGGGCGGCAACGACGGCGCGCCGCCGACGCGCACATGCTCGCCGTCCGGGTCGAGTAGCAGGATCGAGCAGCACGCGCCGTCGCCGAGCAGCGCCTCGGCGCGACGGCAGACTTCGTCGAGCAGCTCGGGCAGCGGCGTATTGCGGGTGATCAGCCGCAACACGCTGCGCTCGGATGCGAGTACTTCCTCGGCCCGTTCCGGCCGATAGCGCGCGCCGTCCGGCGCGGCTGTCGTCGTGCCACGTAATGTCGCTTCGCAAATCATAGTTGCGCCCCCCCAACCCAACATCGGCAGGTTAGTCTACGCGGCACACCGGGGTTTACGCTAAGCCCAGCGTGAAAATCTGCCATGCATCGTAGCCGCGTCAATGCCTCAATGGTTGCCGCCGCCTCCCGGAGGGTGCGCGAGCGCCGATCGAAGCTGCTTCGTACCGCCGCCGCACCGCGCCCGCGGTGCCCACGCACGGCACATGGCCCGCAGGCAGCCTGTGCGGCAACATCTGGTAACGACCCCCGCCCGAACTCCCGCGTTGTTCGGAACTCCGCGACGCGCGTGACCGGTCGATCATCGGCGGCATGATCAATCGATGCACCACCGGAACCCCGATGAACCTCTTGCGCCCACTTGTGATCGCCGGATTGCTGCTCGCGCATCCCTATGCCAACGCCACGAGCTTCGACTGCCAGCGCGGCCGCTCGCCGACCGAGCGCATGATTTGCGGCGACTCCGCACTGTCGACGCTCGACGACACGTTGGGCCAACTCTACTGGAAAGCACGTCGGCGAGTTGCCCAGCGCCGCGCGTTCATCGACGACAGCGACAGCAAGTGGGCCTGGCGCGAAGCTAACTGCCGCGGCGCCGCGTGTTTGCGCACGTGGTACGCGACGCGTATCGACGAACTGCAGCGGCTGCTGGCGAGCTTGTCGAGCGGCGCGCGGCACGCGGCGTCCGTGGATGCGGAAGCGAACGCGGACGCGTCGACGCTGCAATGCACGGCCGCGAAGCCCGGCCTCGTCGTGAACGAGCAGTGTGCGAGCGTGATCGGCCACTCCGGCAAGCGGTGGAAGTATCAGCCGCGTGATGCCGACTGGTTCTGCGGCGTGGCCACACTCGAGGCGGCGGACATGGCGCCATTGCAAGCCCAATCGCAGATGCAGATGCAGATGCAGCCGCAGGTGCAGGCGAGCGCCGGACAATGAAACGGCGACACGCACAGGCAAGGATGGCTGTCATCGCGCGCGCCGGATGGTTGGCGCGTCGGTGGCGGTTGCGCCGCGTGGCCTAGTCGGCGGCGGACGGCTCGCCGCCCTGTTGCGTGCCGAACAGTTCCGCGCAAAGCTGCGCACCGATTTCGCTCAGCGACGCGGCGCCGGTGCCGTCGTCGTTGAACGTCGTGTCGACGAGACCGCCGCCCGAGAGCGCCGTCAATTGCCGCCGCAGGCTGCTCATCGGCACGCCCGCCTGCTTCGACAGCTTCGCGAACGACCACGAGCGCCGGGGCGTCTCGCGATGCGCGCGCCATAGCTGCGCGAGAATCGCGGCGAGCTGCGGGTCGATGTCGTCGTCGTTCATGCAGTCTCCTCGTTGTGGTGTGTCATCTGCGTTGCCGTGGTGCCGCTCACGTCATCCCCGCAGCAAGCTCACCGAGCGTCTTCAACGCCGCCTCGGCCTGCGCGGTCCACGGGTAGCTGTAGTTGAGCCGGACGAAGTGCCGAAAATCGTTGCGCGTCGAAAACATCATGCCCGGCCCGACCGTGATGCCGCGTTCGAGCGCCGCCCGATAAAGCCGCATCGAATCGATTGCCGCGGGCAGTTCGACCCACAGCACGTAGCCGCCCCGCGGCGTCGACACGCGCGTGCCGACCGGGAAGAAGCGCAGCACCAGTGCGCTCATGATGCTCGCCTGCTGCCGGTACACGCGGCGCAGGTGCCGCAGATGCCGGTCGTAGCCGTCCTGACGCAGATAATCGGCGACCGCGACCTGCGGCACCGACGGCGTCGTCAGCGTATTCAGGAACTTGAGCTTCTCGACCTGCGCGCGATACCGCCCGGGCAGCGCCCAGCCGATCCGGTACGACGCCGTCAGGCTTTTCGAAAACGACGCGCAGTGCAGCACGAGCCCTTTGGTGTCGAAGGTCTTCAGCGTCGACGGCCGGGTGTCGCCGAAATACAGCTCCTGGTAGACGTCGTTCTCGATCGCCGGAATCTCGTGCGCGGCTAGCAGCTCGACCAGTTGCCGCTTGCGCTCGTCGGTCATGCAAAAACCGAGCGGATTCTGGAAGTTCGGCATCACCATGCACGCCGCGATCTTCTGCCGCGCGATCACTTTCGCGAGCGCGTCGATGTCGATACCGTCGACCGGATGCGTCGCCACCTCGATCGCGCGCATGCCGAGGCGCTCGATCGCGTGCAGCATCGCGTAGTAAGTCGGCGATTCGACCGCGACGGTGTCGCCCGGTTTCGCCACCGCCTGCAGGCTCAGGTTGATCGCCTCGGTCGCGCCGAGCGTGATCACGATCTCGTCCGGATCGACCGGCAGACCGTTTTCCGCGTAGCGCCGTGCGATCTGCCGGATCAGCTCGGGGTTGCCCGGCGGCAGATCGTCGATCAGGTTCCAGCTTGCCTGACGCCGCGCGATCGCGTTGGCGTACTGGTTGATGCGCCGCCACGGGAACAACGACGGGTCCGGATACGGCGAGCCGAACGGCACGGCGTCGTGCGCGCGGATGCTGCGCAGTGTCGACAGCACGAGTCGGCTGACGTCGACCGTCGCCGGCACGGACGGCGGCGCCGTGGACTTGCGGCCCGCGCGTGCTCCGGCGGGCGCCGCTGCGAGCGCGCGCGCGGCCGCATCGCGCACGAAATAGCCGGACTGCGGCCGTGTCTCGACGATGCCGCGGCTCTCCAGCAGCGCATACGCGTGCAACACCGTCTTGATGCTGACGCCGTGCTGCTGGCTCGCCTGACGCACCGACGCGATCCGCTCGCCCGCCGCGAACACGCCACGGCGCACGGCTTCGGTGATTTCGTCGGCGAGTTTTTCGTAGAGCTTCATGCGATTCGGGCGGGTTCGGGCGGGTTGGGGTGGAGGCGGACGGATGCCGGCGGCTTCGGATACCGCCGCGCAACTGTACTCCTATTCTTTCCGATTTTCTGTATGCGACGGGATTTGTGGAACACAGTACGCTTGTGGGCATTGGTCTGCAAAGCCTGTCGAACCTGTCCATCGCCACGTCATGAAGAAGAACGAAGCACAAGCCGAAGCCCGCATCGAGCCGTACAAGCACCCCGCCGCCGGGTGGGGCGCGCTGAAGTACGTCGCCATCAGCCTGCTCAAGGAGAAGGTCGCGGGCGGCAACTACCGCACGCTGCTCAAGCAGAACCAGCCTGACGGCTTCGACTGCCCCGGCTGCGCGTGGCCGGATCGCGAGCACGCGTCGACGTTCGAGTTCTGCGAAAACGGCGTGAAGGCCGTGGCCGCCGAGGCTACGGCCAAGCGCGTGACGCCCGCGTTCTTCGAGCGCCACAGCGTCGCCGAGCTGATGACGCAATCGGACTTCGAGCTCGAGCAGCACGGCCGCCTGACCGACCCGCTGGTCTACGACTCCGCGCGCGACCGCTATGTGCCGATCGGCTGGGACGACGCGTTCGATCTGATCGCAAGTCATCTGAAGCGCCAGGGCGATCCGAACCGCGCCGCGTTCTATACGTCGGGACGCGCGAGCAACGAAGCCGCGTTCCTGTACCAGCTGTTCGTACGCATGTACGGCACCAACAATTTTCCCGATTGCTCGAACATGTGCCACGAGGCGACGAGCCGCGGCCTGCCGCATACGGTCGGCATCGGCAAGGGCACGGTCACGCTCGACGACTTCGAACACGCGGACACGCTGCTGATCTTCGGCCAGAACCCGGCCACCAATCACCCGCGCATGCTCGGCGAGCTGCGCGAATGCGCGAAGCGCGGCGCCACGATCGTGTCGATCAATCCGCTGAAGGAGCGCGGCCTCGAACGCTTCGCGAGCCCCCAGCATCCGGTCGAAATGCTGACGATGGGCAGCACCAGGATCAGCTCGGTGTTCATCCGCCCGAAGCTCGGCGGCGACTTCGCGCTGATCAAGGGTGTCGCCAAACGCGTGCTCGAACTCGACGACGAAGCGCGCGCGTCGGGCCTCGAGCGTGTGCTCGACGCGGGCTTCATCGCCGAACACACGGTCGGCTTCGCTGCTTTCGCCGACGATCTGCGCGCCGAGCGCTGGGACACGATCGTCGCCGAGGCAGGCGTGCCGCTCGACGAGGTGCTAAAGCTCGCCGATATCTATGTGAAAGGCCGCGCGGTGATCTCGACGTGGGGCATGGGTCTCACGCAGCACAAGAACTCGGTCGCGACCGTGCAACTGCTGTCGAACCTGATGATGATGCGCGGCAATATCGGCCGCCGCGGCGCGGGGCTGTGCCCGGTGCGGGGCCACTCGAACGTGCAGGGTGACCGCACCGTCGGTATCGAAGAGAAGCCGACCGACGCGTTTCTCGACCGCCTCGGCGCGACCTACGCTTTCGAGCCGCCGCGCGAGCACGGACTCGACGTCGTCAACACGATTCAGGCGATGCTTGATGGCAAGGTGAAAGTGTTCATCGGCCTGGGCGGCAATTTCTCGATCGCGACGCCGGACACGCCGCGCACGTGGGACGCGATGCGCGCGTGCGATCTGACCGTGCACGTGACGACGAAGCTCAATCGCAGCCATCTCGTGCACGGTCGCGACGCGCTGATCCTGCCGACGCTCGGGCGCACCGAGATCGATGTTCAGAACGGCGTGGCGCAAGGCGTCAGCGTCGAGGATTCGATGAGCATGGTGCACATCTCGTATGGGATCAACAAGCCGGCGTCGGACAATCTGCTTTCCGAAGTGGCGATCGTCGCGCGCATGGCGCATGCGACTTTGGGCAGCGGCAAGGTGGACTGGCTCGCCCATGCGGCCGACTACGCGCTGATTCGCGACGGCATCGCGAAGGTGATCGACGGTTTTGGCGACTACAACGAGCGCCTGAAGAATCCGGGCGGCTTCCATCTCGGCGTTGCGTCGCGCGATCGCATCTGGAAAACGCCGAGCGGCAAGGCACAGTTCCTCGTGCACGCGATCGCACTCGACACGCCGATTCATCAGGCCCGCAAGCTTCACGGCGAACGCCTGATGACGCTGATGACCACCCGTTCACATGATCAGTACAACACGACGATTTACGGTCTCGACGATCGCTATCGCGGTGTGTACGGACAGCGGCGCGTGCTGTTCGCCAATAAGGACGATCTCGCGATGCTCGGTTTCGCGGCCGGTCAGCGCGCGGACATCACAAGCGTGTGGGCCGATGGCATCGAGCGACGTGTGGATGGTTTTCTACTCGTCGAGTACGACATTCCGCGCGGCTGCCTCGGCGCTTATTATCCGGAGACCAATCCGCTGGTGCCGCTGTCCTCGGTCGCGGATGGCGCGGGTACGCCGACGTCGAAGTCGATTCCGGTGTTGTTGACGGCATCGGTGGCTGCAGATGCCGCTGTTCTGGCGGTTTAAATCAGCTCTACCTTCCGCGCCTGCCGCGCGGCCCATTTCACGCTGTCTTTTTCGCCAGATCGCGATGCGTCAGATAGAGACGCAGATCGAATTCGATCTGGTGGTAACCCGGCTGCATGAACTCGCACAGACGATAGAACGCCTTGTTGTGATCGCTCTCTTTCAGATGAGCGAGTTCGTGCACGACGATCATCTTCAGAAACTCCGGCGCCGCGCCCTTGAATAACGACGCGATGCGGATTTCCTTCTTCGCCTTCAGCTTGCTGCCCTGCACGCGCGAGATGCTCGTGTGCAGGCCGAGCGCGTGACGCATCACGTCGAGCTTGCTGTCGTACGTGACCTTGTCGATCTGCTCGGCGCTGCGCAGGTGTTCGCGTTTGAGCTCCGCGCAGTACTCGTAGAGAGCGCGGTCGGATTGCACGTCGTGCGTGTTCGGGTATTTCTGCGCGACGTAGGAGCCGAGCTGATCGGCGGCGATCAGCGTTCTCACCTTGTCTTGCAGAGGTGCGGGGTAGCCGGTGAGGTATTTGAGGGGGGACATGAAGGCGGATTCGGTTTTGCGGGGCTGATCTTACGCATAGTCGCGCTGATGGACAAGGTTGGGCATTTTCCGGATGCCGCCCCGTTCGAAGTACCGAAGACATCTTCCGCAACCGTTTTGTCATTGTCGCAGCCCAGCACACGAGATCGGGCTGCTTGTCAGCAAACGCCGAAACCTTATCGCGGTCGACGGCGCGTCACCCGCCCGCGCGTGGCGCGAACACGAGAGCCGTGGAGATTTTGGGCTGTCGCCCATGTACGGACTGCCTGTCGCACGGTAATTATCTGACTGCTGTCAACCTCGGCAGCGACTTCAGATAGATCATCGACACACCTATGTCCCTGTCCGTATTTGAAATGCACTCCGTGGAGCTGTTCTGCCAGCGGCCACCGGGTGCCTGTTATGTCATCTGCGACGAATGGCACTACAAGGCGTGCCTCGGCAAGGCCGCAGACCTTCAGACGGCCAGGGCAGAGACCCGGGAATTTCTTGCTATTGCCCAACTGAATCACAGGAAGTGGGAGGAGGACCGGAAACTGGTCAGGAATCTCATTGGCGGTCACTGGCTGTTTTTTCATCATGTACGGGACCGGAACCCTGACACCGATGGCTGGTGGGTCATCCTCGCGCTTCTCGAAGAGGTGCGCCGGGGTGCCCTGCTTGCCATTAAAGGTCCGCGTAATGGCCTGTTTCGGTCACCCTACAGCAGCGCGCCGTTGAGGGATATCGCAACGAGGGCCGGTAATCGCCCGGACGGCGAACCTGTGCTGTCCGTCCAGTATGATGCGGCCACCTGGCAAGCCCGGTTGAACGCTGCGCGCGCGACCAGGGCTGGCGATAGAGGCGCATCAACGTTGCTCGGCGACGCGCAGCCGTTTGAGTATGTGCCTGACGCGTTGAGCGGTGATGTCGTTGAACTCGCCGCGAGCACGAACAATCCAAACTACGCGGCGAGGATGCTAGGGTATGACCGCGACACGTTTGGCGACATGGTCCACGCGATGAAATATGATCTCAAGCTGCGAGGCGATGACAATGTCATTTGGCACGATAGTGGGGACGTTGAATTTAGAAAAAACATCATCGGCAATATGCACGACTATGCAAACTGATCTTCATACGATGAACACACATCAACTCGCACATGTATCATTTTCGATAGCCGGGGATGATTTAGATCCCGAAGTTTGGACCGGATATTTCGGCGTTCCGCCGGACACGACGATAGTCAAGGGGAAGCGGTTTATGACTCCGTCGGGGCGATTGAGCAGCGTGCCGGGGCGTACCGGCGTATGGGGGGTGAGAAGCAAAGCCGCCGTTCATAGCGACTCGCTGGAACCGCATCTCCGCTATCTTATTGATCGCCTGAATTTGCCGCGAGATGACTTGCGCCAGCTACTCGCAGACAAGGGCGCACAGATGCGTTTCTTCTGTTATTGGGACAACGAGAGCGGCGACCGCGTGCCTGATGTGCCCGACGATATTCGCACCATGATGGAAGCCATGGGCGGCACGGTTGAGATTGATGAATATCGATAGAGCCTCGCTCGAATGCACAAGCCGATCCTCGCGAGTCGGCTTTTTTGTGCGAGCTTGTAAGGCACAGCGCGAGTGTTATGGGCCGCACTTCTGAATTAATCCTCTATGCCGCATACATGCCCGGCCCACGCTTCCATCATTGGGCGGCGCTGTTCCAAAAGATTGTCCCGCTGAGGTAGTCAGGTGACCGTCCCGCCTTTGATCGGAATGACTTCGCGATCTGCGCCCATTCAGCCTGTCTCAGTTCAGTATTTGGTGCCGGGGACCGGACTTGAACCGGCAGGCCCGAAGGCGGCGGATTTTAAGTCCGCTATGTTTACCAATTTCATCACCCCGGCAGGGGTCGCAATCGCGCGTGGACGCGAATTCTACCATCGCGTCGCGGCAGCCCCAAAAAGCGCCCGACACCCGCATTCATCCCCAAGTCATAAACGTTTCCGATAATCCGCTCACGAAAACGATTACAGCGGGCAGAAAACCGATGACCCCGACGATCAAGGATGTCGCCGCCCACGCCGGCTTTTCCATCGCCACGGTATCGCGCGCGATCAACGCGCCGCACACCGTGAACCCCGTCACGCTCGACAAGGTGCGCCAGTCGATCGACGCGCTGAACTTCCGGCCGAGCCCGCTCGGCCGGCAATTGCGCGGCGAGCGCACGCGCCTCGTCGGCGTCGTTCTGCCGACGCTCGCGAACCCGGTGTTCGCCGAATGCCTGCAAGGCATCGACGATCTCGCGTCAGCGCAAGGCTATCGGCTGATGCTGATGACCACACAGTACGACGTGGACCGCGAACGTCACGCGATCGAAACGCTGCGCGAGCATCGCGTCGAAGGGCTGATCCTGACGGTCGCCGATGCCGACACGCATCCGCTGCTCGACGAACTCGACCGCGACGGCCTGCTGTACGTGCTGATGCACAACGACACGGTGCGCCGCCCGTCGGTGTCGGTCGACAATCGCCTCGCCGCCTACGACGGCGTGCGCCGGCTGATCGCGCACGGCCATCGCCGCATCCTGATGCTGGCCGGCTCGTTCGCCGCGTCGGATCGCGCGCGCCAGCGGCATCTCGGCTACACGCAGGCAATGCAGCAGGCCGGCCTCACGGCCGCGCCCGCGCTCGAAGTCGATTTCAATGCCGAGGAACTCGCGCCGTCCGTGCTCGCGCACCTGACGCACGGCGCAAACCGTCCGACCGCCCTCTTCTGCAGCAACGACCTGCTCGCGATGGTCGTGATGCGCGGCCTGCGCCGCGCGCGTCTGAAGATTCCGCAGGACATGTCGATTCTCGGCTTCGACGGCCTCGCGATGGGCGAACTGCTGTCGCCGGCGCTCGCGAGCATCTGCGCGCCGAATCGCGAGATCGGCTGCGCGGCGTGGCAGCGTCTGCTTGCACGGATCGGCGGCGCGCGCGACCAGCGCGCGTTCTCCGCAAGCTCGCTCGCGTTGACCTTGCCGCACAGCGTGCGCGAAGGCGCGACGATCGCGGCGCTCGGCTCGCACCCGAATCTCGACGGAGCGTCGCCGGCCCACCCGCCGAGCGCTGCGGCAGCCACGGAAAAGCCGTTCGCATAAGAAGCCAAACGAAGGCACGCGCATACGCGCGCCCAGCTGTCATCACCAACTCGCGTAACCCATCCGACCCAGGAGACCCGCAGTGATCCGCTCACCCTCACGGTTCGCATCCTCGCTCAAACCGCTGTGGCAGAAACTCTCGCACGCCGCCGCGACCGTACTGCCGGCGAGCCTGCTCGTCGCCGGCGCGGCGCTCGTCGCGCTCGCGCCGCAAACCGCGCGCGCCGACGAAACCGCGATCTGCTACAACTGCCCGCCCGAATGGGCCGACTGGGCGAGCCAGATCAAGGCGATCCAGCAAAATACCGGCATTCGCGTGCCGTTCGACAACAAGAACTCGGGACAATCGATCGCGCAACTGATGGCCGAGCAGAAAAGCCCGGTCGCCGACGTCGTCTATCTCGGCGTGTCGTCGGCCTTCCAGGCTAAGAACAAGGGCGTGGTCCAGCCGTACAAGCCCGCGCACTGGGACGACATCCCCGCCGGCCTGAAAGACCCGCAAGGCTACTGGTTCACGATCCACTCCGGCACGCTCGGCTTCTTCGTCAACAAGGACGCGCTCGAAGGCAAGCCGGTGCCGCGCTCGTGGGCCGACCTGCTGAAGCCCGAATATAAAGGCATGATCGGCTACCTCGATCCGTCGAGCGCGTTCGTCGGCTATGCGGGCGCGGTCGCGGTCAACCAGGCGCTCGGCGGCACGCTCGAGAACTTCGAGCCGGGCCTCGACTGGTTCAGAAAGCTCAAGGCGAACGCGCCGATCGTGCCGAAGCAGACGGCGTACGCGCGCGTGCTGTCCGGCGAAATTCCCATCCTGCTCGACTACGACTTCGACGCCTATCGCGCGAAGTACAAGGATCACGCGAACGTCGAGTTCGTGATTCCGAAGGAAGGCACGATTTCGGTGCCGTACGTGATGAGCCTCGTGAAGGGCGCGCCGCACGAAGCGAACGGCAAGAAGGTGCTCGATTTCGTGCTGTCCGACGAAGGCCAGAAGCTGTGGGCGCAGGCGTATCTGCGGCCGGTGCGCGCGAGCGCGATGAGCGCCGCGACGGCCGCGCAGTTCCTGCCCGCGAGCGAATACGCGCGCGCGAAACCGGTCGACTTCGCGAAGATGGCCGACAAGCAGTCGAGCTTCGGCGAGCGCTATCTGCAGGTGATGCATTGAACGACGTCACGTTCCCGCTGCGCTGGCGCATCGCGTTGCTCGCGCCCGCGCTCGCGGTGTTCATCGCGTTCTGGCTGCTGCCGATGGGCGCGCTCGCGCAGCTCTCCGGCGGCGGCCACGGATTCGCGACCTATCGCGCGATGGTGACGAATCCGCGCTATATGTCGAGCCTGGGCGCGACCGTGGTGCTGTCGGCGGCGGTCACGGCGGCCACGCTGGTGCTGTCGGTGATCGCGGGGCTGCTGCTCGCGCGACGCGAATTCGCCGGCAAGCGCACGCTGCTTGCGCTGCTGACGTTTCCGCTCGCGTTTCCGGGCGTCGTCGTGGGCTTCATGGTCATCATGCTCGCTGGTCGTCAGGGGCTGATCGGCGCACTGTCGATGAAACTCGCCGGCGATCGCTGGGTGTTCGCGTATTCGATGAGCGGCCTGTTTCTGGGCTACCTGTACTTCTCGATTCCGCGCGTGATCGTCACCGTGATGGCGTCGGCGAGCAAGCTCGATGCATCGCTCGAAGAGGCCGCGCGCTCGCTCGGCGCATCGCCGTGGCGCATCATGCGCGACATCGTGCTGCCGGCGCTGTCGCCTGGACTGATCGCGGCGGGCGCCGTCTGCTTCGCGACCGCGATGGGCGCGTTCGGCACGGCGTTTACGCTCGCCACCGACATCGACGTGCTGCCGATGACCATCTATACCGAGTTCACGCTGAACGCGAACATGGTGACGGCCGCGGGCCTGTCGATCGTGCTGGGCATCGTCACGTGGGCGGTGCTCGCGATCGCGCGCAGCGCGAGCGGTTCGGGCGTGGCGGCGAGCGCATGAGCGGCACGTTGCCGGAGCCCGGCGTTCCCGAACAGAACGACCCCCTGCCTATGAACTCAATCACCGCCCGTTCGCCGTCTTCGCAGCGGGCAGCGGGACCGCACACGCGACGCGCGTGGCCTTCCACGCGAAGCTGGCTCGCCGCGGGCCAATGGTTCGTCACGCTGCTGCTGTGCGCATTCCTGATCGTGCCGGTCGTCATGTCGATCGTCGCGGGGCTGACGGTCAACTACTTCAAGGGCGTGTCGAGCGGACTCACGTTGCGCTGGCTCGTCGAAGTGTGGACCCAGTATCACGACTCGGTGTGGCTGTCGCTCGAAGTGGCCGCGGCGACCCTCGTCGTCACGCTGCTGACCGGCGTGCCCGCAGGCTATGTGCTCGCGCGCGGCAAGAGCCGCTTCGCACGCGTCGTCGAAGAGTTTCTGGTGCTGCCGATCGCGCTGCCAGGCCTCGCATCGGCGCTCGCGCTGCTGGTGGTTTACGGCGGCTTCACGGCGTTTCGCATGAGCGCGGCATTCATCGTCGTCGGGCATGTGGTGTTCACGCTGCCGTTCATGGTGCGCGCGGTCGCCGCGGTCTGCGCGAGCAGCAATCTGCGCACGCTCGAAGAAGGCGCGGCCAGCCTCGGCGCGGGCTTCTTCACGCGCTTCGTCACGATCGTGCTGCCGAACGCGCGGCCCGGCATCGTCGCGGGCGCGCTCGCGGTGCTTACACTGTCGATCGGCGAATTCAACCTCACGTGGATGCTGCACACGCCCGATACGAAGACGCTGCCGGTCGGCCTCGCCGATACCTACGCGTCGATGCGCATCGAGATCGGCAGCGCGTACACGATCCTGTTCTTCATCATGACCATGCCGCTGCTCGTCGCGATGCAATGGCTCGGCGTCGATGCGACCGGCCAGCGCAACGCGTCGAGGAAGCGCGGCGCTACCTTTTCCGCGAAGCCCATCGACACGCCATGAAACTGACATCGGTTCCCATCACGCTCACGCAGTGCGCCAAAACGTTTCGCGGCACGCGTGTGCTCGAATCGCTCGATCTGTCGATCGGCGCGGGCGAAACCCTCGTGCTGCTCGGACCGTCGGGCTGCGGCAAGACGACGACACTGCGCCTGATCGCGGGTCTCGAAACCCCCGACGCAGGCGGCCGCATCGCCTTCGGCGACGACGACGTGACCACCCTGCCGATCGAAAAACGCGCGGTCGGCATGGTGTTCCAGAGCTATGCGCTGTTTCCGAACCTGACGGTGCGCGGCAACATCGGCTACGGTCTGAAGATCAAACGCGTGCAGGCCGCAGCCGCGCGAGAACGCGTCGACGAACTGCTCGGCATGATGCGGCTCACCGCGCATGCCGACAAACCGATCGATCAACTGTCCGGCGGCCAGCGCCAGCGTGTCGCGCTCGCGCGCGCGCTCGCGGTGCAGCCGCGCGTGCTGCTGCTCGACGAACCGCTGACCGCGCTCGACGCGCGTCTGCGCGACGCATTGCGCAGCGAGATGAACGTGCTGTTGCGTGAACTCGGCATCACGACCGTCTACGTGACACACGACCAGGCGGAGGCGATGGAACTCGGCGATCGCATCGTCGTGATGAGCGCGGGGCGGATCGAGCAGATCGGTTCGCCGCGCGACATCTACTATCGTCCAGCCAATCGCACGGTCGCGCAGTTCGTCGGCACGATCAACCGTGTCGCGGGCGAGCCGCGCGACGGCATGCTGACGACGACCGGGGGCGGCGTGCCGTTACCCGCGCATGCGTCGAACCCCGGCGGCCAGCACGAAATCTTCTTTCGCCCCGAGGACGCGCGGCTCACCGACCCCGCGCTCGCGCAGCTGCGCGGCCAGATCGAAAGCACCGCGTTCCTCGGCGAACGCACGCGTCTGACGATTGGCGGCGCCGCGCCCGAGCCGCTCTTCGTCGACGTCGCGGGCCGTATCGAGCTCGCGCGCGGCACGCCGGTCGGCATTTCGATCGGGCAGGACGCACTCATTGCGCTATCGTAGGTAAAAGCGGCGCCGCATCCTGGCGCTCAATACGAAGGAACCCGAAGGACCTCTGTCATGCTGCTGGCTCAAATTAGCGACCTGCATATCAAGCAACCCGGCGTGCTCGCGTATCGCCGCGTCGATACCGCCGCCTATCTCGCGCGCTGCGTCGACGCGCTCAATGCGCTGACACCGCGCCCCGACGCGGTGCTGATCACCGGCGACCTCGTCGATCAGGGCGATCCGCAGCAGTACGCACACCTGAAGACGCTGCTCGCGCCGCTCGCGATCCCCTACTTCCTGATGGTTGGCAATCACGACGAACGCAATGCGTTGCGCGCGGCGTTTCCTGAGCGACAAGAACTGCTAAGCGGTGGCGAGTTCGTGCAGTACGCACTCGATGTCGGCCCGCTGCGCGTGCTCGCGCTCGATTCGCTGGTGCCCGGTTCGAGCGCCGGCATGCTGTGTGACACGCGGCTCGCGTGGCTCGCGCAGCAGCTCGATGCGGCGCGCGGCAAGCCGGTCGTGGTCGCGCTGCATCATCCGCCGTTCGCGTGCGGCATCGGACATATGGACGAGATCCGGCTCGATCAGGCGGCGTCGGACCAGCTCGCCGCGTTGATCGCCCGGCATCCCAACGTCGAGCGGGTGCTTTGCGGGCACGTGCATCGGTCGATGTTCGTGCGCTTCGGCGGCACGATCGCGAGCGCGATTCCAGCGCCCGCGCACCAGGTGGCGCTCGATTTTCGCGAGGACGGACCGTCGATGTTCGTGATGGAGCCGCCCGCCTACGCGCTGCATGACTATGATCCGGCGACCGGCATCGTCACGCATCATGCGTATATCGACGCGGCCGACGGCCCCTATCCGTTCTACGACGCTGGCGCGTTGATCGACTGAATCGATCGACACGCTTCGCTCCAGCCCGATGCCGGACGCGCGGGGAGCCTCGCCGGCTCGCGTCCGTTTCGGCGCTCGCGCAGGCCACCGCGGGCCGTCGTGGCCGTCAGCATGAACCCCGCCACTCCGGTATGATCGGCACGCTTGAGGACCGCGCATGGGCCGGTCCGTCGATCCGCCTCTGTCATGTCCACTTCCGACGCTTCCACTTCCGCTTCCTCCGCCCCGTCGTTGCGCGGCCTGTTGCTGCTGCTCGCGACGATCGCGGGTGTCTCGGTCGCGAACATCTATTACAACCAGCCGCTGCTCGACAACTTCCGCCGGTCGTTTCCGGGCAGCGCGTCATGGGTCGGCGCGGTGCCGGCCGTCACGCAGCTCGGCTACGCGGCCGGCATGCTGCTGCTCGCGCCGCTCGGCGATCGCTTCGACCGGCGTCTGCTGATCCTGCTGCAGATCGCCGGGATGTGCGTCGCGCTCGTCATTGCGGCGTCGGCGCCGACGCTCGCTGTTCTGATCGTCACGAGTCTCGCAATCGGCGTGCTCGCGACCATCGCGCAACAGGCCGTGCCGTTCGCGGCCGAACTCGCGCCGCCATCCGAGCGCGGCCACGCGGTCGGCACCGTGATGAGCGGCCTGCTGCTCGGCATTTTGCTAGCGCGGACCGCGGCGGGCATCGTCGCCGAATACTTCGGCTGGCGCGCGGTCTTTGGCGCATCGGTCGTCGCGCTGCTCGCGCTCGCGGTCGTCATCATCCTGCGTTTGCCGAAGAGCCAGCCGACCTCGACGCTGCCGTACGGCAAGCTGCTCGTGTCGATGTGGCATCTGGTGACCGAGCATCGCGCGCTGCGCGAGGCATCGCTGACCGGTGCGGCGCTGTTCGCGGCGTTCAGCATTTTCTGGTCGGTGCTCGCGCTGCTGCTCGCGGGCGCGCCGTTTCATCTCGGGCCGCAGGCGGCGGGGCTGTTCGGCATCGTCGGCGCGGCCGGCGCGCTGGCCGCGCCGCTCGCCGGCAAGTTCGCCGACCGGCGTGGACCGCGCGCGATCATCACCGTGTCGCTGGTGCTGGTCGTGATTGCGTTCGTGATTTTCGGCGCGTCGGCAAAGAGCATCGCGGGCCTCGTGGTCGGCGTGATCATTCTCGACATTGGCGTGCAAGCCGCGCAGATTTCGAATCAGTCGCGCATCTACGGGTTGAAGCCCGATGCGCGCAGCCGCGTGAATACCGTC
This sequence comes from Paraburkholderia sp. WC7.3g, assembly GCF_050436345.1. NCBI lineage: Bacteria > Pseudomonadati > Pseudomonadota > Betaproteobacteria > Burkholderiales > Burkholderiaceae > Paraburkholderia > Paraburkholderia sp. WC7.3g. Next base: position 3,204,714 of record NZ_JBNDMA010000002.1, read on the forward strand.
TACATGGTCGCGTATTTCATCGGCGGGGCGCTTGGCTCGGGTGTCGGCGCGATCGTATGGCCGGTGTTCGGGTGGATCGGCGTCAGTATCGCGGGGATCGTGTTTGCCGGGCTCGGCGCGTGGAATCATTTGCGGTTGCCGGCGCGGGCTGGGCATTGATATCAGGCTGACCAGCGCCGGATAAGAACCGGCTTGTCGATTTGCCACCGCTGGGGGCAGCCTGGCAACGCCTGTCGCATTCCGTCGCGCGGAATCATCCTGCGCCCATTTCATAATTCGTCGTTACTGGATAGCTTAACGGACCGGTGTGGCACGAGTCGAAGACTCGCGCCATTGTTCATAGACGTGTTACGCGTCGTCCCCTGCCCGATCAAGTCTGCACGCCGGTATGTCGAATACATATAACTACGGAATACACAGCGAACTAACCCCTTCGCAACTTTTCCTTCTAATCGCCGTGGATGAAACCATGGCCGAAATCGGGATCAGCGATGCCGTCGGTGCCGCCATGATCGTCGCAGGCTCGCGCTTCATTCCGACGCGAGGCAAATTTGGCGGGGCGGTAAAAGGCACGTCAGTGGCGTCGAAGCTATCCCGCTCGCTATTGCCCTTCGAGTTAAAGCATCGAATTCTGCCTACCTTCACGTCATGGACCAGCGTCGTACTACTGCGCGTGAAGTTGACGAGCCATCTGGGCGTATTCGTCGGTCGAGCAATTCCCGGAGTGGGGTGGATAATCACCGCATCTGACGTGGCAATAATCGGCTACAAGACGGTTAATGCATATAACCGCCTGGTGAAACCGGAGGATCGTCTGTAATGAACGATGTATGGCTCGATCTCGCTCAGTTCATCCGCGAAATGCGCACTCCCGCCGGGCTGCCTCTCGACGACAAGCTGACCCGCGACATGGATCTGTATCACGATCTGGATTGGGAGCCAGCGAAAATCGTCGAGGTGATGCAGGCATGGGCTGAGCGCTTCCATGTGGACCTGCGCGATTTCGACGTCGCTTACCACGTTCCATCCGCCAACATGCGAAAGCGCGACATCGTCGCCGCCGCATTGAAATCCCCGTTCAGTTCCAGCGCGCGAGAATTACTGGGTGGACGTTCGCTTACCCTTGGGATGCTCGAAGAAGCGATGAAGCGCGGAGCGTGGAAACCTGACTAGATACATCCGCCCGCGCAGATTCTTACACCCCGCCGCCCCGCCCCAACGCATACTCATGCAGCGCATCGAGCACGCGATCGAACTCGAACGATTTGTCGTAGAAGTGCCGCACGCCATACTGCTCGCAACGCTCGCGGTACGCGGGCAACGCGTGATTGGTCAGCACCGCCGCGAACATCGAATCGATCAGCCCCTCGCGCTGCAGATGCGCGAGCACCGGCACGCCCGAGCCCTGCTTCAGCTGCAAATCGACGATCACCGCGTCGAACGCTTCGTCGCCGAGCAACGCGATCGCCTGCTCGGCCGAATCGGCGTAAGCGGCCACCCGCAGCAGGCCCGACGCATCGATCGCCTCGACGAGACTGCGGCGGATCAGCGGCGAATCCTCGATCAGCAGCACGCGCAACGGCGCGCGGTTGGCTGGCTCGGTAGCGGGGTTCGGTTCGCTGTTCATCGGGATGTCTCGATCGTCCGTCATTCGATCAGGCCGTTCTTGATCGCGTAATACGTGAGGTCCGCGTTGTTCGCGAGACGCATCTTCTCGAGCACCCGCGCACGATACGTGCTCACCGTTTTGACTGACAGATGCAGCTCTTCGGCGATCGCGGTCGGCAACTGGCCGGCCGCGAGCTTGCGGAAGATCTGGAATTCGCGCTCCGACAGCGCTTCATGCGGACGCCCAGCGGCGGGCTTGTCGAGATTGTCGGCCAGCGTATCGGCAACCGCCTCCGACAGATAGCGATGCCCACGCGCGACCGAGCGGATCGCGCGCACGATTTCTTCCGGCTCGCAGTCCTTGTTCAGATAACCGTTCGCGCCCGCACGCAGCAGATTGATCGCGTACTGGCTCTCGGGATAGCCCGATAGAATCAGCACGCCCTGCTCGGGACGCACCTGCTTGATCACACGCAACGTATCGATGCCGTTCTTGTCAGGCATCGCGATGTCGAGCAGCACGACGTCGAATGCCTGCTCGCGCACGAGGCCGATCGCTTCCTCGCCGGTCGCGGCCTCGGCGGCGACGCACATGTCCGGCTCGTCGGCGACGAACTGTCTGAAACCACCTCGAACGATCGCATGATCGTCAGCTATCAGCACTCGAATCATCGGTTGGGTATCCGTTGCAAAGGGAGTCGCTCCTATCGCTTCGCGCTGCTACTCCCGCGCTGCTACTCCCGACCTGACAGCAGATCCGCCATATCGTCGGCATGCTCTTCCTCGACCGACAGAATCTCCTCGAACAGCCGGCGCGTGGTCACGTCCTTGTCGCCGAGGTAGCGGATGATCTCGCGATACGTATCGATCGCAATGCGCTCGGCGATCAGATTCTCGCGGATCATGTCGGTCAGATCGGTGCCTTCCTTGTATTCCGAATGCGCGCGCGTCTTCAGGCGATCCGGCGCGAAATCGGGCGCGCCGCCGAGTTGCACGATGCGCTCGGCGAGGCGGTCGGCATGCTCCTGTTCCTCGCTCGCGTGCTCGGCGAACTCGGTCGCCACCGCTTCCGAGTTGATGCCCTTCGCCATGAAGTAGTGCCGCTTGTAGCGCAGCGTGCAGACGAGCTCGGTCGCGAGCGCGTCGTTGAGCAGCTTGAGCACGGTGTCGCGGTCGGCGCCATAGCTCGAGGTGACGGGACCGTCCGATATGTGCTTGCGCGCATCGTCGCGAATCTTCTGCAAGTCCATCACGAACGAGCCGCTGGACTGCGATGCCGTGCCATGGGCGCCAGATTGCTTTGTCATCGAACTTCTCCTTTATCCGGTACGGGGAATCGCGCATCGGCATGAATCACGCAGATGCGCCGATGGGACCGACGGCGCTTCGGGCGCGGGCGTCTCGATCAGGAAGATTCAAACGCCTCGCGTCCGCGCGCCTTGTTGCCTGCCTACGTATTACGTGCCTATGTATCGCGTTCATCCAGACCGGTCCAGCTAGGTTCGGAACACGCCGAGCAGCAGCGTGACCACGAACACGACGAGGAAGATGTAGAACAGGATCTTCGCGATTTCGGCCGCGCCGGCCGCGATGCCGGTAAAGCCGAACACCGCCGCGATGATCGCAATCACGAAGAAGACGATGGCATAGTGAAGCATGGCATTTCTCCCTTTTGTTGGCCTTCACATCGACTACAAGCAAACTGCTCGCCTGCTAACAAGGCGCGGCCCGCCACCACGGCGATGGCTGCGCTAATCGATCATTTTCTTCGTCACGACGAAGCCCAGCACGAGGAACACCACGCACAGCACGACAAAGACGAAGAACAGGAACTTCGCGATCGCCGCCGCGCCGGCCGCGATGCCGGTAAAGCCGAGAAGACCCGCGATCACCGCGATGATCGCGAAGAACAGTGCCCACTTCAGCATGATGGCCGCCTCCCGAAACATTGAATGAACGATCGGATCCATGCTATCGATGCGCGGCGCCGCGCGCATTCCGACGTCCGCCGTTTTTCGTGTGAGAATCCGCTTACATTGGATTACGACGACGTTACGCGCGCGGTTTCGCGCGATGCTGGCGTCGATGCCCGTTCTGGAGCCGAAAGTGTCGAATGTGCGGAACCTGCCGGAACAACAGTGCGCGCGCGCGACGGCGCGTCTCGCCGACTGGATGCGCAATCGCAGCTGGGCGATCGCGATGACGGTGGCGATCGTCATCACGGTGGGCGGCCTCGTGATTCTCGAGACCGCGCGTCAGCGCATCACCGCCGAGTACGAGACCGCGCTCGAAGCGCGCGACGTCACCGTGCGACTGAGCACGCTCGCGAGTGACCTGGCGCGTCTGGACGCCCAACAGAACCGGTTTCTTCTGACGAAGGACGACGCGTCCGCCCACGCATTCTGCGCGAGCGCCACGCGCATCCGCGACACCACGCAGCAGCTGGACCACTTCTATCGCGGCGGCCGCGCGGACGGCGCGGAACTCGCCAGCTTCACGCAGATTCTCGCGCTGATCGACGCGCGCATCGGCGCGGGCGCCGCCGCGATGCAGCGCGCGGCGCCACATCCGCTCGATCTCGGCGTATGCGGGCCCGCGAGCGACGTCAATCCGGCGGACGCGTCGCTGATCGACAGCACGCTCACGCTGTTGCGCGACAACGAGGAGCGTCGCGCGCAGCACGCGCTGGCCGCGAGCCGCGCCGATCAGCGGCTGTCGACGCTGTGCGCGGCGGGTTTGTCGGCGCTGAACATCGTGCTGTTCATTCTGCTGTTTCGCAATCTCGGCATCCAGATCGACCGGCAGGCGCGCGCGCAGCGTCAGCTGATTACGCAGCAGGAGGAACTCGACCAGCTCGTCAATGAGCGCACGCGCCAGCTCGAAGCGCTCGGCTGGCATCTGCAGGCGGTCAGCGAAAACGAAAAAACGCAGCTCGCGCGCGAGTTGCACGACGAACTCGGCGCGATTTTGACCGCCTGCCGGATGGACGTTGCGTGGGCGCGCCGCAAGCTGAAGGACAGCGAGCCGGACATCGCCGACAAGCTGCAGCGCGCGCTCGCCAATCTCGACCAGGGCATCGCGTTGAAGCGGCGCATCATCGAAGACATGCGACCGACCGTGCTCGCCAATTTCGGGCTCGTCACCGCGCTGCGCACGCTCGCCGACGAAGCCGCGCAGCGCAACAACTGGACGCTCGAGCTGCACCTGCCCGCCGACGATGTCCAGCTCGACGAACAGACCGAGATCGCGCTATTTCGCGTCGCGCAGGAGTCGCTGACGAACGCCGCGAAGTACGCGCGCGCCTCGAAGGTCGGAATCGCATTGCGGGTCGGCGACGGCGAGGTCGCGCTGCATATCGCGGACAACGGTGTCGGCATCATGCCGGCCGATCTGAAGCGCACGCATACGCACGGCCTGCTCGGCATGCGCCAGCGCGTCGCCGCGCATGGCGGGCGCTTCGAGATCCGCCGTGGCGCGCTGAACGGCACCGACATCGACGTCGTGATGCCGAGCGCGAGCACCGCGACGCCTTCGGTCGATCTGCCGCTGGCGTCGCCGGCCGCGCCGACCACTTCGTCGCAAAGCCCCGTCTGAGTGGGTCCCGGCGCGGCGCCGCGGAGCCGCTGTAGGAGTGCGCCGACGCAAACACCGGAGCACGCCTACAACAAAATCGCGGCACGGCCGACAGCGCCGCCCCTGCCCTTTTTTTACCATGCAATCAGGCCGGTTCGAAACCGGATCGAGACCTCATCGACTGGCATGGCCCCGGTCGGACGACATCAACCGATGCATTCTCGACTAGGAGAACTTTCATGACTCGACTGATCGCTTTGCTTGTGCTCGCAGGAACCGCCATGCTTGTCACGGGTTGCAACACGATGGCGGGCGCGGGCGAGGACATTTCGAAGGGTGGCCACGCCATCACGAACGAGGCGGAGAAAGCGAAATAAGCCGGCACATGGCAGCAGGAGTTGGAGAGCCCGTCGCGGGATGCCGAGGCGGGCCTTTTTTATGATTCGTTTGCTTGCCGGCTTTCGACGCGAAGCGTTGTCGGAACGCGGTAAAACAGAACGGCGACCCACTCGCGTGGATCGCCGTGCCGTCCCCCCCAACTTCCGATCGTCCGAAGTCCTTTTATTGTCTGGCTAGCGCGTGCGGCCTATCGACGCTCGGGCCACGACGCTCATCCGGCGATCGGCGGCCCTCGTCATTGCCCGGTCAAGGTATTCGATAGTTCCACGCTCGGCGTGCTCGTGTTGCCGTTCTGCGCGATCAGAAGATGAATCTGCCCCGGCACCAGCTGGCTCAGCGGGCCCGCGATCGGCACCGACGTGATCAGCCAGTCGGCGTTGTTCGCCAGCGAGAACGGGTTCGACTGGAAGATCGGCGTCTTGCTGCCGGCCACGGTCGCGATCAGCACGTACTGGCCGCCCGACACGTAGATCGAATCCTGGCCGCTCGCCGGCACCGCGTTCTTGAACGACACGCCGGGGATCGTCGGCGACACGCTCGTGATGCTGGTGGCGGTGGCCTGGACGAGGTAGAGGTCGAGGTCCGTCGCGTTCGCCGACGCGTTGAAGCCGCGCACGCGCGCGCTACCGGACAGCAGGCCCTTGTCGAACGGATCGTCGATCAGGCCGATGTCCGGCGCGGACAGACCCGGCAACGCGAGCACGGTGTACACGTGGCCCTTCGCGACATCGGGGAAGTTACCGCTCGCGAGCGCGGTCTTCGTGCCGGTCGCGGCGTACGCGACGCTCGTCGCTCCCGTGTCGATATTGGTGAGGTTGGTCACGCCTTTATACGAGACGTTGGTTTGCCCGGATGGCGCGCTGCCGTTGACGAGGAAGTCGACCGCGGGTCCGCCTGGAATCGCGTGAATGAAGTGGATCTCGGGATTGGTCAACCCAAGCTCCTTGCCTGTATCGCTGCCGCCCCCGCCGCCGCATGCGCTCAGGACCGCCGCGGTCGCAACGACCGCCACCATGGTTCGGATCATTTTCATTGTGTTCACCTGTCTTTATGTCGGGCATGACGCCCATCTCCCATTGACACGTGGGCGAGCGCGGGAAACCTCGCGCTCGCCCCCTCCCGTCCACGCCGCAGGCGCGCGGGTTTTGTCGGTTGGCGCGTCTCTGTCGGTGGACGCCCGCAATCAGCAATGGCTGTGCCGTGGCGCTAACATTGGCGTGCGGAAACTGACGAACGTCTTGCGGTTCAACGGATTACCGGGATTTAGAATTTTTCGTCGGCGCTCGGGCACGGCGCGCGGGGTACGTTTGTGCGGCTCCCCACTTACACGGTCCCTGCACGTCTTACCCATACTGACTCGCCGAGCTCGAGCTGGGCTTTACACGTCTGCGCAATCAGCGGGGACGGCGGGCCTTTGAAAGCGGGCGCGCGGTTCGACCGGAACCCGCGCCGCTATCAGGCGCTGCCCTTCTTCCGGTAATCGAACCAGAAAGACAGGCCGACGCTGATCAGAATCACGATCGTCGCGATCACCGTCGAGCGCGTGACCGGCTCGCCGAGCAGCAGCGCGCCCAGCGCGACCGCGACGACCGGATTTACGTACATGCAGCTGCTCGCGATGATCGGGCTCGTGTGGCGAATCAGAAAACCGTACGCGACGTACGCGGCCATCGTGCCGATCAGCATCAGATACAGAAACGCGACGAGCGGCAGAAAATGCAGCTCGAGCATCCGCTCGCCCGACACCCACGCGACCAGCGCCGAGATCGCGCCGCCGAGCCCGATCTGCAGTGCGGTCGACACAAACAGGTCCGACGGCAGCTTCAGCCGCCCGGCCAGATGCGCGCCGCCGGCCCAGAACAGCGCGCCGCACAGAATCGCGAGACTGCCGCTCGCCGAGCCCGGCGTGCTGTCGCCGTGACTCAGAATCACGATACCGGCGAGCCCGAGCCCGACCGCGAACCATTCGCCGCGGCCGATCTTGCGTCCGGCGACGACCGCGATCACGGTCGCGAACAGCGGCACGGTCGCGACCATCACGGCGGCGGTGCCGGTGCCGACCGTGCGCATGCCGTACGCGAGCATGCCGCTCGACAGACCGACCAGCATCGTGCCGACGAGGCCCGCATTGCGGATTTCAGCGAGGCCCGGCCAGATCGGCTTGCGGCGCGCGGCGAACACGAACAGACCGATGCCGGCGAACAGGTTGCGCAAGCCCGACATCAGCAGCGGCGGAAACGAGCCGAGCGCGACGTGCACCGCGAGATAGGTCGAGCCCCACACCAGATAAACGACGGCGAGCGCGAGCGCGATCTGCCCGTTGCGCGACTGCGGCAAACGCAGCGGCCAGCCACGCGGAGAAAAAACTGAGCGTTGCGGCGACATGCGTTCAGCCCGCCGTCGCCACTCGACCCGCGCGATGCGCTCGATGCCCGCAAGGCGCCGAGCCTGCGTCGATACCTTTGGGGCGGGATGGCGGGCACCGCATCGGCGATGCGGTCGGACGGGCGAGGCTGGCGGACATGTTGGTGGAACGGTAAGACGATGGGCGGCGCCGGAAGCGCCAGAAACGGCTGTGGCGGCAGCATCGCTCGAAACGACACGACGCGGCGCGGCCGCGATGCGCGGCGGCAAGGCTGGCCAAGCCGCGACGCGCACCGCATTATGCAGTAAGCGCCGAGTACGCCGCGCGACAGAATCGTAACTTTTTGGTGTTCCTGCAACAGAAAAGCCGGGGAGGCATCCCCGGCTTGCATTCAGTTCCGCATCCCTTCGATGCGCGCTCGCGCATCGGCAGGAGCGCTAAGCACCGTGGCCGCGCACTCAGTTGCCCATCGCGCCCGAGGCCTCGTGCTTCATCGCGTCGCCGCCCTTTTTCATCGAGTCGTGCTTCATCGTGTCCTTTTTCATGCCGTCCTTCGACATGCTGTCCTTGGACATCGAATCTTTCGACATCGCATTCTTCGACATCTCATCGTTGGACATCGCGCCGCTCGCCTGCGCGAAGGCCGTGCCGCCGCTTGCCAGCATCAACAACGCGATCGTGGTGATTGCAATCTTCTTCATGGGATGACTCCTTGGTAGTGGATGAATCGAAGCCGGCGACAGCCGGCGTGCTTCCGAAGCCGCTGCCGCAAGCGAGCGTGCGCCCGCATGCGTCAGGAGCCTCCGAACCAGTTGTAGCCCTGGTCGACCCAATAGCCGCCGGGATACGTGTTGGTGACGAATATTTCGACGATGTGCTTCGGATTCTTGTAGCCGAGCTTGGTCGGCATGCGCAGCTTCATCGGGTAGCCGTATTGCGCGGGCAGCCGTTCGCCGTCGTAGGAAAACGTCAGCAGCGTTTGCGGATGCAAAGCGGTCGGCATGTCGATGCTTTCGTAGTAGTCGTCCGCGCATTTGAAGCCGACGTACTTCGCCGTCGTGTCCGCGCCGACGCGCCGCAGAAAATCGCTGAATGGCGTGCCGCCCCAGCGGCCGATCGCGCTCCAGCCTTCCACGCAGATATGTCGCGTGATCTGCTCCGCATGCGGCAGCGCGTACAGCTCGGGCAGCGTCCACACGCGCTGGCCGGTTACGAGGCCGCTCAGCTTCAATTGATAGTCCGAGCCGTCGACGTGCGGCACGTCGTCGATGCCGTAATACGCGTTGAATGGAAACGGCCGCGTGATCTGCGCTTCGGTGTAGGTCGGCGCGAGCTGCTTCGGATCGAACAGCGCAGCCTGCGCGCGATCGTTCAGCCGCGACACCGCGGTGAGAAAACGGTTCACGGAAGCGTCGTCGCTCAACGAGCAGCCGGTCAGCATCGACAGGCCGCCGAGCGTCAATAGCTGCTTGCCGAACAGGCGCCGCGACGGCATCGCCAGTTCGCGCTTCGCGTCGAGCAGGATCGATGCGCGGTCGAGCGTGTGGCTGACTCGCTGCGCGGGTCGGCCCGCCGGCTTGTCAATCGGCTTTTCTATCGGCTTGTCCATGATTCGCTCTCCGTAACGGGTTCGCGTTGCGTTTGGTTGTGCATCAGCAGGATTGGCCGCGGCTCAACGTCCGCGCAGCATCGCGAGCAGCGAACGCGGCACCAGCGCGACCATCGCCAGATGCACGGCAAGAAACGCGGCCAGCAGCGACATCGCGCTGAAGTGCACGACGCGCGCGTTGTCGTAGCCGCCCATCAGTTCGCGCAGCAGCGGAAACTGCACCGACTTCCAGATCGCGAGCCCCGACAGCACGAGCACGATCAGATCGGCGATCACGAACAGATAGGCGAATTTCTGTACCGCGTTGTACACGCGCAGATCGTCGTGCGACAGCTTCCCGCGCAACGCGGCGACGAAATCGCGCAGCACCGTGCGCGGCGTCAGCGGTAGAAACTTGCGCCAGAAACGGCCGCTCGCGAGATTCAGCGCGATATACACGAGGCCGTTGATCACCAGCAGCCACATCCCCGCGAAGTGCCATTGCAGCGCGCCGCCGAGCCAGCCGCCCAGCGTGATCGCGGCCGGAAAGCTGAACGCCGGGAAGATCGGCGACGCGTCGTAGATGCGCCAGCCCGACAGCATCATCACGATCGCGGCGAGCGCGTTCAGCCAATGTGTGATGCGCAGCCACAGCGGGTGAATGACGCCGCGCTTCGGTGCGGCGGGCGCGGCGGGCGCGGCGGGTGCGCTGGGGCGCAACGCGTGGGGCATGGCCATGGGGCTCTCCTCGAGCAGCGGTGGAAAATGCGGCGTGCGCGATGTCGATCAACGGCACGCGGTAAGGTCGGTCGCTTGCAGCACTTCGCCGCTCGCGTCGCTTTCGACGAAGGCGACCACGCCGAAGCGATCGGCGGCGGCGTCGACGTTGGTGATCGGGGCGGCTTTCACGTCGTCCGGCGCATCGTGTACGTCGATATCCTGCCGAATCCGCGCATGACCCGCGACGAGCGGCACGGGCCCGAACCACGCACGCACGACGCGCTCGTGATGCAGCGTCGCGCCGCGGTTTTCGCCCGCGCCGACCTGCGAGGTCAGCGCGTTCTCATAGACCGCGAGATAGGCGCTCAACGGACCCGCGGTGGCTGCGGCCGTGCTGCTGAACTGCGCATCGACATCGAACGCGCCTGGCGCATGCGGGCTCAGCGCGAGCGCGACGCTCGCCTGCGCGGGTTCCGCGACGAGCTCGTCGATGCGGCGCTCGAAACTGTCGCGTCGCGACCAGTCGCGCAGCTCGCGGCCCGCGACGAAGACTTCCGGCGTATAGATCGTGTGCGCGCCCCCGAGATGGGTCAGCGTCTGTTGACGTTCGGTGAAGCGATGCTGTGAAAAGCGGTCGGTCCAGCCGAGGCTGTTCCAGTAGTCGACGTGCAGCGCGAGCGGCACGACGCCGTGCGCGGCGCCCGCGCTTTTCCATTGACCGAGCCAGCGGTCGGCGGGCGGGCAGCTGTCGCAGCCCTCGCTGCTGTACAGCTCGACCAGCGCCATCCTGTGCGCGGGGCTGTGCGTGGCGCACTGGGGACCGGCCGCGTCGGCCGCACTGATGCCAGAACCGCTCAGCAGAAGCAGCGCGAGACCGGCAGCGGGTGCCGAAAAAGACGTAAAGCGCTGAAGTATCGAGCGACTGTGCGCGGTCGACATGACGTGCTCCGATCGTAATGTGCACGTTTGTCGAACCGCGCGGCCGGTTATGACAGGCTCTTTTAATTTTTTCCGGCGTGGGCGGCGTGGGGTGCGCGAGCGAACTCTCGCCGGCGACTCAGTCGTAACTGACCACCACCGTGACGCGCGTGTCGATATTAGTACGCTGCGCGTTCAGCGACAGCAGCCCGCCCGCGCGACCGACCGCGTAGTGGCCGTCGCGGGCCGTCGTGACGTGCCCGGTGGCATCGACGAAACGCGCCGCCACCCGATCGCGCGACTGCGTGTTGCCGTTCACTTCGAGCGCGACGTCGGCCCCGCTGACGACACCCGGTGGCGCGCTGAACGTCACCGTGCGCGAGAAGCGCTCTCCCGCCACGCTCACGCTATCGACAGCGACGCCCGTGGGCGCCGTATCCATGCTGAACTGCATCTGCGGCGCGACGATCCTGCCTACGAAGCGGATCACCCCGCCCGTCACCGTCGATGCCGCCGGCGCCGCCAGCGGCGCGGCGAGCAACGCCGCCACCGCGATCGTGCGACCGACCGTTCGCCACCGCCTTCTTTCCGCTTTCATGTGCACCTCACTCCGGTCAACCGGCGCGAGTCGCCTCGCGCCCTTCATGCGCCATCCCGCGAATCGCTTCGCCGGAGCGCGGCCTTCGCTGCACTTTCTTTAACGGCAATCTTCCGACTGGCTTGAACGCAATGCGGACCCCGTCACTTTCATCTGGCACCGCGCAAAAACGACAAATCGATGGTGCGCGACGCCGCGAACAGAAGTGCGCGAGACAGCGTGCTAACATGAACCTTTCGTCTCGCTGCTGCCGCGCGACCTCCGGTTTTGTCGCGCGACACCTCCGCGACACCTCCGATTCGCTCTTCTGTCGACACCTGGTTGTTTTGCCCGTGACTTCTCTGCGCCGTCCGACTTTTCGTGCTCTCGCCCGCTTGCGCCCACGCCGCGCAGGCGGCTGCGCGCGCGCGAGCGGCGCCCCGCACAGCGCCGGCGAGACGTCCCCAACGCTCCCGCTTCACGCCGCCCGGCGCCCTCGCTGATGTAGCCCGCTGACACCCAGGGCCGCGTCGCCGGGCTCCGGGCTTTCCCATTCGCTCACTGATCCGCCAACCACCCCGGTTGGGTCGTTGCATGCGGCCTTTCTTCACCGGTCTTATCTGGAGTTCTGATGATGAAGAAGATCAAAACCTGCTATCTGACCGAACTCGACGTGACCCGCCTCGAGAAACTCGCGGCCGCCGACGCCAAGCTGCAGCACATGCTCGACGACGTGCTCGAACGCGCGGTGATCGTCGACTCGCACGACATCCCCGCCGACGTCGTCACGATGAACTCGCAAGCGACGCTGATCGACACGGCGAGCGGCGAGCAGATGACGTGGACCGTCGTCTATCCGCCGAACGCGGATTTCGCGCAAGGACGCCTGAACGTGTTCTCGCCGGCAGGCCTCGCGCTGCTCGGCGCGCGCCGCGGCGAGAGCATCCGCTTCACGCCACCCAGCGGCGATCAGAAAGTGCTCAAGCTCCACAAGATCCTGTATCAGCCCGAAGCCGCCGACGATTTTTCGCTGTAAGCCGGCTGTTCTGCCACTGTAAGTTGCCCTGTCCGATGCGTTCTCAAATTAAGAATAAGGGGCGTGTGACGTCGTCTGGATCAATCTTTTGATCCATTCGGACAGGTTGCCAAACCGTGCGCGGGCGGTGTATCGTGTGCGCTGCTAACGCGGGGGTCCTGCGTAGCGCGGAGCTGGAGGTCCGTGTTGCGTGGGTGAGAAATACCCTTTGAACCTGATCTGGATAATGCCAGCGCAGGGAAGCGTACGGATTTCGCACCCAGCCTCGACGGCCTCACCTCTGCGCGATTTCCGACCACTTCCATCTCAGTCTCCTGCTTAGCCGCCCCACTTTGTACGGAGACTTACATGAACGCCAATCCGAAGTTTATTTCCGCCGAAGCCCACGTGGACGAGGCGGCCGTCGCGCCGTTGCCGAATTCGCGCAAGGTCTACGTGAGCGGCTCGCGCCCGGACATCCGCGTGCCGATGCGCGAAATCTCGCAGGCCGACACGCCCGACAGCTTCGGCGGCGAAAAGAATCCGCCGATCTACGTGTACGACACGTCGGGCCCGTACTCCGACCCGGACGCGAAGATCGACATCCGCGCGGGCTTGCCCGCGCTGCGTCAGGCGTGGATCGAGGAGCGCGGCGATACCGAGCCGCTGAGCGGTCTGTCGAGCAGCTTCAGCCGCGAGCGCGCCGCCGATCCGGCCACCGCGCAGCTGCGTTTTCCGGGACTGCATCGCACGCCGCGCCGCGCGATCGCCGGCGCGAACGTGACGCAGATGCACTACGCGAAACAAGGCATCGTCACGCCGGAAATGGAATACATCGCGATTCGCGAAAACCAGCGCCGCGCCGAGTATCTGGAGAGCCTGAAGACGAGCGGCCCGAACGGCGCGAAGCTCGCCGCGATGATGGGCCGCCAGCACCCTGGACAGGCATTCGGCGCGAGCGCGTTCGGTCCGAACGGCCTCACCGAAATCACCGCGGAGTTCGTGCGCGAGGAGATCGCGCGCGGCCGGGCGATCATCCCGAACAACATCAATCACCCGGAAAGCGAGCCGATGATCATCGGCCGCAACTTCCTCGTGAAGGTCAATGCGAACATCGGCAACTCGGCGGTGACGTCGTCGATTGGCGAGGAAGTCGACAAGATGACGTGGGCGATCCGCTGGGGCGGCGACACGGTGATGGATCTGTCGACCGGCAAGCACATTCATGAAACGCGCGAATGGATCATCCGCAACAGCCCGGTGCCGATCGGCACGGTGCCGATTTATCAGGCGCTCGAAAAGGTCAACGGCAAGGCTGAAGATCTGACGTGGGAAATCTTCCGCGACACGCTGATCGAGCAGGCCGAGCAAGGGGTCGACTACTTCACGATCCACGCGGGTGTGCGTCTGCAATACGTGCCGCTCACGGCGAACCGGATGACCGGCATCGTGTCGCGCGGCGGCTCGATCATGGCGAAGTGGTGTCTCGCGCATCACAAGGAAAGCTTCCTGTACGAGCATTTCGAAGATATCTGCGAAATCATGAAGGCGTACGACGTGGCCTTCTCGCTCGGCGACGGCCTGCGCCCGGGCTCGATCTACGACGCGAACGATGAAGCGCAACTGGGCGAGCTGAAGACGCTCGGCGAGCTCACGCAGATCGCGTGGAAGCACGACGTGCAGGTGATGATCGAAGGTCCGGGCCATGTGCCGATGCAGTTGATCAAGGAGAACATGGACCTGCAACTCGACTGGTGCGACGAAGCACCGTTCTACACGCTCGGGCCGCTGACCACCGACATCGCGCCGGGCTACGACCACATCACGTCGGGCATTGGCGCTGCGATGATCGGCTGGTTCGGCACCGCGATGCTGTGCTACGTGACGCCGAAGGAACACCTCGGTCTGCCGAACAAGGACGACGTGAAGACCGGCATCATCACGTACAAGCTCGCCGCGCATGCCGCGGACCTCGCGAAGGGTCATCCGGGCTCGCAAGTGCGGGACAACGCTCTGTCGAAGGCACGCTTCGAATTCCGCTGGGAAGATCAGTTCAATCTCGGTCTCGACCCGGACAAGGCGCGCGAATTCCACGACGAAACGTTGCCGAAGGATTCGGCCAAGGTCGCGCATTTCTGCTCGATGTGCGGCCCGCACTTCTGCTCGATGAAGATCACCCAGGACGTGCGCGAGTTCGCCGCGCAGCAAGGCGTGACCGACGACGAAGCGCTCAGGAAAGGCATGGAAGTGAAGTCCATCGAATTCATCAGGCAAGGCGCTGAGATTTATCAGCGGCAATAAGCGCGAATAGTGCGAATAAGCGGCTTGCGTGATTCGCGCGAGCCCGCGCAGCCGTATCGAAGCCCGCCCACATGGCGGGCTTTTTTTATTCCGCCGGATCGAGCAGGCACGTTGCGTGCTGCGAGAAAGAGACACCCGTTTCCAACAACGAACGGAGGCAGCATCATGAATTCGATCCGTCAACTCGGTACTTGTCTTGGCACGGTCGCAACCGCCATTTCACTGGTCGCGGGCCTCGCGGCATGCGGCGACATGTCCCCGCGTACACGCGACACCGCGATCGGCGCGGGCGTCGGCGGCGCCGCTGGCGCGGCGATCGGCGGCAATGGCTGGTCGACGCTGGGCGGCGCCGCGGTCGGCGGTGTCATCGGTAATCAGGTCGGTAAGTGAGCGTACGTCCGGTGAGCGTGGAAACAGACTGAAATATGCGGTTGCGGTTTTGCCACAGCTTGCCGCGGCAAGAGCGTAAGCTCCTCACAACGATGTCGCGCGAAGCGGCGTCGGTTCATCCGGGAGCGCGCCATGAAGTCCCGCATCGTCATCCATCTTTGCGCGGTGCGCCTCTCGACGCCACGCGCTTCGTCCCCTCGTTCCGCGAGGTTCGCGCGGTCCGCCGCCGCAATTTCAACGCTCGCGTCGAGCCTCTTTTTGGCAGGCTGTTATTACCCCGTCGGCTACTATCCCGCCGCCTATTACCCGTCGTACTACTCGACCGCGCCCGCGACCGCAGCCGACCAAACCGCACCGGCGGTCGATCCACAGCAGGCAGCTCAAGCCCAGCCGCAAATGCAAGTCGCGCCGCAGGATCAGCCGCCCGCTTATGCGGTGTCCCCGCCCGTGTATGCGGCACCACCGGTCTATCCCGCCTACTATCCGCCGCCGGTTTATCCTTACCCCGCTTACTACGGCTACCCCGCCTATTACGGACCGTCGATCGCGATCGGCGTCGGCGGTTATTGGGGCGGGCACTGGGGCGGTCATTGGGGCGGACACCGGCATTGACGCGTCCTCTGTCGTCGTGAAGCGTGCTCGCGCCGGCACTGCAGTTGCCGGCACGCGCATTTCTTCGTAAGCCGTTTTTCCGCGCGCTTCGCCTGCCAGCGCGCCCACCCCGCCCGTACTTTCCCGGCTTGACGCGCCGGTATGGCGCCCTATGCTTGGAAAGCTTCGCGCAGCACCCGCTTAACTCAGGCGACGCCGCTTTGCCGAGGCCACTTGCGAGCGTCCGCCGTGCCACAGCGACGCGCCGTCATGCGCAGTCCCCCCGCGTCGAATTACACAACAACGAAGGAGACGTGATGTTTCATCAACTACTCACTCCGGTTGGCAATTCGCTTTTTCCGTCGTTCATCGTCGCCGCGCTGCCGATCATCGCCGTGCTCGCGCTGCTCGGCTGGGCGCGCAGGCCCGCGTGGCAAGCGTCGCTCGCGGGACTGATCATCGGTTTGATCGTGGCGATTTTCGTCTGGCAGTTTCCGGTCGGGCTCGCGCTCAACTCGGTCGCAGCCGGCGTCGTGTTCGCATGCTGGCCGGTGATGTGGATCGTGTTTACCGCGATCCTGCTGTACAACATCGCGCAGCGCTCGGGACGCTTCGCGGCCTTCCGCCTGTGGATGATCGACAACCTGCCGAACGACCGGCGCATCGTGCTCGTCGTGGTCGGCTTTTCGTTCGGCGCGCTGCTCGAGGGCATTTCCGGATTCGGCACGCCGGTCGCGATCACGAGTTCGCTGCTGATCATGCTCGGCTTTCCAACGCTCGAAGCGCTGACCTTCTCGCTGATCTTCAACACCGCGCCGGTCGCGTTCGGCGCGCTCGGTGTACCGATCACGGTGCTCGGCGCGGTCACGCATCTGCCGTCCGACACGCTCGCGAAAATGGTCGGGCGTCAATTGCCTTTCTTTGCGGTCCTGCTGCCCTTCTATGTGATCGGCGTGTACGCGGGCTTTCGCAACATGCTGCGGATCTGGCCGGTGCTGCTGGTGTCGGGCGTGAGTTTCGCGCTGACCCAGTTCGTCGTGTCGAACTTCGTGAACTACAGTCTGACCGACGTGCTGTCTTCGCTAATTTCGCTGATTCTCACGGTCGCGTTCCTGCGCGTCTGGAAGCCCGCCGCCGATCCGAAATTCGCGATCAACGTCGATCGCATCAACGACGTGCGCGGCAAGATCGGCGGCGTGCAAGGCTGGTATCCGTGGATCATCGTGTCGGTCGTCGTGATCATCTGGACGCTCGCGAGGATCTTCACGATCGGCGACATCAAGGTGCCGTGGCCGGGTCTCGACAAGGCCGTGTTCATCACGCTGTACAACACGCCGTACGGCGCGATCTGGGACTTCCAGCCGCTCGCGACCGGCACCGCCATCCTCGTCGCGGCGCTCATCACCGCGTTCGTCGTGCGGCTCTCGCCCGCCGAGTTCGGCAAGTCGATCTCCGATACGTGGGTGCAGACGCGCATCGCCATTCTGACCGTGGCAACGATCGTCGGCCTCGCGTATCTGATGAACTACTCGGGACTCAACTACACGCTCGGTCTCGGCGTTGCGTCGGTCGGGCCGCTGTTTCCGCTCGTGTCGGCGTTCCTCGGCTGGGTCGCGGTGTTCCTGTCGGGCAGCGATACGTCGGGCAACGCACTGTTCGGCAATCTGCAGGTGGTCGCGGCCAATCAGCTCAACCTGAATCCGGTGCTGATGGCGGCGACCAACTCGTCGGGCGGCGTGATGGGCAAGATGATCTCGCCACAGAACATTTCGACCGGCGTCGCGACCACCGAGTTGAAGGGCAAGGAAGGCATCGTGTTCGCCAGGACCTTCAAGCATTCGATCCTGCTGACGGTGCTGCTCGGCGTGCTCGTCTGGGCGCAGCAGAACTTCCTGCAGTGGATGATTCCGCACTGAGGCCGCACCGATAACGGCGCAATGCCATTCACATTGTTTCGCACGGCCGCCCGCGCCTCGCGGGCGCTGTTTGAAATCCCGTTTGAAATCCCGTCCTCATTGGAGCTCCGCCGGAGCGTATTTTTTCTCACATATCGGTGAGAATTGCTCGTTTGGCGTGTGTCCTCGCGGCGCTTACCATCGGCCTCATCGGACCCGGCCGTCTCCCGGATCTTGCCGTTTCATCCCGCAATGAAACGATTTGCGCGATCGCGCTGTTACGATGCGCTGACGTCCCGACTCAACTGCGCGCGGCGCCATTCCAATGAAAGCCAGAAACCTGCTGCAACTGCTGATCCTCGCCGCCCTGTGGGGCGCGTCGTTCCTGTTCATCCGCGTCGGCGTCACCGACTTCGGCGTCGCGCCGCTGATGGCGCTGCGCGTCGGCATCGGCGCCCTCTTTCTCGCGATCGTGCTGATCGCGCGACGGCCGCTGCAACAGTCCGCCACGGTGTTGCGCGAGCGCGCGCTGCCGCTGCTGGTGGTCGGCGTCCTCAATTCGGCGGCACCGTTCTGCCTGTTCGCGTATGCGGAGCTGACGCTGTCGGCGGGCGTCACGTCGGTGATCAATGCGTGCGCGCCGCTGTGGGGCGCGCTGGTCGCCTTCCTGTGGTTGCGCGACCGGCTCAGCGCGTTGCGCACGCTTGGTCTCGTGATCGGTTTTCTCGGCGTGCTGATGCTCGTGTGGGATCAGATCGCGGCGCCGGCCGGCTCGGCCGCCTCGCCGCTGACCATCGCGCTCGCGGCCGGCGCCGCGCTCGGTGCCACGCTGCTCTATGGCATCGCCGCCAACTACACGAAGCGTCACCTGACCGGCGTCGACGCGCTGACCGTCGCGACCGGCACGATGATCGGCGCGACGATCGTGCTGCTGCCGCTCGCGATCATCTACTGGCCCACCGCGTCGATCTCGCTACGCGCGTGGGGCGCGGTGATCGCGCTCGGCGTCGCCTGTACCGGTGTCGCGTACATGCTGTTCTTCCACCTGATCGCGGTCGCCGGGCCGACACGCGCGATCACCGTGACCTTCGTGATTCCGATCTTCGGCATTCTATGGGGCGCGTTGTTTCTCGGCGAGACGGTGTCGCCCGGGATGCTCGAAGGTTGCGCGGTGATTCTCGTCGGCACCGCGTTGGCGACCGGCGTGGTCAAGCGCCTGCCGTGGGTGGGGACGCGGCGCGCGGATACCTGAGTGCCCGTCGCGACGAAATGCCTGGCCGTAAAAAAACCGCCCGGATTTCTCCGGACGGTTTTGTCGAACCGGCGGCGTCGGCCGCAAGGCTCTCTTATCAGTGCAACTGGTCGACCATCAGGCTCATGATCTGCCTGGCCTGCGAGCTTTCGTCGAGCTGCCCCTTGTCGTCTACCACGGCTACGCGGGTCTGGTTCGGCGTCACCGCGCGCACGTTCACGCGGTATTGTTTGGCGACCTTCTCCTTCTTGCCGTGGAAGATCTGGCTCCAGAAGCCCTGCTCGGCCGACGACATATCCTTCGGATCGACATAGCGCACGAAATACAGGCCGCGGCTCACGTCGCGGTCGTCGACCGTGAAGTTGCTGCGATCGAGCGCGAGGCCCACGCGCAGCCACGCGCGGTCATACGGCTCGCCGAGTGTGAGTTCGCTCGACGAGATCTGCGCCGACGTGTTCGCCGAATCCGCGTCCGGCACCGGCTGCTGGGCCGACAGCGCGACATTCTGCGCGGCGACCGCGGCCGCCGCCGACTTCGCACCCGCCGTCGCCGCATTCGGCGCGATCTGCGTGCCCGCAGGCGACAGCTCGGCGTTCTGCGCGCCAGCCGCGCTGGTACCCGCGTTGGCACCTGAATCGGCCCGCGCAAGCGAGGCCATCAGACGCTTCAGATATTCCTGCTCGAGTGCCGGGTCGTTCGGCTTGGGCTGCCACTGCGTCGATTCGCTGTTCGTGCCGGTGATCGCCTCACGCATGCCTTTCTGGCTCACGAACACATAGGTGCCGCCGTTCGGCGCCGCTTCGAGGCGCGTGCGGTACTTGTTGCGCTCCGAGTTCACGTAGCTGTTGCCCATCGCCTTAGACAGCGTGTTGCGGATAAAGCCGTCGTTGATCTGCGCGTGGGTTTCGTTCCAGTCGGTTTCCATCACGCCCTTGTCGCGCTGGTCGACGACGAGCAGGAAGCCCTGCTCTTGCCAGAAGCGGCGGATTTGCGGCCAGGCCTGATCGGGCGTTTTGTTGTCGAGCACGAGCCAGCTCTCGGTGCCGTCGCGCTGGATGTGGATGCCCTGCACGGGCGGCACGACCGCGACCGCGTCGCCGGCCGGCGCCTTGGCCTGCACCTGTTTCAGCGTGGACAGCGAGGTTTCGCCGCCCTGCGGCGGCAGCGAACGTTGATCGGCCGTCTCGTCGATCATGTTCGGCGGTACGGCAAGCGATACCTGCTTCGAACGGGAGTCGCTCTTGTAGTCGATTTTGGTCGGCGACGAGGTGCCGCAGCCGGCGACCAGCCCGCCTGCCACGACCATTACTGCAAACCGCTTGGTGAGACGAAGATCAGTCATGTTCGGGGAATCCTTCCGCAACGCCACGGCAAGTTTCCGTGGATCAACCCAACATTTTACCGGTCCGGGCGAGGCGTGTGCAAAAACTGGGGTTTGCCCGCAAATCGCCCGTTATGCTATTTACCTTCTTATGAGGTAAATTTAACACTCAATAACGCTTTCGAGTTGACATCTGGAGTGTTCCCACGATCTCGCCGGATACCTGCCGAATAAGGGCTTCCGGTCTGCATGCGGCTCATTTTTGCGACCGCGGGCGGCCGTGTCCGCAGCGGTTTGCAAAGAACACCAAAAACCGGTGCTAGGTTAAACGATCTGTCTCAATAAAATCCGGCGCCAACGAGGAAGGCCACATATACAGTCGCGTCTCAATCCATCCGCGATCGCATCGGCGATCGCCGTCGTCGCGTGCTGCGCGAGCGTCGGCGCCCATGCCGAATTAGGTGGCACGATGCCGAGTCAGGCGGTGTCGGGCGCGAGCGCGCCGCGCACGCTGCTCAATGGCGCACTGCGCGAGCGCACATGGACCGACGCCGGCAATACGACCATCAACGAATATGCGACCAGCACCGGCCTGATCGTCGCGTATTCATGGCAAGGCCCGACGATGCCGGATCTGCATGCGCTGCTCGGCAAATACGGCGACTCGTACAAGACGGGCGCCTCGGCGGCGGCCAGTAGCGGCAATCTGCACGCGTCGCGGGTCACGCGCCCGGACGTGATCGTCGAGTCGGGCGGACCGATGCGTGGCTACGTCGGACGCGCGTGGCTGCCGGCGGCTTTACCCGCCGGCGTCACCGCCGACGATATCCAGTAACGCGTGCGCCCGCACGCGTCGCTCGCACACCCCTTCACGCCTGAGTTCCGTCCGTCGGACCGCCACGCCATGAAATCCGCCCTGCGTTTCCATGCCCTGCTCGTCATCGTCTGCGCGGCCCTCGTCGGCTGCGGCGGCGGAGGCGGCAGTTCGTCGTCCAGCCCGTCGGGCTCGTCCGGCTCGGGCTCGACGCCGTCCGCGAGCACGCCGAGCTCGTCGACCGGTTCGACGAGCGCGTCGAACACCACGCAGAGCGCGAACGTCCCGCAATCGACCACACCCAACGTGCAGCCGGTCACGGTCGGCGTCTCGCCCGGCAATACGCGCAACATGCTGACGACAAGCGTCACCGTCTGCCAGGCCGGCACCAGCAACTGCGCGACGATCGACGACATCCAGGTCGACACCGGCTCGAACGGCCTGCGCATCCTCGCCTCCGCGTTGCCGACGACCCTGGCGCTGCCGACCATCGCCGCGGGCAGCGGCGTGAGCGCCGAATGCGCGGTGTTCGGCAGCGGCTACGCGTGGGGCTCGCTGCGCAACGCGGACGTGCGTATGGCCGGCCAACAGGCATCATCGATTCCGATCCAGGTGATCGCCGATACCGCGCTGCCCGCCGCGCCCATCGACTGCGCCAACTCCGGCGCGTCGCTGCTGACGGTGTCGAGCCTGCACGCGAACGGCATCCTCGGCGTGGGTCTGTTCCCGGTCGACTGCGGCAGCGGCTGCTCGAATTCCGCGTTGCCGCGCTGGTACTACAGCTGCTCGACGAGCGGCTGCACCGCGACCGCGCAACCCCTCGCGCAGCAGGTCACCAACCCGGTCAGCAGCTTCCCGCTCGACAACAACGGCGTCGTGATCGACCTGCCGGCCGTCGCCGATGCGGGTGCGGCCGGCGCGTCGGGCTCGCTGATCTTCGGCATCGGCACCCAGTCGAACAACACGCTGACGAGCACGAACGTCCTCAAGGCGAACGCGGCGACCGGCTATGTGACGACCGCCTCGGGCGGCCAGACCTATGCGGTGAGCTATCTCGACAGCGGCTCGAACGGCCTCTTCTTCCACTCGACGCAGTTCCCCTTGTGCGGCTTCTGGTACTGCCCGACTTCGACGCAGTCGGCGAACGCGTCGATCACCGGCATCGATGGCGTGTCGAGCACGGTGTCGTTCGACATTGGCAATTCGAGCACGCTGTTCGCATCAACGAACAACGCGTTCGACAATCTCGCCGGCAATTCGAGTCAGGGCTTCGGCTGGGGCTTGCCGTTCTTTTACGGCAAACGCATTTACACGGCGATTGCGGCGCGCAATACGTCGGCCGGCCAGGGGCCGTATTACGCGTTCTGAGGTCGATCGGGTGGATGCGCGGCGACGCGCGTGGCGCGGTTGCGAACTCAGCCGGCCGCGCTAGCCGGTTGCGCGGCCGGCGTGGCGAGCTTCGCCGGCGCGAGCCAGCGGAATACGTCCAGCTCTTCACCGTGGAACGTGCATTCGGCGGCGGCCGGTGTGCTGAACTTCTTCGGCTGGGCCGGCTTCGCGGCCACCTTGACGTCCGACGCCGACGGGACAAGCGCCGCGGAAGCCGCCACCTCGGACGCGCTCACCAGATGCTCGATCGACCCCTCCACCACGACGCGCGAGCCGCGAATCGCGGCCCCGCGATGCGTGACCCGCAGGGTATCCGACGACATCCCCGACGACGCCTCGGCCAGCTTGCTGCGCATCAATTGCTCGCATGCGCTGGAGTTGCGGGTGACGATCGTGCAGGCGGCCAGCAGCGTCGCGGCGCTCGCGATACAGGCGATGGAGAGGATGCGAATATTCATCGATGTTCCGTTGTTCCAGGCGTCGGTCATTGTAGCTTACGGCCCCGTCGCCCGGCTCCGCGGCTGTCGGCCGCTTGACCTTGACGCGGCACATCGGCATCGTGTTGACCGGCCGCGCGGTCGGTGGCGCAATCGTCCGCCTGACTGGCCACATTGCGCGGCGAAATCGAAGCGACTTCCCCCCCAGTATCGACCCCGACTTCTTCATGCTCAGCCTCGTCCTGCTCGCGATCGCCGCCTACGCCGCGACCAATATCGACAACCTGTTCGTGCTGCTCGGCTTTCTGACCGAAGCGGGCGCCCAGCGGCGCAGCGTGGTCGCAGGGCAGTACGCGGGATCATTGATCCTCGTCGCCGCGGCGCTCGTGCTCGCGGCCTTGCTCACGCGCCTGCCGGCCGGTTATGTGGGCCTGCTCGGCTTACTGCCGATCGTCGTCGGCTTGCACAACGCATGGCAGCGCTTCGGTCCCGGCCATGCGCAGCGCAACCCTGGCGAGGCTGGCGAGGACAGCCTCCCAAGCGCACCGACATCCATTCGCGGTTCATCGAGCTGGACCGTCGCAAGCGTCGCAATCGCCAACGGCTCGGACAACCTCGCCGTCTACGTGCCGCTGTACGCGAGCCATACGGCTGCCGCGAACGCGCTCGTTTCGCTGGTGTTCATCGTCATGATCGGGCTGTGGTGCGCGGGCGCGGCATGGCTCGTCGATCATCCGTTGCTCGGCGCGCCGATCCGGCGGTACGGCTCGGCGCTGCTGCCGCTGATCCTGCTCGCGATAGGCGTATCGGTGATCGTGAACAACGATACGCTGCGGCTTTTGTTCGGCGGATGAGCAACGCGGGGCTGGGTCGCGGCACTGACCGGGCCGTTCGCCCGCTTCTGCAGCCGGGCATGTCGCGGCCCATCCCACCTCGGCCCTTGACGCACTCTCAATAATATGGTCCCATTGCGCACTATGTACCGCGCCCAGACCACCCTATCGCTACTACTAGCCCGCTCTACCGGGCTAGGTCTGCTGCTGCGCGCGTCCGCTTCTCTCTGAAACACCGAAGCATCGCTTGAATCCCCAGTAACTGACCCAGCCCCGGTTTCCGACCGGCGGCCCAGTATCGCGTTTTCGTCGTCCGGTCGACACCCGTTCCACGGTCTCTCCCCCGGATGATGAAAATGTTGAAAAACCCTGCTACCAAGTACCGTTCGTTCAAGCCGATCAATTTGACGGATCGCCAGTGGCCGTCGCGCACAATCACGCGCGCGCCGATCTGGATGAGCACCGATCTGCGCGACGGCAACCAGGCGCTGTTCGAGCCGATGAACGCCGAGCGCAAAATGCGCATGTTCAAGACGCTGGTGCAGATCGGCTTCAAGGAAATCGAAGTCGCGTTTCCGTCGGCGTCGCAGACCGATTTCAACTTCGTGCGCGAGCTGATCGAGGGCGGCCATATTCCCGACGACGTGACGATCGAAGTGCTCACGCAGGCGCGCGACGATCTGATCGAGCGTACTTTCGAATCGTTGCGCGGCGCCCCCCGCGCGATCGTCCATCTGTACAACGCGACCGCGCCGGAATTCCGCAAGATCGTGTTCGGCCTCGAAAAGAGCGGCGTGATCGAACTCGCGCAGAAGGCCGCGCGCACGATGAAACGCCTCGCCGACGCTCAGCCGCAAACGCACTTCACGCTGCAGTACAGCCCGGAAGTGTTCAGCGGCACCGAGCTCGAATTCGCGAAGGAAGTCTGCGACGCGGTGTTCGACATCTGGCAACCGACGCCCGGGCACAAGGCGATCGTCAATCTGCCGGCCACCGTCGAAATGGCCACGCCGAACGTCTACGCGGACCAGATCGAATGGATGCACCGCAATCTCGCGCGCCGCGATTCGCTGATCGTCTCCGTCCACCCGCATAACGACCGCGGCACGGCCGTCGCGGCCGCGGAGCTCGCGGTGATGGCGGGCGCGGATCGCGTCGAAGGTTGCTTGTTCGGCAACGGCGAGCGCACCGGCAACGTCGACCTCGTCACGCTCGCGTTGAATCTGTACACGCAGGGCGTCGATCCCGAACTCGATTTCTCGAACATCAACGAAGTCGCGCGCACCGCCGAAGAATGCACGCAGTTGCCGGTGCATCCGCGTCATCCGTATGTCGGCGATCTGGTCTTCACCGCGTTCTCGGGCTCGCACCAGGACGCAATCAGGAAGGGCTTCGCCGCGCAGAAGCCGGACGCGATCTGGGAAGTGCCGTACATGCCGATCGATCCGAGCGACCTCGGCCGTACCTACGACTCCGTGATTCGCGTGAACAGCCAGTCGGGCAAAGGCGGTATCGCGTATCTGCTCGAGCAGAGCTACGGCGTCGTGTTGCCGCGCCGTCTGCAGGTGGACTTCAGCTCGGCCGTGCAACGTTTCACCGATCAGAGCGGCCAGGAAGTCACGCCCACGCAGATCTGGGAACTGTTCCAGCAGGAATACGTGCGCACGGCGGAGCCGCTCCGCTATATCAGCCACAGCCTGTCCGAGCATGAAGGCCGCGAGCACATCAAGCTCAACGTCGAAATCAACGGCACGCCGCGCGTGCTGACCGGCGCCGGCAACGGCCCGCTCGACGCGCTGATGCACGCTTTCGACGTGCCCGTGCGCATCCAGCACTACGAGGAGCGCGCGCTCACGCAGGGCGCCGATGCGCGCGCGATCGCAATCGCCGAAATGGCCGGCGCCGATGTGGCCGGCAGCGCGTTCGGCGTCGGTGTCGATGCGAATCTGATCACCGCGTCGATTCGCGCGGTGATCAGCGGTGTCAACCGCGCCTATGCACGCGTGAACGCGGATGCCCAGCAGCGCTTCTTCGACGCCGCGCTGAGCGACGCGACGGTGTAAGGCCGCGGTCTGCCGCGTTGAATCTGCGGCGCGCCGCAGGTTCGTCGGGCTGACGGCAACAGACAAGGGGCGCTTCGACGCCCCTTGTTTTTTAACGTAGGTTTATCCGCGTCAGCGTCGGCCGACGTTCAGTGAAACACGTCCCGGCCGAAGTACTTCAGCGAAATGCGCTGATAAGTACCGTCTTTTCTGATGCCGGCGAGCGCGTCGTCGATCGCCACCCGCAGCTTCGGATTGCCCTTGCGCATCAGTACGGCCGACTTGTCGCTGCTGTCAGGCGACGTATCGACCGCGACGACTTTGATCTTCGCGTCGGGCTCGCGCTTCCTGTAGTCGAGAAACGACAATGAATCGTTGACGGTCGCGTCGACGCGGCCCGCTATGAGCAGATCGATCGATTCGTCGAAGCCCAGCGCCGGAATCACCTGCGCACCGTGCGCCGCCGCGATCCTGCCGACGTTGCTGGTCGGCGTATTGGCCGATTTCCGGCCCTTCAGGTCATCGAAAGATTTGATCGTCGTATTGTCCGACGCGACGATCAGCACCGCATGCGATGTGATGTACGGGTCCGAGTAATCGTATTTGAGCTTGCGATCGTCGGTGATCGCGACCTCGTTGATCACCGCGTCGTAACGATTGACGTCGAGACCGGCGATCAGCCCGTCCCATTTGCTTTCGATGAATTGCGGCCTGACGCCGAGACGCTGCGCGATCGCGCTGGCGAGTTCGACGTCGAAGCCGGTCAGCTTGCCCGCGTCGTCGTGGTAGGTGAACGGTGCGTAAGTGCCTTCGGTGCCGATCCGGAACACGCCCGATGCCTTGATCTTCGCCAGATCGTCGGCGCTCGCCGGATGCGCGAGTGCGGCCTGCAACAGCGCGATCATCGCGAGTGAACGAATCGGCTTCATCGGACGGCTCCGGCTCAGTGGCTGCGCAGATCGCGGACTGCCGCGTTTGGCGGGCGATACCGACGCGCGGCCGGCTGCGTGGGCCGACTGTAGCAAACCATCCGCGATTTTCAAAGCGCTTCGCGCGTGGCCGCGCCGGCGCCCGCTCAGTACGTCTCCAGATGCAAGCGCCCTTCGCGCTTCAGCTTCGCCCACAACGCTTCCCAACCGAGCCGATGCTGCTCGCCGATGTCCTTGAGCGCCTGCAGCACGCCGTCCTCCATGCCTTTGAGGCCGCACACGTAGATATAGGTGTTGTCGTCCTTCAGCAGGTTCGCGACGTCCGAGCCGCGTTCACGCATCGCGTCCTGCACGTAGCGCTTCGTCTGCCCCGGCGTGCGCGAAAACGCGAGCGTCGTGTCGATGAAATCCTTCGGCAGATTGGTCAGCGGTCCAAAGTACGGCAGCTCCTGCTGGGTGCGCGCGCCGAAGAACAGCATCAGCTTGCCGGTCGCGCCTTTCAGACGCTTGCGCCGGCGATACTCGGTCATCGCGCGCATCGGCGCGGAACCGGTGCCCGTGCAGATCATCAGAAGATGCGAGTTCGGATGATTGGGCATCAGGAAGGTGCTGCCGAACGGGCCGATCACGTTGACCACGTCGCCCTTCTTCAGATCGCACAAATAGTTCGAGCAAACGCCGTCGATTGCGTCGCCGTGCTGCTGCGACACACGCTTGACCGTCAGCGACACGTTGTTATAGCCGGGCCGCTCGCCGTCGCGCGGACTGGCCACCGAGTACTGGCGCGCGTGATGCACGCGGCCGTCGGCGGCAACTCCCGGCGGCAGAATGCCGATCGACTGGCCTTCGAGCACCGGAAACGGCATCGAGCCGAAATCGAGCACGATGTGATGGATGTCGCTCGATGTCGCGCCGTCGGTGAGCCGGTAGTTGCCGACCACCGTCGCGGTGGTCGGCGCGTGGTGCGTGTAGAGATTCACGTACGGCTTCGCGGCCGACCACGGCGGCACGACCGCGCCGCGCATGGTGTCGACTTCGATGCCGTCCGCCTCGGCGGAGGCGTCGCCCGAAGCGCAAACGGCCGCCGCTTCTTCCGCCGGCACCGCCATCGTGTTCTGCTCCGGCAGCACGTCCCACTTGAACTGCTCGTCGATCGAATACGCGTCGGCCTTCGGCACCGTGCGCCAGTTGTCGATCGCGCCGGTCGGGCACGGCGGCACGCAGGCCATGCAGCCGTTGCAGACTTCGGCCTTCACGACGTAGTTGTTGTCGTCGTGCGTGATCGCGTCGATCGGACAAGTCTCTTCGCAGGTATTGCAGCGAATGCAGATCTCCGGATCGATCAGATGCTGCCGCATGACTTCGATCGATACTGGGCCGTTCATGACTTCCTCCACCTGGTAATACGGCGCGCGCGGCGTGCCTTTCGTGCGTCGCCTGCTTCAGTTGAAGCGCACGTATTCGAAATCGACCGGCTGACGGTTCACGCCCATCGCGGGCGGCGCGATCCAGTTCGCGAACTTGCCTGGCTCGGCGACGCGGCCCATCAGCGACGCGACGAACGCGCGGTCTGCGGGCGTCGCGAGCCAGTTCGCTTCGTTCGCGGCCCATTCGGCTTCGCTGAGCACGCGGCCATCGGGCGACACCCGCGTGCCCGCGAACGTGCCGATCTGCCGGTTGAACGCCTTGTGCGGCACCGTCATCCGAAAGTCGATGCCGGCCTTCTCGAGCACCTTGTTCCAGCGGCCGACGCCCGCGACCGAGTCCTTGATGTAATCGTCGCGCAGTACTTCGTTCATCGCGTTGAGCATCGGCACCTCGCGCTCGACGAGCCTGCCGTCCTTCACGTCGAGCAGCTTGTAGCCATGCTCGTTCAGGCGATGATCGTCGTCGCGCTTGCCTTCCTCGTAGCGGCCCTTCAGACCCGAGCTATAGAACGTCGCCGCGTTCGACGAATGATCGGCGCCGAACAGGTCGATCGTGACCGAATAATGGAAGTTCAGATAGCGTTGGATGGTCGGCAGATCGATCACGCCGGCCGCGCGGATCTTCGCGGCATCGTCGGTGCCGAGCTCGTTCATCACCTGAGCGCTGCGCTGGATCACGCGCGACACGCCCGATTCGCCGACGAACATGTGATGCGCTTCCTCGGTCAGCATGAACTTCGTCGTGCGCGCGAGCGGATCGAAGCCCGACTCCGCGAGCGCCGACAACTGGAACTTGCCGTCGCGGTCGGTGAAGTACGTGAACATGTAGAACGCGAGCCAGTCCGGCGTTTTCTCGTTAAACGCGCCGAGAATGCGCGGATTGTCTTCGTCGCCCGAGCGACGGCCGAGCAATGCTTCGGCCTCCTCCCGGCCGTCGCGCCCGAAGTAGCGATGCAGCAGATACACCATCGCCCACAGATGACGGCCCTCCTCGACGTTGACCTGGAACAGGTTGCGCAGATCGTACAGCGACGGCGCGGTCGAGCCGAGATGACGCTGCTGCTCGACCGAAGCCGGCTCCGTATCGCCCTGCGTGACGATGATGCGACGCAGGTTCGCGCGATGCTCGCCGGGCACGTCCTGCCACGCGGCTTCGCCCTTGTGCTCGCCGAAGTGGATCTTGCGATCCTGCTCGCCCGGCGTGAGGAAAATGCCCCAGCGGTACTCCGGCATTTTCACGTAATCGAAGTGGGCCCAGCCGCCCGCGTCGACGCTGACCGCGGTACGCAGATACACGTCGTAGCCGTGCGAGCCTTCCGGGCCCATATCGCCCCACCATGACAGAAAGTTCGGCTGCCATTGCTCGAGCGCGCGTTGCAGCGCGCGGTCGTCGGCGAGGTTGACGTTGTTCGGAATCTTTTCGCTGTAGTTGATCGAGGACATGGTCGGTTCCCTGGGACGGTTCCTATTCGAAAGCTGCACTGGCGTGAGGCGCGTATCGGCAAGCGACGTCGTTCAGTCGGAGTGAGCGCGGCGCATCTCACACGCGCGACACATCGAATTGCGCCTTGCTGCCCTTGCCGTACACCTTGAGCGCACCTTTCTCGCCCACTGCGTTCGGCCGGTTGAAAATCCAGTTCTGCCAGGCGCTCAGACGGCCGAAAATGCGCGTCTCCATCGTCTCCGGCCCGTTGAAGCGCAGATTCGCTTCGAGGCCCGTCAATGCATCGGGCGACATCGCCGCGCGCTCCTCGAGCGCGATGCGGATTTCATCAGCCCAATCGATGTCGTCCGGCGACGCGGTGACGAGACCGAGCCGCTCGGCGTCGAGCGCCTTGACCGGCTGGCCGATCAGCGCGCGTACTGCGTCGAGCGGCTCGGCTTCTTCGTAGAAGCGTCGCGCGAGCCGGGATTGATGCGTGACCATCGGATACAGACCGAAGTTGACTTCCGTCAGCGTGATCGCCGGCTCCTCGTCCTCGTTCTCGGGCAGCGCGGCCATGTAGGTGCGATCGGCGGCGAACGCGAGTTCAGCGAACGTACCGGCAAAGCATGAGCCAGCTTCGACCAGCGTAAAGACGGAGCGCGACGACACATCGATGCGCGCGAGCGTGCGGCGCAGCATGCCGATCGTTTCGCGCACGAACCAGTGATCCTTGTGCTGCAGCAGCGTCGCGTCGACCGCGAGCAGGTGGCGCGCGTCGCCTTCGGTCTTGAACACCCAGGTGCCGATGTCGAGCGCGTTGGTGCGCATCGACAGGATCGCGTCGTCGAGTTCGCGCGCGAATTGCAGCGGCCACCAGTTCGCGCCGGCCGCGACGATCGCGGCGAGTTCGCCCGGTTGCTCGGTGTGCGGCGCGCGCGCGGTGAAGGTCGCCACCCGTTTCGCGCGATCGATCGTGACGTCGACCGTTCGATAGCCGATGCCATCTTCGCGATCCGTGCGTTCGATGCGCGCGAGCGCGACGCCTGGCGCTCCGGCTGGACGATCGCTGTGCGCGGCCAGTTCGAGCGCGCGTGCCTGAATCGCCTCTTCGAACCGGTTCGGCTTCACGACTTCGTCGACGAGACGCCAGGCCTTCGCGCGTTCGCCGCGCACGCCCTCGACCACCGTGCAGAAGATATCCGCGCGATCGTGGCGCACCTTGCGCTTATCGGTCACGCGCGTGAGTCCGCCGGTGCCGGGCAGCACGCCGAGCAGCGGCACTTCCGGCAGCGACACCGAAGAGGAACGATCGTCGATCAGATAGATTTCGTCGCAGGCGAGCGCGAGTTCATAACCGCCGCCCGCGCAGGCACCGTTCACCGCGGCGAGAAACTTCAGACCCGAATGGCGTGACGCGTCTTCCAGCCCGTTGCGGGTTTCGTTCGTGAACTTGCAGAAGTTGACCTTCCATGCGTGCGACGACAGCCCCAGCATGAAGATATTCGCGCCCGAGCAGAACACTCGATCCTTCAGGCTCGTCACCACCACCGTGCGGACTTCCGGATGCTCGAAGCGAATGCGCTGAATCGCGTCGTGCAGCTCGATATCGACGCCGAGATCATACGAATTGAGCTTCAGCTTGTAGCCGTCGCGAATGCCGCCGTCCTCGGCGATGTCGAGGCCGAGCGTCGCGACCGGACCGTTGAAGCTGAGCTTCCAGTGCTGGTACTGCGACGGATCGGTGCGGTAGTCGACCGGCGCGGCCTGAGCAACGGCGGGGGGTGCTGTGGACATGGGGCGTCTCCTGACTGGACGATGCAATCTGTGATTGCACAATAGTGCATCGTCATTATCCACGCAAAGCACTTTAATGCCTTTTACGGGGAAACCCTGGCGTGTGCGCCTCGTCAGTTCAAGCGCGCTTCGTCGGGCGCTTGCGCCGCGAGACGCGCGGCGAGACGGTCCCGCAACTGCAGGTAGGCATCGGCGAGCGTCTTCTCGCTGGTGTCGAACGTCATGTCCGCGCGCCCGTATAGCTCGGCGCGCCCGGCGAGGATGCGCTTCAGGTCGTCCATTGCCTCGCGGCTTCCGGACATCGGCCGCAGATCGCCTTGCGCGACGACGCGGCGCATATGCTCGTCGGGCGTCGCCTGCAGCCACACGGTGAAGCAGCGCGACAGCAGCACGTTGAACGTGCCCGATTCCGACACGAGCCCTCCCGGCGACGCGATCACCGCGTGCGAATGCTCATGGACCACCGCCTCGAGCGCACGATGCTCGTAACGTCGATACGCGCTCGCGCCGTACAGCGAATGGATCTCCGACGGCGGACAGCCCGCGAGCTGTTCGATCACGCGCGTCAGCTCGATGAACGGCACCTTGCGCTCCTGCGCGAGCATGCGTCCGAGCGTCGACTTGCCGGCGCCACGCAGGCCGATCAGCGCGATGCGGTCGTTGCGGTGCGGGTCGCGCGGCGCCTGCGCGAACATCTCCGCGAGCGCGATGCGCGCACGTTGCAGCGCCGCCTGGTCGCGGCCCTGCAGCAGCTCGCGAATCAATAGCCATTCGGCGGACGCGGTGGTCTCATCGCCGATCACCTCGGCGAGCGGGCAGTTCAGCGTGATCGCGAGCTGCCGCAGCACCAGCACCGACGCATTCCCGACGCCCGATTCAAGGTTCGCCAGATGTCGCTCCGACAAACCGGTTTCGGCCGCCAGCGTCTTGCGCGTCATGCCGCGGCGCGCGCGCAGCAGACGCACGCGCTCGCCCATCGCGGTCAGGAACGGGTCGCGCTCTTCACGCTCGCCGCCACGTTCGGCCGTGCGCTCACCCGCGCGCTGGGGGCGTTCGACGCGGGCTGCGTCGTCGGCGGCTTCGTCCAACGGTGCGGGAGGGTACTTTTGATTCATGTTTTGCGACCTCGTGACTTCGATACATGTACTATAGTGCTTGACACGCATCAGGTGAACGGTTTAATTTTCGCCAAAAGCTGATCGAATCACAAACACAGTCATGCGTCGCCTGGCGTTCCGGCGGCGTCACGCAGACAGCGCCGCAACACGCGTGAGCGCTCCTGGAGTCTCGCATGTCCGCACAGGAATTCCAGCGCCTGATCGCAGGCGTCACTGGGCAACTCGCCGGGCGGCCGCTCGACGATTCGCTCGCGACCTGGCTGAACGACACCTGGGCCGCCGACAGTCCCACCTTCGACGAACTGGCAAACGCCTGTCGCAACGGCGTCGCCGAAGGCTGGCTGTGCAACCGGGCGGCCGGCGGCATCCGCTACGGCCGCATCTTCAACGCGCTGCCCGACACGCATGGCTTTTCCGTCGACGTCGTCGACATGCAGGACATTGTCGGTCCGCACCACGTCCATCCGCACGGCGAAATCGATCTGATCATGCCGCTCACCGCAGGCGCGACGTTCGACGGCCATCCGGCCGGCTGGTGCGTGTACGGCCCCGGCTCGGCGCATCGTCCGACCGTCGCGAACGGCCAGGCGCTGGTGCTGTATCTGCTGCCGCAAGGGGCGATCGAATTCACGCGCGCGTGAGCAGCGACTGGCAAGCATCGAGCGGTTCACGAGCAAACAACAGCCGGACCGTGCCCACGGATGGAGGAGACATATGGAAGCCCTGCAGGAAACGAGCGCGCCGCAGCCGGTCGCGCCGCCGCCCCCGCTGTTCAACTTCGCGACGCATCTGTTCCAGTTGAACGAAGCGCGCGCGAGCAAGCTCGCCTATATCGACGACCACGGCGCGATGACCTACGGCGAGCTGGAACAACGCGCGCGGCGCTGCGCCACCGCACTGCGCGCGCTGGGTGTGCATCCCGAGGAGCGCGTGCTGCTCGTGATGCTCGACACCGTAGCGCTGCCGGTCGCGTTTCTTGGTGCGCTGTACGCCGGCATCGTGCCGGTCGTCGCGAATACCCTGCTGAGCGCCGCCGACTATACGTACATGCTGACGCATAGCCATGCGCGAGCGGTCATCGTTTCGCAACCGCTGCTACCTCACGTGACGGACGCGCTGTGCAGCAGCGACGACGACGGCTGCCAGCTGATCGTCTCGCAGCCTGCCAGCTCCGCCGAGGCGCCGCTTGCCCCGCCTCGCTTCGAAACGCTGGTCGACGCCGCAGCGCCCGCGGCCAAGGGCTGTGCGAGCAACGCGGACGACATCGCGTTCTGGCTCTATTCGTCGGGCTCGACCGGCAAGCCGAAAGGCACCGTCCACACGCACGCGAATCTGTACTGGACCGCCGAACTGTATGCGAAGCCGGTGCTCGGCATCGTCGAGAGCGACGTGGTGTTCTCGGCGGCGAAACTGTTCTTTGCGTATGGGCTCGGCAACGCGCTGACGTTTCCGCTGTCGGTTGGCGCGACCGCGATCCTGATGGCCGAGCGCCCGAGCGCCGATGCGATCTTCGCGCGCCTCGTCCGGCATCGTCCGACCGTGTTCTACGGGGTCCCGACCTTGTACGCGAACATGCTGGTGTCGCCCAATCTGCCCGCGCGCGCCGACGTCGCGATACGCGTGTGCGCGTCGGCGGGCGAGGCGTTGCCGCGCGACGTCGGCGAACGCTTCACCGCGCACTTCGGCGCCGAGATTCTCGATGGCATCGGCTCGACGGAAATGCTGCACATCTTCCTGTCGAATCGCGCGGGCGAAGTCGAATACGGCACGACCGGGCGCCCCGTGCCGGGCTACGAAGTCGAGTTGCGCGACGAAGCGGGGCGGCCGGTACCCGATGGCGAAGTCGGCGATCTGTTCATCAAGGGGCCGAGCGCGGCGCTGATGTACTGGAGCAATCGCGAGAAAACGCGCGCGACCTTTCTCGGCGAATGGATCAGAAGCGGCGACAAATATCGGCGTCTCGCGAACGGCTGCTATGTCTACGCGGGCCGCAGTGACGACATGCTGAAAGTGAGCGGCCAGTACGTGTCGCCGGTCGAGGTCGAGATGGTGCTCGTCGCGCATCCCGCGGTGCTCGAGGCCGCGGTGGTCGGCGTCGATCATGGCGGGCTCGTGAAATCGCGCGCGTTCGTCGTGCTCAAGCGCAACTTCATTCCGTCCGACGTGCTCGCGGACGAACTGAAGGTCTTCGTCAAGGAGCGGCTCGCGCCGCACAAGTACCCGCGCGATATCGTGTTCGCCGACGATCTGCCGAAAACCGCCACCGGCAAGATTCAACGCTTCAAGCTGCGCGAACAGTCATAGGTGATTCATTGATGCAGAACCGAGCTACCGCCGCTGCCGCTTCCCGCGCGAGTGCCGCCAGCAGCTTTGCCGAACTGCCCGCCACCGCGTCGCATGGGCCGCTGCGCATCGAGTACCGCTGGGTCGACGAGCAGGCGAATGCTCAGGCGGACGATCCGCCGATCGCGGTATTCCTGCACGAAGGTCTCGGCTCGATCGCGATGTGGCGCGACTGGCCGCGGACGATGTGCGAGCGTCTCGGCATGCGCGGGCTCGTCTACTCGCGGCCCGGCTACGGACTCTCGACACCGCGTGCGCCTCACGACAAATGGCCGGTCGATTTCATGACCGCGCAGGCGCGTGACATCCTCCCCGCTCTGCTCGACGCGCTCGATGTCGAGCTGCGGCAACGTCAGCGCATGTGGGTGATCGGCCATAGCGACGGCGCGTCGATCGCGCTGCTGTACGCGGCGCTCTTTCCCGATGCGCTCGCGGGCGCGGTCGTGATGGCGCCGCACGTATTCGTCGAAGACATCTCGGTGCAAAGCATCGCCCAAACGAAACAGCTTTACGAAACCACCGAGTTACGCGCGAAGCTCGCGCGCTATCACGCGGACGTCGATTCCGCGTTCTACGGCTGGAACGATATCTGGCTCGATCCCGAGTTCAGGCGGTGGTCGATCGTCGAGGCGCTCGCGCCGATCCGTCGACCGCTGCTCGCGATCCAGGGCCACGACGACAACTACGGCACGATGGCGCAGGTCGACACGATCGCCGCGCACGTGCCGCACGCGCAACTCGTCAAGCTCGACGCATGCGGACACTCGCCGCATCGCGACGCGCCCGCCGCGCTCAACGACGCGATCGCGGCGTTCGTGCGCGCGCACCGATAAGCGGCACCCTGCCTGTTACCGATACTTCATAAAAATTACATGGATCGGCGATTATGCTGCGGCATCGCTGACCTCGGCACATCGATGGCGAGGCATCCCTTCCCCGCCCGGAGACAGTGCCATGCCCTTCGTGTCGAAGCCGATCCGTGCGCCGCGGCGCAAACGATTGACGCTCGCTGTGGCCGTCATCGCGCTGTGCGCGCTGGCGAGCGCATGCAGCAACGACGACCCGCCCGCCAGCACGACTACGATCAGTTCCACAGGGCATGCCGCCGCTAACCCCGGCGACCCATCGAACGCCACGCCGCCGGCCGACTCCGCGCCGCCGACGCTGACGGTCCAGACACCGGCGGCGCCCGCGTCCGAAGCCGCCACGGCGATGTCCGCCACCTCGCCGCCGCTGGCCAGCCCCGTCATCCATAGCGTCGATTGACAATCGCGCCGCGCGCGGCCGCTAGCCTGGCTTCGCGCGGCCGACGCAGCAGCGCCGTTCCAGTACCGCAATTCCTTGTCCCCGTGCCGTTCTCGTCCACCGAAGATCAAAGCCACAACCATGACCTCAAACAATCGCCGTGATTTTCTGCGCTCGGCCGCGCAAGCCGCCGGTTCCTTCACCGCGCTAAGCATGCTGCCGCCGGGCATCCGCAATGCGCTCGCGATTCCGGCCAACAACCGGACCGGCACGATCCGCGACGTCGAGCACATCGTCGTGCTGATGCAGGAGAACCGCTCGTTCGACCACTACTTCGGCACGCTCAAAGGCGTGCGCGGCTTCGGCGACACGCGCGCGATCAACCTCGCGAACGGCCAGCCGGTGTGGTATCAGCCGCTCACCACCGACACCGCCGGCGCCAGCTACGTGCTGCCGTTCCGTCCCGCCGCGCCGAACCTCGGTCTGCAATTCCTGCAGGATCTCGCGCACGACTGGGGCACCACGCACGCGGCATGGAACGGCGGCCGCAACGATCAGTGGGTGCCATCGAAAGGCGCGACCACGATGGCTTACCTGACCCGCGACGACATCCCGTTCCACTATCAGCTCGCCGACGCATTCACGATCTGCGACGCGTATCACTGCTCGCTGATGGGCCCGACCGATCCGAACCGCTACTACATGTGGAGCGGCTGGGTCGGCAACGACGGCAGCGGCGGCGGTCCGGTGATCGACAATTCGGAACTCGGCTACGGCTGGTCGACCTACCCCGAAGTGCTGCAAAACGCGGGCATCTCGTGGAAAATCTATCAGGACATCGGAACCGGGCTCGACGCGAACGGTTCGTGGGGCTGGACGCAGAACGCGTACATCGGCAACTACGGCGACAACTCGCTGCTCTATTTCAACCAGTACCGCAACGCGCAGCCGGGCAACCCGCTGTACGACAACGCGCGAACCGGCACCAACGCGGCGAACGGCGACGGCTACTTCGACATCCTGAAGCGCGACGTGCAAAACGGCACGCTTCCGCAAGTGTCGTGGATCGTCGCGCCCGAAGCGTACTGCGAGCATCCGAACTGGCCCACCAACTACGGCGCGTGGTACATCGATCAGGTGCTGCAGATCCTCACGTCGAACCCGGACGTGTGGAGCAAGACCGTGCTGCTGATCAACTACGACGAAAACGACGGCTTCTTCGATCACATCGCGGCGCCGTTCGCGGCCGCGTCGAGCGCGAACGGTCTGTCGACCGTCAACGTCACGCACGACATCTATGCCGGCGATGCGAAGAACGTCGCCGGGCCCTACGGGCTCGGACCGCGCGTGCCGATGCTGGTGGTCTCGCCGTGGTCCAAAGGCGGCTACGTGTGCTCGGAAGTGTTCGACCATACGTCGGTGATCCGCTTCATCGAAAAGCGCTTCGGCCAGCAGCACAATCTCGGCGAATCGAACATCACGCCGTGGCGTCGCGCGGTGTGCGGCGATCTGAGCTCGGCGTTCAACTTCGCGAATCCGAACGCTTCGGTGCCGTCGCTGCCGAGCACGAGCGGCTACGTGCCGCCCGACCAGAACCGTCACCCGGATTACGTGCCGCAACCGCCGACGGTGCAGACGGTGCCGAAGCAGGAACCGGGCGTTCGCCCGGCGCGCGCGTTGCCGTACGAACTGTTCGTGCGCGTCGACGAAGGTTCGAACGGCAAGCTGGCGATGCGCTTCGTCAACACGGGCCGCGCGGGCGCGGTGTTTCTCATGTACGCGGCGAACAGCGCTGACGCGCCGCGCAGCTATACCGTCGAAGCGGGCAAGCATCTGCAGGACTCGTTGCTGGTCAATGCCGATGGCAGCTACGACTTCAGCGTGCACGGCCCGAATGGTTTCCTGCGCCGCTTCGCGGGCAAGCTGGTCGCGCGCAATGGGTGGAATGGTTCGGATACCGCACGACCGGCCGTCGCCGAAGGCTACGATGTCGCGAACGGCAATCTGCAACTGCGCCTCGAGAACGTCGGCAGCGCGCGTTGCCAGTTCACGATCGTCAACGCCTGCGACGCGAACCACGTGATCACGCATTCGGTGCGCGGCGGCGACACCGACAATGTGTACCTCGATCTGCGCAACGCCTACGGCTGGTACGATCTGACGATCACCGTCGACACCGACCCGACGTTCGCGCGCCGCTTCGCGGGTCACGTGGAGACCGGCAGTCAGAGCATGAGCGATCCGGCGTTGGGCGGCTGAGCGTCGCTGTCACCCAACTGTGCAACAGCAACGGCCGCTGGCTCCTCGAACACAGCGGCCGTTTTTTATCCAGCTCACGAACGCAAACCCGCAGACGCGCGCGCGTCTACGACTCGAAATCGAGCCCGCCAATCAGCGTCACCGGCTCACCCTGCGTATGCGTGGAGAAATCGAGTTCGCGCGCCTGGGTCCACGCATTGAGCTTGCGCGGCAGCGCGGCCAGATATCGGGCGAAACGCGTCGCACCGTGCTCACCCATCAGCCCTTCTATTTCGCCGCTGTCCCAGGTCAGATACAGATTCAACGGATGCGGGTAATGGCCGAGTTCATCGAGCGGGGCAGCATGAATTCGCACGCGGGTGGGCTGCCCGTGTGCGCCGTGCGGCAACACGTCGGTTTGCACGGTCTTCGCGAAGCACGCGGCGATCGCCTCGGCAATACGCGGCGCGAACTCCTGGTCGAAACGAATTGCACTGTCCGGGCGCATGCAACTCTCCGTTGTGATTCTCATCGTGGGTCGGTCATCGTAGCAGACTCAGTTTTTCGCCGGTGGAGTCGCGTCCGGTCCATGCGTCACCGCCTCGCGCAGCGCCTTGCGGATCACCTTGCCGGTGGCCGTCATCGGCAGGCTTTCGACGAAGCGAATCTCGCGCGGATATTCGTGCGCGGCCAGACGCGTCTTCACGTGCTGCTGGATCTCGCGCACGAGCGCGTCGTCGCCGACGAAGCCGGCTTTCAGCACGACGAACGCCATCACGATTTCGGTGCGCTCGCGATCGGGCGCGCCGACCACCGCAGCCATCGCGACGGCCGGATGACGCAGCAGCGAATCCTCGATCGACGCCGGCCCGATCCGGTAGCCGGCGCTCGTGATCACGTCGTCGCCACGGCCGACGAAGCGAATGAAGCCGTCCGCGTCACGCGTGCCGAGATCGCCGGTCAGCAGAAACTTGCCGCGGAATTTGTCGTTGGTGGCCGCAGCATTGCGCCAGTAGCCGACAAACATCACCGGATCGGGCGCGGCCACCGCGATATCGCCGATCGCGCCGGGCGGCAGTTCGTTGCCGGCGGCATCGATGATCGCGACATGGTGCCCCGGCACCGCGCGCCCCATCGCGCCGGGGCGCGGCTCGAATAGCGCCGCGCACGACGACACCACGACGTTGCACTCGGTCTGCCCGTAGAACTCGTTGATCGTCACGCCGAGCGCCTCGCGCCCCCAGCCGATCAGTTCCTCGCCCAGCGATTCGCCGCCGCTCGCGACCGATTGCAACGCGAGACGCAGATGGGCGGGCCGCTCGACGCCGCGCATCATCTTCAGCGCGGTCGGCGGCACGAACGCATGGGAGACCGCGTGACGCGCGAGCAGATCGAACGCGGCGTGGCCATCGAATTTCGCAAAGCGGCGCGCGAGCACCGCGACACCGTGATGCCACGATGGCAGCAGCACGTCGAACAGACCGCCGATCCACGCCCAGTCCGCGGGCGTCCACATCAGCGTCGCGTGCGCGGGAAAGCCCTGCTGCGACATCTCGACGCCGGGCAGATGTCCAAGCAACACGCGATGCGCGTGCAACGCGCCCTTCGGTTTTCCCGTCGTGCCCGATGTATAGATGATGATCGCGGGATCGTCGGCGGCGGTATCGACCGGCGTGAAATCAGCGGGGGCGCTATTCAACGCATGCCAGAACGACCGCACGGGCGCGTCCAATGCTTCGTCGTCCTGCTCGATATCGACACTGAACACGTGCCGCAACCCGGGCAGCGCGCCGCGAATTTCGTCGACCTTTTGCACGCCGGCGTGATCGGTGATCAGCGCCACCGCGCCGCTGTCGCCGAGCCGATGCTCGATCGCGTCCACGCCGAACAGCGCGAACAGCGGCACCGCGACCATGCCGGCCTTGTACGCGGCGAGATGCGCGATGGCCGTTTCGATCGATTGCGACAGAAAGATGCCGATGCACTCGCCGCGCCGCGCGCCGAGCGCGAGCAACGCATTGGCGAAGCGGTCGGATAGCGCTTTCAGTTCGTCGAACGTATAGCGGGTCGCGCGGCCATCGGCGTCTTCGGAGATCAGCGCGACACGCCCCGTGCCATCGGCCCATTTGTCGCAGGTGTCGACGCCGATGTTGTAGCGCGACGGAATACGCCATGTGAAATTGGCCGTGAGCGAATCGTAAGTCTCGTCGTCGAGGTTCATCACGTCTCCTTGATATCGTCTTTATCTCTGCGTGGCGCGCATGCATGG
This sequence comes from Paraburkholderia sp. WC7.3g, assembly GCF_050436345.1. NCBI lineage: Bacteria > Pseudomonadati > Pseudomonadota > Betaproteobacteria > Burkholderiales > Burkholderiaceae > Paraburkholderia > Paraburkholderia sp. WC7.3g. The sequence goes on from NZ_JBNDMA010000002.1 coordinate 3,245,531, forward strand.
CTCATTGGTTGCTATACGTACGCGTGGTCGGTCTTCTGCAGTTTAGCCGACGATCCCGCGCTATTCGTTGATGCATCACCACCCGCAACTGAATTCGCCACATACGACATAGTCCCGCCCATAATCGCCGACATGGTGCGAGGAACTCAACGTTTCGCGACAACTCCTGTGCGATTCAAGCCCTTTACGTATGACCTGTGCGATGCCCGTCTAGGATCGTTACACCGGTCCGGCGCGCATGTTGCGCTGCATGATCGTTACCCTGGATGACATATGCGCAAGGCAAGATTTGCATCGTTCTGGCACGGTCCCGAACTTTCTCCTTACGAAATCGCCTGTCTCAAATCGTTCGCGCTGTACGGCAGCGAGGTCGCGCTTTATAGCTATGAGCCGATCGCCGGTCTGCCGCCCGGCGTGATCGCGAAGGACGCGACCGCGATACTGCCGCGCGATTCGCTTCACGATTTCCCGATTCACGGCGTACCGTCGATGGCGCATTTCACCGACTATTTCCGCTTTGTGATGTTCACGAGGACCGACGAGATCTGGGTCGATACCGATCTGCTGCTGTTGCGGGATTTCGATCTCAACGCCAAGGGCGACCTGATTGGGCGAGAGACCTCATCAAGCATCTGCACGGCGATGCTGCGGCTCGACCCGGATCAGCCGCGCTTGCACGAACTGATCGAACGTGTCGAAGCAATGAAGGGCACGGCACTGAAGTGGGGCGACACGGGCCCGCGTCTGTTGACCGCCGTCTACGGCGTGAAGGCGGGTCTTCCCGAAAGTCTGTTCTATCCGGTGCATTTCAACGATTACTACAAGGTGTTCCTGCCGCGCTATTTCGACGAGTGCGCGGCGCTCTGTTCCGACGCGTACACGCTGCATCTGTGGAACAACCGTGTCGTCAAGATGGGACTCTTCAAGCGCATCGGGCCGCCCGTTGGCTCGTTCCTGCATCACGTGTTCGAGCAAACCGGCGCGAACGAGCTGTTTCGCGAGTTCTATCCGGCGAGCGTGATGCAGGCGATGATCGACAACGCGGTGGGCAAAGTCGGCAGCGATGAAGGCGTGCGCAAGCTGCTGCGCGTCGGCGTGCCGATGGTCACGACGGCCATCGCGCGCAGACTCGGCGCCTGAGTTCGCCGCTTCAGTTCGCGCCGCCCGCGCCCGAGCCCTGCGCCTGCTCCAGCACGAAGTCGATGAACGTCGCCGCCGCGCGCGTGTGATGCCGGTTCGCCATGTACAGCATGTACATGGGCGTGCCGAAGATGCTGAGCCGCCACCCATCGAGCGCGGTCAGCACGGCGCCGCGCTTCAAATCGTCCTGCACCACGTAGTCGCAACTGCCTGCCGATCACGGCCGCGGTAATCAGCGGCGCGGTGCGCAGGTCGTCGAGCGTCGCCGGCAGGCTGTGTATCCGTGCGAGTTCGGGGGACGCGCAGGCCACGTACGCGGCAGCGATGCACAGAAACGTCACTAGCTGCCACGCATTCTCGATGGTTCCGACTGGCGGTGCCAAGGTTATTCGGAGCCGGGCGCGGGCTCCGATCTTGCGTCGGTCAGCACGACGGCGGTGCGCGGCAAGGACGCGAAGGGCGAGCACTACATCGTCAATGGCCAGAAGACCTGGACCACGCTCGGTCATTACGCGAACATGATCTTCTGCCTCTTGCGGACCGCGACCGGCGTGCGCAAACAGGAAGGCATCAGCTTTCTGCTGATCGACATGAACACGCCGGGCGGCGACGCGCAGAAGGCGGTGCTGGGGTCGTTGATCGACGGCTCGCGGCTCGTTGCGCTTGCGCACGACGAACCGGACAGCCATTACGCACTGGCTCGGGTCGCCATGACGCGCGCGCGGCGCAGCGTCATGGGCAACCGCGGCGCGTGGACGTTAAACGGCGCAAAGGCCGGCGTTCAGCATGGCGAGCATGCTCAGATGTTCCTCGTCTCGACACGCACGAGCGGCAATGACGATGCCAAAGCCGGCATCACGCTGTTTCTGGCGCCGACGGATGCGGCGGGTATCAGCGTGCGCGGCTATCGCAAGATCGACGGAGGACGCGCGGCCGAAGTGATGTTCGACAACGTCACGCTCGGCGACGACAGCGTGTTCGGCTCAGTGGACCAGGGCTTTGCGACGCTTGAATATGCGGTGAATTGCGGCGTACTCGCGCTGTGCGCGGAAGCGGTCTGGAGCGGTTTGTGGCGCTGGGGGCTCGAGGGTGATGATTCGCGTGCGCGGGCGCGTGCGAATACGGCACGCCTCGCGCCGGCCTTTTGAAAATCAACAGTGATCAGCTTTTCGCGCGTCACTCTTTTTTGTTTGTCGCCGAGGTCGGTTCACTGCCAAGCGAATCAAAAAAGTTGAGCAATGCCGGATGGACTGCCTTGCGGATTCGTGAGGGTGCGGTCCTTCGCTACCACAACGACGTAGCGAACAATTGCACCTTCGGGCAACCGGCAGTGCGTGTGCCGGACCTGGTCATTCGCCGCCGTTATTAGCAGTTCGGCACTGGCGGCCGCATCCAATCCAGCCGACATCGTCGCGAACCGCAGCGGACTGCCCATGAGCGAAGTCGACGCGGCACTCGCGCATTGCGACGCGATTCAGTCGAGCATGAGTCTTTGCGCGTGGCGCGATCAGATCGTTGCGGAACAGAAGCTGGAGCGAGTCGTGGAGGTCAAGGTCCGTTCATCAGAGACTTGCAAAGCCTCGCTCGAGAAAGGACCCACCGCGTGGAAACAGCGCCGTGACGCCAAGTGCGAAAAATCGGCTTCGCGAGAATGGGCCGGCGGCTCGATGCTACCCACGGCAGTTGCGATGTGTAAAACCGCCGTGACCGAGCGGATGAGCAAAGCGATCAACAACGCGAGATGCCGATGAGGGTGCGCAACGCTCTAACCGAGGACCGCAGGCACTTCCTGACGTGCTGACAGACTGGAGGCAACGCGGCCACTTGTTCGGCGACCAAGAAAAAAGGACTTACGGCTTCTACCGTAAGTCCTTTCTGATCTTGGTCGGGGCGAGAGGATTTGAACCTCCGACCACCTGCACCCCATGCAGGTACGCTACCAGGCTGCGCTACGCCCCGAACAGAAGAAAAATTATAACAGACACTTCATTCGATTAGAACTGCCCGACTCGAACAAAGCGGACCGGCGCATGAACTAGTGGCCCAGCAGATCGATCACGTTCTGCAGTTCCTTGCGCAACTTCTCGACATCGACCGCAATCGTGGTCGATGCTGCCTGCACCTGCCCCGCGGCACCCTCGCGCTCCTCGATCACCTCGTCCGGCCCAGCCCCGTGAGGTGAATCGAGCCGGTTGCGTGCCCCGTTGATCGTAAAACCCTGCTCGTACAGCAACTCTCGAATCCGCCGGATCAGCAGCACCTCATGATGCTGATAATACCGACGATTGCCGCGCCGCTTCACCGGCCTCAACTGGGTGAACTCCTGCTCCCAGTAACGCAGCACGTGAGGCTTCACCCCGCAAAGTTCGCTGACCTCGCCAATCGTGAAGTACCGCTTCGCCGGAATCGGAGGCAAGACGACTTTCTCGATCGTCGCTGTCATCGTCAGTTAGCCGTGATGGGTTGCCCGGAAGCGCGCCAGTCGATCAGCGCGCGAAGCTCGCTTCGGCGCCGTTTTCGACGAGCGCCTTCAACTTCTGACTTGCATGAAACGTCACCACGCGACGCGCGGCGATCGGAATCGCCTCGCCGGTCTTCGGATTTCTGCCGGGACGCTGCGGCTTGTCGCGCAACTGGAAGTTGCCGAAGCCCGACAGCTTCACGCTGTCGCCGCTCTCGAGCGCATCGCGGATCACCTCGAAGAACGCCTCGACCATGTCCTTCGCTTCCCGCTTGTTGAGCCCGACATTGTCGAACAGCAACTCGGCAAGTTCCGCCTTGGTGAGCGTCGGCGTTTCATTCGAAACGACCGCGGGTGATGTCGGAATTTCTCGAATCATGGCGCTGCGTTGCGCCGTAAGAAGGGCTTCGAAATCACTCGAGTTCATTTCATTCATATCTATCAAATGGCGCGCCAAGCGTAAAACAATGGATGCGGAAACAGCCGTGCAATTGTTGATTGCGGGTTATCCGCGCAACCGTGCGCCATATACTCGAGCCAGACGTTCCACCAGAGTTTGAATAGCCAGATCGACCGTTTCATCCTGAAGGGTTCCGCCAGTATCTTGCAAGGTCACCCGGAACGCAAGGCTTTTCTCGTGCGCGGCCAGACCACCGGAAGTGTTTGATTTTGGACGAAATTCGTCGAAAAGCGCAACCTTCTGGACGGCCTTGCAGGCCGGTTCGGACAGTGCCTTCTGAAGCTCGTCGAGCAGCGCCTGAACCTCGATTTTCTGATCCACGACCACGGCGATATCACGTCGTACCGGCGGAAATTTTGAAACTTCCGACGGAATCGGCAATACCCGCTGCATTAATGCTTCCGCTTCGATTTCAAACAGAATCGGCGCATGCGGCAAATCATATTTTTGCATCCAGCGCGGATGCAATTCGCCAATCCAGCCCACTGCGCGACCATTCAATTCGATACGCGCGCTGCGTCCCGGATGCAGCGCCGGATGCTCGGCCTTCGCGAACCGCGCCACCGCCGGCGCGACCAGCGCTTCGAGGTCGCCCTTCACGTCGAAGAAGTCGACGGTACGCGTCGACGCGCCCCACTGCTCGTCGAGCGCGGGACCATAGGCGAGCGCGCCAATCATCTTCGGCTGCGCGAAACCTGCGACGGTCAACTCGCCGGCTTTGATCGACGGATCGTGCAGGAACACGCGTCCCGCTTCGAACACGCGCACGCGGTCCGCCGCGCGACGGCTCAGGTTCGTGCGCAGCACATGAATCAGGCTGCCGAACAGCGTCGTGCGCATCACCGACAGTTGGCTCGCGATCGGGTTGATCAGACGCACCGGGTTGCTGTTGCCCGCGAAATCCTGCTCCCACTCGGCGTCGACGAAGCTGAAGTTCACCGTTTCCGCGTAGTCGCGCGCGGCGAGCGCATGACGGATCGCGTGGATGGAGCGTTGCGTCTCGTTGGTCGCGCGCATCTCGCTGGTCGCGACCGGCGGGCGCGCCGGAATGTTTTCGAAGCCGTAGATGCGCGCGACTTCTTCGATCAGGTCCTCTTCGATTTCGATATCGAAGCGGTACGACGGCGGCATCACCGAGAACGTATCGCCGTCACGCTCGAACGACAGGCCGAGGCGCGTGAAGATCTGCGCGATTTCACCGGCGCCGATCGCGACGCCGATGATGCGGTTCGCGCGCGAAACGCGCATCGTCACAGGCGCGCGCTTCGGCACGTTGACGATCTGATCGTCGACCGGTCCCGCTTCGCCGCCGCAGATGTCGAGGATCAGTTGCGTGATCCGCTCGATATGATCGACGGTGCTGGCATAGTCGACGCCGCGCTCGAAGCGATGGCCCGCATCGGTCGAGAAGTTGTACTTGCGCGAGCGGCCACGGATGCTATCGGGCCACCAGAACGCGGCTTCGAGATAGATGTTGGTGGTGTCGAGCGTGACCGCGGTGCTGTCGCCGCCCATGATGCCCGCGAGGCTTTCGATGTGCTGCTCGTCGGCGATCACACCGACCGTTTCGTCGAGCTCGACCGTGTTGCCGTTCAACAGCTTCAGCGTTTCGCCCTTGCGGCCCCAGCGCACGTCCATGCCGCCGTGGATCTTGTCGAGATCGAACACGTGCGACGGACGCCCCAGCTCGAGCATCACATAGTTCGAGATGTCGACGAGCGCGGAGATGCTGCGCTGGCCCGAGCGCTCGAGACGCTCGACCATCCATTGCGGCGACTTCGCGCGCGCATTGACGCCGCGGATCACGCGGCCCGAGAAACGGCCGCACAGATCGGACGCCGAAATGTTCACGGGCAGCGTTTCATTGAGCGTGACCGGTGCTGGCTCGATTTCGAGCGGGCGCAGCGGCGCGCCGGTAATCGCCGACGTTTCCCGCGCGACGCCGAATACCGACAGACAGTCGGCCTTGTTCGGCGTGAGCTTGATTTCAAAAACGGTGTCGTCGAGGTTGAGCGTCTCGCGGATGTCCTGGCCGATCGGCGTGTCTTCCGGCAGGATCATCAGACCGCTGTGATCTTCGGAGAGCTTCAGCTCGCGCGCCGAGCACAGCATGCCATGGCTTTCCACGCCGCGCAGCTTCGACAGCTTGATCGTGAACGGCGCGCCGCCCTCTTCGGCCGGCGGCAGTTGCGCACCGACCAGCGCGACCGGCACCTTGATGCCGGGCGCAACATTCGGCGCACCGCACACGATGTTCAGCGTCGCGCCGGTGCCGGCGTTGACCTGACACACGTTGAGCTTGTCCGCATCCGGGTGCTTGACGACTTCCAGCACCTGGCCGACGACGATCTTCGAGGTCGGCGGCGCAGCCGGCCGCAGGTCTTCGACTTCGAGACCCGCCATCGTCAACGCGTGCGACAGCTCGTCGGTGGTCAGTTGCGGATCGACAAAAGTTCTGAGCCAGGATTCCGGAAATTGCATGGTTCTGTGTACGTTGTGATCAGGTTAGGTCCACGTCCGGCAGATGCTTCGTAAAGCCCGCTGGTCTTGCGCCGGTTCAGCGAACTCTGCCGGGGACGCACGCGGCACGCACCGGGTGCGCTACCGCGTTCTATGCTTGGTCGCGCTCTCGCGCGCCGGTTCATGCGAATTGACGCAGAAAGCGCAGGTCGTTTTCGAAGAACAGGCGCAGGTCCTGCACGCCGTAACGCAGCATCGTGAGACGCTCGAGGCCGCTGCCGAATGCGAAGCCGATGTAGCGCTCCGGGTCGAGACCCATGTTGCGGATCACGGTGGGATGCACCTGGCCGGAGCCCGAGATTTCGAGCCATTTGCCCGCGTTCTTGCCCGTTTCGAACTGCATGTCGATCTCGGCCGACGGTTCGGTAAACGGGAAATACGATGGACGGAAACGCACGAGAATGTCGTCGCGCTCGAAGAATTTCTTCAGAAAGTCGGTATATACGCCCTTCAGGTCCGCGAAGCTGATGTTCTCGTCGATCCAAAGGCCTTCGACCTGGTTGAACATCGGCGAATGCGTCGCGTCACTGTCCACGCGATACGTGCGGCCCGGTACGATTACCTTGATTGGCGGCGTGTTCGTGCGCGCGTAGCGCACCTGCATCGGGCTCGTATGCGTACGCAGCAGCAGCGGACGGCCGTCGGCATCCTTGCCGTCGACGTAGAAGGTGTCCTGCATCGAACGCGCCGGATGGTTTTCCGGGCTGTTCAGCGAAGTGAAGTTGTACCAGTCAGTTTCGATCTCGGGGCCGTCGGCCACGTCGAATCCGATCGTACGGAAAATCTGTTCGACGCGCTCCCAGGTGCGCATCACCGGGTGCAGGCTGCCTGCATTGGCGCCGCGGCCCGGCAGCGTGACGTCGATCGCTTCGGCGGCGAGGCGCTGGTTCAGCAGCGCGTCGGCGAGCGCTTGACGGCGTGTCGTCAGTGCGGCTTCGACCTGTTGCTTGACGAGGTTGATCCGTGCGCCTTCGGTCTTGCGCGTTTCGGGATCGAGTTTGCCAAGGCCCTTCAACAGCTCAGTGAGCGCACCCGCTTTACCGAGAAAGCGCGCTTTTTCGTTCTCGAGGGTGGTGACGTCGGGGGCTTCTGCGAAGGCTTTTTGCGCGTCGGCGACAATCTGGTCCAGATCCATTGATCCCATCATTTCAACGTCAGTGTTCTATCGAAACAAAACTGGTTCTGCCAACAAAAACGGGGCTCGGTGAGGAGCCCCGTTTTTGTTGCAGCGTCACCGAGACTACCGGATGTTCGCTGCAACGAACCACGCAGTTTTAATTGCCAGAAGCGCAATCAGGCTGCAACGGCGGCTTTCACCTGCTGAACGATCGCAGCAAAAGCAGCCTTGTCGAACACAGCCATGTCGGCCAGCACCTTGCGGTCCAGTTCGATCGACGCCTTCTTCAGGCCGTTGATGAACACGCTGTACGTCATGTCGTGTTGACGCACCGCCGCGTTGATACGCGTGATCCACAGTGCGCGGAACACACGCTTCTTGTTGCGGCGGTCGCGGTAGGCGTACTGGCCTGCGCGCATGACCGCCTGCTTGGCGATGCGATAGACGTTATTGCGACGGCCGCGGTAACCCTTGGCCAGCTTGATGATCTTCTTGTGACGGGCCCGTGCGGTAACCCCACGTTTTACTCGAGGCATATTTCGCTCCTATGAGTGTCGGTTAAGGGTTAAGCGAACGGCAGCATCGCGCGAACGGAGTTCAGATCGGAATCATGAACTGCCGTGGAGCCACGCAGATGGCGTTTGTTCTTGGTGGACTTCTTGGTAAGAATGTGACGCTTGAAGGCCTGACCGCGTTTGACGGTACCGCCCGGACGCACCACGAAGCGCTTTGCAGCGCTCTTCTTGGTCTTCATCTTCGGCATGACAACTCCATTATTAGATGGACATGGGTGTGCGGTCAGCCAGATGGCCAATTCCCGCCCTTCGAAACCCATTCCACTTGGTATGCAGACCGCCGATACCGCTAGCGGACGCTTTTCGGGAACGACTGCGCAATTGCATGCGCACCGTTCCGAAACCTTCCAACACGGCGCCGGGCATCCAGGACCCGGCACAGCGTCAAACAAATTCACGACACCGGAGCGCGCGCCACATGGCGCGCCGTCGCTCCGGCCAACTGATTCACTTACTTCTTTTTCTTCGGAGCAAGCACCATGATCATCTGGCGCCCTTCCATTTTCGGCATCTGCTCGACCTGACCGACTTCGTCGAGGTCGGTGCGCAGGCGTTCGAGCATGCGCATGCCGATTTCCTGGTGAGCCATTTCACGGCCACGGAAACGCAACGTGATTTTCGTCTTGTCGCCATCTTCGAGGAAGCGCACGAGGTTGCGCAGTTTGACGTTGTAATCACCGTCGTCGGTACCCGGGCGGAATTTGACTTCCTTGACCTGGATAACCTTCTGCTTGAGCTTGGCCTCGTGTTGCTTCTTCGCTTCCTGGTACTTGAACTTGCCGTAGTCCATCAAGCGGCAAACCGGCGGAACCGCTTGCGGAGCGATTTCGACCAGATCCACGTCCTGCTGTTCCGACATTCGGAACGCATCAGCGAGTTTCACGATGCCGAGCGGTTCGTTCTCGACGCCGACCAGTCGCACCTCGGGTGCTGTAATTTCACCGTTGATGCGGTGCGCAGACTTATCAGTAGCGATGTTACGTTTCCTCTAAAAATTAAAAAAACGAGCCGGGGTACCGAGTGGTTCAGTTGAACGACTGCACGTCCTGGCGCAGACGCTCAATGAAGGCGTCGACAGGCATCACACCCATATCGACACCACCACGGGCACGCACGGCTACCGTTTGCGCTTCACGCTCCTTGTCACCAACCACTAGCAGGTAGGGGACCTTTTCCAGCGTGTGCTCTCGTATTTTATAGCTAATCTTCTCGTTGCGCAAATCGGCCTCGACTCTAACCCCTTGTTTTTGCAACGATTGGGCTAGCGCCTGCGCATATTCGGCCTGACTTTCCGCGATATTCATCACAACGACCTGCATCGGCGCGAGCCATGCGGGCATTGCACCCGCATGGTGCTCGATCAAAATCCCGAGGAAACGCTCCATCGATCCGACAATCGCCCGGTGCAGCATGATCGGGCGACGGCGGCTGTTGTCTTCAGCGACGTACTCAGCACCCAGCCGCTCCGGCAATACCATGTCGAGCTGCAGCGTACCGCACTGCCACGAACGGCCGAGCGCGTCCTTGATGTGATACTCGACCTTCGGGCCGTAGAACGCGCCCTCGCCGGGCAGCTCTTCCCACGTGACTCCGCAGGCCGTCAGCGCCTCGCGCAGACCCTGCTCCGCGCGATCCCACGTATCGTCGGTGCCGGCGCGCGCATCCGGGCGCAGCGACAGCTTGATCTCGACGTTATCGAAGCCGAAGTCGCGGTAGACGCTCATTGCCAGCGTGTTGAACGCGATCGATTCGCTGATGAACTGATCTCCGGTACAAAAAATATGCGCGTCGTCCTGCACGAAGCCGCGCACACGCATCAGTCCATGCAGCGCGCCCGACGATTCGTTCCGATGGCACGACCCGAACTCCGCGTAACGCAGCGGCAGATCGCGATACGAGCGCAGATCGTGGTTGAACACCTGCACGTGACCGGGGCAGTTCATCGGCTTGATCGCGTAGTCGCGCTTTTCCGATTCCGTCGTGAACATGTTTTCACGATAGTTCTGCCAGTGACCCGACGCTTCCCACAGTGAGCGGTCCATGATCAACGGCGTCTTGATTTCAAGGTAGCCGGCGTCGTTCACGCGGCGGCGCATGTACTGCTCGACTTGCTGCCACAGCGTCCAGCCGCGCGGATGCCAGAACACCATGCCCGGCGACTCGTCCTGCATGTGGAACAGGTCGAGCTGCTTGCCAAGCTTGCGATGGTCGCGCTTCTCGGCTTCTTCAAGCATGTGGAGATACGCTTCCTGGTCTTCCTTCTTCGTCCAAGCCGTGCCGTAAATGCGCTGCAGTTGCTCGTTCTTCGAGTCGCCGCGCCAGTACGCGCCCGCGACTTTCATCAGCTTGAAGACCTTCAGCTTGCCGGTGGACGGCACGTGCGGACCGCGGCACAGGTCCGTGAAGCCGCCATGCGAGTACAGCCTGATTTCGTCGCTAGCGGGGATCGATTCGATGATCTCGGCCTTGTACTTTTCGCCGATGCTCTTGAAGTACTCGACCGCTTCGTCGCGCGACACCACGCGACGCGACACCGGCTCGTCCCTCTTCGAGAGTTCCTGCATGCGCTTTTCGATCTTTTCGAGATCTTCCGGCGTGAAAGGACGGTTGTAGGAGAAGTCGTAATAGAAACCGTTGTCGATGACCGGGCCGATCGTGACCTGCGCTTCCGGGTACAGATCCTTCACCGCGTACGCGAGCAGGTGCGCCGTCGAGTGGCGGATGATATCGAGACCGTCTGCGTCCTTCTCCGTGACGATGGCGAGCGCCACGTCGTGATCGATCAGCATGGACGTATCGACCAGCTCCCCGTCGATCTTGCCGGCGAGCGCGACTTTCGCGAGACCGGGGCCGATCGAGGCGGCCACTTCGGCGACGGTCACCGGATGCTCGTACTGTCGAACAGAACCGTCAGGCAAACGTATCGAAACCATTGCGTTCTCCGTGGTGCCGACCGGCGGCGGCACATACAACCAAGGTCAAAAAGATAAAAAAAATGCGGCCCCGCTTTCGAGGGGCCGCATTCACATTTTATGCAAACTTCACTGGCGAAATTGGTCCTCGACTAGCGTCGCTCCGAAGTGGTTTCGGTCAACGTTCGCGGTGTCATAACCGTGTTCGCCTTTTTGCGCTCAAAGCGCTTACTGCAGTTTGCGAAACCCCGACGAGGCCCGGGATTTCATTTTCGTTGGTAGGCTCGATTGGACTCGAACCAACGACCCCCACCATGTCAAGGTGGTGCTCTAACCAGCTGAGCTACGAGCCTGAAGAACCGGGATTATATGGGGTACAGCGCAGCTTGGCAAGCACTTTTATGCAGCGGCTTTAATTCCTCGCGCCGCTAGTGTCCCAATCGAAGTTCTTCCAGGCACGGTTATGGTCATGCAGGGTCAAGTAGAGGAGCGCGAGGACGGCATCGTCAATGGCGGCGGTGTTGATGTCCACGGCGTCCATTCCGAGACTCTTTGGACCCGCGCGCAAAACCGTTCGAGGCTGCCGAGAATTTCGTCGGCCGATTTGCTCTAGGTGAACGGCCGAGAGGCTCCGCGTTACAGACATCGAGGTAATGCCGGATCGCCTCTTCAAGTTGCCGTGTCGAGCGATGCGTGCCACGTCGAATGTACTTCTCAGTGAGCCTGGCGAATCAGCGTTCGACCTGATTGAGCTACGACGCGGAAGTCGAGGTGAAAACTGGAAGCGCGGATGACGAGTGAACCAGTTTTTAATCGAAGGCGTCTTGTGCGTACCGTAGTTGTGTTTGCTGCGTGACTCGCAGTTTCGCCGCGACAGTCTTGTTGTCGATGCCATCGGCGCAGGCCAGCACGATCCGCGCTCGCAATGCCGCCGCCTGCGCTGTTTTGCGGCGCATCGTCAGGGCCATGAGTTGCTCGCACTCAGCTTCCCTCAGCTCGAGTTTCGCCTTGGGTCTTCCGCTCATCGCCGCCTCTTCGAGTCCGTGGCATTCACTACACGGCACTACAGACGGCAAATTATTCAATGAAGTTACAACTCAGCGCACCGCCAGCCCTTTTTCCAATCGCCTGCGCCTCAGTTCTTGCGCGTCGCCCGCACCACACCCGTGATCTCGCCCAGCAGCGTGCACGCTCGCTGAATCTGCACGGAGCTCGACACCTCGACGGTAAATTGCATGAACGCGGCATTGCGGCGCGATTGCGTCTTCACGCCGATCACGTTCATTTTTTCCCGCGCGAATACTTCGGAGATATCGCGCAGCAGACCTTGCCGGTCCGTCGCCTCGATACTGAGGTCGACTGGGTAGACGGAGTGGCCGCGGCCGCTCATCACGTCTGCCGACCACGCTGTCTGCAGCACGCGCTCCGGCGCGCGCTCCGCCATGCGGCGGAACGTCGCGCAGTCGCTGCGATGAACCGACATGCCCTTGCCGCGCGTCACGAATCCGCAGATGTCGTCGGGCGGTGCTGGCCGGCAGCAGCGCGCGAGTTGTGTGAGCAACGCATCGACGCCGACCACCAGCACCCCCGTGGATGCGCCGCGCGCAACGCTCGCGCCGCTGCTGCGTTTCTCGAATTTCTCCGGCGCATCGACTTCGGGCTCGGGCGGCGGCGCATCCTGCAGCGCCTGCTCGACGAGCCTCAAGCTGAACTCCTCCTTGCCGACCACGGAGAACAGATCGTCGGTGGCCTTGAAGCCGAGCCGCGTAGCCAGCTGATCGAGATTGACCGAGGTCTTGCCCTCGCGCTGCAGGGTTTTTTCGACCATCGCGCGACCGTTCGCGATGTGCTCCTGTAACTCGACCGCGTTGAACCACGCGCGCACCTTCTGCCGCGCGCGCGAGCTTTGCAGATAGCCGAGCTGCGGATTGAGCCAGTCGCGCGACGGACCGCCCTCCTTCACCGCGACGATCTCGACCGTCTGGCCGTTCTGCAATGGCGTGTTGAGCGGCACCATCACATCGTCGACACGCGCGCCGCGGCAGCGATGCCCAAGCTCGCTGTGCAGGTGATACGCGAAGTCGATCGGCGTCGCGCCGTGCGGCAACGGAATCACGCGCGCCTGCGGCGTCAACACGTAGATGTGATCGTCGTCGAGCGTGGCCTGGCGCAACTGCTCCCACGGCTGCGCCGCAGTCGCTTCGCCGTGCTCGCCCTCGGACACCTCGTCCTTCCACGCGAGCAGCTGCCGCAGCCATGCGATCTTCTCGTCGTATTTCTCGTTCGCGCTGAACGTGCCGCCATAGCCGCGCGCGCCCGCTTCCTTGTAGCGCCAGTGCGCGGCCACGCCGTATTCGGCGAAGCGATGCATTTCCTGCGTGCGGATCTGCACTTCGAACGCACGGCCGTCGTCGCCGATCACGACCGTGTGCAGTGACTTGTAGCCGTTAGGCTTCGGCCGGGAGATGTAGTCGTCGAATTCCTTCGGCACCGGCTGCCACAGGTTGTGCACGATGCCGAGCACGGTGTAGCAGTCCTTGACGTCCGGCACGATCACGCGAAACGCGCGCACGTCGTACAACTCGGCGAACTCGAGCTCCTTGCCGCGCATCTTGCGCCAGATGCTGTAGATATGCTTCGGCCGACCGCTCACTTCCGCGCGGATGTGCGCGGCGGCCAGCTCCTGCTGTAGGCGTTCGATCGCCTGCGCGACATAGCTCTCGCGCTCGACGCGCTTCTCGTCGAGCAACTTCGCCACGCGCCTGTAGGTGTCCGGCTCCTCGAAACGGAACGCGAGGTCTTCGAGTTCCCACTTCAATTGCCAGATGCCAAGGCGGTTCGCAAGCGGCGCGTAGATATCAAGCGTTTCGCGTGCGACGTCGGGCGACGGCGTGATCTTCGCCGCCGCGTAGTAGCGCAGCGTCTGCAGCCGCGAGGCGAGGCGGATCAGCACGACGCGAATGTCCTGCGCGAATGCGAGCAACATTTTGCGCAGCGCCTCGACCTGCGCGCGACGCGCGGCCTGCGCGTCACGCCCGGCCTCGGGCATCGCGTTTTGCGCCGCACGCAGACTGACCGTGCCGAGGCGCAGCAGCTTGCGTACGTCGCCGACCAGTTGCGCGACCTCTTCGCCGAAGTTGTCCGCGATCACGCGCTCCGGATCGCGCAGATGCGGTGTCAACGCAAACAGCGCCGCGGCCAGCACAGCCGGCGGGTCGACGTTGAGCTTGCGCATGATCGACGCGGTGCCCGCCGCGTGATCCGCGAGCAATTCGCCCGACGACAGCCGCACGTCACCCGCATGTTCGCGCACGAACGCCATCGCTTCGTCGAAGGAACGATGGGGATGAGGCGCGTTCGAAACGGTTTCGGTGTTCATAGTGCGACGGCCCGCCGGGCCAGACGATTCAACGGAAAATCAACAACGATGCTGCCTGACGACCGCGACTCAGCTGCGCTGCGCGGCGATCACGACGATTTCGACGAGGCACTTCGGATTCGCGAGCTTGGCCTCGACGGTTGCGCGCGGCGGCGTATCGCCCTGCGCGACCCACTCGTCCCACACGGCGTTCATGCCGGCGAAATGCACCATGTCCGAGATATAGATCTGCACCGACAGCAGCAGCGATTTGTCGCTGTTCGCTTCAGCGAGCAGACGGTCGATGTGGCCGAGCACTTCGCGCGTCTGGCCGGTGATGTCCTGATCGTCGTCTTCGGCGATCTGACCCGCGAGGTACGCGGTGCCGTTGTGCACGGCCATTTCCGAAAGACGCTTGCCGACGTGGTAACGAATGACTGCCATGAAAAGTCCTGAGCTGAGGGGTTAGTCGAACCGCATCCCGCACGACACTGCCAATCGCAGCGTCATGCTGAACTCAATATTATGACGCGTTCGCGGCTGGACCGAAGAACTCCCGCGCGAGCGCGATCTGGTCAGCCTCCAGAAACGCCGGCGCATGCCCGACGCCCGCGATTTCCACGCTCGATACCGCACGCCCGGTCGCCACCATCTTCGCGATCGTTTCACGCGACAGCAAATCCGACTGCTCGCCGCGCACCACGAGCACCGGCCCCTGGAACGACGCGAGCGAATGCCACAGCGCCGCCTCGCCCTGCTTCGCCGCTTCCTCGGTGACCGCGGCGAACGGCTGCGCGATGCGCGGGTCATAGCGCAACACCCACCCGCCGCCCTCCTCGCGCAGCAACGGCGTATTGATTTCGCGCCATTCGTCCGGCGTCAGCGGGCCGAAGCTCTGCGCGAGCTGCGCGGCGTAGTCGACACCCTGCTGCAGCGTATCGAAGCGCGCGGGCTTGCCGAGGTAATCGCCGATGCGCTTGACCGCGGCCGGCTCGAGATGCGGCCCGACGTCGTTCAGCAGCAGCTTGCGGATCGGCGTATGCGGCAGACCGGCGAGCCCCATGCCGATCAGGCCGCCCATCGAGGTGCCGAACCAGTCGACGGTGTCGACATCGAGCCGCGCGATCAGCGTGACCATGTCGGCGACGTACTGCGGCACCGCGTACAAGTTGGGGTTCGCGAGCCACGACGACAAGCCCCGGCCGACCACGTCCGGGCAGACCACGCGATAGGTCCCGGCGAAGTCGGCGGCGAGGCGGTCGAAATCGCGCCCCGATCGCGTGAGTCCGTGCACGCATAGCAGCACGCGCGGATTGTCCGGTTCGCCCCACTCGGTGTAGGCGACGCGATGCAGGCCGGCAGCGCTCGCGCACTGCACGTAACGTTGACGCGGCGCGGGCCGCCCGACGGTGGAAGCGGAGGTCGTTGCGGTCATACGGGATCCTTGCAATGGCGCCGCGGATTGGGCCTGCGAACGATTGTAAACCGCTTCGTCGCGCGGCAAGCATCGGCCAGAAGGCTTAGGAAGGTCGACCCAACCGCCCCGCGCATCCGGTGCCGCGCGCAAAAACAAAACGGGCGAGACTCACGCCTCGCCCGTCCGAACGGCACCGTTGCCGCCGCGCCGTCGCATCGACTCGCGCGGCGCGTTTGAACCGCGTCAGCTCACCGCGCTCACATCGAGCGGCGCGCCGGTCTTCGCCCTGATTTCGTCGACGCTCACGCCGGGCGCGAGTTCGGTCACCTTCAGGCCGTTTTCGGTCACTTCGATCACGCCGAGATCGGTGATGATCTCGTCGACCACACCCACGCCGGTCAGCGGCAGCGTGCATTCTTCGAGGATCTTGTGCTGATCGCCTTTCGCGACGTGCTCCATCAGCACGACCACGCGCTTGACGCCCGCGACCAGGTCCATCGCGCCGCCCATGCCCTTGATCATCTTGCCCGGGATCATCCAGTTCGCGAGATCGCCCTTCTTGCTGATCTGCATCGCGCCGAGGATCGCCAGATTGACGTGGCCGCCGCGAATCATCGCGAACGAATCCGCCGACGAGAAAATCGACGAACCCGGCAGCGTCGTCACCGTCTGCTTGCCGGCGTTGATCAGGTCGGCGTCGACTTCGTCTTCGGTCGGCGACGGGCCGATGCCGAGCAGGCCGTTCTCCGACTGCAGCCACACCTCGACGCCCGGCGGCACGTGGTTCGCGACCAGCGTGGGCAGGCCAATGCCGAGGTTCACGTAAAAGCCGTCCTGCAGTTCCTTCGCCGCGCGCGCGGCCATTTCCTCACGAGTCCATGCCATGATCAGTCTCCTTTCGCGCGGACGATGCGTTGTTCGATGCGTTTTTCCGGATGCGCATTCAGCACGATGCGCTGCACGAAGATGCCAGGCGTGTGGATCGCGTCGGGATCGAGTTCGCCCACTTCGACGATCTCTTCGACTTCGGCGACGGTAATGCGGCCGGCCATCGCGCACATCGGATTGAAGTTGCGCGCGGTGCGGCGATAGATCAGGTTGCCAGACTTGTCGGCCTTCCATGCCTTGACGAGCGCGATGTCGGCGGTCAGCGAATGTTCGAGCACGTAATAGTTCGCGCCGAACTGGCGGGTTTCCTTGCCCTCGGCGATCTGCGTGCCGTAGCCGGTATTGGTGAAAAACGCGGGGATGCCCGCGCCGCCTGCGCGCAGCTTCTCGGCGAGCGTGCCTTGCGGCGTGAATTCGAGCTCGAGTTCGCCGGCCAGATACTGGCGCTCGAACTCCTTGTTCTCGCCGACGTACGACGAGATCATCTTCTTGATCTGGCGAGTCTCGAGCAGCAGGCCAAGGCCGAAACCATCGACGCCCGCGTTGTTGCTGATGCACGTGATGCCCTGCACCTTCGAATCGCGCAGCGCCACGATCAGCGCCTCAGGAATGCCGCACAATCCGAAGCCGCCGACGGCGAACGTCTGCCCGTCCTTGACGATGTCCTTCAGCGCCTCGGCGGCGCCTGGATAGACCTTGTTCATCTGAATGTCCCTTCCTCTATGGAAACCCGAAACCTGTACGCCTGCCGCCGGATCATTGCGGCTGATATCGCAGTTGGCGAACTTAACGTCGCCTCGCGATACCGGTACGTCATTCTAGTCATACGCGGCAAGCGCCGCGCTGTCATGTGCCCGGAAGAGTACGCTGGGCCCACCATACGGCACAATACGCAAAAATACATAAGTACTTACCGCCCGCCCATGCCCGCCCTGGATTACCGCACTGCGTTTCACCTCGCGCCGATCGGACTCGCCCTGTCGCGCGAACGGACCATCGAAGACTGCAACGACCAGCTCGCGTCGATTTTCGGCTATGCGCGCGACGCGCTGATCGGCCAGTCGTTCCAGGTGTTGTATCCATCGGCGGATGAGTTCGAGCGCATCGGCGTGCGCATTCCGCCGATCATGACAGCGCAAGGCAGCTACGCGGACGACCGCATCATGAAGCGCGCGAACGGCGAGCTGTTCTGGTGTCACGTGACGGGCCGCGCGCAGCGGCGCACCGACCCGCACGCGGCGGGCGTCTGGACCTTCGAGGATCTGAGCGCGACCCGGCGCGTCGCGGTGGAGCTCACGCCGCGCGAGCGCGAAATCGCCGCGCAACTGGTCACCGGTAAAACCAGCAAGCAGATCGGCCGCGTGCTCGACATCAGCCCGCGCACGGTAGACGTCTACCGCGCAAGGCTCATGCGCAAATACGGCACAGGCAATGCGACCGAGCTGTTGCAGCGGCTGCTCGGCAATTGACAGAGAGGGAGTTGGCGGCGCGCGGTCGCGCACCAGGCCGCACTGGCCGCGCGCTCAGGCCGCCTTGACGAGCGCCGCGCCCTCGATGGCCGCGCGCAGCACGTCGGGCACCGGCATCGACTTGCCCCCCGCGTAGTCGATCCACACGCATCGCGCGGCGCCCCGCGCATAGAGCGTTTCCGGTTCATCGGCGCGCAGCAGCTCGAAAGCCGTATCGAAGCTGCTGCGCCCCGGCGTCGCCACCGACATCCGGCCGATCACGTCGCCCGGATAGTGCAGTTGCCTCAGAAACTCCATCGACGCATTGACGATCACCGGCCCTTGCCCGTCCATGCGCTGGTCGAGAAAGTCCATGTGCTCGAACCACGAGATCCGCACCTGCTCCATGTAGCGGAAATAGACCGTGTTGTTCACGTGACCGAAGGCGTCCATGTCACCCCAGCGGATCGGCATCGTCATTTCGAAGACTGCGTGAAAATCGCTCATTCTGTACTTCCGTTCTTCCTTTGCTTCCTGACTTTTGAAACCTTGGACGACCCGCTCACGCGAGCCCGAAACCGTCGTCGGCGACGATCACCGAGCCGTTGATGAACTGCGATTCGTCCGCCGCGAGCAGCAGCAGCAGCCCGTCGAGATCCTCCGGCTTGCCCACCCGATGACGCGGCAGCATCGCAACGAGTTTCTGCCCCTGGTCGGTCGACCAGTGGTGATGGTTGATCTCGGTATCGATATACCCCGGACAGATCGCGTTCACATTGATGCCGTGCTTGCCCCACTCGAGCGCCATCGCCTTGGTCATGTGAACGACCGCCGCCTTGCTCATCGAATACAGGCCGATTTGCGGCAGCACGCGCAAGCCCGCCATCGACGCGATGTTGATGATCCGGTACGACGGCTTCTGCGCGTTGTTGCCGCGCATGATCATGCGCTTGGCGACTTCCTGCGCGACGAAAAACGCGCCGCGCGTATTCGTGTCGAACACATATTCGAAGTCCGCTGGCGTGACCTCGGACAGCTTTTGCGTGGTCGACACGCCCGAGTTATTGACGAGGATATCGATCGTGCCGGCCTCGGTCTCCGCGTGCGCGACCGCCGACTTGATGCTCTGATAGTCGGTCACGTCGAGCGACACGACATGCGCGGCGCCGCCGGACGCCTCGATTTCCGCGCGCAGCTCCTTCAGCCGCTCCGTTCGTCGGCTCGCCAGCACGACCTTTGCACCCGCCTGCGACAGTACCTGCGCGAAGCGCTTGCCCAACCCGCTCGAAGCGCCCGTAATCAGCGCGACCTTGCCTTCCAGATTGATCGAACGGCCCATTGTCTTTCCTTGTTCGGTTGTATGACAACTGCGGTTGACGGGGTTCGGTAGGACCGCCACTAAGGGTCGATACCGTGTCATTAAATAGTACGATCGTGCTAATCTTTGGCTTTTGGGTTGCGGCACTGGGATCGAACGCCCACAATACGAACCCGAAAAAAGTATTCTAACGGTAAGAGGAGCATCAATGACCCCCGCAAGTCTCATTGAGCAGCACGGCCCGCGCGAGTCGATGGAGTATGACGTCGTGATCGTCGGCGGCGGCCCTGCGGGCCTGTCGGCCGCCATTCGTCTGAAGCAGCGCGCTGCCGAACAAGGCGTCGAGCTTGGCGTGTGCGTACTCGAAAAAGGCTCTGAGATTGGGGCGCATATCCTGTCGGGCGCGGTGATGGACCCGCGTGCGTTGAATGAACTGATTCCTGACTGGAAGGAAAAAGGCGCGCCGCTGACGGTCGACGTGACCGAGGACCGCTTCCTGTTTCTGTCGGAAACGGGCGCGAAGAGCGTGCCGAACTGGGCGCTGCCGGACAATTTCAAGAACCACGGCAACTACGTGATCAGCCTCGCGAACGTGACGCGCTGGCTGGGTCAGCAGGCCGAGGCGCTCGGTGTCGAAATCTTTCCCGGCTTTCCCGCCGCTGAAGTGCTGTACAACGACGACGGCTCGGTCAAGGGCGTCGCGACCGGCAACCTCGGCATCGGCAAGGACGGCCAGCCGACCGAGAACTTCCAGCTCGGCATGGAACTGCACGCGAAGTACACGCTGTTCTGCGAAGGCGCGCGCGGCCACCTCGGCCGTCAGCTTAACGACCGGTTCAAGCTGCGCGACGGCGCCGATCCGCAGGTCTATGGCCTCGGCATCAAGGAGTTGTGGGAAATCGATCCCGCGAAGCACAAGCCGGGTCTGGTGATGCATACGGCCGGCTGGCCGCTCGAAAACGACACCTACGGCGGCTCGTTCCTCTACCACATGGACAACAACCAGGTGGTGGTGGGCTTCGTGGTCGGCCTCGGCTACACGAATCCGTATCTGTCACCGTTCGAGGAGTTCCAGCGCTACAAGACGCATCCGGCGATCCGCGCGATTCTCGAAGGCGGCAAGCGCGTGTCGTACGGCGCGCGGGCGATTACCGCAGGCGGCCTGATGTCGCTGCCGAAGCTGGTGTTCCCGGGCGGTGCGCTGGTCGGCGACGATGCGGGCTTCCTGAACGCATCGCGCATCAAGGGTTCGCATGCGGCGATCAAGACCGGCATGCTCGCGGCCGATGCCGCGTTCGACGCCGTGCAGGCCGGCCGCCAGTCGGACGAGCTGAGCGCGTACCCGGAAGCGTTCAAGACGTCGTGGCTCTACACCGAGCTGTATCGCGCGCGCAATTTCAAGCAGTGGATGAGTAAGGGTCTGTACCTCGGCACGCTGATGGTCGGTCTCGAGCAGAAGCTGCTCGGCGGCAACGTGCCGTGGACGCTCCATCATCAGCATTGGGATCACGAGATGCTGAAGCCGGCGTCGCAGTGCAAGCCGATCACGTATCCGAAGCCGGACGGCAAGCTCACGTTCGACCGGTTGTCTTCGGTGTTCATCTCGAACACGAATCATGAAGAGAATCAGCCGGCGCACCTGACGCTGAAAGATCCGACCGTGCCGGTCAACGTGAACTGGCAGACCTATGCGGGACCGGAGTCGCGCTATTGCCCGGCCGCAGTGTACGAGTTCGTCAAGAACGACGATGGCAGCGAGCGGCTCGTCATCAATGCGCAGAACTGCGTGCACTGCAAGACCTGCGATATCAAGGACCCGACGCAGAATATCGTGTGGGTCACGCCGGAAGGTGGCGGCGGTCCCAACTATCCGAACATGTGATGGGTGTGCTGCTTGCCTTCGCGGTGCTGTGCGATAACCGGCAGCGTCGTGAAGGCAAATTCCGATGGCGCGTTCGCGCTTTCGTCTGCGCGCTTTCTTGCGCGTTTCGTTCGTCCGCTTCCCTATTCTTTTTGGCGGCTCATTTACCGCCAATCGCCGGGCCGCGTCAGCGTTACGGCGCGCTTGCCGCGATCTTCGGCGTGCTCACGGCCACGTCGCCGCATTGCGCGCGATGACGCAACGCGTGATCGATCAACACGAGCGCGAGCATCGACTCGGCGATCGGCGTCGCGCGAATGCCGACGCACGGGTCGTGTCGCCCGAAGGTTTCGACGACCGCCGGCTGCCCCGCCTTGTCGATCGAACGGCGCGGCGTGCGAATGCTCGAGGTCGGCTTGATCGCGATCGACACCGTGATGTCCTGCCCCGTCGAAATACCGCCGAGCACACCGCCCGCGTGATTGCCGACGAAACCCTCCGGCGTCAGTTCGTCGCCATGCACCGAGCCGCGTTGCGCGACGCTCGCGAAACCCGCGCCGATCTCGACGCCCTTCACCGCGTTGATGCCCATCATCGCGTGCGCGATGTCGGCGTCGAGGCGGTCGAACAGCGGCTCGCCTAGGCCGACCGGGACCCCGGACGCGACCACGTTGATGCGTGCGCCGATCGAATCGCCGTCCTTGCGCAGCGCGTCCATATACGCTTCGAGTTGCGCAACGATCTGTGCGTTCGGCACGAAGAACGGGTTTTCGCGCACGTGCGCCCAATCGACGAACGGCACGTCGATCTCGCCGAGCGCGGCCATATACCCGCGAATCTCGGTGCCGAACTTCTCGCGCAGCCACTTCTTCGCGACCGCGCCAGCCGCGACCGTCGGCGCCGTCAGCCGCGCCGACGAGCGGCCGCCGCCGCGATAATCGCGAATGCCGTATTTTTGCCAGTACGTGTAGTCGGCATGGCCGGGGCGGAACGTCTCGGCGATGTTGCCGTAGTCCTTGCTGCGCTGGTCGGTGTTGCGGATCAGCAGCGCGATCGGTGCGCCGGTGGTTTGATCTTCGAACACGCCTGACAGGATCTCGACCTTGTCCTCTTCCTGGCGCTGCGTCACATGGCGCGACGTGCCCGGCTTGCGGCGATCGAGCTCCGACTGGATGTCGGCTTCGTTGAGCGCCATGCCCGGCGGGCAGCCATCGATCACACAGCCGATAGCGGGGCCGTGCGATTCGCCGAAGGTCGTGACAGTGAAAAGCGTACCGAGCGTGTTGCCGGACATGAGCGTCGTCCAAAGAAATACGGGGAGAACGCCATTATGCCAGCCCGCTCGCCGCGAAGCCCGGGCCTGGCGACGGCGATGGCGATGGCCGCTATTTCCGCGCGCCGCGCAGCTCGGTCACGACCTGCTGCAGCTTCTCCGGCGTCGCGAGCGCCGGGTCGATCGGCTCGCCCACCGCGAGGCTCAGCCGGCTCATCACGCCTTTTCTGAGCGGACGCGGCCAGTGGGCATCGACCGCGCGCGAGAACACGCTGCCCCACAGACCGCGCAGCGCCATCGGGATAACCGGCGCCGGCGTGCGCCTGACGATGTCGGCGACGCCGTGGCGAAATGGATTCAGCTCGCCCGTGCGCGTCAGCTTGCCTTCGGGAAAGATGCAGACGAGTTCGCCGGCCGCAAGCGCCTGCGCGCACAGATCATACGCGCGCGCGAGCAGCGCCGCGTCCTGATGGGCCGGCGCGATCGGAATCGCCTTCGCGTGCCGGAACAGCCAGCCGACGACCGGCGAGCGGAAGACCTGATGGTCCATCACGAAGCGGATCGGCCGCGGGCTTTCGGCCATGATGACGATCGCATCGACGAAACTGACGTGGTTGCACACGAGCACCGCCGCGCCCTCCTCCGGAATCCGCTCCGCATGCACGAGCCGGATCCGGTACAACGTATGCACGAGCAGCCACGCAATGAAGCGCAGCAGGAACTCGGGCACGAGCGAATAGATGTAGCCCGCGACGACCACGTTCAGCAGCGCGGTGACGAGGAAGATCGCCGGAATGCCGAAGCCCGCTGCGGTCAGGCACATCGCCATCAGCGCCGACACGATCATGAACAGCGAATTGAGGATATTGTTCGCGGCGATGATGCGCGCGCGATGGCTCGGCTGACTACGGCTCTGGATCAGCGCATACAGCGGCACGCTGTAGAAGCCGCCGAACATCGCGAGCAGGAACAGATCGGCGAGCACGCGCCAATGCGCGAGCCGCGCGAGAAATTCGCCGACGCTCAGCAAATGCCCCGCCGGCGGCAGCGCGTGGCTGGCGAAAAAAAGATCGATCGCGAACACGCTGATGCCGATCGAGCCGAGCGGCACGAGCCCGATCTCGATCCGGCGCTTCGACAGCCGTTCGCACAGCAGCGAGCCAATGCCGATGCCGATCGAGAACGTGGCCAGCAGCACGGTCACGACGTCGGGATCGGCGGACAGCACGTCCTTCGCGAAGTTGAAAAACGACGCGAGAAATGTCGCGCCGACGAACCACAGCCATGAAATGCCGAGCAGGCTCAGAAACACCGTACGGTTCTCGTGCGCGAGCTTCAGATTGCGCCACGTTTCGCTGACCGGATTCCAGTTGATGCGCAAGCCGGGCTGCGGCGCGGGCGTAGCCGGCACGAAGCCCGACACGACACGCCCGAGCAGCGCGATCGCGATACACGCGCAAGCCAGCACCCCCGCGCCATGCTCGGCGAACCCCGCGCCCGCGCCGCCGACGATCGTGCCGATCAGGATCGCGACGAAGGTGCCCATCTCGACCATGCCGTTGCCGCCGACCAGTTCCGCCTGCGACAGATGCTGCGGCAAATACGAGTACTTGACCGGCCCGAACACGGTCGAATGCACGCCCATCAGGAACGTGCACAGGTACAGCAACGGCGCGCTATGCAGCCAGAACCCCGCGCCGCCGACCAGCATCACCGCGATCTCGAAAGTCTTGACGACGCGCGTGAGCAACGCCTTGTCGTACTTGTCGGCGATCTGGCCGGAAGTGGCCGAGAACAGCACGAACGGCAGAATGAAAATCGCGGAGATCAGGAACGCCGCGGTTTTCGGGTCGACGCCCGAAAACCGCGCCGCCTGATACGTAACGAGCGACGTAAAGCCGATCTTGAACACGTTGTCGTTCATCGCGCCGAGAAACTGTGTCCAGAAGAACGGCGCGAAACGGCGCTGGCCGAGCAGGCGGAACTGGGATTCGTGCGCTTCGTGCGCGCGAGCGGCGCGGCGGGCGGCGGGCAACGGACGATCGTTCATGAAGTCTGGAGAACGGCGCGGAAAAATGGCCACGAAGCGGGCGGCACGGCCGGCAAGCGGATCGCCGCGACACGCGCACGCGGCTCCCGCAATCCGCCCGCACCAGTTCCAGACACAAAAAAAGCGCCCGCTTGCGCGCGCGCCCTGTCGGCGGATTTGCGCTCGCGGCAACGGCCGGAGCGCGACGTTCGAGCCACGCGCATCAACGCGCCGGCTGCTGGTCCTGTCCTTCCTGTTCTTCCGGCCAGTCGCGGATATACGCCTTCAGCATGCGGTTCTCGAACCCCTGCTCCTCGACCACCGCCTTCGCGACGTCGTAAAACGAGATCACGCCCATCAGCGTGCGGCTTTCCATGACGGGCAGATAGCGCACGTGATGCTCGAGCATCATGCGGCGCACTTCGTTGACGTCGGTTTCGGGCGTGCAGGTGAGCGGATGGTCGTCCATCACCTTGCGGATCGTCGAGGTGCCGACGCTGCCGCCGTTCTCGCGCAAGGTCAG
Organism: Paraburkholderia sp. WC7.3g; assembly: GCF_050436345.1. Classification (NCBI taxonomy): domain Bacteria; kingdom Pseudomonadati; phylum Pseudomonadota; class Betaproteobacteria; order Burkholderiales; family Burkholderiaceae; genus Paraburkholderia; species Paraburkholderia sp. WC7.3g. The sequence continues at coordinate 3,270,831 of NZ_JBNDMA010000002.1, forward strand.
AATGATTTCGCGAAACGTCAGCATGCCGACGAGGTCGCCGTACTCCATCACGACAAGCGAGCCGATGTCGCGCTCGGCCATGGTATTGACGGCGTCATGCAGTGTGGTTTCCGGCGTGACCGTAAAAAGGGTATTGCCCTTGACTTTAAGAATGTCGCTGACTCGCATGATCTATCTCCTGATGCCGCCAATCTTGCAGTGCATGAAATGTTTTTTCGATCCTATCGGAAAGGCCCGTAAAAGGAAAGCCGGCCGCCAGCCAAGGCTCGGCGGCCTTCCGGGTCCTCCCATTCATCTGACTTCCAGATAGCGAGCATGCCCCGCTCCCGGCACACGCCGCACGAAGCCATAGACCAACCGGGTACAAACCCACGGGAAAACCGCGCTTGAAGCGGCGCGCGCCAATGATAGGATGGCCGGCCCACCCTGTTCTTTCGCGAGGCCGCCGCACGCGGCCCCGCCGCCCACGATGTCCGCCAACCGTTTCGATACGCTCGCGCTGCACGCCGGCGCAGCCCCCGACCCCGCCACCGGGGCGCGCGCGACGCCGATCTACCAGACCACGTCGTTTTCGTTCCGCGACTCGGACCACGCCGCCGCGCTATTCAACATGGAGCGCGCCGGCCACGTCTACTCGCGCATCTCGAATCCGACCGTCGCCGTGTTCGAGGAGCGCGTCGCCGCGCTCGAAAACGGCGCCGGCGCGATCGGCACCGCGAGCGGCCAGGCCGCGCTGCATCTCGCGATCGCGACGCTGATGGGCGCAGGCTCGCACATCGTCGCGTCGAGCGCGCTGTACGGCGGCTCGCACAGCCTGCTGCATTACACGCTGCGGCGCTTCGGCATCGAGACGACCTTCGTCAAGGCCGGTGACCTCCCCGCGTGGCGCGCCGCGCTGCGCCCCAACACGCGCCTGCTATTCGGCGAAACGCTCGGCAATCCGGGCCTCGATGTGCTCGACATCGCCGCGCTCGCGCAGATCGCGCACGCGCACCGGGTGCCGTTGCTGGTCGATTCGACCTTCACGACGCCTTACCTGCTGCGCCCGTTCGAGCACGGCGCCGACTTCGTCTACCACTCGGCGACCAAGTTTCTCGGCGGCCACGGTACGACGATCGGCGGCGTGCTGGTCGACGGCGGCACGTTCGACTTCGAGGCTTCCGGCCGCTTTCCCGAATTCACCGAGCCGTACGACGGTTTCCACGGCATGGTGTTCGCCGAGGAAAGCACCGTCGCGCCGTTCCTGCTGCGCGCGCGCCGGGAAGGCTTGCGCGACTTCGGCGCGTGCCTGCATCCGCAGGCCGCGTGGCAGCTGCTGCAAGGCATCGAGACGCTGCCGTTGCGCATGGAGCGTCACGTCGCCAACACCCGGCGCGTGGTCGAATTTCTCGCCGGGCATGCGGCGGTCGAATCGGTCGCCTATCCCGAGTTGCCGACGCATCCCGACCACGCGCTCGCCAGGCGGCTGCTACCGCGCGGCGCCGGCGCGGTGTTCAGCTTCAACCTGCGCGGCGACCGCGCGGCCGGGCGCGCCTTCATCGAAGCGCTCACGCTCTTCTCGCATCTCGCGAACGTCGGCGACGCGCGCTCGCTGGTGATCCATCCGGCATCGACGACGCATTTCCGCATGGATACCGCCGCGCTCGCGGCGGCCGGTATCGCGGAAGGCACGATCCGTCTGTCGATTGGTCTCGAAGATCCGGATGACCTGATCGACGATCTGAAGCGCGCGCTGAAGGCCGCGCAAAAAGCCGCGCAACCGGCGGGCGGCAGCCGTACCGAAACGCCAGACGCCAGCGCCTCGCAGCAAACCGCCACTGCCGCGCCCGCCGGCACCAGCGCCCCCGCCCGCCCGGAGTCCGCATGATCGTCACCGTTCAAGGCAAACCGGCCTACGCCTACACAGGCGGCAAACCCTTCGATGCGAGCCTGCCGACAGCGGTATTCATTCACGGCGCCGAACACGATCACAGCGTGTGGGCGCTGCAAAGCCGCTACTTTGCGCATCACGGCTTCGGCGTGCTCGCGGTGGATCTGCCGGGCCACCGCCGCAGCGCCGGACCCGCGCTCGCCAGCATCGCCGCGCTGGCCGACTGGCTCGCCGCGTTGCTCGACACCGCGGGCGTCACGCGTGCGTTCGTCGCCGGTCACAGCATGGGCTCGCTGATCGCCCTCGACTTCGCCGGCCGCTATCCGCAGCGCGCGACGCATCTTGCGCTGCTCGCGACCGCGCTGCCGATGACCGTCTCCGACGCGCTGCTCGACGCCGCGCTCCATCGCGAGCCCGAGGCGATCGCCATGGTCAACCAGTGGTCGCATTCGACGCTCGCCGCGAAGCCGTCCTGCCCCGGCCCCGGTTTCTGGCTGCACGGCATGAACCAGCGGCTGATGGAGCACGTCGCCTCTAGCGGTGAACCGCATCTGTTCCACACCGATTTCACCGCCTGCCACACCTATGCGGACGGCCTCGCCCGCGCGGCGCAGGTGCGTTGCGCAACGCGTCTGATCGTCGGCCGGCGCGACGCAATGACCCCGCCGCGTGTGGCGAAAGCGCTTGCCGATGCGCTCGCGCAAGCGGGTATGCCGGTCGACACCGTCACGCTCGATGCGGGCCATGCGTTAATGACCGAGCAACCCGACGCGACGCTCGATGCGCTGTACGGCTTCGCTTCGCGGCCGCCGCACGAAGCGCGTTGAGTGGGCGTGCGATTGCGGCTCTGCGTGCACCTCGGTGGTCCGCGGGCGGTCGCCGCAAAGGCGTCGCGAATGGCCAGGTTGCGTTAGGCAGGCGATCGCCGGAGAATGATTGAAGCTGTCTTTTTCAGCCTCCGGAGGCCGTCATGGCTCATACAGCACATACCGATCACTTCGCGAGCTTCGCGGAGTTTTATCCGTACTACCTGAGCGAGCATCGCAACCTCGTGTCGCGGCGGCTGCATTTCGTCGGCTCGCTCGGCGTGATTGGCTGTCTCGCGATGGCGCTCGCCACCGGCGGCTGGCTATGGTTGCCGGCGGCCGTGGTGTGCGGCTATGGCTTCGCGTGGGTCGGCCATTTCTTCTTCGAAAAGAACCGGCCGGCCACCTTCCGTCATCCGTTTTACAGCCTGATGGGCGACTGGGTGATGTTCAAGGACATCTGCGTGGGCAAGATTTCGTTGTAGTTCTACCGGGGCGGCTCGAAGTCGAGCCGCCCTGTCACGCTGCCTGGTGCGGCATCGAAGCCGCCGCTCGCTCGCCGTCTCCGGGTCGCGCCGCCCTTGCCGCCGCGCGCGAGGCGAGCAACGCGGCGAGCGTCACCTTCAGCTGGTCGTTGTCGAGCGCGGCAAGCAGCATGCCGCTGTCCACCCGCGTTGAGTCGAGTTCGAGCTGATACGTGAGCTCCGCACGGTCGATCACGAACAGGTCGTACAGCCGCTGCACGGTCACCTGCGCCGGGTTCGCGAGCAACACGAAGTGCGGGCCGGTATGGTCCTCCTCCAGCCGCGCGATCCACTCGATCTCCTCGAGACGCTGCAACAGCATCAGCGTCGTATCCATGTCGCGGCGAAGCATGCGCGCAAGCTCGGGCATCGTGTAGCCGCGCCTGCCGGCCTCGCGCGCTTCGCACAGCCGCGCGAGCAATTCGAGCGAATCGAACAGATTGCTGCCGTAGAACACGGGGCGGTGAAACTGACCGATGCGAATCGCCGGCAACGCCGATGCAATCATCGCGCCGGTCAGCGTGATGAACCAGCACAGGTACATCCACAGCAGGAACAGCGGCACCGCGGCGAACGCGCCATACACGGCCGTATAGGTCGGAATACGGCGCACGTAGTAGCCGAAGCCGCGCTTGGCGAGCTCGAACGCGACCGCCGCGATCACGCCGCCGACCACCGCGTCGCGCCATTCGACGCGGCAATTCGGCAGATAAACGTAAAGAATCGTGAACGCGAGCATCGTAAACGGCAGCGAGGCGCTCGCGAGCGCCCATTCGATCAGCGGGGTGATGCGCTGCGCGGCACTGAACGACATCGATTGCGTGAACAGATACGACGAGATCGACAGACTCACGCCGATCAGGATCGGACCGAGCGTGATGATCGCCCAGTAGACGAGAATGCGCTGCGCGACGGGCCGCGCCTTGCGTACGCGCCAGATCACGTTGAACGCGGACTCGACGGTCATCATCGTCATCACCGCGGTGACGAACAGCACGATCATGCCGATCGTGGTCAGCCCTTTGGCCTTCGACGCGAACTGGTTCAGATACTTGAAGATCTGATCGTTCAACTGCGCGGGCATCAGGTGGTCGGCCAGAAAAAACTGCAGCGACGCCTGGAACGAGCTGAAGATCGGAAACGCGGTGAACAGCGCAAACGCGACGGTGGCGAGCGGCACGAGCGCGAGCATCGTCGTGAACGTCAGACTGCCCGCGACCTGCGGAATCCGGTCCTCGCCGATGCGTTGCGCGGCGAATTGCGCAAGCCGTTTGAGCGTGTCGAGATCGAAACGCACCCTAACCAACAAACCTGCCTCCTTGCTTGCTGAACCGCCAGACCGGGACTGCGGGAACCCCGCCCGGCACCTTGCCGAACGGCTGTGAGCGGCCTGTGCAACGGACCGAACCCCTATAATACCCGTTCAATGATGAGGCCTATGAAAGACATTCTCGTGCTTTATTACAGCCGTCACGGCGCCACGCGCGAGCTCGCGCTGGCGATCGCACACGGCGTCGATAGCGTCCCCGGCATGCAGGCGCGCGTGCGCACCGTGCCGGCGGTCTCCACCGTCTGCGAAGCGAGCGAGCCGGACATCCCCGCCGAGGGACCGCCGTACGTCGAACTGCGTGACCTCGAAGAATGCGCGGGCCTCGCGCTCGGCTCGCCGACCCGCTTCGGCAATATGGCGGCCGCGCTCAAATACTTCCTCGACGGCACTACGCCGCAGTGGCTATCCGGTACGCTGTCGGGCAAGCCGGCCTGCGTGTTCACGTCGACCGGCAGCCTGCACGGCGGCCAGGAATCCACGCTGCTGTCGATGATGCTGCCACTGCTCCACCACGGCATGCTGATCATCGGCATTCCGTACACCGAGAGCGCATTGTCCACCACGCAAACCGGCGGCACGCCGTACGGTGCATCGCATTTCGCGCGGGCGGGCTCGGCCGGCCAAGGCATCTCCGCCGAAGAACGGACGCTTGCAATTGCGCTCGGTGCTCGCGTCGCGCGCACGGCGGCGTCGATGAGCGAAAGGCCATGAGTACCAAGCCGTGAACGAACCCATGCCCGTGCAGCCGAAAGCCGCCGCCGCGCTCGTCGCCGCGTTCACGCTGGTCGCGATGATCGCGCTTGCGATCGCGTGGGAATGGTGGCTCGCGCCGTTGCGGCCCGGCGGCTCGCTGCTCGTGCTGAAGGCGTTGCCGCTGCTCTGCGCGTTGCCGGGAGTGTGGCGACGCCGGCTTTATACGATGCAATGGGCTTCGATGCTGATCCTGCTGTACTTCGCCGAAGGCGTCGTGCGCGGCTGGAGCGACCATGGCTTGAGTGCGCGGCTCGGCTGGCTGCAAGCGGCGCTGGCCGTGATCTTCTTCGCTTGCGCACTCGCGTACGTCGGGCCGTTCAAGCGCGCGGCTAAACGGGCCGCAAAACGGGCCGCAAAGCAGGCTACCAGCGAACCCACCCCGCCCGCCTGACGGCCTAGCCCCGACACGCTGCCCGCCCCTAAACCGCCAATCGACCCAGATGACCCACACCGCTTTTCTCGCCGCCTGCCGCGACGCCATCGGCGCGGCTCACGTACTGACCGACCCGCACGACACGGCGCCCTTTCTGACCGACTGGCGCGGACGTTACACCGGCGCGGCCTGCGCGGTGCTCGCTCCGGCCACATCCGCCGAAGCTGCCGCGCTCGTCAAGCTCGCGGTCGAACATCGCGTCGCGCTGGTGCCGCAGGGCGGCAACACCGGCCTCGCGGGCGGCGCGACACCCGACGCGAGCGGCACGCAGGCGGTCATCAGCCTGCGCCGCCTGAATCGCGTGCGCGACATCGATCCGCACAACAACACGATCACCGTCGAAGCCGGCGTGATCCTCGCCGAGGTGCAGAAGCACGCCGAAGCGGCCGGGCGTCTGTTTGCGCTGAGCCTCGCCGCCGAAGGCAGCTGCACGATCGGGGGCAATCTGTCGACCAACGCGGGCGGCACCGGTGTACTGCGTTATGGCAACACGCGCGAACTATGTCTCGGCCTCGAAGTGGTGACGCCGCAAGGCGAACTATGGGACGGCCTGCGCGGGCTGCGTAAGGACAACACTGGCTACGATCTGCGCGACCTGTTCATCGGCGCGGAAGGTACGCTCGGCCTGATCACCGCGGCGGTGTTGAAGCTGCATCCGCAGCCCGCCGCGCGAGTCACCGCGCTTGCCGCGCTCGCGTCGCCGCATGCGGCGCTCGATTTTCTCGCGCTCACGCAGCGCGTCGCCGGGCCGCTGTTGACCGGCTTCGAGCTGATGTCGGATTTCTGCCTGCGCCTCGTCGGCCGGCATTTCGAGCAGATGCCTTATCCGTTCGCCGAACCGCATGCGCAGGTCGTGCTGCTCGAACTGTCGGACAGCGAAAGCGAAGTCCACGCGCGCACGCTGTTCGAGGGGCTGATGGAGACCGCACTCGAACAGGGTCTCGTCGAAGACGCCGTGGTCGCGGAAAACCTCGCGCAGTCGCGCGCGTTCTGGAATCTGCGCGAGCACATTCCGCTCGCGCAGGCCGAGGAAGGGCTTAACATCAAGCACGACATCGCGGTGCCGATTTCACGCATCGGCCATTTCATCGAGGCGACCGACGCCGCGATCGCGCAAGCCGCACCGGGCGCGCGCATGGTCACGTTCGGCCATCTCGGCGACGGCAATCTGCACTACAACGTGCAGACACCCGAGGGCGTCGACGCGAAGGCGTTTCTGCGGGAATACCAAAGCCCGATCAACCAGATCGTCTACGACAGCGTGGCCGCGCATCGCGGCAGCATCAGCGCGGAACATGGACTCGGCCAGCTGAAGATCGACGATGCCGCGCACTACAAGCAGGACGTCGAAGTGCGGATGATGCGCGCGATCAAGCAGGCGCTCGATCCGCTGAACCTGATGAATCCGGGCAAGGTGCTACGCTAATGTCTGAAGCCTCCGCGATCCGGCGCGCAGGCGTTTCGCAGGAGTCGCGTCCGTGAAGATTCGCGTGCTGTCCGATCTGCATCTGGAAAACGACGAACCTGAACTGATCCCGCATGCTCAGGCGGATCTGGTCGTGCTGGCGGGCGACATTCACAATCATGCGGCCGGCCCGCGCTGGGCCGCGCAGGCGTTCGACGACGCGGTGCCGGTCGTCTACGTGCCGGGCAATCACGAGTATTACGACGGTGAGTTCGGCGCGCTGGAGAGCGCGATGCTCGACGCGGCCGCGCAGGTCGACAACGTGCATGTGCTGAACAACGCCGCGCTCGTCGACAGCCACGGACGCTGGCGCGTGCTCGGCACGACGTTGTGGACCGACTTCGCGCTGTACGGCGCGACGCCCGATGCGATCGAGGAATCGATCGCCGCCGCGCGCCGGGTCATGCTCGACTATCGCGGGTTGATCCAGATGAACTGGCCGCACGACCCGCGCGACGCCGCGCGCGACTTCACGCCCGCAGATTCGCTCGCGCTGCACCGGCATGCACGCGCATGGCTCGAAAGCGAGCTTGCGAGGCCGTTCGCCGGCCAAACGATCGTGGTCACGCACCATGCGCCGCATCGGCTGAGTCTGGCCGGGCGCTTTGCCGAGGACCGCGTATCCGCGGGCTTCGTCAATCATCTGCCGGAGCTGGTGCGCGCGCCTGTCGCGCTGTGGATTCATGGCCACACGCACACATCGTTCGACTACGTGGTGGACGGCACGCGCGTCGTGTGCAATCCGCGCGGCTATTTCAACCGACGCACGCGCCAGTGGGAAAATCCGCTGTTCGCGTGGGACAAGGTTGTCGAGATCTAGCGAGCCCGTTGCATCGGATCAGCCCGCTGCCGCGCCTCACCGCTCTCGCCGCCGCGCATCCTGTGACTCGACCTCGACCGGCACGAGTTGCGGCTGCTGTTCGCGGATGCGGCGCAGCAGATCGCGCGACGCGGCGACCCCGATCAGACCAAACATGACGGCCAAGCCGATCATCAGGTGCGTATCCATGGATGTGTCGTCCTTCAGTGGTTGCGAGGTGCCGAACGGTGGCGAATCCAGCGCGTCCGGCCAGAGCGGCGGCGCGTGAACGACACGTTAGCAAATCGACTGCGCGGGAGAAGTAAAGAAATGTTGCGGCGCGGCGAGCGTGTAACAGGCTGTCACGCCACGCACCGGCCGAACGTCAACGCATGGCAAGCACGCGCTCAGGTCCGCGCGAACTGCCGCAACTCTTCCTGATCCGCCGCCAGCGTGGAGGGCAACTCGTCGCGCAGGAATTCGACCCACGTGCGGATCTTCGCGTCGAGATACTGCCGCGACGGATACAGCGCATACAGATTCATCTGCTGCGAGGTGTACTCGGGCATCAGCCACACCAGCTCGCCGCTGCGCAGACGGCTGATCGCCGAGTAGATCGGAATCAGCGCCACGCCCATCCCCTGGCAGACGGCCACGACCATCGCCTCGGCCACGTTCACCTGAAACGTCGTCGCGCCGAGCGAGACGGTTTCCTCGCCGTTCGGGCTGTCGAAGGTCCATTTGTCCGGCGGATTCACCGGCGTCACCATCTGCAGGCAGGTGTGCCGCGCTAGGTCCGCAGGCGTTTGCGGCACGCCGTGCCGCTCGAGGTAAGCCGGCGACGCGCACGCAATGCTAAACGCGCTGCCGAGGCGCTGTGACACGAGGCCCGAATCCGGCAGGCCGGTCGCGAGCGTCAGCGACACGTCGAAGCCTTCGTCGAGCAGATCGGGCATGCGCTGCGCGAGCGTCAGTTCGATATGCACGTCCGGGTAGCGCTGCTGGTAACGGCCCACGGCCGGTACCACGTAATGCTGGCCGAAGCTCGTCATAGCGTGAACCTTGAGCTTGCCGGATGGGCGCGCGTGCGCGTCGCTCGCCTCGGCCTCCGCCTGATCCACATACGCAAGAATCTGCTCACAGCGCTGCAGATAGCGCTCGCCAGCTTCGGTCAGCGCGATGCGGCGGGTGGTCCGGTTCAGGAGCCGCGTGCGCAGATGCGCTTCCAGATCGGAAACCGCGCGCGACGCGTAGGCCGTCGTCGTATTCAGGTGCTGCGCGGCGCCCGTGAAGCTGCCCGCTTCGACGACGCGGACAAAAACGCGCATGTTTTGGAGCGTGTCCATACCTATCCTCAGAAAATCGGCAGCGATTGTTACACGATCAGCAATGGCGATTATGTCATGTTACGTAAAAATGCCTTGCATCCTTACCGGTTATTCCGCAATCGATCGAAAAATATAATTGCGCACAAGCTTCTATAGTCAATTTTGGAGGAAATCGTGCAGTCTCCGGTACCCAAAGGGATCGCCGCAGCCGCGGTTCTTACGATCCTATTAACAATCGCCGGATGCGCAAGTCCCGGAGGCGTCGCGCCGCAAACGCACACGATCAATCCTGCGTCGCTCGATGCGGGCAACGCAATCCGCGCCGCCAACGCCGATGCGCAGTGGCCCGCCGCCGACTGGTGGCGCGCCTACAACGATCCGCAGCTGGACCGTTGGATCGCGGACGCTCAGGCCGGCAATCCCAGTCTCGCGGTCGCCCAGGCGCGCGTGCGCGAAGCGGCGTCGATGGCCGGCGTCGCGCGCGCGGCGCTCGCGCCGCAAGTCAACGGCAGCCTGTCGATTCAGCGCCAGCAGTGGGCCGACAACGTGTTCTACGGTCCGGGGCCGCTGGCGGGCGCGCAGTCGTGGAACAACACCGGCACGCTCGGCCTCGCGTATCACCTCGATTTCTGGGGCAAGGACAAGAACGCCGCCGAGCGCGCGCTCGACCTCGCGCACGCCAGCGCCGCCGATGCGCGCGCCGCGCAACTCGAGTTGCAGGCGAACGTCGTGCGCACCTATATCGAGATGTCGCTGAACTACGCGTTGCTCGACATCGCGAAGGCCACGTTGCAGCAACAGCAGCAGATCGTCGACCTCGCGAACCGGCGCCTGAAGGGCGGCATCGGCACGCAGCTCGAAGTGAGCCAGGCCGCAACGCCGATGCCAGAGTACGAGCGTCAGATCGACGCAATCGACGAGAAAATCGCGCTCGGCCGCAATCAGTTGGCCGCGCTCGCGGGCAAGGGTCCGGGCGCCGGCGACGCGATCCAGCGTCCGGCGCTGTCGCTCGCCGCGCCCGCTGGTCTGCCGGCTGCGCTGCCCGCGGATCTGATCGGCCACCGCCCCGACGTGGTCGCGGCGCGCTGGACGGTCGCCGCGCAGGCGCGCGGCATCGACGTCGCCAAGGCCGGGTTCTATCCGGACATCAATCTGCTGGCGTCGATCGGCGGCTATGCGGCGATGGGGCCGCTGTTCCAGTTCCTGAAGAGTCCGTCGCATAGCTGGAGCGTGGGTCCCGCGCTGACGCTGCCGATCTTCGACGGCGGCCGGCTGCGCTCGCAGCTCGGCGCGGCGTCGGCGGGCTACGACGAGGCCGTCGAGCGCTACAACCAGTCGATCGTGGGCGCGCTGAAGGACATCTCCGACCAGCTGATCCGCATCCGTTCGCTGACCACTCAGGCCGACGACGCCGACCGCTCGGTCGCCGCCGCGCGGCGGAACTACGAACTGTCGCGCGAAGGCTACCGGCGCGGCTTGACCGACTATCTGAACGTGCTGGTCGCGCAAAACCAGTTGCTGCGCGCGCAGGAAGGCGTCGCCAAAGTGCAGGCCGAGCGGCTCGGCGCGCATGCGTCGTTGATGACGGCGCTCGGCGGCGGTCTCGACGATCCGGCCAACGGTCCGCGGGATAACGAAACGTTGCCGGCGCATGGCAAGGGCAGCGGCGAGAGCAAGAGCGGCGCGGCGAGTAGCGACACGGCAACAGCGGATGCGAACGTCAACGCCAAGACCAACGCAGCCATCACCGCCGCCACCACCGCCTCGCGCGCCCCGAACGCGCCCACGTCCGAGTAAGGAAGGCCATGTCCTCCTCGCCCTCCCCGTCGAGCGCGCGCCCCGCCTCGCTCGCCGCGCTCTACGAAGCCGCCGCCCACTGGGCGCGCACCGACGGCCTCGTATGGATCTATCTGTTCAAGTCGCTCGCCGCATGCTTCCTCGCGCTCGGCATCGCGATGAAGCTCGATCTGCCGCAGCCGCGCACCGCGATGACCACCGTGTTCATCGTGATGCAGCCGCAAAGCGGCGCAGTGTTCGCGAAGAGCTTCTATCGGATCTGCGGCACGCTGGTCGGTCTCGTCGTGATGCTCGCGCTGATCGGACTGTTCGCGCAGCAGCCCGAGCTGTTCCTCGTCACGACCGCGATCTGGGTCGGCATCTGCACCGCCGGCGCCGCGCGCAATCGCAACTTCCGTTCGTACGGCTTCGTGCTGGCGGGCTACACGGCCGCGCTGATCGGCATCCCCGCTTCGCAGCATCCGGACGGCGCATTCCTGAGCGCGCTCACGCGGGTCGCGGAAGTGGTGATCGGTATCATCTGCGCGGGCGCGGTCAGCGGCCTCGTGTTTCCGCAGTTCGCCGGCCTGCAGATGCGCGGCACCGTGCGTGCGCGCTTCTCGGCGTTCGTCGAGTACGTGTCGGCATCGCTTGCCGGGCGCAACGACCGCGCGCAGATCGAGGCGACCAATGCGCGCTTCGTCGCCGACATCGTCGGCTTCGAGGCCGCGCGCAGCATCGCCGTGTTCGAAGGCCCCGAATCGCGGATGCGCGGCGGGCGCCTCGCGCGTCTAAACAGCGAGTTCATGACCGCGTCGACGCGCTTTCACGCGCTGCATCAGCTGATGAACCGTCTGCGCGACAGCGGCACGCACGGCGCGGCGATCGCGATCGCCGCGCTCGAACCGTACTTCAAGGAGATCGCGCCGTTGCTCGCGAAGTCGGGCGAGCCGGTGCTGAGCGCGGCCGACGCCGCGCACGCCGCGGCCCAGCTCGACACCTACAGAAGCGAGTTGCCCAAACGCGTGCGCGCAACGCGCGACGAGCTCGAAACGCACCCCGACGCGCCGTTGCTCGATTTCGACACGGCCGCCGAGCTGCTGTACCGCTTCATCGACGACCTGCATGCGTACGCGGCGACCTACGCGTCGCTCGCCGTCGACACGCACGCGCGCGAACGCTGGATCGAGCGCTACGAGCCGAAAACCAACGCGATCGCGGCCGGCGTCGCGGGCCTGCGCGCGGCCATCGTGATGATGGTGCTCGGGGCGTTCTGGATCGCCACCGCGTGGCCGAGCGGCTCGACGCTGACGCTTGACGCGGCGGCCGTGTGTGCGCTCGCGTCGGCGTCGCCGGATCCGAAGCGCACCGCGTTCCAGATGGCCGGCGGCACCGTGCTCGCGACGCTGATGGGCATGATCGCGATGTTCGGCGTGTATCCGCACATCGACGGCTTCGTGATGTTGTGCGTCGCGCTCACGCCGTTCCTGCTGCTCGGCGTGTTGATGACCACGCGTCCGACGCTCGCGGGCTACGGCGTCGGCTACTGCATCTTCTTCTGCTTCCTCGCCGGCCCCGACAACGTGGTTCACTACGACCCGAGCGCGTTCATGAACGACGCGCTCGCGCTGGTGCTGTCGATGCTGGTGTCGTCGATCGCGTTCGCGGTGCTGCTGCCGCCGTCGACGCCGTGGCTGCGCAACCGCCTGCTCGTCGACCTGCGCCGCCAGGTGGTGCTGGCCGGCCGCGCGAGTCTGGCACGCGTGCGCTCGCGCTTCGAAAGCGGCGCGCGCGATCTGATGTTCCAGATCAACGCGCTGTCGCAGAACGAGCCCGAAACGAAGCGCGACACGCTGCGCTGGCTGTTTTCGGTGTTGGAGGTCGGCAACGCGGTGATCGACCTGCGCCGCGAAATCGCGACGCTGCCCAACGAGCCGCGCTACCACAAAGCGGCACCGTGGCGCGTCGCGCTGCGCGCGCTGCGCGATGCGCTCGCCGCACTGTTCGAGCGGCCGCGGCAACGGCACTTCGAGCGCGCGCTCGCGGCGACCGCCGATGCAATCGCGCAAGTGCAGCAGACGATGGCCGGCTTCACGTCATCGCGCGAAGAACGCCATCAACTGCTGCGCATCCTCAGTCAACTGCATTTCATCCGTACCGCGCTGCTCGATCCGCAGTCGCCGCTCGCCTCGGCGATCGGCGCGCGCGCGGACGCATCAGAAGAAGGAGCTCCTCATGCCGCGTGATATCGCCGTGCTCGATGCCTATGTGCCGGCCATTGTGCTGCTGTTCATCGCGGGCGCCGCGCTGACCTGGCTCGTCGATCGCGTGATCGCCTATACCGGCCTGTATCGCGTCGTGTGGCACCCCTCCCTGTTCCGGGCCAGCTTGCTCGTGTCCGTGTGCGGCCTTCTCGGCCTCGCCGTTTATCGTTGATCAGAGTCGAAACATGACCATCCGAAATCTTGTGGGCTTCATCGCGACAGCCGTCATTTTCATCGTCGCGATCCTGATTGGGCGCGTGCTGTGGGTCCATTACATGGACGAACCGTGGACCCGCGACGGCCGCGTGCGCGCCGAGATCGTCAACGTCGCGCCGGACGTGTCGGGCGCAATCGTCGCTCTGCCGGTCAAGGACAACCAGTTCGTGAAGAAGGGCGACCTGCTGATGCAGATCGATCCGTCGCACTATCAGATCGCGGTCGAGCAGGCGCAGGCCGCCGTTGCCGCGCGCAAGGCCGAATTGCAGATGAAGCGCGACGACGCGCAACGTCGTGCCGATATGGATTCGCAGGTGGTGTCGAAGGAAAGCCGCGAAAACGCGACGCATACCGCGTCCGCCGCCGATGCCGCCTATCAGCAGGCGCTCGCCGCGCTCGATGCCGCGAAGCTGAACCTCGAGCGCACCCGCGTCGTGTCGCCGGTCGACGGCTACGTGACGAACCTGTCGGTGTTCCGCGGCGACTATGCGAGCGCCGGCGCCGCGAAGCTCGCGATCGTCGACAGTCACTCGTTCTGGGTGTATGGCTACTTCGAAGAAACCAAGCTGCCGCACGTGCGCGTCGGCGATCAGGCCGAAGTGCGCCTGATGAGCGGCGGCACGCTGCAGGGCCATGTGGAGAGCATCTCGCGCGGCATCTACGACCGCGACAATCCGCAAAGCCACGAGCTGCTCGCGGACGTGAATCCGACCTTCAACTGGGTGCGCCTCGCGCAGCGCGTGCCGGTGCGCGTGAAGATCGACTCGGTGCCCGCCGACGTGATGTTGGCGGCGGGCACGACCTGCACGGTGATCGTGCGGCCGGGCTCGGGGTCCAGCGCCGGGTCGGCCAGCGCGGGTTGACGTCCGCGCCGCTTTTTACAGCCTGAACTGCCCGACCATCGCCTTCAGCCCGCGCGCCTGATCGTCGAGCGAGCGGGCCGCGGCGGTGGCCTCCTCCACCAGCGCGGCGTTCTGCTGCGTGCCCGCGTCCATCTGCGTGACCGCGAGATTGATCGCCTCGATACCGGCGCTCTGCTGGGACGACGCCGCCGAAATCTCGCCCATGATGTCGGTGACGCGCTTCACAGCCTTCACGATTTCGTCCATCGTCTGACCGGCGTCCGCGGCGAGCGTCGAGCCGTTGGCGACGCGCTCGACCGAGGTCTGGATCAAGCCCTTGATCTCCTTCGCGGCCGCCGCGCTGCGCTGCGCGAGGTTGCGCACTTCCGCCGCGACGACCGAAAAGCCGCGTCCATCCTCGCCCGCGCGTGCCGCCTCGACGGCCGCGTTCAACGCGAGAATGTTGGTCTGGAACGCGATCCCCTCGATCACGCCGATGATGTCGCCGATGCTGCGCGCGCTGTCGTTGATGTCGTTCATCGTCGCGACCACGCGGCTCACGACCGTACCGCCTTGCTCGGCGATCGCCGACGCGTTGTTCGCCAGCGTGCTCGCCTGCTTCGCGTTGTCGGCGTTCTGACGCACCGTCGAGGTCAGCTGCTCCATGCTGCTCGCTGTGCGCTCGAGCGCGAGCGCCTGCTGCTCGGTACGCTGCGACAGATCGAGATAGCCCATCGAAATCTGCCCGGAGGCGGTCGCGATCGCATCGGCGCTCGACGCGATGTCGGCGACCGTCGTCGCGAGTCCGCTTTGCATGTCGGACAGCGCGAATAGCATGCTCGCACGGTCCTTGCCGCCGAGCGCGATGCGGTTCGACAGATCGCCCGCGGCGATGCGGCGCGCGATCTCCTTCGCGTACGCGGGCTCGCCGCCGAGCTGCGCGGTAAGCCGCCGCACGACCCACGCGGCGATGCCGAACGCGAGCACGATCAGCGCAAGCGTCATCACCGCGATCATCACGAAGGACGAACGGTAGATGAAGCCGGACGCGTCGATCGTTGCCTTCGCGGCGGTGCCGCGCTGCGCGACGAGTTCGTCGACGAGCTTTTCGAGCTTGCCGGTCTCGACGAGCAGCGACACGTCCTGCGTGCCGACCTGCCAGTTCATCTGCGACAGATCGAGCGGCTGCGCTTTCACGAGCGTGACGAAGTCGCGCAGATGGTTGCTCCATGCCGCGACCGCCACGGCGAAGGCCTTCTGCTCGCCGACCGCTTTCGCGTCCGACGTATCGACATACTGCTGCAGCGTGCGCAGTTGCGCGTTGAGACCGGCAAGGCCGCGCTCGATGTCGGCGCCGAGTTCGTCGCGCTCCTTCGCGGTGGTCGCGGTCAGCAGCATCTTTTGCGCGCGGCTCGCGCGCAGCATGTGGCCGCGCGCTTCCTCGGCGGCGCGGCTCGCGACGTGGCCCTGGTCGTAGATCGATTGCGCGGACGCGTTCAGCCGGCCGATCTGCAGCAGCGAAAACACGCCGATCAGCAGCGTGCCGGCGAGCAGGATCGCGAACGCGAGGCGCAGCGTCGCCTTCACCGACAGGCCGTTGAACCTGGTTGCCGCTGCGCTGTGTGCCACTGCTTTCATTGTCCCAATCCCCACGTGTCGACGCGCCGGAAAGGTCGGTTCCGGCGTTCCCGCTTGTCTCTCCGGGTCTACGGCAACCTGGTGCGCGATCTTGAGCGTCGCGCGATCAGACTGCGGCGGGTCGTGCGCCGCTTGCCGTTCCCGGTCCCATGCTCGACGCGCCGCTTCGTGAGCCGCGCAGTCGCGAGCGCTTTATACCGTAGACAAAAAACCGCCAATAGTCGGTCGACGGGTCGAAGCAGATCGTTAGCCATCCGGCCCGTGTCCGATTCGCGACAAAAGTTGTCCTCACATTTCGCTCCGGCCACATTAAACTTCCGCTAAATACTGAAAACGCCGGTTGCCGCGACGAAACGCTGCGGAGCTTCGCGAAACGCGGCTTCGAACCGTGCCTTTGAAGCACGCCTGGAAAGCGCGCTGCCCCAACGGCTCAGCGTCGATTTTTCATCTCACCGTTTGCCTGATCTTTTTCTTCTAGCGTATGGAAACGAGCCTCGATAAAATCGCCCTCGCCGCCGCGCCGGCGGCCGCCAAGGTCCAGCGCACGGCGTATTCCGTGCTCGGTGCGATCAGCTTTTCGCATCTGCTCAACGACATGATCCAGTCGCTGATCCTCGCGATCTATCCGATGTTCAAGGACAACTTCTCGTTGTCGTTCGGGCAGATCGGTCTGATCACGCTGACCTACCAGATCACCGCGTCGCTGCTGCAGCCGCTCGTCGGCAGCTATACCGACAAGCATCCGAAGCCGTACTCGCTGCCGGTCGGCATGGGCTTCACGCTGGCCGGCCTGTTGCTGCTGTCGGTCGCGCCGAACTTCGGCGTGCTGCTGGTCGCCGCGGCGCTAGTCGGCTGCGGGTCGTCGGTGTTCCATCCGGAATCGTCGCGGGTCGCGCGGATGGCGTCGGGCGGCCGTCACGGTCTCGCGCAGTCACTGTTTCAGGTCGGCGGCAATGCGGGCTCCTCGCTCGGGCCGCTGCTTGCCGCGCTGATCGTGATTCCGCACGGCCAGCGCAGCATCGCGTGGTTCTCGGCCGCTGCGCTCGTCGCGATCGTCGTGCTCACGCAGATCGGCCGCTGGTACAAGCGTCATCCGTCGGTCAGGAAGGCGCGCGGCCAGATTGCGCATGCGGCGCTGCCGCGCAACAAGGTCATGCTGGCGATGAGCGTGCTGGTGCTGCTGGTGTTTTCCAAATACTTCTACCTTGCGAGCATTAACAGCTACTTCACGTTCTATCTGATCGACAAGTTCCATCTGTCGGTGCAGGCCGCGCAGATCCATCTGTTCGTGTTCCTCGCGGCGGTCGCGGCGGGCACGGTGATCGGCGGGCCGATCGGGGACAGGATCGGGCGCAAGTACGTGATCTGGGTGTCGATTCTTGGCGTCGCGCCGTTCACGCTGTTGCTGCCGTATGCGAATCTGTTCTGGACTGGTGTGCTGACTATTGTGATCGGCGTGGTGCTTGCGTCGGCGTTCTCGGCGATTCTTGTTTATGCGCAGGAGTTGATTCCTGGGAAGGTTGGGATGGTGGCGGGGTTGTTTTTTGGATTTGCGTTTGGGCTTGGCGGGGTGGGGGCTGCGGTGCTCGGGCAGCTTGCTGATGCTACGAGTATTGGGTTTGTTTATAAGGTTTGCTCGTTTTTGCCGTTGATTGGGGTGCTCACCGTGCTGCTGCCGGATGTTGAGGGGAAGCGCGGTAGGGGTTGATGTTTGCGGGGGCTTGGGGTTGTTGTCTTGGTCTTAGGGTGTTGGCCTTTCCTTGCTTTGTTATCGGTCTATTGGCGTTGCCCCTGTGCGGGGCGGCACCTACTTTGCTGCTGCAAAGAAAGTAGGCAAAGAAGACAGCTTTAAACCGCCAGCTCATAAGCGGGTCCCTTGGCTTGGAAGGGGTAGTGGTGCATCTGGAATCCGTGCTCCTGCACATTCGGCGCTAGTGACAACGCAGTCATTCTTCCGGCGGCGCTACGCGCCCCGAAGCCCCGTTCCCAAACCACCCGTTGTTTCGGCGCATCGCCGAGGCGCAGCCGACGGCCCCCGCTGCGCGGGCGACACCATTGGTTTGCCTGGCAGACACGTCCGCGACGCACGCAGTGCGGAGTGGGAGCGGATGACGGCTTTGTCACCATGGTGGAATGTGCGGGGGCACCGACTCCAGATGCACCACTACCTCACGCAGACCGAGGGACCCGCTTATGAGTTGGCGGTTTGAGCTGTCTTCTTTGCCTACTTTCTTTGCAGCAGCAAAGAAAGTAGGTGCCGCCCCGCACAGGGGCACCGCTAATAGACCGACAACAAAGCAAGGAAAGGCCAACACCGCAAAATTAACGACATCGCCTTAGACCCGCGTCCGTCTCCACAGAAAAAAACCCCCAGCAACCACGACGACCACAACACTGTCGACGACAGCCAGAACCGGTAAAGGATCGCTCCACTTATCCATATTCGTCGTGCGAGAAAAATAGGGCTCACCGCTGCCATACGCTTCGTTCAGGTTGACCACGTTGAACGCAACAACCGCGATGACGATGACGAGGGCAGGTACAACGACGCCAGCAAAAAGACGGACAACGTCACTGCGCTCGGACGAGTATCGATCGGACATGCAAACCTCAATATCTGGAACAAAAAATAGATGTGTCATGCTAGCCGCCTATACCCTACCTGGCAGTGAAAAAAGAAGAAATGGGCGACGGATGAATTGACGAGGAACGACGTTTTTCTGTTGCCCTTCGCCCTCGTCTCGAACTGCTTGCCCGCCCCCTCGTCCGTGGCTATGCTTGTGCCGATAACCCACGCCGCCCCAGGCGCACAATTTGCACGCTTTCCTGCGTCCCCCCGCACGAGGATCGCCGCCGATGACCCGCTACCGCGATTTCCACCGCCGCTCGATCGACAACCCCGAAGCCTTCTGGCGCGAAGAAGCACAGCGCATTCACTGGCACACTCCATTCGGCACCGTGCTCGACCGCTCGAAGCCGCCGTTCGCGCGCTGGTTCGTCGGCGGCCGTACGAACCTCTGCCATAACGCGGTCGACCGCCATCTGCCCGAGCGCGCGCAGCAAAATGCGCTGGTCTACGTATCGACCGAAACCGGCATCGAGCGGCGCTACACGTATGCCGAGCTGTACGCCGAAATCAACCGGATGGCCGCGGTCATGCGCTCGCTCGGCGTGAAGCGCAGCGACGTCGTGCTGATCTATCTGCCGATGATCCCCGAGGCGCTGTTCGCGATGCTCGCGTGCGCGCGCCTCGGTGCGATCCACTCGGTCGTGTTCGGCGGCTTCGCGGCGCCGAACCTCGCCGCGCGTATCGACGACGCGAAGCCGGTGCTGATCGTGACCGCCGACGCCGGCGCGCGCGGCGGCAAAGTGGTCGACTACACGCCGCTCGTCGACGAAGCGCTCGCGCGCGCCATGCACAAGACGCCGCACGTGCTGCTGATCGACCGGCAGCTCGCACCCGAACGCCTGAACGCACCCTACCTGGTCGCCTACGAGCCGCTGCGCGAGCGGTTCTACGACGCGCATGTGCCGTGCGAATGGCTCGAATCGAACGAGCCGTCGTACGTGCTGTACACGTCGGGCACGACCGGCAAGCCGAAGGGCGTGCAGCGCGATGTCGGCGGCTATGCGGTCGCGCTCGCGGCATCGATGGAATACATCTTCGAGGGCAAGCCCGGCGATACGATGTTCACCGCGTCCGACGTCGGCTGGGTGGTCGGCCACAGCTATATCGTGTACGCGCCGCTAATCGCGGGGCTGACCACCGTGATGTACGAGGGCACGCCGATTCGCCCGGATGGCGGAATCTGGTGGCGGCTCGTCGAGCAGCACAGGATCAACCTGATGTTCACCGCGCCGACCGCGATACGCGTGCTGAAGAAGCAGGACCCGGCGCTGATGAAGGCAGCCGATCTGTCGAGCCTGCGCACGCTGTTTCTCGCCGGCGAACCGCTCGACGAACCGACCGCCGCGTGGATCACGAACGCGCTGAACAAACCGGTGATCGACAACTACTGGCAGACCGAAACCGGCTGGCCGATGCTCGCGATTCCGCGCGGCATCGAGGCACTGCCGACCAAGCTCGGCTCGCCGGGCGTGCCCTCGGTCGGCTATCGCCTGACCGTGCGCGACGAGCTGACCGGCGAGCCCTGCGCGGTCGGCGAAAAAGGCGTGCTGACGCTCGACTATCCGCTGCCGCCGGGCTGCATGTCGACGGTGTGGCGCGACGACAAACGCTTCGTCAGCACCTACTGGTCGAGCGTGCCGAACCAGCAGGTCTATTCGACGTTCGACTGGGGCGTGCAAGACGAGGACGGCTACGTGACGATCCTCGGCCGCACCGACGACGTGATCAACGTCGCGGGCCATCGCCTCGGCACGCGCGAAATCGAGGAGGCGCTGTCGAGCCACGCGGCCGTCGCGGAAGTTGCGGTGGTCGGCGTGACCGATCCGGTCAAGGGTCAGGCGGCGATGGCCTTCGTGGTGCTGCGCGGCGCGCAAGCCGAAGTCGACCCGAGCGAGCGCGCGCGGCTCGCAGCCGAGCTGACGATGACGGTCGACCGCCATTTGGGCTCGATTGCGCGGCCCGCGCGCGTGGTGATGGTATCGATGCTGCCGAAGACGCGCTCCGGCAAGCTGTTGCGCCGCGCGATCGCCGCACTCGCCGAAGGGCGCGAGCCGGGCGATCTGCCGACGATCGAAGATCCGGCCGCGCTGCAACACGTGCGCGACGCGCTCGACGCCGGCGGCAAGAAATAAGCGGGCGAATCAGCCGACGAACAGGCGGCGCTCAGCTCGCGGTGTGCTGCGTGCCGAGAAAGCGCGCGAGGATCGCGTTCGAATACGTGCCCGCGATTCCCCTCAGGAACGACATGAACGATCCCGGCGCGTGGTCGTCGGCGGTATCGGAGATCGTGCGCACGACCGCGCACGGCACGCCGTACTCGTAGCAGACCTGCGCGATCGCCGCGCCTTCCATCTCGACCGCGAGCGCGTCGGGCAGCGCGTCGCGCAACGCCGCGACGGCCGCCGCGCTGGCGACGAACTGATCGCCGCTGACGATCAAGCCGCGATGCACGCGCGGCTCGCGCGTGCCGAACCGGGCCGCGCAGGCCGCGCCTTCCTCGGCGACGAACTGTTCGCATGCGGCGGTGAGACGGTCGGCGAGCGCCGCATCGGCGGCAAAGCGCGACATGCCGAGCAGCGGTACCTCGAAGCGCGGAAACAGCGGCGATGCGTCGATATCGTGCTGCATCAGCGTACTCGCGACGACGATATCGCCGACATGCACGTCGCCGCCGACACCCCCCGCAACGCCGGTGAACACAATGGCTTCGACATCGAACGCGTGAATCAGCGCGCTGACCGTCGCGGCCGCCGCGACCTTGCCGACGCGCGCAAGCGTGACGACGCACGTCGTGCCGTGCACGGTGCCGACGTGGTAATCGCGCTGGCCGTGCGTGAGCGTGCGCACGCCGGACTCGGCGCGCATCGCCTCGATCAGGTCGCCGAGTTCCTGCGGCAACGCGGCCAGGATGCCGAGCGGCCGCCGCACTTCGTGGCTCGTGTTCAAGGGCGCGCTCACTCGACCGCCTGCAATTTAGCCACCGCGAGCGCCAGCCACTTCTCGCCGTGCCGCTTGAAGCGGACCTGCGCCTTCGCGTCGGTGCCGCTGCCTTCGAGCGCGGTGATCGTGCCTTCGCCGAACTTCGTGTGGAACACCTGCTGGCCGACCCGGAAGCCCGTTTCGGCCGCGCGCTGCTCGTTCGCGAACGCGGGCGCCGGCGCGGAGGCCACCGCCGCCGAACCGCCGCCGTAGCCCGGCCGCGCGAACCAGTCGCGCCCGTAGCCGGCGTTGTCCGAGCGGCCGCCCCAGCGCGAGCCCGCCTCGACCTTCGGCGTGAGCCACTTCAGCGTTTCCTGCGGCAATTCGTCGAAGAAGCGCGAGCGGATGTTGTAGCGGGTCTGGCCGTGCAGCATCCGGCTTTGCGCGAACGACAGGTACAGCCGCTCCTTCGCGCGCGTGATCGCGACGTACATCAGGCGCCGCTCTTCTTCGAGGCCATCGGTTTCCATCGCGCTGTTCTCGTGCGGGAACAGCCCTTCTTCGAGACCGGTGATGAACACCGCGGTAAATTCGAGCCCCTTTGCCGCGTGCACCGTCATCAGCTGCACCGCTTCCTGGCCGGCCTGCGCCTGGTTATCACCCGCTTCGAGCGACGCGTGCGACAGGAAACCCGCCAACGGCGTCATCGTGTCTGGGTTTTGCGCCGGATCGGCGATGCCCGGCGCGTCGAGGACCACCGTGTTCGGATCGTCGGTCGCGACCGCGAGTTCGGGCGCGGCGCTGGCTCCTGGGCGCAGCGGAATCGAGCGGGCGGGCGTATCGAGCCCGTAGCCTTCCTCGCTGACGAACGCGGCGGCCGCGTTGACGAGTTCCTGCAAGTTTTCGAGCCGCTCCTGGCCCTCGCGCTCGTTCTGATAGAAGTCCGCGAGACCGCTCGCGCGGACCACGTACTCGACGGTCTCGGGGAGACTCATCTGCTGCGTGTCGGCGCGCATCTTGCCGATCAGGTTCGCGAACGCGGCGAGGCTCGATCCCGCCTTGCCCGCGACGTACGGAATCGCCGCGGCCATCGAGCAATTGTACAGACGCGCGGCGTCGGCGAGCTGTTCGATCGAACGCGCGCCGATGCCGCGCGTGGGGAAATTGACGACGCGGCCGAACGCGGTGTCGTCGTTCGGGTTGTCGATCAGGCGCAGGTATGCGAGCGCGTGCTTGACTTCCTGACGTTCGAAAAAGCGCAGGCCGCCATACACGCGATACGCGATGCCCGCGTTGACGAGCGTGTGCTCGATCGTGCGCGACTGCGCATTGCTGCGGTAGAGCACCGCGATTTCGCTGCGCGACAGGCCGGTGTTGATCAGCGCGCGGATCTCTTCGACGATCCAGCCGGCTTCCTGCGAATCGCTCGCCGATTCGTACACGCGCACCGGTTCGCCGTGCCCCGCATCGGTGCGCAGATTCTTGCCGAGGCGCCGCGAGTTGTTCGCGATCAGCTGGTTCGCGGCATCGAGAATATGGCCGTGCGAGCGATAGTTCTGCTCGAGCTTGATCAGATTGCGCACGTTGAACTCGTGCTCGAAGTCGCGCATGTTGCCGACGTTCGCGCCGCGGAACGCGTAGATCGACTGGTCGTCGTCGCCGACCGCGAAGATCGCGTTGTGCTGACCCGCGAGCAGCTTGAGCCACGCGTATTGCAGCTTGTTGGTGTCCTGAAACTCGTCCACCAGGATGTGCCTGAAGCGCGCCTGGTAATGCGCGCGCAGCGGCGGATTGTGCGCGAGCAGTTCGTAGCAGCGCAGCAGCAGTTCGGGGAAGTCGACGACGCCTTCGCGCTGGCATTGCTGGTCATAGGCTTCGTAGAGCTCGACGAACTTGCGGTTGAAGTTGTCGGTGGCGTCGACGTCTTTGGGGCGCAGGCCCTGCTCTTTTGCGTTGTTGATGAAGTACTGGAGATTTTTCGCCGGGTACTTTTCATCGTCGATGTTGAGGCCCTTCATCAGGCGCTTGATCGCCGACAGTTGGTCCGCGGTATCGAGAATCTGGAACGTGGCGGGCAGCCCGGCGTCGCGGTGATGCGCGCGCAGCATGCGGTTGCACAGGCCGTGGAACGTGCCGATCCACATGCCGCGCGTGTCGATCGGCAATAGCGCCGACAGGCGCGCCATCATTTCGCGGGCGGCTTTGTTGGTGAAGGTCACCGCGAGGACGGTCGCGGGGGACGCGAGGCCTTGCTGGATCAGCCACGCGATGCGGGTGATCAGGACGCGGGTTTTGCCGCTCCCCGCGCCCGCCAGGATCAGGGCGGGCTCATTCGGGAGCGTTACGGCGGCGTGTTGTTCGGGGTTTAGATTGGAGAGGAGGTCGGGCATTTTTTCGCGGTGGCGCAGTTCGGGGGACATTATATGCCCCGGCGGGGGCGACGCTTTTTTGGTTTTTTTCGTTCTTCTGGATATGCGTGGGGTTTTTTCGTTGTTCTGGACTTGTTGGCCTTTCCTTGCTTTGTTATCGGTCTATTAGCGTTGCCCCTGTGCGGGGCGGCACCTACTTTCTTTGCAGCAGCAAAGAAAGTAGGCAAAGAAGACAGCTTTACACCGCAAACTCTTAAGCGGGTCCCCTGGTCCGCAGGCGGCAGTGGTGCATCTGGAATCCGTGCTCCCGAACATTCGGCGCCAGTGACAACGCAGTCATTCTTCCGGCGGCGCTGCGCGCGCCGAAGCCCCGTTCCAAAACCATCGGTCGGTTCTCCTGGCAGACCCGTCCGCGACGCACGCAGTGCGGAGTGGGAGCGGATGACGGCTTTGTCATCAGGGTGGAATGTGCGGGGGCACCGACTCCAGATGCACCACTACCCCTTCCAAGCCAGGGGACCCGCTTATGAGCTGGCGGTTTGAGCTGTCTTCTTTGCCTACTTTCTTTGCAGCAGCAAAGAAAGTAGGTGCCGCCCCGCACAGGGGCAACGCTAATAGACCGATAACAAAGCAAGGAAAGGCCAACAAGTCCAGAACAACGAAAGCCGCCAGCCGGCAAAAAACCCTCCCCAGCTATAATCAACCCTTCCCCGCCTCCAAAATCCTGCCTTTAACAGAAACATGAGCGACACCCCAAGCGACACCCCAAGCGACCCGACCTCGACGCTTGCAAAAAGCTTCGAACCCCACACCATCGAAGCCCACTGGGGCCCTGAATGGGAAAAGCGCGCCTACGCCGCGCCCTCCTTCGACGCGAACCGCAAGGATTTCTCGATCCAGTTGCCGCCGCCGAACGTCACGGGCACGCTGCACATGGGCCACGCGTTCAACCAGACCATCATGGACGGCCTGACCCGCTATCACCGCATGCTCGGCGAGAACACGCTGTGGGTGCCGGGCACCGACCACGCGGGCATCGCCACGCAGATCGTCGTCGAACGCCAGCTCGACGCGCAGGGCGTGTCGCGCCACGACCTCGGCCGCGAGAAGTTCGTCGAGCGCGTGTGGGAGTGGAAGCAGCAATCCGGCTCCACGATCACG
The DNA here is from genome assembly GCF_050436345.1 of Paraburkholderia sp. WC7.3g. Classification (NCBI taxonomy): domain Bacteria; kingdom Pseudomonadati; phylum Pseudomonadota; class Betaproteobacteria; order Burkholderiales; family Burkholderiaceae; genus Paraburkholderia; species Paraburkholderia sp. WC7.3g. The sequence goes on from NZ_JBNDMA010000002.1 coordinate 3,295,953, forward strand.
AATCAGGTGCGTCGTCTCGGTGCATCGATCGACTGGTCGCGCGAATACTTCACGATGGACGACAAGACGTCGGCCACCGTGCGCGACGTGTTCGTGCGTCTGTATGAACAGGGCCTGATCTATCGCGGCAAGCGCCTCGTGAACTGGGACCCGGTGCTGCTCACCGCCGTATCCGACCTCGAAGTGGTCAGCGAGGAAGAAAACGGCCACCTGTGGCACATCCAGTATCCGTTGACCGACGGCTCGGGCCATCTGACCGTCGCCACGACCCGTCCGGAAACCATGCTCGGCGACACCGCCGTCATGGTGCATCCGGAAGACGAGCGCTACGCCCACCTGATCGGCCAGACCGTCACGCTGCCGCTGTCGAACCGCGAAGTGCCGATCATCGCCGACGATTACGTCGACCGCGAATTCGGCACCGGCGTCGTCAAGGTCACGCCCGCGCATGATTTCAACGATTATCAGGTCGGCCTGCGCCACAAGCTGCCGCAAATCGAAATCCTCACGCTCGACGCGAAGATCAACGGCAACGCGCCCGAAAAGTACCGCGGCCTCGACCGTTTCGAAGCCCGCAAGCTGGTGGTCGCCGATCTCGAGGCGCTCGGCATGCTCGAATCGGTGAAGCCGCACAAGCTGATGGTGCCGCGCGGCGACCGCACCGGCGTCGTGATCGAGCCGATGCTGACCGACCAGTGGTTCGTCGCGATGAGCAAGCCGGCGCCCGAAGGCACGTTCAATCCGGGCAAGTCGATCACCGAGACCGCGCTCGACGTCGTGCGCAACGGCCAGATCAGGTTCGTGCCGGAAAACTGGACCACCACGTACTACCAGTGGCTCGAAAACATCCAGGACTGGTGCATCTCGCGTCAGTTGTGGTGGGGTCATCAGATTCCGGCGTGGTACGGCGAGAACGGCGAAGTGTTCGTCGCCAAGACCGAGGAAGACGCGCGCGCGAAGGCCGTCGCGGCCGGCTACATGGGCGCATTGAAGCGAGACGAAGACGTGCTCGACACGTGGTTCTCGTCGGCTCTCGTGCCGTTTTCGTCGCTCGGCTGGCCGAACCAGACGGAAGAGCTGAAGCACTTCATGCCGTCGTCGGTGCTCGTCACCGGCTTCGACATCATCTTCTTCTGGGTCGCGCGCATGGTCATGATGACCACGCACTTCACGGGCAAGGTGCCGTTCGAAACGGTCTATATGCACGGCCTGGTGCGCGACGCCGAAGGCCAGAAGATGTCGAAGAGCAAGGGCAACACGCTCGACCCGATCGACATCGTCGATGGCATCGACCTCGACGCGCTCGTCGCGAAGCGCACCACCGGCCTGATGAATCCGAAGCTGGCCGCGTCGATCGAGAAGAAGACCCGCAAGGAGTTTCCGGACGGCATTCCGGCGTTCGGCACCGACGCGCTGCGCTTCACGATGGCGTCGATGGCCACGCTCGGCCGCAACGTCAATTTTGACCTCGCGCGCTGCGAAGGCTATCGCAACTTCTGCAACAAGCTGTGGAATGCCACGCGCTTCGTGCTGATGAACTGCGAAGGCCATGACTGCGGTTTCGGCCAGCCCGCGCAATGTGGTGAATGCGGGCCAGAAGGCCATCTGCATTTCTCGCAGGCCGACCGCTGGATCGTATCGCAACTGCAGCGCGTGGAAGCCGAAGTCGTCAAGGGTTTTTCCGACTATCGTTTTGATAATGTGGCCAACGCCCTATACAAGTTCGTATGGGACGAATATTGTGACTGGTACCTCGAACTCGCCAAGGTGCAGATCCAGACGGGTCAGCCGAACCAGCAGCGCGCAACGCGACGCACGCTGCTGCGTGTGCTCGAAACGGTGTTGCGTCTCGCGCATCCGGTCATCCCGTTCATCACCGAAGCGCTGTGGCAGAAGGTGGCGCCGCTTGCAGGGCGCTACCCCGAAGGCAAGGCGGACGGCGAGGCGTCCATCATGGTGCAGCCATACCCCGTCGCGGAGCCGTCGAAGCTCGACGAAGACGCCGAGCGGTGGGCGGCCGACCTGAAAGCGGTGATCGATGCGTGCCGGAATCTGCGCGGTGAAATGAACCTGTCGCCGGCGGTCAAGGTGCCGTTGCTCGCCACTGGCAACGCGGAGCGCCTTCGCACTTTCGCGCCTTACGCTCGAGCGTTGGCACGGCTGTCCGAGGTGCAGATCATCGCTGACGAGGCCGCGCTCGACAACCAGGCGGCTGGCGCGCCGATTGCTATCGTAGGAACCGACAAGCTTGTATTGAAGGTCGAAATCGACGCGGCGGTCGAACGCGAGCGCCTGTCGAAAGAGATCACGCGATTGAGCGCCGAAATCGTCAAATGCACCGGCAAGTTGCAGAATCAAGCGTTCGTTGCGAAGGCGCCGGCGGCGGTCGTGGAACAGGAGCAGAAACGGCTTGCCGATTTCGAGGCTACCGTCGGCAAGCTGAAAGCGCAACTGGCCCGCTTGCCGGTCTGATCGACGCGCCCGCCCACCTCACAGGCGGGCAAGGACTTAAACCAGAGGACTCAGGGTATTCACATGCTAAAAGTTACGAAGGCGGTTTTTCCTGTAGCCGGTCTTGGCACCCGCTTCCTCCCCGCCACGAAGGCTAGCCCGAAAGAGATGTTGCCGATCGTCGACAAGCCGCTGATTCAGTACGCTGTCGAAGAAGCCATGGCGGCCGGCATCACCGAGATGATCTTCGTCACGGGCCGCAGCAAGCGCGCGATCGAAGATCATTTCGACAAGTCCTATGAGATCGAGGCCGAACTCGAGGCGCGCGGCAAGGACAAGCTGCTCGAACTCGTACGCAGCATCAAGCCGAGCCACGTCGACTGCTTCTACGTGCGCCAGGCCGAGGCGCTGGGTCTCGGCCATGCGGTGCTGTGCGCCGAGAAGCTCGTCGGCGACAACCCGTTCGCCGTGATTCTCGCGGACGACCTGCTGTACGGCACGCCGCCCGTGATGACGCAGATGATCGAGGTGTTCGATCACTATCACAGCTCGGTGATCGGCGTCGACGAGATTCCGCCGCAGGACACGAAGTCGTACGGCATCGTCGACGGCAAGGAGTGGGAAGATTCGATCGTCAAGATGTCGGGCATCGTCGAAAAGCCGGAGCCGAGCGCGGCGCCGTCGAATCTCGGCGTGGTCGGCCGTTATGTGCTGAAGCCGCGCATTTTCGATCACCTGCGCTCGATCAAACCGGGTGCGGGCGGTGAGTTGCAGCTGACGGACGCGATCCAGTCGCTGCTCGCCGACGAACAGGTGCTCGCATACAAGTATCACGGCACCCGTTTCGACTGCGGCAGCAAGCTCGGCTACCTGAAGGCGACCGTCGAATTCGCGCTGCGTCACCCGGAAGTGGCCGCCGATTTCGAAGAATATCTGCGCACCCGCTCGCCGGTTCTCGAAGGCTGACACCAAAAGATCGGCTGAAACGAAGAAGGCGCTGTGCCCCAAATAAAGGGGACGGCGCCTTCTTTTTACATCGGACGGACAGTTTTACCGAATGCCGCTCAACGGCGCCGCATCAGAAACGTAAACACCTTGTCGTGCGCCGAGCTTTCGACAATCTCGTTGCCGGTCTGCTTCGCGAACGCGGCGAAATCGCGCTGCGAGCCGGGATCGGTGGCGAGCACCTTGAGAATCTGGCCGCTTTCCATGTCGGCGAGCGCCTTTTTGGCGCGCAGGATGGGCAGCGGGCACATGAGCCCGCGCGCATCGACTTCCTTGTGAATCTGAATTTGCATCGACGATGACCTTCGGGACGAGGCGTCGCTGACGACGCCGGACAGAGGGTCAAATTCTACAGCAGGCTGAGCGCCGCCGCCGGGCAGCGCGCGGCGGCAAGCGCCGCGACGACGCCCGTTTGCGCGCCCCGCTACAGCGTCACTGCCTCGCCGCTTTGCAGCGACTCGCGCAGCGCCACGCCGATACGCGTCGCTTCGAGTGCATCGGCAAGCGTCGCGCCGCTCGACGCCCCATCGCCCTTGCCTGCCCCGTTTTGCACCGACGCGACGAACGCGCGTGCCTCGTGCAGAAACGCGTCCTCGAACCGGTCGAAAAAGTTCGGCGTGCACTCGTTGCGAATGCCGGTCGCGTCGTAGATCTCGACGCGATTCGCGCGCGGATTGCGGCCGACCGTCAGTGCGCCCGCCGTGCCGATGACTTCGCTATGCGTATCGTTGCCGTGCGCCTGCGTGCGCGACGCATAGAACATCGCGAGCTTGCCGCCCTCGAACTCGCAGATCGCGACGCCGTTGTCGACGTCGCCGAATTCGCGCAGACCTTCGTGCAGCGCGACCGTGCCCGCCGCGAACACGCGCGTCGCGCGCGGCTTGCCGAGCAGCCAGCGGGCGACGTCGATATCGTGCACCGTGCAGTCGAGAAAGATGCCGCCCGAGGTCGCCGCGAAGCGCACGAAGAAGCCGTCGGTGTCGTTTTTATCAGTGGTTTGCGAGCGCACGAGGAACGGCCGGCCGATCTGACCGGCAGCGATCTTCTCGAACGCGTCGCGGTAGCTCGGGTCGAAGCGGCGCATGAAGCCGATCGTCGCCTGCAGATGCGGATAGCGCGCCGCTTCGGCCATCACGCGTTCGCATTCCGCGACCTCTAGCGACAGCGGCTTTTCGCAGAACACATGCTTGCCCGCCTGCAATGCGTCGACGATCTGCTGCGCGTGCAGCGACGACGGCGTGACGAGCCATACCGCGTCGACGTGCGGATCGGCGAGCAGGTCCGCGTAATCGGCGTAGAGACGCGGCTCGGGCAGCGCATCGCGCGCCCACGCAAGCTCGTCTTGCAGCGGGCTGCACGCGGCCGCGAGCGTCGCGCCCGGCACGCGATACGCGAGATTCTCCGCATGCCGCTTGCCGAGCCGCCCAAGGCCGGCCACGCCGAGCCGCAAGCGTTCCGTGGCGGGCTTCATCACGCTGCCTCGCCGAGTTTGATCGCGCGGCCCTCGCGCCACGAACGCGTCGCGGCTTCCGCGAGTTCGAGCGCTTTCAGGCCATCGGCGACGGTCGCGCGCACCGGCGTACCGTGCGTGAGCGCGTCGAAGAAATGTGCGATTTCGAGCGCGTACGCCGTGCGATAGCGTTCGAGAAAAAACGCCTCGGGCACGTCACTCGACACTTCCGTCTTCGAGTACGCGGTGACTTCGGTCGGCCGCACATTGCCCGCCTGCAGCATGCCGGTGCTGCCGAGCACTTCGAAGCGCTGGTCGTAGCCGTACGCGGCGCGCCGCGCGGTGTTGATCTGGCATAGGCGCCCGCCCTTCGTGCGAATCGTCACCGCGGTCGAATCGATGTCGCCCGCGTCGGCGATCGCCGGTTCGGTCAGGCAACTGCCGGTGGCGTGCAGCGTGTCGGCTTCGTCGTCGAGAATCCAGCGAAAGATGTCGAAATCGTGAATCAGCATGTCCTTGAAGATGCCGCCCGAGTGCCGGATGTACTCGAGCGGCGGCGCGCCCGGATCGCGGCTCGTCACGACCAGCATTTCCGGCGTGCCGATCTCGCCCGCGTCGATGCGCGCCTTCAACGACGAAAACGTCGGATCGAAGCGCCGCTGAAAGCCGATCATGCAGACGACCCCCGCGCGCTCCACGGCTTGCGCGCACACCCGCGCGCGCTCCAACGTCAGATCGACGGGCTTCTCGCAGAATATGTGCTTCTTCTGCGCGGCCGATTTGACGATCAGGTCCGCATGCGTGTCGGTGCTCGAACAGATCACGGTCGCGCCGATCGACGCGTCGCCGATCGCGCCATCGATGTCGGCGACCTGCGCGCCATGCTGCGCGGCCAACGCGGCCGCCGCCTCGCGATTCACGTCGACCACGTATTTGAGCCGCACGCCGGGCTGCCGCGCGAGATTCGCCGCATGGATCTTGCCGATGCGTCCCGCGCCGAATACAGCGATGTCGATCGTATTTACCGCGTCAGTCATCGTAGCCTCCAGTGTCGTTGGATTCTTCAACGTTCAGTTCGAGCTTGTACGCGAGCGCGATGAAGAGCGCCTGGCACAGGCAGATCGTGCTGGTCAGCGAGCGGAACGCGAACGCGCTGCCCTCTTTCACGTACAGCTGCGTGCTCGCGTAGCGCGCGAGCGGCGATAGTTGGCTATCGGTAATGACGAGCGTCTTCGCCTGATGATGATGCGCGACCCGCAGACAGTACTGCGTCTCCTTGCCGTACGGCGCGAAGCTGATCGCGATCACCACGTCGCCCTTCCTGACGCTGCGGATCTGCTCGCGATACATGCCGCCGAAACCGGACACCAGATGCACGCGCTTATGCGTGTGCTGCAACGCGTAGACGATATAGCTCGCGACCGGAAACGAGCGCCGCACGCCGATCACGTAGATGTTGTCGGCCTGCTGCAGCATCTTCACGGCGGCGTCGAACTGCTTGTCGTCGAGGCCAACTTCGAGTTCTTCGAGCCCCCCGCGCGACGCGGCGATGAACTCGCGCGCGACCACGCCGCCCGACAACGTGCCGGGCTTCTCGTCGATCAGCTTGCGGATGCGCTGCTGATAGCTCGACGACGACACGCCCTGCCCCGTATACGCCTGACGAAACACCGCCTGCAGATCCGAAAACCCGGAAAAGCCGAAGCGCTGCGCAAAGCGCACGACCGCCGACGGATGCACACCGCAACTCGCGGCGATATCGCTCGTGCGATCCATCATCACGCTCGCGCGATGCTGCTCGATGTACGTCGCCACGCTCTTCAACTGGCGCGGCAACGATTCGTAGGTATCCGCGATGCGCTGCATCAATTCGTCGACGCCCGGCACCGCCTCTTCGGTGATCTGTTCCGCCATGACTGCCTCTCGGGGTTTCCTGCAATGCGGCAGACGCGCCCGCGACCCGCCGCAACACGCATCCGACGTTGCCGATTATAGGCAGCGGTCCTGTCAAAATGGAATGTATTTTCCATTTTTATTTTTCATGAAATTTTCTTTGCAAGGCTTCGGAAGATGACCTAATCTTGGTCGTGAGCGATGGCGCTTCGGCCTCGTTGGGTGGGTCATCGGAATGAAAAGCCGCCCGCCATGCGCTCCCTCAATAACGAACGACAGACCGAGAAAGGTGGAGACAATGAGACTTTGCAGAGGCAAGGCAACGCTCAGGATTCTGGTGACGGCGTTGACGTTGGCGACGGGATTCGGCGCGGCCTCGGCCGCCCGCGCGGCGGACGCGCACTTCGTGCTGATCAGCCACGCGCCGGATTCGGACTCGTGGTGGAACACGATCAAGAACGCGATCAAGCAGGCCGACGAGGACTTCAACGTTCAGACCGACTACCGCAACCCGCCGAACGGCGACATCGCCGACATGGCGCGTCTAGTCGAACAGGCGGCCGCGCGCAACTACGACGGCGTGATCGTATCGATCGCCGACTTCGACGTGCTGAAGAGCTCGATCGGGAAGGTCACCGAGAAACACATTCCGCTCGTCACGATCAATTCGGGCACCGAGGAGCAAAGCGCGAAGCTCGGCGCGATCATGCACGTCGGCCAGCCCGAGTTCGCGGCCGGCAAGGCGGCGGGCGAAAAGGCGAAGGCCGCCGGCATCAAGTCGTTCCTGTGCGTGAACCACTACGCGACGAACCCGGCCTCGTTCGAACGCTGCCGCGGGTTCGCCGAAGCGATCGGCGCCAACTTCAAGACCTCGACGCTCGACGCGGGCCAGGACCCGACCGGCGTGCAGTCGAAGGTCAGCGCGTTCCTGCGCAATCATCCGGACACCCAGGCGGTGCTGGCGCTCGGTCCGCTGTCGGCCGACCCGACGCTGAAGGCGCTGCAACAGATGGGCCTCGCGGGCAAGATCTGGTTCGCGACGTTCGACTTCGACAGCGACATCGCGAAGGGCATCCAGGACGGCACGATCCAGTTCGCGATCGACCAGCAACCGTACTTGCAGGGCTATATCCCGGTTGCCGTACTCGCGATCGTCAAGAAGAACCACACCACCGATCCCGCGAAGATCCGCGAGATCCTGCAGGCGAATCCGAAGTTCAAGGAGCGTCTTGCGACCTATGGACTCGCGCCGTCGTACGGGCCGCGCAATATCGGCTCGGGCCCGGGCTTCATCACGAAGGCCAATGTCGACAAGGTACTGAAGTACGCGGGCCAGTACCGCTGAACGCACGGCAACGCATCGCATCGCGTGCCTAAGCCGCCGCGCCGGCGGCAAGGTTGAAAAGGCAGTGACCGGCGGGACGCATGGCGTCTTGCCGGCGCTCGCCCGCTCAGCGGATTCGCAAACGCCCACGGCATTGCGCCGAGCCGCCGGTCGCGGGCGTATCAAGGAGAGCTTCAATGGGTGTCGCCGACCTGTTTCATCCCCATCACCGCAAGCAACCGCCGCCTGATCCACAGGACCCGGCGAAGGGTGCTGCGACGACCGCTTCGCAGTCCGCCGCCGTCGACGAACGCGTACGCAAGGAATCCTGGTCCCGCCATCTGCTCGGCCGACCGGAATTCGCGGCGCTCGCCGGCACCGTGATGGTGTTCATCGTGTTCGGCGTGGCGGCCGGCAACTCGGGGATGTTCAATCTCGACGGCGTGATGAACTGGTCGCAGGTCGCCGCCTATCTCGGTCTGATCTCGGTCGGCGCGTGCCTGCTGATGATCGCCGGCGAGTTCGATCTGTCGATCGGTTCGATGATCGGCTTTGCCGGCATGATGGTCGCGCTGCCGACCATGTACTTCCACTGGCCGATCTGGCTGGCGATCGTGTTCGCGTTCGTCGGCTCGATGCTGCTCGGCGCGCTCAACGGCTATCTGGTGATGCGCACGCGCCTGCCGTCGTTCATCGTCACGCTCGCGTTCCTGTTCATTCTGCGCGGCCTCACGCTCGCGCTGTCGGTGATGTTCGCCGATCGCACGATCATCTCCGGCGTCGGCGACGTCGCGCGTCAGGACTGGTTCGCGCACACGTTCTTCCAGGGCGTCGCGTTCAAAGGTCTGTTCGTGTGGCTCGGCCACCTCGGCCTCGTGAAGATGCTCGACAACGGCACGCCACTCGTGCCGGGCATTCCGAAAGTACTGCTGTGGTGGCTCGTGCTTGCCGTGGTGTGCGCGTTCACGCTCGCGAAAACGCGCTTCGGCAACTGGATTTTCGCGGTCGGCGGCGATGCCAACGCGGCCAAGAACGTCGGCGTGCCGGTGCGTCGCGTGAAGATCTCGCTGTTCGTGCTGACCGCTTTCTGCTCGGCCCTGTACGCGGTGCTGCAGGTGTGCGACATCGGTTCGGCCGCGGCCGACCGCGGTTTGCAGGCGGAATTCGAGGCGATCATCGCCGCGGTGATCGGCGGCACGCTGCTGACGGGCGGCTACGGCTCGGTAATCGGCGCGTGCTTCGGCGCGCTGATCTTCGGCGTCGTGCAGATCGGCATCACGTACACCAATGTCGATTCCGACTGGTTCCGCGTGTTCCTCGGCGTGATGCTGCTGTTCGCCGTGCTGTTCAACCACTACGTGCGCGGCCGCGTCGCGGCATCGCGCTAGAAGGAGGTTCACGATGAGCACCCCCGAACAGAACGCCGACGACATCATCTTGTCGCTCGAAGGTGTCAGCCGTTATTTCGGCAACATCATCGCGCTGAACGACATCACGCTGCGGCTCAAACGCGGCGAAGTGCATTGCCTGCTCGGCGACAACGGCGCCGGCAAGTCGACGCTGATCAAGACGCTCGCGGGCGTGTATCAGCCGAGCAAAGGCACCTACCGGGTGGACGGCAAACCGGTGCACTTCACGTCGCCGAAAGACGCGCTCGATCTCGGCATCGCCACCGTCTACCAGGATCTGGCGCTGGTGCCGCTGCTATCGGTCGCGCGCAATTTCTTCATGGGCCGCGAGCCGCAGAAAAAGCTGTTCGGCCTTCTGAACGTGATGGACCTCGAAACCTGCGCAACCACCGCGCGCGACAAGCTCGCCGAAATGGGCATCAACGTGCGCGACCCGCACCAGCCGATCGGCACGATGTCGGGCGGCGAGCGTCAATGTCTGGCCATCGCGCGTGCGATTCACTTCGGCGCGCGCGTGCTGATTCTCGACGAACCGACCGCCGCGCTCGGCGTCAAGCAGAGCTTCAACGTGCTGAAGCTGATCCATAAGGCGCGCGCCAAAGGCATCTCGGTGATCTTCATCACGCATAACGTGCACCACGCCTATCCGATCGGCGATTCGTTCACGCTGCTCAATCGCGGCCGCTCGCTCGGCACGTTCACCAAACAGACCATCAGCAAGGACGAAGTGCTCGACATGATGGCCGGCGGCGCCGAGATGCAGAAGATGATCGGCGAACTCGAAGGCGCGACGATCTGACCGATTCGCGCGGCACGGCCGGCCTCGACGCGTTTCGCGTGGCCGGCCACCGCGCACCCACCGCGCACTGTTACTCAGGACTATTCATGGCTCACTCCAGCACCTCTAGCGGCATCGCAGCAGGCAGCCGGTTCGCGCCGGGGCGTGCCCTCGACATCGTGTGCCTCGGCCGGCTGGCCGTCGATCTGTACGCGCAGCAGGTCGGCGCGCGACTCGAAGACGTGTCGAGTTTCGCGAAGTATCTCGGCGGCTCGTCGGCGAACATCGCGTTCGGCTGCGCGCGGCTCGGACTCGACGCGGCCATGCTCGCGCGCGTCGGCAACGATCACATGGGGCGCTTTCTGACCGAAACGCTCGCGAAGGAAGGCTGCGACGTGAGCCACGTGCGCATCGATCACGAACGGCTGACCGCGCTCGTGCTGCTCGGGCTGAAGGATCGCGACACGTTCCCGCTGATCTTCTACCGCGAGAACTGCGCGGACATGGCGGTCGACGAGGCCGATTTCGACGAGGCGTTCATCGCGTCGTCGAAAGCGCTGCTGATCACCGGCACGCACTTCTCGACCGGGCAGGTCAATCGCACGAGCCGCCGCGCGCTCGACTACGCGCGCCGCAACGACGTGCGCACCGTGCTCGACATCGACTACCGCCCGGTGCTGTGGGGACTCACGGGCAAGGCCGACGGCGAGACGCGTTTCGTCGCGAGCGAGGGCGTCAGCGCGCATTTGCAGCGGATTCTGCCGCTGTTCGATCTGGTGATCGGCACCCAAGAAGAGTTTCGCATCGCCGGCGGCAAGACCGACCTCGCCGACGCGCTCGCGGTGGTGCGCGCCGTGACGCCGGCCACGCTCGTGCTGAAACGCGGGCCGCTCGGCTGTCAGATCATCGACGGCGACGTGCCCGCATCGCTCGATGCGGCGCCGCTGCACGGCGGCGTCGAAGTCGACGTGCTGAACGTGCTCGGCGCGGGCGACGCGTTCGCTTCCGGCTTCCTGTCCGGCTGGTTGCGCGATCAGCCGCTCGACGCCTGCGCGCGCGCCGCGAACGCGAGCGGTGCGCTGGTCGTGTCGCGGCACGGTTGCGCTCCGGCGATGCCGACACCGGCCGAGCTCGACTACTTCCTGCGCGAAGCGCAGGCCGATCCGCAGCGCATGCGCCGCCCCGACCTCGACGCGAAGCTCGCAAGACTGCATCGTGTGTCGCCGGCGCGCAAAGCGTGGCACGAAGTGCTCGGCTTCGCGTTCGATCATCGCAATCCGTTCTTCGAACTCGCGCAACAGACCGGCGCCGACGAAGCGCGCATCGCCTCGTTGAAGGGCCTGTTCGTCGAAGCGGTCGCGCAGACCGAACGCGCGTTGAACCTGCAGGGACGTATCGGCGTACTGATCGACGACCGCTATGGTCAGGACGCGCTGAACGCCGCGACCGGCCGCGGCTGGTGGATCGGCCGCCCGGTCGAGTTGCCCGGCTCGGTGCCGCTGGAATTCGATCATGGCCGCTCGATCGGCACCACGCTGATTGCGTGGCCACAGGAACACGTCGTCAAATGCCTCGTGCAGTTTCATCCCGACGAGCCGATCGAGCAGCGGCTCGAACAGGAAGCGCAACTGCGCGCGCTGTACGACGCGACGCAGGCAAGCGGCCATGAATTGCTGCTCGAAGTGATCCCGCCGAAGCATGCGTCGCTGCCGCAAGGACCGGACATCGTGTATCGCGCGTTGAAGCGCCTGTACAACCTCGGCATCTACCCCGAGTGGTGGAAGCTCGAACCGATGGACGCCGCGCAATGGCAGACCATCGACGCGCTGATCGCCGAGCGCGATCCGTATTGCCGCGGCGTCGTGCTGCTCGGTTTGTCGGCGGCGGTCGAGCAATTGAGCGAAGGCTTCCGCGCGGCCGCGCAAGCGGCGACGTGCCGCGGCTTCACGGTCGGCCGCACGATCTTTCACGAACCGAGCCATGCGTGGCTCGCCGGCGACATCGGCGACGACGAATTGATTGCGCGCGTGCGCCAGACCTTCGAAACACTGATCGCCGCGTGGCGCGGCGCGCGCGGCGATCCGACGGCACGCAATTCGCCTCGTCGCGCTCACCAGGAGCAGGCCGCATGAACGAGCGCATCATGCATGACGACACCCCAGCCAGCACCGGTGGCACGATTCGCCTGACGATGGCGCAGGCGCTCGTGCGCTATCTGGCCGCGCAACGCGTCGCCAGCGAAGACGGCCACGACGTCGAACCGCTGTTCGGCGGCGTGTTCGCGATCTTCGGCCACGGCAACGTCGCGGGCATCGGCGAGGCGCTGCATCAGCATCGCGACGCACTGCCGACTTTGCGTGCGCACAACGAGCAGGCGATGGCGCACAGTGCGATCGCTTACGCGAAGGCGCACTTGCGCCGCCGCATGATGGCCGTGACGACGTCGATCGGCCCCGGCGCCACGAATCTGCTGACCGCGGCCGCGCTCGCGCACGTGAACCGTCTGCCGGTGCTGCTGCTGCCCGGCGATATCTTCGTGTCGCGCGCGCCCGATCCGGTCCTGCAGCAACTCGAGGATTTCACCGACGGCGGCGTGTCCGCGAACGACGCGTTCAAGCCGCTGTCGCGCTACTTCGACCGCATCGTGCATCCGGCGCAATTACTGAGCGCGTTGCCGCGCGCGATCCGCGTATTGACCGATGCCGCGTCGTGCGGCCCCGTCACGCTCGCGTTGCCGCAGGACGTGCAGGCACAGGCGTGGGACTTTCCGGAGGACTTCTTTACGCCGCGTGTCGTGCGCTTTCATGCGCCCGCGCCACGTAGCGACGATATCGACGCCGCGTGCGCGCGCCTGCGGCACGCGAAGCGTCCGCTGATCGTCGCCGGTGGCGGGGTGCTGTATAGCGGCGCGGCCGATGCGCTGCACCGCTTCGCGAGCGCGCATGGCGTGCCGGTCGCGGAAACGCAGGCCGGCAAAAGCGCGCTCGCGTGGAACGATCCACTGAACGCCGGCGCGCTCGGCGTGACTGGCTCACCGGCCGCCAACGCGCTCGCGCATGACGCCGACTGCGTGCTCGCGCTCGGCACGCGCCTGCAGGACTTCACGACCGGTTCGAACACACTGTTCACGCAAGCGGACGTGATCGCGATCAACGCGAACGGGTTCGACGCGCTCAAGCATCGCGGCGTCATCGTCGAAGCGGATGTGAAGCTCGCGCTCGATGCGCTCGCCGGGCCGCTGCAAGGCTGGCACGCCGAGCGCGGCTGGACCGCGCGCGCGCACAAGCTCGCGGCGAACTGGCGCGACACTGTGCACACGCTCACGCATGCGCCGCAACGCGACGCGGTGCTGCCCTACGAGGGCGACGTGATCGGCGCGGTGCAGCGCTCGAGCGCGCACTCGCCGACCGACGACATCGTCGTCTGCGCGGCCGGCACGCTGCCCGCCGATCTGCACAAGCTGTGGCGCGCGGGCCGGCCCGGCGCGTATCACGTCGAATACGGCTACTCGTGCATGGGCTACGAGATCGCGGGCGGCCTCGGCGTGAAGCTCGCGCGGCCCGAGCGCGAGGTGATCGTGATGGTTGGCGACGGCAGCTATCTGATGATGAACAGCGAGATCGCGAGCTCGGTGATGCTCGGCGCGAAGCTGATCGTCGTCGTGCTCGACAATCGCGGCTTCGGCTGCATCAATCGACTGCAACAGGCTTGCGGCGGCGCACCGTTCAACAATCTGCTCGACGATTGCGTGCACGCGCCGGAAGGCGCGCCGCGCATCGACTTCGCCGCGCATGCGCGCGCGCTCGGCGCCGAGGCCGAGCATGCGGGCAATCTCGCCGAGTTCGAAGCGGCGCTGCAACGGGCGCGCGCGGCGAAACGCACGTACGTGATCAGCATCGACACCGACCCGGCGCGCAGCACCGAAGACGGCGGCTGGTGGTGGGAAGTCGCGGTGCCCGAGGTGTCGGCGCGCGCGCAAGTGCGCGACGCCCGCGCGAAGTACGACGCGCAGCTGGCCGCGCGCGCCGCGCCGCCTGCACCGCCTGCACCGCCTGCGCCGTCCCAGGGCACCGATCACGAGTGACAACCACGAGGACTCCGGCATGACTGCTTTCGACGTACGCATCGGCATCAATCCGCTATCCTGGATGAACGACGACCTGCCGTCGCTCGGCGGCGAGACGCCGCTCGAAGTCGCGCTAACCGAAGGTCGCCAGATCGGCTATCAGGGCTTCGAACTTGGCAACAAGTTTCCCCGCGAACCTCAAGCGCTGAAGACCCTGCTCGCGCAATACGACCTCGCGCTCGTGTCCGGCTGGTACTCGGGACAACTGGCTAAACGCAGTGTCGCGGAGGAAATCGACGCGGTCGGCCCGCATCTCGAGTTGCTTGCGCGCAACGGCGCGACCGTGATGGTGTATGGCGAAGTCGCCGATTCGATCCAGGGCGCGCCGCGCCCGCTGTATCAACGGCCGCGCTTTTTCAGCGACGCGCAATGGGCCGCGTACGCGGCACGTGTCGATGAATTCGCACGCTATACGCTGAGCCGTGGCGTTCGGCTCGCCTATCATCATCATATGGGCGCGTACGTCGAAACGCCGGCCGACGTCGATCAGTTGATGGCACGCACCAGCGACGCCGTCGGCCTGCTGTTCGACGCCGGGCATATCACGTTCGCGGGCGGCGATCCCGTTGCCGTGCTCGACGCGCACATCGCGCGCGTCTGCCACGTGCATTGCAAGGACGTGCGCCCCGCCGTGACGAGGCTCGCGCGCAATCGCAACTGGAGTTTTCTCGATGCGGTGATCGCCGGTGCATTCACGGTGCCCGGCGATGGCGCGGTCAATTTTCCGGCGCTGATCGAGCGTTTGAAGCGGCATGGTTATTGCGGCTGGCTCGTCGTCGAGGCGGAGCAGGACCCGGTGGTCGCGCCGCCGTTCGACTATGCGCAGAAGGGATACGGAACTTTGCGGGCGCTCGTCGATGCGCCGCTCGGCAAGGAGGCAGCATGAGCTTATTGGTGAAGGCAGAGCGCGAAGGCCAGACGATCGCGCGCGTGACGCCGCAGTCGGCCTGCTGGCGCTATGTGGGATTCGCCGCGTACCGGCTGGGCGCGAACGAACTCGTGTACGTGTTCGAGCCGGCGCGCGAAAGTTGCATCGTCGTGCTGAGCGGCGCGGTCGATATCGAAACGGCAGATACGACGTGGCGTTCGCTCGGTTCGCGCGATAGCGTGTTCGAAGACGCGGCGCCCTACGCGGTATATCTGCCGCCGAATCTGCGCGCGACGGTGCGCGCGTGCCGCGACGCGGAGATTGGAGTCGCGAGCGCGCCGGCCACAGGCGAGTATCCGGCGCGGCTGATCGAACCTGCGTCGATGACGCGCTCGACGCGCGGCAAATCGCTGAATACGCGCTATGTGTGCGATATTCTTCCGCAGACCGAGCCGGCGGAATCGCTGCTGGTGGTCGAAGTGAGAACGCCGGGCGGTCACGCGTCGAGCTATCCGCCGCACAAGCACGACACCGACAACGTTCCGCTCGAAAGCTCGCTCGAAGAAACCTACTACCACCGGCTCGATCCGCCGCAAGGCTTCGCGTTCCAGCGGGTGTACACCGACTCGCGCGATATCGACGAATCGATGGCCGTCGAGGATCGCGACGTCGTCATGGTGCCGCGCGGTTATCACCCGGTCATCGTGCCGTATGGCTACGATTCGTACTACCTGAACGTGATGGCGGGCAGCCAGCGGCTCTGGCATTTCCATAACGATCCGGCGCATGAATGGATCATCAACAAGGATGCTTGACTGACTTGTCCATGATGCGCGTCAGCCAATCCCGAGCCATTCGCGCATCACATCGTCACGCGACAGAAACGACGCCAGCGCGCCGTCGAACACAATCTCGCCGTGCCCCATCACCGCGACGCGGCTCGCGATGTCCTGCGCGATCACGAGCCGCTGCTCGATCAACAACATCGCGACGCCACGCTCGCGCAGCGTGCGCAGACAGCCGGCGACCTGTTGCATCACGAGACGCGCGAGTCCTTCGCCGGGCTCGTCGATCAGCAGCAGATCGGGATCGCCGAGCAGCGCCCGCGCGAGCGCGAGCATCTGCTGCTCGCCGCCCGACAGCGCGCCGGCGCGCGTGCGCTTGCGCTCGGCGAGCACCGGGAATAGCGCGTACGCGTCGTCGAGCGTGAAGCGTGGTGCGCGGCCGCGAACGCGTGACGCGGCAGCCGGCGCAATGCCTAGCAGCAGGTTTTCGTGGACGCTCAGCGCGGCGAACACGTCGCGACGCTCGGCCACATAGCCGAGCCCGAGCCGCGCGATCTCGAACGTGCGCAGACCGGCGAGCGAGCGTCCCGCGAAACACAGTTCGCCCTCGCAGCGCACGAGGCCCATGATCGCGCGTGCGAGCGTCGAGCGGCCCGAGCCGTTGCGGCCGACCAGCGCGACCGCTTCGCCGGGCTCGATGCCGAGCGTGACGCCGTGCAACGCCTGGCTCGCGCCATACCACGCGTTCAGACCGCGGATGTCGAGCAGCGCGCTCATCGGCCCGCTCCGTGGTCCGGTTCATCACCCGCCCGCGCGCCTGAGCCGAGCTCGACGCGCTCGCCCAGATACGCGGCACGCACCGCCGCGTCAGCGCGAATCGCAGCTGGCGACCCGCTCGCGATGATGCGCCCCTGCACCAGCACCGAAATGCGATCGGCGATCGCGAACACCGCCTCCATGTCGTGCTCGACCATCAGCAGCGTGCGGCCCGCGGTGGTGTCGCGGATCAGTTCGATCGCGCGCGCCGCTTCCGCGCGGTTCATGCCCGCCGTCGGTTCATCGAGCAGCAGCGTGTGTGCGCCGCCCGCCAGCGCGATGCCGAGATCGAGCGCGCGCTGCTCCGCGTAGCTGAGCGTGCCGGCTGCGACGTCGCGGCGCGAGCGCAGGCCGACCGCGTCGAGTACGGCGGCGGCGCGCACATCGACCGCGGGCGTGCCGGTCAACCGCTGCCACCAGCGCGTGCGATCGCGCTCGGCAAGTTGCGCCGCGCAGCGCAGGTTGTCGAACACGGACAGACGCGGGAACACGCTGGTGCTCTGGAAGCTTCGCGCAAGGCCGCGGCGCGCGATCGCGGCCGGCGCGAGCCGCGTGATGTCCGAGCCGAACAGGTGGATGCGTCCCGCGCTGGGCCGCGCGCCGCCGCCGATCAGGTCGAACAGCGTCGACTTGCCCGCGCCGTTCGGGCCGATCAGCGCGTGCCGCTCGCCGGGCTCGATCGCGAGATCGACGCCGCGCAGGATCGGGGTTGCGCCGAAACGCTTTTCGACACCGTAGAGCGCGAGCGCGGGGATCATCGTGCGGCTCCGGCGGATCGCTCCGTGCCTGCCTGGGCGGTGGCGCGTGCATGCGTGCGCAGCGCATGGCGTGTGGTCAGCGCGGCGAGCGCAACGAGCGCCAGCGCGACAGGAAGCGGCGAGGCGCCGAGCATCGCGAGCAGCGGCGCACCGGCTGCATCCGCACCCGCGCCCGCGCCGGCACCGGTGCCGAACAACGCGCCGAACAACGCCCCTGAAGCCGCGCCTTGGTCCGAGCCGAACTGCGCCGCATAGGCCCACTGCACCGCGAACACGACGGCCGCGAGCCACAGCGACAGCGCCGCCGCGCTCCACAGATAGGCGGCGCGGCAACGTCGCCAGCCATAGGCCGCAATCCGCGCCATGTGACGCGACGCAAAGCCCGCGAGCCCATCCGGCGCGGCCATCACGACGACGACGAAGAACAGTCCGAGATAGAACAGCCAGGCCCGCGTGACACTCGCGACCACGACGCTGAAAAACGTCAGCACGATCGCACCCGCGACCGGCCCGAAAAACGTCGCCGTGCCGCCGATCACGGTCGCGATCAGCACCGCGCCCGAGCGCATCATGCCGACGCTCTCGGTCGACACGAGTTCGAGATTGATCAGTCCGAGCGTCCCCGCGATGCCCGCAAAAAACGCCGACAGCACCACCACGCCATAGCGAACCCGCCGTGGATAGCAGCCGATCGCCGCCGCGCGCGCCGGGTTGTCGCGCACCGCGTTCGCCAGCCGTATGAACGGCGTGCGCGACAGCGCGAACATCGCGACACTCGCGGCGACGCACCACAGCGCGATCAGCGCATAGGCCTCGCGCACCGGGCCGAAGCTCCAGCCGGCGAGCGGCGCACCGCTCGCGCGATCGATCGCGACGCCCGCCTCGCCGCCGAACCAGCCCGGCAGCGTCCACGCGGCCGCGACCACGAGCTCGCCCAGACCGAGCGTGATCATCGCGAACGCGGTGCCGGCGCGGCGCGTCGCGATGAAGCCGAACAGCACGCCGCACAGCGCGCCGCCGATGCCGCCGACGAACGGCAGCAGCACCAGCGGCATCCCGCTCGCGTTGAACACGCGCGCGGCGATCAGCGCACCGAGCCCGGCATACGCAGCATGGCCGAACGACAGCAGCCCGGTCGCGCCGAGCAGCAGGTCGTACGACAGCGCGAATACGATCATCGTCGCGCTTTGCGCGAGGTACGCCAGCAGCCAGCTGTGCGGCCAGATGAAAGGCGGTACGCCCAGAAAGGCGACGAGCGCGAACCACGGCGCGAGCGCGCGGCCGCGCCTGCGACGCGGCAGCCCGCTTTCCACCGCGACCGACGCCCCAACCCGCTTACGCATGATCGTCACGCCGTCCGAAGAGCCCGCGCGGCCTCATCGCCAGCATCGCGACGAGCAGCAGATACGGCAGCAGCGGTGCGAGTTGCGCGAGCGTCAGCGCGTCCCATTCGGGCGGCAGCACCGCGCCGGCGAGCGACACCACGTCGCCCAACGACAGATCGCTGGCGACCGCCAGCGTCTGCACGCACCCGACCAGCAGCGACGCGGCCAGCGCCCCGCTCAGCGACCCCAGGCCGCCGATCACGACCACGACGAACACGATCGAGCCGAGCGACTCCGCCATCGCCGGCTCGATCACGAAGAGCGGCGCGCCGATCACACCAGCCAGCGCGGCAAGCGCGGTGCCGGCTGCGAACACGCCGGTGAACACCCGTGGCACGTTGTGGCCGAGCGCTTCGACCGCCTGCGCATGCGTGAGCGCGGCGCGCACGATCAAGCCCGTCTTCGACGCGCGCAGGATCGCGACGAGCGCCGCGAGCATCGCGAGCGACACCGCCATCATGAACGCGCGATAGCGCGTGAAGACCGCGCCGTACAGCGAGAACAGTGGACCGTCGAGCACGGCCGGAATCGGTGCCGACAGCGGACTGAGCCCCCAGCCGAGCTTGACGAGTTCGCCGAGCAGATAGGCGCGGCGCCGAACGTCAGCAGCAGTTCGGGCAGATGGCCGTGCCCGCGCACCCGCCGCAGCAGCCAGCGCTCGAGCGCCGCGCCCAGCAGACCGACGACGAGCGGCGCGATCACCAGCGCGCTCCAGAAGCCGGCGCGCGCCGCCACTGAAAAGCCGACGTACGCGCCGAGCATGTAGAAGCTCGCATGGGCGAAGTTGAGCACGCCGAGCATGCTGAAAATCAGCGTCAGCCCGGCCGACAGCATGAACAGCAACAGCCCGTAGCTCAGGCCGTTGAGCACTGTGACGATGAACGACTGCACGCGACTATTGCGCCGGCCCGGCGACGCACAGCGGTTCGAGCGCCGCGCGCAGTGCCGCCGGCAGGTTCACCGGACGGCGCGTCGCGCGATCGACGTAGACGTGCACGAAATGTCCCTGCGCGGCGGGCGCGGCCTCGCCGTCGCGGAACAGCCCCACCTGGTAGCGCACGCTCGAGGTGCCGAGCCGCGTGACGCGCAAGCCCGCGTCGACCCGATCGGGAAACACGAGCGGCGCGAAGTAGTTGCACTGCGTCTCGACGACGAGGCCGATCGTCGCGCCGTGCTCGAAATCGAGCACGCCCGCGCGGATCAGATACTCGTTCACGACGGTGTCGAAATAGCTGTAGTAGACGACGTTGTTCACGTGGCCGTAGACGTCGTTGTCCATCCAGCGCGTGGTGATCGGCAGCATATGCGGATACGCGGCGCGGCCGGCGGGGGCGGGTTTGTTCATCGGATGTGGCGGTTGGTGGATGGTGACGCCGTCACAGCGACTCGGTCAGCATGCGGCGATAGTCGTCGGCACTCGCCTCGCGCGGATTCGTGCGATGGCAATGGTCGACCAGCGCGCCCTGCACGACCTTGTCGAACATGCTTTCGTCGACACCCATCTGTTTGAGGCCGGTCGGCAGACCGAGCCGCGCAGTCATGTCAAACAGCGCCTGCGCCAGATCCGCATGCTCGGGCACCCCCATCACGCGACGCATGCGCGCATAGCGACGCTCGGCCACCACGCTAGGCGCGCGCTCGTTGAAGCGCAGCACCGCGGGCAGCACGACCGCGTTCAGCGTGCCGTGATGCAGCGACGTGCGGCCGTTCACCTTCAGGCCGCCCAGCGGATGCGACAGCGAGTGCACGCAGCCGAGGCCCTTCTGGAATGCCATCCCGCCCTGCATCGACGCACTCATCATGTTCAGGCGCGCTTCGCGATCGTTGCCATCCGCGCACGCGCGCTCGATGCTGGCCCATGCGCGTTCCAGACCGTCGAGCGCGATCCCGTCGGCGGGTGGATTGAAAGCCGGCGCGAGGAAGGTTTCGATGCAGTGCGCGATCGCGTCCATGCCGGTCGCGGCGGTCAGCCCCGGCGGCAGGCCGAGCGTGAGGCCCGGATCGCACAGCGCCGATTTCGGCAGCAGATTCCACGAATGAAAGCCGAGCTTGCGGCCGTCGTTCAGAATCACGATCGCGCCGCGCGCGACTTCGCTGCCGGTGCCGGCCGTGGTCGGAATTGCGATCAGCGGCGCGACCGCGTCGGTGATCTTCGCGCTGCCGCCTTCGATCGTCGCGTACTGCGTGAGCGGCCCCGGATGCGTGGCCGCGATCGCGACGCCCTTCGCGAGATCGATCGACGAACCGCCGCCCACCGCGATCAGCCCGTCGCAGCGCTGGTCGCGATACGCCTGGGCGGCCGCAAGCACCATTTCCTCGGTCGGGTTCGACGGCGTGTCGTCGAACAGCGGCACGTCGCCGAGCTTCAGCGCGTCGAGCGCCTGCCGCGCGATGCCGGCCGCGACGACGCCCTTGTCGCTGATCAATAGAGGCCGCTCGATGCCGATCCGCGCGCACTCGGATGACAGTTGCGACAGGGCATCGAAGCCCAGATGAATATGGGTCAGGTAGTAGATGTAGGCCATGCCGTTGCTTCTCCCTGAGCGTGCGCTCATTGACCGCTGATGGTTCACTGCCCCGGCCGCTCGACGAACTCGAACGGCAAACCGCGCCGCCGCATCCATTCGCCGAGCGCCTGGCCGGTGCCCGCGCGCCACGGCCGCAGCTTCGCGGGCTCGACGAGCCGGTATTCGAGCAGTTCGGGCGACAGCGCAATCGCCCCGTGCGCCTTCACGTGATACGCGATGATCAGCTCGTTCTTGCGGATGAATTCGTACACGCCGATCAGCTCGACCGATTCCGTGTGCAGCGACGTCTCCTCGAGCACTTCGCGCGCGATCCCCTGCTCCGGCGTTTCGCCGTTTTCGAGGAAACCGGTGATCAGCGCGAACATCCCCTCGGGCCACGCGGCATTGCGCGCGAGCAGGATCTTGCCCTCGTACTCGACGATCGCGGCGACGACCGGCAGCGGGTTATTCCAATGGACGTAGCCGCACGCGGTATCGGGACAGCTCTGACGAACGCGGCCGCCCTCGTGCTCGGGGTCGCTGCGTTCGGTCAGCGGCTTCGCGCAGCGGGGACAGAATCGGTACTCGGTCATGGTGGGGGACGTCTCTTTGGTCTTTTGCATCACGCGGCGCACGGCTCGCGCGCATCGCCTTCGCGGCAAGCGGCGGCAGCTGCGCGAATACCGCGTTCGATTCGCTCGGAAACATGATGCGCACGGCGAGGATTTCCTGCAACCGCCCGGCGACAGGCGCGAGGAGATGACGGAAAGCGGTCATTTTAGTGCGCTCGTGCGAGATTTGTTTTTAGCGTTAGTTGCAACCGCAATCCGGCATGCGGCCCCGGCCACGCGGCATGCGCGTCACCGCGATCAGCCCCGCCGCCCCTGCCAGCAGCGCGCCTGCGGCGAGGCACAGCGCCAGCGAAAACGATCCCGTGTGCGCGGCGATCGGCGCGGCCACCAGCGGACCGGCAATCTGCCCGATGCCATAGGCCGCCGTTGCGTATCCCATCAGCCCGGCCGCGTCGTCGCCGCGCAGACGCCGCGCCTCGCGCATCGCGAATAGCGTGATCGCGGTAAACGGCAGGCCGATCAGGATGCTGCCGAGCGAAAAGCCCGCCGCCGTCGGCCACACGATGCCCAGCGCAATGCCGAGTGCCTGCAGCACATACGAGCCCGCGAGCAGCACGCGGTTGTCCCAATGCACGGGCAAGCGCGCGGCGAACAACGCGCCGACGATCAGCGCGGCGCCCAACATCGGCCAGAACAGGTCCGGCCACGCCGAGCCAGGCAACGCGTGGCGCGCGATGACCGGCAGAAAGGTCGCGGTGATGATGTAGCCGAAGCCCGGGATGCCGTACAGCAGCACCAGCCAGAAGGCGTCGGCGCGGTGGACCGCAGGGCCGGCTTGAACGCCGGCCGTACCGGGCGGCTGCTTTGCGCTGGCGCGTGGTCCGATGGCGGGTTTGGGCACCGCTGAGCTTTCGTCAGCGGGGGCCGCGGCCTTCGCACGTGGTGCGTCGCCAAACACCGGCCACACCAGCACCGACAGCACCGCGCCGATCGCCGCAAAGCCAATCCATCCGATCACCGCGCCATAGCCGCCCGCGACGCTGACCAGCAAGCCGGTCCCGACGATCCCCACGCCCGGCCCCGTATAGATGACCCCGCTCCACGCATGCGCGCCGAGTTCGGCGAGCCGCCGCAAGCCCCATTGCGACGCGAACACGAACGTCCATGCGCTGACCGCGCCCGCGACGAAGCGAACCAGCGCCCACACCCAGAACTGCCCGGTGACGCCCATCGCGAGCGTCAGCAGCACGGTCGCGACGAGCCCGACGCGCACCATGCGCGAGGGCTTGACCCGCAGCGCCGCGCACGTGAGCGCACCGGCGAAATAGCCGGCGTAGTTGAACGATGCGAGCCAGCCGCCGTGCTGGATGTCGAGCTGCGGCTGACCGAGCGATGCGCTGTGCAGCATCAGCGGCAGCAGCGGCGTGAATGCGAAGCGCCCGATGCCGAGCGCGACGGCCAGCGTCACCATGCAGGCGAGCGCCGCGCGCCGGGCGGCGTGCGGTTCGTGGAAGCGCTGGTACGCGCGCGAGGCAAGGTCGTTCATGATCGGACGGTCAAACGGCGACGATATGAATCCATCTTAGCTTGACCTTTTGATCACAGAAAATGAATAATTAGGATGCCAACCATCGCCAGGAGAGAATCATGGATCTGGCCGCTCTCACCATCTTTCGCGCGGTCGTGCGCGAAAACGGCGTGACACGCGCGGCGGCGAAGCTCAATCGCGTGCAATCGAACGTGACCACGCGCATCAAGCAGCTCGAGGAGCAGCTCGGCACCGAGTTGTTCATCCGCGATGGCCGCCGCCTCGTGCTGACGCCGGCCGGCGAGACGCTACTGCCCTACGCGGAACGGCTGCTCGCGCTTGCCGACGAAGCGCGCCATGCGGTGCGTGAGGATCGTCCGAGCGGCCGTCTGCGTCTCGGCACGATGGAAAGCGTCGCGGCGACGCGTCTGCCCGGCCTGCTCGCGCAATATCACCAGCAATGGCCGGCCGTCGCGCTGGAGCTGGAAATCGGCACGACCGGCAAGCTGATCGAGCGGGTGCGCGAGTTCGAGGTCGATGCGGCGCTGATCGCGACACCCTTCGATCCCGCCGCGATCGGCGAGCTGTTCGAGACCGTGCCGGTGTTCCGCGAAGAGCTCGTGATGCTGACGCCGCGTGGTCATCGGCCGATCCGCGAAGCGCGCGACATCGCGCTATCGACGCTGATCGCGTTCGAGCCCGGCTGCGCTTACCGGGTGTATATCGAAAAGTGGTATCTGGAGCACGGCGTGCGGCCGGCGCGCGTGCTGGAACTCGGCTCGTATCACGCGATCGTCGCGTGCGTGGCGGCCGGCGCGGGCGTCGCGGTCGCGCCGCGCTCGGTGCTCGATCTGCTGACCGATACGAGCAATATCGCGGTACACGAGTTGCCCGCTATCGGCATGATCGACACGCTGCTGGTCTGGCGACGCGGCCATTTTTCGTCGGCGCTCAACGCGCTGCGGCGCACGCTGGTGGCGTCGCACGAAGCGACGGCCGACGCGGATGCGGCGGCGTCCGTGGATGCGAATGCGGCCTGATGATTGAGCCCCCGCCGGCAACCGGGTCCGGCGCAACCCGACCGGCTTCGGCAAAAGCGAAGGGGCCACGCAACACGCCAATCCTGCTGGCACGTCGCGTGGCCCCTTCGTCGAACCCGGCTCGACTGCGGGTCGAGCCGGACTCAACCGATCATCGAAATCAAAGCTGGCCTTCGACCCAGCCCTTGACGCCCGCGAGCGCCGCCGGCAAGTTGGCCGGCTCGGTACCGCCAGCCTGCGCCATGTCCGGACGGCCGCCGCCCTTGCCGCCGACCTGCTGCGCCACGAAGTTGACCAGTTCGCCCGCCTTGACTTTCTTACTGGCGTCGGCGGTCACACCGGCGATCAGGCTGACCTTGCCACCTTCGACCGACGCGAGCACGATTGCCGCGCTCTTGAGCTTGTCCTTCAGCTTGTCGACCGTTTCGCGCAGCGTCTTCACGTCCGCGCCTTCGAGCGTCGCAGCGAGCACGTGCACGCCGGCGACTTCGATCGCCTGGCCCGCGAGTTCGTCGCCCTGGCTCGACGCCATCTTCGACTTCAGCGCGCCCAGTTCCTTCTCGAGCGCCTTCACCTGGTCCTGCACCTGGCCGATGCGCTGGGTGAGTTCCGCCGGTTGCGCCTTCAGCACCGCTGCGGCCGCATTGACGCGCGCTTCCAGCTCCTGCACGTAGCGCACCGCGTTGTCGCCCGTGATCGCTTCGACGCGACGGATCCCCGCCGCGACGCCGCCTTCCATCACGATCTTGAACAGGCCGATGTCGCCCGAGCGATTCACGTGCGTACCACCGCACAGCTCACGCGAGAAGCCGAGGTCGAGCACACGCACTTCGTCGCCGTACTTTTCGCCGAACAGCGCCATGGCGCCGCCCTTCACCGCGTCGTCATACGACATCACACGCACGATGCCGGGCGCGTTCGCCAGCACTTCGGCATTGACGATTTCCTCGACGCGGCGGATCTGCTCGTCCGTCATCGGCGCGTTATGCGCGAAGTCGAAGCGGGTCTTCTCGGCGTCGACGAGTGAGCCCTTCTGCTGCACGTGCGCACCGAGCACCTCGCGCAGCGCCTTGTGCATCAGGTGCGTGGCCGAGTGGTTGCGCGCCGTGCGGGCGCGGCGGACCGCGTCGATTTCCGCCTTGACGATGTCGCCGAGCTTCAGCGTGCCCTGCTCGAGCGTGCCGTGATGGCCGACCACGTCGGCCTGAACCTTCAGCGTATCGACGACCGCAAAGCGCGTGCTGGCGTTGGCGAGCACGCCCTGGTCGCCGACCTGGCCGCCCGACTCCGCGTAGAACGGCGTGTGATCGAGCACGACGACCGCCTGCTGGCCGGCCTGCGCCTGCTGCACCGACGCGCCGTCCACGTACAGCGCGACGACCTTCGCGTCGTCGAAGACGATCTCTTCATAGCCGTGGAAGGTGGTCTTCGCGCCCGAGTATTCGAGGCCCTGCGCCATCTTGAACTTGCCCGCCGCGCGAGCCTGCTCGCGCTGACGCGCCATCGCGTCGTCGAACGCGGATTCGTCGACCGTCACTTCGCGCTCGCGGCAGACGTCCGCCGTCAGGTCGAGCGGGAAGCCGTAGGTGTCGTGCAGCTTGAACGCGAGTTCGCCGTCGAGCGTCTTGCCACCCCTGGCGTCGAGATCGGCCAATGCGGCCTCGAGAATCGACATGCCGTGCTCGATCGTCTCGAAGAAGCGCTCTTCTTCCTGACGCAGCACGTCGGTCACGCGCTGCTCGGCCTGCTTCAGTTCAGGGTAAGCGTCGCCCATCTGCGCGACGAGGTCGGCGACGAGGCGATGGAAGAACGAACCCTTCTTGCCGAGCTTGTAGCCGTGGCGGATCGCGCGGCGCACGATACGGCGCAGCACGTAGCCGCGGCCTTCGTTGCCCGGAATCACGCCGTCGACGATCAGGAACGAGCACGCGCGGATGTGATCCGCGATCACCTTCAGCGAATTGTTGCCCAGATCGGTCACGCCGGTTTCGCGGCCAGCGGCTTGGATGAGCGCCTGGAACAGGTCGATCTCGTAGTTGCTGTGCACGTGCTGCAGCACGGCCGCGATACGCTCGAGGCCCATGCCGGTGTCCACGCATTGCTTGGGCAGCGGCGTCATGTTGCCCTGCGCGTCGCGGTTGAACTGCATGAACACGAGGTTCCAGATTTCGATGTAGCGGTCGCCGTCTTCGTCGGGTGATCCCGGCGGCCCGCCCCACACGTCCGGGCCGTGGTCGTAGAAGATTTCCGAGCACGGGCCGCACGGGCCGGTATCGGCCATCTGCCAGAAGTTGTCCGATGCGTAGCGCGCGCCCTTGTTGTCGCCGATGCGGATGATGCGCTCGACCGGCACGCCCACTTCCTTCGCCCAGATGTCGTGCGCTTCGTCGTCTTCCTGGTAGACGGTGACCCAGAGCTTGTCTTTCGGCAGCTGGTAGACGCCGGTCAGCAGTTCCCACGCGTAGTGGATCGCGTCGCGCTTGAAGTAGTCGCCGAACGAGAAGTTGCCGAGCATCTCGAAGAACGTGTGATGACGCGCGGTGTAGCCGACGTTCTCGAGGTCGTTGTGCTTGCCGCCAGCGCGCACGCTGCGCTGCGCGGTCGTGGCGCGCGAATACGGACGCGATTCCGCGCCGAGGAACACGTCTTTGAACTGCACCATCCCCGAATTGGTGAAGAGCAGTGTCGGGTCGTTGCCGGGCACGAGGCTCGACGAACGGACGATCGTGTGGCCCTTCGATTCGAAGAACTTGAGGAATTTCTCGCGGATTTCAGCGGCTTTCATAGCGGGCGGGGGACGGTCCTGACGGTTCCTGACGGAGACTGGCGGTCGATGGGATGCGCCAACTGTCTGTTTCTTAAACGACTGATTATACGGGATCGGCAAGCGTGCGAGGCACTGTGTGCCGCGCGTTGCGAGCCGCGCTACGACGTTCGGCTGACTGCGCCCGCGAGCGGGAATCGCTTAAGATGGCTTGCACGAAACGGCGCGCTAAATCACGCAGTGCAACTCGCGCGCCGCCTGCATACCTGAGGAGACATTGAACGATATGGGCGCTCTCAGTCACATCCGCGTGCTGGATCTCACGCGCGTGCTCGCTGGCCCGTGGTGCACGCAGACGCTCGCCGATTTCGGCGCCGACGTCATCAAGATCGAACGCCCCGAGGTCGGCGACGACACCCGCCACTGGGGGCCTCCCTATCTGAAAACGCCGGACGGCGCGGACACGCGCGAAGCCGCCTACTATCTCGCGGCGAACCGCAACAAGCGCTCGGTCACGCTCGACATCGCGTCGCCCGAGGGCCAGCGGATCGTGCGCGAACTGGCCGCGCAAAGCGACGTCGTGCTCGAGAACTACAAGGTCGGCCAGTTGAAGAAGTACGGCCTCGACTATGAATCGCTCAAAGAGGTCAAGCCCGACCTGATCTACTGCTCGGTGACGGGCTTCGGGCAGACCGGACCATACGCGCAGCGCGCCGGTTACGACTTCATCGTGCAAGGCATCGGCGGCTTCATGAGCATTACCGGCGAGCGCGACGCTCAGCCGGGCGGCGGCCCGCAGAAGGCCGGCGTCGCGATCGCCGACCTGATGACCGGCATGTACGCGACGATCGCCGTGCTGACCGCGCTCACGCACCGCGACCGCACCGGCATTGGCCAATACATCGACATGGCGCTGCTCGACGTGCAGGTCGCGATGCTCGCCAACATGAATTCGAACTATCTCGCGAGCGGCCAGCCGCCGGCGCGCTGGGGCAATGCGCATCCGAACATCGTGCCCTACCAGACATTCCAGACGAGCGACGGCTGGATCATCGTCGCGGTCGGCAATGACGGGCAGTTCCGCAAGTTCGTCGAGGCGGGCGGTCGCCCGGCGCTCGCCGACGACGACCGTTTCGCGACCAACCCCGCGCGCGTACGCAACCGCGAACTGCTCGTGCCGATTCTTGCGGACATGGTCCGTCTGCAGGGAAAGCAGCAATGGATCGCGGCGCTCGAAGCGGCCGGCGTGCCGTGCGGGCCGATCAATAACCTCGCCGAGGTGTTCGACAACGAGCAGGTGGTCGCGCGCGGCATGCAGGTGGATCTGCCGCATCCGTCGGGCGGCAAGGTCAAGCTCGTGCGCAATCCGATCAACATGACCGGCACGCCGCCGCAGGCGCTGAGCCATCCGCCGCTGCTCGGCGAGCATACCGAGCGCGTGCTGCGCGACGTGCTCGGATACGACGCGCAGAGGATCGCGGAGTTGAAGCGGAAAGCGGTGATTTGACCGACGAGGCGGCGAGCCTCAGCCCACCGTCGTCAGCGAAGCCAGCCAGCGCCGGCCCTCGTCCCAATCGCCGAGGCCGCTATCGGCATTGATATGGCCGCGCGCGCCGATACCGATCCAGCGGCTGCCCCACGCGTTCGCGCAGGTTTGTGAAAACGGCACGCCGCCATACGGATCGTCGCTGCTCGCCACGACGATCGTCGCAAACGGCAGGCGCGTGAGCGGCACCGGCGCAAAGCCGGTCGCGTCCTCCGGGAAATCCGCTTCGGCCGGATCGGGCACGGCGACCAGCAGCGCGCCGGCCACTTTCGCGAGCTGCGTCGCGCTCGCGTACCGCGAGGCCCAGAACGCGGTGGTCAGGCAGCCGAGACTGTGGGCGGCGAACATGACCGGCGAATCCACGGCGTCAAGCGCGGCGGCGAGCGTGCGGCACCAGGCGTCGCGCGAAGGGTGGTCCCAGTCCGGCATCTGCACGCGCACGAACGCGGGATCGAGCGCTTCCCAGCGCGTTTGCCAGTGGCCTGGACCGGAGCCCAGATAGCCCGGCAGTACGAGTGTGGTTGGTTTTTGTTCGCTCATCGCGCTTCCCGTGTTCGGCTGATCGCCCGCTCGCGACAGAGCGCGGCGGGCCGGCTACCGTATCACGCGTGCCACGCCGGCACCGCGGGGATCGCTGCCGGGCTCGGGCGTAGTGCCATTCACGCGGATCATCTGCACGTCGCCGCTGAACGACTGCTGCTCGACCGTATAGGCGAGCGCCTTCAGCTGCGCGGCGAGTTCGTCCGGCGCGGGACGGAACGGCTCGAAGTAGATCGTCTTTTGCGGCAGCAGTTGATGATGGAAACGCATCGCGGCGAGCGCGTCCGTCGGTGGCATCTCGAAGTCATACAGGTTCGTCATGACCTGGAAGATCGTCGTCAGGATGCGCGAGCCGCCGGGCGTGCCGATCGCTAGCGCGATCTTGCCGTCCTTCAGCAGCAGCGTCGGCGTCATCGACGAAATCGGCCGGCGGCCTGGCGCGATCGTGTTCGGCTCCGCATCGGCGGCGCCGGCTGTCGAGGCCACGCCGGGTGTCGAGGCCGGGCCGGTGCCCGACGGCTTGATCACGAAATCGTCCATCGCGTCGTTCAGCAGGAATCCGCCGCCATCCACCACGACGCCCGAGCCGAAATCGCCGTTCAGCGTGTAGGTATTCGAGACCGCATTGCCCCACTTGTCGACCACCGAGAAATGCGTGGTTTGCGGCTTCTCCGTCGCCTCGGCGCCGTCGGCAGCGGGCTTCACCGACGCGGCGCCGGGCGCGTCGTCGGCCTTGACTTCGGCCGCGCGTTGCGCGAGGTAGGCGTCGTCGATCAGCTTCGCGGTCGGCACTGGCGACGCGTCCGGGTCGCCGATATAGCGCTGCCGGTCCGCGAACACGCGATCCTCGATCTGCGCGATCAGATGGATGTACGGCGCCGAATTCAATGCGAGACCATCGAACGCCGGCTGCAGGTCGGCCCGCATCTTCAGCATCTGGATCAACCCGAGGCCGCCCGAGCTCGGCGGCGGCGCGGTGATCACGCGGTAGCCGTGCCAGTCGGCGGCGAGCGGCTCACGCCACAGCGCCTTGTACTGGCTCAGATCCTGGCTGGTGATCAGGCCGTGGCCGTACATCTGCGAGGCGATCATGCCGGCGGTGCGGCCCTCGTAGAACTCGCGGCCGCCGTCGCTCGCGATCCGCCCGAGCGTCTGCGCGAGCTCCGGCTGGCGCAGCGTCGCACCCGCCTTCAGGTTCGGAAAATAGGCGTCGAAATTGGTCTTGCCGGCGAAACTCTTCGCGGCCGCGTCGCGCCGCTGCTGCAGCCGGGGGTCGACCTGGAAGCCGTCGGTCGCGTAATGGATCGCGGGCGCGAGCACCTGCTTCCATTTGAGCTTGCCGAAGCGTCGTTGCGCTTCCCACATGCCATCGACGGTGCCCGGCACGGCCACCGCGCGATGACCGACCGTGCTCATGCCTGGCACCACGCTGCCCTTGTCGTCGAGGTACATGTCGCGTGTCGCCTGCTGCGGCGCGCGCTCGCGATAGTCGAGAAAATATGGCTTGCCGTCGACCAGCAGCGTCATGAAACCGCCGCCGCCGAGGTTGCCGGCATCGGGCCGCGTGACGGCGAGCGTGAAGGCCATCGCGACCGCGGCATCGACCGCGTTGCCGCCTTCGGCGAAGATCTGCTGCGCGGTGTCGGCGCTGTAGGGATCTGGCGCGGCGACTGCCGACGCATCGAGCGCCGGCTTTGGCGGCGGCGTTTTCGCGGCGGCCGGCAACGGCGCCGCGACGTTCACGGCGAGCGCGGCACACCACGCCGAAGCGAGCACGCGGCGGCTTCGGCAACAGAAACGGGCGCTAGCCAAAGCGCTGGCGAAAGGCGCGCGGAACGCGCCGTGCGTCGGGACAGACATCCGAGAAAACTCCGGCAACGAGGCGGGCATGGCGCACGAGCGGTAGAGCTTCGTGCAAGAACATGAGGGACAGCGTGGACGGCTCGGGCAAGCCCGCCCGCGCGAAGGGCCGGGACAGGCGCGCGGGCCGCGCGCAGCAGCGCATCCTAAGTCGTCGCGCCGCGCGCCGCCAACCCGTTTTACCTCCTGTTACAGCCCCGCGCGCTCACTGCGCTGACTGCGGCACCCGCGCCAAACCCGCCCCGCCGTTGGCTGCGCGCCGCAAGCACCTGCCGCGAACCGGCTCGTCAGGTAGAATTGACGGCTAGGCGGGCGCATTGCGCGCCCCTACGGACTCTCATCTTCTCGCATGACTACCGAACGCAAAGACGCTGAACGCACCGACGCGCCCGCGGCATCCAATTTCATCCGCAACATCATCGACGACGACAACCGCACCGGCAAATGGAGCCAGCGCGTCGAAACGCGCTTCCCGCCGGAGCCGAACGGCTATCTGCACATCGGTCACGCGAAGAGCATCTGCCTGAACTTCGGCATCGCGCGCAGCTACGGCGGCGTGTGCCATCTGCGCTTCGACGACACCAATCCGGAGAAGGAAAGCGTCGAGTACGTCGACTCGATCATCGACTCGGTGCGCTGGCTCGGCTTCGAATGGCAAAAAGACCGCACCGAGCATCTGTACTACGCGAGCGACTACTACGACAAGCTGTACGAGTTCGCCGAGCTGCTGATCCAGCGCGGCAAGGCTTATGTGGACAGCCAGTCGGCCGAGGAAATCCGCGCGAACCGCGGCTCGGCCACCGAAGTCGGCACGCCGTCGCGTTTCCGCGAGCGTTCGGTCGACGAAAACCTCGATCTGTTCCGCCGCATGAAGGCGGGCGAGTTCAAGGAAGGCGAGCACGTGCTGCGCGCGAAGATCGACATGTCGTCGCCGAACTTCAACATGCGCGACCCGGTCATCTACCGCATCCGCTTCGCGCATCACTACCGTACCGGCGACGCGTGGTGCGTGTACCCGATGTACGACTACACGCACTGCATCTCGGACGCGCTCGAAAACATCACGCATTCGCTGTGCACGCTCGAGTTCGAAGACCATCGGCCGCTCTACGACTGGATCCTGAACGAGCTCGCCGAAGCCGGCGTCTTCAGGCGTCCGCTGCCGCAGCAAATCGAGTTTTCGCGCCTGAACCTGACCTATGCGATCACCAGCAAGCGCAAGCTGCTGCAACTGGTCAACGAAGGCCATGTGGAAGGCTGGGACGACCCGCGCATGCCGACCATCGTCGGCCTGCGCCGGCGCGGCTTCACACCCGAGTCGATCCAGCTGTTCTGCGAGCGCATCGGCGTGACCAAGGTCGACTCGTGGATCGACATGAGCGTGTTCGAAGGCGCGCTGCGCGACGATCTCGACGAGAAGGCACCCCGCATCGCCGCCGTGCTCGATCCGGTCAAGCTGATCATCGACAACTTCCCCGAAAACCTCACCGAGCCGTGCAGCGCGCCGGTGCACCCGCATCACCCTGAACAGGGCCTGCGCGAGTTCCCGATTTCGCGCGAGCTGTGGATCGAGCGCGAGGACTTCACGCAGACGCCGCCGAAGGGCTACTTCCGCCTGTTCCCGGGCAACAAGGTGCGCCTGCGCTACGGCTATGTGATCGAATGCACGCACGCGGACACGGACGAAAACGGCAACATCGTCGCGGTGCACTGCAACTACTTCCCGGACAGCAAATCGGGCACCGAAGGCGCGAACAACTACAAGGTCAAGGGCAACATCCACTGGGTCAGCGCGACGGCCGCGTGCCCGGCCGAAGTGCGCATCTACGACCGGCTGTTCAAGGAACCGCAACCGGACGCCGGCGGACGCGACTTCCTCGAAGCGCTGAATCCGGACTCGAAGCGCGTGGTCCAGGCCTACCTCGAAACCGGCGCGCGCCATGCGCTGCCGGAACAGCGCTACCAGTTCGAGCGCCACGGCTACTTCGTTGCCGACCGCGTCGATTCGAAGCCGGGTAAGCCCGTATTCAACCGCATCGTCAGTCTGCGCGACAGTTGGGGCAAGCCGGCGTAAGCTCGCGTCAGCGACGTCCCGGCGTTGCCGGCCGATCCGGTTGCGGGATGTTCGATCGACACTCACTGCGCGCTCGCCTGGGGCGCGCCGGTCCGGGAGGTCCGATGAAGGTTGCAGACCGCCGCGGGGAAAGGTCTGTGGGCACCGTTCGCGTCGCGCGGGGCCCGCGCTATTTACACTTCACGCGTCTGCCGCGCGGCATGCGCAGCGTGCTGCTCGCGCTGGCCGCCTGCGGCCTGGTCATGTTCGCCGCCCCCGCCCGCGCGGACGAACTGACCGGTACGCTGAGAAAGATCCACGACGACGGCGTCATCGTGCTCGGCGTGCGCGAAGCGTCGATCCCGTTCTCGTACTTCGACGGCAAGCGCACGGTCGGCTACTCGCAGACCATCGCGATGCAGATCGTCGATGAGGTCAGAAAAGCGCTCGGCATGTCGCAGTTGCGGGTTCACGAAGTCACGATCACGTCGTCGAACCGCACGCCGATGCTGCTGAACAACCAGATCGACCTCGAATGCGGCTCGACCACGCACACGGTCGAGCGCGAAAACGTCGCCGCGTTTTCGGACAGCTTTTTCCAGTACGCGGTGCGCATGATCACGCGCAAAAACAGCGGCATCGCCGATTTCCCCGATCTGGCCGGCAAGCCGGTCGTGACGACCGCGGGCACGTCCGACGAGCGCCTGCTGCGCAGACTCAACACCGACAAGCAGCTGAACATGCGCATCACGAGCGTGCGCGATCATCAGGACGCCTTCAACGCGATGAAGGAAGGCCACGCGGTGGCGTTCGTGATGGACGAGCCGATCGTCTACGGTTTCAAGGCGACCGACCCGCATCCGGACGATTTCATCGTGACGGGCACGCCGCTCGGCTACGAGGTGTATGCGTGCATGTTCCGCAAGGGCGACGAGCCGTTCCGCGCGCTGGTGAATCGCGTGATCGCGCACTCGCAGACGTCGGGCGACGCCGAACGTCTGTACCGGCAGTGGTTCACGCAGCCGATTCCGCCGCACGGCATCAACGTCAATTTCCCGCTGTCGGAACAGAACCGCGCGTTGTTCGCGCATCCGAACGACCACGCGCTCGATTGAAAGCGGCGTGCGCCGTCTATAGCGAGCGGTGCAGGTCCGCGAGCGACAGCGTCGTCTCGAAGAGCCGCGTCAGACTACGGCTCGCATAGCGCGCGATTTCATCGATCGACGCCCAACGGTAGTCGTCCATTTCGGGGATCAGCGTGCCGTCCGAACGACGCGGAAACAGCGACGTGCAGGTGCAAGTGCTCAGGTCGAGTTCGTCGGCACCCGCGCGCGCCGCGAACAGATGCAGGTCCTTGTCGCGCCGGTAGACGAACAGGCCGAGATCCTTCAGACGACCGGCATCGAGCGCGATGCCGGTTTCCTCGACCATCTCGCGCAGCGCGGTCACGTGCGGCGCCTCGCCCTCCTCGCCCTGTCCTTTCGGGATGTCCCAGTGCGTCGTTCCGGTTGCGTGCGCGAGCAGCACGCGTCCGTCGGGATCGAGCAGCACGATCCCGCACGAGACGATTCGCGGGCTCATCGCGCAGCCTCACCGCATGCACCTGTCCGGCCGCGCTCGCGCATGCTCAACGCTTCTGCAGTTGCCAGGCGCCGCCTTCCTTGCAGAAGTTCGGGCGCAGGTTCATCGATTGTCCTTTCGCCTTGAGTACGACCGCGAGCGAGCGGCAGGCGCGTCCGCCGTCGGTCGAGGTGCTGTCCATCGTGACGGTCGCGTCGATCTTCACGCTATTGCCGGTGCCGTCGTTGACCCACGTGAAGCTCTCGCCGTCCTTCCTGTCATTGAGCGCGCTTAAGACGGCATGCTTGAGCGAGTCGTTGTCACGCTGTCTCATATAGGTGATCGGCGTGTCGTTCAGAAAGGCGAGGCTCGCCCCTTGCGCGCCGATCGCCGCAACGAGCAGCAGGCTCGCGGTACTGAGGTGGAACAGCACACAGGTTCGCGACGACATGAAGGACTCTCCTCGAAGTGAGCACGGCGCGCACGGGCGCACTGCGGCTTTTGATCCAGACCTCAAAAGCATAGCATGCACATTTCGGCAGGCAGCGGCCCTCGCTGCTCACCCACGCGCGGCAGCCGTCCCCTGCAGGCGGAACGTGTTGACGACGTCGCGCAGCATCTGCGCCTGCTCCTGCATCGACTGCGCGGCGGCGGCCGCCTGCTCGACCATCGCCGCGTTCTGCTGCGTGGTCTCGTCCATCTGTGCGATTGCGAGATTGACCTGTTCGATGCCGCGGCTCTGTTCGTCGGACGCGGCGGCGATCTCGCTGATCACGTCGGTCACGCGCTTCACCGCATCGACGAGCGACGCCATCGTGCCGCCCGCCTTCTCGACGAGCGCCTTGCCGCTGCCGACGCGCTCGACCGAATGCTCGATCAGCGTCTTGATCTCCTTGGCCGCGTCGGCGCTGCGGCGCGCGAGATTGCGCACTTCGCTCGCGACGACCGCGAAGCCGCGGCCCTCCTCGCCGGCGCGCGCGGCTTCGACGGCCGCGTTCAGCGCGAGGATGTTGGTCTGAAATGCGATGCTTTCGATCACGCCGATGATATCGACCACCCGCGCCGAACTCGCCGCGATGCTCTGCATGTTCGCGACAACGTGCTGCACGGCCTCGCCGCCCTCGCCTGCGAGCTGCGACGCGGAGCGCGCCATGCGATTGGCCTGCAGCGCGTTGTCGGCGTTCTGCTTGACGGTGGCCGTCAGCTGCTCCATGCTCGCGGCCGTTTCGCCGAGCGACGACGCCTGCTCTTCGGTTCGCGCCGACAGATCCAGATTGCCCGCGGCGATCTCTTCCGCCGCGACCGTGATGGTTTCGGTGCCGCCGCGAATGCGCCGGATCGCGTCGGCGAGGCGGCTCTGCATGCGCTGCATCGCGAACAGCATGCTGTCCCGATCGTCGCCGGCGAGTGTGACCGGGCTCGACAGATCGCCATCGGCGATCGTCTGCGCGACGCTCGCCGCATAGGCGGGCTCCCCACCGAGGCTGCGCTTCACGTTGCGGATGATCAGCACGAGCGCAATGGTGCTGAAGCTGCCGATCACGAGGATGGTCAACAGATAGCGCAGCAGATCGGCGCGGAACGCCGCGTTGATGTCGTTTACGTAGACGCCCGAGATCAGATACCAGTCCCACGCGGGAAAGCGCTTGACGAAGCTGATCTTCGGCACGCGCTCGTTGTTGCCGGCGAGGCGTCCCATGTAGTCGACGAAGCCCTGGCCCCGCGCCTGGGCGACCTTGACCATCTCGACGAACAGCAGCTTGCCGTCGCTGTCCGCGTAGTGAGACACGTCCTTGTTGCGCAGATCGGCAAGCATCGGATGCATGATCACGACCGGCGTAGCCGTCGACACGATCATGTAGCCGCTACCGGGGTAGCGCATCGCGGACAGGCTCGCCAGCGCCTGCTGCCGCGCCTGTTCGGGCGTCAGCTCGTGCTGGTCGGCGCGCTGCGCGTAGTTGGCGACGATGCTGTACGCGCACTCGACGACGTTTTGCACCGCCGACTTGCGCTCGGCGAGCATCGTCGCGCGCGACTGCCACGCGGCCCAGCCGCCGAGGCCGAGCAGGCCGAGCCACGTAATCAGCAGCGCGAGCCAGAGTTTGGTGTTGAGGCTAAGTCGGTTCACGCGGGTTCCTCCATCGCGGCGCGTCAGACGGTTCTGTCGCATTAACGGGCATTAACGGGCATTAACGGCCTGGCGCGCGATTTCCTGAGTCGGGAAACACCTGAAGTGAGCCGTGCGAACACGCGACAGCGTGGCCGCCACCGCGCGCGCAACATTGCACAAAAACAAAAAGGGTTACAGGCGTGAGGCCTGTAACCCTTCGGTGATTCTGGTACGGCAGGAGGGGCTCGAACCCCCGACCCTCGGCTTAGAAGGCCGATGCTCTATCCAGCTGAGCTACTGCCGTATGGATCGATATCTGCATGAAACCGGCACTCGCGACGAGCCGCCCGATTTCCTACAAACTGAAATTCTAACTGACCTGCAACCAGGCGGGCCCGGATTATAACCGATCGCCCAGCGCGCTCAGACCGGCTGCGGATGCAGCAGGAACCAGCCGAGGAACAGGATCCCCGCAATCGCGCAGTACGCGCCGAACGACGCGAGACGTCCGCGGCCTTCGAAATAGCGCATCAGGAAACGCACGCTCAGGTACGCCGCGATCGCGGTCAGCACGCCGCCGAGCACCGCGTCGACGAGCTGGCTCGGCGCGTGAAGCAGCTTCGGCACTTCGAGCACGCCGGCCGCGAAAATGATCGGCGTGCCGAGCAGGAACGAAAACTCGGCGGCTTTCTCGGTGGTGAGGCCGGCCGCGTTGCCAGCGATCATCGTCAGGCCGCTGCGCGAGAACCCCGGAATCAATGCGCCGACTTGCGCGAGGCCGACGAAGAACGCCTGGCGGAACGTCAGCTTTTCCGGCGCCCGATGCGCGCGCGCGCGCTGCAGGCGATCGCCGAACCACAGCAGTGCGCCGTTGACGATCAACGCAATCGCGACGATCCGCAGATCGTGAAAAAGCGCCTCGAGGCGTTTTTCCAGCACGAGACCGACGAGACCCGCCGGTATCGTA
Source organism: Paraburkholderia sp. WC7.3g (assembly GCF_050436345.1). NCBI lineage: Bacteria > Pseudomonadati > Pseudomonadota > Betaproteobacteria > Burkholderiales > Burkholderiaceae > Paraburkholderia > Paraburkholderia sp. WC7.3g. Next base: position 3,334,048 of record NZ_JBNDMA010000002.1, read on the forward strand.
CCGATGATCAGCGCCCACATCATGTGGCCGTCGTCGTTGCGGCGCCCGCCGAGCGACGCGAAGAAACCACGCACCAGCGCGTACCAGCGCTCGCGGAAGTACCACAGCAGCGCGAACGCGGTGCCCAGATGCAGGGCGACGAGGAACGGCAGCAGTTGCGGCGCATGCTTATCGATATGCATGCCGAACAGCGCGGGCACGAGCAGCGTGTGGCCGAGGCTGCTTACCGGAAACAGTTCGGTAACGCCTTGCAGCACACTCAGAAAAATGAGAAACGACAGGTTCACGCGGCGGTCCTTGTAAGGAAAGTGTCGGGGACTGCGCGCCGCACAAAAACCGAAGCCGGCGCGTCAAGGCGCACCGATTATGCCTGGCTGCAAAGTCAGCGCCAAGCGGGTTAGGCCACATTCGGGGAAATATTGACGCGCCGCGTCACAACTCGACACCGTTGTTACGCGGGAGCAAGAAAGCGGGGCGGCGGATTCGTCGCGCGCGCTGTGAAACAGAGAATGAAACCAGCGGGATCAGCGTTTGAGCGAGTGGAAGAAGTAGTACGTGCTGGCCGTGAATATGCCGAACAAGGCGACCGCCATTGCCGTTGCGAGATCCATGATGCCTCCTGAGCCGATTCGCCCGGGAGTCGAATGGACCGGACGCTCAGGCGGATTATCAATAGGATTCGCCCTTTTCCGACACCCGCAATTTCCCGGGAAGGGTTTCCCCGTAGCGCAAAGCAGCGCAAAATCGCGGTTTCGCCGCGCGCGACGCGGTCGGCGCGAGTGGCGCGAAACGCCGCTTCGATGCAGACCGGGCGGCCCACGCGCACGTCCCCTTTGCGCGACCCTCAACCTTTATCTGGCTACCCATTGACCATGCCTCTCTCCCCGGAACAGGACATTCTCGAGATCGCCCAGGACGCCTCCGTGCTCCGTTTTTCGCCGCAGGCCGGCGGCCGTCTGCTGTCGTGGACGATCGACGGCGAAGAGGTGATTCACTGGCCCGAGCGCGCCGACTGGAGCGTGCCCGCGCGGATTCGCGGCGGCAATCCGCTGCTGTTTCCGTTTCTCGGCCGTCATCGCGTCGACGGCAAGATCGGCTATTGGCGCGACGCGCAGGGCACCGTGCGCGAGCTGCCGATGCACGGCTTCGCGCGCGACCTGCCGTTCGAGCCCCACGCCGACGTGCATGGCGCCGGCCTGCGCATGGTCCTGACCGACAGCGAAACGACCCGCGGCTTCTATCCGTTCGGCTTCCGCTTCGAGGCCGCCTACGCGCTGATCGATCCGCGCACGCTCGAAGTGACGCTCACCACCACCAATACCGGCGACACGCGGCTGCCCTACTACGCCGGTCATCATTTTTACTTCACGCTGCCGCATACGCAGCGCGCGCGGACGACGATCGAGCTGCCGCGCACCAAGCGGTGCCGTCAGCTCGATGACGGCTCGATCAGCCCCGCCGAGCCGGGCGAAGCGAGCTACACGCTCGACGAAGACCGCATCCACGACCGCTTCCATTGCCTGACCGGCACCCCCGACCGACCGGTACGGGTCGAGGCGCCGGGCATCCATCGCGTGATCACGATCGATTTGCAGCGGCCCGGCTCGGTGCCCTGGTACGCGGTGACGACGTGGACCGAAACGCCGCAGTCGGACTTTTACTGCGTGGAGCCGTGGCTCGGGCTGCCCGATGCGATCCATAACGGCCGAGGTTTGCGCTGGCTCGAACCGGGCCAGACCGAAACGGCGGCACTGCGCATGACTGTCGAGAAGACCGGCTGACACGCCGACGCCGGCGGCGAACCGTTCGAAGCGGTCGCGCCCGCCGCCGCCTCGCCCCCCTCGCCGGTGGGGCGCAACACAAAACCGTTAGAATCGAACGCTTTGTCTGACTATGCCGCGTGATCGGGATCGGCGCGCGGCAGCGCTTCGCGGGGTCCAATGCTGGAAACGACAAGAATCAAACGACTCGGCTGCGCGGCGTTGCTCGCGCTGCTCACCGCGTGCGGGTCGGCGCCGGTGGGGCCGGGCTACTACCGGGTCGAACGGGGCGACACGCTATCGAAAATCGCGCGCGGCAACCGGCAATCGGTGCAGAACATCGCGCGCTGGAACAACCTGACCAATCCCGACAGCATCGAAGTCGGCCAGGTGCTGCGTGTCGCGCCGCCGGGCGGCGCGGCGTCCACCAGCGGCGCGATCCGCAGCGGTGGCGGCAGTGGCAGCGCGAGCGCACCCGCTGCGTCGCGTGCTGCGCCCGCCGACTCCGCGCCGGCCACCGCGCCCGCGCCAATCTCGCTGGTATGGCCGGCCGATGGCACCGTGTTCCGCCGTTTCGACGGCGGCAACTCGAAGGGCATCGATATTTCCGCGGCGGCCGGCACGCCCATCGTCGCGGCGGCGCCCGGAACCGTCGTCTATGCGGGCAACGGCCTGCGCGGCTACGGTAATCTGCTGATCCTCAAGCACAACGCCGACTACCTGACCGCCTACGCGCATAACCGCGCCCTGTTCGTGAAGGAAGGCGAATCGGTTCAGCGCGGCCAGAAAATCGCCGAAATGGGTGACACCGATACCGATCGCGTGATGCTGCATTTCGAGCTGCGCTACCAGGGCCGCTCGATCGATCCGTCAAAGGAACTGCCGCCGCGCTAAGCGGCGCGGACGCGGGAGCCCGCCGTGCTATAAACCCTCACTTCGAAGCGGCGTGGCTGCGTGCCACGCCCCTTCCGTTATTTGCAAGGAATCTGAAATGAAAAGCCCATTGGCGCGCGTCGCGACGGCTGCAATGATCGGTCTTGGCCTGCTGACGCTCGGCGGCCTCGGCGGCTGCTCGACCACGACCACGATGACTTATCTGCCGAGCGGCGACACCGGCTTCGCGATCAACTGCAGCGGCAGCGACGCCGGCACGAGCTGGGCCGAGTGCTACAAGCGCGCGGGCGAAGCCTGCGGCAACTATGGATATGACGTGGTTTCGAAAGACGTCGATAACGGCGCGACGTCGGGCGGCACAATCGGCGGGATCTTCGGCGCGAATGTGAAAAATCGCTCGATGGTGATTCGCTGCAGGCAATAAAGACGGCAGCGCCGCGCGGCTGCCCGGCTGGATAGCGTCGCCGGTTAGCGGCGTCGCAAGCGCCCCGAGCGCGGATCGATGCGCGCGGCGAAGCGCAGCAGCAACGCGAGCGCGATCACCCACACGCCGACAAAGACGATCACCCCGGTCATGAGCCCGCGCCGAAAAAGTAATCCGCCATCATCGGCCGCGTATGTGAATTCACGGTGAAGATCGTTGGGCAGATTAAACATCCATGTAAATCCATTCAAAAAAAAGCCCGGCACGAGGGCCGGGCTAACGGGGGTTCGGCGCATATCGGCAAAGGACCGGTTCACCATGCGCCAGAACGGAATCTAACAATCCGCATTTACAAGTGCAATCCATTAATTTTGCGGTCAACGTTACACGGCGTACGGATTCCGCAATTCGTGAATCGGAAATGTCGGAATGAGACCGGCCTAATGCGCCGCAGATGAAATACTCAAGCCGCTAATTCATGGAAACTGGAATGTGCGAGCCTCGCACCAGCTAATGTTCTTGGGGATCGGTGGAAAGTTCCGCGAAAACAGCAGAGGAAAGTGGTCTGGCCGAATAACACTAACTCATTTCTTGATAAAGCCGCTTTTGGTTGCGAATATTAACTTGGTGCGGAAACGCACGTAACGCATCGATTAGTCACGGCAACGCCTCCGAATAAGCTTCGATATCGCTTCACAACAAATTCGCGAATAGTGAAACATTTGACATCGACAATTCCGTGGAAAATCCTGAAATCGCATTCAAAGTGCGTTAAGCCATGAATATTCGGACGATTAATGGTCGCGGTCGTGTGCTGCACGGCTCGCGTGCCCGCGTCGTTGAATCCGCCGCCATCCAGGTTCAGAATCCGAACTGGTCCGATGATGCGCAAAAGACTGCCCGGCGCGTTGCCCCAAGCTCGCCGCGCGGCCCGGCGGTCAGCGCCAATAGTTTATAGTGACGGCCCGTCCGACCCCGCCTACGATGACTTCCCACGACGCCTCCCAAAGCCCCCTGTACGCGAAGCTGCTCGGCGAGACCGCCAAGATCGGCTGGAGCGAACTCGAACGATTCTTTGCGCGCGGCATACTGTTGCGCGTCGCGCGCGATCTCGATCTCGTCAGCGTCGCCGAAGCGATCGCCAACGACGACACCACCCAGGTCGCGCAATGGTTGTCGGCCGGCCTGGTCGAGCGCGTGCAGTCGCAGACGGCCGCCGATTTCGCTGCGCGCGACCCCGAGCTGTGGGCGGTCGTCGTCTCGCCGTGGGTCTGCGTGCAGGAGCGCTCTTGAGCGATGCCGCGCCCGAGGCCGGGACGCCCGAAGCCGGGACGCCCGAAGCGGCCGCGCACTCAGCCAGCGCACCCGGGCTGCCGGTGCACTGGCATCGCCGGGTGCTCGTGCTCGCGTTCCCGATCGTCCTCGCGAATCTGACGCAGCCGATCCTCGGCGCGGTCGATACCGCCGTCGCCGGTCATCTGGACGGTGCCTCGTACCTCGGCGGCGTCGCGCTCGGCGGGCTCTTCTTCAACTTCGTGTTCTGGGGCTTCGGCTTCCTGCGCATGGGCACGACCGGCCTCGTCGCGCAAGCGCACGGCGCGGCCCATAGCGACGAGCTGCGCAACACCGTCGTGCGTGCACTGCTGATGACGGCCGCGATCGGCGCGCTGGTGCTACTCGTGCAGCAACCGCTGATCGACTCCGCGCTGCGGGCGATCGGCGGCAGCGACGCGGTGCAGCGGCACGCGCAGGTTTATTGCCACGCGCGCATCTGGGCGGCGCCGCTCGCGCTCGGCAACTACGTGGTGCTCGGCTGGCTGCTCGGCACGCAGCGGGTGCGGCTAGCGTTGCTATCGCAGGTGTTCATCAACAGCGTGAACATCGTCGCGGTGCTGCTGTACGTGTATGCGTTTCATTGGGGTGTGGCCGGCATCGGCGCGGCCACCGCGACCGCCGATGCGCTCGGCTTCGTGCTCGGCCTCGCCCTGTTATGGCACGGCAGGCCGCGCGGCCTGCCCGCGCTGAATCGCGCCGCCTTGTTCGATGCCGCCGCGCTGAAGCGGCTCGTCGTGCTGAATCGCGACATCTTCGTGCGCACGCTGTGCCTGCTGTCGTCGTTCGGCTGGTTCGCGCATCTCGGCGCGCGCCAAGGCGACGCGACGCTCGCCGCGAACGCGTTACTGCTCAATTTCCAGACCTTCATGGCGTACGGGCTCGACGGCTTCGCGCACGCGGCCGAGGCGCTGGTCGGCGCGGCGATCGGCGCGCGCGATCGTCACGCGTTCGCACAGGCGGTCACGGTCACCGCGCTGTGGTCGGCGCTCGGCGCGATCGGGTTCTCGTTCGTGTACTGGGGCGCGGGCGCGTGGATCATCGAGCGGCTGACCGATCAGGCCGCGGTACGGGCCGCGGCCGAGACCTATCTGCCGTGGGCGGCGCTGTCGCCAGTGATCTCGGTGTGGGGCTTCCTGCTGGACGGCGTGTTTATCGGCGCGACGCGCACGCGCGAGCTGATGACGGCGATGGTGGTGTCGCTTGCGGTGTTCGTGGCGGCCTCATCGGCATTGCTCGCGTTGCACGGCAATCATGGGCTGTGGATCGCGCTGCTGATCTTCATGGCTACGCGCGGCATGACGCTCGCGCGTTATTTGCCGGGGCTGTCGCGAGGGATTGCGGCCGCTTAGCGCGGTGCGCAGCGCTTCGTTGGCCGTTCGCCGAACGACAGGCCGTTACGGCTTGAAACAAGCGCATACATATCGCATAACGAGCGCGTCCTAAAATCCTGTTAGCCCGTGCTCCCCGCGCGAACAGTCGGCGCGGGTCAGAAGCGCCGGCGTGCCCGCGCCGGTGCTTCGCCTTCCCACCCCCGCCCTTTCCCGGTGGTTGTCACTTCATCGGCGTTTGCACGTGGCAGGCGCTTGCGCGGCACGGCGTCATCACAGGCTGCGCTCCTCGCTCTTCGCTGAAACAGCGCTCACTGTACGACGGGTGCCGGCACCATCGCGGGCGGCCGATCGTCGGTGGGCACGCCGTGATAGTCGGCGGGATCGCGTGGCGGGTTGCCGCGATGCGCGGACGGATTGCCGGCACAGCCGGCAACGCCGGCGCACAACAGCAACGCAAGAGTCAGAACGCGGGTCATTTTGCAATCGTCTCCGGGACAAGGATGGCGGACGGACGTCCGCCGGCGCGCCGAGAGTCTACCCGCAAAGAGCGTTCCGCGACGCCATCACGCGCGCTTGCGCCTCGCGGTTTCCATTTCGTGAGATTTCGCCGGAGCTGAGCTACTATGGGTTCATGGCTGGACCTACCGGGAGACTGCCATGGACGGTGAATCGATCGCGGGCCTGATCGGGCTCGCAATAGGCCTGTTCGTGCTGTTGGCGTTGTCGATTTTCGAATCGCGAACCTACCGGCGTGAACACGATGGCGAGGGCATGCTGCATCACTGGACGCATCAGCATCTGCATATGCCGCATTGGAGGCGTCCACGGCATTGATCCGGGTGATCTTTCAGCCGGACTTAATGACCTCTAGTCGCGGCACCGGCATGTTACGGTGCCTCAGTTGCGCGCCCGCTCGGTGACGCGACGGCCGTCGTTGCGGCGCATGCGCGCGCCGCGCGGCTCGCTATGCGCTGGACGGGCGCAATGCCTTTCCAATTCCCTTTCTACGCACAGATCCAACGACGACGCTTCGCCGCGTCACGCTCTGAAAGGCACATGCTTTGCTGATTCAGATCCAGCAAGCGGCGCGCGACCCGCGCGTCGATTGCCGCGGCGCACAGGCGCCAAACCAGCGTGACGATGCGGCCAGCGATTTCGCGGCCCCCTCAAAAAGGAGAACGCCATGACCGTCGGAACCATCCTGCTAATCGTGCTCATCCTGCTGCTGATCGGTGCGTTGCCAAGCTGGCCGTATAGCAGCGGCTGGGGCTATCGGCCGACTGGGCTCGTCGGCGTCGTGCTGATCATCGTGATCGTTCTGCTGTTGTTGGGGCGCATATAGGCCACCCCGAGCCCACCGCGAGCCCACTGCAGTAAATTTCGTTGCCGGCACGATTCGCCCCGCTCACGGATTGACGCTCCTGTCCGAACCCCCTATACTCCCGGATTCGTCGGAGCGTAGCGCAGCCTGGTAGCGCATCTGATTTGGGATCAGAGGGTCGTAGGTTCGAATCCTATCGCTCCGACCACGAAAAGCAACAGGAAACCCGCGAAGCCACCGGCTTCGCGGGTTTTTTGCTTTTTGGCCCAGGTTAGCTCAAACGCCGACGTCCGTCAGGCACTCGCCTTGCACTTCATCACGCGCGCATGCGACAGTGATTGCGCACGCACCTCACTCCGAGGACGTGCAAAACCGAACGCAAACCCGCCGCAACGGCATCCCAAGCCGCTTAAAAAGGAGACTCCCATGGACCTGATCCTCTGGCGTCACGCCGAAGCCGAAGATGTCGCCGCGAGCGATCTCTCCCGCGCACTCACCACGCGCGGCCGCAAGCAGGCGCAGAACGCCGCGAAATGGCTGCGCGCCCGCCTGCCCGACGACGCGGTCGTCCTCGCGAGCCCCGCCGTGCGCACGATCCAGACCGCCGAGACGTTGAGCGACCAGTATCGCGTCGTGCGCGAGCTCGCGCCAAACGCAAGCGCGAACGACGTCCTCGAAGCGGCCGGCTGGCCCGGCGGCATCGCGCAGACGGTGGTGATCGTCGGTCACCAACCGACGCTCGGCCACGTCGCCGCGCAACTGCTCGGCGACAGCCGTGCAAGCTGGCCGCTGAAAAAAGCCGGCATCTGGTGGATCGAGAGCCGCGAGCGCGACGGCGAACAACAGGCGCTGTTGCGCGCCGCCATCAGTCCGGATCTGATCTGACCCGCGCGCGTCGCGCAGCGCACCCGACATGACAGGCACACACGCGAGGGCTTACAGGTAGTCATCCAATCGTCACGGCTTTGCCACGCGAGCGTCACCCCGCATTACTACATTGGCGAAAAAAGAAATCCTCACTCTTTTCGACCTGGACAGCCAATGCGAGAACTGCCGACGCCCACCCTGCCCTTCGCCACGCTTTTCGAACCGCGCCGTCTGCCGCGCGCCGAGGAAACGGTCACCGCGCAACATCGCCTGCAAGTGTCGTGGGCGCGTACCGACGAAGAGCTGCGTGAAGCGCAGCGTCTGCGCTACCGCGTCTTCGCCGACGAAATGGGCGCACGCCTCAGCGGCCCCGCCGGCCTCGATGTCGATGCATTCGATTCCTACTGCGATCATTTGCTGGTGCGCGATCTCGACACGCTAAAAGTAGTCGGCACCTATCGCGCGCTGCCGCCGCATCAGGCCGCACGCATCGGCCGTCTGTATGCGGAAAGCGAGTTCGACGTGTCGCGTCTCACGCATCTGCGCGCGAAGATGGTCGAGGTGGGCCGCTCGTGCGTGCATCCTGACTATCGCAGCGGCTCGGTGATCATGTCGCTGTGGGCGGGGCTCGCCGCGTATATGAAGCACAACGGCTACGAGACGATGCTCGGCTGCGCGAGCGTCGCGATGGCCGATGGCGGCCACTATGCGGCGAACCTGTATTGCTCGCTGCGCGACAACGCGCTGACCGCGCCCGAATATCGCGCGTTCCCGCATACGCCGCTGCCTGTCGACGAACTGCAGACCGGCGCCGCTGTCGCGCCGCCGCCGCTAGTGAAGGGCTATCTGCGTCTCGGTGCGAAGATTTGCGGCGCACCGGCTTGGGACCCCGACTTCAATACCGCTGACTTCCTGACGCTGTTCCGGCTGTCCGATATCAACGCGCGGTACGCGCGTCACTTCCTCGGCGATGCGCTGCCGCGCTAAACCGCGCCGCCGGAAAACGAAAAATCCCTGCTTTTGCAGGGCCTTTTCCGTTCATGCGCACGCTGCAAATCGCAGCGCGGGTCGATCTGCAGCGCATCAGTCGTCCGTATAGACGACACGATACGGAATCCCGACTTTTTCCCACTCGGCCGCTTCCTGGATCAGGCTGTAGTCCGTCAACGGATTGTTGGCCACCCATTCGTTCGGCAGACGCACCTCGTAGCCGCCGTTCGCCCGAGCAACTGCGATGCCCGGCAGACCGACGTCCGCGCGTCGGCGAGACAGCAACGCCGCGAGCCGCAGGCAGAACAGCAGCGGCCATTCGACGTCGCGCGTCTGCGACAGCTTGCCGAGCTTGCCCGCATGGCCGAGCACGAGCGCGGCGAGGCGCGCCTGATCGGTGCGTGAAAAGCCCGGCATGTCGGCGTTGCTTGCGATATACGCCGAATGCTTGTGATATGCGCTATGGGAGATCGACAGCCCGATTTCATGCAGCGAGGCCGCCCAGCCGATGAAAATGCGATTTTCCGCGCGGCGTTCTTCGTCCGGCTCGGCGAACTGGTCGTAGAAGCTCGTCGACAGATCGCCGATACGCGCCGCCTGCGGACGATCGACGCCATAGCGGCGCATGAAGCCCTCGACCGTCACCGTGCGCATGTCCTCGTGCTGCGAACGGCCGAGCAGGTCGTACATGACGCCGAGGCGCAGCGCGCCGTCGGTGGTGTCGACATAATCGACGCCCAGTTCGTCGAACACCGCGATCATGATCGACAGGCCGCCCGCGAGCACCGGCACGCGGTCGCTCTTCAGCGCGACCAGTTTCAGCCGGTTCACGTTTTCGGCCTTGATCAGCGCGCGCTTGAGCCGCTCGAGGCCGCCGCGCGAAATGCCGTGGGTGACGCCCGCATCGTTGAAATTGTTCGCCTCGACCAGTTCGGCGAGCGCGCGCGCGGTGCCCGACGAGCCGATCGCCTGCTCCCAGCCCGTCTTCTTGTATTCGGCGGAAATGATCTGGATTTCGCGGCGCGCCGCAAGCTCCGCCTGGCGCATCGTGTAGTCGTCGACGTTGCCGGCTGGGAAAAACGCGCGGCTATGGCTCACGCAGCCGATGTACAGGCTCTCCATCATGATCGGCGTGTAGTGCGAACCGATGATGAATTCCGTCGAGCCGCCTCCGATATCGACGACGAGCCGCTTGCCTGCGCTCGCCGGCACTGAGTGCGCGGCGCCTGCATAGATCAGACGCGCTTCCTCGCGCCCCGCGATCACTTCGATCGGAAAACCGAGCGCGGCTTGCGCCTCGCCGAGAAACTCGCCCGCGTTCTTCGCGATGCGCAACGTATTGGTCGCGACCGCGCGCACGTGGTCCGGATGAAAATCGCGCAGCCGCTCGCCGAAGCGCTTCAGCGCATCCCAGCCGCGCACCTGCGATGCGCGATCGAGCATCTTGTCGCTCGATAGCCCGGCCGCGAGTCGCACCGGCTCGCGCAAGGCGTCGACCTGATAGATCTGGCTGCCCGCGTCGGTTTCCTCGACCCGGCCCACGATCAGCCGGAAGCTGTTCGAACCGAGATCGACGGCGGCGAGGAGTTGGGGGGTATTGGCCATCGGGTAAGCGTACTCCATGCGCGCGAGCGCGGCGGCCGCGGCCGGGGGGGTGGCGGCGGACGCTGACGGCGCCACGCGCCTGCCCGGCGCCTTCTGCGCATGATGCGCGTCGCGGCCGGCGGCACTGTTCAAAGACGCCATTCTAAGCGTAGCAGCCTTCACTATGTCACCTCGCGGCGCAGAGAGTCCCGTATCGTCGCATATACGGTGCGTCATATTGACGACAGAAGACGATTGCGGCATAAAATGTTAGAAACCCTGCCGATGTCATCAGGACGTCATCAAACCGTGAGAATTTCCGAGCGTCTTTCCGTCTCCATTTCAGACATTCCAATCTCGCCACCGATGTCCGTCCGCTATCCCTTATTGAATCGCGAGCTGGGCATTCTGGGTTTCAACGAGCGCGTGCTGGCGCAAGCCGCCGATCCCGCCGTCCCCTTGCTCGAACGCCTCCGTTTTATCTGCATCACCAGTAGCAATCTCGACGAATTCTTCGAAGTCCGCATGGCCGGGCTTCAGGAACAGATGCGCGACAACCCCGGCGCATTGTCGCCCGACGGCATGTCGCTGCTGCACGTGTACGACCTCGTGGTCGAACGTGCGCAGAAGCTCGTGCATCGCCAGTACACGATGCTGCACGACACGGTGCTCAGCGCGCTCGAACAGGAAGGCATCTATTTCCACGGCACCGAGGCATGGAGCGACGCGCAGACCGAATGGGCGCGCAACTACTTCTTCGACGAACTGCTGCCGGTGTTGACGCCGATCGGTCTCGATCCCGCGCATCCATTTCCCCGCGTGCTGAACAAGAGCCTGAACTTCGTCGTCGAGCTGGAGGGCAAGGATGCGTTCGGCCGTCAGGCGATGATGGGCATCGTGCAGGCGCCGCGCGCGCTGCCGCGCCTCGTGCGCATGCCGCAGGAGCTGTCGGGGTACCCGCATGGCTTCGTGCTGCTGAGCTCGCTGCTCCAACACTTTGTCGGCGAGCTGTTTCCGAGTCTGGTGGTGCGCAGCTGCAATCAGTTTCGCATCACGCGCAATAGCGAACTGTTCGTCGACGAGGACGAAATCACCAATCTGCGCGTCGCGTTGCAGGGCGAACTGCCGGCGCGGCATCTGGGCAATGCGGTGCGGCTCGAAGTGTCGGCGGAAACGCCCGCGCACGTAGTACGGCGCCTGCTCGACGAAAGCGGTCTGTCGAACAAGGACTGCTACTACGTGAACGGCCCCGTCAATCTGGTGCGGCTGATGCAGCTGCCCGAGATGGTCGACCGGCCGGATCTTAAGTTCGTGCCGCACATTCCGTCGACGCCGACACAGATCGCCAACAGCGCGAGCATGTTCGACGTGATCGATCAGGGCGACGTGCTGCTGCATCATCCATACGAAAGCTTCCAGCCGGTGCTCGAGCTGCTGTTGCAGGCGGCCAAGGACCCGAACGTGGTCGCAATCAAGCAGACCATCTACCGCACGGGCACCGACTCGCCGTTGATGGATGCGCTGATGCAGGCCGCGCGCAACGGCAAGGAAGTGACGGTGGTCGTCGAGTTGCTCGCGCGCTTCGACGAGGAAACCAACATCAACTGGGCCTCGCAGCTCGAAGCGGTCGGCGCGCATGTGGTCTACGGCGTGGTCGGCCACAAGTGCCACGCGAAGATGATGCTGATCGTGCGACGCGTGTCGGCGGGCGGCAAGTCGACGCTCAAGCGCTACGTGCACCTCGGCACCGGCAACTATCATCCGCGCACCGCGCGCCTCTATACCGACTTCGGTCTGTTGACCGCCGAGCAGGAGATCTGTGAGGACGTGCACCATGTGTTCCAGCAACTGACCGGTATCGGCGGCGAGCTGAGGCTGCACGAGCTGTGGCAATCGCCGTTCACGCTGCATCCGAAGCTCGTCGAAGCGATTCGCATGGAAGCCGAGCATGCGCGCGCGGGCAAGAAGGCGCGCATCGTCGCGAAGATGAACGCACTGCTCGAACCGACGGTGATCGCTGAGCTATACGAAGCATCGCAGGCCGGCGTGAAAATCGATCTGATCGTGCGCGGCGTGTGCTCGCTGCAGCCCGGCGTGCAAGGGCTCTCCGAGAACATCACGGTGCGCTCGATCGTCGGGCGTTTTCTAGAACACCATCGCATCTACTACTTCTACGATGGCGGCAAGGAGCAGGTTTATCTATCGAGCGCCGACTGGATGGATCGCAATCTGTTCCGGCGCGTCGAAGTCGCATTCCCGGTCAACAACCGGCGACTGAAGCGGCGCGTGATCGCGGAAGGGCTGTCGGCGTTTCTCGGCGACAATCAGTCGGCCTGGCTGATGCAAAGCGACGGTCACTATCGCCGGCGCCGGCCGGGCAAGGCGTCGCGCAATGCGCAGATGAGTCTGCTCGGCAAGTTCTGCTCGTAGTCGCTTGCGTGCCGCGTTCAAACCTGCGCGGTTTGACAACGCGCCGTCCGATACACCGGAAAGCGCACCGTGAAGGTGCTGCCGCGCCCTTCTTCGCTCTTCACTTCGAGTTGCGCATCGTGCCGTTGCAGCACGTGCTTGACGATCGCGAGACCGAGTCCGGTGCCGCCCGTGTCGCGCGAACGGCTGCGATCGACGCGATAGAAGCGCTCCGTGAGCCGCGGGATATCGGCGGCGGGAATGCCGAGCCCGCTATCGGTGACCGAGAACACCGCATGGCCGCCCTGCGCACGCCAGCTCACCTTGATCGAGCCGCCATCCGGCGTATAGCGGATCGCGTTCGTCACCAGATTGCCGAACGCGCTGAAAATCTCGGTTTCGACGCCGGTGACGGTCAGCGCCTCGTCGGCATCGAGAACGATCTTGTGATGATCGCTGGACAGGCTTTGAGCGTCGTCGCGCAGGTGCCGCAACACCGCGCGCATGTCGATCATCTGATCGCTCGGCGGCTTGTTGTCGCCTTCGAGCTTCGCGAGCACGAGCAGATCGCTGACGATATGACGCATGCGCGACGCCTGCTGCTCCATCAGCTCAAGGTAACGCGCGCGCTCGGCTTCGCCCAACGGCAGCTCGCGCATCGTCTCGAGAAAACCGGACAGCACGGTGAGCGGCGTTTTCAATTCGTGCGACACGTTGGCGACGAAGTCACGCCGCATCGCATCGGTGCGTTCGAGCTCGGTGATGTCCTGCGACAGCACCAGCTTGCGATTGTCGCCATAAGGAAACACCTGCACCGACAGCACGTTCTGGCGCTTGGCGCCCATGCCGCGCATGATCAGCATTTCCTCGTATCGATGCGAATTCAGATAGCGCACGAAATCCGGTTGACGCACCAGATGCGTGATGTGCTGACGCAAATCGCGCTTCGCATCGAGTCCGAAGTGGCTTTCGGAAATCGCATTGCACCACTCGATCTGATCGTGATCGTCGAGCATCGCGACACCGTTCGGCGACGCCTGGATCGCCTGGATGAAACGCGAATGCTGCTGCTCGACCTGGCGCACCTGTGCGTGCCAGCGCTTCGCGAGCTTGTGCAGACGGTAGTAGATTTCGCCCCAGATGCCGGGGGCGCTCGGCACTTCGCCGTACACCGGCGCATCGAGCAGACGCCACAGACGCTGCTTGTGGAAGGTACTGAAGGCGCTCTGTGCGAGCAGCATGACGATGGCGAGAGCGAGCCCAGCCTTGACGTTCACCAGTGCGCCGACCACCGCGCACAGAACAGCAAGCAGCACGACCGACACGATGGAGCGCGCCCAGATGATGTTCATGGTCTAGCGAACGAAGAGAAAAATGCAGCGCAGTAGGGAGGTGTGGCGGCAAAGCGCAACGCTGTGCAGTGCGCCGCCGACGGCTATCAGGCGCTCTTCGCCAGCCGGTAGCCGCTGCCGCGTACCGTTTCAATCATAGCATCGCACCCCGCCGGCTTGAGAGCCGCGCGCAGGCGCTTGATATGCACGTCGACGGTACGCTCCTCGACGAACACGTGATCGCCCCACACCTGGTCGAGCAGTTGCGTGCGGCTGTGCACGCGCTCCGGGTGCGTCATGAAGAAGTGCAGCAGACGGAATTCGGTCGGGCCGAGATCGAGCTTGATCTCGCTGCCTTCCGCATGCGCGGCGACACGGTGCGTGGCCGGATCGAGCTTCAGGCCGTTGATCGCGACGACGTCTTCGGTCAACTGCGGCGCGCGACGGCGCAGCACCGCCTTGATGCGCGCCATCAGTTCCTTCGGCGAGAACGGCTTCGTCACGTAGTCGTCGGCGCCGATCTCGAGGCCGAGCACCTTGTCCTGCTCGTCGCCGCGAGCGGTCAGCATGATGATCGGGATATGCTTCGTACGCTCGTTGTTGCGCAGATCGCGGGCGAACGAAATCCCCGATTTACCCGGCAACATCCAGTCGAGCAGCACGAGATCGGGCAGCACGTCGCTGATCAGGTTGTGCGCCTGCTCCGCGTTGTACGCGCGAATCGGGCAATGCCCGGCGTGTTGAAGATTGACCGAAATCAGTTCGGAAATGGCGGGCTCATCTTCAATGACGAGAATGCTGCTGGGCATCGGCACCTCTGTTCCTTATCTCTGGATTAGCTGAGCGCTTCGCGCTCGAGCGCGTCGCGCGACTGGTGCCGCACGTCGGTACCCTTCACGATGTAAATGATGAATTCAGCGATGTTCTTCGCGTGGTCGCCGATCCGCTCGATCGCCTTGGCGATGAACAGGAAGTCGAGGCCCACCGAGATCGAACGCGGATCTTCGGTCATATACGAAATCAGCTTGCGCACGAACGCGCGGAATTCCTCGTCGATCGCCTTGTCGTCGCGCACGATCTGCGCGGCGGCGACCGTGTCGAGACGCGCGAACGCGTCGAGCGCGCGACGCAGGATCGACACGGCCATTTCGCCGGACAGCTTGATCTCGGCGATGTTGATGGTGCGCGATGCACCGTCTTCCATCAGACGCTTGGTACGTTTCGCGATCTTTTCGGCCTCGTCGCCGGCGCGCTCGAGGTTCGTGATGGTCTTCGAGATCGCGATCAGCAAGCGCAGATCGCGCGCGGCCGGCTGACGGCGCGCGATGATGTTGCTGCACTCTTCGTCGATCTCGACTTCCATCCTGTTCAGACGGTCTTCGGCGACGATCACCTGCTCGGCGATGTCGAGGTCGAATTCGTTGAGTGCCTGCATCGCGTTGACGATCTGCGATTCGACGAGGCCGCCCATTTCGAGCACCTTCGACGAAACGAGGTTCAGGTCGGCGTCGAACTGGCTGGACAGATGTTTATCGGACATGTCGTACTCCGTTGTATTGCCCGGCGGATCAGCCGAAGCGGCCAGTGATGTAGTCCTCAGTTTCCTTGCGGACCGGCTTGATGAAGATCTTTTCGGTGTCGCCGAATTCGATCAGTTCGCCGAGGTACATATAGGCAGTGTAGTCCGAACAGCGGGCCGCCTGCTGCATGTTGTGCGTGACGATCACGACCGTGTAGTCGCTCTTGAGTTCAGCAATCAGCTCTTCGATGCGGCCCGTCGAGATCGGGTCGAGCGCCGAGCACGGCTCGTCGAGCAGCAGCACTTCGGGGCGAATCGCGATACCGCGCGCGATGCACAGACGCTGCTGCTGGCCACCCGACAAACCATAGCCGCTCTGGCCGAGCTTGTCCTTCACTTCGTTCCACAGCGCCGCCTTCGTCAGCGCCCATTCGACGCGGTCGTCCATTTCCGAGCGCGACAGCTTCTCGAACATCTTCACGCCGAACGCGATGTTGTCGTAGATCGACATCGGGAACGGCGTCGGTTTCTGGAACACCATGCCAATGCGCGCGCGCAGCAGCGAGATGTCCTGGCGCGTGGTCAGCAGGTTTTCGCCGTCCATCACGATTTCGCCTTCCGCGCGTTGCTCCGGGTAGAGCGCGTACATCTTGTTGAAGGTACGCAGCAGCGTGGACTTGCCGCAGCCCGACGGGCCGATGAACGCGGTCACCTTGCCTTCGGGAATCTGCAGATTGATGTTCTTCAGCGCGTGATACTTGCCGTAGAAGAAGTTGAGGTCCTTGACCTCGATCTTCGGACGCGACGGCGTTTGTGCGTGAGCGCTGCTTTCGGGGTCGGAGCCCGCGGGCGCGGCTGCGTGCCCGATCGGATTGAGTTGGGTTTCTGCCATGTTCATCGGATTCACTCCGCCCTTACTTGTTCGAGAAGATCGTGCGCGCGAGGATGTTCAGTCCCAGCACCGCGAGCGTGATCAGGAAGACACCGGCCCACGCGAGGGATTGCCACTGCGCGAACGGGCTCATCGCAAACTTGTAGATGGTGACCGGCAGGTTCGCGACCGGCTGGCCCATATCGACCGAGAAAAACTGGTTCGACAGCGCGGTGAAGAGCAGCGGCGCGGTTTCGCCGGCAATCCGCGCGACCCCGAGCAGCACACCGGTGACGATACCTGCGATCGACGCCTTCAGCGTGATCGACAGTACCATCCTCCACTTCGGCGTGCCGAGCGCGAACGCGGCTTCACGCATCGCGCTCGGCACGAGCTTCAGCATGTTTTCGGTGGTGCGGATCACGATCGGAATCTGCAGCAGCGCCAGCGCGAGCACGCCGGCCCAGCCGCTGAAGTGCCCCATCTTCGCGACGACGAGCGCGTAGACGAACAGACCGATGACGATCGACGGCGCCGACAGCAGGATGTCGTTGATGAAGCGGGTAATGTTCGCGAGCCAGCCTTTCTGGCCGTATTCGGCGAGATACACGCCCGCCATGATGCCGATCGGCGTGCCGATGAAGGTTGCGAGCGCGACCAGCATCAGGCTGCCGACGATCGCGTTGGCGAGACCGCCGCCGTCGGTATTCGGCGGCGGCGTCGACTGCGTGAACAGCTCGACCGACAGACCGCCGATACCGAGACGCAGCGTCGTATAGAGGATCCACACTAGCCACAGCAGGCCGAACGCCATCGCAGCAAGCGACAGCGTCAGCGCGAACGCGTTGGTCATGCGACGGCGCCCTTGCAGACGAACGCGCATCGTTTCGAGCGTCGCGGGGTCCTTCAGACCTGGCATGTTCAGAGACGGCCCGCTCATTTCGCGCCCTCCCCTTTCTCGAGACGCAGCAGCATGACTTTCGAAATCGCCAGCACGATGAATGTAATCACGAACAGGATCAGGCCGAGTTCCATCAGCGCCGACGTATGCAGGCCCGGGTCCGCTTCCGCGAACTCGTTGGCGAGCGCCGACGTGATGCTGTTGCCCGGCGAAAACAGCGAAATATTGTCGAGCAGATTGGTATTGCCGATCACGAACGTGACCGCCATCGTCTCACCCAGCGCGCGGCCGAGGCCGAGCATGATGCCGCCGATCACACCGCTCTTCGTGAACGGCAGCACGATCTTCCACATCACTTCCCACGTCGTGCAGCCGATACCGTACGCCGATTCCTTCAGCAGCACCGGCGTCACTTCGAACACGTCGCGCATCACCGCCGCGATGTACGGGATGATCATGATCGCAAGGATCACGCCCGCGCACAGAATGCCGATGCCGATCGGCGGACCCGCGAACAGCGCGCCGACGATCGGAATGCTGCCGAGCACCGCGCCGAGCGGCTTCTGGAACCACACCGCGAAGATCGGCGCGAACACGAGCAGACCCCACATGCCGTATACGATCGACGGAATCGCGGCGAGCAGTTCGATCGCGATGCCGAGCGGCCGGCGCAACCACGCGGGCGACAGTTCGGTCAGGAATAGCGCGATGCCGAAGCTAACAGGCACCGCGATGATCAGAGCGATGATCGACGTCGCGAGGGTGCCGTAGATCGGCACGAGCGCGCCAAATTGCTTGCTGGGTGGATCCCAGACCGGCGTCCACAGGAACGCGAGACCGAACTCGCGAATCGACGGCATCGATGAGATGATCAGCGATACGATGATGCCGCCGAGCAGCAACAGCGTGACGATGGCGGAAAGGCGTGCGAGGCCACCGAAGATCACATCGCCGGAGCGGCCAGGCGCTTTCTGCTGCGACCCGCTGCCAGGCGGAGTGGCCCGGCTCGTGCCGGACGCAAAATGAATATCGGACATGAGAGCCTGAGGGACCTGTTTCCAGTTGCCGGACGACACATGTCGGGCGGTCGGTGATGCATGCGGCGCATGCCGCTTGAAAGTCACAGGCCGTCCTCACACGAGGACGGCCGGGGTGCTACAGGGCGCGGTCCCGATCGACCGCGCCCACTTACGCGCGTTACTCGGAGAGCGTCTTGCCTGCCGAATCCTTCACCTTCTGCTTCCACTGCGTGCGAATCTCCGACACGACCGATTCCGGCAGCGAGATGTAGTCCAGATCGTTCGCAGCCTGACCGCCGTTCTTGAACGCCCAGTCGAAGAACTTCAGCGTTTCCGTGCCTTGCGGTGCCTTGTCCTGCGTCGTGTGCAGCAGCACGAACGTCGCGCCGACGATCGGCCATGCGTTCTTGCCCGGCTCGTTCGTCAGAATCTGGTAGAACGACTTCGACCAGTCAGCGCCAGCAGCCGCTGCCTTGAACGTTTCGGTCTGCGGCTCAACCACTGCGCCAGCTTCGTTCTTCATCGCGACGTAGTTCATGTGGTTCTGCTTCGCGTACGCCCATTCGACATAGCCGATCGCGCCCGGCAGACGCTGCACGAAAGCGGCGACGCCGTCGTTGCCCTTGCCGCCCGTGCCGGTCGGCCAGTTGACCGTCGAACCTTCACCGACCTTCGTCTTCCATTCCGGGTTGACCTTCGACAGATAGTTCGTCCAGATGAAACTGGTGCCCGAACCGTCAGCGCGACGCACCACGGCGATGTCCAGGTCCGGCAGCTTGACCTTCGGGTTCAGCGCGGCGATTGCCGGGTCGTTCCACTTCTTGATCTTGCCCAGGTAGATGTCGCCGAGCGCTTCACCCGACAGCACCAGTTCGCCCGGCTTCACACCCGGCACATTGACTGCCGGCACCACGCCGCCGACCACCGTCGGGAACTGGAACAGGCCGTCCTTGGCGAGTTCGTCGTCCTTCAGCGGAGCGTCCGAACCGGCGAAATCGACGGTCTTCGCGACGATCTGCTTCACACCGCCCGACGAACCGATACCTTGATAGTTAACCTTGCCGCCGCCGGACTTCTGATAAGCATCGGCCCACTTCGTGTAGATCGGTGCTGCGAACGTGCTGCCCGCGCCGGTGATGTCTGCGGCTTGCGCTGCGATTGCGAAGAGCGCGCCAGCGACGCCAGCGAACACGGTTTGCATCAATTTCATGAGACCTCCAAGGGGGTGTGAGCGTGTGGTGTGAGCGTGAAACTCGAACACCGCGAAGCTTAGGGTCTCTTTATGACAAAAACGTGACTGATCGTGAATCGGATGTGACAGTAATATTACCGGGTGAAAGGTGCCGGGATGGACTGATTGCGCCCGGCGCGAGGCAGGTCGCGCCGCATTATTCAAGGTAGGCGAAAAAGATGGGGCGCGAACGTTTGCGCGCTGCGTGAAGAGGGATTTTTGTGCGGGACGTGTCGATGTTTTGGCGGGTGCGCGTGAGGTTTCGCCGGGGCTCGCGATCGAGCCGAGGTTTGGGGGGAAGCCCGGCCTGATGGCGACGATCAGGCAGGCGCCGGCAAGCGATCGCCACCGCCCGCCGTCAACCCGGGAACCGATCAGGCCGTCGCTTCCCGCACGGCTTCGGCGATCGCTTCCGAATGTTGAAGCGCGTCCGCGAGGTTCTGCGCCTCCACCATCACGCGCAGTACCGGCTCGGTGCCCGAAGCGCGGATCAGCACACGACCGCGGCCGTCGAGCGCGCCTTCGGCCACCTTGATCGCGCTACGAATCGTCGCGCTGCCCTTCCAGTCCGCGCCGGGCTTCATGCGCACGTTGATCAGCTTCTGCGGGAACAGTGTGACGCCCTCGAGCAGATCGGCGAGCGATTTGCTGCTGCGCTGCATCGCCGCGAGCACGAGCAGCGCGGAGACGATTCCGTCGCCGGTCGAATGGCGATCGAGCGACAGAATGTGGCCCGAGCCTTCCGCCCCGAGTTGCCAACCGTGCTCGCGAAGCTGTTCGAGCACATAGCGGTCGCCGACCGCGGCGCGCACGAACTTAACGCCGGCGTTCTGCAGCGCGACCTCCACCGCCATGTTGGTCATCAGCGTTCCGACCGCTCCTTCTACATGGCCGGCGGTCGCGATACGGTCCTTGACCAGTACGTACAACAACTCGTCGCCATTAAACAGACGGCCGGATTCGTCGACGACCTGCAGACGGTCGGCGTCGCCATCGAGTGCGATACCGAGGTCCGCGTGGTTCGCGCGCACCGCGCGAACCAGCGCATCAGGCGCGGTCGCGCCGACGCCGTCGTTGATGTTGAAGCCGTTCGGCGAGACGCCGATCGGGATCACTTCTGCGCCGAGCTCATGGAACACATGCGGCGCGACGTCGTAGGCGGCGCCGTGCGCGCAATCGACGACGAGCTTCATGCCGCGCAGGTCGTACGCGGCCGGGAACGTGCTCTTGCAGAATTCGATGTAGCGGCCAGCGGCGTCGTCGAGACGACGCGCCTTGCCCAGTTGCTCGGAGGCCGCGCACGCAAGCGGCAGCTCGAGCTGCTCTTCGATCTGCGCTTCGACGTCGTCCGGCAGCTTGTTGCCGTCGGCCGAGAAGAACTTGATTCCGTTGTCGTAGTATGGGTTATGCGACGCGCTGATCACGACGCCCGCGGCAAGCCGCAGCGCGCGCGTCAGATAGGCGATGCCGGGTGTCGGCATCGGGCCGGCCAGCATCACGTCGACGCCGGCCGCCGAAAAGCCCGATTCGAGCGCGGCTTCGAGCATGTAGCCCGACACCCGCGTATCCTTGCCGATCAGGACTGTCGGCCGGGTGCCGGTTTTGGCCCACTGATCGGCGCCCGCGAGCACCTTGCCTGCCGCGTAGCCGAGTCGCAACACGAATTCCGGTGTGATCGGGCCTTCGCCGACCTTGCCTCGGATGCCGTCCGTTCCGAAGTAACGACGTGCCATGATTGTTCTCCCTGTTTGTGGCTGCGGGTTCAACCGTGCGCGCGGCTCTGCCTGGTTGCGTCGCGCAGGGTTGCCCATACTTTCAATGCATCGAGTGTTTGCGCGACGTCGTGTACGCGCAAAATCGCGGCGCCCCGCTCGGCCGCGCACACCGCCGCGGCGATGCTGCCGGCCACGCGCTCCGGCGCCGGCCGCCCCGTGACCGCGCCAATCATCGACTTACGCGACATGCCCGCAAGAATCGGATACGGCGCTGCGGCGCGTGGCGCCGTGTCGCGCAGATGCGCGAGCAACGCGTAGTTGTGCTCGACGACGGTCTTGCCGAAGCCGAAACCCGGATCGACGCTGATGCGCTCGCGCCCAATCCCCGCCTGCTGCAACGTCGCGACACGCTCCTCGAGGAAATGGCGGACGTCGCTGACAACGTCGCCATAGTGCGGCTCGCCGAGCTGCATGGTCTGAGGCTCACCCAGCATATGCATCACACAAAGGCCGCAGTCGCTGTCGCGCACCGCGTCGATCGCGCCGGGCATGCGGAAGCCCCAGATGTCGTTGATCAGGTCGGCGCCCGCGCTCAACGCATGACGCATCACTTCCGGCTTGTACGTATCGACCGACAACGGCACGTTCGCACCGCGCAGTTGCTCGACGAGCGGTATCACGCGCTGCAGCTCTTCGTCGAGCGGCACCGGCGGCGCGCCGGGACGCGTCGATTCTCCGCCGATATCGATGATGTCCGCGCCCTCGAGCATCATGCGCTCGGCCTGGCGCAGCGCATCGCCGCGCATCGCGTACATCCCGCCATCGGAGAAGGAATCGGGCGTAACGTTCAGGATGCCCATGACCAACGGGCGTTCAAACGTCAGCTTGAATCGGCCGCATTGCAGCGGCTCTGGAACGGGTACGGAAGAAGAATCGACTTTCGACACGTAGCAATGCTTCACTTGGAACGGATAAATGCAAAACGGGCCGGTGTGTAGCACACCGGCCCGCACTTTCTACTGGCTGCCGATCAGGCCGGCGCGGTTGCGCTGCCCGGCTTGACTTCGGTGCCCGGGCTGCCGCCCGACGAGGCGTCGCTTGCCGACGGCGGCGAGCTTTTCGGTGAACGCGGCGGACGGCCAGCCATGATGTCGTTGATCTGATCGGCGTCGATCGTCTCCCACTCCATCAATGCGGCGGTCATCGCTTCGACCTTGTCGCGGTTCCCTTCGAGCAGGCGCCGTGCGAGATTGTACTGCTCGTCCAACACATGGCGGATTTCCGCGTCGACCTTCTGCTGCGTCGCTTCCGAAATGGTCCGCGTAAAGCCGCGGCCGAACGGCGAAGCCTCGTTTTCGTCGTCGACATAGACCATCGGCCCGAGCGCGTCCGTCATGCCGAAGCGGGCAACCATTGCGCGGGCCGTCTGCGTCGCCTTGTTGAAGTCGTCCGACGCGCCGGTGCTGATCAGGTTCAGGAACAGCTCTTCCGCGACGCGGCCACCGAACAGAATGGCAAGTCGGTCGAGCAGATATTCCTTCGAGTACGTTTCGTTGTCATGCTCCGGCAACTGCCACGTGACGCCCAGCGCGCGGCCGCGCGGAATGATCGTGACCTTGTGCACCGGATCGGCCTTCGGCAACAGCTTCGCGATCACGGCGTGACCCGATTCGTGATACGCGGTAGCACGCTTCGATTCTTCGCGGATCACGGCCGACTTGCGCTCCGGCCCCATGAAGATCTTGTCCTTTGCGTCCTCGAAGTCCGTCATTTCGACGATGCGCTTGCCGCGGCGCGCCGCGAATAGTGCTGCCTCGTTGACGAGATTCGCGAGATCGGCGCCCGAGAAACCCGGCGTGCCGCGCGCGATCACTGCCGCATCAACGTCGTTCGAGATCGGCACCTTGCGCAGGTGCACCTTCATGATGTGCTCGCGGCCGCGAATATCGGGCAGACCCACGTACACCTGACGGTCGAAACGGCCCGGACGCAAGAGCGCCTTGTCGAGCACATCCGAACGGTTCGTCGCGGCGATCACGATGACGCCCGAGTTCGCCTCGAATCCGTCCATTTCGACGAGCATCTGGTTCAGCGTCTGTTCGCGCTCGTCGTTACCGCCGCCCATGCCGGCGCCGCGATGACGACCGACTGCGTCGATTTCGTCGATGAACACGATACACGGCGCGTGCTTCTTGGCCTGCTCGAACATGTCGCGCACACGAGCCGCGCCGACACCGACGAACATTTCGACGAAGTCCGAGCCCGAAATACTGAAGAACGGCACCTTCGCCTCGCCGGCGATAGCGCGCGCGAGAAGCGTCTTACCCGTTCCCGGCGGGCCAACGAGCAGCACGCCGCGCGGAATACGACCACCGAGCTTCTGGAATTTCTGCGGATCGCGCAGGAAGTCGACGAGTTCCGACACTTCTTCCTTGGCTTCGTCGCAACCGGCGACGTCGGTGAAATTGATTGCGTTGTTGTTCTCGTCGATCAGTCGCGCGCGCGACTTTCCAAACGAGAAGGCCCCGCCTTTGCCGCCCCCCTGCATCTGTCTCATCATGTAGAACCAGAAACCGATGATCAGGATCGTCGGCCCGAGGTAATACAGCACGGACATCAGTGCATTGGGTTCGTCGTCAGCCTTGCCGCTCACCTGTACGCCATACTTCATCAGATCGCCGACCATCCAGATGTCGCCGGGCGACACGATCTGGTACTTCTGGCCGTCTGCTGGAGTGACCGTGAGGTTCCGCCCCTGGACAATGACGTTCTTGACTTTGCCGTTCTTCGCGTCGTCCATGAACTGCGAATAGGAAACACCTTCCTGGACACGGGGCTTGTCGAACTGCTTGAACACCGTAAACAGCACCAGTGCGATCACCAGCCACACTGCTGCTTTCGAAAACATATTGTTGTTCAAAGCACCACTCCTTCACTTAGACGGGCGCCTACATTTGCCTTGCGGCACCACTAAAGCATTCTAATCCAGTCCGCAGACCCCTGCCATAACGTTTCACTACCACGAAAATAGGTAGCGGCCCGGCTCGACGCCAGTCTCCAACGCATCGGGCTCGTTATTGGCAGAGGTGAAAAATGGATCGCCGCACCCCTATGCGGGACGCTTCAAATGCTTACCCAAAATAAATGTTTCTGACGATTTATCCCGCGACGCCTTCGGCTTGCGGGCCGCCACCACCTTGAATTGGCGCTTGAACTTTTCGACAATCTGACTATAACCGCTGCCGTGAAAGCATTTGACTAAAAGGGCACCATCCGATTTCAGGTGATTTTGCGTGAATTCCAGTGCGAGATCGCATAAGTGCTCGATCCGCGCCGCATCCGCGATCGCCACGCCAGACAGGTTGGGCGCCATATCCGAAATTACAAGGTCTACCTGGCGCGCACCGACCAATTCTTCGAGCTGGACCAGTACCGAGTCTTCGCGGAAATCACCTTGGATGAAGTGCACGTCGGCCACGGGCTCCATTGGCAGAATGTCTAGAGCGATGATCGTGCCGTCGATGCCACCTTCGCGCTCCAGGTTGCGCTGCGAGCCACCCGCGAGCTTGTTGCGCGCGTACTGGCTCCAGCTGCCCGGCGACGAACCCAGATCGACGATCACCTGCCCCGGACGGATCAGCTTGTCCTGCTCGTCGATTTCCTTCAGCTTGTAGGCCGCTCGGGCGCGATAGCCTTCCCGCTGCGCCATTTTGACGTACGGATCGTTGATGTGGTCATGCAGCCACGCGGTGTTGAACTTGTTTTTTGCCATTAAAGATTGAACTGTTGCTGCGTCGGGTCGCGCTTTAGGGGATAATACGCGGTTAATTCGCGCGGCCACCGCCACACTGGCGGCTATCCGCGATTCTGTTGTTCTGACGCGCGCCCTGCCGAATCAAGCCGCCCGAATCGCTCGGACAAAACGCAGGAGCCGCCATTTTAGTCGAGTCTCCCACTTTCCATGCCAGCCCTCAAAGTCTCTTCCGACCAACGCGCCGAGTTGCGCTCCCAGGCACATGCGCTCAAACCGGTCGTGCTCGTCGGGGCCGAAGGCTTGACCGACGCTGTGCTCACCGAAATCAAGGTGCATCTCGCGGCACACCAGCTGATCAAAATCCGCGTGTTCGGCGATGAGCGCGACGAACGCATCGCCATCTACGAAGAAATCTGCGACACCCTGTACGCGGCGCCGATCCAGCATATCGGCAAGCTGCTCGTGATCTGGAAGCCCGAATCGGCACAGCCCGCGGCAAAAGCGAAGCGCGGCGCGTTGCCGAGCGCCCGCGAAGCGGCAGCCGAAGAAGCCCGGCCGGCCAAGGGGCGCGCGCCGCGCGTCGTCAAGGTCGTCAAGCCGACCGACGTGCCGATGCGCAAGCCGCGAGCCAAAGCGGTGCTGGTGCGCGGCAATGAACGCGTGACGCAGGGTGGCAACATCAAGCGTGCGAAGAAGCGTCAAACCAGCGCGAAGCGCTCGCATCAGTCGAAGTAGGAGAACATGCGGCCACGGTGCGGACCGACTCCGCACCGCGCGACTGAATCGCAGTTGGCCACCGGATTTCGCGACGATTAGCCGCGACTCGACGCTCATCGCGGGCATCGGCACCAACCCGCGGCAATAGCGCGGCGTCACACCACTAGCCATCAGAGTCACCCGCGAACTTCAGCCAGCCACCTTCCTCGCAACATCGCGCGCGCCCTCTTCGTCGGCCGCCACACCAACACGCGACGGCAGCAGCCACACGAGCGCAAGACCCAGCAGGCTCTCGATCAGATAGAACAGACTCGACACGCCATGCAGGATGCCGAATCGCGTCGCATAAACGGAATGCCCGACGTCGCTGCCCGCCTCCACCGCGGCGACGCGCATCGCGTTCATGAACGGCTGCAACGCGAAATAGCCAACAAGCACGCATCCGAGCATACCGGCGAGCAGCCAGCGCAAGCGGCGATACTCGCCACTGCCGCGCCGCACGAGCAGATTGGCGAGACCGAGCAGCAAAATGCCGCACACGACGCCAATCACACCCTGAACCCGAAACAGCTGCGCGGCAACGGCACCCGCCGTCATCCGGTCGAGCGTCGTGAATAGCACGGGCGCGACCGCGTAGCCGATAGTCAACAGACTACCGACCCACGCGACCGTCAACAGGCGGAAAAAACGATGCGGCATCAGAGACACCGGCGTCACCCTCAGATGTAGCTGACCGCGATGATTTCGTATTCGCGCACGCCGCCAGGCGCCTGCACCGACGCGACATCGCCTTCCGACTTGCCGATCAGCGCGCGCGCAATCGGCGAGCTGATCGAGATCAGGCCGTGATCGATGTCTGCTTCGTCATCGCCGACGATCTGGTATTTGACCGACGCGCCCGACGCGAGGTCCTCGAGCTCGAGCGTCGCGCCGAACACCACGCGCCCGTCCGCTTCCACTTGCGACGGATCGATCACCTGCGCGCCCGCGAGCTTCGACTCGATTTCGGCGATGCGGCCTTCGATGAAGCCCTGCTTTTCCTTCGCAGCGTCGTATTCCGCGTTTTCCGACAGATCGCCCTGGGCGCGCGCTTCCGCGATCGAGTTGATCACGGCCGGACGTTCAACCGATTTCAGGCGCTGCAATTCATCGCGCAGCATGTCTGCGCCGCGCTTCGTCAATGGAATAGTGCTCATAAACAACTCTGGAGGCAAAAAACGGCCATAAAAAAAATCACCGCGGTTAAGTGCATTCCGCGAAAGCCGCCGCCCGTGCACAGACCCGGGCCGCAGCACCTGCGGAACGCCGCTTAACCGCGGCACTTACATCTTGGACAGGAAGTCGAAGCCCTAGTTTAGGCGAGCATGGAGTCCTTGTAAATCATAGACTTCCAGGTTCTTCAGATAGCGAAGACCCTCCACCGCCGCGCGCGCGCCCGACATCGTCGTGTAGTACGTGACCTTGTTCGCCTGCGCGCTCATGCGGATCGAGCGGGAATCGGCGATCGCCGCGCGCGTTTCGTCGACCGTCGTGAAGACGAGCGCGATCTCGCCGTTCTTGATCATATCGACGATGTGCGGACGGCCGTCCTTCACCTTGTTGACGACCTTGACCGGCACGCCGGCCGCTTCGATCGCGGCAGCCGTGCCCTTGGTCGCGACGATCGGATAGCCGAGCTCGTGGAGCATGCGCGCGACTTCGACTGCCTTCGGCTTGTCGGCGTCCATCACGGTCAGGAGCACCGTGCCCGATTCCGGCAGACGCGAACCCGCCGCGAGCTGCGACTTGAACAGCGCCTCGCCGAACGTCTGGCCGACGCCCATCACTTCGCCGGTCGAACGCATTTCAGGTCCGAGCACCGGGTCGACCGCCGGGAACTTGACGAACGGGAACACTGCTTCCTTCACGCTGAAGTACGGCGGTTCGACTTCCTTCGTCACGCCTTGCGCTGCGAGCTTCTGGCCGACCATCGCGCGCGCCGCGATCTTCGCGAGCGGCAGGCTGGTCGCCTTCGACACGTACGGCACCGTGCGCGACGCGCGCGGGTTCACTTCGAGCACATAGATGATGTCGTCCTTCGAACCGTCAGCCCGCGGTACCTGCTGGATCGCGAACTGCACGTTCATCAGTCCGATCACATTCAGCGCCTTCGCCATCGCGGCGGTCTGGCGCTTCAGTTCGGCGACCGTCGCCTTCGACAGCGAATACGGCGGCAGCGAGCAGGCCGAGTCGCCCGAGTGCACGCCCGCCTGTTCGATGTGCTCCATCACGCCGCCGATGAACACGGCCTCGCCATCCGAAATGCAATCTACGTCGCATTCGATTGCGTCGTTCAGGAAGCGATCGAGCAGCACCGGCGAGTCGTTCGACACCTTGACGGCCTCGCGCATATAGCGTTCGAGGTCGCGCGGCTCGTGGACGATTTCCATCGCGCGGCCGCCCAGCACGTACGACGGACGCACGACGAGCGGATAGCCGATTTCGTCGGCGAGCTTCAGCGCTTCGTCTTCGGCGCGCGCGGTGCGGTTCGGCGGCTGACGCAGACCGAGCGCTTGCAGCAGCTTCTGGAAGCGCTCGCGGTCTTCGGCCGCGTCGATCATGTCCGGCGACGTACCGATGATCGGCACGCCGTTCGCCTCGAGATCGAGCGCGAGCTTCAGCGGTGTCTGGCCGCCGTACTGCACGATCACGCCGACCGGTTTTTCCTTGTCGACGATTTCGAGCACGTCTTCGAGCGTCAGCGATTCGAAGTAAAGACGGTCGGAGGTGTCGTAGTCGGTCGAAACGGTTTCCGGGTTGCAGTTGACCATGATTGTTTCATAGCCGTCCTCGCGCATCGCGAGCGCGGCATGCACGCAGCAGTAGTCGAACTCGATACCCTGGCCGATCCGGTTCGGGCCACCGCCCAGCACCATGATCTTCTTGTTGCTGGTCGGATTCGCTTCGCACTCTTCCTCGTAGGTCGAGTACATGTACGCGGTCCTGGTCGCGAACTCAGCCGCACAGGTATCGACGCGCTTGTACACCGGACGCACGTTCAGCTCGATACGGCGCGCGCGCACGTCCGCCGGCTTCGCGCCGAGCAGCTTGCCCAGACGACGATCCGAGAAGCCGCTCTGCTTCAGATACTTCAACTCTTCTTTCGTGAGGCTCGCGAGCGTGTGGCCCGTCAGCGCCTTTTCCTTCAGCACGATCTGTTCGATCTGCGCGAGGAACCACGGGTCGATCGCGGTCTCCTCGAAGATCTCTTGCGCGCTCATGCCGACACGGAACGCGTCGCCGACATACCAGATGCGATCCGGACCGGCTTCGCCGATCTCGCGGATGATCTCGTCGCGATTGGTGGTCTTTTCGTCGAGACCGTCGACGCCGACTTCGAGGCCGCGCAGCGCTTTCTGAAACGACTCCTGGAACGTGCGGCCGATCGCCATGACTTCGCCGACCGATTTCATCTGCGTGGTCAGGCGCGAATCGGCTTCACGGAATTTCTCGAACGCGAACCGCGGGATTTTCGTGACGACGTAGTCGATCGTCGGTTCGAACGACGCCGGGGTCTGGCCGCCGGTGATTTCGTTCTTGAGTTCATCCAGCGTATAGCCGACAGCGAGCTTTGCCGCGACCTTCGCGATCGGGAAGCCGGTTGCCTTGGACGCCAGCGCCGACGAGCGCGACACGCGCGGATTCATTTCGATCACGATCATCCGGCCGTCATTCGGATTGATCGAGAATTGCACGTTCGAGCCGCCCGTGTCGACGCCGATCTCGCGCAGCACCGCGAGCGATGCGTTACGCAGGATCTGGTATTCCTTGTCGGTCAGCGTCTGCGCTGGCGCGACCGTGATCGAGTCGCCGGTGTGGATGCCCATTGGGTCGAGGTTTTCGATCGAGCAGACGATGATGCAGTTATCCGCCTTGTCGCGGACCACTTCCATCTCGTACTCTTTCCAGCCGAGCAGCGACTCTTCGATCAGCAGTTCGCGCGTCGGCGACAGGTCGAGACCGCGCTTGCAGATCTCTTCGAATTCGTCGCGGTTGTACGCGATACCGCCCCCCGAGCCGCCCAGCGTGAACGACGGACGGATAACGACCGGATAGCCGCCGCTGCCAGTTTCCGCGGCGATCTTCGCCTGCACCTGCAGCGCTTCTTCCATCGAATGCGCGGTGCCCGATTTGGCCGAACCGAGGCCGATCCTGGTCATCGCGTCCTTGAACTTCTGGCGGTCTTCCGCCATGTCGATCGCTTCCGGCGATGCACCGATCAGCTCGACCTCGTACTTCGCCAGCACGCCGTGCGCGTGCAGATCGAGCGCGCAGTTCAGCGCGGTCTGGCCGCCCATCGTCGGCAGGATCGCGTCCGGGCGCTCCTTCGCGATGATGCGCTCGACCACTTCCCACGTGATCGGCTCGATGTAAGTCACGTCGGCCGTGTTCGGGTCGGTCATGATCGTCGCCGGATTGCTGTTGACGAGAATGACCTTGTAGCCTTCCTCACGCAGCGCCTTGCATGCCTGCGCGCCCGAATAGTCGAACTCGCACGCCTGGCCGATGATGATCGGACCCGCGCCGATGATGAGGATGCTCTTGATGTCTGTCCGCTTCGGCATAACGCTCTCGCTAATGTATTCCTGAATTCTTTCCGTCGGCGCGCGCAGTTTTGAGAATGCGCGCGCTGTTTCGCAGCGTGCCCGCAGCGTGGAGCCGCCGGCCGCAGCGGCCGCCGCGAGCCGTCTCCGGCTGGTCTTTGCGGCCGGCCTTACTGCTTCAAGCCGCTGCGCTGTTGCCGGCCTTCTGCGCGTCCATCAGCGCGGTGAAGCGGTCGAACAGGTACGCGATATCGTTCGGACCGGGCGACGCTTCCGGGTGGCCCTGGAAGCAGAACGCCGGCTTGTCGGTCAGCGTGAAGCCCTGCAGCGTGCCGTCGAACAGCGAAACGTGGGTCACGCGCGCATTGGCGGGCAGCGTGTCGGCATCGACCGCGAAGCCGTGGTTCTGCGACGTGATCACCACGCGGCCGTCTTCGAGATCCTTGACCGGATGATTCGCACCGTGGTGGCCGGTCTTCATCTTCATGGTCCTGGCGCCGACCGCGAGGCCCATGATCTGGTGGCCGAGGCAAATACCGAAGGTCGGGATGCCACGCTCGATGAACTCCTTCGTCGCCGCGATCGCGTAGTCGCACGGTTCCGGGTCGCCGGGGCCGTTCGACAGGAACACGCCGTCCGGGTTGAGCGCGAGCGCGTCAGCGGCGCTCGATTGCGCCGGCAGCACGGTGACATGGCAGCCGCGCTCGGCCAGCATGCGCAGGATGTTCTGCTTGACGCCGTAGTCGAATGCGACCACCCGGTACTTCGGCGCCTTCTGCTCGCCGTAGCCCGTGCCCAGACGCCATTCAGTTTTGGTCCACTCGTAGGTTTCCTGGGTCGACACGACTTTCGCGAGGTCCATGCCCGCAAGGCCCGGGAACGAGCGTGCGAGTTCGATGGCCTTGGCTTCGTCGTCGGAACCAGCGAGGATCGCGCCGTTTTGCGCGCCTTTGTCGCGCAGTACGCGGGTCAGCTTGCGGGTGTCGATGCCGGCGATCGCGACCACGCCTTCGTCCTGCAGATATTGGGGGAGCGTGCGCTCCATGCGGAAGTTTGACGCGAGAACCGGCAGATCACGGATGATCAGGCCGGCGGCATGGACTTTCGTCGCTTCGACGTCTTCGGCGTTCACGCCGACGTTGCCGATATGCGGGTACGTGAGGGTCACGATCTGGCGCGCGTAGCTCGGGTCAGTCAGGATTTCCTGATAGCCGGTAATGGCGGTGTTGAACACGACTTCACCGATGGTATGCCCGGGGGCGCCGATCGAATAACCACGAAAGACCGTGCCGTCGGCGAGCGCGAGCAAAGCGGGAGAAAATGACGGCAACACGGGAGACTCCTTGGGGGAACACCCTGTTGCCACCTGTCGATCCGATTGCAAGCCGCAGCGAAACACATGCTGGATGCGCGCGCAGACTCGCTCGCGAGCTGCCGGTGACGCTGCAAGGGGCGCGATGGTCCAATGTGTGGACGACTCGGCTGGGTGCGGGGCCCTTCTTGCTACGCCAATGGCGCGCGGCGGATGAACGGTATGGGGGAGGTAGGCGCTAGGGTGCGGGTTGATAAGCTCAAACCTTGAAATTATAGCCTGAATCCGCCCTTCCCTCCAAATCCGAGATAGGACACGAACCCCGGACGGCCTGCCGAGCGGACGATCAAAGCCTTGCCAGGCGGCGGAGCGAGATCTTTGCCACGCACTTCCATACGGCTCGAGGGCACGACGTTGGCGGGAACGGAACAGCCGTGGCGGCCCGTCCCTCCGACGCAAGAGCCGACGCGCCGCCGCTCAAGCCTCCTGTTTCGCGCGCATCTCGGCCGACTGGGCAAGTTGCCGACCGGGCAACACGTACCAGATCGCGCTCAGCACCTGCAGCGCGACGAGGATTTCCCACGCGCTCAGATGCGCGATCACCGGGTAATGTCCGCCGCTGGCCGGCCAGTGCGACAGCACCGCGCCGACGCCGATCTGAAAACCGAAGATCAGCAGAAAAATGATCAGCGTCAGCGTCGTGTTGACCCGCCCGATCATCTGCGGCGGGAAATGCTGCGCCATCACCGCATAACTCAAAATGCCGGTGCCGCCGAAGATCCCGTAGGCGGCCCACAGCAGGCTTGCCGGCAACGGCGCGTTGAACATGATCAGCATCTGCGTCAGCACGTACAGCGCCATGCCGATGCCGCAGAACGCGTGCAGCGAGATGCCGCGCCGCTCGAGGCTACGCGCGGCCGCGCCGAACCCGACGCAGCCGGCCATCATCGCGAAGCCGAGAATCGACACGAGCGCCGCCGCCCGGCGTGGCTCGAAGCCTTGTACATCGCGCAGCCATGCTCCGACCCACAACGACTGCATCGCGTAAAAAACGCCTTGCGTAACGACCGAAAACGACGCGATTTTCCAGAACGCCGCGCTGCGCAAGATGTGCCACGTGCCCTTGAACTGCGCGACGAGGTTCGCCTGACGATGCGTTTCGCGCGCGTCCGGCGCGAGCGTCCATTGTGCGAGCGCGACCATCAGCGTCAGTACGCCGAGCCCGACGCAGACCGGGCGCCAACCGGAGAAACCGAGCACCCAGGTGAGCGGCGAGCCGACCATCACGCCACCGAACCCACCGATCGCCATCACGAGCCCGTTCATCAATGGCAGACGCGCCACCGGAAAATGCTGCGCGAGCGCCTTGAACGCGGCGCCGAGACACACGGACACGCCGACGCCGATCAGCAACCGCCCGACCATCATCATGCCGAGACTGTGCGCGGCGCCGAATACCCAGATGCCGAGCGCGGCAAAAAGCAGCGTGGCAGCCGTCACGCGACGTGCGCCGAAGTGGTCGAGCAGCACGCCGGCGGGGATCTGCGCGCCCGCGAAACCGAGGAAATACAGACTGGTTAGCACACCCAGATCGGCGGCGGACAGACCGAGATCGCGCGTGATGAACGGCGCGAAACCGAGATTGACGCCACGAAACACGTAAGAGACGAAGTAGCCGGCGGAAAAAAGCAGAAAGACGCGCAGTCGGGTCGACGACATAAATCAGGAAGTAAGCCTGGAAATGATCTCAAGAACCTCGCCTGAGGTTCGGACGGATCGGGACAGGACGGCACCGAACGGCCAATGTGACCGAAGCACGAACAATAAAGTAAATACGGCCAACCCGCAGGAATCGTCCGCACAATGAAAAACGCCGTCACCCTAAGGGGACGGCGTTGCATGAACACGGTGCGTGATCGGAGCGCAATCCATGCGCTGCCCCCGCAACGCATGTGGTCACTACCGTGGGAGCCGCTATTGGTCTATTTACCCTTCTTCTTCGCGTTGGCCGCGGTCTTCGGGCGGCTCTCTGCCGCGGCCTTCGACGCCTTGCCGGGCACCGAGGCCGACACCTTCTCGACCTTGCCCTTGGTGGCAACGGGCGCCGCCGGCTTGTCACCCTTACCGCCCGGCTCGGAGACCTTGACGATGGCTGAATGGCCGCGCCCTTTCTTCTTATCGTAGCGCGAATAGCCGTGTGTGTCTGCGGCACGGACGCCAATCTTCTGCACGCTGCCGCCTTGCACGTCGGCGGCGATTTTTTCAGGACCTGGCTCGTTCGGCACCGACTTGCCGACCGGCACGTGCAGCACGACGACCTGACCGCGCGAAACCTGATCGCGATGCGTCTTGTTCCACGCTTTCAACTGACCGACCGACACGCCATAGCGCAGCGCGATGGCGGCCATCGACTGATTGCGGCGCACGCGGATCAGCATCTTGCGCGTGTCGGGGACGTCGGGCTCCATCGCGAGCACCGCGCTCTCGGCAACGTCGGCGCTGATGTCCTCGTCGTCGTCCGAGCCGCGCGGCACGACGATCGTCGAGCCCGGCTTCAGGCGCATGCCGACGGGAATCTTGTTCACCTCCATCAGCGTGTCGGCGTCGACGCCGATTTTCTGCGCGATCGCCGCGGGCGTCGCGCGTTCGTCGACCGTGTAGGTGGTCCAGGACGACAGCGAGCCCGAGTACGTTTTCAGATTGCGCTCGAACGCGGACGCGTTGTCGAACGGCAACAGGATCTGCGGCTGCGTCGCGCCGAGAATCACCGGCTTCTTGAACGACGGGTTCAGCGAACGGAACTCGTCCGTCGACATATTCGCGAGCCGCGCGGCGATGTCGACGTCGATGTCGTGCGAGGTCGTCACGGTCACGAAGTACGGGTGATTCGGAATAGACGGCAGCGTGAGCCCGTACATCTGCGGGTTCATCACGAGGTTTTTGACCGCCTGCAGCTTCGGCACGTAGTTGCGCGTTTCGCTCGGCATACGCAGGCTCAGGTAGTCGGTCGGCAGACCCGCCGCCTCGTTACGCGCGATCGCGCGCTGCACGTTGCCCTCGCCCCAGTTATACGCGGCGAGGGCGAGTTGCCAGTCGCCGAACATGTCGTGCAGGTTCGACAGGTAGTCGAGCGCGGCGCTGGTCGACGCGAGCACGTCGCGGCGCTCGTCCTGCCACATGTTCTGCTTCAGGTTGTAAGTGCGACCCGTGCCCGGCATGAACTGCCACATACCAGCCGCCTTGGCGACCGACAAAGCCTGCGGGCTATACGCAGATTCGATGAACGGCAGGAGCGCGAGCTCGGTCGGCATATGGCGAGCCTCGAGCTCCTCGACGATGTGATACAGGTATTTCTGCGAGCGCTCGGTCATGCGCTGCACGTAATCGGGACGCTGTAGATACCAGTTGAGCTGCATGTCGACGAGATCGCTCTGCAGGTCCGTCATCTGGAAGCCACGACGAATGCGGCCCCACAGATCGGCGTCCTGGCTCGTCAACTGATTGACGGAGCTCTGGTCGACATTGATGGTTTCTTTAGCGGTGGCGTTCTTGCGAAGGGCGTCGGCTACGGCTTGCTGGCTGGCGGAGTTATTGGCGGTGTTCGTCGTCGGTCCCTGGCTCGCGCACGCGGCGAGTGTCAGGACCAATAACGCACTTAAGATGAATCGCATGAACGTCTCGGTTTCCACAAGGGGCTGGAATTTGCAGCCGATAGTACGAAACGTCAACGTTTCCGTCAATCGGAAAATCGAGAAAAAAATCAACCAAATCTTGGGCTTGGCGAATTCTTCCGATTCATCGCGTGAAGAAGCGCCGAATGCCCTCCGGATCAATGGAAGCGGTTCTTCCATTCGCGCATCAATGTGAAGGCTTTCAGCCGGTCGGACACCGTCTCGTGCAATTGTGCTTCAAGGTTCGATTGGATCGCCGGCTCGCCGGCTCGCAGGAACGGATTGACCGCGCGCTCGTGCGCGATCGTGGTCGGCAATGTCGGCTGACGGCGGGCGCGTAGCTCGTTCGCCTTGTCGCGCCACGCTTGCAGTTCGGCGTTGTGCGGCTCGCAAACGAGCGCGAAGCGAATGTTCGACAGCGTGTATTCGTGCGCGCAATGCATTTCGGTTTCGCCGGGCAGCGCGGCGAGTGCATCGAGCGAGTTCAGCATCTGCTGCGG
This sequence comes from Paraburkholderia sp. WC7.3g, assembly GCF_050436345.1. Lineage (NCBI taxonomy): Bacteria > Pseudomonadati > Pseudomonadota > Betaproteobacteria > Burkholderiales > Burkholderiaceae > Paraburkholderia > Paraburkholderia sp. WC7.3g. The sequence goes on from NZ_JBNDMA010000002.1 coordinate 3,370,087, forward strand.
CGTGCCTTCGAAAAGGCGCCCGCAGCCGCACGCGAACAGCGTGTCGCCACAAAATACGTGCGGCGTGCCGCGCGAATCGGCCGCGTGGAAATAAGCAATGTGTCCGCTCGTGTGGCCCGGCACGTCGAGCACGCTGAATTCGAGTGCGGGTGCCGCGATCGTAACGTGATCGCCGTTTTTGAGACGATGCGTCAGGTGCGCGATCGCTTCGCCGGCGGGGCCATAGACCGGCACGTCCTGGCCGTTCAGCAGATCGGCCACCCCGCCGACGTGGTCTTGATGATGGTGCGTGAGTAAAATAGCGCTCAGCCGCCAGCCTCGTTGGGCCAGACAGGCGCGCACTGGGGCGGCTTCGCCCGGATCGACGACGACCGCGTGGTGTCCGTCGGCAATGATCCAGATGTAATTGTCTTCAAACGCCGGGACCGGTACGTACTCGAGCGCATTCATAGGCGACGCATTTTTAATATGACTGACCGAGCGATTATAGACTGGCCCGCCTGGACCGATTCGCCGCCAGGCCGCTACGTGCTCGACTGGGAGCAAACCCAGCTCGACCGCGTGGTGTCGGACATGTTCGGCTATCATGCGCTGCAACTCGGCCTGCCGCAGCTTGACGCGCTGCGCGAGAACCGCATGCCGTGCCGCGGCCTCGTGCTCGACGCGGCGAGCGGCGCGAGCGCGCCGTACACGTATCCGCGCTCGGCACGTCGTGGCAGCGCGAGCGGCATCAGCGGCGCGGGCATAGCTGGCGGCGACAATCCCGCGAATGCCGCGTCAGGCGCCCTTGGTCTGCACGCGCCGGCCGGGCGCAGCGCGGTCTGGTGCGACCTGCTCGATCTGCCTTTCGAAGCGCAAAGCGTCGACCTGCTCGTGATGCCGCACACGCTCGAATTCACCAGCGACCCGCACCGGCTGCTGCGCGAAGCCGAACGCGTACTGGTGCCCGAAGGCCAGCTGATCATCCTCGGCTTCAACTCGTTGTCGCTGTGGGGCGTACGGCAGTCGATCGGCAAGATGACAGGCCGCCCGTTCGTGCCCGCCGCCGTCGACCTGATCGCGTTCACGCGCCTGAAGGACTGGATCAAGCTGCTCGGCTTCGACCTTGAACGCGGACGCTTCGGATGCTATCGTCCGCCGCTCGCGAGCGATCAATGGCTCGCGCGTTACGGCTTCATGGAAGCCGCCGGCGACCGCTGGTGGCCGATTTTCGGCGCCACCTACATGATCAAGGCGATCAAGCGCGTGCGCGGCATGCGCCTCGTTGGGCCGCTGAAAGTTAAAAAGCCCGTCCTCGCAGCGGGTCTCGCGCCCGCCACCCCGAACACACGTAACCATAGCGAATGACTCCGGATCACATCGACATCTATACCGACGGCGCCTGCAAGGGCAATCCCGGCCCTGGCGGCTGGGGCGCGTTGCTGCGCTTCGGCAGCCAGGAAAAAGAACTGTTCGGCGGCGAGGCCAACACGACCAACAATCGCATGGAGCTGATGGGCGTGATTTCCGCGCTCGAGGCGTTGAAGCGCCCGTGCAAGGCGATCGTGCACACCGACTCGCAGTACGTACAGAAGGGCATCAGCGAGTGGATTCACGGCTGGAAGAAGAAAGGCTGGGTCACCGCGGCGAAGCAGCCGGTCAAGAACGCCGATCTGTGGAAGCGGCTCGATGCGCTCGTCGCGCAACACGAGGTGGAATGGCGCTGGGTGCGCGGCCACAACGGACATCCGGAAAACGAACGCGCCGATCAGTTGGCCAATCGCGGCGTGGCATCGCTCGCGCAGTTGTAAGGAGACTGCGCGCGTCAGCAACGACGCGCAGCGCCCTCTCCACTTTTTTCTGCAATTTTTTCGAAGCTGGCTAATCCGACATGCGTCAACTGATCCTCGATACCGAAACGACCGGCCTGAACGCCCGCGGCGGCGACCGGATTCTCGAACTGGGTTGCGTCGAACTGGTGAACCGCCGGCTGACCGGCAACAACCTGCACTTCTATATCAACCCGGAGCGCGATAGCGATCCGGGCGCACTCGCGGTGCACGGCCTCACCACGGAATTTTTGAGCGACAAGCCGAAGTTCGCCGAGATCATCGACCAGTTCCGCGACTTCATCCAGGACGCGGACCTGATCATCCACAACGCGCCCTTCGACATCGGCTTCCTCGACGCCGAGTTCGCGCTGCTCGGTCTGCCGCCGGTGAACACGCACTGCGGCGAGATCATCGACACGCTCGCGCAAGCCAAGCAGATGTTCCCCGGCAAGCGCAATTCGCTCGATGCGCTGTGCGACCGCTTCGGCATCAGCAATGCGCACCGCACGCTGCACGGCGCGCTACTCGACTCGGAACTGCTCGCAGAAGTCTATCTGGCGATGACGCGCGGCCAGGAAAGCCTCGTCATCGACATGCTTGGTGAAGCGCAGACCGGAGGCGATACGCACGCGCCGCGCGTCGCGCTCGACTTGCTGGAACTGGTCGTGATCGCTGCGAGCGACGTCGAAAGCGCCGCGCACGAAGCGGTGCTCGACGGTCTCGACAAAGCAATCAAAGGTATCAGCGTCTGGCGTACTGAACCCGCGCCCGCAACGGATGAGCAAACTGCTTGAAAAAGACTGGACGTACCCGGAAATCCCTGACATAATTTGACTCTCTTCGGGTGGTTAGCTCAGCGGTAGAGCACTGCCTTCACACGGCAGGGGTCACTGGTTCGATCCCAGTACTACCCACCAGATTCTTGGTGTGTCGATCACCGAAGACAAAAGGGCTTACGTAGCAATGCGTAAGCCCTTTTTCTATTTGCCGGCAATTCTTCGCGTGCGCCATCCGAGGTACTGCTGGCCGTAGAACCACGTCGTTCCGTAGGTTGGCGAGCGCCCCGCCTTGTTGCTATATTCGGCGAACGGGCATTCGCCCGATCCGGCTCCGTCCGGTTTCTCCATCTTGAACCATCTCAGGGAGGCGCCACATGTTCGCAGTGCATCGCGCATTCCCTCGCATGGTGTCGCGACCGTCGGCCCGTCCGCCACGACCGATGAGGCCATAAAGCCGCCGCGTCGTCGCTGATGCTGGGGCGCCTCGACAGGCGCGCCGCGTTCATTCCGGACAGTCCGTTGTTCCGTTGCCGTTGCCTGCCGTCGCGTTCCCGCGCGGATTCCGGCCTCCGCTGGCTGTCTACCCTTTTTCGTTTCTGACTGGAACCTCGGCGCGCTCGTGCGTCGCCGGGTCGAAAGCAAATGGCCAACAGAAAACTCGACTTTCGCGGACAAGCCTTCAAGGATGTCCTCGGCTTCACCTTCCGTCACTGGGCACAACAGCCGTGGCGCATCGTCGTGATCACGGCGCTCGCGCTGCTCACAGCGGGCGCCGACATCCTGACGCCGGTCTTCGCCGGACGTCTCGTCGACGCGATCGCTGCCGGTCCGGCATCGTCGGCGCCCGTCTGGCACCACGCGCTCGATGCCTTCGGCGTGCTTGCCGCGCTTGGCCTCGCCGTGACCCTGCTACGCCAGGGCGTGTACTTCAACATCATCCGCTTCACGCTGAAGATGATGAGCGAGATCGCCGCGCGCGCGTTTCATCGCGTGCAGCGCTTTTCGACCGACTGGCACGCGAACAGCTTCGCTGGCTCGACCGTGCGCAAGATCACGCGCGGCATGTGGGCGCTAGACCTGCTGAACGATACGCTGCTGATCGCGCTGCTGCCATCGCTCGTGATGCTGGCCGGTGCGACCGCGCTGCTTGGTTGGCGCTGGCCGATGATGGGCGTCGTCGTCGGCATCGGCTCGCTGCTGTACATCGGCGTGACCGTGACGGTGTCGCTCGGCTTCGTCGCGCCATCCGCGCGTCTCGCGAACGCCTGGGACACGCGCATGGGCGGCGCGCTCGCCGATGCGGTCAGCTGCAACGGCGTCGTCAAGGCGTTCGGCGCGGAAGCGCGCGAGGAAGCGCGCCTCGCGCACGTGATCGGCAAATGGCGGCAGCGCACGCGCCGCACGTGGGTGCGCGGCACGCTCAACGGCGGCCTCCAGGGCGGCATGCTGGCCGCGATCCAGGCCGCGATTCTGGGCGTGGCGCTGCTGCTGTGGGCGCGCGGCGAAGCGAGCGTCGGCGACATCACGTTCGCGCTGACGATGTTCTTCATGCTGCAAGGCTACCTTCGCGACATCGGCATGCACATCCGCAACCTGCAACGCTCGGTCAACGACATGGAGGAACTGGTGTCGCTCGAAAGTCAGCCACTCGGCGTCGAGGATCGTCCCGGCGCCGGCCCGATCGCGATCCGCGTCGGTGAGATCCGCTTCGAGCACGTGTCGTTTCATTATGGCGCGCACAGCCGGCCGCTCTACGACGACTTCTCCCTACGCATCGCGCCGGGCGAGCGCGTCGGGCTGGTCGGTCATTCCGGCTCGGGCAAGACCACCTTCATCAAGCTGATCCAGCGCCTTCACGACATTTCGGGCGGCCGGATCACGATCGACGGTCAAGACATCGCGCAGGTCCGGCAAGCGTCACTGCGCAGCCAGATCGCGATCGTCCAGCAGGAACCTGTGCTGTTTCACCGCTCGCTTGCTGAGAATATCGCGTATGCACGGCCAGGCGCGAGCCGCGCCGACATCGAGCGTGCCGCGCGGCTCGCGAGCGCGCACGACTTCATCGCCGCGCTGCCGAATCGCTACGACACGCTGGTCGGCGAACGCGGAATCAAGCTATCGGGCGGTGAGCGTCAACGCGTCGCGATCGCGCGCGCGTTTCTCGCCGACGCACCGATCCTGATCCTCGACGAAGCCACGTCGAGCCTCGACAGCGAAAGCGAAGTGCTGATCCAGCGCGCGATGGAGCGGCTGATGCAAGGACGTACGACGCTGGTGGTCGCGCATCGGCTGTCGACGGTGCGAGCACTCGACCGGCTGCTGGTGCTCGACAAGGGCAAAGTGATCGAAGAAGGCAGCCACGACGCGCTGATCAAACGCGACAACGGCTTGTACCGTCGCTTGTTCGAGCGTCAGGCGCTGGAGTTGATCAAGGGTCTCGGCGAGCCGGAGCGCGTGCGCGAGACGGCAGAGTTCAAAGCCGACCGGGTCGGCGATTCCGGTTTGCTGGTCGGCTAGCGCGACGCAGGGATGGATTAGCCGCCGCGGCAAGCCTCGCCACGCTTAACGCCACTAGCCTCGCAGGAATGGAAGGCCCGCCGCGCTAAACCACGCCGGCGGGCAGCCCGATACCACGCGCCATTCCGGTCGCGGCAAACACCATCAGTACCAGCAGAACGGTCTGGATCACGCTGAAATGCGCGTAGGAACGCGCCCTCTTCAGATTTGGCGCCGCGCCGCTCCGGATCGACGCGCGCCAGCGCATCAGGCCGAGCATGGTGGGCACCTCGAGGATCAGGATCAGCACCAGAAACGCCATCTTCACGTGAAAGAGCGGCTCGTGCAGGTAGTAGTCGGCGCCCTTCTCATACCCGCCGAACACGCGCATCAACCCGGTCACGATCAGCACCAGCGCGGCGATGCCCCAGCCTGAATCAGCACGGAACACCGAACGCAACGCGGCGGGCACCGACGCGCGACGCAGCGACCACGTGCGCCTGAGAATCGACGCGAGCGCAAAACCATAAGCGAGCAGATGAAGGGCGGCAAGCAACCAGCGAACCAGCATGGCGACTCCTGCGAAAGACGCAATACGATCGATGAGTGTTTCCCACGCCCAGCTGTAGGCCGGGCGCCGTGATTGCATTATCGGCGAAGCTTCGCTTCGGGATGCGTGCATCGGTCATGCGACGTGCTTAATAGCACAAAACGTGCTGCGTCAGACCTGACGCAGCGTCGTGTCGAGCGCGCGGGCGGCGACGCGATCTCCTTCGGTCGTCAGCGGGGCGCGGAAAACGGTCTGCCGGTTATGACCCGCGGCGGCCGGCGAATCCCACAGCAACTCAACCTTCGGACGTACGCCGAACGCACTGCGCGCAAGCGACGGCGCCGCGACCGAGTTCATCGGCGCCGCTGACGCACCGGCCTCGCTCGCCGCGCCGAAAGCAACCACGGGCGCCGGCCTCGCGCGCGTATCGGAACCGCTCGCCCAACGCACCGACAACTCGCGCGCGTCATATTGCCCGATCTTGCGCCGCTCGGCCCACACGACGACGGTGCGCGTCAGCGGATCGAGCGACACGGCATAGCGGCCGATCGCGAAACGCCGCGCCGCCACATTGGTACGCCACAACGGCAGCGGCCGGCAGATCCACAAGACCATCGCGTACAGCACCGGCGCCGCGACGAGCCAGCCGTTGGTGGCTGCGACCGCCTGCATTGCGCGACGCCAACCGGCGCTCGCGACGAACGCGCCGACCGACCACAGCGCAAACAGAAACCCGAGGAACGCGAACAGGCGCAGTGCCTGCCGCAGCCATTGCGGCAACGGATGAAACGGACGCTCGGCGACGGCGCGCGCGCCCGGCAGAAAGATCAGCAGGAACAGAAAGACGAGGTTGATACATGCCCATGGCGAAGATGCCATCGCGGTCAGCGCGGTGGTCACGTTCATCTCGGACATCGAGAAAAGCCAGCGGGCGGCGAGCACGAGACCGATGGCGCGCAACGTAAAAATCGTTCCGGCGCCGGGCGCGGCGTTCGCACGCGTCTCCTTCGTTCTCGCCAAGGCATCCTCCTGTCGTCGGCGCGCCGCAGCCCATTTTGCGGCACGGCCATTATAGGGATATTACCGAGACTGGCTCGTTCGCGCCGCGCGGAAATCCGAATTTTCAGTTGCGCGCCGACGAAAAACGCGGCGCATGCAACAACGCCCCGCGGGCGACATGCCAGCGGGGCGTCGAAAGCAGCGAAGGAAGTTTACAACCGGTCCTTGCTGCCAGGTCTTTCTAATGCGAATCAACTATGGCGAATCAACTATGGCGAATCAACTACGTCGAATCAACTACGTCGAATCAACCGCCAATCAGCCCGCGTTGACTTCGCGCAGCACCGTGCGATGCTTGCGTCGAAGCAACTCTTCGTACGTGGCGACGTAGTTCTGCGCCATCACCTTCGACGAGAAGCGGGATTCGAACGCCTTGCGCACGCCAGCGCGCGACAGCGTGTTCAGACGCTTGACGGCAGCGACCGCGCTGATTTCGTCTTCGACGACGAAACCCGACACGCCGTTTTCGATCACTTCGGGCACCGAACCGCGATTGAATGCGATCACCGGCGTGCCGCAAGCCATCGCCTCGATCATCACGAGACCGAACGGCTCCGGCCAGTCGATCGGGAACACCAGTGCGTGCGCATTGCCGAGAAACTCGCGCTTTTCAGCTTCGCCGATTTCGCCGATGTACTCGACGTATGGCAACGACATCAGCGGCTTGATGACTTCTTCGTAGTAGGCACGGTCGGCCTTGTCGATCTTGGCGGCGACCTTGAGCTTCATGCCTGCCTGCCCGGCAATGCGAATCGCCCTGTCAAGCCCCTTCTCCGGCGAGACGCGGCCCAGGAATGCGAGGTAGCTGGGCTCGACGTCGGGAATCGGCTTGAGCACGTCTTCCGGCAAACCGTGATAGACGGTTTCCAGCCAGTGCGCCTGAGGCAGCGGACTGCGCTGGTTGTCAGAGATCGACACGACCGGCACGTCGCTGAACGTGTTGAAGATCGGCTGCAGTTCCGGCAGATCGAGACGGCCGTGCAGCGTCGTCACGAACGGCACCGGCTGACGCGCGAACAGCGAGAAGGGGTAGTAGTCGATGTGGAAATGCAGCACGTCGAATTCGTCCGCGCGGCGGCGCACTTCTTCGAGCAGCAGCATGTGCGGCGCCATCACGTCGCGAATCGTCGGGTCGAGGCGCAGCGCCTGCGGCCAGAAAGCTTCGAGCTTCGCCGAGGTTTGCGAATCGCCGCTTGCAAACAGCGTGACGTCGTGGCCTTGCTCGACCAGAGCCTCGGTCAGGTAGGACACCACGCGTTCCGTACCACCGTACAGCTTGGGAGGAACCGCCTCGTGCAGCGGAGCGATTTGAGCGATTCGCATAATGACGAACTCCTAGTAAAAAATCAGGCAAAAGTACTGCATTTGGAAAAAGCGACTCGCTTGCTCGCCAGGGCAGTCTGGCCGGAGATGCCGGCGCGGGCCTGATTCTTTTGAGAAATCCTGCGATGGATCGCTTCGGTAACGGGCTCAGACAAATGGACCAGCGTCTGCGCATGTGCGAGTAAACGCGCACCGTGCACCTACGTTGACAAACTGTCAGAAAATTTGCCGGCCTAACGAGCATGCATTATCGATGCCCGGATGGTTGCCGCAGCGCGGCATTTCAAAGTCTTTACGTTGTTACAACCACGAAACACTTTGCAAACCCTTGTTTTCTAAGACAGTTCTAAAGTGTCCATGAAGTTTCCGCGACGCAGGCGCAACCTTGTCTGTGAACTCCCGTGCGTCAATCTTGCCGATAGGAATGCAAAATTGCCGCGGCGCGGTTGAATGCAATTTGTAATCATATCTCGAAATTTTCCGCAATCTGCCTGAATGCCCCGACGGCTGGTGTCGAGATCATGCAGATCGTGGAGGTCCATCGCGAAATCAATCGCGTCAAAGCCCGGATACACAGGGCGCAATCGCCTTTGCATGTTTACAATGCGAAGCATCGGCTTCACGGAGAGCCATGCTTGTCCGTGTAGTCGGCGCTTTGCATGCACAACCCGCAACACATCGATCTCAGCTCAATTGGAACACTTGACCATCGCCCAACGTAACGCCCAGAACGCAAAGCTCGCGAGCTATGCGCACCGGCCGCTTGCGTTTCTCTTCCGCTTTATCCGCCGCCATCCGCTCGCGCATGCGATCGTGTTGTGCAGCGTGTTTGCGGCCGTGGGCTGTGCACTCGCTTCGCAATATGCGATCAAACATCTGATCGACGTGCTCGCCGGCGGCCGGCATCATCCCGGGCCGCTGTGGGGCGCGTTCGCGATCCTCGTCGGCCTGATCGCCGCCGACAATATGTTGTGGCGGGTCGGCGGCTGGTTCGCCGCCCACACATTCGTCGCCGTGACGGGCGATCTGCGGCGGGACCTGTTCCAGTACCTGAGCGGCCACTCGCCGACTTACTACGCCGAAAAGCAGCCCGGCATGCTGGCAAGCCGGATCACCGCGACCTCGAACGCCGTCTACACCGCCGAAAACACCACCGCGTGGAACGTGCTGCCGCCTTGCATCGCGGTGCTCGGCGCGATCGTCATGATCGTTGCGGTGAACCCGCTGATGGCGGCCGGCCTGATGCTGTGCTCGGCTATCCTGGCGGTTGTGCTGTACAAGCTCGCGGGCCGCGGCTCCGCGCGCCACCATAATTTCGCGACCAAGGCGGCATCGGTCGACGGCGAACTTGTCGACGTGATCAGCAACATGGGCCTTGTGCGCGCGTTCGGCATGACGTTCCGCGAACAGCGCCGTTTTGCGTCGACGGTCAAGTCGGAAATGGACGCGCGCCAGCAAAGCCTGCTCTATCTGGAGAAGCTGCGTCTGCTGCACGCCGTGATCACCGCGTTGCTGTCGGCCGGACTGCTCGGCTGGGCGCTGTGGCTGTGGGACCAGGGCCGCGCGACCTCGGGCGACATCGTGCTCGTCAGCTCCCTCGGCTTCACGATCCTGCACGGCACGCGCGACCTCGCCGTCGCGCTCGTCGACGTCACCCAGCATGTCGCGCGACTCGCGGAGGCCGTGCGCACGCTGCTCGAACCGCACGGCATGCCCGATCGCGACGACGCAACCGAACTCGTGCCGCAGGGCGGCCGCGTCACGTTCGACAGCGTCACGTTCGCCTATGCGCGCCGGCGGCCGATTCTCGATCACTTCGACCTCGATATCGAACCCGGTCAACGCGTCGGCCTGATCGGCAAGTCGGGCGCCGGAAAATCGACGGTACTTTCGCTGTTGCAACGCTTCTACGAAACCCAGGGCGGCGCGATCAGGATCGACGGCCAGGACATTGCATCGATTACCCAGGACAGCCTGCGCCACGCGATCGCGCTGGTGCCCCAGGACATCTCGCTGTTCCATCGCTCGGTGTACGAGAACATCGCGTATGGCCGCCCGGACGCGAGCCGCGAGGAAGTGCTCGCGGCCGCGCGCGAGGCGCGTTGCGCGGACTTTATCGATGCGATGCCGGAGGGCTACGACACGATCGTCGGCGACCGCGGCGTGAAGCTGTCGGGCGGCCAGCGCCAGCGCATCGCGATCGCGCGCGCGATTCTGAAGAACGCGCCGATCCTGCTGCTCGACGAAGCCACGTCCGCGCTTGACAGCGCGTCCGAAGAAGCGATCCAGAAGGCGCTCGACCGGCTGATGGTCGGCCGCACCGTGATCGCGATCGCGCACCGTCTGTCGACGCTGAACAACTTCGACCGGATCATCGTGATGAGTGCGGGCAAGGTCATCGACGACGGCACGCCGGAAGAACTGCGTCAGCGTCCGGGCCTCTATCGCGATCTGCTCGCGAAGCAGTATGGCAAGGGCCAGACGCTGCATATCGGCGGCAAGAAGGTCGACGAACAGCACGTAGCCTGAGTCACGCAGGGTCCGCGCACTGCGTGTCGCATGAAAAAGGCCGCTCCCTGGAGCGGCTTTTTGCTGTCTGGCTCGCGGCCCGGCTTGGCTTAGCCGGCCGCGCTCTCGCGCGCCGCCCTCTTGCGCGCGGCGCCCGCCCTACCCAACGGCGCGCGCGCCTTCGCGCTTCTGGCACGCTTCGCGGCATCGACATCCTGCAGATCGCGCATGAAGTTATCGCGCCACACCGACACGTTGTTCTCGCGAAGTTGCGCCATCATGTCGCGATAGCGTGCCTGGCGCTCGGCGAGCGGCATGCCGAGCGCCTGCGCGAGCGCTTCGGCCATGCCGTCGATATCGACGGGATTGACGATCAGCGCGCCGTCGAGTTCCTGCGCCGCGCCCGCGAAGCGCGACAGCACGAGCACGCCGGGATTCTCCGGATCCTGCGCCGACACGTATTCCTTCGCGACGAGGTTCATGCCGTCGCGCAACGGCGTCACGTAGCCCACGTGAGCGGTACGGAACAGCGCCGCCAGCACCGGGCGCTCATACTGTTTGTGGATGTACAGAATCGGCGTCCAGTCCAGCTCGGCGAAACGTCCGTTGATCCGGCCCGACTCGCCTTCGAGCTGCAGCCGGATGTCCTGATACGCGTGCAAGTCGGCGCGCGTCGGCGGCGCGATCTGCAGGAACGACACCTTGTTACGCTGCGCGACCGTATGTTCGAGCAGGCGTTCGAACGCGCGGAACCGCTCGACTAGCCCCTTCGAATAATCGAGCCGGTCGACACTCATGATCAGCTTGCGCGAATGCAGCGTTGCCTTCATCGTACGCACCGGCTTGCCACGCTCGCCCGCCTTCGCGAGCTCGGCGATCTCGTCCGGATAGACGCCGATCGGATACGCCGAGGCGCGCAGCGTGCGGCCGAACGCATGCACGGTGAGCGGCCCTTTCGCCGATGCGTCGATCGAGCCGCCCGCCTCGTTGACGACGTAGTCGCAGAACGCGCGCAGATCGGGGCCGGTCTGGAAGCCGAGCAGGTCGAATGAACACAGCGCCTCGACGAGCTCGCGATGCGGCGGCACCGACAGCAGCACCTGCGAGGCCGGAAACGGAATGTGCAGGAAAAAACCGATGCGATTCTTCACGCCTGCCGAGCGCAGCGCCTGCGCGAACGGGATCAGGTGATAGTCGTGCACCCAGATCACGTCGTCGGCGTGCAACAGCGGCACGAGTTGCTGCGCGAGCCACGCGTTGACGCGGCAGTAGCCTTCGAAGTCGTGCCGGTCGTACTGGAGCAGGTCGGATCGATAGTGGAACGCGGGCCACAACGTCGCGTTCGAGAAACCGCGGTAGTACTGGTCGTAATCGCGGCGCATCAGCGGGACGGTCGCGAAGGTCACCGGACCGCGCTCCTCGACCTTGATCTGCGGCTGGCCGGAGGTGAGCACGTCGCCGCTCCAGCCGAACCACATGCCGCCGGTTTCCTTCAGCGCGTCGTACACGCCGACCGCCAGACCGCCCGCCGCCGGGCCGCCCTCCGAAATGGGCGCCACCCGGTTCGAAACAATGATCAGTCGGCTCATCAAGCGCGATTCCCGATGCAGTATGTTGTTTTCGTTGAACGGGGCGCCGGCGTCATGCGCCGCGCGCCGCCGCGACGATCGTTTCGAGCCAGTCGAGCAGTGACGACACCGATTCGACACGCGCGTGCGCCATCGTTTCGCCCGCGCCGACCTTGATCGACAGACCGCCGCGCTCGTTGACGACCGCGAAGCCCTTCTCGTCGGTCAGATCGTCGCCGGCGAAGATCGGCGTGCGGCCGGTGAACGGCAGCTCGTCGAGGAACGCGCGCGTCGCGCGGCCTTTGTCGACGTCCTTCGGCTTGATCTCGTAGACCATCTTGCCGGGCTGCAGAACGTACGAAGCGGGGTAATCGGCGACGAGCCGCTCAGTCGCCGCGCGCGCGACCGGCTCGCGCTCGGGCGCGTTGCGGTAGTGCAGCGCGAGCGCCGCGCCCTTGATCTCGAGCAGCATGCCCGGATGTTCGTTGACGACCTGCGCGAGCACCTGCTCCATGCGCAACAGGCGCTCGTCGTGAAAGCCGATGCGCTGCGTGTCGCCATTCGCATCGCGCCGCTCGGCGCCATGCAGACCGGCGACCGGCAAATCGGGCATGCCGAGAAAACTGTCGATGCTGTCGATGCCGCGCCCCGACACCACCGCGACCGCGCCATTCGTCAGACTGCGCAGCTCGCGCAGCAGGTCGATCACGCGCGGCTGCACCAGCACGCCGTCCGGGGTGGGGGCGAGTTCGACGAGCGTGCCATCGAAATCAAAGAAAAATGCCGTCTCGCTCGGAGACAGAACAGCCGGAAGTGCTTGCATCGCGTAGGTTCGCCTTTCAGCCATCGATGGCCGGAAAAGTGTGCGCATCTTACCGCGCATCCATCAATTTTTCGAGAAAGTAAGCCGGGACTCAAGCCCGGCGGGCAGTCTGTGTGGCTGTTTGCGTCGATTGCGTTCAAAAGCGCAACGATCGGATTTCACCCGGCTTTCAGCCAGCTGCGTCAAATTGACTCGCAAACCGTGCGCCCGGCGTGTCGCGCGACGCTGGCGTCGATTTTGCGCTACAGTCGCTGCCACGCGGCCCCCTCGGCGGTATGCACACCGTTGCATGCGCTCCCTCAATCGTGTGTCGCGCGCGAATCTTGCGCGCCATGATCAGGTGACGGTGCGCCTCCTGCTCCATCGATTCGTGTTGTCTGCTCTTCAATCGAGTCATTGAACCCTGCTTTGTTCCCGATCCTTCCACCCCAGCGCCCGCAGTTAAAGCTGTCCCGCTCACGACCCAGGCGAACTACGCACCGGTTCATGCAAGGGGTGGCACGCCGGTTTGCAGCGGCAGCGTCACTGATTACGCTGGCCGCGCTCGCCGCACTGACCGGTTGCACGCGGCACGCCGAGCCGTGGCAATTGACCGACGTGACCGGCCACCTGCCGGATCTGGATTTCACATTGACCGACGACACCGGCCGCCCCGTCAACGCCGCTTCGTTCAAGGGCCGCGCGTCGCTCGTCTACTTCGGCTATACGCATTGCCCGGACGTCTGCCCGGAAACGATGGGCCGCCTGATGCAGGTGCTCGGCAAGCTCGGCCCCGATGCGCAGAAGGTGCGCATCCTGTTCATCACCGTCGATCCCGCGCGCGACACGCCGCGGGCCTTGCACGACTACGTCGGCGCGTTCGACGCACAGCGCGCCGAAGGGCTGACCGGCACCGACTGGCAGATCGAGTCGCTGGCGAAGCGCTATCGTGTCGCTTATCAGATGGAAAAGCGCGACCCGAACGGCAACTACGAGGTCACGCACAGCTCCGCCGTCTATGTGTTCGACAGCCAGGGCCGCGCTCGCTTGCTCGTCACCGATCACGACACGCCCGATGCGATCGCGCAGGACCTGCGCCGCATCATCGATGACCCAACCTGATTCTTATCCCAATCCATTCCATCATGACGTTCAAGCTCAAACCATTCGCTTCCCTCGCCTGCGCGCTCGCGCTGTCACTCGGCGCCGCGTCGGCCGCGCAAGCGGCCGATGCTCACGCGATCAGCATCAAGGACGCGTGGGTACGCTGGCTGCCGAACAACCTGCCCGCGGCCGGCTATGCGACGCTCGTCAACGCGAGCGACAAGCCGATCGACCTCGTCGATGTGTCGAGCGACGACTACGGCGATGCGATGCTGCATCAAACGGTATCGAACGGTTCGACGCAGAAGATGGTGATGGTCGACAAGCTGACGGTGCCCGCGCATAGCCAGGTCGCGATCGCGCCGGGCGGCTATCACGTGATGCTCGGGGACCCGAAGCACAAGATCGCGCCGGGCGACACCGTGCATCTGACGCTGAAGTTCTCGGACGGCGAAACAGTGAGCGCGCCGTTCGCGGTCAAGTCGCCGGGCCAGACCAAGTAAGCGGCAGCCGAGCCGCCGCCGCAGCACGCGCCATCGCCATGAACCTGCTCTACTGGCTCGATCCCTGGGAGTTTTCGCCGACCGTCGTGATCGCGTTGCTGATCCCCGCGATCCTGTTCGTGCGCGGCGCGCGCAAGGCGCGGCTGTCGTTCGCGCGGCGTCTGTCGTTCTGGTTCGGGCTCGTCGCGCTGTATGTCGTGCTGCATACGCGGCTCGATTACTTCTTCGAGCATGAGTTCTTCATGCATCGCTTGCAGCATCTGGTGCTGCATCATCTCGGGCCGTTCTTCATTGCGCTGTCGTATCCGGGCGCGGCGTTGCGGGCGGGGATTCCGTTGCGCTGGCGACAGCGCTTCGTGCGACCCGCGCTGCAAGCAACGCTCGTGCGCCGGGTGCTCGACGTCGTCATGCACCCGGTCGTGGCGGTCACACTCTTCGTCGGGTTGATCTATTTCTGGCTGCTGTCGCCGATTCATTTCGTCGCGATGCTCGACTGGCGGCTTTATCGCGTGATGAACTGGAGCATGGCGATCGACGGCCTGCTGTTCTGGTGGCTCGTGCTCGATCCGCGTCCGGCGCCGCCCGCGCGTCTGTCGCCGGGCAAGCGCGTGCTGGTCGTGATCGCGGCGATTCCGCCGCAGATCGTTCTCGGCGCGTTCATCTTTTTTACGACGCACGAACTGTATCCGATCTACTCGATCTGCGGCCGCGCGTTCACGTGGCTGAGCCCGATGCGCGATCAGCAGATCGGCGGGCTCCTGCTATGGATTCCGGGTTCGATGATGAGCGTGATCGGCGCGCTGATCGCGCTGCGTCATTGGATGCGGCTATCGTCGCGCGGACGCCTGCGCGCCGAGCGGCGCGCCAAAGCGGCGCGCGGGCTCACGCATGCGGCGTCGACGACCACGAACGTGCCCCGCTGATCCGTTCGCGTTCACAGCGAACGCATCCACACATGCGGGATGCCGTCTTCGTCGTGAATCTCCGAGACCGGCCTGAAGCCGAACGCGCCGTAAAAACCTTGCAGATGCGCCTGCGCGTGCAGACGGATCGGCGTATCGGGCCACTGTGCATGGATTTGCGCGAGCGAGCGTTCGAGCATCGCATTGCCGAGACCTATGCCGCGAAACGGCGCGGTCGTCAACACCCGGCCGATGCGCACATCGGCATCCGCCGCATCCGGCAACAACACGCGCAGATAGCCGGCCAAGGGCGGCAGCGCCGTATCGTCACCAGTGCCATACGCGAGCAGATGCCAGGCTTCGATGTCGAGCCCATCGATATCGCCATACACGCAGTTCTGTTCGACGACGAACACCGCGCTGCGGGCGGCCAGCATCTCATAGACTTCGACGCCGGTGAGGTCCACGAACGGCTTCCAGCGCCATTCGAGTCGGGCGAGCCGCGCGGCGGCGGTGTACTGCGAATCAGTCATGGGTAGCTTTCAGGGTCAATGCGCGACAGCGCGGGCAACGATCCGCAATTATGCCGCGCGTGCCCGTCTCGGACTATCGCGCGGGTCGGGTGGCGGATTAGCTGTGTACGGTCGCGAAATCCACGCACGCGCTTAGAACATCGCTTGCACGGGTCGCGTGAGACAGTCGGGCAGATTGCCGGGGCCGCACAGATGCAGCGCGCCGACGACCACCAGCGTGCGCTCGCGCGCGTCCGGCAATTCGTTCAGCCGCGCGGCCCACGCGCGGTTGCGCACGTCGAGGATCGCCTGACGGATGCCGGGCAGATTGAACATCGGCGATTCGACGGCGATTTGCTGTATCGCGTATAGATCGCCGTCCAGCCACGCCGCGTGCATCCGTTCGAGCGTGCGCTGCGGCTCGCCGCGGTCGGCCATCAGCATGTCGAGCGCAGCGGCGATGGCTTCGAGCGGAATCGATTCGAGCGCGACCGCCACGTCCTGCGCGGATTCGAGATAGCGATACGGCTTCGCCTGCGCGATCGCCGAGCGCAGCATGCGCGGCTCGACACCCTCGCCGACCTGCTGCAACAGCGTCGGCGCGACGATCAGCGCGGCCCACGGACGCAGTGTTTCAAGCGGCGCGAGCAGATCATCGGTCGGCCAGAGCGCCTGCAACTGCGTCCAGGCTTCGTCGCGCATCAGGGGCCGCAATTGCGCGGCGTCAGGATGCGCGTCGGCTTTGAGAAACGGCAGGATTGTCGCTGCGTCGGACTCGAATACGAGCGCGTCGGCCCAGTCATAAGCTTCGGCGACCCATGGCGGCGTTCGACGGCTCGTTGCGGGAAACAGATGCATCGAGCCGAGCAGGCGGACCCGGGTGCCGGTGAGTTGGAAATACATGCGGCTTGAATGAAAACAGGCGATGACGATGCAGCGATTCTATCGCCCGATCTGGATGCGTCGCGCCGGCGCGCGTTGGGCATGTCATCTGCTCGTGCCGGACGCACCGTTCATCCGAATGCGCTGTGCTCCCGCGCGAGCCAAAATCAACAGCGACAAATAACGATAGAGCAATAAATGCGGCGACATCTCACACGTTTGAATGCCGATTATTGGCCGCCTTTTTTGAACGACTCGAGTCCGGTCGTATAGCGCTCGTTTCTCACACCATTGCTGCCGTAATACTCTTCCACTGATTTCGCGCAACGCCCGACTTCCGGCACATACCAGAACGCCTTGTACGTGCGTCCGGTCGCTTGAACAGGGCCGATTTTCTGCGCATGCGTGATCATCGCGGTGTCGCCCTGCTCGACCTGCGTGGCTTGCGTGACCATCTGCCGCGGCTCGAGCTGCGCGACCCAGTCGCCTTCGGATTCGATCTTGATCGCCTGGAATTTGCCGGCGGGCACTTCGACGGTTTCCGTTCCGAGCACCCGATACTGCGAGTTCCACTTCTGCGAAGCGAATACCCGGTTCGGATGCTGCTCGGAGTATTCGACGTTCCAGGTCTTGCCCGGCGACAACGGAAACGCGAACGGCCGGTTCACGACCGTACCGGTGCCATTCACGCTGCGCTCGCGGCTCCAGTCCGCCTCAGCAATCACCTCGCGCGGCGCTTGCGTCGAGCCCGCAGCCTTTGATTCGAAATAGATGTGCGACGACGTCGCGCGCAGCACTGTCACCTGCTCGTGCGTCTGGTTCCAGCCCGACGGTCCTCTTTCGCTCGTCGACGTGTATGTCCACGTGTCCCCGGCCTTGACCTCGGGGGCCGGCGCCGATTGCGCGATCGCCGACAACGGCAAACCGAGACTCAGCAGAATGGCGGCGGCTCTGATTTTTTGATAGGTCGAATATAGGTTTTATGTGCAACGAACAACATCGCCGACCACTTTACATCAACGTCGCTGGAACGGTGCCATCCCACGGCGAATTGACCGCACTGGTAATCACAATGCAAATTCGAAAGAAAACAAAATGCTACTGAAAGACAACAAAAAACGAATGATAACCAGACCTGCCATTCGGGCGGCATCGAGCGCGTTGATATCGTCCGCATGCGGCGGAGGGTTCTTCCAGCAATTTTGCGATTGACGGCAAGCACGTCGAGTCTAAGCGATGCGCACAGAAACGATGACAGCTTTGCGCTCACGTCGAACGGTGGACTGCATTGTGTCGAGGGAAGCTCTCGTTCAACGCGAATTCGGCGGGCGCTCTGTCGGTCAGCTCGAGCAGCACCTGTGACCACCGTCGGACGAAAAAAGGTACGGAAAAAGAAAAGCCCCGACGAGTCGGGGCTTTTACTTTACATCAAAGACTGGAGGCGCGAGCCGGAGTCGAACCGGCCTAAACGGCTTTGCAGGCCGCTGCATAACCGCTTTGCTATCGCGCCGCAAGCGGACTGGAACCTAGACACGGTTCGCAGATTTTCCGGTAGTGACCAGAAGAACCAAAGCTCTGGAAAGTTCAGAACGACCGGCCTTCCAAACAAAAAGGGAAGCGCTGCTTCCCCTGATGGATGGAGCGGGAGACGAGGCTCGAACTCGCGACCTCAACCTTGGCAAGGTTGCGCTCTACCAACTGAGCTACTCCCGCATTGAACTGCTTCACACCCCGCTGTGTTTTTACTTCGCCAAACAACGCGATGCTTCGAAAACTGGAGCGGGAAACGAGGCTCGAACTCGCGACCTCAACCTTGGCAAGGTTGCGCTCTACCAACTGAGCTATTCCCGCGTTGCAGTGCATTTACTGCCACTGCTTTACTGCGTCTCCGGTGTTTCGCGTTGCGTGCATCGGAGAAACGAGATTATGGAGAAGCGACTGAAACGTGTCAACCCCATTTGCCCACCTGTTTTAAAGAAAATATTTCTCTCGTAGTTGCATGGGGTTCGAACATACTTTTGCGCCAACGCGCCCTTCCTTTCACCGTCACGCAATGCCGCTGCGCTCGCGAATCTGCGGCCACGCGAGCTTCATGTAGTACAGCATCGACCAGATCGTCAGGAACGCGGCCAGATAGATCAGCCACAGGCCCCATACGCGCGTATCGACCGTCAGGCCGCCACCGAGCGGCAGCGGGCCATAGAAAAGGAGCATCGGAATTGCGACCATCTGGCACGCGGTCTTGAATTTGCCGAGCGAGTTCACCGCGACGCTCTTCGACGCGCCGATCTGCGCCATCCATTCGCGCAGCGCAGAGATCGCGATTTCGCGTCCGACGATTACGAGCGCGATCGCCGAATCGATCCGCGTGAGCTGCACGAGCACGAGCAGCGCCGCGGTCACCATCAGCTTGTCGGCGACCGGATCGAGAAACGCGCCGAATGCCGAGGTCTGATTCCATTTGCGGGCCAGAAAACCGTCGAACCAGTCGGTGAGCGCCGCCAGGATGAAGATCGTCGCGGCCGCGAGATTGCGGTGCGCGGGGCTCATCATCATGTCAGGCAAATAGAACACACCGACGACGAGCGGAATCAGCACGATCCGCAGCCAGGTCAGGAATATCGGAAAATTAAACGGCATGGGGCAGGCGCAGCGTCTGACGAGTGAGTTGCAATTGTGCCGTGTCACAAGGCCTGCCACAAGCAAGCGGGCGCGAGCATGGCCGTGCGCGGCGACAAGCGGACCGCGCCCGGCGCGTGATTCGCGCGGCCGACGCATCCGCAGTGCGACGCCTTAGGTCCGGCGAGCCGTCATTCCGAAAACAGCGCGGTTCGGCCCGCAAATTCAATGCAGTTGCCGGTAGATCTGCTCGGCGAGCGCCTGGGAAATGCCTTCGACGCTCGCGAGATCCTCGACGCTCGCGGCCACCACGCCGCGTAAGCCGCCAAAGCGCGCGAGCAGGCGCTGACGCCGCTTCGCCCCCACGCCTTCAAGTTCTTCGAGCCGCGAGGTCTGGCGCGTCTTGCCGCGTTTGGCGCGCATGCCGGTGATCGCGAAGCGGTGCGCTTCGTCACGGATCTGCGCGACCAGCATCAGCGCGGCGCTTTCCTTGCCGAGTTCGAGCGGCGTGCGGCCGTCCGCGAAAATCAGCGTCTCGAGACCCACTTTGCGCCCCTCGCCCTTCGCGACGCCGACCAGCATGCCGGTATCCAGCCCCAGTTCCGTGAACACCTGCCGCGCGATTTCCACCTGCCCCTTGCCGCCGTCGATCAGCACGATGGTCGGCAGCACGCCGCCGGCCGCGGCCGGCTCGGCGGCATCGGCGGCGAGCGACGGATCGGCGGCCGCGTCGCTTTGCGATTCGGCGGCTTCGTCGCTCGCATTCGCGGCGGCTTGCGCGACCATCTTCTCATAGCGGCGCGTGAGCACCTGGCGCATCGCCGCGTAATCGTCGCCGGGCGTGATACCGGTGATGTTGTAGCGCCGATACTCGGACGACTGCATCTTGTGATGGTGATAAACGACGCACGACGCCTGCGTCGCCTCGCCCATCGTGTGACTGATGTCGAAGCATTCGATGCGCAGATGCGCCAGGTCGTCGCACTCCATGCCGAGCGTGTCGGTCAGCGCGCGCGTGCGCGCCTGCTGCGAGCCCTGCTCGGAGAGCAGGCGCGCGAGCGCGAGCCGCGCGTTCTGCTCGGCCATCGCGAGCCACGCGCGCCGCTGCCCTTGCGGTTGACGCAGCACCGTCACCTTGTGGCCCGCCTGCTCGCTAAGCACATCGACGAGTTCGCGCGCGGGCGCATGGCTAACCACGAGCACCGACGGCACCCGATTGCCGAGGTAATGCTGCGCGATGAACGCTTCGAGCACTTCGGATTCGATGCCGCCGGGCGCGCGGCCCTGGCGGCGCTGCGTAGCAAAGGCCGATTCTGCGTTGCCGTCGGCGCCTTCGTCGCTGAGTCCGTCCGCGCTCGCTTCGGCAGCTTCGTCACTGGTGTCGGCGTCTTCGTCTTCCGCTGGCATGTCCCGCGCGATCGCAAGCGCATCGGCCGAGGCACTGGCCGCTTCGGCCGACGGCGCGGCTACCGGTGCATCCGCCGAAGCGGCATTCTGATCGCCGTCTTCTTCGAGCCCGCCTTCGTCCGCCGTCAACGCGCTCTCCACGTGCGCGGGAAAGTACGCCTTGTCGCCGAGATGCCGCCCGCCACGCACCATCGCGAGATTCACGCAAACGCGGCCGCCCAGCGCGACCACCGCGAGAATGTCGACGTCGCTATCGCTGCCGACTTCGATCGCCTGCTGATGCAGCACCGTCGACAGCGAGCTCATCTGATTGCGCACCGCGGCGGCCTGCTCGAACTTCAGCTCGCTCGCGAACGCATGCATCTTCTGCTCGAGCTCCTTCATCACCTCGCCCTGACGGCCAAGCAGAAAGCGCGATGCGTTGGCGACGTCGCGCGCGTAATCCTCTTCGCTGATGTTCGCGACGCACGGCGCCGTGCAGCGGCCGATCTGATGCAGCAGACACGGCCGCGTGCGGTTGTTGAACACCGAGTCTTCGCAAGTGCGCAGCTGGAACACGCGCTGCAGGATCTGGATGCTCTCGCGCACCGCCCACGCGCTCGGGAACGGGCCGAAGTACTGGTTCTTGCGATCGACCGAGCCGCGGTAATAGGCCATCCGCGGAAACTTGTGGCCAGTCAGCTTCAGATACGGGTACGACTTGTCGTCGCGAAACAGGATGTTATAACGCGGCGTGAGCGCCTTGATCAGGTTGTTTTCGAGCAGCAGCGCCTCGGCCTCGGAACGCGTGACCGTCGTCTCGACGCGCGCGATGCGCGTGACCATCATCGCGATGCGCGGCGACAGCTGCGTCTTCGTGAAGTAGCTCGATACGCGCTTCTTCAGATCGCGCGCCTTGCCGACGTAGAGCACCGCGCCGCTCGTGTCGTAATAACGGTAGACGCCGGGCAGATGCGGCAGTTGGACGAGCACTTTTTTCGGCTCGAAAGTGTCGGGGGCGTCGGCTGCTTCGGGTTCGGTCATGCGGGGTCGATTGGGGTGGGACGGTCTCGCGCTGCCTCGCCGCTTGCACCGATCGCACCGATCGCACCGATTGCGCCGGCTGGTGGCCGGCATCGTGCACCGGAGGTCGTGTCGCGCGTCGCGCCATGCTGCCGCGTGTGGGGCAAACGGCGCGCGCGATCGCGAGCGAGGCTTTAGAATCGCCAGTTTAGAACATTCCGCGTTGGTTCGAAGCCGCTCCGCGTCGCCGGAGTCACCGAGCCAGCCGAGCCGCCATGTCCTCCGTCGCGCCCGACCCCGGATCACCCGCCGCCCCTGCCAACCTGATCGCCTGCGATATCTTCTGCGCGGTGATCGACAACTACGGCGACGTCGGCGTGTGCTGGCGCCTCGCGCGCCAACTCGCGCGCGAGCACGGCTGGCAGGTGCGCGTGTTCGTCGACGATCTGCATGCGTTCAAGCGGCTGTGCCCGTCGCTCGCGCTGGAGCGTTCGCGGCAGACGCTCGACGGCATCGTCATCGAGCATTGGCACGAGCCGTCCGATGCGGGCGATACGCTCGAAGTCGCCGACGTCGTGATCGAGGCGTTCGCCTGCGAGCTGCCGCCCGTCTATATCGCGGCGATGGCTGAATGCGCGCGCGCGCCGCTGTGGATCAACCTCGAATATCTGAGCGCCGAGGACTGGATCGCCGATTTTCACTTGCGGCCGTCGCCGCACCCGCGCCACGCGCTCAGCAAGACCTTCTTTTTCCCCGGACTCGGCCCCGGCACCGGTGGCGTCCTGAAGGAGCGCGATCTTGACGCGGCACGAGCCGCGTTCGAAAGCTCGCCAGCCGCCCGCACCGACTGGTGGCGCAACGCCACCGGCCACGCGCCGCCGCCCACCGACGCGACCGTCGTGTCGCTGTTCGCTTACGAAAACCCGGCCATCGACAGCCTGCTCGACCAATGGCGCGACAGCGCAAGCCCGATCGTACTGCTGGTGCCCGAAGGTCGCATTTCCGGCGCAATCGCGCGCTTTTTCGGTTTAGCGTCGTTTGCAGCGGGCACCCATGCGACGCGCGGCAACCTCAGCGCGCACGCGCTCGCGTTCACCGAACAGCCGGGCTACGACGCACTGCTCTGGGCGAGCGACGTCAATTTCGTGCGCGGCGAGGACTCGTTCGTACGCGCTCAGTGGGCCGTGAAGCCGTTCGTCTGGCACATCTATCCGCAGGCCGATGACGCCCATCTGCCAAAGCTCGACGCCGCGCTCGCGCACTACTCTCGCACGCTGCCCGCAAACGCGCGCGCCGCGCTCGAACGTTTCTGGCACGCCTGGAACGGCGCGGGTCAGCCGAACTGGGCGGAATTTGTGTGCCACTATGCGACGCTGAAGCGGCGCGCCGCGGCCTGGGCGGTCGAACTCGCGCAAGTTGGCGATCTCGCCGGAAATCTGACCTCGTTCGCAAAAACTCAGTTAAAATAAGCGGTTATCCAACGGCCGACGACGCAAGCGCGGCCCGATTCGAGCAACAACCGCGTGGTCAGCCCGTCTGACCGGTCCCCTCGAAAAATACAGCACGCTTCCCAATCTTCTGGCCGGGCACGCGAATGTCAAAAAAGGGACGTATGTAGTGGTGTTGCAGATCGGCGCCACTCGTGTACACGCCCGAGCAGGGTAAAAATCAGGTAACGGACAGGTGGAAACGCCGGGGCATCACGCCACGGGTCTTCGCCGCGAGCCGGTCCCGTTTCACGCATCCGGACTGCGGCCGCTTCACGCGGCGCGCGGCAGGCGGTGGGCGAAACGCCGAAGCTGCTTGCGCCGTATGCCGTCGAGCAACAGTTAAGCTATTTATCTCGTACAGGACAGTTTTATGAAGACCGCACAGGAACTCCGCACCGGCAACGTCGTGATGATCGGCGCAGACGCAATGGTCGTGCAAAAGGCCGAATACAACAAATCGGGCCGTAACTCCGCCGTCGTCAAGATGAAGTTCAAGAACCTGCTGACCGGTGCAGGCATGGAAACCGTGTACAAGGCGGACGACAAGTTCGACGTTGTCGTGCTCGAGCGCAAGGAAGTGACGTACTCGTACTTCGCCGACCCGATGTACGTGTTCATGGACGCGGACTACAACCAGTACGAAGTCGAAGCCGAAATGATGGGCGACGCGATGCACTACCTCGAAGACGGCATGGCTTGCGAAGTCGTGTTTTACAACGACAAGGCGATCTCGGTCGAACTGCCGACCACGCTGGTTCGCGAAATCATCTACACGGAACCGGCTGTTAAGGGCGATACGTCGTCGGGCAAGGTGCTGAAGAACGCCAAGCTGAATACCGGCTTCGAACTGCAAGTACCGCTGTTCTGCAACATCGGCGACAAGATTGAAATTGACACGCGTACGCACGAGTACCGCAGCCGCGCCTAACCGCCCGTCTGCCTCCCCGTTGGCCGGCGCCCGCCGGCCTGCACAAAAAGCGCTCAATTTTTGGGCGCTTTTTCTTTTCTGTCGCGCCGTGTATGGTTTAGGAAAACTTTACCGGCAACTTTCTCAAAATTGCCATCGCGACATCCTGTTTTTGCGTCGCGCGCACGGCAAGCCCTTGATCCATTTCATCAAAGTCTTTTGGCACGATCACTGCTAGGTGGAGAGTTACGCGAGTAGCGCTGATTTTCCAACCTGGAGGGAGGCACCATGAACAACGACATCGCAGAGGGCAAATGGCGACAGATGATCGGCAAGGCGAAGGCCGCATGGGGCGAACTGACGGACGACGAGTTGACCAAGGCTGAAGGCCGGGCCGACAAGCTCGCTGGTCTGATTCAGGAACGCTATGGCAAAACCCGTGAACAGGCGGAACTCGAAGTGCGCCGGTTTTTCGATAGCAACCGGGATTTCTGACAGGACCAGTGAAGGAGCTACAGGCGCCGGCACCGGGCGACTCAAGGCGCGGTGCCGGCGGCTGTCGTTTCTTCGCCGCCCCAGGACCGTTTGGATAGACCTGTCATCGAGCCCACCAGAGCCCGCGGTGCGCCATCAGCGTTGGCGGCGCGCCGGGCATTTAACCCATTCATAAAGTTGCGCTCGCCATGCCACACGCCCTGATTGTTGAAGACGATCCCAACAGCCTGTCCGGTCTGTCGGCAATCCTCGCCGCCGACGGCTTTTCCGTCGACACCGCGACCACGCTCGCCGAGGCCCGCGCCGCATTGACGCGCTTCATTCCAGACGTCGTGCTCGTCGACCTGAATCTGCCGGACGGCAGCGGCCTCGATCTGTTGCAGCATCTGCCCGCGCATCCGCCGGGCGGCGCAGTTCCTGTGATCGTGATGACTGGCAATGCGACGGTCGAGAGTGCGATCGAGGGATTGCGGCACGGCATCTGGGATTATCTGCTGAAGCCGGTCAACATCCCGCGTTTACGCAGCCTGCTCGCGCGCATTCCGCGGCCTTATGAGCTGACCGAGGAAGTGCAGGCGCTGCGCGCGTCGCTGCGTCAGCTTGGGCGCTTCGGCTCGATGCTTGGCCGCAGCAGCGCCATTCAGCACGTGTACGACACGATCGAGCGTCTCGCGCCGACCGAAGCCGCAGTGCTGATCTCCGGCGAGGCCGGGACGGGCAAGCGGATCGCCGCGCGCACGCTGCACGACATGAGCCGCCGCCGCAAAGGCCCGTTCGTCACGTTCGATTGCCGCGGCGCGGCCGCCGGCGGCCTCGATCGCTCGCTCGACAGCATGCTGTTCGGCCATGAACGTGGCGCGTTCGGTGGCGCCGAGCAGCGCGAGCCGGGCCTGTTCGAACAGGCGAGCGGCGGCACGCTGTTCATCGACGAAATCACCGAGTTGCCGCGCACGCAGCAGGAAGCGCTGTTGCGCGCGCTCGATTCGCAGACCTTCATGCGCGTGGGTGGTAGCAATCAGATCGTGACCGACTTCCGGCTGATCGCGTCGACGCGCAAGCCGCCGCGCGCGGCGGTCGCGGACGGCTCTCTGCATCAGGACCTCGCGCTGCGCCTCGAAGCCGCCGCCGTCATGTTGCCGCCACTGCGCGAGCGCGGCGAAGATCCGGTGCTGATCGCGCAGGCAGTCGTCGACGCACTGAATATGGAACAGACCGCGCGCGGCACGTCCGAGGTCGCGAAGCAGGCGGGGCCGAACTTCCTGCGCGAATGCCTCGCTTACGACTGGCCGGGCAACCTGCGAGAGCTGCAGGAACGCGTGCGGCGCGCGTATCAGGCATCGGGCGACGTGGTCGAGTCGTTGCGCGCCGACGAGGCAGGCACGGCGAACGGCCGCGATCTGAACGGCAGCCGCGTGCAGGTGACGGTCGGCACGCCGCTCGCGGACGTCGAAGAAATGCTGATTCGCGCGACGCTCGACGCGGTCGGCGGCACCCGGCATCGCGCGGCATCGTTGCTAGGAATCAGCCCGAAGACGCTATACAACAAGTTGCAGCGCATGCGCTTGAACTGAGCGCTCGGGTCGCGCGTGCCGCGAATGCCTGGCAAAGCTCAACGGAGGCTCGCACCGTTCGAAGCTGATAAAAAATGGCGCCTTGAATGGCTTCAAGGCGTCATTTCCGTTTATGCAAATGCGCTGCGCAACAGCCTCTGCGCTTCGGCGTAGCGTGGCTCGGCCATCAGCTTACCCCAGGTGAGCGCCTTGCCGCGCGGCCGCATGCGCTTCAGACGCCGCCGCGATTCCTTCGACGGCGTGACGCGCAGCGCGTCGAGCACCTTCTCCGCTTCGTGCGGCTGGTTGCAGATCAGCACCATGTCGCAGCCGGCCTCGAGGGCTGCCGCCGCGCCTTCGGCCAGCGTGCCGCCCTGGCGCGCGGCTTCCATCGACAGATCGTCGCTGAAAATCGCGCCTTCGAAACCAAGCTTGCCGCGCAGGATGTCCTGCAGCCAGATGCGCGAGAAGCCGGCCGGTTTTGCATCGACCCGCGGATAGACGACGTGCGCGGGGAGCACTGCGCCAAGCGACAGACCGAGCCAGTCGTACGGCGCGACGTCGTTGCCGAGGATCTCGTCGAGCGGGCGTTCGTCGACCGGCATCGCGACGTGCGAGTCCGCCTGCGCGAAGCCATGCCCCGGGAAATGCTTGCCGCAGTTGCTCATGCCCGCGAGTGCAAGGCCGTGGTTCAAACTCTTCGCGAGCAGCGCGACCACGCGCGGATCGCGGTGAAACGCGCGATCGCCGATGACCTGCGAGTACCCGTAATCGAGGTCGAGCACCGGCGTGAAACTCATGTCGATACCGCACGCGCGCAGCTCCGCGGCGAGGATGTAGCCGACCGCGGTCGTCACCTTGGTCGCGTGCAGCACATCCTGGTCCCACAGCGCGCCGAGCTTGCCCATCGATGGCAGCACCGTGAAACCGTCGGTGCGAAAGCGCTGCACGCGGCCGCCTTCGTGATCGACGGCGATCAGCAGATCCGGGCGAATCGCGCGGATTGCAGCGGTCAGCGCGATCAGTTGCGCGCGGCTCTCGTAGTGGCGCGCGAACAGGATCACGCCGCCGGTCATCGGGTGAGCGAGACGCCTTTTGTCATCGCGGTTCAGCGTTTTGCCGACTACGTCGAGCATCACCGGTCCGGGTGTGGTTTTCATCGAATTCCGCTGGAAAGGAGACTGAGGCAAGACTAACGCGACCGGCAGCGGCCGCGTTCACGTTTTTATTCGGTGTCGGAGTGCGCAGCGCAAGCCCGTGACGCCGGCGCTTCAGCCGGGGCTTGCGTCCCGCCCGGCCGCTGCGTCTCGGCGATCACGAACGACACCGCGTAATCACGCTCGTCACTGATCGTCACGCGCGCCGTGATGCCGCGCGCGTCGAGCCAGTCGGCCAGCTCGCCGGAGGCGACCACCATCGGCTCGCCGCTTGGCCGGTTCAGCGTCTGCAACGCGCGCCAAGTCATCGGCCAGTGCATGCCGAGGCCGATTGCCTTCGAGAACGCCTCTTTCGCCGAGAAGCGCGTCGCGAGAAACGCGAGACCGCGCGCCGCCGAACGGGTGTGGCGCGCGTGGTACACGCGTAATTCGTCGGGACCGAGCACTTTCTCCGCGAATCGGCCATTGGTGCGAGTCATCACCGCTGCTACGCGGCTCACCTGAACGATGTCGGTGCCGATGCCGTAGATTGCCATGCGTGCGTCCGTCGCCAGGTTGCGTCACGCGCGCGCGCCGAGACGCGCGGCGACCATGATCGCCTTCATCTCGCGCACCGCGTTGTCCC
Organism: Paraburkholderia sp. WC7.3g; assembly: GCF_050436345.1. NCBI lineage: Bacteria > Pseudomonadati > Pseudomonadota > Betaproteobacteria > Burkholderiales > Burkholderiaceae > Paraburkholderia > Paraburkholderia sp. WC7.3g. The sequence continues at coordinate 3,398,138 of NZ_JBNDMA010000002.1, forward strand.
AGCCCGCGAAGATCGCGTGCGCGACGATCGCATGGCCGATGTTGAGTTCGACGATGCCATCGATCGCCGCGATCTGCTGCACGTTCGTGTAGTGCAGGCCGTGGCCGGCGTTCACTTTGAGGCCGAGCGTCGCGCCGAATTCGACCGCGCGCACGATGCGCTCGTATTCGCGCTGCTGTTCGACGGGATCGTGCGCTTCCGCATAACGGCCGGTGTGCAGTTCGATCACCGGCGCCCCGGCTTCGTGCGCGGCGCGAATCTGCGTTTGCTCGGGGTCGATGAACAGCGAGACGCGCGAGTTCGCGTCCGCGAGTTGCTTGCACGCGGCGCGCACCGCCTCGAACTGCCCGGCGACATCGAGGCCGCCTTCTGTCGTCAGTTCCTCGCGCTTTTCCGGCACCAGGCACACGTCGTGCGGTTGCACCTGGCACGCGATGTCGAGCATTTCCGGCGTGACCGCGCATTCGAGATTCATGCGGGTTTTCAGCAGCGGACGCAGCTTGTGAACGTCCGCATCGACGATGTGCCGCCGGTCTTCACGCAGATGCAGCGTGATCGCGTCGGCGCCGGCTTCTTCGGCCATCAGCGCGGCGCGGATCGGATCGGGATAGGACGTGCCGCGCGCGTTGCGCAGCGTGGCGACGTGGTCGATGTTCACGCCAAGGTCGATCACAGTCGGCGAAGTCAGGAAGAAGCTCATAAGTTCTGCAGGTCGATCAGGATCTGGCGGGTGGCAAGCGGCGCGCCGCCGAGATAGGTGTTGAGCAGGAAGCGCATCAGCGTTTTGCTTTGCGCGACGGTCTGCGCTCGATGGTAATCGTCCTTTTCCATATCGAGCAAGGTTTGTCCCGACACCACCGGCCACTGCGCGGGCCATTCGTCCGATGCCTCGCGCACGCCGCGCTCGGGATCGAATACGTAGCGGCCGTCGGCGAGCACCGCTTTGCGCGCGACCGTGCGGTCGAGGGCCATCGCGTAACCGGTCTCGCGTAGCAGCACGCGTTCGAACGAGCGCAGCACCTGCACTGGCGGCTCATCGTGCGCGAGTCGCGTCAGCGTGACGACGTAGTGATGGAACAACTGAGGATGCGGGTCTTCGCGCGCGCAAAAGCGCACCAGCAGTTCATTGACGTAGAAACCACACAACAGCGCGTCGCCGGTCAGCGGCAGCATGCCGCCGACCCATTCGGCGCCGGTCAGCGTGCGCATTTCGGACTTGCCCGACCACGCGAGCGACAGCGGCTGGAAGGTTTGCAGCACGCCGCGCAACGCGGAGTGCGGGCGCTTTGCGCCCTTCGCGACAAGCGCGAGACGGCCGTGATCGCGCGACAGCACGTCGATGATCAGGCTGGTCTCGCGATACGGGTAGCTATGCAGCACGAACGCGGGCTGTTCGGTGATCCGGTATTCGGATGCGGACGTGCGCGGCGCGCGACGCGCCGGCGTTTTGCGCGGCTCGCCGTCGTCGGCGGGTGCGCTTTTCACGCTTTTTGGGCTTTTCGCGCTTGTTGCGCTTGTTGCGCTTTTTGATTCAGTCGACGATTCCCTCGCGCTACGCGCGGGCCGCGACGGCTCGTGCTCCGGGTCGTCCGGAGCCGAGTCCGAATTCAGCGTCATCCACCCGTCATTCGTACCCATACGCACGAAGCCCGGCTTCGTTGTCGGCCCAGCCGCTCTTCACCTTGACGAAGGTTTCGAGGTACACCGGCCCGTCGAACAGCTTTGCCATGTCGAGACGCGCCTCGGTGCTGATCTGCTTCAGCTTCGCGCCTTTCTGGCCGATGATCATCGCCTTGTGCGTGTCGCGATCGACGAGGATCGTCGCGAAGATACGGCGCAGCCGCCCTTCGGTCTCGAACTTGTCGATCAGAACAGTGCTCGTGTATGGCAGTTCGTCGCCGGTCCAGCGGAAAACTTTCTCGCGCAGGATTTCGGCGGCAAGGAAGCGCTCGCTGCGATCGGTCAGGTCGTCCTCTCCGTAGATCGGCTCGCCTTCGGGCAGGAACGGCTTGACGGTCGCCATCAGACGCTTGATATCGTCAGGATTTTTTGCCGACAGCGGCACGATCTCGTTGAACTCGCGTAGCGTGCTCATCTGCTGCATGAACGGGAACAGCGAGTCCTTGTCCGACACGCGATCGAGCTTGTTCGCGATCAGCAGCGTCGGCGCCTTCGCCGGGATCAGATCGAGCACCCTCTGGTCGTCGGGGCCAAAGCGGCCCGCTTCGATGACGAACAGGATGGCGTCGACCGAGCTCAGCGTCGACGTGACAGCGCGATTCAGCGACCGGTTCAGCGCGCCGCTATGTTTGGTCTGGAAACCCGGCGTATCGACGAAGATGTACTGCGCGTCTTCGAGCGTGTGGATGCCGGTGATGCGATGGCGCGTGGTCTGTGCCTTGCGCGACGTGATACTGACTTTCTGGCCGACCAGCGCGTTCATCAGCGTGGACTTGCCGACGTTCGGACGGCCGACGATCGCGACCATGCCGCAGCGAAAACCAGTGGAAGTGGGAGCGTTCATATTCGGACTACGGCAGGTTCAGTTCGGCGCGCGCGACACGCACGCCGATGGCAATCAATGGCCCGCATCGGCGACGCGCGTTTGCACCGCGTCGGCAATGCCGGGTTCGTGTTCGGCAGGTGCCGGGGCCGCCGACACAACCGGTACGGGCGCGGCGGTAACGCTCGATGCGGCAGTGCCCGTTGTGGTTTCGCGGCTGCGCTGACGATCTGCGCTGCGAGCGTGCGACGGTGCGTCGGCTTTGAGGTCGGGTGTTTTGTCCGCGACGGACTTTTCGGCCGGCTTGTCGGCAGGTTTCTCGCCTGTGTGGATCGAAACCTTGTCGGCCCTCTCGGACTTGTCGGCGCGCTCCGGCTTGTCCTGTGCGCTGTACTCCACATGCGCGGCACGGATCACGGCCAGCGGCGCACCGGCCGCACCCGGCGCGGCACGCTCGGCTGCAGGTCTTTCAACCGCTGACTTTTCCGCGACAGGCTTGTCGGCATGGGCTTCCACCGCGGCAGCGACGCGCCCTTCACCGCGCGCGCTCTTGCGATCCGGTGTGCGCAGATCCAGTGCGGCCTGCACGCCGGTCACGCCCGGCACGATTTCCTGCTCGGCGTTTTTTGCTGCGCGCGCGCCCTTCGAGCGCTTCGACTTCGCGACCACGGCTGGCGCCGCGGCCATCACTTCGTCGAGCGCCTTCTTTGCGGCCGCCTGCTCCGCCGCGCGACGGCTCGCACCCGAGCCGGACACCTTGACGTCCAGCTTCGGCACCGTGCATTCGACTTCGAACTGCTGATTGTGCGCTGCACCATGGGTGGCGACGACCGTATAGGTAGGCAACGCAATCTTGTGGCCCTGCAGATACTCCTGCAGCAGCGTCTTTGCGTCCTTGCCGAGCGTGCGCGGGTCGATATGGTCGAGGATCGGCACGTAAAGGCGCTTGATGACCGTCTGGGCAGCCTCGAAGCCGCCGTCAAGAAAGATCGCCCCGAGCACTGCCTCGAGGGTATCGGCGAGGATCGACGGCCGGCGGAAGCCGCCGCTGCGCAACTCGCCCTCGCCGAGCCGCAGGCCCTCCGAAATATTGAGTGCCTGAGCGATCTCATAGAGCGACTGCTGTTTCACCAGATTGGCGCGCACGCGCGACAGGTCGCCTTCGTCGAGTTTGCCGAAACGTTGGAACAAAAGCGCAGCCACCGCGCAATTCAGAACGGAGTCGCCGAGAAATTCGAGCCGTTCGTTATGCGTGGAGCTATGACTGCGGTGGGTTAAAGCCTGGCGCAGCAATTCCGCATTGCGAAATTCGTAGCGCAAACGGCTTTCCAACGGAGATAGGGGCATGGGCAGAGTATAACGCGGGCGCCTGACCCGGCGGAAACGCGGGGCGCCAGCGGAAAAAGCGTAGTGAAGCGACGTTACCGCGACTTCTTAAAGTAGCATGACAACACGCCGCGACCGGGATAACCGGATGCCGATTATTCGCGCGGCGTGTGAGAAGCGATCAACAAGCGACAATGCACGCGACTCACTGGAAAGAGCCGATGCGCCGCAGATCGCTGAAGTTCATCCAGATGAAAAATGCGCGGCCAACGATATTGTGTTCAGGCGCAAAACCCCAGTACCGGCTATCCGCGCTGTTGTCACGGTTATCGCCCATCATGAAGAAACTGTCCGGCGGCACTTTGCAGATCACGCCACGCGCGTTGTACTGGCAGTTGTCGCGATACGGATAGTCTTCCGCACCGACAATGAACGGCGGCACCGCCGGATTATTCAGAATCGCATTCTTGCGGCCGTCGATATCTTCCTGGAACTGCTTCGCATAACCGAGTCGCTCTTCGTCGAGATAATCGGGCAGCGGCGTTTCGGGCACCGGCTTGCCGTTGATCGTCAGCTTCTTGTCCTGATACTCGATCACGTCGCCCGGCAGTCCAATCACGCGTTTGATGTAGTCAACCGATTCGTCCTTCGGATAACGGAACACCACAACATCGCCACGCTGGACCGGGCGGCCCTGCGTGACCTTCGTGTTGATGATCGGCAAACGAAGACCGTATTCGAATTTATTGACGAGGATGAAGTCGCCGACCAGCAGCGTCGGCACCATGGAGCCCGATGGGATCTTGAACGGCTCGACCACGAACGAGCGCACGACGAACACCACCAGAATCACCGGAAAAAAACTCGCCGTATATTCGAGCCACCACGGCTGGCGCAACTTGTCGTCGCGCAGACGCGCGCGCGTTTGCGCGGCATTTTCATCTGCGAAACGCTCGCCGATGCGCGCCTGCTGACGATCGAATTCGGCGACCGCGGCTTCCGCCTCGCGGCGCCGTTTCGGCAGAAAAACCAGCTTGTCCGCGACCCATGCGACACCCGTCAAAACGACGAGCACAAAAAGAATCAGCGCAAAATTCATAGCGTTCCGTTATTCAACTTATTTGTCTTCGACACGCAGGATAGCGAGGAAAGCCTCTTGCGGGATTTCAACCGAGCCCACCTGCTTCATCCGCTTCTTGCCTGCCTTCTGCTTTTCGAGCAGCTTCTTCTTACGCGTAATATCGCCGCCGTAGCATTTTGCCAGCACGTTCTTACGCAACGCTTTGATGTTTTCGCGCGCAATAATGTTCGAACCGATCGTGGCCTGAATCGCTACGTCGTACATCTGACGGGGAATCAACTCGCGCATTTTCGCTGCCACTTCGCGGCCGCGGTACTGGCTTTGCGAGCGATGCACGATAACCGACAGCGCATCGACCTTGTCGCCGTTGATCAGCATGTCGACCTTCACGACGTCGGAGGCGCGGTATTCCTTGAACTCGTAATCCATCGACGCATAACCGCGCGAAATCGACTTCAGACGATCAAAGAAGTCGAGCACGACTTCACCCATCGGAATTTCGTACGTGAGTTGGACCTGACGGCCGTGATACTGCATGTTGATCTGGTTGCCGCGCTTCTGCGTACACAACGTGATCACCGCGCCGACGTACTCTTGCGGCATGTACAGGTTCACGGTGACGATCGGCTCGCGCACTTCCTCGATCTTGGATGGCTCTGGCATCTTGGCGGGGTTCTCGACCATCAGGGTCGTGCCATCGCGCTGCAGGACTTCGTAGACCACGGTCGGCGCCGTCGTGATCAGGTCCATGTCGAACTCGCGTTCCAGACGTTCCTGCACGATTTCCATGTGCAACAGACCGAGGAAGCCGCATCGGAAACCGAAACCGAGCGCCTGCGACACTTCCGGCTCGTACTGCAGCGACGCGTCGTTCAGCTTCAGCTTTTCGAGCGAGTCGCGCAGCGCATCGTACTGGTTCGCTTCGACCGGATAGAGACCCGCGAACACCTGCGGCTTCACTTCCTTGAAGCCCGGCAGCGGCTCGGCCGCCGGCTGGTTCACGAGCGTTACCGTGTCGCCGACCTTCGCCGCCGCGAGTTCCTTGATACCGGCGATGATGAAGCCCACCTGCCCCGCCGACAGCGATTCGAGATTCTTCGACTTCGGCGTGAACACGCCGATATGTTCAACTGGAAACTGCGCGCCGGTTGCCATCAGCCGGATCTTGTCCTTCGGACGCAGCGTGCCATTGACGATGCGTACGAGCATCACGACGCCGACGTAGTTGTCGAACCACGAGTCGATGATCAGCGCCTGCAGCGGCGCTTCCAAACCGCCCTTCGGCGGCGGCACTTTTGCGATCAACGCTTCGAGCACGTCTTCGACGCCGAGACCCGTCTTCGCGCTGCAATGCGTCGCGTCGGTCGCGTCGATGCCGATCACGTCCTCGATCTCGGCGATCGCGTTTTCGGGGTTCGCCGCCGGCAGATCGATCTTGTTCAACACCGGAACCACTTCGACGCCGAGTTCGATGGCCGTGTAACAGTTGGCGACGGTTTGCGCCTCCACGCCCTGGCTCGCGTCGACGACGAGCAGCGCGCCTTCGCACGCGGACAGCGAGCGGCTGACCTCGTACGAGAAGTCGACGTGCCCCGGTGTATCGATCATGTTCAGGTTGTAGACCTGCCCGTCACGCGCGCGATACGACAACGCGGCGGTTTGCGCCTTGATGGTAATGCCGCGCTCGCGCTCGAGATCCATCGAGTCGAGCACCTGTGCTTCCATCTCGCGGTCGGACAGACCGCCACAAATCTGGATGATGCGATCGGCGAGCGTCGACTTGCCATGGTCGATGTGCGCAATGATCGAGAAGTTACGAATATGATCCATTCAGTGCCGATCAAGCGAAAAGGCGCGCCCGGACAATAGCGGAGCACGCCTTGTAAGTAGGTGAAAAACCTATCTATTTTAGCCGAAAAGCCCATCGGCCGGCGCATCTTGCAGAGCGCGGGCCGCAAGACGGCGTAGAAGATGCGGGAAATTTACCGCGGGCATCGCGGTGAGCCGGGGCAAAACGCCCACGGATCGCGCGAATCACAATGCCGTGCACGCGTATCAGGATGCCGCCGCGACACGCGACGCATGCGCGACCAATGCCGCCCGCACGCGCGCTTCGTCGAGATGATAGTGGCACAGTTCGACGCCATCGCAAACCAGCACCGGCACCCGCTCGTCGTAACGCGCCTCGAGCAGCGGATCGCTGTCGACGTCGATCACCTTCAACTGCGCGCCGAACTCCGCCAGCAACGGCTCGAGCGCGGCGCACATGTCCTCGCACAGATGGCACCACGTGCGCCCATAGAGCGACAGCGATGCCGTCTTGGTCATTTCTGCGCGCTGCGCGGGCGGACCGGCACAAACTGCGTGTTGTCGCCACGACGAACCAGCAACGCGACCATCTTCTGCGAATCGAGGTGCGAGGTCAGATCGTCGAACTGCTTCGCGCTCGTCACGTCCGTGTCGCCGACCCGCAAGATGATGTCACCCTTTTGCAGGCCGACACGCGCGGCCGGACCATCGACCGCGTCGACCTGCACGCCGTTCTGAATCTTCAGCGCTTTCTGCTGGTCGGCGGGGATGTCGCTGACGGCGATGCCAAGCGCGTTCGTCGCGCGCTGCTTCGGCGCCGGCGGCTTCTTCTGATCCGCCTTCGCGACCTTGTCCGGCTGCATTTCTGCGATCGTGATCGACAGGTCGCGCGTTTGACCCTTGCGCCAGATCGTGATCGACGTCTTCGTGCCCGGCTTCGTATCGCCGACCATGCGCGGCAGGTCCGTCGCGGTGTCGACCGAATGGCCGTTGAACTTCAGAATGATGTCGCCCGGCTGCACGCCGGCCTTCTCGGCCGGGCCACCCGGCTCGACGCTACTGACGAGCGCGCCCTGCGCCTTCGGCAGCCCGAGCGAATCGGCGACGTCCTTCGTCACTTCACCGATCGCCACCGCGATGCGGCCGCGCACCACTTTGCCCGAACTCTTCAGCTGATCGGCCACGCGCATCGCTTCGTCGATCGGAATCGCAAACGAAATGCCCATGAAACCGCCGGTGCGGCTATAGATCTGCGAGTTGATGCCGATCACCTCGCCCTGCATGTTGATGAGCGGACCGCCCGAGTTACCCGGATTGACGGCCACGTCGGTCTGGATGAACGGCAGGTAATCGCCGGTGTCGCGCCCCTTCGCGCTGACGATACCGGCCGTCACCGTGTTTTCGAGACCGAACGGTGAACCGATCGCGACGACCCATTCGCCCACGCGCACCTTGTTCGAATCGCCGATCGTGATAGTCGGCAGGTTCGACGCGTTGATCTTCACGACCGCGACGTCGGTGCGGTCATCGACGCCGATCAGCTTCGCCTTGAATTCGCGCTTGTCGGTCAACGTCACGTAGATCGTGTCCGCGTCGTCGACGACGTGCGCATTGGTCATCACGTAACCGTCCGTCGACAGGATGAAGCCCGAGCCAACCCCGCTGTTCTGTTCGGAATCGGCGTTGTCCGGCGCATCCGGGCTGCCGCCGCTACCGCCGCCTCCACCACCGTTATCGCCCCCGTGCGGTGATTTCGGCGACTGCGGCAACGGAATCCCGAAAAAGCGACGGAAGAACTCCGACATGTCACCGTCGTCCATACCCGGCGGCAGGCCACCGCGGGACGTGCCGTTCGACACGCGCGTTGTCGTACGAATGTTGACGACCGCCGGGCCGACCTTGTCGACGAGGTCAGTGAAGTCGGGCAGATTGGCAGCGGGAGCCGCCGATGCCATGTGCGGCACAAGTGGCAAACACGCCGCCAGCACTACGGCCGCGAGGAATTTGCGCACCGAGAAAGTCGTCATATCTTAGCAAGCCGAGGGATTTCAGGATTCGGAAGGGTTACTTCGGAGCTTTGTATTCTATGGCAGACGCGAACTGCTGCAATGTGGTTTGAGGCACTTCCCCGAGCAGGGTAATCCAGAAGTCGCCCTGACGCTTGACCAGTACGTGTGTCGCGCCGCTATCGCCCGTTCCCTCCTTGCGCGTATTGTTCTCGACCGGCTCGACGAACACCGAAATCGCCGCCAAGCCATCGGAAAACACGGCCTGATCGACGGGAATCGGCGGCTGCCCCGCCTCGCGCGACGCCATTGGACGGCGCAGCTGGCGGATCACGTGAAAGCCCGGCACCGACGGCGTGATCTGCCAACCCTGCGCGACCATGTCGACCGGCTCGACTGGCGGACGCACTACTGTCCAGCCCGCGAGATTGCGAATCCCGTTGACGATGCCCGCCTTGTCGACCGGCACGCCGATGCGGACCTGCGAAAACGACAGCTGCTCGAGCACCTGGCCGCTCGGGTCGAGCGTCTGCGCGCGCAGCAGAAGACCGGTCTTTTTGTCAGCCCATAGCTTGTACGCGAAGCGATACGCGTCTTTCGGATCGAGTTCCATCACGAGGCTGTCGACGCCCGCGACGCGGTCGTCGCCAAGCATCTTCGGCTCGTAGACGGACAGCACCTGCTCGCCATTCACGGACAGCAGCGCGGGGAACGAGTCCTTGTTCTGCCGCTTTTCGAGAACGACGATACGCCGCTCCGGCACGAACGTGTACATGTCGTCGTTATGCCGCAGCATTTTGCGCGGTTTGCCGTCGAGGCTTTCGAGTTGCTCGAACTCGCCGTCAGTATGGGTGGAGTAATGCGCGATGCGCGACGTCTGCACGAAATTGCCGCGCTGATAGACGAACGCACCCTCGTAGTTCTGCTGCTGGGCGGCCTGATGGATGCGGTCGAGCAGTTCCGCCGCCGTGTGACGGGCGACGGCCGGCCCGTCTTGTGCGAAGACCCGCGGTGTGGCGGACAACAATACGGCTGCGCAGAACAGAAATGCTGGCAGCCGCCCCCAGATCGTCGTTTTATTGAACCGCGGAGTCTGCATCAAACTATTGGCCCTGCGTGGAGACTGAGGCAGCGCGAAGCACCGGCATCGAGCCTGCCATCACCGGTTGTTGCGCGAATTGCTGATGAGCTTCGAGGTATTGATCAAGGCTCGCGTCGCGAATGATGTTGGAGTCCTGCGGCGCGGGCACCGCTGCCATGGCGACTCGCTGCACCGCGTCGCCGTGCGATTGGAGCGAAGCGAGCTGGGCCCCCGGACCACCCGGCACTCCCTGCAATTGCGGCACGACGATCCAGGTCAAGGTAGCGGCGGCGGCGGCGACGGCAAAAGCGGGCACGACCCGGCGGCGGAGCCCGAGCAGGCGGCGCGTGACCGACGCGGACGCGGCGGCTGGCGCCAGCACATGCGGCTCGCTTTCGAGACGCGCGGCAAAGCCGCTCAGAAATGCGCTGCTCCTTGCGGGGCTGACCGCGAGATCGTCGGAACGCAGCGCGTCGCCGATCAGGTGGTAGCTAGACCAGGCGGTGCGATCATCGCCGTCTAGCTCCGCAACAAATTTGCCCAGATTCAGATGCGCTTCGCCGAACAGCTCGCCGTCGACGAAAGCGGATAGACGCTCGCCGTGCGAGCCCGCTTGCGATTGCATCGAGACAGACCCCATGATGCTCCCCATCTTCCAAATACCCCGTAGTGACACCACTATTCCAGATATTGCACCGCCGCCCCGCCAGGCCGGGTGGACGTTCAGACATGTCTACCAGCGCTTGCCTTCGGGTGTGTCAAGCAACGGTCGCAATTTTGCCGCAATGGCTTCGCGAGCGCGGAAAATTCGTGATCTGACTGTGCCAATCGGGCAACCCATCATCTCGGCGATTTCCTCGTAACTCAAACCCTCAATTTCTCGAAGAGTAATGGCGGTGCGCAATTCTTCCGGTAAAACCGCCATCGCAGCATTGACCGTCTCGGCGATCTGCTTGCTCATCAACATCGACTCAGGCGTGTTGATATCCCTTAGTTGGTCAGCGTCGGAGAAAGTTTCAGCTTCTTCAGCATCCGCTTCGGTCGAGGTCGGCGCGCGCCGACCTTGGGTGGCAAGGTAGTTCTTCGCGGTATTGACCGCAATCCGGTACAACCACGTATAAAACGCCGACTCGCCGCGAAACTGCGGCAACGCGCGGTACGCCTTGATAAAAGCGTCCTGCGCGACGTCTTCGACTTCGGCGGGGTCCCGCACGAGACGCGAGATCAGCCGGAGAATCTTGCGGTGGTATTTGGAGACCAGAAGCTCGAACGCGGCCTTGTCGCCCTTCTGGACGCGCTCGACCAGCACCTGATCTATTTCTTTTTCGCTCACCTGATAAATCCGTAATCTATGGGGCGCATGGCGGGGGACCATTGTAGCGTCCCCCTCGTGAGGGCACGTTACTACGGTAACAGCGGTTACAGTCGTTACAGTCAAGCGCCGGCCGCGCGCCGGCCTAGCACGGAAAGTTCGCGGAAAACCGTGGGCGGCAGCGCGTCGGCGGCGAGCAGCAGGGAGCGCACGCGGCCGGTCGGCGCACGCATCAGGCCGCGCCTTCGACCACCCTTGGGTTCGAGCGCAAGCACCAGCAAGCGGCCGCTCCACTGCACGCAACCGACTACGCGGCCTCGCGCGAGCAGCACGCCCGCGCGGTTCCAGGCGGAAATTTCATCCATCGCGATATGCAGCGCGACGGGCTGCGCCGCGTCATGCCTCGCCGCGCACAGCCCGAGCAGCGCTGCCACCGCGAGCGTCAACGAAGCGGCCTGCCACGCGCCCAACCGGGGCGCGACGCAGGTATAGATGGCTAACGTCACGGTCAGCACGAACGCCCCTAATGCGGCACGCATTGCGACCGAGCGACGCAGCGCAATTCGCTGCGTCGCTCTGCCCGACGTTGCCGGTGCGGGGACAAGCGCCGGCGAAGCCGGCGTCGTGGACGGACGCGTCACCCGTGCTCAGGCGATCAGGCGCGCTTGAACACCAGCGTGCCGTTCGTGCCGCCGAACCCGAACGAGTTCTTCAGCGCAACGTCGATCTTCATGTCCCGCGCGGTGTTCGCGCAGTAATCGAGATCGCAGTCCGGGTCCTGGTCGAAGATGTTGATGGTCGGAGGTGAGACCTGGTGATGCACGGCGAGCACCGTGAACACAGACTCCAGACCGCCGGCGCCGCCCAGCAGGTGGCCTGTCATCGACTTGGTCGAATTGACGACTATGCCCTTCGCGTGGTCGCCGAACGCCCGCTTGATGCCGGTCGTCTCCGCCAGATCGCCGAGCGGCGTGGACGTGCCGTGCGCGTTCAGGTAGTTCACCTGATCGCCGTTGATGCCCGCGTTCTTCAGCGCGGCGAGCATGCAGCGGCGTGCGCCGTCGCCGTCTTCGAGCGGCGCGGTCATGTGATACGCGTCGCCGCTCATGCCGTAGCCGCCGATTTCCGCGTAGATCTTCGCCCCGCGCGCCTTCGCGTGCTCGTACTCTTCGAGCACCATCACGCCCGCGCCTTCGCCGAGCACGAAGCCGTCACGGTCCTTGTCCCACGGACGGCTCGCGGTCGCCGGATCGTCATTGCGCTGCGACAGCGCGCGTGCCGCCGCGAAGCCGCCGATACCGAGCGGCGATACGGTCGATTCCGCGCCACCGGCGAGCATCACGTCGGCGTCGCCGTACTCGATCAGGCGCGATGCCTCGCCGATGCAGTGCAGACCGGTCGTACACGCGGTGACGATCGACAGATTCGGGCCCTTGATGCCGAACTTGATCGACAAGTGGCCGGAGATCATGTTGATGATCGAAGCCGGCACGAAGAACGGCGAAATGCGACGCGGGCCGCGATTGAGCAATTCGGTTTGGGTGATTTCGATCATCGGTAGACCGCCGATGCCCGAACCGACCACCACGCCAATGCGCTCCGAATTCTCGTCGGTGACTTCGAGGCCGCTGTCCTGCATCGCCTGGATGCCTGCAGCCACGCCGTAATGGATGAAGGTATCCATGTGGCGCGCCTCCTTACCGGGGATGTAGTCCTCGATATTGAAGCCCTTCACCTCGCCGGCGAAACGGGTCGAGAAGTTCGACGCATCGAACTTGGTGATACTGGCAATCCCAGACTTGCCGGCGACCAGATTGGCCCAGCCATCGGCAACATTATTGCCAACAGGCGAAATCAGCCCCAGGCCTGTAACAACAACACGACGGCGGCTCACGGTAACCCCTTTTTTCATAGATGACAAACGCAAAAGCCACAGCGGCCACAGGAATCGCCCTGTGTGCCCTGTGGCTGTTTAAGTCGGCAATCGCGCGGAAAGTTGCGCTGTCAACATCGCTGGCTCCTGCGTGGCAAGCGGCGCGGCGCAGGGTGTGCCAATGATGGACACGCCCAATAGCGCAGACCCTGCTGGCACCGGCAGGCGGCACGGCAGGTCGTCATGCGCGGCCCGTGCAGGAACGCAGGCGCGAATGACCTTAGGCCTTGACGTTCGCGCGAGCGTAGTCGATCGCTTGCTGAACGGTGGTGATCTTCTCGGCTTCTTCATCGGGAATTTCCATGCCGAATTCGTCTTCGAGGGCCATCACGAGCTCAACGGTGTCGAGCGAGTCGGCGCCGAGATCGTTCACGAACGACGCTTCGTTCTTGATTTCCGCTTCCGCAACGCCCAGTTGTTCCGCGACGATCTTCTTGACGCGCTGTTCGATATTGTCCATTACCCCTCCAAGGGAAAAGAAGTTCAAAAATACAGGTGCGCGCATTTTATCAGGTTTGACCCGGCAAAAAAGCGGCGCATCGGGTTCCTGTCAGCGCATGCGCCTCGTGCTTTTCGCAAACGCATCAAGGCGCGGATAGTAACCGAAATTGGTCACTGCATATACATGCCGCCGTTCACGTGCAGCGTCGTGCCGGTGATGTAGCCCGCTTGCGGCGACGCGAGGAACGCGACCGCATGCGCGATGTCTTCCGGGCTGCCGAGACGGCCGAGCGGAATCTGCGTTTTCAGCACGGTCTGCTGCTCTTCGGGCAGCGCCTTCGTCATGTCGGTATCGATGAAACCAGGCGCGACGCAATTGACTGTGATGCCGCGGCTGCCGATCTCGCGTGCGAGCGCGCGCGTCATGCCCGCGACGCCGGCCTTCGCGGCCGCGTAGTTGATCTGCCCCGGGTTGCCCGCCGAGCCAACCACCGACGTGATGTTGATGATGCGACCGCCCTTCGCCTTCATCATCGGGCGCAGCACCGCACGCGACAGACGGAACACCGACTTCAGGTTGGTGTCGACCACCGCGTCCCAGTCGTCGTCCTTCATGCGCATCGCCAGTTGATCCTGCGTGATGCCAGCGTTGTTCACGAGTATGTTGAGCACGCCGAATTCCTTGACCGTGCGGTCGATCAGCGCTTCGGCCGCGGCCGCGTCGTTGACGTCGAGAACGGCGCCGCGGCCGTTAACGCCGGCCGCCTTGAACGCTTCGGTGATCGCAGCCGCGCCGCTTTCGCTCGTCGCGGTGCCGATGACCGTCGCGCCCTGACGCGCGAGTTCCATCGCTATCGCACGGCCGATGCCGCGCGATGCGCCCGTCACGATTGCGATCTGCTTGTCGAGAGTCTTTTGCATCTGTCAGTCCGGATGCCCTTCAAATAGGGCTCATTGATTCTTGTTGATTCGTCTGTCGAGGGATGCCGCGCTAGCGCGGCACTGCTCTGTCGATACCCGTTCGCGAATGCGGTCTCAGCCTGCCGTCACGAGTTTCAGCGTTTCTTCGAGCGACGCCGGATCGAACACCGACGCGCCAACAAGATTACCGTCGATGCGCCTGGTCAAACCCGCAAGGACCTTGCCCGGACCGCATTCGATCACATGCGTGACGCCCTGCGCGGCCATTGCCTGCACGCACTCGACCCAGCGCACCGCACCAGCCGCCTGGCGCACCAGCGCGTCCTTGATTCTGGACGGCTCGTTGACCACGGCGACGTCGACGTTGTTGATGACCGGGATCGACGGCACCTGCACGTCGATGCTCGCCAGGTATTCGCGCAGTTGATCCGACGCGGGCTTGAGCAGAGACGAGTGAAACGGCGCCGACACCGGCAGCGGCAGTGCGCGCTTCGCGCCCTTCGCCTTCGCGACTTCGCAGGCTTTCTCGACTGCGGCCTTGTGGCCCGCGATCACGACTTGCGCCGGCGCGTTGAAATTGACCGCCTCGACGACGCGCGCCCCCGACGCTTCCGCGCAGACCGCGCGCACCGTATCGTCGTCGAGGCCGAGAATCGCGGCCATTCCGCCTTCACCCACCGGCACCGCGGTTTGCATCGCCTGCGCGCGGAAACGCACGAGCGGCACTGCGTCGCGGAACGCGAGTGCGCCGGCCGCGACGAGCGCCGTGTATTCGCCAAGGCTATGTCCGGCGACGATCGCCGGCGCCGGGCCGCCCGCCTGCTGCCACGCGCGATAGGTAGCGTAGGCCGCGGTCAGCATGACCGGCTGGGTGTTGGTGGTGAGATTGAGATCTTCGGCGGGGCCTTCGGCGATCAGCTTGCCGAGGTCCTGGTTGAGTACGTCGGAGGCTTCCTGAACCGTCTCACGCACGATTGCCTGATCGACGAATCCGTTAAGCATGCCGACTGCCTGCGAACCCTGCCCAGGAAAAACGAACGCGAATTTCATATCGTCCCCAAAATCGGTTTAATCGGATTGGCGGCCGGCCGCGGCTGCCAAATGGCGCGCGGTATTACTCCGGCCGCATGGGGCGCCGTCAGCGGCGCCCAGCGATGCGTCGTCGCTCTCAGTAGCGAATGACCGACGCGCCCCACGTGAAGCCGCCGCCGACGCCTTCGATCAGCACGTTCTGGCCGCGCTTGATGCGGCCGTCGCGCACCGCGACGTCGAGTGCGAGCGGAATGGACGCCGCCGAAGTATTGCCGTGCTCGCCCACCGTGACGACCATGCGCTCCTGCGGCAGGCCAAGCTTGCGGCAAGTGCTCTGCATGATGCGGATATTCGCCTGATGCGGAATCAACCAGTCGACCTGCTCCGGCTTCAGATTCGCTTTTTCCAATGCTTCGATCGCGACTTTCTCGAGCACGTTGACGGCGAGTTTGAACACCGCCTGACCGTCCATGTGCAGGAACGCGCTGCCGGCGACTATGCCGCCATTCACGTTGCCCGGCGTGCAGAGAATACTCGAATGGCTGCCGTCCGCGTGCAGTGCGCTTGCCAGCACGCCCGGTTCGTCGGACGCCTGCAGGATCACAGCGCCGGCGCCGTCGCCGAACAGCACGCAGGTGGTGCGGTCGTTGAAATCGAGAATGCGCGAGAAGGTTTCCGCGCCGATCACGAGCGCCGTGCGATGCTGGCCGCTGCGAATCAGGCTGTCCACCGTCGCGACTGCATACGCGAAGCCGGAGCAGACCGCCTGCACGTCGAACGCCGCACCGTGGTTCCTGATGCCGAGCTTGTTCTGCAGCAGGCAGGCAGTGCTCGGGAACACGAAGTCGGGCGTGGAGGTGGCGACCACGATAAGGTCGATGGACTGCGGATCGATGTCCGCCGCTTCGATCGCGCGCTGCGAGGCGATCAACGCGAGGTCGCTGGTCGTGACGTCCGGTTCGGCGAAGTGACGCGCATGGATGCCCGTGCGCGCGACGATCCATTCGTCGCTCGTCTCGACACCTTGCCTGGCGAGACGCTCAGCCAGATCCTGATTAGTGACGCGGTTGGGCGGCAGACAGCTGCCGGTGCCCAGCACGCGGGAGTAGATTGTGGATTGAGCCATTATGCCTTCGAGGATTGCGCAGCGTAGGGCTCGGCCGGCTGGCCTGCGATCGGGCTTGCGTGACCCGCACCGCTTGCGTCGCGCGCCGCCTGTTCGAGAGAACCCGCGTTCTCTTCCATCGCTCGCGCAAGGCGTTCCAGCACGCCGTTTTTGACGGCATCATACCCGCGTTTGATAGCCCACTCAAACGCATAGGCATCGGCGGAACCGTGGCTTTTGATCACGAGCCCGCGCAAGCCGAGCAGCGCGGCGCCGTTGTATTGCCGATGATCGACGCGTTTCTTGAAACGCATCAATACCGGCAGCGCGAGCA
This sequence comes from Paraburkholderia sp. WC7.3g, assembly GCF_050436345.1. Taxonomy (NCBI): domain Bacteria; kingdom Pseudomonadati; phylum Pseudomonadota; class Betaproteobacteria; order Burkholderiales; family Burkholderiaceae; genus Paraburkholderia; species Paraburkholderia sp. WC7.3g. The sequence continues at coordinate 3,415,022 of NZ_JBNDMA010000002.1, forward strand.
CCGCCATCACCTTGGTCAGCCACGAACGGCCGAACTCTTCCTTGATGATGTTGGACAGCATTTGCGCGAGACCTTCGGACGTCTTCAGCGCGACATTGCCGACAAAGCCATCGCAGACGATCACGTCGACGGTGCCCTTGTAGATGTCGTCGCCTTCGACATTGCCGTGAAAGTTCAGTGTACTCGCACGCAGCAGTTCGCCGGCGCGCTTGATGATGTCGTTGCCCTTGATGACTTCTTCGCCGATGTTGAGCAGCCCGATGGTGGGCCGGTCTTTCCCTTCGAGCGCGGACACGAGCGCGTGCCCCATCTCGGCGAACTGCAGCAGATGCTGCGGCTCGCAGTCGACGTTGGCGCCCAGGTCGAGCATCATCGTATAGCCGGCGGGATTGGGCAGAGCAAACGCGATGGCCGGGCGCTCGATGCCCGACAGCGTTTTCAGCACATAACGCGAGACCGCCATCAGTGCGCCGGTATTGCCAGCGGAAATGCAGGCTTGCGCCTCGCCTTCCTTGACGCGGTTCAGCGCCACGCGCATCGACGAATCTTTTTTCTTGCGCAGCGCGACCTCGACCGGATCGTCCATCGCGACGACCTCGGTAGCAGGCACGACGGTCAGCGCCGGCAGATCCTGAGCCTTGAGCTTCTTCAACTGCGCACGAATCGCACTTTCAATGCCGACGAGCAGCAACTGCGCGTCGGGACGCGACCGAACGAAGTTGACGGCAGCGGGAACGGTCACGGACGGGCCGTGGTCGCCTCCCATGCAATCTATCGTGAGCTTTACAGTCATGGAGTGCGACGAAATTCAGACGCTCGGCTTTGGGTCGCGGCAAGCGCTAAAGCGCCAACTGCGATCGACACAAAAAAGCGGCAGTTGAATGCCGCCTTTTTGCCGAACCAGGAAAATGTCAAGCGATCCGATCGCTACGCGAAACGCCGCAGGGCGCATCGCAGTCAACGATTAGTCGTTCTTCGTCTTGACGACTTTCTTGCCGCGATAGTAGCCGTTCGGGCTAACGTGGTGACGCAGATGCACTTCGCCCGTGCTCGGCTCAACGGCCAGCGGCGCTGCCGCCAGGAAATCGTGCGAACGGTGCATGCCGCGCTTCGACGGCGACTTCTTGTTTTGTTGAACTGCCATGACTAACTCCAAAAAATTTTCCGAATTCTAACACAGCCCGATACGGTCTTAACCACTAGCCAAACGGCCAATGCGCCCGCATCACACCCCCTGCAACTGTTCAGCGCTTCTTGCCACCCGGCTCGTCACGCTTCAGTCTTTCGAGCGCCGCGAACGGATGGCGCCGCTCGTTGGACTGTTCCGGCCCGCTGGCATCGCCAGCTTCGTCTTGCGCGGCTTCGTCGCCGTCCGCGCCCGAGACAAGGCTCTCGTGCACTTCAGGGCAGACCTCATGTTTTGGCACAAGCGGCAAGGAAAGCAGCAACTCTTCTTCGATCAAGTCGATGAGATCGAACTGGCGCGAACCCACGATCACCTCGACTTCATCCTCGTCGAGCGGAAATTCTTCGGTTTCCGCCTCCGTACTGACGATCCGGTAGGTTGCATCGACGTTGAACGCCTGCGAATACGGCGTCAAGCACCGCTGGCATTCGAGCCACGCGGCACCGTGAATCGCCAGCCGCAGATAAGGCTGGGGACCTTCGGTGCCATCGTCCTGCAATTCCGGCTGCGTCGTCCCTTCGGCCTGCCATGTAAACGCGGTGTCGCGATCTGGCGCTTCCGCCGGGACTTCGTTTAACATGCGCGGCAGTTGCGAGACGCGCACGACACCCGCGGCCTGACGCCCGCTTCGCGCAAATTCGAACAGATCGAGCTCATGCGGGTCGGACAGACCTGCAGGTTTGCCAGGATGTTGAGTCATGTGCGCTCCTGCTTCGGCAAGCATGTTGCCGGGGTGATTCGCGAAGGACGATCAGATCCGCCGCGAAGATAATCCGGTTTGCCAGCCGGCGGGGCCCGGCCGTTGCGTTCAACCCTTCAAGCGCAAGCATACCGTGAAAAGCCCGAGATCATATCCGTTTTGTCTTTTTGAGTCAAACACTTAAGCTCATACGCGCGCGAACCTCGCGCGAACCAGTACGACCAGTCTCTTCCGCTGCCAGCAAACCATGCCTGATTCCCTCAAACGCCCGCCACGCCTGATTCTGGCGTCGAGCTCGCGGTATCGCCGCGAGTTGCTCGAACGCCTGCATGTGCCGTTCGACGTCATCGTACCCGCGATCGACGAAATCCCACTCGCCAATGAAACGCCCCAAGCAACTGCGCTGCGGCTCGCCGAAGCTAAAGCGCGTGCGGCTGCCCGAGGCCTTGCCGCCGACGAACGCGCGCTCGTAATCGGCTCCGACCAGGTCGCCACCTACGACGGCCTGCAGATCGGCAAACCGGGCACGCACGACAAGGCGCTCGCGCAACTACAGGCGATGCGCGGCCGCGACGTGCTGTTCCATAGCGCGCTGTGCCTGTTCGACAGCGCGACGGACAGCGCGCAAACCGTGGACGTGATCACCCGCGTGCGCTTCCGCAACTTGCCAGACACGGCACTCGACGCCTACCTGCACGCCGAAACACCGTACGACGTCGCCGGCAGCGCTAAGTCCGAAGGTCTCGGCATCGCGCTGCTGGAAGCCATTCATTCCGACGACCCGACCGCGCTCGTCGGCCTGCCGCTGATCGCGCTGTCGCATATGCTGCTCGCGGCCAACTACCCGCTTCTGGGGGAACAATGACCGGCACCCTCTACCTGGTTCCGAACACGCTCGGCGAAGGTGACGCGAGCGCGCTCGATCTGGTGCTACCCGCGCCGGTGCGCGCCCGCGCGGCGTCGCTGCACTATTACATTGGCGAAAACGCTAAAACCACGCGCGCCTTCCTGAAGAAAGTCGGCACCGAGCGGCCGATTCAGGAAATCGAGATCCGCGAATTGAACGTCAATACGCCGGCCGGCGAGGTCGACAAGCTGCTCGCGCCGCTGCTCTCGGGCACCGACGCCGGCCTCGTCTCCGAGGCCGGCTGCCCGGCAGTCGCGGACCCGGGCGCGCTGCTCGTGCGACGCGCGCACGAGCGCGGCGTGAAGGTCGTGCCGCTGGTCGGGCCGAGTTCGATTCTGCTTGCGCTGATGGCGTCGGGGCTGAATGGCCAAAGCTTCGCGTTTCACGGCTACCTGCCCGTCGACGCTGCCGAACGCGCCAAACGACTGCGCGATCTCGAACAACACTCGCGCAAGAGCAAGCAAACGCAGATCTTCATCGAAACGCCCTACCGGAATCGCGCGCTGCTCGATACGCTGCTCGCGACCTGTGCGCCGTCGACGCTCGTCTGCGTCGCGGTCGACCTGACTCTGCCGAGCGAAAAGATCGCAAGCCGGAGCGTCGCCGACTGGAAGAAGAAGCCTGACATCGACCTGCATAAGCGGCCGGCGATTTTTTTGATTCTGGCGGCCTGAGAACACGCACCGAAATCCCGCGCCAAAGACAAAGCCCGCGCGATCGGCCGAGTCGACCGCGCGGGCTTTACCTGCGAATTCACCGCAAATTCATTTTCGTGCCCAGCGCCATTGCCCGGACCGCGCCGGCGCCAACCGCCGCGCCGAACTTGCGCGCAACACGGTCCGTAATGCTCTCTTTTACCGTGTAGTCGATAATATCCGGCGCCTTGAAGATCTCGCGCGCGACGTAATCCGCATCGCCAAAGCCGTCCACCAGGCCCAGTTCGACGCTTTTCTGCCCTGTCCAGAACAAACCGGAGAACATGTCCGGGGTTTCATGCAGGCGCTTGCCGCGCCCCTGACGCACCGCATCGATGAACTGCGAGTGGATCTGATCGAGCATATCCTGCGCATGTTCGTCCATCTTCGGCGTTTCAGGCGAGAACGGATCAAAAAAGCCCTTGTTCGCACCGGACGTGCGCAGCCGTCGCTGAATGCCCAGCTTGTCCATCAGGCCGGTGAAACCGAAGCTGTCCATCAGCACGCCGATGGAACCAACGATGCTAGCCTTGTCGACATAGATCTTTTCCGCCGCCGCGGCCGCGTAGTATCCACCCGATGCACACATATCGCCGACCACGACGTACAGCGGTATAGATGGATATTTGGCGCGCAAGCGCCGGACTTCGCTGTTGATAATGCCGGCCTGTACCGGACTGCCGCCCGGACTGTTGCAATAAAGGATTACGCCCGCGGTATCGGAATCCTCGAATGCGGAGTCGAGTGCAGTGTTGATATCTTCGGCGTTCGCTCTCGTATCGGTCGCGATCTCGCCATCAATCGAAACCATCGCCGTATGACGGCCAGCCGTGGCGACCCGCTCGCCCGAGAAATTCAGCGCACCCCACGCTGCCAGGGCGAGCACAGCGAGGAAGACGAAACGGAAGAAAATCCGCCAGCGCCGCGCGGCGCGTTGCTCGTTGATCGCGGCGAGCGCGATTCGCTCGAGAGCGGCCCGCTCCCAGCCCGGCTCGTCGGCGGGGCGGACGGGAGCGGCCGCCCGAGGCGGGGTCCTTTTCGGGGGTCGAGTTGTCTGACATGCGGAAAGTGAAAAGATAGAAAGGAAATCAGCGCGCAACTGGCAGCAATTCGCCGTCAGGCAACCAGAATACCGCCCGGCCCGCGGACGTATCGCGTTCTTCCACCTGCAGCGGACGCAACCTGCCTCCGCGACACGGACCACCGACGCATTTGCCGGTATCCGGCGCGTAAATCGCGCCATGCGTCGCGCACATCAAGTATAAACGGGACGATTCGAAGAACTGCCCCTCTTGCCAGTCGAGTTCCATCGGCACATGAGCGCAGCGATTCAGATAGCCGTACGCGCAGCCATCATATCGGACGAAAAACACCACGACATCCTGCCCGCCGAGCCGCGCGACGCGCCGGATGCCGTCGCCGCCGTCGACCAGCTCGTCGGCCGCGCAAATCCGCACTCCCTGCGCGACCGCGGCAGCAGCGGTGTCCACGCCGTCGTCGCTCATGCGTGCTCCCGCAGCCAGCCGGACAGATCGCTGACGTTCGATGCGACGAACTTCGGTGACATCGCATTCAGCGAATTCGCCGGATGCGCGCCGTAAGTCACGCCGATGCCCGCCACGCCGGCGTTGAGCGCCATTTGCAGATCGTGCGTCGTATCGCCGATCATGACGGTGCGCGCCACATCCTGCCCCAATTCTCGCGTGAGCTCATGCAGCATTGCCGGATGCGGCTTCGAAAAGGTTTCGTCTGCGCAGCGGGTACCGTCGAACAGACTCGTCACGCGCGCCTGATCGAGCGCGCGATTCAGCCCAACGCGGCTCTTTCCTGTCGCGACCGCGAGCAGATAGCCGACATCGCGCAACTCCTGAAGCATCTCGCGCACGCCGGGGAAAAGCTCAGTGGTCTGGTCTTCCATCAGAAAATGAAAGCGGTAGCGCTCAGAAAGCCGCGGATAGTCGGCCGGATCGAGCGTCGGCGCGGCAATCTGCAGTGCGTCGCGCAGGCCGAGGCCGATTACGTAGCTCGCGGCTTCGTCGGCGGGCACCGGCAGGCCGAGGTCGCGACATGCCGCCTGGATGCTGCGCGTGATATGCACGGTCGAATCCATCAGCGTGCCATCCCAGTCAAACACGATCAGGTCAAATTGCTCTCTAGCCATGCAAGGTCGTCTCCGGGTTGGACCCCGTGCGTAGTTCGTTGAGTTGTTCGATAAAGCCGCGGCAGTCGGCCGGCAGCGGCGCGTCCAGCTGTAGAGGCGCACCGGTGGCCGGATGCGTGAGCTTGAGCCGGTAAGCGTGCAGAAACATACGTTTGATGCCCGGCTTCGCGTTGGCGCGCGCGAGCGCCTTGTTCAAGGCGAAATCGCCGTATTTGGCGTCGCCCACGATCGGGAGTGCCAGATGTTGCAGATGCACCCGGATCTGGTGCGTGCGCCCCGTCTTCAGCTCGGCCTCCAGCAGCGCGTAGTCTTGCCAGCGGTCGACCAGGCTGAAGATCGTGTGGGAAGCGAGGCCATCGGCCTGCACGCGCACTCGGCGTTCGCCGTCGGCGGTCAGGTACTTGTGCAGCGGCTCCTTCACAGCGCGCCGGCGGCCCCAGTCGCTCGCCCATTCACCGTGCACGCACACGTAGTAGCGTTTGTCCATCCGGTTGTCGCGGATCTGCTCGTGCAGATTGACGAGCGCCGCGCGCTTCTTCGCGAGCATCAGGATGCCCGAGGTCTCGCGATCCAGCCGGTGCACGAGTTCAAGGAATTTCGCCTGCGGCCGCATCCCGCGCATCTGCTCGATCACGCCGAACGCGACACCGCTGCCACCGTGGACCGCGACGCCGGCCGGCTTGTCGATCACGAGCAGATGCTCGTCTTCGAACAGGATGGGAAAGCCGGCCACGGGCACGGGTACATGGACTGCAGCCTGATTCGGCTGCGCGACGCGGATTGGCGGCACCCGCACCAGATCGCCCAACTCGAGCCGGTATTGCGCATCGATGCGACCCTTGTTGACCCGCACTTCACCGCTACGCAGGATGCGATAAATATGGCTTTTCGGCACGCCCTTGCAGACGCGCAGCAAGAAATTGTCGATCCGCTGACCGGCCGAGCTGTCATCGATTTCAATCAGCGAAACCTGATCGCTCGAAACCGGGGCTTCGACCGCACCTGCAACCGATCTCTGGGATGTTTTGCCTAACTCTTTCATTCTGAATATAATTTGCCCAGCAGTCCGCGATAGTCGGCGCAGTGTTCGCACAGCGTCCGGAATGCGGGTGGTTGCGCGAGCGCAAGCGATAAACCGTTATTTTACTTGCGCCGGGGTCTGGTTGCTCGCCCTGAAAATGAGATGCAACAAGTTGCACGCACGAAGTCAGCACCCGGCAGGGACGGCGCCCGCAGGCGCGTTCGGTCAAGGTCGGCTTCGACGGTAACGGAATTTTGGTAAAAAAGAATTTAACTTTCAGCTTCGCGTTTTCCGGGCGGTATGACGCCCTGCTGGACGAAGCTGCAAGTCGCGAAAATACGGCGTGCGCCCGAGGCGTCTTGTAGAAAGTACAAGACTTGGCGACGTCAAAAGAAGGCGAGACACCCCCAGCAGGAAAAGACGCGCCGCCTGCGCGAACTTCCCGTTGCGGCATGACCGCGGACTTCGGCCCTTCGCTCGCGCGCCCATTTGGCGCGCCGGCTTCAGAGGGCGAAGACTTATGAAGGTCTGCTGGCTAAACGCGGCGTGTCAGGCCATGATTTGAAGCCGTGTTCGCATGTGCCCTGCGGCACCGTGCCCGTTTTTTTAACCGGGCTGGGCCCTCTCAGGCAATTCTCCCGCCATCTTTCCCGCTCCAGCGTGTTTGTGAAAAACACAATAGACGCGGCACGCCTACTCTCCCCGCTCTCGCGACTGACAACCGCGCGGCTGGGCTGGCGAGGCCGCTCTGGAGCCGTTCAATGAAACGAATGTTGTTCAATGCGACGCAGCAGGAAGAGCTGCGCGTCGCCATCGTCGATGGACAAAAACTCATCGACATCGATATCGAAACCGCCGGCCGCGAACAGCGCAAAGGCAATATTTACAAGGGCATCATCACGCGCATCGAGCCGTCGCTCGAGGCCTGTTTCGTCAACTACGGCGAAGACCGTCACGGCTTCCTGCCGTTCAAGGAAGTCGCCCGCCAGTACTTCCGCGATGGCGTCGACATGCGTTCCGCACGCATCCAGGACGCACTGAAGGAAGGTCAGGAACTGATCGTCCAGGTCGAAAAGGAAGAACGCGGCAACAAGGGTGCAGCCCTGACCACGTTCATCTCGCTGGCCGGCCGCTATCTGGTTCTGATGCCAAATAACCCGCGAGGCGGCGGCGTGTCGCGCCGGATCGAAGGCGACGACCGTCAGGAACTGCGCGAAACCATGGCGCAGCTGCAACTGCCGGAAGGCATGAGCATCATCGCGCGCACGGCGGGCATCGGCCGCAGCGCCGAAGAGCTGCAGTGGGACCTGAATTACCTGATGCAACTCTGGCGCGCGATCGAAGCCGCGTCGCAAAGCGGCACGGCCGGCCAGCCGATGCTGATCTATCTCGAATCGAGCCTCGTGATCCGCGCGATCCGCGATTACTTCCAGCCGGATATCGGCGAAATCCTGATCGACACGACCGAAATCCATGACCAGGCGCGCGCCTTCATGGACATCGTGATGCCGGACAACGTCGGCAAGGTGAAGCGCTACCACGACGACGTGCCGCTCTTCTCGCGCTTCCAGATCGAGCACCAGATCGAAACCGCGTACTCGCGCACCGTGCCGCTGCCGTCGGGCGGTGCGATCGTCATCGATCACACTGAAGCGCTCGTCGCGATCGACGTGAACTCGGCGCGCGCCACCAAAGGCGCGGACATCGAGGAAACGGCCGCGCGCACGAACCTCGAAGCCGCCGATGAAGTCGCCCGCCAGTTGCGTCTGCGCGACCTGGGCGGCCTGATCGTGATCGACTTCATCGACATGGAATCGGCCAAGAGCCAGCGCGAAGTCGAACAGCGCCTGAAAGACGCGCTGAAACACGACCGCGCCCGCGTGCAGATGGGCAAGATCTCGCGCTTCGGCCTGATGGAGCTGTCGCGTCAGCGTCTGCGTCCGGCCCTGTCGGAAGGCAGCCACGTCACGTGTCCGCGCTGTAACGGCACGGGCCACATCCGCGATACCGAATCGTCCGCGCTACAAGTGCTGCGGATCATTCAGGAAGAAGCGATGAAGGAAAACACCGCGGCGATCCACTGCCAGGTGCCGGTCGAAGTGACCGCCTTCCTGTTGAACGAAAAGCGCGCCGAAATCAACAAGATCGAGTCGCGCTTCAAGGTCAACGTCGTACTGATCCCGAACAAGCACCTCGACACGCCGCACTACAAGCTCGAGCGTCTGCGTCACGACGACGCGCGCCTCGATGAGCCGCGCGCATCGTGGAAGATGGCCGAAGAAGCGGCCCGCGAGCTCGAATCGGAAACTGGCTACAGCAAGCGCGCCGAGGAAGTCAAGCCGAAGCAGGAAGCGGCGGTCAAGGGCATCACGCCCGAGAAGCCGGCTCCGAGCGCGCCGGTTCGCCCGGCTGCAACCCCTGCTCCGGTCGCGGTAGCGCCGGCCAGCGGCGGTTTCATCGGCTGGCTGAAGAATCTGTTCGGCATGCAGCCGGCTGCTCCGGCGCCCGCCGCGCCGGCCACGACCGACAAGCAGGCTCGTCCGCAACGCGGCGAGCGCGGTGAGCGCACGGGCGAGCGTGGCGGCGATCGCAATCGCAACCGCCGTAGCGGCGCAAGCGGCCGCGACGCGGCAGCGCGCGGCGAAGGCGTGAGCGGCGGCCGTCAGGCGCAAGGTCAGCAGCGTCGCGAGGAACGCGAAGGCCGTGAGGCACGCGAAGGCCGCGAACCGCGCGCGCCGCGTGAACAGCGCGAACCGCGTGAGGCCCGTGAAGGCCGCGAACCGCGTGAAGCACGTGAAGCACGTGAACCGCGCGAGAGTCGCGAACGCGACACCCGCGGCGTCGAGCGTGCGGAAGCCATCGAAGGCACGGCACGCGCCGAGCGTCAGGAACGCGGTGAGCGCCGCGAGCGTCGCAAGCCGCAAACGGAAGCCGCCGCGGCACTGACGCAACCCGACACGCAAGCCACCGACGAACTGACGCGCGACCGCGCCGCAGCGGGTGAAAACGGCGTGCCGGTCGATCAGGAAACCGTCGCACGTGACGGCGAAGAGCGTCGTCGTCGCCGTCGCGGTCGTCGTGGTGGCCGTCGCGAGCGGGAAGAGGACGTGAATGGCAACCTCGCGGCGGACGTCGCGGAAGCAGAAGGCGACAATGTTGCGGCCAGCGACGAAGCGCCGGTGCGCACCGGGCAGCCGGTCGAGCACACACGCGAAGTCAGCGAAGCCAAGAGCAGCGTGACGCCGGTCGAAGTCGTGGTCGCCGCTGTCGCAACGGAGAGCGCCGTCGTGACTGAACTGCATGCGGCAGCCGAAACGCCGGCTCTCGCGGCAGAAAATGCTGCGAAGACCGAAAAGGTCGTGCCGGTCGAAGAGGCTCCGGCGGCATCGATCGAACCTGTGGAACCGGCCGTGGAAGCGCCGGCCCAAGCAGAGCAAGCCACGCAGGCCGCGAGCGAACCGGTCGCGCCGGTTGCGCCGGTCGAACCGGCCGCGCAGGCCGAATCACCGGCTGTCGAGCCGGCCGCGGCACTGCAGCCGGCCGTTCCGACCGAACCGCAAGCCGCTCCGGCGGCGCTCGACATCGCGGCTCCGGCAACGACCGTCGAGGCGCCGGCAGTCGAGCCGGCAACGCAAGCCGAGATCGTCGAGCCGCAACCGGTCGTCGCAACGGAACCGGCCGTGGTCGAAGCGGCGCCCGTCGCCGCGGCCCCGCAGCCGGCTGCCGTGCGCAGCGTCGCGCCCGCCGCATCGGCCGACGCATTGCAGCCGATCCTCGAGCAGGCTGGCCTGATCTGGGTCAACACCGACGCCGAGAAGCTGCGCGCCGCGCAGGAAGCGGCGGCGCAGACAGCCAAGCCGCCGCGCGTGGTCCGTGAGCGCAAGGCGCTGCCGGCGGTCGACACCACGCCGATGCAACAGGTCGAAACGATTAAGCATCCGCAGTAAGCCGCGTCGTTGTCCGTGAGAAAGCCCGCCCGTTCCGGCGGGCTTTTTCTTTTGGCGACTATTTGTGGGCGCGAGCCGCGTCATGCCGCTCCCCGTATACCCCGACAACGTGCGTCGCCCACCTGCCGCCACGGGCATTTCCGATAGAATTAATCATTCGCTGTCCGTCCACGCACCTGACAAAGCACTTCATGTCCCGACGCATCATCCCCGTTGCCGATCTCAGCGCGGCGCCGGTCATCACCGGCCCGGCGCAGACGCCTAGCGGCGTGCTGCACGATGCGCTCGCGCGTCCGCTGCGCGATCTGCGCATCTCGGTGACCGACCGTTGCAACTTCCGCTGCGTCTACTGCATGCCGCGCGCGGTATTCGACAAGGACTATGCGTTCCTGCCGCACAGCGCGCTGTTGAGCTTCGAAGAGATCGAGCGGCTCGCGCAGTTGTTCGTCGCCCATGGCGTCGAGAAAATTCGTCTGACCGGCGGCGAGCCGCTGCTGCGCAAGAACCTCGAATTCCTGATCGACCGGCTCGCCCGCTTGACCACGCCCACGGGCCGTCCGCTCGATCTCACGCTGACCACCAACGGGTCGCTGCTCGCGCGCAAGGCGCGCAGCCTGAAGGACGCCGGCCTCACGCGCGTGACCGTCAGCCTCGACGCGCTCGACGACGCCCTGTTCCGCCGCATGAACGACGCCGACTTCGCGGTCGCCGACGTGCTCGACGGCATCGCCGCCGCGCACGCGGTCGGGCTCGCGCCGCTGAAAGTGAACATGGTCGTCAAACGCGGCACCAACGACGGCGAAATCGTGCCCATGGCGCGTCATTTCAAAGGCACGGACGCGGTGCTGCGTTTCATCGAATACATGGACGTCGGCACCTCGAACGGCTGGAACATGACCGAAGTGCTGCCTTCCGCCGACGTCGTCACGCGCATCGCCGAGCATTTCCCGCTCGTGCCGCTCGAAGCGCACAGTGCCGCCGAAACCGCCCAGCGCTGGGGCTATGTCGACGGCGGCGAGATCGGCGTCATTTCGAGCGTCACGCGCGCGTTCTGTGGCAACTGCACGCGCGCGCGTTTGTCGACCGAGGGCAAGCTGTATCTGTGCCTGTTCGCATCGACCGGTCACGATCTGCGCGCGCTGCTGCGCGGCGGCGCGAGCGACGCCGAGATCGCCACCGCTATCGCCGAGATCTGGCAAGGCCGCGGCGACCGTTATTCGCAGTTGCGCAGCAGCCAGCCGGCCGATTCGGGCGAGCCTGCCGGGCGTCGCGTCGAAATGTCCTACATCGGCGGCTGAACGGCCGACGCATGTCCATCACCCGCGAACAGATCACCGGCCTCGTGCTCGCGGGCGGGCGCGGCACGCGCATGGGCGGCGTCGACAAGGGGCTGCAGCCGCTGCACGGCGAAGCGCTCGCCGCTCACGTGCTGCGGCGCCTCGCGCCGCAGACCGGCCCGCTGATGATCAGCGCGAACCGCCATCCCCACACCTATGCGGCGCTCGGCTTGCCGTATCGCGCGACGCTCGTCGCCGACACCCTCCCCGACTTCCCCGGCCCGCTTGCCGGCATGCTCTCCGGACTGCGCGCCACCGGCACCGCGTACCTGCTGAGCGCGCCCTGCGATTCGCCGTGGCTGCCGGCCGACCTCGCCGCGCGCCTCGCGCACGCGCTCGATGCGAACGACGCCGACATCGCCACCGTCACCACCGTCGACAGCCGTGGCGAAACCTCGCTGCACCCGGTATTCGCGCTGATGCGCACCGCCGTCGCGGACGACCTGGCAGCGTTTCTGGCCGCCGGCGAGCGCAAGGTCCGCGCGTGGTACGCGCGCCACAGGACGGTCGAAGTCGTCTTTACCGACGAGCGCGCGTTCTACAATGCCAACTCGTTACAAGAACTCGCCGACCTCGAACGTAATCGAGGCCCCGGCTGACATCCGCTCCGGCCGCACGGCAACAGCCGCGCCCGTCTCCGGTCGCGACGCCCAGCCATTCATGACCACGCTCAACGACTTTTCACGCTGCGTCGCGCAGTACGATCCTCACGCGCTACCCGTCCCGGCCGCTCAGGCGATTGTCCGGCAGTGGGCGACGCCGGTCGCGGCCATCGAGCGCGTGGCGTTGCGTGATTCGCTCGAGCGCGTGCTCGCCGCCGACATCGTGTCGCCGATCGACGTACCCGCGCACGACAACTCCGCGATGGACGGCTACGCGTTCAATCACGCGGCGCTCGCGGGTGGTATGCGAGGCGACGCGAGCCGTGTCGAGCTGACGGTCGCCGGCAAGGCGCTCGCCGGCCATCCGTTTGCGGGCCGGGTCGCGGCGAACCAGTGCGTGCGCGTGATGACGGGCGCCTGCATGCCCACCGGCTGCGACACCGTCGTGCCGCAGGAACGGGTGGAGCGCGACAGCGCGGATTCCCCGTCGATCCGCTTCGCGGCCAGCGCGGTCACGGCGGGCGCGAACCGCCGCCGCGCCGGCGAGGATCTCGCGCGCGGCCACCTCGCGCTGCACGCCGGACGCATCGTGCGCGCGTCGGACCTCGGTCTGCTCGCGTCGCTCGGGATCGGCGAAGTCAGCGTGCGGCGGCGTCTGCGCGTCGCGTTCTTGTCGACCGGCGACGAACTGCGCTCGCTCGGCGAACCGCTCGACGCTGGCTCGGTCTACGACAGCAACCGCTACACGCTGTTTGCGATGCTGCGGCGCCTGAACGTCGACACGCTCGATCTCGGCGTCGTGCGCGACGAGCCGGACACGCTCGAAGCCGCGCTGCGCAGTGCCGCGGCCAACGCCGACGTGGTGCTGACCTCGGGCGGCGTGTCGGTCGGCGAAGCGGACTTCACGAAGCAACTGCTGCAGACCTTCGGGGACGTCGCCTTCTGGAGTCTCGCGATGCGCCCCGGCCGGCCGCTCGCGTTCGGCCGCCTGTGGTCCGGCGCGCAGGCGGGGCTCGGCAATCCTGCGCTATTCTTCGGCCTGCCCGGCAATCCGGTCGCCGTGATGGTGACGTTCTATCAGATCGTGCGCGAAGCGCTGCTGCTGATGGCCGGCGCGACGCCGCGGCCGCTGCCGGTGATTCACGCGACGACCCGTGTGGCGCTGGGCAAGCGCGCGGGGCGCACCGAATTCCAGCGCGGCATCGCCGAACAGGACGCGCACGGACACTGGCACGTGCACCCGACCGGGTCGCAAAGCTCGGGCGTGCTGAGTTCGATGAGCGAAGCGAACTGCTTCATCGTGCTCGGCCACGACGAGGGCGACATCGACGTCGGCGAGCGCGTGTCGATCATGCTGTTCGACGGTCTCATCTGAGCTCTCGCGCGGCGCATCTATCGCATAACACCGGCATCACGGCGGCACCTGATCGACACTCCACCCACTATCACTACTACGACACACTGGGGTTTGACTTACATGAAAAAACAGATCTCGTTCATCGCACCGGGACAGACGGCCAAAGCGCTGATTCTCGTGTATCTGACGTTCTCGGTGCCGATCGTGCTGCTCGGCGTGCTGGTCGCGTTCGTGCGCTATGGCTCGGTGGAGCTGAGCACGGTGTTCAGTGCGCTGCTGTTGAACGCGATCCTCGGTTTCGTGCTGTTGTGGATCGCGTGTCACGCATACAACTGGGTCGCGTCGCGCTTCGGTGGCATCGAAATCCATCTGGCCGACGCACCGGAAGAAGCGTAACGCCCGCGACGATCCGCGCCGCCACGACCGGCCTGAATTCCAGCGCCTCGTCCGTCATTGCTCATCAGGCTCTGCACCCGACAACGCGTCGCCGAGCAACTCACTCGCCTCGTCGCCCGGTAACGCCTCGACGTCGCGCAGCTTGCGGTTCATCATGCGCGTGCGCGTTTCCGCGGCCTCGATCGAACGCGTGACGGTTTCGAGCTGTGCCTTGGTCTTCGCGAGCACGTCGCCGAATTTACCGAACTCCGTCTTCACTGCGCCGAGCACCTGCCAGACCTCGCTCGAACGCTTTTCGATCGCGAGCGTGCGGAAACCCATCTGCAGGCTATTGAGCAACGCGGTCAACGTGGTCGGCCCCGCAATCGTCACGCGATAGTCGCGCTGTAGCAGATCCGAGAGCCCCGGCCGGCGCAGTACCTCCGCGTATAGCCCTTCGGTCGGCAGGAACAGTAGCGCGAAGTCGGTCGTATGCGGCGGCGCCACGTACTTCTCCGCGATGGTGCGCGCCTCCGCGCGAATTCGCGCTTCGAGCGCGCGCGATGCTTCCTCGACCGCGGCCGGATCGGCGCGCTCCTGCGCTTCGATCAGCCGCTCGTAATCCTCGCGCGGGAATTTGGCGTCGATCGGTAGCCAGACCGGCGTATTCGCGCCGCTGGGCTCCGGCCGCCCCGGCAGCCGAATCGCGAACTCCACGCGATCGGCGCTCTTCGGCACCGTCGCGACGTTCTTCGCGTATTGATCGGGCGTCAGCAGCTGTTCGAGCAAGGCTTCGAGCTGCACTTCGCCCCACGTGCCGCGCGTCTTCACGTTGGTCAGCACGCGCTTCAGATCGCCGACGCCGGCCGCCAGCGTCTGCATTTCGCCGAGGCCGCGATGCACCTGTTCGAGTCGGTCGGACACGAGCTTGAACGATTCGCCCAGACGCTGTTCGAGCGTCGCATGCAGTTTTTCGTCGACGGTGCGGCGCATCTCCTCGAGCCGCGCTGCGTTGTTCGCCTCGATGTCCTTCAGACGCTGCTCGATCGTCGCGCGCACTTCGGCGAAGCGCCGATCGTTCGCCTCGGTCAGTTGCCCGAGTTGCAGGCTCAGCGTGTCGCCGAACTGCTTCAGTGAACGCCCTTGCTCTTCGCGCGCCTGCTGCGCCTGTGCCTGCAGGCTGTGACGCACGGCGTCGAGCTGCCTGCGCAAAGCCGTCGATCTTCCCGCCCTGCACCGTCGTCATGCTGCTGAATTGCGCGGCGAGCGTCTGCTGAAAATGCGCGAAGCCGCTGCTTTGCTCGGTGCGCGACACACGCGCGGTCTCGGCGATGTCGTTGCGCAGTTGCCGCTCGAGCCGCTCGGCGGTATGCGCCTGGGCGTCGACGACGGCATCGACGCGTTCGTTAAGCATCTCAAACTGCTCGTGCTGCTCCGTGCGATCGTGACCGCGCAGCAGCAACGCGAGTGCGATCACAAGGGCTACCGCCAGCACCGCGACGGCCGCCACCAGCATCATCGTCATGAACGCGCTCGGCCGATCACGTCGGGGTTGATCGGATTCGGCGGCTGACCGGCGCGCGGTCCTGCGCCGAGGCCGGCGATCAGGTTGTCCGCGGCGAGATTCGCCATCGCGCGGCGGGTGGCTTCGGTCGCGCTCGCGATGTGCGGCGTCAGCACGACGTTCGGCACGTTGAGCAGCGCCGGGTGCAGTTGCGGCTCGCCTTCGAACACGTCGAGACCGGCCGCCGCGATGCGCCTGTCACGCAGCGCATCGGCCAATGCCGCATCGTCGACGATACCGCCGCGCGCGATGTTCGTCAGCGTCGCGCTCGGCTTCATCAGCGCGAGTTCGGCCGCGCCGATCGTGTGATGATTGTCTTTCGTGTACGGCAGCACCAGCACGACGTGGTCGGCGCGCCGCAGCAAATCCTGCTTCGACACGTACTCCGCGTTCAGTTCGGCCTCGATTTGCGACGCGACGCGCGAACGGTTGTGATAGATGACCCGCATGTTGAAGCCCCGCGCGCGCCGCGCGAGCGCCTGGCCGATGCGGCCCATGCCGATCACGCCGAGCGTCGAGCCGTACAGGTCGCTGCCGAGGAAGCCGTCGTAGCTCCACTTCTGCCAATGCCCGGCGCGCAACCAGTGCTCCGCTTCGGCGATGCGGCGCGCGGCGGCCATCATCAGCGCCCAGCCGAAGTCGGCGGTCGATTCGTTCAGCACGTCCGGCGTATTGGTGCCGAGTACGTTCGCCGCGTTGAACGCGGCCATGTCGAAGTTGTTGTAGCCGACCGCCATGTTCGACGCGACGCGCAAACGCGGCGCCGCGGCGAGCACGCCCGCGTCGATCATGTCGCCGGCCGTCAGCGCGCCGTCCTTGTCCGCGAGACGGCGCTTCAGCTCGTCGGCGGGCAACACGTCGCCGTCGTTCCAGTCGACATCGAAGTAGTGCTTCAGCCGATCGATCACGTCGGGAAAGATCGGACGGGCAACGAGGATTTTCTGCATTGCAAGTCTCCGTATCGCACGTCGAGGAATTGCCTCGGCGTTGCAGAGTCAGCGTCCAAAAAAGAGCCAGCCGGTCAGCGCGAATAGCGGCAGCAACACGGCGCCGGACCAGCCCAGATACGCGAAAAAACTCGGCATGCGCACACCGCGCGATTGCGCCATGGCCTTCACCATGAAGTTAGGCGCGTTGCCAATATAGGTGTTCGCGCCCATGAACACGGCGCCGGCCGAAACCGCCGCGAGCGTGGTCGCTCCGGTGCTCATCAATGCCTGCGCGTCGCCGCCGGCCAGGTTGAAGAACACGAGGTAGGTCGGCGCGTTGTCGAGAAACGAAGATAGCAGGCCGGTGGCCCAGAAGTACATGATGTCGCGCGGCTCTCCTGACGGATCGTTGACCAGATGGACGATGCCCGCGAATGCGCCGGCCTCTCCCGCGCGCAGGATCATGATGACCGGCACGATCGTCACGAAGATGCCGGCGAACAGTTTGGCCACTTCCTCGATCGGCGCCCAGTTGAAGTCGTTGCCCGCGCGGGCCGCGCGCGGCGTCAAGGCGAGCGACAGCAGCGTGACGACGATCAGCGCTGCGTCGCGCACGATGTTTTGCAACGCGACGTGCGTGCCGAACACGTCGAACGCGATTTGCGGGCGCCACAATCCGCTCATCAGCACGAGCGCGATCACCGCGGCGAGCAGCACAAAATTGATCTTGCCGTCGATGCCGAGCGGCGCGCCATCGGGCGTCGGATCGAGGAACGCTGAACGCACCTCCTCGCGCTGGTGAAAGTAATACGAGTCGAGCGCATAGAACGCGGCGAGCAGCATGCCGCTCACGAACAGCATTGGCCGCGCGAGATGCGTGGTGGTCCAGAAAAAGCTCACGCCTTCGAGGAAGCCGAGGAACAGCGGCGGATCGCCGAGCGGCGACAGCGCGCCCCCAACGTTCGCGACGAGGAAGATGAAGAACACGACCACGTGGGTCACGTGGCGGCGATTGTCGTTTGCGCGCAGCAACGGGCGGATCAGCAGCATCGCCGCGCCGGTCGTACCCATCACGCTCGCGAGCAAGGTGCCGAGCGCGAGAATCGCGGTGTTCAGGCGCGGCGTGCCATGCAGATTGCCGCGCACGCAGATTCCGCCCGCGACGGTATACAGCGCGGTCAGCAGGATGATGAACGGGATGTACTCGTCGAGCATGGCATGCGCGAGCGCGCCGAGCGCCGCGTTGGCGCCGAAGCTCACGGCAAACGGCGCGACGAACGCGAGCGCCCATGCCGCCGCGATCTTGCCGAAGTGGTGATGCCAGAGGGCTGGCGCGATCAGCGGAAAGATCGCGATCGATAGCAGCACGCCCGCGAAGGGCAAGCCCCATAGCGCCGACAAGCGCGCGCCGTCGAGCGTCGCGGCCTGCACCGACGGCGAGCACAGCGCGACCATCGAAGCAACGGCGAGCCACAGGCCCACGCGTCCGGCCTGCGAATTCATCGCGATACAGGCCACGCGACGGTTTGCAACCGCGCGCACGACAGATACCGCGTTTGTTGCGTATGCGTTGGCACGCCGCCGCGAGACGCGTTCAAGCATCCTGGACGACGATCGCATGCACCCGGTAAGGGCCGTGCGCGCCCAGCACGATGGTCTGCTCGATGTCGCCGGTGCGCGATGGCCCCGACACAAAATTGACCGCGCGCGGCAGCTCGCCGCGCTCCTTGCGGATCAGGTCGAACGCCTCTTCATGACCCGCGACGATGCGCGAGCCCGGCACGATCGCGATGTGCGTCTCCGGCAGCAGCCCGGCCGACGCATACGTCTCGGGACCGGACAGCAACACGAGCGTGCCCGTCTCCGCGGTCGCGCAGAAGCAGCCGGTGAGGCCGACCACGTCATTGTCTTGCGGCTTGCGAAATTCGACGGCAAGGCCGGCTTCGGCCCACGGCAGATCGCGCAGCGTTTGCCACGCGATGGCCTGCAACGGCAAGCCGTGTTCCGTCAGATAGCGATGCGCGGCGGCGGGTACATCGGCCAAGGTTTGAACGGTGTCGACGGTGGTCGCCATTTTCTGCGCTTCGTCGATGAAACGCGCACGCAGATCGGCGGGCATGTCCGGACGCGGACCGGTTGGATGACGCGCGAGATAGTCCGCCGCGGCTTCGCGCTCGGCGGCGCTCGGCTCGGGCTCGCGCCCTTGCGCGGCGCGGATGCGCGCCAGGATGTTGCGGCGGGCAATCGATGTGTCCATGGGCGAAATCCTCGTGTCGACAGCCGTGCGATATGGCGCGGATTATACCGGCCGCCGTCCACGCGAACAGCCTGGCCGAACGGCATATTGCAGCCTGTCGATAGCGCGGCGACACTGTTCGCCACGCCACCCCGAACGCGAGCAGATCACGAACAGGCGATAAACCGAAAAGCAGGCCCCGAAACGCACTACTTCGCCGCCTCTTCTTCCGGCTGCGCGATACCGAACACCTGCCGCAGATACGCGAGATATGCCTTGTCCTCGCACATGTTCTTGCCCGGCGAGTCCGACAATTTCGCGACCGGTTGACCGTTGCAACGAACCATCTTGATCACGATCTGCAGCGGGTTGTAGCCGAGGTCGTTGGTCAGATTGGTGCCCACGCCGAACGCGAGCTTGCAGCGGCCGCGAAAGCGCTCGTACAGCTGCAGCACCTTCGGGATGTCGAGCGCGTCGGAGAACACGAGGACCTTCGTGCGCGGGTCGCAGCGATTCGCCTCGTAATGCTCGAGCAGGCGCTCGCCCCAGTCGAATGGATCGCCGGAATCGTGGCGAGCGCCGTCGAACAGCTTGCAGAAGTACATGTCGAAGTCGCGCAGGAACGCCTGCATCCCGTAGACGTCGGAGAGCGCAATCCCGAGGTCGCCGCGATACTCCTTCGCCCACATCTCGAAGCCGAAGATCTGCGAGTCGCGCAACCGCGGACCGAGCGCCTGACAGGCCTGCAGGTACTCGTGGGCCATCGTGCCGAGCGGCGTCAGGCTGTGCTTCATTGCGTAGAAGACATTGCTCGTGCCGGCGAACTGCTCGCCGAGGCCGTCCTTCAGCGTGAGGATCACCTCCTCATGCCATTGTTTCGAGAAGCGACGGCGCGTGCCGTAATCGGCGATTTTGCAGTCGGCGAATTCCGGACGGGCGCCAAGCAATTGGATCTTGTCGAGGAGACGGCCGCGGCCTACGTGATAGTCGGGCGTTTGCTGGGTGTTGCGGAAATAGACTTCGTTGACGATCGCGAGCACCGGGATTTCGAAGAGGATCGTATGCAGCCACGGCCCCTTGATGTCGATGTCGATTTCGCCATTGCCCTTCGGCGACGGCGCGATCGAAATGTACTTCTCGTTCAGATGGATCAGCGCGAGGAACTCGATGAAGTCGCCCTTGATGAAGCGCATGCGCCGCAGGTAGTCGAGTTCGTCGTCGGTGAAACGCAGTTCGCAAAGCTTGCGCACTTCGTCGCGAATCTCGTCGATGTACGGCACCAGATCGACGTTCGGTGTGCGGCAGCGGAAGCGGTACTCCACGTTGGCGGCGGGGAAGTGATGCAACACCACCTGCATCATCGTGAACTTGTACAGATCGGTATCGAGCAGCGAAGTAATAATCATGATGGTACGAACTGGACCGCTGAAAAAGCGAAAAGGGCTCACAGCACCCTTGCAACGGACGCGCTGAGCCGAGCGGCGCGCCAACCTGACGCATGTTACCCGAATGCATCCGCATCCATCGTGCCACCGGCCCTTCGCCGGCTGTCCACGGCCGCTCGCAGCACCCCATAAACTAATCACAAAAACATATAAAACGCATGGCCCGATGCTTTATCCGGCTCTTGACGTTACGTTACAATAACTCTTTTGGCGTCCGCGCCTTCCCCGATTCCGCATGCAGGAGCTGCCTGAATGACTCACGTTGTGACCGAAAGCTGCATCAAGTGCCGCTATACCGACTGTGTCGATGTGTGCCCGGTGGACTGCTTTCGCGAAGGTCCCAACTTCCTCGCGATCGACCCCGATGAATGCATCGACTGCGCCGTGTGCGTGGCCGAGTGCCCGGTGAACGCCATTTATGCCGAAGAAGACGTGCCGGGCGACCAGCAGGACTTCATCCCGCTGAACGCCGACCTGGCGAAAGCGTGGCCGAGCATCACGAAGACCAAGGCGCCGCTGCCGGAAGCCGACGAATTCAAGGATGTGAAGGAAAAGCTCGCGCTGCTCGCGCGCTGAGCGCGGCCTCCTGTCGCCTGAGTTGGCCGTTCAGATTTAATATCGAGGTGAACGCAGAGGTATTGACAGACGTTTAAGCTGCCCCTACAATTTCGCTTCTCTGCTGTTGTTTTTCTGTTCCTCGATAGCTCAGTCGGTAGAGCGCCGGACTGTTAATCCGTAGGTCCCTGGTTCGAGCCCAGGTCGAGGAGCCAAGAATTGCAAAAGCCCGTTAACCAAGACGGGCTTTTTTATGTAGATCGAGTTGTATTGCTGTTCCTCGATAGCTCAGTCGGTAGAGCGCCGGACTGTTAATCCGTAGGTCCCTGGTTCGAGCCCAGGTCGAGGAGCCAAGAATTTGAAAGGCCCGCATCCGTGCGGGCCTTTTTGTTTTTGCGGCCTGATCGATAGCCTCCCGCGCGCGGTGCGCCGTTATACGATGGCGGATTTACGGCGCACGTTTCCCCCGTTCTAGCGCCGGCCCACTCCCGACACTTAAACCGGCACGCTCATGAAATCCACCTCGCTACGCATCGCGCTCGCGACCGTCGGTGCACTGCTGCTCTATTCGGCGCATGGCGAAGAAATCGCCAGCGTCAACACGAATTTTCACGTTACCGGCTCCGACCGCGTGGTCGTCGAGGCGTACGACGATCCCGTCGTGCAAGGGATCACCTGCTACGTGTCGCGCGCACGCACCGGCGGCGTCAAAGGCACGCTCGGCATCGCCGAAGATCCGACCGAGGCGTCGATCGCGTGTCGCCAGGTCGGGGGGCTGCATTTCACCGGCCCCGTCAAGCGGAAGGACGATGTGTTTTCGGTCAGCATGTCGCTGATCTTCAAGTCGCTGCACGTGGTGCGCGTGGTCGACACGAAGCGCAACGCCCTCGTCTATCTGACCTACAGCGACCGCGTGGTCAGCGGCAGCGCGAAAAACAGCGTGAGCGCCGTGCCGATGCCTGCCGGCACGACGATTCCGGTCAAATAAGAGCAAGGACGGCCACATGACGGCGCGAGCGGCGCGCGGGCGCACCCGCCGCCGTCCCCGATAACGACGCGCTAAACTGACCGGTCCAGCTGAACCTTCGTCATGACCGCCACCCCTCGTTTCCGCGATTCCGCCCGTTATTGGCGCACGCCGCTGCTGCCCGGCGCGGATCTGCTCACCGCCGAATATCACGACCACGAGTTCGCGCCGCATTGGCACGACGCCTACACGATCCCGGTCATCGTCGCGGGCGCGGAATGCTACCGGTATCGCGGCGAGAACCATGTCGCCGAAGCGGGCAGCGTGCCGGTCATCAATCCCGGGGAGTTGCACACGGGGTCGAAGGCGGTCGAGGCCGGCTGGCGGTATCGCGTGATGTATGCGCCGGTCGAGTTCCTCCGCGCGCTTGCCGACGAAGTCGCCGGCAAGCCGCAGGCGTTGCCCTGGTTCGCACCCGGTGTGATCCGCGATGCCGATCTCGCGACGCGGCTCGCGCACGCCCATCGTCTGCTCGAAGCCGGCGACGACGCGCTCGCCGCCGAAGCCGCGATGCTCGACGCACTGTCCACGTTGCTGGTCCGCTACGCGCAGACGCGCCCCGCTTGCGCGCGCGTCGCCGCCGACGACACCCGCGTCGCACTGATGCAGGAGCGTCTGACCGGCGATCTCGTCGAACCGGTGACGCTGGCCGAGGTCGCGAGGGCGGCGGGTCTATCGCCGTTCCATGCGGCGCGGCTGTTCGCGCAATCGACGGGCCTGCCGCCTCACGCGTGGCGCAATCAGGTGCGCCTGCAGCGCGCGCTCGCGCCGTTGCGCGCCGGCGTCCCCGTAACGCACGTCGCCGCCGCGAGCGGCTTCACCGATCAGAGCCATTTCACGCGGCATTTCCGGCGCATGTTCGGCGTGCCGCCAGGTCAATGGCAAGGCACGCAACGGGGCTCGTAACGCGATGCGGCACCACCGACGCTCGCACGGCGCGCCATCAGCGTCTCACTGCGACCCCTGAGCCTCGACCCTCCATCCACCAGCAACCCCGCCGCAAGAACGTACAAGTTCGAACGCCCGTCAGCCGCTATGCTTCCGGAATCAAGGAGGCGTAGATTGACCGATCCCACCCAAGGCCAGCCTACCCGGGCCGGCCATCTCAAAGAATTCGCCGCCGGCGCGCGCGACATCATCCCGATGATGGTCGGCGCCGCCCCGTTCGGCGTCATTTTCGGCACACTCGTGACGTCCGGCCCGCTGCACCTGTGGCACGGCCAGTTGATGTCGCTCGTCGTCTTCGCGGGCTCCGCGCAGTTCATCGCGCTCGGCCTCATCGCCGGGCATGCGAGCTTCGCCGTGATCTGGGCGACCACGTTCGTCGTCAACCTGCGTCATGTGTTGTATAGCGCCACGCTCGCGCCGCACGTCGCGCATCTGCCGAAGCGCTGGCGTTGGGCGCTCGGCGCGCTGTTGACCGACGAGGTCTTCGCGGTCGCGTGGGAGCACTACCGGCACCGCGAGCCCGGCACGGTCGGCCCGTACTATTTCTTCGGCGCCGGCGTCGCGATGTATCTGAACTGGCAGCTGTGGACCGTCGCCGGCCTGCTGTTCGGCGCGGCCTTCCCGGGCCTGCAATCGCTCGGTCTCGACTTCGCGATGGTCGCGACGTTCATCGCGATCGTCGTGCCGCAACTGGTCGCGCTGCGCTATATCGCAGCGGCCGCCACCGCCGGCACGCTGGCGTTTTTCTGGCAGGCCTGGCCGTACAAGCTCGGTCTGCTCGGCGCGGTATTCGCGGGAGTCGCGGTCGGCGTGCTGCTGTCGATGTCGCGTCTGAACCTGCGCGGCGCGCGCCGTACCGTGGAGGCCACACGATGAACTACGTCGTTCTGATCGTCGGCATGGCCGCGATTACATGGTTGATCCGCGCGACCGTGTTCGTGCTCGGCGACCGGCTCGTGTTCCCGCCGCTTCTGCGCACCGCGCTTAGCTTCGTGCCGGTTACGGTGCTGACCGCGATCATCGTCCCGATGGCCGTGTCGCCGCACGGCAACGACGCCGAGTTGAGCTGGCGCAATCCGCAACTGGTCGGCGCGCTCGCCGCGATCGTCGTCAGTGCGCTGACGCGCCGGCCGCTGCTGACGATCGCTGTCGGTCTGGCCGTGTTCTTCGTGTGGCAGTGCGCGGTGCTGAAGTAAGCGCGCCTTCTCTGCGCTGAACAACTCGTCAGCGGTCCGTCGACAGCTCGCTCCGCTGCGGGCCGCGGTGCCGCGGCCCGCGAGCGCTCGAATCTTCCCTCCAAAGCGCCCGCGCGTCGCCGGGCCGCCCTCAAGTTTCCCGCCACCCCGCCGATATGCAGTCGAGGTCCGCTCATCGGGAGTCGTCCCGCTGGTTATGCGGCTAAAGGTATGAATCAAGCGCGTCGGCAGCCGGCGTCGCGTCGCCCGGTCCGCGAGTGGCTGGGCGATCTTGCGACGCCGCGCCGCGCGTGGCCGCATTAAACGGGATAACACATGGGTCAAATCACCCTGAAGCTCAAGGACGAGACCGTCGCGTCGCTGCGCAAGGACTTCGATGCCTTCTTGCGGGTCTCGCTGAAGCTCGATCCGCAGTTCGCGACGCCGTCGTTCGAGGATTTCTTGCGCGCGAAGCTGCTCGACAACATGGTGCCGCTAACCGAGCACGCGGTGCAGCGGATGCTGCAGGGCGGTCAGTACGCGTGGGCCAAACGCACGCTCGACAAGGAGTTTCCGGACGTCGTGTCGATCCTGATGCGGCAGGCGAGCGAATTTGGCTTCGGTTTCGCGGCGCGCTCGGAATGGACGCCCGAGGAGCTGACCAAGCAATGCCGCGACTGGGCGGCCGCGATCGTCAAGGAAGCGGAAGGCGACGCGACGCTGGTCGACCCGCTCGCCTCGCAGATCAAGAGCACGGTGCAGGACATCCAGGCGCTGGAGGAAGTGATGCAGACGCCGGCGTGGCGGCTCGTCGAATCGCTGCGTCAACGCGTCTACGAGGCGAAGGTCGCGTGCGAGACGAGCGTGGGCAGCACCGCTCGCGAGAAGCTCGGCGAACTGCGCGGGCTGTTGCGGCTCGGCATTTCGCACGGCACGTTCCAGAAGCAGGAAGCGCAGCAGATCATGGAGTATCTGCGGCTCCTGAAGCCGGAGATTTTCGTCGAGGAGCCGTACGACGTGTTCTCGCGACTCGCGGCATGGCTGCGCAATTTCTTCGTGCCGCCTGCTCCGGTCGCGCAGCAACAGCAGCGGCAGTCGCGCTGAGCGTGTATCGACGCGCATCCGCGCACCCGCGCATCAACCGCAACGCGGCGCTACCCGCTCAATCCCACATCTTCCTGAGCTTCGCCGCAATCTCGATCTTCGCCTGCGCGGCCGCGGCTAGCCCCGCCGCGCCAGGCGCGCTCGCCACGGGCACGCGCGGCCATGCGTAGGCATCGAACAGCGGCAGCATCGGCGTGGCGATGAAGCGCGTGCGCGACGCCCACACGTGCCGGTCGCCCAGATGCGTCTGGTTGTGCACGTAAAAGCGCTGCGGCACGACGATATGCAGGTCTTCCTTCGCGCGCGTCATCGCCACGTAGAGCAGGCGCCGCTCCTCGTCGATTTCGTCGTCGCTGCCGGTGCCGAGATCCGACGGAATGCAGCCGTCGACGCCGTTCAGCACGAACACGTTGCGCCACTCCTGGCCCTTCGCCGAATGAATCGTCGACAGGATCAGGTAGTCCTCGTCGATCAGCGGCACGCCGGATTCGTCGCTGGTGGCATCGGGCGGGTCGAGCGTCAGCTCGGTCAGGAAACGCTCGCGCGACGGATACGTGCCCGCGATGCTTTCCATTTGCAGCAGGTCCGCGTGGCGGATCGCGGCGTCTTCGTGATTGCGCTCGAGATGCGGCTCGTACCAGCGCCGCACCATTTCGAACTCGGCGGGCCACGGCGTTTTCCGCCCGTACACGCCCGACATCAGCCGGACGAACGGATGCCAGTCTTCCTGCGCGCGAGCGGGCGCCGCAAACGCGGCCAGTACGCCGCCGGCGGTCGCGACTGGATCGCCGCCATCCGCGCGCGCGGCGATGTCGTCGAGCACCTTCGCCGCGGTACCCGGGCCGACACCCGGCAGCAGCTGCACGACCCGAAACCCGGCGACGCGGTCGCGCGGATTCTCGGCCCAGCGCAGCACCGCGAGCACGTCCTTCACGTGCACCGAGTCGAGAAATTTCAGCCCGCCGAACTTGACGAACGGGATATTGCGGCGCGTGAGTTCGATCTCGAGCGCGGCGCTGTGATGCGCGGCGCGAAACAGCACCGCCTGCGACTTCAGCTTCACGCCCTGCTCGCGCGCTTCGAGCACCTGCTCGACGATGTAGCGGGCTTGCGCGGCATCGTCAGCGACCGTGACGAGGCGCGGGCGCTGCGCCGACGCCTTGTCGGTCCACAGATTCTTCGTGTAGCGCTCGCTCGCGAGCTCGATCACCGCGTTCGACGCGGCAAGAATCGGCTCGGTCGAGCGATAGTTGTGCTCGAGCGTGACCTGCCTCGCCGGCGGCTCGAACTGGGCGGGGAAGTCGAGGATATTGCGCACTGTCGCGCCGCGAAACGAATAGATGGACTGGGCGTCGTCACCAACCACGGTCAGCCCGCGGCCGTCCGGCTTCAGCGCGAGCAGGATAGACGCCTGCAGGCGGTTGGTGTCCTGATATTCGTCGACCAGCACGTGATCGAAGCGCGCCGACAGATCGGCCGCGATGGCGGGCTCGCCGGCCATGTGCGACCAGTAGAGCAGCAGATCGTCGTAGTCGAGCACACTCTGCTTCTGTTTCGCGTCGACGTAGGCGGCGAACAGCCGGCGCAGATCCTCCTCCCACTCGCGACACCACGGAAACGGGCGCTCCAGCACCTGGCCGAGCGATGCGCCGGTGTTGACGACGCGCGAGTAGATCGCGAAGCAGGTGCCCTTCGCCGGAAAGCGCCGCTCCTTGGCGGACAGCCCGAGCTCGTGACGCACGAGGTTCATCAGGTCGGCGGAGTCTTCGCGGTCGTTGATCGTGAACGCGGGCGCGAGACCGATCAGATCCGCGTATTCGCGCAACAGCCGTGCGCCGACGCTATGAAACGTGCCCGCCCACGTCAGCCCTTGCGCGAGCGCGGCGCGAGCCCCGGCGGTGGTGGCCGCGGCGGCCGTGATGCGCGTCACACGGCGGGTCATTTCGAGCGCCGCGCGGCGCGAGAAGGTCAACAGCAGGATGCGCTGCGGATCGGCGCCCTTCACCACCAGATTGGCGACGCGGTGCGCCAGCGTGTTGGTCTTGCCGGAGCCGGCGCCCGCGATCACGAGCAGCGCGCCGGGCAGCGCGTCTGGCGTGTCGGTCCCGTATTCGACGGCTTCGCGTTGGGCGTCGTTGAGCTTCGCGAGCCAGGAGGTGGTATCGAACGACGGAGCGGATTCGGCGACGGTGGACACGGATAGGCTTTGCGTGCTGGATGGATTTCAGGATGCGACGCACACTGTATATCCATACAACCCCACGCGACAAGCGCCCTTTTTCCGGGCGCCCATCTGCGGGGGCCAGACGTCGGCAGGCGGGTGGCCTGACGCACAACCCGTTAAGCGAGAGTCGTCGGCGGCGCGCGAGCCTCGCAACGCCACGCGCCGCCGCATCCAGCAGGGCTTAATGCTTGACGTCCGCGCCATCGGCCTGCGCGGCAGCCTGCCCTTCCATGTTCATCTTCATTTCGTTATCGGCGGTCTGCCTGTCCGCCTTCTGGTTCAGCTTCGCGCCGCGCACCTGGTCCTTGTACTGGTCCTTTGCGGCCTTCTGCTGCGCCTTCAATTCCGCTTTCGAGGACTTTTTCGCCGCGCGATACTCGGCGTTGGCCTTGGCGTCGGCGTCGCGCTTCTGCACGAGCGGGTCGGTCGAGCCCGACGCCGTCAAACGGGCCGGCGGCGGCGCCTCGACGCCCTGCGCGGCGGGCGCGCCGGGGACTTGCTGCATGCCTTGCGCCGAAGGCGGCGCCTGCAAGCCCTGTGCGCCAGCAGCGGACGGCGGCACCATGTCGGCGGCGCCCTGGGTCTGGATTTGCGCGTGACCGCCAATGCCTGCTGCCGGTGCTGTCTGCGCGACAGCGGCCGTCGCGGCAAAAGCGGTGAGGGCGGTACCGATCAGGAGCGAACGAATCTGGGTCATGGCTTTCCTCTCTAAAGTTGTCGTGACTCGGGCGGACTTTCCGGCATCGCGATGACGGTATGTCCCGCGCGCCTCACCCGGTCTGGACGTCGCTGGATGGGTGGCCGGGGAGCGATCCCGGAAATGCCAGCGGGCTTTGCTGCTGAACTGCACTTTAGGAGTGAAATCCGTCCGACGCGACCGGCGTTACGGAACGTTTCAGTTTCCGATAACTGAATAACATCTGCTTTCATTTGCTTGCCGGGGCGCGTTTCGGAGGAATCCTGCGCAGGTCGAACGGCCCGCGCCGCCGCGGCGCATGCACTTGCTTTATGATGCGAACCCCGAACGCGACCCGTGCCCCAAGGTGCAAATGCGATGCCCAACCTCAATTTCACGCTGACCGGCGAATACGTCGAACTGCACAATCTGCTGAAAATCACGGGCCTCGCGGATAGCGGCGGCTCAGCGAAGATGATGGTTGCCGACGGCGCCGTGATGGTCGACGGCCGCGTCGAGACGCGCAAGACCTGCAAGATCCGCGCGGGCCAAGTCGTGCTGCTCGGCGATACGCGGATCGCTGTCCACGAAGGCTGACGGCAGTCCGGAAATTCGCGGGACGCCGCGCACCAGGATTGTGCGTTGTCCATCGACATCGGCCGGGCGAGGCAATAAGCTGTCGGTTTCGACAGGTATACGACGGACCGCGCCACGCGCGCGTAGTCGGCTGACCGGCTCGCCGCCGCGCCCCCGCCGCCGGAACGCGCAGCGCGAGGTACGCGCCCCCGCTTGCGCCGGTCCCGCGCTGCTGCCAGCGCCGTCGCCATCGCTGTCGCCACCTTTCGCCGCCAGGCATTCGATGACTCAACCCAGCTTCGCCCGAGCGGCCAGCCGGCCGCCGACCCTATCCCGCCACGCGGCCGACACCGCGCGGCTCGCCGCGCCGCTCGCGATCGCGCAACTGTCGCAGATGGCGATGAGCGTCACCGACACGATCCTGCTCGGTTCGCTCGGCCCCGATGCGCTCGCCGCCGGCGGCCTCGGCGCCAACCTCTTTTTCGTCGTCGTCACGTTGCTGCAGGGCGTGCTGACCTCGGTCAGCGTCAGCGTCGCCCACGCGCGCGGCGCGCAGGACGACGGCCGCGTGCCGCATATCTACTGGACCGGTTTCGTGCTGTCGGTGCTGCTGTCGGTGCCGGCATTCAGCCTGCTGTCGTTCGCGTCGCACATCCTGCTCGCGTTCGGCGAGCCGGGCCTGCTCGCGCACAACGTCGGCCAATACGCGGCGGTACTGCGCTGGGGCGCGCCCGCGAGCCTGATCGGCGTCGGCCTGATGCGCTCGTTCCTGCCGGCGATCGGCGCGGCACGGCGCCTGTTGTGGGTGTCGATCGTGAGCGTCGGCGTGAACGGCTTCCTGAACTACGGCTTGATTCACGGCGCCTACGGGCTGCCGCGGCTCGGTTTTCTCGGCTCGGCGGCCGCGACCACGATCACCGTATGGCTGACCGCGCTCGTGCTGATGGCGCTGCTGCATCTGCGGCCGCGCTTCCGTCATTTCGTCGTCGCGACGCGGCCGAAACTGCCATTGATGGGCGAATTGTTCGGCATCGGCTGGCCGGTCGCGATCACCTACGGCGTCGAGTCGACGCTGTTCCTTGCCACTGGCCTGATGGTCGGCCTGCTCGGCGAATCGCAACTGGCCGCGCATCAGATCGCGCTGAACGTCGCGTCGGTCGCGTTCATGGTCCCGTTGTCGATCGGCCAGGCGGCCAACGTGCGGGTCGGCTACTGGGCCGGCGCCGGTCAGCCGCTCGCGGCGCGCCACGCGGGCTTCGTCGCGCTCGCGCTCGGCGTCGGCTTCATGTCGATGTCGGGCCTCGTGCTGGTCACCGCGCCGCACTGGATCGTCGGCCTGTATCTGCATCTCGACGACCCGGCCAACGCGCCGACCATCGCGCTGGCCAGTTCGCTGCTCGGCGTGGCGGCGATTTTCCAGATCGTCGACGGTATGCAGGCGGTGGGCTCCGGTTGTCTGCGCGGCCTGAAGGACACGCGCGTGCCGATGATCGCGGCCGCGTTCGGCTACTGGGTGATCGGGTTTCCGACCGGCTATCTTCTCGCGTTTCACGCCGGCCTCGGCGCGCGCGGCTTGTGGTGGGGGCTCGCGGCAGGGCTCGCGAGCGTCGCGCTGTTGATGACGCTGCGCTTTCATCGGCTGAGCCGGCGGCAGACGCCGGTGGAACGATCGGTCACGCCGCCGGCGCGGTCGGTCCGAGCGAAGTAGCGGTATGCCCCACTGCTGAAGCGTGATGATCTCTGTCGCGCGCGGCGACGCCGCGCTGTCGGCGCGGAGCAACGACGAACACGCGCCCCAATTCCCTTAGAATGGTTTTCTCGACAGCATGTGCAGGCCTTCGCTGTCGTCACGCGAAAAAACTTGCAAAACAAGGGGAAAACAGCGTGCAGGGCCAATTCGAACAACATCGGCGGGCCGCGCGCCGCCGCTTCCTATTCAGCACAACGAGAGAATTTTTCCTGCTCTGTTGCGCCGCAGCAGTTTTGACCGCCTGCGCGACGAAGCCGCCCGCCACCGCGTTCGACCGCAAGGTCACGCACGCGCTGCCCGCCACCGCCGATACGCCGCTGCGCGAAGCGCTCGCGCCGCTCGAGGCGAAGCATCCGCGGCAATCGGGGTTTCGCGTGCTGGCGAAGGGCAGCGACGCGCTGCAGGTGCGCATCGCGCTCGCGCGCGCCGCAACCAGAACCCTCGACATGCAGTACTACATCGCCAAGGAGGACGCCACCGGCAAGCTGCTGCTCGGCGCCGCGCTGTACGCGGCCGATCACGGCGTGCGCGTGCGCATGCTGGTCGACGATCTGAACTTCAAGGACATCGACCGCATCATGGCGGGGCTGAACTCGCACGACAACATCGAGATTCGCGTGTTCAATCCGTTCGGCAGCCCGCAGCAAGGCATGTTCGAGCGCACCACGAACCTGTTCACTCAGATCGGCCACTTCACGCGCCGCATGCACAACAAGGCGATGATCGCGGACAACCAGCTCGCGATCGTCGGCGGGCGCAATCTGAGCGACGAGTATTTCAGCGCGAGCGAAACCCTGCAGTTCCGCGACCTCGACGTACTCGCGGCGGAACCGATCGTCGCCGACGTCTCCGCGAGCTTCGACGACTACTGGAACAGCGACCTCGCCTATCCGCTGCGCGCGCTGAACAAGCAGAAATTCGACCAGAAGGAACTCGACCAGACGCGCGACGACTTGCGCCAGCACTGGCGCAGCAACGCCGATCCGTACAACGCGAAACCGCTGAATGCGACGCCGCTCGCCGCACAGATCACGAGCGAGCGACTCGGCATCACGTGGGCAAGCGCGGAATTCAGCGCGGACGCGCCGGAGAAGATCGAACATCCGTCGCCCGACTACGTGAGCCCGCCGCTCGCGCGGCTGCGCGAACTGATGCGCGACGCGCACCACGACTTCCTGATCGTGTCGCCCTACTTCGTGCCGCACGCGTCGGGCGTGCAGGCGGCCAGCGGGCTCACGCATCGCGGCATCCGCATCGCAGTGCTGAACAACTCGCTCGCGGCCACCGACGCGGTCGCCGTGCAGGCCGGCTACAGCCCTTTCCGCGTGCCGCTGCTCAAGGCGGGCGTCGAACTGTACGAGTTCAGGCCGCACCAGGACACGCCGAACGTGGGGCTGGTCGGCTCGCGGTCGCGCGCGAGCTTGCATGCGAAGGCTTATGTGATCGACCATCAGATTCTCGTGATCGGCTCGATGAACCTCGACCCGCGCTCGGCCAATCTGAACACTGAGCTCGCGCTCGTGATCCACAGCCCCGAACTCGCGAATCAGGTCGCCAGGATCTTCGAGCGTGCCACCCAGCCCGATCAGAGCTACCACGTGACGCTCGCCGACGCGACCCAGCTCGCCTATCTGCGCTCGATCGGCGCGCCGCTGTCGCCGCTCGTCTGGACCGACGTCGAGAACGGCCAGACACGCACCTACATTTTCGATCCGCAGGCCGGCTTCTACCGGAATGCGCTAACCGGTCTATTCTCCTTATTGCCGGTCAACCCGGAACTTTGAGAAGCGGAGTCAACCATGACTGAAGACGTACGGATGGAGCGCGACACGTTCGGCGAAATCGCGGTGCCGAACGCCCGCCTGTGGGGCGCGCAGACGCAGCGCTCGCTGCAGAACTTCAAGATCTCGACCGAGAAGCAGTCGCCCGAACTGATCGCCGCGCTCGCGGTGATCAAACGCGCGGCGGCCGAAGTCAACCTCGGCCTCGGCGAACTCGACGAGCAGAAGGCCCGCGCGGTCATGCAGGCGGCCGACGAGATCATCGACGGCAAGCATCCGGACGAATTTCCGCTCGCGGTCTGGCAGACCGGCTCGGGCACGCAGACCAACATGAACCTGAACGAGGTGATCGCGAATCGCGCGAGCGAGTTGCTCGGCGGCGAGCGCGGCGAAGCGCGCAAGGTGCATCCGAACGACGACGTGAATCGCGGGCAGTCGTCGAACGACGTGTTTCCGACCGCGATGCACGTGGCCGCCGCGAGCGCCATCGTCACGCATCTGCTGCCCGCGCTGAAAACGTTGCGCGATACGCTGGACAGCAAGGCGAAAGCGTTCGCCGACGTCGTCAAGATCGGCCGCACGCACCTGCAGGACGCGACGCCGCTCACGCTCGGCCAGGAATTCTCAGGCTATGTCGCGCAGCTCGAGCAAGGCATCCGGCACGTCGAGTCGGCGCTGCCACACCTGTACGAGCTTGCGCAGGGCGGCACTGCGGTCGGCACGGGACTGAACGCGCATCCGAAGTTCGCCGACAGCGTCGCCGCCGCAATCGGCAAGCTGACCGGTCTGCCGTTCGTGTCGGCGCCGAACAAGTTCGAGGTGATGGCGGCCGCCGACGCGCTGGTGTTCGCGCACGGCGCGCTCAAAACGGTGGCCGCGAGCCTGAACAAGATCGCCAACGACATCCGCTGGCTCGCGAGCGGCCCACGCTGCGGTCTCGGCGAGCTGTCGATCCCCGAAAACGAGCCGGGCAGCTCGATCATGCCGGGCAAGGTCAATCCGACCCAGTCCGAAGCGTTGACGATGCTGTGCGCGCAGGTGTTCGGCAACGACGTCGCGGTGAACATCGGCGGCGCGAGCGGCAACTTCGAGTTGAACGTGTTCCGTCCGATGATCGCGCACAACGTGCTGCAGTCGCTGCGCCTGCTCGCCGACGGCGCGCATAGCTTCAACGAGAACTGCGCGGTGGGCATCGAGCCGAATCACGAGCGCATCGATACCTTGCTCAATGAATCGCTGATGCTGGTGACCGCGCTCAATCCCCACATCGGCTACGACAAGGCCGCGCAGATCGCAAAGAAAGCGCACAAGGAAGGCACGACGCTGAAGGCTTCGGCGCTGGCGCTCGGCTATGTCACCGAGCAGCAGTTCGACGAATGGGTGCAACCGAAAGATATGGTCGGGCGCACGGCATGACGATGCGCGACGCGGCCCGAGAAATGGCGCGCAAAGGGGCGCGCCGTTCGGGGCTCCGACGCGCTTAAATCTTTCCCTGCGCGACTTCTTCCGGCTTCAGCTCGACGATCGCGTCGAGCGCTTCCTTCACGTCCATCGCGTACCTGGCGAGGCGTTTCTGCTCCTCCGTTTGCGGCTCGAAGGCGGGCACCGGCACCGGATGGCCGTTCTCGTTGACGGCGACCATCACGACGAGACAGTCGGTGGTCTGCAGCAGCTCGCCGCCCTTCGGATCGCCCGCCTGCACCGACACGTGAATGTGCATGCTGGTGCGGCCCGTCGCGACGACGCGCGCACGCAGTTCGACCAGATTGCCGACGAGGATCGGCCGGCGGAAACGGATATTGCCGACGCTGACCGTCACGCAATAACGCCCCGACCACACTGCCGCGCATGCATAGGCGGTCTCGTCGATCCACTTCATCAGCGCGCCGCCGTGCACCTTGCCGCCGAAGTTGACCGAGGTCGGCTCGGCGAGAAAGCGGAAGGTGGTTTCCGAACGGTCCAGCGGTGCGGCGGGCACAGTGCTCATCTTGACTCCGGTCAATCGGATGCATTGAAAGGAGGCGATTATACGAGCGCAATATTGCGCGCGGCGCTGCGTCGATTGGGGACGCGGCGCGAGGCGCGAGGATGGCCGAAGCTCGGGCCTAGTTGTGGACGCTGACGCCTTCGTCGATGGTGCCGTACATGCTGATGCTGCCGCTGCCGGCCGAGCCGGAGCCGGCTCCGCCCCCCGCGCAGGCGCTGAACAGCAGAACCGCCGCGGCGACGGCCAGAAGAGTTTTCATTGCATCGTGTTCCTGCAAGACAGGCTTCGATTCTAGCCTGGCCACACCAGACAACGCGGGAACGCGGGCTGGCAGGACACAACGCCGCATTCATTGTTCACGCAAGGCTGAAACATCGAATACCCGATGCGCGTAGAGTAGGAATCGTGGCGGCGCGCTTTGCCATTCGGCCACACTGGCCTTCGCCGCCCATTCAGGAGACGTGAGATGACGGCCCCCGTTGCAGACGACCAGAACCACTTCCCCGGCCTGAGCCGGATCGGCGCGCTGCTCGCGGACCCAGGTCGCGCCGCGATGCTGTGGGCGCTAATGGACGGCAGCGCCCGCCCCGCCGGCGAACTGACGATGATCGCGGGGCTGTCGCCATCGGCGGCGAGCGCCCATCTCGGACGGCTCACCGACGGCGGGCTGCTCGCGCTCGAAGTGCGCGGCCGGCATCGCTATTTCCGCATCGCGTCGCCGGACATCGCCGCGTCGATCGAAGCGCTCGCGAACGTCGCGCAGGTCAGCGCGGCGCAGCGCCCCGTGCCGCGTCAGGCCCGCACCGTGCCGCTCGAGATGCGCTTCGCGCGCACCTGCTACGACCACATGGCCGGTGAGCTGTCGGTGCGGCTGTTCGAGCGCATGCTCGAGCGCGGGCTGCTGACGCAAAACGGCACATCGCTCGAAGCGACCGCGCAGGGCGCCGCCCGCTTCGCCGACTGGGGCATCGACCTCGCCGCGCACAAGACTCGCCGCCGCTTCGCATGCACATGCCTCGACTGGAGCATGCGCCGGCCGCATCTGGGCGGCGCGCTCGGCGCGGCGCTGCTCGACGCGTGGTCGTCGCACGGCTGGGTCGAGCGGACCGTGCGGCCGCGCGTGCTGCGGGTTACGCCGGCCGGCCAGCAGCATTTCGATGCGTTTCTGGCCGGATAGACGGTTGCGTTACTCGCGGCGCGATGGCGCGATGGCGCGAGACGCGACGCCGTGAGACCTTTTGTTACACGCCCGCGAATCCACCTTACAAATGAGCGGGCCTTGAAACATGGCCGACAGCTACAGTGACTGAACGGACCCGGCCCATCGCCGCGTCCGCCGGAGATCAGTCATGACACACGCCAAGCAGCCCGTGCAGCAAGCCGGGACCCAACGCCGGATGAGCGGCTATACGCTGATCGCGGCCGCCGTCGTCGCGCTCGCCGTGCAGAGCGCCCTGGCGCAGCAAGCGCCAGCCGCGCCGCAAACCGCGGCGGCCGTCGCGTCGGGCGGCGACCCGTCGGGCGGCGACCCGTCGGGCGGCGATCCGCCGGGGCGCATCGCGCGTCTGAATTACACGGCCGGCGCCGTGACCACCGAGCCCGCCGGCGCGACCGACTGGTCCTACGCGCAGATCAACCGGCCGCTGACGACCGGCGACCAGCTTTGGAACGACCAGAACGCGCGCTCCGAGTTGCACATCGGCTCGACCGCGGTGCGCCTGGGTCAGAACACGAGCCTCGACGTGCTCAACCTCGACGACACGAGCGCGCAACTGAAAGTCGCGCAAGGCACGCTGTCGACGCGCGTGCGCGAGCTCGCGCCGGGATCGTCGTATGAAATCGACACGCCGAACCTTGCGCTCGGCGTGAACGGTCCCGGCGACTACCGCGTCGACGTCGCGCCCGACGGCAGCAGCACGACCGTCACCGTGCGCAGCGGCAGCGCGATCGCGTACGGCGACGGCGGCCAGGCGCCGATCGCGGCGGGTCAGCAGCTCCGCTTTGCCGGCACCACCCTGCAGCAGCTCGCCGACAATCGCGCGCCCGCTCTCGACGAGCTCGACCAGTGGGCCGCCAGCCGCGACGCCACCGAAGACCGCTCGCTGTCGGCACGCTACGTGTCGCGCGACGTCCCCGGTTACGAAGACCTCGATGCCAACGGCACGTGGCGCGAGACGCCGCAGTACGGTGAAGTGTGGGTACCGAACGCGACGCCGGCCGGCTGGGCGCCCTATCACGACGGCCACTGGGTCTGGCAGGCGCCGTGGGGTTGGACGTGGGTCGACGACGAACCCTGGGGCTTCGCGCCGTACCACTACGGCCGCTGGGCCCAGGTCGACGGCACATGGGCCTGGGTACCCGGTCCGCTCGAAGCGGACGCGGCGCCGGTCTATGCGCCGGCGCTGGTCGCGTTCGTCGGCGATAACGAGGGCGGCGTCGACTGGGGTGTGAATCTGGCGGTCGGCGGCGTCATCGCGGCAGGCGTCGCGTGGTTTCCGCTCGGGCCGGGCGAGCGGTGGCATCCGCATTGGCGCGATCACGACCGCTGGAGCGCCGGGTACTACGACCGCGTGAATCGCCCGACGATCGTCAACGATTTCCACCGCAACGTGAACGTCCACAACACGTACGTCAACTATCGCGTGCCGGGCTGCGTGACGGCCGTGCCGGCGACCGCGTTCGTGCACGGTCAGCCGGTCGGACGCTTCTCGCAGAAGATCGATCCCGCGCAGTGGCGCCACGCGCGGATCAACCCTGGCGCACCGGGGATAGCACCGGTGCGCGAGAGTTTCGGGTCGGATCTGCGGCGCGCGAATTATCGGCCGCCTGCGAGCGTGGCCGCGCGGCCGGTCGTTGCGACACGCAACCCCGTGATACCGGCTGCGTACCATGACGAGCTCGCGCAGCGCTTCGCGCAAAGCGGCGGTCGGGTGCCAGGTGGCGGTCAGCCGGTCGTGCACACCTCGGTGCCTGCGCATATGACCGGCGCACCGAGCGCGCTGCCGATGGCGAACGTGCGAGTCGTACGATCGCATGTGCCGGGTCGTCCGCCGGGGATGGCGGCCGGTGCCCCCGCTGCGCCTGGCGCGGCTGGCGGCATCGCGCCGCGTGGCGTCGAGCAGGCGGGCCAGCGGCCCGGTGAAGCGGCCGCCGTGGGGCCGCATGCCGAAGCGCCGCAAGCGCGTCCGGGCATGCCGCCGCAGATGGTCGGCAACCCGCATCCGCCGCAGCCTGGGCTCGCGGGCAATGCGGGCCATCCGTCGAACGGGGTGCCGCGGCCGCCGCAAGCAGGCGGCGTCAATCCAGCCAACCCAGCCTACGCACGGCAGCACGGCGCGCCGCAGGAATGGGGCGCGGTCGGCAGGTCGCAGCCGACATGGACGCAGCCACATACGCCGATGGCGCAGCAGGCACCACGAGTCGAGCAGCCGGGCGGACCGCAGCAACCGAGGTTCGCGCCGCAGTCCGGGGTGCCGCGTCCGCCGGAAAATCCGGCCGCACGGCAACAGGCGCGTGGGCCCGAAGGGCATCCGCCGGCGATGCAACCGGCACCGCGCGCGGAGCCGCCGCAGCAACCGCGTCCTGAACCACGGATGCAGCAGGCGCAGCAACCGCGTGTCGAGCCCCGTCCGCAGCCGATGCCGCAAGCGCGGCCCGAGCCGCAGTTCCAGCAGGCGCAGCAGCCGCGGGTCGAACCGCGTCCGCCGATGCAGATGCAGCAGCCGCGCCCCGAACCGCGCCCGCCGATGCAGATGCAGCAACCGCGCCCCGAACCGCGTCCGCCGATGCAGATGCAACAGTCGCGCCCCGAACCGCGGCCTCAGCAGGTGCAGCAGCCGCGTGCGCAACCCCAGCCGCAACCGCAACACGCCGAGCAGCACCAGGGCGGCGGCAATCGCGACGAGCATCACAAGAGCTGAGCAGGACGGCTGCCGTCCCGACGACAAAAAGCCCCGCGACGCAAATCGTCGCGGGGCCTTTTATGTTTGACGAGCCCGAGCGCTACTGCCTCGCTTGCACCGCCATCAAATCGCCATCGGCGCCGTCAGTGGCTCGTGATGCCGATAGCCGACCAGCGAGAAATCCGCCGGCTCAATTTTCTCGAGCCACTCCGGCTCGTACACGCCGGTCTTCGCGTAGTCGGGCACACGATCCGAAATCGCCAGCCGCGGACTTTCGTACGGCTCGCGCCCGAGTTGCTGGTGCAGCATGTCGAGCTGATTCTCGTAAATATGCGCATCGCCGATGAAATAGCTGAACCAGCGCGGCGTATAGCCCGTCAGCCGACCGGCCAGATGCAGCAGCGCGCCGCCCTCGGTCAGATTGAACGGCGTGCCGAGCCCGACGTCGTTGCTACGGATATACAGGCACAGCGATATTTCGCGGCGCGTGACGTTCGGCAGGAACTGGTACAACAGATGGCAGGCCGGCAGTGCGATCTGATCGAGCACGGCCGGATTCCAGGCATGGAAAAGAATCCGTCGATCGGCGGGATTCTGCATGATCGTGTCGAGACACTGGCGGAGCTGATCGATCGACTTGTAAAGCAGTACCTTCGAGCGGCCTTCTTCGTCGAACTGCGTGATCACGCGGAAACCGCGCGCCTGCGCGTCGGCGAGCTGTGCGCTCGCGCTGGCGTCGAGAACCTTGTAGGCCGGCCACTTGCGCCATTGCACGCCATACACATCGCCGAGATCATCCGGGCCCTCGCGATACGGATTGGCGAGCCACTGCGCGTTCTGATTCGCGTTACCGTCCCACACCTTGCACCCGAGTTCGCGGAAGTCCGCGGCGCTGCGCGAAGCACGCAGAAACCCGACCAGCTCGCCGATCGCCGACCTGAACGCGAGCTTCTTCGTCGTGACCGCCGGAAAGCCCTGCTGCAGATCGAAGCGCAGCATCGCGCCGGGCATGCTGATGGTGCGGATGCCGGTGCGGTTTTCCTGCCACGTGCCGGTGTCGAGAATCGTGCGGACGAGTTCCAGGTATTGTTTCATGCGGTTTCCTTCGACGCGGCGCGAACCCGACCAGGCGCGCTCACGGAATTGAGCAAAGCCTGATTCTAACAAGCGCAACCGGGCGACGCCGGGGCACGGCGCGCCGCATGGGAAGTATCGAGGGGGAAATCAGACGGAAAGGAAAAGCCCGTGGAACGCGAAATACGAGCGGCCAACACGCGCACGCACGCACACGCGACAGCGCTTCGACGCCTGGCCGGTGGACCCGCGGCGACGCGCCAGACCTTCGCATGCCACGTCGCCAGCCTCGCCGCTCGCCCGCCGCCTTATAGATGCTGCACCGTCGCCGGCAAATCGCCGTGCGGCGTCGACATCGGTTCGCCTTCCATGTGACGCATGCCATGCGAGCACAGCAACCGGTACAGCGTCACCCGCGAGATGCCGAGTTCCTGCGCCGCATCGCCGAGCCGGCCGCGATGCCGCAGCAACGCAAGCTCGATCGCCTGACGTTCGGCCGCTTCGCGCGCCTGCGCAAGCGAGACCGGCACGATCTCCACGTATTCGGCCAGTTCGAGATCGCGCGCGGTGATCGCGCGTCCCTCCGACATGACGATCGCGCGGCGCACCCGGTTGATCAGCTCGCGCACGTTGCCCGGCCAGCCGTAGTTATGGAGCGCGGCAATCGCATCGGGCGCGAAGCCGCGTAGCCGACGGCTGGCATCCTTCTTGAAACGTTCGAGCATGTGCCGCGCGAGCAGTTCGATGTCCTTGCCGCGCGCGCGCAGCGGCGGCTCGTCGATCTGCAGCACGCAGAGGCGGTGATACAGGTCTGAGCGGAAGCGCCCTTCGATCATCGCCGCGGTCATGTCCACGTGGGTGGCCGAAATGATCCGCACGTCGACGTCGATCGCGCTATGTCCGCCGAGCCGCTCGACCTTGCGCTCCTGCAGGAAGCGCAACAGGCTCGCCTGACTTTCGAGCGGCAGATCGCCGATTTCGTCGAGAAACAGCGTGCCGCCGTTGGCCGCTTCGACCCGGCCGATCTTGCGCTGGTTCGCGCCGGTGAACGCGCCGCGCTCGTAGCCGAATAGTTCCGATTGCAGAAGATGCGGCGGGATCGCACCGCAATTGATCGGCACGAACGGCGCGTTGCGCCGCGCCGAGCGTTCGTGAATCGCAACCGCCGTCAGCTCCTTGCCGGTGCCCGATTCGCCGGAGATGAACACCGGCGCGTCGGTCATCGCGACCTTGCGGATCGAGCGGAACAGCGCAAGCATCGCGTCGCACGAGCCGACCATCTCGCCTTCGGCGCCCTGCGAGCCGTCGTTCGACGCGGTCTCGCTCAACGAGATCATGCCGTAGGCATGACCAACAGAATCGACGATACGGTCGCCCGAATACGGCACCGTCACGTAATCGAAACAGTAGTCGCGCACGAGCCGGCGCAATGCGGCGTCCTGCAGTTGGCCAGGCGTGGTGGCGGCGACCCAGCCGACGTTCGGCATGGTCAAACAGGTTTCAAAAGCGGCGATTTCGTGCGGCTGGAAATCGCTGGACAGATCGAGCAGGCCGCCAGCTGCCGAGCCGGTGCGCACTGCCCGGCGCGCATCGCGCGCCGATCCCACGACTTCGACATGCCAGCCGCGCTGCAGAAAACGCGTATTCAGTTCCGCGCTAGGGTCGCGCGAAACGTAAATCAGTTGCCGCGTTGCGGGTTCCATTATTCAGATCCTCTCGTCAACGAACGTTTAGGACGACGCATGCACCTGAAACTGCAGTTCAGACACGCTGACTCGTTCGGGATTCGCGAATCGCAAAACCCGAACGGCCATTCCATTCCGTGCGGACAGCTGATCCCCAAGAAAGCGGCGTGTGTGTTTGAGACGGCCTGATATGGGCCTTTTTTAAACTTTGAGCTGTTGTTCGAGAGCTTACTATACGTGCGCCGCTTCGAAAACAATTATGCGAATTTAATCAGTAGACCCCTTGCCCATCAAGGCTTAGCGGCCGATCGTGGATGATTAAGCCGACAAATAAAACATTAGTGGAAGCGCTTTTCGTGGCGTTCCCGCGACAGTAGTTCGTACTTCACGGATTAACGAATTATAGGTATTTTCTGCTGCTCCGTTTCAGCACTGCAACGTTTTTCCCCGATTTGGAACGCATTAGCTCTGTTTCTGCCGGTTGACGCCAGACGCATCAATGGATTGCGAGCGATGGCATAGGTTTCGCTAAATGGCGAGCACAGGGAGACACATCATGCGACTTGCATTCTGCATCGATCTGATAAGCCGCCGCGCAGTTGACTTCGCAATTTGCGCAGCCCTT
Source organism: Paraburkholderia sp. WC7.3g (assembly GCF_050436345.1). Lineage (NCBI taxonomy): Bacteria > Pseudomonadati > Pseudomonadota > Betaproteobacteria > Burkholderiales > Burkholderiaceae > Paraburkholderia > Paraburkholderia sp. WC7.3g. The sequence continues at coordinate 3,456,573 of NZ_JBNDMA010000002.1, forward strand.
GCCCTCAGCGCTCCGCCAGCGAGTGCCGGCACCCCGACGGCGCAAGCCGCCCCCGCTCGATCCGCCACGCTGGCGGATTCCAACGATGCCGCCGACCCTGCCTCCGCCAGCCTGCAAGCCACGACGCCGGTTCCCGCGGAAGACGACAGCCAGAGCGCCGCCAACGCGTGGAACCCGGCTGCCGATGCTGCATCGATGAACGACATTTCGCTCGACGACCAGATGCTGTCGCGCCAACGCGGCGGCGCGGTCGGCATGTTGATGGTCGCCGCGACACCGCAACTGATGCAAAACAGCGGCAACCAGGTGACGTTGTGGGACGAGATTGCCCCGCCCTCGCCGCTGCCGGTGCCCGTCGATGCCGCGCGCGCCGCCCAGGGCAACGTCGCGACTTACCAGTGCAAGTAGCAGGACGTAGCACCGAACAGACAGCGAATCACCAGGTAATGCAGGACCGGTGGCCGCGCGCAACGCAGCGCGCGCCACGACGGCGGGACACAAGTTACAACAGAGAAGGGGCCAGGATATGGCTACGAATCACCAGACGCCGCACGCCTTCGGGCTGCCGTCGGCGTCGTTCGACAACGCTCCCGTCTTGCCACGCGCCGCTTGCGCCCGCGCCGCCCTCCTCGCCAGCGTCCTCGTCACCGCCTGCTTCGCGAGCCACGCGTATGCCGAGCAGGTCGCCAATCCGGGCGACATCATCGTCGAGCGCAGCATCACGCCGCGCGACGCATTCGTCCCCGTGCCGCGCGACCAGGACCCGGTCGCGGTGCGCGCCACCACGTTCCCGGCCAACTCGTTCGATCCGACGATCGCGACGCTCGTCGGCGATACCGATCTGACGAACGCGCACGGCTCGAACGGCGTCGCCGACGGCGGCGTGCTCGGCGGTACCGGCATGCAGGCCGTCACGCAGATGCTGAGCGGCAAGGCGACCCGTAACACGATCCCGCTGAACTCGGGCGGCATCGGCGGACCGGCGGTGGGCATCGGCGGCACGATCAGCTCGTCGGTGACGGGCGCGCTCGCGCCGCTATCGAACGTGCTCGGCGGCGCGCTCGGAGGTCTGAAATGAGCACGCTCCTGCGCCCCTCGCTGCAATCGCTGCAATCGCTGCAAGTCGCTTCGGCGCGCCCGGCGCTGCGCGTCTGCGCGTGCCTGTGCATGGGCGTCGCTGCGCTCGTCGCGAATGACGCCCACGCGCAGTCGCAAGCGGTGCCAGTCGTCGGCGCGACCGCGACGATCGGCGCCGCCGCGGGCATGGGCGTGACGGGCGCGCTCGCGGTCAACGAAACGGCTGGCCTCGACAACGCGCAGGTCAACCAGATCACGGTGACGAACGGCACCGCGCTCCGCAACGCGAACGCGAGCGTGCAAAGCACGGCCGTGGTCGCGAACGTGCCGCGCGCGCAAGCGTCGATCGAAGCCAACGCGTTTTCGAACACATCCGGCGCGGTGCTGGTGAACCAGTCGGCCGGAGCAGGGAATCTGCAGCGCAACAGCACCCAGCTCGGGACTGCCGCGCTCGGAGTCGAGACCGTCCCGGATGGGGAGCTATCCGCAGCGGCCGCGAAAAACGGCAGCCTGGGGCAATCCAACGCGCTTCACGGCGTGCGCGAGGCAAGCATCTCCAGTGATGCGTTGCGCAACGCAAGCGGAATCGTGCAGATCAACCAGGCAGCCGGCGCCGGTAATGCCACGGCAAACAGTTTTGTGCTCCGTCCCCCGGCGGGCACTTTTTTTAACTGACCACACTTAAGTATCGGAGCGAATCATGAAGCGCACTCTTATTGCCACGGCCGTTCTCGTTGCCGCATCCGGCAGCGTGCTTGCCGCGCCGCAGAAGGCCTACCTGTTCAATACGACGGTCGTCGGCGAGATGGTCGGCGTCGAAGGTCTGGTCGGACTGTTTGGCTGCGTGCATGTCTCCAGCACGGCTAACGCGGTGATCAACAACAATCAGACCGTCAACGTGAATGCGATGCTCGATCCACAGGCGCAGACCTACACCAGCGGCAACGTGACCACGACCCTGAACAACAGCAGAACGTCGGTCAGAGGCGGCGGCTCGGCATTCGCGTTCACGACGCAAAACCATACGTCGTCGAGCTCGGGCTCGCAGGGCTTCAAAGCCTCCGGCGGCTATGCGTACGGCAGCCAGAGCGCGAGCGTGACGAGCGGCGGCTATGAAACCAGCCAGCAGGCAGCCGGCATCGCGGGCAGCTTCTCGCACATAAGTCAGAACTCTGGCGGCCATCTGTCTGCCGGCGGCTCGATCGGCGGCAGCTACAACTATCAGGACCACAACACGTTCTCGCACGGCAGCGGCTCGTTCAGCGCTCGCGGCGGCTTGCAGGCCGGTTATCGTGAATCGAGCTACTCGAACTCGTCGGGCGTCGCCGGCGGCTTCGAAGCCACCGAAGCGTCCGGACAAGGCCGTGCATGGGGCTTCACCGCAAGCGAAGGCTCCGGCCATGCGATGGTCGGCGAGCAATCGTCGGGCTACTCGCGCAGCCGCTCGTCGTCGACGAATTCGTACGGCGCCGCATGGGGCATCGACGAAGGCATGGCGACCACCGACGTGACGACGCGCGGCTCGATCACGCAGCACATCAACAACGAAGCGGCCGGCACGCTGAACGCGACCACCGGCACCAACGCGGCCAGCAACGTGTCGGGCAATCTCGGCATCAACGTCGCGGAAGGCATCGACAACGCGCAGAGCAATGACGTGTCGCTTGCCTCGGTCGATGTCGGCAACGTGTTCGGCAACGCGCAGGACTTCAACGTGCAATCCTCGGGCGGCAACGCAACGATCCACAACTTCAATCTGAACGCGTCGATCGGCAACGGGTCGCTGTCGGGTGTGACGGGCAACGTCGGCGTGAACATCGCTTCCGGTATCGGCAACGCCCAGGACAACGCGCTTGCCGGCGCGGTGACCACGACCGATCCGGGCAAGGCGCTGACCACCGCGATGGATGCCACGGATGACAACTCGCAATCCGCCACCATGATGGTTCACGGGCAATTCCAGGGCACCGCAAGTCTGGGTGCCGATACGCTGAAAGGCGCGTCCGGCAACATCGGCGTGAACATCGCCGGCGGCGCGGGCAATCTGCAGCACAACGGCCTTGCCATCGCGGCGCTGAACAGCGGCAAGTAAGCTGACGACGCAACGAGCGCAGGCAAGCAGAAGAAGCACAAAGGAAGCACAAAGCAGTCGGAAGGGCGCGCCGGCAGCCATAGAAGCTGCCGGCGCTGATCGGGTAGGAGACCAGCATGACCGGGTTCAAGGGGTTCCCGGCGCTACCGTTCGCCGTAGCGCTGGCAGGCTGCGTGCTGTGCGCGGATCACGCCGCGGCACAGTCGAGCATCGACACAGCCACGTTCGTCGGCGTGCCGTTGACGAAGACGGTCCGTTCGATGAAGGACCTGCGCAATAACCACATCGTCAACCAGCAGTTCGATTACAGCTGCGGCGCGGCGGCGCTCGCCACCCTCCTGAAGTACGGCTACGGCATCGATATTCCGGAAACCGAACTGATCCGCCGGATGATGGTCTTCTCGACGCCCGAAGTCGTCGTCAAGAACGGCTTCTCGATGCTCGACATGAAGCACTTCGTCGAGACCATCGGACTGCGCGGCCGCGGCTTTCGCGTCAACGTCGAAGCGCTCCACCAACTGCAGATCCCCGTGATGGTCCTGATGAACATCGACGGCTACGAGCATTTCGTGATCGTCAAGCATGCGCAGGACGGCCGCGTGTTCATCGCGGACCCGGCGCTCGGCAATCGCATCGTGCTCGAAGAGGACTTCGCGAAGACCTGGAACGGTCTCGTGTTCGCGGTCCTCGGCAAACCCTTCAGGGAGGATTCACCGCTGTTGCAAGACAACGAGTCGCTCGCGCTGAAGCTGCGCGCCGCTGCGCTCGCAGCCGGCACCGCCGCGACTCCCTTTTTCGAGTACGGCTTGAACAAGGCAGACATGTTCTGATCCCGCCATGAAGTCACCCTTCTCACAGCTTGGGGTCGTGCTATGCGCCATCGCATGCGGCGCTAGCGGCCTCGCCCAGGCTTCGGAGGGCGCCGCCCCGCCACCGGCCCCCGAACTTTCGATAGCGCCCGAGCCCGGCGCCGCGCCCCTGCGGGTGCAGCTCGTCGGCGACGACGTGCTCGCGACCCAGACCGGCAAATACGCGGGCGCGACGATGATCTCCGGCTTCGTGCTGAACGTCATTTCGCAGTGGCAGATGCCCAACGGCGCGAGCGCGCTCGCCCAGGGGTCGCTGAGCGCGGTGCACAACGACAGCGGTCAGCTCACGAGTTCCGTCAGCACGTTCGCGCGCGTGAGCGGCGGCGCGCATGGCCATGCAGGCGATTCGGGCGCCGATCCGAGCGCCCAGGCGCGCGGCGGCCAGAACATCGGCGTCAACGGCGTGTCGCAGGTCACCCAGGTCGCGGGCGATCGCAACAGCGGCATCAACTCAGCGCTGATCGACTTCAACAACAGCGCCGTGACGCTGACGACGGGCTCCGCCAACGCGCCGTCGGCGTCGGCCAGCAATTCGACCGGCTCCGTGAAAGCCGGCATTTCGTTCGGCGGCAACGGCGTGAGCGTCGCGCTGCAGACACCCGCTGGGCTCGCCACCCAGACCATCGCGCCGAGCAACGGGCAGATCGCCCAGTTGCTGCAGATTGCAGGCAATAACCAGCAAGTCGCCAACGCCCTGCAACTGCATCTGCAAACCCAGCAGATGCCGGCTTCGATGCTTCGTCAGTTAGGCGTATTACAGGCTCTGCAAAACAGAAGATAGCGCGGCGGGCCGCCGCCCGCCAGCTGCAGCACAAGCAGTAAAAAAACGGCCGCGCAGTCAGCACCGCGCGGCCGGAACACCGGGGGAGCAAAAAATGAAAAAAGTGTCATCGACCAGGGCGCCGCGCATGGCTCTCGCGGCCATTCCGGCTGCCGCCATGCTATGGGCTCTTTCGCAATCGGCGAGCGCGCAGGCGCTCACCGGTCAATCCGTGGAGGACCGTCTGAACACGCTGCTGCGCGTCGTCGACGAGCAGCAGCGGCAGATCCATTCGCTCGAACGCCAGGTCACCGAACTCGAGATGGCGCAACGCGGACGCGGCGTGCCGGGCACCGGCGCCCCCGTCGGCAGCGAAGCGGTGGCCGAGCAGCCCGGCGCCGACGGCCTGCCGGTGCCGCTGCCGCCGCTCGCGCAGATCGCGCCAGGCGCGCCCGCGCCGACGGGCACCACCGGCACCGCGACCGGCGTGCCGGTCAAGCCGCCGACGCCGGACGGCGGCAATGCAGGCAGCGCCAGCGCCGGCGGCCTGCCCGCCGCCACCGACGGCAGCGGCGCGGTCGGCCAGACCCAGCGCGCGAACGAGCCGGTGCGCACCCAGGCCGAGCAGGCGGTCGTGCAGCGCGAGCATGCGCCGCTCTTCGACCACAAACTGACGATGGACTTCGGCATCAGCGACACCTACTACGACCGTCGCCAGTTGCAGTTGTCGGGCTTCCTCGCGCTCGACGCGATTTTCCTCGGCAACATCAACCTCGGCCAGACCAAGTCGCACCAGGTGATGGCGGACCTCGACACGCGCTACGGCGTGTCCGACCGCATCAACATCGACGTCGACGTGCCGTACGTGTACCGGCGCAGCACCTTCATCGTCGGCGGCGCGGGCGGCGCGGCGAGCACGCTGTCGGACGCGACGGTGTCGAGTCACGACATCGGCGACGTGAACTTCGGCATCTACTACCAGTTCGTCAGGGAAACCAACGCGATGCCGGATGTGGTCGGCAGTCTGCGCGTGAAGGCGCCGACCGGCAGCTCGCCGTTCGGCGAAAAAGTCGTGCAGGTCGACGCGAACAACACCAACCTGGTCGCGCCGACCAGACTGCCGACCGGCACCGGTTTCTGGAACATCACGGCGGGTCTGTCGGTGCTGAAGACCTACGACCCGGTCGTGCTGTTCGGCAGCGTTTCCTATACCTACAACCTCGCGCGTTCGTTCGCGGACATCTCGTCGGTGCAGGGCCAAACCGAACCGGCGACGGTCAAGCTCGGCGACATCGTGCAGTTCGGCGGCGGCGTCGCGCTTGCGTTCTCCGACAAGGATTCGGCGAGCGTGTCGTTCACGATGGCGCTCGAACCCGAGTCGCAGACCAAGGCGCCGGGCGGCACCTATCAGAAAGTGCCGGGCAGCGAAACCACGGCCGCGGCAATGAATTTTGGCCTGAATCACGTTGTGAACAAGCGCCTGACCATCAATGGCTCGGTCTCGATCGGACTGACACCCGACGCGCCGAACTTCGTGGTCGGCGTGCGCTTTCCGTACACCTTCTGACGTGCCAACGATGCGAGGTCGAACGTGCGTGAATCACCTCATCTGACCCAAGTGGCTTCCGTCGCGGCAGCGGGACCGCATCTGTCGCTCGCGATGCCCAGGCAGCGCGCCGCCGCGGTGCGCGGCGTCGAGCGACAACTGCTGTACCTCGCACGCAGGCCCGACGAAACGCTGATCGCGCATCTGAAAAGTCGCGGCTGGCAGGTCGCGGCCGCGCGCTCGGCGCACGAACTCGGGCGGCTCGTGAAGCCCGACATCGCGGGCGCGGGCATCGTCGATCTGGCGAGCTTCGCGCCGCGCGACATCGGCGGGCTCGAGGCGAGCCTGCGTCAGCAGCAGGTCGGCTGGATCGCGCTCGCGACCAGCGAGCGGCTCGACGACCCGCTCGTGCGACGACTCGTGCGCCACTACTGCTTCGACTTCGTGAAGCCGCCCGTCGCGCACGCGACGATCGACTATCTGGCCGGCCACGCGTTCGGCATGGTCACGCTGTGCGACCCGGAACTACCGCCGCCCGCCAGCGAAGCGGGCGACGAGGAAATGGTCGGCACCTGCGAGGCGATGCAGCAGCTCTTTCGCACGATCCGCAAGGTCGCGAACACCGACGCGAGCGTGTTCATCGCGGGCGAATCGGGCACCGGCAAGGAGCTCACCGCGCTTGCGATCCACGAGCGCTCGCCACGCCGCAAGGCGCCCTTCATGCCGATCAACTGCGGCGCGATTCCGCATCACCTGCTGCAATCCGAATTGTTCGGCTACGAGCGCGGCGCATTTACCGGCGCGAATCAGCGCAAGATCGGCCGTGTCGAGGCGGCCGACGGCGGCACGCTGTTTCTCGACGAGATCGGCGACCTGCCGCTCGAGAGCCAGGCGAGCCTGCTGCGCTTTCTGCAGGAAGACAAGATCGAGCGGCTCGGCGGGCGCGAATCGATTCCCGTCGACGTGCGCATCGTCTCGGCGACCCACGTCGATCTCGACAGCGCCATGCGCGAAGGCCAGTTCCGCGCCGACCTGTTTCATCGCCTGTGCGTGCTGCGCGTCGACGAGCCGCCGCTGCGCGCGCGTGGCCGGGACATCGAGATTCTCGCGTATCACATCCTGCACAAGTTCAAGACCGACAACGCGCGCAAGATTCGCGGCTTCACGCCGTCGGCGATCGAGGCGCTCTACAACTACAACTGGCCCGGCAACGTGCGCGAGCTGATCAACCGCGTGCGCCGCGCGATCGTGATGGCCGAAAACAAGCTGATCTCAGCCGACGACCTCGACCTCGCGAACTACGCCGGGCAGCAGACCATGACGCTCACCCAGGCGCGCGAGGCCGCCGAGAAGCGCGCGATCGAGGGCGCGCTGCTGCGGCATCGGCACCGGTTGAACGAGGCGGCGGTGGATCTGAATATTTCGCGCGTGACGTTGTATCGGCTGATGGGCGTGCATGGCTTGCGCGAACCGGGTGGCGCCGACAAAGGGGCTTTCGCGGCGGACGGGCCGGCGCCGGGATAAGCGGCGGGCGCGCATCGGTGGGCATCGGCGCATCGGCGCGTCGGGTAGAATCGCCCGGTTACCCTCCTCTTTCCATTCGATGACGACGCTCACCCTGATCGTCGCTCGCGCCAGCAACGGCGTGATCGGCCGCGACAACCAGTTGCCCTGGCGACTGCCCGAAGACCTCAAATTCTTCAAGCGCACGACGATGGGCGCGCCCATCATCATGGGCCGCAAGACTCACGAATCGATCGGCCGGCCGCTGCCGGGACGCCGCAACATCGTCGTCACGCGAGATGCCGCGCGGCGCTTTCAGGGCTGCGACACCGCGACCAATCTCGACGACGCGCTCGCGCTGGCCGCGCAGGACCAGGCGCCGCAGGCTTTCCTGATCGGCGGCGCGCAGCTGTACGACGAAGGGCTGCGCCACGCGGACAAGCTGATGGTCACCGAAATCGCCGCCGACTTCGACGGCGATGTGACCTTCCCCGCGATCGACCCGCATGTGTGGGAAGAAATCGCGCGCGAGGCGCATCACTCGAACGCGCCGAACGACTTCGATTACGCATTCGTCACGTATCAGCGCAAGGACGTCTGAAGGCTCGCGCAACGCACCCGAAAAAAAACGCCACGCAACGTTTCGTTGCGTGGCGTTTTCGTTTGCTCCACGGCGGCGTTGGATCAGGCCGCGCCGCTCACTGTCCCGCGATCGTCATCCGCTCGATCAGCACCGAGCCGGTCCGCTTGGTGCCGCGCGTGATCGTATCCGCGCCGATCGCGACGATATGGCGGAACATCTCCTGCAGCGTGCTCGCGACGGTGATCTCCTCGACCGGATACTGGATCTTGCCGTTCTCGACCCAGAAGCCCGACGCGCCGCGCGAATAGTCGCCCGTCACGTAGTTGACGCCCTGCCCCATCAGTTCGGTCAGCAGCAGACCGGTGCCGAGCTTTTTCAGCATGGCCTCGAAGTCGTCCTCGGGGCGCGTGTTCGAACTGAGCAGCGACAGATTGTGCGAGCCGCCCGCGTTGCCGGTGGTCTTCATGCCGAGCTTGCGCGCCGAGTAGGTGGACAGGAAATAGCCCTCGACGACACCGTCCTTCACGACCGAGCGCTGGCGTGTGCGCACGCCTTCCTCGTCGAACGGCGCGCTGCCCATCGCGCGCGCGACGTGCGGATCTTCGACCACCTGCACGTGCGGCGCGAACACCGGCTTGCCGAGGCTGTCGACCAGAAACGAGGTCTTGCGATACAGCGCGCCGCCGCTCGTCGCCTGCACGAACGCGCCGAGCAGGCCCGCCGCGAGGGGCGCCTCGAACAGCACCGGCACCTTACGTGTGTCGAGGCCGCGTGCGCCGATCCGCGCGAGCGCGCGCTGCGCCGCGTAACGGCCGACCGCTTCGGGATCGGCGAGTTCGTCGGCGCTGCGCGTCGACGTGTACCAGTCGTCGCGCTGCATGTTGCGGCCGCTGCCGGCGATCGGCGCGCACGCGATGTAGTGGCGCGAATACGGATAGCCGGCGAGGAAGCCGCGCGAGGTCGCCAGCACGAACTGCGAGTGCTGTGCCGACACGCTCGCGCCCTCGGAGTTCTTGATCTGCGGGTCGGTCGCGAAGGCGGCGTCTTCGGCGCGGCGCGCGATTTCGACCGCTTCGTCGGCCGACAGATTCCACGGGTGATACAGATCGAGGTCGCGCGGCGCGGTTTCGAGCAGCTCGGCTTCGGCGAGGCCCGCGCAATCGTCTTCAGCGGTGAAGCGCGCGATGTTGTAGGCGGCCGCGACCGTGTCCTTCAATGCCTGCGGCGAGAAGTCCGAGGTGCTGGCATTGCCGCGTTTGTTGCCGATGAACACCGTCACGCCGACCATCTTGTCGCGGTTGTGCTCGATCGTCTCGACTTCGCCACGCCGCACGGAGACGGACAGGCCGTCGCCCTCGGAGATTTCGGTCGCGGCGTCGGTGCCGCCGAGCGCTTTCGCGTGACGGAGGATGTCCGAGGCGATTTCCTTCAGCTCATCCTGGGTATGCGGAAAAAAGCGCTGCTTGACGTCCATGTCTGCTGCCATTGTGGTTGCCGTCCTGTTGGGGCCGCGCGGCCCTGATATGCGCGCCGTAGTCGGCGCGGGCGCGCGGGTGCGGATAAATGCATCCCGCGATCATAGCAAGGTACGAGCCGCCGCGGGTCGGGCCCGCGCGGCAAGTTACAATACCGGCATGACACGCAAAACCCGCATTCAACCGATCGAATCCGTCGTCACGGAAGTCGACGAAAACGGCTACGATCGTCCGAGCAAGTCCCAGCTCAAGCGCGACATGCAAGCGCTGCAGGATCTGGGCGCGGCGCTCGTCGCGCTGCCGAAAGACGCGCTCAAACGCATGCCGATGACCGAAAAGCTCGACGATGCCGTGCGCGAAGCGCGCCGCATCACCGACCACGAAGGCAAGCGCCGCCAGATCCAGTACGTCGGCCGCGTGATGCGCTCGCTGCTCGACACCGAAACCGCCGCGCTGCGCACCGCGCTCGACACCTACAACGGCGTCAACAAGAGCGAGACCGCGAAGCTCCATTGGATCGAGCGCACCCGCGAAAAGCTGCTTGCCGACGACGCCGCGCTGACCGAGTTCATCCGCCAGCACCCGAGCGCGGACCCGCAACAGGGCCGCACGCTGATCCGCAACGCGCGCAAGGAAGCGGAGCAGAGCAAGCCGCCGCGCTACTTCCGCGAGCTGTTCCAGTGGATCAAGAACGCAGCCGGCACGGACGACGAAGCCGAAGCCGAAGACGCGCACCACGCCGACCTCGCTGCCGAAGACGACGATGACGACCGCGACGCCTGATCAACGCAAGCACCCCGACGAAATCGTGATCGGCCTTGTGTCGATCAGCGACCGCGCGTCGACGGGGGTCTACGAGGACAAGGGCATTCCCGCGCTCCAGGAGTGGCTCGGCGCGGCCTTGACGTCACCGTGGCAGGTCGTCACGCGGCTGATCGCCGACGACGCACCGACCATCTCGGCGACGCTGATCGAACTGGTCGACGCAGTGGGCTGCGATCTGGTGCTCACGACCGGCGGCACCGGCCCATCGCGCCGCGACGTGACGCCGGAGGCGACGCTCGCGGTCGCGACGAAGCAGATGCCAGGCTTCGGCGAGCAGATGCGGCAAATCAGCCTGAATTTCGTGCCGACCGCGATCCTGTCGCGCCAGCTCGCGGTGATCCGCGAAACCGAACGACACGCCGCGCTGATCATCAACCTGCCCGGCCAGCCGAAATCGATCAGGGAAACGCTGGAAGGCCTGCGCGATGACGGTGTCGTGAAGGTGCCGGGGATTTTCGCGGCGGTCCCTTACTGCATCGACCTGATCGGCGGGCCTTACGTGCAAACCAACGCCGACGTGATCAAGGCGTTCCGGCCGAAGAGCGCGCAACGCGCACCGCGGCAGGACTGAGGTTCGAGGTTCGGGGCCTGCGCGTTTATTCAGCGCTCGCGGCGGCATCCGGCGCCGACGGCACGAGGAAATGCTGGCGGTAGTACTTCAGTTCGTCGATCGACTCGTGGATATCGGCCAGCGCCGTGTGCATCGCGCGCTTCTGGAAACCCTTGTAGATGACCGGCTGCCAGCGCCGGCAGAGCTCCTTCAGTGTACTCACGTCGAGGTTGCGGTAGTGGAAGAAGCTCTCCAGTTCCGGCATCCAGCGTGCCATGAAGCGGCGGTCCTGACAGATCGAGTTGCCGCACATCGGCGACTTGCCCGGCGGCACGTACTGGCCGAGGAACTCGCGGATCTGCGCGGTCGCGTCGGCCTCGCTGACCGTCGACGCCTTTACGCGATCGATCAGCCCCGAGCGGCCATGCGTGTTCTGGTTCCACTCGTCCATCTTCGCGAGCGTTTCATCGCTCTGATGAATCGCGAGCACCGGACCTTCGACCATCCTGTCGAGCGTCGAATTCGTCACCACCACCGCGATCTCGATGATGCGGTCGGTGTCGGGCTCGAGCCCGGTCATTTCCATGTCCAGCCAGACGAGATTCATGTCGCTGCGCACGAGCGGCGGCTGTTCGGTGGATGCGAGGATGTCAGTCATGAAGGCAGCCCTGAGGGCCGCGCGGCGGGCTTCGCTCGAAACCCGCGCGGCGCGGCTGTGTTCGTTTGAAATCAGTTCGCGCGGTTCGAGCCGGGCCGGCCGCGCTGAAGCGCCGCCTGGAACCACTGCGCTGAACCACTGCGTTGAACCGTATCTCCGCCGAGAGGCGGGAAGAAACATATAATTCTCGCATAGATACCACGGAATCCCCGGATGCCAACCCTGTACTTCACCACCCTGTTCGTCATCGCCGTCATTGCGATGGTCGGCACCAAACTCTGGCTCGCGTCGCGGCAGATCCGCTTCGTCGTCGCGCATCGCGAACAGGTTCCGAGCCAGTTCGCGAACACGATCGCGCTCACCGCGCATCAGCGCGCGGCCGACTACACGGTCGAGCGCACGCGGCTCGCGATGGTCGAGATCGTTGTCGGCGCGGCCGTGCTGATCTGGCTCACGCTGCTCGGCGGCGTGCAGACGCTCGATCTCGCGATCTCCGACTGGCTCGGCCGCGGCTATGTCGGGCAGATCGCGCTGGTTGCCGCAGTGATCGCGATCACCAGCGCGATCGACCTGCCGTTCGATTACTACCGGCAGTTCGTCGTCGAGCAGCGCTTCGGCTTCAATCGCATGAGCAAAAGCCTGTTCTTCTTCGACCGCTTGAAGGGCGCGCTGCTCGGCATTGCGTTCGGTCTGCCACTGCTGTTCGTCGTGCTGTGGCTGATGAACCGTGCCGGCAACCTGTGGTGGCTGTGGGCGTGGATCGTGTGGGTCGCGTTCCAGATGTTCGGCCTGCTGATTTTCCCGACCTTCATCGCGCCGCTCTTCAACAAGTTCGAACCGCTGAAGGATGAAGCGCTCGTGGCCCGCATCGAGGCGCTGATGCGACGCTGCGGCTTCGCCGCGAAGGGCCTGTTCGTGATGGACGGCAGCCGCCGTTCGGCGCACGGCAACGCGTATTTCACCGGCTTCGGGGCAACCAAGCGCATCGTGTTTTTCGACACGCTGCTCGCGCGCCTGTCGGGCCGCGAGATCGAAGCGGTGCTCGCGCACGAGCTCGGGCATTTCAAGCGTCGTCACGTTATGAAGCGCATGCTGGTCACGTTCGCGATCAGCCTCGCGATGCTCGCGCTGCTCGGCTGGCTGACGCAATGCGTGTGGTTCTACGAAGGGCTCGGCGTGCGGCCGTCGCTCGTCGGCGGCAATAGCGGACTCGCGCTCGTGCTGTTCTTCCTCGCGCTGCCGGTGTTCATGTTCTTCGTCACGCCGCTTGGCAGTCTCAGTTCGCGCAAGCACGAGTTCGAAGCCGACGCGTTCGCGGCGACGCAAACCGACGCGCACGATCTCGTCAATGCGCTCGTCAAGCTGTACGAGGACAACGCATCGACGCTGACGCCCGATCCGCTCTACACCGCGTTCTACTACTCGCATCCGCCGGCCTCGCAGCGGATCGACCGACTGCTGCGGCACGCATGAGCGGCCGCACTCCGAAGAAGGCGTCGCGCGGCGCACACGCCGCCGGGTCCGGCAGGCACGGCGCGCGCATGGGTGGCCTCGTCGTCGCCGCGCACGGCCGCCACTATCTGGTCGCTCCCGAAGACGGCGGCGCGCTGCTGCAATGCTTTCCGCGCGGCAAGCGCAGCGAGGTCGCGGTCGGCGATCGCGTGATCTACGAGCCGACCTCGGCGGATCAAGGCGTGATCGTCGAAATCGGCGAGCGGCGCAATCTGCTGTATCGCTCGGATCAGTACAAGTCGAAGCTGTTCGCCGCGAACCTCGACCAGTTGCTGATCGTGCTCGCGACCGAGCCGCATTTCAGCGAAGACCTGCTCGGCCGCGCGCTCGTGGCCGCCGAGGAGAACGAGTTGAAGCCGCTGATCGTGCTGAACAAGATCGACCTCACCGATGCTCTGGACAGCGCGCGCAAGCGGCTCGAACCGTATCGCGCGCTCGGCTATCCGGTGCTCGAAGTATCGATCCGCATGCAGCCCGACGCGGCACGCGCGACGTTGACCGAACATCTGCACGCTCACGCGACGCTGCTGCTCGGCCAGTCCGGCATGGGCAAATCGACGCTCGTGAACCTGCTGATTCCCGATGCCGAAGTCGCGACGCGCGAAATCTCGACCGCATTGAACAGCGGACGCCATACTACGACGTTCACGCGTCTGTATCCGCTGGCGCAGTCGCAAGGTACGGCCGGCGTGACTGACGTCAACGGCGCGGCCGGCGCGCTGATCGACTCGCCGGGCTTCCAGGAATTCGGCCTGCACCACCTGACCGAGGGCCGGCTCGAACGCGCGTTCCCCGAGTTCCGGCCGCTGCTGCCGAATTGCCGCTTCTACAACTGCCATCATCTGCACGAGCCCGGTTGCGCGATCCTCGAAGCGGTCGCCGACGGCCGCATCCGCCGCGAACGGCATGCGCTTTATGCGCAGCTCGTGCACGAGGCGAGCCAGATCGTCCGCTGACATGAAACTGATGCGCGCGCCGAACCTGATCATCGGGCAACATTGGGTCAACGTGCTGGAGACCGCGGGCATCGCGTGCGAGTTGCATAACCGCTATCTGAACGGCGCGCTCGGCGAGATTCCGGCCGATCAGTGCGCGCCTGAGCTATGGCTAGTCGATGAACGCGATGAGGCGGTCGCGCGGCGGCTGATCGAAGCGGCGTCGCGAGGACCGGCGCCGGGTGCGCCGCCATGGCAATGTCAGCAGTGCGGCGAGATGCTGGAGGCGCAGTTCACCGTGTGCTGGCAATGCGGGACCGTGCGCGATCCGTTGAAGGGATGAAGCGCAGTCGGGAATTGAAAAAGCCGGGCAATGACCGGCTCTTGTCCGCTGTTGCTCTGACCGCGTGGCCGCGTCACGCGAGCCAAACTGCGATAGTCAGCATCAACAGCAGGATCATCCACAGCACGACCGCGCGCCACACGAGCCCCACCGCCGACTGCAGCGTGCGCGGCGTGCAGTCGTCGCCGACCTGCATCGGACCGCCGTCGCCAGTGGCGAGCGCGTCGAGGCTCGACGGCTCCGCGAGCGGCCCGGCCAGGCGCGCGCCGAGCGCCCCGCTGCCCGCGGCGAGCAACACCCCGTCGTTCGTATCGGGCCACTGCCGCGCATGGTTGCGCCACGCGTAAATCGCATCCTCGAAATTGCCGACGATCGCAAAGCCGAGCGACGTCAGCCGCGCCGGTACCCAGTCGATCACGAAGAACGCGCGCTGCGCGAAGCTCGAAAACGCAATGGTGCGGTCGTCGGCCGGCCGCGCCCATGCGCGCGCGAGGTATTCCGCGCAACGGTACAACACCGCGCCGGCGGGACCGACCGGAATCAGGAACCAGAAGAACACGCCGAACACATGACGATGCGACGCGACCACGGCATGGATCAGCGTGTGACGCGCGATCTCGCTGACCGGCATGTCGACGGTCTCGAGCCCGGTCCATTCGTTCAGGATTTCGCGCGCGCGCGGCACGTCGTCGTTGTTCAACGCGAGATGGATGTCGGTGAAGTAATGGCTGAACTGACGGAAGCCGAGCGTGAAGTACAGCACCACGACGTTCCACAGGAACGCGAGCATGAAATGAATCTGATACAGCACGTAGTAGACGAGCGCGACGGCGAGCGTCCAGGGCACCACCACGACGAGCCACGCGAGCAGACCGTGGCGTTGCTTGCCGGCATCGAATCCGTGCGCCGCCGACTCCGCATGGTATTGAAGCAACGCGGACACCGGATTGTTCGGCGATAGCGCGCGTACCTGTTCAATGATCAGAGCCAGCAATACGGAGAAAAAAGTCATGCGATGCGCCGTGCTTTTTAAGTTTTTACGATTGTTTTATAACGATAGCACAGGGTCGGATGAGTCTGAGCGGGGAAGCTGACAAAGCGCCGACGAGTGCGTCGTTCGCGCAACTACGCATCGTCGACGCGTCGATGCGAGTCGTGTTACTCATGCGGCAAGAAATCGGTACAGGTTGCGCAGCATGGCGGCGGTTGCGCCCCAGATGAAATGATGGCCGCCTTGCCCGGCTGCCGGCGTGGCTGTTTGCGTGCGTTGCGCGCCGCGCTGCTCGACGGCTTCCGGAGCCACCGTCAATTCGCCGCGCGGATACGGCATCGCAAAGAAGCGGCGCTCTCCGCCCTCGTAGCGCAACAGGCGCTCTTCATGGTTGGCCGGGTCCATTAGAAACGCGAGCGGCACTTCGAAGACCTCGGCCACTTCGAGCGTGTCGATCTCCAGCGAGAATGGGGGATGCACGAGAGCGATGATGGCTGATACGCGAAAGCCGGTGCCAGTCAGATAGTCGGGCAATGCGCCGAGAACCTCGACGCGCGACGCGTCGAGGCCAACCTCTTCGCGCGCTTCGCGCAGCGCCGTCGCAGTCGCATCGGCGTCGAACGGTTCCTGGCGGCCGCCGGGGAAACTCACCTGACCCGCGTGATCGTTCAGATGGTCCGCGCGCTGCGTGAGCAACACGGTAAGGCCCCGCGCGCGTACGACAAGCGGCACCAGCACCGCGGCCACGCGCGGATCGAGGTCGGTATTGCGCCACGGCGCATCGGCGATTTTCTCTGGCGTCCAGGCAAGCTGCCGTTCGAAACGCGCTCGCAGTGCATCGGGCGTCAGACACTCGCCCGCGACCGGTGGCAGATCGGCGCCCGTCGCGATGACAGGCAGGCTTTCGGGCTCAAAGACGGGGCGGATCAACGGGTCTCTCTGATGAGCGGGGACATGCCGCTATTTTGACCTGGCCAACAAAAAAGCACCCGCGAGGGGTGCTTTTTCTTACAGCATTTACGCTTCGGAAGAAGCGCGGCCTTTGGAGACCAGCTTTTCCTTGATTCGAGCCGACTTGCCCGAACGCTCGCGCAGATAGTACAGCTTCGCACGACGCACATCGCCACGACGCTTGACGACGATGCTTGCCAGCAGCGGCGAATACGTCTGGAACGTACGCTCGACGCCTTCGCCCGACGAAATCTTGCGGACGATGAACGACGAATTCAGACCACGGTTACGCTTGGCGATCACGACGCCTTCGTAAGCCTGCACACGCTTACGCGTGCCTTCAACCACGTTCACGCTGACGATGACCGTATCGCCCGGACCAAAATCCGGAATGGTCTTTTCGCCGAGAACGCGCGCGATTTCTTCCTGCTCGAGTTTTGCAATCAGATTCATCACTGACTCCTGGATCCATCTTGTCGGCGTTCGTACCTGCTTTACGCGACTACTGCGTTCGGCTACGGCCCCGATAGAGGATGGGTTCACATCTGGCACCGCACACGCATGGACGGCACCGCCTTGTGTCCGCTCGAAAGACCAAGGCCTCAGGCCTCTGGCTCTTCCTTCGCGAGACTTGCGAGCCACGCCTCGTCGGCACGGCTCAGCATTCTGTTCTTTCTGGCCTTCACGATCAGATCCGGCCGTTTGTTCAACGTGTTGCGCAATGCTTCGCGCCGCCGCCACGCTTCGATTTCCGCGTGATGGCCGCCGAGCAGCACATCAGGCACCCGTACGCCCTCGTATTCCTCGGGACGCGTGTAGTGCGGACAATCGAGCACCACGTCGGCGAAACTATCCTGCACTGCCGACTGCGAGTCGTTCAGCACGCCGGGCAACTGACGCACGACCGCATCCATCAATGCCATCGCGGGCAACTCGCCGCCCGACAGCACGAAGTCGCCGAGGCTGACTTCGTCGTCGACGACACGGTCGAGCAAACGCTGGTCAATCGCTTCGTAACGCCCGCACAACAGGATCAGACCGGGTTCGGCCGCGAATTTCATCACGCGCTCGTGATTCAGCGTGGCGCCTTGCGGTGACATCATCACGACCCGCGACGCGCCGATGCCCTGCTCCAACTGCGCCGCTTTCGCTGCACTGATCGCGTCTTCCAACGGCCGGGCCAACATGACCATGCCGGGGCCGCCGCCGTACGGGCGATCGTCGATTGTGCGGTAGTTGTCGGTCGTGAAATCGCGCGGATTCCATGTACGCAACTCATAGCGCTGCTGCTTCGCGGCCCGACTGGTGATGCCCCAGTCAGTCAGCGCGCGGAACATTTCTGGAAAGAGCGTCACGACATCGAACTGCATCGCTCTCCCCATTCAACGAAAGATTTCAATAGTCAGCTTCCCAGTCGACGACGATCTGCTTTGCCGCCTGGTCCACCGTTTTGACAAAGACGCCGACGAACGGGATCAAGCGCTCGCCTGCGACCGGTTTGCCGTTTTTATCGGTAGCCGGATACTCGACGCGCAGCACCGATTGCGCGCCGTTGTCGATCATGCTGGCGACCTTGCCAAGGTTGAGCCCGGCGACAGTCACCACTTCCAGGCCGATCAGATCGACCCAGTAGAATTCGTCGGCTTCTAGCGCCGGAAATTCACTACGGCTTACGTACACGCGAGAGCCTCGCAAAGCCAGCGCAACATCGCGGTCAGCGATGCCACCCAAACGGGCGACCACGCTGTCGGTGTGCGTTTTGGCCTGCAAGGACGGCGCCGATTTGCGCTCCTGGCCTTTCAGCAGCCACCAGCGCTTCGCGCTCAGCAAGGCGTCGCCGCCCTGCCCGGCATCCGCGTGCGCGGCTACCTTGACCCAGCCTTTGAGACCATAAGCGTCGACGATTGCGCCGACCTCGACCGCATCGGCCGGCCAGCTTGCCGCCGTTTCGATGCGCATTTCTGCAGCTTCGGACCCGGCGTTCGCGGCATTGACTTCCGCCTCTTTCGCCTCGCCGTCGGTACGTTCGGCCGACTTGCGGACGAAGGCGCCGAACGACGCCTGACCAGACGCCTTTGCGCGGGAAGCTGCCTTGGCGCGACCAGAACCGTCGGAATCACGCTCAGACATCGAATAACCTCGACAACAACTTCGCAGCCTGCCTTGGCGTCTGCTTCAGTAAAACAACTTGCGCATCGGACTGCTCACACGAGTTGCGTGAGCCGCCGGCCGAACCGACGACGATACACATGCGGGCCGCCATATCAAGCAGCCGGCTGCGCCGCTTGCGCTTCCTTCACGAGACGTGCGACGGTCGGCGACAGTTGCGCGCCAACGCCTTGCCAGTACGTCAGGCGATCCTGAGCAATACGCAGGGACTCGCCCTTCGTAGCGACCGGGTTGTAGAAACCGACGCGCTCGATGAAGCGGCCGTCACGACGGCTGCGCGAGTCGGTGGCGACGATGTTGTAGAACGGGCGCTTCTTGGAGCCGCCACGAGCCAAGCGGATGATGACCATACTAGAATCCTTGAAAACCGGGGTTCGGAACGACTGAAACACGCGATTATAGCGGGAAACTGACGCCATAACAAACACTTACCGGGATAAACTGCGGAACGGGGCTACGCCGACCTTCCACGAGAGGTGCACGAACCCGCCCAAACGCCCGCATTACCTGAAGGAGCGCGTGTGCAACGCCAGCCGAACCTCCCATTTCTGTCCGTTCTTTATGTGTTTTTCCGGCGCTTTGCCGGACTTGGCCGCCCGGCGCAGAGCCGGATTCTACGCGTGGCAGCGGCCGCGTTGCTCGCTGCACCGGCGTTGACGGCAAACGCTGCGCTGCCCACCGAGAAAATCAGGCTGCCGCCGAGCTTTCACATCGAGGTGCTGTCGGATGACGTGCCGGGCGCGCGTGCGATGACGCTGTCGCCCAAAGGCATTCTTTATGTCGGCAGCCTGGATGGGCACGTCTATGCGCTCGAGCTGCACAGCGGCCGCGCGACGGGCCGCCACGTGATCGGGTCCGGGCTGGAGACGCCAGCCGGTGTCGCGTGGCGCGACGGCGCACTGTATGTGTCGGCCGTGTCGAAAATCGTGCGCTTCGATGCGATCGACGCGCACCTGAACGATCCGCCCAAACCCATCATCGTCACCGACAAGCTGCCGACGCAGACGCATCACGGCTTGAAATTCATCGCATTCGGCCCGGATGGCAAGCTGTATGTGCCGCAAGGCGCGCCATGCAACATTTGCCAGAAAGATCCGGACCGCTTTGCGCTGATTGGCCGCATGGACCCGGACGGTAGTCACTACGAGGTCGTCGCGCGCGGCATCCGCAATTCGGTCGGCTTCGCGTGGCATCCAGTCACGCACGAACTGTGGTTCACCGACAACGGTCGCGATCTGCTCGGCGACGATATTCCGAGCGACAAGCTCGACCGCGCGCCGCGGGTCGGCATGAATTTCGGCTTTCCGTACTGTCACGGCGGCGACACGCTCGATCCCGAATTCGGCAAGGATCATTCGTGCAGCGAATTCACACCGCCGGTGGCCAAGCTTGGCGCACACGTGGCGGCGCTTGGCATGCGCTTCTACGACGGCCCGATGTTTCCGGCCGACTACCGCAACAACATCTTCATCGCCGAGCACGGCTCGTGGAACCGCAGCAAGAAAGTCGGCTACCGGGTCGTGCGCGTGATCACCGACCCGGACGGCAACCACGCGCGCCAGCAAGTCTTTGCCGAAGGCTGGCTACAACCCGGCGAATCAGTCTGGGGGCGCCCCGCCGACGTGCTGCCGCTGCCAGACGGTTCACTACTGATCAGCGACGATACTGGCGGCGCGATCTATCGCGTCACGTACTCGGCGCCGTAGCGTGCGGATGCATGCATATCCGGCTGAATCTCTGGATTCGCTGCGAATCGAGTCTGACGCGTCCCGCCGCGCCGTTTTCAGCTCGGGCGTCCGCCCTCCATGTGACCGCGCGCCCGCCACAGGCGTAGAATGCGCGTCGGTCCGCGCCCCACGGCGCGCCTTTCGACCGCCTGCCACACTGCCCACGCGCTCATGTCCACCATTGCCTCGACTTCCCCGCGCTTCAGATCGAAGACGCTCACCGCCGCGCTGGCGCTCCTGTTCGGCAGCCTCGGCGCGCACCGCTTCTATCTGTACGGCACGCGGGACATCTACGGCTGGGCGCATCTGGTCGGCACGCTGATCGGCGTTCCTGGCGTGATGCTGCTGATCGCGACCGAGCGCGCGTCGATCCTCGGCTGGGTGCTCGCGTCGATTGGCGCGGTCTCCCTGTTTGCCGCTTTTCTGGCGGCGCTCGTCTACGGCCTGCGTCCGGATCAGAAATGGGATGCGCAATTCAACGCCTACACGCAACGCAAAAGCCGCTCCGGCTGGGCGGTGATTTTCGTCGTGATCTTTTCGCTGCTGATCGGTGCGTTTCTGCTGATGACCGGTCTCGCGCTCGCGTTCCAGACCTACTTCGAAAGCCAGATCGAAGCTGCCAAGGCGATTTCGCAGTAAACCCCCGTCACGGGACCAGCAGGCGTTCCCGCGCACTAGAAAAGCCTCAGTTGTGAATTGCCGCGCGCCTGTGCGCTCACCTGCTCCGGGTGCGGCGGCTCGATCCGGCGGAACTGCGACATGTCGAGAATGCCGCGCTCGCGTCCATTCAGCCCCAAACGGCGCACCGCCTTGTGAAAGCGCTGCCGGAGCAGATCCGCCCATATGCCCTCTCCCTTCATGCGGGTCGAGAACGACGAGTCGTAATCCTTGCCGCCCCGCATGTCGCGCACGCGGCTCATCACGCGCTCGGCCCGATCCGGGAAATGTGCGCTCAGCCAATCCTTGAACAGCGGCGCGACCTCCCATGGCAGCCGCAGCACGATATAGCTCGCGCTGGTGGCGCCCGCTTCCGCGCACGTTTCGAGCACGCGTTCCATGTCCGGCTCGGTGACGAACGGGATCACCGGCGCGATGCTGACGCCGACCGGAATGCCCGCCTCGCTCAGCGTACGGATCGTTCGCAGCCGGCGCGACGGCGTGGCCGCGCGCGGTTCGAGCGTGCGCGCGATGTCGGCGTCCAGCGTGGTAATGGTGATCGCCGCCATGAATTGCCCGCGCTCCGCCATCGGCGCGAGCAGGTCGATGTCGCGCTCGATCAGCGACGATTTGGTGATCGCCGCGAACGGGTGGTTTCGCTCGCTGAGCACCTCGATCACGCGACGCGTAAGACGGAGGTCACGTTCGGCCGGTTGCCACGCGTCGGTCGCGACGCCGAGTGCGATCGGCTCCGGCACATAGGATTTCTTCGACAGCTCCCGCATGAGCAGTTCCGGCGCGTTGATCTTCGCGTAGATACGGCTCTCGAAATCGAGCCCCGGTGACAAGCCCAGATAGCTGTGCGTGGGCCGCGCGAAGCAATAGATGCAGCCGTGCTCGCAGCCGCGATACGGATTCAGCGAAACATTAAACGGAATGTCCGGCGACGCGTTGCGCGTGAGGATCGTTTTCGCCCGTTCCTCGAACACCTGTGTGCGCAGGACCTTCAGCTCGCCGTCTTCGTCGGCCGTCTGCCAGCCGTCGTCGACGGCCTCGCGCTGGTCGACTTCGTAGCGGCCTTGCAGGTTCGTGACCGCTCCGCGCCCCTTGCGAGGCGCTGGTGGCGCGATCGGAAATTCGGGAATGTCAGAGGTGTCGGGGTCATTCACGGCGGGCCACGCAAGCAAACGCAAACAGGAAGCGCCAAAAGAAGCGGCGAGAAACGGCGCGAAATACCTGTATAAATATACAGTATTTACGCGGTTTGTCGAGCACCTGTTTGCTCGCGGGATGCGCGGATCAGCCCTGCCAGTGAATAGGCGCTTACTCGGCCACCGGGATCATCAGCGTCTCCTTGACTTCCTCCATCACCACATAGCTCTTCGACTGCACCGCGCCGGGCAGCTGTAGCAGGATGTCGCCGAGCAATTTGCGGTAGTCGGCCATTTCGCCGATGCGCGCCTTGATCAGATAGTCGAAATCGCCCGACACGAGGTGGCACTCGAGCACCTCGGGGATCTTCTGCACCTCGCGCCGGAACTGGTCGAACATGTTGCCGCTCTTGTGATCGAGCGTGATCTCGACGAACACGAGCAACGCCGCGCCCAACTCCGCCGGGTTCACGCGCGCGTAGTAGCCGATGATCACGCCGTCGCGCTCCATCCGCTTGACGCGTTCGATGCACGGCGTCACCGACAGTCCGACCCGCTCCGCCAGGTCCTTCATCGCCATACGGCCGTCCTGCTGCAGCAGCCGCAGGATCTTGTGATCTAGCTTGTCGAGAGCCCGCACGGGCTGGCGCTGGATACGCATGGTGTTTTTTCTAAAAGCGATGAAAATACGATAACAAAAACTGCCTGACTGTTAATAGTATAGCGGTTATCACTGGGCAAACGGCATTTCACCTTCGGTTGCAGCTCGTTGAATCGAATCAGATCGAAGCCTGCGACGAATTCCTTGCCCTCACTCAATTCTGGAATACCTGGAGCAGCTATGCGAGTCGTCGTTTTGGGCAGTGGCGTCGTCGGCGTGACGAGTGCGTATTACCTCGCGCGCGCCGGTCACGAAGTGACCGTCATCGATCGCGAGGCTGGCCCAGCGCTGGAAACCAGCTTCGCCAACGCGGGCCAGATCTCGCCCGGCTATGCGTCGCCGTGGGCCGCGCCCGGCGTGCCGCTGAAGGCGCTCAAGTGGATGTTCCAGAAGCACGCGCCGCTCGCAATCCGCCTTGACGGCACCGCGTTCCAGTTGCAATGGATGTGGCAGATGCTGCAGAACTGCACCGCATCGCGCTATGCGGTGAACAAGGGCCGCATGGTGCGGCTCGCCGAATACAGCCGCGACTGCCTGCAGGCGCTGCGCGCCGACACCGGCATCCAGTACGAGGGCCGCACCGGCGGCACGTTGCAGGTGTTCCGCACGCAGCAGCAGTTCGACGGCGCCGCGAAAGACATCGCCGTGCTTCAGGAAGCCAACGTGCGATACGAGCTGCTGACGGCCGATGAACTCGCGAGGGCCGAGCCGGCGCTCGGCGCGGTGTCGCACAAGCTGACCGGTGGCCTGCGCCTGCCCGGCGACGAAACCGGCGACTGCCAGATGTTCACGACGCGCCTCGCGGCGCTCGTCGAGGAGCTGGGCGTCAAGTTCCGCTACAACACGTCGATCGACGCGCTCGCGATGGCGGGCGGCCGCATCGCCGGCGTGCAGTGCGGCGGCGAGCTGGTGCGCGCGGATTCGTTCGTGGTCGCGCTCGGTTCGTATTCGACGCGCTTCCTCGATGGCATCGTGAAGATCCCGGTCTATCCGCTGAAGGGCTATTCGATTACCGCACCGATCGTCAACGCGGCTGCCGCGCCGGTGTCCACCGTGCTCGACGAGACGTACAAGATTGCAATTACGCGCTTCGACGACCGGATTCGCGTCGGCGGCATGGCTGAAATCGTCGGCGTCGACAAGTCGCTGCGCCAGGCGCGCCGCGAGACGCTTGAGCTTTCTGTGAACGACCTTTTCCCGGGCGGCGGCGACACGGCCAACGCGACGTTCTGGACCGGTCTGCGACCGATGACGCCGGACGGCACGCCGATCGTCGGCCGCACGCCGGTGCCGAACCTGTTCCTGAACACCGGCCACGGCACGCTCGGCTGGACGATGTCGTGCGGCTCCGGTCAACTGCTCGCCGACCTGATGTCGGGCAGGCAGCCGGCGATTCGCGCGGACGACCTGTCGGTGCATCGCTATCTTGGCGAAACCGTGGGCGAGCATCGGCCGGCCTATGCGTGAGTTCGTGTACGTACGCTGACGCGGCCTCAGCCACAGCGCAGCCCGCAACAAACTGCAGCAGCAAAAAGCCAACGGCGCCTCGCGAGGCGCCGTTGGCTTTTCAACGTGCTACCGCGATCGCGGCCGGCATCGACGCATGCTCAGAACTGATCTTCCGACAATGCCAGCACGCCCTCGCCTCCCCTCGCGCTGACGATCGCCACTTCGAGCGCCGCCGCCTGCGGCAGCACATGTTCGGCGTAAAACCGCGCGGTCGCGATCTTGGCATCGTGAAACGCGGGATCCTCGTCGCGCCTGGTCGCCGCGGCAAGCTGCGCACGCGCCATCTGCCAGCCGCCTAACACGATGCCCGCGAGCTTCAGATAGGGCACGCTGCCCGCGAACACCGCATTGGGATCGCCCTTCGCATTCGCGACGACGAAATCGACGACCGCGCCGAGCGCGCGCTGGCCCTGCGCGAGTTGCATCTGCATCGACGCGAATGCCGCGCCCTGCTGCGCGCCAAGCGCTTCCACCGTTTCGGCGATGCCAGCAAGCAGCTCCCTCGCGACCTTGCCGCCGTCGCGCAGCGTCTTGCGACCGATCAAGTCGTTGGCCTGAATCGCGGTCGTGCCTTCGTAGATCGGCAGAATGCGCGCGTCGCGGTAGTACTGCGCGGCGCCGGTTTCCTCGATGAAGCCCATGCCGCCATGCACCTGCACGCCGAGGCTCGCGACATCGACCGACAGTTCCGTGCTCCAGCCCTTGACGATCGGCACCAGGTATTCGTAGATCGACTGATGCTTCGCACGCGTCGCCTCGTCCGGATGCCGATGCGCGACGTCGCAATGCGAGGCCGCGACGTACGCGAGCGCGCGCGACGCCTCGGTGAGGCTGCGCATCGTCGCGAGCATGCGGCGCACGTCCGGGTGCTGGATGATCGCCACAGACTGTTTCGCGGAGCCATCCACCGGACGGCTCTGCACGCGATCTTTCGCGTAGGCAACCGCCTTCTGGTAAGCGCGATCCGATATGCCGACGCCCTGCATCCCCACCGCGAAACGCGCCGCGTTCATCATGATGAACATGTATTCGAGGCCGCGATTTTCTTCGCCGATCAGCTGACCGAGCGCGCCGCCGTGATCGCCGAACTGCAGCACGGCGGTCGGGCTAGCCTTGATGCCGAGCTTGTGTTCGATCGACACGCAATGCACGTCGTTGCGCTCACCTAGCGAGCCGTTCTCGTTGACGAGAAACTTCGGCACCAGAAACAGCGAGATGCCCTTCACGCCTTCGGGCGCGTTCGGCGTACGCGCGAGTACCAGATGGACGATGTTCTTCGCCATGTCGTGCTCGCCCCACGTAATGAATATCTTCGTGCCGAACAGCTTGAACGAACCGTCGCCCTGCGGCTCGGCGCGCGTGCGCACCATCGCGAGATCGGAGCCGGCCTGCGGCTCGGTCAGGTTCATCGTGCCGGTCCAAACGCCTGAGATCAGCTTCGGCACGAAGGTCTGTTTCTGCGTTTCGCTGCCGGCGGTCAATAGCGCTTCGATCGCGCCGTCGGTCAGTAATGGACACAACGCGAACGACAGATTCGACGCGTTGAGCATTTCGACGCACGGCGTCCCGATCAGCTTCGGCAGTCCCTGCCCTTCATAGTCGAGCGGATGCTGCACGCCCTGCCAGCCGCCCTCGGCGAACTGGCGGAACGCGTCCCTGAAACCGGGCGTCGCGGTGACGACGCCATCCTTCCAGCTGCTCGGATTGCGATCGCCGTCGACGTTCAGCGGCGCGAGCACTTCGCCGCACAGTTTCGCGGATTCGTCGAGCACGGCCCGCGCCGTGTCGATGCTCGCGTCTTCGAAGCCGGGCAGCTTCGCGATGTCTTCGAGTCCGGCCAGTTCTTTCATCACGAACAGCATGTCCTTGATGGGCGCCGTATAGCTCATTTCGGTTCTCCTCCCTTGATATGAAAAAAGGGCGCGGGACTCGGTCGGTCCTGCGCCCTTCGCTTGCTGTCGGCGACTTGTGACAGTCGTGACAGTCGCCGCGGCGCTTAGCCGAGTTCGCTCACGAGCTCCGGCACGACGGCGAACAGATCGCCAACGAGACCGTAATCGGCGACGCTGAAAATCGGCGCTTCTTCGTCCTTGTTGATCGCGACGATGACCTTCGAGTCCTTCATGCCCGCGAGGTGCTGGATCGCACCCGAGATGCCGACCGCGACGTACAGTTGCGGCGCGACGATCTTGCCCGTCTGGCCGACCTGATAGTCGTTCGGCACGAAGCCCGCGTCGACGGCCGCGCGCGAGGCGCCGAGCGCCGCGCCGAGCCTGTCGGCCAGCGGTTCCAGCACCTTCGTGTAGTTCTCGCCGCTGCCCAGACCCCGGCCACCCGACACGATGATCTTCGCGCTCGTCAGTTCCGGACGATCGAGCTTCGTCACTTCGCGGCTCACGAACTGCGAGATGCCGGCGTCGGCTGCCGCTTCGATCTTCTCGACCGCTGCGCTGCCGCCAACGGCGGCGACCGCGTCGAAGCCCGTCGAGCGCACGGTGATGACCTTGACCGGATCTTGAGACTGAACCGTCGCGATCGCGTTGCCCGCGTAGATCGGACGCTCGAACGTGTCGGCGCTATCCACGGCCGTGATGTCGCTGATCTGCGCGACGTCGAGCTTCGCGGCGATACGCGGCGCGATATTCTTGCCGTAGGCGCTGGCCGGCGCGAGGATGTGCGTGTAGTGCTTCGCCGCATCTTGCACCAGCGTCAGCACCGTTGCTTCGACGTTTTCCGCGAGGCCCGCGGCGAGTTGCGGCGCGTCGGCAAGCAGCACCTTCGAAACGCCTGCGATCTGCGCTGCGGCGTCGGCCGCCGCCTGCGCGTTGTGACCCGCGACCAGCACGTGAATATCACCGCCGATCTTCTGTGCCGCGGCGATAGTGTTCAGCGTCGCGGCCTTGATCGACGCATTGTCGTGTTCTGCAATTACCAGGTTCGTCATTTCTTGGGTCTCCTCACAGCACCTTGGCTTCGCTCTTCAGCTTCTCGACCAGCGTCTTCACGTCCGGCACCTTCACACCGGCGGAGCGCTTCGGCGGCTCGGCGACTTTCAGCGTCTTCAGACGCGGCGTGACATCGACGCCGAGCTCCTCGGGCTTGAGCGTTTCCAGCGGCTTCTTTTTCGCCTTCATGATGTTCGGCAGCGTCACGTAGCGCGGCTCGTTCAGGCGCAGATCGGTGGTAACCACAGCGGGCAGCGTCAGCGACAGTGTTTCCGCGCCGCCGTCCACTTCACGCGACACCATTGCCTTGCCGTCCGCGACGACCACCTTCGACGCGAACGTCGCCTGCGGCAGATTCGCGAGCGCGGCGAGCATCTGGCCGGTCTGGTTGGAGTCGTCGTCGATGGCCTGCTTGCCGAGGATCACCAGCTGCGGCTGCTCCCTGTCGACCAGTGCCTTGAGCAGCTTCGCGACTGCAAGCGGCTGCAGGTCTTCGTTCGATTCGATCAGGATCGCGCGGTCCGCGCCGATCGCAAGCGCGGTGCGCAGCGTTTCCTGCGCCTGCGTCACACCGGCCGACACGGCGATCACCTCGGTCGCGACGCCCGCTTCCTTCAGGCGCACGGCTTCTTCCACCGCGATTTCGTCGAACGGGTTCATCGACATTTTCACGTTCGCAATGTCGACGCCCGTCCCGTCCGATTTCACGCGGACTTTGACGTTGTAGTCGACCACTCTTTTCACTGGCACCAGAATTTTCATGCACACGCTCCAAAGTTACGAATACGTCAACCAGACGAACATTATAGCGACTGCCCTTACGACAACCGTGTCGCGGGCGCTTTGCGCGAGGATATCGCTCCTCAGCGGCGTGACGGCAATATCGAACGATCGTTCTATTTTAATCTCCAAAAAACCCGGGAGACAACCCCGGGTTCCGACTCGGACCTCTAATTTCGCATTGCCGTCGTGTCCTGCGAGGTTCGTTGACGGTTACATCACCAGGAGGTGATCACCGAGCCGCCGAATTTGCTGTCAACGAACTGCTTCACTTGCGGCGAGTGGTACGCCGCGACGAGCTTCGCGACCCACGGCTTGTTCTTGTCCGCGTCACGAATCGCGATCACGTTCACGTACGGACCCTTCGGGTCTTCGATTGCGATGGCGTCCTGCTTCGGCTTGAGGCCCGCTTCCATCGCGAAGTTGGTATTGATCGCGGCGGCGTCGACATCGCCCAGCGAACGCGGAATCTGTGCCGCGTCGAGTTCGACGATCTTCAGTTTCTTCGGATTGTCGACGACATCCAGCGGCGTCGCCCTCAGCCCCGCATCGGCGCGAAGCTTCAGCACACCCTGCTTCTGCAGCAACAGAAGCGCGCGGGCACCATTGGTCGGGTCGTTCGGCACCGCGATCTTCGCGCCCCGTTGCAGTTCGGTGAGCGACTTGATCTTCTTCGAGTAGATCCCCATCGGGTAGGTGACCGTATCGGCGATACGGATCAGCTTGTAGCCACGATCTTTCACCTGCGCCTGCAAGTATGGGGCGTGCTGGTAGCTGTTCGCGTCCAGATCGCCGCTCGCAAGCGCCGCGTTCGGCTGCACGTAATCGGAAAATTCGACGATCTTGATGTTCAGGCCATTCTTCGCGGCGACCGTCTTCACGACGTCCATGATCTGCGCGTGCGGGCCGCCGGTGACGCCGACCTTGATCGTGTCTTCGGCATGCGCCCCGGCGGTGGCGAACAGCGTTGCCGCGCCGATCACGGCGGCCAGCTTGAGAATGAAGCGACGTTGCATGATGGACCTTTTTGCGAATCTCTATTGGCGGGCTTCAGAACGCCCTTGTTTATTTGTGGCTCAAACGACGCACGAGCCAGTCCCCAAACGACTGCACGAGTTGCACGAACACGATCAGAATCAGCACGACCGCGAGCATCACTTGTGGCAGGAAGCGCTGATAGCCGTAGCGGATGCCGAAGTCGCCAAGACCGCCGCCGCCGATCGCGCCGGCCATCGCCGAATAGCCGACCAGCGACACGAAGGTGATCGTCAAACCGGCGACCACGCCCGGCAGCGATTCCGGCAGCAGCACCTTGAAGACGATCTGGCGGGTGGTCGCGCCCATCGCCTGGGCCGCCTCGATGAGCCCGCGATCAACCTCGCGCAGCGCCGTTTCGACCAGGCGCGCGATGAACGGCGCCGCGGCGATCGTCAGCGGCACGATCGCGGCCGCGGTGCCGATCGACGAACCGACGACCAGCCGCGTAAACGGAATGACGGCGACCAGCAGAATGATGAACGGCGTCGAGCGCACCGCATTGACGACCACGCCCATCACGCGATTCAACGCGACGTTTTCGAGCACGCCCTGGCGGTCGGTCAGATACAGCAGCACGCCGAGCGGCACGCCGACCACAGCGCCGATCAGTCCGGAGATGCCCACCATGATGAGCGTCTCCCAGAACGACTGGACGAACATATCGAACATTTCACTCAACATGCGAGAGCTCCTCCACTACGACACCCTGCTCGCGCAGAAACGTGATCGCCTGCGCGACCTTGGCCGGATCGCCGCCCGCGAGCACCGCCAGCGAGCCGAACGCCTGCCCCTGGATCTCGTCGATCTGGCCGTGCAAGATGTTGAAGTCGAGCTCGTAGCGGCGAATCGTCTCCGACAGAATCGGCTGATCGACGCCCGAACCGGTGAACGCGAGGCGCAGCAGATGGCCGCTGCCGGTCTTCAGCCGCTGCGCGACGCGCGCCTTCATTGCGGGCGGCAGCTCCTGCGCGATCACGTCGCCGATCAGCGCGCGCGTGACTTCATGGCGCGGCTGCAGGAACACGTCGATCACCTTACCCTCTTCGACGACACGGCCCGCGTCGAGCACCGCGACGCGATCGCAGACCTGCTTGATGACGTCCATCTGGTGCGTGATCAGCACGATCGTCAGGTTCAGTTCGCGATTGATGCGCTTGAGCAGATCGAGGATCGCGCGGGTGGTCTCGGGGTCGAGCGCGGAGGTCGCCTCGTCCGACAGCAACACCTTCGGCTTGCTCGCGAGCGCACGCGCGATACCCACGCGCTGCTTCTGGCCGCCGCTGATCTGCGCCGGATAGCGGTCCTTCTGAGCCGACAGACCGACGAGGTCGAGCAGCGGCAGCACGTTCGCCTCGATTTCGTCGCGCTTCATGCCGGCCAACTCGAGCGGCAATGCGACGTTCTGATACACGGTGCGCGACGACAACAGATTGAAGTGCTGGAAGATCATGCCGATTTCGCGACGCGCGTCGCGCAATTGCGCGGCCGGCAACGTCGTCAAATCGCGGCCGTTGACGAGGATGTTGCCCTCGGATGGGCGCGTCAGCAGATTGAGGGTGCGCACGAGCGTGCTCTTGCCCGCGCCGCTGCGGCCGATGATGCCGAACACCTCGCCCGCTGGAATCGTCAGATTGACGTTGTGCAGCGCCTCGACCCAGCCCCGGGGCCCGACAAACCGCTGAGAAACATTGCGTATTTCGATCATGGACAAACGAAAACGGCGGAGGCTGCCGGCGAGCACGGTGCTCCCGGCAAGCGGCCGCCGTTTCTATTATTGGGATTTGAGGTCGCCATTCTACCGCAGGGACGTCATACCCTTTAATAATCAATTCCGGTCTTTTCATAACTTCAGGGCATTAGAGCCGCGCTTTACTACACGGCACGCGCGCCCCGAGCCACTCCGACTATGATCGGTCCATCTCCTTCAGCGCAGGCCGCCGCTATGCAGACTTCCCCGAGCCACACCGTGCGCGCGAGCGCCGGCAGTCTCAATAAAGACGCGCCGCAGCGCGCGTCGGTCATGACCGGCGACGGCATCGCGTTGCCGCTATACCGCTGGCAGCCGAGCGGACCGACACGCGCGACGGTCGCGCTGCTGCACGGTCTCGCCGAACATGCCGGCCGTTACGCCGCCGTCGCGGGCCGGCTGAACGCGTCGGGCATCGAGCTCGTCGCGATCGATCTGCGCGGTCACGGCCACGCGCCCGGTAAGCGCGCCTATGTGAAACGCTTCGACGACTACCTGCTCGATGCGCAGGCGCTGCTCGACGCCGCCGCGCAAAGCTGCGCGCCGTTATTCCTGATGGGTCACAGCATGGGTGGCGCGGTGGCGGCGCTGTATGCGATCGAGCGCCTCGACGCGAGCGGCCGGCGGCTGAGTGGCCTGATCCTGTCGAGCCCCGCCCTCGCGCCGGGACGCGACGTCCCCAAGTGGATGCTCGCGCTAAGCCAGCTGATCAGCCGGGCCTACCCGGGATTCCCGGCGATGAAGATCGACCCCGCGCTGCTGTCGCGCCTTCAGCCGGTGGTCAATGCCAACCGCAATGATCCGCTTGTGCATCACGACGCGATTCCGGCGCGCACGGGCGCCGAGCTGCTGCTCGCGATGGCGCGCATCGAACGCGGTCGCGCGGGGCTGCGCATGCCGCTGCTCGTGTTTCACGGCACCGACGACAAACTGACCGAGCCTGACGGCAGCCGCGCGTTCGGCGAACACGCTGGCTCGCCCGACAAGACGCTCGCGCTCTACGAGGGCAGCTATCACGAGACGATGAACGATCTCGATCGCGATCGGGTGATCGAGGCGTTGGTCGAGTGGATCGAAATGCGGGCGGCGGGACGGCGTTGAGCAGATGCAGCGCTGGCAGTCGTCGACTAGCGCTTCCACTGCGGCGCGCGTTTGTCGATGAACGCCTGCACGCCTTCGAGCGCCGATTCGTCCATCATGTTGCACGCCATCGTCTGCCCGGCGAGCTGGTACGCGGCTTCGATGCCCATTTCAAGCTGCCGGTAGAACAGGTCCTTGCCCGCGCTGACCGCTTCGACCGGCTTCGCGCAGATGCTCGCGGCGAGCCGCGCGACTTCGTCGTCGAGCGCATCGGCTGGGGCGAGGCGGTTCACGAGCCCCTGTTTGCGCGCTTCGGCGGCGTCGATGAAATCGCCGGTCAGCAGCATTTCGAGCGCGGCCTTGCGCGACAGGTTGCGCGACAGCGGCACCGATGGCGTCGCACAGAACAATCCGAGGTTCACGCCCGACACGGCGAACCGCGCGGTATCCGCAGCGACCGCGAGATCGCACATTGCGACGAGCTGGCAGCCGGCCGCGGTCGCGATGCCGTGCACGCGCGCGATCACCGGCTGCGGCATGCGCTGGATCGTCATCATCAGCTTCGTGCAGCGCGCGAACAGCTGCTGGTAGTACGCGAGCGACGGCGCCGCGCGCATCTCCTTGAGGTCGTGCCCCGCGCAGAACGCGCGGCCCGCGCCGGCGATCACGACCACGCGGGCATCGGTCTTCGCGATCCCCGTCAGCGTCTGCTGCAGTTCGTCGAACAGCGCTTCGGACAGCGCGTTGAACGCTTCGGGCCGGTTCATCGTCACGCACACGACGCCCGCCACGCGATAAGCGTCGGGTTCGATCGTGACCAGCGACGCGTCGCCGGTGTTGGCAGGGCTGGCGTTCATGGCTCGCTCCTCGGTGCGTGAATGTCGATCTTCGCTCGCTGGCTTTCGGGCCGCTCAAATCTCCGCCAGCGACCGCACGTGCGCGACCACACTGCGTCCGAGCGCCGACAGGTTATAGCCGCCCTCCAGACAACTAACGATGCGCCCGCGTGCGTAGCGCCTCGCGATTTCGCGCACCTGGTCGGTGATCCACGCGTAATCGTCTTCGACGAGGCCCATGTTGCCGAGGTCGTCCTCGCGATGCGCGTCGAAGCCGGCCGAGATGAACAGCATCTCCGGCCTGAACTCGTGCAGGCGCGGCAACCACAGCATGTCGACCGCTTCGCGCACGGCCATGCCGTTCGAGCGCGCCGGCATCGGCACGTTGCACATGTTGGACGCCTGGTTGTCGGCGCCAGTGAACGGATAGAACGGGTGCTGGAAGATGCTGCACATCAGTACCCGCGGGTCGCCCGAGAACGCGGCCTCGGTACCGTTGCCGTGATGCACGTCGAAGTCGATGATGGCGACGCGCGCGAGGCCATGCACGTCGAGCGCGTGGCGCGCGGCGATCGCGACGTTGTTGAAGAAGCAGAAGCCCATCGCGCGCGCCGGCTCGGCGTGATGACCCGGCGGCCGTACGCTGCAGAACGCGTTGTCGTAACGGCCTTCGATCACCGCGTCGGTGGCGGCAACGGCCGCGCCCGCCGCGCGCAGCGCGGCCTGCCAGGTGTGCGGGTTCATCGCCGTGTCGGGATCGATTTCGGCGATGCCTTCGACGGGCGCGCGGCCACGGATGTAGTCGACGTGCGCCCGCGTGTGCACGCGCAGCAGCGCGGCCTCGTCGACGAGCGGCGGCGACACGCGCTCGATCAGCGCGTCAATGCGGCTCGCGATCAGTTGATCCTCGATCGCCTGCAGGCGCGCGGGACACTCTGGATGCCACTGCCCCATGTCGTGCAGCAGACAGTCGGCGTGGGAATAGAAGCCTGTTGCCATAGTTTGTGTTGTGCGTCTCTTCTACGGCGCGGCGCATGGACTGTGCGCGCGGCGTGTCTCCGTCGAGCGGCGCGCGCTCCCGCGCGCCTGGATTCGTCAAGTTACCACACGACGCCGCTGTCGCTGAATCGGCACGGTTTTGCGAAAGCCGTCGGGTATACTTCCCCGACCCGTTATTCGCCGTTTCGTTCCTGCCGCTTTCCGACTGCTTCCAGCCTTTCACGCATCGCGCCCACTGCTCACCATGACCGTCAAGCTTGCTCTGTCCGCACGATCCCCACGCAACCGGCTTCGCCTCGGCACCCTCGCCGCCTCACTGAGCGTCGCATCGTGCATGTTCATCGCAGCAAGTCCCGCAAGCGCGCAACGCGCCACGAAGAAAGCGCCGGTGCAGGTCGCGCAGAGCCAGCCGCAGCAGCCGGTACCACAAGGGCAAACGTTCGAGGAAGAGATCATTCCGCAGCGCTATGCGCACAACGCGAACGTCGATGCGTTCATCAACGAGATGGTCGCGCGCTACGATTTCGACGAAGCATCGCTGCACGCGCTGTTCACCGGCGTCAGCTACTCGGCGACCGCGGTGAAGCTCGTCACCCCGTCACCGACGCCTTCGATCAAGAACTGGCGCGCGTATCAGGCGCGCTTCCTCGACCCGGTGCGCGTCAATGCCGGCGTGCAGTTCTGGAGCGAGAACCGGGCCACGCTGCAGCGCGCTTATCAGGAGTTCGGCGTGCCGCCCGAGATGATCGTCGGCATCATCGGCGTCGAGACGATCTACGGTCGCTACATGGGTAACTTTCGCGTGCTCGATGCGCTCACCACGCTGAGCTTCGATTATCCGAACACCGCGAATCGCGCGGACCGCCAGGCGACCTTCCGCAAGAATCTCGAAGACTACCTGGTGTGGACGCGCGACTCGCAGATCGACCCGAACACGGTGCTCGGCTCGTACACGGGCGCGATCGGCATTCCGCAGTTCCTGCCGAGCAGCATCGTCCAGTACGCGGTCGACTACGAGGGCAACAAGCGCATCGATCTGCGCACGAGCGATGCCGATGCGATCGGCAGCGTCGCGAATTATCTGCGTCAGAACGGCTGGGAAAACGGCCGGCCGGTGGTGTGGCGAATCGGCTCGGACGCGGGCAGCCTGGGTGTTGCGCAGGCGGCCGCCAATGGTCAGCCGGAGCCGCACTGGCCGCTCGATCAGTTGCTGCGCGCCGGGCTGGTGCTGAACGAGCCGAACATCGACACTGCTTCCGAAGCGGGCACGCCGGTCACGGTGGTCGATCTGCCGAGCCCGGGGCGTGGCACCGAGTTCGTGCTCGGCCTGAAGAACTTTTACGTGCTCACGCGCTACAACCGCAGCTTCTTCTATGCGCTCGCGGTGTATCAGCTGGGTCAGAAGGTCAAGGCGCAGATTGATGCGATCGACGCGGCGAATGCCGCGAAAGCGGCCAACAACGGCAACGCGTCGCAAGGTCAGGCGGATCAGTCGAACGCTGCTTCGCAGTGAGTCTCGCCGCGAGTCGCCGTGCGCGTCTCGCGTTGAAGGACGTAAAAAAAGCGCCGGCTCGACCGGCGCTTTTTATTGGCTCGCGCGCCCGCGAAGGCGCCCGGCGACCCGCCTACGCGGGAAACACCCCCGTGGACAGATAGCGGTCGCCGCGATCGCAGACGATGAACACGATCGTCGCGTTTTCGACCTGACGTGCGATGCGCAGCGCCACTTCGCACGCGCCGCCCGACGAAATGCCCGCGAAAATGCCTTCGACCGACGCCATCCGGCGCGCCATCGCCTCGGCTGCGGCTTGACTGACGTTCTCCACGCGGTCGACGCGGCTGCGGTCGAAAATCTTCGGCAGATAAGCTTCCTGCCATTTGCGAATGCCTGGAATACGGGAGCCTTCTTCCGGCTGCGCGCCGATGATTTCTATCTGCTGGTTCTGCGTTTTCAGATACGTGGAGACGCCCATGATCGTGCCCGTCGTGCCCATCGACGATACGAAGTGCGTGATGCGCCCTTCCGTGTCGCGCCAGATTTCCGGGCCCGTGCCTTCAATATGCGAGGCTGGATTGTCCGGGTTCGCGAACTGATCGAGGATGATGCCCTTGCCTTCGCGCTGCATCTGCTCGGCGAGATCGCGCGCGTACTCCATGCCGCCTTTGACCGGCGTCAGAATGATTTCCGCGCCGTAGGCGGCCATGCTCTGACGGCGCTCGACCGACAGATCTTCCGGCATGACCAGCACCATCCTGTAGCCGCGGACCGCGGCGGCCATCGCGAGCGCGATGCCGGTGTTGCCGCTCGTCGATTCGATCAGTGTGTCGCCCGGCTTGATGCGTCCGCGTGCCTCCGCCTTCCTGATCATCGACAGCGCCGGTCGGTCCTTCACCGACCCCGCCGGATTGTTGCCCTCCAGCTTCGCAAGGACCACGTTGTTGCGGCTGCGGATCTCGTCGTCGGGAAGCCGGACGAGTTGGACGAGCGGCGTATTGCCGATCGTGTCTTCGATTGTTTTGTATGCCATATGGGGTCTAGCGATCGATGCGCGCGAAAGAGTGTCTTCAATGCATCGATTCTAAACCACGATCTTCGACGCCGCCCTGCAGCCCTGGTGTCCGCATGGATGCATGCCGGTTGCTAAGCCGAACGCCCGCGGCTGCGAGCCGCGGGAGATCGTGTATACCAATCGACGGAACGGGACGTTCGCGAACCCCTGCGTTGCAAGCCGCCCGTCAGCATGGCACGCGCAAGGCTCGCGACCGCTTACTTCTTCACCGCCACGGCGGCGGCGCCCTTCTGCGCGGCGCCGGGAGCGGCCGCAGCGGCCGGCTCCTTACCCGTTGCAGCTGCCGCAACCTGCGTGCTAGCAGCCGCGCCAGCCGGTCCGACAGCGAGACCCTCCGCCTGCAGGCGCTCGATGGTGTGCCCGCCCATGCCCTTGACGCGCTTGCCGAGATCGGCCGCGTCCTTGAATGGGCCGTGCGCATTGCGTTCGTCGAGAATCGCTTTGACTTTTGACGGACCGAGGCCCTTGATGCCGCGCAGCGCGTCTTCGTTAGCCGTGTTGACGTCGACCGCCGCATACGCGTGGCCGAAGGCGGCGAGCATCGCCGCGGTAACCAGTACTTTTCGAAACATATTGGAATCTCCCTGTTGCCACTGGCCGGAGACCATCACCGGTCAGGAGATTCCAGTTTAAAGAGGATGCCGTACGAATCACACCTGGCCGAACAGCCAACGCACGTAACGATCGACACCTTCCTGCACGCTCAGAAATGGCGCGTCGTAGCCGGCCGCGCGCAGCTTCGACTGATCGGCCTGTGTGAAGCACTGATACTTGCCGCGCAGCGCGTCGGGAAACGGAATGTATTCGATCAGCCCGCGTTGCACCTGATCCGCGAGCGACAGCGCCGGCTCGTTGTTCAGCGCGCGCAGCGTGTTCACCACGGTGCCCGCGATGTCGTTGAACGGCTGCGCGCGGCCGGTGCCGAGATTGAAAATGCCCGACTTCTCCGGATGATCGAAGAAGAACAGGTTGACCTTGACGACGTCTTCGACCGAGATGAAATCGCGCGTCTGCTCACCGGCCGCATAGCCGTTGTATTCGCCGAACAGCTTGACCTTGCCCTCGGCGCGGAACTGGTTGAAGTTGTGAAACGCGACCGACGCCATGCGCGCCTTGTGCGTTTCGCGCGGACCGTACACGTTGAAATAACGGAAGCCCGTAATCTGGCTTTTTGCCGTGGGCAG
Organism: Paraburkholderia sp. WC7.3g; assembly: GCF_050436345.1. NCBI lineage: Bacteria > Pseudomonadati > Pseudomonadota > Betaproteobacteria > Burkholderiales > Burkholderiaceae > Paraburkholderia > Paraburkholderia sp. WC7.3g. The sequence goes on from NZ_JBNDMA010000002.1 coordinate 3,494,296, forward strand.
CACGCGGCGGATCACCTGGTCGAACAAAAACTTCGAATAGCCGTATACATTCAGCGGCTGTTCGACCTCGCGCTCTTCGACGAAGCGGCTCGAGCCGCCATACGTCGCCGCCGACGACGCGTATAGAAACTGGATGTTCTGCGCGAGGCAGACGTCGAGCACGTCGCGGCTATAGCGATAATTGTTGTCCATCATGTAGCGGCCGTCGGTTTCCATCGTGTCCGAGCAGGCGCCTTCATGGAAAATTGCGCGCACCTTGCCGAAGTCGCCGCGCCTGAAGCGCTCGACGAATTCGGTTTTGTCGAGATAGTCGTCGATTTCGCAGTCGACCAGATTCCTGAACTTGTCCGCGCGCGTAAGGTTATCGACGGCGATGATGCGTTGTTCGCCGCGCTCGTTGAGCGCCTTGACGAGATTGCTGCCGATAAAACCGGCCGCGCCGGTGACGATTACAGTCATGATGATCCTGCGGTAGTGAGCTTCGTTCAGTCAACGCCGCGCGGGGTGCGCTGGCCCGTCAGGACGACGGGGCCCCGCGAGCTGCATCAGGAAAAGAGTTCGTCGTAGTCGACGGTGGCGGTGCCGAGTTTGCCGACCACGATGCCGGCCGCGCGATTCGCGAGCCCGACCGCGTCGACCAGCGAAAGACCCGCGCCGAGCATCGCGGCGAGCGTCGCAATCACGGTGTCGCCGGCGCCCGACACATCATACACTTCGCGCGCAACGGCCGACGCGTGCAGGATGCCATCGTCGGAGAACAGCGTCATGCCCTCCTCCGAGCGCGTCAGCAGCAGCGCCTTGAACTGGAGCTCGGCGCGCAGCTTCGTGACGCGGGTGATCAGATCTTCCTCGGACTTCCATTGTCCGACGACCTCGCGCAACTCCGCGCGATTCGGCGTGATCAGCGTTGCGCCACGATAGCGCTCCCAGTCGTCGCCTTTCGGATCGACGAGCACCGGTTTGCCAGCCGCGTGCGCCTTCGCGATCATTTGCGTCACGTGCGTGAGGCCGCCCTTCGCGTAGTCGGACATCAGGATCACGTCGTATGACGGCAGCAGCTCGTCGAAACGCGCGAGGCCCGCGAGCAGCACCTCGTGTGCCGGCGAGTTTTCGAAATCGACGCGCAGCAACTGTTGCTGACGCGACAGCACGCGCAGCTTGATCGTCGTCAGCAAGGCCGGATCGCGTTCTAGATGCGGCGTCACGCCGCTTTCGCCGAGCAGTTGCACGATGCGCTCGCCGGGCTCGTCATGACCCACCACGCACAAAAGACCCGCCTGCGCGCTGAGCGCGATCGCGTTGCGCGCGACGTTCGCCGCGCCGCCCAGCCGATCTTCCTGGCGCTGCACGTGCACGACCGGCACGGGCGCCTCCGGAGAAATGCGGTTCACGTCACCGAACCAGTAACGGTCGAGCATCACGTCGCCGACCACCAGCACGCGCGCTGCGTTGAGCTGCGCGCGCGGCACGGTCGGGAGCTTCTGCGGCGTCGTGGACGCGGGCGCCGCGGGCATGGACTCAGGCATCGACCGGAAGTTCAGAGGGTTGGGCATAGGGGCGTCCAATAGCGTGGTAGTCGATACCGAGCTCGGTCATCGCGTCCGGTTCGTATAGATTGCGGCCGTCGAAAATCAGCGGTGTCTTCAGCACCGATTTCAGATGCACGAAATCAGGACTCTTGAACTCCTTCCATTCGGTCACGATGACGAGCGCGTCGGCGCCGATCAGCGTTTCGTCCTGAGTGCTCGTGAACGTGAGGCGCGCCAGCTGCTCCGGCGCAGCGTGCAGATCCATCGCGAATACGCGACGCGCCTCGGCCACCGCGACCGGATCGTACGCGCGTACGCTCGCGCCGCGCGCGAGCAATTCGCCGATCACGCGGCGGCTCGGCGCCTCGCGCATGTCGTCGGTATTCGGCTTGAACGCGAGACCCCACACCGCGAGCGCGCGGCCGCTCAAATCCTCGCCGAGCTTCGCGGTGATCTTGTTCACGAGCACGTCCTTCTGCTGGTAGTTCACTTCCTCGACCGCCTCGAGAATGCGCAGGTTGTGACCGCTCTCGCTCGCGGTGCGAATCAACGCCTGCACGTCCTTGGGGAAGCACGAGCCGCCATATCCGCAGCCCGCATACAGGAAGTGATAGCCGATACGCGGATCGGAACCGATGCCGCGACGCACCGCTTCGATGTCGGCGCCGACCTTGTCCGCGAGATTCGACATCTCGTTCATGAACGAGATGCGCGTCGCGAGCATTGCGTTGGCCGCGTACTTCGTGAATTCGGCCGAGCGCACGTCCATGTATAGCGTGCGCTCGTGATTGCGGTTGAACGGCGCGTAAAGACGCTTCATCATTTCGCGCGCGCGCACGCCCGGTTCGTCTTCGTCGATACCGATCACGATGCGATCGGGGCGCATGAAGTCGTCGACGGCGGCGCCTTCCTTCAGGAACTCGGGGTTCGACACGACCGAGAAGCGATGCTGCACGCTGCCGGCAAGCCCGCGCTTCGCGAGTTCTTCGTCGATCACCACGCGCACGCGCTGCGCGGTGCCGACCGGCACCGTCGATTTGTCGACGATCACCTTGAAACCGTTCATCGTGCGGCCGATGTTGCGCGCGGCCTCGAGCACGTATTGCAGGTCGGCGGAGCCGTCTTCGTCGGGCGGCGTGCCGACCGCGATGAACTGCACGTCGCCGTGCGCGACGCTCGCCGCGACGTCGGTCGAGAACGTGATGCGGCCGGCCGCGCGCGTGCGCGCAATCATCTCCTGCAAGCCCGGTTCGTGAATCGGCACGCCGCCCTTGTTGAGAATGTCGATCTTGCGCTGATCGACGTCCAGACAGAAGACGTCGTTGCCGATTTCGGCGAGACACGCGCCGGTGACAAGGCCCACATAGCCGGTGCCGATAATGGTGATTTTCATACGCTTTCCGGTAGAGGGTTCCGGTGGTGAATGCCGGTCATGAAGCCGGCGATAATCTCGTTGCGAAATTCGCGGGGCGGTCGCGCGGCAATCGACGCCGACGCGGCCAACGCCGCCCGTGCGCCGTCAGCTCGACGCGGTAATGGGCTCGACGCGGCGTGGCGCATAGGTTTCCCAACCGCTGCAACCGGGGCACTGCCAGTAGAAAAGCCGCGCCCTGAAACCACAATTCTGGCACGTATAGCGCGGCAGATTCTTGGTGCGCTGCCGGATCAGTGTGCGCATCAACTCGAGCTCGCTGCGCCGCGGCTCTTCGGCGACGGCCTGCTGCGCTTCGAGCAGGCGCGTCATGCCGGCCAGATTCGGCGACTTCTGCATTTGCGTGCGCGCGAGTGCATGCGCGGCATCGGCGCCGCGCAGCGACGCGACGTGCTGATACGCGACATCGAGCAGATCGTTGCTCGGATGACGGTCGACCCACGTGGTCAGCAGATCGGCGCCCTCCTGCGCCCGGCCGAGCGCTTCATACGCCTTCATGATCTTCTCGGCGACGAGCGGCAGATACGCGGGGTTCTGTTCCTCGACGCGGCGCCATTGCCCGATCGCCGCTTCCGGCGCGCCGCCGGTCACGTCGACATCGCCGAACAGGATCGTCGCGCGCACGTTGGTCGGGTTAGCCTTCAGCGCGAGACCGAGCTGGTGACGCGCTTCGTCCGGTTTCTTCTGCTGCAGCGCTTCCTGCGCAAGTTCGCAATGGAACTGCGCAATTTCCTTGTCGAGCGACGGTGCGCCCATCGTTTCGAGGTGTCGCGCGGTATCGATCGACTTGACCCAGTCCTTCTCGATCTCGTAGATCGTCAACAGCGCGCGTTGAGCGCCCAGTGCGTAATCGCCCGCCTGCAGCGAGCGGAAGGTTTCTTCGGCACGGTCGAGCAGACCTGCTTTCAGGAAGTCCTGGCCGAGCTCGTACAGCGCGTGATCGCGCTCACTGACAGGCAGGTCCGCGCGGCTCAGCAGATTTTGATGCACTCGGATCGCTCGATCCGTTTCGCCGCGCCGGCGGAACAGATTGCCGAGCGCGAAATGCAATTCGACCGTTTCAGGGTCGAGCTTGACGACTTCGATGAATGCGTCGATCGCCTGGTCAGGCTGTTCGTTGAGCAGGAAGTTCAGACCGCGAAAATACGAACGCGGCAGGTTGGCGCTTTCGGACAGCAGCGTCTTGAGGTCGTAGCGCGCAGCCATCCAGCCGAACGCGAACGCGACGGGTATGACCAGCAGCCACCAGAAGTCTAGATCCATGCGATTAATGCAAATGTGCGGGAAGCGGAAACGAAAAGCCGCGCTCAGCGCGCGCGGCGCAAAATAGCTCAGATCAGCGGCGGCAGCGGCGGCGGCTGCTCGACGACGGGTGGGGTTTCGCGCGCCACGCGCAGTTCGCGCCTGAGCCGGCCATTCTCCATGCGCAGACGCACGACGGCCGGCATCGCCGATATAAGCCCCGCGAGCAAGCCGATCACGAAAAATGCGAGGCCAATCAGAATCAGAGGCGCCGACCAGACGTAGCCGGCGAGGAAATTCAGCGTAGCGGGTTGCGTGTTGGAGAGCGCCAGCACCAGCAGCAGCACGAACACCAGCACACGGATCAGCCAGACGATAAATTTCATGAATGGATCTCTTGACGGCAGTTGCGGGGTGACGCCGGCTCGATGACGCGTCGCGCCACAGTGTTGCCCGCGCCGAAGTGACCCGTATTGTAATGGATGCCCTCGCGACTGGGCAGCACGTGGCGGGACGGGGCACTTACAGGCGATTCGCGAAATGCAACGGCCACCGGAAGGCGCCCCCTCAAATCATGGACGAAAAAAAAGCGCCCGAAGGCGCTTTTCCTGGTCTTTTGCCGACTGGCTTTGGCCGCTGACGCTAGCTATGCCACGCTGCAAGACGCACAGCGGAGTCATTAAAGGTCGTCATCCGGCTCCTCGGCCTTCAGCGGCTCGCCCGCGCGACGATCCACCCGCTCACGCAATTCCTTGCCCGGCTTGAAGTGCGGTACGTATTTCTCGGGTACCAGCACCTTCTCGCCCGACTTCGGATTGCGCCCGACGCGGGAGGGACGGCGGTTGAGGCCGAAGCTGCCGAAGCCACGAATTTCGATACGATGACCTTTGGCAAGCGCCTCCGACATCGCATCGAGCATCGTCTTCACCGCGAAATCCGCATCTTTGAGAACAAGTTGCGGAAATCGCGTAGCCAGCTGGGCGACCAATTCCGATTTGGTCATACTGCAGCAGACCTCTCAGGCTTACTGGTTCTGGCCGTCGAGCTTGGCCTTCAGCAACGCACCGAGGTTCGTCGTGCCGGTAGCGGCTGCGCTCGAATCCGAAGCAGCGAGGCCGCGAATGGCTTCCTGCTGCTCAGCCGAATCCTTCGCCTTGATCGACAGGTTGATGCCACGCGACTTGCGATCGATGTTAATGATCATTGCGTTGACCTTGTCGCCTTCCTTCAGCACGTTACGGGCGTCTTCCACGCGGTCCTGCGCGATTTCCGAAGCACGCAGATAGCCTTCGATTTCACCCGACAGCTGAACCACAGCGCCCTTCGCGTCCACCGACTTGACGGTACCGTCGACGATCGAACCCTTGTCGTTCATTGCAACGTAGTTGCTGAACGGGTCGCCTTCGAGCTGCTTGATACCAAGCGAAATTCGTTCCTTTTCGACGTCGATGCCGAGAACGATCGCTTCCACTTCGTCGCCCTTCTTGTACTTGCGAACGGCTTCCTCGCCGGTTTCGCTCCACGACAGATCCGACAGGTGAACCAGACCGTCGATTCCGCCCGGCAGACCAATGAACACGCCGAAGTCGGTGATCGACTTGATCGCGCCGCTGATCTTGTCGCCCTTCTTGAAGTTGCGGCTGAAGTCGTCCCACGGGTTCGGCTTGCACTGCTTCATGCCGAGGCTGATACGACGGCGGTCTTCGTCGATTTCGAGAACCATGACTTCGACTTCGTCGCCCAACTGGACAACCTTCGACGGAGCAACGTTCTTGTTGGTCCAGTCCATTTCCGATACGTGGACAAGTCCTTCAATGCCCGATTCCACTTCGACGAACGCGCCGTAGTCGGTGATGTTGGTGACCTTACCGAACAGACGCGTGCCCGACGGGTAACGGCGCGAGATGCCTTCCCACGGATCGTCGCCCAGTTGCTTGATACCGAGTGAAACGCGGTTCTTTTCCTGGTCGAACTTGAGGATCTTCGCGGTGACTTCCTGGCCAACCGACAGAACTTCGCTCGGGTGACGCACACGACGCCATGCGATGTCGGTGATGTGCAGCAGGCCGTCGATACCGCCGAGATCCACGAACGCGCCGTAGTCGGTGATGTTCTTGACCACGCCTTCGACGATCGCGCCTTCCTTCAGCGTTTCGAGCAGTTTCGCGCGCTCTTCGCCTTGCGTTGCCTCGATGACGGCGCGGCGCGACAGCACGACGTTGTTACGCTTGCGGTCCAGCTTGATGACGCGGAATTCGAGGGTCTTGCCTTCGTACGGGGTCGTGTCCTTGACCGGACGCGTATCAACCAGCGAACCCGGCAGGAACGCGCGGATGCCGTTGACCATCACGGTCATGCCGCCCTTGACCTTGCCCGTGATCGTGCCGGTCACGAGTTCGTTGTTGTCCAGCGCTTTTTCCAGCGACAGCCACGAAGCCAGACGCTTCGCCTTGTCGCGCGACAGGATCGTGTCTCCATAGCCGTTTTCCAGCGCGTCGATCGCGACGGAAACGAAGTCGCCCGCCTGCACTTCTACCTCGCCCGCGTCGTTCAGGAACTCTTCGAGCGGGATGTAGGCTTCGGACTTCAGACCAGCGTTAACGACCACGAAGTTGTGGTCGACACGCACGACTTCGGCGGAGATCACTTCGCCAGCGCGCATGTCCTGCTTGGTCAGCGACTCTTCGAACAGAGCCGCAAAAGATTCGGTATTCGGGGTAGAGGTTTGCAGGTCGGACATAAAAATCAGAGTTTGCATGGTTTTCGCAGCGCCTGGCTCACCGGACCGGTCAGCAACTACGGCAAATACGCGAACGCCACGCGGGGTTAAAGGGTTAAAAACAACGCTTCGCGACCATCGCGAAGCACCTACCAACAACGGGACTGCCGCTGTCTGGCCGCTGCTGCGCGACCGATTTCAGTTACGCATGCGGGACCAGCGCTTCATACCATTGCACCACCTGCTCGACCGCCTGGTCGATCGACAATGCCGAGGTATCAAGCAGCTTTGCATCCGCCGCGGGCTTGAGCGGCGCGGCCGCGCGCTGACTGTCACGCTCGTCGCGTTCACGCAAATCCCGGAGCAAGTCATCTATATTAGCAGAAAATCCTTTTTGGATCAATTGCTTATGCCGCCGCGTCGCGCGGGCCTCGACGCTCGCGGTCATGAATACCTTCAACACGGCGTCCTGGAAGATTACGGTGCCCATGTCGCGGCCGTCGGCGACGAGCCCCGGCTCTTTGCGAAACGCGCGCTGACGCGCCACCAGCGCGACTCGTACCGGCGCGTGCACGGCGATCGCCGAGGCGCGGCTGCCCACTTCCTCAGCCCGAATTTCGGTCGATACGTCGACGCCGTCGATCTGCGCGAGCCCCTCGCGAAACGTGATATGGAGATCGCCGATCAGTTTGACAAGTGCGACGACATGGTCCTCCGCGATGCCGTAGCGCAGGCTCGCAAGCGCCGCGAGCCGGTACAGCGCGCCACTGTCGAGCAGGTGAAAGCCGAGATTGGCGGCCACCATCGCGGCCACAGTGCCTTTGCCGGAGGCGCTGGGGCCGTCGATCGTAATGACGGGCGTCTGGTGAAAGGGACGGGTCGGTTTCATCGAAAAAGTCGCACGTCGGGCGATTCGCACGCGAATCTGGGTTGAATCAGGGATGCGCGAGCGCGGCGAAGCGCTCGAAATAATCGGGGAACGTCTTGCCGACGCACTTCGGATCGTTGATGCGGATCGGCACGCCGCCCAGGCTCACGAGCGAGAAGCACATCGCCATGCGGTGATCGTCGTAGGTGTCAATCGCGGCATTCGGGATCAGCTTCTCGGGTGGCGTGACGACGAGGAAATCCTCGCCCTCCTGCACCTTCGCGCCGACCTTGCGCAACTCGGTCGCCATCGCGGCGATGCGGTCGGTTTCCTTCACGCGCCAGCTCGCGATGTTGCGCAGCGTGGTCGTGCCGTCCGCGAACAGCGCGGCGACGGCGATCGTCATCGCGGCATCGGGGATCAGGTTGAAGTCCATGTCGATCGGATCGAGCTTGCCGTGGTCGGTGCCGACGCCGCGCACTTCGATCCAGTCGTCGCCCATCTGCAGGTTCGCGCCCATCTTGATGAGCGCATCGGCAAATCCGACGTCGCCCTGGATGCTCGCGCGGCCTACGCCCTCCACTTTCAGCGGCCCGCCGCCGAGCGCGCCCGCGGCGAGGAAATACGACGCCGACGACGCATCCCCTTCCACCATGATCGTGCCCGGCGACTGATACCGCTGCGCCGCTGGCACCACGAACTGGTGCCAGCCGTGACGCTCGACCTTGATGCCGAAGCGCTCCATCAGCTTGATCGTGATCTCGATGTACGGCTTCGAGATCAACTCGCCGTCGACCTGCACGGTGGTGACGCCGCTCGATGTGCGCAAGAGGGGCAGCGTCATCAACAGCGAAGTCAGGAACTGGCTCGACACATCGCCGCGCACGCGGATCGGCGCGTCGGCCGTAATCTGCGCGGGGCGGATGCGCAGCGGCGGATAGCCCTCGTTCTGCTCATAGTCGATCTTCGCGCCGATCTGGCGTAGGCCGTCGACGAGATCGCCGATCGGCCGCTCGTGCATGCGCGACACGCCGTGGATCCGGTAGTCGCCGCCGTTCACGGCGAGCGCCGCGGTCAGCGGACGCACCGCCGTGCCCGCATTCCCGAGGAACAGGTCGGCCGTACGCGCGGTGAACGCGCCGCGCGTACCGGTCACGGCGCAGGTGTCGCCTTCGCGCTTCAGGCGTACGCCAAGCTTTTCGAGCGCGTCGAGCATCACCCGGGTGTCGTCGGAATCGAGCAGGTTCGTGATCGTCGTCTCGCCTTCGGCGAGCGCGGCGAGCAGCAGCACTCGGTTCGAGATGCTCTTCGAGCCGGGCAGACGAACCGTGCCGGACGCACGGGAAAAGGGTCCGAGATCGAGGAATTCCATGATGTGTCCAGTTTCCGGTTATTTGGACGCGTCGCCGTCGGCCACGCCAGCCGCGCGCTGCTCCTGCCACTGACTGCGCGCGACGCGCGAGCGCGCGAACACCGTTTCGAGCGCGGCGCCGTCGCCGGCTTCGATCGCAGCGCGCAGGCGCGCGAGCACCGCGGTGTACCCGTCAAGTTCGTCGAGCAGCGCCGCGCGATTGGCGACACATACGTCGCGCCACATCTCCGGACTCGACGCGGCGATGCGCGTGAAGTCGCGAAATCCGCCCGCCGCGAACGAGAACTTCAACCCGGCGTCGGGCGAATTGAGGATCTGCTCGACGAGCGCGAACGACAGCACGTGCGGCAGATGACTGACGGACGCGAACACGCGGTCGTGCTGCTGCGCCGTCATGTTCCGCACCAATGCGCCGGTGGCGCGCCACATCGCCGCGACGCGCTCGACCGCTTCCGGCGCGTTCTCCGGCAGCGGGCACAGCACGACGTTGCGGTTCACGTATAGATCGGGCAACGCGGCATCGACGCCGCTCGACTCGCGGCCGGCGATCGGATGGCCCGGCACGAACTGGCCGATCCGCGCGCCGAGCGCCGCGCGCGCGGCGACGACCACGTCGGATTTGGTGCTGCCCGCATCGGTGACGATCGTGTCGGCGTCGAGATGCGGCGCGATGCGTTCGAGCAGCAGCAGCGTCTGCGCGACCGGCGCCGCGAGCAGCACGAAGTCCGCGCCCGCGAGCGCGTCGCGCAACGCGGCGTCGTCGTTGAGCGCCGCGGCGCCGTCGATCACACCGAGCGCCAACGCGCGTTCGCTCGACGCGGACGTCCGTCCCACGCCAATTACCGTGCGCGCTCCGCCGGCCTCGCCGCGTTCACGCAACGCGCGCGCGAGCGATCCGCCGATCAGGCCAACACCGAAAATCACCAGCTTGTTAAAAGAAAACGCGGCCACGTCGCTCACACAATACGGACAATAAGCGCGCCGCTCCTGCCGGCCGACGCGCGGGGTCAAGGATCAACGCTTACGCCGCGGCAGGCTCGGCAAGCGTCTTTTCGAGCGCCGCGAGGAACGCTTCGTTTTCCTGCGGCAGGCCGATCGTGATACGCAGCCACTGCGGCAAGCCGTAGTTGTCGACCGGTCGCACGATCACGGCCTGCTTCAGCAGCGCGAGGTTCACACGAGCGCCGGCCTGGTCGTCGCTGCCGACGCGCACGAGCACGAAGTTGCCTTCGGATGGCACGTATTCGAGGCCGAGTTTGTCGAACGCCTCGGTCAGAAGCCTGTAGCCCTGCGCGTTCAGCGCCGCGCTCTTCTGCAGAAACGCGCTGTCGTTCAACGCCGCGATCGCCGCGGCTTGCGCGAGCGTATTGGCGTTGAACGGCTGACGCAAGCGGTTCAGCAGATCGGTCAGCTCGGGCTGCGCGATCGCGAAACCGATGCGCAGGCCAGCGAGACCGAACGCCTTCGAGAAGGTGCGCGACACCAGCAGGTTCGGATAGCGACGCACCCAGTGAATCGAGTCGTAGCGCTTGTCCGCCGACAGATACTCGGTGTACGCCTCGTCGAGCACGACGACCACATGGCGCGGCACCCTGTCGAGGAACGCCTCGAGTGTCGGACCGTCGACGAACGTGCCGGTCGGATTGTTCGGATTCGCGACGAATACGAGACGCGTGTCGTCGTCGATCGCGGCGAGCATCGCGTCGAGGTCGTGACCATAGCGCACGGCCGGCACGACGATCGCGCGCGCGCCGACACCTTGCGTCGCGAGCGCATAGACCGCGAACGAATACTGCGAGAACACGACCGCCTGGCCCTTCTCGACGAACGCGTGCGCGGCGAGTTCGAGGATGTCGTTGCTGCCGTTGCCGAGCGTGATCCATTCGGCCGGCACCCCAAAGCGCGCGGCAAGCGCCGCCTTCAGCTCGAAACCGTTCGAGTCCGGATAGCGGCCGAGGTCGGCGATCGCCTGCGCCATCGCGCGCTGCGCGGATTCCGGCATGCCGAGCGGATTCTCGTTCGATGCCAGCTTCACGATGCTCGCCTCTTCGAGACCGAACTCGCGGGCCACTTCCGCGATCGGCTTGCCGGCGATGTACGGCGCGATCGCACGCACATAGGAAGGGCCGAAAGACGCTGTCATGAAAATCTCCGAACGACGATGGATGGTGAAATATGCTTTCGGGCAGCGCACACGGCGCCGCCCCAACTCCGCTGCCAGCTCTTAGCGGGCGCGCGGATACGAGCCGAGTATCTTCAGGAACGCCGCCTTCTCGCCGAGCCCGGTGAGCGCGGCGGCCACGGCCGGATCGTCGCGATGTCCTTCGACGTCGATATAGAAGTAGTATTCCCACGTGCCGACGCGGGCCGGGCGGGATTCGAAACGCGACATCGACACGCCGTGGCGTGCAAGCGGCTCGAGCAGCTTGACCATCGCGCCCGGTTCGTTCACGACCGACACGATCAGCGACGTCTGGTCGTAGCCGCTCGGACCGGTCGGCTGCTTGCCGATCATTACGAAGCGCGTGCGGTTGTGCGGATCGTCCTGGATCAGCGCGTTGGTGACCTGCAGCCCGTAGTGGATCGCGGCGCGGTCGCCGGCGATGGCCGCAACGGTCGAATCTTCGGCCGCCATCCGTGCGGCTTCCGCATTGCTCGACACCGCCTGGCGCTCGAGATGCGGCGCGTTGGTCGACAGCCAGCGCTGGCACTGCGCAAGCGCCTGCGCATGCGCGCATACGCGCGTGACGCCGACGAGGCCGTTTTGCGTAAGCAGGTTGTGATGGATCGGCAACGCGAGTTCGCCGCCGATGGTCAGCTGCGTTTGCAGCAGCAGATCCAGCGTGCGCGACACCGCGCCTTCGGTCGAATTCTCGACCGGCACGACGCCGTAGTCGGCGGCGCCCGCCTCGACGGAGCGGAACACTTCATCGATCGACGGGCACGGCAGCCCTTCGATCGACTGACCGAAGTACTCATGCATCGCCTGTTCGCTATAGGTGCCGACCGGCCCGAGGTACGCGGCCTTGATGCTCTTTTCGAGCGCGCGGCTTGCGGCCATGATCTCGCGCCAGATCGCGCTGATGTGCTCGTCCGAGAGCGGCCCCGCGCTCATTTCCTGCAGGCGCGCGATCACCTGCATCTCGCGCTCGGGCCGGAACACCGGCGCGTTGAAATGCTTCTTGACCTCCCCGACTTCGAGCGCGACCGACGCGCGCTGGTTCAGGAGCGCGATCAGTTGCGCGTCGAGCGCGTCGATGCGATCGCGCAGAGGTTTGAGTCGTGTATTGAGTTCGTCGTCCATGCGTAAAACGGCTCTGCCGGGTAACTGCTGGAAAAGATGCGCACGCCTGCCGGTCAGTGTGACTCAGGCGCCGCGCTGTTCGAATTCCTTCATGTATTCGACAAGCGTTTTGACGCCTTCGAGCGGGACGGCGTTATAAATCGACGCCCGCATGCCGCCGACGGACTTGTGGCCCTTTAGCTGCACCAATCCCCGCGCTTTCGCGCCGGACAGGAAATCTTCGTTGCGCGACTCGTCGGCGAGAAAGAACGGTACGTTCATCCGCGAGCGCGAGCCACGCTCGACCTTGTTCAGATAGAAGCTGCTCGAGTCGATCGTGTCGTACAGCAGCTTCGCTTTTTCGAGGTTGCGCGCCTCCATCGCCGTGAGGCCGCCCAGCTTCTTCAACCATTTGAACACGAGCCCGGCGATATAGATCGCATAGGTGGGCGGGGTGTTGTACATGGAGTTGTTTTCGGCGACGGTTTTCCAGTCGAACGCCGACGGGCAGATCGGCATCGCGCGATCGAGCATGTCCTCGCGTACGATGACGACCGTGACGCCGGCCATGCCGATGTTCTTCTGTGCGCCCCCGAACAGCACGCCATACTTGGCGACATCCATTGGGCGCGACAGGATATGCGACGACGCGTCCGCGACGAGCGGAATATCGCCAAGGTCGGGAATCTCGAAGGTTTCGACGCCGTGAATGGTCTCGTTCGTGCACAAGTGCACGTAGGCCGGATCGTCCGACAACTGCCATTCCGAGCACGCCGGCGCGCGGGTGAAGCCATCAGCCGTTTGGCCGCTCGCGGCCACGTGCACGCTGCCGTATTTCTGTGCTTCCTTGAACGACTTCTGCGACCATGAGCCGGTCACGACGAAATCCGCGCGCGGTTTCGAGCCGAACAGGTTCATCGGCACGATCGCGTTTTCGCCGAGCCCGCCACCCTGCAGAAACAGGATCCGATGGCTTGCCGGCACCTGCAGCAGCTCGCGCAGGTCCGTCAGCGCTTCCTCGTGGATCGACATGAATTCCTTGCCGCGATGGCTCATTTCCATCACGCTCATACCGCTGCCTTGCCAATTTAGCATCTCGTCGGCTGCCTGGCGCAGCACTTCTTCGGGCATGGCTGCCGGGCCGGCGGAGAAATTAAAGACGCGCATGTGAGGTCCTGGAAGCGGGCGCGAAAAACGGAGTCGCGCAGGAATCGGCGAAGATATCTACGAAATGGCTCGCCGAAAAAGAAAATGGCCGTCTGCGCCAGTGCGCAAACGACCATTATCGCATTGTCGCCGCCAACCCGCCACGCCGGTGTGCCGCAGGCGACAGGCCGGCTGATCAGCGCGGCCTGCGAGCAAATTTACTTGGCAGCCGACTTGACCGATGCGACTTCCTTGTCGGCCTGGTCTCGCGTTGCCTTGATCGATTCCGGCATGTACTTCTGCATCAGGCCGTTCACGACGTCGCGACCAACCTGATCTTGCACCTGGATGAACTTGCGACCGGTCGGGCTCTTGTAGAACGCGGTCAGATCCTTGATTTCCGACGTGCTGTAGTACTTCGCGTACGCATCGTACTGAGCTTGCATTGCGTCCTGACGGAAAGAGTCGGTCGCGAACACCTGGCCCGCGCTGTCCACCAGCTTCGGCACCGCGTTCTTCTGCAGCGCCGGCACAGCGGCCTGCTTCTGCTTGTCCGTCATCGACTTGTTCTCGGTCAGCGCGTCCGACAGGATTGCCGGCACGAGCTGCTTGGCCTGCATCTGCGCGCTGTTGCCGATTGCGCCAACCAGCTTCTGTGCGTCGATGGCGTCGAGCAGGTCCTTGATGGCAGCCTGCTTGGCCGGATCAACCGGTGCTGCTGCGGCAGCCGGAGCCGCCGGCGCCTGGTTCTGCAGCGCTTGAGCCATGGCGAAGGTCGGCACGATGGCAGCCAGCAACATCAGTTGTTTGAATCGTTTTTGCATCATTACTCCCTAAGAGAAATTAACTTGGACTGCACGCCGCACGAGAAAGCGTACCGGCCCGATACGCGGTGACCCGCAGCGTAGCTTCAACGTGTTAACTGAGACTGAAAACCGCTGGCACGGATCAAGCCGCGCCGCCGCTCTCACCGCCGTTATCACCTTCAGCGGAGCCGTCGGAATCGCTTTCCGACTCGCCCTCGGCCTCAGCTACCTGTTGCAGACCCGACAGCTTGGTCCCTTCGTCAAGGCTGATGAGTGTAACACCTTGCGTTGCACGTCCCATTTCGCGAATTTCCGACACGCGCGTGCGAATCAGCACGCCCGTCGTCGTAATCAGCATGATCTGCGCTTCCGGGTCCACGAGCGTCGCGGCAACCACCTTGCCATTACGCTCCGACGTCTGGATCGCGATCATGCCCTTCGTGCCGCGACCATGACGCGTGTACTCGGTGATCGGCGTGCGCTTGCCGAAACCGTTCTCGGTCGCCGTAAGCACCGACTGTTGCTCGTCGCCGGCCACCAGCAACGCGATCACGTTCTGACCGTCCTCGAGTTGCATGCCGCGCACGCCGCGCGCCTCGCGGCCCATCGGACGCACGTCGTTTTCGTCAAAGCGCACTGCCTTGCCCGAATCCGAGAACAGCATCACGTCATGCTGGCCGTCAGTGATCGCGGCGCCGATCAGGTAATCGCCCTCATCGAGACCGACCGCAATAATACCCTTGCGCAGCGGACGGCTGAATGCTTCCAGCGGCGTCTTTTTTACCGTTCCTAACGCGGTCGCCATGAACACGAACTTGTCGGCGGAGAATTCCTTGACCGGCAGCACGACCGTAATCTTTTCGCCTTCCTGCAGCGGGAACATATTGACGATCGGCCGGCCGCGCGAATTGCGCGAACCCTGCGGCACTTCGTAGACCTTGACCCAGTACACGCGACCGCGGTTCGAGAAACACAGGATATGGTCGTGCGTATTGGCGATGAACAGCGTGTCGATCCAGTCGTCTTCCTTCATCGAAGTGGCCTGCTTGCCGCGACCACCGCGCTTCTGCGCCCGATATTCGGACAGCGGCTGCGATTTCACGTAGCCCGCGTGCGACATCGTCACGACCATTTCCTGCGGCGTGATCAGGTCTTCGGTGTTCAACTCGGTCGCGTTCAGCTCGATTTTCGAGCGGCGTGCATCGCCGAATTCGGCCTTGATCGACGTGAGTTCATCGACGATGATCGCCGAAATGCGTTCCGGGCGAGCCAGGATGTCCAACAGGTCGGCGATCTGCGCCATCACGTCGCGGTATTCGCCGATGATCTTGTCTTGCTCGAGACCGGTCAGGCGCTGCAGACGCATCTGCAGAATCTCCTGGGCCTGGGTATCGGACAGACGGTAGAGGCCGTCAGCCTGCATGCCGAACGACGGGTTAAGGCCTTCCGGACGGTAAGCTTCGCGGCCGCCGGCCGTCGCGTTTTCGGTCTCGGCGCGCGACAGCATTTCACGCACGAGCGACGAATCCCACTCGCGCAACATCAATTCCTGCTTCGCGATAGGCGGCGTCGGCGCGGCCTTGATGAGCGCGATGAATTCGTCGATGTTCGCGAGCGCAACCGCCAGACCTTCGAGCACATGGCCACGTTCGCGCGCCTTGCGCAGTTCGTAGACCGTGCGCCGCGTCAGCACTTCCCGGCGATGCGACAGGAAGCACGTCAGCATTTCCTTCAGATTCAGCAGCTTCGGCTGGCCGTCGACAAGCGCGACCATGTTCATGCCGAAGGTGTCCTGAAGCTGGGTCGCCTTGTACAGATTGTTCAGCACGACCTCGGGCACTTCGCCGCGCTTGAGCTCGATCACGACACGCATTCCGCTCTTGTCGGACTCGTCGCGGATGTCGGAAATGCCTTCGAGCTTCTTCTCATTGACGAGCTCGGCGATGCGCTCGAGCAGCGAGCGCTTGTTCACCTGATACGGCAATTCGTCGACGATGATCGCCATGCGCTGGCCGCGATCGATTTCCTCGAAGTGCGTGAGCGCGCGCATCACGACGCGGCCGCGACCGGTGCGATAGCCGTCGCGCACGCCGGCCACGCCGTAGATGATGCCGGCGGTCGGGAAGTCGGGCGCGGGGATGATCTCGATCAGCTCGTCGATCGTCGCTTCCGGGTTTTTCAGCAGGTGCTGACACGCGTCGACGACTTCATTGAGGTTGTGCGGCGGGATGTTGGTCGCCATGCCGACGGCGATGCCGGACGAGCCATTGATCAGCAGATTAGGGATGCGCGCAGGCAGGATGGCCGGTTCGTTTTCGCTGCCATCGTAGTTCGGCACGAAGTCGACCGTTTCCTTGTCGATGTCGGCCAGCAGCTCATGGCCGATCTTCGCCATGCGGATTTCGGTGTAACGCATCGCCGCGGCATTGTCGCCGTCGACCGAACCGAAGTTCCCCTGGCCGTCGACGAGCATGTAGCGTAGCGAGAAATTCTGCGCCATCCGGACGATCGTGTCGTAGACAGCGGTGTCGCCATGCGGGTGGTATTTACCGATGACGTCGCCGACGATACGCGCCGACTTCTTGTAGGCGCGATTCCAGTCGTTGTTCAGCTCGTGCATCGCGTACAGCACGCGCCGGTGCACCGGCTTCAGGCCATCGCGGACATCGGGAAGCGCTCGCCCCACGATCACGCTCATCGCGTAATCGAGATACGAACGGCGCATTTCCTCCTCAAGGGAGATTGGCAGAGTCTCTTTGGCGAATTGATCCATTATCCGTATCTTTTACGTGCGAAGGCGCGGGCTCGCCGCATCTTCGCGTAAGCATTGCAGGCGCAACGCATCACGCGATTCTAACATGCCACGCCTTCTCGCCCGACGACGGTACGTATACATATTAGAGGGCCGGCCCGCCAACACCTCGCCGATAGCTCATTTTCCGTCCCGTCGGGCCCGATTCGTGCATGGGGCCGATTCCCCGCTCAGCCAGAGCCAGCGGACCGTCCAGGCGAATCATTTGTTGCGCGTGCACCACAATTGGACGGGGATTTGATCGGGGGCGGATTTTTTTTTCGTCGGAAGGGAACGATATGGCAAAATGCCAACGCACAAAGAGTCAGACACTGCTCGAAGTCTACACAGACAGTTTTTGTTCCCCACCAATGTTATACTTCGAGCAATGTATGACTGGTCTTCGTCAACAGGCTCGCAGTAAACCTGCGGTAATCTCAATTTCGAGAGGAGAAATATGAATAAACTTTCAAAGCTCGCGTTCATTGCAGCTACCGCAGTTATGGCTGCATCCGCCATGGCGCAGTCGGTGCCGGCGTCGCGACAAGCTACCAACGACAACTGGGTGAATGGTACTGGCGAATACGTGTGGATGAATGGCACGAACGAGCTTTGCTGGCGCGATGCATTCTGGACGCCCGCAACGGCTAACGCCAAGTGCGACGGCGCTCTGGTTGCTCAAGCTCCGACCCCGCCGGCACCGGTCGCTCCGGCTCCGGCTATCTCCAGCCAAAAGATTACGTATCAAGCTGATGCGCTGTTCGACTTCGACAAGGCAATCCTGAAGCCGGCCGGCAAGGAACGTCTGGGCGAACTGGCATCGAAGATCCAGGGCATCAACCTCGAAGTCGTCGTCGCGACGGGCCACACCGACCGCATCGGTTCGGACGCCTACAACGACCGTCTGTCGCTGCGTCGTGCTCAAGCTGTGAAGGCCTTCCTGGTCAGCAAGGGCGTCGAAGCCAACCGTATCTACACGGAAGGCAAGGGCCGTCGCAACCCGGTTACCACCGGTTGCAACCAGAAGAACCGCAAGCAACTCATCGCCTGCCTCGCACCGGACCGCCGCGTGGAAGTCGAAGTTGTCGGTACGCCGAAGCAGTAAGCTGGAAAATTACCGCAGTGTCGAAAGCCCCGCTTCAGCGGGGCTTTTTTTATGCGCGGGGGCTGTGATGTTCCGTGACGCGCGACGGAGAAACGTCCCCACTCCGCGACTAGCGGCTGGCAACTCGCATCGCATCAGCACCGCTACCCGCCGCGCTTTTGCCGCCCTTTCTCTCGCCCTATATACTCAGGGTTTATCCTCGAGCGTCCGCTCACCGCTCTCATCGAGGCAGCCTTCGCCATGACCAACGCCGATCCCCACGAACTACAGAAATTCAGCGACCTCGCGCATCGTTGGTGGGACCCGAACGCCGAATTCAAACCGCTGCACGAACTGAATCCGATCCGCCTGAGCTGGATCGATGCGCACGCGCACCTCGCCGGCAAAAAGGTGCTCGACATCGGCTGCGGCGGCGGCATCCTGTCTGAATCGATGGCAGGTCTGGGCGCTAATGTGAAGGGCATCGACCTGTCGGCGCAGGCCCTCGGCGTCGCCGACCTTCACAGTCTTGAAAGTGGTGTAACCGTCGACTACGAAGAAATCGCCGCCGAGGCGTTGGCCACGCGCGAACCGGGCACGTACGACGCGGTCACCTGCATGGAAATGCTCGAACACGTGCCCCGGCCGGCCGCAATCGTCGAGGCCTGCAGGAATCTTGTGAAGCCGGGCGGCTGGGTGTTTTTCTCCACGCTGAACCGCAACGTGAAGTCGTATCTGTTCGCGGTGATCGGCGCCGAATACATCGCGCGAATGTTGCCGAAGGGCACCCACGACTACGCGCGCTTCATCCGCCCGTCGGAACTCGCCGGCTTCGTGCGCGCCGCCGAGCTGCGCACGGCCGACATCAAGGGCATCGTCTACAACCCGCTCAGCAAGCATTTCGCGCTGTCGTCCGACACGAGCGTCAACTATATGCTCGCCTGCCGCCGCGACGCCTGACCTGCCAGTACCGCCCCGACCCGCCGCATCCGAAACGAACCCATGAGCGATCCGACTCCCCTGCCGCAGCGCGAAGACAACGACGACACGCTCGGCTTTTGCCTCGCCGTGCTTTTCGACCTCGACGGCACGCTTGCCGACACGGCGCCCGACCTCGCGGCCGCCGTCAACAAGATGCGCCACGACCGGGGACTCGAGATGGTGCCGCTCGGAAAGCTGCGCCCGCTGGCTTCGGCCGGAGCGCGCGGACTCATCTGCGGCGCGTTCGGCATCGGGCCCGACCATCACGAATTCGCATCGATGCGCGAGGAGTTTCTCGCGAACTACGAAGCGGATCTGTGCATCGAGACGACACTCTTTCCGGGCATCGCCGAAGTGCTCGACGAACTCGACGCGCGTGGCGTGCGCTGGGGCATCGTCACCAACAAGGTCGCGCGGCTCACCGAGCCGCTCGTTGCGCAACTTGGACTCGAGGAGCGCGCCGGCTGCGTGGTGAGCGGCGACACGACCCCACATTCGAAACCGCACCCCGCGCCGCTGCTGCACGCAGCTCGCGAGTTGGACATCGCGCCGGAGCGCGTCGTTTATATCGGCGACGATCTGCGTGACGTGCAAGCCGGTTTTGCGGCCGGCATGAAGACCGTAGCCGCGGCGTACGGCTATTGTGGCAACGACATTCCGCCGACACGATGGCACGCGCAGCACGTGGTGGAATCGACGGCCGCGTTGCAGACGCTGCTGCGCGACGTCGGCTGACAGATCGGCTGAAAGGCGCGTCCGACACTTGCGCACCAGGTTGCGTCATTCAGCGGCCATCCAAGAGTCCGGACGCCGCCCCCGATCTATTGTAAAATGTCCTTTGGCTCATATATGTGAGCAACGAACCGCGGGGGCGACCTGGTTTCGACAGGGGTTGCGAAGCGGCTAGGGCATGTCGAGGACCCGTCACCTCGTTAATCAATGGGAAAAACGTAACTGCAAACGACGATACGTTCGCACTGGCAGCCTAAGGGCCGCCGTCCTCTGCCTAGTTCACTGACGGGCTAGTGTCGCAAGACCGGTAGCAATACCGACAGAGGTCATATACGTCAGTTAAGCCTTGGCGGCGTCACGACGTCCGGGTCGAAAATTTAGTGAATCGCCGTAGCGCAGCGTGTTCGTCCGCGTCGCTGCGGTTAAATCAAAAGACAGAACTAAACATGTAGAACTGGTCGTAGAGGACTTCTGGACGCGGGTTCGATTCCCGCCGCCTCCACCAAACACTGGGCGTTCGCGATGAACGCCCCCGAAAAGCCCCGGCAGTGTAACGCTGCCGGGGCTTTTCATTTTCGGCACCCCGCAACGCTTCGCGGGGCAAGTCAGGCGCCCTCGTTTGCTCAGCGGGACACTCAACACGAGCCGGTAAATCCGCAGCCGCTGCCTATACTCGAAAACTCGAAACAGGTCGTCGCTCGTCAAGCACGTCGTCGAAATCACTACGCGGCCGACAAGCAGGCGGGCGATGCAAAGGGAGACGGCTTCAAGGAAATCTGGCACATCGCCAAGCCTTGAGACACCGAACCGGCTGGCAGATGGGCCGGAATTCACCAGCCGCAAAGCACAACGCCGACCCACGGGCCGGCGTTGCGTCAAACCAGGAAGCTCGGGCAAAGCCCGAGCGAACGCTCATTCGTCTTTCGGGCACTGCAGATTGCAGCCGCTCGGATCGCCCAGGTCACCGCGCTTGCGCGCCTGCGAGCGTTGGCCGTGCTGATACTTGTTCGACGGCGCGGACGCGGCGAACGGCATCTGCGGATGCTCGTTGAGGCGGAATTCGTCGTTCAGGATGCCGCCTGGCACGCCAGGCGAGTTTTGCGCGAAGGCAACGGAAACGGTGGCGCAAAGCACACCAGCCGCGGCAGCGGCGGCACATGCGTGGAGAAGAGCTTTCATGTCGGTTCGGCGCGTCTTGGCGCGCGGTTAGAGCGGATGCGAAGCCAAGAGAGTAGCCGAAACCGACGAGCCGCGCAGCGGCGCGCTCGGAGCACCATCGCTTTTCTGATTACAGGCTCTTACGCCGCCGTTACGCGAGCGCGCCGCCGAGCCCCTCGTGCACATCGAGAAGC
The DNA here is from genome assembly GCF_050436345.1 of Paraburkholderia sp. WC7.3g. NCBI lineage: Bacteria > Pseudomonadati > Pseudomonadota > Betaproteobacteria > Burkholderiales > Burkholderiaceae > Paraburkholderia > Paraburkholderia sp. WC7.3g. The sequence goes on from NZ_JBNDMA010000002.1 coordinate 3,515,633, forward strand.
CTGCCGCAGTCGCGCGGATCATAGCCGTCGAGCTGCTCGACGCGATGGTGAAACGCGCTGCCGCGCAGCAGATCGATCACTGTCGCGAGCGGCGCGCGAGCGAGATGCGCGCGGTCGCACGCGAAGTAATAGTCCTCATCGACGATCGGAATGAAGTCGAGCCCGAAATGATGCGCGGCCGGCTCGACGCCGAAGCCTATGTCCGCCATGCCACTCGCGACGAAAGCCGCGATCGCCGAGTGCGTCAATTCGGTCGACGCATAACCGTTGACGCGGTCCGGGTCGACACCCAGCTGTCGCAGCGCAAGATCGAGCAGCATCCGCGTACCCGAGCCCGGCTGGCGGTTGACGAAACGGATGTCGTCGCGGGCAAGGTCGCCGAGCCCGCCGATCCGCTTCGGATTGCCCTTGCCGACGAAGAGCCCCTGCTTGCGCCGGGTCAGATGCACGAGCACATGGCGCTGCGGATCGAGCCAGCGCCGGTAGGTATCGGCGCACACCGAACGAAACTCGCCAAGCGGCAGATGAAAGCCCGCCAGATCGCACTCGCCGCGCGCGAGCGCGCTGACCGCGTCGGCACTGTCGCGATATTTGATCTCGACCGGTAGATCTTTGGCGACGAGCGCGGTGACGAGCGCGGCCACCGCATAACCATGCGACGCGTGAATCCGCACGTCATCGGCGGGGGGCGCGAGCCAGCGATTCAGATCGCTCGCCACTTCGCTCGCGAGCGCCTGCAGATTGCCGTCGAGCCGCTCGCCGCAGAGTCGCTGTCCGCGCAGCACCGCATGACCGAGCTCGGACAGCACGGAGCCGCGCCCGCGCTCTTTCGCGATCAGCGGACCGCCGAGCCGCTCCTCGATGCTGCGCAGCAAACCCCATGCGTGCCGATAGGACAAACCCTTACGCGCCGCGGCCTGCGCAATGCTGCCAGATTCGTTGACGAGCGCGAGCAGCGGCACCACGTCCGTCAGGCTGGCCTCGCGGCCGTCCGCGCCCTTCACCACCAGCTCGACCTGGCATTCGATCCTGACCATATATGTTGGACTCTTTCCTATTGCACGGGCCGGTTAGCCCGCCTATCTTTCGGCTATACCATATCGAATAAGCGAAGCATACGTGCGCGTATTATGAATAACAAGTGCATATATCGCTTTGGAGGAGCCCCCACTTTGGACGATTCTCTCGCCACGGCGCCGGATCAGCTCGTGCAACGTCACGCGCAGCCGGGCCGCACTCTGATCACGATCCTGCACGCGATCCAGGACGAACTCGGCTATGTGCCGCCCGCGGCGGTCGAACCGCTCGCGCGCGCGCTGAACCTGTCACGCGCGGAAGTGCACGGCGTCATCACCTACTACCATCACTTTCGCACCACGCCGGCCGCGCCCGTCACGGTGCAGCTTTGCCGCGCCGAAGCGTGCCGCAGCATGGGCACCGAGGCGCTCGCACAGCACATCGAAGCGCACACCGGTTGCCGCTTCGATGCCGGTCACCATGACGGCGCAACGGTAGAACTCGAATCGGTGTACTGCCTCGGCCAATGCGCGCTGTCGCCGGCGCTGATGCTCAACGGCACATTGCACGCGCGCGTGTCGCCGCAGAAATTCGATGCGCTATTCGCCGCAGCCCGCAAACGCGTGGAGGTACCGGCATGACGCGCCTCTATGTTCCGCGAGACTCTTCGGCGCTCGCGCTCGGCGCCGATACACTGGCTGAAGCCATCAGCAGCGAAGCCGCGAGCCGCGGCGTGGAAATCGAACTGATCCGCAACGGTTCGCGCGGCTTGCTGTGGCTTGAACCGCTCGTCGAAGTCGCGACGCCTGAAGGCCGCATCGGCTATGCGAATGTCGACGTCGAAGACGTCGCCGCGTTGTTCGACGCGGGCTTCATCGACGGCGGCGAGCATGCGCGTCGCGTCGGCGTGGTCGACGAGATTCCGTATCTGAAGAAGCAGCAGCGCCTGACCTTCGCGCGCATCGGCATCACCGACCCGCTGTCCATCGACGACTACGTCGCGCATGGTGGTCTCGAAGGCCTGCGCAACGCGCTGCAAGCCGACGGCGACACCGCGTGCGAAGCCTTGATCGAATCGGGTCTGCGCGGCCGCGGCGGCGCGGCCTTCCCGGCCGGGATCAAGTGGCGCACCGTGCGCGCCGCGAAGGCTGCGCAGAAGTACATCGTCTGCAATGCCGACGAAGGCGACTCGGGCACCTTCTCCGATCGTCTCGTGATGGAAAGCGATCCGTACTTGCTGATCGAAGGCATGATCATCGCGGGCATCGTGACCGGCGCGAGCGTCGGCTACATCTATGTGCGCAGCGAATACCCGCACTCGATCGCGACGCTCGAAGCGGCCATCGCCCGCGCGCGTCAAGCTGGCTGGCTCGGCGACAGCGTGCTGTCGAGCGGGCAGCGCTTCGAGCTGTTCGTCGCGAAAGGCGCGGGCTCGTATGTGTGCGGCGAGGAAACCGCGCTGCTCGAATCGCTCGAAGGCAAGCGCGGCATCGTTCGCGCGAAGCCGCCGGTGCCCGCGCTCGCGGGTCTCTACGGCCAGCCCACCGTGATCAACAACGTGATCACGCTCGCCACGGTGCCGATCATCTTCGCGCGCGGCGCGGCGTTCTATAAGGACTTCGGCATGGGCCGCTCGCGCGGCACGCTGCCGTTCCAGCTGGCCGGCAACATCAAGCGAGGCGGCCTCGTCGAACTCGCGTTCGGCGTGACGCTGCGCGAACTGCTCGACGACTTCGGCGGCGGCACCGCGAGCGGCCGGCCGGCGCGCGCGGTGCAGGTGGGCGGTCCGCTCGGCACCTATCTGCCGCCAAGCCAGTGGGACATTCCGATGGACTACGAAGCCTATGCGGCGGTCGGCGCGGTGATCGGCCACGGCGGTCTGGTCGTGCATGACGATACGTCGAACCTTGCCGAACTCGCGCAATACGCGATGCACTTCTGCGCGCTCGAATCGTGCGGCAAATGCACGCCGTGCCGGATCGGCTCGACGCGCGGCGTCGAAGTGATCGCGCGGATTCGGAATGGCGACACGTCGACGCGTCAGGTGCAATTGCTGCGCGATCTGTGCGACACGATGGTGTCCGGCTCGCTGTGCGCGATGGGCGGCATGACGCCATATCCGGTGTTGTCCGCGCTCGATCATTTCCCTGAAGACTTCGGTCTCGCCGCCGATCCCACCGCCGACCACGCCACCAAAGCGGCCGCGGCCTGACTCCAGGAGTTCACCATGTCCGACCAGTTCAACTCCCCCGCCGGCGCCCCGAAGGAAGTCCCCCTGGGGGGCGGCTGCGGCTCAGGCAACTGCGCATGCAAGTCGCAAGCCCTGGCACGCGCCGCCTACCCCTTCTCCGACGAAACCGACTACGGCACCCCCGCCCGCCACTCGGACGTCGACGTGACGCTCGAAATCGACGGCCAGGCGGTGACCGTACCGGCCGGCACGTCGGTGATGCGCGCGGCGGCCGAAGCTGGCGTCAACGTGCCGAAGCTGTGCGCGACCGATTCGCTCGAACCGTTCGGCTCATGCCGCCTGTGTCTCGTCGAAATCGAAGGGCGGCGCGGCTATCCGGCCTCATGCACGACGCCGGTCGAAGCCGGCATGAAGGTGCGCACGCAGACCGACCGTCTGCAGTCGCTGCGTCGCAATGTGATGGAGCTGTACATCTCCGACCATCCGCTCGATTGCCTGACCTGCCCCGCCAACGGCGACTGCGAACTGCAGGACATGGCGGGCGTGACCGGCCTGCGCGAAGTGCGCTACGGCTTCGACGGCGCGAATCATCTGAAGGACGAAAAGGACGAATCGAATCCGTACTTCACATACGACCCGGCGAAGTGCATCGTCTGTAATCGCTGCGTGCGCGCGTGCGAGGAAACCCAGGGCACGTTCGCGCTGACGATCACCGGGCGCGGCTTCGAATCGCGCGTCGCGGCCAGCGAGAACCAGCCGTTCATGGAATCGGAGTGCGTGTCGTGCGGCGCGTGCGTGGCCGCGTGCCCGACCGCGACCTTGCAGGAAAAGTCCGTCGTGATGCTCGGCCAGCCCGAGCACTCGGTCGTCACCACCTGCGCGTATTGCGGCGTCGGCTGCTCGTTCAAGGCCGAGATGAAGGGCAATCAGGTCGTGCGGATGGTGCCGCACAAGAACGGCCACGCCAACGAGGGTCATGCATGCGTAAAGGGCCGCTTTGCGTGGGGCTACGCGACGCACAAGGACCGCATCACGAAGCCGATGATCCGCGCGAAGATCACCGACCCGTGGCGCGAGGTCAGCTGGGACGAAGCGATCTCGTACGCGGCGTCGGAATTCCGCCGCATCCAGGCGAAGCATGGCCGCGATTCGATCGGCGGTATCACGTCCTCGCGCTGCACGAACGAGGAAACCTACCTCGTGCAGAAGCTCGTGCGCGCCGCGTTCGGCAACAACAATGTCGACACCTGCGCGCGCGTCTGCCACTCGCCGACCGGCTATGGCCTGAAGACGACGCTCGGCGAATCGGCCGGCACGCAGACGTTCGCCTCCGTCGACAAAGCGGACGTAATCATGGTGATCGGCGCGAATCCGACCGATGGCCACCCGGTGTTCGCCTCGCGTCTGAAACGGCGCGTGCGCGAGGGTGCGAAGCTGATCGTCGTCGATCCGCGCCGGATCGACATAGTCGATACGCCGCACGTGAAGGCGTCGCATCATCTGCAATTGCGGCCCGGCACCAACGTCGCGATCGTCAACGCGCTCGCGCATGTGATCGTCACCGAAGGCCTGCTCGACCAGCCGTTCGTCGCCGAGCGCTGCGAAACGCGCGCGTTCGAGCAGTGGCGCGATTTCGTCGCGCTGCCGGAAAACTCACCCGAAGCGACCGAAGCAGCGACCGGCGTGCCCGCGCAACAGGTGCGCGAAGCCGCCCGCATCTACGCGAGCGCCGGCAACGCCGCGATCTACTACGGCCTCGGCGTCACCGAACACGCGCAAGGCTCGACGATGGTGATCGGCATCGCGAACCTGGCGATGGCGACCGGCAACATCGGCCGCGAAGGTGTCGGCGTGAATCCGCTGCGCGGCCAGAACAACGTGCAGGGTTCGTGCGACATGGGCTCGTTCCCGCACGAGCTGCCCGGCTATCGTCACATCGGCGATCCGCTCGTGCGCGCGCAGTTCGAAAACGACTGGGCCGTCACACTGCAACCGGAACCTGGCCTGCGCATTCCGAACATGTTCGACGCCGCGCTGCACGGCAGTTTCAAGGGTCTGTACTGCCAGGGCGAGGACATCGTGCAGTCGGACCCGAACACGCATCATGTGGCGGCGGCGCTGTCGTCGATGGAATGCATCGTCGTGCAGGACATCTTCCTGAACGAAACCGCCAAGTATGCCCACGTGCTGCTGCCCGGTTCGTCGTTCCTCGAAAAGGACGGCACGTTCACCAATGCCGAGCGCCGCATCTCGCGCGTACGCAAGGTGATGCCGCCGCTTGGCGGTTACGCGGACTGGGAAGTCACGCTGCTGCTGTCGCGCGCGCTCGGCTACGAGATGGACTACTCGCATCCGTCCGAGATCATGGATGAAATCGCGCGGCTCACGCCCACCTTCCACGGCTTGTCGTACCGCAAGCTCGACGAAATGGGCAGCATCCAGTGGCCGTGCAATGAGGACGCGCCCGACGGCACGCCGACGATGCACGTCGATACCTTCGTGCGCGGCAAGGGCAAGTTCGTGATCACGAAGTTCATCGCATCGCCGGAGAAGGTCACGCGCAAGTATCCGCTACTGCTGACGACCGGCCGCATCCTGTCGCAGTACAACGTCGGCGCGCAGACGCGCCGCACCGAGAACTCGCGCTGGCACGAGGAAGACCGGCTCGAACTGCATCCGCACGATGCGGACGAACGCGGCATCAAAACCGGCGACTGGGTCGGCATCGAATCGCGCGCGGGGCAGACCGTGTTGCGCGCCAAGGTGACGGAGCGGATGCAGCCGGGCGTCGTCTATACGACGTTCCACTTCCCCGAATCGGGTGCGAACGTGATCACGACCGACAGCTCCGACTGGGCGACCAACTGCCCCGAATACAAGGTGACCGCGGTGCAGGTGATGCCGGTCGAGCAGCCGTCGCAATGGCAGCAGGAGTATTCGCGCTTCAATAGCGAACAGCTCGAGCTGCTGAAGCAGCGCGAGTTGGCCAATGCGGCCGCGGCCGTCACCGCGGGCAAGTGAGACGAGCGATGGACAAACGGAATCTGATCGACATGGCGAACCGGATCGGCGACTTCTTCGAGTCGATGCCCGATCACGAGGAAGCGCTGACCGGCGTCGCCGAGCATATCCGCCGCTCCTGGGAGCCGCGCATGCGGCGCGCGCTGCTAGCGACGCTCGATGAAGCGCCGGACACGTATGGCATCGCGCTATCGGACTTCACTCGCGAGGCGATCGTCAGGTATCGCGAGAAGTTGACGCCTGCGCAGGCGCCAGCGGCTTAGGCTTTAGGCCGTTCGCTCGATCACCGGGGCGCGGCGGCGCAATCCCTGCCGCTCGCGTGCTTGTGCCCACGGGCCACGCAACGGGAAACAGGCGGCTGTGATCACAACGACGCCTGCTCCGGTATTTCTCCCCCCACCGCAAACCACGCCTCGCAGTGCCGTACCAGACCGTGCAGGTCCGAGCCGGTGCGTCCGCGCGCGCTGATATAGCCGTCGGGCCGCACCAGATAAAACGACGGCCGCGTGCGCCCATACGATTCGGACAGCGCCGGGCCGCCATCACCGGTCGTATCCGTGACGCGCCAGATGCGCACCGCGTTCGGCAGCAGCCGCTCCACCGCGGCGGCGAGCTTTTCCAGCTCCGGGTCCGGCGGCGCCGCATGTTTCGCGGCCGGGTCGAGCGGCGTGTCGTCGACGGGCAGCGGCGGCACCAGCAAAAACAGCGAGAAGAACGCCGGATCGTGCAGATCGAAAATGCAGCCGACACCCGGCGCACGACCGAGCGGACCGTCGACGACGTGCACAAGCGCATCGGGCGCGCGCTCTCCCGCGCGCGGGCCGCCGTCGAGCACGCGTTCGAGCGTCAGCGGACTGCGTCGGTACTGGATCGACAGCTCGCTGATCGTCGCGCGCGCGGCATCGCGCAGCGGACCGAGCGCGGCCAGCACCGGCATCACGCGCTCGCGCAGCAGCTTCAGCGGACCGTGATCGGCTTCCGCCATCTGCGTGATGAAGCCGGTCTGCCTTAGCACGTCGCGCTCGATCGGATGCCGTTCGCCGTGATACGTGTCGAGCAGGCGATCCGGCGCCGCACCACCGATCACGCGCGCGAGCTTCCAGCCGAGGTTGAGCGCTTCCTGGATGCCGGTATTCATGCCCTGCGCGCCCGCGGGGCTGTGCACGTGCGCGGCATCGCCGGCGAGGAAGATACGGCCTACGCGCAGCCGATCGACCATCCGGCTATTCACGTGGAAATATGCCGACCACGCGAGGTCCGACACGTCGACCCGCTCGCGCACGCGTCGCGCGATCAGCGCCTTGCATTGTTCGAGCGACGGCGCCGGCGTCGCGTCCAGCGGCGGCTCGCCGAGCACCGCGGGGGTCGGCGCCGCGGTGCTGCCCGACGGCTCGACCGCGTGATCGGCGATCAGGCGATGGCGGCCATGGCCCATCGGAAACAGCGCGACGAGACCGTCGCCGGACGCGAAGATCTGGAACTCGTCGTCGGGCCAGTCGGTTTCCGCGTGCAGGTCGGCGAGCAGGAAGGTCTGGTCGATGGTCTTGCCCTCGAAGTTCAGGCCGAGGCGATGCCGAATCGCGCTGTGCGCGCCGTCGGCCGCGATCAGATACGACGGGCGCATGGTTTCCGTGTGGCCGTTGGCGCGGCGCAGCGTCGTCTGAATGCTCGCGGAGCCTTGCATGAACGCCATTAGCTCGACGCCGCGCTCGACCCTCACGCCGAGCGTCGCCAGATGCTCGGTCAGAAGCCGCTCGGTTACCGACTGGTCGAGAAACAGCAGATAGGGATAGCGCGTGTGCAGCGGATCGAAATCGAGCTGCGCAAGCCGCGTACCGTTCGAAAACAGATTCGCGACGCGTGCGCGATGGCCGAGCTCGAGAAACGGCTCGATCAGCCGATGCTGCTCGAGCAGTTCGAGCGTGCGTGCCTGAATGCCGATCGCGCGCGAGTGCGGATTCGGCTGCGGCGCCTTGTCGATCAGACGCACAGGGATGTGGGCGCGCGCGAGACTCATCGCTGCGGCAAGTCCGGTCGGACCAGCCCCGACGATCAGCACCGGCGACGCGTCGTAGGCGGCAGCGTCCATGCGGAACTCCGGAGGCAACAATGCGTTCTAGTGTACGCCGCCGCTCCTGCGCGCACGATCCGCGCGAATCCGGGCCCCTTGCGCAAGTATGGGAAAATGCGGCCTCGTCTGATTGATTCGAATGCCCTCCCCGTCATGCAACCTGTATTTGACCGCGCGTTCGCGGCGCATCGTGACGGCCGCCTCGACGACGCCGAACGCGGCTACCGCGCCACGCTCGACCACAATCCCAGCCATGTCGACGCGCTGCATCTGCTCGGCGTGCTGCGCCACCAGCAGGGCCAGCACGCCGAAGCCGCGGCGCTCGTGCGGCGCGCGGTCGGCCTGCGCCCCGAAGACGCGGCGCTTCAGCTGAACCTCGGCAACGCGCTGAAGGCGCTCGGCCAGATCGACGCCGCGATCGAGCAGTTCCGCAACGCGCTGACGCTCGCGCCGACCTTTCCGATGGCGCACTACAACCTCGGCAACGCGTACGCGTCGCTAGGCCGTCACGAAGACGCCGCCGATGCGTTCGAACGCTCGCTGCGCCTGCAGCCGGACGACGCGTCGTCGCACAACAATCTCGGCAACGCGCTGCACGCGCTCGGCCGTCACGCGGACGCGATCGCGTCGTTCCGGCGCGCGCTCGAGCTGCGCCCCGGTCATGCGGGCGCGCTGAACAACCTGGGCATGTCGCTGAACGCGCTCGATCGGCCGAACGAGGCGGTGCCCTGCTTCGAGGCCGCGCTCGCCGCCGAGCCCCGCTTCGTCGCCGCGCATTTCAATCTCGCGAATACGTTCGATGCGATCGGCCGCCATGCGCAGGCGGTCGCGTCGTTTGAAGCGGCGCTGCGTCTGCAGCCGAACCTGCCGCCCGCGATCTATGGCATGGGCAACGCGCTCGCGGCGCTCGGCCGTGCCGAACAGGCGCTGCCACATCTCGAGCGCGCGGTCGGGCTCGATCCGCAATTCGCGCTTGCGTGGCTTGCGCTCGGCACCGCGCACCAGGCGCTCGGCGCGCACGCGGCCGCGGTGCGCGCGCTCGACCAGGCGCTGCGGCTGCGTCCCGATCTCGCGTCCGCGCATATGAACCGCGCGCTCGCCTGGCTCGCGATGCGCGACTTCGAGCGCGGGCTGCCCGAATACGAATGGCGGTTGCAAACCGCCGCGCAACCGGCGATCCAGACGTTGCCGCGCTGGCACGGCGAGTCAATCGACAAGCACACGCTGCTGATCCATGCCGAACAGGGTTTCGGCGACACGTTGCAGTTCGTGCGCTTCGTACCGCTTGCCGCGCAACGCGCCGCGCGCGTCGTGCTCGAAGTGCAGCCGCAGTTGGTGCCGCTGCTCGCGCCCGCCGCGCAGAGGTGGCGGGTGTCGCTGATCGCTCAGGGCCAGCCGCGCCCCGCCGCCGATCTGCAGATTCCGCTGCTGAGTCTGCCGCTCGCGCTCGGCACGCGCTACGACACGATCGACGCGCGCACGCCGTATCTGAACGTGCCGCCGGCCTATGGCCGCAAATGGCGCGGCTCGCTCGGCGGTCAGGCGAAGCGCAAGATCGGGCTCGCGTGGTCGGGGCGCATCCAGCGCAACGAAACCCGTACGATGCCGCTCGCCGCGCTCGAGCCGCTGTTCGCGCTGAACGGGATCGACTGGATCGTGCTGCAGCCCGATCTGTCGGAACACGAACGTGCGGCGCTCGACGCGCATCCGCGGGCGGCCGCGATCCATCGCTTCGACCATCGCATCGGCGACTTCGCGGATACCGCGGCGATCGTCGAGCGGCTCGACGCGGTGGTGTCGATCGACACGTCGATCGCGCACCTCGCGGGCGCGCTGCGCAAGCCGCTATGGCTGATGCTGCCGTTCGCCGCCGACTGGCGCTGGTTCGACGGCGACACGCGTAGCCCCTGGTATCCCGGTGCGACGCTCGTGCGTCAGCCGAGGCCGGGCGCGTGGGATGAAGTCGTCGATGTGGTCGCCAACAAATTGCGGCACGGTTAGCCACGAACAGCCATGCGCCGCCAACAAAAAACCCCGCTGTCGCGGGGTTTTTTGCTTTCAGAAGACGAGGCGAACCCGTCAGGCCGCCCGATACTGATTGCGCGCCTCCGGCGTGCGGTACAGGAACAGCGTCGCGAGCAGACGCGCGAACGATCGCGCCAAGCGGACGCATCAGGAAGCCCTCGCCGAACACGGACAGCGACAGCATCAGCGACGCGAATTCGCTGCCGCTCGGGAAGTAGGTCTTGGCGATCGCCGAAGCGTAGTAGCCATAGACCATGAAGTCGTACATCTCAAGAAAGTTGCCGCTGACGACGCGGAACACTGTCTTGACCCTGGATTCTTCCGTGGTGGAAGCGGCGTGGGTCGCAGTGGACATGACACTCTCGGATGGGCCCGCCGCCCTGTGGGACGGATCGACGCGGACGGTGACGAGCGGGCAGTTGGGAGGATCCACTGCGTTTGGCAAGCGGATGCCATCCGATACCAGGGTAAACGCTTAGCTTGATGCGGGGCCGATGCCACGTAATGTTACTGCTGATGAGGTCGCCACGAAACGCATACAGTTTGCTTACGCGCGACACTAACGGGCGGACCGGTAGACTGTCCGCGCGAGACCATTCCGTTGACCACTCCGATGCGAACCACCACTCCTGCTCTTTCCGTGCGCCCCGCCATGCTCGAGGACGCCTCGCTGATTGCGTCGATCCATAGCGTCAGTTGGCAGGCGACCTATCGCGGTCTGTTGCCCGACGCGTTCCTCGATGGCGAAGTCACGCGCGAACGCGCCGCCTATTGGGAAGCGCGTCTCGGCGCGCCGGGCGGCGAGCACCGCATCGTGCTGATCGCCGAGCTGGCTGGCGAGCCGACCGGCTTCGTGTGTGTCGAGCGTCAGCCCGAGTCCGCGTGGGGCGTGCTGCTCGACAACCTGCATGCGCTGCCTGGTTATCAGGGCATCGGCGTCGGCAAAACGCTGATGCGCGCGGCCGTTGACTGGGCGCGCGCGCAGGGCGAGGCACAGCTCTATCTGTACGTGCTCGAGGGCAATACCGCGGCGATCGGCTTCTACGAACGGCACGGCTGGCAGTTCGTCGGCGCGGAGCCCGACCATATGGGTGGCGTGGATATCACTGCGTTGCGCTACGTGTACCGCTTGAAGCCTTGAACGTCGCGGCGACGGCGCGTGCGCTGATGTCTTCGTTTTCGGAGTCATCTGAAGGCTGGACGACGTAGTTTCGAGGGATCATTTTCTGTTGCCGATGGCTTCAGGAAACCGATGACCAGCATGCCGCTCACCTTGATCGAAGGCGCATTCGCGCTTCCCCGTCTCCGTCCGCTCGACCGCCTGCCCGAACCGTTCGGCCGTGACTGGGCGTTGCGGCCCGTCCGTCAGCGCTGGCGGGCCGGACTCGATTCGCTGTACACCGCGTTGCTGCGCACCGTCTGCATCCGGGATCCGCGGTTGCTGTCGTATGCGCAGTGGGTGTCGATCGACGGCGTGCTGATCGGTGCGAAGCGTCCGGCAGAGGCGCGCGTCGCGCACGCCACGCAGCCTGCCGGTGAACCTGCGCGTACCGCTACCGCGGCGCGTCCCGTTACGCAACGGAAGGTGCCTCAGGGTCCAATGCGAATTGCGCTCAAGGCCCGCTCGCCGCGAATCGCGCAGCGGCGCACTGTGTGGCATCGGCGTACGGTCGCGGTGAGCGCCGGCGTAATCGGCTGCGTCGCGGTGTTGGCGTGGTGGATGGTCGATCAGCCTGTGGCACCTCGGCTCATGGCCTCTGACATGCTGGAATCGGCGCAAGCCCTGATCGCGCGTCGTGACGCGCCGGCGCCGGTAGAAGAACGTCGTGCGCAGCATCAGGTTGCCAGACCCGAAGCGCCAGTGATCGCCGAGGCCGTCGCACCCGCTCCTGTGCTCCCGCCATTACCTGCCAACGTGGCCGCCGCCGCGCTCGCGCCGATAGCGGCTTCGCCTCAGCGCAACACCACGCGACACGAGCCCGCGCCACGTGAGGTGATTCGCTCATCTGCTGCGCGTCGTGTGCTTCGCGCGCAAGCGCATCCGCTTCCGGTGAATCGCCGTGCCGCAAACGCGTCGTTGCATGATTCGCGCGTGCAAAATACCCGATCTGGCGAACACGAATACGCTGACGTGACGACGTTCGCCATGATGTCCTTGCGCGACATCGCGCCGCTGCCGCCTTCCGCCGTGTCGAACCATCTGCCGGCAAGCAGCACCGAGTGGATGAACCACATGGCGCAGCGTCGCGTCACCGAAATCCCGCAACAATTCGCGCCATGAGCGCCGCCGTTCCTCGCTGTTACCTCGGCGCAGGCAAACCGGCTTCCGTCTGCTGCTGCAAACGCGCGACCTCGCTGCGAAGCTGACCCAATTGCGCCTGCGCGTTGTCGCGCTCCGCGCGCAGCGCGAGCGCCTCGTCGTGCGTCTGACGCTGACGGTCGTCGACCGTCGCCTGCTGCGTGCGGGCGACGTCGAGATCGGCCTGCAGCCGTTGCGCCTGCTGCCGCGATATCGCGATGATGCCTTGCAGATTCGCATTCTGCGCCTGCAAACGCGTGCGGCGAATCTCGACGTCCGCGAGCTGCTGCGTCTGCTGCGCGAATGCGGCGTAGATCGCCTCCGCGCGTTCCGCTGAATCGCTCCTGATCACGCGCCAGAAATGCTTGTTCTGAAACAACGCGACGTAGTACGTGATCTGCCGCGGATAGAAGAACAGGCTCGCACCGTAGCTGCCGTTGTAGGTCGTGCGCAATTCGCTGAGATTGGCATCGTGGATCAGTTGCATCAGTTCGGCGACGTCGCCGCGCGCCGCGGCGGGTGTATCTGCGGGCACCGCGGGTGCATTGTCGGAGCGAGCGCCAACCTCTTGTGGCGTCAGCTCGCCCACAGCCGGCCGCGTGCCCGCCAGCGGCACCCTGGCGCCGTCCTGCTGCGCCATTGAGACACCCGTATGCCACAACGCGTAGGCACCGGCGAGCAACATCACGCGCCGAATAATCGAGGAGTACTTCATAACTGGCCGCTCCACGCAAATCCACAATAGCGTTGGATTATCGCTTGGATTTACCGTGATGCGAAGCGCCTGGCCACCGCGTGGACCCGCTCGAAATCGAGATAGATCGCGGGACCGGTACGCAGCCGCGGGAGCGTGCTCACACTCAACCGTGCATGCCGCGCCAACGCAAACCCGCCGCGCCTAGAACCGCGTCTCGCGTGCGACCCGCAGGAAGGTATCGAGCAACGGCGTGCAATCGAGCAGCTCCGGCCCGCCCGCGCGATGAAACTCCGGGTGCCATTGCACGCCCATCACGAACGGTGCGCGCCGGTAGCGCACGGCCTCGATAATGCCGTCCGACGCCGACACCGCCTCGATATTCAGATCGCGGCCCAGCGTCTTCACCGCTTGATGGTGAATCGAGTTGACGATCGCGTCGCGTCGCCCGGGGAACATGTTCACCAGCGTCGAGCCATCCGGAAAGTGCACGCCGTGCCGGTGCTGATCGTAGTTCTCGTTGACGTGAGCGTTCGCGGTCGGCACTTCCGTTGCGATGTCCTGATACAGCGTGCCGCCGAACGCGACGTTGATCAGCTGGCAGCCACGACACACGCCGAGCACCGGCTTGCCCGACTCGATGAACTCGTGCAGCAGCTCGAGCTCGTACATGTCGCGCACGCGGTCGCCGGGCCATTCGTGGCTGTTCGCCGCTTCCGCATAGGTCTGCGGCGACACGTCGGCGCCGCCTTGCAGCAGCAGGCCATCGAGATGCTTCGCATAGTCGCGCAGACGGATGTTGCTCGGATGCAGCATGCCCTGATGACCGACGGTCGGGATCATGAACACCAGCACGTCGCGTGACATCACCCAGTGCGCGATCGACTCCTCCAGGTACTGCAGCGTCTTGCCGCGCAAGCCCTTCGCGCCCGGTTCCGGGTGGAAGATGCGCGCCGACACGCCGATGCGCAGTGTGCGCTGCGTGATCCGCTGCCCCGCGCGATCGAACAACTGTCGCGCGCGCGCCGCGATGATGCGGCCGAACACGCTCCACGCCGAATCGCTCTGCTTCAGGTAACGCGGCGGCGACGGCGGAAGCGCGCTGGGCGGCGGCGGGTTGGTGGCGCTGAAATCGGGTGCGGCGCCGAAGCCGGGCGGCGGCGAGCCGGGCGCATGCTTCGTGGGCGCGGCGGCTTCCTCGGTGGCGATTTCGTCGTCGGTGGCGATGTCCGCGGCGCTGACGTCGCCCGCGTGCGGCTCGCCGGCGGCCGCCGGCGGTTTCGCGACCGGATCGGGTTTCACGGTGGTCGCGCCGACGCTGCGCGTACCGCCGCGCCGCGCTTCGCGCTCGTGCACCGCGGCTTCCTGCCGTGCGGTCGATTCGGCGGCGGCGCTGCGCGCCTCGGCCGCGTCCCGCAGCCGCGCCGTTCGCGGATCTTCGGGGGTGAGCGCCGATGCGCTGATCGGATCGTCGGTCGACGATCTCACCTTCGCCTGCTCGGCAGCCGGGCTCGTGTCTTTGGAGACCGACTGGGCGGCATCTTCATGCGACGGAGGAAGCGAGGCGGCCGGTTCGGCCGGCGCGCCGCTCGGCGCGGGTGAGGCCGGCTGCGGACTGCCGGTCGTGCCGGCGTTTTCGGGTTTGTTTTCGCTCATGACTGTCGGACGGGCACCTTGCACGCGAACGAATGAATATGCCCTGATTATCCGTCAGTGCAGCAGGCCCCGCAAACCCGCACACAATTACTCACATTGTTGCGAAGCGTTAACCGAACGCGATGAGTCAAGGATCTGGCTGCTCTTCGAACGTCTCCCGCAACGCGATCTGCATCGACGCATGAATCTTCACGCACCAGCGCCACACGAGTGCGAGCAGTAGCGCGGCGCACACCAGCACCGCGACGAGCAGGCCGGTTGGCGGCAGGATGCTGCCCGACAGCGCGGCCACCAGCAGAAACACGCCGATCATCGACACGATCGGCACGAGGTCGGCGATCGCATGACGCAGCGCGCTCGTGAAGCGCCCCGCGGTGATCGGCTGCACGCTGACTTCGGCGAGCAGCAGCGCGAGCGACTTGGTCTTGCGATAGACGGCCACCAGAAACGGCAGTGAGACGACGAGCGCGACACTCCACTGCACGACGCGTTGCAGCGGTTCGTCATCGAGCCAGTGCGCGAGCAGCCGACCGCTATGCGGCGCGCTATACGACACGGCGAGGAAGATTGCCGCGACGAGCGCCAGATTGACCGCAATCTGCAATACGATGCGCCGCGTCATGCCGATGAGCGTCGGCTCGCCGCGCGCTGTCATCAGGCTGCGCAGCCATTGCCCATACATGCCGAACGCGTTGGACAACGTGACGGGCATCGCGCGCGCGATGCGGCGAGTAAACGGATCGGCGACGCGGATCAGATAGGGTGTCGTCAGCGTGGTCAACGCCGATATGGCGACCGCGATCGGATACAGAAACCCGCTCGTCACCTTCAACGTCAAACCGAGCGTCGCGATAATGAACGAGAACTCGCCGATCTGCGATACGGTCATGCCGACGCGCATCGACGTGCGCGCGTCCTGCCCCGACAGAAACGTGCCAAGCCCGCACGACACGATCTTGCCGACGATCACCGCGAGCGTGATGACCGCGATCGGCCACCCGTAGTCGAGCATCACGGCCGGATTCAGCATCAGTCCGATCGTCACGAAGAAGATCGCGGAAAACGCGTCGCGCAGCGGCGCGATCAAATGCTCGATCCGATGCAGATGGCGCGACTCGGCCATGATCGCGCCGATCAGGAACGCGCCGAGCGCGATGCTGTAGTCGAGCTTGACGACCAGCAGACAAAAGCCGAAGCAGAAGCCGAGCACGGACACGAGCATCATCTCGTCGCTACCGGTGCGCGCAACGTAGTTCAGCGCGCGCGGCGCGAGCAGCACACCGATCAGCAGCGACACCGTCATGAACAGCAGCAGCTTGCCGAGCGTGACGGCGGCGAGCCCGGCCGAAAGCTGCCCGGTCTGCGCGATGCCGGTCAGCAGCACCAGCATCGCGATGCCGAGAATATCCTCGACGATCAGAATGCCGAACACGAGCTGCGCGAAGCTTTCGCGTTTGAGCCCGAGGTCGGACAGCGCTTTCACGATGATCGTCGTCGACGAGATCGCGAGGATCGCGCCGAGGAACAGCGAGTCCATCGGGCCCCAGCCGAACGCGCTGCCGATCTCGTAGCCGATCCACAGCATCAGCACGATCTCGGACAGCGCGGCGACGATCGCCGTCGCGCCGACCTTGAACAGCTTGCGCAGGCTGAACTCGAGACCCAGCGAAAACATCAGGAACACGACGCCCAGTTCGCCGAGCGTCTGGATCGTCTGTTCGTCGTGGATCAGCTGGAACGGCGGCGTGTACGGCCCGATGATCACGCCGGCCGCGATATAGCCGAGCACCACCGGCTGCTTCAGGCGATGGAACAGCACGGTGACGACGCCGGCCAGCGCCATCACGACGGCCAGATCCTGGATGAAGCCGATGCCCTGGTGCATGAGCGCCTTCCTTACAAAAAGTAATCTCAGAAAGCGCAGTGTAACAAACGCCCCAGCCTTGTTTTTGGCGGATGCGCGCGCCGAGCGCCGCCGCCCGCCTCGGGCCGCTCGGCCGCAAAACCTTGCTCTACAATGCAGACGGACCTTTCCCGTTGGCTCGACCCTGCCCCGCTCATGCGCCCGACCGGCGCTCCACCCGATTTCTACCGACATCATGGCCACTGAATTCGCTCCCTTTCCGCCGCTTGCCCAGCTTGCCGCCGATCTCGCCGCCGGCCGCACCACGAGCCGCGCGCTCGTCGAAACCGCGCTCGACCGGATCGCCGACCCGGCCGGCCAGGGCGCCGCCGTCTACATGCATGTCGACGCCGCTGCCGCGCGCGCCGCCGCCGACGCGCATGACCGCTTGCGCGCGGCCGGCACCGTGCTGTCGCCGCTCGCCGGGATTCCGGTGTCGGTCAAGGACCTGTTCGACCTCGAAGGCCAGCCGACCCGCGCGGGCTCAGTCGTGCTCGCCGACGCGCCCGCCGCGAAGGCAGATGCGGTCGCGGTCGCGCGTCTGAAGCGGGCCGGCGCCGTGATCGTCGGGCGCACCAACATGAGCGAGTTCGCGTTTTCCGGGCTCGGCCTGAATCCGCACTACGGCCATCCGCTGTCGCCGTACCGGCGCGGTGTGAAGGGCGACGAACGGGTCTCGGGCGGATCGTCGTCGGGCGCGGCCGCCTCGGTCGCCGACGGCATGGCCGCGGTCGCACTCGGCACCGACACTGGCGGCTCGATCCGCATTCCGGCCGCCTTGTGCGGGCTGACCGGCTTCAAGCCGACCGCCGCGCGCATCCCGAAGCAGGGCGGCGTGCCGCTGTCGTCGACGCTCGATTCGTTCGGGCCGATCGGCGTGTCGGTCGCGTGCTGCGCGCTGGTCGACCGGATGCTTGCGGGGCTCGAGCCGCGCATCCCGGCCGCGCGGCCGCTCGAGGGCGTGCGCCTCGGCGTGTTGACCAACTTCGTGACCGACGGCATCGAGCCCGAAGTCGCGCGCGCGATCGATACCGCGCTCAAGCATCTGGAAGCGGCCGGCGCGATCGTCAGCGAGGTGCGCTTCGCGCCGCTCGAGCGCCTGCCGGAGATCAACCGCTTCGGTTTTCCGTCGATCGAGGCGTATGCGTGGCATCGTCCGCTGCTCGACAAGCATCGCGAGCAATACGATCCGCGCGTGCTGGTGCGCATCATGAAGGGACAGCCGGCCAGCGCGGTCGACTATCTGGACCTGCTCGCCGAGCGCGAGGCAATGCTCGGCGAAGCCGCGCGCACACTGTGGCAGCGTTTCGACGCGGTCGTCGCGCCGACGGTGCCGGTCGTGCCCCCGCGTCTGGCCGACCTGCTGCGCGATGACGATACGTTCGGCCGCGCCAACGCGCTGATCTTGCGTAATCCGAGCGCGTTCAACTTCCTCGATAGCTGCGCGCTGTCGCTGCCATGCCATCTGCGCGGCGACGCGCCGGTCGGCCTGATGCTGGCCGGCGCCCCCTATGCCGACGACGCGCTGCTCGCGATCGGCCGCGCGGCCGAGGCGGTGCTGAACGCGATCCGGTAAAGCGCGGCGCGACGAGGGTTCGCGCTAGAATCGCGGGCACCCGTCCTTTCGTCTCCAGACCCAATCGAAGATCCATGAATAACGACTCCGCGATGCTGCGCCGCGAGCGCACCCTGCTGGTTCTGCTCGGCCTGATCTGCGTCGCCCTCGTGGGCGGTGCGTTGTACCTGCAGTTCGGCCTGCGCGAAGACCCGTGCCCGCTGTGCATCATCCAGCGCTATTTCTTTCTGTTGATCGCGATCTTCGCGTTCCTCGGCGCGCGTTTCAACCACTGGCGTGGGGTGCGCGTGCTCGAAGTGATGGCCGCGCTGTCGGCACTCGCCGGCATCGCGACGGCCGCGCGTCATGTATATATCCAGGCGAATCCGGGCTTCAGCTGCGGCTTCGACGCGCTGCAGCCGGTGGTGGACAGCCTGCCGCCCGCACAGTGGCTGCCGAGCGTGTTCAAGGTCGCGGGCCTGTGCGAAACCGCGTATCCGCCGATTCTCGGGCTGACGCTGCCGATGTGGTCGGGCGTCGCGTTCATCGTCGCGTTCGTCGCGCTGGTGCTGAGCCTCGTGCGCAATCGCCGCCGGGTGGCCTGAGGGGGCCGAACTCGCCGCCAGGCTGCCTGCCGATCCGCGTTGCCAATGACGCCGGACTTCGTGTCGCCCATGCCGGGCGACCGGAGTCCGGCGTTTTTTTCACGCGGCGTTCCCGGATCGCGCGCCATTCCCGTCGTTCGCCGCCGCGCGACTCGTACCGGGATCATGACCGCCGCCGCATGAGCTTCATGCGACGCGGAAAATATTTTCGGGCCGGGGTAGTGCTATCTTCGGGTATGGATGGCGATCTACGTGCGCGAGGCCGGCTTTTGCGACCCCATGCGTAACGCGCGCCCGGTCCGCACTGTCTTCCGATTCGCCATGACAACGCAACCCATCCGCTTCTATCACCAGGGGTCCGTCCGCGAGGTCGCGGGCGTCCCGCCGACGCGCACCGTGCTGCAACACCTGCGCGAGGACTTGCGCTGCACCGGCACCAAGGAAGGCTGCGCGGAAGGCGACTGCGGCGCGTGCACGGTCGTGGTCGGCGAACTCGACGCGCGCGGCGAGCTTGCGCTGAAGGCGGTCAACGCCTGCATTCAGTTCCTGCCGACGCTCGACGGCCGCGCCCTGTTCACCGTCGAAGACCTGCGCGCCGCGAGCGGCGCGCTGCATCCGGTGCAGCAGGCGCTGGTCGACTGTCATGGTTCGCAATGCGGCTTCTGCACGCCCGGCTTCGTGATGTCGCTGTGGGCGCTCTACGAGAACCAGCCGGCCAGCGCCGGCCTGCCGACCCGCGACGAAATCGGCGCCGCGCTGTCCGGCAATCTGTGCCGCTGTACGGGCTACCGGCCGATCATCGACGCCGCGCAGAAGATGTTCGGCTACGCGCAGCACCCGCGTGTCGCGCTCGATCGCGACGCGATCGCGGCCACACTGCGCACACTGCGACGCGAAGACACGTTCGAATACAGCGCGCCCGACACCCGCGGCGCCGCGTTCGGCTCGCCCACCTTCCACGCCCCGCTCACGCTCGACGCATTCGCGACGCTGCGCGCACAGCATCCGGACGCGCGCATCGTCGCGGGCAGCACCGACGTCGGCCTGTGGGTCACCAAACAGTTTCACGATCTCGGCGACCTGCTGTACACCGGCAACGTCGCGGAGTTGAAGACGGTCGCGCGCGACGCGCAAACGCTGACCATCGGCGCGGCGCTCACGCTCGAAGACGCGTACGCGGCGCTCACCGCCGACTACCCCGAACTCGCCGAACTGTGGACGCGCTTCGCATCGCTGCCGATCCGCAATGCGGGCACGCTCGGCGGCAATGTCGCGAACGGCTCGCCGATCGGCGACTCGATGCCGGCACTGCTTGCGCTCGGCGCCGAGGTCGTGCTGCGCCGCGATCGCACGACCCGCACGCTGCCGCTCGACGCGTTCTATGTCGGCTATCAGAAGACCGCGCTCGCCGCCGGCGAATTCGTGTGCGCGCTGCGCGTGCCGCGCCCGGCCGGCGCGCTGCGGTTTCGCACGTACAAGGTGGCGAAGCGTTACGACCAGGACATCTCCGCGGTGTGCGCGGCGTTTGCGCTGCACGTCGCGGAAGATGGCACGATCCGCGCGGCGCGCGTCGCGTTCGGCGGCATGGCGGCGACACCGAAGCGCGCCGCGCACGCCGAAGCCGCGCTCACTGACGCGGCGTGGAACGAACCGACCGCGCGACGCGCGATGGACGCGCTAGCCGCCGACTACCAGCCGCTCACCGACATGCGCGCGTCGAGCGCGTATCGGCTGAAGGTCGCGCGCAATCTGCTGTGGCGCTTCTACCTCGAAACGCGCGACGACGCGCCGCTCGCGCTGTGCGACGTGAATGCGTTCGCGTTCGAAGCCAACGCAATCGTCGCGAAGGAGTCGTCGTGATGAACCGGACCGATGCTTTTATCGAACGCGCGGGCGAGCCCGCCACACAGCGCGAAGCGGCGCCGAATGAGGCCATCAGCGGCGCGTCGATCGGTGTGCCGCTGCCGCACGAATCCGCCGCGCTGCACGTGAGCGGCGAAGCGACCTACACCGACGACATCGCCGAGTTGCACGGCACGCTGCACGCGGCGCTCGGTCTGTCGCGCCACGCGCATGCGCGCATCGTGTCGATGGATCTCGACGCGGTGAGAAACGCGCCCGGCGTGGTCGCGGTGTTGTGCGCCGACGATATCCCCGGCGAAAACAATTGCGGGCCGGTACTGCACGACGATCCGATCCTCGCCGACGGCGAAGTGCTCTATCTGGGCCAGCCGGTCTTCGCGGTGATCGCCGAGAGCCACGAACTCGCGCTCCGCGCAGCCGCGCTCGCGAAAAGCGACGACGTGATCCGCTATGAGCCGCTCGACGCGATCCTCACCGCCACCGATGCGAAAGCCGCCAGGCAATTCGTTCTGCCGCCGCTGCATCTGCGGCGCGGCGATCCCGACGCGAAGATCGCGGCCGCGCCGCATCGGCTCGCCGGCACATTCGAGGTCGGTGGCCAGGAGCAGTTTTATCTCGAAGGCCAGATCGCGTACGCGGTGCCGAAGGAAATGGACGGCATGCTCGTCTACAGCTCGACGCAGCATCCGAGCGAGATGCAGCAGGTCGTCGCGCATATGCTCGACTGGCCCGCGCATAACGTCGTGTGCGAATGCCGGCGCATGGGCGGCGGCTTCGGCGGCAAGGAATCGCAATCGGCGCTGTTCGCGTGCGTGGCCGCGCTCGCCGCGCAGTCCTTGCGTCGGCCGGTCAAGCTGCGCGCCGATCGCGACGACGACTTCCTGATCACCGGCAAGCGCCACGACGCGGTCTACGAATACGCAGCGGGCTTCGACGATCACGGCCGCCTACTTGGCGTGCGCGTCGAGATCGCGCTGCGCGCCGGCTATTCGGCTGATCTGTCCGGCGCGGTCGCAACGCGTGCGGTGTGCCACTTCGACAACGCGTACTACCTACCCGACGTCGATATCGTCGCGCTGTGCTGCAAGACCAATACGCAGTCGAACACCGCGTTTCGCGGCTTCGGCGGACCGCAGGGCGCGCTCGTGATGGAGGCGCTGCTCGACAGCGTCGCGCGCGAGTTGCGGCTCGATCCGCTCGACGTGCGGCTCGCGAATTACTACGGCATCGGCGAACGCGATACGACGCCGTACGGACAGCGCGTCGAAGACAACATCATCGCGCCCTTGACCGACGCGCTGCTCGATTCGAGCGACTACCGCACGCGGCGCGCGGCGCTCGCCGAATTCAACGCAACCAGCCCGGTGCTCAAACGCGGCCTCGCGTTTTCACCGGTCAAGTTCGGCATCTCGTTCAACGTGCCATTCCTGAATCAGGCCGGCGCGCTCGTGCACGTGTACAAGGACGGCTCCGTGCTCGTCAATCACGGCGGCACCGAGATGGGCCAGGGACTCAACACGAAAGTCGCGCAGGTGGTCGCGAATCAGTTCGGCTTGCCGTTATCGCGCGTACGGGTGAGCGCGACCGATACGTCGAAGATCGCCAATACGTCGGCGACCGCGGCCTCGACCGGCAGCGATCTGAACGGCATGGCTGCCGAAGCCGCGGCGCAGACGATCCGCGCGCGGCTCGCCGAAGTCGCGGCGCGCCAGCTCGGCGGCGACGCCAACGACGTGCAGTTCGCGCACGGCAGCGTGTCGGTGAACGGCGGCGCACTGCCGTTCGAACAGCTCGTCAACGCCGCCTATCTCGCGCGCGTGCAGTTGTGGTCGGATGGCTTCTATGCGACGCCGAAAGTGCATTGGGATGCGCAGACGCTGACCGGTCATCCGTTCTACTACTTCGCGTATGGCGCGGCGGTGTCGGAGGTCGTTGTCGATACGCTGACCGGCGAATGGAAGCTCGTGCGCGCGGACCTGTTGCACGACGCGGGCGACTCGATCAATCCGGCGATCGATCTCGGCCAGATCGAAGGCGGCTTCATTCAGGGCATGGGCTGGCTCACCAGCGAAGAGCTGTGGTGGAACCGCGACGGCCGCCTGATGACGCACGCGCCGTCGACGTACAAGATTCCCGCGGTCAGCGACACACCCGCCGCGTTCCACGTGCGGCTCTACGACAATAGCAACGCGGAGCCGACCGTGTTCCGCTCGAAGGCGGTCGGCGAGCCACCGTTATTGCTGGCGTTCTCGGTGTTTCTCGCGATTCGCGACGCGATCGCGGTCGCGGTGCCGGGCGCGCAACATGCTGCGCCGTTGCGCGCGCCCGCGACGCCCGAGGCGATACTCGACGCGTTGGACGCTTTGAACGCGTCGCGCAACGCAGACCCGACCGAACCCGCCGCGCCAACACCTGACGCGGCCCCCCACGGAGAATCGCCGGATGCAAGCCTGGCTCACTGACCTGCAACATCTGCTCGCGCACGGCGACGCGGCCGTGCTGGTGACGGTCGCGCGCGTCGAAGGTTCGGCGCCGCGCGAAGCCGGCACGAAGATGATCGTCACGCGAGAGGCGGCCAAACATACGATTGGCGGCGGCCACCTCGAATGGAAGGCGATCGAGACCGCGCGCCAGGTGCTGCGCGACGGCATGCGCGCGCCGCGGATGCGGCGGCTCGAACGCTTCGCGCTGGGGCCGAGTCTCGGGCAGTGCTGCGGCGGCGCCGTGGTCCTCGCGTTCGAGCGGCTCGACGTCGGCGATCTCGGCTGGATCGCGTCGCTGGCCAAGCGGCTCGCGGCGGGTCAATCGACCGTGCGTAGCGTATCATTCGGCGCCGCGCCGGATGCGGTGATGCTGTCCGAGCCCGAGCCCGGCATCGACGGCGCCGACTGCCTGTTGTGGGACGGCGCCGGTTTCGACGACAGCAGCGCGCTGCTGACCGAGACCATCGCGCCGGGAGAATTCGCCGTCGTGCTGTTCGGCGCCGGTCACGTCGGCGCGGCGCTCGTGCGCGTGCTCGCTACGCTGCCCTGCACGGTGCGCTGGGTCGACGAGCGCGACGCGCAGTTCCCGTCGCCCGATACGCTGCACGCGCCGAACGTGACGATCGACGCGAACGACGCGCCCGACGAAGCGATCGATCAGGCCGCGCCAAGCACGTACTTCGTCGTGATGACGCACAACCACGCGCGCGATCTCGAACTGGCCGAGCGCATCCTGCGGCGGGGCGACTTCGCGTTCTTCGGCATGATCGGCTCGCATACCAAGCGCAAGCAGTTCGAGCACCGGCTCGCCGCGCGCGGCATCGATCCGGCGCGGATCGCGCGGATGAAGTGTCCGCTCGGCGTCGACGGCATCGTCGACAAGTCGCCCGAGGTCATCGCCATCTCGGCGGCCGCGCAGGTGCTGCAGGCGGTCGAGGCGAACGCGGGTGCGCGCCACTCGACGCAGGCGGTTTGATCCGCGGCCCGCGCCGCTCGTTACCCCACACAAAATTCCAAACACAATGAACCCGACAACCGCTACCCACGCTTCCGCCCTTTCCCCGCTTTCCCTCGTTACGCTCGCCGACAAAACCGCGCGCGCACCGAAGGCCGAGCTGCATATCCACATCGAAGGCTCGCTCGAACCCGAGCTGATTTTCGCGCTCGCGCAGCGCAACGGTGTGAAGCTCGCCTACGACTCGGTGGAAGCACTGCGCGCGGCCTATGCGTTCACCGATCTGCAATCGTTCCTCGACATCTATTACGCGGGCGCGAGCGTGCTGCTGCACGAGCAGGACTTCTACGATATGACGATGGCCTATGTCGAGCGCTGTCTCGCCGACAACGTCGTGCATAGCGAAATCTTCTTCGATCCGCAGACACACACTGAGCGCGGCGTGCGGATCGCGACGGTGGTGGCCGGCATCGAACGGGCGCTCGCCGACGCGCAACAGCACGGCATGTCGAGCAAGCTGATCCTGTGCTTCCTGCGACATTTGTCCGAAGACGATGCGCTCGCGACCTTCGACGAAGCGCTGCCGCTGTTCGAGCAATACAAGCATCGGCTGATCGGCGTGGGGCTCGATTCGTCGGAGCGCGGCCATCCGCCGTCGAAGTTCGAGCGGGTGTTCGCGAGGGCGCGCGCGCTCGGTCTGAAGCTCGTCGCGCATGCGGGCGAGGAAGGCCCGCCGTCCTACATTTACGAAGCGCTCGACGTGCTGAAGGTCGACCGCGTTGATCATGGCGTGCGCAGCATCGAGGACCCGGCGCTCGTCGCGCGTCTGGCCGACACGCGCGTCGCGCTGACCGTGTGCCCGCTGTCGAACCTGAAGCTTTGCGTATTCGACGATCTGACCAAACACACGCTGAAAGCGCTGCTCGATCGCGGCGTCGCGGTGACCGTCAACTCCGACGATCCAGCGTATTTCGGCGGCTACGTGAACGCCAACTATCAGGCGACGATCGACGCGCTGAAGCTCGACGACGCTGAGGTCTACACGATCATCCGCAACGGCTTCGAGGCGTCGTTCGTGACGCCCGAGGAACGCGCGATGCTGATCGGTAAGCTCGACGCGCACTGGCGGCAGCCCGCCGCGCACTGACGGATTTCAACAGCCGGGCCTCGACTGACGTCGGCGGACGGCGGCTTCGCTTTGGAGACAGCTTTTCCATGACTGAATCGGCTCATACCGCGCAAGCGGCACCACCGGCGCAATCGGCATTCCGCGCGCCTCTGCTGACCTTCAACGGCGATCCGGCGCACGCGCCGAACGCGGTGGTGTTCCACGAGGACGGTCTGCTGATCGTCGAAGACGGCCGCGTCATCGCGGCGGACGCGTATGCGGCGCTCGCCTCGCGGCTGGCACCCGGCACGCAGGTCGTGGAGCGGCGCGACAAGCTGATCGTGCCGGGCTTCATCGATACGCACATCCACTATCCGCAGACCGACATGATCGCGTCGCCGGCGCCGGGCCTGCTGCCGTGGCTCGACACCTACACGTTCCCGACCGAGCGCCGCTTCGCCGACATCGCGCACGCGCGCGACACCGCGAGCTTTTTCCTCGACGAACTGCTCGCGTGCGGCACGACGACCGCGCTCGTGTACTGCACGGTGCACAAGGAATCCGCCGATGCGCTGTTCGCCGAGAGCGAGGCGCGCAATCTGCGCATGGTCGCGGGCAAGGTGCTGATGGACCGCCACTGCCCCGAGTTTCTGCGCGACACCGCGCAATCGGGCTACGACGACAGCGCCGAGCTGATCGGCCGCTGGCACGATCGCGGCCGCCAGATGTACGCGCTGACGCCGCGCTTCGCGCCGACCTCGACCGAGGCGCAGCTCGAAGCGTGCGGCGCGCTCGCGCGGCTGCATCCGGACGTGTTCATCCAGAGCCACGTCGCGGAGAACACCGACGAGGTCGAATGGGTCGCCGAGCTATTCCCCGGCCACCGCAGCTATCTCGACATCTACGATCACTACGGCCTGTTGCGCCGTCGCGCGGTGTACGGCCATTGCATCCATCTCGACGACGAGGACCGCAAGCGCATGGCGCAAACCGGTGCGCTCGCGTCGCACTGCCCGACTTCGAACCTGTTCCTCGGCAGCGGCCTGTTCGACTTCGAGAAGGCCGACTCGGCCGGCATGCCGATCGCGCTCGCGACCGATGTCGGCGGCGGCACGTCGTTCTCGATGCTGCAGACGATGAACGAAGCGCACAAGGTCGCGCGCCTCGGCGGCCATCATCTGACGGCGACGCGGATGTTCTATCTCGCGACCGCCGGCGCGGCCGAAGCGCTCGACCTCGCCGACAAGGTCGGCACGCTCAGGGACGGCTCGGAAGCGGACTTCGTCGTACTCGATCCGCAGGCGACGCCGCTGCTCGCGCGCCGCACAGCGCGTCGCGAATCGCTCGAGGAGCTGCTGTTCGCGTTCGCGTTGCTCGGCGACGATCGAGCGGTGTACGAAACGTATGCGGCCGGCAAGCGCGTGCATCGCCGCGACGACGCGCGCCGGCGCGTGCCGGGGCGCGCGAAGATCGCGGCTTGAGGTTGGCTTGAGGTTGGCTTGAAGGTGGCTTGACGCCGACTCGAATCGGGCCGCGTGTCAGCCCGGCTTGCACACCTCGTGCAACGCGTTGAGCCGCCGCACCGGGTCCGCGACATACGGATTCGACTCGTCCCACGCATAACCGGCGAGCACCGCGCAAATCATGCGACGGATCGTCGGCGCCTGCTCCGGGTAGTAGATGATGTCCTGCAGCTCGCCCGTGTACCAGCGCTCGACGAACGCGCGGAACGTGTCGATGCCCTTGCGCAACGGCACGTCGTAATCGGCCGACCAGTCGAGCGTCGCGCCGTCGAGCTGCCGGTTCAGCGCGCGCGCCGCCAGATGCGCGGAGCGCAGCGCGATCGTCACGCCCGACGAAAACACCGGATCGAGAAATTCGCCCGCATTGCCTAGCAGCGCATAGCCCGGCCCGTGCAGACTCGCGACATTCGCCGCGTAGCCACCGATCTGCCGCACCGGCATCAGGAACGGCGCCTGCCCGATCAGACGGTTCAGCGTCGGCTCCTGCTGGATCAGCGCGCGCAGCGTCGCCTCGCGCTGTGTTTCGGGCACCTCGAGAAAACTCGCCTCGGCGACACATCCCACCGAAGAACGGCCGCCCGCAAGCGGAATCATCCAGAACCACACATCGCGACGCTCGGGATGCGTCGCGATGCAGATCTTGCTGCGATCGATGTCGTCGAGCGCGAGGCCGTCGCGCACGTGCGTGAAGAGCGCGGCGCGCGTCGGCATCTGCGTCGGCGCCTCCAGCTTCAGCAGGCGCGGCAGCACGCGCCCGAAGCCGCTCGCATCGAGCATGAAACGCGCTTCGACCCGGTACGCGCAGGCACTTTCATCGACGACGTCGAGCATCGGCGCCGCACCCGTGTGCACCGCGTTCACCGTGTGGCCGAAACGCACGTCGGCGCCTTGCGCAGCCGCGCAGCGAATCAGCACATCGTCGAACACCGCGCGCTCGACCTGGTACGTGGTGCCCCAGCCAGGCGAATGCTTGTCGCGAAAGTCGAACGACGAGCGCTGGTCGCGATACACGAAATACGCGCCGTTCTTGTGCTGGAAGCCCGCCTCGACGACGGCCTGCAGCATGCCGGCCTCTTCGAGGTACGCCATGCTTTGCGGCAACAGGCTCTC
This sequence comes from Paraburkholderia sp. WC7.3g, assembly GCF_050436345.1. Classification (NCBI taxonomy): domain Bacteria; kingdom Pseudomonadati; phylum Pseudomonadota; class Betaproteobacteria; order Burkholderiales; family Burkholderiaceae; genus Paraburkholderia; species Paraburkholderia sp. WC7.3g. Next base: position 3,543,712 of record NZ_JBNDMA010000002.1, read on the forward strand.
GCCGATCGAGAAGCGCGGAAAGTGCTGACGCTCCAGCACCAGCACCGAACGGCCCGCCTGACGCAACAGCGCCGCGGCCACCGCGCCGGCGGGACCCGCGCCGATGATCGCGACGTCGACCACGGTCCGCTTCGAAGAATCGCTATTCAAGTCACTCCTCCTACGGTTTGCATGCGTGGCCGCGCCGTATGTCGGCCTCGCCACGCTTCGAACATCAGGCTCGCGCAACTACCGCCGAACCCGAAAGAAACCGACATCGCCGTGTCGATGCGCGCGTCGCGCGTCACGCGCACGAGCGGCATGCCCCGCACTTGCGGCTCCGGCGTATCGACCCGCGCGGTCCCCGCGATAAAGCCGTCGCGCATCATCAGCAGCGTATAGATCGCTTCGTGCGCGCCGCACGCGCCGAGCGAATGCCCGGTCATGCCCTTGGTCGACGAAAACGCGGGCACCCCTTCAGCCGATGCACCGAACAGGTCGCGCAACGCGTGCAGTTCTTCGAGATCGCCAAGCGGTGTGGACGGCGCATGCGTGTTCACGTAGTCGGGACGGCGGCCCGCCTGCTCGAGCGCGCCGCGCATCGCGCGCGCGATGCCGGCCGCACGCGGCGCGATCATGCCCGCGCGATCGGTGCAATCGCCGAAGCCGCTCAGCTCCGCGTAGATGCGCGCGCCGCGCGCGAGCGCATGGTCGAGCGCTTCGAGCACGAGCACGCCGCCGCCCGACGCGATCACGAAGCCGTCGCGCTGCGTGTCGTACGGCCGCGATGCGCTCTCAGGCGAGTCGTTGAAGCGGCGCGACAGCGCGCCCATCGCGTCGAACATCAGCGTCGTGTTGTCGTGCAGCGCTTCGCTGCCGCCCGCGAGAACGATCTGCTGCCGGCCGGTCTGGATCAGTTGCATCGCCTGACCGATCGCGAGCGCAGAGGTCGTGCAGGCCGATGACGGCGAATAGCTGACGCCTTCGAGCCCGAACATTTGCGCGACGTTCGCCGACGCGGTGCTGCTCATCGCTTGCGGCACCGTGTACGGCGGCACCTTGTCGACGCCGCGTGTGTGCGCAATCGCGAGCGCCGCGTCGTAGCTCGCCATCGCGCCGACGCCCGAGCCGATCACGACGCCCGCGCGTGGCGACTGCAACGAAGCGAGCGCGAGCCCGGCATCGTCGATCGCGCGTTGCGCCGCGTGGCACGCGAAGCGCGCGGTATCGCCCATGAAGCGTTCGAGCTTGCGCTCGAACGGCGCCTCGCGCGCAATCGACGCGACGCCGGCGACCTGCGACGCAAACCCGCGCTCGCGCCACGCATCGATACGCTCGACGCGCGAACGCCCCGCGCGCAATGCAGCCGAGACATCGTCGAGCGTATTGCCGAGACACGACACGATGCCCATGCCGGTCACGACCACGCGTTGCAGGCCGACGCTCATCGAACGCGCCGGAAAATCAGCGACGTGTTGATGCCGCCGAACGCGAAATTGTTGCTCATCACGTACTCGGCGTCGATCTCGCGCGCGCCGCCGACGATGTAGTCGAGCGGCGCGCAGGCGGGATCGACGTGGTCCAGATTCAGCGTCGGCGCGTACCAGTTGCGCTTCATCATCTCGATCGTCCACCACGCTTCGATCGCGCCACACGCGCCGAGCGTGTGGCCGACATAGCTTTTTAGCGAGCTGATCGGCATGCGGGCGCCGAAGGTCTGCGCGGTCGCATGGCTTTCGGCGATGTCGCCGCGATCGGTCGACGTGCCGTGCGCGTTCACGTAGGCAATCGCATCGGGCGACAATTGCGCGTCGCGCAGCGCGAGTTGCATCGCGAGCGCCATCGTGTCGGCGGTCGGTTGCGTCATGTGTGCGCCGTCCGAGTTGCAGCCGAAGCCGACCAATTCCGCGTGAATCCGCGCGCCGCGCGCGACTGCGTGCTCGTAGTCCTCGAGCACCAGCGTCGCCGCGCCCTCGCCGACCACGAGGCCGTCGCGCGCGGCATCGAACGGGCGCGGCGTCAGATGCGGCTCGCCATTGCGCGTGCTGGTTGCGTACAGCGTGTCGAACACGGCGACCGCCGGACCCGACAACTCTTCCGCGCCGCCCGCGAGCATCAGCGTCTGCTTGCCGGACTGGATCGTCTCGTACGCATAGCCGATCGCCTGGCTGCCCGACGCGCATGCGCACGAGGTCGGGATGATGCGGCCTTTGAGGTCCCAGAACAGGCTCACGTTGACGGCCGTCGTGTGCGGCATCATCTGCACGTAGCTGTTCGACGTGACGTTGTTCATCGAGCCGGTTTCGAGCATCGTGCCGAACGCGCGGATCGGCTGCACCGAGCCCGACGACGAACCGTACGCGACGCCCATGCGGCCGTCGGCGATGCGCGTGTCGTCGGCCAGGCCCGCGTCGGCGAGCGCGAGTTCGCTCGCGCGCACCGAGTACAGCGACACCGGGCCCATCGAGCGCACCTTCTTGCGCGGATAATGCGCGGGAGTCGTGAAGCCGGGCAGCGGACACGCGAGCCGCGTATGCAGCGACTCGAAATAATCCCACTCGGTCATGCGCCGCACCGCGTTCTCGCCGCGCTTCAGGTGCGCTTGAACCGCGTCCCAGCTATCGCCGAACGCAGTCACGCCGCCCATGCCGGTGATGACGACGCGCTTCATCAGACCATCCCGCCGTTCACGCCGATCACCTGGCGCGTCACATACGACGCGCCATCCGACATCAGAAAGCTCACCACCGACGCGACCTCCGCCGGCTGGCCGACGCGGTTCATCGGCACGGTCTTCAGCGCGTGATCGAGCGTCACCTGTTCGAGCATGCCGGTTTCGATCAACCCCGGCGCGACGCAATTGACGGTGATGTTGCGCGACGCGAGTTCGACCGCGAGCGCCTTGGTCGCGCCGATGAGTCCCGCCTTCGCGGCGCTGTAGTTGACCTGGCCGCGATTGCCCATCACGCCCGACACCGATGCGATCGTGACGATGCGCCCGCCCTGGCGCGCGCGCACCATCGGCATCGTCAGCGGATGCACGACGTTATAGAAAGCGTCGAGGCCGGTTTCGATCACGACGTCCCAGTCTTCTCCGGTGAGCGCCGGAAACGCTGCGTCGCGTGTGACGCCCGCGCTGCACACGATGCCGTAGTAAGGACCGTGCGCGGCGACGTCCGCCTCGAGCGACTCGCGGCACACCGCGCGCTCGCGCACGTCGAATTGCAGCACGCGCGCCGCACCGCCCTGCGCGGCGATGCCCGTCGCGACCGCGTCGGCTTCGCTGCGTCCGGTGCGGCAATGTACGGTCACGGCGAACCCGTCGCCGGCCAACTTGTACGCAATCGCGCGGCCGATGCCGCGGCTTGCGCCGGTAACGAGAACTCGCCGGCTCATGAACTGATACTCCCTTCGATGAATGACTGGAAATCGGGCGGTTGAAACACCTTGATCACGGCTTCGGCACAGCGCGCGTCGCCGTCGTCGATCGTGCATTCGTAGGCGCTGTGGCCCGCGTCGCTGCGCAGCAGCTCGCTCACGTGTACCCGCAAACGCGCGCCGCGTCGAAACGCCGGCTGCGGCGCCTGATAGCTGCGCGAGCCGAGCAGCACGCCGGGACGCGCATGGCCGCCGCCGCGCATCGCGACGAGCGCAATATGCGCGGCGATCGCCTGCGCCATCAGCTCGATGCCGATCCAAGCAGGCATCGCGCCGGCGGCGTCGGCATACCACGCGTGCGGGTCGACGCAGGCGAAGGCGCTCAACGTGGTGTCGGCGAACGTGTCGATCGCATCGAGCAGCAGCATGCTGCCGCGGTGCGGGATGATCGCTTCGATCGGCTGCCGCACGAGTTGCTCGACCGTGAGTGGCGGAGTCGTCATGCGCATCACCGGGCGAGGATCAGGCTGACATTGCTGCCGCCGAACGCGAACGAATTGCTCATCGCGTACTGCGGGCCCGTGCCGCGCGGCAAATAACGCGCGCCGTCGACGAGGTCGAGCGCGGGCAGCGCGGGATCGGCCTCGCCGTCCCACAGATGCGGTGGCAGCGTCGCGTTCTCGCGCGCGAGGGCGAGCCACGCGAAGCCGAGTTCGGTCGCACCAGCCGCGCCGAGTTGGTGGCCGGTCAGCGGTTTGGTGCCGCTCGCGGCGACGCCGTCGGGAAACACGCGTGCCATCAGATGCGCTTCCATTTCGTCGTTCTTCTGCGTGGCGGTCGCGTGCAGATTCACATAGCCGACCGCCGACGCCGCGATGCCCGCGTCCGCGAGCGCCTCGCGAAGCGCGAGTTCGCCGCCGACGCCCTGCGGGTCGGGCGCCGAAATATGATGCGCGTCGCTCGATTCGCCGAGGCCCGCGAGCCGCACCGCCGCTTCGTCGCGGCTCATCAGGAACACGGCCGCGCCCTCCCCGACGTTGATGCCGCGGCGATTGCGGCTCATCGGATTGGTGCGCGCGCTGCTGGTCGATTCGAGCGACGCAAAGCCCTGCACGGTCAATTCGCATAGCGAATCGACGCCACCGACGACAACCGCATCGCATAGCTGCAATTGCAGCAGCCGACGCGCGGACGCGAACGCCTTCGCGCTCGACGTGCACGCAGTCGAAATCGTAAACGCCGGGCCCTGCAAGCCGAGCGCAGCGGCCGCGAACGGCGCGGCGGTGCCGATTTCCATTTGCCGGTAGTTGAAGCTGCCCGGCAATTCGCCGGCTCGCGCGTGATAGACGAACGCGGTTTCGGCCGCCTCGATGCCCGACGTGCTGGTGCCGAGCACGACACCGATGCGCTGCGGGCCGTAGCGTTCGCGCGCGGCGTCGAGCGCGGCTGTGATCTGCGCGAGCGCCGCGAGCAGCAGCCGGTTGTTGCGGCAGTCGTAGCGCGCGAGATCGGCGCGCGGCGCGAGATCGAGCGGCGCGAGCACGCTGCCGACGAACGCGTCGCCGATGCCCGTATGCACGTTGCCCATGCCGGGCGAGCGCGCGGCGGCGAGCGCCGGCACGATCTCGTCGACGTCGCCGCCGAGCGCGTTGATCATGCCGAGCGCGTGCAGATAAACCGTTGGCGCTTTCATGCCGCCCTCCGTGATTCCGATGGCTCGCCCGATGACCTGCCGGAGCGCGTTGCCGATGGCATGCCGATAGGCGCGAGCAGCACCGCGACCGCGATGCCGAGCGCGAGCGTCGTGCCGAAGCTCTTGAGTGCGGGCATCGCGCTGACGCCGAGCATGCCGAACGACAACAACGTGGTGGCGGCCGACAGCAGCACGCCGGTCCACACCGCGCCGAGATCCGCGTCCGCGCGCGCGCAGCCTTCGCGCAGAAACACCGCATAGTTTGCGCCGACGCCGAGCACCAGCATCAGCGCGAGCCAGTTGAACAGATTGAGCGGCACGCCCGCGTAGCCGAACACCGCCAGCGCGACGCCGACCGCGAACAACACCGGCAAGGTCGTCTTGATCCCGCCTTTCGCGCCGTGGCGCAGCATCAGCAGCACGCCCACGAGCACCAGCGCGCCGCCCAGCCACCAGCCGCTATCCACGCGATACGCGCCGAATAGCTTCGACACGCTCGCGGCCTTGTCGACGAACACGACGCCGGGCAGCCCGCGCGCCAGCGCGATCAGCGTGGGCTCGTTACGCGGGCTCACGTGTTGCGGGATCACGACGGCCGCATAGCTTTGTTCGTGCGCCTGATGCGCGTCGTTCGATCCGACCGCGCCGAGCCACAGATGCCGGTACGGCTGCGACCACGGCGCCGCGAGCCAGCGCTCGACGCTCAGCGGCGCGGGCGGCTGAGCGAAAGCCGCGAGCCACGCATCGGCGACTTCGTCCTTGAAGCCCGCTTGCAGCAGCGTCGCACGCAACACGGCGGAATCGTCGAACACGTGCTGCGCAAGCAGCGCGCGATCCTCGCGCTGACGTTGCGCGGACGGCACGAACTGCGCGACCGACTGATAGCCGCCGACGCTATCGGCGCCGCCGTTCAGCGCATCGAGCTTCGCGCCGAGCGCTTCGGCGCGTTGCAGCACCGCTTGTTGCGTCGCGCCGCGCACGACGAAAAACTGCGCACTGTTATCGACGCCGACCGCGTTGCGCACCGTGTCTTCCTGCGCGGCTAACGACGCATCGCGCTGGATCAGCAGATGGATGTCGTCGTCGCTAGTCAAACGCAGCCAGCCGGGCACCGATGCGATCAGCAGCAGCGCGGCGACCCACCACGCGCGCCTGCCGCTGAGCGCATGCTGCCAGCGCGCGAGCAGCCGCGCCGCGCCCGCGAACAGGCGTCGAGGGCTGTGCTTCGGCGCGCGCGTGAGCAGCGCGGGCAGCAGCCACAGCACCGACGCGAACGCGGTCGTGATGCCCACCATCGCGAAACACGCGATCTGCTTCAACGCGGGGAACGGCACCCACATCAGGATCGCGTAACCCAGCAGGCTGGTTGCCAGCGCCACGCTCAGCGCGGGCCGCACCATGCGCGCGCCGCGCCGCGCATCCCAGTCGCGGCCCGCGCCGAGATAGACGACGAAATACTGGATCGAATAATCGACGGCCTCGCCGATCAGGCTCGCGCCGAACACCAGCGTCAACAGATGCAGCTTGCCGAAGATCAGCAGCGTCGCCGCGAGCGCGCAGACGACGCCGAGCGCGGTCGAGACGAAACCCAGCAGCAACAGACGCGGCGAGCGGAACACCCACATCATCAGCAGCGCAATGCCGCACAGCGACGCGATGCCGATCACGTGCACTTCGCGTTCGGATGCGCTGCGCGCGGCCTCGGCGTAGAACACGGCACCGGTGCGCGCCAGCGATACGTCGGGGAACGCCTGACGCAACGTGCTTTGCGCGTCGGCGAGCGCCGCATGGACTGCGCGCTGCGTGCTCGTCTCATAGGCGGAGCCCGGCAGCGTCGCGATGATCAGCACGCTGGTCGTGTCGCCATGCGCATCGTGACGATGCGACACCAGCAGGTTGTCCTCGACTTCGAGATTCGACGTCGCGAGCGGCAGATTGCCGAGCCAGCGTTCGAGCCAGCCGAACGGATCGTCGGCGAGCTGGGTGCTGAGGCCGCCTTGCAGCGGGCTGTAAATGCGCTGCGCGAGCATGTCGTGCAGCGTCGTTGCGCTTGCGCTCGCGAGCGCGGTGCGATCGGCCGGCGCGAGCAGGCCGAAGCGGTACGGCAGATACAGCCCCGCGATCTGCGACAGGTCGAACGGCGGCAGCTCGGCCGTTACCGATGCGAATGCGCCGCTCTTTTGCAACGACGCGCCCAGTTGCTTCGCGGCCGCTTTCGCGTGCGCATCGTCGCGGCTCGTCACGAGCAGCACGGTTCGATCGCCGAGCGCGCTCGCGAGCGTGTCGACCGCTTTTTCGGCGACCGGGTCCGCTTCGGTCGCGGGCAGCAGCGCGAGCAGATTGGTTTCGAGCGGCGACGCTCCCGCGAAGCGCCAGCCGCAATACAGCGCCGCCAGCAACGCGAGCGCGAGCCATGCGGCACGCACGCCCCATACGCGCTTCGCGGCTCGCTGCTGCGGCATGTCCATCACGGCGCTCCGAACAGGCTGCGCTCGCCCGGCGTCGGCGCGGCGACGGCGGTGCTGTTCGCGAACTCGAGCTTCGTCACGTCGCCGTTCGCGAGCGTGATGCGCAGGCTTTGCAAATAGTCGCCGCCGCTCATGTCGAGACCCTTGATCGATTGGGCGAGCTGCGGTTGATTCGGCGTGAGTCGCATGCGCCATTGCGCGGCGCTGCCTTCGGCGCTCACGTCGAACTGCGAGTACAGCGCCGACAGATCGCCGCCGAGCATCGCACGCATCATCTTCGACACCTGCGCGACGCCGCGCGTGCCCTGCGCGCCACTTGTGCCATTCGCGCCCGAGCGCCGGCCACCGGCGTCGACCTGCGCGACGCCCGCATCGGTGATCACGTAGGTGGCCTTGTACGGCGTGTCGATCTGCCAGATCACGCCGCGCTCGCGGAAGAACAGCAAGGTGCCGTTGCTGACGAGCGGCTGCTTCATCGCGGCGAGCGTCTGCGTCTGCGTGAATCGCGCGCGCACGCCCTTAGGCTGCGCGAGATGCGCGGCGATCTGCGAGACGAGCGCGGCGTTGGCGTCGTTGTTGGCGGCGCTGGTTGAGGCTGGATTGCTTGCGGTAGCCGCATCGGCCGACACCGCTGGCAATGCAAGCGCCCCCAACACGCCGATCGCCGCAGCGAGCCCCGACGCGAGCGCTGTCAGCGCGCGCCGATTCATCGTCCCCATACGCGCTCCAGCTTTTCGAATACGACCGGCGGCGACACGAACTGCAATTCCTCGGTGGCGGCATCGACGGCGACCTGGACCGTATAGCCCTTCGTGAGCCGCGTGCCCGACCCGCAATCGACGATTTCATAGCCTATTTTCAGGCGGTTTTCGTATTCGAGCAGTTGCGCGCGCACTTCGAGCGACTGCCCGTACACCGCTGGCCGCACGTACTTCAGATGCGCCTCGACGATCGGCCACAGATAGCCGGACGCCCGCATCTCGCGATAGTCGTAGTCGAACGCGCGCAACAGCGCCGCGCGGCCCATCTCGAAGTACTTCAGATAATTGCCGTGCCAGCACACGTTCATCGCGTCGACGTCGTGAAACGGCACTTCGAGCGTCGCGCTGGCAGTCAGCACATGGTTCGGTTTCGCGGCGTCGCTCATGCGTTCGCTCCCTCGCGATAGTCGTCAAGCAGTTCGCACGCGGCGATGCGTGCGCTCAACGCGCGCAGTTCGCGTTCGAGCGCGCGGTCCTCGGCGACGAACGGCGAGTGCGCCCCTACGTCGTCGACGAATGCGCGCAGCGGCGCAGGCACCGGCGTTGCACTGTCGATGCGCAGGCGCAAATGCACGGCCTGCACCGTCGCGAGCGTATGCGCGGCGGCGACCTGCTCCGTCAATTCGAGAACGCGCAGGCAATCGCGCGCGGCGATCGTGCCCATGCTGACCTTGTCCTGATTGTGCGCCTCGGTCGAGCGCGAAAACACGCTCGCGGGCATCGTGTTCTTCAGGGCCTCGGCAGTCCATGCGGACGACGAAATCTGCACGGCCTTGAAGCCATGATTGATCGCCGCGCGTTCGGGCGCCGCACCCGACAGATTGCGCGGCAAGCCGTTGTTGAAGTTGACATCGACCAGCAACGCGAGCTGCCGGTCCATCAGATCCGCCAGATTGGCGACGGCGACCTTCAGCGCATCCATCGCGAACGCGATATGGCCGCCATAGAAGTTGCCGCCGTGCAAAATGCGTTCGTTGTCGGGATCGACGAGCGGATTGTCGTTCGCGCTGTTCAGCTCGTTTTCGACGTCGCGGCGCACCCAGCCAAGCGCATCGCGCGCGACGCCGATCACGTGCGGAGCGCAACGGATCGAATAGCGGTCCTGCAAACGATGCCCCGGCGTGTCGGCGCGGCCGGCCAGATCGGCGCGGATCCACGCGGCCGCCTCGGCCTGACCCGCGTGCGGCTTCACGTCGAACAGCGTCGCGTCGAAGTGCGCGGCGCGGCCGTCGAGCGCGACGGTCGACAGCGCGGTCAAACGCGCGGCAAGCCGCGTCAGATGCTCCGCGCGGGCCACCGCGAGACACGCGAGCCCGGTCATCACGGCCGTGCCGTTCATCAGCGCGAGACCTTCCTTCGGCGCGAGCGTCAGCGGCTCGACCCCTAGCTCGGTCCACACGTCGCGCGCCGCGCGCAACGCGCCGGCGTACTGCACGTCGCGCTCGCCCGCGAGCGCAGCGGCCACGTATGACAACGGCGTCAGATCGCCGCTCGCGCCGACCGAACCCTCGGACGGAATGCGCGGCAACACGCGATGATTGATCAAGGCCGCGAGCCGTTCGAGCAACACCGTACGCACGCCCGAGAAGCCATACGCGAGCGAATTGAGACGCGCGGCGATCACCGCGAGGGTTTGCGCGTCGTCGAGATAGGCGCCCATGCCGCACCCGTGATAACGCATCAGTTGCAACGGCAACGCCTCGACGAGCGCCATCGGCACGTCGACCACGCAGGCGTCGCCGTAACCGGTGTTCACGCCGTACACGCTCGCGCCGGCAGCCAACTGCCGGCGCAGAAACGCCGCGCCGCGCTCGATGCGCGCGCGCCATGCGGGATCGTCGTTCAGCGCGACGAACGCACGCTGGCGCGCAATCGCGACGACCTCTTCGATCGTCAGTCGGCGCGCACCGACGACGACCGGTGCATAACCGACTTCATTAGCGGTACCGGCATTCGCCACAATGCACGCGCGCCGCGCATCGCTCAGATCATGTGCGGCCATTCGCGCCTCGCTTGGAGCTGGCCCAGAAATCGAAGAAGTTGAACCATTGATAAGGGGCCTTGCGGCAATAGTGTTCGAGGCGCAGCGCGTAGCGTTGCGCCCACGCTGCCAGATGCTGCGCGCGTTCGCCGCGCGGCAGCTCGATGCGCTCGGCGAACGGCTCGAAATACATGCGATAGCCGCCGCCTTCCTTCAGGCAGAAGAACAGATAGACCGGACAGCCGAGCGCATGCGCGAGCACGTAGGGTCCTTGCGCGAACGGCGCGCTCGCGCCGAGAAATTGCGCGTCGGTGGTGCGTCCCGCTTCGCGCGCCGGCACCCGGTCGCCGACGATCACCAGCAGTTCGCCCGCATCGATGCGCTGCTGCATCAGCACCGCGGTCTCGGGACCGAAGTCGCCGACTTCGAGCAGATGCCGCGCGAAGTCGCGATGCGACGACGCCAGCACCTGATTGAAGCGGCGCGCGTGCCCGGTGTAGACGACCGCCGTGACCTTCGCGCGGTCGCCACGCACGGCGAGCGCGCGCATCATCTCCAGATTACCGAGGTGCGCGCCGATCACGAGGGCGCCTTTGCCGCTCGCAATCAATGCTTCGAACGCCGAAGGATCGTCGAATGTGACGTCGGTGTCGTCGACGCGGCCGGTCCACGCGGCGAGCTTGTCGAAGCTCGATTGCGCGAACGCGAGCATATGCCGATACGCGGTCAGCCAGCCCGGCCGCGGCGTATTCGCGCCCGGTGCGGCCGCGTTCAGACGCATGAAGTAGTTGTCCGACGCGGCGCGCGCTACCCGGCCCGTCAGCAGAAAATACGCGACGACCGGATGCAGCCACAGCGCGGTGAAGCGGCGGCCGAACAGCTTGCAGCTCAGCGCGAGCAGGCTCATGCCGAGGCGGCTGCCGCGTTCGGCGATGCGCCACCAGGCTTCGGGCTGACGTGCATCGGTGTCGTCGGCCACCGCGCCACGACGCGGCATCACCTTGTGCGCGAGCAGCATCGGCAGACGCCACAGCATGCCGAACACGAGCCGCGTATGACTGCGGCTGATGCGCACGTTGTCCCACAGCACGTCGAAATGCGACACGCCGTCGGCCGCGTAGGTCACGCGCGTCGGGATCGAGCGGAACGCGGCGCGGCGCCAGTACAGACGCACGAGGATCTCGATGTCGAAGTCCATGCGCGTCGGCAGACGCACACTGTCGATCAGCTCGCACGCGAGCGCGAGCGGATAGAGACGAAAGCCGCACATCGAATCGCGGATCGTCGGCGACAGCGTCTCGATCCATACCCACACATGGGTCAGATAGCGGCCGTACAGACGCGCCTTCGGCACGCTGTCGTCGTAGACCGGACGGCCGAGAATCACCGCGCCGGGTTCGGCGCGCGCGGCATCGATGAAGCGCGGCACGTCGGTCGCGTCGTGCTGACCGTCGGCGTCGATCTGCAGCGCGTGCGTGTAGCCCGCGGCACGCGCCGCGCGCAGGCCCGCCATCACTGCCGCGCCCTTGCCGCCGTTTGCCCGCAGACGCAGCAGCGTCATCTGCTGTGCGTATTGCAGCGCGAGCGCGGCGAGTACCCGCTGGGTCGGCGCGTCGCTGCCGTCGTCGACGACGAAGATCGGCAAGCCGTGCACCGCGAGATGCGCGACGCTCGCACCGATCGCGTCCTTGTGGTTGTAGATCGGAATGACGATGCAGGGCGCGAACGTCATCACGCGTCCTCCCGATGCACGAGCAAGCCCGACGCGCATTCGCGTCCGTCGAGCCGGTACGCGAACTGCACGCGCCGGCGCGCGGCATCATAGGCGAGCGTGAGCTCGAGCACCGCACCGGGCGACACCGGCGCCATGAACTTCAGGCGGTCGACCGATGCCACCTCTCGCACCCGCGGCCAATGCCCGGCCGCGAGCCGCGCTGCCCAGTCGATCTGCACGACGCCCGGCAGAATCGGCAGACCCGGAAAGTGGCCGGCGAAATGCTGGAGTGACTGCGGCACGCGCAGCACGTAGTGCAGCGTGTCGTCGACGCGCGTTTCGGCGAGCACTTCCATGCCTTCCGCGCGCGGCGCAAACGCGGCCGCGACCGCGTTCGCGGGCAGCTTGCCGCGCGCGTCGAAGGGCAGGCTCACGCGAAAACGCCAATGACGCGGCAGCACGACCGCATCGAAGTAATCGGCCAGATGCCGGCGCAGCGTTTTCGCGAGCGCGACGCGGCCTTCGTCGCGCAACGCGGCGCTGCCCGCTCCGGTCAGCGCGACCACCGCGCCGACCCGTTCGCGCGACACGCCTTCGAGCGGCACCAGCGCCGCCTGCGCGACATATCGATGCAGCGCGAGACGCGCCTCCAGCTCGGGCAGCGACACGCGCTTGCCGCCGAGCTTCAGCACGCGGTCGAGGCGTCCTTGCAAGCGGAAGCGCCCGTCGGCATCGAACGCGATGCGGTCGCCCGTGCGATGCCAGCCGTCGTGATCGAGATGCGGCGAGCGAACGCGCAGCGCGCCGTCGTCGTCGCGCTGCACCTCGGCGCCGGCGACCGGCTGCCACGCGTCGCCCAGATCCTGACGCCGCCACGCGATCCCGCCGGTTTCCGTGCTGCCATAGATTTCGAGCGGCGCGGCGTGGTGGAGCGCCGCATAGGCCTGCGCCGCGTCGGCCGCGAGCGGACCACCCGACGAAAAGAACGCGCGTGGCGCGGGCGCGAGCGCGGCGAAGCCCGGCGACGCGGGCCAGCGCGATAGTTGCGCGGGCGTCGACACGATCGCCGTCGCGCCGCATTGCGCGATGCGCGCCTGCAGCTGTAGCGGCTCTATGCCGATCGCGCGATCGAACGCACGGCCGGCCGCGAGCGGCCACAGCACGCGAAACAGCAGACCGTAGATGTGATGATGCGGCACGCTGGCAAGCATCGTTGCGTCGCCGAGCAACGCGCCCCACTGCTGTTCCAGCGTGTGGACTTCAGCGTTGAATTGCGCGAGCGTCTTGCGGATCGGCTTCGGCATGCCGCTGCTGCCCGACGTGTAGAGCGTGAGCGGCGCGTGGGGGTCGATCGGGTGCGCGATGTGGGCTGCGGCACGCGTCGCTGGGACGAACGCCGGCAGATCCGCATCCGTCAGCAGGAAGTCGTACGCGTCGGCGAGATCGGCGAGATAACCCGGCGTTGCATTGGCCGGAATCACCGGCTCCTTGCCGCATGCGAACAGCGCGAACAATGCGCAGGCGAACTCGAACGGATCGTCGATACAGAGCGCGCAGCGCGGCGCGTCGTGGGTTCGCACGAGCTCGATCAAGGCCGCGACGCGCGCGCGAAACGCCGCGCGATCGAGCAGCACGGCGCCATCGCGGCACACCGGCGCGCCGGGCGCGGTCAGTGCGGCGTCGGCCGACAACAGGTCATGCAACGCGATCATGGCGCCTCCGAATCCGCCCGCGCGGCACGCGGCAGCACCAAAAGTCGCCGCCAGACGTATTCGCCGGCCAGCAACGCGCCGATCAGCCCATACGCGATCGCGCCGTTGTACAGCGACCAACTCGCGCGACTCCAATCGAGCGCGGTAAAGGCTGAAAACATGCCGTTCAGCACGAAGAACACGCACCAGACCTGCGTCACGCGCCGCGTATAGCGCACCGTGCCCGGCGGCAGTTCAGGGCTGCCGAGGCGCGCGAATTTTTCGATCATGGACTGCCCGCGTACGAGCGTCGCGCCGAAAGCGATCAGCAAGCCGAGATTGACGAGCGATGGATAGAAGCGCAGCAGCAACTCGCTGTCGGTGACGACGATCGCCGCCGACGCGCAACTCAGCATCGCCACCACGCCCCAGTCGAGCGTGGAGAGCTGCCGCAGCGACATCGCGACCGGACCGCCGCCGGCCCAGCGCTGCAGCCACAACGTCACGAGCAGCATGCCGCCGACGAGACGCGGCGCGTCCCAGCGCCATGCGCATAAAATCAACGCGGGGTAAGCGAGTTTCAGCAGCACCTGCAAGACGGTCCTGCTCCAGTGAGGCCGGGCGCCGTATTCGCTTGCGGCCGGACGTGGCTCCGACATCTGCGTGCGCGGGTGCGCGGCCGGCATCAGCCTTGCGCCGCGAGCAGCGATTCGACCGCGCCGATCACGTCGCCGACCGTGCGCACGGACTTGAATTCCTCCGGCTTGATGCGGCGGCCGGTCATTTCCTGCAGCTTGATCGCGAGATCGACCGCATCGATGCTGTCGAGATCGAGGTCTTCGAACAGGTGAGCGTCGGGCGTCACGCGCTGCGGCTCGATCGCGAAGTTCTCCAGGAAGATCGCGCGGATGCGCTCAAGAATCTCAGTCTCGGACACGGTTAATCCCCCTTCCTTGCGGTTTCGTTCGCAGCGTGCGCCGCTTCGCGCTGACTCGCGACCAACGCCGCGAGCGTGTTGATCGAACGAAAGTGCTCGCGCGTGCGTTCGTCGTTCGCCGCGATGGTCAGTTGGTATTGTTTGCGCAGCACGATGCCGATCTCGAGCGCGTCGATCGAATCGAGACCGATGCCGTCGGAACCGAACAACGGGGCGTCGTCGTCGATATCGGTGGGGCTCAGGTCTTCGAGATCGAGGGCTTCGATCAGAAGCAGTTTAATTTCCAGTTTTAAAGAATCCATAATCGAACAGGTGCTGGGTAATGTGGGCTTCTACGGCATTCGTCACGCTGCGCGCCGCGATGGCCGCGGTGGTGTCGTGCGCGGCCAGCTCGTCGATGCCGAGCGGCGCGAGCACGTTCACGCGCATCCGGAAAGCGCGCGCCGGCACGTCGTACCAGCGCATCTGCCGCGTGAACGCGGGCGGATCGCAATCCATCAACACCGGCACGATCGGCGCACCGGCCTTCAGCGCCATGTGCGCGAAACCGCGCGAAAACGCGTGCAGCCGGTTCGGCGCGGGGCTGCGCGTGCCTTCCGGAAAAATGATCATCGTATAGCCGGCCGCGAGCTGCTTCGCGCCCGCCTCGACGAGCGCGATCGCATCCGCGTTGCTCACGTATTCGGCCGCGCGCACGATGCCCCAGAAACACGGGTTGCGCCAGTGCGCATGCTTGACGACGCAGCACGCGCGCGGCGTCAGCGACAGCAGGACCATCACGTCGAGGTACGTCGGGTGATTCGCGACGACGATCGCCGGTGCGCCCGCGCGCAACGCCCGGGCACCGGACACTTCGAGTTCCATCACGCCGAGCGCGCGCAGCACCGCGACGAGCGCGCGAAAAAACCGGTGGATCACCACGGTCACCGCGCGCTGCCGCGACGCGCGATGCGGCCACAGCCACGCGAGCGGAAACACGAGCAGCGAAAACAGCACGCCGCACACGCCGAACCCGACGAAGGCGAGACCGGTCGCGCAAAAACGCCACGCGTAATCAAGCCGCGCCGTCATCCCACCTCCAGTGCCACGACGCGCCGGCGCGCTGCCAGCGCGCGGGCTGGCCGGTTTCGAGGCAGTGCAGCAGCGCCTGGCTCTGGGTCGGAAAACTGGTGGCGTCGCTCGACGCGGTCCGCGGCTCGCCGCGTTGCTCGGGCGCATCCTCGTCGACGCGGCTCAACGCGCAAACAAGATGCCCGGACGACGCCTCCTTGTCGAGCAACACCGCGATCGCACCGCCGTGCACTTCGTCTTCGATCGTGCCGTACGCGAGATCGGCCGGTTCGTCGGCATACACGAGCAGCACCGGCGCATCCGGTCGTGTCGCGTATTGCGCGTACGCTTCGAGCAGCGCATAGCCGAGCGTTTGCGCACCGGCCGATACCGCACTCGCGGCCGAGCGGTCGCCGCGCGCAATTCCGAACACGCCGGTCATCGCATTCAGCACCGACAGGCTGAAGGCGGTCGGCGACACCGGCTCGCCCGCGCTGATGCTGCGCAGGATGTCGGTGGTACGCCGCAATTCCCCGTGCCGCGATGCGAACACCACCCGCGCGCGTTCCAGCGCGGCACAGTCGTGCGCGACCTTGAGCGCTACCTTGGACAGCGTGCTGAGACGCCGCCGCACGATCGGCTCGATGAAGCCGATATCGGGTGCGGCAGCTGAGGTAGCCGGCCAGCTAGACCAGCGTCCGACCGGAATGGTCCAGTGCAGATCGGGCATATTGGTGTTCGCGCGTGGAAAACGGGGAAGCGGGGGAAGCGGCTCGGGCGCCTGACGGAATACACAGCCGTCACAGCGAGCGGCGCCGCGCGGATCGCGAGGTTCCAGCCGGGATCGACCAGGCTTCCTTTGCGGAAATGCAGCGTGACCGGCGATCAAGCCCGATTATTCAGGCGCCCCTGACAATCGGTGTGTGAATGGCGGCTCGGGCTCCTTTGGTGGCCGAAATAGTACTGGATATTTTGAATCAGATTGGCCAGAAAAGACGTATCCATCTGTATCCGCGCCTGCCCGACAACGCACCGTCAAGCGGTTCAGCGTCAGCAATCACGCGGCATCGCGCGCGCAATATCGGCGAAACAAGCTTTCATTCTGCTTTCCTGGCAACTGTTACAGGACGGTGCAACCGACGCCGCGTCGTCCGCGCAACAGTCGTGGCAACGATGCGGCCGCGCCTGTTATACTCCGCCCCTCATTGGGGAGTAGCCGCCCCGCGGCACGTCCGCACCGCTTCGCCGGTGCGTCGCACGTGTGGCTCGCGGGGGCGCCTGTCAACAGACTTGGCCATCACGGCCATGGCAGTCGCAGCCTCTGGCCTGGCGAGACCGATGATCCACACGCGCCGCAACAGGGCCCGGCGTGTCGTGGGTCGTCGCTCGTTCATCTTCGGCCCGAGGAATCCATTCAACGTGAATCAAGCCTTCCTCATTTCGACCGGTGCGGTCGCGCTCGCCGAGATCGGCGACAAGACGCAACTGCTGTCGCTCGTGCTGGCCGCCCGCTATCGCAAGCCCGTGCCGATCATTCTCGGCGTGCTCGCAGCGACGCTGATCAATCACGCGGGCGCCGGCGCGCTCGGCGCGTGGCTCGGCTCGATGCTGACGCCGACCACCATGCGCTGGGCGCTGGCGGCGTCGTTCGTCGGCATGGGGCTGTGGATTCTCGTGCCCGACAAGCTCGACGACGAGGAAGCCAACACGAACCGCACGCACTTCGGCGTGTTCGGCGCGACGGTCGTCACGTTCTTCCTCGCGGAGATGGGCGACAAGACGCAGATTGCGACGGTCGCCCTCGCCGCGCGCTTTCACGACTTCTTCGGTGTGGTGGCGGGCACGACGCTGGGCATGATGATCGCGAACGTGCCGGCGATCCTGCTTGGCGACCGCTTCGCGCATCGTCTGCCAACCAGGCTCGTGCACGGCATCGCCGCGGTGATGTTCGTCGTGCTGGGCGCGTTGGGGTTGTTCGGGGTCGGGGTCTGACTACTGCGTGGCTTTCGGCGCCGACGCCGCCGGCAGCGACACTTCGTTCGCGTCCGCACCAGCGCCACCGCCGAGCGGAATCTTCACCGTATGCACGGCGCCGTTGGCAAGCGGGAAATCGGCGAGAGCACTACGTGCCAGATAAGGCATCGCCCGCACCAGCGACGACTCCTCGCCAAAATTGCGCGCCGTCACGTTGTAGACCTCCCGACCGCTCGCGCGCTCGGTGATCCGGATGCCGAGCAGGTGCGTGAACACCGGGTAGCTCTGGTTCACATAGGTCGCCGGGAAAGGCCCCCACGGTCCCCACGGATCGAACGGCCGGCCCCAGTACGGACCGGGCCACGGGTCGTAGTAGACCGGCTGCGCGACCGTCACGATGTCCGAGCGGATGCCATAGGCCAGTTCGACCAGATAGCGCGCGTCGTCGCGAGCGACTTCGCGAAACGCGTGCACGGCGAGCTCGTTCGCGACGATCCGCTCGTACGCGCCCAGCTCGAGGTTGTTCTTCTGATCCTTTTGCCGCGTGAACGCATAAGTGCGCGTCGCGTCGCTGCCGCTCCAGTCCGAGAACGCCGTGACCTGCGTCGTCACGTAGGTCGTGCAGCCGCACAGCAGCGCCGTCAGCGCGACGAACAGCAGCGCGACGCGGCGGGTCCATCGATCGATATTCATGGTCTGCCTCGTGATGCCTGTGGGTTATATCAGTTCTGCTTCAGTTAAAACCCTGATTCTGGCGCGATTATTCCGTCGCGCGATACGCTGGGCGATTGACGATGCCGGCCCCCACCACGCGCGGCGCCAGATAATACGCTGACCGCGCCAGCCGGTAAAAGGTTCGTCCCTTGCCCGGCGCGGAAAATCGGCCCGCCTTCCCTTCCGCACGATTGCCCGAGGCTTTGTACAATGAGTCGACCCAACCCGGCTCGCGCGCCGTTTGCGCGCCCGACCGCTCGAGTACACCACCAAAGAACGCCATGGCCGATACCGCAACGCCCAATGTGATCCGCCGCGCCGATTATGCGCCGCCCGCCTTCCTGATCGACACCGTCGCGCTGGAATTCGATCTGGTCCCCGAACGCACGGTCGTCAGGAACACGATGCGGGTGCGCCGCAACCCGGATGCGTCACACGCCGCGCATCTCGAACTGATGGGCGAGCAGCTTGAGTTCGTCAGCGCCGGCATCGACGGCAAGCCGTTCCCGAACGCGCATCCGCACGAGCACGGGCTGCTGCTCGACAATGTGCCGGACAGCTTCGAGCTGACGCTCACGAGCATCTGCAATCCCGTGGAAAACACCACGCTGTCGGGCCTGTATGTATCGAGCGGCAACTTCTTCACGCAGTGCGAGGCCGAGGGTTTTCGCCGCATCACGTACTTCCTCGACCGCCCCGACGTGATGGCGAGCTTCACGGTCACGCTGCGCGCAAGCAAGGCCGACTATCCGGTGCTGCTGTCGAACGGCAATCTGCTCGAACAAGGCGAGTTGCCCGGCGGCCGCCATTTCGCGCGCTGGGAAGATCCGTTCAGGAAGCCGAGCTATCTGTTCGCGCTCGTCGCGGGCAAGCTCGTCGCGCTCGAAGAACGCGTGAAGACCGGCTCGGGCAAGGAGAAGCTGCTGCAGGTATGGGTCGAGCCGCACGACCTCGACAAGACCCGTCACGCGATGGATTCCCTGATCCACTCGATCCGCTGGGACGAACAACGCTTCGGGCTCGAGCTCGATCTGGACCGCTTCATGATCGTCGCGGTCAGCGACTTCAACATGGGCGCGATGGAGAACAAGGGGCTCAACATCTTCAACACGAAGTACGTGCTCGCGAACCCCGAAACGGCCACCGACACCGACTTCTCGAACATCGAGGCGGTGGTCGGCCACGAGTACTTCCACAACTGGACCGGCAACCGCGTGACCTGCCGCGACTGGTTCCAGCTGAGCCTGAAGGAAGGTCTGACGGTGTTCCGCGACCAGGAGTTTTCGGCCGACATGGCCGGAGGCGCCGCCGACGAAGCCGCACGCGCGACGAAGCGCATCGAGGACGTGCGCGTGCTGCGCCAGATGCAGTTCGCCGAGGACGCGGGCCCGATGGCGCATCCGGTGCGCCCGGAGAGCTACGTCGAAATCAACAACTTCTACACGATGACCGTCTACGAAAAAGGCTCGGAAGTCGTGCGGATGTATCAGACGCTGTTCGGCCGCGACGGCTTTCGCAAGGGCATGGATCTGTACTTCAAGCGTCATGACGGCCAGGCCGTGACCTGCGACGACTTCCGTCACGCGCTCGCCGACGCGAATGGCCGCGACCTCGCGCAGTTCGAGCGCTGGTATAGCCAGGCCGGCACGCCGCGCGTGTCGGTTCGTACGCGCTACGACGCCGCGCAGCAGCGCTACAGCGTGACGCTGCGCCAGGGCTACGGCGATGCCGCGCCAACCGCGCGCGAAACGCAGAAGGGCCCGCTGCTGATTCCGTTCGCGATCGGTCTGATCGGCAAGGACGGCCGCGACCTGCCGCTGCGGCTCGACGGCGACGCGAAGGCGTCGGAGTCGACCACGCGCGTGCTCGAATTCACGCAGACCGAGCAGACCTTCACGTTCGTCAACGTCGGACAGGAACCGTTGCCCTCGCTGCTGCGCAATTTCTCGGCACCGGTGATCGTCGAGTACGACTACACGGCTGAACAGCTCGCGTTCCTGCTCGCGCACGACAGCGATCCGTTCAACCGCTGGGAAGCCGGGCAGCGGCTCGCCACGCGCGAACTGCTCGCGCTCGCCGCGCGCGCGGCCATGGGCGCGGCGCTGCGGCTCGACGACTCGGTGGTCGCCGCATTCGCGCGCGTTTTGACCGACGAGACGCTGTCGCCGGCGTTCCGCGAGCTCGCGCTGATGCTGCCGTCCGAAGCGTATCTGGCTGAGCAGATGGCCGAATCGAATCCGGCCGCTGTGCACGCGGCACGGCAGTTCGTGCGCAAGCGCCTCGCGAATGCGCTGCGTGACGACTGGCTGAAGGTCTACGAGCAGCATCGCACGCCGGGCGCCTATGAAACGACGCCCGAGGCCGCCGGTCGTCGCGCGCTGAAGAATCTGGCGCTGTCGTATCTGACCGAACTCGACGACTCCGCGGACGCCGTCCGTCTCGCCGCCGCGCAATATGAAACCGCGAACAACATGACCGACCGCGCGGCCGCGCTGTCGGCACTGCTCAACGCGGCCGCGCCGCAAGGCGGCAGCCCCGAGGCGCAGCACGCGCTCGACGACTTCTATCGACGCTTCGAGAAGGAGCCGCTCGTCATCGACAAATGGTTCGCGTTGCAGGCCACCCAGCGCGGCGGCGCACGACATCCGGTGATCGATACGGTGCGCAAGCTGATGACGCATCCGGCCTTCAACCTGAAGAATCCGAATCGGGCGCGTTCGCTGATTTTCAGCTTCTGCGCGGCGAACCCTGCGCAGTTCCACGCGGCAGATGGCTCCGGCTACGCATTCTGGGCCGAGCAGGTGATCGCGCTCGACGCGCTCAATCCGCAGGTGGCCGCGCGCCTCGCGCGCTCGCTCGAACTGTGGCGACGCTTCACGCCGGCGCTGCGCGACAGCATGCGCGCGGCGCTCGAGAAAGTGGCCGCACAGGTCAAGTCGCGCGACGTGCGCGAGATCGTCGAGAAGGCGTTGGCGTGATGCCTCGCTGAGTTCTTGAGTCGCATCGGAAAGCCGGCACGCGTTGCCGGCTTTTTTTCGCGCTGTTTTTCGCGCTGTTTCTCGTTGACGGGCTGAGTTCACGCCGTTAGCCATTTGGCCGACTGTTCATCAGGCGTCGCCGGGAAGAAAGTATACGTACACGCTTAACGCTTTACATTTAACGCTGTACGTTATACGATTCCATGATCACGACATTCGCAGACAAGGCCACCGCAAGAATTTTTCAGGGCAGGTTCGTGCATACATTGCCGCACTCGATCCAATCGCTAGCGCATCGCAAGTTGCTGATGATCGACGCCGCGAGCTCCATCGCGAGTTTGCACGCGCCGCCCGGCAACCGGCTCGAAGCCCTGCAAGGCGAGCGCAGCGGGCAATGGAGTATCCGCGTCAATGCGCAGTGGCGCATCTGTTTTCATTTCGTCGGCGAAGACGCGCTGAATGTCGAGATCGTCGACTATCACTGATTATTGGGAGACCGACATGGTCATCAAACGCTCCGCGCTGAACAGCATCGATTTCTCCGACATCGATACGGGCGCGGCCATTGCCGAGATCCATCCGGGCGAGATTCTGCGCAGCGAGTTCCTCGAGCCGCTCGGCATGTCCGTCAACGCACTGGCGCTTGCGCTGCGGGTGCCGGCGCCGCGAATCAACGACGTCGTGCGCGGCCGCCGCGCAATCTCCGCCGATACCGCGCTGCGGCTCGAGCGCTACTTCGGCGCCAGCGCGCAGTTCTGGCTCAACCTGCAAATCGCCTACGACCTGCGCGTCGCCACCGCCGCCGCCGGCGAGCAGATCGAACGGGAAATCGAACCGATGCCGCGCGGCGATCGCCCGAAACTGCCCAGTGTGCCCGCGGGACACGCGCGAGCCGCGGCGCTCGCGGCCAGCGTCAGCGGCACCGTGTCGGCCAGGACGCGCCGCAAGGCCTGAAGGCGTCCGTGCGACCAAAAGCACGGAGCCGACACAACGAGCGGTTAAAATCCCCACATTCTTCTAGCCTTCCTGGAGTACAGCAATGTCCTTGCAACGTCGTACCACTCTCACGAAGTACCTGATCGAACAGCAGCGCGAAACCAACAACCTGCCCGCCGACCTGCGCCTGTTGATCGAAGTCGTCGCGCGCGCGTGCAAGGCGATCAGCTACCACGTCAGCAAGGGCGCGCTCGGCGATGCGCTCGGCTCGGCGGGCAGCGAAAACGTCCAGGGCGAAGTGCAGAAGAAGCTCGACATTCTGTCGAACGAAATCCTGCTCGAGGCGAACGAATGGGGCGGCAACCTCGCGGGCATGGCCTCCGAGGAAATGGAACAATTCTTCCCGATTCCGGCCAATTATCCGAAGGGCGAATATCTGCTCGTGTTCGATCCGCTCGACGGCTCGTCGAACATCGACGTCAACGTGTCGATCGGCACAATCTTCTCGGTGCTGCGCTGCCCGGACGGCCATCAGGCCACCGAGCAGTCGTTCCTGCAGCCGGGCACCCAGCAGGTCGCCGCGGGCTATGCAGTGTACGGCCCGCAAACGGTGCTCGTGCTGACCACCGGTAACGGCGTGAACTGCTTCACGCTCGACCGCGAACTCGGCTCGTGGGTGCTCACGCAAAGCGACATGCGCATTCCCGTCGAAACGCGCGAGTATGCGATCAACGCGTCGAACGAGCGCCACTGGTATCCGCCGGTTCAGCAATACATCGGCGAGCTGAAGGCGGGTAAGGACGGCTCGCGCCAGGCCGACTTCAACATGCGCTGGATCGCGTCGATGGTCTCCGACGTGCATCGCATCCTGAATCGCGGCGGCATCTTCATGTACCCAGCCGACAAGCGTACGCCGGATAAGCCGGGCAAGCTGCGTCTGATGTACGAAGCGAATCCGATGGCGTTCATCGTCGAGCAGGCGGGCGGCGCCGCAACCAACGGCGAGAAGCGCATTCTCGACGTCCAGCCGAAGAGCCTGCACGAGCGCGTCGCGGTGTTCCTCGGCTCGAAGAACGAGGTCGATCGCGTGACCCGCTACCACCTCGAAGCGAAACAGTGATCGCGAATAAAAAATGCGTCGGGGCTTGCCAAGGCCCCAAAGTAGTCCCTATAATCTCGCTTCTCCTGATGCCGGAATAGCTCAGACGGTAGAGCAGCGCATTCGTAATGCGAAGGTCGGGGGTTCGATTCCTCTTTCCGGCACCATCAAGTTTCAAGCAAAAAGCCCAGTCCTCGTGACTGGGCTTTTTGTTTTGCCGTCGCGATGATCGCGCAGCACGCCGGCAGGTCAATCAGCAAACAGCCGAGCACTGCCGACCACGACAACGCCGAGTTGGACGATCAGTATCAGCATCGCGGCGCCCACGTGCGGCGGACGGGTTGCTTAGGGCCTCCAAAAGGCGTTTGCGGCCAACGTCGCGACTGAACCGGCGCGAGTCGTGACTCAACGCGGGGCCAGCCTAGCGGGGAACGTCGAGGGGTCGTAGGACCGTGGCATCGCGAGGTTGCGCGCGACGACTGTATCGGCTCGCGCGGTCAGTTGCTGGCGCGGCGCGCCGTATGCGGCTATCGCTTGCGCGGGGGCCGACGCGAACCACAAGATCCTGCCGGCGCATTCGATGCCAACCTGACGTCCGTTCCAGTAGACACCGTTTTCCATCGCGACCTCCCCCGAACTTTGAAGACCGTCATCATCCGCGTCGCACGTCGCGCGTCCGTCTGCCAACGCACGTCGGGTAAGCAGTAGTCGCTTCAACGATAGGTGGCCTGGCGCGGTGCGTCTGACTTGTCACCAAATGACGTTCTTTTGTCACAGCAATGCGGGAATGAGTCTGGTAGCCCACTGTCATAAGTTAATTAACGACAAATCTTTAAATAGTGTTTTGGGCGGTCAACGCGATGCGGAATGTGCCGTTTACTAGGAATCAGGCCGGAAGAATATGCAATCGGCAATACGAACGTTCAGTTCAGAAAAGCAAAAATCCTGCCGATGCGGCAATGCACAAGATTGTCCACCTTTGATTCACACGAAGGATTAGGTGCAGCGCAACGTCGATACGACCGGTCGTGCTGAAAACCAGGCAAGGCAAGGCGCAGAAGGGAATGGCGAAGGGCGGGACAGAGATGATTTCGCGCTGACAATTAAGCGGATCAAGCGGTTCGCGAATCCCAGCGCATAGTCAGACGATAAATTTTATTCAATCCCTCTGCTGATGTGTCGGCTTGTGCCGTTAAAGCAACAGAGTATGAGTGACTCGCATCGGACGCTGGTGCGACGCGGGGAACGAGGCCGATAATCGGTTCGCAAAGGAGAAAGATCATGGATGCCAAACCACCGAAGATTCCGACCCCGGACAAAGTGTTTTACCCGGATCCGGAACCTGTGGCCGTCGAGTTCCTGGGAGCCGAGCTGCCCGAGCATGTTCGCGCATTCTTCGATGAACAACGCAAGTCGTGCGATCCGAAGTAACGGGGGGCACTGACGCGACGCAACATTCGCGCTCGTTGAATTCACGCGCGGCGATCGCTCGCGCCCTCATCATGCGTCCGACGTTTCCGTCATGACGCCGGGTCGGTTCGCCTGATCACAGCAACAGCGCAGCGCTGGGCCACCCGGCTCCAGCCGTACTCATGCGCGCGACCTTCTCGCACCAACCTTCCTGCTCCCGACGACCTGTGTGAATTGGCCCGGTGCGCGCCTTTTGCCTGGCATCATTTATTCTTCTGGTTTTCTTCAGCGGCCGCGTGGCCAAGTCACCTCATGAATCGTTTGCATCGCTTCGGCGCGTCTTGCGCGCTCGCCATCGCCGCCTTCTTCGCCTTATCGCCCGCCCCCGCTGTCGCCGATGGCGACGATACCGCGCTCACCAACCTGATCGCGCTGGTCTCGCAGCGTCTTGCGCTCGCAGAGCCGGTCGCGCACTGGAAGTGGGCGAACCATCAGCCGATCACCGATACGCCGCGTGAAAATGCGCTGCTCGCCGACGTGGAAAAGCGCGCCGCGGCGGCAAACGTCGATCCGGCGTTCGCCCGCGCGTTCTTCCGTGATCAGATCGATGCAAGCAAGGACTTGCAGAACGCGCTGTTCGCCAACTGGCGGCGCACCCAGCCACCGCAAGGTCCCGCACCCGATCTCGCAACCAGCACGCGACCGCAACTCGACAAGCTGACACAATCGCTGGTGTCGAGTCTCGCGCGCGTGCAGCCACTGCGCGCGGCGGACGATTGTCCGTCGCGCGTCGCGCAATCACTGGCTAACTGGAAAGCGCTGACGCGCTATGACTCTGCCTACTCGAGCGCGTTGACGCGCGCGCTAGGTCACGTGTGCGAGACGGGCGGGGTTGGCGCGACCGGCTGATTCCGGTAACGCCACGGCGCATGGACGCTGCATAAGCGTCACATGACGACGCTCGACTCAGGCGTGTCACGCGATACGCTCAACGGCATCACGCGCAGACCACGCGCCAGACCGCTCTGCAAGATACGGTACGTCGAGAGTTCGAACGGCCCGGCCATCGTCGACGCATGAAGCTGCGCCGCCTGGATCAGCGACGGCGCGTGCCCGAGGTAGCGCCAGCCATCGACCACGTGGAAGATGCGCTGCGCGTCCTCACGCTCCTCGAACACGATAGGTCCCTCGAACGGCCAAGGCGCATTCGCCGGATCGCTCTTCGTCACACGCGGCAAGCGGTTGTGGCCCGGCCGCAGCGTGGCGATCCACTGCGCTTCGGCGAGCATCGCACCGAGTTCGCCGCCAGTCGCGCGCCATTCGACGCGTCGCACGAGCTGCGCGAGCCGCATATCCTTCGACGAACGCCGCTCGCCGGTCAGATGCGAGCGTAGCCGCTGACGCACACGTACGCTGCGCCCGACATACAGCGGCGCATCGCCTTCGCCATAGAACACATACACACCACAGCCCGCCGGCGCGGTGTCGAGCAGATCCTCGGTAATATCGCCGGCCAGCCGGTAACGCCGCGTCGTGCGCTCGATCTGCGCGCGCAGCGCCTCCAGCGGCACGAGCGTCGGCAGCCGCTGCCAGAACTGCCAGATCAGATCGGCGTCGGCGAGCGCACGGTGGCGGTCGGACGGCACCAGCGCATGGCGTTCGACGAGCGCATCGAGACCGTGGCGCTTTTCACCGGGAAACAGCGCGCGCGACAACCGCACCGTGCACAGAACGTCCGGATCGAACACGATTCCCGCGCGACGAAATTCGCTGCGCAGAAATCCGCGATCGAAACTCGCGTTGTGCGCGACGAACAGCTTGCCATTCAGACGCTCGAACAGCGCGGGCGCAATCGACTCGAACGTCGGTGCGCCGCGCACCATCTCGTTCGTGATGCCGGTCAGTTGCTGGATGAAAGACGGAATCGGCTGCTGTGGGTCGATCAGACTGCTCCAGCGCACTACGCCAGCCGGCCCGACTTCGACGACGCCGACTTCGGTAATGCGGTGCTCGCTCGCGGAGCCGCCGGTCGTTTCGAGATCGACGAAAACGATGGGTGCATCGAGTGCCGGTTCCGGCGAAAAGAGTTCAGACATGGGACAAGGGATTCGGACGCATGAATTTGCGGCAAGTATGCACCAGTTGGACGTTGCGCATCCAGGTTGCGCCGCGTGCGCAGGCGGAAACGGCAACGACGTGGCTTCCGGATTTGGCGCCGACATTCCGCAGACGCTTAAACCAGGCAATTAAACCGGAGGTCGCACGTTTCGTTTCGGCGCATTATGTTCGGACGATAATGCCTATTATTGAACCAGGCAGTTCCCGCTAAATTCGGGTTTAGAAACTACTCGAGCTTGAAATAAAAAACCCTCGCGCGGCCGGCGAAGGCTTGTGTTTGCTGACTGCGCGCGCGGCGCGGCCGGCGCGGCGCATTCACAGCGGCTGAATATTGGCCGCCTGCTTGCCCTTCGGGCTGGTCTTGACATCGAAGGACACACGCTGGTTTTCCTTCAGCGACTTGAAGCCCTCGCTGCAGATCTCCGAAAAGTGCGCGAACAGATCCTCTCCGCCCATATCCGACGTGATAAAGCCAAAACCTTTAGCATCGTTGAACCATTTGACGATACCAGTTTCCATTTCCTGTTTTCCCCTGTGATTTATCCAAAGCGGGCATTGCCCTTGAATCGATCCACCCCGATTCAATTGTCTATGTCTGATTGAAATGGAACCAGAAACAGCCAATGAAATTCGGCTTTGTCGTTATACGGGGAACGGAGAATGGCCGTCAAGTAAACTTTCTATATGCATTTAGCCTATAACAAGATAAAACTCTTAAGTCGCCGGGATATATCGGCCTCGTCAAATTTACCTGGACGAACTTTGGCCCAAGTTTTTACCGGGAAAATTTGCGATATATGCGATGCGAATGTAACAAAATCTATCTTTAAGTAAGTGTTTGTCCGAGTTGTTGCAGCGCGGCCCGACTCGCATGATGCAAACAGTGGTAGCGATGCGCTTCAGGAGGTCGCCATGCTGTTCACTGAAATTCGCCGTCTCTTCGCCTGTCTCGCTCATCCGCACGCAAAGGTCCCCGATCAGCGCGCACCCACTGAGGACTCGGCCAGCGCTTTCGACTTCGACCCGATGTGGCACGGCGACCACTGGCAGAACCTGCTCTCGTCGCCGATGGATGCGCGCCGTTATGTGATGGAAGACTGGAGCGTGTCCGCCCAGCCTAGCTGGGACGACGCGGAAGGTACCGCGCCCGCTCATTAGAGTTCTGCGCGTAGAGCTTCCGCCAAAAAAAAGCGCGACTGGTAGGTCGCGCCGACAAGGTTTGGAGATCTTTTTCGTCAACGAAAAAGTCTGCTTTGGGAAGCAGAAATTACCGTATAGCGGCCGTCTGGGATTTCTATTATTCACACAATTAACAATCCTCTATTGTCGCGATAACAACAATCCGTTTTTTCGCATTTCTTTCCGTTGTTTTTTCGCATCGTTCCGTGTCGCGAAGCAACAACGCATCGCAGGAAAATTCAGGCGGTGAATCCGCCGAGTCGGACGCAAAGCCTTTATACATAAGGCTCTAATGGCAATCACCCATCGTTTCTCTTCCCGTAATACTTTATTGCGCGAATCGGAACGCCAACTCCTGGAAGTGTCTCTCTACACTCTGCCTAATCGGATACCGGCGCGGATCTGGTCAACGCGCTTCTCACGCGGATTCCGCTTCTCGCAGCGCTCGCGTGAAGGTCTCCTAAGCCAGGGTTTTATACCTCTCTCGCTCTCGGAGTTATATCAATGAAGAAGACACTCATGGTCGCTGCCCTGTCGGGCGTTTTCGTAACGGCAGCGCACGCTCAAAGTAGCGTCACCCTCTATGGCCTGATCGACGCCGGTATCACCTATACGAACAACCAGCACGGCCATAGCAACTGGCAAATGACGAGCGGCTCGGTGAACGGCAGCCGCTTCGGCCTGCGTGGCGCTGAAGACCTCGGCGGCGGTCTGAAGGCCATCTTCACGTTGGAAAACGGCTTCGGCATCAACGATGGCACGCTCAAGCAAAACAGCCGTCTGTTCGGCCGGCAGGCGTTCGTCGGTCTGTCGAGCGACCAGTTCGGCGCGGTCACGCTCGGCCGTCAATATGACAGCGTGGTCGACTACGTCGCCCCGTTGGCGCTGACCGGCACGCAATATGGCGGGACGCAGTTCGCGCACCCGTTCGACAACGACAACCTGAACAACTCGTTCCGTATCGACAACTCGGTCAAGTTCCAGAGCGCGAACTATGGCGGCTTCAAGTTCGGCGCGTTGTACGGCTTCTCGAACCAGGCTGCCGGCTTCGCGAACAACCGCGCGTACAGCGCCGGCGCGTCGTACAACTGGGGCGGCCTGAACGTCGCTGCCGCTTACATGCAACTGAATGCCAACGGCGCAACCAGCGCGGCCGCGGCATTCAATTCGGGCGGCGCAGTGTCGGGCGACAACACGTTCTTCGCACAACGTCAGCAAACGTGGGGCGCAGGCGCCAACTACGCGTTCGGCCCGGCAACGGTGGGCCTCGTGTATTCGCAGACGAACCTGCACGGCCTCTCCGGTATCAGCCAGGCCGCATCGGGTATTGCGGGCGGCGTGGCCTTCCCGACCAACAGCGCCCAGTTCCAGAACTTCGAAGCCAATGCCCGTTACGCTCTGACGCCGGCACTGAGCCTCGCGGCCGCGTACACGTACACCCGCGCGAACCTGTCGAGCTCACACGTGCACTGGAACCAGGTCAACCTGCAAACCGCCTACGCGCTGTCCAAGCGAACCGACGTGTACCTGCAGGGCGTCTATCAGGCCGCCAACGAAAATTCGATCGTCGACGCCAACATCAATGGCCTCGGCGCGGCTTCGAGCAACAACAAGCAGGTCGCCGTGACGGCTGGTCTGCGTCACCGCTTCTAAGCACTGCGCAACGACTGGCAGCAGAAAAGGCGCCGTTCGCGGCGCCTTTTTTATGACCGTGCCGAAGCTGTTTTTGCCTGGCTTTGTGCAAGCTTGCTTGCACGTGATTCCACGTCTTCGCCAGTGGCCTAGCGGCCGCTCTCGGGCGGCGGATACCTGACGTCAAGAATATCGATTGTTTGCGGACCGGCTGGCGTGAATAACGTGACCGTATCGCCGACTTTAGCCTTCAGCAGCGCGCGAGCAATGGGCGAGATCCAGCTCACGTGCCCGATGTCCAGGTCGACCTCGTCGATACCGACGATCGTCACCTTATGCTCTTCGCCATCCTCGGTCGCATAGACGACCGTCGCGCCGAAGAACACCTGATCGACGTTTTCCTGCCGGCTGCTATCTACAACCTCGGCCAGGTCCAGCCGCTTGGTCAGAAAACGAATGCGCCGGTCGATTTCGCGCAGACGGCGTTTGCCGTAGATGTAGTCGCCATTCTCCGAGCGGTCGCCGTTCGACGCCGCCCACGAAACGAGCTTGACGACCTCGGGCCGCTCGACATCGATCAGATGCAGCAGTTCATCGCGCATTCGCCGATGACCGGCGGGAGTCATGTAGTTTTTGGTGCCTGCAGGCACGTCGGGCTGGGCGACATCGAGATCGTCATCGTTGTCTTCGCTCGACTCTTTGACAAAGGCCTTGTTCATAATGATCCAGTAACAGCAGCTAGCAACAATCTCTTAAAAGGTTACACGATCGAGCCCGCGACACAAAACGCCGTGATGGACTTCCTTTTTCGGAATCCGTTGGCTATAATCTCGTCTCTGTGTGCGGCTGTAGCTCAGTTGGATAGAGTACTTGGCTACGAACCAAGGGGTCGTGGGTTCGAATCCTGCCAGCCGCACCACCTTATTCGAGGGCGTTCCCGCCGGGAGTTCTCAGGTTTCACCAGTTTTTGCAGTAAGCATCACCATTTTGCGTGCGGCTGTAGCTCAGTTGGATAGAGTACTTGGCTACGAACCAAGGGGTCGTGGGTTCGAATCCTGCCAGCCGCACCACCCATGAAGGGCCTTCCAACCGGAAGGCCCTTTGTCTTTCCGGCGCACTACGCTCGCGCCAATGCGCGAGCCACTCATCGCGGCGCCGACTGGATATCCCCAATCTGCGCGTCCGGGTGCGGCAAGTCCTCCACCACCCCGCCTACGGTTTGCTCGCCGATCGTCTCGGCCTGCGTGCCGGTCAGTGCCTGGCGCTCACGCAGTAGATCTTCGACGGTATCGCCGAAATGGCTCGCGATAAACGCTCGCAGCAAAGCGATCCGCAGCGAGTCGCCCCGCCCTTCGGAGGCTCGATGTCCGCCCACGAACTCAGCAACGCATACCGCGCCTTGATCGCCCTGCTCGCGCACGTCGAGCCGGATCGCACGCTCGAGCACAACGGCAGCCGCCTCCCATGACGCGGAAGGCGTGAACCGTCCGTCCCACGGGCGACCCCGGTCATTGCCGCGGATCGCAACAGTCTCGCCACTGTCGGTAAAGTAGATTTCGCGCACGAAGTCGTGCAGGCTGCGCGCGACCCAGTAATCGAGCGCCACGCCAGTGAGGTCGGATACGTTCATCTGCGTTCTTCCTGGGGTTCAGGTGAGACTTGCCTTCAGTTGTATCCTGAGCCGCACGAAAGATGCCTGACTGGCGTGAAGCGCCAGTCGAGGCCGCGCCAACGCCCAGTCAGAAGCCGCTCAGTAATCTGCCCGCTCGCGGTCGATGCGCATGCCGCCTTCGTGGCGGTGATGCCCCTCTTCGCTCGGCCGCTCACGCGCGATGCGCATCACGTCGGGGTTCGTGCGCACGCGCCGCATCACGTTGGCCAGATGCACGCGATCGCTGACCTGAATCACGAAGCGCAGAATCGTGGATTCCTGCGATAGATCTTCGTCCATCGCGATATGGACGATGTTCGCGTCCGCCGACGTGATGTCGGCCGCCACGCGCGCGAACACGCCCTTGGTGTTCTTGACCAGCACCTTCACCGCGACATCGAATAGACGCCCCGGCTGCGGCGCCCACGCAACGTCGATCCAGCGACCCGGATCGCGCCGGTGGATACGCTGCGCGACGCGGCAGTCGGTGGTATGGATCGCCATGCCGAGGCCGATGCCGATATAGCCCATGATGTCGTCGCCCGGAATCGGACGGCAGCAGGCGGACAGTTGCACCGACATGCCCTCGGTGCCGGTGATGACGACCGGCGGCGCATGCGGTGTCGAACCGGACTCGGAGCGCGAGCCGTCGTCGTCGGCGTCTCGCCCGCTCATCAGCACTTCGATGCGCTTGGCCATCACCGCGGCGACCCGCCGGCCGAGACCGATGTCCGCGAAAATTTCCTGACGGTTCTTGTTGCCCGTCCACTGCACGAGCTTTTCCCACGCTTCCGGCGTCACGTCCGATAGCGCGAGACCATAGCCCTTCAACGCCTGATCGACGAGACGCTCGCCGAGCTGCACCGACTCGTTCAGGCGCATCGTCTTCAGATAGTGACGGATCGCCGAGCGCGCCTTACCGCTGCGCACGAAGCCAAGCCATGCGGGGTTCGGTTTGGAATACGGCGCCGTGATGACCTCGACGATGTCGCCGCTCTTCAGCTCGGTACGCAACGGCAGCAGCTCGTTGTTGATCTTCACCGCGACGCACTGGTTGCCGAGGTCGCTGTGGATCGAATACGCGAAGTCGAGCGCGGTGGCGCCGCGCGGCAGCGCCATGATCTTCGACTTCGGCGTGAACACGTAGACCGCGTCCGGGAACAGGTCGATCTTCACGTGCTCGAGGAATTCACTCGAGTCACCCGCTTCGCTCTGGATGTCGAGCAGCGACTTCAGCCACTGGTGCGCGCGCTTCTGCACGTCGTTCAGATCCGCGCTGCCGTTCTTGTACAGCCAGTGCGCGGCGACGCCCGCCTCGGCGATCTCGTGCATCTTGCGCGTTCGCACCTGAAACTCGATCGGCGCGCCGAACGGGCCGACGAGCGTGGTGTGCAGCGACTGATAGCCGTTCACCTTCGGGATCGCGATGTAATCCTTGAATTTGCCCGGCACCGGTTTAAAGAGCGCATGGAGCGCACCGATGCAGGTATAGCACTCGAGTGCGCTCTCCACGACCACACGAAAACCGTACACGTCGAGTACCTGCGAGAACGACAACTGCTTGTCGCGCATCTTCTTGTAGATACTGAAGATGGTTTTCTCGCGACCGGTGACTTCGGCGTCGATCTTTGCGTCCGCGATAGCGCGTTGCACCAATTCGAGAATCTTGCCAACCACCTCGCGACGGTTGCCGCGCGCAGCCTTGACGGCTTTTTCGAGCGTCGCGTAACGGTGCGGGTTGAAGTTCGCGAAGCTCAGGTCCTGCAACTCGCGGTAGGTATTGTTCAGGCCGAGCCGATGGGCGATGGGAGCGTAAATGTCGAGCGTTTCGCGCGCGACGCGGCGACGTTTCTCAGCCGGCACCGCGCCGAGAGTACGCATGTTGTGCAGCCGGTCGGCGAGCTTTACGAGGATCACGCGCACGTCGCGCGCCATCGCGAGCAGCATCTTGCGGAAGTTCTCCGCCTGCGCTTCCTCGCGATTGCGGAACTCCATCTTGTCCAGCTTGGACAACCCGTCGACCAGTTCCGCGACCTTCGCGCCGAAGCGCTCGGCGAGTTCCGCCTTGGTCACGCCCTGGTCTTCCATCACGTCGTGCAGAAGCGCCGCCATGATCGCCTGGGCGTCGAGATTCCAGCCCGCGCAGATTTCCGCGACGGCGACTGGATGCGTGATGTAGGGCTCGCCGCTCTGGCGATACTGGCCGAGGTGGGCTTCGTCGCTGAAGTGGAACGCCGCCTTGATGTCCTTGATCTCTTCCGGCTGCAGATAGCCGGACAGCGCGGACGTCAGATTGGCGATGGAAACGACGTCATGCCGGCGCGGCTGCTCCGGCGTGGCGGTCGGCCCGAACAGATGGCGAAACGATTGCTCGAGGACCGCGTCGATGTACTTGCGTGCAGACGAAGGCGAGTCGGCGTCGTGGTCCGCTTCCGTGGCGGTGGGCGGGGTAGCACTCATGGTCGCCTCCGGTAGCGGTCAGGGTTGGACGCAGTTCTGCGCGTTGAGCAATCCGGTGTGGCGAATACCGGGCAGGTCGAAAACGAAAATCCGTGCGCCTTAGACCGGCACCTTCTTCAGCATTTCAACGCCGACCTGACCCGATGCGATTTCACGCAGCGCGAGGACGGTGGGCTTGTCGCGGCTTTCGATCTTCGGCGTGTGGCCTTGAGCGAGCTGACGCGCGCGATAGGTTGCGGCAAGCGCGAGTTCGAAACGGTTCGGGATCTGTTTGAGGCAGTCTTCGACGGTAATGCGGGCCATGTTGGGTTCCTTCTCAGTATGTTGTTCATTCTACCTTATGTGCCTGACACCACGCCGCGCTCACGCGTGCGGCAGGTGGATGCCGAGCTGCATGAAAAGCTGCGTGTGACGGGCGTACTGCGACGCGAAGCGCGAGCGCGTCGCGCCGACGAGGCACTGCAACTCAGCCAGCGCGCGATCGAAGTTTTCGTTGATCACGACGTACTCCGCTTCGGCCGCGTGCGCGATCTCACCGCCCGCCGCGAGCAGGCGTCGCGTAATCACGTTCGGCTCGTCCTGGCCGCGCTTTTTCAGACGCTCTTCGAGCGCTTCGAGCGACGGCGGCAGAATAAAAATCTCCACCGCGTTGTGGAATTGCTTCTTCACCTGCAGCGCGCCCTGCCAATCGATTTCGAGCAGCACGTCATGGCCGATTTTCATCTGCTCCTCGATCCACACGCGCGACGTGCCGTAGTAGTTGCCATGCACTTCCGCGCTTTCGAGAAACTCGCCCGCGTCGTGACGCTGCATGAAGTCCTCGACGGTCGTGAAGTGATAGTGCTCGCCGTCCTGCTCCTGCGGACGCGGCGGGCGCGTCGTGTACGAGATCGACAGACGGATCGCGTCGTCGCCCGCGAGCAGAGCGTTCACGAGCGTCGACTTGCCCGCGCCCGACGGCGCGACGACCATGAACAGATTGCCGGGATAAGCGCCGGCGTACGGATGGCGCGCCGCGCCGGTTTCGCGTGGATGGTGGTCGGTCATGATGTGTAGTGCTCCAGCCTTATTCGAGATTCTGTACCTGCTCGCGCATCTGTTCGATCAACAGCTTCAGCGTCATCGACGAATCCGCGAGTTCCTTCGCCGCCGCCTTCGAACCGAGCGTGTTCGCCTCGCGGTTCAGCTCCTGCATCATGAAGTCGAGCCGCTTGCCGACCTTGCCGCCCTTCTCGATCACGTGACGCGTTTCGTTCAGGTGCGCGGTGAGGCGCGACAGCTCTTCGGCGATATCGATGCGAATGCCGTACATCGTCACCTCCTGGCGAATCCGCTCGTTGATCTCTTCACGCGACACGATCGTCGCGGCCGCATCCGGCGCGGCGATGCCGAGCGCTTCCTGCAGACGCTCGACGATCTTCTGCTGATGCCGCGCAATCAGATCGGGCACGAGCGGCGTGATCTTCGCGACGATCGCCTCCATTTCGGTGACGTTGACGAGCAGCATGGTCGCGAGCTGCGCGCCTTCGCGCGCGCGCACGTCGATCAGGTCCGCGATCGCCTGCTTGCCGCAGGCGAGCACCGCGTCGCGCAGCGTCTCGGGCGCGATGCCGCTTTCGGCGAGCACGCCCGGCCAGCGCAGAATTTCGCCGGTGCGCAGACGGCCGGCTTCTGGAAACGTGTCGAGCACTGTGCGTTCCAGCTGCGCGAGTTGCGCGAGCGCGTCGCGGTTAATCGCGCCCGCGTTCGCCGACTGCTCGCTGCGTTGCAGATTCACGCGAATGTCGACCTTGCCGCGCGACAGCTTGTTCATCAGCATCTCGCGCAGCGTCGGTTCGACGACGCGCACGTCTTCCGGCATGCGGAAATTCAGATCGAGAAAGCGCGAGTTCACCGTGCGCAATTCGACCGACACGCTGACGCCGCCCGTGCCCGTGCCCGAGGCCGCCACGAGTTCGCGCGTCGCGCTCGCATAGCCAGTCATGCTGTAGATCATCGTAGTTCTCGCGATTGCGGCCACGCGTTCGACGATGGCCTGAGAAGCGGATCGCCCGGCGTGTACGAGACGCGGGGCGGGGAATCGGCATTATCCCATTTTTGGCGGCGCCATCCGCTCGCGAGCGAGCACGGATGCGGCTCGGCACGCGGTTGCCTCGTTGCCTCGTTGCCATCCATTGCCGCTCGCCGGCACGATATGCTTCACGCACTCGCGCGGCATTCGTCGCCCGCAATTCTGCATGCCATCCGTGCATGCCATCCGTATAGGCAACCGCCCTATCCGATCGGCGGTAAAATTATGGATTCTCTCCGCCCCTCTTCCAGCCCATCCCGACCCAATCCCACATGAGCAACGACACCCAACGCCCCAGCGGTCGCCAGCCCCACCAGTTGCGCGACGTGCGCATCACGCGTCACTACACGAAACATGCGGAGGGCTCGGTGCTGGTCGAATTCGGCGACACCAAGGTGATCTGCACCGCCAGCGTCAGCGAGAGCGTGCCGCCGTTTCTGCGCGACCGCGGCCAAGGTTGGCTCACTGCGGAATACGGCATGCTTCCGCGCGCCACGCATACCCGCAGCGACCGCGAAGCCGCGCGCGGCAAGCAGACCGGCCGCACGCAGGAAATCCAGCGGCTGATCGGCCGCGCGCTGCGCACGGTGTTCGACCTCGAGAAGCTCGGCGCGCGCACGCTCAATCTCGACTGCGACGTGATCCAGGCCGACGGCGGCACGCGCACCGCGAGCATCACCGGCGCGTTCGTCGCGGCGCATGACGCGGTCGCCAAATTGCTCGCTACCGGCCGCATCGAAAGCTCGCCGATCAACGACTACGTCGCCGCGATTTCGGTCGGCGTGTACGACGGCGTGCCGGTGCTCGACCTCGACTACGACGAAGACTCGCAGTGCGACACCGATATGAACGTCGTGATGACGGGTGCGGGCGGCTTCGTCGAAATTCAGGGGACCGCGGAAGGCGTGCCGTTCTCGCGCGAAGAAATGAATGCGCTGCTCGATCTGGCAAGCGACGGCATCAGCACGCTGATCGCGAAGCAGAAAGAGGCGCTGGGAGTGCAGCAGTGAATGAGGCTCGTCGGAACAGCGGCACGAACGAGGCTCACGGCGAAACGTCGGGCATGCCGTTGAAAAAGGTCGTGCTGGCGTCGAACAACGCGGGCAAGCTGCGCGAATTCGCGGCGCTGCTCGGCGCGGCCGGCATCGAGTTGATCGCACAAGGCGAGCTCAACGTGCCGGAAGCGGAAGAGCCGCATCCCACCTTCGTCGAAAACGCGCTGACCAAGGCGCGTCACGCGGCGAAGCTCACCGGCCTGCCCGCGCTCGCCGACGACTCGGGCCTTTGCGTGCGCGCGCTGCGCGGCGCGCCGGGGGTTTACTCGGCCCGCTTCGCGCAACTCGCCGGCGGCGAGAAAAGCGACGCGGCCAACAATGCGCGCCTCGTCGATGAACTGCGGGACGCGAGCGACCGCCGCGGCTATTACTACTGCGTGCTCGCACTCGTGCGTCATGCGGAGGATCCCGAACCGCTGATCGCGGAAGGCCGCTGGCATGGCGAAATCCTCGACGCGCCGCGCGGCGAGCATGGCTTCGGTTACGACCCGTACTTCTATCTGCCCTCGCTGAACGCGAGCGCCGCGGAACTCGAACCCGCGGTCAAGAACGCCAGCA
This sequence comes from Paraburkholderia sp. WC7.3g, assembly GCF_050436345.1. Classification (NCBI taxonomy): domain Bacteria; kingdom Pseudomonadati; phylum Pseudomonadota; class Betaproteobacteria; order Burkholderiales; family Burkholderiaceae; genus Paraburkholderia; species Paraburkholderia sp. WC7.3g. The sequence goes on from NZ_JBNDMA010000002.1 coordinate 3,581,199, forward strand.
GTCATCGCGCGATCGCGCTGCGGCAACTGCTCGCGCGTCTGTCGGAGGAAGCGTGATTCCGATCCGATCGACGCCGGCCGAGGTTGGCAACCGAGTTGGCAAAGGTGTCGTCAAAGCGTTCACGTCGCCGGGCAGCATCCGCTTGACGTCGCTGCCGCCGCTTGCGCTATACGTGCATTTTCCGTGGTGCGTGCGCAAGTGCCCGTACTGCGACTTCAATTCGCATGAGTGGAAAGGCGAGACGTTCCCGGAGAACGACTACCTCGACGCGCTGCGCGCGGATCTGGAAATGGCCTTGCCACTGATCTGGGGCCGCCAGGTGCATACGGTGTTCATCGGTGGGGGCACGCCGAGTCTGCTGTCGGCGGCGGGGCTCGACCGCATGCTGTCGGATATACGCGCGTTGCTGCCGCTCGACGCCGACGCGGAAATCACGCTCGAAGCGAACCCCGGCACGTTCGAAGCGGACAAGTTCGCGCAGTTTCGTGCGAGCGGCGTGAATCGGCTATCGGTGGGCATCCAGAGTTTCAACGAAACGCATCTGCAGGCGCTGGGACGCATTCACGACGCGGCGCAGGCGCGCCATGCGGTCGAAGTTGCCGCGACCACGTTCGACAACTTCAACCTCGACCTGATGTTCGCGCTGCCAAAGCAATCGCTCGCCGAATGCCAGGCCGACGTGGAAACGGCGCTGTCGTTCGCGCCGCCGCATCTGTCGCTGTATCACCTGACGCTCGAACCGAACACGCTGTTCGCAAAGTTCCCGCCCGCGTTGCCCGACGACGACGCGTCCGCGGACATGCAGGACTGGATTCATCAACGCACCGCCGAGGCCGGTTACGAGCGCTACGAGGTGTCCGCGTATGCGCGGCCGCATCGGCAGAGCAAACACAATCTGAACTACTGGCGTTTCGGCGACTATCTCGGCATCGGCGCGGGCGCACATACGAAGCTATCGTTCCCGAATCGTATCGTGCGCCAGGCGCGCTACAAACATCCGACCACATTTATCGAGCAGGCCAAGGCCGGTGCAAGCGTGCAGGAAGAGCACGAGGTCGGGCCGCGCGATCTGCCATTCGAGTTCATGCTGAACGCGCTGCGCCTGGTGGAAGGATTTCCGGTGCATCGGTTCATCGAACGCACGGGTCTGTCGATCACGACGATCGAACCGGCGTTGCAGGAAGCGGAACGGCGCAAGCTGATCACACGCGACCACGAACGGATCGCGCCGACGCCGCTCGGCCAGGCGTTCCTGAACGACCTGCAGGCGCTGTTCCTGAAGGATCCGCAGTGATGGCGGGTCGCCTGGACTCGGCAGCGAAGTCTTTTCAGGTTACAATTTGCGGCTTGGAGGTGTGGCCGAGTGGTTTAAGGCACCGGTCTTGAAAACCGGCGAAGGAGCAATCCTTCCGTGAGTTCGAATCTCACCGCCTCCGCCAGATTCGAGGCAAAAGCCCCGTACAGTCAAAGATTTACGGGGCTTTCGTTTTTTTGACCCACAAAATAACCACGTCGCGGTCGGCAACCTCGATAAAGCGGTCTCGGTATGGGCGTCTCATCTTTCTTGGCATGCGTCAGACCGAAATACGTTTGAGGCAGCGCCGCCCGATGATGGAAGCTTGGGCGGCGCATATCATGAACTATCGATTAGCTGCTAATGCAACCGTCGATGATTCAAAGCCACGACATCTAATTTCCGCCCATTTCATCTGACATCATCTCAAGTTCGCTTGCCCTATCGAACACCGACCGCAACATGAAATCGAGGCTCGTTCCCCGAGTAGCACCGAAAGAGCCTGACACATGTTCGGCGAGAAAATTATAGTTATCATCCCGCCACGTGATCCATTCGTGCTGCACCTTGTCTAGATATGTCTTATCCTCGGGCGCGAGTTTTTTGGCTGCATTCGCGAAAGCGATATTTAGTCGCTTCTTTTGCACCGCAATCTCCGCAGTAACGCAATCAGCTTGCGCATCACTGCTGGATGCTACTTTACTGCATCGTGCGAATTGTTGTGAGTAATTTCGGTCCTCGGCATTGACGACAGCGGATAGCAACACGAAAAAAACACAGAGAATTTTCATATTTTTCATAAATCATTAAACCCCACTTTTTATAGAAAGCAATATGTCTCTGAGTTGGTTTGTCGACGGCATAAATGCGCGATTGGCCGAAGAATCATAATACGACTGGGTTCCATCCGATATTCTGCCACCTTGAATTGCACGTCCACTAGGCGCAGCAATTGACGCCCACTCTTTGGCTGCCGCAAATTGCGCATCATCCGCAGTTCCAACGCCGTTTTTCACAAATGCCGCAAGTGCGCCCCCTCCGGCCTTGCCTATCAAATACTCTCTGAACACACGCTCCTGCATATCCGCATCGTACTTCTCATCGCCGGTTAGATTCATTGCGACTTTTGCGTTGCGCAGGGTAGAAATAACCGTCTGATATTTCCCAGTTGCAAAGAGCCGATTGTGGTCAGTGCCTGACAAGGACTCGGTTCCAATTATTTCGTTAATCGTTTTGTCAGTAACTGCACCTGGCGACGGATGTCTGGGCGAATAACCAACCTTTCCACCGGGAACGTCCTTGGCGCCAGAATTATACGATTCGTAGCCACCTTCCCCACCAGAAATGATATCCCCGATTTTTCGAATTAACTCATCAAGACTGTTTGCCGATTTAAAGAAATTTCCCACCAGCCCAATTGGATTTATGTGATACACATCAGAGTCGGGGAACCCGGAGACACCAGCCGCCACCTCATCCCACCACACGAGTTTGGCGACGCGCTTCTGCTCTTCCTCGTGCTGCGGCTTGGGCCCCGTCTGCTTCTCCAACTCGGCGATCAACTGCTTCCATTTTTCCGGGTTCGCCCACTCGCTCTCGTGCCTGACGATCAGCCGGGACGCCGCCTGCATCAGCCACGGATACCCGCCACGCTCAGTCTGTGACAGCATGCATAGCTCATCAGCTGCCTGCTTCCCATCGCCTTTCCTGAACAGCGCGTCGTACGCCTTGAGCATCAACGGACTGAGATTCGAACGCGAAGCGAGGTCCGCGACATTGGCGCCGCTCGCATAATCCACCCACTTCCGGGTGGTCGCAAAAATCGTATGCGCCGGATCATGGGCATCCGCCAGGCACTCGAAGTCGATCCACTTCTGCGCGAATTCCGGCGTCACCCGGCCGCCCGGGTGGTTGAAGTCGCACACCCAGCCGTCGACCGGTTGACCTTGGGCATTCACCCCGTGTACGTGCCACCAGCTCACCGGGTAACCCGGATCGGGATGCGGATGCGGCTCGGGGACCCGTCGATTCGGGTCACGCGCCAGTTCGGCGAGCGAATGCACCTGGACGGTGTCCGTCTTTCTCGACTGCGGGTCTGCGCCGGGGACAAACTCATCGTTCTGCGTACGCTGATGCAGCACCGTGCCCGGTGCAATCCGCAGGATCGTCGGCTCGGACGGCAGGCCCAGTGCCGCCCAGTCCTCCTTGTGCGGACCGTGCTGGTTGACCCATGCGCGGCCCTGTTCGAGGAACGGCTGGATGCTGTCGTCGCAGAACACCTCGATGTGCGCCATCCGCGTCCCGGACGTGCACCCGTTCAGCGAGTCATACCGGCCGAGGTGGCCGATCAGGTCGCCCGCCTTGATCGGGACGCCGCCTTGTGTTCCCTGAGGATCGCCCGGGCTGCATGTCTGCTCCGTTGTGACAATCACACGATCCAAATTCGACTCAGGGATGCGCTCTTCGGCAACCGGGCCGCCATTCTGCATGCCCAGGTAAATCCAGCGATTGATAGCCACGGCAGGCGCGACATGGCCGCCTGCCTCAGGCGGATACAGCGTGGCTCCATTCAGGTGCGTTACCTGGCCCCATGCTGCACCCTGTACCGTCTCCGACTTGCCTATGCTGACGCTCGCACCCTGCGGCAGGATGCCAAGAACGGAGCCGTTAGGCGTCTTGCGCACTTGCAAACCGACCTGCGACGGGTCCGCGAGCTGACCAGCACGACCCCGCAGAGGCTTGTCCTGCGCGTACTGCGTCACCCGCCACTGCCGCGACCAGTACGCCGGTTTCTGCCGCTTCGGGAAATTGCTGTCGTAGTCGGCGTTCGACATCAGGTGCATGTACAGGCTGTAGAACGTCAGCTTCGTGCCGCGCGGAAACTCCATCTCGTGCCGCACGAGAGCAAAGCCCGTACTGTAGGGAGCCCGAAGCGGCACGTTGCTGCCGTCCACGCTCACTTCGCTGATCGGACAGTCGCTGTCGGCGCGATAGGCGACCAGCACGCCATTTGCGATGCAGCGTAGTCCCGCGTCGAGATCGAGCGCCTGCCCAGCGCCGGCCTCGGTGATGTGAATCCCGCCGTGCCACATGCCCTTGCGGCTGACGAGATACGCGCCGGACGGCTCGTTCAAGGCCAGCAGCCGGTAAATCTCGTGCTCATCGGTGAACTGCACTGAAGGTCGGGCATTGTCTTGTGCCTTGCGCAGGAAGGGAAAGACAAATGCCAGTTGCTTGAGGCTGGGCGGTGGTGGCGTTTGCGGGTGATGCGGTACCGACTTGCTCGTCATGGATTCGGTGCACTCCTTATAGATGAGGTCGCACCACCTTATGACGGATCGAGGGCCAGCATCAATGCGGCGCGCTCTGAATTTATGCAAACAATTGTCAAATGAAAATCTGCCGCTTCGCTGCTGCCGGTGGCCTTAGTTGTCCTCTACCGGTCGAGCTTGTATCGGGTCAAAGTCCGCCAGCCGTGCGCTACCCTTCTTGAGTTTTCTTTGCGCATCGTGCCGCCACGCTTCGTCAACAACATGTTGCCATTCGGTTGGTGTGGCTCGCGCTGCCGTTCCAGCGCTTCGGCAGCAGCTTGTCGCGGTGGCCGCGCACCGTCGCCCGGTCGAGAACCGGTTCGATGCGTCCGCGAATGCGCGACGCGTTTTGGGCTTTCGTCGCGCACATCGGCTCCAGCACCTTCATGACGAGCGCGGTTCGATAAGACGTCGCGCACGCGGCGACCGTCATGCCCCTTGCCTTTTCGACCTTCGCCGCCGTCCTCTCACCCTGCTGGGCGTCGAGCGGATCAACGCCGTCAAGTAGCTGGCGCCAGCATTCGCGCGCACGCTGGCGGGCGTCGGCCAGTCCGACAGTGCGCAGAGGTCCGAGACCCAGTCCAGGACTTGATGCGCGCCGTCGTGATTTGCAGATACAGGCCATTGCGGCCGCAGTAGTCGCCCGCCTCGGCGGTACGATTAACGAATGCGTGGGTAAGTCGGCAAACTGCCTTAGCCATGAGCCAGATTCCGTGGCACTCTAACCCCGTCACTTCTCATGAATGACGTGGCTTTGCTTTAGCGACTCTGAAAACGCTGACGGTTTCGAACGTGTTGAATTCAAACCGGCCGCCTGCTCAACACACTTCAGGCAGGCATCGAAAGGCGAGCGGAGATTCGCACATCCCGCTCCCGCCATCACGAGCTAAACCACCGCCACCGCCTCAACCTCAATCTTGAACCCATAGTGCAATTGCGGCACCGGCACGACCGCGCGCGCGGGTTTTGCGTCGCCGGCCCAGCGCGCGTAGATCTGATTGAAGCTCGCCCAATGTTCGACATCGACGACATACACGCGCACCTGCACCAGTTGCGCGACGCTGCTGCCGACGCTTTCGAGCGCCGCCTTCACATTGGCCAGAACCTGTTCGGCTTGCGCGTCGAATGGCGCATCGGCGAGCTTCTCGCCCTGCGCATTGATCGGCAGTTGCCCGGACACGAACACGAAGCCATTCGCCACCGCGACATGACTGTAGTGACCGCCGGGTTTCGCGAGCGCGGCAGGGTTGTCGGTGTGTGGCAATCGCGGGGCGTGCGTGCTATCGGTCATCAACCACTCCAGAAGTGAAAATCTCGGAGCGGTTCATCGCCGTGATGCTCACGGCGGAGCGCGCATCACGCGTCCGCCATCTCGAGCTTCTCGCGCGCATCCGCGCAGCGACGATTCAGATCGCGATGCATCAACTGGCTATCGAGCAATGCCGATACATCCGTCAAACCGTGATCAAAGCGCAACACGTATTCGATGTCGGTGTAATCGTAATAGGCGCCGCTGTCGGCTAGCCGTTGCGCTTCGGCGAATGCGGCATGCTGCCGTTCGCCGTTCATCAGGTCTTTGATCGCCATGATTGCCGCTCCGAGGAACAGTGGCTTCATCATAGCAATGCAAACTGCCGCGCACGGTGGTGCGCGCGCAACACCAGGTTTTTTCCGGAGACGGTCCGGGTGAACTCATGCGTTGACCGATCCTCGCAGCCGGGGTAGCACAAGCGTCATACACTTTTCACGCCGTTTTCACAGCGCTCGCGCAGTGAAAACGGCGTAGTACCGAGAACATCGCTCACGCCGCCGCAACCGGCGATTTCGTCGCATGCCAGCGCCTCACGAACAAGCGTCCGACAAAGCACAGGCAGCCCGCGGCGCCGACCACGATCCCCATGCCCTTCGGGGTGCCGTCCTGCCACAGTCCGACCGCGAGGCTCGACAACGCGCCGAGCGCGAGCTGCACCGCGCCGAACACGGCCGCCGCGGCGCCCGCGTTGGCGGGGTAGCGATGCATCAGATCGGTCGTGCAGTTGGCGGACAACACGCCCACCACGCTGACGACGAAGAACAGCCCGAACACGATCGACCACAAGCCGCCCCACCCCGTCAGCGACACGATGGACACGAACAGCGACGCGACGAAGCTCACGGTGGCCGCGAACGAGATGATCGGCACCGGCCCGAGCCGGCCCACGAGCCGCGTGTTCAGGTAATTGCCGAACATGATGCCGGCGATATTCAGCGCGAACAGGAAGCCATAGTGCTGTGCGGAGACGTGGAAGTACTCGATGTACACGAATGGCGTCGCCGTGATGTACGCGAACATCGACGCGAACGCCATGCCGCCGCACAGCATATGTCCCCACGCGACCGGATCGCGCAGTAGCGTGCCGTACGCACCAAACGACTTCAGCAGCGCCGACTGCGCGCGCATCTCGCGCGGCCAGGTCTCCGGCACTTTCAGAAATGCGGTCAGCGCGCACGCTGAACCGAACAGCGTCAGCGCGACGAACACGGCGCGCCAGCCGCCCACCAGCAGCAACTGTCCGCCGATCAGCGGCGCGAGCAGCGGACCGATCGCGGTGACGATGGCGATCATCGACAGTACGCGCGCCGCGTCGCCCGGCTCGTGCGCGTCGCGCGCGATCGCGCGAGCGAGCACCGACGCCGCGCCCGCGCCCAACGCCTGCACGAAGCGGAAGCCGACCAGCGAGCCGATCGAGACTGACAGCGCGCAGGCGATGCTCGCGAGCGCATACATGATGATGCCGCCAAGCAGGATCGGCCGGCGGCCATACGTATCGGACAGCGGACCGTACAGCAGCATGCCGATCGAAAAGCCGAACATGAAGCTCGTGAGCGTCGATTGCGCGGCGCCCGTGCCGACCGCGAAGGCCTGCGCGATGGTCGGCAGGCTCGGCAGATACATGTCGATGGAAATCGGCCCGCACGCGGCCAGCGCGCCGAGCAACAGGATCAGCCGGCCATCGGGCCGGCGTTTGATGACGTGAGGCATGGGGAAATCCGGATGGAACGCCGCGCCGGCATCGGCAGCGGAACGCGTGAAGCGGGAACGGTCATCGGCTGACCGGCTCGATTGTACGCGACGGTTAATCCGCTGACCGCGCACGTGCCGCGCTGCGTTGAAGTCGCGCGACAACGCCGCGCGCCGCATCCATCGTCGATCTGTTAAGCTGCTGCCTGGCTATCCGGCGCACTTATCTATGCGCAGCTTGACGTCGCGCAACGTTTCCCCTGATCCCGTTCGAACCCGCGATGACTGCCTTCCTGCTGATCTGGAGCCCGAAAAAGTGGCCGTGGCCAGAGTTGCCCGACATCGCGAAACGCGTGGCGGCCGGCGACGCGGTGGCCGACGTGTGGGGCTGCGGCTTCGCGCGCGGCATCCTGCCCGGCGATCGCGTGTTCCTGCATCGCGTCGCGCAAGAGCCGAAGGGCATCTTCGGCTCGGGCTACGCGACGCGCGCGCCCTACGAAGTCCCGGACGCGTCGACCAAACGCGGCCACCGGCTGTGCATCGACTTCGTCTACGACTGGCTCGTCGATGCGCATGACGCGCCGGTCATCACGCGCGATCAGCTGCGCGTGCATCCGTTCTCGGTGCAGACGTGGGATGCGCAAAGCTCAGGCACGATCATCAAACCGATCGCCGAAGGTGCGCTGGAGAAGCGCTGGGCCGAATTGACCGGCAAGCGCAAAGCGCCGACGATAACCGTCCCGGGCAGCTAGCCGAAACACGCGCCGCCGTGAGCGCCCGCCCGCACAGCCCGCCGGCGCCGACTCCGGTACAATTTCTCGATCCATCCCAGCATTGCGCGAGGTGCCCGCGTGAATCGTCCGAGCCCCTTTGCGCCGCTGCGCAACCCGTGTTCCCTATTCCAGCCATTGCCATGTCCAGAAACGAAATCCTCTTCGAACGCGCGCAACGCACGATCCCCGGCGGCGTGAATTCGCCGGTGCGGGCTTTCCGCTCCGTCGGCGGCACGCCGCGCTTCGTCGAGCGCGCGCAAGGCCCGTACTTCTGGGACGCGGACGGCCAGCGCTATACGGACTACATCGGCTCGTGGGGTCCGATGATCCTCGGCCACGTTCATCCCGAAGTGCTCGAAGCCGTGCAGCGCGTGCTCGCGAATGGTTTCTCGTTCGGCGCGCCGACCGAATCGGAAGTCGAGATCGCCGAGGAAATCTGCAAGCTGGTGCCGTCGATCGAACAGGTGCGCATGGTGTCGAGCGGCACCGAGGCGACGATGAGCGCGCTGCGTCTCGCGCGCGGCTTCACGAACCGAAGCCGCATCGTCAAGTTCGAGGGCTGCTATCACGGCCACGCGGACAGCCTGCTCGTGAAGGCCGGCTCGGGCCTGTTGACCTTCGGCAATCCGACCTCGGCGGGCGTGCCGGTCGATATCGCGAAGCACACCACCGTGCTCGAATACAACAACGTCGCCGCGCTCGAAGAAGCGTTCAGCGCGTTCGGCAACGAGATCGCCTCGGTGATCGTCGAGCCGGTCGCGGGCAACATGAACCTCGTGCGCGCGACCCCCGAGTTCCTGCAGGCATTGCGGCGCCTGTGCGCCGAGTACGGCTCGGTGCTGATTTTCGATGAAGTGATGTGCGGCTTCCGGGTTGCGCTCGGCGGCGCGCAGCAGCTGTACGGCATCTCGCCTGACCTCACGTGTCTCGGCAAGGTGATCGGCGGCGGCATGCCGGCGGCGGCGTTCGGCGGCCGGCGCGACATCATGGCTCAGCTGGCGCCGCTCGGCGGCGTCTATCAGGCGGGCACGCTGTCGGGCAATCCGATCGCGGTCGCGGCCGGCCTGAAGACGCTGCAGCTGATCCAGGCGCCCGGCTTCTATGACACGCTCGCCGCGCGCACCGCGCGTCTCGCGCAAGGCCTCGCGCGGGCGGCACGCGAGGCGGGCGTGCCGTTCGCGGCCGATGCGCTCGGCGGCATGTTCGGCATCTACTTCCGCGAAGCGGTCCCGGCGAGCTTCGCCGACGTCACGACGAGCGATGTGCCGCGCTTCAACGCGTTCTTCCACAAGATGCTCGACGCGGGCGTGTACTTCGCGCCGTCGGCCTACGAGGCGGGCTTCGTGTCGAGCGCGCACGACGACGCGGTGATCGACGCGACGATCGATGCGGCGCGCGGCGCGTTCGCAGCGTTGAAGGGCTGACCTAGACACCGCACCACAACGGACACCGATGTTCTCGCAAACCGATTTCGTCCATATGGAACGCGCGCTCGCGCTCGCGAGGCGCGGCATGTACACGACCGACCCGAATCCGCGCGTCGGTTGCGTGCTCGTCAGAAACGGCGAAGTGATCGGCGAAGGCTTTACGCAGCCGGCCGGCCAGGATCACGCCGAGATTCGCGCGTTGAAGGACGCGCGCTCGCGCGGCCACGATCTGCGCGGCGCGACTGCCTACGTGACGCTCGAACCGTGCAGCCATTTCGGCCGCACGCCGCCGTGCGCGAACGCGCTGATCGAAGCGCAGATCGGCCGCGTGATCGCAGCGATGGAAGATCCCAATCCGCAGGTCTCCGGCCGCGGTCTCGCGATGCTGCGCGAAGCCGGTATCGAAGTTCGCTGCGGGCTGCTCGCGAACGAAGCGCGGGAGTTGAACATCGGCTTCGTGTCGCGCATGACGCGCGGCCGTCCGTGGGTGCGCATGAAAGTGGCGGCGTCGCTCGATGGCCGCACCGGCTTGCCGTCGGGCGAAAGCCAGTGGATCACGAGCGCGGCGGCGCGTGCCGACGGCCACGCTTGGCGCGCGCGCGCGTCGGCGATCCTGACCGGCATCGGCACCGTCCGCGAGGACGATCCGCGCATGACCGTGCGCGCGGTCGATACGCCGCGCCAGCCGCACCGCGTGCTGATCGACAGCCAGCTCGACGTGCCGCTAGACGCGCAGATCCTGGCCGGCGCACCGACACTGATCTTCTGCGGCGAGTTCGATGCGCGTCTCGAAGAACGCGCGAGCGCACTGCGCGAGCGCGGCGCCGAGATCGTGCCGCTGCCGAACGCGTTCGGCAAGGTGGATCTACCGCGCATGCTGAGCATACTCGGCGAGCGCAACGTCAACGAGTTGCACGTCGAAGCCGGCTACAAGCTGAACGGCTCGCTGTTGCGCGAAGGCTGCGTCGATGAACTGCTCGTGTATCTCGCGCCGAGCCTGCTCGGCATGGACTCGATGAGCATGTTCAATCTGGCCTCGCCCGATCTGCTCGAAGACCGCGTCAAGCTGAATTTCCATACGGTCGAGCGGATCGGCGACGATCTGCGGATCCTCGCGCGCTTCGCACCGACAGCCGTACCCGGGACCGACGCCGTGTCCCCCACCGTTTCGAAATGATCAAGGACTAGCACGATGTTTACAGGGATCGTCGCGGCAGTGGGCCGCATCGAATCAGTCAAGCCGCTCGGCACGGGCGGCGACGCGGGCGTGCGCCTGAACGTCGAGGCCGGCGGGCTCGACCTCGCCGACGTGCAACTCGGCGACAGCATCACGATCCAGGGCGCCTGCATGACGGTGGTCGCGAAGACCGCTCATTCGTTCGAAGTCGATGTGTCGCGCGAAAGCCTGAACCGCACGGCTGGTCTCGGCGAAACCGGCGAGGTCAATCTCGAGAAAGCGTTGCGCGCGCATGACCGGCTCGGCGGACATATCGTGTCCGGGCACGTCGACGGGCTCGGCACCGTCACGGGTTTTGCGCCGGTCGGTGAATCGCACGAGCTGCGCATTCTCGCGCCGCGCGAGATCGGCCGCTATCTGGCGTACAAGGGATCGATTACGGTCAATGGCGTGAGCCTGACCGTGAATTCCGTCGATGACCGCGACGATGGCTGCGAGTTTTCGATCAATCTGATCCCGCATACCGTGCAGGTGACGGCGCTCAAGCATCTGCGCGACGGCGCGCGGGTGAATCTGGAAATCGATCTGATTGCGCGGTATGTGGAGCGGATGTTGTCGACGGCTTCGCCCATAGGACAGTCTTGATTCGCGAAGCAGCCCGAGACCGCCGCAGCCTCAGACAGATTCCGACCGCACCTGGCACCTGAGGTCGAGCAAGTCTTCCGCATGTAGCTGAGCGCGGCGTGGAGGCGTCCATAGTCGACACCCGCGACCTCGCACACCGGCCCATTTGCGCCCGCACGCTCGACGCCGATAGCGTCGAAACCGACATCGCTTTCGAGGTCGATATGCGCGAGTGAAGCGTCGGGCTCGATCAGATGATCGCCCAACAGCCGGGCAACGAAAGGCGGCGGCCGTGTCGCCACGCCGCCGCCCTCGTGCGATTACGCTTCGGCCGAAGCGCGCAGACGATGGACCAGCTGGTTGTCCTTACCCTCTACCAGCGGCGTAATCGTCAAGTTGAACTCGATGTCCTTGTAGGTATCGGCCTTCAGTCCCAGCGCCGCGCCACCGGTCTTCTCGGCGACCGGCGGAATCAGCTCTTCGCGCGTGGCGTAGGCGAAGTCGTCCCAGATCAGCGGATCGCCTTCGATGTTGAACTGCGTGGTCAGCTTGCGATGGCCGTCGCTGCTGACGAAGAGGTGCACGTGCGCCGGACGGTTGCCGTGACGGCCCAGCACGTTCAGCAGCCGCTGTGTCGAGCCGTGCGGCGGGCAGCCGTAGCCGACCGGCATCAGTGTGCGGAACTCGTACCTGCCGTCGGCGCCGGTCTTCACCGCGCCGCGCAGGTTGAATTCGCTTTGCGCGCCGGTCGGATCGAAATGCGAGTAGAAGCCTTTCGAGTTAGCGTGCCAGCACTCGACGATCGCGTCCGCGACCGGCTCGCCGTCCAGATCCTTGACCGTGCCGCGAATCACGAGCGGGCCCGCGTCTTCGTCCGGGTTGACGTCGATCTTCGAGACGCCCTCGCGCACCGTCGCGCCGGCGACGTACAGCGGGCCTTCGATCGTACGCGGCGTGCCGCCTTCGAGACCGATCGCCTTGTCGGCGGCGTCCATGCGGATGTCGAGGTACTTTTCGAGGCCGAGGCCGGCCGCGAGCAGCGCCGCTTCGCCGTCCTGACCGAGCTTGTTCAGATAGTTGACGCCGGCCCAGACTTCGTCGGGCGTGATGTCGAGGTCATCGATTGCCTTGAACAGGTCGCCCAGCAGACGGAAAACGATCTGCTGGAAACGTGCGTTGCCATTGCCGGCATCGACGTTGGAAGCGGCTTTCAGCAGATCCTGCACTTCTTTGGTTTCAAAAACTTTGACGCTCACGATGACTGTCTCCAGTTTGTATTGGGAAAAATGATGGCTTTGGATGCGCTCGCCTTCAAACAGCGCTTGGCCCCTGGGCTCAGATGTCGTCGTCCCGAATCGACGACGGGTGACGACACAGAGGCGTCACCGAAATCTTCATGTACGGGAACAGAGGCAAGCCGGACAGAATGTCGTGAAGTTCGGCATTGCTCTGTACATCGAAGATGCTGTAATTCGCGTACTCGCCAACGAGGCGCCAGATATGACGCCACTTGCCGCTACGCTGGAGTTCCTGCGAGTAAGCCTTCTCGCGCGTCTTGATTTCGTTCGCCACTTCGGCTGGCATGTCGGCCGGCAGGTGCACGTCCATTCGTACATGGAAAAGCATCGTTGAGTCCTCTTGATTGGAATCCGTTTAGCGGGTGACTTTCATCAGCCCGTCTCGCGTGAATCGCTTGACCTTCGCGTCGTCGAGTTCGATGCCGAGACCCGGGCCGTTCGGCACGGTCAGCTCGAAGTCGCTGTAATCGAGCGGTGTGGTCAGAATTTCTTCGGTGATCAGCAACGGCCCGAACAGCTCGGTGCCCCATTGCAGATTCGCGAAGCTCGCGAACAGATGCGCCGACGCCACCGTGCTGAACGCACCTTCGAGCATCGTGCCGCCGTACAACTCGATGCCGGCGGAATCGGCGATCGCGGCCACGCGCTGAGCGGCGAACAGGCCGCCGCTCTGTTCGATCTTGATCGCGAACACATCGGCGCCGCCGTTCTTCGCGATTTCGAACGCGCTGTCCGGACCTTGCAGGACTTCGTCGGCCATCAGCGCGACGGGGAAACGGCGCATCAGGCGCGCGAGCGCGGCGGCGGACGCGACCGGCTGCTCGACCAGATCGCAGCCCGCGTCGGCCAGCGCCGGAATCGCCCACGCGGCCTGCGTCTCGCCCCACGCCATGTTGACGTCGACGCGCACCGCGGCGCGCTCGCCGAGCGCCTTCTTGATGTCGGCGACGTGCTTGATGTCGGTCTTCAGTTCCTTCGCGCCGATCTTCAGCTTGAAGACCTTGTGCCGGCGCACGTCGAGCATATGCTCGGCTTCGCCGATGTCCTTCGCGGTGTCGCCCGACGCGAGCGTCCACGCAACCGGCAGGCGCTCACGACGACGGCCGCCGAGCAGCTCGCTCACCGGCACGCCGAGGCGCTTGCCCTGTGCGTCGAGCAGCGCGGTTTCGAGTGCGCTCTTCGAGAAATGATTGAGCTTGACCAGCTTGCCGAGGTGCGCCATCAGCGCCTGAATCCGCGTCGCGTCCTTGCCGATCATCGCCGGCGCGAAGTAGGCGTCGATCGCGAGCTTCATTGCTTCGGGGCTTTCCGGGCCGTAGGCCATGCCGGCGATCGTGGTGCCTTCGCCGACCCCGACGATGCCGTCGCTGCAATACACCTTGACCAGCATCAGCGTCTGCCCGTACATCGTGGCGACCGACAGCTTGTGAGGGCGGATCGTCGGCAGATCGACGAGGCGGGTTTCGATACGTTCGATGGTCGCTTGGATCATGGAGGCGGCTACGAGAAGTGGGTTTATTGGTCCTTTTTATACCCTTCGCCGGTTTCGCCCGTCCAATACTTTTCCCGTCCTTTTTCATACCCACAGGGTATGGTGAGGGCAGAAAGCCCGGCCTTTCTAGGGATTTTGCATTGCACCATGCGCGTCGCGCATTGAAGAATGCGAGCGTTTTCGCGCTTCAAAGATGATTTGCGTCTAGCTTCGATGCACAGAGAGCATGTTGTCATCGCATCGGATGCACGCGGAGCCGCTGACGGCTACCTGGCCATAGCTCGCCGCGCGCGGCCAGCGCGGCGATCCGGTCGGCGGTGCGGCACGCGATCGCCTGGATCGTCAGCGACGGATTCACGCCGCCGACGGTCGGAAACACCGAGCCGTCGCACACCCACAGGTTGCGGATGTCCCAGCTGCGGCAGTCCGCATCGACGACGCTCGTCGCCGGATCGTCGCCCATGCGCGCGGTGCCGTTCAGGTGGCAGGTGTCGTCGGTCTCGCGCCAGAGCTCCTTGCCACCGGCGGCCGCAAGCGCCTGCTCCATGAAGTCGAGCGAATGCGCGATGAGCCGCTTGTCGTTGTCGCACCATGAATAGGTGACGCGCGCGATCGGCAGCCCGTACTGGTCTTTCTCGTCGGCAAGCGTCACGCGGTTGCGCTGCTGCGGCAGCATCTCGCCGACGATCTTCAACCCCGCCTGATGGTTGTACTTGAGCATCTCCGCGCCGAGCGCGTCGCCCCACAGGCCGCGACCGTTCTGCGACGCGACCCACGCGTTGGGCAACGGTCCCTGGCTCATGTACGCATAGCCGCCGAAGAAATCCTTGCCCTTGTCCTCGTAGTTCCAGTGCTCGGTGATCGACAGCGACGGCGGCCCCTTGTACCAGCGGATGTCGTCATCGAAGGTGCCGTAGACGGCCTGGTTCGATTGCGCCATCAGATATTTGCCGACGAGTCCCGAGCTGTTCGCGAGTCCGTCCGGAAAGCGGCTGTTGGCCGACATCAGCAACAGGCGCGGCGTCTCGATCGCGTAGCCGGCCACCACCACGTTCTTCTCGCGCTGGAATTGCCAACGCCCTTCGCGCAGATATTCGACGCCGCTGGCGAGCCCTGCGTCGTTGGTGACGACGCGGCCGACCATCGCCAGATCGCGCACTTCGGCGCCGGCTCGCACAGCGCGCGGAATCCACGTGACGAGCGCGCTTTGCTTCGCGTTGGTCGCGCAGCCGGACACGCAGAAACCACGGTACACGCACGGATGCGCGCGGCCACGCGGCGCCGAGATGGTCGCGAGCGGCGTCGGGCTCCAGCCGATGCCGAGCGCCTCGGCGCCGCGCGCGAGCACCAACGCCGCCGCGTTCAGTTCATGCGCGCGATACGGATAGCGCGGCCGCTTCGGCCCCCACGGGTAGTTGACCGGTCCGGAGATTTTCAGTGCGTTCTCGACCTCGCCGTAGTAGCGCCACATCTCGCGCCAGTCGAGCGGCCAGTCGGCGCCATAGCCGAGCACGCTGCGCGACTTGAACCACTCGGGCCGAAAGCGCAGCGACACCATCGCGAAATGGACCGTGCTGCCGCCCACCGCCTTGCCGCTGTTGTTGTTGCCGAGCTTCAACGGATTGTCGCCATCGCAGATACGCTCGTCGGTCCAGAACAGTTTTTCCTGATGCGCTTCGTCGGACGCGAACTCTTCGAGCGGACGCCACCACGCGCCGGCATCGAACGCGACGATCTTGAAGCCTTTCTCCGCGAGCCGGCACGCAAGCGTGCCACCGCCGGCGCCGGTGCCGACGATCGCGAAATCGACCTCCTCGCTGTCAGCGTACGTGCGCATCGGCACCCAGCCGCCGCGCTGAAACACGTCGGGTGCGCGGCCGTCCTTGCCGCGCGGCCGTTGTTGCGCGTCATCGGACACGGCGGTTCTCCTTCGCGGCCTGCTCATGGGTGTTGGGCGGCGCTTCGACCGCCTCCCACGGATCGCGCCGGTTCAGGTACATGCGCACATAACCGCGCGGATTCGCCGGGCCGCCGAAGCCGATCTCGCTCCACGCGTGCGGGTGCGAGTAGTAGAGACCGCAGATGTCGTGCAGCACGCGCTCGCCGAAGAACAGCTTCGACGGCATGCCGCGCCACGCGGGGTTCGTCAGTTCGCCGCGCTGCATCTCGCCGAGCAGCGCGATCTGTGTATCTTCCGCGAGGCTCGCGAACGGCAGGCCGCCGCGCTCGCGGCACTCGGCATCGAGCGCGGCGAGGCCGATGCGCCAGGCGTCGCGCATCGGCGGCAAGCGGGCGTCGCGGTAGCCGTCGTTGCTGTTGCCGGCGAGGCGCGCGTCGAGCAGCGCGGCGAGCGGCACGACCGGTTGCGCGTTCGCTTGCGGCACGATGCGGGCGCACAGCGGTGTGACCGCGAGCCACTCGACGGCGTTGAAAAAGCGCGGCTCGAGCGGGGTCGCGAGGCGCTCGGCGATCACCGCGCGGGTGTGCGCGTCCCACGACGGCGTCGTGCGTTTGTCGAGCACGTCATAGTCTGGATAGTGGGTGGCTCTGGTCGAGCGTGGTCCGTTGGTCATTTTTCAGTCTCCCGCAGACGCAGCGCGGCGAGCCCGGCGAGCGCCAGCGCGGAAAAGCTCGGCGGCGCGGGCAGCGGCGGCCCGTCGAACAGGTTCTGGCTCCAGTTGCGCCAGCCGCCCTGGCGACGCGCGACACCGCGTGCATGAAAAGCCGCGCCGACGAAGCCGAGCGCGGTCGTGATGCGCAACCAGAGCCGCGTGTGCCAGCGCTCGCGCGGCGCGCTCAGCGCGGCATGCGCGAGCAGCGCCGCGCTGACGGGCGGAATGCTGACCGGCGCGTACATCGCGCGATGCTGGAATGCGCCACGAAAATGCAGCAGCGCAGCCTCCCCCACCGTGCCGACGAGACCCGCGGCGACCAGCAGACCGAGCGCCTGACCGGCCGGCATGCCGAGCAGTCGCGGAGTGCCGGCGGGCTCGCCGCGCAGCCGTTCGGCGACGGCCCCGAGCGCGCCCGACAGCAGTAGCGCCAGCGGCGCGCCGATCGGCGCCGCGTGAAACAGATTGTTCCAGCTCCAGCCGCCCGGCCGCTTCATCACGTTGTACAGATGGAAGCCCGTGCCGGCGATGCCCGTCGCCGCCGCGCTCAGATAAATCGCATGGCGAGCGCGATGCGTGTGCCCGCGACGATCCGCGCCGCCATGCAGGCCCGCGGCGAGCGACAGACTCGCGCTGACGAGCGGCGCGAACATCGCGGGGTTGTCGAACGAGCCGCGGTAGTGCTCCATCGCGCTGTCGGCGAGCACCGCCAGCGCGAGCAGCGCGGAGCTGTGGTTGATGGTGCGGGCCGCTTCGACGTGTGCCTCGACTTCGGCGCTGGACTCGCTCGCTCGCGCGTGCGCCGGCGCACGTCGAACGCTCCGGTCGGACCACGCCGGGGACGTCGAAGATGCTCGTGGCATGCGGCCGTGCGGGCCGCTGCCGCGTGCTTCACGATGCGACTCAGGTTGTCCCGCGCCGCGCGCGGCCAACGCCGCGATGGCCGCCACCGCTGCCGCCGTGTAAAACAATCCGGGTACGCGTGAAGCACTCATCGATCTCGATTCCTGGTGGGGACCTGCTCTATTTGATGAGGTAGCGAGCTGCGTCGCCGTGCCTGAATTCGAGCCCGCAACCGGGCCGCGACAGATCCGGCTTCATCTGGCCATCGTGCAAACGGGGTGCGCCGTCGAACAGCATGGCTTCGATCCGCGCGTGATCGTGGAACCATTCCTGGTGGCGCAAGCGCGGCGCCGCGCACGCGACATGCAGTCTCGGACATTCCGGTCTCCGGTGGTAGTGAGACGAAGCCGCCTGCTTCGCCGCAAGTACCATTCCGCACTATTGCAATCCGTACAGCGGGCCGCGCTGGCGCACCGCCCGCGTTGCCGCCCGCGCCAACGGCGCCCTCGCCCACCGTTTCGACGAGCATAGCAACCGCGCCCCGCTCATCACCAGTCGGCCAAACGGCCTATGTCGTTTAGCGGAGGCGACTTGGACCCGCGCGTGGCGTAAAATACCCGCTTTCCCGAAAAACTCGCCAACATGACGCTCGCCTCCACCCAAGAGATCATCGCCGAACTGAAAGCGGGCCGGATGGTGATCCTCGTCGACGAAGAAGACCGCGAAAACGAGGGTGACCTCGTGATCGCCGCCGAGTTTGTCACCCCGGAAGCGATCAATTTCATGGCTCGCTACGGCCGCGGCCTGATCTGTCTGACGCTGACCCAGGACCGCTGCACGCAGCTGAACCTGCCGCTGATGACCTACCGCAACGGCACGCAGTACGGCACCGCGTTTACGGTCAGCATCGAAGCGGCCGAAGGCGTGACGACCGGCATCTCGGCAGCCGACCGTGCCCGCACGATCGCCGCCGCGGTCGCGCCGGACGCCAAGGCCGAGCACATCGTGCAGCCGGGCCATATTTTCCCGATCATGGCCCAGCCGGGCGGCGTGCTGGTGCGCGCCGGCCATACCGAGGCCGGGTGCGACTTCACGAGGCTCGCGGGCCTCACGCCGGCCGCGGTGATCTGCGAAGTCATCAAGGACGACGGGACGATGGCGCGTCTGCCGGACCTGATCGAGTTCGGCAAGCAACACGGCCTGAAGATCGGCACGATCGCCGATCTGATCCACTATCGCAGCCGCACCGAATCGATCGTCGAGCGTATCTGCGAACGCACGATGCAAACCGCGCACGGCGCGTTCCGCGCGGTCATGTATCTCGACCAGCCGAGCGGCCAGCCGCACATCGCGCTGGTGCGCGGCACGCCCGCGCCCGATCGCGACACGCCGGTGCGCGTGCATGAGCCGCTGTCGGTGCTGGATCTGCTCGAAGTCGGCGAATCCACCCATTCGTGGACGCTGGATGCGGCGATGAAAGAGATCGCCGAACGCGATATCGGCGTGGTGGTGCTGCTGAACTGCGGCGACTCGAAAGACCATCTGGTCGACGTCTTCAAGGCGTTCGACTCAACGGAAAAAGCCAACGCGCTGAAGCGCCGGCCGGTCGACTTCAAGACCTACGGCATCGGCGCGCAGATTCTGCGCGAACTCGGCGTCGGCAGGATGCAAGTGCTGTCGAACCCACGCAAGCTCGGCAGCATGTCGGGTTATGGTCTCGAAGTCACGGGCTTCATTCCGATGCCCGGCAGCAAAACGCAAGCCCCGCAAATCTGATCCGGCCACTCACGCGCCTCCCGCCCACTCAAACACTACGGAATTCACATGGAAATCGGACAATACCAACCGAACCTCGACGGCGACGGACTGCGCATCGGCATCGTCCAGGCGCGCTTTAACGAACCCGTCTGCAACGGCCTCGCCGACTCCTGCATCGAAGAACTCGAACGCCTCGGCGTGACCGGCCAGGACGTGCTGCTCGTCACCGTGCCGGGCGCGCTGGAAATCCCGCTCGCGCTTCAAAAGCTCGCGGAAAGCGCGCAATTCGACGCGCTGATCGCGCTCGGCGCGGTGATCCGTGGCGAGACCTACCACTTCGAGCTCGTGTCGAACGAGAGCGGTGCGGGCATCACCCGCATCGGCCTCGACTTCGGTATTCCGGTCGCGAATGCTGTGCTGACCACCGAGAACGACGAGCAGGCCGTCGCGCGCATGACCGAGAAGGGTCGCGACGCCGCGCGCGTGGCTGTCGAAATGGCGAACCTCGCGGTCGCGCTCGAGCAGCTCGGGGGCGATGACGACGATGAAGAAGACGAAGACGACGAGGAAGAGGCATGAAGAGCGCACGCCGACGCTCCCGCGAGCTGGCCACGCAGGGACTTTACCAATGGCTGCTGTCGGGCTCGACCGGAGGTGAGATCGACGCGCAACTGCGCGGCGCGCAAGGTTACGACAAGGCTGACCACGAGCACCTGGAAGCAATCCTGCATGGCGTGATGCGCGATTCCGAAGCGCTGTCCGCCGCCATCGCACCGTGCCTCGACCGTCCGATCGATCAGCTCTCGCCGGTCGAGCGCGCGGTGCTGCTGGTCGCCGCGTTCGAACTGAAGAGTCACGTCGATATTCCGTATCGCGTGGTCATCAACGAGGCGGTCGAGCTGACCAAGACGTTCGGCGGCTCGGACGGCTACAAGTACGTGAACGGCGTGCTCGACAAGCTCTCGGCGCAACTGCGTGCCACCGAGACGCAGGCGGCTCGCAAGAGCTGAGCGCGGCGCGCATGAGGCTATTCGACATGGCTCTCATGCGCCGCACTGCACAGGGCGAAGAATCGAATCGCCCGCAAGGACGCCGCTGCGCACATCGATGAGCGCATCATTTGATGGGTGGGCGCCGTCCTGCTTCTGAACTGGACTGACCGTATGAACTCCGTGACCGAACCTCTCGTGCGGCTTGCCGCGCGCGTCGATGCCATCCAGCCTTTCTACGTGATGGAACTGGCCAAGGAGGCCGCGCTGCTCGAACGCGCAGGGCGCGACATCATTCACATGGGCATCGGCGAGCCGGATTTCACCGCGCCCGAGCCGGTCATCGAGGCGGCCGCCAGCGCGCTGCGCGGCGGCGTCACGCAATACACGAGCGCGCTCGGCGTGCATGCGCTGCGCGACGCGATTTCCGCGCACTACGCCGAGTTCTACGGTATCGACGTCGATCCGGCGCGGATCATGGTCACGGCGGGCGCGTCGGCCGCGCTGCTGCTGGCGTGCGCGGCGCTCGTCGACCGCGACGACGAAGTGCTGATGCCCGACCCGTGCTATCCGTGCAACCGCCATTTCGTGATCGCCGCCGAAGGTAAGCCGGTGATGGTGCCGAGCGGCCCGACCGAGCGCTTCCAGCTGACCGCCGCCGACGTCGAACGCCTGTGGGGCGAGCGCACCCGCGGCGTGCTGCTCGCATCGCCGTCGAATCCGACTGGTACGTCGATCGAGCCGGCCGAACTCCAGCGCATCGTCAACGCGGTGCGCGCGCGTGGCGGCTTTACGATCGTCGATGAGATCTACCAGGGGCTCAGCTACGACGCGAAGCCGGTGTCGGCGTTGTCGTTCGGCGACGATGTGGTCACCGTCAACAGCTTCTCGAAGTACTTCAACATGACCGGCTGGCGTCTCGGCTGGCTCGTCGTGCCGGCCGCGATGGTCGGCGCGTTCGAAAAGCTCGCGCAGAACCTGTTCATCTGCGCGTCGGCGCTCGCGCAGCACGCGGCGCTCGCCTGCTTCGAACCGGACACGATCGCGATTTACGAAGCGCGGCGCCTCGAATTCAAGCGCCGCCGCGACTTCATCGCGCCGGCGCTCGAATCGCTCGGCTTTTCTGTGCCGGTGATGCCCGACGGCGCGTTTTACGTGTACGCGGACTGCTGCGGCGTCGCGCATCCGGCGGCCGGCGACAGCGCGGCGCTCACGAAGGCGATGCTGCACGATGCCGGCGTCGTGCTGGTGCCGGGCATGGACTTCGGCACGCACGCGCCGAAGGAGTACATCCGGCTGTCGTATGCGACCGCGTATCCGAAGCTCGAAGAGGCGGTCGAGCGCCTGGCGAAGCTGTTCGGGCGGCATTGACGCTTGGAGTCGGTGAAAACCGAGCTACCAGACGCAAAGAAGGACACCCTCGGGTGTCCTTCTTTTTTCACGCGGCTCGGAAAGCGCCTGACCTAAGCCCCCAGTTCCGACGCCGACGCCACATGGCGCGTCGTCGAATTGGCGCTCGCATCGTCCTGATCGGCCGGTTGCGTATGCCCCGCCGGTGTCGTCGAACTCAGCGTGTGCCCATCCTGCAGTGTCACCTGCACGCGCTTGCCGTTGCCGCCGCTCGTCGCAGCGGCCGGCGCCGGGTTGGCCGACGCGGTCAGCACCGGCGCCTGCGGCGCATTGATCGGCACCTTGCGGCCACGCGCGACGTCGCGCAGACGACCGCGCTCGGCCATCACCTTCGCGCCGTAGCCGCCGTCGTCCTGCGTGCTCGAGCCGACGTACAGGCGCAGGCCGCCCGGCAGCGAGCCGCCGCGCGCGATGCAATCCTTCAGCACGAGCGCGCCGACCTTGATATTCGCGAGCGGTTCGAGCGCCGCGGTCTGGCCGCCGAAATACTGGAATTTGTCCGAGTGCACCTTCGACATCACCTGCATCAGGCCCTGCGCGCCGACGCCGCTCTCGGCGTACGGGTTGAAGCCCGACTCGATCGCCATCACGGACAGCAACAGCAGCGGATCGAGGCCGACTTCACGGCCGGTGTCGAACGCGGCCTTCACGAGCTCGCCGACAGGCTCCTGTGCCACGCGATAACGCCGCGCGAGGTACGACGCGACCAGGTCCTGCCCGTGGCTCGACACGAGCACGCGGTCATCGCGCGCATCGGCGGACACGCGCTGCTGCGGGATTAGACGCGCGAGCGCGCTGACGCCCTGCATCGTGCGCGGATCGAGGCCGTTAAGCGCCGCGGCGCTCGTGCCCGACGAGCTGGAGCCGTCGAACGCGCCATCGAAGCTGGTGGTGGCCACGGTGAGGGTCATGCTGCCATCGTTCGCGCCATCGGCGGGGTTCGGCGCGGTCGGCTTGGTTGGCGAATTGGCCGACAGCGATTCGTCGGAGGATGCGCCGGCGTTTCTGGCCGGCCCGATGGCCGGCAACGGATTGCCTTGCAGCAGGCGGACGGGACCCGCCTGCACGGCGGCCGAAATGACCGGCATCAGACGCGCGGCGAGCGCGCCGCGCCAGGTCGGCATCAGCCACAGTGCGAGAGCCAGCACCACGGCGATACCGCCGACAATGCTGAACAGGTGATGACTCAGTCGCGTCCCGCGGCGCAGCGCACCGCGCACAATTTGCGCAATACGCTCATCGGGACGCCACGATAACCAGGCGTTCATTCAGATCTCCCATCTTGCATGATCCGCGAACTCCGCCGGGACAAAATCAGGCGATACAGCGCGCTCGCAGAGTCAAGACATCGCGTGCTCTCTGGCTGAGCGGTAGCGACGTCGGGAAAACGGCAACAAATACCGTTTGGGGAGCCATGTCAAAAACAGCCCACACATACTCGATGTATGCCGGGCTCGGCTCCCACGCGAAAAACCAGCGTTGGTGGACGCTGGTGAGGACTTCAATAATGCCGTTCCACCCTGCAGGGGAAGTAAAACGGTGACGCGTTGCGTCTAGGGACCGGGGCGACGGTAAAAAGGTTAACGGCCTGCGACCAATGTGGACGGATTCTATGCACGCTTTTATAGATCGTCAACACTATAGAATGAAAAATCTATAACTATTTGTAATTATGAACAGTGTTCAGTCGGGCCGAAACCGCGTGCAACGCGCGTTTTCAGCGATCCGACCCTGGCTGTCAGAAACAGACCATTTGGTCGATCTACGTGCGCTAGCTAACGCAGGTAAAATCGACAATCGCTTTTTTGCGCCGGACAAGGACCACCGTCGTCCCTCCTGCGTTTCCAGTCCTATGCGCCGTGCATGCGGCCCTGAACGGTTACAGATGAAATACAAAGACTTGCGCGATTTCATCGGCCGCCTCGAGACGATCGGTGAACTGCGCCGAATCTCGCAAAAGGTATCGCCGAATCTCGAAATGACCGAACTCTGCGACCGCGTGCTGCGCGTGGGCGGGCCGGCCCTGCTGTTCGAGAACACCGAGCGGCATGCGTTCCCCGTGCTCGGCAATCTGTTCGGCACACCGCGCCGCGTCGCGCTCGGCATGGGCATCGATGCCGAAGCGAACGCAGGCGACCAGGCGGCGCTCGAATCGCTGCGCGACGTCGGCCGGCTGCTTTCCGCGCTGAAGGAACCGGAGCCGCCGAAAGGCTTCAAGGACGCGGGCAAGCTGTTGTCGCTAGCGAAGGCGGTGTGGGACATGGCGCCGAAGACGGTCAGCGCGCCGCCCTGTCAGGAAATCGTCTGGGAGGGCAACGATGTGGACCTCGCCAAACTGCCCATTCAGACCTGTTGGCCGGGCGATGCCGGACCGCTGATCACCTGGGGTTTGACCGTCACGAAAGGGCCGAACAAGAGCCGACAAAACTTGGGGATCTATCGCCAGCAACTGATCGGGCGTAACAAACTGATCATGCGTTGGCTCACGCATCGCGGCGGCGCGCTCGATTTCCGTGAGTTCGCGCTGAAAAATCCCGGCAAGCCGTATCCGGTGGCGGTCGTGCTCGGCGCGGACCCGGCGACGATCCTCGGCGCGGTTACGCCGGTGCCCGACACGCTGTCCGAATACCAGTTCGCCGGGCTGCTGCGCGGCGGGCGCACCGAACTCGCGAAGTGCATCACGCCGGGCGTCGACGGTCTGCAGGTGCCCGCGCGCGCCGAAATCGTGCTCGAAGGCTTCATCTATCCGCAGGAAGGCGCGCCCTCGCCCGCTCCGGCCGGCGCGCCGCCGCGTCCGTCGAAGGGTACGTCCGCCAGGTACGAACACGCGCTCGAAGGCCCGTACGGCGATCACACCGGCTACTACAACGAACAGGAGTGGTTTCCGGTCTTCACGGTCGAGCGCATCACGATGCGCCGCGACGCGATTTATCACTCCACCTACACCGGCAAACCACCCGACGAGCCCGCTGTACTCGGCGTCGCGCTGAACGAAGTATTCGTGCCGCTGCTGCAGAAGCAGTTCACCGAGATCACGGACTTCTATCTACCGCCCGAAGGCTGCAGCTACCGCATGGCGATCGTGCAGATGAAGAAAAGCTACCCCGGCCACGCGAAACGCGTGATGTTCGGCGTGTGGAGCTTCCTGCGGCAGTTCATGTATACGAAGTTCATCGTCGTCGTCGATGAAGACGTCAATATCCGCGACTGGAAGGAAGTGATCTGGGCGATCACCACCCGAGTGGACCCGACGCGCGACACGGTGGTCGTCGATCGGACGCCGATCGACTATCTCGATTTCGCGTCGCCAGTGGCTGGCCTCGGCTCGAAGATGGGGCTCGACGCGACCAACAAGTGGCCGGGCGAAACCGACCGCGAGTGGGGCCGCCCGATCGTGATGGACGACGCGGTCAAGCAGCGTGTCGATAGCTTGTGGAACGAGTTGGGCCTCGACCTTTAACGCTCGCCGGACAACACAATCAATAACGGACGGAACGCTCGCGCGGATGCACCCTTTTTCAATGATGTCGGACGGATTTTTTCTGTCCTTGTCGCTGTGCCTCGACATCGGGCTCGTCAATGTCGCAATCATTTCGCTGACGCTGTCGCACGGCTTCCGGCCGGGCTTCTGGCTCGGCCTTGGCTCGTGCGTCGGCGACCTGATTTACGCGACGCTCGCGCTCGCGGGCATGGCCGCGCTGCTGCAGTTCGAGTCGGTGCGCTGGGTCGTGTGGATCGGCGGCGCGGCGATCCTGCTGTTCCTCACCTGGAAGATGGCGCGTGAAGCGATGTTCCCGGCCACGGCTGCCGCGGTCGCCCGCGAAGGCGACGCGGCTGCGCCGCATCGATCGGCATGGCGCGGGTTTCTGCGCGGCGTGCTGCTCGCGGTGTCGTCGCCGTCGGCGATTCTATGGTTCGCGGCGGTCGGCGGCGCGCTGATCGCGAAGACCGGCGCGACGACCCCGGCGACCGCGCTGATCTTCCTCGGCGGCTTCTTTCTCGGCGGTCTGTGCTGGACGCTTTTTATCTGTGGACTCGGCAGCCACGGACGCAAGCGCGCCGGCACCGGTCTGCTGCGCGCATGTCACGTTCTGTCGGCGCTGCTGTTCGCGTATTTCTCGTACAGCGTGATCGTCAACGGGTATCACGACCTGATCGTGCAAAGCACCGCGCAAGTGGCAAGCTGAAGCGGCTCACCGACAACAAAACGGCTCGCATCGGCGAGCCGTTTTTCCTTCATGCGACTCTGCGTGAGGCGCTCATGCGAGGTAGTGCGCGAGCTTCGGCAGATCGACGTTGCCGCCGCTCACCACCACGCCGACGCGCTTGCCCTTCACCGGCACGATGCCGTTCAGTACCGCCGCCGCCGCGAGGCAACCGGTCGGTTCGACGACGATCTTCATGCGCTGCGCGAAAAAGCGCATCGTGTCGATCAGTTGGGCGTCGCTGACCGTTTCGATTCGCGCGACCAGCCGACGGATGATGTCGAACGTGTAGTCGCCGAGATGCGTCGACGCGGCGCCGTCGGCGATCGTGCGCGGCGCGTCGATATGCACGATCTCGCCGCGCGCGAGCGATTGCTGGCCGTCGTTGCCCGCTTCGGGTTCGATGCCGATCACCGTGCAAGCCGGGCTCAGCGCGGCCGCCGACAACGCGCTGCCGCTGATCAACCCGCCGCCGCCGAGGCAGACGAACAACATGTCGAGCGGGCCGGTTTCGTCGATCAGCTCCTTGGCCGCAGTGCCTTGCCCGGCGATCACGTGTGGATGATCGTACGGTGGAATCAGCGTCATGCCGCGCTCGTCGGCCAGGCGCCGGCCGATTTCCTCGCGGTTTTCCTTGTAGCGGTCGTAGGTGATCACTTCACCGCCGTAGCCCTTCGTCGCGGCGACCTTAGCCTCGGGCGCGTCGTGCGGCATCACGATCGTCGCGTGAATGCCGGCGAGGCGCGCCGATAGCGCGATCGCTTGCGCGTGATTGCCCGACGAATAGGTCAGCACGCCGGCCTTGCGCTGCTCCGCGTCGAAATGCGAAATCGCGTTGTATGCGCCGCGGAACTTGAACGCGCCCATACGCTGGAAGTTTTCGCATTTGAAGAAGACCGACGCGCCAGTGCGCTCGTCGAGCGTGCTCGACGTCAGAACGGGGGTGCGGTGCGCGACGCCTTCGAGACGGGCGGCTGCGTCGAGGACGTCATCGAAAGTGGGAACGGGAAGCGCTGGCATCGGCGAAACTCTCCTGGAGCGGGGCAAAACAGCCATTCTCCCAGCTTCTCCGCTGCTTTGGAAAGCGGCTTGCGCGAGGACCCACCACCGTCGCGGGCCGACGCGGGCCGACGCGGACCGGCAGCGCCAAAGAAAAAACGGCGTAACCCGGCGCATCGGCCGGGGTTACGCCGTCGAGATTCCCGCGCGCCTCATGCGCGCCCGCGCTTAGCGGCGATAGTAGGGGTGTCCGTAGTAGCCGCGATAGCCGTGGTAGTAGCCACGGTAATAAGGATGGCCATACCTGTAGTAGCCTCCGACCACGACCGGAACTGGCGCATACACCGGTGGGGGCGGCGCGTAGTAGACCGGCGGGGGCGGGGGCGCGTAGTAGACCGGCGGCGGCGCCGCATAGACCGGATAAGCCGGCGCAATCGGCACCCCAAGGCCGATACCGACGGAAACACCTGCCTCCGCAGCCCCGGCAAGTCCCAGGCCGAGTGCGGCTGCAACGACAAACGGAATGATCTTTTTCACTTTTGTTCTCCTAGCGCGGCCAAGGTCGCCGACTGCACATGCCTCGCATGCGGTGAAATCAATGTATCTAAAAAGCCCCGGCTGAACTGTTCGCATTTGTTGCAAATTGCAATGGGCGAGCCGAAGCGTTTTGCCGAGCGCCGCGCGAGCGCACATACGCGCCGCCGCGACGACGGCGAAATGAGCCGGGAATCAAGGGCTTGCACGCAACTGAAGGGCCGCGCGTCATAGGTCTGATCGAAGGCGCGGGTTTGAGTTCGCGCATCGGTAATCTTTAATTACAAATTCGCTTCAAACCTGACAGCCGGAGGATTTTCCCAATAAAAATGCCCGCCTCGATTGCTCGAGCCGGGCACTTCCTCACCTGCGAAGACCGCGTGACTAGCCGACCTTCACGTACGCGAATTCGCGGGACACGTTCGGCGGCACATACGCGCCGCTGATCCGCACGCGCGGCGTCAGGCGCTTTTTCTGATCCCACCAGCGACGGCGCTGGGCGTGCGTCAGGAACCGCAAGTGCTTTCGGTAAGAAAAAATACTCATATCGACCCTCCCGAATTTTCTGACTGCGAACTAAGTACGAAAAAAACAACTAAACCGGCTCATCGACCACTGTTCCTGTCACGTACGATTGTGGGCACTTTTCACACCAATGGGCGTCGCGCCACCCCATGACCGACCGCTAGCGCCATATCGCCCGCAAGCTCATCCGACGACAGCTGTCTCACCCGCAAGGGGCCGGACCGCGCGCGCTTCGCCAGATGCGCGATACTGCTGCTTTCCCGTTCACACGATCCGTCTGGAGCAGGCGACCATGTCCCAGCCTTCCTTGCCGCGCGTCGGCTTCATCGGCGCGGGGCGGCTCGCGCGCTGTCTCGCGCTCGCGTTTGCGCGCGCCGGCTATCCGGTCACCGCGGTGGCGAGCCGCTCGGCCGCTTCCGCGCGCCGGCTCGCCGCCCAGATCGCACACTGCGCGGCCTGCGACGATCCGCAACAGGTTGTCGACGCCGCCGATATCGTTTTTTTAGCCGTTCCGGACGACAACATCGGTACGACAGCGCACACACTCCGCTTTGCAGGCGATGCGACAAGCCACTCCGGCCAGGCGCTGGTGCACTGCAGCGGCGCATCGCCGGTCGAGTTGCTCGCGCCGGCCCGCGACCAGGGCGCCGCGATCGGCGGCTTTCATCCGCTGTATCTATTTAGCGGTGAGCTTGCCGATCTCGAGCGCATCGCCGGCTGCTCGGTGACGATCGAAGCCGACGGCGAGCTGAAAGAGACGCTGACTGCGCTCGCGCTCGCGCTGCGGTGCCGTCCGCTGTCCATTCCGCCGGGCGGCCGCATGCTGTATCACGCCGCCGCGCACTACGCGGCGAGCTTCGCGCTATGCAGCCTCGCCGAATGCGTCGGCTTGTGGCGCACGCTGGGCTTCGCCGAAGACGACGCGCTGCGCGCGCTGCTGCCGATGCTCGCCGGCACGATCGAAACCGCGCGCGACAAGGGCCTGCCCAACGCGCTCGCGGGTCCGGTATCGCGCGGCGATACCGGTGTCGTGGAGGAGCAGCTCGCGCTGCTGGAAGGATTCGGCGGCGACCATGCTGCGCTGTACGGTCTGCTGACGCGCCGCGCGGTCGACCTCGCCCGACGTCGCGCCAGGCCGCCCGCGACGATTGAAGCGATCTCCGAAGCTGTGGAAGAATCGCTGGGCCGCTCGCTGAATCAGGCCGCGGCAGGTGCAAGCGTGAAGTAAGCCGTGATAATGTGACGTCCGGCGCGCCGGGCGAACCACATGCGAACCACGCGACGACCGGCGCCGCGCTTCGGGATCAACAGACGAGAACGCACAATGATCAAGGTCAGCATCCTCTACCCGTACCGGGAAAATGGCCGCTTCGACATGGACTACTACTGCGCGACCCACATGCCGCTCGCGGCAAGGCTGTTCGGGCCGGCGCTGAAAGGCTGGTCGGTCGACGCGGGCCTGAACGCCGGGCCGCCCGGCACGCCGCCGCCTTACGTGGCCGCGGGTCACTTCCTGTTCGATAGCGCGGACGAGTTCTATAAAGTGTTCAAGCCCGCGTCCGAGCAACTATTAGCGGATATCCCGAACTACACCGACGGCGGCAACGGCACGATCCTGATCAGCGAGGTTCGGATTTCCGTGTGATGCCGGACAGACAGCCATCGGAAGGGCGCGCGCAATGGCGTCGAACTTCCAGTTGGCTAACCGGGTAAGTCCAGTAATCCGCCGGCACGCGCCGATCGGGCGACGCCGGCAGCCCACGGCCGGCCCTCGGCCGTCATATCAGAAGCATAAGGACACGAGATGTTTGGCGATATCGCCCGTTTTCTGCTCAATACCGTTTTCACGTTGTTTGGCGCGGCGCTGCTGTTGCGCGCGTGGCTGCAGGTCGTGCGCCTGCCGCCGTACAACCCGGTCTCGAACGCCGTGCTGCAGGCGACCAACTGGATCGTGCTGCCGCTGCGGCGCATTCTGCCGAGCACACGCAACATCGACTGGGCGAGCGTGGTCGCGACGCTGATCACCGCGATTATCTACGTCGTCCTGATGATCGTGCTGACCGGCGCCGATCCACTGACGCTCGTGCCGACGCTGCTGATCGTCGCGGTGCTGACGGCGATCAAATGGGCGCTCAATCTGATCATCTGGATGACGATTCTGATGGCGCTGCTGTCGTGGCTCAATCCGCGTTCGCAGGCGATGCCGATTCTCTATCAGCTGACCGCGCCGTTTCTGAATCCGCTGCGCCGCGTGCTGCCGAAATTCGGCGGCATCGATCTGTCGCCGATCCTGCTGTTCGTGATCGTGCAGGTGCTGCAGATGGTTGTCACGCGCGCGGCGGTTCAGCTGACTTATTTCGTGATCTGAGCTGATCGCGCGGGTAGGTCGGCTAACGCTCGACGCCGAGCCGCGCGCAAGCCGTCGGTCAAAACGTACCCCAGTCACTCTCGGCAGCCGCGGTCGCCGCCGCGCGCTCGCGCGCAGGCGCGGCGATCGCCGGCTGTGGCAACGTCAGCTTGTCGACGCGTGCGCGTGCCGGCGCTTACGTCGGCGCCGGCTTCGATCCGGCCGCCGCGAAACCGCGGCTCTCCCCCGTCCGGAACACCGACACCGTCTGCTTCATATTGCGCGCCTGCACTTCGAGCGATTGCGCTGCTGCCGCCGCCTGTTCGACGAGCGCCGCGTTCTGCTGTGTGGTCTCGTCCATCTGCGTGACGGCCTGGCCGACCTGGTGGATGCTGCGGTTCTGCTCCTCGGAGGCCGTCGCGATCTCGCCGACGATATCCGACACGCGATGGATCGCGTCCTTGATATCGGTCATCGTTGTGCTGACTTCGGCCACTTGCCGCGTTCCGCCCTCGATGATCGCGACCGACGTCGTGATCATCTCCTTGATCTCCTTGGCCGCGCTCGCCGAGCGCTGCGCGAGATTGCGCACCTCGCTTGCGACCACCGCGAAGCCGCGCCCCTGCTCGCCCGCGCGCGCCGCCTCGACCGCCGCGTTCAACGCAAGAATATTGGTCTGGAACGCGATGCCCTCGATCACGCCGGTGATTTCCGAGATCCTGGTCGAGCTGCCGCTGATCTCGCCGATGGTCCGCACCATGCCCTCGACGGCAGTATTGCCGGTGTTGGCGACCTGCGCCGCCTGAGTCGCGAGCGCGCTCGCGTTGCGCGCGTTGTCGCTGTTGCGGCTGACGGTCTGCGTCAACTCCGACATGCTCGCCGCGGTCTGTTCGAGCGAAGCGGCCTGCTCTTCGGTGCGCGCGGACAGATCGATGTTGCCGCCCGCGATCTGCTGCGAAGCGATGCTGACCGACTCGGCGCTTTCGCGGATCGAGTCGATCGTCGTCGCGAGACGCTGCTGCATGTGCGCGACCGCCCGCAGGATGCTGCGCTCGTCAGTGCTGTCGGTGTGCAGGCGCTGGCTCAGGTCGCCGCTCGCGATCTGCTCGACGAGCTTCGCGACTTCGGCCGGTTCGCCGCCGATCTGCCGCACGACCGCGCGCGTCACCAGCAGCCCGAGGCCGATCGCGATCGCGACGCCGACGAGCGCGCAGCCCGCGATCCACCACGTCACCGAGCGGACCATGTCGACGCCGTTCGCGACGCGCTGCCTCGCCAGTTCGTCGCGCACGTCGGACAGCTTGATCATCAGCGTGCGCAGCTTGACATGCAGCGGATCGGTGGTCGATTTGAGCTCCGCGAGCGCGCCGGTCTGATCGCCCTGGTCGGCAAGCGCCATCACTTTCGCGACCGAACTCATATAGGCCGGATAGGCGGCGTCGAAGTCGCTCAGCAATTGCTTTTGCGCGTCAGTGGTCGCGTGCTTGCGCTCGTAGCCGAACGCCGACAGGATCGCCGCTTCGCCGCCGTGATTCAGGCGCACCGTATCGGCGCGGCCGGCCGGCTCCGGATTCAGAATGTACGAATACAGGCGCCGGAAGTGCGAGGCGGCTTGCCAGGCGGCGGTGCCATCGTCGCGCACCGGCACGAATTCGCGGTCGTACATCTCGGTTTGCATCGTCGCGAGTTCGCGCACCTTCAGCACACCGACCGTGCCGACGATGGCCGTCACGAATGCGCACAGCAACAACGAGCCGACAAGCTTCTGGCTCAGCTTCAGATTGGAAAGCCACTGCATCTTGGGAAAGTCTCTTGATCAGGAGGGGAGCGCCGGGCTCGTGCTGGCTTCCGGTTTCGAAAGCGCACGGCGTTGGGAACCAGGCGGGTTAACGGCAAGCGGAGACGGTATCTGAAGGTCAGTGCCGTTCGAACCGTCGAAGCGAAAAGACGGGTTTGCTGTTCGCGCGCGCGAACCATACCCCTGCCCAAACGGGCGAAATCCCTGTAAAATCTTGCCTTTCGCGGGCGTCGTATAATGGTAATACCCTAGCTTCCCAAGCTAGAGCCGTGGGTTCGATTCCCATCGCCCGCTCCACTTTCCGGCTGAGTGTTCAGCGCAATCCAGCAAGAGCCGCCTCCCTGAAGGCGGCTTTTTTGTAGTGGCAACGGCCCGGCATAGTGCGCGCGACGCGCAGCCCTCACCCTTGCAGCAGCATCGACGATGATCCACGATCCAAACGACTCCGGCCTCCCGGACGACTCCCCGACACCCATGAGCGCAGGCGCCGACCAGCCCACCGGCAACCATGCGGACAATGCCGATGGCACGCCGGGTGCAGCGCCGGCAGATACGCTGTATCACCGCCGCATTCGCAGCTTCGTCACGCGCGCCGGTCGCGTGTCGACCGGCCAGCGCCGCGCGCTCGATGAGTTCGGTCCGCGCTTCGTCGTACCCTACGCGCCGCAGCAGCCCGACTGGACCAGCGTGTTCGGCCGACAGGCGCCGCGCATACTGGAGATCGGCTTCGGCATGGGCGCGACCACCGCGGAGATCGCCGCGCAACGTCCCGCCGACGATTTCCTGGGCGTCGAAGTCCACGAGCCCGGCGTCGGCGCGCTGCTGAAGCTGATCGGCGAACTGTCGGTGACGAACATCCGCATCATCCAGCACGACGCGGTCGAAGTGCTCGAGCACATGATCGCGCCCGACAGCCTCGACGGCGTGCACATTTTCTTCCCCGACCCGTGGCACAAGGCGCGCCATCACAAGCGCCGGCTGATCCAGCCGAAGTTCGTCGCGCTACTCATGTCGCGTCTGAAGCCGGGTGCGTATCTGCATTGCGCGACCGACTGGCAGAACTACGCCGAACAGATGCATGAAGTGCTCGGCGCCGATCCGTTGCTCGAGAACACCGCCGACACCTACGCGCCGCGGCCCGACTACCGTCCGGTGACGAAGTTCGAGCGGCGCGGCCTGCGGCTCGGCCACGGCGTGTGGGATCTCGTGTTCCGCAAGCGCGGCGCCGCGTAACGCGACGAGACGGCAAGCCAACAAAAAAGGTCCGCATATGCGGACCTTTTTTCATCGCGCGGCAGGGCTCAATCGGCCCAGCTCAACCCGCCGCTATAACCGATCAGCAGGATCAGCAGGCCGAAGCCGATCCGATACCACGCGAACACCGTGAAGTCGTGCGACGCGACGTAGCGCAGCAACCAGCGTATGCAGATGAACGCACTGACGAACGCCGCCGCGAAGCCCAGCGCGAAGCTGCCGAGCGCATCGGCGGTGAGCAGATGCCAGTCCTTGTACAGCTCGTAGGCGGTCGCGCCGAAGATGATCGGAATCGCGAGAAAGAATGAAAACTCGGTCGCGGCGCGACGCTCGATGCCGAACAGCATGCCGCCGATGATCGTGGAGCCCGAACGCGAGGTTCCCGGAATCAACGCGAAGCACTGCGCGAGGCCGACTTTCAGCGCATCGAGCGGGCTCAGATCGTCGATGCTGCGCACCCGCACCGCCGTGTCGCCGCGCGCACGCTGACGCGCCTCCGCCCACAGAATCACGACGCCGCCCGCGACCAGCGCGAACGCAACCGGCACCGGCGAGAACAGGGCCTGCTTGATCGACTTTTCGAACAGCAGGCCGAGCACGACCGCCGGAATCGTCGCGATGATCACGTTCAGCGCGAAGCGGCGCGCATCGGGCCGACTCGGCAGACCCACGATCACGGTGCCGATGCGGCGGCGAAACTCCCAGCACACGGCGAGAATCGCGCCGAGCTGGATCACGACATCGAAGGTCTTTGCGTGTTCGTCGGAGAAATCGAGCAGACTGCCGACGACGATCAGATGCCCGGTGCTCGACACCGGCAAAAACTCCGTCAAACCCTCGACCACGCCGAGAATCAGCGCCTTGCAAGCCAGTAGCCAGTCCATCCGTGCCCCTTATCGCGGTAGGTTGTCGCAACGAAGAGGGCCGCGCGGTCATCGCTGGCATGCGCGGCCCAGGCGGCCGCGCGTGCGCGTCATTTTTCGACGATCTGCACGCGTATGCCGTTTGTAAGGATGGTGATTGTACCGGGTTCGTAGCTCACGCCGGCAAATTGCAGTTGCTCGGGTTTGAACGTGTAGATCGGATAGTTGGTCAGCAACTGGGTCGCGAGCAGCGCCGCGGCCGCGTTGATCTGCTGCGTGTAGGCCTGCGCCTGGCCGCTCACGCTGACGTTATCGACACTTGGCGACTTGAGGATCACCGAGCGGCTCGCGACGTCGTACGCGAGTTCGCTCGACAGCGTGAATACACCATCGACCGGCTGTTGCAGGAACGGGCTCGCGAAACGCGCATCGAGTTTCACCTGCACCCGGTTCGCATCGGGCAGCATGCCCACCACCGGATTGCTCAGCGCGACCTCGAACACCTGCGACACCGTGCGCTGATACGGGAACTTGCGCTGCACGGCCTCCTGCACCTGCTGTTGCGAGAACGTGTAATGCGACGGCATAAACGGAAACATCGGGCTCGCGCATGCCGCGAGCGACACAGTGATGCCAAGCACGCTGCTGCCAGTCAGCGCTGCGCGCAAAAAGCGGCGCCGGGCCGGCGCTGCGGGTCGAGTCATGCGAAATCTCCTGTGGACGCCCTTGCGGACATCGGCTTGCGTCGGCGGGGTGTGGTTGGCGACGGCGCTGACCGCGTGCCGCGCGTCATGGATGGGATGCCGGTTGCGTTTGCGCTTCGAGTTGCGTGAGCCACGCGAGCGCTTCACCGCGATTCGCGCCGCACATCTCGAGTTGCGGCTGCAGACCCGAGCAGCACGCGGGCCGCTCCGGCCGACCGAAGATCGCGCAGCGCAGATCGTCGCCGAGTTGCACGCAGCGCACGCCCGCCGGCTTGCCGTTCGGCATGCCCGGAATCGGACTCGAAATCGACGGCGCGATACAGCACGCGCCGCAATCGGGAAGGCACGCGTGATCGTCCACCCGTGCGCTGTTCAACCTTTGATCCACGTCATCTTTCCTGAACTCAAACCTTGGCAACGCGTTGCCAGACCCGCATTGTGCCACTGCCGCCCACCGTCCGATCCCGCTCATGTCCCAAGCCGACACCCTGTTCCGCCCCGACCTGCTCGCGCGCTACAGCGCGAATGGTCCTCGTTATACGTCCTATCCGAGCGCGCCGCAGTTCCGCGCAACGTTCGACACGATGCACATGCCACAGCTCTTCAAGATGCAGCGCCAGATGGATTCCGCGACGCTGCCGTCGAGCGAACAGCGGCTCGCTCTGCTGCAACGGGTGGTCGAACGGCAGACGCACGCGGGTTCTGTCCACATCGGCATGGATCACTTCGCGCTGCCTGGCGACGAACTCGCTCGCGCGCAGGCACGGCGCACGCTGCACCGCAATTTCCAGGGCTACAGCACGCGGGCCGAGTGCGATCTGATCGGCTTTGGCGCATCGTCGATCGGCAAGGTCGGGGACGTGTACGCACAGAACGCGAGAGCGCTGCCCGCTTACGCCGACGCGATCGATGCGGGCCGGCTCGCGATCGCGCGCGGCGTCCGCCTGTCCGCCGACGACCGTCTGCGCCGCGACGTGATCACGCAGCTCATGCGCAACCTCGAACTGCGCTTCGACGAATTCGAGACGGCGTACGGCATCCACTTCGCCGACACGTTCGCGCCGGAACTCGCGCGTCTGCGTTCATTCGAGGACGACGGGCTGATCTCGCTCAGCGCGCGCAAGCTCGAAGTGCGGATGGCCGGCCGCATGCTGGTGCGCAGTCTCGCGATGGTATTTGATCGCTATCTCGGCGAGCAGACACTCGAACGGTTCTCGCGCACGGTCTGAGCGGGCGAAAGCAGTCGGCTTGCCCGTCCACCGATTTTCGGCCATAATCGGCGTCTTCTTCGCGCGCTGATCTCCCCCATGCGCGCCGCAGTATCTGCCCAGGTGGTGAAATTGGTAGACGCAGGGGACTCAAAATCCCCCGCCGCAAGGCGTGCCGGTTCGATTCCGGCCCTGGGCACCAAATCTCTCGAAGCCTTTTCTGGCTTAGATTTCCAGCAAAGCTCCCGCCCTAGGAAATTTCCCACAGGAAAACGCAAAAAGCCGCTTTCCCACAATTTTCCCACACGGCGTGGCCCCTTTCTTATATGCGCAGGCTGACATTTCGTCGGATGCGGCAGGCCCACAGACTTGGCCTGCGTTGCGCCCCATTGCATTTGAGCGCCTGCAACCGCAGATGCCGGACAATCGTCTGGCAGCTGCCCTTCCCCAACTCGAGCTGCACATTCGTCGGCCTCGGCCTTCGCCGTTGCTTTCGTACCCGCCGCACGCGCGCGCGACATCGGGAGCCGGATATGACCTCAAGAAGCGTCCCAGCCGCCGTGGCCAGGCACATCTCGTGTAGTCACCCGTCGGGATTTGGTAACAAAAACTGCGTGGAAATCCTGCGCCGCTAAGCCATCCTGCGACCGTCAGCCAAACGACGGAGGCCATCAGACTATGGAAACAACTTGCCTTGACAGCACGTCGTCAGACGTTCGCACTGTGCTGCACATGTCACCCGCCGTGATGGCGGCGGCAATCGTGTCCGCACAGAAATGCGGGCTAAGCCTGCGCGAGTGGCTCGACCGTGCTGTCGCGAGCCTCATTGCCGACGACCATCCAGAAGGTGCGGCGCCATGGTCGCTCCAGTCGGCCGACCTTTTTGCAGATGTGGCGAACTGCTCGCCGGAGCTTCTTCACGGCCGGTGGTCGCTGCTTTTCGAGCGGGTGCAACTAGAGCGCGACCTTTGGCATCAGCCGGAGCAAACGGGGCAAGAGATGAACGACGGCGAGTTGCCGGGGGCTCCGTATATAGTGCCCGCTCGGCTGCGGAAGGCGTGGCCGCGATTGGTGGCAGGGGTGTTCTGCGTCTGAGCAGCCCACTGTCTTGACAGATATTTGTCCAGACAGCAAGTTTGAACAGCAGGCGCCACATTTCGGCGGCGCGCGACCATGATTATTCCGAGCCAGAAGGTAGCAGGGGCGAGCGGAGCACTTTCTGAATTCGCACCCACTCTGCCCGGATGAACTCATGTTCCTCACGGGCAATCGCTGCATCGCGCAATACGTTCAATGGGTACCCATATTCAATCCGGCCGTCACCTGAGGCAGGTCAATAATGGCTGACTCACCGAGTTCATCCTCGAAATCGGTGTAGACAATCTTCTTCTGACCTTTCGGTATCAACTTCACGAGCGCCCGCAGCCTGCGTCGTACCGTTTCCAGCATGGGAACAGTCACATCGTCCCACCAGTCATCGCTTGCCACGCTCTGTATGAGTACCATCTGCGCGTACTCCGTCTTGTACGTCACAACGCGAGCGAAGTGCCCTTTGTAATGCGGGTAGTTGACATCGAAGCGCCTGGCGATAAAGTCAGCATGGTCGTTGTTCTTGGCAAAGATGATGGTCTTGCCGAGCCGGTCGCCACCCGCCGTCTTGTGGCCCTTCGTCATCACCACTTCCAGGGCTTTATCCACGGCGCGATCAAATTTGAAGTGCAACACCTTGCTCGTGTAAGGTGTGCCAATGCAAAAAAGAAGTTACCAACAACTGCAGCCTGAAGAACGCATGACGATTGCAAGCATGAAGCAGCAGGGTTCGAGCGTTCAGGTCATCGCCCGAACACTCGGGCGCGCGGCGTCAACCGTGAGCCGCGAGCTGACCAGGAACACGTGTTCTGCCGTGGGCTATGCGTCTGCACCAGCGCAGGCGCTCAGCACGAGCCGACGCGAGGCTGCGCGCCCGTGTCCCAAGCTGCACCCTCAAAGCGTGTCGTGGCGCGTGGTACTCACCCTGCTGGAATGGAAGTGGTCGCCCCAGCAGATCTCAGGTACCCTCAAGCGCATGTGGCCCAACGATCCGACCCAGCATGTCTCGCACGAGACCATCTACACCGCCATCTATGCCCAGCCACGCGGCGAGCTGCGCCGCCAGCTTATCGCCTGTCTGCGCCACGGCCACAGCACGCGTATGTCACGCAAGCGGGGCACTGACCGGCGCGGCCAGATCCCCGACATGGTGAGCATCCATGTGCGCCCGCCTGAGGTCGATGACCGGGTGATGCCAGGCCATTGGGAAGGCGACTTTATCAAGGGTGCCGGCAACCAGTCTTCCGTCGGCGTGCTGGTTGAGCGCACCAGTCGCCTGGTGCTGCTGGCGAAGATGGACGACGCCACCGCCGCCTCGGCCCTGGCCGGCTTCACTGCGAAGCTGAATTCGATCGCTGCGCCCCTGCGCCAGAGCTTCACTTACGACCAGGGCAAGGAAATGACCCGCCATCAGGAGCTCAGCGCCGCCACCGGCGTGCGCGTGTACTTCTGCGATCCGCACAGCCCCTGGCAACGCGGCACCTGTGAGAACACCAACGGGCTGCTGCGTCAGTACTTGCCAAAAGGCACCGACCTCTCGATCTACAGCCAGGACGAACTCGATGCCATCGCCGACAGCCTCAACAGCCGACCGCGTGCTACGCATGCATTTCATTCGCCATTCGAGGTGTTCGAACGTATGCTCGCAACCGCTTCCATAACTTCAGCTTCCGTTCATTAACCCGCTGTTGCGCTTCACCTTTGAAACCGCCCAACAAAAGCCACTCGACCGCCCCGGCTGGATAGTCCTCCGGCCACTCTCTCTTGCCAGCAATTCCACCGCAGCACGCACCCGCAGCACCCGCAACGCCGTCTCCTCATCGCCCGCGCCCACGCTCCCTGCCCTCATTGTTTCCAACAGCGACTGCGCGCAAGCAACCCGGCCCATCGCCCGGCGTAAGCGCACGAAGCTGGAGTCAGAAATCTGCAGGTCTCTTGACGCCACTTCGATTTCGGTCATCGCGTCAGTCAGGACGTACGCGAGCAGGTCGGCGAGACGCTTCTCGGTGTGAGTGAGCGCCAACTTTCGACCGAATTCGTTGTCGTTAGGATTGAGTGTTTCCATGACCGTCAACGCCTCCTGGCATGAACTTGCTGGACGACACGGAATTCAACACATCGTTTGCGGAAATGGTGGCTTCGCGAGCCAGAACCCGTGGGACGTAGGACCGGTCGCCGCGTCCACGTGGTCGTAGCAAGGCACAGCTCAACCGACGTAACTGGGATAGCGCCCGCTCAATCGCTGCTGGCCCCACCGCAGTCGTCGCTGGCTCATCAACGGAAGCTGTAGTATTGCGGCACGGTTTCTCGGCAGACACGGCGGGAATCGCGCGAGAAAGCGTGCGCTGCGAGTTCGGTCACCGAAGAACACGGTAAGGGCAATCAATGAATCGCTACGAGACTATCGCGAAGAATCTGGCAACGCAAATCCGGGAAGGCCTTCTTCCCGCCGGAGCCAAGCTTCCGTCGCTTCGCCACCTCATCGCGCAGTACGGCGTGAGCCAGTCGACGGTATTTCGCGCCTACTCGCTCCTTGAGCAGTGGGGTCTCGTGCGCGCCGAGGAGCGTGTTGGGTATTTCGTCACTCAGGGCGCCACTGTGAACGAGACGGTTCGAGCAGAAGGACTCGCAGCGGAACCAAGGAAGGTAGACATCAGCGATTTGGTGTTCTCCGTGCTCGAATCAGCCCGGCATGCGGACATTGTGCCGTTGGGTTCAGCGTTCCCCGCTCCACAGCTCTTTCCATCTGCACGGCTTCTGAAGTCACTGGTTTCCGGCACCCGGTCGCTCACCCCATGGAACACGGTGGAAGACCTGCCGCCCGGTAACGACCATCTCCGCCAGCAAATCAGTCTTCGGTACGTTGGAACGGGCATGTCCGTGTCGCCAAACGAGATTCTCGTTACAAATGGCGCCCTCGAAGCGTTGAATCTATGTCTGATGGCCGTCACCCGGCCTGGAGACCTTGTAGCCGTGGAGTCCCCGGGTTTTTACGCCGCCCTGCAAGCAATTGAGCGGCTCGACCTTCGAGCTATAGAGATACCTGTCGACCCGGTATCCGGCCTTGACCTCGAAGCGTTACAAGGTGCGCTTGACCAGCACCCCATTCGAGCGTGCTGGTTCATGCCCAACTTCCAGAATCCGACCGGCACGTCCTTGTCGGCCGACAAGAAGCGCGCTCTGGTCGAACTACTGCGTGGACGCGAAGTACCGCTCATCGAAGACGACGTCTACCAGGAGCTTCATTTCAGCCGCGACCGTCCGCTGCCGGCCAAAGCGTTCGATACACAGGGGCTTGTCATGCACTGCAGTTCATTTTCAAAAACACTCGCGCCCGGCTATCGAGTCGGGTGGACGGCGGCTGGCCGATTCGCTGACAAAGTCAGACGGCTGAAGCTGATGACAACACTTTCTGCGTGCATTCCCGCGCAAGCAGGCGTTGCCGACTATCTGCAGCACGGAGGATACGACAGACACTTGCGCTCGCTGCGTTCGTCGCTTCAGTCGCAGCTCGAGCGAATGGAGACGGCACTGCATAAGTGGCTGCCGAGTACCGTTAGGTGGGTGCGTCCGACTGGTGGCTACATGCTGTGGCTACAGCTCCCGCAGTCTGTCAAAGCAATGGAGCTTCACGCGTTGGCGAGCGCGCGCGGTATCAGCATCGCTCCGGGGCCAATTTTCTCACCGACGCACGGCTTCCAAGACTGCATCCGGCTCAATTTCGGCCATCCTTGGGACGAGCGCTTCGAAAACGCGATTCGCGGACTCGCCGAAATCCTCGACGACCCTTCCATTCACGGCTAGTGTCACCAGTGCAGCGTCAACGGCCGGGTCTACGTCGCGAGGCGCTCTGCGGCGCTTTTGCCTTGTCCAATCCGCGTGCATGAGCGCGCTTGCAATCAGAATCCTTGCATCGAACTTGTGACGTCGGCAGTCAAATGTACGGCTCCAAAGATAAGCAAGCCAATCATCAAGGCGAGTGCGATTGCGACAAACGGCAGCAGCACCATGTTGACATTCGCCAAATCCGCCTCATGAGCAGCGCGTTTGCGTACCCCAAAAAAGCCGGCCAACACCATGCAAACCATGCGGAAAAGTTCCACGATTTCTCTCCCAGAAATCCATCTCATGCTTAATAGTCTCGTATAGCTCTCGGAATTAGAAGAAGCAGTTCTCGCCGATTCGAGGTAAGCAGGAACTGAGGGTGCAGTGGAAATGTGAACAGAGTTGGACCTGCGTTGCTGACGGCGACGCTCGCGCCCGCTGCTATCGCGACTGGCACCTATTCCCAGTTTTGGAATTCGCCTGAGGCGCGTGCGACCGCCCACATCCCAGAAGCGGGCCATTCCACCCTTTGGAAGATGCGGCATGTTCCCGGGAGTAATAACTCTTCGATGGGCCCCGGAGCGCTGGGTTCTTGGTTCTCAACCATCACACGGAGCAGTTGCAGGTCCCGACGAAGTACCGCGCACGCGGTGCACCGACATTGGTAATGTCGTGTTACGAATCTCGCACCCCCGTTTCACATGTGTCCGACGCCCCCTCCTACACTCCGAGCCGTAGTCACTGACATTGCACTCAATGTGCGAGGAGTAGCGAAGATGAACAAGAAAATTCTCGGCGCAGCGCTCGGTCTGGCAGTACTGGCAGCATCAACGGCAGCATCGGCACACGTCGACGTCGCCATTGGATTGGGCATCCCCGGAGCCGTGTATGCGCCTGCAGAACCAGTGTACGCACCGCCACCTCCCGTCGTGTATGCTCCCGCACCTGTCGCCGTCGCGTACGGCGGTGGCGACGACTGGCGAGCCCGTGAATGGCGCGAACGTCGCGAGTGGCGTGAACGTGAATGGCGCCGCCAGGAATGGCGTGAGCACGAGTGGCGCGAGCATCATGATTGGCGCGGGTATTGAAACGACGCTGGCCATCGCAACGTCAGGCAACACAGCGCAATAAACGTCGTCAGCTTGGTGTACCCGGTGGAACCACAAAATCGCTGGTCCACCGGGCATCTGACAACTACGATTAGGTCGTCAACTCGGCGCCAGACTCGACTGTGGCCACCGGAGCGGGCACGGCCACGCTCTTGCGCGGCGCTTTTTTCGCCGGCGCTTTCTTGGCCGACACCTTCGCGCTCACGGCCTTCTTGGCAGCAGTTTTCTTCGCCGTCGGGGCCTTCTTCGCAACAGCTTTCGTGACCGCCGGTTTCGCATCGCCCACCGCCGCAGCGCCGCCAATCAAGAACTTCGACCGGTCTTTGGCACCAGCCAACCACGCCGGCGCACGCCCGCGTCCACTCCACGTCGCGCCCGATTTCGGGTCACGG
This sequence comes from Paraburkholderia sp. WC7.3g, assembly GCF_050436345.1. NCBI lineage: Bacteria > Pseudomonadati > Pseudomonadota > Betaproteobacteria > Burkholderiales > Burkholderiaceae > Paraburkholderia > Paraburkholderia sp. WC7.3g. Next base: position 3,624,060 of record NZ_JBNDMA010000002.1, read on the forward strand.
TACATCGCCGGTTGCGGGCCTTTCCGCTGCGCCTTGCCCGCAGTTGCACCGACTGACTTCGACGCCGTCTTCTTGACCGCAGTCTTGGCCTTGCTCACCTTTGCCGCGCCTGCAGCGACGACTGCATCAGCGCCATCCTGAACCAGGAATTTGCTACGGTCCTTCGCGTTCGCAATCCAGCCCGGAGCCCTACCGTGCCCGGACCAAGTCGCACCGGTTTTCGGGTCCTGATACTTCGCCGCAGAAGAAGCCTTCGTGACGACCGCAGCCTTTGTCCCGGGCTTCGGTCCACGCTTCTTGCCGCCAGCGTGGGCATCGATGTCGGCTGTCGTCAGTCCGTGCTTTGACATCAACGCGCGAATCTTCTCAAGTACACCACTCGATTGCTTCGCAACGAGTGCCTCTGCTTGTGCCTGCAACTTCATGATTTGTGCCTGTACCTTTTCGAGTGTAGCCATGGTTTCCCCCTTTGATGGCAGTCGCCGCACTATGCCACGGGATGCCCGAGCAACGCCAGCATCTCACTCGGCGTAGCTGAACAACCACTTGCCGGCAGGTCTCGCGGTAAGGCTTTTCCGTTCCACCATCTGCTCATCCGATATCCTCTCACGGTCGACGAACTCGATGACGAGTTGATGAGCGGATTGCCGCTATCGGGTGCAGCGTAACCCCTCACCGCCCGATTCATTGAATGTGAATCCCCGAATCACTCGCCTGAATTTGACTGTTTGCCGACGGAAGTAAGCGCAACGACGTCGACCAACCTGTCGGCATCAAAATCCGGCCACCGCTTGACGGTGGCCGGAAGTTTGCAATCAGGTGCGCACGTTCAATTCATCCTTCTCACCGGCTTGTCGCACGCATCACGATGCTTAGGCTGGTGAGCCGAAGTTCACAGCAAAGCCGGTGTTTATTCGTGTGGTAAGGACATCAAAGCTCACTCAACCATTCGTCGAATTCAAGCTCGGGAATCGTCTCCAGCACTTCCGTCAATTCCGCGTCGCCACCCTCGATGAAGTGGCACAACCGTTCCGACACCTGCCTTGCGGCCCGCATTTCCTCGCCGGACTTCAGTCCGAAATCCGCCTCGTAGCGCTGACGCTCATCGGATGAAAGCCCGTCCAACATCAGATGCGCATCGCCGAAGTACGTTTCGTCAGCGTGATTCACCACGGTTTGTCCGAAAAACCGCAGGCCTGTATCAGCCTCGCCGTTGACCGCTCTTGCGAACCAGATGGCGTGGAAGCGCCCCTGCACTGGCGTTGCCGAAGTGGTCAGTCGAGTAATCTTGTACATGCATTTCCTTTTCAGTAGGTCGTTTCACGCAAGCGGTTCCCCTGCGTACTCTAGGTCCGTTAACTCCGGACCCACCGTAATTTCCTCTCGTATGCCCGACGGCGCCACCGAACATTCGCGCTAGGATAACCGGTATAGCAAGCGCTGAAAACTCACCCCCCGCCAGCTAAAATTTCAGATAGCCGAATTCTTAAAAATTCTGTTTCGCCTTCCTCTATGTATCGTTTCTCGCGCGGCCATCCGACCCAAGGCGCGCTCGAAGCGTGCGACGGGGAACCCGGAATGAAACGACCGGTACACCGCCACACTGCGCGTGCCGTTTCGCGATGTGTCGCTGGCATGTCGAACTCGGCTTGAGAGAGAAGTCGGATTTCGTCCTTTTACGGGAAGGCCTTCCGCTTGTTCCTCAAGGAGCTCGCTTCCTTATTCTTTATAGGAAAAGGGGCTCCTTTAATATCCAGAAGACTCTTTTTTAGAAGCTGTAGCTAGGGCGGTTTAAATGTCGGGGCTGGCGGTAGCCGTCTTCAGCGTGCTGAAGTGCCTTTGGTCTGCGACAGTCGCAGCGCTCAGTTCAGTGCTGCGACTTCGTCGCCTACCTTCACGTTCATCGTCAGCATCGCAGCGCCTGGACCTGGGAGGTCGAATTACGGCGATGGGCGGAGAAGTTCTAGCAGCGTCAATGCCAGGACCTGGGGCCATATCCTACATACTCATCCTTGTCGTACCCGCCGCCCTGTTTTCAGGCGCGCATCAATGACCACCATTGCCATCAACGAAGCCGTCGCAGCCCTTCCGGCTTTGATTGCAGCCCACGAGTGCGGTGAGTTTCACGAGGTCGCCATTTTGCGTGATGGCCGCCCTATCGCGCGACTGGCGCCAATCGAGACGCAGCGCGATGGCGTTGCGCGGGGCATATTCGAGGTGGGAGATGGCACACCGTCTGAGGATGCCGAGGTAGTAGGGCCGTTCCAGTCTGATGACAAACCTGGCCCGCGCTAGGAAGTCCGCCGGAACAGGGTCGAAACACCCGGGGCTGTCTTTTGCGCAGCGACGCTATGCGTCGTACAGCGAACCCCAGTTTGATATCAATTGGCGCTGCCAACAGGCGACGTTGTTGGTGCGCCGCACCACATAGTTGCTCGCGCTTCAGTCGTCAGTCTGGATTGTTCACTCAATAGACAGACAGTACCTTTACGAGGAACATGAAGGCCCGCGCTCCAACGCGCCCGGGTGCCGAACGAGTGGAGGCAAACATGGGACAAGTCGACTTCAGCGCATTTGAGCACGAAGGCTGGGAGCGGGTCGCGCAGGCCTATGACGAGTATTTCGGTGATTTGACTGCCCAGTCGAACCACGCGATGCTCGAGGTGCTCGGCATTCAGCGAGGTTCGCGTTTTCTGGATGTAGCATCCGGCCCAGGCTACCTCGCTGCTGCAGCCAAGCTTCGCGGCGCGGATGTCGCTGGCGTGGATTTCTCCTTCGCGATGGTCGAAAAGGCGAAGCGCGTTTTTCCGGGGCTTGAGTTTCGCATCGGCGACGCCGAGGATTTGCCCTTCCCCGACGAAAGCTTCAACGCAGTGGGCATCAGTTTCGGCATGCTGCATTTTCCGCACCCCGAGCGCGCACTCGCGGAGGCGTTTCGTGTGCTGCAACCTGGCGGCAGAATCGCCTTTACGGTCTGGGCAACACCGGACAAGGCAGTCGGCTTCGGGATGGTATTCAAGGCAATCGAGAAGCACGGGACGACCGATGTGCCCGTGCCGCCGGGACCGCCCTTCTTTCGGCTCAGCGATTTGGACGAATCGAAGCGCATATTGATTGATGCGGGGTTCGTTCAATTGCATATGCGCGAGGTGGACTTGACCCTTGTGCTTCGTTTGCCGGATACACCGTTTCACGCACTCATGCGCGGTGGCGTTCGAGTCGCCGCGATGCTAAACGCCCAGACGCCGGCCGCGCTGGCGTTGATTGAACAGGCCGTGGCGCACGACGCAGAGGCATATCGGAACGACGCCGGAGAGCTGCGGATTCCCATGACCTGCGTCTTGGCTTCCGCACTCAAGGCCTAGGGCCAGCCGGTCTATACAAGCGGGTCGGTACTTCCTCGCCTTGAGTTTGCCAGCCCTGATTCTTAAACGTCCCGCATAGAGGCCCGATGACGCGCGCGACCATGAATGATTCAGCGCGTTGAAGAGTTGCGTCAATGCTGCCCTGCGTTCAATAGCATCCAAATCTGCTGCGAAGGTGTGCCACCGAGAATGCGAACGAACACCGCCCCACACTGCGAACAGATGTAGTGTTCCTCTCGTTTTGTAGCCCGCAGCGGCACAATGCCCTCGAGCGCGAGGTCGTGATGAGGAGGCTCGGCCGACGTTTTGCCGTATAGGTCAGCGCACCGTGCGCAGGGTTGAATCCAGAGGTCCATTCGCCAGTTGTCCAAAATTTCTGAGCGACACGGACTATGTCGATGCTGGTAGAACGCACGGGTTTCGAAGCGAGGAATATCTGCGACGCGGCGTCGCAAGGTAGACCATCTGGGGTAAGCGCACCATCAGCGCCCACGCCTTCAAAGTATCCGTCAGCGTAACCCGTCAGAAGTTGGAATATAGTACGAGACCAACAACGCCGCGAGAGATCAGGACGAGGTGAGCGAGATCCCGCTGCGACAGTGCGACGGCTCTCTGGATGTCAGAACGCGTAACCTTGATCGTGCCAGTAGTGCCAGTCAGCGACGGCGAGTCGTGTCGGTTGATCGTAAGCGCGAGCTTTAGCACACCGAATGGAGAATTACTTGCAAGTGACGGTCGAGCGTAGCCGCATCACTGGTTGATGGAAGCGCGCGCAGTCACGATGACGGGCGCGTGGCCAGTACGTCAGCCTGTCTCTGCCTTGGCCTGCTGTTGCCGCGCATAATTGAACGGCAACAGGTCGGTGACGTCTGCATCGGGCGCACGCTGCGGCAGCTCCGTGAGTACATGCAGCAGGTAATCGTACGGCTCGACGCCGCAAGCCCGGCACGTCAGCACCAGGCTGTAGATCGTGGCGCTGGCCTTCGCGCCATCAACCGTGTCACTGAACAGCCACGATTTTCTCGAAGTGGCAAACGGCCTTACGTCGCGCTCGATCACATTGTTATCGATGGGGGCGCAACCATCAGTGACGTAGCGACTGAGATATTCCCACTGGTTGCGCGTATAGGCAATCGCCTTGCCGAGCAGGCTTTGCGGCGTCACCTTCGGCGCCAGTTCATCGAGCCACGCCTTGAAGGCCTCGAGCAGCGGCACGCTGTGTTTTTGCCGCAATTCGTATGTATAGTCCGCACGTGTCTGGCCGGCGGGCAGATCGCCTTTGGCCAGTGCCTCAACGCGGTATAGGGTTTGGAAGTACTCAAGCGCCTTCGCCACGCGAGCATTCGGCATCTTCTGCTTGCCAGAGTCCGTCTTTTTTGTAGCCGCCTTGTCCGCCTTGACGAACAGCCTGCGCGCGTGTGCCATGCATCCGAAGTGCGTTGCATTTTTAAGCGTGCGCCAGGCACTGTAACCGTCGCTCATCAGCATGCCACTGTAGTTGCCCAGAAACTTCTTCGGATGCTCTTGGCCGCGCCCCGGCTGGTACTCGAATAACACCACGGGCTCGGCGCAGTCCTGGGCACTGCGGTAGCACCACATGTAGCTCTTGCTCAACGCGGACCTGCCGGGCTCTTTGAGTACCTGAACTGTCGTTTCATCGCCGTGGATTAGTGGCTGCGACAGCAACGTTTTATGTAGCGCATCGTACAGGCGGCTGTAGTGCAGTTCGCTGGGGCGAATGACCCAATGGGCGAGCGTGCCGCGACTCACCGGAATCTGCCAGCGTGCGAGCGCCTCCTGCATCCGGTACAACGGCATGCCGTCGACGTACTTCGCGATCGCGACCGTCGCGATCACCGATGCGTCCGCATGGCTACCCGGGATCGGCTGAATCGGCATCGGCGCAAGCATGACCGGAGTATGTTCGGCGTGCCGCTCGCAGTGTCGGCAGGCCCACTTGGAACGTACGTTTTTGCGGACTGTCCACTTGACCTCGACGTGCAACTGTTCGCTGACGTCCTCGCCGATGCGATGCATCGGATTGCCGCAACAGGGGCAGCCTCGCTGGTCCTCCGGCAGGTCGTATTCGACTGGTTCACGCGTCAGGTACGCCGGCAACGGCTTGCGTCCGGCCTTGCGTCGTTCAGGCTGGCTGGCCGATGGCAATCCGGTGTCGGGCAGCGCGGACTGGACTTCCTCATCGTTCTCGTCGCAGGGCTCGGTCCGTGCAATCTGCTCGGCTTCGTCGAACACACGATCCTTGCGTTTTTCGCTTTTCGGTGCGTAATGCTCGGCCTGCAGCAGGCGGACCTGTTCTTCAAGTTGCTCGACGCGCTGGTTCAGTTCGTCGATGTGTTTCGCGTCGTCGGCTACACGCGCTTCGAGCGCGTGGATATAGCCCTCGACGGCCCGGGGTACGTGCTTGAGGTCGAGTGCATTCTTCATGCGCTCCAGGGTAGCGAAGCGCGGCGCGTCGTAGGTTTACGTCAATTCGTTAAGGGCGCACTTCCCGTTGTTTACGTGCAACGCACCGGGCTAGCTGGCGTGCTGGTAATGGCGCACAGGATGACGGCGAAGCGCGTCGATGTCGATGCCATCGAGCAGCCAGTGAAGCTGCTGCGTCGTCAGTTCGATCACCTCCTCATGCCGTCGCGGCCAGACGAAACGGTCTTCCTCAAGCCGACGCAGCAGCAGCCAGAATCCGGTGCGATCGTACAGCAGGAGCTTGATGCGATCGCATTTGCGGTTGTGGAACGCATACACGGCGCGGGCGAGAGGGTCCATCTGCATCGAGTCCTCAATCAGGGCGGCAAGGGTATTGATGCCACAACGGAAGTCGATCGGCTCGCGGTAGAGGTAGACCCTCAGGTCATCGGCGAAGCGCAGCATCAGCGACTCCTCAACGCGTCGATCATCGCCGTGAGCAGCGCCGTATCCTGTTGGCCACATTCAAGTTCAAGACTCACCCCGTTAGGCAACTGCGCCACCAAGCGTGAGGGCAACGGCGGGCGGTGCGAGGGCCTCACTGCTTCGCGTCGCGTTGAGGCTGCCAAGGCTTCGGACGTCGCCGGTCCGGGAGGTGCGAGCTCTACGACCGGCACGAACGCCGGCACGTGAACGTCAAGGGGCTTCTCCGTGCGGCGGCACTCTCCGCGCTCGCGCTGGACCCATTTTCGCAACTGGTTGGCGTTCACGCCAGCCTTGAGAGCCAGCCCGGACACCGACACTCCTGGCCTTTGGCATGCCTCGATCAGCCGGCGCTTGTCCTCTGGATCAAAGCAGCGCCGGCCGCCTTCATCGATATGCGTGACTTTGAGAGGGAGGAAGTCAAGATCGTCTGGGGTCATGTTTGCGTCCGCAAGTTGTTGTTGCGGACACAAGCTTGACCCTCCTCAGCTGGGTTCGCCAGATGCGGAGGAATTGCCGCTTACGGTTGATCGCTGTTCACCGGGACGATCTGAGCCAGGGGTGCCACCACGTCACGTTGGCCCTACCGCGCCCAGACGAAGATGCCAACCCGACATAGGTCTTCATGAGCGAGTCCGGTGACCGAAACGTGTTCCCCCGGGTGCAGTGGTGAAGAGGCCATTGCCTGGCGAATGCCGGCCTCGAATGGAAACGAGAGCTGCTCTTCCAGATAGCAGTACCACGACATCGCCCGCTCTTCCTCGGTATAGGCGTCGACCACCACTTCCATCTCAATGCGATGTTCACGTTTTGCGTCGATCTTGGGCTACCAGAGTTGATAGGGCTATAGATCGACGATACGCCACAGCAGACCGTAGGAAACACGCCAGTGACCCTCGGAATCTGTCACGGCAATCGAGGCCGTTTTCGAGTTGAGTCTGACGATGGTGCCGACACGCTCGCTCAGGTGTTTGTCGGTGAAACCGACGGTGTCGCCGACGAGGAACTCGTCGCGTTGTGCGCGCGGTGGCGGTGCCGGTTCAGGATGAATCGGGGCTGCGCTATCGGGAACGATCGCCGCGTACGGTAGCGCCCAGCGGCGCCGGCTCGCATTGTCCTGAACGACCGCCTGTGTTTGCCGAAGCTCAACGACGGTTCCCTGCAATGGAGGGGCCAGCGGGTTGTCTGGGATATAACTGATAGCCATGCCGAGGTGCAGGCGCTGCCGTACTTCCAGGATGCGTCGGGGATCATCGAGCATTTTTCCGACGGCGAGATAAAGGCGATAGAGTTCGGCGCTGGGCGCCTGCCGGAGTGAGTCGAGAATGTCCATGAATGTGATGGCGTTTAACGGGCGAGCGGCAACAGTTCGTGCACGCGATTGACAGGATACGATGGCAGCTTCTCGAGCGTGTCCTTGAGCCACGCGTACGGCTCGAAACCGTTCAGGCGAGCCGTGCCGAGCAGCGAATACATCGTGGCGCTCGCGCGGGCGCCGCGCGGGGAGCCCGCGAAGAGCCAGTTCGCCCTTCCGAGGGCAATGGGTCTGATTTGCCGCTCGAGAGCGTTGTTGTCCGGCAGCAGGATACCGCTCTCAGTGTAGCGAACGAGCGCCGGCCAGTGACGTAACGCATAGCCGAAGGCCTTTGCAAGCGGCGCCTGAGCCGGCAAGCCGATGACGTTGCCTTCCAGCCATTGCCGGAACAGCACGAGTAGCGGCAGTGCCTCAGTTTGCCGCGCCGCATATTTGAGCTCAGGCGTCTGGTCCTTGATCCGCGACTCGATCGCATACAACTGCGTGATCCACTGCAGCGCCTGCGCTGCAAGTCCCGGTTTGCTTTGCGCCTTCGCGATTTCGAAGAAGCGTCGGCGGCAATGGGCCCAACATCCAACCTCGACGATATCTCCGGTTTCGTAGAGTGCGCCATGTCCACTGTATGCGTCGGCCTGCAGATAGCCTTTGTACTTTTGCAGGTAGCGCAGCGGATGCGAACCGGAGCGCGACTCAGCGAATTCGAACACGACCGCCGGCGGGTGGTCAACCCAGACACCGTTCTCCTCGCGCTGCCCCGCGCCCAGGTATCCCCATAATCGTGCGGTGCGCGTCGCCGTGCGACCCTTCTCGAGTAACGGCAGCGTTGTGTCGTCCACGTGCATGCGCGGGGCCTGCAACTGGTGAGCCGCGTAGCGGCGGCAGCAGCACTTCGAGCAGCTCGGCTGCCGCCAGCTTCCATTCACACAGCGTTGCCCGGGGCAGGTACACACCACGGCGCGCGTAGCGCGTCTCCTGGCGATTCAAGGGAAGATGATCGACGTAGGTATTGACCAGGATGTTAGCCAGCAGGCTCGCGCTCGCATTGCTCTTCGGCAGCGGTGAAGGCTGGGCGCTCGCCGTCACGATGGTCGACTCACCATCCTTCTTCGCCGCGTATCTGAAGCGGATGTGCTCAATGACGGTGAGCCTGGATGGCTCGTAGTGCAGCGTCTCGCTGCGCTCTTCGCCGATGCATTCGAGTGAATCGAATGCCGCCTTCTGTTCGTCGCTCAGATCGTATTCAATGCGCGTGCGCGGCAGGTCCTTCGGCAGGGCAGGACGTCCCTTGCGGGTGTGGCCTGCAACCGGAACCTCATCCGGCTCGGGCGGAACCGGTAACTCCGTAGCGGCATCGAACAGATCCGCCTGGGCCGCCAGCCGCTCGGAGCTGACCCCGAAGTGCGCGCGGTTCGCCTGGGCAATCTGGTGCTGCAGGATTTCCAGTTGCTCCCACAGCACGCATGCCAGCCTGTTCTGTTCGAGCGCGAAGGCTTGCAGCGCATCGGGCTCGACCGGCAAATCCGCGACAGTGATGGCGGTGGGCGGCATGCCTGTCATGATGCCCAACTCGCGCGACGTTTACAAGATCGGAGAGCGTTGTATCTGCGCAGGCAATAGCCAGTTCAGCTCACGCGCTTCACTGCGACGGCACGATGCGGCTCGCGCGCCGGGATCTCGATGCCTTCCAGCCAGGCGTTGAGTTCAGCGAGCGTGAAGCCACGTTGGGCGAGTGACGACGGTGATGGAAAATGTCCGTGTTCAAGCCGCTTGTACCAGAGCGCGAAACCGGTGCGATCCCAATATAAGCACTTGACCTTCGTGCGATCCCGACCAACGAACACGAACAGATTGCCAGAGGCCGGCTTCTGGGCCAGAAGCGGTTCGACCAGATACGACAGTGTGTCGATCGACTTGCGCATGTCGACCGGATCACGGCAGATGTAGGCACGAACGTCGGCGGCGATCAGCAACGCGCACCTCCAAGCTGCCCGAGCACGAAGCGCACGATGCGCTCGGCGTGCGCGCCCGTCAGTTCGATGCGAACGCCGGCGAGGGACAGCGTCACCCGATCACGCGTAGACGACGTGTCCACTGTCGGTGATGGCACCGCTGGCGGCGCCCCGATGCCCGCATGGGCAACGACGAACGCCGCGTCAGGGGTGACCGCCAGCGGACGCTCGGTTTCATCCTCCAGGTTCGACAGTTTCTTGCGCCACAGATCGAACGTACTGACGGCAAGTCCCTGCTCACGGCAGAAGTGACGCTCGCCAAGTCCGCTTCCTTTCCATGCCATGACCATCTCTCGCCAGAACGCCTCGCCCTGCCGAGGCCGCCGCGTGCCCGTCGATACAGTCTCTCCCGCGGTGTTCTCCATCGCATTGCTCCGTCGTTACGATGGCTACACCTTCGCACCGCGCGTACGTGCGTTCAAGACGGGATGCGCTGACGGATACCCTTCAAATACCAACAAGGAATCGATGTCTTTCGCGGCCGGTCCCCAAATGGGTTGCCGATTTCTTTCACTGTGGTATTGAGGTCGCGTTCCACACGCGTGGCCTTGAGCACGCGCTCGATGTCGCGCTCGAAACTGACCGCGTTGCCGAAGTGAGTCATGTTCCAGTTGCAGCTTGTCTTGTCAGCTTCATGCAACTGCGGCCCCGGCACACGAATCTTTACGCCATCCTCCATGATTTTCTGCAGTCGATGGATTCCCCGATTGACCTCCTGCTGTAGCCGCGAGGCATTGAGCGTCTTGCGTATCATCCGAGTCTTCTTCCAGTTGCTCAAGCCAGTCAAGCGCAAGTGAGGCGTTGCGCAACTTGCCGCTGAGATGCAAAGTGCCAGGAAAAGGAACGGTGCGGGCGTCGGACTAACTTGTTGCCGAAAAGCTACCCGCCGCGCGAAGCTGGGCGTCCTACGGCCGTCTCGCCACGCCAGCAGCGGGTGGAAACACGTTCCAGTAGCCGTCGTCGTGTTCAAAGAAGAACAGTGCGTGGAGACCCGTCACTTGTAAGGTTTCCACACGTACGTAACGCCCTCTGCCAAAGCGGCTATGCCCAAACGCGGTTACATGCACTGGCGCGGTGGGAGCAAGCCATTTTTCAACCTGGTACCGCAGTGACGCCGTTTTCGTGTCTTTCATCCGCTGCACCCTTGCATCGGCGCTTTTACAGCCCAGTCGCCCGATAGGCGAAAACGCCGTGACGCACCGGCCGCCTTCGAGGTATGACGCATTTTTCCGCACCGCATCCAGAGGCAGGAAACTACTTGAACTATAGTGCCAAAAGTTGACATTGGCATTTGTTTCAGCGGGACCGCAACACAAACAAGCGTAGCCCAAAAGCGGCTGTTCGGCGGCCTCGGGTGACGCTTGTTGGTGCGGCGCACCACACATTCGTTTGCTCTTTGCGTCGCCGACCCTGGATTGTTTTCCCGATAGGCAGACATACCCTTACGAGGAACATAAGCCTGCGCAGCAACTTGCCAACGTGTCGGACCGGTGGAGGTAAGCATGGGGCAACTCGACTTCAGCGCCTTCGAGCACGAAGGTTGGGAGCGGGTCGCGCAGGCCTATCATACGTATTTCGGTGATTTGACCACCCAGTCGAACCACGCAATGCTCGAGACACTCTGCCTTCAGCGAGGCGCGCGTTTTCTCGACGTTGCATGCGGCCCTGGCTACCTCGCCGCTGCCGCCGCGCGGTGCGGCGCGGATGTCGCCGGCGTGGATTTCTCGGTTGCGATGGTTGAAAAGGCGAGACGTGTCTTTCCGGGACTTGAGTTCCGCGTCGGCGACGCGGAGGATTTGCCATTTCCCGACGAAAGCTTCGCGGCAGTGGGCATCAGCTTCGCATTGTTGCATTTTCCGCACCCCGAGCGCGCGCTCGCGAAGGCGTTTCATGTACTGCAACCTAACGGCAGAATCGCCTTCACGGTATGGGCGACACCGGAGAAGGCAGTGGGCTTCGCCATGGTGTTGAAGGCCATCGAGAAGCATGGGACGACCGATGTTCCCGTCCCTCCGGGACCACCCTTCTTCCAGTTCAGCGATTGGCAGGAATCAGCACGCGTGTTGCTCGATGCCGGGTTCGTCCAACCGGGCGTGCGGGAGCTGGACCTTACCCTCGTGCTTCATGCTCCCGATACACCCTTTCATGCCCTCATACGCGGTGGCGTGCGGTTTGCCGCGTTGCTGAACGCCCAGACGTCGGCCGCCCTGAAGTCGATTGAACGGGCCGTCGCACACGACGCAGAGGCGTATCGCAGCGATGGTGGGGAACTGCGGCTTCCCATGAGCTGCGTTCTCGCTTCCGCTCTCAAGACTTTGGGGGACGCGGATTTATCTGAACGGGCCCGCGGCTAGAATTTGCCAAGCCGGATGCTTGAATACTCGGAGTAAAAGCCCCGACGCCTCGCACCACCGATAATGACACGGAGCATCGAACACTCGAATCTCCCGTCCTGCGAGTTAGAGCTTGCGGGCATGCTCGCACGCGCATTCGCGCTTGACCCTCTTGCCCGCTATGTTTTTCCGGACGACGCGGTTAGGAGACGTCACTTGGTTCTTCTTTACCGACTCTATCTGCGCTTCTTTGCGCAGCATGGGCAGGTGCAGGTCAATGACTCACTTACAGCCGCCGCACTGTGGCTACCCCCGGGCCGCTATCCGCTGACCTGGGCGCAATACCTCCGCTTGTTGCCGAAGATTCTATCGGCGACGGGGATTGCCCGTTTTCCAGCGGCAACGCGTGTATTGGACCATCTAGATGGCATGCATCCAGCGGGCAAGGAATTCCGGTACTTAGGCGTGCTGGGCGTAGACCCTGCCAGCCAACGCCTGGGGCGTGGGAGCGAGTTGCTACGCGCAGGCCTTCGAGTGTGCGACCACGAGCGAATTGCTGCGTATCTCGAGACTGCCGAACCCGCCAATCTGCCTTTTTATGCACGGTTTGGCTTCGTCAAACTGAGTGAGTCCCGGCTACGCGATGGTCCGACGGTCTGCGCTCTGTGGCGCGACCCCATCAGGAATCGCCTCTAACGCAAGTTCATCATCACTTTCCATGAGTCGGCAACCCCAACTTCAACGCTATCCACGAACCGACAATGCCGCCCACGACCGCACCAATTATCGTGAACAGAAGCTTCAAACTTTCCGTGGGTAGAATGGACTCAATTTTCTCAAAGGCGGTTGGCACCAGCCCTTTGTTGACAAACAGGTCGTGCCCAAGCTTTGCCGCGATAGACGCAGGTGAAGCTGGGTCGTCAAGCGACCCAAGCCACTCCTTTCCGAGCGCGGTGCGTAAATCATTCGCCACTTCCGGGCGCTCGCTGTCAGCGATTACGCCTGCACAGAACACGCACACATGGCCGTTGAGGGCTTTGTATCTGACGTCTCTGAGCTCCTAGTTGAAGTCGAACATACAGCCTTTGGTCCCAAAATGCATTGAGCTGTCGAGTCTAGGAACAGCAAGCGCAGCAGCTTGGCGCAAAAGCATGGCTAGAAATAGCTCAACTTCGGTCGGCGGCGCCATTGTGCGTCTCCACCCGCCCAGCGCAATCAATGCGACCACTGGGGCGCCGTCCGGCTTGCGCGCGGAATACCACCTGTGCTCGAGGAGTGCAGTGGAAAGAACGACAAAGTGACTCGGGGACTCTTCCTCGCACCGGAAGAGCGCCCTTCTGCTTTCGAGATGCGCCCGTTCCCGCTCGCCGAAAGATTCGAGCAACTGTTTATTCTCAATTTCCTCCCGAGACAGAAGCGGCCCGTAGGAGCTCATGAGTCGCGCCATGAGCGAATCGGCCGGAGGAGCGGGGACAAGTTCAAATTCAAAGCTTTGTTGGACAGCGTTCAGATGCAGTATCAAATATCGCAGCGCAGGCGAATCTCTCTTCCCCAAAGGCTCCGTGACGACACCCATTCGAAGCGCACTCGCCGACTTCTTCTCCCGTGGGAATAGCGTCCAATCGACGATAGCGGTACCTACGAGCGTCGCGACATGCTTAAGCTTCGCCACACGGCCTCCTCGAAGTCACGTTGACCGCCCAACGTTTCATCGTTGCGCACTTGTCCTCCAACACAACGAAGGCCCAAGAATTGTAACGAGCTCGCGTACCCTAGAGTCTGCAACTATCGACGGAGGCTTCCCAGTTGTTGGCAACCATCTGGACATCACCTAGATTGTCGCGGCGAGCTTGAATTCATCGAATCTGGCTACCGGTGGCAACAGCTCCCGGACTTCGAGCCGGTCCACCAGAGCTGCATGAGTACCGTCGACGAGCCAATCGCAGAATCGCTCAAGTTCTTCACCTCGGCCTTGCAACACAGCTTCGACCGAACCGTGCATCCGGTTGCGCACCCAACCGGTGACCCCCAAAGCCGTGGCCTCCTTGATGCAAGCCTGTCGGTAACCTACACCTTGCACGTGACCATAGACCCTCGTCAGTATGGTCTGCAAATCGATATCGAATTGTGGCGTCATGGTGCACGCAACTCAAGGCTGGAAAAAACGCGGCGCAATCGCTTTTGGGCTGTACCGTTGTCATCCAGTCTGTCGGCGATAGGAGTCCGGCACATAAGGCACTGCTGGACTCCACGCATTCGAGCAGTTTGGCCAACCTGTGTTGTGCGTCTGCCCAAAGGCCGCACACTGTCCGACAAACTCCGAATATCACGCGCATTGGCCAAGAGCGCTGACTCCGGCCCACCCGCGCCAGGAGACGAATATGGGGCGGTGACATCTCCACGTTCCGCGACACTACGCCATGTTCTCACTCGAACGTGCATTCATGACATGCCCCCAATATCGTAGACAACGGCCAATAGATTACAACCCAAAGAGGACGTCTTGATGCGAGAAGCGGCTGTTGTCAAAGTAGTAGTCGCTGCCCACCGCTTGTCATCGACTTGTCAGAAAGCAAGCTAGCGAAGAAACAGGGAAGCATCGCGCGCCCGGGAATTCGACTTCGTTTATTTAACCGCATACCCGACACACGCGCTCAGGTCGCGAACGAAATAAAAAATTCATCTACGGGTTCTCTCAAAGAACCCAAGGGTCACACAGTTGGGGCCCCCAATGAAGGGCCCGGAGTTTGACGTTTATGCTCCTTGACTTGTCTATCCATCGAACTATCACTAGTACCGCGCAAGACAGGAGACGGACATGCTCTCATGGGCTGGTACATCGCCCTCCCTCGAGGGCAAGCTCGCAGCACAGTACGTGCGCATGTCTACGGAGTTCCAGCAGTACTCGACGGAAAACCAGAAGCGGGTCATCGCAGAGTTCGCGGCCGTGCAGGGGCTAACTGTCATCGCGACTTACGAAGACGCCGGTAAAAGCGGTGTGTCGTTAAAAGGGCGGCAGGCTCTCGTTCAACTGCTTCGGGACGTACAGTCGCCTGGCCGTGCCTTCAGCGTTGTACTGGTGTACGACGTTAGTCGGTGGGGACGCTTTCAGGACGTCGATGAGAGCGCGCACTACGAGTACGTCTGCCGACAGGCAGGTGTGCAGGTCGTGTACTGCGCGGAACTGTTTGGCTGGGATGGCAGTCCGGCGGCGGCGTTAATGAAAGCGCTCAAGCGAGCAATGGCGGGCGAATACAGCCGTGAACTCTCCCGAAAGGTTTTCATCGGCCAATGCCGACTTGCCGAGCGAGGTTTTTGGCAGGGAGCAACTCCCGGATATGGACTGGAACGGGTCTTGGTCGCGTCGGACGGGACCGTTAAAGGTGCTCTGCGCCCGAGGGAACACAAAAACATCAAGACAGATAGAGTTATTGTGAGGCCCGGTGAGGCTCATGAAGTGGCGCTCGTTCTGCGCATCTACGACTGGTACGTACGTCAAGGGCTCGGATGCAACAGAATTGCGGAGAGACTGAATGCGTTCGGCATCTGCAACGCGTATGGCCGCCCTTGGAATCCCCAGCTTATTACCAGCATTCTGAGCGGCGAAAAATACATCGGAAATAATCTCTACGCCCGGACGTCAAGTAAGCTCGATGGCAACTGGCAAAGGAATCCCGCGTCGGAATGGACCCGTTCGGTGGGCGCTTTTCAGCCTCTCGTCGACCACGGTACGTTCGAAACAGCCGAACAGATTCGAACGAACAGGACAAGAAATCTCAGCGATGAGGAGCTTCTGGAAAAGCTTCACGACTTTGTGCTTTCCGCCGAAGTCGTCAGCGCGAGAGAAATCGACCGAACCCCGTCGATGCCGGCGGAAAAGACCTATTGCAGGCGATTCGGCAGCTTGAATATTGCCTATGAGCGCGTCGGATATGAGCCACGTTACTATCGCCCAGGTCCTGATGCCTTTCAAGCATCTCGAACTGCCTTGCAAGGCTGCATTCAAAGGACGACTGACGCGTTGGTGGCCCAAGGCCATCGTGTGGAAATCTCCAAGGACGGCACCACCATTCGGGTAGATGAGGAGCTGGTCGTCAGATACACGGTTCGCCTGATACGTCAGTACGACCGTCACAGCCCGCGCTGGCGAGCGCGGTGGCCGACCTACCGTTCTCCCGACCTTCTAGTCGTATTGCGGCTGGACTCCGCACTTCAAACCCCGCTCGACTTTTATGTGTTCCCGCGGGGCAGTCTGGCGCCCGGCTACGACTTCTCGCTGTCCATCCGAAGCGGAAGTAGCGGGCCTTTCGAGACGTTCCGCTATCCCGACGAAAGCATTCTTCTTGAACTGGCAGCGCGGTCTCACATGGAGGCATACGATGGAAGGCAATCCTCTGATTCCAATCACGAATATTCCGGTCCAGCAGATTCGGGTGCTGAATCCACGGACCCGTAGGCAGTCCGCGTTGCTGGAAGCGTACGAGAATGGAACATTGAAGGGCCCCCAGCTCGCAGTTGTCCGCAGGCTGTTGAGCCGACGCATGAGGTCGGGTGGAAAGGCTCCGCCTGTTTTCTCGGGGCCGACCGCTGCCCATCGTCGCGAACTGGCTCCAGACCAACTACGTCGTCTCTATATGCGAGAAAGTGACCGTCAGAGGGTCCTCGCAAAAAAGGTTGAGTTGACCCATGCACGACTGCTATTCATTGTTCATGCGATGCGGCAGTTGATGCGCGACGAAGGATTCATCAAGCTGCTGGAGCAAGAGGGCCTCACGAGTCTTCCCCGAGTTCTGGACCAACGTATTCGCGCCGGGGGGCAGTCATGAACAAGCTGCCAGCGAAACCCCTGAAGGTCGCGTTTGAGAGCCAGCCGGTCGTGCTACAGCTGAACGCGCTCGAGTCGTCAAGGCCGCTCCCGCACACCGCTACGTCGAGCATAAAGTTCCTGCAGATTCTCGCCTCCGTCGCGACTGTTGGTCTCGTTGAACCCCTGATTGTGGTGCGAGTCGCAGATACCGACGACAGATTTCGCATCCTCGATGGGAGACTGCGGATAGAGGCTATGCGCCGCCTGGGGATGAACGAAGCCTTGTGCCTCATTGCGACAGACGATGAGGCGTACACATACAACAAACACATCAGTCGGCTGACATCGGCGCAGGACGCACGCATGATTGCAAAGGCAATCGAGCACGGTGTACCACGCGAACGGATAGCGTCAGTACTAGGCATTGAGGTCAATACAGTGAAGCGCAGGGCAAGGCTGCTTGATGGCCTATCGGACGAGGCCGCTGCGCTGCTTGCAGACAAGGCCTGTCCGGCGACAACCTTCAAGGCGCTGAAGTTGATGAAGCCGTCGCGGCAAATGGAGGCTGTCGAACTTATGTGCGGGCAAGGAAACTTCACGTCCGCCTTTGCGCGAGCGATTGTCGCCGCCACTCCGCCGGAGCGGCTTGAGTGTGATGCTGGTGTTCGCGGGAAACGGGGCAAGGAAGTCGCGGAGCAGCTTGCCCATCTCGAGCGTGAACTGGCTACGCTTCAGACGACCGTGGCTCAAACCGACGAACGATATGGCATCGAGCATCTACATCTCACCGTGTCCGCCGCTTATATTGCAACGCTCGTTAGCAATGAGCGTGTTAGCCGTTGGTTAAAGGACCATCATCCTGATTTCGCGACGCAATTTGAGACCATCAGCCAGGAAACGCGGGATGCTCGGTCCGGGTCGGATTCCAGCGGACCGAGGTCGAAAGACTTTCACGGAATCGGGGAAAACCGGCCCGGTGTTGCCTCACCTCGATAACTTGCATTGCCGCATCAACGACAGTCGATTGCCCAAGTGCAACGGCTAGTCGTCGCGACAACGGTTTTGCGAACCACGGGGAACCTGCAAGGGAGCACCCGGCCCTAGCCCGCGGTTCGCGTCTGTTAGGACGTCCGCGGTGGCGGAACTGCCCCGGAGGCGCCCTCAAACTGCGTTAGCCGATGTAACGATTCAGCGCTTCGCTGAAGCCGCTCGGCAGCGCTCGGCGAAGGTCGGCCCATACGACGACGCACGCGACGAGGAGCAACCGTCATGAGCGGCAGCGCTCAGGCACATTCTTCAAGGTGAGCGGTTCTACGGCGAACCGGCGCGACCCAGAGAAAACACGCGGTACTGAGAGCAGGATAGCGGCGTCAATCAGAGCCGTGGCGAGCGCACCCATGAGTCCACCACCGAGGCGAAGACCGCACCACATCGTCGAGCTACGCGCCAATGAAAGCGCCGATAGTGACTTAGTCAAACGGTTGGTCTGGTAAAAATCTCCAATCACAACCACACAAAATTTGTTCATTGCTGCACCTCTCCTCAGGATGTGAGGCCCGTTGCCCCCGCTATATAAACGTGCGAGCCGTCGCCCCGCTGACGTCACTTGACTCGTCGGACTGTGACAATTCGTGTTGCTAAGGAACCGGTCCAACTGAATCAACGGCCTCCTGGCGGAACCTGACGTCGAATTCGTTTTTTGGAGATGGCACGCATTTTGCGCGGATACCTGAAATCTGGTGTCATTTGGAGGACGTCATGATGACGGTATCGGTTCTGGCACTTGCTCTTGCTCCTGTCCTGCGCGCCCTCTACGTGCGGAGGCACCTGCGAGGGTCGACGTTGGTTCGTCGCGACAGGAAGGGTGCGCTCAGCTACGAGGTGCGACGGCGTGTGTGCATGGAAGCATTGCCCCTGCACGTTTCCGAGTATCCCGTCCCCAGAGAGGTGCGTCTCCGTGTCCTCCGGCTCGCTAGTTTGGTGCTATCGAGTACGGAGCGCTCCATTGCCCTGCCTTCCGAGGCCTGTGCGCGCCTCGGGAACATTTCCGCCCAGGAATTTGATGACCACTTTCCGAATTGGCTGCAGCTCGGCCAACCCGAGGCGGGTAGCGCTATGTTCGGTCGCCGCCCGCTGTGGGCACTGGAGAGCAAACGGATACCGGTCAAGGGTCAAGCCTGGTGAGAGCGGAGCAAAAAAATCTGCGTTCGCTAAAGCGTCGGCGTAGCACAGGCAATCCGACGCTCGAAATGATAAATGGCCCGCAAGGGGCCATTTGTTTGCCAAGCCGACGGGTTACCCGGTTACAGCGGCTGGATGCTCGCCGCCTGCTTGCCCTTCGGTCCCTGCTTTACCTCGAAGCTGACTTTCTGGTTTTCCTGCAGCGACTTGAAACCGCTCGACTGGATTTCCGAAAAATGTGCGAACAGGTCCTCGCCGCCGCCATCCGGCGTGATAAAGCCAAAGCCCTTCGCATCATTGAACCACTTGACGATACCTGTTGCCATTTTCCTGATGTTCCAAAAAAGAAGTGTGTTGGTGACACGTCGCCAGCGCAACGCCCCACGTGAATCGACGTTTTAACATGAGAAAAACGGAATTAACAATAGGAGTATTCGAGATGCCAGGCCTTTTGTACCCAGTTGAGAACAAAAAACCTGCAATGCAGGCCGGAGTCGATTTGCTCCGACATGCGCCTATTGCAGGAACGCTGCCGCCGGAACGCGTTCACGGCGTGACGACGGGTCAAGGCGACAATGACAACCGGCCCCACACGAGTCGGCAAAATCGGAATCTGAGTGCCGTTACAAATCAAGCATAGGCCACCGAGCGGCTTGAGTACCTTCGTGCATGGCCATGTTCCGACAAGGTTGACGTTGCCCCAAACAGCGCAGCTGCGCTAGTGTGGTCTCGCCGTGCACTGTCGCTGAGCCCAGTTTGGCTTGCACGCCGAAAGTCGGCTGCCCCGTCAGACTGGGCCGCAGGTCGTTGCAGCAAGAGTCTATTCGGAGCCAGGCGTCGCACCCGCATGTAGTGCGGCGACGAGCATCGCGCAACGTTCTGAATCCGCCTCTTCTCCTGCGAGCAATTCCTGCTCAACCGCACGTCGGAGTAACTCGGGAACGGCGTCGCTGAGAGCCTGCGACAGTCGGTCGAGCGTTCGTTTCTTTCGACCATCCAGGACGGCTGCCAACAGCACCGCGAGCTCCTCTGCAATGGCTGCGGCGACCGGCGCGAGTGCGGGTCCGAGTTTGTCGCCCGTCCCGGGAATTTCCGACTGGTTGATTCTCTTCAATGCAGACTTGCGGCTTGTGGCCATGGTCAGCTCCATAAAATCTTCGGATAGCTTGCCTCGGCGCCCAGTATTCGCGGGCAGCTCCATTGATGCGCGAACGTCCGTCGCTTCCACGCCGAACATGTACGCCTGATGTCACTGTGCGGCGGACCGCTATCAACCGCCTGCGTCGTGTAATGCCGCCGCAAGCGTGGCGCTGTTCGACGGTCCAAACGATGAAATAAAAGACGCTTAACCCGTTAAAGCGACCCGGACGACACGGCTCATGTTGGCAAGCTTGTGGCGGAGACCACTGCGCATCCCGTGAAAACGCGAACGCCACTTTTCCCCGAAAGACGCCGATGAGAGTCGATGCGGTTTATGGCCGCATCGCATCGCGGACGCCCCGTTACCAGCAAACGCGTCGCGAGGCTTTGCGCCCATCGTCATCCGTCCTTGCGCGCGACTACGGTGCTTTCAGTTGTTGCTCACATGCGCCGGCGTCGCGCAGGCCTCAACTCATATGGAGCCCACCGTTCAGTGAGAAGTCTGCACCCGTCGCGAAGGCTGATTCGTTGCCGGCAAGCCACGAAACAATCGAGGCAATCTCCGAGGCCTCTCCGAGACGGCGAACCGGGATGCTCTGGACGATTGCATCCAGTACTTCGGGACGTACGGCACGAACCATATCCGTGCCGATGTATCCCGGTGAAACCGTATTCACGGTAATGCCCTTCGTTGCCACTTCCTGGGCAAGCGACATCGTGAAGCCGTGAATACCCGCCTTGGCAGTCGAGTAGTTCGTCTGGCCGAACTGCCCCTTCTGGCCATTCACGGATGAGATGTTGATGATTCGCCCCCACTCCCTGCTGACCATCCCCTCGATGACCTGCTTGGTGACATTGAAGAGGCTGGTCAGGTTCGTGTCAATGACATCGTTCCAGTTCTCTCTGGACATCTTGCGAAACGTGCCATCCCGCGTAATGCCGGCGTTGTTCACCAGCACGTCAATCTCGCCGACGTCCTTCTTCACCCTGGCAAACGCAGCCACGGTAGACTCCCAGTCACTGACATTCCCTTCGGAAGCGGTGAAGGAAAATCCAAGCGCCTCCTGCTCCTTCAGCCATCTTTCCCGCCGGGGAGAGTTGGGTCCACAACCGGCGACGACCGTGAATCCGTCCTTGAACAACCGCTGAGAAATTTCTGTACCAATTCCACCCATGCCGCCGGTGACATAAGCGATTCGCTTTGACATGTTCTTACCTCGGTTGTTGCGGTTAAGAATTGAAACTTGTAGTTCGCCTGCACGTATGCGGCTCACGCTGCTTGGCGAGCGTTGGTCGGCGGTAAGGCCGTACCTTTCAGCTTCCGGGCGGCAGGTTTGCGAGCAGACACAGGTACTGGCGGCGCGCTGGGTACCTCCTCTGGCAAACGGTCGCGCTCAATAAAGCGCTGGAGCACCTTGCCCCCAGCGGCTTCCCGCGCTGCTCCAGTCTTCAGAGAAGGGCGTGCGCAAATGCCTTCAGGTCGTCGCGTCGGTGCGAGGCCTCGAAGTGAAGAATGGTTTCCCTCACCGCCGCAAGCATGCTTTCCTCGTACAGCGTGCTCGCGATATGCGAGGTGCCTCGCGACAACTCCATCTCGCACTTATTGAGGCGCGGCGCCTGGTCGAACGCCGCATCTTGTTTAACTGCCTTCACATCGATTCCCTCCGGGTTTGCGGAAGAGACGCCTGCTGTGCCGCATCAGAAATGCGTACAACTGCATCATTGCGGGCGCGATGCCGACCAAGCTGCGAACATCAGAACGAATGGGCATTTACGGGAAAGAGACTCCATTGACCCACGATTACCACGAGATGCGAATCAGGCACCCTGAGGCTGCCCTGTACAAAGCCAGTGAACATCGAGCTGGAGCACAGTAGCGAGACGCATACAAGCGTTCAGCGGCGGGACGGTGATTCCGCTGCGCCAATATTGCACGTCGTCTTCCCTCACGCCTAACCTCTTCGCAGCGCGGGCTGAACGGATTCCGGCCCGTTTGAATGCCCTGTCGAGGCGTGCGGCCAACGCGCGCCTGAGGCGGTCGTCCTCGACGCTACGCTCGAGGTGGCCAATATTTTGTAGATGTCGATTCATCGCTTGGGTCTCTCAGCTTTATTCTTTATAGATTTCAGCGCCGGTTTGTTCGCGGCGACGAGTGACGTTACTGGTTGGCCATGACAGCTTCGTGACTCCTGTGGCGCACCTACAGCACCTTGATAGCACTCCGAAATTCCATCCTCGTTGGCCGCACAACTATTTACCACACCGGACATCGGCGTCAAACCAAAAACAATTCCTGGCAAATCTTTGCGCAACATTAAGCCGTTACCTCGGATTTCTCCGCTCGCGCAATGTGGCGAACTGCCCTGATGACTTCAATCACCCCGTCCATTGAAGCTCCAATGACAGAGCTTCCCCGACCTTGTCCGAACTGGTCACGCTAAAACGATGCGGCCGATGACGTTTTCGCGCTGGGTGCGGATTCGACGGTGTGGCACCCAGGATTCCTCGATGCCTCAACATCGAAGCGCAACCCGTGCACCAGCCTTCTGGCGAACATTGGGCGTGCCGCGTCGCGACCAGCAACTGCGTCTGAACGCGCGAGCGGAAACAACTCTGCACATCAGGTTCCTTAGAACTTCGGAACGAGGATGACTGTACAAATTTTTTGCCGCACTGCACAAGTACGCGTAAACCCCAATATCTGGGAATCTTGCGCTATCCGTCTGTTTAGGGTTTTCACTTAGATTTGTGTTCCTCCAATGCCATAAAGACTTTCAGCGTCGTCCGCACGGGCCGCGTACCATGCGGGCCGAAAGGCCATTGACATTCGGCCACTCCTCTCTAGAATGATTTTGCTGCATCGCATCAATCGGTCCATTTTTGCGGCTCTTTGTCGCTCATAGCCCGCGATTCGGTTCATTGGGCCGTGGGACACTGGTTCCCTCACCTTCTATGGAGTTAGTGATGAACAGTATTACTCCGGAACAAGTCGTCGCCGCGCAGAAAGCCGGCGTTGACACAACGTTTGACCTCCTGACCAAAGCGTTCAACGGAATCGAAAAGCTGGTCGAGCTGAATCTGCAAGCGGTCAAATCAAGCCTCGCGGAAAATCAGGAAATCCTGGTCAACGCGTTTTCAGCCGGAGAGCCGCGGGCGTTGTTCGCACAACAGTCAAACCAGGCTCAACCAGCCATGGAAAAAGCACAGTCGCACTGGCGTCACGTTTACGAAATTATCTCCAGCACTCAAGCCGAATTCGCGGCGGTTGCCGAAGCGCAGTTCAGGCAGTACCAGCGCGATGCGCAGGGCTTCGTCGAGAACTTTGCGAAAAATGCGCCGGCAGGAAGCGAAACCGCTGTGACGGCATGGGAGACGTTCATCACGACGGTAAGCGAGACGGCGAACACGGCATATGAAACTGCGACGAAGGCCGCAAAGCAGGCGGTAGAGACTGCGGAGAGCAATATCAGCGCGGCGGCTTCGACCTCGGTCAAGCGGACTCGACAGCTTGCAGCACCGGTCGAAAGCAGTGAGAAGTAATAGCGTTTTATCGTAGCTCACTGCTGTCAAATCGTTCAGGCGAGCACCCCGCCCGCCTTGCTTGCGGGGTTGCCGCCTGTGGCGCTCGGAGGCGCCCGGTGCGCCTCGCACGCCGTCACGGCACTCGTCTCCTGCGCCAGAAATTTTCAGGCGCCGTTGCGCAGGTCGCCTGCCGTAGCTTCGTTTGATTTCGTCCGGCATCCATCACGCGAAGTGACCACTTTCTTCGAGGCCGCAGGCACATCGAGGCGAGTGCCACAGGGCAACGCCGAGCCGACGGTAACGAAACTGAAGGAGGAGCGGATGAACACGGCAGAAAGGTCCCTGCGTTCGCTGGTTGAAAAATGGCTGACGCCAGCTGCGGCGACGCCGATTCGGGTAACCCGATTCAGTCGCACAGGCTCTAGCCGCGGACGCTACGCACGCGTCGAGGTACAGCGACCGGAAGGTTCGGTTGCGCTTTTTTTCTTCCGGCACGATGACGGCACATGGCAGGTGTTCCCGCCCGGGACCCGCGGGCCAGGAGTATGTGCTGGCGCTAGCGCCGTGTGATTGGGTCGTCGCAGCAGCCTGTTTGTTGCATTGCTTGATTTCAAGCCCTGACCCATATTGTTATATTTTTCATACCAGTAAAGATGGGCGAAACCATTTTTTCCGGACATATGCCGCAAAGCAGAAGCAGGTAAATCAGAGCGCACGCAATGACCTTCACTGACAGAAACCCGACGGGCATAAGTCCCTACACGTTCCGTAATATCGCCCCCGCGATTGGCCATCTCGAGCAGGTGCTGGGCGCGGAAGGAGCGCAGTCTCTATTCACCAGAACTTACTGGCGCAGGCGCGTGCTTCAGGCACTTGCGACGCAGGGTCTTTCACCGAACCAGCAACAACGACTGCAGAGACTGCTGGAAAGCATCGATGCATTCCCGCCTGAAATATCCGTCTCCAGTTCGGAACTGTCGATGGGTTAGGCCAACCGGCAGAGGGCTCGCACATCCAGGCGGAACTCGCCTCATCGATAGCACTTTGGAGTTTCTATTGCACCACGCCATCGAAGTCGCGAGTTGGTCGCCGATGCAACTACAAGGGAAGAAAATCTCGACAGCGGTCAACCCCGGGGGCCGTCTGGCTTACTATTGACCGGGTATGCCAGCGGGTGCTCTCGGCGGCAATTCTGCGTTTGGTCAATAAGGACTCTATACAACTATGGACGACACCCTCACCGCGGAACCCTGCGTTTCATCAGACGGAAAAGTGGTCGCTTTCGTTGCATCTATTCGCAACCGGTCGGTGCAATGCTCAATCACCCGCGACGCGCTCGAACAGCATTTCTGGTTGCCGGCCGGCGCGAACCAGGCGCGCGTATTGAAAGCATTTGCCGACGGACGACAGCGCATAATGGCAGCCGTCGAAAGAAGAATGCTCAAGAAAGCCGGTGCCGCGGTAGCCCTAACCACTGCAGACTTTGCAGGCAGATGATGCAGTTCTCGCCGCGCACCATCCGTGATGGTTGTGCAGTGACCGGACGCAGCGTAGGTTCGCAATCAGTGCATCCGATGCCTCGGGCAACAACGGTTATCGACCCTCACCGACGTGTTTTCGAAGCACGAGCGTTTGTTCGTTAAAAGCGACGATGACGATGAAAGTAAAAGCAGTATCGGCGGAAGCATCGGCCCTCGAGCGAGTCGTGAGCGCTGCGCGCGAGGTACAGGCCGCATCGCAAAGGCTGGAAGCACACTACCTGCAGTACCCCGATGAACCGCGGACGACGCTGGAGCTGGCGCGATTTGCTGCTGCCATGCAGGAGCTAAAGGACGCGCGGGAAGCCTTCGACGCATTGGTCGCGAAGGGCGCCCCACCCCTCACCGTAAACAGGAAGATAGGGATGGCACGGCGAACGTGATTGCAGGACGTCCGCCCGACACACAGTGGAATTCAACTATATAGCGATAGCAACGGCGAACCAGGCGGAATGAGCAGGCGAATGCGTGTCCCGTCCCCGCGCGAGACAGATACCGCGCCTTGGACCGCCGCGAATGTCGTCCCCACGAGGCGGTCGTTTCGACGCATATGTAGTGTGCCTGCTGGCATCGGCCGTTTGCAGTTGTGCCAGCAGCAGGCCCGCTCGATGCAGACCGAGCGTCACTCTCATGGACCGGTATCCGCCGTAAGCCGGTAACCCAGTGTTACCAATCTCGCACCGCCGTTTCACATGTGTCCGGCATCGCTCCTTACGCTCCGAGCCGTAGTCACTGACATTGCACTCAATGTGCGAGGAGTAGCGAAGATGAACAAGAAAATTCTCGGCGCAGCGCTCGGTCTGGCAGTACTGGCAGCATCAACAGCAGCATCGGCACACGTCGACGTCGCCATCGGATTGGGCATCCCCGGAGCCGTGTATGCGCCGGCAGAGCCAGCGTACGCACCGCCACCTGCCGTCGTGTATGCTCCCGCACCTGTCGCCGTCGCGTACGGTGGTGACGACGACTGGCGGGCCCGTGAATGGCGCGAACGTCGCGAGTGGCGTGAACGTGAATGGCGCCGCCAGGAATGGCGTGAGCACGAGTGGCGCGAGCATCGCGATTGGCGCGGGTATTGAAACGACGCCTGAAGGCGCCACATCCGGAAAATCCGACCTCAGAGTACTTTTGAATAAAAACTAGCCCGATACGAATCGCCTTGATTGCAGCGATGCTGTGCTTCGCAACGGCAGGCACGGCAAACGCCGCAGGCTGCCTCAAGGGCGCGGTGGTAGGCGGAGTCGCCGGGCATTACGCCGGGCACCACGCTGTCGTTGGTGCAGTCGGTGGCTGCATGGTCGGCAAGCACCTTGCGAAGCAGCACGCTCAAGAGCAGGCTCAACAGCAAGCTGCCCAACATCAAGCTGCCCAACATCAAGCAGTACAGGCGCAATAAAACGTCGTCGGCGTGGTGTGCCCGGTGGAACCCAAAAGTCGCTGTTCCACCGGGCACCTGACAACTACATTTAAGTCGTCAACTCGGCGCTAGGCTCGACTGTGGCCACCGGAGCGGGCACGGCCACGCCCTTGCGCGGCGCTTTCTTGGCCGGCACCTTCTTAGCCGGCACCTTCGCGCTCACGACCTTCTTGGCAGCCACTTTCTTCGCCGTCGGGGCTTTCTTCGCAACAGCTTTCGTGACCGCCGGTTTCGCATCGCCCACCGCCGCAGCGCCGCCAATCAAGAACTTCGACCGGTCTTTGGCACCAGCCAACCAGGCCGGCGCCGGACCGCGCCCGCTCCACATTGCGCCCGACTTGGGGTCACGGTAAAGCGCCGGCTGCGGACCTTTCCGCTGCCCCTTGCCCACAGTCGTACCAACCGACTTCGATGCCGCCTTCTTGACCGCAGTCTTTGCCTTGCTCACCTTTGCCGCGCCTGCAGCGACGACTGCATCAGCGCCATCCTGAACCAGGAATTTGCTGCGGTCCTTCGCGTTCGCAATCCAGCCCGGAGCCCTACCGTGCCCGGACCAAGTCGCACCGGTTTTCGGGTCCTGATACTTCGCCGCAGAAGAAGCCTTCGTGACGACCGCAGCCTTTGTCCCGGGCTTCGGTCCGCGTTTCTTGCCACCAGCGTGCGCGTCAATGTCAGCAGTAGTCAGTCCGTGTTCTGCCATCAAGTCGCGAATCTTTTCGATAACACCCGACGACTGCTTCGCGACGAGCGCGTCTGCTTGCTTCTGAAGTTTCTGGATTTTTGCTTGCAAGGATTCCAGGGTGGGCATTCCCGCCTCCGTAGTTGAGATGCCGCACTATGCCACGCGCAAGACGCAGTGCGCTACTTCTAGCTGGGTGGCCGAATAGATAACCGAACGTTTTTAGTGATTCCTCGGCGCGCCGCCGCCCTTCTTCCTACGTCTGAAAACCACGCCGAAGCCAACCGCGACAAGCAACGCCAACATCAGGCCACCACTCATGCCGGTCGTGCCGCGAGAGTCACTCGGACTGGAAGCACCAGAAACGACAGCAGGCGAAGAGGCTTGCGTTGCGACCGGCTGCGGGAGTGCCACACCAGTTGCACTTCCTTGGCGAACCAGGGAGGCTTCCGAGGTCGGCGATGCCTGAGATGCTACGGAAGGAGCTACGTCCGGGGCAGGGCCGACGGGAGCCATAGCGGTAGACGAGGCCATAGCGGGAGCTAGTGCAGCGCGAGAGTTGGCATCGGCGGTCTTGGCCATCACCTTCCACTGGGCAAATACGCCGTCGATACAGTGGACGTCGGTGCATGCATTCCGCGATTGCCTCCAATGGGCGAGCTGTTTGGCAGAAAGTTTCCCAGCACTCAGCAGAGCCTGCTGCTGCGCGACGATATCGTCGTATTCATTGTTCAGGATGGCGTGGTCGCATATGACGCGCTCAGCCGTTTGCCGCGTGGTTGCACATTGGATATCGCTCGCCCATGCTTCGGTTGAACCAAGGGCTGCGATATACAGCAGCAATGCCAAATGTCGTCTCAGATGCACCGGTTCCCCCTTCACGATTCGGCGTATTGCGGCGGGCACCGCGTAGTTATCCAAACCCCCTTTGAGCCGGAATGCCGTGGACAGTATCTCCACGTCCGAATTCCCGTAACTCGCGCGTGCGTACGCGCTGAACGCCGAATTCCCTAGGCAGCATCAACGAAGTGTTCCAGCTCGCCAGCAACGAGCCATGGTCTATTCGGTTGAAAAGACAACAGCCGCCATGCCGGCGACCTCCGTGAAGCTTCGTGCGAAGCGATAGGCTTGACCGCCGATTTGCATCGCATTTACGCCCGAAGACGTTGATTCGAGCATCCGATTCGCGAGCGCTGTCGAAATTGCGCCAATCTGCTTCAGGTCTTCGCGTGGGCCGTCGGGGTCACCCAAATAAACGGTGCAGACGTCGGTCGTGTGTCGCATCATCACGACGCTTGAAGCTCCGTCAAGTGACCGTTCCAGGTATCCGGCGAGTGTCTGCAGCGATTCCGGTACCTGCTCTGGCCGGTCGCCCGCCAGGTTATCGTCATCCGTCACTTTTGCCTCCCTTGCCCGATTGGCCATGTGACCGTCTTGCGCCTTCTTTGTTGCTGCCATCATGGCACATCGGCGCCCGAAAGTTTGTTGCACCTGAGATTACATCGCAGGAAGCGCGTGTCGGCTGCAACGTTGCAGCCCTACCGACCAGCGTGCGAACAGTTTTGGTCTCTGCGGTTGCAGGGGATGCCTTGCCAGCCTGAGCGCCGTGGGCCGGTAACCCTGATGCCACCGGTAATCCCGTGTTACCAATCTCGCACAGCCGTTTCGCTTGTGTCGGGCCTGGTCTCCTACACTTCGAGCCATGTTTGCTGACACGGCACGCAACGCGTGCGGGGAGTAGCGAAAATGAATAACAAGATTCTTGGCGTAGCACTCGGTCTTGCTGCATTGGCAGCGTCAACTGCCGCGTCGGCACACGTCGACGTGGGCATTTGTATCGGTATCGGTATCCCGGTCGGAGTCTATGCGCCGGCTGAGCCAGTGTACGCACCCCCACCTCCCGTCGTGTATGCTGCCGCACCTGTCGCCGTCGCATACGGCGACTATGACGACTGGCGCGCGCGGGAATGGCGCGAGCGTCGCGAATGGCGGGAACGTGAATCGCCTCGCCACGAACGGCGTGAGCACGAGCGGGACGACCGTGGTCGCTGGGGCGGGTATTGAAACAGCGCCGGGAAGCATCGTCGTCCCAAAATAACTACAACCTTCGAGTATTTCCGAATGACAACTAGCCTCATGAAGATTGCCTTGGCCAGCGCTACTCTGGCGCTGGCGACAATAGGAACGGCGAATGCCGCT
Source organism: Paraburkholderia sp. WC7.3g (assembly GCF_050436345.1). Classification (NCBI taxonomy): domain Bacteria; kingdom Pseudomonadati; phylum Pseudomonadota; class Betaproteobacteria; order Burkholderiales; family Burkholderiaceae; genus Paraburkholderia; species Paraburkholderia sp. WC7.3g. The sequence continues at coordinate 3,653,472 of NZ_JBNDMA010000002.1, forward strand.
GGCTGCCTTAAGGGCGCGGTGGTAGGCGGTGTTGCAGGCCACTATGCCGGTCACCATGCGGTCGTAGGCGCCGTTGGCGGCTGCGTGGTGGGGCACCACCTGGCGAAGAAACACGCCGAACAGCAGTCTGCCCAGCGGCAGACAGCGCACGCGCAATAGCAAAAAACCGCGGTCGGCCGCATCTCATAGCCGCCGCAAACAGCGTCCAGCGACAGGTCCACTTATCCCCACATTTTGTTGGCAAGGCTGTGGACAACGCGCTGGCATCTAGCGTAACGCCCTGATGTCAATGCACAAACCTCCGCCGATGCAATCGCAGCACGATTGACTTCGCCAGGCGCCTCAGCATAGTGGACGCAAGCAAAGCCGCGACGGAAAAATCAATGAGAACCTTGCTCGGGCAGAGCGGCAGTCACCGACTTGAGCTATAGCGAACACAGCCCCGCCCGGCTTGGGGCATCGGACAGCAGTAGCGGTGAGGTATCATTGTGCGCATCACTTACCACAGGACGCGAAATCTGATGTCTGTAGATTCCAGCTGGTTGGGCCAAATTGAACGTGAGTGGGCACAACTTCGCCAGAGCGACCCGGCACTCGACATAGAAAAGTTCTTCCGGCACGTTGTGTCAGCGAACAAGGTTGGATTTCTTTCACTTGAATCAATCGCGGCCATTGCGAATGGCTTGCTCACAAGCCCGTTGCCGGGCGCACCGTATCTCGGCCGGCGCCTTCTTGAACGGGTTGGCCCTGACCGGCACCCGTCGCTCCGGGTCGCCCTTGCACTGTCTCTTGTCACGGAGACAGGTGGGCCTGCCGATTTCGAGGGCGGACACGTCATTCTGGGCGATGTCCTCAAGGACGATATGGCGACCGACCCGCTTCGCGGCATGGCGGCAGCGGCTCTTGCGGACAGCGCGAGGCTTGGTCGTGGCATGGACGCCGACCTTGAGATGGCCAAGGACATGTATGCCACGGCCTTGGAGCTTGGACACCGGTCGGCCGCGTATAACTTGGGCTTGTATTGGGAGGGACGCTGGGGTACGAGTGCTCCCGGCGACGTCGTCCCCGACAGCACAAAGGCGGCACAGGCCTACAAGCGTGGTGGTTCGAACGCAAAATGCGCCGCCCGTCTGGACGCATTGCGGACCCGTTCGAGCTAAACCACGCCAATCGCGCGTGCCGACGCAAAAAAAGCGAGCTCTGTGTGCTCGCTTACACGGTCGATTAAGCAGCCGCAGCTTCCGGTGCAGCCGCGACATTCGTCGTCGTGCCCACCTTTTTGGCGCCAACCAGTTTCTTCGCCGGTGCCTTCTTCACTACCGCCGCCTTTGTCGCGGGTTTCTTCGCGACGACTTTCGGCTTGCTCGCAGCGCCAGAATCTGCAACTCCGCTAACGCTAGCAATCAGAAACTTTGCCCGGTCTTTCGCACCGGCTAGCCACGCCGGAGCCGGCCCACGTCCGCTCCAGGTCGCGCCGCTCTTGGGGTCACGGTAAAGCGCCGGCTGCGGACCTTTCGGTTGGTCCTTTCCAGCAGTTGCGCCGACAGCTTTCGATGCCTTCTTGCTCGCATTCTTTGCCTTGCTCATAGCACCCGCAGTCGTCGCGACAGCCGCTTCGGCACCGCCTGCAATCAAGAACCTATTGCGGTCTTTGGCTTCAGCAATCCAGGCCGGCGCGCGGCACCTTGGATTCGACCGGCGGCAATCACCCTTCCGACGGGTCCGCGAACCCCAGCGGGATGAAAAAGCCCTAATGAAACAGTGTTGCAGTACCACGCCACCTGCGGCGGAGTCCGGCGGACGTCACCGGGGCTTCTGCCGACGCGGCGCCCCCTCGACGCGCTCCTGCGGCGCGCCGCCGACAGCGCCTGCGACATTCAGGCCGCGAAGGCGAATGTCGCAGCGAACGTAGCGCGAATCACAGAGACCCGCGCCGCCTACCTGCCGTCACTTTCCGTGACGGCCAGACCGGCACGAGCCTGGTCCCGGGCACGCTTCGGGCGCGGACGGATACGCGTCGTCCTAGGTGACTGACAAAACAGCAGGCGTGCCGCCTGGGGACACCGGGGGGAATGAGCGTTCCCGCCGCGCTGACAAACGGGTCACCACCTCCGATTTCGTAGCACGTGCGCGCCGTGCGTATGGCGTCGGCGTCCCCCGCCGAGAGCGTGTCCTGGACCGCAGGAGACTCAATTGCCGACCGTTGGTCGGCAATTTTCATGGGTGCGGCTTAGCCGCCCCCCGCCAGCACCCGTTCGAGCGCCATCGACCTGGCCGCTTCCTCCGCTTGCTCGGCCGTATCGAACACACTGCCCGACACATGCACCCGGTGCCACTCCGGGTTATCAGACGCGTCACGGAAAATGCGAAAGCGCGCGCAGTAGCCACGTGGCGTAGCCGGTATCACGTCGATGTCGACGGACGCACCTTCTATCTGATGCCTGACGAAGCCGTCCATGCCACCCTCCTGACGCCTGCGTTGTACGCAGAAATCCTAGCATGATGGTCGCGCTGCGGTACGTGCGTTGCAGCAAATCACCGGGCATCAATCAGACGCTCGATGACTTGCACACTCGTTCGGCTTGATTGACATCAGTCCACAGGAAGGGCGCGAAGGAGTTCACACTGCCCGGTCTGCTGAAGGTTGTGGCTCAGGACGTGCCCGCCAAGAAGAAGCGCTTCGGCGAGGACCCGTTCACGGGTGAAGACAGGTGGGTCGCCGCGAAACCTGCCTCAGTGCGTCTGAAAGTGCGGCCGCTGAAGAAGCTGAAGGACGCGGCGCTCTAAATCGAGGCTTGCAGAAAAAACGCCCCTCGCGACGGAAGTCCGAAGGGGCGTTCGGCTTTGGACCTGGGCACGGAGGGTGCCCAGGCACCACGTCGTTACGCTGTTGCCTGCACGGTCACAGACGCCGGCGCAGCGGCGACGTCAGGCTCCGCGACCAGCGTTTTGGCAACTGCCTTCTGCGCCGGCGCTTTCTTGACCGCCACCTTCGTTGCAGCCGGTGCCACCGTTTTCTTCGCCGCAACCATGTTGCTCGCAGCAACCACCGCCTTCGTCGCCGGCGCCTTTTTAGCCGTCACCTTCTTCGCGACGACGGTTTGCTTCGCCGGAGCAACCTTCGTTGTCGCCACCTTCTTGACTGCAGCTGTCTTTGCAACAGCACTGCGCTTGCCAGCGGCGTTCGGCTTGCTCGCCTTGTTCACAGCACGGGTTTCTGTCGTAACCGCACTGGCGCCTTCAATCAAAAACTTGGTGCGGTCTTTGACGGCAGCCAGCCACGCAGGTGCCGGACCACGTCCGCTCCAGGTCGCCCCGCTTTTCGCGTCGCGATATTTGGCCGGTTGCGGGCCTTTGCGCTGCCCCGTGTGAGCGCCTGCGCTACCGACTGCCGATGCGTTCTCGACCGCAGCCTTTGCCTTGCCCGCCGCATCCGCAGTCGCTGCGACCGCAGCGTCGCCATCTGCAGTCAGGAACCTGGTTCGGTCCTTCACGTCCTTAATCCATGCCGGAGGACGCCCGTGCCCACTCCACGTGGCGCCAGTCTTGGGGTCACGATACTTTGGTGGCAGTCCACCCTTTGTCTCGGCGGCGGCCTTCGCCTTTCCATTCGCAGCGCTGGCACCGGGCTTGCGCCCACGCTTCTGTGCGCCACCGACGTGCGCATCAATATCTGCCGTCGTCAGACCATGCTTCTCCATCAGAGCTTTGATGTTTGCAAGAACGGCCGAAGATTGCTTTGCAATCAGTGCTTCGGCCTGCGACTGCAGCTTCTTCATCTTTTCCTCGATTTGTTCGAGTGTTGCCATATGGACTCCCTTTGTTGTTGATTAACTGGCCGCACTATGCCACATGCGTGCATACTATTGCTATGAGTTCATACGGTGCCCGAAGGTTCTGTATCAATCCAAACGCGCGAATACGGCGTCGAAGAGCCGGCGTCCTGGTTCTTCAGGCGGAAAGGGCCGCTTGCGCCTACCCCTCCGCGAATCCCATGATGCGGCAACCTGCCACGGTCGCAACGCCCGGATTTTATGGGCGCAACGCTTGCGCAGGGCAACTCACAATCGACGTTCGAAAGAATGCCGGCCAATTGATTTAGACAGGGAATAATTCATGGACGAGCGGAAGCGAGACAGCATGATTGCTTATCTCCGTCGCCGGATGGAGGAGTTTGGCATTGAGCCAGACGACTTGGCACTAGCATTAGCGAGCGACAAGTTAAAACAGAAAGAAGCGCGCTACCATAGTGCGACCGGAGACACGTGGAACGGCGAAGGGGAAATGCCTCGATGGCTTAAACAGGCAATTAGCGCCGGTCAATCCATCGAACACTTTGAATTGTCGTCAAAGGCGGCGCCGCCACGAACGAGCCGCGAACCGGCGGACTGGATGAATGACCCGTTTGCGGGAAGTCCCCTTGCGCGGCCTCGCGGCTAACGCTGCATGTGTTTAAGCAGCTGGAGCGCAGAGGAAAGGGGCTGAGATTGAATCTGCCGGTTGCTCTGACGTTAGCCTTTGGCTTGCCTGCCACGAAGCAAGTCGAAGGTTTGATGTCCATTAACTGCAGCGGCCCAAAAGCACTCGCCTGTTCCCGTACGGGAAGAACATCAACGCTCAATTAAACTGACCCTGAGCGCAATGGAGAAATCAGTCTGATACGCAAACCGCGACGGAGCCCCCCGGTGAATGATTGTCGGCTGTTGTTCTCCCGTGATACAAAGAAAATGCCACGTTCAGCCGAACGGTTGATACGAGTCACCGATACAACTCTTTGGAAAATACAGGAAATGGCAACTGGAACAGAGAAATGGTTCAACGACGCGAAAGGCTTCGGCTTTGGGCTGACGAACGACTTGATGACGTTATGCTGGTGGCTCTTGGGTTATGCGGCGGAGTCCGATAAATCGCGAGCATTTGCTGCCGGCTTTGACTACCACCTGACCAAACCCCTGTCTCTCGAAAAGTTGCAGTCCTTACTGGCTAACCGCGCCGACGGGAAACTCGGCGGCACTGTCTAATTCGAGCATCCGAGCCGACAGGCACAGGGCCAGCTCTAACCAACCGCAAACAGCATCTTTAACGCTTAGCCCCCTTTTTCTGTTACTTACGCAAGAGCTCCGCTCCTGCGGAGGTCATCTTAAAAAGACTTGTAAAAAGAGCCCCACGCAACTTATGGCTTTATATGTCAGCGGCCAGGTCGCAGTGTGTGGCCAGGCGCGTTAGCTCGCCACGCCGGGCGACCACGGGCTCAACGTTCCTTCAAATTATTGCTTCGCCGCCTTCGCCGCTTTTGCTGCTTTCTCGACTGCCTGGTCAGCTGCTTCGGTCACCTCCGATGCGGCTTTTGTTGCGGCGTCCAGGTTACTTTGTGCGACTTCGACTGCCTGCTTCGTGGCCTTTTGCACGCTTTCCTGAGTGGTGTCGGCCAGCGTGACAGCTTGTTTCAGAAATGCGATTGTGGCTTCGGAGCCGACCGGGGCGTTTTGCGCGAGGTTCTCGACGAACGATTGAACCTGGCGGCTGACCTCCTGGTACCGCGCATTGACGACCTCTGCCAGCTGCGTTTGCGTGGTCGACGCAATTTCCGCAACCTGACGTTCGTACGTCAGGACCTTCTCCGCCGAGTGCAGCGCCAGCGCGTCTTGCAGACCGGTAACTTCCTGTCGGTCCTTTTTCGCCAGCCTGTCTTGCTCGCGTTGGCGCCAGTCGGCAAGCGTCGTTTTCGCCGTATCCAGATTCAGTCTGACGAGCTTTTCCTCGCCCTCCAGCATTCTGCTGGCCAGGCCGAAAAAGAAGTCAAGATTAGCTTGCTGGGCTGTAGCAGCCTGTCTCTGAAAATCACTCATATTCGCCTCCAGAAGATGTATGCCCGACGCCCAGCATGTTCGCCAACGGTGACCAACTGATGAAGCGCGCCGTCTGCAAGCTCACGGGTCGGCTGCATTTTCGACACCGGCGCCGCAGGCGTATTGGTCTCGGCCGCGAGCCCGTACAACGTCCTCAGCGCTGGGCTGCGTAAGGGTGCTCTGCGGACGTCGACAGATGCAGGAGCTGCAAACGACGAAAATTTAATTACAGGGCGGTAGCGGCGGGGGCGCCAATTGAATCTGCCTATCCGGGGCACCCTTGAAGAAGGGTGTTTCTTTTCTCGCCGCCACCTGCCGGATGCGTCTGCGCCCTTATTGCGATGGCGCTTTCGCCGGAGACCATCATCGCGATGTGTGACGAGGTCGTGGAACAGCACGCCGCTCTCTTTTCCACGCAAGCAGATATTTCGCCAGTGGAACTTCCGGGACCCGCTGGTGACCAAAGCCGGTGACGCACGAACAGGTGCCGACCTTCGGGTAAGTTTTCCGACGGACCTACGTCTGTGAGCGTTGCTGTCCGCGTACGGGATAGGGAAAACGGTATCCGTGTCGATTACACCGGGCATTTAAAGCGTTAACTCAGAGCGGGGAAGACGCGCCGCAACGGGCGTTCAGGTGCAGTGAAGTTCACGCGAACGACATGCCAGCCCGAGTGATGGCGTTCGACCGCAAGCATCAACATCGAAGTCGTGTCACACCTTCGTAGCCTGAAGTACGTAGGTTTGGTGACGATGAGTTACACGGAGCATTGCACGTCATGAATCGTCGTCTGAATCTTGATGTACATCTGCAAGACACTCTCAAACACAACGGCTCCAGGCGGGCCTTCGCAGCACGACTGGACATGACCATCAAGCGCGCCAAGGTGACCTCCAGTCGGGTGGCCAGGTCACTCGGCGTATCGGAACACGAAGTGACCCTTTGGCGCGCCGGAGTTACCGTTCCGAAGAGTACGGATTGTGCGCGCCTGTCTGAACTTCTCGACGTGGACATCGTCTGGCTATGCGCCGGTCAGGCGTAAACGACAGCATGTCATGGCAGTTCTCATCGGATACGGCCTCGCAGGCGGTTCGGCTTGTCACAGCGATAGGTCTTTTGATGGTACCGGCGATATCTGAAGCTTGATGGTACCGGCGATATCTGAAGCCGCCAGCCTTTTCGATTTTGGACACAATGACGGCAACCGGTACAAAGTGGTTCAATGATGCCAAGGGTTTGGGTTTCATCACGCCGGACGACGGCGGGGATGACCTGTTTGCCCACTTCCCGGAAATCAGCGCAAAAGGGTTCAAGTCGCTGCAGGAGAATCAGAAGGTCAGCTTCGACGTGAAGATGGGGCCGCAAGCAAGCGCTAATATCAAACCGGTCCAGGAGATAGTCTGTCTCTTTGCCGCCTATGGCGCCGGTTCGTCAGGCATCGTACTTTCAAGGCCGAGTCGACCAAGAGCGCCTGTCGAAAAAGTAAAATCCGCCAGTAAGCGCCGAGATTCGAAACCAACGCGAAGCGGGCGGCGGCGTCATCACGCATGACTCGGACGCCAATTGCTTCGACACGTTCGCCGGCGTGGGTCTTTCTGCTTTCGCGTCGATGCTTTCGCCTTCCGCTGTGAAACTGGCACGCTGAGCAACTTCACAAGTAGCTGCTCGCGAAAAACCTCTGGAGGATTGTGCAATGGACAACATTTCGCGGGAAGAGAAGATTCGTGTACGGGCCTACGAGCTCTGGGAAAAAGACGGCAGCCCCGACGGTCGCGCCGACGAGTATTGGGAGCAGGCGCGGGCACAGATAGAAGAGGAAGAATCCGAGGCCGACGGGAGCGGAGCCGACCTGAAGGGTCGGCTGCCGTTGTGACGAAAACTGGCTTGGCGCTGGCGAAGAGCCGCCATAGACCGCTTGGTCGAGTTGCAATTATTGAAGGCGGAGCTACGGCAGCGTAATACTCGCAACGAGCCTCTTGTTGTCGCTTTGCGCCGACACTCGACGTTCCGGACGCTATCCCGCGTGGCTGGTGTCCTGCCGCACTACGCTCCTGACCGCGCGGCTGATTTGGCAGGTTAAACAGCGTGCCTCCGCAGCGACATCGTTGTCAGTAAGCCTTCTTCATTCCGCTGCTGTCAGAGGCCGGCGCATTCATTCCCCCTTGTGCATTTTCGGCTTCATCTGTTTCTGCGGCATATCCCCCGACTTACCCATGGTGTTCAGGCGTCGACACAATTCGACGCCATCGAGGCGCGGCATCATCCAGTCGGTCACTATGAGACCGGGACTCTCGATGGCAGCGACGGCGAGCGCGGCCTCCCCATCGCCGGCTGTGAGCACGCGGTATCCTTCCCGCTCCACCAGCAGTCGACGCGGACGCAGAATATTCGGGTCGTCATCAACGAGCAGTACTGTCGCCAATCCAGGTGCCGCGTTCGTACAGAAACGGTATTGTTCAGTGCGGCAATAGTCATACCCAGGCTTGTCTGCATCCCGGATGGCGTTCTTGTTGCGCAGGTCTTTGTGGTGCAGCGCCTACAATTCAATCGGCACGGAAATTTTCCATCAGTCACCCATCAGTTACGACCGTGGAGACCATATGGCCGGACTGTCTGCATCATCGGCAGCGGACCGCGCACGGCATGAGGGTAGTCTTGTCACACCAACGCTCGACATGCGTGCGCATCGCCCACCCGACTATGCTGCAGAAAGCAGCGCGATGCACCGTCTGGCGCAGGCACTGACGTCGTCGGACGGTGCCATGCTGCAGACGCTCTCGGATATGGCACTGAGTCTGTGCGAAGCGGGCAGCGCGGGCATTGGCCTGCTGGAAACGGACAACGACGGCACCCCCATCTTCCGCTGGGTCGCGGTTTCGGGTGCATGCGTTGCCGCTGTGGACACCACCATCCCGATTGCAGACAGCCCGAGCGCCGTGACGCTCGAACTGGCTTCGGGACAGCTGTTTTCGTTTCCCCGGCGCCACTTCGCCTCCCTGGAACACATTTCTCCGGAGATTATCGAAGAGCTGGTTGTACCCATTCCGGGCGAACCTGAGCCGTGGGGCACCCTGTGGGTCATGTCCCACGACGGGGGACACCTTTTCGATGCGGAGGACCGCAGAATCCTGACCAGCCTTGCAAACTTCACTTGCGCCGCGCTCACCATGACCCGGGCGAAGGCTGATGCGGAAGCCCGGGCGGCAGAAGCGGAGGCAGCAAGGAATGCGCTGGCCCTGGCTGAAGCACGCAAGGACGACTTCATTGCGACCCTGAGTCATGAACTACGCAATCCCCTCGCGCCAATCGACAGTGCCCTGACGGCCGCACGAAAGCTGGCGACAGACAATCCCGCCGTGTTAGCTGCATTGGGCATCGCTGACAGACAGATGCGGATACTGAAACGGCTCGTCGGCGACCTGCTCGACGCGTCCCGGATAAGGCATGGCAAACTGTCCGTGCGCCCGTCGTACGGGTTGTTCCAGGATATCGTGGCCGACGCGGTGACGGCGATGAAGGCCGACGCCAATAATGGTCCGCACCAGCTGCATGTCACTGTTCCCCCGTATCCGGTGACCGTTCATGCGGACGCGGCCCGACTCACCCAGGTCATATCGAATTTGCTGACGAACGCGGTGAAATACACGCCTCCCGGCGGCGACATCACGTTATCGGTAAAGGCACCGGACCTGAGCATCGCATCGATACGCGGCTCATCGCCCCGAACTGCGGTCATCACGGTGACGGACAACGGTGCGGGCATTTCATCTTCAATGCTGCCGCACGTCTTTGACATGTTTGCCCAGTCGGCGTCAGCACGCGGGCATGCAGAAGGCGGCCTCGGAATCGGACTGGCTGTCGTGAAGCATCTGGTTGCCGCACACAACGGCACGGTTACCATTGCGAGCGCGGGCGAAGGTAAAGGGACGGAAGTCACCGTGCAGCTCCCGATTGTCTGCGAGAGCACGAGCGAGCCTGTCGTGACCGCGACACGCCCGATGGCGTCGAGTCGTATCCTGCTTGTCGACGACAACGCGGACACCATGGAGGCGCTGGCTACGTTGCTGGAGCTCGAGGGGCATGAGGTGAAGCGGGCACAGAGCGGACCCGACGCGCTCTCGATAGTGGAATCATTTACTCCGGACGTTGCCCTGATTGATATCACGATGCCCGGCATGGATGGCCTTGAGCTTGCGCAACTGCTTCGCCTTCGGGCCCAGTGCTCCCAGACGAAGCTGGTTGCTTTAACGGGCTACACCGATGCCGCCAGCAGATTCCAGACCGACGAACGGGTATTTGACTGCCATCTCACCAAGCCACTATCGCTCGATGACCTGGCGGATGTCATGCGGCGCTCGTGAGCCTGATAGCCCGATGGCAAACGTGGAAGGCGAGTCTCATGGCGCCGCGCCACTGGACACCGCTATCCCGCTGGACGGTTACGTGGCTGTATGCGAATACGCATCCATTCGCGCAGCGCGGCTGCGGTACCTGAGCCGCATTTCCGGGACAGAGCGTTCTTCAGGCATTTCCAGGAAAAGCCTGCGGGAGACGATAGGCAGGCATGCGATTGCAGCCGGGCCACTTCAGTGACGGGCGAAGCTGCGCCAACACTTTTCAAGGACTACACGCATGGAAACTGACAACCAGGATGGGATGCTTGAGACCCGGCTGGTGCAGGTGCGTGGTCCGGTGCAGGGCATTGGCTACCGGGAAGCGTGCGTACGCCAGGCCCAGGCGCTGGGCGTCACCGGCTGGGTACGTAACCGCATGGACGGTTCGGTGGAGGTGATGCTGCAGGGTTCGCCGGAACAGCTTGCCAACATGTGCGCCTGGCTAATCGACGGCATGTCCGCAGCGCTGGTCGACGAGCTTGAAGTGACCGAGGTTCCGCCGCCGTTTGCCCGCTTTGACTACTTTGAGCGATTGCCCACGCTGTAAAGGTGAGCATTTCGACACAGCGGAAGATGTCGGGTTTTCCATCTGCAGGCCTGTCGGGCAGCGCCATCGTCGATGTCAACGGGATGGACCTCGGGGCCTTTCAGCTGCGGGGTCACCGCGCGCTTCGAAATACATACAACCAGGCGGTAGCGATATGCCGAACATCGAAGCCTGCCGCCGGCCCAACCGCCCCAAAAATTCAACCTGTCCGCGCCGACCCACAACAATGACCTCGCTGGCGCACCCTTCCAGATAAGCCCGCCGCACCATTAACCCGCTTCGCTGGGCGGCTGCGGCATGCCAATTAGCCTGACAGATGTGCCGATGACACCAATATGAATGTGCCGTCGCGAAATAGGTAGAGTTAACACTGGTTTTAGCTGTCGCGCGTTTCGCGCAGAATGCCCCTTCGGCGTCAAATCTCAATATGGTTGCGTTCCGTTCGGACAACGAACTGCGGCGACGTCGCGCGATTATGGTGAAGCGTCACCGACCCTTTCGCGCCGATGAAGGAGATGTAATGGAGATATCTCAATGACGGCGGCCGTTTCCACGTTACATCGGGGCTACCAACTTATCGCTATCGCGTGTCCCGCACACGGTGGTCTGCATGCCGCAGACCTTGTTATCGAGAAACCCGGCCGTGCGCCGGAAACATTCGCTGCCCTGGACTACTTCTTCGACGACGAGCAGGCGTTGAAGTATGCGACCCACTGGGGACGAATCTGGGTCGACATGAATGCCTGAGGTCTGCGTCACGCGGCAGCGTCGTAACACGCGCGGGCCAAACAATGGAGAATCGAATGCGTGATGTGCCGGATATCGAACCGTCGTCCTACGTCAACACCCAACAGAAGTTGAGGTTCCTCGCACGCGATGCCCAGAATCCCGGCGCCGCCATCGTCTATTGGTTAGGACGGACCGAGCCATCGCGCGAGTCCAGCTTTTTCGATGCCATGCAAAAATTCGGCTCGCTGATGCAACTGGTTCTGCCCGACGAGCGCCCAGGCGTCTTCGTGAAACGCGATGCCGTGCAGAGGGTTACAGACTTCGGAACAGTGAAGCGACTCGTTTTCAAGGACGGCTCATGTCTGGATGTTCGGTATGCCGGGCCCTGTAGCGACCTGTGCGACAAATGAACAGCGCGTGCATGCGTGCAGTTTGTCCCGAGACAGCCCGCCGCCAGAGATGACGGCGCCGGCTTGTTCAGCCTTGGGCGGAACGAGCTCTGGTGTTGCGGCTGAGACGTATCTCGATGCGGCCGCGACGGGTTCCTGTCGCAATATCGAGTTGTCCAAACCGGCGCTTTACCCGGATTGTCCATGCTCTACAGCAGACTGCAACGCCACTGTTGGAGTCTCGGATAACCGTCAAGCACTGCGATTGAGCAGTAAGGCACTAACTGCCGCCATTGCAGTAGTTGTAAGACTCACGCGCACCGAATGAAGCGCACTCTTCAATTTTGTTGGGAACGGATGATGGCAACTGGAACAGTGAAATGGTTCAACGACGCGAAAGGCTTCGGCTTTATCACGCCGGACGACGGCGGGGAAGACCTGTTCGCCCACTTCTCGGAAATCAAGGCAGAGGGCTTCAAGTCGCTGCAGGAGAATCAGAAGGTCAGCTTCGACGTGAAGATGGGTCCGAAGGGCAAGCAAGCTGCAAACATCAAGCCAGTCTAAGAGACAGTCTGCCTCTTTGCAGCGTACGGCGGCCGGTTTGTCGGGCATCGTACTTTCAATGCGGAGCCGAGCAAGAGCGCCAGGCGAAAAGTGGCACGCGCCAGTAAGCGCCGAAATTCGGCGTCAACGCGAAGTGCGTGCGGCGGCCTCACCACGCAGGACCCGAATGCCAATTGCTTCGATACACTCGCCGGCTCGGGTCTTTCTACACTCGCGTCTGCACCGGCGCCTTCCGTCGTCGAAACGGTAGGCCGCGCGAGTTCATGAGTACCTGCTCGTGAAGAATCTACTGGAGAGTCATGCGATGGATAACGCTTCGCGGGAATAGAAGATTCGTGCGCGGGCCTTTGAACTTTGGGAAAAAGACGGCAGCCCAGAGGGACGCGCCGACGAGTATTGGGAGCAAGCCCGGGCCCAGATAGAAGATGAAGAATCCGAGGCCCGACAGGAACGGAGATGACTCAAAAGGACGGCTTCCGTAGTGACTAAAATCGATTAGGCGCCCCGTAGGAGCCGCGCCGGGGACCGCCACTGTCCAGCGCGGTCCTTGCAGGCGAACCGAACTGAGTGAGCTGGCCAAACCAGTTCAGGGTGTCCTGCGCACGTCGCGTGGACTCACTTGATATTTAATAACTGCTTCGATGACCAAGGGCAACGGAATGCTCGGACACCGATGGGCATCTTGGGTGGTGCCAGCAATGGATTCAACCTGGTCGCCCGAAAACGAAAAGCCTTGCCGCAGGCTACCAGCAGCCATCCGCTAATACTTCGGCCGCACAGGAGACAGAAAGAACTATGAACCCGGAAGCAACGGCGGCTGGGCCTGGCATTTTTGTCCCGGCCCCGGTGTTTTACCTGGCAGCGCTCGCGATAGGAATCGCACTCGAGTATCTGCTATGGCCCATTCCGATTCCCGCAGCTTCGTCAAAGGATGTGATTGCATCGATTTTCATTATCGTCAGTGTTCTGATAATGCCGCCCGTCCTCATGCGCTTTCGTCGAGCTGCCACTCCTTTCGACGCGCGGAAGGCTGCTTCGTCTCTGATAACAGATGGACCTTACCGGTTCGCGTTCGGCCCGCTCTCGCTCTGAGTTCGGCGAAAAGCGTCGGGGTCGTGGTCTTGTCTTCTCTAAAGGAGGACCACTACGTAGCTTCCTGACGATACAAAGAGCGGTTGCCGGCAAACTCCCTTCAAAGACCAAAAGGAAAGCTGAACGCGCAGAACGACGAGACCGCTTATGCCGCCATCCTGTGTTCATAGTACGGCCGGTCTCGGTCATCGAGAATGGCGTACTGTGCCGCCAGGTTAGAAGCATCTGGATTCAGCCACGCGTCGATGTTCTCGGGCTTGATTGGGATGATGCAACGGTCATGGCCCGCCGCCGTGATTTCTGGCGGCGGCTCGTCGGTTATCGCGGCAAAATGACAGCAATTCCGCGTCGCCAGCGCCGGACCAATGCGACCAAAGAGATGCGACGAGCATGTCATGGGCTGGATTTGGTCTGAACTCCGAGACGATGTTTTCGTCCCTCTCACCGCCTGCCTGCCAGCTCATACTCCTCCCTTTTGTTCTCGCCGAATCCAGTTTGTCCCGTCTGCCAACGTTGGACTGAGCAACGTGTCAACGAAGAAACGAGTCGGCCACCAACCATTCCCGGCCAAATCGGCTGGTCAGCCGATTTCCGGCGTGCGGGTCAATATTACGTAGGCGCCAACACCCACATCGGGTGTCACTCCAGCTTGACCTACGGCAATGTGTCGCGCGTCATGCGAAAGCAAAGCAGTCTCCACTCCGCCGCAGCGTCATTTGTGACCAGAGGACGACTGTTCTCGACGTCTTCAAAACCAGGGCCATGCGGAGACCGGGAATTTCCCAACGAAACAGCTACGCGCCACGGCCATCGTGGCATCCGCGTCACCTGCCTCCGATGCGCATCGCCGCACCGGTTGACTTCGACGCGCGCAACTCTAGAATGAGGCTTCGCTGCATTGCAGCAAAAAATCCTACCGGAAGAATCCAGAACGTATGGCATACGGAAATTTGCTCCAAAGCAATCAGACGCTTGTCATCGTTACGATGTTGGCCTTCCTCGCCGCGTCCATTGTCAGCCGGCGAAGCGGTCTTTGGGGCCGTTCCCGGACGGTCAAGAAGGCAGCGCAAGTTGAGGCCGCGCGCACAGCGGCCTTGCTGGCACACTTGCGGGCCGTGCGCGGTCCCGGTCGCTCCTATAGAGGACGTAAGTTTTGGCACGAACTCTTCGCGGACCTGGAGCATGCGAATCGCGAGGACGCCCTTTCTTGGGAGGTGGTCTTGGCGGTGACAGAGGCGATGCAAACAGAGACTTGTCGCACGGCAAAACTTCGTGCAGTGATTATTCAAAGGCCCGATGCGGGCTTGATAGCACGCGCGAGCGCGCGATTTTCTCCACGCTCACCACCTCGGCGGCGAAAATTAGCGCGGTGGAGCGGTCGACGAGCGCGCGAGGCACGAATGTCCGTGCATTCATCAGCTTCTCCCTTGGAAAATTGGCGCACGGAGGAACAGCGAACACGACGGCCGTTCCTTGGCTTCGTTCAGAAAAGCGGGCAACGAATCTTGAGCAATTGACAGCGCATGCGTCCTCTCTGCGACAGACTACAGAAACTGTCAGTCACGGCGGTTCGGCGAAATTTCCAGTGACCGGGCTGAAGAATCGAGCCAATGCTCCAGCTCTCTGCCAACCCCTGACAGTCAGATGTCCGTTATCGCCTACCCCACGCTCGTCGACACCCATTGCCAGCCCTTTGACCGGCTTCTCAGCGTGCCGAATCACCATAGTCTTCTTCATTCTTGCCTCTCACCGTTACAGTGTCGGCGTCCGATGGGAGCGCGGCTCATCGTGCAGCGGGTTTTGCGAGTAACCCGTTTCATTGCAGCGATAGCGCCGCACACTTGCTGAGCAGATGGAAGCTTGCGCGGCTGTCGCTTCGCGCCGTGCTCTGCGCATCTTTCCGTGGGACCAGCGAATGACGCTCAAGGGCCCCGCTGAAAGGCCTGCTCAACGCTTTGGCCCAGGCTTGGCCAAGGCTATCATGTCGTCGACGATGCGCTGGGCTACGCCATAGCCACGCATCAGGGCTTCCGCTTCCGTAACGAACGGGCTGCCATCGTCCCTGGTGACGCGCAATTTCTCGACTGGCGCAGGACTCGCGGCAGAAGATATGCGCACAACGGCGACGTACCCGCCTGGCACGGAAAGAACGGTGCCGCTGCGGCTCCCGTCAGTGGACTCGGTCTCCACGTCGACGATGAAATTCTTGTAGCCATATGTCCGATGCATGTCGAAACCACCCTGGACTGCGCCTCGTGAAAGATTGTTGCCCGCCACGCGCCGGGATGCCCCGACGCCTTCTAGAGAGTCGCGGCCTGCGCCTTGATGCGGACATCCGTGTGCTCTGCGACTGTTCCTATCCCATGTGCAGACCGCCGTTCAGCGAGAAGTCAGCCCCTGTCGCAAAGGCTGATTCGTCACTGGCAAGCCAGGCAACAATCGAAGCAATCTCGCTGGCTTCGCCGAGACGGCCTACCGGAATGCTCTGGACGATGGCGTCCAGCACTTCGGGACGCACCGCCCGAACCATATCCGTTCCGATGTAGCCCGGCGAGACCGTGTTCACCGTGATGCCCTTGGTCGCCACTTCCTGCGCAAGCGACATCGTGAAGCCGTGAATGCCCGCCTTGGCAGTCGAATAGTTGGTTTGACCGAATTGCCCCTTCTGCCCGTTCACGGACGAGATGTTGATTATCCGGCCCCACTCCCTGCTAACCATCCCTTCGATGACCTGCTTGGTGACGTTGAAAAGGCTCGTCAGGTTCGTGTCAATGACATCGTTCCAGTTCTCGCTGGACATCTTGCGAAACGTTCCATCCCGCGTAATGCCAGCGTTATTCACCAGCACGTCAATCTCTCCGACGGCCTTCTTCACCTTGGCAAACGCCGCCTCGGTGGACTCCCAGTCACCAACATTCCCTTCCGAAGCGGTAAAGGAAAATCCCAGCGCCTCCTGCTCCTTCAGCCATCTTTCCCGCCGGGGGGGCGAGTTGGGCCCACAACCGGCGACGACCGTGAATCCGTCTTTGAACAACCGCTGACAAATTTCTGTGCCAATTCCACCCATGCCCCCAGTTACGTAAGCGATTCGCTTTGACATGCTCTTCCCCCGGCTGTTGTTGCGGTTAAGGATTAAAGACGCTTCTACTCGCCACGCCGCCCCGTCTAGCGACGTTGCCGGCTGCGGTAACCCCTCGTCTTGAGGTCGAACCCGCAACCACTTCATGGTCATTGACAGGCAGCAAGGCGGTTTCAAAAAGCAGCCCTTTCGGTTAATTCGTTGCCAGTATGTCTCGCGCCATTTTTCCGCAACCGACATCTCTCCTGCGAGAAGGAAGCTACGCATCCTCTTCCTTCTGGCACGTTGGGCTGCATCGCGGCTGCGACGTTCGACCCGACTACTCACGCACTCGTGTTCGTTGTCGATGCAGTACCAACCAGCGCCAATGGGAAAACAGCGCCGAACTTCGCCTGGTGCGATTGCCCCTGTCGGCCAAGCTGTTCCGGGCTCTGTGGCTCGCTTGAATTCACGCGCCTTTCGCCGTTACGCGTGCCTCAGACTTCCGTGAGTCCGTGCCGTCCACTTTGCGGGCGACGGGCTTGCGAGCAGACACAGGTCTGGGCGGCGTGCTGGGTATCTCTTCTGGCAAACGGCCACACTCTATAAAGTCATGGAGTACCTTGGCCGCCGCCGGCTTCTCACGCAGTTCCAATCTTCTGAGAAGGGCATGCGCAAAGGTCATCAGGTCGTCACGTCCGTGCGGGGCCTCGAACTGAAGAATGGTTTCCCTGACCGCCGCCAGCATGCTTTCCTCGTACAGCGTGCTTGCGATATGTGAAGCGCCCCTCGCCAACTCCACCTCGTATTTATTCAGGCGCAGTGCTTCGTCGGACGCCCTGTTTCGTTTAACTGCCTTCACATCGATATCCCCGGGTTCTGCGGAAAATGCCTGCTGTGCCGCCTCAGGAAACGCACGCGGGTGCAGCATTGCGCGCGCGACGCTCACTGAGCTGCGAACATCAGAACGTATGGGCATCTACGGGAGAGAAACTCCCTTGGCCCACGATTCCCACGAGATGCGAATCAGGAGGCATGAGGCTGCCCTGTGCAAAGCCAGTGAATATCGAGATGGAGGACAGTGGCGAGACGCATGCAAGCGTTCAGCGGCGGGACGGTGATACCGCGTCGCCAATATTGCACGTCGTATTCACTCACGCCCAGGCAGTTAGCTGCGCGTGCCGAACTGATGCCGGTCCGCTTCAATGCCCTGTCGAGGCGTGCAGCCAAGGCGCGCCTCAGGCGGTCATTCCCGGCACTGCGCTCGAGTAGACCCATGCTTTGGGTATGTCGATTCATCTTGTCTAACTTCTCTCAGAATTTATTTTTATGCAATTCACTGACTCTTTTGGTGCCGGTCGAATCTACGTGCTTGTCATGACGGCCCCATGGCGCCATGTAGACCTCTCGCCGGCGCCCTGGATGCCAGTCGGACTGCGTGATAGTTGCTGGTACAACTATTCCATCGCGTGTACACCGGCGTCAAACAAAAAAAGATTGTTCGTATGTGGTGCCGCATACGTACGGGTAAAAAAGGAGAATCCGAACCATCCTGAAGAGCCACAACGTTGCTCGGGTAGCTTCACGCGTCCGGGTGGGATTGAAGGGCGGTTTCAAAGGTGAAGCGCAACAGCGGGTTAATGAACGGAAGCTGAAGTTATGGAAGCGGTTGCGAGCATACGTTCGAACACCTCGAATGGCGAATGAAATGCATGCGTAGCACGCGGTCGGCTGTTGAGGCTGTCGGCGATGGCATCGAGTTCGTCCTGGCTGTAGATCGAGAGGTCGGTGCCTTTTGGCAAGTACTGACGCAGCAGCCCGTTGGTGTTCTCACAGGTGCCGCGTTGCCAGGGGCTGTGCGGATCGCAGAAGTACACGCGCACGCCGGTGGCGGCGCTGAGCTCCTGATGGCGGGTCATTTCCTTGCCCTGGTCGTAAGTGAAGCTCTGGCGCAGGGGCGCAGCGATCGAATTCAGCTTCGCAGTGAAGCCGGCCAGGGCCGAGGCGGCGGTGGCGTCGTCCATCTTCGCCAGCAGCACCAGGCGACTGGTGCGCTCAACCAGCACGCCGACGGAAGACTGGTTGCCGGCACCCTTGATAAAGTCGCCTTCCCAATGGCCTGGCATCACCCGGTCATCGACCTCAGGCGGGCGCACATGGATGCTCACCATGTCGGGGATCTGGCCGCGCCGGTCAGTGCCCCGCTTGCGTGACATACGCGTGCTGTGGCCGTGGCGCAGACAGGCGATAAGCTGGCGGCGCAGCTCGCCGCGTGGCTGGGCATAGATGGCGGTGTAGATGGTCTCGTGCGAGACATGCTGGGTCGGATCGTTGGGCCACATGCGCTTGAGGGTACCTGAGATCTGCTGGGGCGACCACTTCCATTCCAGCAGGGTGAGTACCACGCGCCACGACACGCTTTGAGGGTGCAGCTTGGGACACGGGCGCGCAGCCTCGCGTCGGCTCGTGCTGAGCGCCTGCGCTGGTGCAGACGCATAGCCCACGGCAGAACACGTGTTCCTGGTCAGCTCGCGGCTCACGGTTGACGCCGCGCGCCCGAGTGTTCGGGCGATGACCTGAACGCTCGAACCCTGCTGCTTCATGCTTGCAATCGTCATGCGTTCTTCAGGCTGCAGTTGTTGGTAACTTCTTTTTTGCATTGGCACACCTTACACGAGCAAGGTGTTGCACTTCAAATTTGATCGCGCCACGCCATACCACCACGAGCGAGTCCGGTGTTATCAAGACCAGGGCCTGCCGATTGATAACGGGGACTAGCCGTCGCCAGGAAGAAGGGGCTTCCAATCATTTGCTCGACGCTCATGACGGGATTAAAGTGGCGGCCCGCTCTGCCTGGACGCAACCGACTCTGTCGACATTCAGTCTGTGCTCCGGTCTGCATCGGCTCCCGGCATTTGCCCGCAGGATATTCGGGGCGCAGGTGTCGCGCCCGCATGTAGTGCGGCGACGAGCATCGCGCAACGCTCTGATTCCGCCTCTCCTCCTGCGAGCAATTCCTCCGCAACAACACGTCGAAGTAACTCGGGAACGGCGTCGCTGAGAGCCTGCGAAAGTCGGTCGAGCGTTCTTTTCTTTCGACCACCCAGGACAGCCGCCAACAGGACCGCGAGCTCCCCTGCAAACGCGACTGCAACCGGCGCGAGTGCGGGTCCGAGTTTGTCGCCCGTCCCGGGAATTTCCGACCGGTTGATTCTCTTCAATGCAGAGTTGCGGCTTGTGGCCATCGTCAGCTCCATAGAATCTTCGGATAGTTTGCCTCTGCGCTGTCAACCGCCTGCGTCGTGTACTTCCGCCGCCGCAAGCGTGGTACATACGTTGCTCGACGGGCTGAACGATTAAATAAGACGCTTACCCGTTGAGGCGCCCCGGACGACACAGCTCACGTTGGCTGGCGTGCGCTGAAGACCGTGACGCACCCCATGAAAACGCGAACACCACTTTTCCCCGAAAGACGCCGATGGCTGGTGATACGGTTTGCGACCGCGTCGCGTGCCAGATGAGAATGTGGCAGAGACAGCAACTGCGAGAATCGCCTCCTGTTACACCGAACACATCCAAGGCTTTGCGGCAGTAGTCACGCTGGCTGGCGCGACTACACGTGTCCGCGTCTATGCAAGACATCGAACAGAAGGATGGTCTTCCTGACCGCCGCCCGCACAGTTTCCTCGTGTAGCGCGCTCGCAATATGTGAAGCGCCACGCGCCAGCTCCATCCTCGTAATCACTGGTGCATAGGACATCGTCAGACGCCCGGTTGCGTTTCGCTAGTCTCACATCGATACCCCGCTCAGCGATACCGGCAGGCGCGTCGTCGCGAGCGCGATGCCGACCGATGGGCAAGCTTCAGAACGTATGAAGCCCCACGTGACACCGCCTCCGTATCCTGCGATTTCAGCAAGATGCGAATCAGGCGACCTGGGTCTGCCCGGTGCAAATCCTGTGAACGTCGAGATGGCGGACGGTGGCCAAACGCATACAAACGTTCAGCGGCACGACGCTGATTCCGCGTCGCCAATATTGCACGTCGTATTCGCTCACGCCCAGCCATCTCGCTGCACGCGCCGAACTGCAGCCGGCCCGTTTGAATGCCCTGTCGAGCCGTGCGGCCAAGGCGCGCCTGAGGCGGTCATTCCCGGCAGTACGCTCGAGATGGTCGATATTTAGGGTAGCCCGATTCATCTTCTTAAGGTCTCTCAGCTTATTTTTTATGCGATTCATCACCGATTCTTCTCGATGCCAAATGAATCTATGCGTCCGCCATGACAGCCTCGTGACACCAGGTTGCACTCTGCCGTGACGCTGCATGACGACCGGACTACCGTGAGAGTCGCGGTACAACTATTCCTTCGCGTGCACACTGGTGTCAAACGAAAAATAAATTTCGCGAGGCCTTGTGCCACATCGAGTCCGTGCTTCGGCTTTTCCGATGACGAACTGTATGCGCAGGCAACGACTTTCGTCACGCAATTTCGGAGCACTCATCGTCGGCTCCGGCCTGGATTGCGCCACTTTTGCAGCGCAGCACACATCCCGGCAAAAGCCGCCTCTGACATTTTGCCGGCGTCCGGGAATGTTTCCAGGGTTTCCCCTGGAATCCGTATGTCACCCATATCAACGGGGCATTTGACCTGATTCTCACGTACCACGCGTCGCTGCGATGGATTGACATTCACGCGCTCCCCCATAGAATGGGATGCTGCTGCATTGCGCCAATCTTTCCTT
Source organism: Paraburkholderia sp. WC7.3g (assembly GCF_050436345.1). Taxonomy (NCBI): domain Bacteria; kingdom Pseudomonadati; phylum Pseudomonadota; class Betaproteobacteria; order Burkholderiales; family Burkholderiaceae; genus Paraburkholderia; species Paraburkholderia sp. WC7.3g. Next base: position 3,674,836 of record NZ_JBNDMA010000002.1, read on the forward strand.
TTCGTGACCTATGGTTCGCGATTTCATTCATCGGACTTGCTGACGACGGTCACTTCACCCTCCATGGAGTTAGTGATGAGCGGTCTTACCCCGGAACAAATTGTTGCCACACAAAAAGCCGGTGTTGACACAACGTTTGGACACCTGAACAAAGCTTTCGCCGGCGTTGAGAAGCTGGTCGAACTGAACATGCAGGCGGTCAAATCAAGCCTCGGCGATAATCAGGAAATCCTGGTCAAGGCGTTTTCAGCTGGAGCCCCGCAGGCGTTGTTCGCACAACAGGCAAGCCAGGCTCAACCAATCCTGGAAAAAGCCCAGTCGTACTGGCGCCACGCTTACGAAATCATCTCCAGCACCCAGGCCGAATTCGCGGCGGTTGCCGAAGCGCAAGGCAAGCAGTACCAGCAAGATGCGCAGGCCTTTGTCGACAGCCTTGCGAAAAAAGCGCCTGCAGGCAGCGAAAACGCTGTCGCGGCATGGAAGACGTTTATCAACACGGCAAACGAGACGGTCAGCACAACGTATGAAACTGCGAGGAAGGCCGCAAAGCAGGCGGTGCAGCTCGTCGAAAGCAACATCAGCGCGGCGGCGGCTTCGACCAAGCGGGCTTAAAAGGTTCCGGCACCGGTCGAAACCGGCAAGAAGTAATAGCGTCCTGTCCCGGTCGACCGCCCGTCAAATCTACCACGGGAGCCCCGGCTCGCTTTTTTCGGGCGGTGGCCTGTCGCGCCCGGGAGCCCCCAGCACGCCTCGTACGCTGTCACGAAACTCGTCTCTTGAGCCAGAAGTTTTCAGGAAAAGTTGCGCAGGTCACCAGCCGTAGCTTCGTTTGATTTCGTCCGGCATCAAACACGGCACGCGACCACATTTCTCGCGGCCGAAGGTTCATCCAGGCGAATGCTGCATGGCAACGCCGGGACGACCGCAACGAAGCTGCGGAGGAGCGGATGAAGAACAGCAGAAAGGTCCCTGCGGTTCCTCGTTGAAAAGTGGCTGACACCAGCTGCCGCGACGCCGGTTCGGGTAACCCGATTCAGTCGCACTGGCACTAGCCGGCGGCGCTATGTGCGCGTTGAGGCACAGCGACCGGAAGCTTCGGTTGCGCTTTTTTTCTTCCGGCACGACGACGGCACATGGCACATGTTCCCCGCCGGAAACCGGGAGCTAACCATACTTGCTTGCAGCATGGTGCCGTGCGATTGGGTTATTTCAGCAGCCCGCTTGCTGTATTGCTTGATGTCAACTTTCGACAAAATTGATATATTTTTTATAGCAGAACAGTTGAGTGCCACCGTTCTTCCGTGCACATGCCGGACAGAAAAAGCAGGTAAATCAGAGCGCATGCAATGACCGCCACCGACAGAGGTTCGACGGGCAAAAGCCCCTACACGTTCCGCGACATCGACGCCGCAATAGCGCATCTCGAGCAGGTGCTGGGCGCAGAAGGCGCGGATTCTCTCTTCTCCAGAACTTACTGGCGTGGGCGAGTGCTTCAGGCACTTGCGACGCCGGGACTCTTACCGAACCAACAACAACGACTGCAGAGACTGCTGGAAAGCATCGATGCCTTCCGGCCTGAAGTGCCAGTCTCCAGTCCGGAGCAATCGATGAGTTTAGCCAACCGCCAGAGGGGCTCGCACACGTAGGTGGACTCACCTCATCCAGAGCCACTGCGGAGTTTCTATTGCACCACGCCATCGAAGTCGCGAATGGGTTGCAAAAGCAACTACAAGGGGAGGAAGTCCCAGGCTATCGGGTCGGGACAGGCGCCGCTGCGAACCATCCTGACTGCACTGCGCCCGCTACCCTATGGGCTGCGGTGACGCTTCCGCTTAACGAACCGACTCGACAGCCTACCCTGGGGCCCGTTTGATTTATGACTGACCTGCTACTCCAGTGGCGCCAGCGGCAAACCTGCGTTTTGGTCAATAAGGAATCGATACAACCATGGACGACACCCTCGCCGCAGCACCCTGCCTTTCATCAGACGGAAAAGCGGTTGTTTTTGTTGTATCTGTTCGCAACCAGTCGGTGCAATGCTCAATCAGCCGCGACGCGCTCCAACAGCATTTCTGGTTGCCCGCAGGCGCGACCGAGGCGCGCGTATTGACAGCATTCGCCGACGGACAACAGCGCATTACGGCGACCGTTGAACGAAGGATGCTCAAGAGAGCCGGCGTACCGATAGTATTGTCGGCAGCAGACTTTGCGGGCAGATAACAGCTCCCGCAGCACCAACTGTGATGATTCGCACCGATTGAATGCGACGCATATTTTAGAGTCAGCGCATTGCAACGCTTCCAATGCAAGCAGTGTCGGGGGAAGCATCGCTCATAACGCCGACCGACGGGCTCGGACGGTGGTCGCGCCCGGTCACTGGAAACAACGACGATGAAGGAAAAAAGGTCTCGGCGGAGGCACGCGCCCTTGAGCGCGTGGTGAGCGCCGCGCGCTAAGTACAAGCCGCGTCACTAAGGCTGGAAGCGCACTACGTAGAAGACCAAAATTAGCAACCATCGACGCTGGAACTGGCCAGATTCGCGGCGGCAATGCAGGAACTGAAAGACGCTCGGGAAGCCTTCAATGCCGTGGTCGAGAAAAGAGACTTGAATTCACCCTGACCGGGTCAGCTTTGTGAGAGGGCAGCCGTTAGACATCGGCATTTCGCCGTACTCGCCCTGATGGAATGCCGCAGCCGCATTACCATCGACTGTTCACATCCATATCGCTGGAGTTCCTGATGGTCCTTCCATCCTCCGTACAAGACGGGTTTCTCCAGATGTTGTCCAGAGACAAGACAGCTGTAAGCGTCTTTCTCAAGAGCGGCATCCGTCTGACCGGAAAAATCGAATCATTCGACCGCTACACCGTCGAGCTGGGGTCGACCAGAGGCTCGCAATCCATCATGAAGCACGCAATTGCCACCGTACTTCCGGGCGGGTGGAAGCCGCCCGCACGCTCCGCTTCGGATACGCCTGAGACCGGGGAGCGCCAATTGAATCGGCTTCGGATTCGCTGATGTCCTAAGGAAGGCTCGCCTGCGCCCGTTCGGACAGTACGCCCCTGTAGAGAGAGCGCAGAAATTATTGTGGTCCGGCTTTAGTGGTTGCGGTCTGGGAGGATTCCTGCGTCGTGCAGGCCAAGTTCCGGCTCTGTTGGCGGCATGCCCGGCACGAGGCCAGTGCTCAAATTTGTCACCGCGTACGCCAAAGCTCATAGTGACAGGGCGGCGGCGCCCACACCGCCGTTCACTCGGAACAAGCGACTCTAGAGACCGGCGAACGGACACATACAGCGCGACAATCTACGAACGCACTAATCGTCATGAGAGGTTGCTATGCGGCGTGCATATGATTATCGGGGCTTCGAGGCGACCCTTGAAGTCGAGTCGGTGGCGGCCGCTGTCGTCGCGGGCTCGGTAGTCGCGTCGGGAGGTCTCGTGGTGAAGATTGCTGTGCGACATCAGCTGTCCGGACGCGAGTTTCCCCCGGCGCGGCTCTTTGACGAAGGCGAACGGACTTTCGCCACCGAGGCTGAAGGCCTGCTGGCGGGGTTTAGTGCCGCCCGACGGCTTATCGATGACGCGCTTGCAGAACGATGATGCTCGAATGCTTCGCCGTGCGTCGCGGGTTTATAGCCATATGCGTAGCTGGTGATGATGTAGGTACGCGCGGAGCGGTTCAATAGGCCCTTGTTCCGTTTGCGGTGTATATCGCGCCGCGATGGCAGCGCGATGTGCCACGGCAATCTCGTTGCCTATATCGCAGTCTCCGTGCGCTGAGACGGGGAGGTCCGGGAAAACATGTCGCCGCTTCCACGCACCGTTTCGATGCTGCTTTCATAGCTGACTGGTTTCAGCGCCGAGCGAAGTCGTTTGATATGGACGTCGACCGTGCGCTCCTCAATAAACACATGGTTGCCCCAGACCTGGTCCAGAAGCAGGGTCCGGCTGTGGACGCGCTCCGGGTGCGTGAGAAAAAAATGCAGAAGATTGAACTCCGTCGGGCCAAGACGCACTGGAAGCTGCGCACCATCGTCTTCGACGTAGACGCGCCGGGTTGAAGGGTCGAGCGTCAGGCCATTTACCGTCACTGCGTGGTTGGCAAGCTCGGGGGCGCGCCGTCGCAGGACCGCTCCGATACGAGCCATCAGTTCCTTCGGGGAGAATGGCTTGGACATGTAGTCGTCGGCACCGGCCTCCAGACCGTCCAGCAGGTCGCGTTCTTCGGTGCATGCCGTCAGCATGATGACCGGCACCTCCGTCGTACGCGAGTCTGCACGCAGCCTGCGTAGGAAGGACAGGCCAGATGTGCCAGGTAGCATCCAGTCCAGGACGATGAGGTCGGGCAACCGTTCGGATACCAGCGCGTTCGCTCCTTCGACATCCCGTGCTGGCAGCGGATGGTAGCCTGCGTACTTTATGTGGACGGTCAATAGTTCGGCAATAGCGGGTTCGTCTTCAACAATCAGAATACTTTGGGACATTGCATTTCCTTCTCTAGAGTTCGCTGTCCGGAGTCTTGTACTCAAGTTGCTCGCGGGATACTCGAATTCGCCACAGCAGCGTCCCTGACTAACCTGCCCGTATCTATTCGCTATCCGCTCTGCTGACAAGCAAACGGCGCTTCAGCTTCATGCGTGGCGTCGCGCACGTGTCGGAAGTGGCCCTCGCCCGGTTCAGGGCGGCTCGACCGTGGGATACAGCGCGCAACCACGGCTCGGACCTCACCTTCCCGAGCACGACTTAACCGCGACGGCTCGGGCTCGCGCCCCTGCCAAAGGGAACCACGACGTCAAAGTTGAACCACGGCGAGAAGCGCTGGCCCGTCGCCGATGACACGACTCTGATGCCCCTTGCCGGTCGTGTCCTCAAGCAGTATCGCGGCTCCTGCCGCGACGCGACGTCGCTCGCCGTCACTGGCCTCGAACTCAATCTCCCCGCTGAGAAAAAATACCCACAGGCACATGGGCGAAGGATGAAGGTCGCCGACCCATCCGCTCGGCAGCCGCACAAATCCGTAGCGGGTCGCTGCCGCGAAATCCGACACGTCAAAGGATTCTGCGGGCGGCGCGAAGTTGCGGGTGAGCAGCTCGATGCTAACCGACGCAAAATGACTTTCGCCGACCGAGTCTGAATACAGTTGCGAAAATGACAGTGCATGCGCCATAGAGCTTCTCCTTTTTCGCGGTCTATATTCCAGTCGACGTTCGACGTAACCCGTCAGATTGGAATCTCAGAGGTTTGAGTTACCCAGCGCTTTGCAAGACGTCGGCCGCACAACGACCCGGGCTGAGTGTCCCGCCCGCCGGCACAGGTGTCAAGGCAAGGACGTAGCAGCGAGGGCATTGTGCCAGCGTGGCGAACAGGCTCGCAGAGGTGTGCGCTCCGTTGCGCGGGGACTATATTTCTGTTCTGTTGCCTGACTATCGCGGCACGGCGGCCTTTTGAGCGTCGCGCCTCGTGTTCACGCCGGCAGACGCGCGGAGTCAGAGCGGATGTGTCTCCGGGCTTCTTCGGCCGTCCGGCCCTTTCGCCGGCTGGAGGCGCCCAACTCACGTCGGCGCGAAAACCACAACCTGTCGGTCGGCGATGTACCTGACACTTCGCGTGAACCGATACGTCTCGCCATTGGCTGTCATCCGATTCACGCCGGCCTCCGTCAACGCGAGCATCTCGCCCGCCAGGTACGCGGCGACCGTCCCATGCTCGACCAAGTCGTCGAGTGAACCCGTTGGGTTACCAATGTACACGGAGCGTACGCTTGTGCCGTCCCGCATTACGACCACGCTCTCACCATCGTCGAGCGCCAGCTCAAGATAGTCGGCAAGCACCTGCAGTGACGCTGGCGTATGCTCTTGCGTCGCGTGACCCGAAACAGTCGAGTTCGCCATCGTACGTTTCCCCGTAAAACATGTTTTGTCCCGTGACAGAAGGGGCGCCTGGCCACTGACGCGGCCGTGTTTCTACTATAAGCTGCCACCTCAGAATGCGTCACCCCGTTGCGACGCGCTTTGCGCGATACGCGACACAGGCGGTGAGAGGACTGGTGGTGCACTACTCGCGCGTTATCGCGTAGTCCGACAGGGCGTTTTACCCGGATTGCCCCCCATCCTGCAGGATGGCTACAACTTCACTGTCGAATTATGAATAGCGGTCAGGCCCTGCGTTTGAGCGCCAAGCGCTAACTGCCCCTGTCAATGCATGTAAGGGTCATGTGCACCGAATTAAGTGTGCTCTTCAAATTTTGTTGGGAACGGATGATGGCAACCGGAACAGTGAAGTGGTTTAACGACGGCAAGGGCTTCGGGTTTATCACGCCGGACGACGGCGGGGACGACCTGTTTGCCCACTTCTCGGAAATCAGTGGGCAAGGTTTCAAGTCGCTACAAGAGAATCAGAAGGTGAGCTTCGACGTCAAGATGGGTCCGAAGGGCAAGCAGGCTGCGAATATCAAATCGGTCCAGGAAGAAATCTGTGTGCTGGTGGCGCACGATTCCCGGTCCGTTGGGCATCGTATTTTCAGGTCGGAGTCGGCGCAAGAGCGCCGCCCTGCACCAAGCGCCGAGATTCCCCGTCACGCGAGGCTTGGTATAGGCGGCGCCTGGCTGGACTGTCGTCGCGGTCACACGCAGCGGCAACGAAGGAATACCATGCGAGCAGCGCGCCGCCGTACCGTCCGCCAGCAAGAGGAACGTAATGGCCTGCGTTATGGCTCGGCCACGCACTCAACGACGTGGCTACTCCTCAGCGCTAGCCGGTTTTCGTTACCCTGGCAGCCGGCCCTTCGGGCCGTCTCCGTTGCCGTCGGCTTCCGATTCTTCCTCATCTATCTGAAACCGCGCTTGTTCCCAATACTCGTCAGCGCGTCCCTCCGGGCTGCCGTCTTTTTCCCAGAGCTGATAGGCTCTTTCACGAATCTTCTCTTCCCGCGAATCGTTATCCATTGCATGGCTCCTGGTAGGTTCCCCACGACCAGCTACTCATCAATTTGTACAGCGACCCTTTCGATGGCAGAAGACGCAGGCGCTGACGACAGAACAGACCAACTCAACGTCGGCGAATATGTGAAAGCTGCCGGCATCTGACGTTCCGGACGCTCTCCTGCGTTCCCCGGCAACCGGCAGCATAACGCTCCCTGACCGGGAGCCTGACCATGCAGATTGCAGGGTACGCCTCAAACATCACCGCCGTTAATAAGCCTTCTTCATTCCGCCACTGTCGGAGGCTGGCGCAGCCATTCCCCCCTTTTTCTGCATCTTCGGCTTCATCTGCTTTTGCGACATTTCACCTGACTTTCCCATAGTGTTTGCACCCGACGCGCCAGATGGTGACTCTGTCGTTCCGCTTGCATTCGGGGTTCCCATTCCAGTGCCACCCTGGCCTGCACCGGCGCCCCCGCCACCAGTTGTTCCCGCACCCTGCGCGTAGAAGGCGCCCGACAGACTCAACATTAACGCCGAAGCAAGCAAGATTCCTTTCGTAGCAACTCGCATGATGGGCTCCTCCGTGTGCAGAGCGACCGGCTGCGACCCAGGTCGGTGCAGTCCGTGTCCTGGTTACCGCAATTCCCGTGCCGCTGGTGGCCCTGGCATAGGCTCCTCAGTATCACCATCGGCCGTCATGAACTAAACTGCCGCGCGCACAGCGACGTTGTTCCGCGCGCTAACCCGCATACGCCGCTGCAGCGCGTGAAGGGAATTCCGCCGTGCGATTCTTTCCGTTTGCAAGATTGCAGTCCGGCGGGACGGTGAGACTTTTAGGAAGCAGTGTGGAATCCCCCCGAGGAGCGCATTGCTGGCGCTGGGATTTATGTCGTCGCTATCGGCTCCAACCATATTCTGGAACATGAACGTCACGCCTGTGCAGAGGATGTGCGCAGTCTGGTTTCTGAGCCGTTGACGGCCCCAATTTGTTTGCTTTTCAGTTCGAACCTTCTACTCTTCGGTTGAAGCCCGGCCAATATCAAGGGAGGCTTCGCGTTCCGCTGAATTGGTATGTTTTGCGTTCCGAGTCGGTAGGCCCGCCGCGTGTGGCCAGTGGTTCCGGCGCCGCGATGCACGTTTGCCTTACTGAACCGGTCGAAGAAAAAAGGAGGAGCAAATGAAGGCAACAAGGAACACGGTCGTCGGACTGTTATCAGCTTTTGCGCTGGTATTCGGGAGCGGTACGGCCCGGGCGCAGGAGACTGGAGCGCCGAAAATGGAACAGAAAGTGTTTGTCGATAATGAAAGAGTGAAAGTAGCCGAGAACACTTTCAAGCCGGGAGCGGAAAGTCCGAACATCGCTCGCCCGTTTCGGGTCGTGCGCGCTATCAAGGGCGGCAAATTCCAGCGCATTTACGCCGATGGCAGAAAAGAGGTTGGCCAGTACCAGACTGGCGACGTAGAGTCCTTCGATGCCGGCCCGCCGCACATCTTCAAGAATTTGGGGGACACTGAAATCGTCCTGTATATCGTGTACATCAAGAAATGAGAATCTCGCTTTGGTCAGCCGAGATGGGACGGTTGTTCAGTTGCCCCCAGCATGCACCACGATTCATTATCGCAGCACGTCCAGTATCCCGAAGGGCGTGCCGGGCCACAAGGCGGTGACTATCCCGAAGGATGTGACGCTTCTCATCACGATGGGTTCGTAGGGCTTGCCAACCGCGAGTACCACTCGGGTCGTAAGGTCATCGGGCGGTGCCGAGCACCGCCGCCTGGCCAAGGTTGGCTTGGCTGCTTGCCAGGCCTCAGTAGTTGCCACAACCGGTCTACGTTGCTGCCACAAGGTCATCAACCAACACGTGCTTAAAAAGGAGGAGGTCATGCTTCCGCGCACCGGTTTTTGGCACGTTGTCTTCAATGCGTTCTGCCTACTCATCGCTCTGCTGCCGGACACCGTACACGCACAGGCTGCGCGTATGGAAGTCACCCCCTTTGAGTCGCTGACACTGACCGACCAGGAATTCTTGACAGGCCGCGAGGACGGCAAGCCGGTGACCATCGCCGGCGAACTGCGCCTGCCGCGCGCGGGCAACGAGCGATTCCCGCTCGTCGTTCTGCTGCATGGGGCGTGCGGCGCCTGCGGCCTTGTCCTCGATTGGGAGCGGGATTTGCTTGCGATGGGCGTCGCGACTTTCGTCGTCGACAGCTTCACGAGTCGCGGTATCGTCAACACGAACGACGACCCATCGCGGCTCGGCCAACTGGCGCAAACGGAGGATGCGTACCGCGCGCTCGCGCTGTTGGTAAAACATCCGAGAATCGACGCAACGCGTGTGATGCTGATGGGTTTCTCCAGAGGCGGCCACAGTACGCTTTACGCGAGCCTCATGCGGTTTCAGCGCATGCATGCAGCTGCGTCAGAGGCCCATTTCGCAGCCTCTGTTGCTTTCTATCCGAGCTGTAACTTTCGGTACCGCGACGATGACGACCTCACTGCGCAGCCAGTGCGTGTGTTTATGGGGACTGCCGATAACTACACCTCGATTGGGGCATGCCGGGACTACGTTGACAGGCTGAAAGCCAAGGGTAAAGACGTTCAGCTTATCGAGTACCAGGGGGCTGGACATACATTCGACGCTCGAGCGTACAATCCGCCGCGAGTGCTGCCACAAGCGCTGACGACCCGAAACTGTCAAGTGGAGGAAGGAGACCACGGGCAGTTCGTTAATGCCAAAACCAAGCAGCCGTTTTCATACAGCGACCCCTGCGTTGAACGCGGCACGACCCTGGCATACAACGAGGCAGCAGCGACGCAAGTTAGGAAGGACATGGCCGAATTTGTCGCGATGACGCTCAAGCCAACGCGCTCGCCATAGCTTTTTGACCCACGCGATGGCCGGAGCGCCAACGGACGGCATCTCATCCCAACCCTCGACTCATGGTGACTGGAGAACGGCTGATGGCTTATGTACCGTCGTGCGAGATGCTGCTTGAGCATAACCCATATTCAGGCGCTGTCCTGGTCATTCTGCCACCTAGGCACGACTTGCGAGCCTTCCGTCAAGCCGAATCGCGGGGATATTGTTCACCTCGAATTCGACCCGGCTTCCGGACGGGAAATGAGAGGTCCGCACTTCGGACTGGTGCTGAGCGGCAAGGCCTTTAACCAGCAAGGCTTGGGCGATAATCTGCCTCATTTCGCAGGGAGCGGCCGCTCCAGCCCGGACCTATGGAACTGTCGTTACACTGATGGGTTCCGGCACGGACACCCAAGGTGCTGTTCATTGCCACCAGTTGAAATCTTTGGTTTGGCGCGCGCGCAATGTCAGATTCAAAGAAACGGTGCCGCAATACATGGCGGATGAAGTATTGGCGAGAGTTGAAGCCCTCTTGTTCGAGTAAAGGGAGTGCCAACGGCCCTCGACGGCGTAGCGTCACTAACAAAGGCCCCTGCTGCTAGTCTTCAACGTGCCGAGCAGAGGGAAGACGTCCCGATGCCGGAAATTGCGGCGTTTGTCGCGGACATGAAAGCGGCGTTTGGCGAGCGGGAAATTGATGAGGCCATCCGTCGCGGCAAGGCCGGCGAGCCGACGTTTTATGCATGCGAAAATGGTCGGTCGATTGGCACGGCAAGTCCCATGCAAACAAATGTCTGGCGCGTCGACGACGCGGTGCGGGACCGTCACTACTGAAGGCTGCGAGGACTCGTGCGTGGGACAAGTCGTCCGCTGCTGCGATTCGCTGAAGCGTCGCAATGTGGAGAAGAAACTGTGAAATTGTTTGGCGGCGGATTGCTGTTGCTAGCGTGCATGTCGACCGCATTCGCGGGCGAGCGCTATATCGAGGTCTGGGACCCACCAGAGGCGCGGGGCGGGATACATCAGCACTCGACCCCTCTGAAACCATTGAAGCCTAAGCGGCTCCTGCCCCACGTGGTAAAGACAAGGACGCATCGCACGACGGCTGCGGTCACCAAGCAGGCCACAAGGCAGCATATCGTCGGTGATGGTGCGCGAGTTGTTGCGCCAGACGTATCAGAAATTCCACGGCAGATAACTCCCGAAGGAAACGTACTTCGCGTGAATTCGCTCCGTTCAACTGTCGAGGTTACGCGCTAGTGGAAACTCAGAGCTACAGGGGATTCCGCATCTGGGGCCACGCCATCGTTCAACAGGAAGACATTCTTCACCCGGAACGATATGCGGCAAGCGGCACCATCACCCAGCACAACAAGCTTGTTGAGGCCTCGGGCGTCCTCGGCAGCTTTGAGACCGAAGAAGAGGCCCATCTAGTCGGTCTAGACTGGGCACGTGCTTGGGTGGACAGCCACTGCTGAGTCTTCGCGTTCTCGGGTGCTGCGGACATCCAGGGCTTAGCTCGCCCCGAACTCGGGCAAGGTGACCCGGCAGTGTACGGAAGATTCTGCACTACCTTGCTGTTCGGGATTTCAGGCCTTCCCGTACGCGCTTTGCTGCAAAAAGAGGAATGTAATCCAGAATGCGCGCTTCACGCTGATAATCTGCAACGGCGTCAGCGTACATCTTCGACACCAATTCTTCGTCGTTGTGCGTGGACTCGGCGATGTCATGGACAATTTTCTGCGGGTCGGCGGCCGTCTTCATATGTCCTCCATCCACTACTGGTAGCAGTGTAGTGAAGGTCGCGACGGTGGAAATCGCAAATAGAATCTGTCAATGAAGCGTGCGCCACAGGCCTGCATCCTCGAATGCTGACACGCATACCGTCGCGGAGACCAGCGTCGTGGCAATCAAGGCGATTCCTATCGGGCTAGCTTTCATTCGAAGATACTCGGAGGTTGGATTTTTCGGATGTGGCGCCTTCCGGCGTCGTTTCAATACCCGCGCCAATCATGACGCTCGCGCCACTCGTCCTCACGCCATTCCCGGCGGCGCCATTCACGTTCACGCCACTCGCGACGTTCGCGCCATTCGCGGACTCGCCAGTCGTCGTCACCACCGTACGCGACGGCGACAGGTGCGGGAGCATACACGACGGGAGGCAGGGGTGCGTACACTGGGCCGGCGCATACACGGGTCCGGGAACGCCCAATCCGATGGCTACGTCCATGTGCGCGGATGGTGCCGTTGATGCCACCAGAACCGCCCGACCAAGTGCTGCACCAAGTATCTTTTTTTTCATCTTCGCTACTCCTCGCACATTCGAATGCAATGTCAGTGACTACGGCTCGAAGTGTAGGAAGGGATGTTGGACACAGGTGAAACGGCGGTGCGAGATTGGTAACGGGGATTACCTCGAATGCAATCCCGGTCTCATCCTCGCCAAAGCTGACTGAATATTGGGGCGTCGCCGGAGAGCTCGGTATCGAACGCGTTGCGCGAAAACCGGTGAGTAGTGTGGTGTTCATGTGGGAAGAACAAAGAGCGGCGCGGCTCATGCATCAGCGACTTTCCGTTCGTATCTGACCCGCATCCATTCCAGTATGAAAGGTGAAAGCATGGGACCACGCGAATGGTTGAAGTCTAAATGGCAAGCACTGCAGAAGATGAAGGCGACACCGGTAATGCCTACTGGAGACAATCGTGAAGGGAATCCAGTCCCTTCCACCGGCGAGTCGCATGACGAATCATTTCACGACCGACAGTCTCGGGACAGGTTGGAAGAACGAACCTCTGCAATTGCCAATAACTGCCGTCCACGGAAGTCCATTTTCAAGTGATGGACCTTCATGCTCTCATGCTTCATTTCGTCCAGGCCGTCGGCGTGGACGTCGATTGCGCGCCCCAATCCGGTGGCGCGCAACCGGAGAGAGCTTTCACTCACAAGGCAAAGCATGTATCAGCGCTATGACATGCCGCTTTCAATTTCCTTAACACGTCTGAATATTGGCCGGAAAGTACGACCCGATTTCCTAATATTGTCGTGTGGCTCGCGAAGCATCCCGATAGCGAGTTATCGAGCCGTGTCCGCGTTTTGGCGGCATTCATGCGCCGGCCGTCCCTTCTGCACGCCACCGGAGTCCAAATAAACACAATTCAGGCGGGGCGGCGTCCACGGACCTCTTAACCAGCAAACTGGAGATGAAACATGACGCGCAAATTCTGGAAAGGGGCGGTGCTTGCAAGCGCCGCATTGCTGACCGTAAGTGGTACGGCGCATGCAGAAGATAGGTGTTCGAACGCGACGCTCAAAGGCCTCTACGGCTTTTCGCTTCGCGGCGAATTCATCGGCTTCTTCGACGCAGACGGCAATCCACACCGAATACCCAATCCCGACATCGTTGACGCAGTGTTTATCCAGAAGTTTGATGGCACTGGTGCCTTCACCCGGTCTGACTACGTCTCTAGTGACGGGTTTAAACGGCCCGGATTGACAGACCCGACGACCGGATTTGATACGGGCGAAACCGGCACATATACCGTCTTCCCGAACTGCACGGGCGTTATGCACATTACGTTTCCTGCTCCCATCGCTTCCACCATCATTGACATTAGATTCGTGCTGACCGAAGAGGGCCACCTACTTCACGGTGTTGTAAGCCATCAGGAAATTGCCGGCCCTTTCACTGCGGAGGATGGTACAACAACGTGTGGCCCGACGCCGGCGTGCCACATGCGGGCTCAGGAAAGCGTGGTTGGCGAGAAGTTCGATGTAGAAGAAAGAGCTCGCTGAGCAGGCGTTGGCGACTACGGCGTCGCTTTGCTCGAGAGGTAGGGGCGCGCTGTGGCGACAGCACGCTCGTACGGTTGGAGCATGCGACGCAAGGCAGATGTCAGGAAAATTGAACAAGTCACTGCTTTACAGGCGGGAGGCAGCATGCCCTCGTCCCGGGACGCCGCAATCCTTGTCGCAGCGACGTATGACGCTGCGCTGGAACCCGCTCGCTTGCCCGACGTTCTTCGGCTCATCCCCGACCAGACCGGGTCACCCGTTGCCAGGCTTTCGCTGGACTGCCTAGGCCGACGCATCGAGATGCAGACCTGAGTCGGGAGACATCATTCACACAGTCCTACGAGAACCACTTTGTGGGGACTTGACCCGGTGATGCGGGGCGTCAGGGCGACAGCGTCTGGCACCGTGATTGTCGAAGGTGCGATTTCCGGCAGTACGCTGGAGCGCAGCGAGTTCTATCATCAATGGGTGCGCCAACAGGGCCCTGTACAGCGCCGCCATGACGATGTTCCTGGACGAAGGCGACGCGCTTGGCGTGCTTGCCTGTGCATCAGGACTCAAGGCCTGCGACCCCTCCTTTGCTGGACCACGACATTGAGAAACGGCGTTCTGTTCCGTTAAACGATGGACTTTGGACTTCCGCTATCTGCACCAGAATGCCGTATCCGCGATACGGGCAACGCGAGTGGGTCCGCATGGCTGCCTCCTCTGTGCGCCGCTGTAGGAATAAGACACGACGCCGCAGCGACCGTTCCAGAAAGTTCGTGCACGTTAGCGCCTGGCCGCCGGGCGGGCCGGCGCTCCGGTGTGCAATCGACCATGGCTTCCCGCTTGGAAATTGGCCCGCATCCTGGCGGGACTCTGGCAGCGCGCGTTACCACTTCAAGCGACGCGTGGCACGCAGGGCGGCCTATGATGAAATCATTGAGGTGCGGAAAACGTGCCTCCTAACCCAGAGGAGCGAGAATCATGGCCAAGCAAGACACCGAATCCAGCGTCTACAGCGTCACGGAAATAATCGGCACCAGCCCAACCTCCTGGGAGGATGCGGCGAAAAATGCTGTGGAAATTGCAGCGAACTCGCTGCGTGATTTGCGAGTCGCCGAAGTCTGCAAGCTCGACATGAGGGTCGATAGCGGCAAGGTCGTTGAGTACCGAGCGCGAGTATCTTTGTCGTTCAAGTACGAAGCATGAAACGACGACCCCGTACCTCGGCAGAGAAGAGGCTTCCGATACTGCAAGTTTGCGGCATCGAGCTTGTACGCCAGTTGCGGTGGGCGCGACTCCCAGAATGCTCACGTTAGCGTGCAGTTCAGTCTGGCGGTATGACTGCGTGGCAGCGGGCTTCGGTCCCTCCTGCCACTCCTGCCGCTGCGAGCTGGCAGGACGCGCTCGCCTTCAACGCACACGCGTACGCGCAAGACGTCTTGCACGACAGCGGTGGATTGCTCAGTGTCTCCCTGAAGGAGCGCCAAGAAGGCAGTCTCGCCGGTTGTACGCGACAGCTCGGTCAAAAGCGGTGCCCGTGTCAAGGGCGGGCGTAAGCCCGGCGCAGCGAACCCTTGAGGCGCCCAGAATTGATACGCTGAGCCGGGGCTGGTTGCGAAGTTCCAGATTGTCGAAGTCGACTCGAGCTACTACGGGATATCATCGGCATCGAACTCCGCGTTGTGGGTTGAGCGCACGCCCGACGGCTTCACGTTCAACTTTAAAGCGTTCCGTTTATTGACTGGCCATCAAACAGCGCGCGAGGTTCTGCCGAACGACATCGCGATAGCCATCCCGGAGACTGGCAAGAAGAACTTGTACTACAAAGACGTGCCAGCAGAAGTGCTCGATGAGTTATGGCGCCGGTACCGCGAAACTCTGGAGCCGCTTCGGCAGATAAACAAACCAGGCGCGGTGCTGTTTCAGTTTCCGCCTTGGCTTACGAGTGCTCCTGACGGCAGTGCGCACGTCGA
This sequence comes from Paraburkholderia sp. WC7.3g, assembly GCF_050436345.1. Lineage (NCBI taxonomy): Bacteria > Pseudomonadati > Pseudomonadota > Betaproteobacteria > Burkholderiales > Burkholderiaceae > Paraburkholderia > Paraburkholderia sp. WC7.3g. The sequence continues at coordinate 3,690,375 of NZ_JBNDMA010000002.1, forward strand.
AGAATGCGCAACGCGAATGCTCGGGTATACGGTCGCGGTTGAGTTTCGCAACAGCTCCTGGCTGGACGAAAAACACGCACCGTCGACACTCGCATTTCTGCGCGAACGTGACCTCGTGCACGTGATAATGGATGCTCCACCGGGCGTAACGAATCGGGCACATACCGTTTGGGAAGTGACCAATCCAAAGCTGGCGATGGTGAGGCTTCATGGACGCAATGCGGAAACCTGGAACACCACGGGTGCAGCATCGGCGTCGGCTCGTTTTGACTACGACTACAGCGATGAAGAGTTGAGCGAACTCGCTGTGCCAATTCGGTCTATCGCGTCGCACGTTGCGAAGACTCACGTGATATTTAATAACTGCTTCGAGGACCAGGGACAGCGAAATGCGCGGAACTTGACGCAGACTTTGACAACGAGCGGGTCGTGATGCTTGGACGTTTCCAGAAGCGGGCACTTTCGTCAAAGCCGCCGCTAACAACGCTCAGGTCAGCTCCGAAACCTCGCCGACATCCTAGGACGGTTTGTAGAGGCACCGAGGTAACGGCCCGCGTTCTCTCTCACGCGTCTAACGACAACGCCGTTTCGCGCTTCGTCAGCCTCGCGTTGCTGTCAATACATCCAGCGCCAAGCGTGCGTAACACGGCGCTTCCATCGGCAGTCAATGCGAACGTGGTGGCTCCGCCTTGCTCCGACTCAACAACTTGGACCAGGCCGACTTCGCGAAGAGCTATCACGTCTGGCGTCGCCGCCATGAGCTCGGCCGGCGCCTGAAGTAATAGGAGAAGCGTGGCAATTTCATGTGCGCTCAGCATCCGACGGAGTCTGAGCCCAAGAGGTACCGGCGCTGCGTCAGGGTGCCTTGCTTTCACTGCCTTAGACATATCCATCTACCAAATTCCAGTTATTGTTGTACGTCCCAATCACGCAGGCGACGCACCTGTGCGGGTGCTAGCGTCCGACCTTGCAGCGGTAGAAACGTTCGAGCTCGCTTCCGTCCAAGACGGTCGGTTTCGCGCGGCCATAATGCCTCACGAGAAAAAATCTGTGTTTACAAGATGTAAATGCGTAATAGCTCGCCAGTACTGTCAGCGAGTACGAAGACCTCTATGCGACCGGCCCTGATATCGAGCACGAGCCGGTCAACGTCCTCGATAGCGGCAGCACGAGAGGCTGTTGACTCAACGGATTCCATCAGCGCGGCCTCGTCCATGAGCTGACGCTTTCTTCCGAAAAGTCGCCAAACCGCCCCATCTCGCGAGATAAAAAACTGCTGCATATACTCCTGCGCCCGAGCGGGTGTTGGCCACCTATTCATTCGTTACGCCGAACCAGGCTGGCTCGTTGGGTTCACAGGAGTCGCTCGCTCGGCGCGGTCGTCAGGGTACCAGCCACCCTCGGCGCACCGTACCCATCGCCCCACGGAATCCGGGCGACGTCATTCGAGCTTGCAGGGTTCCGCTCAATGAGTCGTGGCGCAACCAGCGCGCTTGGATAGATACGTTGAGCGGTAAAGCGGCTGTAAGCGTTTCACAATTCGTGAGTGAGTCCTTTAACCTCATTCGTACTCGCCAGCGCTGAGCGGTGAATTCAAAGAGGGAATAGACTGGCGCTGAAGCGCCAGCAACGCGTAGGAGGCAACGATTCATTTCTCCAGGAGACGGCCCAGCCCTCGACGTTCGTGGGTCGCACCTCACGCAAAAGAACGGGTGAGTCAACGGTCCACCATGTCGGTAACGTCTGTTCGAGCAATGGTGGACACAGGTCGATGCGTGTCGCTTGGGGAGCTTCCGCCCGACCGGCGCGTGTGCCTCATCTACAGCAAAGCTGACGACCGCTGTTTCGTGGTCGTTCAAGACATCGGGAACTGGGCTGTCGTCACCGTTCTGCCACTCTGGATGTGGAACAACGGCGTCCTGTCGGAAAGCTCGCCGCAGGCAGACCAAGCTCGAAGGTTGGCACTCCAGCCACGGTCGCGCCAACCAAAACGAGAGAATCTCAGGTACCAGGCGAGACGTCGTCCCAGTGTCTTCCGCCGTCGGCGATAAGCCAGCTGAGAGCGTAATGCCGCTCGCTGGCGACGCCCAAGTGCCCCTCCGCCTGGCGTCTCGCGGCCATTCACTTCCCGCTGAGGGCCGTTTAGGGCTTCGTCGCAGAGGCAAGCACACACGGCATCGGTACTTGAACCTCCCCGTCGTTCTGATACGCGGCCGCGTCTTCGGACACCGACTTTTCAATCAAGACTAAGGCCTCGGGCGACTGAGCTTTCAAAATTGCGGCGATGCGCACGCCGCCGCGCATCAGCATGTGGAAAGGCGTTTCCGGTGCGCGAATACGCAACGTTTGGCTGACTTCCCGGACGTGCGGCTCATTGAATCCCGCGTCGAGCAGCGCGCGTTCGGATCCGTGCCAGTCGCTGAACCGAAAGAACAGAGGCCCCGGAGGCAGCGGAACATCCATTCGGCCGTACGCCTCGATTGCTTTGAGCACCATCGCAAATCCAACGGCTTTGTCCGGTGTCGCCCATACGGTAAATGCAATTCTGCCACCGGGTCGGAGTACGCGAAACGCCTCCGCGAGCGCGTTCTCCGGGTGCGCGAAATGCAACATCCCGAAGCTGATGCCAACGGCGTCGAAACTTTCGTCGTGAAAAGGTAAGTCTTCCGCGCTGCCGACACGGAACGCAAGCGCGGGATAAGTGCGCCTTGCTTGTTCGACCATCGCGTCCGCGAAATCGACACCAACGACATCGGCGCCGCGACGCGCGGCCGCGCCGGCGAGATAGCCGGGACCCGACGCCACGTCCAGAAAACGGACACCGGGGCGGATATCCAACGCATCAAGGAGGGCGCTATTGGATTGCGTGGTTAAGTCGCCGAAATACGTGTGGTACGGCTGCGCGACCCTCTCCCAGCCGTCGTGCTCGAAAACGCTGAATTCGTCTTGTTCCATTTTAGTCTCTCCACATCTCATCGAGTCGCGAAGCAGCACAGGGCAGGCACCCGTTACACCGATGCATGGCTTTCATGGGTGGTCCCACGCGAACTCTAGTACAAGCTCGGTGTCGGCGACCACCGATACCAATTCACTTTTCCTGCATCCAGTACTCGCCTTCGTACTTGGTGTCATTGAAGCCTTTAACTCAACATTGACCGGTGAGCCTCACGGCCTTCTCTCGACACCGGCCTACGGCGACCGCGCCGGTTTGAGCGTGGCATTCACAAACGCCCTAACTGCCTTTTTGGCTTCCGATGCTGCCTTCTCATCGTAAGCGCGGGTTACTCCGCGTTCAACACAGCGGTCACTGTATGAATAAGGCTGCTCTGTTTTGGCATTGAAGAGCTGGCCGTTTTCGCCCTCCTGCCACCGGCAGTTCCGTGTTGTCTGCGCCTGCGGAAGCGCCATGGGTGGCTTGAACGCTCGCCCGTCGAAGAAATGGCCCGCGCCGGGATATTCCGTAAGCTGAACGTCTTTGCCTTTAGCTCTCAACCTCTCGACGTATGCGCGGCATGGCGCAATGGGATTATAGTTGTCGGCGGCCCCCTGAAAAATGCGCACGGGCCTCGCAGCGATGTCTTCGTCGTCGCGGTATGTGTCCCTACGAGCGTGTGGGCGCTCTTGGCCGCATCGAACGTTGTAAACACTTTATCGCCATCCGCATCCGTCTCGGTGCAGGCACCCGTACCACCGACTTTGCCGCCCATGGACGTCCAAAAGAAGAGACAACGCACCGACATCTAGTCGAAGAGCTTCTGGCCGTCCGCGTTGCGCGTGATGCCGACCACTTCCTGCAGAACTCCATTGCCAACGTTGCCCATATCGAGATTGGCGAGCGAGTGGCTCATCTAGTACGTCACGTAGGTTGCGGTGCCTTGCTTCGGCATCTGGACTTTCTCGGCCATAGCATGCTGCACGAGGAACGAAAGCACACCGGCAAGAACCACAAAAAAGAATGTTTTTAATTTGGCGTCACTCATCGATTGGCGCGCTGGGTATGGAAGTCTAACGGTGATGGTCTCCTTGAGGCAGTACTCGTTACCCCGACGACGAGGGACGCGCGCCGCTCGCTATCCGTTACATCCTCCCACTTGGCGGCAATGAGCACACCGTTGTCCGAGCTGCGCACTCACGTTGCCAACAATGCGATTCGCATGATGCCGACAACCGAGTCGCTCCGATTCTCCGTCGTTTCGGGCATGCCCTTTTTGCAAGTCCAGACATCACCCGTCTTGGCAACAAACGGCTTGCCCATTCCCTGGTTAATGTACAACTCGCGCTTCAGGCAATGGCAGACCATGTCCGTAGCCATGGAAGGGTTCGCGAACTTCGACTTGGGCTGAAACACGAGGTCCACCAACATCACCGACTTGTAGGCGGGGATTTCGGATGCACGTTTCGAGAGGTCGATGCGCCTGACACCGGGCGCGAGTTCCTTTCCCTCATCAGGGCGGTAGCGCTGAGCGGAGGCCGTGGTTGGTGCCAGTAGCGCCGGTGACCGCAACTGCAGTAGCCAGCGCAACGTTCAGCAAAGACCGGCGATTGGCACTGTGTTCCTCGGACTTTGAGCGCAAAGCGGGTATGCGCTCGTCACTCGACTTAGCGGGAATCTTCATGACGACTCCTTGCGGGCAGTGCGGCGTTCAATGGGCGGCAGCGCCGCCAACCTACGCTACGTACCTACCGGCTCTGTCTAGAACACATCGGGAACCACGTGACCGAATGCGTCATCGCGGGCTGACAATGAGGTTGTAGGTGATGTCCACACTAAATGGAGTACCGTTGAAAGTGCCCGCACCGCCGAACTTGATGGTATGAGGCCCCGGGGGAAGCGGTGCAAGCATCAGGTAGTAGCCGTCCGCCACCGCCGGGGAATAGACCATCGCGCTGACACCAAACAGATTGTTTTCTGGAAGCGTTACGCTAAACCCTGGCGCTGTACAAGGGGGAATGAGCCCGGCGCACGCACGGAACATTGCAGGAACGAGGTTGCTTACGGGTACCCCATCGACGCTCGCATGGAGCTCAGTGACTGGCCCGATGAACGATTGCAAATCCTTCCAAAGCTTTGGGACAGTGTCGTTGGTGTCCCCCCCAGGGAGGCCCTCCGGGACGTGGATATCAATAAAGTTCAAGAGGGGGAAGAACAAAAACTTGCCCGCCGGCACGGAGCAGTTGTTGCGGGTAGCACTTCCTGGCCCAAACGTGCCGACGAGGAAAAACACCCGGCTGCTTGTCGACTGGTCCACCGCGCAGTCTTGACCGGTCAGGTCCAACAGTGGATTGTTGGGGGTCGCCTTCGAAAGAACGTACTGCCACCAACTCACCGACCATGTCCCATAGTTCATCCCGGCTTGCGCTTGCGCGTCGTTTGGCGGAATCACGGCAAACGCATGCGCCTGCGAGGCGCTGGGCCTCGCTGCAAACGCCAGCATCAAGGCGGTCACGGCCGCTGCCGTGAAGGCCTGCCATCTGTTGTTTTTCATGATAGGCGCCTCTCTCGTTTAATAGGCTTACGGTTCAAGGGCCGTGGACGCGCAAGCCAATCCATTCGGCTGGCAACGCGTCTCACGCGACACACCGGGATTCACGGCGTCACAGTCAGCGTATACATCACATTGACCGAAAAGCCGGCGAACGGGCCTGATGTCAAAGCACCTCCGAATTGCACTGTGTGCGTGCCGGGTGGCAGCGGCTTGAGCATCAGCCAGTAACCATCGCTGATGGAATAGCCCGTTCCACCCCCCGGGGCTTTGAGAATATTGTTCGGGGGAAGCGTAAAAGGGAAAAACGACGGCGATTGAAACCGGAAGGTTTGCAGTCCATTGACCACTGCGCCATCAATCGAAGCGTTCAGGGAGTTTGTCCCAATCTCATCGGCAAAGCTTTTAGCGCACGCGCGGCACGATGCTTCATCCGTGCAATGAAACGGCGGGTCATCACGAGTCGAACACTCGACGTTGATGAGAGGAAAGAAGATTGAACTTGTCGACGACACGGTACAGGTGCGCATCACCGGCTGTCCAGAGCCGCTGCCCACGAGGTACCACACCGGGCCCGATTGGTTGGTGGCGCAAAACTGACCCGACGTATCGTTTTGCGGATTTTTGTTGGCGGGTATCGCCAACAGCCATTGCCACCAGGTCTGAGACCATTGAGCATAGGTAGCGCCCGCAATTTTTGCACCCGGCCCGTAAACCTCCGAATTCGCGCTCTGAGCGAAGGCCTTCGATGCGCAGGAGAGGCCGAGGACGACGCCGGCCATTGCCAAGGCGAGCGTGAGTCGCCGACATTGCAAGTTGCGGTTCATAGGGACCTCCATTGAAATTCAGCCAACCGTGCCGTCGCACTGAGCGGTCGACTTTCGGTGCGAAGGAATCTGTCCGGAAACTCGGCACGCACTGAGTAGGGCTGTGAAGCCCATCCAAAGATTCGCGCTAGGGCAACCTGCCCACGTTCGCCGAGGTGTACGGTGCCGAGTCGTTGCCAACGGCCAAACCCGGTCGCGGCCTCGCCGGCCGCCACGGCCCATTGGGTCAATGTCGTTGCGACTGAGGTGGCGATGTCCGATGCCTGCAATGCTCTCTTGATGAGCGAGACCCAGTTTTTCATGGCGACCTCCAACATGCCAAACCTGTTCTTGAAGAGGGCCAGAATCACAACCGCGAAGTGTTCGAGGACGGCGAACGGCGGCCAACGCGATTGCCGGCAGGCAGCGGCGCAAAGGTTGGCCGAAGGTATTGCTGGACTACGGTTTATTCGAGCAGAGTCAAACGCCCCATGTCATCAGCACACGTTGCGTTGAAGACAGAGTTTGAGAGCAGCTCGATGCGATGTCGACAATGAAGTCGTGTAATGCGCGCTCTGATGACGAAGTAGCAGTCGCCTTCTTATTGCTCTTATTAATTGACGCCAAACAAGCGTTTCAAAGTGATTTTAGAGCTCGCTCAATGACATGACAATAGGCGGTCCTGATAGCAATTTGTCGTCATAGTACGGTGGAAATCGGAAAAGTTTTAAAAATAATTTCTGGTAACACGCGTGACCTATAATGCGCGCAAGGTTGGTCCTGCCTGAGGTTGCAGTTAAAAAATATGAGGTGTCGGACAGCACGCAGCAATTGAACCCGTGTCTGCGCGGTATCTAGTCGCTGGCTGTCACACAGTTGTCTCGATAAAAACGTTTTCATCCTCGCTACCGGTGTCGGGAATTCATTGACAGCATTCGCCCGTCCCGGGCGGCGCCCGGAGGTGTCGCTGGCTGGAGCTGCACACCGTTTCTGGTGGCGGTTCGTCGGTGATGGCAGCGAACGACTGGAGGTCTGGCTCACCTGCCACCCTCGGCTCGCTCCCAGTAGAGTTGAACAAACTGCTTGATGCTCATGTGAGCGCCGAACATTTGAAAAGCTGCAAATTGCGTCAGGAACTGGGGGTTTTCCCAATCGGTATCGGTATTGAAGGCTTTCGCAGATAACGTGTTTGGCATTGGAAAACACGTTTCACGGCTAGCTGTTCGCCACGACCAAGCACGGGGCGGCGTTGCGTCACGCGCGGCCCATCATTTGAATAAGAGTGCTGCGTAACTAGGGCTAAACGTTTTTGGGGCAGGTCAAATCGTCGCACGAAAGTCTGCACGCGGTGACCTTTCAAGGAGAAAGAGAAGACGGCAATAAGCCATCCCCACCCAATTTGGAATAAACGCGGAGACTGCGTATCGGGACAGCTTGCAGCAGCTGGACACGCTTGGGCAGGAGCATCTCAAAGCGCAGCAGGAACTCGCTGCATTGCTCGACTTCCGACCTGGCGCACATCTGATGCTTGCGCCGCCCCCCGAACCCTATGACATCCCCGCTCGACGCCATACATGACGCGCTAAGCAATCTCAGCCAGCGTCGTCCGGACCTGCTGGCATTGCACGCTGGATACACGGAACAGGACGAGCGCTACCGCGCTGCACTTCTCGGGCAATTTCCTCGTCTGGATCCAGAACTTCGAATTTCATTTCTACCTCCAGGGCAAACCGGAACCCACATTCTGAAGCTTCCCATGGCGGGAAGGTCAAGCAGGCGTAAAGCGCCTGCTTCTGCTTTCTGCTGCCGCTTGCAGGCAGTGCCCGGCGAGCTACCCCGGGGCGTAGAGCGTCAGGTCGACACCGTGCTGCATGATGATGTGTACGGTCGCGCTGATGACAAACGTGACGAAGGACGCTACACCGAGCGAAGAAGCATCCTTCTGATTTTCGTCTCCAACGTAATGAAGCACGGCCGCCGTTGATAGATGCGCAATCGTCTGCCCCGCTCGAACCGTTTCACCAGGCGTGATTCGCAAGCCCGAAACAAAACCCGCCGTTGGCGCGGCCAGTACTGCGTTGGAGACGGCCTGCACATGCGCTGGCGCAGATACTTTCACCACAATGCGTTTCTGTACTGCAGGCATTGTCACAACGTCCTGGGCGAGCACGCTGGGACCGGCCGTGTACCACGCGCTCACGATGGCGGCAATGACGAGAAGGCGAATGGACTTCATCTCGGACCTATTGAAGAGATTGGTGGTCAATGGCGCTTACGCCAATCAGGGTGCACAACTCGACCTGCTGTTCAAGCACTGCGCCTTCGAGCTTCGTGATTGCGATACGTTGGTTCAGCCGGCGCGACTTGAGGTCCATCAACGTCGGGAGTGTCACATCGCCCCGAACATGGGCGCTGCGCGCCTGTTTCGTCGCTTGTTCAAGCGTCGCTTCCATTGACCGGGCGTTGAGAAGCCGGTCACTGAGCAGGTCCAGGTTCGAAACGATGTTGTCGACTGCGACCCTCGCCGAGGCCCAGTCGGCTGACTACGTCGTGGTTGGTGGAGGCTTGTCTGGTTTGAACGCAGCGGTAGAATTGGCACGTCTCGGTGCGTCAGTGGTCGTGCTCGAACAAGACAGCATTGGTCAAGCTGCGTCAGGACGCAACAATGGTCAAGTCATTCCTCACCATTCGAAGGCTAGCCCAAGTGAGATTGAGCATCTACTCGGTCCCGTTCGAGGCGAAAGATATAACGGGCTCGTTGCAACGGCTCCGATGAAGCTTTTCGATTTAATCGACCGCTACGATATTTCATGTGACTCGGTACGCAACGGCTGGATGCAGGCCTGCCATTCGACACAGGCATTGGAAAGGGGGCGAGTCTTCTATAACGAGTGGAGAAGTTTTGGCGCTTCGGTGGAGTGGCTCGACCGCGACGCCTTTAGTGAGCGAATGGGAAGCACCAACTATTTGGGAGGCTGGAAGGCAATCAATGCCGGTCATCTGAACCCGTACGCCCTTTGCAGAGGACTTGCGCGGGGAGTCGCTAGTGAAGGCATTCGCCTCTTTGAGAGGTCTGCGGTCATCTCATTAGTTCGGGATGGGAGCAGATGGCGAGTGCGAACCTCTGCGGGCGAAGTCTCGGCGAAGGGTGTCCTGATTACTACGAACGCTCTGACTGGGAATTTCTGGCCAGGGCTACGCCGCTCGCTGATACCAGTGCGTATTTACCAGGTTGCCACCGAGCCGTTGAGCGAACTTCAGCGGAAGAATGTGCTTCCAGGAAACGAAGGTGTCTCCGACACGCGAAGAGACCTGTTCGCGTGCCGCTACGACAGCGAAGGCTGGCTCGAAGCAATCGGAACTCATACTCTTTGGCACGATGCTGCGGAGCGAGGTCAGAATGCGGTGATGCAGAAATTCCGGGGTGTGTTTCCGCAGCTTAAGGGTCTTAAGGCCGCGGCGTATTGGGAGGGCACCCTCGCCGTGGTTCCTGACCGTATTCCGCGACTCATGAGTCTCGGGCCAAACCTGCTCTTCGCTGGAGTTTATTCAGGACGTGGCGTTGCCATGAGTACGGTGTGGGGAGCCAGTGCGGCTCGCCTGCTCGCCGGGGCGGCACGCGAGGAAGATATGCCCGTTCCCGTTACCTCGCTGAAGCAAATTTACGGACATGGAATTGCCGTCCGCGTGGCCAGCCTGGTACATCCGTGGCATCGATTTGTAGACAAGGCCGAAGCGCAGATTGCAAAAATCTGAAGCTCGATTTGGCTGAGGCGCAGACCTATCCAGTTATGAAAAGCCTGAAGTCCTCGAAAACCTGCCGGCGCGATTCTAGAAATGTCATACGTAGAGCCGCCAAAGAGGCGCGAACCATTGGTTCAGAGCCTGCGACGGAATCAGCGTGGCATGAACATCAGGCAAGCCCGATAACTTTTAGTCCTTTCCCTGGGGCGCACTCTCTTGGTCCAGCTGATGGTGCTGCACCCGGTACGCGCGCGTTGGTAAGCGCCTGCATCGCATTGACGACTTGCGATTCAACGAAGCCGCCCATCTCGAACACTTTGGACAATACGTGGTTGATGTCAGCGTCGAATCGACCGGAAAGGTGCTCGTCTGGCATCGGAATCCCCTTCAACCGCCCCGGCTATTTGCCTAATCGCCATTCGGTTTCGTGACCCCTGTATCAGTTTAGGGTCGAGTCGTAAGGAACGGTGGCCGAAGTTCCACGAAACGTGCAGGCCGAGATTGTGTCGACCACACAAACGCAGCTGGCAGAGGTAGTCAATGCGCGGCACCAGGCGGTCAGCCGCCAAGTTCAATCGTTCGTCGAAAATCTCGCACAAAACACCCCGGCCGGCTCCGAAGCCACAATCGCATTTCTGAAACAGGCTATCACGCTGGCCAACACCGCTCAGGAAAGCGTGCAAAAGGCAACGAAGCAGGCCGTCGAAGTCGCGCAAACTAACCTGGACGTCGCAACGAAGGCCGCATCAGAGGTGACCAAGGCAGCTGACCAGGCAGTCGAGAATGCGACGAAGTCGAAGGCGGTGAAGTAATCATTTGAAGGAGCGCTGAACCCGCGTGGTGGCCCGGCGTGGCGAGCCGACGCGTTTGGCCACGCGGCGATGTGGCCGCCACCGGACAAGACCACCTGTCGTGTGCGCTGGTCGTTCTTTCCGGCGCACGCCATGTCCGCCACTTCGGCCTCTGTTACCCGCCACGGTTGTTCAGCTTCGGCATCGAACCATTGAGTCTTGCGAGCAGACTGTGCGCTGTACTTGCTGACTTCACCGGCCTCGCGACTTACACGCCACGGGGGTCAATAAGTTCGATGGTTTCAACACTCTCCGGATGGTCCGCAGCTTGTCCGCCATTGCGCTCGACATCGCCAGCGGCCGCAACCTCGTTCGCCTGCACGCTTTCGGGGTCGCCATCAGTCAAATCAGCACGCACCTCCTCGCCAGCCGTCACCAACGGCAGACTCACGCCGAGCCACGAAACATCTCCCTTCAGCGAGCGTGGAGGCGTGTACCCACCATCCCCTCTGCGTTGCCGGTAAGCCGGCTCCGCAGGACGGTCGAAGCAAGACACTCACGCGCTTGCAAGACTAATGGGTCGGCGCGTCGAACAGGGACAGAAGCAGCCAGAGCATAATCGCCGCGCCCCCACTGTGGCAGGAGGAAATGCGGACGTTCGTTTGTTACTGCTCGCAAGAACGGTTTTTCTGGACCCTGCGCGGCACCCGTGTTCGCTCGTAGAGGTGGCATGGCGGCGCGATTCGTGCGCCGTCGTTTTGTCCGAGCGGTCGCTTCCGAGGTTGCGTCACCGACGTCAGTGAAAAGCGCGCCGACGATGAACACCGGACGGCCTGGCGAGTCCAATCAAATACCGACGAAAACACCTCCTATGCCGAAGAAAGAGGACGCCTGAAGAGAACCAGAAGCCAATTTCCGGACATCTCAAATTCGCGGACGACGCGCGATGTGGAGTATCTTCTTCCTTCTCTGCTCGGATTCTCAGAGGTGTACGCGCCAATGGACATGCGTGCGCAGGGACCAATTTGAGGGTTGGCACCGTTCGCTGATTGCGCCGACGGGGGCTGCCGCCTACGCGCGAGCGCGTCAGCAAACTGGCGGCCCTTGAGGCTCGTGGTTGCGGGACAGACCAAGGAGCGGCAGATGGACGTTTCTCAATATCTGCAGGCGATGGAGCAACTTGAACGCGCGACGGAAAGCATCTGGAAGAATGCGCCGGAGCCATTCAAAACCCAGGCATTCAAGTGCGGCTGGGCGCTCGACGATACAAAGAAGCGCCTTCGCTCATGGGGTTACGATTTGCTTCGAGACCGCGACCGAATGTTGCTGGCTACGGCTGGCACGAACGCCCAGCGGCTGGAGGCACGCGGAGATTTTGAGAGAGCGTTAAAAGAGATTCAGGCCGCGATTCTCATCTTGCGCAATAGTCACGGCGGGCCGTTTGACGACATCTTCGGCGGTCCACTTACACCAGAGTAAGAGGCTGACTTGCGGCTCCGTGACCTCGGGCCGCCTGCAAGCGCGCCGACTATGGACACCGGACTCCTTCGCGAGTCCAATCAGATACCGCCGAAAAATCCTCCGTTACCTAAGAACGAAGACGACTAAGGAGAACCAGAAGCATGTTTTCGGGTCTCTCGAATCTTGCCGACAAGCCTTGTTTTAAGGATTCTTCCCGCCCTCGAACCGCGCGCAGGTGGTGAGCCCGCCAACACGAAGGCTGCACTAGGCATAAGCGCGGTGGGGCTTCGAATCGGATTTGGCTGAAGTCTCGTACGTGCTCGTTGTGTCAAACCAGGCTTGATGCGTTTACCTGTGAGACGGTCTCAGGTTCCTTCTCATGCATCTCGAAGTAACAGTCAAGCGCGGCGAGCGTGATGTTTTCGAGCACGGCGGTGCGCGCTTCGCTCTACACCATGTTGCCAAGTGCTGTGACCTTGTAGCCCTGGTCGTCAAGACGTTCCTGGATTTCGTTGCAGCCTTCATAGATAGCGTCAAGCAGCATGGCCGGTCGCCGCTACCGAGTGGCGCAGCGCATCCGCGGACCAGCTCCTCAGAACATCCATTGCCCGCGTTGCGATGCGCCCCGACACGGAATAGGATTGCCTGACTGCCGCAGCAATGCGTGGGAGGCGAAGATGCATTTCTCGAAGAGACGGTCCAGCAATCGACGGTCGTGGGTCGCACCTCACGCGAAGGAACGAGTGAGTCAACGGTCTACCTTGTCGGCAACCTCTGTTCGAGAAATGGTGGACGCAGGTCGACGCGTGTCACTTGGGGAGGTTCCGCCCAACCGGCGCTGCTACCTCATCTACAGTAAAGTCGACGACCGCAGTTATGTCGTCGTGCAGGACATGGCTAACTGGGCTGTCATTACAGTTCTGCCCCTCTGGATCTGGAACAACGACGAGTTGTCGGAAAGTTCGCCGCAGGCAGACGAAGCTCGCAGGTTGGCGCTCGAACCACGCTCACGCCAGCCAAACCGAGAAAATGTCGGGTATCAGTCGCGACAGCCGACCGGCCTGTTCAGACGTCGACGATAAGCCCGGCCCGGAGCGTAACGATTCTCGCAGTTGCTTCGCGTAGCGGATTCGGTCTACGCCAATCGCCCACGCGCCATGAACGAAGGCGACCGGAGTACCTTCTTCAGCATTGCAGGAGCAGGTTCAAGTTGTCAGTTGGACTTTGTTAGAACCTGATTCAGTGGGCAACCAGGCGGGTATGCCACCACGCCATGACGCTTGCCAGGAATACACCCCAGCACGCGCCAAGGGCAAGCATCATGAACGGAATGGCGGCGCACATCGTGTCGAACGAGAGTGCGCGCAGTACACGCGGCAATGCATACTGGTCACTGGCCGTGAGGAACAACGCGAAGAGTCCAGTAGACACAGCCCTGCGCCCGTGCATGACGGCAGGGGCAACCCGCACATGGTAGCGGACGATGAAATATGCGAAAAAACAGGCGACGGCCGCAGGAGCGACCAGCAACAGCGAAAATAGCGCGTCGTGCTGGACTGCAAAGCCCATCAACGCCGCGTGCACATTGTCCAACGCTGCTTCCAACATTCTAGTTTGCCCTCGTGCTCTCTTCTCGCCGGTACCAGTTTCACCCATTTGCCGACATCGAACTGACCAGCTTGACAATTGGGAAAACAACTCCGCCATCGACAACTCGCGGCCCAACCCGGCTGGTCAGTCTAATGTTGGCGAGCGGGTCAATATTGTGTTGGCGCCAGCACATGAAGCGCCGCGAGGTCAGAAACTCCTCGCTTATCGAAATTTCGACAACTTTGACCGGTACCACCTCTGAAACCAGGTCCGATTTTCACCACTGCTTTTAGGAGAGATGTTTTGAGCAATGCCGATGCACGTCACGCCCACGCGAAAAACATCGGGTCCGGGTCGAGGGTCACGCGAAACAAGGATGACGCACGCGGACCGTCTAGTCCTCGAAATTCAACCTTCCCGAGGGGGCCGACGATGATGACTTCCTGCGCACCGCTGTTGAGGTAGGCGTCAGCCTTGCGCTCAACCTGGTCGGCGTCATTGTCGTCCGCGAGCACCTCGATGCATAGGTCGGGAACGGAAGGTAACGGGGCGTCCGAATCGATTTCCGGCCACTTCTCCTCGGGCATCCACACGACGTCGGCAATGCGGATACCGAACGACCGGGTTGATACCGGCTGACGCATCGCCACGCGAGGCCCCAACTGCGAGGCAAGCTGGCAGAACATGTCGGTGACCAGGAGTTGATGCCATGGACACACCCGTCGATGGTCGACGACTCGTCCCAGCTGGTCGACTTCGTATCCGACCCTTCCGTCGCTGGCCGCGTGAGCATTCAGGTTTCGCCATACTGCCAACAGCCTGTCTGGGCCCGAGAGATTTTGCGTTTTCATGATGCTCTCCGCCAAAGAGACAAGCCCAGTGTATACCCTCGCGGAAGCATTGGGTCCAGGTCGACTGCCTCAACGTTGCGGATACCCGGACGACCAGGAGTGCACCGTCCACTCCAACGGCCAACGGGCGCCGGCCCCATATGAGCGTGGCGCTCATCGGATGCAGGGGGTACCTCGCTGAGCCCACAGCCGCCAGCGTCAGACCATCGGCGAACACCGTTAGACTTCGCGACGGCGGGTGAGCATGCCGGTTGGCCGAGCGCGCTCATGCAAGACCGTACAGTCCCACGACGAGCATGGGGTGGTCAGCTGCTCAGCCGCCGATAGGCGCCCAAATGACACACGAAGCCCTGCTGGTCATCAAGTTTGTCGTGAAGCAGGCAAGGTTACGATGCGCATCAGCGTAGGAGGGGTCGAACTCAAGGCATCGCTCGTAGCCCGGTCAGCGTCATCCAGTCGACCTCCCCCCGCTCGAACGGTAGTACGATATTCGCTCGTCTGCACGCCGAGCGTGATGCGTCGCTCCGCGGTGGCGTGACCCTTCCGGATAAGGAGGACCTATGCGCGTGCTGATGGTTGGCGCAACCGGACTGCTCGGCAAGGAAATCGTTCGCCTGCTCTCGTCCGACCACCAGGTCATTGGCGCGAGCCGCAATGGCCCGGACCTGTCAGTGGACCTCGCAGACAAGGCGTCCATCGTGTCAATGTACCGGCAACTCGGAACTGTTGATGCCGTGATTTGCGCCGCAGGTGCAGCGAAATTTGCACCGCTTGATTCGCTGACCGACGAAGACTTTGCGTTTAGTCTGACGAACAAGCTGATGGGACAGGTCAATCTCGTCCGGTGCTCGGTTGGTCACATCGCACAAGGCGGGTCCCTGACGCTAACCAGCGGCATTCTCTCCCTGCATCCGGTCACAGGGAGTGCCGTAGTGGGCATCGTGAATGCAGGGGTCGAGGCGTTCGTCCGGTCTGCAGCTCTCGAAATGCACGGCAACGCACGCGTTAACGTCATCAGCCCAGGCTGGGTTTCAGAAACACTTGCCGCGATGGGGCAGGCCTATTCGGCAGGTACTCCTGCCGCGGTGGTGGCCCAAGCGTACAAGCGAAGCCTGGTCGAGGACATCACGGGACAGGTCATCACAGTCAAAAAATCGTGAAAGCAGCGCCGCCGCCGTTCAACGCGCTGCCGTCGCAGCAACGGCGTCGCCGGTAGCCGAATCAATCGAACCTGACAGGCCAGTCATGCGGTGTGCTTCTTCGTCGTGTAACCAACCATTGCAGGTGCTGTGCAGCGCGCCGGCTGAATCACCGCAGCCAGGCGAGTATCATCGGAACAAGCACGCAACGGACGGAGATACTGCAATGGACGACCCGTTTGACAGACGCGAGCTGCTGCTTCACCTCGGTGGCCGGAGTTCAGCGCACATGTCGCGAGCGCGTTCTTCCTGTGGCCAAAGGAACTGCTTGATACGGAGCTCAACCGGAAAGCTCTGGCGTCAACCGTTCAGCACGACCTTTTTGATGGCAACCCTGACGGCTGGAACTTGTATGTCGGTCACCTCCGGAAGAAGGTGAAGTGGTTCGGGACGGGGCTTCCTCAGATGATAACGGACGCGTTGGCCGAGCCGTTGCACGATGCCGTGGAGGAAGTGAATCGAGCCGGGGTCGCGTCGTCCCCTGAGCGGGATGTGCCCGGCGAGCGGAAGGGTTGGCCTTGGCCCGAGCCAAAGAGGACAACCTGACCCCAGCGAATCGTCGCATCCAACCCGGATTCAAGGTCCCCAACGCGGCCGGCCCAGCCTCGTCAACGACGAAGTCTCTCTTCCGGAAACTGGCGGTGCTTGTCGAGCGGCCGACAATGGTCCATGCGAAGCGCCGAATGCGGCTTCCATTCCGTCTGCATTCCGACAAACGTGCTTCGTTATGCCGCCGATGCCAGCGCGACGCACTGACCCTCAAACCTTCTGTGGCGCAACACGCTACCGAGGGGCGACATGACGGCGAGGACGCGCCGTTGAATCTTCCAGCTCAGCTAAACGTATTGGTAACCACGCGCAATGAGGCACCCTTCCACCGCCGGTGCCGGCGACCAACTTCGCGAGTCGGCCGCCTGATGAGGCCTTTGACGCTGGGTCAATGCATTGACCCAGCCCCGGGAGGCGTGCGGTTAATGGTGACGCGTCGTGCGGCCCTTCGCCGCTTCCCTGGCGTCACCGACGTCTTTCCTGGCTTGTCCCGCGGCTTGCTCAACATCGCCTTTCAGTTCCCGGGCCGGTCTGCCCGTAACCTTGCCCATTGCCTCATTGACCTTGCCCTTCATCTTTTGAGCAACGCCTTTGACCTGGTCCTTGTTCATGATGCCTTCCTCCGAGTATGCGACCGACGTCGCGTTAACCAGATTGCGATAAAAACAGTATAGGAAAAGCGGGGCGTTCGTGAAGCGGAGGGCGTGCACGAACACCAGGTTGCACGATTCGCGTATGGTAAATCGCCGACAACAAAACGCTCACGTGAGTAGCCCCGGGGCTGGCGCTTGCGATGTGCGTCCTGCGGACGCGGAACGGTTGAAGCAATAGCGAATGAGGTTCTCGTTGCGCTCGATAAACGCGAGACTCGCCAACTCCTTCCTTCGCGCGGCGTGCCCCTTCACCAAGACAACGCCTGCCCAGCACCGGGGGAACGTGTTCTGAATTCAGATGGGACCTCACTCACTACGGCCCCTATAGCAGAGCGGCCCGGTAAGCCTCATCCCGCCTACGTTCGGCCGGACAGGTGACGGGTCGACAGGTCGCCGCGAGCAGGACATCGAGCCCTTCTCCCATCCCTCAGTTCCTGCATTGCGCACTACTGGCCGTTTTGCCTTGAGCCGCTCGGTCCGCTGTTTGACGTCGCTGTTCGCGCCGCTACGTGTCCCCTTGAATTTCCCTGTCGCTCCGCTGACTCGAGCCAGGCTTGTGGAACAGGAATGTCGTCGGGCCAGACGTCCTTGCCAAAGCAAGACTGGGCCGCCTGAGAGAGAGGCGACAGGGCAAAACTTTTTTGCGCCATCGAGAGCCTCCGTATAGAGAGAATCACGACTCTCCACTTTGAAGGGGATGCCGGGGTTCTCCCCGTAGAGCTTGCGGCTTGCCCCCACCCGCTACGTAGCTGAGTACAAGTCACAAGGTGTTTGAGAAGTGCGAGCTACGGGCGATATGAGCCAGGAACGACAGCAGCGCGGTGACGTTCACATCCTCATCGATTAGCCTCCGGAAGAGGAAACCAGTTCGGCGGCAATTCGGACAACCTGACCGCCATAGAGGTCTGGAAGCAAACGCGCATCGTCGAAACGTCAGCGGCCGCACCGCGCGCGTTGACAGCGTCTAATGGCTTCGCCACCATCTGACACAGCACAAGAAAACCCGCTTACTTCCTCATGGCACTGACGACGTGACCCAGACTGTCCGAAATTCCCGCCCCCGTTTTGTCACCCGGCGTTCGCCGGTGCATGGCCGCGGGCTGTTCGCCAACCGCGCCATCGCCGCTGCCGAACTCGTCTGCGAATACAAGGGTGCGCGTGTCACCTGGCGCGAAGTGCTGCGCCGGTGCGCCCGCGACACCTCAGAATCGGACCATACGTTCTTCGACCTGGACGATGGCACCGTCATCGATGGCGGCGAAGGGGGCAATAACGCACGATGGCTCAATCACGGGTGCGTGCCGAACTGCGAAGCCGAAATCGTGGACCGACGCGTGTTCATCCGCGCGTTGCGCGATATCGCGCCGGGTGAAGAGCTGACCATCGACTACGCGCTGTCGGTCGAAGGCCGCCACACCGCTGAACTGAGGGCGCGCTTCCGGTGTCACTGCGCGGCCCCCGGCTGTCGTGGCACCATGCTGCAGAAGCGAAGAACGGGCCGCCGGAAGGTCGTCGCAAACGACGCCGTCAGGAAGACAGCGTCAGACCCGCAGGCAGCGGGTGCTGGTGCACCGCGCGGCGCAGCAGGTGAAAGCGCGGTACAACAACAGCGTCAACATGCCGCTCCCACGGTACGGATAATGGAGAGGCCGGACACCGGCTCAATCGTGGTCACATGGCGGGAGCCCGGACGCTGCTGCTATACAGAGCAGCTCTGGAAACTGACTAGAGCGCCATCGCATGGCCAATGCGCGTTCTCGGGAATTCCGGTGCATGCGGGCGACTGTGTTTATATGCCATGCGGAGACCCTCGACCGGTCAATGCCGACTCACTGATTACTGAAGAAAGCATTGCAGGCATGACAGTCGGCAACGGCTGCGCAGCCTGAGGTAGCGCTGTCGCCAGGAATAAAACGGCGCGGGGACTGGTGGCCTGGGCCGTGCGGCGATGTACGCTCCCGCCGTGTTGCGGATTCCGCGTGAGGTCGTCACAGGCACGGGGAAAGCATGTGGAAATCCTTACAATTGCGGCGGTATTGTTCACAGTGGCGTCAGCCGCGTTTGCTGATGGAAGTGTGTCGAAGTCTGGAACCCGCCTGAAACTCGCATGGTACCCAACGGACACCGGCACGCTACTTCTCCGAAGCCTGCGAAACACGCGTCGGCGCCCCGTTCGACTAAACGCCCAACACACGTAGTAGTCCAGCCGCTAAGCGCCGGTGTCTCTGCCGCCGGAAATCCGGCGACTTCGGGCCGTGACGGACCGAAAGCGCCACCGGACCCTGCCGGTATCCCACGAATAGTTGGCCCGGACGGCAACGTTCTTCGCGTCCGGCTTGATGTTCTCGGGATAGGCGTAGGCAAATCCGCGCCGTCAACTGAAAGACGACTCATGCAAGAGGTTCACACACTCACGCGGGACCAGATGGCGACACTGCTTTGCTATCTTGCCATCGCCGAACTGGCGGCGTTCGCATTGCAGGGCGCGTGGCTGTCGGAGGCAAACCTTGTCGAATCAGCTCGCATATGGGTCTGCACGCAACCACCTGGCGACGGGCTGGCTTGACCGTGTGACACTCGCGCGACGCGCTCACGCAATTGCGCAGGATGCGGTGCTGCTCGACAAGGTCCAGTTGACTGCCATCATCCCGGCGCGGCTGTTCACCGACGCGATGACGGTCAACTACGCCGATTCACTGGTCATGAAAATCTGGCACAGATGTCTGGACGCGACCCAACATCGTGAAGACTGGCGCCGCTCCTGACGCATCAGAGAATGGCACGCAGAGCCACACCATCGTCGGACATGTCATCGCCCGGAACGGTCGACATGCCGCTAGCGATAGCTAGCGTGCAGGGAATGAAACTTATCCAACGGTTCCGGCATCATCGCCACGTCGGTGGAGTTGCTGCTGCTCCTCCAGATATTTGACTGCCCTCTTCAACGCATGTGGCTCATCGAGCTGGAAAGCCTATTCGCGGAGTAAAGTTTCGCGCGGTCAAGCGCATATGGTTTCCGCGCGGCCGATGTGCATCACCATCGTGTCGACGGCGCCGTCGAGCACCCCATGCAGTCCCCTCCAGTATTGCGGCCACGTCCCCTCAAAAGCGCCGGACGCCCTTCAGCCGCTCGAATTCCGCGGGCCGTGTATATGACCGGTAGAGCTCGCTGACGGAGCCAAACGCCAGCGCTGGTTTGAGCGTTGCGCCGGGGAGCGCCTGCGACAACCACTCAAACGCGTTCATGTCGCGTCGTTCTTCCTGCATTGCAGAGGTCAGTGCTGCCAGCGCCTTGTCGGGCGAGTGACTGCCAAGGTCCACAAATAATTTTTCAAAGGGGTGTCTCGTACGATTCGGGGAGCGCGAGATGGTCAACACCCTTCTCCTGCACGGTTTGCTCTCCTTGCTTATACCAGCTCTATGTGACGTTATGTGAAATGTGGGAAGCTCGTCTGCGGCTACGATTCGGCTAACTCGGAATCTCGGGCCAGCAGTCACAACGTGCGCTGTGCCGTAAGCACGCCCGTCCCTGACCCCTGCTGGTAATGGCCGCCCGGTACGTGAATGCAATTTGTTGCGAACGTCTACAATTGGCTAGGTAGGAAACGTTATGCATGAGCGCAAGACAACGTGCTCCACATCACTATCCCTAATTGAATCTGGAGGAGCTGTGAGTCGAACCGAGACGGCACTGATTGTTGGCGCAGGACAGGGGCTGAGTGCCTCCCTTGCTCGTCTGTTTGCAGGAGAGGGCATGCAGGTTGCGCTCGCCGCCCGCGACACAAGTAAGCTCGCGGACCTGGTAGACGAGACAGGCGCCTTGGCCGTGAGTTGCGATGCTGGTCGACCAGACGAGGTCACTGCGCTTTTTGACCGCGTAGAGAACGCATTCGGCGCTCCCGACCTTGTTGTCTACAACGCGAGCGGCCGCTATCGCGCAGCGGTTGAAGCCATCGACCCACAAAAGCTTGAGGATGCCATCAGAGTGACGGCCCTCGGTGGATTTCTGATTGCTCAGGCCGCCGCAGTTCGGATGGTGACTCGCGGCAGCGGCACTATCCTGCTCACCGGAGCTACGGCTAGCGTGAAGGGCCTACCCGGTTCGACACCATTTGCGATGGGGAAATTCGCGCTGCGAGGAATGGCGCAATGTATGGCGCGAGAACTTGCCCCAAGGAATATTCACGTCGCGCATTTTGTTATTGATGGCGGCATCGCTAGTAGTCGAGTGCAACCGGACGGGGCAACACCGACGACAAATGGCTGGAGCCTGACGTGATAGCCAAGGAGTATCTTCATATTCATCGGCAGCATCGGAGCGCATGGACGTGGGAAGTCGAACTGCGACCTTGGGTGGAACGGTTTTAACGCGTGTATCGCCCGAAATACGAGGGAAGGCTCACTTTTAAATATCGCTAACGGCGTCGTCCACCGAGACCGCATGCGTTAAAGAGATGCATCAGCTATGCCGTAGTTGCAGTCAGCGGGTCTTGCGACTCGCCCTATTCCAACAATCAAAATCGAGGACATAGATGGCAGCAATTAACGGGTACCTTCCGCAGCCGACAGCGTTGATGTTCGAAACGGACGAAGGCAAACGCATGGCCAGCGGCCGACAGGTGTATTGGCGTCAGCGTTTTTTCGCGATGATTCCACCCTCCGAACTGCAAACATCGCAGTCGCGTCATCGGGTCCAGGCGCTTGGGGGCGCCTAGCAAATTTGGTGACAAGAGACCGGCGGCTCGCGATGCCCTACGGGGCTGTGGCGCGAGTCGCCGAAAAGCAATTTATTGGGTTGAGCGGACAATCGAAATTGCCCTTCTGCGCGAAAGAATGATAAGGGTCGATAAATAGCTTTCTAGACGTACAGGCTACGCCTATACGTCAAAGAGTGTTACTCGGCCGGGTCAAAGAAGCTCGCGACCCCTGGATAGGTGACGGAATCCAGTTCCGCGCTTCCCAGTTTTTTCAAAGCGTAAAGGCGACGGTCGTTCAGCCACCGGTCGCTTCCTGCGTCGCGAAGGATTAGGCGGAAGGCGCGGACGTCCTCCTTGCTCGCAAACAACTGCTCGATGTACTGGTCGCCGTCAAGGATGCCAGGTTCGGCCGCTGCTGCGAGGCTGTCCATCGCCCAGACTAAGCCGGGATTGCCCGGCATTGTTAGCAGGGTCTCCGACAGCCAACGACATCAGTCGGCATTGGCGCCATCGAACTGTGTCGATGGATTTCCCTCCGGCGTCAAAACTTTGCTGAACGCACATCAACGGTTTGAAGGCATAACCGGCCTGATTCGCGTGATGACCGAATCAGATGGTACAGGCCGATTTTCTGCAGGGTGGATACTCGCGCGCGCGCCGAGCGGTCTCGTCTCTATCGTCGTGCGGGAGACCAGCAGAGTCACTGCTGGCGAGCTCGCGGCAGATGTAAACTTCGCAGTCGAACAAGCGAAAAGGTACTGCGCTTCTTCCGCTGTCGTTGTCGAGCAAGAACTACGGACAAGCTACACGGGACAGCAGGGGGATGTCTCGGAAAAAGCATTCGGAATTAGCAACGCGAAGCCCGACCTCCTCTATGCAGTAAGCGCAGTTTCCGCCGTTCCGGTCTGGTTCGCCGGACTGTCACCACGAAATCCGTAATCGCCAAAGTTGCTGCAGTTTGACGCCCCGCACATCTGCATCCAGTGGCGTCTCCTTTGAACACCATCGACGGCATAGGTCTTGTCATCGTCCTCCAGGCATCACCATTGGCCCAATCAGGAGCGACACAAGCAACTGGTCGCATACCTCGAACACGCGCGCCGTGGCGTTTTCTGCGTCTTGCGAATCAGCTTCGCCCCACCCATCTCCGCATTCGCAATCAATGCTGGTAAGCTGACGGTATTCAGTATCCATACCGACTGTCACCATGCCCGCGAAACTCTTGAAAATTCAGGCCCGTACGGATTACGTCGATGAAGTCTACCGGGTCCTCCTCGACGCCATCAGCGAGGGTTCAATCGCACCGGGAACGCGAATCGTCCAGGAAGACATTGCCGAGCAGTTGGCCGTTTCCCGCTCGCCGGTACTGCAGGCGTTCCGGATGTTGAAGAAGGACGGACTTGTAGAGGATGCGCCGGGCCGTGGGCTGCAGGTTACGCCATTGGACGCCAAGCGAATTGGTCATCTCTACGAGCTTCGGGGAGCCCTCGACGGTCTGGCGGCACGCCTGGCAGCGAGACAGCGAACAAAGATAGACAAATCCCTCGTTACAACCGGCCGAAAGCTCGCCAAGGGCAACGACATTCGAGCCATGATTGACGCTGACATGGCGTTTCACATCGCCGTTTACACCGCATCCGGAAATCCGCTCATTCTTGAGAATGCGCGTCTGCACTGGTTGCACCTGAGGCGTGTGATGGGCGCGGTTCACCAGGTGGTCGGACAACGAAAGACCGTCTGGGATGAGCATGCTGCGATAGCTGAGGCCATTGCGCAGGGTGACGAAGAGCTCTCGGCTAAGCTCAGCGTGCAGCACACTGAATTTGCGCGCGAGAATCTTCTTCGACATATGAGCCAGGCTGTCGGAACCGAAGCGGACGCTCAACGTTCCGCTAGCTGATGCCATTTTTAGAACTCATCATTCCAAAAAGTTGTCCGCCGGCACCATTCTGACAGCGAGTGCCGGCGAAACCAACCTGGTCCAACCGCCTAGCGGCGTCGGTTGTTGACTAGAGCTGGAGGGACCAGCAGCACCAGCAGCCCTCCAATCACCAGACTTACCGAGAGCACCAGCACTCCGGCGCCAGCCGAACCGGTCGCGGTCTTGATGACGCCAATCAGCGAAGGGCTGACTACGCCCGATATGCTTCCGACCGAGTTTGCCAATGCCAGCCCAGCGGCAGCGGCAGCTCCGCTCAGAAAAGCCGGCGGAAGAACCCAAAATTGCGAGATGGTCGTCATGACACCCATGGTCCCAATCGTTAAGGCAATCATCGCAAGCACAGTCGAGTGAGCAAACCAGACGCTCAACGCAAGCCCGAACGCGCCCGCTAGACCCGGGATAATCAGATGCCAGCGTCGCTCGCCCGTGCGGTCTGAACTCCGACTCACGACAACCATAGCGATGGCTCCAACTGCATAGGGAATCGCTGTAAGCAGACCCACATTGAGCGGGTCTGAGACGCCACTTGTTTTAATCAAGGTTGGCAGCCAGAAGCTGACCCCATACAACCCCATTGTGTAGAAGAAGTAGACCGCACTGACAAGGAGAATTTTTGGATTCAACAGGCCGTCCCTGACGGAATGAAGACCGTTCTCAGGCTCTTCATCTTTTAGCTTCTGCTCAATCACAGCCTTCTGTGAATCGGTCAGCCAGTTCGCGTCCTGCACCTTGTCATCAAGATAGAAGAACGCGACTACGCCGAGCACGACTGTTGGGATGCCCTCAAGCAGGAAAAGCCATTGCCATCCCGCCATCCCATGAGCACCCGCCAGTGCCGTCATCAACCAGCCAGAGAGCGGCCCGCCAATTACGCCAGACATAGGAATGCCTGTCATGAATAGTGCTGTCACTTTGGAGCGACGTGACGATGGAAACCAATAGGTTAGGTACAGAACAATTGCTGGAAAAAAGCCGGCCTCGGCGACCCCGAGCAGGAAGCGCATGCCATAGAACATTACAGGCGTCTTTACGAACATCATGCCGGCTGAGATGAGCCCCCACGTAACCATAATGCGTGCAATCCAACGACGTGGGCCAACCCGCAACAGCATTAAGTTGCTCGGAACCTCGAACAGAAGGTATCCAATGAAAAACACGCTCGCGCCGAACCCATAAACAGCCTCGCTGAAGCCGAGGTCATTCAGCATCTGTAGCTTCGCGAACGCTACATTTATTCGGTCGAGGTAGGCGGAAAGGTAGCAGAGGAACAGGAAGGGTACTAGCCGCCACGCCGCTTTCGCAAACGCAGACGACTCACCAGCTTCCAGATATGCGGCCGGACTAAGGGAACTCATTTGTTGTCTCCTGAGGGACTTTCTGTTAACGGCGTGCGCTGTTTGTGCTTTTCTCCGCCTCTGCTCACTCGCAGCGACACCACGCACTGGCATCGCCGCGTATCTGGGTTGGTCAAACTTGGTTAGTCGAGCATGTCCGGCTGGGTCGCGATGAGGTCGTTCCAGATGGTCTGGAAGTGCAGCCAGCCGATGTAATCGCTACCGACGTGCTCCCGGCTGTAGCGCGCACGGTCTGGCGCCACCTCTTTTGGTGTGGCTCCCGTAGCCTCAATCATCAGCTGCTGTTGGCAGCAGCGCTCAAGCGCGATAAACCAGAAAGCTGCGGAGTCGATGCTGTGGCGGCTTGCCGTGAGGAGGCCGTGGTTCTGATGAATTGCTGCCTTCGCGCCAGCAAAGGCATTGGCTACCTTGTTGCCGCCTTTCACTTCAACCGCAACCCTTCCCGCCTCGTCACCGATGACTACGTGGTCTTCAAAGAACGCAGCCGCATCCTGGGAGATTGGAGCCAGCGGCTTTCCAAGCGCCGCGAAGGCGGTACCGTAAACCGTATGCGCATGGCACATTGCAACGATGTCGGGATGCTGCTCGTGCACCGCAGCGTGCAGCACAAAGCCAGCGCGGTTAATCGCATACTCTCCTTCGACCACCGTTCCAGTGTGGTCTGCGCAAATGAGATTCGAAACCTTCACCTGCGCGAAGTGCACGGCCATCGGGTTGGTCCAGTACAGACCGGGGTTTTCCGGGTCGCGTACAGTCAGGTGACCGGCGAAGCCGTAGTCAAAACCTTGCAGGGCAAACGCACGGCATGCAGCGACAAGATGCTCCTTCAGATACTGACGATGCTCGGCAGCCGTCTTGAACGTCGGCATTTCCGGAAAAATCAGCCCTTCCTGGTCCGGCTGATAAATCGAAACCTTGCCGGGCTTCACAATCGATTCAACTTGAGATTCAGCGACGGTGGACATGATGTCTCTCCTTTAAACAAAAAATGGTTGGAAACATGGTGCGAACTTCGTTCGCGCTCTGGAAACGTATGTTTTCACGCTTATCAGCGAACCCACACCAACATGGTCAGTCCCGACAACGGAGTTGACAAACAATGACTGTTCATACCACCATGAATCAGGTTCATACATCGAGATAAGCATGAGACGAATTCCAAATTTCGTACTACTTAGAGCTTTTGAAGCAACGGCACGGTTGTGCAGCTTTACGCGGGCCGCCGAGGAACTTCACCTAACCCAATCGGCAATCAGTCACCAGGTTCGAGAACTTGAGGACTATTTCAGGCGACCTTTACTCGTTCGTCGCAATCGCATGGTGGAAACGACCGCAGAAGGGTTACGTCTACAGCAGAACCTTTGTCGCGTCTTCGACGTCATCGAAGCCGCATGCAATGAGGTAAGTCTCGGTCCGACGGAGCAAGTTCTCGCCCTGCATAGCGCCCCGAGCTTTGCCGCCAAGTGGTTAGGGCCGCGCCTACCTCAATTCATGCGCGACAATCCCAATATCACCATCCGGTTGTCATCCGGAGCACCGCCAATTGATTTGGTCCGCGCCAGAGAGATAGACGTTGCAATTTCCTACGGAAGTGCTATCCAGCCGGCCGGCATCATAGCGGTGCCACTGGGCGCAGAGCGAATCGCACCAATGTGTTCACCGTCGTTGTTACGGTCAAGAACCGGACCTCGCGAATTGATAACTGGCCTTACACTTATCGAATCTCAACTGAGCAGAATCACCTGGTCGGACTGGTTTGCCTGCAATGGCATGGCGCTCCCTATCAAGCCACGTCCTTCTTTCGACCGCGCTGCGCTTGCCCTTTCGGCAGCAGTTGACGGAATGGGCGTCGCACTGGAAACAACGCGCCTCGCAGAGCGTGAATTGTCCCGTGGAGACCTTGTGATACTGGGTGATGAAGAATTTGTCCCACTCCATCGAGAAACTCATTTTCTCTCCTTTCGTGCAGACGAAGCTGACTCGTACAAGGTGAAGCAATTTCGAGACTGGCTACGCGCAGCGGTAGGGCTGGAAACCTCTCGGTAATCAACGTGACTTCTCCGACTCGAATCACCCTAGAAGTGTGATTCGAATCGACCTCAGGCGTGCGCACCGTCGCCTTGCGCTAACGACTCGGGTACGGGGCCATTTGCCTTCAGCACGATTCCGAGCTCTGCGACGAGATGCGCATGAGCTCGTCGTGTGTGCAACTCCCACGAATTTCGTACAAGTCTCCAAGCCACTGCAGGTCCAGCGGAGCAACGATTACACCCCTGCCCGGCGCATCCTGAACAAGACCGTCTTTCTTCAGCAGCCTCAGAGCCTGGAGTACCGGGGACCGCGAGACCGAAAGCTGCTCCGCAATCTCCTCTTGCGTCAAGCGCGTCCCAGGAGCTAGCGAGCCTTCGCAGATGGCGTCAACGAGGACCTTATACACCTCGTCGACGTAGTCCGTCCGCGACGGAATCTGAAGCAACTTCGATGTCATGATGTACTCCGTTGCTATCCGCGTTTACGCGCTGGCCGAAGATTCACTCGGACCAGCGCGCGTTGCTCCTTCGTTCAGTTTTTGGAACGGTCGACAAGCGCTTCCTTGCCAATCCACGGCATCATCGCGCGTAGTCTTGCTCCCACGGTTTCAATGGGATGGTCTGCGGTCAAGCGCCGGCGCGACTGAAGTGTCGGCGCACCAGCCCGATTTTCAAGAATGAAGCTCTTGGCGTACTCGCCCGTCTGAATGTCATGCAGAACCGCCTTCATTGCGGCTTTGGTCAAATCCGTGACGATACGAGGTCCCGTCACGTATTCTCCGAATTCGGCATTGTTTGATATACCGTAGTTCATGTTCGCGATGCCGCCCTCGTAGATGAGGTCCACGATAAGCTTCACTTCGTGCAAGCATTCAAAGTAGGCCATTTCCGGCGCATAGCCTGCCTCGACGAGAGTCTCGAAGCCCGCTTTGATAAGGTCGACCAAGCCGCCGCACAGAACAGCCTGTTCACCAAAGAGGTCAGTCTCAGTCTCCTCAAGGAAACTGGTCTCAATGATGCCCGCCCGGCCACCGCCGATGGCGGCGGCGTACGCGAGCGCAATATCCCGAGCCGTGCCTGAAGGGTCTTGGGCGACCGCGATAAGGTGCGGAACTCCGCCGCCCGAAACGTATGTGCTGCGCACTGTGTGACCTGGAGCTTTTGGCGCGACCATCATCACATCAAGGTCTGCGCGAGGTGTCACCTGACCATAGTGAATGTTGAAGCCGTGCGCAAAGCCGAGGACCGCACCTTCGCGAGCGTTCGGTGCCACTTCCGCACGATAGACTTCTGCAATTCGCTCGTCGGGCAGAAGCATCATGATGATGTCTGCCTCCTTGACCGCATCGGCAATACTCTTCACGTGCAGGCCCGCCTTCTCGGCTTTGTCCCAGGACGTACCCTTGCGCAATCCGACGCCGACATTGATGCCGCTGTCCTTGAGGTTCAGCGCGTGAGCGTGGCCCTGCGACCCATAACCGATGACCGCAATGCTGCGGGTTTTCAACAGGGTGAGGTCGGCATCTTTTTCGTAGAAGACTTTCATACGATTTCCAGTTTCGTGCGCCAAGGGTGTTTTTCGCGACACGCGAAGAAGGTGAAGGTGCAGGCAGGGTTTTGCTGCCCGCCGGTGGTTAAGCGTGAAGTAGACGTTACAAATCCAGCACAAGTGTTTTGTTGGCAGGCCTCGAGACACAAACCGTGAGGTACTCCTGTCGCTCGTCTTCGCTCAGAATGAAGTCATTGTGTTCAACTTCGCCCTCGAGATAGCGGACCTTGCACGTGGCGCACAGGCCCGCACAACAGGAGGTTGGTACAGCGACGCCGGCTTCATTGAGAACGTCCGCAAAGTTCTGGTCAGGTGCGACGTGGACAACCTTGCCAGTACTAGCGATGGTGACATCACAGCCACCCTCGCTATCCGTGCTCACTGGCGCCCGCGTGGCTTGCTCGGGTGCCTTGAAGTGCTCGAAATGCACTGTGCCTTTCGGCCAATGGCTCGCCGCGTCGCTACAGGCGGCCATGAAGCCAGCGGGACCGCAGTAGTAAACATGAGTACCGGGCTCTGGGGTTCTTAGAAGCTCGCGGAGGTCCAGTCTGTTACCGAATCCGTCGTCGTCGAAGTGATAGTGCAATTTTCCTGCGCGCTTGATATCCGCAAATTCTTCGCCGAAAGCAGCAGCATCCGGGTTGCGCGCGCAGTAATGCATCTCGAAGTCCACGCCCTGGATGTCCAATTCATGCGCCATCGCTTTAAGCGGCGTCACTCCAATTCCTCCGGCTATCAGCAGCACTTTTTTGGCGTCTTTGGCCAAGGCGAAGTGATTGCGCGGTTTGCTGATAGTGAGGATGTCTCCAGCCCCGATGCTTTCGTGAACAGCGCGCGAACCGCCACGACCATTCTCGTCTTTGAGAACAGCGATGACATACCGGTTGCGCTCGGCCGGTGAGTTGCAGAGGGAGTACTGCCTGATTACACCGTTTTTCAGATGGACGTCGATGTGCGAGCCTGCTTCGAACCGCGGCAGGGCATTACCGCTCGGGCTCGTGAACTCGTAGGAATTTATGCCTTTGCCTTCGTACCGAACCTGCCGCACGCGGACATCGAGCGTTCCAGCCTCGACCTCCTGAACTGCTTCTTCCCGTTCCAATAAGGTATCCATGTTCCTTTCCCCGCTGGCGAGCCGCCAGCCCTCCTGCGAGGCTGACTGGCACCGGTGCCGCGCCCACGCCAGAGAGCGTGACGCGCGTGTCCCATTTAGCGCTTCAGCGACTGCTCAAGCTCTTCGAATCTGCTTCGCACGAATTCGCTCCGCTCGCTACCCTTCAACGAGTCGCTCTGGGTCAGAATTTCCACCACCGTCTTCAGCACCTTGCGGCGTCGGACAACCTCTTGTTCCACGGTCTCGCCTTCCGGAATCTCGAAGACGTTGCCCGAGCAGTAGCTGTTCGGGGCGCCGCCAAGCTCACGTAACCACTCTGCAAAGCCATGGGCAGACGACGCGGGATTGGTGCCACGAACCGCGTCGCGCAGCATTTTGCGAAACTGGAAGAGACCTGCATCGAAGCGTGTCGGGTTCTCGAGCGCGTGCACGGCGATGGGTCGCTGGCTGATGATTGCCTCGTAGTCGCCGGGCGCATACTGCGCGTCCTTGTAACCCGCGCGTTCCCGGTGGTTTGGCGGAATCGGCGGCAGGTCCTCGAGCTTGTATTTCCCGAAGCGCTCCGGCCGACGCATTGCGACTTGTCCTTCGAGGAAGTCGATGGTTTCGTATCCGACCATTTCCTTATTGCCGACGCCACGTGTGTCGATGCCCGGGCCCATGACACGCCAACCAATCATCTTGCTGTTCTCGTCGTCGACCGGGACTGTCCAGCGAATGATGTGAAAGCGGCTAAAGTACTTCTTGGCCGACCCGTCCTCCGACGTGTATGCGTGCAGACTGAGATTTGGCAACACCTGATGCTGTACGCGGACAAAGAGCTTGTGCTTGTCGACGCGACGCGCACCTGCGCAGGCGAGGCTGCGGCCCTTTTGAACCGGAACGAAGTTCATGTCGGGTGCCACTTCCATCGACGCGGCGCCGACCTCATCGAAGGTCGTCCCCTGATAATGGCCCCCTACGACGCTCTTTCCCGCATGCAGGGCAGTCGGGTGATAGTTATCGGCCGCATTGTCCTGGACCTGCAGCCAGTTGCAGTGCTGAAAATTGCTGTACGGGACGAGCTCGTCGCCTTCCATCACCGTAAAGTCGCCTTCCCACTCGGGGAACGGCGGCTCTTCATCAGGCGGCCCCATATAAGCGAAGACAAGACCATTACGCTCAACTGCCTTATAAGCGCCTTGGCGAATCGAGCACGCAAACTTTTCCGCTTCCTTTTCTTCGCCCTTCGGAAAGGGCACGTGCAGACACGCACCGTCGACATCGAACACCATGCCGTGATAGCAGCACATGATGCCGCGCTCCTGGATTGCGCCGTATTCAAGGGATGCGCCCCGGTGCACGCAATGCGCATGCAGCAAGCCCACACGACCGCTGCCGTCGCGAAAAGCAACCAGCTCTTCAGTGAGGATTTTGAGGAAACGCGGCGTGTCTGTCAGTTCGATGGACATGCACACTGGATGCCAGAACCGGCGCATGAATTCGCCCATCGGCGTACCCGGGCCAGTCTCGGTCAATTCCGGGTCGTGGTCCGGCACCTTATTCGCGTAATAGCCCCCGAACGGAATCAGTTTCTTCACGACCGCGCCACCGCCGCCGGTGCCCTTCTGGTCGTCCATCTTGTCCGATTTCACGCTCATGATTTCCTTCCTCCAATAATTGATAGGACCACCGCATCTGTTCGTGTTCTGACCTCTGTATACAGAGAGTAGTATTCGGAGTTCAAATTGTCTGTATGGGTAAACGCTGATACGAGGGAGGGGTAGATGGCGCGAGAGAGCCAGGCGCACCGATTGATTGCAAGCGCAAGGCCGGCTGAAAGGTCGTCGCAAAGACGTCAGGCGGCGTGTCCGTCGAACTCAGGAACGCTGGAGGCGCGGCGTCTGCGGCGTTAAGGAGATGAACGGTGAGAAACCGTCCCGTTACCTGAACGGAAAACCTGCTGGAGCGGAACATGAAAACACGAACGAGCAGTCCCTGCGTTGTCAGGTCGAAAAGTGGCTCGCACCGGCGCCCACGATGCACGTTCATGTAACCAGATTCAGTCGCACCGCAGGGAATGGGAGACGCTACATGTGCGTCGAAACGTCGTCACCAGCCGGAGCGCGCGGGTTGTTTTTCCTCAGGAACGGTGACGGCAGGTGGAGCGTGTTCCCGCCCACTGCCAACAGGCGGAAGTCAACTGCAGAGCCCCCTCTCGTGCAGGTGGCCGCCGCCACGTTTTGATGACGGTCACGAGTTTGCCGCGCTCACTCCCGGCGCTCGGGATTCAAACGATGCCAAGGGCTTCGGATTTATCACGCCGGACGACGGCGGGGACGACCTGTTTGCCCACTTCTCGGAAATCAGTGGGCAAGGTTTCAAGTCGCTACAAGAGAATCAGAATGTCAGCTTCGACGTCAAGATGGGTCCGAAAGGCAAGCAGGCCGCGAATATCAAACCGGTCCAGGAGGAAATCTGTGTGCTGGTGGCGCACGATTCCCGGTCCGTCGGACATCGCATTTTCAGGGCAGAGTCGGCGCAAGAGTGCCGCCCGGCACCAAGCGCCGAGATTCCGCGTCACGCGAAGCTTGGTATAGGCGGCGCCTGGCTGGACTGTCGTCGCGGTCGCACGCAGCGGCAACGAAGGAACACCGCGCCGCCGTGCAATTCGCCAGCAAGAGGAATGAAATGGCCTGGGTTATGGCTCGGCCACGCACTCAACGGCGTGGCGACGCCTCAGTCCCTAGCCGGTTTTCGTCACCCCTGGCAGCCGGCCCTTCGGGCCGTCTCCGTTGCCGTCGGCTTCCGATTCTTCCTCATCTATCTGAAACCGCGCTTGTTCCCAATACTCGTCGGCGCGTCCCTCCGGGCTGCCGTCTTTTTCCCAGAGCTGATAGGCCCTTACACGAATCTTCTCTTCCCGCGAATCGTTATCCATTGCATGGCTCCTGGGCAGGTTCCCCACGACCAGCTACTCATCAATTTGTACAGCGACCCTTTCGATGGCAGAAGACGCAGGCGCTGACGACAGAACAGACCAACTCAACGTCGGCGAATATGTGAAAGCTGCCGGCATCTGACGTTCCGGACGCTCTCCTGCGTTCCCCGGCAACCGGCAGCATAACGCTCCCTGACCGGGAGCCTGACCATGCAGATTGCAGGGTACGCCTCAAACATCACCGCCGTTAATAAGCCTTCTTCATTCCGCCACTGTCGGAGGCTGGCGCAGCCATTCCCCCCTTTTTCTGCATCTTCGGCTTCATCTGCTTTTGCGACATTTCACCTGACTTTCCCATAGTGTTTGCACCCGACGCGCCAGATGGTGACTCTGTCGTTCCGCTTGCATTCGGGGTTCCCATTCCAGTGCCACCCTGGCCTGCACCGGCGCCCCCGCCACCAGTTGTTCCCGCACCCTGCGCGTAGAAGGCGCCCGACAGACTCAACATTAACGCCGAAGCAAGCAAGATTCCTTTCGTAGCAACTCGCATGATGGGCTCCTCCGTGTGCAGAGCGACCGGCTGCGACCCAGGTCGGTGCAGTCCGTGTCCTGGTTACCGCAATTCCCGTGCCGCTGGTGGCCCTGGCATAGGCTCCTCAGTATCACCATCGGCCGTCATGAACTAAACTGCCGCGCGCACAGCGACGTTGTTCCGCGCGCTAACCCGCATACGCCGCTGCAGCGCGTGAAGGGAATTCCGCCGTGCGATTCTTTCCGTTTGCAAGATTGCAGTCCGGCGGGACGGTGAGACTTTTAGGAAGCAGTGTGGAATCCCCCCGAGGAGCGCATTGCTGGCGCTGGGATTTATGTCGTCGCTATCGGCTCCAACCATATTCTGGAACATGAACGTCACGCCTGTGCAGAGGATGTGCGCAGTCTGGTTTCTGAGCCGTTGACGGCCCCAATTTGTTTGCTTTTCAGTTCGAACCTTCTACTCTTCGGTTGAAGCCCGGCCAATATCAAGGGAGGCTTCGCGTTCCGCTGAATTGGTATGTTTTGCGTTCCGAGTCGGTAGGCCCGCCGCGTGTGGCCAGTGGTTCCGGCGCCGCGATGCACGTTTGCCTTACTGAACCGGTCGAAGAAAAAAGGAGGAGCAAATGAAGGCAACAAGGAACACGGTCGTCGGACTGTTATCAGCTTTTGCGCTGGTATTCGGGAGCGGTACGGCCCGGGCGCAGGAGACTGGAGCGCCGAAAATGGAACAGAAAGTGTTTGTCGATAATGAAAGAGTGAAAGTAGCCGAGAACACTTTCAAGCCGGGAGCGGAAAGTCCGAACATCGCTCGCCCGTTTCGGGTCGTGCGCGCTATCAAGGGCGGCAAATTCCAGCGCATTTACGCCGATGGCAGAAAAGAGGTTGGCCAGTACCAGACTGGCGACGTAGAGTCCTTCGATGCCGGCCCGCCGCACATCTTCAAGAATTTGGGGGACACTGAAATCGTCCTGTATATCGTGTACATCAAGAAATGAGAATCTCGCTTTGGTCAGCCGAGATGGGACGGTTGTTCAGTTGCCCCCAGCATGCACCACGATTCATTATCGCAGCACGTCCAGTATCCCGAAGGGCGTGCCGGGCCACAAGGCGGTGACTATCCCGAAGGATGTGACGCTTCTCATCACGATGGGTTCGTAGGGCTTGCCAACCGCGAGTACCACTCGGGTCGTAAGGTCATCGGGCGGTGCCGAGCACCGCCGCCTGGCCAAGGTTGGCTTGGCTGCTTGCCAGGCCTCAGTAGTTGCCACAACCGGTCTACGTTGCTGCCACAAGGTCATCAACCAACACGTGCTTAAAAAGGAGGAGGTCATGCTTCCGCGCACCGGTTTTTGGCACGTTGTCTTCAATGCGTTCTGCCTACTCATCGCTCTGCTGCCGGACACCGTACACGCACAGGCTGCGCGTATGGAAGTCACCCCCTTTGAGTCGCTGACACTGACCGACCAGGAATTCTTGACAGGCCGCGAGGACGGCAAGCCGGTGACCATCGCCGGCGAACTGCGCCTGCCGCGCGCGGGCAACGAGCGATTCCCGCTCGTCGTTCTGCTGCATGGGGCGTGCGGCGCCTGCGGCCTTGTCCTCGATTGGGAGCGGGATTTGCTTGCGATGGGCGTCGCGACTTTCGTCGTCGACAGCTTCACGAGTCGCGGTATCGTCAACACGAACGACGACCCATCGCGGCTCGGCCAACTGGCGCAAACGGAGGATGCGTACCGCGCGCTCGCGCTGTTGGTAAAACATCCGAGAATCGACGCAACGCGTGTGATGCTGATGGGTTTCTCCAGAGGCGGCCACAGTACGCTTTACGCGAGCCTCATGCGGTTTCAGCGCATGCATGCAGCTGCGTCAGAGGCCCATTTCGCAGCCTCTGTTGCTTTCTATCCGAGCTGTAACTTTCGGTACCGCGACGATGACGACCTCACTGCGCAGCCAGTGCGTGTGTTTATGGGGACTGCCGATAACTACACCTCGATTGGGGCATGCCGGGACTACGTTGACAGGCTGAAAGCCAAGGGTAAAGACGTTCAGCTTATCGAGTACCAGGGGGCTGGACATACATTCGACGCTCGAGCGTACAATCCGCCGCGAGTGCTGCCACAAGCGCTGACGACCCGAAACTGTCAAGTGGAGGAAGGAGACCACGGGCAGTTCGTTAATGCCAAAACCAAGCAGCCGTTTTCATACAGCGACCCCTGCGTTGAACGCGGCACGACCCTGGCATACAACGAGGCAGCAGCGACGCAAGTTAGGAAGGACATGGCCGAATTTGTCGCGATGACGCTCAAGCCAACGCGCTCGCCATAGCTTTTTGACCCACGCGATGGCCGGAGCGCCGGCGTGCGAGCTGCCGCTTGAGCCCGAGGCTAGCCTCGCTTGGCCTTTAGAGGCGCCCAAGCCCTTCGAACTCCGCGAAATCGACCCGCATCACTTCCCGGGAGAAAAACGCCGCAGTGATTTCTGGAATTCTTCTTCGGACTGCACCTTGTCCGCAAGCGCGGCCTTGAGACCCTCCTCGGCATCGTGCAACAGGACGAGCCGACCGTGCTCGGCTTCGAGAGCGTGGTCGTAATTCAGCTTTCGGGCGTCGACAATCGCGACGTATGCCGAACCATTCTTCGTCAAGACTTTCTCGGCACCTGCGACGACGTCTTCGGCGAGCTCCGTCCGTCGCGAAGAGGCCTCGCTAATGGGAATCACATCTTGAGCGCGCGAGCAGTGCTCGATTCTCGGAATCAAAACCGTCGACATTCGACGTCGTGGTTGCCATGTGTTCCTCTTTGGCTGCTCGACGCGGCCAGGTTCGCTCAACAAACCGTGCTTGAGTTATTGCGCGGAATGGCCACCATCACTTATCGCCATGTTTTGTTGGCAAAGATGTCATTCAGGTCGTCAGCCGGCGGTAAGCATTCAAATGACGCACCAGGCCCTGCTGGTCGCCACGTGTCTCGAGCAGTATTACCAGATTGTGATGTGCGTCCGCGTATGACGGATTAAGCTCGAGACATCGTTTATAACTGCGCTCTGCGTCATCAAGCCGGCCTAATTCCTCAAACGGGGCTCGTCGCCACAGGAAAGCCGCAAGCGGCATCAGCGAAACAATGAACGTGGAGACGTCTAGGCTTCCGCGCCAGCCCGAGGAGTCGGCAACTTGAAATCGCGAGCGAGCCCGGCATTATGCTGCGCTCGCTTTTTATGTTTCGGCCGAGTCAACGCATGACGAGGTACGAGGTTTTGCCTTACCATGGTTTTCTGGGCGGGCTGGCGGCGCTTGACACATTGCGGAAGGCGAATATGACAGTGCTCTCTTTGGTCTGGAGGAACCCTCCGATTATCCGTGTTGCCTCTAATCGGCGTGCTTCTCATCGTCTGGCTGCGACGTGCACAAGCTCGCTATGTCAACGAGGGTCGCCTGCTGCCGAATTGGATGCGGAAAGCAACCCGAGGCTCCGATGTTGACAGGCTCAACGTCGGCGAAAAAAGTCTGCATTCAACTATGGGTCCCGAAACAATAGTCCGGACGGGTGACATGGAAGAGCTTACGGCCGAGTCCCAACTACAGGCGGAAGGTCAGACTTCAGTGCCACGCACGGTCAGAGATGCCCTCGCTGCACAGCCAGGTACGATTCTTGTTTGGAACATCACGATGGAGGGAAGCGTCTGCGTACGCGCGAAAGCAGAACGGCATGACCGTGTGGTGTGACTGCGAGGAGTGGGCGCTCCATTCCGGCCAAGAGCTGATGATGATTGACGCTACGTTGAAGATGGCTGGAATCGACACCCAGCGCCTTAGCAGTAGGGTACTTGTCGAGCCGCGCGAACCGAGCCAAATATTGGTGGGGAGTTGTACGGAGGGCCTGCAGAGGTCAACAGATGCAAACTGAAAAATATCGTGGATATACGCTTTGGGGCCATGCAATCCTGCACCAGGAAAACATCCTGCAACGGAGACGATTCGCAGGAAGCGGCACAATCATGCGCGACACCAAGGTCGTAGAGGTGTCTGGGGTGCTTAGCTCTTTCGATACTGACGAAGAGGCAGAATCAGCAGGCCTTTCGTGGTGTCGCGCGTGGGTCGATAGCCATGGCTAGTGCGAAACAGGAGGGATGTACTTCATCTTTCCCCACTCGCACTCGCTCAGATTTCGGGAAGATGCTCCGAGCGGGTTGAAGTGTTTGTCTCTCGCGACTCTCAAATCGATGCTGGGCGTATCACGACGAGTGGTGGACGAATCGATGTGAACCGAAGAAGCGGTACGTTTTCTGAACGTCTCGCATGCGTACGCAACTTCGTTTGTCCACGCCCGCTGTGCGTGAGTATCACAAGTTGCGACGCCGAGAAAGCCACCAAACCAGGCAGTGTCTCGTGGACGTGTCGCAAGAAGCCGGCATTTACGGCGACCACAAAAGAGGTGAACTCCTGGCGAGCGGAAAACACGAACCTCGACACGGGCGGTGTTGCGCTTAAGGGACTCTCATGCCTGTACAGAGGGCAGCCAGGGAGTGCGCTGGACGGCGGTGACTTCCGAACAGCTTGACGCTTCCTTAAGGCGGCGCCGGCTTGATAGCAGAAACGCCGCCCGTGCGCACAGCCCTTCGTCCTGGTTGCCATCAGCGCTACCCTCGGGGATATTCAGAGCCGTACAACAACAATACCGAGAAGATTCATCGGAACAGCTGTCTTGAGCCAATCTTAGGGGCTCCTCGCTCACGCGTAGGTTACATAGATTAAAGATTATAAGATTACCGGAGTGCTCGACCGAGAAAACGGCTTGCCTGCAGCACAGTTTTCGGAAGTGGATATCCATTTCCCGTGTGTGAAGGCCACGCAAAACGTGGGTCGAGGACAAGTTGCGCGTGGGTGAAGGACAAGTAAAACGTGGGTGGAGGACAAGTCACGTCGATGAACTTCGACAGAACAGTTGCGTCACGAGAACGATGCGCAACGCAGCTGCAGCTTTGTACGTGCTTGCATCAGCCCGTCGCCTGGACATGCCGCAGAGTTTCAGCATCCTCATGAACGGCTTGATAGGTCGAAAACCGTGCTCTGAACCAGATGAATCGTCGGCGAAGCCCGGTTCAGCCAACCAGCCGGCGATAAGCACTGAGGTGTCGAACTAGACCCTGTTTGTCGCCGCGAATCTCGCTCAGCCGGGCGAGGTTAAAGTGTGCGTCGGCATGCGTCGGGTCAAGTTCTATGCATCGCTGATAGGTCGCCGCCGCAGCGTCATAGCGTTTCAGCTCTTCGAGAACGACCGCGCGGTTGAAGTGCAGTAACGCGTCATCTGGGAAGTGCCCTAACGCCCCATCAAAAATGGACAATGCCTCGTCGCAGCGCGTTTCTGCCTCGCAGAGCAAAACGCCCAGATTGGTATAAGCGTGGTAATGCGGTGATGGCGCGAACTCCAGCACGTTCCGGTACGCCTGCTCCGCGCCAATAGCATCGGTCCCGGTGAGTTGTTCCGCGAGCGCAAACCATTCCTCCGCTTGCTGTTCGCGACTCGTCTGGTTTCGCGGTGCCGAGTCGAGGAACGCGACCTCGCCTCTAATAGGTGCGACCTCGAAGTCGAGCAGGTGCTGGCCGGAAGCGGCGTCCCATTGGGCCTGTCCTGACCTGACAGCCACCGTCTCGCCTACCGATGTGATTCGGATTCCAGACAGGGGAAGCTCATCAGGGAGTTCGGCCTTCAGCTTGGCGAGCGCCCTCAGAATCTTCCGTGATGAGACTTTGGCTGATTGCAACTGGAATGCTGTGCGCAAGACCTTGACATCCTGGAAAGAGAATCGAAGCTCGTTTCTGCGACCGCGCGCCGGGTGAACGAATCCGGCTTCAATCAGCCCAGACAGCACCCGACGCGAGACGCCCAGCAGCGATTGAAGGCTGCGCAACGAGTAATCGTTTGACTGATTCGGTCTGGTCACTTGCGTGCTCGAACCTTTGCCGGTGGCGCCTCTTTGATGTCGGCTTTCGGTGTGGCTCGTTTGACAGGGCGCCTTGGTTTGGCTGCCAACACTTCGACGTCAGCGGCGGTGGTCTTCTTCGTTGCCGTTGTCCTGGCCGGCGCCGTCTTCGCCGGTACGTTCCGTTTCGCCTTGTTGGCGCTGAGACTCGCCCGAAGCGCTTCCATCAGGTCAATTACCTGGCCGCCCGACTCACTCGTGGACTCCTCTGGAGACACAATCTCCTTGCCCGCAATTTTCTGGTCGATGGCCTCCAGAATCCGCTTCTTTTCTTCGTCTTGGTACGCCGTCGGGTCATAGGCGTCCTCCGAGACCTGGTCGATGATTTGCAGCGCAAGCTTGAGCTCAGTGTCGGTCACCGGCTCCCGCTCAATGTGCAAGTCGCTCAATGCGCGCACCTCATCTGCGAAGAGCAGTTGCTGGAAAACCATGCCGTCTTCTGCCGGCCGAACCTGAACGATACGAGTCTTTCCTTTGTACGACCATTTTGCGAGCGCGCACCGTTCGCTTTGGCGCATCGCCTGCTGCAGCAGACTGTAGGGTTTGCCACCCCGTTTGTCCGGCGCAATGAAATACGCCTTGTCGTAGTAGAGCGGGTCGACCGATTTTTCCGGCACGAAAGAGACAATTTCTACAACGTGCGTAGCACCCTCTTCAAGTGCCTTCAGCTCGTCCGCAGCGAAGATGACGAACTGTCCCTTCTCAAACTCGTAACCCTTCTGCGTGTCGGCGCGAGCCACCACCTCGCCTGTCGCCTCAGAGATGTACTGCTGCTTCACCCGCCCGCCTTCTGGCGTCAGGAGATTGAAGCCAACCCCTGAGGCACTCTCCGTGGCCGAGTACAGTTTGACCGGGATGGAAACCAGCCCGAAGGAAAGCGTCAGAGACGCGATGGAACGAGCTGCCATGGACTTCTCCTCGTAGCCGGCGGCAGGAAGCTCGCGCGGCTTCCGATTACGGCTGCACAAGCCACCGGTCGGAGGTCAGTCGCTATCCTCCCGGCTTTTTTGCAAGCTTAGCACCGGAAAACCAGTTTCTGGAAAGCCGAAACAAGTGCGGCTACGGGATGCCCCTTCCCATTGAAGAACATTCGGTCAGACGACAACTCACAATGGATACGACCGGACGGAGCGGACTTGCTCCCCTGGAGGTCCGGTTTTTTTGGAATGCCAATGCATTGACGGTTCTTCCCCGCACGGAGGGTCTGCGCTGATTTGCGCTGTTGGCGCGGCTCTACCATCGCTCGCCTTCTTGCCGCGCAGGCTGATGCCGCTTCAGGAACAGCCGTTGCGGCCTCTCGGAACACAAACCATCAGGAGTTGGAAATGGCTACCCATCCTACCGAGCAACGCGCGGCCGACGACAAATCGGAAAAGGACGTCGATACAGCTGTCGAAGATACGTTCGCTGCGAGCGACCCGCCGTCGACCGGTGGAGCGACGAAAATCGGGCCGGACGCGAATGCTGGAACGCAGACAGACAGCGACGTTCCAGGAACAGAACCGGACGAAGACGTTCCCGACGAGGAGACGCCTCCGGAGCCGTCTCCCGGCGACCAGCCGCCGGACGAAAAGGCACCGTGACGGGGTATATATCCGCGTGTGCAACCAGACCCGAGGCTCGCCCGATTTGCGGCGGGCCCATCCGGGCTGGCAGTAAAGGGCATGAGCTGGATGCGTCGCGCCGAAGCAGTGTCCCGTGGGCCGCCGTCGGCGATGTGGATACACCGTGCGGAATCAACGGCCCCGAGCGGCGTTAGCTCTTCCCCTGACCTGCTAGCCCACTCAAATGTCGGTGCGGCGGATGATTCCGCCTCCGGCTGGTTTTGAAATGCAGCGGTGGCGATGCGCGACAATCGTCCTGGCTTCGTATGCCCTCGGGTGACTGGAATCTGACACCGAGCCGCACCGGCTAGAATACCGACGGTTTTCGAGCCGCACATCGGTTGAACAGGCCGACGACGAGCGACCGGTCGCCTGGCCTGCATGCTCGCGTCTCTTTGGGATTGTCCCCTCAATACGCTCGCCACGCGGAAGTTATTTCGCGCTTGAAGCAACGTCAATTCTGACGTTGAAATTTCGAACGCGGATGCAAGGCGGCATGCTTAATGCGCAAAATCGATATGTCCCGAGTTGCTGCGCTATGGCTCTCATTCTCCTGGTCGACGATGACGGTGAATCACTGTGGATGCTTCAGCTGGTTTTCGAGCGAAGTGGTCACCGGGTGCTGCTCGCGGATAGCGGTGAACCGGCGCTGGCGTTGGCGGGGCGCCATCTGCCTGATTTGATTATCACCGACTGGAACATGCCGGAAATGGACGGCATCGCCCTCTGCGAGCGGCTGAAATTTTACCCTTCACTTGCGCAGATTCCGGTGGTGATGACATCTGGCGAGTTGCCGCCCAAAGATAGGTCCGCGCTGTGGAACATGTTCTTCTGCAAGCCCGTCGACCTGAAAGCCCTTGAGTCTGCCGTCAGCTCGCTCCTGGCCCGGCGTTTGTGCTGTTCCGAAAAGCGCGTCAATGTGCCGGCTCCGGCGCCCGAGCGTTGGGCCCCGATGCCCTCAAGGTATTGGGCGTAACCGGTGAACGAACGGCATTCCGAGAGCGCCTCGCGTCTATTGAGGGCGCCATGTGCCGAAGTTCACGTCGGTGCGATAGGCGTCAGCGGCGAGATGTCAGGCGCATCACTAAATGCCTCCGTGAATCCGCCTGAAGGCTCAATTAACCACCGCAGGGGGTCGCAGAATGTTCGGGTCGTCATCAACAGGAAGTATCGTGGCCATGGGTCGCGCCGTGCTCGTATCGAAAAATCAACGTTGCTGGAACTGGAAGGACATGAGGTCAAGCGGGCGACGAATGGACCTGACGCGCTCGCGATAGTCGAGTCTTTCAGTCCTGATATTGCCCTCATTGATATCGCAATGCCAGGCATGGACGGTCAGGAACTGGCAGAGCTGCTCCGTCTTCGCGCGCAATGTTCGCAGACGAAGCTCGTGGCCTTGACGGGCAGCAACCGCGCAACCGGCATGCCCGGCAACCGACGAACGAATGTTCGACGCTCATCTCATCAAGCCGCTGTCACTCAATGACCTCGCGTTGGTCCTGCGGGCTTAGCGCGAACGTCAGACTGAAGTTGCGCATCCGGAGACCGTCCAGCCTTTCGCGCCGAATTCGTGGGCACCCGCCTGCGGAGGTATGCTGCTTGCTCGTTACGGAAGCACCATTTTCGATGGAGGTGAATCATGGGCTCAATTAACCCGCAACGTGGCCCTCAAGGCGGAGCCAACATCGTCGGCGGTGGTATCGGCGACGGGCCGGGACCAGACGTCATGGCTGCCGCGACGCTCGACGGGACCAAGGTGATGTCTTCAGACGGCGAACACGTGGGAAAGATTTCAGACATCATGCTTGATGTCCGCAACGGACGCATCGCCTATGCGGTGCTGTCTGAAGGCGGTTTTCTTGGGATGGGGTCTAACCTGCATGCCATCCCATGGAGTGCGCTGACCCTCGATACGGACCAGAAGTGTTTCTTCGTCGACATCACGGCACAGCGCCTCAAGGACGACCCGGGCTTCGACAAGGACCACTGGCCCGCCATGGCAGATGCGAAATGGGGAGAGTCAACGTACAGCTACTACAACCGGCAGCCGTACTGGTCCGCGACCCAAGAGGTGGTGGAAAGTGACCCAGCTTTCCGGCCGAGTGAGCATTGAACACTATCGGTAAGCTGTCCCGGGCGGAGGGCTTATCTGCCGCTCCATCGCCTATGCCACTATGGCTTGCTTCGGTGGCATAGGCGCATTGCTTTCCTTAACCACCAGACGCGCGCGAATAATCGGCACTGCAATCTGTATCGCGCTCGCCGCGAAGACGGCGAAAGCGCCATCGTGGGCGTACTGCCGAAACTCACCCCTAGTAGGTTTTTTCATTTCACTACTGGAGGCCGGCGAGCTCATCGCCCCTTTTTCTGCATCTGATTTTTCGACTTGCTGCCAGAGTGACCCATCGTGTTCGCGCCGGGCACCCCAGACATCGTGTCCGTCGCGCCACTCGGCACCCGACAAATCCAAAATCAGCATCCACAGCATGACGACGATTCTCGGAGTAATCGTTGGCGCGACGCTGCTGGCCGCTGTCGACTACGGTGCTGCGGTCGGGCTTCGCACACGTCGTCGTGAAACGCTGGATGCGCAGCGCAGTCCTTTTCGAGAGGTTTATCTTGGCGGCGGACGCAGCAGTCACCCTGAGAGGGAGCAAAGCGCATCCGGCACTAAGGTGCGAGGGCACTCCAAATTGCAACATTCAAGCGTCGAGCATTTGAACTACGCCGCCGTAACGGCATGGGGTGCGAACCCCTTTTTTTGCCTTGCGCCGCCTGCGCCTCTTTCCTATCCTCCGAACAATTGAATTAAGGAGCTGCTTATGTCCCAGGTAAGAAAAAAGATTTCCGTGATATTCACTGCTGCTCGCCTGAGTGCACTCGATGACCGCTCGGCAAGCCGGTTTCGAGGTCGGGTCGGGCAGGTCATAGCGTATGAGCCCACGGGAAAGCACGTAAGCGTCGAATTCCCGCTGGATGGTGAGCGGCGGCCAGAACGGCTTGAGCGGGTTCCGCTGGAATACCTTGAGGTCGTCCACGCGCACTCTAGCGCTCCAGCCCACTCTCGTGCACACTCACCGCACCCGAATACAGCTCGAATACAGCACTCTGCAAGGTTCAAGCGAAGTTAGATTGCCCGCGCATGCCTGACCACGATAGGAGAAGAATGTGACCCGAAAAGGGAAAGACCGACAACTACCAGTCCGCTGCGGGTTGCGTTCGGGCCACCGCCGCCGTCTGCCGTCTATGAGCAGCGCGCCCCTACGCGCCAGCGCGAGTCATCGCGGGCCCTGAATTAGTCATCGGCTGGCATGGTGACCGGTATTGGGACGGACATCATTATTGGAATAGGCGCGACTGGGACGCGCGCGGATATCACGACT
Source organism: Paraburkholderia sp. WC7.3g (assembly GCF_050436345.1). Taxonomy (NCBI): domain Bacteria; kingdom Pseudomonadati; phylum Pseudomonadota; class Betaproteobacteria; order Burkholderiales; family Burkholderiaceae; genus Paraburkholderia; species Paraburkholderia sp. WC7.3g. The sequence goes on from NZ_JBNDMA010000002.1 coordinate 3,734,609, forward strand.
ATCGCCGCGGCTAACTTCCTCCTCGGGCCAGTTAAGCGACAGGGACCACGACCGATGCGACAGTACGAGGTCAGCGTCGAAACGCTAGGATGGTCGACGGAAGAGACATTATGAAATTGGTCGGAGTTCGCTCAGGACATTCAAAAGCCCGGCAGGTCAAGCGTAAGCAACATCTTGGGACTGGTCAGCTGAGGATGCGCTCCACCAGCTGACGACAGGAGGTCCAACATGAAACTTGACGATGCCACTTTCCGGCAATTGCGCCGTCTCGCTCCGGTTATCGACGACGTACTCAACGCACGAGAGGTCGAGCACGCAGACCAGGCCGTCGGCCTGGATTCAATTGCTCAGTTGTGCTCACTGTTGTTCGACGCGTACCACGACCAATACCCGGTCGAGATTGCGCAAGCGCGAGCTGACGCCGTTGAGTCGCAGTAACACACTTCCTCTGGACCGGCTGGCGGCTTCAGGTATCGCCGGTACAATCGAAGAACCTGTCCCATTGACCTCAGAACATGACTGCACGCCCATGCGTGCAAGGCGACTTATTGGCCTGGAAAAAGCCGGCGCGAGGTGGGCCGGCTCTCCGACACCACTTCACTTTGGGTTTTATTGCCCCACCAACTGGCTGACGAGCCGACGAGCGGGCGGAAAGAAAAGCACGAGCACAGTCGCACCGGCTTGAATCGATGGCGCGTCGGGCACACCTGGCGTATCGCGTACGGACGCACGGCACACCGAGCCGATGCTCCGCCATCGTCATGCAATGCGGATTAGGCGTCCCGACTCTGCCCTGTGCAAAGCCAGTGAACGTCGAGGTTGAGGTCGGCGGCAAGACGCGTACAGGTGTTCAACGGCGGCACGGTGATTCCCTGTCGCCAGTAGTCCACGTGGTATTTGCTGACACCCAGCGCCGTTGCTGCGCGCGCAGAACTGAGGCCTGCCTGTTTGAACGCCCTGTCAAGGCGGGCCGCCAATGCCCGTCTGAGGCGGTCGTTCCCGATGCTACGTTCAAGGTGACCGCTCGCGGTATCCTGGTGCATCATTTTTGATATCTCTCAGTATATTTTTTAATCGCTGCCCGACGAATCGCGGCCCGGAGTCAGGCTACTTTCCGCTCATGACGGGTCTTGCGACTTTGCATCGCGACAGCCCGTCAGGTTCGTGACCAATGCGACGAATGGTTGAAAATTCCTGATGAGGGATGCCTTGCTGTATTACCAACATGATCGAGACTTCGGTGGCAAGCGCTGCTGCAAGAACCGAGAGGGTCCCGCCGAGCCACATCGTGAGCCTGTCGACATTCTTCTGCGAGAAGCGGAGCGGAGAAGCCATTCGGCGAATGGGTTGAGCAATTTCATGTCGTGCCTCTTTCGTGTCGTTGACGACCGCGACTTGTGGCCGGGGCGGCGTGCACTTCAGCATTTCGATGAATTCTCGGTCGCAATTCGGAAGACACAGCTTCTCGGCCTACGTCTGAAGCGCTCGCGCCTACGCATCGGCCTTTGTATGCGACGTAGCGCCCGTTTGAACATGCGTCCGATGCGTCGGGATGGCAGCTTAAGAATCGTGTCGACCTCATCCGGCGCGTGCACGCAAATCATGTACGCCACGCGGGCGATGTCCGCCCGCGCTTTGGCACCAAGTCTCCTTGTCCGCCGCCCAACACCCATGTGGCGATAGCGAATGCGGGTATCGCTACGCCCTCCAACGCGGAGATATTTTGCATCCGTGCCGGAAAAATGGTTTGCCGTGTGTTTTACCGTCACTGCGAGCCTCCAGTTATGTACTCGCCATCGTAAAGCGATATCGAAAGCAGGTTCTACGTCGCGTTTCATATTCACGTTGATAGATTTTGGCCGCCGCAGGCACCGCCAGCAGCGGCCGGTTCTCCCGTCACACACTTACAGCAAGTCGATGCATCTTCGAGCCTTCGTTCAGTTGACTGCTACCAACCGAGCAACACGCGCAACCGTGCCATCAGCCAATCCGTTTCCATGCGCTCCGTCCATTGCTTTCGTTCGATGGCCCTCCGCATCCGCCTTATCGTCACCTCGCGCGGATGCTCTGGGTACTTGGCTGCATCTTCAAGAGTCTTTCGAATAAGCTGCTGTGCGAGGTCTTCGCACATATCCCATCGGATATACCGCTCTTCCGCAGTCAAGCCGACGATAAGCCTGCCGTCAACCCAACGACCCGCGAGTTTTGGCTGCGTGCCTGACAGCAATGCAGGCGTTGGGTTCCATGGAAAGTCAACCGGTACGCACGAGGTCAATCGCTCATCGCGATGACGACGCTCAGCTTCTCGCATCATTTCGATAACGCTTATTTCTTCATCGAGCTGGTCCCAGTGCAGACCAGCGCCAGACGCAGAAATGCGGACGTCGCTACGTTGCTCGGGCGTTGTTACCTTCAACTTTTTAAACCATTCCATGAGCACGTGTAGCACGCTGCTGGCGCCAAGACGAACGGTGAAGCCGCTTTCGTCGAATGTCGCTTCGATGGCTAAAAACCAGTTCCTTTGCCTCGTGTGACGAAATGCGCAGCGACGAGATTTACGCTTGTCCGTAGACGCCGCACTCAGGTCATCGCGTCGATGTAACACAAGGCGATGTCCGCCGACCGGGCAAGGACGGCGAACAGGCACGTCAGCATGTCACTTTCAAGTCGCGCACCGTCGAGTCCCGCGTGGCGCAGAATTGCTGCTGCAAGCCTGCTGCTGGCTACATCACGATGCCCCTGCCATCTACCATGCTCGATGTCTGTGGCGGACAGGCAGTACGTGCATTCCAAATCGCACTCGTCGGGCGGAATGATGAGATGACCGAAAAGCTCGCCGACGGCTGCGCCGACGTAGGTGATGGCAAGTTCGTGAGAATTCATAGCGTATGGGAACGTGATGGTAATCCGACGTATAGCGCGCGCACCGTACCCGCATCTGCACCGGCAATCTTTCGCCCGGAAGATGCCCTACTCCGGCCATACAACATGAAAGGGCTCGCCGCAGCGAGCCCCGTCGAATCAGGTGATGCGATGCCATATGGTCAGACTCGCCAATGCCCTGTCAATGGAAGCTGGCGGCGGAGACCGTTCGCGCGAACTGGTCGACCACGGTAAAAACCGCCTCCGGAATGACGAAAGAAACACAGACATCTGTGACCTCTGGCAAACCGGGAAACCGCTTCATCGAGTCGATGCGCATTGCGCTTTCGAGCACATGCTGGCCGTTCGCCACTACTGCGGCTGCATCCACATCCTCGAGTGATTGCATCAAGGTCTGCACCTGGGTTATTCCCTGCACGAGCAGCTTCTGGCGAATGAGCAGCGCTTCCTCCGTGTCGTTGCGGCCAAGCGACAACTGTACCGGCGCGTCCTGGAGCGACTCGAGCAGCCCGGCGACGGACGGCTCGAACAGCGGCAGCACGAACCGGTGCTGCAATGTGCCGACCTGCTGCGCGAACAGGCCGTAGTTACCAGCCGCCCCGCCTGTCAGCACGGTCATCTGCATGGTGCACTCACCCCTGGCGGCGGCCAGCGCGTAGAACATCCGCTCATCGACGTCCCCGCACAGGTACCAGCCGCTCACCCTTCGCTGCAGTGCCGGTCTCTCTGCCAGGCTGTCATTCACTTCGTCGGGTCGCATCACACGACCGCTACTGACCAGCACACCCTCGATGACCATCGGTTCAAAAAACATCTTCTTTGTCCTCACACGTGCGCGGTATTGCGCACCCCCGTGTAGCGACCGGGGAGAGATGGCCATTGTATTAACCCGACGCCGGACTCCCCTCGTAGGCTGACCGCGACTCGGTGGCAGATGTCTGCGGGCGTCCCGGACTTCCATCTTGTCAAGCCGGTTATGGGATTCGTTCATGGTGCGAGCGACTGGGCTTGATTGCGAGCTTGGCGAAGCGCCCCTGCAGGCTGTGCTCTAGGCGTTCTGCCGGTTCCCACAGGCGGAGATGCGCCGGGCTATGATTCACGCGGTCCGGCAGATACGCCAGGTCCAAAAAGCAGGTCCGCTTGCTGCCGCCTAACCGAGGCGCCCACTCCGTAGTACCGGGTGCTGGACGGTGGCTCCCGATTGACGCGCCACCGTTCAATCAATCGGGGCCGCTAAGACAGCCGACCGTAACCACCATCATTCATCGCCCGGAGTTGTTGCCGTCGCGAAATGCATGCAGGCGTAACAGCGCATGGAGTGGGTCCAGAGCGCTACCTGAGTCCACGGAAAGAACTCCGAGAAGTCGAGAAGAAGTAAGGCCCGCGAGTGCGGGCCCGCAACCAAGCGCAGTTTGACTCTACGCGCAGCAACAGGTAGTGGGACTGCAACGCGCGTTATCACTGATAGGTCCTGTCAAGAGCGACGGCCCTGGTTGTCCCGGAATGCAAGCAACCGCAGGTGGCGGACAATTGTTCCGTAGCTGCCTGTTCCGAGCTCAAGTCGAACGTTTTTTGGACCAATTCGCCGGCGCTGCTTTCGCAGGGACACGCAAGCCCGCACTACGTCGACTGCCGTAATACCTCTTCTTCCTCTCATCCATGGCCTCTCACAAAGTGCCCCCTTCAACAGGCGGGCTCACTGCGTGTAGCGACCAGGCAGAATTTCGTAACCGAAAGTCCGTGCAGGTTCTGAAAACGTACATCATCCTTCGACCTGGACGCCACAAAACAAGGGCCATCAAATGAGCACAACCTGCCTGGACACAAAATCGGAAGGAGTTCGAACTGTTATTCACATGTCACCGGCAATGATGGCGGCAGCCGTCATCTCCGCCCAGAAGTGCGGATTGAACCTGCGTGAGTGGCTGGACCGCGCGGTTGCCAGTCTTATCGCGGATGACTATCCAGACGGAGCGGCACCATGGTCGGCGCAGTCTGCCGACCTCTTTGCGCAGGTGGCCAGCTGTTCTCCCGAAGTTCTGCATGGACGCTGGGCCCTGCTTTACGAACACGTGCTACTGGAGCGCGACCTATGGCATCACTCGGAACCGACGCAAACAGAAATTGAAGACGGATTTTTGCCAGAGGCGCCCTACATCGTGCCGGCACGGCTGCGGAAGGCTTGGCCGAGGCTGGTTTCAACAGTCTTCGTCCTTTAGTTGCTGCGAGGACCTGACCTTTCCACGCCACCTCACGACACGCATATGAAATACGAAGACTTGTTACGCGATGCACGCAATGATGCCCCGACCGCACCGACGAGAGTACGCGCCGCTTTTGACGCCGTATATACGTGCTGCAGGCCACCGCAAGACGGAACCATCGAGCACGCATTGGCGACACCCCGACTGTGCGCCGGCGACGCCGCGCTTGTTAGCAAGCTGGCCGGCTGGGTGCTGCATGTGGCACCGCTGGGGCCACTGCCCATGTCGCCAGAAGAAGCGGTGGCACTCACCGAGCGTGTTCACAAAGCCGAGAGGGACGCATGTTAAGGGTCACTATAGAACTTTGGCCAGGCGGCCGCGAGTCGGGCAAACGTGTGATTGCAACGGCGGACATCGCGCGCGTTAAAAATGGCGCACTCGCGGACTACGAGGTGGAGCTGCGCGAATCGCTGCTTGATGACATCGGGGTCGGTGAAGTTGCGCATGTCCGCACGTATCCGCGGTGGTCTGCTTCGGTGTGGGACCTTGTAGGCAGATGTATCGCCGCTGCACTAAACGGGGGCAAAGAGGAACTGCCTGGGCGACCTGTGCTGCCCGAAGTGCCGGTGCATGTCAGCCGGGACGGCAGAGCGTACGTGCGGTTGCGCGAAATTCCCGAACCGTCTCGCACACTTTTCGAAAACAATCTGCGCAGCTCTGGGTGCCCTTTCGTGCTCGATGACCCCGAGCCACGGGACTGCGCGTGGTCGCATGACTGGCAGGACTTTCTGAATGGCTACCGGTAATGCGACGCGCAGACCTGCTGTCAGTGTCGGAGGTCGCGAGGCTACTTTTTGTTAGCCCCCACTATGTGCGCAAAACGCTTATGCGTAGGCATGTCCTACGCCCCGTTTTGGTCATCCGTGGCCGCAAGTTTGTGCTGCGAGAAAGAGCCGAGGCGTACCGACGCAAGCGGCGGAGAATTGCGTGCAGGGCGCTACGCGAACTGGGGCGGATGCAGCAAGAAGCAGGGCTGTACGACAACACAAAAATAGTCAGATGAGCGTGATTCCTACTCCGCCTCCCGCAGTGCCGCCGCCTGTGACTACCGGCGGTCTGATTCTTTATCTCGATTTTGACGGTGTGTTGCACCCCGAAAATGTCCTCATGCGGCCCGGAAAAGGACCATTTATTGAGTCGCCTGATGGACATAAGCTGTTTGAGCACTGCGAGCTGCTCGAAAAAGTTTTGCTGCCATATCCTGGCGTCAAGATTGTGCTGAGTACGAGTTGGGTGCGTGTGTATAAAAGCGTCGCGCGAGTCGCACGCAAACTGACACCCGAACTGCGGGCACGAGTAGTGGGGGCTACGTATCACGAGGCGATGGACCCTGAGTCGTTTAAGCAAGCACCGCGCGGCATACAGATTTGGTCAGACGTCCTGCGCCGCCAACCGACAGATTGGATAGCGGTAGATGATGACTACCTGCACTGGCCGACATGGTGCCGCGACAAACTTGTCCGCACGCACGAAGTACGTGGCATCAGCCCGCCGGTCGTGCTGGCAGAGCTGCGCGCGAAGCTCGCGCTGATGCATGGGGAGTCACCATGAGCACTACAAGCTATAAGGTGCCGGAGCCGCTCGTAGACACGCGGGTGCGCATTTACGCGGAAAGCATGAGCACGCTTTGCCAGCAATCGCACTCGCGCCCGGTATGTGAGGGGCGGTCGACTATGCTCGAGGGTACCCCGTGGCATCAGTGCATTGTTGCGCTGCGCTCGCGGTCTGTCGCGGGACCGTTTCCTGTATCCAGCGCGATAGCTGTAGTTGTCAGGCAGCGAGCGCTCACTGTGCCTCCCACGCTAACGACCTGGCTCGTTGACATTGCGGTCGCGGACGGTACTGCGCATGCGTGTGTACAGCACGCTACCGAGGGTCGACGTTGGTTCCATTGCGATTTCGACTACGGACGACGTCATGGCCGTCGCCATCAAAGTTCTTGAAGCTGCCGATGCTTGAAATATCGTTTTACGACGGCGAGTACATAGGCGATGCGGCATTGCTCACGAAGCTCTGCGAAATTGAAGGCAGCGTCGTGCCAGATGGTCTTCCGCCTTACTCAGAGCTGGAGGAAACACTGCGCGCGCTTGAGATGTGCGCCGAGCGGTACAGCACACCCCATCCAGTGAGTGAGTGCTTTACCGTTTTCATTGGTCGCGGAACTGACGCCAAGGTCAAGCCATTGATGCGTCTCGATGTTATGGCTCGCGAAGGCTGCGCCAGCGCAAGCGTGCTGAGTGAAAACAGACCATGCGAGGATACATAAAGCGTCGCTTACGACTCAAACGACGACGTCGTGACGATTGTGACCAAAGTACTAACGAGCCTTGTTCAATGACGCCGATGCTAACCACGCTATCGGCGCAAGCAAAGGCCTGCCTGGCACTCGAGATTTGTTAGCCACACTTCTTGTGTGCATGGGAACCAAGCATGATGAAACTCGAAGACCGCGTCATGCGCTTCATTGCAAGGCGGCACAGCGTCGTAATTCTGCGGTCAGAGCTCGCGCAATTGGGGAGCCCTGCGCAACTAAGCCGCGTCTTATCCAATCTGGTCAAGACCAAAAAACTGGTGCGAGTCAGCGTGGGAATTTACGCCAAAACGCGGCTCAATAAATTCACGCATGAGCTTGCGCCGGCCGCTACGTTTGAGGAAATAGCAGCAGAAGTTTTCCGGAAGCTAGGAATCAATATCGCTCATGGCAAGTTGGCTCGCGACTACAACGCAAGCAAAACGACTCAGGTGCCAATGCTTGCGATAGTAGATACGGGGCGACGTCGCATCACGCGGCGAATTTCTCTGGGAAGCAGGTTTATCACCTACGAGCGAAGCGGCGCACACCGGCGTAAGGAGCAGCAACCATGAAAGTACGAGACATTCTGTGTCGCTTGCAGGAAGCAGACCCCGAGGCCGTGGTCCTCTACCTAGCGCCGTACGCCGACGCCGACGACGGCGAAGCGGAAGAAATCTGCGACGTGGTCCTTGTGCCTGACGCGTGGAGATGCGAGCGTCACCGGTGTGGCGACGGATGTTTTTCGCATATACATCACCCCGCCACCGGCGGCCTTTCTTTGGGCTGGGACCAAAATACCGATGAGCAATGGCTTGAACAAGTGGTCATCCTGTCATCAGTGCAGCGAGGTCAACATGGCTGACAGTGGCTGGGACATTGCGATGCGCCGCATCGACGCGGAGTACGACCTCGCTCAATTTGTCGCCTAATCGCTTGTGCGCAAAATCGCGGCGAACGGTTTCCGGCTACCGGCGGCAGACCGCGTTAAGTTTCAGCAGTTGCCCGACGACGTGATTGAGCGCATCGAAAGACTCGTTCGCGATGCATACCTTGATGCCGGTGAAGACGTTGGAGGCGAAGTCTTGCGTAAGCACTTATGGCAGCAGGTCCTAACTGCTCGACGCAAAATGGTCGCAAATGGTCAACTGATTTCAAAAAACCTATTCCGCGAACGCCTCGGCCTGACCGAGCGAAGGCTTACCACGACAGATTGCAGGCAATCTGCCGCATCCTCGTTCCCGCACCTGCTGGGAGTCGCCTCCACTTTCTGTCGTCGACACGAGGCAGCCTGAGCGGACGAAGCCCGGTGCAGATGCTTGATGACGACGATGATTTCAAACGACTGCGACAAGTGGCTGCAGCGTGGGCGGCCGAGTGGTCGCGCACGTCTGTCAAAGTCTACGAAGGCATGCACGAGACTGAACCGAATGGCGCCACGCAGTTGTACACGGCAAGCGCGGAAATCGACCCGCGCCGGCCGCTGGGGAACGTGCGTCAGAGGCGCTACACGCGGGAGGATACGAACGGCCGGTAGGTCCATATCCTGACGTTCGAAAATTTACCCTCTTTGTTGAGCGACAAACAGCCGGAGATGCTACGCCGACGCAGGAGGCTTGCGTGCAAATCGTTGTGGACGGCGATGACATCCGGGTCCGCATCGTCGCTGCCCCGGGGCACTGTGCTGCATTCAGAAACGGTACCTGGTGGCAAGCACGAGAGTTTCATCGACATTGCTAAGCGTGTCATCGGCTATCTCTTCAAGCACTGACCATCGACTGTGAGTGCGCATAGGAAAATGAAAAATCCTAACGAACCGGTGGCAATCGGAGTAACTGTAAGTGAGAAAGATTTCGCGGTCTCGTTGAAGGATGGACGCATATTTCGAGTTCCCTGGCGATGGTTTCCCCGCTTGCTGGCAGCGACGCCCGAGCAGCGAAGCCAGGTTCGAGTCTCCGCATCCGGCGCAGAGTTGCACTGGGACCAACTTAACGAGGACATCAGCGCCAGCGGACTGATGCGTGACTACGAGCAACTTCTACTGGAGGAGCAGTTGGGCTCTCAGGTCCCCAACGATTTTCCGTGCGACACGACGCCCGCATCACTGTCCGGCACACAGCCGAAACTCGCCGGGCGGATAATTGCAGGACGGTTTGTTGTCGGTCTAACGGCGCCAGAACGATTCGAACGCTGGGATTTGTGCGAGGACCTCGCGCAGCAGCTTGTTCAAAAAACCCTAAAAGATGCAGCTAAATATCCGCATCATCCGCACGACGTCACACTGCGGCGGATGAGGAGGGCGATTGAACGCAAAGGGTGGACAAGCGTCGTCGAAACGGATTGGTTGATGGAACGGTTGGGCATCCTGCTCGGCTGGTAGCAGAACCTCACACGGACACTTATATGCACATCGACTTGTGGCAGGTTTGGCGTGAGAACTCGCTGTTGCTCGCGATACCGGTGTGCGCGGCAGTCGTCGGGCACGCAATCGGCCGACTCATTCGCGGTCGCAGATGACACTCTCTGGACTCCCACGTCGGCTCAATGGCTTTACGTCCGCAAAATCGTGTCCGTTGGTGAGCGACTCCATATGGGCAGCAGGAAGCGATGCAGAAAGGTACTCATCTGTTGCGTGAAGACGGCGCAATTTACTGACGACGCTCCTTGGAACACGGTCATCTGCATAACGCAGTTGTCCTTGATTCGCGACCAGCGTGTCAGCCATTTGTCGTAGCACATTCCCGCACAGGCGCCAGCCGCCAACGACCCTTCGCCCCGCCGGGCGGCCCGCCAGGCTTTCTCGCACTTCCTATGGTCGCATCATGCGACCCATGCTCGCCCAAACCCCGTCAATAATAACAGGCTCAAGAAGCACGCTCTCCCCCGCACATCGACGCGATATTGCGCGCTACGTGTAGCGAGTGACCATGAGGGGCCCAGCGCATGCCTACTGACGCTGGAAACTGGTGGGCATACTCAAGGTGTCTCAGGTGCTGGTAGCCGGCAACAAACGCTGAAGAGCCAGTTCTTCGCCGCTAGCGGGCAGGTCGATGAGTTTTAGGTTCTCTGGGTCATACTGGGTCAGGATGGAGCGAGTCCGCTCAGACAAGGGCTTGCGCCGAGCGAGTTCCAGCATGAAATCCGTGACCGTATTCGATAATGCTCGCAAGTGGCTCAACTTTTCTCCGATATACCGACGAGTTATGGCATCTTGCGTGACAACCATTCCCTCGGCAGAGACCGCCCATCTATGCGTGAGCAAAGCGCCTACCTTGCGCGTGTTGTAGTCGAAGCATAGATTGGCGACAGTGGCAAACGTTCGACGCAAGTCTTGTGGGCACGACCGAAAATTGAACTCTTCGGAGACGGCCTTCATCGCGTCATGCATGCGGCTTTGATGCGGATAAGACTTGCCATGGTGTGCCCGAAATACATAGTCGCCATCGCTCTGTTTACGTTGCTCAAATCGTCTCTTCAAAAGCTCGAGAACGAAATCACTGAGCGGCAGAATTCCCGTGAAGCCCTTCCAGCCCGGCTGTTTTGGTTGAACGAAATAGAAGCCTTGCTCGAAATCAATCTGGTCCCACCGCAATCCCAAGCCAGCCAGCAAACGTGTGCCCGTCATCATGACAAGCGTGACTGCATCTTTCGAACTCTGTCGGCTCAGTCCGGCGTCAATGGCGTCAAACAGATGCGGGAGGTTGACCGTGTCTACGTGCCGCTTCTTCTCCGGCGGTTTTGGCAACACGCGAAGATAGCGAGCGTTGTTCATCGGATTGGAGTCCAGCACTCTCAGTGCAACGCCCATCCCGTAAATACCGGAAATAATACTTTGGCAGTTTCTCGCCTTCGACAGACTCTTGCCCTTAATCCGCACCAAGAGTTGCATCCACTGCATGACTTTCGTATCTGCAAGATTCCATTGCGAAGGGGGGGTTTTAAACCCTTCCTCGGCCAAGAGGTTCTTCCGGAGATATTGGTTAAACACCTTCTCGTAGTTTGTCTTGGTCTCCTTTTCTAGCGGCTCGTTCTTCAAAGTTATCCGATTCGCGAGGTAATAACGGAATCCGTCCTCCAGCGTGTCGAAATGCGTACGGTCAGATTCTTCCCGTCGCTCAGATTCGGACTTCGCTGCGTCGCCTTTAATCCTCGCGACCTCTGCTTTCGCCTGCTCGTAGTCCAGCGTTACCCGACCGTCGCCGTCTGCAGCGACTGCCGCGTACTTAAGGGTTCCTTCCCTGAGCAGTCCATCCTTGTCGCGGAATCTGTAGTACCAAACGGCCTTCTTGAGCGGCGACACACGTATCTGTAACGAGGTCGGATTTGAATCTGTCTTCCGGCCAGGTTTCATCAGTGCGGCTGTGAGAGCCGACTTCGTCCCGAAGTTCACTTTAGTTGTGCTCCGACGACCACCCTCGTCTGGATTCTCTTTCGGCACGGTTTTCCCCAAAGGCGTCGAATATTTCCCACAATTTTCCCACAAACTTTATACGTTTTCGATGGTTTTGTGGGAAAACAGAGTCATTACGCCTGAGTTACGCATATTTTTTATATAATAATCATGTAGTTGTACGTTACATCATATGACGCAGGGGACTCAAAATCCCCCGCCGCAAGGCGTGCCGGTTCGATTCCGGCCCTGGGCACCAAAAGATGTTCCGGCAAGTGCCGAAGTATTCCGAGAAACCCCGTAAGATCAAGGTCTTACGGGGTTTTTTATTCTCCGACGGTCCGAGTTGACCTGTCGACTGCCGCTGGTATGTGGTGGTATTTTTGGTGGTATCTGGCTCGTTACCAGGTTTTATCCGGCGGGAGATACCACCATGCAGGCTCGCAGCGGCCGACTCTTTCGAGGCAGTCGCGCGCGGCTGGATGGATGAGCGCAAGAGCGGCGTCGCGCCCGCCCAGCACGCGAAGACGCTGGCCCGCATGAAAAACGACGTGTTCCCGTGGCTTGGCAAGCGCCCGATTTCCGACATCGACGCGCCCGAGATTCTGGCCGTGCAACCGTAGACGCCCTGCTCCACTGAGTCAACTTTCAGTTGGGCGAAAAAACCTCGACTGTGGTGAGCGGTCTCCATCGCATTTGCGTTTGATCTGAGACGATTGCTTCGCGGTATGCTCGCACTTGTCTTGCGTTTGAAGACAGAAGGAGCACCGGCACGCGCATCATGTCAACCGACCTAACGGTCCGTTCAGTAACGATTCAACAGCATCCTTCGGCGATCTGATTGCCTTTGAAATCGCACGTCAAAAACAACAAAGAAAATAGGAACTGCAGGATAGGCTCGCGCCCGTTATGGGCACCATGCCCGTTATCATCTTTCAATGACGCTGGAATCGGGGAAGGCGCCTCACAGATTTCGCAACCGGATGCAACGCGATTCGATCCCTCGCGTGGGGCTTCGGTGAAATCGCGGGCTAGCGCCGTTCACTGGCCTTGCATCTGTTCGAGGCGCGATGGTTCTACGGGGTCAACGGTGACCGCAGTGTGGTGTTCGTCGCGCGCGTGCCGGACCCTCTGTCGCTCAACATCGTCGCGCAGGTGCTCAACGCTTTGCTGCTGCCGTTGGTTGCAGGATAGCTGATCGCGCTGGCGAGCGGCACTGTGTTGCCCGCTGCAGAGCGAGTGCGCGGCGCATTTCGCGTGGCGCCGATCATTGGCGTGAGCATCGCGTGCCGCATCGGCATCGTCGGGGCGCTCGGCGTATTGCTGTGAGGCCGATCAGACATGCCGGGCGATCATCGGCCGGCATGTCAACAGTCGGCCACGATAAAGCGGCGCAATTGACGCACAAACTCCGCGCGGGCGGCGGCAGGCAGTTGCCGTCCGACGGGAATACGCTGCCAGCCGTCGCAAAGGTAGACGGCGCCATCGCTGTCGCCGACAGACACGGCCAAGCGGGCCGCATTCATCCGATGCATCGTGCGGCGTCCGCGCTCGTGTATTTCGACGATCACGAACGGGGGCGCGAACGTCAGCACCTCGCCGTCCGTCGCGTGCCTGGAGTAAGCGATAAAGGCGATGCCGACGGCCACGGTGCAAAGCATCGAGAAGGGCAGCGCGAGCCACACGCCGAATGCGAATGCCGCTACCACGCCGATCGCGAGGACGAGCGCCATGAGGAACACGGTCGCGGCGAGCGACTGCCGCGGCGTGAGGGAGCAGTTGCGCTTGAGGCGCCACTCGCGGGTCGGCACACCTCCCTCGCCGTCAAAAGGGCAAGGCCCGTACGACCGCCTGAAGTATGCGTACATGATCGAAAGTCCCGCATCGTGGAGCCATTCGTGACGCGCAATGCGCGTGCCGCCAGCGTCCACGCCGCTTGCAATGTCACCGTTCCGCTCGCTACGGTATCTACCTGTGGCACTTCATCTGCGTGCCGTTCGTCGCGATGGTGCTGACGGTGCTCGCCGCGTCTATCGCGCATCATCCTCGCACATGTCGAACGGCGCTTTCACCGGAATGGCCGAGCATGACGATCTCGACGAGGCGCTCATGTTGTTGCGCGGCGAGCCTTTTCTGCTCTGGAGACCGGTCGATCAACACGGCACCGGACTACGACGGGCCGCCCGCGTCCGCCTTGACCCTAGGGGATGCGTTGCGCTCGAGTCTCATGTACAGGTTCGCCGCCACGATACCCAAGACGATGTGAGTGAACAGGCTGGCCCAGTTGCGCGCTTCTGCGAACCACGGAAAAAACTGTGTCATGCCGTAGAAATTAATCAGGTAAACGGCTACAGCGAAAGCGCCACCGGTCAGTGAAGCCATCCCCATGCTCGAGTCAAGGTTGAATGACGTCATGATCAGACCGAGGATAAGCGCGAATACGATGGCAAGGGCAAAATGCACCACAAAGGCCGCGAGCACGATGCCAATTGAGAATGCTTGCGGCGATCGCAATGCACCTCGTCCCAGAATGATCGCGGCGACCATGTGTGGGGGCTCCAGCAGACTTCCGCCCGTCGTCAGTGCCATCAGGATAACCCCTAGCACCAGGAACACAACGCCCGCAATGACGCCTGCCAGCACGGCTGCCCGCCAGTCGAGCTGGCCGTGTGTGAAATGATGGGAATCCATGTGAAGTTGCACAATTTGTCTCCCGATTGATTCGAATAATTCATTCTAGTCCTCCAACTCGCGAGACTGATAGCTTCGCATGGCTGTCGACACCCCGACGGATGATCCTCGTTCTGGCGACGACGTGGCGTGATGAACTGTACGTGCAAGAGGCCCTGGAGGCACGTCAGCTGTTGGCCGCGGCAGACCTGTCAGCGGATCGATAATTAGTCTTTTCAGACACTGCGCTTTACGGCGCCCGTCGACGGCGAGCCGGTTGAGTGCGGCAATTACCGCCGAGGCGCTGGAAGATCATTTCGGCGCCCATTCCGCGCTGGAATCCGCCTTAATGGCTGCTTTCGACAACGGCCGCAATCCTATCCGCTCGGTTTGCGCGGAATCGATCGACCAGAACGGCGGCAAAGGAGTAGTGTTACATAGCGGACTGTTCAGAGTGGACGGCATGGAACCCGATCGCGGCATCACGGCATAGTCCCGGCGCGTGCCACCGCATGCACCTCTGTCTCGGCGCGGGTGAGGTGGGGCGGCATAGTCTGCAACCGCTAGTCACCGATGGAAGGAGGCCACATGTCACTCATCGTCGCAGCACGCTTTACGACATTCCCCGCCGCTGAAAACGCGGCGCAACGGCTCTTCAATGCCGGTTTTGTCGAGGAGGACGTCACGCTGTTTTTCGTCAATCCGATCGGCCAGCACGCGCGTTTTCGGCCCGGCGGCGATATCAGCGCCGACGCAAACGCGAGGGAGGCGCCGAAGGGTGCCGAGATGGGCATCGCGATTGGCGCAGCGGTTGGCGCCGTGGTCGGCGTTGGGATCTTCGCGGCGTTTTCGGCGCCGCTTATCATGTCGCTGATCGCGGCCGGGGTGAGTGCGTATGTCGGTTCATTGGTCGGCGCGATGATGCGCACGCTTGAATCCAGCAACGAAGAAACCCGTGATTCCGGCGTGCTGGTGGCCGTACACGTGTCGCCGGACAGCCAGTTGGACGCCGCACGGGTGCTGCGCGATGCGGGAGGCGCGGCGATCGAACGCGCGACCGGACGCTGGCAACAAGGGCGGTGGGCCGACTTCGATCCGCTCAAGCAGCCTGAGCCGCTCAACGAATTCAGTGAGAAGCACGCCTGATTTGAAGGTGTTTTTCGCTGAGATTTTCAGCGAGCCAGGAAACAAAAACGGCCCGGCATTTGTCGGGTCGTTTTGTATTCAGAGCGGTGCGTTCCAGGCACTCGCCTGAGGAACGGTCGGCGCAGGGGTCAGTGGAAGAAGAGTTCCCGCATGCCGAAGGTGTGATGCGCTTCGGCAGCCATCAGCACCATCAGCACCAGCAAGCCCAAGGGCGGCATCAGGATGGCGTACACCAGCGCCAGCCGCTCCCACATCATGTGCATGAAAATCGACACAATCAGCCCGGCCTTGGCGATCATGAGCACGACGATCAGCGCCCAGCGCAGCAGGCCCTGCACGTGGAAGTAATCCACCATGTACGACATCGTGCTCAGTACGAACAGCAGGCCCCAGATTTTCAGGTAGATGCCGATCGGATGCTGCTGGCCGTGCGCGGCGTCGGGCCGATGGGCGGGATCGGTGTGGTCCATGGTCTGCCTCACCACAAATAGAACAGCGCAAAGATGAACACCCACACCAGATCGACGAAGTGCCAGTACAAGCCGGCAATCTCCACGATCTGGAAGTTGCCGTGCTCGGTGAACCCCGGTTGCAGGATCTTGCGTGCGATCAGCAGCAGGTAGATCACACCGCAGCTCACGTGAAAGCCGTGGAACCCGGTGATCATGAAGAAGCACGCGCCAAACTGCGCCGCGCCCATCGGGTTGCCCCAGGGGCGGATACCTTCATGGACGATCAGCTTGGTCCATTCGAAGGCCTGCATCGATACGAAGGTCGCGCCCAGCAGCGCGGTCGCAAGCAACAGTGCGGCGGCGCGCTTTGCGTTGCGCCGGTAGCCAAAGTTGACGGCCATCGCCATGGTGCCGCTGCTGCTGATCAGGACGAACGTCATGATGGCGATCAGCAGCAAAGGCACATCCACGCCGCCCACAGTGAGCGCGAACACTTTGGAAGTGTCAGGCCACGGCACCGTGGTCGACATCCGCACCGTCATGTAACCGATCAGGAAGCTGCTGAAGATGAAGGTGTCCGATAGCAGGAAGATCCACATCATCGCCTTGCCCCACGGCACCTTGAAGGCTTCGCGGTCGGCCGACCAGTCCGTGACGATGCCGCGCCAGCCGTCAGGCCCGGCGTCGGTGGGCGTGGTGGCAGCGGATTCGGTGGGGAGCGTGGGCGTGGTCATGGCGCGGCTCCATACACCGGCCCGCAGATGGCGGCGACGAACTCAGGGGTGATCCACCACATCGCCGCCAGCAGCACGAGCCAGACAGCCAGCAGGAAATGCCAGTAGATGGCGCAAAGCGTGATGGCGCGGTGGGTTCGGAAGGGGTCCGCGCGCTGGAGAAGCGCGATCGTCACGGCCCAGGCCACCAGCCCGCCCAGCACATGCAGCCCGTGCAGGCCGGTGAGCAGGTAGAGGAAGCTATTGGAAGGATTGACGGTGACGGTCTGCCCGGCCGCCGACAGCATGCGCCAGGCGGCCAGTTGTCCGATTACGAACACGGCCGCCAGCACACCGCCCGACACCAGCCACGCCGCGCGGTGCAAGGTAATCTGCCGGGCACGCTGCATGGCAATGCTTGCCAGCACCAGCGCGCCGGTGTTCCACCACAGCAGCGCTGGATGCGGGATCGGCTGCCAGTCGGGCTCGCGCATACGCATTGCATAGGCGAACAGCAGCAGTGAAAACAATGTCGTTGCCACCGCCATGAAGACGATCAGGCCGATGCGGCTCGCATTCGGCGAGACAGGTGGCGCGTCAGGAACGAAGGAGCGGGGCAGTGTGGTCATTCGCGTGCCTCTCCGGGTTGAAGCGTCGGGTGGGAGGCCGGTTCAGGCGCCGTCGCAGGCGGCTGGTTTTGCGGGACGAAGTCTTCCTCCTGCCACGTCGGGCTGTATTCGTACGCCCAGCGGTAAACGACGGGCGGCGCGGCGCCCCAGTTGCCATGCACTGGCGGCGTTTGCGGCGTCTGCCATTCCAGCGTGGTGGCCCGCCAAGGGTTGCTGTCGGCACGCTTGCCGCGCACCAGGCTCCACGCCAGGTTGTACAGGAACAGCAACTGCGCCACTGCAACGATCAGCGCAATGACGGTGATGAACGTGTTGAGCGTCTGCGCCGAAGATGGAATGAAACTGAAGCCCTCATACGCGTAATACCGCCGCGGCATGCCCAGGATGCCGAGATAGTGCATCGGGAAGTAGATCGCATAGGTGCCGAGGAAGGTGACCCAGAAGTGCATGCGCCCGAGCGTGTCGTTGAGCATGCGGCCCGTCACCTTCGGATACCAGTGGTAGATGCCGCCAAACACCACCAGGATCGGCGACACGGCCATCACCATATGGAAGTGCGCCACCACGAAGTACGTGTTCGACAGCGGAATGTCCACGCTCACGTTGCCGAGATAGAGCCCGGTCAGCCCACCCAGGACGAAGGTGCTGATGAAGCCGATGGCAAACAGCATCGGCACGGTCAGGTGGATATCGCCGCGCCACAGCGTCAGCACCCAGTTGTAGACCTTGAGGGCGGTCGGGATGGCGATGATGAGCGTGGTGGTGGCAAAGAAGAAGCCGAAGTACGGATTCATGCCGGCGATGAACATGTGGTGCGCCCAGACCACGAAGCTCAGCGCACCGATGACGACGATGGCCCACACCATCATCTTGTAGCCGAAGATGCTCTTGCGCGCGTGCGTGCTGATGAGGTCCGACGCAATGCCAAAGGCCGGCAGCGCGACGATGTAGACCTCCGGATGCCCGAAGAACCAGAACAGGTGCTGGAACAGCAGCGGGCTGCCGCCGGCATGCTTGAGCGTCTGCCCCATCGACACCACGGCCGGTATGAAGAAACTGGTGCCGAGTGCCCTGTCAAGTAGCATCATCACCGCTGACACGAACAGCGCTGGAAACGCCAGCAGTGCCATGATGGTCGCGATGAAGATGCCCCACACCGTGAGCGGCATGCGCATGAGCGTCATGCCGCGCGTGCGCGCCTGCAGCGTGGTGGTGACGTAATTCAAGCCGCCCATCGTTGCCGCGACGATGAAGATCGCCAACGACACCAGCATCAACACGATGCCCCATTCCACGCCCGGCGTGCCCGGCAGGATGGCCTGTGGTGGATACAGCGTCCAGCCCGACCCGGTCGGCCCGCCTGGCACGAAGAAGCTCGCCACCAGCACGAGCACGGCCAGCAGGTAGACCCAGTAGCTCAGCATGTTGAGAAACGGGAACACCATGTCGCGCGCACCCAGCATCAGCGGGATCAGGTAGTTGCCGAAGCCGCCCAGAAACAGCGCCGTCAGCAGGTAGATCACCATGATCATCCCGTGCATGGTGACGAACTGGTAGTAGTGGTTGGCGTCGATGAAACTGAACTTGCCCGGAAAGCCGAGCTGCAACCGCATCAGGTCCGACAACACAAGGCCGACCAGACCGATGGCGATGGCCGTCAGCGAATACTGCACGGCGATGACCTTGTGGTCCTGGCTCCAGACATAGCGGGTCCAGAAGCTTTGTGGGGCGTGGTCAGTGTGCGCGTAAGGCATTACGTCTGCTCCGCTAGGGATTGGTTGCGTTGCTGGCGGCCGGGCCGCCTTGCGATTCGATGTAGGCCACCAGCGCGGTCAGCTCCTGCTCGCTCAGGTCGAAGGTCGGCATGATGGGTGCGAAGCCCTTCACGACGCGGGCCTTCGGGTTGCGGATGAAGGCGCGCAGATAGGCTTCGTCCACCTTAGCGGTGCTGCCGTCGGCCATCGTTTCGGTCTTGCCGTAGAGGCCCTTCCAGGTGGGGCCCACGCGCGGACTGCCGTCCACGGTATGGCAGGCGAAGCAGCCTTTGCCCTCTGCGAGCGTCTTGCCCTGGTCAGCAAGCGCCTTGGCGCTGCCGCCTGCAGCAGCGGATGCGGCCTGCACCGTGGCCTGCTGCCGCTGCGCGAACGTGCTCTGCTGCGCCAGCCAGCGCGAGAACGATGCTTTGTCTTCCACCACCACCACGCCGCGCATGTTGGAGTGCCCGATACCGCAAAGCTGCGCGCACAGGATGTCGTAACGCCCTGCCTTGGTCGGCGTGAACCAGAAGGTGGTCACCATGCCGGGCACCATGTTCATGCGCGCCCGGAACGCCGGTACGTAGAAGTCGTGCAGCACGTCGCGCGACCGTGTCAGGACCTGGATCGGCTGGTTGAGCGGCAGGTGCACCTCGGGCGTCTCGATCAGGTAGTTGTCACGACCGTTGGGGTCGGCGGGGTTCAGGCCGAAAGGGTTGTCGTTGCTGATGTAGCGCACGTCCGTCGTGCCCAGCTTGCCTCCGGGGCCGGCAAAGCGGAAGCGCCATTGCCATTGCTGGCCGAACACTTCCATCTGCAGCACGTTGGGCGGCGGCCGTACGAAGTCTGCGTAGACGAAGAGCCCCGGTGCCAGCAACGCTGCCACGCCGACAGTGGTCAGCCCGATCAGCCACCATTCCAGCCGCTTGTTGTGCGGCTCGTAAGCAGCGCGATGCCCCCTGCGGTTGCGGTAGCGCACCAGTGCGACCACGATGAACAGGTTGATCGCGATGAAGAGCGCGCCGGTAATGACGAGTGTGATCGTCAGCATGTCGTCCATGCGCACCCAGTTCGAGGCGATCGGCGTGATCCACCAGGGACTGGCAAAGTGAAACCCTACCGCCAATGCGATGATCAGGCTCAGGGCAATCGCAAGCGCCATAGTCCACCTCGCTGCGCGTCACTCGCTGGAGCCGCTAACAAAAAAGGCTCCTGGCCGTCGTTGTGCCGCCTGCCGTACTTCGTACTGCCTGCGCCGGCACTTCTGCCAGGACCGCTTCGCTGAGCATTGTAAGCGGCTCTAAAGCAAAGGTAGTCCTCTCCTCTGCATCGTGCAAGACAGCGCCAAGGGGGAAGCGCGCCCCCTATACGGATCGGGCGAATGGAGGAGTCCCTTGCCGCGATGCAATGCAAAACGGCCGCCTCCAGCATTGGTTGCCGAGGCGGCCGTTTTCCCAGGGCGCCGGGTGTTTAGGGTCTGTTCACGTGTGCGACGTGCGCACGACGACTTGCTGCAGGCGCGGATCACATCGCGACATATCTATGTCCTCGCGAATCACAGTGTCGCACTCGAACAGTTACCCGAGGCATCCTTGCTGCAAAGCAGCGACGTCGTGCACCCGCAAGCGCCGACGTATCGTCGCTAGACTATAAAAAGGCCCTTTGATATTCTCGCCGCGATGAATATTTCCAATCACCGCGCGCGGGCCGCGCTCGTCTTTCTGCTCGCTTTTCTCATCATCTGGTCTCGTGCAACAACCCGGCTTGAGCAGGGATTCCTGTGGGCCGAGGACGCCCCCATCTTTATCCTGCAGGCGCATCAGTTGGGCTTGCGCGCCGTGCTGACAAACTATGCTGGCTATCTGCATCTGATACCTCGGCTGATTGCCGAGACCCAGCGCGCTATCGTGCCATTCAACGCGACTCCCTACTTTTTTGTGTGGTGCAGCGCCGCGCTTACGTCAGGCGCATGTGCATACATCGCGTTTGCTCTGAGGCAGGTCACACCGGTTACGGCAGCATTCATGGGTCTTGCGCCGGTTCTCGCCCCTCAGAACGGCGAGGTGCTGCTCTCGATCACCTACCTGCAATGGGTCCTGCTGCCCGCGCTGCTCGTGCTGCTGT
The DNA here is from genome assembly GCF_050436345.1 of Paraburkholderia sp. WC7.3g. NCBI lineage: Bacteria > Pseudomonadati > Pseudomonadota > Betaproteobacteria > Burkholderiales > Burkholderiaceae > Paraburkholderia > Paraburkholderia sp. WC7.3g. The sequence continues at coordinate 3,755,924 of NZ_JBNDMA010000002.1, forward strand.
GGGAAGCAATATTTGAAGGCCAGGGGCGCCGCTCGCTGCCGCGCATCATTGCAGTCGGATTGTTGACGCTGACCGGCCCGTTCGGTGTTCTGCTGATGCCGGCCGTCGCGATAGCGATCGCGCTGCGCCGGCTGCGACCAGCAGCTGGGACGATAAACTGGCCGATCGTCGTGACATACTTCGTCGCCGTTGCAGTGCAGACCGTCGTCATGCTGCGCCATCCGCAGGCCCCGAAAGGAGTACACGATGTCCCCTGGGTCACATGGATGACTCAGGCGATGTTTACGGATTTCCTGCCCTCGGTGCTAGCCACCACCATGGCCGGCTATCTGTTCGCCGCGCTCCTGATAGGCGTGTGCGTTCTGTCGCGTGCGCGGCTGCTTTTCGCATGGCTGCTTTACTTCAGCGTGCTTCTGTGGGGTCTGGGTATCACGAGAGTGGCGCCGCCCGTGCAGATTGCCTGGTACGGAACCGGCGCGCGCTACGTCTATCCATGGGGTATTTTCATGCTATGGACATTGACGCTGTCAATCGTCAACACGAGGATTACGTCGCTCAGGCCGATAGCGGCTGTCCTGATTTTCGTGATTCTGCTTGCTTCCGGCGAACGATTCGAAGCGCAACTTCTGCAGCAGTGGGAAATTCGGTCGGGCGCTACGTCCTATCACGTGACTGTTCCGCCAGGGTGGTCCATCGACGTTGCTCGGTAGAACCGATTACGGCATGCCAGCGGCGCCGTGGATCAGCTTGACCGGCCGGCTCCTCGCGAGAATGACTCATACGGCCCGCTGCGCGCGCTGTCGAACCACCGTCGACGGCGAAAAATACCGCGCGACGCAAAGCCCATAAATAATCGCCGCCGCGACGGTATAGGACACGAACCTCGCTGAGAAAAACAGCAATAGCACGGTGAATGCGCCGAGCAGCATCTCCAGCCTGGGGCCGAGTGCGGAGAGCTGCCTGTCGCGTGCTTCGAAGGCCGTGCCACACAGGATCAGCAGCGGAATCAGCGCCAGCATCATGTGGATGGGCTCCAACACCGGATAGGCGACCAGCATCGTCATCGCGGCGAGCGCGTAGTCGATGCGGCTGTCCTGATGGCGGCGAAACACCAGATACGCGGACAGCAGGCACGCGGACAGCACCAACGCCATCGAGACCGTCGACAGCACGGCGCCGGACAGCGGCATGCCGACGGTCGCCGACAGTGTCTGCAATGCACCTTGCACGGAGTTGTTCATCGGCGCGCCACCGCCGCTCATCGCTAGCGCCATGCCGTTCAGGTGGGGCATGTCCACGGTGAAGTAGTGCCATACAACACCGAAGCCGAGGCGTGCTGCGGTGAGCAACGTCAGCACGGCCGCGACGACGACCGCGACCATGAAGGTCCGCCATTCACGCCGCAGCAACAGCAATCCGGCGACAGCCACGGGGGTCAGCTTGATTGCCATCGCAAATCCGAGGAAAAGGCCCGCGGCATAGCGGTCGCCACGCTCGATCAGAGCGAAGGTTGCGATCAGCAGAAAGAACAGCAATTCGTTCGACTGGCCGTCGTAGGTATCTTCGACCAGCGGGAAGCTCAGCAGAGCGAGCGCCACCAGCAGCACGTTCATGCTGCGCTCGGCGCCGCGATACGCCATCTTCACGATGAGGTACACGCCCGCGGCGAACATCGTGACCGATGCGGCCATCCAGATGAATTTCGCTGCGAGCGGCGTCAGCAGCGCGAGCGGCGAAAACACCAGCGCGAACTGCGGCGGATAGGCGAAGAAGATGTCGTCGCCGGTCGAGCGCGCGCCGATCCGCTGCAGAAACGCGACGAGACCGTCGTGATCGTAAAGGCGCGTCGGATCGTGCAGAACGACGTTGAAGGCGTACAGGTAGAGATTGAAGTCGCCAAACGCGTCGGGCGGACTGGCGCGAAACTTCGCGACGATGTGCACGCAATGCAGCGCGAGGCAGGCCACCGCAGTCAATAGAAGAAGCACGGCACCCACACCGACACTCGACCCCAACCTGGTACGTCCGGCGCTCGCGTTGAACATGGTGTTCCCCTGTGCGTTACGTCAATGAACGTGCGGTTGTTGCACCTTCGGACCCGCGATACCGCGGTGACGTGCCACCCGGCCATGCCACCGCTCAGGACAGCGGCGACGTCGCTTCGACGCATCGCAAGAGAGAGGATAGGTTCACGTCCGGTGCCGTCCAGCGAAGAGATTCGGGGACAGCAGAGCTTGTCGGCGTGTGCCGGCTTCGGACCGGGCGATCGGACAGAGATTACCGATTCGCGAAAATCGATCTGTGCGCTTGGGCACATCCATTCGCCCTATCGCGGGAATACCGCGCGTGTCCGTTCAGACAGCGCGCTCGTCAAAGCCCAGGCCACCCCACCCGCGTCACACGAAATGGTCGCTTATCTTCCCGCGGCCTCGATGCCACCACGCACCCCCTCCCGCCGCCGCTTGACCAAGACCGCTGCATAAGGCAGCGTTGCGGCCGCATTAATCAGGCCCTACAGCATGGTCCGGCCCGGCAAACCGGCGATTTTACCGCGACCGGTATTCCTCTGACATACGGAGCCGCCCCCTTTCGTTGTGCGCCGCACTTAAGCGCGCGGATTGTGATTGTCAGGGGGATGGCACCTGGGTATGTTGCCGAAGTCCACTTCTCGACCCGCGGAGCTTCAACATGTTGCCCAGACGTCTGCTTTGCGCCGCCGTGTTGTGCCTCTGTTTCGCGGGCGTGAGTCCGTCCGCGCTCGCGCAGACGGCGCCGGCCGCCCAACAACCGGCTGATGACGCCAGTTCGCAGCCAGGCGCCCAGCCAGCGCCGTCGCCCGCCAATGCTTCGCTCGGCGGCCCGGTGCGCAACATCGTGCTCGTGCATGGCGCGTTCGTCGACGGATCGAGCTGGAACGGCGTAGTCGCGAAGCTGCAGCAAAAGGGTTATCACGTAAGCGCGGTGCAGAACCCGCTGACGTCGCTCGCCGACGACGTCGCCGCGACCCGCCGCGTGCTCGATCGCGAGAACGGTCCGGTGCTGCTGGTCGGTCACTCGTGGGGCGGCGTCGTGATCACCGAGGTCGCCGCGAATGCGCCCAACGTCGCTGGTCTCGTGTATGTCGCCGCGCTCGCGCCGCAACTGCACGAATCGGCGATGGACGTGATGAAGGCCGGCGGCCCGATGCCGGCCGGTCAGAGCATCAGCAAGGACGCGAACGGCTTTTTGTGGGTCGACCGCGCGCTCTATCACGCCGACCTCGCCGCCGACGTGTCCGAGACCGTCGCGCGCGTGCTCGCGGCCGCGCAGGTGCCGATCGCCGCGAATGCATTCGACGAACAGGTCGATCAGGTCGGCTGGAAAAACAAACCGTCGTGGTACGTGCTGACGACGAAAGACCGCGCGGTGTCGCCCGATCTGCAGAAAATGATCGCCGGGCGAATCGGTGCGAAGGTGGTGCCGATCGCGTCGAGCCATCTCGTGCCGGTGTCGCACGCCGGCGCGGTGGCGGAGGCGATCGATCACGCGGCGCGCGAGTTGAGTCGGCAGCAGCAGTAAGCCGCCAGCGGCTCGACGCCCCGTGGCTCAGCGCAGCGTGAACGACATCGCGGACAGGCAGTTCAGCATGCGCACCGCATGCTCGGCCGACGCCGCACTGAAGCGCAGTGTCACGCCATCGACGCGCGTGAGCGTCGGCCATTGGCAGAACAGATCGGCGAGCCCGCTCGTTTGCACGCGCAGTTCGCAGTCGACCGGCTGTGGCTGCGCGCGCGGCGCGGCAGGCGCGCGGCCCGCTTCGACCTGCTGACGGACCACGTCGGACGCGGCGGCCCGCAGCGCTTCGCGCACGCTCGCGGGCGACTGCGTGACGCCGCTGGACTGGCCGGTCGCGGTCTTCGTCACGACGAAACGCGCGTCTGGAAAACGCGGCACGGTTTCCTCGGCGAACACGTCGTCACCCGATAAGAGCACTACACGTGCGCCATATTCTTCAGCGAGCGCGCCGTACAGCCCGGCTTCGCCCAGCTCCACGCCATCGAATGCGACGCGCGCGAACGCGAAGCTGTTGATCGTGTGCGCGAGGACGCCGCGCGTTTGGGCCTTCGCGTGATAGCCGAGCATGAAGACGAGCGCCGCGCCGTATTCGAGCCCGGCCATCATGCCGAGCGTGCGCGGCTTGCCGAGCACGACTTGCGCGCGCGGATCGAGCAGCTCGGGCAGCAGGTTGCGAAAGCCACCGTGCGAATCGTTGACCCACACGTCGATCGCGCCGCCCGCGAACGCGCCTTCGATTGCGGCGTTGGCTTCGAGCGTCATCCAGCGTCGCGCGGCTTCGTATTCGCCATTGCCCGCGCGCGTCTGCTCGGCATGGAAGACGCCGGCGATGCCTTCGATGTCGGTGGAGATCAGGACTTTCATCGCGCGGCATTCCTCAGTAGTTGGGCAAGGCCCGGCACGCTGTCGCGCAGCGACAGCCGTCGATGGCCGTCGCGACCCGTGACGGATTCGGCGCGCCACAACGCGCCGACGATCGCCTGTTCGACGCTGTCGGCGCAGGCGCGAAACAGCGGGTCCATACAGTGATCCGCGACCAGCGGCGGCAGCGCGACGAAGTCCGCGCCCTGCGGCACCGTGTAAGCGGTCGAAAACGCCAGCGCGATATCGCCGCTGCCGTGGCCGTACACCGAGCCGGTACGCGCAAGACCGGCCGCCGCGCGCAACGACAGCCGTTTCAACTGGCGCGCATCGAGCGGCGCATCGGTCGCGACGATCATGATGATCGAGCCTTGCTCGGGTTTGTCGGAGGCGGCATTAGCAACAGCGTTCGCAGCCTCTGCCGCGCCCGCCCGTTCGGCCAGCATGCGGCCGAGCGGCGTGCCGTCGATCGTCAGCATCGGCAGGCGGCCGAAGTTGGCAAGCACGAGCGCGCCAACGGTGTAGTCACGACCCGCCGCACTCAGCACGCGCGACGCGGTGCCGATGCCGCCCTTCAGATCGAAGCACGACATGCCGCGCCCCGCACCGAGCGCGCCGCTCCCGACGTCCGCGCTGGCCGCGTCGAATGCGTCGTTGAAGTGCTGTTCGGCAACGGCAAGCGCCTGAATATCGTTCAGGTAGCCGTCGTTGCATTCGAACACGAGCGGATTGACCGTCGGCCAGTCGCGGCCGATGCGCGGATTCGCGCGAATCGCCGCGCGGATCTGCGCCTGCGCGAGCACGCCGACGCTGAACGTGTTGGTCAGCGCGATCGGCGTCTCCAGCGTGCCGAGTTCGTCGAGTTGCAGGAGCCCGATGCTCTTGCCGAAACCGTTGATCACCGACGCGGCGGCCGGCACCTTGTCAACGAACGGATCACCGCGATGCGGCCGGATCACGGTCACACCGGTTTGCAGCGCGCCTTCGGCAAGCGTGCAATGTCCGACGCTCACGCCGTCCACGTCGGCGATCGTGCCGAGCGGTCCAGCCGGCAACGTGCCAATATGCGGCGCTCGCTCGGCCGAATGGTTGCTGATGCTCATGGCCGATCCAGCTTCGGATCGAGCGCGTCGCGCAGGCCGTCGCCGAGCAGGTTGAACGCGAGCACGGTCAGAAAAATAGCGAGGCTCGGAAACAGCGCGATATGTGGCGCGGTCACCATGTCGGCGCGCGCCTCGTTGAGCATCGCGCCCCACTCGGGCGTCGGCGGCTGTGCGCCGAGGCCGAGAAACGACAGGCTCGCCGCCGTGATAATCGATGTGCCGATGCGCATCGTCAGATACACGATGACCGATGAAATCGTGCCCGGCAGAATGTGCCGCATGATGATCGTCCAGTCCGACGCGCCGATGCTGCGCGCCGCCTCGATATAGGTGAGCTGCTTGAGCATCAGCGTATTGCCGCGCACGAGCCGCGCGAACGCCGGAATGCTGAAGATCGCCACGGCGCAGATCACGTTGATCATGCCGTTGCCGAGAATCGCGACCACGCCGATCGCGAGCAGAATGCCGGGGAACGCGAACAGCACGTCGGCCACGCGCATCGTGATGCGATCCCACCAGCCCTCGTAGTAACCGGCAAGCAGGCCGAAGAACGTGCCGATCACCGCGCCGATCGCGACGGACAGAAAGCCCGCCTCGAGCGAAATACGCGAACCGACGAGAATGCGGCTGAAAATATCGCGGCCCAGCGAGTCGACGCCGAACCAGTGCGCGGCCGAAGGCCCCGCGTTCAGCGCGTCGTAGTCGAAGAAATTCTCGGGGTCGTACGGCACGATTTGCGGCGCGATGATCGCGATCACGATCAGCAGCAGCACGAACACGCCAGCGGCCATCGCGACATGCTGCTTGCGGAACTTGCGCCAGAACTCGCTCCACGGCGTGCGGATCGCGCGTTCGGAGGCAGCGGGATTGGCCGCATTCGGCCCGGTGGCAGTGGTGCTCATGCGGACCTCACTTGAAGCGGATGGTCGGGTTGATCACCGCGTACAGCACGTCGACGATCAGGTTGATGATGATGAATTCGAGCGAGAACAACAGCACCTCGGCCTGGATGATCGGATAGTCGCGCATCGACACCGCATCGACGAGCAACCGGCCCAGGCCCGGCCAGTTGAACACCACTTCGACGACGATCGAGCCGCCGAGCAGAAAGCCGAACTGCAAACCCATCATCGTAACGACGGGAATCAGCGCATTGCGCAGGCAGTGCTTGATGATCACGAGCCGCTCGGGCACGCCCTTCGCACGCGCGGTGCGCACGAAGTCCTCGTGCATCACTTCGACGAACGACGCCCGCGTGAAGCGCGCCATCACCGCCGCGACCGCCGCGCCGAGCGTCAGCGACGGCAGCACGTAGCTGCGCCACGAACCATCGCCGACGATCGGCAGCCAGCCGAGCTGCACCGAGAAGACCTCCATCAGCAGCATGCCGAGCGCGAATGCCGGAAACGAAATGCCCGATACCGCGAGCGTCATGCCGAGCCGGTCCGGCCAGCGGTTGCGCCACACCGCCGACGCGATGCCGATCGCCATGCCGATCACGACCGCCCACACCATGCTCGCGATCGTCAGCCACAGCGTCGGGAAGAAGCGTTCCGCGATCTCCTGGCTCACCGGCCGCTTGCTGCGCGTCGACATGCCGAAGTCGCCATGCGCCATCCGCCAGAAGAAACGGACGAACTGCTGCGGCAGCGGCCTGTCGAGGCCGAGGTCGGAGCGCACTAGCGCGACGGTCGCCTCGTCCGCTTCGGGGCCGGCGGCGAGCCGCGCCGGATCGCCCGGCAGCAGATGCACGAACAGGAACACCAGCACGGCGACGATGAACAGCGTCGGCAGCAGGCCTAGCAGACGTTTGACGAGGAAGTTCAGCATGAAACCCAATCCGGCAAATAAGCGGCAAATGATGCGGGCAACGAGGAATCGTGTGCGGCGGCGGCGCGGCGGCGGCGCGAACCGCCGCCTGCGCATGCCGCCTCGTCAGCTCATCACTTGATCGCGATCTCGTCGAAGTTGAACGAGCCGTCCGGCGCGACGTAAGCGCCCGACAGACGCTTGCTGCGCGCGTACACGACCTTCTCCTTGACGAGGAAGATCCACGGCGCGTCGGCCCAGATGTGCTTCTGCGCGTCGGCGTAGAGCGCGGCCTTCTGGGTGCGGTCGGTGGTTTCGAGCGCCTGCTTCAGATCGTTGTCGACCGCGTCGCTCCTGTAGTACGACGTGTTGACCATCTTCGGCGGGATCGAGTAGCCCGCGAGCAGCGGGCTGATCGCCCAGTCCGCTTCACCGGTCGACGACGACCAGCCCGCGTAGTACATGCGCACCGGCGCGGTCGCCGGGTCCTGCGCGCTTTCGACCTTGGCGACGCGCTGACCCGCTTCGAGCGCTTCGACGCTCGCCTTGATGCCGACCTGCGCGAGCTGCTGCTGCACGAACTGGATCACCTTCTGCGCAGTCGAGTAGTTATACGCGGACCACAGCGTGGTTTCGAAACCGTTCGGGTAGCCCGCTTCCTTCAGCAGTTCGCGCGCCTTGGCCGGATCGTACGGCCAGGGTCCGAGCTTGACCGCATAGTCGACGCCCTGCGGCACCACGCCGTCGGCCGGCGTCGCGTAACCGGCGAACGCGACCTTGGTCAGCGCTTCCTTGTTGACCGCGTAGTTCAGCGCTTCACGCACCTTCGGATTGTCGAACGGCTTCTGGTTCATGTTCATGCTGATGTAGCGCTCGATGATCGACGGCGCCGCGATCAGGTCGACCTTCGGGCTCGACTGCAGTTGCGCGGCCTGTTCGAACGGCACCTGGAACGCGAAGTCCGCTTCGCCGGTACGCATCAGCGCGGCGCGCGTGTTGTTGTCGACGACCGGCTTCCAGTCGATCGCATCGATCTTCGGATAACCCTTCTTCCAGTAGCCGGCGAACTTCTTCACGGTCAGGTCGCCGGCCGGGTCCCACTTCACGAGTTCGAACGGACCCGTGCCGACCGGATGAAACGCGATGTCCTTGCCGTACTTTTTCAGTGCGTCCGGCGAAATCATCACCGCCGACGGATGCGCGAGCACGTTGATGAACGCCGAGAAGGGCGTCTTCAGCGTGATGCGCACCGTGTACGGATCGACGACCTCGGTCTTCTCGATGCGGCTGAACATGTTGTAGCGCTTCAGCTTGTTCGCCGGATCGGTCACGCGGTCGAAGTTCGCCTTCACCGCGGCCGCGTTGAAGTCGGTGCCGTCCTGGAACTTCACGCCATGGCGCAGCTTGATCGTATAGACGCGCGCGTCGGGGCTCGCCTCATAGCTGTCGGCGAGCACGTTGACGAGCTTCATGTCCTTGTCGAAGCCGAACAGCCCCTGATAGAACGACTTCGCGACCGCCTGCGACAGCGTGTCGTTCGCGTCGTACGGATCGAGCGACGTAAAGGTCGACGCGACGGCCATCACGGCCGTGGTTTCAGCGTGCGCCAGATTGCCCGCGAGCATCGCGAACACCACCGCGCCGCCGCTGACGAGCGCGCGCAAACGAAACGAAGAGGACGGGAACAGCAGGTTCATGAGGTTGCTCCAGGCTGCGAGTTGAGGGTGTGACGAAGTCGTTATGGTTGGTGCTTCGCTCAATAGGCGCCGCCGACGCGATGCTGCGCGACGAAGTGATCCGGTCCCACCGCGACGAGCGGCGCGACGACCGGCTCGTCGTGCAGCGCGCGAATCGGGCTCGGAATATCGTCGGCGGCGAGCATGCGCTGCGCGTGACGTCGCGCGGGATCGGCGACCGGCACCGCGCTCATCAGCTTCTTCGTGTACGGATGCCGCGGCGCCTCGAACACCGCGCGGCGCGGCCCGATCTCGACGATCTGGCCGAGATACATCACCGCGACGCGATGACACACGCGCTCGACGACCGCCATGTCGTGCGAAATGAACAGATACGCGACGCCGAGTTCGCGCTGCAGATCGAGCATCAGATTGACGATCTGCGCCTGCACGGAGACGTCGAGCGCGGACACCGATTCGTCGGCGATCACGACTTTGGGATTCAGCGCGAGCGCACGGGCAATCGCGATACGCTGACGCTGGCCGCCCGAGAACTCGTGCGGATAGCGGCGCGCGGCCTCGGCCGGCAAGCCGACTTTCTCGAGCAGCCACGCGACGCGCGCCTGCGCCTCTGCACCCTGCGCGACACCATGCACGAGCAGCGGCTCCATGATCGAGAAGCCGACGGTCAAGCGCGGATTCAACGACGCGAACGGGTCCTGGAAAATAAACTGGATATCGCGGCGCAGCGCCTGCAATGCGGGCCCGCTCAGCGCGCTGATTTCCTTGCCAGCGAATTCGATCGAGCCGCTCTGACTTTCGACCAGCCGCAGCAGCGAGCGGCCCGTGGTCGACTTGCCGCAGCCCGATTCGCCGACCAGCGCGAGCGTCTCGCCGGGCCGCAGGTCGAAGCTGACTTTTTCGACCGCATGCACGCGGCCCGTCATGCGGCCGAACAGGCCGCTGCGAACCGGAAATCGCGTGACCAGATCGCGCACGCGCAGAATTGGCGGCGTGTCGTCGCGCACCGGAGGCTGCGCTACTTCGGCGACGGCCGCGGCGGGCTGCACCGCGGCATCGGCGCCGTTCGCACCGGCCTGCTCGACGCTCAGGATCGGGAAGCGCGCGGGCTGATCGGTGCCCTGCATCGAGCCGAGCCGCGGCACCGCCGCGAGCAGCGCCTTCGTGTACGGATGCGATGGCGCGGCGAACAGCGTGTTCGACGCACCCTCCTCGACCTTGTCGCCGCGATACATCACGAGCACGCGGTCGGCCACTTCGGCGACCACGCCCATGTCGTGCGTGATGAAGATCACGCCCATGTCCATCTCGTCCTGCAGGCCGCGGATCAGTTGCAGAATCTGCGCCTGGATCGTCACGTCGAGCGCGGTGGTCGGCTCGTCGGCGATCAGCAGCGCGGGCTTGCACGACAACGCCATCGCAATCATCACGCGCTGGCGCATACCGCCCGACAGCTGATGCGGGAAACGCGCCGCCACGCGTTTCGCCTCGGGAATGCGAACCAGTGCGAGCAGACGCAAGCTTTCGGCCCGCGCGGCCTCGCGGCTCTTGCCCTGGTGCAACGCGATCGCCTCGCTGATCTGATCGCCGACCGTGAAGACCGGATTGAGCGAGGTCATCGGCTCCTGGAAAATCATCGCGATGTCGGCGCCGCGAACCGTGCGCATCGTGCCGGACGACGCCTTCGCGAGATCGAGCACGCTGCCGTCGCGCCGCCGGAACGCGATGCTGCCGCCGGCAACACGCCCGCCGCCATGCTCGATCAGGCGCATCAGCGCGAGCGACGTGACCGACTTGCCCGAGCCCGATTCGCCGACGATCGCGAGCGTCTCGCCGCGCTCGACCGTGAACGACAGGTTGCGCACCGCGTTGAAGCTTGCGTCGCCGTGGCGGAACGCGACCGTCAGATCGTCGACCGCGAGCACGCGACGCGGCGGCAGGGTTTCGATAAGCGGGCGGGCGGTGTGCGAGGAAGTCGGCACGGTGATTCCTTTGCTTTGAATTCGAACGCGGCTAACAGGGCTTCAAGGGCTTCAGGCCAGGTGGCGACGCCCGCCGGTGGCTAGCGATAGATCGCCGTCACGGGCGCTTCGCCCAACCGCGCGAAACCGCGGTACATGCCTTCGGTATTGAACGGCAGCGTGACGTTGCCCTGCACGTCGACGGCGACGAGTCCGCCCCGTCCGTCGATCTTCGGCAGGCGGTTCATCACGACGTCGTGGGCGGCCTGTTCGAGCGAGACCTGGCGATAGGCCATCTGCGCGGCGACGTCATAGGCGGCGACCATGCGCATGAACATTTCGCCGGAGCCGGTAGTCGACACCGCGCAGGTCGCGTCGTCCGCGTAGCAACCCGCGCCGATCAGCGGCGTGTCGCCGACGCGGCCCACCTGCTTGTTAGTCACGCCGCCGGTCGAGGTCGCCGCGGCGAGATGCCCGTGGCGGTCGAGCGCGACCGCTCCGACGGTGCCGAACTTGCGGTTCGGATCGATCGGCTCGTGCGGCGTCGGCTCGTCGTTGCTCGAAGCCGCGCACGCGAGCGTCGCGGCGTCGTGATCAAGCATCGGACGCTGCAGCTCGCGCGCGAGCTGCCATTGGCGATAGCGCGCGTCGGTATCGAAGTAGCCGTTGTCGACGAGTTCGAGACCCTGCGCGGCCGCGAACGCCTCTGCGCCTTCACCGGTGAACAGCACGTGGTCGCTGCGCTCGAGCACGCGGCGCGCGGCAAGAACCGGATTGCGCACACGCTTCACGCAGCAGACCGCGCCCGCGTCGAGCGTGCGGCCATCCATGATCGCGGCGTCGAGCTCGTGCGTGCCGGCCGCCGTGTAGACCGCGCCGTGACCCGCGTTGAACAGCGCGCAGTCTTCAAGCAGCCGCACCGCTTCGCTGACCGCGTCGAGCGCGCTGCCGCCATCGGCGAGCACGCGCTGGCCGGCGCTCAGCACCGCATTGAGCGCCGCGTGATATTCGGTTTCGGCGCTGGCCGACATCGACGCGCGCAGGATCGTCCCTGCCCCGCCGTGAATGGCAATGACTGCGTTGGAGTTCATCGTTTGGATCGTGGAGTGCGGTTGGTTCGGGCAGGGCGGGCTGCAGTGCTGGCTTTTGCTTCGGTATCGCTGGCTTTCATGCTTTTGGCTTTGGCTTTGGCTTTGGCGTTGTCGGCCTGCGCGGCGCCGGCCGCGCCGGACTGCGGATCGAACAGCCACGGCAGCACGAACTCGCTGACCTCCGCGGCCGCCTTGACCGAGCGTTGCGCGCGATACGCAACCGCGTCGCACAACGCCTCGATGACCGCGAGCACGGCCGAATCGGCATTCGACGCAAGACGCCGGTCGGTGCGCACATACAGCGCCAGGTCCGCGCACTGCACGAGCGGCGAGCGTGGACCGTCGGTGAGCGCCAGCACGCGCGCGCCGCGTTCGGACGCGCGGCGCACGAGCTCGATCGTGTCCTCGACATAGCGCGGAAACGCGATGCCGATCACGAGATCGCCCGCACCCGAGCGCACCAGGTGCCGCGCCGCATGCGACGGCCCGCCGATCAGCGCCAGCGAATGCACGTTGTCGTGATACGGGCTCAGGCCGTGCTCCATCAGGCTCGCCAGAAACGCGCTGGCGCCGAAGCCGATCACGAACACGCGGCGCGCGGCGATGATCGCGTCGACGGCGGCGTCGGCGCTCGCGCGATCGATCGACGTACGCGTCGTCTGCAGATTGTTGGCGGCCTGCTCGAGCGACGCGTCGATCAGATCGTCACCGGCCGCGAGCGTTTCCTGCGCGCTGCGCAGCCGCTCGACCGGCGCGAGCGTCGCCTCGAAGCCACGCACGAGCGCCTCGCGAAACTGCGGATAACCGTCGAAGCCGAGCGCGCGCGCAAACCGGTTCGCGCTCGCGACCGACGCGCCGACCACGCTCGCCAGTTCGTCGATACGCATCGTCGCCGCACGGAACAGATGGGCCAGCACGTACTCGCCCATGCGCTGGTGGATCGGCGTGAGCGTCGGCATCGCGGCGGTGATGCGCGTGGCAATGGCCTGCTCGGCGGGGTTCGGCACAGCGGACGAGTGATGGATCATGCGAACGGACCGGCGTGGCTGTTCAATGCGTATCGGATGAAAGAATATTTACATGAAACCCACGCCAAAAAAAATTCATTTTCATCGTTTCGAGGGTTTTCACCGTGCTCAGCACGCCGCCGCGCTCTGCTCGGGGATGCCCATGAGCCGCGCCGCCGGCGACATCACGATGATCAGCGCCTGCACGGCAAACGCGAACGCCGCCGCGATCAGGCACACGTCGATGCTCCAGCGCGCGCTGAGCGCGGCGCCGAGCAGCGCGCCCACCGGCCGCGCACCGTAGGTGGCGGTGCTGATCAGCGCGGACACGCGGCCGATCATCCGTTCCGGCGTGATCGCCTGACGCAGCGTCGTCGAGCCGACGACCCACAGGATCGGTCCCGCGCCGAGCAGGTAGAAGCTCGCGAGCGCGAGCCAGAACGATGGAACGACGAGCGTCGCTGCCATCACGAGCGATGCCAGCAGGCCGCACGACGGTCCGACGATCAGCAGACGGCCGAACGCGAGACGCCGCGCGACCGCGGGCGCGGCGAGCGCGCCGCACACCATGCCGACGCCGTACGCGCCGAGCGTCACGCCGACCGCCGATGCATTGAGCCCCAGCCGATGCACCGCATACGGCACATAGACCGCCTGCAGGATGAAGAAGCCGAGATTGAAGAACACGGCGGTGAGCAGCATCGGCAGCAGCAGCGGATCGCGCAGCACAAAGCGCGTGCCGTCGCGCAGCTCCAGCATGAAGTGCCGCCGCGGCGTAGCCGCCCGCGGCGGCTCCCGCAATCCCGCCAGCAACGCGACCGCGAACGCCGACAACACCACCGCGCCGCCATACGCCCAACCCGCGCCGATCCAGCCGACCAGCGCGCCGCCCAGCGCCGGCCCGGCCGAGTACGCGACGCTGCGCGCGAGTTCGAGCCGGCCGTTCGCGTTCGCATAGAGCTCGCGCGACACGATCGACGGCACCAGCGACGGCGCCGCGACGTTGTAGGCGACCGTGCCGGTCGCGGCGACGAAGCCGAGCGCGCCGAGCAGCGGCAGATTCAGCGCATGCGTGAGCACGAGCAGCAGCACGCACAGCATCGCGCAGACGCGCACGCTTTCGGCCAGCGTCATCAGCACGCGGCGCGAGCGGCGGTCGGCCCATACGCCGAGCGGCATCGACAGCAACAGGAACGGCAGCGTCTGCACGGTTTGCAGCAGTCCGGTGTCGCGTGCGTTGGCGCCGAGCGCGAACACCGCGACGAGCGGCGCGGCGGCGAGGCTGATCTGCTCGGCCGATTGCGCGCACAGGTTCGACCAGGCGAGGCGCTGGAACGCGCGGGGCAGACGTTGCGCGGTGGAAGATGAAAACGGCGAAGCGGAAGACGTGGCGGACATCGAGGCACTCCCGAGGTTGACGTGACGCATCCATCGTCGACGCTACGGGCCCGCGGGGCGCTCCGGTTCTTGCGGTGTTATTCTTCGCTCGCCATGAATCTCGAAAGTATTCTCTTTACTCAAGGTTTCGGTTCGCGTCGCCAATGCCGCGCGCTGATCGGCGCCGGCCGCGTCTGCGTAGACGGCGCTATCCGCACCGATGCCGATGCCGATTTCGCCACTGACAGCGGCGCGTTGCGCTTTAGCGTCGACGGCGTCGAATGGCCGTATCGCGAGCACGCGTATCTGCTGCTGAACAAGCCCGTCGGCTACGAATGCTCGCGCGATCCGCAGCATCACCTGAGCGTGTTCAGCCTGCTGCCGCCGCAGTTCGCCGAGCGCGGCGTGCAGTGTGTCGGCCGTCTCGATCAGGACACCACGGGCCTCTTGCTGCTCTCGGACGACGGCAAGTTCGTGCATCAGTTCACGTCGCCGAAACGCAAGGTGCCGAAGCGCTACATCGCGACCACGCGCCATCCGCTCGACGACGCGCAGCTTGCCGCGCTGCGCGACGGCGTGCTGCTGCACGGCGAGATCAGCCCGAGCGCCGCGCTCGACGCCGAGGCGCGCGACACTCACACGCTCGCGCTCACCGTGCTCGAAGGCAAATACCACCAGGTCAAACGGATGATCGCGGCCTCGGGCAACCGCTGCGAGGCGCTGCATCGCGAGCGGATCGGCGGGCTCGCGCTGCCCGCGGCACTCGCGCCCGGCGCATGGCAATGGCTCGACGAAGCGGGCCTCGCCGCGCTGCGGGCCGGGTAAACGACTACCGCGCAGCGAGTGCCGGTCTAAGCCCTTGATGCGCCGCAGAAAGCCCGCGCGCATTGCGGTGCGGCGCACATAGGCGGTGGCGATGCAGCATGCCGTGGCATGCATGTCGCCCTATACTTGCTTGAATAAACGACTACAAAGGCTTCGAGGAGGCGCGCCATGCATATCGCCGGCACGATGGCGTTTTCGCACGCGATGTTTGCGTTTATCTGGTTTGCGCTGCTGCTGGTTGGCGGATCGCTGGTGATCATGCGGCTGCGGCACAAGTACCATCCGAATCTGATCGGCGCGCTGCTCGGCGGCATGCTGTGTTTTCTGTTGCTGGAAGTGCTGCCGTCGCTGACCTGATGCCGGGTGGACCGCCTGGCGCGTTTTGCGCGGCGGCTTAATGCGGTGCGGCCTGGCCGCCCTTGCCCACGGTTTCGCGCAAAAAATCGTCGACGCTCGGATAGCGCAGACGCATCCGCAACTCTTCCTTCAGACGCCGGTTCAAGAGCCGGCGCGACTCGCGCATGAACGACAGCAGCATCGGGTCGATCTGCTGCTCCGCCTGCACGCGCGTGATGCGCGGCGCACGCGCGAGCCCGAACGCGTCGGCGACCGCGTCGAAATACTGCCCCATCTTCAGCGACGAATCATCGGAGGCGTGCAGTGCGCGCCCGGGTCGCCCATGCGTGGCAAGACGCACGAGGATCGCGGCGAGGTCGTCGGCGTGGATGTGATTCGTGTACACGTCGTCGGCATCGACGAGCGCCGGCGTGCCTTTTTCGAGCCGCGCGAGCGGCAGCCGGTTGCGCGCATAGATGCCCGGAATCCTCGCGATGCTCGCGGCGACGCTGCCACGCGCGGTCGCGCGCCGCAACTGCCGCTCGGCGGACACGCGTCGCGTGGCGCGCGCATTCGCGGGACGCGTCGCGCGTGTCTCGTCGATCCACGCGCCGCCGCAATCGCCATAGACGCCCGTCGTGCTCGCGTAAACGATGCGCACCGGTGCGCGCGAAGCGCCGGCCCGGCGCACCCCGTCGGGTACAATATTGGGCGCTTCAGCGTCCCGAACTGAGGCGCGCGCACGGCGCAGCCGCGCGATGGGCACCACGGACGACCTTGCCGCGCAAGCGCCAATGCGGCCCGCGGCACCTAGCGTCGCCAACAGTGCGCGAGTGCGTCGATCATCGTCGCCGGACTTCTGTGGCGGCGCGAGATGCAGCACTGTCGGCGCGAGGCGCGCGAGCCGTTTGAGGCTGCGGCGCGCGTCGAGATCGCCGACGAGCGGCGTCACGCCGGCGGCGCGCAACTCGTCGCAGCGCCCGGCATGGCTCGTCAACGCGAAGACGTGCGCGCGCGGCCGCAATAGAGGCACGCAGCGCATGCCGACGTCGCCGCATCCTACGATCAGCACGCGCGGCCGGCGCAAGTGTCGTGTCGCTTTCATGGTGGACGCATTGTAGCGGTCATACGCAACAGGTACCGCGCGGTTGGTCCGGCGGGTCCGATTACGATTCCGACTTTTCGATTCCGAACACTTTATGGCATTTAACGTCACGCTCCGGCAAACCGGCCGGCAATTTCAGGTAGAACAGGACGAACCGGTGCTCTCCGCGGCCCTGCGTCAAGGCGTCGGCCTGCCGTACGGGTGCAAGAACGGCGCGTGCGGTTCGTGCAAGGGCACGGTCGTGAGCGGCGAGGTCGAGCAGCGCGCGCACTCGTCGTCGGCGTTGTCGAACGACGAAAAGACGCGCGGCATGGCGCTGCTGTGCTGCGCGACCGCGTGCTCCGATCTCGAAGTCGACATCCGCGAAGTGGCCGGCGTCGGTGACGTGCAGATCAAGAAGCTGCCATGCCGCGTGAACGCGATCGAGCGCAAGGCCGACGACGTGATCGTCGTGAAGCTGCAACTGCCCGCCAACGAACGTCTGCAATATCTGGCCGGCCAGTACCTCGAATTCATCCTGAAGGACGGCAAGCGCCGCAGCTATTCGATGGCGAACGCGCCGCACGTCGAGGGCCCGATCGAGCTGCACATTCGCCACATGCCCGGCGGCGCCTTCACCGATCACGTGTTCAACACGATGAAGGAGCGCGACATCCTGCGCTTCGAGGCGCCGCTCGGCACATTCTTCCTGCGCGAAGACTCGGACAAGCCGATCGTGCTGCTGGCGTCGGGCACCGGCTTCGCGCCGCTGAAGGCGATCGTCGAGCATGCGGTGTTCAAGAACATCACGCGGCCCATGACGCTCTACTGGGGCGCGCGCCGCAAGAAAGACCTGTATCTGCTCGAACTCGCCGAACAGTGGGCGCGCGAGATTCCGAACTTCAAGTTCGTGCCGGTGCTCTCCGAGCCCGACGCAAGCGACGCGTGGACGGGCCGCACGGGCTTCGTGCATCGCGCGGTGATCGAAGATCTGCCCGACCTGTCGGCCTACCAGATGTATGCGTGCGGCGCGCCGGTGATGGTTGAATCGGCGCTGCGCGACTTCACGCAGCATCACCAGCTGCCGGAAGACGAGTTCTACGCGGACTCGTTCACGAGCGCGGCCGATCTCGCGAACGCGGTCTGATCGCACCGCGGCAAACGGCCCGCCCGCGCGCTTGAATGAGCGCTCGCGTGGGCCGTTCGCGCCGAACATGTCAATGTCGCGACGTGTCGGCAAATTCGCCTCGATGCGGCGCCAGGGCAAATTCATGGTTTACACCAGCACTTTTCTTATCGTATTCTTTCGCGCATGAACCGCATCCAGTCCGAACTCCGACGTCGCCGCTCGCCGCTCCCCTAGGGACGCCGCTGGCTTCGTCACGGACTCGCGCCACACACAAACCTGGGCGCAAGCTGTTCGAATCATGAAAGCCACGGCATGCCGTGGCTTTTCTGTTTTTCCGGCCGAGTTTCGTTGGCCAAACCGTCACCGTTTCTTCACATTGCTCTCACCCTTTTGCCCTGGAGCCTGCCGTCATGAATTTCAATGAGTATCCAATCGATTCGCTGATGTACATCACGAACCGGCCCGAAATCGTTTTCACGCATGGCAAAGGCTCGTGGATTTACGACAGCAACGGCAAGCGCTACCTGGATTTCATTCAGGGCTGGGCGGTCAACAGCCTCGGCCACTGCAACGACGGCATGATCGAAGCGCTGAACCAGCAGGCCAGGCTGCTGATCAACCCGTCGCCGGCGTTCTACAACGAGCCGATGGCAAAGCTCGCGGACCTGCTCACGCAACACAGTTGCTTCGACAAGGTGTTCTTCGCGAACAGCGGCGCCGAGGCGAACGAAGGCGCGATCAAGCTCGCGCGCAAGTGGGGCAGAAAGTTCAAGAACGGCGCGTTCGAGATCATCACGTTCGATCACAGCTTCCACGGCCGCACGCTCGCGACGATGTCGGCCAGCGGCAAGCCCGGCTGGGACACGATCTATGCGCCGCAGGTGCCGGGCTTCCCGAAGGCGGACCTGAACGACATCGCGTCGGTGGAAAAGCTGATCAACGCGAAGACCGTCGCAGTGATGCTCGAGCCGATCCAGGGCGAAGGCGGCGTGATCCCCGCGTCCCGCGAGTTCATGCAGCAACTGCGCGAGCTGACGAAAAAACACGACATCCTGCTGATCGTCGATGAAGTGCAAAGCGGCTGCGGTCGTGCCGGCACGCTGTTCGCGTATCAGCTGTCGGGCGTCGAGCCGGACATCATGACGCTCGGCAAGGGCATCGGCGGCGGCGTGCCGCTCGCGGCGCTGCTGTCGAAGGCGGAAATCGCCGTGTTCGAAGCGGGCGACCAGGGCGGCACCTACAACGGCAATCCGCTGATGACCGCGGTCGGCTACTCGGTGATTTCGCAGCTGACGGCGCCGGGCTTTCTCGAAGGCGTGCGCTCGCGTGGCGAATATCTGCGCACGAAGCTGCTCGAGCTGTCCGAAGAGCGCGGCTTCAAGGGCGAGCGCGGCGAGGGTCTGCTGCGCGCGCTGCTGCTCGGCAAGGACATCGGCAACCAGATCGTCGAGAAGGCGCGCGACATGCAACCCGACGGCGTGCTGCTGAACGCCGCACGTCCGAATCTGCTGCGCTTCATGCCGGCGCTTAACGTGACGACCGAAGAGATCGACCAGATGCTGGCGATGCTGCGCTCGGTTCTCGACTCGCTGTAATCAACCACGGAGCGCACCGGTGACGACGAACACGACGCTGTCGATCCGCCGCTTCGACGCGAGCGATACCGAAGCGGTGATCGCGCTATGGCAGGCGGTTTTTCCCGAGTATCGGGATGTGACGAGACCGCAGCGCAATCCGCGTCTGTCGATCGCGAACAAGCTCGCGACGCAGCCGGAGCTGTTCTTCGTCGCGGTGCTCGAGGGCCGAATCGTCGGTACCGTGATGGGCGGCTATGACGGACACCGCGGCTGGCTGTATTCGCTAGCGGTCGACGCATCGCTGCGGCGTCATGGCATCGGAACGCGACTCGTCGCGCACGTCGAGAGCGAGTTGACGAAGCTGGGTTGTCCGAAGCTGAATCTGCAGGTGCTATCGTCGGCGACGCCTGAGGTGCGCGCGTTCTACGATGCGCTCGGTTATCGCGCCGATGCGGTGATCAGTCTCGGCAAGCGGCTCGGCGAATACGCGGACGCGGCTCCGGCGGCTTGATTCGCGTCGCACGCCTGATTAAAAAGGCCGCATGCGCTGATTGGCGTATGCGGCCTTTTCAATGGTTCTCCAACGAGCGGCAGATATCGGCGGATTCGGACAAACAGCGGATGGCGGGCAGGTGGATTGTCTAAACTCGTTTACGCACGAGACGACGCCGGGGCTGGAAAGACAGGTTTGCGGCGATTCGGGACCCTCGCCGGGGCGGCTCATGCGTCCGAGTCCCAACATGTTGGAATCGTAAGGGGAATCTTCATGGCGACTTATGTGGTGCTCCTGCAATTTACGGATCAGGGTATCCGCACGATCAAGAACAGCGCACAGCGAGCCGGGCAGGCGGCAGAGATGGCGAAAACTTTCGGCTGCGAAATGAAGCAGATCTACTGGACCTTGGGGGAATACGACGTTGTCTCGATCGTCGAAGCGGCAGACGAGCAGAGCTTCCTCGCCTTCGGTTTCGCGCTCGGCTCGGCCGGCAATGTCCGCTCTCAAACGCTGCGTGCGTTCACAAAAGACGAAATCAGCGCGGTTATCGGGCGACTCCCTTAATTCACGCTCCAACCGAAAAAATAAAACGCGCCCCACGACGTTGCATCGTGAGGCGCGTTGCAAGCAGGACGTGTACGCGAATGGCACGCGCCCTGCTCATCACCTACTTTATTCGCCCACTCATTCACCCAGATAGGCGGCCCGAACCTTCGGATCGTCGAGCATCTGTTTCGCGTCGCCCGACATCGTGATCAGACCGGAGTCCATCACGTAACCGCGATTCGCCGCCTGCAGCGCGAGACGCGCGTTCTGCTCGACGAGCAGCACGGTCATGCCTTCGCCCGAAATCAGGCGCACCACTTCGAAGATCTTCTCGACCATGATCGGCGACAGACCCATCGACGGTTCGTCGAGCAGCAACAGTTTGGGACGCGAGATGATCGCGCGCGCCATCGCGAGCATCTGCTGCTCGCCGCCCGACAGCGTGCCCGCGTATTGCGTCGCGCGTTCCTTCAGACGCGGAAAGAAGCCGAACATGCGCTCGACGTCCGACTTGATGCCATCCTCATCGTTGCGCAGATACGCGCCCATCTGCATGTTCTCGACGATCGACATGCGCGCGAAAATGCCACGCCCTTCCGGCACCATCGCGAGACCGCGCTTGAGCAACTCGTGCGCCGGCAGCCCCTTGATCGACTGACCCATGTACTCGATGTCGCCGCCCGCATACGCCTTCAGGCCCGTGATCGCCTTCATCGTCGTGGTCTTGCCCGCGCCGTTCGCGCCGATCAGCGTGACGAGTTCGCCCTGCCCGACTTCGAGGTCGACACCCTTGACCGCCTGGATGCCACCGTAGTTGACCTGCAGGCCCTTGATTTTCAACATTGCTTGCGTCGTGGACATCAGTGGACCCCCGCACCCAGATAAGCTTCGATCACCTTCGCATCCTTCTGCACGTCCTGCGGCAGACCCTGCGCAATCACCTTGCCGTAGTCGAGCACCGTCATCTGGTTGCACAGGCCCATCACGAGCTTCACATCGTGTTCGATCAGCAGAATCGTCCTGCCGTCCGCGCGGATCTTGTCGAGCAGCCTGGTCAGCTCGACCTTCTCGGTGGCGTTCATGCCGGCCGCCGGTTCGTCGAGCGCGAGCAGCTTCGGATCGGTCGCCAATGCACGCGCGATCTCCAGACGACGCTGGTGGCCGTACGACAGGTTGCGCGACGTGTAGTCCGCGTACTGCGTGATGCCGACGTAGTCGAGCAGTTCGAGCGCGCGTTCCTTGATCTCGCGCTCTTCCTGGCGTTCGGCCGGCGTCTGGAACACCGCGCCGAGCAGACCGTGCTTCGTGCGCACATGACGGCCGACCATCACGTTTTCGAGCGCGGTCATGCCGCCGAACAGACGGATGTTCTGGAACGTGCGCGCGATGCCCGCCTTCGCGACCTGATAGACCGCGGTCGGCGTGTAGTTCTCGCCGTCGAGCTTGAACTCGCCTGAATCCGGCGTGTACAGACCCGTGATCACATTGAAGAAGGTGGTTTTGCCGGCGCCGTTCGGGCCGATCAGACCGTAGATCTCGCCCGCGCGGATCTGCAGGCCGACCTCGGAAAGCGCCTGCAGGCCGCCGAAGCGCTTGTTGACGCCCTTCACCGACAGACGGATCGCCGCATTGTTGCTTACGTTATCGCTCATGTCTTTATCTCCACCGGACCTTATGCGCGCACCGGCTTCTTGCCGCTACGCTTCGCCAGTTTCGCAATCTTGTCTTCGTGCTTCGGCGCGGGCCACAGGCCTTCCGAGCGATACAGCATGATCACGACCATCGCGAGACCGTACAGCAACTGACGGATCACTTCGGTATCGACGATTTCATGGCCGAAGATCATGTTCTGCAGCGGACCCATCGTCGAGCGCAGAAACTCGGGGAACACCGCCAGCAGCACCGCGCCGAGGATCACGCCCGGAATGTGGCCCATGCCGCCGAGCACCACGCAGGCGAGCACCACGACCGACTCCCAGAACGTGAACGATTCCGGTGACACGAAGCCCTGGAACGAGCCGAACATCGCGCCCGACAGGCCGCCGAACGACGCGCCCATCGCGAACGCGAGCAGCTTGACGTTACGGGTATTGATGCCCATCGCCTTGGCGGCGATTTCGTCTTCGCGGATCGCGGCCCACGCGCGGCCTATACGCGAATGCTGCAGACGCGTACACGTCCAGATCACGAGCAGCGCGCACAGCACGAACAGGTAGTAGTACAGGTACACCGACGGGAACTGCATGCCGAACAGCGTGTGCGTCTGCGCGAGGCTGAAGCCGCCGACCTGCACCGGGTCGATCCCCGTGATCCCCTTCGGGCCGTTGGTGATGTTCACCGGACGGTCGAGGTTATTCATGAAGATCCGCACGATTTCCCCGAAGCCGAGGGTCACGATCGCGAGGTAGTCGCCCCGCAGTCGCAGCGTCGGCGCACCGAGCAGAATCCCGAACATCGCGGCGATCGCCATCGCGATCGGCACGATGATCCAGATCGGCACGTGGATGCCGTTCGGCGCGAGATGCGCGATCCACTCGAATTGCGTCGCGAGGTGCGGCGAGCTCAGCAGCGCCGCGACGTAGGCGCCGATCGCGTAGAACGCGATGTAGCCCAGGTCCAGCAGGCCGGCAAAGCCCACCACCACGTTCAGGCCCAGCGCGAGCATCACGTACAGCATCGCGAAGTCGAGCACGCGGACCCAGTAGTTGCCGCCCGCCGCGCCGATCACCATCGGCGCGGCGATCACGAAGATCGCCGTGAGGATGCCGATGGTCAGCGTCTTCGTGCGGTTCTTTTCGGGGATGAGCGTCGTGGACGGCTCGATCGGTTGAATTGAGGTCATGATTGTTGACTCCTTGTGGCCCGGGATCAGGCGCGATCCGCGACACGTTCGCCGAGCAGACCCGACGGACGGAACACGAGCACGACGATCAGCACGATGAACGCGAACACGTCCTGGTAGTTACTACCGAACACGCCGCCCGTGAGGTTGCCGATATAGCCGGCGCCCAACTGCTCGATCAGGCCGAGGAGCACACCGCCGACCATCGCGCCGCCGAGATTGCCGATACCGCCCAGCACCGCCGCGGTAAAGGCCTTAAGGCCAGGGATGAAGCCCATGTAGAAGTGCGCGTTGCCGTATTCGGACGCGATCATCACGCCGGCGAGCGCAGCCAGCGCCGAGCCGATCATGAAGGTCGCCGAAATCACGAAGTTCGGGCTCACACCCATCAGGCTCGCGACGTTCGGGTTTTCGGCGATCGCGCGCATTGCACGGCCGAGCCTGGTCTTGTGCACGAGCAGCAGCAGGCCGCCCATCACGAGGAACGCCACCACGATGATCACGATTTCGGTCATCGAGATCACGGCGCCGGGCGTCGTGTCGGTCGCCTTGATCACGTTGATCGGGTCGGTGGGCAACAGCTGCGGGAACGGCAGCGGATTGCGCGACCAGATCATCATCGCGAGCGTCTGCAGCAGAATCGACACACCGATCGCGGTGATCAGCGGCGCGAGACGCGGTGCGCGCCGCAACGGCCGGTAGGCGACCCGCTCGATCGTGTAGCCGACCACCGCGCAGACCGCCGCCGCGATGATCAACGCGATGACGAGCGTCAGCACATTGCCGAGGCCGGGGAAGTGGTTCTGCAGCACACCTATGGCGGAGAGCGCAACCATCGCGCCCACCATCAACACGTCGCCGTGAGCGAAGTTGATGATGCCCAGAATGCCGTAAACCATCGTATAGCCCAGTGCGATGATGGCGTAGACACTGCCAAGCACCAGTCCATTCAGGATCTGCTGGATGAAGATATCCATTTAATGCTCCTTAGCCCGTGCGACTGGATTCGCGTTTTTCATCTGCCGGTGGGCGGTGATGCGCTACGAATCTCAACGGCACTGCGGGTACTGATGTAAAAGACCGGTAAGGGTTATCCGCTGCCGGCTTGCCCTGACGACCGTGATGCGGTCGCGAGCGCCCCTTGGGCGGATGCAAAAACGGCACCGTTGGATGGTGTCGGTGCCGTCAGGCCGAACTTCCCGTCATCACATCTTTACGACGTCGAGCACTGCTTTCTTGCCGTCCTTGAAGTCGTAAAGCGTAATGGCGCCCTCTTTCAAATCACCCTTGTCGTCGAACGCGATGTGGCCGATTACCCCGTTGTAATCGGTCGAAGGCATCGCAGCCAGCACCTTGGGCGCCTCGATAGAATTAGCGCGCTTCATTGCATCGACGATCACATACACAGCGTCATACGTGAACGGCGCGTAAATCTGCACCGGCGTGTGGAAACGGTCCTCGTACTTCTTTTCGAAGTCCGCTCCCTTGTCCATTTTCGAAAGCGCCAGTCCTGCTTCCGAACAGACCAGGTTTTGCACGGCGGTACCCGCCAGCTCACCTACCTTGTCGGTACACACACCGTCGCCGCCAAGGATTTTTGCCCTGATATCGAGCGCCGCCGCCTGCTTCGTGAACGGCCCGCCCGTCGCGTCCATGCCGCCGAACATGATGGCGTCCGGCTGAACACTCTTGATCTTCGTGAGAATGGCCCGGAAATCCGTGGCCTTGTCGTTCGTCGCCTCGCGCGCGACGATCTTCGCGCCGCTCGCCTCGGCGGTCTTCGCGAACTCGTCCGCGAGACCCTTGCCGTAGGCGGTCGCATCGTCCACGACCGCGATGCGTTTGGCGCCCATCGCCTTCGTCGCGTAATTGGCGAGCGCCGGACCCTGCTGCGCGTCGGTCGCGACCACGCGGTAGGTCGTCTTGAACCCCTGCTGTGTGTAGGCCGGATTCGTCGACGACGGCGAGATCTCCACGATGTTCGCGTCGCTATAGATCTTCGACGCCGGAATCGAGACGCCGGAGTTCAGGTGCCCGATCACCGCGACCACGTGATCGTCGACCAGCTTCTGCGCGACGGCGGTGCCGGTTTTCGGGTCCGCCGCATCGTCCTGCGCGTCTAGCTGCAACTGGATCTTGCGACCGTCGATCGTCAGACCTTGCGCGTTGATTTCCTCGACCGCGAGGCGCGCCCCATTTTCGTTGTCCTTGCCCAGGTGCGCGATGCCGCCCGTCAACGGGGCCGCATGACCGATCTTCACGATAGTCGCTTCGCTCGCGGCGGCGACCGCCGCGGCCGAAGCCGCCGATGCGCCCGTTCCCGCTTCGCCATCCTGTTTCTTGCCGCACGCGGTCAGCATCGCAACCGCGGCCGCGATGGACACGGCGTAAGCAAATTTGACTCGCATCAAGTAAGGTCTCCTGCGCCTTGCAAAATCCATTGTTCGGGACCTGAAGGCCTTGAGAACGCGCGCATTGTAACTCCAATTATGCGGGTGGCAATATTGTTGAACCGGTGGGGTTTTCCTGCATTGCAACCTGAATCGGAGACTGAAATGACGCAAAAAGCGCAACCCGGTTGCTACCCGTTTTCGCGCACCAGTTGCACCGTCACAGAGCCCGATGGCATCAAGTGTTGCGGCCGATCGGTCTGGATGCAGGATAGGGCAGGCTTTGCGTCGGTATGACGTTTGAGCGCGCGCTCGCTCGCTTGCACTAAGTCAGTGCATGATTAATTTTGCCGTGGCACGGTAGTGAGCTTAAAACGGGGCTGCATCGCTTGAAAATCAATAAAAGACCTGATCACGTTTCAAAATAATTTCTGCGCGAGATCATCGAACCGGACAAATTCGTCGGATCTGGCACCTAATTTACCTGGACGATCACCGGGCTTGAGCCATAAAAAAAGCGCGCCCTCGGGGCGCGCTTTCCTTTCAGCGATGCTAACGGATTGTCAGGCAGGCAGACCGAGCCCGCGCGGCAGCGGGAACGCGATGTTCTCCTCGATGCCCTCGAGCGCGCGCACGTTGCGCACACCCAGTTCGCGCAGACGCGCGATTACAGCTTGGGCCAGCACCTCCGGCGCGGACGCACCAG
This sequence comes from Paraburkholderia sp. WC7.3g, assembly GCF_050436345.1. Taxonomy (NCBI): domain Bacteria; kingdom Pseudomonadati; phylum Pseudomonadota; class Betaproteobacteria; order Burkholderiales; family Burkholderiaceae; genus Paraburkholderia; species Paraburkholderia sp. WC7.3g. The sequence goes on from NZ_JBNDMA010000002.1 coordinate 3,782,316, forward strand.
CCGTCACGCCGATGCGGTGCTTGCCCTCGACCCAGACCGGATCGATCTGATCGGGCGAATCGACCATATAGGCTGGCACGCCGAGCTTCTCGGCGAGCTCGCGCAAGCGGTTCGAATTCGAGCTGTTGGGACTGCCGACCACAATCACGACGTCGCACTGCGGCGCCATGAACTTCACGGCGTCCTGGCGATTCTGCGTGGCGTAGCAGATGTCCTGCTTCTTTGGCTCACGGATGGACGGGTACTTGGCCTTTAGCGCGCCGATGATCTCGGCGGCGTCGTCGACCGACAGCGTGGTTTGCGTGACAAACGCGATCCGCTCGGGATCGGCGAGCTGCAACGCCTGCACATCCTCGATGTCCTCGACGAGATGCATGCCCTCGGCCGCCTGGCCCATCGTGCCTTCGACTTCCGGGTGGCCCTTGTGGCCGATCATCACGATGTCGAAACCGTCCTGGCGCATCTTCGCGACTTCGATATGCACCTTGGTCACGAGCGGACAGGTGGCGTCGTATACCCGCAGCCCGCGCGACTCGGCCTCCGAGCGCACGGCCTTCGACACGCCGTGCGCGCTAAAGATCACCGTGTTGCCCGCCGGCACTTCGTCCAGATTCTCGATGAAGATCGCGCCCTTCTTGCGCAGGTCTTCGACCACATAGGCGTTATGGACGATTTCGTGACGCACGTAGATCGGCGAGCCATACAGCTTGATGGCCCGCTCGACGATCTCGATCGCCCGGTCGACGCCGGCGCAGAACCCGCGTGGCTGGGCCAGCAGGATCTCCGCTTCGGCAAGAGTCGTATCCGTGATGCTCATGTTTACAGAATCCCGATGATTTTCACTTCAAACGCCAGCGCCTGGCCGGCAAGCGGGTGATTGAAATCGAACAGGGCCGACGTTTCGCCGACTTCCTTCAGCACGCCGGCATAGCGGCCGCCCGCCGGCGCGTTGAATTCGACCAGGTCACCCGGGGAAAAATCCTCGCCGATCATGCTGTTCTCCCGCAGCGTGGCGAGGGACACGCGCTGGATCAGATCCGGATTGCGCGGACCGAACGCCTGCCCCGGCGCTAGCTGAAAGGTCGAATGGTGGCCCACCTTCAAACCCAGCAAAATATCTTCCAGCGGCGGTGCAAGTTGACCGGCGCCGAGCAGCAGCGTGGCCGGCTTGTCGTTGAACGTGTTGATCACTTCGGCGCCATCGGCAAGGGAAAGCCGGTAATGCAGCGTGACGTGTGAACCGGGTTTCACCTCGGAAATATCGATGATGCTCATGCAATGCTCGCTCAGTCGAAGCGCGCTGCACGCGTGCGCCGCGGGCGCAGTCGACGCGTGTGGCTAACCGTCGGGGTGACGTGCGCAAAGCGTCTATTGTAAGCCACCTAGCGGGCGCCGGCTTGAGTCCGTCGCGCGCGACGGCGGCACGGCCCGGCGGCGCGTTGCGCCGCGCGCGCCATCAACCCTACGCGGAGGACTCTATATATATGGCTGATTTCGCCAGCACAATCGACGAAACACCTGCGGCAACGGTGCGGCCGAAGTCGCGGGCACGCGCGAGAGCCGGCGCGACAGCCGCGGCGAATGGGTCGGCCGGTGCTGCTTCGGAAGCCGCCGGCTCGACCGCTCGCAGCCGGCCGCAACTGTTCCGCGGCAAATGGCACCGGCGCGATATGCCGCGCGAACGGCTGATCGACCAGGGCCCCCACGTGCTGTCGGACACCGAAATGATCGCGCTCGTGCTCGGCTCCGGCCTGCCCGGCCACGACGTCTTCAGCGTCGCGCGGGCGCTGCTCGATCGCTTCGGTTCACTGCGCGCGATGCTCGACGCAACTTATGCGGAGTTCGACGGCATCCGCGGTATCGGCCCCGCGAAAAAGGCGCAATTGCTCGCCATCATGGAAATGGCGCGCCGCTCGCTCGTCGACAAGATGCGCAAGCGCCCGCTGATGAATTCCCCCGAAGCGGTCGAAAGCTATCTGCGCCTTCTGGTCGGCGGACAGCCGCAGGAAGTGTTTGTCTCGCTGTTTCTCGACGCGCGGCATCAGCTCATTCGCTGCGAGGAAAGCGCGCGCGGCTCGCTGACGCGCATGGCCGTCTATCCGCGCGAGATCGTGCGGCGGGCGCTCGCCGCCAACGCGGCCAGCCTGATCGTCGCGCACAATCATCCGTCCGGCGCCGTTGAGCCGAGCGCCAGCGACTGCCGCCTCACGCAGACGCTGCGCGATGCGCTCGCGCTCGTCGATGTGCAGCTGATTGATCACTTGGTGATCGGCGCGGACAGTGTATATTCGTTTGCCCGAGCTGGCTGGCCGGGGCTCGCGCGCAAGCCCGCTCGAGCGCGGGAAGCGGAAGGCCCGCTGCACCGCAGCTGTATCACGCATCGCAAATAAGGTTTGATTTTGCGGCTTTTTTTCTGCTAGAATTCCGGTTTTCCTATTTCCAACCCCCTGTTCCGAAGCCATTAAGGCGTTCCGCAAAGGTCGGGCGGCTGTGGTAACGAAGTGCCTCTATGCAACTTCGCACGCCCTCAGCACGGCTCTTTTCGGGAAACTTTCACGGCGTTCGAACTCAGAATTAGCGTATTAGGAGTGCTCTCATGGCACGCGTATGCCAAGTAACTGGGAAAGCGCCGATGAGCGGCAACAACGTTTCCCACGCGAACAACAAGACCAAGCGCCGGTTCCTGCCGAACCTGCAAAACCGCCGTATCTGGGTAGAAAGCGAAAACCGTTGGGTGCGTCTGCGCCTCTCGAACGCCGGCCTGCGCCTGATCGACAAGAACGGTATCGACGCTGTGCTCGCAGACCTGCGCGCACGCGGTGAAGCCTAAGGAGTAAATCATGGCCAAAGGCGCACGCGACAAGATCAAGCTGGAATCGACCGCAGGCACGGGTCACTTCTACACGACCACGAAGAACAAACGCAACATGCCGGAAAAGATGCTGATCAAGAAATTTGATCCGGTCATCCGCAAGCACGTTGACTACAAGGAAACCAAGATCAAGTAATCTTGACTCTCCAGCCTGACGAAGGCAAAAACATGAAAAGCCTCGCATACGTGCGAGGCTTTTTTGTTTTTGCGCGGACCTCTTGATAGCGTCGCAATGCGCGCGCGGAATCGCCCTATTCCGTTTGGCCAGCTTTCGCTAGTGCGTCGCGGCGCGTATCCTTTGACGTTTTCGCGGCGCGCGACTGGCGCGCCGTCATCGCAAAACGAAAGACGGAGATGTGGGCAATGGAATTCGATGTGGCGATTGTCGGTAGCGGTCTGGCTGGTTTGAGCGTCGCGCTCAATCTCGCGCAGACACGGCGCGTCGCTGTGATCGCCAAGCGATCGCTGACCGAGGGCGCGAGCGACTGGGCGCAAGGCGGCATCGCCGCGGTGCTCGATTCCGCGGACAGCGTCGAGAATCACGTGCGCGACACGCTGAGCGCAGGTGGCGGCCTGTGCGACGAGGCGGCGACGCGCTTTATCGTCGAGCATGGGCGCGCCGCGATCGAATGGCTGATCAAACAGGGCGTGCCGTTCACGAAAGACGACGCCGCAGAGCTAGGCTTTCATCTGACGCGCGAAGGCGGTCATAGCCACCGCCGGATCATTCACGCGGCCGATGCGACCGGCCACGCGGTCGTCGCCACGCTCAGCGAACAGGTGCGCCAGCATCCGAACATCAAGCTGTTCGAAGACCATCACGCGATCGACTTGATCACCTCCGAGCGCCTCGGCCTGCCCGGCCGCCGCTGCCACGGCCTGTATGCACTCAATCTGCAAAGCGGCCGCACCGTCACGATCGAAGCGCCACATACGGTGCTCGCGACCGGCGGCGCCGGCAAGGTCTATCTGTACACGACCAACCCCGACACCGCGACCGGCGACGGCATCGCGATGGCATGGCGCGCCGGCTGCCGCGTGTCGAACATGGAATTCATCCAGTTCCACCCGACGTGCCTGTTCCACCCATACGCGAAGTCGTTCCTGATTTCGGAAGCCGTACGCGGCGAAGGCGGCATCCTGAAGCTGCCGGATGGCACGCGCTTCATGCCCAATCACGACGAGCGCGCGGAGCTTGCGCCGCGCGATATCGTCGCGCGAGCGATCGACTTCGAGATCAAGAAACGGGGCATCGATTGCGTGTACCTCGACATCAGCCACCAGCCGGCCGAGTTCCTTCACCAGCATTTCCCGACAATCCTTGCCCGCTGCCTCGAGTTCGGCATCGACATCACAAAAGAGCCGATTCCAGTGGTGCCGGCTGCGCATTACACGTGCGGCGGCGTCGTCACCGATCTGGCTGGACGCACTGATCTCGCGGGTCTCTATGCGGTCGGCGAAACGTCGTGCACTGGCCTGCACGGCGCGAACCGGCTCGCCAGCAATTCGCTGCTCGAATGCCTCGTAATCGGCCGTTCGGCCGCCGAGGCGATCGAAGCGGAAGGTTTTGCTGCCGCCGTCCACGCGCCGCTGCCGGACTGGGACGAAAGCCGCGTGTCCGATCCGGACGAGGAGGTCGTGGTCGCGCACAACTGGGATGAACTGCGCCGGCTGATGTGGAACTACGTCGGCATCGTGCGTACCGACAAGCGGCTCGAGCGCGCGAAGCATCGGCTCGCGCTGCTGCGCGATGAGATCCACGAGTACTACACAAACTTCAAGGTGAGCCGCGATCTGCTGGAGTTGCGCAATCTGGTCGACGTGGCGTCGCTGATCGTCGACGGCGCGCGCTCGCGGCGCGAAAGCCGCGGCCTGCATTTCAGCCGCGACTGGCCGGCCGCATTGCCCAAGGCGCTACCGACGGTGCTGTCGCCGGAGTATGTGCGCAGGCCGAATGCCTGATGGCATTGCGTCGAAACATGCGCTGAAACGGCGCCGTAAACGACAAGGCCGTTGCCGAGATGCTCCTGCAACGGCCTTGTTCAGTCGTCTTGAGCGTTGGTTGCTGCGCCAAAACGCGCGGCGCTCAAACGATCCGCATCGAGTAGTCGGTCGCGCGCACGTCCTTGGTCAGCGCGCCGATCGACACGCGGTCGACGCCCGTCTCAGCGATCGTACGCACGGTGTCGAAATTGACGCCGCCGGACACCTCGAGGACCGCGCGTCCCGCCGTGATACGAACTGCGTCACGCATCATGTCGAACGAGAAGTTGTCGAGCAGGATGGACTGCGCGCGATGCGCGAGCGCGGTTTCCAGTTGTTCAAGCGTTTCGACTTCGATCTGGATCGGCACGCCCGCATCCAACGCGAGCGCCGCGTCCATCGCCGCACCCACGCCGCCGGCCGCGGCAATATGGTTTTCCTTGATCAGAATGCCGTCGTACAGCGCGAGCCGCTGGTTCGCACCGCCGCCGATGCGCACCGCGTACTTCTGCGCGAGCCGCAAGCCTGGCAGTGTCTTGCGCGTATCGAGAATGCGCGTGCGTGTGTGCGCAATAGCGTCGACATAGCGGCGCGTCGCGCTCGCCACGCCCGACAGCAGCTGTAGAAAATTCATCGCGTTGCGCTCGGCGGTCAATAACGCACGCACCGGCCCGCGCAGATCGCAGACCGTCGTGTCGGCGCTCATGCGCTCGCCCTCGCGGTACCGCCATTGCACTTCGATGCGCGGATCGACCGAGCGCATCACCGCGTCGAACCATGGCACGCCGCACAGCACCGCATCCTCGCGCACGATGATGCGCGCGTTGCGGACGTCATCGGCTGGCACGAGGCGGCCGGTCTGATCGCCGCTGCCAATGTCTTCGGCGAGCGCATCGGCGACAATGCGCACGAGCGCCGCGTCGAACGCCGCTCCGTATTGCGCGTGAATCTCCGCGAAAAGCGGCGACACCGCGTTGACCTCTTCACGCGCCACAGCCTGCTTAGGCGCCTTTCCCACCAGCGTCATTACGCTGCCCCCACATTCGAATACAGTTGCGCGTCGCACGCGAGATCGCCGCTCGCTTGCACGCGCTTCTTGCGACGCGCCGCGAAATCGAGCATGCGGTCGATCGGCAGACGCGCGCGCTCGCCAATCGCCCGATCGACGAAAATTTCGTTGTGGCCGCGCTCGAGCACATCGGCCAGGTTGGCGAGGCCGTTCATCGCCATCCACGGGCAATGCGCGCAGCTCTTGCAGGTCGCGCTGTTGCCGGCCGTCGGCGCGGCAATCAGCGTCTTGCCGGGCGCGGCGAGTTGCATCTTGTGCAAGATGCCGAGGTCGGTCGCAACGATGAAATGCGTCGCGTCGAGCTTCTGCGCGGCGTCGATCAGCTGCGTGGTCGAGCCGACCACGTCCGCCTGCGCGACCACGTTGGCCGGCGACTCCGGATGCACGAGCACCTTCGCGTGCGGATAATCGGCGCGCAGCAGATCGAGCTCGATGCCCTTGAATTCGTCGTGCACGAGACACGAACCCTGCCACATCAGCATGTCCGCGCCGGTCTTGCCCTGGATGTAGCTGCCGAGATGACGGTCCGGCGCCCAGATGATCTTCTCGCCGCGCGCATGCAGATCGGCAACGATCTCCAGCCCGATCGACGACGTCACCATCCAGTCCGCGCGCGCCTTCACGGCCGCGCTCGTGTTCGCGTACACGACCACCGTGCGGTCCGGGTGTGCGTCGCAGAACGCCGAAAACTCGTCGACCGGACAGCCGAGGTCGAGCGAACAGGTCGCATCCAGATCCGGCATCAGAATGCGCTTGTCTGGACTGAGAATCTTTGCGGTCTCGCCCATGAAGCGCACGCCCGCGACCACCAGCGTCTGCGCTTCGTGATCGCGCCCGAAGCGCGCCATTTCCAATGAATCGGCCACGCAGCCGCCGGTTTCGTCGGCGAGCGCCTGCAATTCGGCGTCGACATAATAATGCGCGACCAGCACCGCTTTCTCGCGCTCGAGTAACGCGCGTATGCGCGCCTTCAGCGCGCGCTTCTCTTCCGCGGACGGCGTCTCGGGCACCTTCGCCCATGCCTGACCGATCCCGCAGGTTGTGCCTTGCGCCTGAGGCCGATCGTATTCGACGGCCTTGATCGCCTGCTGCTCCATCATCTCCTGTGCCCTCACCTGGCCGCCGCGGCTTGCCACTCGCGCTACACACGCGATGCTTTTCCACGGCCCAAAAATGCAAAACCCCGCCAGCGCGGGGTATTGTGACGTCCTTAAATTTTAATGGATTTCAGGCATAGCGACGCAATCGCATTGCGAAGTCTTGCAGCGCCTTGATACCACTCTGCTCGGCGCGATGACACCAGTCCTGCAATTGCACCAGCAGTTGCTCGCGCGACGCGTTGGAGCGTTCCCACATCGCCGCAAGTTCGTTGCGCATGTCGATGTAGGTCTTCAGCTTCTGGCTGTTGGCGAAAATCTGCGGCAGTTGGAGCTTCTGCGGCTCGTTCAGGCCCGCCTCTTCCTTGTGGAACCAGCTACGCGCGCCGCGCATCACCTGATACTTTTCGCGCGCGCCGACTTCCTTCAGATGCGCGAGCTCCTGGCGGTACGCGCGCTTGATCGCCTTCGCGTAACGCGCCATCACCTCGTAGCGGTTCGCGAGCACGGCCTGCAACGTGTCCTGATCGAGCACGAGCTTGCCAGTGGTCAGGCGCGGCGTCGGCGCGACCTTCTTCACCTTGGCCAGACGAAACGCCTGCATGATGCGGATGTACATCCAGCCGATGTCGAACTCGTACCACTTGTTCGACAGTTTCGCCGACGTCGCATACGTGTGGTGATTGTTATGCAGTTCCTCACCGCCGATGATGATGCCCCACGGGAAAATGTTGGTGCTCGCATCCGACGAATTGAAGTTGCGATAGCCCCAGAAGTGCGCGAGGCCGTTGACCACGCCCGCGGCCCAGAAGGGAATCCACACCATCTGCACGGCCCAGATGGTCAGGCCGACGACGCCGAACAGCGCGACGTTGATCACCATCATCAGGCTCACACCGAGAATCGGGTACTTCGTGTAGACGTTGCGCTCCATCCAGTCGTTCGGCGTACCGTGACTGAACTTGCGCATCGTTTCTTCGTTTTTCGCTTCGGTGCGATAGAGCTCGGCGCCTTCGAGCAGCACCTTCCAGATGCCGCGCGTCTGTGGGCTATGCGGATCTTCTTCGGTTTCGCACTTCGCGTGGTGCTTGCGGTGAATTGCGGCCCACTGGCCGGTCAGCATGCCGGTGGTCATCCACAGCCAGAAGCGGAAAAAATGACTGGCGATCGGGTGCAGATCCAGCGCGCGATGCGCCTGGCAGCGATGCAGATAGACAGTCACGCCGATAATCGTGATGTGCGTCGCAATCAGCGTGTACACGACGAGTTGCCACCACGACAAATGCAGCAGCCCGTGGGCAAGGAAATCGAGCAAAGAATTCAACAAGGTAAGTTACCTGCGGAACGAGAGGTACGGACCACGCGGCGCGTGTGTCATGAAAGTGAAAGCATACAGCGGGATAGGACGATATTCTACTTGAAGCGTTCCAAGTGTTTGTAACAAATAGGGATTTTTTGTGCGCCATCAAGTCGATAGCGATTGCCAGGGCACCAGCGCATGCCTCGCCTGGACACGAACCGGGGCTTAACGACCGTCGTTGGCGGCCCCGTCGGCGGGCCTGAGCGACGTATCGGCCGTGGCGTCGGGAACCGGCTCGGACATTGCTATCGGGTGCGGCATCGCGCCGCCCGCCGGACCAACGATGCGCACCTCGCGTTGCGCGAGCGGAATCGTGATGCCGTGCTCGGAAAAGAGACGCCAGATGTTGCGATTGACCGTCGAGCGTACGCCCCCCGTGCCGTTCGCCGCATCCTCGATCCAGAAGCCCAGCTCGAGATTGATGCCATCCGGGCCGAAGCCGACCAGAAATGGCGTCGGCGCCGGCTCGCGCAGCACGCGCGGCACGTCGGCGGCGGCCTGGGCAAGCAGCGTCATCACCTGCTCGACGTCGGATGTGTAGGCGATCTGCACGGCCGCCCTGGCGTAGCCACGAGTCAGATACGACGACTGGTTCTGCACGACGTCGGTGATCAGCTTTTCGTTCGGAATCAGCGTCTCGATGCCGTCCAGCCCGCGCACGACGGTATAGCGCGTGCGGATCTGCGTGACGCGGCCCTGCAGGCCGCTCACGTTGATCGTGTCGCCGATCCGCAAAGAGCGGTCGAGCAGGATGATGAAGCCCGACACGTAGTTGCTCGCGATCTTCTGCATGCCGAAGCCGAGCCCGACGCCGAGCGCGCCGCCGAACACGCCGAGCACCGTGATGTCGATGCCGACGATCGACAGGCTGATCAGGATTGCCGCCAGAACGAAGGCGGCGCGGCCGACGCGTGCGACCACCACCTTCAGGTTCGCGTCGAGCGTCTTCGAGCGCATCAGACGATCTTCGAACGACGAGCCGAGCCACATTGCGACGATCATCGTGACGCCGACCCACAACAGCCCCGTGATCAGCGACAGTATCGTCATGTGCGCATTGCCGACGCGAAAGCTCACGCTGTCCATCCATGCGATCACGGCGTTCTGAATGCCCAACAGCGTGAGCACCATGCCGATCCACACGACCACCGACACGACCTTCTCGACGAGAAACAGCCACGGATGCTGACCGCCGTCGCGGTTGAACACCCGTCGCGCGAAGAAGAACACGATGTAGATCAGTCCGATGCCGGCGAGCGGCACCAGCGCCAGATCGAGCAGCGCGGTGTCCATGAACTCGTCGGCGATCGCCCGCGCGAGCCACACGAGCGCCGCGCCGATCAGCGGAAAAGCCGCGCGGTCGAGGCTTTCCATGCCGAAACGCAGGCTCTGGTAACGCGGCATCTGCGGCCGCGCGATCCGGCGGCGCAGCGTCCGCGCGAGTAGCCACGCGACGACCAGCGTCGCGAGCAGGATCGCGACCTGCCACAGCATCACCGGCTGACCGAAGTCGCGCGCGATGTCGCTGAACATGTGTGGAAAAGTCGTATGCATGGATGTCGCCGAAATCGCCGGCGCGTGCGGACTCGTCAGTCAATCCGCGCGCGTCGGTCTGCAGCCGGTTGCCTAACTCTGGCGCTCGAGCACGGCGGCGAAAAAGCCGTCGGTCGCGTGGCGGTGCGGCCACAGCGACAGGTAGTCGCCCATCTCCAGCTCGATGCGCTGCTCGGCAAGGACGTCGCGCACCGGCACCAGCGCGAAATCAGGGTGATCCGCGAGGAACTGCTGCACGACCGCCTCGTTTTCCGCTTCGAGAATCGAGCACGTAGCATAGACGAGCCGCCCGCCCTTCTTCACGAGACGCGCCGCGCTCGCGAGAATCGACGCCTGCTTCGGCGCCAGCTCGGCGATCGACTCCGGCGACTGGCGCCACTTCAGGTCCGGGTTGCGGCGCAGCGTGCCGAGGCCGCTGCACGGTGCATCGACGAGCACGCGGTCGATCTTGCCAGCCAGGCGTTTGATCTTCGCGTCGTGTTCGCTGTCGATCAGCACCGGGTTCACGTTCGACAGGCCGCTGCGCGCGAGACGCGGCTTCAGCTTCGCAAGACGCCGCTCGGAGATGTCGAACGCGTAGAGCCGGCCGGTCGAGCGCATCGCCGCGCCGAGCGCCAGCGTCTTGCCGCCCGCGCCCGCGCAAAAATCGACGATCATCTCGCCGCGGCGCGGCGCGACCACCGAGCACAGCAACTGGCTACCCTCGTCCTGCACTTCGAGCCAGCCCTGCTGGAACGCATCGAGCCTGGTCAGCGCCGGCTTGCCGACCACGCGCACCCCGAGCGGCGCGAACGGCGTCGCGCCCGCCTCGATGCCGGCCTTCGACAGCGCACCGAGCACGTCGTCGCGGCTCGCCTTGATCGGGTTTGCGCGCAGATCGAGCGGCGCCGGGTAGTTCAGCGCGGCGGCCAGTTGCGCGAGCTCGGCGGCCTCGAAGCGCGTGCTGAGCGCCTGGCTGATCCAGTCGGGCAGATTCAGGCGAATTCGCAGTGGCAGGCTTTCCGGGTCGATCTTCGCCACGTGTTCGAGCCACGTCGCCTCCGCCTCGGTGACGAACGGCTTCAGCGCCGAGCGTCCGGCCGTCTGCATCAGGCCCAGCAGCGCCATGCGGCGCGCCGGGCTGCCGGTGCCGCTTTCGGCCAGATGCGCGAACTCCATCCGGCGGCGCAGCACCGCGAACACCGCCTCGGCGATCACGCCGCGCTCGGCGTGCCCGAGCTTCGGATGCGCGCGAAAAAAGCGGCTCGTGGCGGCGTCGGCGGGGCCGTTCAGCCGCAGCACTTCGGCCAGCAGCGTTTCAGTTTGTCCAATCAGGAAACCATGCAATCTCATACGCCCTCTCCGGCGGTGTGACCGGCAAAGAGCCATTGCGGCTCCGACGGCGTTAGCGTGACGCGCGAGCCGTCCAGAGCGAGACGCCCTTCGACGAACCAGCGCACCGCGCGTGGATAAATGATGTGCTCGGTAGCGAGCACGCGTGCGGCGAGCGTCTGCGCAGTATCGCCCGCCTCGACAGGTACGGCCGACTGCGCGACGATCGGCCCGTGATCGAGCTTTGATGTGACAAAATGCACCGACGCGCCGTGCAGCCGTACGCCGGCATCGAGCGCCTGCTGGTGGGTCTTCAGGCCCGGAAAGCTCGGCAGCAGCGACGGGTGTACGTTCAGCATGCGCCCAGCGTAATGGTCGACGAAGCGCTCGGTCAGCACGCGCATGAAGCCCGCGAGTACGACGAGGTCTGGGGCGAACGCGTCGATCTGCTCGGCGAGTGCCGCGTCGAAGTTGTCGCGATCCAGAAACTGGCGATGATCCACCACTGCCGTGGCGACGCCACGCGACGCCGCGAATGCGAGCCCCGCGGCATCGGGACGGTTGGCAATCACGGCAGCGACCCGCGCCGGCCAGTGCTCGCTGGCACAGGCGCGCACGATGGCTTCCATGTTGCTGCCCCGTCCGGAAATCAGGATGACGAGTTTTTTCATGCGCGGATTTTATCATTCGGCAGTCGCCGGACCGCGACCGCGCAGCCGTCTGTTGCGCCAAGCGTTTATAATCGATTGTTTTGCGGCACCCCGCCCGCGCCCCTATTGCAACCGCAGCAACCGCTGCAACCCGCTATCGTGAGAGTCTTCCGCGGTCTTCCCAATGCCGAGAGCCGCGCGCCGTGCGCGCTGACCATCGGCAATTTCGACGGTGTCCACCGCGGCCACCAGGCTCTGCTCGCGCACGTGCGCGCGGCCGCGAACGCGCGTGGCCTGCCCGTCTGCGTGATGACCTTCGAGCCGCACCCGCGCGAGTTCTTCAACCCGGCCGGCGCGCCGCCACGCATCGCGATGCTGCGCGACAAGCTCGAGGCGCTGCGCACCAATGGGGTCGACCGGGTCGTCGTCGAGCATTTCAATCACACGTTCGCGAGCCAGTCGCCAGACGCGTTCGTCGAGCGGATCATCGTCAACGGATTGCACGCGCGCTGGGTCATGATCGGCGACGACTTCCGCTACGGCGCGAAACGCGCCGGCGACTTCGCGTCGCTGCAGGCGGCCGGCAGGCAGTATGGTTTCGAAGTCCAACAGATGGCGACGGTCGCCGATCCGTCGGGCGCGCGCATTTCAAGCTCGGGCGTGCGCGCGGCGCTGGTCGGCGGCGACCTCGACGCGGCGCGCGCCGCGCTCGGGCGCGACTATCTGATCAGCGGCCACGTCACGCACGGCATGAAACTCGGCCGCGATCTCGGCTTTCCGACGCTCAACTTGCCGATCGCGCACAAGCGCCCGGCGCTGGCCGGCATCTTCGTCGTGCAGGTGCACGGCATCGCCGAGCAACCGCTGCCGGGCGTCGCGAGCCTCGGCCTGCGGCCCACCGTCGACGATTCCGGCCGCGTGCTGCTCGAAGTGCACCTGCTCGACTGGCACGGCGACGCGTATGGCAAACTCGTGCGCGTCGAATTTCTGAAGAAGTTGCGCGACGAGGAGAAATTCGTCGACCTCGAAACGCTGACCGCCGCGATCGCGCGCGACGTCGCCAATGCGCGCGCATGGTTCGCCGCGGTCGGCGCCGGCACGCCGGGCAGCCGTTCCACCGGTTTCGCCACCTCGGCCACCGACCGAATTAGATAATCACCGCGGTTCCGGCCGGCGCGCCGCGCCGCACGAACCGTCGCCGCGCGTATCGAAGGGCGTCCGGGCTTCACGCGGAGCCGCCTGCCGGGCGCGTCCCACTCTCGTCGCACATCGCGTGCAATCCGCGCGCCGCTACGCATAGAAACGAATTCACCGCCACCCACATCATGAGCAACAAGAAAGCCGATTCGAAACCGCAGTCCCGCTACCCGGTCAACCTGCTCGACACGCCGTTTCCGATGCGCGGCGACCTGCCCAAACGTGAGCCGCAATGGGTCAAGGAATGGCAGGAAAACAAGGTCTACGACAAGATCCGCGCCGCCTCCAAGGGCCGCAACAAGTTCATCCTGCACGACGGCCCGCCGTATGCGAACGGCGACATCCATCTCGGCCACGCGGTGAACAAGATTCTCAAGGACATGATCGTCAAGGCGCGCAATCTGGCGGGCTTCGACGCGGTCTACGTGCCGGGCTGGGACTGCCACGGCATGCCGATCGAAATCCAGATCGAGAAGCAGTTCGGCAAGTCGCTGCCCGCGGCCGAGGTGATGCAGAAGGCGCGTGCCTACGCGACCGAGCAGATCGACAGGCAGAAGGCCGGCTTCCGCCGTCTGGGCGTGCTCGGCGACTGGGACAATCCGTACAGGACGATGAACTTCGCGAACGAAGCCGGCGAAATCCGCGCGCTCGCGAAAATCATGGAAAAGGGCTACGTGTTCCGCGGCTTGAAGCCGGTCAACTGGTGTTTCGACTGCGGCTCGGCGCTCGCTGAAGCGGAAGTCGAGTACAAGGACAAGACCGATCCGACCATCGACGTGCTGTTCAGCTTCGCCGAACCGGAAAAGACCGCGCAGGCGTTCGGCCTCGCCGCGCTACCGCGCAACGAAGGCGGCATCGTGATCTGGACCACCACGCCGTGGACCATTCCCGCCAACCAGGCGCTGAACCTGCATCCGGAAATCGTCTACGCGCTCGTCGACACGCCGCGCGGCCTGCTGATCGTCGCCGAGGAACGCGTCGAGGCGTGCCTGAAGCTGTACGGCCTCGAAGGCACGGTCATCGCGACAACGCCGGGCGAGAAGCTCGTGAATCTGCGCTTCAATCATCCGCTCGCGTCCGCGCACCCGGGCTACAAGCGAACAGCGCCCGTCTATCTCGGCGACTACGTGACGACCGAAACCGGCACCGGCATCGTGCACTCGTCGCCCGCCTACGGCGTCGAAGACTTCGTGTCGTGCAAGGCGCACGGCATGGCCGACTCGGACATCATCAACCCGGTAATGGGCGACGGGCGCTACATCGAATCGCTCGCGCTGTTCGGCGGCCTGTCGATCTGGGCGGCGAATCCGCAGATCGTCGAGGCGCTGCAAGGCGCTGGCTCGCTGCTGCGCACCGAAAAGTACACGCATAGCTACATGCACTGCTGGCGCCACAAGACGCCGATCATCTACCGCGCCACTTCGCAATGGTTCGCCGGCATGGACGTGAAGCCGAACGACAGCGACAAGACGCTGCGCGAAACCGCGCTCGAAGGCATCGAGAACACGGCGTTCTATCCGTCGTGGGGCAAGCAGCGCCTCTTCAGCATGATTGCGAACCGCCCGGACTGGACACTGTCGCGTCAGCGTCAATGGGGCGTGCCGATGGCATTCTTCGTGCACAAGGAAACCGGCGAGTTGCATCCGCGCACGCTCGAATTGCTCGAACAGGTCGCGCAGCGCGTCGAGAAGGAAGGCATCGAGGCATGGCAGACGCTCGATCCGCACGAGCTGATCGGCGACGACGCCAACCTGTACGAAAAGAACCGCGACACGCTCGACGTGTGGTTCGACTCGGGCACCACGCACTGGCACGTGCTGCGCGGCTCGCACAAGGACGAACTCCAGTTCCCGGCCGACCTGTACCTCGAAGGTTCGGATCAGCATCGCGGCTGGTTCCATTCGTCACTGCTGACCGCGTCGATGCTCGACGGCCGCCCGCCCTACAACGCGCTGCTCACGCACGGGTTCACCGTCGACGGCGAAGGCCGCAAGATGAGCAAGTCGCTCGGCAACGGCATCGATCCGCATGAAGTCGCAAACCGCCTCGGCGCGGAAATCATCCGCCTGTGGATCGCGTCGACCGACTACTCGGGCGAGCTCGCGATCTCCGAGGAGATTCTCAAGCGCGTGACGGAAGGCTATCGCCGCATCCGCAACACGCTGCGCTTCCTGCTCGCGAACCTGTCGGACTTCGACTTCGCGCAGCACGCGCAGCCGGTCGAAGACTGGCTCGAAATCGACCGTTATGCGGTGGCGCTATCGGCGGAGCTGCAAAACGACATCCTTGCGCACTACGAGAAGTACGAGTTCCACCCGGTCGTCGCGAAGCTGCAGACGTTCTGCTCGGAAGACCTCGGCGGCTTCTACCTCGACGTGCTGAAGGACCGCCTGTACACAACCGCGGCGGATTCGGTCGCGCGCCGCTCGGCACAAACCGCGCTCTACCACATCGCGCAGGGCCTGTTGCGCGTGATGGCGCCGTTCCTGTCGTTCACCGCGGAGGAAGCGTGGAAGGTGTTCCAGCCCAATAGCGAGACGATCTTCACCGAGACGTACCACGTGTACCCGGCCGTGCCGGACGCGGGTGCGCTGCTCGACAAGTGGACGCTGCTGCGCGCGGTGCGCGGCGATGTGACCAAGGCGCTGGAAGAGGCGCGGGTCGCGAACCTGATCGGCTCGTCGCTTCAGGCGGAAGTCGAAATCCGCGCGAGCGGAGCCCGTTACGACGCGCTAACTAGCCTCGGCGGCGACCTGAAGTTCGTGCTGATCACGTCGGCGGCGAACGTCGTCAAGGTCGACAGCGAAGCGGACGAAGGCGTTGAAGTGATCGCCTCGAAGTACCTGAAGTGCGAGCGCTGCTGGCACTATCGCGCGGACGTCGGCGCGAACGCCGAGCATCCGTCGCTGTGCGGCCGCTGCTTCAGCAATCTGTTCGGCAGTGGCGAAATCAGGAGCGCGGCATAATGGCGAGAACCGTGTCGAAAACGTCCACCGGAAGCAGTTCGCTCGCACCTTGGCTCGGCATCGCGCTGATCGTCATCCTGTTCGACCAGCTGACGAAAATCGCCGTGCGCAAGGTGTTCGCCTACGGTGTGCCGCACGAGATCACGCCGTTCTTCAACCTGATCGTCGTGTTCAACCGCGGCGCCGCGTTCAGCTTCCTCGCGATGGCGGGCGGCTGGCAGCGCTGGGCGTTCACCGCGCTCGGCGTCGTCGCCGCGCTCGTGATCTGCTATCTGCTCAAGCGCCATAGCGGGCAGAAAATGTTCTGTACCGCGCTCGCGCTGATTCTCGGCGGCGCGCTCGGCAATGTGATCGACCGGCTCGCGCATGGCCACGTGATCGACTTCCTCGATTTCCACGTGGGCGGCTGGCACTGGCCGGCGTTCAATCTCGCCGATAGCGCGATCACGATCGGCGCGATCCTGCTCGTGATCGACGAGCTGCGGCGGGTACGCGGCACACGCTAACGTCGCCGACGGGACGCACGGCTGCGGTTACGCGCGGCGTGCGCCGCGTCCGGTTTGAAACGCGCGGCGGCAACGACGGGCAACGCCCTCGCGCCGCCGCGTGATCACGCTTTGTCGGAGGCTTTCGTTGGCAACCGCAGAACTCGTAGGCAAACACCTCGTCCTCGGCATGACGGGGGGCATCGCCTGCTACAAGATCGCCGAACTCACGCGTCTGTTGACCAAGGCTGGCGCGACCGTGCAGGTCGTCATGACCGAAGCCGCGACCCAGTTCATCACCCCCATCACGATGCAGGCCCTGTCGGGCCGGCCGGTCTACACGAGCCAGTGGGACGGTCGCGTGCCGAACAACATGGCGCACATCGATTTGTCGCGCGAAGCCGATGCGATCGTGATCGCGCCGGCGTCGACCGACTTCCTCGCCAAGCTCGCGCACGGCATGGCCGACGATCTGCTGTCGACGCTGTGCATCGCGCGCGACTGTCCGCTGCTCGTCGTGCCGGCGATGAACCGGCAGATGTGGCAGAACCCGGCCACGCAACGCAACGTCGCGCAGCTGCGCGCGGACGGCGTCGAAGTGCTCGGCCCGGATTCGGGCCCGCAGGCCTGCGGCGAGATCGGCGACGGCCGCATGCTGGAAGCGGCCGCGACCTACGAGGCGATCGCATCGTTCTTCGCGCCGAAAATCCTGTCGGGCCGGCGTCTGCTGCTGACCGCCGGACCAACCTTCGAACCGCTCGACCCGGTGCGCGGCATCACGAATCGCTCGAGCGGCAAGATGGGCTTCGCGCTCGCGCGCGCCGCGCAGCAAGCCGGCGCCGACGTGCATCTGGTGACCGGGCCGGTCGCACTGGAGACGCCGTGGGGCGTGTTCCGCGAGGACGTGCAGACCGCGCAACAGATGTACGAGGCGGTCATGCGCACCGTCGCGGACGCGGATATTTTCATCGGCGTCGCCGCGGTGGCCGACTGGCGCGTCGACCAAGTCAGCGATCAGAAGATAAAGAAAACCGCCGAGCGCACGCTGCCAAGCTTTTCATTCGTCGAGAATCCGGACATCCTCGCCGCGGTCGCGAAGCTGCCGAAGCCGCCGTTCGCGGTCGGCTTCGCCGCAGAGAGCGACAACCTGGAAATCCACGGCGAGGAAAAGCGCGCGCGCAAGAACGTGCCGCTGCTGATCGGCAATCTGGGTCCGCAAACATTCGGGCTCGACGACAACGAAGTGATCCTGTTCGAAGCAGGCGGCGCGACGAAGCTGCCACGCGCCGACAAGCAGACGCTCGCGCGCGCACTGATCGCGGAAATCGCGAAGCGTCTGCCGTCCGACACCAGCCCGGTTCGCTGACCGAGCGCAAAGCGGCGGGTCCGTGTGGCCACGCCGCCTTGCCCGGTCAGCCGACCGGAATCATCTGGAGCACTACTGCCATGACGCTACTCTCCGTGCTCGATCAAACACCGGTGATCGCCGGCCATTCGGTGGCGGACGCGATCGCCGCCACCGTCGAACTCGCGCAGCTCGCCGACGACCTCGGCTACACGCGCTACTGGTGCGCCGAGCACCACGGCCTGCGCGGCGTGTCGAACCCCTGCCCTGAAGTGATGCTGGCGCGCCTCGGCAGCGTGACCAAACGCATTCGCATCGGCTCGGGCGGCATCATGCTGCCGTACTACAGCCCGTTCAAGGTCGCCGAGCAGTTCATGATGCTCGAGGCGCTGTTTCCGAACCGCGTCGATCTCGGCGTCGGACGTGCGCCGGGCGGGGATATGCGCACCGCGCAGGCGGTCGCCGCCGGCGCCTACAATCGCGGCGAGCTTTTCCCGCAGCAGGTCACTGAGCTGCTGAACCTCATGCACGGTACGCTGGCCGACGATCACCTCGCGCAGGGTGTGCTGCTTCAGCCGCAGATCGATACGCGCCCGCAGCTGTGGATGCTCGGCTCGAGCGAATTCGGCGGTCTGCTCGCGGCGCAGCTCGGCATTCGCTTCTCGTTCGCGCATTTCATCAATGCGCATTTCGGCAAGCAGGTCGCGCTTGCGTATCGCGAGCGCTTCCAGCCCGGTAACGAGGCGTCGCAGCCGTATCTGACGGCCGCGGTCTTCGTGATCTGCGCCGATACCGAGCAGGAAGCCGGGGACCTCGAAAAGGCCGTGGACCTGCGTCGGGTGCAGATGTCGTATGGCCTGAACGAACCGATTCCGACGATCGAGCAAGGCATCGCGCAGGAGTATGGCCAGCGCGAACAGCTGGTGATCGACCGGGAAAAGCCGCGCAGCATCATCGGCACGCCTGAGCACGTGACCGAGCGGCTCACGGATTTACAGCAGCAGTTCCAGGCCGACGAACTGATGGTGCTGACCGTCGCCGGCAGCTATCGCGCGCGCTTGCGCTCCTACGAACTGCTCGCCGACGCGTTCCAGCTCGGCTCGAACAAGGCGGCTTGATCGCAGAGGTTTTGCCTGTCAGCCGCGTGGCCCCTTCACCAAACCCACACCCACTATCGAACCTGAATGAAACTCGACCTGAAGATTCTCGATCAACGCATGCGCGAACAGCTTCCCGCCTACGCGACGACCGGTAGCGCCGGCCTCGATCTGCGCGCCTGCCTCGACGAACCGCTGACCCTGCAACCCGGCGAAACCGCGCTGGTGCCGACCGGACTCGCGATCCACGTCGGCGACCCCGGTTATGCGGCGCTGATTCTGCCGCGCTCGGGCCTTGGCCATAAGCATGGGATCGTGCTCGGCAATCTCGTCGGCCTGATCGATTCCGATTACCAGGGTCAACTGATGATTTCGACGTGGAATCGCGGCGAAACGACGTTCGTGCTGAATCCGATGGAACGCCTCGCGCAACTGGTGATCGTGCCGGTCGTGCAGGCCGCGTTCAACATCGTCGACGACTTCGAGGAAAGCCTGCGCGGCGCGGGCGGGTTTGGCAGCACCGGCAAGCATTGATGGATTGCTGCGACGCGGCGACTGGGTCTTTCCGCGCGCGGCGCCAGCATAAAACCAGAGCATGAAAAAACGGCGCGGGGTAAAACCCGCGCCGTTCTGCTTTCGGCTCAACCGGCGTAAGGCAACGCCGGCCTTACTACTCGGATCACTCGACTTCCACCGCCTCCGGATTTGGATTGCGCGGCGCCGGATGCTCGTCGAAGGTCAACTGCACCTTGTCGTCGGCATCGACGTCGACCGTCACGCGGCCGCCGTTCATCAGCTTGCCGAACAGCAACTCGTCGGCGAGCGCGCGACGGATCGTGTCCTGGATCAGGCGCTGCATTGGCCGCGCGCCCATCAACGGATCGAAACCGTGCTTCGCCAGATGCTTGCGCAGCGCGTCGGTGAACAGTGCATCGACCTTCTTCTCGTGCAGCTGATCTTCCAGCTGCATCAGGAACTTGTCGACCACGCGCATGATGATTTCCTCATCGAGCGAACGGAAGCTAATCGTCGCGTCCAGACGGTTGCGGAACTCCGGCGTGAACATGCGCTTGATGTCGACCATCTCGTCGCCCGCCTCGCGGCGGTTCGTGAAGCCGATCACCGACTTGCCCATCGCCTCGGCGCCCGCGTTCGTCGTCATGATGATGATGACGTTGCGGAAGTCCGCCTTGCGACCGTTGTTGTCCGTCAGCGTGCCGTGGTCCATCACCTGCAGCAGCACGTTGAAGATGTCCGGATGCGCCTTTTCGATTTCGTCGAGCAGCAGCACGCAGTGCGGCTTCTTCGTGATCGCCTCGGTCAGCAGGCCGCCCTGATCGAAACCGACGTAGCCCGGCGGCGCGCCGATCAGCCGGCTCACCGCGTGACGCTCCATGTACTCCGACATGTCGAAGCGGATCAGCTCGATGCCGAGCGTGAACGCGAGTTGCTTGGCGACCTCGGTCTTGCCGACGCCGGTCGGACCCGAGAACAGGAATGCGCCGATCGGCTTGTCGAGCTTGCCGAGGCCCGCGCGCGCCATCTTGATCGCGGCCGACAGCGCGTCGATAGCCGGATCTTGACCGAACACGACGCTTTTCAGATCGCGGTCGAGCGTCTGCAACTTGCTGCGATCGTCCTGCGACACGCTTTGCGCCGGCACGCGCGCGATCTTGGAGATGATTTCCTCGATCTCGTTCTTGCCGATCGTCTTCTTCTGCTTCGACTTCGGCAAAATGCGCTGCGCCGCGCCCGCTTCGTCGATCACGTCGATCGCCTTGTCCGGCAAGTGACGATCGGTGATGAAGCGCGCCGACAGCTCAGCCGCCGCCGACAGCGCACCCGATGAATACTTGACGCCGTGGTGCTCTTCGAAGCGCGACTTCAGCCCGCGCAGGATCGCGACCGTCTGCTCGACGGTCGGCTCGGTCACGTCGATCTTCTGGAAACGACGCGACAGCGCCGCGTCCTTTTCGAAGATGCCGCGATATTCGGTGAAGGTGGTCGCGCCGATGCACTTCAGCGTGCCCGACGAAAGCGCCGGCTTCAGCAGGTTCGACGCATCCAGCGTGCCGCCCGACGCGGCGCCCGCGCCGATCAGCGTATGGATTTCGTCGATGAAGAGAATGGCGTGCGGACGCTCCTTCAGTTCCTTCAGCACCGTCTTCAGACGCTGCTCGAAGTCGCCGCGATACTTGGTGCCCGCGAGCAGCGCGCCCATGTCGAGCGAATACACCTGGGCATCCGCGAGGATGTCCGGCACCTCGCCGCGCGTGATGCGCCATGCGAGCCCTTCGGCGATCGCGGTCTTGCCGACACCCGCCTCGCCGACCAGCAGCGGATTATTCTTGCGCCGGCGGCACAGCACCTGCACCACGCGCTCGACTTCCGACTCGCGTCCGATCAGCGGATCGATGCGGCCATCCTTCGCCATCTGGTTCAGGTTCTGCGTGAACTGGGCGAGCGGCGTTTCCTTCTGCGCGGCGGCTTCGTCAGACTCGGCATTCGCGTCGCTCGCTTTCGCGGCGTCCGAACTGCTCGTCTTGGCGATGCCGTGCGAGATGAAATTGACCACGTCCAGACGCGTGACGCCCTGCTGCTGCAGGTAGTACACCGCATGCGAGTCCTTCTCACCGAAGATCGCGACCAGCACGTTCGCGCCGGTCACTTCCTTCTTGCCGTTCGAGGTGGACTGCACATGCATGATCGCGCGCTGGATCACACGCTGGAAACCGAGCGTGGGCTGCGTGTCGACGTCGTCCGTGCCCGGCACGGTCGGCGTGTTGTCATGAATGAAGTTGCGCAGGTTCTGACGCAGATCCTCGATATTGGCCGCGCATGCGCGCAGTACCTCTGCCGCCGTCGGGTTATCCAACAGCGCGAGCAAAAGATGTTCGACCGTTATGAACTCGTGCCTTGCCTGGCGCGCTTCCATGAACGCCATATGCAGGCTGACTTCCAGTTCCTGGGCAATCATGCTTCCTCCATCACACACTGCAGCGGATGCCCGGCCTGCCGTGCGTGGGTAACGACTTGCTCGACTTTGGTCGACGCGATGTCCCGCGTATAGACCCCACAAACTCCCCTGCCCTCGCGATGCACCTTCAACATGACCTGCGTTGCGGTTTCACGATCTTTATTGAAATATTCCTGCACGATCATCACGACAAATTCCATCGGCGTGAAGTCGTCATTCAGCAGCACCACCTTGTACATGGACGGCGGCTTGAGTTTCTGCTCCTGCCGCTCCAGTACGGTGCCGTCCTGCTTGTCCGGGATAATCGCCATACACCCATTCTAAACAACTAGGACAGGCCCGCAATCCTGTCAAAACACGGCCGCTCGGCCGATGAGCCCGTTCGCTACTGCCGGGCAGGTCACGACACGGTCATGATCGGCCTTGCATGCGCGTTTTCGACGGGCCGATTGCGGTGCCGGCCCCCAATCCTGTCGTGCGCAGCACGTGCTGCACTGCGGTCGGATCGAGTATCGCACAACCTGCCGGTACTGGCTGGGAGCGCTCGCCGCGCTGGGCGTCGACGCCGCGGGCACAGCCAACATGTGAGTCGATTATGCGACTTTTCAAGCCACGCCGCTTGCGCCACCGCACATACGGAAGCGGTAAAAACCCTGGAAAGCGGCCTGTTTGTAACTCGACAACGACGTCTCAAAATTTTCTTGACACTCGAATAAAGAGCCCCAACAATCAAGCTGGCACTTTTTTCACTAAGCCATAATTCGAAAAAATGCCGATGGTGAGCTTGTGAGGAGGGAGCGGTTGCTTCGTGCGGCCGTGGCTTTTTCGAGGGCTCGTGGTAGTGACATGAGTTACAGGGGAAGTTGGAATGGCAACTGGTACGGTCAAATGGTTTAACGACGCAAAGGGTTTCGGATTCATCACGCCTGACGAGGGTGGTGAGGATTTGTTTGCACACTTCTCGGCCATCCAGATGAATGGGTTCAAGACCCTCAAGGAAGGCCAGAAGGTCACCTTTGAGGTCGTGCAAGGCCCGAAAGGCAAACAGGCATCGAATATTCAGGCGCCAGCCTGAGACGGTTCGATACCCGTCCTTTTTAAAGCCCGGCTCCCGCCGGGTTTCTTTTTTGCGGCTGCTTTCCGTTGCAGCGGATTTTCGGCCCAAGAACCGCGCGAATATTCAGGGTAAAAAATACCCGGGCCGCTTGCTGGCGCCCGGGGTTTTTATGCACATTTTTTTTTTTTTTTTTTTTTTTTTTTTTTTTTTTTTTTATTTTTTTTTTTTTTTATTTTTTGTTTTTTTTTTTTTTTTTTTTTTTTTTTTTTTTTTTTTTTTTATTTTTTATTTTTATTTATTTTTTTTTATTTTTATTTTTTTTTTTTTTTTTTTTTTTTATTTTTTTTTATTTTTTTTTATGATTTTTTTTTTTTTTTTTGTTTTATTTTTTTTTTTTATTTTTTTTTTTTTTTTTTTTTTTTTTTTTTTTTTTTTTTGTTTTTTTTTTTTTTTTTTTTTTTTTTTTTTTTTTTTTTTTTTTTTTATTTTTTTTTTTTTTTTTTTTTTTTTTTTTTTTTTTATTTTTTCTTTTCTTTTTTTTGTTTTTTTTTTTTTTTTTTTTTTCTTTTTTTTTTTTTTTTTTTTTTTTTTTTTTTTATATATTTTTTTTTTTTTATTTTTTTTTATTTTTTTTTGTTTTTTTATTTTTTTTTTGTTTTTTTTTTTTTTTTTTTTTTTCTTTTGTTTTTTATGCACATTGAATATTTTTTTTCTTTTTTTTTTTTTTTTTTTATGCACATTGAATAATCCCGACGCATCAGTTACATATTTTCGATCATCACTTGCCCGAATGCCGAGCACGACACCTGGGTCGCGCCTTCCATCAGCCGGGCAAAATCGTAAGTAACGCGCTTTTGCAGGATCGATTTTTCCATCGAGCTGATTATCAGATCCGCCGCCTCGAACCAGCCCAGGTGACGCAGCATCATTTCCGCTGACAGGATTTCCGAGCCCGGATTCACGTAGTCCTTGCCCGCGTATTTCGGCGCCGTGCCGTGCGTCGCTTCGAACATCGCAACCGAATCCGACAGGTTCGCGCCCGGCGCGATGCCGATGCCGCCGACCTGCGCGGCGAGCGCGTCCGAGATGTAGTCGCCGTTCAGGTTCAGCGTGGCGATCACATCGTATTCGGCCGGACGCAGCAGGATCTGCTGCAGGAACGCGTCGGCGATCACGTCCTTCACGACAACGTCGCCGCCCGTCTTCGGATTCCTGACTTTCATCCACGGACCGCCGTCGATCAATTCCGCGTTGAACTCCTTCTGCGCGAGCGCGTAGCCGTAGTCGCGGAACGCGCCTTCGGTGTACTTCATGATGTTGCCCTTATGCACCAGCGTAACCGAGCGGCGTTCGTTATCGATCGCGTACTGGATCGCCTTACGCAGCAGACGCTCGGTACCTTCGCGCGACACCGGCTTGATGCCGATGCCCGACGAATCCGGAAAGCGGATCTTCTTGACGCCCATTTCTTCGCGCAGGAACTTGATGACCTTCTTCGCCTGCTCGGATTCGGCGGGCCATTCGATACCCGCGTAGATGTCTTCCGAGTTCTCGCGGAAGATCACCATGTCGGTTTTTTCGGGCTCGCGCACCGGCGAGGGCACGCCCTTGAAATACTGCACCGGGCGCAGGCACACGTAGAGGTCCAGTTCCTGACGCAACGCGACGTTCAGCGAGCGGATACCGCCGCCGACCGGCGTGGTGAGCGGCCCCTTGATCGATACGACGTATTCCTTGACCGCCTGCAGCGTTTCGTCCGGCAGCCATACGTCCGGGCCGTACACCCTGGTCGCCTTCTCGCCTGCGAAAATTTCCATCCAGTGAATTTTCTTCTTGCCGCCATACGCCTTTTCGACCGCCGCATCCACGACCTTGATCATGACCGGCGTGATGTCCAGGCCGGTGCCGTCGCCTTCGATATACGGGATGATCGGTTCATCGGAAACGTTGAGCGTGAAGTCGGCGTTGACGGTGATCTTGTCGCCACCGGTCGGAACCTTGATGTGCTGATACGGCATGATCGGACTCCAGTGAAAGCTGTGCAAAAGCTGATGGGAGACTGCGAAAAAGATGCCCTCGCCGCGCGATGCCGAACGTCCGCGAGCGGCCTGGCCGCTATTCTAGCCCACGCCTCGCGCGCCACGCGGCCACCCCGGACTCCGGGTTTTCCAACATGGACGGACCCTCAACCGCGCTACGCTCCTCTATAAGATACGAGAATCTGCTTCCGATTTATGCATTATCATCGCGCCATTCATCATCGGCGAAGCGCGCGCTGGAGGCTGCTCGCCGCGCTGCCGTTTCGCCTTTCTATGCGCCTTCTCGCCCTCAACAAGCCGTTCGGCACCATCTGTCAATTTTCGTCACACGAAACGCGCCCGTCACTTGCCGACTGGGTCAAGGTGCCGGGCGTCTATCCGGCCGGCCGGCTCGACTCCGATAGCGAAGGCCTGTTGCTGCTCACCGACGACGGCGCGCTGCAGGCGCGCATCGCCGAGCCCCGCCACAAGCTCGTTAAACGCTATTGGGCGCAGGTCGAAGGCGCGATCGACATCGCCGCGTTGAAAAAGCTGGCGCGCGGCGTCGATCTCGGCGACTACGTGACACGCCCATGTCAGGCGACCTATGTCGACCCGGACAACTCGCTGTGGACGCGCACGCCGCCGATCCGCTATCGCGCCGCGATACCAACCGCGTGGATCGAGCTATCGATCACCGAAGGCAAGAATCGTCAGGTGCGTCGGATGACCGCCGCGGTCGGTTTTCCGACGCTGCGTCTGGTACGCGTCGGCATCGGTGCGCTTGACATTTTTTCACTCGGACTGCAACCCGGAGAGAGCATCGAGTTGCGAGCCAACGCGCCATGGGATGGCGTCGCCTGAACATTGTTTGACGATTGTTTGTTCATCGCCACAGCACCGCGTGCCGAATTCACGCACGCGCGAATCCGCCTTCGCATGACCACTCAGAAACCGTTTCACGGTTGTGACAATCGACGCTAACTCGTTGTAGCAGCACGCAAAGTAATGCGTGAAACGCCAGCCCGAAATGCGTGAAACAACTGGGCTCGCGCAAGCGTCTGCGATGCAGTTTCATCTCGCGTCCTGGCGTTGAAAATTTCCGCGCAAGTCGCGTCAACCGCAGTACAACCCCACGCGTTATTCGACGCAGATGCCGCCGAAGCTGTCCGGCATTCAGCCTTAAAGACCTTTGCATAAGCCGCTTTTGCGGCGAGTACGAAAGTCGGAGCGCTAGCAGACGCGTCGAAATTTTGTTCGATGCGGCTGTCAACCGAAAGGTGGATGGCACGTTTACCGACATGACTCTACATAAGCCGGGTCATTTGGTTAATTAACTCAAGCTGAGGATTCACAAAATGAACAAACTGATCGCCGCTCTGGTCGCTGGCCTCTTCGCAACGGCAGCATTCGC
Organism: Paraburkholderia sp. WC7.3g; assembly: GCF_050436345.1. NCBI lineage: Bacteria > Pseudomonadati > Pseudomonadota > Betaproteobacteria > Burkholderiales > Burkholderiaceae > Paraburkholderia > Paraburkholderia sp. WC7.3g. The sequence continues at coordinate 3,808,768 of NZ_JBNDMA010000002.1, forward strand.
ACAAGCATCGGCACCGGAAGCAGCTTCGGCAGCTCCGGCAGCAGCAGCTTCGTCGGCAAAGAAGACGACCAAGCACGCTCACAAGAAGTCGCACAAGAAGGCAGCAGCTGCAGCTTCGGCAGCTTCGGAGTAAGTTGCTTGTAAAAACGCAGTCAAGAACTAGCTTCATTGCCGTTCTTACGGCGTTGTAAGGCAGATCACCGCAAGGCGATCTGCCTTTTTGTTTTTGACGCGCTCGCGTAACATGCGCGGGTCAATTTCAGCAAGGAGTCTTGCCGTGCGATTTTCCATGCGCTCGTGGATGGCGCGTTTCGCCGTTGCCGTTGCCCTGCCGCTCGCGGCCCTCTCGTTCGCCGCCACCCCCGCTTCCGCCCAGGCGCAGCAGATGCCGCCGGGCGCCAGGCAACCGGGCGAGTTTCCACGCGTCAAGTTGACCGCTGGCATGTTCGTGATCGACGCGGCCGTCGCCGCCAACGACGCGGACCGCGAGCAGGGCTTGATGTATCGCACGAATCTCGCGCCGAACGAAGGCATGCTGTTTGTGTTCAACGAGAACGCGGGCCACTGCTTCTGGATGAAGAACACGCTGATCCCGCTGTCGATCGCGTTCATGCGCGCCGACGGCACGATCACCGACATCGACGAGATGCAGGCCGAGACCACCAACAACCACTGCCCGACGCACAACGGCGTGTTCGCGCTGGAAATGCCCAAGGGCTGGTTCTCGTCGAAAGGCATCAAGCCGGGCATGCGGATCCAGGGCTTGCCGCCGGTGCCGGGTATCACGCAATAGAGTCCCGCGCCGCCGGGCTGCGCGTCTGCGCGGCCACCTGAGCGGCCCGGCCGCCCCGCGGCGCTTTCCCGCGAAAAGCCGGCGCCTCGCCCCGAGGCGCCGGCTTTTTTTCGTCCGCGCAGCCCCCGCGCGGCCAGCCTTGGCGCCGGCTGGCAGGATTCATGCAAAAGACCAATCGAAGCGCTATCCTTGTAATCTCAGTAAGCAGCACCCAGACTCCCCGGGCGGCCCACGCGGTCGCCCGGCATGCGTTTCAGGCGCGCCATTACAAGGAGATTCACGTGCCCCGCAAGACTCCCATCGAGCGCTACCGGAATATCGGCATCAGCGCCCACATCGATGCCGGCAAAACCACCACTACCGAACGGATCCTGTTCTACACCGGCGTGACCCACAAGATCGGCGAGGTTCACGACGGCGCGGCGACGATGGACTGGATGGAACAGGAGCAGGAGCGCGGCATCACGATCACGTCGGCGGCCACCACCGCGTTCTGGAAGGGCATGGCCGGCAACTATCCCGAGCATCGGATCAACATCATCGACACCCCGGGGCACGTCGACTTCACGATCGAAGTCGAGCGCTCGATGCGCGTGCTCGACGGCGCCTGCATGGTGTATGACTCGGTCGGCGGCGTGCAGCCGCAATCGGAAACCGTGTGGCGCCAGGCGAACAAGTATAAGGTGCCGCGCATCGCATTCGTCAACAAGATGGACCGCGTCGGGGCGGACTTCTTCCGCGTGCAGCGGCAGATCGGCGATCGTCTGAAGGGTGTCGCCGTGCCGATCCAGATTCCGATCGGCGCGGAAGAGCACTTCCAGGGCGTGGTCGACCTCGTCAAGATGAAGGCGATCTACTGGGACGATGACAGCCAGGGCATCAAGTTCGAGTACCGCGACATTCCGGCTGAACTCGCGGCCACCGCCAAGGAATGGCACGACAAGATGGTCGAGGCCGCGGCCGAGGCGAACGAGGAACTGCTCGAGAAATACCTCGGCGGCGAACAACTCAGCGAAGCAGAAATCAGGCACGGCATCCGCGCGCGCACGATCGCCAACGAGATCGTGCCGATGCTGTGCGGCAGCGCGTTCAAGAACAAGGGCGTGCAAGCGATGCTCGACGCGGTGATCGACTATCTGCCGTCGCCCGTCGACGTGCCTGCGATCACCGGTCACGACGAGCACGACAAGGAGATCGAGCGTCATCCCAACGACGACGATCCGTTCTCGGCGCTCGCCTTCAAGATCATGACCGACCCGTTCGTCGGCCAGCTGATCTTCTTCCGCGTGTACTCGGGCGTCGTCAATTCGGGCGACACGGTCTACAACGCGGTCAAGGAAAAAAAGGAGCGCCTCGGCCGCATCCTGCAGATGCACGCGAACGAGCGCAAGGAAATCAAGGAGGTCTACGCGGGCGACATCGCCGCGGCCGTCGGTCTGAAGGAAGCGACCACCGGCGACACGCTCTGCGATCCTAACCATGTGATCATCCTCGAAAAGATGATCTTCCCGGAGCCCGTGATCTCGCAGGCCGTCGAGCCGAAGACCAAGGCCGACCAGGAAAAGATGGGCATCGCGCTGAACCGTCTCGCGCAGGAAGATCCGTCATTCCGCGTGCAGACCGATGAGGAATCCGGACAGACGATCATCTCCGGCATGGGCGAGCTGCACCTCGAAATTCTGGTCGACCGGATGAAGCGCGAGTTCGGCGTCGAGGCGACCGTCGGCAAGCCGCAGGTCGCGTATCGCGAAACGGTGCGCAACAAGGTCGAGGACGTCGAAGGCAAGTTCGTCAAGCAGTCGGGCGGTCGCGGACAGTACGGTCACGCGGTGATCGCACTCGAGCCGAGCGCACAGGGCAAGGGCTACGAGTTCATCGACGCGATCAAGGGCGGCGTAATTCCACGCGAATTCATTCCGGCCGTCGACAAGGGCATCCAAGAAACGCTGAAGGCCGGCGTGCTGGCCGGCTATCCGGTCGTCGACGTGAAGGTCACGCTGACCTTCGGTTCGTATCACGACGTCGACTCGAACGAAAACGCGTTCCGCATGGCCGGCTCGATAGCGTTCAAGGAAGCGATGCGCAAGGCGAAGCCCGTGCTGCTCGAACCGATGATGGCCGTCGAGGTGGAAACGCCCGAGGACTTCATGGGCAACGTGATGGGCGACCTGTCGAGCCGGCGCGGCATGGTGCAGGGCATGGAAGACATCGCGGGCGGCGGCGGCAAGCTGGTGCGCGCGGAAGTGCCGCTCGCCGAGATGTTCGGCTACTCGACGTCGCTGCGCTCTGCCACCCAGGGCCGGGCGACCTACACGATGGAGTTCAAGCACTACGCCGAAACGCCGAGCAATGTCGCCGAGGCTGTGATCAACGCGAAGAAGCAATGACACTGACGCCACGGCGTTGAGCGCGACGACTCGAACCCCGCTCCCTGCGAGCGGGTTTTTTTTCGCGGCGGCCTTTGCACGGTCACGCCACGCAGCCGTTTTTTGAACGTGCCAGAATGTCGATCAGCCATGCGGCACGACCCTCAAGCGCACGACCGAAGCGAACGACTTGAACGCGGCACGCAAGCCGAGGAGGAGAGACGATGAGCCAGGATCACGAACATCCGCATTACCGGGCCGAGCACGAAACCGCCGAGGCCAGCCAGCAGATCGACTGGCGCGAGCACGGCGTGAAGGTCATCCGCGGCGATCAACTCGACACCAACACCGCGCAAACGCCGGGCATGAATCGCGCGGCCGCAATCAATGCGGCGCGCGTCGGCGCGCAGAAGATCTGGGCCGGCACGGTCACGATCCATCCGAATGCAAAGACCGGCGCGCATCATCATGGCGCACTCGAAAGCGTGATTTACGTGGTGCGCGGCCAGGCACGCATGCGCTGGGGCGAGCATCTGGAGTTCACCGCCGAGGCCGGTCCCGGCGACTTCATCTTCGTGCCGCCCTATGTGCCGCATCAGGAGATCAACGCGAGCACCGACGAGCCGCTCGAATGCGTGCTCGTGCGCAGCGACAACGAAGCGGTCGTCGTCAATCTGAACATCGACGCGGTCGAGCAGCCGGAAACGGTCTACTGGGTCGATCCGATCCACAAGCATCCAGACGATCACTAAACCGCTCGCTAACCCGCTCATACAACGGCTCATTCACCTGCTCATTCATCCGCCCGCGCCACATGACGCCTCCTGCCTCGCTGCGCCCTCGCCTCGTCACGCTCTACGCGGTGCTGATCGCCGCCAACCTCGGCGCCTGGCTGTGGGCGCTGATCGCGTTTCGTCACTACCCGCTGCTGCTCGGCACCGCGCTGCTCGCGTATGGCTTCGGCCTGCGTCATGCGGTCGACGCCGACCACATTGCGGCGATTGATGCGGTCACCCGCAAGCTGATGCAGACCGGCGAGCGACCGCTCGGCATCGGGCTCGCGTTTTCGCTCGGACATTCGACGATCGTGATCGCGGCGACGGTCGGCATCGCGTGGACCACGCATTCGCTGCTTGGGCGCTTCGAGAGCCTCAAGGAAGTCGGCGGCACGCTCGGCACGATGGTCTCGGCGACATTTCTGCTGGTGCTCGCCGCGGTCAATCTCGTGATCCTGCGCGACGTGTGGCGCCGCTACCGGCACGCGCAGCTCGGCGGCTCCGCGACCACACCGTCAGCCGATGCGCTCGCCCCAGCCGGGCTGCTGTCACGTGCATTGCGTCCACTGTTCCGGCTGGTCACGAAAAGCTGGCATATGTATCCGGTCGGCGCGCTGTTCGGCCTAGGCTTCGACACTGCGACCGAGGTCGGCCTTCTCGCGATCGCCGCGTCGCAGGCGAGCACCGGGCTGCCGCTCTGCTCGATCCTCGCGTTCCCGGCGCTCTTCACTGCCGGTATGACGCTCGTCGATTCGACCGACAACGTGCTAATGGTGCAAGCGTACGGCTGGGCGATGGACGACCCGAAGCGCAAGCTGTACTACAACGCGAGCATCACGTTCGTATCGGCGGTGGTCGCCATCGTGATCGGCGGCGTCGAGGCGTTGGGATTGTTGTCGGTCCGCTTCGGCTGGAGCGGCGGCGTGTGGGATGCGATCGTCGGCATCAACGATCATTTCGGCGCGCTCGGCTATGCGACCGTTGCGGCCTTCATGGCGTGCTGGATCGGCTCGGTGCTGTTTCATCGCTGGAGACGGCCGGATCCGGCGGCAAGATAAGTCGGCGGATATCTGTATCCCTAGCCGTGCAACAACGCTTCGGCTTGGTATCAACCACCGACTCGTTCTTGCGAATCGGTTCTTTCCACCAGAACTTCATTGACCAGTGCAAGCATTTGCACAGCCAGTCCGTGGGTCTCGAACAGGTAACGGAAGCGCAAAGTCAGAAGCGACGATACTGCGCTGCGCCATATACCGCTTCTTCCAAGGCTGGGTCGGACAGACCGAACCACTGCGGCACAAGATGGATCTGCACCATCGTCGATCGGGGGAACGGCGGCCGTCCTGCCTTGACCGTCGGATAGTGCGGTTCGATCAGCGAAGTGAGCCCGGACCAAGGCATAGCGCGACGCATCTCATCGAGAATTCCGGCTTACGCGTGTTCTCCGTTGTCAGGCCCAGATCCAGTCGTGGTTGCGTCATCATGGCTCTCCTCCACTCACTCCGTTCATCTCGGATGGCTCTCGGGAGGATCCACGTCAGCATTTTTGCAGACCTTCCCAACATTCCAAAAGCCTAATGTCGCAACAACGTCTAGCGCTCCCGGAACGCTTCACGCGCTTTGAAAATCGGCTTCAGCAGGTAGTCAAGGATGGTTTTCTCACCGGTACGGATGTCGACCGTCGCGACCATACCCGGCAGAATCGGTAGACTTTTCCCGCCAGCGTGCAACTCACTGGCGTCTGTCAGCACAAGCACACGGTAGTAGGTGGCGTCGGCCCGGCCCGCTGCGGCTTTCTGGTCATCCTTGAGGGTGTCAGGACTGATGTGCTCGACCTTGCCCGTCAGGCCACCGTAAATACCGTAGTCGTAGGCGCTGATCTTCACAGTGGCCGGTTGCCCGGGATGCAAGAATGCGACGTCCGCCGGCTTAATGCGTGCCTCGACGAGCAACTGATCCTCCAGTGGCACGATTTCCATGATGTGCTCGCCCGGCTGAATGACCCCCCCAATCGTATTGACGCGTACATTCTTCACCGTGCCATATACGGGCGCCACCACCGTCGTGCGCTGCAGGACATCCGCGCGACCCACCACGGTTTCGCTGGTTTGCGCCAGTTCCAGTTCCAGCTTCGTCAGCTCCGAGTTTGCATCTGCCTGAAACTTGTTCCGCCGCTCGACGATCTGCGAACGCAGATCGTTTGCCTGACGGCGCATGCGCAGCAGTTCGACTTCGGATAACAGCCCCTTGGCCGCCAGCGGCTCGGCCAGCCCGATTTCCTTGCCGGAGAGCGAGTAGCTCTTTTCCAGCGCAGCCACGCTGTCGTCCAGTGCTCGCCGTCGCGCGTTGTATGCGAGCGTCTCCTGCTTCACGACCGCAGGCACCGCCTTCACGTCGTCCGGAAACATCAGCGGTTGTCCGTACGCCTCTGCACGCAAACGCGCAATCGTCGCCTTCAGGCCGACCGATTTGGACCAAGCTTCGCGATAGCTTGTCTCCGCACGCGTTGGATCGATCTTTGCCAACACCTGGCCCTTCTTGACGATATCGCCTTCGCGTACATCTAGTTGCTCGAGAATCCCGCCCTCGAGACTTTGGATGACCTGCTCGCGGCTCTTTGAAATGATGGTCCCGTCGCCGTGCGTAATTTCTTCCACGCGAGCAAAGTGCGCCCAGGTCAGACCGACTGTCAGAATCGCAAGAATCACGTAAAGCACGATCATCGAGCCCGGAGTCGACTGCGTGAGCAGCGATTCCTTGATGTCGCTCATGAATGCGGCGTCGCCTGGAGCAAGCCCAGCATTGTTCGCGCCGCGTCTGAAAATATTGAAGTTCATTAAACTTGCTCCTCGTTCGGCACGACTGCATGCGTGCTATCGGCTTGCGCAGTGGCTGGTGAAACGACCTTTTTTTCCGCGACGATCCTGATACCCGTGGTGGCGGCTTTAGGCATCCCAGGCGTAGCGGCCAAGCCGGAAGCGGTTTCCACGCCCCCGGGCGGGGTGCGCTGTTGCAAGTTCGGCTGCCCTTCATCCACTGCAGCCGCCCCAGGCTTGCCCGACAGCGCGGCGAGGATCTTGTGCTTCGGACCGTCGGCCACGACTTTGCCTTCCTCGACGACGACAATCCGGTCGACCAGTGCCAACAAGGATGGCCGATGAGTTACGACAACGATCGCCTGCCCGACCGTTGCGCGCGCGAGGTGCTCAAGGAAAACCGCCTCGGTCTGGCTGTCCATCGCGCTGGTCGGCTCATCGAGCAACAGGAGCTGCGGTCGGGCAAGGAGGCTGCGAGCTAACGACACCAGTTGACGCTGGCCGCCGGAGATGCCTAGACCCCCTTCTCCGATCGGAAGGTTGATGCCCTTTGGATGGCGGCTGGCGAAGTGGTCAAGGCCGGTCAGACGCATCACGCGCATAAACTCGTCAGCGCTCGCTTCGGGTCGGCCGATCATCACGTTTTCGCGCAGGGTACCGTGAAAAAGACGCGCGTCCTGGCCCACGTAAGCCACCGCTTTGCGCCAGTCGGCCAGGTCAATCTGCTCGACGTCGAGACCGTCCGCGAACACCTGGCCGCCGACCGGTGCATAAAGACGCGCCATGACACGCAGCAGGGTCGATTTACCGCTACCAATGCGGCCCAGGATGGCGACCCGCTCACCGGCTTCGACGCTCAGATTGACGTCCTTGAGAATCGACGGATTTGGATGCATTGCCGGCGCGGGGTATGAGAAGCACACGTCCTTCAGCGTGACTTGTCCCGAGAGCGGTGGCTTGGGCAGATAGGTGCGTGACGGATCACGATCGACCGGCATCGCCATCAGGCTGTTCAACGAGTGCAGCGCAGCCTTCGCCTGTTGAAAGCGCAAGGCGAGTCCCATCACCTGGCCCAGCGGCGCAGTAATGCGACCGGCCAGCATCACGGTACCGATCAGTGCACCTTGCGTGAGTTCGCCTGCGGCAATTAAGTACACACCCAACACGACCAGCACCACCGTCTGCAATTGCTGCAACAAGGTGATGAAGCTCATTGCCTTGCTGGAAATCTGGCGCGACTTCATCGACGAGGATGCCGCCATCGCGCTGAAGGTCTCCCAACGCTTTTGCATATGACCTTCGCCACCCACCGCTTTGAGTGTTTCAAGACCTTCAATCGACTCGATCAGTACTCCCTGCTTGAGCGACGCTTCCTTGAGATTCTCTTTCATGAGTCGGGCAAGCGGCCACTGCACGAACAAACTCGCCCCGATGATCAACGGGATCATTAACAACGGTACCCAGCCGAGCGAGCCTCCGACCGCGAACACTACGCCCACGAAGACCAACACGAACGGCAGATCGGAAATCGCAGAGAGCGTCGCGGAGGTCGCGAAGTCTCGCACCGACTCGAACTCACGCAGTTGGTTGGCGAATGAACCAGCCGATGCCGGCTTGTGCTCCATCCGGATGGAGAGCGCTCGCCGAAATAGAAGCGTGCCCATGATGAGATCGGCCTTCTTGCCGGCGACGTCCAGCAAATGGCTACGGACATGACGAGAGATCGCTTCAAACAGGATCGCAATGCCAACCCCGATCGCGAGCGACCAGAGCGTGACGTAGGCTTGGTTCGGTACCACGCGGTCGTACACATTCATCGTGAAAAAGATGCTGGCGAGGCCGAGCACATTGATCAGCAATGCGCCGAGCGCGGCACTTGCGTAATAGCGCCGATAGCGCCACAGCGTACCCCGCAACCAGTGGCCCGCCGGTTCGACGCTGTCTCCTTCGTGCAACTCGACTCTGGCCGTCGGCTTGACCAGAATGGCGTAGCCCGCATAGATCTCATCCATTTCCTCTTGGGTGTATTCCACCGGCTCAGGGCCGATTTCCGGTACCACCACCTGATACAGAACGCGGTTTTTGGCTTCCCTATCCGGATTCGCCCGCCGACCCAGAAGCACGCATCCGCCCATGCGGTGATGCAGCAATATAACCGGCAGCACGTGCCCCGGCAGCAGTTGGAGGCGGCGCTCCACGAGGCCCGCCGTGAGACCAGCATTTGACAGAGCGCCGAGCGCCAGTGACGGCGAAAGCATCCCGCTCTTCGGCAGACCAGCCGTCAGCGCTTCCGCAGTCTTGCCACAACCGTAACGCTCGCAGATCCACATTACGGAACTGAGTAGACCGTCCTCGTTGGTGAGGGTCTGCGCCGCAGTCTGCACTTTGGGAAAAGCGTCTTGAGTCATGATCGGAACCGGTTAGATTGATCGTTGTGGCGCGACACCTGAACCGTGATCTCGACGTACAGAACGATGAAACAGTTCTTGTGGTCTAAGGTTCGATTCGGCTACTTCGCGTGATTGATGAGCGAAACAAAAAACGTGGCACTGGCTCCCATTGTCTGAAAATCAGTCAGTTGGCAAAATCGGACGGTCACCCCGACGTGGCAGGACCAGTACGAATTTGTACCTCGCCCCGCCTTTCGCCCGGGGCCGTTGAACGAAGCAGCGCTAAGCCAAGCACTTTCGTGAGTGGCGCGAAATTCAAGGCGAAAGCTCGCCACTGGCGTCTTTTGCACGTCGAATCGATACACGAAGACATCCTGAATATTGAAGAATCCTTGCGAAAAACCCCGGCAGCACGCCGGCCCGTGACCTAACACGAACCCAGGCGCTCGCGCTGTGCTCAATTCTCTCCGGCACCGATAGCTGGATCGGGAATTGGTTGTGGGGCGATGCGAAGCTGGACTGACTGCGCCGCCATGTTGTGCAGGAACACTGGCATTCGTTCGCACGGGGGCCAAGCGCAGGATCCGAAGCGGCTCGAGGCGTGCTACGTTCGCTGGATAAGTGACCTGTGTCCGCCGCTATAAGCAATCGTCAATTCCGGCGTACACGGGGGCGTTATGATCAGGCGGCCAGCGCTTGAGGAGCCGGTGTGCTTTCGACCACCGGGGTTCCGTCCTAGGTGGAAATGCGTTTTAGGAGCGGTGCGCCAGCCTCGACTGCTTTCGGGTACCCGGTTACGTACGTTCGGTGAGCCGGTTGAGCACGACGATCGCATCCGCGCGCCGCAGCATCCCAGGTCTCGGCGAGTGCCACCTTGACCTCGCCGTGCCGCGACTTCAGCATGACGCTGAGTACGCCGCCGATCTTCTGTAACCAGCAGTAGTGATGCCGTATCTATGTGAACACCTCGTCGAGCGCTGGCCACAATCTGAGCGCTGCATCATTCGGACATGGGAGCCAATACGCGAGCCAAGCGTTCCACTCAAAGCTGGGCGAATATGGCATGTGGTGCTCAATGAGTCGCAAGCAAAATTGCCGGGGTAGCGCTCCGACGGAGAGCTTCTTCGATAGACTGAAGAACGAAAGGGTCCATGCAATGGGCTATCAGATCCGTCAGGACACCGTAGCCGAATTCGTATAGCCGGTCAGTTGCTGCAGGAATGGATCCAAGCCTGGCAGACCAAAGATACGGCTGTGCTAGATCTGCTGCTCCATCATCGACGAATCAAGAAAGCGATCCATAACTCGATATGGACATTCGGGCGCATGAAAACCACCGGCACGACAGCGCGGTATCACATATTGATTTGCCCGTTACTCTGAATCGCTATCAACGCGGTCTGCAATATTGCGGGGGCACCATCACCTCTGTTGTTCTCGCGTTCGTGACCGGTGCCATACTGTATTCACTCGTAAAGGATGAGGTCGCCGAACGGTAAGCGGAATTCGTCCTGCATGACACGCCCCTGCACCCCAATGCCGGAGCGATCATTCATCGACAGTTTCTCGGAGAAGGGCGGCCGCATCGTCTTGCAGCGAAATGGTCGCTTCGCGCTCATGCTGGTACTCGTGGATATCACGGCTCAGAATCATATCGACGCTTTACCGCTGCATCCTGCAATGACCAAAGTGTTCGCATCGCAAGTCGGCACATGTATGCAAGAGCTAAGCTGGAATCGACTTGGCAATTTTTACGCCTATAGACCCGAAACAGTTTTCGTCGCGTTTATGCCCCGCGTCAATGAATAACGCGCCAATCGACGCAAGTCATGCAACATCTGTCTGAGCCGCCCCGGATTTGATCTCAGGGTTACCCATAAGTCGCTCGTGACTGTGCGATTGAAGGGCGATGGCTTGTAAACGGTGACGACCGACGTTACTAAGCCGAAACAAAGTAACCGGACATGAATCATGCCGCGTAGCGGACTGACGGATGTTGAAACATGGATCGGACCAGGGCTGGAATCTTCTGCAGCGAGCGCAGAACCGCTCGAACACGCTGCTTGAGATGCCCCGGACCTTTGATGGCAAGCTTGCCGATCTTGTGATGTTTGAGATAACCCCATACCAACTCGTCCGGGTTCAGATCTGGCGAGTAAGCAGGAAGGAAGAACAGACAAAGGCGCCCATCCGATTCTGCGGCAAGCTGCCGGATCGCTTTGCAACGATGTACCGGATGACCATCGGCAATCAGGAAGACAGGCGCATCAGCGGTGAGCATCAGCCGTTTGACGAAGTCGACGTACACGGGGATCTTGAAGCTGCCTTCGAAACACATGAATCGAAGTTGACCACGCGGGCTGATCGCTGAGATCAGGTTCACCTTGAAGCGCGCGCCAGTGACTTCGACTACCGGTGTTTGACCGACCGGTGCCCAGGTCGTGCCGCTGTGATAGTCCGATCGCACCGTCGATTCGTCGACGAAGAAGATCTGTGCCCCGCAGCGTTTGGCCTGCCCGACAATGGCCGGGTATTCGTTCTGCATCCATGACTCGACCAGTTCAGGGTCGCGTTGGTAAGCACGCGCAAGCGGCCGCTGGGGTGAAAGCCCGAGCTTGCGCAGCAGTCGACCGGCAGACACCTCGGAGAGCCTGACGTTGAAATGATCGCGAATCAACTCCCGCACCATGTCTCGCGTCCACAATGCAAACTCGAACTTCATCTGCATTGGGTTCTTCGTTGTGACCGTCTGATAGACGAAGCGGATAGCCTCGGACGGCAGCTTCATCGGTCGACCAGGGATTGCCTTGGCTCGTAACGCCTCGATGCCCCCTTCGCGCCAGGCCGCCAACCACTCGTAAATACGCGCTCTCGAGAATCCCAGCGTGCGGATCACGTCCTCCGGCGACTCGCCAGCTTCGACACGCTTGACCGCCCGAATGCGGATCTCTTCCAGCGTTGCATGTGAAAGCTGCCGGCCGTCGTCCTCGCGCATCTCGCCTCTCCCTAAGCCCCTTACAAGCGTTAACAAAATGAGTTCTTCAGTTTTCGCCAGCAGATGATGCAGCAGGCGATTTTCATGAAGGCTTCATGGATGAATGCAAGACGTTCGAAGCGGATGCGCAGTCGTCGAAAGTTATGGAGCCATGAAATGGTGCGCTCGACAACCCAGCGTGTTCTGCCGAGTCCGCTGCCGTGTGGCTCGCCACGTCGAGCGATTTCAGTCACGATGCCGGCTGCGTGTAGCGGACGGCGGTATTTGTCGTGATCGTAGCCCCGGTCGCCCTGAACAATGCGGGGCTTCGAAAGCGGCCGGCCGCGCTTGCCAGCAATGGGCGGGATGGCGTCAACCAGTGGGTGAAGCTGGGTAACATCGTTACGGTTGGCGCCCGTGAGGATTACCGCGAGCGGGATGCCCTGTGCTTCGGTGATGAGATGGTGCTTTGAACCTGGTCGCGCGCGGTCCGTGGGATTCGGTCCCGTTTTTGACCTGCGCCCACTGCGCGGATCGAGGAGGAATCGACGACGACACGGGACCAGTCAATCTGGTCAGCCGCGCGCAGCTTTGCGAGCAGGACTTCATGCAGTCGGTCCCAGACGCCGGCAGCCTGCCAGTCCCGCAGACGGCGCCAGCAACTCATGCCGCTGCCGCAGCCCATCTCGCGCGGCAGCAGGTCCCAGCGCAGGACCGTCTGCAGGATGAACAGAAGCCCGTGAGCAGCCCACGATCATCGAGTGGCTTGCGCCCTGGATAACGGCTTCGCCTTGGTTTGGGAGGGGGCAGCAATGGTTCGATGAGTGCCCAAAGTTCGTCGTCGAGTATGGGTTTAGCCATGTCCTTTTCGTCGTCGAAACAATGAAAAGGTTAACAGGATTCATCGAGAGTAAACAGCCCCTTTCTTTATTTTGTTAAGAGTTCTTAAAGCTTAGAGGGTGTTAGGCACTTTTTGTCGGACCTGGTATCCTGGCAGGATGAAAAAACGCAGGCCATACCCAACGGATGTGTCGGACGAGGAATGGTACTTCGCCGCTCCGTACCTGACCTTGATGAACAAGGACGCACCGCAACGCCGTTACGAACTGCGCGAGATGTTCAACGCGCTACGCTGGATCGTACGCGCGGGTGCACCATGGCGTTTGTTGCCAAATGACTTTCCGCCCTGGGAACTGGTCTACCAGCAGACGCAACGCTGGATTCAGGCCGGCTGTTTCGAGGCTATAGTCAATGACCTGCGTTCGATCATCCGGATCGCGCAGCAGCGTCGTGGCCAACCCAGCGCGGTCATTCTCGACGGACGGACGCTGCAGTCGACCTGCGAAAGTGGACCTCGCGCCGGTTACGACGGTTACAAGCGCAAACGCGGCAGCAAGGTCCACATGGCGGTTGATACTCTGGGGCAACTGCTTGCTGTGCATGTTACGCCGGCCAACGAACAGGAACGCGCGCAGGTCGGAGAACTGGCCCGTCAGGTTCAGCAGGCCACCGGCCAGACGGTCAAGGTGGCGTTCGCGGACCAGGGATATACCGGCGAAGAGCCTGCGCAGGCTGCACTCGACGAAGGAATAGAGCTTCAGGTAATCAAGCTGTCGGAGGCGAAAAAGGGCTTCGTGCTGTTGCCGCGCCGTTGGGTGGTCGAGCGCAGCTTCGGCTGGCTCAACCGCTTCCGCCGACTGGCCAGAGACTATGAGCGATTGCCTGAAACCTTGGCCGGTTTGCACTTCGTCGTATTCTCCGTGCTTATGCTTGTTCACTTTGCAGCCCTTAACAAAAGTGCCTAACACCCTCTAGGGCAATGCTGATCAAGTCCACCGAGTTGGTACTTCACGCGTTATATAGATCGTGTTTAAAGAGGCAGGCAGAACAGGATGAAGCAGCAGACGCTGGCGATGGCAGCCGATCAAGGTGCGGGTTTCGAGACCCACCGCAAACGCACGCGGCGCGACGAGTTTCTCGACACGATGAATGCGATCGTGCCATGGTCGCAGTTGTGCGCGGTGATCGAGCCGCATTATCCGAAGCGCGGCAATGGCCGCCCGCCAATTGGTCTGGAGCGCATGCTGCGGATCCACTTCGTGCAGCACTGGTTCAATCTGGCCGACTTCGCTTGCGAAGAAGCGCTCTACGACAGCGCCAGCCTGCGTCGCTTTGCCGGAATTGACCTGGGTTGTGAAGCCGTACCGGACGCGACGACGCTGCTCAAATTCCGGCGCCTGCTGGAGACGCACAAACTGGGCGCGCAATTGTTTGCCGAAGTCGGCCGGGTGCTGCAGGCCAGCGGCATGAAGCTCAAAAGCGGCACCATCGTGGACGCGACGATCATCGGCGCGCCGAGCTCGACGAAGAATGAGCAGAAGGCGCGCGACCCCGAGATGCATCAGACCCGCAAGGGTCGCCAATGGTATTTCGGCGCCAAGCTGCACATCGGTGTGGACAGCCAAAGCGGTCTGGCGCACAGCGCGGTGCTCACGCCGGCCAACGTGCATGACAAGCATCCACTGCCGCAATTGCTGCACGGGCAGGAGCGGCGCGTCTACGGCGACAGAGCCTATGCGAGCCAGAAGGAACTGATCCACAGCAAGGCGCCCAGGGCGCGCGACTTTACCAATCAGCGCACGCGCCGTGCGGGCGGCGAAGTCGACGAAGTGCAACGGGGCAAGAACCGCAACAAGTCGAAGATTCGCGCCCGGGTGGAACATGTCTTCGCGGTCGTGAAGCGACTGTGGGGATTTACCAAGGTGCGCTATCGCGGGCTGGCAAAGAACGCCAACCGGGCGTTCGTCGCGCTCGCGCTGGCGAACGTCTACCTGTCGCGAAAGAAACTGATGGCACCGGTACGCCCATAGTGGGCGAAAGGCGGGCAAAGTGCCCGCCCAACAGGCCCGCGAGGGCCGAAAAGCAATGGCTTAAGCTCGGCCTCATGACTTGGCGACGTTCAAGTCGCTGACACGTCGCCGATTTGGTGGCTTGTTCAGCTTAGCCTTAGACCATGGCGTCGATTTATGTTCGCTTATTTATGCACTGGTTAGTAACTCTGAGTCTTTGGCAGCCATAGGTGTCCACCTCGAATTGGTGGACACCTATATTGCCAACGTCACTGCCAATTGATAGACGTCAACGATGGACCGCATACGTTCAGTCCATGAACTGCTCAGCCATGTTGCCCCCGATCGCGGCGGCCTGGCCGATCCGGCCACCGTCTCAAGACTGCCCATCGAACCCCATCCAGTATCGCAACCTGATACCCAGCTAATGGAGCGCTGATTGCCGCCCAACCCACCGCACCCGGTTATCGAGCCGATGTCGTCAATAGCGGTAGCGTCGCAGTACCCCGTGCCCTGGAGCGTTCGTACGACGTCGTGCTTATCGACCTCCATATGCCGGTATGGACGACTATGCATTGGATGAGACGCTTCGGCTTCAGGGTGCGGTGGCGGAGACCGTCGCGATCGCCGCACGTTGGGAATGAGGAGCGCCAGCGCTGGAAAAAGACCGGAATAGAGTCTGAGGTCGTGAGGCCGGCTGGTTCAATCGAGGTTCGGATTGGCCGGGCAGTAGTCAAGGTCGACGGCATTGTCGACGCTGAGATGCTTCGGACGGTGTTGGGGAGTTTGCGCTCGTGATTTCTCTGCCAACGGGTACGCGTATCTGGCTTGTTGCGGGCATTACGGACATGCGCTGCGGCTTCCAGGGACTTGCTGCCAAGGTACACACGGCGCTTGAGGAGAATCCGCTGGGCGGTAACGTCTTCATATTCCGCGGGCGCCGCGGCGATCTCGTGAAGGTGCTTTGGGCTACTGAGGACGGGCTCTGGCTTCTCGCGAAACGGTTGGAGCGAGGGCGTTTCATCTGGCCACAGGCCGATGGCGGCAAGATCCATCTGACGAGCGCACAGTTGTCGATGTTGCTCGAGGGAATCGACTGGCGACAGCCACGACGCACCGCCGCACTCTCGATGTTGTAAACCGCGAGGAAGGCTCGTAAACTGCGACGCATGTCCGATCAGGCGCCGCTTCCCGATACTGTCGCCGAGCTCCGTGCCATGGTGCTCGCGCAACAGGCATCGCTGCTTGAGCACCAGGCATCGATTGCGAAGATGGTGGAGGAACTCGCCGCGCGAGATGACGAGATCGAGCGCCTGAAGGCGCAGATCGACAAGCTCAGGCGGATGCACTTCGGGCGCAAGTCCGAGCAACTCGCGAAGCAGATCGACAAGCTCGAGGCGCAGCTGGAGGACCTGACCGCCGGCCGGGGTGCTGCCGAGGCGCGTAACCAGCGCGACAGGACACCGAATGCGCCGGCCAGCAAATCGCCTTCGCGAGAGCCGCTCCCGCCGCACCTGCCGCGCGAGGAGATCGTACTCGAGCCTGATCCGCTCTGCCCCAGGTGCGCGACGACCATGCAGCCGCTGGGCGAGGACGTCTCCGAACAGCTCGCGCGCGTAGCCGCCGCATTCAAGGTGATCCGCACGATCCGGCGCAAATTGCTTTGCCCCGGCTGTAGGCATATCGAACAACTGCCGATGCCAGGCCTGCCAATCGAGCGCAGCATCGCACATCCAAGCCTGCTGGCCGATATCGCAGTATCGAAGTTCGCGGATCACCAACCCCTGTATCGCCAGTCGGAGATCGCGGCGCGCGACGGCGTGACGCTTGATCGCGCCAGCATGGGCCGCTGGGTCGGCCAGATCGTCGAACTCTGCATGGTGCTGGTCGAAGCAATCCAGCGCTACGTGCTGGCTGCCGGTAAGCTCCATGGCGACGACACGACGGTTCCCGTCCTCACACCGGGCAACCAGAAGACGACAACCGGCCGATTCTGGGTCTATGTGCGCGACGATCGACGCTCGGGCTCGACGGAGCCTGCGGCAGTCTGGTTCTCGTACTCGTCGGACCGCAAGGGTGTTCATCCGCAAACGCACCTCGCCAACTTCAAGGGAATCCTGCAGGCGGATGCCTACGCCGGCTTCGATCAGCTGTACGCAAGCGGCGACGTCTTCGAAGCGGCATGCTGGGATCACGCGAGGAGGTACATATACGACGTTCACGAGCGTACGCCGACTCCGGATACCCAGAAACTGCTCGAGATGATCGGCGAGCTCTACAGCATCGAAGCCGACATTCGCGGCAAACCTCCCGATGAGCGGTTGCGTGTGCGGCAGGAGAAGAGCAAGCCTCTGCTCAACACGTTCGAATCGACGATCAGGGCCAAGCTTGCGACGCTGTCGAAGAAGTCTATGCTCACGGGCGCGATCAACTACTCGCTGAACCACTGGGCGGCGCTCACGTTCTATTGCGAGGACGGACGCGCCGAGATCAGCAATGTACTCGCAGAAAATGCCCTGCGTTGTGTAGCGTTGGGCAGGAATAATGCGCAGCCGCAAGTTATGCGGAGTTTACCGCGTATGGAACGTCACGAGCGCCTGTGCGAAGGGCGTTGCAGGGATCTGTCTGTTGCAGCAAACTGCGCATAAAAGAGGTGCTTTCCTGTTTGGGTAGTTATCCATTTCAGGAGAGTTATCATGATCGCCCTGGTTCCGCTACGACCACAACCCCAGGCATGGTTGTGGCACAGCGTCCTTGCTCCCTTCGCAGAGCGCTACAGCGAATATCTTGTTGAGACCGGCTACGCCGCCGGCACTGTCAATCGCTACGTGAGGTGCGTCGCACACTTCGCGTATTGGCTTACAACACACCGCATAGGCATAGCTCGCGTCGACGATCGACTTGTCCGCACCTTCGTGAACGACCATCTCCGGCGATGCAACTGCCCCGATCCCATTCCGAGAAGTCGCACAGACGTAAGTGCTGCGCTCCGGCATCTGCTGGTCGTGTTGGGAGTGTGCACTGTCCCTCGGTATCTGTGGTCAGAATCGGACTCTTTACGACATGAGGTTTGTCGATTCACAGAACACCTCAGAGACGTATGCGGTCTCGCCGAGTGCACGCGATATCAGCGCGGCCGAATAGTTCGCGATTTCTTGCATCACCACTTCGCTCGCAAGCACATAGACCTGGCTCAGCTAACGGTCCAGGATATCCACCGATTCGTGACGCATTACCCTACGGGGTGCAAGGCGGGAGCAGCCCATGTTGCTGGGGTGACGCTGCGCAGCTATCTGCGATTCAGGACCATGCAATACGACGATCGCGTTCAAGAGCTGATCGCGGCGGTCCCGGGCGTAGCCGGATGGAGGCTAGCGGCACTGCCCGAAACGCTTTCGGACACACAGGTCGGGCAGTTCCTGAATTCCTTCGGTCGTGATACGGCTTCCAGCTTGCGCGACTACGCAATGGCTCGATGCCTGGCAGATCTCGGCCTGCGGGCCGCGGAGGTCGTGCAAATCCAGCTCGACGATTTGAACTGGCGCGAAGGCACGCTACAAATCCATCGCACCAAGTCGAGACGGGCGTACGCAGTTCCGCTGCCGGAACCGACAGGTCGTGCGATCGCTGACTACATCCGGTTGGCCCGGAAGGCAACAACGACTTCACGGGCTGTCTTTGTGCGGCATTGCGCACCTGTTGACGTTCCGTTGGGTACTGGCCGCGTTCATCAGGCAGTGCATGCTGCATATGTTCGTTGCGGCTGGACCGATCGATCGGGAACTCATCTTCTGAGGCACAGCGTCGCCCGACGTCTCCTTCAATCAGGCTCGTCGTTGAAGGAGGTAGCCGACATACTGCGCCATCAAAGCATCGACACCACCGCTATCTACACGAAGATCGACCTGCGAAGCCTGGAGGGCGTGGCGCTTCCCTGGCCCGGGAGCACATCATGAAGCGCGCCGTCAAAAAAACGTCAGCCACAATGGTATCGCTCGTGGAAACGTGTCTCGCAGAGCGACGCAGTCTCGGCTTCGATCTTGGGATATCGGGGCAAGTGCTGATGAACTTTGCCCGCTTCGCGGATACGACGGAGCATCGCGGTCCGATCACCGAAAGTCTGGCGCTCGCCTGGGCACACTCGACACCGAGCGAAAGGGCCATTACGTGGGCGCGACGGATTGAGGTAATTCGCCCCTTCGCGAAGTATCTCAAACAGTTCTATCCCGATACGGTTGTTCCGCGACGCGACCTGTGCGGCCGGGCTCATCGTCGTCTGGCGCCGCACATCTACACGGAGCGGGAACTCGATGAACTCCTCACCGCGTCGGCGGCGATGTTGCCCGCCGGCTCGATCAGACCGCTCACCTACGAAACGTTGTTTGGTCTGATTGCGGCAACCGGCTTGCGTATCTCGGAAGCCATCAATCTGTCCCGAGACGACGTGAACATTGCTGGCGGCACGCTAATTGTGCGCAAGACGAAGTTCCACAAATCGCGCCTTATCCCGTTGCATCCCACCGTAACTTTGGCGATGAAGCGTTACGCTGTCCGCCGTGCGCTGGTCATCGCCGCTGAGCCGTGCCATTCGTTCTTTGTGAATCTTGATGGCAGGAAGTTGCACACCAGAACAGTCCACTGGGCGTTTGGTCGTCTTCGCGAGCAACTCGGGTGGATTGCTCGAGGGGACCATGCATTGCCTCGAATCCATGATCTTCGTCACACGTTTGTGTGTCGGCGCATTCTGAAGTGGCATCAAGAAGGCGTGAATGTCGACAACCGTATGATGGCCCTGTCAACGTATCTTGGGCATGTGAAACCGAGCGATACCTACTGGTATCTGACTGCCGTTCCGGATCTCATGGAAATCGCGAGTGAGAAATTTGCGCGCCTCGCCGAGGGAGTGGACCATGAGTAAAGTCTGTCTGGCACCGTCCTTCGCCACGCTCCTGCAGGACTTCTTCGTCGAACGGTTGATGGAACAACGCGCGGTCAGCCCGGAGACGATATCGAGCTATCGTGATTCGTTTCGTCTGTTTCTCCTGTTTGCATCAGATCGCGTTGGTAGATGCCCATCTGACCTGACGCTGGCAGATATGGACGCGCCAATGGTGCTGGCCTTTCTGCGACATCTCGAGGTGAATCGGCACAACAGCACGCGTACGCGCAATGTTCGCCTCGCTGCGTTACGCTCGTTCCTGAAATACGCTGCACACCGCGACCTCTCAGCATTGGCCGTTGTACAGCGCGCGCTCGCCGTACCAATGAAGCGGTGTGATAAACCGATGGTTGGATATCTGTCGCGCGACGAGGTCCAGCAACTATTAACAGCGCCTGATCCAGACACCTGGTGCGGTCAACGCGACACGGTACTGCTGGCAACCATGTATAACACTGGAGCACGGGTCTCAGAGATCCTCGCTCTGCGCGTCGGCGATGTCATCCTGGGTTCGTCACCCTGTGTCCATATTCTTGGCAAGGGCCGCAAGGAGCGCACGGTACCTCTATGGCGTTCTACAGCAACGCTGATCAAACGATGGTTGCCACGTATCCAGGATGTGGCGAGCCAGAGGCTCTTTCCAAACCGCTCGGGGAACGCGATGACTCGCTCGAACGTCGCTGACCGGATGAGAATCGCCGTAACGCGAGCGAAGGGCGAATGTCCGCAACTCGCCAAACGACGCGTTTCTCCCCACCTGGTACGTCACGCGACTGCCATGCATCTACTTCAGTCAGGCGTTGACCTATCGGTCATCGCACTCTGGTTGGGACACGAAAGCCCGTCGACAACACACGGCTATATGGAAGCGGATTTGACAATGAAGGAGCGAGCACTGAACAGCATTCAACCGCCGCAGGTGAAGAACCGTCGATATCGACCGCCAGACCGCATTCTCCAGTTCCTGGAGTCGCTGTAATTATGCGCAGTTCGCCGGACCGAAAGTACTCGGGGACCGGCTCGGCGACTCGCATCGCACTGTCCGGCAGCGGCAGGCTCCGCATAAGTTTCGACTGCGCATTATTCCTGCAATGCACATATTTGCATTGCAGGAAAAACTATTTGTTCGTTGGCTCCGACAGCGGCGGTGAGCGCGCGGCGGCGATGTACAGTCTCATCGGTACGTGCAAACTCAACGAAGTCAACCCACGTGCCTACCTCGAATACGTGCTCACTCATATTGCGGACCACAAGGTCAACCGCATCGACGAACTGCTTCCCTGGAACGTGGCCGACAAACTGAAGCTGGCCGCTCCGCTCACGTCCACGGTTTGACCGGGTAGATCCAGATAGATCGTGGCCACGATCATGGAACGATCTTCACGTGGTCTACGCCGGACCTACCCACGCTCTCACATCATGCCCCACGCGCGCGCGAATCGGGGACCGGCCCTGCCGAGCCGCTTACGTATCAGCAGGACTATGCGACCATGCGACAGGCTGCCTAGCGTAGCAAAACAGCGAGTCGCAAATACGCTGGAAGGTTGCGAAGGTAAATAACGACGTGATGGCAAGATAGGTTGGACCGCAAGAACATAAGCCTGATTGACGCTGAGCGCTTCGAGCGCGCTGGATAGTAGAGGCCGTTCTTGGCGCATTCCATCAGGGCGCGCAGCATCGCGCTGCAGACGCCGGATATAAGCCTGCAGCCAAACCCTCATCGAGCGTCGCAGTGTTATTTCCTTGCAAGCCGGGCGGCGTTCATATAAGCGTCAAGCAGAACCGCTGGTCTCGCCAAGATTGTCGCGGCCCGATGGCGTTAGCTTGCCCCCGGTTTTGTGTCGTCCGGCCCACCATTGCGGTCTTCGTTATCCGGCTCCTCCGCAAGCGCCACGCCGATCGAGTACTTGATCAGCTCGGTATCGGTCTCCACTCCAAGCTTACGCATGGCACTGGTCTTTTGCGCGCTGATGGTCTGTTTACTGCGCTTGAGTCGCGCCGCAATTTCGTTGACAGAGAGTCCCGATACAAACAGCCGAATTACTTCAGATTCACGCTTGGTGAGCGCGCGGCTACTGGAACCCGCCGATTCGATGTCGAGCTGCCAGACAATCTTCGATATGGCAGGGGAAAAATAACGACCATTTGCGTATGCGCCATGAATTGCCGCTAGCAGATGATCCGTCGTATCAGCCTTGCTGAGAATGCATTCAATGCCTAGTTTGAGAATGGAGCGAATAACACCAGGATTGTCAATCATGGTCAATATGACAATCCGTAGAGCCGGGTACCGGCGCCGCAAAAACGAAAACAGTGTGATGCCGTCGCCGTAATCGCCGCCGGGCATCGCGTAATCCGACACGAGTACGTCGCACGGCTGCTTGCCAAGTGCGGCAAGTAATTCGGTAGAATTGCCAACCGTATCCACAACGTCAAGCGTGCGATGCTTCTTGAGCGTATGAAGTAATCCGGCAACGACTGCTGGATGGTCATCGGCGAGAATGACCCGGATGGTGAAATCATCCATTTGAAGTTTTCCTGCATTGAAATGTAGTCACATACATTACAGATTTTGAATAAATCGATAATGATTGGGAAACGGCTGCACCGATTCGGATAGCCGAGCAAATCGATTGACCGGGGCCTGGGCCAGCGATAGTCGTGGCAAAGGAACCCGAAAGATGACCAAGAGAACCCGGCGGACGCACTTTTCCGCGTTCAAAGCCAAGGTGGCGCTGGCAGCGGTTAAATTCGAGCGGACGCTGGCCGAATTCGCGCATTCCCGACCGCGGCCGGTGAGAGAGGTCAAACAGTTGCTGATGCGACGAATCGACGAACTGCATACGGAGTTTCCGTTTGCCGCAGCACAGAGGCTCATGGGTGCGCAGTCGCTGTAGTGCAAGCCAAACACCAGCCGCGGCAACGAACAACACAGTGTCTGCCCGCATTTGCAGCGCAGCCTGCAGATCAAGCGGGCCAACCAGGCGTGGACACGCGGCACGACGTATATTCCAACGGTGCGTGACTTCGTGACTCTCACAGCGGTGGCGGACTGAACGAATCGCAAAGTACTCGCAAACCGGGTCGCCATCACGCTGCAAGCAAAGGACGCTATTGACGCACTCGAGGAAGCATTCGCGCGCCACTCGCTGCCCGACATCGTGAGCACCCATCAAGGCAGCCAGTGCACGGGGGACCCGTTCACCGATGCCTTGTTGGACCGAGGCATCCGGCTGCCGATGGATGGCCGTGGCAGCTCGCGTGACAACGCGGTCGTCGAATGAGCCCGGCCCAACATCAAGTACGAGGAAGTCTCTCTGAAGGCCAATGAGTCGGTCAGCCATGCTCGGCGCTCCATTGGCGAATACATCGAGCTGTACAACTGGAAATGGCCCCATTCGAGCCTGGCACACGCCGGGTGAGGCACGTCGCTACGCTGCGTGCGATCAACTCGGCAGCATGATTGTCTCGGACGCTCCACTTGAAAGTATCGAAAACCCGTCCGAAAGAGCGAGACCACCTCTTCCCGCTCGAGTGTGGCGGGTTTGTCCAGCTCAAGAAAAAGCGCTCATTCAGACACATTCCTAGTTATCCTGACGTTGAGTGATTATGTCAGAATATCGTGCACAACAATCGCGGCAACCCAAAATAATGGGCAACCGTCCGGAAACATCCGACTGACCTGAATTGCCGGAATGACACGTCGCAGAGCGATAGCTGACAAAGCTTTGACCGATCCTACAATCTGGTTTGCAAACAAGAACAAATATTCTTACAAAGACAACGCACTCGGCCTGTGGATTTCTCCGAAGCTGCTTTCATGACAGCCGTTCAACGCTCATTGCCGGCACATGCGTTCGTGTTCGGTCATCAAGGTGACGAACAGTCGACTACCACGGTCGCGGCGCACCCGGGCCGTAGCGGCACGCCTGATCGCTATCCTTCGTATTTGCGTATCGTCTTGCGGCCCATGTTCAGTCGAGCGGCGATGACGGAGACAAAAAGCGTCCCCGACGCTGCAGTTCTCCAATCGTCATCACTTCTTCCAGCTCGACCACCCACAGCCCACGACCGATCTCAAGGTTGATATCGTCGGTGAGCGGTCGGTGCGGCGGCGGCCACCGTCATGGCCTTCCCGATGCAACAGGCGCGGCCGGATCCGAGCTCCGACAAACAGGAAAATCCGTGTGCCGGTCGTCGATTCGTCGCATCTGCAACTGATTGGCCTCGCTCACCGGCCACTGTCGGTAATACGTGCTCGATCTCGCGATGCCGGCCAGCCGCGTCTATTGCGGAATCGACAGCACATGCGTACGGTCGATCATCGCTTGCGTCCAGCAATCCCGCTTCCGTGCGCTCAACCGGCTGAGCGAGCAGTCTCTAGCCAGTCAACCAAGGCACCTGCCGCCGCGTATTCCTGCAGTACCGCCGCGTAGGCGTCGAAGCGATTCGTCACTTCGCTCACGCTGTTGCCATAGTGATCATTCTCGGCGAGCAACACATCGAGCAGGGTTCGTTTGCCCAAGTGGTACCACTGTTCGAAGAAGGCCTTGCGCACCTGATCCGTCTCGGCGGATAGTCGCTCGTATTGGTCCGCGCGGCTGAGCATGGTGTGCGCATCCTGATCCGCGGCGCGAATCCCATACTCAAGGTCACGCCGCCGCTGATCGAAGCGCTGCCACGTAGCCTGTGCTCGATACCCGGCCGCAGCCGTCGCCGCCTGCGTTGAGCCGCCGCGAAATGCTGCCCAGTTGAGCGTCATCATGGTCTGCCATGGCGCTCGTTGTCCCGCGCCTCCGACGCCGGCATTCGCACTGACAACCCAGTTCACCGACGGCAGCCCTGACGCTTTCACCGCCTTGGCATTCAGGTTGGCCGCATTAGCCTCTGACTGAATCTGTCGCAGGCTCGAGTGAGTATCTACCTGCTGCAGAAGTTGCGGCAGATTGCCCGGTCGGATGGGCCAGTGGTGCGTGGGCGGAAGCGGCGGCGTGGTCTCACCCACCAGCTTTTGCAACTTCAATTCTGCATCGCGCACCTTAGCTTGTGCGGAATCACGCGCGGCTTCAGCCTGCAGCAGACGGGCCTTCGCCTGCGTGAGTTCGCTGCCGCGACCTCGGTCGACAGCCACAATTTCACTCAGCATTTTCACGAGCGTCGCCATGCGCTCGACGAATTGCTGGCTCAGGCCAACTATCGCGCGTTGCTTGCCCAACTCGACAAGCGTGCTCGTCACGTCGAACGCATTCTGGTCGCGAACCACCGCGTAATTGCTGCGCGCGGCATCCGAGAGATGCTCACGGCTTCCAATAGTGTTCTTTGTGCGGCCCCAGTCGTACACCGTCGTGGTGATGGTCGCCGTAACCACATTGCCGTTGTCGTAGCCATTCCGATTGCCAGGACCAAATTTAAGTCCCTGCGTCTGCGAGCCTATGTCAACTTGTGGCCATCGCTGCCCTTTCGCCTCGTCGACATCTGCATTCGCGGCTTCGTAGTCTGCATACGCCTGTCCCACTTCGGGACTGCGCTTCTCTGCCTTCTCGACAGCGTTAAGGAAGATGCGACGTAGCGTGGTGGAATCCGTCGAAGGCACGCCATCGGGACTGGACGGTTGCGTTTCAAGCCACTGCGCGAACGTTGCTGGGGGCGTTCGGCTCGTCGACGTTGACGGGTGTTTCGCCTCCGCCGAAATTGATTTCAGTGCAATCGCGGCATCGCTTACCAATGCCTGATCAGGCTTCGTTTGCGCACCTACATGGCCACTCGCCAGCAAGCTAAGAAGTGCCAAAGTCAGCCATGCCATGGGGCGGCGTTCCAAACCGGGGAGGCCGTCCCGGTGGGTAAAGGCATGCACCGCATTTTGCACGTCAGGTCGAATATCTTGAGTCATGATCGGAAACCGCTCAGATTGATCGTTGGTGACGCGACACATGAGCCGAGACCTGGAATTGACAGAACGATGAAACAATCTTCGTCGTCTCTGGGTTTGCCTCGGCTACTTCGCGTGACTGATGAAAGAAACTTGAAATTTCGTACTGGATCTCATTGTCGGAAAATCAGTCAGCCGGCGGAATCGGACTGCAGCACCGGAGTGACAGGACCAGTACGAATTTGTATATCGGCGTGACTTCGATTGGTTGGACCAGTTCCGCCTGCGCCACCTTTACCTTGAACGCCGAGGAGTGTGCACATCGATTCGGTTTCGTGATTTCTGGGTTCCTCTTTGTCCGGCATCATGGCCGACCAAGGCCTTAGGTTTCCAACTTAGCGACCCGTCCGAATTCTCGACGCCGTCTCTGTGGTTACGGCCAGCGGCAATTCGCTGGCCTGCTTGAGGCTGGCGAACTTCGCGGGCGGCACAAGATAGTTCTCGAGTTCGTTGAACCGATGCGAACCTTGCAGCCAGATGCCGCCAGAACTCAGCGCGTTCTTCAGTTCCAACCGCGGTCACCGTCTGCAACGGCCCGCACGAGCCGCTTACGCCGAACCGGGCATGTGCGGAGGCGTTCAAGGCGGCGGCAGTGCAACGGATCCGGGAAGGGCAGAGCATCCGGGCGGTGTCCCGGGAATTGAAGATGTCGCGGCAAAACATTGCGCAATTGGGTGAAAGTAGACGGGCAAATTGAGCAGCGCGGGCGCATAGGTTGTGGGCGCTGGAAGAGATGGAGTAGTCTCGCCTGAAAGCTGAAAGCAGGCGTCTGTAGATGGAGCCAAACACGCCGACATAAATATTGCAGGGCGGTTTCAAAGGTGAAGCGCAACAGCGGGTTAATGAACGGAAGCTGAAGTTATGGAAGCGGTTGCGAGCATACGTTCGAACACCTCGAATGGCGAATGAAATGCATGCGTAGCACGCGGTCGGCTGTTGAGGCTGTCGGCGATGGCATCGAGTTCGTCCTGGCTGTAGATCGAGAGGTCGGTGCCTTTTGGCAAGTACTGACGCAGCAGCCCGTTGGTGTTCTCACAGGTGCCGCGTTGCCAGGGGCTGTGCGGATCGCAGAAGTACACGCGCACGCCGGTGGCGGCGCTGAGCTCCTGATGGCGGGTCATTTCCTTGCCCTGGTCGTAAGTGAAGCTCTGGCGCAGGGGCGCAGCGATCGAATTCAGCTTCGCAGTGAAGCCGGCCAGGGCCGAGGCGGCGGTGGCGTCGTCCATCTTCGCCAGCAGCACCAGGCGACTGGTGCGCTCAACCAGCACGCCGACGGAAGACTGGTTGCCGGCACCCTTGATAAAGTCGCCTTCCCAATGGCCTGGCATCACCCGGTCATCGACCTCAGGCGGGCGCACATGGATGCTCACCATGTCGGGGATCTGGCCGCGCCGGTCAGTGCCCCGCTTGCGTGACATACGCGTGCTGTGGCCGTGGCGCAGACAGGCGATAAGCTGGCGGCGCAGCTCGCCGCGTGGCTGGGCATAGATGGCGGTGTAGATGGTCTCGTGCGAGACATGCTGGGTCGGATCGTTGGGCCACATGCGCTTGAGGGTACCTGAGATCTGCTGGGGCGACCACTTCCATTCCAGCAGGGTGAGTACCACGCGCCACGACACGCTTTGAGGGTGCAGCTTGGGACACGGGCGCGCAGCCTCGCGTCGGCTCGTGCTGAGCGCCTGCGCTGGTGCAGACGCATAGCCCACGGCAGAACACGTGTTCCTGGTCAGCTCGCGGCTCACGGTTGACGCCGCGCGCCCGAGTGTTCGGGCGATGACCTGAACGCTCGAACCCTGCTGCTTCATGCTTGCAATCGTCATGCGTTCTTCAGGCTGCAGTTGTTGGTAACTTCTTTTTTGCATTGGCACACCTTACACGAGCAAGGTGTTGCACTTCAAATTTGATCGCGCCCAGCATAGTATGATTGCATGGTTACTCTTTTTTGAGAGGCATCCATGCGCAAGCTTGAAATAGCAGATGCGGAGATCATGCAACTCGCGATTCGACAGGAAATTGAGCGCAGTGAGGAATCGCGGTATGACCACCGCATGCATGGGGTACTACTGGTTAGTTGCGGCTACTCATGCACCGAGGTTGGCCAGTTGCTCGGTCAGGCAGCAACGACAGTGCAGCGATGGGTCGGACGTTTCGAGCGAGGCGGTTTTGACGGATTGCGCGATGGCGACCGGACTGGACGTCCGCGCGCACTGGATGAATCGCAATGGCGTCGGGTAGAGGCGGATCTGCGCAGGACGCCACGCGAGTTCGGATTCGAGGCGGGCCTGTGGGATGGCCCCCTTCTGTCGGAGCACTTGCACAAGAACTATGGCGTCAGGCTCGGCGCGCGTCAGTGCCAGCGACTGATTGGCCAGATGGGTTTCCGGCTTCGCAAACCACGCCCGCAGGTGGCCCAGTCTGATCCTGCTCGCGTTGCTGCGGTAAAAACCGCGGCACGTGGCAAAACGCGACGACGTTGAGTTATGGAGTCTGGATGAACGTCATTTTCAGCAGCACGGCTCGCGCTGTCGCATGGGGGTGGCCCCGGAAGTGCGCGATCCAGTATTGATGCACGCACCCACGCGCAAATCGGTAGCATGCTTTGGCGCCGTCAGCCTGAGCACTGGCCGCTTCGTGTGGCAGGTTTGTCCTGTGTTCAACGCAGAAACTTTCCTGTCTTTTCTGCGCCGACTGCTGTGTCGTCGACGAAGCGGCAAGCAAATCGTAGCCGTGCTCGATAACGCCAGATATCACCATGCCATCTGCTTAATCCGCTGCTGCAAAAGTAGCGACGGCACCTGACGTTGCTGTTCCTGCCGCCTTATAGTCCGCAACTGACGCCTATCGAGCGCGTCTGGAAATTGACGCGGCGCCTGACATTAAATAACTGCTACTTTGCCACGCTCGCCGAAGTCCTCGAGGCCGTCCACGCCTGCTTCCGACACTGGATCAGGCCAAACGCGGTTCGACCAAGATTATGCTGCATTATTTAAGACGCTTGCTTAATCGGCGTTTTAAGCGAAGCAGCTGTGTGGGTGGACCATCAGGCTGTGTGACGTTTGCGGTAGCCGTCGAGAAAGCGCGCGATCCGGTTGATCGAATCCGCGAGGTCGTCGACGTTCGGCAGGAACACGACGCGGAAGTGATCCGGCGTTTTCCAGTTGAAGCCGGTGCCCTGCACGAGCAGCACGCGCTCTTCGAGCAGCAGGTCGAGGATGAACTGCTGGTCGTTCTGGACCGGATACACCTTCGGGTCGAGGCGCGGGAACATGTACAGCGCCGCCTCGGGCTTCACGCAGCTGACGCCGGGGATCGCCGTCAGCATGTCGTAGGCGAGTTCGCGCTGTTTGTACAGGCGCCCGCCCGGCACGATCAGGTCGTTGTGCTCTGATAGCCGCCGAGCGCGGTCTGGATCGCGTACTGGCCGGGCACGTTCGGACACAGCCGCATCGACGCGAGGATGCCGAGCCCTTCCAGATAGTCTTTCGCGAGCCGGCGGTTCTCGCCGGTCAGGCCCGAAATTGCCATCCAGCCGGCGCGGTAGCCGCACGAGCGGTAGCTCTTCGACAGGCTGTTGAACGTGACGGTCAGCACATCCTCGGACAGCGACGCCATCGACGTGTGTGTCTTGCCGTCGTAGACGATCTTGTCGTAAACCTCGTCGGCAAAGATCACGAGGCCATGCTGGCGGGCGATCTCGATCAGGCCCAGCAGCAGTTCGTCCGAATACAGCGCGCCGGTCGGATTGTTCGGGTTGATCACGACGAGCGCGCGCGTGTTCGGCGTGATTTTCGCGCGGATGTCGTCGAGGTCGGGCATCCAGCTATTGGACTCGTCGCAGATGTAGTGCACGGCGTGCCGCCCGCGAGGCTTACGCCGGCGGTCCACAGCGGGTAATCGGGTGCGGGCAGCAGCACTTCGTCGCCATCGTTGACGAGGCCCTGCAGCGCCATCACGATCAGCTCCGATGCGCCGTTGCCGATGTAGATGTCGTCGAGTTCGACGCCGTGCGCGCCCTTTTGCTGCGTGTAGTGCATGATCGACTTGCGCGCGGCGAACAGGCCCTTCGAATCCGAGTAGCCCGACGAACTGGGCAGATTCAGGATCATGTCCTGAATGATCTCGTCCGGCGCCTCGAAGCCGAACGGCGCGAGATTGCCGATGTTCAGCTTGATGATGCGGTGACCCTCTTCTTCGAGCCGCTTCGCATGTTCGAGGACAGGTCCGCGAATGTCGTAACAGACATTCAATAACTTGTTGGATTTGAGAATCGGTTTCACGGCGGGCACTTCATCCTACATAAACAACTTGGGCAAACCCGCAACATGTGGGGCCTATGCCAAACAGCTGCAACTCCATGAGGTGCTGAAGCCCATTGCCGTGTAGCCAACAATTTAGCATTCCACAAAACATAACAAATCGACTTAAATGAAACTTATTTGCGGCGCAGCAACGTTAACTTAACGGATGTCGGCGACCGTTGAGATGCTACCAGGAATTGATAGATCGTGAGCAGGTGCAAAGGATTCCTTTTCTTTTGCAATGACAGTCCGACTTTCTTACCCCTCGCTACAGTCTCCACTTCTCGACAATTTAGGATTTGGCCTGCTAAGCGCGGGATGATTCTCGCCCCCAGTCGCATACACGCCCTCCCCGGGGGGCGCATCATGCCGTCGTCCTCGATCTTCCTCTCTACCTTCGCTGCCCTGCTCGACCCAATCCCAAAGGGACCAGTACGCCGGAGGTTCAGCAAGGTAAAAGCGCCACAATCAGGTGCTCATCGCTCTTGCCCGACGACGCTGCGACGTTCTGTTCGCCATGCGCGACGGTACCCGCTCCCCGCCAAAATCCACCCCCGCTTGACGAATCACATACCCCCCGTTTTGACAGAGATCTGGCTCGCAAAGCGCGTTCAGATGCGCTAAACTGAACTCACAGATTAAGGAGTGGTAGTTCAGTTGGTTAGAATACCGGCCTGTCACGCCGGGGGTCGCGGGTTCGAGTCCCGTCCACTCCGCCAACATCACCAAAAGGCGAATCTTCATTCGCCTTTTTATTTGGGCCGTTGCGCCGCACAGATCAATTACGAACACGAAATTACGAACACGACATAGAGCCAGCCCTGCTACGTCGTCCGTAACTTCACGCTCCAGCACCTTGAGGCGTTCGCGTTCTGACGTGGCATTGCCTTCGCCTTCGCCGCTATCGGCTTCATTCGCTTGACCCCACCCCCCACCAGCATCTGGCTTGCAACTGATCCTGGGCGCCATGGATTCGATTGCCGCCCACTGTGGCGGGTACTCGTCGCAATCCTCTCGCGCCATGCGCACTGCACGCTCACGGACTTCAACAGAAAACTCGTTTCGACTTTTCATGGCTCCGTTTTTTCTAAAGTTGGAGCCTCCACCAAAATCGAGACGGTTCAGATCCGTCATCCTTCAGCGTGAGTGACAACACATTCATGACCAATTCCTCATAGCTGATCCCAACCGCGCGGGCGGCCTTCGGCGGCAGCGAGTGATCGGTCATTCCAGGCGCCGTATTCACTTCAAGGAAGTACGGATTGCCCTCACCGTCCAGCACGAAGTCGGCGCGGGCCCAATCGCTGCAGCCAAGCACCTCAAACGCGCGGCACGCGAGCGCCTTCAGGCGCATCTCCTGCGACGATGCCAGTCCGCACGGAATCAGGTATTGCGTCGTGTCGGAGATGTACTTCGCATCGTAGTCGTAGAACTCGCCCCCGGCACGATGAGGATGACTGGCAAATCGAGATCACCCGCGATGCGTGCAGTGTATTCACCGCCGCCTTCGATGCTTTTCTCGACCAGCACTATCATGTCAAACTTTGCCGCTTGCGCGATCGCCTCAGACAATGCCTCGGCCGCTTTTACCTTGATCACCGCGACGCTCGAGCCTTCGCTCGCCGGCTTCACAAAAAGCGACAGGCCGGGTTGCGCGACGATCGCCCGCGCGCGCGTATCGTAATCGTCGCCGCGCATCACAGCGTCGAACGGCGGGGTCGGAATGCCCGACTGCTGACACACGAGTTTTGCGCGAAACTTGTCGAGCCCGAGTGCAGAACCGAGTACACCGCTACTCGTATAACCAATGCCGTCGAAATCGAGCGCGCCCTGAATCTGCCCGTTCTCGCCGTAGCCGCCGCAGCACGTTAAACGCGCGCGCAAAGCCCTCATCCTTCAGAGCTGACAGCGGCCTTACAGACGGATCAAAAAGGTGTACGTCGACGCCTCCATCTCGCAAACCCTGCAGCACGAGACGGCCGGAATTGATCGACACTTCAAGCTCAGCGGACACACCGCCAGACACCACTGCCACTTTGCCGAATCGTTTGGGATCGATATCACCCATCTCACCACATCTTTCTGCGCGAGGCGCCCAAGTCCCCGTCGTGAAAACCACGATCATCGCAATCACTGCATTGCGAGCGAGCGCCACTACCAGGAGCGCCCCGAGCATAGACCCCCGTTCCGCGCCACCGAACGGCGATGGGAACCGAGGCGGGACGTTCAGCAGGACACCAGGCTGTTGAAACCCGAAACGCAGCGAACAACAAACCACCCACCATTGCACGAGCTGATGAAAAAAGCCTCCGGGTGTCGATTAGCAGTCCGCACTGGTATGGGCGAAGGAGTGATGACCGAGATAGCCGCTTCCCGAAAAGGGCACGGTCCAATTTGCTGGACAGCGCCCCTCACTGTGACCATTACGGCGAATGCTTCGCCGGAGTTCGCACTTCCGCCGGTGACTTACCGTACCTGCGGAAGATCAAGTTTCGCAAGCGCCATGCGGATTTCCTCCGCAGACTGTCTCTGGGCCAATAGCGCCGCTGCGCGTTTCGCGTGTCTGGCGAGTAGGTGACGTTGCGGCCCCGGAGCATGGGCGTAGATGTGATGCGGCCTCAGGCCGGCGCCGCGCAGGCGGCGGACATAATATAGCTGACTGTAAAAGGGAACAGTACGATCCTCCGGATCCGAAATGAGATAGATTTGCGGTAGTGTGTCCCGGCGAATATGCCCGATGTCGTCGACTGGATCGTAAAAGCTCTGGGCGTCATAAAGGAGCCGGCCGGGAATCTCACGCCTGAATTCCCAATACGCAGTAACCTGTTTCACGGAAACAAGGCCCGAAGACAACACTGATGCCGCGATGTCCTGTCGCCTGTTCAGGAGCGCGGCGACGATCTGGCCTCCAGCCGAATGTCCAGCCAGGATGAATGACGTGATGTTGTAACGCTCCTTTAGCAGGTGCAGTGCGCGATCCATCAGTTCGATCTCACGGTGAGTGCGCCGCATGTTATGGTCACCAGAGGAGCCATAGATACCTGGGCGGGCAAGATAGAGCGCGGGGGCGCCCGCGTCAGCAGACCAGTCAGCCATCTCCTTCCCAATCCCCGTAGGTGAAGCAGATCGGTAGGTTTGTGTAATGTACCTGACTCCCTTCGCTGTTCTCAGCATGACATCGCCGCTGAAATAAACAAGGGCGGTCGGATTCTCACCTTCCGAGAGTCCATGCGCATAGTACCGGATGCAATCTCCCTTTCCGTTGACTTCAACCCAGAGGCTATCAGGCACCCGCGCACAGTGTTCCAGTGAACTCAATGAACCATTCAGAGCTTGCACAGGATCGAAGGACTCATTTCCTACAGGGATCTTGAGTTCTCCAGGCCGGGGATTCTCAAACGGCCCCAGTGCGGGCCGCGCCCCCAGACCGGGTTCGGCCACGCCCCAAACGCCAAAGGCGACGAACAGGAAACGCCGGAGTCTCCAGCGCAGAAGGTGCGATAAACGCCGCAAATATCGGCCAGGCCATTGCATAAATAAGATTCCGTGAGGTTGCCCAGGAAAAACAGAGATGATCAACGATCGTCATGCGCGCGCACGACCGACCCGGCGCGGGTCCCCTCATGGAACGGCGCTGCCCGTCGTGGGGTCATTCAGTCACGCCTGACTGGGTGTATTGCCCGTAGGCTTGGAGGCAGTCAATACGGCCTGCTTTTGCGCACACGCCTTCATCCACGCCACGATGTGGTGTATGCCCGTACTGTTCGAGCCCTTTAGCAGCACCAGATCCTCGTCGACGAGTTCTTCGTGAAGTGCCGATTTCAGTTCATCCAGAGAATTCGTGTGACGTCCACGGCACGCAGCCGGCAACCGCTCCCAGAAATCGATATAGAGATCGCCCATGACATAGACACGATCGATCGCACAGCGCTCGACCACCGCAGCAAGGTCAGCATGAAGCATTGGCGCCTCGGGACCGAGTTCCGCCATCTCGCCGAGCACAGCGACCCGTCTGCGGGCAGGCTTCATGTCCCGTAAATGCTCCAAGGCCGCCTGCATCGAACCGGGATTGGCATTGTAGGCATGATCTACGACGGTCAGATGCCGGCCGTCAAGCGTCAACTCAAGCTCCTCGCCCCGGCCGGACAGGGCGGCAAAGCGTGCGATCCGTTCGATCGCGGGCTCAAGCGAATAGTTGAGCGCCAGGACCGCAGCGAGGACGGCCACGCTGTTCAGCGCCATGTGCAGACCGGCAGCCCCGATCGGGTAGGTGATATTGCGCCCTTTGATACGGACTGTAGCCGACTGCCGCGCCGCATCATGGTCCACGAGCTGAAAATCACTCTCAGCAGTCGTGCCATAAGTAACGATTTTCAGATCCCGTTCCATGGCCGCCTGGTAGACGGTGTCCCATTCCAGCATGTCCCGATTGAGTATCACGGTACTTCCCGCAGACATGCCACGGAAGATCATGCTCTTGGTCCGGGCAATATCGGTGATTGTGCTGCTTTTGCCGAGGTGCGCGGGCTGGATGTTGGTGAAAATGCTGATGTCCGGACGGGCGATGAGCGCGCTCTTCCTCATGTTGCCCACGGCAACCTCCAGGACAACATGAGGAGTATCCCAGTTGATTGACGCAAGATTCCAGCTCAAACCGTGGGGGAGGTTTGCGTTGAACGCACTCGCCGCCGTCTGCCCGTAAGCATTAAGGGCATCAGATAGCATGGCCACAAGCGTGGTCTTGCCGGCGCTCCCCGTCACTGCCAGGACGGCGCCGCTCATCTGCTGGCGTGCGTAGGCACCCATCGCAAGAATTGCCTCCCCCGTATCCGCGACATGCAGGACGGGAAAATCGTTAAGTTGAGCCTGCACATCAGGATCGCTCGTAATGACACCCACCGGGCGCGTGCGCATCTGTCGAATAACAGGCAAAGGAATCCCCCGGTCGCCCTCACGGACTCGAGCGACCACGATGTTTCCGGCCTGCATGGTAGGCACGTAAATACAAAGGCCGCTCGCCGTCCACCCTGATGGCGGGGGTGTAAGCCACGTCCCTCGCGTGACCGACTGGATCACCGAGGCGCTCCACTCCCGCCCCGGCGTAGAGGATACTGAAGCCTGCTGCGCGTTCAGGTAGTTCAGATAGGCAACAAAACCGGACAGATAGTGCTCGACGTCATCAATGCGGATCCGGAAGGCGTGGTGACGAATGAAGAAGCCGCCGGTGATTCTGCCCGGATTGGCAAAGTACATGGCGAGTTCCGGCCAGAAATGGCCATTCAGAAGGCGCTGTGCCCGCGCATGCAGTGCATGGAAGAATTTATCCAGATCAACCCCGGCGAGCAGGTGCTCCATTTCAGGCTGCTGCTGCAGGCGACTGATCATCTGCTCGGCAGCCGTCATCAATTCAAGCAGGGTCGGAAATGTCGTCATCCTCCCGATCACGAAATCGAGGTACCCGGCGAAGTTCTGGATCCCGAACTTGTAATACGCTTCCAGTGGCTTGTGACGGGTCAATTCGTTCACGCAATAGCTAAGCCAGTGGTCATGCGCCTTCCAGTGTTTCGCCTCGATGAAATGACCGAACGCCTTTTCTACTGCTTCGAGCCACCTCGCATCGCCAGTCAGGCCATAAAGGCGCATCAGGCCGAAGGCCGCTTCGCCGTCGTAATAGATGATCCGGAATGCCTGTTTCATCGACAGATCCGGGTAGTTCAGCACATGGCTGAACTCGCCCGTGTCCGCATCCTGCATGAAGAGGATGCCTGTCGCGAGCTGCTCAAGCAGAGTCAGATATTCACCGGAGCCGGTCAGTTGGCTATATTTGACCAGCGCCAGCAGGCACACGCCGTTTCCACCCAGTTTGATTTCAGCCTGTGCGTCAACCAGAAACGCCGCCCAGGCGCCGGACGGCAACTCCACCGGCATGATGAGTTCGTTGACGAGATAATGCAGCGCTGCGTCGATTGCTATCTTGAGGTCATTATCTCCGGTCACTTCCCAGGCTTCGAGCATTGCATAGACTGAACTTGCATGGCGCAGATTGTTGTAGGTGCCGATGGCGCGATCGAAGCAGGGATGCCAACCATAGTTAAAGCGTCCGCCTTGCTGTACCTGCCCGGCCAGATAGCGACTGCCGGATGCGACGAGCGCGGCGACGTCCCCCGGTTCAAGGTGTTCAATGATACGGCGGCCTGCATTGAGGCCAGTTCCGTGCAAAAGATGCACTTCCTGAGATTGCAGACTCGTGAACGCCCCGCGGGCCGAGAACACATAAACCTCCCGCGCGTCTGCGAAATCCACATTGGCAAGCTGATGCCGGATGGCGGCATACCGTTCAAAGTTCTTCGTGTTCACGACGGCATGCGCCTGTGCCGCGCCACCATACAGCATGGCATTGGCATTCAGTTCGGTCTCGAGAAAGGCATGCCTGAAACTGCTGTCCAGCGACAGGCCACAACGGAAGTAGTTGCGTTTGGTCTGTTCGAGGCGGTCCCGAAGTGTCTCCCAAGTCATGACCTCAACGCTTTCAACCCAGTCCACGCGAAGCCACCGGACGTCCCCTCCAGTTGTGCCGGCAGCCTCCGCCACCCGCTCCATGCCGACGTCCCACGCCTGGGCAAAAGTCGGTGCCGTTGCGCTCACGACGTCGGCTCGCCGCTGCCCGTCGCTCCATGAAAAGAACAGGACGATGGTCGGCCAAGGCGCTGCCAAGGGGTCGACCTGCGGTTCAACGACAGAGCGCAGTCGTGCAAACAGGGCAGGAAAATCTGCGGGAGTGAACGCGGTGGGCGACATGGTTTTACCCTCGGGTAAGGGGAGGACAATACGTCTTCGGCCAGATACCTGGCGACAATGTTTCGTCTGGCAGCGGACAATGCAATCTGACCGGAGACGATTGACTAATCCAGTATATACATTTGGCGAACGATGCTTTTGCAGAGGTTCGAGCCTGTAATCAAAACCTGGGCTCCCTGAATTTCACCTTCCGGGGGGGCAGTCGTGTATCGGCACAATCAGCGTTGCGTCGGCGCACGCGAGTTCTCGTCGCCACTGCTCGATGAACTCTCGTTTGTGCGACCAGGATGCAAATGTGAACTCATTGAGCATCCTGTTAAAGAACTCCTGATCACTGTCCTGCAACGCCGCATAAGCGAGCAATACGTTTATTGCAGGAATTGCTGGTTGTTTGGACATTCACAACTCCGTAGTTGAAGCGCTTGTCGTTTCGTTCGTCTGTGGCGAAAAGCGGATTAACGATAAGAAGATGTTGCGAAATTAAGCTTTCGGACTGTTAGCTCTTCTGAGTTGATAGTGTTAGCTTCCTGTCAGGTAGAACATGACAGGAAGCGACAAGGAACTCATAGACGACAAACAGCGGTCACTCCTCGAACCACTGTCGCCTGCACAAGCACCGCGCAATCGACAGCATGCGGGGCGCAAGCCGACATCCGACCGGGCCGTACTGGCGGGCATTGTGTTCGTGCTCCGCACAGGCGTTGCGTGGAATCTGCTACCGCGAGAGACGGGATACGGTTCGGGCGCCGCCTGCTAGGCGACGGCTCGCCGCATAGCAAGCCGCCGTCTGGGCACGCATCCACGAAAATCCGCCCATCGAGGGCATGGCTTCACTCGTTCCCACGCCTGGACAGTCGCTACGAACGCTACGCTGATATTCACGAGGCCTTCCTGTCCCTCGCTTACACGATTGGCCGAAAGCGCCTCAAGCCGCTTTTCATTCATTTCGCAACTGCTTCTTCGTGGGAACGCGACCCTCCGATTCAGAAACGTCGCGCGCCGCAGGAGCCTGCGCCCGCCGCGCCATCAAGCCGGATGAGCGAGGTTCACACGCACCACCACGCGGCGGTTGGGCTCGTTGCAGGCAATTTTCTGCTGCATCGTGCCGCCGCACTCCGTAACCACAGGATCGGAATTGCCCGCGCTTTCCGCTGTGATCTTCAGCGTCGGAACACCCTGCTCAATCAGCATCCTGCGAACCGTCATCGCACGCTGCTCGCCAAGTTTCTGCGCCGCTGCGTCCGAGCCGATCAGGTCCGCGTGACCGATCACCGTAACGGCTTCCAGCGATGCGTTCTCCGCGAGAATCTGCTCGGCAAGGCGCGAAATCTCCGCCCTGCCTTTACCGGTCATGTCCCGGCTGCCTGACTTGCCGAAGGCGAACAGCGTGTCGCCCTTGAGCGTGTAGTTTTTTACTGCGGCAGGTTGTGCCGCCGCGGCAGGTTGTGCCGCCGCGGCAGGCTGGACCACGGGGACCGACGGATAGTCACACGCCTGAACTGCCGATGCACGGGAAAGCACGTGCATTTGCGTGCGCATGCCCTGCAACTGGGTTTCGGCTTCGTTGCGCGGCATCACCACGGGTGCGCCATTGCCGCCAGGCGGCGCGACCTTTACGAAGTAGGTCATGCCGCCCTTCAGTTCAGCGCGAGATCCACTGGTGGTCCTGCCTTTATAGAGCGGTGCATCGTGGATGTACGCACCTAGCGTGTGTTCGCCCAGCTTCACGCAAAAGATGCTGTAGCCGTTAGGAAGCAATGCGGTCTGCAGGTCGCCATCAACATAGACGTCAGCGGCAGCCGAACGGCCCGCACCCGCGGATGCGTCACGGTAGTAGACGATCTGTGCCTGCTGCGAGCTGACCTGGCCAACAGGCGCGTAGCTCTGGCCGAATACCGTGCCAGGCTGTGTGCCGGCGCCGGTCATCGGTCCGGCACCGGGTGCGCCTGCCCGGGTAGCCAGCGACTGCTGGTTGGAGAAAGATTGCTGTGCGGCGGCGGGCAAGATGCCGGCCGTCACGAGCAATGCGCCTGCGAGCGCATGCTTCAAGCTTTTATTGAAAGTCATGTTAGTTCACCAAAATGGCTCCCCGAACCGCCCGATGCGGTTCAGGGGACCTTGTCAAATGAATGGTCAATTCCTGGGTCCGCGACGCAGGTCATGCGTCGCGGACCGTCCAAAGGTCAGTGGTTGTTCAACGTCGTCTCGACACCATGCTGTACCAGCAGTTCGGCGTTCAGACCCGAGTGGTAGAAGACGTCATACTCGACGCCACCCACGGTCGTAGTGCCAGACTCCTGCGCCCAGTCGCCGGGGTCCTCTCCGTCCGGTAGCAGATCGGAAAGTTCAACCTTGTCGCCCGCATCGCCCTTGACCATCAACTGCGTATGGCCGTCGGCAACGAACAGGTCAGTGGCTCCCAGGTCGAGTACATCGCCCAGCGAAAGCTTGAGCGTGTTGTTGCCCGTGCCGGTAATGTCGAACACTTCGATCGACGACAGCTTCTCTTCAACGTTCGTCAGATCCAGCACCAAGCCTGAACCCGTCAGCGTCAACACGTCCACACCACTTTCAGTATGAATATCACCATACACACTGGTGGAATACTCAATGCCCTGAAGATCAAGCACCGTATCTGGGCCTTCAGTCGAAGTCACGCCTACTGACTGTTCGTCACTATCGAGTGCCGACTCTGAATCGTTCAGCTTCTGATCGTCGACGCCACTGTCAGCAGGGACATCAGCATCGGCATCAGACGAATCCTCGATGTCCTGAATCTCGGAAACCGCGACCTCGTCCACCAAGACATCAGACTCGCCGGTTACGGGCTGATATTCAGCAGTGTAGTAAGAAGTACCCGTTATATCGAAACCAGGAGACGCGTTGTCGAACGCAATTTCCAGCCTTACCAAGGTGTAGCCTTCTGGCAAGGTCATTTCAATATGATTTGCACCTTGATCATTCAAATTAAAGATAGTTAATAGCTCTGAATTCCCATAGGCTCCGTTCGTGTCATGGACAATTACCCTCACGGTATAGTGGAACTGCGGATCGATCTGATCGAAATCAACCGAAAACGCAGTCGGACGATTATTCGAGTCTCCGATGGAATAATAGAGCACCGATGTCGCATCCTGCACCGCATTGGTGATCTGCGTGCCTATACGCAAAAGACCACTCACTGTCTTTACTGTATGACGATCACCGGCATTGTGGAAGTTCCTGCTTAGACCAACGATGGTTGAATTACTGAAATCCAACTCATAGTGTCCGGGCAGCAACAACGAGAACCCGAATTGCCCGCTCGGTTCACTGGTGCCCACCTCGTTCGTCGCCACAGCCGTCAGGTTATGGTTCCCTTCGTCCAGCGGCGTCTCCGGCGTGAAACTCCAGTTGCCATTGTCATCAGCCTTCGTCTGCCCCAGCACCTGGCCACCATCGAAAATCGTCACTGTGCTGCCCGGCTCCGCCGTGCCACGGATTTCCGGCTGCGCATCATCCGTCGGCTTGCCCTGACCGATCGGACCCTTCTCCGTGCCTTGATCGTCAATCACTTCGATGATCACCGGCGCGTCCGGCACGGTCGTGTGCACGATCACGGTCCACGGGTCCGACGGCTTGCTTTCGTTGCCCGCCGGATCGCGTTCCACCACCGTGAACTCATGCTGGCCTTCGCCCAGCGGCGTCTCCGGCGTGAAGCTCCAGTTGCCCTCCTCGTCGACCTCCGTCTCGCCAATCGGCTTGCCGTTGTCGATCACGATGATCGTGTCGCCCGGATCGCCCTTGCCCACCAACGTCGGCATCGGGTCGTCCGTGTTCTCCCCATTGCCCACCGGACCCTGGATCGGACCCACGTGATCAATGACTTCGCCAATCGACGGCGTGTCCGGCGGAGTCGTGTCCACGATCACGGTCCACGGGTCTGACGGCTTGCTTTCGTTGCCCGCCGGATCGCGTTCCACCAGCGTGAACTCATGCTGGCCTTCGTCCAGCGGCGTTTCCGGCGTGAAGCTCCAGTTGCCGTCCTCGTCGACCTTCGTCTCGCCAATCGGCTTGCCGTTGTCGATCACGATGATCGTGTCGCCCGGCTCACCCTTGCCCACCAGCGTCGGCTGCGTGTCGTCCGTGCTCTCCCCATTGCCCACCGGACCCTGGATCGGACCCACGTGGTCAATGACTTCGCCCAGCGACGGCGTGTCCGGCGGGGTCGTGTCCACGATCACGGTCCACGGGTCCGACGGCTTGCTTTCGTTGCCCGCCGGATCGCGTTCCACCAGCATGAACTCATGCCCGCCTTCGTCCAGCGGCGTTTCAGGCGTGAAGCTCCAGTTGCCCTCCTCGTCGACCTTCGTCTCGCCAATCGGCGTGCCGTTGTCGATCACGATGATCGTGTCGCCCGGATCGCCCTTGCCCACCAGCGTCGGCATCGTGTCGTCCGTGCTCTCCCCATTGCCCACCGGACCCTGAATCGGACCCACGTGGTCAATGACTTCGCCGATCGACGGCGTGTCCGGCGGGGTCGTGTCCACGATCACGGTCCACGGGTCCGACGGCTTGCTTTCGTTGCCCGCCGGATCGCGTTCCACCAGCGTGAACTCATGCCCGCCTTCGTCCAGCGGCGTTTCAGGCGTGAAGCTCCAGTTGCCCTCCTCGTCGACCTTCGTCTCGCCAATCGGCGTGCCGTTGTCGATCACGATGATCGTGTCGCCCGGCTCACCCTTGCCCACCAGCGTCGGCTGCGTGTCGTCCGTGCTCTCCCCATTGCCCACCGGACCCTGGATCGGACCCACGTGGTCAATGACTTCGCCCAGCGACGGCGTGTCCGGCGGGGTCGTGTCCACGATCACGGTCCACGGGTCCGACGGCTTGCTTTCGTTGCCCGCCGGATCGCGTTCCACCAGCGTGAACTCATGCTGGCCTTCGTCCAGCGGCGTTTCAGGCGTGAAGCTCCAGTTGCCCTCCTCGTCGACCTTCGTCTCGCCAATCGGCGTGCCGTTGTCGATCACGATGATCGTGTCGCCCGGCTCACCCTTGCCCACCAGCGTCGGCTGCGTGTCGTCCGTGCTCTCCCCATTGCCCACCGGACCCTGGATCGGACCCACGTGGTCAATGACTTCGCCAATCGACGGCGTGTCCGGCGGGGTCGTGTCCACGATCACGGTCCACGGGTCCGACGGCTTGCTTTCGTTGCCCGCCGGATCGCGTTCCACCAGCGTGAACTCATGCCCGCCTTCGTCCAGCGGCGTTTCAGGCGTGAAGCTCCAGTTGCCCTCCTCGTCGACCTTCGTCTCGCCAATCGGCGTGCCGTTGTCGATCACGATGATCGTGTCGCCCGGCTCACCCTTGCCCACCAGCGTCGGCTGCGTGTCGTCCGTGCTCTCCCCATTGCCCACCGGACCCTGGATCGGACCCACGTGGTCAATGACTTCGCCCAGCGACGGCGTGTCCGGCGGGGTCGTGTCCACGATCACGGTCCACGGGTCCGACGGCTTGCTTTCGTTGCCCGCCGGATCGCGTTCCACCAGCGTGAACTCATGCTGGCCTTCGTCCAGCGGCGTTTCAGGCGTGAAGCTCCAGTTGCCCTCCTCGTCGACCTTCGTCTCGCCAATCGGCGTGCCGTTGTCGATCACGATGATCGTGTCGCCCGGCTCACCCTTGCCCACCAGCGTCGGCATCGTGTCGTCCGTGCTCTCCCCATTGCCCACCGGACCCTGGATCGGACCCACGTGGTCAATGACTTCGCCCAGCGACGGCGTGTCCGGCACATCGGGCATCGTACCGAGCCTCACATGGGTAGTCGGGCTCGGCAGCGAGACGTGACCCTCCGCGTCGCTCACCGTATAGGAAATGTCGAACTCCGTCTCCAGGTTGACCAAGTCATTCGCCGGGATAAGCACCTTAATAACCCCCTGGAAACCGTCGATCAACGACACCTCGTGCTCGTAAGTCTTGCCGTTCCAGTCCAACGTGATCGTGTCGCCCACGGCCATGCCCGCATAGACCGGGATAAGCACCCACGTGCCGTTGCTGGCCTCCGCCGCGTCGATTACACCGTCTGCCATCTCCGGCACCTCAGGCGCCTTCAGGTCCGTCCACGGTTCCGGTACTTCCGGTACGTCGGCATCAGCATCAGCGTCCGCATCAGCGTCCGCATCCGCATCCGCATCCGCATCGGCATCGGCATCGGCATCGGCATCGGCATCGGCGTCAGCGTCAGCGTCAGCGTCAGCGTCAGCGTCGGCATCAGCGTCGGCATCCGCATCCGCATCCGCATCCGCATCGGCATCGGCGTCAGCGTCAGCGTCAGCATCAGCGTCAGCGTCGGCATCAGCGTCGGCATCAGCGTCGGCATCCGCATCGGCGTCAGCATCAGCATCGGCGTCCGCATCCGCATCCGCATCGGCATCCGCATCCGCATCAGCGTCCGCATCCGCATCCGCGTCCGCATCGGCATCCGCATCCGCGTCGGCATCCGCATCCGCATCCGCATCCGCATCCGCATCCGCGTCAGCATCCGCATCCGCATCAGCGTCAGCATCGGCATCGGCATCGGCATCGGCATCGGCATCGGCATCAGCGTCAGCATCCGCATCCGCGTCGGCATCGGCATCCGCATCCGCATCCGCATCCGCATCCGCATCAGCATCGGCGTCCGCATCGGCATCCGCATCCGCATCAGCATCGGCGTCAGCATCGGCATCCGCATCGGCGTCCGCGTCCGCATCAGCGTCCGCATCGGCATCCGCATCGGCGTCCGCATCGGCATCCGCATCCGCATCCGCATCCGCATCCGCATCCGCATCCGCATCCGCATCCGCATCCGCATCCGCATCCGCATCCGCGTCAGCATCGGCATCGGCATCGGCATCGGCGTCGGCGTCGGCGTCGGCGTCGGCGTCGGCGTCCGCATCAGCATCAGCGTCAGCGTCAGCGTCAGCGTCAGCATCAGCGTCGGCATCCGCATCGGCGTCCGCATCGGCGTCCGCGTCCGCATCAGCGTCCGCATCGGCATCAGCATCGGCATCGGCGTCCGCATCCGCGTCAGCGTCAGCGTCAGCATCGGCGTCCGCATCCGCATCGGCGTCCGCGTCAGCATCCGCATCCGCATCCGCATCAGCGTCAGCATCGGCGTCCGCGTCCGCATCAGCGTCGGCGTCG
Source organism: Paraburkholderia sp. WC7.3g (assembly GCF_050436345.1). Taxonomy (NCBI): domain Bacteria; kingdom Pseudomonadati; phylum Pseudomonadota; class Betaproteobacteria; order Burkholderiales; family Burkholderiaceae; genus Paraburkholderia; species Paraburkholderia sp. WC7.3g. The sequence goes on from NZ_JBNDMA010000002.1 coordinate 3,852,854, forward strand.
GCGTCGGCGTCGGCGTCCGCATCCGCATCCGCATCCGCATCCGCATCCGCATCCGCATCCGCATCCGCATCCGCATCCGCATCCGCATCCGCATCCGCATCCGCATCCGCATCAGCGTCAGCATCGGCATCCGCATCAGCGTCCGCATCCGCATCCGCATCCGCATCCGCATCCGCATCGGCGTCCGCATCGGCATCAGCATCGGCATCGGCGTCCGCATCCGCGTCAGCGTCAGCGTCCGCATCGGCATCCGCATCGGCATCCGCATCCGCATCAGCATCCGCATCCGCGTCAGCATCCGCGTCGGCATCGGCATCGGCATCGGCATCGGCATCAGCGTCCGCGTCAGCATCGGCGTCCGCATCGGCATCCGCATCGGCGTCCGCGTCCGCATCAGCGTCCGCATCGGCATCGGCATCGGCATCGGCGTCGGCGTCGGCGTCGGCGTCCGCATCAGCATCCGCATCCGCATCCGCATCCGCGTCAGCGTCAGCATCAGCATCAGCGTCAGCATCCGCATCCGCGTCAGCGTCAGCATCAGCATCAGCGTCAGCATCCGCATCCGCATCCGCATCCGCATCAGCGTCAGCATCAGCATCAGCATCAGCATCAGCATCAGCATCAGCGTCAGCATCAGCATCAGCATCCGCATCAGCGTCAGCATCCGCATCGGCGTCCGCATCGGCATCCGCATCGGCGTCCGCGTCCGCATCGGCATCGGCATCGGCATCGGCATCGGCATCCGCGTCAGCATCCGCATCCGCATCAGCGTCGGCATCCGCATCGGCGTCCGCATCGGCATCCGCATCGGCGTCCGCGTCCGCATCAGCGTCCGCATCCGCATCGGCGTCGGCGTCGGCGTCCGCATCGGCATCGGCATCGGCATCGGCATCCGCGTCAGCATCCGCATCCGCATCCGCATCAGCATCGGCGTCCGCATCGGCATCGGCATCGGCATCGGCATCGGCATCCGCATCAGCATCAGCATCCGCGTCAGCATCGGCATCGGCATCGGCGTCCGCATCGGCGTCCGCATCGGCATCGGCATCGGCATCCGCATCCGCATCGGCGTCCGCATCGGCATCGGCATCGGCATCCGCATCAGCATCAGCATCCGCGTCCGCGTCCGCGTCCGCATCCGCATCGGCGTCCGCATCCGCATCCGCATCCGCATCCGCATCCGCATCTTCTTGCTCACCCGGGGGCGTCTGCGCATCCTCAACTGGATTTACGCCCCCTGAGCCGCCACTCTTACCGCCGCTGGCGGCAGCAATCCCTGCACCCAGCGCTGCAAGCGCACCCAGACCCAAAAAGCCGAGACCGGCAACGCCCATACCAGGCGCGGCTACGACATTTGGGCTAAACCCGTTCAGTTGCTGCGCGCCCAGCACCAGAGGCGAGTCGGTGCCGTCCACAAGGAAACCGGCCTCATGGTCATTCTCGCCGTCTGCAGCGATATATTCGTGATACGCCCCGTCTTCGCCCAAGCCGATCAGTTCGCCTTCATTGCCGTAAAAGTCTTCGATGATCAGTTGCGGTTGGTCGAGTTCCGTCCCTTCCAGGCTGATTAGAAGTTTCTTGCCGGAACGGCGTACGGTAATGTTTTGAGGAGCATGGCCAGTATCGTTGTGGGCCAGAATGAACTTGCCACCCTTGATGGCGTGGATATGAATGGGTGCGCCTTGCGCGGAATCGCGCAATTCGACCGTCTGCTTGATCGTGCCGCCGTCAATGACGGCCAGCTTCACTGAACTCGTACTCACAGTAATATTCCTTTATTTCAGAGTGGGCGCGCTGGCCCAACTGGCCAGCAAATGGATGGGAAATCGTGACCCGGTTGCCGCCGGATTCATCTACGTTCATTTTTGATAAGTGCGCCGGAAAACAAAACTGGACCGATCCGTTTTCCATTAGGACTGGAACGAAAACGATGTTTGGCTGGGGAAATCAGGCAGGGCAATCACCCGAGGTGGCTGTTAAGGAATGTCCGGGAAAACTCCGGCGCTGAGATCCCGGTGAACTATCCCGGGAGTAGAAGAGTCAGTCGCGGGGAAACTTGACTTCCCCCCCGAAATCTCGCCTAGGACCTCCTGAGAAGTACGCCCGGCTTGATCCGCATTGCCGATACTTTCCGCGGTCGGCGCTGTGCGAGGTCCTGTCAGCGAGGGCGAATTCAACCGGTCGATGCAATAGTTCGCTCGAACCGTTCGGCTGGCGTTTCGTAGTTCAGTGTCTTCTTCGGACGTTCATTGATCTTGTCGTCGAAGCCCGTGAAGCGTCGGTCCTATTTGGGAATCAGCAGCGGTTCGAAGCTGCCATCCCGTTCGCGCAGCACCTCGATGCAGATCGGGCTTATAGCAGGCCGCCCTATTGTCGAATGCCAGATGAGACCGTCGAAGACATCAGCTTTCTCGCGCACGGCCTGGTCCATGGAGAGACTGATCTACACCGCAGGTTTCAAGATTCCTGCCTTGATGAGTTCGAAGACGCACCTCGCCCGGCGCAGTTCCGCCAATCCGTCCGCAATGGCGGCCACCTCCCGCGGGCACGCGTCGGGTAACCGTTGTGACGACGACACACCGCGCGCCATTTCTCGGCCGATCGGCTAGCGCGGCGCGCCGCCGGTGCGCCAGAGCCGCGAGCAATCGCTTACACTGAGACCGCTCTGCGCAGCGTTGCGCTTTCGCGATCGGGGGCCCGCCACCTCGCGCCGCTCATCGGAAAGCGCGCTGCCCCTCGCGCCGTCGCGCGGCTCACGCGACGCCTCGGAACCAGCAACAGAACGGACTGGACACGCCATCGATGAAAACGCCAGTGGACCGATTTCTCGCACCTGACGCATTGGACGTAGCCCGCCTCACCGCCGACGCCTACGGCAACCACGCCCTCGACGAGTTGCTCGCCGGCCGCATCACGCGCCGCGAACTGCTGCGATACGCAAGCGTGATCGGTCTTTCGCTCGCGGGCGGCAGCTTGCTCGGTGCGCCGCGTGCGAGGGCGCAAGGTGCGCCCGCCACGTCGAACCAGACGATCCGTGTCGCGCATCTGACGCCGGCGGGCGCCGTCGATCCGCTGACGGTCACCGACGCCGCGAGTCTCGCGCTGCTGAACCAGACCGGCGAGTTCCTGATCGACGACGACGGCGAGAAGCTGATGCTGAAGCCCGCGCTCGCGCTGTCGTGGAAGCCGAACGACAAGGGCGACGTGTGGACCTTCAAGTTGCGCCCCAACGTGAAATTCCACGACGGCCAGAGCTTCGGCGCGAAAGACGTCGTCGCCACCTTCGACCGTCTTGCCGATCCCGCGAGCGGCTCCGCCGCGCTGTCGGTGTTAAAGGGCGTACTGTCGAAAGGCGGCGCGAAGGTCGTCGACGAACATACGGTGGAGTTTCATCTCGACGCGCCGACCGGCAATTTCCCGTACTACGTTTCCTCGGACAATTACAACGCGGTGATCCTCCCCGCCAACTTCGCGGGCAACTACGAAAAGAGTTTCATCGGCACCGGCCCGTTCAAATTCGAAAAGTACCAGCCAAAGGCCGGCGCATCGTTCGTGCGCAATCCCGACTACTGGGGCGAGAAAGCGTTACCGCAACGCGTACAGTTTTCGTTCTATGCCGACGAACAGGCGCAACTGCTCGCGTTGCAAGGCCACCAGGCCGACGTGATGGGCACATTCACCGTGCAGGGCGGCGCGGCCATCCTGAACAATCCGGACTACAAGGCGGTCGGCGTCAAGTCGAGCGCGCATCGGCAGATTCATATGCGCAATGACAGTCCGCTCTTCAAGGACAAGCGCGTGCGTCAGGCGCTCGCGTTGTCGCTCGATCGCGACGTGATCGTGCGCGGCCTCTTCAAGGGCCGAGCGCAACTCGGCAACGACAGCCCGTTCGCGCCGGTGTTTCCATCGTCGGATGCGGGCGTGCCGCAACGCCGGATCGACGTCGCGAAGGCGAAGCAGCTGCTTGCGCAGGCCGGCGTGCCGAACGGTTTCGACGTCACGCTGACCACCGAAAAATACATGGAGATCCCCGACCTCGCAGTCGTCGTGCAGAACGCCGCGAAGGCGATCGGCGTGCGCATCAACCTGAAGGTCGAGACTCAATCGCTGTACTACGGCGCGGGCACGCCGGGCAAATCCGACTGGCTCGACTCGCCGCTCGGCATTACCGACTACGGCCATCGCGGCGTGCCGAACGTGTTCCTCAACGCGACGCTGACGAGCAACGGCACATGGAACGCCGCGCACTTCAAGAATCCGCAGTACGATCAACTGGTCGCGCAGTTCGTCGCGGCGATCGATCTCGCCACGCAGAAGAAAATCTCCGGACAGATTCAGACGCTGCTGCTCGACGAAACGCCGTTCATCATCCCGTTCTTCTACGATCAACTGATCGCGATGCGCAAGGGCGTAAACGGCGTGCGCTTCACCGCGCTCGCGCAACTGTATTTCGATCGCGCGACGCTGAGCGCGTAAGCAGCGCGCCGTCCGCCTCACTTCCGCAGGAGAACTCACGATGCCGGCTCCGGCGCCCTCTCCCGCCTCGAAGGCATCGCGTTTGCCGCGCGCGACGAACAGCAACGCGGGCCGCGTCGCGCGCTTTCTCGCGACGCGCGTCGGCCTCTCGCTGATCACGCTATGGCTGCTGTCGCTGATCGTGTTCGCGGGCGGTCAGCTGCTGCCCGGCGATATCGGCCGCGCGGTGCTCGGGCCACTCGCCGATGCGCGCGCGGTCGCCGCGCTCGATCATCAGCTTGGCGCCGACCGGCCGCTGCTCACGCAGTACATCGACTGGATCACGCATTTCGTGCGCGGCAATATGGGGTTGTCGTACGCATACCGTGAACCGGTCGGGCCGTTCATCACCGATGCGCTCGCGCATTCGGCGAAGCTCGGCCTGCTCGCGTTCATCGTCGTCGTGCCGCTCGGCATCGCGGGCGGCGTGTGGTCGGCGATGCATGCGGGACGCTGGCTCGATCGCACGATCAGCATTGCCGGCTTGTCGGCGACCGTGGTGCCGGAGTTCGTATCGTCGATCGTGCTGATCCTCGTGTTCGGCGTGTGGCTGCGCTGGCTGCCGATCGAGGCCTCATATCCGGCCGATGCGGGCGTGCTCGAACAGCTGCGGCACCTGGTACTGCCGGTGCTGCCGCTCGTCTTCGTATTCTTCGGCTACATCGCGCGGATGGCGCGCGCGGGCACCGTCGACGCGCTCGACGCCGACTACACGCGCACCGCGATCCTCAAAGGCCTGCCGCGCCACGTCGTGATCTGGCGGCACGTGCTGCGCAATGCGCTGCTGCCGACGATCACCGTCGCCGCCACCCAACTCGGCTACATGATCGGCGGACTCGTGGTGGTCGAGACGCTGTTCCACTACCAGGGCATCGGCTCGCTGATCTACAACGCCGCCAAGGCGAAAGACTTTCCGATGCTCGAAGCGGGCGTGCTGACGATCGGCGTCGTCTACACGCTCGCGAATCTGGTCGCCGATGCGCTGCACGTGCTGCTCAATCCGCGGCTGCGCGTGAGGACCGCCGAATGAATACGACCATCCCGCCGGCTTCATCGACGCCACCAGGCTCGCCCGCGCCAGGCGCACCAGGCCCCGCGCCGCGCGCGGCCGCCGAACCGCGCTTCCCGCGTCTGCTGCTACTGCTGCGTTCGCCGACCTTCATCGTGGGCGCGCTGATCGTCGCGTGGTGGATCGTCTGCGCGATCGCCGGGCCGTGGTTCGTGCATCTCGATCCGTACGCGTCCGATCCGCTCAATTCGCTGACGCCGCCCGATCGCACGCACTGGTTCGGCACCGATCAGCTCGGCCGTGACGTGTTCTCGCGCGTGATCGTCGGCGCGCGCGACATTCTGACGATCGCGCCGCTCGCGACGCTGCTCGGCACCGCAGCGGGCACCGCGCTTGGCCTGCTGGTGGGCTACTTCGACGGTTGGGTCGACGACGTGATCGGCCGCGTGATCGACGCGGTGCTCGCGCTGCCGCTCGTGATCATCGCGCTGCTCGCGCTCGCGGCGGTCGGTGCGTCGAACTTCACGGTGATTCTCGTGATCGGCATCACGTTCACGCCGATCACCGCGCGCACCGTGCGCGCCGCCGTGTTCGCCGAGCGCCATCTCGACTACGTGGCCGCCGCCCAGCTGCGAGGCGAGCGCGCGCCGTACATCATGTTCGCGGAGATCCTGCCGAACGTGCTGCCGCCGATCGTCGTCGAGGCGACCGTGCGGCTCGGCTACGCGATTTTCGCGGTCGCGACGCTGTCGTTTCTCGGTTTCGGCATCCAGCCGCCGTCGGCCGACTGGGGGCTCGCGCTGTCCGAGTCGTACACGCTGATGGCTGGCGGCGCGTGGTGGACCGTCGTGTTCGCGGCGGGCGCGATCGCGTCGCTGGTGGTCGGCGTCAATCTGATCGCCGACGGCGTGCAGGGGGTACTCGACCGATGAACGGCCTGCCGCCCTCCTCGTTCGCCGCGTTCGACGTGTCGAAGAGCGATCGCACCGATGCGCTGACCGTGGTCGGCCTGACGGTCACCTACCGGATCCGCGGACGCGATCGCGAAGTGCTGCAGGACGTGTCGTTTCGCGTGCGGCGCGGCGAGGCTTATGGACTCGTCGGCGAATCGGGTTGCGGCAAGTCGACCGTCGCGATGGCGACGCTGCGCTATCTGCCGCGCAATGGCAAGGTGAAAGCCGGCAAAATCGTGATCGCCGGTGAGGACGTGCAGAAGCTCGGCGCCGATGCGCTTCGCGGCATGCGTGCGACGACCGTGTCGATGGTCTATCAGGACCCAGGGCGCGCGCTCAATCCATCGTTGACGATAGCGCGTCAGGTCTCCGAAGCATTCGAGGCGGCCGGCGTCACACGCGACGAAGCGCTGCGGCGCACGCTCGACATGTTGAAGCGCGTGCGCATCGCGGCGCCCGAGCGCGTGATGGACAGCTATCCTCATCAATTGTCGGGCGGCATGCAGCAGCGCGTCGTGATCGCGATGGCACTCGCGTCGAACCCCGCGCTACTGATACTCGACGAACCGACCACCGGGCTCGACGCGACCGTCGAAGCCGAAGTGCTCGACCTCGTCGCGCAGTTGCGCGAGGAGCTCGGCACCGCCGTACTGTTCATCAGCCACAATCTCGCGGTGATCGGCCGCATGTGCGAACGCGTCGGCGTGCTGTACGCGGGCAAGCTGGTCGAGGAAGGCGCGACGCAGGATGTGTTCGCACGGCCGCGTCATCCGTACACGGTCGGACTGCTGCGCTGCCTGCCAACGGCCGGGCGCAGCAAGGACCGCGAGCGGCTCGATACGATCGCGGGCGGCCTGCCGCTGCCGGGCTCGGTCACGCAAGGCTGCATCTACGCAGAGCGCTGCCGTCTCGCCGACGAGCGCTGCCGCCGCGACGCGCCGCCGCCCTATCGGCTCGGCGCCGCGCACGGCGATCAGATGGCGCGCTGCCATTATCACGAGCGCGCGATCGAGCTGCCGCGCGCGGCATCGAGCGCGGCGCCGGTGCCGGTCGCATCCCCCGATGCACCGCCGCGCGCGCCCTCGTCGCCAGTCCTGCGGGCGCGCAACCTGTCGAAAACATTCCACGTATCCGGCGCCCCGCTGCGCGCGGTCGACGACGTGTCGCTCGAACTCGCGAGCGGCGAAACGCTCGGCCTCGTCGGCGAATCGGGCAGCGGCAAGACGACGCTCGCGCGGCTGATGCTCGGCCTGCTCGCACCCGATGCCGGCAGCGTGCTCGAACTCGACGGCGCGCCGCTCGCCGCACGCGTCACACGACGCAGCGACGAGCAGCTGAAGTCGCTGCAGATCGTGTTCCAGAATCCGGACTCGGCGCTCAATCGCGCGCATTCGGTCAAGCGGCTGATCGGCCGTGCGCTCGCGCGCTTCACCGCGCTGCGCGGGCCGGAGATCGACGCGCGGCTTGCGACGCTGACGGACGCCGTGCGGCTGCCCGAGCGCTATCTCGACGCGCACTCGCGCCAGCTTTCGGGTGGACTCAAGCAGCGCGTCGCGATTGCGCGCGCGTTCGCCGGCGAACCGCGCGTCGTCGTGTGCGACGAGCCGACTTCATCGCTCGACGTGTCGGTGCAGGCCGCGATCCTGAACCTGCTCGCCGACTTGCAGCGCGAGCGCGGCGTCAGCTACGTGTTCATCTCGCACGATCTGCACGTGGTGCGCTATGTGTCGGATCGCATCGCGGTGCTCTATCTCGGCCGGCTGCTCGAAATCGGCCCGGCGGCGGCCGTGTTCGATGGGCCACAGCATCCCTATACCGAGGCGCTGCTATCCGCGCTGCCGACGCTGCCGCGTGACGGCGCGTCCGGCGAGCCGCGGCAACGTACGCGTATCCGTCTCACGGGCGAGCTGCCGTGGCCGGGCGCGATGCCAGTTGGCTGCGTGTTTCACACGCGATGTCCGCGCAAGCTCGGCGCGATCTGTGAGCAGCAGGACCCGCCTTTCGCCGATGCGGGCGGCGCCGCGAACTCGCCTTCCGCGCACCGGATTCGCTGCCATATTCCGGTCGCCACACTGCGCGAGCTGCAGAGCGAGCCGCGCGACGACAACGCCGGCAACCCGACGAACGGCGGCCACGCCGACGACGCGTCGCGAAACGCCAGCTAGCGTCGCCTCGAGCCTCGTCTACTTCGCAGGATGCGGCGTCACGCGTCACACCGCCCCACTTAACGAATCCCGCGCCGAAACCCGCTTTTGCGTCCGCACGTTTCATCGCCGCAACGTTTTCAGGCGGTTTTGCGGCGTGGCCGCCGCGCATCCCGATACCGCCCGCGTCGCTTCAAGGCTTTGCGACGCGTGGCATGGATATCGCTAATGAGTCGCCAGAGTTTCGAAGCCAAACCGGGCGCGCAACACCGCGCACATCCGCACGACGAGCGCCCTCACGCGATGGCGCGACATCGGCGATCAGCGCGGCAGCGACGCACGGACAACTTCGACAGAACGGACTCGGGGCGCGACGAACCCGCGGGCAGACAGGTCGGCCGCTGCCGGAGCAGTTATCAAGGCGGCAGCGAGTGCCGTCCTTCGCTCGGGGAGAAGCGCGATGAAGACCGGAAAATTCAATCAGTTCTACTGTTCAATGATGCGCGGCGCGATGATCCTTGCGGGGGTGTCCACGCTGACGGGCGAGATCGCGCACTCGGCATCGACGGACGAAATCCCGCGCTGGATGGTGCCCGCCGACGCGTTGCGAGCGCAACCTGGCGACTCCTCGCCGTTGCTGCTCGCGCAGAACGACGGCGCGGCGTCCGGCGCCGGGGCCGGCACCGCGACGGCCGCCGACGATGCGGCCGCGGTGTTCGCACCGGCCGGCTGCGGCGGGCTCGACGCTCCGGGCTGTGGCCGGCTAGGTGGCGGCAGTGGCAATGGCGGTGGCGGCGCGGCGGGGTCGAGCAATAGCGGTGCTGGCGCAAGCGGCAACAGCGGCGCCGGGGCGGCGGGTTCAGGGAGCGGGAACGGTAGCGGTGGTGGTGGTTCGGGCGGAGGCGGTAAGGGAAATAGCGGTGGAGGCAGCGGTGGGGGTGGAAGCAGTGGCAGTGGAAACAGCAGTGGAAGCAGTGGCGGTGGAAGCAGTGGCGGTGGAAGCAGCGGCGGCCGCGGGAGCGGCGGCTGCGGTTGCGGAGGCTCCAGCGGCGGCCCGAGCGGTGGATTTGGCGGTGGTTTCGGAAGCGCGAATGGCAGTTCGAACGGCGGTGGCTTCGGTGGCGGCTTCGGTGGCGGCTTCGGCGGAGGCTTCGGCGGCGGTCACGGAGGCAAGGGTGGCGGCAGCGGCGGCAGTGGCAACGGCGGCGGGAATGGGCACTAGGCGTCGCCCGTTTTCCTCGGTAGGGGGTCCCCGCGCCCTACCCGCCGGCGACATGTCCCGGCATACTGTCCGCTATCCGCTGGCAACGGCGGTGACGTCCCGATCCCCCGGTCGGGCGTCACCGCCCGAGGCCGGTCGGAGCGGCCCGCCTGCCATCGGCGCGCGCTGACGGAATGGCCCGGAGAGCGCGCGAACCGCGCCGTGAGCGGCGGGAACACAACCTCCATTGCGTGCGAGTGTTATGGAACCAATCCGAGACGACCGCCTCATATCAAATTCATCGTTCGATATGAGGGCCCACAACATGCATCGAAGCGTCCCCCCCTCCGCGACCCGCACGGCAGCCGCCGTGCTGATGGTTGCCGCCTTGGGCCTCGCATCGCTCGCCCATGCGCAAACACCCGCGCAGCCGATGGCGCAAACCCTGTCCCAAGCGGCGCCACCAGTCGACCCGAGCTTCTCCGCCTACTCGCTCGTGCAGAACTGCAAACAGCGCCACGACAATGTCGCGCAAGGGCAATGCGTCGGCGCGATCCGCGGCATCATCCACGGCTATCAGTACGGCGTGCTGTTCCTCGCCCAACGCTCAACCCTGCCCGCCAACGAAACGCAGCGCGTGTCGCTGTGTCTGCGCGACGTGCCGGTGTCGTCGATCGTCGACGACTTCCTCGCCGATGCCGCCCAGGTACCGGACGACGCACTCCAGCACACCCCCGCCGAAGTCGCCGTGCTCGGCTCCGTGCATCAGCACCACTCCTGCACCTGAGCGCCGCGTCAGCGCGAGCGGCGTCATCGATGTCCGCCGCGCTCCCAGCTTCGCTCGCCGCCGCTGCGCAACGGGCGGCGCTCGCGCCAACGCTTACAACATCTCCAGCACACGCTTGCCGCGCGGCGGCTTGAAGTACGCGTCGAGCGCGGCGAGTTCGCCGGCCTCCAGCACCAGTTGCGACGCATGATGGTTGTCCCGCACATGCTCGACGCGCGCCGCCTTCGGAATCGCGCACACATTGGGCTTGCCCAGCGCCCACGCGAGCGCCACCTGAAACACCGAGACGCCGCGCGCGTCGGCGATGTCGTCGAGCGGCGAGCGTTTCGGCAGGCGCGCATGATCGACGGGGCTGTACGCCATCGCCGGCATGCCGCGCGCGGCGAGCCACGGCAGCAGATCGAACTCCGGCCCGCGCCGCGCCACGTTGTACAGAATCTGATTGGTCGCGCACGCGTCGCCATCCGGCGTCGCGACGAGTTCTTCCATGTCGTCCGTATCGAAGTTGCTCACGCCCCAGTGGCGGATCTTGCCCGCGCGCCGCAGCGCCTCGAAGCCGTCGACGGTCTCCGCGAGCGGCACCGAGCCGCGCCAGTGCAGCAGGTACAGATCGAGCCGGTCCGTCTTCAGACGCTTCAGGCTCTGCTCGCACGCGGCGATCACGCCGCGCCGGCTGGCGTTGTGCGGATACACCTTGCTGACCAGAAATACCTTGTCGCGCAAACCGGCGAGCGCTTCGCCGAGCAGCGACTCGGTCGCGCCGTCGCCGTACATTTCGGCGGTATCGATCAGCGTCATGCCGAGTTCGATGCCGCAGCGCAGCGCATCGATTTCCGCCGCGCGTTGCGCCCGCTTCTCGCCCATCTCCCACGTGCCCTGCCCCAGCGCCGGAATGCGTTCGCCGTCAGGCAGGCTCACGCTCGCGATATTGCTCGTCATGCTGACTCCTCGAAAGTGGGTCGATGCAGATGCGGTGCGATCGCACGCCGCCTCACCACGCAACGCCTGCTACGAAAAACACAGTGACGAGTTTAGCGGCTTGGCGGCCTCACAGCGGCGCGCCAGGCAAAAGCCCGCTATAACGGGACGCGCCGATGTTCTAAAATTGCCGCTTGCCCATCTTGCGTGAGCCCCATGACCTCTGCCTCGGAAGACCGCTGGCGCGACCTGCGCCCGGACCCGGAAAACGACACGCCGCTCTATCTTCAACTTGCCCGCAAGCTCGGCAGCGCGATCCACGAAAACCGCTGGAACGCCGGCGAGGCGCTACCCTCTGAACGCGTGCTGTCGGAGGCGCTCGGCGTGTCGCGCATCACGTCGCGCAAGGCGATCGCGCTGCTCGTCGAGCAGGGCTTGATTCGCCGCACTCAGGGCGCGGGCAGCTTCATCACGCCGCGCTATGAAGATCCGTTGTCGCGTCTGTCGAGCTTCAGCGAAATGCTGCGGCGGCGCGGCTTCACGCCGAGTTCGAAGTGGCTGTCGCGCGAAATCTCGCCGGCCAATCGCGACGAGGTGATCCAGTTGGGGCTGTCGCCGGCCGCCGCGGTCACCCGGCTGCGGCGGCTGCGGCTCGCCGACGGCATCGTGATGGCGGTCGAGAACTCGACGTTTCCGGCCGCGGTGATTCCCGATCCGCAGGCGATCGGCGATTCGCTGTACACGTATCTGGAGAATCGCGGACTGACCATCGTGCGCGCGTTGCAGCACTTCCGCGCGGTGAATGCGAGCGATGAGATCGCGCAGCAGATGAGCATCTCGCCGAACGAGGCGTTGCTGTTGATCACGCGCGTGGGTTACACCGCGGATCAGCGGGCGATCGAGTTGACCGATACGTACTGCCGCAACGATTACTACGACTTCGTGGCGGAGTTGAGGAAATAGGCTGCCGCTCGACGGGCAACTAGTCGGGGCGCGCTGCAACCATCAGATCCATCGGGCATCGTGCGCACCGATGCGCGCCGGCGGCAGCGCATAAAACGCGGGCGTCTGTTCCAGTTCCTCCGCGGGCTGCACGCCGAGCACCCGCCCGAATTCCGATTGCACGCTCGCGACGCAATCACGCACATCGTCGAGCGACACTTCGCGCGCCTGCTGCCCGTCGGCCAGCAACCCGAACGACTGCAGCCAGCGCCCGGTCTGCGCAAGCGACACCTTCACATGCCAACTGCCGCCCTCGCGAGAGCGCCGCGCAAGCGCGACCATCGCCCCGAACGCGGCCAGATAGCCGGTCGCATGATCGAGTGCCTGACACGGCAGATGCCGCGGCTCGGCCGAACCCGCCGCCGCGCGCTCGGCCCACGCGATGCCGCTCGCCGACTGCACCAGACTATCGAAGCCGCGTCGCCGCGCCCACGGTCCCGTGTGCCCGTACGCGCACACCGAGACATACACGATGCCAGGCCGCAGCCGCGCAAGTTCGTCCGGTCCGAAGCCGCGCGCCGCTAGCGCGCCCGGACGATACGCCTGCAGGAACACGTCGGCATTACGCGCGAGTCCGCGCAACGTGTCGCAGCCGGCCGCGTCGCGCAGATCGACGAGTGCCGAACGCTTGCCGCGGCCATTGTCGATCACGAGCGGCGCGATGTTCGGTAGATGGGGCCCGTTGATCGTCAACACGTCCGCGCCGTGATGCGCGAGCGCGCGGCCGGCCACCGGTCCCGCGATGATCCGCGTCAGATCCAGCACCCGCACGCCTGCGAGCGGGCGGTCGTTGCCGGTGTCAGCGTCAGCGTGGCGCGGTGGCTCGGCGGGCGTGTCACCGATGCGCTCGATCTCGAACAGCGGCAAGCGCGCGACCGCTTGGGCCTGCTCGAGCGCGGCCCATTCGTCGGGCGCGCGAATCAATGCGGCGCACAGGCCCGCGTCCGCCAGCGCGCGATCGAGCGTCGCGCCCTCCCAGCCGCGAATCGCGGCCGCCACCGCCTCCCGCCCATTGTCACAGCCGAGCACCTCGAGCACGCCCTTCAGGTGATGCGCGAAATTCGTATGCAACTGGATCCAGCGGCCGTCGCCCGTTTCGTAGAAGCCGGTGACCGGATCGCGTAGCGCGGGCGGCGCCCCATCGTCGATCCGCAGATAGCGTTCGCTGCGAAACGCGGCCAGCGCGCGGCGCATCTGCACCGACACCTGTTGGCTGCGTCCTTTGCGCAAGCGCCAGTATTCGGCGGCGGCGAGGCCCGTCGCGGCGATGGTCGACGACGCGAGGGTGCCGACGCGGTAGACCGACGGCAAGCCCGGGTCCGCGCCGGCGAGCGACACGCCGTGCAGCGCGACCGGATCGCAGCCGGCCAGAGTCCAGATGTGCTTGAGGGCGAGTTCGGGCGTCATGGCATCGGGCGCGTTGGCCGCGCTGAGTGGAAGCAGGTGCATCGAGTCTAAAATTGCGCAGGGCCGCAATCAATCTTGATTATGATCATCAACATATATTGATTTCTTCGGTTATCGCACGCTTTCATGCCAGCCCCGATTTATTTGAGCGCCGCCGAAGCGGCCGCAACCCTCGGCGTCAGCTTGCCGACGCTGTATGCGTACGTGAGCCGCGGCATGCTCAGCTCGTCGCCGGATGCGCAAGGCAGGCATCGGCTCTACCATGCCGCCGAGGTGCGCCGCCTCGCGCGGCGCAAGGCGGACGGCAAGCGCGCGGGCAAGGTCGCGCAGAAGGTGCTCGACTGGGGCGTGCCGGTGCTCGAATCGTCGATCACGCTGGTCGCAGACGGCCGCCTGATGTATCGCGGGCACGATGCGATCGAACTCGCGCGCAGTGCGTCAATCGAAGACGTCGCGGCGCTGCTGTGGGAATGCAGCGCGCGGCGCATCGCCGCTGCGCCCGCCGTCCCGCTCGCTCCCGCGCAATGGGCCGCGTGGCTGAAGCTATGGCGTGACAGCACCCCGCTCGATCGCGCGCTCGTGCTGTTGCCGGCCGCCGCCGCGCAGATGCCGCGTGTGTGGGCGCTCGGCCGCGATGCGCAGCTCGACACCGCGTGCGCCGTGATGCGGCTGCTTGCCGCCGCCATGCTGCCGGCGGCGCCGTCGAACGAACCGTTGCATCGGCAGATCGCGACGGCCTGGCGGGTGCGCAGCCGGCCGCAAAGCGGGCTGCTGCGCGCGGCGCTGGTCGCGTGCGCCGATCACGAGCTGAACGCGTCGACGTTCACGGTCCGCTGCATCACATCGACGGGCACGCATCTGTTCGGCGCGGTCGCGGGCGGGCTTGCGGCGCTCTGCGGGCCGCGTCACGGCGGCGAAACCATCCGGATCGCCGCGCTGCTCGATGATGCATCGCGCTCGCCGGAGCTGGACCGCTATCTGGCGAACCGCCTCGCGCGCCACGAGCACGGCGCGCAAGGTCCGGCGCTGTCAGGCTTCGGTCATCCGCTTTATCCCGACGGCGATCCGCGCGCGCGGCTGTTGCTGACGATGCTCGCCGACTGCGCGCCGGCCCGCTCACCGCTCGACGAGGTGCTGCAGCTCGCGCGAGCGGTGCGCGACACGACGGGCGCGGAGCCGACCGTGGATTTCGCGCTTGCGGCAATCGAGCGCGTGCTCGGCTTGCCGACCGGCGCCGCGTTCACGCTGTTCGCGCTCGGGCGGGTGGTCGGCTGGATCGCGCATGCGATGGAGCAGACGCGCGATGGCCGGTTGATCCGGCCGCGCGCGCGGTATATCGGGGAGTACGAGGCGGGAGGGGCTGCGTAGGGGCTCGACGGAGCCGCGTCAGCGCTGCAGAGCGGCGGCTCGCCGTTCGCCGTGCGTCAGACCGCGCCTGGCCGACGCGCCAGCCACCCCGGCATCGGCCAGCCGAATAGCAGCGTCGGCAAGTTGCGTTCCGAGCCGCTCGCCAGCGCGAAACGCGCGCCAGCCTGCCCCGCGCTGACCCATGCAACAGACCCACGCGCCAACTCGATTGACTCTCCCGCCGCCAGCCAGTGATCCTCATGGTGGCCCTCGACGGTCAGCCAGACATTGCCGCTGACCACCTTGAAAATCGCCGGACGCGCGATCCGCCAGGCTGTAACGGGCTCGCCATGTTCCAGTTCGAAAACTCGCATTTCTCGCATCGCCGTTCTCCTCGAAGAGCTTCTGTTGTACCGATTATTGACGTGCGATGATCGGATACCCATGCACAGTTCCGAACAGTTTCGTCGGAACTGTTCAGTCAAAAAACCGAACAGTTGGCATGGCCAGCGCGACGCAAGTTCAAACATTCGCGTTAGGCGGCCGGCGCAGGAAGGCAAGCGTATGAAACTCGAAATCGAGCTCGATAGGGACAACGGCGTGCCGCTGACCGAGCAGATCGTCGCGGGCGTCTCGGCGTGGATCCGCTCGCGCAATGCGCATCCTGGCTCGAAGCTGCCGTCGATCCGCCAGTTCGCCACAGACTTCGGCGTAAGCCGCTTTCCGGTGATCGAGGCGTACGACCGGCTGGTGTCGCTCGGCTATGTCGACTCGCGCCACGGCTCGGGCTTCTACGTCGCCGATCGTCAGCCGACAGACGTGCGCTGCCAAGGCACATCGGACCCGCGCCGCGCCGATGTCGAGTCGGACCACTTGATGCAGCAATTCAGCTATCCGGGGGAGACGCTGAACCTCAGCTCAGGCTTCATTCCCGAAAGCTGGCGCGACATCGATGGCATCGCACAGGCGATCCGCCACGTGTCGCGAACCGATCCGGCGAGCATGGTCGAGTACGCGACGCCGCTTGGCAACCCAGTCTTGCGGGAGCAGTTGCGCGGCCGCATCGGCCAGTTGGGCATCCAGGCAGACGCGTCGCAGATTCTGATCACCAACGGCGCGAGCCAGGCGTTCGATCTGCTGCTGCGCTACATGCTCAAGCCAGGCGACACGATCTTTGTCGAGGACCCGGGTTACTACAACCTGTACGGGCTGCTGCGACTGCACGGCATGAAGCTGATCGGCATTCCACGCACCGGCAATGGTCCTGACCTCGACGCGATGCAGACGCAACTGAAGCTGCACCGGCCCAGATTGCTGCTCATCAACACCGTATTTCACAATCCGACCGGCACCACGGTCGCACCGCAGGTCGCGTTCCGTTTGTTGCAAATGGCGCGTGAGCATGGCTTCCAGATTATCGAGGACGATATCTACGCGGATTTTCAGACCGAGATCACCGATCGCCTCGCCACCCTCGACCAACTCGAACAAGTGATCTACATCGGCGGATTGTCGAAGACGCTGTCGTCGTCGTTACGGATCGGCTGCGTGGTAGCGAATCACGCGATCATCAAGGATCTGGTCGACATCAAGATGCTGACGAGCATCGGCTGCTCGCGTTTTGCCGAAGCGGTGGCGGTGTCGATGCTGGAGCGCGGCGCATATCGCAAATATCTGGAACGACTGCGCCGGCAGATGCGCGGCGCGCTCGGCTCGACCGTCCAAACCCTCGAAGATGCCGGCTGGGAGATTTTCGAAGAGCCAGCAGGCGGCAAGTTCGTGTGGGCGCGCGTGCCTCATGTCGCTGACGCTGAGCGGTTGGTTGAATGCGCCGTGCCGCTCGGTGTGACGGTGCTGCCTGGGCAACACTTCAGGCCGAATCGGGAGGCGAGCCCGTGGATCAGGATTCACGTAGCCTTTGCTAACGAGCCGCGGGCGCAGGCGTTTTTTCATGCGGCGGCGCAGTTGCCGCCTGATGCGTGAACACGGCGCGGAGCTTGGCCGTGACGCAGCACTTGCAGGTACGCAACACGCCGCCGCGCGCTGCGCCGGGCTGCGCTTTTCCCTAGAATAGCGAGTCCCCGCCCGACAGGGCGCGCCCAGCCGCTTTTCATGTCCACGCCGCCGACTCCGCCCGCCCTCGCTCCCGACATTCCCTCGAGCCCTTCGCCCCGCTCGCTGACCGTGATGCTGTGGCTGGTCGCCACCGGCTTCTTCATGCAGACGCTCGATTCGACGATCGTCAACACCGCGCTCCCGGCGATGGCAACAAGCCTCGGCGAGCTGCCGCTGCGCATGCAATCGGTGGTGATCGCCTATTCGCTGACGATGGCGGTGATGATCCCCGTGTCCGGCTGGCTCGCCGACAAACTCGGCACGCGGCGGGTGTTCTTCAGTGCGATCCTCGTGTTCGCGGTGGGCTCGTTGCTGTGTGCGAACGCGCATACGTTGAATCAACTGGTGCTGTTCCGCATTCTGCAAGGCGTGGGCGGTGCGATGTTGCTGCCGGTCGGGCGGCTCGCGGTGCTGCGTACCTTTCCGGCGGAGCGCTATCTGCCGGCGTTGTCGTTCGTGGCGATTCCGGGTCTGATCGGACCGTTGATTGGACCGACGCTCGGCGGCTGGCTCGTCAAGATCGCGTCGTGGCACTGGATCTTTCTGATCAACGTGCCGGTAGGCATCGTGGGCTGCATTGCGACGTTTATCTTCATGCCGGACAGCCGCAACGAACACACGGGCAAATTCGACCTTGGCGGCTACCTGCTGCTGGTGGTCGGCATGGTGGCGATTTCGTTCGCGCTCGACGGCCGCACCGAGTTCGGCATTCAACATGCGACGGTGCTGGTGCTGCTGATTCTGAGCCTGGCGTGCTTCGTTGCCTATGGTCTGCACGCGGTGCGCGAGCCCGCGCCGATCTTCCCGCTCGATCTGTTCAAGATCCACACGTTTAGCGTCGGTCTGCTCGGCAATCTGTTTGCGCGGATCGGCAGCGGCTCGATGCCCTACCTGATACCCCTGCTGTTGCAGGTGAGCCTCGGCTACAGCGCATTCGAAGCCGGCCTGATGATGCTGCCGGTAGCGGCCGCGGGAATGGCGACGAAGCGTCTCGTGACGACGCTGATTCTGAAGTACAGCTACCGACGCGTGCTGATGGCGAACACGATTCTCGTCGGCCTGATGATGGCGAGTTTTGCGCTCACGAGCACGAATCAGCCGCTGTGGCTGCGACTCGTGCAACTGGCGATCTTCGGCGGCGTGAACTCGATGCAGTTCACCGCGATGAACACGTTGACGTTGAAGGACCTCGGCACTGGCGGCGCGAGCAGCGGCAACAGCCTGTTTTCGCTCGTGCAGATGCTCTCGATGAGTCTTGGCGTGACCGTGGCCGGCGCGTTGCTGACGACCTTTACCGGCATCATGCAACGCGTGACCGGAGCCAATTCGCTGCCCGCGTTTCATGCGACGTTCCTGTGTGTCGGCGTCGTTACCGCCTGCTCGTCATGGATCTTTGCGCAGTTGTCGCCGGACATCCGCACGCCCGCGAAAAAGACCGATCCTTCGGAGCGAACCTGAAGGCCGCACGAACCAGGGCGACGCATCCTCGCGCACTCGCGAACAGACATCTGGATATGGCTTTGAGCGCGCCGCGCGCAGTGCACTTGAACAGCGCCGCCGACCGGCAACAGGGCGCGCCCCGCACCAGCGAAGTGCGTGTCGCCGTCTTCGTCCCGCGGCGCGCGCGCAATGGTTTCCTCGAGGCATTGCCAGTGGAGGCTCAAGCTGTGTTCGTACATGCGCATAATTCTTGCTCACCTATCCTGTAAACTCTTGGTCTGCGCGTGCGAACTCCTGCAGAGCCCGACAAGCGCCGCCATTTCCACACGACTGACATGATGAGCATGATCGAACTCGATCCTCCCGGCTTCCAGCCCCCACGCCCGATGACCGGCGATGAAGGCTCCCGGCGTACCGTTCTGTACGGCGGCTACACCATTTTCAGCGTGTTTCAGCCGGTCTTCTCGGTATCGCACCGACGAGCAATCGGGTATCACGCGTCGCTGCGGGTCCATGACGAGCATGAGACGCAAGTGCCCTCGCATGAAGTCTTTACGCAGGCCGCGCGACGCGGCGACCTGCTGGAACTCGGACGGCTGGCCGAATCGCTGCACCTCGGCAATTTCAACGCGTTCGACAGCCACGACGAATGGCTCTTCCTCAGCCTGCATCCGGCCGCACTGATGGACACCAGCTACGGTGACGCGCTGCTTGCCAGCCTGAAGACGCTTGGCCTGCCGCCGCAACGCGTGGTGCTCGAAGTATCCGAACAGGCCGGCGGCGAGACCACGCGCTTCGCCGAAATCGTCGATTCGCTGCGCAAGTCAGGTTTCCTGATCGCGCTCGACGGCTTTGGCGCCAAGCATTCGAACATCGACCGCGTGTGGAATCTGCGGCCGGACATCGTCACTCTGGACCGCTGCATCCTCGCGCAAGCGAGTGAACACTCGCACATCGAGCGCGTTCTGCCGGGCCTCGTCTCTCTGCTGCACGAGTCCGGGCAACTGGTGCTGATGGGCGGGCTGAGCACGGAACGCGATGCGCTGATCGCGCTCGAATGCAATGTCGACTTTGTCCAGGGCGCCTTTTTCGCGGGCCCGAGCGTCGACCCCGTCAAGCCGCAAGTCGCAGCGCGCCTGATGGATTCGCTCTCCGCCTCGCTGCGCGAACGCGTTGCCGCTCGAGAGAAAGCACAGTCCGCGCGGCTCGCACCCTATGTTGCCGCGCTCGAGGCAGCCGCCGCGCATTTGATTGCCGGGGAATCAATCACACAGGCGAGCGCAGCCCTGCTCGCGCTGGGAGAAACGGCGCGCTGCTTTGTCCTGGACGGTTCGGGCCGGCAGATCGGCGACAACGTGCTGCCGCCGGGCCGCACCTCGCAACGCGCAAAGCGCTTCAGCCCCCTGCTGCATTCCGAAGGCGCGAGTTGGGAGCGCCGCCCGTACTTCATTCAGGCGATGCGTCAACCGGGGCGCGTAAATTTGACGCCGCCGTATCTGTCGATCAACGAAGCCCATCTGTGCGTCACTGCGTCGATTGCCGCGCACACGCCGCATGGTACGCAGGTGCTATGCGTCGACATCAACTGGGAAGTCGCGGCTCACCGTAACTGATGCCCTCGGATGGTCCTTGATCCGGACAAGCAGTTCCTTGACCGCATCACGGCCCAACATCTGGTTAGCCGCCTGCAAATGCGTGGCGCTGGTGAGGATGCGCAGGGAGACGATTCTCGCCGAAAGTTCTGTTGTGCCATCCGTCACCACGTCGATTAACCCGACGATGTCGCCGTCGCAGAACAACGCGATACACACAGCACCCGCCATCGACACCACCTCGGCATGGCTCGCCTGTTGTGCGAGCGATGTGATCGCGGCCATCCACTTCGGAACTGAAACCGATTCGCAGGCGCGCTGTGCTTCGGTGTTGGGTGTTGGACCGTGTGCATGCAGCGCCGGCTTGACCGCGGGGAACTGCGTGGGCGGAACGTACAAAGGTAGGTCGCTGATCAGTTGCGGCGCGTCGGTGAAAAGCTGCAGCAGGCCCACCCGGTCTTGGGCTTCGAGCGCCGCGCGCAAACGCTCGACGATTCGCCCATGCACCGCTGGATCTGGCCGCTCCAACGGCGCGCCGGCACGTTTCAGACGCTCCTTGGCGCGGTGAACCATTTGCCGGCAAGCGGCCGGTTTGCGCTCGAGAATCGACGCAATTTCCGCATAATCGCACTCGAACGCTTCATGCAGGACGAACGCCGCACGTTCGTCTGGCTTCAAATGTTCGAGCAGCAGCATCACGCCATATGACATATCCGCCGCGCGCAATGCCAACTCCTCCGCAGATGGCGCGACCTCGTCGAGCCACGGCTCCGGCAGCCAGCCGCTAGCCTGCGACGCTCGCTCGCGCTGCGCGTGCCGCAGACGGTCGATCGCCGTGCGCGTGGTTAGCGTGGTCAGCCACGCGACCGGTGTTTGCACCGCCTGCGTATCGGCCAGATGCCATTTGAGCCAGACGTCCTGCACCACGTCTTCGGCTTCCGCGCGACTGCCGAGCATCCGGTATGCGAGCGCCAGCAGACGGGCGCGCGCGGCCTCGAAACTGGATGCCTTGTCGATTCCCTGCTCCGTCATGCGTAGACCTCCCGATGGTGCATAGTGAAAAAGCAGTTGCGTACCGGCAGCATGATTCAGGTACTCGCCATGTCCGGTATTCCTGAGCTTGACGCATGGGCAGCTGGTGATGTGACAGCGCGGCGCAAAAAATTTGCTGTCACAACGACGGCCGCTGCTTCGTCAAATGAGCAATAACCGGCGCACGTCCATTCTGAACGAGGAATCCATGCCTTCCAGTTACCCCTCTGTCTCAAGCCTGGGCCTTGTGCCCACGGTGATCGAACAATCCGGCCGGGGCGAGCGCGCCTATGACATCTACTCCCGCCTCCTGCGCGAGCGCATCGTCTTCCTTGTCGGGCCCGTGAACGAGCAGTCAGCCAGTCTGATCGTCGCGCAACTGCTGTTTCTCGAATCGGAGAACCCCGACAAGGATATTTCTTTATACATCAACTCGCCCGGCGGCTCGGTATATGACGGCCTTGCAATTTATGACACCATGCAGTTCATCAAGCCAGAGGTCTCGACCTTGTGCACGGGGTTTGCCGCGAGCATGGGCACCTTCCTGCTCACCGCGGGTCAACGTGGCAAACGGTATGCGCTGCCCAATGCGCGCATCATGATTCACCAGCCGTCCGGCGGCGGTCAGGGCACCGCGGCGGACATCGAGATCCAGGCGAAGGAGGTGCTGTATGTGCGAGCGCGTCTCAATGCGATGATGGCTGAGCGCACCGGACGCAGCATCGAAGAGATCGCGCGCGACACCGACCGCGACAACTTCATGTCGGCGCTCGAAGCGAGGGAATACGGATTGATCGATGACGTGCTGGAAGCCCGCGCGACGTGGAATAACGCAGGTCGTCGCGACACCATGTAACGGGACTGACATGGAGCCGCTTGCCGGACCGCCGGTTGGGCTGCCGGTCGGACTGCTTGCTGCAAATCTCCACCTGCCGACCGGTGCGAGCGCGCCACAAAAGCTGCTCACCTTCGCTGGAATCGCTATCATGTCGCGATTCGTCGCGTTCGACGATCGCTTCAATGGAGATACACATGGCGTCATCCAACGAAAACGTCAGCATGGCGCTTTTTTGCGACTTCGAAAATGTCGCGCTCGGCGTGCGCGACGCGAAGTACGACAAGTTCGACATCAAGTTGGTGCTCGAACGCCTGCTGCTAAAGGGCAGCATCGTCGTCAAGAAAGCATATTGCGACTGGGATCGCTACAAGAGTTTCAAAGGGGCAATGCACGAGGCTAATTTCGAGCTGATCGAAATTCCGCACGTGCGCCAATCGGGCAAAAATTCCGCCGACATCCGGCTCGTCGTCGATGCGCTCGATCTCTGTTACACGAAGTCGCACGTCAATACATTCGTCATTATCAGTGGTGATTCGGATTTCTCGCCGCTCGTATCGAAGCTGCGCGAAAACGCCAAACAGGTAATTGGCGTCGGTGTGCAACAGTCCACGTCGGATCTGCTGATTGCGAATTGCGACGAATTCTTCTTTTATGACGACCTCGTCCGCGAAAGTCAGCGCGCAGTCGCGAGGCGCGAATCGTCGCGCCAGCAGCAAAGCGCCCAGCAGGCCGCCAAACGTACGCCTGATGAAGAGAAGACCCCGCCCAAAGAGGATCTCGAGAAGCGCCGCAGCAAGGCCGTTGAAATTGCGGTGCAGACGTTCGACGCGCTCGCTTCCGAACGTGGCGACAGCGGCAAGATCTGGGCGTCGGTGCTGAAGAACGCGATCAAACGGCGCAAACCGGATTTCAACGAGACGTACTACGGTTTTCGCGCTTTCGGCAATCTGCTGGAAGAAGCGCAAGCGCGCGGGCTGCTCGAATTCGGCCGCGACGAGAAGTCAGGCGCGTACGTTTATCGAAGCGCAACTATGAACGTCGCGAGTGAAACTGCAAGCGAAACCGTCGGCGAATCCGTGACGGAGTCTGCTGAAACGGGGTCGGCTGGAGCGGTATCGGCTGAACAGTCAGCCGAACATTCGTATGAAGCGCAGGCCGCGCACGCGGCCGCTTCTGAGTCGGGTGGCAAGCACAAGTCGCGGCGCAAGGACCGCAACAATCGCAAGGCGAGCCGGAGTCAGCAGGAGGATGCGCATGGCAGGAGCAGTCGCCACGAAACGGCTGACGAAGAACCCGCGGCGACCACACCGACGCCCACCGAACACGCGGAACACGCCGAACAGATCCACCGGCAACAACCGCATGAACACGCGCGGCTCCCGCACGAATTCGCCACTGAACAGGTAGCAGAAGTAGATACAGCCGCTGAACAAGTCGTCTCCAGCCACGAAGCCGATCAGTCCATCGACGGCGACCAACCCGCGCAACGTCAAAGCGCCAAAAAGCGAACATCGCGCAAAACGGCCGCGAGGAAAGTGAAGAAAAGTGCGCCGCGTACGATCGATGAAGTACCTGAGATCGCAGCGCCGGCCGAGGCCCCTGCTCCGGCAGTCAGTTCGGAAGAAGCGCCTCAGGCCGCCAGCAAGACCGCCCGTAAAACGGCGTCTCGCAGCCGTCGTCCGCGCAAAGCGGCGTCAACGGACAACCCGACGTGAACGGCGACGCAGTTTGACGATCGTCGTTAGACGCTACCGGCCAGCCGACAATGCAAGATAAGCAAGTTCGGCCTGCCGCCGGTCAGTAAGCCGGATAAGGCGCATACATAACCGGCGGAGGCGGCGCGTAATAGGGACGGGGCGCGAGATACACCGGCTGCGTCGAATAGTAAGGCTGCGGCTGAGCGATCGTCTCGCCCTTCGAGGTCATACACTGGGCGTAGGCGGTGTCATAGCGGGCCTGCATGCTGGCGGCCGAGTACTGGGCGCCGTTCGCGCCGTTCGCGCCGCCGATCAGCAGGCCGCCGCCCGCGCCGATCGCTGCGCCCGCGCCGGCGTCGCCCGCCGCCGCACCGAGCAGCGCGCCAATCGCCGCACCGCCGAGCGTGCCGAGCGCCGCGCTGTTCACGCTATTCGTGGTGGCCGCCTGCGCCGCGCCGGACGGATTCGTCGATTGGTTCGCGTAATCGCGGCACGCGTAGTCGTTCTGCTGGAACTGGCTCAGAGGCTCGCCGCTATGCGGCATCGCGACCACGCTTGGGCCGCTCGGCGGCGCCACTGCGCAACCGCCCAACGCGAGTGCGGTGACGGCCGCGGGAATCGCCAGGTTGAGCGTTTTATTGCTGGAAATCATGGTAGTGCACTTCGGAGGATTGGAATTCAAACGTTAGGCTAATCGCAAAATTCCGTGGTTACGGCTTCGTTACAGAAAGTTTTTTGCGCGGCCGGCTTGCCTCGCGCCGGCTGTGCGTCGACGCAGTGACCGGCTACGTTATATCAGGGAATACTTGTAAATCAGCTACCAATCAACTGACAAGGCGCGCGGCCTACACTCGCGTCAAACGATCCCGCCGCGTCAGCTTGCGTCGCCTGCAGCGCGCCCGTGTTCGCGCAATCGACTCCGGCTGCGCCGAGCGTCGTAGTCCAGCACCGCAGGTAACGCACCTTCGCGTCCGCTCCACCGCAGTTACCAACGGTGACAAAACTTCTTTCACAAGCGCGCAGGAAGGGCACCCCCGTTGGTAAGCGAGCGCAGGCACCCATCCCTCGCCTTCCAATTGCCTCAAAAAAGAGAAAGCCCTCGCATTGGAGGGCTTTCATCTTTCGCTACTCTCTTCAATCGCGACTGCAGCCGGTCACGACATCCGTCGGCAAGCGGTAACCGGCAATTGTGCCGCGACAATAAAGTTTGGAACGTTCGGCAATAAAGTTTGGAAAAGCAAAAGCATCATGTTGTCGCAGACGGGCGGCAAATCGTCAGACTACTATACCAAATTTGGTATCGGAATCGCTTCACTCATATCCAGTTGCATACGACCTCGCGTTATTAGGGCATTGAGACTGGGTTGAAATCGCCATGAAAGCACATTTCTTGACTTTCTTGTTCGTCGACGCCGGCAGCAGTGGTTGGGTAACTACGCTCATCTCGAGCGCAAAAAAAGCGTTGGCGCGATCAAAAGGTTTTCGATCTATCGTTCGCCGCTCTAGCACCCTTGAACTGTGAACCTTGTCAAGTTCTGCGCCTCATCGTCGCTAGTCGACCCACTACGGACATAGAGCCCGGCGTCACCTGTACGGCCGCTTTCAGCGTACAACAGTCATCCCTTTATCTGCAGCGGCCGGCGAGTCCTCGGCCATACCTGCCATTCGCGCTCTCCCGGAAGCAGCTTTTTGGAATGACCGCTCCCGAGCAAAGCGACTCGGCGCTATCGACCCCGTTGCCTCCTCTCGTGTTCCGCGTAAGCGGTCGTTCGCGAAGTTCGCACAGCGGCCAAGAGCTGCCGACCGGTAAGCGCACGGGCAACCCCCGTCTTGAGTTGGCATTGAAGGTCTTGGGAGTACCCGGGAACAGGTGTTGGATATCCGCCCCTTCCGGAAACCAGGTAAGTTGACGTCGCAAAACGGCCCAGCCCCACGAGCGCATTCCATGATCAGCTATCTATTGACTTCGAGCCGCCCGATTTCCTGAAGGGCCACGCTGGTCACCATGGTCATGGCGGCTTTCTGGATTTTGACGCCCTCTGGGTTAGCGACGAGAGTGGCGATCCGTTGAATTGCAACGCCGAGCAAAATGTCTAACTCGGGCCCCCACGGGGAAATGTGAACGAGATGTCCACCGACGATCTCGTCCCCGCCGCCGTCCTGGATGATGCCGAACAGGATCTGCGCGACCTGCCCATAAATGCCGGACGGCACCTCCACCTGCGGATGAGGCGGCACGATATCCATCCAGAGTTCCTGAATGCCCGTCCGGGTGTCTGTCCAGAGCGGATAGAACCCATTGGTGCTCGCGTCGAGGCCAAAGTATTCGCCGATGAACGACGCGATTGGATCCACGAGCGAGACGGGTGCGTCGATGGTCGGGTCCCAGGGACGGTCAGTCACGGTAAAGCGATTGAACGACACCCCGCCGTCAAACGATTGGGCCATGATCACGTCAATAAGATAGGTACTCGCCTTTGGCCCGAACTCATAAAAGGCGCATCCGATGACGCCCTTCGGATTAGCAATGATCTGCGGGTGGAAGTGTTGCTGGTTCGCGGCGAGCGCACCGGTAAGGAGTGGCCGTCCGGAGGGAGGGGTGTCCCAGCCGGCGCCACCATTCGTGGACAGCGCGTAGTAGATGCGGGAGACACCTTCGCGGTAATCGGCCCACGCGACGAGCACGGTCTGTCCCGACACACAGGCCGTAGGCAGGGTAAATACCCGAAAGGTCCCTCCGGGCAGGACCGGCCAGCCATGAGGTTTCCAGGGCGGTAGCGATGACTCGAGTGTCGTGATGCCAGTGGCCGGCGACGCTACCGGATGGAAACTATTGCCACCGTCCGAGGACACCATCATCTTGATTTCACTTCCTGCGGTCCAGGCGATGTAGATGGTTCCGTCGGCAGCTACGTTGATCTCAGGCGAGAAGGGGGTGTCACTGGCGAGGATACTGCCTGCTGGATCAGTTCCGATCCCAATCCAGGTGATTCCATGATCCAGCGTGCGCGCGAAGCGCAGGCTCACGCCATCGTCCCAGGCAGCGTAGACGCGGCCGTGAAAAGCGCTACTTCCGGCATCGCCGGCAACCCATGGCTTTTCGTCCTCGGCGCTCGCATGGATGAGGCTCGGCGCGCTCCAGGTTTGTCCCCCGTCGAAAGACCTGTAGACGGCGATCCCCACGTAGTCAATCGCGGGCGGATTCCTTATCGCGGCGCACACGAGGAAGATGTTGCCGCTATCGTCCCACGCAAGCGCCGGGTCGGAAACGCCAGTCCAGTCGGGCGTTGCCAGATTCGCGGAATCGTGCCATGTGATGCCGGCGTCGGTGGAATAGACCGTCGCCGAGGTGAAATCATAGGCGGCGATGTCTTTGCACTTCCTCGACGCCGCAACCAACTGCAGCGGATTGTTGGGGTTGATGGCGAGACTGCTTTCGCTTCTCGCGTCGTTCGGACTTGCACCGCGAGTCACCTGGATGTTGGCCATCTCCGTCGCTCCCTATCCTTTTCGTGCGCGCCTGCGCACGGATCCGCACTGCTCGCGCCTGCGCAAACGGGCCGACTCGATCGCGCCCGTCAGATCTGAAGCGCACCGCCACCGACGCAACGCGATCCACCGCCGTCGATACGGTGGATCGCGCACGCCGCTCACGCTGACGCACAGCTGCGCACGTCTATCCGAGGTAGTCTTGCATCGCGCGAAAATGCGGACGCAGACCCGCAGCCGTCGCCACGATATAAGTCAGCACGTTGGTGAACTCTCGCACCGCGCGCTGGTCGCCTATCCTTTGCCTTCAAGACGCTTTACTTCCTGTTGAGCTACGTGCGCCACCATGGCCATGGCTGCTCTCTGAATGCCGATACCCCCGGGGCTGGCGACAAGCGTGGCGATCCGCTGGATCGCGACACCCAGCAGAATATCCAGTTCGGGTCCCCAGGGCGGAATATGTACGATATGCCCGCCCACGATCTCGTCGCCACCGCCGTCCTGAATGATGCCGTCCAAAATCTGGGCGACTTGCCCATACAGGCCGGGCGGAATCTTGAGCAGTGCACGGGCCCGCACGATGTCGGTCCAGAGTTCCTGGATACCAGTCCGCGTGTCCGTCCAGAGCGGATAGAATCCCCGCGTGCTGGCGTCCAGCCCGAAGTAGTCACCAATGAAGGTGACGTTGGAATCTCCATGGGACCACGGTGCGTCGATGGCCGGATCCCATGGCTGGTCCGTCACGGTGGCACGATCGAACGAGATCCCGCCATCAACCGACTGGGCGATCATGACATCGATGAGTGGCGTCGACGGCTTGGGGCCGAACTCGTAGAAGGCGCACCCGATCACGCCGTTGGGATCAATGACGATCTGCGGGTGAAAGTGCTGCAAACCCGAGGGTAGCGGTCCTGCCAGCAACGGCTTTCCCGAGAGACCGGTGGGCCAGCTGGCGCCACCGTCAGACGACACTGCGCAGTAGATACGGGACACGCCTTCGCGGAAGTCGGCCCATGCCACGGCGACCGTGCTCCCGAAGACGCTGGCCGATGGGATCGTCAGCACGCGAAAGTTTCCGCCCGGAAACACCGGCCACCCATGAGGGGCCGGCAATCCGGCATTGAGCGTCGTCACGCCCGCGGCCGGCGACACGGCGGGCGTAAAACTGTCGCCCCCGTCCGTCGACACGATCATCTTGATCTCGCTTCCCGCGATCCAGACGATATAGATGTCACCGTTGGCCGCGACTCTTATGTCCGGTGAAAACGAATCATTGACGAGCACCGTCCCCGCGGGTGTCGCGCCAGGTCCCGCACCGATCCAGGTTACACCATGGTCCGTGGTGCGTGCGAACCGCATGTCGGATCCGTCGTCCCAGACTGCATAGACGCGGCCGTGAAACGGACTCGACGGATTCGTGTCTCCTGCCGCCCACTGCTTGTCATCGCCAGCGCTGTTGTGGATCGGCAGCGGAGCGCTCCAGGTCTGTCCGCCATCCGATGACTGGTAGATCACGATCCCGACGGTGTCGAAGGTCGGCGGATTGTTGCCCGACAGACCGACCAGATAGACGTTTCCCACATCGTCCCAGGCAAGCGCAGGGTCGGTGAGCAGCGTAAAACCGGATAGCGTCAAGGCGGCCGAATCATGCCATGAGATGCCACCGTCCGTGGAGTATTCGGTGGCCAGAATGAAGTCGTAATTGTGAATGTCCCCGAACTTCTTGGACCCCGCTACGATCTGCTTCGGGTTATTGGCGTTGACTGCGATATTGCTTTCGCTTCTCGCGTTATTCACGCTCGTATCGTGCGTGACCTGGATATTCGACATGATGCCCCCTTATCGATTATTCGAAAGGTCGAGTGATCGCCCGGCGCGAAACCTTCATTCATGGGGTGGTCACGAAGACACGACCAGCAGAATGAACAAAGCCCCAGGCGGTAACAGCTGGCCGATGGAGCCCGACAGCCCAGCTCGGAAAAGGCGCCTCGCAAAATCACGTGTAAACAAAACCGTGCAGGCAGGACGATTTTGTAAAGTGCGTGCAGTAAAAGCTGGAGTCCGATGGTGCGCGGCGTCATCGCCCTTTTTTGCGCGTCGAAGAATCACGTTGTTTCCGTTCGTGGTTCGCGTCCTCATCGTGGCCGCGAACGAGCTCCAGGATGGCGCTGCCGGTGGTGACATGGCTGTCATTGCGCTGGAAGATCGTCAGCCTTGTCGGCGCGTCGAGATCGAATTCCTTCGGAAGCTTCAGCGACAGCTTCATGCGAAGCGTCTGCCCTGGCGCAACCGTAAAGCCGACTCCAGCCACTCGATGGGTCAGGTTCCAGTGCTTGCCAGAAAACTCGGCCCCGTGCATGTGATTCTCGGTCGGTAAAGGCTGTTTCTCCCCTTTCCTCGGGGGCAGGACGGCGAGCTTCATGGGAACATCGGCCAGCCTGTGGCCCTTGTGGACGATGACCTCGATGAGCGTCGCGTGACTGTACGGGCTGCCGATGATGAAGGGCAACTCGATCAGGCTGTCGGCGGCCGCGAAGACATGGGCGTATGACAGGTTGCGCTGACAGACGTTGTTGTCGCCCCAGAAGTAGCTGCCGTAATCGCACGTACCGGGGGCGACCGACACCGGCGCGCCATCGGTACCGCCTGCTGAGTCGTTATTGTTGCCGCGCGCCTCTGCCAGGAGGCATGGGTGCCAGGTGCCCTCTTGAGGAATCTGTGCGGCAGGCCAGCGAATGGGTCCGAAGATACGGGTGGCGCCCACCGCCAGATTCATCGACGCACTCTCGCCGAGGTACAGGTGTCTCTGCTGGACCGCCGCCGTCTGCCAGTCGCCCGGATACCAATCCTGCGGATAACGAAACTCCAGCCCGGGCAACGCATCAAGCGCGGGATAGTTGCCTACTGTCACGGCGAGCGTGACGTTCTCCGCGGGATTGGGTCCGAGGTTGGTGATCTTGCCGTAGATGAAATGATCAGTCACGCCGTCGCGCAGCAGATCCTGATCGACCCAGATGGCGTTGCCGTCCTGCTGGCGGCGTACGATCAGATCCGGCGCCTCCCAGTGGTTGCCGGGTGACGGTACCGTTCCTGTGTCGCTCGCGGAGTCGCGGATGTAGACGTTCGCGGGCCGGGCCGCGACGCGTGCCGTGAACATTTCCTGGGTTCCGGTGCGAGTGTCCATCCACAATGGGAAGAAGCCGAGCTGGCTCGCGGCCAGACCGAAGTAATCGCCAATGAAGGTTACGTTGGGATCTCCGTGGGCCCAGACAGCATCCACTGTAGGGTCCCATGGCATCTCGGTGACCGTGGCCCGATCCACGAAGGTCGCCGCGTTGTCGGCCGACGCTGTCAGGACAACGTCGATCAGCGGCGTCGTGCCTCCTCCCTTTGGCCCGAAGAGATAGAAAGCGCACCCGACGTCGCCCTGCAGCGTGCAGGCGAGCTGAGGCTGGAACTCGTGTTGATCCGGGGCAGAGACGGCGCCTGCGCTCATCAGCGGCATGCCGGAACCGCTGCCCGCCTGCCAGACGGCGCCACCCGTGGTAGAGCGCGCATAGTAGATGCGGGCGACCGCCTGTCGATAGTCGGGCCAGGTAACAACCAGGTCGGTCGCGTTGACGCCGACACAGACCGTCGAGACCGTCGGCGTCCGAAACGTGCCACCGGGCAGTTGCCCGGGCAAGGCCGTGATCCCGCTCGCGACCGTGGCCGGGTTCGAGAACGAATCCCCGCCATCAGTGGATTTGACGAACTGGAGGTCGGCACCGGCTATGAAGAAAATGTAGACGCTACTGTCTGCGGCCACGACCACCTGCGGCGCGAACGAGGCCGGAGCAAGTGACGTTCCGACCGGGTTCGCTCCGGTCCCGCGCCAACTGGTGCCGTAGTCGATCGTGCGCCCGAAGAGCATGCCACCCGGGCCGTCCCAGGCGGCGTAGATGCGGCCATGATAGGGGCTGCCGGGATTGGTATCGCCCGCGGCCGACTGCTTGTCATCGCCGAGCGCCGAATGAATGAGGTTCGGAGCGGACCAGGTCAAACCGCCGTCCGTAGACTTATAGACGGCGATCGCGATCGGATTGGCGCCTTGAAAAGGAAGGGCGACGAGATAGGCGCCGCCAACATCGTCGAAGGCGACCGTGGGATCCGAAACTCCGTCCCAGCCCGCGAGGAGCCCGAGCGGCGCAGCCTCCTGCCACGATCGACCCGCGTCAAATGTCGAATACGCGGCCAGCGAAAATGCATAGGTGTGCGGGTCGGTGAAGCGTTTGGACGATCCGACCATGTGGTACGGGTTCGTCGGATCGACTTGTATTGTCGATTCGCTTCGGTCATTGCTGGGGCTGGCATCGCAGGTGACGCGGATGTTGTATCTTGGTCCAAGAATGAGCGGGAGCATCGCTTCTCCTAGGTAACGCTATTGGCGGTAACCTCTCTATTTTCTTATCCACCTCGGGAAATAGTTTTGCATCCGTGGTCGACACTCGGAGACGGATTGGACTACGAATCCCCGTTGTTGTTAGATCTAAGACGAACTGACCCGGCTAGAATCGCAGTCGACCACCTCAAATTTTTCGATGACCCGGGCGACCCTGATAGGGGAGCGTTGGTCGGTAGGCATCACGCATGGTGCGGGCGTACTCG
This sequence comes from Paraburkholderia sp. WC7.3g, assembly GCF_050436345.1. Taxonomy (NCBI): domain Bacteria; kingdom Pseudomonadati; phylum Pseudomonadota; class Betaproteobacteria; order Burkholderiales; family Burkholderiaceae; genus Paraburkholderia; species Paraburkholderia sp. WC7.3g. Next base: position 3,884,987 of record NZ_JBNDMA010000002.1, read on the forward strand.
CGTACCATCTACAGCGTCTCGCGCCGACGCGCCCATTCCCTGTATCGGCGTGGTCGTCTGCTTACGAGAAAGTCCAATGGCTGAAACGATTCGATAGCGCCTGTTCGGAGTGCCCGGAACCGGCCATTCGCGTTAGGTCGAACTCGCTGAGGTACGAAGGACCGCAATGGCCGACAATGCAACATGAGCGGTCGCCGCATGAATGACCGTTGTCTGGGCGCAGGAGACGCTCGAACGTCTGCATCGGGGCGCAGGCCACTGGCTGAAGTTGGCCGATACCCGACGACCATTCCAACACTCCCGCGCACCCGCAGCCACGAGCAAATTCGAACGCTCGTTTCGATTATTTGAATTTGATGGGCATTTTGCCAATCCGGGAGTCGCAACGACTACCATCGCCTCCACACTGACACGAGCGGAAAATCCACGCAGTGTGGAGGTTGCGCTACTTGAACAGTTGCTTGACGCACGCATCCGCCACGAATCCGACCTCGCGGAGCTTGCGAGCCAGCGCGTTGCCGTCGATGTGATCGACCACCAGCACAAGCACCCTGGCCTAGTCGATTTCGGCGCCTGACTTGGCGATCCATTCTCCGATCGTGCCATGCTCATGCAGTGCTTTGCCAAATGTCCGGCGCGACTGCGCACGCTCGATCACAAGTTCGAGCGCAAGATCGGCCGCGTCAATCGCGCGCATGCAGTGGCGATGCGCCCAGGTACCAGGCGCGGCTGAGCCGACTAAAAATCACTGTCCTCTTCCCCGAGCAGATTGGTCGCCGGTCCGCGAACATATGTCGGCTAAAACCGGTGCGTCACGCCCATGAGCACCAGCGTCTGCGACGCGTTGGGTTCGGTCACGGCGATACCGGGCCAGCTCGTCGTCGCGCCTCCATTGTTCTTCATATAGCCGGCCCGCATGTACACGAACGTGCGCTTCGAAAGGCTATGTTCCGCGCCCACTTCTATTCCGGGCGTGTTGTCGTGTGAACCGCGCACATTACGTTCAATTACGGCGATCTGGATGGCATCCTGCGACGTCGCCTGAATCGTCGCCCCCACCTCAACAATGCTGACGGAATGGACCGTACCAAGACGGGCCGCGAGTGAACCCGCTGCGGCGTCTTTGGGTTGCACGTACAGATAGGCGAACTGCAGGTTCACGATACCGAACCGGTAAGCCAATGCCCCCGTGTAGTGAGCCGTTCCAACCAGATCCAGGCGGCCAGGAAGTCCGGGAAAGCTCAACTGTCCAGCATGCTGATACTGGTATCCGAAACCAGCAAACAGGCCATAGTTAGAATAGGTTGCCGATACATCGAGAAAATTCCCCGACGTGGACGGCAAAGGCTGCGTGACCGTAGCGGCGAACGCGTACATCGCGTTGAACGTGAAACCGCCCAGATTCGGCGATTGATAGTTGATCGAATTGCTGGTGCGTCCGGTGGTGTACTGCGTCGACAAGGTGTTTCGGTCAATTGCGAGGACGGCCGCGGCGAGCGGCGAAATCACTTCATTGATGCGAAAGGGGTCGACGGGGTAGACGACCTTGAAGCTCGGTTGATACTGACGACCGAAGGTCAGCGAACCGAAGTCAGCGTGACTCAACCCGACCCACGCCTGACGATAGAAGAGCGCATTGCTGTCCGCGAAGAACGTCCCGTTGTTCACGTTGAAGCCGCTCTCGAGGGCGAATTCGGCCGTCAACCCGCGGCCGAGGTCCTCACTTCCCTTGAACCCCAAAAGGGACGCTGAAGAGCCGCCACTTCTTTCGGAAAACGAATGAGTCCCACCGTTGTTAAGATACTGACCAAAAACGTCGACCACCCCATACAACGTCACACTCGACTGCGCTACTGCATGGCCTGCGGCAAGAACCAACGTAGCACCGCAAATTCCCCGGCTGATCGCACGCATGCTGCCTCCTATCGGCGCTTGCTTCATCAATATCTCCTCGCTCCCAGTGATCGTCCTGACCAGGCATCTTCATGTCGATTACATGTTCGATGTGCCGACATATTTAGTACTACATATCTGTAAAATCGCCATCACACGCCAGCGCTTTATGGCCCGCATCGTCCCGACGATGGAATCCGTACCTGGCGGCCCATCTCCATGAAAGCAATCTGGTTAGTCCAATTCACACCTGCGCTTCATGTGCCCGAATGACGAGGAGCTCGGGCGCGCGTACCGCAGTTCGAAGGCGAGGCTGGGATCGCACCCACCCTGGGATGTGCCGAGAAGTCGCGCGGCCTCAGAGCGAAGAGCGACTTCTGGGATCGATCGAGAATGTGCGGTAAAAGGACCGGGCATCTTATGGCGCGGATCCAGTCCCCGTTTGGGCATGGACTCTTGAGCGCATCCGGTCACTTCTAGTAAATGTCCGGTATCCGCCTCTTGATTTTCGAGATGGTGTGGACCTTCACCTGATGAGCCCACGGTCCATCGATTGTCCGTTCAGACTGCGAAACGACCGCGCCAAAATCGAGCGAAAGGTTGGTGACAAGAACCTCATCCCCGCGGAATACGAGGCTATTCGACCAGAGAAAGCCTATGGGCGCCCCCTCGCGATCGATTCCGCCGAAATCGCCGAGCTTTGCAATCACTCGCCCCTGCGTCGGTTCGAGTACGAGAATCTCGTTGGACTGGTTGCACGCGGTCCAGATGTTATCGTGCTCGTCAATGATCAGGCCGTCAGGTCCGCCGCCGACGCGATTGACGAAGACCTCAGGCGTGCCAGGTTCAAGCGTCGACCCGGTCGCCGGTATCTTGACAATCGTGTCGTTCGCTGTGTTGGCGACGAACAACGCTGTCCGCTCGTTATTGAACGCCAAACCATTCGCGCCGATGCGCGGTGCTGGCCTTGCCGGACTGAGCAGTGGGCTTTTGACCCACGCGAATGCTTCGCCGCCGCCCGGTCCAGTTTTCCAGATGATGCCCTGGTGAGAGTCGGTCACGTACACGTTGCCCGCAGCGTCGAACGTCATCCCGTCGAGGCCGGGATTATTACCCGTGACCGTCATGAAAACGGATGCGGCACCCGTGTTGGGATCGACGACCCAGACCTTCGCGGCCTGGTAATCGACCACAAGCAACTCGCCGGTCTGCGGATGGAACCCAAGATCGAGCAATAGCCTGCTTGAGCCTTTGACCCGAACAGTCCGAAGGTGCTTGCCATGTGGGTCGAACACAATGAGCGTTCCCTCACTCGTCTCAGGTTTGTTCGCCGCCACTGTGGCGACGTAGACGTTCCCCTGACGGTCGATGGTGATCCCCTCGGGATGCGCCTCACCCGGCGGCAACGTGGCAAATTTCTCGACCTTGCCGCGCTCCCAGGCGTTCGTGGTGAGCGGCGTCGTGAGCAACACCAGCAACGTCAGCATCGGCAATATCAGGATGCTTTTGGCTATGTTCGTTCTCAATTTGCAGTCTCCAAAGTTGGGGGTAGCTGTAATGCGTCGGATTATTCAATCGTGTCTGCCCCCATTGAATCCACCAGCGGTCCCACCACCAGCACCAGCAACGCCGTCCGCCCGCGTCGCGCCGAGCCGAGCGTTGGGGCTGGCGAGCGGTTCAAACAGTCGCAGCAAGGCGCACCCTCACCGGTTGTAGAGGCCGGTCAGGGTGGCCGTAGCGAGCGTGTTCTGGTAGATCATGAAGCGCACCACCGCGTTGGGCGCGTTGGCCGGCAGCTCCAGCTTGGGCACACCCATCGCGTGCACGGTGAAGACATAGCGGTGCGTGGGCAAGCCCTTGGGCGGGCAGGGACCGCCGTAGCCGGTGGCGCCGTAGTCGTTGGTGGCCTGAGTGCCGCTGGCGCCCAGGTCGGTGGCGTCGGCGGAGCCTACGCCCGCGGCGAGCTGGGTGACGGACGAATCGATATCGAACAGGATCCAGTGCCAGAAGCCGCTGCCGGTGGGTGCGTCCGGGTCGTACAGCGTCAGCGCGAAGCTCCTGGTGCCTGCCGGCGCGCCGTGCCATTGCAGCGCGGGCGAACGGTTCTGGCCGGTCCCGTCGAAGCCATCGAACTCATGCACCAGTTGCAGCCGTTCCTGATCTTTGAATTCAGGCGATATTACTGTGAAGTTGCTCACGCCATTTCCTTTGATTTACTTGATTTGAGAACCAGGAAAGCTGCATCGCCTGGATGTGCTCCAGAACCGATGCACTTATTTGTCATCGCGCCGCTTCCTCTAGCTGCGCCACGGCAACCCCTCGCGCGACACGTTCCGTCGCGGACGATTATTCAATCGTGTCTGCCCCATTGATTCCGTTATGCGGACAGGTCCGCGATAACCCGGGCATAGGGGGCGCCCATTTCCGTCGCTGTCGGATTGCGGCGCAGCATCAGGCCGCCATTGACCTGCAGGTTCTGTCCCGTCATGAAGCACACGTCGCTTGCCAACCACAGAGCCGCTTCGGCGACGTCATCCACAGTGCCAATACGTCCGAGCGGATAGCCGGCCTCGAAGGCCCGCACTAGTTCGGGGATGTTCAGGGCGTCACCCGACATCGGCGTGCGAGTGATGCCAGGAGAGATCGAATTGGCGCGAATTCCGAGCTGGCCAAAGTCGTTGGCCACGCAGCGCACGACGTGGTCGGTGCCAGCCTTGGTGCCCATATAGGCGGCGTGGTTCTCAAGCATGATCGTCGCGGTCGCGGACGAGATCATGATGATCGAGCCTCCAGGCGTCGGATTTTGCCTCATGGCTTTCACGAGCGCCTGCATGAACTGAAAGGGCCCCTTGAACTGGAGATCCATCATCGCCTGCAGTTCTTCCTCACTCGTGTCTTCGAACGGCCGGAGAAGTCCCCAGCCGGTGGCGTTGATGCCGACATCGACGCGGCCGTAGCGCTCGCCCGCGAAGGCGACGAGGGCGTCGACGTCTTCCTTGCGCGTGAAATCGCAAAGCCGGCTGGCGCCTCCGATTTCGCTTGCCAGGTGATCCAACGGCTGCGCGCGTCGTCCAGCCACAACCACGCTGGCGCCTTCGCCGGCGAAGCGTCGGGCAATGCACTGCCCCATGTTGTCTTGGCCGGCGGCGCCGACGACGATTACGACCTTACCCGCAAACCTCTTCATGAAACTGACCTCCCGCAAGGTTCATTCTCATTTCGCAGTCTCCAGGCTCGGGTTTATCGACCGTTGCTGATTGATCTGGTTGGTGTCGTCGGACGTGTCGTTGCCACGCCCTGGAGGCGGTTTGTCTCGCGCTGCGCAGGTCAGTACGACTTCGGCAGCCCGAGCGCCTGCTCGGCGACGTAGCACAGCGCGAGCTCCTGCGTCACCGGTGCGAGCAGCGACAGCACGCTTTCGCGCAGGCCGCGCTCAACGTGGTACTCCTTCGCGTAGCCGTAGCCGCCGTGCGTGCGCACCGCACGCAACGACGTCTCGAAACCGGCCTCCGCCGCCAGGTACTTGGCCGCCGTGGCCTCGACACCGCAGGGCCTGCCGGCGTCGTAGAGCGCCGCCGCCTTCCACATCAGCAGTTCGGCCGATTGCAGGCGCATCCAGCATTCCGCCAGCGGATGCTGGATCGCCTGGTTCTTGCCGATCGGCCGGCCGAACACGACGCGTTCCCTGGCGTAGTCGGTTGCCCGCGCCAGCGCTGTCTCAGCGGCGCCGAGCGCGGCAGCCGCGACGAGGATGCGCTCCGGATTCAGGCCATGCAGCAGGTACCTGAAGCCCTGGCCTTCGTCGCCGATGCGATCCTCGACGGGGATCTCCAGCCCGTCGATGAACAGTTCGTTCGAGTCCACTGCCTTGCGCGCCATCTTCTCGATGTCGCTGATGCGCACGCGCGATCGATCGAGGTCTGTGTAGAACAGTGTGACGCCGTCCATCGGCCGCGCGCATGCCTCGATCGCCGTCGTGCGGGCCACCAGCAGGATCTTGTTGGCGTGCTGCGCGGTCGAGGTCCAGACCTTCTGGCCGTGGACGATGTAGCGGTCGCCCGCGCGGCGGGCGAAGGTTCTGACGCGTGTGGTGTCGGAACCGACGCTGGGCTCGGTCACGCCGAAGCAGGCGCGATCCGAACCGTCGATCAACGGCGGCAGCATGCGCCGCTTTTGCGCCTCGCTGCCGAACACGACCACTGGCTGCGGGCCGAACAGGTTCAGGTGTACCGACGACACCGCCGCCGAGCCGAGCTTGCCGATCGTGCGCATCACCATCGCAGCCGCCGAGATGCCGAGGCCGGCGCCGCCATGTTCCTTGGGCATGGTCACGCCGAACCACCCGCCGCGGGCAACGGCGTCGCAGAACTCGCTGGGCCAGCGCCCATCGCGGTCCCGCTCGAGCCAGTAATCGGCGCCGAAGTCGGCGCAGCGGGCCTCGACGGCGTCGCGGATTGCAAGCTGGTCGTCGGAGAAGTCAAAATTCATGCGGGGAGCTCCTGCAACATGCCTGCGGGGACGTCGACCGGCATGTCAAGCAGCATCTGCGCCATGCCCTTGCCGAGCGGGTCATTGCGCAGCGACGCCATGCCGCCGCCGCCCAGCGCCCGCTCGCAGACGAGGTTGATGGCATGGATGCCGGGCAGCTCGTAACGGTGGACCGGCCCCTGCACCAGATGGCGGAGGTACTCCGCGACGCGTTCTGGCGTCACCTGGTCTCTCAGCACCGGCAGCAGGGCCGGATGCCGCGCGATGAGGCCGATGTTGGAGGTGTCACCCTTGTCGCCGCTGCGTCCCAGCGCGATTCTCAGGAGCGGCACGGTCTCGCGTATGCCGGGGGGCAGCGCACCCTCGATGGGCGCCAGCGGTCCAGGCGCGACCTGCGGTTGCGGTGACGGCAGCGTCACGGTGAACGTCGTCTCGCCGAGCGTGACCGTCGGCGTCAACTGCGCCTTCGGAATGAGCCAAGCGAACTGCCGCAGCACCGGCGACACAGAGGGACGGCCACCGGCACCGGTCGTACCGGGTGACCAGGACGTGCCGGGTGCGGCTAACTCGCGGCTGAACATCTCTAGTGCGCGCCGGTCGGCATGCGTCACCGTCAGGCGCAACACGACTTCGCGCGTCGGCAACGGTCGCGCATGCGGCCCGTAAGCCGACTCCGTGCCGAGCAGCTCGATATGGGTGGCCAGGAAATCCGCGAACCCGCTCTCATGCAGCAGCCGGCGGCCGCGCTCGAGCAGCGCCTCGCCCGTGCGTTTGGCCTTCGCTGCGGCGTCGATCCCGACGATAGTGAGCTGCCCGGACAGCTTGAAGCCCGCCGGCGCGGTGGCGCTGACCTTGTAGGTGCCGGTTGGCGGGCGGCCGCGTGCGCCGGTCACGAGCACGCGATGCGGCCCGGCCTGCTCCATGCGCACCTGGCGGAAGTCGCAGATCACGTCCGGCAGCAGATAGTTGGCCGGATCGCCTATCTCGTACAGCAGTTGCTCCCCGACGGTTGCGGGCGTGACAAGGCCGCCGGTGTCCGCGGGCTTGGTGACCACAAAGCTGCCGTCTTCGCGGCACTCGACGATCGGATAGCCGATGTTCGCCCAGTCCGGCACGCTGGCCCAGTCGGTGTGCAGGCCGCCTGTCGCCTGGCAGCCGCATTCGATGATGTGGCCGGCCAGGCTGCCGGCGGCGAGCCGGTCGAAGTCGTCGGCCGCCCAGCCGAACTCGTGCGTCAGCACGCCGAGGGTGACGGCACTGTCGACGCAGCGGCCGGTGATGACGATGTCGGCGCCCGCGGCCAGGGCTCGCGCGATGGGCAGTGCGCCGAGATAGGCATTGGCCGTCACCAGCCGTTCAGGCATCGGTTCGCCGCTGGACATTTCGACCGTGCCGGCCGCTCGCATCGCGGCGGCGAGCGGGAGCACGTCGTCGCCTTCGACGATCGCGACCCGCACCGGTACGCCGAGTTCGTCGGCCAGCGCCCGCACCGCCGCGGCGCATCCCCTCGGATTCACGCCTCCGGCGTTGCTGACGATGCGGATGCCCTGCTCGACGGCCTGCTTCAGCACCGAGCGCAGCGCCACCGTGACGAAGTCGATGGCGTAGCCTTCCTCCGGCCGCTTCATGCGCGCGCCCGCGAGGATCGACATGGTGAGCTCGGCGAGATAGTCGAACACGAGGTAATCGATGGCGCCGCAGCGCACCAGCTGCAGCGGCCCGAGGCTGCTGTCGCCCCAGAAACCCGAGGCGCCGCCGATGCGCACAACCTTGCCCGGCGTCGCGGATGTCAGTTGCCCGTCCATTGCGGTTTCCTTTTTTCCTTGAATGCGGCCAGGCCCTCGCGCGCGTCCTGGGTCAGGGCCAGCAGGCCGATCTGCCCTTCGCCGAAGGCGATCGCCTCTTCGAAGGACATCGAGCGCATCGCCTTCATCGCATACATGCCGCGCCGCAGCGCCGTGGGTGAGTTGGCGAGCAGCCGCGACAGCAGGCGCTCGAGCGCAGCGTCGAGGTCGTCAGCCACCTCGTTCACCAGACCGATCTCGCGTGCCCGCGCCGCGTCGATGGGCTCGCCCGTCAGGCACAACTGCGCCAGGCAGCGCAGCGGCAACTGGGCCTGCAGCACGGCGAGCACCTGCATCGGGAACACGCCCACCTTCACCTCGGGCAGGCCGAAGCTCGCGTGCCGGGCCGTGATGGCGAGATCGCACATCGCGAGCAGGCCCATGCCGCCGGCCATGCAGGCGCCGTTGACCCGCGCGACGAGCGGCACGTTCAGCGTGCGGGCCGTGCGCAGCAGGTCGGCATAGGCGCTGGTCGGCGTGGCGTAGTCGAACGCGAAGGCATCCCCGCCCAGGTCGGCGCCGGCGCAGAACGCCTCGTCGCCCGCACCGGTGAGCACCACCGCGCGAATCGTCTTGTCAGACCTGGCGCGGTGCAGCGCTTCCTGCAACGTGCCGATCACTTCCGCGTTGAGCGCATTCCGGCGCTCCGGGCGGTCGATGGTGAGAATCAGCCGCCCGTCCTGCCGGCTGGCGTGCACGACCTCGCTCATGCTTCGACTCCCGTTGACTCGCTGCACACCGCCACTTGCGTCACGCCCGCCTGCACCATCTCGCGGATCTGCTGCGGCGAGTAGCCGGCCTCGGCCAGCACTTGTGCGCTGTGCTCACCCAGCAACGGCGGCGGGCGCAGCGGCGGCAGCGGGGTTTGCGGCCATTCGCTGGGCACCGCCATGGTTCGCAGCATGCCCTCAGTGGGATGCTCGAACTGCTGGAAGAACTTGATGTCCTGCAGGTGCGGATCGTCCATCAGCGACTCGAAGGTGTGCACCGGCAACACCGGGATGCCAAGCGGCTCCAGCAGCTCGCGCCATTGCTGCGTGGTCCGAGCTTTCAGCTTGTCGGCGAGGATCTCGTACAGCGCCTCGACATGCTGCGTGCGCGATTCGCCGTCGGCAAACCGCGGGTCGCTGTTGAACCGCTCGGCCTCGCCCACCACGCGCATGAAGGCCTGCCACTGTTCGTCGGTGTAGACGACGAGGCACACCAGGCCGTCCTGCGTGGCGTACGGCCGCCGCTGCGGGTTGAGCAGCCGCGGATAGCCGAAGCCGCCGCGCGGCGGGATGAACGTGTGGCCGTACAGATGATCGCCCAGCATCATCTGCGCGGTGGTCTCGAACATCGGCACGTCCACCGCCTGACCGCAGCCCGTGCGCTCGCGCGCCAGCAGGGCCGCGCAGATCACGCCGAACGCGTACAGACCCGTGGCCCGGTCCGAGAGGTTGAGCGGGGCATAGCGCGGCACGTCGGAACCGGCCCGCACGCTGGCCTCGGGGATCGCGACGGCCGCCTGGATCAGGTCGTCGAAGGCGCGCGAGTCCGCATAGCGGCCGCGCTGGCTGAAGCCGAAGGTGCCGACGTAGACGATGCGCGGGTTCACCAGCCGCAGCGCCTCGTAATCCAGCCCGAGGCGCTGCATCGCCTGCGGCCGCACGTTGTAGACCAGTGCGTCGGCCGTCTGCGCCAGCTTCAGCAGCGCTTCCTTGCCGGCAGGGCGCTTCAGGTCCAGCATGACGCTGCGCTTGTTGCGGTTCAGGTTGAGGAACAGCGGGCCGGCGCCCGAGCGCCCGCCGGGTCCGACGGCGCGCAGCATGTCGCCGCCGGGCGGCTCCACCTTGATCACGTCGGCCCCCAGGTCGGCCAGCATCTGCGTGGCTGAAGGTCCCATGACGACTTCGGTGATGTCGATGATGCGCAGGCCGGCCAGCGGCCCACCCTGGTTCGAGTCGTTGTTCATTCTGTGCGTGCTCCTCTTTCCGGTCAGGAACCGGCTACGTCCGCGCCGTTGCCGCGGATATAGGGCACCGGTCCGATGTCGCGCGCTGCCGCGAGGGCCTCGATCGCGTACCGGATCGAAACCGCGTCATTGAGCGAGTGGAACGTGCCGTCATCGTTGAAGCTGACCTGCGCGCCTTCGATCCAGGCGATAGTGATGGTGTCCTCGGTGTTGTCCTCGGGGGTGTAGAAGGTGTGCACCGAGCCGCCCGGCTCGTACAGGTAGGAGCCTGCCGTCTGCCGCTGCTCGGGGTACTCGCGATACGCCCAGCAGCCCTGGATCGTCCACACCTGCGCCGTACCGGTGTGGTAGTGAATCGGCAGTGAGCAACCGGGTTCCAGGATGGCCATGAAGACCCACTCGCCGCGCTCCAGGTCAAGGCGCAGCGGCTTGATGTGGATGCCCGGAAAGACATCCCTGATCAGCGGGATCTGCTCGATGTTGACGGTCAGGAGCTTGTCCTGTGGCAGAGCGGGCAGCGGCAGCGGGGCGCCGGTGGACGTGGTGGGCTGCGCGAGCATTCTTGCGTTCATGAATTGTCTCCCGTTGTTACTGGATTTAAAGCAGTGGATGGAAGCCGCCCCTTGATAAGGAAGCCGGACGCAGGCTGCTCCGGCAAACAGCGCAGGGAGGCGGCGGCCCCGCGCGGAAGAAACAGGAAGTCGCCCGGGGCGAGACCGAAGTGCTGCCCATCGACACGTGCGTCGATCCGTCCGTGTTCGACGTAGAGAACCTGTTCGGCGTCAGGCTCCGCGGTGCAGACCGATGCGCTGCCGGCAGGCATGCGCAGCGCCGCAATGTCGACCCAGCGCGCGCCAGCGGTCTCGCGGTCGATGAGGGGAACCGTGCCGGTGGCGGCGTCGCCGGCGGCAAGCACGCGCACCTTGCCGTGAGCAGGCGCGGCGGCAGCGCCGTCGGGTTCCGTGATCGTGTGCGCCGGGTTCTCGCCATACGGCGGCGTATAGACGACCAGCACACGCCCGGGCTGGTCGCTGGTCACGCGAAACGAATGGAACACGCCTGCCGGCACGTAGGCCCAGGTCCCGGGCTCCATCGCTTCCACGCGGCCCTCCGCCCCCGACTCGCCGGTTCCCTCGATCATGTAGGCGCATTGCTCCAGGTGGGGATGCGCGTGCGGCCGCGCGCCGTGCGATTTCACGATCGTGCCGACCAGCACTTCGAGCGCCGTCGCGCCGACAGTCTCGGGGCCGATCACGCGCACGTTGGAGGTGCCGGTGTGGTTCGCCGGCGCGTAGGCGGCAAGATCGGCCGCCCTGACCATGATAGGTACGGGCTTCATTCTGCCTGGCTCCCTGCGGTCTTGACCGCCGGGGCGGTGGCCTGCGCCGCCATGAAGCCGGAGGCGTTGGGACGGTTTTCCACGATGGCGGGCTGGCCCTTCCTGGCGGGCAGCGACTGGTCGAGCACGCGCCCCCTGCCGTCCGTTCCGCTTCCGACCGGAAAGGGAACGATGAACTTGATGGGCTCGGCCGGATAAGGGGCCGCCGCCATCGCTTGCGACGCGAGCACGGGGGCAGCCAGGAGGAAGAGAAGGTTCCGCATGCGCATTAAGCTCCAGTGAGGAATCAGCTTCGAGGAGTTAAACCTAAATGACTAATGTTAGTAGTTTAGGCATGCGCAAAGTGGCGTCAAGTGCGGGCTTACCCGACAGCCCGCCGCTGGGGCTCGGTGATCCCGGGCACGGTTTTCAGGGCGGACGCGGGGAGGTCGATCTCGGAGACGTAGCGGTCGCCCCGATACCAGGTCGCACCGGCGTACAGCACGTTGCCTTTGCCGTCAACCAGGCGTCGCGACATCTTCGCGACGGGCGAGGCAAACGGGATCTTCAGCATATCGCACAGAGGGAAATCCGCGGGTATCACGGTCACGCGTTGCCGCAAGCGTTTGCAGCGCGCGCCCAGTTTGTCGAGCACCGCGGCGAGCAGCTTCCGCTTCATGGCGATGTCCCTGGGCAGCGATTCGAAAACCGGCGTGGGCACATAGATTTCGGCGTAGCAGAAGGGCTCGCCGGAATAGGTGTGCAGTTTGCGGACGCACACGTATTCGCCAGCCGACCGGTCATCCGGCCCGAGCAGCTCCTGGGGCAGCAAGGTGCGGCGCCCGACTTCGAGTATCTCGAAGGCAAGCGGCTGCGGCGCGGCGAAGGGGTTGTTGATCACCTGTTCGAGGTCGCCCGTGGCGGCGGGCAGCGCTGCGACGTGGGTCCCAACGCCCCGCTGGCTGCGGATCAGCCCTTCCTTGGAAAGCAGCTCGTATGCTTGCCGGACGGTGACGACGGCGACGCCCACGTCGTCCGCGAGCTGCGTGATCGGCGGCAGCTGCGTGCCGAGCGGGTACTCGCCCTTCGCGATTCGGTGCCGCAGCAGGGACGCCAGTCGCTGATATTGTGCAACGCCGCGCTCGGCTGGCAGCTCTGGCCGCGCGGTCTCCATGTGTCGCTCATCCGCCATCATATAAATCCTAAATAACCAACATTCGAATTATATGTCAGCGGTGGGCGAGCAGAAGATCGCGTTCCTGGCACCCTCTTGGCCCCCCACCAGGTTCCTTTGCGGGCTTAGCGTGAACTGACAACGGCACCGAGATGTTCACGGTTGGCGTCGTGCGGTTGCCAGCGCAGTTGCAAACGCGGGTTTCGCCGCGAAACACAATTGGAAGCAGAAAAGAAAGACAAGAATTTTTATCTGGAAAAGATAACCAGCTCCGGTCACATCGGAGTTCGGTTTCCGCTATATTTTCGAGAACACTCAGCTTTCCCTTACATTTACAATCGGTCTGGAACGGCGTCGCAGTTGATCGTTAAACTACGACTTTAGGAGTTCATCGTGCTGCTGTTTCTCGATACCGAGTACACCGGCTTCGGGCAGCGGATTCCCCGGCTGATCAGCTTGGGGATTGTTGTCGAAGACGCTAGCCGCGAGCTTTATATTGAGTTCTCGGACACGTGGCAAATCGAAGATTGCTCAGACTTCGTCAAAAGGGAAGTTCTGCCATTGCTTGAGGGCTCGCCCCTTACGTTCGAACAAGGTCGCGTTCGCCTGCGGGAATGGTTTTTCAATGCTCCGCGTGCGGTCCGGATAGCGAGCGACTCGAGCACAGACTTTCGGTTCCTGCTGGAATTGCTGGGCCATCCTCTTCCGGAGAATCTGGCACCCACCTTTTTTGACTTGCGACCGTTAATCGACACTGCAGTCTATGACCGAACGGTGCAGAACTATTATGCGAAAGACAATCGTGTACATCACGCCCTTGTCGATGCCCGCGCGTACCGCCAAGGTTGGCTAGCTTGGATGGATGGACGCAAGGCCGGCTAGGCCGCCCAATCATAAGATGACGAGTTCACCGCTGGCGAGCTTCAACATATCAATTGCTTCGCTTTCAGCGGCTAGCACAGGATGCCACGACCTGAAAACGCATAGCGCCGCGCCAGACGTTGCAGTCCGCCGCCATCCCAACGGGCAACAATTTTGCCGGAATGCTAATCGGAACATCACTGATCGGATGAACGTACAATGATTCCCTTCGCTGTTGATGTTTGGGTCGGACTGAAATTAGCTCGCCGCGTCAATCTCGTCTCCGACGTGTTCCTGACCTTGACGGGCAGGAGCGCCAACGAATGTCCGCGGGCACACTTTTACTGTCCGAGTGCCCGCGTTGCACCCTCCCTTTCTCCTGCCAACGCCTTGGCGCTCTGACTGTGGCATCGCCGGCAACACCACCTGGAACCACTCAGAATCAAACTGACGACACCAGTCGCCCAGATCAGAATTTTTGTAGTGAAGCTGCTTCCGCGTTCGAACTCCTTGCTCCAGATAGCGCATGACCTTGGAGCGATTCAGCTCTCGAAGACCTTCGACGCCTCCCGAACCACAGGTCGCAGACCTCGTTGGCAGAACGAGGCGCGCGGCCGACGCTGTTACGCGGACTTGGGCCGATAAGACGAAAGGACATCCATTTAGGTTCTGGTTTCGATCACAACAGTGCGCGCGACCGAACGCAGTGGGGCTATGAGTTGCAATATAAACGGCGCACGGAAACTGATGGCTGCTCTATCGTCGCGGTGGTGACTGGGTGCAGTCGGCTACTATTCGACGGCCCTAGTCGGCGAGGGCACGCTGTCGATAGAGACAGAGAAGATCGCGTTCGGCGGCGAGGATACAGGCAGCAAGTTCGCCAAACAGATGGGCAGCGGAGAAAGCGCCTCAGCGCAGCTCGGAAAACCCCAGTCGAACTTGTCGCGGGCCCGACGTCGGCAACGCTGACCGTAGCCGCCATTGGCGGGCGGTCGCGCCAGCGGCTGCTTTGGCCGACAGGACTAAACCGCTCGCGCGGTAGGGGGCTACGGCCCGACTCTGGCGGCGAATGGGAGGCGAGTGGCGCCGGTGCTTATGTTGGTGGTTGAGGCAATCCGCCTCGTCCTCCAGCAGGAGTCCCATCATGACCTCCTCCGATCCGGGCATCAGCCCGCTGCGCCGCCGTATGCTTGAGGACTTGCGCATGCGCAAGTTCGCACCCAAGACCCAGGCCGCCTATCTGCGTGCCGTACGTCAGTTCGCCCGATACCTCGGGCGTTTACCCGATACCGCCACTGTCGAGGACCTCCGGGACTACCAGTTGCATCTGGTCGATCACGGCGCGTCGCCGGTGTCGCTGAACGCCGCGATCAGCGCTCTGAAGTTCTTCTTCGAAGTCACGCTCGGCCGGCCTGAGCTGATGGCGCGGATGCAGCCGGTACGCGTGCCTCGCACGCTCCCGGTTGTGCTCAGCCCCGAGGAGGTGCGTCGGCTCATCGCGGCAGCCGGAAACCTCAAGCATCAGACCGCGCTGTCGGTCGCCTATGGCGCCGGGCTGCGTGCGAGCGAAGTGGTCGCGCTCAGGGTCAGCGACATCGACAGCCAGCGCATGACCCTGCGCATCGAGCAGGGCAAGGGCCGCCGTGACCGCTACGCGATGCTCTCGCCGGTCCTGCTCGAACGTCTGCGCGTCTGGTGGCGCGTTGCCCGTGCCCAGGGCTGCATGCTCGATGGCGGGTGGCTCTTTCCGGGCCTCGATCCGATCGACCCGCTCAGCACGCGGCAACTGACCCGCGCCATCCATGCGGCCGCCGAGACCGCAAACATCGACAAGCGCGTATCCATGCACACGCTGAGGCATTCCTTTGCCACGCACCTGCTGGAACAGAAGGAGGATATCCGCGTGATCCAGGTGCTCCTTGGGCACAGGCAGATCGAGACCACCACGCTCTATACCCAGGTTGCCACTGACCTCCTGCGCAAGGTGGTCAGTCCGCTGGACCGCCTGCCCGCCGGCTAGCCCGGCCGCACGCGGAGCACCCCGTGCTGGAGGTCGCGGATATCTTCCGCGCCTGCGGGCCGGCGTGGCGGCGCACGGTAGCGCTGAGCCTGGGGCAGTTGAAGGTCATGTCGGCCATCGAACAGTGCCGCAGTGCGGCACTGGGGGGGCATGTGCTGCGCTGCGCCGGCTGCGACCGGATCGAGGTTGCCTACAACTCCTGCCGCAACCGTCATTGCCCGAAGTGCCAGGGCAGTGCTGCGCATCGCTGGCTCCAGGCACGCCAGGCCGATCTGCTTCCGGTCGGGTACTACCATGTCGTCTTCACGCTGCCCGCGCCCATCAGTGCCATCGCCTGGTACAACAAGGCCGTCATCTACGGGCTGCTGTTCGATATCGCCGCCGAAACGCTATGCACCATTGCCGCTGATCCGAAGCACCTCGGCGCCCAGATCGGCGCGACGCTCGTGCTGCACACCTGGGGCTCGGCACTCACGCATCATCCGCACGTACACGGTATCGTCCCCGGCGGTGGGCTGTCGCCCGATGGTCAGCGGTGGATCGCATGCCGGCCCGGCTTCTTCCTGCCGGTACGTGTGCTCTCGCGCCTGTTCCGCAGGCGCTTCCTCGAAGCGCTCACGGACGCGCACCGGCATGGCCACCTGCAGTTCTTCGGCCAGTACGCTGAACTTGCCGACCCAGCTGTCTTTGACGTGTGGCTTGCGCCGCTGCGTGCCTGCGAATGGGTCGTCTACGCAAAGCGTCCCTTTGCAGGACCCGAAGCAGTGCTCGCGTACCTGTCGCGCTATACGCACCGCGTCGCGATCTCCAGCCAGCGCCTGCTTGCATTCGATGAACGCGGCGTGACCTTCCGCTGGAAGGACTACCGTGCGAAGGGGCACACCCGCTACAAGACCATGACCCTCGAAGCCGGCGAGTTCATGCGCCGCTTCATGCTTCATGTGTTGCCCGGCGGGTTCCATCGCATCCGTCACTACGGGCTGCTCGCCAACCCGGTGCGCCGCACCAGTCTCGCGAAGGTCCGCGAACTGCTGCACGTCGCGGCGGAGGTCAACACATCACCCGAAGAGACTCTCGTTGAAACTCGGCCGGCCTTCATCTGCCGGCACTGCGGCGCGCCGATGATCGTCATCGATATCCTTGCGCGCACTGCACCGATTCGCGCACCACCCACGCGCCGGGGCGAGATATGAGCGCCACTGTTCCAGGACGAACAACCCGACCCTCGGCTTTGCGGCAACGCGGCCCACGAGCAGACCTTTGCGTCTGTCGCTTCGCACAGGCCCTTGCACGTCCGTTCCGCCATCACGACGGCGCCACTGCACCGCTTCGGCACAGCATCAGCCCTCAGCCAGCATCCCGCCTGACCACGCATCCCGCAACACCGCTCGCCATCCCGGGCAATCAATCGCCATAGCCCCGAAGACTCCCATTGCATCAGAGCACTCCGCGGTTTCCTCCCTTCAGGTTTATTCAACGCCTGCCTGCACGCGCCGGCGCGCACCCCGAGTCCACGGACATGGGCAGGCATCGAACAAACCTCAAGAACTCAAGAACTGCGGCCGGCTGGCTGCCGTGACGCCGATTGGACGCGGCGGATCCTATACGCCGGCGACGGCGTCGGTCTTTACACTCTGAGCGCAAGCGGGTTGTGCTTGAGCCAGCTATTCAAATTGTCGTCGGCCTGCCTGATATTGGGGCGGATGGTGTTGCTACAACATTTATGGACCGGGCACCGAGCGTCAACGGATGGTTTTGCCCAGAAAGCAGAAAGCCCTCATGTCAGAGGGCTTTCATTTTTACTACCGTTTCCAAACTTTATTGCGGCACCTGGTTCGGATTTTCCAATCTTTATTGCACTTTCCAAACTATATTGTCACGCTACAGCAATCTCAAGCGAAGTTCTTCGCTGCGAAGTCCCAGTTGACGATGTTCCAGTACGCTTCGACGAACTTCGGGCGCGCATTGCGATAGTCGATGTAGTAAGCGTGCTCCCACACGTCGATCGTCAGCAGTGCCTTGGCGTCGGTGGTGAGCGGCGTGGCGGCGTTGCTCGTCGACACGAGATCGAGCGAACCATCAGCCTTCTTCACGAGCCATGCCCAGCCAGAGCCGAACGTGCCGACAGCGGTCTTTGCAAACTCTTCCTTGAACTTGTCGAACGAACCCCACTTCGCATTGATCGCGTCAGCCAGCGCGCCGGTCGGTGCGCCGCCACCTTGCGGCGACAGGCTGTTCCAGAAGAACGTGTGATTCCACACCTGAGCCGAATTGTTGAAGATACCGCCCGACGACTTCTTGACGATCTCTTCCAGCGACAGTTTCTCGAATTCCGTGCCCTTGATCAGATTGTTCAGGTTGGTCACATAGGTCTGATGGTGCTTGCCGTAGTGAAACTCGAGCGTCTCTTCCGACATGTGCGGAGCGAGCGCGTTTTTCGCGAACGGCAGCGGCGGGAGCGTATGTTCCATGGTGCTTTCCTTCTCTGTATCTGTTGTGGGGAGTCTGCGGATGACGCTATCGAGCACTCGATTGTAGGCGAGTTGGAATAACCCCGCAAACCAACGGCCTTTGCGTCCGGCATGGCGAATTTGCCGTGAGCAAGGCCCTCGTGAAAGGCGCGCATTGCGCGTGCCCGGGTCGTCGGAACAGAGAAAACGCGCGCCACCCGCCCGTCGGCGAAACGTTAGAAACCGTCGGTCAGACGCGCTTGCACGTCGGCGAGCGCGACATCGGCCGAGCCTTCGGCGAGATGCATCGTCAAACGACGTCCGGGTTTAAGCGACGAAGGCGTGCGAATCGCGCGACCGCTTTGCGCATCGAGCACGGCTGCATAACCGCGCTCGAGTGTGCGCTGCGGACTCAGCACTTCGAGTCGCGCGCTGAGCAAGTCGATGCGCGCGACCTGACGTTCATGCTGGCGCGATAGCGCCGCATTCAGACGCTGCGCCAGCGCATTGACGCGGGTGCGCTCGGCCGCGAGATCCGGACGCCAGCGTTGCCAGCGCATCTGCAGCAGCGAAAATCGCGCACGAGCGTCGCGCACCGGCCGCGCGCCCGCCGACGCGAGCCGCACGCGCAACTGCTGCAGATGGGTGCGCTGCCGCGCGAGCCGCTCGGCCGGCGAAACGAGCCGGCGCGCCAGCCAGTCGAGCTGCTGTGCGCGCCGCTCCATCATGCGGCCGAACGCGCGCGCGAGTGTCGCGTGCCGATGATCGAGTTCGCGCAGCAGTATGACGCGCTGCGGGCTCACGAGCTCGGCGGCACCGGTCGGCGTGGGCGCGCGTACGTCGGCGGCGAAATCGGCAATCGTAAAATCGGTCTCGTGACCGACGCCGCTCACCACGGGAATGACGCTTTCCGCAATCGCGCGCGCGAGCACTTCTTCGTTAAACGCCCACAGGTCTTCGATCGAGCCGCCACCGCGACACACGATCAGCACGTCGACCTCGCGACGCGCGCCGGCCGCATCGACCATCGCCGCGAGCTTCGCGCCGACGCCCGCGCCCTGCACCGGCGCCGGATACACGATCACCGGAATGTGCGGCGCGCGGCGCGACAGCGTCGTCAGCACGTCGCGCAATGCGGCGGCCTGCAACGACGTGACGATGCCGATCGCGCGCGGATGCGTCGGCAGCGCGCGCTTGCGCTCCGCGGCGAACAGCCCCTCGGCCTCGAGTTGCGCCTTCAACCGTAGAAACGCTTCGTACAGACGCCCCTGCCCAGTGCGGCGCACCGCTTCGATATTCAGCTGCAGTTCGCCGCGCGGTTCGTACATCGTGACGAGGGCTCGCACCTCGATGCGATCGCCTTCGCGTGGCATGAATTCGGCATACTGCGCGCGACCGCGGAACATCACGCAGCGCATCTGCGCCTGCGCGTCTTTGATCGAGAAATACCAGTGGCCGCTCGCGGCGCGGGTGAAGTTCGACACTTCACCCGCGACCCAAACGAGCGGAAACGAGCGTTCGAGCATCGTGCCTATCGCGCGATTGAGCGCGGAGACGGGAACGACGACCTCACCGCCTGGTGGGGCCGCCGAAGCAAAAGGATTTTCTGGAGTCATGCGAGGAATAAATAGCGCTGGCCGGACAGACGATAGACCGAGCGACGAGCGCCGTCCAGCCGGAATCGCAGGATTGTTAAAAGTGTCCACATGGCGGGACTCGCCTGACGAATTCCGCCAGAACGGCTGCCAACGTCAATAATTTCCTTGGCAGACCCTTGATTTATATGAAATTTACATTTCAATGGCGAGCGAGCACCGCGATCCAAAGCAAATGGAACGGCCCTTCCGGGCAATCGGATGGCAGGTTCTCCACAAAGTTATCCACAGACTGTGGGCAAGCGCACATAGGGTGGACCCGCGTGCGTCAGGCCCCACGCGACTTGCCGGGCGGGACGCCCGCGCGCTAGAGTGGTGGGTTCGACGGCATGCCGATCGCGCAGCGCAGCGGACAGCTTGCCGGCCGGAGGCCGTCATGCGCGAGCCCTATCGTCGCGCCAGGTGCACCTCATTTTTTCGACCGTATTCGCATTCGATTGCCCGGAGAACCGCGTTGATGTTGACCCTGCGTAGTGCGTACGGCGCGCAGTCCGTGCCCGCAACCCGCCCATGAGCGAACTCAGCGACCGACTCGAAGCGCGCCTCACGCGCGAATGGCAGCAACGTGGACCGCTCGCCTGGGCGCTGACGCCGCTCGCCGGCGTGTTCGGCGCAATCGCGGCCGCGCGCCGCGCCGCGTTTTCTCTCGGCTGGCTCAAGTCGGTGCGCGTTGGCGTGCCGGTGGTGGTCGTCGGCAACGTGACGGTCGGCGGCACCGGCAAGACGCCGACCGTCATCGCGCTCGTCGAAGCTTTGCGCGCCGCGGGCTTCACGCCTGGCATCGTGTCGCGCGGCTACGGCGCGCGCGTGAGCACGCCGATCCAGGTCACGCCCGGTTCGTCGGCACGCGTCGGCGGGGACGAGCCCTTGTTGATCGCGCGCCGCACCGGCGCACCCGTGTGGGTCTGTCCCGATCGCGTCGCCGCCGCCCAGGCGCTGTGCGCCGCGCACCGCGATGTCGACGTGATCGTCAGCGACGACGGCCTGCAGCACTATCGGCTCGCGCGCGACGTTGAACTCGTCGTGTTCGATCACCGGCTCGGCGGCAACGGTTTCCTGCTGCCGGCCGGGCCGCTGCGCGAGCCGCTGTCGCGCCGCCGCGACGCGACGCTGATCAACGATCCGTACGCGCGCACGCTGCCCGGGTGGCCCAACACGTTCGCACTGCAGCTCGCGCCCGCCGACGCGTGGCATCTCGACAATCCCGCGCTGCGCCGTCCGCTCGCGCAATTCGCCGGTCAGCGCGTGCTGGCCGCCGCCGGCATCGGCGCTCCGGAGCGCTTTTTCGCGACGTTGCGCGCGGCGGGCCTCGCGCCCACGACACGCGCGCTGCCCGATCACTACGCGTTCGAGCGCAATCCTTTCACCGACATCGACGCCGACGCGATCCTGATTACGGAAAAGGATGCGGTAAAATTCGGGGCCTGGCACGATGCGCGCATCTGGGTAGTCCCGGTCGAAGCCGCGCTCGATCATCGCCTCACTGCATTAGTTGTGGAGAAAGTCCGTGGACGCTCGCCTGCTTGAAATCCTCGTCTGCCCGATCTGCAAGGGCCCGCTCAGCTACGACCGCGCCGCGCAGGAACTGATCTGCAACGCGGACAAGCTCGCCTACCCGATCCGCGATGGCATTCCGGTGATGCTCGTCGACGAAGCGCGGCAGACCGTCGAAGGCACGCCGGTCGATCTGAATCCCGGCTCGGTCGCCTGACCCGCAGCGCCGCTGCAGTGCGAGGCGTCGCGTCGTCTCGCTCACGCGAGGGCCAAGGCAAGCTTCAATGCCAGTGTCCGCCCCGCATCTGCTCCGCAATCGATCCGCAGCCGTTTTCCCGCTCCGGCTTATGTCCGACCTGCGTGCCCGTCGAGCGCGCAGCTTCTTCCTGCGGTTGATCGCCGCCCGTCCTTGATCCGATGACCCACACCGCCCTTCATCCGTTTATTGCCGTCGTGCCGGCCCGCCTGGCGTCGACGCGTCTGCCCAACAAGCCGCTCGCGGACATCGGCGGCAAGCCGATGGTCGTGCGCGTCGCGGAGCGCGCGCGCGAATCGGGCGCGCAGCAGGTGCTGGTCGCGTCGGACGCGCAGGAAGTGCTCGACGCGGCGCACGATCACGGCTTCGAAGCGGTGCTCACGCGCGCCGATCATCCGTCGGGCACCGACCGTCTCGCGGAAGTGGCGACCCGCTTCGGCTGGAGCGACGACACGATCGTCGTTAACGTGCAGGGCGACGAGCCGCTGATCGACCCGGCGCTCGTGCGCGGCGTCGCCGCGCATCTGGCGACGGCGAGCGACTGCGCTATCGCGACGGCCGCGCATCCGATCACCGATCCCGCCGAAATTTTCAATCCGAACGTCGTCAAGGTCGTGCCCGACGCGCGAGGCGTCGCGCTGTATTTCTCGCGCGCGCCGATCCCGTGGGCGCGCGACGCGTGGCAAGCGCACTGGCCCAACGTCGCGTCGATGCCCACGCCGCCCGCGCCTGCCATCGTTTACCGGCACATCGGCTTGTACGCGTATCGCGCGAAATTCCTACGCACGTACCCGAGTCTCGCGATCTCGCCGATCGAGCAGGTCGAAGCGCTCGAACAGCTGCGCGCGATGTGGCATGGCGAGCGCATCGCGGTACTCGTCACGCATGACGTGCCGTTACCCGGCGTCGATACACCCGCCGATCTCGCGCGCGTACGGGCTTTATTCGGGTCTTGAGCGCGGGAAGCCGTGGCATAATCGAACGGTTATGCGCGCCTCCCAGCGCAGGCGATACGCGGGTTGTCCCGGTCGCGCCGTTCGGGTCTTGCAGCGCCGTCGCATTCGACGTGCAGCGCGAGGTAGCCAACGGTAGCCGATGCGGAACCTGCGAGAATCGCCGGGAAGCATGTCGCGTCAACCAAGAATTCACATAGATCTGGAGATATTCATGCGTTTGATCCTGTTGGGTGCACCGGGTGCCGGCAAAGGCACTCAGGCCAACTTCATCAAGGAAAAGTTCGGCATCCCGCAAATTTCCACCGGCGACATGCTGCGCGCGGCCGTCAAGGCTGGCACGCCGCTCGGCCTCGAAGCAAAGCGCTTCATGGACGCCGGTGAGCTCGTCACCGACGAACTGATCATCAACCTCGTGAAGGAACGTCTGCAGCAGCCGGACTGTGCGAACGGCTATCTGTTCGACGGCTTCCCGCGCACGATCCCGCAAGCCGAAGCAATGAAGCAGGCCGGCGTCGCGATCGACTACGTGCTCGAAATCGACGTGCCGTTCGACGAGATCATCGTGCGCATGAGCGGCCGCCGCTCGCACCCCGCGTCGGGCCGCACGTATCACGTGACGTTCAATCCGCCGAAGGTCGAGGGCATCGACGACGTCACCGGCGAGCCGCTGATTCAGCGCGACGACGACAAAGAAGAAACGGTCAAGAAGCGTCTGTCAGTGTACGAATCGCAAACCAAGCCGCTGATCGACTACTACAACGGCTGGGCGAAAAACGGCGATACGTCGAGCTCCGTGAAGGCCCCGCAATATCGCCGCATTTCGGGCCTTGGCAGCGTCGACGAAATTCGCGCCCGCGCGTTCGACGCGCTGAAGTAAGCCGGATCGGTCTGGAGCTGTGGCACTGTTTGCGTTTGACGAAAGACCCGCCCACATCGGCGGGTTTTTTATTGGGGGCGAGAAAGTCTCAGGCGGCAAGCGGTGCGGATCGTTCCGGATGGTTACTTAGCTTTCCATAGCGCTGGCATGCCGCCGCCCGCGTCGCTTTCCGCATCGCACGACGACCGCTAAGATCGATCGTCGAATCATGCTTCGATCGGGCCAGCACTGAACAACCGTAGCAAAGGAGAAGACATGGAGATTCGTGACAATGTGTTCCTGATCACCGGCGGTGCATCGGGCCTCGGCGCCGCCACCGCGCGCCTGCTCGTCGAGAACGGTGGCAAGGTCGTGCTCGCCGATCTGAATCTTGACACCGGAGAGGCGCTCGCGAAGGAACTCGGCGGCGTATTCGTCAAGTGCGACGTGAGCCGCGAACAGGACGCGCAACAGGCCGTCGAAGCCGCGACGAAGCTCGGCACGCTGCGCGGTCTCGTCAACTGCGCGGGCGTCGCGCCGGCCGTGAAGACCGTCGGCAAGGATGGCCCCCATTCGCTCGGTCTGTTCACGCGCACGATCTCGATCAACCTGATCGGCACGTTCAACATGATCCGGCTCGCCGCGGTGCAGATGGCGAAGAACGAGCCGAACGCCAACGGCGAGCGAGGCGTGATCATTAACACGGCATCGGTCGCCGCGTTCGACGGCCAGATCGGCCAGGCGGCCTACTCCGCGTCGAAGGGCGGCGTGGTCGCCATGACGCTGCCGATCGCGCGCGACCTGTCGCGCAACGCGATCCGCGTGATGACGATCGCCCCCGGCATCTTCGAAACGCCGATGCTGCTCGGCATGCCGCAGGAAGTGCAGGATGCGCTCGGCGCGATGGTGCCGTTCCCACCGCGCCTCGGCAAACCGGCCGAATACGCGATGCTTGCCAAGCAGATCTTCGACAATCCGATGCTGAACGGCGAGGTGATCCGACTCGACGGCGCGATCCGTATGCAGCCGAAGTGACGATCGCGTAGCGATCGATCTGCTCGCCGATGCGCGGCCAGGCCCCGCATCCGGTGAAAAAAACGCCTGTGCATGTGTGACATGTGCAGGCGTTTGCGCTTTATGCAGCGTGGAAATGCGCGTCGCTACTCGCCGCCATCGTGCCGCGTGCGCTGCCGCAATTCATGCAGCTGCGACTCGACCACGGTGGCATCTTCCGCATCGGGGCGATCGCCGAGATAGCTTTCGAGATCCTCGAGCGCTGGCCGCAGATAATCGAGCCGCGCATACGCGAAGCCGCGATCGCGCACTTCCTCGATGTTGTCCGGCAGTAAAATGACGAGCCGTTGCTGCACCGCGAGCAGACGCTGCCAGCGCTCGGTCTGCAGATAGATCGCCTTCAGGTTGCGCAACATCCGCGCGACGATCTCGCGACGCGTAGCCGGTTGCAACAGGATTCGCAGCGCGCGCCCGACCGAATCCCCAGCCGACGCGACGTACGGCTCGAGCATCTCGACCATTTGCGCTTCGGACAGCGAATGACCGGTGGTCGGATCGAGCATCACGTCACCATCGGGCGTCGTCACGCGCAGCAGGAAGTGGCCTGGAAACGACACCCCGCGCACCGGCACGCCGAATTGCTCGGCCATCTCCAGATAGAGCACCGCGAGCGAAATCGGAATACCACGGCGACGTTTGAGTACGACGTGCAGATGACTGTTGTCGGGGTCGTAGTAATCGTTCAGATTGCTCGCGAAACCGAGTTCGCGGAAAAAGAACCGATTGAGGATACCGACCTTCTGACGGATGTCGGCATCGTCGGGCATGCGACGCCGTAGCCGCAGCACCAGTTCGTCGATCTCGGCGAGCACCGACTGCAGATCGAGGTCGGGATAGGCATCCTGCGCGATCGAGAGCGCCGTCTCGGTCAGCGGCAGACTCTCGTCTTCGGCGACGAGCGTACTGAAATAATCGAGAACCCGCGACATGGTGATCACTTCACTCGCCTTTTGAAATACGCGTACTTGAAGCCCATCAGCAAAAGCATACCGAAATATAGCGCGGCGAACAGCACGAGGCACGCACCCAGCAACACGATGCGGCTGACCGGCTGGTTACGCATGCCAATCCAGTCGAAGCTGATCGCGAACCAGCGCATCACGCCGGCGAGCACGAGGCATGCGCCGAGCAACTGCACGAAAAACTTGAGCCAGCCATGCGACGGCATATAGATGCCGCGTTTGCGCAGACCAATGAATAGCAGCAACGCGTTGACGCAAGCGCCGAGCCCGACGCTCAGCGTGAGACCCGCATGCGCGAAGACCGGCACGAACGCGTAGTTGCTGAGCTGAGTGACGACCAGCACGCCGATGCCGATCTTCACCGGTGTCTTGATATCCTGCTTCGCGTAGAAGCCCGGCGCGAGAATCTTGATCAGGATCAGGCCGACCAGGCCGACGCCGTAGGCGGCCAGCGCGCGGCTCACCATCACGACCGCGTTGCCGTCGAACTTGCCGTAGTTGAACAGCACGGCCGTCAACGGCTGCGCGAAAAAGAACAGCGCGATCGCGCTCGGCGCGGCGAGCAGAAACGTGACGCGCAGCCCCCAGTCGAGCAGCGACGAGTACTCGTGGGAATCGGCATCGACGTGCGCCTTCGATAGGCTCGGCAGCAGGATCGTGCCGAGCGCGACGCCGAGCAGCGCGGTCGGAAACTCCATCAGCCGGTCGGCGTAGTTGATCCACGAGACCGCGCCAGGGCCGATGTGCGACGCGATGTTGGTGTTGATGATCAGGCTGATCTGCGCGACCGACACCGCGAACATCGCCGGCACCATCTTCGCGAGCACGCGCTTTACGCCGCGATGCGCGAGCGCGCGCAGCGGGTTCAGGCCGATGCGCGGCACCATGTCGATCTTCTTGAGGCCCGGCAACTGGACGACGAATTGCAGTACGCCGCCGACGATCACTGCCCAGGCGAGCGCATAGACCGGCGTTTGCAGGCGCGGCGCGAGGAATACCGCGGAGACGATGAACGCGACGTTAAGCAGCACCGGCGCGAACGCGGGCAGCGAAAAGTTCTTGTACGTATTCAGCACGCCCGACGCCAGCGACGTCAGCGAGATGAAAATGATGTACGGGAACATGATGCGCGTCATCGCAACCGCGAGCTGGTACGCGTGCCCCTCATGCGCGAGACCCGACGCGACGACGAACACGACGCCCGACGCGCCGATCACGCCTATCACTGACAGCACGGCAAGCGCCCACGCGAGCACGGTCGAGGTCGCGTCGACGAGCGCCTTGGTGGCGTCGTGGCCTTGCTGGTTCTTGAACTCGGCGAGGATCGGAACGAAGGCCTGCGAGAACGCGCCTTCGGCGGAAATGCGGCGCAGCAGGTTCGGAATGCGAAAGGCGACGTAAAAAGCGTCGGTGTATTGACTGGCGCCGAACGCACGGGCGATCAACGTTTCACGGGCCAGTCCGGTCACGCGCGACAGCAGCGTGAAGCCGCTGACCGTCAGCAGGGCTCGGAATAGATTCATGGGGCGCTTATTATACGGGTCCCGCCAATGCGGGCGACGAGCCGGAACGCGATTCGGACCGATTTGCCACGCGGACGTTCGCCGCCATCGACTGGGAAGCGCAATTATTTGTGCTTTTTACGGTATTCCGGGCGCCACCGGCAGCTTCGATCGGCGCCCTCGTACGAGCGGACCAGCGCACAAGCGCCAACATGACGCTGGACCGCTCACTGTGGCGCCCTCGCGCGTTTTCCGTTGCCACGTGCCTGATTTCGTTGCTATAATCGTCGGTTTCGAAGCTTGCTCAATTTTCAAACGGTCTTCGGAAGGGATTGTCAGGTTGGCGCAGCGCCGCCTGTCAATGCAACCGGATGCCGCGAAACACGGGCCCGCCTTCGCGTAGTTCGATCGATTTTTTCGACACTTTTGCGCCCTTGGGCAATCGCTTCCAAGGGTTCGGATCGAGAAGCAGCACCTCGCCTCATCATCGAAGGCCAGGTACTGGAAACAGGAACAGGATAAGGAACCGTCATGGCTAACTCCGCACAAGCACGCAAGCGCGCCCGCCAGGCCGCGAAGGCAAACTCGCACAACTCGGCACTGCGCTCGAAGTTCCGCACGGCTATCAAGGCTGTCCGCAAGGCAATCGAGGCAGGCGACCACGCTAAGGCCGCCGAAATCTTCAAGGCATCGTCGAAGACCATCGACATCATCGCCGACAAGAACATCGTTCACAAGAACAAGGCAGCTCGCAACAAGAGCCGCCTCGCCGCAGCCCTCAAGGGTCTGCAAGCGCCCGCAGTGCAGTAATTCCGGTCGGCCCGCTTCGGCGGGCTACCTCCTGTTTCCGCTGCAAGAAGCCCGCTTTGGCGGGCTTTTTTGTTTCGATGGACCACCAGCCACAAAAAAACCCGCTACTTGCGGGTTTTTGTTTTTTGCTTTTGCCGATCCGATCGGCTTGTGTCAGATCACGTGCCGTTTGGCTTGCGGCGCAGGCGCCTGCTCGAGTTCCAGCTCGCACGCCTCGGTGACGAGCAGGTCGTTGTCTTTCGCGAAGTTCATAACGAAATCGAAGGCCATCGGTTCGATGTCGCGCAGCCGAGAATCGAGAATCACGCATTTGAGGTCGCCGATCATGGTCGGCCGTACGTACAGCGAGTACTGCATATAGGCGTTCGGCCCCTTCCTCACGCCGGGTCCGAACGACGACATGACGCCCGCGAGCCGCTCCGACCAGTCGCTCGGCCGAAACTTTTTTCCGGCCGACGTAATACCCTGAATGAAATATTCGATTGGAGCTGCTTCGGCCATGTAGGAATACCTGTGTGACTGCCCAGCGGAATGACGGCCAACCGGCGAGGCCAGTTGTACGCCAGAATTCACCGCGAGCGGCATACACGGCAAGCGCTTGCAGCCACTTGCTACGTGCGTGGAATCTGGCGCTAACGCGACAACGACGAACCGCACCACGAGAACCGCTGCGGCAAACCGGCTGAACCGCTCTGGCGTCTGTCGTGACGGCCACGCCGTGACAGGCTTTCTGCGCCGCGCGAACCGCGTTTCCTCATGCGAAACGCCCGCCTGCTGGGCCTTGGGATAACCTGCAGATTATAGCGCAGCGAGGCCTTTTCCGCACCGCACACAAGCCGCACACAAGCGCCCTCCGATAATCCCGCGAAGCCTGTCACGACGCTTTCGGACAGCTTGCGCCGCCTTTCCGGCCGACTCGTCAAACGAGGCGAAATCCTTTATGCTGCATTGACTTACCACCCAAATCGACGGCGGCGCAGTCCGGCACCCCTGCCGGGTCAGACCGCCGTATTCGTTTCATGACCGCCAAGAAAATTCGCCACTACCTGCAGTTCAAGGATTTCTCGCTGGAAGACTACGAGTACGTGCTGGAACGCGCGCGCATCCTGAAACGCAAATTCAAGAACTACGAGACTTATCACCCGCTGCATGACCGCACGCTGGCGATGATCTTCGAAAAGAATTCGACGCGCACGCGCCTGTCGTTCGAAGCCGGCATCTTCCAGCTCGGCGGTCACGCGGTGTTCATGAGCACGCGCGACACGCAGCTCGGCCGCGGCGAGCCGATCGAAGACGCTGCCCAGGTTATCTCGCGCATGGTCGACATCATCATGATCCGCACGTTCGGCCAAGACATCATCCAGCGCTTCGCCGAAAACTCGCGCGTGCCGGTGATCAACGGGCTCACGAACGAATACCACCCGTGCCAGGTGCTCGCGGACGTCTTCACGTACTTCGAACATCGCGGTCCGATCCGCGACAAAACGGTCGCGTGGGTCGGCGACGCCAACAATATGCTGTACACGTGGATCGAAGCCGCGCAGATTCTCGGCTTCAAGCTGCGCCTGTCCACGCCGCCCGGTTACAAGCTCGACCGCGCGCTCGTCTCGGCGGAAAGCGCGCCGTTCTACGAGGAATTCGACGACCCGAACGAAGCCTGCGCGGGCGCCGATCTCGTCACCACCGACGTCTGGACCAGCATGGGCTTCGAGGCCGAGAACGAAGCGCGCAAGAAGGCTTTCGCGGACTGGTGTGTCGACGCCGACATGATGGCGCGAGCGAATCCCGACGCGCTCTTCATGCACTGCCTGCCCGCGCATCGCGGCGAGGAAGTCAGCGCGGAAGTGATCGACGGACCCCAGAGCGTCGTGTGGGATGAGGCGGAGAACCGTCTGCACGTGCAGAAGGCGTTGATGGAATACCTGCTGCTCGGCAAGCTCAATCACTGAGCGAGCCGCTCGCCCAGACACCTGCGGGAACCGCGGTACAAAAAAGGCGCCGGGAGGAAACTTCCGGCGCCTTTTTGCATTCGTCGTCGGTGAAGCTTCGCGCGCAAATTCAGCGCGAAACGAGTGAACTGCCGCTCACAGGCAAACCGGCTCCGCCTCCAGTTCCACGCCGAATCGCTCGGACACGTCGCGCTGGATCGCCCGCGCCAGCGCCAGCAGTTCCGAGCCGCTTGCGCCACCGCGATTCACCAGCACCAGCGCCTGCCGCTCATGCACGGCCGCCGCGCCCATCGCGCGGCCCTTCCAACCGCATCGGTCGATCAGCCAGCCCGCTGCCAGCTTCACACGGCCGTCCGCTTGCGTATACGACACGATTTCCGGCTCGCGGCGCTTGAGCGCCTCGAACTGCGCGGCGTCGATCACCGGATTCTTGAAGAAGCTCCCCGCGTTGCCCAGTTCGCGCGGATCGGGCAGCTTGGCGCGCCGCACGGCGACGACCGCATCGAAAATGGCCTGCGCGGTCGGCTGCATCGCCGCATCATCGGCTTCCCCGGCGGCGGCCGCATGACCGCGCGCCGCCAGCTCGCGCGCAAGATCCGCGTAGCCCGCGCGCGGCTGCCACGCCTTCGGCAACCGGAACGTCACCGACGCGATCACGAAGCGCTCGCGCCCTTCCCGCTTGAAAAAGCTGTCGCGATACCCGAACTGGCACGCATCGGCGTCGAGCTCGACCGCCTCGCCGGTCGCGAGCTCGATCGCCCGCAGCGACGCGAAGCGTTCGCACAATTCGAGCCCGTATGCACCGATGTTCTGGATCGGCGCCGCGCCAACCGTCCCAGCAATCAGCGCGAGGTTCTCGAGGCCGGGCATGCGCTGCGCCAACGTCCACGCGACGAACTCGTGCCACGGCTCGCCGCCGGCCGCCTCGACATACCACGCGTGCTGATCCTCGCGCACCACGCGGCGGCCGCGCAGCGCCACCAGCAGTACGAGCCCGGCGAAGTCGCCGGTCAGCACGACGTTGCTGCCGCCGCCGAGCACGAGGCGCGGCAGGCCCGCGACGCGCGGATCGCGCACCGCGGCGAGCAACTGCTCCTCACGCTCGATCAGGCACGCGAACTGCGCGCGCACGTCGAAGCCGAACGTATTGTGGGCCTTCAGCGGATAGCCGGAAATGAGGGACGCGACAGTGGAAGCGGCAAGAGCGGATCGGGACATCGGAGTGGCAACAGGGCAACGACGGGAAGCAACGAGAAGCAACGAAAACGACCAATGACGCGTACGACGACTGCAACGACGCCGCCCGACGCCGGATCGCCCGCCGTCACGACGCAGCGCGGCGGCCTTGGGCAAAAGAGAGCGGCGTCGGTAAAATGACGTCCGGTCCGTGATTATAGCGAGTGCCCCGCGCGCAGCCGACCGGCCGCGTCGCGCACTGCCGCACTATTGGGAGAAAGCAATGCCATCGTTTGACGTCGTCTGCGAAGCGAACATGATCGAAGTCAAGAACGCGATCGAACAGTCCAACAAGGAAATTTCCACGCGTTTCGACTTCAAGGGGTCCGACGCGCGCGTCGAACACAAGGAAAACGACATCACCGCGTACGCCGACGACGACTTCAAGCTCGGTCAGGTGAAGGACGTGCTGCTGTCGAAAATGGCCAAGCGCAACGTCGACGTGCGCTTCCTCGACTACGGCAAGATCGAGAAGATCGGCGGCGACAAGGTCAAGCAGGTCATCAAGATCAAGAAGGGCGTGTCGGGCGATCTGTCGAAGAAAATCGTGCGTCTCGTGAAGGACAGCAAGATCAAGGTGCAGGCGAGCATTCAGGGCGATGCGGTGCGCATCACCGGTGCGAAGCGGGACGATCTGCAAAGCGTGATCGCGATGCTGCGCAAGGACGTGACCGACACGCCGCTCGACTTCAACAACTTCCGCGACTAGGCGGCACGGCGCGCGAGGCTTGCAACGCGCCTTGCGCGCACTCGACAACGCTTCACATCGAGCCGGGCGATGCGGCTCAGCCCACTTCAGAGATCGTTGCCCGCCGCCGGACTCGCGACCTTCTTCTTGTCGCCGATACGGCTCTCCTGCCCCCGCATCAGCTTCGCGATATTGCCGCGATGCCGCCACACGAGCAGCAGGCTCATCACCAGAACCGCGAGCGCCACGATGCGCGGTCCGAACAGGAATACATAGAAGAGCGGCGCGAACAGCGCCGAGCACAGCGCCGCCAGCGACGAGTAGCGGGTAAAAAACGCGACGATCAGCCAGGTCAGCAAGGTTGCGACGCCGAGCGTCGGATTGATCGCGAGCAAAACGCCCGCCGCGGTCGCGACGCCCTTGCCGCCCTTGAAGCGAAAGAAGATCGGATACAGGTGGCCGAGGAACACCGCGAGCGACGCAATCGCGATCGAGCGCTCGTCGAGCCCGTAACGCCCGCCGAAATGCACGACCAGCCACACCGGCAGCCAGCCCTTGAACGCGTCGCCGATCAGCGTCAGAATCGCGGCCTTCCTGCTGCCGCTGCGCAGCACGTTGGTGGCGCCCGGGTTGCCCGAGCCGTACGAGCGCGGGTCGTCGAGACCCATCGCGGCGCTCACGATCACGGCAAACGACAGCGAACCGATCAGATAGGCAACGACAGCGACGATCAGGATTTGCATCTGGGACTCTTATAAGGATCGCGGTCTGACATTCGATACCCCAACCGCAACAGGGCATGCCCGTCGAAACAGGGCGGCGCACATTCTACCGAACGTGCCAGCGCGAAAAACATTCAGGCAAACGTCAACTCGCGCATCCGCGTCAGTCCACGCTCGCGCATTGCACCGGTTTTGCTGCTAGCAGATTGGTGAGCACCTTTGGCTCGATGCTAACGAGAAAGCCGCGCCGCCCGCCGTTCAACCAGATCCGGTCCATCTCGAGAATGGTCGACTCGACATACACCGGCATCTGCTTGCGCGTACCGAACGGCGACGTGCCGCCGATCAGATAACCCGAATGCCGGCTCGCAACCTCGGGCTTGCACGGCTCGACGCGCTTCGCGCCGATCTGCCGCGCGAGATTTTTCGTGCTGACGGTACGATCGCCGTGCATCAGCACGATCAACGGCTTCGCGTGCTCGTCTTCCATCACCAGCGTCTTCACGACGTGACGCTCGTCGACGCCGAGCTGGCGCGACGATTCCGCGGTGCCGCCATGCTCGACGTAGTCGTAAGGATGCTCGCCGAACGTCACGCCATGCCGGCGCAGCAGCTGCGTGGCGGGGGTTTCGGACACGTGTCTGGATTTGCTCATCGGCGCATTGTAATGGCGAGTGGGCACCACGGCTATTTGCCGGATGGCCAATTGTGCGGGTTCGACGTTTGTGGCACGATCGTTCGAAAATATGCCGGCGTGGTGCGAGATACTGCACACAGGGCAAGCGAATTGGTAAAGAGGAGACAGCGTTGAAGCAGGCTTCATCCATCCGTTCCACGATCGACATCCCCGCGCTGCTCGCCGCCCTGCCCCCTCGCATCAGCGACATTCCGGCGCTCGCCGCCGCGCGCGATCCGCGGCATGTCGCGCTGATCGAAGATGCGCGCCGTCTGACCAGTGCGCAACTGCTGCAGGCCGTCGATGCCGCCGCCGCGCTGTTGCGCGGCTGGGGCGTGCGCGGCGGTGATCGCGTGATGATCGTCGCGGAGAACAGCATCACGCAAATCGTGCTGCTGTTCGCGACCGCGAAGCTCGATGCGTGGGCGCTGGTGTCGAATGCTCGTCTGTCGGCCGCCGAACTCGATTCGATCCGCGCGCATGCGCAACCGCGCGTCGTCGCATATGCGGTCGAAAGCTCGCCCGATGCGCGCCAGCATGCGCAGCGTCATCAAGCGACACCGGCACCCACGCTATCGCCGGACATCGGCGCATGGTCGTATGCGGCGGACGTCAGCGTACAAGCCGAACCGCTCGAAGCCGCCAGCGACCGCCAATGCGCGGCACTGATCTACACGACCGGCACCACCGGCGCGCCGAAAGGCGTGATGCTGTCGCATCGCAACCTGCTGTACATCGCGGCCGTGTCGAGCCGGCTGCGTCAGGTCGGGCCCGACGACGTCGTCTATGCGGTGCTGCCGATCTCGCACGTGTATGGCTTCGCGTCGGTGTGCCTCGGCAGCCTGCATGCGGGCGCGACGCTGCGGCTTGCGCCGCGCTTCGTGCCCGAAGCGGTGCGCCGCGCCCTCGCCAGCGAGCGCGTGTCGATCTTCCAGGGCGTGCCGGCGATGCACGCGAAGCTGCTCGAACATCTGCACACGCACGACCACGCGTGGTCCGCGCCGCGGTTGCGCTTCGCGTACTCGGGCGGCTCGCCGCTCGACGCCGCGCTGAAGGCGCAGGCCGAAGCGGTGTACGGTCTGCCGCTGCACAACGGCTACGGGATGACCGAAAGCAGCCCGACCGTGTCGCACACCATGCTCGACGCGCCGCGCGCCGATTGCTCGGTCGGCGAGGTCATTCCGGGCGTCGAGGTGAAGTTCGTCGGGCTCGACGGCGGCGCAGCCGCGCCGGGCGAGATCGGCGAACTGTGGGTGCGCGGGCCGAACGTAATGCTCGGCTACTACCGCAACCCTGAGCAGACCCGCGCGAGCGTCACCGAGGACGGCTGGCTGAAGACCGGCGACCTTGCGCGGCAGGACGCGGACGGCGCATTGCATATCGTCGGGCGCAGTAAGGAGCTGATCATCCGCTCGGGCTTCAACGTGTATCCGGCCGAGGTCGAGCACGTGCTGAACGCGCATCCGCAGGTCGTGCAGTCGGCGGTGATCGGGCGCGCGGTCGAGGGCAACGAGGAGGTGATCGCGTTCGTCGAGCTGACTGCCGGCGCGACGGTCACGCTCGCGGAATTGATGACCTGGTGCGGCGAGCGGCTCGCGCCATACAAGCGGCCGGTCGAGCTGAAGGTGCTCGCGGCGTTGCCGGCCGCGTCGACCGGGAAGATTCTGAAGCACAGGTTGCGCGAATTGTTGTGAAGCGCGGCGGCCACCCCCCTCGCTTCACGTCGTGCTCACCCGCGCGGATGATGCTGCGCATGCAGCGATTTCAGCCGCTCTCGCGCGACGTGCGTATAGATCTGCGTCGTCGAAATATCGGTGTGACCGAGCAGCAATTGCACGACGCGTAGATCCGCGCCGTGATTGAGCAGATGGGTCGCGAACGCGTGCCGCAGCGTGTGCGGCGACAACGGCGCATGGACGCCCGCAGCCTGCGCGTGTCGCTTGATGATGTTCCAGAACTGCTGGCGCGTCATGCCTTCCGCGCGTGCCGTCACGAATAGCGCATCGGCCGCGCGCGGGCCGAGCAGCGCCGGGCGTGCCTCGCGCAGATAGCGCTCGATCCACGCGTGCGCCTCTTCGCCGAACGGAACTAGCCGCTCCTTCGAGCCCTTGCCAGTGACGCGCACGACGCCTTCGTTGAGTCCCACCTCGACGGTTTTCAGCGTGACCAGTTCGGTCACGCGCAAGCCGCTCGCGTACATCAACTCGAGCATCGTGCGATCGCGCAAGCCGAGCGGCGTGTCGATGTCGGGTGCGCCGAGCAACGCTTCGACCTGGACCTCGCTCAACGTCGAAGGAAATCGCGGCGGCTGCTTCGCCGAGCGGATGCGCAAGGTCGGATCGGCGGCCGCGCGATGCTCGCGCACCGCCCATGCGTAATAGCGGCGAAACACCGACAGCCGGCGGTTCGCCGAGGTCGCCTTATCCTTTTGCCGCGCCGCGCTGTAGGCGTTCAGGTCGGCTTCGCTCGCGATGTCGAGCGACGCGTTGCGCGTGTGCGCGAGCCATTCGCAGAAGAGCCGCAAGTCGCGGCGATACGCGTCGAGCGTGTTGCGCGACAGGCCATGCTCGAGCCATAGCGCGTCGCAGAAGGCGTCGATCGATGCGGAGCTGGTCAGCAGCAGCGGTGATGCGACGGCTGTGTCTTCGACGTGTATAGCGGTATCGGTGGTGGTGCTCGTGCTCATACGTACGGCACACCTTCATGCGCGAGCAACCAGCGCTTCACGTTGCGGAAGAAACCGTCGCCGCCATCATGCGCGAAGCCGCCGATGCCGCTCGAACTCACCACGCGGTGACACGGAATCACGATCGGAAAGAAATTGGCGCCGCACGCCTGGCCGACCGCGCGCGGCACGCTGCCGAGCTGCTTCGCGAGTTGTCCGTAAGTCAGCACGACGCCGGGCGGGATGTCGCTGATCGCCTGCCACACGCGCCGCTGGAACGCGGTGCCGCACTCGGCGAGCGGCAGCTCGAACTTCGCTGACGCGTGCTCGAAATAACGCTCGATCTGTTCGGCCACCTCGCGTGCGAGCGGCGTGTCGGGCGTGACGTTGCGCGTCGAGTCGGGCAGATAGACGATCTCGCGCACGGCTTCGCCTTCGAGCCGGATGCCGATCTTGCCGAACGGCGCATCGATCACTGCGTTGAACATGATTGCCTGCTCCTCTAGCGTGCCAGATTGCCGACACCGAATTGCCACGACTTTACGCCGCTTCGAGCGCCCACTCCACATGCTCGCGTACGAGCGCGGACGGATCGTCGACCCGCTGCCTCAACGCCCGCACGATCGCGGCACGCGCATCGGCGTCAAGGCTCGCGGGCGCGGCACGCAACGCGTTGCCCATGCCGACCGCGAGATTGCGCAGCCAGCTCTCATAACCGATGCGGCGAATCGCGCTGCCCTGCATGCGCGTATCGAAATCCTGGGC
This sequence comes from Paraburkholderia sp. WC7.3g, assembly GCF_050436345.1. NCBI lineage: Bacteria > Pseudomonadati > Pseudomonadota > Betaproteobacteria > Burkholderiales > Burkholderiaceae > Paraburkholderia > Paraburkholderia sp. WC7.3g. The sequence goes on from NZ_JBNDMA010000002.1 coordinate 3,921,255, forward strand.
GCTCCACGAGAACAGTTCGACCAGCGACGCGCGATCGAGCCCATGCCGCACGTCGAAATCGGCGACGGGCGCGGCCTGCGCGAACTTGTTCCATGGACACACGAGTTGGCAGTCATCGCACCCGTACACGCGATTGCCGATCAGCGGCCGCATGTCGAGCGGAATACTGCCCTTCAGCTCGATCGTCAGATACGAGATGCAGCGCCGCGCGTCGACCTTGTATGGCGCGACGATCGCGCCGGTCGGACAGGCGCCGATGCAGCGCGCGCAGCTACCGCAATGCGAGCCCGGCGTTTCGGGCGCGACCTCGGGCGACGTGTCGGCGTCGGTCGGCAGCGGCACATCGACATAGATCTCGCCGAGGAAAAACAGCGAACCGGCGTCGCGCTGCAGCAGCAATGTGTGCTTGCCGCGCCAGCCGATGCCGGCTTTCTGCGCGAGCTCGACTTCGAGCACCGGCGCCGAGTCGGTGAACACGCGATAGCCGAACGGACCGATCGCCGCCTCGATCCGGTCGGCCAGTTGTTGCAGGCGCTGACGCATCACCTTGTGATAGTCGCGGCCGCGCGCATAGATCGAGACGACCGCCGTCGACGGGTCCGCGAGCCGCGCATGCTCGGCCGCGCGCCAGTCGCCCGCACGGGGTGTCGGGCGTGAGGCGGGTTGCGCTACGTCTTGCGGCATGCTTTCACCCCGCGTCTGCGCGGGCAAATAGGCGATGCGCGCGGTGATCACGCGTCGCGTGCCGGCCACAAGCTCGGCCGGCCGCGCGCGTTTCATGCCATGTTTGGCCATATAATCCATCTCGCCGTGGCAACCCGCTTCGAGCCACGCTGCAAGCGGCGCTTCCGCGGCCGACAGATCGGTATCGCTAATGCCGATCGCCCCGAAACCGAGTTCACGGCCCCACGTCTTGATGTCGAGCGCGAGCGCACCAAGCGCCGCTTCGTCGAAACGGGACGTTGCATCAGAAGCTCGCGCGGCATCATCGGCCGATGCGGGCGTGCGGGAAACAGGGGACTTCGGACTTCGGTTCATCACGCTATTTTACGAGAATGCCCGTCAATTCCGATCACGCGACGCTACCGTCCGCGCCCGTCCTGTTCGAACGCTCTTTCGCGCTCGCCGACGAAGCCGCCACGCAGGCGTTCGGCGCGCGCTTCGCACAGGCGATCGAAAGCGTGCGCGCAGCCTCGCAGCCGGGACCGCGAACCCAGCCGGGCACCGCAAGCGGCCTCGCGTTCCACGGCCTGCAAGTGCAACTCGTCGGCGATCTCGGCGCCGGCAAAACCACGCTCGTGCGCGCGACCCTGCGCGGGCTCGGCCACAGCGGCCGCGTGCGCAGTCCGACTTACACGCTCGTCGAACCGTATGTGCTCGAGCGGCCCGCCGGGGAACTCGCGCTCTATCACTTCGATCTGTACAGATTCACCGATCCGGCCGAATGGGCCGACGCGGGCTTTCGCGAATATTTCGACAGCGGCGCGGTCTGCCTCGTCGAATGGCCGCAACGCGCGGGCCCGCTGCTCGGCGTGCCGGATCTCGTCTTCTCGCTCGGGCTCGCCGGCAACCCAGGCGCAAACGCAGACGCACGCGTACTCGTCGCACGCGCCTATAGCGAATCAGGAAAGGCATGTCTCGAAAGATGTTAATCAAACCCTTCCACTCGATCGAATCGGCGGCAGGCGCAACGCATAACTGGCGGCGCCGGCAGATCCTGCGCGCCGGTGCATCGACGCTCGTGCTCGGCCTCGTCGCGCCGCGTCTGGCGTTGGCGAGCTCGGTGCTCGGCGTGCGCGTGTGGCCCGCGCGCGACTACACGCGCGTGACGATCGAATCCGATCAGCCGCTGCAGAACACGCAGCAACTGCTGCAGGGACCGGACCGGCTCGTCGTCGATCTGAACGGCCTCGATCTCGATCAGGCGCTGAAGGATCTGGTGTCGAAGATCACGCCGAACGATCCGCAAATTTCGTCGGTGCGGGTTGGGCAGTATCAGCCGCACGTGGTACGCATGGTGTTCGATCTGAAGGGCTCGGTGAAGCCGCAGGTATTCGCGTTGCCGCCGGTCGGCGCGTACAGGTACCGGCTCGTGTTCGACCTTTATCCGGCTGTCGCGCCCGATCCGTTGATGGACCTGCTCGCGCAGACCGAGCGCAAGCAGCAGGCGCTCAACGAAGAAAACAGCGCGCCGCCCGCGACGCTCGCCGGCCCCGGCACGGCGCCGCCCGCCGACAACAGCGAGGCGTTCTTCGAGCGTTACGCGCAGAACGGCGGCGCCGGTAGCGGGGCCGCGGGCGTGCCGCATCCGCCCACGCATGGCACGACGGCGCCGTCAGCGCCGGTCATTGCCGGCAGACAGGCAACGCCCTCCGCGCCCTCCGCGCCCTCCGCGCCACTCGCGCCGCCCGCCGCGATCGCCCGCAACAAGGGTGGCAACGGCGCCGCGCACGGCCTCGACAACGATAACCTCGCCAATAGCGACGACACCTACGCGTTCACCACGCCCAAGCCGGGCCGCGGCAACACCGTGCGACTGCTCACCGTCGCGATCGATCCGGGTCATGGCGGCGAGGACCCGGGCGCGATCGGCGGCGGCGGCACCTACGAGAAACACGTCGCGCTCGACATCGCGAAGAAGCTGCGCGCGAAGATCGACGCGCAGCCGAACATGCGCGCGATGATGACGCGTGACGCCGACTTCTTCGTGCCGCTGAACGTGCGCGTGCAGAAGGCGCGCCGCGTCGGCGCGGACCTGTTCGTGTCGATCCACGCGGACGCGTTCACGACGCCGGAGGCGAAGGGCTCGTCGGTGTTCGCGCTGTCGGAGCACGGCGCGTCGAGCGCGGCCGCGCGCTGGATGGCGAACAAGGAGAACTCGTCGGATCTGATCGGCGGCATCAACATCAAGTCCGACGACGCCACCGTGAACCGCGCGCTGTTCGACATGTCGACCACCGCGCAGATTCGCGACTCGATGCGCTATGGCAACTTCGTGCTCAAAGAGATCGGCGACATCAACAAGCTGCACAAGGGCTCGGTCGAGCAGGCCGGCTTCGCGGTGCTGAAGGCGCCGGACATCCCGTCGATCCTCGTCGAGACCGCGTTCATCAGCAATCCGGACGAAGAGCGCCACCTGAACGACGACGCGTACCGCGAAAAGATGGCCAACGCGATTCTGACCGGCATCAAGCGCTATTTCGCGGCGAATCCGCCGCTCGCGAAGAGCCGCATGACGTGATCACCGTTGCTCAGCGCGCCGGCATCACGCGCTGCACGAGCCAGCCGCCGAACACGTTGACCGCGAGCCCCGCCATCACGAGCAGCGCGCCCGCGACCTGCGTCGCGGAAAGCTGCTCGCCGAGCAGCAGCGACGCCGACGCGAGTCCGACGATCGGCACCAGCAGCGAGAACGGCGCGACCTGGCTCGCCGGATAGCGCGACAGCAGGCGGCTCCACAAGCCATAGCCGATCAACGTCGCGATCAACGCCAGGTAGACGATCGCGAAAATCGACAGCGCGCTGATGCCGCTCAGCGCGGCGGCGATCTCGCGCGGCCCTTCGAACACGAACGACGCCGCGAAAAACGGCAGCGGCGGAATCAGGCTGCCTCACACGACCAGTCCGACCAGATCGATCTTGCCGACCTTCTTGGTGACGATGTTGCCGAGCGCCCACATGCACGCGGCACCCAGCGTCAGCACGAAACCGGCGAGCGACATCGTGTGGCCGCCCCGCAGGCCGATCACCGCGAGGCCCGCCGCGGCGATCAGCAGACCCGCGACGTTCGGCAAACGCAAGCGCTCGTGCAGAAACAGCGCCGCGAAGATCAGCGTAAAAAACGCCTGCGCCTGCAGCACCAGCGACGCGAGCCCCGCCGGCATGCCGACGTACATCGCCGAGAACAGGAACGCGAATTGCCCGAACGAGATCGTCGCGCCGTAGGCGAACAGCCACCGCCACGGCAGCTGCGGCCGCTTGACGAAAAACACGGCCGGCACCGCGGCGAGCGAAAAGCGCAGCGCGCCGAGCAGCATCGGCGGCACGCCATGCAGGCCGACCTTGATCACGACGAAATTGACGCCCCACGCGATCACGACGACCAGCGCGAGCAGCAAGTCCCTGGGCGACATCCGGGTCTCCAATGTGATGGTCCGATCCGGCAGTGTAGCGGAGGCGGCGACGCCGGTTCATTGCGCCCGCCGATGACCCGCGTGTGCCCTTGCCGTCGGCCGCACGCGACGCGCAGTAGAATCGTCCACTCGAGCCTCTCCTTCCACTTTCCCGTCGAGCCTGCCATGACTTCGTCGATCAAAGCCGTCCTCAAACCGCATCTGCGCGACATCGGCAACCTGACCGTGCGCCGCGTGCTGCCGGCGATGGCGGCACGCCTCGTCGGCCCGTTCATCTTCTTCGACCACATGGGCCCCGCAACCCTGGAACCCGGCACCGGCCTCGACGTGCGCCCTCACCCGCACATCGGTCTCGCGACCGTCACCTATCTGTTCGACGGCGCGATCATGCATCGCGACAGCCTCGGCTCCGAACAAAAAATCGTCCCAGGCGACGTCAACTGGATGACGGCCGGGCGCGGCATCGTCCATTCGGAGCGCACGCCGCCGGAAGACCGCGCGCGCGGCCAGAAGATTCACGGCATCCAGACCTGGGTCGCGCTGCCGCTCGCCGATGAAGACACCGAGCCGTCGTTCGCGCATCACGCGGCGGCGACCTTGCCGGTCGTCGAGCGCAACGGCGTGACGCTGCGCGTGATCGCGGGCACCGCGTTCGGCGCGGTGGCGCCGGTCGCGACGTTCTCGGGCACGCTGTACGTCGCCGCCGACTTCACGCCGGGCAGCGCGTTCGCGCTCGAACCGGAGCACGAAGAGCGCGGCGTGTACCTGGTGGAAGGCGATCTGGAGATCGACGGCACGCCGCTCGAGGCGGGCGCGATGGCCGTGCTCGCGCTCGACGAAACCGTCACGCTCGCGAGCACGCACGGCGCGCGCGCGATGCTGCTCGGCGGCGAGAAGCTCCACGGCGAGCGCTTCATCGAGTGGAATTTCGTCGCGAGCTCGCGCGAGAAGATCGAAGCCGCGAAGCTCGCATGGACCAATCAGGAAATGGGCCAGGTGCCCGGCGAAACCGACTGGATTCCGCTGCCGCAGCACAAGTAACGGCGCCGGACCCGCGCAACAGGGTACGCATTGAATTCGTGCGATTCGGCCCCACGTGGCTACAAACCGTTTCTATCGACGAGGACGCAATGGACACCTCTCTGGCCACTTTCGAACAGGACGTCATCAAGGCGTCGATGCTGGCCCCCGTGCTGGTCGATTTCTGGGCGCCGTGGTGCGGCCCCTGCAAGAGTCTCGGCCCGATGCTCGAAAAGCTCGAAGCCGAAGCCGCCGGCAAATGGAAGCTCGTGAAGGTCAACGTGGACGAGAATCACGAACTGGCCGCGCACTTTCAGGTGCGCAGCATTCCGCACGTGATCGCGTTCGCCGACGGCCAGGCGGTCGATCAGTTCATCGGCGTGCTGCCGGAAGGACAACTGCGCGAGTTCCTCGACCGGCTCGTGCCGCAGGGCGCGCCGGCCGCGCGCATCGAAGCGCAGACTGCGCTCGCCGAAGGCCGCCGCGACGACGCCTACGATCTGCTGCAAGCGGCGCTCGCGTACGACCCGGGCTTCGACGACGCGCGCATGGACCGCATCGAGTTGCTGCTCGAAGACAACCGCATCGACGAGGCCCGCAACGAAGTCGATCTGCTGTCGCCGAAAACCACGCAAGGCATCGACGCGCGTTTCAACGCGATCAAGACGCGGCTCGACGCGGTGGACGCCGCCGCGGATCTGCCGCCCACCGGGGCGCTCGAAGCGCGCGTCGCGGGCAATCCCGACGATCTCGAAGCGCGCTTCGATCTCGCGAATGCGTTTATCGCGCGACGCAAATACGCGCAGGCGCTCGAACATCTGCTCGCGATCGTGCAGCGCGACCGCGCGTTCCGCGACGATATCGGCCGCAAGACGATGTTGTCGGTGTTCGATCTGGCCGCGCATCAGCCGGAACTGGTAGCGCAGTGGCGGCGCAAGCTGAGCGCGTCGTTGTATTGATCGTTTGTCGTGTCTTGCCTGATGGCAGCCTCGGCCAGAGCGGATCAAACCGCTGCCCAGGCTGCCACCCAGGCTGCCACCTAAACCGCCGCCTTCTTCGCCAACTCCCGCAATACAAACGCCGCAGCCGCAAAACCAAAGCTCGCGGTCACGCACACGCTCGACCCGAACCCCGCGCAGTTCAAGCCGACCGGCCCCGTGTGCCCGGGCGACGTGCTCACGTGCTCGGCTTCTGTGTCGATATCGCACACGGCCGCTTCCGGATAGATCAGCGGCTCGTCGGAATACACGGCGCTCACCCTGAACTTCGCCTTCGGACCGCGCGGAAAGCCATGCTGTTTGCGCAACTGCCCGCGCACCTTCGACAGCAGCGGGTCCTGGATCGTCAGCGCGAGATCGTCGATGCGGATACGTGTCGGGTCGAGCTGACCACCCGCGCCGCCGACCGTGATCAGCGGCTGCTGGCGCTCGACGCACCACGCGATCAGCGCGGTCTTCGTGCGCACGCTGTCGATCGCGTCGATCACATAGTCGAAGCCGCCGCCGAGCGTCGCCGCGAAATTGTCCGGCTCGACGAAGTCTTCAATCAGCCGCACGTCGCAGTACGGATTGATCGCCGCGATGCGCTCGGCCATCGCCTCGACTTTCGGTTTTCCGTAGTTGCCGTCGAGCGCGTGAATCTGCCGGTTCGTGTTGCTTTCGGCGACGTTGTCGAGATCGATCAGCGTCAGCATGCCGAGCGCACTGCGCGCAAGCGCCTCCGCGACCCACGATCCCACCCCGCCGATGCCGATCACCGCGACGTGCGCGCCCTCGAACGCGGCGAGCGCAGGCGCGCCATATAGACGTGCGATACCGCCGAAACGGCGCGCGCGGTCGGCGGTTTCGTTGGCGTCGAGGCTGGTAGTAAGATCGGATTGCGCGGTGGGGCTGGACATGATGGCAGGGCTCGAAAACACAGGCTGAACGGAGCAGGCGGCGGCGCTTTGGCAAATGGCTTTGGCAAATTGGAGCGCAGCCCGTATTTTGCCTGAACACGTGAAAGCAGCCGCGCAGGACCGGGCAGCGACGCAACGTTGCAGGCTTGCGCGGGCGCAATTTGCGCCTCGCGCCACGTTGATCCGCTCGCGCGCAAAAACCTGACGCCTTAGCTATACTTGGCCCACTGTAGCGTTCACATAAGAACATGATCTCACTCGCCGAGCTTCGAAAAAACTACTCGCTGGGCTCACTGGACGTTGCCGACGTCGACCACGATCCGTTCCGTCAATTCGACACGTGGTTCCAGCAGGCAATCGACGCCAAGCTACCCGAGCCGAATGCAATGACGCTGGCCACGGTCGACACGCGCGGCCGCCCATCGGCACGCATCGTGCTCATCAAGGGTGTGGACGCGCGCGGTTTCGTGTTCTTTACCAATTACCAGAGCCGCAAGGGGCGCGAACTGAGCGCGAACCCCTACGCGAGCCTGCTGTTTCACTGGATCGAACTCGAGCGCCAGGTACGCATCGAAGGCCGCGTCGTCAAAACGAGCGAGGCAGAAAGTGACACGTATTTCGCGTCGCGTCCGCTTGGCTCGCGCATTGGCGCATGGGCATCGAACCAGAGTCAGGTGATTGAAAGCCGTTCGCAGCTCGAAGTACGCGAACGCGAAATCAGCCTGCAATACGGCGACAGTCCTCCGCGTCCGTCGCATTGGGGCGGCTATCGTCTGGTGCCCGACGCGGTCGAATTCTGGCAGGGACGGCCGTCGCGGCTGCACGATCGTCTGCTTTACACGCGCGCGGAAGAAAGCGCCAACTGGCAGATCACGCGCCTGTCGCCCTGAGCGGACGAATCACGCCGGCGGCGCCGCCAACGTAGCGGCGCGCGTCGGCCGGATTGCGTTGCGCGGCCGACGGAATGCGCCGCGCCCTGTCGCGATCCACACAGCTTTGCTTTAAATCAACGAACACGGAGAGATCGCATGTTCTGGGAGAAAAAGCTGGCGCAGTGGGTTGAAGATGTCAAAGCCACAGCTAACCTGCCCGCACGCCTCGTGCTGTGGGACGGTCAGCAACACGACTTCGGGCAGTTCGCCGCGCCCCGGGTCACGCTACACGTGAAGAGCGCAACCGCGCTGCCCTATCTGCTCGAACCGAGCCTCGACAATCTTGGCGAAGCCTATGTCAAAGGCAAGATCGACATCGAGGGCAAGCTGTCGGACATCATCAATATCGGCTATCAGCTCGCGCGCAGCACCGTGACGAGCGCCGGCAAGCTCGCGCGCGTGCGGCGCTACTTCAATCACTCGAAGACGTCGGATAAGAAAGCGATCCAGTATCACTACGACGTGTCGAACGAGTTCTACAAGTTGTGGCTCGACGAGAACATGATCTACTCGTGCGCGTACTTCGAGACCGGCACCGAAGACCTCGCGACCGCGCAGCTGAAGAAAATCGATCACATTCTGACCAAAATCCAGCTGCAGCCCGGGCAGCGTCTGCTCGACATCGGCTGCGGCTGGGGCGCGCTCGTGCTGCGCGCCGCGCAGAAGTTCGGCGCGAAGTGCGTCGGCGTCACGCTGTCGCAGAACCAGTTCGATCTCGCCACCGCGCGCGTGAAAGCGGCGGGCCTCGAAAACCAGATCGAAATCCGCCTGCAGGACTATCGCGACATCAAGGGGCAGTTCGACCGCATCACGAGCGTCGGCATGTTCGAGCACGTCGGCCGCAAGAACCTGCCCGGCTATTTCCAGAAGATGCACGATCTGCTCGCCGACGACGGCATCGCGATGAACCACGGCATCACGTCGAGCGACGCCGATAGCGGCGAAACCGCGCTCGGCGGCGGTGAGTTCATCGACCGCTTCGTGTTCCCGGACGGCGAGCTGCCGCACATCAGCCTCGCGCTCGAAGCGATGCAGCGCGGCGGGCTCGAACCGGTTGACGTCGAAAGCTTGCGCCGTCACTACGCGCACACGCTCGACATCTGGGCCGAGAATTTCGAAGCGCATGCGGACGAAGCCCGCAAGCTCGTCGACGACGAAAAATTCCGCATCTGGCGCGTGTATCTGGCGGGCTGCGCGTATGCGTTCGAAAACGACGACGTGTCGATCTTCCAGGTGGTGTGCCGCAAAGCCGGCCGCAGCGCGAAAACCTTGCCGTGGTCGCGCCGCTACATGTACGAAAAACCGCTGTGATCCGGCTGTGATCCGGTCGCGCCGCGGCGGCGTGCATCAGCACGCGCCGTGGCGCGATTCTGACGAATAGCAGGCCGGACATTGATGGACCAGAGCGGGACGAGTGACGTTGACAAGCCGTTGAACGGCAAACAAGGCGGAAGGATCGGCGCCGCTCAACTGCGTGAAACTGGCCGAAGAGATCGTCGAAGCCTGCGTGCGGCTCACGCGGGGACGCGAGGATGACGGCGATGTAGGCGTTGGCGCCGATGACGCACGGTCGGAAGCGCAGGAATCGCATTGATGAGCGGCAGCCAGCGGGCGGCCTTGCGCCTCCGCCCGCTGCCGATTCCAATCCCGGCGCTGCGCCTTCAACCCCCCTTGATCCGGTGCGCGAACTTCTGGCGGAATTTCGCGACCTTCGGCGCCACCACGAACGAGCAGTAGCCCTGATTCGGGTGCTGCGCGAAATAGTTCTGATGATAGGCCTCGGCGGGCCAGTAGTTGTCGCCGAGCGACAGCACGTCGGTCACGATCTGGCCGTCGTAGATGCGCTGTTCGTCGATCTCGCGAATCGCCTGCAGCGCGGCTTCATGCTGCGCGTCGGAATGCGTAAAGATCACCGAGCGGTATTGCGTGCCGACGTCGTTGCCCTGCCGGTTCACCTGGGTCGGATCGTGGATCGCGAAGAAGATGTCGAGAATCTCGCGATAGCTGATCTTCGCCGGATCGAAGTCGACCTTGACCACTTCCGCATGACCGGTGTCGCCGTCACAGACCTGCTCGTAGCTCGGCTGGCGCGTATGGCCGCCCGCATAACCCGACTCCACCGCATTGACGCCCTCGACGCCCAGATACACCGCTTCGAGGCACCAGAAACATCCACCGCCGAGCGTTGCCGTCTCGTTCATAAGCTTCACCCCAGAATCAGATTCACACAATGATCGGCAGCCGGCCTGCATAGCGCCGCCGGTCTGCCACCGCATCCGAATATATGGCCGAAAACACGTCCTGAAAGGCACGAGTCAGGCACCCGTCGCGCCATGCCCGCAAGTCCGGCCGTGCAGATATCGAGTATAGAAACGCCAGCACGCGACGTGTGAATAACCGTGCGTCTCACGCAAGCGCCGCGCCCACGCATCGATCCAGCGCGATCGGCAATGTCCGGGTGCAGCCCGTCGAGGAGATCGTCGAAGCCGACGCCCCGCTGCCCCGCACGCATCGCCGTGCGGCGCGTGCGGCGATTGCAGTTAAAATTGGCGGAAATCAACGACTTTCACCATGACTTTCGAAACATCCGCTTCCCGCCGCGCGGGTCTCCACCTTGATGCGCGCCTTCATTCGCGCTGTGGCCCGTCTTTCACACGGCGCGCGCCGGGGACCTCGCCCCGATGAAGCGCGCGAGCCCACCCAACTTCGACCAGTCCGCCTTCAGGCAGGCGCTCAGCCAGTTCGCGACCGGCGTCACCGTGATCACGACGCGCGCCGCGTCCGGCCAGTTGATCGGCATCACGGCCAGTTCGTTCAACTCGGTGTCCCTCTCTCCGCCGCTCGTGCTGTGGAGTCTCGCGACACGCTCGGCGTCGATGCCGGTGTTCCGCACCAACAGTCACTACGTGGTCAATGTGCTGGCCGCGACGCAACTCGATCTGTGCAAGCGCTTCGCGACCGTCAAGGGCGACCGCTTCGAGGGCGTCTCGCACGCGGCGGGCGACAGCGGCATGCCGGTGCTCGACGGCGCGCTTGCGTGGTTCGAATGTCATAACCGCAGCCGCTACGAGGAAGGCGACCACGTGATTTTCGTCGGCGAAGTGGAGCGCTGCGGCGTGCATGAAAATGCTGCGCAAATGCTGCCGCTCGTGTTCCAGAGCGGCCAGTTCCACGGCCTGAAGCCGCTTTGAGCGGCGCGGCGCTGCGGTTGCGTCGGTAGCGTCCGCAACGGCAGTCAGTCAGGCGCGGCGCACGCGGCGCGCCCCATCCCCGTCACGCTCAGCGCTCGCTATGCGCGGCCCCGTGGCCGCCGTTCTTCTTCACGAGCGACACCGGCACGCCTGAATCTTCCTTCAGCGTCTCGAGCACGATGTTCGAGCGGATGTCCAACACGCCCGGCGCCTTGTACAGGCGATTGAGCACGAAATCCGAATAGTGTTTGAGGTTGTGCGCGAGCACGCGCAGCAGATAGTGCGTTTCGCCGGTCACGACGAACGCGCTGACCACTTCGGGCCAGTCGCGCAATGCTTCGGCGAAGCGCTCGTGCCAGTTCTGCTGCTCGTTGCGCATCGATACCTGCACGAACGCTTCGAGCTCGAACCCCAATACTTCGCGGTTCAGGCACGCGCGGTAGTGTTCGACGACGCCCTGCTCCTCCAGCAGACGCAGTCGTCGCAGACAGGCCGATGGCGAAAGCGAGATGCGCTCCGCCAGGTCGAGATTGCTGATCCGTCCTTCCTGCTGAAGCACCGTCAAGATACGGCAATCGGTGGCGTCGAGCGAGATCGCGTTCATATTCGGTCTCCCTTTTCCGTTTGACTCAAATTATGTTCCAAGACACGGCTGGTAAGGAGCTTTTTTCGCAATCACATTTCTCGACTTGACCTCTATCATTTAGGGATAGTCACCTCCGGTCGAAACCGTCATGCGAGCACTTTGGGACATCACTCCTGTCGTCGATACCGCCACGCCCGTCTGGCCAGGCGACACCGCGGTCGGCATCGAGCGCGTCTGGCGCATGGAGGCTGGCTCGCCGGTCAATGTCGCGCGTCTGACGATCTCGCCGCACACCGGCGCGCATACCGATGCGCCGCTGCACTATGACGCCGACGGCGCCGCGATCGGCGACGTGCCGCTCGACGCGTATCTCGGTTTATGCCGGGTGATTCACTGTATCGGCGCATCGCCTGTTGTGACGCCACAACACCTGACCGGCTCGCTCGACGCGCTGCCGCCGCGAGTCTTACTGCGCACTTACAGAAAAGCGCCGACGCGCGAGTGGGATAGCGCGTTCTGCGCGGTCGCGCCCGAGACCGTCGACCTGCTCGCCGCGCGCGGCGTGATGCTGCTCGGCATCGACACGCCGTCGCTCGATCCGCAGGAATCGAAGACGATGGACGCGCATCACCGCATTCGCGCGCATCGGATGGCAATTCTCGAGGGCATCGTGCTCGACGCGGTCGAACCGGGCGACTACGAGTTGATCGCGCTGCCGCTGAAGCTGACCACGCTCGACGCGAGCCCGGTGCGCGCGGTGCTGCGCGCGCTGCCCGCCACGCGCTGACGGACGCCGCCCGGCGGGCTACCCACCCGACAACCCAATCGATCGAATCCACCATGAACCATCGTGACGAAGCCGTGGCACTCGACAGCGCCGACCCGCTCGCAGCGCTGCGCGACCAGTTCGCGCTGTCGCCGACGACCCTCTATCTCGACGGCAACTCGCTCGGCGTGCCGCCGGCCGCCGCCGCGCAGCGCGCGCAGACCGTGATCGCCGCCGAATGGGGCGAAGGGCTGATACGCAGCTGGAACACCGCGGGCTGGTTCGCGCTGCCGCGCCGACTCGGCAACAAGCTCGCGCCGTTGATCGGTGCGGCCGAGGACGAAGTCGTGATCACCGACACGATCTCGATCAACCTGTTCAAGCTGCTGTCGGCCGCGGTGCGGCTCGCCGATGCGCGCGATCCGAAGCGTCGCGTGATCGTGTCCGAGCGCTCGAACTTCCCGAGCGATCTGTATATCGCGCAGGGCCTGATCGAGCAGCTCGATCGCGGCTACGAGCTGCGCCTCGTCGACGATCCGTCCGGGCTGCCCGACGCGATCGGCGAGGACACCGCGATCGTGATGATCACGCACGTGAACTACCGCACCGGCTACATGCACGACATGGCCGCGCTGACGAAGCTGATCCACGACAAGGGCGCGCTCGCGCTGTGGGATCTCGCGCATTCTGCGGGCGCGGTGCCGGTGGATCTGAACGGTGTGAACGCCGACTACGCGGTCGGCTGCACATACAAGTATCTGAACGGCGGGCCGGGTTCGCCCGCGTTCGTGTGGGTGGCGAGGCGCCACCAGAACGAATTCACGCAACCGCTATCGGGCTGGTGGGGGCATCGCGCGCCGTTCGAGATGAACCCGACGTATCAGCCCGACAACGGCGTGGGCCGCTTCCTGTGCGGCACGCAGCCGCTGGTGTCGATGGCGCTCGTCGAATGTGGGCTCGACGTGTTCCTGCAAACGAACATGCAGGCGGTCCGCGAGAAGTCGCTCGCGCTGACCGACCTGTTCATCGAACTGGTCGAGACGCGTTGCAGCGAATTTCCACTGAAGCTCGTGACGCCGCGCGAGCATGCGCAGCGCGGCTCGCATGCGAGCTTCGAACATCCGCACGGCTACGAGGTGATGCAGGCGCTGATCGCGCACGGCGTGATCGGCGATTATCGCGAGCCGCATGTGCTGCGCTTCGGCTTCACGCCGCTTTACACGCGCTTCGCCGACGTATGGGACGCAGTCGAAACGTTGCGCGACGTGCTCGCTCGTGAGGCATGGCGGGCTCCCGAATTCGCCCAGCGCGGCGCCGTTACCTGAGGATTGCAGCATGAACGATCACATGCACACGCCGGGCTTGCCAGAAGAACCGCTCACACAAGGTTGCCCGTTCGGGCACGCACAGACGGCTTCGGCGCCGGCCGCGAGCGGCTCGACGGCTTGCCCGGGCACGACCGACAGCGGCTGGCACGACGCGCAGCTCGACTTCGCGGAGTCGATGAGCTACGGCGACTATCTGTCGCTCGGCACGGTGCTCGACGCGCAGCATCCGTTGTCGCCGGATCATAACGAGATGCTGTTCATCATCCAGCATCAGACCAGCGAACTATGGATGAAGCTCGCGCTTTACGAGTTGCGCGCGGCGCTCGCGGCCGTGCATCGCGACGAGCTGCCGCCCGCGTTCAAGATGCTCGCGCGCGTGTCGCGAATCATGGAGCAGCTGGTGCAGGCGTGGAGCGTTCTCGCGACGATGACGCCCTCCGAATACACGGCGATGCGGCCTTACCTCGGCAGCTCGTCGGGCTTCCAGTCGTACCAGTATCGGCAGATCGAATTCCTGCTCGGCAACAAGAACGAGCAGATGCTCAAGCCGCACGCGCATCGCGCCGACGTGTATGCGCAAGTGAAGGCATCGCTCGAAGCGCCGTCGTTCTACGACGAAGTCGTGCGGCTGCTCGCGCGGCGCGGCTTCGCGATTTCGCCCGCGCGGCTCGAGCGCGACTGGACCAAGCCGACTGAACACGATGCATCGGTCGAAGCGGCGTGGCTCGACGTGTATCGCAATCCGTCCGAGCACTGGGAGCTGTATGAGATGGCCGAGGAACTCGTCGATCTCGAGGATGCGTTCCGCCAATGGCGATTCCGCCATGTGACGACCGTCGAGCGCATCATCGGCTTCAAACAGGGCACCGGCGGCACCAGCGGCGCGCCGTATCTGCGCAAGATGCTCGACGTCGTGTTGTTCCCCGAGCTGTGGCACGTGCGCACCATGCTCTGATTGTCATGTCGACCCATCAACGCGCGGTGTAGCCGCCATCGATCGGCAGACACACGCCGCTGATCATCGACGCCGCGTCGCTCAACAGAAACAGAATCGGCGCGGCGACTTCGGCGGATTCGGCGAAGCGCCTGAGCGGAATCGCCTGTAACGCGGGATCGCGCTTGACGGGATCGCTCCAGGCCAGCACCGCCATCGGCGTCAGCGTGACCGTCGGGTTCACGCTGTTCACGCGAATCCCGTGCGGCCCCAGTTCGATGCACAACGCGCGCGTGAGCGCATCGAGCGCGGCCTTCGACGCCGAGTAGCTCAGATGATCGTCGAGCGCGACGAGTGCAGCCTGGCTCGACACGTTGACGATGCTACCCGTGCGCCCCGCGTCGAGCATGCCACGCGCGACGTGCTTCGCGACCAGCACCGCGCCGCGCGCATTCACCGCCATCACGCGATCGAAGCTCGCGGCCGTCGTATCCACCGCGCGTTCGAGCAACGCGGTGCCCGCGCAATTCACGAGACCGTCGAACGGTTCGAGCGATGCCAATGCTGCGTCGATCGCGGCTTCGTTGGCGACGTCGAGCCTCAACGGCTCGCAGCCGGTTTGCTCGGCGAGCCGCGCAAGCTCGTTGCCGTTGCGCGCGGCCGCGACGACCGACGCGCCGCTCGCGCGCAGCGCCTCGACCGTCGCGCGGCCGATGCCGCTGGAGGCGCCCGTCACCAGGATCGAGCGGCCGGAGAAATCGAAAGTGGCGTTCATGATGATTGCAAGCGATGCATGACCGGCTTCAGTGCCGGATAGAGATCCACGTACACGCCGAAGCGCTGCTCGTACAACCCCATGCGCCGTGCGTCGGGCTGAGCGCGCTCGATCAGCGTGACCCAACCGCGTTGCGCCGCTTCGGGCGACACGAGGCCGACACCGAGCGCGGCGAGCAACGCCGCGCCCATTGCGGCTTCGACGTCCTGCTCGATCGTGTAGACCGGATAGCCGGTGACGTCGGCGACGATCTGCATCCACAGGTCCGAATGCGCGGCGCCGCCAACCACGATCAGCTTGTCGTCGAGCGATTGCGCGCCTTTGCGCCCCGCCTCGATGTTGTGCTTCAGCGCGAACGACACGCCTTCGAGCACCGCGCGATACAGATGCGCGCGCGTATGAAAGAGCGACAGTCCGACGAACGCGCCACTCGCTTTCGCATCCCACACCGGACTGCGCTCGCCCATCAGATACGGCAGGAACAGCACGCCGTCGGCGCCGGCCGGCACCTGCGCGGCCGCTTCTTCGAGCAGCCGATGCGGATCGCCATGCGGCGTCGCGCGCGCGGCCTCGATCTCCGCGTGACAGAACTGCTCGCGATACCAGCTGACCGACGCGCCCGCGGTAATCGCGCCGCCGAATACGTAGATGTCGTGCCGCCCGTTGAAAACGTGCGGCATGCTGATCAAACCGTGCCGTGCGTCGACACGCTGATTGATGTAGCCCCAGCACATGCTGGTGCCGATCATCGCAACATGCTGCCCGGCGCGCGTGACGCCGGCCGCGAACGTCGCCACCGCCGCATCGACGCCGCCCGCGACGATCGCGGTGCCCGCTGCCAGCCCGAGCTGCGCGGTCCATTGCGACAACAGCCCACCCACCACCTCGGACGATTCGACCAGCCGCTCCGGCATCATCGTCGCTGGAATGCCCAGCATGTCGAGCGCTTCGTCCGACCAGTCGCGCCGCGCGATATCGTAGACGCCGCCGATATTGCCGGCCGAACTATGATCGACGGCGACCTCCCCGGTCAGCATGTAGATCACGTACGCGTTCGGCGGCAAAAAATAGCGCGTATGCGCCCACACGTCCGGCTGGTTCTCGCGCAGCCACAGCATCTTGGTGTAACCGTAGTAGCTGTCCACTCCGTTGCCGGTGATCGTATGGAGCCGCTCGACATCGAGGTTCTCGCGCACCCAGTCGACCTGCGCGGTCGCGCGCCGGTCCATCCAGATCAGGCACGGCGCGAGCGGCCGCATGTCGTTGTCGACCGGAATGCCCGAGCCGCCGTACAGACTGCTCACGCACAGCGCCTTGATCGCGCGCGGCGCGATGCCGGCCGCCTTCGCCTCGCTGACGCACGCGGCCACGCATTCGACCACGGCCTTCAGCCACACCGCGGGCCACTGCTCGGCCCACAACGGCTTCGGCGTATCGGGCTGATACGCCGACGCATGCTGCGCGACGATCGCGCCGTGCTCGTCGACCAGCAGCGCCTTCGTGCTTTGCGTGCCGATATCGACGCCGATGACGTAGTTCATAGGGTCTCCGTTGAAAAGCCACGCCCGCGATTCACGCGCGCGGCTTCATCAGCACCTTGATCGAATCGAGCGAATTCGCGATCCCGATCGCTTCATCCCATTCTTCCAACGAAAAGCCGTGTGTGACGATGCCCTTCGACGTGACGAGTCCGCGCGCAAGCAGATCGATTGCGATCGGATAGCAATAGGGCCCAAGATGCGCGCCGCGCACGTCGAGTTCCTTGCGATCGCCGATCACTGACCAGTCGAGCGTCGTATCCGCGCCGAACACGGAGAATTCGACGAAGCGCCCGAGCTTGCGGATCAGGTCCATCCCCTGATTCACGCCGATCGGCGCGCCCGTCGTTTCAATATAGACGTCGCAGCCGTAGCCGTCCGTCAGTGAATGGATGATCGCGAGCGCGTCCTGTTGCTTCGGATTGATCGTCACGTCGGCGCCGTATTCGCGCGCGAGTGCGAGCCGTTCTTCGACGAGATCGATCACGACGAGCTTCTTCGGCGTCTTCAGATGCGCGATCTGCGTCATCATCAGACCCAGCGGCCCCGCGCCCGCGATCACGACGACGTCGTCGAGTTGCAGATCGCCGCGATTGACGGTGTGAATCGCGCACGCGAGCGGTTCGATGATCGCGGCGTCTTCGAGCGAGATGCCGTCTGGAATCTTGTGGACGATCGCGGTCGGCGGAATGCGCATGTACTCGGCCATGCCGCCGTCCGCGACTTCGCGTTGAAAGCCGAAGATGTTGTGCACTTCGCACATCCAGTACTGGCCGGATTTGCAGTAGCGGCACTTGCCGCACGGCACGATCTGCTCGGCGATCACGCGATCGCCCTTCTGCACGCCGAAATGCCCGGCCGCGCCTTCGCCCAGTTCCTCGACATAGCCGAAGAACTCGTGACCCGGAATCACCGGTGCCTTGACCCACGGGCTGGGGCCGCCCCAGAACATCTTCGCGCCCGAATGGCATTTGCAGTCGCTCGCGCAGATACCGCACGCGGCGATGCGAATCACGAGTTCATGCGCGCGGGCGCGCGGCTTCTGTACCTGTTCGACGCGATAGTCTTTCGGTGCATGACAGACGATGGCGGTCATGTTCTGCCGATCGGATTGATTGGATTGAGTCGTCATTACATGGTCCTGCGATAAGAGGGAGGTGAGGAAGCGAGCGTTACTTTCTGCGGTCGCGGCTGATGTAGATCGCGAGCAGAATGATTCCGCCCTTGATCACGTTCTGCACGTACGGATTCACACCGACCATGTTCAGGCCGTTATTCAGGACCCCGAGTAACAGCGCGCCGATCAGCGTGCCGATGATCGAGCCGCGTCCACCGGAGATCGACGTGCCGCCCATCACGACGGCGGCGATCGCGTCGAGTTCGAAACCGACGCCGGCGTTCGGCTGGCCGCTCATCAGACGCGCGGTCAGCACGATCGCGGCGAACGCGGACGTCACACCGGCGATCGTGTAGACGATCAGCTTCACGCGCGCCACCCGCACGCCGGACAGACGCGTCGCCTGTTCGTTGCCGCCGATCGCATACACGTAGCGGCCAAACGGCATGCGTTCGAGCAGTACCCATGCGATCACATAGATCACCGCCATGATCACGACCGGCGCCTGGATGCCGAGAATCTTGCCGCTGCCGAAGAAGCTGACCCAGTCGGGCAGACCGTCGATCGGATAGCCGCCCGTGTAGATCAGCGCAAGACCGCGCGCGATACCCATGGTCGCGAGCGTGACGATGATCGGCGGCATGCCGGCGAACGCGACGAAAAAACCGTTGGCCGCGCCGAAGCCGAGACCGACCGCGATGCCGACCGCAAGCGCCGCCACCGCATTCATGCCGGCGACCATCAGCCCGGCCGACAGCGTGCCCGCGAGCGCCATCACCGAGCCGACCGACAGATCGATGCCGCCCGTCAGGATCACACAGGTCATGCCAACCGCGATGATCGCGTTGATCGACACCTGGCGCAGCACGTTCTCGATGTTCGCGCCCGACAGAAAGCTGTCGCTCGCGAACACCATCACGATGCAGACGACCAGCAGGCCGATGAACGGGTAGAACAGCGTCGAGCGCTTTAGCGCGGCCCACGTGAAGCGCACCGGCGCGCCCGGCGTGTCACTGTTGACACTCGATGTTTTCGGCGAAGAGGAAGGATTAGGCATGTTCATGAGAGGCTCCAGCCGAACCGGCGGTCGCATAGGTCATCACGGCATTCGATTCGATCGCGTCGCCTTCGAGCAGCGCTTCGATGCGGCCCTGCCGGAACACGGCGACGCGCTCGCACATGCCGACGATCTCCGGCAACTCGGACGAGATCATGATGATCGAGTAGCCGCGCGCGGTCAGTTCGCGCATCAGCAGATAGATTTCGGCCTTCGCGCCGACGTCGATGCCGCGGGTCGGCTCGTCGAAGATCAGAATGTTGGTGTGGTGATTGAGCCAGCGCGCGATCACGACCTTCTGCTGATTGCCGCCCGACAGCGTCGCGACTTCGGTGTGCATCGTCGGCGCCTTTACGCCGACGCGCTTCATGATGTCGGCGGTCGCGCGCGCTTCGCTGCGCTGGTCGATGAAGAAACGTAGCGACCGGTACTTGCCGAGGTTGTTGATCGAGATGTTCTGCTTGATCGAGAAGTCGGTAATCAGCCCTTCGGTCTTGCGGCTCTCGGGCAGAATGCCGACGCCCGCGCGCAGCGCATCGGCCGGATCGGCGAGCTTCGCGGCCGTGCCGTTCACGCGAATCTCCTTCACGTACGCACGCTCCGCGCCGATCACCGCGAGGGCGGTCTCGGTGCGGCCCGAACCGACGAGTCCCGCGAAGCCCAATATCTCGCCTTCGCGCAGCGTGAAGCTCAACTCTGGGCTGTTCTTGATCAGTTGCAAGCGCACGACGTCGAGCACGACTTTCGCGTCGGCACGCGGCGCCGGCTTCGGCGGAAAGCTGCTTTCGATGCGGCGTCCCACCATCATCTGAACGAGCCGGCTCACGTCGGATTGCGCGACCTCGGTCATGCCGACGTACTGGCCGTCGCGCAGCACCGTGATGCGGTCGCACACCTCGAAAATCTCTTCGAGGTGATGCGAGATGAAGATCATCGCGACGCCCTGCTGCTTCAGCTCGCGCATGATCGTGAACAGATGCGCGGCTTCGGCGGGCGTCAGCGTCGCAGTCGGCTCGTCGAGAATCAGCACGCGCGCATCGAGCGACAAGGCCTTGCCAATTTCGACGAACTGCTGCTGCGCGACCGATAGTTGCCTGATCGGCACCGCCAGATCGATCGCGACGCCAAGCCGCTGAAAAATCGCGGCCGCTGCGCGCCGCATCCTGCCGCGTTCGAGCAGGCCGAAGCCGTTCTTCATTTCGCGGCCGAGAAACATGTTCTCCACCGCGTTCAGATACGGAATCAGGCTGAACTCCTGAAACACGATACCGACGCCCGCGGCTACCGCGTCGTGATAGTTCGCGAAGTGGCGTTGCTCGCCGTCGAGCGTGATCGTGCCTGCGTCCGGCTGATAGATGCCGCACAGAATTTTCATCAGCGTCGACTTGCCCGCGCCGTTCTCGCCGAGCAGCGCGTGAATCTCGCCGCGCGCGATCTCGAGGTGAATGCCCTGCAACGCCTTCACACCGGGAAAGCTCTTGCTGATGTTCTCGAGCTTCAGAATCGTGTCCATCGCGTGTTCCTGTGCTGCGCGCCGCCGCGCATGATTCCCACACGCGGCAGTCTGCGCTTGCGTTACCAGCTGAAGCCCTTCGCGTTGCTCTTGTCGATCATCTTCACGTCGACCGGAATCGCTTTCGGCACATTGGCGCCCCACTTCTTCGCGAGCGCGATGCCCAGCGCGATGCGCACCTGGTCGGCCGGGAATTGTGCCGACGTCTCGATGAATTTCGAATTCGGCTTCTGGATCGCGGCGATCGCTTCGGGTGCACCGTCGACGCTCGTCAGCTTGATGTCCTTGCCCGACGATTCGATCGCCGACAGCGCGCCCATCGAGCCGCCGTCGTTCACGCTGAACACGCCCTTCAGGTTCGGATGCGCCTGAATCATGTTCTCGGTGACGGACAGCGCGGTCGCGCGTTCCTGCTTGCCGTTCTGCGTATCGACGAGCTTCACGCCCGGCGCTTTCGCGAGCGCCGCTTTGCAGCCGCGCACGCGTTCGAGAATCGGCACGACCGGAATGCCGTCGAGAATCGCCACTTCGCCGCTGCCGCCGATCGACTTCGCGAGGTAGTCGCAAGCCATCACGCCCGCGTCGTAGTTCTTCGAGCCGACGAACGAATCGACCGGACCGTTCGCGTTCGCATCGACCGCGACCACGACCACGCCCGCCTTCTTCGCCGACGTGACCGCCGACTGGATACCGGTCGAGTCGGTCGGATTGACGAGCAGGATATCGATCTTCTTTTGCAGCATGTCTTCGACGTCGCTGACCTGCTTGCTGACGTCGTGATGCGCGTCGGTCACGACGACGGTCGCGCCGGTCGATGCGGCCGCGTCGTTCAGCGCTTTCTGCATCGTCACGAAGTACGGGTTGTTCAGTTCCTGGAACGTCATGCCGATCTTCAGCGGCGCGGCCTGCACGGTCTGCGCGGCCGATACGGCCACGAGCGACAAACCGAATGAGAGCGTGGCGACGCGGCGCGCCAACTTCATTGAAGGATTGAGCGGAAAAGCAGACGGCTTCATGGTTGTCTCCATTTTTTGAAATGAGCACGCCCGTCGCGCTGCGGGCGCGCAGCGCGATCGATGCGTGTTGAAACGCGAGTGGACCGAAAACAGCGAACTACCTGGCAGGCACTACGTGACCGGATACGCGACGCCGCTACGTGGCAAGCCCGGCGCGAGCACGATCGCCGGCGCGTTGTCGATGCCCCTGCCATGCGCGGCCGCCTGCTCGGAAGCGTCGCGGCTCGCATCGTTCAGTTGCTGGTAGCGGCGAAACGTCGACGGCGCCATGCCCTTCATCGCGAGAAACTGCCGGTTGAAATTCGACAGGTTGTTGAAGCCCGCCTTGAAGCAGATGTCGGTGACGCTCAGTTCGCCATCGGTCAACAACTGGCACGCGAGATTGATGCGCATACGGTTCACGTACTGCACGAACGGCAGTCCGGTATGGCGGCGGAAATAACGCGAAAACGCGCTGACACTCTGGCCGGCGAGTTGTGCAAGCTCCGACTCGCGCAACTCGTTCGCGAGGTTCTTGCCGATATACGCGAGCACGTGATTGATGCGGGTCGCCGCGAAGCTGGTCGGGTCGGCCTGATAGGCGGGACTCGCGAGCGTGTCGCGATCCGGCGCGTTGATCAGGATCTCGAGCATCGACATGAACAACACGAGGCGGCGCAGCCCCCGCGCCGCGAGCAGTTCGAGAAAGAGCGGCTTGATCTGCGCCGACGTCCGCAGACTGAACGACAGTCCGCGGCGCGCGTCGGCGAGCAGGGCCTCGACCTGACGCCACTCCGGAAAACTCTCGAGACAGTTCGATACGAACGCCTGGCCGAACTGCACAACCAGATTGCGCTGCGCGACGCTCTCGCCTTCCGGTACGTCGCTGACCCAGTTGTGCGGCAGGTTCGGCCCCATCAGCACGAGATTGCCGGGCACGAAGCTGCCGATGTGATCGCCGACGAACATCTTGCCCGTCGTCGCGACGATCAGATGGATCTCGTACTCCGGATGAAAATGCCAGCGCACCGTGCGATACGGATAGCCATGCGACCACACTTTGAACGATTCGTCGTGGCGTACGGCCACGATTTCGAGATCAGGTTGCACTGTCTGTCTCCATGAAGCGGCGCACGGTAGGCGCCGCCGATCTTGATCTTGTAAGGCGAAAAGTAACCGCCAAACGCGTTGGCGACCACTTTAAAAGAAACCGCGGACCGATACTTTTTTGTATTCGGGTTACTCCCGACGCGCGCGAGGTCAATTTTTGATGCAACGCAATATGCGTGGCGCGGCGGGTTTGCCGACCTCCGGCGCTCGTCGCGGCGGCTGGCGCACCCAGGATGCCGCGTTGCGCCACGAAAACCCACGCCGCCGCCTTGACTTTCGTTTCTCCGGGTACGATCATTCGCTCACATACAGAGCAAATGCTCTGCACGCACAAAACGCGCGCCGCGAGCGCCGCGAACGAGTTTCTGGAGACAAACATGAACAGCGGACAAGGCAGCGGCGCGGCCGCACACGTGATCCTGCACATCGGCGCGGGGTCGTTTCATCGCGCGCACCAGGCGTGGTATCTGCACCGGCTGAACGAAGCGAGCGCGGCCAGCGAGCCGCGCTGGTCGCTAAGCGTCGGCAATATTCGCGGCGACATGAACCCGGTGCTCGAAGCGCTCGCCGCGCAGGGCGGCGTCTATACACTCGAAACCGTCACGCCGCAAGGCGAGCGCGCCTACGAGACGATCCGCTCGATCGAACGCGTGCTGCCGTGGAGCGAAAGTCTCGACGGACTGATCGAAGCGGGCGCCGATCCGGCCTGCAAGATCATCGCGTTCACCGTGACCGAAGGCGGCTATTACCTCGACGAGCACGACCGGCTCGACACCGCGAATGCCGATCTCGCCGCCGACCTCGCCGGCGGCCACACGACGATCTACGGCGCGCTAGCGGCGATTCTCGACGCGCGCGTGAAGCGCGGTGCGGGGCCCGTCACGCTGCAGACCTGCGACAACCTGCGCAGCAACGGCGAGCGCTTTCATGCGGGCATGAGCGAGTTTCTCGAACGACGCGGCGCGAACGATCTCGCGCAATGGTTCGACGATCACACCTCGTGCCCGTCCTCGATGGTCGATCGCATCACGCCGCGTCCGACGCCCGACGTGCGCGAACGCGTGAAGGCCGCGACCGGCGTCGACGACGCGTGTCCCGTGATGGGCGAGGCGTTCATCCAGTGGGTGATCGAGGACCGCTTCATCGCCGGACGCCCGGCCTGGGAGAACGTCGGCGCGGAACTCGTCGATTCCGTGCAGCCGTACGAGGAAGCGAAGATCCGCATCCTCAACGCAACGCATAGCTGCATCGCGTGGGCGGGCACGCTGGTCGGCCTGAACTACATCCACGAAGGCACGCTCGACGCCGACATTCGCCAGTTCGCGTACGACTACGTGACCGAGGACGTGATCCCGTGCCTCGCACCGAGCCCGCTCGATCTCGAACGCTATCGCGACGTCGTGCTCGAGCGCTTCAGCAACCCGCATATCCTCGACACCAACCAGCGCGTCGCCGCCGATGGCTTCTCGAAGCTGCCCGGCTTCATCGCACCGACGCTCGCCGAATGCTTCGAGCGCGGCGTCACGCCGGCCGCGACCGCGATGCTGCCCGCGTTGTTCTTCCGTTTTCTCGAACGCTGGCACACGGGCAAGCTGCCGTACGCGTATCAGGACGGCGTGATGGACGAGCGCATCGCGCACGCCTTTTTCACGGCGCCCGATCCGCTGCGCGCGTTCGCGGCCGACCGGCTGTTGTGGGGCGGCATGGCACAGACGCCCGAGCTCGAAGCAGCGCTCGCGGGCGCCGTCGCGCGGGTCGACGCATGGCTCGCGAAACGCGGTGCAACGAGCCAGGCTTAATGCGCATGACAGCGCGTGCGATGAACCGCTAAAGTAGCGCATCCCCAACGACGAAGGTTTCGCTCCCATGTACCTAGGCATCGACCTCGGCACGTCCGAAGTGAAAGTTCTGCTGCTCGCCTCCGACGGCCGCGTGATTGGCACCGCAGGCTCGCCATTCACCGTTTCCCGTCCGCACCAACGCTGGGCCGAGCAGAATCCCGAAGACTGGTGGGTGGGCACGCGCACGGCGCTCGCCGCGTTGCGCGCGCATCATCCCGACGAGTTCGCGCAGATTCGCGGCATCGGCCTGTCGGGGCAGATGCACGGCGCGGTGCTGCTCGATGCGCAGAACCGCGTGCTGCGGCCGGCGATCCTGTGGAACGACATGCGCAGCGACAAGGAATGCGCGGAGCTGACCGAGCGCGCCCCCGATCTGCACAGCGTCGCCGGCAATCTGGCGATGCCCGGGTTCACCGCGCCGAAGCTGCTGTGGGTCGCGCGTCACGAGCCGGAGATTTTCGCCAGGACTGCCTGCGTGCTGCTGCCGAAGGACTATCTGCGTCTGCAGCTGACAGGCGGCAAGGTGTCCGATCCATCGGATGCGGCCGGCACGCTGTGGCTCGACGTCGCGAAGCGCGATTGGTCCGACTCGCTGCTGGCCGCCTGCAACATGACGCGCGCGCAGATGCCGGCGCTGCGCGAGGGCAGCGCGCCGGCCGGCACGTTGTTGCCGGAACTCGCGCGCGAATTCGGCCTGCGCAACGACGTGATCGTCGCGGCCGGCGGCGGCGACAACGCGACGAGCGCGATCGGCATCGGCGCGACGCAACCGGGCGACGGCTTCGTGTCGTTGGGTACGTCGGGCGTGCTGTGCGTGGTCGGCGACAGTTTCCGGCCGAACCCGGCCTCCGCCGTGCACGCGTTCTGTCATGCGATCCCGGACCGCTGGCATCAGATGAGCGTGGTGCTGTCGGCGGCGAGCTGTTTGCGCTGGGTCTGCAAGCTGACGTCGACCGACGAGCCGACACTGCTCGCCGAAATCGAGGCGCTGCCCGCCGACGCGTTGACCACCGCGCCGCTCTTTTTGCCGTATCTGTCGGGCGAGCGCACGCCGCACAATGACCCGTACGCGCAAGGCGTGTTCTTCGGCATGACTCACGCAACCGACCGCGCGCTGCTCGGCTACGCGGTGCTCGAAGGCGTGACGCTCGCGCTGACCGACGGCCTCGACGCGCTGCGCGCGGCCGGCACCGAGGCGAAGGTGCTGTCGCTACTCGGCGGCGGCGCGCGCAGCGATTACTGGGCCCAGTTGCTCGCCGATGCGCTCGACACCGTCACCGTCAAGCACGGCGGCGGCGAAACCGGCGCGGCGCTTGGCGCGGCGCGTCTCGGCTGGCTCGCCGCCGGTGGCGATCCGGCCACCGTGCTGACCAAGCCGCCCGTCGAAAAGGAGTTCACGCCGAATCCGCACCGCCACGCGCAATTGCGCGCGCGGCTCGAAGCGTATCGCGCGCTGTATCGCCACGTACGGCCGCTGTTCGATGCCGCGCGCGCACCCCTCGCCTGACAGCGTTAACCGCTGCCGGTCGGCGCGCTGATGCGCGACCGGCGGCTATCATCGGCACAGTTCAAGCAAAACCCGAGCGAAACATCATCGTGCCCAGATCCACAGAAAAACTCGATCTCGCTACGCGCGCCGCGTGGCTTTATTACGTCGCGGGCAATACCCAGAACGAAATCGCCGAGAAGCTGCAGGTGTCGCGACCGGTCGCGCAGCGGCTGGTCGCGTTCGCGGTCGAAAAGAACCTGATCCGCGTGCGCGTCGATCACAAGCTCGCCGATTGCCTGTCGCTCGCCGATCAGTTGTCGAAGCGCTATGGCCTCAGCCTGTGCGAGATCGTGCCGATCGACGGCGATACCCCCGAGGAAGTCGACCGCAAGCTCGCGGTGGCCGGCGCGCAGGTGATGGAACGCTATCTGAGCGAGGAAAAGCCGATGGTCGTCGCGGTCAGCAGCGGTCGAACGCTGAAGGCCGCGGTCGATCAGATCGCGCAGCTAGACCGTCCGCAGCATCGGCTGGTATCGATGGTCGGCGCGATCGCGCAGGACGGCTCCTCGAACCGCTATGACGTCGCGCTGCATATTTCGGAAAAGACCGGCGGCAAATATTTTCTGCTGCCCGCGCCGCTGCTCGCCGACAGCGAGGCCGAGCGCGCGCAGTGGTGCAATCACCGTCTCTATCGGATCGTCGAATCTCTGTCGGCGCAGGCCGATGTCGCGTTCGTCGGCATCGGCAACATTGGGATGACCTGTCCGTTGCACGAGGACGGCTTCATCACGGAAGGCGAGGTGAACGAGCTGATGCACAACGGCGCGGTCGCCGAAATGCTCGGCCTGCCGATCGATGCGGCCGGCGCGCACGTCGAATCGCCGACCGGCCGCCGCGTGACGAGCATCGCGCTCGACACGCCGCCGCGCCGGCCGACCATCGGCTTCGCGGGCGGGCTGCGCAAGCGCGAGGCGCTGATCGCGGTGCTCAAGGGGGGGTGGTTGTCGGGGCTCGTGACCGATGAGTTGTGTGCGCGGGCGGCGTTGGAGGCGTGAGCTGCGGTTGCGTGCCGGTCGCGCTCTATCGTGTCAACCTGCCGAAAGCGCCTCTAACGCTTGAAAGTCTGTAGTGCGCGTCCATTACACGCATGACTCTTTCAACGCAAGGCATAAAAAGGTGGCCGCCTGTTTTAATCTGTCCGGCGCGATTACCTAGTCGGTTCTGAATAATTCGCTTTGGTCGGCCCTTGCCTCACGGTTGAAATGCCACAGCGATTGGGCGGTTGAGCAAAGCGATCAGAACAATGGCGCAGAAGAGCCTCAGCTTCGTAAGAATCATCCGCACGTTATGGCCGGCGCCGCACGCACACTGCGTGCCTCGCGTCGCCGAGCGCACCTTTGAGCCAGTTCCGATCGAGCTTGCCGTCCGCCTTCATGTGACCGATGGCCGGCTCGATCTCGCTTCACCTTCGGATCATCGCGCGCAGACCCCGTGCTTCCACGTCGCAGTCCCGGGTGATAAAGCTTCACGCCATTGACGGCGACGCCCTTGTAGCTGCGATCAACAACGGCCACTTCCGGCTTCACGTCGTTCGGATCGCCGCCTGCTCCAGCGCCTCGGCCAGTGCATGGCCATCGTACGGATTGCCGGGTATCGAGTGCGCCCCCGTCACGAGCCCTTGTGCATCGTCGTAATCGACACGGGCCACCGGCAGCGCGGCAGATTGTCATTTGACAATTGTTTGCATAAATTCAGAGCGTGCCGCATTGATGCTGGCTCTCGATCCGTCATAAGGTGGTGCGACCTCATCTACACGGAGTGCACCCAATCCATGACGAGCAAGTCGGTACCGCATCACCCGCAAAAGCCACCGCCGCCCCGCCTCAAGCAACTGGCATTCGCCTTTCCCTTCCTGCACAAGGCGCAAGGCAATGCCCGACTGTCAGTCCAGTTCACCGATGAGCACGATATCTACCGGCTGCTCGCCGCAAGCGAGCCGTCCGGCGCGTATCTCGTCAGCCGCAAGGGCATGTGGCACGGCGGGATTCACATCACCGAGGCCGGCGCTGGGCAGGCGCTCGATCTCGACGCGGGACTACGCTGCATCGCAAATGGCGTGCTGGTCGCCTATCGCGCCGACAGCGACTGTCCGATCAGCGAAGTGAGCGTGGACGGCAGCAACGTGCCGCTTCGGGCTCCCTACAGTACGGGCTTTGCTCTCGTGCGGCATGAGATGGAGTTTCCGCGCGGCACGAAGCTGACGTTCTACACCCTGTACATGCATCTGATGTCGAACGCCGACTACGACAGCAACTTCCCGAAGCGGCAGAAACCGGCGTACTGGTCGCGGCAGTGGCGGGTGACGCAGCACGCGCAGGACAAGCCTCTGCGGGGTCGTGCTGGTCAGCTCGCGGACCCGTCGCAGGTCGGTTTGCATGTACGCAAGACGCCTAACGGCTCCGTTCTTGGCATCCTGCCGCAGGGTGCGAGCGTCAGCATAGGCAAGACGGAGACGGTACAGGGTGCAGCATGGGGCCAGGTAACGCACCTGAATGGAGCAACGCTGTATCCGCCTGAGGCAGGCGGCTATGTCGCGCCTTCCGTGGCTATCAATGGCTGGATTTACCTGGGCACGCAGAATGGCGGCCCGGTCGCCGAAGAGCACATCCCTGAATCGAATTTCGACCGTGTGATTGTCACAACGGAGCAGACATGCAGCCCGGGCGATCCTCAGGGAACACAAGGCGGCGTCCCGATCAAGGCGGGCGACCTGATCGGCCACCTCGGCCGGTATGACTCGCTGAACGGGTGCACGTCCGGGACGCGGATGGCGCACATCGAGGTGTTCTGCGACGACAGCATCCAGCCGTTCCTCGAACAGGGCCGCGCATGGGTCAACCAGCACGGTCCGCACAAGGAGGACTGGGCGGCACTGGGCCTGCCGTCCGAGCCGACGATCCTGCGGATTGCACCGGGCACGGTGCTGTATCAGCGTACGCAGAACGATGAGTTTGTCCCCGGCGCTGACCCGCAGTCGAGAAAGACGGACACCGTCCAGGTGCATTCGCTCGCCGAACTGGCGCGTGACCCGAATCGACGGGTCCCCGAGCCGCATCCGCATCCCGATCCGGGTTACCCGGTGAGCTGGTGGCACGTACACGGGGTGAATGCACAGGGTCAACCGATCGACGGCTGGGTGTGCGACTTCAATCACCCGAGCGGGCGGGTGACGCCGGAATTCGCGCAGAAGTGGATCGACTTCGAGTGCCTGACGGATGCCCATGATCCGGCGCATACGATTTTTGCGACCACCCGGAAGTGGGTGGACTATGCGAGCGGCGCCAATGTTGCGGACCCCGCTTCTATGCGAGCGGCGCCAATGTTGCGGACCCCGCTTCGCGTTCGAATCTCAGCCCGTTGATGCTCAGGGTGTATGACGCCCTGTTCACGAAAGGCGATGGGAAGCAGGCGGCTGATGAGCTTTGCACGTTGTCACAGACTGAGCGTGGCGGGTACCCGTGGCTGATGCAGGCGGCGTCGAGGCTGATCGTCAGGCACGAAAGCGAGTGGGCGAACCCGGAAAAATGGAAGCAGTTGATCGCCGAGCTGGAGAAGCAGACGGGACCCAGGCCGCAGCACGAGGAAGAGCAGAAGCGGATCGAGCGGCTCGTGTGGTGGGATGAGGTGGCGGCTAACGTCCCAAGCTTCCCCGGATCTGATATCTATCACATCAATCCGATTGCTCTGATTAGCAACTTCATGGGGGCAATTCGAGGCCGTCTGACGCTTGAGGAGGCGAGGACCCGTGCGTTTTTGAGGATGATTCGGGTCGGAGAGGGAACACAAACGCCTACCGGTTATGAGCGCCTATTCGGCGGGCAATCGTTTATCAGAGATTACGGGAAAGACTTCGATGATCATCCCCGGATTGTGATTACCAAAGCGAATAAAAAGACAGGTAAATCCTATAGCTCCAGTGCCGCAGGCGCCTATCAGGTTATGGGATATAACTGGGACGACCCAACCTATGTCGCATACCGAAAGCAATATGAAATTAACGATTTTTCGCCGATTTCCCAGGATAGATATTGCGTTATTCTTTTGAGGCATAAGCGTCACGCACTTAGTGACATCAAAAACGGTGATGTAAAGAAAGCAATATTTGCGGACCACTGCAATCTCGAATGGGCGAGTTTGCCGGGTGATCAATATGGGCAAGGTGGCGTGGGAATGGATACAGTAAATGCCAAATTCACAGAATATCTGAAAGACGAGCTGGCTGGAAAGAGTGATTTGGCTGTGCCGATCGGTGGCCTCGATGATTTGATTAAGTGAGGCAAAAATGAAAGCTATATTTCGAGCCTTGATGGTTTTTTTTGTCGGTGAATGCGCCTTTGTTCACGCAGCCGACAACAGGACGCTGCCGAATTTTTCGGACTATTCCGTTGATGTGTATCATGGTACTCTAAAGATTCCGAATTACTATAAAAAAGTGGATGGCGCGTGGCGTGATGATTGGGGAAAAATGGTCTCCCCGATTGGGATAAATTTTGCTGGTAAATATTATATCGGGACTCATAGTTGTGGTGGGGGTTGTAGATACTATACGCTTTCGAACTTGGTAAGCGGATCGGAATCAAACGCGCTCGATATGTTTTCGAATGATGAGAGGCGCTCTCAGAAAACTTCTGATGGACGAAATTATGTAACCAGTCTCGTTAGTCAACCCAATAGCAAGATGTTGGTCGCGCAATATCATATTGATCGAAGTGCAATCTCTGAGGAAGAGTGTCGGGAAAGAATTTTTTATCTTAGTGATGATGGCAAGGAAGTTAGGCCGATAACAAAAACCGTCAATTTTTGCGACGAGCGCCATTGAAATTTGACTGCGTGTGATCCCCTTTTTCATCGAAAAGATGCCTGCGCCGACGGGCTTAGTCTTATCTTGAATAACATTTGTTCTAACGTAGCAGACTGAGGGTCGACATGAAAGCAATATTGTTGATCTTGGCGACGGTCTCCGCAGCCTGTTTTGCATACGGTTCAGAGCCACTTGCATCTGTGGAGAGCCAAGACCTTGGGCCAATCCCACAGGTGATTCGCTCGACCATCGAATCAGACATCTCCTTTAGACCTTACGGGTCGCTGAATTGCAAGGTGCAAGGAAAAAAAATTCCACTGTCATCGGATAGTTTGGTATCTACATGGTTTGTCACAACTAGTGAGGCTTGTGGATGGGGAGCGGCGCTAGGACCTATTTGGCTAGTGGAAAAGCCGTCAACAGGCAATCCTTCACTGATGCTTTCAACTGGTGGCTATAGGGCGGTCTCAAGAGCCAAGTGCAACGTTTAGCTAAACCGGCTTTCTCCAACTCTTTGGCCATTGCTTCCTCGGGGGAATCCCAGCCGAGCGTCTGACGAGGCCGCCCATTAACCAATTTGGCGATGTCGTTGAGCTGGGTTTGCGAGAGCATCGAAAGGTCCGTGCCCTTGGGCAGAAACTGACGCAGCAAGCCGTTGGTGTTCTCATTGCTGCCGCGCTGCCAGGGTGCATGCGGATCGGCAAACCAGATATCGATATTCAACCGCCTGGAGAGTTCGACGTGACAGGCCATTTCCGCTCCCCGGTCGTAGGTCAGGCTCTCTCGCAAAAAGGCCGGCACCTTCTTCATTTGCCGCGTGAAGCCTTCCAGTGCGTCCTTGGCAGTGCAGCCGTCCATGCGGCACAGGATCACGAAGCGCGTCTTGCGCTCGACCAGCGTGCCCACGGCAGAGCGATTGAATGCGCCCTTGATGAAGTCGCCTTCCCAGTGCCCCGGCAACAAGCGTTGGCCGATCTCCTCGGGCCGATACTGGATGCGCAAATCCTCGGGAACATAGCTGCCGCCGGCAAGTGTCGTGCGCCTGTTTCCGCGCGCGGGCTTTTCCTGGCGCAAGGCGGCGATCATGGCCGGTTTCAACGAGCCGCGCGCATAGGTGTAAATCGCAGCGTAGATCGTCTCGTGGCTAACGTGCTGGCTTGGGTCGTCCGGATACATGGCTCGCAGTTTGGCAGCGATTTGCCGCGGCGACCAGCGCCAGTAGACCAGGTGATCATGCACACGCCGATAAAGCGCGCTGCCTTCGGTCAATTTGCGCGGTCGCACGCAGCGCTGGCGACGCAGCCGATAGGCCGAGGCGGCCTGCGTCGCACAGTAGCGTGGCGTGTCCGCGCTGCGATTACGCTCCAGTTCACGCGACACGGTCGAAGCACTGCGCCCCAGCAGCCGCGCGAGAGTTCGTATGCTGCCACCCTTCCGATGTTCGATCATGATCGCCGCGCGTTCTTCCGCACTCAGATGCTTGTAGTTCTTCTTCATCGCAACACCCTATCTCATTCAAGGTGTTGCACTTGGAACTAGAGTCTAAGTAGTGTGTCGATTGCTGGGAAGTCACGCGGCGGTTTTGTTGGCATTGCCGTCATCTCTGGAACTGCTGAGGAGAGTGTTCGTAAGCGTTACTTTTTTGATGGTCGAAAGTATATGTCCGGCACTAAATAGACCACGCTGGCACACGGGCTTGCACAAGCGGATGCACGCCGGACATGATTAACGCGACGGTGGCCGACATAGACCGGTTCAAGAGCGACCCTGCTGGAAATCTTGACTCAGCCTTCGAGGAGGAATTTGGCTACCAGTGCGATCCGACGGCGTGGAAGCAGACCAATGAGGCGGAGCCCGCGCTTCCTCGCACCGGACGACTCCCCGCCGTCCGGTAGATTTTCCGTTCTTTCATTTCACCTTGCAATGCAAAGCGCCTAACGCCCTCCAAGGACAGCGCCTTGCGGGCGCCGCCTGCTTACGCAATGCGTCATCGTGCGATCAAGCCGCCAGCACCTCGACGATCTTGCGCTGGAACGCCTTGCCTTCGCTGTCAAACAGATGGCAATGCTCAGGCGTCCCGCCGAGCTTCTGCACGTTACCCTTCGCATGCCGTTCGAGCGGCGGAATCCGCGCGATCAGGCCATCGGGCGCGACGCTCGACTCCGCGTACAGATACGCGGCATCGCCGAGCGATTCGACCGTCATCGTGCGCGCCTCGATACCGTCCTCGGTCGTGCTGACGTGCAGATGCTCGGGGCGGATGCCGACCGTCACCTTGTCGCCCTGCTTCGCCGCGCCCGGCTCGACCGATACGCGCTGCGTCTCGCCGGTCTCATAACGCACCGTGACGCCGTCGTGCGACACCGACTGCACGACGCCTTCCATGAAGTTCATCTTCGGCGAGCCGATGAAGCCGGCGACGAAGCGATTCGCCGGCGCGTGATACAGCATCGTCGGGCTGCCGACCTGCTCCAGATTGCCCGCCGACAGCACGACGATCTTGTCGGCCAAAGTCATCGCCTCGACCTGGTCGTGCGTCACGTAGATCATCGTCGTCTTCAGCTCGTCGTGCAGGCGCGCGAACTCGAGGCGCATCTTCACGCGCAGCGCGGCGTCGAGATTCGACAGCGGCTCGTCGAATAGAAACACCTTCGGCTTGCGCGTGATCGCGCGGCCGATCGCGACGCGCTGACGCTGGCCGCCGGACAGCTGCTTCGGCTTGCGATCGAGCAGATGGTCGATGTGCAGGATCTTCGCCGCGTTGCGCACGGCTGAGTCGATCTCCGGCTTCTTCGCGCCGGCAAGCTTCAGGCCGAACGCCATGTTGTCGTACAGCGTCATGTGCGGATACAGCGCGTACGACTGGAACACCATCGCGATGCCGCGCTTGGCCGGCGGCACGTCGTTCATGCGCGCGGCGTCGATGTTCAGATCGCCGCCCGTGATGTCCTCCAGGCCCGCGATCATCCGCATCAGGGTCGATTTGCCGCAACCGCTCGGCCCGACGAACACGACGAATTCACCATCCGCGATGTCGAGATTGATGTCGCGCATCACTTCAGTGTCGTCGTAGGCCTTTCTGATGTTGCGCAAGGTTACGCTTGCCATGATGTGTCTCCTTGTAATGCTGTTCGATGCGGTTCGATGCTGTTCGATGCTGTTCGTGACTTCGTGCTGCTATCTGATGCCGTGTCGTAGGGTGCGCGTCCGTGCGCGTCCGTGCGCTTACGGCGCCGCGGCCGCCGCGGCCGTCGCGGACAGCGTCCATTGCGCGACCAGTTCGGGCAACTGACTCATATCGTCGAACACATGGCGCGCGCCCGCCGCATGCAGACGATCGATCTGCGCGTCGCTCGCATGGCCGCCACCGATAAAGCCTAGCACCGCCATGCCCGCCGCCGCGGCCGCCGTGACGCCGGTCACGCTGTCCTCGACGACGAGGCACGCGCCGGGCGCGAGGCCGAAGCCTTGCGCCGCCGCCAGATACACGTCCGGCGCGGGCTTCGGACTCGGCACCGCGTCGGCGCAGAATAGCCGCTCGCCGAAAAAACGCTTCAGGCCCGTGCGCGCCAGCACTGCCTCGACGTACGGCCGGAAGCTATTGCTCGCGCAGCCTTTGACGAGCGGCACCTGGGTCAACGCGATCTCGATGCCGTCGACCGCGGGCGCCTCGATCGCGGCCGCTTCGACCGTGCGGCGGATCGCGTCGATATCGTCGGCGCCGAGCTGTCTGCCGAGCTGCGTCGTGGTGTCCTGCAGCACGCGCTCGATGCGCAGCCCGAGCAGCGGCAGCACGACCGGCGCAACGTCGATGCCGGGCCAGCGCGCCTCGAGTTCGCGCACCAGCATGCGCGCGGCCACCGCTTCGCTGTCGATCAGCACGCCGTCGCAATCGCAGATCAACGCATATCGCGCGATGCCCGGGCCTGCCGTCGACTCTGCCGTCATTTGACCGCCCCGAACGTGAGGCCGCGCACCAGTTGCTTCTGCGACAGCCAGCCGACGATCAGGATCGGCGCGACCGCCAGCAACGAAGCGGCCGACAACTTGGCCCAGAACAAACCTTCAGGACTCGAATACGACGCGATGAACACGGTCAGCGGCGCCGCGCTCGAGCTCGACAGGTTGATGCTCCAGAACGCCTCGTTCCACGACAGGATCACGAGCAACAGCGCGGTCGACGCGAGCCCGGGCAGCGCCATCGGCATCAGCAGATAGACGATCTCCTGCCACGTCGCAGCGCCGTCGATGCGCCCGGCTTCGAGAATGTCGCGCGGAATTTCAGCGAAGTACGTGAACGCCATCCAGACCGCGATCGGCAGATTGATCAGCGTGTACACGATGATCAGGCCCGACACGGTATCCAGAAGGCCACTGTTTTTCCATAGCAGATAGATCGGCACCAGCACGCCGACCGACGGCATCATCTTCGTCGACAGCATCCACAGCAGCACTTTCTGCGTGCGGCGCGTCGGGAAGAACGCCATCGCGTACGCGCACGGCACCGCGAGGATCAGGCACAGCAGCGTGACGCCGACCGAGATCAGTATCGAGTTCCACGCGAACGCGAAGTAGTTGCTGCGGGCGAACACCTCGCGGAAGCTGTCGAGCGTCGGCACGAAAAACAGCGACGACGCATACGCCTGCTGCTCGGTCTTGAACGCGGTGATCGTCATCCAGAAGATCGGGAAGAACAGCAGCAGCGCGACGAGCCACGCGATCACGCCGGGAATGCCGCGACGAATCGTGTCGAACGGCGACTTGGTTGGCACCGCGACCGGCTGCGTCGTCGATGCCGTAGTAGAGGCAACGTGGCTCATTTTTCGTACTCCCCTTTCAGGTTCTTCGCGAGCATCCGCACGAGGAAGATCGACACGATATTGGCCAGCACGACCGCGAGAATACCCCCCGCCGAGGCGAGACCGACGTCGAACTGTTGCAGGCCCAGCGCGAAGATCAGGTACGACAGCGTGGTGGTCGCGTTGCCCGGGCCGCCGCCCGTGGTCGTATAGATCTCGGCGAAGATCGACAGCAGGAAAATCGTCTCCATCATCACGACGACCGCGATCGCGCGTCGCAGGTGCGGCAGCGTGATATAGAAGAACATCGAGAACGGACCGGCGCCGTCGATCTTCGCGGCTTCCTTCTGCTCCTGGTCGAGCGACTGGATCGACGTGAACAGGATCAGGAACGCGAACGGCAGCCACTGCCACGCGACGATCATGATCACCGCGGTGAGCGGATAGTCGGCGAACCAGTCGATCGGCTGCATGCCGATCGCCCGCATGCCCTGCGCGACGAGGCCGTACACCGGGTGCAGGATCATGTTCTTCCAGATCAGCGCGCTGACGGTCGGCATCACGAAGAACGGGCCGATCGCGAGCAGGCGGGCCACACCCTGCCCGTAGAACTTGCGGTCGAACAGGATCGCCATCAGCACGCCGCCGACCACAGTGATCACGAGCACCCACACGATCAGCTCGATCGTATGCGCGATCGACGGACCGAACGACGGATCGGTCGCGAGATAGCGGTAGTTGTCGAAGCCGGCGAAACCGCGCAGATCGGGATTGAGCAGGTTGTAGTGCGAGAACGAAAACCAGATCGTCATCGCGAGCGGAATAACCATCCACAGCACGAGCACGCCGACCGACGGCGCCACGAGCCAGCGGGCCGAACTGGCCTTACGCTCCTCGCGTTCTTTTTCTGTCTTGGGATGGGTTTGCATCAGAGGTAGGCGCAAAGGACGCATGATGGACCACCTGTTCGATAATGCGCGGAGGTTCGCCTGCACACCGCATGCGTGCGATGCGACCTGCCGTGCTGAATGACGCACGGCGTGCCGCATCGCATGCGGCGCGGGCGAACGGCCGCCCTGCTGCATGAGCCGCATCGGTCGATGCGGCGGGCCTGCCGGGTTACTGCTGCGCGGTTACTTCTGCGCGGTTACTTCTGCGCAGTTACTTCTGATAACCCGCCTGCTTGACCGCGCGATCCGCGGCCGCGTTGCCGGCCGCAAGCGCCTGGTCGACCGTCATCTGACCGGCGATCGCGCCGGAGATGCTCTGCCCGACCACGGTGCCGAACGACTGGAACTCAGGAATTCCGACGAACTGCACGCCGGTGTACGGGACCGGCTTCGAGGTCGGATGATCCGGGTCGGCGGTCTGGATCGCCTTCAGCACGAAGTCGCCGAACGGCGCGGCCTGCTTGTACTCGGGGCGCGAATAGGTGGACTGGCGCGTGCCCGGCGGCACCGAGGCCCAGCCCTCATCCTTCGCGACCATTTCGATGTAATCCTTCGACGTCGCCCACTCGATGAACTTCTTCGCCGAATCTTGCTGCTTCGACGACTTCGGAATCGCGAGCGCCCAGGCCCACAGCCAATGCGAGCCCTTCGGCGTGACCGCGGTCGGCGCGGCCGCGAAGCCGACCTTGTCGGCGATCTGCGACTGCTGCTTGTTGTACAGCATGCCGGCCGCGACCGTCGCGTCGATCCACATCGCGCACTTGCCCGACGACATCAGCGTCAGGTTTTCGTTGAAACCGTTCGAGCTTGCTCCCGGAGGGCCGTCCTTCTTCAGCAGATCGACGTAGAAGGTCATCGCCTTCTTCCATTCCGGCGACGTCAGCTGCGCGTTCCACTTCTCGTCGAACCAGCGGCCGCCGAACGTGTTCACGACCGTCGTGCCGTACGCCATGTTCTCGCCCCAGCCCGCCTTGCCGCGCAGGCAGATGCCGTACTGCTCCTTGGACTTGTCGGTGAGCTTGTCGGCGAATTGGGCGATCTGGTCGTAGGTCGGCTGGTCGGGCATCTTCAGGCCGGCCTTGTCGAACAGATCCTTGCGGTAATAGGTCATCGAGCTTTCGACGTAGAACGGCAGCGCGTACAACTGGCCGTTCGCGGACAGGCCGTCGCGGGCCGTCTTCACGACGTCGTTGAGGTCATAGCTCGCCGGCAGGTTCGTGATCGGGGCGAGCCAGCCGCGCTTGCCCCATTGCGGGGTTTCATATGCGCCGATCGTCATCACGTCGAACTGGCCGCTGCCGGTCGTGATGTCGGTCGTCGCGCGCTGACGCAGCACGTTTTCCTCGAGGATCACCCAGTTCAGCTTGATGTCGGGATTCGCTTTTTCGAACGCGGGCGACAGCTTCTTCAGCTCGATCATGTCCGGATTGTTCAGCGTCGCGATCGTCACCGTCGCCGCCGATGCGCTCAGCGCGAAGCAGGTGGC
Organism: Paraburkholderia sp. WC7.3g; assembly: GCF_050436345.1. NCBI lineage: Bacteria > Pseudomonadati > Pseudomonadota > Betaproteobacteria > Burkholderiales > Burkholderiaceae > Paraburkholderia > Paraburkholderia sp. WC7.3g. The sequence continues at coordinate 3,959,573 of NZ_JBNDMA010000002.1, forward strand.
CGCGCCGGCACCGGCCGCCTTCAGCGCGAATTTGATAGCTGGTTTCATCGTTGTCTCCTTTCTCGTACGTTATGTGATGCTGCGTTCGTTTGACGGAATGACGCGCCGCTCAGAGCAGTCAACGTGCCCGCTCCCTGCTCTTTATTCAGCTCATCCAGTTGCCGCCGTCGACGTTCAGCGTCTGCGCGGTGATGTAGTCGGCATCGGCAGACGCGAGGAACAACGCGGCGCCGGTCAGGTCGTCGGGTACACCCATGCGGCCCAGCGGCACCGCCTCGCCGACGAGGCGCTTCTTCTCGCCGAGCGGACGGTTTTCGTAGCGCGCGAACAGCGCGTCGACCTCGTTCCACATCGGCGTGTCGACGACGCCCGGCGCGATGCCGTTCACGTTGATCTTATGCGGCGCGAGCGCGAGCGCTGCGGACTGCGTATAGCTCAACACCGCCGCCTTGGTCGCACAGTAATGCGAAACGAGCGCCTCGCCGCGCCGCCGCCCGGCCTGCGACGACATGTTGATGATCTTGCCGCCGCGGCCTTGCTCGACCATCTGCCGCGCGACCGCCTGCATCAGGAAGAACATGCCTTTTACGTTGACCGCGAACAGGCGGTCGAACACGTCCCAGGATTCGTCGAGGAGCGGGCGCATGTCGAACAGCGCCGCGTTGTTGAAGAGGATGTCGATCTGGCCGAAGCAGTCGATCGTGCTCGTGACGATGCGCTCGATGTCGTCGCGGCGCCGGACGTCGGCGCTGATGCTCGACACGCGCTCGCCGTAGACGCCGCGCAGCGCGCCGCCGATGTCGTCGGTCGGCTTCACGTCGACCAGCACGCAGCGCGCGCCTTCGTCGAGATAGCGCCGTGCCACTGCTTCACCGATACCGCTGGCCGCGCCCGTCAGAATGGCGACCTTGTCCTGCAATCGTGCCACTGCCTGTCTCCGGTTCGTTTTTGCTTTCTGGCGCAGTGAGCGAACGCTCATTGCGCGAACAATTGCTCGGCTGGTGATCGAATGATCGGATACGGACTGGGTCATGTCAAGGCACGCGGACGAATTTCGATGGTGCAGCGCGGCAGGAGCAATCGCATGGCGACAAGGGTCGTCACGACGCGTTCGGTGCCTGTCGCCAAATATGCGCCACTGACAAAAAATCGCGATACGTTATATCATTTCGACCTCGCTGCCCCGCTCGGACCACCCCGTCAGGAGATTCACGCCGATGACTACCTCGCTCGCCGAACAGCACGCCATGCGGCTCGCGCACGCGGACGCGCACGCCGCGTCGCAGGGGCTCGCGCTAACGCCGTTGCGCCGCCAGGTGTATGCGGCTGTCGTCGCGAGCGAGCGGCCGGTCGGCGCGTACGAGTTGCTCGATGCGCTCGCGCCCGAGCGCGGCCGCATGCCGCCGACCACCGTCTATCGCGCGCTCGACTTCCTGGTCGCGCACGGCTTCGTGCACCGGATCGAATCGAAAAACGCGTTCGTCGCCTGCTGCGAAATCGGTGTGCCGCATCGCAGCCAGTTCCTGATGTGCGACGGCTGCGGCGCGACCGTCGAGATTCCCGGCGACGAACTCGCCGACCGGCTGTCGCACAGCGCGCCCGCGCATGGCTTCGAGGTGCATCGTCAGGTGATCGAGCTGAGCGGCCTGTGCGCGCCATGTGCGCGCGCGGCGAAGCCTGGCGGCGCCAGCGGCGCAGCAGGCACGTCGTCGTAATCATCAGATGCGCGGCGCCGCGCCGAGCGCAACGCCCGATCCGCAATCGCCACCGCAACTGGCTCATTCAAACACTCACGCACCAGGAATCACGATGAAAACAATCGGCTCGCTGTTCTCCGCAGCTCGACGTTCGCTGAAGCTATCGACGTTTGTGCGCACGCATCTGTGCACCTGTCTGCTCGCGGTCGCGGCGCTCGGCTTCGGCCACGGCGCGTTCGCCGCCGACGCGAAGATTCCGGTCGTCGCCGCGGAGAACTTCTATGGCGACGCGGTCCGGCAGCTCGGCGGCGATCGCGTCGACGTGACCAGCATCCTCAGCAACCCGAACCAGGACCCGCATCTGTTCGAAGCGAGCCCGGCCACCGCGCGCGCGTTGCAGCACGCGAGCCTCGTCGTCTACAACGGCGCCGACTACGATCCGTGGATGGCGAAGCTGCTGGCCGCGTCGACAGGCGGGCAGCGCACCGTGATCGTCGCGGCCGACCTCGTCGGCAGGAAAGGCGGCGACAATCCGCACCTGTGGTACGACCCGACGACGATGCCGAAAGTCGCGCGTGCGGTGTGCGACGCGCTCAGCGCTGCTGACCCGGCGCACAAGTCGGCGTACGAAGCGAACCTCGCGAAGTTTCTCGATTCGCTGAAGCCGATCGACGCGAAGCTCGCCGAGCTGCACGGCCGCTATGCGGGCTTGCCGGTCACGGCGACGGAGCCGGTGTTCGGCTATATGTCTGACGCGATTGGCCTCGCCATGCGCAACCAGCGCTTCCAGCTCGCCACGATGAACGACACCGAAGCGAGCGCGGCCGATATCGCCGCGTTCGAACGCGATCTGCGCGAGCGGCGCGTGCGCGTGCTGATTTACAACAGCCAGGCCACCGAGGCGCTGACCCGACGCATGCTGACGCTCGCGCAACAATCGAAAGTACCGACGATGAGCGTCACCGAAACCCTGCCGGCCGGCAAGACCTATCAGACCTGGATGCTGTCGCAACTCGATGCGCTGCAAAAAGCGCTGGCGGCGGGTGACACGAGCGGCTCGAATGGCGCGACGAACGCGAAAGGAAAGACTCCATGATTCCGACTGGCCGTTCTGCGCCGGCAGGCTCACCCAGCGCGCGCGGCGACACGCCCGTGCTCGAGCTCGACAACGTGACGCTCGATCTCGGCGGCCGCACGATCCTGCGCGACACCAGCTTCGTCGTGAACCAGGGCGAGTTCATCGGCGTGCTGGGACCGAACGGCGCGGGCAAGACGACGCTGATGCGCGCGGTGCTCGGTCTCCTGCCGGCCGCGGGCGGCGTGATGCGCGTGCTCGGGCAGACGATCGAGCGCGGCAACGCATCGATTGGCTATATGCCGCAGACGCGCAGCGCGCTCGCCGGCCGCCGCGTGCGCGGACGTGATTTCGTCGCGATGGCCGCCGATGGTCATCGCTGGGGTCTGCCGCACGCGGATGCGAAAACACGCGCGGACGTCGAGCGCGTGCTGGAGCTCGTCGGCGGTACGAATCTCGCGAAGCGGCCGCTGTCGGAGCTTTCGGGCGGCGAACGGCAGCGGCTGCTGCTCGCGCAGTGCCTGCTCGGTAATCCGCGGCTGCTGCTGCTCGATGAACCGTTGATCAGCCTCGATCCGCATCATCAGAAGAGCGTCGTCGAACTCGTGCGGCGCGTGCAACAGGAGCTCGGCATCGCGGTGCTGTTCTCCGCGCATGAACTGAATCCGCTGCTGAACTCGATCGACCGCGTGCTGTATCTCGGCAGCGGCGTCGCGGCGCTAGGCACGGTCGACGAAGTGATCACGCGGCCAGTGCTATCGCGTCTGTATGGCTCGCCGATCGACGTAATGCGCGTGAACGGCCGCATCTTCGTGATGTCGGGCGGCGTCGAAGTCGAGAAGCACGATCACGAGCACGAACACGACGAGGACGGCGGACATACGCATTCGCACAGCCACTCGCACAGTCACCCAAACCCGCACGACTTACGCGACGGACACACGCACGATGTTTGAATACGATTTCATGGTGAACGCATTCGCGGCGTCGGGGATCGTCGCGGTGCTGGCTGGCGTGGTTGGCTATTTTCTGGTGATGCGCGGACAGACGTTCGCCGGTCACGCGCTGTCGCATGTCGGCTTCACGGGCGCGACCGGCGCGGTGCTGGTCGGCATCTCGCCGATCTGGGGGATGATCGGCTTCACGCTCGCGGCCGGTGTCGGCATGGGCGCGCTCGGCGAGCGGCTCGCCGGGCGCGACGTCGCGATCGGCGTGATCCTGTCGTTGTCGCTCGGCTTCGGGCTGCTATTTCTGCACTTCTTCACCGCGTACGCGACGCAGGTCACGGCGCTGCTGTTCGGCAACGTGCTCGGCGTGAATGCATCGACGCTCGGCGTGCTCGCGGCGTTGGGTGTCGTCAGTCTGGTGGCGCTCGCGGCGATCATGCGGCCGCTGCTGTTCGCGTCGCTGCAACCGGAGCTGGCCGAAGCGAAGGGCGTGTCGCTGCGCCGCGTGTCGGTGCTGTTTCTCGCGATCGCCGCGCTGGCTGTCGCCGCTTGCACGCAGATCGTCGGCGTGCTGCTCGTGTTCACGCTGATGGTCGGCCCGGCCGCAGCCGCGCAGAACCTGAGCACGCGGCTGTCCACCGGTCTCGTGCTCGCGGCCGTGTTCGCGCTCGCGCAGGCGTGGCTCGGGCTGACGCTCGCATTCCACACCGATTGGCCGACGAGTTTCTGGATCACCGTGCTGTCGGCAGCGGTATATGGCGGGAGTCTGCTGAAGCGGCACTGAGCGGCGCTACACGACGTTTTCAGCCGAGCAATACCTTCGCGTGATGCGCGAGATGATCGTCGATGAACGTCGAGATGAAGTAGTAGCCGTGGTCGTAGCCCGCGTGCCGGCGCAACGTCAGCGGCTGACCCGCGGCCTTGCACGCCGCTTCGAACACGTCAGGATTGAGCTGCGTGGGCAGAAACTGATCCGCGAGCCCCTGATCGACGAGAATCCCTTCCGCGAATTTCCGCGTTGCGTGCGCGACCAGCTCGCTCGCGTCGTACTGCTTCCACGCTTCACGGTTGTCGCCGAGATAACCGCTGAACGCCTTCTCGCCCCACGGACAACGCATCGGCGCCGCAATCGGCGCGAACGCCGACACCGACCGATAGATGTCCGGATTGCGCAGCGCGAGCATCAGCGCGCCGTGGCCGCCCATCGAATGACCGAAGATGCCGAGGCGCTCGCCATCGAGCGGCAGATTCGCAAGCGCCGTTTCGCGTAGCTCGTCGCGCACGTACGAGTCCATGCGGTAGTTCCGCGCCCAAGGCTCCTCGGTCGCGTCGACATAAAAACCCGCGCCGACGCCGAAGTCCCACGCATCGCTTTCGCCCGATACGCCCGCGCCGCGCGGGCTCGTATCCGGCGCGATCAACGCGATGCCGTGCTGGGCCGCGAAGCGCTGCGCGCCGGCCTTGATCGCAAAGGTCTCTTCGGTGCAAGTCAACCCCGCGAGATAGAACAGCGCGGGCACCTTCGCATTACGCTGCAACGCCTGCGGCGGCAGATAGATCGAGAAGCGCATCGGCAGACCGATCGTGCGCGACTCGTGGCGGTAAAAGCGCTGCTCGCCGCCGTGACAGGCGTGCGACGATAGTAGTTCGAGCATCGCGACGCTCCTCTGTTAGTACAGCACGACCGAGCGGATCGACTCGCCCTTCTTCATCAGCTCGAAGCCCTCGTTGATGCGCTCGAGCGGCAGACGGTGCGTGATCAGATCGTCGATATTGATCTTGCCTTCCATGTACCAGTCGACGATCTTCGGCACATCGGTGCGGCCGCGCGCGCCGCCGAACGCCGAGCCCTTCCACTCGCGGCCCGTCACGAGCTGGAACGGCCGCGTGCTGATCTCTTCGCCCGCCGCCGCGACGCCGATGATGAACGACTGGCCCCAGCCCTTGTGCGTGCATTCGAGCGCCTGGCGCATCACCTTCACGTTGCCGATGCATTCGAACGAGTAGTCGGCGCCGCCATCGGTCAGCTGCACGATGTGATCGACGACGTTCTCGACTTCGTTCGGGTTGATGAAGTGCGTCATGCCGAACTTCTTCGCGAGTTCGACGCGACCCGAATTGAGATCGACACCGATGATCTTGTCCGCACCTACCATTTTTGCGCCCTGGATCACATTGAGCCCGATGCCGCCGAGGCCGAACACGACCACGTTGGCGCCGGCTTCGACCTTCGCCGAATACACGACCGCGCCGACGCCGGTCGTCACACCACAGCCGATGTAGCAGATCTTGTCGAACGGCGCGTCTTCACGCACCTTTGCGACCGCGATTTCCGGCACGACGATGTAGTTCGAGAACGTAGACGTGCCCATGTAGTGAAACAGCGGCTTGCCGGCCAGCGAGAAACGCGAGGTCGCGTCGGGCATCAGCCCCTTGCCTTGCGTCGAGCGAATCGCCTGACACAGGTTGGTCTTGCGCGACAGACAGAACTTGCACTGGCGGCATTCGGGCGTGTAAAGCGGAATCACGTGATCGCCCTTCTTCAGCGTGCCGACGCCCGGCCCGACATCGACGATCACGCCCGCGCCTTCGTGGCCGAGAATCGCCGGGAAGATGCCTTCGGGGTCGGCGCCCGACAGCGTGTAGTAGTCGGTGTGGCAGATGCCCGTCGCCTTCACTTCGATCAGGACTTCACCGGCGCGCGGACCTTCGAGATCGACTTCCTCGATCGTCAACGGCGCGCCGGCTTTCCATGCGATTGCTGCTTTGGTCTTCATCGTCAATGCTCCTATGAGTCCGTGAATGCGTGAATGCGAAAAAGGCGTCGCGTGCCCGAAGATGGCGTGGCGCGCGAAAAGCGACATGGTATTGCAAAGTGCGGGACGGCAGCGTTGCCGATGGCTGCGCGCAGCGCCGCGTCCGCCGCTGCTACTTCGCTTCGCGCGGCGCGCTAGCACCGAACCACGGCTCGACCCGCTGATACAGATCGACGAAGCGCGCATAGCGTCCCGCAAGCGCCGCATCGCCTCGCGGACCGGCGACGCGCGTCGCGCCCGGCGCGAGCGCGCCGAGATCGCGCGCGTGCCAGTGGCCGCACGCGAGACCGCCGAGGATCGCCGCGCCGCGCGGCGCCGCGTTCGGACAATCGACCGCGTGCAGTTCGACGTCCAGCGCATCGGCGAGCAGTTGTCGCCAGCGCGCATCGACGGAGCCACCACCCGCGAGCTTGAGCGCCGTCACCGGCGCGCCGCTCGCGCGAATCGCGTCGAGCCCCGCGCGCAGCGAGAACGCGACGCCCTCGAACGCCGCACGCATCATCGCGCCGCGCGTATGCTCGAGCGACAGGCCGAGCCAGCCGCCGCGCGCCTGCGGGTTCAGCCACGGCGTGCGCTCGCCGGTCAGGTATGGCAGGAAGCTAAGCGTTGATGTGGCATCAGCAGCGGCATCAGCGCTGACATCGGCCGTATCGCCGAATGCCTCGCGGTAAGCCTGCGCCCACTCGTACGACAGCCACCCGCGCACCCGCTCGAGCGCGATGCCGACGTTCTGCATCGCCGCCATCCGATACCAGTGATGGCTCGCCGCGCGATAGCGATGCAAGCCCTTCAGCGGCGCGGGCTCGTCGTTCGCGAGCACGACGATCTGTCCGCCGGTGCCGGTCGTCAGCAGCGCGTCGCCGTCACGCGCGAGTCCGCTGCCGAGCGCCGCGCACGGCGTGTCCGCGGCGCCGGTCGCGAGCGCGATACCCGGCCGTAGGCCGAGTGCCTGCGCGGCCTGTGGCGACAGCGCGCCCGACGCCGCAGACGACGGCGCCAGAGGCGCGAACCACTCGCGCGGAATCTCGAGGCGTTCCAGCAGCGCCGCGTCCCACGCGCCGGCGGGATCGGCGAGCGCGGTCGCGCACGCATCGGACGCATCGGTCACGCACGCGCCGCCGAGCGCGACGCGCAGCCAGTCCTTCGGCTGCAGCGCCCAGCGCGTGCGGCGCGCGGCTTCCGGCTCATGCAACACCAGCCAGCGCAGCAGCGGACCGGCCATGCCGGGCGCGACCGGATTCGGTTGCGGCTCGGGCCATTGATCGAGCACGGCGAGCGCGCGCGAGTCGGGCCACAGCATCGCGCGCCGCACCGCCGCGCGGTTTGCATCGAGCAATACGACGCCGTGCATCTGGCCGGACAAGCCGATCGCGCGCACGCCGTCACGCAGTTCGCGCGGCAGGCTCGCCATCGCATGGACGAGCGCGTTCCACCAGGTCTCGACGTCGATTTCTGCCCAACCCGCGTGCGGCGTAACGAGCGCGTAAGCGACGCTCCACACCGCCTGTTCGCGTCCATGTTCGTCGACGATTGCGGCTTTCAGGGAGCCGGTGCCGAGGTCGATGCCAAGAAAACTCATGAGCGCAAGGACGTTGAAATGAGGATGAGAAATGAACCAGCAAAGCTGGCGGCGACACCGCGAAGGTTCGGCGAACGGATCGGACAACACGAGGAAAAGCCCCTTCGCGGGTTAACCCCCCTCATGCGGCGAGCGTCGTCAAAACAGGACTATGCGCGAAGCGTGATACACGTCATCGATTCTCACACATATCCCCGCCGGCGACGAAGCCCCGCCGCGCACACGACGTACCGCCCGCAATCGCCGCCGCATAGGGCTCGCCGTCGGTCCGCAGCCGATCCGCCCCACGCGTAGCTTTAATTTGCCTTTCAAACGACGCCTGTGCATATCGTCGCCGGGAATGCCGGAATAGCCACGTATGGTCTTGTTGCGACTTTTCGTCCCCGATACCTTGGAGTCATCCCAAAACGAGATGGTGGAGACAGACGATATGCAAGCGAACACGGTTCACCCGTGCGACGAGCGCCTACCCGCGGGCCAGTTGCTCACTCTTGGCATTCAGCACGTGCTGGTCATGTACGCCGGCGCGGTCGCGGTGCCGCTGATCATCGGCGCGGCGTTGAAGCTGCCGAAAGACCAGGTCGCCTTCCTGATCAGCGCCGATCTGTTTTCCTGCGGCATCGCCACGCTGATCCAGACGCTCGGGCTGTGGATCTTCGGCATCCGTCTGCCCGTCATCATGGGCTGCACGTTCGCGGCCGTCGGCCCGATGGTCGCGATCGGCACCAATCCTTCGCTGGGCATCCTCGACATCTTCGGCTCGACGATCGCGGCCGGCGTGATCGGCATTCTGCTCGCGCCCGCGGTCGGCAAACTGTTGCGCTTCTTCCCGCCGGTCGTGATCGGCGTCGTGATTTCGGTGATCGGCCTGTCGCTGATGGAAGTCGGCATCAACTGGGCGGCCGGCGGCGTCGGCAATCCCGACTACGGCAATCCGGTCTACCTCGGCCTGGCGCTCCTCGTGCTGACGCTGATCCTGCTCGTCAACAGGTTTGCCAGCGGTTTCGTCGCCAATATCTCGGTGCTGCTCGGCATCGTCGCGGGCTTCGTGATCGCGCTGATGCTCGGCCGCGTCAACATGGACGGCGTCACGCACGCGCCGTGGGTCGGCTTCGTGATGCCGTTCCACTTCGGTCTGCCGCACTTCGATCCGCTGTCGATCGCGACGATGATCACCGTGATGTTCGTCACTTTCATCGAATCGACCGGCATGTTCCTCGCGGTCGGCGACATGGTCGATCGTCCGGTCGATCAGAAGACGCTGGTGCGCGGCTTGCGCGTCGACGGGCTCGGCACACTGATCGGCGGCATCTTCAATTCGTTTCCGCACACGTCTTTTTCGCAGAACGTCGGGCTGATCGGCGTAACCGGCGTGAAGAGCCGCTTCGTCTGCGCGATGGGCGGCGTGATCCTCGTGCTGCTCGGCCTCTTTCCGAAGATGGCGCAGGTGGTCGCGTCGGTGCCCGCGTTCGTGCTCGGCGGCGCGGGCATCGTGATGTTCGGCATGGTCGCGGCGAACGGCATCAAGGTGCTGTCGCGCGTCGACTTCGTCAGGAATCAACACAATCTGTTCATCGTCGCGGTCAGCATCGGGCTCGGCCTCGTGCCGGTCGTGTCGCCGCACTTCTTCTCGCAACTGCCGCCGGCGCTGTCGCCGCTGCTGCATAGCGGGATTCTGCTCGCGTCGGTGTCGGCGGTCGTGCTGAACCTGATTTTCAACGGCGTGAAGAGCGAGAACAAGGCGACGAGCGAGCTTCGCCGCGCCGGGCACGATCTCGACGCCGGCGCGCTCGGCGAACCGCAGCACAGCGAGATGCTGCGGGCGGCGGACCTGCATTGAGCTTTTGATGCAGCGCCGATGCGGCGAGCGGCGCCGAACGACGCGCATCAACGAAAACGCCACGGCATGCCGTGGCGTTTTTGCTTTACTTCAGCGGTTCGTCGAGCCGAAGCGCTTACCCTGCCGTCGCCGCCGAAGCCGCGACCGGCGCGCTCGCCGCACCGTAGTCGACCGGCGTGTCGGCGGGACGCGGCTGGTCGCCGGTATGCTCGACCCAGCCGCCGCCGAGCGCCTGGTACAGCGTGACCAGGTTCTGCAGGCGCTCCATGCGCGCGGTAACCAGCGCCTGCTGAGCCACGTACAGCGAGGTCTGCGCGGTCAGCACCGACAGATAGCTGTCGACACCATTCGTATAACGGAGGGTCGACAGGTCCAGCCGGCGCTGCTCGGCCGCGACATCGCGCTCGAGCGCCGCGATCTGCTCGTCGTATGTGCCGCGCGCGGCCAGTCCATCCGCCACTTCACGGAAGGCCGTCTGGATCGCCTTTTCATACGTGGCGATCTGCACGTTCTTCTGGATGTTGGCGAGATCGAGGTTGGCCATGTTCTGACCGCCCTCGAAGATCGGCAGCGTGATCGACGGCGCGAAGCTCCACGCCGCCGAACCCGGCTTGAACAGCCCGCCGAGCGTCGGGCTCAGCGTGCCGGCGCTGCCGGTCAGCGTGACCTTCGGGAAGAACGCCGCGCGCGCCGCGCCGATGTTCGCGTTGGCCGCGAGCAGATTCTCCTCGGCCTCGATGATGTCGGGACGACGCGTCAGCAGATCGGATGGCAGGCCCGCCGGAATGTCCGTGAGCAGGTCCTGGTCGTCCAGCGGCAGGCCGCTCGCCAGACTAGCGGGCAACGGCTCGCCGATCAGCAGCACCAGCGCGTTGTCAGCCTGGGTCCGCAACCGCGTCTGCGACTGCAGGTTCGCGCTGGCGGTCTCGACGACTGTTTGCGACTGCCGCAGATCGAGTTCGGAACCCGTACCGTTGTCGAACTGCAGTTTGGTGATGCGGTACGACTCCTGCGCCGTCTTCAGCGTGTTCTGCGTGACCTTCAGCAGATCATCCAGTTCGAGCACCGTCATGTACTGATTCGCCACCTGCGTCACCAGCGAGATTTCCGCCGCCTTGCGCGCCTGCGCGGTGCCGAGGTACGTGGCCAACGCCTGATCCTTCAGGCTCTGCACGCGCCCGAAGAAGTCGATTTCCCACGACGCGTTCAAGCCCACCGAATACGTGTTGGAGATCGTCACGCCGGTGAAAGTCAGGTCCTTCGGCGTGCGCGACTTGCTTTGCGAGGCCGCGGCATCGAGCGTCGGGAACAGACCCGCACGCACGATGCGGTACTGCGCCGCCGACGCCTGCATGTTCAGCACCGACACACGCAGATCGCGGTTGTTCTTCAGCGCGATTTCGATCAGCTGCTGCAGACGCGGATCGACGAAGAAGTCGCGCCAGCCGATGTCGGCGGCGGCCTGGCCGTTCGCGCTGCGCGCGCCGTGCGTGCCTGGCTGCTGGTCGTACACGCCGCCCGTCGGGAAAGTCGCCGTCACGGGCGCGGCGGGCCGCTCGTAGTGCGGCGCCAGCGTGCAACCCGTGGCGAGCAGCGCGACGGCCACTGCAATCAAAGAGTGTTTTTGCATCTCAATGCCCATCCTTGCCCGAGCCATTGCCATCCGAGCCGTCGGCCGTGCCACCCGCCGCGCCGCCTTGCGGATCGTGCGGATGGTGCTGTTGGTAGTGGCGCAGCGCTTCATCCGGGTCTTCCTTCTCGCCGCCGAACTTCGCGCGAATCACGACGAAGAACATCGGGATCATGAAGATCGCGAGGAAGGTCGCCGTCAACATCCCGCCGATCACGCCGGTACCGATCGCGTGCTGGCTTGCCGAGCCCGCGCCGTTACTGATCGCGAGCGGCAACACGCCGAGAATGAACGCGAGCGAGGTCATCAGGATCGGACGCAACCGCAGACGCGCCGCTTCGAGCGCGGCCTCGATCGGCCCCATGCCTTCACCTTGCTGCAGTTCTCGTGCGAATTCCACGATCAGAATCGCGTTCTTCGCCGACAGACCGACCGTGGTCAGCAGACCCACCTGGAAGAACACGTCGTTCTCGAGCCCGCGCAGCGTCGCGGCCAGCAGCGCGCCGATCACGCCGAGCGGCACCACCATGATCACCGAGAACGGGATCGACCAGCTTTCATACAGCGCCGCGAGACACAGGAACACAACGAGGATCGAGATGCCGTACAGGATCGGCGCCTGCGAACCCGACTGACGCTCCTGCAGCGACAGACCCGTCCACTCGTAGCCGATGCCCGCCGGCAGCTTCTTGACGATCGATTCCATCGCAATCATCGCCTGACCGGTCGACTTGCCCGGCGCGGCCGCACCCTGGATTTCCACCGACGAGATACCGTTGTAGCGCTCGAGCTTCGGCGAACCGTACGTCCACTCGGTGCTCGCGAAGGCCGAGAACGGCACCATCGCGCCCGCGCTGTTGCGCACGAACCAGGCACTCACGTCTTCCGGTTTCATCCGGAACGGCGCGTCGCCCTGCAGGTACACCTTCTTGATCCGGCCGTCGATGTCGAGGAAGTTGTTCACGTACGCCGAAGCCCACGCGATCGAGAACGTCTGGTCGATCGTGGAGAGCGACACGCCGAGCGCCGACGCCTTCTCGTGGTCGATGCTCACCTTGAACTGCGGCGTATCGTTCAGGCCGTTCGGACGCACCTGTGCGAGCGTCGGATCTTTCGCCGCCAGACCGAGCAGCATGTTGCGCGCTTCCATCAGCTTCGCATGACCGATACCCGCGCGGTCCTGCAGCTGGAAGTCGAAGCCCGCCGCGGTGCCGAGTTCAGGAATCGACGGCGGATTGACCGGATACACGAGCGCGTTCTTGTAGCTGCTGAAGTGCATGAACAGACGTCCAACGAGTGCCTGCACTTTCTGATCCGCGTGCTGACGCTGCGCGTAGTCCCTCATCCGCACGAACACGAGACCCGCGTTCTGGCCGCGACCCGCGAAGCTGAAGCCGTTCACCGTGAAGGTCGATTCGACGATCGCCTTCTCGTCGTTCAGCAAGTAGTCCGACACGTCTTTCAGCGCGCGCGCGGTGGTTTCCTGCGTCGAGCCCGACGGCGTTTGCACCAGCACGAACATCGTGCCCTGGTCTTCGTCAGGCAGGAACGACTTCGGCAGACGCACGAACAGCAGCCCCACCGCGAAGATCACCACCATGTAGATGATGAGCCAGCGGCCCGAGCGCTTGATCACGTGGTGCACGCCCGAGTGATATTTGTCGCGGCTCGTGTTGAAGGTACGGTTGAACCAGCCGAAGAAGCCGGTGGCTTTTTCGTGATGCCCCTTCGGAATCGGCTTCAGGATCGTCGCGCACAGCGCCGGCGTCAGAATCAACGCGACGAGCACGGACAGCACCATCGCCGCGACGATCGTCAGCGAGAACTGCCGGTAGATCGCGCCGACCGAGCCGCCCGAGAACGCCACCGGCACGAACACCGCCGACAGCACGAGCGCGACGCCGACCAGCGCGCCGGTGATCTGGTCCATCGCCTTGCGGGTCGCGTCGCGAGGCGATAAACCCTCCTCCTGCATCACCCGCTCGACGTTTTCCACCACCACGATCGCGTCGTCCACCAGCAGACCGATCGCGAGCACGAGACCGAACATCGACAGCGTGTTGATCGAGAAACCGACCACACTCATGATCGCGAACGTACCGAGCAGCACCACCGGCACCGCGATCGTCGGGATCAGCGTGGCGCGCAGGTTCTGCAGGAACAGGTACATGACGAGGAACACGAGCACGATACCTTCGAGCAGCGTCTTGACCACTTCCTCGATTGACAGGCGCACGAACGGCGTGGTGTCGTACGGGTACTGCACCACGAGACCGTGCGGGAAGTACTTCGACAGTTCGGCGACCTTCGTGCGCACCGCCTTCGCGGTGGCGAGCGCGTTCGCGCCCGTGGCGAGCTGGATACCGAAGCCCGCCGTCGGCTGACCGTTGTACTTGGTGTCGAAGTTGTAGTTTTCGCCGCCGAGTTCGATGTGCGACACGTCGCGCAGACGTACCTGCGAGCCGTCCTGGTTCACCTTCAGCAGGATGTTGCCGAACTGCTCGGGCGTATTGAGCAGCGTGGCCTGCGTGATCGTGGCCTGCAGCACCTGGCCCTGCACCGACGGCGTGCCGCCAAGAGCGCCGCCCGCGACCTGCACGTTCTGCGCCTGCAGCGCGGTTGAGACGTCGAGCGGTGTCAGGCTGAAGTTGTTCAGCTTGTTCGCGTCGAGCCAGATCCGCATCGCGTACTGCGAGCCGAACAGCGTCACCGTACCCACGCCGTCGATACGGCTGATCGGATCCTGAATGTTCGACGCGACGTAGTTCGCGAGGTCGTACTTGTTCATGCTGCCGTCGGTCGACACGAACGCCATCACCAGCAGGAAGCTGCTGCTCGACTTCGTAACCTTGGTGCCGAGCTGCTGCACCGCTTGCGGAAGCAGCGGCGTGGCGAGCTGCAGCTTGTTCTGCACCTGCACCTGCGCGATGTCAGGGTTGGTGCCGGCCGCAAACGTCAGCGTGATGGTGGCCGTGCCCGAGTCGTCCGAGGTCGACGCGAGGTACAGCAGGTGGTCCAGACCACTCATCTGCTGCTCGATCACCTGCGTGACGGTGTTTTCCACCGTCTTCGCCGAAGCACCCGGGTAGGTTGCGCTGATCTGGATCGACGGCGGCGCGATGGTCGGGTATTGCGCGATCGGCAGCGTGAACACCGACGCGAGACCCGCGAGCATCAAGATGATGGCGATCACCCATGCAAAAATCGGGCGATCAATAAAGAACTTTGCCATGAGGCGGGCTCCCTGTTATTACGCGCCCGAGGCGGCGGAGGCAGGCTGAGCCGCGGGTTGAGCTGTCTGGGCGCCGCCCGCGGCCACGTTGGAAGCCGGGTTGCCGGGCAGCTGCGCCGGCACGGGCTTGACCTGCTGGCCGGGACGCGCCTTGTCGGTGCCCTGGACGATCACCCGGTCACCCGGCTTCAGGCCGTCCGACACCACCCAGTACGAACCATGGGTGCCCGTGGTAACCAGCGGACGCAGCTCGACCTTGTTGTCGTTGTCGACGACGAGCGCGGTAGGTTGACCTTTCTGGTCGTGCGTGACGCCGACTTGCGGCACGATCAGCGCGTTCTGGTTCACGCCCTCGTCGATCTTCGCGCGCACGAACATGCCCGGCAGCAGCACGTGGTTCGGGTTCTTGAAGATCGCGCGCACAGTGACCGAGCCAGTGCTCTGGTCGACGGTCACGTCGGTGAACTGCAGCTTGCCCTTCTCGGAATAGACGCGACCGTCCTCCAGCACCAGCGTGACCTGCGCGGCGCCCGGGCCGGTCGTCTTCAGACGCCCTTCCTGCATGTCGCGGCGCAGCTTCAGACCATCGAGGCTCGATTGCGTGAGGTCGACGTAGACCGGGTCGAGCTGCTGGACCGTGGCCATCAGCGTGGCCGCGCTCTGCTGCACGAAGGCGCCCGGCGTGACCTGCGACACGCCGATCTGGCCGGTCACGGGCGAGGTCACGTCGGTATAGCCGAGGTTGATCTGCGCGGTATCGACCGCGGCCTTGCCCGCGGCGACGTCGGCGGCGGCCTGGCCTTCGGCGGCGACCGCGTTGTCGTAGTCCTGCTTGCTGACCGCGTTCGCCGCGACCAGCACCTTGTAGCGATTGGCCTGCGCGGTGGTCGTCACCAGGTTCGCCTGCGCCTTCGCGAGCGATGCCTTCGCATTGTTCAACGACGCGATGTACGGCGCCGGATCGATCTTGTACAGACGCTGACCGGCCTTGACCTCACTACCCTCGGTGAACTCGCGGCGCAGCACGATGCCGTCGACCCGCGCACGCACCTGCGCGACGAGGAAAGCACTGGTACGGCCGGGCAGTTCGGTGACGACGGGCACGGTCGTCGGCTGGAGGGTGACGACGCCGACTTCGGGCGTCTGGGGCGGCGGGGCAGATTGTTTTGGTCCGCACGCCGCCAGCAAGATGGCAGCCGTCGCGGCACTGATTAAGCGGAATGGAACCCGTTCGACGCGCATGGAGCGACCTCTGTCAAAGACTGAGTAATGAAAAAGTGCGCGCGTCCCTACCCCGGGGGACGACAGCGCACGCAGGCGTCTCGCGACGCTCGACCGGCAGCCCATGAATGCAAACTTGCGCTTGCAGGGCACCTTGCTACGAATGCGCCATACCGGGGAATGCCGCACAGCGCCGCCGTTTGGCGGCTGCGATAGCGCTTTCGAAAGGCAACAGTGACGGATATTAACCGGTCGTCACGGCTTGGGCTACGCGCTCGTGGGGTGCTATTATATATACATTCACGAATGCATGTAAAAGTGCATTCATATCTTGCAGGGATGGGGTCCGAAAGTCCGCGTCGCAATTCGCGTCAGAAATAGTCGAATTGTCATCATGCGGACTTAAAACCGCCCGCACAAACCCCAGGATCAGCGCAGGTCACACCAATATGGTCAGAAGAACCAAAGTAGAGGCGCTGGAGACGCGCAACCGGATTCTCGACGCGGCCGAACAGGTCTTCTTCGAGAAGGGTGTATCGCGCTCGTCGCTGGCCGATATCGCCCAGGCCGCGGGTGTCACGCGCGGCGCCATTTATTGGCATTTCGAGCACAAGAGCGAGCTCTTCACCGAAATGTTCGAACGCGTGCTGCTGCCGCTCGACGAACTGAAGGCGGCGTCGCTCGATCCCAACGAAGCCGATCCGCTCGGGCGCCTTATGGAAGTCTGCATTGTCTGCGTGCGCGACACCGCCAATGATCCGCGCCGCCGCCGCGTGTTCGACATCCTGTTCCTGAAGTGCGAGTTGGTCGAAGAAATGGGGCCGATGATGGAACGGTATCAGACCAACATGCGCGAGGGGCTCGCGAAGATCGAGGGCGGTCTGCGCAACGCGATCTCCAAAGGCCAGATGCCCACCGATCTCGACACGAAGCTTGCCGCCGCGATGGTGCACGCGTTCGTCGGCGGCTCGTTGCGCGACATGCTGTTTTTGCCCGATGCGACCGACTTCGGCGCACACGCGCAGCAGATGGTGGAAGCGATGTTCGACGCCTTGCGCCTGAGTCCGGCATTGCGCAGGAAGGCGGCGGCGTAGAAGGTGCGCAAGCGTTGCGGCTTTGGGAAAGCGGGCGGTTCGGTTGAACTGCCCGTTCCTATTGGCCGGCCGGATCGTCCGCCCGCTGCGTCGGGTTCAGGCAACCGCCCGCCGCGCTCGCGCCGCCTGATTCGACGCATAGATGTTGCCGCGCTCGAGCGGCGCGCCGCTCTTTAGCGCCGCCATCCACTGATCGGTGCTCGCGACCGCCGCGAAGCGCGACTGCAGCACGACGCTGAATACGCGATGAATCTCCTGCGCGCTCGCGAAGCCCGCGCTGTTTTCATACGGCACCGAGCCGGTCGCATCGTGCAGGAATTCGACCGCGAGCCCTGCATGCACCGCGTGGTTGATCGTCGACGCGTCGCAGTTGTGGGTCATATAGCCGGTGACGCTCAGCGTGTCGATCCGCCGGGCGGCGAGCCAGTCGGCCAGATCGGTGCCTGCGAAGGCGCTCGGCAGCGACTTCTCGACGAAATGGTCATAAGCGCGCGAGCTGACGACTGTGTGCAGTTCCGCGCCGGCGCTGCCGCGCGCGAACAGCGGCGAGGTGGCGGACGCGACGTTCTGTACGACCACGACCGGCACGCCGGCGGCGCGCGCCGCATCGATCGCGCGACCGATGTTGGCAAGCGACGTGCGCACGTCCGGAAATTCGATCGGCAGCTCGCCGCTCACGTATTCGTTCTGCACGTCGATGACGATCAGCGCACGGCGCGGCGCGGGTGTGGTCATGGCAAGGCTCCTTGTCAGAAAAAACGGTCAATCGAGGGCGCGCGCCCAGCGCGATGGCCGCGGCGCGACGGCAATGACGGCAATGACGGCAATGACGGCATTGTCGCTCCGCTGCCCACCCGCCGACAGCGGCCCGAATGACAAGCTTCGCTAGAATCGGGCCATACTTCTGGCATTCATGAATTCATCAGACGCCCAGCATGGCCACCTTCGCCTCTTCCGACAACGTCTCGGACCACGGATCGCACCACGTCGTCGCCGTCGTCGCGTTCGATCGCATCAGCCCGTTCCACCTGTCGGTACCATGCGTCGTGTTCGGTGAGGACCGGCGCGGCGGCGGTGTTCCCGCCTTCGACTTCCGCGTCTGCGCCGCGGAGACGGGCGCGCTCGCGACTACCGCGGGCTTCTCGATCGCGGTCACGCACGGACTCGAAGCCCTCGCCGACGCGCAGACGATCATCGTGCCGAGCTGGCGCGATCCCGACGAAACGCCGCCCTCAGCGCTTCTCGACGCGCTGAGGGCCGCGCATGCGCGCGGCGCGCTGCTCGTCGGCCTGTGCCTCGGCGCTTTCGTGCTGGCCGCGACGGGCATCCTCGATGGACGGCCCGCTTCGACGCACTGGGCCTGGGCCGACGACTTCGCGCGTCGTTACCCACGCGTGCGGCTCGACCCCGACGTGCTGTACGTCGACGACGGCAATGTGCTGACCTCGGCCGGCACCGCCGCCGGCCTCGACTGCTGCCTGCACGTGCTGCGCAAGATCTGCGGCGCGCGGGTGACCAATCAGGTCGCACGCCGGCTCGTCGTGTCGCCGCATCGCCAGGGCGGCCAGGCGCAATACGTGCAACAGCCGATGCCGCCCAACCCGCGCGGCGATCGTCTGTCTGACCTGCTCGACTGGGTGAGCGGCAACCTGGCCGCGCCGCATACGCTCGACACGCTCGCCGCGCGCGCGCTGATGAGCCGCCGCACGTTCACGCGACGCTTCCGCCTCGCCACCGGCACCACCGTCGGCGCGTGGCTGCTCGCGCAGCGGCTCGCGCGAGCGCAGCAGCTGCTGGAAAGCACCGACGAGTCTGTCGAAGCGATCGCGGCGAACGCCGGATTCGGCTCGGCCGCATCGCTGCGCCAGCACTTCGCGGACACGTTTCGCACGTCGCCGAGCGCGTGGCGGCGGGAGTTTTGCGGGGATTAGATGAAGGCCGCGGGAGCACCGTTATTTCGTAGTGCGCCACCGGGATTTCGTAGTCGCGCGAGCATGTCGGTCGCGCGTTCCGTCAGGCGCTGCACGCGACCCGACGCCTCAATGCTCGCTGAACCAGCGCGCGACGTACAACAACAGCGCGACCAGAAAAATCATCCCGGCCCACGCCCAGTACGGCACGACGTGCTGACCCGGTTCGTGATGCGGCACGCCATGCGACCAGCTATGCGACGCGCTTGCCGCGCGTCCCGGGAGCGCATGGCTGTGCTCGATGCGCGCGCGTCGCGCGATGCCGCCGAGCGTGATCGGCCGCAAAAACACGTACTGGCGACGCGGCGCGGTGCCACGCGCGCGATTCGGCCCCTGGCCGTGCTTGGCGCGCACGACGGCGTCGAATTCGGCGAAAAAATCGTCGGCGAGCTGACGAAGCGCGTTCTCGAGCTGGCGCGTCGGCAGCTCGGCGAGCGGTCCCGACGACGTCGCCCACAACGTGTAATCGATGCGCGTGCCGCGCTCCCGGCCATCGTCCGCGCGCACACGCACTTCGATCTGACCGCGCAACGCGCCGATGCCCTCGGCCCTGGCCTTGAAGTTGATGGTGCGGCGCTGCGCGTCCGCCGGGCCGGAATCCTGGCCGGCGACATGCGCGCGCGCTTCGTAGTGCGCGCGCAACGGGCCGAGCGGTACGGTCATCGTCAGCGCGTATTCGCCGTGAGCGACACGCACGAACGACTCACAGTTGTCGAGGCTGGCACGCAACAGCGCGAGGTCCTGCAACGCGTCCCATACTTCGGACGGCGCAAGCGGAATCCGTAACGCGTCGTTCAGTTCCATGACAACCTCCCCCGATGAACGCGCCGACTGCGGGATCAGGACGTCTGATCGATGCGGTCGACGCGCGATGCGTAAAAAGCGAGATAGCCCTTGATGCGACTGACCTGCTCGAACGGCGCTTCGTAGCTCCACACCGCGTTCTCGACCACGCCATCTTCAGTGCGCAGATGGAAGTAGGACGCGTCACCCTTGAACGGGCAATGCGACGTGTGCGCCGAGCGTTCGAGCCGGGCCATGTTCACGTGCTCGCGCGGGAAATAGAACACGTCGGCCAAACCGGTCTCCGACAACGTCAGCGCGGCCTGGGTGTCGGCCATCGTCACACCCCCGTGAATCACGCGCACGCGGTGGGCGTTATCGCGGATCACGATGGTATGGCCGTCCGGCCGTCCCGCAGATGTCGACGCATCGCTCATGTCCAGGCTCCGTGGTGGGTGGGCGCTGCACTGCCGGCTGTTGCCGCCGGAGCGGCAAAGCCACGGGACACGCCCGTGGCTTCATTATCGGCCAAACTTTGGCCGATTGCGCGAGCTTCCTGCGCGGCGGCGGACGGATCGGTCCGTTACTTCACGTTCCAGATGAACGCGGATTTGACGTTGCCGTGCGCCGGCACGCTAACCGAGCGGGTTTGCTCGCTGTCGTTGTATTTCGCGTGCACCGTGTAGCGGCCGGGGCTCAGGCGCACCAGCATGAACGGTCCGCGCGACGTCGTGTTGAGCAATTCGCCGTTATGCGCATCGACGATACGCACGTGCACATCGGCGAGAAACTCGGCGTTGGGTCCGGTGAAGCGCAGCGTCAGCGGCCACTGGCTTTGCGCTTGTCGCAGCGCCCGCGATTCGTCGAGGCCGACGCCGCCCGACACGTACGACACGTCGCCCTGCTGCTGGACTTGCGGCAGACCGCCGCCGTTGGTGTTGCCGGCGCTGGTGTTGTCGGTGGTCGAGCCGCCGGTCACGCCCGCCTGCTGCGCGTGCGCGCCGCCCGCCAGTCCGAGCGTGAGCGCCGCGCACAGCGCGACGGCTACGATCCGTTGCTGATTGCATTGGGTTTTCATCGGTCCGCTCTCCTTGTTAAAGTCCTTGCCCAGTCCCTGAACAGGTCCAAAGCAAGCATCTTGCAACCTTTGTGCCAAGCGTCCGTTGCGTCGACGGAACACGCGCGACCATCGTGGCACCGATCCGCGTGGCGCGCTTCGGCCTGTCTGCGCTGCTCGCGGCAGCACGGTCCGGACAGGCGAAAAAAAGCCGGTCCTTGCAGTAAATGCAAAGGACCGGCAATCGCTACTACAGCTCCAACTGGGTTGGGCGATCCGTCCGGACCGCCCGGTTACCGGATCAGCCGAGATCGACGGGCACAAAAATCTGCGCGTTGTCCCGCTGGATCAGCAGCGCAATGCTGTTGCCTGCGCCCGAAATCATCTGCTTCAACTGATCAATGTTAGTGACCGGACGGCCGTTGACCGCGAGAATCACGTCGCCCGGCTGGATGCCGGCGCTCGCCGCCGCGCCGCCCGCCTGCTGCACGAGCAGACCGTGCGACACCGATGCGCCGCTCTTCTCTTCTGGCGTCAGCGGCCGCACCGCGACGCCGAGACGGCCTTGCAGCTGGGTCTGCTGATCGGCCTTGGTCGCCGACGCGACCTTCGCGTCCGAGAACGAGCCGATCGTCACCTTCACATCCTTGCTGGCCTTATCGCGCCATACTTTCAGCGTCGCCGTGCTGCCCGGCGCGAGACCGGCGATCTTCGCCGGCAGATCCGTCGAATCGCTGACTTCGTCGCCATTCACCGACAGGATCACGTCGCCCGGCTGCAAGCCGGCCTTGGCCGCCGGACCACTGGCGTCGACCGAGCTGACCAGCGCACCTTGCGGCTTCTTCATGCCGAACGATTCGGCGAGCGTCTGGTTCAAGCCCTGCACCGCGACGCCGAGGCGGCCGCGGCTCACGTGTCCGGTCTTGACGAGATCGTCCTTGACCTTGATCGCCTCGGTAATCGGAATCGCGAACGACAGGCCCTGGAAGCCGCCCGTCTGCGAGTAGATCATCGAGTTGATGCCGATCACTTCGCCTTGCAGGTTGAAGAGCGGACCGCCCGAGTTTCCCGGGTTCACCGGCACGTCGGTCTGGATGAACGGCGTGTAGTTCTCGTTAGGCAGGGAGCGCGACTTGGCGCTGATGATGCCCGAAGTCACGGTGTTGTCGAAGCCGTATGGCGAGCCGATCGCGACGACCCACTGACCCACCTTGCTCTGGCGCGGATCGCCAATCTTCACGGTCGGCAGATCGCTCGCGTCGATCTTCAGCACGGCGACGTCGGACTGCTTGTCGGCGCCGACCACCTTCGCCTTGAACTCGCGCTTGTCGGTGAGCTTCACGGTGACGACGTTCGCGCCATCGACCACGTGCGCGTTCGTGAGAATGTAGCCGTCATTGCTGATGATGAAGCCCGAGCCAAGGCTCGCGCTCGGCTGGTCGGGCGCGTCGCCGCCATCGCCGCCCTGCATGCCGGGCACGCCGCCGAAGAAACGTTTGTAGAACTGATAGAACGGATCGTTCGGATCGATCGGCAACTGGTTGCCGTTGAGGTTGCCGCCGTTACCGCGCATCGCGGTCTGCTTGACCACGTGCTTCGCGCTGATGTTGACGACGGCCGGACCATAGGTCTCCACGAGACCGGAGAAATCGGGGATACCGGTTTTGGCGGCGGCTTCCGCGGGCATCATCGCGGCAGCTTCCGCCGGCGAGATGATCTGCGGTGCGGGCACATCGCGATGGCCCGCCACATAGCCAGCTGAAAGCGCAGCGGCGACAGCTACCGCAACGGCGCCGCGGGACAAGGTTTTCGCGTTCATCATGGGTTCCTGACAGGAGAAAGTGACTTTGGATGCCGAGGAGCGTAAGGGGCGTCACTTAAAAGAGTCTTAAGTAGCGCCAGGTCGTGAGAACCTTATCGGGCCGGCCGCTATGGGTCATCGCGACAGCATGAACGCCGGGTTTGGCTGAAGGGTAAACCAGCATGCTCAGAAGCGTACAGTGACCTGCAAACCACCGGCCGGCGATTCGCTGAGCGACACTTGCGCATGATGTTGCGTGGCAATCCGGCGCACGATCGCGAGGCCCAGACCGCTGCCGGCCACGTCGGTGCGCGCGCGATTCGCGCCCGCGCCCGCGCGATAAAAGCGGTCGAACACCCGCTCGCGATCGGCGGGATCGATACCCGGGCCGCTATCAGCGATCCGCACGACCGGATGGCCGTCTTCGACGCGCAAGCTCACGTCGACGCGGCCGCGTTGCGGCGTGTACTTGGTCGCGTTGTCGACGAGGTTGGTGAACATCACGCGCAGCGCTTCGGCGTCGCCGGTCACGCTGGCGGCCTCGCTCGCCTCGATGCCGAGGTCGACGCCGCGATTCATCGCGAGCGGCGCGTAGCTCGCGACGCACTCCCGCAATAGCTCGCGCAGATCGAGCGCCCCAGCCACCGCAGCGCCGTCCGGCTCGGCGCGCGCGAGCGCGAGCAGTTGCTCGGCAAGGCGCGTCGCGCGCGTGACGCCCGCCTGTAGATCAGTGAGCGCTTCGCTGCGGGCTGTGTCGTCCTTGGCCCTCGCAACCAGCTGGGCCTGGATCTGCACCGCGGCAAGCGGCGTGCGCAATTCGTGCGCGGCATCGGCGACGAACGCCTTCTGGATATCGAGCGCGGTCGCGAGCCGCTGCAGCAGCCCGTTCAGCGCGCGCACGAGCGGCCGCACTTCGAGCGGCAAGCGCTGATCGGGCAACGGATCGAGCGCCTCCGGATGACGCGTGTCGAGCGCGCTCGTCACGCGTCGCAGCGGCCGCAGCCCGCGGCCGACGATCACCCACACCGCGAGTCCGAGCAGCGGCAGCAGCACGATCAGCGGCCAGAGCGTGCGCAGCGCGACGTTGGCGGCGAGCCGGTTGCGCACCGACAGCGGCTGCGCGAGCTGCACGACGTTATCGCCGACGATCGCGCCATACACGCGCCATTCGCCGCGGTCCGTACGCTCCGTCGAAAACCCCAGCTCGGCGCGCGGCGCGAGCGGCGCGCGCGGCCGCGAGTAGTACATCAGCATGCCGTTGCGGTTCCAGATTTGCAGCACGATGCCTTCGTCGCCGGTATCGCGGCCGAGCACCTGCGAAAACGGTTCCGCCGGCAGCGCGGCGGCAATCTGCTCGAGCTGGTAGTCGAACAGCTCGTTCGCTTCGGCGAGCGCCTGCCGATAGATCAGCCAGCCCGCGATGCCGACGCCGAGCAGTACGAGCGCGAGCAGCCAGAACAACAGTTGACGGCGAATCGAGCGCATCGGCTCAGGCGTCCTTCGCGATCATGTAGCCGAGCCCGCGCACGTTGCGGATCAGATCGGCGCCGAGCTTCTTGCGCAGCGCGTGGATATAAACCTCGACCGTATTGCTGCCGATCTCCTCGCCCCAGCCATACATCTTTTCCTCGAGCTGGCTCTTGGACAGCACCGCGCCGGGCCGCGCGAGCAGCGCCTCGAGCAATGCGAATTCGCGCGCGGATAGCGCGACCGGCGCGCCATCAAGCGTGACCTGGTGCGACGCGGGATCGAGGGTCAAATTGCCGTGTCGAATCGTCGAATCGCTGCGGCCGGACTGGCGCCGGATCAGCGCGCGCATGCGCGCGCCGAGTTCGTCGAGGTCGAAAGGTTTGACAAGGTAATCGTCAGCGCCGGCGTCGAGTCCCTTGACGCGATCGGCGACCGCGTCGCGCGCGGTGACGATCAGCACCGGCAGCGCATGGCCGCGCGCGCGCAGCGCACGCAGCACCTCGAGACCGTCGCGCTTGGGCAGACCGAGATCGAGCAACGCGAGGTCGTAAGGCTGGGTGGCCGCCGCGCGCAGCGCCGCCTCACCGTCCTCGACCCAATCGACGGCGAAGCCTTCGCCGCGCAGCGCCTTGCGCACGCCTTCGGCGATCATCCGGTCATCTTCGACTAGCAGGATGCGCATGGTTGTCCGTTCCAAAACATTCGATGATGCCGCATTCTAGCGCCCGCTTCCGGCCTGCGCGGCGTGTGGCGCTTTTTTCACCGCAGCGCCGCGGCATGTCACTACAATGGGCGCTTTGCGTCGCGCGACGGCCGTCGGGCAGCACGCGGCGCGCTACCGCGCCGTCAATCCTCCGGTTAGTCGCTCCATTGTCCCGCGCACGCGGCACGCCCTGAAATCCTGCTCGTCCGTTTGCCTGTTCACCCGTTCATGACGCACGCTTTTCTGTCTTCCGTCGCACGCCGTCTGGCGTCGCGCTCGCGCCGTATGTTCAATCGCGCAGCCTTCATGCCTTACCGCCTCGCGCCGCGCACGGCCGTGTGGCTCTGCGCCGCCGCGCTCGGTGCGAGCGCGGCGCTGCCGCTGGCGGCAGAAGCACGCATCAAGGCCACGCATCCGAGCGTCAACGTCACGACGGTGCTGCCGCAGCCGGTGATGGTCGGTCTGCAGCGCGCTCACGTGCCGTTGTCGTCGATCAGCGTGGTCGTCGAAAAGGTCGGCGATCGCACGCCGATCCTTGCGCTGAACGCCGGCAAGCCGATGATGCCCGCCTCGACGATGAAGCTGGTCACCACGTACTCGGGCCTGTCGATCCTCGGCCCCGGCTACCGCTGGCGCACCAGCGCGTACGCGGACGGCACGCTCGACCCGAGCGGCGTGCTGCACGGCAATCTGTACATCCAGGGCACCGGCGACCCGAAGCTCGTGCCCGAAGAACTGATCGACCTCGTGCAGAAGATCCACAAGGCGGGCATCAACGGCATCGACGGCGCGCTGATGCTCGACAAGCGCTACTTCGATCCGTCGACGCGCGACCTGCCCGCGTTCGACGACGACGTGAGCGCGCCGTACAACGTCGGCCCTGATCCGCTGTTGTACGCGTTCAAATCGTTGTCGTTCACGCTGACGCCATCGGCGGACGGCTCGGTGGCGATCGACGTGCTGCCCGCGCTCGCGCAACTGCGCATCGACAACCAGCTGCGTGCGACGAGCGGCCCATGCCGCGGCGAGCTGCCGACGCCGACCGTCACGCCGGAGCCTGACGGCACGCTCGTCGCGTCGTTCATCGGCGACTTCCCGGTGCGCTGCGACGCGCGCGCGATCAACGTCGCCGTACTCGATCACTCGACGTTCTTCGCGCGCGGCTTCCTCGCGCTGTGGCAGCAAACTGGCGGCACGTTCACGGGCGCGACCCGCGAAGGCGCGGTGCCGGTCGGCGCCAAGCTCGTCGCGACGCACGACGGGCCGATGCTGTCGGACATCGTTCGCGACATCAACAAGTTCAGCAACAACACGATGGCGCGCAACCTGTTCCTGACGATCGGCGCCGCCGAGGAAAGGGCGCCCGCCACGCCCGCGAAAGCCGCTCGCGCAATCGAAGCTTTCCTGGAGCGCGACAGCCTGAATACCGAGTACCTGTCGCTCGAAAACGGCTCGGGACTGTCGCGCGGCGAACACATCACCGCGCTCGCGCTCGCCGATGTCCTGCAACGCGCGAACGCGAGTCCGGTCGCGCAGGTGTTCGTCGACTCGCTGCCGATCGCCGGTGTCGACGGCACGATGCGCAACCGCCTGACCACCCGGGGCGCGGGCGGCAACGCGCACATCAAGACCGGCACGCTGCGCGACGTGCGCGCGATCGCCGGTTACGTCGCGTCGGCCGACGGCAACAGCTACATCGTTGTCAGCCTGATCAACGATCCGCATTCGGAAGCGGCGCGCGCCGCGCACGACGCGCTGCTCGAATGGGTGTACGAAGGCCCGTCACAGGCCTTCACGAAGGTCTCCGCGCCCATCGGGGAAGCGCGCGAGAAGCCCAGGAAAAACCCGCGCAAGCGCGCCGGCCACTGAGTATTCCTTCTAGCGATGCCACGCGCGGCAAGCGGCTAACCGTGTACGCTGTCGGGCAGCATGCGGTGCGCGACATCAAGCGCTTGCCACGCAGGCGCGCCCGGTCGTTCGGACCGCGCGACCCGCACGAACGATAACGACACCACCCGCTGCGCACCGCGCGGCGGTCAGGGACCAGGAAGGGAGACACGATGCAATTCGATGCCGAATTGCTGCTGCTCGCCATGGCGCCCGTCTTTCTTGCCTGCATCGGCTGGGAGGCGTGGCACGTGAGCCGCACGCGCCCGGCCGGGCGGCTCTACAGCTGGCGCGACACGCTGTGCAACGCATCGCTCGCGCTGATGCAGCAGGCCGCCGACAAGCTCGCGTGGCTCGCGATCATCCCTGTCTACGCGTCTTTCTACGAGCAATACCGCATTCATACATGGCCGGCGACGTGGCTATCGTTCGTCGTACCGCCGCTTATCATGCGCAGCACGCGATCGGCTTGAACTCAAACCATACGGTCTCGCTTCGGACATGACGCAGGCCGAAGAAGATTCTGTAAGCTGTCGTCACGCCGCCGACGCGGTGGACGCCGCCTGCAACACATGGCATCAAGGGCCACACATAAGAGGAGATGCAGTCAACATGAATCAAACCGCTTCGAAGAAACAGCAATGGATGCGCGCCACGCAGATCGCCGTGGCTAGCGCAGCGTTCGCCGCGCTCGCGGCGTGCGGCGGTGGCGGCGACAACAATAGTTCGAGCAGCAGCACGCCGTCGGGTGGCGTCACGCTGCAGGTCGTGTCGTTCGGCGACAGCCTGTCGGACGTCGGCACGTACATGCCGACGGTCCAGGCGAACGTGGGCACGGGCGGCGGCCGCTTCACGACGAATCCGGGTGAAATCTGGACGCAGAAGGTCGCCGAGTACTACGGCGGCACGCTCACCGCCGCGTATGTCGGCGGTTTCGGCCAGCCGCTCACCGCGGCGGGCGGCCTCGGTTACGCGCAGGGCGGCTCGCGTGTCGATCTGCAGCCAGGCGAAGGCTTCGCGCCGAACAACATGGCCGCGACGACGGTGCCGGTCACGACGCAGGTCACCGAGTACCTGAGCGCGCACAACAGCTTCAATTCGAACCAGCTCGTGCTGATGAACGGTGGCGCGAACGACATCTTCATCGCGGTACAAGCGGTCTCGGCTGCCGGTACGGCAGCGGCGACGCAGGCGCTCCTGAACGGCGGTACCCCGGCAGACGCGCAGACGGCGGCAGCCGCCGCGTCGCAGACGGCCACGCTGACCGAATTGCAGGCGATCAAGACCGCCGCGGCCACGTTCGTCGGCACGGTGCAGAAGGTCGTCGCGTCGGGCGCGACGCACGTGGTGGTGTCGGACGTGCCGGACATCGCGCAGACGCCGCAAGGTCTCGCCGCGGGCGCGCAAGGCCAGGCGCTCATCAACGCGCTCGTCAAGACCTACAACGGCGTGCTGCAGCAAGGACTCGCGTCGCTAACGTCGACCAAACAGGTCATCTACGTGAGCGCATTCGCGTGGATCGACCAGACGTTGCAGAACTATCAGTCGCTCGGTTTCACCGTGTCCAATACGGGCACCGCATGTAACCTGACGTCGATGGCCGCGAGCGCGACCGCCTACGCGACGAAGAACCCGAGCGTGCTCGCAACCGGGCAGACGGCGGCGGCGTTCGGCAGCGCGTTCGCGAAGTCGCTGTTCTGCTCGCCGCAGACCTACACGGTGGCCGGCGCGGACCAGACCTATATGTTCGCGGACCTCGTGCATCCGACCACGCATCTGCAAGCGCTGTTCGCGCAGCAGGTCGAGACGCAGATCGCTGCTAGCGGGCTCGGGAAGTAACGCGGCGTTAAGGTTGCCCGAATCGTAAAAGGCCCGGCTCGTTGAACGAGCCGGGCCTTTATCTTTTTCCGCTGGCCACGCTATGGAGCGCAGCGAGCCAATCGCGTCAATGCTGCGCTTCGAATGCCGCTGCCGCGCGACCGAGCCGATCGTTGACCGCGATCCATTCGATCGTGTCCGGCAGCTTTTCGATCAGAATCCGCGTGACATTCGCGCGATCGAGCGCGCGCAGTAAGCCGTAGAGCTCGCGTGCATAGACGTGCGGATCTTCGGGCGCGGCGACGAAATGCACGCCGTCGGCATCGGCCCACTGTCCCGCACGCGATGCGCGCGCGACCAGCGCAACGCGCTCGCCCGCCTCGCGCACCGCGAGCAACGGCTCGAGCTCGCCGAACGGCAGCAGCGCGAGCGGCGTGCGCGGCGCGTAATGCGCTTTCAACGTGCCGGACGCGCGCGGCGCGGTCGCATCCGACCCGTCGGGCAGACGCGGCACTTCGCCGAGCACGTCGGCGATATCCTGCGGCGTCACGCGACCCGGCCTCAGCAGTGCCGGAAAACCGCGCGACAGATCCACAATCGTCGATTCGATGCCGACATCCGATGCGCCGCCATCGAGCACATGAATCGCGCGGCCGAACTCGTCGCGCACATGCTGCGCGGTGGTCGGGCTCACATGCCCGAAGCGGTTCGCCGACGGCGCGGCGACGCCGCCATGCCCGCCGCGCAACGCGCTGAACGCTTCGAGCAAAGCCTGTGCGACCGGATGCGACGGGCAGCGCAGCCCCACCGAATCCTGGCCGCCGCTGACCGCCGCGGGAATGCGCGCAGCGCGCTTGAGGATCAACGTGAGCGGTCCCGGCCAGAACGCGTCGATCAGGCGCTGCGCATCCGCCGGCAAATGCTCGACCCAGTAGTTCGGATCGCCGTGCGGCGCGAGATGCACGATCACCGGATGATTGGCCGGCCGGCCCTTCGCCGCGTAAATGCGCGCGACCGCGTCGGGGTTCTCGGCATCGCCGCCGAGACCGTACACGGTCTCCGTCGGAAACGCGACCAGCCCACCGGCGTCGAGCAAGGCCGCCGCGTGCCCGATCTGCGCGGCACTGACGGGCAACGCGTTGACAGCGTCCTCGGCGGGTTTCTGTTGATCCGGCATGGTGCGCGCGTCAGCTGGTAGTGATGTGCAGCAACCGCGCGCAATCGCGCGCCGCGGTGCGGGCTTCTTCGAGCCTCGGCGCGGTGAAGTTCACGTGGCCCATCTTGCGGCCGCAACGCGCGTCTTCCTTGCCGTACAGATGCAGGCGAGCGGCCGGCATCGCGGCGACCTCCTGCCACGGCGGCGTGACCGCCGCACGCTTCGGACCGTCCGGGAACCACACGTCGCCGAGGATGTTCAGCATCACCGCGGGCGAATGCTGGCGCGTGTCGCCGAGCGGCATGCTGGTCATTGCCCGCACCTGCTGCTCGAACTGGCTCGTCGCGCAGGCGTCGACCGTGTAGTGGCCGGAGTTGTGGGGGCGCGGCGCCATTTCGTTGGCGACGAGCGAGCCGTCGTCGAGAATGAAGAACTCGACGCACAGCACGCCGACATAGCCGAGCTTGTCGGCGATCTGCAGCGCGGCCTGTTGGGCCTGCTGCACAAGCGCGGGCGA
The DNA here is from genome assembly GCF_050436345.1 of Paraburkholderia sp. WC7.3g. NCBI lineage: Bacteria > Pseudomonadati > Pseudomonadota > Betaproteobacteria > Burkholderiales > Burkholderiaceae > Paraburkholderia > Paraburkholderia sp. WC7.3g. The sequence continues at coordinate 3,989,866 of NZ_JBNDMA010000002.1, forward strand.
CGCGTCCGGCGCGGGGACGATGGTGAGCGACAGCACGCCGTCTCGGTGTGTATTCTGCGCGAGCGGATAGACGACCGACGCCCCGCTCGCCGCACGCACGATCAGCGCCGACACCTCGAACTTCAGCGGCAGGCGCTTTTCCAGCACGCACGGCACGCCGCCGAGCGACGCGTGCGCCTCGCGCACTTCTTCGGCGTTGCGCACGCGAACCTGGCCTTTGCCGTCGTAACCCATGCGCGCCGTCTTAAGGATGCCCGGCAGCACCGCCGCGAGCGCGCCATCGCCGAGCGCCGCAAGCGCATCCGACGACTCGATCACGAGGTGCGGCGCAACCGTCACGCCCGACGACGCGATAAAGTGCTTCTCGGCGATGCGGTCTTGTGCGACGGCGACGCAACGCCCCGCCGGGCTCACGAACGTGGTCTTGCCGAGAAAGTCGAGGCTCGCGGCCGGCACATTCTCGAATTCGGTCGACACCGCCGCGCACAGCCGCGCGAGTTCGGTCAACGCCGCTTCGTCGTCGTAGGCCGCGCGCAGGTGGCGATCGGCGACCGCGCCAGCCGGGCTGGTCTCGTCCGGATCGAGCACGGCGACGCGATAGCCCATCGCCTGGGCGGCAAAGCAGAACATGCGGCCGAGCTGGCCGCCACCGACCATGCCAAGCCATGCGCCGGGCAGAATCGGTGAAACCGGTGTGTTGTCAGGGTTCATCTTGGTGGTCGGTCGCGGCCGGATATGCGTCGTGCTCGCAGGGCGAGCGGCGGATATCCGGCCGGGGGTCGGACAGGAGACGTCTTAAAAAACGACCGGCGCGCTCACAGCGCCGGCAACACCATCGCGTGAGCCGCTTCGTTCTGGCGCACGCGGAATGCAGCGAGCTTGTCCGCGTATTCGGCGCTCGTGCCGGACAGCAGCGACACCGCGAACAGCGCCGCGTTCGCGGCACCCGCCTCGCCGATCGCAAACGTCGCGACCGGCACGCCCTTGGGCATCTGCACGATCGAATGCAGCGAATCGACGCCCTTCAGGTACCTGCCCGCGACCGGGACGCCGAGCACCGGCAACGTGGTCTTCGCGGCCAGCATGCCCGGCAGATGCGCCGCGCCGCCCGCGCCCGCGATGATCGCGCGAATGCCGCGCTCACGCGCGCTTTCAGCATAGGCGAACATTTCGTCGGGCATCCGGTGCGCGGACACGACCTTCGCTTCGTACGGCACGCCGAATTCCTGCAGGATCGCGACGGCGTTTTTCATGACTTCCCAGTCGGAACTGGAGCCCATCAATACGCCGACAATCGGCGCAACATGCGTATGGGCGGTTTGTGCTTCACTCATCTCTACGGCTTCCTTGTTTCCGGGCGATGCGCGCCTGACACGGCGCGCGCAATCAGATCAGTCGAGCTTGTGCCCGGTCAGGCGCTCGAGCGCTTCCTGGTATTTCTCGCCCGTCTTGACGACCACGTCGTCCGGCAGCTTCGGCGCCGGCGGCTCTTTCTTCCACGGCTGGGTTTCGAGCCAGTCGCGCACGAACTGCTTGTCGAACGACGGCGGGTTGGTGCCGGCCTGGTACTGGTCCGCGGGCCAGAAGCGCGACGAGTCGGCCGTGAGCGCCTCGTCCATCAGATACAGCTTGCCGTGGTTGTCGAGACCGAATTCGAACTTCGTGTCCGCGATGATGATGCCGCGCGTCGCCGCATACTCAGCGGCTTCCTTGTACAGACGGATCGAGATGTCGCGGATCGTGGCCGACAGCTCGGTGCCGATGCGGCGCTCCATCTCGTCGTAGGCGATGTTTTCGTCGTGGTGGCCCATCTCGGCCTTGGCGGCCGGCGTGAAGATCGGCTCGGGCAGCTTCTGTGCGTTCTGCAGACCCGGCGGGAGTTGCACGCCGCACACCGAGCCGGTGGCCTGGTAGTCCTTCCAGCCGCTGCCGGCCAGATAGCCGCGCACCACCGCTTCGACGAGGATCGGCTCGAGACGCTTGACGACTACCGCGCGCCCCTTGACCTGCTCGACTTCGTCCGGCGCGACCACCGACTCGGGCGCGACGCCCGTCAGGTGGTTAGGCACCACGTGCTTAAGCTTTTCGAACCAGAAGTTCGCCATCGCGTTGAGCACGCGCCCCTTGTTCGGAATCGGCTCGCCCATGATCACGTCGAACGCCGACAGGCGGTCGGTCGTGACGATCAGCAACTGGTCGTTGCCCACCGCATAGTTGTCGCGGACTTTACCGCGGCCGAGCAGCGGCAGCGAGCGGAGCGTGGATTCGTAGAGGGTAGACATCGTCGTGGTTCGCTAAAAGTGAGGCAAAAAATGTGACCGGAACAAAAGGGAAACGCCGTTCCCCCCGATGATGCGGGAACGGCGATCGGACGACAACCTGGCCAAACGGCCAGGCGCGGAGCCAAAAACAACTGCTTAGCGGACGACTTGTGCGAGTTCGCCCGACTTGTACTTCTCCGCAATTTTATCAAGCGAAACCGGCTTGATCTTGCCAGCCTGGCCTTCGCAGCCGAATTGCGTGTAACGGTCGATACAGATCTTCATCGCCGCTTCGCGCGCCGGCTTCAGGTAATCGCGCGGATCGAACTTGCCCGGGTTGGTCGCCATGTAGCGGCGGATCGCGCCCGTGATCGCCAGACGCAGGTCGGTGTCGATGTTGACCTTGCGCACGCCATGACGGATACCTTCCTGGATTTCCTCGACCGGCACGCCGTAGGTTTCCTTCATGTCGCCGCCGAATTCGCGGATTTCCGCGAGCAGCTCCTGCGGCACCGACGACGAGCCGTGCATCACGAGGTGCGTGTTCGGAATGCGTTGATGGATTTCCTTGATGCGCTGGATCGACAGAATATCGCCCGTCGGCTTCTTGCTGAACTTGTAGGCCCCGTGCGAGGTGCCGATCGCGATAGCCAGCGCGTCGCACTGGGTCAGCTTGACGAAGTCGGCGGCCTGTTCCGGATCGGTCAGCAGCTGCTCGCGCGTCATCGTGCCTTCGGCGCCGTGACCGTCTTCCTTGTCGCCCTTCATCGTTTCGAGCGAACCGAGCACGCCCAGCTCCGCTTCCACGGTAACGCCGATCGAGTGCGCCGCTTCGACGACCTTGCGCGACACTTCGACGTTGTACTCGTACGATGCGACCGTCTTGCCATCGGCCTCAAGCGAACCGTCCATCATCACGCTCGTGAAGCCGCTGCGGATCGCCGCCATGCACACGGCCGGCGACTGGCCGTGGTCCTGGTGCATCACGACCGGAATGTGCGGATACGACTCGACCGCCGCTTCGATCAGATGACGCAGGAACGGCTCGCCCGCGTACTTACGCGCACCAGCCGAAGCCTGCATGATGACCGGGGCGTTGATCTTGTCGGCCGCGGCCATGATCGCCTGCACCTGCTCCAGGTTGTTCACGTTGAATGCCGGAAGGCCATAGCCGTTCTCCGCGGCATGGTCCAGCAGTTGACGCATTGATACGAGAGGCATGCTGAAAACTCCTTGGATTGGAAACGAATTCTTTTGCCGTCGGCATCTTTTGTGGCGATTTTATCGCGAAGCAGACCGCGTTCCCGCGGTGACGCCAGCGCTTTGGTGCGCCGTCGCACATGGACCATGCGTGCTGTGCCAGCCTGCTTCGCTCAATCAAGCCTGTGCCGATCGAGCAGTCCTGCCGGATCAGTACGGTTCACCGACCCGCACGATCTTCAACGTGTTGGTGCCGCCCGCCTGCCCCATCGGCTCGCCGACCGTCAGCACGACCATGTCGCCGTGCGACGCGTAGCCCTTGCCGACTACCGTTTCGAGCGCCTGCTGCAGCGCGGTGTCGCGGTCGGTGTTCGTGTCCAGATGCAGCGACGTCACATTGCGGTACAGCGCCATCGCGCGTTCGCTGCCGACGCGCGGCGTCAGCGCGAAGATCGGCACGTGGGTCCAGTGGCGTGACATCCACAGCGCCGTCGAGCCCGATTCGGTCAGCGCGACGATCGCCTTCGCGCCGAGGTGATAGGCGGTGAACAGCGCACCCATCGCGATCGACTGGTCGATCCGCGTGAACGTGCGGTTGAGGAAATCCTTGTCGAGCTCCGACTGCTCGGACTTTTCCGCTTCGACGCAGATCGCGGCCATCGTCTCGATGGTCTGCACCGGGTATTTGCCCGCCGCCGATTCCGCCGACAGCATCACCGCGTCCGTGCCGTCCAGCACCGCGTTCGCGACATCCGACACTTCCGCGCGGGTCGGCACCGGCGCGTGGATCATCGACTCCATCATCTGCGTCGCGGTGATCACGAACTTGTTCGATTCGCGCGCCATCCGGATCATGCGCTTTTGCAGCGCGGGCACCGCGGCATTGCCCACTTCCACGGCCAGATCGCCACGCGCGACCATGATGCCGTCCGACGCGTCGAGGATGCCTTGCAGCGCCGGAATCGCTTCCGCGCGCTCGATCTTCGCGATCATCTTCGGCTTCATGCCGTACGGCGCGCCGGCGATGTTCGCGAGCTGGCGGGCCATTTCCATGTCGGTCGCGTTCTTCGGGAACGATACCGCGATGAAATCGACGCCGAGCGACATCGCCGTGCGGATGTCCTCCATGTCTTTCGCGGTCAGCGCGGGCGCCGACAGACCGCCGCCCTGGCGGTTGATGCCCTTGTTGTTCGACAGCTCGCCGCCGATCTTCACGACCGTGTGGATCTCGTGGCCGATCACGCGCTGCACGCTCAGCACGATCAGGCCGTCGTTGAGCAGCAGCACGTCGCCCGGCTTCAGGTCGCGCGGCAGATCCTTGTAGTCGAGGCCGACGCGCTCGTCGTTGCCGAGCTCGCATTCCGCATCGAGGATGAACGGATTGCCGGTGACGAGCGTCGTGCGGCCGTTCTCGAACTTGCCGACGCGGATCTTCGGTCCTTGCAGATCGGCCATGATGGCGACTTCGCGGCCGGCCTGACGGGCCGCTTCGCGAACGAATTCGGCGCGCTGGCGATGATCGTCCGCGGTGCCGTGTGAGAAATTGAGCCGCACCACATCCAGTCCCGCCTGAATCATTTGCAGCAGGATTTCCGGCGTGCTGGAAGCCGGACCGATAGTAGCGACAATCTTGGTGGCGCGATGCATGAGTCTCCTCGTCTGGATAGGATCGCTGGAAAGAGCGCTGCGGGGCTGCTGCGGAGTCTGCGCATCGAACGATGCTGCCTGGGGTCGCGCGCCGGCTGTGGCCGATGTCGCTTTGTGGAGTAATGCAGGTGATGGGGGTAATGAGGGTGATGCGGTATTCGAGACCGGCGCATCGCGCGCCGGCGGGTCGTCGTCCTGCTTGCCGGAAGGCCCTTCCGGCTGGGCCGAATCGTCCTGGGCGGATTCGGTAGCGGCCGTTGGCGGCTGCGCCGCGTCGCCGGCGGGAGGCTGCTCCACAACCGCTGGCGCGGCCGCGCCGGCGGCCAGCGCCGGGTCGACCGTCGCCGGCGCACCGGCTGCGCGTGTCGCGCTCTCCCCTGCCGGTGCTGCCGCGTTACCGCGCGGCGCATTCGCGCCACGCGCCTTGGTCGACTTCGCCGATGGGGAGCGCGTCGCCACGTTAAGCCCGCGATTCCAGAACTTCGACCGCCGGCAGTTTCTTGCCTTCGAGGAACTCGAGGAATGCGCCGCCGCCCGTCGAAATGTAGCTAACCTGGTCGTGGATGCCGTACTTGGCGATCGCCGCGAGCGTGTCGCCGCCGCCTGCGATCGAGAACGCCGACGAGCGTGCGATCGCGTCCGCGAGCGTCTTCGTGCCGTTGCCGAACTGATCGAACTCGAACACGCCGACCGGGCCATTCCACACGATCGTACCGGCCTTCTCGAGCTGCGCGGCCAGCACCTTGGCCGTTTCCGGGCCGATGTCGAGGATCATGTCGTCGTCCTGCACCTCGGCGACGGCCTTCACTTCGGCCTTCGCGGTCGGCGAGAACTCCTTGGCCGTGACCACGTCGGTCGGGATCGGCACCGAGGCGCCGCGGGCCTTTGCCGCGTCGATGATCGCCTTCGCATCGTCGACGAGATCGGCTTCGGCGAGCGACTTGCCGATCTTCAGGCCGGCCGCGAGCATGAACGTGTTGGCGATGCCACCGCCGACGATCAGCTGGTCGACCTTCTCCGCGAGCGACTTCAGGATGGTCAGCTTGGTCGACACCTTCGAGCCCGCGACGATCGCCACGAGCGGACGCTTCGGCGCGCCGAGCGCCTTGCCGAGCGCTTCGAGCTCAGCTGCGAGCAGCGGGCCCGCGCACGCAACCGGCGCGTACTTCGCGATACCGTGGGTGGTCGCTTCGGCGCGATGCGCGGTGCCGAACGCGTCGTTCACGTAGATGTCGCAGAGCTTGGCCATTTTCTGCGCGAGCTCGTCGGAATCTTTCTTTTCGCCCTTGTTGACGCGGCAGTTTTCGAGCAGCACGACCGAGCCCGGCGCGACGTTCACGCCGTTTTCGACCCAGTTCGCGACGAGCGGAACCTCGCGGCCGAGCAGCTCGGCCAGACGCTTCGCCACCGGCGCGAGCGAATCTTCCGGCTTGAAGTCGCCTTCGGTCGGACGGCCAAGGTGCGAGGTAACCATCACGGCGGCGCCGGCGTCGAGCGCGGCCTTGATGGCCGGCACGGAAGCGCGGATGCGGGTGTCCTCGGTGATGTTGCCTTGATCGTCCTGCGGCACGTTCAGATCGGCGCGGATGAATACGCGTTTGCCGGACAGCTTGCCTTCGGCGATCAGGTCGGAGAGACGCAATACCTTGTTCATGGGCTTGAGTATGCGAGTTGATGAGAAGGCGGTGGCGGACAGCGCGCGGGGACGATGCGCGTCGAACTCCAGCGCTTCGGCCCAACGGCTCCGCGGGATCGGGCGCCGGCGGCCGGCCGCGACACCAGGCGCCTTGCTGTGGCGCGCTGAACCCGGAAAAGGCATTTTAACTGATCCAAACGGCCTTCTGACCCGCGGCCGAGCGAATGTCGCGTATTTGATCGCGAGGCCGACCATGCAGCCGCGCAGCATTCATCGCCGCACCGCGGGCCGGAGCGTCACAGGAACACGCGCATCAGTGTAAACACGACCATTCCGGTCACGATCGTGCCCAGCATGGTGCGTCGCCACAAAAACCAGCTCAGGCCGGCGAGCGTCGCATAAAGCTCATGGTTGGACGTCGCGAACGACATCCCTTCGGGCGTCGTCAGCACGTCGGGCACCACCACGGCGGCGAGCGCGGCGGCCGGCGCGTAGCGCAGCATCTTCTGGACGCGCGCCGGCAGCACCGTGCGCTCGCCCCCGATCAGAAACATCGCGCGCGTCAACGCGGTGACGAAGGTCATGCCGAAGATGGCGAGCCAGATTTGCGTGGAGGTCATTGGGAGTCTCCGGCGCGATCGTTCATGCCGCGGATGCGGCGCAGGTCGGCGCGCTCGATGATCAAGTCGGCCGCGCTGCCGGCGGCGATCGCCGCGATCACCGCGAGCGGCAGCGCGAGCCGATACGGCAGATCGAGTGCGAGCAGCGACACGATGCCGGCCACGCTGACCGCGACCATCGTCGAGCGAGTGGCGATCGCCGACACCATCACCGGCAACAGCGCGAGCGTGCCGGCGAGCGCGAGCCCCCAGTTGTCGGGAATCAGGCTCGCGAGCAGGATGCCGATGATCGACGACACCTGCCACGACAGCCAGCTCGACACCGCCATGCCCCAGAAGTACGCCTCCTTGCCCGGCACGTAGCCGGTCGGAAAGCTCTTCTTTACGAACAGCAGATAGATCACGTCGCCGTTGAAATAGCCGAGCACGATGCGCCGCCACATCGACAGATACGAGAAGTGCGGCGCGAGGCCGGCGCTGAAGATCACGAAGCGGGTGTTGACCATCGCCGCGGTCAGCAACACGGTCCACACCGGCAGCTTCGCGGCGAGGAGCGGCAGCACCGCCAGCTGCGACGAACCGGCGTAGCACAGCAGCGACATCGTCAGTGCCTGCGGCAGCGTGAGCACGGATTTGCTCATCGCGATGCCGGTCACGAGGCCCCAGGAAAAAATCGCCATCAGCGTGGGGGCGTAGGCGCGCGCGCCTTCACGAAAAGCGCGGCGATCGGTATCGGACAGTCGAGCGAGCATCGGGCGAAGGGAGCGGGCGCAAGGAACGCCGTCAAGAAGGCCAGGTCGGCGCGCCAGGTCGCAGGGCCACCCGCTGGCGCATCCGGAGTTGATTTATGCGTGCGCCGGATTATAGCGCCCGGGGTGCGCCCAAATGCCCGTTGCGTGTGCAAAAGACGCTAAAATAGCGCTCCCGGCTATGTCCTGCGCTCATGGCCGCACCTCATAACGCACCTGCTGGAGAACCGTATGTCAATGGCCGACCGCGACGGCAAGATCTGGATGGATGGCAAGCTCATCGACTGGCGCGATGCCAAAATCCACGTGCTCACCCACACGCTGCACTACGGCATGGGCGTGTTCGAGGGCGTGCGCGCTTACAAGACCGCCGACGGCGCGACCGCGATTTTCCGCCTGCAGGAGCACACCAAGCGCCTGCTGAACTCGGCAAAGATCTTCCAGATGGACGTGCCGTTCGACCATGAAACGCTCGCCGCCGCGCAGCGCGAAGTGGTCCGCGAGAACAAGCTCGAGACCTGCTATCTGCGCCCGATCATCTGGGTCGGCTCGGAAAAGCTCGGCGTGTCGGCCAAAGGCAACACCATTCACGTCGCGATCGCCGCGTGGCCGTGGGGCGCGTACCTCGGCGAAGAGGGCATCACCAGGGGTATCCGTGTGAAGACGTCGTCGTTCACGCGCCATCACGTGAACGTGTCGATGGTGCGCGCGAAGGCGTCGGGCTGGTACGTGAACTCGATCCTCGCGAACCAGGAAGCGACCGCGGACGGCTACGACGAAGCGCTGCTGCTCGACGTCGACGGCTACGTGTCGGAAGGCTCGGGCGAGAACTTCTTCCTCGTCAACAACGGCAAGCTTTACACGCCGGACCTGTCCTCGTGCCTCGACGGCATCACGCGCGATACCGTCATCACGCTCGCGCGCGACATGGGCCTGCAGGTGATCGAAAAGCGCATCACGCGCGACGAGGTCTATACCTGCGACGAAGCGTTCTTCACCGGCACGGCAGCCGAAGTCACGCCGATCCGCGAGCTCGACAACCGCGCAATCGGCGCCGGCGCGCGTGGCCCGATCACCGAAAAGCTGCAATCGGCCTTCTTCGACGTCGTGAACGGCAAGAGCGCGAAATACGCGCACTGGCTCGCGAAGATCTGAGCGACGTTTCGAGATGCGCCGCGCCGCCCAACGGCGGCGCACTGCAAGCCCTCCGCATACAACGAGAAAGTCTCATGAGCGAAATCAAGGAAATGCCGCTGGTCGAACTGTCGGCAAAAGATTTGCCGGCGTATTGTCCGAACCCGGCCATGCCGCGCTGGAGCGCGCATCCGCGCGTCTTCATCGACGTGTCGCACGGCGAAGCGCGTTGCCCGTATTGCAGCACGCGCTACAAGCTGCGCGACGGCGAAGTGATCAAGGGCCATTGATCCGGCGCAACGGGCGGTTCTGACCCGGCTTGGGCGGCACGAGGCGCGGGGCTCGGATCACGCGCTCGCCGCACCGCAGGCTCGATCGCGCGACCCGCACGACCCGCACGAACGGCGCAGCCGGGCCGCCGCCGCGCCGCCATCGCGGCGCGTGTGGGCAAACGGCATCGCGCCGCGCGGCTTTCCGCTTTCCCCTTTTACCCATCCGAGTGCCACGCGCATGGCGCGCGCGGCGCTTGTTATCGACACCGGACACTCACTTTGATGCGTCGCGCGTTGGTTATCGCACCGAACTGGATCGGTGACGCATTGATGGCGCAGCCGCTGTTTGCGCGCCTCGTGAAATTGCATCCGCGCATCGTCATCGATGCGGTCGCGCCCAGCTGGGTCGCGCCCGTGCTCGAGCGCATGCCGGAAATCCGCGACGTCTACGCGACCGATCTCGCCCACGGCAAGCTGCAAATGCTGCGCCGCTGGCAGCTGTCGAGCGATCTGCGCGACGTCGGCTACGACGCGGCCTATGTGCTGCCGAACTCGTTCAAGTCGGCGCTGATTCCGTGGCTGGCGGGTATTGCGCTGCGCATCGGCTACACCGGCGAGAGTCGCTATGGCGTGCTGAACGTGCGTCACGCGAATCCGCGCAAGGACGCGCGCCCGCCGATGGTCGGCCACTACGCCGCCCTCGCCTACGCACCCGGCGCCAAAGTCCCCGAAGATCTGCCGATGCCGCGCCTCGACACCGACCTGAACGAGGCGTCGCGCGTGTCGGCACGCTTCAATCTCGATACGCGCGTGCCGCTGCTGGTGTTCTGCCCCGGCGCCGAATATGGTCCCGCGAAGCGCTGGCCGCCCGAGCATTTCGCATCGCTCGCGCAGATGGTCGGCCAGTCGTTCCCGTACACGCAGATCGTCGCGCTCGGTTCGCCGAAAGACGCGCCGCTCGCGCAGGCGATCGCCGAGAAAGCGCCGAACGTGCGCAACCTGTGCGGCCAGACCGCGCTCGGCGAGGCCTGCGCGCTGATCTCGCGGTCCAATGCGGTCGTCACCAACGACTCCGGCCTGATGCACGTCGCCGCCGCGCTGCGCCGCCCGCTCGTGGCCGTCTACGGTTCGACCGATCCGCGCCACACCCCGCCCTTGTCCGAGCTCGCGAAGGTACAATGGCTTCATCTCGAATGCAGCCCCTGTTTTCAGCGCGAGTGCCCGCTCGGCCATCTGAACTGCCTGAAGCAACTGAGCGCCGAGCAGGTTTTCGGCGATTTGCGCGGCATGCTGCTCGCGCAGCGCTGAGCCGACTCATACTTGCACGCAACACCGCACGCCCCCGAGCGCGTCGCGTCATGTTCGCGCCTTGCGGCGCGGGCAAGCTGACGCCGGGGAGCGATGGTCCGGCGCTCTGGACCGTCCCGCTACCGCTGACCCGCAACCGCGCGCCGCGCACAAGAGACTGACGAGCCATGCCACGTTTTGCCCATATCTTCGAAGCCGCCGCCGATACCCTGAACGCCTACTATCAGGCCGTCGCCGAGGTCAATATCGACAGCTTGATGGGCTTGTGGATCGACGAGGAATTCGTCAGCTGCATCTGCGCGGACGGCTCGCATCTGCACGGGCTCGACAGCATCCGCCATGGCTTGCTGAGTCAGCTCGAAGCGATGCCGGTGTCGATCGAACCGCTCGACATCCGTGTCTACGACAGCCTCGGCACCGTCGTCTATGCGATTGCCGAAGCGCATCGTCCGGCCGACCCGACCGCCACGCCCGCAATGGTCTTCACCACCTACGTGATGGTCCACGAACGCGGCGAATGGCGCATCGCGCATATTCATGCGAGCGCGATGCCGAACGAGACCGCCAGCCAGTTCGCGACGAAGATGCGGCATGGCCAGGGCCCGCTGCACTGACGCGCGGCGCCGCTGCCGAGTCAGGTTCATGCTTTTTCGTTCTTTCGCTTGTCCGCCGGTATGAGTTCGACGCCCGATCAACCCGCTTCCCCAGGTACAGCGCCCGCCCAGATGGCGGCCGCCGTCGAGGCGACTGTCGAGCTGCTGTACCGCGCGCCGCTGTGGCTGCCGACCCGGCATGCGCAGACCATCGTCCCGTCGCTGTTCGCGCGCCGCCCCGCGGTGTCGTTTCGACGCGAACGCTGGGACACGCCCGACGGCGATTTCATCGATCTCGACTGGGTCGCGCATCAGAGCCCGCCCACCGATACTGCGCCGCTCTTCGTGCTGTTCCACGGCCTCGAAGGCAGTTCGTCGTCGCATTACTCGGCCGCGCTGATGGCAGCCGCGCGCGAATACGGCTGGCATGGCGTGGTGCCGCACTTTCGCAGCTGCAGCGGTCCGCTGAACCGGCTGCCACGCTTCTATCATCTCGCCGACAGCGACGAGGTCGACTGGATCCTGCGCCGCCTGCGCGCCGCGCATCGCGGGCCGGTGGTCGCGGCGGGCGTGTCGCTCGGCGGCAACGTGCTGCTGCGCTGGCTCGGCGAGCGGCAAGACGATGCGACGCGGGTGGTAGCGGCCGCCGCCGCGATTTCGACACCGATCGACGTCCATGCGGGCGGCCGCGCGCTGTCGCAGGGCTTCGGCCTCGTCTACACACGCAGCTTCCTGAAGACGCTGAAACAGAAGGCCAACCAGAAGCTCGAGCAGTTCCCCGGCCTGTTCGACCGCGACGCGATGCTCGCGAGCCGCACGATGTACGAGTTCGACAACGTCGTGACCGCGCCGCTGCACGGCTTTCGCAATACCAACGACTACTGGAGCACCGCGACGACCCGTCCGCTGCTGCCGCACATTCAGGTGCCGACCCTCGTGCTCAACGCGCGCAACGACCCTTTCCTGCCGGCCGAAGCGCTGCCGTCGCGGCATGACGTGTCGGCCGCGGTCGAGCTTGATCAGCCTGAGCACGGCGGCCACGCGGGTTTCATGACCGGGCCGTTCCCGGGCCGCATCGACTGGCTGTCGCGGCGCGTGTTCGGCTACCTGGAGCGACACGTCGATCATGGATGACATCGTTAGACAGGCGCTGGCCAAATGGCCGAACGTGCCGAGTTGCACCGGCTGGCTGATGCTCGACCGGCGCGGTAACTGGCGCATGCGCGACGAAGCGGCCCAGGCGAGCGGCGCGCCCGGCGCACCGATCCGGCACGAGGCGTTGCTTGGCTTCATCAACCGGAACTACGAGGTCGATGAGCGCGGGCAGTGGTTTTTCCAGAACGGGCCGCAGCGCGTATACGTCGAGCTGGCTTATACGCCGTGGGTGGTCAGGTTGTCCGCGCACGCGGATGGAACGCTCGCGCTGCACGATCAGGGCGGCGGCGCGTTCGAACCGGCGGCGGTGTTCGTCGACGAAGACGGCGGCATTCTGTTCATCGATCGCTCGCAGCCGGCACGCATCGCGGTGCTGCACGATCATGACCTGGAGATCTTCTCCGATCACGCGACGCTCGCCGACGATGACTCATTGAGCGGCGCATTCCACTGGAGCGCTCAGCTCACACTGCCGCTACAAAGCGTGCGACGCGATCAGGTGGCCGCGCGCTTTGGCTTCGTCGCGAGTCCGGCGGCGCAGGTCTGACGCGCATACCGGCGCGCGCTCACGGGCCCTACCCCTTCTCGTCGAGCCGCTCCTCCTTGTAGCGGTTCTCCATCTCGTGCAGGCGAGCGTCGACGGTCGCGAGGTCGTAATAGCCGATCGTCTTCAGGTCGCGGGCGTCCTTCAGCTGCCGGATCGCCGATGGCCACGCCCCGTCCAGCGCGAACTTCTCCGCCATCGCGCGATGCTGCGTCAACGCATCGCCGCTGCCCGCGCTCGCCTGCGCGAGATACGGCCACCACGCGGGTTGATCGGGATGCGCCCGGGTTTCCTGCGTCGCGAGCGCCTGCGCGTCGGTGAAGCGGTGCAGCGTCAGCAGCGTGCGGATGTGCATGTCGATCGCGGCGTTCGATTGCGGCCAGCGCTGCTGCGCGAACTCGGCGAGACGCGCGGCTTCGTCGGCGTGACCGGCGCACCGCGCGATGTCGGCCGCGAGCACGTCGAGGCTTGTCGAAGTGCGCTCGGGCTCGCCTTGCGCACGCGCGCCCGCGACGAACATCGCGCGCGCGTTCGCGAGCGAGGCCACCGCGTCGTCGTAGCGCTCGAGCAGCATCTGCCCGTACGCGATGCCGTACCAGTTCGCCGCGACGTTCAGCGCGGTGCGGTCGTCGATTTCCGAGCGCAGCCGCGAAATCTCGTCCGCGTATTCGTTGCGCGAATGGTCCTGCAACAGGCGCGAGCGCGCCCGCACGAAGCCGTATTCGGCGTCCTGATGCGGTTGCCGGTACGGCGAGCGGCGTGCGCGGTCCTCCATATCGGCGATCCGCTCGCCGGTCAGCGGATGCGTTCGCGCATAGGCCGGAATGCCGTTTTCGTTCATCGCCGCGCGGTCGAGCCGGTGGAAGAACGTCGGCATCGCGTAAGGATCGTAGCCGGCGCCGGCGAGCAGCAAAAAGCCGACGCGGTCCGCTTCCTGTTCGGCCGATCGCGAGAAGCGCAGCTGGCTATCGACCGCATACGCCTCGCTGCCGAGCGCGATCGCGCTGCCGAGGTCGCCGCTATGCGCGAGAACGCCAGCCAGCACGCCGAACAGCACACCGACGAGCGCCGCGTAGCCGCCGCGCTCGCCATTCGAGATCATCCGCGAGATGTGCCGCTGCAGCACGTGCCCCATCTCGTGACCCAGCACCGACGCGAGCTCGGATTCGGTCTGCGTCGTGACGATCAGCCCCGTGTTCACGCCGATGAAACCGCCCGGCAACGAAAACGCGTTGATCTGCGCGTCGCGCACCGCGAACAGTTCGAAGTCCGGTCGATAGCCGCCGATGTAAAGCGCGCCGGCCGCCGCCGCGAGCTTGGCCGAGACCGAATTCAGGTAGTCGCGCACGAGCCAGTCGTCGAGATAGTCGGGGTCGCGGCGTATCTCGCGCATCACGCGCTCGCCGAGCTTGCGCTCGGCCTGCGGGGTCAGCGAGCCGGCGCCGCCGCTGCCGAGATCAGGTAATTGCTGTGCGACGATCGGTGCGCGCCAGTCGCCGCCGCCATTGTCGCCGCCGTTGCCGCCGTTCCCACCGCCATTGGAAAAGCGGCTTTGGGCACCGCCGTAGGTGCCGAACACGCCGCGCGCGATGTCGGGCGGCAGGATCGGATCGACACGCGCGTCGCTCGGGCCGCTGACGAGCGGCGCCTCGGACGGTGTCGTTCGCGGCGCGATGGCCGCCTCGCCGGTCGATTGCGCGAATGCGCCCGGTGGCATAGCGAGCGCGACGGATAGCCATGCAGCAAGGAACCGTTTTGAATGCATCGCGAAGCCGGTCTGACGAAGTCGAAAAACGCCGCCCACGGCCCGGACTAAGATAACGGGCAAGGGCGTCGCAGGACGCGTACGAGGCAAAACGCAGAGCACGACACAGCGCAGGTGTAATCAGTCGCCGCGACGATTCGGGGTCGCGCCGCACTGCTATGATAGGCGCCCTCTGAAGGAGTCAACCATGCCTGAACTCACTCATTTCGATGCGGCCGGTGACGCGCATATGGTGGACGTCGGCGGCAAGCAGGAGACCAGGCGCGTCGCGATCGCGCGCGGCTCGATCCGCATGCTACTCGACACTTTCGCGCTGATCCGCGACGGCAACGCCAAAAAGGGCGACGTGATCGGCGTCGCGCGGATTGCGGCGATCCAGGCCTCGAAGCGCACCGCCGATCTGATTCCGCTGTGCCATCCGCTCGCGCTGACACGCGTGAAGGCCGATTTCGAGCTCGACGAGCAGATGCCGGGCGTGCATTGCACGGTTCAGGTCGAGACGTTTGGACGCACGGGCGTCGAAATGGAGGCGCTTACCGCCGTGCAGGTTGGGCTGTTGACCGTGTACGACATGTGCAAGGCGGTCGATCGCGGCATGACCATCACCGACGTGAAGGTGATGGAAAAGCATGGCGGGAAGTCGGGAGATTGGGTCGCGCAAAGTTGAAGCGCGGTTCGGCAACTATCCGGGTAGCGAAATGACCATCGACGACCTGCTCAAGCAGCTACTGGCGTTTCGCGACGCGCGCGACTGGCGGCAGTTTCACACGCTGCGCAATCTGATCGTCTCCACCGGCATCGAAGCCGGCGAGCTTCTGGAGACGATCCAATGGAAAACCGACGCGCAGATCGACGCACTGCTCAGCGATTCCGCGCAATCGACGAACCTCAGGCACGAGTGCGCCGACGTGTTCATGTATCTGCTGCTGGTCGCCCACACTGCGGGCTTCGATCTCGTCGACGCAGCAGCGGAAAAACTGAAGCTGAACGAAGCGCGCTACCCCGTCGACAAGGCAAAAGGCACCGCCGCGAAGTATTCCGAGCTTTGAACTCTGAAGCACGGAAGCCGCGGCGGCAGCACGCCTAAGCTGGCGCGGCACCATCAATCGTCGCCGCTGTCGTCGTCCGGCGTTGCATCGGGCGCCGGCGTGCCGTAGCGCTTAACCAGTTGCTCCTTGAATCCCGCGAGCGACTTCTGCTCGTCGACGAGTTCGTACAGATAGCCGAGCTGCGCCGGCCAGTCCTTCAGTTCCTCGGCGAAGATCCGCAAGCGTTCGACCGTATCGAGCGCCGCCGCGGTATCGCCGGTCAACGCTTGCAGCACCGCATAGCGACGCAGCACCGTCTCGCCCGGCAACAAAGCGATGGCCTGCTTGTGCATCGCGAGCTTGCGTTGCAGGTTCAGCGGATTCATCGGCTGCAGCGTCGCGAGACCGTATTCGCCCCATGCGCCGAACATCAACGACGGATCGGCGCTGTACTGCTCGGCCGGACGCGCGCCGTAGTACAGCACTTCGGCGCGCGCATAGTCGCGATACACCGAATACAGCGCGGCGAGTCCGCCAAACACCACGACCGCGAATGCGCCGAACGACAGGTTCGCGGGCACCGCGCGCAACGGCCGCGTGTCGAGCAGGCCGAATACGAACATCGCGGGCAACAGGAAGAACATGTACTGCTGCGGATACTCGACGAGCGCATGCATCGTCAGCACGCCGATCAGCGCGATGCCGAATACGCGCGCCGCGCTTTGCGGCGCACGCACGACGCGCACGAGCCATGCGACGAGGCCCACGAGCACGATGCCGAGACCGATCAGACCGGTTTTCGCGAGCAGGTCGACGAAGATGTCGTGCGAGTTGTTGGCGATCTCGACGCCGCCCAGTTGCTTGACGAGCTCGAACTGATAGCTCGGAAATTCGCCCCAGCCGACGCCGAGCAGCGGATGCTGCTTGAACATCGTCCAGCCGTATTTCCACAGTGCGAGGCGCGGCGCGATCTGGCCAGCGTCCTGGAAGCGCTCGGCCGCCGACTGTCCGAGTTCGAGGTGATAGCGCACGTTGGCCCAGCGGATCAGCGCATTGATCACGAAGAACAGCACCGCGAGCGCGATCGGGACCAGCCATTCACGGTTGCTGCGGCGCAGTTGCGGTTCGTTGCGCGTCTGCGCGAAGGCCATCCAGAAGCCGGCCACGACGATCACACCCATCTGCAGCCACGGACCGCGCGACACGGTCAACGCGAGGCCGACCGAGAAAATTGTCGACACCAGCAGCCAGATCGGCACCGCGATGCGGCGCGTCTGCACGAGATACAGCGCTCCGGCCATCGCGAACGCGATATACGTCGCGAGGTGGTTCGCCTGCGCCATGTTGCCGAACGGCCGGCGCTCGACGGTCACGTTATACGCGACGACGAGCGGAGCCACGCGCGTCTCGAGGTGAAACAACTGGATCATCTGGCTGAACACCGCGAACAGACCGCCGACGATCAATGCCCCCGCCGCCCAGCGCAACGCGGTCTCGTCGAGCTTCACGCGCGCGAAGCCGTAGCCCACGTGCACAGCCATCCACGCGGCAAGCAGGAAGCCCGCGCCGAGCCAGTTCATCGACGGCTCCGCGACCGGCAGCACCAGCGTCTGCACGACCAGCACGAGGCCGAACAGCAAAGGCACGAGCGCAACGATGGGCGACGCGAAAGCCACGCGCGGCCGCGTGGTCGCGACAAGCAGCACGACGGCCGCTCCAGTCAGCAGATACAGCGCGAGTGCGGTGAATTCGGCGTAGAAGGTTGGGATCGGATACGTATGGTTGGCAACCGCATAGGGCAGGATCAACGCAAGAGCCAGCAGTACGAGAGACAGGTAGCGCGCGAAAGGGGTGGGCATCGAATCAACGGTGGGCGTCAGCAACCGGCGCACTATACAAAAAATTCGTTGCACTGTGCGCCGGCCCGGCCGAAATAGGCTGAAAATCAGCCTTTTACGTTGTGGTTCGAGTCATCCAGTCAGCGCTCGGTCGCTGTCTCGTCGCTGACTTGTTTGCCACTTACGAACGGCATTCGGGCGGCGCCAGATTCGCCGCGAGCGTCGACGCTTCGATCGGCATCGGCCCCGAGCCCGGCGCCGGCAACGACGACGCGTTCTTGCCACTCGCAAAGCATTCCCACGTCAGCGCGCCGGTCTGCACCGCGTCCTTGCTCAACGCGACGCGCGCGCTCGGCGCATCCGCGTTGTCCGGCACCGAGGGCACCAGCGTCAGCGTGTTCGCAGCGGCCTGCGCGACGCGCGTCGAGTACGTGATCGTGATCTGGCCGGTGTCGTCGTCAATCTGGATGGACTCGACGTTGCGCGTGGCGGGCGGCGACGCATAACCGCCGCTGAAGGCGTTGCCGCTCGCGGCGTTTTCGGCCACCGCGAGCCGCGCCGACGCCGCGAGCGACAAGCCCTCGCCGACCCGGCTGCGCGCCAGATAGTCCTGATACGCGGGAATCGCATAGGCGGCGATCACGCCGACGATCGCGAGCACGATCATCAGTTCGATCAGCGTGAAGCCGACGCCGCAGCGGCGGCAGATGCGCGCGAACCAGCTCGCCCGCCAGCGTGCACGGCGCGACGGGGATTGGGAGTACGGGGAATACGGCAGGGTAACGATCATCGGCAGACTCCTGATACGAGAAACGCCTGGCCCGTGGATCGGGAACAGGCGTTTTTATCGTAGCGAGCGAGGCTCACGCGTCACAGTCAGCCGGATGGCCAGGCTTGCGCTCGGACGGCATCACCGTTTAGGCAGCGGCAGCGCCACGCTCACACCGCCGCACGCTTCGCGTTACGGCGCTTCAGCAGATAACCGACGATCACGACGAACAGCGCACCCGCGATACTCATCCCGTACTCGGCGACGGGCGTGTCGAGAATCGGCCAGCGGTCGCCGGCCGGGTCGTTGACCATCAGGCCACCCGCAATCCAGCCAAGCAGACCCGCGCCGAACAGCACGATGCCCGGAAAGCGATCGAGCAGCTTCAGAATCAGCTGGCTGCCCCACACGATCAGCGGAATGCTCACGACGAGGCCAAAGATCACCAGAGCCAGCCGATGCTCGGGCTCCGCGGCTTCGGCCGCGCCGGCGATCGCGATCACGTTGTCGACGCTCATCACCGCATCCGCGACGATGATCGTCTTCACCGCCGAGATCAGCTTGTCGGCCGGCTTTACGTTCTCATGCCCGTCGTGCGCCGGCGCGAGCAGGCGCACGCCGATCCACAGCAGCAGCACGCCGCCCGCGAACTTCAGGAACGGCACGTCGAGCAGCGCGACCGCGAACGCGATCAGCACGACACGCAACAGGATCGCGCCGGCGGTCCCCCACACGATGCCGCGCATGCGCTGCGACTGCGGCAGGTTGCGGCAGGCGAGCGCGATCACGACCGCGTTATCGCCACCGAGCAGAACGTCGATGACGACAATCTGAAAGACTGCGCCCCAATGGAGGGTCGTGAAGAATTCGAGCATGGAAGAAAGAATAAGAAAAAATCGGCCGGGCGGACAGAAACCCGACGCAAGCGCGGACGAAAAAAAGCGGGGGAGTCTGCACTCCCCCGCTTTTCGGGACCGCCCGCTCACGAAAGGATTTCGTAAGCGTATCAAAAATCGCGCGCCTACGGCACGCGAATTCGATTTACAGCATTGCCTTCAGAAGACGCGCCATTTCGGACGGGTTCTTCGTGACCTTGATACCGCACGCGTCCATGATTTCCAGCTTCGCTTCAGCGGTGTCCGCACCGCCCGAGATCAGCGCGCCGGCGTGGCCCATGCGCTTGCCCGGAGGCGCCGTGACGCCAGCGATGAAGCCAACCACCGGCTTCTTCATGTTGTCCTTGATCCAGTGCGCGGCGTTCGCCTCGTCCGGACCGCCGATTTCGCCGATCATGATGACGGCGTCCGTATCCGGATCGTCGTTGAACATCTGCATCACGTCGATGTGCTTCAGACCATTGATCGGGTCGCCGCCGATACCGACTGCCGACGACTGGCCGAGGCCGATCGCGGTCAGCTGGCCGACTGCTTCATACGTCAGCGTGCCCGAACGCGACACGACGCCGATGCGGCCCTTGCGGTGGATGTGACCCGGCATGATGCCGATCTTCAGCTCGTCCGGCGTGATCGTGCCCGGACAGTTCGGTCCGAGCAGCAACGTCTTGCGGTTTTCGCGACGCATACGGTCCTTGATCTCGATCATGTCGCGCACGGGGATGCCTTCCGTGATACAAATCGCGAGATCCAGATCGGCTTCGACGGCTTCCCAGATCGCGGCGGCGGCGCCTGCCGGCGGAACGTAAATCACCGACACGGTCGCGCCCGTTTCAGCCTTGGCTTCAGCGACGCTCGCGTAGATCGGGATGCCTTCGAAATCTTCGCCGGCGCGCTTCGGGTTCACGCCCGCGACGTACGCTTCGCGGCCGTTTGCGTATTCACGGCAAGCACGCGTGTGGAACTGACCGGTCTTGCCGGTGATGCCCTGCGTGATGACCTTGGTGTCTTTGTTAATCAGAATCGACATGTACTGACCTCTGTTCGTTTGGCTTCGCGCGGTAGCGTCACTCGGCGCGATGCTTCACGCCGGTGTCGCTCGCGCGCCGCCACTCGTCAATTTGGCAAATGAGCCGGTAAATGCGCCGTGGACAGCTGGCTTACGCCTTGCCCGAAGCAGCCGCGACGACCTTCTGGGCCGCTTCTTCCATGCTGTCCGCCGAGATGATCGGCAGGCCGGATTCAGCGAGCATCTTCTTGCCCAGGTCTTCGTTCGTGCCCTTCATGCGGACCACGAGCGGCACCTTCAGCGACACGGCCTTCGATGCCGCGATCACGCCTTCCGCGATCACGTCGCAGCGCATGATGCCACCGAAGATGTTGACCAGAATCGCGGTCAGGTTCGGGTTCTTCAGCATGATCTTGAACGCTTCGGTAACCTTCTCCGTCGTAGCTCCTCCGCCGACGTCGAGGAAGTTCGCCGGTTCGCCGCCGAACAGCTTGATGGTGTCCATCGTTGCCATTGCGAGGCCAGCGCCGTTCACGAGGCAGCCGATGTTGCCGTCGAGCGAGATGTACGCGAGGTCGAACTTCGACGCTTCGATTTCAGCCGGATCTTCTTCGTCCAGATCGCGGTACGCGACGATTTCCGGGTGACGGAACAGCGCGTTCGAGTCGAAGTTGAACTTCGCGTCAAGCGCGATGACCTTGCCGTCGCCGGTCAGGATCAGCGGGTTGATTTCGGCGAGCGATGCGTCGGTTTCCCAGAATGCCTTGTACAGGCCTTGCAGAATCGCGCGAGCTTGCGGGATCGAAGCGTCGGGCACGCCGATCTTCTTCGCGAGGTCGTCTGCCTCCGAGTCCTTCAGGCCGGTCGACGGATCGACGGCAACCTTGTGGATCAGCTCAGGCGTCTTTTCCGCGACTTCTTCGACGTCCATGCCGCCTTCGCTCGACGCCATCACGACGATCTTCTGCGAAACGCGATCGATCACGAGACCGACATACAGTTCCTTCTTGATGTCAGCGCCTTCTTCGATCAGCAGGCGGTTAACCTTCTGGCCTTCCGGACCGGTCTGGTGCGTGACGAGCTGCATGCCGAGGATCTGGTTCGAATACTCGCGAACCTGTTCCAGCGACTTGGCGACCTTGACGCCGCCGCCCTTGCCACGGCCACCCGCGTGGATCTGAGCCTTGACGACCCACACCGGGCCGCCCAGCTCTTCCGCGGCCTTGACCGCATCATCCACCGAGAAGACCGGCTTGCCGCGCGGTACCGCGACGCCGAATTTCCGCAGGATTTCCTTACCCTGGTACTCGTGAATCTTCATGCGTGATTCCCTTCAGTCTGAGAGTTGGATTGAACTTCGTTTCCGTTGCCGCCGTTCAGGCCGACGCGTCGCCGCCTGGTTCGCGGCCGGCCGCGTCGTCCGACGAGGCCGCGCGTTCCGCTGGACGCGGAGCGTGGCCATACCAGCGCGGATGAAACTGTTTCACCGCCTCGCCGTCGAAACGCAGCGCGTGGCAGCGCCCCAACTGGAATGGCGGTTTGTCGTTGGAATGATCGCCTGTGCCGTTAGACGATTCGTCTCCCGAACCCGCGTTCGCGCCCGGCGTGCCGGCATCGGTGTTCCACACCTCGCCGGCGAACGCCTGGATCGCGGCGGTCGGCAGGATCGCGCACAGCTCGGTGAGATGCGTGCAACCGGCCGTGCCGGCCAGCAAACGGGCAGCATCGCGACGGAAGTTGTGGAACAGATTGAGCCCGATGAGGGCACGGTAGGCGGGATTGCTGGCCTGGCACAACCCTGGATAGGGCACCCAGTCGGACGACGCTTCGGCGTCGACGACGTTGAGCTTGCGATCGATGGTGATGCGAAGCCAGAGTTCATGGATCGGCTGACCATTGGGCCGGATACCCGACGCAAGCACCACATCGCGTGGCTTTTCGTCGGTCAGGCACGCTTCCACATCCCACAGGCCATCGGTTCGCTCGTAAGCTTCCGCTCTGATTGCGCGACGATGGCGCAACTGACGGGACACTGGCAGGGAGAGCGACATGCGGGAAGGAAAGACCGGATTGGAAAACGTGTGGATTTTAGCATAACGGGTATTTGGGACAGCCCCGATTGCGCACGGCCTGGCGCCAGGTTACGGCGCGGCAATTACCCTACCCGTCGAGACTGGCGTATTAGTCGCCGTCCCCGATGTCGTCGACGTCGCCGATACCCTTCAGGATCTTGCCGATCGTCGCGCCGGAGAAGCCGCGCGACGCGAGAAAGCGCGCCTGCTTCGCGCGCTCGGCCGGCGTTTGCGGCAACTGGCCGAACTTCTTGCGCCAGACCGCCTGGGCGCGCGCGAGCTCGGTTTCGCGCAACTGCGCGCTCGCCTCTTCGACGAGCGCCGGGTTGAGCGCGTGTTGCTTCAGTTCGCCGAGAATGCGGCTCGTGCCGAGCCGCGATGCGCGCCGATGGACCAGGCTTTCCGCGAAGCGCGAGTCGGATAGCCAGTTTTCGGCCTGCAGCGCGTCGAGCATCGCGTCGAGCGAATCGGTTTCCTCGACGTAGGGCTTCAGCTTGCGGGCGAGTTCGGCGCGGCTATATTCGCGGCGCGACAGATAGCCAAGCGCGCGCGCTTTCAGCGAACGGGCGGGGCGTTGGGATTTTCTGCTGGCGTCTTCGTCGGACCGGCCCGGCTTCTGTTCGCCGGGTTGGCGGCGTGAGCGGGTGTAGGTGACTTCGGAGGGGATTGGGGAATCGAGCCCGGAGGAATCCCGGCTGGACGACACTGCAGCGGGTGCAGACCGCGTACGCTGCGGGCCGCGGCCCGCGGCGCGGTCGTGTGCGTCGAACGATTCGAACGATTCGAACGGATCGCTGGACTCAGGCGATCCGTCCGCCGCGTCGCGCGGGCCGTCCGGATAGCGTCCGGAGTCGGACAACGGTCGGCCTTTGCGTATCACGTGATGCTTACTCTTCTTCGCCCGCGACTTCAGCGTCCGCGCCGGTCACGGCGTTCGCCATCGCGGTGACGCCCAGCGATTCGCGGATACGATTTTCGATTTCGCGAGCGATATCCGGATTTTCGCGCAGGAATTCACGCGCGTTGTCCTTGCCCTGACCAATCCGCTCGCCGCTGTAGCTGTACCATGCGCCAGCCTTGTCGACGATCTTCGCCTGCACGCCGAGGTCGATGATTTCGCCCTGACGCGAGATGCCCTCGCCGTACAGGATGTCGAAAATCGCTTCACGGAACGGCGGCGCCACCTTGTTCTTGACGACCTTCACGCGGGTTTCGTTGCCGATCACTTCGTCGTTCTTCTTGATCGAACCGATGCGGCGAATGTCGAGACGTACCGACGCGTAGAACTTCAGCGCGTTACCGCCCGTGGTGGTTTCCGGGTTGCCGAACATCACGCCGATCTTCATGCGGATCTGGTTGATGAAGATCACGAGACAGTTCGTGCGCTTGATCGTGCCGGTCAGCTTGCGCAGCGCCTGCGACATCAGACGCGCCTGCAGACCCGGCAGCGAGTCGCCCATTTCGCCTTCGATTTCCGCCTTCGGCACTAGCGCCGCGACCGAGTCGATCACGATCATGTCGATCGAGCCCGAGCGCACCAGCGCGTCGGCGATTTCGAGTGCCTGTTCGCCGGTGTCCGGCTGCGAGACCAGCAGGTCGGCGACGTTCACGCCGAGCTTGCCAGCGTATTGAATGTCTAGCGCGTGTTCCGCGTCGATGAACGCCGCGGTGCCGCCGAGCTTCTGCATTTCGGCGACGACCTGCAGCGTCAGCGTGGTTTTACCGGACGATTCCGGACCGTAGATTTCGACCACCCGGCCACGCGGCAAACCGCCGACGCCCAGCGCGATGTCGAGGCCGAGCGATCCGGTGGAGACCACCTGGATGTCTTCGACTGCCTCACCTGCGCCGAGCCGCATGACCGACCCTTTGCCGAACTGCTTTTCGATCTGCGCGAGCGCGGCGGCCAGTGCCTTGCTCTTTTCAGCAGTCAGTCCAGCCGAGCCTTTCTTGCTTTCTTCCATGAATCGTCCTTTGCTATGATGAACGGCGTCTGAGGCAGGTGTGCACCCATGGTTCCACTCAAATTGAGCGGAGTCTTCAGGACATCACACGAAACGCAGACACTGTATAAAAAAACAGTGGTTTTGGCAAGCGCGATTGTGATGCGAACGCGCATCTTTTACTGTCGCGTCGCCCCAACTACCCACAATAATGTTCGGAGACCGCTGCGCGCCGGGGCAACCCCACGGTGCCGGCAAAGCCAGGCTGGCGCATCATGCGAATTCTGATTGCCGAAGATGACAGCATACTCGCGGACGGTCTGGTTCGATCACTCCGCCAATCGGCCTATGCGGTCGATCACGTGAAAAGCGGCGTGGAAGCCGATACCGCGTTGTCAATGCAGACGTTCGACCTATTGATCCTCGATCTGGGCCTGCCGCGCATGTCCGGGCTCGAGGTGCTGCGCCGCCTGCGCGCGCGCAATTCGAACCTGCCAGTGCTGATCCTGACCGCCGCCGATAGCGTCGACGAACGCGTCAAAGGCCTGGACCTCGGCGCCGACGATTACATGGCCAAGCCCTTCGCGCTGAACGAACTCGAAGCGCGCGTGCGCGCGCTGACACGGCGCGGCGCGGGCGGCGGCCCGACCGTCGTGCGGCATGGCTCGCTGTCGTTCGATCAGGTGGGCCGCATTGCCCATGTCAACGACCAGGTGATCGATCTGTCCGCGCGCGAGCTCGGTCTGCTCGAAGTGCTGCTGCAACGGATCGGCCGGCTGGTCTCGAAAGAGCAGCTCGTAGACCATCTGTGCGAATGGGGCGAGGAAGTCAGCAACAACGCGATCGAAGTCTACGTGCACCGACTGCGCAAGAAGATCGAACCGAGCGGCGTGCGCATCATCACCGTGCGCGGGCTTGGCTACTGCCTCGAAAAAGCGGCGGCGCCGGCGAATGCGAGCGGGCCCGCCGCCCCGGCCGGTTCCGAGCCGCAAGCGGCACAAGCGGCACAAGCGGCGCAACCGTCCACCGCGCCGTCGTCCGCCGCGATGCCGGCGAGCCACCACTACAAATAGAGGCCCGCGATGTCCGCACGCGCTGATCGCGCCACGGCGCACGCTGCGGACCTCGACGAGGCGCGCGACGCGCGCTACGCCAATCCGTTCGCCCCGCCGGACGAAACCGAAGCCGCCGCCGAAGCGCGTCCGCGCTCGCTGTTCGGCGAAATTCTCGACTGGATGCTCGCGCCGCTGCTGCTGCTGTGGCCGATGAGCCTCGCGGTCACGTATCTGGTCGCAAAGTCGATCGCGAACGGCCCGTTCGACCGCGCGCTCGAAACCGACGCCTACGTGCTCGCGCGCCAGATCCATCCGGTCAACGGCGTCGCGGAGCTTTCGCTGCCCGAGTCGACGCGCGATTTCCTGCGCGCCGACAACGTCGACAGCGTGTTCTTTCAGGTGCTCGGCACGCGCGGCGAGCTGGTGGCCGGCGAGCGTGACATGCCACTGCCGCACGAGGAGGACCGCCCGCCACCGGGCCTCGTCGAATTCCGCGACGACGTGCTGCGCGGCAACGACATCCGCGTCGCCTACACGACCGTCGAGTTTCCGCAGACGCCGGGCGCGCAGGCCGTCCTCGTGCAAGTCGCCGAAACGCTCGACAAGCGCAGCCAGCTCGCCAACGACATCATCAAGGGCGTGATCCTGCCGCAGTTCGTGATCCTGCCGCTCGCGATTCTGCTCGTGTGGTTCGGGCTGTCGCGCGGGCTCGAGCCGCTGCATGCGCTGCAGGCGCATATCCGCGCGCGCCGACCGGACGATCTGTCGCCGCTGGAGGCACGCCGCGCGCCGCCTGAAATCGAGCCGCTCGTCACGTCGTTCAACGATCTGCTCACGCGCCTCGAACAGAACATGGAGTTGCAGAAGCGCTTCATCGCCGATGCGGCGCATCAGATGAAAACGCCGCTGGCCGGCCTGCGCACGCAGGCCGAACTCGCGCTGCGCCTGAACGCGTCGGCCGAGGTGCATCGCTCGCTCGAACAGATCGCGACGAGCTCCGAGCATGCCGCGCGGCTCGTCACACAGTTGCTCGCGCTGGCGCGCGCGGAAAACCGTCGGTCGGGACAGATCTTCACGCCGCTCGAACTGGGCGAACTCGCGCGCAGCGCGGTGCGCGAATGGGTGCAGGCCGCGCTCGCGAAGCAGATGGACATCGGCTACGAAGCGCCCGACGAGCCGGTCGAAGTCGCTGGCAATCCGGTCATGCTGCGCGAAATGCTGTCGAATCTGATCGACAACGCGATCCGCTATACGCCGGCGGGCGGCCGCATCACCGTGCGCGTGCGGCACGACGCCGCCGCGCGGCTCGTGCATCTGGAAGTCGAGGACACCGGGCTCGGCATTCCGGCCAGCGAGCGCTCGCGCGTGGTCGAGCGGTTCTACCGGATTCTCGGCCGCGAAGGCGACGGCAGCGGCCTCGGTCTCGCGATCGTGCGTGAGATCGCGGCGATGCATGGCGGCGAGCTCGCCATCGATGACAACGTCTACCAGGCGTCGCCGCGGCTTGCCGGCACGCTCGTGCGTGTCAGCTTGCATGTGCTGGAACGGGGGCGGGACTTACCCTAACGCGGCCTGATCGTCAGCGAACCGACGGCGTGATTTTGAGATATTTCAACGCGGATTGCCAGAACATCACTGTGGGTTAACGGAAATTGAGCGCCGATTCGACGGTTTACCGGACTATCAGAAGTTCTGGCGTCGAGTCAGAACGCCGTAAGTTTCCGCTCCAATAATCGGTTGCATGGAACGCCTGTGCCGGCGATCCGTGTATATCAATATTGGAGACGACATATATGGCTACCGTTGGCGGGCAAATGTCGCACGTGCCGATGACGCGCGATGAAAAGCGGGTGATCTTCGCATCGTCGCTGGGTACGGTTTTCGAGTGGTACGACTTTTATCTGGCCGGCTCGCTCGCGGCCTTCATCAGCAAGAGCTTCTTCTCCGGCGTCAATCCGACCGCGGCGTTCATCTTCACGCTGCTCAGTTTCGCGGCCGGCTTCGCGGTACGGCCGTTCGGCGCGATCGTGTTCGGGCGACTCGGCGATATGGTCGGGCGCAAGTACACGTTTCTCATCACGATCATCATCATGGGTCTGTCGACGTTCCTCGTCGGCTTCCTGCCGGGCTATGCGGCGATCGGCATCGCTTCGCCGGTGATCTTCATCGCGATGCGCCTGCTGCAGGGCCTCGCGCTCGGCGGTGAGTACGGCGGCGCCGCGACCTACGTGGCCGAACACGCGCCGGCGGGACGCCGCGGCTTCTACACCGCGTGGATCCAGACCACCGCCACGCTCGGCCTGTTCCTGTCGCTGCTCGTGATCCTCGGCGTGCGCACGACGATGGGCGAAGACGCATTCGGGTCATGGGGCTGGCGCATTCCGTTCATCGCGTCGATCGTGCTGCTCGCGGTGTCGGTTTGGATTCGTCTGCAACTGCAGGAGTCGCCGGTGTTCGCGCGCATCAAGGCCGAGGGCAAGACCTCGAAAGCGCCGCTCTCCGAAGCGTTCGGGCAGTGGAAAAACCTGAAGGTCGTGATCCTCGCGCTGGTCGGCCTGACGGCCGGCCAGGCCGTGGTCTGGTACACGGGCCAGTTCTACGCGCTGTTCTTCCTCACGCAGACGCTGAAGGTCGGCGGCACCAGCGCCAACATCATGATCGCGCTCGCGCTGCTGATCGGCACGCCGTTCTTCCTGTTTTTCGGCTCGCTGTCGGATCGCATCGGCCGCAAGCCGATCATCATGGCCGGCCTGCTGATCGCCGCGCTGACGTACTTCCCGCTGTTCAAGGCGCTTACGCACTACACGAACCCGGCGCTCGAAGCCGCGACCGCGAAGTCGCCGATCGTCGTGATCGCGGATCCGGCCGAGTGCTCGTTCCAGTTCAACCCGGTGGGCACCGCGAAGTTCACGAGCTCATGCGACATCGCGAAGGGCGCGCTGTCGCGAGCCGGCCTGAACTATGAGAACGTCGCGGCGCCTGCCGGCGCGATCGCGCAAATCCGCGTGGGCGATACGGTCGTCAACACCTTCGACGGCCGCGCCGCCGACGCGAAGGAGCAAGCCAAGACGTTCGACAAGACGCTCGCCGCCACGCTGAAGGCCGCCGGCTACCCGCCGAAGGCCGATCCGGCGCAGATCAACTGGCCCATGAGCATCGTGATCCTGACGATCCTCGTGATCTACGTGACGATGGTCTACGGGCCGATCGCGGCGATGCTGGTCGAGATGTTCCCGACGCGCATCCGTTATACGTCGATGTCGCTGCCGTATCACATCGGCAATGGCTGGTTCGGCGGCTTCCTGCCAGCGACCGCGTTCGCGATCGTCGCGGCGAAGGGCAACATCTATTCGGGACTCTGGTATCCGATCGTGATCGCGTTGGTCACCTTCGTGATCGGTATGCTGTTCGTGCGGGAGACCAAGGACTCGGATATCTACGCGAAGGATTGAGTGGACGAACAGTCTGGGCTATCTGAAAAAGTCGTGCGCCTGGGGTTGACAGCCCTCGGCTGCGCCAGCATAATTTCGCTTCTTTCGGCGAATTAGCTCAGTCGGTTAGAGCGACGGAATCATAATCCGCAGGTCCGGGGTTCGAGTCCCTGATTCGCCACCAGCTTCAAGAAAAAGCCGCTGCCTCTCACGAAGCAGCGGCTTTTTTGTTCTGGAATGCCGGTAATGCGCCGGAAACGGCGCATTACGCATCTAAAATTTCAGATGCCGCCGGTTTCCGGAGTCCGGGTGCTACACGCCTCTGTTACCTTCCTGAGGAGAGCACCCCATGAAACACCCCTACCTGACCACCCGCGCCGATTCGACCCATTACTACTTCCGCCGCAAGGTGCCGCTCAAGTTGCGCGCCACGCTCGCGAAGACCGAAATCTGGCTGAGCCTGGAAACGCCGTGTCGCAACGAGGCCATCACCCGCCTGCCGATGGCCGCCCTGGCATATGAACAGCTCGTCGCCCCGGCGCGGGCCGCCGCAGCGACCGGCGACAGCTGGCTGCCGCACGGCCTGCGTGCGGCGGGCGACTACGAGACCACGTCGAAAAATTCAAGGCGCTCTTCCTCGAAAAGGACGACGTTGAGCACGGCCGCGTAAACACGATTCTGTCGCTGCTGTCGCCGCTCATCAGACTTGCCATGCGCAAAAAGCTGACGAAGTTGGCCACCAACCCCTTCAGCGGCATGAAATATCCCGAGAAGGTGGTCGAGCTCAACCGGAAGACCGTACGCACGGCCTTCACGATGGCCCAGGTGAACGAGGTCTTTGCCTCACCCGTATGGACACGAGGACACCGCCCGGAAAAGGGCGGCAGCGATGCCGCTTTCTGGGTGCCGCTTCTTGGCCTGCATACGGGTGCCCGGGTCGAAGACCTGTGCCGGCTCACGAGTGCCGATGTCGTGCAGCGCGATGGCGTATGGTGTTTTCACCTGCACGACTCCAAGCGTGAGAGTCGCGCCGGGTACCGGACTGTCATGCGCCACGTCCCGGCCCACCATAGCCTGCTGCAACTTGGCTGGCTCGACTATGTCGAATCCCGCCGGTCAGCCGACAGCTCTGCATGGCTCTTCCCCGACCTCGCGACCAACAAGTACGAGAAACGCGGCGCAGTGTTCGGCAACTGGTTCAACGAATACCTACGCACCCCATCGGCATCCAGGAAGTAGCGAAACGTATAAACCCTGCTAGTGTTCCGTCCCAGAAATAACTTTGCATAAATCCAGATTGTTTCTATGATCGAGTCACGGTGTGTAGGAGGCGATCATGGGACGCAAAGGAATCGAGGTTGTCGTATCCGAACTGGAGCGAGAACAATTGCTATCAATGAGCCGCTCGCGTGCACTGCCTCACTCTCTGGTCCGCCGGGCAAAGATTGTCTTGATGGCCGCTGACGGTCATACGAGTCAGGAAATCGCGACGCAGTGCGAAGTGACGCCGCCGGCGATCACGCACTGGAAGAAGCGGTTTGTCGCGCAGTCTTTCCGTTCGCTTTGGCCTTGGCTGGGCAAAGTCGCACTCGTTCTTCACCGGCCAGACTCCAGTGATGAAGTACAACAAGAATCTCATGCAGGCGATTTTGTGGGACCGGTTGAATATTGCTGAAGTCGTCAATGTGACTGTCATCGAGCTCGACCAGGCTCCCAGTGGTTATGCCGAATTTGATTCTGGCGTACCCAAGAAGATTGTCATCGACCCACACGGTAGTCTGAGAACTGCGGCCTGACAGATTCTCGGAACGATGACCAGGAGAGGTCATCAGCGCCGAACTCTGCTCCAAGGGAAGTGCTTTCCAGCCGGTCGCAAGACCGGCCTTTTTAGCGTCTCGATGCCGCCGGCAAAGCTTTGCTCAGCGACGAAGCGGACAGTCCCACGCGCCCACGCGGGGCACGGCTGTTGACTGAGCATGGTTTTCAAAGAGCTGCCAATGTCCTATCGTTCCCATGCCATGAACTCCTCCATCCTCACCGCCGATGCGTCAGAGAAGCTGCTGCTTTAGCCGCAGCTAACCCATCGTCGCCAGCAGCTTCATGAAGTTGCGCTTCGCACGATATGTCTCGCGAATGGTCTGTAGTTCATCGTCAAACTGCGCATGCTCCTTCAGTTGTGCCCTTAGTCTTCCGATACTCCGCACGATGCCGAACGCCTCGTCATACCGGGCGTTCCGGGTTCCATTTTCGGCGGCGATGGGCAGCAGGCGGTGGTACAGCGCAATGGCATCATTCGGATGGGTCTTTGCGCGAATGGTTGCCATTGTTGCCCACAAGTGTGTCGCCACCGGACCGCCGCAGAACGTCTCCCAGGCAATATCGTGCTCGCGCCCGGCAAGAAAGATTTTGACAAGTTCGGTTCGCGTCGGCATCTGCCAGGAGCTGCGCTGCGCTTTGGTCGCGCCCTCTTCAGCACGAACAAGTTCCCACAAGTGATTAAGCGCGCGCTCGCGCGTCATATCATGCCGTCCGGTAGCCTTTGCGATATCCATCAAGGCGGCGAATGCTTCTGCGCCCGTGTGCATCCCGAAACGCTGCCACGCGAGCACATCAGCCCTTTCGAATTCGCCGCGCCGCAGGTGCTCCTGGATGCAGAAGTCAAGCAGACGCTGGTCCACGTTCTTGCCAGACTCTGTGAGGCCGCGTTCGGCCCACGCGAGTCCTTCGTCGTAGCGCCCGTGCTTCGCGCAAAGCTCTGCGACCAGCCAAAAACGGTAGGGACTCGACAGGTCCTTTGACCGGATGCGAACCAGTGCGTCCACATCGCCGTCGAGGTCCGCCAGCGCCTCCATCGCGCGTTCCAGTCGCATGCGAAGCGGTTCGAACGACCGGCGAAATTCATTGCTCGGCGCCAGTGCCGGCAGGCCGTCCCATCCGTTTTCTACAAGCATGCGGTACCGATGAATCCCAAGGTCGCCGAGCGGTTCGGCGTAAGCCGGCAACACATCGTAGAAGGTATCCCACACGCCGTCGGTCTGGAACCGGAACAGTCGCTCCGCGAGCTTCGTTGGGTCCGGTCGCGTCTGACGACATGCTTCGAGATGTACGGCGGCAAGCTCCATGATGGCCGGCATCACATCACCCCCGGAGTCATCAATCTGCTCCAGACTTGCTTCGGCGCCGGCAATCGCAAGCTCCGCAAGCTCGACCACCTGGGCGGCCTGACGATTGGCAAGCCGCTGCCGCAGCATGTCCGCGAGCGCCATCAAGCCGTCGCCGTACGCGCCGGCTTCGCGCCAGTCGAGCGGCCGCGAAATGCGCGTCGCCTGTCGTACCGCGGTCTTCATGCTCGGAAGGTCACTGGCGTTCGCCGCACGCGCCGCGAGCAACAGCCTGTCGCGCAGCGCCATGTCGCGCTCGACCGCTTCCAGCAAAAGTTCGCGCACGGCTTCCGCATTCAGCGTCGCAACATATTCACGAATCTGCTCCTCGTACGTCTTGCGCTTTTTACGAGGCTTTGCCGGCTCTGACTCATCGGCATGAAACACTTCCGCGCCGGTATTCTCGAGCCACGACAGGGCGACCGCGACCGCGTGCTTGCAGAAGATACCGTCCTCGCCGACCGGACAGTCGCATTCGTAGGTCAGCTCGCCGTCGCCGCCTACGCCAAGCTCGACGCTGTACCGGTGCGTGCCGCGTACGTTCGCGCGAAGGACACCATCGCGCTCTTCGAGGCGCGAGACGGCGCCCTCGTGGAAATACGCCTTGCCGCGCGCGAACGTTTTCGTGTCCGCGAGCGACTGGATTTCGGCGAGGCTAATGATGTCGTGAAGTGGTGATTGGCTGGACATGGCGTACGTTTGATATGCGAGAAGGAAGGATGCACGAGCCAATCGGCTGTGGCACGAATCCGCAAAACCAACGGCTACCCAAAGGCGCCCGTCGCATGAGAAATTCCCTGACTCTGCAAGAGGAATTTCGATTCCGGCAGGGACCAAGACGCGTCCGTCAGTACTACGTCTTTCCTTGAGCGATACGACAGATATAGGCAGTCGAGGAGTACTACCAGCACGGTTTGTCAGCGCCCCAAGCGTAGCGCTCCGTAGAGCAGCGGCGCGCACAATTCGGACCCTGTCGACGTCGACGAACGCAGCGCAATCACCGGCGACGTTGAGTCGGGTCAAGCGAACCGTTCATCCACCCTCACGTCGTCTCCACAACTTACGCGCCGGACTTCCACGGCCATGAGGGGTAGACTCGCCCGCTGCTTTCAACGCTCTCCCGTTGGTCCTCGGCTTGTCCGCCATTGCGCTCGACATCGCCAGCGCTCGGAGCCTCGGCCGCCTGCAAGCTCTCGAAACTGACATCGGTCGAATCAGCGCACACGTCCTCGCCAGCTTTCACCGACGGCAGGCCCACACCGAACCACCGGACGTCGCTACGCAACGCAGCGACGTACGCACGCCATCCGTTTGCGTTGTCGGCAAACAGCTTCCGTCGAACAGTGGAAGCAAGACGCTTGCGATTCAGCTTAGGCTCAAGCAGTTCCCGTGGCCATGCGAAGAAGGCGTCTGACACCCGCTGAACAAACTGCTCTGCTGTCATCCGCGGCGATACCTGTTCCAGGAGCGGGAAGCCTCCAAGCGGGTCGTGCGCTGCCGCCAATTCGCGTACGGTCTTGGGGCCATCGCCACATTTCAGGAGACGGTTCACGACCTCCAGTACGTCTCCAAGGTGAAGCAACAAGGCACGGCGCTCGAATGCATCATTCATCTGCCCATTTCTCTCTACGTGAGTCGAAGCACGATTCTAGCTTGCCTGTCGCGCAGCGCTGTGAGAGGCACGGTGTTCGCGGTGCTTCGAGCGGCAAAAGCCCAGACTCCTCCGCGGACCCGCCTGACAAAGCGTCCATCCTGTCGATTTATCAGCAACCCGGAACTGCCAGTGCATGGCGAGGCGACAGGAGTCGCCCTCAGGCAACGCGGGCGCGCGGATTTCGATGGTCAGGGACGAGCCGGACTGTGCCGTCGGCCGTCCAGCCCCTGGCAATTCTCCGAGGCCCACTCACCTCGAAATATCCGGTTTCAGAAATCACAAATCCCCGGTCAACAGTGCGGGCGTCTGCGGCGTTAAGGAGATGAACGGTGAGAAACCGTCCCGTTACCTGAACGGAAAACTTGCTGGAGCGGAACATGAAAAACACGAACGGGCAGTCCCTGCGTTGTCAGGTCGAAAAGTGGCTCGCACCGGCTCCCACGATGCACGTTCATGTAACCAGATTCAGTCGCACCGCAGGGAATGGGAGACGCTACGTGTGCGTCGAAACGTCGTCACCAGCCGGAGCGCGGGCGTTGTTTTTCTTCAGGCACGATGACGGCAGGTGGAGCGTGTTCCCGCCCACTGCCAACAGGCGGAAGTCAACTGTAGAGCACCCTCTGGTGCAGGTGGCCGCCGCCACCTTTTGATGACGGTCACGAGTTCGCCGCGCTCAATCGCGGCGCTCGGGATTCAATCTGGTTTCGGGCTGGTGCACGGCTATTGAGCCGCATTTTCGCAGGATGCGCGAAGTCCACGGACACGTGGGGCGCCACTGCACGGCGCGTCCGTCATCTCGGCACAAATCGAGCAAGTATGAGCCGGAAAAGCAAGGCGACAGCTCACCCGCCACGGCCCCTTGAAGAAACGGCTCCTTCATCAAAGCACATTGTTAATTGCGATTGGGCTAAGGCTTGCAACACTCACGCTCACTGAAGTAAATGCGCTCTTCGAATTTTGTCGGGGAACGGACGATGGCAACTGGAACAGTGAGTCTGTTCCTCTAACCAGCAGCTAGACCGACGCGCACGGCTGCCAAGGCGCCACGCATTGCGTGTTCACCTTAGCTCGCCGCGCCGTGCGACCCCGGGTTCAACGTTCCTTAAAATTATTGCTTCGCCGCTTTTGCTGCTTTCTCGACTGCCTGGTCAGCCGCTTCGGTCACCTCCGATGCGGCTTTTGTTGCAGCGTCCAGGTTACTTTGCGCGACTTCGACTGCCTGCTTCGTGGCCTTTTGCACACTTTCCTGAGTGGCATTGGACAACGTAATAGCTTGTTTCAGAAATGCGATTGCGGCTTCGGAGCCAACCGGGGCGTTTTGCGCGAGATTCTCGACAAACGATTGAACCTGGCGGCTAACCTCCTGGTACCGCGCATTAACGACCTCTGCCAGTTGCGTTTGAGTGGTCGACGCAATCTCCGCAACCTGACGTTCGTACGTCAGAACCTTCTCCGCCGAGTGCAGCGTCAACGCGTCTTGCAGACTGGTAAGTTCCTGTCGGTCCTTTTTCGCCAGCCCGTCTTGCTCGCGTTGGTGCCAATTGGCAAGCGTCATTTTCGCCGTATCCAGATTCAGTCTGACGAGCTTTTCCTCGCCCTCCAGCATTTTGCTGGCCAGGCCGAAAAAGAAGTCAAGATTGGCTTGCTGCGTTGTAGCAGCCTGTCTCTGAAAATCAGTCATGTTCGCCTCCGGAAGATGTATGCCCAACGCCAGCATGTTCCGCAACGGTGACCAACTGATGAAGCGCGTCGCCTGGAAGCTCTCGGGTCGGCTGTATTTTCGACACCGGCTCCGCAGGCGTATTGGTCTCGGCCGCGAGCCCGCACAACGTCCTCAGCGCTGGGCTGCGTAAGGGTGCTCTGCGGACGTCGACAGATGCACGAGCTACAAACGACGAAAATTCAATTAGAGGACGGTAGCGGTCGGGGTGCCAATTGAATCTGCCTATCCGGGGCACCCTTGAAGAAGGATGTTTTTTTCTCTCGCCGCCACCTGCTGGATGCGTCTGCATCCTTATTGCGATGGCGCTTTCGCCGGAGACCATCATCGCGATGTGTGACGAGGTCGTGGAACAGTACGCCGCTCTTTTCCACGCAAAGCAGATATTCGCCAGTGGAACTTCCGGACCCGCTGATGACCAAAGCCGGTGATGCACGGACAGGTGCCGACCTTAAGTTTTCCGACAGACCTACGTCTGCGAGCGTTGTCATTGCGCTGCTACTTCACTCGAAGAAAGCGGCGGACTAACTTCTGGCCCTGTACGGGATAGGGAAAACGGCATCCGTGTCGATTACACCGGGCATTTAAAGCGTTAACTCAAACCGGGGCAGACGCGCCGCAACGGGCGTTCAGGCGCATTGAAGTTCACGCGAACGACATGCCAGCCCGGTTGACGGCGTTCGACTGCAAGCCTCAACATCGAAGTCGTGTCATGAGTTGCACGGAGCATTGCACGTCATGAATCGTCGTCTGAATTTAGATGCACATCTGCTAGGCATTCTCAAACACAACGGCTCCAGGCGGGCCTTCGCAGCAAGACTGGACATGACCATCAAGCGCGCCAAGGTGACCTCCGGTCGAGTAGCCAGGTCACTCGGCGTACCAGAACGCGAGGTGACCCTTTGGCGCGCCGGAGTTACCGTTCCGAAGAGTACCGATTGTGCGCACCTTTCTGAACTTCTCGACGTGGACGTCGTCTGGCTATGCGCAGGCCAAGCGTAAGCGACAGCATGTCATGGCAGTTCTCATCGGACAGGGCCTCGCACGCGGTTCCGCTTGTCGCCACTCACCGGCACCTCGGTCGGGTCACGTGTCTGGCTCCTGCCATTGACCGGCAGCACGGTGCGCACGTCATCCCACGGACAGACATTGTTCATCACCGGTACTGCAGACGGCTGCAGACCTGCCGGCCAAGCTTGCCCTGTGACCCTGGACTCCGACCGTCTCGCACGAGCCGGCTGCCGTCACGGTCACGGCAGCAGTCGCCGCATGTCGGGCACAAAAAGGGCTTCCGCCGTGGCATGCGCATTGCGCGCGTCCGTGCATCAACTGTTCAGGAGACGACCATGACAATCCACGACCCCAAAATACCGTCGCGGACGGGCGGTTCCGGTGCGAACATCGTCGGCGGTGGAGTGGGTGCAGGGCCGGGGCCGGAGGTGATGGCTGCGTCGACTCTGGATGGCAACAAGGTGGTCTCGTCGGGCGGAGCAGAGATTGGCAAAATATCCGACATCATGCCGCACAGGCAGGCCCAGTACATCGGGGCGTTGCCTCGGTCACGGAGGAAACTATGACGAATCATCGAAAGAAACAGACGCGCGACGTGGGCCGCACCGACGATAAAGATGAGCGACCGCGACCACGAAATGCCCCGCACACCTCCAGCTCGCCGGCGCCTGACACCACGGCCCACATCCTGCAGTCAGAGGACGATGAACTGTTCGATGAAGATGCGCCAAACCAGAAGCGACGCTGCGGAAGTCGTGGTAAGACAAGCGGCTCGTACGCGACGGCTCTGTAACTGGCATGTGGGCCGCCTCGGCGTATGGACCATTTGCAACACATCGGCGTACTGGCCGGCCATCGGGTTCTGCGGCCAGTAATTGCTCGCCCGGCAGGACCACAGTCCGGACACTACCCCCTGTCTGGGCACATTTTTTGTGTCAGGTCGATGCTACTTTGCTTCTCGCATCCCCGGGGTGAAAGTGATACCCAGCAGTAATCCTTCCGGTGAGATGAAACGACTGACTGTCTGCCCCCAAGGTTCTTTCCTGGACTTGACGAGCATTCGATATCCTCGCGACTCAAGCTCCGTTGTTGCTTTCTCGACGTTCTCCACATCGAACTCGAGCCAGGCTTGTGGAACAAGAATGTCGTCGGGCCAGACCTCCTTGCCAAAGCAGGACTGGGCTGCCTGAGAGAGAGGCCAGAGGGCAAAGCTTTTCGCGCCATCGAGAGCCTCCGTATGGAGATAACTGCCGCCCTCCACTTTGAAGGGGATGCCAAGATGCTCGCCGTAGAGCTTGCGGCTTGCCCACGCATCACGGACGATTGGACCAAAGCCCGCGACGAACAGAATTTCGATGCTTCCGGTTCGTTCCATGGCAGCTCCTCTTCCAACAATTTACAGAGTCCCCGGTGGGGAGGTTGACCCAACTTGCATCAGCGCCCCGGTCTTGAGCACGCGGTATGCTTCCTCTTCAACCCAGCAGCCGAAGCGGACGCGGAATATTCAGGCTTCATCGACTAGTAGTACGGTCGACCATCCAGGCACCTTACTTAAACTGGCAGCGCAATTGTTCAACGCAGCAATACGCATACCATGAGCCTGGTCGGCATCGCCGGACGCGATTTCCGGACAGCGGGTTCCTAGGTATCTCCAAGGAAAGGCTGCGGGAGAAGATGAGCAAGTATGCGACTAGAACGGACCCCGCTTCATTGAAAGTCGAAGCTGCGCCAGCACTTGAAAGGGCTACACGCATGGAACCTGCCAACGACGATGAGATTCTTGAAACACGGCTCGTGCAGGTGCGCGGCCAGGTGCAGGGCATCGGTTATCGGGAAGCCTGCGTACGCCAGGCCCAGGCAGTGGGCATCACCGGCTGGGTTCGGAACCGCATGGACGGTTCCGTGGAGGTGATGCTGCAGGGTTCACCGGAACAGCTTGACAACATGTGTGCATGGCTAAGCGAAGGCATGTCCGCAGCGCTGGTCGACGAGCTTGAGGTGGCCGAACTGCAGCCGCCATTTGCTCGCTTTGACCGCTTTGAGCGATTGCCCACGTTGTAGTGGCGAGAGAGTCTCGCGAGATTGTTCGACGCTGTGTACGCCGAGTTCTACAGCTGCCCGCCGCTGCTACGCCCCACTTCCTGCGGCGGTCGGACTGTGGCCTACGTTGGTCGCAAGAATCGGCATGAAAACAAGGTTCTGACCAGTGCATCTTATCGGTTGCAAGTCAGCTCGGCACTCTTTCCGTCGAGATGACTCGGGTTGCGCTATAGATGGGTTGCTCGTCACCCGCGCGCCTTCATCCGCGAAGGCTCCGAAACGAGATGCGGAGCCGGCGTCGGCGTCCTGAGAAAGCGGTCATTGGGGCATCGAAGTGTAAGCATTGCTCGTGTCAGTTGCACAAGCATTGCAGTCTGTCTATCGAACCAGGAACCCGTAAGTCAGAGGGTCACGCTCGTCCACAATCCAATTCGCAAAGCCGCAAACGAAAGCGTTGCCTTCTACCTCGGGGATGACTGCCCTGAAATCGCCCACCGTCGTCTCGCTCAGCACCCGTCCTTTGAATACCGTGCCGATGATGGACTCGTTCACGAGCGTGTCGCCCTTTCCCAACTTACCGCGCAGATATAGCTGAGCGACGCGTCCGCCGGTACCTGAGCCGGTCGGTGAACGGTCTACTTCGCGGTCGGCGAATACGCAGCAGTTGGCTTGCGTGGAACCCTCGTGCCGGCGGTGCGTTAGCGATAATGGTTCCGTAGATATGGTTGATTTCAGGGATATCAGGGTGCACGACCGGGAACGCCTTGTTCGCAGCTTCCTTTACTTCCCCACCAAAACGGATGAGTTCGTCCACCGACGATTCACGAACTTCGAGTCCATGTGGCTGACCATCGGTGTAAAAGTAGAATGCGCCGCCGAACGCAATATCGCCAGTCACCGAACCAAACGACGGCGTCTCGACCGTCACGTCCTGTTTCCAGATGAAGGACGGCACATTAACGAAACGGACATTGCCCGCGTGTTCGCCGTCCCACTGCACGAATGCCTCGATGAATCCGCACGGCGCATCGATACCGACGCGTGTCTCGGGCACCTGACGTCGCACCCAGCCAAGCTCCACCGCCGCCGTCGACAGCGCGATGACACCGTGGCCGCAATGGTCGCTATAACCTTCGTTGTGAAGAAAGATGATGCCGAAATCAGCGTTCGGGCTAACCGGCTCCGTCAGATAGCCGCCGTACATATCGGCATGCCCACGCGGTTCGAGCATCAGGGCCCGGCGGATATCGTCGGCGTTTTCCTTCAGCCATGCACGTCGCTTGACGATAGTGTCGCCAGGCAGGCGCGGCAAGCCACTGGTAACGATGCGGAATGCTTCACCGCCGGTGTGGACTTCAACAGTCGAGATGGTGCGTGTGATTTTCATGTCTGCTTCAGTGAAGTCGGTGGGTATCCTGCTTTTACTCGCCGTACGGAACCGGCAAGCAATTTAAATCGGCGCTTCTTATACGTCAGCGCCGACTTGACAGGCGTTTGCGTCGAGCGCTTTACGTGCTACGCGGCACGCGGCCAGGTCCCACGCAGCGCAGCCAACGCTCTTGAACAGAATCGGCGCACTCGGCTTCAGCTCGCCAGCCAGTGCCTTGGCAAGCGGAGAAACTGAGGTCCAGTCGACCTTGGCCTGGATAAGGTCACCCGCCTCATGCTTTGCGCCGACGGGGTCGTCTACGACCACGCAACTTGCGTCGACGGTTTCCTTGCCGATTTCCGCTGCGTCTGCCGTGAAAGCGCCGACCGCGACGACGAGACGGCCGGGTCGCGCCGGCAACGTGTAGACCGGAGACTTGCTGGTTGTCAAAGTGATGACGACTTCAATGCTGTCGGGAATCACATCGCCATCAAGGACAGACAGGTTCGGTGCTACCGACCGGCTCCGGGCCACGAAGGCCTCCGCTGCTGCCGGCGAGGTGCCCTTTGCGAACAGTTTGGCTTCCGGGAAGGAGGCCGCGAGAGCTTCCGCGTGGTTGGCCGCCTGTTTCCCAGTGCCGATGATGAGAATTTCACACGGAGCCATGTCATGCAGGGTCTGGATGCCCAGC
Organism: Paraburkholderia sp. WC7.3g; assembly: GCF_050436345.1. NCBI lineage: Bacteria > Pseudomonadati > Pseudomonadota > Betaproteobacteria > Burkholderiales > Burkholderiaceae > Paraburkholderia > Paraburkholderia sp. WC7.3g. The sequence continues at coordinate 4,030,434 of NZ_JBNDMA010000002.1, forward strand.
ACAGAGACCGCTGCCGTTCGCCGCCCGGTCACGGTCGGCCCGTCGAGCACGAACAACATTTCCCCGGTGTGCGCGTCGCATGCGATGACCTGACCATGGATGGTCGGAAGCTGGCGCTTCCCATTCGAAGGACACACGGTCACTAACTTATGGATGGCGATGTCTTTGGCACTAGCAGGCATCGATAACATCAGGCCGCCGTCTTGCATCGGAATGGCCAGCCGCTCAGGACTCACGATGTGTCCCGCGCCGTATTCGATGATGGTCTCCCGAAGAACGCGAACCAGCGAGGGATAGTCCAGCAGTGCAGCTGTTGCGTGGGCGTCGAAACTTCGGGTGCTGAGAGAGGTCATGTTCGGTTTCGCCTTTGGAGGGGTGGGCGCGACCCATGGCGCGCGCCAGCAGTTCACTCTGCGATGGGTTCGGGCAGTCGGCCGGCTTCCTTCATACACACCCCAGCCTTGATGACCACGGGAATGTGTTCGCCTTGCCCTAGCAGAAGGGAAATGTCCTCAATCGGGTCACCGTCGACCACGATGAGGTCAGCCACGGCTCCGACGGCGACCGTTCCCCGCACGCCTGCTTCACCCGTGATTTCGGCGGCAACGCAGGTTGCCGACCGGATGGCCTCAACGTTGCCGACGATTTCTGCCCGAACCGCGAACTCGTCGGACTGGAAGGCGTGCAGCTCGCCCAGCATGTCCGAGCCGAACCCGACCTTCACGCCTTCGCGCGCCATCAGCGCAAGTGCCTGCCGGCCGACGGAGCGCGCTCCCTCAATCTTTGCGAGCGATTCAACGGGGAAACCAAGCGCGGGACCTTGTTCAATGAGACGGTCGAGAGTAGCGATTGTGGGCACAACCGCTACGCCGCGCTCCGCCAGCAGACTGGCAGTCTCCTCGTCGATGAGGTTTCCGTGCTCGATACATTTCACCCCGCACTCGACGGCGCGCCGGACGGCACGAGCGGTGTAGGCGTGCGCCATCACGTAAGTCCCGGCCGCCGCCGCTTCCTGAACCGCGGCACGGATTTCATCTTCCGAATACTGGGTGTTCGTGATGGGGTCGTTGGGCGAAGCGACACCGCCCGACGCCATTATCTTGATTTGGGAGGCACCTTTGAGGAGTTCTTCGCGTACTGCCAGGCGCATCGCCTCGACACCATCGACCACCCGGGCAATCGCTCCCTGACGTCCCAGGCACCCGCAGGCATCGTCAAGCTTGTCATTGCGCTGACGGAAGTCGCCGTGCCCACCGGTCTGCGATAACGCCTTGCCCGAAGACAGGATGCGCGGGCCCCAAAGCACGCCGCTGTTGACAGCATCGCACATTGCAAAGTCAGCGCCACCTGCATCACGAACGGTGGTGAACCCGCGATTCAGCATGCCGCGCAGGATGGGCAACGTTTTAAGCGCAGCCAGAAAGTTTGGCATCATCGCGTTAGCGCCCAGATTCGCATTCGACGCGACAACGTGGACATGCAGGTCGATGAAACCCGGTAAAACGGTGCGCCCGGGGAGGCTCATTCTGCGGGCACCGACAAACGACGACGGTATCTGTCCTATTGCCGCAATCTTCCCGTCGGCGATGCAGACATTGACGTTTGTCTGGCGTTTCTTCGTTGCGGGGTCGAAAACATTCACCCCTTCGATTACCAACATGCTCATGTGAAATTCCTCAAGCCTGGTATGGCTTTGTCAGCAAGATGCCGAGCAGGCTAACCACCGCGGCGAAGATGATGTAATAAGACGCAGACTCGGCGTCACCCGTGTGTTGGGTGAGCCAGGTGATGATGAAACCGGCAAAGCCACCGAAGATGGTCACTGCGCCGTTGTAGGCCAAAGACAGTCCGGTCGCACGGACGCGGCTCGGGAACATTTCCGTGAAGAGAGCCAGAATCGGGCCGGTGTATGCAGCAATCAGCACGCCGAAAATCGCCTGGAAGGTCAGCAGCGTGGCAAAGTCGGGCGATTTAATCAGATGCGAGAACAGTGGATAGCTGGCAACCAGAATAACGAGCGCAGCAACCGACAGGACCCGCCGCTTGCCGACCTTATCCGACAGTGCCCCGAACACGGGCGCCATGACCATCAGCACGACACCGCTGACGACGCCCGACGTGAAGCCCTCACGCTGGGTCATGTGCAGATACTTCACAACATAAGTCGGGATGTAGAACAGGATGACGTACGTGCAGACGGTCCACAGTACGACCATCAGCAGACTGGAGAGCACCTGGCGGGGATACTCGCGGATGACGTCACGCAGCGGCGTGTTGGTGTGGCGCTTCTCCGATACGAACTCGGGCGTTTCCTCGATTTTCAGCCGAATGTAGTATCCAACCGGAGCCACCAGCATGCCGATGAAAAACGGAATACGCCATCCCCATGCGGTCAGCGAATCAGCCGACATGCTCGACGTGATGAGCGTGCCGGTAAGGCTGCCGATGACCACGGCGAAACCGATACTCGTCTGAATCCAGCTCGAATAGAAAGCACGACGTTTAGCTGGAGCATGCTCGGTAAGGAACGCGGTAGCGCCGCCCATTTCACCGCCGGCGGATAGCCCCTGCAGCAATCGCGCGACGACGATAAGACACGGCGCGGCGATGCCGATAGATTGGTACGTAGGGGCGAAAGCAATGATGCCCGAGCCGAGCGCCATGATGAGCATGGCGAGCGACAGCGCCCGCTTGCGACCCACCCTGTCGCCGTAGATGCCGAACGCGATGCCGCCGAGCGGTCGCATCACGAAACCAACGCCGAAAGTTGCCAGTGATAGCAGCAGCGACGTTGTCTCGTTGCCTGCGGGGAAAAATAACTTGCCGATGGTTGCTGCGAAGAACGCGTACCCGGAAAAATCGAACCACTCCAGGCCGCTGCCAATGACAGTCGCGAAAATCGCCTTCCGGCGCGTCACTGTCCTTATGGGCGGCTCGCCCACCAGCATGCCGCTTGATGCACTCGTTGCCATATAGACCTCTATCAATTGTCGTTTAGCGAGATGAGCGTTCGCGGTTCGTCACGCAATCAATGTAATTTTTGGCGTGACGACCGCATAACGCTAAATTCGCAAACGCGCTTGCAAAAAACGCAACCGCATCGAGGGGCTTGAACGGAGACGTCAGGGTGTGAGTGTCTGACCGATTACCCATTCACGGAAACGACGTGCGGCAGGTGTTTCCGCACGCTCTGATGGCCGGGTGACAAAGTATGAGCCGCCCATGGTGGCGTGAGAGTCCGATGCCCTGACGAGTGCGCCGTGCTCAAGGAGCGGGTCAATGACCCGGTTCCAACCGAGCGCGACGCCCTTGCCATGCGTCGCGAGCTGCACAATGAGTGGGTAGCTGTTGACAATGATGGTTTGATTGAGCGCTGGTCGTTCAAGCCCCGCCTGTTCGAACCAGGTATGCCAGGACATCCAGCTACGTTCCGCGTCCTCCAGAACAAGCAGCGTGCAGGACAGTAGTTCCACTGGCTTCAGCTTGCGCCCATCAAGATAGGTCGGCGAACAAACGGGAAACACCTCTTCGTCGAAGAGCTTCCGTGTATGCGTTCCGGGAACCTCGGGGTCGCGCAGATAAAAAATACCTACGTCGTATTCCGCTGGCGAGACGGCTCCAAAGTGGTCCCGCACAATGATGCGCAGGTCCACATCGGGATTTGCGTCGATAAACGAGCCGATTCTGGGCGCGAGCCAGAATACCGAGATGCCAGTTGTGCAGGACACCGTGAGGCGAGACCTGACGACGCGAGCCATCAGACTCGACGTAGAGCTAGTGCACAGCTCCAACATGCGCCGCACATCCACCGCATACATTTCCCCTGCTGGCGTGAGCCTTAGGGTGTTGTGCTCCCGCACGAACAGCCGGCGCCCCAGGAATTCTTCGAGTTGAGATATCTGGCGGCTCACAGCACTGGTGGACAGGTGCAGTTCCTGCCCCGCACGAGTGAAGCTCAGATAACGGGCGCTAGCTTCGAATGCTTGCAGACATGCGAGTGGAGGCAACGGAGAGAGAGCCATGGCGTGCGGCGAGCTATCCAGGTTGTAGTAGAGCAGCAGGATAGCCCGAGGATCGCAGCCCAGCAGCAACTGAAGGACGAATGTCACGCGATATCGTTCGAACCATGCGGTTCGCTGCAGCCCAGGATGCCTTTTGTCCCGCAGAAACTCGGCGACGTTCAATTCCCCTCCGCCCGAATCAAGTGCACACCCTGACATACATCAGTGCACACCTTCCCCGCCCTAGGGCAAAACGTCCCTTTCGCCACACAAAGCCACGACAAGCCCAAGAGATCCGGGCTGGCACACTTCCCGCTTTAAAGAGCGCGCAAGGAGCCGGCGCAACCTCCGGTTCGACAAACAATCTGGAAATGGACGGCTAGGGTTCCGGTCTGCTTCACGCAGGTGCTGGTCCGAGAGCTGTCGACCTCAGGCGAGGTTACACGGCGGGATAAAAGCCCGGGAGAGAACGCGATGTTTGCGCTGCTCCCTGCCGTCGCTAACCGTCCCCTCCGAGGTCAACCCATGTTCAAGCTCGCTCGCTGTCTTGGCATTGCCGCCGTCTCCCTCGCCACCTTCGCCTCGAGCCCCACGTTCGCCGCGGGCCGCAACGACTTCAAGGTCTGCTGGACCATCTACGCCGGCTGGATGCCGTGGGGTGAGGCAAAAACCCAAGGCATCGTGTCTAAATGGGCCAAGAAATACGGCATCAACGTCGATGTCGTGCAGCTGAACGACTACGTCGAGTCCATCAATCAGTACACGGCCGGCAAGTTCGATGGCTGCGCGATGACCAACATGGATGCGCTCACGATTCCCGCCTCTGGCGGCGTGGATTCGACGGCCCTGATCATCAGCGACTATTCGAACGGCAACGACGGCGTGCTGATAAAGGGCAAGGGCAAGCAGATCGCCGACCTGAAAGGACAGCAGGTCAATCTTGTGCAGTTCTCCGTCTCCCATTACCTGCTCGCACGCGCGCTCGAAAGCGCGCATATGAGCGAGCGCGACCTCAAGGTCGTGAACACCTCGGATGCCGACATCTCCGGCGCATTCGCGACCCCCACGGTTCACAACGCCGTCACCTGGAATCCGATGCTCGCCGACCTGAAGTCGCAGCCGAACGTCAGCGAAGTGTTCGACTCCAGCAAGATTCCCGGCGAAATCATGGACATGATGGTCGTCAACACGAAGACGTTGCACGAGAACCCCGCCCTCGGCAAAGCGCTGACCGGCGCATGGTTCGAAATGGTCGCGCTGATGCACACCGACTCCGCGGCCAGCACGTCCGCGCTGCTTGCAATGGCGAAGGCATCGGGCACCGACCTCGCCAACTTCAAGGGCCAACTGTCGACGACCGCCCTCTTCTATTCGCCGCAGGCCGCGCTCGACTTCGTCACGAGCGCCGACATGCCGAAGATCATGACGCGCGTCGCGACGTTCTCTTTCGATCACGGCCTGCTCGGCCAGGACGCGAAGAGCGCGGACGCGGTCGGCATGGCGTTCGACAAGGGCATCGTGGTCGGCAACAGGAGCAACGTCAAGCTGCGCTTCGATCCGACCTACGTCGCGATGGCGGCCGCGGGCAAGCTCTGAGACCGACCTTTCCAGGCTCTCGCTGCGGGCTCGCATGCTGGGCCCGTATTCCAGGTTTTCAACCAGGCGCTCACCATGCGACTCATCAATCGACATCCGAGCCGGATCGGCGGCTTGATGCTGCTCCTGCTGCCGTTCGTCGTGCTGTTCGCGGTCTACTTCACCGGCTCCTCGATGCGGCTCTCGCTCAATCCCGATGACAAGCTGCTGCCGAGCGCGGCGCAAATGAGCGACGCGGTGAAGTTGGCCGCGTTCACGGAGGACAAGCGCACCGGCGAGTATCTGTTGTGGACCGACACGCTGTCGAGCTTGCGGCGGCTCGGCATCGGCCTCGTCGTCAGTGCCGTGATCGCACTGGTAGCCGCGATCGCGACCGGTTCGTTGCCGCTCGTCAGCGCGACGCTCTCCCCCTTCATCACCGTGATCTCGATGGTGCCGCCGCTGGCGGTCCTGCCGATCCTGTTCATCGTGTTCGGGCTCGATGAGTTGTCGAAGGTCGTGCTGATCGTCGTCGGCATCACGCCGGTGATCATTCGCGATCTGCATGCCCGCGCCCGCGAGATTCCGGTCGAGTTGTGGGTCAAGGCCCAGACGCTCGGTGCCACCAGTTGGACCCTGATTCTGCGTCTGGTCCTGCCGCAACTGCTGCCGCGTCTGCTGGTGGCGACGCGCCTGTCTCTCGGCGCGGCCTGGCTCTTTCTGATCGCCGCCGAAGCAATCGCGTCGACCGATGGCCTCGGCTATCGCATCTTTCTCGTGCGCCGCTATCTGTCGATGGACCTGATCCTGCCGTACGTCGCGTGGATCACGCTGCTCGCATGGCTCACCGACCAACTGCTACACCGGATCACGCAGTGGTGCTTCCCCTGGTACGGAGGCGCACGATGATCGAAGTCCGCAACGTATGGAAAGAGTATGGCGACCAGGTCGTGCTCGAGCGTTTGAATCTGACCGTCAAGGAAGGTGAGTTCTGTTCGATGGTCGGCGCATCGGGCTGCGGCAAGTCGACGTTTCTGCGGCTGCTGCTAGGCCAGGAACGCGTGACGCGCGGCGAGATCCTGCTGGACGGCAAGCCGCTGCCCGCCGAACCGGACAGACATCGCGGCGTCGTGTTTCAACGCTACTCCGTGTTCGACCATCTGAGCGTGTTGCGCAACGTGATGCTGGGGCTGGAGCTTCCACAAGCGAAGTTCACCGGCCGGCTATTCGGTGCCCGTCGGCGCGTGGCGCAAGACGAGGCAGCGGCCATGCTCGAGCGGGTCGGGCTGGGCGCTGCGTTGAGCAAGTTTCCGCAGCAGCTGTCGGGCGGCATGCAGCAACGCCTCGCGATTGCGCAGGCGCTGATGATGAAGCCTCGCGTGCTGCTGCTCGACGAACCGTTCGGCGCGCTCGACCCCGGCATTCGCAAGGACATGCACGAGCTGCTCTCCGACCTGTGGCACGAATCGAAGCTCACGATCTTCATGGTCACGCATGACCTGAAAGAAGGCTTCACGTTGGGAAGCCGCGTGCTGGTTTTCGACAAGGTGCGCATCGACTCGCAGGCGCCAGGCGCCTATGGCGCGCGCATCACCTACAACATTCCGCTCGACCGCAGCCGCGATTCCGTGTCCGCCGTGCATATCGCTGAGGCGGCCGTGCGAGGCGCATCGCATATCGAACTGGTCTCCGACTGAAGGAACTCAGGAATGACATTACTGCTTGAAGAAACCGTCCCGGGCGGCGGTCATACGTCGCTGATCGTCAAGCGCGGCCGATCGCTGCGCATTACCGACCTGCGCGGCGGCGCGAACGTCAGCGTGATGATGGTCAACGCGGCGGAGAAAAGCGAGCGGCTCAATCTGCCGGATTCGCTGAAATGCCAGCACACGGCCAGGCTCACCGCGGGTCACTGCCTGTACTCCGACATGGGCCGCGTGCTTGCCGCAATCGTCGCGGATACCTGCGGCTGGCACGACAGCATCGGCGGTGTGTCGAACGCCGACGAGGTTCGCGAACGATACGGCGCGGGCCGCTACCAGGAACTGCGCAACGCGTTCTATCGCAACGGCACGGACAACCTGCTCGTCGAAATGAGCAAGTGGGGACTTGGCATCACGGACCTGCTGATGACGCTCAATCTGTTCAGTCGTGTCGACGTCAGCGACGACGGATTGCTCAACTTTGTTCGCGGCAACTCGCAGGCCAACGACTACGTCGAGCTGTACGCGCCGATGAACACGCTCGTGGTACTCACCGCGATCCAGCACCCGCTCGACCCGAACCCCGAGTACGCGCCCCGGCCCGTCAAGCTCGAGTTGAGCGACGCGCGCCCCGATGTCGCCGAAGTTTGCCGCACCGCATGCGAAGAGAACGTACGCGGTTTCATCAACACAGAACGCTTCTTCCTTTGAGCGAAGGCCACGCTTATGACTAGCACGCTTATCGTCAGCGACAAACGTCCGGACACCGCGGTCTATCGCGAGACACTCGCCGCCGGCGAGCCGTGGCTTCACGAGGTGAAGGCTGGGCAAACGCTGCGCGTCGTCGACCTCGAAGGCAACCAGGCGGTCGATACGCTGTTCTACAGCCTCGCCGATCCGCGCGAGCGTTTCGACCCGCAACGCACGTTGCGCCGGCAAAAGAGCCTCTACCTGACCTCGGGCACCGTGCTGTACTCGAACCTCGGCAATCCGATGCTGACGATCGTGGCCGACACATGCGGCCGCCACGATACGCTCGGCGGCGCCTGTGCGCAGGAGAGCAACACGGTGCGCTACGCATTGGAGAAGCGCTACATGCACAGCTGCCGAGACAACTTCCTGCGTGCCTGCGCTCATGACGGCCGCCTGTCGAAGCAGGACATCGGCGCGAACGTCAACTTCTTCATGAACGTGCCGGTGACGGCCGAAGGTGGGCTCACCTTCGAAGACGGCATTTCCGCGCCGGGCAAGTACGTCGAACTGCGCGCCGAGATGGACGTCATCGTGCTGATCTCCAACTGCCCGCAGCTGAACAATCCGTGCAACGCCTACAACCCGACGCCCGCGGAACTGCTGATATGGAACTGAAGCGCATCCGCCACTGGTTGTTTCTCATCATGCTGGTTCGCTCGGGACGCTACTTCACCAGTACGCGCGAAGAACTGACCCAGACAGATCGCTGACGCGACTTCGGCCGTGGACGACCACGGCCGGTCATTCCCACGGCGGGACGGCCCGCCTCCGAATCAACACACCTTCCATGTTCGAGAAGATTCTGATCGCTAATCGCGGCGCTATCGCGTGCCGCATTCTCAGGACGTTGCGCGAACTCGACGTGACCGGCGTCGCCATCTATGCCGAAGCCGACAGAGCGAGCCGCCACGTCAGCGAAGCGCCCGCAGCACATGCGCTAGGCGATGGTCCAGCCGCGCTGACCTATCTCGACGTGGACAAGATCCTCGCGATTGCGCGTCGCGAAGGCGTGCAGGCGATCCATCCCGGCTACGGCTTCTTATCGGAGAACGCGGCGTTCGGCGAAGCCTGCGAAGCGGCCGGCATCGCGTTCATCGGACCGACACCCGCGCAGCTTCGCGCGTTCGGCCTCAAGCACACGGCCCGCGAAATCGCGGCCAACGAAGGGGTGCCGATGCTCGAAGGCACCGGGCTGCTCGCGGACTTGCCGGCGGCGCTCGCGGCGGCACAGGCCATCGGCTATCCAGTGATGCTGAAAAGCACCGCGGGCGGCGGCGGCATCGGCATGCGGGTGTGCTGGAACGCCGACGACCTCGGCGCCCATTTCGACGCGGTCAAGCGCCTCGGCGAAAACAACTTCAGCGATGCCGGCGTGTTTCTGGAGAAGTACATCGAACGGGCGCGGCATCTGGAAGTGCAGGTATTCGGCGATGGCAAAGGCGCTGCGCTCGCGCTCGGCGTGCGCGACTGCTCGGTGCAGCGGCGCAATCAGAAGGTGCTCGAGGAAACCCCCGCGCCCTGCCTGCCGGATGGTATTCAGGCCGCGTTGTGCGAGGCCGCGGTCAAGCTCGCGAAGGCCGTCGATTATCGCTCCGCCGGCACCGTCGAGTTCGTGTACGACAGTGCCGCCGAACAGTTCTACTTCCTCGAAGTCAATACGCGTCTGCAGGTCGAGCACGGCGTAACCGAACAGGTGTGGAACGTCGACCTCGTGCGCTGGATGATCGAACTCGCGGCCGGCACGCTCGCGCCGCTGCAGGAACTGGCGGCGGGTCTAACGCCGCGCGGACACGCGATCCAGGCGCGACTCTACGCGGAGGACCCTGGGCGTGACTTCAAACCGAGTCCGGGTCTGCTGACCGATGTCGCGTTCCCGCACGCGGACGGCCGCGCGCTGCGCATCGATACATGGATCGAGGCCGGTTGCGAAGTGCCACCGTACTTCGACCCGATGCTCGCGAAAGTGATCGCCTGGTCGCCGACTCGCGATGAAGCGCGCCATGCGCTCGACGATGCGCTGCGGAACACCCGGCTCTACGGCGTCGAGACGAATCGCGACTATCTGCGCCAGATTCTGCGCGACTGGCCGTTTGCGTCGGGCGAACCGTGGACTCGCTGTCTCGAAGGGCTCAGGTATCGGGCCAGTACGGTCGAAGTCGTCAGCGGCGGCACGCAGACGACGGTGCAGGACTATCCCGGCCGCCTGGGCTACTGGGCAGTCGGCATCCCGCCGTCGGGGCCGATGGATGACCGGGCGATGCGGCTCGGCAATCGCCTGCTCGGCAATGCGGCCGATGCAGCCGCTCTCGAAGTCACGATGAGCGGACCGACACTGCGCTTCAACACAGATGCAGTGGTCGCCATCACGGGCGCGGAGATTCCGGTGCTGCTCGACGATGTCGCACAGCCGCTGAATACGAGCATTCATGTACCGGCGGGTGCGACGCTCGCGCTCGGCACGATACGCGGCGCGGGCGCGCGCGCTTATCTATGCGTGCGCGGCGGCTTCGACATCGCGCTCTACCTCGGCAGCCGCAGCACTTTTACGCTCGGCCAGTTCGGCGGCCATGGCGGCCGCGCGATCCGCGCCGGCGACGTGCTGCATCTTTATCCGCTCGACGACGCGCAGGCCGGCGCGGCGCTCGTCAACGCGCCGAGGCTCGACGGCGTGCGCACTCTGCGCGTGATCTATGGCCCGCACGGTGCACCGGAATACTTCAGCGCCCGCTACATCGCTCAGTTCCTCGACACCGAGTGGGAGGTTCACTTCAACACCAGCCGTACCGGCGTGCGCCTCATCGGACCGAGACCCGAGTGGGCGCGCGAGGACGGCGGCGAGGCCGGACTGCATCCGTCGAACATTCACGATAATCCGTACGCGGTCGGCGCCGTCGACTTCACCGGCGACATGCCCGTGATTCTCGGACCCGACGGCCCGAGTCTCGGCGGCTTCGTGTGTCCGGTGACGATCATCGAGGCGGACCTCTGGCAGATCGGCCAGCTGAAAGCGGGCGACAAGATCCGTTTCGCTCCGGTCGAAGTCGAGGAAGCGCGTGAGGCTGCGCATGAGCGTCGGCGGGAGCTGGAGAGCCTCGACATTGCACGGAGCGCGCCGAGCGAAAGAAGAGCCTCGCTAACGTCGCCCATCGTGCTCGATACCGGCGCGGGCCGCGAAAGACTCGTCGCGCGTGTATCGGGCGACACGCATCTGCTGCTCGAAATCGGGCCAGCGGAACTCGATCTCGTTGCGCGGTTTCGCGGACATGCGCTGATGCAGTCTCTTGAGGCGATGCATCTGACTGGCGTCATCGATCTCACGCCGGGCATCCGTTCGCTGCAGATCCACTACCGGCCGGAAGAATTGCCGCTCGCCAGGTTGCTCGACATCGTCGCGCGGGCGTGGGACGAGGTCTTGCTGCACAAGGACCTGCGTGTGCCATCGCGAATCGTTCATTTGCCGCTGTCGTGGGATGACCCCGCGTGCCAGCTCGCGATCGAGAAATACATGACCACCGTGCGCAAGGATGCACCGTGGTGTCCGAGCAACCTCGAATTCATTCGCCGCATCAACGACCTCGACTCCATCGACGCGGTTAGGCAGATCGTCTTCGATGCGAGCTATCTCGTGATGGGACTCGGCGACGTGTACCTTGGCGCACCGGTCGCGACGCCGCTCGATCCTCGTCACCGACTCGTCACGACGAAATACAACCCGGCGCGTACGTGGACCGCGGAGAACTCGGTCGGCATCGGCGGCGCGTATCTGTGCGTATATGGCATGGAAGGACCGGGCGGCTATCAATTCGTCGGCCGCACGTTGCAGATGTGGAATCGCTACCGCGAAGTCGCGGATTTCGCCGGGCAGCATTATTTGCTGCGCTTCTTCGACCAGATTCGCTTCTACGAAGTGTCGGCCGACGAACTGTTGCGCATTCGCGCGGACTTCCCGCTTGGGCGTTATCCGTTGCGGATTGAAGAGTCCGAGCTTTCGATGCCGGACTATCAGGCGTTCCTCGCCAGCGAATCCGTCAGCATCGAGCAGTTCCGTTCTCGGCAGCAGTCGGCCTTCCAGGCGGAGCGCGAGCGATGGCGTGAAGCAGGCACCTCGGAAGACACGATCGAGACGCCGGTCGCCGAAGACACTCAGTTAGCTCCGCTGAAAAACGGCGAAGTCGCCGTGGACAGCGAGATTGCCGGCAGCCTCTGGCAAGTCAAGGTGAAAACCGGCGACGCGGTCGACGCAGGCGACGTGCTGCTCGTCATCGAGTCGATGAAGATGGAGATCTCGGTGTGCGCGCCGTGCGCCGGAACCGTCGGCGAGATCTACGTGGCGCCGGGTTCGCCCGTGCGCGCGGGGCAACGCGTTGCGGTCGTCGAACGTCACTAAATACCTGGAAGGAAAACCATGTCGTCATTCGATCTACGTCTCCCGACGCTTCGCGCCGCATATCGTGCGGGAACGCTCACGCCGCGCAAGCTCGTCGCTGAACTGCTCACAAAAGCCGCCGCGCTGAATCCTTCGTTCAATCTGTTCATCCATCTTCTGACCGAAGACGAAGTCGCGCCCTACCTCGACTGGCTCGACACGCAAGACATCGAAAGCCTGCCGCTGTATGGTGTCCCGTTTGCGATCAAGGACAACATCGATCTCGCCGGCATTCAGACGACGGCCGCGTGTCCCGCATTCGCGTACACGCCGTCGCGGTCGGCGAGCGTCGTTGCGCAGTTGATCGCGCTCGGTGCGATACCGCTCGGCAAGACCAATCTCGACCAGTTCGCGACCGGTCTGAACGGCACCCGGTCGCCGTACGGCAAGTGCCGCAATAGCGTGCATCCCGACTATCCGTCAGGCGGCTCGAGCGCCGGTTCGTCGGTCGCGGTCGCGCTCGGCGTCGCCAGTTTCGCGCTCGGGACCGACACGGCCGGTTCAGGTCGCGTGCCTGCCGCACTGAACAATCTCATCGGTCTCAAGCCGACGAAAGGCCTGTTGTCCACCGCGGGCGTGGTGCCCGCCTGCCGCACGCTCGATTGCGTGACGTTCTTCACGGCGACGGCGCAAGAAGCGAGCGAGCTGCTTGCGTTGAGCGCGCGCCCCGATCCTCGCGATGCATACAGCCGCGCGAATCCGCAATGGAATACTGCACGCGCGTTTGGCGGGCCCACGGCGTTCCGGTTTGGCGTGCCGGCGCAACTGGAATTTGCCGGCTGCTCCGAGAGCCCCGAACTGTTCGCCAAGGCGCGCGCGTTGCTCGAAGCGGCAGGGGGCGAGGCGGTCGACATCGACTTCGAGCCGTTTGTCGAAGCCGCCAATCTGCTCTATCAGGGTCCATGGGTGGCCGAGCGTTACAACGTGGCGGCCGAGTTGATGACAACGAGGCCCGCTGCGCTCTTGCCCGTCATTCGCGACGTATTGGCGAGGGCGCCGGGCGCCACCGCGGTCGAGCTGTTTCGCGCGCAATATCACCTGCAGGAATTGAAGGCCATCTGCGACGCATCAATCGAGTCGCTCGATTTCGTCCTGACGCCGACGTATCCGCGCCCCGTGACGCTCGACGAGTTGGAGCGCGACCCAATCGGGCCGAATTCGCTGCTCGGCTACTACACGAACTTCATGAATCTGCTGGACTATGCCGCCGTCGCTACGCCGACCGGTTTCATGAACAATGGTCTCCCGTGGGGCGTGACCGTCTTTGGTCGCGCATTCACCGACCAGTATCTGCTGGGCGTGGCCGACCTGCTGCAACGAGAGAGCGGCGTGCAGTGCGTCGGCGGCCTGGCCGTCGCGCCAGGCGAGCCCGGCGAACGACACACGGCGACCCACGACCGCATGAAGATCGCGGTCTGCGGCGCCCACATGCAAGGTTTGCCGCTCAACCGGGATCTGCTTGCCCGACGCGCACGGCTCGTGCACGCCACTCACACTGCCGGACACTATCGGTTGTCTGCGCTGCCCGCGTCGGCGGACGGCACGAGTCGCCCAGGCATGTGGCGCGTCACGGATGGCGGCGCAAAAATTGCTGTCGAAGTGTGGGATATGCCCAGCGTGGAGTTCGGCTCGTTCATCGCGACCGTTCCTTCTCCGCTGGTTCTGGGGAAGGTCGAACTCGTCGACGGTTCGTGGGTTATCGGCTTCCTGTGCGAGCCGTATGGCGTGCAGTCGGGAACCGACATCTCGGGGTTCGGCGGATGGCGAGCATGGCTTGCCAGCGAGCGTGGCACGAGTTCCTGATCGAACGAACGGGTGGGCATCGGCATCACAGGGGTATGGGCAGTGAAACGCTCCAGGTTTGTTGCAGCCTCCTTCTCTTGAGAGAATAGAGTCATGAGCCAGCCTGACAAGGAGCCTGACAGGCTTGCTTCCAGAATCGCCAATCCGTCGCAACTTCGAGGAGGTTCACTGATGACGTTCCGCACCGTCGCGCTCGCCGCAACCACCGCTGCGCTCGCGCTCGCCGGCACGACCGCCACCCTCACCGCCCAGGCCCAAACCCCGACCGCGTCCGACAGCCAATGGCGCGCCAGTTCGACCATGCTCGCGACGCTGCTGCAGGACGGCTACAGGATCGTCGCCGTCGTCAACACCGGCCCGGCCGACACGATCTTCGTGCAGCGCGATCAGAGCGCGTTCAAATGCATCGATCCGCAGCAGCCGGATGCAAAAGCGAAAACGTCGGCGGCGCCCGGCTGTTACGAGCTGGTACCGCCGAGCGGCGGCGCGCCGGCGTCAGAAGCCAAATAACGTGATTTGAAGCGCGAGCCCATCACCACCCCCGGCTCGCGCAAACCCCGCGACGCTTCAGCGATCCACTAGCCGGCTCAGATTGCCGCGCACCCGCTGCAGCAGCGCGATCAATTGCGCCGCTTCTTCATCGCCGAAACCATTGAGGGCTTCGAGCGCGATCTCGTCGCCGACCTTGCGCGCCTTGCCGAGCGTGCGCTCAGCCTTCGGCGTCATGCGTACCTGACGTTCGCGGCGATCCTGCGGATTCGCGGTTCGTTCGATCCAACCGCCCTCCTCCATCCGGTCGAGCAGCCGGCCCGCCGAGATCGGGGCGACCTCGAGCAGATCCGCGAGCCGCGCCTGATTGATGTCGCCGTAATGGCCGAGATAGGCCAGCACGCGACATTGCGCGCGCGTCAGATCGACCGACGACTTCGCGAGATCGTCGAATCGCTTGCCCGCCAGCCGGCCGACGTCGTAAATCAGAAAGCCGAAGCGCTCTTCGAATTGGGTTTTCATGCGCGGATTATACGGAAGCGGTTCGGTTTGCAGCGCGCCTGTGCATGCGTTCCAACCTCGGCAAAACTCCCGATAGCGCAAACCTGCATAGCCGATATAATAAGCATGCTTACGATCTCGACCCTCCCCACCGTCCATGTCCTCTGCCTCCACGTCGGCGAGCGCCACCGCGCTGCTCAACCGGCCGATGATCACGATTTCGATCATGCTCGCGACGCTGATCCAGACGCTCGACAGCACGATCGCCAACGTGGCGCTGCCGCATATGCAAGGCACGCTGTCCGCGTCGCAGGACGAGATCACGTGGGTACTGACCTCCTATATCGTCGCCGCCGCGATCGCCACACCGCTCACCGGCTGGCTCGCGGATCGCCTCAGCGTCAGGCGGCTGCTGCTGATCGCGATCGGCGGCTTCACGGTGTCGTCCGCGCTATGCGGACTCTCCGAGACGCTGCCGCAGATCGTCGTATCGCGTCTGCTGCAAGGGATCTTCGGCGCGTCGTTGGTGCCGCTGTCGCAGTCGATCCTGCTCGACATCAACCCGCGCGAAAAGCAAGGCCAGGCGATGGCCGTGTGGGGCATGGGCGTGATGGTCGGGCCGATTCTCGGCCCGACGCTCGGCGGCTGGCTTACCGATAGCTACAACTGGCGCTGGGTGTTCTTCATCAACGTGCCGATCGGCGCGTTCGCGCTGTTCGGCGTCGCGAGCTTCCTGCCGACGCGCGAGCCGAAACACGACGTGAAGTTCGACGCGTTCGGCTTCATCACGCTCGGCCTCGCGATCGGCGCACTGCAGGCGATGCTCGATCGCGGCGAGCAGCTCGACTGGTTTTCGTCGACCGAGATCGTGATCGAGGCGCTCGTCGCGGCAATCAGCTTCGCGTTCTTTTTCGTGCACACGGCGACGATCGGCGAGCGCTCGTTTTTCAAGTACAAGTTGCTGAAAGACCCGAACTTCGCGACCGGCACGTTGTTCATCTTCGTGATCGGCGCGGTGATGTACGCGACGCGTGCGCTGCTGCCGCCGATGCTGCAAAACCTGATGGGCTATCCGGTCGCGACCACGGGCCTCGTCACCGCGCCGAGCGGCGCCGGCACGATGGTCGCGATGCTGATCGCGGGCCGGCTGCTGAAGCGCGTCGACGCGCGGCTGCTGCTGCTTTGCGGCTTCCTGATTTCGGCGTTCGCACTGTGGCAGATGATGCATTACACGATCGTGCTATCGGCGTCTGACATCGTGTGGCCCGGCGTGATCCAGGGCGTCGGACTCGGCCTCGTGTTCGTGCCGCTGTCCACGCTGACGTTCTCGACGCTGTCGCCGGCGCTGCGCGCGGACGGCACCGCGACTTATAGCCTGATGCGCAACATCGGCAGCAGTATCGGCATTTCGATCGTGCAGACGCTGATGACGCGCAACACGCAGATCGCGCACGCGGACCTCGCCGCGAACGTCACCGCGTTCAATCCGGCGCTCCAGTCGATGCTCAACAGCGGTTCGAACTACGACATCGCGGCGCTGAACGCGTCGATCACGCAGCAGGCGGCGATGGTCGCGTATCTGAACGACTTCAAGCTGATGTTCGTGGCGACGCTGTTGGTCATCCCGTTGTTGGTGCTGATCCGGCCGTCGCACAAGGCACCGGATGCGTCGATCGCGCATGCGGCGATGGATTGAGACCGAATGCGCCGACGTCCGTCTTAGCCTTCGATTCGCCCGCGCGTCACGCCGAGCAATGCCGCCATCGCCGCGTACGCCGCGGCGGCATCGCGCGCGCGGATCGCCTCGAACACCGCCGTGTGCTCGGCGAGCGACGCGTTGAACACATCGGCGCGTTTCGCATTGAGCCGCAGCTGTGCCTCGAGCGTGCGCTCGATCAGCGCGCCAAGCGGAATCAGTAATTCGTTGCTGCACGCGGTGAGCACGCACAGATGGAACTGCAGATCCGCGCGCACCCATTCGTCGACGTTACGCGCCGCCACCATCGCGGTATGCGCGGCCGCAAGCTCACGCAACGTGTCGTCGGTATACGCGGCGGCCGCGAGGCCGGCGGCGTAAGGCTCGACCATCTCGCGCATTTCCTGGAGCTTGAGCGCGAACGCCATCGGCTCGGCGACCCGCGAATACCAGTCGAGCAGATCAGCATCGAGCAGATTCCACGCGGACTTGACTCGCACGCGCGTACCGACCCGCGGCCGCGATTCGATCAACCCTTTCGAGGTGAGCGTGCGCAGCGCCTCGCGCAGCACCGTGCGGCTCACGCCGAACATCTCCATTAACTCGGCTTCGCGAGGCAGGATCGACTCCGGCGCATAGTCGCCGCGCAGAATCGCGGTCGCGAGCATTTGGGCGACTCGCCCGTGCAGATCGTGCGGAATGGTTGTCTCCTCGCGGTCGGTGGTCTCGGCGCGCAACGCGCGCGGTAAGTTTTCCGAATCTCACCACTATGTGATCAATAATACTATTAATAGTACTTTAATGCACTTTTGTTGTAGCATGGAATCCTCGAAATTTTTCGCAGGCGTCGAGGCCTGCTGCACCCATCTTGCACGGGCTGGCGTACACGCTAACGCGCCAACTCCCGCCGACATAGGAGACGCACACCATGAAAATCACCAAGCTCGAAACCTTCATCGTCCCGCCGCGCTGGTGCTTCCTGAAGATCGAGACCGACGAGGGCATCGTCGGTTGGGGCGAGCCGGTGGTGGAAGGCCGCGCGCATACGGTCGCCGCGGCCGTCGAGGAACTGTCCGATTATCTGATCGGCAAGGACCCTCTGCTGATCGAGGACCACTGGCAGGTGATGTACCGCGCGGGCTTCTATCGCGGCGGCCCGATCACGATGAGCGCGATCGCCGGTGTCGATCAGGCGCTGTGGGACATCTTGGGCAAGCATCACGGCGTGCCGGTGCATGCGCTGCTCGGCGGCCAGGTGCGCGACCGGATCAAGGTGTACTCGTGGATCGGCGGCGATCGTCCGAGCGATGTCGCGAACAACGCGCGCGCGGTGGTCGAGCGCGGCTTCAAGGCCGTCAAGATGAACGGCTCGGAAGAACTGCAGATCATCGACACCTTCGACAAGGTGCAAGGCGTGATCAACAACGTCGCGGCGGTGCGCGAGGCGGTCGGGCCGAACATCGGCATCGGCGTGGACTTCCATGGCCGCGTGCATAAGCCGATGGCGAAGGTGCTCGCGAAGGAACTCGATCCGTACAAGCTGCTGTTCATCGAAGAACCGGTGCTGTCGGAAAACGCCGAGGCGCTGCGCGACATCGTCAATCAAACCAACACGCCAATCGCGCTCGGCGAGCGCCTGTATTCGCGCTGGGACTTCAAGCACATCCTGTCGGGCGGCTACGTCGACATCATCCAGCCGGACGCGTCGCACGCGGGCGGCATCACCGAGTGCCGCAAGATCGCCGCGATGGCCGAAGCGTACGACGTCGCGCTCGCGCTGCATTGCCCGCTCGGCCCGATCGCGCTCGCAACCTGCCTGCAGATCGACGCGGTCAGCTACAACGCGTTCATCCAGGAACAGAGCCTCGGCATTCACTACAACCAGGGCAACGACTTGCTCGACTACATCAAGAACCCGGAAGTCTTCAAGTACGAAGACGGCTTCGTGTCGATTCCGCAGGGCCCGGGACTTGGCATCGAGGTCAACGAAGTGAAGGTGCGCGAGATGGCGAAGGTCGGTCATCGCTGGCGCAATCCGGTGTGGCGTCACGCGGACGGCAGCGTCGCCGAATGGTGATCTGAGCACCTGAGCGAATCGAGCGGAATGCCGCCGGCGGGCGGCTGACGTTCATCAGCGCGGCCGGCGTCGTCGGCGCGCTGTCGTATCTGCGCTGTCGTATCTGTTTTCCCGCCTGGCTTTCGTGAGTGTGTTCGGTATCGGACATACCCATGCCCTACTCCTTGCTGAAATGCATGCAAACAATGCATGCATCGGGGAGCCCATGGGCGAATTCCTTCCTGACTATTTGATCCGCGAACAGGCGGCGGTTGGCGCGCTGGTCGCGTTTGGCGTGCTGCGCATCATCGGCGCGATGCTCGCGTACGAGCGCGGATGGAGCATCTCGGTGGTCGGGAAATGGTTTATCGCCGCGGCGGTGCTGTACTGCCTGCCGCAGGTCTTCGATCTGCTCACGCAGATGGCCGGCTCGCACGCGGCCGGCGCCGAACTCGAAGGCAAGGCCGCGGGCTGCGCGATCGCGCTGTTCTGCGCGCCCATTGTTGGACATCACCTCGGTTTCGAGTGAGCGGCCTTCGAACCGCGCCGCGCATTCAACCGAGCCCCGCGAACGCCGGTACGCTATGCGACAACGCGGCCGCGACGACGAACACGCCGATCATCACCAGCGCTTCCAGATACAGCACGTTGACGAACGTGTGCGCATCCATCGTCGATGCGGTGCGACGCAGGCGCGGCAGCGCCGAGCTCCGGTTCAGCGTGCCGAGCACGAGCGCGAGCGCGACCAGCACGAACTTCAACGTCAGCACATGACCCCACGTGCTCGCCTGAATCGCTTCGAACGAGCCGCCTGAGCCGCGCACCGCATTGAAGATACCCGATAGCAACACGAACACGACCGCGACGATCGACACGTTCGAGACCTGCGTCGCCGTGCGAATCAGCATGCCGCGCGCGGTCGAGGCGCCGAGCGCCGGCAGCACCGCGAGGCCGGCGGCCATCGCGAGTCCGCCCCATACGCTCGTCGCCAGCACATGCAGCGTCTGCATGCCGATCTCGGCCGAGACGGCGCCGGCGTCGGCCGCATGACCGAGCGACGCCTTGCCCGCCGCGATCGCGAGCACCGCCAGCCACAGCACCGTGTTACGCCTCACGCCCGTACCATGGCTCAGCGCGGTGACGAGCAGCACCAGCGCACCGCCGAACGCGACGCTCCAGCCGTAGCCGACATGGGTTTGCGTCAGCACCGTCGGCACCATGCCGAACGCCGCGGGCAACGCAACGCCGCCCATCGAGGCCGCCTGATACAACAGCCAGCCGAGATCCGCAAGCACCAGCACGATGGTGGCCGCGAGCATCGAGCGTTGCGCGCGCATCCAGCCCGGGCGCGCCGGTGATGTGCCCGGGAGCGCGTCCTTCGCGAGCCATGCGCCGAGTAGCGCCGAGCCGACGGCGAAGCCAAACGCGACATTCATGAGCGCGGCCATTGCGACCTGCCCGATCCACAGTCCGTCGAAGTTCATTTGACGTTGAACGCGAAGTCGCCTTTCGTACGATGGCCGTCGGTGGCCACCGCGATCCAGTGCACCGCATAGCGGCCGCTCGTCAGTTGAGGCAGTGCGAGGCGCATCACGCGCGCGTCCGCGCTATCGACCGTCGAAGCGGTCGGCGTCGCGGGCTTGCCGCCCGCGTCGGCGAGCGTGATCCTGCTGAACGCCGGCTCGAGCGGCTCGGTGAAATGGATTGTCACGTCGGCGGGCGCGACGGTATCGGCGTTCGCGGCCGGCACGCTCGAGATCAGATGCGCATGCGCGAACGCGGTGGACGACATGGCCAGCGCCACCGCGCCGGACGTCAACGCACGCAGCGTCGACGAGAAAAGATCGAATAGCTTCATGTAAGGCCGATAGCGGATGAGAACGAACGAAACATAGCCGGGCCGGCGGCGCGCATCGTCTGGACGACAGCCGGCGAGCCCGGAAGTGTACGCTTCGATGGCGCGCGCGGGGGCGGGGATCGGTTCAACCTTGCTTGATCGAATGCGAGACGTGGCATCGCGCTTGCGGCTACCGCGCCGCGATTATCGATGAGACGTAGAGGAGGTTGAACATCACGCGTGACGCGGCAGAAGTCGCAAACCGGCATGACGCGACACACTGTCGCATGGCGGTCACACCTGGGACCGTCTCTAATGCGGCAAATAGTCACCATCACCCTGCGATGATAGAATGCTGCGTCGCCGCAGCGACGGCTGTCCTTCACACCGAGCCGCCCGAAGTTCGGTCAGGTCCCCGATTCTGATGGAGTTACGCGTGTCTTCAAGACGCCTCTTCCGCCCGTTGCTTGCCCTTCTGTTGATCGGCACCGCGGGTGTCTATAGCGCAGCGAAAGCGCAGACTCAACCGAAGGCCCCCGACACGATGGAAGCGCGCGTGCAAGGTTGCACGGCCTGCCACGGCTCGCATGGGCAAGGTACCGACAACGACTACTTCCCACGCCTCGCGGGCAAGCCGGCGGAATATCTGTTCAATCAGTTGCAGAACTTCCGTGAAGGGCGCCGCAAGTACCCGCCGATGAACTACCTCGTCACGTATCTCTCCGACGACTACCTGCATCAGTTCGCCACCTTCTTCTCGCAACAGCGCCCGCCGTATCCGACGCCGGCCAAGCCGACGGTCTCGGCCGCCACGCTCGCGCGCGGTGAGCAGATCGTGTTGCACGGTGATGCTTCGAAGCAGGTGCCCGCTTGCGCGGCCTGCCACGGCAAGGCGCTGACTGGTATGGAACCGGCAATCCCGGGTCTCGTCGGCCTGCACTCCGACTACATCAGCGCGCAGCTCGGCTCGTGGCGCTCGGGCACGCGTCGCGCGATCGCGCCGGACTGCATGCACACCATCGCCACGCGCCTTAGCGACGAAGACGTGAACGCCGTCGCGGCCTGGCTTTCCACGCAGCGCGCTCCGCAAAACCCCGTGCCGGCTCCGGCCCGCTCCTTGAAGACTCCGCTTGCCTGCGGCAGCGAACCGCAATAAGGCGCCGGGAGAGACATTCAAATGAAACGCAAGTCTTTGTTCGCCCTCTCGGCAGTCGTCGTAGTCGCGGCCGCCGCACTCGTTCCCGTCCTGTGGTCGGGCGGCGACAATCTGCATAGCAGCGGCGCGGCGGTGGCGGCAACGCCCGCGGACCAGGCCGACCTGATCAAGAAGGGCGAGTACCTCGCCCGCGCCGGCGACTGTATCGCCTGTCACACGGTGCGCGGCGGCCAGCCGTTCGCGGGCGGCCTGCCGATGGCCACGCCGTTCGGTACGATGTTCACACCGAACATCACGCCGGACGACCAGTACGGCATCGGCAAGTGGACCCAGGACGACTTCTATCGCGCGATGCACACCGGCCGCTCGAAAGATGGCAGCCTGCTTTATCCGGGCTTCCCGTTCACGAGCTACACGAAGGTCACGCGCGCCGACTCGGACGCGATCTACGCGTACCTGCGCTCGGTCACGCCGGTCAACGTGCCGAGCCGTCCGCACGAACTGAAATTCCCGTTCAACCAGCGCAACATGCTGATTGGCTGGCGCACGCTGTTCTTCCGTGAAGGCGAGTTCAAGCCGGATCCGACCAAGTCGGTCGAATGGAACCGCGGTGCGTATCTGGTCGAAGGCCTTGGTCACTGCGGCATGTGCCACACGTCGATCAATGCAATGGGCGCCCCGGTCAACTCGGCCGCGTTCGCGGGCGGCCTGATTCCGTTGCAGAACTGGTATGCACCGTCGCTGACGTCGAACAAGGAGGCCGGTCTCGGCGACTGGGACCTCAGGGACATCGCCGATCTGCTCAAGACCGGTGTGTCGAGCCGGGGTGCGGTGTTCGGTCCGATGGCCGAAGTGGTTCACAACAGCCTGCAGTATCTGTCGGCCGAAGACATCAACGCGATGGCGACGTACCTGAAGACGATTCCGCAAAAGAGCGAAGCACCGGAACCGCTGCAGCTCGAAACCTCGGAAAAGTTCGGCGGCGAACTGCTGAAGCAAGGTCAGAAGATCTACGCTGACAACTGCGCGAAGTGCCACGAGGAAAACGGTCTCGGCCGGCCCCCGGCATTCCCGCCGCTTGCGAACAACCAGTCGATCCAGATGTCATCGGCGGTCAACCCGATCCGCATGGTGCTGAACGGTGGCTATCCGCCGAGCACGGAAGCGAACCCGCATCCGTACGGCATGCCACCGTTCGCACAGGCTCTGTCGAATCAGGAAGTCGCGGCGGTCGTCACGTATATCCGTATGTCCTGGGGCAACCACGGTACGGCCGTGTCGCCGCAGCAGGTGGCCGATCTGCGTTCGGCGCCGCTCGACTAGGCAGCGTTCGACGCACCCGGGCGCGGCCTGCGAGTTTCGCGGCCGCGCCCTTCGTTTTTTCAGGACCGGTATCATGTGGGCCTGTTCGTATCGATGGTCGCCCGCGTGGGACCCCGCAGGAGGAAAGAGTTGTGCCCGTCGGTGAGCGTTTGAACAGCATCACCCATCTCGTCGGCGCCGTGCTGTCGGTGGTGGGGCTGGCGGCGCTCGTCACGATGGGCGCGCTCGCCGGTGACGCGTACAAGGTCGTGAGCTTCAGCGTGTATGGTGCGATGCTGTTCGTGCTGTATGCGATCTCGACGCTGTATCACAGCGTGGGCCATCCGCGTCTGAAGGCGATTCTGCAGAAATGCGATCATTCGGCGATCTACCTGCTGATCGCCGGCAGCTACACGCCGTTCGCGCTCGTGACATTGCGTGGACCGTGGGGCTGGTCGCTATTCGGCGTGAGCTGGGGGCTCGCTGCCCTCGGCATCGTGCAGGAACTGACGCTCGGGCGACGCACCCGCAGCGTGTCGATGGTGCTGTACGTGTTGATGGGATGGCTCGCGCTCGTAGCCGTCCACCCGCTGGTGCAGGCGTTGCCGGCCGCGGGGACCGCGTGGCTCGTGGCCGGCGGCGTCATTTATAGCGCAGGCATCTATTTCTTCATCAACGACGAGCGCATCCGCCACGGACATGGTATCTGGCACCTGTTCGTACTGGCGGGCAGTCTGTGTCAATTCGTCAGTGTCGCGCGCTACGTCGCGTGACATTCCACGGCGACGAATTGCAACTTAAGGCCAGTCGACGTGTCTGCATAGCGCGTTGAAACATTCGGCACATCTGTGAACGTGCCGCCGATTTCTCCGTGAACGGAACCGGGCTGCGGCCTCGCACACGCCATGCGGGCGTGTCGATGCCGCGCTGGTTATTCCGCGTTGGGGCCGTTGTGCCCCGCGGGACCGTTCGCGAAACTGCAATGCAAAGAGTTTTTATGTCTTTTGATTCCCTCGGCTTGTCCGAACCGCTGGTCCGCGCTGTCAATGAACTCGGCTACACCATCCCGACTCCGATCCAGACTCAGGCGATCCCGGCCGTGCTCAACGGCGGCGATCTGCTCGCCGGCGCGCAAACCGGCACCGGCAAGACTGCCGGCTTCACTCTGCCGATCCTGCAGCGCCTGAATTCAATGCCGCCGGCCGCCGGCGGCAAGCGCGTGGTGCGCGCGCTGATCCTCACGCCGACGCGTGAACTCGCCGCGCAGGTCGAAGAAAGTGTGCGCGCCTATGGCAAGTACCTGAAGCTGAAATCGACCGTGATGTTCGGCGGCGTCGGCATCAATCCGCAGATCGATGCGCTCAGGCGCGGCGTCGACATCGTCGTCGCGACGCCGGGCCGTCTGCTCGATCACATGCAGCAGAAGACCATCGACCTGTCGCATCTCGAGGTCCTCGTGCTCGACGAAGCGGACCGCATGCTCGACATGGGCTTCATCCACGACATCAAGCGCGTGCTCGCGAAGCTGCCGCCGAAGCGTCAGAACCTGCTGTTCTCGGCGACGTTCTCCGACGAGATCAAGGCTCTCGCCGACGGCCTGCTCGACTCGCCGGCGCTGATCGAAGTCGCGCGACGCAATACGACGGCCGAAACGGTCGCGCAGAAGATTCACCCGGTCGATCGCGACCGCAAGCGCGAGCTGCTCACGCATCTGATCCGTCAGCACAGCTGGTTCCAGGTGCTCGTGTTCACGCGCACCAAACACGGCGCGAACCGCCTCGCCGAGCAACTGACGAAAGACGGCATCAGCGCGCTCGCGATTCACGGCAACAAGAGCCAGTCGGCGCGCACGCGCGCGCTCGCCGAGTTCAAGGACGCCACGCTGCAGGTTCTGGTCGCGACCGACATCGCCGCACGCGGCATCGATATCGATCAGCTGCCGCACGTGGTCAACTTCGATCTGCCGAACGTGCCCGAAGACTACGTGCACCGCATCGGCCGCACGGGTCGCGCGGGTGCGACGGGCGAAGCGATATCGCTCGTTTGCGTCGATGAACTGCAGTTGCTGAAGGACATCGAGAAGCTGATCAAGCGTCCGATTCCGCAGGACGTGATCGCCGGTTTCGAGCCGGACCCGACCGCGAAGCCGGAACCGATCCTGCGACGCGGCCAGGGCGGCGGTGGGCGTTCGCCGCGCCAGGGACAAGGTGCGGGGCGCCGTGAGGGCGCGAGCGCGGGCGCTGCGGGCAGTGGCGCATCGGCTAAGTCCGCTCAAGGTTCCGGTCAGCGTGCGGGGCAAGGCACAGGTCAGCGCTCGGGCCAGCGTCCGTCGAACGGTCAGCCCGCACCGCGGCCGCAAGGCACGAAGCCGGCCGGCAACGGTGGACAGCCGCGCCGCGATACCGAGCGTCACGACGATCGGCCGCGCGCCGCAGCGCATGACGGCGGTGCCGCGAATCATGCGCCGCGCAAACCGCAAGGCAATCGTTCGCACGGCGACAATCGGGGCGCATTGCTCGGCGGCGGCGTAAAGCGCAACGATGCGCCGCGTGGCGCGCAACCGTCGCGCAATGGCGCGCGCGGCCGTTAAGCGTCGCCTTGCCTGAAAGCCGCCGGCGTGTCAGCCGTTAGTGCTTTGCTCGAAGACTAACGGCTGTTTGCGGCGGCGGCCCGCTTCAAATGCTCGACCTGCTGTTCCCATCGCTCGAGCACCGCACTCCCCCCTCCTTGCAATTCGAACGTGATGCCGCCCGTCAGGTGCGCATAACGGACGTTTTGCGCTTCCCCTGTGTCGATCGAGCCGAGCAGATAGACGAGGCCGCTATCGTCGTCGGCAACCCCGGGCAGCGGCGCGACACGCAACTGCACCTGATAGAACGCCGCATCACATACGAAGCTCAACGCCGCCCGTCCACTTTGCGCGATCGCGCGCGTGGCTCGCGCCTGCGGCCATAGCGCGATGCACAGCGTGCGCGAGTCGGGTGCATAGAGTTCGCCGACGCTCAGCAGCGATGTGCGCACGTGGCCGTTCGCATCGACAGTCAGCAGCGACGCGGTGAAGCCCACCTTGTCCGCAAGCGACGCACCGTCGAGCAACGCGCGCACGTTGGCCGGCCATTCGTCGAATACGGTCTGTTCGAGCGGACGCGCGGACGTAGATGCGGAGAAGGAGTCGCTCATGCCATCGATCCAGTCGAAGTAGTCAGTAAAGCGCAATCATGCCTCGAAGAAACCAAAGCCCGCGGGAGCGGGCCTGGATTCGCTTCTCGAGTCGTTGCCGTGCATCCAGCACATGCATCGCGCAACGATCGGGAGTTCAGCGAAAGAACACATGCTGCGTGATCTTCGCGAGCGGGTAATGCACGCCCGGCTGAATGCGCGCGGGCAGGTCGAGCGGTTTGAGCAGCATCTTCACGCACATGTCGGCGGACAGATTGCGCCGCACCAGCTTATTGATGCGCGCCGCGCGCTCGCGGTTATACGCGGAGTCGTGCACGCGTTCCGGATAGCGAATCGCGAACACGTGCCGCAACGCGATCTCCGAATCTTCGTTCTTGATTTCCATCACGCGACGCATCAACGCGCCGAGCACCGCGAGCCGGCCATTGCCCTCGATCCGGTTGTACTTCTTGAAGTACTTGAAAAAGTGCTTGTAGTGACGGACTTCGTCGGTGCGGATGTTGTCGGTGATCTGCTTGAGCACCGCTTCGTCCGAGCACTCGTTGATCGCGCGATACAGCGTCGCCGTACCCGTTTCGACTACGCAACGCGCGACCATCTCGAGCGCGCGGGTCTTTTCGAAATCCTCGACCGAGCAGGTGAGCGAATACTCGCCCATGAAATTGCGGAACGCGGTGTCCCAGTCGAACTCCGGCCACACATGCGTGATATAGGTCTTCAGCGCCCGGCCGTGCTGCATTTCCTCGGGCTCCCACTCGTTGTTGAGCCAGGCGGAGACCTCGGGGTCGTCGTTGAAGAATGTACTCAGATTGCTGGTGTACAGATCGGTGCCGCTTTCGATGAACGAAGCCGCGCACAGCAACAGCAGCAGATCTTCGTTGGCCGCGGCTTTCCGCCGGTCAATGCGCGTCAGATCGATGTCCTCGATCCGCCAGGGCATGACGTGGTTCAGCTCTGTGTGCATCGTGTCTTGCTCCCATGCTGTACCGACCGGTGGAGTTCTTCGCAACTGCCCCGCGCTCGCCGTGATGTTTCGCCGTGTCGGATACAACGCCGTGAATTTGAGTTGAGCCCTTCTACTCTGCATGGTAGCTGGAGATGTCCGACCCTGCAGATCACATAGCACAGACCATGCCGCATCGATGCAGTTCCGATTCCAGGATAGTCGAAATCTTCCAACGCATTAAGCGATGTGCACAAACGCAAAAAAGCCAGCCCAAAAAGCTAGCTTTCCGGACAGACATCAGGCCCGGCGGGGGTGGCGCCCCAAGCGGGTGTGCGCGTCCTCGAGCAGCGTCGAGAGCCGCTCGTCCTGCATGGGGAAGAAATGTCGCGATGATCGTCGCGAAGTCGCCATACACCGGGAAGTCGAACCACTCGAGCGCGTTACCAATCGACGATGAGAAAACGATCCGCCGCACCATCGCTTTCGAAAACGGCGCGACGTGAGGGGAAGCGGTCGTCGAATGCGACGCGGGGGTGTTCTTGTTGGTCTCCTGCTGGTCTGCTGCGTGATATCGGTCGTAGCTGCGGCACCGCCTGCGCCAGCGAGGCGCCGAGGCGGGCGCGCAGTAGCGCGGCATGCGTAAGGCCGCGCGTTCGTTACCTGTTGCCCGGGCGTTGCGTCGCTGCGGCCTAGAAGCCGGCGGCGAGCCCGTCGCGGCGGCTGTCGCTCGCCGCCACGTAGCCGCGCTCCAGCTCGTTGCGATCGAGCTTCCAGATGAACTGGCCGGAGCCGAAGTCCATGTACGGATCGTCGACCGACTTGATCGTATGGCCGAGTTTCTGCAGACCCCCGGTGGTCTTCGGATCGAGTGTCGACTCGATATCGACCGTGAAGTCGCGGTTGACCTTCCAGCGCGGCGCATCGCACGCGGCCTGCGGCTGCTGACCGTAGTCGAGCATGCGCACCACCGTTTGCAGATGGCCTTGCGGCTGCATGTCGCCGCCCATCACGCCGAAGCTCATCACCGCTTGCTGCTGGCCGTTCACCTGTTGCGTGAGGAAAGCCGGGATGATCGTATGGAACGGCCGCTTACCGCCCTCGACGACGTTGGCCGACTTCGGATCCATCGAGAAGCCGCAGCCGCGGTTCTGCAGCGCGATGCCGCTGCCCGGCACCACGACACCCGAGCCGAAGCCCATGTAGTTCGACTGGATGAAGCTGACCATCATGCCGCTCTCGTCCGCGGCCGACATATAGATCGTGCCGCCCGCCTTCGGCATACCGAAGTCGAAGTGCGTCGCGCGCTTCGGATCGATCAGCTTCGCGCGCGAGCTCAGGTACGCGTCGTCGAGCATCTGCTCGGGCGTGACTTCCATCGAACGCGGATCGGCGACGTAGCGATACAGATCGGCAAACGCGAGCTTCATCGCTTCGATCTGCAGATGCTGCGACTCGACGCTGTCGACCTTCAGAGACTTGACGTCGAACTTGTCGAGAATGCCGAGCGCAACCAGCGCCGCGATGCCCTGGCCGTTCGGCGGAATCTCATGCACGGTATAGCCGCGATAGTCCTTGCCGATCGGCTCGACCCAGTCCGCACGGTAGTTGCGCAGGTCGTCGGCGGTGAGCGCGGCGCCGCCTTCGCGCGCGAACGCGACGATACGCTCGGCGATCTCGCCCTCGTAGTACGCGCGCGGACCTTGCTCGGCGATCAGGCGCAGCGTCTTCGCGTGACCGGGAAAGCGCACCAGCTCGCTGACCTCGGGGGCGCGGCCGCGCGGCATGAAGGTTTGCGCGAACCCCGGCTGATCCTGCAGTTCCGGGACGGCGTTCGCCCACTTGTACGCGACAATGCTCGCTACCGCGTGACCGCGCTCGGCGATCTCGATGGCCGGCTCCATCAGATCGGCGAACGGCAGCTTGCCGAACTTCTGGTGCAGCGCCTCCCAACCGGCGATCACACCCGGCACCGTGACGGCGTCCCAGCCGCGCTTCGGCTGCTTCGCGAGGCCGTTTTCCTCGCCGTATTTGCGCTTGAAGTAATCGACGTTCCACGCAGCCGGCGACACGCCCGATGCGTTCAGACCATGCAGCTTCCTGCCGTCCCATACGAGCGCGAACGCATCGCCGCCGAGGCCGCACGAGACCGGCTCGACCACCGTGATCGCGGCGGCGGCCGCGATGGCCGCATCGACGGCATTGCCGCCCTTCCACAGCATGCGCAGGCCGGCCTGCGCGGCGAGCGGATGCGAGGTCGAGACGATATTGCGCGCGAATACGGGCAGACGTTGCGTCGGATAGGGGTTTTGCCAGTTGAAGCCAGTCATATCGAACACTCTCGAAAGCGCGGCCCGGCACGAAAAGTCGCCGGACATCATGGGAAAGGTTGTAAGCAGGTAAAACGCGGAAACCCGGATTGCAGCGCGAACCGGCCCAAAAAACAAATTCATTTATGAAATGAATAAGTGCGTTGTCCGCCTGAATGGGTGTCGAACCTGCTTCCACGCCTTCGCGCCGGATTTGCGCGAGTTGCGCCAGTTGGCGGACAACGGGCGCGATGGTCTTACAATAGCCGCAACCGCGATCGTCGACGGATAGCGCCGACACAACAGCCACGACACGAAACACATGACACGAGACCCCCGCCTGACTCTCAACGCCCGGCAACAGGAATTGCTGGAGTGGGTGCAACGCGACGGCTTCGTGACCGTCGACGACCTCGCGAGCCATTTCGACGTGACCCCGCAGACGATCCGCCGCGACGTCAACTGGCTCGCCGATATGAACCTTCTGCGCCGCTATCACGGCGGCGCCAGTCTGCCGACCAGCTCCGAGAA
This sequence comes from Paraburkholderia sp. WC7.3g, assembly GCF_050436345.1. Lineage (NCBI taxonomy): Bacteria > Pseudomonadati > Pseudomonadota > Betaproteobacteria > Burkholderiales > Burkholderiaceae > Paraburkholderia > Paraburkholderia sp. WC7.3g. The sequence goes on from NZ_JBNDMA010000002.1 coordinate 4,060,695, forward strand.
CGTCTCCTACACCGCGCGTCAGCGCATGTTCCATGAAGAGAAACGACGCATTGCAGCGCTAGTAGCCACTCATATTCCCGATCAGGCGTCGCTGTTCATCAACCTCGGCACGACCACAGAGGAAGTGGCGCGCGCGCTGAACCGCCACCGCGGACTGCGCGTGATCACGAACAATCTGAACGTCGCGAGCATGATGAGCGGCTACCTGGATTGCGAAGTGCTGGTGACAGGCGGCATCGTGCGGCCGTGGGACAAAGGCATCGTCGGTGAACTGGCGATCGATTTCATCCGGCAGTTCAAGGTCGATTTCGCGATCATCGGCACGTCGAGCATCGAAACGGACGGTACGCTGCGCGATTTCGACACGCGCGAAGTGCGTGTCGCCGAGGCGATCATCGAACACGCGCGCACCGTGTTCCTCGCCGCCGATCACTCCAAGTTTGGCCGCCCGGCGCTAGTTCGCCAGGGACATCTGGAGCAGATCGACGCGCTGTTCACCGACGCCACCCCGCCTGCCGACTTCGCCGAGGCGCTGGGCGCCGCCAATTGTCAAATCTATACCGCCGGATAATTCCAGGCGTCCTCCGCCATGCTGCGGTGCACGCAAAACCTCGCGTGAAATCAAGAATTTGCCCGCTTGGCCGGACCGCCGCTCGCGCATCCAATTGTCAAACGGAAAATTTGCGGGCGCCAGGTTGGCGTTTCACCGGTGCTCGCCTACACTCCAGTTCCCCAACGCACGTTGCGAGTTTCGCACCGCGTCGGTTGTGTGAATCTGTCGTGAAGCCGCACCTCCCGCACTGATCCTTTAGCGGACCCCGCCCCGGCCTGCCGGTCGACTGCAAGGCTGTCCGCAATTTGCTGACATGGAGAGAACGATGCTGAGTCCGCATGAATTCGCCACGTTGTTGCTCGTCAAGGACGCCCCCAACCAGGTCGAAATGGACCGAGAAGAACTCGATGCTTTGCTCGAACGCCAGCTGGTGCAACTCGAACGCCTCGCATCGGGCAACGAAGAATGGCGCGTGACCGAAACCGGCGACACCGCATTGCGGGCCATCAAACGTTTTTCCTGAGTTTCCCTGCAGTCAGTTCGACAGTCGTTGGCGGCGTATTAGCGCCGCCAACGACTTCGCGTCACCCGATTCGCCTGACAGCGGGCCGCCTTCGCGGCCCCTTGTTGTGCGCATCTCATTTACACAGTAAATTCACGCGACGGACTTCCCACCCCTCGCGCATGCCCAAGACGCTCTCCGCCGACGACATCCAACAGTTTCGCGAAGCCATGCGGCGCGTCGCCGAGAACGCGTTTGCGACCCGCGGCGCGCAAGGCGTGACGATGCGCGAGCTGGCGAAGGAACTCGGCTGCAGCGCGATGACACCATATCGATATTTCCGCAACAAAGAAGAAATTCTGGCGATGGTCCGCGCCGCCGCGTTCAACCGCTTCGCCGCGCGCCTCGAAGCGGCCGCACAAGCCATCCCGGCGAACGTCCCCGCCATCGATCGCAGCGCCGTCAGCGAGGCCTACGTCGCTTTCGCGCTCGATGAACCGCACGCCTACCGTTTGATGTTCGACCAGACGCCGCAACAACAAGGCGCCTACCCTGAACTGGCCGCGGCTTCGCAGCGCGCGTGGCATCTGCTGGAAGCGCACTTCGAGCGGCTCGTCGAGGCGGGTATTCTCGAAGGCGATCCGCGCCTGATCGGCTACGCGTACTGGACTAGCCTGCACGGTTTCACGATGCTTGCGCTCGCGAACCAGTTGCCGCCGTCGGCGGCGCAACAGGCCGATGTCGCCGGCCGCGATGCACAGCAGCCATCGCGCGAAGCGGTGTTCGCGCAGGTTTTGCGCATGCTGTGGCGCGGAGCGCTGGCGCAGCAAAAGTGAACCTGCGCACCGGGCAGGCGGCGCGAGAATCAGGCTCGTCGGTGAACCCGCTGCTACTTACCCATTACGCAAGGTCGGATCGACACCCGCCCGCCAGCTGATCGCCCTGGCGCGCTGCTCGTTGAAAAACTCGACCCACTGGTTGCGCACCTTCGGATCGCTGCTCGCCGCCTCGCTCGCATGGCGCTGCGCAATCGACGCCTGGAACGCGCAGAAGTCGTCGTTCGACAAGCGGCCGCGCCGGTTCGCCACATAGGCGTCAAAGAACGTCTCGTAGACGATCTGCGCGTCGCTGCCGTAATCGACGGTCTGCGGCGAACACATCTTCTGCAACGACTCGAACGACGTCGCGCCCCGCGTCCCTTCCAGACTCGGCGTACTCACGCATCCCGCCACAAGCGCCGCCGCGCCGATCATCAAAAGTCCACGCATTCATCACCTCGAAATGGCTGCTGCCAAGAGTATCGTCCGCGGCCATGCGTTACGCCACTCCGCTCGCCATTCGGCCAGCGCCGGCAGGACAAAGCGAACTTTACTTTTTCGTTTTCGTTCATTAAAGTTCGAAAACGAACATCGTTCATTCAATTCGCTTTCCAACCCGATTCCGATTCGATGCAGAGGACCCAGCAGGTGACGCAAGGCACGAAATACGATTTGCTCGTCGTCGGTGGCGGGATCAACGGCGCCGGCATCGCCCGCGACGCCGCCGGCCGCGGCCTGTCGGTGCTGCTGTGCGAGCAGGACGATCTGGCCGCGCATACGTCGTCGGCGAGCACCAAGCTGATCCACGGTGGCCTGCGCTACCTTGAGTACCGCGAGTTCGGGCTCGTGCGCAAAGCGCTGCAGGAGCGCGAAACGCTGCTGCGCGCGGCGCCGCACATCATCTGGCCGCTGCGCTTCGTGATGCCGCATATGCCGGATCTGCGCCCTGCGTGGCTGATCCGCGCGGGGTTGTTCCTCTACGATCACCTGGCCAAACGCGAGCTGCTGCCGGGTTCGCGCGGCATCGTGATGAGCCGGCATCCGGCCGGCGCACCGCTCGTCGATTCGATCAAGCGCGGCTTTGTTTACTCGGACGGCTGGGTCAACGACGCGCGCCTCGTCGTGCTGAACGCGCTCGACGCGCACGAGCGCGGCGCGACGATCCTCACGCGCACGACGCTGGTCAACGCCGAGCGCGCCGGGAGCGAGTGGCGCGCGCAACTGCAACGCGCGGACGGTACGGCGCTGGAGGTGCGCGCCTCGGCAATCGCGAACGCGGCGGGCCCGTGGGTCGGCGAACTGCTGAAGGGGGCGCTCGGCCGGCCGTCGTCGCATAGCGTGCGGCTCGTCAAGGGCAGTCACATCGTCACGCGGCGCCTGTTCGAGCACGATCACGCGTACATCTTCCAGAACCCGGACAAACGGATCATCTTCGCGATTCCCTATGAGCACGACTACACGCTGATCGGCACGACCGACCTCGAATATCGCGGCGACCCGTCGCGGGTCGCGATCAACGCCGACGAAACGCAGTACCTGTGCGATTCGATCAACCGCTATTTCAGGCGGAAGATCTCGTCCGCCGACGTGCGCTGGAGCTATTCGGGCGTGCGCCCGCTGCTGGAGGACGAGAACGCGGACAATCCGTCGGCGGTCACGCGCGACTACTCGCTCGAACTCGACGCGCCCGCGGGCCAGGCGCCGCTGCTATCGGTGTTCGGCGGCAAAATCACGACCTTTCGCAAGCTCGCCGAGCAGGCCGTCGATACGCTCACCGAGGCGCTCGCTCACGGTGCACCCGCGTGGACCGCCGACGCGCCGCTGCCGGGCGGCGACATCGCGCAGGCGAACTTCAATCGCTTCCTCGGCGAGTTCTCGCGCGAACATGCGTGGCTGCCGGCGTCGCTCGCGCATCGGCTCGCGCGCGCGTATGGCACGCGCGCGAATCGCATGATCGGCCTCGCGCGTTCGCGCGCCGAGCTCGGTCGCGAGTTCGCGCCGGGACTGCACGAAGCTGAACTCGTTTATCTGCGCGACACCGAATGGGCGCGCAGCGCTCAGGACGTGCTGTGGCGGCGCTCGAAGCTCGGCCTGCACGTCGAGCCGGGCACGCTCGAGCAGGTCACGCGCGACATCGACGCGTGGTTCGCGCGCGAACCGGCGCGGCAAAGCGCGTAAGCGGCGCGCGCCGCCCACGACCCGAAGCCAGTCCGCCACAGCAGCTTCGGCTGGACGACGCCGGCACGCGCCCTCACACTATGGCGGCCCGCTCACAACAACACGCCGCTACGATCGCCGGCCTGCAATCCGGCGATCCGTAACATGCATGGAGAAGACAATGCAGGATCAGTACGTCCTCGCGCTTGACCAAGGCACCACCAGCTCGCGCGCGATGCTGTTCGACCGGCGCGGTAACGTCGTGTCCACCGCGCAAAAGGAATTCCAGCAGATCTACCCGCACCCGGGCTGGGTCGAGCACGACCCGCAGGAAATCTGGTCGACGCAGGCCGGCGTCGCCGCCGAGGCGGTCACGCGAGCCGGCATCAACGGCACGTCGATCGCGGCGATCGGCATCACGAACCAGCGCGAAACCACCATCGTGTGGGATCGCGAAACCGGCCACCCGATCTACAACGCGATCGTCTGGCAGGACCGCCGTACCGCCGACTTCTGCGACCAGCTGAAGACGCAGGGGCTCGAAGCGAGCGTGCGCGCGAAGACCGGTCTACCGATCGACTCGTACTTCTCGGCGACCAAAATCCGCTGGATTCTCGACAACGTCGAAGGCGCGCGTGAAAAAGCGCGTCAGGGCCGGCTCGCGTTCGGCACCGTCGACAGCTGGCTCATGTGGAACTTCACGAAGGGCGCGCTGCACGTCACCGACGTGACCAACGCGTCGCGCACGATGCTGTTCAACATCCACACGCTGAAGTGGGACGACGAACTGCTCGCCGCGCTCGACATTCCGCGCAGCATGCTGCCGGAAGTGCGACCGTCCTCGGAGGTGTATGGACCGACGGTGACTACCGTGTTCGCGTCGAAGATTCCGCTTGCGGGCATCGCCGGCGATCAACACGCCGCGCTGTTCGGCCAGATGTGCACCGAGTCCGGCATGGTGAAGAACACCTACGGCACTGGCTGCTTCCTCGTGATGAACACGGGCGACAAACCGATCGAATCGAACAACAATCTGGTTACGACGATCGCCTGGCAGATAGGCGCGCGTATCGACTACGCGCTCGAAGGCAGCATCTTCATCGGCGGCGCGGTCGTACAGTGGCTGCGCGACGGCCTCGGCATCATCAAGAACGCGGCGGAAATCGAAACGCTCGCGCGCGGCGTGCCCCATTGCGACGGCGTATATCTCGTGCCTGCGTTCGCTGGCCTCGGCGCGCCGCACTGGAACGCGCATGCGCGCGGCACGCTGTTCGGCGTCACGCGCGGCACGACGTCCGCGCATATCGCGCGCGCGGCGCTCGATTCGATCGCGTATCAATCGCTCGATGTACTGAAGGCGATGGAGGCCGACTCGGGCATTCGCATCGGCGAGCTACGCGTGGATGGCGGCGCCTGCGCGAACAATCTGCTGATGCAGTTCCAGGCCGACATCCTCGGCGTCGACACGGTGCGCCCCAAGGTGTCGGAGACGACCGCACTCGGCGCCGCCTATCTGGCCGGTCTCGCGGTCGGTTACTGGACGGACATCGACGAGTTGAAAAGCCAGTGGAAGCTTGAGCATCGCTTCACCCCGGCGCTTCCGCACGCGGAGCTCAGGACTTGCCTCGCAGGCTGGCAGCGCGCGATCCGCGCGGCGAAGGCCTGGGCCGATACGCCGTGACGCTGCGGCCGCGCGGAACCCCAGAGGACGGGGTCCGAAAGCACGTATGATGACACTTCTCATCCCGGCGCGGGCCCGCAACCCGCCGCCCGCGCGCTTTGCGCTTATCGTATTTCAGGCATGATCGACCACCTCATCTGTGACTGCGACGGCGTGCTCGTCGACAGTGAAGTCATCGCCGATCGCGTGATGTTCGACACGCTGACGGCCACCTTCCCCAGCCTCGATTTCGCCCCTGTCGTCAAAACCGCGTTCGGCCAGCAAACCTCGCGCTTTCTCGCCGGCCTCGAAAAGCAGTTCGACATCACGCTGCCCGCTAACTTCCTCGACACGATCGAGCACAACGTCGAGCTCGCGCTCGCCGCGTCGCTCGGTCCTATCCACGGCGTGCGCGACGCGCTGCGACGCGTGACGCTGCCGGCCGCGGTCGTGTCGAACAGCCGCATCACGCGCGTCGCCGCATCGGTACGGCGCGCCGGTTTGCAGCAGATTTTCGGCGAGCGCGTGTTCAGCGCCGAGCAGGTCGCGCGGCCGAAGCCGTATCCCGACGTCTATCTGTTTGCGGCCACGACGCTCGGCGTCGAGCCGGCGCGCTGCCTCGTCGTCGAGGACAGCGTCGCGGGTCTGAACGCGGCGCGCGCGGCCGGCATGAAGACGATCGCGTTCGTCGGCGCGAGCCATATTCCGGACGGCTATGCCGACGCGCTGCGCGCGATGGGCATCACGCGAATCATCAAGCACATGGATGAGCTGCCGGCGCTCATCGAGGCGGGCGTGCGCGGCGAGTTTGGCGACGTGCAGTCGTAGCGGTTTTTGCAAGGCCAATCAAAAGCCGGTTCTTCTTCCGCAGAACCGGCTTTTTGCGTAATGGCGTCGCGTGCCGCGCCAGGGGGACGGCCGTCAAGCCTCGACCATCGCGCCCTCGCGCGCCCGCGCGAGCGCCTCGCGAAACTCGACCAGCTCGGCGATGGTCAGCATCGGCAGATCGTGTTGCGCGGCGAAGCGCTCCACGTCCGCGCCGCGCGTCATCGTGCCGTCGGCGTTCATCAGCTCGCACAGCACGCCGGCCGGCCTCAGGCCCGCGAGGATCGCGAGATCGACGGTGCCTTCAGTGTGGCCGCGTCGCGCGAGAACCCCGCCCGGCATCGCGCGCAGCGGGAACACGTGACCGGGGCGCACGATGTCGGCGGGTTTGGCCGTATCGGCGATCGCCGCGCGGATCGTCGTCACGCGATCCTGCGCGGACACGCCGGTGCTAACGCCTTCGCGCGCTTCGATCGACACCGTGAACGCAGTGCCGTGACGGCTTTCGTTGTTGATGGCCATCGGCGGCAGTTCGAGCGCGCGGATCTTGTCGTCGGGCAGACACAGACACACGATGCCGCTGCATTCGCGGATCAGCAGCGCCATCGTTTCGATCGACAGACGCTCGGCCGCAACGATCAGATCGGCTTCGTTCTCGCGGTCGTGGTCGTCCTGCAGCACCACGGCGCGACCGTCGCGCAGCGCCTGCAAGGCAGCGGCGATACGCGGCGGAACGGCTTCGGTGGCGAGCAGCGGGAGATCGGCGAAGGCATCGTCTGCCATCGTCGACGGAGTGGGAAAAGTTGCAAAGGACATGGTGTTGAAACGCTCATCGCAAAGGTTGGGCGAGAAACGTTTCAGGGCATTGCAAATAGACAAGGACGCGCCGCCGGGCACCGCGCGAAAGCGGGCGCTCATCCGCCGCCTCAGTGACAGGCGGCGCCGCGGAACGCAGATGACCATCTGCACATCTTCTTCCATCCGGACTATGACCGTCGGCTCTGGCTTCTGACCAGATCTGCTGACCCCGCCGCTGCCTCCGATATGCCGAAGACCGCTCGATGCGGGCGCTCGCGGGCTTGCCGGCTCACGCTGTCGCGCTGCCGGCCTACCGCCGGTGGGGAATTTCACCCCGCCCTGAAGACGCACTGATTGCCGGTTCGACCGGCCGGCGAAGCATACAACAGCCGCGCCGGAGCTGCAGCGCGGCAAACAAAGACCCTACTCGCGGCGTTGGACCTGCATCAACGCGCTGAGCGGCGCCGGGACCTCGCGCGCCGTCGATCCTCAACCCGGCACGCCTTCGCGCGCGGCTTCATCGCGTGCGGCGCCGGCGGCCGGCACATCCCAGCGCGGCGGCGTCTCCGCTCGCAGCGTCACGCGAAACGCGCGCGCCTCGGTGTCGCCGGGATTGCGCAGGCTGTGCGGCTGGTCGGCGTCGAACACGATCGCGTCGCCGGTCGCGAGCAACTGGCGCTGGTCGTGCACGCTGACTTCGAGCGTGCCGTCGCTGACCACCAGATTCACCGTCGTGCCAGGCGCGCGGCGAATGCCCGCCTCCGTATGCAGCGGCGCGATGCGCAGCTCGTGAAACTCGGCGGCGATCGACTCGTCGTCGGGATACAGCGGCCGCACCGAGTAGCGTCCGTTCGCGCTGACGACGCGTGCCGAGCGCTCGGCCGGCAGATGCTCGAAACCGTTGGTCGCGTGACGCCGCAGAAAAGCCGCCACCGACACCTTCAGCGCCGCCGCCACCTTGCACAGCACCTTGATCGACGGCACGCTGCGCGCCGACTCGATCTGCGCGAGCATCGCGCGCGACACGCCGGACGCACGCGCCAGCGCATCGAGCGAAAGCTGCCGTTCGGCGCGCAGTCGCGCCAGATTCACGCCGACCAGCTGTTCGAGCGCATCGAAGGGTTCGGCGGAGCGCGGCGCCGCATCGGTATCGACATCGGCATCGGCGGAGGGATCGCGGACCAGCGCGAGCGGGGAATGCATATTGGCCTCCAGAGCGCCGCCGGGCGGCGCAAGAGCAGTGAGTGGAAGCAAGATAGCATCGGCTTTGGCCGCGCCCAACGAAGTTATCTTCACACTGTTATCAGCATGGCGGAGGCAAGCAACTGACAACTCGCGCGCGCTGCGCGAGGGCCGACGCCCGCACCCACGGCAAGAGCGCCCGGCGATGTCGACAGAAGATTGCCGGGCGGTATCAGGCTCGGCGGTGACGATTGCACTGGCTCGACGAATTCAACGCGCGATACCCGCAAGTGACGTTCGCGTTGACGCTGACGGATGCGCTGGCGAACCTCGTGCAGGAGGATATCGATCTGGCGATCCGCTTCGGTGTACCGCAAGACAGCTCGCTGGTCGCGCGCCGGCTCGCGCCGAACCGGCGGGTGCGGTGCGCATCGCCGGAATACATCGCGCGTCGCGGCGAGCCGAAGGAGAGCTGGAAAGCTTGCTGGGACTGCCGCCGGACCGACCGATGAGCACCAAAACCCCCGCAGCATGAAGGGCTATAATATGCAGTTCCGCTGCGAAGACATGCGCAAACCGGGCTCCACGCGCCGCGCTGCCCCGCACCGCGGCCTCCTTCACCTTTTTGCGACGCCCCCAGATTAATCACTGCGACCGGCGAAATTCGATGACCAAGAAAGTTTATGTAAAGACCTTTGGCTGCCAGATGAACGAGTACGACTCCGACAAGATGGTCGACGTGCTCGGTGCCGCTGAAGGACTCGTCAAGACCGACACGCCGGAAGACGCCGACGTGATCCTGTTCAACACCTGTTCGGTGCGCGAAAAAGCACAGGAAAAAGTCTTCTCCGACCTCGGCCGCGTGCGCGAGCTGAAGGACGCGAATCCGGATCTGATCATTGGCGTCGGCGGCTGCGTGGCGAGCCAGGAAGGTGCATCGATCGTCGCGCGCGCGCCGTACGTGGATATCGTGTTCGGTCCGCAAACGCTGCACCGCCTGCCCCAAATGATCGACGAGCGCCGCGCGAGCGGCCGCGCGCAAGTGGATATTTCGTTCCCCGAAATCGAGAAGTTCGATCACCTGCCGCCCGCGCGCGTCGAAGGTCCGAGCGCATTCGTGTCGATCATGGAAGGCTGCAGCAAGTACTGCAGCTATTGCGTCGTACCGTACACGCGCGGCGAGGAAGTGTCGCGTCCGCTCGACGACGTGCTGACCGAAATCGCCGGTCTCGCCGACCAGGGCGTGCGCGAAGTCACGCTGCTCGGCCAGAACGTGAACGCTTATCGGGGAAAATTCGGCGGCGCGCCGACACTCGGCTCGACCGAGATCGCCGACTTCGCGACGCTGATCGAATACGTCGCCGACATCCCCGGCATCGAACGGATCCGCTATACGACGTCGCACCCGAAGGAATTCACGCAGCGCCTGATCGACACCTACGCGAAGGTGCCCAAGCTCGTCAGCCACCTTCACCTGCCGGTGCAACACGGCTCCGATCGCATCCTGATGGCGATGAAGCGCGGCTACACCGTGCTCGAATACAAGTCCGTGATCCGCAAGCTGCGCGCGATCCGCCCGGACCTGTCGCTGTCGACGGATATGATCGTCGGCTTCCCCGGCGAGACCGAGGAAGACTTCGCGAAGTTGATGGCGCTCGTGGATGAGATGAAGTACGACACGAGCTTCTCGTTCGTCTACAGCCCGCGTCCCGGCACGCCGGCCGCGAACCTGCACGACGACACGCCGCGCGAGGTGAAGCTGAAGCGTCTGCAGCATCTGCAGGCCACGATCGAAGAGAACGTGCGGCGCATCAGCGACGCGATGGTCGGCAAGGTCGAGCGCATTCTGGTCGAGCGCCCGGCGCGCAAAGATCCGAACGAGCTCGCCGGCCGCACCGAAAACAACCGCGTCGTCAATTTCCCGGTGCCGGTCGCGTCGCATGCACGGCTGATCGGCCAGATGGTCGACGTGAAGATCGTGCGCGCGTATCCGCACTCGCTGCGTGGCGAACTCGTGATGATTCACGACGACAGCGCCGCCACGACGCACTGAACGACATTCCGAGTACCGCAACCGACAGGATCGACTCACCGCCTTGAAGACCGCTCAGCAGCATCTGGAATTCACCGCACCGCGCGAAGACAACGCGCGGCTCGCCAACCTCTGCGGACCGCTCGATGAAAATCTGCGGCAGATCGAGCAGGCGCTCGACGTGATCCTGCAGCGTCGCGGCCATCGCATCACGATCCGCGGGCGCGGCGCGAAACTCGCGCTCACCGCGCTCGAAAACTTCTACAACAGCGCGCGCGAGCCTTTGTCGGTCGACGACATCCAGCTCGCGCTCGTCGAAGTGCGCCATCCGGCGCGCCATCGGCCGAACGGCAACGGCAACGCCAGTGGCGACGACGCCGTCGAGCCGCGCTTGAACGGCAACCCCGATCATCCGTTCGACCAGCCCGCCGATACCAACGCGAGCGAAGACGACTTCGAGGAATACGGCCCGAAGCTGTACACGCGGCGCGCGGATCTGCGCGGCCGCACGCCGGCGCAGCGCGAGTACCTGAAGCAGATCGTGTCGTACGACGTCACGTTCGGCGTCGGCCCGGCCGGCACCGGCAAGACCTACCTCGCGGTGGCCTGCGCGGTCGACGCGCTCGAGCGCGACCAGGTCAAGCGCATCGTGCTGACGCGCCCGGCCGTCGAAGCGGGCGAGCGGCTCGGCTTTTTGCCGGGCGATCTCGCGCAGAAGGTCGATCCGTATCTGCGCCCGCTCTACGACGCGCTGTACGACCTGCTCGGTTTCGACAAGACCGCGAAGATGTTCGAGCGGCAGATGATCGAAATCGCGCCGCTCGCGTACATGCGCGGCCGCACGCTGAATCACGCGTTCATCATCCTCGACGAGGCGCAGAACACCACGCCCGAACAGATGAAGATGTTCCTGACCCGGATCGGCTTCGGCTCGAAGGCGGTTGTCACCGGCGACACGACCCAGGTCGATCTGCCGCGCGGCCAGAAGAGCGGGCTGATCGAAGCGCAGCAGGTGCTCGCGAACGTGCGCGGCATCGCGCTCACGCGTTTCACGAGCGCGGACGTGGTGCGCCATCCGCTGGTCGCGCGAATTGTGGAGGCGTACGATGCGCATTCGCAGAAGACGGCGACTCCGGGCGATCCGCGCTAGAGCGATGCGCTTCGCCACGCGAGGCGCAATCCGGTACGCCGCAAAAGAGCGCTTAAGCCACGACCGCCACGCACAGACACCGCATGAGCCGCACCCCGAAACTGACGTTGACCCTGCAATTCCCCGCCGCCAAAACCTGGCCGGAACACAAGACGCTGCTACCACGCGCGACGGTGGCCGGCTGGATCAAGGGGGCACTCTTCGCGGACGGCGAACTGACCGTGCGTTTCGTCGACGCGGAAGAAGGCCGCACGTTGAACCGCACCTATCGCGGCAAGGACTACGCGACCAACGTGCTGACCTTCGCCTATGCCGAATCGGAAGATGAACCGGTCACCGGCGATCTGATCCTGTGCTGCCCGGTGGTCGAGAAGGAAGCCGCCGAGCAGGGCAAGCCGCTGGCCGCGCATTACGCGCATCTGCTCGTGCACGGCACGCTGCACGCGCAGGGCTACGACCACGACGTCGAACAAGAAGCCGAGGAAATGGAAGCGCTCGAAACCGAAATCCTCGGCAAGCTCGGCTTTCCGGACCCTTATCGATAGGCGTCCTGCGTCGCGGCCTCACCCCTCCTCCACGCCAGCCCGATCGAACCCACCGTGAGCACTCCGTCCCCCGAAGCCGATACCCCCGTGCGCTGTCCGGACTACCCGCCGGTGCTCGGCGAATCGCGGCTTCTGACGGACGACGAACTGCGCGCGTCGCTTGAATCCACACTGCGCGGCTGGGACCGCAATAGCGATCTGTGGCTGTTCGGCTATGGCTCGCTGATCTGGAATCCGGGACTGTCCACCGTCGAGTCGATGCGCTCGAAGGTGCACGGCTATCACCGTGGCCTCTATCTGTGGTCGCGCGTGAATCGCGGCACGCCCGAGCAGCCCGGCCTCGTGCTTGCGCTCGATCGCGGCGGCTCGTGCACCGGCATGGCGTTCCGGCTCGCAGCCGCCGGCTCGATGCCGCATCTGGAAGCACTGTGGCGCCGTGAAATGCCGATGGGTTCGTACCGTCCCGCGTGGCTGCCGTGCGTGCTCGCCGATGGCCGGCGCGTCGACGCGCTCGCATTCGTGATGCGCCGCGACGTGCCGAGCTACACCGGCAAGCTGCGCGACGACATCATCCAGACCGTGCTGGGCTGCGCGAGCGGCCGCTACGGCACGACGTTCGATTACGTGAGCCGCACCGTGCATGCGCTGCGCGAAAGCGGCATGCCGGACCGCGCGCTCGAAGCGCTGCTCGCGCGCTGCAAGCCGGCGGCGTGACCGCGGCGGCTCCGCAAAAACCCCACCCGCGACTTTTTTGCCCGCGAGCGCTTTTGCCCGCGTAATCGGTTAGGATGGTTCCACGCTTCGCCGTCGCGGCGCGGCCGATTCACCCTGGCTTCGCTCATCGCCCGGCCCGGCGGGACACGGTTCCGCCATGTGCCTGGTGTATCCTTAATGCTCTGCAACAGCGCGCCCAGTCTCGCCGGGCGCACTACCATGAACGACACGTATCCCAGTCGACGCCATACCGGACGCCAACCCGACAAACCGCAGGAAAAGCGCTCGCTGCTCGAGCGCCTGACCGACTTCATCTCGCCCGAGCCCGACTCGCGCGCCGAACTTCTGGAAATTCTTCAGGACGCGCACGAACGCAACCTGATCGACGCCGACTCGTTGTCGATGATCGAAGGCGTGTTCCAGGTGTCGGAACTGAGCGCACGCGACATCATGGTGCCGCGCGCGCAAATGGACGCGATCAACATCGCGGACAATCCCGCTGAATTCATCCCCTACGTGCTGGAGAAGGCGCATTCGCGCTATCCGGTCTTCGAGGGCAATCGCGACAACATCATCGGCGTGCTGCTCGCGAAAGATTTGCTGCGCTATTACGCCGAAGAAGAGTTCGACGTGCGCGGCATGCTGCGCCCGGCTGTGTTCATCCCCGAGTCGAAGCGGCTGAACGTGCTGCTGCACGACTTCCGCGTGAACCGCAACCACCTCGCGGTGGTCGTCGACGAATACGGCGGCGTTGCGGGCCTGATCACGATCGAGGACGTGCTGGAGCAGATCGTCGGCGACATCGAGGACGAATACGATTTCGACGAGGAAAGCGGCAACATCATCGCGTCGCCGGACGGACGCTTCCGCGTGCGCGCGCTGACCGAGATCGAGCAGTTCAACGACAGCTTCGGCACGCATTACTCGGACGACGAAGTCGACACGATCGGCGGGCTGGTCACGCATCACTTCGGCAGGGTGCCGCATCGCGGCGAGAAGGTCCGCCTCGACGACCTGATCTTCGAGATCCTGCGCGGCGACGCCCGCCAGGTTCACATGCTGCTGGTGCGCCGCGACCCGCTCGCGGGTCAGCGCGAGCGGGAAACGCAGCACGAGCAGACCTGAGCCGGTGGCTCGGGCCGAGGCACGGCCTGCGCGCCCGCGCACTTTCTTGCGTGCGCAGCTGCTTACTGATTTGACCTTTTCAACTTCCGACCGCCGACCGCGCAACAATGGCCGACCCGATCACTTCCCATTCGCAACGCGGCGTGAGCACCCCCGCTGCCGCCCCCACCGACAACGGCACGCGCAGCCGCGCGCTGCCGCGCTGGCACTACCTCGTCGCACTGGCCGCGGGCGCGGCCAATACGCTGTCGTTCGCGCCGACGCCGCACGGCGGCTGGCTGCAACTCGCGATCTTCGTGTTCTTCTTCGCGTGGCTCACGCGCAGTACCGGCTGGAAAAGCGCCGCGCTGACAGGCGGCGCGTTCGGCTTCGGCAACTTCGTGAGCGGCGTCTGGTGGCTGTATGTGAGCATGCACTACTACGGCGGCATGCCGGCGCCGCTCGCCGGCACGGCGCTGGTGCTGTTCTCGCTCTACCTCGCCGTTTATCCGGCGCTCGCCGCGGGGGTATGGTCGTTCTGCGCGGGCCATGCGCAGAACAGCGCGGCCGACGAGCGCGCGCCGCTCTCACCCTTCGCGCCGACCTGGCACGGCGCGCTGGCCTTTGCCAGCGCGTGGGCGATCGGCGAATGGTTGCGCGGCACGATATTCACCGGCTTTCCGTGGCTCGCCACCGGTTATGCGCAGGTCGACGGCCCGTTCGCGGGGTTTGCGCCAGTGGTCGGCGTGTACGGCGTCGGCTGGATGGTCGCGCTGACGGCCGCGTTGATCGTGCAGGCGTTGCTGGCGCTGCTGCCGTCGTGGCGCTCCCGGCGTGCAAACGAATCGCGCGATCCGAGCGCCAGCGCCGATCATGACGCCGGCGGCCGCGCCGCGCGAGGCCGCGCCCCGCGCGTCGCCCCGCTCGCCGTACCTGCCGGCGTCGCGCTCGCGCTGATCGTGATCGGCCTGCTGCTGCCGCTGGTGCAATGGACCACGCCCGCCAACGCGGCGCTGTCGGTGCGTCTGCTGCAAGGCAACGTGAAGCAGGAGATGAAGTTCGAGGAAGCCGGCATGCGCGCGGCGATCGACGAGTATCAGCAGATGATTACGTCGAAGCCGGCCGATCTGATCGTCACACCGGAAACCGCAATCCCCGTGCTCGCGCAGCAACTGCCGCCGAACTTCGCGGCGGCGATCCGCCGGTTCACCGATTCGACCGGCAGCGCGCTGCTGTTCGGCGCGATCGGCGGCACGATCACGCCGGACGGACGGGTGGTCGATTACACCAACAGCCTGTTCGGCGTCACGCCCGGCTCGCACGAGATCTATCGCTACGACAAGCACCATCTGGTGCCGTTCGGCGAATTCGTGCCGTGGGGCTTCCGCTGGTTCGTGAACCTGATGAATATTCCGCTCGGCGACTTCTTCCGCGGGCCGCCGGTGCAAAAGCCGTTCATGGTGCATAACCAGCCGGTCGCGGTGAACATCTGCTACGAGGACATCTTCGGCGAGGAGATCGCGCGCACGCTGCGCGAGAACGCGACGCCCGCCGGCGTGCTGATCAATGCGACCAATCTCGCATGGTTCGGCGACACGATCGCGCTCGACCAGCATCTGCAGATTGCGCGCATGCGCTCGCTCGAAACCGGCCGGCCGATGCTGCGCGCGACCAACACCGGCATGACCGCCGCGATCGACGCGAACGGCCGCGTGATCGGGCGCCTGACGCCGTACACGGTCGGCTCGCTCGACGTAACGGTGCAAGGCACCTCGGGCAACACGCCCTACGTGACGAGCGGCAACAACACGGTGCTCGCGGTGTCGGCGCTGCTGCTCGCGTTCGGTTTCGCGTTCGGACCGGGAATCGCGCGGCGACGCAACGGCAAGCGGTAACGCCAACGCCAACGCCAACGCCAAACGAACGACACCCGCAAAAAAATGCGCCTGACATGCAGGCGCATTTTTTTTATGCTCATCCGAGCTTCATCAATCCTTCGGCACTGTATCGATGAACGACTGCCGCAGCGACAGCTTCTGGAAGTGCTTGTCCAGGTTCGGATGCGCTTCGCGCCAGTTCAGCTGCGGCATACGGAAGTCCAGATAACCGAGCGCGCAGCCCACCGCAATGTCGGCCAGCGTGTAGTGATTGCTCGCGCACCACGGCTTGCTGCCGAGCCCCTGCGACATCGCGATCAGCGCTTCGTCGATCTTGCGCTGCTGTCGCGCGACCCATGCGTCCACGCGCTGCTCGGGCGCGCGCTGCGTGCCTTCAAGACGGATCAGCACGGCCGCGTCGAGCACGCCGTCGGCGAGCGCTTCCCAGCAGCGGACCTCGACGCGCTCGCGCCCCGACGGCGGAATCAGCTTGCCGACCGGCGACAGCGTATCGACGTATTCGCAGATCACCCGCGAATCGAACACGGCCTCGCCGTCTTCCATCACGAGGCACGGCACCTTGCCGAGCGGATTGAAGGTGTGAATCCGGGTATCCGGCGCCCAGACGTTCTCGGGCACCAGTTCGTAGTCGATCTTCTTGTCGGCGAGCACGATACGCGCTTTGCGCACGTACGGGCTGCCGAACGAACCGATGAGTTTCATCATGACCTTCTGCCTTTTTCTGAATCCGGCGAAAGTATAAGTGGTCCAAGGCGTTCACGAACGTGCCGTCAACGTCTTCCCGAACTGCCCGCCGACCCGCTGTGGACGGATTGCAACATGATGGCGGCCGCCACGCCGTCGGGATCCGCACAAAGCGAGTCGAATGTAGCGCGCGGAGAATAGGGCCTGCAGAATCGCGGCGCTACAATCGCACGATGAACCAGCCGACCGAACCCACCATCGCCATCGACGTCTACCGCACGCGCCGCGAGCGCGTTCTCGCCGCGCTGCGCGCCGCGGGTGGCGGCGTCGCCCTCGTCCCGACCGCGCCGGAAGCGCTGCGCAACCGCGACGCCGACTACCCGTACCGCCACGACAGCTACTTCTATTATCTGACCGGCTTCACCGAGCCCGAAGCGCTGCTCGTGCTCGACGCCAGCGCCGCGCCCGGCGCGCCCGCGTCGATCCTGTTCTGCCGCGACAAGAACGTCGAGCGCGAGACATGGGAAGGCTTCCGCTTCGGCCCCAACGGCGCGCGCGAAGCGTTCGGGCTCGACGCCGCGTTCCCGATCGGCGAGCTCGACACGCAGTTGCCGCGCATCATCGCGGACCAGCCGGCGCTGCACTACGCGCTCGGTACGTCGGCACATTTCGATGAACAGGTGCGCGGCTGGCTCGACGCGGTGCGTGCGCAAAGCCGGAGCGGCACCGTCGCGCCCACGTCCGCGCGCGACCTGCTGCCATTGCTCGACGAGATGCGGCTCGTCAAGGACGACCACGAACTCGCGATCATGCGCCGCGCGGGGCAGATTTCAGCGGCCGCGCATCGTCGCGCGATGGCGGCGTGCCGGCC
Source organism: Paraburkholderia sp. WC7.3g (assembly GCF_050436345.1). NCBI lineage: Bacteria > Pseudomonadati > Pseudomonadota > Betaproteobacteria > Burkholderiales > Burkholderiaceae > Paraburkholderia > Paraburkholderia sp. WC7.3g. Next base: position 4,078,188 of record NZ_JBNDMA010000002.1, read on the forward strand.
CGGCATCCGCGAATACGAGCTCGAGGCCGAACTGCTCTACACGTTCCGCAAGTTCGGCGCGCAGGCGCCGGCCTATACGTCGATCGTCGCGGCGGGCGCGAACGCGTGCGTGCTGCACTACCCGGCCGGCAACGCGATCACGCGCGACGGCGACCTGATCCTGATCGACGCGGCCTGCGAACTCGACGGCTACGCGTCCGACATCACGCGCACCTTTCCGGCGAGCGGCCGTTTCACGCCAGCGCAGCGCGAGCTCTACGACATCGTGCTGGCCGCGCAGCAGGCCGCCGTCGATGCGACGCGCGCCGGCGCGAGCTTCGACGATCCGCACCAGGCCGCGCTGCGCGTGCTGTCGCAGGGGCTCCTCGACACCGGCATCGTGCCGCGCGCGAAGTTCGCATCAGTCGACGACGTGATCGCCGAGCGCGGCTATGCGCCGTACTACATGCACCGCACCGGCCACTGGCTCGGCATGGACGTGCACGACTGCGGCGACTACCGCGAGCGCGGCGCGCCGCGCGACGAGGCGGGCGCGCTGCCTTGGCGCACGCTGCGCGCGTCGATGACGCTGACGATCGAGCCGGGCCTGTACGTCCGCCCGACCGAGGGTGTGCCCGAGCGCTACTGGAACATCGGCATTCGCATCGAGGACGACGCGATCGTCACGCCGACCGGCTGCGAGCTGATCACGCGCGACGTGCCGGTCGCCGCCGACGAGATCGAGGCGCTAATGCAGGAAGCGCGCACGGCCCATCAAGCGTCTCACCAGGCGAGGACCTGAGTCACGATGAACGAAGCCTCTCCATCGGCGGTGATCCTGAGGCCCGCCTCCCACCAGCACGGGTTCGATTTCGACGTGACGATCGTCGGCGCCGGGCCGGTCGGCCTTGCGCTCGCCGGCTGGCTCGCGCGCCGCAGCGTGACGCGCGAGCTGAAGATCGCGCTCGTCGACGCGCGCGAGCCGGAAGACTCGATCGCCGATCCGCGCGCGATCGCGGTCTCGCACGGCAGCCGGATGATCCTCGAGCCGCTGCGCTGGCCCGCCGACGCCACCGCGATCGAGCGCATCCACGTGTCACAGCGCGGTCATTTCGGCCGTACGCTGATCGATCATCGCGAGCACGGGCTGCCCGCGCTCGGCTACGTGCTGCGCTACGGCTCGATCGTGCACGGCCTCGCCGACGCCGTGCATGCGACGCCGGTCCACTGGTTCCGCTCGACGTCGGCCGGCGCGCCGGTTCAGGAACTCGACGGCGTCACGCTGCCGATCGCCACCGCGGGCGTCGCGCGCCGGTTGCGCACGCGGATTCTGGTGAACGCCGAGGGCGGGCTGTTCGGCGATCAGAAGCACGCGAAAAACGTCAGCCGCGCCACGGACGAAGACGCCGGCGCACGCAACATCGCCAAACACAACGCCGGCTCGCGCGACTACGGCCAGACCGCGCTGGTCGGCACGGTCACCGTGTCCGCGCCGCAGCCGCACGTCGCATGGGAGCGCTTCACGTCGCAAGGTCCGATCGCGCTGCTGCCGATGGGCGGCGTGCGCGGCGCCGACTACGCGCTCGTCTGGTGCTGCGCGCCCGACGAAGCCGCGCGTCGCGCCCAGCTCTCCGACCAGGCGTTCCTGCGCGAGCTCGACGCCGCGTTCGGCGATCGCATGGGCCGCTTTACGCACATCAAGGGACGCGCATCGTTCCCGCTCGGTCTGAACACGGTCGACACGCTCGTGAATGGCCACATCGTCGCGATCGGCAATGCGGCGCAGACGTTGCATCCGGTCGCCGGCCAGGGCCTCAATCTGGGCTTGCGCGACGCGCACGCGCTCGTCGATGCGCTGTCGGCCGAAGGCCCGACCCCGCTCGCGCTCGCGACCTTCGCGCAACGCCGGGCGCTCGACCGGCGCCTGACGATCGGCTCGACCGATACGCTCGCGCGCCTGTTCACCATCGACTTCGCGCCGCTCGCGGTACTGCGCGGCCTCGCGCTGACCGCACTCGAATTCGTCCCGCCGGTGAAAGCCGCGCTCGCCCGGCAGATGATGTTCGGCCAGCGCCGCTAGGCGAGCAAAGCGCGGCGCGGCTCTATGAGCTGCGCGACTTTCATAGAAGATTTAACGGGTTACGAGCTTCAGTTGGCGAGTCCCGATAAGCCGTTAACGCTAAAATACCCGTTTTCCCTCGCATTTCGCGCTGCGCCGGCTGTCACGATTGTCAAATCCTGACCTGTCGCCGGCGCGCGCTCACGCCATGCCTACTCTCGGCTCCCATCATCTGCGTAACAACCTGTTCGTCGCCCCAATGGCCGGCGTGACCGACCGGCCGTTCCGCCAGCTGTGCAAACGGCTCGGCGCGGGCTACGCGGTCTCGGAAATGGTCGCGTCGAACGCGCAGTTGTGGAAGAGCGAAAAGACCATGCGCCGCGCCAATCACGAAGGCGAGGTCGAGCCGATCGCGGTGCAGATCGCCGGCGCGGACCCGGACATGATGGCCGAGGCCGCCCGCTACAACGTCGCGAACGGCGCACAGATCATCGACATCAACATGGGCTGCCCGGCCAAGAAGGTCTGCAACGTCGCGGCCGGCTCGGCGCTGCTGCAGAACGAACCGCTGGTGCAGCGTATCGTCGAGGCGGTCGTCAACGCGGTCGGCGTCGGGCCCGACGCGGTGCCCGTCACGCTGAAAATCCGCACCGGCTGGAATCGCGAGAACAAGAACGCGCTGAACGTCGCGCGTCTCGCGCAAGCGGCGGGCATTTCGATGCTGACCGTGCACGGCCGCACGCGCGCCGACCTGTACCACGGCGACGCCGAGTACGAAACCATCGCAGCGGTAAAGGCGGCGGTGCGCATTCCGGTGGTCGCGAACGGCGACATCACATCACCGCAAAAGGCGCGCGAGGTGCTCGCCGCGACCGGCGCGGACGCGATCATGATCGGGCGTGCCGCGCAGGGCCGTCCGTGGCTGTTCCGCGAGATCGAGCATTTCCTGCAAACGGGCGAGCTGCTGCCGCCGCCGCGCATCGACGAAATCCAGCAGGTCATGAACGAACATCTCGAAGATCACTACGCCTTTTACGGGGAATTTACCGGTGTTCGCACTGCGCGCAAGCACATCGGCTGGTACACTCGCGGCCTTTCCGGCGCCAACCTGTTCCGGCATCGCATGAATACGCTGGACACCACGCGCGAACAGCTCCTCGCCGTCAACGAGTTCTTTGACGCGCAAAAGGCGATCTCAGACCGCCTCGTCTACGTCGACGAAGCGCCCGGCAACCCCGGGCTCGACAGCGAGAGCGAGGACAACACCGACCGACTAGCAGCATGAGCAAGAACAATATCGAACAATCTGTCCGCGACAGCCTGGACGTGTATTTCCAGGATCTCGACGGCTCCAATCCGCACGACGTCTACGACATGGTTATTTCGTGCGTGGAAAAACCCTTGCTCGAAGTGGTGCTCGAGCAGGCCAACGGTAACCAGTCGCTGGCCGCCGAGTATCTCGGCATCAACCGCAATACGCTGCGCAAGAAGCTGCAACAACACGGTTTGCTGTAGCGCGATGTAGTTTCTGCGCCCTGCCACGTTTCCCCTTCGGCTTTTCGTCTTCATCATGATCAAGCAAGCGCTCATCTCCGTTTCCGACAAGTCCGGCATCGTCGACTTCGCCAAATCGCTGTCGGACCTCGGCATCAAGATTCTGTCGACCGGCGGCACCGCGAAACTGCTCGCGGACGCGGGCCTGTCCGTCACCGAAGTCGCCGACTACACAGGCTTCCCGGAAATGCTCGACGGGCGCGTGAAAACATTGCATCCGAAGGTGCACGGCGGCATCCTCGCGCGCCGCGATCTGCCCGAGCACATGGCCGCGCTTGAGAAGCACGACATTCCGACCATCGACCTGCTGGTGGTGAACCTGTACCCGTTCGTGCAGACCGTGTCGAAGGAAGAGTGCTCGCTCGGGGACGCAATCGAGAACATCGACATCGGCGGCCCGACGATGCTGCGCTCGGCCGCGAAGAATCACCGCGACGTGACGGTGGTGGTCGATCCGGCCGACTACGCGGTCGTGCTCGACGAAATGCGCGCGAACGGCAACACGGTGTCGTACAAGACGAACTTCCGCCTCGCGACCAAGGTGTACGCGCACACCGCGCAGTACGACGGCGCGATCACGAACTACCTGACGAGCCTGACCGACGAATTGAAGCACTCGTCGCGCAACCAATACCCGGCTACCTTCAACATGGCGTTCGAAAAGGTCCAGGACCTGCGCTACGGCGAAAACCCGCACCAGAGCGCGGCGTTCTACCGCGACCTGACGGTGCCGGCCGGCGCGCTCGCCAACTTCAACCAGTTGCAGGGCAAGGAACTGTCGTACAACAACATCGCCGACTCCGACGCGGCGTGGGAATGCGTGAAGACCTTCGACGTGTCGGCCTGCGTGATCGTCAAGCATGCGAATCCGTGCGGCGTCGCGATCGGCGCGAACGCGCACGAAGCGTATTCGAAGGCGTTCCAGACCGATCCGACCTCGGCCTTCGGCGGCATCATCGCGTTCAACCGGGAAGTCGACGAAACGGCCGCGCAAGCGGTCGCGAAGCAGTTCGTCGAAGTGCTGATCGCACCATCGTTCAGCGCGGAAGCGCGTCAGGTGTTCGCGGTGAAGCAGAACGTGCGTCTGCTCGAAATCGCGCTGGGCGAAGGCCATAACACGTTCGATCTGAAACGCGTCGGCGGCGGCCTGCTGGTGCAGTCGCTCGACTCGAAGAACGTTCAGCCGCGCGAACTGCGCGTCGTCACGAAGCGTCATCCGACGCCGAAGGAAATGGACGACCTGCTGTTCGCATGGCGCGTCGCGAAGTACGTGAAGTCGAACGCGATCGTGTTCTGCGGGAACGGCATGACGCTCGGCGTCGGCGCGGGCCAGATGAGCCGCGTGGACTCGGCGCGGATCGCGAGCATCAAGGCGCAGAACGCGGGTCTTACGCTGAACGGTTCGGCGGTCGCATCGGACGCGTTCTTCCCGTTCCGCGACGGTCTCGACGTGGTCGTCGCGGCAGGCGCGACCTGCGTGATCCAGCCGGGCGGCTCGGTGCGTGACGACGAAGTGGTCGGCGCCGCCGACGAGCACAACATCGCGATGCTGCTGACGGGCGTGCGTCACTTCCGTCATTGATTGGCCGAGCTTCGGTAGCGGCAAGAAAGGCCCGGCGGGTTATCCCGCCGGGCCTTCTGTTTTGGGACGACGCTCAATCGTCCGGCTCTTTGCGCGCGTAACCGTCCCGCACTTGCGCATGCTGGCTAATGTACGTGCCCAAACCCTGTCCGCGCCGCGCGAGTCGCTTTAGCACCGCGACATGTCCGGCGCCGAGACTCGCCTCTGTGTACCAATACACGACGCCCGGCCGAAAGCGCACCTTGATGAAATCGTCGCCAATTTCGTAGGCGTCGACGCCCGAGTCGCCGCTGAGGTTGCGGTAGCGCTCCATTCTCGATCGCCTCCTTGCGCAAAGCCCTGGCCGCTTTTATTCCGCCAGGCATGCGGCGAGCGGTCCGCCGCGCGCCGCGTTCGTTGTAGTATCGCAGGCACCTGGTTTTTATCGCTTGTGCGGCACCTCATGAGAATTCTCGGCATCGACCCCGGCCTGCGCGTAACCGGCTTCGGCGTGATCGAACAACACGGCCACACACTGCGCTATGTCGCGAGCGGCGTGATCCGCACCGCCGACGCCGATCTGCCGTCGCGGCTCGGCACCATCTTCGCGGGCATCTCGACGCTGATCCGCGAGCACGCGCCGGATCAGGCGGCGATCGAAAAAGTCTTCGTCAACGTCAATCCGCAGTCGACGCTGCTGCTCGGCCAGGCGCGCGGCGCCGCGATCTGCGGGCTCGTCGCGGGCGGCGTGCCGGTCGCCGAATACACCGCCCTGCAGCTGAAACAGTCGGTGGTCGGCTATGGCCGCGCGACCAAAGAGCAGATGCAGCAGATGGTCGTGCGCCTGCTGAGCCTGTCAGGCGTGCCCGGCACCGACGCCGCCGACGCGCTCGGCATGGCCATCTGCCACGCGCACGGCGGCTCGATACTGAGCACGCTCGGCGGCATCGCGCCGGCGCTCGCAAAGAAGGGGTTGCGGGTGCGGCGCGGGCGCCTGGTCGGCTAGCGCAACTATGCCCGCGCCGCCGATCCGCTGCGCTACACTCGCGCTTTCCCATCCGACTCTGAAAACTAATCCACCATGATCGGTCGCATCGCCGGCGTTCTGCTGGAAAAAAACCCGCCGCATCTGCTCGTCGACTGCAACGGCATCGGCTATGAAGTGGACGTGCCGATGAGCACGTTCTACAACCTGCCGTCGACCGGCGAGCGCATCGTGCTGCTCACGCAGATGATCGTGCGCGAGGACGCGCATCTGCTGTATGGCTTCGGCACCGCGCAGGAACGTGCGACGTTCCGCGAGTTGCTGAAGATTTCCGGCATCGGCGCGCGCATGGCGCTCGCGGTGCTGTCGGGCATGAGCGTCGCCGAGCTCGCGCAGACCGTTACGATGCAGGACGCCGCGCGCCTGACTCGCGTGCCGGGCATCGGCAAGAAGACCGCCGAGCGACTGCTGCTCGAACTGAAGGGCAAGCTCGGCGCCGACCTCGGCGCGATGGCGGGCGCCGCGTCGCCATCCGGCCACGCGTCCGACATCCTCAACGCGCTGCTCGCGCTCGGCTACTCGGAAAAAGAAGCGCTCGCGGCGATCAAGAACGTGCCGGCCGGGACGGGCGTGTCGGAGGGCATCAAGCTCGCGTTGAAGGCGCTGTCGAAGGGCTAAGCTACAAGCCGCGCGCGGTACAATGGCCGCATGATCGAAACCGACAAACTCGCCGCCGAGCGCATCATCGCGGCCACGCCCGTGTCGCCGAACGAAGAAGCGTTCGAGCGCGCGCTGCGTCCGCGCCAGCTCGAAGAATATGTCGGGCAGGAGAAAGTGCGCGGCCAGCTCGAAATCTTCATCGAGGCCGCGAAGCGCCGTTCCGAATCGCTCGACCACGTGTTGCTGTTCGGACCGCCGGGCCTCGGCAAGACCACGCTCGCGCACATCATCGCGCGCGAGATGGGCGTCAGTATGCGGCAAACGTCGGGGCCGGTGCTCGAACGCGCCGGCGACCTCGCCGCGCTGCTCACCAATCTCGAAGCCAACGACGTTCTTTTCATCGACGAAATCCACCGGCTCTCGCCGGTCGTCGAGGAAATCCTGTATCCGGCGCTCGAGGATTATCAGATCGACATCATGATCGGCGAAGGGCCGGCCGCGCGCAGCGTGAAGCTCGATCTGCAGCCGTTCACACTGGTCGGCGCGACCACGCGCGCGGGTATGCTGACCAATCCGCTGCGCGACCGCTTTGGCATCGTCGCGCGGCTCGAGTTCTATAACGCGGAGGAGCTCGCGCGCATCGTCACGCGTTCGGCCGCGCTGCTCGGCGCGCAGATCCATCCGGACGGCGCGGTCGAAATCGCCCGTCGCGCGCGCGGCACGCCGCGTATCGCGAACCGCCTGCTGCGGCGCGTACGCGACTTCGCCGAAGTGAAGGCCGACGGCAACATCACCGCGCAGGTGGCCGACGCCGCGCTCAGGATGCTCGACGTCGACGCGGTCGGCTTCGACCTGATGGACCGCAAGCTGCTCGAAGCGATCCTGTACAAGTTCGACGGCGGCCCGGTCGGTGTCGACAACCTCGCCGCGGCGATCGGCGAGGAGCGCGACACGATCGAAGACGTGCTCGAACCGTATCTGATCCAGCAGGGCTTCCTGCAGCGCACGCCGCGCGGCCGCGTCGCCACGCTGCTCACGTACCGGCATTTCGGGCTGGCCGCGCCGGATTCGTCGAGCGCGCTGCCGGGTCTGTGGGATTCCACGAACTGAGTCACGCAACGAGGCCGACCAGGATGTCCGACCAGACCGAGCAACCAGGCCCATCCGATCGTTCACCCGTCAATCCCGCCGGCGACCCATCCGGCAATTTCACGCAGCGCCTCACCCACCGCCTGCGCTCGAAGCTCGCCGCCGGCGTCACGCATCTGACGACCGGCAGCGGCCCGGTGCTCGACTACTCGTCACCGCCGGGCGACCCGGGCCTGTTCGGGCCCGACTCCGTGTGCTGGAAAGTCCACGCCGACTTCACGTCGATGATGACGGGCGGCATCAGCGCGCTGCTGCTGCAGGCGCTGCATCCGCTCGCGCTCGCGGGCGTCTGGGATCACTCGAGCTTTCGCACCGACATCCTGGGCCGGCTGCGTCGCACGGCGACGTTCATCGCCGGCACGACATACGGCAGCAAGAACGATGCGCTCGCGCTGATCGAGCGCGTGAAGCGCATCCATCTCGACGTGACCGGCGTCGCGCCGGACGGCCAGGCGTATCGCGCGAGCGAGCCCGCGCTGCTGACGTGGGTGCACGTCGCCGAAGTGTCGAGCTTCATGACCGCGCATCTGCGCTATGTGAACCCGGTGCTGTCCGTCGCCGCGCAGGATCAATACTTTGCGGAAACCGCGCGCATCGCGGAAATGCTCGGCGCCGTCGAGATTCCGCGCTCGCGCGCCGAAATCGAGGCGTACCTGCTCGCGATGCGGCCCGCGCTCGTCGCCAGCGAGCGCACGCGCGAAGTCGTCACGATCCTGATGAACGCGCCGGCACCGAGCTTCGCGATGCGGCCCGCCGGCATGCTGATGCTCAACGCCGGGATCGATCTGTTGCCCGACTGGGCGCAGACGATGCTCGGCCTGAGTCGCCACGCGGCGCTGCGTCGAACGTTCATGCGGCCTGGCGTGCGGGTCGTCGCGCCGATGATTCGCTGGGCGCTGGTCAATGGGGTATCGAAGCGGGCGCGGCGGCGCGCGGCGGCGGCGCGACAGCAGGACTGAACACGGCGCGCGGGTAGGGCCATCGCCTGCTCTGGTTAGCGGTTCGACTCCGGTCCCTTACTGAAACCATCGTCGTCGGTGAAACCATCGTCGTCGGCGCTGCCCGCGTCGAGATGCGATACGTCCGCCCACGACACGATCGTCGCGCGACCGTTCACGTAATCGACGATGTTCAGGCTGGTGTTCAGTAACGGGTAATCGCGCGGTGCGTTGAGCGGCATACTGGTTGCAAAGCGGCGCACGCAGTCGAGCACGCCGCCATGCGTGACACACGCGATGCGCCCGCCCGGATGCGCGGCGACGAGCGGCTCGATCGCATGCACGATGCGGTGGTAGAACACGCGTTGCGACTCGCCCTCGGGCGGCGCGAAGCCGGGATCGCGGGTTTGCCACTGTGCGTATTCGCCGGGAAAACGCAGCGCGATCTCGTCGCTGTCATGGCCCTGGAACGCGCCGTACGAGCGTTCGCGCAAATTCTCGCGCGATTGCAGCGGCAGGCCGAGCGCCTCGCCGATCGGCTGCGCGGTCTGCTGCGCGCGCTGCAGGTCGCTCGAATAGATCGCGTCGAGCCGCGCGCCCTGCTTCGCCTCATCGGCGAGGCGCTGCGCGAGACGTTTCGCTTGCGCGACGCCCGTCGTCGCGAGCGGTATGTCGATGTGGCCTTGAATGCGCTTGATGCGGTTCCAGTCGGTTTCGCCGTGCCGGATGAACAGGATCTGCGTCGTCATGAGAGAGGGTTGCCGTTCGCGGGTGTGTCGAGCGGCTATTGTCGCAAAATGCAGCGGCGCGCCTCGCGTGCGGCGGCGGCGCGCGTTATCGCCCGATCACGCGTTGGTCTGCAACCAGAAGGTGACCGGCCCGTCGTTGACGAGCGACACCTGCATATCCGCGCCGAACTCGCCCGTCTCGACGATCGGATGCTTCGCGCGCGCGGCCGCGACGAAGTAGTCGAACAGGCGCTTGCCCTCGTCGGGCGGCGCGGCCGGCGTGAAGCTCGGACGCAGGCCGCTATTGGTATCGGCCGCGAGCGTGAACTGCGACACGAGCAGCAGTCCGCCCGCGCGCCCGGCGCCGTCGAGGTTCTGCACCGACAGGTTCATCTTGCCGGCCGCGTCGCTGAACACCCGGTAGCCGAGCACTTTGGCGAGCAGCCTGTCGGCCGCCGCTTCGGTGTCGCCGCGCTCCGCGCAGACGAGCGCGAGCAGGCCTGCGTCGATCGCGCCGGTCACACGATCGGCGACGCGCACTTCGGCGCGCCGCACGCGTTGGATCAGCGCGATCACGCCGTCAGCGTCACGCGCGCGAAGCGGCGCTTGCCGACCTGCACGACGTACTCGCCCGCTTCGACCTTCAACCCCTTGTCGGACACCGCCGTACCGTCGATCTTCACGCCGCCCTGTTCGATGTTGCGCAGCGCCTCGCTCGTCGACGGCACGAGGTTCGCCTGCTTCAGCAGCTGGCCGATCGCAAGCGGTGCGCCCGCGAGCGCCACCGCCGGGATATCGTCGGGCACGCCGCCCTTCGCGCGATGATTGAAGTCCTCGAGCGCGCGCTCGGCGTCCGCCTGCGAGTGGAAACGCGCGACGATTTCCTGGCCGAGCATCACCTTGAAATCGCGCGGGTTACGGCCGGCGTCAGCTTCGCGCCTGAAGCCGGCGATCTCGTCCAGCGGGCGGAACGACAGCAGTTCGAAGTAACGCCACATCAGCGTGTCCGAGATGCTCATCAGCTTGCCGAACATGTCGGTCGGCTTTTCGCTGATACCGATGTAGTTGTTCTTCGACTTCGACATCTTCTCGACGCCGTCGAGCCCTTCGAGCAGCGGCATCGTCAGGATGCACTGCTGCTCCTGGCCGTACTGCTTCTGCAGTTCGCGACCGACCAGCAGATTGAACTTCTGGTCCGTGCCGCCGAGTTCCAGGTCCGCGTTCAACGCGACCGAGTCGTAGCCCTGCATCAGCGGGTACAGGAATTCGTGAATCGAGATCGGCACGCCGCCCTGGAAGCGCTTCGTGAAGTCCTCGCGCTCGAGAATGCGCGCGACCGTGTAGCGCGACGCGAGCTTGATCATGCCATCGGCGCCGAGCGGCATCGACCATTCGCTGTTGTAGCGGATCTCGGTCTTGTCGCGATCCAGCACGAGCGCGGCCTGCTCGAAATAGGTCTTCGCGTTCGATTCGATCTGCTCGCGCGTCAGCGGCGGGCGGGTCGCGTTACGCCCGGACGGATCGCCGATCAGCGACGTGAAATCGCCGATCAGGAAAATCACCGTGTGGCCGAGGTCCTGCAGTTGGCGCATCTTGTTCAGCACGACCGTGTGGCCGATGTGGATGTCGGGCGCGGTTGGATCGAGCCCGAGCTTGATACGCAGCGGTTTGGCCGTAGCCGCACTGCGCGCGAGTTTTTGCGCGAATTCGTCCTCGATCAGCAGTTCGTCGACGCCGCGCCTGGTCACGGCGAGCGCGTGACGGACTTCGTCGGTGATCGGGAAGGCGGAGGCGGGATTGGGCTGGGTGGACTCGGTGCTCATGCTGGAAACTTGAAGTCGCGAAAAAACAGGATTGTCCCATAGATGCGCGCCGCCGCGCCCCCTGACGCGCCCGCCCGGCCTCGCGACGAGCGGTGTTGTGGCCGCCCGCGCCACCTTCGCCGGCAGCGCCGCGGCGGCGAGCCGGTGCTGACGCACGCGCGACAGCCGCGACGCGCTTATCTTCGGCCGCGCTTGCGCCGATAATCTGCTACAACGAATCGCAATGAACATCGACAGGAGCAGCGACGTGGCGCAAGACCCCGCAGACGGCATCTATTTCGGACTGATGTCGGGAACCAGCATGGACGGTGTGGACGGCGTGGCTGTCCGGTTTGCCAAAGGGAAGCCGCCCGAGGTGCTGGCCGAGGCGTTTGTCGGCTTTTCGGCCGGCATCCGCGAGGCGCTATTCGCGCTGCAGCAGCCGGGCGACAACGAGATCGAGCGCGAGGCGCTCGCCGCCAACGCGCTCGCGACGCGCTACACGGTGTGCTGCCACGATTTGCTGCGCGACAGCCGCGTATCGGCCGATAACGTCCGCGCGATCGGCGTGCACGGGCAGACCGTGCGGCATCGGCCGGAAAAAGGCTATACGCGGCAGATCAACAACCCGGCCCTGCTCGCGGAAATGTTGCATATCGACGTGATCGCCGATTTCCGCAGCCGCGACGTCGCGGCCGGCGGCCAGGGCGCGCCGCTCGTGCCTGCTTTTCACGCGACGATCTTCGGTGCGAAGAACGAAACGCGCGTCGTCTGCAATCTTGGCGGCATCAGCAACATCACGATCCTGAACGCGACCGGCGGCGTGCGCGGCTTCGACTGCGGCCCGGCGAACGCGCTGCTCGACGCGTGGGCCGAGCGCCATCTCGGCAAGCCATTCGACGAAAACGGTCATTTCGCGGCGAGCGGCCAGATCGATCGCAAGCTGCTGAACGCGTTGCTCGACGAACCATTCTTCGCCGAGCAGCCGCCCAAGAGCACCGGGCGCGATCTGTTCAACACCGCATGGCTCGATGAGAAGCTCACGCCCTTCGCTGCGCTCGCGCCCGCCGATGTACAGGCGACGCTGGTCGCGCTGACCGCGGTGACGGTCGCGCGCGAGATCGAGCGGCATGCATCCGACGCGCGCGCCGTGTACGTGTGCGGCGGCGGCGCGCGCAATCCGGAAATCATGAAGGCGTTGCAGCAGGCGCTCCAGGATAGCGGCGTAGGCGGCGTGCCCGTGATGACGACCGACGCGCTCGGCGTGCCGCCGAGCCAGGTCGAACCGCTCGCGTTCGCGTGGCTCGCGATGCGCTGCATCGCGCGTCTGCCGGGCAGTCTGCCAAGCGTGACCGGGGCATCGGCGGAGCGGGTGTTGGGGGCTATTTATCCGCGCTAAGAAAAGGCCGATGCGAACAAACCCACGCCTTTTGACGTCGCGGGTTGCCTCTGCAGCGCGAAAACAATAAAAAAACGGCGCCGAGGCGCCGTTTTCACTGTGGCACGAAGACCCTGTCCGCTCAGACCGAGAACGACGAACCGCAGCCGCAGGTCGTACTCGCGTTCGGGTTTTTGATGACGAACTGCGCGCCGTTGATGTCGTCCTTGTAGTCGATCTCTGCGCCGACCAGGTACTGGTAGCTCATGGAGTCGATCAGCAGCTGGACGCCGCTCTTGTTCATCACGGTGTCGTCTTCGTTGATCGCTTCGTCAAACGTGAAGCCGTACTGGAAGCCCGAGCAGCCGCCGCCCTGCACGAACACGCGCAGCTTGAGCTCCGGGTTGCCTTCCTCATCGATCAGTTGCTTGACCTTGTCAGCCGCTGCGTCGGTAAAGACGAAGGGGGCCGGCATCTCGGTCACGGGGGTGTCGGTGACTGCGTTCATTCGAACTCTCCAAATAGCTTTAACCGATATTGTAGGGCTGTTCCGGATATCGTGCTGAAGCCCACAAAATCAATGGGCTCTTGCTGCAAGGTCGATGCAAGGCGAGACGATGCCGCTTGAGCGAACGAGACCGGCCTACGAACCCGGCAAGCCACAAAAAAAAGCCGCCTTCGCGCACGGCGTTGGCGGCTTTTGCTACAAACCGGCGTGAAGGCCGGTTCGCGCCCGAAACGATTATCGCTTCGAGAACTGCTTGCGGCGACGTGCCTTGTGGAAGCCGACCTTCTTGCGTTCGACTTCACGAGCGTCACGCGTGACGAAGCCAGCCTTCGACAGTTCCGGCTTCAGCGTCGCGTCATAGTCCATCAGCGCGCGGGTGATGCCGTGGCGAACCGCACCGGCTTGCCCCGTTTCACCGCCGCCCGTCACGTTGACCTTGATGTCGAACGTGACACCGTGGTTCGTGAGTTCCAGCGGTTGACGCACGATCATCAGCGACGTTTCGCGCGAGAAGTAGTCGGCGATGGGCTTGCCGTTCACAACGATATCGCCCTTGCCTGCCTTGATGAACACACGTGCGACGGCGCTTTTGCGGCGGCCCGTGCCGTAATTCCAGTTACCGATCATGTGGGCTCCCCTTAGATCTCAAGCGCCTTCGGCTGTTGCGCCGAATGCGGATGCGTTGCTTCAGCGTAGACCTTCAGCTTCTTGATCATCGCGTAGCCGAGCGGGCCCTTCGGCAGCATGCCCTTGACCGCCTTCTCGAGCGCGCGGCCCGGGAAGCGTTCCTGCATCTTGCCGAACGTCGTTTCATAGATACCGCCCGGGTAACCCGAGTGACGGTAGTACTTCTTGTCGGTAACCTTGTTGCCCGTGACCTTCAGCTTGCCGGCGTTGATAACGATGATGAAATCACCAGTGTCGACGTGGGGAGTGAATTCAGGCTTGTGCTTGCCGCGAAGACGGTGTGCCACTTCGCTGGCGACACGCCCGAGAACCTTATCCGTCGCGTCAATCACGTACCATTCGCGCGTCACCTCATGGGCTTTTGCGGAAAACGTCTTCATGATCGATCCAAAAAAATTGCTGCGCCCAATGTGTTCTTTCCTGCTTGTAATGTGCGCATCGAGGCGCGTGCAGGCTCTCCCTGGTTCTTCCTCCGCGGGCGCGGATGCGGAAAAGCCCTGAATTATAAAGGAATTTGTGCTCGCAAGTCAAAATGTGCGATGCGCTTGCCGCGAGCGGTCTGAAAACGGGGCGAAACGCCGGGCAACCGCGGGCGAAAAAAAACCCGAACAAGCGGTGCGGGTTTAATCCACCAAAGGAGGAGGTGGGAGGAGACAGCGGAGGTTGCAAAACTGCTGCAACGATGAGATGAATTATAAGTGCCGTCCTTGTGCGACGCAAGAACATCCGCATTACGAAATGTGTTTTCATAATGTGGCAGAGAAGGTGCGCAGACTACGTTTAGCGAAACTTCTTTTGTATCAATTACTAACGATTGAAGCATCCAAGTCGCGTCAGACTTCCCCCTAGAGTAAAACCCTGGCGGACGCAGGGAATTCGCCAACCGCCCGCCCATTTTGCACTGCAGCAAGAAGGCACCCACGCAGCATAAACTCGGATGCGCTCAGCGTGCGCTAATTGTTGGACACCGGGCTACAATGCCGTCTCGACGAAGCGATGCGCGGTGGGAGTGACAGCATGGAATGCAAAGTAAGCTGGATAGGGCAAGACGGGATGGCGTTCGCGGCCGAGACGGGCAGCGGTCATCTGGTCGCGATGGACGGCGCACCCGAAGGTGGTGGGCGCAACCTCGCACCGCGTCCGATGGAAATGGTGCTGCTCGGCACCGGAGGCTGCACCGCCTACGATGTCGTGATGATCCTGAAGAAGAGCCGCCAGGAGATCGCCGGCTGCTCGGTGACGCTGAAGGCCGAACGCGCGAGCGAAGATCCGAAGGTGTTCACGAAGATCCACTTCCACTTCACGGTGACGGGCAAGAATTTGAATCCGGCGACCGTCGAGCGCGCGATCAATCTGTCGCACGACAAGTACTGCTCGGCGTCGATCATGATCGCGAAGACCGCCGAGCTCACGCATTCGTTCGACATCGTCGCGCTCTGAGCGCGATAGCGGCCTCGGCCACCATCCGCGCCCCAAATGAAAAAGCCGGCGTCCCAACGGACGCCGGCTTTTCTAATTCACCGGCAAAGCAGGCCGATAAGCCGGATTCTGTGCACGCGCCGGGTCCGAAGACGCGACGCGCGTGGCAGCCATTCCTCTAGGCGCGCCATTACTGACGCGCTCAAGCTTCCTACCCGCAGACGAGACGGGGGCCCCGTCCTGCATCGCGAAGATGCGCGCCTGCCTACTTGGAATTGCTCCGGGTGGAGGTTACCGTGCCGGTCTGCCTTGCGACAGCCGCGGTGCGCTCTTACCGCACCGTTTCACCCTTACCTGATCCCGGCTTGCGCCGGGCCATCGGCGGTTTGCTTTCTGTTGCCCTGTTCCGCGTGTCGCCACGGATGGCCGTTAGCCATCACCCTGCCCTGTGGAGTCCGGACTTTCCTCGCCCTCGTTGGCCGAAGCCGTCGAGGCCGCGACTGCCTAGCCTGCTTTGCTGGAGCGGATTTTAACACCGAACGGGGATGCACCTAGCGTTTGCGCCGCCCCGCTCGGAACACGGACGTGTCGTCGTAGAAGGTCGGTGATTCATTTTCGGGCCACCAGCCCGGAATGCCGAGCACGGGCAGCGGCGCGAACATGCGGCTGGTCAAGGCGTCGGTGCCGAGCAGCGCCGCGCTGACCGCCTCGTCGAGCCACGCGTTGCGCGCGGGTCCCATTCGAAATAGTTGGGCGGCACCTCGACGATCCACGCATGTCCGGTGCAGCCCTTGAACGGCGCGATCAGCTTTTCCAGCAGCGCATGGCCAAAACAACGCACTTCGCAGCCGCGTCCCCACGCGTCGCGCCGCGCGACGAACAGCGTCTGCCAGTCGAAGCCGTGTAGCGCGGCGCACAGCGAAGGATCGGCGCAAGCGAACAGCAGCGCGTTTTCGTCGAAGAGGGTCAGCATATCGCGCACGCCGCCACGCGTCGGGCCAACACCCAGCACGTCGAGTTCCGCAGACTGGCGCGCGTTCAGCGCCGCCTTGATGCGCGGAAACGCGAACCACATCGAACCGTTGAAGAAGTCGTGCAGATTGTGGCGCGTCGGCACGCAACCGGTCGACGCGATATGTCCCTCGTACGCGGCGCCCGGTGGCAGATCGCCCTGCGCGATGAACGCGAGACGCTGGCCGCGGCCGGTGGTCGGTTGAATCCGAGCGGCGTCGGCGTTCATCGCGGCGAGCAGGTCCGCGTAGCCGGCCAGAGCGGCTTGCTGCCAGCGCTGACCGCGCGCGGCGAATTGCGCGAACCAAGGCTTCGACCAGTCGATTGCGGCGAAGCCTGGTGGCAGAGGCTTGGGTGCCATGCCGCGCGCAGCCTTCACTGTCGCCGCCACGTCGTCATCCGCAGCGCGCGGCCCCGCCTCACGCTCGCGCATCTACCGCGTCCTTAAACGAGACGCCAACCGATCGACTCGCCGCCTCGCAGCGGTACGACCGGCGTATCGCCGGCCGGCAGCTCGGCCGGCAGCGTCCATTCCTCGCGACGCAGCGTGACCTTCCCCGTATTGCGCGGCAGACGATAGAAGTCCGGACCGTGGAAGCTCGCGAAGCCTTCGAGCTTGTCGAGCGCGCCGGCCTTGTCGAACGCTTCGGTGTAGAGCTCGAGCGCGTGCAGCGCCGTGTAGCAGCCGGCGCAGCCGCACGCGTGCTCCTTCAGCCCCTTCGGATGCGGCGCGCTGTCGGTGCCGAGGAAGAAGCGCGGATTGCTCGAGGTCGCTGCCTCGACCAGCGCGACGCGATGCGTCTCGCGTTTGAGCACCGGCAGGCAGTAGTAATGCGGACGGATGCCGCCCTGGAAAATCGCGTTGCGGTTGTACAGCAGATGGTGCGCAGTGATGGTAGCGCCAAGCAGTTCCGGCGTGACGCCCGCTTCGCGGACGTAGTCGGCCGCGTCTTTCGTCGTGATGTGCTCGAAGACGACCTTTAACGCCGGAAACGCACGGCGCAGCGGCATCATCACGCGGTCGATAAAGACCTTCTCGCGATCGAACAGATCGATGTCCGAATCCGTCACCTCGCCATGCACGAGCAGCGGCATGCCGACTTCCTGCATCACTTCCAACGTCTTCGCGCACTTCATCAAATCGGTGACGCCGGCGTCGGAGTTCGTCGTCGCGCCCGCCGGGTATAGCTTCACGCCGTGCACGAAGCCGCTTTCGCGCGCGCGGCGGATTTCGTCGGGCGGCGTGTTGTCGGTCAGGTACAGCGTCATCAGCGGCTCGAATATCGCGCCCTCGGGAATCGCGGCGATGATGCGCTCGCGGTACGCGCTGGCCATCCCGGTCGTGGTGACCGGCGGTCTCAGGTTCGGCATGATGATTGCGCGCCCGAACTGGCGCGCGGTGTCAGGCAGCACGGCCGCGAGCATCGCGCCGTCGCGCACGTGCAGGTGCCAGTCGTCCGGGCGGACCAGCGTGACGGAATCGGGGGAAACGTTGGAAGCAGTCATGGCAGGAATACGAGACTTCGCGCGCCTCGCTGATCGACCGGTCAAACCGCGTTGTAGCGGCCCAAACACAGGTCAATTTCGCTATTTGGCGTGTTCGGCTCGGTGATATGCTTGAAAAATCATCATTGTAACGGCTCGCTCCGTTCACAGGCTCACCTGCAACATGTGCCAACTTCTCGGAATGAACTGCGCCGCGCCGACGGACGTCACGTTTTCCTTCACCGGCTTTGCGGCGCGCGGCGGCGTCACCGATCACCATGCCGACGGCTGGGGAATCGCTTTCTTTGAAGACAAAGCCTGCCGGTTGTTCATCGATCATCAATCGTCGGCCACGTCGCCGATCGCGGAGATGGTCAAGCGCTACCCGATCAAATCGAAAAACACGATCGCGCACATCCGCAAGGCGACGCAAGGGCATATCCTGCTCGAAAACTGCCACCCGTTCATGCGCGAACTGTGGGGACGTCACTGGATCTTCGCGCATAACGGCGATCTGCAGGCCTACGCGCCGGAGCTGAACGGCGTGTATCAGCCGGTCGGCACGACCGACAGCGAACTCTCGTTCTGCGCGCTGCTGGAAGGTTTGCGTAAGGCTTTTCCGGGCGCGCAGCAGCCGCCGCTTGATGAACTGTTTGCCGCGCTCGAGACGCTCGCGCGTGAAATCACGCAGTACGGTGTGTTCAATTTCCTGATGTCGAATGGCCAGGCGCTGTTCGCGCATTGCTCGACGCATCTGCATTACCTCGTGCGTCGCTGGCCGTTTTCGACCGCGCATCTGGTCGACGCGGACGTGTCGATCGATTTCGCCAAATACACGACGCCCGAAGACCGCGTCGCGGTGATCGCGACCAAGCCGCTGACCGACAACGAAGTGTGGACCGCGTTCAAGCCCGGCGATCTGCTGATGTTCCAGCATGGCGACGTGATCGGCCGCGCCAATATCCCGGTGCCGCAGTCGGTGCTCGAAAAGTTGCGCAATCCGGCGCTCGACGCATCGGCGTCGGCCACGACGATCGCGGCGTCGAACGGCGCGCACGCGGTGGGCACGAGCGGAACCACGCTTTCCCCCGACAGCGAACCCGATCTCGAAGCCGCCGATGACGCGGCAGCGTTCGAGTCGTAAGCCGCAGCCTTCACCCTACGCCTGCGCAACAAAAAGCCGCTCCACGGAGCGGCTTTTTTTCGTCCCGCGCGAGCCCCGAAACGAGGCCTGCGCGCCAACCCTCAGTGCAGAATCTTCGCGAGAAAATCCTTCGCGCGATCCGACTTCGGATTCGCGAAGAAGTCTTCCTTGCGGTCGTCTTCGACGATCAAGCCCTGGTCCATGAAGATCACGCGATGCGCGACCTTCTTCGCGAAGCCCATTTCGTGCGTCACGCACATCATCGTCATGCCTTCCTGCGCGAGTTCGACCATCACGTCGAGCACTTCGTTGATCATCTCCGGATCGAGCGCCGAGGTCGGCTCGTCGAACAGCATCGCGATCGGGTCCATGGAGAGTGCACGCGCAATCGCCACGCGCTGCTGCTGGCCACCGGACAACTGCCCCGGATACTTGTCTGCATGCGCGCGCAGACCGACGCGATCGAGCAGCTTCAGGCCCTTCGTGGTCGCCTCGTCGTTCGAGCGGCCGAGCACCTTGACCTGCGCGAGCGTCAGGTTCTGCACGATCGACAGATGCGGGAACAGCTCGAAGTGCTGGAACACCATGCCGACCTTCGAGCGCAGCTTCGACAGATTGGTTTTCTTGTCGGTCAGCGACTGGCCGTTGATGACGATCTCACCGTTCTGGAACGGCTCGAGTCCGTTGACGGTCTTGATCAGCGTGGACTTGCCCGAACCGGACGGCCCGCACACCACGACCACTTCGCCCTTTTTGACTTCCGTCGTGCAGTCGGTCAGCACCTGGAACTGGCCGTACCATTTCGAAACATTCTTGATAGAGATCATCTTGCGACCTTTTTCTGAAGACCTTTGACGAGGCTCGACGCGATCACGCAGATCACGAAATAACACGCGCCCGCGAACAGTACCATTTCGACGTTCGTGCCGTCACGATCGCCAATATTCGTGGCCGTGCGGAAGAAGTCGGCGAGGCTGATCACGTAGACGAGCGAGGTGTCCTGAAACAGCACGATACCTTGCGTGAGCAGCAGCGGCACCATCGCGCGGAACGCCTGCGGCAGCACGATCAGGCGCATCGCCTGCCCATAGGTCATGCCGAGCGCGAACGACGCGTTGACCTGGCCGCGCGGCACCGACTGAATGCCGGCGCGGATGATCTCGGAATAATACGCGGCCTCGAACAGCGAGAACGCGACCATCGCCGAGGCGAGCCGGATGTCGATGTCGGCCGACAGACCGAGCACGCTTTGCAGCACCTGCGGCACGATCAGGAAGAACCACAGCAGCACCATTACGAGCGGGATCGAACGAAAAAGCGTCACGTAACCCTGCGCGAACCATCCGAGCGGCTTGATCGACGACAGCCGAAACATCGCGAGAATGGTGCCCCAGATGATGCCGAACACGATCGCGATCAGCGTGATCTTGAGCGTGATGATCGCGCCGGTCCATAGCGTAGGCAGCGCGCCCGGAATACCGCTCCAGTCGAAATGATGCATCACTTGCCTCCGATATAGCCGGGCAGCCGGGCCTTCAATTCGACCCAGCGCATCAGTTGCATCACGATCAGATTGATCAGCATGTATGCGACCGTGACCGCGATGAACGACTCGTAAGTTTGCGACGTATAGTCGACGAGTTGGCGCGCCTGCGCAGACAGATCGAGCAGACCGATCGTCGAGGCGACCGCGGAGTTCTTGAAGATGTTCAGAAACTCGGAGGTGAGCGGCGGCACGATGATGCGGTACGCGACCGGCAGCAGCACGTAGCGATACGTCTGCCATTGCGTAAAGCCCACCGCGAGACCGGCCGCGCGCTGGCCGCGCGGCAACGCGTTGATGCCCGAGCGCACCTGCTCGCACACGCGCGCGGCGGTGAAGAGCCCGAGACACACGATCGACGACGAAAAGAACTGCGCGCCCGGCGGTAATTGCTTGAACGAGTTGCCGATCGACACAGGCAGCAACTCGGGTATCACCAGATACCAGATGAAGAACTGCACGATCAGCGGAATGTTGCGGAAAATCGCGACGTAGACGGTGCCGACGCCCGACGCCCATTTGTTCGGCACCGTGCGCAGCACACCGAAGAACGAGCCGACGACGAGCGCGATCACCCATGCCGACAACGACACGGTGACCGTCACCCACAGCCCCGACAACAGCCAGCCCAGATAGGTGGTCGGCTCGCCCGTGGAGACCGGACTCAGCAGAATGCCCCAGTTCCAGTGATATGACATGACCAAGACTCCGGCAAAAAGAAACGGAAGAAGCGCGTGGCCCCTTCCGTTCCGTTCAGCGTTTCGAAAGTGTCGAAAAGACAGCTAGGGTTTAGTCGATTGCCTTGTCGTTCGGATTCTTGAACAGCGCACGCATGTCGTCGCTCATCGGGAAGTTCAGGTTCAGGCCCTTCGGCGGGATCGGCGACTCGAACCAGCGCTTATAGATCTGTTCGCCTTCGCCCGACGTCTGCACCTTCGCGATCGCGTCGTCGGCGACCTTCTTGAAGTCGGGGTCGTTCTTGCGCAGCATGCAGCCGTACGCCTCACGCGATTGCGGCGTGCCGACGATCACGAAATCGCCCGGATTGTTCGACTTCGCGCGCTCGCCGGCGAGCAGCGCGTCGTCCATCATAAACGCGGCGGCGCGGCCCGTCGACAGCGTCAGGAACGACTCGCCGTGATCCTTCGCGCTGATGATGTTCATGCCCATGCTCTTGTCCTGATTCATCTTGCGAAGCAGGCGCTCGGACGTGGTGCCGGCGGTCGTCACGACGGTCTTGCCCTTGAGGTCCGGGAAATCCTTGATGCCGGAATCTTTCTTGGTCATCAGGCGCGTGCCGATCACGAAAATCGTGTTGGTGAATGCGGCCTGTTGCTGGCGCTCGAGATTGTTCGTGGTGGAGCCGCACTCGATGTCGACCGTGCCGTTCTGCACGAGCGGAATGCGGTTCTGCGACGTGACCGGCACGAGCTTCACCTTCAGATTCGGCATGTTCAGCTTCTGCTTGACGGCCTCGACCACTTTCAGCGCGTAATCCTGCGAGTAGCCGATCACGTTCTGCTTCTCATCGTAATAGGAGAACGGAATCGACGATTCGCGATGACCCAGCGAAATGACGCCCGTGTCCTTGATTTTTTTCAACGTGCCCGAGTCTTGCGCGTGCGCGCCAACCGTAAATAGTCCGAGAGTCGCGAGCAGCAGCGCAGCTTTTTTAATCTTCATCCTGATCTCCTTGGCAAGAACCGGCGCCAGTGTAACAAAGTAATTTTTCTGAAAGTATGGCTATTAACCATTCTGTTGCGCGCACGCCGCGACGGGTACGCGGCGCCGTCGCACAGCCGTTTCGCGCATATGAGAAGGCGGGCGGCATCGATAGGATGCCGCCCGCCGGTCAAACACGCCGTCTTGTGGACCGCGCTGATGCACAAATTGCGGCGGTTGCGCCTCCCGGCCCGGAAACCGGGCCGCGCAACCGCCATTTCAAACAAGATAGGACAGAGTCGATCAGGGATACAAGCCACGCATTTCGCGCGCTTGCAAAATCCGCTTGCACGCGACGATGAACGCCGCCGTGCGCACCGACACGTTCTGCTCGCTCGACACCTGCCACACCGCCGCGAACGCTTCGCGCATCACGCGCTCGAGGCGCTCGTTGATCTCGTCCTCGGTCCAGAAGAAGCTCGAGAAGTCCTGCACCCATTCGAAATATGACACTGTCACACCGCCTGCATTCGCGACCACGTCCGGAATCACGAGGATGCCGCGATCGTGCAGGATGTCGTCGGCTGCCGTGGTGGTCGGGCCGTTCGCGCCTTCGACGATGATCTTCGTGTTGATCTTGCCGGCGTTCTTTTCGGTGATCTGATTTTCCAGCGCCGCCGGAATCAGGATGTCCGATTCGACCGTCCAGAACTCTTCGCTGGTGATCGCGTCAGCTTCGGCAAAGCCGCCGACGCCGCCCGTCTTCGCGACGTGAGCGAGCAAAGCGACCGCGTCGATGCCGGTGGACTTGTATACCGAGCCGGTATGGTCCTGCACCGCGACCACCTTCGCGCCCGCTTCCTGGAACAGACGCGCGGCGATGCCGCCGACGTTGCCGAAGCCCTGCACCGCAATACGCGCGCCTTCGATGTCGAAACCGATGCGGCGAGCCGCTTCACAGCCCACCACGAACACGCCGCGGCCGGTCGCCTCGCGACGGCCGAGCGAGCCGCCGAGCGTGATCGGCTTGCCTGTCACGACGCCAGTGGCCGTCTGGCCCTGATTCATCGAGTACGTATCCATCATCCACGCCATGATCTGCTCGTTCGTGTTCACGTCCGGCGCGGGAATGTCGGTATTCGGTCCGATGATGATGCCGATCTCGCTCGTATAGCGGCGCGTCACGCGCTCGAGCTCGCCACGCGACAGCGTGCGCGGATCGACACGGATGCCGCCTTTCGCGCCGCCGTACGGCACGTTCACCGCCGCGTTCTTCACCGACATCCACGCGGAAAGCGCCATCACTTCGGAGAGCGTAACGTCCTGGTGATAGCGCACGCCGCCCTTGCCCGGACCGCGCGACACGTTGTGCTGCACGCGATAGCCCTCGAAGTGGGCGACCGTGCCGTTATCGAGTTCGATGGGCACATCCACGATCAGAATGCGCTTCGGGCGCTTCAGGGTTTCAAGCCAGCGGGACAGCGAACCGAGATACGGCGCGACGCGGTCGACCTGACGCAGATAGTTGCCCCAGGGGCCGAGGTCTTCGCGATTGAGGTAGGACGGAATGGACTGCAACGTTGAGGCGGCCTGGATCGATTGTGCGGCTTCTTGCTGGGATGACATGAACGCTCCGGCGTTTGATCGAATACGGGCATTGTGGAAAATCGCCGTATTGAAATCCAATGCCGTTTCCTTATCTCATTATGTTTTTCTTGCATAACGTTCTGAAACGCGCAAATTCGCGTCGTCGCCACGCAGGTCCGAGCCTGAGTGTTGTGCCGCGTTTCAGGCGGCGCTCTGCCTGAGTGCCTCCGACACCACGTCCCATAACTGCCGCACGAGTAGCTGGCGGGCGTCGTCGCTTTTCGCGGCGAGCTTGTCGCGATACAGGCGAATCTCCATGCTGAGCGTTAGCTGCCCTTCGGGCGTGCCCCGCGTCGCGCGATCGAGGCGGATCAGCCGGCCTTCAGTCACCGCATCTTCGACCGCGCTATGCGGCAGGAACGCGACGCCGTGACCGGCGAGCGCCATCGCCTTGAGTCCCTCGGCCATGTCGGTTTCGTAGAGCCGGTCCAGGTACAGGCGCTGCGGCGCGTTCGCGAGAATCACCTCTGTCATGCGCCCGAGGTACGCGTTCGGCGTGTACGACAGATACGGCGCGGGCGCATCGGCCGAGCCCGGCAGCGTATGACGCGGCCGGCCCGCGCGGGCCGGCGCCGAGAACGGGCTGATCGGCTCGTGGCCAAGCGTCAGCATGTCGTAGCGTGCCGGGTCGAGCGCGACGGGGTGGCTCGGATGGTGATAGCCCATCATCAGATCGCAGCCGCCTTCCACCAGCGAGAGCGCCGCGTCATGCACGTTCAGCGCGCGCAGCCGCGTGTGGATCGGGCCCATCTGCGCCTCGATGCGCTGCAGCCAGCGCGGGAAGTACGTCAGCGACAGCGTGTGCGGGACCGCGAATTCGATCGTCGCCTGCGGCGTCGCCGTGTGGCCGCGCAGCAGCGCGCGCGCCTCGTGGAACTGCGACAGCATCGCGAGCGCCTGCTCGTTGAACACCTGGCCGGCCGCCGTGAGCCGCGTCGGATAAACAGAACGATCGATCAGTTCGGTGCCGAGCCACGCTTCGAGCGCCTGGATGCGGCGCGAGAAAGCGGGCTGCGTGACGTGGCGCAATTCGGCCGAGCGGCTGAAGCTACGCGTTTCCGCGAGCGAAATGAAGTCTTCGAGCCATTTCAGTTCCATGCGATTGCGCTTGCCGGCGAGAGGGAAGAAGTCTGCATTCTAGCGGCGCGAGCTGCGGCCGGCGTATCCGGGCGGCCGCATCGGATCGCAGTGGTAAAATCCACGGTTCCCTCCGTTTCCGATCCGCTCGCCGAGCGCTCAACGCCTCAACCCGGTCCTCATCATGTCCGACACCCGCCCCGACACCCTGTTCGCGCTGAACGCGCTCTCCCCGCTCGACGGCCGCTATGCCGCCAAAACCGAAGCCTTGCGCGACTGGCTCTCGGAAGCCGCCTTCATGCGCAATCGCGTGACGGTCGAAATCCACTGGCTGATCGCGCTGTCGCGCGCCGGTTTCGCCGAAGTGCCGCGCTTCTCCGACGCGTCCGAGCAGTTCCTGCTGCAACTGGCCGAGCGCTTCACCGCGCACGATGCCGCGCGCATCAAGGAAATCGAGCGTGTGACGAACCACGACGTGAAGGCCGTCGAATACTGGCTGAAGGAATCGGTGAAGGGTCAGCAAGAACTGGAGCGCGCGAGCGAGTTCATCCACTTCGCGTGCACGTCGGAAGACATCAACAACACCTCGCACGGCCTGATGCTCGCCGGCGCGCGCGAACACGTGATCCTGCCGGCGCTGCGCTCGGTGCATCAACGCCTCGTCGCGCTCGCGCACGCGCAGGCCGCCCAGCCGATGCTGTCGCGCACGCACGGCCAGCCGGCCAGCCCGACCACGCTCGGAAAGGAAATCGCCAACGTCGCCGCGCGTCTCGCGCGGGCGATCGAGCGTATCGCGAAGGTCGAGCTGCTCGGCAAGATGAACGGCGCGGTCGGCAACTTCAACGCGCACCTGTCCGCGTATCCGGAGTTCGACTGGGAAGCGTTCTCGAAGGACGTCGTCGAGAACCGTCTGAAGCTCACGTTCAATCCGTACACGATCCAGATCGAGCCGCACGACTACATGGCCGAGCTGTTCGACGCGATCTCGCGCGCGAACACGATCCTGCTGGATCTGGACCGCGACGTGTGGGGCTACATCTCGCTCGGCTATTTCAAGCAGCGCACCAAGGCCGGCGAAATCGGCTCGTCGACGATGCCGCACAAGGTCAACCCGATCGACTTCGAAAACTCCGAAGGCAACCTCGGCCTCGCGAACGCGACGCTGCGCCATCTCGCCGACAAGCTGCCGGTGTCGCGCTGGCAGCGTGACCTGACCGATTCGACGGTGTTGCGCAACATCGGCGTCGCGTTCGGCTACTCGCTGCTCGCGTACGACTCGCTGATCCGCGGCATCGACAAGCTCGAAGTGAACGCGCAGCGTCTGAACGACGACCTCGACAACTGCTGGGAAGTGCTGGCCGAGCCGGTGCAGACCGTGATGCGCCGTTACGGCATCGAGAATCCGTATGAGCAGCTGAAGGAGCTGACGCGCGGCAAGGGCATCACGCGCGAGGCACTGCAGAGCTTCATCGGCGGCCTGGCGATTCCGCAGGACGCGAAGGACCGTCTGCTCGCGATGACACCCGGCTCGTACATCGGCAAAGCCGCCGAGCTGGCGAAGCGGATCGGCTGATCCGCGGGCCCAGCTTCAGCGCGCAAAAAAGCCGCTCCGAGGAGCGGCTTTTTTTCGTCCCGCGTTCGAAGCTGGAACGCGGATCAATCAAAGAAGACTCAGCGCGCTTCGACCTGCTTGAGCACCTGGTCGACGATCTGCTCCGGCGTCAGCTCGATGCTGACCGTGACCGCCTCATCGTCACCGGGCTCCTCGAGCGTATCGAGCTGGCTTTGCAGCAGCGACGGATCGAAGAAATGCCCGGTGCGATGCCCGAGACGCTCCGCGAGCACCTCGCGCGAACCCTTCAGGTAGACGAAGCACACGTCCTTGTCGCCGTCGCGCAGTACATCGCGATACGAGCGCTTCAGCGACGAGCACGTGAACACCGCCGTCTCGCCCGCCTTCTGCTTTTCCTCGATCGCCGCGCGGATCGTCTTCAGCCACGGCCAGCGGTCTTCATCGGTGAGCGGGATGCCGTGGTGCATCTTCTCCTTGTTCGCCGCGCTATGGAACGCGTCGCCGTCGGTGAACGTGCAATGCAGGCGCTCAGCCAGCATTTCGCCAATCCTCGTCTTGCCGGCGCCCGACACGCCCATTGCGATCAGAATCATTTGAAACTCCTTACAGGACCGCCGCGAGTGCGAAGGTCAGGCCCAGCCCCATCAGCGAGATGATGGTTTCGAGGAGCGACCACGTCTTGAAGGTCTGCCCCACCGTCATACCGAAATATTCCTTGATCAGCCAGAAGCCGCCGTCGTTCACGTGCGAGAAGATCAGCGAGCCCGAGCCGGTCGCGAGCACCATCAGTTCCGGCTTCACCTGCACCGCGCCCGCCGCTGCGATCGGCGCGACGATGCCGCAGGCGGTCGTCATCGCGACGGTGGCCGAACCGGTCGCGAGACGGATCATCGCCGCGACGAGCCAGCCGAACAGCAGCGGCGACAGATGCACCGCGGTCGCCACGTTGGTGATTTCCTTCGAAATGCCGCTATCCATCAGCACGCGGCCAAAACCGCCGCCCGCACCGACGATCAGTGTAATACCGGCGATCGGCGCCAGACATTCGCCGCAGAACTTCTGGATCTGCTCGCGCGTAAAGCCGCGGCTCGCGCCGAAGGTCCAGAAGCTGACCAGCACGGCCGTCAGCAGCGCGACGTCGGTGTTGCCGAAGAAGCGCAGCAGATCGTTCGGCAGAGTCTTCGGCGCGAACACCAGGTCGGCCCAACTGCCGACCAGCATCAGCACCACCGGCAACAGGATCGTCACCAGCGTGATGCCGAAGCCCGGCAGTTCACGCTTCGGTGCGGCGGCCTTCGCGGCGTTACCACTTTGCACGCCGTTGGCGTCCTTCACGTCGCTACCCAGAAACTGCGCGGCAAGCGGATTTTCCTTCGGCAACTGGATATGGCGGCTCACCAGCAGCGCGAACAGCGGACCGGCGACGATCGCGCACGGCACGCCGACGATCAGACCGTAGGCGATCGTCTTGCCGATGTCCGCGTGATACGCCTGCACGGCCAGCAGCGCGGCCGGGTGCGGCGGAATCAGCCCGTGCACGACGGACAGACCCGCGACCATCGGCAGCCCGACCAGCAGCAGCGACTTGTTGGTGCGCCTGGCGACGTTGAACGCGATCGGAATCAGCAGCACGAAGCCGACTTCGAAGAACACCGGCAAGCCGACGATGATCGCGACGACCATCATCGCCCAGTGAATGTGCTTCTCACCAAACCAGTTGATCAGCGTGGTCGCGACGCGTTCGGCGCCGCCCGATTCGGCCATCATCTTGCCGAGCATCGTGCCGAGACCGACCACGACGGCAATGTGCCCCAGCGTGTTGCCGTTACCCGTTTCGAACGATTTGACGATGGTCTGCATCGGCATGCCGGCCACGAGGCCCAGCAGCAATGAGACGATGATCAGGACGAGAAACGGATAGACCTTTAAGCGCGTGATCATGAAGATCAGCAACGCGATCGCGATTAACGCGTAGACCAGCAGCATGCTGCCGTGGACAGCTTCCATGAAGCTCCTCCTTTAAATTATTGATTTCTGAGTGCGGACGCGGCCGCGACTTCGCCTCACGGCAACCTGCGCGATGCCTGACAATCCGGCTAGCCGCGCGGACGCTGAATTTTACTGTCTGTTTCCCGAAAGCGCGCGCAAATCCACCACGCATATCAAGTAAAAAGGAGCCTCGGCGCGACAGCCTGATGCGGCTGTATCGACGAGACTCCTTTTGTTCGGTTCAATTGACCGATGCGCTGTCGCGGGTTTAGTGCGCGGGCGCCGCCAGTTGGCTCGCGGCGCGCGCGAGGCGCGTGACCTCATCCCAGTTCTGCGCGGCGAGCGCGGACTTCGGCGTGAGCCACGAACCGCCGACGCAGACCACGTTCGGTAGCGCCAGGAAATGCGGCGCGCTTTCCGCCGTAATGCCACCGGTCGGGCAGAACTTCAGCGCCGGGAACGGCCCGTGGAACGCCTGCAACATCGGCACGCCGCCCGCCTGCTGAGCCGGGAAGAACTTGACGATTTCGTAGCCGAGCTCGAGCGCGAGGATGATGTCCGACGGCGTCATCACGCCGGGCAACAGCGGCAGACCCGCGTCCTGCGCGGCCTGGTGCATGTCCTTGGTCAGACCCGGCGACACGCCGAATTGCGCGCCCACTTTCTTCGCCTGCGCGCAATGCTCGGGCTTCGTGATCGTGCCGACACCGACCACGATGTCGTCAGCGAGCTCGCACGCACGCTCGATCGCGCCAAGGCCCGCCGGCGTGCGCAGCGTGATTTCGAGCACCTTCACGCCGCCCGCGTGCAACGCGCGCGACACGTGTTCGCCCTGTTCGACCGTTTCGAACGCGAGCACCGGAATCACCGGGCCGAGGCGCACGATATCGCTTACTGTTTTCGACGTCATAGTCAGACTCCTTGTTTCTGCAGCGCCGCGCCGGTTTGCGCGGTGCTCGTGTGATGGTCGCTGCGTTGATGGCCGGGCTTGTCACCGTGCTGGTGGTGGCTGCCGTGGCCGTGCTGGCCGTCAGCCGCGCCGCCTTCGCCGACCAGCTTGCCGAACACCGACGCGCCCTGCTCCGCCGGCGCCGCCGCCGCGCGGAACACGCCGAACAGCTCGCGGCCGAAGCCGACTTCGTTGTCCGCTTGATGCAGCGGTTCGGCATGAGGACGCGCCGCCCATTCGGCCTCGTCGATCTCGACGTCGAGCACGCCGGCTTCGGCGTCGATCACCAGCATGTCACCGGTGCGGATCTTGCCGATCGGGCCTTGCAGCAACGCCTCCGGCGACAGATGAATCACCGCCGGCACCTTGCCCGACGCGCCCGACATGCGGCCGTCGGTCACCAGCGCGACATGGAAACCCTGATCCTGCAACACGCCGAGCAGCGGCGTCAAACGATGCAGCTCGGGCATGCCGTTTGCACGGGCGCCCTGGAAGCGCACCACCGCGATGAAGTCGCGCTTGAGTTCGCCCTTGTCGAACGCTTCCTGCACCGCTTCCTGTGAATCGAACACGATTGCCGGCGCCTGTACCTTGCGATGCTGCGCCGCGACCGCCGAAATCTTGATCACGCCGCGGCCGAGCTTGCCCTGCATCAGGCGCAGGCCGCCGTCCGGCTGGAACGGTACCTTGATGCCGCGCAGCACCGCGGTGTCCGCGCTCGCCTCGACGCCCGCCACCCATTGCAGCTTGCCGTCGAGCAGCTTCGGCTCCTCGGTGTAGCGCTTCAGGCCCTTGCCCGCGACCGTATTGACGTCTTCATGCAGCAGACCGCCTTCGAGCAGATTGCGCACGAGAAACGCTACGCCGCCCGCCGCGTGGAAGTGGTTCACGTCGGCCTTGCCGTTCGGATAGATCTTCGCGAGCAGCGGCACTGCCTGCGACAGCGCATCGAAGTCGTCCCAGTCGATCACGATGCCGGCCGCGCGCGCGATCGCGACGAGGTGCAGCGTGTGATTGGTCGAGCCGCCGGTTGCCAGCAGCGCGACGATGCCGTTGACGATCGCCCTCTCGTCGACCACATGGCCGATCGGCATGTAGTGGCCGCGCTCGACCGTCAGATCGAGCACGCGGCGCGCGGCCTGCGCGGTCAGCGCGTCGCGCAGCGGCGTGTGCGGATGCACGAAGGCCGAGCCCGGCAGATGCAGGCCCATCACTTCCATTAGCATCTGGTTGCTGTTCGCGGTGCCGTAGAACGTGCAGGTGCCGTGGCTGTGATAGGCGGCCGCTTCCGCTTCGAGCAGCGCGTCGCGGCCGCACTGGCCGGTCGCGAACTGTTGCCGCGTCTTGGCCTTGTCGTCGTTCGACAGGCCGCTCGCCATCGGACCGGCCGGCACGAAGATGGTCGGCAGGTGGCCGAACTGCAGCGCGCCGATCAGCAGGCCCGGCACGATCTTGTCGCAGATGCCGAGGCACAGCGCCGCGTCGAACATGTTGTGCGTGAGCGCGACGGCAGTGCTCATCGCAATCACTTCGCGCGAGAACAGCGACAGCTCCATGCCCGCGTTGCCCTGCGTGATGCCGTCGCACATCGCCGGCACGCCGCCCGCGAATTGCGCGACGCCACCGTTCTCGCGTGCGGCCTGCTTGATGATGTCCGGGTAGTTTTTGTACGGCGCGTGCGCCGACAGCATCTCGTTGTATGACGACACGATGCCGATGTTCGGCTCGCGGATCTGCTTGATCACGAGCTTGTCGTTGCCTTCGAGGCCGGCGAAACCGTGAGCGAGATTCGCGCAGGACAACGCGCCACGTGCCGGGAAGCGCCCTTGCGCATGTTGGATACGGGCCAGATACGCTTCACGCGTGGGCTTGCTGCGCTCGATCACGCGTTGCGTGACCTTCAACAATTGCGAATGCGGGGAAACCATCGGAGCTCCTTCGTCGCTGGGGGCGGCGCACGCATGACGCCAGGCGGTTTTGCGGGTTGGGTTATCGAACGACGACCATCTTAGTAGAAAAACTACACGCCAGCAACGATGAGTTCTGCTGCGGCGCCGCATCGCATGAAGCGCCGAATCGCCCTATCGACGGTGCTTCAACGCTTTGCATCGAAAACTTAGGGAATACACCTACTCATCGATATGTAGTTTTTGTACCTAGCTTTTGTGCGCCAACGACCAATCGGATATAGTCCACACGTTCTTCAGCATAGTGCGAGTTTTCCGATGATGCTGTCTCAAGTGGAAGAGATGCGCGACCAGTTGCGCCCGTCCGAGCGCAAGCTGGCCGATTACGTGATCGAGGCGCCGCGCGAGGTGCTTGATCTGTCGATGACCGAAGTGGCCGCGCGCGCGGGCGTGAGTCAGCCGACCATCGCGCGCTTCTGTCATGCGCTCGGTTTTTCCGGCTTTCGTGAATTCAAGATCCGCCTCGCGCAGGGCATCGCCAGCGAAGTGCCCGCCGTCTATCGCGACGTGCGGCCCGACGAGCCGACGCCGGGCGTCGCCGCGAAAGTGCTCGACCGGACGATCGGCGCGCTGATTCAGGTGCGCAACAATCTGTCGTCGGATAGCGTCGCGGCGGCGATCGACATACTCGCGCAGGCCAAGCGCATCGAGTTCTACGGCGCGGGTGGCTCGGGCATCGCCGCGCTCGACGTGCAGCACAAGTTCTTTCGCCTCGGCATGCCGAGTGTCGCGTATTCGGACCCGCATACGTTTCTGATGTCGGCCGCGCTGCTCGGGCCCGGGGATGTAGTCGTTGCGATCTCCAACACGGGCCGCACGCGCGACATCATCGATGCCGCGAAGGCCGCGCTGAACGCGGGCGCAAAGGTGATCGCGATCACGCACGGCAACTCGCCGCTTGCGCGGCTCGCGACCGTGGGCCTCTTTGCGAACGTCGACGAAGACACCGACATTTTTTCGCCGATGACCTCGCGGGTGTCGCATCTGGCGATCGGCGACATTCTGGCGGTCGGCGTCGCGCTGAGCCGCGGGCCCGAACTCGTGGAGAAGCTCGCGCAGACCAAGGAAGTGATTCACCGGCGGCGGGTGGATTCGCAGCGGTGACATGCTGCGCCGCGCTGAACGCCGTCAGCCGCTCAGAACGGCTTGATCACCACCAGCGCGACCGCGGCGAGCATACCGAGCACCGGTAGCTCGTTGAACATCCGATACCACTTGTCCGACCGGCGATTCTCGCCGCGCTCGAAGCTGCGCAGCAGCACGCCGCAATACGCGTGATAGATGACGAGCAGCACGACCACGCCGACCTTCGCGTGAATCCAGCCCTGCCCGCTGCCGATGCCGATCACGAGCCACAACCACAGGCCGCACGCGATCGCGGGAACAGCGATGAAGCTCATGAAGCGGAACAGCTTGCGTGCCATCAGCAGAAGACGCGCCGTCGCGGCGGGTTCCGTTTCCATCGCCAGATTGACGAAGATGCGCGGCAGATAGAACAGGCCGGCAAACCAGGAAGCAATCAACACGATGTGAAACGTCTTTACCCAGAGCATCGGCGGGTCCTTGTGGTCCTTGTTGTCCTTGTTGTTATGGCGCTGCCTGTTGCGGCGCTTCGGTTCGTGCTTATTGACGGCCTTCGCCGTGACCGAGCACGACGTACTTCAGCGACGTCAGCCCTTCGAGGCCGACCGGGCCGCGCGCGTGCAGCTTGTCGTTCGAAATGCCGATCTCGGCGCCGAGGCCGAACTCGAAGCCGTCCGCGAAACGCGTCGACGCGTTGACCATCACGCTTGCCGAATCGACTTCGCGCAGGAAGCGCATCGCGCGGTCGTGGTCTTCGGTGACGATCGCGTCGGTATGCTGCGAGCTGTACATGTTGATGTGCTCGATCGCCGCATCGATGCCGTCGACCACCTTGATCGCGAGCACCGGCGCGAGATATTCGGTGCGCCAGTCTTCCTCGGTCGCATCGACGAGCGGACCGACGCCCGCATCGGCCAGCACCGCGCGCGCCGCCGCATCGACGCGCAGCTCGACGTCCTTCCCGCGATACAGCTTGCCCAGCGGCGCCAGCACTTCGGCCGCAATACCGCGCGCGACCAGCAACGTCTCCATCGTGTTGCAGGTGCCGTAGCGGTGCGTTTTCGCGTTGTCGCAGACGTTCAGCGCCTTGGCCAGGTCCGCGCGATCGTCGACATAGACATGGCAGATGCCGTCGAGGTGCTTGATCATCGGCACGCGCGCTTCGTTCATCAGACGCTCGATCAGACTCTTGCCGCCGCGCGGCACGATCACATCGACGTACTCGGTCATCGTGATCAGCTTGCCAACCGCCGCGCGGTCCGACGTCGCGACCACCAGCACCGCGTCCTGCGGCAGACCGGCCGCTTCGAGGCCCTCGCCGATCAGCTTCGCGAGCGCGGTATTGCATTCGAGCGCTTCGGAGCCGCCGCGCAAAATCGTCGCGTTGCCGGACTTCAGGCACAGCGCGGCCGCGTCGATCGTCACGTTCGGGCGCGATTCGTAGATGATGCCGATCACGCCGAGCGGCACGCGCATCTGGCCGACCTGGATGCCGCTCGGCCGATACTTCAGATTGCTGATTTCGCCGATCGGATCGGCCAGCGCGGCGACCTGGCGCAGGCCTTCGACCATCGTTTTCAGCGCCTTGTCGGACAGCGTCAAACGGTCGATGAACGCGGCATCGTGGCCCTTGCCGCGGGCGCGTTCGAGGTCGCGCGCATTGGCCGCTTTCAGCAGATCGGCATCGCGCTCGATAGCCTCGGCGACGGCCGCAAGCGCCGCATTCTTCGCGGCGGTCGACGCCCGCGCCATCGCGCGCGAAGCCTGGCGGGCGCGCTGGCCGAGGTCGGTCATGTACTGGTCGATATCCATGGTCATTCTCGTGATGCCCCGCACGTTGGCGTGCGGTGGTCGGGCAAGATTAGCGAAAGATCAAACGATTGTAAGTCGGGTACCGGGGCTTTGCTCGCACGCGGGCGGCGGGTGCGCAGTGCTGTCACGGGTTCGCCGATGCGTTTGGTTCGGCGCGTGGCACGCGAAACACGCTGGTCTGTATGTGTGGAACGACTGGCAGTTGGTACACGATTGCTCGCGTCAACCACTGCTTCGACGCTCGCGCGAATCAGCCGTGCCGCTTCAGACTGGCCGCCGCGCTGGCGCCGCCGTTGGCGCCCGAGGTCGCGGCGGCGGCACTGGCGACGCTGCCGACGGTTTCGGCGCGGCCACCGTCATGGCGAGTTCGAACAGGCCGTCCCACGGATCGGGCGGCGGATCATTGCGATGATTGCCCGGTGTGCCGCCCGACAACCCCTTCACCTGCCGGTCGAGCCGCGCCGCCAGCGCGAGCGCCTTCTCGAGCGCCGCTTCGCTGACACGCGACAGCGCCGGCCCGATCAGCCGCTCACGCGGACCCCACACGCGGTTCTCGCGCGTGAGCATCGCGAGCGGCTTGCCGGCCGCGACGCCGCGCTTGATCCGCAGTAGCGTGCGTACTTCCTCGACGACGGCCCACAGCACCAGCACCGCGGCCTCGCCTTCGCCGTGCAGCCCGTCGAGCATGCGCGCGAGACGGCCGACATCGCCCGCGAGCATCGCCTCGTTGAGCTTGAAAACGTCGTAACGCGCGACGTTGAGCACCGCGTCCTGCACCTGATCGAAGCTCAGCGAGCCGGCCGGATACAGCAGCCCGAGCTTCTGGATTTCCTGATGCGCGGCGAGCAGATTGCCCTCGACGCGCTCGGCGATGAAGGCGAGCGCACGCCGCCCTTCCTCGCCCGCGGCGACCCGCTGACCCTGGGCCGCGAGCCGCTGCCCGACCCAGTTCGGCAGCTGCGCGCGCTCGACCGGATCGATTTTGAGCGCGGCGCCCGCGTCGGCGAGCGCGGTGAACCATGCCGACTTCTGCGTGGCCGCATCGAGGCGCGGCAGCGTGATCATCGTCAGCACGTCGTCGTTGACGGTCGATGCGAGCGCCTTCAGCGCATCGGCGCCTTCCTTGCCCGGCTTACCCGACGGAATGCGCAACTCGACCAGCTGACGGTCACCGAACAGCGACATCGACTGGCTCGCGCCGAGCAGCGAGCTCCAGTCGAAACCGCGCTCGACCGTGAACACCGAGCGGTCGGTGAAACCGGCCGCGCGCGCCGCCGCGCGGATGCGGTCGCACGCTTCCTGCGCGAGCAGGTGCTCGTCGCCGTACACGACGTACAGCCCGGCGAGGCCTTTGGCAAGATGCGCTTCGAGCGCGTCAGGTCGCAGTTGCATGGCTGGCGGTTGACCGGGTGGATGAGATTCGACGCATCACGAACGGCGCGATGCTCACAGCGGCGGCGGCGGCAACGGCGCGCGCGGCGCGATGGCCGGCACGGCCTCGGCCGGCGTCGGATGCAGCGAGCGCACCACGCCGAGACGGCGGATCAGCTGATCGACCGCGTCGTTTTCCATGTCGGCGAACAGGATGTCGGACTCGGCGGCCTTCGCCTGCGAGAACTGGTCGCTATAGGTCATCGCGCGGTTCAGCGCGATCACGCTGCCCGGAATCAGCACAGTGCCGTCCTTGCCGGTCAGCGTGTAGGTCATCTGCAGGTTCAGCTGATACTCGGCGACGACGCCCAGCGAATTCAGCGTCAACGTGCTGACGTTGCGGTTCTGCGTGATCTGCAGGAGCGCGTCGGCGTTGGCTGGCGAGCTGACCACCACGGTGTCGCTGCCGCCCTGCACCATGCGCGTGAAGCGCGCGACGGCCGCGGGCGAGCCGCCCGCCACGTAGAGGCGCTTGAACGCGTAGTCCTGCTGGCCGCGCAACTGGAAGCCACAGGCCGACAACATCATTACGCTGCAAGCGAGCGTCAAAAACGATCTGCGAGTCACATTCGCTCCTGGTTCGCAGTGGATTCGCGGTGCCGAGGAACGCCGCCGGGCGGGCGGCGCTCCATCTGCCGGATGAAGGCTTGGAACGTCAAACGACCACGTTCACGAGACGGCCCGGCACCACGATGATCTTCTTCGCCGCCTTGCCTTCGCTGAACTTCGCGACCATTTCGTGCGCGGCCGCTTGCTGCTCGATCGCTTCGCGAGACGCGTCCTTCGCGACCGTGATCGCGCCGCGCACCTTGCCGTTCACCTGCAGCACGAGTTCGATCTCGGCCTGTTCGAGCGCCTTCTCGTCGACCTTCGGCCACGGCGCGTCGAGCAGCGGGCCGAATTCCTCCGCGTAGCCGAGCTCCTGCCACAGCTGGAAAGTGAGGTGCGGCACGACCGGGTACAGCACGCGCAGCATCACGCCGTAGGTTTCGCGCAGCACGGCGCTCTGCGCACCCTTCGCGCCGTCGAGCGCGTTGAGCATCTTCATCGCGGCCGACACCACCGTGTTGTACTGCAAACGCTGATAGTCGAAGTCGGCCTGCTTCAGCACGCTGTAGATCTCGCGACGCAGCGTCTTGTCGGCGTCGTTGAGCTGAGCAGCGTCGAACCGCCCGCCCGCGCGCAGCGCGGCTTCGTTCGTGTAGCCGAAGTTCCACACGCGACGCAGGAAGCGGCTCGCGCCTTCGACGCCGGAACCCGACCACTCGAGCTGCTGCTCGGGCGGTGCCGCGAACATCACGAACAGACGCGCGGTGTCCGCGCCATGCTGATCGATCAGCATTTGCGGATCGACACCGTTGTTCTTCGACTTCGACATCTTTTCGACGCCGCCCAGCACGACCGGCTGGCTGTCCGCGTTCAGCACCCCGCCGACCGGACGGCCCTTGTCGTCGAACGACACGGTGACGTCAGCCGGGTTGTACCAGGTCTTCTTGCCCGCTTCGTTTTCGCGGTAGTAGGTTTCGTTGAGCACCATGCCCTGCGTGAGCAGGTTTTTGGCCGGCTCGCCGAACTTCACGAGACCGAGGTCGCGCATCACCTTCGCCCAGAAGCGCGAGTACAGCAGGTGCAGGATCGCGTGCTCGATGCCGCCGATGTACTGATCCATCGGCGCCCAGTAGTCGGTGCGCTCGTCGACCATCGTCTTCGCATCTGGCGACGCGTAGCGGTAGAAGTACCACGACGAATCGACGAAGGTGTCCATCGTGTCGGTTTCGCGCTTCGCCGCGCCGCCGCAGTTCGGGCACGTGCAGTTCAGGAACGCCCCGGACTTCGCGAGCGGATTGCCCGTGCCGTCCGGCACGAGGTCTTCCGGCAACACGACCGGCAGATCCTTTTCCGGCACCGGCACGTCGCCGCACTTCGGGCAGTGGATGATCGGAATCGGCGTGCCCCAATAACGCTGGCGCGACACGCCCCAGTCACGCAGGCGCCACGTGATCTGCTTGTCGCCGAGGCCCAGTTCCTTGAGATCGGCGGCGATGCAGTCTACTGCTTCGTCGTACGCGAGGCCGTCGTACTTGCCGCTGTTCACCAGCGTGCCGGCCTTCTCGCCGTACCACTCCGCCCAGGCCTGCGTCGAAAATTCCTTGCCTTCGACCGCCACCACCTGCTTGACCGGCAGACCGTACTTCTTCACGAACGCGAAATCGCGTTCGTCGTGCGCCGGCACGCCCATCACCGCGCCTTCGCCGTAACTCATCAGCACGTAGTTGCCGATCCACACCTCGACCTTCTCTCGCGTCAACGGATGCGTGACGTAGAAGCCGGTGGCCATGCCTTTCTTTTCCATCGTCGCGACGTCGGCTTCGGCGACGCCGCCGCGCTTGCATTCGTCGATGAACGCCTGCAGTTCCGGCTTGTCTTGCACGAGACGCGTGGCGAGCGGATGCTCGGCGGCGATCGCGCAGAACGTGACGCCCATGATCGTGTCGGCGCGCGTCGTGAACACGCGCAGCAGCTTCTGTTCGCCGTCGATTTCGTACGGGAAGCCGAAGTTCACGCCGAAGCTCTTGCCGATCCAGTTCTGCTGCATGATCTTCACGCGCTCGGGCCAGCCGAGA
The DNA here is from genome assembly GCF_050436345.1 of Paraburkholderia sp. WC7.3g. Classification (NCBI taxonomy): domain Bacteria; kingdom Pseudomonadati; phylum Pseudomonadota; class Betaproteobacteria; order Burkholderiales; family Burkholderiaceae; genus Paraburkholderia; species Paraburkholderia sp. WC7.3g. The sequence continues at coordinate 4,116,592 of NZ_JBNDMA010000002.1, forward strand.
CCTTCGAGATCGTTCAACAGTTCATCCGCGTACTGGGTGATGCGCATGTAGTACATCGGGATTTCGCGCTTTTCGACGAGCGCGCCGGAGCGCCAGCCGCGCCCGTCGATCACCTGCTCGTTCGCGAGCACGGTCTGGTCGACCGGGTCCCAGTTCACGGTGCCGGTTTTCTTGTACGCGATGCCTTTTTCGAGCATCTTCAGAAACAGCCACTGGTTCCACTTGTAGTAGTCGGGACTGCACGTCGCGACTTCGCGCGACCAGTCGATCGCGAGGCCCATCGACTGCATCTGCTTCTTCATGTAAGCGATGTTGTCGTAGGTCCACTTCGCGGGCGGCACGTTGTTGGCCATCGCGGCATTTTCCGCCGGCATGCCGAAGGCGTCCCAACCCATCGGCATCAACACGTTGTAGCCGTTCATCCGCAGATAGCGGTACATCACGTCGTTGATCGTGTAGTTGCGCACGTGCCCCATGTGCAGCTTGCCCGACGGATACGGCAGCATCGAAACGCAGTAGAACTTGGGTTTTTCGGTGGTTTCCGTCGTCTGATAGGCGTCGATGGCGCGCCATTGCCCTTGCGCGGCGGCTTCGACGTCGGAGGGAACGTATTTTTCGTGCATGGTGTGATGGGATCGCTAGGTTCGGTGCTTTCGCACCGGCCTGGTGCTCTGCAGAATGTCGTTGCATCGTTTCCCCTTCGGCGGGGAAAGGGCTGATTATACCGTTCGCGGACGGGTGCGCCGCGCGGCGTAGTGCGGCGCTGGGTAGGCCAGATTCGTGAGCGCGGTGCACGCCCGGCGGCGCTCAGTGCTGCGCGGCGGGCGGCGGCGGGTCCGTCACGAAGCCGATCCGCTCGAGCCCCGCCTGCTGCGCGGCGCCCATCACCTGCGCGATCACTTCGTAGCGCGTCGAGCGCTCCGCGCGCAGCTGGATGTCGGGCTGGTCCGCCTGCTTGCCGGCTTCGGCGAATTGCGCGCGCATCTGCGCGAGCGTGATCGGCTTGCCGTTCCAGTAGAGCCGGCCGGCGCCGTCGATGGAAAGCGAGATGGTTTGCGGGGTCTGGCGCGAGGGCGCCGCCGCGACCTTCGGCAGATCGAGCCGAATCGCGTGCGAGAACAGCGGCGCGGTAATGATGAAGATCACCAGCAGCACCAGCATCACGTCGATCAGCGGCGTCATGTTGATTTCGGCCATCGGCGCGGCCGTCTGCTTCTTCTCGAGTCCGCCGAATGCCATGTCCCGTCCTTACGTCTGAGCTTGCCTGTGCGATGAGCGGTGTGCCGTGTGTCGGGGTGTGTCGCGATGCGCCGAGCCTGCTGTGCGTGACACGTCAGCGGTGCGCCTCGTGCGCCGCCTGCTGCGCGCGCGGCGCCGTCGGCGCGTGTTCGGCCGGGGCGCAGACGTACGCATGCAGATCGTGCGCGAAGCCGTCCAGTTCCTCGGACAATTGCCGCACGAGGCGGCCCAGTACGTTGTACGCGAGCACCGCTGGAATCGCGACCACCAGACCGAATGCCGTCATGATCAGCGCCTCGCCGACCGGTCCCGCGACGTTCTCGATCTGCGCCTGCCCGCTCGCCGCGATGCTGCCGAGCGCGTGATAGATACCCCACACGGTGCCGAGCAGACCGACGAACGGCGCGGTGCTGCCAACCGACGCAAGCAGCACCTGACCGAACTCGAGCCGCCGCTGCGACGCGTTGAGCGCCTGACGCAGCGCGCGCAGCACCCGTTCACTGCGCTCGACGCGCGCGAGCAGCGCGCCTGGAATGTCGACCTCGGCCGCATTGAGCGCCGCTTCGGCGAGCGGCGCGAACACGCGCTCGCGGTCGATACGGCGCAGTACGGCGACGCCTTCGGCGAGCGTCGGCGCCTGCCAGAAGCGCGCGATCGCCCGCGTGGACTGGCGCTTCGCGCGCGTCAGAATCCAGCTTTTGACGATCAGAAAGCACCAGCTCGCAATCGACATGGCCAGCAGCACATAGGCGACGCCATGCGTGATCGCGTCACTCGTTTGCAGGTAATGGATGATTCCGCTGCTGCCTGCCATCTGACCTCGCCGTGGGAAAGTGACTTCGGGAGGGCGCGCTCAGGATGCGCCGCCCCGCCTATGCGCAACGGGCCTTGCTCAACGCAGTCCGAGCACGTCCTGCATGTCGAAGAAGCCGTTGTCGTGGCCTTCGAGGAAGCGTACAGCACGAAGCGCACCTTGTGCATATGACAGCCGGCTCGCCGATTTGTGCGTGATCTCGATGCGCTCGCCGATGCCCGCGAACAGCACCGTATGATCGCCGACGATGTCGCCGCCGCGAATCGCCGAAAAGCCGATCGTCGACGGATCGCGCTCTCCGGTCACGCCTTCGCGGCCGTAGACCGCGCAGTCGTCGAGATTACGGCCGAGCGCGTTGGCGATCACTTCGCCCATCGTCAGCGCGGTGCCGGACGGCGCGTCGACCTTGTGACGATGATGCGCCTCGATGATCTCGATGTCGTAGCCGGTCGAAAAGTGCCGCGCCGCGTATTCGAGCAGCTTCAGCGTGACGTTCACGCCGACGCTCATGTTCGACGCGAACACGATGCCGATCTTCTGCGCCGCCGCGCGCATCTGCGATTTTTGCGCGTTGTCGAAGCCGGTCGTGCCGATCACCATTTTCACGTCGTGGCGCTGCGCAGCCTCGAGATGCGCGAGCGTCGCGTCGGGGCGCGTGAAGTCGATCAGGTAGTCGGATTCGGCGAACACACGCTCGATGTCGTCGGACAGCGGCACGCCGGTCTGTTTGCCGAGGAATGCGCCGGCGTCCTGACCGAGCTGCGCCGCACCCGTGCGGCACAGCGCGCCGGACAGCGTCGCGTCGGCATCGTTGAGGACGGTTTCGATCAGCATGGGGCCCATACGGCCCGATGCGCCTGCAATGGCAATTTTCATGACGATGAGGATTCGAAAAGAGTCGACCGGGATGGAGCCCGGCAAACGCGGCCCGGCGAATGCACCGACCAGTGTGCCGGGGAATGCGTCCCGTCGATATAGGGACAAGCGGCGGCGGGCGGCAAAATCCGGCGGCAAAACCAGCCGGCTCGCTCCCGGAGCCGATGTGGGCGGCCGCCCGTGATGGCTCGCTCAGGTGTGCGACTGAAGCGCTGCGGCGGCCCACTGCGGCAACACATCAAGCGGCCCAGGCAGCGCATTTCCGGCCTCACCTGGCGCCGGACAAACCCACAACCTGCGGGCGCCGCACACGTGGCGCGCAGCCGGCCTCACAGCCCCGACATGCAGATCAGTTGCTCGTTCCCGACGTCGACGGCGAGCCGTTCGGCGTCGCGTTGCCGCTGCTTTGCGAGCCCGTCGGTCCGACCGGGTTGCTCTCGTTGTCCGGAGCCGGCGGCGGAGGACGCTTGAACTGGAACTGCGGCTGGCCACCGGACGTCGGACCTTGAGTCGGAATTCCGCCGGCGTTCGCTCTCGGCACGCCCGAACGCACGGACGGCGCGCCCTTCGAGGTCGACACCGCGCTCGTCGCGCGATTGGCGGCCTGGGCGGCTTCCGCGTTGGCGTCCATGGACGGCGTCGCGGCCTGCTGCGCGCCTTCGACCGACGGCGAGCGCGTCGTATCCACCGTGGCCGGGGCCGCGGCGGCAGCGGCTGCGCTGGCGGCGGCTGCGTCGCTGGCGGCCACGGCGTGGGCGGCCTCGGCCGCGCTCGCCGCGCGCGGCGGCGTCGCGTTCGGGCGGCGGCCACTACGGTCGCCGTCGATTTCAGCCAGCAATTCGAGATTGGTCGGCAGATCCTCGCCGCCCGTCCAGTGGGTCACGATGTCACCCGAGAAGAACACGACGAAGTCGCGCTGCTGAACGATCGACGTGTTGCCGCGCTTGAAATAGAACACGTAATCCCAGCGATCCGCGTGGAACATGTCAGTCAACAGCGGCGTGCCGAGCACCTGGCGCACCTGCGGGCGCGACATGCCGACCTTCATCTGGTCGGCCATTTCCTGCGACACGAAGTTACCTTGCACGACCGTAATCCGATACGGCGTAATGCGTTGGGCAACGCGCTGCGTCAGGCTGTCGTACGTGGAACATCCGGCAAGAACCGCGACAGTCGCAACAGCGATCAAGGTACCCCGCATGCGGCTCCCCCGGTAGATCAATTGAGATTTAGAAATCATTTCACTCACCGTGCGGGCCCGCTTGCGGGCCACGCTCATTCCATCGAAAATGACCTGAACGGCAAAACACATTACTATGAGAGCCCAGCATTGTACTCTAGGGATCCCTTGTCATGACCAATCCAACCGATCTCAAGAATATCGGGCTCAAGGCGACCCTTCCGCGCCTCAAAATCCTTGAGATTTTCCAGCATAGCCCGGTGCGTCACCTGACCGCCGAAGACGTATACCGCAACCTGCTGCACGAGGAACTCGATATCGGTCTCGCCACCGTGTATCGCGTGCTGACGCAATTCGAGCAGGCCGGCCTGCTGTCGCGCAGCAATTTCGAATCGGGCAAGGCGGTGTTCGAGCTGAACGAAGGGACGCACCACGACCATCTGGTGTGCCTCGATTGCGGGCTGGTCGAAGAATTTTTCGACCCCGAGATCGAAAGCCGACAGCAGTCCATTGCCAAGGCACGCGGCTTCAAGCTGCAGGAACACGCGCTGGCACTGTATGGGGCGTGCACGAAGGAGAATTGCCCGCATCGCAAGCACTGATGCGTGGCGGGTCGCATCGGAGCATGCGGCCTGGCAAGTCGGAAAAGACCCGGCCGATGAGGATCGTCCGGGTCTTTTTAATTCAGGCGGCCGCACGCACCGCTAGCCGATCAACTCCACGCGCGGCTCGAATGCAAGCCGCCACGGCTCGGCCAACTGCAGTTCGTCGCAATTCGGCGTGTCGCCGCCGCGATCGACGACGATGAAATCGCTGACCTGATCCAGCGCGAGCAGCGGATGGTGCCAGACCCCTTTCGCGTAATTGACGCCCTGCCACGCGTCGGTCCAGAACGCGCGCATCCGTGCGGGATCGAACTCGCCGGCCGGCGCGACCACCACCAGGTAGCGGCCCGCGCGTAATGGAATGAAAGCCTGACTGCCGAGCGGATGCCGCTCCATCATCGTGATCTCGACGGGCAGCGCGCGCGGCTGCGCGCGAAACAGGTTGACGAGCGGCCGGCCGCCCTGCTCCATCACGTCGACGTGCGCCAGGTCGTGATAACGCTCGGTCGTACCGCCGTTGATCGGAAAATGACGCGCGCCCTCGAGTTCGAGCACGTCGCCGAACGGCGCGAACGCCGCGCGCGTCAGGCGTTCCATCTGCAGGCTCTTCATGCGTGCCGCTCCATTACGTTGCTTGTGTTAAACGATCTCGCCCCACAGACGCAGGCGCGACACGCCGCCGTCCGGGAAGATGTTGAAGCGCACGTGCGTGACCGGCCCGAGCGAGCCGATATCGTCCGTGAACGTGTGCACGTGGTCCATCTGCAGCTTCTGTTCGCCGAGCAGCACCGGCCAGAACATCGCCTGCGTGACGAGGGAATCGTCGGTGCCGCCGGTCACAGATGCCGCCTGTAGCGAGCAGCGGTCCGGGAAGTTGCCCTTGAAGTGCGCGGTGTCCACTTCGATCTTGCGGATCACGCCGGGCCGCGCCAGCGCGACGATCGCCCAGTCGTTGCCCGGCTCGCGACGCCGCCGCGTTTCCCAGCCGTCGCCCATGTTCACGCCACGCCCCGGCATCAGCATCTGCGAGGCCGGACCGAAATGCTGGTTGTTCGCGGCGACGAGGTACGCGCCGTTTTCGATCGCGGCGAGGTCGAGCAACGCGCCGCGCTCGACGCGGCCCCAATCGCGCTGCGGCTGGCCGTACACGCGCAGTCGCGCGAGCCCGCCGTCCGGATAAAGATTCACGCGCAGATGGGTGACCGGGCGCGCGTCTTTCACCTCGACGTAATGATGCTGGTTGCCCTGAAGCGTCGTGGCCGGCACCAGCGGCTGCCAGTCGGCGTGGTCGGGCGGCACGTCGGCGTCGCTATGGCAGGCGTCGATCGACGCGGCCGGCGGGAAATTGCCGGTGAAGTGGTTCGTATCGAGATCGACGCCATGCACGACGCCCGGCCGCGCGAGGCGGATCACGCAATAGTCGTGGCCGGTCGTGCGCTTGCGACGCGTTTCCCAGCCGTCCATCCACTTGCCGTGGTCGTCGTATTTGCCGGGGATGAACACCGCCGGCTGCGGCTCGAGCATGCGCTCTTTCGGCGCGAAGAATTCGTCGCTGGCGAACAGCGCTTTCGCGCCGAGGCGCGGATCGGCGAGGTTCATGTAGCGGCGTGTGAAGGCGGGAGCGTTCGGGTCGAGGATCGGATTGGCCATGATGTCGGTCAGTGTCGAAGAGGTCGGAAACAGCCGATGGCGCCACGGCATCCGTCGGCTTGGGAAAAGAGCTCGAGAGCTGTCTGAAACGATGCCGGTTGGTCCAGTCAGACCAGAGCCGGCGCACCGCGATCAGACTGCGGGCGCGTGTTCGGCCGCAGCCGGCTCGACGGGCGTGTCGTCGACGGCGGGCACGTAGCGCAGCGCCGCGTCGCGATTCAGCACGCGATGCGCGCGCGCCTTGTCGAGATCGTTTTCCCACACGGCGACCACCACGGTGGCGACGCAGTTGCCGATCAGGTTGGTCAGCGCACGCGCGATGCCGACGAACCAGTCGACCGGCAGGATCAGCACGAGACCGAGCACCGGGATCGCGGGAATCGCGGAGAGCGTCGCCGCGAGAATCACGATCGCCGAGCCCGGAATGCCGTGCGCACCCTTCGACGTCACCAGCGACACCAGCACGACGACGATCAGGTCATGGATCGACAGCGGCGTGTTGGTCGCCTGCGCGATGAAGAGGACCGCGAGCGTCAGGTAGATCGAGAAACCGTCGAGGTTGAACGAGTAGCCGGTCGGAATCACGAGGCCGACCGTCGAATCCTTGACGCCCATCCATTCGAGCTTGCGCATGATCTGCGGCAGCACGGCGTCGGACGACGCGGTGCCGAGCACGATCGACAGTTCCTCGCGCAGATAGCCGATCAGCTTGAAGATGCTGAAGCCGGCGAGCCGCATCACCGCGCCGAGCACGACCACGACGAACACCGCGCAGCTTGCGTAGAACACCAGCACGAGCATGCCGAGCTGCTTCAATGACTCGACGCCGTAGGTCCCGGTCGTGAACGCGATCGCGCCGAGCACGCCGAGCGGCGCGAGCTTGATGATGAAGCCCATCACGCGGAAGAACACCTGCGCCAGTTCATCGATCAGCCCGCTCACGCGCTGCGCGCGCTTGCCGAGCAGCGACAGCGCCGAGCCGAACAGCACCGAGAACACGAGGATCTGCAGGATGTCGCCGGTCGCGAACGCATTGATCGCCGTCTCGGGGATGATCTTCAGCAGGAAGCCCGCAGTGTCTTTCAGGCTTTTCGCGTGCTCGGTGTAGGTCGCGAGCGACGCCGCATCGAGCGAATTCAGATTCACGTTCATGCCGGCGCCCGGACGCGTCGCGTAAGCGAGCAGCGCGCCGATCAGGAGCGCGATCGTCGTCATCGCCTCGAAGTAGACCACCGCCTTCAGGCCGACGCGGCCGACCTTGCGCAGATCGCCCGCGTGCGCCATGCCGCTCACCACCACGCAGAATACGATCGGCCCGATCACCATCTTGATCAGTTTCAGAAAGCCGTCGCCAAGCGGCCGCAGCGACTGCGCGAAATGCGGAAACACGGCACCGAGCACGATGCCCACGACGAGCGCTATCACGACCCGGCCAAATAGCGAATTGAAGAATTTCAACACGGCTTCCTCCTGCGGATGGTTGTCTCGGTGACTCTGTTCAGACTGGTCCGACCAGCACTGTTATGGCGAATAGTAGGAAGCCGATATACTCCCGTCAAGAACTCGTCGAACAGTGTTTACCCGTTGTTTTTCTCCGCGATTTCGGGTCGGATTTGGGAGTCGGGCGCCGTGCGGCACGTCTTCGACGAGCACGTATTAGAATTGCGGTCAGACCACGCTACCGAGTGAGCCGTCATGAAAAACGTCCCGCACACCGTCACCGACGCGGCCATCGCGACCATCCGCGAACGCATCGAAGCGGGCGTCTATCCGATGGGCAGCCTGCTGCCGGCGCAGCGCCAGCTATCAGATGAACTGTCGATCAGCCGCGCGTCGCTGCGTGAGGCGCTGTCCACGCTCGAGGCGCTCGGCCTGCTCGTGATCCGCCCCGGCAAGGGCGTGTACGTGGAAAGCGCGCAGGCGAAAAACGCGCAGGCGTGGCGCTTCGCCGAACAGTCGTCGCTGCCCGACACCTATCAGATGCGCTATGCGCTCGAAGGCTTCGTCGCGCGCATGGCGGCGCTCGCGGTCAGCAACGATGACCTCGCGTGGCTCGAGGAGAACATCACCGCGATGCAAAGCGCGCTCGCCTGCGAGGAACTCGACGAAGCGGCGCGGTTCGATTACGCGTTCCATATGCGCATCGTCAGCATCGCCGGCAATGCGGCGATCGAGTCGATCCTGCGCAGCAGCGCCGAGATCATGCAGGAAAGCCAGCGCATGCCGTTCTACCGGCGCGAGCGGGTGCTGTCCACGTACACCGAGCATCGCGCGATTCTCGACGCGTTGAAGGCCCGCGATTCGCTCGCCGCAGGCAAGGCAATCGAGACGCACATCGCGAACGCCGCACAGCGCGCCGGCGTCTATTTCCCGACGCCGTAGGCGGTAAAAACCGCAGACAAAAAAAGCCGCTCCGAGGAGCGGCTTTTCATGTAGCGTGAAACCCGAAACTTACTTCGCGTTCGCGAGCGCGACAGCCGTGTCCAGCATGCGGTTCGAAAAGCCCCACTCGTTGTCGTACCAGCTCGACACCTTCACGAGACGGCCCGACACCTTCGTCAGCGTCGCGTCGAACGTCGACGAAGCCGGGTTGTGGTTGAAGTCGATCGACACGAGCGGTGCGTCGTTGTAGCCGAGGATACCCTTCAGCGCGCCTTCCGACGCTTCCTTCATGATCGCGTTGACTTCATCGACCGTCGTATCGCGCGCGGCGATGAAGGACAGGTCGACGACCGACACGTTGATCGTCGGGACGCGGATTGCGTAGCCGTCGAGCTTGCCGTTCAGCTCGGGCAGCACGAGGCCGACCGCCGATGCCGCACCGGTCTTGGTCGGGATCTGGCTATGCGTAGCCGAACGCGCGCGGCGCAGGTCTTCGTGGTACACGTCGGTCAGAACCTGGTCGTTCGTGTACGCGTGGATCGTCGTCATCAGGCCGTTCACGAGACCGATCTTGTCGTTCAGCGGCTTGACCAGCGGTGCGAGGCAGTTGGTCGTGCACGATGCGTTCGAGATGACGGTGTCCGAAGCCTTCAGTACGTTGTGGTTCACGCCGTAGACGACGGTCGCGTCGACGTCCTTGCCGCCCGGCGCCGAGATGATGACCTTCTTCGCGCCGCCCTTGATGTGCGCGCTCGCCTTTTCCTTTGTCGTGAAAAAGCCCGTGCACTCCATCACGACGTCGACACCGAGTTCGCCCCACGGCAGTTCGGCCGGGTTGCGGATCGCCAGAACGCGGATCTTGTCGCCGTTCACGACGAGGTAGTCGCCGTCCACCGACACGTCGCCCGGGAACTTGCCGTGCGCGGTGTCGTACTGCGTCAGGTGGGCGTTGGTCTTAGCATCGCCCAGATCGTTGACGGCGACGATTTCAATATCGTGCTTCTTGCCGTTTTCATAGAAGGCGCGCAGGGTGTTGCGGCCGATCCGGCCGTAGCCGTTGATTGCGACGCGAATCGTCATGATTTATCTCCTGATGGCTAAAAAATCCGTTCATGTTCCGCTGGTCCGACATCCGGTTCGGTGCGCTGCCGCGCAGCCACGAGGGGCGCGACGGCAACGCGACGCAACCATCAGCCGAGCGCGGCCTTGACCGTCGCCACGACGTGCTCGACGGTGAAACCGAAATGCTTGAACAGCACACCTGCCGGGGCCGATTCGCCGAACGTATCGATGCCGACCACGCCGCCTTCCAGACCCACGTACTTGCGCCAGAAATCCGACACGCCCGCTTCGATCGCGACGCGGCGCACACCGTGCGGCAGCACACGCTCGCGGTAGTCGGCGTCCTGCCTGTCGAACACGGTCGTCGACGGAATCGACACGACGCGTGCCGCGATGCCTTCGCGCGCGAGCGGCTCGACGGCCTTCATCGCGAGTTCGACTTCGGAGCCCGTCGCGATCAGGATGATCTTACGCGCGACGATCTCTTCATCCCAATCGCGCAGCACGTAACCGCCCTTGTCGATATTAGCGATCTGCGCGTCGGTGCGTTCGTTGAACGCCAGGTTCTGGCGGCTGAAGATCAGGCACGACGGACCTTCATGCTCGATCGCATGGGTCCAGGCCACTGCGGTTTCGACCGTGTCGGCCGGGCGCCACGTTTGCAGATTCGGGATCAGGCGCAGGCTCGCGACGTGTTCGATCGACTGGTGGGTCGGGCCGTCTTCGCCGAGACCGATCGAGTCGTGCGTGAATACGAAGATCGACGGCGACTTCATCAGCGCGGCAACGCGCAGCGCGTTGCGGCTGTAGTCGGAGAACGTCAGGAACGTGCCGCCGAATGCCTTGAAGCCGCCATGCAGCGCGAGGCCGTTGATCGCGGCGCTCATGCCGAATTCACGCACGCCGTAGTTCACGTAGTTACCGGCGGCACGGCCTTCGGCGTTCACGCGCACGGGCTTCGCGGCCTTCCAGTTGGTCAGGTTCGAGCCGGTCAGGTCGGCAGAGCCGCCGAGCAGTTCGGGCAGCACGGCCGACAGGCCTTCGATGGCCTGCTGCGATGCCTTCCGCGTGGCGACCGTTTCCGCGCGTTCGTTCGCGCCAGCGATGATCGCGTGAGCTTTGTCCTTCCAGTCCGCCGGCAGCTGCTTCGCGCTGCGGCGCTTGAATTCGGCCGCTTCCTGCGGATACTTCGCCGCGTAGGCCACGAACGCCTCGTCCCAGTCCGCTTCGAAGCGCGCACCCGCTTCTTTCGCGTCCCATGCCGCGTAGACTTCCTGCGGAATCACGAACGGCTCCCAGTTCCAGCCGATCGCTTCGCGCGTCGCCGCGATTTCCTTGTCGCCGAGCGGCGCGCCGTGCGAATCGTGCGAGCCCGCCTTGGTCGGCGCGCCTTCACCGATCACGGTCTTGCAGCAGATCAGCGTCGGCTTGTCCGACTGCTTCGCCTGTTTGATCGCTGCGTCGACCGCGTCGACGTCGTGGCCGACCACGTTCGGGATCACGTGCCAGCCATACGCTTCGAAGCGCTTCGGCGTGTCGTCGTGGAACCAGTGCACCACTTCGCCGTCGATCGAGATGCCGTTGTCGTCGTAGAACGCGATCAGCTTGTTCAGCTTCAGCACGCCCGCGAGCGAGCACGCTTCGTGCGAGATGCCTTCCATCAGGCAGCCGTCGCCGACGAACACGTACGTGTGGTGATCGACGATCTTCGCGTCGGGCTTGTTGAATTCGGTGGCGAGCAGCGACTCGGCGAGCGCCATGCCGACCGCGTTCGCGAGACCCTGGCCGAGCGGGCCGGTGGTCGTCTCGACGCCCGGCGTGATGCCGTATTCCGGATGACCCGGCGTCTTCGAATGGAGCTGGCGGAAGTTCTTCAACTCTTCCATCGGCAGATCGTAGCCGGTCAGATGCAGCAGCGAGTACAGCAGCATCGAGCCGTGACCGTTCGACAGCACGAAGCGGTCGCGATCGGCCCATTGCGGGTTCTTCGGGTTATGGCGCAGATGGCGCGACCACAGGGCGACGCCGATTTCGGCCATGCCCATCGGCATGCCGGGGTGGCCGGAGTTCGCCTTTTGAACGGCGTCCATGGACAACGCGCGGATCGCGTTAGCCATCAGGGAGGTGGGTGCGGGAGACGGGGTCGTCATGTCGAGTCCGGAGACAGAGTCAGAAAGCGGTGGCGCGCTTGTGGCCCGGAAGCTCGGCGGTCAGTTCGCTACGGCGCACGATGCGGCGCCAGGAGACGCGAAACGGGCAGAGCAAGCGGACAAGGCTGAAAGCGTTACATTCTAGCAGAAGGTCAACCCCTAGCCGGCCCCAAAGCCGACTGGCCGCGTGGTTCAACGCACACCACCACGCGACGGCATTTACAATTCGAGCAGCTGTTTCCGCCACGCTGCCGATCGAGCCCGTCCGCCGTGAATGCCCCCCTGTTGTTCCAGCCTTGTCCCGACGCCGTCTACGGCTTTCCTCACGCGCGCCTCGTCGAGCGTGTCGAGTCGCGTCATCAGACGATCGAGATCTGGGACACGCCGCAACTTGGCGCCCTGTTCACGCTCGACGGCCGGCCGATGACGTCCGCCGGCGACGAGTTCATCTATCACGAATGCATGGTGCATCCGGCCGCGCTCGCGCATCCGGCAGCGCGCGCGGCGCTGGTGCTCGGCGGTGGCGATGGCGGGGCCGCGAGGCAACTGCTCAGGCATCCGGGCATCGAACGGATCGTCGTCGCGGAACTCGATGCCGAGGTCGTGCGGCTCACACGCGAACATTTGCCACACGTGCATGGCGGCGCGTTCGACGATCCACGCGTCGAGCTCGTGATCGGCGATGCGGCGGATTATGTCGCGGCGGCGGCCGGCGCGACGCACGGTGCGATGCGTGTGCCGGCCGTGCAGTTCGACCTCATCGTATTCGACCTGACGCCACCCGACTCGCCCGCGGCCGGCCTGTACACACCGGCCTTCTACGCGCAGTTAAAGCGCGTGCTGCGCGCCGACGCGCTGCTATCGCTGCATCTCGGCTCGCCGTACTACCACGCGCCGCGCATCGCCGCGCTGCTCGACGATCTGTGCGCCGCGTTCGCACAGGTGCGCACACTGAGCACCTTCGTGCCGCTCTACGGCTCGCTGTGGATGATGGCTTCTATGAGCAGAAAGTTGTCAAGGCCATTTGCGAACTGGCTTACAAAGGATGGGTCAAGTCTCTTTCTCCTCGCTGCAAAGTGGTGACATGCTGGCGTATGGCGGCAAGCGCGAGTGATGGCGCTCGCCGCCATACAAGTCGCATTTTCGCGGCATAGTCCGGCGGATTCCCACCGCCCTCAACTTCAACCATGGCTACAGTCCGGTCAACGTCGTTAGCCTGAAGCCGCTTATCGCGCGCGTAAGACAGCAACGTCTCACCAACTTCTATCCGCTGGCGTATGGCCAGCCTCATCCTTTATGCGCGTTACGCCGGAACCTGTTCCGGGAGCATGCCCCATCTGTTTAATCGGTCGCGTTAGCAACCCGCCATCAACACGGGCATGTTCACGCATGTTCACTTCAAACTCTCGATCGACAGGTATCGTTCCACCCTTGATTGCGTTGTCGCGATACCTTTCGGGCTCAGACTGACTTCAGTTGTGCGCCTTCGGGTATCACGCCGTCCTTCAAGTAGCGCCACAGCGCGATCGCGAGGCGTCGTGCTACTGCGACGATCGCAATGCGCCGCACGCGGCGATTCGGTCCCGTGCCTTGCGTGCGCTGGTTGAACCACTGCGCCAGTGCACTGCCAGGCTGGTAACGGATCCAGCACCACGCCATCTCAATCAGCAGTGCGCGCACGCGACGGTTGCCCTGCCTGCTGATCCCCTGGTCCACCTGGCTCTCGCCACTGTCGTAGGGTTGTGGAACCAGCCCTACGCAGGCCCCAACTTCGCGCCGGTTATGGAAGTCCCGCCAGAACAGCTCGAGCGCTAGACGCGAGCCACCCACCGGGCCAATGCCATTTAGCTGCGTCAGAAGATCGATCCTTTCGCGTGCGGGAGCTAACGTCAAGAGTGGTGTATGGGCAACTTGAAGGCAGGCGCTTTCAGGCGGCGAGTTTCTGCTGAACCCGTTGATCGTCTTTCACCTGTTCGCCGTCCTTGAAGGCAATGCCCTCCAGCAGCAGCTTGATCTGTGCAGGGCCGTTGATACGGCGCCAGGTTTTCTCGGCTTCCTCGATCAGCTTGAATGCCAGGCCCAGGAAGGTCGCTCGCGACACGCAGTTGCGCGTACGCGTGGTGCGGTGGCGCACGGTCGCGAACGTCGACTCGATCGCATTTGTCGTGCGCAGATGCTGCCAGTGTTCCGCCGGGTAATCGTAAAAGGCCAACAGGCTTTCCCGGTCCTTCTTCAACGTTTCGGTGGCTTTCGGATACTTCGCCGCGTAGACCGTCACGAAACGATCGAAGGCGGCGTATGCGTCAGCGCGCGTCGCGGCCATCCAGATCGCCTGCAGGTCTGCTTTGGCTTTGCCTTGCTGCGACTTCGGCAGCGCATTGAGCACGTTGCCCATCTTATGGAACCAGCAGCGCTGGCCTCGCGTCGCAGGAAACACTTCTTCCAGCGCGGCCCAGAAGCCCATCGCGCCGTCGCCGATCGCCAGCAGCGGACCAGCCTGCAGGCCTCTCGATTTCAGGTCGAGCAGCAGTTCCTGCCAGGACGCCTTTGACTCCCGGTACCCATCGCCGATCGCCACGCGCTCCTTGCGCCCATCCGGCCTCACGCCGATGATCACCAGCAGGCACTGGCCGTCCGAATTCTCGCTTCGCAGCCCCGTGTGGATCCCGTCGACCCACCAATACACGTAGTGCGATTTCGACAGATCACGTTGGCTCCAGCTGGCATGTTCGTCGGCCCACTGCGCCTTCAGGCGGCTCACCACATTGGCCGACAGACCCTTGGCATCTTCGCCTAGCAGGACGCTCAGAGCCTCGCTCATGTCGCCTGTCGAGATGCCTTTCAGATACAGCCACGGCAGCGCAGCACTCACGCGTGGCGACTTCCTCACATACGGCGGCACAATCGACGAATTGAACTTCACACCAGATCCTGATCGATCGCGAACCTTCGGGACCTTCACGGCAATTGGCCCAGCCGCTGTCAACACTTCGCGCTCAGGCAGATAGCCGTTGCGCACCACGGCGCGCTGGCCGTGCAAGGTCTTGACGTTCTCGAACCGCTCCAGCAGCGCCGCGAGCTCGGCTTCGATCGCCTGCTGGATCACCTGCCGGGCTCCGTGCCGCACCAGTTCGTCCAGACCCAGACCGGCTCCCGATAGACCAACGACTTCTTTTTCCGTAAACTTGTTCATGGTGGATGGTTTGTTGTTTGCTGGTTTCCGACTTCGACAATCAGATTCTCAGCTGAAACCTCCACCGCCTACAATCTCCCGCCTCAACTCCCCCGTACACCACTTCCGACTTTAGCTCCGCGTGCGGGTGCGGGCAGGCCAGCGTGTTGCGTTTTCTCGAGTGCCGCGAGTTGCTGCACGGCCAGCGCCAGCCGTTCGCACTCGCGCAGCAGCCGCTCCCGCAGCTCGCGCGGCAGTGGCGCACCGTCGTGACACCGCACCTGGTCACGGGCGAGGCGGGCGGCGAAGGCCTTGTGGTCAACCTCATCCCAGCAGCCGAGCGTGACAAGCAGTTTGCGCATCCGGTCACGATGCTGTAGCACCTCTTTCTGCAGTTCCCCTCGGTCGCGCATCAGATGGCGGGACGCTTCGTCCTGCGGTGACGGCACGTGCACCACGTGCATGCGGTCGCGCTCGCCGCGCAGCCACGCGCGCAGGCTGATCACCAGCCTGATTGCATCAAGCCGGTCAGTCTTGGCACGCCGCTTGTGGCGCTCGACCGGAATGCTCGCTGGATCGACCACATGACACTCGATACCGCGTGCCCGTAGCGCCCGATAGATCCAGAACGCGTCCTGGCCGGCTTCATAACTCACGACAAGGTGCACGCCCGCGGGCAGCGACCACTTCAGCTTCTGTTGTTCGATCACTTCCAGCACGGCCTGTAGGCGCGCGGGGGCTTGCGGTTGCGCTACGGTGTACACCGCCGGCTGCTCCCGCTGCCCGTCGTGCAACGCTACCTTCCACTTCGCCGCAGCGAGTTCGAGTGACACCGCCAGCGCCGGTTCCGCAGTACGCGTGTATCCCTGATCTGTACGCATGATGCTCTCCCGTGAGCAAACCTCGGTACGCCGATTTTAGGCGTTAGCCAGTCGACGACCTGGATGCTTCATAGGATCTATCGCCAGCGACACGCTCGACCCCGCCGCGCTGAGCGCCGACGCGCTGGCCGGGCGTCTGGCCGCGCGCGGCATCGATTCGCTGCGCCATTACGAACCAGCCCTGCACGCGGGGCTATTCTGGGCAGCGCGATCGGTGCGCGATAAACTGAGCCCATTGATGAAGTCGTCCATTTGAAGCGTGGACACCGTGTGCGAATCGGTTCGAGCGATGTCCGCATGCCGCGCCCGACCGTAAACTGCAACAGTGGCCTCGCGCCCCACGAGCTCCGGAGAACTCCATGACCGCCCCCCGCCCCGCCGGTGTGCCCTGGCTGACCCCCTATCTAACGGTGCGCGACGCGCGCGCGTCGACGGCTTTCTTTTCGGCGGCGTTCGGCTTCGAAGTGCGCGACAGCGTGCAGGACGACGGGGTCGTCATGCACGTCGAGATGACCTATCAAGGCCAGTTGATCGTGATGTTCGCGCCCGAAGGCGCGTTCGGTTCGACCGCGAAGACGCCGAAAAGCGCAGACACGATCGCGCCGCAATCGTTCTATGTGTATGTCGAAGACGTCGACGCCGTGTATGCTCGCGCGCTCGTGGCCGGCGCCAGGTCGCTGAGCGAACCGCAGGACCAATTCTGGGGCGACCGCTTCGCGCAGGTCGAGGATATCGACGGCTATCGCTGGGCACTTGCCCGCCACCTTTCCTGAATTCGAGAGTCTTTCGTCGATGCCCCGTTTTTTGGTCGATACGCCGCTTTACCCCGACGACGTGATCGCGCTACCCGACGACGTGGTGCGCCACGTGGCCGTGCTGCGCCTACAGCCTGGCGATTCGCTCGTGCTGTTCAACGGCCAGGGCGGCGAATACAGCGCCGAACTCGTCGAGGTCGAACGCCGTTCGGCTCGCGTGAAAATCGGCGAGTTTCGCGCGGTCGAGGTCGAGCCGCCGTATCGGCTGATGCTCGCCCAAGGCATTGCCGGCGGCGACAAGATGGACTGGCTGATCGAGAAGGCGGTCGAACTCGGCGCCTCGGGCTTCGCGCCGCTCACGACCGCTCGCTGCGTCGTGCGGCTCACCGGCGAGCGCGCGCAGCGGCGGCAGCAGCACTGGCAGGGGGTGGTGCGGGCATCGTGCGAGCAGTGTGGGCGTAATCGTCTGCCGGAGGTGATGCCGGTGCGGGAACTAGGCGCGTGGCTTGATACGCTGCCGCGCGAGCCCGCGCCCGACGAGTTGCGCCTGCTGCTGTCGCCGCGCGCGAACATCGGCTTTGCAGCGTTGCCCGACGCGCCGCCGCACGGCGGCGTAACACTGCTGATCGGCCCCGAAGGAGGACTTTCCGCCGACGAGGAAGCCGCCGCCGTCGAACAGGGCTTTACCGCCGTGGGCCTGGGTCCGCGTGTGCTGCGCACGGAAACCGCGGGGATCGCGGTGCTGGCAGCGCTGGCGGCGCGTTGGGGCGGTTGGTAAGCGGGAACTGGCTTGAGCAGCGCGCGCAAAAGCAAAGGCCCGCCAGTTAGCGGGCCTTTGCCGTTTTTACCGCGACGTTCGCTGCCAGATTCGAGCAAAGCGCCTGAAGAAGCGAAGTCTGACGAAGCTCAAGCGAACGAGTAAAACACCCGGAACGCGACCTTGCGCTCGGCCCAGAATTCGGCCGCTTCCCGGAACACGTCGAGCAGCGTCTCGCGCCCTTCCTTGTCGAATTTCTGCGCGATCGGCAGGTGTTCGAGCACGATCACGAAGCCGGGCTGCGCGCCGGCCTTGTGCACGAGGTCGGTCAAGCAATCGTAAAGCGCGTCGTAGTTCTTGCCGAAATGCTTGGGAAACAGGAACGACGTCGCGATCGTCTCGAGCACTTCCTGCTTCGAGGCGGCGTTCGCGCAGTATGCATACAGGAAGTGCTGGCCCAGCTGGTTCGCCTCATCGGCGAGATCCTGCACGCGGAACGCGCGGATCGACTGCACGATATTCGGCCGCACCGTCCTGAAAAGGCTCATGGGCTCCTCGTTCGATGAAACCACCGTGCCAGCCTCGCTTTGATTGTCGCGACCCTGCTCGTCGGCGCGCATCTTCATGACGCGCTGGAATAAATTGCCGTCGCCGGCCGCGAAAAGATCCGTCGCGACTCCGGAATCGTGCGCGTAGATGTTGTCGCTCATGCCATTCATCCCGATGTCATTCAACAATACGATTAAAACTGGTGTAATGGTCGTCCGAATAATAACAATTGTCGGTCCGCTGTAGCGGACCTCCGCAGACGATGCGGCGCGCCCCGCGATTACGCGCGTGAGGCGTGGGGACGGTGTATTCGTGGTAATAACCGCGCCGATGGGCGGGCAGCACCCGTTCGTAGTTGCCGAATACGATGCCGTCCTTCTGATACGGATAAGGCCCGCCGGCGGCAACGAGGTTCAACGTATTGACCGCCTCGCGCGGCAATTGCGCCAGCGCGATAGTGCCTACCTGCGCTTGCGCCTCAGCGGGCGCCGAATACTCTCGCGCTAGCGCCTCGGGCGCGGAACTGGACAACGCGCAGAGCGCGGCAGCACCGATCAGCACGCGTTTCATGCGCAACCAGTTGCGTGCCATGTATCAGGTTTCCCCGCTGTCAGACCACGAGTTTGACGACCATGTAGGGTAGCCCCCTCTCCTTCCGGATCAGGGGCCCCCTAAGAACTGTACGTGCGGCTTTCACAGCATACAGCTCAAGCCTACATACAAAGTTCCGCTCAAAGCGAAACCGGCTTAGTCACAGCAAGTTTACCAGCATGCACCTGCCGGTGGCAGTCGGGGTGAAGCAACACTCGATTAGAAAGCGCATCCGACCCGCCTTCCACCCGGTAACGCAGATGGTGGTCGTGCCAGCCAGTCTCTTCCGTCAAGGCTTGTCCACAGTGCGCACATAGTCCGCTCTGCGACATGTACAACGAAACCCATTGTTTGCGGTAGCGCTTTGAGAGCCACATCCGCTGCTGACGCAGGGTCTCACCGTATTGCTCCCATCTAACATCGAAGGGATTGTATTCACCCGCTATCTTCTTTTGACGCCGGATCGGAGTGCTACTAGGCCGAAACAACTCCAGCATCCAAGTACTGCCATCGTCTTCGACTATTGGTGCGCCGAAGACCCACGTCCGATTGCCTACCGTGTGGAAATACTTCTTTCGCACCCAGAGGGCATTCTTTTGAGGATGTCGACGCCTGCACCACCACCAGAGCTTCCCAAACACGAGATGCTCCATGCGGCTGTACGCCTGCTTGGCCACGACGGGACTGTGATACTGCGCCCAGCCCCGCAACATCGGATTCAACAGAAGAATGAGCCCTTCTTGACTTGCCTCCTTGTTGCGGCTAATCGTTTCCGCCACCTTGCGATAGAACGCTTGCACGTTCTTCTTACTTGGCTTGATGAGCAGTTTTCCCGAGTACTTCCGGAAATTCCACCCCAGGAAATCGAAGCCGTCGTCAATGTGAGCGACCCGCGTCTTCTCCTCGGACAGACGCAAACCCCGGACAGCTAGGAATGCTTCAACCCAAGGCCGAACCACGTTTTCTAGCAATTCTTTCGTATTGCCAGTGATAACGAAGTCGTCCGCGTACCGCACGACATTCACTTTCAGCTTCGAGGCTTTCACAACTCCGTACTGGGCACGTAGGTGCTCCAATAGTTCGCGCTCAAGCCCGTTCAACGTCGCATTGGCCAAAGTCGGGGAGATGATCCCTCCCTGTGGCGTACCGGCATCAGTCGCCTGTAGCTGACCCTTGTAAATTAGGCCAGCCTTCAACCACTTCCGGAGAATCTCCCTGTCCATGGGGACATGGTTCTCCAGCCAGTCGTGGTTGATGTGGTCAAAGCAGCCTTTGATATCCGCCTCCAGTATCCATTGGGCCGAGGCCTTTTTGGCTGTGCAGACAAATATCTGGCTCTCCGCGTCGGCTGTCGAGCGAATGCGTCTAAACCCATATGAGTTCGGATCGCTCGTTGACTCGACAACTGGTTCCAATGCCAGCAGATACAAGGCTTGCATCGCCCTGTCCCGCATGGTCGGAATGCCCAGAGGGCGCTCCTTCCCATTGGCCTTGGGGATAAAGACTCTCCGTAATGGCAGAGGCTTGTATCCGCGCCGCTTCAACCTGCCGATGGCTCCCCACCGACTTTCAGGCGAAACCCATAGTTCGCGATCGACTCCAGCCGTTCGCGCACCCTGGTTCCGCGTAACACGTCGTACCGCATACAGCTTCGCAGACAACGTGCGGGTCAGCAACCGTTGCAAAGCTTTCACCCTGCGCCAGTCACTTTCCCGCGTCGCCTTCGCAATTCGAATCTGCATCCCTCGCACGTTCCGCTCAACTCGACGCCAATCTACGGCGTGCCAGTTGGCCGGCGCGTGGGAAAGCGCAGACCCGGTCTTTCGACCAGATACTTTCATGCTGCTCTCCTACCTGGAAAAGTCCCCAGACAGAAGGCGCATCTCCCCCAGCGGGGCAGATACACCCCGCTGGGGAACGACAAAACTCAATACAGGCGCATGCACCTGTATCTGACCAAGTTTTACAGAGGGTAGTCAGCCGTCTTGCGACGGTAGACCAGACGGAAGTCTGCCCGCTTTCGCGTGGGGTGATGTCCCAACCCCTATCCGGTCCATTACAGCCCGGCGTTCGCTTTTTCCATCCTCCCATACCTGCACAATCAACAGCGTTCCTTGCGGTTCGCCTGCCAACCTTACTGCGCTGGCAACCATACAGGCTTACCACGTTCCCGGCATGTCACACGACTGACTTAGGTCCCACCTATCCCCCGGCGATCTATTGACGACGTAACCCGAACTTTCAGCGGGTTATCCGACCGCATACCATTTTGGTTAGTGCCCAGCAGCGTTTGGCACTGTCCTTATCACGAGGTTTATCAGTGATTCACATACGTTGACCATATCAGTCAGCCTAGCTCCGAATCCCCTGCTGCTGAGGATTACCAGACGAATGCCTCGCAGCACTCATCTGCCCGATACTTCCGAGGGCTTCATTGTCAGAGGAGCTTCAGACCCCACCGTTGCCAGTGACGCCTGTCCTCCTAGGCTACTGCTAGTCGCATAGCAGGTTCTCTGTCTCGACGATCCGCTGTCGAGATCGAACAATGACACACCGAGCTTCATTCGTAGTCCGAGATGGCGCGACCCAACCCCCTCACAGGGTTAGGTAATTGCAAACGACACTCCGCCTGATCAGCGGAGATGAGGCCGCTGACAGGGCGGGACCCGAAGGTTATTCGGGCCAATGCAATGTGTTGACGCACGGGAGAACCCCGTGACATCTCCACCTATAGCAAGTGTGTGAACCACACCCGCTGCACAACAAAACAGCAGATACCGTCCCGGGGGTCCCCACAAACGTCAGCGCTGTGGGTCGATGGGCTCCGCTGGGTCGTGTCGCAAAAGACAGCTTCGTCTGTTGCGGCCACTAGTCGATGTCCCTTAACGATGGACTCTCGGACACGAGGGTGCGTGTCGCACGAAAGTCGTAAGGGTATCGCTAATAGCCTTTGGAATCAACGTTCGACGGACCGACGACACCCGCCGCGCGCCGCGGAGAAGCCGGTGGTCGGGACTTTGACGACTTTTGACAGTATGTTTAGCTCGATCGGGCTAAACTGAGCTCAGCCGTGACCGAACACAGCGCGCAGGCGGTGCAAGCGGCCGCTGGCCGAGGCGTTCGATTCCGGTTGTTAGAGCCTGGAACTACTCAGCCGAAAGGCTGTGTCATTGCCATTTTTCGGGGTGGCGATCCCCAGCTTGCCCCGAGGGCGTGCCGATTGCGGGCACGCCCTTTTTTTCAGGGCACGTCGGTTGGAGAACCGGCGCCGGGCCTGTCGCGGCCCGTAGCAATATGCAGTTAGCGGGTTGCGCTGACGTCCGCAACCAGCAGCGCGGCCATGTTGACGATCCGGCGCACCGTCGCCGACGGCGTCAGCACGTGCACCGGCTGGGCCGCGCCGAGCAGGATCGGGCCGATCGCGATGTTGTTGCCGGCCGCCGTCTTCAGCAGGTTGTACGAGATGTTGGCCGCGTCGATGTTCGGCAGCACCAGCAGGTTCGCGTCGCCTTCGAGCGTCGAATCAGGCAGCACCTCGCGGCGCAGGTTGGCGTCGAGCGCGACATCGCCGTGCATTTCGCCGTCAACTTGCAGCTCCGGTGCACGTTCGCGCAGGATCTCCAGCGTATCGCGCATTTTCTGCGCGGTCGGCGCATTGCTCGAACCGAAGTTCGAATGCGACACGAGCGCAACCTTCGGCTCGATACCGAAACGGCGCACTTCCTCGGCCGCCATGATCGTGATCTCGGCCAGCTCGGCCGGCGTCGGATCGACGTTCACGTGCGTATCGACGAGGAAAATCTGCCGATTCGGCAGCACCAGTCCATTCATCGCCGCGTAGACCTTCGCGCCCGGCTTCTTGCCGATCACCTGGTCGATGAAGTGCAGGTGGCGGTGCGTCGTGCTGACCGTACCGCAGATCATGCCGTCCGCCTCCCCCTTTTTGACCATCATGGAGCCGATGAGCGTGGTGCGGCGGCGCATCTCGAGCTTGGCCATCTGCGTGGTGATGCCCTTGCGCGACATCATCTTCGCGTATTCCTGCCAGAACTCGCGATAACGTTCGTCATGATCGGTATTGACGACCGTGTAGTCCTGCCCCGCGACGAGCCGCAGGCCATAACGCGCGATACGCTGCTCGATCACCGCTGGCCGGCCGATCAGGATCGGCTTGGCGAGCTTTTCGTCGACGACGATCTGGATTGCGCGCAGCACACGTTCTTCTTCGCCTTCCGCGAACACGATGCGCTTCTTTTCCGGCTCGACGCTGCGCGCGAGCTGGAAAATCGGCTTCATCGTCGTGCCGCTGTGGTAGACGAACTGCTGCAGATGCTGCGCGTACGCGTCCATGTCCTCGATCGGACGCTCGGCGACGCCGCAGTCCATCGCGGCCTTCGCCACTGCGGGCGCGACCTTGACGATCAGACGCGGATCGAAGGGCTTGGGAATCAGGTATTCCGGTCCGAACGACAGATCCTGGATGCCGTACGCGGTTGCGACGATATCGCTCTGCTCCTGGCGCGCCAGTTCGGCGATCGCGTTGACCGCGGCGATTTCCATCTCGCGCGTGACCGTCGTCGCGCCGGCGTCGAGCGCGCCGCGGAACAGGAACGGGAACACGAGTACGTTGTTCACCTGGTTCGGGTAGTCGGTGCGGCCCGTGCATAACACCGCGTCCGGACGCACTTCGAGCGCGAGTTCCGGCAGGATTTCCGGCGTCGGATTCGCGAGCGCGAGAATCAGCGGCTTGGCGGCCATCTGCCTGACCATGTCCTGCTTGAGCACGCCACCAGCCGACAGGCCGAGGAAAATGTCCGCGCCGTTGATCACCTCGGCGAGCGAGCGCGCGTCGGTTTCCTGCGCAAAACGCTCCTTGACCGGGTCCATCAGTTCGGTGCGGCCCTTGTAGACCACGCCCGCGAGGTCGGTCACCGTGATGTTTTCGAGCGGCAGGCCGATGTCGACGAGCAGGTCCAGACATGCGAGCGCCGCCGCGCCCGCGCCGGAGGAGACCAGCTTGACTTCCTTGATGTCCTTGCCGACGACCTTCAGGCCGTTGGTGACCGCGGCCGCGACGACGATGGCAGTGCCGTGCTGGTCGTCGTGGAAGACCGGAATCTTCATGCGCTTGCGGCATTCGCGTTCGACGATGAAGCAGTCCGGCGCCTTGATGTCTTCGAGGTTGATGCCGCCGAAGGTCGGCTCGAGCGCGGCGATGACCTCAACCAGCTTGTGCGGATCGGTTTCATTTATCTCGATATCGAACACGTCGATGCCGGCGAACTTCTTGAACAGCACGGCCTTGCCTTCCATGACCGGCTTCGACGCGAGCGGCCCGATGTTGCCGAGACCCAGCACCGCGGTGCCGTTCGTGACGACGCCGACCAGGTTGCTGCGCGCGGTGAAGCGCGCGGCGTTCAGCGGGCTCTCGACGATTTCCTCGCACGCGAACGCGACACCCGGCGAATAAGCCAGCGCGAGGTCGCGCTGGTTGAGCATCTGCTTGGTCGGGGCAATCGCGATCTTGCCGGGAGTCGGGAACTCGTGGTAATCGAGAGCGGCTTCGCGGAGTTTGGTATTGACGGGATTCGACATAAGGCGGGCTTCGCAGTGCAGATTAGAATAGACGTTCGACGGCATTGTAGCCCCAATTGCCTACGCAATTCCTTCAATACGGGTACAACAGCCGCGACTGAAACAGCGTGAAAGCGCGTTGCGCCCCGCGCTCGATCAACCCGCTCCGCGCTACTCGTACCCTCGTTCTTCGCTCATCGTCCGCCATGCTTTCTGAGTTTTCGCTGATCGACCGCTTCTTCGCCCGCCGCGCCGCCGCCGCGCGGCCATCCCGTGCTGAAGACGGCACGCTCGGCATCGGCGACGATTGCGCGTTACTGGCACCGCCTGCCGGCGAGATGCTGGCGATATCGACGGACATGCTCGTCGCAGGGCGTCATTTCTTCGCGGATATCGATCCCGAAGCGCTCGGCCACAAGGCGCTCGCCGTCAATCTGTCGGATCTCGCCGCGATGGGCGCGCAGCCGCAAGCGTTCACACTCGCCTTTTCGCTGCCAAAAGCCGACGAAGCCTGGCTTTCGGGCTTCAGCGAAGGCCTGTTCGCGTTGGCCGAGCGTTACGGTTGCGAGTTGATCGGCGGCGATACGACGGGCGGGCCCCTGAATCTGTGCATTACGGTATTCGGCAGCGTGCCGCCGCAAACGGCGTTGCGGCGTGATGCCGCTCAACCCGGCGACGACATCTGGGTCTCCGGCACGCTAGGCGACGCGCGCGCCGGCCTCGGCGTGCGACGCGGCGAATGGTCCGCCAACGCGAGCGACACCGCGACGTTGCGCCAGGCGCTCGAACGCCCCGAGCCGCGCATCGCGCTCGGCCTCGCGCTGCGCGGCATCGCACATGCGGCGCTCGATGTGTCGGACGGGCTTGCCGGCGATCTGCTGCATATCCTCGAGCGCTCGTCGGTGGGCGCGAGCGTCGACGTCGATGCGGTGCCGCGCTCGGCCGCGCTACGCCGCCTCGCGCCCGACGTACAGCAGCGCTGCACGCTCGCGGGCGGCGACGACTACGAGCTGTGCTTCACCGCGCCCGCCGCCGCCCGCGCCGCGGTCGAGGACGCCGCGCAGAAGGCGTCCGTGCCGGTCACACGCATCGGTACAATAAGCGCACTGGAGGCGGCCACCGACCGCCCGGCCATCGCGTGGCACAACGCCACCGGCGCGCCGCTCACTGTGACGTTCCAAGGTTTCGATCACTTTCATGCAGAATGACCCTTCGCTCGGTCCCGCCGACGACTTCCTCGGCGGCGAGCCACCTCAGGCGCCTGGACCGCGCGCGCCGAAGCCTGTTCAGCCGCGCCGCGCGACCGCGCGCTTCATGCTGTCGCACCCGGTCCATATCCTGTCGCTAGGCTTTGGCAGCGGCCTGTCGCCCGTCGCGCCGGGCACGCTCGGCACGCTGTTCGCGTGGGCCTCGTTCGCGGTGCTGAGCCGCTATCTAACGGTCATCGAGTGGGGCGCGCTGATCGCCGTCGGCTTTCTCGGTGGCATCGCGCTGTGCGGCTTTACCGCGAAGCGGCTCGGCGTCGAGGATCCGTCGACGGTCGTGTGGGACGAAATCGTCGCGTTCTGGCTCGTGCTGCTGATGGTCACGCCTGCCACGCTCACCGGCCAGGTGTGGGCGTTCGTGATCTTCCGCTTCTTCGACATGGTGAAGCCACCACCGATCGGCTACTTCGACCGCCGGCTGAAAGGTGGTTTCGGCATCATGTTCGATGACCTGGTCGCCGCATTCTTTACGTTGCTCGTGATTGCGCTGTGGCGGATGTCGGTTTGAGCACTGCCTGATCACCTTCGAGTGCGTTCGACTCTTTTCGGTCGCCGCCCACCCTTGCCGCTCGCCGCGCCTTACGGCCGGCTTCGTTTTCCGGATTCACTGACGCCATGCCCACCGATTCCGTCGTTCATCAGCTCGCCGTCCGTGTGAGCAACCGTCTGCGCGAGGAGCGCCTGATGCTCGTGACCGCCGAGTCCTGCACGGGCGGCATGGTCGCGACCGCAATCACCGACATCTCCGGCAGCAGCGGCTGGTTCGAGCGCGGCTTCGTCACGTATTCGAATCAGGCGAAGAGCGAAATGATCGGTGTGCCGGCCGACCTGATCGAAAAGCACGGCGCGGTCAGCGAACCGGTCGCACGCGCGATGGCCGAAGGCGCGCTGCGCAACAGCCGCGCGCAGGTGTCGCTGTCGGTCACCGGCGTCGCCGGACCCGGCGGCGGCACGGAAACCAAGCCGGTCGGCATGGTGTCGTTCGGCTGGAGCAACCGGCTGCATACGTCGACGGAAACGAAGAATTTCAGGGGCGACCGCGAGCAGATCCGCGTGCAGGCCGCGGCGCACGCGCTGCGCGGCCTGCTGGCACTGCTCGACGAGCGCGAGCATTGAGCGGCGCTGACCATCACTGAAGAGGCGGCTATGCCGGAACCGCGCGCGATTGCAGATGAACTGATCCGCCGCTTCGATCTGAAGCCACACCCTGAAGGCGGCTTTTTCGCGGAGACCTACCGGTCGGCCGCTCGCGTGCTGCGCGTCGGCGAACCGCGCGAGGCTGACGACACGCGCGCCGCATCGACCGCGATCTACTACCTGCTGTGCGACGGCGCGCATTCGGCTTGGCATCGGATCCGTTCCGACGAAGTGTGGCATTTCTACGCTGGCGAGCCGCTGCTGGTCCACGTGCTGGATGAAAGCGCTGTCGGCGGTGCGCTCGTCACGCACCGGCTCGGCAATCCGCTCACGCATCCCGATACGGTGTGTCAGGCAGTCGTGCCGGCCGGCTTGTGGTTCGCGGCAGAGTGCGCCGATCCGGCGTCGTTTGCGCTGGTCGGCTGCACGGTCGCGCCTGGCTTCGAATTCAGCGAGTTCGAGCTCGCGGATGTGGACGCGCTGAAGGCGCGGCATCCGCGCCATGCGAGGTTGATCGGGCGGCTGCGAGCGGCGGATTGACGCGCCGGGCCGCCCGTCCCGGGATCGCCCGCCGCGGGATCGCCCGGCGGTTCAACGAAACGCGTTGATCCGGTCGCGCGTATCCTTTGCGGCCTGCGCGGCCGCTTGCGCGAAATCGTCGCCCTTGCCTGCGTAGATGATCGCACGCGACGAATTGATCAGCATGCCGGTGCCGTTCGCGATCCGGCCGGCGCTCACGGTGGCCTGCACGTCGCCGCCTTGCGCGCCGATGCCCGGAATCAGCAGCGGCATGTCGCCGACGATCCCGCGCACCACTTCGATTTCCTTCGGAAACGTCGCGCCGACCACGAGCCCGAGCTGGCCGCTCGCATTCCACTTCTGCGCGGCCAATTGCGCGACGACCTGGTACAACGGCCGGCCCCCCGTCTCGAGGAATTGCAGGTCGGAACCGCCCGCGTTCGACGTGCGGCACAACACGATCACGCCCTTGCCTGCGTATTCGAGATACGGCTCGATCGAATCGAAACCCATGTACGGATTGACCGTTACCGCGTCGGCCTGGTAGCGCTCGAACGCCTCGCGTGCGTACTGCTCTGCCGTGCTGCCGATATCGCCGCGCTTCGCGTCGAGAATCACTGGCAGGCCCGGATGGTTCGCATGAATGTGAGCGATCAGCTGCTCGAGCTGGTCCTCCGCGCGATGCGCGGCGAAGTAGGCGATCTGCGGCTTGAACGACGATGCATACGGCGCGGTCGCATCGGCTATCGTGCGGCAAAAATCGAAGATCGCGTCGGCGCGACCCGCGAGCGCGCCCGGGAATCGGCTGGGCTCGGGATCGAGGCCAACGCACAGCAGCGAGTTCGTGCGCTGCCAGGCGTCGTTGAGTGTCTGGATGAAATGGGACATGGTGAGTCTCGCGGCGAGCCGGTAATCGGAGGAGGCGCGTATTTTACCTGTCCCGCGATCGCCGTCCGTCGATCGCGGCCCGCTCGGTCCCGCGCCGCATTTGCGGTAGCCGCGCCCAGCGCCCGTACCGCTGGCGGCGGCTTCGGCTACTGTCTGCGCCGCGCGCCACGCCCGCCCGGCATCGAGCGCAACCCGGTACGCTCGACCGTAAAACGGAACGTACGCGTCAACCGTTCGCCGCGCTTGAGCAGGGTCATGCCGTTTTGGCTCGCGCCACCGGCGAGGTTCATCGCGTTGATCGGATGGTCGACCGGCTCGAAACAGAAGAAGTCTTCGCCGGGCGGCGTGTACAGCACGTAATAGTCGGTGTCGGCGGCGATGTTCAGCGACAGCCGGCGCTTCGGCCACACCACGGCCGCCTGGCCGCTCCAGCCGGTGAACGCGTGATTGACGATCGTCTCCGGCAGCGGATATGCGACGCCGAACTGCCACGCGGGCGGCGCCTGCACATGGCGCACCGGCAGCCAGTCGTCGCCCGACAGCCACAGGCCGCCGGCCGCCGCCGACAGCTCGGTGTCCGCGTCGCGCACGAAGAACGGATGCACGCCGAGTCCGAACGGCAGCGTCTCGCGGCCAGCGTTTTCGATGTCGAGCGCGACGACGAGCGACGGGCCGTCGAGCGTGTAGGTTTGCGTCGCGCGGAACGCGTACGGCTTGCCGTCGTGGCGATCGAGCGCGAGCCGCACGTGCTCGCGCTCCGCTTCGAGCACCTGCCATTGCGCGAGCCAGCCGTCGCCGTGAATCGGTAGCGGCTCGTCGGCGCGGTTGCGCGGCACCTCGACGCGCCGCCCGGCCACGCTGAAATGGCCGCCGCCGATGCGATTCGAGTACGGCAGCAGCGGATAGCAGGCGAGCTGGTTCGGTTGCGTGTCGACACCGACGTGGCGGCAACGCCGGAAGATCGGTGTCAGCGCGCCGTCGTCGCGCCAGTCGAAGCGGGTCACGCCACCGCCGAGCGTCGGCGCGACATCGAGACGCAATTGCGAGTTGGCGAGCGTGATGCACGCGACATCGCCGGCGCTGCCTTCGCCGAGGGCCACCGCCGACGTGCTCGGGCCCGCCAGCACGGGGCTGGCCGCCGCGGCAAGTCGCGAGCGTCGCGTTTGAGAGGTTGTGGATGAGGCTGAAACGAGATTCGCAACAGTCATATCTAGCTCCATCGAGAGGCGTGGGACGTTGCCGTCAGGATTGACGGGTGTGGCGGGCGATAGTTTCTGACGAATTCGCCTCGAGTCCGAACTGCATGCTGCCGATACGTTGCCGGCCGGTCGCGTGCGTGTCGCTCGCAGACCGAAACTGCCACATCGACTTTTGCTTCACCTTCAGGATCGCGGCCCCGGCGCGCGGCCGGGGCTGCGCCATTCTGCGCTACAGCGGCGCGCCCTGGAACAGCGGCTCGGCCACACCGCGCCGCGCGAGCGTCGCAACGAACACGTCGCCCGCGAGCGTATCGGCCGCGCGGGCCGTCGCATCGAGCTCGGCGTAGGCGCTCGTGATGTACAGCGTGTCGAGCGGCGTTTCGGCCTGGGCGCTGCCCGCGGCCGGGCCGAAAGCCGCAGCGCCGATCGCGACGCAGCTCGGCTGCGTGGTCGGCACGTCGATGCGTTCGGTTTCCACGCCATCGGGACCGTAGCGCACCACGCGCGCGCCGCCCCACTGCGCGTTCCACAGGCCGCCGTCGCTGTCGACGGTCGAGCCGTCGGGGATGCCGTTCGCATCGCTCAGGCGAGTGAACAGGCGATCGTTCGCGATGCCGCCGTCCGCGCGATAGTCGCACGCGCGGATTTCACGCGTCGGCGAATCGCAGTAATACATCGTCGCGCCGTCGGGACTGAATGCGATGCTGTTCGAAATCGCCGGTGCTGGCAACGGCAAACGTTCGAGCGACAGATCGTGATTCAACCGATAAAAGCCGGCGACCGCCTGCAGCTTCCCGCTCTCGTCCTTGGTGCCGAACACGAAGCGCCCTTGCCGATCGCAGCGGCCATCGTTCACGCGCGTGTTGATGCCGGGCTCGACTTCGACGATCCGCCGCGTACTGCCGGTCTGCAGATCGAAAAACGCGAGATGCGACGCGAGCCCAACCAGCACGTAGCGCGGATTCGCGCACAGCGCGAAGGTGGCGAGCCGCTCGGGCATGTCGAACGAATCGCTGCGGCCGTCGGCCGGATCGTAGCGCCACAGCCGTGCGCCTTCGATGTCGGTCCAGTAGAAGCGGCCGCTCTTCGCGCACCACGTCGCGCCTTCGCCGAGTTCGCATTGCGCGTCGAGCAGCAGCGTGGCCCGCTGTACGCGCGGCTTGGCGCTCACGCCCAGCCTCCGTCGACGACGATGTCCTGCGCGGTGATCATGCGGCTGTCGTCGGCGGCGAGAAAGAGCGCCATGCGCGCGAGGTCCGCCGGCATCAGCTCGGCGTCGATGCACTGGCCTTCCTTGATCTGGCGGCGGCCGGTATCGTCGAGCCACAGGCGCAACTGCTTGTCGGTCATCACCCAGCCCGGCACCAGCGTGTTGACGCGGATATTGAAGTGGCCCAGGTCGCGCGCGAGCCCGCGCGTGAGCCCCTGCACCGCGGACTTCGACAGCACGTACACCGGATAGCCGCCGTTCTTCAGCATCCAGCTGATCGAGCCGAGGTTGATGATCGAGCCGCTGCGCGCGGCCTTCATGTCCTCCATCACGGCCTGCGCCGCGAAGAACTGATGGCGGATGTTGACCGCGATGCCCGCGTCGAACGACTCGCGCGTCACGTCGCCGATCTGATGGCGCTTGTCGTTCGCCGCGTTGTTGATCAGCACCTGGATTGGACCGAGCGCGGACTTCACGTCGGCGATCGCTTTTTGCAGCGCGTCGATGTTGGTCAGATCGCAGGCGAGAAAGAGCGGTTTGTGCTTCGAATCGCCGAGCTGGTCGGCGAGGGCTTCGCCCGCGCTCGCGTCGATATCGAAGAACGCGACGCGCGCGCCCTGCGCCGCGAAGTGCTCGACGAACGATGCGCCGATGCCGGTCGCGCCGCCCGTGATCAGCACCGTACGGTCGACGAGGCTCGGATAGCGCGCGTACGCGGTGTCAGCGAGACTGGCGTTTGCATTGGCCGGAGACGACATCGTTCGATTCCTTTATGTGCTTGGGGATAAGGTGAAAGCGACTCAATCGCGCGACCCGCGGTTCTTCAACTGGTCGAGCAACACGGCCGCGAGCAGGATCGCGCCGCGCACCAGGTACTGGTAGAACGCGTCGATGTTCAAGAGGTTCATAACGTTCTCGACCGTGCCCATGATCAGCACCCCGATCACGACGCCGGAGATCGTCGCGCGGCCGCCCAGCAGCGACACGCCGCCGAGCACGCACGCGGAGATCACGTTCAGCTCGAAGCCTTCGGCGGCGTTCGGCTGACCCGACGTGATACGCGACGCGAGGATCACGCCGGCGAGCGCGGTGACGGCGCCCTGGATCAGGAAGATGAAGACGCGCGTGCGCTCCACATTGATACCGGCGAGCCGCGATGCTTCCGGATTACCGCCGATCGCTAGCGTATTGCGGCCGTACACGGTCTGGTTCAGCATCACGCCGAACAGGATGAAGCAGATCAGCGTGACCCAGATCGGCAGCGACACGCCGAAGAACGTCAGGCCGCCGAGCGCAATGAACGTATCCGACGACACGCCGACCGCCTGCCCATGCGACACGATGAAGCCGAGGCCACGGACGATTTCCATCGTCGCGAGTGTCGTGATCAGCGCGTTGATGCGCAGATAAGCGATCACCGCGCCGTTGACGAAGCCGATCACCGCGCCCGCCGCGACCGCCGCGACGATCGCGATCAGCGTGCTGTTCGTCGCGTTGAGCACCATCGCGCACAGCACGCCGGCGAACGCGACGGTCGAGCCGACCGACAGGTCGAAGTCGCGCGACGCGAGACAGAACATCATCGTGCACGCGACCATGCCGATCTGCGAGATCGACAGCGCGAGGCCGAGCATGTTCTCGATCGAGAAGAAATGATCGACGGTCAGCGACATCGTGACGAACATCAGGATGAAGATCACGATCAGGCTGTATTCGGTGATCTGCTGCCACCATTTGGCCTTGTCGCTGGTCTGCGGAATCAGCGCGTCGGCCGCGCTCTTGGCGGTCTGCTGCGCGAGGTTTTCTCTGGCTTGCATGTTCAACACTCCTCCCCGTTCCCCACGGGTTGCGGACTCACGTCCGGATCAGGTTCAGGCCGCGCGCGACGCGCTCTGGTTGGCGGCGTCGGCATTCCCATTTGCGTTCGGGTTTGCGTTATCAGGCAGCGCGGTCGAGCTTTGCGGCAGCGCGAGGCTCAGCACCGACTGCTCGGTCGCGTCCTTGCGCGCGAGCTCGCCGGAAATGCGGCCCTGGCGCATCACGACGATCCGGTCGGACACGCCGAGCACTTCGGGCAATTCCGACGAAATCATCACGATCGCGCAGCCGCGCTCCGCAAGCTGATAGATGACGTTATAGATCTCATGCTTCGCGCCGACGTCGATGCCGCGTGTCGGCTCGTCGAGAATCACGACTTTCAGATCGGGCTCGGCGAGCCAGCGTGACAGAATCGCCTTCTGCTGGTTGCCGCCCGACAGGAAGCGGATCTTCTGCCGGCGATGCGGGGTCTTGATCTTCAGCAGCTTGATGAAACGGTCGGCCGTCTGCGCCTCCTTCTTGCGATCGAGAAACACGCCCGCGCGCAGATAGTGACGGCGGCAGCTGATGTTGATGTTCTCCGCGACGCTCGCCATCGCGACGATGCCCTCTTCCTTGCGATCCTCGGGGCACAGCACGATGCCGTGTTTGATCGCCTCGCCCGCGCTGCGCACCTTGATCGGCTTGCCGTCGAGCGTGAGTTCGCCGCACTTTTTATGCTCGGCGCCGTACACCAGATGCATCAGTTCGCTGCGGCCCGCGCCAACGAGTCCGAAGAAGCCGACGATCTCGCCGCGCCGCACCTCGAAGCTCGCCGGCTGGGCGAGCGGATGACCTTCGATCGCCTTCGCCGCGAAGCGCACTTCACCGAGCGGCCGCGCCGAATAGCTGTAGATATCCGAAATTTCGCGCCCGACCATCTCGCTGACGATCGTGTCGCGCGACACGCCTTCGAGCGTGGGATGCGACGCAACCTTGCGACCGTCACGGAAGATCGTGCACGCGTCGCACAGCTGGTAGATCTCGTCCATGCGGTGCGAGATGTAGATCATCGCGCGGTTGTCGGCGCGTAAATCGCGCACCAGCTTGAACAGCACCTCGGTCTCGCGATGCGACAGCGAGCTGGTCGGCTCGTCGAGTGCGATCACGCGCGCGTTGCGCATCAGCGCCTTGCAGATTTCGACCATCTGCCGCTGCGCGATCGACAGCTTGCGCAGCTTCGCGTTCGGATCGAGCGCGACGCCCATCGCTTCGAGCCGTTCGCGCACGAAGCGCTTCGCCTCGCGCTTGTTGACCCAGCCGAGCGCATTGGGCAACTGGCCGAGCAGCAGATTCTCCGCGACCGTGAGGTCGGGCACGTACTGCAGTTCCTGGTGAATCACCGCGATGCCGGCATTGATCGACGCGGCCGCGCTCGGAAAGCGCACCTCTTTGCCGTCGATCATCATGTGGCCCGAATCGGGCTGATACTCGCCGCCGAGAATTTTCAGCAGCGTCGATTTCCCGGCGCCGTTTTCGCCCATCAGGCCGTGCACCTGGCCGACGTTGACGTCGAAGGACACACCGTCGAGCGCACGCACGCCTGGAAAAACCTTGCCGATATTGTCAAAACGTAGCGTCACTGACACTTCGCCTCCTTCTTCATGTTGACCGTACGCGTATCGCGCGCGATCCGTCTGGCTACCGCAGATCTTCTGTCGCCGCCGACGCGCCGTCTCCTGCGATAGGCAGGGAAAGCGACGCGCCGGCGGTGTACTTCATACCACCGCAAGTCTTGCGACTACTTCGACGCGAGGCCCATCTTCTCGCGCACTTCGCCGACGTTGTCGCGCGTCGCCAGCATGCCGGTCGTCAGCGTCAACAGCGGCGGTTCCTTGCCTTGCGTGATCCACGCGTACATCAGTTCCGACGTTTCTTCGCCGTGGCGCTTCGGGCTGATGATCACGGTGCCGTAGAAGCCCGTCGGCTGCGGCTTCTTGAACTCGTTCATCGCGGACTCCGAACCGCCGATGCCGATGCCGATCATGTTGTCGGCCTTGAAGCCACGGCCTTCCGCTGCGCGCACCGCGCCGAGCACGCCTTCGTCGTTCAGCGCGTAAGCGACCCAGTGCTTGAACTGCGGGTTCTTCGTCAGCGCGATGTTGGCGGCGTTGAACGCGTTTTCCGTGTCGGTCTTCGCCTGCGGCGCGGTAATAATGTTCGCTTTCGGGAAGCCCGCTGCGACCAGCGCGTCGGTTGCGCCGGTGGTGCGGTCATGCGCGGTCGGCAACTGCTCGTAGGTCACGTCGATCGCGCCGACGTCCTTCATGTCCCAGCCGCGTTTCTTGATTTCAGCCGCGATGCCGTCGCCGACCTGCTTGCCGATGTTATACGCCGAGATGCCCATGTGCGGCACCGCTTCGATCGGCTTGCCCGCGCCGTCGACGAGGCGGTCGTCGACCGTCATCATCTTCAGCCCGTCAGCCTTCGCCTTCGCGACGATGCCCGGCCCGAGCTTGACGTCGGGCGTGCAGATCACGAAGCCCTGCGCCTTCTGCGCGGCGAGGTTATCGATTGCGCTCATCACCTTCTCGCCCGACGGCGCGCCGATCTTCACGAGCGTGAAGCCCTTCTGCTTGGCCGCCATCTCGGCGAACTTCCATTCGTCCTGGAACCACGGCTCTTCCGGCTGCTTCACGAGGAAGCCGATCTTGACCGAATCGGCGGCCTGTACGACCGGTGCGTTGAAGAGCACACCCGCCGCCGCCGCTGCCAGCGTGAGGAAAATTCTGCGTTTCATAATACGTGTCTCCTGACTAATTGATAACGAGAAGGTAATCGGCCGCGTCTTCTTGTACCGGTATGACACACGCGGCCAGCGCGTCGTCCGGTGTTCTGTGCGTCTCCTGGCGACGCGAATTCAGTCGTGGTAAAGCACCGAGCGCCCGCCATCGACGGTGATGCAGCTCGCGTTGATGAACGGCGCTTCGTCCGACGCGAGGAACACCGCGGTCATCGCCACCTCCTCCGGGCGGCCGATGCGCTTCATCGGCTGCAGATCGAGCGTCGCCTGCTTCGCGGCGGCCGGATCGGGCTGCTCGTTCCACCAGTCGTGCGTCAGCTGCGTCTCGATGTAGCCCGGGGCGATCGCGTTCACGCGCACGTTGCGCGGCGCGTACTCGATGCCGAGCGCGCGCGTCAGGCCAATCACGCCGTGCTTCGCGACCGGGTACGGAAAGCAGCCCGGAATGATCTTGAACGCGTGCGTCGACGCGATGTTCACGATGCTGCCCGCGCCGCGCTCGACCATGCCCGGCAGCACCGCGCGACAGCCGTTCCACACGCCGTCGAGATCGACCGCGAAGCAGCGCCGCCAGTCGGCGTCGGTCATCGTCAGCGGATCGCAGAACACGTTGATGCCCGCGTTGTTGACGAGGATGTCGAGCGCGCCGAATGCGCGTTGCCCTTCGCCGACCGCATGCTGCACCGACGCGGGTTGCGTCACGTCGGTCTGCACCGCGAGCACGCGCGCGCCGGCGCCGGTGCCAACTTCTGACTCGATCTGCGCGGCCGTGCGCTGCGCCAGCTCGAGGTCGAGTTCCGCCAGCACGACCGCCGCGCCCTCGCGCGCGAACGCCAGCGCGATCGCCGCGCCGATGCCGCGCCCAGCGCCCGTCACGAGAGCGGCTTTGCCGGCGAGCCGGTTCATTTCTTCGCGCCCGCGCGGGCGACCCGCAAACCGTTGATGAACGCCTTCGCATGCGACGCGGTCACCGCCGCGCTCTGGCCCGGCTTGTACAGCGCCGAGCCGAGGCCGAAACCGTTCGCGCCGGCGCTGAGGAACGGCCCCATGTTGTCCGGCGTGATGCCGCCGACCGGCACGAGCGGCACCTGCGCGGCGATTACCGCGCGCCACGCTTTGACGACCTGGCAGCCGAGTTGCTCGGCAGGGAACATCTTCAGCACATCCGCGCCGTTCTTCAGCGCGATGAACGCTTCGGTCGGCGTCGCGACGCCGGGCGCGCAGGCAAGGCCCCGCGCCTTCGCGGCGATGACGACTTCGGGATCGCTGTGCGGCATCACGATGAGCTCGCCGCCCGCCGACTTCACGTCGTCGACGAACAGCGGATGCAACACCGTGCCCGCGCCGACGATCGCGTCGGCAGGCAGCACCTTGCGGATCGCCGAGATGCTGTCGAACGGCTGCGGCGAATTGAGCGGCACTTCGACGATGCGGAACCCCGCTTCGTACAGGGCCTGGCCGTGATCGGCCGCATCGGCGGGCGTGACGCCGCGCATAATCGCAATCAGCGGGCAGGCTTCGAACGCGGCGATCAGACCCGCGTGCGGCATATACGGTGCGGGCAGATTGATGTGTGGTTGCATGTCGGTTCCTTGTTTCGTGAGCGTCGTGAGGGGCTCCGCCGCCGGTCAGCCGGCGCGCGCAGCCTGGGCGGATGGCCGCACGAGCCCCGCTTCGACGGCGACGCGCCACAGGCCGCGCTCGGTCGCGTGCCTGACCGGCTCCGCGCGCAGACAGCCGAATTGCGCGAGCGCGAGGCGGTAGCGCTCGCACAGCGCATCGTTGCCGATCAGCCGCAGACTCTGCTGCGCGAGCGAGCTGCCTTGCTGCGCGAGTACCGCTTCCAGGCCGGCGAGTTCGTGTCCGATCAACAGGCCCGACAGATAGTCGGGCTGCGCCTCGCTCGACAGCTCGCCGGTCAAGCCCAGCGTGCGCGTGCTGAATACGGTCGCGAGCACGCCTGCCTGGCCGTTCTCGCGCGCGATGTTCACGCCGCGCAGAAATGCCCCGGTATCCGGACGATCCGGCGTGACCATCGTGCGCCCGAGAATCGTGTGCTCGCGCAGCGCGGCGAACACCTCGCCGGTCATGAACGTATGAAAACGCTCGATGCGCTCTGCCTGCACGACCGCCCATTTCGCATGCGTGCCGGGCAAGCCGATCAGTGAGCGGGCGTTGCTGTCGACGGAGTTCGCGCCTGCGGCGCCATTCGCGTCCGCGCCGAGCGCGCCGAAAATCTGGGTCTCCTCGCCGCGCATCACGTTGGGCAGCTCGCCGCGCTGCAGTACGCCCGGCACGATGTGCAGCGTCGCGCCGCTCGCGGTCTGCACGCGGACGATACCGGCCACCAGTGCATCGGCGTTCGCGGGTGTATCGATATACGGCGCTTCGAGCCAGCCCTGCGCGCTGCCGACCATCCCCGCTGCAATCACCGGCACGCCGCGCGCGTGTTCGAGCCATGCGCCGCAGGCGTCGTCGAACGCGGCGTCGAAGCCGCCGTCGGCCGCGCTACGCGGCAAATTCATGATGCCGGCCGGCGATGCGCGCGTCGCCAACACGCGACCGTGCGCGTCGAACAGATAGGCGCGCAGCGACGTCGTGCCCCAGTCGAGCGCGATCAGCGCGGCGTGCGTGAAATCGACGGCGGCGCTATCGACGGCATCGACCGCGTCCGGCTTCACGCCCGTGTCGGGCGCGGCGGCCGCCTGGTGGTTCGCCAGCGTGGCGGTGCCCGCTTGTTTCATCGCTTGATCCTGCGCGTGGCCGGTTGCGGTGCGCGCCAACCGAGTTCTTCCGATATTGCGCGCGCCTCGCGCTGCACGACCGGAATCAGCTCGTCCATCCGTTCGAGCGGCATATAGGGAATCGTGCTCGCCACCGACAGCGCCGCGACGATCGCGCCCGACGCGTCGCGCACCGGCGCCGCGACGCAGCGGATCGCCGCTTCGTTCTCCTCGAGGTCGAACGTGTAGCCGCCGGCCGCGTAGCTGGTCATGCGCTGCAGGAAGGTCGGCGCGTCGGGGCGGTTGTCCGGCTTGAAGCTGACGCCCGCGAGCGCGCGGCGCGACGCGTCGAACAGCGACTGCCACGCGTCCGGCGCGAGGTCGAGCATCATCGCCTTGCCGATGCCGGTCGACGCGAGCGGCATCCGATGGCCGACGCGCGAGCGCATTTCGAGGCCGCGGGTGCCGGGGATCTTGTCGATGTACAGCACGTCGTCGCCGTCGCGCACGCCGAGGTGGATCGTGTCGAGCGTCTGCTCGGCGAGCGACTCCAGGTGCGGACGCGCGACCGCCGTCAGCGGCATCTGTTCGAGCGCGATCGTGCCGAGCTCGATCAGCTTCGGCCCGAGCAGATAGCCGCCCTGCACCTGGCGCAGATAGCGCGCCTGCACGAGGCTGCTGACGAGCCGGTGCGTGGTGCTGCGGGTCGTGCCGAGCGCGGCGCCGAAGCTGCGCAGATCGCGCACGCCGGCCGCGGCCGCCTCGAGAATCGCGAGGCCGCGCAGCAGCGTCTGCGTGCCGGCCTGCTGCGGCGTGATTTCCAGCAGCGTGACCGGCAGCCCGAGTCCGTCGACGGTCGCCGCGCGCGCCACCGGGCGCGACGCCCTCGCGGTAGCGGACGCACTGGCGGCGACATTGGCGGTGACGGCAGAAGCCTCGCGCGGCGCGGAATTGGGCGCGGGATTCGGCGCGCTGTTCGGCCTGCCGTTCGACCCCTGCGCGGCCTCGGCCGCGCTGGCGGCGTGAGTGGGCATCGCTTTGTTCATGGCGATTCGCTTTCGGATGGTTTCTGCGCTTAGCGCGCGGGGCCGGAGAACAGGGCGGGAATGCGTGCGGCGCCGCGCTCGCGCGGCTGCTGTGGTTGGCTGCCAGACATGGTCGGTCTCGTCTCCGTTTTTTTCTGTCGCGGTTCGGTGTATCGGCGCGCTGGCGCGGCGACTCGCGATGCATGTTGGTTTGGATTGTAGGGCGACTTTTGAGAATCACCAATATGTGAATGTTGAGTCCAGATAATGAGATTTTAGTGGTGATCGAGTGTTTAGCGAACCGTCGCGTCCCTCTCTGCGGACGCAAAAAAGCCCGCGCGAGGCGGGCTTCGGAGCAGGCCAACTTCATCGAGGCTCGTTCAATCCGGCAATTCGGCCGCGCCCATACGCCGCGCGATCACCCGCGCGCGTTGCGCGAGATACGCCGAATTCCTGTGTTCATCGAAATATTTGGGGCGCGGCAACATCACGGCGAGCCGCGCCGACTGCGCGGCCGTGAGCTTGCTCGCCGACGTCTTGAAGTAGTACTGCGCGGCCGCTTCGGCGCCGTACACGCCGTTGCCCCATTCGACCGAGTTCAGATAGATCTCGAAGATGCGCTGCTTGTCCATCAGGGTTTCGAGCATCCACGTGATGATCAGCTCCTGGCCTTTGCGGATATAGCTTTTCTCGCGCGACAGGAACAGGTTGCGCGCAAGCTGCTGCGAGATCGTCGAGCCGCCGCGCACGATCCGGCCCTGCGCCTTGTTGCGCTCCCATGCCTGCAGGATCGCGTCGGTTTCGTAGCCTTTGTTGTTGACGAAGTTGGCGTCCTCGGACGCGATGATCGCGCGCTTCAGATTGCGCGAGATCTGGTCGTAACGCATCCACGTGCGCTGCACCGACAGATCCGGCCGGTCCTGCGACAGACGCCACGCGTCCGAGCGCATGAACGCGGTCGAGCGCGGATTGACGACGTTCCAGATCGCGATCTGCGCGAAGTAGTACGCCTGCGTCGCGAGCCAGGCGATGACCACGACCGCGATCAGCCAGGCGAGCCAGCGCAGCGGGCCGGCCTGGCCGCGCGAACCGCTAGCGCGCCGCGTCGCTGTCATGGTACGTGCTGTCCGCGCGCTGGCGTTACACGGGCGACGGCGCCGCCAGCAGCGCGCGCAATTCGGCGAGCACCGGCGCGCCGTCGGGACGCACGCCGCGCCACACATAGAACGATTCGGCGGCCTGCTCGACCAGCATGCCGAGGCCGTCGGCGCCGCGCGCGCCGAGCTTCGCCGCGTGCTGCATGAAGACGGTCGGATGCGCGCCGTACATCATGTCGTAGGCGAGCGTGCCGTTGCCGAACGCACGGTCATCGCACTCGGGCAACGAGGCGTCGAGGCTGCCTGCGGTCGCGTTGACGATCACGTCGTACTGGCCCGCTTCGATCGCGCGGGCGCTGCCGCCCGTCAGCCGGCAGTGCGCGTCGCGCGCGGCCTGCGCGAACTGGTCGACCAGCGCCTCGGCCTTCTGCGCCGTGCGATTGACGATCGTCAGCGAATGCGGCGCCCGCTCGAGCATCGGCAGCACGACGCCGCGCGCGGCACCGCCCGCGCCGAGCAGCAGGATGCGCGCGCCTTTCAGCCGCACGCCGAGATTCACCTCGATGTCGCGTACGAGGCCGAAGCCATCCGTGTTGTCGCCGTAGATGCCGTCGGCGTCGACACGCAACGTATTCACCGCGCCAGCCGCCGCCGCGCGCGGCGACAGCGTGTTCGCGAACGCATGCGCGTCGAGCTTGAACGGCACCGTCACGTTCAGGCCGCGCCCGCCCGCTTCGATGAACGCGCGCACGTGCGGCACGAACGCGTCGACTGGCGCGAGCAGATGGCCGTAGTCGACCGCCTCGCCGGTTTGCGCGGCGAAGCGGCCGTGGATGAACGGCGACTTGCTGTGCCCGACCGGGTTGCCGACGACTGCGTAGCGGTCGCGCGTGGGGTTGCCGCTCATCGTCCCGGCTCCGTGATGTGTTGATCGTCGGCCGGGTTCGCGGCGTCGTTGCCGTCGCCGCTCGCCGCGGATTCGTCAGCGCCGGGGTTGTCGTTGGGCTTGTCGCCGTCGGCTTCGGCTTCGGCTTCGGCTTCGCTTTCGGCGCTGTCATCGGATGCGTCGAGCAGCGCTTCGTCGCCCTCGTCCTCGCCTTCTTCGGCTTCGGCGCCGCTCGTGACGGTCGGCGCATCGAGCACGTGCAACAGACGCACCGACGCTTCGATCGTCAGCTCATCGATCGACATCACTTCCATCTGCAAACGCGTGCCGCGCGCGTGCACGCCGAGGCCCGGCACGTGCAGCAGCAGCGGAATTTCCTCGAGACGCACGAGATCGCCCTTCACCACCGACGCGACCACCTGCTTGCGGTTTTCCTGCCTGAGCCAACGCAGACACCAGAAGTACTCCATGCGGCGCTGGTGGTCCGCGTACGCGGTGTAGGTGTCGTCGAAGCCTTGCACGACCGCGAACAGATCGGCGTCCTTCGGCTTGAACGGCGCGGCGAGCTTGGCGGTCACGCCATGCTGCACGCACGCGATCAGCTGCCACTGATTCACGAGGTCGACGTAGCGACGCAGCGGCGATGTGCTCCACGCGTATTGCGGGACGCCGAGCCCTTCGTGCGGCGCGGCGTTGGTCTGCATGCGCGTGCGCTTCGGGCCGCTCGGCGCGCCGAACGCGCGCTGTGTGCGATAGATGCCCGGCACGCCGTGATCGTGCAGGAACGCGCCCCACGACGAGTTCGCGAGAATCGCCAGTTCCGCGACGATCGTGTCGAGCGGCGAGCCGCGCCTGCGCGGCGTGATCGTGACGTGCTCGCCGTCGACGTAGAAATTGAAGTCGGTATTGCGCTGCACTTCGCGGCGCAGACCGTAGCCCGCGCGCGCGGCCTGGCGCTTTTCGAACAGCCCCTGTGCGAACGGCCACAGCACGGCGATATCGTCCTTGTGCAGGTACTCGCCGGTGCCTTCGGCAAGCGCTGCTTCGGTGACGATTTCGTCGAGCGTGTTGTGGCGCAGGTTGTTTTTCACGAACACGCGCTCGGCGCGCGTTTCGCTCGCGACGATCTCCTGCGTGTCGCGATTGACGATCACGTACAGCGACAGCGCCGGTCGATACCCGCCTTCGGCGAGCGTGAAGGTTTCGACGACGCTGTCGGGCAGCATCGTGATCTTGTCGCCGGGCATGTAGACCGTCGACAAACGCGCGCGCGCGATCGCGTCGACGTCGTCGCCGCGCTGGATGCCGAGCGCCGGCGCGGCGATGTGCACGCCGATGCGCACGCGGCCGTCGGCCAGATGCTCGACCGAGAACGCGTCGTCGATTTCGGTCGTGGTGATGTCGTCGATCGAAAACGCTTCGACGTCGGCCTGCGGCAGATCGTCGGGCACGATCGCCGCCGCGACGGGCGGGAAGGCAGTGCCGTGCGGGAAGAACTCGGACAGGAACTTCGCCTCGTGCAGCGCGCGCGGCGACGCGATCGCGCCGCATTCGAGCATCAGCCGCGCCTGCGAGATGCCGCGCGCGGCCGCGGCGCCCTCAAGCGCCTTGTATTCGATCGTGTTCTTGTCGGGCTTCGTCAGCAGCGCGAGTCCCTTGCTACCCGCGAACGCTTCCGGCAGACGGCCTTCCTTCAGTTCTTCCTCGTACTGCGCCTGCACGAGCGCCTGCTGACGCTTGCGCTCGAGGCCCGCGAGCGCCATCTTCAGCTGCTCCTGCGGCGCGCGCTGGTACATGCCGCGGCCCTTGCGGCGGAAGTACACCGGCGAGCCGTGCATGCGCAGCACCAGCGCCGCGCGCTCGATCGCGCCGAAGCTCGCGCCGAAGTACTCGGCGCCCAGCGTCGCGAACGGGAATTCGTCGTCCGGCGCGCATTCCCACAGGAAGTCGAGATCGATCTCTTGCGCCAACGCGTCGGCCTGCTGCATCAGTTCGGCGGCGGTGGGCTTGTCGAACTCGATCAGCACGTCCTTCGCGCGCACCTTCGCGCGCCGCCCGCCCGGCAACTCGACCTGAAACGCGTCGCCCTGGCGCGACAGCACGCTGCCGGCCTTGAAACTGCCCGATTCCTCGAAGAAAACGTTCACTCAATACTCTCGTTCTGACTTGCATCTGCCGGCGCGCCCGATGCTCTGTGGCGATCGATCACTGCATGCGCGGCTCGGCAACCTGTTCGTGATAATGAATCCGCGGCGCGCACTGCGCGTGCCAGCGGGTTGGATGCTGCGACCAGCGGTGGCGGTCGGTATGTCTTTCTGACTGACGTCCTTGCAGGGAACGATGCCGCCGCCCTTGCCTGCCGTCAGGCCGCCGCGCGCGGCACCGGCGGCTCGACGTGTGCGACGTCGCAAAAGGCCAGTACGTCGCCGAGATACTGCGCGAACTCGCTAATCGCATGGTCGCTGCCTTCGATCAACGTCGTGCGCGCGCCCGGATAGTGCGCGAGCATTTCGCGGTAGTCGAGCACTTCGTCGCCGGTGGCTGCCATCAAATAATAGCGTTCGGGTCGCGTGATCGACGCGACGCCAAGCGCGCGCAACTCATCCAGATGATGCGGCTCGACGACGATGCTGCCGCCACCGTGCCACAACGGCTGTTCGCCGAGATAGGCGCTCAGATCGCGCTGCGGCACAACCGCCGGGTTCAGCAGCACGGCCCGCCAGCCGTGCTTCTCGGCCAGATGCGTGGCGAAGTAGCCGCCGAGCGAACTGCCGATCACCGTCACCGGCTGCGCATCGCCCTTCGCGCGTGCCTCGGCCACCAACGATTCGGCGAGCGCCACGGTTTCGAACGGGGACACCGGCAGCATCGGGCAGCACCACTCGTCGGCGCGACCCAGCTCGGCGAGACGCGCCGCAAGCAGGCGCGCCTTGAACGAATTGGGCGACGAACGGAAACCGTGCAGATAAAGAATCACGCCGCGCCTCGCGTCGAAAGACCATCGAGCAGCTTCTGATGCACGCCGCCGAAGCCGCCGTTGCTCATCACCAGAATCTGATCGCCGGGGCGCGCCGCGTGGACCACCGCCTTCACGAGCGCGTCGAGATTGTCGAACGCCTGGGCCTTGCCGTCGAGCGGGGCGAGCGCTTCGCCAAGGTTCCAGCCGAGCGCGTCGCGCCCGCTCGGCGCACCGTAGCCGAACACGAGGTCGGCGTCGGCGAGGCTCGCCGGCAGTTGCGCTTTCATCACGCCGAGCCTCATCGTGTTCGAGCGCGGTTCGAGCACGGCGAGAATCCGCGTGTGGTCGCGGCCGACGCGCGCGCGCAGCCCGGCCACCGTCGTCCCGATCGCGGTGGGGTGATGCGCGAAGTCGTCGTACACGGTCACGCCGTCGACGCTGCCGCGCACTTCCATGCGGCGCTTCACGTTGCGAAAGCCTGACAGCGACTTTGCGGCCTGCGTGGGCGGCACGCCGACGTGGCGCGCGGCGGCGATCGCGGCGAGCGCGTTCATGCGGTTATGCTCGCCCTGCACCTGCCAGTCGACCACGCCGACGCGCTCGCCGTTGTGATAGACGGCGAAGCGTTCATCGACGGGCTCGCCCTGTTCCGCCGGTTGAATTTCCCAGCCGCCCTGTACGCCGAAGCGCTCGACCTCGCTCCAGCAGCCGTGCGTCAGCACGCGCTCGAGCGCGTCCTCGCGGCCGTTCGTGACGACGCGCCCGAGGCGTGGCACCGTGCGGATCAGATGATGGAACTGCGTTTCGATCGCGGCGAGATCCGGGAAGATGTCGGCGTGATCGAATTCGAGATTGTTCAGCACCGCTGTTTTCGGGCGGTAATGGACGAACTTCGAGCGTTTGTCGAAG
Organism: Paraburkholderia sp. WC7.3g; assembly: GCF_050436345.1. Classification (NCBI taxonomy): domain Bacteria; kingdom Pseudomonadati; phylum Pseudomonadota; class Betaproteobacteria; order Burkholderiales; family Burkholderiaceae; genus Paraburkholderia; species Paraburkholderia sp. WC7.3g. The sequence continues at coordinate 4,161,246 of NZ_JBNDMA010000002.1, forward strand.
AACGCGGTGTCGTATTCGTCGGCTTCGATCACGAAAAAGCTCGAATCGGTGAGCCGCGCCGACACGCCGAAATTCAGCGGCACGCCGCCGATCAGGAAGCCCGGGTTCAGGCCCGCGTCTTCGAGCAGCCAGGTCAGCATCGAGCTCGTGGTGGTCTTGCCGTGCGTGCCGGCCACAGCCAGCACCCACTTGCCGTTCAGCACGTGCTCGCCGAGCCATTGCGGACCGGACACGTACGGCAGGCCGCGGTCGAGAATCGCTTCCATCAGCGGGTTGCCGCGCGTGACCACGTTGCCGATCACGAACAGATCCGCGTCCAGGCCGTTCAGCTGGCCCGCGTCGTAACCCTCGATCAGACGGATGCCTTGCGCCTCGAGCTGCGTGCTCATCGGCGGATAGACGCCGGCGTCGCAGCCGGTCACCGTGTGGCCCGCATTGCGCGCGAGCACCGCGAGACCGCCCATGAACGTGCCGCAGATGCCGAGGATGTGGATATGCATAAGCTGTCGTGCCGCGGGGGCGTTTCTTGCGAGGGATGGGAGAGCCACAGGACGGCCGGAACGACCGTCTGCAAAGGACGCCTATTGTAACCGACGCGGCGCGCGCTGCCCCCTGCCGGCCGTGCCCGACGCCGCCCCGTGCGGGCCGCCGAACCGCGTCGCCAGGCTCGATCGAGTATCATGCAAAGATGGTCCGCAAATCACATTTCGATCCGCAGCGCGTGCGCGAGGAAATCGCAATCGCGGCGGCACGCCTGGTTGCCGAAGACGGCCTGGATTATGCCAGCGCGAAGCGCAAGGCGGCCCGGCAGGTCGTCGGCGAGACTCGTGTTGCCGGCGAATGGCTGCCGGACAACGATCAGATCGAAGAAGAAATCCGCGAATATCAGGCGCTGTTCCAGAGCGACAGCCAGCCGGCGCTGCTGCGGCGCCTGCGCATGATCGCGGTCGACTGGATGGAGCGGCTCGCGCCGTTCAATCCATATCTGACGGGCGCGGTGCTCGGCGGCACGGCCGGCGAGCATTCGGACGTGCATCTGCAGGTGTTTTGCGACAACCCGAAAGAAGTCGCGATCTACATGCTCAATGCAAACATCCAGTACGACGTGTCGGAAACGCGCCACTTCGCGGGCCGCGGCTACGTGGAGACGCTGAGCTTCCTGTGGCGCCCCGCGGGCGAGCGCAACGCCGAGCCGGTCGGCATCCACGTCGCGCTGTACGAAACCGACGATCTGCGCGGCGCGGTGCGCGCCGACGCGCGCGGCCGCACGGCGCGGGCGAATCTGCAGGCGGTGCAGGCGCTGCTCGACGGCGACGAAGTGCCGTCCTTCACCACTTGATCAGACGGAACGGAGCACGATGAATACGAGACGTATGCTGGTGGGCGTGGTCGTCGCGCTGGCCGCCGCCGGCGGCGGCGTGCTGGCCAATCACTGGCTCAATCGCGGCACCGACGTCGCGTACGCGTCGCAAGCCGACGCACAGACCGGGTCACAGTCCGACACCCGTGCGAACCCCGTCCAGCAGTTGTGGAGCGCACCGGTCACGAACCTCGACGGCAAGCCTCAGTCGCTGAGCCTGCTCAAGGGCCACCCGATCGTCGTCAACTTCTGGGCGTCGTGGTGCGGTCCGTGCGTCGAGGAAATGCCGGCGCTGTCTCAGATCCAGCGCGAGTACGCGAAGAAAGGCATCCAGTTCGTCGGCCTCGGCGTCGACTCGGAACAAAACATCCAGACCTTCCTGCAAAGGGTCAAGGTCGCGTACCCCATCTACGTGACCGGCTTCGGCGGCGCCGACCTCGCGCGCGCGTTCGGTAACAATGCGGGCGGTTTGCCCTTTACCGTCGTGATCGACGCAAAAGGCAACATCCGCTCGACAAAATTGGGCCAGATCGACCCCGCGGCGCTGCGCCGGACGCTCGATACCCTGTAAATTTCCGATTTCTCGCGCTGCGCTTTTTGCCATCCGATTCCGTGCAGAACGCGCAAAAATACGCGGATGATTCCCGAATTTGAGTGAAGTTGTTCCCACGGCCACGCGGCCGCCAGCGCGGCCCGCCGCCGCGTACGCGCACGAAACTAGACAAGTTTCTCTAATCAGCGCTAAAGTGCGCGCAATTCCACGGAAAAAGAAGCGACCATGACGCGACTGCTGGTACTGCACGGACCCAACCTGAATCTTCTCGGCACACGGGAACCCGAGGTCTACGGTCGCGTGACCCTGCCGCAGATCGATCAGGCGCTGGCGGACCGCGCAGCCGACGCAGGCGTCGAACTCGCGTCGTTCCAGAGCAACCACGAAGGCGCGCTGGTCGACCGCATTCAGGCGGCCCGCACCGAGAAAACCGATTTCATTCTGATCAATCCCGCCGCGTACACGCACACGAGCGTGGCCATTCGGGACGCACTGGCCGGTGTCGGCATCCCGTTCGTCGAGATTCATCTGTCGAACGTGCATCGCCGGGAACCGTTCAGGCATCACTCGTATTTCTCCGATCAGGCTGAGGGCGTCATCTGCGGCCTCGGCTGGAAGGGGTATCTGTACGCACTCGAATTCGCGCTCGACCGGCTCGCGGCCGGCTCGTCGCGCGGCTGAATCCAAGCACGTCCAATTTGAGCCGGCTACTGGACGCTTGCACACGCCGGCACACAACGCATTGAAAAGGGGCACCCTGATGGATCTACGTAAACTAAAAACTCTGATCGACCTCGTCTCGGAGTCCGGTATTTCCGAACTCGAAGTGACCGAGGGCGAGGGCAAGGTCCGCATCGTCAAGAATGCGCCGCCAGTTTACGTTCAACCGTCTGCCTACGCACCGCAATTCCAGCAAGCCGCACCGGCAGCTGTCGAGCCGCCGGCCACCGCAGGCGCTCCGGCCATCCCGGCCGCCGCTGCGCCGCAGGGTCACGTCGTGACTTCGCCGATGGTCGGCACGTTCTACCGCGCGCCGTCGCCGGGCGCCGATCCATTCGTCCAGGTCGGCGACACGGTCAAGGAAGGCCAGACCATCTGCATCATCGAAGCGATGAAGCTGCTCAACGAGATCGAGTCGGACAAGTCCGGCGTGGTCAAGGAAATCCTCGTCGAAAACGGCCAGGCGGTCGAGTACGGCCAACCGCTGTTCGTGGTCGGCTAACGCGGCACGCACTATCCGCCGCCCGCGCGCCGCTCATCCCCCGGTGCGCGACCGATCCTCTGCGGCAGCCGGCGTCGTGACCGACCCCGGCGCCCATTGATGAGTCGAAAACCCGCTATGTTTGAAAAAATCCTCATTGCCAATCGTGGCGAGATCGCGCTTCGCATCCAGCGCGCCTGCCGCGAGCTCGGCGTCAAGACGGTCGTCGTCTATTCGGAAGCCGACAAGGAAGCCAAGTACGTGAAGCTCGCCGACGAGGCGGTCTGCATCGGCCCGGCACCGTCGAATCTGAGCTATCTGAACATGCCCGCGCTGATCAGCGCGGCCGAAGTCACCGACGCCGAAGCGATCCACCCCGGCTACGGCTTCCTGTCGGAGAACGCCGACTTCGCCGAGCGCGTCGAGCAGTCCGGCTTTACCTTCATCGGCCCGCGTCCGGAAACGATCCGCATGATGGGTGACAAGGTCACCGCGAAGCAGACCATGATCAAAACCGGCGTGCCTTGCGTGCCGGGTTCGGAAGGCGCCCTGCCCGACGATCCGAAGGAGATCGTGAAGATCGCCCGCCAGATCGGCTATCCGGTCATCATCAAGGCGGCGGGCGGCGGCGGCGGCCGCGGCATGCGCGTGGTCCACACGGAAGCGGCGCTCGTCAACGCGGTCATCATGACCCGCGAGGAAGCCGGCCGCGCGTTCGGCAACCCGCAGGTCTACATGGAGAAATTCCTCGAGAACCCGCGGCACATCGAAATCCAGGTGCTGGCCGACTCGTTCAAGAACGCCGTGTGGCTCGGCGAGCGCGACTGCTCGATGCAACGCCGTCACCAGAAGGTGATCGAGGAAGCGCCGGCACCGGGCATCGCGCGCCGTCTGATCGACCGCATCGGCGATCGTTGCGCTGACGCGTGCAAGAAGATGGGCTATCTCGGCGCGGGCACCTTCGAGTTCCTGTATGAAAACGGCGAGTTCTACTTCATCGAGATGAACACGCGCGTACAGGTCGAGCATCCGGTGACCGAACTGATCACCGGTGTCGACATCGTGCAGGAACAGATCCGCATCGCGGCCGGCGAGAAGCTCACGTTCCGTCAGCGCGACATACAGTTCCGCGGCCATGCGATCGAATGCCGGATCAACGCCGAAGATCCGTTCAAGTTCACGCCGTCGCCGGGACGCCTGACGTCGTGGCACATGCCTGGTGGTCCTGGCATCCGCGTCGATTCGCACGCCTACAATGGTTATTTCGTGCCGCCGAACTACGATTCGATGATCGGCAAGCTGATCGCTTACGGCGCGACGCGCGAACAGGCGATCATGCGGATGCGCATCGCGCTGTCGGAAATGGTGGTCGAAGGTATTCAGACCAACATCCCGCTGCACCGTGAGCTGATGCTCGACGCGAAGTTCGTCGAAGGCGGCACCAGCATCCACTACCTCGAAAACCGGCTGGCCGCGCGTCAGCAGGTCGCGGAAGAAGCGTAAGTCATGAGCTATCGGGAACTGGTTGCCGAACTGGCGCGCGAGCACGCGGAAGAGTTGTCCGACGCGTTGCTCGAGCTGGGCGCACTGTCCGTGTCGGTCGAAGACGCCGACGCGGACACGCCCGACGAGCAGCCGCTGTTCGGCGAGCCCGGTCTCACGCCGGATCGCACGGCGTGGCAGCACTCGCGCGTGATCGCGCTGCTCGCGCCGGAACAGGATCCGGCCGTGTTGCTGAGCGCCGCGGCCAACGAAATCGGACTCGACGCCGCGCCGGCGTATACCGTGCGCGAGGTTGAGGAGCAGGACTGGGTGCGGCTCACGCAGTCGCAGTTCGATCCGATCCAGATCGGCGAGCGCATCTGGGTCGTGCCGTCGTGGCACGATGCGCCGGACCCTGGCGCGCTCGTGCTCGAACTCGATCCGGGCCTCGCGTTCGGCACTGGCAGTCACCCCACTACGCGTCTGTGCATGGAGTGGATCGAGCAGTCGGTCAAGGCTGACCAGTCTGTGCTCGACTACGGCTGCGGCTCGGGCATCCTCGCGATTCTCGCGAAGAAGTGCGGCGCCGATCCGGTGATCGGCATCGACATTGATCCGCAGGCAGTCGAATCGGCGCGTCACAATAGCGAGCGCAATCACGCCGAAGTCACCTATGGCCTTCCCGATGCCTGCCCGGCCGGCGAGTTCGACGTCGTGGTCGCGAACATCCTGTCGAATCCGCTGAAGCTGATGGCGTCGATGCTGTCGTCGAAGGTGAAGGCGGGCGGGCGCATCGCGTTGTCGGGCATTCTCGCGCGTCAGGCCGACGAGGTCGCGCAGGTCTACGCGCGCTGGATCGATATCAGCGTATGGCGCGAACATGAAGGTTGGGTGTGCCTCGCCGGAACGCGCCGCGAAAGCAATTAGAATAAGGCGTATTGTCAACCCAACGGCCTCAGGCTCATCGGCTCGATATGCACCTGGCGACGCGCTGCCCCTTCTGCGAAACTGTCTTCCGTCTGCAACCGGCGCAGCTTGCGCAGCGCCGCGGCCTCGTGCGGTGCGGGCATTGCGAGGAAGTCTTCGACGCGTCGAGCAGTCTGTTCGACGTCTCCGAAGGCGGCGATTTTTCCACGGCCAAACCGGTTGCCGCCGCTGCGGCGATCGAGGCGCTGTCCGGTGTGCGGCAGCAGCGGCCGGACTTCAGCAACGACGCGTGGGGCCCGCAGGCGCCGGCTTCTGACCAGGTCTCCACCAGCATTGCCGGCAGCACGCTCGACAGCCGTTTGCGCGACCACGCGAGCAGCGTGCCGCTCGCGACGCTACCGCCTGGCAACGAGCACGCACCCGTCACATCAGGCACTCCGCGCCAGCCGACCGAACCGCAATTGCGCGCCGGCGTTTTCACGGCGCCGCTACCCGAGGACGACGAGCCGACGCTGGCCGACGCGCCGCTCGATCCGTTTGCCTATCCGTCTGACGACGCGCTTGATGAACCGCCCGTCGTCGCGCCCACCACTCCTCCTGCCCCACCGCGAGTCGAAGACGAAGCGCCGCGCGTCTGGCACAAGATCGAGCGCCCCGAGCCGTCCACGCTCGACGAACCGGCGTTGCGCGAACCAGCAAGCCTGCATCGCATACCCGACAACGAGCCGCGCTTCGGACCGGTCGGTGCGGGGCCGGCCAGCTTCGGCGCCGCCGCAGGCCCGGGCGCCGCGCGTGGTTCTGGCGCCGGCGGTCCCGGCGGTCCGCGGCCGCCGAACGGTCCTTCGCCCGCTGCATCGAGCGGTGAGCCGTTCTCGGTCAACCCTCCCGTCGGCGACGGCGCTGATCCGTTCCCGGTCGTGCGAGAAACCCGCCCCGCGGACGCCGGGCGCGTCGGCTGGATCGTGGCCGGCGTGGTGCTCGCCACGCTGCTCGTCATCGCACTGCTCGCGCAACTCGCGTGGTGGCAACGCGAGACCGTGATGATCAACCTGCCGCGCTCGCAGATCCTGTACGCGCAGGTCTGCGCGCGTCTCGGCTGTCAGCTGACGCCGCCGCACGACATCGAAGGCCTGCTGGTCGAGCCTTCCGACCTGCGGCAGATCGACGGCCCGCACAAGCTCGAACTGAAGATGCCGCTGCACAACCGCCTGAACATCGCGCTCGCCTACCCCGCGATCGAACTCACGCTGCTCGACGATCAGAACAACGTCGCCGTGCGGCGCGTGCTGTGGCCGCAGGATTACGTGCCCCCCCGCACCGTAATCGCGTCCGGCCTGCCCGCGCACGCGACGCAAACGATGATCGTGCACCTCGACACCGGCACGGCGATCGCCTCCAATTTTCGCGTACAGATTTTTTATCCGTAGCGTACCCTCGCGCGCCCGCTCCCGAGCGGGCGCATCATTGTCATCACTGACACCTTTTTCGGAGCACAACACATGAGTCAAGTCACGCTGGGTGGCAACCCGATCGAAGTAAGCGGCACGTTCCCGTCGATCGGCCAGCAGGCCGCCGCGTTCTCGCTGGTCGGCCGAGACCTGAAGCCGCTGACGCTCGCCGACTTCGCCGGCAAGCGCAAGGTGCTCAACATCGTCCCGAGCCTCGACACGCCGACCTGCGCGACGTCGACGCGCAAGTTCAACGAAGCCGCCGCGAAGCTCAGCAACACGGCCGTCATCGTCGTCTCGGGCGACCTGCCGTTCGCGGCGTCGCGCTTCTGCACGACCGAGGGCATCGAGAACGTGGTGACCGCATCGACGTTCCGCGGCCACGAGTTCGCGCAAGCGTACGGCGTCGACATGACGAGCGGTCCGCTGACCGGCTTGACCGCGCGCGCGGTCGTCGTGATCGACGAAAACGACAAGGTCGTGCACGCCGAGCTGGTCGGCGAAATCAAGAACGAGCCGAACTACGACGCAGCGCTCGCCGCGCTGAAGTAAGCCCTCTCGCGCACGAACGACAGCACCACGCCTCGCGCGGCGCTGTCGCTGCGTCGCGTGTCTTCCCACCGCTTTGATACAGGAATGCTCGCCTTGGCTACGCTCATCTGCGGCTCGCTCGCGTACGACAACATCATGACCTTCGAAGGCCGCTTTCGGGAGCACATCCTGCCCGAGCAGGTCCACATCCTGAACGTGAGCTTTCTCGTGCCGACCATGCGTCGCGAGTTCGGCGGCTGCGCGGGCAACATCGCCTATGCGCTGAATCTGCTCGGCGGCGACGCGCGCATCATGGGCGCGATCGGCGCCGTCGACGCGCAGCTCTATCTGGACCGCCTCGCGCAGCTCGGCCTGTCGACGCAAAGCGTGCTCGTCGTGCCCGACACCTATTCCGCGCAGGCGATGATCACGACCGACCTCGAGAATAACCAGATCACCGCGTTCCATCCGGGCGCGATGATGCAGTCGCATCTGAACCGCGCTGACGAAGTGGAAGGCCTGACGCTCGGCATCGTCGCCCCGGACGGCTACGACGGCATGGTTCAGCACGCCGAACAGCTTGCCGCCGCGGGCGTGCCGTTCATCTTCGATCCCGGCCAGGGTTTGCCGCTGTTCGACGGCGAGACGCTGCGGCGCATCATTGAACTTGCTACCTATGTTGCGGTCAACGATTACGAAGCCAGGCTGGTGAGCAACAAGACCGGTTGGTCGATCGAACAGATCGCCAGCAACGTCGACGCGCTGATCATCACGCTCGGCGAGAAGGGTGCACAGATTCATCACGGCGGCGGTATCGAAGAGATTCCAGCGGTCACGGCGAAACAGGTGCTCGATCCCACCGGTTGCGGCGACGCGTTTCGCGGCGGCCTGCTCTACGGTATCGAGAAGGGCCTCGGCTGGGCCACGACCGGCCGTCTCGCCAGCCTGATGGGCGCTCTGAAGATCGAGCATCAAGGCCCGCAAAACTACGCGCCCAGCCGGGCGGAAATCAACGAGCGGTTCAAGCAGGCCTTCGGATACGACCTGCACTGATATCGCGTGCTATGGGAGTTTGGGAATGAGAACACCGAGTCGCCTGATCGTCGCCAGCCTGATCGCCGGTTCGCTGGCCATGTCGGGGTGTGCGGTCAACAGCAGCTCTCCCGACGTTTTCACCGCTTCGCAGGCGCAACGTGAACAGACGGTTCGCATGGCTACGGTGGATAGCGTGCGCGCGGTGCGGATCAGTGCGAACAACGGTCAGCCGAGCGGGGTCGGCGCGCTCGGTGGCGCGGCGCTCGGCGCGCTCGCCGGCAGTACGATCGGCGGCGGACGTGGCTCGGTCGCGACGGGTATCGTCGGCGGCATCGGTGGTGCGGTCGCCGGCAATGCAGTCGAAAACCGCGTCGCGATGCGCGACGGTATTGAAATCACCGTGCGGCTCGACAACGGCGATATGCGCGCCATCACCCAAACTGCGACCGGCGAGATCTTCCGCGCCGGTGATCGCGTGAGGCTGCTGTCCAGCGGCGGCGTCACGCGCGTCACGCACTAAGCGCAGCTTCCCTCTCTCGAGCGACCGCGCGTAGTTCGGCGCCGCGACGACGACTTCACACGCATGCGCCCTCGCGGGTTCATGCGTGTTTTCTCTTTTTGGGACGACGGGCAAAAAAAACCCGCCACCGGCACACCGGTAACGGGACGTTGACCGGGTGGCGCTCGCACGAACTCGAGCACGACCCGGTCATCCGACACATCGTGCGACGTGTCGACCTACTGCTACTGCTACTGCTATTGCTACTGCTTACGGACGGCTGCCCGTCGGGAACGGCCATGCCGCTGCCGGGTTCAGCGCGGTCTTCACCGTCGCCGCCGGTGCGCTCGAGACAGCAGGCGCAGCGGGAGCAGGCGCGGCCTTCTTGGCGACAGCCTTCTTCGCAGGCGCAGCCTTCTTCGCAGGCGCAGCCTTCTTCGCAGGCGCGGCGGCCTTCTTCGCGGCAGCCTTCTTGGCAGGTGCGGCTTTCTTGGCTGCAGCCTTTTTCGCAGGCGCCGCCGTCTTGGCAGCGGCCTTCTTCGCCGGTGCTGCCTTCTTCGCCGCGGCCTTCTTCGCCGGTGCCGCCTTCTTCGCTGCGACCTTCTTCACCGCGGCTTTCTTCGCCGGTGCTGCCTTCTTCGCCGCGACTTTCTTCGCCGCAACCTTCTTCGCCGCGACCTTCTTCGCCGCGACCTTCTTCACTGCGGCTTTCTTCGCCGGCGCTGCCTTCTTCGCCGCGACCTTCTTGGCTGCAACCTTCTTGGCTGCAACCTTCTTGGCTGCAACCTTCTTGGCTGCGACCTTCTTCACTGCGACCTTCTTCGCGGCGACCTTCTTGGCCGGAGCAGCCTTCTTGGCCGGAGCAGCCTTCTTGGCTACGGTCTTCTTTGCTGCGGACTTCTTGGCCGCGGCTTTCTTTGCAGTTGCCATCATTTTCTCCTTCAGGTTTTCAGATGAGGTCAGTTCAAACTACACCCTTCGTCAAAACCCGCTTCCCGCGGACGCTTCTCAGGGCGCGCGCTACGAAGCGGGCTATTCATCGGCGTACGCAGGTGCGGCGCGCTTACGCTAATGAATGCGGTAAGGCGCGCCGTGCCCCAAGGCACCGCGCGCCAAATCTGGTCGACGTCGCAAGGCGACGCCGGCAATTGCTTGATCGGGCCGCCGGCAACGACGCCAACGGCTTTTTCCGGGGGGAAGTTTGCCCATCCCACTGAAGGGTCCGCAAAGTGCCTGTCATGTTTGTGGGCCGTCAAGGCACCGGGCACGCTTTGCATCAGGCCGTTCTGCTCCTAACCCGGGGCGCCGCGGCCACAGGCGGCGGCATCCCCATCAATGAATACATCTGCGACGCGAATCCCGGCTTACTCCCAGGACAGCGCACCGCCAGTCTGATATTCGATCACTCGCGTCTCGAAGAAATTGCGTTCCTTCTTCAGGTCGATCATCTCGCTCATCCACGGGAACGGGTTTTCCTCGTTCGGGTACAGCGGATCGAGACCGATCTGCTGGCAACGGCGGTTGCAGATGAAGCGCAGATAGCTCTTGAACATCGACGCGTTGAGGCCGAGCACGCCGCGCGGCATCGTATCTTCGGCGTAGCGGTATTCGAGCTCGACCGCCTGCTGGAAGATCGCGCGAATTTCGGCGCGAAACTCAGCCGTCCACAGGTGCGGGTTTTCGAGTTTGATCTGGTTGATCAGGTCGATGCCGAAGTTGCAGTGCATCGACTCGTCGCGCAGGATGTACTGGTACTGCTCCGCCGCGCCGGTCATCTTGTTCTGGCGGCCGAGCGCCAGGATTTGCGTAAAGCCGACGTAGAAGAACAGGCCTTCCATCACACAGGCGAACACGATCAGCGAGCGCAGCAGCGTCTGGTCTGCTTCGAGCGTACCGGTCTTGAAGGCCGGGTCGGTCAGCACGTGGATGTACGGAATCAGAAATTCGTCTTTCGCGCGGATCGACGGGACCTCGTGATACGCGTTGAAGATTTCGCCCTCGTCGAGACCCAGCGACTCGACGATGTACTGGTAAGCGTGCGTATGGATCGCCTCTTCGAACGCCTGGCGCAGCAGGAACTGGCGGCATTCGGGCGCCGTGATGTGGCGGTAGGTGCCCAGCACGATGTTGTTGGCGGCGAGCGAGTCGGCCGTCACGAAGAAGCCCAGGTTGCGCTTGACGACGCGGCGCTCGTCTTCGGTCAGCCCGTTCGGGTCTTTCCACAGGGCGATGTCGCGCGACATGTTCACTTCCTGCGGCATCCAGTGGTTGGCGCAACCCGCCAGATACTTTTCCCAGGCCCACTTGTACTTGAACGGCACCAGTTGATTGACGTCAGTCTGGCCGTTGATGATGCGCTTGTCGGCGACATTGACGCGCGCTTCCGAAGCAGCCGCCGCGTTGTCAGCCGCATTGCCAACATGAGCGACGGGAGCGACAGCGATGTCGTTCGCGAAGACTTCTTGAGCGGAGGGAGCATGCGGAGCGGAGCGCGTTCCGATTTGCGAATCCACAGCCGACCCCGCAGCGTTGCGCAACACGTTCGGTTGCGTCGCGCTCGAGGGAGTTACGGCAGCGATCTCGTCATCCCAGTTGAGCATAAATGTCACCATCAATTTAGAACGGTTTGTACCATCTTTTCACGAGCGATAAAAGAGTTCACTCGCGAAAATTCCTGTTTTCGATTCGCGTTGCTACGTTCATACAACACTTTGTTCGACATGCTGTGCGTGAGGCGTCGAGTGACGCGTGATGAACGCGTGTTGAACAGGTGTTGCCGAGGTCCTTCGCGAACTCGAAGAGCAACGTTTCGACACGACGTTTCGTTGCTCTATCTATATGTATTGCGCAGTGCGTTCGCGGCATCGGTTGACTGATCGGTGCCGCGCGAGCCGCTCATCGCGAGAGTCGGCGGTGAGCCGCGTTGACCATCTTGCGTCAGCGTTGGCGGGTGAAGTGCGATGTCATGTCGAGCGATCGTCTGGTGTTGCCAACTGCTGTGTTGCTTCGCTGCATCGATGAGCGGTGAGACTTCGATACGGCTCACCGCTCATCGACCTGCTTCTACTTCATCGACGACGCTGTGGCTCGCCGTCTGCGGGATAGCTCCTACGACCCTCGCGTGCAATCAGCAAGCATCGCTCCCGCTGCTTGCCTCTCTTTACTGGCAAGCCTCGCACTCGTCGAAGCCCGGATCGCCCGGACGCATCATGCAGACCGGACCCTCCGCTTCGGGTGCCGCTTCGACCGCGACCGCGGCAGTCGCTGCGACCGCTGCAGCAGCCTGGAAGCCGCCGCCCACACCACCCGCTGCGCCGCCGTCCATGCCGAAGCCGCCTGCCGCGCCACCCGAGCCGTCATGACCCGAGCTCACCGCGTTCAGCGCGCCGTGCGCGACCGTCGACTTCTCGACGTGCGTCGCCGCCATCGTGCGCAGGTAATAGGTGGTCTTCAGACCGCGCAGCCATGCGAGCTTGTAGATCTCGTCGAGCTTCTTGCCCGATGCGCCCGCCATGTAGATGTTCAGCGACTGCGCCTGGTCGATCCACTTCTGACGACGCGAGGCCGACTCGACGAGCCATACCGGATCGACTTCGAACGCGGTCGCGTAGATCGCGCGCAGATCGGCCGGGATGCGGTCGATGCGCGACAGCGTGCCGTCGAAGTACTTCAGGTCGGCGACCATCACTTCGTCCCACAGGCCGCGTGCCTTCAGGTCGCGCACCAGGTAGTCGTTGACCACCGTGAACTCGCCCGACAGGTTCGACTTCACGTACAGGTTCTGATAGGTCGGCTCGATGCACGCCGACACGCCGATGATGTTCGAGATCGTCGCGGTCGGCGCGATCGCGACGCAGTTCGAGTTGCGCATGCCGTAGGTCGAGATGCGCGAGCGCAGCGCGGGCCAGTCCATCGACTCGCTCGAATCGACCTCGACATAACCGCCGCGCGCTTCGGCGAGCAGCGCCACCGAATCCTGCGGGAGGATGCCGCGATCCCACAGCGAGCCGCGGTAGCTCGAGTAGCGGCCGCGCTGTTCGGCGAGCTCGGTCGACGCGTAGTACGCGTAGTAGCAAACCGCTTCCATCGAGCGATCGGCGAACTCGACCGCTTCCTGCGACGCGTACGGCGTGCGCAGCACGTGCAGGCAGTCCTGGAAGCCCATGATGCCGAGGCCGACCGGACGGTGCTTCAGGTTCGAGTTACGCGCCTTGGCGACCGCGTAGTAGTTGATGTCGATCACGTTGTCGAGCATGCGCATCGCGACGCTGATCGTGCGCTTCAGCTTGTCGTGGTCGAGCGCGAGCGTGCCGTCGGCCTGTTCCTTCAGGTGCGCGACGAGGTTCACCGAGCCGAGGTTACAGACGGCGATTTCGGCGTCGCTGGTGTTCAGCGTGATTTCCGTGCACAGGTTCGACGAATGGACGACGCCGACGTGCTGCTGCGGCGAGCGCACGTTGCACGGATCCTTGAACGTGATCCACGGATGGCCGGTTTCGAACAGCATGCCAAGCATCTTGCGCCACAGCTGCGCCGCCGGGATCTTCTTGAACAGCTTGATCTCGCCGCGCGCGACCTTGGCTTCGTAAGCCGTGTAAGCCGCTTCGAATTCGGCGCCGAACTTGTCGTGCAGATCCGGGCAGGTGGACGGCGAGAACAGCGTCCAGTCGCCGCCTTCCATCACGCGCTTCATGAACAGATCGGGAATCCAGTTCGCGGTGTTCATGTCGTGCGTGCGACGACGGTCGTCGCCGGTGTTCTTGCGCAGCTCGAGGAATTCCTCGATGTCGAGGTGCCACGATTCGAGGTACGCGCACACCGCGCCCTTGCGCTTGCCGCCCTGGTTGACGGCGACCGCCGTGTCGTTGACGACCTTCAGGAACGGCACGACGCCCTGCGACTTGCCGTTGGTGCCCTTGATGTGCGAGCCGAGCGCGCGCACACGGGTCCAGTCGTTGCCGAGGCCGCCGGCGAACTTCGACAGCAGCGCGTTTTCCTTCAGTGCTTCGTAGATGCCGTCGAGGTCGTCGTCGACCGTGGTCAGGTAGCACGACGACAGCTGCGAGCGGCGCGTGCCCGAGTTGAACAGCGTCGGCGTCGAGCTCATGAAGTCGAAGCTCGACAGCACGTTGTAGAACTCGACCGCGCGCGCTTCGCGGTCGATCTCGTTCAGCGACAGACCCATCGCGACACGCATAAAGAATGCCTGCGGCATCTCGATACGCACGTTGTCGTGATGCAGGAAGTAGCGGTCGTACAGCGTCTGCAGACCAAGGTAGCCGAACTGAAGGTCGCGGTCCGCGTCGAGCGCGGCGCCGAGGCGCTTCAGGTCGAACTGCAGCAGCTTGTCGTCGAGCAGCTCGGCTTGCACGCCGCGCTTGATGAACTGCGGGAAGTACTCGGCATAGCGCTCGCCCATTTCGGCTTGCGTGACTTCCTCTTCGAGGATTTCACGGCGGATCGTGTGCAGCAGGATACGCGCGGTGACCTGACTGTAGGCCGGGTCCTTTTCGATCATCGTGCGGGCAGCGAGGATGGCCGAGTCGTACACCTGGCTCATCGGCACGCCGTCGTACAGGTTCTTCACCGTTTCCGCGACGATCGGCTCGGCGCTCACCGCGTCGCCGAGGTTCGCGCACGCGGATTCGATGATGCCCTGCAGCGCAGCCATATCCAGCGGACGCGTGATGCCGTTGTCGGTCACGGTCAGACCGGGCGTGTTGGCCGCGTCCGCATGCTCGTCATGCGCGCGCACCTGGTTGCGCTTCTCGCGATACAGCACGTACGCACGCGCGACGTTGTGTTCGCCGCCGCGCATCAGCGCGAGTTCGACCTGATCCTGAATGTCTTCGATATGGAACGTGCCGCCGTTCGGACGGCTGCGCACCAGCGCGCGCACCACGTTCTGCGTGAGTTGCTCGACCAGTTCACGCACACGCGCCGACGCCGCGCCCTGACCACCATTGACGGCGAGGAACGCCTTCGTCACGGCGATCGCGATTTTCGACGGCTCGAACGACACCACGCTGCCGTTGCGGCGGATCACCTTGTAGTCGGCGTAGTTCGCTTGCGGCGCGAGCGCCTGCGCGCCTTGAGTCTGGCCGAACGCCTGGCCAGTCGGTGAGCCCTCATACCGGGTCGTCACGTTGTCGGTGGTTTGCATGTGCAAAGCTCCTGGTCTTGGAAATGGCGGCGGGTGCCGCGGATTAAATCGAACGCCGCGCCGCCGCGTGCGCGAGCGATGAGGTGCAGGAAGGCCGGCTACGCCGGTTGGCGGGATGCAACTGCGAGGAAGCCTGGTTCGATTTGATGGCGGTCTTCATCGGGTGGGTCGCGATCACTGGCTGGTCCTTTCCTGAATGCTTGTGGATGCGGCCGGAGATCCCCTACCGGCTGCGCCCCAGGAATTTTTTTCGCTGCCTGGAATGCTTGCGGCGCCATGCTCGAGGAGCGGGGCACCGCGGACATATCCACTCTTATTCACTCGGTTATGCACATGGTTATTCACAGCACAACACAAGATATAGTGCGAAACTCAGTTGTCGGCACCAAGTATAGTGGAGATTCAAGACAGGTCAAATCGTTTTATTTGCGTCGCCCGTCTTGACTTTTGCCTCGTGCGGCGCGCAGAAGCTCCCCGCAGAAGCAGGCTGCGCCTCGTTCTCTATGGATCACGCAAGATCGTGCGAAGGGGGATTACCGCGTTTCGAAAAACTTGAGATAGGGGAAATACCGACCGTCGAGCGAGGTGTCGCGCTGCAGTCGCGGCCACTCGAAATGTGGACCGGGATCGGTCTTGCGGCCGGGCGCGATGTCGGAGTGACCGGCAAGCGCGTCGATCGGATAGCGCGCCTTCAGTGCGCTCACGAGCGCGGCGAGCGTGCGGTATTGCGCCGCTTCGAAGGCGGTGGTGTCGCGGCCTTCGAGCTCGATGCCGATCGAGAAATCATTGCAGTGCTCGCGGCCGAAAAAATTCGACGGCCCGGCGTGCCACGCGCGCTCGTTGCACGACACGAACTGCTCGAGTGCGCCGTCGCGATGAACCACGAAATGCGCGGACACGCGCACGCCGCGCAGATGCGTGTCGTAGTACGGGTGGGCGTCGCAGTCGAGTGTGTTCTGGAACAGCTCGGCAATCGCGGTGCCGCCGAACTCGTTCGGCGGCAGGCTAATGTTGTGGACGACGATCAGCGTCGGCACCGCGCCTTGCGGCCGCGCTTCGAAATTCGGCGAGGGGAGCTTGCGTGCGGCGGCAACCCAACCGTCGGCATCGACGGTGAACGCGCCGCTCATCGGGCGTCGCGACCGCTCGGACGCGCGCCGTGGCGCTGTGCGTGCGCGGCGCAGCAGAACGCCTGCCCGGCGACGCTGACCGAGTCGCTCTGCGGCGCATGCACGCCGCACTCGACGCAGCGGATCATCGGCTCGGCAAGCTGCGGCTGCCCGTTCGACGCATGCGCGCCGCCATTCGCGGCGCCGGCACCGTTAGCGCCACGGGCACCGGTGCGTTGCGCGGTGTGTGCGTCGTGGCGGCGCAGCGCCTTCACGAGCCATTGACCGACAATGAACAGCAGAATCAGCAAAAAGATTTGTCGCATGGGGACACGCTCACACTACAGGCCGGTGCAACAGCACCTCGAAAACAAAACGGCTGCCGACGTACGCGAGCAACAGCGCGACGAACGAGGCCAGCACCCAGCGCAATGCCGCACGGCCGCGCCAGCCGGACACCTTGCGCGCGGTCAGTAGCGCGCCGAACATCACCCACGAAAGAATCGCGAAGACGGTCTTGTGATCGAGCCGCAACGCGCGGTCGATCAACTGCTCGCTGAACAGGATGCCCGACAGCAGCGTCAGCGTGAGCAGCACGAAGCCGGCGCCGATCAGACGGAACAGCAGCTTCTCGAGCGTGAGCAGCGGCGGCAGCGTGTCGAGCCAGCTCGACCACCAGCCGTTGCCCGCCGCCGCGTGGCGCTGCACGAGAGCACCGCGCATCGCATGCAAGCGCCGCTCGACCGCCAGCATCAGCACCGCGTGCAGTGCCGCGATCGCGAACAGACCGTATGCGATATTCGCGATCAGGAAATGCAGCTTGAACATCGGCGCGGCCGCATACGGCAGCACGCGCACGCCGCCGAACGCGAGCGGCAGCAGCGAGGCGACGCACGCGAGCGGCAACACCAGCAGCCGCAAGCCGTCGAGCGGGAAGAAGAAACTCTCGATCCAGTAAATGCCGGCGCCGAGCCAGAACATCGCCGACAGCGCGAACGCGAAACCGAACACCATCGCGTTCTGCGGGAAGATCGTGGTATGCAGCAGCACGCCGTGAGCGAGCAGCGCGACGAACAGCAGCGCGCGCCCTGGCGCGCTCACGCCGGAGGCCACCGAAGCGCCCGCGCCGGCGGCATGAGCGGGCAGCGGCGGCACGCTCTCGAGCAGCGGCCGCGCAGCCGCGTGCCGATGCGAGCGCCAGCCGGCCACGGAAAGGCCGCCATAGAGAAGCGCGGTGAGGGCATACAGTACAATATCCATATTCGAAGTTTACACTAGGGCCCTGCTCCGCGACGTCTTGCGCTTCGCGCGCTGCGCGGGCTCACGTTCATCGCTCCCCATGCTCGACAATCTGACTCAACGGATGGCGCGCGTCGTCAAGACGCTGCGCGGCGAAGCCCGGCTCACCGAGGCGAACACCCAGGAAATGCTGCGCGAAGTGCGTCTCGCACTGCTCGAGGCCGACGTGGCGCTGCCCGTCGTGCGCGAGTTCATCGCGAAGGTCAAGGAGAAGGCGCTCGGCGAGGAAGTGATCTCCAGCCTGTCGCCGGGTCAGGCGCTCGTCGGCGTCGTGCAGCGCGAGCTGACCGCGGTGATCGGCGGCGATTACGAAGGCAAGGCCTCCGAGCTCAATCTCGCCGTCACACCGCCCGCAGTCATCCTGATGGCGGGCCTGCAGGGCGCCGGCAAAACCACCACGGTCGGCAAGCTCGCAAAACTGCTGCGCGAGAAGTACAAGAAGAAGGTGCTGACCGTTTCCTGCGACGTCTATCGTCCCGCCGCTATCGCGCAGCTGAAAACGGTGACCGAGCAGGTCGGCGCGGACTTCTTCCCGTCGGAGCCGAACCAGAAGCCGGTCGACATCGCGCGCGCTGCGCTCGACTGGGCCAAGCGCCACTATCACGACGTGCTGCTCGTCGACACGGCCGGCCGTCTCGGTATCGACGAAGCGATGATGAATGAAATCGCCGCGCTGCACGCCGAGCTGAAGCCGGCCGAAACGCTGTTCGTCGTCGACGCGATGCTCGGCCAGGACGCGGTCAACACCGCGAAGGCGTTCAGCGACGCGCTGCCGCTCACCGGCGTCGTGCTGACCAAGCTCGACGGTGATTCGCGCGGTGGCGCGGCGCTGTCGGTGCGTCACGTGACGGGCAAACCGGTCAAGTTCGTGGGTGTCGCCGAAAAACTCGACGGCCTCGAAGTGTTTCACCCGGACCGCATGGCGAGCCGGATTCTCGGCATGGGCGACATTCTCGCGCTGGTCGAGGAAGCGCAGCGTGGCGTCGACGTGCAGGCCGCGCAGAAGCTCGCCGACAAGGTCAAGAAAGGCGGCGACTTCGATCTCAACGATTTCCGCGCGCAACTCACGCAAATGAAGGGTATGGGCGGCCTGTCGTCGCTGATGGACAAGCTGCCCGCGCAGTTCCAGCAGGCCGCGGCCGGCGCCGACATGAGCCAGGCCGAGAAGCAGATGCGCCGCATGGAAGGCATCATCAACTCGATGACGCCGGCGGAGCGCGCCAAGCCCGAACTGATCAAGGCGACCCGCAAGCGCCGCATCGCCGCGGGTGCGGGCGTGCAGGTGCAGGAAGTCAACCGCATGCTGAACCAGTACGAACAGATGCGCACGATGATGAAGAAGCTCAAGGGCGGCAACCTGCAGAAGATGATGCGCGGCATGAAAGGCATGATGCCCGGCATGCGCTAAGCTGGATGGGAACGGCGCTCGCGCGCGCCGATGCGCGGCGCGGCTGACTTCGGCATCGTGCGGGTTTATTCTGTAGCGCATCGCGTCGCCTCTCGCAGGAATGTCCCCCGGGATGTTGCCTCCCACACCATGTATACAGTTACCGTCCGTCAGACGTCATGAACCGCGAAGAAGCCCTCCATATTTTTCAACGCTCCGAAGAGATCGTTTCGGCCTCGGACGTCACTGCGTCGATCGCCCGCATGGCGGCCGCCATCCGCGACGAGATCAGCGAGGACTTCCCGCTCGTTCTGTCGGTGATGGGCGGCGCCGCGGTATTCACCGGCATGCTGCTGCCGCACCTCGACTTCCCGCTCGAGTTCGACTACATCCACCTGACGCGCTACCGCAATACGACGAAGGGCAGCAACGAGATGCAATGGCGCGTCGCGCCGGCCGAGGCGGTCAAGGATCGTGTGGTGCTCGTGCTCGACGACATCCTCGACGAAGGTGAGACGATGGCCGCGATCCGCGACCGCATTCTCGCGATGGGCGCGAAGCGCTTCCTGTCCGCGGTGCTGTGCGAGAAGATCATTCCGAAGGCGAAGCCGCTGCGCCCCGATTACTGCGGCTTCGAAGTGCCGGACCGGTACGTGTTCGGCTGCGGGATGGATGCGAAAGGCTACTGGCGCAACCTGCCGACCATTCGGGCGCTGACCGAGGGGGCGTGAGCGGCGCATCCGCGAACCGGCGAAAAAAAGCAGCCTGGATGGCTGCTTTTTATTGCTGCGACGATGGCAACTCGCAAGCCGACTCCCGCTTCACAGCTTGTGCACGAAAGAGCGGATACCACCGAGCATCATCTCGACCGAAATCGCGACGAGTACGAGGCCCATCAGCCGCTCGAACGCCGCCATCACCCGTTCACCGAGCCGCGCCTGAATGCGCTCGGCGAGCATCAGCACGATCGCGCAGATGATCATCGTGACGGTCAACGCGCCGACCCACTCGAATGTCTTGCCCGGCGCCTGCGAGGTCAGCAGCATGACCGTTGCGAGCGCCGACGGGCCCGCCAGCGCCGGAATCGCCAGCGGCACGATCAGCGGCTCGCCGCCGCGCGCGTCGCCGCCGAACGGACCGTCCGGATGCGGAAACACCATCCGCAGCGCGATCAGAAACAGCACGATGCCGCCGCCGATCCGCAGCGACTGGTCACTCAGGCTCATCATGCGCAGAAAGCTCTGCCCGAGCACCATGAACACCAGCAGGATCGCAAACGCGATCGCGACCTCGCGCAGGATCACGATCGTGCGCCGCTCCGGCGACACACCCCGCAGACAGCTGACGAAGATCGGGATGTTGCCGAGCGGATCGGTGATCAGGATCAGCAGCACGGTCGCGGACAGGAAGGTGTACTCCACTGCCCGCTCCGCTTAGTTCGCGAGCGCCGCGCGCACTTTGACGATCACCGTCTGCGCGGCGTCCGCGACCGGCAGCAGCGTCGCTTCGGCATCGCGGCGGCCCTGATACTCAATCTTGCCGTCCTTCAGACCGCGGTCGCCGATCACCAGTCGATGCGGCACGCCGATCAGTTCCCAGTCGGCGAACATCACGCCCGGACGCTCGCCGCGATCGTCGAGGATCACGTCGATGCCGGCCGCGACTAGCTCCGCGTACAGCTTGTCGGCCTGCTCGCGCACCGCGTCGCTGCGGTCGTAGCCCATCGGGCACAGCACGACTTCAAACGGCGCGATCGACTCCGGCCAGATGATGCCCTTGTCGTCGAAATTCTGTTCGATCGCGGCGCCGAGAATACGCGTGACGCCGATGCCGTAGCAGCCCATTTCCATCGGCCGCGGCTTGCCGGTTTCGTCGAGGCAGGTCGCGTTCATCGCTTCCGAGTACTTGGTGCCGAGCTGGAACACGTGGCCCACTTCGATGCCGCGGCAGATGTCGAGCACTCCTTTGCCGTCCGGCGACGGATCGCCCTTCTTCACGTTGCGGATGTCGGCGACGACCGGCTCCGGCAGGTCGCGGCCCCAGTTCACACCGGTAATGTGATAGTCGACCTCGTTCGCGCCGACCACGAAGTCGCTCATGTTCGCGACCGTGCTGTCCGCGATCACCTTGACCGGCTTCTTCGTGTTGATCGGACCGAGATAGCCCGGCGGCGTGCCGAACGTCTCGACGATCTCGGCTTCAGTCGCCATACGGAAAATACCGAGGCCCGGTAGCTTGGCCGCCTTGATCTCGTTCAGATCGTGATCGCCGCGCAGCATCAGCAGCCAGATCGTCGGCTCGGCGCCTTCGTTCTCAGTGGCGAGCACGACCGACTTGATCGTGCGTTCGAGCGGAATGTTCAGCAGTTCGGCAACCGCCTCGCACTTCGCCTTGCCGGGCGTCGCGGTCTTCTTCATCTCTTCTGCCGGCGCCGCGCGCTCTGCGATCAGCGGCAGCGCTTCGGCTGCCTCGACGTTCGCCGCGAAATCCGAGGTCGGGCAATACGCGATGTCGTCTTCGCCGATATCGGCGATCACGTGAAATTCGTGCGAGCCGCTGCCGCCGATCGAGCCGTTGTCCGCCGCCACCGCGCGGAACTCGAGCCCGAGGCGCGTGAAGATGCGCACGTACGCGTCGTACATCTTGCGATACGACTCGCGCAGACCCTCAGCGTCCTTGTCGAACGAGTACGCGTCTTTCATCATGAACTCGCGGCCTCGCATCACGCCGAACCGCGGACGGATCTCGTCGCGGAACTTCGTCTGGATCTGATAGAAGTTGACCGGCAGCTGGCGATAGCTCTTGATCTGATTGCGCGCGATGTCGGTGACCACTTCCTCGTGCGTCGGGCCCATCACGAAATCGGCCTGCTTGCGGTCCTTGAAGCGCAGCAGCTCGGGACCGTACTGCTCCCAGCGGCCCGATTCCTGCCACAGTTCGGCCGGCTGCACGGCCGGCATCAAGAGCTCGATGGCGCCTGCCCGGTTCATTTCCTCGCGCACGATTGCTTCCACCTTGCGGATCGAACGCAGGCCGACCGGCAGGTAGTTATAGATACCGCCCGCGACGCGACGGATCATGCCCGCGCGCACCATGAGCTTGTGGCTGACGATTTCGGCGTCGGCGGGCGCTTCTTTGAGGGTGCCGATAAAGAAACGGGAGGCTTTCATTCAAAGTGTCCAAAAGCGGCGGCTTCCGGTGGGGACCGCCAAAAAAGGGTGAAAACATGGGAAAAATCGACACAGATCCGGTGGCGCAGCCGGTACGGTTCGCGCGACCGGCGGCGCGCTGCCCCCGCACGGCGCCGAAACCGCCGCGCAAAGCCTCTCTGACAAGGGATCGGCACGGAAAACCGACAGGCTACCGCAAACACGGGCTTGTTGCGGCGAATCGCTCCATCCTTATGCGTTCCGGTGCGTAGGGTCCGTTATCTGTTTATAATCAAAGCAATTTTAAAGGATTCGAAGGTGGTTGTATGCTGGATCGTGAAGGCTTTCGCCCGAACGTCGGCATCATCCTCTTGAACGCGCACAACGAGGTGTTTTGGGGCAAACGGCTCCGTGAACATTCCTGGCAGTTTCCGCAAGGGGGCATCAAATATGGTGAGACCCCCGTGCAAGCGATGTATCGGGAGTTACACGAAGAAACCGGGCTGCTTCCTGAGCACGTCAAGGTGATCGGTCGCACGCGCGACTGGTTGCGTTATGAGGTGCCTGACAAGTTCATAAAGCGCGAAGTACGCGGTCATTACCGCGGCCAGAAACAAATCTGGTTTTTGCTCCGGATGGTAGGACGCGACTGCGACATCTGTTTGCGCGCCACCGCCCACCCTGAGTTCGATGCGTGGCGTTGGAACGAGTATTGGGTGCCGCTCGACTGTGTGATCGAGTTCAAGCGGGATGTGTATCAGTTGGCGCTGACGGAGCTGTCCCGTTTCATGCGCCGGCCTGCGCCGCGTGCGGAAAGACCTGGCGGGCATCATGGGTCGCGTTATCCCCGGATAGCGTCGTCGATGCAAAGCCCGCCGGATTCCATGGTAGGCACGATGGTCACTACCGTCACGACCGTTAGTTCAGTCAGTGTCGAAACTTCGACGCGCGTGCTGGTCGTGCCGGATTGCGGTCCCGGCCCACGGGATGCGAACGTGAGACCGGAGCACGAGCGCGAAACGGCCGAAGCCGACGAGGCAGTCGCCCCGTTAGTCCGACGAGGCGTGCGCGATTAACCATTCCAGGCGGCGGCTCACGCCGCCTCTCTCTGGCGCGGCTTTCGAGCCGCGTCCGTCTTTCGAGGGAATCATATTGAAAGCATTTGCACTCGCCGTGGCGTGCGTCGCCACCGGCGCTCTGCTGGCAGGCTGTTCGAGCGCCGGCAAACCGACCAACAAAGACGACGGCGCGTTCACCTATCTGCTCGATCGCAAGAGCAACTGGGTTGAAAACAAGGTCGACACGTTGCCGCCGCTCCCCACCGACGCGAACCTGCTGCCATTCGAGGTCTCCGGCAATACGCCGTTGCAATTCGCGGTCGACCCGAAGTCGGTCAGGGTCGGCGATGACGGCGTCGTGCGTTACACGGTGGTCGTCACGAGCCCGGGCGGCGCGCGCAACGTCAATTACGAGGGCATTCGCTGCGACACGTATGAATGGCGCCAGTACGCGGGCCTGAACGCCGATCACGACGGCTGGGACACCACGGTCGCCAACCAGTTTTCGCGGATCGAAAACGGCGCGCTGAACGCGTACCAGGCCGCGCTGTATCAGGACTATATGTGCGCGAACAAGATTCCGACCGGCACAGCGCAGCACATCGTCGAGAATATTCGCTACAAGCGCACGCAGACGTCGCAGATTCATTGACTCCGTTTGCGCGGCACGCGCCTGGTTCAGGCGAGTTCCTTGCGCGTGACGACAAAAAGCCGTTCTAGCCTGCGCTGGAACGGCTTTTTTGCGGGCTCTTTATGTGAACGATGCGCGTGCCGCCTAGGAGATCAAATCAGCACGAGATTATCGCGATGAATCAGCTCTGGCTCGAGCATATAGCCGAGCACCGACTCGATCTCACCGCTCGGACGCCGCTGGATCAGCTTGGTTTCCGCGCTGCTGTAGTTCGTCAAACCACGTGCGACCTCGCGCCCCGACGCGCTCAGGCAGGCGATCACCTCGCCGCGCGCAAACGCGCCCTGCACGCCGACGATGCCGATGGGCAGCAGGCTCTTGCCGCCGGCGGTCAGTTTTTCGACCGCGCCGTCGTCGATCACTACGTGGCCGCGCACCTGCAGGTGATCGGCCATCCATTGCTTGCGCGCCGCCATGCGCGCGGTGCGCGCGATCAGTTGCGTGCCGATCGCCTCGCCCGCCGCCAGCCTCAGCAGCACGTCCGCCTCGCGCCCACTTGCGATCGCCGTATTGGCGCCGCTATGGGCCGCGCGCTTCGCGGCGAGAATCTTGGTCAGCATGCCGCCGCGGCCGAGACTCGAGCCCACTCCACCCGCCATCGCCTCCAGTTCTGCCGCGCCGGCGTCGGCCTGCTGGACGAGCGTCGCGTTCGGGTCCTTGCGCGGATCGGCGGTGAAGAGGCCTTGCTGGTCCGTCAGAATGATCAGCGCGTCGCCCTCGATCAGATTGGCGACCAGCGCGCCGAGCGTGTCGTTGTCGCCGAACTTGATTTCGTCGGTGACGACCGTGTCGTTCTCGTTAATGATCGGCACGACACCGAGTCGCAGCAGCGTGAGCAGCGTGGAGCGCGCATTCAGATAGCGCTCGCGGTCGGCGAGGTCGGCGTGCGTAAGCAGGATCTGCGCGGTCTGGATGGAATGCTCGGCGAAGCGGCTTTCGTACACCTGCGCGAGGCCCATCTGACCGACCGCCGCGGCCGCCTGCAACTCATCGATTTCACGCGGCCGCTTCGTCCAGCCAAGCCGCTGCATGCCCTCGGCGATCGCACCCGAGCTGACCAACACCACTTCCTTGCCCTGCGCGCGCAGCGCGGCAATCTGCGCGGCCCAGCGGCCGATCGCCGCATGATCGAGGCCGCGCCCGTCGTTCGTGACGAGGCTCGAACCGACTTTGATGACCAATCGCCGTGAATCTGCGATGACGGAACGCATTGTGCGCTGCCTCCCAAGATGATGCGTACGCATGTCGACGCCCGCCGCTGGCGCCGGCGCTCGATTTGTTATTCCTGCGGATCGGTGCCGGCTTCGCCGGTCGCGGCCGGTATTTGCGTCCCCTCGCGGAAACGCACGTCGGAGGCGAGGTCTTCGGCTTCGGCCGCGCGTTGCGCGTCGGAATGCTCGGCGAGGTAGTCGAACACCGCGTAGCAAAGATTTTCACAGCCCTGACCTGTCAGCGCCGAGATCTCGAACACCGGACCGTCCCAGCCGAAACCTTCGAGGAAAGCCGCCACGCGCGCTTCGCGATCGTCCTCAGGCACCATGTCCAGCTTGTTTAGCACGAGCCAGCGCGGCTTCTGGTAAAGCTCATCGTCGTACTTGCGCAGTTCGTTGACGATGGCCTTCGCTTCGACGACCGGATTGATCGATTCATCGAACGGCGCAATGTCGACGATGTGCAGCAGCAGGCCAGTGCGCTGCAGGTGACGCAGGAACTGATGGCCGAGGCCGGCGCCTTCCGCCGCGCCTTCGATCAGCCCCGGAATGTCGGCGATCACGAAACTGCGGCTCGGCCCCACGCGCACGACGCCGAGATTCGGCGCGAGCGTAGTGAACGGGTAATCGGCGATTTTCGGCTTCGCGTTCGATACCGACGAGATAAACGTCGACTTGCCGGCATTCGGCATGCCGAGCAGACCGACGTCGGCCAGCACCTTGAGTTCAAGGCGCACCATCCGGCGCTCGCCCGGCTTGCCGTCGGTCTTCTGACGCGGCGCGCGGTTCGTGCTGGACTTGAAATGCAGATTGCCGAGGCCGCCGGCTCCGCCTTGCGCGATCTGCACGCTCTGGTTGTGCTCAGTCAGATCGGCGATCAGTTCGCCGGTTTCCATGTCCGTGATGGTGGTGCCGACCGGCATGCGCAACGTGATGTCGTCGCCGCCCTTGCCGTAACAATCCGAGCCGCGGCCGTTTTCGCCGTTGCGCGCCAGATGTTTTTTGGCGTAGCGGTAATCGATCAGCGTGTTGATGTTGCGGTCAGCAACCGCGATCACGCTGCCGCCCCGGCCGCCGTCACCGCCATCGGGACCGCCGAACGGAACGAATTTCTCGCGGCGCATCGACGCGCTGCCATCCCCTCCGTCGCCGGCGATGACTTCAATCCTCGCTTCGTCAATGAACTTCATGCGTTACTCCATCCCGTGGTGTACTGCCCGATTCGATGCAGGGGGTTGATACTGATTGGATTCTGCTATTTTGCCGCGCGCGCCGTGCATTGATCAATCGACCGAACGGCATAGTCGCCGGCGACAAGCGGTTAGCTGCGCGGCTTCGCCGCCACTCGAAAGAGGCGCCGCAATAAAAAAGGCCCCGCGAACTTCGCGGGGCCTTTTCCGGTCCTGAAGCCCGTGCCTGATAAAACTCAGGCTGCCGGGACGACGGAAACGGTGTGCTTCTTCGCCGCGCCCTTCGTCGAGAACTGGACGTGGCCGTCCTTCAGCGCGAACAGGGTGTGATCCTTGCCCATGCCGACGTTCTCACCAGCGTGCATGCGCGTACCGCGCTGACGCACGATGATGCCACCAGCATTGATAGCCTGGCCGCCGTAAACCTTGACGCCGAGGCGCTTCGATTCAGAGTCGCGGCCGTTCCGGGACGATCCGCCTGCCTTTTTGTGTGCCATTTGATTTGCTCCTTAACCGATGCGCTTACGCGTTGATCGCGTCGATGCGCAGTTCGGTATAGTTCTGGCGGTGGCCGCCATGCTTCTGGTAGTGCTTCCGGCGACGCATCTTGAAGATCGTCACTTTGGCGTGACGACCTTGCGACACGACGGTAGCCTTGACGGAAGCCCCACTGACCAGCGGCGTACCGAACTTAATCGATTCGCCTTCGCCCACTGCGAGAACCTGGTCGAGCGTGATTTCAGCGTCAATGTCTGCCGGTATCTGTTCTACTTTAAGTTTTTCGCCGACGGCAACCTTGTACTGCTTGCCACCGGTTTTTATGACCGCGTACATTGAGAACCTCACTCTGTATTCATTTTTCCCACGCACCGCGCGCGGAAACTGTCGATTATACATAGAGTTAGCTGCTCGGTCAAAACCTGCTCACCAAACCGTCTACTGTCCGGCTTCTCGCTTTCTCACAGATGGTCGCATGCGGTAACCAGCGACGCGCGGTGCCCCGCAGACGGCCTCGGGGGCAGTCCTTGCGCCATGCGAAACGCATCCGCGCCGCACCCGACGACCCGGAAACGCCCCGATCACCTTATAATTCGCGGCACTACCCAATTCAGCCATCATGTCGTCGACTGCCACCCCCTCCCCCAACGTCGCCAGCCTGCTTGCTCCGATCGCCGAAGACATGCAGCAGGTCAATCGCGTCATCCGGCAACGTCTTGCGTCGGACGTGATGCTGATCAATCAGATTTCCGAGTACATCATCAGCGCCGGCGGCAAGCGGCTGCGGCCCGCGCTGTTGTTGCTGGTGGCGGGCGCGCTTGGCGACACGACGGGGCACCGGCACGAGCTGGCCGCGGTCGTCGAATTCATCCACACGGCCACACTGCTGCATGACGACGTGGTCGACGAGTCCGACCTGCGGCGCGGTCGCCAGACCGCCAACGCGTTGTTCGGCAATGCCGCGAGCGTTCTGGTCGGCGATTTTCTGTATTCACGCTCGTTCCAGATGATGGTCGGCGTGGGCAAGATGCGCGTGATGGAGATCCTGTCGGAGGCGACCAACATCATCTCCGAAGGCGAAGTTCTGCAGTTGTTGAACATGCACGATGCGGACGTCGACGAAGCCCGATACATGCAGGTGATCCGCTACAAGACCGCAAAGTTGTTCGAGGCGGCCGCTCAGCTCGGCGCGGTGCTGGCCGGCGCCGACGCGAAAACCGAAGCCGCCGCTGCGGAATACGGCCGCCGCATCGGTACCGCGTTCCAGATCATGGACGACTGGCTCGATTACACGGGTACGGCCGAGTCGATGGGCAAGAACGCCGGCGACGATCTGCGCGAAGGCAAACCGACGCTTCCGCTCATCTATCTGATCGAACGCGGTACGCCGGAGCAGTCGGCGCTCGCGCGCGAAGCAATCGAGCAAGGCGGCACCGACCGGTTCGATACGATTTTCGACGCGATCACGCGCTCGGGCGCACTCGACCACACTCTCGAGTGCGCGAAACAGGAAGCTCAGGCAGCCGCAGCAGCAATTTCCTCGTTTCCCCATTCCATTTTTAAAGAGAGCCTGCTAGAATTATGCTCTTACTCGACGGCAAGGCAGTCTTGAACGAGACTGAACCGGCGAATCAGTCCGAGTCGAGTCGGCAGTACCAAATCGGGGTGTAGCTTAGCCTGGTAGAGCGCTACGTTCGGGACGTAGAGGCCGGAGGTTCGAATCCTCTCACCCCGACCAGATTCACCTTGTTCACTCAGGTTTCAAAAACCGCCGCAGCATTGCTCGGCGGTTTTTTGTTTTGCGCGGCGAATTTCGCTGCTTCAATACTGCGCTGCGCCGCTGTCTTTCCCTTCTGGCGGCGCGCATATCGCAGCTCTCGCGGCAGCCGCCGTCCACGGCGGAACGCACAGCCCCCTCTGCTATATTCTCTCCATCCTTTCCCTTATTTTTCCCGACGCGTGGAACAACTTCCTTTATGGGCGCAGATCGGCGCCGTCCTTCTGCTGCTCGTCTGCTCCGCCTTCTTTTCCATTTCCGAGACAGCGATGATGGCGCTCAATCGTCATCGCCTCAAACATCTCGCCAGCAAAAACACGCTCGGCGCGAAAACGACCCAAGGCCTGCTCGCGAAAACCGATCAGTTGCTGAGCGTGATCCTGATCGGCAACAACCTGTTCAACACGATCATTCCGGTACTGACCACATCTGTCGCGTTGCATACGTTCGGCCGCAATAGCCTCGTGCTGTCGATAGCGACCGGTATCGTCGCATTCCTCATCATCGTTTTCGCGGAAATCACGCCAAAGATCGTCGGCGCGACGTTTCCCGAGAAAATCGCGCTACCCGCGAGCCTGCTGATTGCCCCGCTGATGCGCGTCGCAAGACCGTTGATCTGGTTCGTCAACCTGTTCGCCACCGGCATCCTGCGCGTGCTGCACATCAATACGAAGGGCGCGCGCGACCAGCGGCTGTCCACCGAGGAACTGCGCACCATCGTGCTCGAGTCGGGCAGCTTCATGCCGACCAAACACCGCAGCATCCTGCTGAACCTGTTCGACCTCGAAAACATCTCCGTCGATGACGTGATGATCCCGCGCCGCCGTATCGAGGCGCTCGACTTCGACGCCCCGTTCGAACAGATCCTGCATCAACTGGAGACCTGCTATCACAACAAGCTGATCGTCTACCAGGGCGACATCGACCGCGTGCTCGGTGTGCTACACGTGCGCAAGACGCTGTCAGCGCTGCACAACCAGGAGCTTGAACGCGATACCCTGCGCGAGCTGCTCGCCGAGCCGTACTTCGTGCCGAGCGGCACGCCGGTGTTCCAGCAGCTGCAATACTTTCAGGAGAGCCGGCAGCGGATCGCGCTCGTCGTCAATGAATACGGCGAACTGCAAGGTCTCGTCACGCCAGAGGACATCATCGAGGAGTTGATCGGCGAATTCACCACGTCGATTCCGCGTGGCGCCAGTTCGCGCGGCGGCTGGAACGAGGCGGGCGAATGCATCGTCGCGGGCAGCATGCCGTTGCGCGAGCTGAACCGCTGGCTGCAACTCGCGCTGCCCACCGACGGCCCCAGGACCCTCAACGGCCTGATTCTCGAAATCCTCGAAGACATCCCCGACGGCGACGTCTGCGTGCGCATCGGCGACACCAAGCTCGAAGTGATGCGCAGCGACGATCAGGCGATCCGCACCGTCAAGCTGTTCAAATCGCCGTCGCGCACGAAGACCGGTAAAGCACGGTCCAGCTGAACCTGTCGCCGGCGCTCGCTGATTCACAGTCAGCATCGCACAGGCTCGCGACACGCACCATTAGCCGAATGGCCGAATGGCATTCGGACGCCCGCAACCGGAAGATGAAGCCGTCATGTTCTACAGGCGGCTCATCACCGGTCTCTCATGCAAACACCCTTTGCCACCGCCGCGGCATTGCCGCGCCCACCCGCTGTCGACGGCGAAACCAGCGCAACGAGTCTGAACGATCCCGACAACGCCCCAGCCGTGCGTCTGTTGACCGACACGTTGCACGAAGCGACGCGGCGCAATGCGTCGGACATCCACATCGAGCCGGCCGAGCATGGTTGGCGTGTGCGGCTACGTATCGACGGCGTGCTGCATGAAATCCCGCGGCCGCCCGCGCATCTGCGCGACGCGTTCGTCACGCGTGTGAAGGTGCTCGCGCGCATGGACATCGCCGAGCGACGCGTGCCGCAGGACGGCCGGCTACGCCTCGCGACATCGCCAGGACGGTTCGAGGATTACCGCGTCAATTCGCTGCCGACGCTGTTCGGCGAAAAGCTCGTGCTACGGCGACTCGACGCGTTGCCCGCCGATCTCTCGCTCGATTCGCTCGGCCTCGATCCGGCACAGCGTGATACCGTCGACGCCGCGATCCGCGCACCGCACGGCCTGATGCTCGTCACCGGACCGACAGGCAGCGGCAAGACGCTGTCGCTGTACTGCTTCCTGAATCTGCTGAATGGCGAGGCGCGCAACCTCTGCTCAGTGGAAGACCCGGCCGAGATCCAGCTGGCCGGCATCAACCAGGTCAGCGTGCGCGAAAAAGCCGGACTGACTTTCGCGGTCGCGCTGCGGGCTTTCCTGCGTCAGGACCCGGACATCATCATGGTCGGCGAAATTCGCGACAACGAAACCGCCGACGTCGCCGTGAAGGCCGCCCAAACCGGTCATCTCGTGCTGTCCACGCTGCATACGAACGACGCGCCCGCGGCCATCGCGCGGCTCATCGATATCGGTGTCGAGCCGTACAACCTTGCAGCGGCACTGCGCATAGTGACCGCGCAGCGCCTCGTGCGGCGACTGTGCGTCGCGTGCCGCGCGCCCGCGCCGCATTCAGCGGCTGCGCTCCATGCCGCGGGCTTCGGCGAACATGCGCTCGACGGCTGGCAACCGTATGCGGCGACCGGCTGCGCGGTTTGCCACGGTATCGGCTATCGGGGGCGCGTCGGCATCCATCAGGTGATGCCGGTGTCCGATGCGATGCGCGAGCTGATCGTCGCAAGCGCGGGGGCGCACGAGCTGGCACGCCTCGCCCAGACCGAACAGGTCGCTACGTTACGCGACGCGGCGCTTGCGCGTGTGCGCGACGGCACCACAAGTCTCGCTGAAGCGCTCGCCGCCACGGAGGTCGCATGAGTACCGCCGCGCTGTCACCGACACAGCCGGTCGCAGCCGAACTGCGCTTCAAATGGCGCGGCGTCGACGCGGACGGCGTGCGCCGCAGCGGCACGCTGATCGCACCCGACGCGAGCGCCGCGCGCACGATACTCAAACGCGACAACCTCTTTATCGTCGAACTCGCAACGCAAGGGCCGGCGCCACTCCCGAAGACCAGCGCTGCCGATGTCACGCTATTCACGCGACAACTGTCCAGTCTGCTGCGTGCCGGTTTGCCGCTCGCGCCCGCGCTTGAGCTACTCGCGCAGGCGCCGACGTCGGGCCAGCGGCAAGGCATGCCGCGC
This sequence comes from Paraburkholderia sp. WC7.3g, assembly GCF_050436345.1. Taxonomy (NCBI): domain Bacteria; kingdom Pseudomonadati; phylum Pseudomonadota; class Betaproteobacteria; order Burkholderiales; family Burkholderiaceae; genus Paraburkholderia; species Paraburkholderia sp. WC7.3g. The sequence continues at coordinate 4,193,025 of NZ_JBNDMA010000002.1, forward strand.
ATCGTCGGCACCGTCGCGCGCGACATCACCGCCGGCCTGCGCTTTTCGGCGGCCTTGCAGCGGCACTCGGCGCAGTTCAATGCGCTGTACTGCCAGCTCGTCGAAGTGGGCGAAGCGGCAGGTGCGCTCGTCACCGTGCTCGCCCGCCTCGCCGACGATCGCGAACGCGCCGCCGCGCAGCGCGCGAAAGTGCGCGCGGCTCTCACCTATCCGGTCGCGATCCTGCTGCTCGCGGTCGCGATTACCGCTGCGTTGCTGGTGTGGGTCGTGCCGACGTTCAAGCAGATTTTCGATGGCTTCGGCGCGAAGCTGCCCGCGCCGACGCAGTTCGTGCTGGCGCTCTCGACGGCCGCCGCGCGCTGGAGTGTGCCGCTGTTCGTACTGATGGTCGCAACGAGTTCGGCCATCTCGTTGGTGCTGCGCCGTTCGGCAAGCGCGCGCATCCGCTTCGGGCGCGTGTCGCTCAACCTGCCGGTGGCCGGCCCGCTGCTGCGCACGTTGTGCGCCGCGCGCTGGAGTCGCGCGCTCGGCACGTTGCTGTCCGCCGGTACACCGCTCGCCGACGCGTTCGATTCGCTCACGCAGGCGACCGGCAATGCATTCTTCGATCGTGCAACGGCAACCATCGCCATGAGACTGCGCCGCGGTGAACGACTCGCCGCGGCGATGCGCGCGGCCCACTGCTTTCCTCCCGAGGTCGTGCAGCCCGTTGCGGTCGCCGAGGAATCCGGCGCGCTCGACAGAATGCTGCTCGATGTCGCGTCGCTTGCGGATCGCCAGGTCGACGACAGGATCGGCACGCTATCGAGCCTGTGCGAACCGCTCGTGATCGTCGTGCTCGGCACGCTGGTCGGCGGCCTCGTCATCGCGATGTATCTTCCCATTATTCAACTCGGCAACGTGGTGTAGCATCGCAGCCGAATCCACTCCATCACCATGCAGGCTCCTCCTCCGCTCGTGTCACAAACTTCTTCCAGCCTGCTCGCGGGCTTACTGCCGGGCCGCTTTGCCAGCGATATCGGCGTCGCGTTCGCGAGCCTGCCCGCCGGCGTGCAGGTCGCGTTCGCGATCGCGCTCGGCCTCGTGATTGGCAGCTTCCTGAACGTGGTCGTGCATCGGTTACCGATCATGCTCGAGCGCGCGTGGCTCGCCGAAATCAACGAGGCCACCGACGAGCCGCAGCCCGACGACGGACTGCCCGCGCGCTACAACCTGTGGGTGCCCCGTAGTGCGTGCCCGCATTGCGGCCACGTGTTGAGCGCCTGGGAAAACTTGCCGGTGCTGAGCTATCTGCTGTTGCGCGGCCGTTGTTCCGCGTGCGGCACGCACATCAGCGCGCGCTATCCGCTGCTCGAAATTGCGAGCGCCGCTTTCGCGGCAGGCGCACTGACAGCGTTCGGCCCGACGCTGATGGCACTCGCCGCCTTCGGCCTGTGTGCGACGTTGCTCGCGATGAGCGCGATCGACATCGACACGCATCTATTGCCCGATTCCTTGACGCTGCCGCTGTTGTGGGCCGGCCTGATCGTCAATTTCAACGGCATGTTCACGAATCTGCACGACGCGGTGCTCGGGGCCATCTTCGGATATCTGGTGTTGTGGGCCGTACATTGGGTCTTCAGGCTCGTGCGCGGCTTCGAAGGCATGGGCTATGGCGACTTCAAGCTGCTCGCCGCGCTCGGCGCGTGGCTCGGCTGGCCCGCACTGCCGCAGATCGTGCTGATCGCCGCGGTGGCCGGTGCCGTGATCGGCCTCGCGGCGACGTGGCGCGGCCGTATGCGCTTCGAGGAGCCGCTGCCGTTCGGGCCGTTTCTCGCTGCTGGCGGTGCGCTCACGCTATTTGTCGGCACGCCGCTTTACCTGGCTCTCGGAGGCTGAACCATGTTCGTTGTCGGACTCACAGGTGGCATCGGTAGTGGCAAATCGACGGTGGCCAATCTGTTCGCCGTGCGCGGCGTACCGCTCGTCGACACGGACGTGATCGCGCATCGCATCACCGCGCCGCATGGCCTGGCGATGCCGCACATTGCCGCCGAATTCGGCGCGGAGTTCGTCGCCGCCGATGGCTCGCTCGATCGCGCGCGCATGCGCACGCTCGTGTTCAGCGACGAGACCGCGCGCAAGCGTCTCGAAGCCATCACGCATCCGTTGATTCGCGCGGAAACCGAGCGCGAAGAGCGCGAAGCGCAAGGGCCCTATGTGATCGTCGTGGTGCCGTTGCTGGTCGAGTCCGGGACATGGAAGAACCGGGTGAATCGCGTGCTCACCGTCGATTGCGCCGTCGACACGCAGATCGCGCGTGTGTTGAGCCGCAACGGCTTCAGCCGTGAGCAGGTGCTCGCGATCATCGCGCGCCAGGTCAAGCGCGAAGCGCGCCTCGCCGCCGCCGACGACGTGATCGTCAATGACAATGCGCCGCTCGAGGAACTCGAGGCGCAGGTGGACGCTCACCATCAAGCGTATCTGTCGCTTGCGAAGGGCGACGCCGAGTTATAGCGCGCGCCGGGCACAGGTCGGCCATTTCGCCGCGGGCATGAAGCGCATACGACGCCCTGTGAAGGAGAACTTTGCGCGCACGCGAGAGCCGAAGCGCTCAGGAACACCGTGAACTCACGAAAAAAGTTGCAAAAGCGCGCAGAAAAAGTGCGTGATTGCTTGGGTAGTCCCGCGGCATTAGAATGTTTTGCATTCCTGTCACCGACCACGCCCGAGGCGAGCCCGCTTGATCCTTTACGAGTACCCCTTCAATGAGCGAATCCGGACGCTGTTGCGGCTCGAAGATCTGTTCGAGCGTTTCACGTTCTTTCTGACTCAGGAAGACGCGAGGGAACATCACGTCGCACTGACAACGCTATTCGAAATCTCCGAAGTGGCGGGTCGCGCGGATCTGAAGTCGGATCTGATGAAAGAGCTCGAGCGGCAACGGCAAACGCTCGCGCCGTTTCGGGGCAATCCGGGCATCGAGCAGAGCGCGCTCGAAGCGGTGCTCGGCGAAATCGAGCAGACCCTCGCGGGTCTCACGCAGATGCAAGGCAAAACCGGCCAGCATCTTGCAGACAACGAGTGGCTCGCGAGCATTCGCAGCCGCGCAATCATCCCCGGTGGTACCTGCAAATTCGACCTGCCGTCGTATTACGCCTGGCAACAGTTGCATCCCGATCAGCGTCGCCAGGACATCGCCAAGTGGGTGACACCGCTTTTGCCGCTGCGCGACGCGGCCACGATCGTGCTGCGGCTCGCGCGCGAGTCGGGCCAGGCGTCGAAGGTCATGGCGATGCAAGGCAGCTATCAGCAAATGCTGTCGGGCCGCTCGTATCAATTGATGCAGGTTCGCATTGCTCCTGAATTGCGCGTGATTCCTGAAGCGAGCGCCAACAAGTACATGCTGTGGGTGCGCTTCACAGTGCAGGACGGCGATCTGCGGCCACGCGCGGTCGACGTCGACGTGCCGTTCCAGCTTACGCTGTGCAGTTTGTAACGGATGATCAACTACCGCCGCATCCAGAAGCGCACGCCGAATTTGACGGAACGCGCCTTTGAAGCGGCGCGAAATAGCCCTATATTCGTTACTTGTTCCGTTCGCGATTGACCGTCCGACCGTATGCCTACCGTCGTCAAATGTCCTACCTGCGGTAAAGATGTCCGCTGGACCCCTGAGAGCCGCTTCCGTCCTTTCTGCTCCGAGCGCTGCAAGCAGACCGATCTCGGCGCATGGGCCGCCGAAAAATACCGCATTGGCGGCAACGAACAGGAAGGGTCTTCGTCCGAAGAGGAAACCCCGCGCGGCGACTACAACCCGCACTGAGCGGGCCGGTAAAAAAGCCACGCGGACCGACGCTGCCGAGACAGCGCCCGCTACCGCCTGGCCTTTTCAACCACTTCGTTCAATCGATCACTTCTTCTCGGCCGCGAGCCACTCCAGCACCGGGATCGTGGCCGGCAGCAGCGGCGAGACATCCGCAGGCAAGCTCTGCCACGCGAAAGCCTGTCCTTCCCGCCCGTGTGGTTCGCCCGACCACTGCGTCACCTTGCAAAAGAAGAGGCGCACATAGGCGTGCGGATAATCGTGTTCGAGCGTATGCCACAGATGGCTCACCTCGACCTCGATTCCCAACTCCTCGTGCAACTCTCGCACAAGCGCGGCCTCGACCGATTCACCCGCTTCGAGCTTGCCGCCCGGAAACTCCCAGTAGCCCTCGTACGGCTTGCCGGCCGGACGCTGCGCAAGCAGATACCGCCCATCTGGCTGCATCAGCACGCCGACCGCGACTTCGGTGACCGGACGGCCCGCGCCGATTTTGCCGGCGTTCTCGCGTGTTTCGCTCATGCTGGCGTCTTACGGCCGGACCAGTCGCGCGCGAACTGCCACGCGACCCGCCCCGAGCGCGAGCCGCGTTCGAGCGCCCACACCAGCGCATCGCCGCGCGCCGATTCGATCTCGGCGTCGTCGCAACCGAAATGGCGCAGCCAGTGCGCGATGATCGTCAGGTAGTCGTCCTGCTTGAACGGATAGAAGCTGACCCACAGCCCGAAACGCTCGGACAGCGAGATTTTCTCTTCGACCAGTTCGCCCGGATGAATTTCGCCGTCCGAGGTGTGCTTATAGGTCTCGTTGTCGCTCATGTACTCGGGCAGCAGATGGCGGCGGTTCGACGTCGCGTAGATCAGCACGTTGTCGGACTGCGCCGCGACCGAGCCATCGAGCGCGACCTTCAGCGCCTTGTAGCCCGACTCGCCTTCTTCGAACGACAGGTCGTCGCAGAACACGACGAAGCGCTCCGGACGTTTGGCGATCAGATCGACGATGTCGCCGAGGTCGTGCAAATCGTCCTTGTCCACTTCGATCAGGCGCAGGCCGTCTTTCGCGTACGCGTTCAGACACGCCTTGATCAGCGACGACTTGCCGGTACCGCGCGCGCCCGTCAGCAGCACATTGTTGGCCGGCTGAGCGCGCACGAACTGGCGCGTGTTCTGTTCGATCAACCCTTTCTGGCGATCGATGTTCTGCAGGTCGTCGAGCGTGATCGGCGAAATGGCGTGCACCGGCTGCAAGTAGCCGCGCCCCTGACGCTTGCGCCAGCGGAAAGCGACCGCAGCCGACCAATCGATGTCCGGCGCGGCGGGCGGAAGCATCGCTTCCAGGCGGCCGAGCACGGCTTCGGCCCGGTTCAGAAACTGTTCGAGTTTGTCCATGGTAAGTAGGCGGCCCGCGGCCGCGCTTTGAACCTGATTACGAGCGGTAGTCGGCGTTGATGCTCACGTAGTCGTGCGACAGATCGCAGGTCCAGATCGTGGCTTGCGCATTGCCGCGGCCGAGCACGACGCGGATGCCGATCTCGCTCTTTTTCATCACGCGCTGCCCGTCTTCTTCGCGGTAGGTCGGGTTGCGGCCGCCGGCAGTCGCGACCAGCACGTCGTCCAGATACAGATCGATCTTGCCGACATCGAGATCGTCCACGCCGGCATAGCCGATGGCCGCGAGAATGCGGCCGAGGTTCGGGTCCGATGCATAGAAGGCCGTCTTGACGAGCGGCGAGTGGCCGATCGCGTAAGCGATCTGGCGGCATTCGCCGACGCTCGAACCGCCTTCGACATGCACGGTCATGAATTTGGTCGCGCCTTCGCCGTCGCGCACGATCAGTTGCGCGAGGTTCTGAGCGACGTCGGTCACCGCGTCGCGCAGCGCTGCATAAGCGGGCGAATCGGTGGACGTGATCGCGGACAGGCTCGATTTGCCCGACGCGATCAGGATGAACGAATCGTTGGTCGACGTATCGCCATCGATCGTGATGCAGTTGAACGAGCGGTCCGCGACGTGCTTCACGAGCTCGTCCAGCACCGGCTGCGCGACGGCCGCGTCGAACGCGAGAAAGCCGAGCATGGTCGCCATGTTCGGCTTGATCATGCCAGCGCCCTTGCTGATGCCGGTCAGCGTGACCGTGTGACCGTCGATCGTGACCTGGCGCGAGCTCCCCTTCGGCAGCGTGTCGGTCGTCATGATCGACTGCGCCGCGTCGTACCAGTTCGCTTCCTTGCGATTCGCGAGCGCGGCCGGCAAACCGGCCTTCAGACGATCGACCGGCAGCGGCTCGAGAATCACCCCCGTCGAGAACGGGAGCACCTGCTCGGGCGCGATGTCGGCGAGACGAGCGAGTTCCGCGCAGGTTTCGCGCGTCGCCGCGAGGCCCGGCTCACCGGTGCCCGCGTTCGCGTTGCCGGTGTTGATCACCAGCGCGCGAATCGGCTTGCCGCCCGCGCGCACGCGCTGCAGGTTCTCGCGGCAGACCGTGACGGGCGCCGCGCAGAAGCGGTTCTGCGTGAACACGCCGCCTACCGTCGCACCTTCGTCGAAGGAAATGACGAGCACGTCCTTCCGGTTCGGCTTGCGGATATTCGCTTCCGCCCAGCCGAGCGAGACGCCGGCTACGGGGTGGAGTTGAGGGGGATCGATCGAGGGAAAGTTGACAGCCATGGTCGCGACCTGTCGAAGAAAATGCCGGCGGACGCCGGCATCGGGGAAACGGAACTGATGATCCGGGCGTGCTGCCGGGTCACCCGCGAAATCAAAACGGCCAAGCGGCGCTCAAAAACGACACGGCGCGCCCGGAAGCGCGCCGCATCGCCATCAGGCGATCTTGCCGTGGCACTGCTTGTACTTCTTGCCGCTGCCGCACGGGCACGGGTCGTTGCGGCCGACCTTCGGCACGCTGTCGGTGTTCATGCGCACGGCCGCCTGCGGCGCGGCGCCGTGGCCGTGACCGTGGCTCATCGCGTCGCCGATCATCGCGGCGGTGGCCGCTTCGGCCGCGACGGGCGCCGCGGCGCCGGCTTCCGCGAACTCGGCATGACGGAATTCGACGTTCTCCAGATGACCGCCCTGCTCTTCCATCTGCTCCGCGGCCGCTTCGAGCTGCTCCGGCGACTGGATCTGCACGTTCATCACGATGCGCGTGACTTCGAGCTTCACGGCGTCGAGCATCGCAGCGAACAGTTCGAACGCCTCGCGCTTGTATTCCTGCTTCGGGTTCTTCTGCGCATAGCCGCGCAGATGGATGCCCTGACGCAGATGATCGAGCGCGGCCAGATGCTCGCGCCATGCGCGGTCGAGTGTCTGCAGCATGATCGAGCGCTCGAACGCGCTGAACGATTCGCGGCCGACCAACTGGACCTTCGCCTCGTACCCTTCGTCCGCGGCGGCCTCGACCGCTTCGAGAATCTCTTCCACGCTGATCGAGTTCGACTCGTTGATCATTTCCTGGATCGCGAGGTCGAGCTGCCATTCGTTGCGCAGCACTTCCTCGAGCTCGGGCACGTCCCACTGCTCTTCGATGCTGCCCGCCGGCACGAACTGATGCACGATGTCGCTGATGACACCGTGACGCATCGCCGTGATGGTCTCGGTGATGTCGTTCGCTTCCAGCAATTCGTTGCGCTGCTGGTAGATCACCTTGCGCTGGTCGTTCGACACGTCGTCGTATTCGAGCAATTGCTTACGAATATCGAAGTTGCGCGCCTCGACCTTGCGTTGCGCCGATTCGATCGAGCGCGACACGATGCCCGCTTCGATCGCCTCGCCTTCCGGCATCTTCAGCCGGTCCATGATCGCACGCACGCGATCGCCCGCGAAAATGCGCAGCAGCGGATCTTCCAGCGACAGATAGAAGCGCGACGAACCGGGGTCGCCCTGACGGCCCGCACGGCCGCGCAACTGGTTGTCGATACGGCGCGACTCGTGACGCTCGGTACCGATGATGTGCAGACCGCCTGCGGCCTTCACCTGATCGTGCAGCGTCTGCCATTCGTCGTGCAGCTTCTGGATGCGGCGCTGCTTTTCGTCCTCGGCGAGCGTTTCGTCCTGCTCGATGAACGACGCCTGCTTCTCCGCGTTGCCGCCGAGCACGATGTCCGTACCACGGCCGGCCATGTTGGTCGCGATCGTGATGCGCTGCGGACGGCCCGCCTCGGCGACGATCTCCGCTTCGCGCGCGTGCTGCTTCGCGTTCAGCACTTCGTGCGGCAAGCTGACCTGCTTTAGCAGATGCGACAGCAGCTCCGAGTTCTCGATCGACGTCGTGCCGACCAGCACCGGCTGACCGCGTTCGAAGCACTCGCGAATGTCGCGGATCACCGCGTCGTAGCGTTCCTTCGCGGTCTTGTAGATCTGATCCTGCTTGTCGATCCGCTTCGGCGGACGGTTGGTCGGGATCACGACCGTTTCGAGACCGTAGATCTCGTTGAATTCGTACGCTTCGGTGTCGGCCGTGCCGGTCATGCCGGCCAGCTTCGCGTACATGCGGAAGTAGTTCTGGAACGTGATCGATGCGAGCGTCTGGTTCTCGCTCTGGATCTTCACGTGCTCCTTCGCCTCGACCGCCTGGTGCAGACCGTCCGACCAGCGGCGGCCGGCCATCAGACGGCCGGTGAATTCGTCGACGATGATCACTTCGCCGTTCTGCACGACGTAGTGCTGATCCTTGAAGAACAGCGTGTGCGCACGCAACGCGGCGTACACGTGGTGCATCAGCGTGATGTTCTGCGGCGCGTACAGGCTTTCGCCGTCGCCGATCAGGCCCCACTCAGAGAGCAGGCGCTCGGCCTTTTCGTGGCCCGACTCGGTCAGGAAGACCTGACGGCCTTTTTCGTCCAGCGTGTAGTCGCCCGGCTTCTCGACGCCGGTGCCGTCCGCCTTCTCTTCACCGATCTGGCGCTCGAGCAGCGGCGGCAGCGCGTTCATGCGCACGTAGAGTTCGGTGTGATCTTCGGCCTGGCCGGAGATGATCAGCGGCGTACGCGCTTCGTCGATCAGGATCGAGTCCACCTCGTCGACGACCGCGAAGTTCAGGCTGCGCTGCACGCGCGCGTCGGTCTCGTAGACCATGTTGTCGCGCAGGTAGTCGAAGCCGAATTCGTTGTTGGTGCCGTAGGTGATGTCAGCGGCGTACGCTTGCTGCTTCGCCGTGTGCTCCATCTGCGACAGGTTGATACCGACCGACAGACCGAGGAAGTTATACAGACGCGCCATCCATTCCGCGTCGCGCTGCGCGAGGTAGTCGTTGACCGTGACCACGTGGACGCCGCGGCCCGACAGCGCGTTCAGGTAGACCGGCAGCGTCGCGACGAGCGTCTTGCCCTCACCGGTGCGCATTTCGCTGATCTTGCCGTAGTGCAGCGCCATACCGCCGATCAGCTGCACGTCGAAGTGGCGCATCTTCAGCACCCGCTTGCTGGCCTCGCGGCAGACCGCGAACGCCTCCGGCAGGATCTTGTCGAGCGATTCGCCGCTCGCGACGCGCTGGCGGAATTCACCCGTTTTGGCGCGCAGTTGGTCATCCGTCAATTGCTCGATCTGCGGCTCGAGCGCATTGATCGCCGCGACGGTCTTTTGATATTGCTTGACTAGCCGCTGATTACGGCTGCCAAAAATCTTCTGTAGAAAACCGGTGGTCATCGGATCGGTGTCTGCGTCGCGGCTTCGGCTGGCTCGCGGTGTGCGCTTCGCGCCTACCGCGCCTCGGTCGGAAAGTCCTCGGCGGCTTAGTCCAAGAGTGAATTCGAATCGGGCATTTTAGCACGCGCCTCCGGCTGCGCTCGTGTCACAGGCTTGACGGCGCCGGCCTCCGCCAGCCCCGCCCGGCAATCTCCAGCGCGCCGCGGACCGGTTTGGCGAGCTGCCCGCGCGGTACAATCTCGGGGTGAGCGCGCATGGGGCGAGCTCGGGTCGTCAATCCCAAACATGAGCCGTTTTTCGTCCTTTTCAAGGCCGCCGAAGCAGTTCGATCGGCGCCGCCCGCAACCGCTTGCCGAGGTACTCGGCCGCACGGATGCGTTCGCCGCGCTGCGCGCGGGCGTCGAGCAGATCGCCGCGCTCGAGAAGGATCTGCGCGAGCTGCTGCCCGATTATCTGGCGACGAGCGTCGAACCCGGCTTCATCAAGGAAGGCGTACTGGCTCTGTTCGCCGCGCATAACGCGCTCGCGGCCCGTCTGCGGCATCTGGAGCCGCGGCTGCTGGCGGATTTGCAGCAGCGCGGCTGGCCCGTGCAGGCGCTGAAGATTCGCGTGCGGCCTCAGCCGCTGAAGGAACCGCCGCCCGTCAAGCAGGCGCGCATGACGCCGGCCGGCGCCGACGCGCTGCGGGCGTTGAGCGAATCGCTCGCGCCATCACCGCTGCAGGAAGCACTCGCGCGCATGGCCGCGCGGCATCGGCGCAATCGCTGAACACTCAACGAAAAACGGCCCCGCGGGGCCGTTTTCATCTGCTTGCCAGTCACACCGGCGTTATGCGAACGCCGTCTGCGTTTCGTACGCGAAGCCGCGCGGGGCCTTCTGTGTGTCGTCGAATGTGACGATTTCGTACGAGTCTTCGTGCGCGAGCAGTTCGCGCAGCAGCGCGTTGTTCAGACCGTGGCCCGACTTGTACGCGGTGTACGACGCGAGCAGCGGGTGACCGACCACGTACAGGTCGCCGATCGCGTCGAGCATCTTGTGCTTGACGAACTCGTCCTCGTAACGCAGGCCGTCGTTGTTCAGGATGCGGTATTCGTCGAGCACGATCGCGTTGTCCATGCTGCCGCCGCGCGCGAGGCCGAGCTCACGCATCATTTCCACTTCATGCGCGAAGCCGAACGTGCGGGCACGCGCGATTTCGCGTACATACGACGTATTGGCGAAATCCACTTCCAGCGCCTGGCCGGTTTTGTCCACAGCCGGGTGGCGGAAGTCAATCGTGAATTTGAGCCTGAAGCCGAAGTACGGATCGAGGCGTGCGAACTTGTCGCCGTCGCGAATTTCGACCGGCTTCGTGACCTTGATGAATTTCTTCGGCGCGTTCTGTTCTTCGATTCCCGCCGACTGGATCAGGAACACGAACGAACCCGCGCTGCCGTCCATGATCGGGATTTCCTCGGCGGTGACCTCGACGTAAAGATTGTCGATGCCAAGACCGGCGCAGGCGGACATCAGATGCTCGATGGTCGACACGCGCGCGCCGTCTTTCTGCAACACCGAAGCCAGACGCGTATCGCCAATCGCCATCGCCGACGCAGGAATGTCCACCGGCGTGGGCAAATCCACGCGCGAAAACACGATGCCAGTGCCCGGCGCCGCCGGACGGAGCGTCAGATTGACTTTGCGGCCGGAGTGCAAGCCGATGCCGACAGTCTTGACGATCGATTTGATTGTGCGCTGCTTCAACATGGTGGTCTTCTATTCGATTGAAAATCCTAATCAGGACTTTTTAATTCATAGCACGAATTATACTCCAATCCCCAAACCATCGTCTTTGCGAGGAACGTATCAAACTGTTTCGCTGCATTACCAGCGGGGCACAGCGACGCAAAGCGTGATGGGCCGATGCCCCGGAACGGAGGCGTTTCCGGTCATCGGCCCGCGTAACGGCCTGTCACAAAAGCGTCGCAATCACCGTTGCCATGGCGCCACGCGGCATAAGCGCGGGTCGCGGCGAAGGTGCGAGCTCAGCAACTAGCTCAACGTGGCGAGAATACTCGCCGCATCGCTGACTTCGAATTTGCCGGCAGCCTCGACGTTCAGCGTCTTGACCACGCCGTCGTCGACCACCATCGCGTAGCGCAGGGAACGGACTCCCATGCCGCGCGCCGACAGATCCTGCTCCAGACCAAGCGCCCGTGTGAAAGCCGCACTACCGTCCGCCATCATGCGCACCTTGCCCGAGGTGTGCTGATCGCGTCCCCACGCGCCCATGACGAACGCGTCGTTGACGGACACGCACCAGATTTCGTCGATGCCGGCAGCGCGCAACTGCTCGGCATGCTCGACATAGCCCGGTACATGTTTGGCCGAACAGGTCGGCGTGAACGCGCCGGGCAATCCGAAGATCGCCACGCGCTTGCCCGCCGTCTGCTCGCGCACGTCGAAACTGTTCGGTCCGATCGTGCAGCCCGCCCGGTCGTCTTCGACGTACTCGAAAAGCGTCGCGTCGGGCAGCTTTTCACCTTCCTTGATCATGCTCAGTCCTTTGCATCGATGCGAAGCACGCTCGCACGTCCTCGTGTCGCAGTGAATTCCGGTTCGGCCCATTCAACTCCAGGCCATGCCGTTCGGCGGCAGTCACTCCGTCCGCTTCGCTAATTCGCAGAGGGTAGTTGCCCCTGCCGCGAATCAGACGATACGCGACCTGCTTGCCGTTCACCCGCCACGCTCGTGCATTCGTCCGCCAGCGCTGCACTGCGGCACAACTCGCAGCGCGGCAACGAAGCCCGTGCGCTCAGTCCGCCTGCTTGCGCAGGAATGCCGGAATGTCGTACGTATCGACGCCCTTTTCCTGCAGCGCCTGCACATGCGAGGCCGCCGTGTCGCGCGACGTGCGCCACACTGCCGGCGTATCGAGCGCGCCGTAGTCGGCCGTGCTGGCATGGCCTGCCGCCGGTGCGTACGCCGCATGCGCCATCGCGCCGATCGGCTGGTTGTCGGTGCCGGTGCGCAGCAGCGTCATCGGTGCCGATTGCTGCTTCTTCGCCGCGCGGCCGAGGCCCGTTGCGACGACCGTCACGCGCAGCGCGTCGCCCATCGCATCGTCGTACACGGCGCCGAAGATCACCGTTGCATCTTCCGCGGCATAGCTCTTGATCGTGTTCATCACTTCGCGCGTTTCCGACAGACGCAGCGAACGGCTCGACGTGATGTTGACCAGCACGCCACGCGCGCCCGACAGATCGACGCCTTCCAGCAGCGGGCTCGCGACGGCCTGTTCGGCCGCGAGACGCGCGCGATCGACGCCGGCAACGGTCGCCGTGCCCATCATCGCCTTGCCCTGCTCGCCCATCACGGTCTTCACGTCTTCGAAGTCGACGTTGACGAGACCGTCGACGTTGATGATTTCCGCAATACCCGCGACCGCGTTGTTCAGAACGTCGTCAGCGCACTGGAAGCACTTGTCCATCTCGGCGTCGTCGCCCATCACCTCGAACAGCTTGTCGTTCAGCACGACGATCAGCGAGTCGACGTGATCCTCCAGTTGCTGCGAACCGGCTTCCGCCACGCGCATACGCTTGCCGCCTTCGAATTCGAACGGCTTGCTGACGACGCCAACGGTCAGAATACCCATTTCCTTTGCGATCTGCGCGACGACCGGTGCCGCGCCCGTGCCGGTGCCACCACCCATACCGGCGGTGATGAACACCATGTGCGCGCCGCGCAGTGCGTCGGCGATACGCTCGCGTGCTTCCTCAGCGGCGGCGCGGCCCATTTCCGGCTTGGCGCCCGCGCCCAGACCCGTGTTGCCGAGCTGGATCACCGCGGTGGCGCGCGAACGCGACAGCGCCTGCGCGTCCGTGTTCATCACGATGAAGTCGACGCCTTGCACGCCTTTGTTGATCATGTGCTGAACGGCATTGCCGCCAGCGCCACCGACTCCGACGACCTTGATGATGGTGCCGCTCGTTTCGGTTTCCAGCATCTGGAATTCCATGTTGCCTCCGTCAAGATAAAAAGTTACCGCCACTCGGCGTTATCCGGCAGGAGATCGGGCAACCCCCTGTCGCGCGCCGGCCGCCGGCACCAGCGCGAATTTCTCGAAACCCGTGGTCAGAAGTTGCCGAGGAACCAGTCCTTCATGCGCGAGAACACCTGTCCCATCGACCCCGACTGCACCGCAACCTTGCGCCCGCGCATACGCTGCGAGCGTCCTTCGACGAGCAGGCCCATCGCCGTCGAATAGCGCGGATTGCGCACGACGTCGGCGAGACCGCCCGCATACTCTGGTACGCCAATGCGCACCGGCTTCAGGAAAATGTCCTCACCAAGCTCGACCATGCCGATCATCATCGACGCGCCGCCCGTCAGCACGACGCCCGAGCTGAGCAGTTCCTCGTAACCCGACTCGCGCACCACCTGCTGCACGAGCGAAAACAGCTCCTCGACGCGCGGCTCGATCACGGCCGCCAGCGCCTGGCGCGACAGCGTGCGCGGACCGCGCTCGCCGAGACCCGGCACTTCGATCATCTCGTCCGGATCGGCGAGCGCCTGCTTGGCGATGCCGTAGTCGACCTTAATGTCTTCGGCATCCGGCGTCGGCGTGCGCAGCGCCATCGCGATGTCGCTCGTGATCTGGTCGCCGGCGATCGGAATCACGGCCGTGTGGCGAATCGCGCCTTCGCTGAAGATCGCGATGTCCGTCGTGCCGCCGCCGATGTCGACCAGCACCACGCCTAGTTCCTTTTCGTCTTCCGTCAGCACCGCGAGCGACGACGCGAGCGGCTGCAGAATCAGGTCGTTCACTTCGAGACCGCAGCGGCGTACGCACTTGACGATGTTCTGCGCCGCGCTGACCGCTCCGGTGACGATATGCACCTTCACTTCGAGACGGATGCCGCTCATGCCGATCGGTTCGCGCACATCTTCCTGACCATCGATGATGAATTCCTGCGTGAGGATATGCAGCACCTGCTGGTCGGTCGGGATGTTGATCGCCTTGGCCGTTTCGATCACGCGCGCGACGTCCGCCTGCGTGACTTCCTTCTCCTTGATCGCGACCATGCCGCTCGAATTGAAGCTGCGGATATGGCTGCCGGCGATGCCGGTGAACACGTTCGTGATCTTGCAGTCGGCCATCAGCTCGGCTTCCTCGAGCGCGCGCTGAATCGACTGCACGGTGGCTTCGATATTCACCACCACGCCCTTCTTGAGCCCCTTCGATTCGCTCTGGCCGAGACCGATCACCTCGTAGTGACCCTCGCCCTTCAACTCGGCGACGATGGCCACTACCTTCGACGTCCCGATGTCGAGGGCGACCAGCAGATCCTTATAGTCTTTACTCATAGCGTGCTCAGTGCGTGTGATGTCCGTTTACTTCTTGCCCTTGTCGGATTCGCTGATGAAGCGCATGCCAGCGGCACGAATCGCGAAACCGTTCGGATAGCGCAAGTCCGCATACTCGATATCCTTTCCCCAACGTTGCGTCACCGCGCTCCATGCCGCGGTCAGGCGTTTGCTGCGATCGGCCAGCGTGTCCTGATTGCGTTCGCGGCCCAACTCCACCTGCGTGCCGTTCGACAGCTTCACCGTCCACGCGTAGCGCGGCGACAGCGTCACTTCCTCGGGCGTCTCGTGGATCGCCGAGAACCACTTCTGGAAGTCGTGATAGCGCGCGACGACTTCCTTCGCCGTACCGTCCGGGCCGTCGAACGCCGGCAGGTCTCCGTCGAGCTCGCCCTGGTTCGCGGTGAACAGCTCGCCGTCGACGCTCACCAGCTGATCGCTGCCCCACGTGCCAAGCGGCTTGTACTCCTCGAGCGTGACAGCCAGTGCATTCGGCCACACGCGCCGCACGCTCGCGTGACGCACCCACGGCATCTGCTCGAACGCCTGCCGCGCGACGTCGAGATCGACCGTGAAGAAGTTGCCCTTCAGGCGCCCCACGACGCCGGCGCGCACCGTCGGCGAATTGATGTGCTCGGTGTCGCCGTCGATCTGGATCTCGCGCAGCGCGAAATTCGGGCGCTGGATCAGCCAGTAACCGCCCGCCGCCAGCAGCACGAGCACCAGCAATGCGTGCAACGCATTGCTGGCGAGATTGAGCTGGCGAACGTTGTTCCACATGGTGTTGCTTGCGATTGCCTTGGTTAATCCTGCAGCGTCAGCGCCAACACGCCGACCACCAGTTCCTGATAGCTGATGCCGACCGCGCGCGCCGCTTTCGGCGGCAGCGAGTGATCGGTCATGCCAGGCGCTGTATTCACTTCGAGGAAGTACGGCTTGCCTTCGCCATCGAGCATGAAGTCCGCGCGGCCCCAGTCGGTGCAGCCGAGCACGTCGAACGCGCGGCGCGCGAGCACCTTCAGGCGCGCTTCCTCTTCGGCGCCGAGACCGCACGGAATCAGATACTGCGTGTCGTTGGCGACGTACTTCGCGTGGTAGTCGTAGAACTCGCCGGCCGGCACGATGCGGATCACCGGCAGGTCCAGATTGCCGGCGATGCACGCGGTGTACTCGCCGCCGCCTTCGATGCTCTTCTCGACCACGACGATCCGATCGTGCTTCACGGCTTCGATCAACGCGGCCGGCAGCGCGTCCGCGCTCTTCACCTTGATCACGGCAACACTCGAACCTTCGCTCGCCGGCTTCACGAACAGCGGCAAACCGAGCTTCGCGACGATCTCCCTGGCGCGCGCTTCGTAGTCGTCACCGCGCAGCACCGCTTCGAACGGTGGCGTCGGAATGCCGAGTTGCTGCCACACGAGCTTGGTGCGGAACTTGTCGAGACCGAGCGCCGAGCCGAGCACGCCGCTACCGGTGTAGCGGATGCCGTAAAAGTCGAGCGCGCCCTGGATCTGGCCGTTCTCGCCGTAGCCGCCATGCAGCGCGTTGAACGCGCGCACGAAGCCTTCATCCTTCAACGCGGACAGCGGACGCTCCGCCGGATCGAACGGATGCGCGTCGACGCCGGCGTCGCGCAGACCTTGCAGCACGAGACGCCCGGAATTGAGCGACACCTCGCGCTCGGCGGAATCACCGCCAAGCAGCACTGCGACCTTGCCAAATTTTTTCGCGAGTTCTTCCGAATGAATCATGTTCATGTCACACCTTCTGTTCCTGAGCGAGCCGAACCGGCACACCGCCGATCGAACCCGCGCCCATCGTGATCACCACATCGCCGTCGCGCACCACCGTGGACAGCGCGTCCGGCACTTCGTCCACCGTGTCGACGAACACCGGTTCGACCTTGCCCGCCACGCGCAGCGCGCGCGCCAATGCGCGGCCGTCCGCGGCAACGATCGGCGCTTCGCCGGCCGCATAGACTTCGGTCAGCACGAGCGCGTCGACGGTCGACAGCACCTTGACGAAATCCTCGAAGCAGTCGCGCGTGCGCGTGAAGCGGTGCGGCTGGAACGCCAGCACCAGACGCCGACCCGGGAATGCGCCGCGCGCCGCCGCGACCGTGACGGCCATTTCGACCGGGTGATGACCGTAGTCGTCCACCAGCGTGTAGCAGCCCGCGGCCCGGCCGTCGACGACAACCGACACTTCGCCGTAGCGCTGGAAGCGCCGGCCGACGCCGTTGAAATCCGCGAGCGCTCGCTGGATATCGGCATCTTTCACTTCGAGTTCAGTCGCAATTGCAATGGCGGCCAACGCGTTCTGCACGTTGTGCTCGCCCGGCAGGTTCAGCGTGATGTCGAGCGGCGCCGCGTCTTCGCGCATCGCGGTGAAATGCATGCGGCCTTCGCGCGCTTCGACGTTGACCGCGCGCACCTGCGCATCGGCCGCGAAACCGTAGCGGATGATCGGCTTCGATACGAACGGCAGGATCTCCTTCACGTTCGGATCGTCGACGCACAGCACCGCGATGCCGTAGAACGGCAGACGGTGCGTGAATTCGATGAACGCCTGCTTCAGACGCGCGAAGTCATGACCATAGGTGTCCATATGATCGGCGTCGATGTTCGTGATGACTTCGATCACCGGGAACAGGTTCAGGAACGACGCGTCCGATTCGTCCGCCTCGGCGACGATGAAGTCGCCGGTGCCGAGGCGCGCATTCGCGCCCGCGCTGATCAGCCGCCCGCCGATCACGAAGGTCGGATCGAGCCCGCCCGCGGCGAGCACGCTCGCGACGAGCGACGTGGTCGTGGTCTTGCCGTGCGTGCCGGCAATCGCGATGCCCTGCTTCAGACGCATCAGCTCGGCGAGCATCACGGCGCGCGGTACGATCGGAATGCGGCGATGACGCGCGGCCAGCACTTCCGGGTTGTCGCTGCGCACCGCGCTCGACACCACCACCGCGTTCGCGCCCTCGATGTTCTCCGCCGTGTGCCCGATCGAAATGCGCGCGCCGAGTGCGGCGAGGCGCTCGGTGACCGCGTTGCCCGACAGATCCGAGCCGCTCACCTGATAGCCGAGATTGACGAGGACTTCGGCGATGCCGCTCATGCCGACGCCGCCGATGCCGACGAAATGAATGTGTTTGACGATGTGTTTCATTGCTTTCCTTCTGGGTTCACGCCCGCCGTCAAACCCGCACCCGCCACCGTCGCGCAGATCTGCGCGACCTGTTCGGTGGCGTCCGGTTTCGCGAGCGAGCGCGAACGCTCCGCCATTTGCGCGAGACTTTCCCGCGTCTGGCTGCGCAACCAGTCGGCGAGCTTTTCCGCCGACAGATCGCGTTGTTGCACGACCAGCGCCGCGCCGTTGTCGGCGAGGAACGCTGCATTAGTGGTCTGGTGATCGTCGACCGCGTACGGGAACGGCACGAACAGCGCCGCGACGCCGACCGCCGAAATCTCCGATACCGTCATCGCGCCCGAGCGGCAGATCACCAGATCGGCCTGCGCGTAGGCGCTCGTCATGTCGTCGATGAACGGCACGAGCGAGACGTCCGCGCCCGCCTGCAAGCCCGCGGCCGCGTAGTTCTCGCGCAGCGCGTCGATATGCTTGGCGCCCGCCTGATGCACGATGCGCGGCCTCTCGTTGGAGCCAAGCAGCGCGAGCGCGCGCGGCACGACTTCGTTCAGCGCGGCGGCGCCGAGACTGCCACCCACGACGAGCACGTTCAGCGGACCGTTACGCTGCGCGTAGCGTGCTTTGGGTGCATTCGCGAGCGCAAGTTCCTCACGAATCGGATTGCCGGTCCATTCGCCGTGCGGCAGCGCATTCGGAAACGCGACCAGCACGCGCTTCGCGAGCTTTGCGAGCACCTTGTTCGCGAGACCCGCGATCGAATTCTGTTCATGCAGCACGAGCGGCCGGCCGCTCAGCGCGGTCATCAGCCCGGCCGGGAACGTGATGTAGCCGCCCATGCCGAGCACGACGTCGGGCTTCACGCGACGCAGCACGCTCAAGCTCTGCGTGCACGCGCGCAGCAGGTTCACCGGCAGCATCAGCTTGGTCTTCAGACCCTTGCCGCGCACGCCGCCGAAGCGCACGTACTCCATCGCAATGCCATGCTTCGGTACGAGCGTCGCTTCCATGCCAGCGGGGTTGCCAAGCCATACGACTTTCCAGCCCCACGCCTGCATCAGATGCGCGACCGCGAGCCCCGGGAACACATGTCCCCCGGTGCCGCCGGCCATCACCATCAGCGTGCGTTGTGGCAGAGCCGTCATACCTTGCCCCCGCGCATCAACACCCGGTTCTCGTAGTCGACCCGCATCAGCACCGCGATCGCCACGCAGTTCAGCAAAATGCCCGAACCGCCGTAACTGACGAGCGGCAAGGTCAGACCCTTGGTCGGCAGAAGACCGAGGTTCACGCCCATGTTGATGAAGGTCTGCGCACCGAACCAGATGCCGACGCCCTTCGCGACGAGACCCGCGAACGTGCGATCGAGCGCGAGCGCCTGACGGCCGATCTCGAACGAGCGGCGCACGATCCAGTAAAACATCAGGATCACGACCAGCACGCCGACGAAACCCAGCTCCTCGCCGATCACCGCGAGAATGAAGTCGGTATGCGCTTCGGGCAGATAGTTGAGCTTCTCGACGCTGCCGCCGAGCCCGACGCCGAACCACTCGCCGCGCCCGAACGCGATCAGCGAGTGCGTCAACTGATATGCCTTGCCCTGCGCGTAGCGATCGTCCCACGGATCGAGGTACGCGAAGATCCGCTCGCGACGCCATGGCGACGCCCACACTAGCAACGTGAACGTGCCCACCGCGGTCGCGACGAGGCCGCCGAACAGCTTGCCGTTCACGCCGCCGAGGAACAGCACGCCCATTGCGATCGCGGCGATCACCATGAACGCGCCCATGTCCGGCTCGAGCAGCAGCAGCATGCCGACCAGACCGACCGCGACCGCCATCGGCAGGAAGCCCTTCGCGAAGCTGTGCATGTATTCCTGCTTGCGGACCGTGTAGTTCGCCGCGTAGATCGTCACCGCGAGCTTCATGATTTCCGACGGCTGCATGTTCGTGATGCCGAGCGGAATCCAGCGGCGCGCGCCGTTCACGCCTTTGCCGACGTGCGGAATCAGCACGATCACGAGCGCGACGAGCGAGATCAGGAAGAGCTTCGGCGCGTACTTGTCCCACGTCGAAATCGGAATGCGGAACGACGCGACGCCGACCGCCGCGCCCATCAGCACGAAGACGATCTGGCGCACGAGAAACGCCCAATCACGATACGACGCGTACTTCGGCGAATCGGGCATCGCGATCGACGCCGAGTACACCATCACGACGCCGAGCCCGAGCAGCGCGACGACGACCCACAGCAGCGAATGATCGTAGTCGAGCATGCGCGAGCGCAGCGGCCGCACGCCGTTGACCGCGCTCGCGAGACCGCTGCCGCCCGTGCGGGTGGACGTACGGGTGGCGGCGCCGTTGCCGCCGGCGGCATCGCGCGAGCCGAAACGTTCCGACCAGCTCATATCATCGTCCCCCGTTCGGCCGCGATATCTTCGACCGTGCTGCGGAATACCGCCGCACGGTGTGCGTAACCCTTGAACATGTCAAAGCTCGCGCACGCGGGCGACAGCAGCACCGCATCGCCGGGCTGCGCGAGCGCGGTGGCCGCGCGTGTCGCGTCTTCCAGCGTCGCGTGATCGGTCATCGCGACGCCGCAATGTTCGAGCGCTGCGCGAATCTGCGGCGCGTCGCGGCCGATCAGCATCACCGCGCGACACCAGCGCATCACCGGTGCGGCGAGCGGCTCGAATTGCTGGCCCTTGCCGTCACCGCCGGCGATCAGCACGACGCGTTGCGCGAGACCGTCGAGCGCGGCGACCGTCGCGCCGACGTTGGTGCCCTTGCTGTCGTCCACGTAGTCGATGCCGTCGATCGACGCGATCAGTTCCACGCGGTGCGGCTCGCCGCGATACTCGCGCAGGCCGTGCAAGAGCGGTGCGCCGGGCAGGCCGATCGCGCGCGCGAGCGCGTACCCGGCCAACGCGTTGGCGGCGTTGTGCAAGCCACGGATACGCAGCGCGTCCGCGGGCATCAGACGCTTCAGCGCAATGTCGGGCGTGGCGGCCGCCTCGTTCTTGCGGCGGCGCTTCGGCGTGATTTCGTTGCTCGCGTCGCGATCTTGCGCTTCGACGAGCCACACCATGCCGTTGTCGCGCAGCAGGCCGTAGTCGCCGTCGTTCTTCGGCTCGGTCACGCCGAACGTGACGATCTCGGCGTCGCCGCCTGCAGGCGCGAGCGCCATCACGCGCGCGTCGTCGCGGTTCAGCACGCGCACCGTCTGTGTACCGAAGATGCGGCCCTTCGCGGCCGCGTATGCGTCGAGTCCGCCGTGCCAGTCCAGGTGATCCTGCGTGATGTTCAGCACGGCCGCCGCGTCAGGCGTAAACGTATGCGACGTCTCCAGCTGGAAGCTCGACAGTTCGAGCACCCACACCTCGGGCAGCGCGGTCTGGTCGATCGCTCCGGAGAGCTTGTCGAGCAGCGACGGGCTGATGTTGCCGGCCACCGCGACCTTCTTGCCCGCGCGTTCGCACAGCAAGCCGGTCAGGCTCGTCGTCGTGGTCTTGCCGTTCGTGCCGGTGATCGCGATCACCTTCGGCGCGTAGCCGGACTCGCCGAGCGTGCGCAGCGCCTGCGAGAATAGTTCGAGCTCGCCCCACACCGGAATGCCCTGCTCGCGCGCCGCCGTAATCAGCGGCAGCAGATCAGCGGCCAGCGGCGACAGTCCCGGGCTGATCGCGACCAGCTCGACGCCTTCGAGCAGCACCGGCGAAAACGGACCGCCGACGAAATCGGCATCGACGCCATGCGCTTCAAGCGAGGACAGGTTCGGCGGCACTTCGCGCGTATCGGCCACGCGCAGCCGACAGCCGTGCCTAGCGCACCAGCGCGCCATCGCGAGACCGGATTCACCCAGTCCCAGCACGAGCACCATCGGCTTTTGCCGATCCCGAAACTTCTCGCCGAACATCGCCTGCTTCCTTAAATACTGCTGCTTAACGCAATTTGAGCGTGGACAAACCAAATAGGCACAACATCAACGTGATGATCCAGAAGCGCACGACCACTTGCGTTTCCTTCCAGCCCGACAATTCGAAATGGTGATGCAGCGGCGCCATCTTGAAGAACCGCCGCCCTTCGCCGAACCGGCGCTTCGTGTATTTGAACCACGTGACCTGCAGCATCACCGACAGCGTTTCCGCAACGAAGATGCCGCCCATGATGAACAGCACGATTTCCTGACGCACGATCACCGCGACCGTGCCGAGCGCGCCGCCGAGCGCGAGTGCGCCGACGTCGCCCATGAACATCTGCGCCGGGTGCGTGTTGAACCAAAGGAAGGCCAGACCCGCGCCGCCCATCGCCGAACAGAAAATCAGCAATTCGCCCGCGCCGGGAATGTGCGGAAACAGCAGGTACTTCGAATAGACCGAACTGCCCATCACGTAGGCGAACACGCCGAGCGACGCGCCGACCAGCACGACCGGCATGATCACGAGGCCGTCGAGGCCATCGGTCAGATTCACCGCGTTGCTCGCGCCGACGATCACCAGATACGTGAGCACGATGAAGCCCCACACGCCGAGCGGGTAAGTGATCGACTTGAAGAACGGCACCAGCAGATCGGCGCGCGCGGGCAACCCCATCGACAGGCCGCTGCGCACCCACGCCATGAACAGGTCGAACACGCGCACATTGCTCGCCTCGGAGACGCTGAACGCGAGATAAACCGCCGCGAACAGGCCGATCACCGATTGCCAGAAATACTTCTCGCGCGACGACATGCCGCGCGGGTCCTTGTAGACGACCTTGCGGTAATCGTCGACCCAGCCGATCACGCCGAAGCCGAACGTGACGAGTATCACGATCCAGATGAAGCGGTTGGTCAGATCGGCCCACAGCAGCGTGGCCACGGCGATGCCGAGCAGGATCAGCACGCCGCCCATCGTCGGCGTGCCCGATTTGACGAGGTGAGTTTGCGGGCCGTCCTTGCGAACGGCCTGGCCGACCTTCATCGCGGTCAGCTTGCGAATGACCGCCGGGCCGCAGACGAGCCCGATCAACAACGCGGTGATGGTCGCCATCACCGCGCGAAACGTCAGATAACTGAACACGCGCAAGAAGCTTGCGTCATTCTGCAGCCATTGCGCCAGCGCCAGTAGCATGCCTGGATCCTTCTTTTAATGTGCGGCGGGCGTCGAGCCCGCGGCGTTGGGTTGTGGACTCGTAACGGCGTCCACCACGCGCTCCATCTGCATGAAGCGCGAGCCTTTCACGAGAAGCGTTGCGGCAGCGCCGAAGCGGGCCTGCTGCAGTTGCGCGATCAGCGCGCCGACATCGGCGACGTGGTGCGCGAGCGCGCCGTATGCGGTGCAGGCGTCGCGCGACGCGTCGCCCATTGCATACAGCGCGTCGATACCGCGCTCTTTCGCATACGCGCCGATTTCGCGATGAAACGCCGGGCCGTTGTCGCCGACTTCGCCCATGTCGCCCATCACGAGCACACGCGGCGATGCACACGACGCGAGCACGTCGATCGCGGCGCGCATCGAATCGGGATTCGCGTTGTAGGTGTCGTCGATCACGGTCGCGCCCGCGAGCGTGCCGAGCGCGGCCTGCTTGACCTGCAGACGGCCCTTCACCGCGCCGAACGATTCGAGGCCGCGCTGGATCGCGTCGAGCGACACACCCGCTGCCAACGCGGCCGAGGCCGCCGCGAGCGCGTTGTGCGCGTTGTGATTGCCAAGCACCTGCAGCGTGACGTCGAGATGGCCTTGCGGCGTGCCGATGGACAGACGCTTGCCGTCGAACCTGCCCTTCACTGCCGCTTCGGTGGTGCGCTCCGCGCTGTTCAACGCGAAATCGATGATGCGACTGCCGGTCGCGGCGACGCGCCAGATGCTCGCGTATGCGTCGTCCGCGGGGAATACCGCCGTGCCTTCCGGCGACAGCGTGTGAATCACGCTCGCGTGTTCGAGCGCGACCGCTTCGACGGTCGCCATGAATTCCTGGTGCTCGCGCTGCGCGTTGTTGACGACGGCGACCGTCGGCTCGGCGAGCTTCGCGAGCTGTTCGGTTTCGCCTGGATGGTTCATGCCGAGTTCGACCACCGCGAGCCGATGCGCGGCGTGCAGACGGAACAGCGTGAGCGGCAGGCCGACGTCGTTATTGAAATTGCCCGCGGTCGCGAGACGCGCATCCGTGCCGACCGCGGCCGCGAAGATCGACGCGATCATTTCCTTGACCGTGGTCTTGCCGTTGCTGCCCGTGACCGCGACGAGCGGCAGATCGAACTGACGACGCCAGCCGCGCGCGAGCGCGCCAAGCGCTGCGCGCGTGTCGGCGACGCGGATCGCGGGAACGCTCCAGTTCAGCGGCGTGCGCGTGACGAGCACGGCCGCGACGTTGCGCTCGGCCACTTGCGGCAGGAAGTCGTGCGCATCGAAACGATCGCCCTTGATCGCGATGAACAGATCGCCGGGACCGGCGCTGCGGCTGTCGGTCGACACGCGCTCGAAGCGCACGCCGTCGTCGCCGACGACGCTCGCGCCGGGGATCTGCGCGGCAGCTGCCCGTAGCGAGAACATGGTCATTCGCCACCTCCGCGTGTTTGTGTCGCCCGCGCGGCGAGCGCGAGGCGCGCGTGGTCCTGATCGGAGAAAGCGCGTTTCTTGCCCATGATTTCCTGTGTGGCTTCGTGCCCCTTGCCGGCCAGCACGATCACGTCTTCGCCCGCCGCGCCGCGGATCGCCTGCAGGATCGCGCTCGCGCGGTCCTCGATGCGGCGCGCCTTCGAGGCGTCCCGCATGCCCGTGACAATCTGCTCGATGATCGCGAGCGGATCTTCGCTGCGCGGGTTGTCGCTCGTCACGACGACGTTGTCCGCGAGCCGCTCGGCGATCGCGCCCATCAGCGGACGCTTGGTCGCATCGCGGTCGCCGCCGCAGCCGAACATGCAGACGAGTTCGCCGCCGCGCGCCGTCGCGATCGGGCGCAGTGCTTCGAGCGTTTTTTCGAGTGCATCGGGCGTGTGCGCGTAATCGATCACGACGAGCGGTTCGTCGTTCTGCGGACGGCCGCCCAAACGCTGCATGCGGCCGTTCACCGGTTCGAGCTTCGCCAGTTCGGCGAGCGCCGCGTCGAACGGCACGTCGGCGGCGAGCAGCACGCCGAACACCGCGAGCAGATTGCTGACATTGAAGAGGCCGAGCGTTTGCACTTCGACTTCGGCGTTGCCCCAGTCCGACGTGTTCAGATGAAACGCGGTGCCGGTTGCGGTGGCACGCACGTTCGATGCGGTGAGCCACGCGTCGGCTTGCGATGTGCGTTCAGCGTCAGCGCTGTGTTGTCCGGCCTCGATGCCATAGGCGATCGTGCGCGCGTGACCACGCGTGCTCGCGAGCAAACGCCGGCCGGCGGCATCGTCGCGATTGATCACGGCCGCGCGCAACTCGGGCCAGGCGAACAGGCGCGCCTTGGCGGCTTCATACGCATCGAACGTGCCGTGATAGTCGAGATGGTCCTGCGTCAGGTTCGTGAACACTGCGATGTCGAAAGCGGTACCGTTCACGCGCCCCTGATGCAGCGCATGCGACGACACTTCCATCGCCACCGCCTGTGCGCCCGCGTCGCGCAATTGCGCGAGGCTGCGTTGCAATTGCGGTGCGTCGGGCGTCGTGAAGCCGGTGTGCACGAACTGGCCGACGAGGCCGGTGCCGAGCGTGCCGACGATCGCGCAGCGCGTGCCGAGCGCGGACAGCGCCGCGGCGACCCACTGGCTGCACGAAGTCTTGCCGTTCGTGCCGGTGATGCCGACCGCGAGCATCGCGTCGCTCGGATCGCGATACCACGCGCTCGCGATCGTGCCGGCGAGTTCGTTCAACGCCGGCACCGCGTGGGCGACGGATGTATCGAGCGTGCCGCTGAAGCCTTCGGGTTGCACCAGCACGGCGGCCGCGCCGCGCTCGCATGCCGCGTCGATGAACGCGCGGTTGTCCGCGCCGTCGACCGCGTACGCGAAGAACGCGTCGCCGGCCGCGAGCGAGCGCGTGTCGGCGTGCAGATGCGCGCCTGGCCGCACGTGCGCGTGCAGCCAGGCGAGGGCGTCGGCGATCTGCCGGTGCGCTGGATGTTGCTCGCGCAGCGCGCTCATCGCACGACTCCTGGATGGTTTTTCGGGTTGGCGGAAATGGTCATCTTCTTCACGCCGGGGCTCGTCGACAGCTTTTTGGCCTGGGACTGCGTGACCGGCGCGCTGGGCGCGGCCGGCGCCGAATCGTCGGATACGACCATCTGCTTGACGGGCATGTCGGGCGGCACATTCAGCGCGCGCAGCGTATCGCCGACGATGCCCGAGAACACCGGACCCGACACCTGGCCGCCGAAGTGGCTGCCCGCGGTCGGCTCGTCGACCGACACTGCGACGACGATGCGCGGATTCGGCATCGGCGCCATGCCAACGAACGACGCTCGATATTTGGAGTGGTCGTAGCCGTGCGGCCCGTGCTTGTACGCGGTACCGCTCTTACCGCCGACGCGATAGCCGGGCACCGCCGCATCCGGCGACGTGCCTTGCGGCGACACCACGGTTTCGAGCATCGCGCGCACTTCACGCGCGGTGGTCGGCGAAAAGATCTGCGGACCGGTGGCCGGCTGGTCGCCCGGCGCGTGGAAAATCGTCACCGGCATGATTTCGCCGTCGTGCGCGATCGCGGTGTACGCGCGGCCGAGCTGGAACAGCGACACCGACAGGCCGTAGCCGTACGACATCGTCGCCTGCTCGATGCGGCGCCAGCTCTTCCACGGACGCAGGCGGCCCGCCGCCGCGCCCGGAAAACCGACCTTCGGCGCCTGGCCGAGACCGACGCTGGTATACATGTTCCACATCTCTTCGGGCCGCAGCTGCATCGCGATTTTGGTTGCGCCGATATTGCTCGACTTCTGGATCACGCCGCCGACCGTCAGCACGCCGAAGCCACTGTCGTCGGTAATCTGCGCGCCGTCGAGTACGAAGTGGCCGTTGCCCGTATCTACCAGTGTAGTCGGCGTCACGCGGTGCAGATCGAGCGCGAGCGACACCGTGAACGGCTTCATGATCGAGCCCGGCTCGAACGTGTCGGTCAGGATGCGGTTGCGCAGCTGGTCGCCGGTCAGGTGCGAGCGGTCGTTCGGGTTGTAGGTCGGGTAGTTGACGAGCGCGAGCACTTCGCCGGTGCGCACGTCGATCACCATCGCCGCGCCCGCCTTTGCCCTGGATTTCTCGACGGCCGCTTTCAGGTTGGTATAGGCGATGTACTGGATCTTGCTGTCGATCGACAGATCGACGTCCTGGCCGTTGTGCGGCACGACCTGCTCGTCCACGTCCTCGATGATGTGGCCCATCCGGTCCTTGATCACGCGACGGCTGCCCGACATACCCGCGAGCAGCTTCTGGTCGCCGAGCTCGACGCCTTCCTGGCCCTCGTCCTCGACGTTCGTGAAGCCGATCAGGTGAGCGGTGATCTCGCCTTCCGGATAGAAGCGCTTGTATTCGGCGCGCGAGTAAATGCCGGGGATGTCGAGCGCAACGACTTTGTCGGCGACGTCGACCGGCACCTGGCGCTTCACATAGACGAAGGTCTTGTCTTCCGACAGCTTCGCGCGCAGCTCCTTCGTGGTCATGCCGAGCAGTTTGCCGAGCGCGTCGAGCTTGTCGGCGCCGAGATCGTCGGGCACCGATTCGGGAATCGCCCAGATTGCTCGCACCGGCAGACTCGTGGCGAGCACGAGGCCGTTGCGGTCGAGAATCTTGCCGCGCGTGGCCGGCATGTCGATGCGGCGCTGATAGCGGATTTCGCCCTGCTTCAGATAGAACGCATTGCCCGGGCCCTGAATCCAGAACGCGCGCGCGGCCAGCGCGACGAACGCCATGAACAGCAGGAACACGACGAGCTTCGAGCGCCACATCGGCAGGCGCACCGACAGAATCGGATTGGCCGAAAACGCAACGCTCTTGTGGGCCGACGATTTTTTCATCGCGTGGCTCCGCGACGGGTCGCGACCGGCGTCGAAGCCGGCGCGGAAGTCGGAATGGGGGCGTCGATCGCCGTCGCGGCACCCGGGTCGAGCGTCAGGTACTGGGTGCGGCCGGTGATGACCGATTGCATCTTCAGCGAGGCGGTGGCGATCTGCTCGATGCGCGAGGTCTTGGACAGCGCGCTCTGCTGATATTGAAGCTGCGAATAGTCCTGCTGCAGCTGACGCTCCTGCGACTGCGCGCGCTGCAGCTGGATAAAGATCTGACGCTGCTGATTGGTCGCGTTGACGACCGACAAGGCACAGCCCATCACGATGATCAGCAGGAAAATATTGAGGCGGTTCATGGCGCGATCCGCTCCGCCACACGCATCACGGCAGAACGGGCGCGCGGGTTGTCGGCGACTTCGGCGTCGCTCGCGAATACGCGGCCGATGATTTTCAGCGGAGGGCTCGGCAGGTCGACCGCGCGGATCGGCAGACGGCGGTCGACCGCCGGCGTGCTCGAGTGCGCCTGCATGAATCGCTTGACGATCCGGTCCTCGAGCGAATGAAAGCTGATGACCACCAGCCGCCCCCCTTGCTCCAACAACGACAACGCTGCCTCTAGAACGACTTGCAGCTCCGCAAGCTCTTGATTGACGTGAATCCGTATAGCCTGAAAGGTGCGGGTTGCCGGGTCCTTGCCCTTCTCACGGGTTTTGACGACGTTAGCCACGATTTGGGCAAGCTCGCCCGTGCTGACGAGAGGCCCAAGACGGTCGGACTCTGCCCGGCGAGCAACAAGCGCCTTTGCAATCTGAAAAGCAAACCGTTCTTCCCCATAATCTCGTATCACCTCCGTCAATTCCTGCACCGTGGCCCGCGCGAGCCAGTCAGCCGCGGATTCGCCGCGCGTCGGGTCCATCCGCATGTCGAGCGGGCCGTCGGCGCGGAAGCTGAAGCCCCGCTCCGGATCGTCGACTTGCGGCGACGATACGCCCAGATCCAGCAACACCCCCGACACACGCCCTACTCCGCGCTCCGCCATCGCGGCGCGCAGTGAAGCAAAACTCTCGTGCACGATGGCAAAGCGCGGATCGACGATCTTCTGCGCCGTCGCGATCGCGAGCGGATCTTTATCGAACGCGATCAGTCGCCCCGCTTCACCGAGCCGCTCCAGCACGAGGCGGCTATGACCGCCACGGCCGAACGTGCCGTCCACATAGGTGCCGTCGGCGCGCGTGACCAGCGCATCGACCGCTTCGTTCAACAGCACCGTGCGATGCTGCAATTCGTTTCTCATCGCAGGTGCCATATAAATAAGCCGCGATCAGAACGTGAAATCTTTCAACGCGTCGGGCATGCCCTCGGCGATCGCCGCCTGTTCCTTCGCGGCGTAGATCTGTGCATCCCACAACTCGAAGTGACGGCCCATGCCGAGCAACGTCACTTCTTTCTCCAGCGAGCCAGCCGCGCGCAACTCCGGCGACACGAGCACGCGGCCTGCGCCGTCCATATCCACATCCATTGCATTGCCGAGAAAAATGCGCTTCCACCAAGCCGCGTTCATGGGCAGCTTGTCGACCTTGTCACGGAAGATTTCCCATTCGGGGCGCGGAAAGAGCAACAGGCAGCCGTCCGGGTGCTTGGTGATCGTCACCCGGCCCTCTGCCTGTGTTTGCAGCGCATCCCGATAACGAGAGGGAATCGACATCCGCCCTTTCGCATCGAGCGTCAGCGCCGACGCCCCTTGGAACACTTCGCTCTCCCCTATTGCGACGCCATTTGCGTCGCTCGCCCGGTCCGTGAAAATCTACCCGAAAGTGATGTCGGGAGCACACAAAAATACACTTTCTCACACTGTCTCCCACTTTAGAGTAACGCTAATCATGGGTCAAGGGAGCGGCCCGCTTTTCGAGCGGATTTTGTTTGCTAGAACAAGGACTTAGCGCGACTCCTTCACGTCCCGGATAAAAACGGAAAATCGTTATAAATGAATGAGCTAGTGCAACTTGTGAAGGTGATACGTGAAAAGTGCGAGGAAACAGCACGGATTGAAAGAGATCGTTAAGGACGTCTGGAAGGGAAAAGATGGCGTTGCGGGGACGGATGACGAACGGCGCGCGCGGCGCCGTCCCATTTGCGAAGAAAGCGTTCAGCGACAGTGCTAGCGATACATGCGGTGCTCCGGTCGGCGCAGCGAAGCGTCAGACAGGCTCATATGTAATAAGCGGTGCGCGTCATTACCTTCGACATCGCGCGCATCAACGCACGCGCCGGAAACGGCAACTCGATGCCGCCCGCGTCCATCGCGGCCTTGCCGTGCCGCGCTTCATCGACGCGCATCTGCTCGACGATCGCGCGCGATTCATGGTCCGCGACCGGCAACTGATCGAGATGACTGTCGAGATGCTGCTCGACCTGACGCTCCGTTTCGGCCATGAAGCCGAGACTCACGCGATCGCCGAGACGTCCCGCGGCGAGACCGATCGCGAGCGCGCCGGTGTACCACAGCGGATTGAGCAGACTCGGACGCGAGTCGAGCGCTTCGAGGCGTTTGGCGGTCCACGCCAGATGATCTTCTTCTTCCGATGCGGCGTGATCGAACATGGCGCGCAATGAAGGCGAGTCGGTGGCGAGTTTCTGCGCCTGGTAAAGCGCCTGCGCGCACACTTCGCCGACGTGGTTCACACGCATCAAACCCGCCGCATGCGCGCGCTCCGCGGGCGAGAGTTCGGACGCCTCGGCCGTCGCCGCGGAGGTCTGCGCAAGCGGCAGCGGACGGCTCATCCGCGAGACTCCCGTCAGTGAGCGTAAACCCCGATCAAACTCGCCAATCAACTCGTCCAGCAACATAAAGCGCTCCCTGATTCGACAACCGCCGCAGGGTTCAGGAAGGTCCGTGCGACAAGGCCTTGCGACGCGAAACTCGCTTCCGGCAAGCACGAATCCGCATGAAACGGGCGGTTAATTTCGGATTCTAGACCATGTTGCGTAAACGAAACAGCAGCCTTCCGGCGCGGCTCCTTTTTCTTTGTGCCATGTATGCCTTTTGTTACATTACGTGGCAACTTCTCGCGAAGTTGGACAAGCAAGGACGTCAGCACTAACTAAATATTTCGCCTTGTACAAAAGATTCGTATTCCTTGGAGATCATTCGATGAAAAAGTCGCTTCTCGCTCTCGCAGCCTTGGGCGCGTTCGCAGGCGTCGCTCATGCTCAGAGCAGCGTGACCCTGTACGGCATCGTTGACGTTGGTATCAATATGAACACCAACTCGGGCGGTAAGCATCTGTACAACATGTCCAGCGGTGTCCTGCAAGGCTCGCGTTTCGGCCTGCGTGGCACTGAAGATCTGGGCGGCGGTCTGAAGGCCCTGTTCGTGTTGGAAAACGGCTTTGACACGACGAACGGCAAGCTCGGTCAAGGCGGCCTGATGTTCGGTCGTCAGGCATACGTCGGTCTGTCGAGCCACTTCGGCACGGTCACGCTGGGTCGTCAGTACGATTCCGTCGTCGACTACGTGGGTCCGTTCGAATCGGGTGATCAGTGGGGCGGCTACATCGCCGCTCACCCGGGCGACATCGACAACTTCAACAACGCGTATCGCACCAACAACACGGTCAAGTACACGAGCGCGAACTACGGCGGCCTGACGTTCGGCGGCACGTATAGCTTCGGCGGCCAGGCAGGCAACTTCTCCGGCAACCAGATCTGGTCGTTGGGTGCAGGCTATAACAACGGTCCGCTGCAATTGGGCGTTGGTTACCTGAACGCACGTACGCCGGCAGCGACGGGTGGTCTGTTCAACAACGGCGGCACGACGACCGCCGCTGCTGCTGCTGTGACGACCCCGGTCTACGCTGGCTTCGCATCGGCTAACACGTACCAGGTCATCGGCGCGGGCGGTGCTTACACGTTTGGCGCGGCAACCATCGGCCTGACGTATTCGAACATCCAGTTCGGCAACCTCGGCAAGACCTACGCGTCGCCGTTCACTGGCCAGAAGGCAACGTTCAACAACGGCGAAATCAACTTCAAGTATCAGTTGACCCCGGCACTGCTGGTCGGCGCGGCGTATGACTACACGCGCGGCACGCAGATCGAAGGCAACTCGCGTGCTCAGTACCATCAGGGCGCACTGGGCGTGGACTACTTCCTGTCCAAGCGTACCGACGTGTACCTGGTCGGCGTGTACCAGCACGCTCTGGGCGACACGGTCAACACAGCGGGCCAGGTGGTCACGGCAACGGCCGCCATCAACGGCCTGACCGGTTCGACGACCAACAACCAGTTCACGGCTCGCATCGGTATCCGCCACAAGTTCTAATAAGTCGTCAATACGCAGTTTGTCTCAAGGCGCCTTCGGGCGCCTTTTTTTATGCGCGGGTTTTAAGAGGGGCAACAAAAAGCCCGGCGCACTTTCGTACGCCGGGCTTTTCATTCCTTGCTCGCTCAAGCCCGGCCGTCGCGCAGTTCGCGGCGCAGAATCTTGCCGACATTGCTCTTCGGCAGCTCGGTGCGGAATTCGACGACCTTGGGCCGCTTGTAGCCGGTCAGCTGCGTTTTGCAGTACGCGAAGATCTGTTCGTCGGTCAGCGACGGATCCTTCTTCACGACGAACAGCTTCACTGCCTCGCCCGAATGCTGATCGGGCACGCCGACCGCCGCGACCTCGAACACGCCCGGCAGCTTTGCGACGACGTCCTCGACTTCATTCGGATACACGTTGAAGCCGGACACCAGAATCATGTCCTTCTTGCGATCGACGATCTTCACGAAGCCGTCCGCGCTCATGATGCCGACGTCGCCCGATTTGAAGAAGCCATCCGCCGTCATCACCTTGGCGGTTTCGTCGGGCCGGTTCCAGTAGCCCGCCATCACCTGCGGGCCGCGGATGCAGATCTCGCCGGGCTGACCGGGCGGCACTTCGTTGCCTTCGTCGTCGCGGATCGAGACTTCGGTCGACGGCAGCGGCAGGCCGATCGTGCCGTTGTATTCGGTGGCGGTGACGGGATTGCAGGTCACGCAAGGCGACGTTTCCGACAGCCCGTAGCCCTCGACGATCGGCGTGCGCGTCAGCTCGAACCAGCGCTTCGCGACCGCCTCCTGCACCGCCATGCCGCCGCCGTTCGCGGTCAGCAGCTTCGAGAAGTCGAGCTTGTGGAAGTCGGGGCTGTTCAACATCGCGTTGTAAAGCGTGTTGACCGCGGGAATCGTCGTGATCGCATACCCCTCGAGCGACTTGATCATGCCGGGAATATCGCGCGGATTCGGAATCAGCACTCCGAGACCACCGGTGCGGATCGTCAGCAGCCCGCACACGGTCAGCGCGAACACGTGATATAGCGGCAGTGCGACGACCGTGATGAACTGATCGATATCCGTGCGGTTTGCGCGCACCGGATTGAGCCAGACCTCCGACTGCAGCACATTCGCGATCAGGTTCCGGTGCAGCAGCGTCGCGCCCTTGGCCACGCCGGTGGTGCCGCCCGTGTATTGCAGAAACGCGATGTCGTCGGGCCCCTGCCGGACCGGCTCGAACGTCAGGCGCGCGCCCTCCGAGACCGCGTCGTTGAACCTGACGTGCCCGGGCAGACTCCACGTCGGCACCATCTTCTTTACCTTGCGCACGACGAAGTTCACGAGCGGGCCTTTGATGCCCATCAGGTCGCCCATCGCCGCGACGACCACATGCCTGATCGGCGTATTGCGCACGATTGCCTGCAAGGTCCCCGCGAAATTCTCGAGCAGGATAATCGCTTCAGTGCCGCTGTCCTTCAGTTGATGTTCGAGTTCGCGCGGCGTGTACAGCGGATTCACATTCACGACCACATAGCCCGGGCGCAGAATCGCGGCGATCGCGACCGGATACTGCAGCACGTTCGGCATCATGATCGCGACACGCGCGCCGCGCACAAGCCCCTTCGACTGCAGCCACGCCGCGAGATTGCGCGAAAGTTCGTCGAGTTCACCGTAGCTTATCTGCTTTCCCATGCACACGAACGCCGGCTTCGCGCGGTGTTCGCGAAAGGCTTCGTCGAGCAACTCGGCCACCGACGAATAGCGTGTCGGGTCGATCTCTGCGGGAACGCCGGGCGGATAAGATTTCAGCCAGATTTTCTCCATGCTGCAGCGTCTCCTGAATTATTTTCGAATGGTCGTGCTAAAAGCGAATCGTAGCATGGCATATTGCGGCCAATGGCCAAAGCGATGAGGTTAGACGGCGGCCTCGAACTCGTCAGGCTGGTCGCCAGCTTCAAGGTGCGGCGCGGTTTTCAGGCCCGCTCGACTTCGACGAGACAGTCATAAAACGTCGCGGAACCGCCGAGATCGGTCAGCGCCTGGCTCGTCAGCTGGTTCGCGTTGCGGCCGTCCGGCGCGAGCTTCTTCCACCAGATCGACAACCCGACGACCAGGCCTTCGCGAGCCCGTTCGGTCACGCGGGCGCGCGCCTGCATCGAGCCGCGATCGTTGAAGATGCGCACCTGATCGCCGTCACCGATGTCGCGTGCGTGCGCGTCGACCGGGTGGATGTCCAGATGCGGCTCGCCTTCCGTCGCGCGCAGACTCTCGATGTTCACGAAGGTGCTATTCAGGAAGTTGCGCGCGGGCGGCGAAATCATCGCGAGCGGATAGCGGGCCGCCAGTTCGGGCGCGCCGTCGGCCGATTCGTAGGGTGGCAGATAGTCCGGCAGCGGGTCGAGGCCCTGCTGTGCCAAGCGCTCGCTATAGAA
This sequence comes from Paraburkholderia sp. WC7.3g, assembly GCF_050436345.1. Lineage (NCBI taxonomy): Bacteria > Pseudomonadati > Pseudomonadota > Betaproteobacteria > Burkholderiales > Burkholderiaceae > Paraburkholderia > Paraburkholderia sp. WC7.3g. Next base: position 4,227,635 of record NZ_JBNDMA010000002.1, read on the forward strand.
CTCGCACTTGCCGGATGGCGTGCGAAAACCGCCGTCGGCAAATGGCGCGTCGGGCAGATTGAGACGGGCCCAGCCGGCTTGCTTCAGCGTCGGCCAGTCGACACCGTCCAGCGTCTTGTCGTCCCAGCGAAATGCAGCTCGAGCGACGGCTTCGTCGCTGTCGAAGAGCGCCGGTTCTGTCAGGCCCATGCCGCGCGCGAGGTCTCGGAAGATCTCGGTATTCGGGCGTGCATCGCCGAACGGCGCGATGGCGGGCAGGTTGACCATCACATGCGTGTGGCCGTATGACTTGTGCACATCGAGATGCTCGAGTTGCGTCGTGGCGGGCAGCAGCAAGTCGGCATAATCCGCAGTGTCGGTCTGGAAATGCTCGAGCACGATCGTGAACAGATCCTCACGCGCAAAGCCGGCCGCGACGCGTTCGGAGTCCGGTGCGACCGCGACCGGATTCGAGTTGTAGACGACGATCGCCTCGACCTTGGGGCCGAACGTGGCGTCGCCGGGATGCAGCAATGCGTCGCCGATCGCATTCATATTGATTACGCGGCTCGGCTTCGACGGCCAGCCCGGCATCAGGTCGGGACGCTGCAATGCATGCGAGTCGACCGGCGCCCAGCCGCTCGACGACAACAGCGCCCCGCCCGCGCGCGCGCGCCATGCGCCCGTCAGCGATGGCAGACAGGCGATCGCGCGCACCGCATTGCCGCCGCCACGCACCCGCTGCAGACCGTAGTTCAGGCGGATCGCGGCTTTTTTCGTACTGGCGTAAAGTCGCGCAAGATCGGCGACTTCCTGTTCTTCAACGCCACAAATCTCACTCACGCGTGACACTGGATAGCTGAGCGCGCGCACCTTCAAGTCGGCGAAGCCCAGCGTATGCGACGCGATGTATGCGTGGTCGAGCAGATCCTCGGTGATCAGCACGTTCATGATGCCGAGCGCGAGAGCCCCGTCGGTGCCGGGCTTCAGCGCAATGTGTTGATGACATTTCTCCGCGGTCAGCGAACGATATGGATCGATTGCGATCAGCCGCGCGCCGCGACGCTTGGCTTCCTGCGCGCGCGTCCAGAAATGCAGGTTCGATGCGATCGGATTGGCGCCCCAGATCAGGATCACCTCGCTCTCGGCGAAAAACTCGGTGTGCATACCGATGCCGGCGCCGTACGTGTATTTGAGGCCCGCAGCGCCCGCGGCCGCGCAAATCGTGCGATCTAACTGCGATGCGCCCAGCTTGTGGAAGAAGCGTTGCGCGATGCTGTCGCCCTGCACCAGGCCCATCGTGCCCGCGTAGCTGTAGGGCAGAATCGCTTCCGGCGCACGATGGGCAATTTCGCCGAGGCGGCTTGCGGCAAGGTCGAAAGCTTTGTCCCAGCTGATCGGCTCGAAGCGTCCCTCGCCCTTGCGGCCGACGCGCTTCATCGGCGTCGTCAATCGGTTGGGATGGTACACACGCTCCGCGTAGCGAGCGACCTTCGTGCACAGCACGCCCTGAGTCGGCGGATGGTCGGGGTCGCCGGCGACCTTGATCGCCCGTCCGTTGTCGACGGTCACGCGCATCGCGCACGTGTCGGGGCAATCGTGCGGGCACACGGCGCGCGCGAATTCGGTCGGGGCGTTCATCGGCGATCTGTCCTGGTGAGCAGTGAGCGGTACGAAAGAATGGAATTTTATTACGTCAACAGCCGGCCGACCTGGATGGTGCCGCCAAGAAAGCCTTCGGCGTAGAATGAATTATCCGAAGTGCCCGGGCCGACCTGGTCCGCAGCGATGTCACGCTAGCCAAGCACCAACGCTTAATCACTCCATCATGAAACTCATCCCCGAAATTCAGGCCGCTCGCGGCGAAATCCAGACCCTTCGACGAACCATCCATGCCCACCCGGAGTTGCGCTATGAAGAGACGGCGACTGCTGATCTCGTCGCGCGTTCGCTTGAATCCTGGGGCATCGAGACCCACCGCGGTTTGGGCAAAACCGGCGTGGTCGGCGTATTGAAGCGCGGAAACGGCGCGCGTGCGATTGGTCTGCGCGCCGACATGGATGCGCTGCCGATCCAGGAACTCAACAGCTTCGATCATCGCTCGAAAAACGACGGCAAGATGCACGCATGCGGCCACGACGGACATACGGCGATGCTGCTCGGCGCCGCGCACTATCTGGCCAAACATGGTGATTTCGACGGCACGATCGTGTTCATTTTTCAGCCGGCCGAGGAAGGGGGCGCCGGCGCGAAGGCCATGATGGACGACGGCTTGTTCACCCAATTCCCCGTGGACGCCGTGTTCGGCCTTCACAACTGGCCAGGCATGCCGGCGGGCCACTTCGGCGTGACCGAAGGCCCGATCATGGCGTCGAGCAATGAATTTCGCATCGAAATCAAGGGCGTCGGCTCGCATGCGGCGCTGCCGCACAATGGCCACGATCCAGTCTTTACGGCGGTGCAAATTGCTAGCGGGCTGCAAAGCATCATCACGCGAAACAAAAAGCCGCTGGATACCGCGGTGTTGTCGATAACGCAGATACATGCCGGCGATGCGGTCAACATCGTGCCGGATGTCGCATGGATCGCTGGGACCGTGCGGACCTTCGCCGCCGAAACGCTCGACCTGATCGAGTCACGCATGCGCAAGATCGCGCAGAGCACAGCCGAAGCATACGATTGCTCTGTCCAGATCCACTTCCACCGGAACTATCCTCCGACGATCAATAGCAGCGAGGAAGCGCGTTTTGCGGCGTCGGTCATGAAAGAGGTCGTGGGCGCGGAAAATGTCGATGACGCGGTTGAACCGACCATGGGTGCGGAGGATTTTTCGTTCATGCTGCTGGCGAAACCGGGTTGCTACGCGTTCCTGGGCAACGGCGTTGGCGGCCACCGAGAAGCCGGCCACGGTGCGGGCCCTTGTATGCTGCACAACGCGAGTTATGACTTCAACGACGAGCTATTGCCGGTCGGGTCGACGTATTGGGTTCGGCTGGCGCAAAAGTTTTTGGCGCAGGGGAAGTAGTGAATTGGTGAAGCACTGAGGCGCGTGGGGATATGCAGCTAATCTGTACGGTTCGCCCTTGCCTGGAAGGTGCAATCATCGGCTGCGAAGGACACGAATGACCGCCATTGTCCCAAACAGCGGGGAGACGGACACGGCGTCTCGGACCGTCGAGCTGACCGCCTGGCGCCAGAACCGACGGCATCCATTGGAGTGGAAACGATCGGTTGTCGAGCAGTTGATTGGGGGCGGGGCCGCAGTCGCCTGTGAACTGGCAAAGCGCAATGAAGGCTCAACCTTTTGCGAAGCGCGCCGTTATTGCATGTGCTCAGGCAAACCCCTCGGATCTCCATGGCACAACCGATTCCTTTCCGCAACAGTGGCGCTGCCCGCGCGCGGCATGTCAAGGCCATGCTGTTGCCTATCGCACGCGAGATCGCCGACGATCTCGCGTTGCGAGTTCATCTGTCGCTCGATGCGCTGCGCCGCGGCGTCGGCACGAAGAGCGACGCACAGACTCTCACGCAGATCATGCTGCTGACCAGTTACCTGGCCGATGCCGGCTTCGGCCCGATGAGCGATGAAGAGCTCCACGACGCGGACCGGGCCTCGGCGATGGTGTTCGACGCAGGCCGGGAACGCAACGAATGGAAGCTGGACGAGGCGGGGTTCGAACTCTTTGCATCGATCGCAACGAGTTACGACCGGCAACTGCATCGCGCTCCGCTTTGGGCGATTACGGAGGCCAGTGAAAGACTTGACCGCTTTATCGCAGGTGAACCAGATCGGGCGCCGGCGCGTAAGCGGGCTTAGCGATTGTTGGAGAAAGTGCTGACCACCGGAGCCAGAAGGACACGGACGTTGGGCGAACGTATCGGAAACCGACGGGTTACGCGGATGCACTGCGGATTGGAAAGTGA